>CANMCO010000001.1 GCA_947496355.1 uncultured Aquimarina sp.
CAAGTACACTTGGATTAAATATTGACCCTGATACAGGAAGTATTGATTTAGAAAATAGTACACCGGGAACATATACGATAACCTATACCACCAATGGAACTTGCCCAGATACTAGTGACATAGAAGTAACCATCGTGGCAGTAGATGATCCAAGTTTTAATTATGAATCCGCATCATATTGTGCTGATGATACAAATCCAACACCGACTATAACTGGAACAACAGGAGGAACATTCTCAAGTACACTTGGATTAAATATTGACCCTGATACAGGAAGTATTGATTTAGAAAATAGTACACCGGGAACATATACGGTAACCTATACCACCAATGGAACTTGCCCTGATACTAGTGACATAGAAGTAACCATCTTGGCAGTAGACGATCCTGGTTTTAATTATAGTGCCACAACTTATTGTGCTGATGCTACAGATCCAATACCAACCATAACTGGAACAACAGGAGGGACATTCTCAAGTACTCCTGGATTAAGTATTGGTCCTGGTACCGGAATTATAAATGTTGCTACCAGTACACCGGGAACATATACTGTGACCTATACCACCAATGGAACTTGTCCTGATACTAGTGACATAGAAGTAACCATTGTGGCAGTAGATGATCCAAGTTTTAACTATAGCGCCACAACGTATTGTGCTGATACCACAGATCCAACACCAACCATTACAGGAACAACAGGAGGAACGTTTTCTAGTACTACCGGATTAAGTATTGGTCCTGGTACCGGAATTATAAATGTTGCTACCAGTACACCGGGAACATATACCGTGACCTATACCACCAATGGAACTTGCCCTGATACTAGTGACATAGAAGTAACCATCGTGGCAGTAGATGATCCAAGTTTTAATTATGACGCCGCATCATATTGTGCTGATGCTACAAATCCAACACCGACCATAACTGGAACAACAGGAGGAACATTCTCAAGTACTCCTGGATTAAATATCGATCCAAATTCAGGTAGTATTGATCTTGCAAGCAGTACCCCAGGAACATATACCGTCACTTATACCACCAATGGAACTTGCCCTGATACTAGTGACACAGAAGTAACCATTGTGGCAGTAGATGATCCCAGTTTCAACTATGATGCCACAACCTATTGCATTGATACTACAGATCCAACACCAACCATTACAGGAACAACAGGCGGAGCATTTTCTAGTACTATTGGATTAAGTATTGATCCAAATACAGGTAGCATTGATGTTGCCAGTAGTACACCAGGAGTATATACCGTAACTTATACCACTAATGGAATTTGCCCTGATACTAGTGACATAGAAGTAACCATTGTGGCAGTAGATGATCCCAGTTTCAACTATAGCGCCACAACTTATTGTGCTGATACTACAGATCCAACACCAACCATTACAGGAACATCGGGAGGAACGTTTTCTAGTACTACCGGATTAAATATTGATCCAAATACCGGAAGTATTGATCTTGCAAGCAGTGCACCGGGAACATATACCGTGACTTATACCACCAATGGAACTTGCCCTGATACTAGTGACATAGAAGTAACCATTGTGCCAGTAGATGATCCAAGTTTCAACTATGATGCCACAACCTATTGTGCTGATACTACAGATCCAACACCAACCATTACAGGAACAACAGGCGGAGCATTTTCTAGTACTATTGGATTAAGTATTGATCCAAATACAGGTAGCATTGATGTTGCGAGCAGTACACCAGGAGTATATACCGTGACTTATACCACTAATGGAACTTGCTCTAATACCAGTACGTTGAATATTACTATCAACGCAGTGCCTAATATAGCAGTAACAAATAATTCGCCAATCCTTATTGCTAATAGTATTGATGGAGCAACATATCAATGGATTAATTGCGATACAGGTGCACTAATCAACGGAGCAACCAACTCATCATTTACCGCAACAAAAAACGGTTCTTACGCGGTAGACGTTATTTTAAACGATTGCTCTGTCAGATCTTCATGCTCTATAATTGACGATATTGTTGCAAATACAAATAATACATTATCAAACTTCAAATCATTCCCTAATCCAACCGAAGGCATTATAAATATTACTCTTTCGTCTGTTGAAAGGATAATTATATTTACTTACACTGGCAAAAAGGTATTTGAAACATCAAGTACTACTTTCGATATTTCTTCCCTTAAATCTGGGATCTATTTTATGATGGTCGAAACTAGTGAGGGTAGAACTATCAGAAAAATAGTGAAGCGTTAAAAAAATTGTATTTCGATAAGAGTCCTCTTGGTTAACAAGAGGACTCTTATCAAATCATAAACGTACACCTTATTGTACTTGTCTTCTCTTGCTTCGTTTTGCCAAAGGATTAAAATCCAAACATAGTTGTACCCAATACTCTAAGTCTACATCCAGGTCAAAACCATCTGGCGTTACAAATACGAAACCTTTCATAGGTCTCCCGGTAAAGTCCATTGGTAAGCATCCTTCTTTTTTCATAGCCTCATCTATGGCGTCTGGTCCAATTCTAGCCATTAATAAATCCATCTCTTTTTTCTTATCAAAGTGAATCCCGCAGCACATTTTATCATTTACCATAAAACAAAGGCCACCCATCATTTTCTTTTCATAGAAATTGGCTTTTCTTTCTCGAAAAATTTGACGAATACGATCGGCTATATATTCATTGTATGCCATCTATTGAATCGCTTTTGTTAAATATTCATTCACGGGACGCATGACTTTCCAGTAATTCATGAGTTCATCTACAAGTGATTCACTTGTGATTAATTCTGGCGACTGTTTCCCCACAAAATAAAATTGTTTATAGGTTATCAAAGGTTCCTTCTCACATGCGTCTTGCCACTCTTTTGGAATTCGTTTCATGGTTTCTCCCTTAATTTCGCCAAATTTTTGAACAAAATCTTGATGTTCTAGTAATGTTTTAAACGCTTCCGGGTTTTTACTTATTACCGTTCTAATACGATGAAGTTGTTCTTTTGAGGGTCCAAAACAACCGCCCATAATACCAATTATTTCTTGTGAAAATCGTAAAAAGATACCTGGAATACTTTTGTCCTTTCGTCCTCCTTTTGAGATAAAAGCAGTGTAATGCAAATTATACGGCGATTTGTCTTTAGAAAACCGAATGTCATTATTTACTCGTAAAATACAATCCTTTGGAGCAATCTGAAGATCCGCATCAAACTTTTGTATTTCCTGTATCATTTTACCAATAAACACCTCAAAAGGTTTCTTTATACTGGTTTCATATCTTTTTTTATTAGCATGAAACCAATCTTTATGATTGTTACTGGCTAGTTCTTTGAAAAACCCACTAAAATCTTCTGTGAAATATTGCATGAGACTACGGCGTTTGATAATGAAGTTACTAAAATTTCTTCCTTCTGTCACATTGAATCTTATAGAAAAGGCTCTATGTGACAAAAAAGTCTATCCGTTACTTCATAGAATGAAAAGCCACTCTATTACCTTCGGTATCCAGGAAAATAGCCATAAAACCATTCTCTCCTAATGAGGTTTTAGGCATTAATACTTTTCCTCCGGCCTTTTCTACTCGAGCCAGCGGTATAGATAAATCCTCACCCCCATTAAGATATGCAAATGTTCCTTCTTGAGAAGGTTTATTACCATTACCATGGGTCACGCAACCACCTACACCACCATCTTTGTATGGAAAAAATGCCATTTTAAAATCCATTTCCATGGGTTGTAATTGGGCTTCCAAAAGTTCATTGTAAAACTTTACTGCTCTTTCAAAATTGGTGCTTGGTATCTCGAACCAGCTAATTGCATTTGACATGATTTATAATTTATTGATTATTAATATCTCAAAGGTAAATGAACAAATGATTCAAAAAAATTATATTTTTGAAAAAACATAGGCTTCTAAAATGATATTCTTATGAAAAAAAGCGAAGAGTTATTTTACCTGATCAAATCACTAACCAAAAGCGAAAAGAGGTATTTTAAATTAAGTGTTCAGGGAAATGAATCTGCAGAATACATTAGCCTATTTGATGCTATAGAAGCACAAAAAACATATGATGAAACTAAAATAAAGACGCTTTTTAAAGACAAAGCATTTATCAATCAGTTAACCACTATAAAAAACTATCTAAAGCAACGCATTTTACAATCTTTGAGAAATTATCACTCTCGTATTTCAAAAAATGCAGAGCTTGTAGATATTATACGTAATGTAGAAATATTGTTTCATAAAGGGCAGTATAGCATTTGTCAAAGCGAACTAAACCGAGCTGAGAAAAAAGCAAAAAACTTTCAGCAAGATTTATTATTGTTTCACATACAAGATTGGAAAAGAAAAGTACACCAGGTTATGTACCCACAAGACTTCGAAACTTTAAAAACAATTGCTCAAAAACAAAAAAATACATTAAAGTCTACCAATGAATATATAGATTTATTGTTAGCAAATTTAGATCCAAGTCAATTCTCGATATCTCACAAAAAGAGCGTTTCATTACAGAACAGAACCTTAAAAATCTCTCACAAATACCGAAAATTACTGATTGCAAAGGATCATGAGAAAGCCAAACGAACGATAGAAGAACTGATCAAAGAATGGGAACAACATCCAGATTTGCTTAACGAGTATTTTACAATGTATTTTTCGGTTAACAATAATCTTCTTGGTTTTTTGGTCTTCAAAAAACAGTATAAAGAAGCTTTTGTGAGAATTTTGCTTTTGAAACAAAAAGCACAGGCTATTGATACAATTTCTGCAGCTTTTATTAAAGAAAAACTAAGGCTTTACAACATCGAGTTAGAGATTCATAGAAACCTAAAAGGCATACACACCACCCACGAAGTAATTAATGAAATTCAGGAATTTATTGAAACTCGAAAAACCCTAGTTCCTAATAATTACAGACTCTCATTCTGTTTTCAATTTGCTGCCATTTATTTTCTAAAAAAAGACTATAAAAAAGCTTTGCATTGGATTAATGATGTTTTGAACAATCAAACTAAAAAGGATCGAAAAGATTTGATCACGTATTCCTATTGGCTCAACGTATTGGTTCATTACGAGCTGGGTAATGGTTTTACATTAAGATATCTTATTGACAACATGAAAAAACATCTTAAAAAACAAAAAAACATAGATTTCTATGAAAAAACACTATTAAAGTTTTTATCAAAAACTGTTGAAGCTACCCTCACTGAAAAGAGAAAGGCTTTTAGTAATCTTCAAGAAAGTCTAATAGAGCACCCTATCCCAGAGCATGTATTAGGGTATGTAGATTTTAATGAATGGATTGCCAGTAAAATAAATCTTACGGTATAAAAAACTATTTACCGCGTTTCTTTGACACTATTGCAAAAAAACGTTCTCGATATGTATTGCCTATAGACAATTGTTTATCTGCAACCTCTATATAGTCATTTCCAAAAGCCTGGATTTTATCTATAGCAATAATATACGATTTATGAATGCGCACAAACTGGCCTTCTGGCAGTAATTTTTCTAAGTCAATAAGCTTATGATATACTATATGCTGGTGGTTCTCTAAATGAATTTTCACATAATTACTTAAGCCTTCTATGTAAATAATCTCATCGTAGTTTACTTTCATATTTTTTCTGTCTACCTTAAAGTACGCATAGGTTTTAGGCTCTGTTCTAATTTCTGTTTTTTTTGTTTCTCTTTTATGGGTTACTTTATTAACTGCTTTTAAAAATCTTTCAAATGAAAATGGTTTTAGTAAATAATCCACAACGTCAAGCTCATATCCCTCTAATGCAAATTCTCTATATGCCGTAGTAATAATAGTAGCCGGAGGGTGAGCCAGAGTTTTTAAAAAACTTAACCCTGTAATTTTTGGCATTTCGATATCCAGAAAAAGTATGTCTATGGTATGTTCCTGTAGCACCTTAAGCGCCTCCATAGCATTATCACAAATACCAAATACCTCAAGATTGGGTGTATCTACTATAAATCCCTTGACAATATTTTGTGCAATAGGTTCATCATCAACTATGAGACATTTAAAATTCATTCAAAAGTGATTTGATAGTCAAATTAACAATATAAGAATCTTTGGTTTTTTTGATGTGCAATTCCTTATGCTCACCATATAACAAATCTAATCTACGGGATACATTTTGAAGCCCAAGTCCCCCACCATTATTATTTTCTTCATCTTCAAGTTTAGAAATGCTGTTTTCTATCTTAAAGTTTAATGTGTCTTTGGATGCATTGATATAAATATTAATCCATCCCTTTTTTACCTCATTTTTCAGGCCATGTTTAAATGCATTTTCTATAAAAGGCACTAAAATCAGTGGAGGAATTTTAATTCCTTCAACATCTCCTTCTACCCTATAATCAATAACCACACGTTTCTCGTAACGTTCTTTTTCTAACGCGATGATATTTTCGATGAGCATTAATTCTTTGCCCAACGCTACTTTTTCAACATTAGACTCATACAACGTATAACTTAGAATATCTGAGAGTTTTAAGATTAAACTAGGTGTTTTTTCAGATTTTTCTAATGCCAGTCCATAAATACTATTAAGCGTATTGAACAAAAAATGAGGGTTGGTTTGCGATTTCAGAAACTTTAATTCGGCATCGGTCTTTTCTTGTTTCAAAATTTCGGTTTCCCTCCGTTCTTTATACCAATCCATAAATAACTTAAACCCAGTTGTAAATGCAACCGGAGATATAATAATTAAAGCTGTCTGGAATAACCTGGAGAATTTCCATACATGAATATGTTGCCCTTCCATCCATTGAGGAAAAAACTTGGGATACCCCCAATACAAAACAAAATATCGATGAGCTATAGAAACTACTGCAAGAAGAAGTACTAACCACACAAAATACAATAGAAACTTATTTCTATATAACACCAACGGAATCAATACAAACCAATTAATATACACTGCTATTAATCTTGATGGTAGATATAACAATTCGTAGATAATAGCATCTGCAAATGATTGCTGATATCCCCATTCTGATATGGCAAATGAGAACATAATAACCACCCAGAATATAACATGATATGTAATTTGCTTAAAATTCAAAATTTTGAATATGTAACTAACAAAGCTACTATTTATATTTTCCTTTCTATGATTTTTATGTCTATGACTTAAGAACTTATGTCAAATGCCGTATTTGTATTAGCATAAGTAAAATACAATTATATCCTACAATCTTTAGGGTTTATATAAAATCTTCTTCAAGCTTCATTTTCAAAACAAAATTGAAATTCGGCTTGGGTTTATTATTCATTCTAAAATTTTCTAAAACCTTTCTAAATGGACAAGAACATACAGAGAAACTTTTACCCCCACTTCAGAAAACACCATAGACTTGCTAACAGAAACCTGGGTAGATGGTAAATGGATCAGAGGTGGACAAAACAATCGTGAATTTAAGGCAATAAAAGATCTTTAATTTGCATTTGACATAAAAAAAATGTGAGTATACAGAATAGCTGGCCTAACTGATATAAAAACTATTATATTACTAATAAAGTTGTGTAAATTCAGGTGATTTTAATAGCTTCAACATGCAATCTAATTCATCTTTTATACTCATTGTTTTATTTCTTATTGCTTCGGGTTTTAACATATCTGCACAACACCTGAATAATAGTCATATTGCTTTTGTTATTCCCGAAAAAGATTTACTTCCAGAGAGTATTGCTTACGATTCAATCAAAAACGAATTCTACATAGGAAGTACCAGGAAAGGAAAAATCATGAAGGTTACAAAAGATGGATCTCATGAAGACTTTATCCTTCGCAATCAAGAAGGATTATGGATGGTCATTGGGGTTAAAATCGATTCAAAAAGAAGGCATCTATGGGTGTGTAGCTCTGGAGGAGATAATCTCGAGGGTTATACACGCAAAGATGATGAGGAAGGGAGACCTGCCGGAGTGTTTAAATTTAATCTGGATACAGGCAAACTTATTAAAAAATATGTCTTAGATACGCCTGGAGAAGTTCATTTTTTCAACGATCTTATTATTGCAAAAAATGGGGATGTATATGTTACACATATGTTTTCTGAACATGCGCTTTTTAAAATTTCAAAAACCGAAAATCAGCTAAAAAAAGTATGGAGCTCTGATATTGTAAAATATCCCAACGGAATGACATTATCAGACGATGAATCCAAACTTTATATCGCTCATTCTGAAGGCATCACCATGATGAATACGGCTGATAATAAAACTGAAGCCGTAAAAGTTCCCCAAGGCCTTAATATTTCTCGAAAAGCCAGTATTGATGGACTTTATTTTTATCAAAATTCTCTAATCGGAATTCAACCCGATATCAAAACGGTACAACAATTTGAACTAGACATAACTGGGACCAAAATCATTAGTGCAAAACCCTTGGAAGTAAACCATCCAATGATGAATAACCCTACCACGGGAGAGTTGATCGATGACCAATTTTATTATGTTGCCAATGCACAGTTTGGAAGTTTTAATGAAGACGGATCATTATTTCCTTCAGAAAAATTGTATGAAGTATGTATTCTTCAATTACAATTAAAAAACCAATAGTAACATCACTTAAAAAAACGAACATCGTGAATAGAAAGCAATTTTTAAAAACAAGCATGGTTACAACAGGCATGATTACTATATCACCATATCTAATATCTGCTAACCCTCAAGACGAACCTCAGCTAGATAAAAAAATAGTTAACGAGTTTGTTGGGGCGGGTCATGGTAAAGTTGAAAAGGTAAAAGAACTTCTGGAAGAGTACCCCACCCTATTAAATGCAGCGCATGATTGGAAAGCTGGGGATTTTGAGACTGCCCTTGGAGCTGCCAGTCATGTTGGGCACAAAGAATTAGCCAAATACCTTATAGATAAAGGAGCACAGGCCAATATATTTACTGCAGCTCTTTTTGGCAGAATGGACATCATAAAACCGATGTTGAATTTTTTTCCTAACGCCCTACATGCCAAAGGACCACACGGCTTCACTTTGTTACATCATGCACAAAGAGGTAAAGAAGAGGCCAAAGAAGTTGCAGAATACTTGGTTTCTTTAGGAGCAAAAGAAACTAAAATATCATTGTATTAAAAGATTCTGTTATGGACCTAAAAAATATTGTTTTTGCTATCCTCGCCATTATTTTGGGTGAATTTGCATTGATTCTCTTTACTACAATAGCACAAGAAGTAGTATTTAATGGCATAAGTTACTATACATCATCCAATAGTATTATTATATTTGGTGGTTTCTTAACCTTTCTGGCTGCAAGCGGAGCAGGTATACTATCTAGGATAATAGGTCGTCATTATACACTTACTGTCCCTTCTGTAATTAGCTTTTTTATAATGATAGAGATGGCTTATTTAATTTTTTCGGGCATTACTAATGATCCGGTATGGTTTGATTTACTTGCCGGAAGTGGCTTAATTATTGGGATATGGATCGGCTATCATTATCCAGAAATAAAAAATTCTTTTGTACTTAAGACAAATTATCACAGTACACTTCAGAAAGATTGAAAACTATTTCAATATGCGTTCAGGAAAAGTAAATAAAAGGATGTAATATCTTGCTGATATCACATCCTTTCTTAAAAACCGAAGTACTTCAAATAAAATGGTTACTTTTTCAACATCCTAATCGTTTCAAGATATGAACCAGAGGTTAGTTTAATCAAATAAAGTCCAGAAGGAAGCTTAGTCGTAAGTGATGTAATATCCAATTCACTTCTTCCCTTGTCCATATAATCTTTTGGCATCTTTGCAATCAGTTTTCCCTGTAAATCAAACGCTTCAATATGAACAACTCCATATTGTGGTTGTTGCCATTTTAAAGTAGCTTTATCTACTACTTCATTAGGATACAGCATCAACCTATTAAGAGCAGTGGTAAAAATTCGTCCAAAATTCATGGTAACATCCAAATTACCAGTAGTAGACCAATTACCGGCATCATCTCTAACAATGCTTTTCACTTTTCCTGTGGTAGTTCTAAGATCTTTGTTATTATCTTGATTACCTGCTGTCACTTTCACACTACTTCCCGCTCTAAATTTATACACCTTAAAGTCATCAAATTCGACAGCTGTTTTATTCGTTCGTAGAGAAATAGCAACTCCCGAAGAAAGCTGACTACTATCTGTCCAGCTTAAGAGGTATTCATTGTTTTTCCAAATTTGTATCACTCCATATGCTGGACTATAAGTAACACGATATTTTGCCCAATCATTATCTAAAGACACGTCTGCAATTGCTCTAAAGTAAAGAGCATTATTCACGGTCTCGTAGATACGAACTTTATTATCTTCGCCACTAAACCAGATCAAATAAGAATTTCCTCGTTGACTTAATGTACCATCTGATGACATGATATGAATTCCAAATTTGCGTGGTCCTGTTGTAGAGGTCACTTTAGCTGCAAACTCATACAAATACGGTAGTCCAGAATCCTGGATCAAATAAGAACTCCATAAGGTATTATCTGAAGTGGTATTGGTCTGTTTCAACCTTCCATCGATCACATTCCAGCTTCCGGCTCCTTTATCATATACACCAAAGTCTTGTCCAAAATTTTCATTGAAGAATCCGTTTCGCCTATTTGCTAAAAAGCTGGCACTGTATTTTTCTAATACCTGATAGTATCGTCTTGCTACTCCTACATTATCACTATCGGTAAAATTAACAGTAAAATCTCCTGTTTGAACACTTCCGCCATTTATAGAAGTTGTAGGAGGTGTAGTGTCTGATGAAGGAGGTGTACCCCCTCCAGAACAACCGTTAGAAATCAGAAGATCAACACTGCTACGTACTCCACCAAGAGTTGCGTATCCCCCATTACCTGGACATGCAGAACATCCTGCATCACGATGTCCCGAAATATGCGTTAATGCCCGATTTACAGAATAGTGAAAAGATGAACCTAATGGATTAATATTTTCTTTATCGGCTTTCCAAGCTAATAATCGCTTTAACGAATTTTGCGTCGCCGTTGTTGGTGTTACTGTAGAATAATCCCCAAGCATACATACCCCCATCGTATTTCGGTTTCTTCCACAAAAATGAGCTCCGATTGCATTATCACCTCCTGCTCTTCCTTCGTAAACCACCCCGTTAGGGTCTACCAGAAAATTATATCCTATGTCTGACCATCCATTCCCATTGATATGAAAATTTTGTATAGATCTCACTCGGGCAGCCCAATCACTACTGGTGTTTGATCCAAATTCATGATGCACTATAAGATGTGACACTGTAGAGGTAGCTGCCGACCCTCTTGGAATGGCTCCCCACTGACTTCTTCCTATCACCGAGGGTTTGGTACAAGCTGCTTTTGTAGCTTTGTCAGCACTTTCCTGGATTTGTTTTTGAATTTTCTTTGATGTCTCACCAGGGCTGTAATGATACAATTTGGTAGTTGAGATCGTTACATTCTTCTTACCGTTTTCAAATGAAACTTTGTATTGAATATACTTTGCTCGTTTATCCAGAAATTCCATTTTTGAAATAACTCGTTCTGAAGTTTGTTCCAAATGCCCATCAAAAACGGCAGGTTTCCAATCGGACCATGATTTACGATTTTTTGAAGTTCTGTAGCTTAGATTCATCGTCCTGTAATCAAGATGTTCACCTTGCCAAACCGTATACGACGAAATAAATGGTTTTGGTTTTTTAAGATGTATTCTTGTGGGGTTAAGAATAAATTCTGCGGGCTCTCGACCCTTTTGTTCTAAGGCAATTCCATTTGAGTTAAAGGTGACCGATTTACTTTGTGACAAAGCATTTTGATCAGTTAATTTAATTTCGAAAGTTTCTGAACCTTCGCCTTTAAAAACATGTCGCTTTTCCTGTGCGTAGTTATTGAGCACAAAAAGAAGTGAACATATTACTGGTAGTAATACATTTTTTCTCATAAGTTGATGATTTGTGTTTATCGAACTAAAATAGAAAAAAAGTTTGATTTAGTGTTAAGACAAAAGTTATTAAATTCCAAAAAATCAATAAATTATGTTAAAAAAACAACATACCTATTTTGTTTCTTCAGGTTTTGAATTCCCGAAAAAAGGTAAATTTTTTATAGGATACAGCATTTCTTTCTCAAAACTATCAAATTTGTAATCGCCAAGTTTAAAAGAGTACACCTTGCTATCCTTCTTTTTGGGTGATTTTAATTGTATTATTACATTACTGGGTAAATATGTGCCAATACTCGTTTTTTTACGTTCAAGATGAACAGTAGCATGTTGCATTGCTTTAGGCATTGGCAAAAAGAAATCATTTATAGTTACCTCTAACATATCAATAAATCCAGTTTCTTTATTAATATATAGTAACCATCGGTCATACTTTTTATTAGGTGTTTCAGTGCCCCAAGTGGCATAAACCATGTCAAAGTTTTTCCCTTGAAAGGATTTTTCTCCTGCATATCGAATAATATCGCATTCATGCAATACCCGATATGGTGCTTCCAGCAGATAGTGATATGTTGCTAATCCCCATATATAGCGATCATGTTCATGTTGTTTTAAATAATCACTATTAGCCTCGGTTTTATAACCTTTCCAAGATTGCAAACCCTGAATGGTTCCTTTTTTTCGACCTTCAAGATACTCTACCTGCCCGTCAAAAGAATTGGTCACGAAACGAAATTTTATTTCTTTATTATTATTACCTGGCAACGCATTCATTGGCATAGTTAACCAAATACCTTTCCAGTTAAATTGTGCTGTGGCCTCATACACCTGCGCTTGTAGAAGTTTATCATACCCCATAGCTATTACGGCCTTTTCTAGAAGTTGTTTTCCCTTTTGTTCATTACTATTTGGAGTATGTATTACTACATCTGTTCGTAAGTCTACCGATTTACAGGATAGCATGCTTATGACAAGAAAAGAGATAATTGATAATTTTAACATCGATTTCATTTTATTTCGCTTTAAAGTTTATGTTGTAGTTTTTTTCTCCAGGTTTTTGAGTGCTTTTTTCATTACCTGAGGCAACATCACATTTCTGGCCATCCATTTTTTCACAAAGTTGCCTTGTGGAACAAAATATTGTGTCCATTTCACTTCTGTTCCATCTAGTTTTTCAAGAAGTTCGAAATGTCCCAAATGACTTTTTACGATATGCATGTCCGCAATCATATATGCATATCCATAAGGCGGATCCCAATGCACAATCTTTTCTTGTAAAAGGTCCGGCCCAAACTGACAATGACGCTCACAACCTGCTCCCCACTCTCCTTGTTGGTTTGGTTGTTTTAAATCAACATGCCTAATCATGGGCATCCAATTGGTCATTCCTTGATGATCGCTTACGATTTGCCATACTTTTTCTATGGGTGCTTTTACAAATCTTTGTATCATGATTTGTTCTGGAGCCTGCGTGAATTTTTTTACGTTTAGTTTATTCATTTCATTATAAATTAGACCGTTCTACTTATTTTAAATTCAAAAAAATTTATGCCTTAATAAAATCGAAAGTCATTTCTAACCAGATATCCATATACACGCGACTTCGGGTGACTTTCATTCTCGAAAATGTTCCAAAAAAACCAGCATGCAAATACTCGGCTAATTCTATAGCAGAATACTCTTTTGTAATCTCGCCCATTTCTTGCCCCTTGGCGACCACATCTGCAATAACTTGCAACCAGCTAACAAATTGTTGATTCAGTTCTTTGGCAAGAAGGTCATTATTACGGCCTATTTCATTACTCATGCTATTGACTAAACATCCTCCTTCATAGTTATCCTGCTCATTATAATTCACTAATAATTGATAAAATGATTTTAGTTTATTTATTGGAGTCTCTTTAGATTCCTTAAAAAGTCCTTCTATCCAATTACTGTTGTTACAACCATAAAATTCTACTACTTGCCTTGCAAAATCTTCCTTTGATTCAAAAAAATTATAGAACGAACCTTTTGGGATACCCGCTTCTTTTAAAATTTGATTGATTCCAACATTATGATATCCATTTTTACGAAGTACCTGATATCCCGTTTCTAAAATCTCTTCTTTATTGTGCTTATATCCCATTTCGATCCAAATATATAAAAAAATTATAAATTAGACCGATTGGTTTATTTTTTTAATAGATGACTTATGAGAAATAAATATAGATTCCTACCACGATGATACATACTGCTGCTCCAACAACCTTAACACTTTTCCAAGGTGTGATATCTACCTCTTGAGTATATTGTTGCTCATATGCAGTTTCTCTCGGGTAAAATTTACCAATGATCAGCATAATTGCAATATTGAGTACAAAAAGGATCGCCATCACATGTAAGAAATGTGGAAACTCACCTTTCATAATCGTTGCGTCTAAGACAACATAAATTAAATACAATACCGCTCCTGAAAGAATAGCAATTTTTGCCGCTATTGCAGGAACTTTTTTGGTAAGATATCCAACTACTATAATCGTTAAGATTGGTATACTATAACAACCATTTACTTGTTGAAGATATCCAAATAATCCGTCTGGAGCATTGGCTATAAATGGAGCTATGAACATTGCCAAAAGTGCTAAGACAATTCCAAATAATTTACCCGCTTTTACAATTTGTCTTTCTGAGGCTTCTTTGTTAATGTACTCTTTATAAATATCAATCCCGAACAATGTAACTGAACTGTTTAACGCACTATTAAATGAGCTTAAAATTGCACCAAACAATACTGCTGCAAAAAAACCTACCAATGATAAGGGTAATACTTTACTAACCAAAGTTGGGTATGCTTCATCTGGGTTAGTTAGGGTGTCCCCAAACATGTGAAATGCAATTACACCAGGTAATACAACAATAAGTGGTCCTAAAATCTTAATAAAAGATGCTAACAGCAGTCCTTTCTGGCCTTCTTTTAGATTTTTTGCCCCAAGCGCTCTCTGGATAATAGCCTGATTAGTACCCCAATAAAATAATTGCACTAGCATCATACCCGTAAAAATAGTTGCAAAAGGTACCGACGCTTCGCTTGATCCAATAGAATCAAATTTCTCTGGATTATCATTAAATAGTGTTGTCAATCCGCTACCAATACTTCCATCCCCTATCTCAAGTAATCCAAATACCGGAATCATAATTCCACCAATCAATAATCCAACAGCATTAATGGTATCCGAAACTGCAACTGCTTTTAGTCCACCAAAAATCGCATAAATGGATCCCGTAATTCCAATACCAAAGACGCAAATCCAAATAGACATAGGTTTCGAGACATTTAATAATTCGGGGATATCAAACATGGTGCTTATGGCCAATGATCCAGAGTACAATACTATTGGAAGAAATACAACAACATAACCCGTAAGAAATAAACCCGAAGCGATTGCCTTGGTAGTGGTATCATATCGTCTTTCTAAAAATTGCGGAACGGTTGTAATCCCGCCTTTAAGGTATCTTGGTAGCAAAAACACGGCTGTAATCACCATGGCTATTGCCGCAAGGGTCTCCCAAGCCATGACCAGAATACCTTCGGTAAACGCTTGACCATTAAGACCAACTATTTGTTCTGTAGACAGGTTGGTAAGTAGTAATGATCCCGCAATGACCACGCCAGTAAGGCTTCTGCCACCCAAAAAATATCCGTCTGATGTGTTTTCGTCTGTTTTTCTGGTAGCTAAATAAGAAATAATCCCCACAAGTAAGGTGAAGCCTAAAAAGGAAAGTATGCCCATGATTTATGTGTTTTGAAGCTTAAATATATAGGAATTATTTCAACTATATATAAATGCAACTACCTAGTATTCAAAATTGAAAAATTAGATTGTGATGATTTATGTTGAAAAGCATGATTAAAAATCAGAATATTTACTGCGATTTCCTTTTATATTAAGGAATCCCTCAAAACTTAAGATGTACTTAAAAAGTGTTAATTTTTAGCAAAGAAAATACTATTCAATTCGGATTGCGTTTACTATGCGTACATAATATTTTAAAGAACACAAACTCAACTGAAATGAAAACAATCTGCAAGCGATTACTGCTATTTAGAATATTTTCATGAAAATTCACTCGATATTATGTGTAAACTACCTCCCAAACCTTAATCTTAACTTATGCATTTGTCAGACCTCAGGTAGAAATCTTCCTGAGGTCTTTTTGTTTTTTTTGTAATCGTAGAAATTCAATTGCCATAAATACCCTATTTTTGAGTCCTTACTAATAAAAAAACGATGAACTTGTCTCGACTTTTTTTTCTTGGAGTTATACTTATTTGCATTGGATGTAAAAATGAAAGCGCGGCTACTAACCAGGAAACAAAAACTACAATACAATTAGATAGCCTTTCTAAAGAGAAGATTACATTAGATCTTTTAAAATTATCACCAGGTGCAAAAAAAGACCTTGAAACTTTTGAGGATTTCCAAAATCTTAAAGCCATGATGAGTTCTCTAAGAGATGCCAACCCATTTTATGTCAAGAAATATGCCGACACTCTAGATGTTCTGATCCAAACTTTCGAAGAAAATTTATCTACAGATCTAAACGTTAACACCATTAATTCCCGAATAACTATTTTGCTTACAGAATCAGGTTTGCTAAAACAAATATCTGCAAGGAAAAATATTGAACCAGAAAAGGTTCTGGCGGCAAATATGGGTTTAATAAAAGCCTATAACAGCCTTGTTATTCAATTAAATGAACTATCATTAGCCATCCCAGAAAATATAGAAAAAGAATTATTAAGGGACCTAGAAGATGAAGAAAACTAAACTATATAAAGCCATGCAAAAACTAGCGCTATCCTTCTTCGTATTATTTTGTAGTTGTTGCTTTGCCCAGCAAAAAGACGAAATTAATACCGTAATACAACAATGGCATAAAGCGGCGGCAGATGCAAATTTTGATGCATACTTTGGCCTCATGACAGAAGACGCTATCTTTATAGGAACCGATCCTACTGAAAATTGGAATTACACGGATTTTAAAGCATTTTCGAAACCCTATTTTGACAAAGGAAAAGCATGGAGTTTTTCTGACTTGGAGAGAAACATTTTTGTGAGTGACAACGCAGATTTAGCCTGGTTTGATGAACTACTTGATACACAAATGGGTATTTGCCGCGGAAGTGGTGTTTTACAAAAAACAGAAAATGGATGGAAAATAAAACATTATGTACTATCAATTGCTATCCCCAACAACAATGTAACCGAGATAACTAAACTTAAAGAAAAGTTTGATACAGATTTGATGAGCAAATTAAGATCTGCCAAAAACTAGATCAAAGTACACTTAAATTCTTCTAAATTGGTGAAGCAGTTTTTGGCTCCATTGGCCAACAATTTTTTCTTATTCTTATCTCCTATCCCCACAAAATCAAGGGATAAGTTCTGAGCAGTTTTCAAATCCCATAGACCATCACCTACAGATATTATTTGATCAAATTCGCTCTTAGCATAGTAGCCTTTTGCTCGCTCAATTGCATCAATTACAAAACCTTCTCTTGATTCGTGTGTCTTTGAGGTAGCCAGTAAGCGTTCGTCATACCATATATCACACTGATCTAGTTTGATCTTAGCCGGTTTTGGCAAAGCACCAGTAGCAAAGCAAAATGAAACCTGGTTTTCTCTAAAAAATTGAATTAGAGATTTAGCTCCTTCAATTTCTTTTACAGGATCAAATAAACTCATTTGATGTACCAGATCGGTCTCAAAATCATCTAGTAAGTTGTTAGGGAAAGGAGTTTCAAAATTGCGCTCATAATTATAACGTAGCGCATAACTATCGGTATGGTGTTTATAATTGTTATAATCGATATCTATATCTACAATCCCAAGTGAGGCTAAAGATTTTGTAACAGAAATCAAATACATGGGTACACTATCAGTAAGTGTTCCATCTATGTCGAATATGAAGAGTTTGTTTTTCAGAAAAAATAATTTAAAGAGTATACTTTAGCGACATTATAAAATTTCTTCCTGCAGCAGCTATTCCAGAGGAATATGGTCTATATCGTTGATCAGTAATATTTTCGACAGATAAAATCCCTTTGATCTTATCTGTAATTTGATATTGTGTTCTTAAATTAAGCGTATACCATGATGGTGAGTACGGATCACCGTTTTCATCGCTGGCATATAAAAAGGCGTTATTTTGTTGAGAAGGTGCTAAATCTTCAAAATCAAACTGCCCATTATATACGGCAAATGCATCAAGGGTTAATTTTTTGGAAGTGAACGTAAAACGTGTATTTCCAAATTGTGGTGATACATGTCTTGATGGCGTTGTTACCCCATCATCTAGCTCTTCTTCTCCTCCTACAAAAGTATATTGCGAGGCAAGTTTAAAGTACTTTGCAAACTCGTAGGTAATACCTGCTTCAAAACCATAAATTCTAGCTCTTGCAGCATTTTGAATAGCTTGTACATTACTTAACTCTCCTCCAAATTCGATTTGAGTTTCACCATTAAGACTAAAATCTCTACGTACTAATGCGTTATCCAAATAGGTATAGTAGGTCGCCAAATCAACAGAGAAATTAGCACCTACATTTGCACTAAGTCCAAGCTCACCATTATACGCATATTCTGGTCTTAAATCTGGATTTGGAACTACGACCGAACCAGGTTCTGAATCAAAAATTTTACCTACATCATCAATATTTGGCGCTCTAAATGCTGTTGAAAAGTTTAATTTCCATTGTAGAAAATCGTTAGGCAACCAGCTTAATCCTGCAGTTCCTGTTACTGCATCGGTATCTATATTTGCTTCATCAAAAGGAAAATCAAAAAAATCATTGTCAAATTCTGAATACAGAATTATCCTGTTATAACGTAACCCTCCTTGAAACCTCAGTTTTTCGCTAAACTTATTTTTAATACTTGCATAGGCAGCAATAGATTGCCAGGTAGAACCATCGGGATATCTAGAAGGTGCTTCTACCACTTCACCGATAGTAGTATTTAATTCTGATCCATCAGAAAACACATTATTCAAAATGTATTCTAAACCATAATAGAGTGATGTTTTTGGATTAAACTCTTTTTCAAAATCTAGGTTTAAAGAGTACACATCTACTTGTTCTTGGGTTCTTGATAAAATATCACTTCCAAAGTCGCGATCATTTCTACTTTCTTCAAAAAACTGATAAGCCCCAGTAATCTTCATTTTATCATAGAGATTGCCGTTGGATTTATGAGACACCTGAAGATTACTCATGCCCCATCTTTGTGGACCATAGTACCACTCTGCAGACCTTAGACTTCCATTTTGTCTTCTAATCAAACGATCATATCTAGGAAAATCAGAAGTAGTTGTATACATGAGTCCTAGATTAAAATCCCATTTTTCATTAGGCATGAAATGTACTTTTTGTAAAAGGTTTATTTGATCGTAGCCGGTAAAAACCTGTTTCTCTGGATCTTCATTTTGCACAACCACATCTTGCCCATTTATGGTTTCTACAAATTCGTTTCGCAAGTAATCATCGGGACCATGACTTCCCATTTTCAAGTCATCAAAATCGGTATAACTTACACTGGTTAAAAATGCCCACTTTTCTAGACCTATATTAAAATCTATGTGGCCCGTCATTTCATTACTGGCACTTGCATATCTTGCTACTGCATTACCACTAAACTTGCTTTCACCTGTAATTGCAAACTTAGGTTGTGCAGTGTAAAAATTCATCACTCCTCCCACGGCATCACTACCATAAACAACAGAACCAGGCCCCAAAATCACCTCTGTTCTATCCACTGTAAATGGATCTACGGATAATACGTTCTGCACATTTCCTCCTCTAAAAATTGCAGTGTTCATTCGTACTCCATCAACTGTCAATAATAATCTGTTGGTAGAAAACCCTCTTATTATTGGACTTCCTCCACCTAATTGACTTTTTTGAATAAATACTTGTCCGCTACTTTGTAATAAATCTGCTGAAGTTTGTGGTGTAGCTATTGCAATATCTTCTGATGAGATACTTACTATTTTTTGTGAAATGTCTTTTTTATCCTGTTCCCATTTTGAAACCGAAATAACTACTTCTGAGAGTTGATTTTCATCAACCTCTAGATAAACAGTATTCCCTCCTGTAAGTATATTTGATTTTAAGATGTTAAACGGTTCGTGTGAGACATGAGTAAAGTATAATACTTCATTATCAGAAAACTTAGATATATCTGCAACTCCATCAAAATTTGTAACTGCATTTTTTGATTTACCCTTGTTTTCAATCAACACTCCCGGAATCAAAGGAGTATTAGAAGCTTTACTTCTAACGATTATCTCCTGTGCACTTGCAAAATGAATAGAAAATAAGAGTATTATAATTGATGTAAATAATCGCATTACCTTAATTAAAAATTTCGTTCAAAACCGAAAGTGATTTTGGTTTCTTAAAACCGTGCAAATGTAGCTCAAAATATACTAATAGCATAGCCAAAATCTCACTTCTAGTGGTCTTTGACAGTTTGATATTCATACTCTCCTCAAATGTTGTGCCCAAAAACTCTTTAAACTGTAATATATGGGCATCATTAACACAATATATATTAGTACTAGCCGCTTGAAAAACACCTTCTTCCATATTGAAGTATTCCAATTCTATCTGAGATGTATCTGGGAAAAACCCCAAATATTGGGTAAGTTTTATAAGAAATGTAATGTGAAAATTCCCTATTTCATTATGTGAATCCAGCCAGAGTAAAGCAGTTTCTATATACTCAAACAAGTCTACATTTGCTTCTTGTTCCTGAATTGAATTTTTTAGCACATCCGAGATGAAGAAAACCAATGCGCTTTTTACAAAATCGGTATGCAAAGTGGTATAATGTTTTGCTACCCTGGCATCTTTAATTCGTTCTAGAGTTCCTTTATTTTTATGTAAGGCTTCTATTTCTAAAAGCATTAGTGGTTGAAAAAGCGACGAACGTATTTTTCCTTTTTTTGATTTCAGCACCCCTCTTTGTAGATACGATCGCAAACCTGCCGTTTTGGTGAAAAGCGTGACAATTAAGTCTGCTTCACCATATCGAAGAGCATGTATCACTATTGCAGGAGAATTGACAATCATAATAGCACGAAAATAGCCAAAAAAGCCATTCGAGTTTCATTTCGAATGGCTTTTGATTATCAAACTTGATATAATATTTATTTTAGATTACGCCTTGCGCCAACATTGCATCTGCAACTTTTACGAAACCTGCAATATTTGCTCCTTTTACATAATCAATATATCCATCATCACCTGTGCCATATTCTACACACTTTTCGTGAATGTCATTCATAATTTGTTGTAACTTTTCATCTACCTCTTTTCGTGTCCATTTAAATCGTAAAGAGTTCTGTGTCATTTCTAATCCAGAGGTAGCTACTCCGCCCGCATTAGAGGCTTTACCTGGAGCAAAGAATATTTTTGCTTTATGAAAAGCCAACACCGCTTCAGAAGTACAAGGCATATTTGCTCCTTCGCTTATACAAATACATCCGTTATCTATCAATACTTTAGCATCATCTCCGTCCAATTCATTTTGAGTTGCACAAGGTAGAGCAATATCGCATTTCTCTGACCAAGGTGTTTTACCTTTATTAAACACTGCAGAAGAGTATTTATCGACATACTCACTTATGCGACCTCTTTGCTCGTTTTTAAGTTTCATGACAAACTTTAACTTTTCTTCATTGATTCCATCTTTATCATAAACATATCCCGAAGAATCAGAAAGTGTAACTACTTTTGCTCCCAATTGGATTGCTTTTTCCGCAGCATACTGTGCTACGTTTCCAGAACCAGAAATCACGACAGTTTTTCCTTTAAAAGAGTCCTTTTTGGTTTTCAGCATATTTTCTGCAAAATAAACAGTTCCATATCCAGTAGCCTCGGGTCTAATCTCTGATCCTCCCCAACTTAGTCCTTTACCGGTTAATACCCCTGTAAATTCGTTGCGAAGTTTGCGATACATCCCAAATAAGAATCCTATCTCGCGGGCACCTACCCCTATATCGCCAGCAGGAACATCGGTATTAGGCCCTATGTGTCTAAAAAGTTCGCTCATGAAACTATGGCAAAAACGCATGATCTCATCATCAGATTTTCCTTTTGGATCAAAATCTGAACCTCCTTTACCTCCACCCATAGGAAGTGTAGTCAAGCTATTTTTGAAAACCTGCTCAAATGCTAAGAATTTTAGAATACTTAAATTCACAGATGGGTGAAAACGCAATCCACCTTTATAAGGACCTATAGCAGAATTCATCTGGATTCTATATCCTCTATTTACATGAATTTCTCCTTTGTCATCTACCCATGGTACACGAAACATTATTGCTCTTTCTGGTTCAACCATTCGTAATAGAATGTTTTTACCATTATAAATTTCTTTAGTAGCAATGTAAGGGATTACGGTCTCGGCAACTTCTTGTACTGCTTGTAAGAACTCTGGCTCATGTGTGTTACGAGCCTTTACTTGTTCCATAAATGCATCTATCTTTGCTTGCATATGTTAATCAAATTAATGGATTCTTAATTAAAGGTTGAAATATTACGTCAAATATATGATATTCTTAAAAATTGATCTATATTTTTTTGAATTTAATAATATGCTATTTAATTGCTTGTTCAAGATCTGCAATTAGGTCATCTACATCTTCAATTCCTACACTTAATCTAATCAATGCATCAACAACTCCTGTTTTTTCACGTTCTTCTTTTGGTATAGATGCATGGGTCATGCTTGCAGGGTGCCCCGCAAGGCTTTCTACTCCACCAAGCGACTCTGCCAGCGTAAAAATTTTCAGATTTTCAACAATCTCAATGGCTTTTTCATAATCGCTTCCCTTGGTTACAAATGAGATCATTCCTCCAAATCCATCCATTTGGGCAACAGCAATGTCATGATTAGGGTGATCTTCAAAACCAGGCCAGTATACTTTTTCAATTTTTGGATGGCTCCTTAAATACTTAGCAATGGCTTCTCCATTTTCGCAATGTCTTTGCATACGAATATGTAGTGTTTTGATTCCTCTTAGTGCCAAAAAACTATCTTGTGGGCCACAAACGGCACCACTTGCATTCTGAATAAAGTACAAGTGTTCTGCAATTTCTTCATCTTTTACAATCAATGCTCCCATCACCAAATCACTATGTCCTCCTATATATTTGGTAGCGCTATGCATTACAATATCTGCTCCCAGATCTAAAGGTCTTTGCAGATATGGAGTTGCAAATGTATTATCTACTGCAAGTAGTACATTGTATTCTTTTGATACCTGGGCAATTGCTTTGATATCGATAATATTCATCATGGGATTGGTTGGCGTTTCTACCCAGATCAATTTTGTGTTGTCATTTACATAATCGCCTACTTTATCAGCGTTTTGCATACCAATAAAATGAAACTTGATCCCAAAATCTTCAAAAATCTTGGTAAACAAACGGTATGTTCCTCCGTATAAATCATTAGTAGAGATTACCTCATCACCAGGCTTCAGCAATTTGATTACTGCATCAATAGCCGCTAGCCCAGATCCAAATGCTAATCCAAACTTTCCATTTTCTATACTTGCCAGGGAGTTTTCTAATGCTTTTCTGGTAGGATTATGTGTTCTACTGTACTCAAATCCTTTATGACCTCCCGGGGTACTTTGAGCGTATGTTGATGTTTGATATATCGGAGGCATTACTGCACCATAAGCTGGATCATGTTCTTGGCCTCCGTGAATTGCTTTGGTATTAAATTTCATTAATTACTATATTTTTTAACAAGAAAAAATTAACTTGATCGATCTTATGTTAAAAACATGAACAAATGTAAGATTTAATTCGTTCTAATCATATTTCATTGAATACCTTTTAGTAGATGATTAACACAAAACCTAACACCTTTTTCAGGTTCTTTTTTTTACTCATGATTTTCATGGGTTTATACAGTTGTAACACTAATGAATCTTTCACTTTTGAAAAGCAAAATTTTGCAGTAGACAGCTTACTTGATTGCCAAAATATCGACTGTGCATCCTTAGAGATAAATCTATTGCAGATTGTAGATACTAATCCCATTTCAAAAAATATAAATACCGAAATTGAAAGAGTTGCCTGTGCTATTTTAAATGTTGGTGAAAACCAATCTGAAGAAACCCTAAAAAGTGCAGTAAAACAATTTAATAGTTCATATCAGAACATGAGCAAAGAATTTCCTGATGAAACCATTCCTTATGAAGCTAGTATTAATTGTGATTTAAGTTTTCAATGCAAAACCATAATCTCAATAACTATGGACTCATATGTTTTTACCGGTGGTGCCCATGGGTATGGTGGTGTATCTTTTATTAATCTTGATGCAAAAACAGGTAAACGCCTGTCAAACAAAGAATTATTTAAAAATTACACTGAATTTGAAAACTTTGTAGAAAAAGTGTTCAGAAAACAAAATGATATTCCAGAAAATGAGTCAATAAATAGTACAGGTTTCTTTTTCGAAAAAGATAAGTTTAGTCTCCCTGAAAATATTGGCTTTACAGAAACTGAAATGATTCTTTATTATAATCCATACGAAATCAGTTCTTATGCAGAAGGTGCAATTGAACTCAAACTAAACAAAGAAGACGTAGCTTCGTTTTGTGCTATCGAAATCAAATAAAACCACCTTAGTTTTCATATCCCTTAATCCAATTTTCTGCTTCTTCTGTATACCAGTTTCTTGAAAAGTTATTGGCATTAACAATATGTTCAAAGTGATATCTTGCTTTGTCGTTATCACCTTTTCTATCATAATATACTCCCATATACAAATGAAGATATGGGTTTTGTGGATCCTCTTTCAATAATTTGGTGCTAATCGTTTCTATCTTTTCATCAAATTGATTGAACGCTCCTAATTCCTTAAAAAATGCAACATCCTTAAGAAAAGTAAGGTTATGTAATAGATTCAAATCTGCATACTCTAAATAATTGGGGTGTTCTGAAAAAACTTTGCTCAACAATGCTGTACTAGTTTGCATCTTTTCTACATCAAATCTGGCCATAAAAGACGCCGCTAATGCCTGAGTCAAAAGTTTCTTTCTGTAAAAATTTGGGTTTTTGGATTTTTCAGTAGATTTTATAGAATATTTCGTCTCTAACAATATCATATCTTCTAACGAAAAGATATAATTCTTTAAAAAACTAAGTACAAAAAGTGATGATGTTGCATCTCCATAAATTAATCTTGCAGAATCACTCATTAGATTATTATTTGCAAGCAATGTCAACGTAATATTTTTTGAAGGTACTTTAAGAAACAAACTCGAATAACAGTTATATTGACCATAACCCCAAATCAATTTAAAACCTTCAAATTGTTGGTTAAAAATTCCGTATCCATAAGGTAGATCTTCATTTATACCTGAAAACATTAGATTTTTAGATTCTTCTGTAATAAGTGAATTATGATCTAAAGCTTGATCAAAAATTACCAAATCATTTAGGTTCGAAACAATTCCTGCAGAAGAAGAATACCCATAATCAATAAAACCGTCCACGATTTCGTCTTCAATATGGTACGGTTTTGCAATGTTTAGATTATTTTGAAGAACTTGAAGTGAATCTTGTAAAAGATGTGTGTTTTTTAACCCTAAGGGTTGAAAAATTTCTGCGTCCATATATTTCTCAAAAGATACTCCCGAAGCCTTTTCTATTACGGTAGTTAATATTCCAAATCTTGAGCTATAGTAGAATTTATTTCCTATATCCCCTTGAGAGGTATGAGACAAAATATGCTTCACCAAAATCGAATCAGGAGGATCCATCTGGGGTACATATATTTTTATAGGTTCTTCTAAAGAAATCTTCCCCTGCTCTACTAATTTCATTATCAAAACACCAGAAAAAACTTTTGTTAAAGAAGCAATAGGGAAAATATGTGTACTATCTAATTTGGTTTGTGATGCTAAATCGGCATATCCCGCATAGTTCTGGTAAATAATTTCATCATCTTTCTCAACTGAAACCGCAAGACCTGGTATTTGAAAATAATCTTTTAGCTGAGCCAGTTCTGTAGCAAATTGTTTTGTTCTATCAAATTGTGGTTCTTCTTTTTGAGCACAACCAAATACCAATATAATTATGAATACAAATAGTAATCTCATATTTTAATTGTTTAGATGTTGGTGATATAAGAATAATGCACTATTTATACAAAAAACTCTTATAATCCAGTCCTTATAAAACAACACAATTAGTCATTGCGAACATAGTGAAGCAATCTGCTAAATATAAAAAAGATTACTTCGTCCTACCTCCTCGTAATGACAATACTGTTTTATAATGATTTGCGAAGCGCCATTATATACCCCAAGTGAAGACCCTCATGGTAATTATTGAAGTTAATCGCGTCTTCTGTAGATTTTAATACAAACCCAGTACTTGTTGGATATTCTTTAAATCCTTTAAAAATTCCCGCTTTAAGATCTTTTTCTGTCTGATCCAAAGTTGAAAACAAAAGCGATTTAACCTTATCTACTTCTGATTGAGTAACTACTCCCTCTGTTTTTGTTCCTTTCTTGAATGTATCCACCATCTCATCATCAATCATCATAGGTAAGCCACTCAACTTGTACACCAAAAGTTGTTGGGTTACTACAACATGAGCAATATTCCAGATCAGATTATTAGTAAACCCTTCAGGAACTTTGTTTAATTCTTCCAAAGAATAATGATCTAACATCTTTTCTAACGTCTTTCGGTTCACTCTGGTGATTGCTATTGGATCATGCATATTGTTCTTAATTTTTAGCCAAAAATATACCTTTTAATTTTGAAATGAATTTCCTTTGTGATGATTTTGACATTTAAACTTTTTAATAGAAAATTCTAAAAAGTAAATCCCTCTGTCATTTCGAGCGGAGTCGAGAAAAAATAAACCTTAGAGCTAATGCATTTCGACTCCGCTCAATGTGACAAGTGTAGATATATTTTGCTTTTTAGAACATAATCAATAATTAATGAAAAAAATATACCATCTATCAACATGCGATACTTGCAGACGTATTATTAATGAATTAAATCCTTCTTCTGATTTTGTCCTACAAGACATTAAAACAGAATCAATTACTACAGCACAGATAGAAGAAATGCAGAAACTTGCCGGAAGCTATGAAGCATTGTTTAGTAAACGAGCACGATTATACAAAGAGCGTGATCTTAAAAATCAGAACCTATCTGAAGAAGATTACAAAAAACTAATTCTGGAACATTACACGTTTCTAAAGCGACCCGTTATTTTTGTTGACAATCAGATTTTTGTAGGAAATAGTAAAAAAGTAGTCGAGGCAGCAAATACTGCTATCAATGGATAAAAGAACCGCCGCACTACTCGCTGCCTTTGGAGCCAGTTTGATCTATGCAATAAATCATACGGTGGCCAAAGGAGTTATGCCTACATATATAAAACCTTTTGGGTTTATATTATTAAGAGTAGTAGGTGCAACACTATTATTTTGGATAGCCTCTATTTGGGCGCCAAAACAAAAAATTGAACGAAGCGATTGGCCAAGAATAATTGCTTGTACAGTTTTTGGAATGGTTATTAATATGTTGATGTTTTTTAAAGGCCTACAGTTATCAACACCTATTAATAGCTCTGTGATGATAACGATCTCTCCTATCCTGGTATTCATTTTATCAGCTCTCTTAATTAAAGAAAAAATTACTTTTTTAAGAACTCTAGGAATTTTACTGGGCTTCTCTGGAGCGCTTGGACTTATTCTTTTTGGTGCCGAAATACGACAAGATGCTCCTAATATACCTCTTGGAAACACTTTATTTATTATCAATGCCGCTTCTTATGCTTTATATCTAGTGCTGGTAAAACCACTAACGGCAAAATACCATTCTATTACCTTAATGAAATGGTTTTTCCTTTTTGGTTTGGTTCTTAATTTCCCGCTTACGATTTCAGAATTTAATGAAGTAGAATGGACCGCTTTACCTCTTGATGTTATCTGGGTAATGGCTTTTGTGGTTGTAGGAACAACATTTTTCACCTATTTGCTAAATGTATTCGCATTACGAACATTAAAAGCTTCGACCATAGGAGCATTCATCTATCTGCAACCCTTACTAGCCATAAGCTTTGCTATTGCCATGGGAGCAGACTCGTTAAGTATTGTAAAAGTTGGATCAGCTTTACTAGTTTTCTTGGGGGTTTACCTGGTTACCAGAACACCTAAAAAATTAGGGTAGATCTACAGGAACTTTGGAAAACTTTCTGGTATCTTCTTTGGTTAATACCTTAAAATCTTTAGGACGACCTACCTTGTCCAGGTCCTTCATAATTTCAGCTGGAAGTGGAATTAACTTTCGAGTCTTTAAATCTATCCATGCACCCATCATTTCGCAATGTGCAAAATTACGCCCTTTATAATCATAAAAATTATGTCTGAATTGAAAAAACATCCCGTCTTCGCTTAAACCAGAAAGCTCTAGAGAAACTTTGATAGGTTTTCCTAAGAAAACTTCCTTAAAATAATAGATATGTTCATAAAATACTACCGGACCAATATTAAACTTCCCCAGTATACTATTATCAAAACCATGTTCGGTTAAAAAAGACATTCGAGTATGCGCTGCCAGTTCTATATATGCCTTATTAGCCAAATGACGATTGGCATCTATATCATTCCATCTAATTTCAAAATCCTTTATGTACATAGTCTCATGTTTTAGAAGTACAAAAATACAAAACATTTTATTATGCATGCATAATAAATAAGTATTAAAATATGTATATTTAGTAGTAGCTATGAAAACAAAACCGGAAATAAAGGCTTACGATAAACTTTCTGACTTCTATGAAGATGAAAATGTTGGTCAGACTATCATACAGGACTCAGATTTTACGATTCACAGAATGGAAATGGTACATCAGAAACCTGTAGACTCTCCGGTGTTTAGAGCCAATTACTTTTCGTTTGTATTAGTCAAAAAAGGCAAGAGTTTTTATACTATCGATAATCATAAATTTTACACCAAACCCAATACACTTTACTTCACAAACCCCGGTCACCTAAAATCTTTTGGGATCAAAGAGGTAGTGTATGGGTTTATTATCACCTCATCCGAAGAATATCTAAAACAGCATATTCATACCGCAGTTTTTGATGAGTTTTCTTTTTTATTGACCGAAATGGTTCCGCCGTGTTACCTTGACGAAATTCGTTTTGAGGAATTACATCAACTAGCTTTGCAAATACTAGAAGAACAAGAAAAGAAATCCACACTGCGTCATAAAATTGTAAGTTCACTTTTTATGGTATTCTTACTAAAAGTAAAAGAGTTTTTAATGGAAGACGATTCTTTTAAAATAGCTTATGATAGGGATAGCGAAATTGTAAATCTTTTCAAAAAGGATCTTGAACGTGTTTTCCGATCTAATATTCTTAAAAATAGTGATTTGCAGGTTGCCGCTTTCGCGGAAGCGCAACAATTAAATCCGGCTTATTTCTCTACCGTTGTTAAAACCAAAACGGGGAAATCGGCCAATAGATGGATCCAGGATAAAACTATAATTGAAGCCCAGGCATTACTTTCAAAATCTTCTACACCTATAAAAGAAATTGCCTATGGTTTAGGATTTAATGAGCCTACACACTTTTCAAAATTCTTCAAAAAACATACTGGGCTCACCCCTAATCAGTATAGAAATAGGTAAAAACACTCTAATCTAAAAAATATACCATTCTTCCTAAAATATATGCCTTTATGCGCCTTGATTTCTAGATGATATTTGCAGTGTACATATTTAATAATCATATAAAACGCATATATCATGAAAACTTTAGAAAACAAAATTGCATTGGTTACAGGAAGTAGCCGCGGATTAGGAAAAGAAACAGCAATGAGATTAGCACAACAAGGAGCTGATATTTTGGTAACTTACAATTCGAACAAAGCACAAGCAGAAGAAACAGTAAAAGAAATCGAAGCGCTAGGACAAAAGGCTGTGGCTTTTCAATTCAATGTAGGTGACAGTACTACTTTTGATACTTTTTTCAAAGAAATCAAAAGTACTTTAGAACAGGATTGGAATACTTCAAAATTCGATATTTTGGTCAATAATGCAGGTATCATTGCTCACGAAATGATTGCAGAAACTTCAGAAGCTACTTTTGATAGTTTAGTAAATATCCAACTTAAAGGTCCTTTCTTTATCACTCAAAAAGCACTTTCATTATTAAATGATGGTGGAAGAATCATCAATATTTCGACAGGATTAGCAAGATTTAGTCTTCCTGGTTATGGCGCGTATGCGTCTATGAAAGCGGGTATCGAAGCATTCACTAGATATTTGGCAAAAGAACTAGGGTCTAGACAAATTACAGCCAACGTTGTGGCTCCCGGTGCTATAAATACTGATATGAATAAAAATGCCTTGGAAAACAATCCAGAACTAGAAAAGATTCTATCCTCGGTTACAGCTCTTGGTCGCGTTGGAGTGGCACAAGATATTGGTGGTGTGGTGGCCTTTTTGGCAAGTGAAGATGCACGGTGGATAAATGGCCAACGTATCGAAGCTTCTGGTGGGATGTTCTTATAACATCTTTACAAAGAAAGCTTCTCTAAATAGCCTCATTTGCAATACCCCATTCATATTTGAGATATGAATGGGGTATTACATTAGGTTTCTAATGTACCGTTTGTACTATATATAAATATAGCGGTAATCCTATTGTAATATTAAAAGGAAAGGTAACCGCAAGTGCCATGGGCACATAAAGTCCTGGATTTGCTTTTGGCGCTGCCAATCTCATTGCAGCAGGAACAGCTATATAAGAAGCACTTGCCGCAAGGATAGTTAATAAAAACCTATTTCCTACACTCTCTATAAATAGTGTACTAATAAATGCCACTATTACACCATTTATTAATGGAATTACAATGGAAAACGTGGTTGCAAACCATCCTTTTTTCAAGAATGATGCTATTTTTTTACCACTTGTAATCCCCATATCCAAAAGAAAGACCGCAAGAAAGCCCTTAAAAATATCTGTTGTAAACGGTTTTATCCCTTCTGCCTGTTGCTCACTGGCAAGATAGCCAACCACAAGGCTTCCCATAATTAATAAAACACTGCCGTTGGTTAAAGCATGTTTCAAAACTTTTCCCAGAGGTACTTCATCTTTTGTGTTCTTATTGCATATCGACATTAAAAGCACACCAATCATTATAGAAGGAGCTTCCATAATTGCCATTACTGCAACCATGTGACCTCCAAAATCTATTTGCTCTATTTCTAAAAATGAAAGTGCGGTAACAAAAGTTACCGCACTTACTGAACCGTAAGATGCTGCTATAGCCCCAGAGTCAGAGATACTGTATTTATATCTAAGTATTAAGAAAGTATATACAGGAACAATCAAAGCAAGTAAAACTCCAAAACCAAGCGACCAAATAATCTCTAATGTCAATTCACTATGAGATAATTCTTGCCCTCCCTTAAAACCAATAGATAATAATAAATAAAGAGAAATAAATTTTGAAGAGCTTGCCGGGATTTCTAAATCACTTTTCAATCGTACTGCCAGGATTCCAAGGAAAAAAAATAATAATGCCGGGTTTGTAAGATTATCAATTAATAAATGTAGATCCATAAAAAGTATCTCTGATTATGTTATTGGCTATACCCTTAAGACAATTTGTTTTTGACTAATGTAATTTGGATATCGCCTTCAATCTGTAGATTAAATCCTTCAATTTTGGCATCTAAAATTGTTTGCTTCAGTGCTTCTTTTGATTTAATTAATTCATCTATTCTATCATACAAGTGTGGTGTATCATCATCGCAGTTTTTTTCTATGATACTTAGCCTTTGTAGCTTATGAAAATTTATTTTTTTATCAAGAAATGCATTAAGAATATCTAATGCTTCAGATGGATTGAAAACTCCATCAACTAGTTTGAATTTTTGATCTGTAATTGTCATAATTTTTGATTTTTATTAATTTGTTTTTTGATTTCTATTGTTTGAGAATACCCTAATAGACTTTGGCTTTTCTTTTTCTTCTAAGCTTGTAAAAAAACAAGTGCAAAAAATGATAAAACCACAAATCACCAGCTTATCCATGAATAAGTATTCCTGTAGAGAAGACATAAAAATGGTAACTACATATAAACCAACTAGAAGTATATTGTTAATAATTCTCATTTTTGATATCATTTTAGTTTGATATTAGGATTCATTCTAAGCTTTGTTATTATTCGAAACAATTCCTTTGAGTTATAGCTTACACTAGTTTTACGTAAAAATTTGTTTAAACCGCGTACAAAAGTGAGAATAGTCTATCATATATTTTCATTTATATTAATAATGAAAAACATAATAAAAATTTATATATCCGCTTTGTACCTCTATATTTATTAGGATTTGATTTATTTTTATGGATAATTATTAATTGAAATATCAATCAAAAAAATGTCTTTTTGTTTGAAAAGAAGGCTCGATCGTGGATAAAGCAATTTGTATAGAACCAAGAATAATACATTAATAAAATCTAGAAGGTTTTGGAAAACCTGATAGGTCTTCTTACTTTAGAACAAAAATTCACATGTACATCAAAAGAAACATTGGCTGGGGACTCATCCTTCGTTATGCCTGGAAAAATCTCATTTTCTTTATAATTTATACCGCAGGGATCTTTTCTTTATATTATTTCTTGGATTGGACCTTTATTGATATACCTTTTCAACCCCTATCGGTTATTGGTATTGCGGTTGCATTTTATATAGGTTTCAAGAATAGTCAGAGTTATGATCGTTTTTGGGAAGCACGTAAAATTTGGGGTGGTATTGTGAACTACTCCAGAACATGGGCCAATCAAGTCTTGTGTTTGGTGAACGATAATCAGGAAACCAAAAGTATTTTAATTCACCGACATATTGCATGGATCAATGCACTGCGAATTCAATTAAGACAACCTACTTCATTTTCGATCAAAGAAAATTCTGCCGTAGAAAAATTATTCAAAAAACACGGAGAACAAAAACCTGCATGTGATGCCACAAGACATTTTGTATCTGAAGAAGAATATCAGAATCTATTGAAACGAAAAAATACAGCAACGCACATTGTAAAAAATCAAGGACTACACATCAAAGAATTATGCATTGCAGGAAAAATCACCGAATTTGACAAGCAACTTTTTCATGGTGTTCTTGAAGAATTATATAACCTCCAAGGGAAATGTGAACGTATTAAAAATACTCCTTTTCCCAGGCAATATGCGTATTTTAGTACAGTATTTACCTGGATTTTTGTGTTGCTACTTCCCTTCGGAATGTTAAACGTTTTTGAGTCAGAGTTAAAAGATATGCACCATGATATTCAACCTTGGTTTATCTTTTTGATGATTCCGTTATCCGTTTTGGTGTCATGGATATTTACCACCATGGAAAAGATCGGAAGCAATAGTGAAGATCCTTTTGAAGGCCGGGTAAACGATGTACCTATGACGGCTTTGTGCCGAACAATAGAAATCGATCTAAGAGATATGCTTAATGAAGAAAATCTTCCAGAAAAGGAAAAACCGAAAGATAACATATTATATTAATGTCAATACTACAATCTAAGTACACTCCTCCTCTTCTATTCAGGAATGGGCACATCTCTACGATTTATCCAAATATTTTTAGAAAAGTAAGGGATGTGCTCCAGAAACGTGAACGAATTGAGCTTAGTGATGGGGACTTTATTGATTTAGACTGGAGTTATTCTTCAACTCCCAACACACAAAAACTCGCTATTATCATTCACGGTCTAGAAGGCAATGCCCAACGACAATATATGCTAGGAACGGCAAGACATCTAAACCAGAACAATTGGGATGCGATATCGGTAAATCTAAGAAATTGTAGTGGTGAGGTAAATCGTTTATACAGATCATATAATGCTGGGGTAAGTGACGACCTGGATCAAATAATAAATTACGTTTTATCTAATTATGAGTATACTAATATATCCCTATGTGGATTTAGTTTAGGCGGAAATATCTTGCTGAAGTATCTTGGCGAAGGGCGTTCTATTGCATCAGAAATAAAAACGGCAGTAGCCATTTCGGCTCCTTGTGATCTTTACAATTCATTACTAGAGATCAACAAACCCAAAAATTTTATCTACGAACAACGTTTTATAAGACATCTAAAAGCCAAACTATTAGAAAGACAGGTTGTGTTTCCTGAAAAAATAAGTAAATCAGACATCGATGCGTGTAAATCACTAATGGATATAGACAACTTATATACAAGTCGCGCACATGGCTATACAGATGCCATGGACTATTATACAAAATGTAGTAGTAAGCAATTCTTAAAAAATATTCGGATTCCTACATTAATTATTAATGCAAAAAATGATTCTTTCCTTGGTAATCAATGTTATCCTATAGATGAAGTACGCAAAAATACTAGTTTATTTCTGCAAATTCCAGAGTATGGCGGGCATGTTGGGTTTTATCTTCCGGGAAAAACATACTACAACGAAGCGCAAACCCTAGAATTTTTCGAAAAATAGAGGGTATAAACGTATTTATCGTAAGTATTTTCTTACGTATTAAAAAAACTAAACAAACGTTACCCTTGTGTTAAGGTTTTATAAAGTATTTTCTCTTCACTTAATCGAAAAACTTTTTTTTATTAGGAATATTTTAAGAGTTTTGGTCGTTTCTTGAATATTATTCAAGGAAACAAAACTAATGCTAACTCAAACTCAATAAAAATGAAAAAAAGCTACAGAAGCCTTATTTCTTTATTTGGCTTCACAGGGGAAAAGCCTAACAAACTGAGTGTACTTGTTCTTTCAACAATGCTACTCTTATCAGCTGGAATCTCAGCTCAAACTGCTCAAGAAAAAAGGCAGATTGCAAGCAAAAGTAATGTAACACAACTTAAACAGTTACAGCAAGAATATTCTAAGAAAGCTGCATTGCAAAAAAAGAAAGCTGTGCAATTAGCCAAAAAAAATGGATGGCAGCTTACAATACAGACCAGAGATGGTTATGCTGAATTAATGGGAATTGCCAGTGATGGAAAAAGCCCTCTTTATTACGCCACAAAAAACGTAGCTGCTGCCAGATCAACAAGAGCAAATCACCTTAACGCAGGAGGGTCTTTAGGACTTAATCTTGATGGTCAGAATATGACTGCTCACGTATGGGATGGTGGTCACGCTCGTGTTTCTCACCAGGAATATGATGGTCCAGGAGGTAACAATCGTGTTACTATTATGGATACTCAGTCTGAAGGTGGTACACAACTTAACTTTCACGCTGCTCACGTAACAGGAACCATTATGGCTTCTGGAGTACAAGCCAATGCAAAAGGTATGGCTTCTCAAGCAAAAGTAAATGGATATATGTGGAACAATGACGTTGCTGAAGCTACGACTGCTGCAGCTAACGGAATGATATTATCTAACCACTCCTACGGTTTTAGAGGTGATTTAGTACCTGATCAATATTTTGGCGCTTATATCGATGAATCTGCTGCTTGGGATAACGTAATGTTTAATGCTCCTTACTATCTTATGGTAGTTGCTGCAGGTAACGACGGTAACCAAAATAGTTATAATGGTGCTCCATTAGATGGTAACTCTTCTTATGATAAATTAACAGGACATTCAACTTCAAAAAACAATATGGTTGTTGCAAATGCACAAGATGCTAACATCAATAGTGATGGGTCTTTATCTAGTGTATCTATAAACAGTTCTAGTAGTGAAGGTCCTACAGATGATTATAGAATCAAACCAGATATTACTGGTAACGGTACTGGGGTATACTCTACTTACGCAAGTAGTGATACTGCATATAATAGTATTACAGGTACATCCATGGCTTCGCCAAATGTTACTGGATCTCTTTTGTTATTACAACAACACTATAACAACTTAAACGGAAGTTTTATGAGAGCTGCAACACTTAAAGGTTTGGCTTTACATACTGCAGACGATGCAGGACCATCTGGTCCAGATGCCGTTTACGGATGGGGATTAATGAATACTAAAGCTGCTGCAGAAGTAATTTCTAGTGCTAGCAATGGTGACACTAAGGTTGAAGAATTATCTCTAACAAGTGGTCAGTCTTATACAATCACAGTAGATTCTGATGGAATTAACCCATTAATGGCTTCAATTTCTTGGACAGATAGAGCAGGTACAGCTACTACAGCTACCAACTCTAATGCTGCTGTTTTAGTAAATGACTTAGATATCAGAATATCTAAAGGTGCTACAACATACAGCCCATACAGACTAACCGGTGTTACAACTAACGGAACTGGAGATAACACAGTTGATCCTTACGAAAGAGTTGATGTTGCAAATGCATCTGGATCGTATACAATTACTGTTACTCATAAAGGTTCTTTAACCGGAGGTAGCCAAAACTACTCTCTAGTTGTAACTGGATTAACAGGAACTCCTGTTGTTTGTAGTGCTACGGTTCCAACCGGAGTTGCTACTTCTAACGTAACTTTTGATACAGCTACTGTAAGCTGGACTGCAGTTCCTGCAGCTACTTACGATGTAAGATACAGAGTTGCTGGTACTTCTTCTTGGACTAATGTTGCAGATGTAGCTGGTGCTACAACTAACCTTACAGGTTTAACACAATTAACTGCTTACGAAGTACAAGTAAGAAGTAAATGTACAGACGGAACAACCTCTTCTTATAGCAATACTGTAAACTTCAGTACACCAGAATTCCAATTAGTATATTGTGCATCTAATGGTGACAGCGTAGCAGATGAATATATCAGCCGTGTTCAATTAGGTTCTATAGACAATGCTACTGGAGCTGGAGCAGGTGGATATAATGATTTTACATCTATATCTACAAGCTTAGCTAAAGGAAGTTCTAATACAATTTCAATTACGCCAACATGGACTGGTACTCTTTATAACGAAGGATACAGTGTTTGGATTGATTATAACCAAAACGGTGACTTTACAGATGCTGGAGAACAAGTATTTAGTAATGCTCCATCTCAAACTACACCGGTAAGCGGAACGTTTACTGTTCCTGCTGGTGCAACAGATGGAAATACTAGAATGCGTGTATCTATGCAATATAATGCAGTTCCTGGTGCTTGTGGATCATTCCAATATGGTGAAGTAGAAGATTATACAATTGTTATTGGTGGATCAACGGGTGATACTCAAGCTCCTTCTGCTCCTGCAGGATTAACCGCATCAAATGTTCAACAAACAACATTAACATTAACTTGGAACGCTGCTACAGATAACGTAGGAGTAACTGGATATGATGTATACCAAGGAAGTACTAATCTTGGATCTGTAACTGGTACGACTACCAATGTTACGGGTTTAACAGCAAGTACTGCATACCAATTTAGCGTAGTAGCCAAAGATGCTGCAGGAAATGAATCTGATGCAAGTAACACTGTAAATGTAACTACAGCTGATGCACCAGATACACAAGCGCCAACAGCGCCTGCTGGATTAGCTGCATCAAATGTTGCTGAAACAACATTAACATTAAGCTGGAATGCTGCTACAGATAATGTAGGAGTAACTGGATACGATGTATACCAAGGAAGTACTAATCTTGGTAATGTTACAGGAACATCTACAAACATTACTGGCTTAACAGCTAATACTGCATACCAGTTTAGCGTAGTAGCCAAAGATGCTGCAGGAAACGAATCTGCTGCAAGTAACACTGTAAATGTAACTACTGCTGGTAGTGGTGGTGGAACTGGATGTACATCTGGTATAACTTCTTTCCCATATAATGAAGGATTTGAAAACACACTTGGTGCATGGACACAGTCTAATACAGATGATATTAACTGGACAGTAGATGCTAGTGGTACTCCGTCAAACGGAACAGGACCATCAAGTGCAACTCAAGGTTCATACTATATCTTTGTTGAAGCTTCTGGAAACGGAACTGGATTCCCAACTAAGCAAGCAATCTTAAACTCTCCTTGTTTTGATTTATCTGGACTTACACAAGCTAGTTTCAAGTTTAGTTATCACATGTATGGAGCAACTGATATGGGAAGTATTGCTGTAGATGCAAGTACTGATGAAGGTGCAACATGGACAAGCATTTGGAGCCAGACTGGTAACAAAGGTAACTCTTGGCAAACTGCAGAAATTGACCTTGCTGCTTATGTAGGTGGTGGTGTTCAATTAAGATTTAACAGAATCACAGGTAGTACTTGGCAAGCAGATATCGCTATCGATAACGTATCACTTAGTGACTCAACAGGTGGTGGACCAGTAGATCAGTGTGAAGGTGTTCCTGCTTGGAGCAGTACGCAAAGCTATTCTCCTGGAGACCGTGTTGTATACCAAGGAACATTGTTTGAAAGAACTGCAACTGGATGGACAAATCTAGGACCTTGTGGAACTACAGCTTCTTTTGCAACTACATCAACTGCTAAAGCTCCGCCGGTATACGATAATGCGATTACATTATATCCTATGCCAGTAACAGGACCTGAGTTAAATGTCTCTATGAGAAGTTCTGGAGTTAACACATATGAAGTATTTACTACACTAGGAAGAAAAGTACTAGAAGGAACATTTACAAATAAGATTGATGTTCAAAAATTACCAGAAGGTGCATATTTCTTAAAAGTAAACGAGAACCTAGTTAAGAAGTTCATTGTGAAATAATGACCAATAAATAAACAGTTTTAAAAACCCCTGAAACTAAAGTTTCAGGGGTTTTTGTTTTAATGAATTCATGCTGATAAAATCACTACGAAATTGGTAAATTTGATAGACAAAATTATTAGCCATGAAACTTAAATACGTTTTCTTACTTCTTGCAATCATAGGTGTATCCTATACATGGTATTTCAACATTCAGTTTTATATAACTGAAGAAAATACTTCGTTACTTAACTATATTGCACAAACCAAAACTACATTTCCGGCAAGATCCTTTAGCGCAGATTTATTGGTAGTAGTTCTCACCTTTTTTGTGTGGTACATTCCGGAAGGAATTAAACTGAAAATAAAATATTGGTGGGTGCTTATCCCCTTAACTTTTTTAGTAGCGATTGCTTTTACGTTTCCGTTATTTTTGTATATGAGGCAGGCTAAACTAGATAAACTGAAAGCTTCTCATAAATAAAAAGTATCTTAGTTATCTGCCATCAATCAATAATTACTTCACACATGAAAAAATATATTCAAACGGGTATCATAGTAATCATATGTTTGCTGAGCTCATCTTCATTATTTGCTCAACATGAAAACCAAATAACTATTGGCACCATAGATAGTTTATATTCAAAAACATTAGACGAACAAAGAAAAATATGGGTGCATATTCCTAAAAGCGCTCAAAATCAAAGCTTGAAGAAATATCCCGTTTTATATGTACTAGATGGTCCTGCCCATTTCCATTCTGTCACAGGCATGGTGAAACAATTAAGCTCTGTAAATGGCAATAATTTATGCCCAGAGATGATTATAATTGGTATTCCAAATACAGATAGATGGAGGGATTTAACACCAACTCATACAGGTGATAGCATTAATACTTCTGGAGGAGGGAAAAAATTCACAACCTTTCTAGAGAAAGAGTTAATCCCTTATGTCGATAGTAAATACCCAACAGGCACTTACCGCACTTTGTTTGGTCACTCGCTAGGAGGTCTAATGGCGATCAATACACTAATCCATCACCCTACTATGTTTGCAAATTATTTGGCCATAGATCCCAGTCTTTGGTGGGATAACCAAAAATTACTAAAACAAGCTACCATTGCATTAGAAAAAGATAATTTTAAAGACAAATCACTATACCTTTCTATTGCCAATACCATGCAAAAAGGAATGGATATCAAAAATGTAGTAAAAGACACAACAAACACTACAGAACATATTCGATCCATACTACAATTTGCTAAAACTGCGGATGAAAAAAGTAAAAACGAATTAAATTTTGGCTGGAAATATTATGATGATGACACGCACAGCAGTGTTGCTCTTATTTCAGAATATGACGCAATACGTTTTATGTTTTCTTGGTATCGATTTAATGATTGGGATAAATTTTATAATCCAGAATCAAAATCTACCACCCAGGAATTAATTGATCTTATAGAAAGTCATTACCAAAAATTGTCAGACAAAATGGGGCACAAAGTACTACCGTCAGAACCAGAAATGAATAGACTAGGATATATGTTTATGGGTAATAAGGCGTATGATAAATCCTATGCGTTTTTTAACTTAAATGTTCAAAACTATCCCAAAAGTGCCAACGTTTATGATTCTATGGGAGATTATTATGTATCTCAATCCAATACTGATAAGGCAATAGAGTTTTTCAAAAAATCAATGGAACTTGGCGGCGTTCCGGGAACGAAAGAAAAGCTAGAGGAATTACAAGAGGCGAAATAGCAGCACGACTTTACAACTCTTTATTTTAACTATACAATCAAAAATAATCGTTTGCTCTCTGCCTTAATTGCCATATATTTAAGGCTGCACTCTGTTTAAAAAGTATCGATAGATATTTTAATTCGTAAAAAAAGAAAGCATATATGAAAATTCTCGTCATAGGTGGTCTTAATGAAGATCAGCCCGAGTTAATGGATAAAACTGTAAAATTTACAAAAATATTAGGTCAAGAGATTATTAAACAAGGACATACCCTTGTTAATGCATGCATGACCGAATTTGATGCTGTTTTAGCTAAAAGTGCGTACGAAACATTGAGTGCTCAAGAAAAATCTGCTAATAACAGAATTGTAGGTTACATTATTGATGGGCGACAACCTTCGCATAATTTTGGAAAAATTAGGAACTCTGAATTAAAAAATTGGGAGCTGGGACAACCAAAATTAAGCATCCCAGAACCTATAGAAATTGCCGATGTAGTAATCACCGTTTGCGGATTTCATGGTACTCAAAGAGCTGCAAATTGGGCTAGAATAGCAAACAAACCTCTTCTCCCTATAGTTAAGTTTGAGGGAGCATCTAAAATGATTTACAGAGAAGAGCGAAAAAATTTTGACCTATCAGGTAAAAAAAATATTTCAAAAGATGAATTTGAGGACCTCTCACAAACCGCTATCACAGATATTCATTTAGTGAAAACTGTATTAAATCTTGCTGAGCGAATAAACGTTTCAAAAAATGCTTTTGTGATCATGTCATTTAAAGAAGACCCAAGTCTAGAGGATGCTTATGAGTCTTTTAAAGAAGTATGCTCTAGGTTTTCCCCAAAATACCAATGCCAACGCATGGATGAAATCACTGATGTTAATAGAATTACACCAGAAATGTTTAATAATATTAAAAACAGTGCTTTTGTAATCGTGGATCTAACCTTTGAAAGACCAAATGTTTACTACGAATTAGGATATGCAGATGCGCTGGAAAAACCTATTATTGTAACTGCAAAAGCAGGAACCAAAATTCATTTTGACGCCAAAGATTTTCCGATTTTGTTTTGGAATTCGCAGACCAATCTTAAAAAAGAACTGGAAAAAAGGATAAAACAGATTGCTATGAAACAAGGAAGAGAAATAAACTAAATATAACAGATCCTACTGATGCAGAAATTTGGTGATCATAATCGATCATTAATATGATTTGAAATAATTTTTCATATCTAAATCATTATAAACCAATTTATGGGAATATTTGATTTTCTACATACACCTTTCCCTAGACCAAAAAAGATAAGAAAAGTCTTCTTCTGGATCATGACAGCTGGTATTGTTGGCAGCTTTTTTTTGATTCTATTGAATCCATTCGGAATTAAAAGTGAAAATGCAGCGTGGTATGTATATCTCATCATTTTTGGTTTCGGAATCGTATTTATGGTATCTATTCTTATAATGGAAGTACTAATCCCCATGTTGTTTCCTGAATTATTTAAAAAATGGACATTAGGAAAAGCATTGATTTGGTATTCAGTTCTACTACTATTTATAAGCATCAACATCTTTTTGTATAAAAGTTATTGGGAAGACTTTGATGACTTTACCTGGCAAGGATTTTGGCTTATTCTTAAAAGAACATTAGTCATTTGTTTTGTTATTTGTTTTCTAACCTTAGGTATTTGGAAATACCTAAATAAAGAAAAATTATCACTTCTTACGCTTAACGAAAATTATCTTGTCACTACAGAAAATGGAAAATCTATAACTTTGAACTTAAACGAAATTTTATACATTAAAAGTGATGATAACTATGTAGATATATATTATGAATCAAACGGAATTAAGAAAAGAATTACACTTAGATCCAGTCTCAAAAACCTAGCATCGCAACTCATAAATCCTATTTCACCTATTCTAAGATGTCATAGAAGATATCTTATCAATAGCAAGTTCTTCGAAATTGAAAAATTAAGTAGCCGATCGGCAATACTTATACTTAAAAAATATGAGGAAAAAATTCCTGTTTCTCAAAACTACGTTCGCCAAATAAAACAACAATTATCGTTACGCCCCTAAAAGGTGTATGTTCTCCACAAACCCATTAAATACAACACGTATCCTATAGATTCTTAATTTATTTGAATCAAAATTCTTTTATATGAAAACTGAGACTAAATTAATCTTGTCTAAACAATGGATACTGTTTGGTGCGATTTCTGGTATTGTTGCAAACATATTATACCCTATTTTACTAACTATTTCACTCCCTAGTTATCTAGAGATATTTTTAGCAGGCATATTCGGAATTTTAATTTCTATGTCGGGCTTTGCTATTCATCATACCATGATACATCATAAACCAACTATTCTCACACAAATAGGAGCTCAATTTGTTTTTGTGTTTGGCACATTATTAAACGTAATGCTGGTCGTACAACTTACTTTTCTGGGATATCTTGGTCATTACAAAAAACAACTAACAAATCAACATGATTTAGATCTGTTTGAATGGATTCGTAAAACTGTGAATCCTGTTCATCTTGGATTGGATGTCTCTGCCGACTTTTTTGTAGGAATCGCAACCATAGTATTCTCAATTGCCATGATAAAACATCCGTTTTTTGGAAAATTATGGAGCTCCTCTGGTATGTTGTTTGCTATCATACTCCTAGTTGTAAAATTTTACGCTTTTCCGTTAACGCCATACGAATTAGATATGCCCTATATTTTTGGCCCTATATTAGCGTTATGGTATCTGGCTGTATGTATACAATGTTTAAGAAAACGGAATCAACTTTTGTAAACAAGAAACTTAAGTAATCATTATAGAGCATCTCATTAACATTTTTCATAACTGGATGTAATCAAAAATTAAGATTATACTATAATGATCTTAAAATAAAATGGTAATTTAATACCACCTCTTCTTTTAGTAAATTCTTATCGTCATTTGTTATAAAAATGTATCAGAAATAAGATTGTTCGATGACATCTAAAACCGCACACAATAGGATTAGTGATCTGGCAGAAAAATTCAAGGAGTATAATGAACGCTACGAGGCCATCAAAGATGAAAGAGCGGTATGCGCACTGGCCTTTCACCTACTCCATCTAGAATTAAGCGATGCGCTTAACACTAATGTGCTCAGATTCTCAGATATTGATTGGGTGGCTACGCTTTCTGAAAATTTTGCTAATAGGTTTTTTAATGCCATGAATGCTATAGATGATGAGTTAAAAAATACTACAGAGATAAGTAATCACTCAGATTTCTATTCAAAAAGTGATTGTAAACCCTGGATCGATGTATACATTGCCATTTGTACAAAACGTTCCTACGTTTTTGAATGTTTAATGTTTCCGTTATCCGCACATATCGGGTATGATCTGCCTTTAGCACTGGTAGCATCAAATATTGAAACTAATGAAACCTCTAGAATAAATGACTACTATTTAATCAATGAAGTATTAGCCAAAAGAATTGACATTGTACAACAGGCAATTAAAAACAGATATCATGGTAATATCGCGTTTCTTGATAAAATTACGGGTCAGTTTGATGAGTTTTTAACCAATTATGGGATTAGAGTAAGTCGTGCTGTTTCCTGGTACAATGCCAATAGAATTTTGGATTCAAAATCAAAAGAACATGCACTTTCTTCAATTGAGAAAAGCACCAGATCTTTTATTTTAAGTGTTAGAAAACCAAAAAAAATGTTCCCTCGCTTAATCAATTCTACCCTAAGAACATTGATTCCTACTGGCAAAAAATGGCCAAAACAAACGTTAAACGCAACTTATAGTAACAAAAAATAAACACAAAACACTTCGCATAACAAAACACATCCTTCTGTTATACTGCTATAATTGTTATATTTAACGGTGTAAGTAATTAAAAAAGAAAACATGGAAAAACATTTTGAATTTTCTGATGCTGAATTTGAACAACAGTTCATTACTTGTGCCTTACATCCGGCTAACTTTTCTCATGAAGCTCATTTGAGATTAGCTTGGATTAATATCAACAAATACGGAATAGAACAAGCCGAACAAAACATATGCTCTCAACTGCAAAAATTTGTGGAGTTCGTTGGAGCCAAGGATAAATATAACTTGACGCTTACCATTGCAGCGATCAAAGCGGTGTACCACTTTTGGTTAAAATCGAACGCTGATAATTTCAAGGATTTTATTACAGAATTTCCACGGTTGAAGTACAGTTTTAAGGAATTAATGGCTTCACATTACGGATTCGATATTTACAATTCAGATAAAGCTAAAACCGAATATTTAGAACCTGATTTACTTCCGTTTGATTAAATTACATCTAACTAAAACATATCGCACACAAATCCACACTATCTCATGAAAAACATATTTTTCTTCCTGGCATTTCTTGTAATCAACACCTCGCTATCTGCACAAGCTAATACCCATGTATACCTTTTGGATATCACAACCAAAAATGGTAAAATCAAACTAGAGAATCTTAAGAATATTTCTAATAATAAAGGGTATAACAACCAGCCTTCTTTTTACAATAATAATACAATAATCTACGCTGCGACCAGAAATGGCCAAACCGATATCGCATGGTACAACATACCCGATGCAACCACTACGTATTTTACCAACACCACCTCTGGGAGTGAATATTCCCCTTTAAAAATACCAGGTAAAGAAGCTATTTCTGCGATTCGTTTAGATAAAGATGGATTGCAGCGCTTGTATGCATATAATGTAAAGACAGCAGCATCAAAAGTGCTACTAAAAGATCAAAAAGTTGGGTATCACGTTTGGTATAACGAACATATTCTCGTTTCATCTGTGTTAGTAGAAGATAGAATGGACCTGGTTGTCTCTAACTTAAAAGACAACACCAATACTACGGTGCAGAAAAATGTGGGCCGCTCATTACATAAAATCCCAAACTCAGACTTGGTAAGTTTTATTAGTAAAGAGAAGGATACTTGGACTGTAAAATCTATGAATCCAATTACAGGAGCCACGGCAGTAATAAAATCCCTACCGCTTAACATCGAAGATATGAATTGGTTGGCAGATGGCACTATGATTATGGGACTAGGTAAGCTTATTGCCAAATTTAATCCCAAAACAGATAAAGATTTTAGTGTCTTACATCGTTTTGAAGAAGATGAGATCAACCAAATATCAAGGATCGCTGTAAGTGCAGATGGTAAACATCTGGCCATTGTTTCAGAAGAATCGCCTGCCGTTATTGTTCAAAAACAGGTAGATACATATAACAAAGTTGATCTGGAGGGATTTGCTTCTTGTTACGCCAAAGATGTAGTGGTACGCAAATTCCCAGGTGATACGTTGTATACAGGTAAGGAAACTCTAAAAGCCAATTACAAACAATACCTGGATAATAACAAATCTTGTGTAAAGGTGGTAAATCGTATGGTCATGGGTAATACGGTAATCGATGAAGAGCTGGCTACAGACAACGGAAAAAACAACCGCCAGGTAGCAATTTACCAAGTAGAAAATGGTAAGATTACCAGCATGACTTTTCTTTTTGAGAAAGAACCTAATCCCGGCGTAGAAGCAATAGTTAAGGAGCAACTAGTAGCCTATAATGCCAAAGATATAGACGCCTTTACAAAAACATTTGCAGATGATATCAAGGCGTTTGATTATCCCAACACCCCAAGTTTTGAAGGAAAAGAAAAATTACGCGACATGTTTACTGGTTTTTTCACCACCACACCAGATTTACATAGCGAGATCAAAAACCGTATGGTGATTGGCAATATTGTTATAGACCTAGAAGAAGTAACCGCCAATGGGGATAATTTTGGTGCGGTGGCGATCTACGAAGTAACAAACGGTAAAATTGCCAGCATGTATTTTATACGGTAAAAGAGAGTCAAAAATTAGAACATGTCTAATTGATACACTAAAAATTAAATCAAACACCTTTATTTCACCATAGAAATTAGGAAAATTAAAAATCATCCTAAATTGATTTGATACTGTACTAAAAAGGGCCGACTTCTTAGAGCCAGCCCCTGTTTTAATTATAATTAAGTATTTATAATAGTATCAATAATCGATTAGAGTCCTTTTTTAATGCCAACTGCATAGGCACAAGTAGTCCCTGTATTATCTTCTATTAAATGAGCTCTTGAAAAAACACGAACAATATTTCTAACCTGATATGCTATTGTCTCTAACATTACTCCGGCACCATCAGAACTAACTTTTGCTCCCGGACAAGCGATTAAAGAATTACTAATCTGCCAATCGTCCAAGTAAGTGTCTGCTTGATTGTGATATAAAAGACTATCATCATTATCATCGCAGTCTGAGATTATGTTCACTGCTAAAGATCCAAAATTAGGAATCGTATTTTTAATACCGATAGCATAAGAAGTTATAGTTGCTGGAGATTCAACTGTGTGGTCCTTACTTTTTACTAACCAAGAATTACCTTCTGGGTAAGATTCTGTCAAAAGATTTCCAGGTCCTGACCAGTTTACTATTGCTCCTCCTCCAATCAATTTATATCCGTTTGAAACAGTTACAAATGTAGAAGGGCTTCGTTCTAATGAAGACGTATTAGATACAAGTTGCATGCTATTTCTAAGCTCTTCAACAGGAATGTAGGCGCCACTGTTACTTCTGAGTCTCATTCCAATAATATGAACTTGCAAATACCAAGGTTGAATGCTATTACCTTCAATATGTGCTTTTGCCTCTGCTCTCCATCCGTTAAATTGACCATTATCTAATGGGGCAGACATGGTTAACAATGCTCCAGGATCATCATCATAAACATTAATAACATGAGCACCACCACCCACACAAACGAATCCCTCGGGGACATATGCAGTTCCAGAAAACAAATTAGGATCATTGCTATCATATATACTAACAGTACCACTATAAATTTCAATAGTTCCTGTAAAATCAGTAATAACTCCAGGTGGAAGAGGTAGTTGAATTACTTGTGGTTTTTTGCTACTATTTTCTTTTTCGATTCCAATTTCTAGATTATCTTTTTCACAAGAAAAGATTATGGTACATAGAACAAATAATAAAGTGATTTTTTTCATTTAGATTTAGTTTTCAATTTTTGCAAATATTAGTTTTATGAAAAAAATAAAGTTCTGGATCTTCACAAAGTTGAGGATACAGAACTTATTTTGTCCTTTATATTGATTTGGAGTTTCGTTTGTAAATTTTTTGAAGGCTGTATAAAATTCAATTTGAATCTGCCGGCCCCAGATAGTTTGGATTTATAATCCGTGCAAATTATTACGAAATATTCCTACCTAGCCTTTGTATACAATTGTTATAGCACATAAGAAATGATTGAAATAAAAGAAGCTAATCATAGATTTGAGTTTAAAATCATTGAAAAATTAGCAACTGAAATTCTACACGAGATATATGATCCTATAATACCACCTGAACATACCGATTATTTTTTGACAAAAATTTCAATCGATACCTGCAACCCAGCTGGCACGGATTTATACCGTGCCTCATACACCAACTACCAAACCTCCTAAAAATATCACCCAAACCCCCGCAACAGTTATATGTATACCATAAGATAAGCTCCTGCACCTTTGCAACAGATATTTGTATGGCATACAACGAGCTCCTGCACCCTTGCAACAGATATTTGTATGATATACAACAAGCTCTCGCACCCCTGCAACAGCCATTTGCATAGTATACAACGAGCTCTCGCACCCCTGCGAGAGCTATTTACAAATCAGATAATCAGCGGTTTATAAAAAAGGGTTAACCCTGATAGCGCGGATTTGTACCTTAAATCCGTGTAAATTATCACAAAATAGCCCAACTCAGATTACAAACCTGTCTGCCGGCAAGGAAGATCCCAGCTATCAAAATCCAAACAATATTTCCTAAATATTCATACCTTGGCGTTGTATATGACAATTCAAAACCTTTTTACAGAATTTCAAAAACTCGTAAAGGAGGACAAACTCTACTTATGTGAACGCTACAATAATGCAGATTTGTTTCTTGATTTTCGAAAAACATATGGCTTACATCTCAAAAAAGAAGATGAACAATTTCTAATTACTTTATTGCAAGACAAACAATGGCTATGGTTTGTTCCTAATGTATTAAGGGTATTAGAGTGGTTTCCAAAACGATTGTTTTATGAATTGATTAAAAAAGCAATTAATACCAAAGACCCTAGTTCGAATAACAACTTTATTGACCCTTGTCTTCGGGTATATAATGTTTTTTTAATAGATGATATATTAATTGAGCATATAAAAAATGGTACAACAGAAGAAAAACTAGGAGCGATTAATGCCTTTCATTGGACTCGACCTCATATTAAAACCTACTGCAGTGGTGAAAATTTCGAACATGAAGAAACTTTTGGTTACAAACCTAAATGGAGTGATCAATTTAATATGTACGACTGGCCTAGTGATTTGAATAAAATGGATGAAAAAGAGTTTAAAGAGTATCACAAGAAATCCAAGGCTATGATGCAAAGACGATATAAAATACTACTTCAGGAATTCCTTGACAATGAAGATCCCGATATTAGATATCGCATTACACTTAGTCTTCCTTCAAAAGTTAAAGATTTTCCGACACCTCTAGAGAAAAGTGCAAAACAATATTTTAAATTAAAAAAGAGGAAAGGGATTTCAAGCAAGTAAGAAGGAACTGATCAATATGAAGTTAATATAATTTGAGAAACCTAGCTGGCATAGATGTTTAATTCGTGCTAGTTATCATGAAATATTCATACCTTGGCATTATACACAAGCCTAAACAATAACCAACGCCAACATGAAAATCGTAGACCTCTCTAAACCTATACAATATAACAAATCTGACCCTTGGTTTATGCGCGTAAAAATAAAGCATAAACCACATAGAAAAGCCAAATGGTTGATTCGTATTCTTGGGTTGCCATTTAAATTGTTTCCTAAAGGTTTTGAAGGGTGGGCAGATGATACCATCCAAAAAATGGGTGTACATGCCACTACTCATATCGATGCCCCATGGCATTATTCTCCCACCATCAATGGGGAAAAATCCAAAACCATAGACGAAGTGCCTCTTGACTGGTGTTATGGTGAGGGTTTGGTCATAGACATGAAACACAAAGCCGATTTTGATCCTATTACCGTTGATGATATCAAGGGATTCTTAACTAAAAACGACTTGACCATTACACCCGGAATGATTGTACTTATTAAAACGGGACGAGATAAATTTAATGGTACCAAAGACTTTCATAAAGTAGGAACGGGCATGAGTGCCGCAGCTACCGAGTGGCTTATTGATCAGGGTATAAAAGTGATGGGAATAGATTCCTGGGGGTGGGATTTACCACTACCCTATATGATGAAAAAAGCAAAAGAAACTGGCAATGCAGAGTTGTTTTGGGAAGCCCACCTGGTAGGCCAAAACAAAGAGTATTGCCATATGGAGCAATTGGTAAATCTTGATGCGCTACCCTATACCGGTTTTAAAGTGGCTGTATTTCCATTAAAAATCATAGGGGCTTCTGCAGCACCCGCCAGAGTTGTAGCAATGTTTGATTAGGTAAGATTTGTAGTATGAATGATCAAGACGTTAACATAAGACCACTCGAACTATCCGATAAAATGGCATTGGCCGCACTGGCTAATAATAAAAAAGTGTGGGATAATTTAAGAGATAGTATTCCTCATCCTTATCACGAAGAGGATGCAGCTTTTTTTATAAATCTCACCAAAAAACAAAATCCACAACAGAGTTTTGGTATCACGTATCAAGGTGAATTGTGTGGAGTTATATCATTGATTATAAAAAAAGATGTTTACAAAAAATCTGCAGAAATAGGATATTGGATAGGCGAACCCTATTGGAAAAAAGGGATTGCAATAAAAGCCGTAGCGCAAATCACCAAATATGGGTTTAAGAAATTAAACCTGGTTAGAATCTATGCCGGAGTATATGAATACAATATAGCTTCGATGAAGGTTCTTGAGAGTAATGGATACTTAAAAGAAGGGATATTCAAAAAAGCAGTAATTAAAAATGATAAAATTTGGGATGAGCACCGATACTATAAATTAAATAAAAGTTGAAATTTGTAAAAGTTTCAGCTATCATAACAATCAAAAATAGTTTTTCTAAAAAATGATTTTCGAAACAGACAGACTGACCATAAGGCTACTTACCAAAGAAGACGCTGATCTCTATTTTGATCTGATGGGAAACCCAAATGTGATGAATCTCGTCCCCAGGCCGGTAATGTCCAGAGAAGAAAGTAACAAACATCTGCTTTGTGTAATAAATTCAGCCCCAGACATGACTAATAAAAAAGTATGGGCTATAGATAGTAAGATTGATAATGAATTTATTGGAATCTGTGCATTTTTAAAAAATGATGATCATGAAAATGAAATCGGATACCGACTGCGAGAAAAATTTTGGAAAAAAGGATATGGCACCGAAATAGCCAGAGGTCTTATCGATTACGGGTTTAAAAACATGAATATGGACCTAATAACAGCAGATGTTATTACAACAAACCTTGGATCAATGAAGATTTTAGAAAAATTTCTGATCCTGGATAAAGAATTCTTTAATCCAAATGATAATTGTACGGACAGAAGGTATAAACTAGATAAAGAAACTTGGTTAAAACGATTTTGATAATTTGTTAGGAGGAAATGGACTATAAAACCAGCAAAATAGACTTGGAAAAAAACGGATATTTGGTCCTTAAAAGGTTGTATTCAGAAACGGAAATTGGTCAAATTCTTGACTGCATAAGCAATGTTCAAAAAGACAAGGGTTCTTTCCAAAAAACCAAAGACTTATTTGCAATTAGACAGCTCAATAATGTAATTCCTAAGCTAAATAAAGTTCTATTTAACATAGAACTAACAGCTCTCTTATCCAACTTTTTTGATTCTGAATACTTTCTAACCAAAGCTATTTATTTTGACAAACCAAGTGAATCAAATTGGTTTGTTGCATACCATCAAGACCTAAGTATTTCTGTAGATAAGAAAGTTGACGTGGACAACTATGTTAATTGGACTTTCAAAAAAGGGCAATATGGGGTTCAACCTCCTATTAAAATTTTGGAAGATACCGTTACAATCAGAATTCATTTGGACCATACAGACAAAAATAATGGCGCTTTAAAAGTAATTCCAAAATCACATCTAAAAGGAATTTATCGACCCGAATCAATAGACTGGAATACCGAAACAGAACATATTTGCGAAGTTGAAAAAGGTGGAGTAATGCTAATGAAACCTTTAACGCTTCATGCCTCAAACAAAACGGTAAATAATAAGCAAAGACGTGTAATACATTTAGAATTCTGTAATCATGAATTAACAGCACCATTAAATTGGTTAGAACGTTTTGATTTAAAAACAATATGACCAATTTCAGATGAAAAATCTAAAGCATTTCACTTTCTTATTCCTATTCCTAGTCATTGGATGTACAAAACCTAATACTCAAAAAGTAACCATTGCAACTGCTGCTAATATGCAATTTGCAATACAAGAAATCACTACCTCATTCACTAAACAAACAGGAATCGCTTGTGACATCATTATTAGCTCCTCGGGTAAATTGACTGCCCAAATTAAGGAAGGGGCTCCCTATGATATTTTGGTTTCGGCAGATACAAAATACCCACAAGCACTGCACACCAGTGGATTCACTACAAAACCCCCAGAAATTTATGCTTATGGTAAATTAGTACTTTGGTCTATTTCTAAGGATATAACACCAAGTATCAAATCATTAACCGATAAAAAGATCAAACATATCGCTATTGCAAATCCCAAAACGGCTCCCTATGGCGAGGCAGCTATTTCTGTTCTTAAACAAGCCGGTATTTATGATCAGATCGAAGATAAATTGGTGTATGGTGAAAGCATTTCACAAACCAACCAGTTTATCGTTTCTGGCGCTGCCCAAGTTGGTTTTACTGCCAAATCTGTTGTCTTATCCCCTAAAATGAAAGAAAAAGGCAACTGGATTGCAATTAATGATAGTAGCTATACTCCTATTGCTCAAAGTGCAGTGATCATAAAAAAAGTGTCTGTAACCGAAAACACCATAAATTTCTATAAGTTCCTTTTCTCGGCAAAATCCAAAGAAATTCTTGAAAATTTTGGATACCTTGTCATTGAAAAATGAACACACTGCAGGGGCAAATATCAAACATTGAGGTAAACGGAAGTTTAGCATTGGTAACCACCAAAGTAAATGGCATACCATTTACTTCAATTGTGATTGAAACCCCAGAAACGTCTTCCTACTTAAAATTAGGAAATACCATTAAGGTTTTGTTTAAAGAAACCGAAGTTATTATCACCACAGGGGATGTATCAGGAATAAGCCTACAAAATCGCGTTACAGGAACAATAATTCAACTAGAAAAAGGCACCTTGCTTAGTAAAATTACCATAGGCACAACCGTTGGAAATATTACCTCAGTTATTACGACCAATGCGGTAGAGCAATTAGGGATTGAAACGAATACATCGGTTACCGCAATGATCAAAACCAACGAAATTCTACTAAGTCAATGATGGATTGGGAACCACTCATATTAACTTTTAAACTGGCAATAATCACAACAGTCATTTTGTTTGTTTTGGGTATTCCTCTGGCCTATTGGCTAGCATATTCAAAATCGAAAATTAAACCCGTGATCGAGACTCTGGTAAGCATGCCTCTGGTTCTGCCTCCTACGGTTTTGGGGTTTTATTTGCTAGTGGCATTTAGTCCTAACAATGCTTTTGGTAATTGGATCAATGAATGGTTGGGGCTACGTCTTATTTTCTCTTTTGAAGGGTTAGTGATTGCCTCTATCCTGTATAGCTTACCATTTATGGTTCAACCCATACAAGCAGGGTTATCAGGATTACCGTCAAACTATAAAGAAGCTTCTTATGTCTTGGGAAAATCAAAATTCATGACATTACTCAAAGTATTACTGCCCAATATAAAACCTGCCTTACTTACTGGTATTGTTCTTTCGTTTGCACATACCATTGGTGAGTTTGGAGTGGTACTCATGATTGGTGGTAACATTCCTGGTGAAACCAAAGTCGCTTCTATTGCTATTTATGATGAAGTTGAAGCCTTAAACTATAATAGTGCCAATACCTATTCGCTGATTCTATTGGTAATTACTTTCTGTATTTTGTTGGCAGTATACTTGATCAACGGCGGATATCTTAAAAAATATGGCCGATGATTCAACTATCTTTACATAAACAACTACATACTGCAGAGGGTACTATGCCATTAGACATTGAGCTGGCATTAGAGCCGGGCCAGTTTATAACGCTTTATGGTGATTCTGGTGCCGGAAAAACCTCTACTCTAAGAATGTTGGCCGGTTTACTTTCTCCGGATCATGGAAAAATTAAGGTAAACGAAAACATTTGGTTGGATACTAATGCAAAAATAAACCTTACCCCTCAAAAACGAAAAATCGGGTTTGTGTTTCAGGATTATGCTTTGTTTCCCAATATGACTGTGCGAGAAAATTTGGAATACGCCCTTACAAAAAATCAAGATACAAGTATTGTAGATGAACTCATAGCCATTGTTGCCTTAGGTGAATTACAACACCAAAAACCTAATCGATTATCGGGTGGTCAGCAACAACGTGTAGCATTGGCAAGAGCCTTGGTTCAACGACCAGAAATTTTACTTCTGGATGAACCTCTATCTGCCTTAGATACTAAAATGAGAATAGCACTACAGGACTATATCCTAAAGCTTCATAAACAGTATAATCTAACCACAATTTTGGTAAGTCATAATATTGGAGAAATCATTAAATTATCTGATACCGTATACATACTCGAAAACGGAAGTATTACTAAATCAGGAACACCTACTGCAATATTTACATCCCACCAAATGAGTGCTAAGTTTAGATTTACTGGTGAAGTAATTGCAATACATCCCGAAGATGTAGTGTATATTGTTACGGTGCTCATAGGTACCAATGTGGTCAAAATCATTGCACAGGAATCAGAAATACAAGATCTTACTATTGGTGATACCGTTGTCGTTGCATCAAAAGCTTTTAACCCTGTTATTCAGAAAGTGCTTTAGTATAAAAAATACGATCCATGTACTTCTTATTTCTATATATTTGAAAACACTTGTGATCAATCTCAAAAAAAATCTTAGTCATTACTTTCTCTATACTTGAAATTATAATTTTAGCTAGCATTACGCAAGGGTTCATTTTGGGAGCTATTCTAATGTTCTCAAAAATTTTTGGCACAAAAACTAATCGATATCTCGCCTGGACTATATTGATTCTTGCTTCTTTAAGTTTGATAGAACTATTGATAATATCCAAAGCTTTTGATAATTCTGTTCCTTTTCATTTTTTTTCGCTGATTAATTGGGAACTTTTGGCAGCGGCAACGTGTTTGACATATTTTATTCGTGTTTTCAAATACCCATTTATATCTAAACGCCTAATTAATTTATTTTATCTACCCTTTACCATTCATTTTATTGTAATGACAACTCTATGGATTGGCTATAACTTTTCTTTATATACAATTCCATTTTCTGATGAAGATCCTAGATTTAGTCAATTTCTTACCGCACAATATTACTTTGTTCAAGGGTTCTTGGTATTATGTACTGTTGCTATTTATCTTATTATACGTAAGGTTAAGAAACAAAATGTGGTTTTGGTAGATATTAAGTGGACAACTAAGTTGTATTACTTCATAGCTTTTATTGCTATTTCTTCTGTGGTTGTAACATTTATATTCGATTTTTACGATATCGATTTATTTGTTTACTTGTATACCGTAGTGGCCATTCTATTCTTTTGGATGAGTTACTATGGCGTACATCAATTTCGTTTGGTACAAGAACGAAAAGAAATACATGAACTTCTGGCTCAGAAACAAACTGTAAAACCTATAGAAAAAACTACAAAATTCTCCTCTGATAACTCTTATTTTGTAGCATTAGAACAGTTGATGCTTGAAGAAAAAATTTATCAAAATCCCGACTTAAGTAGAGATGTCGTAGCAGAAAAACTTGGCATAAGTTCAGGGTACCTCTCTCAGCTCATTAATACTATTACTGGTCAAAAATTCACAGATTATGTTAATGCTTTTCGCATTGAAGAAGTCAAAGATATGCTTCAAAATTCTGATTTAGATAAATACAGTTTATTGGCAATTGGAGCTGAAGCGGGTTTTAAATCAAAATCTGCATTCTACGCTATATTCAAAAATAATACAGGATGCACTCCTGGAGTGTACAAAAAACAGCTCTCAAAGTCCTAATTTGTTCAATTCTTATAGTTCAGGACTCCTAGATCATACATAATACCTGTTTTTTTAAGTCCAGTCAATATGTTTGTTTCAAACAAATAATTATGAAACAAAATATAGAAAAACACAAAATGTATAACGCAATACTTATACTACTATTTATTTCAATCACGCTAACATCTTATGGACAAGATAATATTTCCAAAGAACAACTAATTGAAGACTTACATATTTTAAAAAAGAGCCTCGAAAACAATCATCCTGGTCTATATGCATATTCGAGTAAACAAGAATTAGATAATTGGTTTATGGCTACCGAAAAAAAAATCGATAATGAAATGACTTCAATAGACTTTTATAAACTTATAGCCCGACTCAATAGCATTATTAAAAACGGACATACAAATGTTTATTATCCTTCCAACGGGTTTAAAGGAAATAAAATTCTTCCCCTTGGTTTTTATAAATATAAAAACTCTTTTTACATAAGTAAAACCTTCAAAAAGGAATATGAAAATATTGTAGGAAGTAAGATCATATCGATAGACAATCATCCCATTAGAGAAATCTATCATGAATTACTTAGTTATGTTACTAGAGATGGAGAAAATATGACCATGCCATCTAATACGTTAATGCAGATATTTCCCTTTTACTATTCTTTCTTTTATGATTCAAAAGCCAATCATAGTATTACTATTTCAAATAAAGGAAAGGAAGAAATAATATCGGTTATGGGTATTAAAGCCATAGATTACGCCGAAATTGTAAACAAAAATATTCCTAGTACTAAATGTGAGCTCAAGATAAAAGATACTATTGCAGTACTTACTATACCTACCTTTTTAAAACCTCATTTCAAGAAGAACAATCAAAACTTTAATACATTCTTGAAAACTGCTTTTACAACTATTCGTGAGCATAAAATCAAACATCTAATTCTTGATATACGAGAAAACGGAGGCGGTCATGACACATCAACACAGAAGCTTATTTCTTACTTATATGACAAAAAATTTCAAGTTGAAAAGGATGCTATATTTTCATCCAGAAAAATTGCAGATAGAGCATATTATAAAAACCAAGGCCTTTTTTGGTCCAATACATTTAATTGGTTAGTCTTAAAAAAACGAGAAGAAAAAGAGTATGCATTTAAGGCAATAGGCATGAAAAAATGTAAACCTAAAGCACCTCAATTTAAGGGCAACCTATATATACTAATTAGCGGCAATACATATTCTGCTGCAGGCGAATTTGCATCTTTTATGAAAAGCCATTCTGACGCTATTTTTATTGGAGAAGAAGTTGGAGGTAATAAGTTTCAAAATACAAGTGGTAATATGCATAAACTTACATTACCAAACTCGGGAGTGCGAGTTACTGTTCCACAAATATTGTATATCATGAATATAGATACAGCAAATGATGGTCATGGGGTAACTCCTGATTATTGGATCAGAAATACTATAAAAGATGAATTAGAAGGAAATGATAGTGTAATGAAGTTCTCTTTAGATTTGATTGCAAAAAAGATACATTAAAAATAATTCAGTACTTTTATATATCAATCATAGTTACTTCGCCCCCAAAAACTTCAAAATGAAAAATCTTATCCCTTATTTATTTATCACATTAACATATATCACAATTTCATGTAGTAATGAAAATATTGATGGAGATGACCCTATTGGAGAAATTATCCCAGACCAGCCAGAAAATGTAATTACTACTCCGTGTGATTTTGATTTGTCAAACATAGCAGCAAATACGACAATTGTAATAGATTGCGTATTAGACCTTGGGGGAGAAACGATAACATTGCCGCCTAATGTTACTTTCGAATTTGAAGGCGGAGACATTGTTGGTGATGGTACACTAGTATTTTCAGGAGGTAGTATAGATGGCAGGCTTTTAAGCAAGGTTCTTACTATAGAGGGAGACGTACAACTCATAGATCCTACATTTAGATTCTACTCGCTACGATGGGATATTGTTGAAGGTAGAACTACTTCTGAAATTGCCTTAAAAAATAATGCCGAGTTAGAAAGACTAATGTTTTACACAAAAGAATTAGGCGCTACAACTTTCGAAATTGGAAGGTTTGATGCCTTTTTTGAAGTTACCAAAGTAACCAGTACGACTTCTGATCAAAATTTTCGACCTTCATTAGAGGCTATAAATATTCCATCAGATTTTCATCTAAAAATGTCTGATGATACTAATCTTCGGATTTTTCCGGGTGAATCGGGAACAAAAGGAGGAAGTATTTTGGCTGTTCGTGATGTAGAAAACGCTACAATAAGCGGAGGTACTTTATTCGGAGACAGAGATCAACGCGTATACTCTCCTGCCGATGAAGGCCTCGAAGGAAGCCATTTATTTACGATACGTTCAGGAAGAAATATTGTCATAGATGGACTTAAATTTATAGAAGGTTCAGCAGGTTCAATAAATATAAATTCTTTTGGATTTTCGTTTAACCCTGATTATAATCCAACAAATGGAGTAATTATTAGAAATTGTGAATTTGTGAATTCACGTAGAATGGCTATTGTACTAACCGATGGTCGTGATATCTTAATTGAAGGGAACTCATTCGTTAATGCTGGTCAACCTTCTTCTAATTCTGATGGCGGTGAAGTAGGTTATGCTATTAATATTGAACCTGATAGATTTAGAGATGATAACGGAGTTCTCATGGAGCGCCAAAGAGCATTTGATATCACAATTAGAAAAAATACTGAAACTGGTAGTAGAGGTGGTTTTATAACGGCTACAATTGGTCAAGATATTACCATTGAAGACAATGATATAGGAACAAGAGCTGTTTATTCGCTTGTATCCGATACCAGAATTATCAATAATAGGTTTCAAGCTTCAGGAATAGGCACAGAGAGTTGGGCTATATTTGCCGCCGGTGGAACAGAAAGTGAAACTATTTTCAATAATGAGATTGCTGGTAATACTATTGATGGATATCGATTGGGTATAACTACAGGTACAAAAGATGTCTTTGTACATGATAATATCATTACAAATTGTGGACTTGGTATACAAATGACCAAAACTATAGATTCCCGATTTATTGATAATGTTATAAACGTTTCGGGTAATGGTATTGCTGCAACAAATACCTTTAATAATAATATAGAAGTTAGTGGTAATGAAGTTACTTCAGGAAGTTTTCATGTATATTTTGCTCAATTAAATAATTCAGACGAGCACAGAAATAATACTCTAACCGTAGAAAATAATACATTCCTGAATATAAACGCAGTCATTTTATCTAGTACAAACGGAGTGACATTTACAGGTAATGATGTACTTGGCGATGTTCAGGTTGGCAATGCATACAATGTAGAAGTATCATTAAACATCATTAAGCCTAATGAAAGTGATGGGATTCGTTTGTTCGGCGCAAATACGTCTGTTTCTATCCTAAACAATACGATCTCTGAACCTACAGGAGCATCTAGGTTTGAATGTATCAATAACAATTCAGACAACCCGGATGCAGTTACGCTAACAGGTAATACCTGTATGTAGTTTTTTTTCGTTTCGAAGGTCTTCAAACATCTTATACAGAAAGGCTGTTTAAGAAAATTAGTAATAAAAAAATGAAAGTTTCTATCCTGGGAGAATAACTTTTACCGTTCATGGCGCGCAAGCTATTCCTATAAATAACATGAAGCAACACATAGGAACCAAAGTAAATGAAATAAGACTAAAGAAAATTGAAATATCTGGCTCCAGCAAAAAACGAATTTATAGAGAACTATTTAAATCAGGAATAACACCAAGTGTCGTGTTTCCGGAATTGGGCGGATTGGCAGATGAACTAAAAATAAGATATTCAGTAGGTTATACAAATTTATAGCAAATGATTCCTCTTAAATTATTTTTGATTTTTGAAAAAACCCTTAAAAAAATGTTAACGATTTTTACGCTATGTTAAAATAAATTTCTATATTCGCATCATCAAGATTACTTCACACACGCTTACGCATAACATCTTTATTTAGCTTTTTACTCTATTGATTATTACTAACAAAATTTGGTAGGGGAATTTTATTTTCCGCCCTGCTTGCTTGTAATTATATCGAAGGGAAAAGGCTTGAATTTGTTTACTGGTGTAACAGTATACTGTTTAGGTTTGTTGGGGGACACGACGGGTATATAATTACGTATAATTCCCTCTCCTACTATATGGAGAGGGAAATTTTTTTGTAATAGTTTCAAAATACTTTTAAGTCTTACACAGATATAACCTCATCATCACTTAGCAATGGCTCTTGTCGTAAACGAAGTAAAATCTGAGCTACTGCCACCGTATCTTTTTCACAATAAATAATAATACGATCTATATCCTGATCCTCATAATAAACCTGTCGGACCTGGCTACCATCAATATCATTTTTTGGTGATGGGATTCCTAAAATACTGGTTAACAACTTAAGAGAAGTATAGTGTTTGTAGTCACCAAATTTCCAAAGATCTAACGTGTCTAGATGAGCTACCTCCCATGGTTTTTTACCAAAAAGATTCAGTTTATAAGGTAACGAAATATTATGAATAATCATTCTGCGGGCGATATACGGAAAATCAAACTCTTTACCATTATGAGCACATAACAAGTGATGTGGCTTGCCAAAATGTGTTTCGATTAAATTTTTGAAATCGATTAGCAATTGTTTTTCTTCTCCATAAAATGAAGTAGTCCTAAACGATCTGGTTTCTCCTTTAAAAGTAAAATACCCTACCGATATACATACTATTTTACCAAATTCTGCCCAAATACCTGCCCGTTCATAAAATTCTTCTGGTGAAAAGTCTTCTTTACGCTGGTATTTGGTTTTATCAGCCCACAGATACTTCATTTCATCACTCAGACCCTCAAAATCTTTATACTCTGGTACCGTTTCTATATCTAGAAATAAAATATGTTCGAGATCTAATTTATGAAGCATTTTCTAGCATCTTATAGGCTTCTTCGATAAAGACAAAGAAGTCTTCTGTAAATGATTCACCTGGTACAAACTGTCCCCGGTTATGTCCTAATCGAACTATAATAATATCATCTTCTGGAATACAAATTACATATTGCCCCAGAATACCTCGCATAGCAAAGATCTTCTTATCAAGGTGATCAGAAATCCACAAACCGTAACCATACATATCGTCATTTTCAAATCTTGGTTTGGTTGCCAATTCTATAAACTCTGTGGGTAATAATTGTTGCCCGGCAAAAACTCCTTTGTTTTTAAATAACACTCCAAAGCGAGCAAAATCTCTTGCATTACTTGCAACGCAGCAATACGCTTTTTCCATACCACTATCTTCACTATCCAACTGCCAAATCGCTTCTTGCTCCATCCCCATAGGTTTCCAGAAACTTTCACTTAAATATTGTGATAATGTCTTTCCCGTTGCTTTTTCGATCACCATACCTAGCAGTTGGGTATTACCGCTTAAATATTTGAATTTTTTTCCTGGTTCTTCAACAACTTCTAGCCCTAGTAATACTTCTCTAATATTCGTATCATAATATGTTTTTGCAGTGATAGAGAATGGACTTGTATAACTTTCTATCCAATTAAGACCCGAAGACATTGACGATAGGTCCCCAACAGTAGTTTTTGCTGCCAGGCCTTCAGAAAACTCTGGAAAGAAATCCCCCAAAGGTTGATCCAGGCTTTTAATATAACCGTCCATTATCGCTTTCCCCAGCATGGCCGTGACCATGCTTTTGGCCATAGAAAACGAATTGGTTTTCGATTCAACACCAAACCCATCTGCATATTTCTCATACCAAATACTATCATTTTTGATTATCATAAATGCAACTGTTCCCAGTTTCTTATTAATTGTATCTAGTCTATCTGTTGCCTCTGCTTTATTGTACTCTTCATGTATTGCCCATGGTAAATTAGCATTTCCTTTTTCTATAGTACGATTATCAAAATGGGTATAATCATCTAAATATGCGGTAGTATGACCGGTCATATAAACCACACGTACTCCTTTAAAAATATATTCAGAATCAAAGACATACAATGCAACAACGCATAGAACGATTATCGCTAATAGTGTTTTAAGAAATTTTTTGAAGATTTTCATCTATTTAAGTTTAATTAGTGCGAAAAATTGAGCTTATGCCAATTTAATTAAAAAAAGTGAACAACCCATCATGCAATAATAACATCCCTGAGTTTCATTTTTTGGAACTGAGGGAAGAATATTGAAAAGATTACTTCGTCGCACACTCCTCGTAATGACAATATTATATGTAATTGCGAATGAAATGAAGCGATCTTAACTATATACTAAAGATTATTTCATCCCATAATGATTGAGGGGTTAAAACAACGATTGTTGTTTTACAGGATTTTCATGATCAAGCAACCATTTTTTTCGCCATAATCCACCTGCATAGCCTGTGAGCGACCCATCACTACCGATCACACGGTGGCATGGGACAATAATCCACAGTGGATTTTTACCATTTGCACTGGCTGCTGCTCGTATACATTTTGGATCTCCCAATCTTTTGGCCATATCCAGATACGTAGCCGTTTTACCAAAAGGGATATTTAAAAGCTCTTTCCATACTTTTTTCTGAAAATCAGTTCCTGATGGGTTTAGCTTAAGGTCGAAAATAGTACGTTGCCCATTAAAATATTCTTGTAATTGAACAACAGTATCTTGTAAATAAGCAGGAATGTTTACCGAAGGTGTATTTGTAGATTCTTGGGTGACCGAAACACTGATTATCCCATTTTCATCACCTGTTATGGTTGCCATTCCTAAGGGGGTTTCTATATATGTTGTTTCGGTCATTCTTTTGGGTTATCATCCAATAGGCCAAGACGTCTTGCTCTAGTCTCCCAGTTTTTTCGGGCCAGACTTTGCATGTCGGTTTCGGTATCACTTTCATCTACTATTTCAAGGCCCAATAAAGTTTCTATAACGTCTTCCATGGTCACCAAACCGCTTACAGAGCCATATTCATCTACGACCAAGGCTACATGATTTTTGGTTTGAATTAATTCATTAAATAAATCAGGGATCGGCAAGTTTCTGGTTGTAAACAAAATAGGTCTTTTTATTTCGGTAAGTGTTTTTTGACCATTTTGGTTCGCCATTTCCTTAAAAATCTCATCTTTTAATACCTGACCTGTAATATTATCCGTATTATCTTTATATACCGGTATTCGAGAAAAGCGCAAATTTTGGTTCTCATTAAAAAACTCCTCAACTGTAGTCTCTTCTGAAGCAATTTTCATTACCGTACGCGGGGTCATAACATCCTTTGTGAATATTTCCTTGAAGGTAAGGAGGTTCTTAATCACTTTAGATTCTGATTCCTCAAAAACACCCTCTTCGTGTGCTATATCTGCCATAGCAGTAAAATCTTCTCTGCTTAGTACAGATCCATGGTGTCCCTTACCTCCAATAAGTTTGGTTGTAAGCCTAAGCAACCATAATAATCCCGTATATTTTAGTGGAGCAATCAATATAATCAACGCTTTCGAAGTAAAGTTGGCCAATTGTTTCCAATACGTCGCCCCTATAGTTTTAGGAATTATCTCTGAAACTACCAGAATCAACATAGTCATAATTGCCGATACAATCCCAACCATATTAATACCAAGTATTTCAAATTTATAAGGTAATGATTCTGCTTGCACTCCTACCAAAATTGCTCCTACAGTATGTGCGATTGTGTTAAGCGTAAGAATAGCGATCAAAGGTTGATCTACATCCTTCTTTAAGTTTTCTAATGTTGTGGCGTATGGTTTTCCCTCTTTCATCTTTAGATTTACAAATGTTGGAGTAACGCTAAGCAGTACCGCTTCTAAGATCGAACATAAAAACGAAAAGAAAATAGAAAGTACTGCGTAAATTAAAAGTAAGGTCATGGTTATTTTAAATATGCTACTAAAGTACGGTTTTTGTAATATGTTTTTGTTTTTTTAAGCCCAAAGATTACTTTGTCACATACTCTCCTTGTAATGACAATTCTATTGGTCATTGCAAATGAAATGAAACAATCTGTATATCATTACCATCCTACATAACGAGGGGGTTCTATACCGTTCAAATTTAAGTAAACAATCAGTTGCCCACGATGATGTGTCACATGATCCTGTAATAAATTAAGGATTTGAAGTTTCGATTTATGACCGGCAAAAAAGTCTACCTCTATCTTAAAATCATCATCATCTGTATTTTGCACTTGGGTATACACATATTCAAAAGCCTCTTTCAGAGTTTTAATCGTTTCAGATTTTGTTTCAGGCAGATTCTCTTTAAGTGCATTTTTGTCGAATTTTTCTTCTGAAAAGTGAGTCGTTCCCAGCCAAAGCATATTTCCTCGAATGTGAAGCAATTGATTTTTAAAATCCATTTCACGTTCTGTAGGCTTAAAATCATACTTATCTTCGGGCATTTGCTCTGCAATTTTTAATAGATATTCCTGAGAATTCTTCCACTTTTCTAGAAAAGCATCTTTGGGTGTAAATTGCTGCGACATTATTGAGCCCGAGATTAAAAAAAATACAATTAAGAGTCTATTCATTACTCAGTTTTACCATTACTTGCATCTGTCACGTATACTTCTAATGCTTTAAGCTCTTCTTGGGTAAATGTTTTGATAATCGCAAAGTTTGTTTTCATTACCGCATACGTTTCGGGATCCACAATAGGTTCTGCCTCCTGTTTCAAAAATGCAATTAAATCAGCATTTTGTTCCTTGTAAATTTTCATGATCTCTACTACTCCTGGACCAATAGATTTTTTATCAATTTTATGACAGGTATAGCATTTTCCTTTACCATTAAAAATGCGTTTCCCCACATCAAAAGAAGAAGTTTCTTTTTTCTTTGTTCCTATTTTTATATCTGGTTTCTCTTTTTTCTCAGATTGGCAACTTGTAAAAAGCAATACAATTGTTGCAAGTACTATGACTATTTTTTGCATATAATAGTTGTAAACTTATTCGTTATATTTTTCTTTAATTTTTTCGATATCATCTATAAACCGCTCCAGTAAATCTTTAGAAAAATTAGTGATTAGCTTTTCTTCATTAGGATGAATTCCTTTACTGGCCTCAGCAATTTTGGTGAGTGCATAAATCATAAAATCATATTCATAATCTGGGCCATTATCAGAAAATACCTGTATTACCTTTTTGTACAAGGTTTCGATATCATTTTGGTTCGTATTTTCATAATCAAATGACCATTTGATATCTGCACCCTTAGGATGGCCTTTCAAGATTTCCTCAAGCGTTTCGACTTCTTCCTTCTGAATGACCCCATCACTCATTGCAATCACATATAATAATTCTCCAAATGTTTGATATAATCTATCCCTGCTTACCATAAATTGTAATTCTATTGAATTTTCAAGCTTATTTAGCCTTGTTTGAAAGATAATATCATAATAAAAAGTTAGAAACTTCTTATTCTCTCTCCCTTGAGAGAGGATAAAGGTGAGGGTCCTTTCAAAAATCCCCTCATCCTAACCTTCTCCCCAAGGAGAAGGAACTCTATACACTATCTTTCTCTTAAATCTAACCTAAAAGCTTCACTACATCTTTAGCAAAATAGCTGGCAATAATCTGGGCACCAGCTCTTTTAAACGCCATAACCTGCTCTAGCATTACGGCATCATGATCCAACCAACCTTTTTCTGCCGCCGCCTTAAGCATGGCATACTCACCACTTACCTGATATACTGCAACGGGCACATCTACGGCATCTCTAACATCTCTTACCAGATCCAGATAACATAATCCTGGTTTTACCATGACAATATCTGCTCCTTCGTCTATATCCATTAATGTTTCTTTGATCGCTTCATCACGATTGGCAAAATCCATTTGGTATGTTTTTTTATCTCCAAATCCTGGTGCAGAATCCAGTGCATCTCTAAACGGCCCATAAAAAGCTGAAGCATACTTGGCACTATAACTCATAATCCCGGTGTTCACAAAATTCTCTTCTTCGAGTATTTCTCTAATAGAAAGAATACGCCCATCCATCATATCACTTGGTGCAACAAAATCAGCACCAGCCTGGGCATGAGTTAATGACATTTCTGCAAGAACCTCACAGGTTTCATCATTAACAATATAGCCATCTTCTACAATACCATCATGACCATACGACGAATACGGATCCAAAGCTACATCTGTCATCACCAACATATCGGGAGTTGCATCCTTTACTGTTTTAATAGCCCTTTGCATCAAGCCATCTGGGTTTAATGCTTCTGTTCCCTTATTATCTTTTAGATTATCAGGGACTTTTACAAAAAGTAATACCGATTTTAATCCCAGAGACCAAAGTTCTCTAACCTCATCCTTAAGTAAATCCAAACTATACCTGTAATAATTGGGCATAGATGAGATTTCTTCTTTTATTCCTTTTCCTTCTACTACAAAAAGGGGAACCAAAAAATCATGTGGGGTAATAGTGTATTCTCTGACCAAAGAACGAATTGCATCATTGGTTCTTAGTCTTCTGTTTCTGCGAAGTTGTTGCATTCTTAACTATAAAAATTGATGGTTGTAAATATACTGATATATCTGTTACCTCAGATTATTAATAAATACATATCTAAAGGTAATTTTACTTAAAAAATATAGCTAATATTGTAACAAAACCTTAACAAGTTGTACTAACCTTACAATACATAAATTGCAAATTAAAAGCGTATGCTCACCATAAAAAATCTTAATAAGACCTATCCTAACGGAACTCAAGCATTGAATGATGTTAATTTGACTTTAGAAAAAGGAATGTTTGGTCTTTTAGGCCCTAATGGGGCAGGTAAGTCTTCATTAATGAGAACAATAGCCACATTACAACTTGCAGATTCTGGCACCATAGATTTTGACGGTATTGATGTTTTTAAACAACCCGAAGAACTTCGGAAAGTTTTGGGATACCTACCTCAGGATTTCGGGGTATACCCAAAGGTCTCTGCAGAGATGATGCTGGATCATATCGCCAAAGTAAAAGGAATTACCAATAAAGCAGAGCGCAAAGGGTATGTTGCTGATTTATTGAATAAGGTAAACCTATATAAATTTAGAACCCGTAACCTTGGAGATTTCTCTGGTGGTATGCGACAACGTTTTGGGATTGCACAAGCATTACTTGGTAATCCAAAACTAATTATTGTTGATGAACCTACTGCAGGACTTGATCCTTTAGAACGTAATCGTTTTCATAATTTATTAAGTGAATTAGGTGAAAATGCAGTAGTAATCCTAAGTACTCATATTGTTGATGACGTGACCAACTTATGTAAAAATATGGCGGTTTTTAATGAAGGGAAAATACTAGAGCAAGGAAATCCACAAGAATTATCCAATAGATTAAACGGAAAAGTATTTAGAAAGCATATTGATAAATCTGCATTAGCATCTATTGAAAACGAATTCACTGTGCTATCTAATTATCTAAGAGGCGGACAGTTTTATGTAAATGTATATAGTGATGTTAATCCTGGAGATGGTTTTGAGCCTGTAAATAATGATCTTGAAGATTTCTACTTCTATTGCATTAACAAAAAAGAAGAACAGGAGGCAGCGATATGAAAGAAATATTCTTATTTGAATTAAAATATCGCCTAAACAGGCCTGCAACATGGATTTATGCTGCTTTAGGACTTTTGATTGCTTTTTTAATCGCTTTTTTTGAAAAATCTGTTACTGCACAATTCGTAAATAGCCCCAACAATATTGTAGGAGTAATGGGGCCAGTATCAATTATCTCAATTTTCTTTTATGCAGCAATCATGGGGGTTCCTATCTTTAGAGATAAGGATCACAAAACGGCACAAACGTATTTTACATTTCCTATAAAACAGAAATCATATGTGCTAGGTCGGTTTTTGGGTAGTTTTTCTATAGCTACGTTGCTTAATATTTTTATCGTGCTTGGTGCAATGATCGGATTTGGGATGGGTGCTTTTATGGATCGCCCGGATTACGGAGAGTATATGGGTTTTAACTTATCATCATACCTTCTACCTTTTCTTTTTATCTTACAAGTCAATGCCTTTTTAATTGGCTCTTTGTTCTTTTGTTTAATGGCGTTTTTTAAGAAAATGCCCATTATTTACCTTGGTGGGATTTGCTTATTTGTTTTATACAGCATCACCGGGGACTTGATGCGAAGCATAGATAACCAATGGTTAACCGTATATCTGGATCCTTTTGGGAATAGAGCCTTTAGCTTTGTCAAAAAATATTGGTCTATCAATGAGCTAAACCTGAATCAGTTGCCAATCTATGGTAAATTTTTGATCAACCGTATCCTTTGGTTTGGACTAGGATTGTTGTTATTTCTCATTACTTATTTCAAATTTGATTACAAGAAGTTTTTACTATCTACCAAACAAACAAATAAGGCTGATAATGATGAATACCAACCATCTTTAATCAAGTCAGTTACCCAGGTATTCACAAAAAAATCTGAGCGCCAAAAACTATTTTCGCTTAGTAAGATCGAGTTTTTATCGATTATAAAAGATCCTGTTTTTATCATTTTATTAATTATTGGGATTATCATCTCGTTGATTACTATTTTTCAGGCCAACAAAACGTATGGTACGCCTAATTTGCCATTAACAAGATATATCGTAACCTATATCTCTGGTGGAATTACGTTGTTATCTGTGATCATTTTGGTGATTTATTCTGGAGAAGCCGTACACAGGACCAGAAAAAATAAAACTTTTGTGTTTTATGATGCACTACCCATAAGCAATTCGAGCTTGTACTTTTCAAAAATTATCTCATTGGTTGGGGTATCGATTGTACTTACGTTGGTTAATGTTATCGTGGGTGTGTTGTTCCAGACGTTTAATGGATACTTTGGCTATGAATTAGACATGTCTTTTGTCTATAACTTTTTACTAATATTCCCTAGCTTTTTGACTACGGTTTTACTTGCGTTTTTTATTCATGTGCTGGTAAACAATAAGTTTTTGGGTCATTTTGTTGTTATCCTCATATATATTGGATTACCATTATTAGTATCTCTTGCTTTTAAAAGCACGAACCCAATGCTGATTTACGGATCAACAACTCCATTTTTTATAAGTGACTTAAATGGTTTTGGACACTATCTTACAGGAATTACCTGGTTAAATCTGTACTGGATCCTATTAACGGGGATCCTGACGGTGATTGGTAAAATATTCTGGACTCGAGGGTTCTTTTCTAGTGCAAAAGAACGATTGACACTTGCAAAACAACGATTCAATACCAAAACAATTGCGATGCTTACGGGTGTGACCGTTGCATTTATATCTGTTGCGGGATACAGCTATTATAACCTTAAGGTACTCAATAAAATTGAAGACGGTAATTACTCTGAAAAAGTAGGAGCAGATGCCGAAAAAAAATATGCAAAATACATTGGCCAGGCACATCCGCAAGTAACAGATCTTAAGACCTATATTGATGTTTTCCCAAAAGAAAGAAATGTAAGAGCAAAAGGAGAATATAAGATTATCAATAACTACGACACTGCAATAGACACCCTACTGCTAGAAGTGCAATACCCTAATGGCCATACAAGTCTTGATAAAGTGGTATATAACGGGAAAGAATTATCTCCTGTAGTATCTGATTCTGTATACAGGATCTATTTTTATAAGCTTCCCAAAGCAATGCAACCTAATGAAACTGCCGATCTTACTATTGAAGTATTTGCAGAGACCAAAGGTTTTGCAAATGCCAGAGAAACCGAAGTATTACATAATGGATCTTTCTTCAATAGCTATCTATTTCCAACATTTCATTATGAACAAGAAATTATTGATAATGGGGTTCGTAAAAAATATGGGTTAGAAAAACTTGAATATATAAAACCACCTCGTACAGATTCCACTGCATTAAAAAACAGCTATTTTAATAAAGATGCGAATTATATCAATTTTGAAGCTGTAGTCAGTACATCAGAAGACCAAACTGCTCTGGCCCCTGGGAAATTGGTAAAGCATTGGAAGGAAAAGGACCGAGCTTATTTTCATTATAAACTAGAATCTAAAACGCTGTTATTTTTTAATATCGTTTCCGCCAAATATGATGTAAAAAAAGATAGTTGGATTGCTCCTAGTGGCAAAAAAGTGGATATCGAGATCTACCATTCTCCTAAACACAAGCGTAATCTAGAATATTTTATTAATGGAGTCAAAGTGGCACTTGATTACTGTTCTAAAAATTTCTTAGAGTATCCAAACTCAGTAATAAGAGTAGTAGAATTCCCGGCTCATTCGCCATTCGCGCAATCATTTGTAACTACAATCCCCTATTCTGAAGACGTAGGATTTGTTGCAGATTTTGATAAAGCAGAAAACTACAATTACGCATTTAGTGTTACTGCTCATGAAGTAGCGCACCAATGGTGGGCACATCTAGTTAGTTCAAGTAATACAAGAGGAGCTAATATTATTTCTGAAACCCTTGCAGAATATACGTCACTCATGGCTATGAAACATGAATATGGCGAAAACGGAATCAAAAACTTTTTAAAGTATTCACTCGATCAATATTTAAGAGCTAGAGCCTTTAGTTTTAAGCCAGAGCGGGCATTAATTAATGTGGAAACAGCTCCTCATATATGGTACCAAAAAGGATCTATGGTGATGTATGAGTTACAGGATCTTATTGGTGAAGATAAAATCAATACCGCACTTAGGGATTTTACCAACGAGTATAAGAATTTTGAAAAAGGAGTGTATCCTACTTCAGAAAACTTGTTTGATGCGATTTATGATGTGGCTCCTGATTCTCTAAAATATGCAGTAGAAGATGGTTTTAAAAAGATTGTAATGTATGAAAACAGGGTTGCTGCTGCCAAGACCAAAAAACTAGATAATGGCAAGTACGAGACCACCTTTACTGTAGATTCTAAAAAAATCTATTATGATAACAAAGGAAAAGAAGAACGTACCGATGACAAAACCAATTATATCGAGGTTGGATTGTTTGGCGAAGATATTGTAGACGAGCAGGAAGTGCCGCTTAAAAACCCATTTTACCTGGAGCGAAAATGGTTAAAGCCCGGTGAGAATACCTTTACTATTGTTACCGATAAGAAACCACTAAAAGCAGGTATTGACCCTTATAATAAATTAATCGACAGAACTTCTGGCGATAACCTTAAAAGTATAGAAGAGGAATAAATTGTAGACAAGTAAATACTTTTAGGACCCCGATCAAAAAGCGCTGTTTTGATCGGGGTTTTTTATAGTAATACCTGGAACATCATCTTTAAAAATCATCAAAAAAGATTATCTTGTAGTATAAACCATCTTTGATATGACGACTACTTCACTTGGTATATTGGCTTGCTTCTTTTTTCTTATTGCAAAAGGGTATGATTATCTGCATAGTCAAAAAAGATTATCTACTCCGCTGCGTATTTCTAAAGACTTTATGGATCACTCTTGTATAAGGCATCTTAACTATGTTTCACAAAGCGAGGATAATGCAAAAAGGGCAATCATTATTATGTTTTTTGCCCTATCTTTTATTATGTTATTCATAAAAAATAGTGTCTTTACTCCCGTAATTGATCAAGAATCTGATACTATTTTTTCTGCACTTTTTATGGGGTTGTTCTTATTTGGTTATGAAGAAAAGGAAAAGTATATAAGAAATAATTTTACTTTATTTAGCTTGTATGTCTTTGAGATACTATTCGTCTTATTCATAAATCAATTATTTTTTAATCCTGATCAATCTTTAGCAAGTAGTTTTTATAGTGTGTTTCTAGAACAATATCCAGAATTTGTTTTCTTTCCTCTTTTTGGCATTGTTTTATACAATATCACGTATCTACTCACAGCATTATTTGGATGGTTATATCATAAATTTGCGAATAAAACCCTAAAGGATTACAGATATAATGCCTTGCAAAAATGGCTAGGCCGTATCAACTCGATATTCGGATTCTTTGCCATACTTATGCTCTTATTGAGTGTCTTGCATACCTCTTAGAAAATATTTCTTAGGTATCTTATCTACCCACCGATAGATCATACATCTTCAAGATACGTTTACTAATTCGATTCTTACGAATACTCATTGGTTACCATAACCTAATGGTATTTCAAATATTTTTAACCTGTTTCTAAGTAACTAAGGAAGTAGTTATCGTAACTACATTTTTATCATCATACATCTAACTATTAAAAAATGAGAATTAAAACGCTATCCCACATTTTTGCTCTTTTTGGATTATTACTTATCGGGGCTTGTACTACAACAAATGAGAACAATACGCCATTTGAGAAGAATAACGTACTTATCGCACAGACAGTAGTCCCAGAGGAAGAAGAAAAAGTACCAACCATCAACGAAATAATAGCAACAGATGTAGGATTTACAACTTTAAAACAAGTTATTCAATCCACAGAATTTAACGAAATCCTTAACGGGAAAAGACCCTACACCGTATTTGCACCATCAAACGGTGCTTTTACAAAACTACCTAAAGGTGATTTTGAAAAACTAATGGCTACAGAAAATGAAGCAAAACGAACTGCTATCATGAATTGCCATATCATCCCGGGATTGATCAATGAGAAAGATATCCTAAAAGCTATCAACGAAGGGCGCGGAAGCGTAAAATTAAAAACCCTTGGTGGTACACGCTTAATGGCTAGTTTAAAAAAGGGAAAAATCTATTTGATAGATAACAACGGTAATGCCGGTAGATTAATGATCACAGATATCGAAGCTAATAACGGAATGATCCATACTATCGAAACCATCATGTTACCTAAAAAATAACAGAGTTCTTACGTATGATCTGATCGCACAGATTCATTATCAATGCCTAAAAACTATAAAACCTGACTATATTTAGTCAGGTTTTATAGTTTTTATATTTACACCTATTCAAATTTATACTTTGTAATTAACACATTTCTTGTTTTATACAAAAAGAATCATATTTCCAGAAGATTTTATTTTTTGTAAATTACTATGTAACAATCACTTCTAATTTCAGTCTTACTTTTATTAGCATGACAGGCAACTTTATTGTTAGTATTACCGTCTATAGGTATAGAAACTCTTTTGATTTAAATTTTAGATTATGACATATAATAAAGCGATATTAGCTTCATTTTTATTTTTTACCCTGGCAATTAGCGCGCAGACTATTACTTCTAAGGTAGTAGATAAAAAAACCAACCAGCCCGTGCCCTTTGCCACCATTCAGGTATCCGAAAACCAAGGTGTCATAACCAACGAAGAAGGACGGTTTTCTATAAATCTTGAAAAAGCCCAATCTGAAACGGATTCTATCTATATCTCATCTATGGGATACGAAAAAGTAGGTATTGCTGTTAATACTGCAACTGATAGTATTATTTATATACAACCAAAGGCAATTGAATTAAAAAGTGTTTTTATCTCTAACAAAAACCTAACGGTAGATGAAATTATTGAAAATGTTGAAAACAGACTGGAGCAGAACTATCATTTTGATATGACACAAAAGCGATTGTTTTTTAGGCAATCTGAGTTTAATAAACTAAATAAGCTTGATGTTGAATTTAAGAAATCAACCATAGCAGAACTAAACAAAAAATTTATTGATAGTGTGGTCACAATAATCCCAAGAAAATCTGAGTATTATATAGAAACGCTATGCGATTATTACGGGAGCCCCGAAAAACGAAAAATTAATATCATTAAGGCGGCAGAACTGTATGACAAAAATAACACCGGCTCTACAGATGCGCTATCTGAGAAATTAGAAAAAATATTTAAAGATAACGTAAAACCTGATTCTTATCTAAAAATAAAATCGGGAATCTTTGGTACCAAAGTGCAGGTTGATTCTATATTAGAAAATAATGAAGATGCTACTGCTGCCAAAGATGAACTCAAAGACAAAAAAGAAGATAAAAATCATTTCCTAAAATATCGAAGATCTGCAATCCAGGGACTTTTTAAGAATATGTTTTTTCAAGAAGACCCTACACTAAATTTTATTCGTAAATCTGGGCGATATGAGTTTAAGTTGGTAGATTATACATACATGGATGACAGCAGTGTATATATCATTGATTTTGAACCCAAAAGGAGAGAAGATTTTAAAGGAACACTATATATAAATACAGAAAACTTTGCTGTCATGCGTGTTGATTACGAAAATGTGAAGTTACTTAGAAACTTCAAACTACTGGGACTTAGCTATCAGGAAAATATCTATAAAGGAACCACCATTTTTACCAAAGGGTTAGACAATAAATACACCGTAAAATATCTTGAAAAAGTAAAAGGTAATACCTTTGGCGTAGATCGTCCCCTAAAAGTTATTGAGAAAAATAAACACGTGAAAGGTAAGCGTAAACAAAATGAACTTGCACTAGAAATCGAAGCTGGTATGGGTAACCTAAGCAAATATGAAATTGTAGTCTTTGATCAAAAATCAATAAGTGAAACGGATTACAATAACAGTAAAGAAAATAAATCAATTAAACCAGAATACCTGTCCAAATACAATCCCGAATTCTGGAATGGATATAACATCATAGAACCCAATACAGCTATACGCCAGTTTACTGCCGCTCCTGAGGTTGAGTGATAGCAATTTACAGTAACTGAATTAATAGTATATTCGAATATATCCATTCCCCTCTTGAGAGGGGTTAGGGGTGTGTCATATGAGCAAAAAGAGAAAAATTATCCCATATAATCCAAAATTAAAAGAACTAGCCAGGCAATTAAGAAATAATAGTACTAAGGCAGAAATTATTCTTTGGCTAAAATTAAAAGGAAAACAAATACACGGTTATGATTTTCATAGGCAGAAACCGATCGATAATTATATTCTAGACTTTTTTTGTCATGAATTGATGCTTGGAATTGAAGTTGACGGGTATTCTCATGAATTAATAGATGTATACTATAAAGATCAAAAGAAAGAAAAGAAAATGAACGAGTTAGGAGTCTCTGTTCTGCGATTTACAGATGATCAAGTGCTTAAAGATATGTTCAATGTCTTATTAGTCATTGAAGATTATATTTATCGCTATGAAAAACACACCCCTAACCCCTCTCAAGAGGGGAATTAGCGTATTTTACTATTTAAATAAAAGTCTCTAGTCTCGAAACTAAACAATACTACCATCCAGCAAATTAATAATTCGCGAGCCGTATGCAGTATTCTTTTCAGAATGGGTTACCTGTATGATGGTTACTCCCTCGTTATTGAGTTGTTTAAATATTTCCATGATCTCCTCCCCTTGTTTAGAGTTCAGGTTTCCGGTGGGTTCATCTGCAAGGATCAGTTTTGGGCTTGCAATAAGGGCTCTGGCAATACCTACAAGTTGTTGTTGCCCACCACTTAATTGAGAAGGGAAAAGGTCTTTCTTGCCTACGATATTAAAACGATCCAACATATCTGCAACCAACGCTTTTCGTTCTGAGCCACCAATTTTTTTGTATAATAATGGCATTTCAAGATTTTCTTTTACCGTTAATTCATCAAGCAAATGATAAGACTGAAATACGAATCCAATATATTGTTTGTATAGATTAGCACGATGTTTTTCTTTTAATGTATGTACCGACTCATCCAGAAAAGAATATTCGCCTTCATCAAAACCATCTAACATCCCAATGATATTGAGTAAAGTAGATTTTCCAGATCCCGATGGCCCCATGATCGATATAAAATCTCCTTCATGAACCCAAAAATTAATGTCTTTTAATAAGAATACTTTCTGCCCTCCAGAATGTACCCATTTTGATATGTTATTTAGTTGTAAAAGCATGTTTTTATTTTTAGTATAATTTATTCTGTTCTTAGATTATCTACCGGGTTTGTCATAGCAGCCTTTAAGGTCTGCATGCTTACGGTTAGCAGCGTAATCACAATTGCGCATATAGCGGCAACCAAAAACACCCAAATATCTATTGGTGTTCTGTAGGCAAAGTCTTTGAGCCATTCATTTACTAATAGGTATGCAATTGGCGAAGCCAATAGAATTGAAATCATGACAAGCTTTGTAAACTCTGAAGAAAATAATAACGCAAGCTCAGATACTTTAGCGCCTAATACTTTTCTAATCCCTAATTCTTTAATTCGTCTTTCTGCAGAAAAAGCGGCTAGTCCAAAAAGTCCTAAACATGCTATTATAAGTGCCAATACGGTGAATATGTTGAGTACTTTTGCCATTCGCTGTTCAGATTTGAACGTCTTTTCGAACTCTTGATCCATAAAACTATATTCAAATAAAATGGAAGGATCAATTTGAGCCATTTCTTTTTCTATTCCTTCGATTAGCGTTTGTAAATTTCTTGAATTCTCTACACCGTTAGGATCTAGACGAGCTGCCAAAAATGTGCGCCCTCTACCGTAGTTCCATACCTTATCATTATCTTGATGTAAAATAACAAGAGGGCCTATTTTCTCTTTGGTGGTAGTAAAGTTAAAGTCTTCAACAACCCCTAATACTTCCATTTTATCTGCACTTTCATTGGTCATGGCAACAAATTTTCCTATAGGAGAATCTGCTGCATACGTATCTCTTTTACCCCAACCCAATACCTTTACTGCCTCTTCGTTTAGGACAACACCATACTTATCTGCTATACGATCCGGATCAAAGTTTCTACCTTCAATAAAGGTTAGCCCTAATACGTCTAAGAAATCACCTTCGGTTCTTACATCGGTAAAATGTATTGCAGGATTCTCTGGTCCAAATGCTCTATACTTATCTCCAGACCAAACGTTAGGGGGTATTCCATAAGATTTACCTACATCTGTAAAAGCCGGATTAGCTTCTAACTTTGCTTTCAAAGTCTCTGCCCTATCACCCAACTGTTCTATATTATGAATTTGTAGGACATTGTCTTTTATAAGCCCCAGATCTAAAGAAGACGTATACGCCAGTTGTTTTTGTACAAAAAAAGCACAGATAATCAATGCGATTGATATCGTAAATTGAAATACTACGAGTCCGTTTCTTAAATTCTTCCCTTTAAATACCGACGTTACTTTGCCTTTAAGGGTTTCGATAGGTTGAAATGATGAAAGATAAAATGCAGGATAACTGCCCGAAGCAACCCCTAAAATCAAAATGAAAAGTATAATGATTCCTATGCATATTGGATTCATAAGTAGCGGTATAAAAGACAACTCCTTATCTGCAATTGCATTAAAACCACTTAATGAAAGTTGAGTTAATATTATGGCCAATAATGTACTGGCTGCAACAAATAATGTAGATTCTAGGACAAATTGTTTAATGAGTCTATTTCGATCAGAGCCTAGTACTTTTCTTATTCCTACTTCTTTTGATCTTTTGGATGATCTGGCGGTAGAAAGATTCATGAAATTTATACTGCATAAAAATAGAATCAAAATACCAATCGCACTAAATAGCTTTACAAATTGTGGATTACCGTTGGGTCCAAAAGCATGTTCGTTAGGGGTATCTGATAAGTAAATTTCCTTAAGTGGTTGCAAGTATAACTTCCATTCTTTACCATCTGTGAATTCTTCATACGGCTGGCTAAACAATCGTTCTGTCGTACGTGCAGCCCATTTTGGTGGAATTGCCTGAATCTTATTAGTAAGATTTTCTATATCTGTTCCTTCTTTTACTAATCCATAGGTTCCAAATCCTGTCCATGCCCATAGCCAATTTTGATTCTGTAATTTTTTTTGAATTGTGCTTAATGATCCCAGTATATCAAATTGAATGTGAGAATTCTCTGGAACGTCTGCCAAAACCGCACTAACAGTAAAAGTATCCCATGTACCATCTGATTTTCGCACCTCTAATGGTTTTCCCATTGGGTCTTTATTTCCAAAATACCGTGAAGCTGTTTCTTGGGTAATGGCCAAACTCATGGGCTCCTTTAAGGCTGTTTTGGGATCGCCTTTAATGAACTCAAAAGAAAATACTTCAAAGAAGTTTTCTTCTGCCAGAAAATACTCTTCTTCTTTAAAAATATTGGTGTTTTCTGTAGCGCTTTTATTGCGCATATTTTGTGAACCTAAGCTTAACATTCTGGTTACTTTTTCGAACTCAGGAGCATCTGCTTTTAATGCTACAGCAACATTGGGGCCGGTAGCTGCATATTGATCATTCCAATCTCCCCAAATATACGATTGGTTTATCCTGTAAATACGATCCCCTTTTTCGTGAGAAGTATCATAGGTAACTTCATTATATACATATAATCCAATAATAAAACAGCTGGTAATACCAATGGTAAGACCCAAAATATTTAGAAAAGTAAACTGTTTTTCTCGGATTGTATTTCTCCAGATAATTTTGAAATAGTTTCTAATCATGATTTCTTATTTTTTGATTGATCTGTTGTATTATTCATCTCGTAATGCATCTACCGGATTACTGCTGGCTGCCATAAAACTTTGCCAGGTTACAGTAAGTAGTGTGATCCCTAACGCCATAACACCTGCTAAAACAAATACCCACCAACTAAGACTTGTTTTTAAAGCAAAATTTTCTAGCCATGAGCTCATGACATACCAAGCAATAGGAATAGCAAGAACAAAAGCAATCCCGATCCACTTAAGGAAATCTATATTTAAAAGTTTAAGAATTTTAAATATACTGGCACCGTTTACCTTTCGGATTCCAATTTCTTTTTTGCGTTGTATACAGGTATATGAGGTAAGTCCAAATAGACCTAAAGCAGCAATTAAAATAGCTAAGGCCGTAAAAATTCTAAAAGCGTTACCAAACTTGATGTCCTCATTATATTGCGCTTGAAATTTTTTATCCAGAAATATATAATCAAATGTGCTCTGAGGAAAAAATGTGGTCCACTTAGATTCTAGTTGTCTTAACATATCTCTGTAGCCACTAGTACTTACAATATTAGGATTTAGTTTTACCAGTAAATTATCACGTCGTAAGCCATGAAGAAATATCATAGGAACAACAGGACTTTTCAATCCAAAATGATGATAGTCTTTTACCACCCCAGAAATCTTCCACGCATTACCAAAAAACTTTATTGTTTGATTCACTGCAGCGTTTGGTTCTGTTATTCCTATTACACGAATAAACTCTTCATTAACTACTACTTCATTGCTACTTCCTTTACTTGTGGATAAAAATGTTTTTCCGGCCAGAAACTTCATATCCATGAGTTCAAAATAATCTGGTTGAACCGTATAATTAAAATAGGGTATACGCTCATCTTCAGTACCATCTGGGTACATAAGTCCCGTAAAAGAGGGTAAATTATCATAACTATCACCAGGATATGTCTGCGCCAATGACGCTTCTAAAACAATAGGCAATTTCTCTAACTCTGCTTCTAGTGTTTTAAACTCCTTTCTTACTATTGAATCATTTTGTTTGTTTAACACTTCTCCTTTTAATGTAACCATTGTACTAAGATCTGCACCTATTGGTTGTTCTTGTAAAAAATTGAGCTGTTTGGTCACTATTATTGCTCCTATTAACAAAACAATAGTGGCCATAAACTGAGTTATGATTAAGCCCTTTCTTAAATTCAATCCCTGAGAGGAAGTCCTTATTTTTCCTTTTAGGGCTTTGGTGGGAGAATAACTACTAAGTAATATTGCTGGGTACACACCGGCCAAAATCATCCCAAAAAGAATAACACCAAGTATGGGTAGTATACTTTTCAATGTATAAAACCCAAAGGTCAATTCTTTACCAGTAAACTGATTATAAAGTGGTAATAATAGTATTGCAAGTACAATAGCAAAGCTTATTGCAAGTAGATTTAAAATAATCGACTCTAGCAGTGATTGTAAAATAAGCTGCTTTTTTTGTGCTCCTGCGACTTTTCTTATACCAATTTCTTTGGCTCTTTCTAAAGATTTTGTTGTTGATAGATTAATATAATTTAACCAAGAAAGTATTAGAATAATGAATGCAATTGTAGTTAAGAATTTAACTCGGGTAATACTTCCGTTTGCTTCTATCTCATATGGTTTGTTGGATCGAAGATGAATTTCTTCGACAGGCTCAATATTATGTCGTTCATCTATATCATCTTCAATGTTACTTTCTGTAATTTTTTTACGCAATGCATCAATATCTGCCTTTTGATCAACTTTTATATAGGTATAATAGTTTTGAAAACTCCAATTTGGTTCTTTCTCATTCTTAAATTGTCTCCAAGAATTAATACTGCTAAATGAAATAAGGTAATTGATTTTATTATGTGTGTTCTTAGTAATATCATCCATTACTCCGGTAACTTTTAAGGGATGATCATCTCCCCAAAAGACAGAAAGTGTTTTACCTATTGGATTATCATTACCAAAGATTTTTTCTGCAACAGATCTTGTTAAAACTATTGAATTTGGTTCTAACAAAGCAGTATTTAAATCTCCTTTTAATAATTTTTGACCAAACATTTCAAAATAGGAAGGGTCAACCATTTTACCTTTAGATTCTTCAAAAATCTTCTCATCATAAACAATGGTTGCTTCTTCCATATGAAAAAAGCGTGTAAAGTCTAATATTTCGGGAAACTCTTTCTTAAGTTCTGGACCAGAAAGATTATACGTTTGTGCATCTCCTGGTAAAAAAGTCTCGCCTTTAAGGAAATCCATGTACACTCGATACACCTGCTCTGATCCAGCAAATTTATCATAGCTTCGCTCATGATTAACGTATAACATAATTAAAATAAAGGAGGTAACCCCAATAGCCAGTCCAAGGATATTGATAAAAGAATAAAGCCTATGTTTTAAAAGGTATCTTACAGCTATTTTAAAATATAAAGTGTACATAATTATATCCTTGTTAAATAATTATTCTGTTCGTAAACTCTTTATGGGATTTGATGTCGCGGCTTTAATCACCTGAAAACCAACGGTAATTAGTGCAATACATATTGCAATACCAGTTGCTGATACAAATAACCACCAACCCATTTCTACTTTATAGGCAAAATTCTCTAGCCACTTATACCCTATATAATATGCCAACGGACTTGCAATAGCCATTGCCAGGAGTACTAGTTTCAGAAAGTCTTTTAGATGCATCGATGTAATCCCTATAATTGAAGCGCCCAGTACTCTTCTTATACCCACTTCTTTTCTGCGTTGTTCTGTTGTAAATGAAGCTAATCCAAACAAACCAATACATGCAATAAAAATTGCTATAAACATGAAGCCAAAAACGACTTTTGATGCCTGTTGCTCTGCCATATAATTGCTATTGAAATCCTGATCCAAAAAAGAATACTCAAAAGGAACATTGGGATTAATACTTTCCCAGGTGGCAGCAATTTCGCTTATCGTGGTATTAAAATCTCCCTCTCTAAGTGTTGCTATAAAATATGCTGGTTGATTCTCACCAAGACTAAACAAAGCATATGGTGCTATAGGTTCATGAAGGCTTTTGAAATTAAAGTCTTTTATGACTCCAATAATTTCTAATTCATGTTTTTTATCATTGCGATCATAATAAATTGTTCTGCCTACTGCAGTCGAAGATTCATATCCCAATTTTGCTATAGCCGTTTCATTTAATATTACGGATAATGAATCATTTTTATTGTTTTTTGAGAACGACCTCCCATATAACAATTCATACCCCAAAGTTTCAATATAATCATCGTAAACCTGTCCATATCTTGTATATACATTATCTTTTATTGTTTGCCCTTCTCCGTAGAACGAATCATCACTAATAACATGTAACCCAGGATATGAATCTCCTCCTGATGCAGCTATGATATTTGGGTTCTTTATTAATTCTGTTTTGAAAGAATTATAGTTTTTTGCTGCTAAAGAACTTCGATACGGAATAAGTAATTGTTGGTCCTTATTAAATCCCAAGTCTTTGCTTTTCAAAAAATCCATCTGCTGCCAAATAACTCCTGAAACCAATATTAATGCGGCCGAGATTGTGAATTGAAAAACAACCAAACCCTTACGAATAGTTTTAGCAGAAATAGAGTTTACTAGTTTTCCCTTAAGTACTGTAATTGGTTTAAAAGATGATAAATAAAATGCAGGGTACAATCCAGACATTAGTCCCGTAAGAAATGCTAAACCAGCAATAAAAAATAGAATTCCTGGATATTTAAATAATACTAGTTCTTTATGAGTAATAGCATTAAAAAAGGGGAGCAACATCGCTACCAATAACAATGCTATCGATAAGGCTATAATACAAAGTAGTAATGACTCTCCCAAAAATTGAAATACTAATGTGTTTTTTTGAGCTCCCAATACTTTTCTCATACCTACCTCCTTTGCTCTCTTTTCAGAACGTGCTGTAGATAAATTCATGAAATTGATACAGGCAATGAGTAATAAAAATGCGGCTATGGCACTAAAAATATAAATATAGGTCATACTTCCGTTAGCAGAAATCTCCCATGTTATATTCGATTTTAAGTAAATATCTTTTAGTGGTTGAGCAAGATAACGTCTCTCGAAATTACTGGCCGCCAGTTGAGCACCGATATGTCTATTGGTAAATTCTGGAAGTTTTTTTTCGACACTAGCTATGCTACTGCCAGGCTTTAATTTTATGTAGGTATAAAAAAGGTTGTTACCCAAAAGCCCTTCTTGTGAATCTACCCATCCGCCAACATCATCATTCTTCATAGAAAGTAATAAGTTAGCATTAATATGAGATTTGTTTAACTTACTTCTAAAAACTCCATCAACAGTATATTTTGTTTTCCCATATGGGATTTCTATGTCTATAACTTCATTCACAGGGTTTTTATCTCCAAATATTTTATAGGCTACTTCTTCAGACAATAGCACTGTATTGGGTTTGCTAAGGGCGGTGTTAGCATCTCCATACTTAAAATCATAGGTTAACACTTTAAAAAACAAAGAATCTACATAGTAGCCATTAGTTTCATACAATGGGGTTTTCTTATCCTGAGCATGTAAAAGAAATTTATCTACGTTTGGAAACTTTAAAAGCCTGGTTGACTGTTCTATCTCAGGGAATTCATTTTTAAGCGTTTGTGCCATGGGGCCAGCAGTGGCTGCCAACTTCTTTCCGGCCGACTCCATTACGATTCTATATATCCTATCAGAATCCTTGTGATGCGTATCATAACTAGTTTCATCCAGCACATAAAAGGTGAGTAATAAACAAGCCGTAAGTCCTACAGACAAACCAAGAATATTGATAATAGAGAATACTTTATTCTTTACTAAATTTCTCCAGGCGATTTTTATATAATTCCTAATCATAACATCATATTTTATTCTGTTCTCAAACTTTTTACCGGATTTTGTAATGCGGCTTTTATAGTGCCAAAACTTATTGTTGCCAAAGCAATACCCAATGCCAATACTCCGGCTGCAACAAAAAACCAAACACTTAACTCCATTCTATATGAATATTCCTCGAGCCATTGATTAGAATACCACCAAGCAACAGGTACTATAATTACAAAAGCTATTGCCACAAGTTTGATAAAATCTTTGGCTAGCAAAACCAATATCGAAATAACGCTGGCTCCAACAATCTTACGCACTCCTATTTCTTTGGTGCGTTTGGTTACAACAAGCAGAGAAATTGCCAGGAGACCAATACAACTTAGTATGATTGCAATGATAGCTCCACTTGTTATAATGGTGATCATTATTCTTTCTTTCTTGAATACTCTATCTATATTTTCATCTAAAAAAGATCCCAAAAACTCTGCATTTGGCTCTATTTTAGCCCAAGTATTCTTAATGAGATCGTAGGTACTAGAAATATCAGTAGTTCCAACTTTAATGTAAGCATATCGCACTGATTTTTGATCCGTCATAAACAAAGTCATTGGCTCTATTTCTCTGTCTAATTTCCTGAAATTATAATCTTTTACAACACCTATAATGGTATGTTTTACGCTATCAAGAACTGTAAGTTGTAGACCTATTGGATCGGTTTCTTGTAGCTCTTTGGCCATGGCTTCATTAATTACAACTGACAAGCTATCTGCGGCAAAATTTCTGTCAAAAGATCTTCCGGCGAGTAATTTGATATCAAGAGTTTTGGCATAATCATAATCTACCACCAACATATGAGTACCAACCTCGCGGTTTTTATAATCAAAGCCTAGTTGACTGGTAAAAAAACTACCATCTTTTCCTCTACCCAGATTATTATCAGAGCTTGTTATGCTTATAATTTCTGAACTTTCCTTCAACTCTTCTCTTAACAGTTTTACAACTTTGTTACCTTCTTTTTTTCCATTTAATGGTAAAGAAATGACTTGCTCTTTATTAAAACCCAAATCTTTGGTGCGCATATAATGAAGTTGACCCCAGAGGACAAAACTTCCACTCATCAATAAAATCACGATGGCAAATTGAATGATCATTAGTGCATCCCTAACCTTATTTCGACCATTAATTTGCACTTTCCCTTTTAGCGCCTGTATAGTTCCTAATTTACTAAGTAAAAGCGCTGGATATCCTCCTGCTACAGATGTTATAATTAGAAAAATTAGTATGAAACCAACAATTGCTGAGACAGACAATGCGTTATTAAAAGTGGCGTCAGTATCGAATAAGGATTTAAAATCATCCAACAATAAAATGCTTAAAAGGGCTCCCAAACATAGGGTTGCTAAGAATATTAAAATGCTCTCACTCCAAAATTGAAAAAACACGTTCTTCTTTGCGGCACCAAGTGTTTTACGCATACCAATTTCCTGAAGTCTTGAAGTGCTTTTGGCGATACTCATGTTTATAAAATTAACACAAGCAATGAAGAGAAGTAATCCCGCGATACCTAAAACAATATAAGGTAACGTTCTACTTACCTCAACAGTTTCTCTTTGGAAATTAGTAAAATAGATGTCCTTAAAAGGATGTAGTTTTAATTGCATATACTGCCCGTTTTTATCTGCAAGAGCACCATCTCGTTTAGAGTTATCTATTTCTCCCTTAAAATGTAGATTTGTAAAAGCATATGTGCTTTTTTCGAATTGATCAACAGAAATATCTTTCTGTAGTTGGAGATATACCTCGTGATTTGTATGATCCCATCGGTCTTTCAATATTTCATAACGTGGATTACTCTTAAAATTAGCCGCAATATCAAATTCAAGACTACTATTGGCAGGGATATCTTTTAAGACGGCAGAAACGGTAAAGGGTTCTTTTTTTCCATTAAGAAGAAGGTCAACAGTTTTACCAACAGCAGCCGTGGTTCCAAAAATAACATTGGCCATTCTTTGTGTAATCACTACAACATTGTTCTCATGAAGTAGTTGTTTATGATTTCCCTTTTCTACAGGAAAAGAAAACATTGTAAAGAAATCAGGATCTACCCAACTCATATCAATATTGAGTTCTTTTTCCTTGTGTAGCAATAATACATTGCCACTCATATGCCTGGATATTTTATTAACTCCGGGCACTTTTTCTTTCAACCCATCTGCAAGAGGTGCTGGACTCGACGTTTGAATTTCTACCTCATCAGGTGTTTGCCATGAAGTATATACCAGGTATATTGAATCTTTATTTTCATGAAACTCATCATAAGATAGTTCAAAAAAAGCAGCCATACTTAATAGTATTGCTATACCAAAAGCAACGGATAATCCAATAATATTGAGACTCGTTATGGCTTTATTTTTCCATAAATTTCTCCAAGCTATTTTAATATAATTTTTAAACATGACTATCGTTAATTATTGATGATTTACTCTGTTCTCAAACTTTTTACAGGGTTCATTGATGCAGCTCTGAAACTTTTCCAGCTTATGGTTATAAATGCAATAAACATTGTTATACAACCCGCAAGTACAAATATCCACCATTGAATCTCGATGCGATATGCAAAATCCTCTAGCCATTTATTCATGAAATAGAAGCCCAAAGGAAACGCGACGAGGAATGAAACTAGGACTAGTTTTAAGAAATCGGCAGAAAGCATTGTAATTATTTGAGGCACTGTAGAACCTAATACTTTTCTTATTCCTATTTCTTTGAAGCGCTGTTCTGCCGTAAAAGTTACTAACCCAAACAGTCCTAAACATGCTACAAATATGGTAAGCAAAGCAAAGACTCTAAGAATTGTACCCATTTTTTGCTCTTTGAGGTATGTTTGATTATATGCTTGATCCAACAGTAAATAATGAAAAGGTTCTGATGTCCCAAATTTATTCCATGTATTTTCGATGGTTGCAATAAGATCAGACATTTCAGAAACTTTGGCTCTTACGATTAATCCTCCATAAGGATTGTTTAACATTATTAAAGGCTCTATGGCCTGGTGTAAAGATTTAAAATGAAAGTCCTTTATCACACCTACAACAGTAAGTGTTTGTTTTCCATGATTTGTATCTCTTATAAAAGTTTTTCCTATAGCATTGTTTCCAAAGCCTAAAACTTTTGCTGCCTTCTGATTAATAATCACATTATTTGTTTCATCTCCAAATTCTTTAGAAAAATTTCTGCCTGACACTAATTCCATACCCATTGTTGGGATATATGCTTCATCTATATTATAGACAAACATTCTTCTTTGAAATGAATCCCCCAGAAAAATACCCGACATCTCGTTATCGGTAAGACCTGCCGGTACAAATGCCGAATTTGTAATACTTGCGATTCTTGGGTCACTCTGAATCTGATCTCTAAAAACCGTTTCATTATGCTGAAGAAGATACGTGTTTCTAAGCACCAACATCTGGTCTTTTTCATAACCAATATCCTTATTTTGGATATATAACATTTGTTGATCTACTACCAAAGTTGCTATAATGAGTCCCGCAGATATTACAAACTGAAAAACTACTAACCCACTTCTAATCCCTTTGGTATTTCCTTGACCAGAAAACTTACTTTTTAAGGCTGTAATTGGTTTAAAAGAAGACAAATAAAACGCTGGATACGCCCCTGCCAAAAATGCAATCCCAATTGTTAATCCCGAAAGTGTTATAAAAACTGATGGCTTCAGTAAATAATACAATTCCAACTCTTTACCTGATAATCTATTAAATAATGGTAATGATAACAGAAGAATAATTGAGGCCAAAATCATGGCGATCAGAGTAGATAGAAATGACTCTATCAAGAACTGATAAACTAAATGTCTTTTTCCAGAACCCATTACTTTTTTCACTCCAATTTCTTTGGCTCTTTTTGAAGCTGCGGCTGTAGATAAATTCATAAAATTAATACAGGCAATCACCAGCATAAATAGTGCGACAATACTAAAAATATAGATGTACTTTATATCTCCGCTTTGTTCAAGTTCTGAAACAGCAGCAAAATCAGATTCTAAATGAATATCAGTTAGAGGTTGTAAAAAAAGACCTAGTTGATTCTCTTTTGTAAATTCTGTATAAGATACTCCTAGTTCTTCTTGTAACTGATCACCCATATGTTTTTGAAGTATCTCTGGTAATTTAGCCTCTAGTTGTTTGTAATCATATCCTTTTTGTAATACCAGATAGGTATGGAAATAAGAATTTGTCCAGGAATTTGAAACGGCTATATTATCATTAGGCATCGTGGCAAACAAATCAAAATGAAAATGAGCGTTTTTGGGAACCTCATCTATTACAGCTGTTACTGTATAAGATTCATTTTTGTCATTAAACACAATCCTCTTTCCTATAGCTGTATCTATATTTCCAAAGTATCGCACGGCTGTTTTTTTTGTAATCACAAGCGAATTAGGCTGATCAAGAGGTGAAACAGAATTACCCTTTATCACAGGCAACGTGAAAACATCAAAAAAATTAGGATCTACATAGGCAAGTGTGTTATTTCTGTATGTTGTATTACTATAGGATACTTTTTGCATTCCTACTTGTCTAATACGAGTAGATTGTACTACTTCTGGGAATTCATTTTCTAATGTTTTTCCCACCGGTGGCATTACAACTGCTTCCCTTATTTCTTCACCATTTATTTTTGCTTTAAATACTACTCTTACAATTTCGTCTGCTTTTTCATTAAATCTATCATAACTGAGTTCATCTGTTACATACAAAGTCATCAACAAACATGAGGCTATTCCTAGACCAAGACCTGTAATATTAATTGCAAACAGACTCTTATGTTTCATAAGGGTTCTCCAAGCTATTTTTATATAATTTTTAAACATGACTATTGTTCATTAAAGATGATTTACTCGGTTCGCAAACTTTTTATAGGATTTGCTGTTGCGGCCTTTACTGCCTGATAGCCAATTGTAACTAAAGTTATCGCCAACAATCCACCTATTGACATGGCAAAAATCCACCAACTTATTTCTGTTCGATATTGATAATTTTGCAGCCAATTATTCATGAAGTACCAAGCCAGCGGTGTTGCAATTGCACCTGCAATTATGATAAGTTTAAAAAAGTCTTGTACAAACAATACCAAAATATTTAGCACATTACTACCAAGGACTTTTCTGATTCCTATCTCTTTAGTTCTTTGAGCAACAAAGAATGAGATTAGTCCATAAAGTCCAAGACAACTAATGAAAATGGCTAAGCCCGAAAATAATCTTGACAGCGATAATAAACGTTGCTCTTCGGCATACTGTTCCGCCACACGCTCATCCAGAAAATTAAACTCGTAGATGTATTTTGGAAATACTTCTTTCCATCGTTTTTCAATTCCATCCAAGGTTGTACGTGCATTTTTTCCGTTAATCTTAATCGCTAATTCATGATATGCATTGGTTTGGGGCGCAATAAAAATTGGAGTGATGTCATTATGAAAATTCTGGTTATGAAAATCAGCTAGTACACCAACAATTGATGCTTTAATATATCCGCCATTCAGTTCTACTTTTTTACCAATCAATTCCTCTGAAGAAGCAAGACCCAATTTTTGTGCAAGTTTTTCGTTTACCACTACTTCTGTAATAGAATCCGAAACGTAAAAATTACGCCCAGCAACCAATTTCAAACCAAAAGTGTTGATATAATCCTCATCGGCCATTTTGGCTGAAATCGAAAATTCTTCGTATTCTGGACGATTAGAATATTTTACCACCGTTCCCCAATTGTTGTAGGCCGCTCCCGGGCTCCCCAAACAGGCAGTGATGTGTTCTACTCCGCTTAATTGAGAAATACGTTCTTTAAGTCCTTCTATTTTTACATGTTCAAGATCTTCAGGGATATCGACCATTACAATAGCGTCTTTTTCAAAACCCAAATCAGTATTTACGGCATAGCTGATTTGTCGACCAATAATTACCGTTGCAGCAATCAATACAATAGAAATCACAAATTGTGCAGTGACAAGAATTTTACGAGTTAGTTTCCCTCCTGTATCTTTCTGAGTTAGTTTTCCCTTTAATGCGAGTGTTGGTAGAATTCGAGCTAACAAAATCCCTGGATAACTTCCTGAAAAAATTGAAACACAAAGTAATAGCACAAATACAAAACTGATAATCTTAACACTAAAGAGTTCGTTTACGGATAAGTTTAATTCAAAAAATGAATTAAAATACGGCAATGACAATACTGCAATGACAATACCTATAATCATTGCAAAAAAGCTAATAATAAAGGTTTCCGAGATGAACTGCCAAAAAAGATGTTGCTTCACCCCCCCCAAGACTTTTCTAATCCCAATTTCTTTGGAACGAGACATAGCTTGTGCCGTAGAAATATTAATAAAGTTAATGCATGCAACTGCAATAAGAAATGCTCCTATCAAACCAAAAATCCATAATAAACTCACATTGATCCCATCATACCTGCTATCAAAATGAATATCACCCAGAGCTTGAAGTTTATATCGATGTACATTTTTACTATCAGGACGATGTTTTGTTACCAATCCGATTAGCGTCTTTTCGATATTCGAAATATTCTGATTAGGATGAAGTAAAGTAAAACATCTTAAACTACCATTAATCCCGTTCCAGGTTTCTCCAGATATAAAATCATCATAACTTTTAACGGTCGTAAACGACAAAAACACTTCTCTTCTTATCATCGTGTTTTTAGGCAAATCTTTAAGTATTCCTATGATTTGGATCGTTTCATTATTTTCTAAAATGAAGTTTTTTCCTAGCGCATTTTCTGCTCCAAACATTCTTTTTGCAAAGTTCTGAGTAACATATGCTGTGTTGGGTTCTACCAAACTACGACCACTTAATTCTTCTTGGAGCGGAAAATTGAATATTTCGAAATATTCAGGTTCGGAAAATGCAACATCTTCTCTAAATCGTTTTGAAGCATTACTATCTGTACCATTGACCTGCCAATCTTCTCTGAGGAAGACACTAGCTACTTTTTCTGCATAATTATAATCTGTTCTAAAACCCTTTGCAAAACCAGGAGGAACAGCTGTTTCGTATTCGACCTGATCTCTATGTTCCTCTGTAACCACTCTATAAATTCTTTCCGAATTTTGGTGAAAATTATCGAATTGAATGTGATGATTTATAAATAGAAATATCAAAATACCGCAACCAAAACCTAGGGCCAAACCCAGAATATTGATTATGGCAAAGGCCTTTCTTTTTCGAAGGTTTCTCCAGGCTATTTTTAGATGATTTTTAAACATAACTGTTCGTTTTTAAATACTGAACTGAGATTGATTGATGTCTCTAATTTATTTTTTGAATCGTAGCTTCTCCTAAAACTAATCCTTTACTTACACTAGGATTTCCTTTATAAGCGACCGTTGCTTCTCCAAAAGCCGTAACCTTTAATTTATCAGAAACTTTGACTCTAAAACTACCTTCACCATATGCTGTGATTTTAGTGTTTTCATTGGTTAACCCCAGAGTATTTATCTTTCCTTCGCCATACACTGTGTAATTCTGATTATTTGCAGCCCCTTCTTTAATCTCTAGATAACTTTCTCCGTACATTGATACTCGAAGAGAATTTACCTTCAATGCATTCATAGTCGTTTTAGATTCTCCATAGATATTTAACTTAAAATCATCCGCTTCTATAGGACTCTTACATAGTATTATCTCTTCTCCGCCTATCGATAATGCGCTTAGTTCTTTGTAAGTAACAGTGGCAACAACCTGAGTACCTTTATATATTGGTTCTTTGCGTTTCCACCCATCTTTCTTTACCGTCACATTTTTTGTAACCATTTTAGCTCCGTCCAAATAAATTTGAAGCGTCTTTCCTACAACTTTAATATTAATTTTTTCTTGTGATAAGTGCGCGCTATCTATAGTCACTTTTTCGGTATTACCCTCCTCAAAAGTTACCTGTATATGTGGACTTATCACTACTTTATCAAAATGATCAACCGCTATCGTTTTTGATTGTCCATAACTCATTATTGTAGTAAGTAATGAAATTATGAATGCTACTAGGTATGAAGATACTTTTGCCATGAGTTTAATTTTAGTGAGTTATAAAATGTAATTTATATATTAACCTCGAAGGGTTTATTTTGACTTTCGGTTACAATTTGCCCATCAAAAAGATTAATGATTCTGTGCGCATAATGTGAATCTCTATCAGAGTGTGTTACCATAACAATTGTGGTTCCTTCTTGATTTAATTCTGTAAGCAGGTTCATTACCTCAATACCGTTTTTAGAATCCAGGTTACCTGTTGGCTCATCAGCCAAAATCAATTTGGCATTGGTTACAACTGCTCTTGCAATGGCTACACGTTGCTGTTGTCCCCCAGACAATTGTTGTGGGAAATGTTTCTCGCGATGTGCAATTTTCATTCGCTCAAGTACTTGTCTTACTTTTTGTTCACGTTCGCTCTTTTTCATATTAAGATAAATCAGGGGCAGCTCTACATTTTCGAAAACAGTAAGTTCATCGATCAGGTTAAAACTCTGGAAAACAAACCCAAGATTTCCTTTTCTAATTTTGGTACGTTGATTTTCTTTTAAACCGCCTACTTCTTGACCATTAAAGTGATAGTAACCTTCGTTAGGATTATCCAACATACCAATAATGTTAAGCAACGTAGATTTACCACAACCAGAAGGCCCCATAATAGCAACAAATTCTCCTTCTTCTACTGTTAGGTTTACACTATTTAGCGCCAGGGTTTCAACTTCTTCAGTTCTAAAACTCTTCTTTAAGTTTTCTATCTGTATCATTTTTTGATTGTTTATGTCTTATTTCACTTCAGTTTTAGTTATCCTTTTGTAGTTTCCCCTCTCTGCGGGAGAGGATTAAGGCAAGAGAGTAAACTAAAAACCCCTCATCCTAACCTTCTCCCCAAGGAGAAGGAACTCGTTAATCATTTCAATATAATTTTTTCGGCATCTCCAAAACTATCATAATTTGATGTGATCACCTGTTCTCCAGCTTCTAGTCCTTCTAACAACTCATAGTATCTAGAGTTTTGTTTTCCTATACGAATTGGTCTTTTCCAGGCTATATCACCAGATGTATCTAATACAAAAATCCATTGACCTCCTGTGCTCTGGAAAAAACTACCTCTCGGTAATAATAATGCATCATTTGATTGTCCTAACTGTAGTTTGATATTATAACTTTGTCCAGATCGAATGGTTTCTGGTTTTTTATCTACAAAAACAAGGTCTACTTTAAACTTTCCGTTACGTACTTCTGGATATACTTTACGCAAACGCAACGTATACTCTGTTCCATTACGATCAAGAACCGCGGTAAGATCTCTTTTTACTCTATCAATATAATGCTCATCAATAGAAGCTTCAATTTTATAATCTGTTAATACATTAATCTGGCCTATTCGTTGTCCTTGCCTTATATTCTGGCCTATTTCTGCATCCAAAAACCCTAATTGTCCATCTGCAGGAGCTCTTACGTTTAAATGATCTATACGTTCATACACCATTGACAATGTTTTTTTCATTCTGGCTAAATCATCATCCAGATCACTCAAAGAAGTATTACGTAGTACCTTATCCTGTTCTGTCTGTAGTTTTATGATCTCATATTGCTTTTGAGAAAGCTCATAATTTTCTTTAGAGGTTAAATACTCTTCTTTAGAAATTAATTCATCATCAAATAACGCTTTGTTCTGTTCATAATTTCTCTTCAATTTTTGCAATTCGTATTGTGAATTTACAAGATCCTTGCTTCCTTCTACTTGTCTAGAATCAAAAGTAAGTTTGGTCGATCGTAAATCGTTTTGTTTTAATGCCAGGTTATTCTCGCTTGCTAATATCTGTTCGTAAAGCGCTCTGTTTTCTAATCTCAATATTACATCGCCTTTTTTTACCATGGCTCCTTCTTCAATAAGTTTTTCGGTTACACGTCCTCCTTCATAGGCGTCCATATATATGGTGCTTATTGGTGCTACGTTTCCATTAATGGTGATATAATCATCAAATTTTCCGAAAGAAACTTCAGCAATAGACAGCTTTTCTCTTTCTGTTCTAAAAGTGGATGCTGAATTACCAAAGGCAATCTTCCATCCCATAAAAAGCAATATTAAGCCTATAACCACATATCCATAATGTTTAGGTCTTAATCCCTTTTTCTTTTCAATTTTTATATCCATTTTATTGTGTTCTATTTATATTAAATACAGGTAATCCCTTATAAAAGTCTAATGTACTTTCATTTACTTTTAACCGCAATTTCACTTGCAAGTTTTCATTTTGTGAATTTGCAAATAAGTTTTTTGACTGATTAAGTTCAATCGCATTTATTAATCCTTTTTCGTATCGTTTTTGTGCTATTTCAAAAGATAGCATTTGGGCTTTCATCTTTTGTGAGCTTTGTTGATATTCTGTTTTTAAGGCACTTCCTTCTTGCACAAGTTGCTGTATAAGCTGATACATTTCTTGTTTCTGAATATCAAAATTATTTTCGGCTCGCATCATAGCGACTTTTTGTTGTTTTACACGTGAACGATTTGACCACCCACTACTGATAGGTATATTTATCGAAACACCTACAAACTGAGCTGCGTTATCCTTGATTTGGGTATTAAAAGGGATTAATTCTCCTGTATCTGCGTCTACTCCATTATCAACAAACCTGGACCTATAACCAGCAAAGAGGCCCAAAGAAGGATATAAATTTCCTCTTGCCACAGCTAATTGTCTTTTTGCAGCTTCTGCTCTAAGCTCTTGTGCTTTTATAATAGGCACAAAACTTTTTGCTTTATTAAAAATAGAATCCTTGTTGCTTTGTAAAACGGTTTCACCAATTTCTACAGGAGAAGGTAAAATAGAGATTGTAGTTGCGTCCTCTAAATTCATTTCTTGTATCAAGGCAAGTTTGGCAGCAATTACATTATTTTCATTTTGAGTCACTAGCAATTGATCAGCTAATAAAGCAGCCTCGGCTTCATAGATATCTGCTTTTGCTTTTTGACCCAGTTCTACTTGTCTTTTAACAAGATTGTAATTTTTTTGTGAGACTTCTTCTTGTTCTTTGGAAATAGTTAATAAACCATCCATAAACTGAATATCATAAAAAGCAGACATTACCCTAAATGCTAATAAATACTTTTGTTGAAGTGCCTCTTCATTTGCGGCCTTGTACAAAAATTTTGTAGCCTTTATAGTATTTACTTTTTGAAAGCCTTGAAACAAATCAATCTCTGCATTCAAACTATAATTATTAGAAACAAATTCTGTATTTTCAAAAGCATTAGTATTTGGGTTTTCAGACCGACCAAAGTTTTTTGTATAGTCAGAATATGCACTAATATTTGGTAATAAACTCCTCAACGATTGTTTATATGATTCTTGATTAGCATCTTGATTATATTTAAAATCTTTTAATTGTAGATTATGATGTATTGCATAATCTACACAATCATCTAATGACCATACCTCTTGTGAGTATGTAATCCCCATTACAAGAGTGAATAAAAAGATTAGTATGTTGTTTTTATAATTCATCGTTTATGAATAAGTAAATAACTTTTGATGATCATCTCTATTCTAATCGCATGCCAAAATCACAACAAATTGACTATCAATATTTTACATTCTAATTTGTATATTTAAAACTATAAAGTTGTAAAATATTTATACAAATAGTGTCAAATAATTTTACACACTCATTGAGATATCCTTTAGGATTTGTAGTTTTATTGAACGAACTGAAAAATTATACCATGCAGGATGGGAAAATCTTAGTTATTGATGATAATAAAAGCTTATTAAGTGCTTTAGAAATTCTATTGCAATTTGAATTTAAAAGCGTAAATACAATTTCTAGCCCTAACCAAATTTCATCGCTAGGAGATCTAAATACATTTGATATTGTTTTATTAGACATGAACTTTTCTGCTGGTGTAAACACAGGAAATGAGGGCCTATTTTGGCTACGAGAAATAAAGAAAAAAGCGCCGCATATTTCTGTAATAATGATGACCGCATATGGTGCAATTGATCTAGCCGTAAAAGCGTTGAAAGAAGGAGCCACAGATTTTATACTTAAACCCTGGAATAACGAAAAGTTACTAGCCACTATAAAGTCTGCATATTTACTAAGAAAGTCACAAAGCGAAGTACAGGAATTAAAAAAGAAGGAAAGCCATTTAAAACAGGTTATTAATCAAGATAGTAATTTTATTATCGGAAATTCGAAGGCGCTAACATCAGTATTAAATCTAGTAAGTAAAGTAGCAAAAACTGATGTTAATGTATTAGTCACAGGTGAGAATGGTACGGGTAAAGAATTAATTGCTCGTGAATTGCATCGCCTGTCTTCAAGAAAAGACGAAGTTTTCATTGGTGTTGATATGGGTTCGATATCAGAAACGCTTTTCGAAAGTGAACTTTTTGGGCATACCAAAGGTGCATTTACTGATGCCAAGGAAGATCGTGCAGGAAAGTTTGAAGCGGCTAATAAGGGTACTTTGTTCCTAGACGAAATTGGGAATTTATCATTACAAACGCAAGCCAAATTATTATCTGCAATTCAAAATAGAACTATAGTGCGAGTGGGAGCCAATAAAAATATCTCTGTTGATATTCGCCTGATTTGTGCAACCAATTGCAATTTAAATCAAATGGTCGCAGATGGCATTTTTAGAGAAGATTTATTGTATAGAATTAATACGATTCATTTAGAAGTTCCGCCCCTTCGTGAAAGAGAAAACGATATCTTGATACTGGCAGATTTTTACCTAAAAAAATTCACTTCTAAATACAGCAAACCACCTCTAAGAATAAATAATGCTGCCGAAGAAAAGTTACTAAGCTATCAATGGCCTGGTAATGTTCGAGAGTTACAACACACCATGGAAAGAGCTGTTATTTTAAGCGAAGGAAATGTGTTAAAACCAACAGATTTTTTGTTAACCACTGCTACCGAATTGTCTTTTGGCTCTGGACCAGAAACGTTGGATGACATGGAGCATTTAATGATAACAAAGGCTCTTGATCAACATAAAGGAAACTATAGCGCCGCCGCAAACCAATTAGGTATATCAAGACAGACCCTCTATAATAAAATGAAGAAACTAAACAAATAATGATAAGTAAAAACTTGTATGTGCAATTAATTATGAGAGTAGTCATTCTTTCATTGACGGCACTAATTATGGCTTTCAGTTTTTTTAAGGAACAATATGTCTTATCTGCTCTTCTGTTTGTGTTGTTTTTTTTACAAACATCACTTTTAATCAAATATTTAAACCAAAGTAACCGGAAAATAGCGTTCTTTTTCAACTCTATTAAAAATGAAGATTTTACTCTTCGGTTTCCCGAAAAAGGGAATTTAGACTCATTTAATGAATTGAATCAAAGTCTTAATACATTTAATAATAAGATTCAGGAAGTATATTTAAAAAACCAGGCGCAAGAACAATATTATCAGGAAATATTGAAGCAAGCAGAAATAGGTATTCTAACTTTTAATAAGAAAGGACATATTCTTTTTACCAATCCCAGAATAGAAAATTTACTTAATTATACACCCCTAAACCATATTAAACAACTAGCGCAAGTTGACAAAAATTTATACGAGATATTTAAAAACATTACACCTTTTGAGCGACAACTTTTTCAACTCACAAATGAACGAGAAACCATTCAATTGTCTATTAAATCAAATGAAATTGCATTAAATAATGAAAAGCTGACCTTAATAACTATACAGGATATAAATAATGAGTTAGACAAAAAAGAAACAGATTCATGGATAAAATTAATTCGCGTTTTAACTCATGAAATCATGAATTCTGTAACTCCAATAACTTCTATTTCTGAATCTATTTTAAGTTATTACAAAGATGAAAAAGGTATCGTGTTGGCAGAACAAATAGATAAAAATAAAATCTATAATACCGCCAAGGGATTAGAGGTTATTAAAAATCAAGGAAATGATCTTATGAGTTTTGTGAAGTCATACCGAAGTTTTTTAAATGTACCAACCCCAGATAAAACATTAATAAAAGTTGACCAATTATTGGAAAAAGTGAAAATGCTTGTAAGCCAGGAAAAAGGGTTCGATAACATTTCATTCGAACTAATTAATGTGGCAAAAAATCTTGAAATCTATGCGGATGATAAGTTAATTACTCAAGTGCTTGTTAATCTTACAAAGAATGCCATCCAGTCTTTAAAAGGCGCTGATAATGCACAACTAAAAGTTATTTCGGGCATTACCGAAAAGAATAAAAAATATATCATCATTAAGGACAATGGCCCAGGAATCCCACCAGATATTATGGACCAAATATTCGTTCCTTTTTATACTACCAAAAATGATGGTACAGGTATTGGTCTGAGTTTGTCTAAACAGATTATGCACCTACATGGTGGAAGTTTGAAAGTATATTCTGTACCCCATAAAGAAACTTCTTTTTCACTAATTTTTGAATAAATTTTATGGCAGCTTCAGCGTTTTCATCAATGCTTCAAAATAATAATCCTCCTGATTAGGAACGATTACAACTTTGTATGCAGTATTCTTGATAATGTAATGTGATGATGTTTCTGGATCCAACAAATCAGAATGTAAATTAAGAATCTTCTGTATAAAATCATTAATCAACAATACTTCATCATAACTAACTTCTCTACGATAGATAGGCTTATCACTTTTATATACTAAATAATCGCCTCTAAAACTCAGAGATTCTTTGACTCCATCAGATTTAATAAACTCAAAAGTAAAATCTTTTGAATCAAATATGGTATTAATGTTTTCTACCGTTGGATCAACTTTTTGGGCACATCCAGCAACAAAAATCAAAATTAAAAACAGTAATACTCCTTTCATTAATAGGTTTTATAGTTCAGGATAAGATAATAATGTACCAAATAAAAACTAAAATGCCGTATTTAGACTTATTAATTTTGTCTAAATACGGCATTTAAATTATCAGAAAAAAATCAACAAACGAGACTCTTACTTTACAGCCAAACGTTTTACAGATCTTTCAAAATCAATATCTTCAAGATTACTTATTAGCAAACCAATACCCCCTGCTTTTGAAGCAACGATATATTCTGTTTGAAACTTTCTTTCTTTCTTATATGCTTTTAAATATTTAAGCTTAACTACTTTTGATGTTGGAGTAAAGAAAAATCGACCATGGATTCTCTTATATCTCATTTCTTGAGCTGTAGACTCATCTTTTAATTGATCACTCATAGATTGTACAACTCTTGCAGCTCTATGCTCATCAAATTTATAGAAATCACAAGCGTAAACGAATACATAATTCTCTACGTTTTTCTCATCTATGAATATTTCATAATCGACTTTCTTGTCTTCAATTTTTTTCAATTCTTGAAGAGCAACAGTCTTAAACTTAGGCTTATTTTGTAGTGTATCTATTCTAGCTTTGAATTCTTCAGTTGTTGTTTTTACATAACCACTAGTAAGAACAATAGTGTTGTTCTTGAATTCGATGGTGTTTTTTGAAAACTTTGTAAATCCGGCTTTCTCGGGTGAAAAATTACATCCTACAAGTAAGATGGTAATAAACAATAGTAGAAATTTTTTCATAGGGCGTTTGTGTTAAATGTTTCAGTGTTAATCGTATAACTGCTAAACTATTGGCCGCAAGATAATAAAAAAAAATTACTTTAACACCATTCAACGGGATTTTTAAGCACTTTAACTAATTTTTCTTCTTCGCTACCCGTTTTTGGAGTGTGGTCATATCGCCATTGAACGTAGGGTGGTAGGCTCATTAGGATACTTTCTATCCTTCCGTTTGTCCTTAATCCAAATAATGTTCCTTTATCGTGAACCAGGTTAAATTCTACATATCGTCCTCTACGAATTTCTTGCCATTCTCTTTGATCATCTGTAAATACTAGTCCTTTTCTTCTCTCTACAATGGGTATATATGCCTCTAGGAAACTGTCTCCCACTTCGGTTACAAAATCATACCAATTATTTATAGACATTTTATCATTTGTCTTGCAATAATCAAAAAACAAACCTCCTACTCCTCTTCCTTCGCCTCTATGCGCATTATAGAAATATTCATCACATTTCTTTTTATAAGCAGTATAAAAATCAGGGTTATGCTTATCACAAGCAGTCTTACAAACCTGATGAAAATGCTTAGCGTCGTCATCAAACAAATAGTATGGTGTTAGATCCTGACCGCCGCCAAACCAACTATCTACAATGTTTCCTTCTTTGTCATACATTTCAAAATAACGCCAATTGGCATGCACCGTAGGGACCATTGGATTTTTTGGGTGAAGTACCAATGACAAGCCGCAAGCAAAAAAATCAACTTCACCAACGTTGAAGTAACTTTGCATTGCCTTTGGTAAGGCTCCATGAACTCCAGAGATGTTTACACCTCCTTTTTCAAAAACATCTCCGTTTTCAATAACACGTGTTCTACCCCCTCCTCCTTCTGGTCGTTTCCAAAGATCTTCTTGAAACTTGGCTTTACCATCTATCTCTTCTAATCTAGACGTTATTGTATCCTGAAGGTTTTGTATATATTGATAAAATTTATCTTTCATGATAGACTACATTAATTGATACTCATGACTTTGAGCATCTATTCTTTGATTTCTTTTGGTGATGGTGACAATGAGTTATTTCCTGCTATTAGTTTCTTTTCGTCTAATATTTTTACAGTTTCTGCAGAAGCCGCTACCACAGAAATTGGCAATGTGATAATAAATCCAATTATTGGTATAAAAAGCATAAATACAAACACAATACCATTACCAATAGCTGTTCCACGGTTTTTTCTTACAAATTGGATACTATCCTTATAACTAAAGTGTCGCTCCATAGTGTAATCCATATTACCAAAACCTACATAATAGGCCTGTATTAAGAAAATGAAGATAGTGGCTATGATCCCAATAACCGGGATAAAGCTTAAAATTATCAACGGCATCATAAATAACAATTCCCTAAGTAGGTTTCTTATATTAATACGTATACCCCGGGAAAGTTGTTGACCAAAAGTTGTATTACGATGACTATGCCTTGTTTCTCCCAAAATATAAGCTTCTACTTTTTCTGAAACGGGGCTCATAAAAGGAGCAGACAAAGCCATCACAATGTGTTTATATAATATAAGCCCTATTACCAAAATCAAGAACCCTCCTAAAAATGTGCTTATTGTAGCAAAGGTTTCTGATCCCCATTCCCATACCCAAACACTAGCGATAAGCGCTCCTAAATTATCAGAAAAGAAATAAGCCATTGCAACAAAAGATATTCCTGTAAGCAAACTTATCAGGATAGGTATTGCAAAATATTTCCATAAGCCAAGTTTTGAGATCAATTTAAAAGTCCCAAAATAAGCTTTGATTCCGTTAATGATATTTTTGAACATATGTCATATTTTTTGATACTGAAACTGAGTCCAGCTTGAGTTGATGATTTATCAACTCATTAGTATCCGCTTGTATGCTTTTGTTTCAAAGTTTGCCAAAATTTTAATCTTCCGAAAGATAAACCAAATCATTTTCATGATTCACCATTGATTTAAAATCTATAACATTTTTAGCACTTTCTGTCTTCTCTCTCAAAAAAGCAATAGCTTTTTCTTCTGAACTATTTTTTAAACTACTAAAAAAAAACCTTCCCACTTTATTATTATGCAAATCCATTTTAGTCTCTAATGGATCATTAGGAGCTAATTTTTCATGTAAATCGGTCACTTTTTGTGCCCAAATGATAGATTTTTCCTCATTTTTACTGATTTTGAACGTTTTTATGCAAATTAAAACATTCCACAATGCATGTCTAAAAGCATTCGCTTTTCCATTTTTATGGTGTTCTTTTGGGTAAAGCGAATTACAAATAAGTATCGTCTGCTTGGTTGCCTTTATTGTAGGGATAATAAAAAGAGGTCTTTGTAGCATTACTATTGCTAGTAGAAATAGTTGTTTTATACTGAACCCTTTTACGACTCCCCAAATTCTCATTTTTAGCTTTTGTATTCTTTTACTGCATCTACAAATGCCTGGGCATTCTCAACAGGAATATTAGGTAAGATACCATGCCCCAAATTGGCAATATATCTATCCTTACCAAACTCATCTATCATTTGTTTGACCATTTTTTTGATTTCGGCAGGAGGTGATAATAGTCTTGAAGGATCAAAATTACCCTGTAGTGTAATATTTCCACCTGTTAGATAGCGTGCATTGCGCGCAGAGCAGGTCCAATCTACTCCTAATGCTGCTGCGCCAGATTTTGCCATATCCTGTAGTGCAAACCAACATCCTTTACCAAACACGATCACTTCGGTTTCATCTTTCAGTGCATCCACAATTTGCTGAATGTATTTCCAAGAGAATTCCTGATAATCTACTGGTGATAACATGCCTCCCCAGCTGTCAAATACTTGAACTGCATTAACACCAGCGGCAACTTTGGCCTTGAGATAAGCAATGGTAGTATCTGTAATTTTTTGTAATAACTGGTGCGCCGCTTCTGGTTGTGAGAAACAAAGTTCTTTGGCTTTATCAAAGTTCTTAGATCCTTGTCCTTGTACCGCATAACACAAGATTGTCCAGGGTGATCCTGCAAAACCAATTAGAGGAACTCGATTATCAAGACGTTCTTTCGTTAACTTAATCGCCTCCATTACATATCCTAGTTCTTCGTGAACATCAGGAACAATTACTTGTTCTACATCTTTTAGAGATCGAATAGGATTAGGTAACCATGGACCGATACCGTCTTTCATTTCGACTTCGATATTCATGGCTTGTGGGATCACTAAGATATCACTGAATAAGATAGCTGCATCCGGACCAATAATATCTATTGGTTGCACTGTGATTTCTGATGCCAATTCTGGAGTTCTACAGCGGGTGAAGAAATCGTACTTCTTCTTAAGTGCCATAAATTCTGGCAAATATCTTCCAGCCTGACGCATCATCCATACCGGCGGACGTTCTACTGTTTCTCCTTTTAAAGCTCTTAGAAATAAGTCGTTCTTTAATTGTCCCATATGCTTATTGTCATCCCTTTATTTAGGATTTTTATTTATTATTTAAAATACTTGGCCGTCTGAACAATTACGTTCTCGACAGTAGGTTTGTTTGCAATGATTATATTTTTGGTATGCTTTCTAGCCTCAGAAGCCGTGGTTTTGCCAATGCAAAAAGCAATACTATTGTTCATTTTATTTTCTTCGACATAACTCTGAATCGCTGAAGGGCTAAAAAATAGTATTCCGTCAAAAGAACGATCAAATTTCTTTAAATTTTGATGCGTTTTATATACTATTTCCTCTTTTAACTCTATATTATGCTGATTAAGAAGATCTGGAAGTTCATTTCTTCTCAAATTTCCGCAAAAAAATAAAAAAGAGTCATTTTTGTACTTTTTTACTATCGTTTTGGCTAAATCTGAAGCATTTTGAGCAGTTTCGATAACTTTTTGCCCGTTTTCTTCTAAAAGCTTTTTTGTATTCTCACCCACGCAAAAACAATTTGAAATGTTCATTTCAGAATTTAAAATTGCCTTTACTGCATTTTTACTCGTAAAAATTGCATTTTGGATTTTGCCCTCTACCATACTCTCAAAAAATTCAATTTGGATAGCGCTGTACTCCACAAAACCGATTCCTGTATTTAACAACAATTCTTTCTGAGCTATTGTAAGTTTTTTTGTAGATAGTATTGTAGCGGGTTTGTTCCCTCTCCTAGGGGAGAGGGTTAGGGTGAGGGGCTTTTTATCCTTCGATACCTTCATTCCAACCTTAATCGAATCTCTAATATTATCTAAAATTAACTCAGGATTATCAAAAACAACTTTATTTTCAAATCTAAGAATAATATACCCTAAAGCTTTAAGGTGTATATCTCTTAATTCATCCTTTTCTTGTTGAAGAATATCATTATGGTATTCTCCATCTAATTCAATAATAAGTTGATTTTCTAAATTAATGAAATCAACAATATAATCTTTTACCGGGTGTTGTCTTCTAAACTTTAAATTCTCAAACCTTCTATTGCGAAGGTGCTTCCAAAGTTTTGCTTCGGCCTTGGTTTGTTCTTTTCGAAGTAATCTTGAAATTTGAGTTTTTATATTCATCTAACCCCTCACCCTAACCCTCTCCCCAAGGAGAGGGAACGAGTACGTTTTTACGATTTTATTTTAGATTTACTTTTATCTCCTTCATCAGTTCATTACCTCCATTATTCAATATTTCTCGTGCACATTTTTTTCCGAAATCTTCTTCATTACCTACTTTAACTTCTTTTGTGATTTCTATTTTACGTGTTCCGTCTAAACTAAATAGAGCTCCGGTAAAATGTATAGTATTTTCTCGAATTTGTGCTAAGGCTCCTATGGGCGCGGTACATCCTCCTTCTAATTCTTTCAGAAATTCCCGTTCGATATGCACACAAATTTCTGATGCTTTGTGATTGAAGTTTGCTAAGGCTTCTAAACAAAATGTATCTTCTTCTTTTGCGACTACCAACATTGCTCCTTGAGCTGGCGCAGGAATCATCCAATCCAGGTCAATAAAGTTCTCAGGCTTCAAGTTTATACGCTCAAGTCCCGCTGCTGCAAATATGGCTCCGTTCCAGTCGTTATTTGCCAGCTTTTGCATTCTTGTATTTACATTTCCTCGCAGATCTACAACATCATGCTTTGGAAATTTATGTAACCATTGTGCTTGTCGTCGTAGACTACCGGTAGCAATTGTTCCTTCATTCTCTAAAAAATCTAACCCTTTGTGAACCAAAATATCGGTAACATTAGCACGTTCTAAGATAGCGGCTTCTACAATCCCTTTTGGTAATGCAGTAGGAACATCTTTCATTGAATGTACTGCTATATCTATATCACCATTTAACATTGCAATGTCCAATGTCTTTGTAAAAATTCCGGTTATCCCTAATTCATATAGAGGCTTGTCCAATACGATATCTCCTGTTGATTTTACAGGAACTAATTTTGTAGCGTATCCAAGATCTTCAAGGTGTTTTTGTACCGTATTAGCTTGCCAAAGTGCTAATTCACTATCTCTGGTACCTATACGAATTGTTTTTGTCAAGGCTATTTGTTTTGTAATTGGAAGACTTTTTGAATCAGCTCTATACTCTCGTCTGCAGAAGTATTTTCATCCTTAAGATGGTTTGCAAAGTGATTCGTGATCTTTTGGATGATACGATCACTAATAATCTCTGCTTGTTCCTCATTAAAATCTGAAATCTTTTTTCGCTGATGTCCGATTTCTAACTCTTTTAATGTGGTCAGTTTATTTTTAAGCGCTTTTATAGTAGGAGCAAACTTTCTGGTTTCTAACCAACTATCAAACTCTGCTTTTATTTCATCAATTATAACTTCAGCATGCGGAATATGTTCTCTTCTACGTTGTAGTGTTTTATCAGTCATTTTAGACAAATCATCCAAATGCACCAAAGTCACATTGGGTAACTCCATAACATTTGTAGCCACATTACGAGGTATTGATAAATCCAAAATTAACAAGGGTTTATCAGAATGGATCAATTCCTTAGAAATTGTAGGTGTTTGAGCACCTGTAGCCACTATAAGTACATCAGAATGTTTAATTTCTGACTGAATATTAGCATAATCTTTTACTACAAGATTAAACTTTCCAGCAATCTTTTCGGCTTTGGTCTTTGTTCTATTAATTAGAACAATGTGATCATTCTTGGTATGTTTTATTAAGTTTTCGCAGGTGTTTCTGCCTATTTTTCCAGTACCAAAAAGCAATAGATTTTTATCAGAAACATAAGGAACCCTAGCCAATATATATTGTACAGCAGCAAAGCTCACTGATGTGGCCCCGCTAGAAATTTCAGTTTCGTTTTTGATGCGCTTACTTGCCTGTATCACGGCATTTACCAAGCGCTCCATAAAAGGATTCATCATGTCCTCTTTCTTGGCTTGCTTGAAACTGATTTTTATTTGACTAATGATTTCAAAGTCACCCAAAATCTGGCTATCTAATCCTGTTCCTACCTTAAAAAGGTGTGAAACGGCTGCGCTGTTTTTATGTACATAAGCGACTTTCTCGAATTCTTCGATTGTGCCATGTGTATGCTCACAAAGTAATTTGATTAACTGGAAAGGGGGTTCGGCAAAACCATATAACTCGGTACGATTACAAGTTGAAATGACAACTAACGAAGAAATACCTTCATTTTTGGCTTGTAAAAGAATATTTTTCTTAGCCTCATCATTAATGCTAAAATGCCCTCTTATCTCGGCATCAGCTTTTTTATAGCTGAGACCTATCGCATAAAAATGTTTTCCTTTAGCTCGCAATTGGGGCTCCATGTATCTTCTATTCCGTTTACCAAGCAAAAGTATTTTACAAAAGTCTTATAAAGTAACGCTAGAAGAACTATAAGTAACGGAAAATGGTATTCTCGACAGTTTTTTACCTTAAAACCACGTAAAACCCTTATTTTTGCGATATAAATTTAAAACTTTTAGCGATAGTTTAGATTAATTCTAAATTAAAATGTTTTGTGATTATGGAAATTGAATTAAAAAATAACGCTCGGGGAATTTTGGAAGAAACCCAAATAGAAGATGGTTTTTGCATTTTGAAATTTCAAAATGAAACAAATGAAAATCAAAAAGTTATACGAGAAATAGACAGTAAATTTATTCAATTCCATTTTTGTATTAAAGGGGCAGTTGCCTTCAGTTTTAATAATGGGAGCTATTCAATAAACCTTGCAGACGAAAACTCATTGTTACTCTATAACCCGCAGCGAGATCTCCCCATGAATCTTGAAATGGAAAAAGATTCCTGGTTAATCACTATACTCATATCTATAAAAAAGTTCCATTCTTTATTTTCTAGAGAAGCAGATTATATTCCTTTCCTTGGTGAAGGAAATCGAGATAAAAAATATTATACAGATGCGATCATTTCGCCTTCTATGGCGGTGGTTTTGAATCAAATTATGAATTATAGTTTGCACCCATCTATTAAACTATTATACTTCAAAGGAAAGGCATATGAACTATTGAGTCTTTATTTTAACAGACCAGAGGATGCTAATATAGAGCAATGTCCCTTTTTGGTAGATGAAGAAAATGTTTTAAAAATCAGAAAGGCCAAAGAGATAATCATTGCTAGAATGGCAGAACCTCCTACTCTACAAGAATTATCCAAAGAAATTGGGTTATCGCTAAAAAAACTCAAAGACGGTTTTAAACAAATCTATGGTGAGCCCGTTTATGCATTTTTGTTTGATTACAAAATGGAGGTGGCAAGACAGCTACTTGCCACAGGAAGTCATAATGTAAATGAAGTAGGCCTAAAAGTTGGCTACAGTACGGCAAGTCATTTCATTGCCGCATTTAAAAAGAAATTTGGCACTACTCCAAAAAAATATGTAATGAGTCTGAGTTAAAGATTCATTGATCAAGCATCTACTCCAGGAATCCCTATTCCTTTTTGAAGAGATACTATAGAATCATACATCCCTCTATTTTCTTCAGAGGTATCATCTATAACAGATACAAACTCGAGCTTATCAAGAAGCTCTAATACCATGGGAAGTTTTTCATCTTCCACATCAACAATTATACGTTTCATGTGTTTAATATTGTTTGTTAACGGTCACATGCAACCTTCGACAATTAAAATATATACTTTAATTGAGTCGGGTTCATCTTTGCTTTTTTCAATATTTAAAAATACTAAAATAAAACTACCCAACTTTCAGTTTATCAGAATTTAACGTATTCATAAGTTCTGTTTGACCTTTAAAAAATTGTAATCTTCCTTCAGTAGTAATATTTACAAATTCTTGCATAAAAAACTCTTATAGTTTTTATGATCATTACCCTATATAGTTTGTATTTTTGTTTTGCGCAAAAAGAAAAATTATGAGTAAAGGAGTTCTCCTGGTAAACCTCGGATCACCAGATAGTACTGATCCTAAAGATGTAAAGAAATATCTTGGTGAGTTTTTAATGGACCCTAGAGTTATTGATGTTCCGTTATGGGCACGAACACTTTTGGTAAAAGGGATAATTTTAAATACCAGACCTAAGAAATCTGCAGCAGCTTACAAAAAAATATGGTGGGAAGAAGGTTCCCCTTTAATTGTTTTATCAGAAAGATTACAAAAAAAAGTTTCCGATCGCACTTCAATTCCTGTTGGATTAGCTATGCGATATGGATCTATGAATATCAAAAAAGGATTACATGAACTACATGAAAAAGGTGTGTCTGAAGTAATGCTTGTTCCTTTGTACCCTCAATTTGCAATGGCGACTACAGAAACCATTTTGGTTCTAGCCGAAGAATTACGTAAGGAGCATTTTCCCGATATGAAAATTACTCATATCCCAGCATTTTATAATAAGTCAGAATACATTGATGTACTTACCAAGAGTATTTCTGAAAGTTTAGAAAATTTAGATTACGAGCATTTACTTTTTTCGTATCACGGAGTGCCCGAGAGGCATATCAGAAAGAGTGACATTACTAATGGAAACTGCAAGATGGATGGTAAATGTTGTTTTAAAAAAGGATCTGAGCAACATGAATTCTGCTATCGACATCAATGTGAAATGACAACAGTGCAGGTAGCTAAAAAATTAGGCCTTAAAAACGGAACTTACTCTACTTCTTTTCAATCTCGTTTAGGTTTTGACCCTTGGTTACAACCCTATACGGATCGCACTATCGAGCGAATGGGTAAAGAAGGCATCAAAAAAATGGCAATTGTTACTCCGGCTTTTGTATCTGATTGTCTCGAAACCCTGGAAGAGATCGCTATGGAAGGTGAAGAAATTTTTCACGAAGTAGGCGGAAAAGAATTTACAACAATCCCATGTCTTAATGATCGCGATGATTGGGCAGATGTGCTAGCCAATTGGGTAAATGAATGGGCTTCTGTTAAATCTCAAATTGCATAATGGCAAAAGTCTCTTCTGAAGCCTTAGGAACAGAACCTATTGGGAAATTACTAATCAAACAAGCATTACCAGCTTCGATTGGGATATTAGTAATGTCCCTCAATATTCTTGTAGACTCCATTTTTGTAGGTAATTGGATCGGTTCGATTGCATTTGCCTCAATTAACGTGGTATTACCTGTATCTTTTTTTATAGGAGCTTTGGGGATGTCTATTGGTGTGGGAGGCTCTAGTATTATTTCACGAGCTTTAGGTGCCGAAAATAAGGAAAAAGCCCTACAAACATTTGGTAATCAAGTTTCTATGGGATTATTAGTCATGGTACCTCTAGTGGTTCTGGGATTACTCTTTGTAGACGATATTATTCCAAGATTTGGAGGTAAGGGCGACATATTCGAGCCGGCAAAAATCTATTACACAATCATATTATACGGGGTGCCTATTCTTGGTTTTGCCATGATGGGAAATACAGTTATAAGAGCCGAAGGGAAACCTAAATTCGCGATGATAGCTATGATTATCCCGACTATTGGTAATCTGCTAATGGACTATCTTTTTATCTACGTAATGGATATGGGAATGCACGGTGCGGCTTGGGCAACGACAGGTTCTTACCTTGCCTGTTTTCTATATGTTTTTTGGTTTTTCTCTTCGAAAAATTCTGAACTGAAGATCAGGTTTCGACATTTGGCACTTCAAAAAAAAATTGTTTCCGAAATTGCATCCCTCGGTGGTGTTACTATGGCCAGACAAGCTGTCGTAAGCATTACTTATTTATTAATGAATAACATTCTATTCGATTTAGGACAAGAAGGTTTAGTTGCAGTATATGCTATTATTGGTCGAATGCTTATGTTCGCTTTATTTCCAGTTTTTGGGGTAACTCAAGGGTTTTTGCCTATTGCAGGATATAATTATGGGGCACAACAATATGCACGGGTTAGAGAATCAATCAATACTGCAATCACATATGCCGCAGTTGTGGCAACCATAGTTTTTGTCGGGTTAATGGTTTTTCCGGTAGAAATTACCTCTTTGTTTTTAAGTGACAATCCCAGTCTAAGTCCAAAAGAATTAGCATTAAACCAATTTGTACTTTCTCATACTGCAGCACCCATGCGCTGGGTATTTGCTGCTACACCCATTATTGCGCTTCAGCTTATTGGCGCGGCTTATTTTCAGGCAGCGGGAAAAGCTATTCCAGCACTACTCCTTACACTCTCTAGGCAGGGATTCTTTTTTATTCCTTTAATTTTGATTTTGCCTAAATTTTATGGTGAACTTGGGGTTTGGATCTCTTTTCCTATCGCAGATGTTCTGGCAACAATTGTAACGGGGTATTTCTTGAACAGAGAAGTACGAATGAAATTAAAACCTCATGTTGCATAAGTTTAAAATATAGTAATCTAGGTTAAAATTACGTGAAAATCTTTCTGAATAATTTTTAATTGCAGACTTTCGTATGCCTTCAAATCTATTTCATTTAACAATTTAACCAAGTGCTATAGTTTTCAATTTAAAACTCAACACACATGCACTCAAAATTTATCAGAGTAATCTATATACTCTTTTTCGCTTTCGGAAGTATTTTTACAAGCAATTCTCAAAGTTACAATCAAGAGCTTTATGACGCTCTAGAGTACAGGCTGATAGGGCCTTTTCGGGGTGGTCGTAGTGCCGCCGTAACAGGGGTGCCAGGAAAACCAAACCTATTCTATTTTGGAGCTACGGGTGGTGGAGTTTGGAAAACAACTGATGGTGGTCGTACCTGGGAGAATATTTCAGACGGGTTTTTTGGAGGCTCAATTGGCTCCATTTCCGTTTCCAAAAGTGATCCCAATGTTATCTATGTAGGTGGTGGTGAAAAAACCCTAAGAGGTAATGTCTCTTCTGGATACGGAGTTTGGAAAAGTGTAGATGCAGGAAAAACTTGGGTGCAATCAGGACTTCCCAAAAGTAGACATATCCCAAGAATATCGATACACCCTACAAATCCAGATATTGTATATGCTGCCGTACTTGGGAACATCTATAAACCCACTCAAAATCGTGGGGTTTTTAAAAGTACCGATGGTGGAAAAACATGGAGTAAAGTTCTTTTTGCAAATCAAGATGCAGGAGCTGTTGATTTGACATTAGATCCAAATAATCCAAGGATCCTATACGCTTCTACCTGGAATGCAAGAAGAACTCCATACAGTTTAAGCTCTGGAGGCGATGGTTCTGCTCTTTGGAAAAGTACCGATAGTGGAAAAACATGGAACGAAATTTCTAAAAACAAAGGTTTTGCAAAAGATACATTGGGTATTATGGGAGTAACGGTATCTCCAGTCGATAGCGAACGTGTATGGGCCATTGTAGAAAATAAAGAAAAAGGAGGGGTCTATCGCAGTGATGATGGAGGCGAAACCTGGAGCCAATTAAATAGCTCAAGAAGTTTACGCCAACGTGCATGGTATTACTCTCGTATTTACGCAGATCCAAAAGATAAGGATGTAGTTTATGTAGTAAATGTATCCTATCATAAAAGTAAGGATGGTGGAAAGAACTTTAGTAGTTTTAGAGCTCCGCACGGAGATCATCATGATCTATGGATAGCTCCAGAAAATCCAAAACGCATGATTATTGGTGATGACGGTGGTGCACAAATAACTTATGACGGCGGCGAAACTTGGAGCACTTATCACAATCAACCTACATCACAGTTTTATAGGGTGACAACAGATAATAGTTTCCCGTATCGAATTTATGTTGCACAACAGGACAATTCTACCATTCGAATCAATCACAGAAGTACAGGTTGGTCTATCTCTGAGGATGATTGGGAACGTACTGCCGGTGGAGAATCTGCTCATATTGCTGTGGATCCTAAAAATAATGATATTGTTTATGGTGGTAGTTATGATGGCTTTTTAACACGTGTAAATCATAAAACAGAAACAATTAGATCCATTAGCGTATGGCCTGATAATCCCATGGGGCATGGTGCAGAGGATATGAAATACCGTTTTCAGTGGAATTTTCCTATCATGTTCTCTAGGCACAATCCTAATAGATTGTATACCTTCTCAAATCATGTTCATGTAACCGAAAATGAAGGTCAAAACTGGAAAGTAATTAGTAATGATCTCACAAGGAATGATCCTGCTAAATTAAAATCTTCTGGAGGACCAATTACCCAGGACAATACATCTGTAGAATATTACTGTACCATTTTTGCAGCAGCAGAGAGCCCTATAAAAGAAGGCCTGCTATGGGTAGGAAGTGATGATGGATTGGTACATGTAAGTAAAGATGGCGGATCATCTTGGGAAAATGTTACACCTAAAGGAATGCCAGAATGGATGATGATTAATAGCATAGAACCTAGTGCGTTTAATGAAGGAACTTGTTATATAGCCGGAACCAAATATAAATCTGGTGATTTTGCTCCTTATCTTTACAAAACCACAGATTATGGGAAATCATGGACAAAAATCACTACAGGCATACAACCAGAGCACTTTACCAGGGTGCTTCGTGAAGATCCTAAACGAAAAGGATTATTATATGCAGGTACAGAAACGGGAATGTATATTTCTTTTGATGATGGGAAAAGCTGGCAGTCGTTTCAGTTAAATTTACCAATTGTGCCTATAACTGATTTAACGATTAAAGAAAATAACCTTATCGTAGCCACACAAGGAAGGAGCCTTTGGATTATTGATGATTTGACAGTTTTGCATCAGTTAAACAATACTCTGAAAAGCCAAGACCATGTGCTGTATCAACCTAAACAAACCTATCGTATGCGAGGAGGAAGTATTAAAGATTCTAAAACCGAAGGTACTAATCATCCTTCTGGAGTAATGACCTATTTCTATCTCAAGAATTTTGACAAAGAAAAAGATACAGTTTCGCTTACCTATTTCAACACAAAAAATGATACCATTAAGTCGTTCAATAACCAAACAAAGGAGAAAAAGGATCAATTAAAAATTGAAGAAAAAGGAGCTAACCAATTTAACTGGAATATGAGAGGTGACGGAGCAGAAAAATTAGACGGTATGATTCTTTGGTGGGCCAATCTGGATGGTCCAAAAGCAGTTCCCGGAAACTATAAAGTAAGCCTAAATGTAAATGGAAAAGAAGTAGGCAAACAACCTTTTGCCATTGTAGCGGATCCACGAGCAGAAGCTACGTTGCAACAGATGCAAGATCAATATGATTTTATAACCAGCATCAATCAAACCGTAGATAAAGCACATAAGTCGATTAAGAAAATAAGAAAGATTAATGCGCAGCTCAAATCATTTTCAACGCAATATAAAGACAATGAAAAAACCAAAGATTTGGTAAAAAAGGCTACCGATTTACAGAAACAATTTGGTGATATTGAAAAAGCATTATACCAAACAAAGAATAAAAGTAATCAGGATCCTTTAAATTTTCCTATTAAATTAACAAACAAACTAGGACATCTTAATTCTTTGGTAGGAATGGGAGATTTTGGCCCTACAGAGCAAGATATTGCGGTAAAAAATGAGCTTGTCAAAAAAATCGAAGATCAATTAAATACTTTCGACAAATTAATTTTAGAAGAAATTAAAAGTTTTAATGCAGAGTTCAATACCTTGCAACTTAATTATCTTTTTGTTGAATAATACATGCTAGAGTACTATAACTATATAAAATCCCTGCACCTCATCTTTGTAATTACATGGTTTGCAGGGTTATTTTATATCCCAAGATTATTTGTATACCAAATTGAAGCATTTCAAAAACCTTCACCAGATAAGGAGATATTAGGTGAGCAACTTAAATTAATGACAAAACGTCTTTGGTTTATCATAACCTGGCCTTCTGCTATACTGGCAACATTGTTTGCCATTTGGTTATTAGTTCTAATGCCTGCCTGGTTACAACAACCCTGGATGCATATAAAACTTGGGTTTGTTGTTTTACTTATTGCTTATCATTTAAAATGTAATCAGATTTATAAACAGCTTCAAAATGATGTTATAAAATGGTCTTCTAATCAAATGAGAATGTGGAATGAAGGCTCTACCATAATTCTGTTTTCTGTTATTTTTCTGGTCGTCGTTCGTGATGCTGTAAACTGGATTTATGGAGTTATTGGTATCGTATTACTCTCTGTATTATTAATGTTGGGTATCAAATTCTATAAGAGAATTAGAGATAAAAATCCTAATGCATAGCACAATTGAATTTCATTCCGAAAACATATCAAACAAAGTCTGATCAAAAATTGTTGATTAGGGAAGCTTCACCAGAAGATGCAGAACAACTGCTAAAGCTTAAACACCAGTATCTTAAAAACACAGATACAATCCCTTTATTTGATTACGAGTACTCAAATAATACCACAGAAGAATATCAATTAATCAAACGATATCAAAAACAAGCCAATAGTATTTTATTAATTGCAGAAAGTGAAGGTAATATCGTTGGAAATTTAGACCTAACTGGTAGTTGGCGTAAGAAGATGCTACATACTGCCGTAATCGGAATGGGAATTCATACAGAATGGCAAAACCAAGGAGTCGGTACTTTTTTGATTCAGAATGTATTGAATTGGTCTCGAGAAAATGAGGTTCTAAAAATCCTATGGTTAGAAGTATATGCAACCAATAAGGCCGGAATTGCTTTGTATAAAAAAATGGGGTTTCAGGAATCTGGGCATATTACTAATTTCTTCCTTGAAAACGAAGAATATATTGACAAGATCACAATGATTAAAGACATTTCATCACCCTAAATAATTCACACTTTGTAACTCGTACTTCTTACTTCACAATTAGTTTGTATCTTCGTGCAACTTTTATCACAATTCTATGATCAAATCCATGACAGGCTTCGGGAAGTCTATCCTACAGCTACCTACAAAAAAAATCACCATCGAGGTCAAGTCTCTTAATAGCAAGAACTTAGATTTAAATGCCAGAATCCCTTCTCAATACCGGGAAAAAGAATTGAAAATGCGTAATACTATTGCAAAATCTTTGGTAAGAGGAAAGGTAGATTTTGGACTATATGTAGAAATCACTGCAGAAGAAACATCAACTAAAATTAATGAGGCTGTAGTTAAAGATTACATGAAGCAGTTAGAAGCTATTAATAATTCAGGAGAAACTACAGAGTTGTTGAAAATGGCGGTTCGCATGCCAGATGCTTTAAAAACCATTCGTGAAGAAATTAATGAAGAAGAGTTTAAGGCAATAGAAAACTCACTTAATGAAGCGCTAGGCGCAATAGAAGGTTATAGAATTGACGAAGGAAAAGCCCTAGAAAAGGATTTTGTTTTTCGGGTTAAAAACATAGGTGATTTACTAGATAAAGTAATTACAATGGATCCGGAGCGTATAGAAGGTGTTAGAGAAAGGTTACACAAGGCTGTTTCTGATCTTAAAGAAGAAGTAGACCAAAATCGTTTTGAACAAGAATTGATATACTATCTTGAAAAATTTGACATAACCGAGGAAAAAGTACGACTTGCTAATCATTTAGAATATTTTACCTCATCTCTAAATACTGAAGAGTCAAACGGTAAAAAACTTGGGTTTATTACTCAGGAAATAGGTCGTGAAATTAATACCATTGGTAGCAAATCCAACTATGCCCCTATGCAACAATTGGTTGTACAGATGAAAGATGAACTCGAAAAAATCAAAGAACAATTACTAAACGTTTTGTAAATGAGTCAAGGTAAACTTATTGTACTTTCGGCGCCATCAGGCAGTGGAAAAACGACCTTAGTTAAGCATCTATTAAATAAAGAAGAGCTAAATCTTGGCTTCTCTATTTCTGCCGCATCACGAGAACCACGTGGAGGAGAAATTCATGGAAAAGACTATTATTTTTTATCATTACGAGAATTTAAAGATAAGATCAAGGCAGATGAATTTCTTGAATGGGAAGAAGTATATCGCGATAATTTTTATGGAACTCTTAAAACTGAAGTTCAGCGACTTTGGGATAATGGCAAGCATGTAATTTTTGATATTGATGTTGTTGGTGGTTTAGACATTAAAAGAATCTATCCAGATCGCACATTGGCTATATTTGTAAAGCCTCCAAGCATAGAAGAGCTTAAAATTAGGCTCAAAAAACGTAAAACCGAATCTGAAGATAAAATAAATATGCGTGTAGCCAAGGCTTCTACAGAAATGGCAACTGCACCACAATTTGATGCAATCGTCACCAATGATGATCTTGAAAAGGCCCGGGCAGAGGTATATCAGTTAGTAAAAAAGTTTTTATTAGGCTAATTTTTAAGTTTAAGTAAATTCTCATATTCATGAGAATGAAAACATAGTTTTCATGAAAAGAATCGGATTATATTTTGGAACATTCAACCCAGTTCATGTTGGTCATTTGGCAATTGCCAATCATATGGCAGAGTTCTCTGATCTAGACGAAATATGGATGGTAGTTACCCCACACAATCCATTCAAAAAGAAAAGCTCTTTGTTGGATAACCATCACCGATATGAAATGGTGTATCGAGCAACAGAATCTTACCTAAAGCTAAAACCTAGTGATGTAGAGTTTAAATTACCTCAGCCTAATTATACGGTGCATACTCTTGCTCATCTTCAAGAAAAATACCCAGATGACCAGTTTAACCTTATCATGGGAGAAGATAACTTAAAGAGTTTCCATAAGTGGAAAAACTATGAAGTCATCCTAGAAAACCATGACCTATATGTGTACCCTCGTATTGCAAAAGGAAATATAGAGACACAGTTTAGTGATCATCCAAAGATCCATAAAGTTGATGCCCCTATTATGGAGATTTCTTCTACTTTTATTCGAGAAAATATTGCAAAAGACAAAAACATAAGACCACTACTTACCAAAGAAGTCTGGGAGTATATTGATGATATGAATTTTTATAAAAAATAGACTTTTTAAAAATTCTCGCCGCCGATAACTTCTTTTATTCTTTTTATCAAACGGTGCATTCTATCACTTCCTCCGGCAATAATTCCTGCCGTAAGAATAATATCTATAGAAATAATAACTTTTATTTGTATTTCAGAAAGTTCTGCTGCCGATTCTGGCAACATGATTCCAGACATAAGACGTATTCCTGACAAGGATAATATTAAACCTAAAATAAACGCTATTGTAATGGTTCGTTGCTGTCTTAACTGACTTCTAGTCAATAAAAATTCTTCAATTTTTTTTTTCTCTTTCATTAATCTTATCACCTTTTCTGCACTGGTCTCTTCTGGTAACGATTGTATATCTACCACCATAGAGTTCTCTGGATTGTTTAGACTTTCTAAATACTTATTGATTTCTTCTAACCGTCTTTTATTTTTAATTTTAGTTTTTTCATTGGGGTCAAATACAAAAATTTCTATGACCTGTTCCACAACTAACATAATTACAGATAAGTAACCAAAAATTGAAATAATATTGCTTGCCTCTAAATTCTTGAGGTGTACTGATGGTAAATATTCTTTAAAATATAGAAAACAAAATATTGAAAGTATAATGAGTATAATCACTAACGGATTTTTATATAGTGCTTTCATTGGTTTCAGGTTTAAGAATATGTATATAAAAATACGAAACCTCGCAGTTTAAAAAAACTACGAGGTCCGTAATTTATTTCTAATTTTTTTATTTCCCCGGAAAATCGGCTTTGCGTTTTTCTAAAAATGCAGAAGTACCTTCCTTAAAGTCTTCGGTTCCAAAGCAGTTGCCAAACTGTTCGATCTCTGTTTTAAATCCATTTACCCCATCCTCATATGCTGCATTTACAGATGTAATCGCCGCACTTATGGCAACAGAGGAATTTCTCATAATTTTTCCTGCAATTTTTTCTGCAAGTGGCACCAGTTCTTCCTGAGGAGTTACATAGTTTACCAATCCATATTGCAATGCCTGATTGGCATCAATCATTCCTGCGGTCATGATCATTTCCATAGCTCTTCCTTTACCTATTAGCTGCGGTAATCGTTGTGTCCCTCCATAACCAGGAATAACCCCAAGTGAAACTTCTGGCAATCCCATTTTTGCATTATCACTAGCAATCCTAAAATGAGCAGCCATTGCCAGCTCTAATCCACCACCTAAAGCAAAACCATTTACCGCTGCAATAACCGGTGTTGAAAGATTCGCTACAAAGTCAAACAATAACTCCTGCCCTTTTGCAGCTAGTTTACCTCCTTCAGAAACAGAGAAGTCAGCAAACTCGCTTATATCTGCTCCAGCAACAAATGCTTTTTCCCCGCTACCGGTAATAATAATTACTTTGGTTTCGGCATCTAGATCTGCAACTCTAAAAGCAGCATGTAACTCTTGAATTGTTTCTTTATTAAGTGCATTTAATTTTGAAGGGCGATTAATGGTAATTGTAGTGATCCCATTTTTTTGTGAAGTGATGATATTATTATACATTATATATTGTTGTTTATTTATGTATTATTTAGAATTCAAATCTCTTTCAAAATATAGATAAAAATACATTCCCATTCCAAAGTTTTCTACATCAGTAGATGCCAATCTCCAACCATCCTTTGAGTATTCATCTAATTTACTTTGAATGTCCTTGGTAGATGATTTTAAGAGGTGTTCTTTATCCAAAGTCAATTTTGAATAATAAATCAACGATTCTAGTTTGTATTCTTTCATGCGAAAAGATGCTTTATAAGTACTGTAAAAATTACTCTTTCGGAAACCTAACTGTAAAAACAGTTCCCTTTCCTTCCACAGAGGTAAAGGTAATACTTCCATTATAGGTTTCCACAATATTTTTCACCATTCCTAGTCCAAGTCCCATCCCACTGGTTTTGGTCGTAAACTTGGGCTCAAAAATCATCTTTTTATTTTCTTCACTCATCCCCACCCCGTTATCTGCAACGGTTATAACAACATTGTTTTGTTCGGTAAAGACATTAACTATTATCTTAGCCGCACGATCTTCTGGAATAGCTTGAATTCCATTTTTTACCAAATTAGTAACAACTCGTATAAGCTGCGTCCTATCAAATTTTGCTATGATCTCATGATCTTCTGAAGGGAAAATTATATAATCTTCATTAAAAATATCCAATGCTAATCCCACAATCTTTACTACATCTAATGTCTCACTTTTTTGAGCTGGCATTTGGGCAAAATTTGAGAATGCAGAGGCAATAGAACTCATAATATCAATTTGTTGAATCAAAGTATCACTATATTCTTGTACTTTTTGATGTACATTAGGATCTTCTGGGTTAAATTTTCTTTGAAAACTCTGTACCGTAAGACGCATTGGTGTTAATGGGTTTTTGATCTCATGAGCCACTTGTTTTGCCATTTCTCTCCAAGCCGCTTCCCGTTCATTTTTTGCTAACATCGCAGCACTTTGTTCCAATTCATCGATCATACTATTATACGCATTTACCAATGAATAGATTTCCTGACTTGCATCATCAATTGCTATACGCTTATTTCTTTTCTCTAATCGGGTTTGATCAATGGTCTCTGAAATCGTTCTTAATGACCTAATAATATATTTTGATAAGAAATAAGCCAGAGCGACAGCGACTAACAACATGAGTAAATATACTTGACCAAGGCGTCGAAGAAATTCTAACAACTCCCGCGTAATTAGATCATCATCCTCTAAGTAAGGAAGATTAAGTATGGCTAAAGGTTTGGCTCTACTATCTGAAATATAGGTATAGGACGATAAGAACTTTTCATCATTTTTTTCAGACTTTACCAAATACCTCTTGTCATATAGTGAGGTTAATGTATCAATAATTAAAGGATTTAATTTCCTATCTATAGTATTTTCAACGAAATCATCTTCGGATTTAATTAATAACTCACCCGATAAGTTATAGATATTGATCGGCAATGAATGCTCTTGTGAGATTTGATATATGCGCGCTCTTTCTCTAAAAATTAAAGTTACGTTTTCTTCATTTACAGGATATGTTGTGCTTTTTAGTACATTATTGATTGCAATTTGAATACGTTCTTCTTTTCTCTCTAATCTTTCCTGATGATATTCCTCTGCTTCTTCTCTATATTGATAAATGGTAACCGCCGCAATTAATATAGAAGCTAACAACACCAATAAGGTCATAGAAATAAAGATCCTAGTACGAAGAGAAAGTTTTGATAACCTCATAATTTATTTTGATACGTAAATATAGCAAATATCACACCAAAATAGTTGTAAAAAGAAATCTCTCACTGTACTGAATTTACTAAATTTACCTAGCTTTACTTTATGGACAATACGATATTACTTTCTGTACAAAATCTGTGTGTTTCTTTTTTTGCAGAAAAAAAAGAAAATAGGGTGTTACACGATATTTCTTTTGATCTTCATAAAAATGAAATACTAGGGGTTGTTGGTGAGTCTGGAAGTGGTAAATCTGTAGCGTCTCTGGCTATTTTAGGGCTATTACCTAATAAAATTGCCAAAATTTCAAACGGAAATATAACTTATAAAGGCATATCATTATTGCAGCTTAACGAAAAAGAATATCGTGCTATTCGCGGTAACGAAATTGCAATGATTTTTCAAGAACCCATGAGTTCTTTGAATCCATCTATGAAATGCGGAAAGCAAGTTATAGAAATCCTTCTTCAACATACCACATTATCCAACAACGAGGCTAAAGAAGAAGTACTTTCTTTGTTCGAAAAAGTAAAACTACCAGATCCGAAACGGGCATATAGTTCATACCCACATCAATTAAGTGGCGGACAAAAACAGCGCATTATGATAGCCATGGCAATAGCCTGTAAACCCAAACTACTTATTGCAGATGAGCCCACTACAGCACTAGATGTTACTGTGCAAAAAGAGATTATTAGCTTGCTAAAAAATCTTCAGGAGGAATATAAAATGAGTATCTTATTTATTTCTCATGATTTATCATTAGTTTCAGAAATCGCAGACAATGTGCTTGTGATATATCAGGGAAAAATGGTTGAATACGGATCATCTAATGACATCTTTCATAATCCAAAACAAGAGTATACAAAGGCATTAATTAATGCAAGACCTACCCTTGATGTGCGGCTCAAAAAACTACCTACGATATCTGACTTTCTAAATGACACCAATCAAAGTGAAGAAGTAATCACCAAAGAACAGCGAGAACAACATCATAAGAATTTATATAGTAAGCCTCCATTATTAGAAGTTATCAATGTAGAAAAAGTTTACTTTTCTAAAGTAGGGTTATTTGACAAAAAAGAGCTAAAAGCCGTTGATGACGTAAGTTTTAAATTATATGAAGGTGAAACCTTGGGTCTTGTTGGTGAATCGGGGTGCGGTAAATCTACCTTGGGAAATACTATTTTACAATTAGATAAAGCGACCAGAGGTCAAATTTTATACAAAGGAACAGATATTACCCAATTACCGCTCTCAGAGATCAGAAATCTAAGAAAAGAAATTCAGTTAATATTCCAGGATCCTTTTGCCTCACTAAATCCAAGATTGACTGTTGGCAGAGCAATCATGGAACCCATGCAAGCTCATGAGTTATATGATAATAATACAGAAAGAAAGGAAAAAACCATTGAATTATTGGAACGCGTTGGTTTGGGAGAAGAATATTTTAATAGATATCCACATGAATTTAGTGGAGGACAAAGACAGCGAATAGGCATTGCAAGAACCATTGCTCTGCGGCCAAGATTAATCATATGTGATGAATCTGTGAGCGCACTGGATATATCTATTCAAGCACAGGTTTTGAATTTATTAAATGAATTAAAAGAAAAATTTGGTTTTACTTATATTTTCATATCCCATGACCTTTCTGTAGTTAAATATATGGCAGATCAGTTATTAGTCATGAATAATGGTAAAATAGAAGAACAAGGAGACGCAGACATTATATACCAAAGCCCAAAGAAAGCATATACACAAAAATTAATACGAGCCATTCCTAAGGGTAAATAAAAAAACCTGTTAAGCTAATAAGTCTAACAGGTTTCATTCATCGCGACTTGGGGACGTTGCGATTGATTAACAACAAAAAAATCACATCAACAAAAATACTTTTTTCGCTAAATACATACAGTTAGAAATCAATTCCATTGTTGGCTTAACCGATTTCTGTAGACGATTCATACGCTTTTTCATAATAGGGACAATATTGTGTGGGTTAATAATTTATTTTAATCCTAAAAAACAACAATATAGGGGGTGTTGTTTTCTAATGGGATAGCAATATGCAAATTATTTTCAATATCAACGTTTAAATACATGATAAATCGATAAAATACACAAAATTTTAACATTTTATTTTGTTTAGCTTGGTTTTTCGGGTTAAAGTAAAGGTTTAAGGTAATAGGAAGTCACTTGAAAGTGTAGTATTTTTCTTTCAAAAGTGACAATGTGGATACTTGTTTTTAAGTAACGACAAATTTGTCTATTTATTATTCGTTTAGGTTCATTTATTATTCGTAGTCTTATTTGCAGAATTAGACCATCACGTTAATCAAATTTCATTTCAGGGATATCTCCCTCGACTATAAGATTTCCCTCTGTAGCATTTCTTATGTCATCTACACTAACACCAGGAGCCCTTTCCAAAAGTTTGAATCCTTTTTCTGTAATTTCTAGGAGTGCCAGGTTAGTTACTACTTTTTTCACACAGTTCACTCCAGTAAGTGGTAACGAGCAATTTTTCAGCAGTTTAGAAGCTCCTGCTTTGTTTGTATGCATCATTGCTACAATAATATTCTCTGCACTCGCAACCAAATCCATTGCTCCTCCCATTCCTTTAACCATTTTCCCAGGGATTTTCCAATTTGCAATATCTCCATCCTCAGAAACTTCCATAGCACCCAAAATAGTTAGGTCTACATGTTGCCCACGTATCATATTAAAACTTGTTGCAGAATCAAAAAACGAAGCACCAGGCATTGTAGTTATAGTTTGTTTACCAGCGTTAATAATATCGGGATCTTCTTCACCTTCAAAAGGAAATGGCCCCATTCCTAAAACACCATTTTCACTTTGAAACTCTACCTCGATACCTTCTGGTATGTAATTAGCTACCAAAGTGGGTATTCCAATACCCAGATTAACAAAATAGCCGTCCTGTAGTTCTTTTGCAATACGCTTTGCAATTCCGTTTTTATCAAGCATACTAATATTCTAATTAATTTAAGTTTAATTTAAATTAGGTTGTGGAGTCATTCTTAGATAGGGTTTGATCTCTTTATGCCCTTTTGGGAACATCGCAGGTATTTCTTCATTAGTGACAGAAGGAACAATAACACAATCCTCTCCTTGATTCCAATTTGCAGGTGTTGCAACCTTATGATATGCTGTTAATTGTAATGAATCGATAACACGTAATAATTCATCAAAATTTCTGCCCGTAGATGCAGGATAGGTAATGGTAAGCTTTATTTTCTTATCTGGTCCTATCACAAAAACAGATCGTACTGTTAATTGGCTATCTGCTTTAGGGTGAATCATATCATACAATTCGGATACTTTCCTGTCTTCATCCGCAATTATTGGAAAGTTAACTATTGTATTTTGTGTTTCGTTAATATCCTTAATCCAACCATGATGAGAATCGAGACCATCAACACTTAATGCAGCAACTTTTACATTGCGTTTATTAAATTCATCTGTATATTTTGCTACTGTTCCTAATTCTGTTGTACAAACCGGTGTATAATCTGCCGGGTGAGAGAATAATACTCCCCAACTATCTCCTAACCAGTTATGAAAATCAATTTTTCCTTCTGTTGTTTTGGCAATGAAGTTTGGTGCTTCATCTCCTAATCGTAATACTGCCATGACTTGTGTGTGTTTTAAGGTTTTAAGTATTGTATTTTTATTCTCTTTTACGTACTGTTCGTTGTTCTATTCTTTTCTCATAACCTTCACCCTGAAAAATTCGTTGTACAAATATTCCTGGGATATGTACTTGATCGGGATCAAGAGTACCTGCAGGAACAAGTTCTTCAACCTCTGCTACTGTAATTTTTGCAGCTCCGCACATGCACGGGTTAAAGTTTCTTGCCGTTCCTTTAAAAATTAAATTTCCAGCTTCATCACCTTTCCAGGCTTTTACAAATGCAAAATCAGCTTTAAATGCGTGTTCAAGAACATACATTTTTCCGTTAAACTCTCTGGTTTCTTTACCTTCTGCTACTTCGGTACCATAACCTGCAGGCGTGTAAAAAGCAGGAAAGCCTCCTTGGGCCGCTCTACAGCGTTCTGCCAATGTTCCCTGCGGGATTAACTCTACGTCTAATTCACCGCTAAGCATTTGACGTTCGAACTCATCGTTCTCCCCTACATAAGAAGAGACCATTTTAGTAATCTGTTTTTTTTGAAGTAACAAACCTAAACCAAAGTCATCAACTCCAGCGTTATTTGAGATACAGGTAAGACCGGTTGTATTTAATTTTACCAACTCTGCAATTGCATTTTCGGGAATTCCACATAGACCAAACCCTCCTAACATAAGGGTCATATTGTCTTTTACCCCTGACAGAGCTTCGGTAACATTGGGTACCGTTTTACGAATCATAGTGTTCTAATTTTAGCAAACTAAAAGTACTAAAAAATAGTATTACAACGTTTGAAACGGTATAGTTTTATGAATAATTTATATAGCTTAAAAAGCAGTACTAAAGACTAAATTCGTCGTCTATATTTTCGTCCTTAACATTTCTCTTTTTATACGCCTCGCAGTCCACTTCTATGGTAAGTGTTTCTGGTTCTTTAAAAGCATCTTTAGACACTTTTAATGTTTTATCTGCATAACATTTTCTCATATACAAAGCCCAAACAGGTAATGCCATGGTTGCCCCTTGTCCAAATTCTGTATCCTTAAAATGTGTTGCTCTGTCATCACCTCCTACCCATACTCCTGTACATAGGTTAGGTACAATACCCATAAACCACCCATCACTTTGATTTTGAGTTGTTCCGGTTTTACCTGCAATAGGGTTATCAAATCCATAAGGGTGACCTGTTACCACATTTTTAATAGAATATCGTGTAGATGGTCCTGTTCTTAATCTGACTCCAGACCCTGATCGAGTCACACCTTCCATTAAATTAATTGTAACATATGCAGCTTCTCTACTTATTACATCACGTGTTTCTGGGACAAATTGGTATAAAATTGCACCATTTTTATCCTCGATACTCGTGATCATTACTGGTTTGGTATAAATTCCTTGATTAGCAAAAGTACTATAGGCACCAACCATTTCAGATAATTTTAAATCAACAGATCCTAAGGCTATCGATGCTACTGCAAGTATATCAGATTTTACACCTGTTTTTTTAGCAAGTTGTGCAATTGGTTCAGGGCCAATTTTATCCATTAAACGGGCAGAGATAGTATTTACAGATTTTGCCAATGCTTCTTTAAGGCTCATATATCCAGAATAATCAGAACTCGTGTTTTTGGGAGTCCAATCATTCTCTAGTACCCCATGAGAACCGATTGGAATTGTAATTTGTGATACAGGCAAAGTGTCGCATGGCGATAATTTTAATTGATCGATTGCCGTTGCATATACAAATGGTTTAAATGTAGACCCCACCTGACGTGCACCTTGATATACATGATCATATTGAAAATGTTTATAATTAACACCGCCTACCCAAGCTTTTACATGACCAGTTTGAGGTTCCATAGACATTAATCCAGAGCGCAAGAATTTTTTATAATATAAGATAGAATCTTTTGGGGTCATAATCGTATCTATTTCACCCTTCCAACTGAAGATTTTCATTTCAGTTTTTTCATCAAAAGATTTTCTTATTTGTTTCTCACTTTTCCCTTGTGTCAGCATTTTTTTTCTTCTGGCAGAAGACTTAATACTACGATCGATTATTTTTTCTACCTCAGCTTTTGTTAAATCTCTGAAAGGTGAGGTTTTATTGTCTTTTTCCTGCTTATCAAATTCTTTTTGCAGATTTGACATATGTTCCTCTACGGCTTCCTCAGCATATTTTTGCATTCTTGAATCAATGGTTACATTAATTCGCAATCCATCTCTATAAATATCAAAATATTCTGTTTCTCCTTCCTCATTTTCCCCTTTCGGATTATTTTTCACCCAATTAGACATCCAACTTCTTACAAACTCTCTAAAATAAGTTGCTGTTCCGTCGTTATGTCCTTCTGGCGAATAGTCTAGATTAAGAGGTAATTGCTTTAGGCTGTCTCGTTCTTTTTCATTTATATAATCATATTTCGCCATTTGATTAAGAACAACATCTCTCCTGTTTTTTACCATCTCTGGTCTGCGTAATGGATTAAACAACGATGAGTTTTTAAGCATTCCTACAAGAACTGCCGCCTCTTCTTTATTGAGGTCTTTCGGATTTTTCCCAAAATAGATTCTTGACGCAGAACTAATACCAATCGCCTGATTAAGAAAATCATACTTGTTAAGATACATTGTTATGATCTCATTTTTTGTGTATTGTCTTTCTAGCCTGGTTGCGATTACCCATTCTTTCAGTTTTTGTTTGAAACGTTCCCAAATATTTTTTGATCCGCCTGTAAACAGTTGTTTTGATAACTGCTGAGATATGGTACTTGCCCCTCCTTTACTTCCTAAAAAAATGAATGCTCTTAAGGTACCTCTTGCATCAATCCCCGAATGCTCATAATATCTAGCATCTTCTGTTGCTACTAGTGCATCTACCAAATGTTGTGGCAAATCATCATAACTAACTGGAGTTCTGTTTTCTTTGAAAAAAGTTCCTATTTGTGTTCCATCAGAAGAAATAATCTGTGTTGCAAGATCGTTTTGAGGGTTTTCTAATTCTTCAAACTTGGGCATATCCCCATAAAAACCCCAACTGGCAAAAAGAAATAATAAAACAACTAGAAAAATTCCAGATGCAAATATGATCCAAAATGCCTTTATAAACTTTAACGTATTGATTCCTGTACTATTGGTTTTTTTCTTTTTTGATTTGGGTGTTGCCTTTGCCATATTTTAAGGGTTTTGAGCATATTCTATTCTAAATCCGATATCTGTAATTCCTTCTAAGGAGTTTATCCCATCAACTTCGCCATTTTTTCTCATAGCATGCTGTAGGGTGATCGTATAAACTCCTTCTTCTATGAAGTTTATATTTTCCTTATACCATAATTTATTTTCCTTAAGGTCAGAAAAACCCTCTCCCAGCCATTCTCCATTAGGAGCTGCAAGATCGTATTCTAAAGTATCTGTAACTACTTTCCCGTTCGGAAATTTCATCTCACTAATCAAAAACAAATTACTGTATTTGTAGTCGTTTGTATTGCGAACATTAATAAACAGATTATAGGTTTGTACAGAATCAAGTTTTGGTAGTTCAAAACTTATTTCTTCATCTATTTCCCATGATTCTGACACTGTTTGATATTTATCAAAAACTTGTTTGTCATCACAAGAAAACATACTAATCGCAACAAAAATTGCTAAAACAGATCTAACCTTTATCATTGTTATTATTACGAGATCGAGATTTTTTATTACGTTGATTACTTGTCTTTTTAGTGTTTTTATTTCCAGAATTCCCTCCTTTAGGTTTGTTTGATCCTCCGGCCTGTTTTTGAGAGTTTCCTCCTTTTGATTTGTTCGAACCCGAAGTCTGTTTGTCTGTATTTGTTCTAGAAGTATTTTTCCTTTTGTTGCGATTTTTTTTTCTTCTTTTATTATGTTTTGGTTGATCAAATCGAGTTAAACTATCTTGTCCTACAACGTTCTCAAAATTCATTTTAGTGTCTTCCATTAATTCTGAAGCAAATTCTTCTAGACCGACTACCTTTTCGTTGTTATTGTTTGCAGCAATTATTTCTTTTGCATGATCTGTAGAAATCTTGTGCCAATTCATCCATTCGCCCTCATATGCATACCATAGGTATCCTCTAAATATGTCTATTTTTTGACAAACCGCTGTTCCTTTTTCAGTTTTTAGTTTTGTGTCAGATTTTGGAAAACTATTTAAAGCGTCTATATACGCATCTAACTCATAATTAAGACAACATTTTAATTTTCCGCATTGGCCTGCTAATTTTTGTGGATTAAGAGATAACTGCTGATATCGCGCTGCACTAGTATTTACAGATCTGAAATCGGTTAACCATGTTGAGCAGCATAACTCACGACCGCACGATCCAATGCCTCCCAATCGGGCAGCTTCTTGTCTGAAACCTACTTGTCGCATTTCTATACGTGTACTAAATTCATGGGCAAATTCTTTTATCAATTGCCTAAAATCGACACGTTCTTCTGCTGTGTAATAAAAAGTTGCTTTGGAACCATCACCTTGAAACTCTATATCAGAAATTTTCATTTGCAGCTCAAGTCTAATAGCAATTTCTCTGGCACGAACCTTCATTTTTTCTTCTCTATCTCGAGATTTTTGCCAGATATCTATATCTTTTTGAGAAGCTTTTCTATATACTTTTTTAACCTCTTCGCTATCTACTTCTACCTTCTTCTTTTTCATTTGTACACGAACCAGTTCACCAACAAGAGAAACGATTCCAACATCATGACCGGGAGAAGCTTCTGTGGCTACTACATCCCCAATACTTAACGAAAGATTTTCTGTGTTTTTAAAAAAAGATTTCCTACCATTCTTGAATCGTATTTCGACACAAGAAAAAGGGGTTGCGCCACTAGGAAGTGACATATTAGATAGCCAATCAAAAACTGTTAATTTATTACAACCATCAGTACCACAGGTACCATTATTCTTACACCCTTTTGGTTGTCCGTCTTTTCCGGAGGAACAACTACTACATCCCATATTTTCTACCTATATTGAAATTTGTCTACGATTAAAATCGTAACAAAAATGGTTCTTACTAAATGTTTAGAAACGATAATTTGATTCTAACATCTCAATTGTTAAAGATACTGTGAAAAAAATTATCTGCATAGTATCTTCACCACTTTAGCATCACTGCTTGTATTTCAGCACTTCAGAACGACCTTTTTTAAAGATCTTATTACTATTTCCTTTACCTTTTCTTAATGCTTTTTGTTCTTCAAACGGTAATCTGTTTATTTCTTTACATGCCGTTGAACAGCAATTTTCCATTTCTGCAGCACAAGCTGAACATTGAATAAATAATAAGTGGCATGCCTCATTCTCACAATTTACATGAGTATCACAAGATTTTCCACATTGATGACAATTAGCAATTACATCTTCTGTAATTCGTTCTGACCTTCTGTGATCAAAAACGAAATTTTTACCCACAAATTTATTTTCTAAACCTTTTTCTTCTATTTGTCTGGCATATTCTATTATACCCCCTTCTAGCTGAAAAACATTTTTGAAGCCTTTATGCTTATAATATGCACTAGCTTTCTCACATCTAATCCCGCCTGTGCAATACATAACTAATTTTTTGTCTTCCTTATGATCTTTAAGATCTTCTTCGATAATATCTAAAGAGTCTCTAAACGTATCTACATCGGGAGTAACTGCTCCTTTAAAATGACCAATCTCACTCTCATAATGATTACGCATATCTACCAATACAGTCTCTGGATCTTCGATAAGTTCGTTAAATGTTGAGGCATCTACATGCACTCCCTTATTTGTTACATCAAAAGTATCATCATTCAACCCATCGGCAACAATCTTGTGACGTACTTTTACTTTTAGCTTTAGAAAAGATTTAATATCCTGTTCTCTAGCTATATTAAGGCGTACGTTTTCTAAAAACGATATACTGTCAAGATGCTCTTTGAAAGCTTTAAAATTTGGTGCCGGTACCGATAATTGACCATTGATACCCTCGTGAGCTACATAAATTCTGCCCAGAACATCTAATTCGTCCCAATGAATAAAGAGGTGATTTCTAAAGATTTTGGGGTTACCAATATTTGCGTATTTATAGAAAGAGAGTGTAAGGCGTTCTGTTCCGGCCTCATCGATGAGAGCTGCTCTTTCTTTAGCGCTTAATTTGTTGTACAGTTGCATGCTATACCTACGTTTTAAGTTAAAAGAAATAATTTATATGCTGCAAAAGTACAAATCCTAATGCAATATGCAAGAATAGGTGAGTTTTGAGCAAAAAAATGCCCTGGAAACTTTTTCCAAGGCATTTTTTGGGCTAATTCGTTATTTTTAATTTAAAACTAAGTAAATAAAATAACGAAGCTAACCACCTTCTACTATACAGTTACTAATTTTAGTAACTGTACACCCATCAAGGTTGTGTTGTATGACTCTTTTAAGAAACTTCATTACTTACCTCCTTCATGCTTTTTTGTTCAAATTTGCTTTTCTTGTAGATGCAAAAAAAGAAGAAAGGTTGCGTTTGTCGCAAAAAAAATCCTTTTCTTAGAAGTTCTAACCTGAAAACCATAAGGGTTTTGCGCTATTATTTTGTTGTTAATAACGATTTTATAATCCATATCGCAGCTACAAAAAGAAATAGTACTTTAGCAAAAAGTTAATATGAATGTCAAATCCCGATATATTTGAACAACAAATGAGTACAGAGAAAGACGCAAAATTAAAAGCATTAAAACTTACCCTAGATAAATTAGATAAAGCATACGGAAAAGGAACAGTAATGAAGATGGGTGACAGTGCCGTTCAAGAGGTAGATGTCATCTCAACTGGATCTCTTGGTTTAGATTTGGCACTTGGTGTTGGTGGTTATCCCAGAGGTAGAGTAATCGAGATTTACGGACCAGAATCTTCTGGTAAAACAACGCTTACATTGCACGCTATTGCTCAGGCTCAAAAAGGAGGAGGTATTGCGGCTTTTATTGATGCAGAGCATGCTTTTGATCGTTTTTATGCAGAAAAGCTAGGAGTAGATATTGAAAATTTGATTATTTCACAGCCTGATAATGGTGAACAAGCATTAGAAATTGCTGATAATTTAATCAGATCTGGTGCTATTGATATCATTGTTATTGATTCTGTGGCTGCATTAACGCCTAAGAGTGAAATCGAAGGTGAAATGGGTGATTCTAAAATGGGACTTCACGCCAGATTAATGTCACAAGCACTTCGAAAATTAACAAGTTCGATTAGTAAAACAAACTGTACAGTAATCTTTATCAACCAGCTTCGTGAAAAGATCGGAGTTATGTTTGGAAATCCTGAAACAACAACTGGTGGTAACGCTTTAAAATTTTACGCGTCTGTTCGTTTAGATATTCGTCGTTCTACCCAGATTAAAGATAGTAACAGTGAGGTGCAGGGTAATAAAACTCGTGTAAAAGTAGTGAAAAACAAAGTAGCCCCGCCGTTTAGAACCGCAGAGTTTGATATTATGTATGGTGAAGGTATTTCTAAAACTGGTGAAATTATTGATATTGGTGTGGACTATGAAATAGTTAAGAAAAGTGGTTCTTGGTTTAGTTATGAGGATACAAAACTAGGTCAGGGAAGAGATGCAGTAAGAGCATTGCTCAATGACAATCCAGAACTTATGGAAGAACTTGAAGGAAAAATTAAAGAGGCCATTAAAATTATAAAAGAATAAAACTTTCTTAATAAAAACATTAAAATCCCGTAGCCACGGGATTTTTTTTTACCTTAAAAGCAACCTTATCCATCTTCTAACATCTAATTATAAGGATAATTATAGTATTTCTCAAAACCCCTGAAATATGAGAAGAGTAAAAATAATTTTAGGATTTTTTCTAGTCCTCATCATGCCAGGATGTGCAGATGATGACAATACTCGCTTCTTTTTTGAAGCCGTAAAAATTGAAGAAGTAACAATTCCGGATCAGTTTGTAAGAGGTGAAACCTACGAAATAACTGTTTCCTATTTTAGACCATCCAGTTGCCACGCTTTTTCAGGGTTTGAATATGATGGTGTTGGTAATGAACGTACTGTTGTGGCCATTAGTGTAATAATTGACAATGGAACCCCTTGCCAGGATCCAGACATTATTGGTTTGACAGAAGAGTCTTTTACATTTTTTGTTGGAAATGAAGACTCCTATGTTTTTAGGTTTTGGCAAGGAAGAGATGAACAAGGCAACAATCAATTTCTAACAATAGAAGTACCCGTAGCAATATAATCACATAAACCAAAAAAGTTATTAGTGGGTTTAGATCAACTCATAAAAAAATGTAAGAAAAAAAATGCCGTCGCGCAGGAGCAATTGTATAGACTATATAGCAGTAAGTTATTTTCGATCTGTTTAAAGTATTCTAACGATTATCCTAGTGCTGAAGACACTTTACAGGATGCATTTATAACAATTTTTGAAAAAATTGCGCAATATAAAAACAAAGGATCTTTTGAAGGCTGGATAAAGCGAGTAACCATAAATACTGCATTACAACGCTACAGAAAGCAAAAGGTTTTTGAAATTGTTAATGAAGAACAAATTGAAGAAGAAGTTGAAGTAGAAATAGATAACCAAGAGATCTCTCTAGATTATCTTCTCAGTATTATTCAGCAGCTGCCAGACAGATATCGATTAGTTTTTAACCTATACATATTAGATGGTTATTCACACAAAGAAATTGCTGAAATGCTAGATATTTCTGTTGGAACCTCAAAATCAAATCTGGCAAGAGCTAGAAATATATTAAAAGTAAAAATAGAAACCAATCAAGAACAATATGTTCGTGCAATTGATGAACGAAGATGAATGATAAAAAAAACATAGATAGATTATTTCAGGAAAAATTCAAAGATTTTGAAGTCACTCCTGACGAAGCTGTCTGGGAAAAAATTAAAGCCCGCCAAAAGAATCGAAAACGAGCAATCATAATACCTTTATGGTACAAGGTTGGCGGTGTTGCTGCCTTGCTGGCAATTATTTTTACAGTGGGCTATATGTCACTAACTCCAGACTCAAAGACCGAAACTATAGTTTCGAATGATACCGAAAACACCAAAGAAATACGATCCCGAGATAGTGATACTATAGATGTTAACCCAATTAATACAGTGATCGTTTCTTCAGAAAATGAAGAAATCAATACATCTGATAATGATAGTAAACGTATTACTCCTGGCGATAAATCTCCAACAAAAACTCGAGATAGGTTTGATGACACCAACCGTGCTACAGCTTCAAATTCTGAAAAAGAGATCCCTGAATCTTTAGAGAATAAGAAGGATAAAGAGTCTAGAATTACAGATAATGCAATAAAAAAAGTAAATCAACCTACCCCCTTTTCACCGAAGAAAGACGAGGACGAAATTCTAAAAAACAATACCAAAGACAAGACTACTATTACTAACCATCAAGATTTAAAATCAGAAAAGGAAAATCCACTTTTTACAATACCTAAACAAGAAGATAATACTGACACCAAGGGAATCGCAGAAAACAAGATTAATACTGATGAAAAAACCGAAAAAAATGATAGTATTCCTGGAGAAGTGAAACCTAAGGATGACCTGAATAAAAAATCAATCTTTGATGTTATCTCAGAAAAAGAAGAAACCATTGCTGAAGAAACATCATCTTCAAAAAAATGGAATGTAGCTCCTAATATTGCACCAGTATACTATAATTCTATAGGAAATGGATCTTCTATCGATTCTCAATTCGCAGATAATAATAAAGGTGGCGAAGTCAATCTTAGTTATGGAGTACAAATTTCATACAATATAAATGAACGATTAAGTGTACGCTCGGGGGTTAACAAAGTAGATCTTAGTTACAATACACAAGATATAGGGTTCTCTCCTTCGGGAATTGTAGGCCAAAATCTGGCAAGTATAAATTATGATCCCAATGCAGATGCAATTTTGGTTTCAGATATTGGGGCAGAAGATACAGATAACGCAGCACTATCAGATATTAACAGAGACGCTTTAAATAGTGGGCAAAATGTAGGGTTGTTAAATCAGCGTATTGGTTATATCGAAATTCCGATGGAAATGAAATATGCTCTGGTTAACAAAAAACTTGGAGTAAATATGATTGGTGGGGTAAGCACTTTGTTGCTTCAAGATAATGAAATCTCTGTAGAAGCAGGTGATTTTGAAACGCCTATCGGGGAAGCTAATAACTTGAATAATGTAAGTTTTAGTGGGAATATTGGTGTGGGAATAGATTATAAGTTATCAGACCAATTTCAGATTAATCTAGAACCTATTTTTAAATATCAGTTCAACGCCTTTAATGGTAATACAGAAAACTTCAGACCTTATTATTTTGGTATATATACCGGGGTAAGTATAAAATTTTAAATGATTTTAGTTGGGTTAGGTTGTTATTGCTAAATATACTAAGCAATGATGAACAAAGCCGTTCCTTCCCAGGAACGGCTTTTATATTGTGATCTAATCTAAAGTTTTATCGTTTATGATGCTTTTGGTAATGTTATGCAAAATGTGCTTCCTTGACCAAGGGCACTTTTCACCATTATGTCACCATTATTAAGCTCTACAAGTTCTTTGCAAATTCTTAATCCAAGCCCCGTTCCTGTTTCTTGCTGAGTTCCGGTGGTTGTAAAAGTATCTTCAGCAAAAAGTTTATCAAGGTTTTCTGCTTCAATACCAACACCAGTATCTTCGAAACAGATTTCATAATGCTCCTCTTTTTCGCTAGATGATAACGTTATAGAGTCTCCTGGATTACAAAATTTTATTGCATTTGCAATAAGGTTCTGAGATACTATCGCAAACATATCTTTATCTGCAAAAACCATGGTAGCGTCCAATTTATTCATGAGCTTAATATCTTTAAGATCTGCCTTGGGTGTAAAAAAGGTGAACTTACTATTAATGATCTCATTAATATTAAAAACTGTAGGTTTGGCATTAAGCTCTTTCATTTGAGATTTTGACCAATTCAATAAATTATTAAGTAAAATTGACGTTTGATGTGTTCTATTTGCAAGCAACGGAACAATTTCTTTGAACTCTTCGGTAGAAATAGCATTATCTTTTAGCAGGTTCAAACTTCCGTCAAGGCCATGGATTTCATTTTTAAGATCATGAGAAATAATTGAAAACAATTTGTTTTTGACTTGATTAGATTCATCTAATTGTTTTACATATCGTTTTCGCTCTCTTCTGGATTTGGCTATATATGCCATGAATATTAGTATTATCAGAGTAATTCCCAAACTGACATATGTAAAGGCTCTATATCTAAACAACTCGTCCTTGGTTTGTAGTTCTCTTTTTTCCTGCGCATCAATGAGTTTGAGCTGTTCCATTTCTGATTTAAAACGAGTTTCAGCAATTTCAATCTTTTTAGTCGTTTCTTCTGATGTATTTTCATCTGCCAACTGTTGGTATTTCTTCTGCCATTCAAAAGCACCAGCAAAATCACCTCTGGCCGAATCTAAAATAGCTGCATATTCATAGTTTGTAAGAAGAAGAGGTTGTTGTTTTAATTTAATGAGTTCTTTGCGAGCAGTACGTAACAGATTTTCTGCCTCCTTATATTTTTTGGTTCTAATGGCAACAAGTCCTAATTGTTGGGTAGAGTTCGCCAGTATTCGATCATTTTTAGATTTTTTGGCCGCTATATAAGAAGAATCATAATATTTTTTGGATTTTTTATAGTCTTTATAAATTAAGGCTATCAATCCAAGTCTGTTGTAGGCAGAAGCAATGCCCAATGCGTTATTATCATTTTTGTTTATCGATAATGATTCTTGGATTAAAACTTTGGCGCTATCCAGTTTTTTAAGATCGATATATAATAATGCAAGATTGTTAAGTGATGCTCCTAATTTTTTTGATTTACTTTTTCTTTTTAGGTTTATAGATTTAAGATAATACTCTTTTGCTAGTTCAAAATCTCCAAGACCTGAATATACATTGCCTATATTATTATATGTACTTGATAAGACCAAGCTATCGTTTACTCTTACAAAATATAAATTGGCTTCTAATAAATAGTTGATTGCGTTTTCAAGATTACCTTGTTTTTGCTCTATAGTTGATTTATTATTATTAATTATTGCCAACCCTCTTAGGTGATTGGAAATTTTATAGTAAATAGCAGCCTTATCGTAGTTATGAAAAGCTTTAATGTATTGGTCTGTTAGATTATAAACGTTTCCAATTTGATTATAAACATCTCCGATTCCTCTATCATATTTTATTTTTCTGGAAAGTTTCAATAACTTATCTTCATAGGATAATGCAAGCTCATAATCTTCTTGTATCCACAATTGTTTAAAATACCCCATAGCATTATCAAATGCCAGCGTATCTTTGCGTGTCTTGATTGTTGGGATGATACTATCCAGGGATTTTTGTTGTGAAAAACAAAATGAGCTCATAAAAATGAGCAGTAGAAAATAGTTTTTTTTCATATATTCTATTTTGGGAAAACAGATTAAATGCAAATTATTTCCGCAAAATACATAAAATATATCTAAAACATCATGAATTGTAGTATTATTCTTACTTATTTGGGATTTTTTTTATGGTTTATCCCTAATAGTACTATGTCAATTAACTGAAATTTATAAAAGCCCCTTTCCAAAATGCCCTACATCTTATTTTTATTATCTGCCTCTAAAGCATTTAAAATAACATTACGTGTTTTTTCCTTAAGTCCTTTTTTATCCTTCTGTGTCATTCCGGTTGTTGGTATTTCTGTATGAATATATCCGCTCATAATTCCCGGGCTTCCGCTAAAAAAAGTATAAGAGAAGCGTTTTTTACTATCAAAAAAGGTTAACGGTAATATAGGAATCTGATGATCAATTGCTAACCTGAATGCACCATCCTTAAAATCATCTAATATAATTGACTCGTCATCAGGGATACCACCTTCTGGAAAAATACAGATACTGGTACCATCATGTAACCTGGCATGTGCCCTATCAAAAACTTCTTTTCTGCTTTTTTGGCTGCTGCGATCTACTAATATGCATGTTCGTTTATAGAAAAATCCAAAAATAGGAATCTTGGTTAGTTCTTTTTTACCTACAAATACAAAAGGATTTTTTACGCAATACAACATAAACATAATATCTGTCATCGATGTGTGGTTAGCTACCACCATATAACTTTTTGTGGGATCCACCTGGGTCTCTTTGGTAACTTTTGGTAAAAATCCACATCCATACAATACGATCTTGGCCCAAAAACGAGCCACTACAAAAAACTGTGGATACCATTGCTCTCTAGAAGTTAAGATCAATAATACCGGAAACATTATAATAATCGGAACACCCATTAGGATATAAAACCAAATGCGCCATAGTAGAATTAATATCTTCTTGATAAAAACCATTCCCCCAAAAGTACACAATTGGTTTGAGCATGTGAACAAAAAAATTACCTTTGCGAGAAACTACAAAATTACTATGTCTAGAATTCTAACAGGAGTACAAAGTACAGGGACTCCGCATTTAGGAAACTTATTGGGAGCAATCATTCCAGCAATCGAAATGGCAAATCAGCCGCAAAACGAATCCTTCTTATTTATTGCCGATATGCATTCGCTCACACAGATCAAAGATGCCAAAACATTGCGCGAGAACACCTACTCTACTGCTGCAACCTGGTTGGCATTTGGGCTAGACATAGAAAAAACTGTTTTTTATAGACAAAGTGATATCCCACAAGTAACAGAATTATCATGGTACCTTAGCTGTTTTTTTCCCTATCAACGATTAACGCTGGCACATTCTTTTAAGGACAAAGCCGATCGTCTTGAGGATGTAAACGCCGGATTATTTTCGTATCCCATGTTAATGGCGGCAGATATATTATTATATGATGCAGAAATTGTTCCTGTTGGTAAAGATCAATTGCAGCATCTAGAGATGACCAGAGATGTAGCTTCTAGGATGCATGCTCAGGTAGGTGAATTATTTGTATTACCAGAGGCTCAAGTACAAAAAGATACAATGTATGTTCCTGGAACAGATGGCAGTAAGATGAGTAAATCAAAAGGCAACACTATTAACTTATTTTTACCAGACAAAAAACTGCGTAAAGAGGTTATGGCTATCCAAACCGATAGTACACCGCTAGAAGAACCTAAAAACCCTGATACTTGCAATGCTTTTGGACTATATAAATTGATAGCTTCTCCTACACAGCTAGAGGAAATGAGAAAGAATTATCTAGGCGGTAATTATGGATATGGGCATGCCAAGCAAGCTTTATTTGAACTACTTATTGAAAAATTTGCTACTGAGCGTGAACGCTATAATTACTACATGGAAAATTTAAAGGAAATTGATGAAGCTCTAGCAATTGGTGCCAAAAAAGCAACCGCAATTGCCAACGAAGTTTTAGCTAGAGTTCGTGAAAAAGTTGGATATTAGGTATTGATTCTTGAAATCTTCGTTCTACTGAATGTTTTTCTAAACCGTTATTATAATATCATACAATATCAATATTAACGTAGAAGTCATCTTAGGGCGTTACGGGTGCTTTTATTCGAAAAACCACGTGTCTACAGAGGTTATAATACATACAAAAAACTTTCTTACATCATGTATGGGTTTCCGTAACATAACTTTAAATTTTTGTTATAGCTTCCCACTTGGGAAAAAGGAATATAACACGAGTGTTTTATACATATCAAAAACGTTTTTCATTGTCTTTTATTAGTCAGTTCTAATGAGCCCCCTCATTTTACCACATTGTGTAAAAACGGCAGTAAAAGACAAACAAAGCCTGTGCATTTTTTTTGTACAGGCTTTACTTTATATTCTTATTTTGTAATACCAAAGAGCTAAGCAATTAAATAAACGTTATCTATAAACAAACTTTCTTATAACACTCGCGAATACATAAACTTAAGTATCGTGCCTGAACCTAAATCCCCATCTGTATATACAGAAGTGACCACAAGATTTCCTTTTTCAACCGTTACAGTAGATCCCTTTAGAAAAAGTGCATTGTTTTTATCATAAATAAAAAGAAACATGCCGTTTGGCCCTTTTTTCCAATCTCCTTTGGTGTCCTCACTATCTTTGGCACATTCTCCTGAAATACTAGAATCTTCATAATAACTTTTTTCGATAAATCTACCACTATCAAAAATCTCTAATGTTGTCATCTTATTGCATTTGGACAACGGAAATTCTTCTAGCGGGGTACCTTCTCCTTCATTGCTATATTCCTGCACCAAATTCCAGGTACCAGCAATAGTAACATCTGGACCATTAGAACCACTGCTTCCGCAAGAATATAAAATCATAATAAGCACAACTAACAGTGCCAAATAGATGAGTAAAAATCTCTTCATATATTGTATTTCCAATTACACTGACAAAAATCAGAAAAATACTTCTTGTTAACAAATATTTAACGTTAAAATGTGTAATTTATCGTAAAAAAAGGCATTTAATCGATATTATGGATGTTTTTCATACGTTAAGACGACTTCACTAATTTCACATAAAATGTTACTGTATATTTGTCATTACTCCTAAAAAACTGATTATATGCTAATGCTAGAAACAGAAAGGCTACGGATTTGTAAAGCAGATAAAGGAGATGCGGATTTCTTTTTTGAGCTTCTTAACAGTCCTAATTGGATACAATTTATTGGTGATCGTGGTATAAAATCTAAAAAAGATGCCATTGTTTACATAGAAAAGAGTCTGATTTACAGCTATGAAACTAATGGTTATGGCCTTTATAAAATGATCTCAAAAAAGGAAAACAAGCCCATAGGGATTTGTGGATTCATAAAAAGAGATTATTTAGAGCATGTAGATATTGGGTTCGCAATTTTGCCAGAATATGAAGGAAAAGGGTTTACTCATGAAGCTGCAAAAAAAACGATTGAATATGGGACTTCTACTCTTAAAATGCATCCTATACTTGGCATAACTACCGCCAAAAATACAATTTCTAAAAATTTACTTCAAAAAATAGGCTTAGTACAGATAGATACAATAGTGCATGATGATGATGAATTATTATTGTATTCTAATGAATAATTAAGTTTTAGCTTAAATCTTTGGAAAATACCCTCCTATTCTACTGGGAAATTGAAATTTCTTAAAAATTTCAAACTAAATTATTAGTTCGAACTAATAATTTAGTTTATATTAGCAACCTCAAACTAAAAACCTAGTTTGAGGAATAAATAGGATACCTATGAAACAACTTACCAAGGCCGAAGAAGACATCATGAAAATCCTTTGGGAAATAGATGAAGGTAGTATAGTATCAATACTCGAAAAACTTCCGGCCCCCAAACCCGCTTATAATACTGTTTCTACTATTGTGAGAATATTAGAAGATAAAGGATTTGTTGCGTATCGCAAAGAAGGCCGAATTCATATATATATCCCGAAGGTTAAAAAGACAGATTATAGCAATCAGAGTATTACCAAACTGGTTGATGGGTATTTTCAAGGTTCTTTTAAAAGTATGGTGTCTTTTTTTATGAAGAAAAATGATATCAGTATCAGTGAGATGGAAGAAGCAATGAAAGAAATTAATAACGAAGAAGAGTAAAATGCTACATTATATTATACAAATACTAGCTTTTCAATTACTTTTTTTAATTGTATACGATGTATTTTTAAAAAAAGAAACGTTTTTTAATTGGAATCGTGTTTATCTTTTAGCGACTCCTATTCTAAGTTTCATTCTTCCATTCATAAAAATTCATGCAATACAAGAAAATATTCCTGAAGAATATATCATCCAATTACCCGAATTACTAATAAGTGGTAGCACCACCAAAGAAATACTACTTCCTGAAATTGTTTTAGGATCACCGCAATCCTTCTTTACTTTTCTTACAGCACCAGTAGTATGGCAGTATTCATGGTATTTGGGAGTGGTAATTAGTGCTTTGCTTTTTGTTTACAAGATCTTTACTATAATAAAATTAAAGCGAACTGGGACCAAAACCAGAGTGCACAATTTTAATCTAGTTTCGTTACCCAATACTAATACTGCTTTCTCTTTTTTTAATACCATATTTTTGGGAGCAACACTTTCTGAAACTAAAAAAACAAACATTCTTTTACATGAGAAAGTTCATGTAAAAGAGTATCATTCTTTGGATCTAATCTTTTTTGAACTACTTCGCATTACCATGTGGTTTAATCCTCTGGTTTATGTATATCAAAAAAGAGTTGCCATGCTTCAGGAGTACATTGCAGATGCCAAAGCTATATCCGAAGTAAATAAAAAAGAATATTATCAAGATTTGTTATCACAAATTTTTCAAACCGATAAAATATCATTCATCAATACATTTTTTAATCATTCATTAATCAAAAACCGAATAGTTATGTTACGAAAATCAAAATCGAAGAAAATTTTTCAATTAAAGTATTTATTATTAGTTCCTGTAGTTAGTATTATGCTGGTATACACATCCTGCACTCAGGAAATTGAAGCTCAAAATGGACCTTCTTCAAAAGATCTAGCCGAAGGAAAAAGTCCCTTAATGCAAAAAATCGAGGCTGTAAAACACCAAATCGAAATACAAGGAAATGTAACGCCCGAAGAAGAAAAAGCTTTGAAAGTTTTAGCTCTTTTAGTAAATAATGATGGCTCCAATAAAACAGAGCTTCCTTTTGCCAAAATTGAAAAAGTACCGGTATACCCAGGTTGCGAAAACCAATCATCAGAAGAAACCAAAAAGTGTTTTATGAACAATATTCAGCAAGCGGTTTTAAAAGAATTTAATATAACGGTTGCAGATAAACACAACCTTAGCGGAAAACAGAAAATTTATGTCCGTTTCAAAATTGACAATACTGGTAAGATTGGAAGTGTACAAGCAAGAGGGCCTCATCAAGCATTAGAAGAAGAAGCGATACGAGTAGTAAAATCGCTACCAAAAATGACCCCTGGTCAACAAGACGGTGTTAATGTTGGTGTACTTTTCTCTTTACCCATAGTATTTGAAATAAAAGAATAGTACCCGATATACTAAATTATTCTCCCAGAACCGCAACTAAAGCATTTCGGTTTTGGGAGAAATTTATTTTTGTTATTGAACCAAAACACCTCTTGTGTTCATTACAGGTAGTTCTCGAAATGCATTCTCGTTAATCGTATGTTTTCTGAATACGTATTTCTTTTCATATAATTTGCTGTCAGCAAAAAAAGTAACCGCAAATTCGTTATTCATTCCTAACAACTCTTCCTGAAGCATTTCAATTTTTGCAAATGATTTAGGTTCTAATGTTCCAATACCATGACGTAAAAGTGAAGTTTTTCGATCTTCGTCGTATCCCTTTGTAACGACCAAAACCATTTCTATGGCAACATCCCGATCATTAATAATATAAGAATTCCAGTCCTTGGCTAAAAACTCTTCATTCCACTCATGGACTACTGCTACATAAACCCCTTCTACAACAGGTATTTCTATGTCTTCTTTCATGTTCCAGTTTTGGTACTTATCATTTACAGTGTAGACTTGAACTGCTCTAAGAAACGTACATCATTTTCACTTAACATACGTATATCAGAGATGCCATATAATAAAAGAGCAATACGATCTATTCCCATTCCAAAAGCAAAACCACTATATTCTTCTGGGTCGATGTTACAATTCTTAAGTACATTTGGATCCACCATTCCGCAACCCATAATTTCTAACCAACCAGTTCCTTTGGTCATTTTATAGTCGGTTTCGGTTTCTAATCCCCAATATACATCTACTTCTGCACTTGGTTCTGTAAACGGAAAATATGATGGTCTTAATCTAATCTTTGACTTACCAAACATCTCTGTAGTAAAATACTGTAATGTTTGTTTTAGATCAGCAAATGAAACATCCTTATCTATATACAATCCTTCTACTTGGTGGAAAAAGCAATGCGACCTTCCAGAAATTGCTTCGTTACGATACACTCTTCCTGGAGAAATTGTTCTAATCGGTGGTTGGTTATTTTCCATATATCGTACTTGTACCGATGAGGTATGTGTACGCAATAAAACATCTGGATCTGTTTGCACAAAGAATGTATCCTGCATATCTCTGGCAGGATGATATTCTGGTAAATTAAGCGCGGTAAAGTTATGCCAGTCATCCTCAATCTCTGGCCCTTCACTAACATTAAATCCAATACGAGAAAAGATGTCTATGATTTGATTTTTTACTAGCGAAATTGGGTGACGTGATCCTAATGCAATAGGTTCTGATGGGCGAGTAAGGTCTCCATACTTTCCTGCATCTTCCTCTTTAGATTCTAACTCTTCTTTTAGAGATTTCACCTTTTCTTCTGCTGCTACCTTGAGCGCATTAATAGCTTGTCCAAACTCTTTTTTTTGATCATTGGCTACATTTCTAAACTCAGCAAAAAAATCATTAATCAATCCTTTTTTACCAGAAAATTTAATTCTGAACGCCTCTACATCTTCTTTGGTTTTTGCCTTGAAGGAGTCAACCTCTGTTATATACTCTTTAATCTTCTCAATCATCACTATTTTCTTAATAGAACGGCAAATTTACGTAATTTCGATAAATCGAGTCCGTAATTACTGAAGTTGTTTTTATAGGATATACTCACTTGTCAAAAAATAACTTACAATGGCTTCTTTCATTAAGACCGATTGTTCTCCTGCCTTTAGAGTAGGCAATTCTTCTTTTACCTTATAATGGGGCCAACCATCGTCATCATAGAAATCAAACTCATAATACCCATAAGGTTCTAGAAGTCGGCATATAGCAATATGCATCAAATCTAGTTTTTCGTCTTTTTTAAATTTACGGTGAATCTGCCCCAATTCTTGTACTCCGATTAGGTATATGATCGCATCAAGATCAAGGTCCTCTCCTTCTGCAAACTGATCTGAAAGTTTTTTTACCAGTATCTCCCAGCGTTCTTTCAATTGTTCATCTCTGGCCATAGTTATGTTTTATTAATCTATTCTATTATTATTATTTGAAACCAAAGCGTCAATTCGAGTGTTTTATTGCAATGAAATGAAGATAAAACGTATCGAGAATAGCTTTTTTGGCATATCTAAATCCTATTCTCGATACGTTTCGATTAGAAATCGAAACACTCGAATTGACAGATTTTAATTAAAAAAGTTAAGCGCTACAAAAGTAACGCTTAACAAAAAAATAACCGCCATTTTGGGAGAAATCTTAGAACTCCCACAATACGCCAATCCCGGCGTATTGATTTCTATAGTTTCTAAAAGAACGGGCATCTATATCGGTATAATTAGTGTTTCGTACTCGTGAATATATCGTGCCTGTTAATGAAAACCCATTTCCTATTTTATGAGCGGCATTTATTTGAAAATTCGCATACTCATATTTAAGTTTCTCTCCTATTAGATCCTCTGTATCTCGTGCTTCTATCTCTTTATAATTTCTGGTAATGAACGAAAGTGATGTTCGTACTTTTGTAGTTTTACTTTTATAGGCCATAATAACACCAGGACCATATTGATTAAATCCTGATCGTCCTGTCGAATTATCAATCCTGGCATAATACATAAAATTAGGTCGTATCTTGAATGTGTCACTAAAAGGTAATTCGTAAAACAAACTTCCTTTTGCATAATCCCAATCTCGCTCCCCGTCTGTATCAATTTCACTAGCATTAAATGTATCATATAATCGTTTTTTCACATACCCATTTACTCCTAGTTTGTGTTCTAATCGATTTACTTCGAACGTCTGAACACTAGAGAATTGTGCCCCAAACTCATCAAATTGTAGGTCTCTCACTCCAAAAGCATCGAAATTCTTGAGATTATAAAATCCTTCAACAGTTGTTGCGTTATTATCAAATGGTACAAATTCAATCCCGGCTGTAGCTCCATAGTTTGTATACCCTAGTGGATTGATCAATACATCCTGATCTCCTCCTAGCCCTTCTCTGTTCATTCTTTTAAATCTTAGTTCTGATAAAAAAGAAAACTTCTTGCTAAACTTATGATCGTATTTTGCAACGGCATTTACACTCCAGTAACTATCATCAACGTTTTCATAAAATATCCTAGAAAAAGGGTTCAGTAATAATCGAAACCTGTTTTTCTTACTCCATTTAGAGCGATATCTATATTTAGCATCTATATCCTGGTATATGCTGCTGGATATCAAATCATCCTCGGTTAGTACCACTCCATCAGTGCGTATTTCTTTAGGGCTTCTGAAATAATTATATTCATATCCGCCCTGTGTTTCAAGATCTAATGAGTGCTTATTTTGTGAAAACGCTAGACCGCTTATTAGTAACATTGTAATTCCAATACTTATTTTTCTTATATTCATAATTGTTTCTTATCTTCTGAATTATTTGTTTGTTTTCTGAATAGATTCTTTTAATCCTTCTTTATTTACTAGTTGTATTCCTAACCCAGGACGTACATTGATTTCCATAATTTGTGGGCCCTTGATTTTATCAATTACGATATCTATTCCCAGATAGTTCAGGGGAAAAACTTTTGCCGTAGCTACGGATATTTCAAGAATTTCTTTCCAATACGGAATAGGCACATCTTTAACTACAAATCTGCTATCTGGATGATGGTCGTAGTAATTTTTCCCGTCATATACCTGGGTAAGTGTTCCTTTTTCCATATCTACTCCAATACCTACTCCCTTTTGGTGAAGGTTTGCTTTGCCATCTGACCGATCTGTTGGCATTCTTAGCATTCCCATGAGTGGTTTTTTGTCTAATGTTATAATTCTAAAATCTGGAACTCCTTGGGGGTATATTTCATGAAAAAAAGGATGCGGTTCTATACATTCTTCAATCAAAACCCGATCATGTGAACCTAAAGAGAAAAATCCCATTATGGTAGCAGCCATATATTGAAAAATCTCGCGCTCAGATATCACCTTGCCGCTAGTGGTCCAATTATTATCCAGATCCTTTCTTATGATTTTAATCCCTCCACCACCGCAACCATTAGCTGGTTTTATGGCCATGGTATTATATTTTTTACAATGCGCCCAGGCTTTTTTAATATCGCTATTATATTCTATTACGGCATATGTTTCTGCACATGGGATATCGTATTGATGTAAGATTTCTTTGGTAAGCACTTTATCATCCGCCAAAGGGTAATGTTTCTTTGGATTATTGGGATATATAAGGTTTATATTTCTTTCATTTAAGCCAATAACCTTAGACTTTTTTCGTGATTTCATAGGTATGATTGTTGAAAACATAGTTGAATATTTTTTTGATTAATGATTAGCTAAAAAGAGGTTTGAAACGATAAAACTCTACCCAACGTATTCCGATATATCGTCCTAATAACATTGCCGATATAATAATCAACAAAATGAATTCTGGAAAAATAATAAGAAGAGATGGCAGCCATGACCATGACAAAACACCATAACATATGGTTGTTGCCAACAATGTCTGCAACAGTTTATCTATGGCCATTTTATAACCGTCTTCTACTGTTGCTCGTGAGAAACGTTCTGCGGCTATAGTTAGAATAATGGTAGGAAAAAAAGTTAGTGTTGTTAACCAGGCAATATCATACTCTAAACCGATCATGGTCGCAATGATCATTAAACCAACCATAATGGTTAAAGAAATTACAAGTTTTGGTGTGTATAACAATCCAATCTTATCAAACGGATAGGATATCAATCCCACGAGTAAGATTAATGACACAAACATTAATATTCCAGAAACGAACCCGGTATGCAGTAATGAAAATGCGATCAACACCGGAAGAAATACGCCAAACGTTTTTACTCCTACTACATTTCTTAAAAAAGCTACTAATAAGCCACCTATTGGCAATAGTAACAATAGATTAAGTGCGTTTTTTGGGATGATACCTCCTTCTACAACTTTCCATAACGAAATACTGGACAACTCACGAATCTCTTCAGAATTCATTTTTAAAAAAGAAATGTGATTTACTTCTTTAATTTGGTAAGAATAATCAAACTGAATTCCGGGTGTGTGAGTTATCAAAAACTCATCTCCAGCATAAATCTCTAAATAATTAGCAGGTAAATATGCAAAGTGATTGTTTAATGCATCAAAAGGAATCCAAGTTTCATTGATCAATACCTCTGCCCATACATGTGATGTTCTTTTATTAGTGTTCTCTAAAATAATCCCTCCCTTTACTCTTGCCGCATATCCCAGGTTTCTGGCTAGTGCAACAAATAATCTACTTTTACCATTACAAGAAGCTCTGTTTTGATCGATTGTAGTTAGCGCATCTGTAAGTGTTATAATAGGAGCCGAAGGAATATTAACCACATAATCAAAAATATTTTTGATAACCTCTTTATCATTTAATGTATTTTGTGCTAATCGGAAAGCAAGATCATGAATCCTTTCATCTTCAGATTGTATATTTTCAGAAGGCTTAAGGTATTTCTTGTACTTTCTGGAAATTAGATTAAAGTGATTAGGAATGATATACCTACGTTCCTTTCCTTCAAAAGTGAATTCGTAATTTAAAGTGTGGTATGTGTTTTTGTTTTCGGTATCCCAAGTACCTCTTATATTTCCGTTTTCGACAATTTTCTTTGTAAATGACAACGTACTATCGCTTTGGTTTTTTTCTCCAGATATTCTTTGTCTAGAATTACTTTTGGGAATAAAACTTTTTACCGTTGTACTTTTATTTGCAGATTTAAAAAAGTAATTATAGTTTACTTTATAAACCCTATTTGGATTAAAGTTATCGTAATTATTGAGGATTGGTTTTACTTTAAACCCTACAGAAGTGACAGCGATAACAGTAATTAACATCAATGTAATTTTAAGATTTGTTTTCGAATGCATAATCAGTTATTTTTGGGTTAATAACAGGTGAGATTAAATTCACCCTACCAGAATTCGAAAAAAAATTCTTTTTATATATGGAGCAATCCCAAAAATCTGTTTGTGATCAACCTGTTTTTACTGATCTATTTGAAACACATGCAGAGGCTGTTCGGAATTTTATTTACTATAAATGTGGTGATAGAGATCAAGCAGAAGATGTTATGCAGGAAGCTTTCATAAAACTTTGGCATCATTGTAAGAAGGTAATTTTTGAAAAAGCAAAAGGTTTTTTGTGCACCGTAGCCAATAATTTATTCTTAAATCAAGTCGCTCGACAAAAAGTAAGGCTAGAATATTCTAAGATACCTCGTAGTAATAAAAATGTTGAATCTCCGGATTTTGTAATGGAAGAAAAGGAGTTTATGGATAAACTTCAGAATGCAATTGCCGAACTTCCCGAAGGTCAGCGAGAAGTGTTTTTATTAAATAGGATTGATAAAAAAACATATTATGAAATTGCCGAAATGCTTGATATTTCTGTAAAAGCAGTAGAAAAACGAATGCATAATGCATTAAAAAAAATGAGAGTAATTATAAAAAACATCTAACACGAGGTAGGGTATTTAATCTATTACCTGTTATTAAGTAAATATTTGATAACAAATCCATAACACTCATGTAAAACAATTTATGTTAAGCGAAAACGAAAATACATATCTGGCCAAATGGTTAAACGATGAGCTTACTCACAACGAAGTTGAGGAATTAAAGAATCTTCCAGAATATGACGATTACAAAAAGATTGTTAATGGTCTGGAATATTTTAATGCTCCTTCATTCGATCTTGGTAAATCATTAGAAAACACACTTGAAAATCTTGATAAACAACCTAAAAAAGGAAAGGTTATTAAGTTAAAACCAATGCTATATGCTATTTCTGCAGCTGCTTCTATCGTACTTATTATTGGGCTTTTCTTTAACAAAGTAAATTACACAACAGAATCCGGGCAACAATTAGCAGTTGTATTACCAGATGGAACCACTGTGGATCTTAATGCTGCATCCTCTCTTTCGCATCAACGTTTTTTCTGGTCAAAGAATCGAGAAGTAACACTTACAGGAGAAGCATTTTTTAAGGTAACCTCTGGAACCAACTTTACAGTTGACACAAAATTAGGTAAAGTTGAAGTTTTAGGTACTCAATTTAATGTAAAAGGAAGACCAGGTGAATTTGAGGTAGGTTGTTATGAAGGAAAAGTAAGAGTGTCCTCTGCAGATAGTCAACAAAAAATATTACTAAAAGGTGATGCTGTGCTATTAAAAGACAAGAAGCTAATCCCTAGTAAAATTACAGATGCATCACCACTGTGGATGAGCGGAGAGAGTCTATTTAATAGTGCACCTTTAAAAGAAGTATTGGATGAATTGGAAAGACAATATGATATAACTTTTAAAAGAGATTTTATTAATCAAAATCAACTATTTACCGGTGGCTTTAACTACAAAGATCTAAACATTGCATTAGAATCTGTTTTGGTTCCTATGGGTATAGAATATGTTGTAAACGGAAGTATTGTTACACTTTCACCAAAGTAATTTTATTACAGTACTAGCTCGAACGTTTTAGAAGTATCTAAAGCAAAAAATGCTTATGAAAAAAATTCTATTATTATTTCTCTTTTTTACCTGCTCTTTGCAGGCTCAAATTGCCAAAGAATATCAACAAACACCGCTCCAAGAAGTACTTAATGAATTATCAGAATCATATGATCTTATCTTCTCCTTTAGTAATGATACCGTAAAAGATAAAATTATTACCCTGGCAATCAACAATACCCCGCTCGACGAGATTTTAATTACTTTAAAAACACTAACTAATCTAGATTTTAAAAAAATATCAGACAGACAAGTAATTGTAAGTTCTCCCAGCACAAAAGTGGAAGTTTGCGGGCACTTATTTGATGAAAGCACTAACGCACCTCTCTCTTTTGCGTCAATAATTATTGAAAGTTCAAAAACCGGGACTATCGCCAACGATGATGGTTTTTTTCAGTTGGGTGATGTTGATCAAAGTACAACGATTACCATACAATATGTAGGCTACAAAGATAAAATAATGAAAGCTGCTGATTTTAAAATATCTGGCTGTCCAAGAATCCTTCTTTTTGCAGAAAGTACGTCTCTAGAAGAAGTTCTTATTGTGGGATATATTACTAAAGGAATTGATAAAAGTATTGATGGCTCTTTACAAATAACAAATGAAGAACTTGGTATTCTGCCAGGGCAAAGTGAGCCTGACGTTTTACAAGGTATTCAACTTATTCCTGGAATAAGCAGTCCAGACGAAACTGCCACTGGGATACAAATCCGTGGAGGTTCGCCAGATCAAAATCTCATTCTATGGGATGATATAAAAATGTATAATACAGGGCATTTTTTTGGAATGCTCTCTGCATTTAATCCAAATGTTGTAAATAGCACAAAAGTGTTTAAAGGGGGAGCAGACCCCAAATACGGGGATAGAGTATCGGGTGTTATCGATATTTCTAGTGATCAAAAGGTTCCTAATGAGTTTAATGGCGGTGCAGGGGTTAATGGAACGCAAGCCGATGTATTTTTTAAAGCTCCAATAAGTAAAAAAGTTGGGGTCGTAATTTCAGGAAGACGATCGTATACAGATTTTTTTGAAACACCTACATATGATGCCTTTTCAGAAAAAGTATTTCAAAATACAAAAATAACAGATAACTCGGCTCAAATTCCTTCTGAAGAAGATGATGATGAGGTAGAAGAAAACATTAGTGAAAATAATTTTTTCTTCTACGATGTCACAGCAAAACTAATTATGGATGTTTCAGAAAATGATAAAATTCTTATTAGTGGAATTTATACTGATAACGACCTTGCATTCGAAATAAATGATGAAGAAGATTTAATAACAGATGACTTAGAAATTAATAATGAAGGAGCCAGTTTTTCGTGGGTTGGTATCAAATCAGATAATTTTCATCATAGTTTAAAAGCATATTACTCTAAGTATGATTCTGATTATCTTTTTACTCAGCGCGAAGACCTGATTATTGAAGAGCAATCTGTTAGAAAAAATACTGTAGAGGATTTTGGAGTAGACTTTAATATTACTTATAATATTAATTCTAAAAATTTGTTTACCCTTGGTTATCAGTTTTCTGACAATGAAGTTTTTTATGCTATCACAAGAGAGAGTGAATTTGAAACCCCTATCAACGAATCTGATTTAGTAAAAAATATAGCTAATACTATCTATGGAAATTATAAATTTTCTTCGGATAATAAAGGTTTCATAAATATTGGATTTCGAGGCTCTAATTATTCGGTTATTGATGAATTTTATATAGAACCAAGAGTAAATATCGAATATCCAATCACTGATTTTTTAAGAGTAACAGCTACGGGTGAACTTAGATATCAACCTATAAGTCAATTAGTAGAATTTGAAGACACACAGTTGCGCCTGGAAAACAATATATGGATCCACGCCAATGATGAGGTTCCCGTTTTAGAAAGCACTCAATTTTCTGGTGGATTTTTATACTCTAAAAATGATTGGAATTTTGAAATTGATGGGTATTATAAAACTATAGATGGTTTGACATCGGTTACTAATGGTTTTAATACTATTAATCTTGATCTATCAACAGGAGAAAGTACTATTACAGGAATAGATATTCTTTTAAAAAAGAAATTTAACAACTTTAGAACCTGGATTGGGTACACATTCAATGATATCAAATATAGATTCCCAGAAATACAAGAGGGTACGTTTCCTGGAAACAATGATATTACACACAACTTCAGAATCTCTAATACATTAGAAGTAAATGATTGGGAGTTTTCTTTAGGTTGGTTGTGGCGATCGGGAGCTCCTTTTACTAATGCTGATTTGGTAAATGAAGAGATTGTATTTGGAGAAGCCAATGCAGAACGATTACCAGAGTATCACCGATTAGACCTCTCACTAATCTACAGGTTTGATTTTAGTACATCAGGAAATTGGAGAGGTCAGCTAGGCGCTTCATTTCAAAACATCTATAACAGACAAGTCCCTATTGCTGTGAGTTATCAAGCCGATGAAGATCCAAACACTGGTGAAGTAGAGTTGGATATACTGCGACAACAATCTCTTGGGATCACACCAAATGTAGTCTTTAGAATGTATTTTTAGAAAGCGTAGTAACCATTTTCTTAACTATTGAGGGCTTTCAATAATACATCACGATGTAAAAACCGCATGAGAACCATTTCATCATCCGAGGTCACAATCCCCAACATGTAATAAAAACCAATACCCATCTTATAAGCGTTGTCATTACCACTTACTACTCTAAACTGGGTAACATATTGGATGTTTGGGGCCGTTTTTATCGTGTCTAAAACAGTTTTAACCTTTTTCCTTAGCGATTGGTCTGTAATTGTTTTAAAGTCCTTAGCGAACTGTTCTGAGATTTTTAAGTGCATATGTTAGGATTTAAACAACTCCTCTTCACTAACGGTTGCCGTCGTATTAGCTTGTTGCATTAAAAGTAGTAACCCTAAATCTTCTTTCTGATCTAGGGACAGTGCATTTATCTGCTCTTTTTGCTTATGATCTATATACCATGATATGGCGTCTTCCATTACTCTTTTTACACTCGAACTCTCTATTGCCGCTAATAGCTTAAGTTTAGGAATCATTTTCTCATCAATATCTATAATTTTTCTCATAATATATATTGTATATATAATATATTAAATATATATAATTAAATTAACTTTTCGACTACTATGGTTTTTATTAATACACGAGATTCTAATTCATCCCAAATGACAAAATAGTGTTCAATGTCCATTTATGAGTAGAATGAATTATATTTACCCAATAACAATACATTAATGAATTACATTGATATTATTTTAGGAATTCTTTTATTATGGGGATTAATAAAAGGTCTTAGTAAAGGTTTGTTTTCTTCACTAGCCTCTTTGGTTGCTTTGGTCGTTGGTATTTATATAGCTGTTCACTTCTCCTATATCGTAGGAGGCTATCTACAGCAATATGTGAATTGGGCAGATGGCGCTATGAAATTAATGGCTTTTGCCGTGACTTTTATCCTAGTAGTTGTATTAGTCTCTCTGGCCGGTAAATTGCTTACCAAAGTTGCTGATTATGCAGCCCTAGGAATCCTAAATAAAATTCTTGGTGGTGCTTTTGGGGTTTTAAAAATGGCATTTATTGCTAGTGTTATTATTATATTTATAGATGCTATAAACCGAAATATAACTATCATTACAAAAGAAACGATGAATTCATCATTGTTATACAATCCTGTGCGCAAACTTGCACCAATGGTATTACCAACAATATTAAAAGAGACTCCCAAGGACGCTGATGGAAATGCGTTATATTAATGAAGCATAAAATTTCTGCTATACTACTTCATGTACATCTTCTACAATGTCTTTTAAATAGGCTATACATAAATTAAAATTCTCAAATACGCAATCTTCTGGTATAAGGTCCGGTACAATATCAATACTTTCAGCAAGATAAAGCGGTTGTTTTTGGATACCTACGATATACATTTTGATTCCTTTTTGTTCCAAGCTTAAAATAATCTCTTCTAGTGTGTACACTCCGGATTGATCCATATAAGGAACTCTATCCATTCTAAGAATTACATGGGTAGCCTTTTCTGGTATTTGATTTGCCAATTGTTGCAGCTCACTTGTAGATCCAAAAAATATTGGTCCGTTGAAGTGTTTAATAAATATTTTTTCTTTCAATTCTTCTGGCAAGTTAATTTCGTCTCTCCACGGCTTTTTTATAGTATTATTCTCTAATCCATGCAACGATTCAACCCTGGATTCAATCGCAGTAACATCTCCCATTTTCTTCATAAACATTAACGAAGCCAATATCAAACCTATCCCAACGGCAAATACCAAATTCCAAAAGACAGATAGCAGCAACACAATGATCATAATGGCAACTTCAATCCTTGGCATATGGGGTATTGCATTCAAACCTTTATAATCCATCACTCCAATTCCCACAGTAATTAAGATTCCTGCCAGAACCGCAGCCGGAATTTGTGAAGCTACTGGCCCTAATGCAAGTAAGATAATTAGGAGCAAAATACCGGCAATCATACCCGATAATCTTGTCTTCCCTCCTGCATTTATATTTACTACTGTTCTAATTGTTGCTCCGGCTCCAGGTATTCCACCAAAAATCGCAGCTATGCTATTTCCAATTCCTTGTCCTACAAGCTCTTTATTGGGATTATGCTTCGTTTTGGTCATATTATCAGCAACCACAGAGGTAAGTAATGAATCAATCGCCCCCAAAAATGACAAGGACAATGCTGTAAAAAAGTAAGGCATAATTGCCCCCAAACTAAACTCAGAGAATATGGATAAGTTGGGTATTGGAAAACCACTAGGTATCTCCTCAATTGGTCGGTATTGTAAACCAAAACCATAGGCTACACCAGAGACTACAATTAGCGCTACCAATTTACTGGGTACTGCTGTAGTAATTTTTTTGAATCCGTAAATAATCAAAATAGTTACCATGCAAAGAATTAACTCTAAAAAATTAATACTCTGTATTGCAGCTGGCAAACTTTTAATAGCACCCATTACTCCAGATGACGCATTACCAGCTAAGGCTACTGCTTCAAGATATATTTCTTCATGAGATACCTTTTCTGCTCTTTTGATGGTTTCTTTAAAATTTTCAAGTACAAGAATACCTTCACCAGCTTCGTCTTTCAAAATTTTATCTAAAATAACTTCTTCTGCCTGTGGCTTAAATTTATTCACAAAACTTTTATCTTCTTTGGGATAATATCCCAAAGCCGGTAAAAACTGTGTAATAAGGATCATTACTCCAATAGCAGTCATAAAGCCAGACACTACAGGATATGGAATATATTTAATGTACTTTCCTATCCCGATTAAACCGAACCCTATCTGCATCAAACCTGCTAAAAGAAATACAGTTAAGATTGCAGGCAAAGCTTGTGCTACATTTCCATCATTAGCACTTATAAGTCCTGCAATTACCAACATGCTGACTGCAGTCATTGGCGCTGTTGGCCCAGAAATCTGTGTATTGGTTCCGCCAAATAATGCTGCAAAAAAACTTATGAAAATTGCCCCATATAGACCTGCACTAGGTCCTAACCCAGAAGATACTCCAAACGCTAGAGCCAAAGGTAGTGCCACAATTCCCGCCGTTAACCCTCCAAATGCGTCTCCTTTAAAATTGCTGAAAAACCCCTTCATATAGTATAATTCCGTTTTTAGAGAAAAATAATAGTAAAGCTATGATAATTAACACAAAAAAGTGCCGATATATACCAACATCGGCACTTTTTTAGAAAATTTTAGGATTTAATGCCTTACAGAAAAGAAACTTTTCCGTTACTTATGTCATACATACCTCCTAAAATCAATATTTCCCCGTTATCTTCCATTTCTTTTAGCACCTCGCTATCTTTTCGGATATTATCAATAGTCATCTGCACATTTTTCACTGCTACTTCATTAACAAAATCAATATTTTTAGAGTTTCTTAATGATGTATCCGTAGGCTCTGTAGTCGCCTCTACTGCAGGTTTGATTTTACTTATAAGTGCCGTAAGGTTTCCTAGTTTTGCATCATCACAAGCTCCTTTTACTGCACCACAACTTGTATGCCCCAGAACCAGTACTAATTTTGTTCCCGCCAACTTGCAAGCGAACTCCATGCTTCCCAAAATATCTTCATTTACAAAGTTACCTGCTACCCTGGCGCTAAAAATATCTCCAATTCCCTGATCAAAAATAAGTTCTGATGATACTCTTGAATCTATACAACTCAAAATTGTTGCAAATGGAAACTGCCCACTTTTTGTATCACCAACTTGTGCTATCAAATCTCTATCGGCATGCATCTTTTTTTGAAATCTAGCATTACCTTCTTTTAGTAAATCTACTGCTCCCTGGGGCGTTATTAATGCCTGGGTCTCTTTTGTATGTGCTTTCATATTATTATTTTATGCTGTTTTTGATCTGAGTTTAAAAAATTGAATAAAACTATCCGGGTTTTCCACCACTCCATGTTCCGAAATTAGCTGAATGTCAATATGTTTATTTTTAGCTTTTTCAGAAAAATCTTCTAAAATTTCAATGATATCATTATCCAGATATCTTGTTCTTCTTACATCTAAAGTAAGATATGTATCTTCTGGTAATTGATCAAGTTCTTTTAAGATAGCTCCTTTGTTAAAAAAAGTAACCTCTTCTGCAAGAGTCATAACTATTTTATGCTTTCCATTACTCTTGTCCTCAATATGAAGGAAGTGCGAATTTTGATAGCTTTTTATTAAAATTACCACAATACCAACCATTAACCCTAATCCTATACCTACTAATAGATCTGTAAATATAATCCCTACTACGGTAACAGTAAATGGAATAAATTGCTTCCATCCTTGCATATACATTTTCTTGAACAAAGAAGGTTTTGCTAGCTTGTAACCAACAATTAATAAAACCGAAGCCAAAACCGAAAGTGGAATATTATTTAATAATCTTGGTATTAAAATCACAGAAATTAACAATAAAAAGCCATGAATAATAGCAGACATTTTAGTTTTTCCACCAGATTGAATATTTGCAGAACTACGTACAATAACCTGAGTAATAGGTAATCCCCCAATCATACCAGAAATAATATTCCCTGTTCCTTGCGCTAAAAGTTCTCTATTGGTTGGTGTAACATGTTTCTCGGGATCAAGTTTATCTGTAGCTTCTACGCAAAGTAATGTTTCTAAACTTGCCACTAGTGCAATAGTAAATGCCGTAACCCAAACATCTGTACTACCAATAACTGCAAAGTTAGGAAAGCTAAATTGTCCTAAAAATGATGTTAAATCACCCGGTATAGGTACACTTACCAAATGCTCCTTGGATATACCCAGAGTTTCGTGATCCTTCGTGAGCATGTAAAAAGCGATACCAACTGCAACCGCAACTAATGGACCTTGCACGATTTGAAAAAACTTAGCTTTTTTAACTAAAACTTTGTCCCATAATATTAAAATACCCAGTCCTAAAGCAGCAATAATTGTTGCTCCAAGGCTAATAAAATTAAGTGAATTTATAATTTCTGAAAAAGTATTTTGTCCATCTACCTGGAAAAAAGCAAAATCTCCTTCTGGGTCAGCATCATAACCAAAAAAATGCGGAATCTGTTTTAAAATAATGATAATCCCAATACCAGTAAGCATTCCTTTAATTACAGAAGATGGAAAGTAATACCCAATGATTCCTGCTTTTAATACTCCAAATAATAACTGAATAGCACCACCCAACACAACGGCCACCAAAAAGTTCTCGTACCCGCCCAATGCACCAATAGAAGTAAGTACTATCGCAGCCAAACCTGCTGCAGGTCCACTTACTCCAATTTGTGAACCACTTAGGGCTCCAACCACGATTCCACCCACAATACCTGCGATTAATCCAGAAAAAAGAGGGGCTCCACTGGCCAAGGCAATACCCAAACATAAAGGTAATGCTACAAAAAACACTACAATACTTGCTGGTAGGTCATTTTTTAAATTCTTAAAAACGTTCATAGTTGTAAAAATTAATTGTTGCTCATGATCAAAGATCAAGAACTATTGAAAAAATAAAATAAAATGATTACGACACATGCTTACCCATATAACTAATTGAAAGGGTCAGCATTTTGAATCATAAATAACAAAATGTATTTTATGAAAGTTCTGGAGGTGGTGTAGTGTATTCCAGATATACAGACAAATTATTAAAATAAAAATCAGGATAAAATTTATCTTCAGTATCTGCTAAAGAAGAAGTTTTTTCATCGTGATCCTGAGAAATTTTATCTTTCTCTTTGAACTCTTCTTTTTCAGAGTTCTCTTTTTCTTTTTTTTCAGAATTCTCTGTTTCCTCAAAAACAATTGAAGACTTTTCGTCACTGGTATAAAAATCAATTAACCTCGCACCATAATTCGTAACACTTAGGATGACCCCAAATAGTATTAGAAGTTTAGCGATTTGAAGTTTTTTTGTCATGTACGAAAAAATAAAACACTAAAATAACAGTATTACTTTCAAATTTTGTTAAATGAATCGTAAATTTACCTAAATAGCAAGGGTATTTTTTTAACATGAACCCTATAGAGCGTATGCAGAGAACCGGGATATCTCTATTCTAAAGTAGTACAGCTCAACAAAAACCACTACATTACATATAATTACTTCGCAGTATGGTAATTTAAAATCAATTGTAATGAAAAAAGCCAAAAACATCATAAAATATAGCGTTCTAGGGATAGCAATATTAGTTCTTGTGCTTATCGTACTTGGTTACACCAATCTTGGCAATTTATCCACTACCAAAAATCGGGAAAACGTTTTTGTAAACATTGAAAATGAAAAAATTCGGATTTTGCAAAAAGGAAGCGGAAAAGATATACTTCTAATTCATGGCAGTCCCGGTTTGATTGAAGATTGGAACAGTATCTTTGATTCTCTTGCAAAAAATTATAGAGTAACGGCTTTTGATAGACTTGGTCATGGTTATAGTTCTTCTAACACATACACTTATCATATAAAGGACAACGCTATTTTGGCCGAGAAGCTGATTGCACGGTTAGGGTTAAAAAATCCTTTAATTGTTGGGCATTCCTATGGTGGATCTACTGCTGCATATATGGCGACACATTCTGATCTAAAATATATAAAATATATAAAATATGTCATAATAGATTCTCCATTATATACCTCTAGGTTAAGAAAGATTTACAAGTTAGTTTCAACTCCGGTTATAGGAAAAGGTATAGCATTATTTTCTTCTTATACCATAGCGAAGGGCCAAATAAGAGATGGTGTTGCTCCCATATTCAAATCACTTGGAGAGGAAAAGATTAATGAATTGGTAAAAGAGAGACAACAAATTTGGTCACAACCTAAAGTCATATATACAAAATCCAAGGAGTCTGTTAATTACCAGGAAGACCTTAATTTAATGTCGCACAAGTATAAAAACATAGCATCTAACATTACAATTATCACAGGTAAGGATTCCTTAGGTACATTAAGAACTGATTGTGAAAAATTCCATTTAGAAGTGAAAAATTCTGAACTACTAATTCTTGATAAAACAGGGCATTATATTCAGTTTGACAAATCACAAGAATTAATTGCAGCCATCCGTCGTAAAATGGCATCTAATTAACACTAGTGCCCTATCTCCAAAACAGGCATGTCATCCACGTTTCATGATTAGAACCACCCAAGATCATACTAATTGTAGTTTGATCATGTATGTGTGATTGCATAATCACACCTTTAGTATAACTGAAACCATATAAAAGGGTTTTCAAAAACAGAGGATTTATCTATTGACATATATAAATACTGATTTTCAAGCCGTTAAAATATAAAAACGATTCAATGCTCTTGCACTTATCGGTTTAAAGCGCTATTTTTAGTTCTGTTGGAAAAAGTTTCTTCAAATAGAATCATAATTATTGATGCTCTTAGGGGTTTTTCTCTTGCTGGCGTGGCGTTAGTTCATATGACCGAGCAATACATTGCTTCTGCACCCACAGATAATCTAATGGAAGTCACCAACGGCCTAGTAGACCAAATCCTATCTGGGATGATCGGCTTTTTTATCATTGGTAAATTCTTTGCATTATTCTCAATACTTTTTGGTCTTAGTTTCTTTATTCAGATGGAATCGGCTTCAAAAAAAGGCCAAAATTTTGCCGGAAGATTTCTTTGGAGAATTTGTCTTCTTTTTATTATTGGGTACATCCATCAGCTTTTTTACAAAGGTGATATCTTAACAATATATGCGCTTTTGGCTCCGTTTCTAATTCCGTTTTATAGGATGCCTAATAAATGGGTTCTATTTGTGGCCGGTATATGCTTAATTAGTATTCCCAGATTTATATCTTATGCAATATTAGGAACAGAAAGTGCATTTGGTTTTCCCTCCTTTATGGATTTTAATAATGAGCTAAACACTTCATATATAACAACACTTAAAGAAGGAAGTATTACTGCTGTTTTTTCTACAAATGCTGGCCAGGGTATGCTGCAAAAAATGGATTTTCAGATTGGTTTTTTTGCCAGATTTTATCTCACTTTTGGTTATTTCTTGATCGGGTTATGGCTTGGAAAAATAGGACTATTTCAAAAAGTAAAAGAGAATCTTCCCAAAGTAAAAAAATGGCTGAAACGAATTATTATTTTCTTTATACTAGCCTTATTAGTTACTGGGGGATTATTTGCTATATCGCCGCAACCGATAAATTTTGAAAACTGGTTACACGTAATAGCCATTAATGCTTATGATTGGTCAAATATTGGGCTAACCGCTATTATTTTATGTAGTTTTATATTGATATATATGAAAAGCTGGGGAGAAAAATTTCTGTCGTTCTTTGCGCCGTACGGAAGAATGGCTCTCACAAACTATGTGCTTCAATCTATTATAGGAACTTCTATCTTATTTGGATGGGGATTAGGATATTTAGGAAAAGTCCAAACTTTGTATCTAGTACTAATGGCCATTATACTTATTGCACTGCAGGCATGGTTAAGTAGGATATGGCTTAATCATTTTAGATATGGCCCTCTAGAATGGTTATGGCGTAGTGCTACATTGGGTAAAATGCAACCTTTCAAAAAGTAATAGTTACAACTCTTTTAAATCTACTGCAGGAATCCAACCTATTTTACCATCTGCAAGTTTAATTTTTTTCCAGTTGTTTACAGTCTCTGTAACCTGTACTTTGGTACCTTCATGTAGTTGAAACACTTCTTCACTACGAAGATTTGGTTCGCTCTTTATTGTGGTTTCTTGGGCAAAAATAATTGCAAATTGATTATTCTGAATGGCATTGTATTGTCTAAAAGCAGAAAACAATCCAAAAAGTCCGAAAATCAAAATCAACCATGAACCTATAAAAAACAATCTCTTTTTTGAAGAAGCATGAGCGCTGTAGTATAATATAAAAAGTCCAACAAACAACAATATACATATAACAGAAAACCACGCCCAACCATCAAAATCCAAAATATTAGTAACCCTATTTATTGTTCTTGAAATAAACCCTTCTGGTATTACATCTATGGCGTCAATAGTAGCGTTCTGAGCAAATACCAGGTTGTTTTTAATATCATCATCATTAGGAGCCAATTCTAACGCTTTTTCATAATAATACACACTTGGTCCAATATTGCTCAATTTATAATTGGCATTTGCTAGATTATAGTATAATGAAGCTGACTCCTGACCTGCATCCAGAATTGATTTATAGGCGTCAATAGCTTCCTGATACTTCTCTTGGTTATATAATGAACTTCCTCTTTGAAATGCTTCTTCACCTTGAGAAAAACCTGATATCACAACCAAAAAAATCAATATTTCGACTATCCTTCTTACCATTGTGCTTTTATAATTGTTTGTCAATTGATGCAATAACTCTAGATGCTTTATCATAATCTTGTTGCATTGCCGAAGTTGAGGACGGTGTGTATCTTGCAAACTCACAGCTCTCTAAAAGCGCTATAAATTCTATAGCTACAGCATCATCTACCTCACGTTCTTTCAATAATCGTTGTATTCGATCTTTACTCATTTCACTGGTCTGAATATGTAACTTGGCTTTTAAATAATTATGTAAAGCTCGCTCCATGGCGATATAAAACTCTTTCTGATTCCCTAAATTTCGTTTAGCTTCAGATAAATATTTTCGTGCTAATTTATCTGCTTTACGAACTCTATTTCCGCTCACGTCACCTAATCTTTCTTCTCGCTTTTTTCCAAAAAACAAAAATAAAGGAATAGCCAAAAGAGGAGCCGTAAGTGATACCCAAAACGCAGTAGATTTAAAGAAATGACTTCTTTGAATTGGTTTCAGGTTTGCTTTTAACTTCAAGAATCTAAATTGATTTCCTGTTTGTGTAACTAGTTTTTTATTAGTCCCCGTAGAAGTCGTTGTGGATATGGTATCTCCCCCATCTGGACCTGTTTTTACATTAATTATAATCTCATCAGATGTAATTCTTTTATAACTTTCTGTCTTAAGGTCAAAATATGAGAACGAAATTGAAGGAATAGGATACTTTCCTTTATACTGTGGCACCAAAGTGTAGCTGTCTGATATGTTCCCTCCCATACCAGTAAGATTTGTTCTAACCCGCTCATTATGTTCGGGCTCGTATTGCTCTAAACCACTTGGCACAGTGAGTTTGGGTAAATCAAAAAGTTTTAAATTACCATTACCCGAAACTAATACTTTTGCCTCCAGAGATTCTGTAGCGTCTAGTTCTTTTTTATTGGTAGTAACTCTAAAATCAAATGATCCAACCGCACCAGAAAAATCATCAGGTTTCCCTTGTTCTGGTAATGGTTTTACATTTATAGTTCTATTTCCAGCTGCAACCGTTTTATTAACTGTATTATATAATCTACCCCCAAAGATATCTCTTCGTTTTGTAGGAACATCTACCGCTATCGATAGTGTAAGAGGCTCTATATTTAATTTTCCTGTTTTTTGAGGATATAGTACGACTTTACGAAGTACTGCAAAGCGATATGGTTCCCCTTTATACTCTCCATTTTGAGCGCCAGGCCTTCCTTTAATGTCAATTTCTTGACTCCAAAAATCTTGATATTTTGGATAATCCAGCGGATTGTAATTACTCACGTTAATTCTTGGACTAACATATAATTTATATACCACCGTGATTGCCTCATTCAAATATGGGTTAACGTTTGAGACCTCTGCTACCAAATGTAGATTCTCGCTTGCTATAAAATCTGTGTCATTTCCATCTTTTGGTTTATCCACTGCACCGGTAACTTCCACTTTTACTGGTAAGGTTTTATAAATCTGGCCGTCAATTTCTATTTTGGCCTGTTTAATTGTAAATTTTCCTCTTCCCTTGGGCTCCAGAAAATAACTAAAGGTTTTAGAATATGACCTTTTTCCGTTAATCCATGAATTGCTAATAGATTGATTTGGGCCACCAACAACGGTAAATCCCAGAAACGAAGGAGGCGTAAAATTATCTCCATCCTTATTCATTTCAAAATCTACCCGTAATCTTTCATTTACACCTAGCTTTTTCTTACTTACTTTGGCCTCAAACTTTACTTGTGCCAAAGCAAGCTGACTTATGGTCAGAGATACTATTAGAAAAATTAGTTTTAGTTTCATTTTTTATTCTATTTAGACTTATAAAGTGCCAGAAACCTTACTGTTTTTTATTTTACCAGTCTTTATCTGTTCTTACTTTTGCACCTTGAGTCTTTTTTGCATTCATCTTATCTTGTACCTTCTTTTCTTCATTATTCATCGCTTCGAGTAGGCTTTTTACTTGCTGAGGAGATAATTGACCCTGTACTTGCTTTGGTTGTTGATCTTTTGGTTCGCCTTGATCAGCTTTATCTTTTTCCTCATCTCCCTTATCTTTTTTATCATCTTTAGGCTCCCCTTCATCTTTTTTCTCATCACCATCTTTGTTTTCATCCTCGCCCTTATTTCCTTCGTCTTCTCCCTTGTCTTTAGGGTCAGACTTATTTTCTCCATCATCACCTTTCTTTTCTTCCTTATCCTCTCCTTCTTTTTGATCCTGATTCTGGTCTTGATCTTTATTTTGATCTTCGTTATCCTGATTTTCGTCGTTTTGTTCCTGTTGCTGCTGTTCCAACATTTTCTTAGCTAAAGCTAGATTATAACGAGTTTCTTCGTCTTTGGGATTATTTCGAAGTGCATTTTTATAAGATTCTACTGCTTCCTTGTATTTTTTTTGCTCCATATGGGTGTTACCTTGATTATGGAACGCTTTATGTTTTTCTGTCTTTGTTGCCGTTTCTAATTTTGATGCTTCTGTATAACGTGTTGTTGCTTCATCATATTTTTCAGAATTGTAATATGCATTTGCCAGATTATATTTGGCTGTGGCGTCTTCTGAGTTTTTGGAAATCGCTTTTCTATATTCTCCTTCTGCCTTTGGGAAATTTCCATCATTTTTTAGAACGTTATTGGCTGTAGCCACAAAACGTTTTGCCTCTTTAATAGCTTCTTCAAGCTTTTCTTCTTGAGAAAAGGTTATTCCAAATTGGAAACACAATATGATAATTAAATAACGTCTCATTCTATTGTTCATTAAACAGATTTAGTTTTCTGACCCAAGATGTTTTTCGTTCTAATAAGAAAATATCTAAAAATAACAATAACAATCCTGCTCCTAGAAACCATTGGAATTGATCTTTGAAATCTGCAAATTGCTTGGCTTCAAATTCCTTTTTATCCATATTCTTTAAAATGGTAGTTACCTCGTCTACAACAACACTTGTATTTTTACCATCAATGTATGTGCCATTTGCTTCATTGGCAATTTCCTGCAATGTTGTCGTGTTTAACTTGGTAATAACCGTACTTCCTTGATTATTTTTCTTGTAGCTCTGTACGATTCCGTTTCTTTTAATTGGGATTGGTGCTCCTTTTTCGGATCCTACTCCAATGGTAAAGATCTTGATCCCCTCTTTGGCCGCTTCTTCTGCTATGATTTTTGTATTGCCCTCATGATCTTCACCATCACTTACTATAAACAAGACTCTATTGGTTTGTTCTTCATCATTATAATAGGTTTTCGCCAATTCTATAGCTTCGTAAATGGCCGTCCCTTGTGAAGAAAGCATATCAGTATTCATGGACTGCAAAAACATCTTTCCCGAAGCATAATCTGTAGTGATTGGTAACTGCGGAAAAGCACTGGCTGCATAGGCAATAATACCTATCCTATCACTTGCCAGATTATTAATAATCTGTGTGATTAATTGCTTTGACTTTTCTAATCTGTTAGGAGCAATATCTTCTGCCAGCATACTTTTAGATACATCAATTGCAAAAACCACATCTACTCCTTCGCGTTTTACGGTTTCAAGCTTTGTTCCAATTTTAGGATTAACAAGTGCCATAACAAAACAAGCTAAAGCCAAGCTAATCACAATTATTTTTAAAATAGATTTAAAAATTGATTGATTAGGGCTTAATTTTTTAAACAATGCAGCATCTGCAAATCTCTTCTGGGTAGTTTTTTTCCATACCAATACACCTAGGAATAACAGAATTAGTATTGGGATTACCAATAACAGCCAGAAATATATTTTTTCTTCTAATAAGTACATTTTCTTTATACTAAAATCTAAGTCTATAAAATAAATACACATCAACACGCTAAGTGTGACAGTTTATTATTTAATTTTTAATGCAAAAGCATCTATTTTTTCTTTTACTTCTTTTGGGAGTTCTTTAGCTTTAACCCAGGCATGTATATCTCCCAAATAATTCATTCCAAGGTACGTCGCGCTTCTTGAAAATGGTAAATTAAACTCTGCAGGCCGATCATTATCATTACTACAACTTAACATTGCCATATTTTTTCCTCTTAGCCTTCGCCCATAGTCCTTTTCCTCATAAAGGAAATCGGAAATCCTATCTAAAAAAGTCTTCATCATCCCACTCATGGTATACCAATACACTGGAGTAGCAAAAACTATAGTCTCATAATTTTGTACGATCCCTTTGAATAAAAAATTAAAATCGTCGTGTTTATTTTTAAAATCATAATCAAAATGACCTATATCTTTTTTGTTTAGATCCACAATTTCAAAGCCTGTAATATCCTTTAAATACGATACTACTTTGTGTGTATCTCCATTGCTTCTAGAGCTTCCTAATATGATTATTCCTTTATTCAACTGTTATATAAAACTTTTAAAAATGGTGTACCTCAACAAAAATTCTACAAAAATCAATAATCCAGCCAATAATACTAATGATCTGAATTTTTCTTCATAATTATAGAATTTGAATTCTTCGATATCTGTCTTTTCTAATTTATCAATTTCCTGATAAATCTGTTCTAATTTTTTGTTATTTGTCGCCCTAAAATATTTACCACCCGTGGCTTTCGCTATTTCTTTTAATAAACCCTCGTCAAATTCTACTTCTCTCATTCCATATTGAAAAGTACCGTTTGGTAAAAGTGCCACCGGTGTTAATGCCATACCATTAGTTCCTATACCTATAGTATATGTTTTTATACCATACTCAACTGCCAATTCTGAAGCAATCTTAGGGTCGATAAAACCTGCATTATTAGAACCATCTGTAAGTAATATGATCACTTTACTTTTAGCTTTGCTATCTTTTAATCGATTTACCGATGTTGCAAGACCCATACCAATAGCGGTACCTCCTTCTAAAACATTACCATATTTTATATCCTTCATACTACTCAAGACAATTGCTTTGTCACTTGTAATAGGTGTTTTGGTAAAGCTTTCTCCCGCATAAACTACCAACCCAATACGATCGTTTGGTCTATCCTTTATAAACCCAGCAGCTACTTTTTTCAATGCCTCTAATCTATTTGGTCTAAGATCTTTAGTCAACATACTAAGGGATGCATCAATAGCCATAACAATATCTATTCCTCTAGTGGTTTTAGTTTTGGTAGATACATCTACTGTTCTTGGTCTTGCCATGGCAGTTATTATTAATGCCATAGCAAATAACCGCAATACAAATAGTAATGGTTTTAGCTTAGTCAACCAACTTCCTGAAATCTTAAATCCTTTGATACTGGATATCTTTAATTCTGCTTGCTGCTTATTACGTTTCCAGATAAACCAAGCTATCGCCAGTGGAAGTATTAAAAACAACCAGAAAAACTGTGGGTTCTCAAATGTGAAGTTTTCAAACATCGTTATTTGGCCTTTTTAAGTTCAACAGAATTAATAATGCGTTGTGCAACATCTTTGGCATAACGGTCTTCAATATCGTAAATGACCGTAATTTGCTGAAAACCTCCATTTTCTGCAAAATTAAGGATCACATATTCGCTCTTCTTATCATATTTATCTATAGGGTTTTTCACGTCAAAATTTCCAAAGACCTTAATCCCTTTTGCACCTTCAAGGGTTTGATATTCTTCGTCTTTAACTGTAATATTTTTTGCGCCTTGTCCCTCTAGAAACCCTACTACTCCTTCTACTGCTTTGTTAAGATCTACTTGTGTTTGTTGTTGATAAGACATCGTGGTCACTACAACATAAAAATTGCCCAGAACACTGCCATACGCAAAAGTTTCATTTCCTTTAAGGATCTGTTTTTGTTGTTCTGTAAGTTCAAAGTTATTACGAATCAACACTTTTGGGGTTGATATTGTAACTGGTGGAGTACCATAGGCACTGGAGATCCATTCTGCCTCTGCTAATTCTTTGGTTGGATGCCCAAGCAATGTGTCTTTTACTATATCGTATCCTTTTACTGCTATAAAAACAATAAGCGTAATGGCTATTACAGAAATTCCTGCAAGACTACCTAATATAATTTTCTTTCTTCGTTTTTTCTCGGCAACGGTTCTTCTATATTCCTCATCGGCAAGCAATTCTTCTTCTGTTGGTTCTGGAATAGCTTCTTTTGTTTCGTTTATGACACGTTCAATAACATTTCTATCTGCCTTTGCAGTCCCAATATCGGGTTTGGACCTCGCAAACTTGGCCATATCGGCAGTTTTTAGCACACTTTTAAGCTCTTCGATAGTACGCTTGTCAAGATGTAATGCTCCCGATTTTATCTCCTCATCAAGACGTATAATTAATTCATCTGTTGTGCTTTCTAGTGCATGATCATACACTTCTTCGTCTATATATCTACGTGCAGTTTCACTTAATTGCGAATAGTATTCTTTATGCGAATCTTTTTCTAATAAATGAGACTCATCTATGCGCTGAAGAGCAAGCATCGCTTTTTCATATGGTGGCAACTCATCTTCTTTAGCTTCTTTTCGTTTTTTTCTTCTGAAAACAAAAAATGCAATGGCTCCTAAAATTAATAGAGGAATGAGTATCCATAATATATATTTCTTCCAATTAGAAAATGATGCGTCTACATCAACCATTGGTTTAATCCCAAACATTTTTTGTTTAGTGGTATCTACCAATACATCTCTAACTTCAACTTTAAGTGAATCTGTAAAAAACACCTTATCACCAATCATTACCTTTTGTCTTGGGATCGTATAGTATCCAGAATCAAATTGTGTTAACGCATATTCTTTGGTAAGACCAAGTTGTTTACCATTTTTAGCCGTATCAATTTTATAAGATTCTATTACCTCTAGTGGTGTAAACGTTTGTCCTTCTGGGAAAACAACAATTTGAGTAGAATCTGCTTCCACCTTCATTTTATATCGTAATGCTGAACCTATTTTGATCGAAGTTGAATCAATCGTTGCAGAGACCTGGGCAAAGCCAATTTCAGTTACAAGGAACATGAAGGATATTAATAACATCCCCATAACACCTTGTCTAGTGGGAATAGAGTTTCTTATTTTTATACTTCGTAAATCGTAAATCGTCATTTTTGGTTATCCTCTTCTTTTAAAATAGCCTAATAATTTTTTTACATAGCTTTCATCAACCCTGCTGCTTAATGAACCAGCACCACTTCTGTTAAAACTATCTCTAAAATAATCTACTCGTTCCTGATAATACTTACTATAGTTAGAACGAATTTTTTTAGAACCTGTATTTACCAATAACAATTCTCCGGTTTCTTCATCTTCCATCTGTACCATCCCCAGGTTTGGGATTTCCTCTTCTCTTCTATCATATACTCTAATCCCTGTAACATCATGTTTACCCCCAACGATCTTAAGAGTTTGTTGATAATCATCTGCTACAAAGTCTGAAAGCATAAAGACAATAGCTTTCTTTTTCATCACATTAGATAGAAACTTTAATGCCTCTGTAATATCCGTATTTTTACTTTTAGGCTCAAACTCCAAAAGTTCTCTAATGATCCTTAATACATGAGATCTTCCTTTTTTTGGAGGAATAAATAATTCTATCTTGTCTGTAAATAGAATCAAACCAATCTTATCGTTATTTTGAGTTGCTGAAAAGGCTAAAGTGGCAGCAATTTCTGTAATAATTTCTTTTTTGAATTGTTGCTGTGTTCCAAACATTTGAGACCCCGAAACGTCTACCATTAACATCATGGTAAGTTCCCTTTCTTCTTCAAAAACCTTTATGTAGGGTTCGTTGTATCTAGCAGTTACATTCCAATCTATACTACGAACGTCATCACCAAATTGATACTGGCGTACTTCACTAAAGGTCATACCACGACCTTTGAATGTAGAATGATATTCTCCACCAAAGATATGGTCACTTAAGCGACGTGTCTTGATTTCAATTTTTCTAACTTTCTTCAGTAACTCCTTAGTATCCATAATCTTGTTTCATGTTATTCACTTTGTGAATGCCTCAGGTTTTAAAACTTAAACCAATGAACCACTATGGCACTTCAATCTCATTTACAATCTTATTGATTATATCCTCTGAGGTTACATTTTCAGCTTCGGCCTCATAAGTGATCCCTATACGATGGCGCAATACATCATGTACTATAGCTCGCACATCTTCAGGGATTACATATCCTCTTCTCTTTATAAATGCATAACATTTGGCAGCTGTAGCCAAGTTAATACTACCACGTGGTGATGCTCCAAAATTGATTAATGGTTTTAACTCTTCTAAACCATACTTTTCTGGATAACGAGTCGCAAAAACAATATCTAGAATATATTTTTCGATCTTTTCATCCATATATACTTCTCGAACTGCCTTTTGAGCATTAAGAATCTGTTCTATAGAAACAACAGGGTTTACTTTTTCAAAAGATCCTTTAAGATTAGCGCGTACAATTAACTGTTCCTCATCTAGTTTTGGGTAATCGATAACTGTTTTTAACATAAAACGGTCAACCTGGGCTTCTGGCAACGGATACGTCCCTTCCTGTTCTACCGGATTCTGAGTTGCCATTACCAAAAATGGTTTATCCAAAATAAATGTTTCATCGCCAATGGTAACTTGTTTCTCCTGCATTGCCTCTAATAAAGCACTTTGTACTTTTGCTGGAGCACGGTTAATCTCATCTGCCAGTACGAAGTTGGCAAAAATTGGTCCTTTTTTAATAGAAAAGTCATTTTCTTTCATATTAAAAATCAAGGTTCCAACCACATCTGCAGGTAACAAATCTGGCGTAAACTGAATACGGCTAAAACTTGCGTGAACCGCTTTGGATAGTGTGTTAATAGCCAAAGTTTTTGCTAATCCCGGAACACCTTCGAGCAAGATATGCCCTTGACCCAATAATCCAATAAGTAGGCGCTCTACCATATGTTTCTGACCCACAATTACCTTGTTCATTTCTAAAGTAAGTAAATCTACAAATGCAGATTCTTTCTCTATTTTCTGGTTGATTGAAGCGATATCAATAGAACTATTTTCTTCCATCTATTTTATTTTTTAAAGGCGTGAATTTAATATTCCTAATCCAACATTGCAAATTGTCGAAATAATTTTCGTCCTCTTGTTAATTCTTGGTTAAATGTACTTCATTAAACCAAAGTAATACTCAAATTTTAAAGTATATTTAGACCACTTTTACAAAAAATTGGACATACAAATCTTCATCATTTTCATGATGAGTTTATCAAAAGACGTATCACTTCTGGCGGTGTTGCAAATTTTTATAATAATAAATCTAAATGAAGACAGCATTAATTACTGGGGCCACTAGCGGAATTGGAAAATCTACTGCAATAGAATTGGCAAAACATAACATAAACTTAATCTTGTGCGGAAGAAGACAAGAACGATTAGATGCATTGCAAAAAGAATTAAGTAACTCTGTAAATGTGTATACCCTTTGTTTTGATGTGCGTAGTAAGGAAGATGTATTTAACAGTATAGAAAACCTACCCAAGCAATTTGCTAAAATTGATATTTTGATTAATAATGCTGGAAATGCTCATGGTTTGGATCCAATTCAGACGGGAGATCTAGATGACTGGGATGCTATGATTGATATTAATGTAAAAGGCCTGTTGTATGTTTCTAAGGCTGTAATTCCTAAAATGATTACACAGCAATCTGGTCATATTATTAATATTGGTTCTATCGCGGGTAAAGAAGTCTATCCTAATGGAAATGTATATTGCGCAAGTAAGCATGCTGTGGACGCCATTAATAAGGGTATGCAAGTTGATCTTAATCAATACGGAATTAAAGTGGGCGCAATCAATCCTGGGTTAGTCGAAACAGAATTTAGTAAAGTACGTTTCAAAAATGATGATGAGCGAGCAAATAATGCTTATAAAGGTCTTAATCCATTAACACCAGAAGACATCGCAGATATTATTGCGTTTGTATTAACCAGGCCTTATCATGTAAATATTGCTGATCTTATTGTATTTCCTACCGCACAAGCTAGTAGCACTGTAGTAAACAGAAGTTTATAATTTTTTTCCAAAAAAAAATTCCAAAAGTGTAATATTTTCTAAAATCTTGTAACTAAGTTAATAGACACTATAAACAATGGAAAAAGAACTTGAGAAGATCTTTCTTGAAGGATTGGAGCAAAATAAAAATAAGTTATTCAGAATTTGCTCTGCATACTCAATAGATTCTGAAAGTACAAAAGACCTTTTTCAAGAAGCAATAATAAATATTTGGCAATCAATTCATTCTTTTAAATCACAATCCAATATAAGCACCTGGATGTTTAGAATTACTCTAAATGTTTGTCTTAGAATTCAATACTCCCAGAAAAAAAGAAGAATTCTATTTAAAAATATGGATAGCATTTTAATTGAAAATCTGCATTTTACTTCTGAAAAGGAAGAGTCTAATAAGAAGTTGGTACATCTTCGTCATTGTATTTCTCAATTAAAGGAACCTGACAAATCTATTATTACACTTTGCCTGGAAGAATTATCATATAAACAGATCTCTGAGGTCACAGGATTAACAGAAAATCATATTGCCGTAAAAGTGAAACGAATCAGAAGCAAGTTGTTCATCTGTATAAATCAAAAGTAATGATAGAAGAAGAATTAATAAGAATATGGAAATCTTCTAGTAAAGAAGAACAAATTAAATTTGAAAAATCTAAACTTTTAATAGATTTACAAGCAAACATAGATAGGTTCAATAAAAAAATAAAATATAGAGATGTAAGAGAAATAATACCTGCAATAATAATGATTCCCGTTTTTGGGCATCTTGCATATAATATTCCGTTTGTTATATCAAAAATCGGAGCTATTATCATACTCCTTTGGTGTATTTATGTAATCATTAAAATCAGAAGTCTAAAAAAACACAAACCAGCGCCTACAACAACATCATACCGAAATTATTTGCTGGAAACAAAGAAATATTTAATGATTCAGAAAAAATTATTAGATGATGTCTTATATTGGTGCGTTCTACCTTCTTTTATAGGAGTATTTGTTTTTTTTATAGGAATCAATCCCGACCCATTGGCATTAATTGGACCGTTCATACTTTTAAGCCTTATTGGAATTGTAATTTATCTTCTAAATAAACATGCTGCAAAAGTTGAATTTGTTCCACGATTAGAAAAAATAGATAAAGCACTAAAGGATCTAGAAGAATATAAGGATACCTAATTTTAGAAACCTAGATTGTAAAAAACAATTAATCGTTATTTTATAATTTCTTTATTGTCAAGATATTGCAAACCCAATAAAAATGGCTAAGTTTATCTTGGGAAAATCTTCAATTGCTATTCATAAAGGAAATGATCAACAAACGCCTACTTATAAAAAACCTGCTGGCGCATAATGACGAAAATAGTTTTTATGACAAAAAACGCAAGCTTAATATTGGCGAAAAGGAAGGCAAAGCAAAACTATTAAAACATATATGTGCATTGGCTAATTCTAATCCCCAAAACAATTCGTATATCGTTATAGGGGTTGAAGATGAGGACAATGAAATTATTGGGGTTGATTTCTTTGATGATAGTAAGATCCAAAATCTTGTCAATGCATATTTAGACAATCCTCCTAGGGTTGCCTATGAGAATATTCCTTTCCCGCACCTATCTAGTGACAAAGTTGTAGGCCTTGTTTCTATACGAGCACAAGGAGGAAAACTATGTTCTCTTCGTAAAAATATTTGGAAATATTATGGAGGAGCTGTTTTTTTAAGAGACGGGAGCATTAGCATGCCAAAAGTTTTTGATATAGAAATCAAAGATGTTAACTCAGAAATCGTAAATGCTATTGAAAGTCATGCCCAAAATAATATCGAACTTACTTTGGATGGTGTTTTTGATTTTATGAGCTCCAGAAAAGATTACAATCCAACATATAAGGTTTTCAAAGAATATTTCGTAGTGTGTTGGGCCGCTAAAGAAAAAAGACAAAATGGGGAAACCTATTATTCTAGAGTTGATATTGAATTGATTAATGAACAGGTAAAATTGTTTTATTCAGAACTAGATGAAGTAAGCATTACACTAACCGATGAACAATTCAAAATCATAGAATATGTTCAATTAGGCCTGCAAGACACCTATAAATATTACCCGTTGGAAGAAGTGGTTATTACCTTCAAGGACAATGCTGGTTATGATATCGAAAGTAAACTTCTCTTTGAGCCCCCACAATATGACAGAAAAACATTATATCACCTCTACAATAGTAATAATGCCTTAATAGATAAGCTGAAAAACAAAATATCCTTATCAAAAAACGAAGAAAAGGATATCATTAACCTCCCTGGCACGTATTTAATCTGTTATTTTAATGGTTTTAATGAAGCAAAAGAAAGGCTAGAAGAAGCAAAACCTTATTTAAAAACCTACAATGATAATGTATACCTTCTTTACAAAGAAAGTATCCGTATCTTAAGAAAAGTCAGATATAGCTAATATGAATTTTAAACGACTAATCAGTATATGAGCAGAACTCTAGTAATTGGAGATATTCACGGCGCACTAAAAGCATTACAACAACTCATCACCAAAGCAAAAATTACTGAAGATGATACGCTTATCTTTTTAGGAGATTATGTAGATGGATGGAGTCAAAGTGCTGCATTAATTTCTTTTTTGATTGACCTTAAGAAGTCTCATAATTGCTTGTTTATTAGAGGAAATCACGATGAACTTTGTTACACTTGGTTAACCAAAAAAACATATAATCCAGAGTGGATAAAACATGGTGGACAAGCTACAATGGATTCCTATTCCCTATTACCCCAGGAGGAAATCAATACACACTTGCAATTTTTTGAAAACCTGATTGACTATCATATAGACAACTCAAATCGTTTGTTTCTTCATGCCGGGTTTACCAATCTTCATGGCCCGCACAGAGAATATTTCAGTAAACTATTTTATTGGGACAGAACGTTATGGGAAACCGCCTTGGCAACTGATCCAAATCTTAAAAAAACAGATCCATATTATCCCAAACGCTTGTTACTTTTTGATGAAGTATATATTGGTCATACTCCTGTGACCAGAATTAACCAGACCAAACCTGTACATGCAACATGCGTTTGGAATATAGATACCGGAGCAGCTTTTAAAGGCCCGTTGACTGCGATAGATATTAACACCAAAGAATTTTGGCAAAGCGATCCGGTTTATACATTGTATCCAAATGAAAATGGTAGAAATTAGATTTCTAAACCATTTATTATCAAAACCCTATAACAGTACATCCCTGCGGGCAAGTATATTTATCTGTACGACAATCAGAATCTGTATTTGCCTGACATTCGTTGGGATCTTCTGTTACTAAAATCGCGTTACATAACCAGGTAAAAAAAGTACCTCCTTTTATGGTATGCGGGGTATTGAGTTTTGCAATTTTTAGCTTTTCAAAATTTAGTTTTTTGGCTTTACGGTTTTTCATGATTTTTGCTTTATAAGATCTTATTAGTGAGATGATTATATGAAATATACTATAAATACCCTTACAACAAAGTATGAACAAAGCCCAGATTACACGAAATTCATGAATTTGGATAAATTAATTTGCTTCAAGAGCACTTAATTTTCGTACGAAATAAGAAGGTTTTATGCCTGTGCTCCTTTTAAAAGCAGATGAAAAAGACTCTGCACTATTAAACCCCATCTCTTCTGCAATACCCTGTATTGTATAGTTCTTCAACATATCACTTTCTTTAAGTTTTTCTACACTATACTGCACTCTTAATTCATTAATATAATTGGTAAAACTCTTATTTTTATGATGATTAATTACTTTAGATAAATACTTGGTATTTGTATGTATTTCTTTGGCCAAAGTAGCGATACTTATATTTTTTTTCAAATATTGATGATTTTCTTCGAAAAGAGAGAGTTTATCTAAAATATCTGTAACAATCTCATTTGCAATACCTATATCATCCAATGGTTTTTTTTGTACTACTGATATATTTTTCCCTCTTTCCAGAAGATCATTAAATTTTTGCTGGTACTTTTTTCTATTAATGTACTGGTAATACATAAAAATCGTAGTTATCACAGAAAGCATTATAAGAAAAATTATCCAAAAACTTAGTGTATTTCTATTCTTCTGTAATTTGCGAATCAGTGTTTCTTTTTCCTTCAATAATAAAGGAGTGTCAAACTCTTTAAATAACCGAGTAGATAGTGATTCTCTTTGCTTACTTATAATACTATCAAATCTCAGTAATTTATTTACGTAGGTCAGTTGCAGTTCTTTCTCTTCCTTTATTTTATTCAAACCGATCAAAAATTCGTAGCCCTCCCTAACTTCAGAAAATGTGATTTTTCCCTTCTGAATTATTGAATCCATACTAATAAATTGCTTTTCAGCCTGAAGGGTATCACCTCTTATAAGACTAAGTTTACCTAAATAAAATGTACCCAAAATATAATTCTCTCTGTTTTCAGAATCAGTTTTATCCAATAGTGCCATTCCTTTAACAAGACTATCACTGGCTTGATTATATGCTCTCTTAAAGAACAAGTTAATTCCTTCGTTGAATACCAGTTTTCCGTAAAATCTATTTTCTAAATTCTTATTTTTTAGAGAAACTACTATTCCCTTTTGGTTATAAATAGACGCAGAATCCAAATGTTGATTATAACGATATGATTCTGCCAATGGAAGTAATAATTTCAAATAATGGAGTTCATCTAGTACTTTTCCGTTTTTTCCGTACTCAAAATTTTCTTTAAAAAGAGTAAGGGCCTCATTGTGTTTACCAATTCTAGTTTTAATACATGCAATATTGTGATTTGTGGCTTGCAGATATTCTATATTATTAAATTTTTCAGCTAATTCTAAGGCTTTTATATAGTTATCCAATGCCAACTGAAAATCCCCTTTTTTAAAATAATATCCTCCCTTAAAAGAATACGCCCTGGTTGGATACATTTCGTGATTCAAATTTTTACTAATAGCGATAGATTTATCTAAGAAGGTAATTTTTTCAGATTCCTTAACCATAAAGTAGGATAGGTAATTGTAGGCATCTGCCATTTTCATTGTATCCTTATCTGCAGTCGCTTTTTCGAGAAGACTATATAAGTATATTTTTGACTTTACAGTATCGCGTCTACCCCTTAGATATGCATTAAATAAATTATCAGAACTATAATTCTCTAACGAATCTGGAGTTACAAAACCACTTTCTTGTGCAGATATGAAATGGGTTCCTAACAAAAACCAAATCCACAATGATATTGTATTAAGTGAAATACAAAAGAAGTATGATTTTTTTGGTTTCAAGAGAACTTGCTAGTTAGGTATGATTGTTTGTGTGTACTGCAAATATACTGTTTTGGTTTAGAAAAGTTAATCTTCTATAACAAGCTCAATTAACTCTGAAAAACGAATAACGAAATTCAGGGAATTTCGACATCGATTTCAGGAATTTCGATATATATCATTTGTTTTCAGGTAGATAGCTGAACTATATTTGGATTGTTCAAAAAAAACTTCATGAGTTTTATTGACATAGCAAAAACAGCTATTTCCTGAGATCTGTATAAAATTTTTCAGGATCATCTTTACATAAATTTAAAACTAAACAAAATGAAAAAATTATTATTTGCACTACCAATTATTGGATTATTACTCTCTACTTCTTGCGACAAAGATGAGTCAGATGAAATAATTGATGACACCCTTACTCTAGACGAAAGTCAAATTGAAATTGTAGAAAACCCGGATAATAAAGACTTTAATCTTATTATAACGCCTGGTCTTTATGGTCCAACCAACGTGGATGCTCTTACAAACGTAACATACTCCTATTATCTTACCCCATCACAATCAAATAATATTCCTTTCGGTTTTAAAAGACATAAAATCTACTTTTATGTTGATGATCCGCAATTGGGTTGGATCTATGTTGCAGAATTTGATATTCCATCAAATAGGGTGACTGTAAAATTTCCTGCTTATCAAAGTTCTGGTACGACCAAATGGCAGATCACTTATGAGATATACCGTGCCTTCTCTAATATTAGTTATAAAAAGAACAAAATAGTTACTGTTAATAATTAATCTTAAAAATCATGCTGAAAAATATTTTAAACTTAGAAAACGTCAAAAATATTGACAAAAAAGAGCAAAAATCTATTACCGCAGGAACTTATAATCTTAACCTTCCTATTGGTGTTTATTGCGGAGTAGGTCACCCATATTGTTGTAGTTATTGTAGAGGGAACGGTTTTTCTGGAGGGAATTTACAAGGTGGGAACTGTAGGTGCTTTGGCTAATCTCTTATATTAAAAACAGTTCTTTCTATTACAAAGAATATTCCTTTGGACAGCAAATAATCCCTAATTATGAATGTATAGTTAGGGATTATCTTTTTAGATTAAAATCCCATAACACTTTTCAAATTTGCATTAGTTGATGATACTTTGAGTTATTCAGATTAACCAAAAATAATTTTTCTTCATTCATTCTATTTTGTAGCTTTAGGACACAAATTTTTAAATAGACTACAATGGGGATTTTTGACCAAATAAAGGAAAAACTTAGCCACGAATTTATTGATATTGTAGAATGGTTAGATAATACCGATGATACCATTGTACATAGATTCGAACGTTATCAAAATGAAATAAAAAACGGGGCACAACTTATAGTACGAGAAGGACAAACTGCTGTTTTTATAAACGAAGGACAGCTTGCTGATGTTTTTAAACCCGGAACGTATACTCTAAATACCCAGAACTTACCGATTTTGGCTACCCTAAAAGGATGGAAATATGGTTTTAATAGCCCATTCAAAGCTGAAGTTTACTTCGTAAATACACACTTATTTACTGATGAAAAATGGGGAACCAAAAATCCAATCACCCTGAATGATGAACGTTTTGGATTAGTCGAGATACGAGCTTTTGGGACCTATGCGTTCAAAATCAATGATGCAGGTAAGTTTGTTGTTGATATCGTGGGTACCGATGCTAATTTTACCAATTTTGAGATCAATGAGCATCTTAAAAGCTTAATAACAACTCGTTTTACAGATACAATTGGCGAGGCTAATCTTCCTATAGAATTGTATGCTGCCAATACTAGTGAATTATCAGAAACTTGTCTAGAGGTTATGCAACCAGAATTTAATTCTGTTGGTATTTCACTTGAAAAATTCTATATCGAGAATGTATCGATGCCAGAAGAACTCAAGAAAGAAATCTTTGAATATAGTAGAATTGATAAACTAGATCTTGATAAACTAACCAAATTTAAAACTGCAAAAGCTATTGAGGCTGCTGCTGCCAACGAAGGCGGTACTGCAGGAGCTGGAATGGGAATGGGAATGGGGTTTGTATTGGCACAACAAATGGGCGGTATGATGAGCCCTATGGGTGGACAACAACAAGCAATGCCAATACAAAACTCACCAGTTGCTCCTCCTCCAATGCCTGTGCAAGTTCAATATTTTTATGCAAGTAATGGCCAACAAGCAGGACCAGCATCTTTTGATCAATTAAAAGTGTTATTTGCCAATAGAACTATCAATAAAGATTCATTGATCTGGAAGCAAGGAATGGCAAATTGGACTGCGCTGAAAGATATTGAAGAATTGAAATCGTTCCTTGGCGGAAACACTCCTCCACCGTTACCTGGCAATTAAAAAAGAGGATTATGATTACATTTCATGAGATTCCCGACTGGAGTTTATCTTGAGCGATAGTCGAAAGACGGGAATAATATATATCTATGGAAGAAGAAAAAAAAGCTGTTTCAGAACAAAAGAAATCCTGCGTTAATTGCGGTGCAGAATTAAAATATAAGCCCGGTACAACAGAGATAAAATGTGAATATTGTGGTCATAAGGAAGCTATTGTCCCAAATCAAGACGGTTTTAAAGAATTAGAGCTTAAACCCTATCTTGATGAAATGGGTTCTCAATCTCATTCTGAAGAGATTATGATGTTGCACTGCAAAAATTGTGGCGCCAATCAACATATAGAAGAAAATTATAAATCATTACATTGTGTGTATTGTACAATGCCATTGATTATAGAAGATGCGTATAAAGAAGATTGGATTTTACCTGGTGCTATACTTCCTTTTCAATTTGATCAGAAAAAATCCCATCAAATATTTTCTAAATGGGTAAAAGGACTATGGTTTGCACCAAATAATTTAAAAAAGGCTGCTTTAGACCCTCAAAATACTAAAGGACTGTATTTACCCTACTGGACTTTTGATGCGCAATTATATGCCTCCTATACAGGTCAAAGAGGCGATTATTATTATGTTGAAGTACCTTATACTGCCAATGTAAATGGCAAATCGGTGAGAAGAACAAGACAAGAACGAAAAACAAGATGGACCCCAGTAAGTGGAAACATAAGTGGTTTTGTAGATGATACTTTGATTAAAGCATCTCATCAAAGAAAAAACCCAATTCCGTCCAAAATATCAAACTGGAAACTTGATGCTCTTGAAGCTTTTAACACAAGTTTTTTAGCAGGTTTTGTGACCGAAAAATATACTATTCCCTTAAAAGATGGTCATCTATCATCAACCAAAGAAGCAGAGAAAATTGCAACCTCCTGGGCCAGGCGAGATATTGGTGGTGATACCCAACGGATAAATGGGATAGACATGAACTTAAGTGATCAAACTTTTAAGCATATTCTGTTGCCTGTATATATTAGTGCATACCGATACAGTGGAAAGAAATTTAATTTCTTTATTAATGGCCAAACAGGTGCTATTTCTGGTAACAGGCCCTATTCTTTTTGGAAGATATTCTTTTTTGTGTTATTTATAATTGCGCTTATATCTATCTTAGTATCGCTATCATAAAAACAAAAACTATTCTTTAACAGATCTTATGATTTCATAAACGGTCTGACTCATATCTGGACATAAGTTTTCCTTTACCAAAAGAGAAATTTCTTGATCTTTACCGAATTCTTTCTTTAGTAGATCAAAGTCAGTAACTGCAGCATTTCTAAACGCCAAAGTAATTTCTTGGCCAGCAGAAATCATATTTACGATCCCGGATCCCGAGCTCTTGATTGCTTTTACTATTACCTTAGTGGTGGCTTTATACTTTTTACCACAAACATTAACATCTTTAGAAATATCCATTACAGATCCCAGCAAGTGTACTGTATTAGGGTCTATATAGTCCTGAGTATCTCCAAACTTAGGTTTTTGAACCTTTGGTTTCTCTTGCTTTGGTTCTTCCTTATTCGGTGTCTTGGCCACTACAATTTCAGATTTTGTACTGTCTTTTTCCTGTGCAACACTCTTTGACTTACAAGAAAAAATGGCCACAATAAATAAAAGGTATATTATCTTATTCATATCGTTAAAATAAAAAAAGGAGTTGAAATTTTCAACTCCTTTTCTATATATTACTTATTCTAAATTACTTTTTAATAATCTTAAAGCTTTCGTTAGTCGTCTTTCCTAAGACTTTTACAAAATAGAATCCTGGTGTAATGCTTGAGGCATTCCACTCAAAACTAGCTCTAGAATCAATATCAGATCGTGTAAATACCAATTTACCTCTAATATCAAATATATTAACATTAACATTTTCTTGAATCTGTAAATCCTTAAAGTTAAATCTAAAAATATCTCTAGAAGGGTTAGGCCATACTACGGTACTCAATCTAGCGTCTACTGTAGTTAGTGGCTCAGCAATACTAGCAATTTCTGGTCCTGCAGGACCTCCGGCATCATCAATCATTCCATAGATCTGAAATACTTGATCCAAAGGATCTGTACCAAAAGCAACTGTAGATGCGGTCCAATCTATAGCGCCCGTACCAAATAGATTGGCTTGATCTCTGAATTGTGAATTTTCACCTATTCCACCATTTTGAGAAGACCAGAACCATTGTGTATTATTAGGTCCAAATGCCAAATTAGCATAGACAGTTAGCCAGTAATTACCACTTTCTATAGACACAGCTTCAGGAAGTAGTAAATTAAGGTTAGTATCATTAGGTTCAGAAATAGGAACAATCTGTCCACTATTATACACTTCATCTCCTGGTACTCCACCATTATCTTCATAAATAATGATTGTAGCATTATTAAGCTCTGGAGAGTTATTTGCTCCACCAAAAGCTACAATTCTTTCTAATGTCCAAGTATTTCCTTCGGGAACAGTGAAATCATCTGCTGATTGTGCCAATGCACCAAAATCAGTAAAAAACTGAGATGGTAATGACGTTGTAGAACCAGCGTTCTGATCATAAATTGCAACTTCAGAAATATTTATTGTAAATCCTTCTGCAACTTGTTCTTCTCCAGAAGTAGCAACAAGACTTATTGTTGTCTGCCCTAATGCTTCAGGTGTAAAAGAAAGTGAAATAGTATTACCATTTAATGTAGCAGTTACTAATTCTGGATTTGTATTAGTGAATTCAACATTTATTGGATTTCCGTTAGATTGTACGAATAGATCAGTAATATCAACTTCGATATCTTCGCTATTTTCTCCTACCAATAAATCATCTAATAAATAAGCAACACTTAATGTAGATTCTGGTAATTCATTAAAAAGAGGGAATCTAGCACTGTATAACCCACTACCGTGAGCGGCAACTGCAATAAATCCGTCTTTACGAGTTTTTACCTCATCTGTTACAGCATTACCAATAGCAAATGGTTCTTTGATCCAACGTGTTCTTTCTCCGTTTAATCTATTTGCATAATATAATCCTGTACTAGTAGCTGCATATACTTTTTGTATTCTAGAACCTATAAATCCTTGACTACCTCCTAAAAACGCTGTACTTCGTACAGATGGTCCATTTCCTGTTCCATCAGCATTTTCTTCTAGGTTACCACTAATATTGGTCCATGTATCTCCTCCATTATCGGTAAGGAATAAACTTATAACCCCGTAATTAGAAAAAGTAACAATAACTCTATCAGAATTTGAAGGGTCAACATTAATATCGTTTACAAAACCAGTTGGTAACCCTTTTCCTGCAGAGATATCTACAACTTCCTGATTATCAAGATTAGCATTATCCATTCTGTATACACCTCCAGCATTTGTACCATAATATAATCTGTTTGCAACCGGATAATCAGATACATCTAAAGAAGAAATAGAAGTTCCTGCCGGAGTATCTGTATTTGGTAAATTTACCCAGTTTACTGTTGCAAAAGCATTAGAAAACAAAGGAATTTCATCTAAATCATTATTTCTCCATATTCTATTCCCAGCAGGCATATACATAATGTTATCATTATTAGGATCTAGAATAAATGGAGCAACAAATCCAAGACCATTAGCTCCTGCAGGTCTTACTCTAGTAAATGATTCAAATTCGCCAGCCTCATCAAAGTTAAATCTATATACGTTTCCTCTTTGAGAAGATACATATCTTGTTCTTCCTCCGTCTGCAATAGCATTATAAGAACCATCACCTCCAAAGTCTTCTACCCAAGTAGCATCACTATCTGTAGAATTAGTAAACCAAGTACCATTATCCTGAAAACCTGCCACTAAATCGTCTGAATTAGCATCTGGATCAAAAGATACATGATATGGTTGTGTAGTTACATACCCATTGTTAAGAGAAATCCAGTCAACTGGTTCCTCTGCAGAAGTGGATGTTGTAATATCTTCTGTAACAAATACACCTCCATCATTACCCGATAATACTTTATTTGGGTTTGAAGGATAGAAAAGAAGTTCGTGCTGATCTGGATGTTGTTCTGGATAAACACTTACATTGTTTAATGGTGAATATCCTGCGATCCAGCTTTCTTGTCCTGCCGGAGTAGTAAATCCAGTTGTTGATCTGTATATATTTGTTCCTCCAACAAACATTAAATTAGGATCTGCCGGGCTAACCTTTACGATCATATTGTATCCTCCTTGAAGGTTTAAATTTCCAACTCTTCCGCCTATAGCAGTAGGAAGATTAGCACTAAGATCGGTCCATGCTTCTTCTGCAGTAGCATCATATTTTAATAAGAATGCTGGTCCGCCATCACTTAGGTTTTGTGTAAAGAAATACACTTGATTTTCATTAGAAGGATTAATTCCCATTACAGATCTACCATAATCGGCTGGCAAAAATTCTGGAGTAATTTCTGTCCATGTATCCCCGTCTGTTGATGTAAAGTATCCATTGTTAGGATCTCCACCAGAATCAATTGTTGCATAAATCTGTCCTGTAGAAGTAACGGCTACCTCTGCAGTATTATCAAATCCACCTGCAAGTACTTCTTCAAAAGAGTTACCATCATCCTGAGATCTATGTACCCCATTAAAAGTACCAAGGTAGATATCACCGTTGGTAGGATTGATTACAATAGAATTAATAAGATCAAATGGTGAAAATGCGCTTATGTTATCATCATTAGTAGCATCAAGAAGTCTCCATGTTCTACCTCCGTTTAGAGATTTGTAAACTCCGGTACCTTGATAAAAAGCACCACCTGCTCCTGCAGAGTTACCAAAACGTTCTCCAGAGCCATAATACCAAACTCTATGTTTTCCTGGTCTTGGATCCTGAACGATACAGGTAATACTTGGTGATTGTCTACGATTAGTAACTTTTTTCCAAGTTTCTCCACCGTTTGTAGAACGCCATAATCCACCAGAAACTCCTCCGGCAAGGATTACATTTTCATTAGTGCGATCAATAGCAAGTGCTCTTGTTCTACCTCCTACATTAAAAGGACCTCTGTTCTTCCAAAAAGAAAAACGACTAGCTTTTGAAGATTTGGCTGCATTGGCAACCAATTGTTTTGAATCATTTCCTACCGGAATTTTTTCAGAAAACTGAAGCTCTGCCTCTCTGATTCCAGATGGGATTTTGCCTGTTTTCGGATCTTTGAATCGACCAAACTCGAAGTCCATTCTGTCAATGGCATTGTCACCAACAGGAGTTACCTTAGTTTCCTTAGGTCCAGATTCACTGTCATAAATTTTAGATTGTTTGTAAAGTGCATGACCTTTAACAGGTTCATCTGCAGTTGTTTTAAGTTGTGTGTTTTGCGCATTTACCGAAGTGATTGCCCCCAACAGTACAACTGCCCAAACGTAGCGTTTGGGAGAGAATAATAATGTTTTCATTTTAAAGCTGATTTGTGAGTAATTCGCAAATCTAACTTAAATTTTTCAAAATTTTTCTTAAAATTTAGGGAAATATACCATTTTATTACTTTTTCTCTAAAATAACCTCTAAATTTTCTGTAATTACATGACAAACATCTTCATCAACTATAACAGGCTCACTAGTAAATGTATTATACCCATCTTTACTAACCATAATTGTATATGATCCTGTGCGTTCATGAGCACCTACAAAGCTATTTGAGCCAGTAAAACTTTCTAATGTTTCAGTATATTCACCATCTGTTGCAATAACAGTAACTCCTTCTGTTAACGCCGCTCCTCCAATACCATCTTTTACCAATATTTCAAGCCCAGGTCTAGCCTCTTCTGTACAAAAAATCGGGTCCTGTGTTTTATCATCATCATTACTGCATGCTCCTGATGCTATTAAAGCGACAATTAAAAAAAACTTTTTCATTTGTTTAAATTTATGATCTATTTCCTTTTACTATGTTATTAGATGCATTTTAAATCTTATGGTTGCGTTTTTTAACTTTTATGAGATGTATTCTCTATATACTGCGATGGGAAAAAGGGCAGTCCATCCACAAAAATCTTTTTTTGAAGGCATTCCGTATGAAACTAAATCTGGCGAATAATTTTCCCAGAAGGTATTGGTCATTTCAAAAACTTCTGCAACAGATTTATAGGTTTTTTGTGCAAGTCGTTTTGCCAACGCATCCTCACCACAAACTGTTAACCCTTTTAAAACCATATATGATGTTGGTGCCCAAACGCCTCCACGCCAATAGTCACCCCATCCTTTATAGTCTGGGTCATCTGCAGAAAGTGCAGGTAATGGTGTACGTCTTCCAAATTCCTTTGGGTTTTCGAGATGGGATAAAAACCTTTTCATCTTATCTTTAGGAACGACTTTCCCTAAAAGTGCCCAGTACATTCCTATATGTTTTCGCGGAATCTGTTTTCCAAAACCTAAATCATAGTATATACTATCTTCTTCGTTCCAGCAATGTTCATTAACGGCTTTAGAAATTTTACTATGAATAGAATTATAATTTTCTATATCGCTTAATTCTTCAATCTCTGTGGCAATAGTTTTGAGTTGATCAGCAAACATGGCCATTTGGCAAGAAAAATCCACCAATCTGCCTTGTTTATTCCATACTCCTTGCAAAGTTTTTGGATATTCTGTTATAAAATAATTCAGACGGTCATCACTACTGGCATTCATCTCACCTATCTTATCTCCTAGCTCATGATGTGTTAATCCATTTCCATCATTATCCCACCCAACGGGATATCGCTGAATATTGTCCATACCCATCCCTAGCGTATCCGCATAAAATAAATGGTCATCCCCCTGATACGTCTTTACTAGAAACTCAAAATTCATTTTTAGGATTGGGTATACTTTCTGCAGTCGCTCTTTATCATTAGATACCGAATATATTTCTAACTCTGCAAATGCCAATAATGGTGGGTTTATAGAAACCGGATGATTTTTTGACCAAAGTGGTGATCCATCTTGTCTATATTCTCTACAGATGTAGCCATCTTCTTCTATTTGATCATAAAAATTGTCGAGTGCTTGATATACAGGAAGTTCATCCAGATGATATTTTGCAAAGCACACCATAAAACACGTGTCCCAAAGAAAAATATTCTCAGAAAAAGCAGCATCAATAAATGGTTTTTTAAAGAATTCCTCTGTATCTCCTCCTCTAATCTTTGATTTCGTGATTTCCAAAGCTCGATTATACATACGCTTTGACAACTCTGGTGTCACCTCAAATACTGATGGACAATCTTCTTTCTGTTTTGGTGTAGAAATTTCTGTTTCGGATGTACATCTGTACATTCCTGCAACGCCTAATGTGCCAACTGCCACACCAAGCTTTTTTGAAAACTCTCTTCTTTTCATAAGCCCTTTAATTTTTAGAAAGTTACATAATTGATAGTATTTGGCAAAAAGTACTCTCCTGCCAATTCATAAAGAAAGTCACATTTGTTCTACCAGGGTTACTTTATTAATCTCAACACTAATCGCCTTCAAATAATTTTGTATTTCTTGCGGAGTAGTTAAGATTTTAGGTTTATTTGAAATTTCAATCTTATTTTTAATCAAAAATTCCATTATATCTAAAAGTGTAATTCCGAATTCAGCTTCTTCATTTTCAAAAAAACCTCTTTTATATTTTACATCAGATGACATACCGAGTAACTTAAATTCTTTATTTAAGATAGGTGTTCCGTTATCTTCATGTAATAATTTTGCGTTTATTTCTATTCTATTTCCGCTTCTATTGCCATTTTCATCATTTACCCTTAAAGAAGGCTGGATAATATTTCCTTTTTTCACAATAAAAAACTCTTCACTAATTCTTGGAATAAAAATAGAATCATTAACATTAATATATCCTTTGGTCATTCCCGAAACTGCTATAAAATCTTTTGATGCGGACTTTACTTTTAGCAAGGCAAGGTTATTTTTAGGATCAATATCAACTATTTCAGTTGCTAGATACTCTCCATTACAGTTCTTAATTTTAAGACTATCCGCATCTTCAATAATATGTGCCGCGGATAAAATATAGCTAGGATGAATGAAAAAACCAGCTCCTCTTTCTCTGTAAATTTTGTAATCTACCGTAAGCTCTGGAGAGTTATTGTCTTTTCTAATTTTTTGAACATAATTAAACGCTTCAACATTACCATTCTTTATAGATTTTGACATCCATTCATTACCTAATTCATGATTCTTTCTTATTGCTTTTCCGTTTAAATATGATTGTGCAACTATATATTGAGAATCACCGTTCCCTCTCCTTGCCGCTTCCAGAAAATGTGGGAATGCAGATTCATTCATTGCTTTGATGGCATACATATTTTGAGAACCTATAAAACCTCTTTTAACTTCTAAAAAAGTTGGAATTTGCGATGTACTTGTCACCTTAGAAGAATCTATACCCAAAAAAGCCAACTTAAGTAAGGAATGCATATCATTGTCTCTGTAGGCCCCTAATCTATAATACTCCAGCGCCTGTTTTTTAAAATAATCAGCTTTTTTAAAAACTGCTCGGAGATCAAAAGACTCTTCTTCATAAGCCTTACTTAATCCCATGCAATGATCCGCCAACTGCCTATTGCTAATATTATAATACTTAATTAATTTTTTAAGCTGTTTTTTTCCTTTTTTATCTCCGGATTCAATCTTAAGCAAGACTTGAACAGTTGCATTTTCTAAAACATACTCATCATTATTTTGAGAAAAGGCACCACTACTTACCAATAAACAAATTGAGCATGTGCAAAATATTTTGAAAATATATAACTCCTTAATTTTCATCAGATCACATTATTTATTTTTTACAAATATGCAGGAATTTTACTCAACAAAAAAAGCATCCCTTTCGAGATGCTTTTAACTAATTTTTAATCAGAAGTTAGCACTTATTATAAATCAAATTTGATTCCTTGTGCTAGTGGTAGTTCTGTAGTATAGTTTATGGTGTTTGTCTGGCGGCGCATATACACTTTCCATGCATCAGATCCTGACTCACGACCACCTCCGGTTTCTTTTTCTCCTCCAAAAGCTCCACCAATCTCGGCTCCAGAAGTACCAATATTCACATTGGCAATCCCACAATCTGAACCTGCATGAGATAAGAAACGTTCTGCTTCGCGCAAATTATTGGTCATAATTGCAGAGGATAGCCCTTGTGCTACACCGTTTTGAACTTCTATTGCATTTTCTACATCACCGCTATATTTTAATAAATATAAAACTGGTGCAAAAGTTTCATGTTGTACAATTTCGAAAGAATTTTTGGCTTCGGCAATAGCAGGTTTTACGTAGCACCCACTTTCGTAACCTTCACCAGAAAGCACTCCTCCTTCAACAATAATATTTCCTCCTTCTGCTACTACTTTTTCCAAAGCATTTTGATACCCTTTCACCGCATCTTTATCAATAAGTGGCCCAACATGATTGTTTTCATCTAATGGGTTACCAATTCTTAACTGTCCATAAGCATCTACAACAGCATTTTTTACTTTATCATAAATTGATTCATGAATAATCAATCTACGTGTAGATGTACAACGTTGTCCTGCGGTTCCTACGGCTCCAAAAACGGCTCCAATTACTGTCATTTTTACATCTGCATCTGGGGTAACAATAATCGCATTGTTTCCACCAAGTTCAAGAAGTGATTTACCCAAACGTTGTCCTACTGTTGCTGCAACTATTTTACCCATTCTGGTAGATCCTGTTGCAGAAACTAAAGGAACTCTTTTGTCTGTAGTCATCATTTCTCCTACTTTATAATCTCCGTTAATTAAACAGGAAATTCCTTCTGGCAGGTTGTTTTCTTTTAAAACTTTAGATATAATATTTTGACAAGCGACCCCACATAGTGGTGTTTTTTCACTAGGTTTCCAAACACAAACATCTCCACAAATCCATGCAAGAGCAGTGTTCCATGCCCAAACTGCTACCGGGAAGTTAAATGCCGAAATAATCCCAACTATTCCAAGCGGGTGATATTGCTCATACATTCTGTGCCCTGGGCGTTCTGAGTGCATTGTCAAACCATGTAACTGTCTTGATAACCCAACAGCAAAATCACAGATGTCAATCATTTCTTGTACTTCTCCCAGACCTTCTTGATATGATTTACCCATTTCATAAGAAACTAGTTTACCTAGAGGTTCTTTTAGTTCTCTAAGTGCTTCACCAAACTGCCTTACGATTTCACCTCGTTGTGGAGCTGGCATGACTCTCCATGATTTGAAAGCTTCGGTTGCTGCTTGTATTGCTTTTTCATAATCTGATTGGGTAGTTGCTTCTACCTTACCAATCAATTCACCATCTGCAGGAGAGTATGAAGCAAATGCTTCTCCAGAAGAAAACCAGTTTGATCCGGTTGAAGTCCCTTTATTGTGATCAGAAACACCTAATTGTTTTAGCGCCTCCTCAATTCCGAAATCTAATGTTGCTGTTGCCATGTTATATCTTACATTTTAAAAATGTAAAGATACATCGTTTTGCAGATAAATTAAATTTTGATTCATTCTAATGTTAATTTTGAATGATTTTTCTGAAAAACCGTCTCAAAAAAATCAATTCTGCAAAAAACCACAGTTCTGCCAACTAAATTGATTCGACTCTTTCATAAAAAAAGAAATCGCTCAAACAAGATTTCTCATGTAGAGCGATTCCCAACTAAATAACCAACCAAAAAGTTAATATTGTAAAGTGCGATCCTTACTTTTTATTTTGAAAGCTTCATAAAATCAGCTTTTTTCAATCTTTTCTTTTGGTTCTGACTAGGCTTCCCTTTTCCAGAACTTTTAAATTGCAATAGTCCCAAACCTTTAAAATGATATACAGTACCAGAAGGTTCGTGCAACAATTCTATTTTACTATCATTGATAACGGATAACTCAAAGAATTCATTGCCCAGGTAATCGTAATCAAGTGTTAAAGTTTTCCTATAAAAATTATTTGCGATATCATTTACTTCGTAATACCCCGTGTAATCATAGAAGATATCATTGATTGGAATTCCGTTCTGATCTTGCGAACTGTTGAAGTTATCTCCTGATCCGAAATAAGCAAATTTCAAATAGTTTTCATTGTCAAATTCATTAAGTGCACCAAAATCACTAGTATATACTTTTTCCCAGGTTTCATATTCCTGAAGGAAATAATGAATATTATCATAAAACACTCTATCATAATCAAAAGTGCTTCTTTGATGGCCATTTAAATAATAGCTTGTATTAGTAACACTATCATATACTTCTATTTGATTTCCTGAAAGTTGCGATATCTCGAGACGATAAACACCATCAAGATCATGATCTATTTCAAGATCCATACCAAACGTATCATAGAATCCAACATCCAACCCAAAACCATTTCCGTTACTTCCAATACCTACCAAATTATTATTGGCAAAAAAAGCTCCATTTCTAAAGGAAACTGTAAATGCCTTTTGTAGAAACGGAATTTCACCATTACCTTGTGTGCGTTCGATATCAACATACCAGATTTCATAGCTTGTCAATAATGTATTTAAGCTGATTGATGGTTCTTCGATAAAAACATCCTCTTCTATAATAACCTCTGCTACACAAGAAGTTAATAGCATTGAACCTAATATAATAACCGAAAGTAGTTTTAGCGTTTTCATAAGCTTTGTGTTTTCTATTTCGTTTACTTGAAACCAAAACATGTGCCAAACTTATAATAAACTGATTGTCAATCTTTTAATTTGAAGTGTATTTTGCTTATTTTTGGAGTCACAATCATTTGCATGGAAAAAAAATTAAAATTTGCAGTTCTTGGGGGCGGTAGTTGGGCCACCGCAATAGTAAAAATGCTTACAGAAAACCTAGAAGAAGTAGGTTGGTATATGCGCAGTGTATATGCGCTTGAGCATCTTAAAAGGCAACAACACAATCCAAATTATCTAAGTTCTGTAGAATTTAAGTTAGAACAACTTACACTTACCAATGATATTAATGAAGCAGTTGAATATGCAGATTATTTGATTTTTGCTATCCCTTCTGCGTTCTTACATACAGAGTTGCAAAAACTCACTTCATCACTAGAAGGTAAAGTGATCTTTTCTGCAATAAAAGGTATTGTTCCAGAAACCGGATTGATTGTAGGGGAACATTTTCATGATGAATATAAAATACCTTTCAATAATATAGGGGTCATTACGGGTCCGTGCCATGCAGAAGAGGTTGCATTAGAGCGTCTTTCTTATCTTACAATCGCCTCTAATGATGAAGAAAAAGCCAAAATCATGGCTGACCATTTAAGCAGTTACTATATCAAATGTAAAACCAGTGATGATATTATAGGTACAGAGTATGCCGCTGTCCTCAAGAACATATATTCTGTTGCTGCGGGTATTGCACATGGTTTGGGATATGGTGATAATTTTCAAAGTGTCTTAATGAGTAATGCCATTCGCGAAATGAAACGTTTTATCAAAAAAGTTCATAAAATGAAGCGTAACATTAACAACTCGGCATACCTTGGAGATCTGTTGGTGACAGGATATTCTATCTTTTCTCGAAATAGAATGTTTGGAAACATGATTGGTAAAGGATATACAGTAAAAAGTGCCCAAATGGAAATGAATATGATAGCCGAAGGATATTATGCCGCTAAAACAGCATATGAAATGCAAGCTACCAAGGAAGCGCGAACTCCAATTATTGATGCCGTACACGATGTTTTGTATGAAAACAAAAACCCAAAAAAAGTATTTAAAAAACTAGCAGATAAGCTCGACTAATTATTCTTATCTTCATAGCTGATTAACATTAAACACTATGAAGGAACTTATAGAGACTTTCTACACGGGTTTGAGTGAACTTGATGCTGATAAAATGGCATCTTGCTATCACGAAGATATTGTTTTTGAAGACCCTGGTTTTGGAAAACTAAAGGGAGATCGTGCAAAAGGAATGTGGCGCATGCTTTGTAAAAATGCAAGGGATTTTAGAGTTGAATTTTCACAAGTTGAAGCCAATGATCAAAAAGGATCTGCCCATTGGGAGGCCTGGTATACCTTTAGCAAAACAGGACGGCCAGTTCATAATATCATTGATGCCCAATTTGAGTTCAAAAACGGAAAAATCATAAAACATACAGATTACTTTAATCTGCATAAATGGTCATCGCAAGCCATGGGATGGAAGGGCAAATTATTGGGCGGTACTGATTTTTTCAAAAAAAAACTCATTCAACAAACCAACAAAATGCTTGATAAATTCATGTCTAGCAACAATTAACAGATTTCGATGAAGGAACTTATAGAAACTTTTTATACAGCATTAAATAATCACGATGTAGATACCATGATTTCATGTTATCACGAAGACATTGTTTTTAAAGATCCAATTTTTGGGGAATTGAAAGGAGATAAAGCAAAAAAGGTTTGGTATTGGCTTTGTGAAAATGGAAAAGACCTTAGAGCAAAGTTTTCAGATATAAAAGTTAATAATCAAAAAGGTAGTGTGTATTGGGAAGCTCGATACACATTTGGTGACAGAAAGAGACCTGTACTTAATAGAGTAAATTCTACCTTTGAATTTAAAGATGGTAAAATCATAAAACACACCGATAGTTTTAGTCTTCATCGATGGGCTTCTCAGGCTATGGGCTGGAAAGGAAAAGTTGTAGGTGGCACAAGCTACTTTAGAAAAAAATTACAACATCGATCCAATCGATTACTTGATAAATTTCAAATTGAAGCATAAAGTGGTATGATGAAAGAATTTATATCTCCTATAGTATCTGTTTACTGGCTTGCAGAACATCTTGATCATCCAGATTTGATCATTCTGGATGCAACAATCAAAAAAGTCGTCAACAATAAAAACGAAACATATTCTGATTTGGGAATAAAAAACACTCGTTTTTTTGATTTAAAAGGCGTTTTTTCAGAAAAAAACACTGATATCCCAAACACACTTCCTTCTCCAGAAGCTTTTTCACAAGCATGTAGAGCATTAGGGATTAGTTCTCATCATAAAATAGTAGTATATGATAAGCTAGGAATCTACTCTAGTGCAAGAGTGTGGTGGATGTTTACCATTATGGGACATAAAAATGTTGCCATATTAGATGGAGGATTACCTGCCTGGAAAAATGCTGGGTTACCATGTGAAGCTATTACAACTCCAGTATCTGAAACACCAGGAAATTTTGAAGCAGTTTATAACCCAGATTTAATTGTAAATGCAAAAACTGTTCTTGGTGAAATACAAAATGAAAATACCCTTGTACTAGATGCACGATCACCAGGAAGGTTTAAAGCTGAAGAACCAGAACCCAGAAAAAGTCTAAAAGGAGGTCACATCCCAAATTCTATGAATTTGCATTATACTAAAGTATTGCGTGATGGTAAAATGCGCCCAACTGAAGAGTTAAGAGAAATTCTTGCAGATTTTAATATTGAAAATAAAAAACTGATCTTTACCTGCGGATCAGGTATTACAGCATGTATCATTATGCTTGCGGCACAATTAGCAGGATATCAAAACATGTCTGTTTATGACGGTTCCTGGAGCGAATGGGGACAGCTAGATGGTGTGCCTATCACATGTTAATTGAATACAAATTATTACTTTGCCCAATTATGAAATACTTTTCTCTTTTACTGCTTGCTTTTTTCTTATTATCTAATATTGGTACTGCTCAGGAATCAAATTTTGAATTAGAGGATTTTTACTCTGATAATCCTAAATTGGATCATAAAGTAGACTCTATTTTTAACGCGTTATCTCAAAAACAAAGAATAGCGCAAATGATTATTAGTTGCACAGGAGAATTAGGCAAACCAGAAGCTACAGTAAAAAAGCTGGCTGAAGATGATATTATCGGCGGAGTAGTTTTTCTTAAAGGAAGTAAACAAACGCATACCAAAACGATTAACGAATTAAATGCGATTTCTGAAAAAAATAAAACGCTTCCTCTTATTTTTAGTATGGATGCAGAACCTAGCCTTTTTGCCAGTAGAATTAAAGGAGCTCAAGATGTAGGCAAAACAATAGACATCAAAACACATGCTCAGTCTGATGAAGTAGTACACACTATTAATAAAGAACTTAAAGAAATTGGAGTGCACCATAACTTTGCGCCTGTTCTGGATATAAGCCCAAGTAACGAAGCTATTAAATCCCGTAGTTACGGAAATAACAAAGATTCTGTAATTAATCTCGCCAATCGATTTATAAAATGTACCCAAGACGGAGGCATTATTGCCACAGCTAAACATTTTCCGGGTCATGGACTTGTAAAAGGTGACACTCATAAGCAAAGTGTATATATCGATGGCCCTTTGCAGGAAATAGATAATTACAAACCCATTATTGCAGATGGAGTATTATCTATTATGATTGCTCACATTACTGTTATCAATAATGATACCTTTGGTACCAACGGTTTACCTTCGAGCTGCTCAAGAAGAATCATTACCGATCTATTAAAAGATGGAATGTGTTTTGAAGGAATTATTATATCAGATGCCTTGAACATCATGAAAGCTGTTACTATTTTGGATAATGCACCCTTACTTGCCTCAAAAGCGGGTTGTGATATGATCTTAATGCCGCAAAATGAAGAAAAAACCATGAATTCTATCCTGGCAGAGATCAAAACTGATAAAGATTATTATGAGCAAGTTGTGTCTTCTGTAAAGAAGATATTGCGTTTGAAGATTTGTGCAGGAATGATGTAAACGCTGTTAAGCATAAATGTCTACTATTAAAACATAATCTTGCTAATACAATGAATAGATTAAACCCATCAATAAAGCATCATACACTTATTGGAGCTCTAATTAGTATTTGGGGTTTTGTCTTCGCTTTCTTTGCCAGACCTTTTGAACATGGTGATATGGATTTGCGAATATGGATTTATGTAAGTGTTGGTTTTGGTATTGTCTCTTTTTTATCTTATGGATTAGTAAGCCTGATTCAAAAAATAGTATATCAAAAAGTTCAAAAATGGAATACTGGCCTCGAAATAGTTCACCTTGTCTGTTTTTATCTATTGTACTGGGTAGGCACTTATTTTTTGTATAGAAGCTCTCTTATTAACGGAAACTATGAATTTTTTGAATTTTTCATTAAAATAATTCTCAACATCGTCCTAATTTTTACTCCTATACTCATCTTGGCAAGGAGATATGTAATTAAACTAATCCCCGTTAAAGAAGAATATTTAACAATTAAAGGAGAAAATAAATTAGATATTTTAAAAATCAAAAAACACGATTTAATATGTGTTTCTAACTCACAAAATTATGTAGAAATTTTTTTTACTGAAAACAATCAACTAAAAACAAAACTGATTCGCATCTCTCTAAAAAAAATACAATATGATTTTGATTTCCTAGTTCAAATTCATCGTTCACATTTAATAAACCCATCTCATTTTAAAGCCTGGAAAAATCAAAACATCATATCCCTTACCCATATTGAACTCCCGGTTTCTAAAAATTATAAAGAGCGTTTATTGTAGTTACAATTTTCGTACCTAAAATCGTATGTTTTATACCTATTCCTTTATGAAGCTTCTAAAATAGCAGTGTTTGTGTTTACTTTGGTGCCTCAATCAAAATACAACAACAATGAAATTGAAGACAATCAAAAATCGGCATATACTGATTACCTTGATAGTAATATTTTTAAACAGTTGTACTGAACAACAAATAGAAACTAATCATTCAGAAAAAACAAGATATGAGAAATGGATTGAAGATATTGCTTTCTTTGAACACGAATACCTCAACGATTCAAAGACCTTTTCTAGGGATTCAATTGCTTCCTGTAAAACTTTACTTAAAAATCTAAAAACAAAGATTAATACAATTTCAGACAATCAAGTTATTTTAGAGTTGTCTAAGTGTGTTGCCAAAGCTAATAATGGACATACCACTATACATCTAAGCAGGATGGATAAAATACCAGTGCGGTTTTTTTGGTTTGCTGATGATCTTCATATCATAAAAACAGATAGTTCTTCTTCAAAATATTTAGGTTCGAAAGTTCTAAAAATCAATACTATCAAAGTAGATCAATTACAAAAAAGACTCAATCCGTATTTATCCGGCATAGAAAGCTGGAAAAAGTATACAGCATCTAATTATTTATCTAGTCCTGAAGTTTTACACGGAATTGGATTATCTAAACGGGATTCTTTAACACTTAGTTTAGTAAGTGGTAGCGACACCTTAGATGTAAGTTTCGGGATAAAGAAAATGAAAAATAATAAATATGAGTATGAGACCTGGGCAAACTTGTATCCAGATGATCCTAAAGATGAAGCCTGGAGGCATGTCCTAAGCCAAAATGGTAAACTCCCCTTGTATTTGAAACACATGAATAAAGGAGTTTTTTATGAATTCGTAGATTCTGAAAAGATAGCTTATTTCAGTATCAATGCTTTATGGTATGAGTGCCCTGATTTTAAAGGAAAAATTAACGAATTTCTAGAATCGTTGAAAACAAAAACCAATTACAATGTTATTATCGATTTAAGATATTACACAGGTGGAAACTTTATGTTGCCATTAAAACTAGCCAGCAAGCCTCCAAGAATAATTGATGATGATAAAAAAATATATCTCATAACAAGTAACAAGACTTTTTCTGCTGGATTAGTTACTGCTGCACGAACCAAATATTTTGCTAAGGATAAAGTAGTGATAGTTGGCGAAAAAGTTGGAGATAATTTAAAATTTTGGGCAGAAGGCATTTACTATACTTTACCAAATTCGGGTATAGAGATACAAGATTCTAAATATGAACATGATTGGAAAAACGATAAGTTTGTTCTTGGCAGAACATTTTGGGTAAATGCAATTTATGGAGTCGCTGCAAAAGATCTAAATGTAGATAAAGAGATTAAACTTAACTTCAAGGATTATGTAAACAAAAAAGATCCAATATATGATTGGATCCTTAAACAAACGAACTAATGACTATACCGAACAACCCTATGAAATCAAAAACTATTTGTATTGTCGGATTAATCCTTTTTGTTATCAGTTATCTATTATTTTCTCAGGGTTCTCAATTCGCTTATGCTCAAAAACCTATCGATTTTGCACATTGGTTAATTTAACAGGAGCTATCCTATAGCTTTCTTTTAATCATGTGTTTCCTAAGAACAAGCTTGGAATTTTATTAAAACGCATACTATACCGGCTGTTATGGTAATACTTAATACCCCCCTTAATTGGTATCTCAGTTTTTGTATTAGACAACGGGACCTATATGGTCTCTAGCTGCATTGTTTTTGTAATGGGACTAGCTTTACTTCTGTATAGAAGTGAAATCGCAAAAAAATATAAAAATAACAAGCTAAAATAATTACTTGTTTTCTGGGCTACTTGTAATACATTTAACCCTAGGAGCAGGGTAATGAACAAATACTATTCAATTAAACAATGATATTTTCAGAAAATGAAATAAAAAAGGATTATATCAAAAGGATTAATTTGGCTCTAAAGTTTATAGATCATCATCTTGATTCTAAATTGTCCTTGGAATCTATTGCCGAGATAGCTCATTATTCGCCATTTCATTTTCATCGTATTTTCAAAGCTATTATTGGTGAAACCCTTAACTCATATATAAACAGAAGGCGAATCGAAAAAACGGCTTCAGTATTACTGCATAAACAAGAAGTTAGTATTACAGAGCTTTCCCTTCAGTATGGATTTACCAGTAATTCATCCTTTACAAGAGCATTCAAGAATTTCTATGGAGTAAGTCCAACTCAGTTTCGAAAGCTTCGTCCAAGTAAATTTAGCAAGATAAGTAAAGTTGAAAGCAAGAATGGACAAGAGAATCTGATCTTCGAAAAATACATTTGCAACATTAATAATCATTTAAACTGGATTAAAATGAATGCAACTATTGAAATTAAGGAAATACCAGAATTGAATTTTGCGAGTATCACTCATCTTGGAGTAGATGGGGTCGAAAATGCTTTTGACAGACTAATACGATGGGCCACCCCAAAAGGATTAATGCAAAATCCAGAAGCAAAAATGGGAAGGATTTTTCACGATAGTTTTAAAATAACGGCACCAAACAAAGTACGCATGAGTATTTGTTTACTCACTAATGAACCTTTTATTGTAGAAGGAGAAATTAGTGCTGTAACCATAAAAAAATGTAAATGCATTGTTGGGCGTTTTGAAATTACTCCAAACGATTTTGAAAAATCCTGGAGCGGATTATTTGTTTGGATGAATCATAATGGGTATAAAAAAGCAGAAGAAAACCCTTTCGAAATATATCATAACGATTTTCGAAAACACCCAGAGCATAAATTCATTGTAGATTTGTACATTCCTATTCAATAACAAGAAATTATGAAAACTATATATTGGATATCCACAGCACTTGTGTCAATAATGTTACTATGGAGTGCCTATACTTACTTTTTCCATAAAGCAACAATAGATGGAGTAAAAGAATTAGGTTTTCCAGATTTTTTTAGAATTCAGTTGGCTGTTTTAAAAATAATTGCAGTACTCATTTTACTTATACCACAAATCCCTATTCAAATAAAAGAATGGGGCTATGCAGGTGTTGGTTTGTTTTTTATTACTGCCATTGTAGCCCATACGGTGCATAAGGATCCCGTTTTCATTTCTTTGATATCTGTGTTCTTTTTTGCCTTACTTGTTGTTTCTAATATCTATTTACATAAACTTATAACCCATCAATAAACAATTATACTATGAGTAATCAAAAAGGACTAGCCTTATGGCACCAATTTGTAAGTAAAAGAGATGTATCAAGACTGGGCGAACTTATAGCAGATGACGCCGTACTACATTCTCCTGTAGTGTGGACTCCACAAAAAGGTAAAAAGATTGTAGGTATTTATCTTACTGCTGCCGCCAGTATCATTGCCAATGAACATTTTAAGTATATGCGCGAAGTAAGTAATGATGAGCACAGTATATTAGAATTCACTACGGTGATCGATGGCGTTACTGTAGAAGGTGTAGATATGCTTACTTTTGATCAAGACGGAAAGTTAAAAGACATCAAAGTGATGATTCGCCCTCTAAAGGCCATACAGGCAGTGCATCAAAAAATGGGGGAGTTTTTGGAGGGTATGAAGAGATCATAAAAATATCGTAAATTAATGCGCTCTCTTTGTACCTTTACAAAGGCTACCTGGTTTAATAAAATTGAAAAATCAACAATAGAGGTTAAAAAATGGTAAAGAAAACTGTTTTTCTGTTATTAGGTATATTTTTAATATGCTGTTGCTGTTCTTCAAATTCTGAGGAACCCTCTATTGATGAACCTACAGATCAAGAAGATTATAATCAAAATCAAGAACTTTCATTTCTTGCATTGGGTGATTCTTATACCATAGGCCAAGGAGTAGATCCAAACGATAGTTGGCCTTTTCAGTTAAAAACTGCGTTTAACTCATCAAAGAACAAAATCGAAGAACTCACAATAATAGCAAGAACAGGATGGACAACCAGTAATCTTTTAAATGCTATTGAAGAACAAGCACCTACTAATCATGATCTTGTATCTTTACTTATAGGGGTTAACAACCAATACCAAAGGGGATCTTTTTCAAAATTTCAAGCAGACTTTAATAGGTTGCTTACTCTTGCTACAAACTTAGCGGGCAATAATAAAAGAGTAATTGTAATCTCTATACCAGACTACGGGGTAACTCCTTTTGGATCAAACAATAGTGAAATTATAGCACAAGAACTTGATAATTATAATGCATATATTAAACAGCGATGTATAGCTACTGAAACGGTATTTATAGATGTTACTAGTATTTCCAGAGAGCTAGGTGCATCAGAGAATGCTCTTGCCGATGACAAATTACACCCAAGTGGTTTTCAATATAATCTTTGGGTAGAAAAAATGCTTCCAGTAGTTAATGAGATTTTGAAATAAGACATATTCTAGTCAATTGTCCAAAATGAACAACACCATGTTATCATGGTATTTGTATCTTACCTAAAAGTAAATACTATGGGTAATCCTACACAATTAGACCGATATAAATCTTTGTTAGATTTTTTGGATCAAAAATTCAAAGAGGATATTACCATTAAAGATGTTGAAAATGTGTCCTTCTATTCTTATCGAAATATAAATCGCATATTTACGGCGCTTCATCATGAAACTATAGGAAAGTATATCAAGAGAATTAAACTTGAAAAGGCCGCTCAATACCTAAAATACTCGGACAATACTATTTCTGATATTGCTTTTGAGGTTGGGTATAGCGATGTTGCGGCTTTTAGCAAGGCATTTAAAAATCAATTTAATAGCTCTCCTTCTCAATTTCGAGAAACTCAAGAACTTAAACAGCAAATAATTCAAAAAGCAATATCTACGGATAAAAGCATTCAAAAACCTGCTATAGCATTTGAAATCGAAGAACTACCTAATTTTGACATTTTATACTTAACCTATCAAGGTTCTTTTGAAGATATAAAGGCTATAAAAAAAGTTTGGGACCAGCTCATGAAGTATGCGTTCAAAAAAAAATTGATAGACAATGATAGTATATTTCTCGCAGAGATATTGGATGACAATGAGATTACAGACCAATTACATTGTAGATATAATGCAGGTATAATTATAGAAACTCCCTTAAATTTTGAACCAAAAGAACTCTTTAGAACCAAGGCTATACCTCAACAAAAATATGCCAAATTTCTTCATAAAGGCAGTCATGAGAATTCGTTAATAACCTATGATTACATATACTCTAATTGGATAACAGATATAAACCTTGAATTAGAAGATAAGCCTACTTTAGAATTTTTTCTAAACGATGAGGAAGACACTCCGCCAGACGAATTACTCACAGAAATTTACATACCAATTAAATAGTAAATTGTCCAAAATTGACAAACATGTGAGATGATATCACTATTAATTTTGCTGTACACATTAAAAACATGAATATAGAAGAAATTATTTCCCTTTTTGAAACGTCACAAATACTAACCTATATTGGCTATTTCTTTATTTTTAACATTACTCTTATAATCCTAGAGATCTTTTTCGATTTTTTTACTTCTAAAGAACGACGATGGAAAGATACAGGAGCCAATATCATCATCTTTTTTCTGGGCCAATTATTAGAAAAAACAATTTTTGGTTCTATCGGGATTATCTGCTTATTGCCTTTTTATAATCTTTCACCATTTGAAATCCCCATGAATTGGTGGACCTGGGCACTAAGTCTATTGGCTGCCGATTTTACCTATTATTGGATGCATCGTATCGAGCATGAACATCGAATTTTATGGGCAAATCATAGTGTGCATCATTCGTCTGAAGATTATAACCTCACCGTATCCATGCGATTAAGTATTATCGAAAGTGCAATTGAATGGATATTTCTAATCCCAATAATATTGATTGGATTTAATCCCTTTCAAGCCATTATTTCATTGATTTTTGTTGCACAATATCAGACATGGATACATACCGAAAGGATAGTTAAACTAGGTTGGCTTGATGAAGTTTTTAATACCCCTTCAGTACATAGAGTTCATCATGGATCCAACCATAAATATCTTGATAAAAACTACGGTGGTATCCTTATACTTTGGGATAAGCTATTTGGAACCTTTCAGAGAGAAGAAGAAAAAGTAGTGTATGGATTAACCAAAAATATTAATTCTAACAATCCCATTACCATCAATTTTATTGAATATAAAAATATATGGAAAGATGTAAAACGATGCAAAAGTTGGAGAGATCGGTTTAAGATCGTCTTTGGGGACCTTGTCTGGAGGCCTTCATATTTTGAATAATATAAAAAACAACACATGATAACCAAGACAGCAAACCAATTAGTAAAGTTATTGAGAGAAAAGAAATTTTTAGAAGCACAAGAGCAACTATTTTCTATAGACGCAATAAATCAGGAACCTGAAAAATTTAAAGAGAGATCTGTATCCGGTTTAAAGGCAATGATCAAAAAGGAAAAGCAGTTTTTGTCAAACGTAAAACAATGGAACCGTTTTGAAGTCTCTGAACCCTTGGTGAGCAAAAATCACTTTAGTATACGAATGCTTACAAATCTAACTCTAGCAAACAATCAGAATGTATGTATAGACGAAATTATTGTTTATGAAGTAGTCGAGGGAAAGATTGTAAAAGAGCAGTTTTTTTATACCTAATTAGATCAAACTGCTTCTGACTATTTCTAGCAGATAATTTACTAATTAAATTGTTGGTCAATAGTTTTCATTGGTAAAAACATCTTTTTACTATCTGGTAAAAATATAAAACCATATTTTTCATAAAAAGATTCAGCTTCTTTATCTATTGGATCTACTATAACTGCAAATGAAGCGATTTTTTTTGCCGCTAAATAACATTGATATAGTGCATCCATTAATAAAAACTCCCCTGCTCTTTTTCCTTTAAAATTTTTATCTCGAGCAAGTCTTCCTAAAAGAGTTACGGGAATTGTGGTGTAAGATTTTGGGAATTTCTTTTGATAACTTTCAGGTATCATTTCTCTAGGAATACCTGAATTAGAAAGTGTATAATATCCTTTTACTTTTTCTTTTTGATCTTCATTCTCAATAATTACAAAACAAACAGATAATTTCTTTTTGATATCTTGACTGGCCTGCTTCTTAATGTAATTATCTAATAACTCCTTTCCACTGCAAAAATCCTCGCGATAGTGAGAAGATTTGAGGTTTTCTGCTTGTAATGTCATTGTTGTTTTTCCTCCAAATACTTTTTTGCTGCATTTTTTAAAGCTTCGTTAGGAGGTTCTGGATTCATTAAGGCATCAAAAAATATTTCACTATCTCTTTTTGAAGCTAAAATCATTTCACTTTCTTTAACTATCTCTTTTGCTCTTTTTTGTACTGTTTTAAGAACAAAATCAGTTAAGCTTCCAAATCCACCAATAGCAGCAGCTTTTTCGAATAATTCTTTTTGTTGTACCGATAACCTAGTATCAAACCTAGTTCTATCGTGCTTTTTTATAGCAGTTTTCATGTTGTGATAGTTTTAGTCTAACACAAAAGTACGTAAAAATTACGTACAAATCAATTTTGTACTGATAATTTCCGTACGATTCTTGGTAAAAAGTATAGAAGCATAGCTTCCTAAACCACTTCAAACAACTTACCTGGTAAGGGTTTTACAACTCCCTTAAGCTCCATATTTAGGAGTACCGAAGCAACTTTAAAAGTCGGTAATTGGCACTGTAATGCAATAACATCTAATAATTCTTTTCCATTTTCATTAAGGTAATTATAGATCTTTTTCTCCTCTCCTTCTAGTTCTACAAATAGTTGTTTTTGTACTGCTGATTGTTGTTGTTTGGTATCAAGCTCCCAATTAAGCATATAGATCAAGTCGGCTGCACTGGTAAGCATATGTGCACGTTGTGTTTTGATGAGCATATTACACCCTTTGCTCAAAGGGTCATTTGCCCGTCCTGGCACAGCAAAAACATCTCGGTTATAAGAGTTCGCAATATCTGCGGTAACCAAAGAACCTCCTTTATCAGCACTTTCAATCACAACTGTAGCTTCGCTAAGTCCGGCTATAATACGATTGCGACCCAGGAAGTTTTTACGATCAAAAGTATCTGTGCTCCAGAAATCTGTAAAAAACCCTCCGTTTTCTTCAATCTCAGTTACATATTTTTTATGCACTTTGGGATAAACTTGGTTTAAACCATGTGCCAAACAGCCAACAGTCTGCAGGTTATGTTTTACTGCCGCACGCTGCGCTGTAATATCCACGCCATACGCAAAGCCAGAAACAATAACCGGATCAATTGGTGCCAGTGTCTCAATCAACTCTTCGCAAAACTGCACTCCATACCGGGTCACTTGTCGCGTACCTACTATACTCAATATTTTTTTATTTGCTAGGTCAATATTCCCAGAGCTAAATAAAACCACAGGACCATCAATACAATGTTTCAATTTCTCTGGATAATCTGCCTGATCATATACCAGATAATTGATATTATTTTCTTGTATAAACTTCAGCTCATTCTCTGCAGCTTTACGATGCTCGGGATTATGCAAATCTCTAATTTTTACAGCCCCAATACCATCTATTTTAAGCAGGTCATTTGGCTTCTCGACAAGCACTTCTTCTGCAGAACCAACTTCTCGTATTAATTTTTTAATAGAGCTATCCCCAAGTTTAGTTACCTTTTTGAGTGTTAATAACGCTAGAAGTTTTTCGATATTCATATAATAATTTGTAAGTCAGCGCAAGAAACAAAAAAAATAGAAACTGTTGATAAATTAAGAAGCTATAGTTTTGACGACTTTCATTTTTTTATACCTTTGAGTTAAATAACCACACTACCATATTTTAGAAGGGGCAATGAATAACACATCCAAATACATAAGCGAATTATTATATAGATACGAATGTGTAATACTACCAGGTTTTGGTGCATTTTTGACAAGACGTCAACCTGCTACGATTCAAGAATCTACAAATACGTTCTACCCACCTAAAAAATTAATTTCTTTTAACAGCCAGTTACAAAATAACGATGGGTTGTTAGCTAATTATATCGCTTCTGCAGAAAACATTTCATATACCGATGCTGTTGCAAAAACTCAGCGTTATGTATTGTCTCTTAATGAAAAAATGGCCCAGGGTCAACGAATAGAGTTGGATAATATCGGGGCCTTTTTTACATCTGTAGAGGATACTTTGCAGTTTGAACCTTTTGAAAAAGTAAACTATCTTACAGAAGCTTTTGGTCTAAACTCTTTTGTTTCTCCAACCATTAATCGTGAAGTTGAAATAAAGCGCGAAATTTACAAAGAAGAGGTTGAAGCTATAGAAGAAGTTATACCACTAACTTTTACTCCAGAAAAACGTAGTGAACGTCCTTATTTACAATATGCAGCGATAGCAGCGATTGTGATTGGAATCGGTGGTTTTTTTGGACTAAAGCAAATTAGTGACAACACTATAAGTTATAACAATCAAGAGTGGCAAAAAGCCAATCAGGAAATTGAAAACACCATCCAGGAAGCTACTTTTGAGATCGCAAATCCACTACCAGCGATCAATCTGAATTTATTAAAAGAAGATGAAAATAGTGGCTCCGAAGAGGCGTCTACAGAATCTGAAGTAATCTCTGGTAAATATCATGTTGTTGCAGGTGCATTTAGAATTGCGTCAAATGCAGATAAAAAAGTACAAAAACTGAAAGCTAAAGGTTTTGATGCCCGCATTATCGGAATTAACAAATATGGGCTACATCAAGTAGTTTATGAGAGTTATGAAAATCGTATTGCAGCATTGCAAGCATTGCGTAAAATCAAAAAAGAGCAAAGTTCAAAAGCTTGGTTGTTTGTTCAGGAGTTGTAGTGTAATCTCAAAATTTTTCTTTCAAAGAAAATCATAGAATTCTTCGGTTTTAATAACATTCTCTTTGGTTTAAGCCAGTGTTTTCTGTTTTTGTATGAAAATCTTCATGAATTCTCAATATAGTTTTTTGCGCATAAAACACTTTTATTCAATGCCATAGTGTAAGTTGTTTCTACGTGATTATCTTTGCCAAAAATTAAGCATCACATGGAAGCCAGATATCCTTCAGAATCTCTTACCACCTTAACCGATTTAGTTCTAACCGGAGAAACGAATCCTTTAAATAATTTGTTTGGAGGAGAACTCTTAGCTCGTATGGATCGTGCGGCCGGAATCGCAGCAGGTAGACATTCTCGACGAATTGTAGTTACTGCTTCTGTAAATCACGTTGCGTTTAATAAAGCAATCCCTTTAGGAAGTGTGGTAACCGTAGAAGCTAAAGTTTCAAGATCTTTCAGGTCCTCTATGGAAGTGTATATCGATGTCTGGGTAGAAGATAGACAGAGCGGCGATAAAACTAAGGCAAATGAAGCAATCTATACCTTTGTTGCGGTAAATGAAAGCGGAAACCCAGTTTCTGTCCCTCCTATCAAACCCGAGACCCCACAGGAAAAAGAACGTTATGATGCGGCATTACGCCGTAAACAACTTAGTCTGGTACTTGCCGGTAAAATGAAACCAGACGATGCTACAGAGCTTAAAGCATTGTTTGTATAAATGCCTAGACTTAAAAGATCCTAAATTAAATAGAAAGAAAATTACATCTCCTGTATTTAATAGAATACTTACATTTTAAAAATCCAGCTTTGGGGATTTAATCGTTTAGCATTTTGATAGATCAAAAATTTCATAATTGCTCTACCAGTTGTAGGATTGGTTCGTACCTGGCCAATAGATTGTTTGGTAGACACCTTTTGGCCTTCTTTTACGGTAATATTTTCGATATTATAATATGTGGTGATGTAATTACCATGTCTAACCTGTACAAGTCGACTAGCGCCTTTTAACTTTTGAATAGCAATTACCTCGCCTTCAAAAATGGCTCTGGCCTTCTCTCCTGCCCTTGTTTCAATTTCTACTCCACTACTGTTAATCTGTATATTGGGTAACGTAGGATGCGGCTGACGGCCAAATTTCTTAGTCACCCTTCCTGTTCCAACAGGCCAAGGCAGCTTGCCTTTGTTAGAAGTAAATCCAGCAGCTAATTTTGTCTCTTCGGGAGTCAACGCAAATGTAGTTGCAGAACCTTTTTTAGCAACTTTTTTACCGGCTTTTTTATTTGCCTTGGCTATGGCTTCACGAATTAATTTCTCGATAGCCTTGTCAATTGCGCTGGCCTGTTCTTGTTTCTTCTTAATTTGCTTGGTATACACACCTCGCTTTTTTCGAATAGAAGCCATCAAGACCTGCTGCTGTTTTTTCTCTTCAACGAGTTTTTCCTGCGCTTCACGATTTTCTACAATAAGAGTTTGCTTATCTTCTTTTTGTTTAGACAAATCTCTGTTTAATTTCTGAAGCTCTAAAGTATTACTCTCTATCCTTTCTGCCTGTTCTTTGCGATGTTCATTATACTGTTTCATATATTGCAATCGCTTATATGCCTGAGCAAAATCTGAAGAAGAAAGTAAGAACATTATTCTACTCTGGTGAGATTTACTTTTATATGATTTGGTAATCATTTTTGCATAATCTTCCTTGAGGGTTTTAAGCTCTGTACGATAAACATCTATTTTTTTGAAGTTTGTATTGATCTCGCGAGTCAACAAATTTGCCTGTTGATTAGTAATCTTAATAAGGTTTTGACGTGTACTAATCTGCAAGTTAATTGTTTCTAAATCATCCAAAAGGGAACGCTCTTTGAGTTTAGTATCTGCTCGCAGTTGTTTCATTTGTTCAATCTCCTGTCTAAGTCGCTGACGTTCTTCCTCTAGCTGTTGTTGTTTTGTACTTTGAGAAAAAGACGGCATGCAAATGAATAACAGACCAATAAAATATGTAAGCTTCAATAATCTCATTGAATAGTAAGTTCCTTATATCCTGATGGTATTTTAAACGGAAAACTTACTCGAGCATTGTAATCTACCGCTTTATATTCTATTCTAATTCTGGTAATATGATTTTCTTGCAAGGCTTCAATGTCAATTTCCTTTGGAAAATCTTGATTTCCAACTTTTTGATAACTACGATAATTAATGGTCAGATTTCTGTTTTCTTTAGGTTGTTTAAGTTGCTGAGTTGCCATTTTAAAACTACCCGGATGGATTAAAAATAATCGTTCAAATAAAGCTAGTTCTGTTTTTGGTTGTAATTGATATTGTTGCACTGCAATTGTTGCCTTATATTTATCTTTCCTTAAATTAAATAGTGCTTGCCCCAAAAGCATTTGTTGCACCTTATCAAAATCCAGATCCTCGGTACCTAGCCACTCGCTTAATACTTTAAAATCTCCTTCAAAATAAGTATTATTGATTTTCTCATAATAGCTTACTTTTTCTGGTGTAATTAACACCTTTGCCAGCGGGATTATCATCTTAACACTAATCCAGATGGCTTTGTCTTTCTCCATTCTTAGCGTAACAGATGGACTATAAGAATTTTTTCCATCATCATACTTAACCTTGAGCTTTGCATTAAGCGTTTCAAAATTAAAAGATTTATTATAGTGATTAGATATTATCTTTTCTGCACTTAATTTTTTGACCTTTGATTCACTTAAGGCTTTGGTACCTTTACATGAACTAAGCACCAATATTGAAAAACAAAGAAGATAGAATATTCGGTTCATTAATCGTTATGACTTTTTCTGAAGTTGAATTGCCTTCTGTTCATATTCTGAAGCTTTTGTACTATCACCCATCTTTTGATATGCTTCGCTAATTTGTATATAAAAATCTGATTCCATTTTCTGGTCATCAATAATATAATCAATACCAGATGTAAGTATATCTATTGCTTCTTGAGGTTTTTCGCGATTAATAAGCGAAACTCCACTTATCAAATAAAAAATGGGCTGTGCAGGATACATTTCTATTGCTAATTCGCTACCAATTTCTGCTTTCTCATATCGCTTTAGATCTAATTGCAACAACAAAATCCTTTTTAACAATCCAAAATCATTGGCATTACTTTTTATACCTCTTTCATAAAAATTAAGCGCTTGCTCTTTCCTATCATTTTTATAATAAAAATGGCCCAGTTCTGTAAAAACCTTAGCGTTATCTGCACCTCCAGAGAGCAATGACATAATCTCTGTTAACTGGGGTTCATATTGTGGGTTTTTTTCTAAAAAAGGCAAGAAATCATTTATTACTTTATACTTAGATTCGGTATCTACTTTATCGCTTTGTAAAGCTATTTTCATTGAGGCGATAGCATCGTTAGTCTTATTGTCTTCTAGATAAAACTTATATAATGCCAAGTGTACCAATTCTGACTTTGGTTTCTTCTTTAAAAGTAATTTAGCCGTTGCGTATGCCTTATTTTTCTGATTGTCCTGACTGTATAAATATATGAGGTTAAGATAATTTTGTTCTACCTTAGGATTCTCTTTGATTTTGTTTTCTAATCGTGTAATCTGACTATTTGGATCAGTAATTTTGGATGTAATTCTTTTCCTTAACTGATTACGATATGAATCTATACCATATTCATCATTTAATTCATCTAAAACAGTTAATGCATCATCATACCTTTTTTCAAGAAAATATAGATTAGCCAATTGCTCTTTGAACATAGAATTAAACACCACCAATTTTTCTACTACTCCAACCGATTCTTTGTACTTGCGTTGCTGAAAATAAACTTCATATAACAGTTCTAAAACGTATCTGTCATTAGGTTTAACCTTTAGTACTTTGTCAAAATTTTCTTCGGCTTTACTATATACCTTTATTTCTAAATAATTTTTACCTAGTTCTAGGTACAAATAATTAGGAGTTGGATCTATTTCTATACATTTTTCAAGTGCTTCTATAGCCTTGTCATAATTGGTAATGGCCTTTTGCTTTAGTGCTTCAAAAAAACTTTCCTGAAATTCGTCAGAAACATTTCCAAGATCATCGATATTAATATCCTGCTTGGGTTCTATTTCTTGGGAAAAGGACATGCCATTTCCTATCCCGAAGAATAAACCTAAAAAGCATATATATCTACAATATTTGATCATAAAAATAACTTGAAGACGCTTCCTTATTGTTTCATCATAAATTATTCCAAAACAGAATAATCTCCTATACTAATTGTAGTAAATTTTCCATCATACTTGGCATTATTACCTATCATAGCATTGTCCAAGTTAGCATTTTTTATTATAGTTTTGGTTTGTACTAAGCTATTTTTAATAGTAGTATCTAGTACAGTACATCCATCTCCTATAGAAACATTTGGTCCTACGGTAGTATTTCGCAATGTAACATTTTCACCGATATAACATGGTGGAATTATAGTTGCATTTTCCTGAGTAATTGTATCACTTACAAGTTGCACACCGTCTTTTTCTAAAAACCCTAACATTCTTGTGTTCGTTTCAACGGTAACATTTTTATTTCCACAATCCATCCACTCATCCACTTGGCCGGTAACAAACACTTTTCCGTCACTCATCATTCTTTTAATACCATCATTAATCTGGTATTCACCACCATTGATGATATTATTATCCAAAACGTACTGAAGTTCATTTTTTAGTACTGCTACATCTTTAAAATAATAAATCCCAATAACAGCAAGGTCTGACACAAACTTCTCTGGCTTTTCAACCAGTTCTACGATTTGATTTTTATCATTAAGCTGTACTACTCCGTAGGCTTCTGGTTGATCAACCTGTTTTACCCATATCACAGCATCTGCTTCTTTATCCAAATTAAAATCTGCACGAATTAAGGTATCTGCATATGCTATAACCGCTGGTCCAGATAAGGATTCCTGAGCACACATGATGGCATGACCAGTACCTAATGGTTCATCTTGCCTATAAATTGAAGCCTTAGCTCCAAGTCCTTCTGCCAATTCTGTAAGACTAGAGACTACATCATCTCCAAAAAAAGCAGGGTCTCCTAATACAAAGGCTATCTCTTCGATTGGTTCCCCTAAAACCTTGGCGATATCAGAAACTAATCGATGAACAATTGGTTCTCCGGCTACCGGAATTAAAGGTTTTGGAACGGTAAGCGTATGAGGTCTAAGTCTAGAACCTCTTCCTGCCATAGGTACAATAATTTTCATTTGCTTTTATTGGTATATGATGGTTAATCTTTTATTATTTTACTCCTGTGCTGCCAAATCCTCCTTCGCCTCTAGAGGTTTCAGAAAGTTCAGTAACTTCAAGCCATTCGGCACGTTCATGTTTGGCTATTACCATTTGCGCCACACGCTCTCCATTTTCTATGGTAAAATCCTGATTAGATAGATTCACTAATATCACACCTACTTCTCCTCTATAATCTGCATCAATGGTCCCTGGAGCATTAAGTACAGTGATTCCCTTTTTTGCTGCCAGCCCGCTGCGTGGTCTTACTTGTGCTTCGTAACCCACAGGTAACTCCATAAAAAGACCTGTTTTTATGATAGCACGTTCAAGCGGTTTTAGAGTTATCGATTCTGCTATATTTGCCCTAAGATCCATACCTGCAGAGGCAATCGTTTCGTAGTGGGGTAAATCGTGAGATGACTTGTTAATTATTCTTATTTGCATATTTACTTGTATACTCAGGATTTGTGAGTAGTTATTTCTTTAAAATCTGTTTTAATTCTCTTTTTTCAGAGGCGTACAAAATTACTAAAAACACAAGTAACAACGGAATAGAAATCATATAATTACTATCAAAAACGTAAAATGATAAGATTGAAAAACCAATCGACAACATAAGGTATCCTCCTATCTTTTTCAAATTATAAGGTATAGGGTAATATTTCCTTCCAAAATACCAGGACAATACCATCATAGATCCATAAGCTGCCAAAGTTGCGATAGCCGATCCTATATAGCTATATTTAGGAATTAATGCAAAATTAAGTCCTAGTGTAATCATTGCGCCTACAACAGAAATATACGCGCCAAATTTTGTTCTATCTGTAATTTTGTACCAAACCGAAAGATTATGATAAATCCCTAAACAAAAATTTGCAAGTAGTATTATAGGCACTACGATCATCGCCTCCCAATATTCGGGCTTTCTAATCATGAACTGTTTCAATACATCAGAAAAAGTAACGATCACGATCAATATAAATGATCCAAAAATCACAAAATATTTTGTTATGGTTGCATAAGTTGTCGTTGCATTTTTCTCTTTAGCATGACTAAAAAAGAAGGGTTCGATCCCCATTCTAAAAGCTGTAGCAAATAATGTCATAAATAAGGCTAATTTATAACATGCTGCATAGGCCCCAGAATCAAACAAACCTTGTTCTGAACCTAAAATTGTTTCTAATAAAATTTTATCAAAACTTTCATTAATAGCAAACGCAACACCAGAGATCAATATCGGGGTTCCGTAATTAATCATTCTACCCCATAATTCTTTATCAAACTCATATTTTACTTTAAAGTAAAAAGGAGCCATTAATAAGAGGGTAAAGCCGCTAGCTAATACATTTGCAATTAAAATATATTGGATTTGAAAATCTTCTATATAGATTCCTTTTAACACTTCCACTTTTTCGGAAAGGTTTGGTAAAAATATAAGAAAGAAGATATTGAAACTAACATTAATGACAACGTTAATAACCTTAATTACAGAATATCGAATAGGTCTTTCTTGGGCACGCAAACTTGCAAAAGGAATAATGACCAAGGCATCTAATGCCAGGATTAGTATTACATAGATTAAGAACTCTTTATCAATACCCAGAAGTGATGCTATGATGTCTTGTGAAAAAACTGAAATGATAACAAAGAGCAAAGTAGTTACGGTCATTGAAATAGATGTTGTACTCGTCACTTTTTTCTTATAATGATCTATATTCCAAAATCTAAAAAAAGAGGTCTCCATACCGTAGGCCAGTACGACATTAAAAACTACCATCCATGAAAATAAAATGGTTACTCGCCCAAACGATATCGGTCCGTCTAGATATTTGGTGTGCACAATAACCAACAAAAAAGACAACATGCGTGGGAGCACAGTTGCTAATCCGTAGATAAAGGTTTGCTTAAATAATTTCTGAAATATGCTCAACTGGTGGTCTAATTGTAACTGTAAAAATACAATTTTTTATCACCTTTACTAGCTTAGGTATTTACTAGCGCTTTTTGGGCTATTATTTTATTATTTTTTAAGGGATAGATCGAATTTGCAAATAATCACTTATTGTAAATACGTAACCAATTATAATTGCTCATTTCTCGGGTAAATTATCTATTTTGAAATGCCCCTGCGCATCATCCTTGGTGTACGTAACAACACATTCATTGTCCTTGAGTCTAAAGGGTATTCTTTCTATACCAGTCACTGTATTTTTGAATTCCTTCTTGGGATCATCACTCATAATAAGATCGTTATCTCTTTTTGGATATATATATCGCCCTTTATAAACAGACGTATCAGTATCAAGAATGAGAGTAATCTTTTTTCCTTTGAAATAGGCAAAATCCAATGTTAACTTAGCGGTTGCATCTGCGGGAATATAAACAGTAAAACCTGCCTCATTATCTGCATCTGTCCATTTCTCGAAGTATGCCTTATCGATCCGGATCGGTGGTGTAGTATCCATTTTTTGACTGGTTGCGCATTGTGTATGTGTAGCAAGTAGTACTAGAACACAAACTTTGGTAAATATAGCTTTCAAATTCATTGTTTCATTCGTTTATCTATTGTTTTAAAAACAAAACTGATGCCAAAGAGTAAATAAGTTCCCAAATTGATCAATGAAAAGATATTAATATTTATAATTCTTGTAAAAATATACTTAAATCACTTTAAATATTTTGAGGGTTGTATATAAAAAGGTTATTACTAGACAAATATTATAAAGAGTTGCGGATGTTTTCCCTTCTTTTTTAGTAGATGGGAGTAAATTAACAAAAGTCGTCGCTATAAATAAAAGAGTTAATTCCGCTGTGAATATTCCAAATAATTTTCTAAAAAAATCTAACTCTTTAAACAAAATCCAAGGAGCAATAAGAAATGTAATAAATGATAAAAGTATCCCTGCGACGAAAATGTTTTGAAATACTAATTTTCTTCTTGAATATTTTTTGTGAAAATATTTAATATTCATATTTAACACATTAGAAAAAGATAAGTGCATATAATCTCCAGGTATATCTACAAATTCCTTCTTAAACTTACAGTGTCTTTTAACTTTACATATAAAAATATTATCAAGCTGGTTTGTGTCTTTAGAAATTGAATACTGAAAAAGCTTACCAGAATATAGATTAGTTTTTTCGTTTCCTGCGACTAAGATATCAATGTATGTTTCTTTAACTCCATTATTTCTTAAAATTGATTTCGAAGGACTATCGAATTCGGAGGTTTTTACTATTTCTCCCTTTAAATAATAATGCCAATAATTGGAAAACCTTAAGGTTTTAATATACAGATCAAGTCTAAGTAATCTAACAAAACTATGTGCAAGAAATCCCAAAGAATATGGAACTGATAATGATAAAATAATAAATATAAGAAAGTTAATTAAGTTATCGTTACTGATGATGTTCTGCTCTAAATTTTCTAAACCAGTATTAAATAGTTTAGAAATATATTGCAAAAAGTGAACTACAGCACCTTCTTCAATTGCATTGTTATATATGTATATTGTAATAGTCTGAGCAAAAATACCCCAAAAGATTGTGGTTATAATTCGATCCGAAAAAGACCCTTGCTGAAACTGCTTTGTAAAATACTTGGCATAATATGCTCGCCTTATTATTATCCCAGGAAAAACTATGAACACTATTAATAAGACGGAACTTATAGCTATTTTTAGTTCCACTTATTAAAGTTATAATCCAGAAGTAGTATATACTTTAAATTTAACTACTTCATCTACTATCACGTCAGCTTCCTCCTTTTTGTTATCATTCCTTAAAGTTTCGATTGCTTCATCATAAGCAGCACTTACCTTGGGATCAGATAATAATTCTTCCGTATATATGTCTGATAAAGATTTGTCATCAAAGATCATTTGAAGAACGTTAATAACATTATCTTGAACTAACCTAAAGCCTTTAATCGTGTTTTTTAACATCTTTAACGGTTTTTATTTGACTTAAATATAATACTTTTTTTAATCTAAACTGTTATTTAAGTAAAAAATTATCGCATTGTAAATATGTCTTAAAGTTAAATAACATTAGGGATATCAATCTTTGACTTATACCTTTATAATATTTAACCATTACTATTTATATATAAGTACGTGTACATCAAGAAAATGTTACACCTTGATTAGTTAAATATTAGCTAATACTAAGTTAATTATTTATATCCTCTTTGACGCTTAAGGGTAAAAAATGTTTTTTAACGATATGGTTTTCCCATAATTTAATTATGGGAATTTTCTCACAAATTTATGCTGGCTCTTCAAAAACATAAAAAAAGCCTCATAAGTTTACTTATGAGGCTATATATAATTTGAAATAATGTATTAATTATTCAATGCTTCTGCACCACCAACAATCTCTAAGATCTCGTTAGTAATAGCAGCTTGTCTTGCTTTGTTGTAAGACAACTTAAGTGCGTCTCTTAGTTCTGTAGCATTATCGGTAGCCTTATGCATTGCTGTCATACGCGCACCGTGCTCAGATGCAAATGAATCACGAATTGCCTTATACAATTGTGTTTTAAGCGACTTAGGAATCAACTGCTCTACAATCTCCTCTTTTGCCGGCTCAAAAATATAATCAATATTGGATGCTGTTGCATTTTCTACTGGAACGATTGGCAAAAACTGTTCTGTAGTAACATCTTGCGTAGCTGCATTTCTAAACTTATTATACACGATAACAATCTTGTCATAAGAACCACTAGTAAACAACTGCATTAATTCTTCAGCAATGTTTGCAACGTTTGCAAAAGTAAGGTCATCAAAGACTTCACTTTTATTGGCAACTACTGTATGCGTTTTGGACACTACATCATTAACCTTTTTACCAACGGTAACAAAATCAACTTGCTTTCCACTATACTCATTTTCATATAGGTCCCTTACCGCTTTAACGATATTTGTGTTAAAAGCACCGGCCAAACCACGATTAGAAGCAATTGCTACCACTAATACTTTATTTACTTCACGTTGCTCTGCATAGGCACTACCACTATCTCCTTCTAGAGAAGCGCTTAAGCTTTGTAATAACTCTGTAAGTTTATCTGCATAAGGACGCATAGCTGTAATCGCCATCTGTGCCTTGTTCAACTTTGCGGCAGATACCATTTTCATGGCACTGGTGATTTGCATCGTTGAAGATACAGAGGTAATCCTATTACGTAATTCTTTTAAATTTGCCATTTTTCTTAGTATTGAGTATTGAGTAGTTAGTAGATAGTACTTCCTAAAACAACACCTTTCTAATATTATAACTTTATATAAAATACAGAGTACTAAAAATCTTAATACTCTGTACTCAATACTATTTACTTATATTTTGCTGATATCTCTTTACAAGCAGACAACAATACATCAGTTACTTCGTCTGTAAGTTTTCCAGCTTTTAGAGTATCTAAAGTATCTCTATGCTTAGCATTAAGATATTCTATGAAGTCACTTTCAAATTCTTTTATTTTGTTTACAGGAACGTCTCTTAACAAGTTTTTAGATCCTGCATAGATAATCGCAATCTGATCTTCTACAGTATAAGGATCATTTTGAGCTTGCTTTAAGATTTCAACATTACGCTTTCCTTTTTCGATTACGTTTAATGTTGCTGCATCAAGGTCAGAACCAAACTTAGCAAATGCTTCTAGTTCACGGAACTGGGCCTGGTCAAGCTTTAAGGTACCTGCAACTTTCTTCATTGATTTGATCTGTGCAGATCCACCAACACGTGATACAGAGATACCAACGTTAATTGCCGGACGAACACCAGAGTTAAATAAGTCTGAAGTTAAGAATATCTGCCCATCCGTAATCGAGATTACGTTTGTTGGGATATATGCTGATACATCACCTGCTTGTGTTTCGATAATTGGTAAAGCCGTTAATGATCCACCACCTTTTACTTTATCTTTTAAAGAATCAGGAAGGTCATTCATATCTTTAGCAATACCATCATCTGCAATAACTTTTGCTGCACGCTCTAACAACCTAGAGTGAAGGTAAAATACATCTCCAGGATACGCCTCACGACCTGGTGGACGACGTAATAATAATGATACCTCACGATATGCTACCGCTTGTTTTGATAAATCATCATAGATAATTAATGCAGGACGACCAGTATCTCTAAAATACTCACCGATAGCTGCACCAGCAAATGGAGCATATACCTGCATTGGAGCAGGATCTGAAGCATTAGCAGCTACGATAGTCGTATACGCCATGGCTCCTTTATCTTCTAATACTTTAGCGATTAGTGCAACTGTAGATGCTTTTTGCCCAATGGCAACATAGATACAGTATACCGGCTCACCAGCATCATAAAATTCTTTTTGGTTAAGAATTGTATCAATACAAACTGTTGTTTTACCAGTCTGACGGTCACCAATTACTAACTCACGTTGCCCTCTTCCGATTGGCACCATGGCATCGATTGATTTAATCCCTGTTTGAAGTGGTTCTGTTACCGGTTGACGGAAAATTACACCAGGAGCTTTACGCTCTAATGGCATTTCAAACGTTTCACCTTCTATTGGACCTTTACCATCGATTGGATTACCTAGGGTGCCTACTACACGTCCTACGATTCCTTCTCCAACGTTAATAGATGCAATACGTTGCGTACGCTTCACTGTTGCACCTTCTTTAACATCTGTATAAGGTCCTAAAAGTACCACCCCAACATTATCCTCTTCAAGGTTAAGTACGATACCTTCTAATCCAGAATCGAATTGTACCAATTCTCCATATTGAGCATTAGATAATCCGTATACACGAGCGATACCATCACCTATCTGTAATACAGTACCTACCTCTTCTAATGAAGCTGATGCTTCAAATCCAGATAATTGTTGTTTTAATATTGCTGATACTTCAGCAGGGTTCACTTCTGCCATTTTATAGTAATTTAGAAGAATAAGCTTTACTACTCATTCTCTTATTATTAATATTTATTATAATTAAAGTAATTATTAATTACTTAATTCTCTTTTTAATGTTGTAAGCTTATTTGCTATACTGGCGTTGTATTGCAAATCTCCTACTCTAAGAATAAATCCACCAATAATACTTTCGTCGATAATATTCTCTATAGTCGCTTCGTTTCCTGTAAGCTCCTTTACCTTAGCTTGTACCTTTGCACCTAACGCTTTATCCAAAGGCACTGCTGTTGTTACTTTTGCAACTTGAGTATTATTTAACTGATCGAATAAAACGATGTATTGTTTGGCAACATCTGCCAACAACTCTACTCTTTTGTTCTCTAACAGGGTATCAAAAAGCTTTTGTGTAATGTCACCAGTACTTTTAAAAATCTCACGTAACGAGGCAAGTTTTATCTCACTTTTAATCAGCGGGCTATTTAATACCATTCTGAGCTCGGCGCTATTATCTGCGGTAGCGATAATACTTTGCATGTCCTTTTGAACATCTTCAGTCGCTTTTTTATCTTGAGCCAAACTCAAAACTGCCTTTGCATAACGTATTGCTGCTCTACTCATGTATGATTATTTTAAAGTAACATCTCCTAACATAGACGCTACCAACTCTAGTTGCTTGTCTTTGTTATCCAATTCTTTTCTTACTACTTTTTCTGCAATCTCTACAGAAAGTCCAGCTACCTGACTTTTAAGCTCGGCAATTGCAGCTTTCTTTTCACTAGCTATAGTAGCTTGTGCTTGTGCTACAATCTTATCAGCCTCTGCCTGTGCTTCTGATTTGGCATCAGAAATCATATTTTCTTTAAGCTGTCTTGCTTCTTTAAGCATCCCGTCACGTTCTGCTCTAGCTTCATTTAAGATTCGCTCATTATCTGCCTGAAGGTTTTGCATTTCTTTCTTAGCTTCTTCTGCAGACTCTAATGCATTTTTAATTCCTTCTTCTCTATTATTTAAAGAATCCAAAATTGGTTTCCAGGCATACTTTCTTAATAAAAAGAGTAATACTAAAAGTATTAATGCTTGCCAGAAAAATAGTCCGAATGAAAAATCATTAATTAATTTATCCATTTCTTATATGCTTAATTATTTTGTCTAATCTCTAACTTTTATAATAATTACTACCTACAACCAACCGTTGCAGGTAGTAATTTAGAATTTCTTACTTTCCAAGGATTAAAGCAGCGAATGCTAAACCTTCTAAAAGTGCCGCGATAATAATCATCGCAGTTTGAATCTTACCTGTAGCTTCTGGTTGACGAGCGATTGCTTCCATTGCTGAACCACCGATTTTTCCTAAACCGATACCTGCTCCGATTACAATCAAACCTGCACCTACTAAACCTGGAATTTCCATAAAAAAAGTATTAAAAATTAAACAATTGTTATTAATGATGATCGTGATCCTGAACTGCTAAACCAATAAACAAAGCAGATAACATTGTAAAGATAAATGCTTGTAGAAAGGCAACTAAAAGTTCTATCACTGATATAAATATTGTTAATAGTAATGAAATCGGAGTCATTACATATATATTTTGAGCTGTAAAAATTAATGCAATCAAACTCATGATCACTACGTGACCTGCAGTAATGTTTGCAAAAAGACGAATCAATAGTGCAAAAGGTTTTGTTAACGTACCTAATATCTCTATTGGCATTAAAACGATTTTCATAATCACAGGAACTCCTGGCATCCAGAAGATGTGTTTCCAATATTCTTTATTTGCACTAAACTGAGTAATGAAATATGTGAATAATGCCAAACAAACCGTTATCGCAATGTTTCCTGTAACATTAACACCAAGCGGTGTCATTCCTAATAAATTCAAGATCCAGATAAAGAAAAATACAGTAAGCAAAAAGCCCATAAATTTCCTGTGCTTTTCTTTACCGATATTTGGAATTGCAATTTCGTCTCTAACATAAATTACAAGGGGTTCTAAAACTCTTCCAAACCCTGTAGGCAGGGCTCCTTTTTTATATGATTTTGCCAATCCACCAAACATGAATAACATTAACACACTTACTAGAAGCATGGTTACTACATTTTTGGTAATCGAAAAGTCAAGTGGCTTAACATTAGTAGCATGATGTTGATCATCATAAGTAATAGTTCCCGCTGCGTCTGTTTTATAAATTTTTCCGTGATCTAATTTGTAGAAATCTCCACCTACCTCGGCCACAGTTTCTCCATGATGAAATTTAGAAGAAGAAAATACTTTTAACCCATTATCCCATAAGATTACCGGAAGAGGGAATCCAACGTGAGCCCCTGTTTCACCATCTGACCAAAGTGTAAAATCATAAGAATCCTGAAGGTGATGTTCTATATACGCATCGATTTCAGACTTCGTATCTACTTTTCCATCATTTTCTCCTTTTTCGGATTCTTTGGCAAATAGATTATTGGCGGTAAAAACCAGGGTAAAAATCAATAAAATTTTAACTACAGTACGTTTTTGCATTACGTATAGAATTTCGGTTCCTAAATTTCCGTGCAAATGTACATAATTAAGTTAGATTCTTAAACTATTTTAGTTAAATAAGTTTGAGTATTCGAAAAAACCAAAAAAAGCCTGTAAATCAATTACTTAACCGATTTTAGGATTTTGGAAACATAATAAACTTCAAGAATTAAACATATTAGATAGGGTATAAAGAAATCAAGAAACACATTTTTGTTGATTTCGATATTGTTGAGCTTAATGAGTGCTAGAAAAATTCCAGTTTTCACAAAACTTCCTACCAAAAAGATGAAACCTATTTGGTCTTTGTACTTCTTACTAAGAAGAATTATTGTTACGGTAAACAGAAAGGTAAATCCTGCATTAAAAATATAGGATAGGTTGATTATGTCAATGTTTTGACTTGAAAAAACCTGATTTGCAATTGTTTTATGTGTCAAGTAGCCCCCTATGACTACAAGTATAAAAAGGCCTATGAATCTAATTATTTTTTGAAGCATACCAAAATAAATATTCTGCAAAGGAAACAAATTGTGCTTCAAAATCAATTAGACTTATTGATTTTGTTTAATTGTTTAATAACCAAGTATAGCGATGTAGCAACACCCAATAGAACAAAAACAATGGTAAACCATTTCTCACTAAGCATATAATAGGCATCTATTCTTTCACCTATATATGCAAACACAAAAATGATAGCGCCCATTTCAAAAGCAATACCGGTAAGTACGGCAAATCGTCTAAGCTGATTTCCCTTGCCCTTGTGGTTGTCCTGATCTAGCTGGTTGTCCTCCTGATTGTTGTGGTTGTCCTGTTTTTTGTTCACTTGGCTTACTTAAAGATTTTACACCACCTTTCATAGAACAAGATGCATTAAAGTTTGCTCCTGGCTCTACTGCTAATTTACCTACGGTAACTTCGCCTTCAATGTGTGCAGTTGGTTTTAAAGATAAGGTATTTGATACAACAAGTGTTCCTGCAAATTTACCTTCAAAATCCGCATCTGAGCACTCTAATGTGCCTTTAATAAACCCAGATGATCCTACGACTACTTTGCCCGTTGTTTTAAACGTTCCTTCGATAGTACCTTCTATTCTAAAGCCTCCTTCAGAAACAATATCTCCAACGATCTTTGTTCCTTCTGAAATTTTGTTTTGATTGCGTGAAAAATCGGTCATACTTCCTTGGTCTCTTCCTTTTTTGTTATCTGAAAACATAATATATAGGGGGATTAAGTTATTACTCTGTTTCTTCTATTTCTGGTTCTGTGTTATAATTTTCCAAATTCTTATGAATCTGAAGAATTCTGTAATTAGGAGATGCTATTGTGAAATAGGCATCATCAACTTTTTTATAATATTTCTTTCTTCTGTTCCATTTTGTTAAGTCCACTCCTCGGGTATCTTCAGTTTTACCTAATGTTAGTAATTCACCAAAACCGCTTGCGCCTAACTTATTTCTTTTTGTATGTACAACTACAAACTGTATATCTTTATTATATATATCTAACGAAACTTTCATTTTATCATACCTAAGTTCCTTGATAATATTTTCTATTTTTTCCTTTAATGCCAGTGATTGATTATTACCAAAAGTTGAAAAAGCATAAATTAATTTATGATTCTCTTCTTCGTCAACCCCAGTCAAAAATATATCATTTTCTATTTGTGGGATTGTTACCTGGTAGATGAGCTGTGCTTTTTTACCTTCGGGACTTTGAGGATAATTAAGGGCTACATAGTTTAAGGATTGCTTATATGCCTCAAAACCTCGATAACGTCCTATCGCTTGTGCTTTTAAAAGTTCAAACTTTGGTAAAAACTCATCTTCTCCACCAAATTTGGTAATAAGCTCGTCACTTTTTTGAATAACCGATGCGTATTGCTGATTCTGAAAATCTTTATACAATCTATTATACATTGATTCTGGACTGTTTTGATCGTCTTTTAACTCTTCATCTGGGTTTTGAAGAATCTTTGCGTACCTGGAATCTCCATGATTATTAATAATATCTTGTTTTAATGCATTGGATTTTGAAACATCTCCTTGAACCAAATAGATCTTATAAAGATTGTATTTTGAAGGAACAATTAAACGTTCTTCTGGTTCGCTTTGTAGTAAATTTTCAAACTTATCAGTAGCTAAGCCATACTCTTGGAATTTTTCTTTATAGATTACTCCCAGTTGGTAATAGGCAAAATTTCTGTCTGTTTTAAGCGTATCTAATTTGCCTTGATCAGTAGGAAGCTGGGCGATGTAAGTTTGCGGATCAAAAGTTGGGTCAGTGTCTATAGAGTATTCTTCTGGCCTTTCCTCTTTTTCTGTTATTGCCGCGCCCGGATTAGAAACACTAGAAACCTTCCAGTTGTCTTGTAACTCACGATTTCCAAAAGTTCTTTTAAATGCAGTTTTTCCATAAGCAACGGTTGTTTGATTATAGAAATAAAATTTTCCGTCTGCCTTTGGGCCTTTACTATCTACTGCTAACCCAGAACCAGGTTGTCTGTATTTTTGTTCAACCGGAAGTTGTCCTTTGATTTTTGCTATTTCTTCGGCCTTTTCGGCTGCGACGGCCTTTGCTTTTAGTTTTTCAGTATATTCAAGATAATAAGTTAACCTTTCTTGTGGCGACATGGCCACTACGGTTAAAATACTATCATTTGTTTTAGCAATACCTTCATACAAAATAACATCATCCAGGTTCACTCTTTTTTTCTTTAGCACCCTATATTTTTTAGAATTTACAACCATTCTTTGAAGCGTGCTATCATAATAAGCGCCTGCTGTTGCATATTCCTTTCTATCAAAATTAATATCTCCAAGAGTATAATAATTAAGGGATTCTAAATGTTTATCATCAGAATTTGTGCGCAATGATTTATTATAATAGTCTATTGCTAAATCAATAGAGTCTAAATTCTTGAAGTAGACAGCTTTTTGGTTGTATATTTTATCTAAAAAAGGTCGGTTTTCGCGGTTTTCTTCAAGATCCGTTAATAATTCTAAAAACTCTTCCTTGTTTCCGATATCGTATTTAAAATTTCGCGCTTTAGCCATATGCGCGTTTAATAAATATCTTCTGGGTGTTCTTCTGTTTAGTTCTATTACTTGGTCAAAGGCATAATTAGCACTGTCTTTATAACCCAACTGATTAAGCAACTGCCCTTTTATATATAAGTACCGTCCTTTTTCTTCAAATTTTCTGGTGTGAATGGCTGCTTTATTAATATAAGTTATTGCAGAATCCTTTAACTGAAGATTAATATAAGCTTGGGCCATCATTGCAACTGCGTCTGCATAATCCTGAGGCTCCATATATTCTTGCTCGATCATTCTGTTTAGATCCTCAATTGCCTTTTCATTATTATCTAGACGCAGGTTGGTTTTGGCTTTCCAAACTTTGGCATGGTTAATCGTATTACTTGTTGGATATTTATATAAAATGTAGTTAAACGCTTCTAATGCCGGAATAAAACGTTGTTCGAAGTATCTTGCTTTACCTAATAACAAAAATGCTTCATCAACTTTAGGATTACGTTCCTTGCCGTCAATTAGCATACTATGTTTTTGGATTGCCTTTACTGCTTTTTCCTCGGCTTTATCAAAATTTTGATTTAACACCTCATTTGGTAATCTAACATCTTCACTTACAATCATTCTTTCTATTGGCAATAACTCCCAATAGTTATCTTTATAGGACTGTATGAGTTCTTCCTGACCTTTATCAAAAGCCAAGCGACCGTTATATATGGTGTTATTTTTTGTAGTAACATCATGCCAGGCACGATTTACGAATTTGTCTTTTTTACGAGAACACGCAAATCCTACAATAGCCAAAAGCAATACCAGCGTGATTTGTGATATTTTTCTTCCCAAACCCAGATAATTTATAAGTGTGATAACTAAAAATCTTACTTTTTAGTGTGTTATATGTACACAAAAATACTATGTGAGTCGTAAAAATACATTTCTTTCCTTAAAAAACAGGTTGTTAACAAATTTTTCTATCTCCAAAGATTGATTTTGTTGCGTTCTGTAAATTTATTAACAGTAGGAAATGTAATATGCACCATGAACCCTTACTTTGGCTTCTATGTTTGATGTTATTTATTGAAATGCGCTTCTAATTCTCTTAGTGTTTCCTCAGAAGTTGCAATATCTTTTACTACTTCACCTTTATCTAACACCACAATACGATCACATACCTCTGTAACATGCATAAGATCATGACTTGATACCAATACCGTAATTTCTGGATTAGCAGATAATTCTTTAATTATTTTTTTTAAACGTATTTGCGTTGTTGGGTCCAGATTAGCAAATGGTTCATCTAGAATAATAACTTCTGGATTGCCAATAAACGACGCTATAATCCCAACTTTCTTTTGATTTCCTTTAGATAAATCTCTAAGGTATTTCTTTTGCCCGAGGATTTCTCCGTGGAAAAAATCTTCAAAATTAGATAGTAATGCATCTACATCTGCTTTATTTTGCCCTCGCAACTCACCAATGAAATAAAAATATTCCTCTGCCGTAAGATACCCAATAAGGAATGTTTCGTCAATAAATGCTGCGGTAACGGATTTCCATTCTTCACTCTCATTTACTTTAATTCCATTATTCTCGATATGTCCTGATGTTGGTTTAATAAGATCAAGTAATGCGCTAAATAACGTCGTTTTACCCGCACCATTATTACCTACAAGACCAAAGCTATTTCCTTTTGGTATTTCTAGATGATCAATATTTAAAACTGTATTTCCTGTATATGTTTTAGTAAGATTATGTACTGCTATCATCCTTTTTAGTTTTTTTGTTTATAAGCCACAATGGTTTTATACTTTTCTGATCTATATATGCTTTCGATTTTATCAAAAACCTTGTCTTTAAATGCAAATCCTGCTATTCCTGCTATTGTTACCAATGCATATCCGGCATAAGGACTATAGGCATAATGCCCAATCGCATACAGTATCATTGGTAAAACCATTTTGGGTAATGATAATAAAAGAGTTTTTGTATTAAAGGCCTGTCTGTCACCAAATGCTTTTTTATTGCTAGTAAGATCTATTGGGGTTTTGACATATGCACCTGCCCATAAAACTACATGAGAATTTACGCCAATATTATAGATGGCTCCAACGATAATTGCTAAGTATACCTCCCACCCGTAATATAAATATCCTGATGCCAAAACTGTAGATATCAAAGTAGCGATTACCATCAACCACCATTTAGAAGACAAATATTCTTTGTATTTGATATTCTGACTCATCATAAGTGGATAATATGAGCTATCCCAACTTGGTACAAATTGCCCAAAACTTAAGAGAAATCCTCCTGTAACAAAAATGGCCGCAAAAATCCTAAAAACCGGACCATCATATTGCTCTACAGACCCAGTAAAAAACAGCAATCCATAAAACAAAAACAGCACGCTTACCAAAACAGTAGATCTTGCTCTTTTATTTCGTTTTATAAGTTTAATATCATTTTTCAAAAAAGTCGCTGTTTTCCCAAATCGATTTAACCAATCGAGGTTTTCGGTCTTAATGTCTTTAGATTTTGAGGCTAACCCGGCATCCAGATACAGATCAAATACAAAAGATCTAAAAGAAAGGGCAAGTAATATAATAAGAACTACTACTGGAATTAAGACAATAATCCATGAGTCATATAGTCCTTGAAAAAATGGAGCTGTATATACTGTGATATCAAAATAACCAAAATATTGCAGTCCTATTAAAATAGCAACAATACCACCCACCAAAAAGATGAGGTTATCTTTTTTGTTAAGAAGTATATTTAGAAAGTTACTCGAATAAATAATTGCTATAAGTCCAATATTCCAAAGTATGACATTACCTAAAGGGTGATTGCCTTCGGCCACCAACAATATTGAAAAAGGAATGAAAAAAAATGCATGCACAATATTAAAAAAAGAGAGTACTGTTTTGCCAAAAGCAAAAGAGACGATTTTCTTTTTCTTAAATGGTAAAAGTAATAATGGCTTAATATTAATCACTGGCATTTTTTGAAGAGCATACCTAAAAATTAGATCGGCAATCATCCAATAGATCAAAAATCTATTTACTACCTGTAATGGATCAAGGGATAGTTCTTTTTTGATATAGAAAAAAGCTCCTGCTCCTCCAGAAACCATCATTATGATAAGCCATACTGCCCAAAACCCCATAAAAAGCTTCATGAAAAGCCCTGAAGTCATTGATGCAGATCTCCAAAAGGATTTCCATTGTAAGGTGATAAAATGTTTGAACATGTTGAAAGTGTTTAATTATTTAGTAATCAAAAATGAAATTTTGTTACAAAATCAATTCATATAATTAATTTTTCTTATAAATTCTAAATGCTCTTGTTGCATTTGTTATTTTTGTCAGAAATTTAAAAACACAATCCTAATATAGTATTGGGAGTAATTCAATTATTTAATTTGAGCGCCTCTTAGCTAAAGGACTTTCGAATTAGAATTTCACTAAATTATTGTAATGCCGGATTTTCAGACCCTACATATAAAACATATAACAAGAGAAACGCCTCAGGCGGTTTCAATTGCCTTTGATGTACCATCAGAATTTAAGGATACCTATTCTTTTATTCCAGGTCAATATATTACCTTAAAAACTGAAATCGAAGGAAAAGAAGTACGTAGAGCGTATTCTATTTGCAGTTCTCCTAAAAGTGGGGATCTTAAAGTAGCTGTAAAGGAAATCCCAGACGGTACTTTTTCTGTCGTTGCAAATAACAAATTAAAAGAAGGAGATGTACTTGAAGTGCACCCTCCCGAAGGTAACTTTCTTCTTAAAACCAACGCAGCAGCAACAGGTGCATATGCTGCATTTGCTGCCGGTAGTGGCATTACTCCTGTAATGAGTATGATCAAAGCTGTACTAGAAGAAGAATCCAATAGCCGGTTTGTATTAGTATATGGAAATAAAACTTTAGAGGAAACTATATTTCACTCAGAGCTTTTAGCACTTCAATCTACACATCCAGAACGCTTATTTATAGAGTTTGTATATAGTAGAAACCAAGAGGATAATGCTCATTTTGGGAGAATTGAAAAATCAACAGTGAATTATGTTTTAAAAAACAAGTTCAAGGACACCTCTTTTGATGCGTTCTATCTATGTGGCCCAGAAGACATGATTAATACGGTTACCGCAATTCTTGTAGAGAATGGTATTGAAAAAGATAAAGTGAATTTTGAATTATTCACTAGTAGCACTGAAGAAACCGAAATTGATGCAGATCTAGAGGGAAAGACCAATGTTACTGTTGTTGTAGATGATGAAGAGTTTAGCTTTACTATGGATCAAAAGAAAACTATTCTTGACGCCGCTCTTGATGAAGATATAGATGCTCCCTATTCGTGTCAAGGGGGTGTATGTAGTTCTTGCATTTGTAAAGTTGTAGAAGGTACTGCTGTGATGGAAAAAAATAGTATTCTAACTGATGGTGAAATAGCAGAAGGTCTTGTATTGGCGTGCCAAGCGCATCCTACTACCGAATCAATCAAAATTGATTTTGACGATGTTTAGCCTTCGACTTCGCTTGAGGCGAATGTTGTTACATGACTACAATTTATTAATAGCGTCTATGACAGTTTTAGGCGTAATAGAATGCATCACTTTTTGATATCCTGGTGGCACTTTGTTACCATAGATAGATGTTGGAATCTGATCATATTTAGCTAGATTTGGTAATATCGCTCGTTCTAAAGGTTGTCCAAACGGCATAAAGCCAGCAAAAGGGTGCGTTACTCCCCAAAGTGTAATAGTAGGAACACCATACATGGCAGCTAGATGAGCATTACCACTATCCATAGATAACATAGCGTCCAGATTACCAATTAGCTTAAGCTCCTCGTCAAAAGATAATTTGCTAGCTGCGTTAGTGACGTTTTTATACTTACTACTAATGTTATTTAGAATATCGATTTCTCGTTTCCCTCCTCCAAAAAGAAAAATTTCAAACTGATCTTCTTTATCCAACTCCTCGATCACCTCAACCATCAACTCCAAAGGATACGTTTTGCTTTCATATTGGGCAAAAGGAGCGATTCCTAACCATTTCTTAGTAGAGTTTAGAGTCAATGCCTGAATATTAGGCGTAAGTGATTGTTTTTTCGGAAACTTGTGATTTTTTAGATCAATTGGATATCCTAGGGCATCAAAAACATCTGCATATCGCTGGTGCGTTGTTTTTAATTGTTTAAATTCTTTGTTCTGAGACCTAGTTAGCGCTTTTTTTTCTGCCCTTCCTTTATCAATCTGAACAACTTTTATTCCTTTGAGTGAAAACAAAGTTTTCAAAACTTTTGATCGTAATACATTATGCAAATCTGCAACAACATCAATCCCAAGTTTTTTTAGTTCGCTACTAAGTCTGGTAAGCCCTAAAACTCCTTTATGTTTTTTGGTAACATCTGCATGATGCACCTCAAGATTTTCTATATCTGAAAATATTGGCTCAAAAAACTTTCTGGTAAGTACGGTTAATTTAACATCAGGATAGGTCGCCCTAAATGTTCTTAATACCGGAACAGTCATTGCCACATCACCCATAGCAGAAAGACGAATCACGAGAACGTTCGTTTCACCTCCATAGGGGGATTTAATATTTTTAGATATTGGTCTATTCTTACTCAAAAAGTATAATTATCTTGAAAATCCCCCTCATCTTAACCTACTCCCAAGAGAGAAGGGACTTTAAACAAATTATTTCTCTCCTCTTAATACTGGATTTAATTCATCATCATTATACATTTTCATCTGTTTGTAGACTTTCATGTATTTATCTCCATTTTCTATATCGGTAAGTAAGGTGTCGATTGCTGTAGATAAATCTACACGCTGCTCTAACAAAACGTCTAATTTCTTTTGGCAAGCCGCCTTATGGCTATCTGATGCTCCTTCTCTAACCGTTTCCTCATGCATGTGATACACTTTTAGAGCCAAAATAGATAATCTATCAACTCCCCAAGCAGGGCTTTCGGTATTAATACTTGCATTTGCCTTTGGGGTAACACCTTTGTATTGTTCTAAAAAATAGCTATCGATATACTCCACCATATCTGTTCTGTCTTGGTTAGAGGCATCGATCTGTCTTTTCAATTTCAAAGCTGCCACAGGATCTATTTCTGGGTCACGTATGATGTCCTCATAATGCCATTGCACAGTATCGATCCAACATTTGCGATATAACAAATGTTCTAGTGCTTGTGAGTTACTATCATAAGGATTAGAGAATTCCTGATCTACGCTATCGATCACATGGTACTTATCTATAACTTCTTTAAAAATTGCGTTTGCTGTATTGGTAAACATGTGCTTTATTATTTTCTAAAATGTGTAAATATGCTATGTATTTGTATATTGTCTAATGATAGAGTTACAACTCTATTCTCATTATTGTGGTGCAAAGGTATTATATTTTGTAATAGTATTACATATAAGATGATGCAATCCAAATCATCAAAAAAGTAAGACCGTAAACGGAATCAACAAAAACACCCATATATTAATCTCTTTTGCGAACTGATGATAATCCATTTCTAAGTATGTAGTCCCAATTATAGCAAGAGGAGGTACAATAAAAAACAACTCTGAAGTATTCTTGTCTGGTGAAATAAGTGCTACTCCAATCCCAATAATAAGGTATGCAATCACTAATCGTAATACAGGTTTGGTATTGGCTGTTTTCCGTCTAAACTTAACTAAGTAGAGGGATAGAAAAAACACAATGCATATTGATAACATCCCTGTAGAGAATAATTGATCTTTTATGAAGTAATTCTGAAATGAGAATGAAATAGGGTCTACATAGTCACTAAACGCAAAAAACGAATCATAAAACAGTAGTGTAAAACAATTGGCAAATACATATATCGTAATCAGGCCTATTATTGGTATAATCCAGTTTCGGTAATTTTTAGATTCAAAATATAAAATTGCCAAAAAAATCACGGCTATAAATCCTATACTCCAAAAACAAGCCAACGAGGCAATACCAATAAACATAGAAGCATTGAAAATCTTGGCTTTAACATGCTTTCCATTTCTTAAATGTAATATATTCCTTATGCCTAAAAGTACGAATGCACTTGATAGCAAAACACTAATGTTTGTTAATGCATTTGGCAATATCCCTGTAAGAAAAGCGTACAAAAGTATTGTATGAGTTCCTTTATAGGTTAAATCATTTCTTTGTGCAATAAAATGTAATAGCAACATGGGCAATATGTATAGCAATATCGCTCCCAGAAAGAGAAATATACTATAACTTTCTAAGGCAAAACCTTTTCTATAATACGCTGTGCAAAATAGAATTGCCATATACAATGCTACAGCAATATAATTTATAGGTTTTGATTTATTAAAAAAGCTTGATAACACTACTATTTTTTATATTTTTGCATCAAACAATATTATGATATTGTTTTTATATATTGTAGAACTAATGTATAAAAAGTATATAAAACTTTTTATATGCCAATCATATCATGAATTATGAAAGATTTTTTTGAAGCTATCCAATCTCTTTTTGTAGATGTTTTATTTGCACCTTTAGATGTTCTAAGATCCTTAGAATTAGAAAATTGGACAGCAGCCAATATGGTGAACTGGTTATTTATGGCTATTGGTTTTGTAGCTTTTTTCTATTGGATGAGAGAGTTAAAAAAGTTTAACGACAATAATGAAGAGAATAAAGACCCTAAAGCACATTCATTTCTAGACTAAGTCTTTTTAAGGATGTATTATTATAAAATAAGAGCGGATCTTGGTTAACCAAGATCCGCTCTTATTATTTTTATGAGGATTCACAAGACATTTACAAGTCAAAACCTAAGTCTTTTCTATAATACATCTTATCAAAATGTAGCTTTTCAATATTTTGATAAGATTTTTTTAGTGCTAATCTAAAGTCATCATCAAGTGAAGTTACAGCGATCACTCTACCACCATTGGTCACTACTTTGTCACCATCTAGCTTTGTTCCTGCATGAAAAACTATAGATTCTGAAATATCATCAATACCTGTAATCTCTTTTCCTTTTTCATATGCTTCAGGATACCCTCCAGAAACAGTCATCACTGTAGTAGCAGTTCTTGAATCGATTTCCAGACTTGCTTTATCCAAAGATTGATTCCCTACGTGTTGAAACAAGGTCACCAGATCTGTCTTCACTCGTGGCAGAACAGCTTCGGTCTCGGGATCGCCCATACGCACGTTATATTCAATTACTTTTGGATCATCTCCTACTTTGATCAGTCCGATAAAAATAAAGCCTTTATAATCGATGTTTTCTTTAGCCAATCCATCTACCGTGGGTTTTATGATTCGCTCTTCAATTTTTGCCATAAACGCTTCATCGGCAAAAGGTACGGGTGAGATGGCCCCCATCCCTCCTGTGTTAAGACCTGTATCTCCTTCACCAATGCGTTTATAATCTTTTGCAGTGGGTAATGTGAGATAGTTTTTACCATCGGTAAGTACAAAAACACTTAGTTCTATCCCGTCTAGGAATTCTTCAATAACCACTTTCTCACTTGCCGCTCCAAACTTTTTATTGGTGAGCATGTTTTCTAACTCTGTTTTGGCCTCCTCTATATCCTGTAATATCAAAACTCCTTTTCCGGCAGCCAAACCATCTGCTTTGAGTACATAGGGAGCATGTAATGTTTCTAGAAACATTTTTCCAGCTTCCAGACTTTCTGCGGTAAAACTTTGATATGCAGCTGTAGGAATATTGTGCATAGACATAAACTCTTTTGCACGCTCCTTACTGCCTTCTAGTAAAGCACCTCTTTTTGAAGGACCTATAACAATTATGTTACTTAGCTGGGGGTCATCAGAAAAGAAATTAGAGATTCCTTGTACTAATGGATCTTCAGGTCCTACGACTACCATCTTGATGTTTTCTTTTAGTACTAGCTCTTTTATAGCAGGAAAATCAGTTGCCGAAATAGCTATATTGGTTGCTATCTTAGCTGTACCTGCATTACCAGGTGCTACAAACAGTTTATCGCAAAGCTTGCTTTGTACAATTTTATAGGCAAATGTATGTTCTCTCCCTCCGGATCCGAGTACTAGAATATTCATGGTGGTTACTTTAATAAATGTAATTTTTTATTTGTTCGTTTTCTTTGCCTATCCTACCCTTCGACTACGCTCAGGGTAACAAATCAAAAGAAAAGGTACTTTTTTAAAGGCTCAAAAATAGTTTATTCGTTGTTGTATTGCTAATGGTTTGTAGTAAAAACTTGAGATCTAACGCAACATTTTCGGAAGCGATATTATAATACGATAACTATATCACCTCATCGTAGCATTGCTCTGGATGTTTATAGTGGCCACTATATACTACAAACTGCCTCAAGATTGAGGCTGTTTGCTAGATTTTTTATTCTTATTGCTTACTCTTGTGTGGCACGGAATGCAACCTTAAATCCGTATGTCTTAATAAGTTTAGATTTGTTTCTAATAATTTGGTTTAAAATTAGCTGGAATCTTTGAGTTTTATGGTTTACTCTGTAAATTTTACTACAAGCCCAAATTGTTTAGGTATTTCAAAAGATGATGGCACATATAATTTTAGCCCCAACTTTGTTAGGGTTTGCTTTTTAGGTACCTCATTTTGGGGATGTGTGTCTGATTTATCCTATGTTTTAAAATGTATGTCTCCATAAATCCTGAGTGCCTGCCTTCTTGAAGATCTTACCCATTTTGCAGGAATTGTAATAAACCTAAAGATGAATTTCTTAATCCTAAAATTTGATTTTAAATACTTGAAATTCTTTGAAAATTTAGTAATAATATAATTGTATAGGTTTCTACACATTGCTGTGAATAGTAAAAATACTGTATTTTGTTCGAGTTTAGAAAAAGGTAGGTTATTCCATCCGAAGTCATTTTTGAGTGCATCGAATTCTTTTTCTATAGCTCCTCGTTGATTGTAAAATTGCGCTACTTCATTTTTAGTTTTTTGATAATCATTGGTTAAAATAGCAGAATATAAATAGGCTTCATTTGTAAACATATTAATTTGCTTGTCATCCCTTTCGACCTTAGTTACAACTAATCTATATGTTTTTAGCCTATCTAACTGTTTATTCCTTTTTAATGTTCTAATAAATGGTGTGAATTCAATTTCTCCTCTAAATCCTATTTCGTTACCTAAATCTACTTTTTCCCAATTATTAATAAGAGCAATTGTTTTTGCTAAAGCACCACTCATGCAAGCCCTGAGATAAAATTTATTTGTATTTTGACTGACCAACTCTACAACATCAAGCTGATAAGAAGCTCCATCTGCTCTAAAAGCATCAATTTTGATGTTTTGTTCTTTAAGCATAGTAAACATTCTGGACAAGGTCTGATACTGTAATGTTTTAGCATCACTATTTCCATTCCTGTTTTCTATGAATACAATATTATGACCAATAATACCAACTCCTGGACAATATCCATTGTTAGCTTTATAAGTCCTTGTGCTGTCAGCTTTATTTGTGTAGATTAATGTGTTATCATAATCTAAAATATAACTCCGGGTTTCGGATAACCCTATTGTTTTTAACAACTTAAGATTTAATTCATTCAGATAATGATATAAACTAAATTGATGAAGTTTTGTACCTCTTTTTGCTGTGAAAATATCTTTGGGTAAGGCTAATTCTTTAAAACGATCCAAAACCCTATCTGGGCTAGGTACTTCAATATATCGGTTATTCTTTAAGTGTTGATGGAAATTACCACCTAAGTCCTCTATGCAATCCCCTTTGCTGGCGCAAGTTTGCAACTTGTGCCTTATTTCTTACTCATACCCAACCAGGCTTTGACGGCACCAGAAACATTCTGGCGCTAGCAGGGCATCTAGATTTTTTGCAACTACAACAGCTCCGCTGGCGCAAGTTTGCAACTTGTGCCTTTGTTACTTAGATAACCCTAATATATATCCGTCGCTATCAATTTCTAAAATTGTAAAATCATCCTGATAATTTCTTGCGCTGCTGTATTTCCAATCAACAGGATTGGTTACAAAACCAGATTCGACAGGATTGTTATGAATATAATCAATTTTTTGTTGAATTACTTTATCACTCCATAACTCAATTGGTTTATTATGATGTTGCCAAAGTTGATAGGCATTTACATTTCCTTTTTCTTTTCCAGCTTTTTCAAACATCCATAGTAGCCATTCTTTTCTGCTTTCTTGTGGATTATTTTGTATTGCTTCTGCTACTTTTTTTGATGTATGTTTTTTAAAGTCTCTAATTAACCCTGATGGATCTTCTTTGCCAGAACGAAAAACTAAATGTATATGACTTGGCATAAAACAGTAAGCATATACTTCCATTTCTTTATGTTTTCTGCAATACTCTATACTACTAGCCAAAATTGATAGATACTTCTCTCGGGTAAATACATCGATCCAATATACCGTGGCAAAACTTACAAAATATAGCCCTTCTTTGTTGTGAAATTTATATTTCCTGCTCATTAGCCCAAAATACAAAATGCCAGTTTTGTTTTTTGAAACTGGCATTTTTATTCTGTTTACTCATACTTTACTAAGCTTTGATCTCCTCCGTTGGGGCAAGTTTGCAGCTTGTGCCTTATTTTTTACACATACCCAACCAAGCTTTGACGGCACCAGAAACATTCTGGCGCTAGCGGGGGCTGCTTTACTATCTTTCTTATTATTATTATTCATACACCACCAAGCTTTAACGGCACCAGAAACATTCTGGCGCTAGCCGGGGGATCTGGATGTTTGTAGCGACCAATTCGAAGCAAAAACAGCCTCAAAATTGTGGCTGCTTTACTATCTTTCTTATTATTATCATTCATACACCGCCAAGCTTTAACGGCACCAGAAACATTCTGGCGCTAGCGAGGGTATTAACGATATCGAGCATCTGCCCGAAGAAGACAAACAACATATCTTCTACCTGATCGATAACCTTGTAAAAGCTGCTAAACTTAAAACGCTATAAAAATAAAACAGCCACTCGTTAAAGTGGCTGTTTTACTATGTATTGACTTTTCGTCTTTGATCATGGTACGGATTACACTACGTTAAATCCGCACTATCTGGTGCGGTTTTTTTTCTATACTCTAAATAGTTATAATAAAGAAAAACATTATCAAAAAAAATACAGTATAGATAAATAACATTTTATACCTAGGAGGTTTTTTTAATTTCTCTTCAAATTTTTTCGGATTAAAAAAGAACATATATCTAATTCCTAGGACTATATAAAAAAATGAAAAAATGAAAACAACTAGTTCTTTTGTAAAATCAAAATTGAAGAAACTAGGCTCAATCAATTCTAGCAATTTGAACAGGAAGAATATATGTAAAAATATTAGCAATACAATGAACGAAACTGAATATACTCCAGGGATATCACTTTTAAATCGATTTTTATATAGTATATAAATTTTGTAATATAATCTATCCATAAAATACTGCTTTATTCTCCAAATCTATGGAAAGTTGGGGAGATGTTAGTGCTATAATCAGGAGGAATTGTAGCTCTAGCGATTGACCATCCACTTGACAATACCCAACCTACTCCCGGTATAAATGCTACAGCACCCATTAATGTATCTGCTCCTGCAAAAGGAGTTACTTCACCATCTATGTAAATTTGATGAACACTTAATCCAACTCCTGCAACATTACCAACAACACCGACTGCTTTTACCCCTTTTATTAAATTTACTTTTGTTTTAAAACTATTAGCAGATTTAGTAACATCTTCTGGGCCAAAAGTCAACAATTTACCATCAGGAGATTTATACCTTCCTCCTTTTAAAAGTGCTTTTCCAGTATTAGGGTCTAATTGATAAGATCTTAACTTACCAGCTCCATTAAATTCTCTTGATAAAAAAGTGTTATTCTTCAGTGCATTGGTGATTGCATCAAAATCGTTAATCGTTCCTGTAGCACCTGCACTTACACTATATAATAATAAAGATGTATTAATAATATCTTTACTATTAGAATGATGTTTTCCACTTCCTGTTAAATATACAGTATTCAGTTGATTTTGAACAGCGGAAGCAATGTTAATACCATCTTCAGTACTTATACCACAAGATACACAGCCACCATCAGGATCGACATTACTTATCCAATTATTACCCATTGCCAGATAAGGAGAGGTAAATTCACCATAAGGATCGGTAGTCAACCAACGATTAATACGCGGATCATATAATCTTAGCTCAAAGGCAGGCTTTCCAGTTTCAGGGTCAGTTTCAGCAAATTCTCCTTGATATCCATACCTATAATCACTTTTCAGATCTCTACCAGGCATCGCCATCCCGCCGGGATAATAATCTGTTGCACTGGTCATTGCCATGGCTTGCCCACTTGGCGTTCTACCCACTACGGCACGTACATTTCCTAAATGATCTGTAAGTTGGTATAGTCTCGTGCCATCACTTTTACGTACTCCTAGTCTACTTGCCCCATAAATGGTGTTTTCTAACAGATTAGTAGTACTTCCTTGCTTTCTATAAATCGCCATAGCTGTTCCCGCAGCATCACGTACATAATACTCTGTATGGCTTAAATTTCCGTTTGATAGGTTATAGGCTTCTTTGCGTACTCTATGCCCTTTATCATTGTAAAAGAACTTCACTGCAGGTTGGTTTCCTTTTTTAACTTCGGTCACCAAACCACTTGCGTTATAAAGATAGGCAATATTTTCTTCATTGTTTTTGATTAACTGTCCTATGTCATTATACTCATAGTTATTCCCATCCTGATCCTCGATATCGTCTGCACCAGTTACGCTTCCTACAGCGTCATCAACTCTTAGAAGTTGATTAGGTTTGTCCGTTTTGTAGGTATAAGACAATTTATCCATGGCATTACTACCACTGGCTGCACCTTTATTACGATTCAATTTCTTGATATTACCGTTAGCATCATAAGTGATACCTGATACATTATAATCCCCATTGCCATTTACATCAACACCCGTATCAATTTTGGCTCCAAAAACTAAACTGGTAGTTGCTTTAATACCAAATCCTGGTTTAAGGTAAATCCCGTTGGTTGCCTCAACTGTTTCAGAAGCTGTTACCGTTTGACTTCTGGTTTCTTCAGCCTCTAATGTTGGGTCAGGACCCGTAATATTCTGATTAAAGCTAGCGCCCTGCAGCCAGTTATTCTTATTATACTTATAGTAATAGCTATCAGCAGCGTTATTATTCTGACCTTTGGTGTTCCAGGTAGTAGCCTTGATATTGCCATTGTATTGATCGATACCATTTGTAGTGGTAGCAATGGGTTTGGGTGTGTTACTTCGGGTATAATCCCCGTTATAATAATGAATATTCATCCCAAATAGATCTGGCATACTTCCCGTAACATTGCCAGGGTCATTTGCCGCATTTGGATTGTTGATACTTTTTAAGGCACCATTCAGATTATATACATAATCTATACCCTGTAATTTATTTGCAATATTGGTACTCTTTAAAGCTCCAGTTTCATAATATGTATATGCAGCATGTTCTGTAAAATCATTACCATTGGTAGACGTTTCTACTTTGGTCAAACTATAATTGTCAGCATCATAAGTATATTTATGAATAAACTGATCTGTTTTCCCTTTTTGATATAATACCTTGTTTACTTGAGATGTAATTGGGTCATACTCATAATCAATTGTCTTTATTCCTAGGTCTGTAATATTTTGCACGATCCATTGTACCCTACCGTAGATATCGTAACTATAATAGGTCGTGGTATTTTCGTTACTGGTTTTGGCTACATTGCCCGCCAAAAAGGACGGGTTCTTATAGTTGGTTGGTAATGCCGAAATGTCACTAGAAGTAACTATATCATAGGTTGTAATGTGCTGTTCTTTTCTGGTGCCAGAAGGTAAATTTCCGTTTACATCTGTAGTCTGAAAAGCGTCGCTTATGATAACTCCGCTTTCAATAGGTCTAGCTCTATGGTCATAATTGGTATACGAAAATTCTCCTGCTGCAAGCTGCTTACTATTTTGAGAAAAACGAATTTGCCCATCTCTACGATATCTGAACGCAGCGTCTCCTTCATCTGGGCTATGCGTCTGTTTAAGCTGCCCTCGAGAATTGTATGTAAAAGTGCTCTCTAGCTTATTAAGCGGTTGTTTGCTGCTTACTAATCGGCCCGCTTTGTCGTAATAGTTTAAACTATAGTCATAGTAATTTTCTGGGTATGTAACACTAATACTTCCCGGGACATACCCTGCTAAATTTTTTATACTTATTCTGTAAAAGCCATTGGGTAAATCTTTTAACGGAGTAGTGACTATTTTTTCGGTTATAAGATCATATATTTCTAAAACCGTCCCCGGGTTTCCGGGCAGGGTAATTTCATTATTGTCTGAAATAAAAGCTCCTGTTCTTCCGACAGGAATATGAATATCTACATATCCTTGATTTCTAATTTTTATAAAGGAAGTTCTGGTATTGGTAATGCCTCCTTCTTCGTTTCCACTTCGTGCAGTAGCCAATGTTCTCCCATCGGTGTCCGTAAACACTACCGTTTCAATACCGTGTATATCCCGTGATACTGTTTTTACAATTTTATAATTATTATATCTTATATCATCAAAAGCTTGAGGTTGTGACAGCTCTTGCCCCACAGGCATTGAGAACACATACCCATTTTTCCATTCCCCATTCATTTTATTACCGCCAATTGTTTTTAATGCCGTACCCGGATTTAACTCACTATAAATGGTACGTGAATATGGTCTGGATGTAACATCCTGATACGGTTCACTAGTATTACTAGTACTATAATACCAACCCAATGTATTAAGGTAGGCCCCTACAACGGATGGGTTATCTAGGTTTGCATTTTCAAAATCGCTAAGACCAAAATCAGTATTGTTGGATTTTTTTATAAATCCTGTTTTATAACTAAAATTGGAGTTTGTACTAATTGGTGCGCTAAGTGTTTGTAACGCTGGCCGGCCTAATTGATCGTAAAGGATTTCACTCGCCCAATTTTTTCCCGTCTTTGGGTCAAAAGATTGAGATTGTGTGGCTCTACCAAGGTTATCATAAAAACCTACACTGGCCCCGATAACCTTACCGTTAACATCATATCTATTAACAGATGTCCAGTTTTTATCAGTGTCTGTAACAGATAGTGAGGTTTGGGCCATTAAAGGTGTTGTGATTGCCAACAACAAACAAAATACTATATATAGCTTTAAATTTTTCATTTTTTTCTATTGTTTAGGTTGGTTATTGTTGATTGATTGGGTCAAGAATTGGACCGCCACCATCTCCAGAACAATTTTGTCTCTGATGCGTTCCTGTTCTTTCTTTTGTTTGTCCTGATATGTTATCTCTAACCATACATTTATAGTATCGTCTACCGCCTGCTCCACATTCAGTATACAAACTTCTGGTATTAGACGACGTCCACGATCCATACGTTAAGCCTACAGCACTTGTTCCTACTGCCCAACGATAATCATAGTCACCACTCCCACTGGTAACATGAGCAGTAATCGTTGTACTTGATACATTTGGATTTCCTATACCCAGATAAACATATAAAGGATCAGTGGCTGGCTTAGCATAAGCATAGTTAATTTCTTTATTTAGTTTAAACCCTCCTGTTACACCAGTAGCATCGACTACTTCCGTATAAGTTCTGTTTAATCTTCCCGCATCATCATATTCATATTTGGTCGCTAAATTGTTGGCTCCAATAATATAGCTTAGCTCATCCCATTCATTATAGACATAGCTGGTCATAGAAGATTCTATAGGATGTACTCTAAAATCGTCAATATATAGGGTATTACTAGCAGAGGTTACCATAAAAATGGTACTACTACTGGTTTGTGATACACTTCTGTCAAAATAATGATTAAGCTGTACCCAATCTCCAGCTGTAACTTTTTCTCCATTAAATGTCTGTAATGGGCCACTATAACCATTCTTAAATCGAGTGTTTTCATGGTTAGTTTCATGAACCCAAACTGATACTTTATACCTACCTGCTCTATGCTGACCACCAACTAACAATGCTCCAAAATTATTATCACTAGGGGTAAGTTTTATGGAATAACTACCCGTATGTGCCTTACTATTAGACCTCAAAGAGTTGCTTCCTTTAATATGTGAATCCAAATATTCGGTATCTATAGGTTCATATTCTGCTCCGGTATAGAATGATTCAAAATACCCCGAGTTGGATGTAAATGAAACCTTAGTATGATCATCACACATTCGAGTTGTTGCATAATTATTATTGATATCTTTCACCTCTAAGGCCATGGAATAATTATCATATTTAGTAATTGTGGAGATATTTTTCCACTCCTGATTGGTTTGAGTAGCATCAATATCCCAATTAAACCCGTCAAAATCTCCAGAATAGCCATTGTAGGTTCCATCTTGGTTAATATTCCCATCCCAAACATAGGTTTTATGTTTACGCCATACTCTCTTGTTTGCATTCGGTAAAATTTCTAAATGATTGTCATTTAAAATAACAGAATTTTTCCAAAGGTTAGACCATGTGCTAATTTGTGCAGAGACAGGAGTTAAGCTTCCATTCACATCTAAGTACGTTAAACTGGCGGCTGTTTGCGTTAACATATTCTTATTTGTTGAACCATCAAGCTTAGACCCCATACTCCTTAGGCCTGTAGAATACTGAGGTATAGTATAGGCAGGAATCGTTTTAGTTTTAAATTTGTTTCCTTGACTATCAACCGTCGTTGTTTCTAAAAGTTGTCCAGAAATATTGTCATGATTGTCAAAATAAGTTGTTGAACTGAATCCTCCCTGAATTGTGGTGGTGCTCTTCAATACTGATGGATAAATAGTTCTAGTTGATGTATTGATCATCCATTCATCTCTTATATTTGAATCATAATCAATTTCCTTATAAGACTGGAAAGATTCTTTTATGACTCCCTGACTTATTTCAGAAGAAGAAGCATAATTATTTATCGTTTTAGACAATAACTGCTCTTTACTATTGAAATGCTTTATTTCCAGGATTTGCCCTAGACATGCCATATTATCTTCGATTTCAAATTTTCGGATATTTACATCTTTGTTTTGACCAGAATTATAGGTATTCGAAATTATTTGATCAGTGATTTCAAACAAATCACCGAATTTTAAGTTATTTTGTTCCTTTTCATCTAATACTTTGAACTTGTAAACTGTCTTATTAGTATATGTATCAGTATTGGAATTAATTCCAGATTTAACAGTTACATACTCATACATTGGAGTAGGAGCTGGTAATTCGGAACCATAACCTATAGGTTGTTCAGTTTTTTCTGGTACTGGTATATAGCTGATCACCCCAGACGATATATAATTTGAATTAGTAGGGTTTTCATTAGAGTCAGGTTTATTATAAAAATATTGGGTTTTATAACTATTAATTCCATCTGTTATATTGAGCTCTTTAACTCTTAGCCCCCCTCCAGATTTACCATCGGGTCTCTTATTGGATACAATGCTATGAACCATTGAGTATAGGTTACCACTTCCTGAAGCTAAATAAGGTCTAGATTTTTTCTGATTTTCTCCAAACGAAGTTGCAGTGGTTTTGACTGATATTGGAGATGCATTTTGGATAACATCATACCCTGTTCCGGCTGTACCTATTGCCATTGCTTCAATAACCATAGAGTTATTCGACGAATTGATAGATACTACGGTAGCCTGTTGAGGCAGAATATTAATACTCGTAATTGGTGAAAAAATCGCAAGTTTTACAGATAACCACATATCCATATGGAAGGTTTTACCTGAATCAAAATAATCAGATAGTGTAAAATCGTCTACTGTACTATCCTGATCATCAACCTCTACTTTTATTTGAATTTTACGAGGGGCTACATTGCTATTGGGAAATTGACCAGAAAGGAAAGTAAATTTTAAACCTTTGTTAAAAACTCTTCCAGTAGCAGAAGCTGCTAGATCATAATCATCCGATTCATAGGAAATATTGATATTACCACCTGTAGGAGTGGTTATTTTGTTAAGAGACCATGCTCCAGGATCGTTTTTATAAAAGCCCCAAAGGTCTTTATTATTATAGTTAAAATTCCAATTCTTTTGATATTCGAATTTGTATGATGGTATCATTTGAGCCTCACTTTTTCCTTTAAATGATAAACCATTTAAAGTTAATCTTCCACTTGGAGAGTTTGGTGAGTTTCTAACAAGGTCATAAGAATAATGAGATCCGAAATCTATAACCTTGATAGCTTTATTGATTGCTCCATCTATATTATCCTTGATATCAATAACATCATCTTGTAGATTATAATCTGGGCGGTAATTTGCACCTGGCGAATTAAATATCATTCCCGGGGTAGAAAAATTACTGCTAAAAGATTTGTCTACAACATCATCTTCATTTTTTACCAAAATAATTTTTTCTAAACGTAATGGTTTTTGAGTAGGGATTGAAAAGGCAGCCTGATCAAAATAGCTTGAACTTGGCTGTATTCCAAAGTTCTGGAATTTATGATATGACCATGCTTTACTGGTATTATCAAATCTTATGTTTTTAACGAATAATGCGGTATGTGTTCTTGTTTTTATACGATCCAAATAATACACTTGTTTTCTACCATAAGTTCTGGATTTGATATTTGGATCTTCTTCCGAAACTTCATACTCTTCCATGTATGGTGCTTTCCAAGCACTGGTATTACTCCATTTTCCATAATCAAAACGTACCCAATATCCGTAATCTCCTTCATCTGGATAGTTTTTATTACCTATTTTAATATAATCAGGTCCGGTAATGGCGGTTAATAACCAATGGGTTGCATATGCGTCTTGATTGGTTTCAAAATACGATTCTCTCTCAGGCTTATTATCAATTGCACCAAAAGTTCTGGTGCTAGTGTTTAAATTCAACACCGGTAAAGAATAGTGATATGTCTTTCCATCTGGAGCAGTAATCATGAAACCACCAATAATATCTTCAGTTCTATCTGTATAGTCAACTAATGGATATGGCACTCCATTATTAGACGTAGTTCCGTCAGTTATATCTTCGGCGTCAAATCCTGGTGGTAATAATAATCCATTTTGTGATGCTTCTCCATTTCTCATTTCTTTTATGGTATAATAAGAAACAAAACGCCCATCTTTTTTCCTTGAAGTAGATGATGTTCCACTACCATTTTGGTAATAATCGTAAATATCATCGTACGAAGAACTTGAATTAAAACTTGCCGGATTTATTGTTAAAGATGAAGAATATTGATTATTAAAGTAAAAATATACTTCTGGAGCAAAACTATAACTATTTTGAAAACCAGAATACCTTGACAAATTATAGCTTAATTCATAGGCGCTATTATTTGATATGCTTCTAGGTAATCCTAATAGTGCTCCTGTTCTTGATATTTTTGGGGTCATTGACCCAGAAAGCCCCTGGGCAGATACGTTAAATGAGTCAAAAGCGGGGAACATTGCATTGTTATCGTTCAATTCCCTAGTTCCGTTCGTAATTCCTATTTCATGAACATCCATAAAATACTTACCTCCATTTACTGGAGTTTCAGAAACTAAACTAGCCCCCAGGCATGAAAATAAATCTCTTAAAGGATTATTCGCTACAGCGCTACAATTACAATCTGAGGGAGAATCTACATAGGTAGTAATTGTAGATCGTGCACCCTGACCATATGAGGAATTATATTGAATATCCACCGCACATTCATACTTTACCGCATCACCAAGATATAATGCTCCACTTACGTTACTGGTTTTACCAGAGTTTAGATACCAACTTATTTTTTGTTTACTATATCCAACGGTAAAAATCCCTGTAGCTCCTGGAAAACCGACAAGATAAGATTCACTATCATGATTTACATTATAATCTCCCATAGAAATTGCATTGGCAAATGCGTTACTAGAACCTATTCCAACTCCTAATATTTGTGAAGAAACTGATAAGCCTTCAGAAGAAAAATTAATTCCTATACTATTGTTTTTACCTAATGTGCTTTTCGAAAAGGTCAAAGACAATGATTGTTCTCCTTTAAAACCCTGATATAAATCTATATCTAAATTACCTATACCTCCTCCTAAACCAACTCCATTAGTACCAATACTACCCGACAAAGATAGCCCTGTTGATGACATATACCCTCCATTTAATGAACCAGAAAACTTACCGTTTGATCCCACTCCAAAACCAGCTCCAACTCCTATCATTCCTTCACCTAATTTATGTCCAAAATTTACAGAACCTCCAAAAGCTTTATTAGAACTAAACGAGAAAGAAGCTCCTGCAGACCAAGGTAAAGGTCCTAGAAAAGTATACGTTACATCTATGGTATGTCTAGTTTCTGACCCTCCAACATCGAAAAACCCTTCTCGTAACTGACCATTTTTCCAATCATCAGGATATCCGTTAACACCTCTGTTAATTGCTCCGGGGTTTACTGACCAACCCAGTCCTACCCATGATGCTTCCTGGTCCATTGCAATCCCAGCATGATAGGATAATGCCAAAGGATATCCTCCTTCGGGACTAGGAACGGTTAGAAGTGGTAACACATAAGTAAGATCTCCTGTGAGGAGACTTACCATATCGGTTGCATCAACAGGTTCAAACGAGCCTGCCTCTGGTGCATTAGGCCCTTGCGAATAACCGTTGGTTGTTTTTAAAATTAGTAAACTGATCATACTAATGACCACATACTTGTAAATCGAATGAGATTTGAATTTAATTCTGGTATTCTTCATCAGGTTTATGGTTTGATGTTTTTTTTAAAGTCGGAAGTCCGATGCCGGAGGTCCGAGGTTTTTAGTATTATGTTAGTGTTTCAACAAGCTCTGCTCTTTTTTTTAGTCGAAAGGTCCAGGTTGGGAGTCTGATGTTTGGTTTCTTACTTCCGTCCTCTGGCCTCTAGTTTCTGACTCAAAACTTCAGTTTTGGCTCGTTATTAATCATCTTTGTTGGGATCTTGAATTTAACTTCACCAGTATAAAATCCTAAATCCTCTATGGTAATATTTATATGTTCTTCTTCTGTTACTTTTTCATCCCGAGGATATACAAATAACATCGAGGTTGATCCGCTCATCCCATACATCCTGGGATAGATATAATCTGCCATGGCAATGGTATCCTTTTGTGGCGTGTATAAATGTACTTTTTGTTCCATCCCAAACGCTAATTCGTTAACCATGGCCCCGAATTTTTGTTTGTTTCCTGCTACATTACTCAATAACTCCTGGTTGTTTTTGGACATCGATAAGGTGAAATACAAATACTCCCCATATTTACTACGCAAACTATCTACTTTTGAAGCAGAGGATTCCCCTGTCAATTCTTGATTGACTAACAAATCAGTAGGTTTATATAGCAATGAAAAATCGACTCCGTTTACTGTTTTGGCATACAGGTATCCATTCTCGGGTTGCTTGATGTACTCTAATAACTCCTCTGAGGTATCAAAGATGTTTTTGGAGCAGGAAGTAGTGAGTACTATTCCAATAAACAGTAAAGTTACTTTTAACATCCCCCTAACCCCCTTCGAAGGGGGAGTTGTTGCCAGTTTGTTTCTTTTATTTGTTTTCAATTTTTACTTTTTGTTTCTTTTTTTTTAAAGTCGAAGGCGCGGAGTCGGATGTCCGAAGACTAATATTTGCATCAAGCTTCTGACTTCGGTCATCTGACTTTAAACTGTTTAATCCTATTTTTAAAAGCGACCATCATATTCATTAATTCAAAACTATTTTTATAGTGCTCTTCAAATTCCTCATTATCTATATATTCTCTTCTTTTGGCCTTATGTAAACAAGTCACAACTTCTGTCAGAGATCTAATAGAATACCCCATAAATCTTTTAAATTCAGGATTCGTTTGTCCGATAGATCCTTCAGAAATATTTAGAGCAATAGAATCTACTGCCCTCAATATTTGAGAAGAGAGGTTATACATTTCCTTTTTTGGAAACTTACCGGATAGCATATGTATAGACTCTGCCAAGTCCATTGCTTTTTGCCATATTAGTAAGTTTTCAAATTTAAATTTCATTGTTTGCTTTTAATACAAAGCTTGCATCCGTCTGCGGACTACGCACTTCCGACTCTAATTACTTCCCTTCAAATTCGGCATTCAATTTTTCTAGTACGATATCAGTTAAGTCTGCGGACTCTTCTCCGTACATAATAGTACCATTACCGGTAGCACCAAAAATCACTTTGTACCCATTGTTTTTTCCGTATTCTTTTACAAAGTCATTAATGTCATTAACAACAGTTTGTGTTACTTTTTTATCTTCTTCTACCAATTGCTTTTGTACGGCTTGTTGGTAATTGTTGATTTGTTGCTGTTTGTTGGCAAGTAATTCTTGTTTTAGCTCAAGTTCTTTCTTTGACATGTTACTACGTTCTTTCTCATAGACTTTAAGCTCATTTTGCCAGTTTGAGATCAAACTATCTACGTTTGACTTCATGGTTTTAGCTTTTTCATCGAATTCTGCTTTTACAATTTTGGTTCTTTTATAGCCATCTAATAGTTTATTTACATCTACATATACCAACTCTGATGAAGATTGCAAGTAGAAAAAAGATCCAACTGATGCTATAAGTGCAATAATGGCGATGGGTAGTGCTAATTTGTTCATAATCGTATTCTTTAATTTTTATTTTGGGCGTTTTGTTTTATTTTTTCGCTTCGACAAGCTCAGCGTGACAATTGTTTTTATGTGTAAAGTCCAAGGGCAAAATTCAGGAGTCTTTATTACCTCTGTCTTCTGACTTCATGCTTCTGACTTTTTCATTTATTTTTTAATCAACAAAGCTTCCAATTTTTCTAGTCTGGCTTTTAGTGCTTTATTTGTTTGTTTTTGTTGCTGTAATTCCTTTTCCTGCGAAATAGTATACAGTGTCAACTCTTCAATCTTTTCTAACAACTTCATACTCATAATCCCAAGCTCTACACCATCAGCTTCTAGAATTTCTGCTGATGGAATATTAGGCAAGTGTCCTTTTTCTACAATGTGTTCTTGCACTTGTTCTAAGGTTAATAGCTCATAATCTTTTTTGAACACATAATCTGGTGCGGGAACACTTAGATCGATTTTTACTTCTTCGGCATGGATTTTTCCTTTTACGGTGAGTTTTGAGTCTGGGTTGGTGGTGCCTATTCCTACGTTACCGTTTGATTTAATAATCAGATCGCTTGCATGATTATTCGTTCTAAATTTTAAGGTGTTTGAAGCATGTTCATATTGCATTCCACCAAGAAATTCATCATTAGTATCAGAAAAAGCATAGTAACCAACCTTGTCTGCCGGAGTTAATAAATTGACCATGACATGATCATCATCCTCTATTGTCAAATCTGAAAAACCATGAGTATTGCCACCAGACGCTCCATTAGAAACGTGAAGTTTAGATTGGGGTGATCCAGTACCGATTCCTAAAGAACCATTAATTTGCTGATTTCCTTCGCTATGAACTACTCGAGTCCAAACTCCTGTTCCATCTACTTTTGTACTTCTAAAATACATCCTAGGCGAAATCGAGTTATTCCTGATAACTATTTGACCATTATATCTATATTGTGAACTGTTGGAGCTATGATTCATATTAATTCCCCAAAACCATTGATTAGGCTCTGGTGCATTAGTCCCATTAAAACTTTGATAAAATCCACTCTGCCACAATGAGTTCCAATTACTGGTCTCATTAGGGTCAAGAAGTAAAAGTTTGTGACTTTTAATTGTGCCTTGTACATGTAATCTTTCTGAAGGTGAATCAGTGCCTATCCCAACGTTTCCACTTGAAGTTAATACCATTATATTAGCCCAATTCGTGCTATTATGCCTTCCTTGGAAATTTAATAGTGTTTTTCCTCCTGGATCCGCATTAATAATTCTGTGCCCAAAACCTGATCCCCAACTAGACGAATACCATGTCATCGACTTGTTAATTCCAAGATTTGCATTAAGGTTATCAAAAGTGTTTGTTTGTGCATTTATAAATCCTCCTACCAACAATAAAACTGTAAATAAATAATTTCTCATATCCTATTTATCTTTTAATGAAAGTTCTAATTTTTCTTCAAGAGCTTTGATTTTAGTATCTCTATTTTCAAGCTCTTTGATTCTTTTCTCCTGTGCAATCGTATACAACGTAAGCTCTTCAATCTTTTCAAGGAGTTTCATGTTCATCTCGCCTAACTCAATACCTTTTTCTTCTACTTCTTTTGCAGAAGGAATGTTTTGTAAGTGTCCTTTTTGTTTGATGTGATTTTCTACTTCTTGTAAGGTGGGTAGGGTATAGTTTTCTTTAAAAACATAGTCTGGCCAGCCTACGAGGTCTACTTTTACCTCCTTTGCGTGAATTTTACCATTTACAGCTAGTTTTGCTCCTGGAGTTGCTGTGCCAATTCCCAAATTACCGCTATTGGTTAAGCGCATATATTCGGTGAGTTTATGTTGCACATCAGAATCATAATTGTTATGGTTTCTATACAACCATCTAAAACCATAATTTGATCCCTCAAATGCCCCTTTGGATGTATATCGGTTGGCTCCTTTGTAATGATCTTTGATATCTTCATCGTTTCTGTGTGCATTAAAACCGATATAACCAGCCCATTTATTAGAGCTTCCTCCCCAGTTAGTTTCATTGGTCCAATCCAGGGTTAGAACACCCCATTTACCAACATTTGCCTGACCTTCTACTTGAAGTTTTGCTCTTGGAGCAGTAGTTCCGATACCAACATTGCCCTCTGAGGTGATTCTTAAAAATTCATTAGAATTGGCAACTGTGGTTCCATTACCTCTTATTGTAAAATGATCTACACCTGCATTATTGTCATTAAATACTAAATGAAGTTGTTGTGCTGCTGTCAAAAGTGTTCCCGAAGCATTACTTTCTGGACGAATACTAAAATGAGCATTATTAGCAACTAATTGAAATTTGGCTAATGGATTAGAAGTTCCAATACCAACATTACCTAGTTCATTTATTGTCATTCTAGGAGTTGGATTCACGACCTGACCAGCAGTAGTATTGCCTTTTTGCGTATAAAACATAATCTTGCTCCAACTTGCTCGAATTGCTGCAAAACCATAATTGTTTGAGTGTGCAAAAGGGGTATACAACTTATTATGATTTGTGCCGCCTTGCTGTAAAGCCAGATTTGTACCAAATATTGCATTACCACCCGTGGTACCAGAAATACTGGCTCCAAAATTAGAACCAATAGTTACATTACCAGTATCGGGGTACGTATTTTGAGCCTCTATGCTCAATGATATTAGAACAATACTTAATGCTATAATTTTTTTCATCAGCTTGATTAGTTTATTTGCTCTTCAATAATAGGTTCATCTTCTTTTCGAGTTCTTTGATCTTGTTTTTGTAAGACTTTAATTCTTGAATTTCTTTTTGCTGTTCTATAGTATACAAAGTCAGTTCTTCTATTTTTTCTAGGAGTTTCATGTTCATTGCACCAAGTTCTACACCTTCTGTTTCTAAAATTTCTGCAGATGGAATATTAGGCAAGTGGCCTTTTTCTACAATGTGTTCTTGCACTTGTTCTAAGGTTAATAGCTCATAATCTTTTTTAAAGACATAATCCGGTGCGGGAACGCTTAGATCAATTTTTACCTCTTCTGCATGGATTTTACCTTTTACCGTGAGTTTTGAGTCAGGTCGAGTAGTTCCTATTCCTATATTACCACTTCCGTTAATCGTGAACTCAGGAGTGTGAATATGCGTTCCATTTCCATCTCTGATCTGATTGTTTTGACTTATGTAAAAATTGGGAGTTAGACCTCCTCCGTTATAAAGCAATCCTGTATGCCAGGTATAATTACTATTTTGTCCAAAAGAAACAACTGCAGCGTCTTTACCCTCAGTTCCGCGATCTAATTTAAGAATTGAACTCCCTCTTGTGCCAGTTGTATTGATTAAAGCATCTCCTCTTACTTCTAATTTGGCTTGTGGAGTCATTGTTCCTATTCCTACTCGTCCTGTTTCATTGATTGTAAGTTCTGGTGTATGAACATGATTTCCATTGCCATCCCTAATTGCATTATTTTGGCTTATATAGAAATTAGGTGTAGGACTCCCTGCATTATAGAGTAATCCTGTATGCCAGGTATAATTACTATTTTGTCCAAAAGAAACAACTGCAGCGTCTTTACCTTCAGTTCCGCGATCTAATTTAAGAATTGAACTCCCTCTTGTGCCTGTTGTATTGATTAGAGCTGCCCCTAGTATTTCTAATTTTTCTTTTGGATCATTAGTTCCAATACCAATATTACCATTTGATAAAATACTCATTAACTTACCACGAGCATTTTTAAAATTAAACCCTCTTATTGTTGAATTGTTATTGAAGTTTATTCCATCATCATTTACCCCAATATCTAATGAATAGCCGCTAGAATTTATTCCTGTTAAAAATTTAATTGATTGCCCTCCTGCTTTTAATTCAAGCCTGGAGTTAGGCGAAGAAGTTCCAATACCCACATTACCATTCCCCATAATTCTAAAAAGGTTAGCATCAGCCACTCCCTGAAACATAAAACCATTAGAAGCCCCAGCTCCCATTCCTCCAATTCGGATTCTGGCAATATCATTTTGCCACGATAATATGCTAACCGCCGAAGTGTTTTGTGGATTTTGTAGAACTATATCCCCAGATGTTGTATTATCTCCTGTAGGATTCCAATTTTGTGCATTTAATGCTAAAGTAACTAGAATTAAAGTGGTTGTTATTAGTTTATTTTTCACCTTGGTTGTTGTTTTTTATCGTGTCAGGACATATGTGTATGTTCTGAGGATTAAATTTGTTACTTGTTTGTTTGAATTAATTTTTCGACTATGCTTTTCAGCTCTTTTATTTCTTGTTGTTGTTGAATAGTATAAAGCGTAAGCTCTTCTATTTTTTCTAGCAACTTCATATTCATAATCCCTAGTTCTACACCTTCTGTTTCTAAAATTACTGCAGATGGAATATTAGGCAAGTGGCCTTTTTCTACAATGTGTTCTTGCACTTGTTCTAAGGTTAATAGCTCATAATCTTTTTTGAATACATAATCGGGTGCAGGAACAGCAAGATCTATTTTTACTTCTTCGGCATGGATTTTACCTTTTACGGTGAGTTTGGAGTCTGGGTTACTAGTGCCGATGCCTACGTTGCCTGTCCCTTTTATTGTCATTAAGAAGGCTGCTGAATTATTTGTTCTAAATTGAATGTCTTCGGTGTTATTTCTGGTTTCTAAGAAAAGATTAGTTCCATAACTTCTTATTTTATTCCCGTTTGTGGCATAATCAAAATGTAGGAAATTATTACTATTCCCTAGGCTATGAAACTGTGCTCTTCCACGAACATCTAATTCTACACCTGGATTAGATGTTCCAATACCGACATACCCATTAGTTTTAATCTTGAAAAATGAGGTGTTGAAATTATTTTTTCCAAAATCAAAACCATACCCATCACTAATTCTTAGTCCAAAAGTATTTTCTTCTGTATTTGCGCCACCGTGTTTTAATGACAAATAGTCTCCTATACCGGACATCCATGCTGACTGAAACATTATTCTGCTATGCTGGGTATCTGTAAGTCTAAAAGAAAAGTTAGTATTAATATCCTGAATGGGACCTGTTAAAGGAATTACTTGTCCAAAAGAAACAGCACACAGCATTAATGCAATACTGTTAAGTAGTATTGTATTTTTCATAGTTGGTATATTGTTAATGTCTTCTATTCTGGGGTGGTAAGAAGAAGGCGCAAATATAGTTATATTGAGGTAAATCCATAAATAGAAATACTGATTGTTAATAATTTATTAAATCATAATTGAGCATTAAATCTTCTTGTGTCTGATAATGAATAATTTACACTTTATTTAGCCCAATTTTGGACAATATTAAACACTCTCAGTTTCATTTTTCGGGACTGAAGAAAAAAAATCAGAAAAATTTGGAAGATATACCTTAAACGAATCTATCTTTTAAAGATTATCCTTTGCCACCAAAGGCTCGTTGCGAATAATCCTACTGCTTAAAATGCTTCTCTTTTTAAGAAGTAGCGGTATAATTACAGAAAAGAATACTACTCCGTTAAATCTAACCAGCATAGATTCAAAAAACAGAGATATAAAGAGGATAAGAAACACAGAAAGTTCGTTTCTACTTCTATTCATTCGTATTGCAAGCAGAATAAAAATATTAATCAAGACACCAAAACCAATAATTCCTGTTTGAAGAAATGTTTGAAGAAATTGGTTATGCGCATTATACTTATTCTTATAGTTATGAAAATAATTAAGCTCCTTGTATTTTTCAATCAACATATCATTAGTGTCTCCAACGCCATAGCCCAACAAAGGAGCCTCTTGAATTAACTTTATGCTAGCATTCCAAGTTAATAATCTTGATTTTTCTACTGTAGTATTATCAATTACCAAAGTGGTATTAAAGTCTTTTACATTAGAATAAAAATCAAACACCCTTGGGTTATTTAAAAAAACAATCAATCCTAAAACAAACATTATGACCATTGTATATTTCCTGCTCTTATCCGAAATGTTGTAAATCAACAACAAGCACATAACAGCCAATATTATATAAGCTGCGATTGATGCTAATAGAAAAAGATATAAAAAAAGTATGGTTATAATAAGGACTTGCGTTTTTGATTGAAGTTTGTTCTTGAGATAATAGCTTAATACTAATAATATGTACAAAGACACATAACTTGGGTTTACCAATTTAGAAAACTCTACCCCTATAAAATAATTCCATCCATTGGTAATAGACTCCAAAATGACAGAAACTCCTTCTAGAGGATTATCAAATAGTATAATACTTCCTTTTGCAACTGAAATTGCATTATAAAAAGCGACTGACAGATTTATAAAAAAGGATACTATAAGTCCCAGTAGTAAAAAATCAAATAACTTTTTTACTGTGGATGCATCTTCTTTTACAAAAAGAAAAATAATTGGAAAAAATAACAAGGATAAGGATCGCTGTAATAGGTCTATACCCGCTGAAATGTTATCGGTATAGACTAAACTCAATAACATTATAAAGAAATACAACGGAAAAAGTAGTAACTCTTTATTATCTGAAACTAGTTTTTTCTTTGACTTAAATATATTTACAATACCAAGTGTAATTGAAACAATAAAAAACGGAGTAGGAAGATTAATTCCCAAAGGCAATAAAAAAAAGGCCGTGTATAAGCTATTCCAAAAAATCGTTAAAACCAGATTGTTTTCTTCTTTATAAAACATTCCGGAAAACCTTGATGTAATTTTGCTTAATTCCACAAACTTAAATTTATAAAGTATTGTTTCGTTCAGAACAAACTTTGATAATATGCTTTGTTTTTAAAAGTTAATAACGTCTTGAAACATCTTATATTTTAATATCTTAATCCTCCTGAAACCACCAAGTTATTTAAACCTAAGACTTTTAATTAAGAAAAATCTCGATGCTCACTTTTATCAAGTTCTTCTGGAGATAACCCTTTAAAGTAATCCAGTGTGTATTTCATACCTTCCGCTCTATCTACCTTTGGCTCCCAATCTAAAACTTCTTTAGCTTTAGAAATGTCTGGTTGCCTTTGTAATGGATCATTTACAGGAAGTGGTTTATAAATGACTTTTTGGTCCGTTCCGGTAAGTTTTATAATTTCTTCTGCAAAATCACTAATTGTAATCTCGTTTGGGTTTCCAATATTTACAGGATACACATAATCACTAAACAGTAATCTATAAATCCCCTCAATTAAATCATCTACGTAGCAAAAAGAACGTGTTTGCAGGCCATCTCCAAAAACTGTAAGATCTTCTCCTCTTAATGCCTGACCTATAAATGCCGGCACAACACGCCCATCATTAAGTCGCATTCTAGGGCCATATGTGTTAAAAATACGCACTATTCTCGTTTCTATCCCATGGTAAGTATGGTAAGCCATAGTGATCGATTCTTGAAAACGTTTTGCTTCATCATACACACCACGTGGTCCAATAGTGTTTACATTACCATAGTAGTCCTCTGTTTGAGGATGAACCAATGGGTCTCCATACACCTCGCTAGTAGATGCTATAAGAATTCTTGCCTTTTTTTCCTTTGCCAAACCTAAAAGATTGTGAGTTCCTAATGATCCAACTTTTAAAGTCTGTATAGGAATCTTTAAATAATCTATCGGGCTGGCCGGAGAGGCAAAATGTAAAATATAATCTAATTCGCCAGCAACGTGAACGAATTTTGAAACATCATGATGAGAGAACTCAAAGTTCTCTAGCTTAAAAAGATGCTCTATATTCTTTAGATCCCCTGTGATTAGGTTATCCATACCGATAACATGATAGCCTTCTTTAATAAATCGATCGCAAAGATGTGATCCTAAAAAACCTGCTGCTCCTGTAATTAAAACTTTTTTCAATCTGGACAAATTTTACACCTACAAAGTAAGTATTTATAGAACAATCTCTAACAGGTATAAAGAAAATATTGTATTAATTTCCTAATCCAATATTATAATATACAAAACCTATGTTTTCTATTTCCTTCTTATTCAAAATACCTCTTCCGTCGAATAAGAATGCTGGTTTTTTCATTTGTTGATATACTTTTTCCCAATCATACTCTTTAAACTCATCCCACTCCGTTAGGATAGCTATTCCATGAGTATCTTTCATCGCCTCGTAGGGGTTATCAAAAACTTCCAAATACTTTTTGTTTTCTTCAAGTGATCTGGATCCAATGTATTCCAGGTCTTTATATATTTGTTCTGCTTTTACTTTTGGGTCATAAACCGCAATATATGCCTGCTCATTCAATAAATTATCAGCTACTTTAATAGCAGCCGACTCCCGTGTGTCGTTAGTGTTTTTCTTGAAAGCCCAACCCAAAAACCCAATTTTTTTTCCTGAAACAGTATTATATAACGTACTGACTATATTATCCGAAAAGCGATCTTTTTGATGATCATTCATAATAATAACCTGTTCCCAATAATCAGCCACTTCGTTTAATCCGTAACTTTTTGCTATATACACTAGATTTAAAATGTCTTTTTGAAAACAAGATCCTCCAAAGCCAACAGAAGCATTTAAAAACTTAGGGCCAATTCTTGAATCCATTCCAATAGCTTTAGAAACTTCTTGAACATCAGCACCTGTTTTTTCGCATATTTCAGACATGGCATTAATTGATGATACGCGCTGCGCTAAAAAAGCATTGGCAGTTAATTTGGAAAGTTCTGAAGACCATACATTTGTAGTTAAAATCTTTTCTTTAGGAACCCAATTTTCATAAATCTCTACTAATGCCTGCATTGCTTGCTCACCTTCTTTTGTAGAAGTATTTCCACCTATTAAAACCCTATCAGGATGCAATAAATCTTGAATAGCAGTACCCTCTGCTAAAAATTCTGGATTAGACAAAATTTGAAACTGTACTCCATTGCCCGTATTATCCAAAATACTTTTTATAGCCGACGCTGTTCTAACAGGCAATGTTGATTTTTCAATCACTATTTTATCAGACTTAGCCACTCTACCAATTTGACGCGCACACAACTCAATATATTTTAAATCAGCCGCCATTCCTTTTCCTTTACCATAGGTTTTAGTTGGGGTGTTTACTGAAATAAAAACCATTTCGGCTTCATCTATTGCCTTATCAACCTCTGTAGAAAAGTGTAAGTTTTTTCCCCTAACCTCTGTGACAATCTCAGCCAAGCCTGGTTCAAAAATAGGTAAATTATTAAGGTCATCATCATTCCAATCATTTATACGTGCATGATTGGTATCAACTACTGTTACTTGTATTTCTGGACATTGCTTTGCTATTACTGCCATTGTAGGCCCACCTACGTAACCGGCACCAATACAACAAATGGATTTGATTTGCATATTAAAAACTTAAAAAATAACAAAAGATAAATTTTTGCAAAACTACTGGAATTTTATTAACTTCTGTTGGATTCTAATTAAAAAACTATTGTTCATCTATGTTTATACAGATTACATGTTATTAGTAGTGTTACTAGACCCATATAGTCTACTCTGTACCTAGGTACTGATATTTTTATTTTTTTTATTCTTTTTATTCTTTTTTTTATGAATTAGTTTTTCACCTCCCTTTTTTACTTCATTTTTTAATTTATCTACCTTTTTTCTAAAAATTATTTTCCTTTTAATATTAGCAAAACTATAATCAAATCTATAAAAAAGATATCCTAGGGTAATCACTGTTACAATAAGTACAATTACTAAATAAAAATTATAAGAAGAACTTCCCAAAATCACAAAAAGAATTACAAAAATTAAATTGAATCCTCCAATTATAAAACTTGCCTGCTGATGGGAAATTTTAAAATAATCAATCAATATATGATGTGTATGGTTTCTATCTGGTGAGAACGGACTCTTTTTATTTGCTAATCTAATAGTAAACACTCTAGCGGTATCAAAAAGGGGTACAATTAATATACTTATGGCAATTAAGGGAGCATTTTCCAACAAAAAAGGAAGACTATCATAAGATTCTGGCGATAAAGCCAAGAACTTAAGAGTTAAAGTACTAATAATAAAACCAACAATAAGCGATCCTGTATCACCCATAAATATTTTTTTATTAGACGATAAATTAAAGCTTAAGAATGCTATCAAGCATCCGTTCATCGTTAAACAGAGTAAAGCAAAAAAATACTCTCCTGTTATATAAAAAATAGTGGTATATATTATTAGTATTATACTACCTACTATAGCTGCAAGACCGTCTATACCATCAATCAGATTATAAGCATTTATAATCGTTAACATCACAAATCCCGCTACGCCATAGTACAAATAAACAGGGATTTCATGTATCCCTAAAAATCCATTTAAGGAATGAATCATAAAACTTTCATTACTTAGTATAAAACTAATAGCGCATAATTGAGCTATTAGTTTAGTATAAGGCGAAAGCACTACCAAATCATCTTTTAATCCAACTATAAAAAGAATAGTTAGCCCTGGAATAAAATAGATTGCCTCATCATAATTACCCCATCCTTTTAAAAAAAACAAAGCAAAAATTAGTGTATAAAAAAAAGAAATTCCTCCTAATGTTGGTGTAATTTTTATATGTGAGCTTCTTTTATTAGGGCTATCCATTAAATTCTTATATTCAACTAAACCTATTATTTTAGGAATTGTGAAATATGTTAGAGCATAAGCTCCAAAAAAGAATAAGATTGGATAATATATTGGCAAAAGTCTTTTGTTTTATTGATTTCAAAAGTACTAAAATAGAATGATTGTTTTTTTATTTTACGATCACAATAATGAATTTATTTTACAAAATGTTATTTATCTAAATAATAATTGTAGCTACTTGGAATTAATGGTAAAATTAGTAAAAGCGTTTTAAAGTTTAATTTTGGATGTTTTTTTATATTTAAAGTAATGAAAAAGGAAATTTATCATCATAAGAGCGGACACTAAAAACGATATTTTCAGTTCCTTATGATAAACATTGAAATTATGTTTCAATAATTTCAACTTGTTCTTACTTAGAGACTCATCTCCTATTCTATAATAAGCTAATGGTTCTTGAAAGCAATATGCATAATCTACTTTTTCTAAAATATTAATCCATAGAACCCAGTCTTGCCTTTTTCTTATATCTGGCATATAATTCTTACCTAAAAAATTTGTGTCATATATAGCGGTAAGACAGCCTATATAATCATTGTTTAACATCTTCTTGTAATTTACTTTCTCAGGAGCCTTAATTTGGTACTGAGGGTTTTTCTCATTTTTATTAATAATATAATAATCAGTATAAGTAAAGGCATAATTATTATTAATCATAAACTCAATTTGTTTCTCTAGTTTTTGTGAATGCCAATAATCATCACAATCTAAAAAAGCTACAAATCTGCCTGAAGATAATTCTATACCTCTATTCCTTGCAATACCTGCTCCGGAGTTTTTGTCTAACTGAATTAGTTTAAATCTATGGTCTTCTTTTACATATTTCTTTATGATTTCAACACTCCCATCTTTTGAACAATCATCAATTAAAATATGTTCCCAATCAGAAAAAGTTTGATTTATCACCGAATTAATACATTCTTCAACATATTTAGAAGAATTATACGAAGGGGTTATTATACTAACCTTTGTCATAATACTTTACTTTGATTACTTGTGTTTTTTGTTCTAAATAGAAAATAAGAAAAAAGTAGGAAAAAAAGGTTACTCCATATGATCTAACCAAAATATTTTCAAACATTAAGGCAATTGATAAAGTAACTAACATCATAAAGGCAATCACCTTTTTATTTTTAAAAACTTTTCTTATTTCATATCCCATCATATAAACAAAAAAACCTAAACAGAAAAATCCTGATGAGCCAAGAAAAAACAAATAATTATTGTGGGTGTTATACGAATCATCTTTCATAAAAACCTCTCCTCTATCAGAATAACAATCATTTAAGTTGTCTTGTAAATCCCCCACTCCTACACCTAATAGATATTCCCCAGAAACTACTTTAAGAAAGCAATTGATTATTACTATTCGTATTTCGTATGAGGAAGGGGTTTCTGATTCAATCTGATATTCACTATTGTTTAAATCTGATAACTTTATATCGGTATATATGTAATCATTAGTTCTAATAAAATAAATTCCAATACATAGAATAACCAAACTTATCGATATTTTTGCTTTTATATTAGCCTTAACGAATAAAAGCAAAACACATATAAATGATATTACTATAGAAATAAATACAGCTCTAGATGATAATAAAATAATAAAAGCAGTCATAATTAAAATCAAAACCATCTTTACTACCCAAGCAATGTGTCTACTGTCATAAATGAAATATATACATAACGAAATATATAAAGAGATATAATTTGGATGAAAGTCTAAAAAAGGAACAGATTTTGTGGCTCTTGCCAGTGTTGACCAATAAAAAATTTTCTCAAATCCTACTATTCTCAATTCGATAAAAGCATAATAAAGTACTATTAAAATTGCAATAATTACAGAGCTAAAAAAAACGTATTTAATCCTCCTGTAAATAATTTTATCAAGCTCTTCAATCATAAAAACAAATAAAAATGGAAAAATAATCAAGGGAGACATTTTACCAATTATACTAAAACCTCTTTCGAAATTTTGTGAATAAAAAACAGAAAAGAAAAGAATAAAGAAAAACATAGTATATCTTAAAAATTCTTTTAGATTCGTTTTATTAAATTTCTTCTTCTCCCAACCTACAAAGATAGACAACGCTGCAAAAGCTATAGTTACAACACTTAGCATTCCATATGGCATTATTAAAAAAGAAGACAAGAGCACTAAAAAAAAATTTCTCAAATTTTTAATTCTCGTTTTATTCACAAACATATCAGGTGTTTTGATCATTTTTTATTATCAAATAGTGATGTATAAAGATTTGACGTTAGTAAAGAACTTTTAGACCAAGAATAGTTTTTCTGTAATTTTTCCCATTTAGATCTATCTTTTTTCATTTTTAATAAATCATTTTTATTTCTAATAATCTTATTAAAACATTCTTTTAAATTTTCATAATTAGGTTCACCTATAGTCCACCCGACATTAAAGGTAGCCAAAGGTTCTTCAAGTGATCCTACGGAGGAAACTAAAAATGGTACTGATTCATTTATTGCGGTCATCAATAAGCCGCTTTGAGATATTTTACGATAAGGCATCAACAGCAAATTAGTATGTTTCAATGCTAAAATAAATTCTTCATTGCTAATGTAAGAGTCCTTAATATAGACATTATTAATACTATCTAAAGGTGAATAATCAATATTACTATTCTTACCCATTATCAAAAGTAAATAATCATCATTGTTTCTAAGCCATTCTTCTTCAGACCATAGTTTCACCACCAAATCACATCCTTTATAATAACTTTGTACCCCTAGTAAAGAAAAAACAATTTTATTATCAAACCTTGTTTTGATAAATAATTCTTTTTCTATTTCATTAATCTTACTACTATCAGCTTTAAGGCTTAAAAGACCATGAGGAATAATATTTATTTTTTCAGATGGTACGTTAAACTGCTTTTCTATTTCTTCTTTTGTTTTCTCTGTATGAACAATGATACTATCAACTAAGTTGTAATACTTTTTATATCTAAAATACTGTTTATCTCCTGAATCATGAGGTAGAACATTATGAGCTGTGTAAACTATTTTCAGCCCTTTAATTTTTAGTATTTTAAGAAAAAGCGTGTCCACCATCCAAAACTTAAACCACTGTATATGAATTATCTCAGGTTTAACTAATAATATTTTAATACCTAAAAAAAATAAGGTACAAGAATAACTTAATAGCTTCAATATATTCTGTTTGAAATTGGAATATCTGAATATAGGATAAAAACGAATATTGTTTTTAAGCTCAAGCTCATTATATTTAATATTTCCATAAAAATAAATACTATGATCATGAATACCTGATAACAGATTATAGTCATATGTAGCCAAATTACCATATGACATTGGGTCTATATAAAATATTTTGCCTTTCAAAATAAATGAGTAAAGCTAGGTTCAAGTTCTTCTAGATTTTTGTAAAAAGATTCTTCTTTATTATTAAAAGAAATTATATTTTCAATGGCATTAATCAATCTATCTATATTAGAAAAGTATGGATCATAGCGAAAGTGTTTTAAATATGAAGTCAACATATCATTTTTTCTAACGACACAAGGTTTATTGTTTGCAAAACTCTCAAATAAAACTCCGCTAACCCTATTTTTAAAGGTATTTGGATACGCTATTAGGATTATATTAATTTTACTAAAAATCGCATTGTAAGTTTCTTTTGGAAGATGGAAATTAATAACTATAATATTATCATGCTTTATATCAAAGTTTCCTTTTAAAATCAAAAGAATATTCATTTTTTCCAAAAAATTAATAAATTTCTGATTATTAATCATCCGAGATAAAAAAACAGTATCAGAACTATTATCTGACGGAGAAAAAATAGTACCATCAAATCTTTTATCTTCAAACCTTGAATCTAAATGTGAAAGATCATTATAATTATTTGTATAGGGTTTTGCAAGTCCATGCGGTTGTACAATTACGTCAAAATTACCTTTTAAACATAATGCTTTTTTGATTGTATTATCAAAAACTATTAATTTGTTTTTTTTAAGAACTCGTTTCAAAAAAAAATACTTAACATTTGAATCTATTTTACTAATGTTAATATGATTTACTAAATATGCGTTTCTAATTCTGAAAAAAAAGAACGATATTTCCTCAAAACTAGAGAAAATAACTTCATCATACTCTTTAAATTTTACATTTATTCTTAATAAGAATAATGCTATAAGATAACAAATTCTATTCCCTATCATACCAAGGTTATATTTGAATAAAACTTTAGGTATTGAATATATTAAATGGTCTTTAGGAAAAACTAAATTTTCATCAAAACCTCTAACAAAAACAAAAGATAATTTAACATCTTCTTTTCTTAATGCATTAATATATATTTGATTAAAAACTACATGTCCTTTTTGCAAAATTGGATCGACAAAAAGTATTCTTTTGGTTTTTTTCTCCTCCATCTTATGCATTTTCTTTAAACAATGATAGTCTTTTTTGTGAAGCGTACAACATAATTAACCCTACAACGCCAAACTGGGAATTGAAATAAAATGCTAAAAGTAGCCATGGCACCACTGCAAAAGCGAGAAAATTATATTTAATTCGTAGAATATACCCATAAACTACTCCTAACAAAAGAAATAGTCCAAAAAAACCATTTGCAAGGGGAACAGCAACCAATGTATCATGGGGTCTTCCATATCTACCCGCTAGAACTTCTTCTTTTCTAAAACCACTTCTTAAATCCATTCCTTCAAATAGATTATAATGGTCATGAAAATAAGCACCATAACCACTTCCAAACAACAATTTAATAGGGTTTCTAATTTGGTCATGAAAAATATTTATCAAAGAAATAATTCGAACTCGTGGAGAAGCAGGTATTACATCTATATATTCAAGCCCTTTAAAAGCTTTGAACATAAGAATAAATGATTCAAATTTATAGATAAATAATTTATTTTCTGAATTTGAAAAAAAGCTTTGAATTTGGACTATAAATACCAATAAACAAGGGAATAAAATTGCCTTAACTAAATTGGTTCTCTTCTTATAATTTTTTCTGTAATAAGGCATGAAAGCACTAATTAAAAAAACGAATACGGTTAAAGCATTAATAATTATTCCTTTTCCGCCCATTCCCCCATCTATCAATAATAGTATAGATATTCCAACAGCTATTAATGGAAAAACGTAATTTCTAAATTGATAAATCGCGAATATTAAAAAAATACTATAATAAGCAACCTCATTAAGAATTGGTATTGAAGTATTACCGTATAGCATAGTTTTCCCAATCAACTTTAATATTATTGACGCTATGGGAGATGCTATTAAGACAGCTATTATTCCACGAAAAATTCTATTCAAGAACTTTTCGCTATGAAATTTAGCCAATAAAATTGCATTAATAAGTATTATTAATATATAAACAGAATAAGAAACAAAATGATTCAAATAATAATCAAAAAAAAGAAGTCCGATAATACCAAACACAATACCTGTTGCCCCTAAAAAAAATAACACTTTGATTAACGAAAAGAAAAGTGATTTTTTTTCTACTTTTAATTTCCTTTTTAATGCAATTAAAAAAATAGCAAAATTTACTAAATGGTAATATCCTAATGGACCAATTATTTTAAGTTTAGAATAATTATACAACCCGTAAAGAGATTCACCTGGATTAGTAATCTGAGAAAAAGGAATCGCTAAACAAGTAATTGTAAATATTAAATGATAAAAAAATGCTTTTTCTGTCCTATTAAGTATCAGCAAGCCAATAACAAACAAAATTTGAGGGATAGAAACTAATAATGCTAATTTTGTTTCATGAGTTATTAGGTTCAAAAAAACAAACAAACAATACAACAATATCTCTTTGACAGAATACTCTTTGTATGATATTGTAGATTCTATCATTTTATATTCTTAAGTATTTCAATAAGTTTATTAGCATTTACGTCTTGGTATACTTCATAGTTCAACGACTTAAATAGGGTTTTTATCTTCTTAATCAAATTACCCGATATCTTCTTAAATAAACTGAAGAAAAATTGAAAATACCTTTTAAAATCCGCATTACAATATGCCACTGCTGTCTTATAAGTATATTTATATAGAAAAGGTTCATAAACCATCATAGCACTATATAGTGGTATATAATTGATAATATCGTTTTTGTTAAAAGCTTTAATAACTTCATATGTGGTTTGGGGATAAATTGTTTTTTGAGACCATATTCTTGGCACATTATCATCCCATTTATCCACTATATCAGGTCTCAAAAATTTCATATCTTCTATTTTTCCGAAATGACTTTTACTAGCAGTCCAACCACCACCACTATTTTTTGATGCGCCAAAAATTGAAATTGGATATCTCATATAATAGTAATCATCAATTACATAAGATAAAGAAACAGCAAGAGAAATATCTGGACACGAACCAACCAAATACTGACCAGTATTTTCTTTAATCTGATCTAAAACTTTTCTAGTTACAATTCCATGATAAAACCTAGGCAATGAATAATAAGAAACGGCTCCTTTAGCCAATGCTTTATTTAATTCTATTTTTGTATCCATTTTGATCAAGTCCATAGAAATATTTTTTGGAATCCATAAGTTATTTGGTTTATGGTAATAATCCTCACTACTAAAAGAAACAGTGTCCCACCAGTAGTAACCACATTCATAAATTAAGCATGAAATATTTTGTTCTTTTAAATTTAAAGTTACATCAAAAATATTTGGCGAGACAAAATCATCATCTCCAATAAATATTAAATACTCTCCTTTACTATTATGAACTGCTAACTCGGTATTATCTGATATTGGAATAGGGTTTTCATTATAATAGTATTTTATCTTATTATCATAATTATTATCCAAAAAAGTTAGAAAACTTGAATTATCTTCGGAATTATCTTGGATAACTATTTCGAAATTTGGAAAGTTAGTACTATTCAATATCGATTGAATAACAGGAATTAATGTATTATACCTATTTTTAGTTGGTATCACAATAGAAATAAGAATACTACTTTCTTTTTTTAAGTTTTTTTGTAACATTTTCAATGATTAAAATTGGATGGTTTACAAATTTTTTATTATAAATCCTCAGATTTACATAACATGCCAAAATAAAAGTTACTCCACTATAAAAAACAGTATAATAACCCTTTGGGAGATAAGAAAAAATATAATATAATATAAACGTAATTATTAGAGAAATACCTATGGGTAATATATTATTTAAGAATAACCATCTAAAATAATTTTCTTTTAGATATTTCTTAATAACTATTAGACTAAGTAAAATAAAAACACAAAAGTTGGAAATAAGCCAAGGTAATGATGCCCCTAAAAGACCTAAGGTTTCGATAAAAGGAGTTATTACAATAAGTAAAAAAAAGATTGACAATGTTCCTAGGATTATATTTGTTCGTGTATGAGAATTTGCCAAGGCTAAATAATAACTGGTTAGTTGTAGTGCCAAAAAAAAACCTCCCATGACCAATATTCTAGATATATTAGTTATTCTCTCAGTCGCAATAATATCTCCTGTCCATATGTATATTAGATCATTGGCATAAAAAATTAGCACAAAAGTAATTACTGAAATTACGCTAGCAATAATAAATGAGTATCTATCAAATAAACTTTTAACATCAGGAATGTTCTTATCAATTACATTCTTAGTCATTACTGGAAAGACTGCTAACATTATTGGAGTAGCAATAATAATTGGGATTTGCGCAAAAATACCAGCTAATGAATAATATCCAAAATCTACTAGAGGCAATAATTTAGAAACAAGAATTTTATCTAATTGAGTGTTTAAGGCGCCTATCATTGCCATTAACATCATACCTAATGCATAAGGCCATAACTTTTGAAAAAGTCTAAAATTTGGTTTGGAATTCTTATTCCCTAATTTATTTTTTAAAAAATACCTGATCACAAAAATATAAATACATACTGATAGCAATTGCCATAAAAAGTATGCCTCCAAATTTGACCAAATAAGTAAAGGAATCAATACGATCCCTGATCTACAAAAACCATAACCTATTGATAATATATTTGAAAGTTGTTGTTCCTGCAACCCCATCAACCCTCCCTGAAACATGGTTGAAAAAAATTGCAAGGCAATAATAACACCCATTATTCTAACATAAAAAATAAGATCATCAAAAGGAATTGTTTTTTCATTAATATAATTCTCAACAATAAAAGGAGAACAGAAATAAAAGAGACCAATAATTAAAATAATTATGGCGAAATATACATATTCAAATGTACGAAGTAAATTAGACGCGTATTGTTTATCTTTATGCCCTTTGCCAGCGAATTCTCTATTTAAGGTTGCAGTAAGCCCTGCATCTGCGAAGGCCAATAGGCTTAACAAGACCGAATAAAACCCTATAACCGCATAGTTTTCTATACCTAATATTTTAAGGTAAAATGGGACAAAAATATAAATTGAAATAAACGACCAAATTCTTCCTACATAATTCGATATTATGTTTACTTTAATTTTAGAACCTCTCATTATATTCAATTACATTAATTTTTTAACTCAATTCATTTAATGATAAGTATAATTTTTTTCCTTTATATTCAAAGTAAGGCTTTGGTCTATCCTTAAAACTCCATGCCCTTACAAAATCATAAATTTCCTCTATTGAAGATTCTTGATCAATTTTTAAATTTTTATTCGAATCCTTATCATAAAAGTAAGTCTTGGGTGAGACTTCTAGAAAATCATCCACTCCTTTTAACATATCTCCAAATTTTTCTTTAAACAAACTAATAGCAAGTAGTTCTACTTTATTAAAGAGAGTTTCGGCTGTATCCTCTTCATTGATATCACATGCTACACTAGCGATAATATTCCCTTCATCTAATTTTTCATCAATATAATGAAGCGTAGTTCCGTGTTTCCAATAATTATCTTTTCTTGAATTAATGATTGCCCAACTGGTCGAATATCTTCCTTTATATCTTAGCAAATAAGAATGGTGAATATTAACAATTCCTTTCTTAACTTTAGTTATACACTCAGCTGGAATTAATTTCCAATAATTTAATGAAAAAATTAAATCTGGCTTTGTTTCATCTATCAATTCTTCTAAACTTAAATAAACAGGGATTTCTAACTCTTCATAAACATTTTTTACTTGATCATCCCACCATCCTTTGAAACTTGGAGCAATCCCTCCTACTATTTCAATCTCATATTTGCTCTTATTTTTATCAACCCATCTAATAATTTCAACGGCCAAATTTCGACTTGCGGCAAAAGCTATTCGCATACTATTTTTTTTTAAATTCTGTATTTTTTATATATAACATGCCTACTTCATCTTCAATATATCCATTGGGATAAGGCTCCTCTAAACATCTAAAAAAACTATACAGTTGTTCTGTATTCATTTTCATAAATTCTTCTTTGGTCAAACGACTATCATTAGGAACTCTTCTTTCCCTTTTAATATCTTCTTTTGTCCATTCTTTCCATATTATATTTGGAAAATCGCTTAAATACATATTAAAAAGAACTATGCTTGTTGCTGTCATTTGAAACAATATATCTTTCATGTTTCCTGACAAATCAAGATCAACTTCATGAGAAAATAGACAAGCATGTGCATGAGCTCTATCTGAGTTTTCATCAAAAGTCAATTTAAAAATTCTATGTTTCGAAAATAACACGCCATCAATAATCTGGTTTTGAATAGGAGATCCATAAGAATACCTATCTAATTCAGCACAATGGACACCAATTACTTCTATTTCACTAAGGGTTTCATTTCCTAACTTTTCACTAGTTCCACAAGTAATCAACAAATCATAATTCTTTATATCCATGGTTTTTAAATCATCTTGTGTTTTACATAGAATGATTTCTGATAATTTTGGGTTTTTTTTAATTGCACTAAATACTTCTATTGCCCAATCTCTATAAGCTAAAAAAATTACTCTCATACTGTTCTTTATTTGCAAACCACCAACCACATGGAATAGCTACAAAATGATTCATGAATTCATTTACTCCTTTTAATTCAATTTTATTATTGAAAACTGAATATATATTATTGTTAATATGTACACTCGTAGCATAAAAACCTTTTTCTCTAAAATTCCTAATGGCGACCTGTTTATCTTTTGCTATTACACCGTATATCCAATAATTAGGTGTTGAATTAAGCGATAATTTAAGTTTAGACAAACCTTTTGTTTCATCAATAATATTATCCCACAAAGAAGCATTCTTTCTTTGTTTTTGAATTAATTTTTCGATATCATCAATTTGTCGCAAACCAATTAGTGAATTTATTTCACTCATTAATGCCCCGTACCCTTCTAACATGATATCACATGATTTATTGATTTCATTTAACTCGTCCCTAAAAATAGACCTGTCTATTCCATAATCCCGAATCAATTTTGCTTTCTGAAACAACTCTTCATTATTAAAGACTAAAGCCCCACCATCTATCGTATTAGGTAATCTAACTGTTTGAAACGAAAAGACACTTATATCTGTCCCTAGATTTCCAGCAATTTTATTATTCAATTTGGAACCAAAGGCTTCTATACAATCATCAATTACAGGAATACCATGCTCTTTTCCCAATACATTAATTTCATTTATATGACCAAGATATCCGCAATAATGATTATGAAAAATAGCTTTTGTGTCTTTTGTTATCTTACTTTTCACATCATCAGGAGACATAGCTCCGGTATCTGGCTCGACATCTGCCCATATAACTTTTAGCCCTTTGATTGCAAAAGGTTGATTAGAAGCTAGGCAGCTTACAGGAGAGGCTATGACCTCATCTCCTGGTCTCAACCCTAATGTTGACAAAACAATTAGTAAAGCATGATTATAAGAACTTACAGTTAGAACTTTTTCATTATCAATATAATTAGATAGTTTTTGTTCAAATTCTCTGCCGTTTTTACCAAATGCCAATTTTCCTGAATATAGAATGTCCTCCAATTCTGTAGTTAAATCATTGGGCATATAAGGCTTAAATATAGGAATCATAAAATTTTGTTTGAATTAAAATTACCATCCATTTTTAATAACGTTTACAATTTTCTGCCTTTCTTCTTTCGTGACCCACCACCCACAAGGAATATGGACCATTTTCTTAGAAAAAATATCTAGACTTGGTAAAGATGTTTTTGAATTAGAAAAAATAGAATGAGAATCATTTCTCTTATGTAATTCTGAAGCCATTATTCCTTTTTCAGCAAGTTTAGAAATAAACATATCTCTATTTTCTACCTTCAAAGTATACAGCCAATATGATGGTTCTGATTTTGGGTAGTATTCGATAAGCTCAACTCCTTTTACTCCCTTTAATTCTTGATCATAAAATTTTCCGTTTTCTATATATGGATCAACTAATTCATGAATTCTATTTAATTGTACAATCCCAATTTGAGCATTAACATTGTTCATATGATATTTATAACCCTGAATGGTAATGTCATTTTTTTGTCTCGTTTTTGTCTTATCTAAACCAAACCATCTAATTAATTTAGCCTTTTCATAATCATCTTCATTTTTAAAACATACCATACCCCCATCTATAGTAGTCATATGTTTAATAGCCTGGAAAGAAAATGTAGTAAACCTAAAATGATTGCCTAATTTTTGTCCTGCAAATTTTGCCCCTAATGCATGAGCCGCATCTTGTATTACAGGGGTATTATATTTTCTTTCAATGGTCTGAAATGCATCTATATCTACAGGAATGCCAGCATAATCTACTACCATTATCGCTTTTGTTTTTGACGTAATTTTCTTTTCGACATCTTTTGGGCATATGTTCCCAGTTTTTAAATCAATATCAGCCCAGACTATCTTTGCTCCAGTTTGGCTAATTGCTGTATTTGTAGGCTCAGCTGTTAAGGGCGTACTGATCACTTCATCACCTTTTTTAACTCCAGCCAATATAAGAGCTATATGTAATGCAGCGGTACCAGAATTTACAGAGACTGAAAATTTATTTTCAACATAATCTGAAAATTTATTTTCAAACTCATCCACTACGGTTCCTTGAGCAATATAACCACTATACAATACCTTCTCAAGTGCGGGCATTAAAATATCTGGATTAGGTAATCCTGTTTTTACTAATGGTATCATCTGAACAAATTATTATATATTATTCTCTTCTAGAAGAGATAACTCTTCTCTTACATAATCTATAGTCAATAATAATTCTTTTAGCTCTTCTACATTTAATTGTTTTGTGTTATCAGAATTGTACTCCGAATCCTGTAATCTTGGACCATCCTCTTGAACGTACTTCGTGTAATTCAAATCCCTCATGTCTGCCGGCACCCTATAATAGTTATCTAAATCTTGCGCTTTTGACATTTCCTCTTTTCCACATAAGGTTTCATACATCTTTTCTCCATGTCTTGCTCCGATAATAGTGATTTTATTATTTCCTTTAAATAAATCTTTCAAAGCTTCTGCTAGAGTCAGAATAGTTGCTGCTGGTGATTTTTGCACAAAAATATCACCAGGATTCGCATTTTGAAAAGCAAACATTACTAAATCAACCGAATCTTTTAAAGACATCATAAAACGAGTCATTTTTGTATTCGTGACCGTAAGGTCCTTGCCTTCTTTAATCTGTTTTATAAAAAGAGGGATTATAGATCCTCTTGATGCCATTACATTACCATACCGAGTAGCACAAATAACGCCTTCGTTTTCTTGTACTCTAGGATCTCTTGATTTAGAAATTGCTAGTTTTTCCATCATGGCCTTAGACATACCCATTGTATTAATGGGGTAAACCGCTTTATCTGTACTTAAAACAATAGTTTTCTTTACTTTATTTCTTGCCGCAGCTTCTAAAACATTTTCAGCTCCCAAGATGTTAGTTTTAACAGCTTGTAGAGGGTAAAATTCACATGAAGGTACTTGTTTTAATGCAGCTGCATGAAAAAGATAATCTACCCCTCTCATTGCGTTATTTACACTATCAAAATCTCGGACATCTCCAACAATAAAATTTAGCTTATCATTTTTGTAGCTAATTCTCATATCCTCTTGCTTCTTCTCGTCTCTACTAAAAATTCGTATTTCTTTTATATCCGATTCTAGAAATTTCTCTAATACGGCATTTCCAAAAGATCCCGTACCACCGGTAATCATTAAAATTTTATTCTTAAACATTGTAAAAATTATTTGTGATCAAAATCAAATTTTGTTTATCCACCATTTTATTTCGGTTTTCAAAACTATCGGTTCATTTGTATTTAGACAAATAGAAATCTTATTCAATCTGTTAATATGCAAAAGTAGCCTATTTATTCGTTTTTTAAAGTATCTTCTATTTTATCTCTCCTCAAAAAACCATACATTAATTTTGTAAACAAAATTCATCAGATTTTATTTGCTCTACTGTGGGGTTATATCCATTATCACTAACTTGATATTCTGCATTAAAGCTAGCATTCTTTAATGCGCAAAAATTAGTAAGATTTGTATTGTCTGTAATCCTAGTGTCTCCATCAATAGTAGAAACATTGGACAAGCCATTTAATGACTCTAGTAAAGGGTCACTAGGTGGTATCTGCGGAGAAATTACGATTGGCAATATAACAAAATCTGTAGCAATCATTAAATCTCCCCCAATAGATGTTAATTTCTGAAGACCATCAAAGTTTTTTAAATATGGTGTATTTGACACTTCTAAATTGCCTCCTATCTCTTTTAGGTTGTTAAATTCCTTAAAACTTTCTATGAAGGCAACACCATCAATTTCAAGATTCCCTCCTATCGAGACAAGATTCTCTAAACCAGAAAAATCTGTTATTTTTCTAATACAACATCTCGATTCTGGGTCTACTGGGCCTGGTTCATCCTCTCTTGCTCCCAATATTAGTCGACCAGTAACTTCTGTTATTGTATTCAACGAAAGAAAGTTCACTATCCGATCACTTACAAATCGGTCATCATGAATCCATACATCGCCATTTACTTTTGTGTATTGTTGTTTTCCGAAACGATCTAGTAATGATTGGGTATACAAATCTGGGTTTCCTTCAAATACTTTTTCTCTGACTAACCTTTGTTCTATGACCTTACTGCTTTTTACTTCATTATTATTTTGATCAACCGTATAAATTTTATAAAAATAATCTTGATCATGTATCACATTTTCGTCAATAAAGCTGATTTGAGATAGATCTTCGGTCTTAAGTATTAATTCTCCCTTATCCGTTTCAAAATCATCTGTATCTTTTCTATATAGCTCATACGATTTAACATCATCCGTTTCTACCTTATTCCACTTTAGCTCTACTGTTTTCGTAGTAGGAGCATACGGAGCTTCTAAAATTATAGTGCCCTCTGGCGGAAAAATCGTTTCGAATACCGAGGAGTCTCCATATACTTTTCTATCTATTTCAGCTGCAATAAGAATCGTGGTTTCATAGAATTGATCATTCTTCCATTCATACAATAAAGGGCCAATATTATTTATAAAATCCATTACTTCTTCATCATAAAGACTTAATGCCAAACGGTATTTTTTAAATGTGGTAGCCAACCCAAAATAGCTAGTATCTTTAGTTTCTAAAATACCTAAATATTGCTCATCATCGATTTCTTCCTCAGAAAGATCACATAAATTTATTTCATGACCAAATGTATACCTATCAATATATCTTTCATGTTTTGTATAATCATGTAAATTGGCATTTTCATCTATCCTATAGAACTCAAAATAAATAAACGTTTGGTCAACCTCAGTGTCATTTCTTTCATAAGTCTTTTTTACAACCTTAATCTTAAAATATTTATTTTCTCCTACTAGTGTATCCCCTACTACTGTTTTATCTAAATAGGCTTTGGTTTTTCCAAAATTACCAGCAGAAGATATAAAACTTACTCTTTGGTTATACACCCATCGATTCCCTAGTTTTAAGGGAAAATAACTAGCATCCTTATGTATGATTTCTTCTTCAGAACCATTAGGAGTGAAGCCAATTTCATCATCTTGATTACAACCAATGGTTAAAAACAAGCCTAGTAATAAACAAATTATGGTTAATCTTTTCATATTTCAATTTCAAACATTAAAATTCACAAAAACATGCTCTTGTTAGTGTCTTAATTTGTCAATTTGTTATCTTTATCTGATATATAATTATATAATTGTTTTATATTTTGACTTTCATTCTTAGGCAAAATAACAATACAATCCTCTGTATCTATTACGATTACATCTTTCAATCCAAGTCCAAATATTTTCTTGTCGCCAATAGCATATGAACCTTCAGAATTTACACCATCTAATCTTTTTATGCAATCTATATTTTCTGGATTTTTGTTAAAAAAATCAACTAATGAGTCAAAAGTTCCTAAATCTGTCCATTCAAATGCAGAAGAAATAGTTTTAATGCGATCACTTTTTTCAAAAACTGCATAATCAACACTTTCATCAGGTATTGCCATCATGGCATTTCTATCCACAGTATTTAACTCTACAGTTTCTATTGCTTTTAAAGAGGTTTCATAAATATCTTTCCTATGTTTTTCAAGCTCTTCCAAGAATATTTTTGCTTTAAAACAAAACATTCCGCTATTCCATAAAAAATTACCTGTATTTATAAAGTCTTTTGCTGTTTTTTGATCCGGTTTTTCTCTAAAACTAACAACATCTTCACCTTTATGTTCAATATATCCAAAACCTGTTTCTGGAGCTTGAGGTTTGATCCCAAAGGTTACTAAATAATTTTCTTTAGCCAGCTCAAGTGCTCTTTTAAAACATTTCTTATATGTGTCATCATTCGTGATCATATGATCACAAGGAGTTACAAATAGTATATCTTCTGGATCTACAGCTAATGAAGCTAGAGCAATAGCGGGAGCTGTATTGCGTCCAACAGGCTCTATAATTACTTTGGCAAAACTCTCTGATAGTTCTTTAATTTGATTATCAGCTTCTTTTATTTGGTCTTTATTAGTCAATAATAAAAAATCATCCACTAATTCTTTATTTCTAGTAATTGTGTGTTGAAGTAGTGACTGTTTTTCAAAAATTCTAAGAAATTGCTTTGGGTTACTTTTTCTTGAAAGCGGCCATAATCTGGTTCCAGAGCCACCACTTAACACTACGTTAAAAATCTTACTCATTCTATGGGATTCTAGTTAATATAAACCTCTAAAAGTTCTAAATTGGTTCCTACAATTTTTACTTGATCTATTGTTGCAGGAATTAGTATTGTTTCACCTTTGCATATGTTTTCTGATTTTTCATCAAAAGATACGCTTCCCTCTCCTTCAACACACATGTATATTTTAAACGAATCAATGTCGGTATAGACTCTATCGAGTTGTTCTTCTATTTTTAAATAATTCGTAGTAAAATAGCTGCAGGAAGTAATTTCGTTAGGTTGATTTTTGGTGGTACTATACTTCTGTTTAAAATCACTTTTATAGTCATAATTTAATGCATCCAACGCAAGCTCTGTGTGTAATTCTCTCTCCCGGCCTTGATCATCTTTCCTGTCCCAATCATATACGCGATATGTAATGTCTGATGTTTGTTGTATTTCTGCAATAAGAGCACCTGCACCAATTGCATGTATAGTGCCAACCTTAATAAAATAGCTATCTCCTTTCTTTACCCGATCTTCATTAAGCAATTCGCTAATTTTTCCAGCATCAAGAAACTTGGTATATTCTTCCTTGGATGTTTGCTTGTTAAAACCAACTATCAAATTTGCATCGGCATCTGCCTGAACTACATACCACATTTCTGTCTTACCAAAAGAATTGTGTCTTTTCTTGGCTAAGACATCGTTTGGATGTAGCTGGACAGATAAAGCTTGCTTTGCGTCAATAAACTTAATAAGAAGAGGGAATTGATCACCAAATTCTTGGTATATTTTTTCTCCCAACAAATTTCCTTTATGTTCACGAATTAATTCGAGTAGATCTTTACCTTTATATGCGCCATTCAAAACAATTGAAATATCCTCTCCTACGGTTGATATTTCCCAACTCTCACCGATATTTTCTGTAGGCGTAGATTCAGTTTTATTCAATACCGTTTTTAGTTTATTACCTCCCCAAATTTTTTCTTTTAAGATTGGAGTGAATTTTAGAGGATAGAGCATAATTTAGTTCTTCATTAGTTCTTTTAAAGATAAAGTCCATTCCTGAATTTCAATATCAAAGCATTCTAGGGACTTTTCTTTACTCAAAACACTATATTTTGGTCTGGCTGCAAAAGTAGGATAATTATCTGTTTTTTCAAGCTTTATGAATTCTAATTTCCTTGAAAACCTTAATATTTCTTTTGCAAAATCATACCATGTAGCCTCGCCAAGATTACTATAATGGTAAATGCCATAGACATCATTGTTGATATCAACTAGATCTAGTATAAATTTGGCCAAATCATTTGCATTAGTTGGAGAAGAACTTTCTGATGTTGTAATTGTAAGTTTTTCTTTATTACCAGATTTTCGTAAAATCGTTTTCAAAAAATTATTTCCAAATTCTGAATACAACCAAGAGGTTCTTATAATAAAATAGTTATTGATTGTTTCCTGAATATATTTTTCTCCTGCTAACTTAGATTTTCCGTATTGGTTTATTGGGTTAGGAAGATCTTCTTCTGTATAAGGAGTGTCCTTTTTCCCATCAAAAACATAGTCTGTAGAGATATGTATTAGGGTTGCATTTTGTTCCTTGCAGATATCCGCTAAGTTTTTAGCTCCTTGTGCATTAACCCTAAATGCTTTTTCAGGTTCTTTTTCTGCATTTTCTACATTGGTGTAAGCAGCGCAATTAATAACAAAGTCAAACTGAGAGTTAGCAAAAAATTCTTTTAAATTCTCTTTTTTACAGATATCTAGTGTTTTAGAATCTGTAAAACAAAGCTGTAAGTTTGGGTAATTTCCTTCAATCTTTTTCAAGCACTGACCCAATTGCCCAGAAGACCCTGTAATAAGAACTTTGGTTTTTATGGATTCTTTACCCATTTTTTAAATTTTTAAAAGAAGGTAACTCTTTGTCTTTTTCAGACAATTTAACTTGATCCAGGTCGTACCTCCAATCAATATCAAGATCTGGGTCATTAAAAATAATTCCAGATTCTGAAGACTTATCGTAGTAATTATCGCATTTATAAGCAAAAATTGATTTTCCACTTAGGGTGATAAAGCCGTGAGCAAAACCTCTAGGAATGAACAGTTGAAAATTATTTTGATCATTCAAAATAATCGAAAAGTGTTTACCATATGTTTCAGAATTTGGTCTTAAATCTACTACAACATCTAGTACCTCTCCCTGGATTACTCTCACTAACTTTGCTTGGGCATATTCTCCATCTTGAAAATGTAAACCTCTTAACACTCCTTTTTGCGAAATCGATTGGTTATCCTGAACAAAGTTTGTTCGAAAACTAGTTATATCATAAAACTTCTTTTGATTAAAAGTTTCAAAAAAAGAGCCTCTTTTGTCTTTAATTTCTTTTGGTTTAATAACAAAACATCCTTTAATAAAAGTAGCTTCAATTTCCATTTCTAATCTAATTGTAGTAAATATTTGCCATAACCACTTTTTATCAACGGTTTCGCCAAAGTGTGTAATTGATTCTTGTCAATAAATCCCTTTTTATAGGCTGTTTCTTCTATCGCTCCGATTTTAAGCCCTTGGCGTTCCTCTATTACCTGCACAAATTGAGAAGCTTGCATTAACGAATTAAACGTTCCGGTATCGAGCCATGCCGTTCCCTTATCTAGAATACTTACTTTCAATTTCCCTTTCTTTAAATAGAAATTATTAACATCTGTAATTTCAAGTTCGCCTCTATCGCTAGGCTTAATTGTTTTTGCTATTTCTACAACAGCATTGTCATAAAAATAAATTCCTGGCACTGCATAATTTGATTTAGGATGTATTGGTTTTTCCTCGATCGAAATCACCTTACCTGTACTATCAAATTCAACTACTCCATAACGTTCTGGATCCTGCACATGATATGCATAAATAATTCCACCATCTGGGTTGTTATTACTTTCCAATAGTTGCTCTAGGCCAGATCCATAAAAAATATTATCTCCTAGTATTAGGGCAACTTTATCCTTACCAATGAAATCTTCTCCAATTATAAAAGCATCAGCCAATCCATTAGGATGCGCCTGAACTGCATATTCAAATTTACAACCATAGGCTGTGCCGTCTCCCAAAAGCTTTTCAAAAATTGAAGAGTCCTGTGGTGTAGAAATGATAAGAATTTCACGAATTCCCGCAGACATTAATGTAGAAAGGGGGTAATATATCATAGGTTTATCGTATACCGGCATTAATTGCTTACTAACCGCCAATGTAAGTGGATGCAATCTTGTACCTGAACCTCCTGCTAATATAATTCCTTTCATCTCTACTTTTTATTTGATTAAGACACTTATAAACAGTGCAATTTGCTAGGTAGCACTATACTTGTTCAAATACCAAGTTATTGTCTTTTTGATTCCTGATTCGAAATTTTCATCTGCTTCCCAGTACAATTCATTTTCTATTTTGGATGCATCGATTGCATATCTATAATCATGACCCGGTCTGTCCTTTACAAAGGTTATTAATTCTAAATAGGATTTAGAAGATTTTCTTGGAGCTAATTTATCTAACATTAGGCATATTGTTTCGGCTATATACAAATTATTTCTTTCATTTCTACCACCAATATTATAAGTTTCGCCTAATTTCCCTTTATGAAATACAAGATCAATTCCTTTACAATGATCCAATACGTATAGCCAATCTCTTATGTTTTTTCCGTCTCCGTATATGGGGATTGGTTTTTCTGCAATTGCATTTCTTATAATTGTTGGAATAAGCTTTTCGTCATGTTGCTTAGGACCATAGTTATTAGAACAATTAGTAGTAATAACATTCATACCATAGGTTTGAAAATAACTTCTAACAATAAAGTCTGAAGATGCTTTAGAAGCGCTATAAGGGCTATTTGGAGCATAGGGTGTGTTTTCTGTAAATAAACCTTCTTCTCCCAAAGTACCGTATACCTCATCTGTAGAGATGTGATGAAAAAGACTGTCTTTATGTTCTTTTTTAATTTGGTGTGGGGACTGCATCCATTGGTTTTTAGCTACGTCTAATACTGTAAAAGTTCCAAAAACATTTGTTTTAATAAACTCATCTGGGCTTTCTATTGAATTATCTACATGTGATTCTGCTGCAAAATGAATTACTCCGCTAAAATCATGTTTCTCAAAAAGAGATTCTATCAATATTCTATTACAAATATCTCCTTCAATAAAAGTATATCTTTTATGATCATTAATCTCTCTAAGGTTTTCTAGGTTTCCGGCATAGGTTAATTTATCAATATTTACAATATCCGTTTCGGGATATTTATCAAGGAAGTATGGGATAAAATTTGATCCTATAAATCCGGCACCACCAGTTATCAAAATACTTTTCATATTCCCTTAGATATAAACTTCTAGTAATTTAGTTTCCTTAATATCACTTTCTATAGACAGTTTATTAACTACAGAAGGAATTAATACTGTTTCTCCCAACGAAAATGGAGTAGAAAGGCCATTACTAATTATATTACCACGACCGGCGACACACATTAAGATTTTAAACGAGTCCATTTGCTGATAATCACGCTGAAAATTTCCTTTTACATGTATAAAGTTTGTCGTAAAATATTTTGTCTGAACTATTTCATTTAAACTGTTCTCTTTTTTATTATAATCAAGCCTGAAATTGTTTTTTGCCTTAAAATCTAGTGCATCTAAGGCAAAATCAGTGTGTAACTCTCTTTTATTTCCTTGAATATCTGCACGATCCCAATCATATACTCTATAGGTCACATCAGATGTTTGTTGAATTTCGGCTATTAAAGAGCCTCCGCCTATAGCATGTATCCTCCCAGCATCAATTAGATAGCTATCTCCTTTTGAGATGTTCTCAAAATTAAGTAATTCTGTTATTTTACTATTCTTCAAGAATGATTCATATTCTTGCTTTGTAGTGTCTTTCTTAAATCCAATTATTAGTTCTGCATTCTGGTCCGCTTGAACCACATGCCACATTTCCGTTTTTCCGAAAGAATTATGTCTTTCTTTTGCTAAGAGATCATTTGGATGAAGTTGAACAGATAAATCCTCCTTAGCATCAATAAACTTAATTAATAAAGGAAATTGATCACCAAATTTATCATATACCTTTTGCCCTAATAACTCGCCCTTAAATTTCCTGATAAGATTGGTCAATGACGCCCCTTCAAAAAAACCGTTAGAAATTATAGAGGTATTGTTTTCCAATGTAGAAATTTCCCAACTCTCCCCAATATTATCTTGTGTAGAAGGCTTATTAAGAATCGTTTTTAGTTTATTTCCTCCCCAAATTTTTTCTTTTAAAATTGGATGAAATTTTAAAGGGTATAGCATATAACTATGAATTCATTAACTCTCTAATAATCCTTTGGCGCCTTACAGTCCTCATGATAAGGGTCATTATATTTCTATTTAAACCAATTTGTTTTTATAGATACCTTAAATAAAAAAAGCTCACTCTTGATTATATTTTTTTAAATACCTATTTAGTGAAAGTAGCACTAAAACCATAAACACTAATCCCATTAACAATATAGGAAGAAGTACCATTTTCTTTTTAAAGAAATCATTTATCAAAACACCTTTATTGGGAAAAGCCGAAATAATATTTATTGTATTGGATGTATTTGCTCTTTTATCATTAAGCACTACCATTTCATTTTTCAATTCCTTTATTTGAGCTAACAACTCTATTTCGGGAGATTGATCAGATCCTTCTCCTGCAAGATTAATACTAGTTGTTCCTTCTGGTTTACCAGCCTCAAGTGTTTTTATTTTTCTATAAAAGTTTTGCAAAGAATCTATCTCTGTAAACTGTTTTCCTATAATAGAATCCTGTAATGATAAATTTACTTCATTGATTTGTTTTTGTAATCTAAAATATTGGTTGTTTTCAATAGATTTTACAATCGCAGATTGGCATTTTTTGGCAATTTTTGCATCCTTAGCTTCAATAGTTATTTTATGAAACTTAGCATTTATATTATTAAAATTTTTAAGATAATCATCATAATCTACCTTTTTTTGAGATATTGTATCTAAACTCTGTATAAATGTACTAAATTGTTTAATTTTTTGCGTTTGGTCAGAAAAAGATTCTATGGAGAACTCCTTCAAAGCCTGAGCCTCTTCCGGTTCAATTTTTAATGCTTCTGCAAGTGCTATATATTCTTCTTCTTCTGCCAGTTCATTATAAAACTCTATATTATTATATAATTGCTGAACACTATTAAAATTAGGCTCTACTATCATTGTTGACTTATACTTAGGATCTGCAGTAGAATCCCAATAAATCCCAATCGCTATTCCAATAACACCGGCTATAACAAATTTTAAAAAGTGTTTTTGTATAAATTGAAGGAATAGAATAATAAAGTGAAAAATACCTTTAAAAATACTGCCAATAAACTTGAAGAATCTATCAAAAGCGTTGCCAATTAATTTAAACAACTGACCTAAGTCTATTTCTTCTGTTGCGTTTTCCTTGGTACTCATAAATTTAATTTCGTTTAAAAGATCATTTTGGCAAAGTTACTTTCTTTTATAAAATAATTTTAAAGAAAGACAATATAATTGCAAGCTTTGGTAGAATACTTACCTTTCTTTAAAAATTTGTTCTATTATTTTCTCAGTAATTAGGTATGTAGGTTTTACCCCAGTTGTTCCTAATCCTCCTGATGCCAAAGTGCTTCCTGTTTCTAAAGGGTTGTCTGATGCATAATAAGCATATCGTACTTTTACTTTAGGGCTAATACTTCCACGTAGTCTTGAAGCTGACTGAATTGCCTTTTGATAATGCGCTCCTTCCATTTCTAATCCAATCACATTCCAGGTAGAATCATGGAAAAACTTTAAAATATCTCTATTTTGTAATGATGTTCCTAAAACGGTGATCATTGCTCCGTCATAAATATCAATCCCGTTACCTTCTAGATCTTTCTTTTTTAATTGATTTTTAAACGGATAATTATCAGCAGTACCTTCAAAAACATGAGCAGATGGTATCATAATATCTCCTTTACCGCCTTCTAATATTCCTGCTTTCCCCATTATTGAAATAGTTTTCACGTTTGCATGAGTTTTAATTCCGGCCTGATTAATATATGGCTTTAACAGTTCATCCATTGTTTCATATGCTTGTTCTCCAAACGCATAATCCATAACTATAATAACTGGCTTATCTGTAACATCAAGATCAGAAATTAACTTAGCATATTCTCCCTCTTCGCACTTGGATGTGTCAAAAATTTGAACATTAATATTGGCTCCACTTTGATCTTCGATGTAGGCCATCCCTTTCTGCAATGCCAATTTCTGTACTTTTGCCCTTAATTTATCATTTTTATTGTCACTTAATGACTCATAAATATCGAAAGTCGATTTATTTTTTAGTTCTGTTTTTAGCGCAATTGGGGCATAAAGTGTATTCATCACACTATGCATATTAGCACTAATAATATGAATTGGTCTATCTAGCAAACTAAGTTCTTCTAGCTTTTTCTTGATAGAATTTGCCCAAATTTCTCCATGAATATGATGACCCAATCTTTCTCTTAAAACTGGGCTAAATGTTACAATTCGTTTTTTATCTTCTATAGATTCTTCTATGGCTAATTTACCAAGCCAGTAAATAATATGTAAAAAGCGTTCTTTATTTTCTGAGCATGAGAAATCATTATAAATAGAACTAACTTCTTCAAATGTTCTCCCTAAGATATTAGCCGTATGTGTTAAGGCAACTTCTTTTTCTGCTTTGGTTAACTCCTTTTTTGACAGAACAGCTTTTTCTAATTTTTCCCAGTCTCTTGTTACATTACCTTGCTCATTAATTACAACACGGTTCATGATTTTGTGAGACTCTATAAACAAAAAAGTAAGATGTGTAAGAATATCATAAATCTCAGAACGCCCTCGTGTAATCTCAATATTCATCTGTTCTTCATCGATCCGGTAACAGTTTCTACGTCTTTTGGGTGGGACTATCGCTTTAAAATGAGAATTTTTATACCCTTCTTCGCTTGTTAGGTTTATGTATCTGCACTCTTCTATTCCAAAAGGTAAACGATCTATAACATAAAGTAACCCGTTAAGTTCAACCTTTTCTTCTGCTACAGAACCATAGATTTCTGGGCGTAGTGTTAGCAAAGCTTCTCTAAGTGTGTCTCCAGAAACTCCCATTGGTTTATAAAAACCTCTATTGAAAAGGTGACGCATTGTAATATACATGCGTTCTATTGCGCTCGAACTTTCTTGAGCTCTTGTTCTTCCTTGTAGTATAAGATTTGCCATAAATTTTTCGTAGCAAATATAGTTTATTTGCCGATTATTGTTGTGAGTCTGTCTGCAATATTTCTATCATTAGACAGTCTGGGTAGTTTATTTTGCCCACCAAGTTTGCCAATAGATTTCATATAGTTTTTAAATCCATCTTTTGGAACGATCGTTATTTTTAAAGTTCTCAGTATTTTTCCTTCAATCAAATCATCATAATAAGAATTCTGGTTACGTAACGATTTCTCAATTTCTAGAACCAGTCTATCTACATTTTCCGGGGTTTCCTGAAACTCTATAAACCATTCATGATAAGGCAGATCACTATCATTTGGATTAACCTGCGGTGCAACGGTAAAATCATTGATCATCACTCCTAAAGCATCTGCTCCTTCTTTAAGTGCCTGTTCTACTTCTTTACCTATGACATGTTCACCAAAAGCCGAAATGAAATGTTTTATTCTACCAGAAACCACTACTCTATATGGTGAAGTGCTGGTGAACATAACTGTATCACCTACATTATAGGCCCACAATCCTGCATTGGTTGAAACAAGCATAACATAATTTACTCCCGTTTCTACCTCTCCTATTGTTAAACGTTTGGCGTTGTCTTCAAAAAACTCATCTGCTTTTACAAATTCATAAAACATCCCAGAATCTAACTGTAATAACATTCCTTTTTCTTTCTGGCTATCTTGAAAAGCAAAAAAACCTTCAGAAGCAGGATATAATTCTATACCGGCTACTTTTCTTCCTATTAATTTCTCGAATGTACTTTTGTAGGGTTCAAAATTTACGCCACCATAAATGAATAATTCAAATCCTTTGAAAAGCTCTCCAATCGTTTTGTTTGTTTTTTTCTGAAGTTTTTCAAAATACATCTGAACCCAAGGTGGGATTCCACTAATAATAGTCATATTTTGATCAACAGTCTCTTCTACAATAGCATCTACTTTTTGTTCCCAATCTTCTATGCAATTAGTCTCCCAACTGGGCATTCTGTTTTTTTGAAGATACTTTGGAACATAATGTGCCACAATACCAGATAATCTACCAAGCATTACCCCATTTTCTTCATCTAGCTCAGGGCTACCTTGAAGAAATATCATCTTACCATTAACAAATCCTGTCTTCCCTGTTTCTGCTATATAACATAAGATTGCATTACGTGCTGCCTTTACATGCGTAGGCATAGACTCTTTTGTTAGAGGGATATACTTAGCGCCACTTGTGGTTCCTGAAGTTTTTGCAAAATATAAAGGTTTGCCTGGCCAAAGTATATCTTTTTCGCCAGCTACTACACGATTAACATACGGCTTTAGTTCCTCATAGTCCCGTATGGGCACATGCTTTGCAAAGTCTGCATATGTGTTTATACTTTGAAACTTGTGATCTTCACCAAAAACAGTGTGTTTTGCCGTTTCTATAAGGTTTTTAAAGACTGTTTCTTGAGTTTTTAAAGGATCAGATGCCCATTTATCAACTTTTTTGCGAATTCGTTTAGCAAAAACCTTAGCTCCTAATGCTTTTAAAGACATAGTTATTTTTCAAAATCAATAAAATTAGATGGATTTGTAGGATATCCATCTCTCCATAATTCAAAGTGCAAGTGAGGGCCTGTAGATAATTCTCCTGTAGAACCAGCTGTGGCAATTACTTCTCCTGCTTTTACCTGTTCTCCTTGTTGTTTTGTAAGAGATGCATTATGCTTATACACTGTAAGAAGATTATTATTATGTTTAAGTATAATTACATGGCCGGTTTCTGCAGTCCATTCTGCAAAAATTACTGTACCAGAAGATGCTGCCTTTACAGGAGTATCTTTGGGAACTGCGACATCCACACCATAATGTTTTTCGGTCATATTATATCCCGAAGTAATATTGCCTTTTACCGGAGGAAACAAAGAAAAATCTGTGCTTGATTTTTCGCTTTCAAACAAGCTGTATTTATCTTCTTTGGAGACTTCTTCACGAAGTTGTATATCCTGATCAGAAGGGCTTAAATCTACTTCCTCAGGATTAAGTTTTTGAGACTGTACAGCAGAGTCAATATCAAATTCTACTGTTTTTACATCTCCTGTAAGAACCTTTCTAATCGATTTGTAATATTCCTGATTAATGTTTATTACCGATTCTAGTGAATCTGTAGTTGTAGCCAGTTGTGCCGCTCTTAAATTAAGAGATGTAGATGAGTAACCAGGTATATACTCTCTAAGCGGAGTAAAAGCAATGAGAAAAGTAGTACCAGCTACTAAAACTATTGAGGTAATGGTTACTAAAACAAAAACATTAAGTCTATTGAGCTTAAAGGATATTCTTTCCTCAAAAGTATCTTCATTAAGAATAACAAGACGGTACTTATTAAGTAGCTTCTTGGCAATTCTTTTCTGTTCTTTTTTCTTTTTAGCCATAGATTACATCTTCTGTGTAGTCCGTTATCAAATTAGTGATTTGTAATAGCAAATATACGTAATCTACTTATGAACTCATCTTGAAAGTTTTGTCGAACTAAACTTTAAGGACTCCATTAATTTCAAAATACAACGCACAGGAAGAACAAATCGTCTGTAAAACTCACTAAATTAATATATTGAATGTTTTTCAATACCATTAGTTTTATTCTTACGCTATCTATTTATGGTATCTGAAATCCTACTAAACATTATAATCTCTGCGTTGTTTAGTTAAAGATTGCTATAATTGTGCCTGTTTAATCATTTCTTGTTAACTTTGTGGCCTAATAAGTTTAGATCATGATATCATTAAGTATATTTTTAGGAATGATTGGCCCTTGGCAAATTGCTTTAATCGTAATTATTGTATTACTTTTATTTGGAGGGAAGAAGATTCCTGAGTTAATGCGAGGCCTGGGTAGCGGCATAAAAGAATTTAAGGACGCTTCTAAAGAAGAAGAGGACCCTAAAATTGATGAGAAGAAATAATTTTCTGTATTCAAATACCATATATAAAAAACCCAACTCTTTCGAGTTGGGTTTTTTATGCGATATAGCTTTTAATCTATTAGGGACAATTGAATTCTCTTTCGACTCATATCAACATCCAGTACAGTTACCATAAGATGTTGATGTAGTTGCACTACTGCATTTACATCGCTTATATATTCATTTGCCAATTTTGAGATATGGATCAATCCACTTTCTTTTACTCCAATATCTACAAAACAACCAAAATTGGTAATATTATTTACAATTCCTGGCAACTTCATACCAGCTTTTACATCTGCAATAGTTTTTACATTAGGGTCAAATTCGAAAACAGTAACTTTTTTTCTTGGATCCACCCCTGGTTTTTCCAATTCCTTAACAATATCAGTCAATGTAGGAAGTCCTACCTCATCGGTGATGTAGGTTTGTAGTTTGATTTTGGCTATTGCTTCTTTATTTCCGATTAATTCGGTTACAGGAACTCCTGCATCTTTTGCCATTTTTGAAACCAACTGATACCTTTCTGGATGTACCGCAGAATTATCTAATGGGTTTTTAGGACTCGTAATTCTAAGGAAAGCCGCTGCTTGTTCGTATGCTTTTCCTCCAAGTCTAGGAACTTTTTTTAGTTCGTTTCGAGATTGAAGTGCCCCGTTTTCTGATCGATATGCAACAATGTTTTCTGCCAATTTTTCTCCGATACCAGAAACATAACTTAATAGCGGAACACTTGCTGTATTTACATTAATACCTACACTATTTACACAACTCATTACTACAGTATCCAGTTCGTTTTTAAGCTTGGTTTGATCCACATCATGTTGATACTGTCCTACACCAATAGATTTAGCATCAATTTTCACAAGCTCTGCCAAAGGATCCGCTAATCGTCTACCAATAGATACAGCGCCCCGTACGGTAACATCATAATTTGGAAACTCTGCTCTGGCAATTTTGGAAGCTGAGTATACCGAAGCTCCACTTTCGTTTACCATGAATACCTGTATAGGACCATCAAAAGGAATTTTTTTGATAAAAGCTTCTGTTTCCCTTGCGGCAGTTCCGTTACCAATACCGATTGCTTCTATTTTATATGCATTTACCAAAGAACGAATTTTTTTTATCGCTCCTGTGGTCTCTCTTTGAGGAGGGTGCGGATAGATATTTTCATTATGTAATAAATCTCCTTGCTCATCAAGACAGACCACTTTACAACCAGATTTAAAACCTGGGTCAAGCGCGAGTATTCTTTTCTGTCCTAAAGGCGATGCCAATAGTAATTGTTTTAGATTTTGAGCAAAAACAGTAATTGCATTATCATCTGCTTTTTCCTTGGATTGATTTAGTACTTCTGTAGAAATTGCGGGTGCCAATAATCTCTTATATGCGTCAGAAATTGCTAAAAATACTTGATCTGTACAGGCTTCAACATTGGTTTTGATCATAACATCATCAATAATATCCAATGCATCATTCTCTGGAACCGTGATTTTTACTCTTACTATTTTCTCGTTTTCAGCTCTTAATATTGCTAGTAATCTATGTGACGGACATTTATGAAGTAGCTCTTCCCATTCAAAATACTGTTGGTATTTTTGAGCGTCATCATCTTCCTTTTTGGTCTTGATTACAGCCGAAGCAATTGTAGCCTTGCGCTGATATAATCTACGCAATCTATTTCTAATCTTTTCATCTTCATTGATCCATTCTGCAATGATATCTCTGGCTCCTTGTAAGGCCAACTCTTCATTAACTATGGCATCATTTAGATATTTTGAAGCCACAAATAGGATTTCTTCCTCCTTTTGCTGCATAATAATCTTTGCCAACGGTTCTAAGCCGTGTTCCTTGGCAACGGTAGCTTTAGTTTTTCTTTTCTTTTTATAGGGTAGATATAAATCTTCAACCAGGGTAAGTGTCTCTGCAGCTACAATTCTTTTTTCTAATTCTGGTGTTAACGCTTCTTGCTCTTTAATCGCATTAAGTACGCTTTCTTTTCTTTTTTGTAACGCTTCAAAAGCTGCTTTATATTTTACAATTTCACCAATAGCGACCTCATCAAGATCACCTGTCATTTCCTTACGATATCTTGCAATAAAAGGAATTGTAGCTCCTTCATCCAAAAGGGAAACGGTTTTGGTAATCTGCTTTTCGGAAACAGGAAGGTGTTTGGCGATATAAGAAACGGTATTCATCTATTTTATGTTTATTGTATTTCAATGGTTAGATGGAATTTGCCAATAATCATTTAACATTAAAAATTAACTCTAATGGCTCATTTCATAAACTTAATTTTAGAATCGCTAAATATAATGCCAAAAACAACCTATTATTTTATGCAACGAAGAAAGTTTTCTACAATTTTCTCAAAAGATTTGTAAATAATAGAGATTGAGATTTTTCAAGGAACCCTTTTCAGTCATCTTGATCGAAGTCGAGAGATAGTCACTTAAGAATTCTTCACATTTCGACTACGCTCAACGTGACAGTAAAAACTAATTTTTTATTTGAATTTGATTGTTTTAATGATAGCCTCAAGCTCGAACATATTGTCTCTTTTGGTAACCGATGGAGCAAATACAAAACCTTCTAACACGATTAATCGGTTATTAACTTTATCCTCAATAGCATAATTCACAAAAGGACCAGCCATAAACCTATCTTTGATTTCCCAAGTACCTTTGGTTTCGTAAGTAAATCTTCCATCAAGTTTGGTTTCGTAAAGATACGGTGCGTAAGCCTCCTCGGTTATGAAGTGACCGACCTCGCTTGTAGGGATTTTTACTGTTCCGATAGAATCTCTCATTTTTATGATGCTGGCCACTGTATTAGAATCTTTGGTAACAATACCCAGAGGAAGTTCATAAATCATAAGATTCATACTTCCGTTTTGAATTCCTTTTCGTATCCAAAAGAACTTGTCTTCTTCGATAGCTACTCTATAAGCACTGGGAATGTTCACTGTTATTCCCAATTTCTCTTTTAGTTGAGGTATTTTTTCTAGGGACTTTTTTATTCGTCTTTGTTTTTCGCGTGTTTCGGTAAGCTTATATTTTGAAATGATCGTTTCTGAATTCTCGCGAATTGCATCAATAAGCTCATCATCTGTTGCTCCCGTAATTACTGCACCCAATTGTGGGGTAGCGTATTTATTGTTAAGTATGTCTATGCTATTTGGACCTTCTTTTTTTACATAAAGGAAAGTACGACTTTTTCTTGCTATACCAGAAAATGCTGTCACGGGCATTTGACGCATTGAAAACAATGGTTCTTCTTGAGGCAAACCAGGCACTTCAGCTCCAAAATATTTTCTGATCGTATCTCCTACTTTACCTTTCCAAAGATCGTTATCAATAACGACCGAAAGATCGTTTAGTTTACCAACAGATTCTGCCATGGCAGCCATTGGTTTCTTTTTATTATCTTTTTTGGTCTCTGTACAGCTCAGAATGCAAAGCATGCAAACAATTGCAATTGATAGTTTTTTCATAATGCAAATATATTCTTAATAAAATAGTATTAAAAACTAAATTGATTTAGACTAATATATACATCATAAACCATTCCATTTGTGGATTACAATCAAAGCAATAGTGTTTGATTACTACCTTCAATAAAATTTGTTGTTAATAATTAGGAGATCCGGATAGCCCTTTAAATATATGAAATGTCCTAAACTATAGAATTACGACTTCGATAATTTCAATTTCATACCTGGTTTTATACCGCTACCACTAATATCGTTCCAATTTTTAAGATTTTCTACAGATATGCCTTTAAATTTTTGTGAAATACTCCACAAAGTGTCACCGGTCTTAACGGTATACATTTCAGAAGTGCTACTTACATTTTTTGCAGCAACTTTGGTATTTGGCTTGCTTTGTTGTGGTCTATCTACAACAGGTCTACGAGGGTATACTGTAAGTCTTTGTCCTATTTTTAAATTATTACTTCGTAAACCGTTCCATTTTTTAAGCTGACTTACTCTTACGCCATACCTTCTGGCAATTTTACCAAGGTAATCACCACTACGAACACGATATCGAATTCTATCATTTGCTTCATAGTATTTTGGAAGTGGTTTTTCGCGCTTATCAAATTCGGCTTGAGCCAATGTGTAAATCTGATCTTCATTAGCTACAAATGGGCCTATCTTATCTAAGGGTAATCTTAGGACGTAGTCTTCATCTTTGATATAAGGAATAATATCAAGCTTATAGGATGGATTTAGAAATTGCAATTCTTCAATATCTATATTCATATATTCTGAAACCTGATCCAAAGTAATCATCTGTTTTACTTTTATCGTATCGGTTTCAAAATAGGCGAATTCAGGTCTTTTGGGTTGTAAACCATGCTTATCTGCAAATTCAAAAATATACATTGTTGCCAAAAAAGCTGGCAGATATCCTGCTGTTTCTCTAGGAAGATTGTGTCGTATATTCCAATAATTGGTGTATCCACCACTACGTCTAATTGCCTTGGTCACATTACCCGGGCCAGAATTGTACGACGCTAATGCAAGATCCCAGTCTCCAAATATTTTATATAGATTAGCCAGGTATTGGCACGCTGCTTTTGTTGCCATTATTGGATCCATACGCTCATCTACATAAGAACTTACTTCTAATCCAAACATTTTTCCGGTACCAAACATAAATTGCCATAATCCCGTCGCGCCAACTCTTGATTTTGCTCTTGGTTTTAACGCAGACTCAACTATAGCAAGGTATTTTATCTCTAGTGGGATGTTTTGATTATCCAATTCTTGCTCAAAAAGTGGAAAATAAAAATCACTTAGCGCCATTAATCTTTCTAAGTGTTCATGGCGATTCTTTAGATAATTTTTGATTACACTTTCTAATGATGTGTTGTATTCTACATTAAACGGAGTTCGAGCATTAAGTTCTTTTAATCTTGCTTTTAGCGTATCTGTTGGCAGATCAACATACTCTACTGGTTCATATTCAAGCTCTGTTACTGATTTGTAAATGGTATCAAAAAGGCTTGAGTTATATAATTCTTGTTTCCAGATAGAATCTAACTGCGCCATCTTAGGGTGGTCTTTTGCTGCATAGATTAAACTATCTTTTATACTTGTTATGACTGTAGTTGTTTGTATTTCTCTAACTGTTTTAATAACCTGGGTTGTATCAACAACCTGCACAGTGTCCTTTTTCAACTCTTGATTTTCTTTAAGTAAAATCTCTTTAGAATCATCAGAATTTGATGCTCCTTGTGTAATAGCTTCCTGAGCTAGTAATGATCCTGAAAACAATAGAAAAGAAAGAAATAATGAACAACGGTTTTTCATCTCACGAAAAGTTTACTTTAGTTTATACTTATATGTTTAGAGAATTCTGGGGTAAAAAGCACTGTTTTTAACATGTTATCAACAATACGGTAGCGAAAATCGCATTTTTTTTCTAAACAGCAAAAAATCAGGACGTTAAAAACGTAAAAAAACCGGTTTAAGTGACCGGTTTTTTAAAATTCTTACAAAAAATATGGTTTTTCTTACGAAAAATAATGTCTTTTACTTTTCTATTGCTGCTATTCCTGGAAGTATCTTACCTTCTAGACTTTCTAACATCGCTCCTCCTCCTGTTGACACATAACTTACTTTATCTCCAAAACCAAACTGTTTTACCGCGGCTACAGAGTCTCCACCACCTACCAAAGAAAATGCTCCTTTTTCTGTTGATTCTGCGATAGAATGTCCTAAGGCAATTGTTCCTTTGGCAAAGTTTTCCATTTCAAATACTCCAAGTGGGCCATTCCACAGGATGGTTTTTGATTTTAAAATTACCTCATGAAACTTTTTCATAGTTTCTGGGCCAGCATCAAGTCCTTGCCATCCATTTGGGATCGCATCAACAGCAATCACTTTGGTGTTTGCATTATTATCAAAAGCATCAGCTCCCAAAACATCTACTGGTAAATGAATCTCTACTCCTTTTTCTGCAGCCTTTTTAAGAATCTCTAAAGCCAATTCTTGTTTATCATCTTCACAAATAGAATCTCCTATTTGTCCTCCTTGCGCTTTGATAAAGGTATATGTCATTCCACCACCAACTATAAGGTGATCTACTTTGTCTAAAATATTTTCTATGATTGTGATTTTAGAAGATACTTTTGATCCTCCTAATACTGCAGTAATTGGTTTCTCTCCGCTACGTAATACCCTATCAATGCTCTCAATTTCTTTTGCCAAAAGGCTACCAAAACACTTATTTTCTGGAAAAAACTGAGCTACAATTGTTGTAGAAGCATGTGCTCTGTGTGCAGTACCAAAAGCATCATTAACATAAATATCTCCTAGTTTTGATAGTTGTTCTGCAAAACCAACATCTCCTGTAGTTTCCTGAGGATGATATCTTAAGTTTTCTAACAGTAAAACCTCTCCTGTACCCAATGCAGCAACAGCATCTTCTGCTTCTTGTCCCACACAATTGGCCACATACTTAACTTGTACTCCCAGCACCTCTGATACTTTTTCTACAATATGCCGTAACGAAAACTCATCCTGTACTCCTTTTGGTCTTCCTAAGTGAGACATCAAAACAGCGCTTCCTCCATCTTCCAACACTTTAATTATTGTAGGTTTGGCCGCCTGTATTCTGGTATCATCTGTTACTTCAAAATTTTCATTTAGGGGCACATTAAAATCCACACGTATTAGTGCTTTTTTATCTTCAAAATTAAAATCGTTGATTGTCTTCATGTTGCTGTATTGATATTAAGCAAACGAAAATAATTCTATTTCGTTAAAAACACTGAAATCTGAGGCAAAAAATCTACGAAAACGATAGTAAATCTTCAATTTTATTGATTCTTTATAAAAAGAGCCTGTTCGATAAAAGATTTGCATTGATGAATTTTACAGAATTCATAATTCCCTCCTGATACTTCTTTTTATATTTGCCTATGCTTTTTTCTGAAATACTAGGCCTAAAACATATCAAAAGTTATCTAACCACCAGTGCAGATCGCAAAAGGATACCTCATGCGCAGCTTTTTGTGGGTGCTAATGGTAGTGGCACATTACCTATGGCCATTGCCTATGCTCAATATATCCTGTGCCAAAATCAAAATGGTGAGAATACCAATGGGATACAGGCCTGTAATGTAAAATTTGATCATCTTGCACATCCAGACCTACATTTTGTGTACCCAGTTGCGGTAAATGATAAAGTGAAAAAGCATCCTACATCTGATCAATTTGCAGAAGAATGGCGAAGTTTTGTAAAAGAAAACCCATACGGAAGTATTTTTGACTGGTATCTTTCTATAGGGATTGAAAAGAAGCAAGGACAAATAGGTGTAGATGAAGCTCTGCATATTGTAAAAAAGCTTTCGCTAAAAAGCTATGAAGGTGGCTACAAGGTAATGCTCATATGGATGGCCGATAAAATGAATATCGCGGCCTCTAACAAGCTTCTTAAACTTATTGAAGAGCCGCCAGAGAAAACTATATTTATACTCATCACCGAAGACGAAGAGCAACTTATACAAACCATTAGATCAAGATGTCAGGTGTTGCATTTTCCACCTCTGGGAGAACAAGTGATAAAAGAAGCACTAAAAGAAAATGAGAACTTATCTGATAGCGAGGCTTTGAAAATAGCACATCAGGCCAACGGAGACTATAGTAAAGCATTACACCTACTACATCATGATGGTGGCGATGACCAGTTTGAAGATTGGTTTATACAGTGGGTACGTACCGCTTTTAGAGCCAAAGGAAATAAATCTGCTGTAAACGATCTTATTACCTGGAGCGAGTCTATTGCCGGTTCTGGAAGAGAAACACAAAAAAAATTCCTAAAATATTGCCTGGACTTTTTTAGACAGGCCATGCTTCTTAATTATGGCGCAGAGGAATTAGTATTTCTAGAACCTAGCACTAATGGTTTTAAACTAGAAAATTTTGCTCCTTTTGTTCATGGGGCAAACATCATGGATATTTGTAACGAATTACAGGATGCTGCATATCATATAGAGCGAAATGGAAATGCAAAAATCATTCTTACAGACCTTTCTATTAAACTTACAAGGCTATTACACAAGAAAGCACACTAATTTATTTTAAATCAAACTTCATCAATTATGGATAATTTTATGACTCATATCGTATCAATTACGATTCTCTTATTTCTTTTAATCACTTTTTTACAATCTGGTATTGATAAAGTAGTTGACTGGAAAGGCAATCTAAGCTGGTTAACTGGACATTTTGCAGAAACTTTTATGAGTAAAATGGTTCCTTTGCTTTTGAGTGTTATTCTTATTATAGAAATTATTACCGCTATAAGCTGCGTAATGGGTATTTATCACCTTGTTGTAGATAATAACACTTTCTATGCTATTGTAGGGATATTTTTGGCTTGTTTAACGCTCTTAATGCTTCTTTTTGGACAAAGAGTAGCAAAAGACTACCAAGGCGCATTAACGATTACCTGCTACTTTATTGTAGCTATTTTTGGATTGTATGTGATCACTTTGTAAAAAATATTTTTAAACAAAAAGAGCTCCAAATTCGGAGCTCTTTTTTTATTTAGTACTTGCATTTACTTCTTAATCAATTTGATTATTATTTTTCTGTTGTCTTTGGTTTCAACCTCAGCAAAATAGACTCCGTCACGTAATGCGGCAATACTGTATGAATTTTCAGAGGTTTGTAAAACGATCTTACCCATGGTATCAAAAACTTTTACTGTTTTTACATCTGCATTAATCGTCACATCATTCCTAGAAGGATTTGGATACATTATAATTTCCTCATTGACATCTGGACTATTCTTTTCTACTTTAAAGTAATATACCTGTGTATTGTTAAACAATCTATTTGCAAAATTAATTACTACTCTATACTCTCCAGGCTCTGTCATGGTATTAGAGTTACCCGTTGCAATATCAAACCAATCAGAACTACAACTCGACTCTGAAGTAGGGCAATTATCATTTAGCTCAATATCACAAGTAATTTCGTCAAGTTTTTGCCAAACGATAGAAACTGTATCTGTAAATAGAAGTTCTAATTCTTCTCCTTGTTCGTCTTCAATAGTAATCACAGGATAGCTTTGACCTGTTATGGTACAGAAAAAGATTTCGTCTGCATATTCTATTATTGGGCTTTTCTCCTCTTCAACGATTATGACATCTTCTGCTTCTGAAATACATCCTAAACCGTCCTGAACGGTAACCTTATGCTTACCTACAGGAACATTAACAAATGTGAACGCGTTATTGTCTGCAGAGAACGGAGCACCCTCATCAAGGATGAATGTATATGGCCCCCTTCCGTTTACTACACTTACTGATATTAATCCATTTTCGCCAGCTATTGTTGGGTTAGTAATTGCTGTAGAAATTTCCATCGTTCGATATTCTGCAATGGTTATATTACCTACTACAATAGCGCAACCAGAAGCGTGTTCCATAGTAGCTTCATAGGTTCCGGGTTCAACAGTAAACGCTCCTGTCGTATTAGAAAGCGTTCCAATAGTAGTGTTTCCGGTTATTTCTTCTAGTGTATATATAATATCTGTTGTTACAGAATTGTCTCCTAACACAAAATCAACATAGTATACTGGGCCTTGAATAATGGCTCCTGTATTAGCATCAATTACGGGGCAATCCATTCGTTCACTTAAGGAGGCATCTAGTGAGGTTCCTTCGGGAATATCTACTGACAACGTTAACCTACAGTTATTTGAATCTCTAACGAAGATTGTTGTTGTTCCTGCAGTGAGCGTATCATATATTAATTTATCTTCAACAAAATCAACATCATTATTCGTGATATTAGTAGCATACGGTGGTGTTCCGCCTTCAACTTGAATTGTTACCGCACCATCACTATCTCCCAAACAAGTTTCTGAAGTCATTGCGAAAATTGAAGCTTGTAAAACAACTGGTTCTGTAATTTCAACCACTGTTTCTTGTGTACACCCATTGGTATCTGTAGTAACTGTACTATACGTTCCTGGTGCTAAGTTTTCAAAAATCCCCTGAGATGAAGTTGGCACTACTGCTCCATTCAACGAACTAATAGCATATGCATAAGGAGGTGTTCCTCCATCTGCAGTAATTATAATCGTTCCATTATCATCTCCGGTACAATTGATATCGGTCGATTCAAAAGTTACAAAAAGTTCTTGTGGTTGCGCAATGGAAAACGGTACTGACTGAGACCCATTGTTTGGGCTATCTACAAGATATGTATAATCGCCAGCAATCAAATTACTGAACAAACCATCTGATTGAGGACTAGTATTTATTGATCCACCTAGATAGTCTGTTCCTGTTAAGGTATATGTATAATTTCCTGAACCCCCTGTTACGGTAGAGTTAATTGATGCTGTGTTTTCTCCAAAACAAGAAATGAAAGCGTTATCTAAAATCAACTCTACCGAAAGCTCACCAGGCGACGGATCAATAATAATTCCTTGTGTAACAACTATACACTCATTACTATCACGCACGGATATGTAATATTCTCCTTCAGATAGGTTTTCAAAAGTATTGGATGTTACAAAAGTATTACCTCCGTCTAATGAATATTCATAAGGAGATGTTCCTCCGGTAGTATTAACAATAATACTTCCTGCCGTGTTGATCGTTGGTTGTGTTACATAAACCTGTGTTTGTAAAGGAGCCGGTTCGCTAACAGAAAACTGAGTAGCATTAGAACAATCAGAGTTAGTATCAGATACACTAATAACGTAATCTCCTGCACCCAAGCCACCTTCTGAAACGGTATTTACCGTAGATGTTCCATTGGTTACAGGTGTTCCTGTAACATCTGTAATTTCATAGTCAAAATCACTAGAGTTTACAGAAAACTCGATTACCCCATCGTTACTTCCATTACAGGTAATATTTTCTGTTGTAACAACATTCGTTATTTCTAATGGGTTTATAGGATTAGCCAAAAATGATTTGGCATATGTACACTCATTATCACTTCTAGTAGTCGTAAACGTATAATTTACACCCGTTTCTAATGTAAACATCCCTGTTATCGCATCTCCTGTTATAGGGGCAGGTACTACACTATATGTATATGTTGGTCCTGCAGGTTGCGCAGCCACAGTAATCTCTGTTGTCTGATTTGCGCAGCTTGATGTTCCTTCTGTAAACACCAAATTATCTATAGTCTCTAATACAGGTATACTTACCATCGTTGCAGCCGGGCAATCAGAAGCACTAGGATCTCTAGCATAGATAGCAAAATTGGCTTGAGCTGTTGCTACTTCAATCACAACAGAAGAGCCTGATACAGGAGTAAAAGGTCCTTCCGGATTTGTTGCCCATTCATAGCTTCCGCTACCTCCGGTAAAATTATCTACAGTTACTTGCGCATCTTCATTTCCGATGATGCAACTTAATTCTCTTGTTACTATAGCATCAAAAGATATGTCACTTGGCGCAGTAATATCATAAGTTCCAGATTCTACAGGACAAACTGGGTTTCCTGTAGCGTCTGTTGTATTGTTATGCGATACTCTTACTTTATATCCAATACCTACCGGGATATTGGTAAAATTGACATTAAGACTGCTTGTTGTATTTGTTTGTACTACTCCTCCCAAATTGTCTAATAAGTCAAAAGTAAATGTTCTACCGGCTATTGCAGAATTAGCTGTAACTTCTACGGCAATACTTCCTCCATCTGTAGGGCAAACTGGGTTGGTTGGTAGTGCTGTGTCTATCTCTATAGGTACATAAGCAGCTATTGCGGTTATATCAGCTTCAATAACACATGCCACAATTGTGCTTGTATCTGCAACCTGAAATGTGAATGTATCTGTTGGAAGTGCTGTTGTTGGAAGTGTAAATCTATTATCTGTACTAAAAACACCTCCTTGATCAGCATATTGATATGGTCCGCCAGAACCAGCAGTAACAACAACTTCTACCACAGCACCCGTATCACAAGTTGCTGGTGAAATAAGATTTGCCGCAGCTGTAAATTCTGGTGCCGGATCAATAACTACATTTGTAAATTCTTGTATACATCCAATTTCTGGATTACGATTAGAGGTTACCTCTACCGTATAAACTCCTGGTTCAAGGTTAGAGAATGTATAATCGCTAACATTTAGCTCTGTATTTCCAGTGGTTATATCAATATTATTAGGTCCCCCTGTAATTCGATATTCATATTCTGGTATCCCTCCCGTAACCTCTATGATAATACTTCCTAAGCCGTTTCCGTTATCATTGTTTACACATTCAGGATGATTTATGGATACGTTAACCTGAGGATCAAACGACTGTACAGTACTAGCGATTTGATAAACACAATTTGGAAGAGCCGTGTCTATTGCATATACCGTAAAATTAAATGGGTTTACCTGAAAAGGAATTTCAAAAAACCCTTCAGCATTCGTAAACAACCCTATATCTGCTGGTAATGTTGGTGCAGCGGTAGCGCTATCACGAATCAAAAATCTAAAAGTACCACTTGGTGGGATATTGTTTACTTGAACAGTTCCGACGTTGCTACATTGCATGTCAACTATATCTACCTGTGGTTGATAGTCATTTTTATTTATGTCAAAATAGAACACTTGTGTACAACCGCCATCAAACTCAACTACCATTCTATATTCTCCTGCGTCACCTAATTCTAGACTTGTTGTTAATGGCGCCGGTGAAATATCGGTCCAATTTGCTACTACATCACAACCTCCTGCGACAGCAGGACAGTTATCCGTTCGATCAAAACAGGCTGAAGCTGTCAGTTCTTCCCAGGTAATGCTAATAAGGTTGGCCGCCACAAAACCAGAATCAACAACATAGGTTTGGTCCCCGCACAAGTTTATTTGTGCCAAAGGTACACCACAGCCTCCGTTTGAGAAATCAAAATATTCTACTTCATTTTCAACCGCATTATCCTGTAAGGGATGTGACAGATCTGAAAAACTAGTAACATTAAATTCTTCGGTTAATGACATACAAGTACCATCAGATGGATTGGTGTCATTTTTAACAACAGAATACACTCCTGATACAGCAGATGGAACATCCACAAAGTTTACAGTCGTTGTTGTAGAAAAACCATTTGGGCCTGACCACACATATTGATCATAACCCGTTCCTGCAACTAATTGTAATGATCCTCCACAAAAACTAATATCGCTACTACATGCAGGTATATTGACTAAGAAGTTAGTTGTTTCTCCGCTTGATACTTCACAGGCGTCAATCTCACTATAACTGTTCTCATTTGCAATTATTATGTTAGAGATGGCGCCTGTATACGTGGCTTGAGCTGCACTACTTATTTCATTAGTACATGCGTCCCGTAACGAAGAACAATCAGAAACCACCTGCACATTGAAGTCTATAGTTAATTCGCCAGTACCTGGGCCTGATGGTCCAGAAAATGTTAAAAGGTTAGCTGGTATTAAAAATTGCACTGATTGTGCGGCACCATTGTCAATTCCTGTTGTCGTATAACTTATGGTTGGATTTGTAATAAGATTTCCTGAAGGATTATTATAAACATTAATATTCTCTATAGCTACCAAGTCAACATTTTCAGATAAAACATCATTAATAACCACATTTCCTATGTAATCTTCGTTACCCGTATTTTCTATACGTAATCGATACACTAATTGATCTCCCAATTCTACTCCAGTATTGTTGATTTCTGTAGTAAGATCTGTAGGGTCATATACTTCTTTGATCACTCTTAACTCTGGTTCTATAATTTCACTTGAGAATGAACTAAGAAAAACTTTAAAACCGTCACCATTTGTTGTAATTCTAAACGTAGCATTTTCTTGACTATTAGCAATCAAATCCTTTGCGTCATTTGGTAACTCGAAGGTATCGATATCTATCCCCAAAGTATTTGTGGAAGCTGGATTTCTTGCCAAATTATATTCTCCATCCACAGTAATTGAACTATTAAAAAAGTTATTTTGTGGGTTATTGGCATTGAACAAGTCTACATAAAAACCTGAGGTATTTTGAATCTGCAAATTATCTCCAAAGATTCCGTCATCACCTTCTAAGGATGCAATACCAAAATTTACATTCACTGGTGAAGGCGAAGGAGGTGTCATAAATCCTGTATACAGAAAATCTACATCTGCAGGAGCCGCTCCGGCCGCAGCTTGTATAAAACCGTCATTAGTGCTAATAAACTTAGGTGAGGATTGTGAATCTTCATATACCAATACCAATACCCACCCTCCTGCAGCTCCTGAAACACCAGAAGTTTCACCCACTGTTGCATTCATGTTAGCTACCGTATATGTTCCGTTCGTGTTGCTTTGATCTATTAAATTGGTAACATCTGCATAGCAAACATAAGGTACATCGTCTGCAGCTTCAGTCCCAACATTAGTAGGAGTATTACTGTATCCATCAAAAATTACACTTTGGGCAACTACATCAACGTAGTCTCCACCTGCAGTTTTGAATTTAATATCTCTGAAATCCGCTAGCCCTATCTTTCTGGCGTCTACTGAAGGCAAACCGGTTTCTTGCTCATTCCCATCTGAAGAAAGTGTTGCGTTTACCACATTTGCTTCCAACCCCAATTCTGTAATAAGGTCTAAAGACCCAATGTTTATGTCATTATTACCTATACTAACAGAAGGAATGGTAATTGTAGCGGTGCCATTTCCAGTAAGTTTAGGTAAATTACCATTTGCGGCTACAATAACCACTCCTATTGCGCCTGCGTTCTGCGCATTTATTACTTTTTCTCTATCGGTACAAACTCCTCCTTGTCGAATTACTGCAATATTACCTGCCAATGCTGCAGCATTAGTAATACCACAACCATCCTCTGGTGATGCAACAACCAGGTTTGAAGATGCCGGACTTAGTCTAATATCTGAATTATCATTAGAAAATTCGCTATTGCGCACATCAAAATATCCTCTTAGTGAGGAGTTATTGATTGTTAATGCAGTATTTGAATTAAACGCATCTGCTGTCGTGATTTCATCTTGTGGATAAATCGTAGGAGTACCTTGTCTAGCTAGATAATAAGTCGCGGACCAATATAGCCCCGCATATACTATCTGAGTACATTCTGGTTGTGGAGTTGTTAAATCTGCACTACTAGAGCTAAAGGTGCTATTATCTGTATCAATGTCAATATACGCAGTATCTGCGTCTGTGCCTCCATTACTTACGTTAGGTGTATTGAAATTTGCATTTGGATCGATTGTTAGCCCAACAATGGAGTTACCGATCATTACTAGATCTCCATTAACATTGTTCATACTTACTCTCTCTGATAAAGGGATTATCTCTTGAGCTATGGTGTTTGTAATTCCGATAAAAAATAGACCTAGTAATATAAGCCTGCTTAGTAGTTGTTTTTTCATTGATTTTCGTTTTTTGATGATGATGAATGTGATTGATTTTATATGCTCTACTTATTTTTTGTTTCCAAAAAAATAAAAGTTCACAAAGATATTTCTTTTTCATAAAAAAACCACTCATACTACCGAGTGGTTTTTTTATGTTATTAATTTTCTAGTATGTGCATCCACACTTACTTTGCCTACAGCCAAAGTCAAGTCCTAATGTAATCATGTGAGAACCTGCCGATGTGGTTGGCTGAAGGACTTCATTTACATTTACCTGATAGCCATAAGCTATATAAAAGTTAGATTTTTTTATTCCAATCATTGGTGATATTGACAGCGGTTTAAAATCTTGATCAACTAGAGATCTTAAACTAATTCCTGCCCAATAATAATCTCCTCTATGCATTTTTCTAACCTTAAGGTTTATATCTGCTGTAGAACGACCATCACCAGAAAAGTTTTGGTATAAAATAGAAGGTTCTACCTCAACATCACTAAATCTATGATAAAACGTATATCCTGTATACAAATAATAATTCTGTATCTGAGAAGGTTCTGTAGGGTTAAAATCATCTATTTGCTTCTGTAACAAGTTTACTGCATTAGCACTTAAGAAGAATCTTCCTAAACGGTACAATAAAGCAATATCGAAGTTAGAATCGTTTACACTTACATCTGCTAATGATGGAATGATTGGGTTATCAGGATCTCCATTATTAAATTCTGACGTATCAATACCAAACTGAGTAAACTTATAACTTATACCAAAAGACAAATATTGGTTGTTATACTCACTCAATGTTAAATGATGCGCAAAGGAAAGCTGAATCCCCTTTTGTGTAGTGAAACCATTTTGATCATTGAACAAAATTGCTCCTACCCCAGAACGATCAGATATTCTACCATCTATGGATAATGATTGGGTTCCCGGGGCATCTTCAATACTTACCCATTGTTCAAAACCTGAAGCTCTGATCTGCCAACAATCTCCAATACCTGCATACGCAGAGGATATTAAATATGGGTTATCTGCAATGTACTGGTTTTGTACAGGAGCAAAAAACTCCTGCGCAAAGGTGCAATAACTTACAAATAGACTAAATATTACAATATACTTCTTCATCTAACATTTATAATTACAGACCATTGACTTTTCTTTAGTATTGTCATTTGGCTTTTCTATATTGTTTTATAACTCTCTAAGCCTCTATATATTATCTATATAAAGTAAAGTGGCCGGTAAACTCTCTATTATCTACATCATTAAGGACAATAGTAAACCAATAATCTCCTGATGGAAGTTCACTTCCTTGGTATAGACCGTTCCATCCTTTTCCGTCTTGATCTCCTATAAATGTGGCTAACATTCTACCATATCTATCAAATACCATCACTTCCATATTCTCAAAGAAGAACGGATCATCAACAGTTCCTGGTGGTAAAATCTGTCTAGGGTACCAGTAACTTTCGTCATCTGGCGTACTAGGGTTATCTGTACCAGGAGTAAAGTAGTTAGGGATACGAATATTGATATAGGTTAATTCTTGAATTCCTATAACCTGACAACCATTTGCATCAGTCACACGAAGTGCGTAGAATCCTGTTTGTCTAATTCTAAAGACATTTCCGTCTACTATGATGCCATAAACTACTTCGTTTAGTGGAACCTCATTTCCGGTTAATCCTATGTATCCAACTTCAAACGTATAGAATGGTGAAGCATCTAGTCTTTCTCCTCCAGTAACATTAATTTCATACTCATTTGGATCTTGAGGATTATTTGTCATTACAGCCACAGGAATGGTCATAGGTGTATATTCTTCTACTACGATTCTTCCTACAACTTCTGGACATCCTAAAGCATGTAGCATTGATCCTTCGTACTCACCTGGCGCTACCTCAAAAATACCTGTCATGTTAAAGTTATTTGGTGGATTTGGTGTTCCATTCACTCCAGTTAACGTATACACAATATCTGTTGTTACTGAATCATCACCTAATATAAAATCAACAAAGTATCTTGGCGGTTGTGTTACATTTCCGTCCAGATCAATTACAGGACACTCTAATCTATCGCTTAATTCTGCATTAAGGATCACACCCGGCTCGATCGTTTCTGTAAAATCTGTTCTACAATCATTAGCATCTATAATAAAGATGGTTGTTTGTCCTGCAGGAAGATCAGAATATGTAAATACTCCTTCTACAAAATCGGCATCATTATTAGTAATATTAGTTCTATATGGCGGCGTACCACCAGTAATGATAATACTTATTTCACCATCAGCATCTCCAAAACAAGTTTCGTTTGTAACTACACCATCTAGAGAAACCATGATTTGATCCGGTTGATCAATAGTAAATGTCATAATTTCACTACATCCTAATGCGTCTTGAGCAATTACCTCATAAGTTCCTGGTGCCAGTTCATCAAAGATGTGTAGACCAATCTCTCCATCAGACACATCATTTAAGAATGCTTCATTATTTATTGCAAAAGAGTATGGTGGTGTACCACCGCTAGCATCAATTCTAATGAAACCATCATCTAATCCATTACAAGATACATCTTCAAATGTAAACACCGGTGTAAACTCTGGTGGATTAATAATCGTGAATCGCTCTTCTGCAGAACAACTTCTATCTGTGGTTACTGTATAGATATATTGTGCTGGTGCCAAATCTCTAAATACACTATTAGATTGTACAATAGGTGTAAATGGAGTACCATCTGTTAATGTTCCTGTAACAGTAGTTAGCGTATATGTATACGCTCCTGTACCACCTGTTACACTTGCGTCTACAACTCCATTAGATCCTCCGTTACAGTTTACAAATGCAAATCTATCATCTAGTGTAATCTGAATATCAGGAATCGGAATTACCGGTAATGCTCCAGAAGGGTCAGATTGACATCCATCTGCATCAATGATATAGAATTGGTATTCTCCTTCAGGTAATGTAAACAATCCTGTAGCGTTTCTATCAAACTCGGTAGGGTTTAATCGATCTGTACCAATATCAAGCACAACAAAATCTGTTATAGCAACATCACTTGTTCCTGTAACCGTAACATCTACGCTTGGTACTGCAGGAGGTGTTGTACACTCAATTAGTGTGGCTGTAAAGTTAACGGTTAACTCTGAAGGTTCATTGATTACAGCTGGTGTTGTAGTTGTACAACCAAGTTCATCAGTTACTGTAACTGTATATGTTCCCGGACCTAATCTATCAAAGAAATTAGATGTTTGTGGCCCTCTTACAATTGTTCCTGCAAGACTAAGCGTATATCTAAATGGCGGATTACTACCTCCGGTTGTATTAACTGTTATCGTACCATCTTGCTCACCAAAACAACTTACACTACTATTTGGTATTGTAGCAACAGTAACATCATCTGGTGGTGGTAGTATAGTAACCGTATCATCATCTGGACATGTAAATGTAACGTTATCATCAGTTGCTGTTACAATATATGTTCCTGCGGTAAGACCATCAAAAGCCCCATCGGTATTTGTCTCTATTATTACTGTAGGTGAAGTACTAAGAGCAATGGTATAGCTCACTGTACCTTGGGCTCCTGTAACACTTGCTTGAACTGCACCATCTGATCCTGGGTCACAAGTCTCTTGCAACCTTCTAGGGTCTAGGACAACTTCAAAGTCGTTAGTAGGACCCATAATGTTGAAGTTGGTCATATCCGTACATCGTGGTGCGTCTACTTCAGTAATATTAATCGTATAGTTTCCTATTCCAAGACCAGGTTGCGATGCTTGTGGTAATATAAATTCATCTTCTGTAGTGATATCAGTATCTGGTGTTGTTTCAGGGAATCCTGCTATAGCACTATCATACACCGTAGTATTTGAAGCATCTACAATTGTATAATTAAACGTACCTGAATACCCTAATACAAATAATCGAACTCTACCGTCTTCTTGTCCAAAACATGTTTCTCTTGATGCTTCTTCAGCACGAATTTCAAGGAAGTCAAATTCTGGAATCGTATATGTTGCCGGAATCGAACAATTTGTAACATCATCAATAACAACAAAACTAAAGCCATCATTTGCAGCTCCACCCGTTAAAGTAAAGTTAGCAGTAGTACTAGCAATAGGACCTTGCGTTTCTATAGCCGCACCTGTATTATCAACTCTCTGGAAAATATAGGTTCCCGAACCACCTGAAACTGTTACTGTAACAGTTTCAGGACTAGTGCAAGTAGCGGCTCCATTAGGAACAGCTTGAGTCACTTCAGCATTGGTCATAATCAGGAATGGGTTAACCACAACTGGATCCACATCTGTTGTACCTGTACAATTATTGCTGTCTTCTATTGTAAAGTTATAATTACCTGCTTCTGGAGCTGTTACTTCATGTTCTATTTCTGGTGTACTAGGGTCTGCATCAACTACAACCTCATCTACCACTGGTGGTAAAGTTGGTCTTGTATACGAAATAGTATAAGGTCCTGTACCTCCACTAACTTCTATGGTGATTACAGGTAAAATCACGTCTCTTGTTGAACTATCACAAGCATACTGTACTACGGAAACAATTCCTTCAACCGGAGCTGGTTGACCTATTATAAAGTCTTCGTCATCAAAACACTCAATGGTAATTGCTGAGGCTCCTGAACCATTAACAATAGTTGCATAAACTCTAACAAAATAAGTGTTCGGAGTCAAGCCATTAAATATTGGACTGTCTTGTCTTGGGTTCGTACCTAACGTTGCAGCATTGGTTGTTATTTCATATTGATACGTTGCATCTGGATCTATTGGTCCTGTTGCATCGAGTGTAATTTCAATACTACCTGTACCTGGGCTATCCCCATTACAGGTCATATCTGTAGCTCCTACTAAACCATTTATTATTGGTGGTGTTGGTGCATCCAAACTTACTCTTGCGGTATAAGGGCATCCTACAGGTCCTCTATCTGGATCGGTAAGAACAACTTGATACTCACCGGCAGCTATACCAGGGAATATACCTGTTGCATTAGTTTGTAATGGTCCTACAGGTACACCAGTTGAAAAATCAAACAATTCATAAACTGGAGGGTTTGTTCCTACTAATGTTCCTGAGGTGATATTTGTTGTTATAGTTCCATTTGGATCTATACATGTTGGCGTTACTGTAAATAATGCCTCTATTTCTAATGGAGGAAATATTGTAATTGTGTCCTCAATCGTACAACCATTATTATCTTGAATGGTAATTCTATATGTACCAGGACTATCTACCATAAATACGTGACTTGCTCCATCTGCTACATACACAATTGGGTTTGTAGCACTTGTTGGTAAAGAACCGTCATTGATACCATAGAATATCTCACCATCGGCATTTAATGCTGTGGCCGATGCATCTACGGTAAATGTGAAATCTCTAAGATCACAAGGATTATCTGCAAACCTTGGTACTGGGTTGGTAAACGTAGGCCCAGGAACAATTGAAATATTTACTTCTAACAAGTGTCTACAATCATTATCGTCTCGTGTCCAAATATCCCACTGCAGTTGATCTCCTCCTATACCATCACTATTAGTATCTGTATCAATAGTAATAGTACTCGATGTTAAAGTGAAATCTCCTGCAACAGGTGCAACACCTCTCTGTGTAAGGGCATATACATACCCATCTCCAGGTGTAATTGAACCTCCTGTTTGTGTACCACCTTGCGTAGTAACTGCAACATTCACCTCTGTCTCACAGACTGGCATTGTAGGAGTAGTATTACCAGTAGTGACTAATGGGTCAGGGACGTCAATTTCAAAATCGTATCTAGCGGTACACTGTGGTCCATCTCGCTCTCTAACTATTACATAAAACCTACCTTCTGGTAAACCGGTAATGCTAACTGGTTCCGGTGCACCTGTCAATCCAAGCGCTGTTCCTGTGTATGCAGCACCCAATGAAGCATTTGTTAGCTCATTAAAGACTTCCCATTCTATTTCGGTAACAGGTAACGGTATTGTTCCATAATTCTCTACTGAAAATGAAAGCATTCCATTGTCTAGGGATGGTGATTCATTACAGGTGATATCTGTAACCATTGGATTAGTAATATCTGGTGCCGATGGAGGCGCTCCTGTAGTCACCTTTTGTTGAAAACGACAATTTGAGTTTTGGTCAAAAACCTCTATGGTGTATTCTGTTAAAAATTCTATTCCTCCTGAAAATTGATGGTTTCTTTCTGAAGCAGTTACACCTCCTGTATTTGAAGTTGGCTGTCCATTCATGCCAACAAAACCAACATGTGTTACATTATCAACTATTCTTATATCAAAATCACCTGTTCCTGAATTGTTATCTATCTCAACATTTATAATAGCTCCTGTTGCACAAGAACCATCTGTTGTGGCTGTTAAATTTAATTCTGTTATCAAAGAAAATACAGGGAATGGTCCAAAAGGTTCTGCTGGTTCACAACCATTAGCATCTTCCACAAAAATGTAATAATCTCCAAAATCTACTCCTGTATAATTAATTGTTGTAGCACTAATAGTAGATGGGTTATTAGCAGAACCTACCACTGCAGGAACTAATGGTCTTGTAAACAGGTCATCCTCTCCTACTAAGGTATAGGTGTAATCTGCTGTACCTCCCACAATAGTTAATGAAATAGTTCCTAGAGTAAGTGAACCTCCTGCACCACAAGAAACTGGCGTGCTGCCTGATGTAAGCTCTACAATTTCTGCTGGTGCAGTAACTGTTACAGTTCCCGTATATGTACATAGTCTACTATCTCTAATCACATACTCATAGCTTCCTGCTCCAATATTTGGGAAGTCTACAGATGTTCCTGAGACTGGCTGGAAATCACCTGGTGCTGGACTAAAAGGTACGGCACCAAAGGCAATATCATATCCCGCAGGGTCTGTACCTAAAACATCTACTGTAATCGTGGTTAAATCACCAAAACAATCTAATGCTTCAGCAATTGCCGGTGTAGCTGGTGGTACTGGATTTGTAATATCCGCATCATCAGTATCTGTGCAACCTGTAAATCCAGTTCCTAAGGCACTATCTGTAACTGTAAAGGTATAATTACCAGCAGATGTACCCACTGGTGTTGGATTAAACGTTAACGTTGTACTGGTTGTCGCCGTAGCTACTGTTCCAGTAACCGCTGTTGTATTATTCACAAAAGTAACGGTGTATGGAGGGTATCCATCTGCGATTGTAAGTTCAATTTCAGGTCCTACTGTTGGGTTTCCTGAAGCATCACATGTAATATCATCAATTAAAGTTGCCACAATACTTACCGCAGGTTCTATTGTCGCAGTTAAAGTTACCGTACAACCTTCTGTATCTGTAATAGCAATTTCGTATGTGCCATCTTGTGTAAATGTATCTGTAGTAAAGTTAGATCCTGTTAATACAGCTACTGTATTTGGTTGAACTTGTGTTCCATCTCTAGACACATTATATGTGTAAGGAGGTGTACCTGTATCTGTTGCATCAATAGTTACCACAAAACTTATTACTCCATCATCTAAACACACATCCGATGCTTCATCAATCCTAGCATTTAACGGTGTTAAGGCGTCTATTGTTAAAGGTAGTGTTGCGTTACACACACCGGTGTTATCGAAAACTGTTACGGTATAATCTTGTCCGCCTCCGTTTGGCACATTACTAATAGCATCTGTAGCTGCAGCAGGTCCAAAAGTACCATTTACAGGGTGTGTTAATGTATATGTATACCCAGGTCCATTACCACCGCCTGGATTACTTATAGAAACTTCGTTAAGGTTATTTCCACAATCCTGTACGACATCATTTATAGTAAATGTAACAGGTGTCTTTTCACCTATTACAACTGTTATATCATCACTACAATTGGCTGATGCCGGAGTAAGACTGGTGTCCGTTACTTCTATGGTATACGTACCTGGTTCTAAGGATACCGCAGGACTTTGAATAGTTACCGTAGCAGTAGTTGAAGTACCATCTGTCACCAAGGCGTTAGAAGGACTTGGTCCTCTTACTTCATACTCAAAATTAGTACTGTTTTCTATTGTAAAAGAAATTGTTCCATCATCTTCACCTTCACAAGACTCAGGATTTCCTGTTGCATCTATAATCCGTATCTGTGGAATTGTATCTTCATCAAAAGCTTCACTGCGGAAACATTGATTAGTAGTGTTTGTAGCAGTGAATGTGTAAATGGTTCCTCTTCTTAATCTAAACACTCCTGTATTTGCATTACCAGATATTGGTGCAGGAGTAACTGCATATGTATACGTTGGCCCAACTGGTTCTGCTTGTACTGTAACGTTAAAAGTTTGGGTAGTACAATTTGAAGCTCCTGGTGTGCTAAACGTAAGATCTGTAACCTCTTCTAATGCAGGAATATCTACAGATCTGGATACTGCACAACCGGCAACACCTACTTCTCTAACATATACCGTAAATCCTGTTTGTGCCGCTGACACGTCAATTATAACAGATGATCCGGTAATTGCTGTAAAAGTACCCGTGGGGTTTAATGAATACTCATAATTTGTTGTAGAACCTCCTCTAAAATTATCTATAGTAACCTGGGCATCTTCACTACCAGGAATACAACTTAAATCACGAGTTCTATCAATATCAAACTCTACGGCATCTGGTGCTTCAATATCATATGTTCCGTCTTCTACAGGGCAAATTGGACTTCCTGCTGGATCGGTTGTGTTATTATGTGTTACTCTTACCGTATAACCAGTACCTACTGGTACATTCGCAAAAGTAAAATCGATCAGACTGTTAGTATCTGTTTGCGATGGTATTGGCGTATTTGTATTATCTAATAATTCATACGTAAATGTTCTGCCTGCCACCGCAGATGCAGGTGTAAGCTCTACACGTATTCTACCGTTATCCAAAGGACATAGCGGATCTGTAGGTGTTACTCTTTGTATTTCTATAGGCACATAGGCCTCTATACCTGTAATATCTGCACTAATAATACACGCCAACGCTGTACTAGCATCATTAACTCTAAAAGTAAATACATCTGATGGTACAGCTGTTGTAGGTAATGTAAATCTAAAACGGTCCTGAGGATCACCCGCAAGAGGTGAATTAAACACTCCCGACTCGTCTGCAAATTCATACGGACCACCAGATCCTGCTGTAACTACTACTTCTACCACTGCTCCCTCTGTACATGTTGCCGGAGAGATTAAATCTACTCGTGCGGTAAATGTAGGAGCTTCAGGAACTACTAATCCTGTAAACTCTGCAAAACATTCTGGATCAGGATTACGGTTAGAAACCACTTGTAATGTATATGTACCAGGTTCAAGGTCATTAAACGTATAATCTCCATTACTTATAGCTTCGTTTCCTGTTACTATATCTATATTATTAGGTCCACCAATAATACGATATTCGTACTGGGGGATACCTCCTGTAACATCTATACTAATACTACCTAAACCATTCAAATTATCATTATTGGTACACTCTGGTGCTGTTATCACCGGTGGGCCAAAAACAGGATTAAATGATCTTACTGTGCCATTTACTCTATATACACAATTTGGAAAAGCTGTGTCTACAGCATATACTGTAAAATTAAATGGGTTTACGTCAAACGGAATAATAAAACTTCCATCATCATTTGTAAATAACCCTATATCATCTGGCAATGTTGGTGCAGGTAAACTTTGATCGCGAATTAAAAATCGTAAGGTGTTAACAGGAATATTGTTTACTTGAACAGACCCCTCGTTATTACACTCCATATCAACAATATCAACCGCTGGTTGATAATCATTCTTATTAATATCAAAATAGAATACTTGTGAACATCCTCCATCAAACTCCACAATCATTCTATATTCTCCCGCTGTATCAAACTCAAGACTTGTTGTTAAAGGCGCTGGAGAAATATCAGTCCAGTTTGCAGCAGCATCACACCCTCCTGTTACAGCAGGGCAATTATCATCTCTATCAAAACATGTATTGTTTGTTAATTCTTCCCAGGTGATACTAATTAAGTTTCCGGTAACGAAACCAGACTCAACAATATAGCTGTCATCTCCACACAAGCTTATTTTCGCAAGTGGTACGTTACACCCTCCAGAAGTAGAATCAAAATATGTGATAAAATCTTCAGCAGCGGCATCATCTTGTAAAGGGTGTGCAATAGTCGTAAAATCGGTTACATCAAACTCTTCTGTTAATGTCATACATAAAGCACCATTAGCATCTGGTGTTAAGTCTTCTTTTACTACTGTATATACCCCAGACGTTCCTGATGGTACATCTACAAAGTTTACATTAGTAACTGCAGAAAATCCATTTGGCCCGGACCAGGTATACTGATCATATCCTGTACCCGCTACTAATTGCAAAGTACCCCCACAAAAACTAACATCGTTGTTACATGCAGGAACATTGGCTAAAAAGTTTGTTGCCAGTCCATCTGTATTATCACATGGTGCGATAAGTTCACTACTACTAATATTAAATCCAGGCTCATTTGAAAGTACCCCAACATAACTTGCATTTGCTATGTTGTTTATTTCATTAGAACATGCATCTCTTAATGAGGCACAATCACTAACCAATTGTACTGTAAAATCTATTTGTAACTCACCTGTTCCTGATGTAGCATCAGTACTATGTGTTAATAAGTTTGGTGGTATCTCAAATCCTATTGTTTGTTCACCTCCTGCAGCTGTAGTTACATTATATGATATAGTAGGAATAGTGGAGAGGAATCCTGATGGATTTGCCTGTATATCTATACCGTCTATCGATAGTAAATCTACATTGGCAGGCAAAATATCGGTTATAATAACATTATCCCTATAATCCTCGTTACCAATATTTTCTATTCGTAAACGATATACCAATTGATCACCAAGTTCTACAGATTGATTGTTAATCACAGTAGTTAGGTCACCTGGATCATACACTTCTTTCAACAATCGTAGTTCTGGTACGATTTCTTCCACAGAAAACAGGGTCATAAACGCCTGATACGTATCTTGTGTGGTCCTTAATCTAAATACTGTTTCTGATTGGTTGTTCGCTAATAAATCTTTTGCGGCATTTCCTAATGTCCAAAAATCTACATCAAAACCTAATGTGTTTGTTGAATTTGGAAGTCTTGTTGTTGTAATGGCATCTTCAACAGAAATCGAACTATTAAAAAAGTTTGTAGCAGCATTAGCACCATTGGACAATGTGGTGAAATCATTATTATCATATGGGGTATTCCCTAGTTCTGCAGGTTCTAAAATTCCTAATTGATCTCCTGGAATTCCTAAATCCCCTTCTAACGATGCCAATCCAAACTTTACATTTACCGGAAGGTTTGGAGGAAGCGTTTGAAAACCAGCAATTTCAATATCTACACCATTAGTATTTGTTCCTTGTATCTCTCTAAAACCATCAAAAATGGTCATAAACCTATTCTCAGCAGCCGGGCTAGGATCGTTATAAATAACCACCAAAGACCATCCACCCGCAGCACCAGATACACCACTAGTTACACCAACAGTCGCTTTCATATCGGCCACAGTGTATGTACCATATCCTCTGGCTTGCACTATAGAAGTTACATCTGCATAACATGTATAAGGAACGTTATCAGATGCACTGGTGCTAGAATTTGAGACCGTATTGGCATAACCGTCATAAATAACCCCACCATGTGTAGTTGTAGGTGTACCATTAACATCTATAATCTGAGGTGCAGCATCCGGTTGTACATCTACATAGGTAATACTTCCCGGAGCTCCAAAACCAAATTTTATATTTCTATAATCTGCTGTTCCATTAATACGCACATCATTAGTTGGTAAACCTGTTTCCTGCTCATTACCCGTAGTAGAGATCGTAGCGTTCAATACATTGGTTTCAGAGTTGATAACATCAATTAGGCTATCACCAAATATATCATTATCACCAAGTGTTGCAGAAGGAATCGTCACTGTAGGTCCCGAACCTGTAACCAAATGGTGCTGACCCGAACCATTATCGTTTATGATAATTACACCAACTGCCCCTGCGTTTTGCGCATTTACTATTTTTTCTCTATCTGTACATGAGCCGTCAAACCTATTCATAACTGCAATGTTACCGGCTACGTCTGCAACATTGGTAATATTACAACCATTAGTTACTACCACCAGATTTGATGATGCCGGACTAAGTTTAACATTAGAATTATCGTTACTAAGCTCTGTTGGTCTAAGAGCAAAATCCCCTGCCAATACACTATTATTAAGATTTAATATTACATTAGAAGCTTCTGCATCATCAGTATCAATATCACCCGTACCAAAACTTGATGTATCCACATTATCTTCTCTTGCCAGATAGTAATTTGATGTCCAATATAACCCCGCATAAATAATCTCTGCACAGCCTTGCGCACTAGGATCGATTAAATCTGCACTACTAGAACTAAATGTGCTATTGTCTTGATCTATATCTATATAAGCAGTCTCTAAGCCAGTACCACCATTACTTTCACCACCATTGTAAGCTCCATTTGGCCCTAATGTAGGATTTGTAGGGTTAGTAATCAATCCCAATATGGCATTACCTGTTACCAATACATCACCTCTGGTACTAATGTTTTGCCTAGGTAAAAATTCCTGTTGTGCAAACATCCCAACTGTACTCAAAAACAGTATAAGCACTAGTGTTAGTTGCCGGTAGTTTCCTTTTTTCGTAACAAGTGTCAAAACTTTTTCTTTGGATATCATCGCCATCTACTTTTGGGGTTATTGTATTTTTAAAATATATAAATCACCGTTATAAGAGTTGTTCACATTAGAGAATAAACTCTGTTTTGCCTCATCAAGACTGTCATATCTCTTTAGGTAAACGTATATATAATTATCTTTCGGGTTTCTGAAGAACTGAGGTTCTAAGCCTTGTTCTTTTAATTTCGCCATTCCTCTTTCAAAATAATTTTCTCTCTTGAAAATATTCGTAATCAAGTAATAACCATTTTCAATATTATGCCCACCGATATAGGATAGACTCTCGGTCAATACCGTATCATCTTTAACTGTATCCGTTATCAGTTTTGTTTCTTGTAAAAGTCGTTTGAAAGATTCTACTCTACTCTTAGCGATATGTAGTATCCACATATCTCCATAATATTTATTATCAATACTACTTAAATACTGACGAGCAGCCTCATCTTTATCTGTATAACTTTCAATTGCAACATATTGGAATTGATTCTCAGGGTTCACAATTATCTGAGAATTATTAAATCCTAAATCTTTCAAAGTGCTAGAGAATTTTTCTGCATATGCTCCTCCTTTAAATACATTACCAATTAGGTAGTATCCTTCTGGATATCCAGGGATATATTTTGTAGCAAACTGCGCTTCGGGTCTTGTTGCATCAGCAAATTTCACAAATCTATTATTCGCAGAAAGTCGTTTAGAACTGCTTGGATCACTCGCATCATCATTCATGTTTACAAGAGACTCTAGTAACTTGTTAAATTCTCTTTTATCAACATTTAAGCTTGTTGTTAATAATGAGTCCCTACGTGCAAATATTTTACTAGAAATTCTAGAGTTATTATCTAATTCTTTCTTGATTTCGTCTAATGCTTCTTTGTTTTCTGGTGGAGCGGCCGCTGCTGCAGCTGCTAATCGAGCTGCTTCTGCTGCTTCGTCTGCCAATCTCTGTTCTTCAGCTAATCGAGCCGCTTCTGCTGCTTCATCTGCTAATCTTTGTTCCTCTGCTAATCGGGCTGCTTCTGCTGCTTCATCTGCCAATCTCTGTTCTTCAGCTAATCGGGCTGCTTCTGCCGCTTCTGCTGCCAATCTTTGTTCCTCTGCTAATCGGGCTGCTTCTGCTGCTTCTGCTGCCAATCTTTGTTCCTCTGCTAATCGGGCTGCTTCTGCTGCTTCATCCGCCAATCTCTGTTCTTCAGCTAATCGAGCCGCTTCTGCTGCTTCGTCTGCCAATCTTTGTTCCTCTGCTAATCGGGCTGCTTCTGCCGCTTCTGCTGCCAATCTTTGCTCCTCTGCTAATCGAGCTGCTTCTGCCGCTTCGTCTGCTAATCTCTGTTCTTCAGCTAATCGAGCTGCTTCTGCTGCTTCGGCTGCCAATCTTTGTTCCTCTGCTAATCGGGCTGCTTCTGCCGCTTCATCTGCTAATCTTTGTTCCTCTGCTAATCGGGCTGCTTCTGCTGCTTCATCTGCCAATCTTTGTTCAGCCATTTCCAGCTCCAGTTTTTTCTGAGCCGCCAAGCGCTCTTCTTCGGCCTTTTGTTCTGCTATTTCTTCTTCTGCTTGTTGCTGAGCAGCTTCAGCCTCTCTCGCAGCCTCTTCTGCTGCAATCTTATCTTCTTCTGATTCCTGCTGAGACATTTCAACCTCTAATTTCTTTTGAGAAGCTAATCGCAATTCTTCTTCTTCACGTTCAAGCTTCTTTTGAGCAGCTAATCTTTCCTCCTCGGTTACTTCCACCTCACGCTCAAGCTCTTTCTGTGCCGCCAGACGCTCTTCTTCTGCTTGTTTGTTAAGTAGTTTTACTTCTTCTTCACGTTGTAATTCAAGCTCTCTCGCTGCTTTGGCTTCTTTTTCTTTAGCTTCGGCAATAGACCTTTCTAACTCACTCATTGCCTGTTGTTCCTGGCTCTGAGAGTCTCCTTGCTCATCCTGAAGGTCTCTTATAATCTTATTTTGTTCTAATATTTCTTTTTTCAGCCTTCTAATTTCAGAATCTCTAGCTTCATATGCTTTTTGTGTGCTTGTCTTTGATTTGCTTCCTCGTCGCGGTTTTTCTTCAGCAAAATTAAATGCCAAACCAAATTCATGTGTTGCTCCAAATTCGGCAACGATTGCTTCACCCCCAATACCTGGTTCTACAGTATATCCAATAGAAATAGTAGGTGTTACATTGGCTCCTATACCTATGGCTCCACCGTAGTAGCTATTATAACCTAGTTGTGCCCATCCGTATTTAGGTATTTCAAAAATAACATTACCACCATAACGAAGTTCTTCTTCACCCGGCTTAGAGGCGTACCCCATAGCTCTTATTTCATTATCTTCTCTCCAGTCTAGGTTAGAGGTGTACATAACGTGCCCTGTTAGCACCATACTATCTGTTAATAATTCGCTAGAGGATACATTATAAGCCACTAGGTTTCCTGCAGAAACCCCTACATCAAAGCTTTCCCAATTAAAATTAATACCAGGATGTAAAAGAAAAACAGAACTATTTTGATAATTATTTATAACATCATCGTCTGCCTGGGCTTGATCAAGATTACTTTTTAATGCACTTTGAGAATAGTTTAAATTCATCCCAAAAGTTAAATTCATATCTCTGTCAAGCTCTACATTATATCCATAATTTAAGGTTGCCCCAAAATATCTGAATATACCAACGTTTTGCTGAAACAAACCTATTCCTGCTCCCATTTTTTCTTGAAATTTGGCAGAATAATTCATAAAATAGGTCTGTGAATTATCACTAAAACTTGATCTTGGATTTCTGTTATATACGTTTATTGAATTCTTGTTTTCTCTAACAAAAGAAAAGGTAGGGTTGAATAAAAAACGATTATATTTTATAGAGTTATGCAAAGGAATATCTGAAGGCAAAACACCGTTACTGGTGGCCACCTCTTCCTGTCCAATAATAGAATTAAAGGAGATTATGCATATGGCAATAAAAAGTATTCTTTTAATCATAAATTATCTCATTACTGTAATCGTACCTTTCTTGACTACGGAATTACTCTTTGTTATTATATAATAGTATAGTCCATCACTAGCACCAGAGGCCGAGTTTACAGGCCAGTCTTCATTATACCCCCCTGATTTTTGGAAATCTATTTCTCCTCTTTGACTATATATGGTAACGTCTACATCTGACTCAGCATAAATTGAAGGCAATGTCCATTCGTTATTGGCACTATTTCCTCCTGGGGTAATCACATTAGGAATAAGCTCTGATAAACCAGGTTGATCTCCTATTGTAACCGAAGCTTCTGTTGAACAAATTCCTGTAGAAATTCGCACAAGATAAGTCCCTTCTTCTGTAACATCAATCGCATTTCCTGAAGCTCCCGGAATTGCCTCTTCTACACCATCTACAACCCTGAACCACTCATATAAATAGTTTGGATTTTGTGGTACTGATAAACTAACAGATCCACTAGCCGGTAAGGTAGTGGATGAAGCCAATATTTCTATATTAGACGGTATGGTGGTTAACGTGAGTTCGTTAGATCCAATATCTGTAAACTCTCCGGTAATTAAATTTGCAAAAAGTTGGTAATTGGCATTTTCATCTCCTGTATTGACATCTAGTGTTCTATCTGTAATACCCGAGGGCTGGCCATCTATAAACCACTCATAAGTAAAAAGGGCGAGTTGGTTTTCTGTTAGCGATACTTGGGGCGGTGCTCCACTACCACCTTGTGTAAAACCAAACATGTCTTTTATTTCTAAAGTGACCGTGCTGTCTTCACAAGTAAAATCATCTGAAGGACCTATTTCAATCCCAATAGCAACAGGTGAATAAACATTTGTGGTTGAGTTCAACATACTAGAACAAGAATCATCGGCAAGAATATCGATACCATACGTACCAGGGTTTGTAATATCAATAGATACCGTTGGATCTGTTAATTGTAATGTCCCTGTAAGTGGACTTGTGTCTCTAAACCACTGAAAAACACTAGTCGCTGGCGCAACTGGTGCATCTGTAGTAACTTCTAGCGTAATTGTTTCTTGTGGTAATATTATTAGGTTTTCGATTAAAGGTATTGTTATCGTAGACCCATCATTAACTACCGTTACTGGTTGTGAAGGTAAAGAACAGTCTACACTAAATATAACATTTAAAATATATTCTCCTGCAAAATTATTGTCTGGTAAATCCAAGATTGGCGTGGTGGCACCTTCAATATCTTCTCCATCCTTGGTCCATTGGTAGCCATTTCTAAAATCTGTAATACTTGAAGTTAATCTCTTATTGGCGTCTTGAGGACAGAAATTAGCAACGGGTCCTTCTACAATAGAAACATCATCTGGATCTATAAGTTGAACCGTTATATTATTTGTTCTTGCCGAAGAAAACTGACCATTACATTCTCCCAGGTTGATCTGCGCATAAAACACCGCCTCTCCGCTAGCATCTAAATCGTTTTGAGTAACATCTAAACTAGAACCTGTTTGTCCCGGAATAATAGTTCCTCCTGGAAATCTACCCTTGAACCACTCATATTCAAAATCGTCCGGATTAACACTACTACCATCATCTATGTCTGTAGCAGATATGGCAATATTACGTACAAAGTTTACCACATTACACAGAATAACATTTTCGGTATTATTTATTCTCAAAGACAAATCGTTTCTATAAAAATAAACCGGTATTGGTAAAGATTCAGCACTTGCAACACCTGTAGAAGATGTAATAACTCGAATTCTATAATTATCGCCAGCAGCGTCTTCGGGTATCTGAACATTCTCAAAACGAATATCCAACTCTATATCAGACCCATTGTTTGGGCTATTTACTCTATCTATTTCTTGTGGATTAGCAAAACTTCCTGTAGCATCAGAAAGTTCCAAAATAAATTCATTATCATTTGGGAGTGCATCTCCTGGTGATAAGACTGCCTCTGCAGTAACAAGTCCTCCTGGGGCAACACATACAGAAGTTAAAGCTCCAAAATCATTAACAAATTCTGGTGCACTAACAATACGTTGTGCAATAAGCTCACTGCAACTTATGAGTGAAACCACGCAAATGAGGAATATGAGGTTAAGTTTTTTCTTCATGATATCACACTTAAATTAATTGGTGGATATGCTATAATCAACTCAGCGATTTGGGGCGCTTGTTAATAATATTGTTAATATATTTTTTACCAAGTCATAAAATTATAAATTAAATGTTTATATCAAACTAAAATTTAATTTTTTTTTGTAATAATTTTCTGACCTTTAGTTTGTTGCCCCCATTTTGTGCCAATCTTTTTTATTTCTAAAAAGATAATAATATACATAAAATTTTGTTAATCAAACTGTTGCGCTTGTCCAAAAAACCCTTTATGTAATGTTAAAAATACTGAAATCTCCCTTTAATGTTAGTCTTCAAAAAGGAAAATCAAAACAAAAAACACCTATAATTTTTCTATTTTAACGTATTTTATGAGATTTAAAAACACTGAAAAAGGCAACTTTTTTCGATTAAGTGTAAAATCAATATTAATTTTTTAGGGAAAAAAACTCGCTTTTTTGAATAAAATGTTCATTCCAATCTCTTCGCTTTTAACACCTGATTATCAAGCAAAAAACCCCATTAGAAATGCTTCTAATGAGGTTTTTATTATTCTAGAAAGAAAGGGGCTTATTCTTTGGCAGTAGCCGTACTATCTTTTCCGTTTAATTCCTTAATTATTTCTTCAGTAATGTCAAGCTCTTCTTTACCATAAAGGATATTACTCACTTCAGTATCACCGTATATATATGTATATCCATTTTTCTTTCCATATTCTTTAATAAAGTCTTTTACTTTACCAATTATAGAGTCTATTTCCTTCTGGCTTCCTTTTTGAATTTCTTGCATTTTGGCTTGTTGCTCTCTTTGGAGCCCTTGCTGCTTTGCCATTAATTCTTGTTCCTTTTTCTCTCTATTGGATTTAGACATGGATTTCATGATATTTTGATACCCTTGCACCTCTATCTGAAATTGTTGTGCTTTTCCTTCAAGCTCAGCTCGTACTTCATTATTACGTTTTGTCCATTTTTCTTGAGCTTCTTTCATTTCTGTATAATCAGAAACAACTTTGGTGTTATTTACATAACCTGTTTTCACAGTTTGTTGATTACAAGAAGCCAGAATTAAAACTGTACTTGCTATCCATAAAAAATTTCTCATGTTTCAAAAATTTAGTTCTGCGCAAAAATATCAAAGTTCGAGTGATGTTGTTCATTATATTTACTCAAAAAAACAAACTATAAGAAAAAACAATAGTTCTGTGGTATTTCATTCTTAATATCTATTAAAATGTATTAAAATTAACGCGTTCTAACAGCTTTTTATAAAAAAGCCATACACTTTTACCAGAAAGATTACAAAAAGCAGTAAAAAGCGGTAAGAATTAGAAATATTAGTTTTTAAGAATGTAAATGTGGGATGAAAACTCTCCCGATCGTTTTCCTTTTAGATTTGATAGTAATCCAACCCAAAAAGCTTTAATAAAGTTCATTTTACCATTTTTGTATTTTTCTGACAAGAGAGCAACATAAAATGAATCAAAACTCATAGGTAGTGTTTTTTCTAATTTTATAGTTTGATCACCAAAAAGTTTTTGAATTGAGGTTTTTGAAAAATGCCAAAGATGTCTAGGTACATCATATGCAGCCCAAAATGATTTATAGTATGTAGCATCGTACGATTTAAAATTGGGTACCGCCACAACAAGATACCCTCCTGGCTTCAAAAGTCGTTTTAGCTCTTTAATCTGATCTTGAAGATTTGGAACGTGTTCTAATACATGCCACATTGTAATTATATCAAAAGAAGAGTTTTTATAATTATCTGTAGTGGGTTCTAAATTAACCTGCTTTTGTTTTGCTAAATTTTTTGCCTGTTCATTTGGTTCCATTCCGCAAACACTCCATCCCGCATTTTTTGCTGTAACTAAAAAATCTCCTGTTCCTGCACCAATATCTAAAAGCTTACCTGGTCCATTATTGAGTTTTGAAATTAGCTTAACTTTTTTATTGAGTGAATACTCCTTCACTACATGGTATAATTTTTCGAATAACGAGCGTTTTGAATCTGTATGCGAAATATAATCTTCACTTTCGTAATACTTCCCTAAATCCTTATCACTTGGTTTTGGAGAAGTAATTAACATATCATATGTGGTGTCATGAAGTAACTGAAATTTTTCTCCTGATACACTATGATCCTGGCATGTTACAAAAACATCTAAATTTTGGTCTTTATTCATTCTTATCTTAGAAAGCTTTTACGTATCTATTTTATAAAATACAACATCCTCTTAAAAACTAAAAGTATCACGAGGATACTTTTTTGTTTATATGTTCCACGTGGAACTATTGTTTGGTTGCATCATGAATCTCTACATTTAGCAATTCACCCAATTCCTTGGCCCTGGTTAATGCAATTTCGTAAGTATTAGTTTTAAACAGAGTAAAATATTTACTCTCATGAAATAATCTAATAACAATAGCATCATTTTTTGCTTGTGTTCCAAGAGCAGAAACTGTTCCCCATTCATTATCTTGTTTAAAAGATGCTCCGAAAATTGAAATATAATCTGGAAAATCTAAATTCAATTTTTGCCTCCAAATTGTTATACCGAAAATTGCAAAATGTTTATAGTTGTCGAATCCTTTTTTAATTTCATAAGAAACCGAATATCCCAATAAAACAACTCCTATTAATAACATTGTCATTATTTGAGATATTGGACTATCATATTGAAATACTACATAAGGAATTATACACAGGATAAAGACTCCAAGGATTTTCACCTTTATTGGTTTTATTTGTTTGAATAACATGCTCTTCATTATCTACCCATATAAACTAAAAGTACAGAAATATCACTTGGTGATACTCCACTAATTCTTGATGCTTGAGAAACCGTAGCGGGTTTTATCTTTGTCATTTTTTCTCGTGCTTCATAAGACAATGATTTTAATTTTGTGTAATCAAAATTTTCAGGGATTTTTAAATCTTCTAATCTATTAAGTTTATCTGCGTTGTTTTTTTCCTTTTCGATATAGCCCGAATATTTTACCTGGATTTCTGTTTGTTCCAGAATTTCTTTATCTAAATTATTCTCCTGAATATAACTCGAAACTTTATCAAAATGTTTAATATCATCTAACGTGATTTGTGGTCGAGAAAACAGCTTAAACAATTTTCCGCTTTGATTTACCAATGAAGAATTCTTTTCTTCCAAAACAGGATTTGCTTCTTCTGGCGAAACACTTGTGTCTTTAAAAAACTGAACAAAAGCACTTGATTTTTTTTCTTTCTCCTCCATCCGTTTCATTCTTTCGTCTGAAGCCAAACCAATCTCATGTGATTTAGGTGTTAATCTAAAATCTGCATTATCTTGTCTTAAAAGTGTTCTATATTCTGCACGAGAAGTAAACATGCGATATGGCTCTTCTGTTCCTTTTGTAATTAAATCGTCAATTAAAACTCCTATATAAGCTTCGCTTCTTTTTAGAATAAAAGTATCCTTTTCCTTTACTTTTAAAGCAGCATTAATTCCTGCCATCAAACCTTGAGAAGCAGCTTCTTCATAACCCGTGGTTCCATTAATTTGTCCAGCAAAAAACAAACCAGAAACCAACTTTGTTTCTAATGTATGTGTTAACTGTGTGGGTGGAAAATAATCATACTCGATTGCATATCCCGGCCTAAAGAATTTTACATTCTCAAAACCAGCTACAGATTTTAGTGCTCTAAATTGAACATCTTCTGGCAACGATGTAGAGAATCCATTTACATAAAATTCGACCGTATCCCAGCCTTCTGGTTCTACAAAAATCTGGTGTCTTTCTTTATCTGCAAATCGATTAATTTTATCCTCTATAGATGGGCAATATCTTGGCCCTATACTTTTGATTCTACCATTAAACATTGGAGAACGATCGAAACCTTCACGAAGCAAATCATGAACATCTGACGAAGTATATGTCATATGACAAGATCTCTGATTGGTGAGTGGTTTTGTTAAGTTTGTGTAACTAAACTTTTCTGGATTATCATCTCCCGGTTGCTCTACCATTTTAGAAAAATCCAAAGATCTTCCATCTACTCTTGGTGGTGTTCCGGTTTTCATTCTGCCAGCGTCAAAACCAAAATCTATTAGTTGTTCTGTTATTCCTGTTGCAGCTTTTTCACCCGCTCTTCCTCCACCAAATTGTTTCTCTCCGATATGTATTAATCCATTCAGAAACGTTCCGTTAGTGAGTACAACTGTCTTTGCTTTTATTTCAATTCCGAGTGAAGTTTTTACTCCTTTTATTTCTCCATTTTCGACCACAAGACCACTAACCATTTCTTGGTAGAAATCAACATTTGGTGTTTGCTCTAACAACAATCTCCACTCTTCTGCAAAACGCATTCGATCACTTTGAACTCTTGGGCTCCACATTGCCGGCCCCTTTGATTTGTTCAACATCTTAAATTGTATTGCGGTACGATCACTTACTATTCCACTATACCCACCTAGTGCATCAATCTCTCTTACAATTTGTCCTTTTGCTATACCGCCCATTGCAGGGTTGCAACTCATTTGCGCAATGTTTTGCAAATTCATTGTGATTAACAATGTACTACATCCTAAATTTGCGGCTGACGCCGCAGCTTCACTTCCGGCATGTCCAGCACCAACAACTATTACATCATACTCCTTATCAAACATAATTTCTATTCAATTGTTCCACGTGGAACATATAATTTACACATTCACAACTATCATTGTTCCACGTGGAACAATGATAGTTTTTCATTTTCTTTTTGTCTCATAAGCTTTGCTTCTGAGTCTGTTTTATCCTTATATCCACAAAAGTGCAATACACCATGAATTACAACTCTTCTCATTTCTTCATCAAAAGAAACACCAAATTGCTGCGCATTTTCTTTTACTCTTTCTGCCGAAATAAATATGTCTCCATGAAGTTGATTTCCGATAGTGTTATCAAAACTTATAATATCTGTATACGTATCATGGTTTAGAAAATCCTGATTTATTTTCAGCAGATATTCATCGTCACAAAGTATAAAATTAATCTCTCCCTCAGACTTGCTCTCAGACAAAATTACCCTACTTATCCATCTTGATAAATCTACCTCTTCTAAAGGTTCAATTTCGGTTTCGTAAAAAAAATTAATCATTGTCTCTATTAAAATACTCCTGTACCTTTTGCTTATAATTTTGCCGCAAAGGTAATACTTGTCTATTTAATATTTCAGTAGTATTAAAATATTGTTTTGCTTTCTCTAATTGCTCCTGATTATTGTTATTAAACTGAAAACGATTCGTATTACTTTCCCTCTTCTCTTCTTCTCCCTGTTCGAAAGTTGCTTCATCAAGTTTTAATAACTGATGTTTAAGATCTAGCATCTTACTAAGCGTGTTTTCATTAAATCCTTTTTGTAATAAATCCTGTTCTACTTGTTCCATTCTTTTAAGCAAATCACTTCCTAATTTATTCCCAATTCCCGACTTCTTAATTTTATCCTCTAATGCATTTCTGAGTTGTTGCTGCTGTTTATAAATATCGTACAACTCTCCATTCAAATCTTCACGTTGTTGATCAGATTCCCCATCATTACCTTGAGTCTTTCCATCTTTATTTTTGCCCTTTTTATCCCCTCCTTTTCCGCTTTTATCTCCTTTTTTATTTCCTTTATTTTCTCCACCCTCTTTCTCTCCTTTACCTTTTCCTTTTTCATTACCAGGTTTCTCTCCGGGCTTCTTTCCTTTCTCCATTCCCTCCTTCATTTTCTCACCAAGCTCCTCTTGTTTTTTAATAATATCTGGTAGCTGAAATTCGTTCTCTCCACTTTTTCCTTTCCCTGATGCAGACATACTGCTTTGCATTTGGTCCAAGGTTCTACTAAGCATATATGCCAAATCATTCGTTCCTGTAATTGTATACTGTTGATTGGCCGCTCCCTGAACAATTTGATTTTCTGCAAGCTTAACTAAAGATTTATCTATGTTGAATTCTATGTCTGTAAGTTTCTTAGTAACGTCTTCAGTTATTTGCGGAGTTCGTAGTGCCAATGCATATAAACTATCGTCTATATGAATGAAGTTTTCTCTAAGTACACTTTGCCTTTTAAGCTTCTCTGAATACGTAGGGTTATCCTTATTTATTCTTTTAAAGCTTGCCATTAAGCTTTCTTGCTCAAAAGAAAAATCTACCAAATTATCCAAAACCTGTCTTAGCATTTGCATATCTTCCTGTTGTTGTTCGCCCCCTGCCATTTGCATTTGTTGGGTCATCCCCTGGCTCATTTGTTTCATTTTTTGAGCAGCACTTTTTTGATTCTTCTTAGCACTCTTCTTATCTTGCTTCTCTATATTCTCACTTGCCTTTTTTTGCTCATCCTTTACCTCATTTTCATCTTCCTTTTTCTGATCCAATTTCATTGGTTTTTTCAAATCCTCATTTTGTTTTCTAAGATCTTCCATTTCTTCTTGAAAATCTTCAAAACTCTTATTTAGCTCATCCTGTTTTTCCTTGGTGTTTTCTTCATCTTTTTCATTGGATAACTCTTCTTGTTTCTCAGAAATCTCCATAAGTTTATTGGCCAACTTTTCATGTTTCTCAATAACATAATATCTCTTTGTTAGCTCCAATAACTGTTCAAGATTTTTATTCAAGTTTTTGTTTTCTTTAGCCAGTTCTTCCAGCTTTTCTGTCAACTCCTCTTTCTGAATTTTATCTGACAACCGTTCTATTTCTTCTAGAAGTTTCTCGTTCTTTTTTAAGCGCTCTTCATTTCTTTCCAGCCTTTCTTTTAAAGCATCCTTAAAAGGTTCTTCTTTCTTTTTATCTTCGAGTTGATCCAAATTATCTTTTAGCTTTTTTGAAAAATCCTGCATCATTTTTTCCTGCTGCTTTTGTCTTTTCAGAAAATCATCCAGTTTCTTCTTATCGTTAAAATCTAACCGTTTCTTCTCTTTTTGCAACCTGCTCAAACTTTTTAATTCTTCCTCTTGTTTTTTAAATTTATCTAAAGATTTATTTAGCCCCGATATTGCCTCGTTCTGTTTTTGGAGAAGTTTGTCTTCGATTTCTTTTAAGGTAAGCTTACTGAAATTAAAAACGGGACTCTTTGAACTTTTATAATTATGCACAGCATCATTATCAAAAACCTCAAAATAAAACTCGTAATCTACTCCCGTTTGTAAATTCAGATCTGCAGGAAAAGCATATATAAATTCATCAAAATTAGATTTTACAATAGTGATATTTTTATACTTCCTATCTAAAGAATTATTCTGGTCATAATACACCAGTCTAAGTTTACTTAACCCATAATCATCACTTACGCGTCCAAAGAAATACATAGTTTGATTATCAATTGTATCTTTTTCGGATTTAAGATTAATTTCTGGATATTGATCCTTGATTACGTTAAGATTAAAAGACAAATTATCATAACTATCAATGTTAGCATTAGACGTTGAGATTTCATAATCCAAATTGGCATACACCGATTTTTTATAAGAAAAAGTCTCATCGCTTTTCACCAATCGTACAACAGTGTCCTTTGTCTTTATTTCTACCCTATCTGTATTTCTAGTATTCACCAGCCAACTAACTTTTGTGCCTTCTGGAATTGTTGCATTCCCAGAACTATTTAAAACTTCATCCCTCTTTTTTGTATAACTAGGATAATCAAGTTTCATATCAAAATTTAACAAAGCAGGTACAGGAACCACAGACAAAACCTTAGGAGTTGTGCTAATATTATTAGCACTAATAAAAAACTCAACCGACTCCTTTGGTTGTATAAATGTATATTCGAACTCGCCTATACCCATGTTTCTTAAAAAATACACTTCATCATTATAAGTAATTGTAGCATTTTCAGGAATAATATCTCCAGTTACTTTTACCCTCAATAAATAATCTGTGTTCTCGAACGCCTTTAACTTATCATTCACAATAAAAAACTGAAATGGTGCCGGCGCCTCATAGGCAGTTCCATAATTAATTACTCTTGTATAACTATCTGAAATCCAATATGTTTTATTGAAAATTGCTAATACAATAAATATGACCACCGGAATCGCAGCGTACTTTAAATAACTTACATTGTTTTTTAAGTTTATAGCCAATTTAAACGGAATTGGGCTCAACTGTCTTGATTTCTGCTCTATACTTGCCAATAGTAAGGCAGAAGAAGTACTATTTTCATTAAGCTGTAAAAGATTTAAAAGCCTATCACTTACTTCCGGAAAATGATTTCCAATAACTCCCGAGGCCTCCTTATAATCAATCCCTTTAGCTAATCGAAACAATTTGGCCAACGGGATGATAATAAACCTTGTAAAAAGTGTTACTTCTACCGCAATAAATAACCAAAATAGAATAGTCCTCCCCATAGGATTAAGCCATAAAAAATTCTCTACCAGCAATGTGATAAAAAAATACAGCACCCCAATTGCAAAAAAAAGAATGACACCCTTTATCAATTCGTTGAGATAATACTTCCTTATAAACCCTTCTAATTTGTTTTTTATGAACTGAAAACTATCCATATTATATACTTTGATTTTTCATTAACCTTTAAAACTACAACTTTATTTTCAATAGAATTGTTATATTTATGATAATTCAACTCATTACGTTTTAGTCTGTTATGAAAGACTTAAAATAGATTTGTGCATAGAAAATTCTTTTAATGGCACTAATTGGACTTTAATTACAGTACGTGTTCACATATTTTACACCCATATATTTCTTTGGTTTTATTACTTTTTCCACCACTTTCGTTTAAACATGTTCCACGTGAAATGAAAGATTCAGCCCATACGTGAAATGAAATAAAACGGTATACATCAAATTTCATTTTAATAGCATATTTAAGATCGTATCTTTGTCGCTAATTTGTAAAACTTTCTAAAGTTTAAAAAACACAATCATGACAAAAAACATTAGGGTACGCTTTGCACCTAGTCCAACCGGACCCTTGCATATAGGAGGAGTACGAACTGCATTGTTTAATTATCTTTTTGCTAAAAAAAACAACGGAACTTTTATTCTTAGAATAGAAGATACCGATCAAAACAGATTCGTTGAAGGAGCAGAAGACTATATTACAGAAGCCTTGGATTGGTGTAATATTCCTTTTGATGAAGGACCGGGAAAGGATGGCGGTTTTGGTCCATATCGTCAAAGTGAACGCAAACATCTATATAAGCAATATGCCGATCAATTAATCAAAGATGGATTTGCTTATTATGCTTTTGACACTTCAGAATCTCTGGATGCACATCGTAAAGACCACGAGGCAAAAGGAAAAACATTTATCTATAACTGGCATAATCGTGAAAAACTCGATAATTCATTATCCTTATCTGAAACAGAAGTTAACGATAAACTAGCTGCGGACGAATCATACGTAATACGATTTAAATCCCCACAAGATGAGACATTACACCTTATTGATGAAATACGAGGTGATATAAAAATTGACACTAATATTCTTGACGATAAAATCCTATTCAAGAGTGATGGCATGCCTACCTATCACCTGGCCAATATTGTTGATGATTACTTAATGAAAATAACACATGTAATTCGTGGAGAAGAGTGGCTACCATCCCTGGCTCTGCATGTGCTTTTGTACCGTTGTCTAGGTTGGGAAGCTCCAAAATTTGCTCATTTGCCATTAATTCTAAAACCAGTTGGCAAAGGTAAACTTAGTAAGCGTGATGGTGATAAAATGGGATTTCCTGTATTTCCTTTACAATGGCAAGATCCAAAAAGTCAAGATATATCTTCGGGATATAGAGAAGATGGATATCTGCCCGAAGCTGTTATTAACATGCTTGTTTTTTTAGGTTGGAATCCCGGAACAGAACAAGAATTATTTTCGTTAGACGAGTTAATTGAAGAATTTGATCTAAAACGAGTGAACAAGGCAGGTGCAAAATTTGATCCCGAAAAAACCAAATGGTTTCAGCAACAACATATACAAAAGCTAGAAAGCAAAGAGTTGTCTTCAGCATTTAAAACTATACTATCTGATAAAAATATCTCTACAAATTTAGATGTTGAAAAAATAATTGAGATGGTAAAGGAAAGGGCAACTTTTACAAAGGACCTTTGGGATTTAAGTCATTTTTTCTTCATATCTCCTAGTGAATATGATGAAAAGGCCACCAAAAAAGCATGGAAAGAAGACACATCAAATCTAATGCATGAATTAACCAGAATACTAAATGACATTACAGATTTTTCTGGCGATAGTATTTCAGGCGTCGTAAAGGGATGGATAACAGGAAAGGAAATAGGATTTGGTAAAGTCATGATGCCCTTACGTATTGCATTGGTTGGTTCTCTACAAGGTCCAGATTTATTTGATATAGCAGAGGTTATTGGTAAAAAGGAAACTATCCAAAGAATTGAAAATGCAATTGAAATGAACTAGTATTCTATAAGAATTACAAATGACATTCAAACAAAAACCCCCTTAACGCTTGTTAAGGGGGTTTTAAATTAGTTCCTAAATATTCTTAATACGTAAGGAAAAGAAATTTTTGTATATCGGCAGCCGGAATTGCAAATGCCAATCCTTCTACTCCAAAACCAAATACTTTTGCATTAACAACACCTACAAGCTCCCCTTTTTTATTTACTAAGGCTCCACCGCTGTTACCTGGGTTAATACTAGCGTCAGTTTGAATATACCTAGATCCTTCTTTAGGAGTTCTTAAACCAGAAACTATACCCTTACTAAGTGTTTGACCTAGATCTATATTACTAGGAGTACCTATTGCATATACATCTTCCCCAATAGAATAATTCTTTGCAGATGGTAATTTGTAAACCTTGTCAAAAGACTTTTCTACCTTAATCAGTGCTAGATCTATTGCAACATTTTTTCTAATGATTTTTCCTTCTAGCTTTTCACCATCCTGCGTAATTATCTCAATCTTTTTATTGTCTCCAGATACTACATGAAAATTAGTTAGAATATACCCATCTTTGCTAATTACACATCCGCTTCCGTGCCCTTTATCAACTTTTATGGTTACTGTCGCACTTATAGCTTCTTCTAGAGATTTGTTTGTGTCTTTGAAATCAAGAGTTATCAAATCAAGTTTTTCTTCTTTATCAGTACCTAATTCTAATATACCCTTTACATCATCATTGCTTAGTAATCTAAAGAAAGATGCCTTAAGCATATCTTCCATACATGCTTTCAGCAATTCTTTTTTGTTGAAACTATAAGAAAATTGGCCCGATTTAGATTCTACTTCTGTCTTATACATTGACTGATCGTATAAATCAAATATCTCCCACTCAATCTTCGATTTACCAACTACGAAACCTTTTGTTGATCGTGCAGCATACTCATATACTTCCTCAAAACTAATTTCGGTAACCTTGGCACTAATATAAGCAGAGTTAATCTTGCTTTTAAAAATTGTCTCTGTAGTATCGAAATAATTATTAGCTAATAATATTTCATTAAGAGCACTATTAAAAATTGAATTATCAATATCTAAATCTTCGTCAGATGTTGTAATAGATTTATACTTGTCGCTATTTTTATCGTATCTTCTTTTTTTGATTCTCTTAAATTTCAGGTCTTCTTTTTCTACATCAAATGCCGTATTTTTAAGAAACAAATACTTCATGTCATCAGTTCTTGACAATATTTCTATAGGTTTTTCTTCTATACTAACCTTTCTGGCGTAATCATAACTTTTAGGTCCAAGGTCCAAAAAAGGTGGGTAAAAAAGTATTCCAAAAGGCACCCAAGACATAATATAAAGAGGAGATTTCCTATCTTGATAATGTGTAGAATATACCGTTTTATATCCTTCTCTTTCTACTTTAATTTGTTTTACGCTTTGATTTCTTTCCATTTTAGTCGTCACGACTCTACCTTCTCCCTGCAATTTATCATTTACATAGACTTTACAGTTATCTGAAGTTGTTGTAACGGTAACTTTTTGCATTTTCGAATTAAGCGTAGATGCACAGTTTGTAAATAGTAGTGGCGATAACACTACTATAAGTTTAAAAATAAAATTCTTCATAATTGATTGATTAAAAAATTAGTCGGCAAATATATAGAAAATAATTATACGTGAACTTGTTAGCAGTGGCTTCAACTGTCCTATCACTAATAAATTACTTATTGTAACATTTTTATAATATAGTATACTGATATTATAATAGCACAATAAACATCAACACTATGATAAAAGAATATAAAGTATTAAAACGATCAAATATGTGGTCTACAGAAAAGCTGAGAAAAGAAGTAGAAGACACATTAAATAGGGTATCTAAAGAAGGTTGGGAAGTTGTATCCGTAGCCTTTGGATCTTCAAGTAGTTCGGGTATGTCGACTGCAATGATAACTATTTCCAGATAACAAACCGTCTTTTGCAATTTATTATTACTTTCATTTCTAAATAACTAATAACTTTTAAACATAAAAATAATGGGTCTATTTTTAATTCCAGTCATAATTTTCGGTTTTATAATCCTTATATCAGGAATATTTACCGTAAAACAACAAACCTCTGCAATAGTAGAGCGCTTTGGTAAATTTTTAAGCATACGAAACTCTGGGTTACATTTTAAGATTCCTGTTTTTGATCGTATTGCAGGACGAATCAATCTTAAAATCCAACAACTAGATGTACTTGTAGAGACCAAAACAAAAGATGATGTTTTTGTTCGCTTAAAGATTTCTGTACAATTTCAGGTTATCAAGGAAAAAGTATATGATGCTTTTTACAAACTAGAAAACCCACATGATCAAATTACCTCATATGTATTTGATGTAGTGCGTGCCGAGGTTCCTAAAATGAAATTAGATGATGTTTTTGAACGTAAAGATGATATCGCTATCGCAGTGAAGCAAGAACTTAATGAAGCAATGGTGAACTATGGTTACGATATCATAAAAACCCTTGTAACTGATATTGATCCAGACATGCAGGTAAAAGAAGCAATGAACCGAATTAATGCAGCAGAACGTGAAAAGGTAGCAGCAGAGTATGAAGCTGAAGCTGAGCGTATTAAAATTGTTGCAAAGGCACGTGCAGAAGCAGAGAGTAAAAGATTACAAGGTCAAGGTATTGCCGATCAACGTAGAGAAATAGCCAGAGGTCTTGAAGAAAGTGTAGATGTCCTAAATAATGTTGGTATAAACTCTCAAGAAGCATCAGCACTTATTGTAGTTACACAACACTATGATACTCTACAATCAATAGGTGAAGAAACTAACACTAATTTAATTTTGCTTCCTAATTCTCCACAAGCCGGTAGTGATATGTTAAATAATATGATTGCATCATTTACTGCCTCTAACATGATTGGTGAAGAAATGAAAAAAGAAAATGCTAAAAAAGGTATAGGTAAAAAACCAAATACCGATAAATAAAATTCTATTTAATTTTCATATAACCCGATCACATCTTATGATCGGGTTATATTTTTAATATTCTTCTATACTTTTTATTGTAAAACAACGTTTTTTTCAAAAATCTAAATCTAAAGCATTTTCAGACACTTTTTACATTAACAACATTATACCATATTAAATAAAATTTTTTTCTCCTTAAAACGTTTTCTATAAAGTCATTTATTATAAGAAAATTTGATACTATGTTAAAATAAATCAAAAAACCTTATAGTTAAAAAATAATTATATTTACATAAAATTATCCCCATGAAAAATTACTTATTTATTTTACTCTTTGTTTCGGGAAGTATTTTTTCTCAAAACTTAGACACGCTCAAAAAATTTGCACTTAGAGATGCACAAGCTACATCTCAAGCTTCAATAGATAGAAATCTAAGTACCATAATAAAACATACTCATCCTAAAATTTATAAAGCATACGGAGAGAAAAAACTTATGGATACTATGGATGAGATTTTTAGAACTATGGATGCTCAAAAAATTAAAATACTTAGTTCTAAAGTTGATGAAGTTGTAGATGTTAGGAAAGAAAACAAAGAATACCGTTGTTTAGTAAAAAACACTATAGAAATGGACTTTGATGGGAGATCAGTCACATTAAAAAGTTCATTATTTGGTTTTTATGATAAAAAGAAATCCAAATGGTATTTTGTTGAATCTAATAAACTTTTGGATGATCCTGAAACCAAGAAATTGTTTCCTAGGTTTAAAACAGATATTGAAATCCCTTTAGATGAACATATAGCGGATAACTAATAAAGATAAGCCCCAAAGAATTGAATGTCTTTCGGGCTTACTTTTTATACACTATATTTTGAAGCAATCTTCTTAGCTTCTGTTTGTAACAATTCATTCTTGTCTTCTAAACCAATTGCAATAAAATCTTTTGCTAATTGATTTGGTTCTAGACTATTACTTTCAAGAATAACCTCTAATGCTATCATTGTAGCTATGCGTGTTCCCACCTTTTTAACCGCTGTACCATACAAGGGTTCCAGCTCGTCAATGGCAACATTCTTTGCAGCTTCCTGAATTTTCTTTTTTAAAGCTTCTCTTTTCTCATCAGGTAAATTAGTATACTTCTTCCCCGCTCTTTTTATTTCGTCGATAGAAGACACCTCATTTGACCTATTTTGTGGTTGTTTAGGCACATTTTGCTGTTTCGTAACAGGCTTAACTTTGGCCCATGTATCACGTAAACCAACAGTTTTATTAAATACCAATACTTCTGGCTTACTATCGATATCTACATTAAAATATCCAAGTCTTTGAAACTGAAATTGATCTAGTTTATTAGCATCTTTAAGGCTTGGCTCAACATACCCTGTAATTACTTTAAGGGAATCGGGGTTTATAAAATCCAAGAAGTCTTTTTCCTTATGCCCATCAGGAGCTTCGTCATTAAATAACCGATCATAAATCCTTACTTCTGCAGGAATAGCGTGTTTTATTGATACCCAATGCAAAGTACCTTTTACGTTACGTTTTGATTCTTCTGTACCACTACCCGACTTACTTTTAGGATCATATGTACAGTGAATTTCAGTAATATTTCCATCCTTGTCCTTTACAACACTTTCTCCTTTGATGATGTATGCATTTTTGAGACGTACCTCCTTACCTATCGTTAATCTAAAGAACTTTCTTCCCGCTTCTTCCTTAAAGTCTTCTCTTTCGATATATAATTCACCAGAAAAAGGTATCTCTCTTGATCCAGCGGTATCGTCCTCAGGATTATTTTCTGCAGTTAACCACTCTTCTTCTCCTTCTGGGTAGTTTGTAATCACAAGTTTAATAGGATCCAAAACACCCATAACCCTAGATGCAGTTTTGTTAAGATCCTCGCGTATACAAAACTCTAATAAAGATACATCTATTACATTTTCACGTTTAGCTACTCCCACGGTTTCAACAAATTTGCGTATGGATGCGGGAGTATATCCTCGTCTTCTTAGCCCTGAAATAGTTGGCATTCTTGGGTCGTCCCACCCCGATACAATTCCTTCTTGAACTAACTTGAGTAACTTACGTTTACTCATGATAGTATAACTTAGGTTAAGGCGTGCAAACTCTCTCTGTTTTGGTCTGATATTTTTATCATATACTTGATCCAAAAACCAATCATATAGCTTTCTATGAGGTTTAAACTCTAGAGAGCATAGAGAATGAGATATGCTTTCTATATAATCGCTCTCGCCATGTGTCCAGTCATACATTGGATAAATACACCAATCATCTCCTGTTCTGTGATGTGATTTCTTTAAAATTCTATACATCAAAGGGTCACGCATTAACATGTTAGGATCTGCCATATCTATTTTGGCACGCACTACGTGTTCTCCTTCATCAAATTTACCGTCTTTCATCTTCTGAAATAACTCAAGATTCTCTTCAACAGAACGATCCCTATACGGGCTATTGGTTCCTGGCTCTGTAGTTGTTCCTTTTTGTTCTGCAATCGCTTCTGCAGATTGTGAATCTACGTAGGCTTTTCCATCCTTGATTAATTGTACGGTCCAATCGTATAGTTGCTGAAAATAATCAGAAGAATAACATTCCTGATCCCACTCATATCCCAACCAAGAAATATCTTCTTTAATAGCATCTACATATTCCTGCTCTTCTTTGGCTGGATTAGTATCATCAAAACGAAGGTTTACCGGTGCATTGTATCTAAGACCAAGACCAAAACTAATACCGATTGCTTTGGTATGCCCAATGTGTAAATATCCATTAGGTTCTGGCGGAAAACGAAAACGTAAATGATTAGGATTCATTCCATTTGTTAAGTCTTCCTCTATGATATGCTCAATAAAATTGAGCGATTTCTTTTCTTCTGTCATTATAATTAAAATCTGGTACAAAACTACTAAATTTCTAATCTTGCAAAGCAATCCATAATTCTTTTTATAGCTATTAAAAAAAGGGGGGTTCTCCCGTATTGTATTAACAAAGATTATTTTACCTTTACTAAAAAATTCTGTGGGACTTATTAAGCTGAAAAACATTAAGGTTTATGCCTATCATGGATGCCTTGTTGAAGAAAAAAAAATAGGCTCAGATTATAGAGTAGATCTTAAAATTAAAGCTGATTTATCTAGCTCTGCACTATCTGATCGTTTAGCAGATACGGTTGATTACGTTCATCTTAATCTTATTGTAAAGGAAGAGATGGCTATTCGCTCTAAATTATTAGAACATGCTGCAGAACGTATTTTAAAAAGAATACTAGATGAGCTGCCTTTGGTACATAAAGCTAGTGTTGATGTTTCAAAAATAAACCCACCTATTGGTGGAAATGTAGAAATGGTAACGATAACTCGAAGTAAAAAACGTTAACTTTGCACTATTAATATTATAGAATCTGGTTTAAATGTAAAATCATTACATTATAAATGATAAAATTTTTTTACATTTGCCAACCAACCAAAAATCCGGTGTCGTGGCCGAGTGGCTAGGCAGTGGTCTGCAACACCATCTACAGCGGTTCGAATCCGCTCGACACCTCAAAAAAATCCTGTAATTTCTTACAGGATTTTTTTATTTAAATCTTGATTCCGGTTTTATCTTTTCTATCCTATCCTGAATCTTTTTTTCCATAGTATCGGGTATTACTCCTTTAAGAATCAAAAAAACACCAAATACAGCCATCATAATACTTATTATTCTTTTGATAATGTATGTTCTTTTTGGAGTTAATTTTCTTTTAAGCCTTTTGGCCAATAACATTTTAAAGACATCTACAAAGAGATAGGTACCTAAAACAACACTAAAAAAGTATACTATTCTATTGGTGTTCATATCTAATTGTGGTCCTATTACAATAATAATACTTAGCCAAAAACCTAATACCCCAATGTTTATAAAATTGAGCAAAAAACCCTTTACAAAGAGCATTAGATAATTATGTTTGTTAATAATTTCTACAGAAGTATCTCGAAGTTTGTTATAATTCTTTCGCTCTTGAATAAATGAAATAGCCCCGTAAGTAGCTAAAAGCATACCTCCAAAAATAAATAGCGCAGGATCATCTTTTATTTTTTCTAAAATCTGATTAGTACTGAAATATGCAATAAAAATGAATACTATATCTGCAAAAATAACACCTAGGTCAACAGCTAGTGCCGCTCTAAATCCTTTTATTGCCGCCGTTTCTAACAATACAAAAAATACAGGTCCAATTAGAAAGGCTAATAAAAAACCTAAAGGTATAGCAGCTTGAGCATCTTGAAGCATGTGGTTTGCGAGTCTTTCTTACAAAGTTAAAAAAACTACTTAGTTTACTTCAATAATTTTTCCACCTAAAAGTTTTTGAGTGTCCATTTCTTTTGGATTTCCAAAGATTCTTATCGTTCCACCGGCATTTGTATTGGCTTTGATATAGTTTTTAGCATTAACTTCAGCAGTTCCACCAGCACTAATTCTAACTTGAGTATCCTTTGTTTGTAGATTACTTGCGTAGTATTGACCTCCAGAATTAACAATCACCTCTTGCTCTTTCACTTTACCCTTTAACTCAACTTCACCACCAGTACTTGCTTTACTGTATAAATGTTCTGCTTCTATCTCTGCCACTATACTTGCTCCTTCCTGAACTCTAATATCTAAAGATTTTCCTTTAATAATATCTTCAGCTTCAACCCTAGAACCTTCATTTGCATCAATTTTGCTAATTTCAGTATAATACACTACTACTTTTGTATTGTTATTATCCCAAATATTATCCAAATCCATACTTATTTTAAGAAGACCATTATTCTGTCGTACATTTACCTCTCTTCTTTTAATTCCCGTAATCTCTACTTTATTCTCGTCAGCTTTAATTAATGTTACTTGTATCTTATTAAATACTTTTAACTCATTAAAATCACTAACATTTTTAGTAATAACATCTTGTGCTTGTCCTAGTGTTGTTATACACACAAAAAAAAGAAATACCATTTTTTTCATCGCCCTAATTTTAAGATTTATATTCTACTATACCTTATAAAGAACGACACCTAAATGGAATAATTACATTTCTTCCTTACTTCCTAACAAGGTAAAATCTAAGTGTCTTTTTACAAGATCTGCATTTTTAACTTTTACAATTACTTCATCACCTAACTGATACGTTTTTTTCGAATTTTGACCTACTACTGCATATTCTTCCTGATCAAAAACATAATGGTCATCACTAATATCCTTAAGTCGTACCATGCCTTCGCACTTATTGCTTATGATCTCTACATAAATTCCCCATTCTGTAACCCCAGATATTACTCCCAAAAATTGCTCATCTTCATGGTCCTTCATGAATTTAATCTGCATAAACTTGATAGAATCTCTTTCTGCACTAGCTGCTAGATTCTCCATGCTACTGCTATGGTTACATTTTTCTTCATATTCTTCTTCCGAAGCAGATTTTCCTTTATCCAAATAATGTTGCAGCAAACGGTGTGCCATAACATCCGGATATCTCCTAATAGGGGAGGTAAAATGAGAATAATGATCAAATGCTAATCCATAATGACCAATATTATGAGTGGTATATTCGGCTTTACTCATACTACGTATAGCAAGGGTATCGACCAAATTCTGTTCTTTCTTACCTTGTACATCTTTAAGTAATCCATTTAATGATTTGGTTGTAGTCTTACGATCTCTAAGGTCAAGTTTATATCCAAATCTACCTATGATGTTTTGTAATGCAGCTAGTTTTTCGTCATTTGGTTCATCATGAACTCTATAGATGAATGTTTTTTTCGGATTTTGTTTTCCGATGAATTCTGCTACTTTTTTATTAGCAAGCAGCATAAACTCCTCAATAAGTTTATTTGCGTCCTTAGAAGTCTTAAAAAACACTCCTACTGGCTCATTACTTTCGTTTAAACTAAATTTTACTTCTACCTTATCAAAAGAAATAGCTCCTTCTCTCATTCTTCTACTACGCATAATCTTAGCTAATTCATCTAATTTTAAAGTAGCATCTGCTATCTTTTGATCAGCTTTATACGCTTTACCGGTAAGAGAAATGTCTGCAGGGATTTCATTTGCTTTGGTTTCAATAATATGCTGTGCTTCTTCATATGCAAAACGAGCATCTGAATATGTTACGGTTCTACCAAACCATTGATTTTTAATTTCTGCTTTATTATTTAATTCAAATACAGCAGAAAACGTATATTTCTCCTCGTTTGGTCGAAGTGAACAAGCATTATTTGATAATACTTCTGGAAGCATAGGTACTACTCTATCTACAAGGTAAACCGATGTTGCTCTTTCATAAGCTTCGTCATCAAGTATCGTTCCTGGTTTTACATAATGAGATACATCCGCAATATGAATTCCTATTTCATAATTACCATTTTCAAGCACCTGAAAAGATAATGCATCATCAAAATCTTTTGCATCCTTTGGGTCAATTGTGAAGGTTAGAACCTTTCGCATATCTCTACGCTTTTTAATCTCTGATTCCTGTATACTAGTATCTAATTTATTAGCATATGCTTCAACTTCAGCTGGGAATTCATAAGGTAAACCGTATTGTGCAAGGATCGAATGAATCTCTGTATCATGTTCTCCTGGTTTCCCTAAAACACTGATTATTTTACCAAATGGAGAATCTGCTCTTTCTGGCCAATCTTCTAGTCTAACCAACACTTTATCCCCATCTTGTGCATCACCAATTTTGTTTTTAGGAATAAATATATCAGTATACATTTTAGGATCCTGCATATTTACAAAAGCATAATTTTTTTGGATTTCTATAACACCCACAAATTCTGTTCTTTTGCGAGATATAATCCTTGTTATTTCTCCTTCGCTTTTTCCTCTACGTCTTCTGCGATATACATATACCTCTACTTCATCTCCATTCAATGCTTTATTTAGATTGTTGTTTGGAACAAAAATATCATCTTCCAAATCGGTTACAATAACATATCCAGTTCCTTTTGATGTGATCTCTAAAACGCCTGTGTACGTATTTATATTTGCAACTATTTTAAACTTACCTCTATCAACTTCTTCTATTTGTTTCTTTGCAGCTAGTTGTGATAATTTCTTAATAATCTGATTTCTACTACTTGCATCATTAACTCCAAATTTTGCAGCTATTTGTTTATAATTAAAAGTTGTATTGGGTTCGGATTTTAATATTTTGAGTATTCCTTGGGTGATATTTTCTATTTTGGGAGACTTTTTTCTTCCTTTACTCTTTCTTTTCATTAATATCAATTATTTTATATCTGATAAAAGTACAGCTTATCTTTTAACATCAGTAATTTTAAGTTTAAACTTTTAGTAATCCCAAAAAAGTATAACTGTTTAAGGTATGTAAAATGCATTATCTGTAAATCAGAGGATTACAATTAAAAAATATTAACAAACTTATCTTTTTTTCTTAAAATTTACTTAATTTTAATACACTAGAATTACTATTACTACGTTTATTGTAACAATAGATATGGGCAGAATAAAAAAAATACACAAAATCATACTTTTCTTCGTACTAATATTTTTATTAGGTGTGTATTCTTTTACTGTATATATAAGTAACACAATAGATCAAAAACAAGAGACTCATCAAGAATCAGACATACCTAGTTCTAAGAAACTCGATCTAGAAGTCACACAGATAAATTAGAGTATTCTTTCTTTCATAAAAGAATCAATTTCATTGTTAGAGCTTATTTCGTATATTTAGATAAACTACTTCATAGACAATTATTGAATGAAAGATTTTGTTACTGTAAAAACATACACATATCCACATGAGTATGCTATCTTAAAGCTTCTTTTAGATAAAGAAGCTATTTCTTATTTCTTTGAAAACGAAACTATGATTGGCGTTTTCCCTTTTTACTCTAACGCTTTAGGCGGTATTAATTTAAAAGTTCATTTAAGAGATAAGCAAAAAGTACTTCAAATAATAAATGATCTAAACACAAATTTTCATCTTAGAATTGTATAAACTATTTTACATTTTCTGTTCAATTAATTTATTGTTTTCAACATATATTAAATATATCATTTTTCTTTTTTTAAAATTAAAATTAAATATGATGATTATAATGTAGTGTGGATAGCGGTATAACTTTTTTAGATATTATTTGTTTTTTAAGTTAGATCAAATTTTCAGTAACATATGAACAGGATATTAATATGTTAATTAGCTGAAAACGTTCTTAAAGTAAAATTTAATTAACAGTTGTTAATAGATAATAAACACATTAAAATATTAATATTTTTACGGTAAAACCGTAGTTTATAACAACTACTTATTGTCTTAAAAGTTATCCAAAAAAAGATGGTTCAAAATTTTGATTTCATTCAAAACTATCTGTATTGTAATAAAAATTAAAACCACCAAAAAAACTTCCTGAATTTTAAGAACTATTTATACACATACAATGTTAACAGTAGGTTAGGAGTTATTAACATTGGAGTAACATTAGGTTAAATAATTGATTTTTTGGACATTACTTTTTTAGATTAATTTATCTTTGTTTAAAGAACAAAACGTATATAAAAATGAAAATTGCTATCGGAAATGATCACGCGGGAACTGAATATAAGTTCACAATTGTCGAATATTTAAAATCTGAAGGAATAGAAATTAATAACTATGGTACTAATGAGGAAAGTAGTGTAGATTATCCAGATTTTGTGCACCCGGTAGCCAAAGACGTAGATGCTAAAAAAGTAAATTTTGGAATTTTAATCTGTGGTAGTGGAAACGGAGTTGCAATGACAGCGAATAAATATAAAAATGTTCGTGCCGGACTTTGTTGGACCAAAGAAATAACAGAATTAACAAGACTACATAATAACGCCAATATCATATGTATTCCTGCAAGATTTACATCATCACCTCAAGCACTAGAAATGGTAAAAACTTTTCTAGCTACACAATTTGAAGGTGGAAGACATCAAAATAGAGTTAATAAAATACCAATGTGTATTTAACTATATGTCAAAAAATCACGTCCATAACCACTCACATTCACATCAAAAACTTACTGGGCGTAATTTATTATTTTCTATACTTTTAAACATTGGCATTACCATTGCCCAGGTAATAGGTGGTTTGGTTTCTGGTAGTTTATCGCTTTTATCAGATGCACTTCATAATTTTAGTGATGTAATTTCTTTGATAGTAAGTTACTTCGCGAATCGACTGGCAAAAAGAGAAGCATCTATAAAAAGAACTTTTGGTTTTAAAAGAGCAGAAATTATGGCAGCATTTATAAATGCTGCTACACTCATGATTATTGCGATTATTCTTGTTTTTGAAGCAGTAGAACGGCTACAGAACCCGCAAAAAATTAGTGCGGGTATAGTGATTATACTCTCTGGTATTGCAATTTTAGGAAATGGATTAAGTGTGTTATTACTGCATAGAGATAGCAAAGTAAATATGAATATGCGATCTGCGTATTTGCATCTTATTACAGATTTGATGGCATCAGTAGCTGTATTAATAGGGGGATTGCTAATGCATTTTTATGAAATATTCTGGGTAGATAGCGTATTAACATTCGCAATAGCAATATATCTTATTATTGTAGGATATGATTTATTGAAAAAATCATTCAAGGTGTTAATGTTGTATACGCCAGAAACTATTGAAGTAAAAGAAATAGTAAGTGTAGTAGATGCATTACCTAAAGTAAAAAGCATTCATCATGTTCATGTCTGGCAACTTAATGAAGAAGAAACACATCTAGAAGCACATATAGATTTTGAGAGTGATATTCAGGTTTCAGAATTTGGTGAAATTCTTAACACTATTGAAGATATACTTTACGAAAAGTTTAAAATTAACCATGTTACTCTCCAGCCCGAGTATGATAATAAAGATAGCAAGGATATTATAGTGCAAGATTAAAAATATGGGAATCAAATTTGAAGTTAAACAGTTTAATGAACTTACTACAGTAGAGCTGTATAAAATTTTACGCTTACGTGCAGAAGTTTTTGTAGTCGAGCAAGATTGTGTCTATCAAGATATAGACAATAAAGATCAAAAAGCACTACATGTAATAGGCTCTAAAAATGATGACGTTGTAGCGTATACCAGAATTTTTAATGCTGGTGACTATTTTGAAAAAGCTAGTATTGGCAGGGTCGTAGTTTCAAAAGATCAGCGACAATTTGGTTACGGTCATGATCTCATTAAAGAAAGTATAAACGCCATAGTAAAAAACTACCAAACTACAGATATCAAAATATCTGCTCAGACGTATTTAAAAAAGTTCTACGAAACCCATGGTTTTAGTCAAGTAGGTGAGGAGTATTTAGAAGATGGTATCCCACATATTGGGATGGTTACATCTTAAAAATAAAAGGCCCAAATGGTTTTTGAAGTCATTTGGGCCTGAAACACAAACCACTAATCAATCCCCACTAACCTTAATATTATCAATATGGTATCTTGTGGTAGCCCTAGGATCACCACCTATATATCGAAAACCTATTCGTACAGAACCATCTAGGCAATCCAAGCTAATTGGACCCGCAGGAGCAGAATCTCCAAAGGCATTTAGCGGCCCTCTTGGTAATTGCGCATCAAGTAATGTCCAGGAAGCCGCTTCAACATCATCAACAAAATCATTACTAACAAAAACTTCTAAAATATTACCATTATCATACCCAGCTTCAATATCAAAATCTAAAAACTCTCCTGTTGTTGTACTAAGATCTATTTCTGGAGATATTAACCAGACTTCATATATGCTTTCTTTTGATCTAAAACCAGTGATTTGGGCGTATTGATTTTCGGCAAAATCTCCAATTTCATAATCTAACTTGCCGCCAGTAGTATTTATATTGATCCAACCGGATTCTTCAAGATCAGCAATTTTAAGCCCTGTAAAATCCTCTGTAAACAGGGTTTTAGTTCCGGTACCAGTTAGAGTACATTCTAAGACCGACGGATCACATCTGTCTTCTGTATCGAATACCAAACCTTGAGGATCATTAAGGACAAGATTAAAAGCACTACCTAAAAAGTTTTTGGTCAAAATACCGGTAAAACTTCCTTGTTGACTAGGTAATGTAAGCCCTTTAAAATCCGAAAAAGTACTAGTGCTTAATATGGTTGCTCTTCCGGTTGCACAGCTCTCTACAATGCGCTCACCATCAAATTCGTCATTTGGTTCTGCAGCGAACGTAAAAGCATTATTATCCAAAACGATATTTTTGTTGAATTGAATATTGTTTACTTTAATATATTGATTTAAAACCCGATCTGTAAAATCTTCCATGGTAATCTCTAGAGGTATGATTGCAAAAACTTCCGAAGATCTTGTTATTACTTCGTTAACCAAAAAAGAAGGAATATGATCAATGCTATTTCCGTTTAATATTCCCAAAGTAGGAACTCCATTTTCTATACCAACAGACAATCCATCTAGCTTAACATATACTTTACGACCAAATTCATAAGATGTGAATAGAGGTGCATTATTAATTAACACTCTAATTCCCGCCGTTGGATTTGCGCTTTCGTTCTGAAGTATCAGCTCTTTAAAGAAATTACCACCTTTATCGCTTGAGATTACGTATCCAACAAGATAGTTGTTGGTGTTTTCAAAAATAGCTTTAGCGTTTTCACCTTCTTTTTCGATTTCCTGGGCCAAGACACCTAATACCGCTTCAATATCAATTGCGGTACCACTTATAGAGGGTTCTTCTATGATTAGCGGGGGTGTTTTAAAATCCTCTTCAGGGCTACAGCCCAATGCTACTACGGTTATTAAAACACAGATAGCTTTTTTTAAGTTTCTTGTAAGTATATTCATTTTGTTATAAGTTAAAAGCGTACATAAAAATTGATGTAATATGAAGTGCCGAAGCCGTAAAAATATTTTGGGCCAAAAACTGGAGTTTGTCGTCTGGATTCTTGAAGAGATCGTCTATAATTGGCATTTCTGGTTTGTTCAAAACCGCCTGTTCTATATTTTTGATTAAGGATGTTGCTGATAGAGGCAAAGAAGCCCACATAATATTTGTTTATCCGCCAGGATTTACCACCAATTGCATTTACTAAAAAGTAGTCATTAAAACGCTCTTGTTGTAATAAGGTGTTGGCGATATTTTCATCAAAATCATTGAAAGGCAACCCATCTTCATCTTTATAAAAATTAGATGTTCTGGCAAAGGGACTTATGCTTATAAATGCATTAGAAAAATAGTTAACTGTTGTTCCAAACCACCAAAAATTGGGATCCCGGTATTCAAAACCTACTTGGGCAGCATTTTGAGGTCCTCCGGATAGGCGATACCCTTTTAATGAAGATTTTCCGAAAGTACGAATCCCTTGAAAATCAGTAAAAATATCACTAGTACTTGCCAGAGCCAGATCAGGATTGTTATTGTACGTAAAATTACCAACAGCAGCAGCAGTTTTAAGTTTTATGGTTGGGGTGATTTGATACTCAAACCCAAGTTCCCCACCTACGTACAATTTATCGATATCTGTTAGAATTTCTTGCACAAACCCCACACCAGATCCAGAGATTGCCTGTGTGAAAAAGAATGAAATATTGCTTGCGTCAAGGGTTTTGGTGTAATATCCCGTTAGTCTGGCTTTAATTTTTGAAGAACGATATATATAACTGGCATCTACAGATTCTATTTTTTCATTTTCTTGTTTTTTACCAATTAATTGGGATACTGGAGCGTTATTTTGTCGCGCATTTACAAAAGCGTTGCGAATGGTGGGTGCTTTATTAAAATATGCAGCATTTATATTGATCGAGTGTCGACCATGAACTCTATGAGTAAGACCTCCCTTTATTCCATAATTTTTAAAATCTACTTTAGGGCCTTTTCCAAGTGACTGTGCCTCTGGGAAGTATCCGTTTTCAAAAAGCCCATTTCGTTGATAAGAGGTTTGTGCTATAGTACCCGCAAGAAAGAAATCTATTTTGTTATACTTAAATTGTGTTTGAGCATACCCATTTAGTGTTGTAGCATTAATCTCATAATTATAATCATAGCGATCACCAACGTCTACTATGCGATTGGGGTTTTGCAAATCACTCTGGGCCCTATTTGCAAGTTCTGACGCAGACAAACCTGAAGCGGATAAAGCGAATAAATCAACATCAAGAAAGCCGGTTCCGCCCAGTAAGTCCTTAACTTGGGCAAAATTCTCACTCTTTAAGCTTTTGTAGTTTATAGCAGAACTAAGTATAAAATGCTTGTTTATTCTGCTATTAAGAATCATGTTTCCGGTAAGCTGGGTATCATCGGTTCTATCTTCATACAAGATGTAAGTAGCATTATTTCCTTGCAGCGTATTGAGCTGGTTGGCTTGTATCAAATTGTCCCAATGTATTTGACCTTTATTGATGAGGTTTTGCTGTGCTAAAAAGGCATTTTGATAATCCAGAGGTGTTGGATCTTGGTCTTTTAAAAAAGAACTAGGGAGATTATCGGGGTGTGCCGGATTGGCATTTGCCCCTCTTCCACCACCAAGGTATAACGGTTGCCCAATAGATGAGGTCATTAAATCACCTCCACCAGTATCGATACGAGTGTTTGCTATTTTACCTGTTTGAAAGGCTACATTGGTGTTCAGTGTTGTCTTTGTATTGATATCCCAGTAATGGTTAAGCATCATCATAGGTTCTTCAACCTCACGCTCTCTGGAGTTTCTTATTTTTCCGTTTAGGTATCCCCAGTTTGGATTATATGTTCTTCCTTTTATATCAAAAACTTCTTTGGTAATAGCGGTAGACCTTCCTCTACGATTTGGCGTATAAATACCGGTAAGGTTTATACTGTGTGCCGCATTAATTTTCTTTTCTATAGATACAAAAAATGAGTTTGCATCATATCCAGTACCATCTATAAAACCTTCCTCTCCAAATCTTCGGGATAGGGATATTGAAAAAGCCCAACCCTTTGATGAAACGCCAGAATTATAGGTGGTCATCACTCTTCCTTGGTAGCTTCTATTAGATGACGCATAAGATACTCTACCTCCTTTTCTATATTTTGATGCTCTCATAATGATATTCGAGGTTCCAAGAAGGTCACCAAAAGCATAGTCATTTTCTGAAATGCCACGGGAAAACTCTTGGTTACGTTGCACATCATTAAGTCCGCCCCAATTTGCCCATTGCGGACTTCCATTAAATAATTTGTTCATTTCTAGACCATTGATCAAAACTTCACCATTTTCATTTTTAAGCCCTCTTGGCCGAAAAAAAGTAGCGCTAAAATCAAATGCTGCAGCATTTAAGAACGTATCTCGGTTTGCTTGTAACAATGAAGACATATTAAAAGAAGTGTCATCACCATCATCCAATTCGGTTTCTGAGAGACTTATCGTTCCTATTTGCTCTTGTTCCTTATCAAAATCATATTCCAGCTCAATTTTTTTAAGATCTAATAGCTTCCCTTCGTTAATTATTATCGGAAATCTCTTGGTAACGTATCCTTCTTTAGAAATTATAAGAATTTGTTCTCCCAAAGGAGGTTTTAAATTTTTAAAATCAAATACACCAAAATTGTTGGTAATTGTGAAAATTTCAGATTGCTTAATAGTGGTTTTGACACCAACTATATTCTCTCCAGTTGTTGCTTCAATTACCCTTCCCTTTATGCTGGTTTGTTGTGCGTTTATAACTGAGATAAAGCAGAGAAAAAAGAAGGTGAGATATTTTAAAACGGTATAATTTTGAATCATGACTTTAGTGGATGAATTTTTTTAAACCAGAAATTAGTAAGGTCTGTAATTCAACAAAGTGCAATATTAGTATGTGCCAGTTTCATTTTTCGGAACTGGAAAAATTAATATTTGCAATTGATTTATAATTCACACCATGATTTTAAGAAACACCTTGATTACTTCGTTGTTATTTTCTGCAGTTCTTTTTTCGCAACAAAAGAAAGCTTACAAAATAAACACAATTGCATTTTATAATCTTGAGAATCTGTTTGATACACAAGATGACCCATTAACTTTTGATGATGACCGAACTCCCAACGGAAAAGATCATTGGACAGATGAGATATATGCACAGAAATTAGAAAATATGGCAACCGTTATTTCTGAAATAGGAACAGATTTAGCCAAAAATTCACCTGCAATAATAGGAGTTGCCGAAATAGAAAACAGAAAGGTACTTGAAGATCTTGTGAATAAACAAGAATTAAAATCGAAAAACTATGGTATTGTACATTTTGACTCTCCTGATAGAAGAGGGATAGATGTAGCTTTATTATATCAAAAAGCACTTTTTAAACCAAAAAACACAAGCAATCATGAATTGATGATTTATGATAACACTACTAATAAGCGTGTATATACAAGAGATCAATTGTTAGTAAGCGGATATCTTGATGGAGATTTGATTCATATAATTGTAAATCACTGGCCATCTAGAAGAGGTGGTGAAGCAAGGAGTCAATACAAAAGAGAAAAAGCAGCGAGGCTAAATAAAAAAATCATAGACTCTCTTTTTGTTATTGATCCATATGCCAAAGTTATTACTATGGGAGATTTTAATGATGGTCCTAATAATGAGAGTATAAGAAAAATACTTGGTGCAAAGTCGCAAAAAGAGAAAGTATCACTAAAAGGTCTTTACAACCCAATGTATAAAATGGCTAAAAAAGGCATTGGTTCTCTTGCATGGAGCGATAGTTGGACACTGTTTGATCAAATCATCATTTCTAAAGAATTATTAGATAGCGACTACTCTGAATATCGTTATTATAAAGCGGGAATATTCAATAACGATTTTTTAACAACCCCTAGAGGAAAGTATAAAGGATACCCTTTTCGCAGTTATAGTGGTGGTGTATATACGGGAGGATACAGTGATCATTTTCCTGTATACCTATATGTCATAAAAGAAAAAAGGTGACCACTGTGGTCACCTTTTTTTATTTTATTGATAGTGGTAGGCTTAAAGACCAGCCCCAATTGCTGTACAGGAAAGCTCAAATACTTCATCAAAAGATGAGTCTGCAGGTATCTCTATGGCACCTTCACCATTTATACTATACGTACCATTGCCAAGGTCACATAGCTCTATACTCACAGCTCCGTTAGCACATTCTCTACAATTTGAATTACCGTCATCATCACTTCCACAAGATGTAAGTATCAAGGAAAATGCGCATACGGCAATTAACATAAGTTTTTTCATAATAATTGGGGGTTAAATTCTAAAATAGCCTCAAATATAGCGGATTATGGCCAAAAAACAAAGAATTATCTTAAATAAAGCCTTTTTGTCGCAAAAAAAAGCTTTTGGTCGATATTCTAAATTTCTTCAATATCGATAGGCTTACCTATATAGGCCAAAAAACTACCCTCTTCTATTTCTTCCATTTCCTTACTAAAAGAGGATATAATTCTAATACTTTTTTTAGCATCTTTAATAAATAAGGGGATGATATCATTATCCTCTTCGGTAAGATCTATTAGGGTTCTATAATGTTTTTGGTTTTTGATTTTGATTTCCTGGATTCCTGGATATTTTTCTGCAAGTTCGATTAGTTTATAATAGTCGTCTGTATGAGAAAATAATCCCTGTTGTGGATTATTTTTTGGGTCTTTCATTTCTTCAGTGGTAATTAATCTAAAAGATCCATGCTCCCCAAATTGCCTACTAAATTTGTTAATTGCATATTTGTTGATATCACTATTTCCAGTTAATGCCATTAAGTATCCCACATCGTTGAGCTCGATATTATTTCCAAGCTGATCTCCATAAATATTAGCCTCTATAGCTTCAAGTCCTAAATCTTTTGCTTTATTAATGTTATCTCTGTTACTATCTACTAGCACGACATGTCTGTTATTATTCTTAATATATACAGCAATGAGCCTTGAAACTTTAGAGGCCCCAATGATTAAAATTCCTTCTGATTTATTGAGAAAAACACCAACCAATTTGGCAAAAAGACGCGCTGTTGTCGCATTAAGCAATACGGTACCCAGTACAATCATAAAAACCAAAGGGGTAATGTATTGTGCTCCTGGGATGCCTACTTTGTATAATTTTAATCCAAATAATGAGGCAATACCGGCTGCTACGATACCTCTAGGTCCCACCCAGCTAATAAAAAGCTTTTCATTGGTTTTAAGACCAGATTTTGATGAACTTAAAAATACTCCTAGTGGCCTGACCAAGAAGACAACAATTGCAAAAAGAAGTGCAGCTTTCCAGTTAAAAACTAACCTCAAGTCTTCCATATTAATATTTGCAGAAAGAAGAATGAATAATATAGAAATTAAAAGAACACTTAGGGACTCTTTAAAATACAAGATCTCATTAAGACTAGGCAGATTAATATTTCCTAGAACCATTCCCATTACAACCACAGAAAGCAACCCAGATTCATGAGCAAAGACGTCTGATAATACAAAAACACCCAGTACTGCGGCTAGTGTGACCACATTAAGTAAATAATGCGGAATCACTTTTCGTTTAATAGAAAAGGCGAGTGCATGCGCAAATGTAAAACCAAAAGTAAGACCAACCAGAACAATTTTGGCAAATTCATACAATGCAGTAAAGGTAAATTCTTCTCCACCACCAGCTCTTATGAATTCAAACACTAAAACGGCTACTAAGGCTCCTATGGGATCAATCAAAATACCTTCCCATTTTAATACTGCAGAGACATCTTTTTTAAGCGGAATATTTCTTAAAATTGGTGTTATTACAGTTGGTCCGGTTACAATAATCAATGAAGAAAATAAAAAAGAAATGGGCCAACTAAGCCCAAAAATAAAATGAGCGGCTAATCCGGCACCAAAAAAAGTAACAACAACAGCAACGGTAATTAGCTTTATAATTACAGGACCAACATTGAGAATCTCATTTCTTCTTAAGGTAAGGCCGCCTTCAAAAAGAATGATACTAATTGCCAAAGACACAAAATAGAAAAGACTTTCTCCTGGGAACAATCCTTCTGAACCATTCCAGATGGGTTGTATGAGCTTAGTGTGATCACTAGTAATTAAAGTTGCAATTGGTCCTACTAAAAGCCCGATAAGAATTAAGGGTAAAATTGCCGGGATTTTAAACTTCCATGCTACCCATTGTGCTAATATTCCTAGTATAATTATTCCTGCTAATTCTAACATTCTTTATAGTTAAATCAAATTATATATTTGAAAGATCGTAATTTTTTTAAATATAGCGGGAAAATACACTATTTTCTAGTGTCAAAAAATAAGTTTATATTCTACCACTTTAAAATTATTAGAAAATAACAATCTTGAGCAAGATACCCCTTCATAAATTTAATACAATTCTTATTGGTGTTGCTTTTTCTCCTAACTTGAAAAATAACATTTTTGAAGCAATGAGGATGGTGGATTTTTTTGATTGCAACTTAATTCTGGTGCATGTCGGAGAAAAAACAGATGAGAAAGAAAACAGTATAAAAGGACTAATCTCAGGGTTTTCTGAAGATGACGATAATAAAGTAAAGGTAATCTGGAAACAAGGAGACCCTGTAGAAGTAATCATAGAAACGGCTAAAGAAAACAATGCAGACCTTATTATGTTGGGAGCGTCCCCCAGAGAGGATTTTCTTAAGTTCTATATTGGATCCATAGCAAGAAAAATTACTAGAAAAGCAAATTGTTCTGTATTGTTATTGATTAAACCATCTGAAGATTTAAGGCCTTGTAATCATATTGTCGTTAATGGACTTCAAGACGAAAAAACAAAGAAAACAATTCTCGACTCGTTCGAAGTGGCACAAAACCTAGGTGCGCAAAAACTAACTATCGTAGAGGAAATTTCTCATCAAGAAGTTAAAATTGTGGTAGAAGATGATCAATCATTACTTAAAGATACCCTTATCAAAGAACAACTAGCAAAGAAGGAAGATCTTAGAGTTCAGCATATTTTGGATGAAGTTCCGGAAGATCTTAAAACAGATATTTTAATCAAAACACAATCTATTTTTGGAAAGAGAGGATATTCAATTGGACACTATGCAAAAGTAGTGGCTGCAGATTTATTAATCATGAATGCCCCAGAAAGAACCACATTTATGGACCGCATTTTTATTCATGACCTGGAGCATATTTTATCAGAGTTACCAACTGATGTTTTAATTATAAGATAGATGAAGGAGATAAAAAACAATACATCACAATTTATATCGGAATTACCAAAAAACATTTTTTCAGGATTTGTGGTCTCTTTGATCGCGTTACCATTAGGACTTGGGTTAGCATTGGCGTCAGAAGCGCCACCTATTTCTGGTGTAATTGCAGCCATAGCAGGCGGAATAATTGTGTCTATTTTTGGAGGATCTAATGTTACGATTACAGGTCCTGGTAATGGGTTGGTTGTAGTTTTGTTGGGTGCAGTAACTACGCTAGCCAATGGCGATTTGTATCAAGGTTATATTTTTACTCTGGCGGCTATTATATGTTCCGGAGCCTTAATGATAATTATTGGGCAGCTTCGTTTAGGGATACTTAGTGACTTTTTTCCCTCCTCGGCGATACAAGGAATGCTTGCTGCTATAGGAATCAGCATTTTTGCAAAACAATTTCATGTAATGCTTGCCAATACGAGCATAAAGGGAGATACAATCTCATTGTTGACAGATATTCCTGGTAGTGCTTCGGCATTATTCACACCAGAATATAGCCATCTAGTGGTGGCGGCAATAGTTGGAGTTGCCAGTTTGTTGATCATGTTTTTTTATGGCAAGATTCGAAACAAGTATTTTCAACTTGTTCCTGCTCCTATGTGGATTGTTCTTATTGCAATAGGTTTAAGCTATTATTACGAAGTTTTTTCTAGTGCTGCTTATCCTATCGACGCTTCTTTGCTGGTTCAGATACCTGAAGAAGTTTTTTCCAGCTTTCCTAAACCAGATTTTTCAATAGCCTTTAGTGGTAAATTTATTGGGGTAGTATTTGCAATAACGCTAATTTCAAGCATAGAATCTTTATTGAGTATTAAAGCTGTAGATAAATTAGATCCTTTAAAAAGACGATCTAACGTTAATAAAGATCTAACCGCTTTGGGTATTGCATCAATTGTTAGTGGTTTTATAGGAGGGCTTAATGTGGTTACTGTTATTGCCAGAAGCTCTATAAATGTTAATAATGGAGGAACCAATCGAACAGCAAACTTCTTTCATTCGGTATTCTTATTATTGTTTATAGTACTGTTTCAAGATCAGCTTAGAAGAATTCCCTTAACAGCTTTGGCAGCGATTTTGGTATATACAGGATATAAACTGGCAGCCCCCAAAAACCTTAAAGATGTTGCCAAAATTGGAAAAGAGCAACTCCTTATTTTCTTTGCAACGATAGTTGCAACAATAACAACCAACTTAATCACGGGAATCCTAATAGGGATTTTAACCACAATTATCATTCACTTTATCCTTAATAGAAGTATAATGTTCTTTGCCAGAAATCTTTTTAAACCTAATGTGCTTATGTTTAAAGAAGAGGTTAATGGGACATATTTTGTAAGTGTAAAGAATTTTTCAAGCTTCCTTAATTTTACCAGATTAAAAAGAAAGTTAGATACCATACCAGAGAATGAGGATGCTATTGTAGATTTTTCGTTATGTGATTTTGTAGATTATACAGTTCAAGAAAGTCTAATAGGATATCAGCAAACCTTTTCTCGAAAAGGAGGTTCTTTTGAAATTACAGGTTTGGACATTCATGGCACTTCTTCTGAACACCCACTGGCTGTAAGGAGTTTAATACCATTTTCCAAAAAAATAAAAATAGGATCAAAACCAAATCTTACAAAAAGGCAAAATGATTTGCAGAGTATTGCCAATGATTTTGGAAGAAGCTATGACCCTAAAAAGAAGAAAGACACATCAAGCTTAGAGGATTTTGTGTTTTTTAAAGTGAAAAAGATTAATTATCAGAATAATTCTATCTCTGATCCCAATTCGATATTTAGAGTTACGGATGTTGAGTTTTCTGAAGGAGAATTTATTGCCAGAACCTCGGTAAGAACGACGATATTAACTATAGAACTAAAAAAAGAAATCCCTAAATTTACTCTCGATAAAGAAGGGTTATTGGGGTTTGTATATAAATTCGCAGGATTTAAAGATGTTTTAATTCCAGGACATCCTGATTTTTCAAAACGATTTTTTCTCTTAGGAGAAGATGTAGAAAAAATTCGAATGCTTTTTACCGATGAACTCGTTCTTTTTTTCGAAAGTAATCCATATTACCATATAGAGTGCAATGGTAATACATTGTTGCTAATGCGAAAAGAGCGTTTGGCAAGTATAAAAGAGATTAAAGCACTGTTGGATTACGGAACTCGCCTGGAAAACATAATATCCAGTGCTGCGTATGATGAAATATTGTTAAAAACTCCAAAAATTAAATCCTGATCCTTACCATTTTTTCTATTTTGCAAGGATTTTTAATAGATTATGAATTTATACCCTATAAAAGCTGGAAATTTTAAACTGGATGGTGGTGCTATGTTTGGTGTTGTTCCAAAAGTTTTATGGAACAAAACCAATCCCGCAGATCAAAATAATTTAATAGATATTGCCGCAAGATGTTTGCTTATCGAAGATGGTAATAGACTCACTTTGGTCGATGCAGGAATGGGAGATAAGCAATCAGAAAAATTCTTTAGTTATTATTCTCTTTGGGGAGATGATAATTTGGATAAGTCATTAAAAGAGAAAGGTTTTCATAGAAATGATATAACAGATGTTTTTATCACTCATCTCCATTTTGATCACTGTGGTGGTGTGGTGCAACACAATGATACCAAAACGGGATACGAATTGGCATTCAAAAATGCCCGAATATGGAGTAATAAAGAACATTGGCAATGGGCAGTAGCCCCAAATGCCAGGGAAAAAGCATCATTCTTAAAAGAAAATATTTTGCCAATTCAGGAAAGTGGGCAACTAAATTTTGTTTCTAAAATAGGAGAGGCATTCCAAAAAGATTCAGAATTAGGTTTTGGCCTACTATTTGCTGATGGTCATACAGAAAAACAGATGATACCACATATTGAACATAAAGATAAAACTATTGTTTTTATGGCAGATTTATTGCCCACAGCGGGTCATATACCGTTGCCATATGTTATGGGTTATGATACAAGACCGTTACTTACTTTGGATGAAAAAAAACTGTTTCTTGAAAATGCAGCAACTAATAACTGGTACTTGTTTTTAGAACATGATGCTCACAACGAGATAATAACCGTAAAACATACAGAAAAAGGTGTACGGCTTAATGAAGTTTTTACCTGTAATGAAATATTTAATTAAAATAAAAGAAGAAATGACATTCTCATCAAATAAAATCTTTTTCACCATTGCTTCATCGGCTATTCTGATGAGTTGTGGTGCTCCGGCAATAATTTCTACGCCAATAGAAAATATTGATAAAATTCCATTAAAAAATATAGACCTTACAGATGATCAATTAAAAAACTGGGGTTTTTATGACTTGGTTTCTGATACTATCCCCGGAATGAGTGTAGATAAAGCTTATAATGAGCTTATCAAGAATAAAAAAGGACAAACGGTAATCGTTGGTGTTATAGATAGTGGTGTAGATATAGAGCATGAAGACCTTGATGGTGTGATCTGGACCAACACCAAAGAAATCAAAGGTAATGGTAAAGATGATGATAACAATGGTTATGTAGATGATATCCACGGTTGGAATTTTCTAGGGGACTCTTACAATGAAAACCTAGAATACGTAAGGATTATCAAGAAACTTAAACCAAAATATACGGGCAAGTTTTTGGCTTCTGTACCAGAAGAAGATAGAGATGAATATCAAAAATACATAGAAGCGAAGGCAGAGTTTGAAAAGGAGTACCAGGAGGCTTCAGAACTTAAGATGCAGTACGAGCAAATATTGCAACAATCTAAAGTAGCTCATACAGCAGTTTCAGAAATTATTGGTAAAGAGGATTACTCTAAACAAGAACTTTTACAGATGGAGGCAAAGACAGATGAGGTTAAATATCATGTGGCTTTTCTTTCCCAAATGTTTGGTTTCTTAGAGCCTGGAGATACCGTTCCAGAATTCATGAAGGATCTTGGTGAAGGAATTGAGCATTTTACCGAAACATTAAATTACAACTTGAATCTAGAGCTTGACGGAAGAGCAAAAGTTGGTGATAATGTAGATGACATTGCAGACACTAATTATGGAAACAATAATGTTATGGGGCCTGATCCAAAAAAGGAAGGAATCAAACACGGAACCCATGTATCTGGTATTATCGCCGCAGAAAGAAACAACGGTATTGGAATGAATGGAGTTGCTCAAAATGTAAAAATTATGGCAATAAGAGCTGTTCCTAACGGAGATGAATATGATAAAGATATTGCCCTTGCTATACGATATGCAGCAGATAATGGTGCAAAAGTCATTAATACAAGTTTTGGTAAATATTTTAGTACCCATCCAGAATGGGTAAGAGACGCTATCAAATATGCAGCATCAAAAGATGTACTTATTGTAAACGCAGCAGGTAATGAAGCTGCGGATTTGGACCAGAAGGCAGTATACCCTAATGACCAAATTGATAGTACCACAGAGGTTGCAAGCAATTTTATAACTATAGGAGCATTAAATTATGTATATGGAGCTAATATGGTTGCCGAATTTTCTAATTACGGAAAAATTAATGTAGATGCTTTTGCTCCAGGAGTTAAAATATGGTCTACTACACCAAATAATTCATATGAGCATCAAGATGGAACCTCTATGGCCGCACCGGCCGTGGCAGGAGTAGCTGCATTAATAAGATCTTATTACCCAAAGTTAAAAGCTTCACAAGTAAAGAAAATACTTATGGATAGTGGATTGAGTACCAAAAACATTATAAATATAGCCGGTGATGCTCCAAAAATATCAAGTTTTGCTGAACTATCGAAATCTGGTAAGATGGTAAATCTTTATAACGCCTTTATCATGGCTGATAACATGTCTAAATAAATCATTTAATTATGTTTAAAAATATTGCTATAACTTTCCTATTTGGAATTTTTATTGTTTCAGCGCAAAACAATACATCATATTGGCAACAACACGTGGATTACACGATGAATGTTGATATGAATGTAGAGAATTTTCAATACTCAGGAACACAGGAGTTGGTCTATACAAATAACTCTCCTGATGTTCTGGATAAGGTTTTTTATCACTTATATTTTAATGCCTTTCAACCAGGAAGTGAAATGGATATTCGTTCGATTAATATGCCTGATCCTGATCCCAGGGTATTAGATAAAATTGGTAAGCTTACCCCGGATGAAGTGGGGTACTTATTAGTTTCTTCTTTAACTCAAAATGGGAAATCAGTGCAATACAAAATAGAAGGAACTATTCTTGAAGTTGCATTAGACAAGCCAATAGAACCGGGAGAAAAAGCAACTTTTTCTATGAAGTTTGATGGCCAGGTGCCTAAACAAATACGTAGATCAGGACGTAATAATAAAGAAGGCGTTGCACTATCCATGACGCAATGGTATCCCAAAATGGCAGAATATGATTTTGAAGGATGGCATACTAGCCCTTATATCGCAAGAGAGTTTCATGGGGTGTGGGGTGATTTTGATGTAACTATTAATATTGATAAAAATTATGTTCTGGGTGGTTCTGGATATCTGCAAAATCCACAAGAAATTGGATACGGTTACGAAAAACCTGGAACCAAAATAAAGAATAAAGGGAAAACACTTTCTTGGCATTTTAAGGCACCAAATGTGCATGATTTTGCCTGGGCCGCTGACCCAGAATACCTACATGATGTTGTACAAGTGCCAAACGGACCGACATTACATTTTTTATATAAGAATAATACCGATATTATTGATAAATGGAAAGACCTACAACCTAAGACTGTAGAGCTTATGAACTATTTTAGTGAAAAAATAGGTAAATATCCATACGATCAATACTCCGTTATTCAAGGGGGAGATGGTGGTATGGAATACGCTATGTGTACTTTAATTACAGGAGAAAGAAGTTTTGGAAGCCTGGTTGGGGTTACTGCACACGAAATGGCACATTCTTGGTTTCAGCATATTTTAGCAACCAATGAATCTAAACATGAGTGGATGGATGAAGGGTTTACCAGCTATATTTCTACATTGGCGATGAATGAGGTAATGAAACAAAACAATCCCAATTCGCTAAAGGGAATGTATAAGAACTATTTTCAGCTTGCAATTTCGGGAGTAGAACAACCACAAACTACCCATGCAGATCGTTATGCGCATAACTCTGCGTATGGAGCTTCTGCATATTCTAAAGGAGCTGTTTTTCTGTCCCAGTTAGGATATATTATTGGCGAAGAGAACCTGGCAAAAACCTTGAAACAATATTTTGAAACCTGGAAATTTAAGCATCCAACTCCAAATGATTTCAAAAGAGTTGCAGAGAAAGTTTCTGGCATACAACTAGATTGGTATTTAACAGATTGGACTCAAACTACCAATTGGATCGATTATGGGATCAAAGAAGTTGAGGAAAATGGTAGCAATTCTACCAAAATAACGCTAGAACGTATTGGGCAAATGCCAATGCCTATAGATCTTTATGTAGAATATACAGACGGGTCCATAGAATCATTTTATATGCCAATAAGAATGATGCGAGGAGAAAAAGAGAATCAGATTCCGTCAATAAACAGGACTGTTTTATCAGATTGGCCATGGGCAGACCCCACATATACTTTTGAGATTGCCAAACCAAAATCTCAAATAAAGGCAGTTGCAATTGATATTATGTTGCTTTTGGCAGATGTAAACCCAAGCAATAATAGCTACGGAAAATAGCAAGTATATCCTTATGAAGGGGTATTTGGTATTATCACTACATATAGTGACCAATGAAGGCGACATTTAATAAGAAAGAAAGATTAAAAAGCAAAAAGCAAATAGACTTGCTTTTTACTGAAGGGAAATCTATTGCTAAGTACCCAATTAGACTTGTGTATAGAAAGACTACGTCTGAAGATGATATAAAAATTAAAACAGCCGTATCAGTAAGTAAGCGTCATTTTAAGAATGCCGTAGACCGCAATCACATAAAACGTTTATTGCGTGAAAGTTATAGGAAAAATAAGTATATTGTACCCTACACTACTCATCAATTCACTTTTATGTTTTTATACTCGGGCAAAGAGATGCCAGAGTATTCATTGGTTGAATCTAAGATAAAAGGAATATTACAAAAATTTGTTGATCAGGAATTAGCATCAAAATAAGCTATAATCATAGTATTTGATTCTGAAACGTATAAAAATATAGCACCATGAAGAAGAGAATTATCTACCCCGTATTAGCTGTTGTCATCTTGTTTACAACGGTGAGTTTTAAATCTGATTTTTTCGAGATTGCAAAACAGATTGAGATTTTTACTACAATGTTCAAAGAATTAAACATGAACTATGTAGATGAAACCAATCCGGCAGAGCTTATGGATGTTGCTATCAAGGCAATGCTAGATGATCTGGATCCGTATACCAAATATTGGAATGAACAGGATGTAGAGGCTTCAAAAATTCGTAATGCAGGAGAGTATACAGGTATTGGTGCTTCAGTAAAAACAATAAAAGATAAAATCATCATTGTAGAACCCTACAAGGATTACCCAGCAGATGAGGCAGGTCTTAAAGCCGGAGATGAAATTATTCAAATAGGAGATATCAAGGTGGCAGATTTTAAAGAAGATGCTGGAGAACTTCTTAAAGGAGCTAGCGGAACCAAAGTAGACATCACCTACAACAGACAAGGCGAAACTAAAACTACGGTGCTTACAAGAAAAGAAATAGAGGTAGATGCCGTTCCTTTTTATACATTATTGGATGATAATACAGGATATATTGTGTTGTCTAAGTTTAACAGCAAAGCCTCTAGCGAAACTATTGATGCGTTAAAAGACCTGAAAGCAAAAGGAGCCGATAAAATAATTTTGGACCTAAGAGGAAATCCAGGAGGATTGCTTAGCGAAGCTATTAATGTGACCAATATTTTTGTTCCTAAAGGAGAGTTAATCACCACTACAAAATCTGTAGTTAAGAAATATAACAAAGAGTATTTTACCAAAAAAGCCCCAATAGACATCCAAATCCCGTTGGTAGTTTTGGTTAATGGTAGAAGCGCTTCTGCCAGTGAAATTGTAGCTGGTGGAATTCAAGATTTGGATAGAGGAGTGGTTATTGGTGCCAGAAGTTTTGGAAAAGGGTTGGTACAACGACCAAAGAAATTAACATACGGAACACAGCTAAAGATTACTATCTCACGTTACTACACACCAAGCGGAAGATGTATCCAGGCATTAGATTATTGGAACCGTGATAAAGACAACAAAGCGGTGCGTATAAATGAAAAAGATTTCAAAGCCTTTACTACCAAAAATGGAAGAACGGTATATGACGGTGGAGGAATACAGCCAGATATTGAGTTGGAAACCTCTAAGTTTAGTAAAATCACGACAGCGTTGTTAAAATCGGATGCTATTTTTAGTTATGGCACAAAATATTATTATGCGCACCAGTTGCAGAAAGCAACAGATTTTAAGTTTACTGATAGTGATTATGAGGATTTCAAGAAGTTTGTAAAACAAAGTGATTTTAAGTTCGAAACTGAAACCGAAAAATCATTTAATGATGCATTAAATACGGCCAAAAGAGAAAAGCTTGATAGTGAAATTGCAGCTAGCTATGATGCACTTCTTGCGGCCATAAATACCTCTAAAGAAAAAGCATTAGATACCTACAAAACAGAAATTGTAAACCTCCTTACCGATGAGATTATCAAGCGCTATTTTTATCGAGAAGGATTGTACAACTACTACGTTACACATAACCCTGAGATCGAAAAAAGTAAAGAGGTATTAGGCAGTAAAAAGAAATATGAGCAGATCCTGAAATAGGATTGAATAATTACAGTATTAAGAAAAGAGGCCCAAAAGCCTCTTTTTTTGTTATTGCGAGGGGCGGGAATCTCTACACTATTGGGATAGAAAACCGTCAGTTCGAGTGATTTTTTGTAACAAAGTGAAGAAAAATAGTATCGAGAACAGATTTTTTGATCCTAAAATCACTATTCTCGATACACTTCTCCTAAAGTCGAAGCACTCGAATTGACGTAATTTTTGCATCAACCTCACATTAATTCACATCTGTTTGCCGTTCTAATTCCTTTAGAAAATACGATGGATAGATACCTGTTTTTTTATAAAATGCTTTTGAAAAAGCTTCTGGGTTATTAAAACCAATCTCCTGGGCAATTGCTTTTATGGTATACTTTCTGTATATGGCATCAGACTTTAATTTATCGATGACAAAATCTATACGAAGATCGTTGATATAACTACTAAAGCTTTTTTCTTTAAAACTATTGACCACTTTAGAAAGGTAACTAGAGTTTGACCCAAAGCTTTTGGCCAGATCTTTAGTGTTTAGATTAGGCTTTAGGTAGTCTTGCTTTTCTTCGAACTGTTGTAGTTTATCCAATAGATTTTTTAGTGTTTCTTTACTGATGGATGAAGATCCTGAAGGACCATCATTAGATTGATCTTTTTTTTGATTGTCAATGTTTTTTTCTTCTAGTAGTTTTAAAAACCTTCTTTTATACAATCGTTGTTTATAGTAGTAAAATCCAATTCCCAATACACTTATAACTAAAAGAACGGATATGATAATATTCTGAAAGGATTTTTTAGTGTTCTCTTTTTCTAAGGAAGCAATGATTTGTTCTTTTTCTGCTATGAGTTTTGGGGTGTCGTACTCTTTTATTATTCTATCATTTATTAATTTGTATTCAGTATTCAGAACACTATCTACAAGAAGGAGTTTATTAATATAGATTAATTGATTTTCTTTTTCATTTAAAAATTTATAATAATTAATAAGCTCAATATAAATTGCTCTATTTTCAGGAATGACATAATCGATGGATTGAATAAGTGAATCTGCTTTTTTATAATATTGAATTGAATTCACATCATCTAATAGAGCTCGGTAGGTTTTTCCTAAATATAAATAAGCTTCGATTAAGTTATAGCTCTCAAAAAATTCTTCATTCCTAACTTCAAAAAATAACGGTATTGTTGAGTTTATTTTTTGTAATGCACTTTCATAATTTTGGTTGTGATAATCCTGTATTCCATCTTCCAAAAGAAATAGATAAGCTCCATTTTTCTTTTTTGAATATTGTATTCCCTTATTAATTAGGGTAAAAGCAGAATCTATTTCCTTATTAAAGCGATAAGTGGTAATCAACTCTGATAGGGTAATTAAATAAGAGATAGAATCATTAATTTTTCTATTAACCTTTTTAGCTTCAAAATTTAGACACTCTTTAAAAATCGATTTGGCTTCTTCATATCTTCCTAGTTTTCTTTTTAGTAAAGCAATATTATGTTTAGTAGTATATAATAAATGATTATTTTTTGATCTCTTCGAAAACTCTATAGCTTTTAAATAATTATCTATAGCTTGGGTAAAAAGACCCTGTCTTTCTTTTATGAGTCCTTTATTAATAAAAATTACAGCAGGAAAATAATTATCATTTAAATCTTGGCTATAGCTAATTACACTATCTAAAAATGTAATGCTCTTTAATGAATCTTTTTTGTTTAAGATGGCCAGAAGATAATAGCCCCAGGCTGTTTGAATTTTGTTTTTTTCTATTAGCCCTTTTTCAAGATATGTTTTAGCATAAATTTCGGCTTTTTGATTTATTGAATCAACATTAATCATAAAAGAATCATATAACTCACCATATGTCTTACCTTCTAAAGAATCCGGCACCTGAAAACTTTGTCCATATCCAAGAAAGGAATTAAACAGAGTTATAAAGGTAATTGTTGTAAGAAGTTTTTGGCTACTAAAATTCATCTGCATTTTCTGTTTGATAGGCCAAAAGTATTTAAACAATCTTGTTTAGAGCGCTTGGATACCCGTAAAAACCATAAATAGTTCACGGGTTTTATAAAAAACAGGTTTTTTTGCTCTTTACATATTATAATAGTCCCTTCTCCTTGGGGAGAAGGTTAGGATGAGGGGTTTTTATATAAATCCTCCCTCACCTTAATCCCCTCCCCAAGGTAGAGGAGATAACAAATCGCTAGTTTTAAAACGGTTTGATTTGTTTTAAGGATTTTCTTCATTCCAAACCCAATATCATTTTATTAGTGAGCATCTTAAAAACCCAATAAACACTGACTATAAGGTTGTTATAAAACATTTAATTCATTATTGCGTTTAATACACAGTACAAACTAAAAACGTTGTATTATGAAAACTTTAAAAAAGTGGCTGCTATTAGCAGTGTTTTTCATAACAGTAGTTGCTTGTGGTGAAAAGAAAAAAGAAGTAGAAACAGAAAAAACAGTTGAAAAGAAAACTGCGGTAGTTTCTAAAAACACAAAAAAGAAGACAGTCACCAAAAAGCTGACTAAAAAAGAACTTAGACAATTAAAAAGAGCACAGAAAAAACGAGAGCGCGAAGCGAAAAGAAAAAAGCGTGAACTCGAAAATAACAAGAAGTAATGAATAACAAAAAAGGCTGAATTTTAAAATTCAGCCTTTTCTTTTTACTATAAGATTTAAATTATTCTCCTTGAGCGTAGTCGAAAGGAGATAGCATAATCTATTTATTTTCTGATAACCTTTTGGGTTTTTATAAACGCTCCTGCAGCATCTGCAGCACGAACTACATAAAAGCCTTTAGCAAAACGACTCATATCAACAGATAGTTTAGACTGCCCAACATTTAATCGAATTGTCTGTGCATATACTGTTTTACCCATCACATCAATGATCTGGACATCTACGTTACTTTTTGCAAGTGTGTTAAAGTCTATAAATAACGTACCACTAACTGGGTTAGGAGATACATTCACAGAGATTTCTTCTAGTCCATAATTTTCTTCCATTAACTCACTCTCGTAAGCAGTAGGATTTTCTAGATAGTCAACAGCTGCTTTCGCTACAATATTTTCTCCACTTTCTAAACATACTATAGCATCTAGATCGTACCCATCTGCGAACCAAGGGAACACATTTGGATCACTAATATCTACCACTTTGATAAACTTAGCAGAGCTTAAATTACCAGCAGCAAGGTCAAATTCACCATCCTGGCAGGTAGTTCCTAAAGAAACAAAATCTACACCATCCTGTGATGCAAATACCTCTGCCGTTTCTGGGAAACGATTACAAGCAATATTACCAAAGAATCCAGTAGATTCAAATACAGCAAACTCATTAGTATCTACATTGTCAAAAATCTCATTATTAAGCTCTAGTGTTATTGATCCACCAAACCCTAAACTTACAAAAGGAATAAATCTTCTCTCTTCAGGCATTCCGATTGCTCGTTGAGGATTACTTCTAAGCCTTGATATTCTTCCGCCATCTTTTCTGGTTCCTTGTTCAAAAGATACTACAGATGCACCTACACACTCATTTTCAACAAATGGTTGTTCTAATAAGAATCGTGCAGAAACCGGGAAGTGATCAGAAGTAGTAAATGCATAATCGGCATCATATACTTCGTAATGAACCGTTACAGAGTTGTCGATATATGCTTCTTCAAGCTCATTGGTAATGGCAATATGATCAATCATATTCTCTCTAAAGACGAAAGAACGTAATCCTGCTTCACTTAATGCAGACGATACTATATTGTAATTTAGGCTATCATTTACATATTCCTGGAAACTAGAAACTGTTGATGTAATATCTGCTACGGTTTCGTCTACATCGTCATTATAATCTCCTAATAGAATCAATTTATTGTTAGTAAAATTAGCGTCTAATGAATCTTTTAGTACCTCTACATCATATTTACGCATATCATAACGCCCTTGCGCATCATTACCACTATTTGCTCTTGCGTGTAAAGCAACAAGATCAATACGCTCTGTTACACCGTTTATGGTTACATCTGCTGTCATTAAGAAAGGTAATCTTCCGCTAGCAAAAAAACGAGATGTTTCATTAGGATAATCCAAAATAGCAGAGTCATCACCACCATTATAAAGTGGGTGGATAGAAGTAAACATGGCTCTTGTATTCACTACAGAAACTGTTTCAGTATTGTAAATGAAACCAACTTTTTGGAAAGGTGGAGTACCACCAGGATTAGAAGTTGCATCAGAAAGGATATAATCATATCCTGGTAGTTGAGCTACCAACTCTGCAAATAATACATCATCTGCGATTTCTTCTACGGCATATATATCTGCATTTAATCTTTGAAGCACTGTTGCCGTACTATCTCTTTGGATAGCATCAGACATTGGGTTTTGGCCTACTGGGGAGTTATTTTCGTCTCCAAACCACTCAATATTCCAGGCTACAACATCAAAAGTATCTTCTTTAGGGAATCCTACTGTATCTCCCGGAGGTATAAATTCTACCGCACATGAAATATCAGACAATTGTCTTGGCAATAATTGGAAAAACTCCCTAAAACGACCTACTACACCCGTTATTTCTGGGCAAGTTACTGGCTGTACTTTACCAACTACATCTTCTACATCATTATCTATACGTAATTGTCCTGTTCCGCTAGCATCTGTAAGTGTGAAGTTTGAATTTCCGAATAAAAGATCTCCAGGGTTAGGGAAGGAAGCGTTAACTACACGAACCAACTCACCAGGGTGATTGGCAATTTCTGCCAAAGTAATTTCTAAAGGAGTAATTGGGTTGTTTGGGAGCCCATTGTTTATAACCTCAACAACGCCACTAAGCTGAACTTGATCATTAAAAGCGGCTCTAACTGCTGTTACTGTTATAGAATCGCCTACTTTTAAGGTGGCATCTGCTTGTACAAGGTCATCAAAAACAGCAATACCACCGGTTGAATCCTGAACAAAGGCAGGACCACCAAAACTGTCTGTTACCGTTAACACCCCTGCAATAGTTACTGGTGTACCTTCTGCAGCTGCTCTGGCTTCTGCAATAGTAATAGGCTCTCCAGGAACCACAATAACACCATCATTGCTAATTCCCGGTGTTGGAGTTTTAGCAACATAAGAGCTTGTATTACGGGCACCACCTTCACCATTTGGACTACGTTGTAAAGACTCGGCGTCCTTACTTCCGTTTATATCTTCATTAAGTTGTGGTTGATCTATATTCAATAATACAAGAAGTTCTGGATCATCACTATCATTAGTATCATAAACAATAGCATCAATGATATTATCTGTACTAACTGCAGTTCCGTTAGGGAAACTTGTAGCATCACCTAAATAAAGTACTACTGCATCAGCACCGTTTTGGAATGAATTTCCTGGAACAACAAGGTCTACATTGGCAACATCTGCATTACCAATTACAAAATACCCTTCAGCATCAGTTGAAAAACCGTCTAAATCAAAAGCATTATAGCTGGTATTGTTATTTCCGTTGTAGTTTACCAATACATATCCATCAAGAGATGTGTTTCCTGTTCCGCCATCATATAATTCTACAAACTCTAAGGCATCAGAACCTTGAGTATCTGCATCTAATTCGTTAATAATAAGATTAACGATCTCTGTTGCATTTGTATTAGAAGCTCCAGGAGTAGGAATAGCCTGTGTATAGGTAGATGTGTTTCTTAACCCACCAGATCCGTTAGGAAAACGTTGTACAGAGTGAAAATTCTTATCTCCTTTGTCGTCTTCGTTTACTTGTGGTTCTCCTGCATTCAATAACACTAATAATTCAGCATCATCAGCATCATTTGTATCATAAACAATAGCATCTACAAGATTATCTGTAGTTACTACTGTTCCGTTAGGGAAAGCGGCAGCATCTGCTTTATAAAGTGCAACAGCATCTGCACCATTCTGTAATCCATTACCTGGTATAACTATAGATACGTTAGGCACATCTGCATTACCTACAACAAAGTATCCGTTAGTATTAGTAGTAAACCCGGCTAGATCGTATGTAGCATAGCTTTGATTATTAGATCCGTTATAAAATACTAAGACGTGTCCGTCTAATGAAGCATTTCCGACACCACCATCGTATAATTCTACAAATTCTAAAACGTCAGAACCATCAGTATCTGCATCAATTTCATTAATTACGATTATAGCATCTTCACCACCAACATCTTCAATAACTACATTTTCTCTGTTTGGAGTATTAACTGCCTCTCCTGGTTCTGCCATTACAGCTGGAAAGCTTGGTAATCCACTTCCGTCAAAATCATTTCTTGTCCAGTCTGCAGCTATATCTGTGTCTTGTCCATTTGGAAATCTAGAGGCTCCACCTACGGTAAAAGAAACCCCGTCAAAAGATTGTAACAAAGTAACGGTAGCATAATTAAGATCAGTAGCACCACCATCATTTACTCCAATGTCATCTATAAGTGCTGACCAAGGAATAGTATCAAAAGTGCCGTTATCATCTGCATCCAGATCTTGTCCCAAGGTTCCTGTAAAGTTCTTTACTAAAAGTAAAGCAACGGTTCCGTTTTCATATACATTGCTGCCAAAAGGTGTCGTAAAATATCCATTTACATCAGCTGTACCTAGTTGTATTACCTCATCGATTGTACCAAGAGCATTGCTGTCTCCGTCAATCTCAAGAATCCAGTATTCACTTAGGTCTGCTTCTGGAGCAGCTTTAATTTCTACAAATTCATCAGTATCTGACCCCGTGTGATTAAATACAAATTCGTTGATTACAGGTATGATTACAGGTGTTCCTAATACTTGATTTGTATTTACTGCACCATACGTATTAACGTCTAGGGCTTCCCATACGAATTCTGCAGCAGTAGTTCCTGTTCCTGATAGTTGCAAAGAAGCTCCAACAAGTGTACTACTAGATTCAGATACCCCAATATCTGTACTAGTTAATCCTGATGCGGGTCCATCTACAGCAGTGATAACGCCTTCGTAACTTAAAAATTGAACAACAGCGTTGCTATTGTCTACCAGTGCAAGACCGTCTGGAGCACCATTTTGTAACCCATTAGATGGAAGTATCTCTACAATGGTTCCAAATCCATTTTGTTGGTCTGTAATAATTCCTGATAAGGAAATTGTGTTGTAAACAGAGCTGTTTGATCCATTATACAGGGCAATACTCCATCCTGTAAGATCTGTTCCTGCCGCCCCAGCGATTTCAATCGCTTCATTTACATCTGAGCTTGCATTATCATAATGTATTTCATTGATAAATACAGACTGCGCAATTCCACTGTTAACTCCTATAAAACAAGAGATGACAAATGGAATTAAAAGTAATTTTAATTTCATGACTATTAGTTTGTTTGTGTGATTTTTTGCGTAGCGCAAGGTATGGCATTAGAACGATTCCTACACCCTAATTGTGTTAAAAAAATATTAACAAATCAATAATTTCCTTCGGAGACCTTTATAAATCAAGGGTTTATAGAAATGACAATAATCGCAATTGTGAATAAGTGATTCTGAGATTACTTGTAAAAGGGTAAAACCACCCCATTGAAATTGGGTTCTTCAACTCTGGTTATCTGATTGTCAATTATTTACATTTGAAGAACTAACTTTTGATGTGAAACTTAAATTTTTGTTGGGGAACATTCTTTGTAGTAATTCATATCAGAAAATCATATTAATTAAAGGGGTAAAACAAAATGAAAAGACGGGGGGATTTTAAAAAAATGATATGGATAGGTGTATGTACTTTGCTTATGACATCTTGTGAACAGCCGGATGGGGAAGCAGCGTTTATAAATACTAATGAGCAGGCTGGTTTTATGAGTACAACTGGTAATAGTGATGAATATGTAGAAGACAAAATAGGATCAGAGGTACCATTATTACATAGACGTCTTGATGGTAATTTAAGTGAAAAAGAAGCTTCAGCACGGTTTGATGTAGCGGTTGTAGAATATATGAGTAGAAATCCAAAGCAAGAAAAAGCGGTAAGCACAGAATGGTATTTTAGAATCGCAACGTATACAGGAACTCAATCAGATAATGGAACCGATGGTGAGGTAAGAGCAAGTGCCTATTTTAAGACAGATAAAGGAACGTATAATTTTCAAAATATTGTATTAAACAACCCTGGTGATGATCACGAAATAGGAAAATGGGACTATTACCTTTTTAAAGCATCTATGCCTGGTCAAGCGGTGAATTCGGTAGAAATAAAGTCAACCAGCATTCAACTAAAAGGGACCGATGGCTGGTTTGTAAAGCAATTTCACACCTATATGGTTACCTCGGATCAAACTGTACCTGCAACGGGAGCCACAAACTTATATACTTTTCCTAATGTCTGGTTAGATAACACTTGTGCTAATTGTTGGGATACCTATAGGGTGCGAGGAGGGTATGGAAAATTAAAATTTTAGTGTTAGTTATATTTGCAATGTTAAAAGGCTGAACCTGCGATATCAGGTTTAGCCTTTTTGCATTTTAGTTTAGTTTTAATCTAACAGATACAGGGAAATGATCACTGTATCCACCTTTGTATTTTTTACCAACATAAGTTCTGAAGGGATTTCCTTTATAACGCCCCTTATAAATTTTTAGAAAATCATCATTAAATATAGAGGCATCAGAAAAGCAATGTTTGCCTTTTTCATATTTATGAAAATTATGACTAAAAATGATCTGATCAAATAAATTCCATTGACTTCTATAGCTGGTACTACCGCTATATCGAGTAAGTAAGCGTTCCATAGGATTAAAAAGATCGTTTTGAACCAAGTGTCTAATACTTTCACTAGAAGGATCATCATTAAAATCCCCCATGATGATGATTTTTGCCCCTGGATCCTCTGAAGTAATTTGACCTATGACTTCGCGGTTTTTTTCTGCGGCGGCAACACGTTTGTATGAAGTAAGAGCTGCACCATCTCGCCTGGACGGCCAATGATTAATCAAAACATGAATTTTTTCATTATTTAAGTTACCTGTAACCCATAAAATATCTCGTGTATAGTCTCTATCTCCTTTCTGGCTATCTACCAAAACAACAATGCTTTCAGAATGAGTAACTTCGAAATGTTGTTTTTGATATAATAACCCAACATCTATCCCGCGCTCATCTGGCGAATCAAAATGAACTATTCCGTAGTCTTTATTTTTTAGATGTTTAGAGCCTGTAAGATCTTCAAGAACTTTTTTATTTTCAACCTCGGCAACCCCCACTAATATTGGAGCTTTTCTTGTTTTCGAAAATCCAATATTTGAAATAACAGTACCTAATTTAAAGATTTTATTATCGTAACGTTTGCGATTCCATCGCTTTTCAGAGTCTGGCAAGAAATCTTCATCCAAAGTATTTGGATCATCTAAGGTGTCAAATAAGTTCTCGAGATTATAAAAGGCTACGGTATAATCGTTTGTAGTTTTTTTACTGAAATAGGATTTATTGGACATAGCATTTTAATTTTGTAAGAAACCATATATAATGTAGACTTCAGAGCACATAATTATTGTACTTTTGTACATTAGATTTTGACTACAATATAGTAAATTAAGACAAAGAAGATAACTTTAGTTAATGTTAGAGAAGGAAGAAATAGCATACGAGAAAACAGTACTTATAGGTATTGTAACCAAAAATCAAGACGAAGAAAAGCTCAATGAGTTTTTGGATGAACTAGAGTTTCTTACGTATACAGCTGGGGGAGAAGTGGTAAAACGCTTTACTCAAAAAATGGATATGCCTAACTCTAAAACCTTCATAGGTACCGGTAAAATGGAAGATGTTAGAGTTTATGTTGAGCAAAATGACATTGGAACTGTTGTTTTTGATGATGAACTATCCCCTGGACAATTGCGAAATATTGAACGGATTTTGAAGGCAAAAATCATAGATCGTACTAATTTGATCCTTGATATTTTTGCGCAACGTGCACAAACAAGCTATGCCAGAACCCAGGTAGAATTGGCACAATACCAATATTTATTACCCAGACTTACGGGATTATGGACTCACTTAGAGCGTCAACGTGGTGGTATAGGAATGCGTGGTCCTGGTGAAACCGAGATTGAAACCGACCGTCGTATTGTAAGAGATCGTATTTCTTTACTTAAAAAGAAATTGCTTACTATAGATAAACAGATGGCTACCCAAAGAGGTAATCGCGGTAAGTTGGTACGTGTCGCTTTGGTAGGCTATACAAACGTGGGTAAGTCAACACTAATGAATGTTATTGCCAAAAGCCAGGTATTTGCAGAAAATAAACTTTTTGCTACACTTGATACCACAGTACGAAAAGTGGTTATTGGCAATCTTCCGTTTTTGCTTAGTGACACAGTAGGTTTTATAAGAAAACTCCCTACTCAACTTGTAGAAAGTTTTAAAAGTACATTAGATGAGGTTCGTGAGGCAGATTTATTACTGCACGTTGTAGATATTTCGCATCCTCAGTTCGAAGATCATATCGAGTCTGTAAATAGGATTCTTAATGAGATTGATTGTACAGATAAGGCAACCATTATGGTTTTTAATAAGATTGATGCGTACGAGCATCAAACAATTGATGAGGATGATCTTACTACAGAAAGAACAAAAGCGCATTATACGCTAGAGGAGTGGAAACAAACCTGGATGAGTAAAATAGGAGATAACGCCTTATTCATTTCTGCAATTAACAAAGAGAATATAGATGATTTTAGAAAACGAGTATATAAAGAAGTAAGAGATATTCATGTGACTCGTTTTCCGTATAACAACTTCTTGTATCCAGAAATAATCAGTGAGGAGTAATTTCAGAACTTATAATCAAGCCCAATTCCTGTTACTTGCCTAATTTGAAATGCTCCTGTGGCATTATCGTCATAAATACTCTGAAATACAAAACTGAAGGAGACGTAGCGATTTACCTTCAAGTATAAATTAAGAGTATAATCGATATCAATGTTTTCAGGACTCTCTATATAGTTTGAATATAAATTAAGAATGTTTTCTATCGAAATCCTTTCTGATAAAGAAAACTTTAGGTTGGCAGCAATAGATCCTCCAAATTCAAATCGAGTACTTTCACCAGCATCAACACCAAAATAATCTCCATCTACATATCCTGCAACATTAGTAAACTCTTTGTCTACAAAAATCATACGTGATGTTACAGGAGCGATGTTAATGTTGAGATCATCACTTTTTTTCCAGAGCACACCTGGCCCAGCCTGTATAAATGCAGGAGAGAAAAAATGAGTTTCTTCGATTCGTATCGTTTCATCAGTTTCAGAATCCGTTTCAAATCTAAACCCCTTGTCAAATTGAGATAAGAAATTAGCAAAAAAAGAATAATTCCAGTTGTGTTTTCCTATGCGTTTTCCAAGACGAGTGTTTATCTCAATTCTATCATTGGTTTTCCTTGCAAAATCTTCATTTTTTAAAAACGAAAGCCCGTAGTCTGCCAAAATTTTATTGTACCAGGTTAGATTGTTTTTTTTATAATTAAACTCATAATTAACCACTGCATTCCCTGCTACATTCGAAGTTCCCCCACCTTGCCAATCAAAATTAAATGCAGATTGATTAAACAGCAACGAGAATTTACCCTTGGTTTTCCAGCCGATATGTTCTTTTTTAGGTTTTTTGGGAGTTATTTCTTTTAAAATGTTTTTTAGAACAATGATGTTAAGATCATTGGTTGTATTTTTTAAAACACTATCAAGACTACGTTTTAAATTGACTTGAATCGAATCTAATTGAGTCACTTTTTTTTTCTTCTGGCCAAAGATATTTGATATGAATAAAAATAGAAATACAGCTAAAAAAAATCGCTTCATTTGATCCTTCATTGCAGGGGTAAAAGACAAATATACGGGATGCGTTTAGGTTTTTCAAATAAGTAAACAATTGAAATTAAACTATATTCGTATTTGTCATTTACTTTCTCACATTGGAAAAACTAAAAATAGAACTTATTAAGGCCTTAGAAAAGGATAAAAGCTTTTTGCTTGATCTAAGAAAGCAAACTATGGTTGAGCATCTAGAAAAAGCAGAGATATATCTGTCTGATGAAGAACATAAGGCAAGGATCGATAAGTACTTTGAAGGGGCTTATATAATTCTTGCATCTCACAAAAAAGGTGGCCTATTAAAATGTATAGATACCAAAGACAAAATAGAAATATTGCAGTTTCAAGTACTCCCAGAATACCAGGGTAAAGGGATAGGTAAATATATATTGAAACGGGTTATATCAAAAGCCAAATCCGAAAATAAAAACTTGATAATAAAGGTGTTAAAAGAGAACCCTGCAAGATATCTATATGAGCAAAAAGGATTTAAGATCGTAGGCGAGGATCAATTTGAGTTTTGTATGAAGTTTGTATAGAGGTAAAACTAAAAGAGCGTGTCTAGAAAGTATATTTTAGAACTAACTGTCACATTGAGCGGAGTCGAAGTACTCAAGATGACAGAAGAATTCACTTTTCAGACACCCTCTTTTCTATTATGTTATAAGAATTTTATGTTAGAAAGAATAGCTCAGCCCAACATTCCAGAAAGACTGCAGTTCATTATCTGTATTTTCTAACGTTGGAGTTGGTACTATTGCAGGTACTTGAGCCAATGCATAGTTAAATGCTTCTTGCTTATTACTTCTTAAACCAAAATCAAACCCTACACCAATAGCTTTCCATAAGGTGTAAGAAAAAGAATTAGTCCAGGTCCAGTTAGAGTAATCAGCATCTTCATAGCTTAAAAATGCAGAAAGGTTTGTCTTAAAGTTTATCGCACCAATTTTACGTGTATAATCGGCAACTACCTTTGCACCCAAAGAAGACTCATATTGCGCAGCACCTTCACTAAAGACAAAATTGTAGTTAAGTGGGTGAACGACCACAACAAGATTGTTAATAGGAGTCCAGGTACCTCCCACACCAAGATCTAAGTATCCTGGATCGTTAAAATTATCAAGGATTGTTGTTCTATATTCGCCCAAAGTAGATATAGCTAATGTTTTGGTTAATTTATAACCAAATAATGAGGTAACAGTAAATACATCTGTTGCTTCTCTAAAACTGTCATCGTCTGTTGGATCATCTTTATCATCTAATTTGACCCAAGCTAGGTTAATATTTGCGCTGTTTCTCCAAAAATATTTATCCTGAATTAGATTTGCATATGGGTTTATCGTAATTCCTATATTTCCTGCAGAGTTGTTTGGAATACCTTGGGCAAACCAATTATTAAACCCAGAAATACTACCTCCAACAGTACCAAAAGCGCCTATTTTCCATCCCGGAATTGCATCAATTTTAGCTTGAATAGCATTTATTCTACCCTGTATTGCTGCAATAGAATCTTTCTTTGCTGCTTGTGTAGTTTTTAGTTCTTCTAAGGTTTGGGCCTTAATTGAAGTTATCCCCAAAAACAAAGTTGTTATTAAAACTAGTTTCTTAATCATTTTACTTAGGTTTAAGATAATTTGTTATTAAAATAGTAATTTAAGCATTAAAATTATTTTTTGCGAATTTAACAGAATCGATATGTGAAGAATAATAAGAGTTTCATTTTAATTTCGTTTTTTCGATAAAAAACAAAATTAATAGGTAAAACAACCTATTTCCGTTTATACAGAGGGACAGAAGAACAAGCTTCCCCATACATGATACTTTTTGCTACTGGCTGTAATTTCTGAATTAAAGAGATATAGGCCCCCTCTGGAACAGGTTTATTAGCACAACCTTTTATGATAAGAAGTTTGTCATGATATTCTGAAACATCAAGATTATTAATAATTTCATTATAGAGTATAGTTTCAAGGGTTTCTAAGGAACCTACTACAACTTTTTTGGTGTGCGGAATTAAAGAACTCGTTAATAACAAATATGCCCACCCAGGAATAATTGCATCTGTAGAGCAGGTTAAAGCAACATATTTATCTTGGTATTGTGCCCAATTATGATCGGCAGCGTGTTTTCTAAAGTCTTTTTCACGTAAAATTAGTCCTTCAAAAAGCCAATCTTTGATATCAAAAAGTATGCGCTCACCTTCTGGATAATAATCCTCTAAGTCAAAGGTGATCAGGTTTTGATTATTCGCAACTCTATTTATTATTTCGTCTGCCATTATTTATATCCTATTTTTTCGGATAATTCTATTTTACTTTTTGCAAAATTTCCAGTTCCAAAAGCAATTTCTTTTCCATCTTCATTATATAACGTAGATTCTGCTACATAAAGGTTTTTAGACTTAAATTTCACCTTTCCTATTGCTGTAATTAAACCTTTATTAACGGGTCGGGTTAAGTTAATATTAAAAGATGTTGTAAGCACAAATGCATCTTCAACGATCGAGTTTACAGCAAAAAATGCAGCATCATCAAGCAATTTAAAATATACAGAGCCATGCATTGCTCCCAAAGCATGAAAATACTTTTCGGATATTTCTAATCCAATTTGGGCCATTTCTTCAGATATTTTAACTGTGGTCGTATCGAATATCTTAGTATTGATATTGGCCTGCAAATACATTCTTTCCAATTTATCGTAATGTTCTTGATTCATTTTTGAACTTTAAGAAAGTGTATTTAGTTTTTTGAACTGAAAAGTTACCTTTATAGCATTCCCAATTCCAGTTTTGCTTCTTCACTCATTAGATCTTGTGACCATGGTGGATCAAAAGTAAGCTCCATTTCTACATCATTTACCGCATTAAGAGATTTTACTTTTTCTCGTATTTCTTCGGGCAATGATTCTGCAACGGGGCAGTTGGGAGAAGTAAGTGTCATTAAGATTTTTACATCATAATCTTCATTAACAAATACATCGTAGATCAATCCTAATTCGTAAATATCTACGGGTATTTCTGGATCGTAAATCGTTTTTAGCACTCCTACAATCTTTTCTCCTAATTCGTTTGTATCTATAGTGGTTTCACTCATGTCTAAAACTTTAATTTAATTGTGTTTGATAAGCGATTGCATACATTTTTATTTGCTTTATCATGCTCACTAACCCATTGGCACGTGTTGGCGAAAGATGTTCTTTTAAACCAATTTCATCAATAAAGGCAGTATCAGCATTTATAATAGCGGTAGGATGTTGTCCTGAAAATGCCCTGATTAGAATCGCAATAATACCTTTGGTAATAATAGCATCGCTATCTGCTGTAAAGTTTATTTTATCATCTTTCATTTCTGCATGAACCCAAACTTTACTTTGACAGCCTTTAATAATATTATCGTCTGTTTTATATTTTTCGTCAATTAAAGGGAGAGATTTTCCTAATTCGATCATGTATTCGTATCGTTGCATCCAATCATCAAACATACTGAATTCATCAACAATCTCTTCCTGAATTTCTTGTATAGTCATTGCCTATAAATTTTCAACAAAAGTACGATAAGAAATGAGCATAATCAAGATTTTCAATGTGAACCGAAAATGATTATTATGCAAGTTCTATCTGACATTAAAAGAACAATAAATTACGCTGATAAAATTATGCTATTCAATACTTTCTGACAATGATAGTATAGTCTTAACTAATTGTTTAATTTCCTCGGGAGGATTACCGTGATCAAAACCAACAGAAGTGTAGGTTTGAGCTTGTGTAATGATCTTTAATCTTGCATGAAGAGCGGCATCTGAAGCTCTTTTTCCGGTTGGGCTTTTAAGAGTATTGATTTTTTCGAGCTGTATGTTTTTGATAAATGAAAGAATAGTTTCCCAATTCTCTTTAGAACATTTTATGGAACTTTTTTCCTTGAGACTTCTGTCTTTTGTTTTTTCTATTAGATCTTTGTTGATTTTGACTTGAAAAAAAGAACCTCTTGTACTGGCTTCGTAGACTACATTTACTATTTTTTCTTGTTGGGATATTGTTGAATCAATAATATTTTGACTCATCTCTTGATCTTTTTCTTTTGATGATATTTTAATCAAAGTGTATCGCAAAGAAGAACCATCTGCAGGTGGGTTTTTAATATTAGAAACGGCAACTTCTAATGTGTAATTATACCCTTCTTCGTACTCAAAACCTTCAATAGTATCATAAAAGTAAGCCCACTCATCTCTTGGACTTTCTTTATATAGCATACATTTTTGAGGGCCAACCCCAGTGCAATCTACTAGATGGCTGGCAATATACACTTGCTTTGTTTCTTTACAGGAAGAAAACAAAAATAGAAGATTCAATAGTAGGATGAGCTTATTCATAGTTGTGTTTTTCTATGCTAAAAATACTATTTTATATACATTACTGAACTAATACTTTTACGAAACTTTCTCTAGGTCCGCCTTGTGCAAATACAGCCCTCATTCTGTCTTTTTGACCTTCAGTAAACATATGCATACAAGCATCATCACTATAATCCATATAGTTCATGGTCATGTCATTGGTATTACAACGTACCGTAGGGTAGGTGGGACAATCAAAATTAGGTCCGTCTGACACAGGGGTATCTTCTACGAAGTCATCTAGAGCACAATTACCATCACCCCAAATATGGCGTAAATTAAGCCAGTGACCAACTTCATGAGTAGTAGTTCTACCTTTATCAAAAGGAGACGAAACGAATCCCATGGTGCCAAAAAACTGAGGAGAAATTACAATACCATCAGTAGAAATATTATCTCCCGGAAACTGCGCATACCCTAGAATTCCACCGCCAATATTACATACCCAAATATTTAACTTTGTTGTTGGATCAATGGCATTAGAACCTCCGTTAGATGAAAACTTCATTAGATCACCGGTTCCCCATTCGGCTCTTGTAGAAGAGACACGTATGATGCTATCAAGATTAAAACGTATCTGGGTATTTGCCGATAAAGCAGTAAATTCTTCCGGAATTTGGTTGATATCGGTATTAGTTTTTGTAAAATCTTGGTTCAGAACCTTAATCTGTGAGAGAATTTGGTCTTTACAAATATTTTCTTCGGGTTTGCTATAAATCACATGTACAACTGTTGGGATTGTAATAGTATCTAAATCAGCTATTTTTCCACTTTTTCTATGTTCTATAAACGTTTTACATTGTTCTTCTATGGCTTCCATTTTGGATTTTAAGCCTGGGCTTTTGGCCATATGTTTTGCCAAAACCTCCATTGTACTACATCTATTGATTGCATCACCAGTTGCTAGTTTATTGAATGTTTCTGCTTTTTCAGCATCCATACATTCTGGTTCGCCTGTATTTTTATCAGCAGGACAACCTAGAAATAAAAATGTAGAGAGGATTATCCCAAGAATTAGAAACTTTTTCATTTTTAAGAGTATTATATAGTTAAGAGGGTCATATAATATATACGAAAAAATGGAGACTTTGTTTTATGTTTTAACAGAAACAAGACAATATTTAACAATCTGTTAATCAGATTGTTAATATAAACATATTTTGAAGTAATGCTAGAATTGAAAACAAATAAAATGAGGGAGTAAAACCCCCTCATTCATAGTATTTAATCGAAATTAAATAATCTCTGGATTTGATGTTATTTTTGAATCAAAACCTTTTTTGTAACAGTAGTTTTACCTACGTATACCTTTGCCAAATAATGACCAGGCTTTAGATCAGAAACGTCAACCTGATTAGTGTTTGAAGTTCTAACAAGCTGCCCATTCTGCCCATAAAACTCTACCTTATCCAGTTTTTGATTGTCTAATATTTTAATATTTAGAACTTTATCTGCTGGATTGGGAAATGTTTTTAATTCAATTGCCGCGGGTTCATAAATTACTTCAGGATGATCACATGTATTTTCTGAAGTAATATCGCCAGAAGTCGCCAGGTCTAATAAAAATGTTTGCTGAGCTGCAAGGTCACCTTTTAATTTATAATCAAGCCAAGAGTTTAAGAATTGAAAAGTAATGGCTTGTTGCTGGCTTCTTGTTATTTGAATGTTACCAGAGGAACTATTTTCTCCAAAATCACAAAAGAAATTACTATTGGCATAATAACAATGGGCACCACCAGTGATATTTATAATGTACTTGCAGTCAGACCCCAAGTTATTATAAATAGGAATATGATGTTCTTCTGGAGGCGTTACTCCATCTGCAGTTCCTGAAAACACGATGGCATCTTCTGATACCATAGATGCTGGTGTAAGTGTGTCAAATCGTAATAAAGCCGGAGCAAAAGTGACAAGAGTTTCCACGTCTACTAGCGAAGCCGCAACAGTAGCTGCTCCACCCCCCATAGAATGCCCTATTAAGGCATTTTTGTCATCTACAATGCCAGAAAGAACAGAGTTTGGATTGTTATTTTCTGCTTGGATTGCTCCTACCATAAATGCTAGATCTTTAGAAAAAGCTTCATGATTTGCAAAAAAGGAGCCTTCAGTGTTTACAAAAACCACAATGTAACCTCTTGGAACCAGGGTGTCGTAAAAATTTTGATAGGCATCGGACCCCATGACAAAACCGTGCCCTAGTATGACTACAGGAAAGGGTCCCTGAGTTACTTGACCTTGATTTTGTCTTGTAATTTTTGGGTAATAAATTCTTGTATTTACTCTACGATTACGACGATCGCCATCTCTAAAAGTTTTAGAGCTTGAACCAACATCATAGTCTTGAGCGATACCACTACAGACTACAAAAAGAATTGCCAGAATACTTAACAGTACTTTTTTCATAATATATTTATTTTTGGTTAATGTGAATTGTTAAAGTTATTCTGAAAAAAAGATTTTTGCAAGAATAATCTAATTTATTTTAACATTTTGCCCAAATATTTAGTCATAATTGACTTGTCTTTTTACTTATTGCAACACATTGATATTTAGGTAATTATTGTTGTTTTTGTGATTATTGTTGAGATGAAGGAGGATTGTTCGAAAAGAATTTTACCAAAAAGACATGTGATTTGAAGAAACGTTTTTTTTCTAATAAAAAAGAGAAAAGGGCTATCTAAATTATCAAGACTAGCCCATAATTAATTTAAATGATTACTTAAAAAGACAGAGTCTAGGACAGCATCATTTTAGCTTTTTTTACGGCTTCTACCATAGCGTCAATTTCTTCTTTGGTATTGTAAAATGAAAAGGAAGCTCTTATTGTTCCCGGTATTTTGTAAAAATCCATAATAGGTTGCGCACAATGGTGCCCTGTGCGGACAGCAATTCCCAATTTATCCACGATCGTTCCAACATCATATGGATGAATATTATCTAGATTGAAAGAAATAACCGAGGTCTTGTTTTTGGAAGTACCATATATTTTTAACCCTTCGATCTCCAAGAGTTTTTGTGTTCCATATGCTAAGAGGTCATTTTCATATGCAGCAATATTGTCAAAACCAATACTGTTCATATAATCCAGAGCGGCTCCAAATGCAATTCCACCACAGATATTGGGGGTACCTGCTTCAAATTTATGAGGAAGACCAGCGTACGTAGTTTTTTCAAAAGTTACCTGATCAATCATTTCACCTCCACCTTGATAGGGAGGGAGTTTATTCAACCATTTCTCTTTTCCATACAACATACCTACACCTGTTGGGCCACAAAGTTTATGAGCAGATGCAACATAAAAATCCACATCCAGTGCCTGAACATCTGGTTTGACATGTGGGCATGATTGTGCGCCATCGATAAGTACTGCAGCACCAACGTTATGTGCTTTGTCAATAATTTCCTTTATGGGATTAATTGTTCCTAATGCATTGGAAATGTGATTGGTAAAAACGAGCTTAGTGTTATCTGAAAGCAACTGATCATAAACATCTATCAACAGTTCCCCTTCCTCATTCATGGGGATTACTTTTAGTATCGCTCCCGTGCGTTCACAAAGCATTTGCCATGGTACAATATTAGAGTGGTGTTCTAATGCCGAAACAATTATCTCATCACCCTTAGACAGAATATCGGTGAAACCAGTTGCAATTATATTAATACTGTGCGTAGTTCCTGAAGTAAGAATAATCTCGTGAGTGTGTTTTGCATTAAAATGCTCTTGAATTTTTTTCCGAGCGATTTCATAAGCATCTGTTGCCTCTTGGGATAATGTGTGTACACCACGATGAATATTTGCATTATAATTACTATAGTAATCAACAATAGTATCTATGACCACTTGCGGTGTTTGCGAAGTAGCTGCATTATCAAAATATACAAGAGGTTTTCCGTTTACTTTTCTTTTCAGGATCGGAAAATCTTCTCTTATTTTATGTACATCAAACATGGCAATTTCTTTCTGCAAAAGTACTAAGTATTTCTAATTAGGATTGTTTATTTTTAGAATGGTTTAATCTTTTTTCTTATGATGCGATTTAAAAAAATTATCGGGGTTGTATTTCTTGTTCTACTCATGACAATTTGCCTTGCTATTGTTATGAACTACCCCAAACTTGATATTATATCTGGATTTTCTGCAAAGAACATGAGTTCATCTGTGTTTATTGGAAAAAGAAGCCTTGAGTATACAGATAAAACAGATCATAATGTTCCTAATGTGCGATTAGCTACAGACACTATATATATAGATGAGCAATATGCTGTTGCAAATGTATTTGGGTTCAAAGAGCGTAAAGCAATTTATAGAAAAGGGCTGGGTAGTGTTTTGATCGATGACGATTTTGATGAAAACAAACCTTTCTTGGTTCCTAATAGAACGTATATAGAGACTAATTTGCCTTATCCGTATGGAAATTTACCTCAGAAAGATACTGTTTTCGAAGGTGTAGATTATAAGAAAGTACAAGAAACAGTGGCTTCAATCTTTGATAATGAAGGAATAGAAGAAAAGAAAACCCGTGCCGTTATGGTTCTTTATAAGGATCAGATTATAGCAGAGCAGTATATGAATGGGTTTAACGAAAATTCGATGCTATTAGGATGGTCTATGACCAAAAGTATCCTTGGGACTGTTTATGGAGTCTTACAAAAACAGGGAGCTATCAATATCTATGATAAAGCTCCTGTTAAAGCATGGGAAAACGATGAGAGAAAAGAGATAACGATCAATAATTTACTGCAGATGAATTGTGGTTTAGCCTGGGAAGAAGATTATGGTTCTATTTCTGATGCTACAAAGATGCTTTATTTAGATAAGGATATGACCATTGCCCAAATTCATAAAAAAGCCATTCATAAACCTAATGAGTATTGGTATTATTCATCAGGAGTATCTAATTTATTATCGGGTATTTTAAGAGGGCATTTTGGCAACTATCAGGAATATCTGGATTATCCCTACAGAGAATTTATTGATAAAATTGGGATGCATTCTATGCTTATAGAAACAGATATGGCTGGTAATTATGTGGGATCTTCATATGCTTGGGCAACAGTAAGGGATTGGGGTAAATTTGGATTACTATATCTTCACAAAGGTAACTGGAATGGCGAGCAGATTTTTAATCCCAAGTGGGTAGATTATGTAGCAACACCAAGCCCTACATCTGAAGGTGATTACGGAGCACATTTTTGGTTAAATGCCGGAGGGTTTTATCCTGATGCACCTAAAGATATGTTTTCTGCAAATGGATACCAGGGACAGCGAGTTTTCATTATTCCATCAAAAGATCTAGTCATTGTTCGTTTTGGATTAATTGGAGATAAGGGAGTAGATTTTAATAGGTTTTTGAAAGAAATGGTTAGTGCCATAAAGTAAAAAGACCATATCCCGTTGGATATGGTCTTTTTACTATAGAATTATATGTAATGTTAATTACAATTGTCTGTTCTGTATTCATACGAAGTAACAAAACTAAAATCTCCATCAGTTGCTTGCGAATAAAGATAATCTACAGACAAGATATTCCCATCATTATCTTTTTTTAATTCCTTTAGGGTTCGGAAGGCAGGAGAAATAACATCACCTCTATAGTTTACAAATGTAGTTTGAGATAAAAGTAAAGACTTTTCTACCATGGTTTCTCCGGTTTCATACACTAAATACTCAATTACTTTTTCTGTTGGGTCATAAGTAGCTTCATAACTCACGATGTAATCTATATCATTTGTAGAAATTTCTTCACGCACTATATTTCCGTTAGGATCATATTCGGCTTTATAGTATCTTACCTCTGGTGTATTGTTACTTGTATCATAATCGTACCGAACGATTCTAGATGGTTGATCATTCATAAACCCAGAATTGGCTGTACTGTCTGTAATAATCAAATTGTTTTGGTCGTTTATTGTATATGAAGATGTGCCTATAAGATTGTTATCTGTATCGTAATAGAAATTGTTATCGGAAATAACTAAGTTAGGATTATCTTTACCTAGACTTACACTTCTTTTGATCAAGCCATTGTTATAGTATTCGTATTGTTTTACCGGTGAATCTTGTCCCGTAGCATAAATTTCTGTAAGCTTATTTTGGTTGTAAAATAGAATATCTTTCTTAGCTAGCTGGTAATTTAAACTTTTGGTAGCTACCAAATTACCGTTTTCGATATAAAACTCTATTCCATCAATGCTTACAAGGTCTGGCCGTGCAATATTTGTATTGGTTTGCGTTCTTGAAACGACTTGACATGAACCATTTTCTATAAGGTAATTTGTTTTAACATTAATGTCTTTTATAAACACATCTTTATAACCAGAAGCTTCTGATCGGTAAAAAAGAGAAGCAACAAATTCACTTCCAAACGCTTCGGTCTTATTGAAAATCACTTTGAAACTTCTTCCATTATAGATTGTATAGTTTTCTAAATACACATTTTCAGGACCAGAAAAACTAACAGAACGATGGTCATAATTTTCTATTTCGGTATCATCGATATTAACGATTTTAAACTCTTCTGGAATACTTTGTTGGTCAAAATTTAAAACAAAAGCCTCTGGTAGCTCAGAACCATCCTTAATTAATTTATATAAGACTTTTACTTTGGAGTTTACTGTTTTAATCGATTTTCCTTTATAAAAAACGTCAAATGAAAATTCTTGATCTGTTAATTGATCGGTTTTAAATGAAAGATGGTCAGAGTAAATTGTAGATACAGAAACATTATTGTTAGAAACATTTTTTATTTCAAAGGACTCTAAACTTGCTGTGCTTCCTTGACCGTCTTTTATATCAAAACGTATTTGCTCTCCGTTTAAAAGATCAAAGTTTGACGAAAGAATGTTTCCATCTGTAGTATCAAAAAAATCTATAGTAAATGGCCCTACTTCTTGTGACACTGTTACATCATCAGATGATTGACAAGAGCTTAAAAAAAGGGCACAAAAGAGTGTTCCTAATAAGTAGATATTTTTCATTATCATTATTTTGGGGATTAACAAAATTTTGGCAAATATACTATTTTGTAAATTAACATTATAATCACATTTTAATTCGCTGATAATAAGATGCTTAACTATTTTTTGAATTTACTGGTGGTACTTAATAAGACCCATGAATTGAATAAGAATAGACGTCTTGGGTTCATTGGTGACATCAAATAAAAAAGCCAAATCTAGAAAGATTTGGCTTTAAATTTTGTTTAGATAGAATTTAACTTATAAATCAAAACCAATATTTACACCTAATTTGGTAGCTATAAGTTTATTAATTCTACTTTTTAGCTGAGGTATTTTTACACTTGCCAATACATTATTAGCAAAAGCATACATAAGCAAAGCTTTGGCTTCTTTTTCACCAATACCTCTGGATTTCATATAGAACAATGCATTATCATCTAATTGCCCAATTGTACAACCATGAGAACATTTTACATCATCTGCAAAAATCTCAAGCTGAGGTTTAGAGTTAATTGTTGCTTTATCGCTTAATAAGATGTTGTTGTTTGACTGAAAAGCATTTGTTTTCTGTGCTTCTTTGTTTACAATAATTTTTCCGTTGAAAACACCCGTTGCTTTTTCATCAAAAATCCCCTTGTAGTCCTGGTGACTTTCGCAATTGGGTGCCGTATGATGAACCAAAGTATTATGATCTACGTGTTGTTTTCCTTCTATAATCGTTACACCATTAAGAATAGAATCTATGCCTTCACCTTTTTGATAAAAATTAAGATTATTACGCGTAATATTTCCACCAAAAGCAAATGTATGTACAGAAGCAACACTTTGTGCTTCCTGATCGATAAAAGTATTGTCTATCAAAGAAGCATTTTGATTATCATTTTGGATTTTATAATAATCCACAATCGCTCTTTTGTCAGCAAAAATTTCTGTTACCGAGTTTGTCAACACAGGGTTTTCTGTAAGACTTTGATGGCGCTCAATAATCTGAACATGTGAATTTTCACCTACCACAATAAGGTTACGAGGTTGTAACATTTGTGCAGATTCTTTTCCTGTAGAAAAGTGTATGATTTGAATTGGTTTATCTGCCAGTTTGTTTTTAGAAATATAAATATATGCTCCTTCTCTAGAAAATGCGGTATTTAAAGAAGTCAGACCATCTTGCTTTGCTATTTTATTAAAATAGTTATCAATAACGGCTTTGTACTTATCATGAGACAGGGCAGATGACATTAGGCAAACATCTATTTTATCATGTGTAGTTTCTGATAGGTGAGAAGAGTATTTCCCATCTATGAATACAATCTTGTACGTATCAAGATCATGGATAAAATATTTTTTGATGTCTTTAAATTCTAATGCATTTTCCTCATCAGGAAAAATACTATAGTCATGCTTTAAAATAGCATTTAGAGAAGTATATTTCCAGGCTTCCTGTTTTTTGGTTGGAAAGCCTATTTCTTCAAAAACCTTAATTGCTTGACTTCTGATATCATGCACAGGAGCATCTACATCTACTGTGTTTTCAAAAGCCAAAAAAGAAGATACTAATTTATCTTTCAATTCCATTTTCTCGTTCCTTGTTATTTGTTGTTTGTTGATCGTTTTGTGTCCGAAATAACTGTCAACGGACTACCATCAACCATAAACTAAATTATGCGTTTATCTCTTCCTTAATCCAATCGTATCCTTTTTCTTCTAATTCTAGAGCAAGTTCTTTGGTACCAGACTTCACAATTTTACCATCGTAAAGAACATGCACATAGTCGGGTACAATATATTCTAAAAGCCTTTGGTAATGCGTAATTACAACAATAGCGTTATTTTCATTTTTTAGCTTATTTACACCATTAGCTACAATACGTAATGCATCGATATCAAGGCCAGAGTCTGTTTCGTCTAGAATTGCCAATTTAGGCTCCATCATTGCCATTTGAAAAATCTCATTTCGTTTTTTCTCACCTCCAGAGAATCCCTCGTTAAGAGATCGGGATAAAAATTTACGATCAATTTCTAATAGTTCAGATTTTTCACGAATTTTTTTCAACATATCCTTAGCAGGCATTTCTTCAAGGCCTTGTGCTTTGCGGGTTTCGTTGATAGCAGTTTTCATGAAATTGGTAACGGTCACCCCTGGGATTTCAACTGGGTACTGAAAAGAAAGAAATATGCCTTTATGGGCGCGTTCCTCTGCTGCTAATTCTTCGATATCTTCTCCATTTAAAAGAATTTTACCTTCGTTTACTTCATATTCTTCCTTTCCTGCAACGATATTTGCCAACGTACTTTTTCCAGCACCATTGGGTCCCATTATTGCATGAATTTCTCCTGCCTTAACATTAAGATTAAGGCCCTTTAAAATTTCTTTCCCTTCGACACTAGCGTGTAAATCCTTTATTTCTAACATTTTTGATAATTCTTTTATCTCAAAACGGAGATAATTTATTTTTTCTTTTTCTTCTTTTGATCTCCGGTTTCAGGAGATTTAATTTTAGTTGGCAATTCTGAAGTAGGAGCACTAACGCCAATGATTTCTTTTATCTCTACTATTTCTTCCCAGCCTTGCTCTGGATTTGGTTTTATAACTCCTTTTATAACCACAGGAACCATATCATATTCTTCTCTTTGAAGTGGTTCAACCTTTTTTGCCAATTCCTTTGTAGCATCATTAATTACGACACCGTAGATAAAATCAGTGCCTTTTATTACAGCAGCACCATCGATCAAAATAAACTCGCCACGAATTAGGCTAGATTCTATGTTTTGTGATTCGGATTTTTCTTTTTTACAAGAAACAAGTATTAGAGTTACAGCAATGAGAAGAAGTGATTGTTTCATTAATACAAATTTGATGGTTTTATATTTACCCTACAGAACCCTCCAGAGAAATTTCCAGGAGTTTTTGCGCTTCTACAGCAAATTCCATAGGTAATTTGTTCAATACTTCTTTACTAAAACCATTAACGATCAAAGCAATTGCTTTCTCAGTATCTATACCACGTTGATTACAGTAAAAAATCTGATCTTCACCTATTTTACTTGTAGTTGCTTCATGTTCTATTTGAGCAGTCTTATTTTTTGCCTCTATATAAGGAAACGTATGAGCCCCACATTCATTGCCCATTAATAGGGAATCACACTGCGAAAAATTACGCGCATTGGTTGCTCTACTGTTTATTTGTACTAATCCTCTATAGCTATTTTGGGATTTTCCTGCCGAAATACCCTTAGAAATAATAGTACTCTTTGAATTCTTACCTAAGTGTACCATTTTTGTACCTGTATCGGCTTGTTGAAAATTGTTGGTTACCGCAATAGAGTAAAACTCACCAACAGAATTATCACCTTTAAGTATACAAGAAGGATATTTCCAAGTTACTGCTGATCCAGTTTCTACTTGTGTCCATGAAATCTTAGCATTGGTCTCGCAAAGGCCTCTTTTGGTTACAAAATTAAAAACTCCTCCTTTTCCTTCGGCATTACCAGGATACCAATTTTGTACAGTAGAATATTTTATTTCAGCATCATCTAGTGCAATTAATTCTACTACGGCAGCGTGTAATTGATTTTCATCACGAGAGGGAGCCGTACAACCCTCTAGGTAACTTACATAACTACCTTTATCTGCAATCACCAATGTACGCTCAAATTGACCTGTTCCCGCTTGATTTATTCTAAAGTAGGTAGAGAGTTCCATAGGGCAACGAACACCTTTTGGAATGTAGCAGAAAGAACCATCACTAAATACAGCCGAATTTAATGCAGCATAAAAGTTATCTTTTTGTGGAACAATACTTCCGATATATTTTTTAACCAATTCAGGGTGTTCTTGTATTGCTTCAGATATTGAACAGAATATAATTCCTTTTTCGGCAAGAGTTTCTTTAAAAGTAGTTGCTACGGACACAGAATCCATTACAATATCTACTGCTACTCCGGCCAATTTCTTTTGTTCATCCAAAGAAATTCCAAGTTTTTTGAAAGTTTCTAATAGCTCTGGATCTACCTCATCGATGCTATTATATTTTGGTTTTTTGTTTGGTGCAGAATAGTAGGATATGCTTTGAAAATCAGGTTTTTGATAGTTAACATTTGCCCATTCTGGCTCCTCCATTTGTTTCCAAACGCGAAAAGCCTCAAGTCGCCAATCTGTCATCCATTCTGGCTCTTCTTTTTTCTTAGAAATGGCACGAACAATATCCTCGTTCAATCCCACAGGAAATGTATCAGATTCTATATCAGTATAAAACCCGTACTCATATTCCTTAGTTTCTAATTCTTTTTTTAAGTCGTCTTCAGTATACGCCATCTTCTATTTCCTGAATTTGATCCAGGATCGTTCTTTAAAATTTATAATGAAAAACTTTCTCCACAGCCACAAGTTCTACTTGCGTTGGGATTATTAAACACGAAACCAGTACCATTTAAACCGCCAGAATATTCTAGGGTAGTTCCGATTAGGTATAGGAAACTTTTTTTATCTACTATGATTTTTACACCATTGTCTTCAAACACTTTATCTCCTTCTTCTTGTGTTTTGTCAAACTTTAGGTCATACGATAAACCAGAGCAACCGCCACTTTTTACACCTACTCGCACATAGTCGGTAGTTGCATTGTACCCATCATCACTCATTAATTGGACAACCTTGTTTTTGGCTATGTCAGATACTTTAATCATACTTCTTTATAAATAGATTAATTCTAAATGAATTGCAAATATACTACTTAAGTAGATTTTATTTACAAAACCTAACATTTATCTAACATATATTAGAATAGGCAAAAGTTATGATAGTTTTAAAAACATTCTTTTTAAAACTCTGAAAAGCGATTATCGTTCAGGAAATCATCATCGGTAAGTGTTTTCAGAAAGGCAATGATTTGTTGTTTTTCATCTGCTGTCATTGGGATACCCAAAGCACCATTTTGATCTTTAAGCTGGGAGTCTAATGTTTCAGAATCTACCATGCCGTCACTATAATGATTTAGAACATCTTCTAACGTTTTTAATCGGCCATCATGCATGTATGGAAAAGTGAGTTCAATATTTCTTAAACTAGGAACTTTGAACTTATGCAGGTCGTCTGCCAATCCGGTAACACGGTTTCTGCCTATATCATTGTATTGGGGGTCAACTGGCAAACCATTGTTGCGATAAGATTGATCTGTAAATAATGTGCCTTCATGACAAGAAGCACATTTGGATTTGAAGAGTTCGAAACCGGCAGCCTCATTTTCAGTAAAGACGGAACCTTCGTTTCTTTCTATTTTATCGTATTTAGAATTCGCTGAAATCATCATAATCATAAACTGAGAAAGTGATTTAAGTATATTCTCGGAGTTAATTTTTTGATCCTCAAACGCTTCAGCAAATAGTTTTACATATTCTGGTTGTGCTTCTAGTTTGTTTATAATACTACTGAAAGTTTCATTCATTTCTACTTCTGCAGTAATAGGTATAATGGGTTGTAGATCCAAGTGTATTGCGGCTCCATCCCACGTGAATTCTTTCATAAATGCCATATTATGCAATGGTTGTGCGTTTCTAGTGCCCAAAGCACCATCAACTCCATGACTTACAATATGGGTATGGTGTGTAAATGCAAAATCCTGAATATGACAAAAACCGCAAGAAATTACACCGTCTGATGCCAGTTTACCATCATAAAACAATTTTTTTCCCAGTTCGAAACCTTTTTCGGTGGGAGGATTAAGGGTAACATTGTAGCTTGGTTCTGGAAAATTTGCGGGAATGGTAAATTCTAGTTTTGCGTTTTCTGCAATAGGAACATAGTCATCCTTTTCAGAGCTGCAAGCAGCTCCGAAAAGAATAAATACTATGTATATGAATAGTTTCAAATTAATTTTAATTAGTAACCCCAGTTGCACTAAACATAGTTTTTATGTTTTCTGCAATTTTTGGTGCATTTACCGGGTCAACTTGTACATCACTTTTTTCTACCAAAGAATGTGTGTTGGTACTATCAAATATTTTTGCAATATCGGCATTTATTGCCACTTCTGGCGATGTTGATTCTGCAATGGTCAATGTATTGGGTAAATCAAGTGTTATTTCTTTGTAATTATCCAAATTTGTACCATGACTTCCTACATGAATTAAGAATGGGGTATCGGCTGCGCTATATGTCCCTTCAAATTTAATGAATTTATATCCTGCAGACCAACTCCATAGCATTCCACTTTCTTCTGCAGTAGGAATAAAATTAGCCATACCGTTAAGAGGATACTTTGATTGATCAACTCCAAAACCAAATCTAACTTTAGTATATTCTCCTGCCGGAATATCCGCAAGATTTATTTTCTTACTTGCTAATACTTCTTCATTAATCAAGAAATAGCTGCGATCTACTGGGTATACAAATTCTTCGTTGTTGGAGTTAACCAGTACAAGGTTACTTATAATATATTTTAATTCTGAAATGTTGTACGCTTCATTACTTCCATTAGTATATGTATCTGTAATTAATTCAACACCATTATTGTCTATGATATTTTTAAAATCGAGAACGACACTTCCAAAAGTTGGTTCTGCTGGTGTTTCGTCGTCATTTTTACAGGACCATATGGTTAAAAAAGCTAATGCGATTATTGCAAGTTTTTTCATTTTTCTATTTTGTATTTAATAATTATTACATCCTTAGATCCTTTGTTATCGGGAACATCAAAATCCATACTTTCGGAGTTGCCGACAACAACAATCTTTTGGTCGCTTGTTTCTATACAACCTTCGCCAAATTCTGCTTCACTTCCACCTGCGGTAGATTTCCACATAACATCTCCGTTATTATCAATCATGATATTCCAGATGTCACTTTGGCCTTTATTTTCACTTACATCCAGATCATTACTTCTGGAGTTTCCTGTTATGATAAAACCTCCGTTTTGTGTTTTATGAATGCCTCTTCCGGTATCAAAAGCGGTACCTCCTAATGACTTTTGCCAGATCATATTACCATTACCGTCTATTTGTATCATCCAGAGATCTGCATTACCTCTGTCACCGGTAATATCACCGTCAGCACTTCTAGAATCACCAACAATCACAAATTTACCATTGCCTGTAGTAGCAATAGCGTAAGCTACATCAATTTCGGAACCACCAAAAGACTTTTGCCATAATTTGGTGCCTTCAGAATTTACTTTTACAGCCCAGAAGTCATAACTACCTTTACTATTGGTGATATCGAAATCAATACTTTCTGAAGATCCGATCATAATAAAACCCCCATCTTCAGTTTGTAGTGTATCATAGCTACGATCATTATTGGTTCCTCCAAAAAAACGTCTCCATTCTTTTTCGCCAGAAGCATCGAGTTTGATCCCCCAGAATTCACCAACCCCATGCTTTACTGAAGATTTACTGCGATTATCATTGCCTTCTCCACCACTTGCTGTTACATCAAGAAATCCAGTAATAAAATATCCATCATCCTGAGTTTGAACAAGAGAAAAGGCTCTGTCGATACCAGAAAACCCAAAACTTTTTTGCCATTGGATATCACCAGAAGCATCAATTTTTACAATCCAATAATCTTGCAACCCTTCATTAAGAGTTACATCTTCATCGGCACTACGGCTGTATCCTACAATAGCATATCCACCATCATTGGTTTTAATGATTTTCTCGGCTCTATCATCGCCAGAACCACCATAGGTTTTGGTCCAAATGATTTCGCCGTTTGCAGAAAGTTTTAAAACCCAATAATCACTATCGGTAGCAGTTTTATCAGTAATATCTCCATCAATACTTTGTGTATATCCGGCAAGGACATAACCCCCATCGGTAGCTTCTACTACCGATAGGGCATTGTCTTCATTAGTTCCACCAAACGTTTTTACCCATTCTATCGTACCTTGAAACTGGTCAACAGGAGGAACAGTAGGTGTTGTTCCATCAGAATCATCACTGCTACAAGCATTCAAACCGAACATTGCAATAAGGATGATGGATGTATAGAATAAGGATTTAGAATGATTCATTTGCATACTTCTTTTTTAGGGTTATTTTTTTACAAAGCGCTTTGTAATAATACTATTATTTTTGGTAGCAACTTGTAAGAAATAAACTCCTGATTTTAAATTAGAAACATCTATTGTATTTCTAACGACTCCTTTGCGTACTAATTGCCCTAAAAAGTTTTTGATTTCGAAACTTGAAGGGGTATTTGAGGCGTTTTTATTGCTCATAGACAGGTTTAGGTTATTTCCCTGAACTGGATTTGGAAAGACAGATAGCGTGATATCCTCAATAGAAGCTGTAGGATTATTTCTAGGAACACTAGCGTTCATAGAGATATTATCTATAGCTATATCTGCCTGCCATGTACTACCAGTAACTCTATTAAATCTAAGTTGAAGCCCCTTTCCGGAATAAGCAGAAAGATCAACATCTACATTGTTCCAGGAATTTCCCTGATTTCCTGTTTGATTCCATATACTTGTCCAGGAAGCTCCTTCATCTACACTCGCTTCAAGAGCAATGCTACCCATATCTGTAGCACCATACATATGATATGAAAATGAGAAAACGGCATCAAACGATGTGCTTAAGTCAAAACATGGAGAGTTTATAATTGCTCTTTTATTAGGATACCCTGTTCCGTTACCAGAAGCTTCAACATAGATATAATACGTACCAGAAGCAGCATTAGAAGGACCTGTGTTTCTTGATGGTGTCCCGTTGGCATCTACTATCCAGTTAATATCATCTGCAGAAGACTGAGTCCATGCACCAAGAGTATTTTCGAAACTTTCGTTATATGGTAATGCTAGCCCACCGGTACAGCCTTCACCTCCTGGAGGATCTACGTCTCCGGTAATGTTTACGGTATAGTCTTCAACTTCTCCATATTGAAAAGACTCACAAGGACCAGGTATTCCATTATATTTCATAGAAACACGCATTCTGGTTGGACCATTAATAGCCCCAGGTGGGATTTCGAATGAGCCACTTACCGGAGTTGTTCTGGTTGCACTTTGCGTCCATACTTGTTCCCCAGCATCTGAAAAATCACCATCTTGATTCGCATCAATCCAAACACTATATCCTTCACTATATACCGTACCGGTCCAAGTAGGAGTGATTGTTATTGTATGCGAGGTGTTTTTTGCAAGATTTGTTGATATAGAAGTATTGTTTGCATAACCACCACTAGAGGCGCCAGAGGAGTTATTTATGGTGCCAATGGACACATTATTAATATATTCATCTGAAACATTGTTTCCGTTTGAGTCACAATATATTAATTGTACATCTGTAGTAGTAAAAGTGACTGAGGAACTATATTGAGAAGTACTTCCGTCTGAACATTTACTTCGTACTTGTGCTTCATATTGTGTGGTTGCTGTAAGCCCTGTTATGGTATAGGAATTATTAGAAGCAGTATTGGTTGTCCATGAGGATGAACCAACCGCTCGATATCTTACATCGTAAGTGACACCGGTTACATCGCCCCAATTTAAGGTAGCAGAAGTTGCCCCTATATTGGCTGCCGAAACAGATGAAGGTGTAGTAGCGTTACATGTAACGGGAACACTTTTTCGAACTAAGAAAAACCCGCCTTCGATATCGCTTATTACAATGTTTCCACTGTTAAAGTATGGGTATACGTTCCATACACCATTAAAAGCAGCTCCGTTACTAGAAGTATAGGTGTCAAAGAAACCAATCTCTGTCATATTCTTATTGCCAATATCAGAAATATCTATTACTCTTATTCCTGCACGATAATTGGCCAGGTAAAATTTATTTCCTTTCACATATCCATTATGATCAATTGCTGCGGTAGGACCAGTATATATCATATGTTCTTTAGGATTATTTAAATCCTGAAAGTCAAAAATTATGGTTCTGGTATTAAACCCTACACCTTGTTCATCGGTTTCATCACCCAATATGAAATACCTCATATCTTCGGTAAACCAGCCTTGATGTGTATATCCTATATCGGGATATTTTATTGTTGAAAGGGTAACGGGGTTATTTTTATCTGTGATATCAGCAATAACCACTTCTATTTCGTTACTACCAATTAGTATTTCTCTGCCAGAATAGGCACTATCTGGACCAGTATAGGTAACTACCTGTGCATCATGTGTATAAGCACGTTGTCCGCCAGATAGAAATCCACCAGCATTAATTGGGTTTTTTGGATCTTGAATATTAATAAAAAGAGGCCCTCCTCTATAGGGCCCAGAATTTCTTTGTGCACCAACGACATAAGCGTATCCTGTATCTTCATTAATTACAATATTATGCGCGTTACCAAATTCTGTATACCTGGTATCTGCAGTAAAAGTTTGAGGTGGATTAGGTACGTTACGTAATCTTGTAAGATCGAAAACCTGCATTCCGTGGCCAAAAGCTTCGCTTACGATAAAAGCATGATTTTGATATACTTTTACGTCTCTCCAAGAACTATTGCTAGTAGCGGTGGGTAATTTACCCAAGTAAATAGGGTTGGTTGGATTAGAAATATCTATAAATGCGGTACCATTGTTTAGCCCGATAAGCGCATATTCTTTTCCGTTAGTTGGATCTGTCCACCCCCAGCTGTCGTTACCTTCACCGGCACTCATAGTAGAAAGAGGTATTCGAGACATTAAATCGTAATCGTTACATGGATAGGAACCCGCAAACCCGTTTTGACAAGGGGTTTGACCATAGGAAAACACTGCCGTGATCAGCAGCAGCAGAGTAATGGTTAAATTTTTCATTGAGTTTGTGTTTTAAGAGTTAGTTTAGAAATTTAGTTTAAGTCATATTTTAACAGTTTGAAATTTAAACAATTAACGAATTTACCGATTTATTTTTTTGTTATTTACTAATATAGTGGAGAGTTACTATTTATTTAACTTTTTTTAACACATTTTGTGAAAATAGGGGTTTTATAAAACAGACAGCATTTGTTAAGAAAACAATCTAAACTCATACACTTTTCGATAAGAGGTTTTCGAGCATAAAAAAAACCCGAATCATTCGGGTTTTTTTAGAACTAAAATTAGATCACTTGCTTATTTTCTATTGCTCTTTTACCAAAACGAATCCGGCACCAATGTCACTAATAACAATATTACCGCTTTCAAAATAAGGGTAAACATTCCAAGCACCATCAAAGTCTGCACCATTATTAGAAGGATAGGTGTCAAAGAAACTAATTTCGTTTATATTCTTATTTTCAATATCAGAAATATCGATCACTCTGAGACCAGCTCGATAATTAGCTAGATAAAATTTATTCCCTTTTACATACCCATTATGATCAATAGCTGGCGTTGGACCAGTATAGACCATATGCTGTATTGGGTTATCTAAATCTGTAAAATCAAATATCATAGTTCTGGTGTTAAACCCTACACCTTGTTCATCGGTTTCATCTCCAAGTAAAAAATACTTCATATCTTCTGTAAACCAACCTTGATGTGTATATCCCACATTAGAGTATTTTATGGTTGATAAAGTAATAGGGTTATTCTTATCTGTAATATCAGCAATTACCACCTCTATTTCATTACTACCAATAAGAATCTCTTTACCTGTATGATCGGTATCTGGTCCATTATAGGTTACTACTTGTGCATCATGGCTATAGGCACGCTGTCCACCAGATAGAAAACCACCAGCATTTACTGGGTTAACAGGATCCTGAATATTAATAAATACAGGACCTCCTTGAAATGGGCCTGACCTACTGGTTCCTACGGCATATGCAAAGCCAGTATCTTCATTAATAACAATATTATGAGCACTACCAAAATCTGTAAAATGGTGATCTACAGAGAATGTTTCAGGCGGATTAGCAACATTACGTAATCTGGTTAGATCAAAAACTTGCATACCATGACCAGATGCTTCACTAACTATAAAGGCATGGTTCTGATACACTTTTACGTCTCTCCAAAAACTATTGCTAGTAGCAGTAGGAAGTTTACCTAAGTATATAGGACTGTCTGGTGTAGAAATATCTATAAATGCTGTTCCGTTGTTTAGACCAATAAGGGCATATTCTTTTCCATTCGATGGATCTGTCCACCCCCAACTATCATTTCCTGCAGTAGCATTCATGCTCGCTAAGCTTATTCTGGATACCAAATCAAACTTGTTACAAGGAAAAACACCGCCTGCCATTCCATTCTCGCAAATGTTAGAAACTGGGGTCGTTGGGGTATCAATACCTGTATCTGTTGTGGTTGGATCATCATCATCATTGCTACAACTCATAACACCAAAAACTAAGAGAAGAAAGCAAAAGTGGTTAAAATAATTTTTCATTAGGGCTGCTATTTTAGTAAATGTATGAAAAGTATTATATATAAAAAGTTAAAATGCACAAATATAATAGATTATAAACCAATTTAGGGTGTTCATGTTATAAAACAAGGTTTGTATTATGTATTAGAAATGAGTACAATTAATCATTTGAAAACTGGTATAATGAATAATAATGCAAATTTCTTACGATCTTAAAAATAATTACAGATAAACAGGTGAAATGTTGTTGCTAAAAAAACATTGTTGCCTAAATTTGCAAAATGATTGAAGATAAAAATACATCAAGAACACAAATATCAGAGCTGGGAGAATTTGGACTTATTGACCATCTGACTAAAAATTTCAAAATCAAACAAAAGACAACTAATCTTGGGATAGGAGACGATGCTGCGGTTTTGGATTTTGAAAGCAAAAAGTGTGTACTTACTACTGATTTATTAATTGAAGGAGTGCATTTTGATCTTTCTTATGTTCCGTTAAAGCATCTTGGCTATAAAGCTGTTGTTGTTAATCTTTCAGATGTATATGCAATGAATGCCACTGCAACTCAAATTACGGTTTCTATAGCGATATCAAATAGGTTTCCATTAGAAGCACTTGAGGAATTGTATGCTGGTATTGAGACCGCTGCAAAGATCTATAATATTGATGTAGTGGGAGGTGATACCACATCATCAACAACAGGATTAATTATTAGTGTTACTGCTGTTGGTTATGCAAATGAAGAAGATCTAGTATATAGAAGTGGTGCCAAAGACAATGATCTTTTGGTGGTTACAGGAGATCTTGGAGCTGCATATATGGGACTACAGGTACTAGAGAGAGAAAAACAGGTATTTGAAGTAAATCCCAATTCGCAACCTGATTTAGATCAATATACTTATCTTATTGAAAGACAATTAAAGCCCGAAGCAAGAAAAGACATACCAGAACTTCTTAAAGCTCTAGAAGTGAAACCAACAAGCATGATTGATATAAGTGATGGGTTATCTTCAGAAGTAATACATTTATGCAAGCGATCCAAAGTAGGGGTAAATTTATATGAGGATAAAATACCATTAGACCCTTCTGTAATTTCTATTTGTGAAGAATTTAAATTAAGCAGTACAACTATTGCGCTTAATGGAGGTGAAGATTATGAGCTATTATTTACAATTGCCCAGGAAGACTTTCCAAAAATAAAAGCAAACCCTAATCTAACAGTTATTGGGCATATTACTGATGAGAAAAGTGGAATAGGATTAGTAACAAGAGCGAATGAAAAAATTGAATTAAAGGCTCAAGGTTGGAATCCAATTAAGGCATAATTATGAAGCAGCCTGAAATGGGGCATCAACTTTAATTTTTGCAAGTTTCTTAGCATGCACAGATGCCAGGGCATCATTAATTTCTTTTAATTTAGGAGTCATTACTTCTAATCGACCTCTGCTATTAGTTGTAGCTTGTTCTCCGCAATGAGAACAAGAATATTCTTTTATATGATGGGTAACGTTTTTGCTAAGAACATAATCATGACCAAATAGAGAGCAGTATATTTTGGAGAAGGAAAAGGCAGAGTTAGGGGTATGTTTTTTCATAATTCTTTAGGGGTATTTAGTACATAGACAAGGGTTATAAGTTCATTATCAATACAATAATAATATTTTTTTTCTTACAAACCGAGTTTTTGTAAGAAAAATTTGTCTTAAACTACTGATTTTTAACTAAAATGACCCATTTGTAAGGTTTTTGTACCTAAAAAAGTGTATTTCATCTATGTTATTTTTGATTTCACAGAGCGTTTTTTACAACCTTTTTTATGGTTTAATTCAAGAATTTTTGTAATTCTAAAAGGAATTCTTCCTTGTTTTCTATGTATGACATATGTCCCCAATCAAAACTGATAAGATCGGTTTTACTTTGGGTCGCTTCTTTAATACTTTGACTATAAGGTAGTACAGGATCTTTTCTTCCTGAAAAGATTATTTTTGAACCTTTAAAATGAGACAAAATATTACTGCGATCTTTACGGATTTTCATACCTTCTAATGCAGAGATAATTCCTTGTAAGGGAGTTTTTGAGGCTTCATTCTTAATTTGAGCTATCTCTTTGATAAATCGGGATCTGTTTTCTTGAGCAAAAAGATTTGCAATAGCCATGCTGGTAAATGCATTTGGGTTTTTTTTCACTACATTGATAGCCCGTGTACGATTTAGTTTTCGCTCGTCACTATCCGGCAAAGATGTAGAGTTAAGTAAGACTAATCCAGTAGCCAAATCAGGAAAAAGATCTATGCAGGCAAGAGTGACATAGCCTCCCATTGAATGGCCAATCAATGTAGCTTTGGAAATTTTTAAGTATTCTAGAACTGCCTTAACAGCTATGGCCATATCTTCCATAGTATGTATGTATCCAAGACACTCAGTACCACCATGTCCTAGCAAATCAATAGATATACAATTATAATCTTTTGAAAAGTGATGAACCGTTTCTTCCCACATAGTAGCATTCTCTAAAAACCCATGTAGAAAAACAAGCGGAGCACCCTTTCCCGAAACATTGTAATTAATTTTAATCCCTTTGTATGCTAAAATCATTTTGAAATTTTATTTTTAGGCACATAAACCTAATTAAATGAGATTTAATAAAGAAACTTTCGTTGCAGGATTTGCATTATTTTCTATGTTTTTTGGAGCAGGAAACCTCATGCTTCCTCCATTGCTTGGTTTTAAAGCTGGAGATCTTTGGCTCCAGGTAACTCTTGGATTTGCTGTTTCTGCGGTGATAATCCCATTGTTAGGAATCTTTGCACATGCAAAACTTCAAGGCACGATGCTGGATTTTGCAAAAAAAGTATCACCCACATTTAGTCTTGTTTATTGCTTGTTGGTATATATTATCTCAATTACGCTACCGTCGCCCAGAACAGCATCAGTAACCCATGAGATGGCAATACAACCTTTTTTTGGAACTAATGCCTGGCTCACCAGTACTATTTATTTTGCGCTTGTCTTGCTTTTTGTACTCAACAGATCCAAAATACTGGGTCTGCTTGGTAAATTTCTTTCTCCTATTATATTTATTGTTGTCATTAGTATTATTAGTATCGGAATTTTTTCGATGCAGGCTCCAATTAGTCCAACCGATTTTCAAACCCCTGTTATTAACGGATTACTTGAAGGATACCAAACTTTTGATGCCATAGGAGCTGTAGTAGTGGGAGGTGTGATTATAATTTCTCTAAAGATTAAGGGTAAGGAAGATTTTAAGGAAAACCAAAAATTGATTATAAAATCTGGAATTGTGGCTGGAGTGGGTCTTTTACTAATTTATACCGGAATGATTTATACCGGAGCTATGTTTAATACACAATTTGAAGGCAATGTTTCTCGTACAGAACTGCTCTCAGGAATAAGTTTAAAAACTCTTGGAAATATTGGAAGTGTGTTCTTGAGTGTGCTAGTAGGTCTAGCTTGTTTTACAACGGCTGTGGGTATCGTAACGGGAACTGCCGATTTTATGAAAGGAGTATTTGGGAATTCTCAAAAAGTATACCTTATTACTGCAATTATTGGTTGTCTACTAGGAGTTTTGATGGGGCAATTTGATGTACATTATATTATAGAAGTTGCAATACCTGCACTTATGTTTATTTATCCTATTACCATAATATTGATATTGCTTAATGTACTACCAGATAAATTAACAACTCCTATAGTATTTAGAGCAGTGGTTATTGTCACTATTTTGTTTAGTATTCCCGATTTTTTGGGATCGTTAGGAATGCAAGAATTTATAAGTCCTGTCCTGGATATTTTGCCATTAGGCAGATATAATTTAGGATGGTTATTACCAGGCTTGATCACGTTTATATTAATGAATCTCTTTCTCTTGTTGAGACAAGAAAAATAAGAAGATATAGTTTTCTAATTAGGAATGTTAAATAGTTTTTCTAGTCGTTCAATAACTTCCCAAGGGTCTTTATAAATTATATTACGAGAGTTTCTGAAGATAAAATTATTGGGCAACTTATTAACAAGATTAAATTTATTTGGATAAGCGCGAATAAAATCAGATTTAGTAGAGTTAATATTAAGTGGAATTTTAGCGTGGTCATCATATTTTTGAAATGTATTCAGAATCCAATTTGAAGTGATTTGTCTTTGTGAAGAAACACCAAGGGTTTCAGGATCATAAGAATATTGAGCCTTGAATGCCATGACTTCATCCGCTAAATCAGTACCTAAACCTAGTCCAGTATTTTCGTTGTATATTACATCTCCATTTTCGAACTGATCCCCATGAATAACCTCATGAACAAAAGTGGCTGTGTTATTGTAAGCAATGACAAGACGCTTGGAGTCTTTATCGTACGTAGTTTCAATATCTTCATCATTATCTACTTTCTTTAATTGAAACACCCGATCACTTTGTTCTAATCGATTCATTGCAGTTAATGCATAATTAAGGCCACTAACACGAGCTTCCATATCATCAATTTTGTCTTGATTTGCTCCTTCTGAGATAAGTTCTTTTAATGAATTTTGAAGGTTGTTTCTTCTATTAGAGATCATTCTTTTTTTCTCGGACCAAATACTTTTATCATCTTCAAAGATTTGCTTCCCGTCTGGATCAATAAAACGAATAGGGTTGTTAGCTACATAAGCATATGTTGATATTGAAGAATATTTTTCTGCCAAAGGATCAATAGACATCCATCGTGCCGAAGAAGGATCGTATCTTCTGGCACCGTAATCACACCAATTTAAATCAAAGACCTCATTAAGCTCTTTATTGTTATAACCATAGTTGTGTTTTCGACCTCTAAGTATGGATTTTGATTGTGCTAGTTGTAACCCAAAAGGATAGTAATCTTTGGTTTCTTTTATTTGTTGATCTTTAAAGGAAACACGAATATTTCCCAAATGGTCTTTGTGTTGATATATGTAACTAAAACCTTCTTGATTGTTTGGTTCGTTATATCCTTGCGGATGAGATAAAAACTCCAAACTATTGTCAGCATACACTAAATCAAACAGGTAATCTTTGTTTTGTCTTAAGCTTCCATCTGCCAGGTATACTTTTTGAGAAAGCTTTGTTCCTGAAGCCGTATAAGTATATTCTATTTTTCTTCCATCTTGATAGATTATAGTTTCCGGAAGATTAAGGATGTTATATTTTATTGATGATATAGTTTTATTTGAATCGGCAATTAGGTTCCCATTGAGGTCGTAATGATATAAAGATTGACCAAAAACCATTCTATTACTTAATAGAACAATCATTAAAAGAAGATAAAATTTCATTTTTTTAAAGATTTGTTAAATAGTGAGTGTTCTTTATTTTCTGTTTGCTCTCCATACAACTCCGTTGTTATGAATTATGTTAGTTCCTTTAGTCTTTCTTGTAGAATAATTTAATATCCCCGAAGCTTTTTTAATTCCTTTATTGTATTTATTATGGATATTATAAAATCTTATAATAGGTTTAGCAATTGCATCATAATGTTTTTGTTGAGCACTACCACTAAAAGAACTGACCATAATATTATCTTTATCTCCGAGCCAATAATTTTCTTTTTTCCTGGTCAACAAAAACATAGATACTTTTGACAGTTTATAGTATTCATCAGGTAAACCCAGTAAGTGCCCAAATTCGTGGGCTGCTAGATTACCATTATTCTTTGGATCAAATATTTGCTTAGCATTCCATACTCCATATTCCATATCTTCTACATAAGATATTCCTCCTAAAATCTCCTGATCATCTGTTAAAAGAATGGTACTTTCTGAATTTGACGCTTTTGGGTCGGTAATTACATTAGCATTTATATCTAATACATATTCTTTACCAGTTTCGGGGTCTTTATACATTGGTTTACCATTTTCATTTTCAGGATCTATTCCCCATTCTGCCTCTATCTTATCCTTAAAATGGCTTACAGCTTGTTTTTTATTTAATCCATATTCTTTTTTAATTTTATCAAAATCTGCTTCAATATATATGTCTACATTCACACTAATAGTATTACCCTTGACTGTCCAAGTTGGTTTTCTTCCGTCTGGATCATTAAATAATATTGGATTACCTATAACATAATTATATGGAGACCAGCTTTTATATTTTTCTGCAAGAGGATCAATACCGTTCCACCTTACTAGAGCTGGATCGTACATTCTAGTATCATGATAATTCCAATTCAGGCCGAATGCTTCAATTTCTTCTCTACTCCCATATCCATAGTTATGTTTTCGGCCCCTAATCACCAAATTGGGGTGCTGCCATTGTAATCCAAAGGGGTAATAGTTTTTTTCTTCTTTTATCGCATCTGGAATGCCATTTCCATCGGCATCCGCAAACGAAACCCTGATGTTGTCTGTTTGGTCTTTATACTGATAGGTATAAGTAAAATTCTGGTTTCCATCGGGTTCGATATATCCTTCTGCAGTATTGATATACTCTAATTGACCTGAATTGTATACAATATTATCTAAGTAGTCTTTTCTAGAATTTACTGTTGTATCTTCTAGAAGAGTTTTCTGTTTAAGTTTTTTTCCGTCTGCGCTGTAAGTGTTTATGATTTTTTTTCCGTCAGAAAAAACAATTTCTTCTGGTAGGTTGAGAACATTATAAGCTATAGAAATAATATTTTTAGTATTATCAGAAATTAGATTTCCGTTCAAGTCGTATTGATATAATTGAACCTGAGAAAAACAAGGTTTACACAGTAATAAGCAAATTGTGAATACTATTATTTTTATGTATTTCATTGATTAATATTCTAGTAAATTTTTTGTGGGTTTGACCTTTTTAATTGTCGCCTTCTGGTTGTTTCCTTTTAAATTACCTGTAGCTTCCTGAACAGGATTGTTTTGACCGGTTTTTGTTTTTAGTTGATTCCAGGATTTTACAATAGGTGATACAATTTGATCAATATGACGTTTTTGAACATACCCCTTTTTATTTGCCATAATCCCCTCGCCGGTGCCAACGATATTTTTTAACTCATAATTTCCTTGGTCATCGATTGTCATAATTTCTGAATCTTCTGTATAAATATCATTCTGAAGTCCTAAGGTGTGTCCATACTCATGTGCAGATAAACCCAGTTGATCATAAAACATAACAATATCTTTTTTGTCCCGGGTATAACCATTAGGACTGCTTTCCATTCTTTCAAGATTATCAGTAATAGTAATTGTATTCGAGCTAGAAGGATCTATTTCGGGTTTTTCAAACCAAACCTCATATTTTTTCCCAGTACCAGGATCTTTATAAAAACTAGGCAAATACGTTTTATTGCTTCCGGTAAAAGCAGGCCCCCATTCCTGAGCAATGTTGTTGATAATTGTTGTTTCGATTCGTTTTCTAGTCAGTCCATATTTTTTCTCTAATCGTGCAAAATCTGCTTCAATAGAAAATTTAGATTTAATAATTATACGTTTATCACTAATAGTGAACTCTGCATCTTTTCCATCGGGATCATTAAATATAATCGGGTTGTTCATCACATAATGATAAGGAGATAGTGCAACATATTTTTCAGCAAGCTCATCGATCCCATTCCATCTGGCTATCGCTGGATCGTACATCCGGGCACCATGATCATTCCAATCTAATCCAAAGGCCTTGATTTCTTCTTTTCCTCCATATCCATAGTTATGTTGTCTCCCCCTGACAACAGCATCAGGTTGTTGCCATTGTAATCCAAAGGGGTAATAGTTTTTTTCTTCTTTTACCGGAGCTGGAATGCCATTTCCATCGACATCAGCAAATGACCCCCTGATATTATCCCCCTGATCTTTATGCTGATAGCTATAGGTGAAACCATGGTTCCTCGCGGGTTCGATATACCCTTCTGCAATATTGATATACTCTAATTGACCTGAATTATATACAATGTTATCTAAGTAGTCTTTTCTAGAGTTTACGGTTGTATCTTCTAGAAGAGTTTCCTGACCTAATTTTTTTCCATCTGCGGTGTACGTATTGATAATTTTTCTACCATCTGAAAAAAGAATTTCTTCAGGTAAGTTGAGGACATTATATATTATAGCAACAATTTCTTTATTATTATTAGAGATTAGGTTTCCATTTTGATCATAGGAATACTGATTTTGGCCAATTGCTCCGTTAGCAACCCATAAAATCAACAGTAGAGTTATTTGTTTTTTGATATTCATCTATTCTAGGTGGGTTTAATACCCCAAGGGCTTGTCTCGGAGAAAATTACTTTTTCTTAGGTTTTGGGTCTTTTGGAGCTGGGAGTAATTTTCTATCTTTTACAATGTCAACTCTTGGTAATACAAGTTTGGGTTTATCATTTGGGTCGATAGGATCTACTCGATGAGTAATGGCTCTTCTTCTCCTTCTCATTTTCCTAATGGTTGTATTTCGTTTTGCCTTTCGTATTATTTTCTTCTTTCCTTTTTCAAAAAAAGCTTTTAGTGCCATACCAGCACTTTCAAATAGCCCCTGATCTTTGAGCTGATCATCTTTTATAGATGGAGCTGTAGTTACCTCCTGATTGTCCAGGTTCATAGTAACAACTATACCTACATCAAACTCAATTGTGTTTTCTTCCTGTTCTTGTGCCAAGGCATCAGAAGCTAGTGTTGCTGCATCATCTAGTCTGTCAACAACATCTGCTGCTTTTTTAATTTTTTTACCTCCAAGCACAACTTGACCTAAACCGGGAATAGCTTGTAAACCTCTACCTGCGGCAGCTCCTAAATCCCCTCTTGCCACTGATACCCCCGCATTTAACAGATCAGGAACTATTCCTAATCCAGGAAATGCTCCGGCATAATCCAAACCTTCCTGTCCGTAGTCTAAAACATCAGAAAATGAAGGCCAGAGCCCGTCAGGATCTATAAATAATATAGGGTTATTAAATGCATAGACAAAAGGACTTAAATGAAACCCGTTTTCGGACAACGGATCATAAGAAAGCCACCTGCCTAAAACAGGATCATATCTTCTTGCGCCATAATCATACCAATTAAGATCAAATATACTCTCTAGTTCTTTACTTCCAAAAGCATATTGATGTTGACGCCCTCTAATGATACCAAAGCCATAGTGTTTCATACCAAATGGATAGTATGATTTTTCTTCTCTGACCTCATCTTGATTAATTTGCCCATCTTGATCCTCATCAGCAAAAGAGAAACGGATGTTGTGAAGGTGATCCTTATATTCATAAATATATGTAAAGCCATTCGCAATTTTGGGCTCAATATATCCTTGTGAAGTATGGATATATTCTAATTGACCTGAATTGTATACGATGTTATCCAGGTAGTCTTTTTTTGAATGATTACTTCCATCAGAAACAAAGGTGTGTTGACTTATTTTTTTCCCTTCGGCACTATAGGTATAAATGATTTTTTTTCCATCAGAAAAAACAATTTCTTCTGGTAAGTTCAATACATTATAGGTTATAGAAACAATATTTTTATTAACATCCTTAATCAAATTTCCATTTTGATCATATGTATATGTGAGATTTTGGCCTATAAGAATATTCATAGTAAAAAAGAGTGAGGCGAAAGCAACTATAACGTGTATTGTATTAGACATTTTGTTCATTTAACTAAAAGTTTTATTGCATTGCATTAATTGTGGATTGTGTTGGAATATCCCATTGCCCCATTTCTTTAACTTGTAATATTTCATTGATGCGAATATTGCCTTTTAGACTCACAAATACACTGGGGTTATCTGGATACTCTTTAGCTGTGACCTGTCTCCAATGTGTTGCATCTACTTGTAATATAAATGTATCTCTATTATGTTCTTTTCTTTTTCTAATGGCAGTATTTCGGGCTTCTGCCAACGATGGATCTCCTACAATAATGTTACCTGGAAAATCAATGGTGTTTCTAGTAACCGTATAATCCCCTCGGCTTGTCACCACAAAAGCGGTTTTAAAACCATCCCCGTCATCTCCACCTCCACCTTGAATTACCGACAATTCTGGATTAGCTGTCTGGTTTTCTTGTGCTGCTTTCTTGGCTTTTCTTGCATCTGCTTTTTTGGCCCTACTCAATGCAAACGGATAAGAAACTCCTGCAGCAAGGGAGATGCTTCCTGAAACAGAATTTGGTTGTGGTGTCTCGGCAGGAAGAGGTCTTCCTGCCGCTTGAGAGGCAGCTATTCCTACTCCTGCAGGTATCAATATGGCAGCAATTATAGGTCCTACATACGGGATTCTGCTAATCTTTTGAGTAGTTTGAGCAACTTGTTTTGCGGCTTTAATGGTAGATGCTGGTGGGGGAGCTACTCGTTGTTGTCTTCCGTCTGGATCGATATACTTAATAGGATTATTAGCTACATATACATAAGGAGATATAAAACTGAACTTCTCTGCCATGGGATCAACCACATGCCATCTTCCTAGAGAAGTATCATACATTCTTGCTTCAAAATCGTGCCAGTCAAGATTAAAAACAACCTGCTCTTCTTTTCCTCCAAAACCATAATTATGTTTTCTACCCCGAATAACAGTATTAGATTGTTTCCATTGCAGACCAAAAGGATAATAGTTTTTTTCTTCTTTTACCAAAGTTGCATTGTCATTATTCTCAGGAAATGAGGTTCTTATATTGCCTAAATGATCTTTGTGCTGATAGGTGTATAAAAAATCATTGTTTTCGGGTTCTATATAACCTTCAGCAGTATTGATGTATTCTAATTGACCTGAATTATATACGATGTTATTCAGGTAGTCTTTTTTAGAATGTAATGTGCCATCTGAAGAGAAGGTTTCCTGATTTATTTTTTTTCCACTGACTGTATAGGTATTGATGATCTTTCTACCATCTGAAAAGTGGACCTCTTCAGGTAGATTCAAAACATTATAGGTTATGTACATAATGTTTTTGTTGCCATCTTTAATTAAGTTTCCATTTTGATCGTATGAATACTCATTTTGGCAAACAGACAATTGAGTCACCAATATAAAAAGTGCAAAAACCCTATATTTTTTATGTTGCATGTTATATTAATTTTTAGGTTTTGGATCTTTTGGTGCTGGAAGTTGTTTTCTTTTTTTACCTGATAATTTCTTAACCGTAGCCTTTGGCAATTCTGGAACTCCAAATATTGGAGTAAGCACCCTTTTTCTTTTTCTAATTTTCCTCAATGTTTTGTTCCTTTTGAGGGCCCTTTTTGTTCTGTTTCTTATAGTATATTGTAGGTTGTCGAGTTTTTTGATAAACCTTCTTAGTTTTTCTATTTTAGCGATTTTGCCTCCTGGTCCCGGAATTAAATCAGAAAGAGCTGCTGGGTCGTCTGCCAATTTTTCAAGTTCTCTTATTAAAACATCAGAATCATCATTGGATAATCCGACTAAAACCCTGATTATGGGTTCGGGAACAACAGAAAAAGTCCCTAATATTTCATTCATCGTTTCGAAAACCAATTCAGTTGATTTCACTTTTATACTAAAATCAAGATCCTTCTTTTCCAGGGTATCCCAAAAAATATCGTTCAATTCATCTTCGCTAGCTCCCTTATTTTCGTCTCGTACCTGCTCTTCAATTCTATCTGGGTTAGGTGGGGTTGGGAAAAATGTTTCGAAAGTGTCTTTTACCGGATTAGATGTAGGAAGATCATATGGCCTGAAATCTTCATCATTATCTGACGGATGTGGTTGCATTCCATCTGGATCGTTATAGGTTATAGGATTGTTAAATGCAAAATTATATGGGCTTTGAGACAAGAAATCATCTGCCAAAGGGTCTATAACGTGCCACCTCGCTAATGCCGGATCGTAAAATCGTGCTCCATGATCATTCCAATTTAAATCAAATTCTTCCTGTTCTTCTTTATTTCCAAACCCATAGGTGTGATCACGCCCTCTGATTATGTTATTTTCTTTAATGAGTTTTAAACCAAAAGGATAATAGTCTTGTGTCTCCTTGACCTCTACACCAGGATCAACTTTTCCATCCTTGTCATCATCAGAATAAGATATCCTAATATTTTCTAAATGATCGATATGTTGGTATATATAATTAAACGAACCATTGTTTACAGGTTCTGCGTACCCCTGTGCATGTTGAAAAAATTCAATCTCATCATTGGCATAAACCAGATCTTCTATATAGTCTTTTTTTGATATTACTATTCCGTTGGAATTAATTACCGTTTTCGAAATTTTATCTCCTGCAGCAGTATAGGTGTATATTATCTTTTTCTCATCTTTGAACAAAATCGTTTCTGGTAGATCAAGTATATTGTACTCAATATGCTCAATACCTTTATAGCGCTCAATAATTAAATTACCATTAGGATCATATTGATAATCATCAGATCCGCTTTGTGCGAAAATCAATGCTGGAAATAATACCACGATTATTACTGTTTTGATAATTATATTTCTGGTTTGTATATACATATCATCAATTATCATTTAGTGGTCATTGCCACCTCCCGGGTTAATTGGAGGTCCCTGATTTGGATCGGGGAGATCAGAACCTCCATTTCCACCGTTTGAATTTTCAAGAACTTTAAACCCTATAGATGTATCACCTAAATCATTAACAGATATGAGTTGATTCCCGGAGTATTGATAGTAGAGATCATCTATTACTCCTGCCGAATCGCTGATCAACCCCATCCGTTTCAAGTGCAAGATATTTCCGTTTTTATCATAAGATATCCCAGTATCTTCGGAAATACCTGCCTGTCCACCAACATTATATAATCCATTCTTCGTTGGGGCGGTAATATTTTTGTAATAGGCTGTTTTTAAGCGATTCATAGGGTCATAGGTGTAGTTATATACCTGTTCTTCGTTTTGCTCGGCACTTTTCCATTTAATGGCAGAAATATTTCGGTTGAAGCTGGGAGTGTTTTCTATTTCAACATTTCTTTCGTTGTAAAATAATTCCATTCCGAAAAGATCATTGTCATCATCATTATTTTCAGGATTGACAGCAAGCTCTGGGTTATTAATAGATTTTAACCATCCTCTTATGTTATATCGATAATCTATGCTTTGCAAAAACTGCTGTCCATTATTGGTTGAGTGCAAGTTCTTTTCGACCAGTTGCCCGAGTTCATTATATTTATTTTCTGATAACAAAACCCTATCTTGATCATTAATAGTATGATAAGTTTTTAACTCTCTTCCTTGATGATCATATGTGTATTCTTTGTGTATCGTTAATTCTTTTACTTCGTTATTTACAAATACCAGGTGTCTTCTATGATCTTCTATTACATTACCGACAAAATCGAATTTGGTAGTGAATCTATCAAAACCCTCTAGATGATTTGTCGATCCGGTTTGTATAAGCCTGTATTTTTCATCATAAAAATTGACATTAACCAGATACTGATCTTTACCTAAGATTTTGATTTTGGTTCCTGTAATTTGTCCTTTAGCAATTATTAATGGGTTTTTCACATTAATTTCTGAAAAAAAAGTATAAATAAGTGAATACGGATTCTGATCCAAATCATCTTTAAAATCATAGGTATCATAATAAGTAACAGACATAACCTCATCGGTTTCTGTAAGCACCGGATAGGATCTATTAGTATATCCATGAAAACCTGCTCCCAATTCTTCATATCTGATCTGAGTTCCTGTTTGTATATCGTTATAAAAATCATCTACCAATTGTTGTACAGATTCCTGATCTCTGGTAATGGTTTTTACACCGGTGAGCACAGGGCGGTCAAAACGGTCATATTTTGTAAAACTCCAATGGTTATTGAGTCGTTGATTACCGTCTTGTGAGAGCACTAATCTATCCCATCGATCATAGACCATTGTCATTTTATCTGCGCCTGGGAGTTTTTTAACCGTAGTTCTTCCTCTGTAGTCAAACGCATATTGATAACATTCGCGATCTAATATTTCCTGAGAAATCGTTTTGGGATATGTGTTACTTATTGCTTCAGATGTTAATGGAGGAATTACATTTGTTATTCTTCCGAAGGAATCGTATACATAATAGGTACGTGCCAAATTTGCCTCGCCATCTTCCATTTCATCCATAATTTTTCTTCCCAGTTTATCGGTATAGGTGATTTGTGTATGGCCATTTTCATCTTTAACTTGATTCACCGTTAAGGAATTTTCAGAATAGGATTGATTACTAATTAAACCGTTAGGCCCTTTTTTCCAAATAGCTACATCGTCTGAAATTGTATTTCCTCTGTATATAAATCGAATGATATGATCAGTTCCTAATTGCCAATCTTCTCCTTGCGCTCCTTGCTCTATAGTTCGATTTAGTGGTGAGGATTCAAATTTTGTATCGGCCCACGGAGCGGAAGTGGTTGCAACTTTATTATTTACATTTTGATAAAACTGAAATTGAGGGCTCGAAGAGGTGTTTTGTACGTCTATATCTTTATAAGAACCACTTCCGTAATTACTTACATAGGGTAAATATTTTTTATGTTGTCTTCCAAATTGATCATAAATCGTGTGATTGACCAGGTCCTTTTTTTGTGGAGAGTTTTGTTTGCCCACCGTTTGAAGATTGCGTCCCAGAGCATCCAAATAGTTGGTATTCACTCTTACATCATCAACAGGAGCAGAAATTACAGATTGAGCAGATGTAAAACCTTCTTTTTGTGTACTGTATACTCTTACATAATTCATGAGATCATTATTTCTAAATATTTGAACGGGTCTAGTTAATCTTGATGTCCCACCTTCTAAAATAATTCTAACACTATACACTCCGGGAGATGTTACAGAATATGTTCTAAGATTAGCTCCCGGGATTGGCGAATTGTCTTTATACCACGTATAATTTGGATATACATTATTGACTGTCAAATCAACTGCATTATTCCCATCTGATAAAATAAAATCTCCATCCGATAAGATCGCAGGTGGTTGATGTACAAAAATTATTCTACTATCAGAATTGCTACAATTATCATCAGAATAGGTATAGGTAATCGTATTATTGGAGTTTGCATTATAAGGATCAAACATAGGACCATTATCTACTACTCCAGGGCCGCTCCATGATTTAGTAATAATCTCTGGATTTGTATTAGTTGTTGAAAGATCATACAACCCAGCATCACTAAATAAACCTATATTAGAGCCAACATCATCGATAGGGAGTTCTTGTACTGTTATTTTACGAGTGTCAGATTTTGAACATCCATATTCATTAGTATATCGATAGGTCAGGGTATGAGCTCCAGCTCCGGCTGAATTTGGGTTAAATTTATACCCTGAAGATGTATTTGTAATACCATTTCCGCTCCAAGTACCTCCATTTGGAATCCCAGAAAGGGATAGCCGTGGAGTGTTTAAGCACATGGTGAGGTCATTACCCGCATTTACTACTTGTGGAACAGGAAAAGAACGTGTGACCACCAGTCTTTTACTGCTTTCTCTTCCGTTTTTTACATAGCTTACTTTATATCGTTTTTCAAGAATAGGATTAATACCATTAGTAAACTCTACGGTATGAGTAGCACCGTTTTTTATAAAGGTGTTATTTTCACGATACCATTTGTAGGTACTCCCAGATGGTGCTCCATAGGCCTCTACTGTTATGGTTCCAAAACCACAAATAGTAGTGTTGCGTACAGATGGTGGCGGAGGTGGTGGTTCTGGAGTGACAATAGATACGCTTAAGCTGGCACTTCCAACATTAGCTGATGTAAATTCTACCATTCCTGATCCTGGAGAGTTTGACCAGGTTACTTGTACCTGAAATGTTCCTGTAGTGGTATAAGAAATATCACCATCTATTATCCACCGAGAATTAAAAGGATTTGTATTGGGGATACTGGGTGTGAATGTATACACATGTGTGCTGCCAGGTGTTACAACAGTATTTCCAGACAAAATTTGCGCATTTGCCGAACCTATTGATGTTAATAATAAAACAATGGCTATACTCCAGTTTATTAATATTTGTTTATTATTTTTCATGTCTAACCGGTTAGTTTTGTTTAAAATTATATTCGTGGTACTGCATAATATTCTTATTTAGGTCTTTAATCGTTGTTAACCTTTCCTGATCGTCATAAGAAAAGTAAGAGGTAATATTATTAGGATCAGTAATGGATGTAATCCCTACCAATGGATCATGAGTGTATGATGTCATTTGAGCCCCTTTTGGGTATACTCTTATTTCATCTAATCCATTAGCGCCATTATGAGTTATTTCAGGATTGTATGGCTTTTCTTCCTGGATCTGCCATTTTCCGCTTTTATAAAACCAGTATGTCATGACTAAATCACTTCCTTGTGGCCTTAGTTCTTGAGGAATGATATAAGATGATCCATTATGATACTTAACACCTGTTCCCCCAGAGCCAAGCACTCCATTTTCCTCAAAACTGGTGTGAAAAACCTGACTAGGTTGCGCACCTATTACTTGTGCAACAGGAAGAGTACCTTTATTATTCCAGATATAAGCTATTGACGAACCGTGCGGTTGAGATTGTTGTAACAGATTACCAAACTGATTATATTTATCGAATATAAAACGAGGCTCATATACACTATTAGCTATAGTGTAGGGATCTGTAGTAACTAGTATTGGTTCAGCAATTTTTGCAGTATATATTTGATGCGGTTGGATATGATTCTCAAAAAGATCATATTCTGTTTTTTGGGCAGATAACAAATATAGCTCTCCATCCCCAAGTTCTTCTAACGTTAATTTTTCTAAAGGAGAACCTATAAGATGCCTGTCTTTCATCTTATCAATTACGGTTGTTGTTCCTCTGGCATAGTCCAATGGGTATTTGTATTGGGTAATGATTTTCTTTCCCTCACTTTCAGTGGTGGATTCCTGTATGAGCTTTTTATGATAGTAGTCCGGATTAGGTTTTGAATAGTAATCAAGAGGGTTAGGTTCTATTTTATACGCATACTCCATTAATTTTTTAAAGGGTTGATTATACGTATCTCCAAAATATGTGATTTCTTCCGTTCTGATAAGTTTACTAAAACCCAATACAGTATAATATAGTCCCAAAATAAGTCGTTCTGGATCCTTGGGACCTTCTAACTCGGGATTAGCAGAAGGTCTTTTCCATCCTATTTTTAATCCTCTGTTCCGTTTTTCACGGTACTGATAAGTATGATTGAGTTCATGAACCAGATTGCCCAGATGGTTATAGTCTTCTTGTTTTTTTAGTAATCCTCTTTTGTAATCGTTACTTACCGCAGGAGGAAAAGGTGTTTTGTCAGATCGAATGTCCTGTATGGTGTAAGGGGAAGAAAAATAATGAATAGATTTCCCGTTTTCACCCAATTCTCCGCGTACTACAGAGACTTGTCTGTACCCAACTTGGCTTCCCTGGGTAGTCCCCAATGCTGTTCGATTTTGGGCAGATCGAATAAGTTTTGTATTACACTCTGGGGTGGCATAATCGCAATATATTTGTTCTGTTTGGTGTTTTTTTATAGTTTCTAGTAAAGAACCAGAAGACTTTATTCTTCCGTCTTCTACCATTCTGTATTCATATTGGATGACTTTATTAGGATTTCCAAATCCGTATGAACGTTCTATCTTTGCTATACGAGAACCTCCACCTACGGCAATGACAGGGGCATCTACAGTGTTGGGCACTTTCCAGGTGACGTTCATTGTGATTCTCTCCCATAAGTCGTCAATGGTACCATGAGGAACTCTAGTAGTGGCCACCAAAGTAAGTTTACCTACGGCCGAATCGGGAATGTTGACCTCAAATTTACTTATAACATATGGAGCTCCGCTATTATCTTTTCCAGGAAAAACGGGTTGTGAAACAAAAATCTCTGTTCCTTCTTCATCTATTATACTTACTCTTGGATGTTGTCGCACACCGCCAAAATTATTATTGATAAATCGGGTAGTAATTTCTGCCCTAAGAGGAACCCAGTGTTCAGGAATATCTATACGTTCTTCTTTTCTGTTATTGGATCCGGGGTCAGGTTGAGAATTTGGAACACTGACCGCTTTGGTTCTTTCGCTCCAATCGGTTTCTGTATCAAAAACTTCGTTATTCTGAATAAAACTATAGTCATGTGGTTCAAAAGTAAATTCATCAATTCCTCCCGTAGGGTAGATTATCCTTTTAATCATTCCATTGGTTATTTTAGAGGAATTTGGTGAACGGTTTGCTCCAGATAAGGTTTGACCCCTATACTTTGCTTCGGGCACAAGAGTTTGTGCATTTCTGCCATTATAGAACCCCCAATGATCCTGTTTATAGGAGTTCGTATGCGGCAATCTTCCTTCATATTCAAATTTGTAGGGAGGAACTGAGTTATTTGCCGATTTTTTTTGAAGAGATTTTAGGGTTAATCGGTTAATAGAATCATCATCATTATAATAAGACAATTTCCATTGATCTACTTCCTTGTTGTTGTTGTTTGTTACCCTTATAGCACCCAGAGGATATAGTGGTGAGCTTTCGCTATTCTCAATACCAGGATCTGTACGTTTTCGAGTAGTATCTTCTACAAAATCTATTGTAGTTTGCCCAGAAGATGTACTAATTTTTCGCAGGTATTTCCCTTTGATTTCCATAGTTATCTCCTGATCACCTTGTGTTGATCCAGCTTGTAATGAGCCATCTGCATTAAGATTATGTGTTATGGTAGCCATAGCTTTTATGGTAGTCTTTTGCACATAGGGATCATATTCAAAAAAAATATGACCTTCTGTATTGGGGTTGTGCATTTCTGTAAGAAACCAACTTTGAGGAATCTCCAAATCATTTAAAGTCGAATTACAAAGATTACTTAGACTAAATGGCTGCCTATTTATTTGAGTTTCTTGTGTGTTAAAGATGTATTTAACGCCATTAGGCATCGTTAATTCCCAGCCTGATATATAATTCGCTTCTTTTGGTTCTAATCCAACAGGCCTCACTTTTATGTTATGCTCTGAAGAAATAATAATATTACCATGCCAGTCAAATTGAAAACTTCCAGTAAACCCGGAAACATTGAAGTAAAAGAGGTCTGGCTCTGCATCCCAACAACCATCGGCCAAATTTTTAAACACCTCATATCTTTCTTGCATAGGTGTAGTTTGCCAATATGTTTCAATACAATCTTCTGTACTGTCCTCACATTGGGGTTTTAAGAATTCTGCCCGTGCCAAAAAACCTTGTAAGGTACCATTATAGAATTCATCTGGCAATCCCCTAAGACTTCGCGTGACGACTCCACCAGCGTTTAGACTCCATCCCATACCTGTTCTGGGAGCTACTGTTTCGACCTTGTGTGCAGAAGCGTGGTGGTTTAACGAGATAGGCAATGTTAATCCCCGTTCATTAACAGTATATATAGGAATACTGATATTGGGGGTTCCCGAATATAGGCCTACAGGAATGTCTTCATATTTTGCCAATTGTGCTGCCTCTGGAGAGGGTGGTATCACCGTTACTTTAAAAGGTTCTTGTTTCTGTGCAATTGCCAAACAAAAAAATAATTGTAAAGCCACTATGCAATAGTTGATTTTTTTCATTTGAATAAAATGATATGTATGTTATAAAAATTAGCTTTTAGGATTTAATAATGAATTATCAAACCTTTGAATAGAGTAGTGTCTAATAAGAAATCAGTGTCCTTGTCTTTTTTTAAAAACAGGGGTATAGAAAAACAGGAAGTAGCATTAATTTGTTTAATTAAAGATTTCATTGTGATCGGTCGTTTATAGGTTTTAATCCTCAAATTTAAATGGACAACAAAGTATCGAGGTATCGGTTTCTTGAATATTCAAAAAAATGGGACTAGTATATAGGCGTGAATGTTTGTTTGCGATTTTCAGAATGAAACATTTTTTTGGGGTAAAATCCCCTTTCTTAGTTTGATCAGTTTTGTTACTTTCGCAACATAATTAAATGGGATAAATACTAAAAGAGGGAACAAATGAGAAAAACAATTACGCTCATATTTATTACAACAGTATTATTTTCTTGTACTAATGATGATAACTACGTACCTATAGTTTCAGGATTGGATCAGGATTTAAAAGCACTTTTAATGAATACTTCCAATGAAGAAGGACTTTCTTATTTTGTTTTGCCACGTAGTACTGATTATAGAAACATACCACAGGACCCTTTAAACCCAATTACAAAAGAAAAGGTCGAGCTAGGAAAATTATTATTACATGAAACAGCACTTGGCAGAAACCCTAAAATAAGTAAGATGAAAGCTACGTATTCATGTGCATCTTGTCATCAGGCTGCTGCAGGGTTTAGCTCTGGGCTTAGACAGGGTATAGGAGAATGTGGAGTAGGTTTTGGAAGTAATGGTAATGGCAGAAGTATCGATCAGAATGTTCCTATAGATTCTGTAGATATACAACCGCTACGTTCACCAACCTTGTTAAATGTTGCTTACCAGGACGTAATGTTATGGAATGGACAATTTGGAGGTACGGGAACAAATGAAGGTACAGAAGGTAACTGGACAAATATTCAAGAAAACTTTTTGAAACTTCAAGGTGTCGAAGTACAGGCCTTAAAAGGTCAGGGTGTTCATAGATTATTTATTGATGATGAGTTTGTAAATACATTTGGTTACAAAGAAATGTTTGATGACGCTTTTAGTGATGTTATTGAAAGTGAAAGATATTCTACGATGAACGCAGCACTTGCTATTGCAGCATACGAAAGAACATTGTTAGCCAATCAATCACCTTGGCAGCTATGGTTAAAAGGTGATTCTGAAGCAATGAGTGCTGCTGAAAAAAGAGGGGCTATCGCTTTTTTTGGTAATGGAAAATGTTATGAATGCCACACAGGACCAGCACTAAACGATAAAAGTTTTCACGCTTTTGGGATGGGTGATTTTGATGATTCTGCTACTGCGATAATATTAGATAATCCTGGATTTGAGAATGTAAAAAAAGGTAGAGGTGGTTTTACTGGAAAACCTGAGGATGATTATAAGTTTAAAACACCAACCCTCTACAATGTAACCGATAATGGTTTTTATGGCCATGGGGGAACATTTACATCAATAAAAGATGTAATAGAATATAAAAATAATGGTATTCCCCAATCAACAGATGTGATTATAGAAAACTTAGCAACTCAATTTGGCACTATTGATCTTACTGATCAGGAAATTGCCGATATGACATTATTTATTGAGAACAGTTTGCGAGACCCTAACCTTACAAGATACGTACCTGAGGTGTTGAACTCTGGTTTTTGTTTTCCTAATAATGATGAACAATCCCAGAGTGATTTGGGTTGTAATTAATTTAATAACTTAATTTAAAGTCGCAATCCACCAGGTATTGCCAAAGGGGTCTTTAAAACCAGCACCGCGAGAACCATGGTCTTCTTCCATGGGTTCCATTAATGATTTTGCACCAGCATCTATTGCTTCATAGTATGTTTGATCGGTGTCTTTTACATACACATACATTGATCCAGGATGCGCAGGATAGTTTTTAGATGCTTCAGCGAGAAGAATTGTGCTATCTCCGATCTTAATTTCTGAATGTTGTATTCTTTGATCCGTATCAAGACTACGAATCATTTCTTGGGCATTAAATATTTTTCGAATAAAATCGATAAAATCCTCTGCCTTTTCGACCACAAGATATGGCATAGCTTGTTGATGTCCGGCAGTAATTTTCATTCGTTGCATAGCGTAAAAAGAGAATTTCTATACTCAACGAAGAAACACCTTGAAATATTCTATAGACACCTAACAAATTTGGTTAAAAAGAGTCTACAGGTTTCTCTTCAAAACTGGTTCCTAATTATGTAAAGGCCCTGTCAAATTCATGATTAATACTGTAGGTGTGATATCCACGAAGGTAAATTTTTGACAATTCCAGATTCAAATCAAAAAAAATTAGGTAATTATGCATTTCGATCAATTTGAGCTGATTTTGTAATATATTTCATACACTTTTTGTAGGTTCGTAGCACGAGCATAACTACGGTAAACATGACAATAATACTTTGTAAAAGCATTTTTTCATATTTTAATTATCCAATACGTTTAAAATCATATCGCTATTTGAAATCATTCCGCTCATAAATACAGTTTTAGACACTTCAAGTTGGATATTTGTAAAGGATGTTTTAGGATACGCCTTGTTGGTCAATCCCTCAGTAAAACTTTCTGGTACTGGATTCTTACTTTCTAGTAAGACTACATTTTCGGGATCTACGGTCTGTATTTTGTATACTTTGTTCATAGTAACTATTAAATCTCCAGTATCTAGTTTTTGAAGAATAGCTTTCTTTTGTTGATCGTTTTGAGCCATAAATGACTCTTGATATGCTTGATTAGTTTTGATTTCAGAATAAAAACCAATAGGAACAGCAAGAAGAACTGTCAGAGCAATAATACCAGAGCTCCAATAACCCCATGTAGGAACTTTTAGTTCTCTTTTCAGTTCTTCTGCTGTCTTCTTGATTTGCGCACTCCAATGTATTTTTTTTATTTTTTTACCCGTACCAGAACAAACAAGCTGTGTAATTTTTTTTGGAAAGAGAAAAAAAGAAACTCTCACATCCCGTCGTAATAATTGTAGGATTACTTCACCAGAAGTGCAATTACTGGTATGTAGCTCGAATTTTCGCTCTTCTACAATTTGTTCTTTTACTGAGATCCACATGGTGTATAAATTTATGGTTTGGTGTAAAAAAACTCAGATTAATCTTGTTCATAAAAAAATCAATCTGAGTTTTTTGAATTATACTTTGAAAGTCAAAAACACAAACATCAATTAAAAAGTGATACGTTATTACCATTATCTCTTAGTGTTTGAGCGTCTGTCATTCCTTGAGTAGATGCTTCCCCTCTTATTCTAATATTCTTTCCTGTTATAGCAGGAGTGATCGTTACTAATCTTGTTAGTATTCCATCAATAGCGGTTGTGGATAATCTGCCTGCACTTCCAAGTTGCATACTTGAGAAATCCTGAACCGATGATAGGTTTAGAGTAGTTAATAGCATAGCAGTATCAATATTTAATGCGCTAAATACAAGTAGATTTCCTAAGTCTACGGTTTCTAAAAGGTTTTCACGAATTTCAAAAGTTCGAATACCAGTAACCTCTTCTAGATTAGGAAAAGCAATATTTGTTATAGCATTATTACTCGAAATTCTAGCATCGGTAAAGGTATCGTTGGCAACTATCGATGTTAATGCAGGAAATGACAATGATGGTAACATGCCGTTTCCTGAAATTGAGAGTCCTCCATTTAAAGTGATCAAATTAGAAAAATCCAGGCTGCTTATCAAAGGATTATTGGATATAGTTAACGAATTTCGACTTTCAGGAACACCAAGCGTAGTTAAGCCGGAAAATGATAAACTTTCTAAAACAGCATTGCCTGAAACAGTTATAGAAGCATCTATTGTTGTTAAACCATCAAACTGTGCAGTAGTCAATTTTTGATTGTCTGAAATTCTAATTTCAGTGGTGGTGGTAAGATTTGGAAATTCAAGGGTGATTAATTCAGAATTTTCTATAAATCGGATAGCACTTGCAGCGCTTAAAGAACCTAGATTTACAGTACCTAGATCTTCATTTTCTGAAAAATAAACCCCTCCTGCAATTTCTAGCGAATCGAAACTTATAGAAGTCAAATTGCTTCGACGCACATTTAATCCTGAGTTACAAGTCACCAAATTAGGTAATGCAAAAGTGAGAAGCTGGGGGTTATTATCCAAAGAGAAACTATCTGTAATAGTAGTAACCGAATTAGCCTCAAAAGACGTTAAATTTTCATTGTCCTCGATGCGCAGGCGATCCAATGTATTGATCGTTCCTAGACTTACGGTAGTTAAGTTTTTATTGTTTTCTACAAAAACATTTGTGCCATCCTCTGGAGTATTGGTGACAGAGGGGATGTTAATCGTTTGTAGACTCTCGTTATCATCTATAAATATGCCGCTTAGTGTCTGCAATCCAGGCAGATTAATTTGAGATAACATCGTCTCTTCTATAGATAAAGTTCCAGCGATTTCTACATTAGAGATATCGAGATTTGATAAATTTTCTAACTCTTCAATATTTAGTATTTCCAGATTAGTAAGTGCTGGAAAGCTAAGAGTCTCTAGCGATGAATTATTCTCGAAATCTAACCTGTTGGCTGTTGTGATTGCATCCAAATTGATTGAAGTTAGCGCTTCGTTATCCTCAACATAAAGCCTATTGGCAGTACCAAGGTTTTCTAAACTGAGATTAGATAAAGCATCATTAGAATATATTTCAATATCCTCAACAACCAACTCAAGATCAGGTAAAGAAAGACTTTGAAGATTTTCATTATCTCTTACTTCTAATTGTATCAATGTTGATATGCCGGTAAGGTTAAGCGTGGTTAAATTGGTGGTGTTAATCACCAGCACAGTGTGTGTTTTATTTCCTAGATTTTCTGAGACAATTTGCATAGCATCATCATTAGTAATATCTCCCGCAAACACTAGATATTCGAGCCCCTCATTAAAACCGTCTGTACCATCAACTCCATCAATACCATCTTCACCATCACTACACGAAAAGGCTGTTATCGTAAGAATTATCATTAAAATTCTAATAAATATATATTTCATAATTAAATGATTTAGGTTTTTATTTTTTTAAATAAATTGTATTTAAAATTATTCTCTAATCGTTACCGTATTACCATTAGTTCTTAAGGTTTCTGCCTGGGTTTGTGCTTGCGCCGAGGCAACTCCGGTGATAAATATGTTTTTCTCGCTTAGTGCGGGTGTGATATTTACCAATCGCGTTAAAATACCATCTATGGCTGCAGTAGATAATCTACCAGGAGTATTTAAATCTAATCGCATAAAATCCTGAAGAGACGAAAGCGCTAGAGATGTTATTAAAACTGTAGAATCAACATTTAAGGTAGAAAACGTGGTAAGTTTATCAAAATTGATAGTTTCTAATAGATTTTCGTCAATAATAATAGCGTTGATGTTATTTACTGTTGCTAGATTTGGGAATGAAAGACTGGTAATTGAACCATTATCTTCAATAATGAACCTAAGCGAATTTTCATTTCCGATAGTAGTTAATAGAGGAAATGATAAAGTAGTCAAGGCGCTATTTCTTGAGATCGAAATTCCCATGTCTAAGGTTGTCAAACTTGAGAAATCAAGATCGGTCATTAACGGGTTATTTGAAACGGTAAGATTAGAACGCGTATCATTTCCTATGTTTGTTAGTACAGGAAAAGTTGTTGTAGTCAAAGCAGCATTTCCTGAAATGGAAAAGTTGCCTGTTGAAACTGTTAAACTAGGAAAAGATGCAACTTGCAAATTTTGATTGTCTGAAACAGAAAGAAAACCATCATTATTTACCAACGCATTAAAATTGATACTGGTTAGTGCAGGATTTTCAGAAATACCAATACCGCCACCAATAGTTAGCCTAGCAAAGTCTATACTAGTTAGTGCAGGATTTTCAGAAATATTTATACTTCCACTACTTTCGGTTATAGTAGGAAATACTAGAGTTGTTAGTACTTCGTTATCCTCTATAAATATACCACGAATACTTGTTGCAACGGGCAGTGATATGCCTGTAAGGTTTGGATTGGTTGAAATAGAAACATATCCTGGCGATGTGGCAGCATCGGTATTGAGTGTGGTGAGGTTTGCATTGTCATCAATTCGAATTCTTCCAGTACTTACTAAACTAGTAAGATTAATTGTCGTAAGATTGGTATTGTTAGCAATATAAAGACCGTCATCTTCATCAAAATTAGCATCATTTTGATCTCCCATAGTGGTTAAAGAGGGCAAATTGAGCGATGCTAATGATAAATTATCAAAAATTGAAATTTCTCTAGCAGTTCTTAATGCTTGAAGATTGACAGTTGTCAATTGTTCATTTCTTCCAATATCTAAATTGCCAATTGATTCTACCGTGTTTAAATCTACAGTTGTTAAGTTTTCAAGAGAATCTATACGTAATGTTTCTGTACTCATTAATGAAGGGAAACTTAAACTTTGTAGTAAGGGAGTACCTAGAATACTAATATTCCCTATAGTAACCACTACCGGTAAACTTAAATTTTCTAGTAAAGGAGCAGTATTAATGAGAATAGCTCCCGCACTATTAAGATTTGTAAAGGTTATATTTACCAATGCATCATTTCCGTTTATCAAAAACCCTCCTGGACAACTACGCAGATTTGGCATATCAATACTTTCCAAAGTTTCATTGTTGCTAATATTGATACGGCTATAAGCTGCCTCCAAAATCGGCATGTCAATGGTTTTTAATTCAGGATTAGTATTTATTGAAACACTCTCATAAGTGGCATCTAGATTGGGTAAGGACAACCTCTGTAGGTTTTCATTACCAATCACTTCTAGTCTAACAAGTGTTGAGATTTCTGGTAGCTCTAATGAAGTGATATTTGTTGTGTTTTTTATCAACAAGGTATGTGTGTTTTTTCCAGCAGTTTCTGCAGCCAAAGCAGTCGCCTCTTCATTAGTTATATCTCCTGAAATTATGAGATATCCTGCGCCAGTACTTTCTGTGCCGTTAACGCCATCCGTGCCATTCACACCATCTTCACCATCTTCGGGGCTACAAGAAAAAATGGTTACGGTAAGGGTTACTATGAAAATTTTAAAGAATATATATTTCATAATTAAATAATTTTGGGTATTGTTAATATTTAGTATTAAAAAAACAAGTTATTTGGTCTACAACTTACCCTCTAATAGTTACCGTATTACCATTGGTCCTTAACGTTTCTATATCGGTTAAGGCTTGTGCAGATGCCGTTCCTACTATAGAAATTGTTTTACCTGTTATTGCAGGACTAATGCTTACAAGTCGAGTAATAATACTATCGATCGCAGCAGTTGAAAGCCTATTAAAAACTAAGGCATTAAAATCTGTAAGAGACGATACGTTTATATTGGCCAAAGTGTTAGAGATAATAGCAAAATCAGAAATCGTAGCAAGTTGATTAAAATCTACTGTTTCTAAACTACTTTCTCTAATATCGATAGCTCCAGAGCTATTATCACCAAAAATTACTAAGCTAGGAAAAGAAATACTAGTGATTGAACCATTATTCCTGATGGTGAAAATGACGCTGTTCTCATCTCCTATCGATCTTAATAAAGGAAAAGATAGTGCCGTTAATACACTATTATCTGTAATGGTCAAACCGATAGTTAGCAACGTTAAACTGTCGAAATTAAAACTTGTCAATGCTTCATTTTGAGTAATACTGATGCTATTACTGTTTTCTAGATTAGGAAATGAGGCCGAAATTAGGTTAGAATTTCTGAAGATTCTAATAGAGTTAACCGTAGTCAATGCATCTGCATCAAAAACCGTCAAGTTTGAATTTCTTTCTATGGATACATTATCGATAGTGGTTAAATTACTTATATCAATTGTGGTTAGATTTGTATTACCACTAAAATTGAGATTAGAAGTTCCTCCTGAGCTTACCGTTTCTAGGATAGGTAGGCTAATACTTTCTAACATCAAATTATTAGAAATGCCGATCCCGAATACACTTTCTAAGGTAGGCAGATTGATCGATGGTAAGTTGTTATTTCCTGAAATAATAAGATTTCCCAATTCTACAACACCTGATTCTAAGCTAATTAAGTTCTCATTATTCGAAATGTTTAAATTACCTGATACCTTAACTAATAGAGGTAAACTCAAGCTTTCGAGTATTGGGTTTTGCGAAAAAAACACTCCTGAAGCACTTACAAGATTGGACAGGTTAATTGACGATAATAGTGCATTAGAACTTATGGTCAAGCTACCTAATACTGTTTTCAGATTTTGCAAATCTAAGCGCTCTAGCGCAGGATTATCACGTATTGATATGTTTACAGCAGCAGTTTCTAAATTAGGTAACAATAGATTTTGTAAATTTTCATTATCCAAAACCTCTAGATTTACCAAACTAGAAATGGGACTTAAGTCTAAAACAGTTAAATTTGAGGTATTGGTAATCAGTACCGTATGTGTGTTTGTTCCAAAACCTTCAGCTACGATTTGTGCGGCTTCCTCATTGGTAATCCTACCAGATAAAGCAAGAATTCCTAATCCATTATCAGCTCCACCTATTCCATCGACCCCATCAATGCCGTCTATACCGTCTTCTCCACTACATGAAAAAGTAGTTATCGCCAAGGCTATCAAAAAAAATCTAATACATATAGTTTTCATAGTTAATAAGATCTAGGTTTTTGTGTTCTAAAAAATTGATTTTGACCAAATGTAGATGAGAAGTGCCAGAAAGAAGTGCCAGATTATAATTTGGAACATGTAATTTGCATAAAAGGGGATACACCTTTTCAGGCTTAAATAGGCATAAAAGTTAGAAGAATTGTATCTATAAATAATGTTACCAAATACTAATTGCAGGTAAAAATGTTGAAGCCAGAACAATATAGACAGCAAGGATAGAAAATAATGTAGCTCCTATGAATAGAATCCTATTAGATGTGTTAGGAAACAAGGCAATAGAACTTAGACCTATTGAACCAATCATACAGATTAAAAATAACGCTCCGTAAAAGATGGCCCCAAAAAAACCACTTAAGCCATCGGCACCATGGTCTGAATAATAGACAGTATGTATATATAACCCAAGAAAAATAAGGGTAAGCATAATAAGTATAATTAATGATTTTTTCATTACTACAGTTTTTATAGAAATGAAAAATATAAAGAAAAAGCAAGAAAATAGTGTCAGTTTATAAAATGGAGCCTGTTACTGTCTACAAATTGGTTGTAGTAGTTTGTTTTTTCTGATATTCAGAAGGGGTAAGTCCCACTAAGTTTTTAAAAACCCTATTAAACGAAGTTTTACTAGGGAAACCAGCTTCATATCCAATAGCCAAAATTTTGTAATGCTCAAATTTTGGATTTTTCATTAATTGTTTGGCCTCGTCAATTCTATAGAGATTGATAAAATTATTAAAATTCTTTTTGAAGCATGTATTTAATATTTCTGAAAAAAGATGCACACTCATACTTAATTTATCGGCAATATCAGATTGTTTTATTTCGTGATCCAAATACGGTTTTTCTTTCTCCATATAATTCAAAATACGGTTCATGTATTTTTCTTGATCTTGCAGATCGAGTGAAGATTTTTTATGTTGTTGTAATACTACATTTTTCTCTGAAGTCTCTTGTTCTTGATTTTTTTTTGCTAACGCATTTAGTTTGTCTTTTAGCGCTTCATTTTCATTTTTGAGTAAAGCTTTATCATCCTGTAATTGTAAAGATTCTTCTGCCAGTCTTTTTCTTTTGTTCCAATACATGATAGAGGAAACAATCAATAAAACGACGAGAATAATTCCCAGAAAGATGTAAAATTGTTTTTCCTTACTCAGAAACGTAATTGATTTTTGCTGTTTGTTTATGATATCTGATTTGGTTTCAGATTCCTTCTCAATTTCTAATCGTTTTGCCTTCGAAAGTGTTTTGAGGTAAGCCTCGCGTGTTTCTGTATATGCTTTTTGTTCTTTTAAAGATTTTTTTAAGTCACCTAATGACTCGTATACTTTGGATAGATGCTGATGCGAATCCATTTTTATTTTTAAAAAATTTCCTGAAACAGCAATTTTTTTTGCTTCTTTTAGTGGTTCCAGAGCTTGTGATGGTTTTTTTAGACCAATAAATGCAGCACCAATAGTTAATTGAGTTAATGCTCTACTTTCTATGCTTTCTTCTGCAGTAATAAGCTTTAATGTTTGTGTGCTATTCTCAATAGCATCCTGATATCGCTTTAGCTTTAAGTAGCATTCTGATATATTGATCATCGTTCTGATCAAATTATCATTACGATTCATTTTGATTGCTAAATCTTTTGACAGTTTCATATACTTTAAAGCATCTTGAAACTTTTTTTGATGTAGGGATGCCGTTCCTAATATACTATAGGCAACGTTTATAAATTGTTCGGGATCATCCTGGTTTTTGGCTAAATGTATCACATTTTTCATGGCTATTGTAGCCATTTCATAATTACCTATTGCTATGTATAGATTCCCTAAATTAACTTCAATAAGGATCTTTATATAAGAATCTTCTGGTAATGCTTTGGCCAATTCCTCAGCTTCAATGTACGTTGCTAAAGACTGCTCATATTGATCTGTTTGCTGATAATAAATTGCGATATTTACCAACACCCTAATTCTTGTTTCTTCTAGGTCGTTTGCTTTAGCGATAGCCAAAACTAGATCACTATAATTTTTAAAAGCCTTTAAATCTCCTATTCTATAGGCTTCTCGAGACAAATCCTTGTATTTGGTAACACTATCTTGTGCTGAGACAATTTTTTGGTTGTACAGAGAAAGATCTATTTCGGATTGATCTTGCGCATAAATTACAGAAGTATTTATGAGGAGTATGATAATTATTAGATAGAGGGCCTTATGCATTTTTGATGAAACTCTAAAAAGATTATAATTTCTTAATTTGCTTAATAGATTATCAAAGATATTGCTTTTCTAAAAGTTTAAATAGAAAAAATCTTTTAATATATACAGAAAAATAAGGTGTCTGAAACGTTTCAGACACCTTATTTTGTAATAGGAACAAATTACAATCTAAGACTGATTCATCAGCTCCTCAATTTCTTCAGCCTCTATAGGAATATTGCCCATTAGATTAAACGGCTCTCCTTTTTCCTGGATTACAACATCATCTTCGAGGCGTATCCCAAAACCTTCTTTAGGAATATAAATTCCTGGCTCAACAGTAAATATCATATTAGCCTGCATTGGCTCTGTAAGGATTCCGTAATCATGCGTGTCTAAACCAATATGATGCGAAGTGCCATGCATAAAATATTTTTTATACGCAGGCCAGTCTGGATCTTCTTTTTGTATATCTGCTTTATCCAAAAGCCCTAATCCAAGCAGTTCTGAAGTCATAATTTTCCCAACTTCTACATGATAATCTGCCCAGATGGCACCAGGAACCAACATTTTGGTTGCTTCGTTTTTAACTCGTAATACAGCATTGTACACTTCTTTTTGACGTTTTGTATATGTGCCAGAAACAGGAATTGTACGGGATAAGTCACTAGAATAATTTGCATATTCTGCAGCCACATCCATAAGGATCAAATCACCGGCTTTACATTGTTGATTATTCTCTATGTAATGCAGTACATTAGCATTGTTTCCGCTAGCAATTATAGGTGTATATGCAAAACCTTTGGATCTGTGGTTAATAAATTCATGTAATAACTCTGCTTCAATATTATATTCCCAAACATCAGGTTTTACAAAGCTTAATAATCTACGAAATCCTTTTTCGGTAATATCACATGCCTTTTGCATTAAATCAATCTCGATAGGATCTTTTACCGAGCGTAGACGTTGTAAAATTGGATTGCTTTTGGCTACAGAGTGAGCAGGGTATTTGTTTTTCCACCATTTGGTAAAACGATCCTCGCGAGTTTCAGTTTCTACATTTGATCTATAATGTTCATTTGTATTTACATATAAGGTATCACACTGCGTCATGATTTCGAAAAAAACCTTTTCCAAATCTTGAAGCCAGTATACAGTTTTGATCCCTGATACTTCAAAAGCACGCTCTTTGGTTAATTTTTCTCCTTCCCAAATAGCTATTAACTCGCTAGTCTCCTTTAAAAACAAAATCTCGCGATGCTTTTCTTTGGGTGCGTCTGGAAAAAGCAACAATATACTTTCTTCCTGATCCACACCACTTAGATAAAAAATATCCCTATGTTGTTCAAAAGGCATAGTACTATCTGCACTAATAGGATATACATCATTACTGTTAAATACAGCAATGCTATTGGATTTCATCTGCGCTACAAAGTTTTTACGATTTTTTATAAAAAGGTTACTATCTATTTGGTGGTATTTCATGATCAAAAATATTTATTCTTATATAAGACCCATCATTATGGATTCCCAAAAATACTAAAGCCCAGAAGATGTATTGTTAAACAATATCTAAAAATTTTGAGGTTGTTTTAACAATATCTACATTCATCAGCTTAAATTTATTTAAAAAGACGATATGGCATTGGGCACATTAACAGGGTTAACGGTATTACTTTCTTAATTGTGGATCATTTCGGCTAACTAAACATCCATCAAAATGAAAACAAAAGTTCTATTTTTCTTATTTCTTACCTCATTAATTTATGCACAACAACCTGCTACTAATGCAGATCTAGTACAAAAAGGAGTCGTACAAAAACAACAAATGGCGACATCGTCATTAGTGCAACATGTTCCTTTTAAAAATATAGGGCCTTCTGTAATGAGTGGTAGGGTTGTAGATGTGGATGTAAATCCTGAGAATACTACAGAGTTTTATGTGGGGTACGCTTCAGGAGGTTTATGGTATACATCAAATAATGGGACAACATTTGAACCTGTATTAGATACTGCAGAAACTATTAATGTTGGAGATATAGCTGTAGACTGGAAAAATAGAACAATTTGGGTGGGAACAGGTGAGAATAATTCTTCGAGATCCTCTTATGCCGGTATTGGAATTCTAAAATCAACAGATAATGGAAAAAGTTGGAAAAATGTAGGATTACAAGACTCACATCATATAGGAAGAATTGTAATTAACCCAAATAATCCAGATGAAGTTGTAGTTGGGGTTACCGGACATTTATACTCATCAAATGAAGAGCGAGGAATATATAAAACTACAGATGGAGGAAATACCTGGAATAAAACCTTATTTGTGGCTAATCAAACCGGGATTATTGATTTGGCATATGCTCCGGGCAATTTTAATGTAATGTATGCTGCGGCATGGGATAAGGATCGTAAGGCTTGGAATTTTAGAGGAAATGGTAAAGCGTCTGGTATTTATAAAAGTACCGATGCAGGAAATACATGGAATAAAATTTCTTTAGAAAAAAGCGGTTTCCCTACCGGAGAAGGAATTGGGCGAATAGGCCTAGCTGTTTTTGATGAAAACACACTTTATGCAGTGCATGACAATCAATTTAGAAGAGACAAAAGCGATACCAAGAAGGAAAGTGATAAACTAACCAAAGAAGATTTTAAAACGATGTCTACAGACGATTTTTTAAAAATTGAAGATAAAAAATTGAATGTATTCTTGAAGATGAGTGGCTTTCAGGAAAAATATAGAGCAGATAATGTAAAACAAATGGTGCGCAGTGGAGCTGTACAACCAGTAGATCTTGCAAAATATCTAGAAGATGCCAATTCTATGTTGTTTGATACACCTGTTATAGGGGCCGAAGTTTATAGAAGTGATGATGGAGGAAAATCCTGGTCAAAAACACATACCGACTTCCTGGATGATATTTACTATAGTTACGGATACTATTTTGGACAAATACAAGTAAACCCCAAGAATAAAGATCATATTTATATTAGTGGTGTCCCTATTTTAAAATCAAAAGACGGAGGAAAGACATTTGTAAGTATTAATGGAAGAAATGTACATGCAGATCATCATTCATTATGGATTAACCCAAATAACCCTAAACATCTCATAAATGGTAATGATGGAGGAGTAAACATCTCTTACGATGATGGAGAAAGTTGGATAAAAGCAAATCAACCTAACGTAGGACAGTTTTATGCAATTAATGTAGACAATGAGAAACCTTATAACGTATATGGGGGACTACAGGATAATGGAGTTTGGGTAGGTGCAAATAATAGTAAAGAGGATGTTTCTTGGCATCAAAGTGGGCACTATCCATGGGAAAGTATAATGGGTGGAGACGGGATGCAAGTGCAAATCGATAATAGAAACAGCAACATTGTTTACACGGGATTCCAATTCGGAAATTATTTTAGACTTAATCGAACAAAAAACAAGCGAACTTACATTCAGCCCAAACACAAATTAGGTGAATCTCCATACAGATTCAATTGGCAAACACCAATTTTACTTTCTCCACACAATCAGGACATCCTTTATCTTGGAGGAAACAAGTTAATGCGTTCTATGAATCAGGGTGATGATTGGACTGCAATTTCTGATGATTTAACTGCCGGAGGTAAGAAAGGAAATGTTGCATATGGTACCTTAACTACCATTTCAGAATCACCCTTTCAGTTTGGATTAATATATACAGGTAGTGATGATGGATTGGTTTATATGACCAAAAATGCTGGAGACAGTTGGAATAAAATTTCAGACACTTTGCCAAAGGATTTATGGGTTTCAAGAGTTATCGCATCTAAGCATAAAAAAGAAAGAGTATATGTTACGCTTAATGGTTATCGTTGGGACGATTTTAAACCCTATGTATATGTAAGTGAAAACCATGGGCAAACTTGGAAAAATATTGGAAACAGTTTACCAACATCTTCAGTAAACGTAATCAAAGAAGATCCCAAAAATGAAAAAATTCTTTATTTAGGCACTGATAATGGAGGTTATGTGTCTTTGGATCAGGGAGAAACATGGCAAGCATTTTCTAAAGGACTGCCTAATGTTGCCGTTCATGATATTGTGATACAACCTGTAGCAAATGACTTATTGCTAGGAACCCACGGTAGGAGTATATACAAAACTAATGTAGAAGTTTTACAATCATTAAATGAAGAAATACAAAAAAAGCAGTTACATGTTTTTGAAATTAATGAAATAAAATGGTCAGACCGTTGGGGTGTTTCCTGGAGCAAATGGTTTACTCCAGACGGACCATCATCGATGATTAAATTCTATACTACAGATTCTGGAGAGTTTTCTGTTAGCATTACTACAGAGCAAGGAAAAGTGCTCCAAGAATTTTCTGTTAAGGCAGATAAGGGACTTAATTATGCGGCATATGATCTTACTATTACCGAAAAAGGAAAGAATGTTTTAGAAAAAGAATTTCCGGATGAGGAAGTATCCAAAAGAAAAAACGGTAAATATTACATTCCGGTAGGAAAGTATTATGCGCAAATTTCTAATAAGAGGATTAATGAAAAGATCTCTTTTGAGGTAAAATAAGTAAGATACATACAATTTAAAAAAAGATAATTGAGTCCCAGTTTTTTGAAAATCAAAAAACTGGGACTCTTTTTATTCTGGACCCAATTATGTTTGTTACCGTTAATCCAAAGTTGTTAAATCAATTTTTTTTAAATATGTCTTTACTCTTTAAGGGAGTATCCAGCAACAAATTATCGCTTTTAAAGATTATACAGCTATCATAGCATTATTGATATCTCAGCGTAAGTTTTTGTATTTAATTTTTTAGTAGTGAACAATGTAGTTTACGGGGGCTATGTTGTTTCACTACTTTTTTTATTTCGGTTTGTATTTAGCAATTTCTGTCAGAAAACAAACCAAAAATGTAATACATAGGTTGTTTGAGCATTTAAACCATTTTACACTAATTCGTTACATTAATTCACTATTCTAAACTATTTTTATGGTTTCCCATAAGTTATATAATGCCTTACAAACTCAACATACACATGTTTCTATGGTTTCTTTTTTTTATGTGTTTTTCTATAGATGCACAACAAGAAAAAGAAGAATTTGATATTACATCTGCAAGAGAAATGGGCATTCCGCCTATAGAACATTATAGTTTAAATAAGGATTTTGATCTGTACAGTTCAACTGAAATATTGCAACACCCTAATGGGTTAATTTATGTTTCATGTAAACAGGGGTTATTAGAGTTTGATGGTTCTCGATGGGAATTAGTATTCAAAAAAGATAAAATATATAAATTTTCAATCTCAGAGAAAGGTTATATCTATATAATGACACCCAAAGATTTTGGAGTTTTGAAAAGAGATTCAAAAGGAGAGTATTATTTTACATCTTTTTTGCCGTATTTGAATTTGGATTCGAAAAGTTTTGGATCCCTTAGGTCCTGTATTGCAATAAAGCATAATGCTTATTTCATTTATTCTGATTTTATTTTTGAATGGAATCATGAAAACAGCAAGCATATTTTGGTTCATAAACCACCAAATTCCTTTTCAAGTGGTTTTGAAGTTAATCAGGAAATATATGTGCATGATGCTTCTTCCAAAATTTACCTATTTGAGAAAGGGAAATATACCTTTTTAGAAGGAACCGAAGCAATACCAAAAAAAACCTCTGTATCGGGTACTGAAATTAATAATAAATTAATTTTCGCTACAAGCACTGGGGGGGGTTATAGATACAATAATAATTCAGTTGAGTATATTTTTCAGCTTGATGATGAGGTTAAATTCACTCCTAATTCTTTTTTGTCAATCGATGCCAATCGCCTTGTGGTTGGAACAAAAAACAAAGGAATACTTTTATATAGTAATTCAGGAGAATTGCTTTCGGCATTTAATGAGTCTTCTGATTTTATAACCGATAGGATATACAATCTGTATTTGGATAAGGATAAAAATTTATGGGTTTCACATGATAAAGGAGTCAGTAAAATAGAATTTTCTTCTCCTTTTTCCTTTTATAGCAACAAAAGATTTACTGATGACATTTTGGGTAGCATCGAGCACCAGCAAAAGCTCTATTATTCTACAAGGAGTGAAGTGTATGAACTAAATACTGAAAAAAAAGACATACTAGAAAGCAAGCAAATAAATAGAATCTTTAAAGACACGGATCTTGTTGATGTTGAATCGTATAATGATCTCTTATTGTTTACATCATCAAAAGGATTATATGCATATAAAAATCAAAAAAAGTATAAGATAACAGATTCTCAATGTTATTTTGTTTTAGCCTCCAAGGTATACAAAGGACTGATATACGTTTCTGGAGAAAAAGGGATTTTTGTATATAGAGATTTAGGAGATACTGTCCCTTTAAGAGATCGGTTTAAAAAGGTTAGAGAGATTGAATTTATTAAGCCTCAGCTTCAGAGTACTATTAGCTTTTTTCTTGAAAACAAAAATGGAGATTTGATTGTTAACCTCAATTTTAAAGATATTCTTAGAATAGAATCTTCATCTTCTTTAGAGTATAGACAGGAAGTAGTAGATGTGCCAACAAAAAACACATCTCATATTAACACAATTCACTTATTAAATGAAGAAGTAGTTATAATGGTAGAAGGGGTTGCCTATAAATTTGATACTATAACTGGAGAATTTAAAAAGCATAGTATAAATAAGTACATAAAAAAACTAGATTTTCAACCACTTATAATATATCAAAAGGATCAGACTTCTAACATTATTTTTAGTACTGGAGCCCAGGGAAAAACAGTAATTGCTAGTTTGACCGAAGATGGAGATTTCATATTGAAAAAAGGGATTTTTGATAGATACCCAAAGCATAAAACCTGGAGTATTTTTGAAGATTCTAGAAACATGCTTTGGTTAATGGGTACAGGAGGCTTAGTACGATTTGATTCAAGATTATATAAAACCCCTCAACCAGTCCCTAAAGTTTTAATAAGAAATCTATCTACTTTGAATGATTCAATAGTTTTTAAAGACACTATTTCAAATACTAAAAATTACATCAAATTCTCATATAAAAATAATTCAATAAAGTTAAAATATGCGTTTCCAGAATACACACATACAGAGAGTAATCGTTTCAAATATATTTTAGAAGGGTTTAACGATACTTGGTCTGATTGGAGTTCTACATCCGAAAAAGAATTTAATAACTTATCAGAAGGCACATATACGTTTATCGTTAAGGCCAAAAATGTGTATGATCAGGAGAGTGATTTATCTTCATTTACTTTTGTTGTATTACCGCCTTGGTATAGGACTTGGTGGGCTTATCTGTTATACATATTAGGAGCCATTGTTTTTGTTGTGATAGTTGTAAAATGGCGCTCATCCAAATTAGAAAAGGAAAAAGAAATTCTGGAGAAAACAGTTAAAGAGCGAACATTAGAAATTATAAATAAGAATGAACAATTAGAAAAACAAGCTGCAAAACTTAAAGAGATGGATAAAGTCAAATCTCGATTTTTTGCCAATATTTCTCATGAGTTTAGAACGCCGATTACTTTGATAAAAGGACCTATCCGGGAATTTATGGATAATCATGAAACAGAATTTGGGTTGGATAAGGCTGAAATGGTAGGGCGCAATGCTGATCGACTATTGCAGTTGGTAAATCAACTACTGGATCTTTCTAAATTGGATGCAGGTAGTTTGGAGCTAGAACCTGTTGAGGCAGATATTAATCAATTTTTAAGATCTCTGTGCTCTGCCTTTGATTCCCATGCAGAACAACGAAATATTACCTACGAAATATCCATTGGCCCAGAAAAACTTATAACTAGCTTTGACAAGGATAAGCTAGATAAAATTGTGAGTAATCTTCTATCTAATGCATTCAAATATTCTTTTGATAATGGAAGAGTTAGATTTTCCAGTAGCATTCAGGAAAATCAAATTATAATAGTAGTATCTGATAGAGGAATAGGAATTTCAGAAGAAAAACAACCCTATATTTTAGATCGTTTCTATCAAATCGATTCATCTAGTACAAGAAATCAAGAAGGAACAGGTATTGGATTATCACTGGTAAAGGAACTGGTAGAGCTTCATAAAGGAAGTATAAGTGTAGAAAGCAGCCTCCAAAAAGGAACAACCTTTCTTATAACCCTACCGTTACCTTATATAAAAGAAGGAGATTTTATTTCTAAAAATGAGCATAAGAAAACCAGCTTTAAAAGTAACAGTAATGTTAAAAATAAAAAGAGTCTTCAACATTTTAACAAGGACTCTTCTATCATTCTAGTCGTAGAAGATAATGATGATATGAGAAAGTATATTGTTGATTGTCTAAAAGATCAATTTCAGTTCATAGAAGGTATAGATGGTCTTATGGGATTAAAAAAAGCTAAAAAATATATCCCAGATTTAATCATTACTGATGTTATGATGCCTCAAATGGATGGAATTTCTATGTGTAAAAAACTGAAAGAGGATCAGAAAACCAGCCATATTCCTATTGTAATGCTCACTGCAAAAGTAGAACAAGAGGATAAACTATTAGGTTTGAATATTGGAGTTGATGATTATCTGGTAAAACCTTTTGATAGTAAAGAGTTAAAGTTACGAGTGCATAATCTTATCCAACAACGCAATCTTTTAAGAGCAAGATATAGCCAAAAGTTCACATTAGAACCAAAGCAGGTAATTATTACCTCAAATGAAGAGGTTTTTTTAGAAAAAGTAATAGAAAGCATAGAGCAAAATTTATCGGATGCTGAGTTTGGAGTACCACAGATGCAAACAATCCTAATGATGAGTAAAACGCAATTATATAGAAAAATGAAGGCGCTTACGGATCAGGCTCCTGGTGAATTTTTACGTAATTATCGTTTAAAAAGAAGCACACAGTTTTTCTTACAAGAAGGAGACAACGTGAGTGAAGTAGCTTACTCTGTGGGATTTAATAGTGTGTCATATTTTACTAAATGCTTTAAGTCTTTATTTGGTATGCCTCCAACCGAATTCATGAAAAAACAAAACAATAAAGAATAGAAACTACTGTATTGTTTGCACCAAATCTTCTTATCTACGGTTTTTTGAAACTTTTGTTATGGCATTTGGAACTATGCTGATAGTTTCACAAGCTAGACCAAAGTACTTTTATACTAATATGATTTTTCTACGATAGAAGTTTAGTGTAAAAGACTCTGAAATCCATGAATATTAATGTTTTTAATATCATAATCCTCGTGGGAATTATACAAGGAATAATATTTTCCTTGATTTTGCTTGTTTCCAAAAAATTTAATCATACCGTTGCAAACAGGTATATGGCAATTGTAGTTTTGTGTTTTTCTTTAACCAACTTACAATCCTGGTTTATTGATTCGCAAATTATAAAGGAAGTGCCAGAGATAATTCTATATTATCTTCCCTGGGAAATGTTATGCCCTCCAGCATTTTACATGTTTACGGTACGATATCTTGATTATAAAGAAAAAAACAAATTCTCTAGATTATTGTATGTACCGTTTGCTGTTTATTTGGTGATATACATATATTTTAAGATTGACTTCATTTTTCTTGATCAGACCAGGGATATTATTGCATTAGGCAAAAAACCTATTTTCTATATAGAACAACTCCTAATCGTTCCGTTTACTCTTTTAAATGGATATTTTGTATATCGGATATTAAAAAAATGTAAGAGAAATATATCCAGTATCTCGGACGTACAAGGCATAGATTTTGCTTGGTACACGACAGTTTTTAGGACACTAATTTTACTTTGTGTCTTCTTGGCGATAACAGTAGTGTTTCAAATTCTTGCCAAAAGCCCATTTGGGCTGTATGCTTATTACCCCACCTGGATTGGGTTTACATGTTTTACATATTGGATTGGTTATTCAGGAATTTTTAAACTGAAAACAAGAAAAAGACATGTAAAACCCATTGATACAAAAACTACAAATCAGATAAAAAGATTGTTAAATAAAGAAAACCTCACACACGATTTTAAACTTCAAAAAAATGATGTCATGTATACAGAAAATGCTCATTTCGAAAAATTCGTTAAATTACTTAGAACAGAAAAAATTCACTTAAATCCTTCATTAAATTTAGAGGTTGTTGCCGAAAAACTTAATATAAGTGCAAATTATTTGTCCCAAATCATTAATAAAAACTCGGGGGCAACTTTTTGTGAAATAATAGGTAAACTGCGAGTAGAAGAAATAAAAGAGATGCTTAATAGTTCACAATATGAGAAGTATACACTGCTTTCTATTGGCCTTGAGGCAGGATTTAATTCTAAATCAGTATTCTACAGAACATTTAAAAAATTTACCAGTATGACCCCATCAGAATATAAAGATAAGCTAGTATATAACATTTACGCTAGTGAATAATAATTTAAACCCTGGGATTTGATATTTATCCCAGGGTTTAAAGTAATTAAAAATATAGGGCAATAAAGGGGGTAATCAATATTCCAATCAAAACCACCTTACTTATTCTTCCTATACTTTCTAATTTGTCAAAATCATGGAGAGGTTTGTGTATTATCCAAAATTCTAATAAAAGACTTTGGCTTTAGAATAGAGGCTGCATTTCCTGTTTCGGCGCCAAAAAGGTCCATTAAATTAATAGTATCGGGAGATGTTATTACTCCTCCTCCTATAATTTGTTTCAATTTCTTTTTTTCGATTGTTTTAAAAGTTGATTTCATAAAAAAGTATTTTTAGTATTTGTTATATATCTTGAAAGTATAAAAAACGTGGAAGTTGAAAAAATTATACATGTCCCATTTTTTTGAATTAAACATTTGGTAACAAGTTATTTATAGCTAAGAAAAATGAAGGAACAAGTTTACTCTATTATAAGATCTTTTATTCTAACTTAGAGACATAAAAAAGATTTGTTATGACACTTACTATGAGTATCCCTGCATTGTTGTTTCCTGCAATATCATTGACCATGTTGGCATATAATGCGAGGTACTTGGCCATTGCTGCTTTGATAAGACAATTGCATAGTGAATATTTATCGTCGAGGTCTAAAAACACAGTGTTGCAGATCAAGAACTTAAGAAAACGGTTATGGTTAATCCAAAACATGCAAGCAATTGCGATTATGAGTTTTCTTACCAGTGTCATTACTATGTTTTTACTGTATGTGGAGCAGATGGATTGGGCAAATGTTGTCTTTGGAATTAGTTTGTTTTGCCTAATGATTTCGTTGTTTTTGTCGTTTATTGAGGTTCAGATTTCAACCAAAGCATTGGCCATTAGGCTCGATAGAATCGAAGAAAATAGTTGAGAAATTGCTATCTTGTTAGTTTAAACAGTATCAAATTATTCTTTAATGCTTCAGAACGAGCTTTTTAATAACGTAATAAAAGACTTCAATGCAGGTTATTGGGAGTTACATACTAACCCAGATAAAGAAATTTGGTCTCAAAAGTTCTATGAACAATTAAGATTTGCTGAAGAAGAAATAGAATCTACAATAGACTATTTTCTGGAGCATTTAATTCACAAGGATGATGTAGATGTATTTCGGGATAATTTTCTTAACTACCGAAAGAATAATATAAATTTTAAACAGCACATTAAGGTCCTTACTAAAGAAGGAGAATATAAATTATTTAGATGTGCGACAAATGATCAATTACCGGTAAACATAAAGTCAGAGATCAATTTGATCTTTTTTTTCGAAATAAAGCTTGAACCTGAGCAGGATATTGTAAAAGACAATTTTTATTACAAAGAAACTGCCCAGATGACAGCTACAGGAAGTTGGTACGTAGATTTCCATAAAAGAAAAAGTTATTGGGATTTTGAAACAAGACGAATTCTAGAATATCCAGACGATTACATACCTTCTTTAAAAGATTCTGCAAACTATTATTCTAAAGATTGCAGACAGCAGGCAGCAGATCTGTTTTTTAATTGTGCTATGGCGGGCACACCATTTAATACCGAAATTAAAATGGTAACTGCCAACAAAAGGGTATTTTGGGTGAGAGCCATAGGAAAGCCTGTATATAATGAAAATAAAGAAATAATAGGAATCCGAGGTGTTTTTCAGGATATAGACGATATTAAAACCAAGGAGATTAAACTTCAGAGATCTGTAGAGATTATTGCTTCTCAGAACTCAAGGTTGTTCAATTTTGCTCATATCGTATCGCATAACCTACGATCCCATACAAGTAATTTATCACTATTGGTTCAGTTGATTGATGGTATAGAAGATCCAAAAGAAAAGATTGAGTTAATCAAAGAAATCAAACAAATATCCTCTAGTTTAAACACAACAATAGAACATCTTAATGAGATAGTGGCGATTCATACCAATAGAGGTCAGGAAAGAAAACTAGTTAAGTTTCAAGACGCCTTAAAATTGGTTACAGGTGGTATTGGTCAAATGATTTCTGTGAGCAAAACTAAAATTGAAGCAGATTTCGAAAACTTAGAAGAGATTAATTATATACCAGCGTATTTAGAAAGTATCTTGTTAAATTTAATTACCAATGCAATTAAATATAAGCACGATGATAGAGATCCTCTAATTCAAATCAAATCATATATTGATGGGAATAAAAAATGCATAGAAGTTACTGATAACGGTAGGGGAATAGACATGAAACTGTTTAAGGATAAAATATTCGGGATGTATAAAACTTTTCACTACAACAAAGATGCTGTAGGTATAGGGTTATTCATGACAAAAAACCAAGTAGAGTCATTAGATGGAACAATCACTGTACAGAGTGAAGTAGATAAAGGCACAACATTTAAAATTGAATTTTAGTATACAATAACCCCACACAACGATGAGTCATAAAATAGGATTAGCTTGTATTATCGATGATGATAGTATGTACGTAAATCTTGTAAAAAAGATTATAGAAGCCAAAAATCTTTGTAAAAACTTAATGGTTTTCCAAAACGGGAAAGACGCGCTTAATTATTTTGAAGTTATTTTAAATAACTTGAATAAAAATAGCATCCCAGAGATTATATTTCTAGACCTTAATATGCCAGTAATGGATGGATGGGAGTTCCTGGATAATTTCATAAAAATCAAAAACAAACTAGAAAAAACGATTACGCTGTATATCGTTAGTTCATCTATTAACCCGGTCGATGTAGAAAGAGCCAAAAGTATTAACTCTGTAAAAGATTATCTCGTAAAACCGGTTACGATGGAAGATTTAGAATCTATCTTTTTAAATCAAACGACATAAAAAAGCCTCAATATTTGAGGCTTTTTTATGTATGAAATTACAAGATGCGGTTAAACTTGAGATACACGAAGTGTGTTTACCATACCTTTGGCCGTGATTGGCATAGCCGCAAGATTGATTAACATATCTCCTTGTTCTACAAATCCACGCTCCATAGCAATCTTATTTATGTCCTCAACGGTTTCATCTGTACTCACAAATTTGTCATAAAAAAGAGCTTTAACACCCCATAGAAGACTTAGCTGAGACAGAATTCTTTTGTTACTTGTAAAAACCAGTATGTGTGCGCCTGGTCTCCAAGCAGAGATCTGAAATGCGGTATATCCACTATTCGTTAATGTACAGATGGCTTTAGCATCAATATCATTAGCCATATGTGCTGCATGATAACAGATAGATTTAGTTATAAATCGATTAGTTCTAATATGTGGCGGACTTTGAGGCACTGTAATTAGATCAGAGTTTTCTACACTGCTAATTATTTTAGACATCGTTTCAATAACCTGCACAGGGTATTTTCCTACCGAAGTTTCTCCAGATAACATTACGGCATCAGCTCCATCCATCACAGAATTAGCTACGTCATTAACCTCTGCACGTGTTGGTGTAAGGCTATCAATCATGGTTTCCATCATTTGTGTAGCAATAATAACAGGTATTCTGGCTGTTTTTGCTTTTAACACGAGTTTTTTCTGGATTAGAGGTACCTCTTGTGCAGGAATTTCGACTCCCAAGTCTCCTCTGGCAACCATTAATCCATCACAGTAGGCAACAATTTTATCAATATTTTCTACTCCTTCAGGTTTTTCGATTTTTGCAATAATTGGAATCTTATATTTACTATGTTCCTTAATTAGATCTTGTAGCTCCATCAAATCCTGTGCATGACGAACAAAAGATAAAGCAATCCAATCTACTTCCTGCTCACAGGCAAAAATGGCGTCCTTTATATCTTTTTCTGTTAGTGCTGGTAAAGATATATTTGTATTAGGTAGATTTACTCCTTTTTTGGATTTTAAAGGTCCTCCTTGTATTACTTTTGCTTTAACAGTATCCTTGTTATTTGAAGAAACAACTTCAAAAATCAATTTACCATCATCTAATAAAATTCTTTCACCGGCTTTCACGTCCTTTGGAAAGCTCTCATAGTTCATGTATACTTTTTCTGATGTACCTTCAAAAGGTTTTCCAGTGACAAAATTGATAATATCACCGTCATTAACGATAATATCACCTTTCATAACACCAACCCTTAATTTAGGCCCTTGTAAATCACCAAGTATTGCGGCATTATAACCATGTTCTTCACTAAGTTGACGTATGACTTGTATGCGTTCTTTTACATCGTTATAATCTGCGTGTGAGAAATTTACTCTAAAAACATTTACACCAGCCTCTAGCATTTGTTTCAACACTTCTTTACTGCTTGTTGCAGGTCCAAGTGTGGCAACTATTTTGGTTCTTTTACGTTTTGGCATTATTCAAATATTAAGTTGTTCTTTGATTTAAGTTCTTTGTATTCTACCGTATATGCTGTTACAACTTGCGATACGGTATGAATGTTTGTCAATAGGGATTTACTTGAAAATAGTGACGTTTCGGTTTCTACCTTTAGGAAATAATCCACATTTTTTAATTCTGGAATTAAATATTTTGTAACATAAGTGTCATCTGTTGCTGTAAATAACCCTTCGGGAACAGATATTTTCGGTTCTATTTTGGTTTTAAATTTATTTCCAAAAAGACTATATGTATTGTATTGAAAATGATCATGATATTGATACGACGGAAAACTTGCGACAAGATCATTATATTCAAAATTAATATCATCCTTTTTTCTGAAAAGATTCAAATTCAGATTTTTATTTAATAAAAAGGCCAGACGATATGAAGCTAACGAGCAGTGAATTGCAATTAGCTCATAATCATCATCTTCTATTGTATCCAATACTAATTTCTGAATGCCCACTTTAAATTTTTATTTCAGAATTAGTGGGAAATATACAAATAAATTCATCTAAGAACTTTAATAAAATCTAAAGATATTTCACGAAAACGATTGAGTTAGTATCTTTTAACGATACGAAATATAGTTTTGGGAGAAGGGATGGGTTTTTATCTATTTCGAAAGTAGAATTAAGTATCTATTTTGGTTTGAAAAGCAAAATAAGCTCTTTTTGATGCTTTTTCTTCGGCTTTTTTCTTTGAGGTTGCTCTTGCCTTTGCAACTACTTTATCATTGATCCATAATTTTACAGCAAAGTGTTTCATTTCATCTCTTCCTGTATCTTCATAGATCTCATAGTTAAATGCTCTTTTCTCTTTTTGGCACCATTCGATTAGCAAACTCTTATAGCTAATAACTTGACCTTCAAGACTTTCTATGTCAACGTAAGGATTGATAACTGCTTCTCTTATAAATCGTTCGCAGTAATCAAACCCTCTGTCTAGATATATGGCTCCTATCAAAGCTTCAAAAAGATTTCCGTGAATATTGATTCCAAATTGAGATTTTGGGATATTGGTTCTTACAAGATCAATTAGTTTTAGATCTTTACCCAGCTCGTTAAGGTGTTTTCTACTTACTACTTTTGCTCTCATTTTGGTAAGATAGCCTTCATTACCCTGTGGTGCTTCTTTAAACAAATGCGCGGCAATAACACTACTTAGCATGGCATCTCCAAGAAATTCTAGCCTTTCATAATTAATAGCATTTCCTTTTTTATCCTTTAAGTTTAAAGATCTATGGGTAAATGCTTTTTCATAAGGTTTTATGTTTTTGGGTTTAAAACCAAGTATTTTTTGAATTTTGGAAAAAAAATTCCCGTTCTTTTCAGAGCGGGAATTTAATATGTTGCGAATAACATTCATTATTCGTTCAATTTTTTAAATAACACACAAGCGTTATGACCGCCAAAACCAAAGGTATTACTCATTGCGTACGTGATATTACGCTTTTGCGCTTTGTTTAAGGTCAAATTCAATTTTGCATCTATGTTCTCATCCACAGTGGTGTGGTTGATTGTAGGAGGCACAGTACTATGTTGCATTGCAAGAATAGAAGCAATTGCTTCTATAGCTCCCGCAGCACCAAGTAAGTGTCCAGTCATAGATTTTGTTGAATTAATATTGATGTTAGGTGCATGATCACCAAAAACTTTGGTAATAGCTTTCAATTCTGCAACATCTCCCAATGGTGTGGAGGTGCCATGAGTGTTTATAGCATCTACTTGTTCTGGTGCTACACCTGCATCTCTTAAACAATTAAGCATCACGCGCTCTACACCTATTCCATCTGGGTGCGGTGCTGTCATGTGATATGCATCACTAGACATTCCCCCACCTACAACTTCAGCATAGATTTTTGCGCCTCTTGCTTTTGCATGTTCATATTCTTCAAGAATAAGTGTTCCACCACCTTCACCCAAGACAAAACCATCTCTGGTTGCATCAAATGGCCTAGAGGCAGTTTCAGGACTTTCATTTCTTGTTGATAGCGCATGCATCGCATTAAATCCTCCCATACCAGCAATAGTTACTGCTGCTTCACTTCCTCCTGAAATGATAATATCACAATGTCCTAAACGAATATAGTTTAGAGCATCTATCATTGCATTTGCAGAGGATGCACAGGCAGAAACTGTGGTATAATTGGGTCCCATAAAACCATTTCGAATAGAAATGTGGCCCGGAGCGATATCCGCAATCATTTTTGGAATAAAGAATGGGTTGAAACGCGGGGTTCCATCACCATTGGCATAACCAATTACTTCTTGCTGAAATGTTTCTATTCCTCCGATTCCGGCGCCCCAAATTACGCCTACTCTAAATTTGTCAACCTTCTCAAGGTCGATGGCAGCATCTTTTATAGCTTCTTCTGAAGATACTATGGCATACTGTGCAAATTTATCAAGTTTGCGTGCTTCTTTTCTATCAAAATAATCCGTAGGAGAATAATTTTTGATTTCGCAAGCAAATTTAGTCTTGAATTTTTCGGTATCAAAATAGGTAATAGGAGCGCAACCGCTTTTCCCGGTAGACAATCCCTCCCAATATTCACCAATATTGTTACCAATGGGTGTTAAGGCACCCAGTCCTGTGACTACAACTCGCTTAAGGCTCATACTTTGTTGTGAAGTTTGTTACTTTGCGTCTTCAATATAGGATATTGCTTGACCAACTGTTGCAATGTTTTCAGCTTGATCATCTGGAATCTGAATATCGAATTCTTTTTCGAATTCCATAATCAATTCTACGGTGTCTAGCGAATCTGCTCCTAAGTCATTTGTGAAGCTAGCTTCATTTACAACTTCGTTTTCGTCTACACCTAATTTGTCAACGATTATCGCTTTTACTCTTGATGCAATGTCTGACATAATTTTTAATTTTAATTTTTAATTTAGGAGGCAAAAATAAAAAACTTTATTTTAAAACCCCATAATCCCGCAAAAATGTATTTGTGTTTTTATCAAATATAGGGAAGTATTGGCTTTTTTGCTGCCTAAAATCGAATAATAATTATTTTTTTTGTGCTCTCTAATTAACAACTCTATTATACTATGAAGCGTATTATAATTTTTGCTTCCGGCTCCGGTACCAATGCCGAAAATATCATCAAATACTTTCACGAGCGAAAAATTGCTGAGGTGACACATGTGTTCTCTAACAACCTGCGTGCCAAAGTTTTAAAACGCGCTCATGCCTTGAATGTAAAGGCTTTGCATTTTGACAAAGAGTCATTTTATGACAAAAATGAAGTCCTTAATATTCTAAAAGATGCCAAACCTGACATCATTATCCTTGCTGGGTTCTTATGGATGTTTCCAAAAAAAATCATTGATGCCTTTCCAAATAAGGTTATTAATATTCACCCAGCGCTTTTACCAAAGTACGGAGGAAAAGGTATGTATGGTCATCATGTGCATGAAGCCGTAGTAAGAAATAAAGAAACAGAAACCGGGATTACAATTCATTATGTAAATGAACATTATGATGAGGGAGCTGTTATTTTTCAGGCCAAAACTGCTGTAGAGAAGGATAATTCTGCAGATGATGTTGCACATGCAATTCACCAACTAGAATATAAACATTTTCCAGTCGTTATAGAAGAACTTCTATTCCCTGAAGAAAAATAGTATGGCAAAAAAAGAAAAATTTTATGTGGTTTGGGAGGGACACAGACCCGGCATTTATACCAAATGGGATGATTGCAAAGCGGCAGTAAAAGGGTATGCAAGTGCAAAATACAAGTCTTTTGACTCTTTTGATGTTGCAAAAAAGGCGTATAACGGTAATTATGAAGATTATAAAGGAAAAAGCAAGTCTAAGAAAACCCTTACTGCAGCACAGTTATCTAAAATAGGAGAGCCTAATTTATATTCAATTGCTGTAGATGCTGCATCAAGTGGTAATCCTGGTAAAATGGAATATCGAGGAGTTGATACCCAGACCGAGAAACAGTTGTTTCATCAAGGACCCTTCCCGCAGGGAACAAACAATATAGGAGAATTTTTAGCGCTGGTTCATGGCTTGGCATATTTAAAAAAGAAAAATAGCGACCGCATTATTTATTCAGATTCTAAAATTGCTATAGGATGGGTAAAACAGAAAACCTGTAGGACTAAACTGAAAAGAAATGCCAAAAATGCCGAAATGTTTGACCTGGTTGATCGCGGGATAAAGTGGCTTAAAGAAAACACATACACTACCAAAATAGTAAAATGGGAAACCAAAGCATGGGGAGAAATTCCTGCAGATTTTGGACGGAAATAGTTTTGGTACACTAGAAGATTATTTACTAAATATGGAAATAACTATTCTTTCAATTATCATAAGTGTCTTAATACTATTCATCCCTGTTTTTTGTGTGTATCGACCTTCTAAAGAAATTAATGGTTTGTATGGATACAGAACACCTAGATCAATGGAAAACAAGAAAAATTGGGATGCGGCTCAACGCTATTGGCCAAAAGTCTTACTGAAATATAGTATTTTCACAGTTATAAGTCAATGGACATTATATTTTTTTATCGGGTTGATTCCTGCATTATTAGCGATGGGTATTTGGTTGATTGTATTGTTTATAACAATTTTGTTAACAGAGATACATTTAAAGAATCAAAACTAAATTCTTGAGAAAAATCACTTCAGATTTTACGATAAAATAACCTTTATAATAATCCGCTCACTACTTAAAAGTAAAACGTATATTTGCAAAAAAATTATTACGCTATTTTATGAGCAAATTACTTATTGTTGGTTCTGTTGCATTTGATGCTATTGAAACACCTTTCGGAAAAACAGATAAAATCTTAGGAGGGGCAGCACCATATATTGCACTTTCTGCATCTAATTTTAATATTTCATCGGCAATTGTTTCTGTAATAGGAGATGATTTTCCAAAGGATTACCTTTCCTTATTAGAGACAAAAAATATTGATACCTCTGCAATAGAAGTTGTAGAAGGAGGAAAAACTTTTTTCTGGAGCGGTAAATATCATAATGATTTAAATTCTAGAGATACATTAGATACGCAACTTAATGTGCTTGCAGATTTTAATCCTGTAGTTCCTGAGAATTATAAAAATGCAGAGATCGTTGTACTAGGAAATCTAAATCCTTTGGTTCAGCTTAGTGTCATAGACCAAATGACGACCAGACCAAAACTTACGATATTAGATACCATGAATTTTTGGATGGAGGATGCTTTTATCGAAGATCTACGTAAAGTAATTGCCAAAGTAGATGTGATCACCATTAATGACGAAGAGGCCAGACAACTAAGCGGAGAGTATTCCTTAGTTAAAGCTGCCAGGGTTATCGAAAAAATGGGTCCAAAATATGTAGTAATAAAAAAGGGAGAGCACGGCGCATTATTGTTTCATGAAGAACAGATTTTCTTTGCACCTGCCCTGCCACTAGAAGAAGTTTTTGATCCAACAGGAGCTGGAGATACTTTTGCAGGAGGTTTTGCAGGATATCTCACAAAAACAGGAGATATTTCTTTTGAGAACATGAAAAATGCAATCATTCATGCCTCAAACTTAGCCTCATTTTGTGTCGAAAAATTTGGAACAGAGCGAATGGAGAACCTGAAAAGGGAAGAGGTTCAAAAAAGGCTTCAACAGTTTAAGAAATTAACACAATTTGAAATAGAATTGTCTTGATATAAAATATGGCCCTATAGCAATTGCTTGGGGCTTTTTTAATTATAGTTTACCCAATACAACACGAACTTAGAATTTTTGGAATACAATGAGTGATGCTTTAAAACATGAATGCGGAATAGCATTTATTCGACTATTAAAACCATTAGAGTATTATAGGAAGAAATACGGAAGTGCATTTTATGGAGTAAATAAGATGTATCTAATGATGGAAAAACAGCATAATCGCGGTCAAGATGGTGCCGGTTTTGCAAGTATTAAACTAGATACTGCTCCTGGCGAACGATATATTAGCAGGGTACGTTCTAGTGCCGCACAACCAATACAAGATATTTTTTCGCAAATTAATGAAAGAATAAACAAAGAGCTTGTTGAGCATCCGGAGTATACGGATAATGTTGATCTTCAAAAAAAGAACATACCTTATATAGGAGAAGTATTATTGGGGCATGTGCGTTATGGAACATTTGGGAAAAATAGTGTAGAGAGTGTTCACCCGTTTTTAAGACAAAACAACTGGATGCACCGTAACTTAATTGTCGCGGGTAACTTCAATATGACGAATAACAATGTCTTATTTGATAACCTTGTACGATTAGGGCAGCACCCTAAAGATAAGGTTGACACGGTGACCGTAATGGAAAAAATAGGTCACTTTCTTGATTCTGAAGTGGCAAAATTGTACAAGAAATTAAAGAAAGAAGGATTTAACAAGATCGATGCATCTCCACAGATCGTAGAACGATTAAATGTAACCAAAATCCTAAAAAAATCATCAAGAGATTGGGATGGCGGATATGTTATGGCGGGTATGCTAGGTCATGGTGATGCTTTTGTTTTAAGAGATCCTGCAGGGATTAGGCCGGCTTATTACTATAAAGATGATGAGGTAGTTGTTGTAGCCTCAGAAAGACCAGTGATCCAAACCGTATTTAATGTAGATTTTGATGATGTCATAGAACTTGATCCAGGAAAGGCGATTATAGTTAAAAAGGATGGAGATACTTCTATACGTAGAATTATTGAGCCATTAGAACGTAAAGCGTGCTCTTTTGAACGGATTTATTTTTCACGAGGAAGTGATGCCGAGATTTATGAAGAAAGAAAAAAACTGGGTAAATTGATCATGCCACAGGTCTTAAAAGAAATTGATCATGATACGGTAAGCACTGTTTTTTCTTTTATTCCTAATACTGCAGAAACTTCATTCTATGGTATGGTTGAAGCGGCACAGGATGAATTGAATAAGCAGAAGAATGAAACGATACTTTCTGAAAAAGAGACATTGACTGATGAACGTTTATCAGAGATTTTATCTTATAGATTAAGAACAGAAAAGATTGCAATAAAGGACGCCAAGCTTCGAACCTTCATAACAGAAGATAGTAGTAGAGATGATTTGGTAGCTCATGTATATGACGTTACCTACGGAGTGGTTAAACAAGAGGATAATCTGGTCATAATTGATGATAGTATCGTAAGAGGTACTACGCTTAAGAAAAGTATCATCAAAATGATGGATAGACTTAAGCCAAAGAAAATTGTAATAGTGTCTTCTGCACCACAAATTCGTTTTCCAGATTGTTACGGAATTGACATGGCAAGATTAGAAGGGTTAATTGCATTTAAGGCAGCATTAGAACTTCTAAAAGAGAATGGCAATTATGATTTGGTAGAGCAGGTTTATGAAAAATGTAAAGCTCAAGAAAATTTGGCTGATGAAGAAGTTCAAAATTTTGTAAAAGAAATTTATGATGGATTTTCGGATCAAGAAGTAAGTGATAAAATAGCAGAATTACTAAGTGATAAAACTGTCAATGCCGATGTAAAGATTATTTATCAAACCGTTGACAACCTTCATATAGCCTGCCCTAAGAATCTTGGAGACTGGTATTTTACCGGAGATTATCCAACAGTTGGAGGAAATAGGGTTGTAAATAAGGCATTTATAAACTTCTATGAAGGTAAAAATGAAAGGGCGTATTAAAAAACAAAAATGTTTGCTGTTAAAATTGGTTAATTTGTGTATTTCAACAATTATTTTGACCTTTCATCTAAAACATTTTTTCACAATGAAATAACGCTTTATATTAGCAAAGCCATAGCATAAGTAGGTTAAGTTCATGGTAGATTTGGGGCAAAAAAAGGTGGACTTTCCACCTTTTTTTATTTTATGACATTTCGTAATATTCGATATAAAAAAGAGAAGCAGTACTGCTTCTCTTTTTCTTTTACGTAATACGTATTATAATATTATTTTCCTTGTGCATAACGACTAGAAACTTCGTTCCAATCAATTACATTGAAGAATGCCGAAACATAATCAGGACGACGATTTTGATAATTTAAATAATATGCATGCTCCCAAACATCTAATGCAAGAATAGGAGTTCCTCCACAACCTGTCTTTGGCATCAAAGGATTATCCTGATTGGGCGTAGAGCATATTTCTACCTTACCTCCTTGATGAACACATAACCAGGCCCATCCAGATCCAAACCTTGTACCAGCAGCACTAGAGAAAGCATCTTTAAAAGCATCAAAAGACCCATAAGCCGCTGTTATAGCATCTGCAAGTTCTCCAGAAGGTTTTCCGCCGCCATTAGGAGACATAACTTCCCAAAATAAATTATGGTTGTAATATCCACCACCATTATTTCTGACAGCGGTATTAGACATATCTAGATTAATAAGAATATTCTCTATAGTTTTACCATCAAGGTCAGTTCCTTTAATCGCAGCATTTAGCTTACTAGTATATCCAGCATGATGTTTATCATGATGAATTTCCATGGTACGGGCATCTATATGGGGTTCTAACGCGTCAAAAGCGTAGTTTAATTTTGGTAATTCGAATGACATACTTTATGTATTTTGGATTAATAAAAATGAAAATGACACCAAATTTAACAATTAGAGCGATGAATAAAAATTTATAATTGTTATAAATTAATTAAATCGACTGCACAAATAAAAAGCTACTACGCTATATTTTGTGATACGGAAATAGTGTAAAAATCGATGGTTTTAGTATTTTAGTAAAAAAAAGTTGGACTCTCACATTGCCTTTACCGTTTATAATGCAGCAGCAGGAGCGGGAAAAACATATACCTTGGTAAAAGCATATTTGGCAACCCTATTAAAAGGAGAGTTTAAAGATAGCTACAAAAATATCCTGGCGATAACCTTTACCAATAAGGCGGTTGCCGAAATGAAATCTCGAGTTTTAGAAAATCTTATTGCTATTAGCAATCTCAATACCCCGTCAAAGTATGAGGATTTAATGAATGAGTTAATTCTTGAAACCAAAATCCCCGAGAAAGAACTTAAACAGAAAGCGAATAGGATATTAAAAAATATTCTACATAATTATGCTGCTTTTGACATCGTTACCATCGATACATTTACGCATAGAGTAATACGAACGTTTGCTCATGATTTAGGAATCCCCATGAATTTTGAGATTGAAATGGATACGGATTTGCTAATTGAAGAAGCAGTAGATTCGGTAGTTTCAAAAATAGGAGTAGATGATCAACTTACAAAGCTTATTATAGATTTTGCAATTAGCAAATTAGAAGAAGATAAGAGTTGGGATATCACTATAGAGCTTAATAAGATTGCGAAGCTTTTGTTTAGCGAAAATGATAGAAAACAGTTAAACAAGCTATCTACAAAAAAGATAGTAGAGTTTGAAGAATTAAAACGCACATTGCACCAAAGAGTTTCTGAGTTTAAAAGTGATATTAGTACCAGATCGACAGAAGTTCTCGATTTAATCGAACAAAATGGTATAGAAATGACCGATTTTACAAGAGGGTCTGTTCCTAAATATTTTCAAAAACTCGCAGAAGGAGATACTGTAGTAGATTTTAAAGCAGCATGGAAACAAGATATTCAGAATGCATCCTTTTACGGTGCCAAGCTTGAAGAATCTAAAAAGGAGGCGATTAATAGTATGCGTCCTGTAATTGAGGAAGCTTTTTTAGAAACAAAACAAAAATTAACTCAAATCCACCTTTTTAAAAATATTACTAAAAACCTCACTCCGTTGTCAGTTCTAAATGCGATTAATAAAGAGTTGATTAAAATCAAAAATGATAGGAGAATTCTTTTGATATCAGAGTTTAATGCCATTATAAGTAAAACTATCCAAGGACAACCAGCACCATTTATATACGAACGATTAGGCGAACGTTATCGAGATTATTTTATAGATGAATTTCAAGATACTTCACAATTGCAATGGGATAATTTAGTTCCGCTCATAGATAATGCCGTGGCAACAGAAACTCTAACGGGTAAAAGAGGGCAAATAACCATTGTTGGAGATGCCAAGCAGGCCATCTATAGGTGGAGAGGAGGAAAAGCAGAACAATTTATCGAACTTTCTTCTGATCAAAACCCCTTTTCGGTTAAGGAAAAAGAAGTTCTTAATTTACCAAGAAATTATCGAAGTCACGAAGAGGTGATTCGATTTAACAATAGTTTCTTTACTTTTTTATCAAAGAGCTTCAGTAACGAAAAGCACAGAGAACTCTATCTTCAAGGAAATAAGCAGGAAGTAAATTCTAAAAAAGGAGGCTATGTAAATATATCTTTTCTTGAGGCCAAGAATGTAGTTGAAGAAAAAGAAGTTTATCCGCAAAAAGTATATGATACAGTATTAGAGCTTCATGAAAAAGGCTATAACTTTAATGACATCTGTATTATAGTAAGAAAGCAAAAAGAAGGCGCTGTAATTGCAGACTTTCTTACAGAACAGGGACTGTCAATAATTTCTTCTGAAACATTGCTTATTAGTAATGCACCCCAGGTAGCATTTATAGTTGATTTGATAACATGGCACATACAACCAGATAACCTTCAGGTAAAAGCCAATGTATTACACTTTTTAGCAGAACACTTGTCTATAGAAGAAAAACATTCATTTCTGCAAAAAGTAATATTCACCAAAAAGTCAGAGTTTCAATCAGAGTTAGCGTTCTTGGGGATTGATTTTGATTTTAATCAATTAACCCTAAAACCACTTTACGATGCCATCGAATATATTATAAGTAGTTTCAAACTTGCAAATAGTGCTCCTGCTTACCTACAGTTTTTTTTAGATGTTGTTTTTACGTTCACCCAAAAACATACAGAAGGAATAATAGGTTTTATATCCTATTGGAACAACAAAAAAGATAAGTTAAGTATAGTCGCTCCCGATACCAAAGAAGCGATCCAAATCATTACGATACATAAAGCCAAAGGTTTAGAGTTTCCTTGTGTTATTTATCCGTATGCCAACATAGATATTTATAAAGAGATAGAGCCTAAAACATGGCTTAGTACCCAAAAAGAAGACTACCTTGATTTTGAAGAAGTTTTTATAGATTACAGCAAGAGTATATCTGATTACGGTATTGAAGCCCAGAATTTAGTATCCAAAAGGCAATCACAACTAGAGTTAGACGCATATAATCTATTGTATGTTGTGCTTACCAGGGCAAAAGAACAGTTGTACGTGATTTCTAAACTTGAATTAAATAGCAAAGGCGAAAGTAATCTAAACAAGTTTTCAGGGAAACTAATAGACTATATTAAAAGTACCACAGCATGGAACCCCGAACAAACGACCTATGAATTTGGGAATCCAGAAAAACCCAGTTTAATAAGATCTAAAGAAGAAAACAGCAAAAAAATCATCAAACTATCCAAATTTGATGATTCTTCAAAAAAACATAAAATTCACATTGTTACTAACTCCGGAAAGTTGTGGGATACTTCACAGAAAAACGCAATAGAAAAGGGGAATCTAATACATGATCTAATGGCTTCAATTTTTGTTTATGAAGATATCGATTTGGTTCTTGAAGAAGCTCACGTAAGAGGGGAAATCACAATATCAGAAAAAAATACATTAATAAAGGAGATAAAAAGTGTGGTAGAACACCCCAAGCTTAACAGATATTTTTTACCAGGAAATAAGATATATAATGAGAGAGATATTATTGCCAATGGTAGGTTATTTAGACCAGACAGAATAATCATAGATAAAAGCAACCAGGCAACCATAATAGACTACAAGACTGGGGCTTATAATTCATCTCATGCAAATCAAATAGAAGAATACAGTAGCGTTATTAAAGGTCTGGGATATACAGTTGGGCATAAAATTTTAATTTATTTCAATGAAAATATAACTGTGAAATATGTATAAGTAAGGAGCTATTTTCGCAATTACTATAAGAATTTTAAGGATAAAAGGTATTTTTATCTTATAATTGTACCATAATTATGGAGATAAATACTATTATTTTTATCTAAAGCAGTCAAAATCATTGCTTTTTTTTGGTTCAAAAAGATGTAGAAAAAAACTTTACGACCCTTGAAAACAGCGATATTTACTGGCCTGTTAAGAAAAATTTATTAGATTTGTCTTTGACAGTTATGTTTAACATATTACATTTGCTCTAATTAACACTTAAAAATTAAATTATTGAATATGAAACATCTTAGCAGATTTTTAGTGGCTTCGTTATTAGTACTAGGGGTTAGTACTGCGAATGCACAAGATGAAAACAATCCTTGGGCGGTTTCTATAGGCGTTAATGCCGTTGACATCTTTCCTACTGGGGGAGACCTTATTAGCCAAGGGGAAATTTTCGACGAATATTTTAATGCTACGGACCACTGGAGTATCCTTCCTTCTGTTTCCAAATTATCTGTTGGTAGATATATAGGAGATGGTTTTACTTTTACAGTATCTGGGTCGGTTAACAAAATTGATAAAGCAGGTGAGCTTCCTGACGGAACTAACGTTGATGCTGACGATTTATCTTATTACGCTGCTGATGGTACAATTAGCTACAGTCTTAAAAACGTTTTGAAATCAGGTTGGTTTGACCCTTACTTAGGTGTAGGTGGTGGATACACTTGGTTAGATGAAAATGGTGCTGGAACATTTAATGGTTCTTTAGGAATTAACCTATGGTTAACAGAGAACTTAGCATTCAACCTTCAATCTACTTACAAGCACGTATTTGAAGATTATGAAGTACCTGGTGCAGGAGGTGGATTAAACTATCCTCCAACTCATTTCCAACACTCTGCAGGAATTACTTTCGCTTTCGGAGGTAAAGATACAGACGGTGACGGTATATATGACAAAGACGATGAGTGTCCAGACGTTCCTGGTTTAGAAGAATTTAACGGTTGTCCTGATACAGACGGTGATGGAATCACTGATGCTAAGGATGAGTGTCCTGATACTGCAGGTACTGCAGAATTTAATGGATGTCCTGATACAGACGGTGACGGTGTTGCTGATCCTAAAGATGATTGTCCTACTGTAGCTGGTTTAGCTGAACTTAATGGATGTCCTGATGCAGACGGTGATGGAATCACTGATGCTAAAGATGAGTGTCCTAATGAAGCTGGTCCTGTTGCTAACAATGGTTGCCCTTACCAAGATAAAGATGGTGATGGTGTATTAGATAAAGACGATAATTGTCCTGATGTTGCTGGTACTGTTGCAAACAATGGTTGCCCAGAAGTAACTGAAGAGATCCAGAAAACTCTTAATGAGTACGCTGCACAAGTATTATTTGATTCAGGTAAATCTAGTATTAAAGAGGAATCAAACAAAGTACTTAACGATATCATCGCAATCTTGAAAGAGTATCCTACTGCTAAGTTTAAAGTAGAAGGTCATACAGATAGCCAAGGTGCTGCTAAACTTAACCAGAGATTATCTGACTCTAGAGCAAATTCTGTTAAGAACTTCTTAACTGAAAATGGTGTAGATCAGTTTAGATTATCTGCTATCGGTTATGGTGAAGACAGACCAATCGCTACTAATAAAACAAGAGCGGGTAGAGCTAAAAACAGACGTGTAGAGATCAACTTAGTGAAAGAATAAGTAAGTCTCTTAATAATAAATACTAAAAACGTCCCGAGATTCTCGGGACGTTTTTTATTTTTAGAAAATAAAACAACTACTAAAATATTTCATTACCTACCTTAGTAGATTAATGACTAAAATTTTGAACGTTTGAAAAGTTTTCTAAAAGAGGTCCTGTTAGAGTTAGGAGAAGCTACCGAAAAGATTAGTGATCTTATTTTTTTAGTACCCAGTAAAAGAGCAGGACTTTTTCTTAAAAAAGAACTTTTAGAAATTTATAATGATCAGACTCTTTTTGTTCCTGAGATTTTAAGCATTGAAGAGTTTATTACAAGATTATCAGGGCTACAGCAAATTGATAATATCCAGGCGTTATTTGAATTCTACCAGACATATCTAAGTACTCATACTGATCTTGAAAAGGAAGATTTCGAAACGTTCACTAATTGGGCCCAGACCTTGATTTATGATTTTAACGAAATAGATAGATATTGTATTGATCATAATAGCTTTTTTGCATATCTCTATGGAATTCAGGACTTAAATCATTGGTATCTGCAAACAGAGAAAACAGAATTAGTCAAAAACTATATTGCTTTTTGGGAAGGTTTAAAAGAGTACTATGATGCTTTTACCAATCGTCTGCTGTCTAAAAAAATTGGCTATCAAGGATTACTGTACCGCAAAGCATCTGAGGATATTAATGCATATATCAAATCTGAAGATAGAAAACATGTTTTAGTAGGGTTTAATGCCCTAAATAATGCTGAGCAGACAATTTTTCAAGCACTATTAAATGCTAATATGGCTTGGGCATATTGGGATGCCGATAAGTTCTTTATAAATAACAAATATCACGAAGCCTCCCTGTTTTTACGTACATATTTACAGCAATGGGATTATTATAAAAAGAAACCTTTTAAGTGGATTAATGATAATTTCTCAACAGAAAAGGACATCAAGCTTATAGGAGTGCCCAAGAATGTAGGTCAAGCCAAAATCGTAGGCAAAATCTTGGCAGGAATTCCTAAACCTGATATAGAAAAAACGGCTTTGGTATTGGCAGATGAAGGCTTATTACAGCCATTACTTAATGCATTACCTAATACAATAGAATCTATTAATATTACAATGGGTCTTCCCTTAAAAGATGTGCCTATTTCTGGATTCTTTGAACTACTATTTAACCTTCATAAAAATAAAAACCCTAGAGGTCTATATTTCAAAGTTGTACTTGAAATTTTAAATAGCCCTTCGGCATATAGGTTATTGGGTGAGACATCCAGGCGTTTGATCACCATGATATCCAAAGATAATATGGTTTTTGTATCCTTGAAAAAATTACAGAGCCAGTCGTCTGATGAGGAAAAAGAAGTACTTCAGTTATTATTTGAACCATGGGATGATGTAACTACATCACTTACTAATTGTAGAAGAATTATACAATTACTTAAAGATAATCTTGATAAAGAAAGCAATGCATTAGAGTTAGAGTATGTATATCATTTTCATTTGGTGTTTAACAAACTATGTACAATACATGATACGTATCAATTTCTTAATAGTATAGGTACTCTGCATACTTTGTATAAAGATGTTTTGATGACCGAAACATTAGATTTCTCTGGAGAACCCTTTAGCGGATTACAATTTATGGGAATGTTAGAATCCAGATGTTTGGATTTTGAAACGGTAATTATTACCTCGGTTAATGAGGGGGTTTTGCCTGCGGGGAAAAGTATGAATTCTTTTATTCCTTATGATTTGAAAAAGGCGTATAATCTTCCAACTTATAGAGAAAAAGATGCCATTTATACCTATCACTTTTATCGATTAATCCAACGAGCTAAAAATGTGTATTTAATTTATAATACTGAAGATGAAGGAGTAGGTGGAGGGGAGAAAAGCAGGTTCTTGTTTCAACTCGATATTGATAAAAGACCAAATCATACATTAGAAGAATATACTGTCTCTTCTGAAGTACCAAAGGTTATTATGCAATCACTTCAGGTAGAAAAAAATGAAGAAGTCATACTAAAACTGAAAGAGTTTGCTGCTCACGGTTTTTCTCCTTCTGCCCTAACATCATATATAAGAAATCCAATGGATTTTTATTATAAATATGTTCTAGGTATTAGAGAAACAGATGAAGTTGAAGAAACAATTGCGGCCAATACCCTTGGAACGGTAATTCATAACGCTCTAGAAACATTTTACAAGCCTCTAGAGGGATCTTTTCTTACCGTTGAGGAAATTAAGGAGATGAAAAATAAAATCAATTCAGAACTTCGAGAACAGTTTAGAAATGAGTATTCTGATCTGGATATAACACAAGGAAAGAACCTTTTGATTTTTGAAGTGGCAAAACGATACATCCTTAACTTTTTGAATGCCGAGGAAAGAGTACTAAATAAAGGATCTCGATTAAAAATTCTATCAATAGAAAGTAACCTAAAAACAGAATTTCAAATACCAGAACTTGGTTTTCCGATTTATATCAAAGGAAAAGTAGATCGTATAGATGAGTTAGATGGTCAACTACGAATTATAGATTATAAGACAGGAAAAGTTACACGCAATGATGTCGTATTAATGGATTGGGATACCATTACCGAAGATTATAAATACAGTAAAGCGTTCCAGATTTTGGCGTATGCATATATGAGACATAATGAAAATCCGATTTCTGAAGGTTTTCAAGCAGGTATAGTATCATTTAAAAACCTTAGAGAGGGATTCCTTGGTTTTGGTGTGAAAGAAAGCATTAGAAGCAAACCAAACCACGAAATCACTAATGAGGTATTTGATATGTACCTGATACAGTTAAAAAGATTGATTTTAGAAATTTTTAATATCGAAAATCCGTTTATCGAAAAAGAAGTATAACTATGGTTGCTACCTATAAAAATATAAGTATTGCAGGAATACACCAGAAACCAATTTTAATAGATGTATCTTATCTAGAAGATGGTAAACAAAAACCTATCGTTGTTTTCTGCCATGGATACAAAGGTTTTAAGGACTGGGGGGCATGGGATCTGGTGGCAGATGCATTTGCCAATGCAGGATTTTTCTTTATAAAGTTTAATTTTTCTCATAACGGAGGAACTATAGAACAACCTATAGATTTTCCGGATTTAGAAGCTTTTGGAAATAATAACTTCATCAAAGAATTAGATGATTTAGATACTGTTATTAACTGGTTTACCTCTAGCGATTTTGATTTTAAGCACGAGGTAGCGATCACAAAAATTACACTTATTGGCCATTCTCGTGGTGGAGGGATTGTTACTATAAAGGCTGCAGAAGATACTAGGGTAACCAAATTAATCACATGGGCAAGTGTTTCGGATTACAAAAACAGATTTCCAAAAGGAGATGCAATGAAGGATTGGAAAAATAAGGGAGTGATGTATGTCGAAAACGGAAGGACTAAACAGCAGATGCCGCATTACATTCAGTTTTATACATCATTTATAGAACACGAAGAACGTCTTACTATATCCAGAGCGACCAAAACCATAAACATTCCTCATTTAATTATACATGGCACAAGTGACCCAACGGTCAACTTTCAAGAAGGTAGAGATATACATTCCTGGAATCCAAAATCTGAATTATTCCTTGTAGAAGGAGCTGATCATGTTTTTGGGGCAAAACACCCCTGGAACCACAATGAAATACCTGAACATCTAAAGGAAATTACCCTAAAATCGATTGATTTTGCAATACTTTAACAAGAAACAATGGATTAGCACATAATTTTTCTCCTTTTTTTTTGTTTATTTGTTAACATGAAGTCAAACCGACATATTATAGCATCTATCTTCTTAGTGATGTTCAGCTTTATTCAATTAGCTGATCTTCATGTCTTGGATCATGATGCCAATGATATTGACTGTACTATTTGTCAGTTTGCTTCACAAGATCAGAATAATGAATTTGTAAATTCGGAAACCGTAGAAATTCCTAATGCTATTTGTATTCCTGCGGATATTGTTAGAATTAGCTATGAGCAAAAATATTTTGATTCTTCAAATAAGCACTCTTTCTTAAACAAGGCGCCACCTGCAGCCTAGTTTTTTATTCATTCTTAATTGACCCTTTTACTAGCGTATATAAAACAGCTAGTTAACTTTTATTATTTATTTAAATGAAAAGATCCACTCTTGTTATAGTGTTTCTTTTAGGTGTTTCTCTTTCTTTCGCACAGGAATGTGATAAAACTCTTACCGGTAAGGTAATTGATTTTCACGATGGGAAGCCTCTGAAAAGCGCAACAATAACATTTAATAGTATTACAATTGTGACAGATAGCAACGGTATCTATACGATTAATGATTTGTGTTCAGTATCCTATGCATTTACGGTGTCACATGTTAATTGTAATGCCCAGGTGTTTACCATAGATATGTCTAAAGTCACAACCAAAGACTTCTATTTAGAACATCATCTTAATGAATTGGAAGAAGTGAAAGTAGCTGGAACAATAAAACAAGAGACCTCTTCTTCTCAGGAGCAGACTATTAACACAGATATAATAGAGAAATATAGCAGTGCTACACTTGGGGATGCCTTAAGAGAAATCCCTGGAGTGTCGTCATTAAATACCGGATCCACTATTGTAAAACCAATTATTCAAGGCTTAAGTGGTAGTAGAGTTCTTATCATGAATAACAATGTTAGAATGCAAGATATGGAATGGGGTGATGAGCATGCTCCTAATATAGATATTAATACAGCCGGAAGTGTCACAGTAGTAAAAGGAGCTTCGGCACTGCAATATGGAGGTGATGCTATAGGAGGGATCATTATTATGAAACCTAATCGTGTTGCTGCCAAAGACACTTTATTCGGAAAAACTATAATAACCGGTGCTACTAATGGTCGTGGTGGCTCAATATCTTCAAAAATAGTAAAAGGATATGAAAATGGTTGGTTCTTAAAAGCGCAGGGAGCTCTTAAAAGATTTGGAGATTTTGAAGCACCTGATTATGTCCTTTCTAACACTGGTGTTTTTGAAAAAGGAGCATCAATTGCGTTTGGGATTAATAAATTTGAATATGGATTGGATGCTTATTATTCATTTTATGACGCCGAAATTGGAGTACTCGCTGCGTCTCATATAGGAAATCCTGACGACCTAATCCAATCTATTAATAGTGGCCAACCGGATATCATTAGAGATTTTACTTATGATATAGAAAACCCAAGGCAAGAAGTCACGCACCATTTGGGTAAAGTAACCTATTATAAAAGGTTCGAAGAGTTAGGTAAATGGACAACACAGTATGATTTTCAACATAATCAACGATTTGAGTTTGATACAAGAAGAACAGATGAACTAAGTAAGAGACCAAGTATAGACCTTGAACTTACAACCCATACACTAATCTCAGACTTTTATTTTGATGCTAAACCCAATTATAGTTTAAAGGTTGGAGTGCTTTTAAGGTATCAGGATAATTTTGCGGATGCCTTAGAGACAGGAGTTAGACGTTTAATCCCGGACTATGATAAATACGATGTTGGTGCTTTTCTTACAGGAGAATTTGACATTAATGAATCCTTGATTTTAGATGCTGGAATCAGATATGACTTTAATAGGATTGATGCAAAAAAGTTCTATTTGCTAACCAGATGGGATGAACGAGGATATGAAACCGATTTTGCAGACATTGTAATTGATAGAAATGTAATAGGTTCTCAGTTATTAACGAATCCCATGTTTGATTATCATAACATCTCTTCAACTGTTGGCATACAATATTCATTTAAAGAAGATTATCAGCTTAGAGCCAATTATGCTTTAGCACAAAGAGCTCCTAATCCTGCTGAATTATTTAGTGATGGTTTACACCATTCTGCTGCCAGAATAGAAATCGGTGACCTAAGATTTGATCAGGAAACCTCACATAAATTTTCAGCATCATTACAAAAAAATAATGAGAAGTGGGGATGGGAGATAGCTCCATATATCAATTTTATTAATGATTATATTTTACTCGAACCTACTGGCACCAGTCTTACTATTAGGGGCCCTTTTCCTGTTTGGGAATATAGACAAACCGACGCCCGACTTTTGGGGGTTGATGCAAAAATGTATGTAAATTGGTTTAAGCATTGGCAAACAGATCATAATTTTTCTTTAGTAAAAGGAAAAGAAATAGATAATGATATCCCTTTGATCAATATGCCTGCACCCAATTTTGCTAATAAAATCACCTTCTTAAAAGAAGATTGGTTTAACCTGCAAGCTTCGTTAGAAAGCCAATATACTTTTAGACAAAATGAATTCCCTCCTAATATAGATGTATTTTCTCAAGATGCCGGAGAAGATGTTGAACTGGAGATTAACACTCCACCAGATGCATATCATTTGTTAAACTTTGATACGAATATGGAGTTTAAATTAGGCGAGAAAAATGATCTAAAAGTGGGGTTAACGATAAACAATGTACTACATACAAAATATAGAAATTATCTAAATCGTCAACGATATTTTGCCGACGATCTAGGTAGAAACTTTTTATTACGAATATCAATTAACTATTAAATTTTAAAAATGATGAACTTACGTAATTTTTTAGCAATTTTTTTTGGAGGAGCTCTTTTATTGACTTCTTGCTCAGATGATGATGATAATCCAGATCCAGCTAGTGAGGAAGAGGTAATAACTACAATGACAGTCACATTAACAGATGGAACCGATACTGTGACCCTTAATTTTTTTGACGAAGATGGTGAAAATGGCCCTGCAGACCCTTCTTTTAGTGTAGAGGGTGATTTAAAAGTAAGTACTACTTATACTGGATCAATAGTGTTGTTAAATGCGACCGAGAATCCTGCAGAAGTAGTAAATGAGGAGATAGAAGGAGAGGCTGATGAACATCAGTTTTTTTACCTACCTGAAGGTTTAGGTATTACAACTGCCTACAGCGATGTTGAATCTGATTATGTAGATGTAAACGGAGATCCATTTACATCCACAAATCCTGTAGGAATTACTTTTACATTAACTACTACTGATGCTACAGGTGATGGGAAATTAAGAGTTGTATTAAGACATGAACTTAACAAAGAGGCTGCTGGAGTATCTGATGGAGATATTACTAATGCTGGAGGTAGTCCCGATATCGATTGGACATTTAATATATCTGTTGTAGAATAATACATAATAGTATAAAATTGAAACTATATTGATTATTTAAGTTGAGTTTGTATAATACATAATGAGTTTCAATGAAAGAACCCTTGGATTTTTTATAATCTAAGGGTTTGTTTCAAAGTAAACTTTTACACCGGATAGACTTTTATTTGGTATAAATTTTGATGAGTTTACAAAAAAATAATATACATATTGCGAATTTTTCGCAAAAACCACTGAGAATATGGCAATAAAACAACATTAATTGGTTTAGAAAATCTAGTAAAAATTGATTTTCAATGAGTTAATAACAATGATTTTATCAGGATATTATAGCATCGTTAAATATTAATTATCATTAAAAAATACATGTAATATTTAAGAGATACCGCTTATATTCGCGGGATAGAACCAAAACCAAATAAACAATACAATTGAAACGTTCATAATTAGTATAAGTTGAGTTTGTGTTATATACGATTAAGTTTCAATTCAGACCCCTGGGAGTAGTTACCCGGGGGTTGTTTTTTTGAATAAATACAAAAAAAACCTCTTTTGTAAACAACGCTTTTACAAAGAGGTTTTTTATAAACAAAATGTATTATGGGGAGATACGACTTTTTTCTACTAATAAAAATTAAGGGCAAAGTACTCTTGCAACATGAAGTATGTTAAAACTATGCAATAGGAAATAATAAAAACTCCACCTAACAACATTTTATCCTCAAACTTTTTTTTGATCTTATCCATAACTATATAGTTTAGTAACTCTATTGTATAAGTAAAACAACTAACTACCCAAAACTCCTTTTTTTATTTTTTTACAGAAAAATAAAACCCATCAAAAGACAAGCCATTGCAAGATTACCATAAGCATAGGTATACCAAATACCTTTTTTATTCTGGAGCGTTAAGCGGGTCCCTACTGGGGTAATTCCCCCTATTTTATATAGGCATAGCACTACAAATTATATTTTAAAATACTGATTATCAGTATTTTAAAATATTCACAAACATTACTTGCTTTCAGGACATTTTTTTAAAAGGTTGTTTTAAATACCTTTGAAATGTAAATCAATAGGGCAAATTATTTCTTTGATTTGATACTCCACTCTAGGGATTAGAATCCCGCAATAATTTATAGCATCATTAAGATAAAACCATCTAAAGGGGGAAGAAGCAAAAAGCACCTAGGTAATTGTTTCAAATAAGTATGATCATATAAATTTCTTGTAGGCTTCAATATAAAGTAATTAACTATTCTTAAAAACCGAAAAGAAGATGAAAAAGCTCACATTACTAGCGCTTTGCGCTATCATTGCAGGATTTGTATCATCCTGTCAAAAAGAAGAAGTCACTAATGAAACACCACAAGAGGTTGCTTTAAAACCAACAAAAGCACAATTAACCAAGTTATCTAATATGGGGATAAACACGGATGATGTCAAGATTGAAAAAATTCCCATGATTGATGGTTCTTTTGAGAAGCATCTGGTATCAGGTGATATTACGATTCCGATTGCAGATTTAGAAAAATTTGCAGATTTAGAATCTTTAGAAAATGGGAATAAACAATTTCGTACAACAAATATTGTTGCACCTCAACATAGAAATATCAAAATTTTAGGGTATACAGGTGGTAATTTTGCACTTACACCAAAGATGCAAACTGCTTTATCTTGGGCAGTTTTTAATTACAACGTATTGCCTAACACACTTAATTTTACACTTACTTATGGCACCAATACTGCAGCAGCAGATATTGTTGTTTATAAAGTAAATGGGAGTGCAGGTGGATCTGCAGGGTTTCCTTACGACAATGGAAAACCATTTAAGTGGGTACGTATCAATTCTGGCACAGATGCCTTTACAACAAACGTAAACGAACATGTAATTGGTCACGAGATCGGACATTGTATTGGGTTTAGACATCAAGATTGGTACAATCGCCAAAGTTGTGGTCAAAATGTTAACGAAGGAGATGCCGGTGTAGGAGCGATTTGGATTGCCGGAACGCCTTGGTGGTCAAATGCAGATTCGATTATGTTAGCTTGTTTTGGTGCTAATGAAGACGGTGAACTTACAGCTTCAGATAAGGATGCATTAAACATATTGTATTAGAAAGGATTTGAAGTAGCAAAAGTCTCTAGAGAAATTTCTCTAGAGACTTTTTTATAAGCATAAACCCGTAAATGCTTCAAAAACATAAATGTTTGATTATTAAAACACATATAAAATGAAAAAACTAAAACTATTGGTGTTTTTCGTAATTAGTATAGGAGTCTTTTCTTCATGTCAAAAAGAAGAAATCATAAACGAAAACCCACAAGAGGCAGTCATAAAGCCCACAAAAGCGCAACTAGAAAAGTTGTCTAAGATGAACATAAACACAGATAATGTTGCTATTAAGGATATTACTTTTTTAGACGGAACCAATGAAAAACATTTGGTTTCACAGGACATTTTAATATCTCTAGCAGATTTGAATAGTTATACTACTGCAGAACCTAATCCCGGTGATGAAAAACAATTCAGGTTTCCGAATATAGTAGCACCGCCTTTTAGAAATATTAGAATTTTAGGATATACCGGTGGTAGTTTTGCATTAACGAACAAAATGCAAACAGCATTAGGATGGGCAGTTTTCAATTATAATGTACTACCCAATACAATTAATCTCAACCTTGCATTTGGCACCAATATCGCTGCTGCAGATATAATTGTATATAAAGTTAATGGTGGTTTAGGAGGAGCAGCTTCGATACCTACACCAGCAGGACAACCAGGTAAATTTGTTATGATTAACTCGGGCACAGATGCTTTTAACATTAATGTAAATGAGCATGTAATTGGTCATGAAATTGGTCATGCCCTGGGGCTGGCTCATCAAGATTGGAGTAATCCATGTGGAGGCGGTCCGGTACCAGGAGTTGGGCCTATTTGGATACCCGGTACACCATTTTCTCCATTTGCGCCTTCTATTATGAGATCTTGTATTAATCCTGGTACAGATGGCGAATTAACAGCTACAGATAAAGATGCTTTAAATATATTGTACTAATACAACTAAGTTTTAAATAGAAAGGCGGGGGTCAATAAAAATGCCAGGCATAGCGACCCTGGCATTTTTATTTTATAATTTTAATTTGACAACTGTTTTATGAGTTTTTGGTTTAGACGAACAAAATCTTCATTTCCAGCTTTTTTGGATAATTCAAGTGATTTTTTGGCAGAGGTGATCGCTTCAGTTTTTCTGTCCAGATCGGTAAGAATAAGAGCTTCGCGATAAACATGAAAAAACCGGGGGGTATTGCCGTTTGTTACCTTTTGTATATACATAAGAGCTTTTTCTAAATCAACTTTTGCCTCATGCATATACAATGCCGCCTGAAAATAATCATTATCACTGGGACCATTTAAGACGGTTTTAATACTTTTCATTACTTTTTCGTGAATTTGTACTCCAATAGGTATTGATACTTTGGTATTTTCCCATTTTATAGTTAGCAGAGCACTAGTCATTGATATATTCTCCAAACTAATGGTAAATGTTTCCACGTTATCTACCATTTTTTGGTTATTACTTGTGATAATTGCTATGGGTTTCTTTTCAACATAACTACTCCAATTACCAGTTTCATAAGGATAAAAATAGATATCCCATGAAGTAGCTCCAGGTTTGGTAAGGATAGTATATGCTCCTTTTTTAAGTGTCTTACCACCTATGGTGATATCATCATTAAAAATGATCTTAGTTGCAGAGTTTGCTCCTGTTCTCCAGAATTTATCAAAAGGGATCAATCCATCTTCTCCAAATATTTTACGCCCTTTTGTGCTTGGACGAGAATACTGAATTTCGATATCTGTTAGACCAACTGTTTGAATAATTTTTGCAGAAGAACTAAGAGCAGGTGTACGAACCTGACTAAATATTGCGGTATTGAAACCTATTACAAATACTAATGTAATTATTATATTTTTTGACATTGTGTTATATTTTTAAATGCTATTAGGTATCAAAGCAAGGCATATATTACCAATTTTATGCACTTTGATTATTGAAATATTCTTTGGGAGAACTTCCCATTAGTTTTTTAAATGATTTATTGAAGGTTGTTTTAGAATTGAAACCAGCTTCTTGAGCTAGTCCAAAAAAAGTCATGTTTTTAGCATTTTCTGATTTTGCAAGTACTACAAACTCTTTAATCCTATAATAATTGATGTACTCAAAAAAGTTCATTCCTATGGTTTCATTAAGAAGACGTGCTATCTCGGGATTGCTAACACCAAGCATTTCTGCTAATTCTGCTTTTAGGAGTTTATTATTTAAGTAGGGTTTCTTTTCTTGCATTAATGCGTCAAGTTGATTTTTTAATCTTTCAAGATCAGAAATAGTAAATTTAGATTGGCTATATTTCTGTATACTTTCTAGAGATTTAATTCTAAATACTTCAGGAGATATCATGCCATAGTAGGCGATAAACAAGACGATAAATGCAATACTTAACCAGATTACATTTCGTGCATCTCTCTCAATCATATCAAAACCGAAAAGGCTAATAATATACAAGATTACCCAAACAAAAAGACAAACTCCTATTGCAATAATAAAATTGAGTATAAACTTTGTTTTTATAGTATAGGAAAGCTCGTTTCTTATACTTTCTTTGAACTTTGAAAACTCAAGTAAACTCAGCGCCCAATAGGTAATATTAAAAAGTAACCCAACGGCGTGACAAGCCATGACCATTCTTTGTAATTCGCCTGTTTTAATACGAGCAGATATAACCTCATTAGAAGGTAACATAAAATAAAAAACAATAAAGGTCATGTAAAACACACTAGGCACATAATGTACTAGATCTCGATTGGCAAATCTTTTATTGAATAATGTAGAACGGGTGAAAAGAAAAACAGTGGTTCCGAAAAGTAACGTGGCAAACTCAGAAAAAGCAATGAGTCTGAAATCTTTATTAAAGAAATTTGCAATATGCAAAACCTTACCACTTAAACCTATCAATAATGCGAGGACCAAAAAAGCAATATAACCATTCACATTTTTTCTATTCTTTTTTGAAAAAATGAAAATACATAACAAAAACAGGCTTTGTAAAAAACCAAAATATACCAGTTGGTCCAATAATGTTTGCATATAAATATTGCTTTTTGAGCCTTAAAAGTAACTAGTTTATCACAAATTGATTAACGTGGTGTACTCCTTTATGATTCATTTTTAGATTTTCTTTGTGAAAAGCTTCAAATTTGGCTTTGCTTTCCCATTCTGTGATTACCAAAAAATCTGGTTGATAGTAATATCCAAAAGGAGATTTACCATCATTAAGTTCTATTACAACATGACCACCTGCGGTATTAGATTGGTGCAACCAATCTTTTTTGAATTGAAGGAACGAGCTATCTTCTTTTTTCCAGTATGCTGTGATTACATTATATTTATCCCTGTTAATTTCAAATGAAAGCTCTTTTTTCATTTCATAATACGTCAAACCAAAAAATGAAAAAATATCTCGACGTTGTTTATGGAAATCGGGGACTTCGATTTCAATTTGGGTTAAGAATTTCTCTCGTTTTTTAAGACTTTCCCATTTCCCAAAAATAAAACTCTTGGGTTGATGATTTCCTTGAGTAATTTCTGTAATTCCGAACCCTGGTTGTGGTTTATAACTCATCTTAAAAGCTACTGGGAAAGCAGTTTTCTTATATCTATCAAACAATCCATCGGTTTTAGGTTTTGTAGTAAGCACAAGAATATCAAGTATTTCTCCTTTTTTAAAATTGAATGATTTTATGTTTGATTGAGCATTTAGGTTTACATTAAATGTAAGTAGTAATACCATTGAAATTTTTAACGGTTTCATAAGTTTCTTCATATTTTATTAATGATTTTTATTCTTGTCAAATGTAGAAGCTTGAATAAGGAAAGTGAAGAAAAACAGGGGGTAAGAAGTACACATACCGTATGTGTACCTAATTATGACACTATTTATCTAGATAATAGTTCGCATAAAAGGACGCTTTATAATCTTTGCAACACCATTACACTTTATTTCTTTTATCTTTGTGAAGTGAAATTTTTAACCGTCATATTATCGATTTATCTTCTATCGCTCAATTTTTTGCAGTGTGAGGATAATGCCTTTGGCATAAACGATTTAGGAATTGAAATTTCACAGAATATTGATCATGATGATTGTGCATTAGATTTATGTTCCCCGTTTTGCCAATGTTATTGCTGTCATATACATGTTATTAATCTTGATCTTTATCAGTCTGATTTGTCTTTGGTAGAAATTTATACAGCGATTTTCGTTCATAAAGATGGTATGATTAAAGATATAACTTCAACCATTTTACAACCTCCTCAAGTAGTTAGCTAAAGCATCAGGAGACAACCAAGTCTCAACAGTATTTTTAGTTAATTAAATCATTTTAGAAATGCATATTCGAATTATAAGCCTATGGCTTGTACTTTTATTTTACGTTTCCACACCTATTCAAAGCAAGGCGCAGGAAACAACCCAAACAAATACAATTTTAATCAAAGTTTTAACCGAAAAAGAAAAAGAACCCCTCTTGGGTGCATCGGTTTACATTAAAACACTAGAAAAAGGTGCTATTACCAATTTTGAAGGGGTAGCTACAATAGATAACTTGGCTATTGGAGAATACCAATTAAGTATTTCTTTTATTGGTTTTGAACCTCTGGAGGAGACAATAACAATACCCAATCAAGAGGAACTTGTTTTTTACTTACAAGAAAGCGGAACTGCTCTAGATGAGGTGGTATTACAATCTACCAGGAGCACCCGTACCATTAGAAAAATACCTACTCGTATTGAGTTTATAGGCGGAGAAGAATTAGGTGAAAAAAACATGATGAATGCTACAAATATTTCTATGGTATTACGAGAAAGTACCGGAATCCAAATGCAGCAAACGTCATTAAGTAGCGGTAATAGTAATATTAGAATCCAGGGATTAGACGGGAGATATACCCAACTACTACGAGATGGTTTTCCTTTATACGGTGGTTTTTCTAGTGGCTTAAGTATTATGCAAATTCCACCATTGGATTTAAAACAGTTTGAGATTATCAAAGGAAGCTCTTCAACATTATATGGAGGTGGAGCGATTTCTGGTTTGGTAAATATGGTTTCCAAAACACCTGACTTAGAACCACAACTGGATATAATGGTTACCCAAACACAAGCATTAGGAACTACAACCAATGTCTTTTACGGTAAACGTAACTCAAAGTGGGGGGTGACATTGTATGGTTCTGGGCATTATCAAAAAGCCTATGATCCCGAAGACGATGGTTTTAGCAACTTACCACAAACCTATTCACTAACCGTTAATCCTAAAGTATTTTATTACCCTTCAGAAAAGAGCAAGTTTTGGTTTGGGATTAATGGGACCTATGATGACAGAAAAGGAGGTGATATTGCAAAAATTGAAGACGGACAAAACGGTATTCATCAATATACCGAAGAAAATCTTTCAAAACGTATAAGCACTCAAGCCGTTTATGAAACTGAAATAGATTCTACACAATCTGTTTCAGTAAAAAATAGTGTAGCGTTCTTTGATAGAGATCTTGTAATCCCAGACTTGACATTTAGAGGCAAGCAATGGAATACGTTTACCGAAGCTACATATCATAAACAAACTACAAAAGCAGATTGGGTTTTGGGTGCAAACTTGTATTCGACCAATTTTAATGAGGATTCAGAAACTATCGAGAGGGATCAAAATGATCTTACAGCAGGGGTTTTTGTAAACAATATTTATGACCTTTCAGAAAAATGGATTCTCGAAACGGGCCTGCGAACAGATTATTCTGAAGATTGGGGATTTTTTCCTTTACCAAGAGTTTCTTTACTATACAAAGCAAGCACTTCGTTTTCTAGTCGCATAGGAGGAGGTCTAGGGTATAAGCTACCTGATATTTTTACAGAAGAAGCAGAATTTATAAATTTTGAAAATATACAGCCTATAGATAAAGATGCTCTAGAGGCAGAGCGATCCTATGGTCTAAATCTTGATTTTAATTATCAAACTCGGTTAACGGATGATATAGGACTTTCTGTTAATCAGTTATTTTATGTAACAGCAATTAACAATGGATTATTGCTAAACAGTACTAATGGCAATTCCTTTCAATTTGAAAATGCAGAAGAAGCAATTTTAAGTAAAGGAGCAGAGACGAATATTAAATTTAGCTATAAAGATTTTAGATGGTTTTTGAACTATGCATTTATTGATACCCAATTAAATTATTTACCAGGTAACCCACAGAAACCTCTTACGGCGAGGCATAATGCTGGGAGTGTGTTTATGTATGAGTCTCCAACATGGCGTATTGGTTATGAAACCTATTATACAGGAAAGCAATTACTTTCTAATAGTACAGAAACTACAGATTATATCACCATGGGATTACTAGTGATGAGGAGTTTTGAATGGGGAAGTGCATTTATGAATTTTGAAAACTTTACAGACAGAAGACAAAGTAGGTTTTCACCTTTGGTACTACCACCACACGACAACCCAACATTTCCTGAAATCTATGCGCCCACTGATGGGTTTATTTTTAGTGTTGGTATTGTTTTAAAACCTTTTGGGAATCATGAAGAACATCATTAAATAAGAAAGCTGTTATAGTTATAAAAAGAGTTTGTATGGTTGTCCAAGCTCTTTTTTATTTTGTGTAGAAGATGGGAGTCGAACCCACGACTACTTGACTACCAGTCAAAAATATTATGTATTGGTTTTTATAGGTTTGTTTATAAATTTAATGATTATTAGATAGTTATGTGAAATATATTATAATTATTAATTGATAGACCGCTCGAGGCATTTCAAGCAATTAACTTCTGCTCAACCAGACTCTTCCCATGTTATGTTCTACAAGCAATTATAATTCAAACTCAGAGGTTACAGTCTTCAAAAAATGGGGCTGGATACACTTTTTTATGCATTATTCAAACCTAGAGTTTAACATATTAATAGTTGCCACTGTTCTAAACCCTATATGTTCTGAAGACGATTTTATACTATTACCCATTCTTGCTGAGTTTCTATAACTAGCACAATACGATTTGTTACACAAAAAGGATCCACCTTTGATCACTTTTTCAATTGAAAAAGAGTTGTTTAAATTGTGAGGTTCTTCAGGCCCTTTAGGATTAATAGCTAGACCATTTTCTAATAATTGTTGATAATAATATATGTGATACCAATCTTGAGTCCACTCCCATATATTTCCAGCCATATCATATAGGCCTAGTGAGTTAGGTGGAAAAGATTTAACTGGCGATATTCCTTCGAAACCATCTTCTACTGTATTTGTATTTGGGAAAACACCATTCCAGGTATTAGCCTTTTCCGACAATGAATCATCTGAATCACCCCAGTTGTAAATGGTTTTAAGCTTTTCTCCTCTTGAAGCTAATTCCCATTCAGCTTCGGTAGGAAGTCGTCGATTAGCCCATTTGCAATAAGCTAATGCATCCTCATATGCTACATGTACTACGGGATAATCATCTTTTCCTTCAATTGTACTTTTGGATCCTTTAGGGTGTTTCCAGTTGGCCCCTATCTTCCATTCCCACCATTGACTGTAATCATATAGGTTGGATTTGTCCGAAGATATTTTTTTAAATATCAAAGAACCCGGTTGTAATATAGAGTCAGCTGGTCTTTGTGTCTCTGGAGGTAGTTCTTTTTTCATCACTTCCCATTCAATTTTTCTTTCAGCTAATGTAATATACCCGGTTTCTTGTACGAATTTTTTAAACTGAGCATTGGTAACTTCAGTAATATCTATGAAAAACCCATCTACGGCTACGGGATGAGAAGGTTTCTCGTGATGCATAGATAGAGTATCACCAGGTGTTGCCCCTTGCATAAATTGTTTACCTGGAATCCATACCATTCCGTTTGGGACGTTGATACTCTTGGGGAATAAAGTAATAAGCTCAATCTCTGGATTTTGTGTTTTTACTTCAGAATGACCTTTTCTATCTTTTTTACATCCAATACTAAGAAATATAAATGATGTGAAAACTATTAAAAGTTGGGTTTTTGTCATTATGAAACCTTAAAAATTATTTTAGTATCTCTGGTAGCTCAAATCGTTTGGTTATTTCTATATCGTCTATAGGCTTCAATATATAACTATATTCATAATTTTTAGCCGGAACTCTAAACTCTTGGTGAGGTAGTGCATTTTTTGACCAACTATCATCACCACCAACTCCCATTTGCAAATGATCAATATTAAGTGTGATAAAATCTCTTTTCTTTAGATCATAAGTATGCAATGCATTGTCAATATCTTCTGTAGTATATGGCCAGGCACTTACACTAAGGTTTGAGTTAACACCTGCTATATATAAACCTTTTCCTTCATCATTAGATAGGGCAAACCATCTTACTTCTGTTTTATTACTGCTCTCCTGAGGTCTTATATATTTTTGATAATCCTTCAAGACGGATTCTTTATACAATCCTATGGCAGCACCTTTACTTCTATCATTATAGTTTTCGTGAGGTCCACGTCCTAACCATTGAAATGTGTCAAATTTATCAGAAATCTTAACTTGCATTCCAAATTTAGGCATCATAGGTAACTCCGAATCTTTAACTGTAAACGTATTCTGAACAGAGATAGTACCATCTCCATAAATAGTATATTTTAGATTCATTTTTGCCTGATTCCCTGCAAAAGAATAATTAGAAATAGTTTGATATTTTTTGTCATCTACCTTATTAATTTTAAAAGACAATAATTCTTTGTTTACAGATGCTTCTTTCCAAACGGCTAAAGTTTTTGGTGTTCTTCCTCCTCCTCTATCATTATCAGTAGTTGGTCGCCAAAAGTTAGGAGTTAAGCTTCCGGTAATTATTGGAGTGTTTTTATAATCGTATGAAATTAACTCTCCGGTTTTTTTATTAAAGATAATAGAAAACTCCTTTGACGATAGGATGACTTTCTTATTATCTTGTACTACCGTTATATCTGAAACAGAGTTATAATTATAAGGCTGTAATTTTTCAAAATAAGGAAGTTTAAATTGTTCCCAAGCTACTTCGTGGCCTATAGAAGCCCAAGACATTTTATTCTTTAACCTAAAAGAAACTTTTAGAAAATATTCTGCTCCTGATTTTAGTTTTGGTTTAGTAATCGGTATTGTTATTTCTTGATTTTTTTTGGGAGGAATACTTAGATTGGTAAGATTACCTTGCTGTATTGTTGTTCCGTCTTCTTGTACTTCCCAGTTTAATTCAAATTTACTTAGATTGATGAAGTTGTGTCTATTTTCAATTTTAATTTTCCCTTTTGCAAGATCAATGGCTTTTACTTCTATAGGTTGAAATACCTTTTTTACTTCCCACAAGGCTGGTTGTGGACTTCGGTCAGGATTGACAATCCCGTTAAGGCAAAAATTCTTGTCATTATGTTTTGTATCACCCATATCACCACCATAAGCATAGTAAGGAGTTTCATTCTCCGTTTTTTGTAACAACCCTTGGTCTACCCAGTCCCAAATATATCCTCCGATCATTCGTTTATTTGCTCTTATAGCATCCCAGAATTTAAATAAATTTCCGGTAGAGTTTCCCATAGAATGAGCATATTCACACCAAATAACAGCTCTATGATCATCATCCAGATTTGCCATTTTAACCATTGGTTCTATAGGCATATACATGCGACTCATCATATCTACATATGTAGGGTCTTTTAGAAACTCTTTCCCTTCATGATTTAAGGTTTGAGCCCCTTCATAATGTACATATCGAGTTTCGTCATAATTTTTTATCCATCCCGACATTGCTTGATGATTGGGACCAGAACCGGATTCATTACCTAATGACCAAAAAATAATTGAAGGATGATTTTTGTCTCTTTCTACCATTCTGGTAGCACGTTCCAGATGAGCAGTACCCCATTCTGAGCGATTACTTAAATACCCACCAATTTGATGAGTCTCTAGGTTGGCTTCATCCATCACATAAATTCCATATTGATCACATAATTCATACCAACGAGGATCGTTTGGGTAGTGTGATGTGCGAACGGCATTGATATTAAATTGCTTCATCGTTTTAATATCCTTTAGCATTAATGCTTCATCTATTACTTTACCGTTGATCGGATCATGGTCGTGACGATTTACGCCATACATAAGCGTAGAAATTCCATTAATCAATAGTTCACCATCTTTGATCTCTACTTCTCTAAAACCTATTTTAGTACTTCGGTATTCTATAATAACATTTTTTTCATTTTTTAGGTAAAAAACCAGTGTATAGAGATTAGGTTTCTCAGCACTCCACTTTTTAGGATTTTCTATAAAGGCTTCAAGCATGGCAAATTTTGGCTTTCCTCTTTGATTGTAATATTCGTGTACAATTCCCTTTAATTCTTTAGACAACTTTTTCTTTAAAATAGCATTCCCTTCCGCATCAAATAATTGGGCCTCTAGTGCCCATCCATCAATTTTTTGATTGTTATATATTCTAATTTTAGGACGAATTTGTAATTGAGCGTTTTTGTATTGATTATCCAGATCGGTTTTGATAAAAAAATCATATAGTTGGACTTTTGGAGATGCTGTAATAAATACATCTCTATGGATACCACTTAATCTCCAGTGATCTTGATCTTCTAAATAAACTCCATCACTCCATCGATACACTTGCACCGCTAAATCATTTTCTCCTTCTGTCAGATAAGGAGTAATATCAAATTCTGAGGGAAGCATGCTATCTTGTCCATACCCTACTTTTTTACCATTGATCCAAACATAAAAAGCAGAACTTACCCCACCAAATTGTAAAGTAATTTGCATATTTTGCCAATCATCAGGAACTTTAAATTTGGTCCTATAACTTCCTGTAGGATTATCATCCTCAGGAGTATAAGGTGGATTAACAGGATCAAAAGGATAACGTATATTACTATATATAGCAGTGCCATATCCATGAAGTTCCCAATTAGCAGGAACTGGTATGGTGTTCCAATCCGTATCATCATACTCTTTAGTATGAAAATCTAATGGTGCTTTCTCTGGGACAGGAGCCCAAGAGAATTTCCAGTCTCCGTTTAATGACTTATAGCGTTTTGATGTTTTTCTATTGGCTACAAGAGCAGCCTTTTCACTTGCATATGAAATAGAGGTTGCTCTAGATGGCAACCTGTTCATAGAGGTAACTAAAGGGTCATCATAAATCTTGTAATCCCTCTGTTTCTGGAAAGCCTGGATTTCAGTGATCAACAATAATTCAAGAGTAATAAAAAGAATAATTCGTGTCATTAATGTATTCATACCAAATAACAATTTGTGACTCAAATTATATAAAATTAAAACCCTGCCTGTCCTGTACTATCCTGTTGATAAAAAGGAAGTTGCAAAGGTTTTAGAAGCTTTTTTTTAGATGTTATTGAAAAAAGCAAAAACCTCGATTTTTCGAGGTTTTGTTTGCAAGACAGGATCTTATTTAATAATTATTTTTTAACTATTCTTCCATCTCCCCATTTTTTATAAGTAGGATTATTTACATAAACTCGCAATCCTTTTTCTTCGAATAGTTTTCGTTCTTCCTCTGATTTGAACCTGAAGGTAATCTTTCGTTTTCCATTTTTGGTAGTATGATTAATTTCGTTCGCCTTGTATGTGGAAATTTTATCGTATGTTTCGGGATGGCGTATTCCTATAAATGCGTTTTCCAGTTCAAAATTTTGACCTAATATCCAGATGCAGTCTTTATTTATACATCCAGATCCTGCGTTATATACAAAAGGAGTTACGTATTCATTAAATTGGGATGGATAGTCCATGCTAAAATGTTTAACATCTGAATTAAATGCAACTGGCCACTGCATAATATAACGCACTTTTAGATTATTGGATGTTATACTTTGCATAAGCTCACCGTACACTTTTTCTGCATTATATGGACATTCTTGTATAACTATTATTTTGTCATCTTCACCATTATCGGCAAGTTCTTTTTTAATGTTTTCAATTTTTTTTGTAAAATTTTTGTAGATATCAAAAGCATATTCATCCGGTAATTTTCCTGTACTCGCTAAGTTTTTAATAAGGTTATCTAGTCTACCTGGTGCGTGAGCAATAGAAAAACCAAAAGACTTTAATTCAGGATGAACATATCTGAAGTTGTTCCACAGTTTTTTAACATACTTTTCTGTTTGTCCTTTGGTAATACCTCCCATTTCAACCCCTAAATCATATACACGTTTGGGTGAATCACCCAAAGTACTTTCCATGGTTTTTATAGTGCTATTAATAAAGTTCCAATTTTCTTGATATTGTACTTCGTTCCAGGTTTCATCCCAAGATTTAGGGCTTGCAATTCCTTGAGCTGCAAATCTCAGTATGATTTCATTATAGCCGATGGACTTTACCTGATTTAAAACATTGATAAAATTACTTTCGTGTTGTTCAGTTAGTTTATACTTGTTGCTTGGTATAACATGTCCATAGGTATCTGTTGTGATAGAAGGATTAAAATGATTGTACCAGATGATTAAGGCAATCTTTCGTTGTCCATTCTTATACATAGTATTGAGTTGATCGTTAACTTGATTTGGGTTTAAATGATAATCACCTATTACTAATTTTAATGCACCTTCCTTAAACCAATCATCATTATTATCCAAATAACCCTTTACATCGTACATGGGATAGTTTGATCCACCTACTTCTAGTACAGTACTTTCAACATTACTATATGTAATTGATTTGTTTGATAAGTTTTGTTCAATATCACTATTGTTTTCTTGCATTTCTATAGTGTTATCCTCGATGTCGCAACTAGTAATTATTAATGCTAAAACAAACAGTAAAAGCATTTTTATTATTTCTAAGTTTTTCATGATTTTGTAGTCTAAATTTTAGAATGAACCTGCAGATTATTCTTTTTTGATTCTTTATCGATTTTTGTTTTTGACTTGTAATGTGTATATACTTGAACACAGATTAGATGTATTCATAGAGATTGAATAAAAGTTTTGGGGACATTAAGCACTACCCTTATAGGGCAACAAAGTGTAGTGCTTTATTGAAGTAACTACTTTTTTATAAACATAGCTTCGTATTGTAGGTTACCAGTAACTTTTAAGATATAAAGACCGCTATCTAAATCTTTTATATCTAAATATATCTTATTTTGATTTATATCATTTTTCACTACTTTTTTAATTAATTTACCTTCCATACTATAGATTGTGAATGTATTATTAGATATATCCGCTATGTCGTGTTCTATATGAAGGATGTTTGTAGCCGGATTGGGGTACATTTTTATTAATAATCTTTCTTGAATATCTTCTTGTAGAGCTGAAGCAGTTTGCTCCACATTGCCCCGACGGTTAAGCATTTCTTTTACAGCTCTTAACTCATCAGACATAGGAATGTTCATATCTGCTATAGATTCATTTTTTGAGGATACAATTTCCTGTGCGGTATAGATTTTTTTGGACGTTTTGGCTAGAGATGATGACGCTCTTATTACATCATTCTTGTATTGAGTATTGGCGTCCTGGCAAGAGCTTATAAAGCTTCGAACTTTAGATCCTGTTCTGAATATAGTACCAGGTTTAAATACTATTTTATTTGTAGCATGAATAATTGCTTTACCCGATGAGGTCACAATAAATTTACCATTATTGTTACCTGCAGTAAGATTTCTTGAATTTATAAACAATGGAATGTCGGATTGATCAACAGCGAAATCTGCTTTTAATTCTGTAAAATCAACATCAGAATTACAAATAAAATCTGCGTTTACTTTAAATTTTCTAGTATACTGATTAGACGAAACTTCTTCAATTTCATTAATCCTATCTTCTGAGTCTACAACGGCTCTGAGTTCGTATGTGCCTGGAGCGCCTGGAACGAAATTACCTATTAAAAACGATTGATCGCCTATATTGATATTTCGGTTTACACCTTGGATTTTTACGAAACCACTTGATCCGGGCTCTTTTACAAAAATATCCAAATCCACATTAGACGCATTTACATTACCTAGATTCGTTGCGGCAATTCTAAATTCTATTCCTTCATTTAATTCATATTCTACAGGGTTATTAATATCAACTGCAGCATTATCGTTATCAAAGGTAAAAGAGGCTATTTGCAATTCTGGCAGATTATAATCGGGTGTGCCCCCGTAAATAAATTGATCATTTGTAGCACTAGTTAACGAATTACCTATTCTTCCATTATTATCAGAAGATACAGTTGTGATAATACTACTCTGGGTATTACCACCAAGTGCTTCAATATCAATTTGTTCTACTTCGATTCCTCCTCTTAGCTGCAATCTTCCGGTAATCACACTTCCATTTACTGATATATTAATTGTTTTTTCTGCTAGAACCTGATTGGCCAAACTATTAAAATAGTTTTGATCAAAAGTAGTTTCTAAGGAAATTCCGGTAGTGGCTGTAGATAAATTTGAGGTATTGATTAAACTGCTAAACTGAGTTTTGGTTGCACTAGGAGCCTGCTTATACCAATGAGCTGCAATGATAGATGGTAGAATAGCTAACAGTTTTCTGTAATCTGATGTCGCCCCAGAATTTATTCTATCCCTAACGGTAGTCCCTGCTGCATTAACTTCTGTAAAAAAAGCCCCTTGAAAAGCAACCCATCTATTTTGTAAATAAGTTCTATCTGTTGCATTGGTAATATCATTAAAAATATTTGGAATATTCTCAACGGTCATGATCAGATCGTAGTCGGAATTATTTATAAATGCCTTTGAGTCACTATCTCCACCACTCAGTGTTCTGGGAACGATAGTTCCTTTGACATTTACTTTTGGAATGATCTTGCTCCCATATCGATTGACCAATGTATTGAGGTTAGTAGCATCATATGTTTTAAGAGCATCTATCCATTTTTCATAAACACCGGTTCTTGTGCCATAAATGCCAGTTCCTAAAAGATACTCTGCCACATCTTTTTTCATATCAGCATCAGCTTCAAAAAATATAGGTGCCATTTTAGTCTTTTTAAAATTGGTGTCAGCTACCGCCTGGCCTCCACTACCTATAATGTCTAAACTTACAAATTGACGATCATTGGGTATTGCTAAAGCTTGTAAAAACACTTCTTTAGCTAATTTCGAATCAGTATTTAAACTACTTGCAGGGGAGCTAGTATCAGTAAACTGATCTCCCTTTAGGATCAATCGAACGGTTTTAGTAGCACTTTCGATATCGATTGCTGCTACTTTTACATTTCTAAAATCAATACCACTAGGGTCACCTCTGTTTAATAAATCACTTAATAATGTATTGGAGCTAAAAGAAAATTCAACATCCGAATTTATATTACCATTAGCATCAAAAAAGGGTTCTATACTCGATATTGTTTCATTAATATTGAAATTATTTGAAAAAACAACGTCTCCTGAATTAGCAATCGAATAAACGATGCCATCTGTAAAATTGTCTATCCCCGGTTGGAAATTTACCACTTTATCACCTTTTTTAATGGTTGTGCCCGAGTTGGCCTGGTATTTAGAAAAGCCTTTGGTTTGATTACCTACACCTTCCGGAGTGAATAAGCCGGTCAACCCGGCATCCTTTTCCCAAGCAGATAGCTGTTCACCTTCTAAGGTGACCCAGGTGGCAAATGTGCCGGAGGATAAGGGTACGTCTTCGGCTAATACCGGTTTTACACCTAAATTTTCGAAACTACTAACTGACTCTCTCAAATTTGAGAATGAACGAATTTTTAGATCGGTTTGTGCGGTTTTAAGAGCATCTATATTACCATCTAATACACCACTACGTATTGTTTGGTCTTCTATAATTTCTTGTAAAACGGAAATGTCAAAGGGAACTTCAACTCCCGAAACCGGAACTTTGATTTCTCCACCACCGCCAAAGATTTTACCTATTCTTCCCAACTCTTCATTAAATCTTCGAATTAAAAAGTTAGAAGTAGCATTCGTTACCTTAGAAGTGGCAAGTTGAGTATTAATAAAGCCCAAAGCTTTGGTTCTGGATTGATAAGCCTGAGCTTGTTCTAAGATAGATTTATAACTCTGTAGATTTGCTTTGGTAAAGTTAAAATTATCTACGGTAAAGGAATTGGTAGTCTGATTTCTAAATTGATCTATGGGTAATTGTCCATCAAGACCAGGGTTTCTAAACAACGTAATTTTTGGATTAGCAGGTCGATTCGCTACTTGATTACCCACTATTGGGTTTACAGGTGTTGCTTTTGACTTCAGCTCATTGATTAGGCCTAATTGAATACTGTTTAAGGTGTTTACCACCTTAACTTTATCAGCGTTACTTAAGACATTGGGGTCGATTCCAGCTCCTTTACCGTTAAGGTCTAATTTTACTAAATTAGTTTTTGGCAGTCCGATAACATCCTGACTCAAACTGTCATGTACAATACCCAGAATGAGTAAGAATGTTATTATATATGTTTTTTGAATGTGCATAGCTTTAGTTTTTAATTAGTTTCTCAGAGTATGTCCCGTATTCCGTAAAGACTTTTACTATATATATTCCCTTAGTCAAAAAACTTATATTAATATGTTTAGAAGGATTGGGTTTGTTGTTTAAATTTTCTGTAGTAACCAGTTTTCCTAACGTATTATATATCTGAACTTTTTGTATTCTATCTGAAGAGGTTATAGCAAACTGATCTGATACCGGATTTGGAAATATCAGTATCTGATTATCTTTTCGAAGATTAAGATCACCTACTAATCCTAAATCGGTTCTTGATCCTGACAGAGTTTTTATTGTTCCACTAATTTCTGTACGTATAGTATTGACTCTATTTGCTGGGCAAGATGTGTTTGGATCAATAATGGCCTTAAATGTGCACCCTTCTCTCGCTTTGTATCCAGGTTTCATAGTGATTTTGCCTTCTCTTGCTTTCACGATCAATGTTCCACCTGATAGCACGTTTCTTGTAACTTGATTAATGCTTTGCGCATCGATATTTACAGTTTGACCAGTATCTATTGCATTTCCCGTAACGTTTACATTATAGGATAAGCAAGGATTTATAAAAACAGAAAACTGTATCAGATTTCCAAAATCCGGAGCTAGTTCAGGAATAGTAGGCGGCCTTATAGTAATGTTCAAATCGTGGGAGTTAAACCTAATAGCCGTATTCACTGCTATAAAGAATGTATGATTACCACTTAAAGAAGTGTCAAAAGGTCCATCTGTAAATCGAAACCCTCTGATGTTTTCATTTGGCTGTCCCAGATTAGTCGAGGCAGGAAAATCAAAAGTAGGATAGCTACCCTGTATTTCTGGTAGATTTGCAATGAGATTGGCGGTATTTAATGTACCGCTATTGGCAAAAATACCAAGGGCGTCATCTTCATAGATTCTGTAGTTTCCAACTGGTGTATTGTTTCCGGGTACTTCTGTGAAGTTAAAGACACTGTATTCAATATATAATTCATCTCCTTCGGTAATATCAGAATTTGTTATCTGATCAATAGGAACTAATTGACCATTTATCTTTAACTGTACATCAGAAATTTGGAATTCTGTTGATTGTCCTACCATAAAATTGAAGGACATAACAAAAAGAAGACATATACTATGTGAGCTTAATTTCTGCATCATATTCATTATTTAGTTTCTAAGGTATTCAACCTGGACTCTAATGTTTTTATGATATTTTCAAGCTCTTTTCTTTTTTTATTTTCCTCTAAAATATAGAGTGTAAGTTCTTCTATTTTTTGTAATAGTTTACTATCCATCTGACCCAGGCTCACTCCATTTTTTGCTACTTCTTTGGCAGAAGGAATATCTTTAAGGTGTCCGTTTTCCTTGATGTGATTTTCAACTTCTTCTAGTGTAGGAAGATTATATTCTTCTTCAAAAACGAAATCAGCCCAACCTGTTTCTACAACAACTTCTTTGGCACGCACTTTACCATTTACCGCTAATTTATAAGAACCAGGACCGTTAGTTCCTATCCCTACATTTCCTCCTTTTCTAATGGTAATACCGTGGGAATCGGAATTATATTTTAGACTAAAATATCTACTGCTTTCTGTAGCATTTGGTACATTGAAAATGTCTAATCGAGAATAGTTGTCACCATTATCTGAATCGAAAATAATACCATTTCTGCCGGAAGGAGTAGAGAAAGCAATATCTAAAGCACCACTCCTGAAATGCGCTTTACCTCGAACATCTAATTCAATCGTTGGAGACGCAGTATTGATTCCCACTCTTCCGGTATTGGTAAAAGTCATTACATCTTTTCTATCCCTCCATTTACTGGAATAACTATTTAGAGATAATGTATTTGTTTCTTGTCGCATCATAAAAATACTTCCAGCACCTCCATTTTTAGCATCGAATAAGATATAAGGAGAATTAGCACCTCCTGGATTAGAATTAAGCTGTAATGTAAGCCCATTTTGTCCAGAACTTCCGGTAACTACACTTTGAGCTTGAATGGTTGAAAAAGTGACTAATATGATTAGTGTGCTAAGTGTTAAAATCGATTTGTGTGTCTTGAGTTTCATAAGTTGATTTTTTGATTTAAATAAATTATTACGACACCAAATATTTATTTAATAGAAGAGTTGTGAAAATAAAAGAGTTGATTTACAAAGGTTTGTGGTTAACTGTCATTTTTGGGATGAATGGTAAATAGGGTTGTCGTTTACCACAAGAAGAGAGAATTGATAAAGGGAGAATAAAAGAGATGATCGAAAAATATGTATATTAAAGTTAATTAGGAAAAGAAAATAGTTTCAAGTAGAAATAGTTGAGGTTCTTCTATGAGTAATATTTTTTATACAATTCTAAAATAACCTTTCTTCTACTTCGAGAAACTGGAACGGTAAAATTTTCAATGAATATTTTAGTGTCGTTAGCATTACCTTTAATTATTATATCCTTTTTTAGATTTACGATATACGATTTATGACTTCTTATAATGTAGTCACAAGCTAATTGTTCTTCAATGCTTTTTAGGGTAAGTCTAATCACTTTCCTCTTTACTATATTATCTTTCAAAAAATAGAATTCTGAGTAATTATCAGAAGACTTGATAAATAAAAGCTCCTTAGCAATAAAACTAACTTTTTCTTTGGATTGTTGCGCTTCAATATGAATGATATCCTTATTTTCTTTAAGAAGATTTTTTTTCGAAGGCTCTAAAACATGTAAAGTAGAAAGGAATTTTTGTTTATTCGTTATTAAGATTATTGGAATGAAAATGATATTTTGAAATATAAATGTGATTAGAAAGATCTTAAAACTATCCTTATGTGCAGGAGCGTCATCATTATAGATAAAATAATAGATAAAACAGTGTGCGATCGATATAATCAAAGATGTCAAGCCATATATAATAACTTGATTAAGAGTATTTCTTTTAATAAAACTGAATGTTAGATATTTTGGCAGTATAAGAATGAAAAATGAATAAAGTATTAAACTTACCAGGAAATGAACTGTTAGTTGTATTAAAAGTACAACATAAGGGATATGTATCATTTTTAAGACAGAAGCAACCCATAAAATCACCGAGATTCCTGTAGAAATTCCAAAAATGATCAGAACATTTTTTTTCATGTGTAATCTTGTTTCATTTTTACAAGATAGTTTTTAGGATTTACTTTTATAAATAAACCTAATAAAAACAATTTCAAACAGGAAGATACCAATGCATACTAATAGAATTTTATAAACACGATCCTGAATTTGAGTAATTTGAAATTTATCAGATAATGAGATTGTTCTATCTGTTATAATAGGATCCCTATTGATAACATCAGTAAGTTCGATCTCATTAGTTTTGCTTAACAAACGACTTTGTAATTCAAGATATAACGTATTTAATTTGTAAATATCTTCAGTTGAGTACATCGTTTTTTCTGATTTGTAAACTTCTATCAAATGCTCACTCGATTTTAAAGCAGTTTCATTAAGGTTATTTGCCAGAGACAGATCTAAACTTTTTTGGGAATAATATGCGGCCGAATCTGTAAGTTTGTTTTTAAAGTGTATTTGCCCTAGTAATAAGTACGTCTGAGCTCTGGACCGATGGTCATCTATTCCCCCATCAAGTTTTGCTAGTGACTTATGGCAATATGTATGGGCCTTTGATAATTTATCCTGCTTAAGATAGATTCTTCCAAAACCTTGAAGCCCCGCAACGATACCAATCTTGTCCTTCATCTTTTCAAAAATATCGTATGCAGCAGTATTATAATACAAAGCCTCACTATGTTTATTAAGTTCACAATAAGCCTCTCCCAGATTGAAATATAAAATGGGGATACCCCGATCAGTGGTATCCTTTTTATTTTTATTTTCTAATAAATCCAGATAAATGTTTTTTGCCTTACTATGATTACCCATACTTTGATACAGGATTCCTTTTAAGCCCATAATATGTCTTAAGGTTCTCTCAGAATTAGCCTTCGCAGCAATTTTTTCAGCCATAGAATAGTGCATTAAAGCAGCATTTACCTCTTGCAAATTCCCATACACAATTCCCATACTTAAATGTACGCCACATAAATTTTCTTCAATGGCTCTAATCTTATTTTCATCTTTTGTTTCGATCAGTAATGAATGGGATAATTTTAATGCTTCTATATAATTAGAAAGAGCCTTCATATTTTTACCTTCAGAACTTAGGGTCATACCTATGCTGGTAAGAATCTCTACTTTACCTTTCGTATACCCAATACTATCACTGAGAGCTAATGCTTCTTTGAGAAAATGCTTAACCGTATCTTGATTAGAGTATCGGTATTTGTAATATAATTTGTTTAAAGAATCTATTCGACATTCTATAGCTTCGATTGTGATGTTTTTTGATATTTTGCTCTGCGCATGAGAAACATTAACATTTAGAAAACTTATGAGAATAATGAAAAGAAATTTCAAGTCTAAATAACGAGGGAAGTAGTTTCTTGGCATAATTAGGTTTTTTATCATTAGAGATTCTGGATTTGACCTTTTAGTAAATGTATACTCGAGTATCTAAAAAAAGCCATGCTTTAATCAACAGTTTAACAAAATAAGAGCTGCCGAATCTTTGATTTATCTCAAAATTAGAGAATACTTTTCAAAATTAATATCTCTAAAAAGAGATTTTACCTTTGAAGTAATTTACTAAAAACCAAGTATAAAAACCCACAACATAACCAAGCAGGTAAGGTTACAAAAGAAAGAAAAACATCAAATTGGAGTGATATAAAATAAAAGACACCAAAGCTGATTCCCCAAGCTAGTAATACAGAAATATTGAAGTTGATCTTTTTCGTTTCGGCATAAAAAGGAATAACACCTATTTTTTTTCCAAAGAAATGTTCAAAAACAATGATAGCTCCTACTGGTGCTAAAATAAATCCATATAACGCTACAAATCCTAATAATTTCATGGCAAAGGCAGGAAAAATTCCGGCTATTGTTGCAATAGATCCCGCAATAATAGTCACCCAAAATGTAGAGACTTTTGGTATTATGGCCTGAAATGCTAATCCTGCTCTATAAATAGTTGGATTGGCAGTTGTCCATCCAGCCAATATCACTGCGATAATCCCGAATAAACCTATAGCGTTATTGGCCAAAGGTCCAGGAGCTACAGGTGGAGCTTCTTCATTGTTTAAAAATGCTTGAGCTTCTGGTGATTTAAGATATACAGCATATAATAAGGCAGCTGCTATCCAAGCCATATAATGACCTACATACATTCCTGCTACAGTAGTCCATCCTGATGATGAGGATTTTGCAAACCGAAATACCGAAAGATCAGACATTCCTATATGCATCGCTGCATTACAAAACCAAGACCATATCACTACATGCCAAAAGGTGAATTTTACTTGGCCGGGAAATGGTTCTGAGCCTTCTCCCCAAATGCTCCAGAAATCATTAAAACTTTTTACTCCTAGTTGATTCAGTGCTACAATACCACAAGCTAAAAATGCTAGTACAATAATAGGAGACATCCAATTGGCAGCCTTGGAAACTGTATCATACCCTCTGGCAGCAATAATAGAAATAACAGCTCCTATAACAATGACAATTACAACCCAGGTAATCCCGTTGGGCATTGTATCTGTTAATTTAGGCATTTCTATATCAAACGGAACTCCAACAGCCGTTGCTGATACTGTGATCATAGCTCCAGCAAGGAAACAAAATAAGATTCCATTAGCTAGGTTGTATGTAGTTACTAGATTCTTACCACATATTTTTTCTAAATGATAATACAGGGTAAGTCTATTCTTAACCGCAATTTCAGCAGTAAGAAACCGCCAACTCAATACTGCTAATAGGTTACCTATTAGTAAACCAACAATCAAATCAAATGCACTTACACCTGCCGTAAGAAATAGTGGACCAATCATAAATTCTGTACCTGCAGCATGTTCTCCTGCATACATTCCCAAAAAACTTTTCCAGCCTTTCCAGCTAGGTTTTGGGACAGGCTCTCTTTCGAATTCACCTCCGGCAATTTCTTCTATTTCTTCTTCAATGTTGAACTGACTCATACTATTTTTAGTATTTTAGAGTTAATCAAATGATTTGGAAAATCGTCTACTCGTTCACAACAAATTTGTTCCATTACTTGTTGTAATTGTGTTTTGATCAGGGAAATAGTATGATCGCCACCTTCTTTCCCTAAAGCTGAAACTCCATACATAAAGGATCTACCCATAAAAGTGAATTTAGCTCCGGTTGCCATTGCTCTTGCTATATCCGGGCCAGATCGCAATCCACTATCCATCATTACTGTAATTTTATCTCCATATTTTTCTGCAATACCTCGCAATGGTTTTATGGTTGATTGCCCGGCATCTAATTGTCGACCTCCGTGATTAGAAACTATAATTCCGTCTAGACCTAGTCTAATAGCTCTTTCTGTATCAGCTTCGCTGGCAACACCTTTCAAAACGATTTTACCTTTCCACATGTCTCGTATAGGAGCAATTTTTTTTTCATTTAACCTTCCGCTAAAAGTTATATCCATAAATTGGCCAAGAGCACTCAGATTCATATTTTTTGGCATATATGGTTTTAGGGTTTCAAAATTAGGTTGCCCCTGAATCAAGGTTTGCAATGCCCAGTTTGGTTTACCTAAAATTTGCAGAATATTCCTAATCGACATTTTAGGCGGCATAGCCAAACCGTTTCTAATATCTCTGGGTCGAAACCCAAAAGACGGGACATCACATAATAAGACGAGAACAGGACACCCAACCGAAGCTGCCCTGTTAATAATATCATCTCTTAATCTATCTTCAGTAGGATGATATAATTGAAACCAAGCCTTACCTTCGGTAATTTCACTAATTCGCTCAATACTACTAGTAGTAACTGTGCTTAAAACAAAAGGAATGTTATGTTCAAAAGCAGCTTTAGCCAATATCTCGGGTGAATTTGGCCACATTAATCCTTGCAGACCAACAGGAGCAATCCCAAAGGGGGCATCATACGTTTCTCCAAATAGCTCGGTCTTCATATCAGAGCCAGTATGTTTACTTAGGTAATCAGGTCTTAGTTCTACCTCCTGAATATCGGTACGATTTCTACGAATATTTACATCTTCGTTACAACCTCCATCCAAATACTCAAAAGCAAATCTGGGGATTCGCTTTTTAGCTTTTCTTCTAAGGTCATCTACTGATGGGTACTGAGTATTATATTTCCACTTCATAATTTTAGGAGCTATTCCTGTACTTGTAATACTGGAGGTTGTAATTTTTGCATTTGGTAGTTATCTTTCAGGAATCTTGAGTCCAATTTTCGATTAGAAATTATCATAGCAGCACCCAATGCAGAACCTAGTGGAGATTTAGTAGTTCTAACCTTGTATTCTTTAAAGTGTAAGGCTATGAGTTTTATAAATATTTCATTCTCAGTAAAACCACCATCAATGTAGATCTTTTTGATATCACTATTGCCAATGGCTAATCGAGTTGTTTTCACCTGAATATTAACTAATTCGATCATAAGTTGATGAAAAGCTTCTTCAAAAGAAGAAAATATAGATAGGCTCGTTTCTGAAACATTATTATCATTATCAATTCGTATCTCCTTGAGTCTAAAGTGTCTTTTGTTGTTATTTTTCAGCTTTCGGTACAAGTGTAGATCGAATTTGATGTTTTTATGATATTCTTTGGGTTTACCAAAATGCTCACAGAGTTTTTTAACCTGTGTTTTGTATTCATTTCCCATAAAGAAACGGGTCGCACGTACTGGTTTCCCATCCACTTTTAGATAGTTTAGACAATTATTCTTAATATCTTTCTTAGATAATGGATCGGTACTAAATGGATTTAAAGTAATACTCCATGTTCCTGTTGAAATTAAAACGAATGGTTTTTTTTCTCCTAATAAATACGGAATTAATGCCGAAGAACTATCATGAATTCCGATACCAATTTTAATTCTTTTACCATTATAAATCATATTGAAACTGGTCTGTGTAGGAATAATAAAGGGAAAATTTATATCTATTTCTTGATTGATTACCCATTTATGGTAGGTATTCTTTTTGTAATCCCAAAGAGCCGTGTGACATCCAATACTGGTAAATTCACTTACCGGAATACCTGTAAATAGAAAAGATATATATTGTGGAAAATGAAGTGAATATTTGATTGACGCAAAAAGCCCTGGTTGTGTATGTTTTAACCAGTATAATTGCATCCCCGAGTTAAGCATTTCTGCCGTTGGAGAGGCTGTTTCTGTAGCAATAATAAGTGGGTCACCATGATCTTCATAAAACTCTTTAGCAATTTTTTCGGGTAATGGTTTTTGGTAATTGTATAGTGGTGTTAGTACATTACCTTTTTTATCCAGATGTACAAAACTTGCACCATAGGTCGAAAAATTGATGGCTCTGATATCAAATTCTTCTGCAGAGAGAATTCGGTTAAACAAGTCTTTTAACCATTTTTGTAATGCAGGTAAATTTTCGGTAGGAAAACCATCTTCATCTTTGATTTCATCAAATTTAGTATATTCTTTATATACCTCTTTGTAATTTTTATCAAAGAGAAAAAATTTCTTATTGGTTTTGCCTATATCAAAAACTGCAGTTACTTTTTTCATTACTTAATTATAAACCGGTTGCAGTAGAATACTCACCTCGTTCTTTCACTAAAGTTTCCCTTACTTTTAATGTCCGATATGCCATTATTGGATCGATTGCAGCATTCATTTGTATTCTGGATTCTCTAATTAGTGATCGAACATCCATACGATAGGTTTCCTGCAAAATTTCCTGACATGCTACTATATCCTGAGCTTCTTGAGCTTCTCTTAACATTTTTTGATCTACCAAAAGTGCTTGAGCATATGCTATTAAAATAGCTTCAAGAGACTGAATCAAATCTTCTAATGGATCTTTTAGATTATGGCTAGCATCAATCATCCACGCTAAATCTGGATTTTGAGGATTACTTGTCATTCCGTATACCAATTCATTGAATATTAAAAACAAAGCATAAGGTTTTATAGCACCAACCGTTAGATCATCATCTCCATATTTACTATCATTAAAATGGAAGCCTCCTAATTTACCTTTTAGCATTAGGGTGGCCACAATTTGTTCGATATTGGTATTAGGTAAATGATGACCTAGATCTACTAGGGTATATGCTTTTTCACCACATTCATTAGCTAACATATATGAAGTTCCCCAATCTTGGATTACAGTACTATAAAAATTGGGTTCATAAGGCTTATATTCTATAAATAACTTCCAGTCTTCTGGAAGTGACTTGTAGATAGTTTTAAGACTATCTTGGGTGTTTTGTAAAGTTTTCTGAAAATTGTTTTGCCCAGGAAAGCTGGAACCATCTGCTAACCATACTGTTAAACTTTTGGAACCTAGTTTTTCTCCGATGTTGATAACATCAATATTATGCTGAATAGCTTGATCTCTTGATGCTTTATTTATATTAGACAAAGAACCAAATTTATAACTATTCTTTGCATTCGGTTGATCCTGAAAGGTATTAGAATTTACAGCATCAAAAATTATGTTATGAGAAGTAGCCTTTTCTTTGATAGCTTGATAATCTTCAGGAATATCCCAAGGAATGTGCAAAGAAACTGCTCCAGCACTGTTGGTTAACGCATGAAGAATACCAATATCATCCAATTTTTGCTCTAAACTGTTGGGTTCACCTCCAAATGAAAACCTTCCGAATCGAGTTCCTCCTGCACCTAATGCCCAACTTGGTATAGCAACTTGAAAGTCTTTTAATTTTTCAATAATATCCTGACCGTCTATTCCCTTGTTTTGGAGTTGATTGGCTAAAAAATCAAGCTGAATTAGATGTTTCGTTTCTACTCTTTTATTAAGGTCAGTTATTTTTTGTTGATCTATCTTCATATTTATATTATCGTACAAAGGCATTTGGCATTCCGCCATCCACATTAATAGTATTTCCTGTACTTTTATCTAAAATTGCTACTAAAGAAAATACTGCATTGGCAATATCTTCTGGCAGGATGATTTCGTTTAGTAAATTTCGTTTTGCATAGTGTTTTGGCAACTCTTCTACAGATATCCCATAGGCTTTTGCTCTTCCTTCGGCCCACTTTCCTTCCCAAATTTTGCTTCCTACTATAACGCCATCAGGATTTACTGTATTCACTCGGATTTTATGAAGGCCTAATTCAGCGGCCAGGAGGCGTGTCATATGTTGTTGAGCAGCTTTGGCAGTACCGTATCCAACATTATTGGGACCGGAGACCAGTCCATTTTTACTAGCGATATTGACGATGTCACCTCCAAGGTTTTGCATTTTCATAATTTCGACACCTTTCTGAATCATTAAAAATTGACCTTTTACTAAAACATTCTGTAGCAAATTCCAATCTGATATTGTGGTTTCTTCTAGGGGTTTTGATATGGCTAGTCCAGCAGAATGAATGATAATATCTACTCCTCCAAATTCTATGCAGGCTTTCATGTACGCTTCTGCTATAGAATCTGAATCAGTAACATCACAAACAGTAGTTACAACTTCGTCCTTTTTGTATGTTTTTTCTGTCCCATCCAAGGTTTCCTGATGTAAATCCGTAATCACCACATTAGCACCTTCGGCTACAAGTTTATCTGCGATTGCTTTACCTATTCCCCCCGCGGCACCAGTTATTATGGCAACTTTTCGGGATAAAGGTTTTTCTGGAGGCATCCGCTCTAATTTAGCTTCCTCTAACGTCCAATATTCTATGTTAAAAGCTTCTTGTCGAGGTAGAGCTGTATATTCTGAAATAGCTTCTGCTCCTCGCATTACATTAATTGCATTGACATAAAATTCACTGGCTACACGAGCGGTTTGCTTATTTTTAGCAAAAGTAAACATACCAACTCCTGGGTAAATAATCACAACTGGATTAGAATCCCTAATAGCTGGGCTATCTTCATGTTTATAATTTTGATAATATGCTTTATAGTCGTCTCTATACTTTTCGAATTCAGGTTTTAATTTTTTCAATATATTGTCAGCGTGAGATAAATCTTCATCTGGTTCTAAACTCAGAACCAGAGGTTTAATTTTGGTTCTCAAAAAATGATCTGGACAAGAAGTTCCCATGGGGGCCAACTTTTGCAGATCATTACTGTTGATGTAGGTTAAGACGCTATCTTCATCAGTAAAATGGCCAATCATACTACGTTCACTAGAACATAGTCCTCTCAATAAGGGAGCTAATGCAGAGGCTTGTATTGTACGCTTGCTTGGCGGGAGGCTTTTAATTTTTTGCCCCCCAAAAATTTTACCATTTTTTGTTATCTTATTTTCTATATAAGATGATGCCATTTCAATAACTTCCAGACTATTGATATAACATTCATATGACGTATCACCCCAGGTAAATAAGCCGTGACTTCCTAAAACGATCCCTCTGATTCCTGGGTTTTGCTCTAAACATTTTTCTAATTGTAGTCCCAGATCAAAACCTGGTCTCTGCCAAGGTACCCAACCCATGGTATCCCCCCAGATTTGTTGGGTTATTTTTTCACCATCTTTGGCCGCCGCAATGGCAATTAGTGCATCAGGATGCAAGTGGTCAATATGTTTAAAAGGTAATAGTCCATGTAATGGAGTATCTATAGAGGGTGCTTTACTATTTAAATCATAAATGCAATGATTAAACAAGCCCACCATTTCGTCTTCATGTTTAATTCCTTTATAGACTTTTTTGAGATTTCTTAGTCGGTCTATATACAATCCTGCGATGCCAGATCGTTTGAGAGTACCAATGTCTCCTCCAGAACCTTTTACCCACATCACTTCTACATCCTCATTTGTCAAGGGGTCTGTCTCTATAGTTTTACAACTTGTATTCCCACCTCCATAGTTGGTAATCCTAAGATCTGCACCAAGAATATTGGATCGATATAAAAAGAGAGCTACTTCATCATTATTTAATGAAGAAACTTTGGAATCATCCCAGAGGTAATTGACATGGTCGTATGTCTTTTTTTCTATTCCCATAATACTATGGTTTATTTTTCTTAATATCTGTTTCGAACTATTACGAAAATAGAATTAGCGTATTCCTTCTCCATCCTGTAGTATGCTGTTTATTCAGAATATTTCGATAATTTAGATAAAAAAAGATATAATAATTAATATTCGTCTTTATTTTTTACTTATTTTTCAACGGAATACATTCTTATTTACCCCAATACATCGGAAAAATGAATCTTATAGTAAACATTAGAATTGACCATGATTCTAGAAAGCCAAAGTATAAGCAAATAGTAGATTCTATAATTGATGAAATCTCTAGAGGTAATTTAAAAGTAGGACAAAAAATACCTTCAATAAATGAAATCAGTGAAGAATTTTACTTGTCACGAGATACTGTAGAGAAGGCCTATAATCAATTAAAAGAAAGAAAGATTATTGAGTCTGTCAAAGGCAAAGGATTTTATGTGTCCAAAACAGATTTAATTAATAAGGTAAACATTCTTTTTTTGGTCAATAAACTCAGTTCATATAAAATGAACATCTACAATTCATTCTTAAACGCTATAGGAACCAATGCTCATTTAGATTTACATATTTATCATTGTGATGAAACTTTGTTTTTAAAACTGCTTGATAGATATATGGGACATTATGATTACTATGTGATCATGCCGCATTTTAAAAGTGATAGCCTTCATCATGTAAGTTGCACGGATAGTGTATTAGAAGCAATCAAAAAAATTCCTGAGGACAAATTAGTTCTCATTGATAACAATAAAGGCTTTGAAAGCAAAAATGTTATAAAGGTATATCAGGACTTTGAAAATGACATTTTTGAAGCATTAAAAGAGGGTTTAGAAAGACTAAAGAAATATGATAAACTTATTTTGGTGTATCCCGAGAAATCAGTTTATCCATATCCAAGAAGAATACTCAATGGTTTTAGGAAGTTTTGTGTGGCTCATTCTTTTGATTTTGAAGTATTGGATGATATATATGAAGGAATGGAACTTAGAACAGGTGATACTTATATTACTATTAAAGAGACAGATCTTGTTGATTTGGTTAAACAAGTTAGAGATAGTTCGCTAGTACTTGGAAAGGATATAGGTATTATTTCATACAATGATACTCCACTTAAGGAACTTCTGGGAATTACGGTAATCGGTACTGATTTCAAAAAAATGGGCGAAACTACAGCTCAATTAATTCTTGATAACCAAAAGAATCACATTAAAAATAATTTTAGATTTATTGATAGAAAATCAATGTAATTAGAGATGTGTTTAGCACTTGTCGGTTACATTATTATCTTTTTCATCTGCCAACCTGGCGACTCATTTCTATGGTATTTAAATTCTGAATATCAAATCTTAAACATGTGTAGATTTATTAACACAAATTTAAAACAAGCAGCATAGTACAGGATGGGATTTTTTGTAATCACCGTTAATATTGTCTTAAATTATCATGATTACGATGATTTTTTAAGGAATACGTTACAGTATGGATATTTTCTAACCAGGAATTATAAGAAGATGATAATTCCAGAATTCTAGAATTAATATGAAACAAAAAAAACAAGGACTCATTCAAAGGTGCTTTCTATATCTTTTTATAAGCATAACACTGGTTTCTTATGCAGAAGAGAAAGCGGAATATGATATACAGAATATAGTAACAGGAACAGTTACTGCCGATGATGGAGCCCCATTACCGGGAGTGAATGTCTTATTAAAAGGGACAAAAATAGGTGCTCAAACAGATTTTGATGGTGAATTTTCGATTCAGGTTCCTACTAATAATAGTGTATTGGTATTTTCATACATTGGTTTTGAAACGCAAGAAATCACTGTTGGTTCACGTAATAGGATTAAAGTAATCTTACGGGAAGAATCAACTTCTCTAGAACAGATTGTAGTGATAGGTTATGGTAGTAGGCGAAGAGCTGATCTTGTTGGTGCAGTTTCTACAGTTCAGGCAGAAAATATAGGAATCCAACAAGTTAACACCATAGAACAAGCTCTAATTGGTCAGGTTGCTGGGGTGCAATTCAGAGATAATGGAGCTCCTGATGGTGGCCCCAATATAGTAGTGCGTGGTCTTGCTAGTTTAGGAAATAATACCCCTTTATATGTGATCGATGGATTTCCAGTAGGAAATAATGTCGGATCTCAACGAGATAATTTCGCATTAAGCGCTATAGATCCTAATGATGTAGAGTCTGTAAGTATATTAAAGGATGCTTCTGCCAAGGCTATTTACGGTGCTCGCGCATCCAATGGTGTAATTATTATTACTACAAAAAAAGGTAAAAGAGGAGCTAAACCCGTAATCACCTTTAGTACTAATGTAGGTATACAAAGTATACCCGAATATGAAAAACCAGATGTATTAAATGCTACCGAATTAGCACAATTTACCTTAAACACTTTAGAGGATCAGGAAGCTGCCGGAAGAGGTTTAGGAGGATTACAACAAAATGCTCGAACTCGAATCACAGGGTTACTAGAATCCGGAGAATTGGGTGAAGGTAACGACTGGTTCGATTTAATTAGCAGAGACGGTATTGTCCAAAATTATAGTGTTGGTATTACAGGAGGAGGGGAAAATAGTAGATATAGTGTTACCACATCTCTTCAAAATCGAGAAGGTACTTTAATAAACACAAGTTTTAAAAGATTTTATATCAATGCTAATCTGGATGTTAACATCAAAGAAAACTTGAAATTTGGGTTTACCGTTAACCCAACGCAATCATTCGCAACTGGTGGTCGAACAGATGGAGCAGTAGGAAACTTTGATGTTTATAATGCAGTAACATTATCTGCCTGGACGGATCCTACAGCACCCTTATTTGACGATACCGGAAGATTGACCGGGGTAACGCAAGGTGATTTAATTTATCGTGCAGAAAATATTAACCCGGTAACATTACTTACCGAGCGTAAAGATGAACGACTTACACGCAGACTTAGAATGGGAACTTTTCTGAAATGGGAATTTTTACCGGGATTATCATTTAAAACTGATGGTTCATTTCAATACACAGATAGAAGATTTGAAACCTTTACTCCTTCCAGGTTTCCTCCAAATAGTTTAAATGTTGATGTTGATGGTACGGGTATTGCTTCTGCTGAAGTTAGAACCCAGGGAGGATTAAACTGGCTTTTTGCAAATACTCTTAACTATAATAAAATCATAGGAAATCATAAAATCGATCTCTTAGCTGGATATACGTTAGAGAAAAGAGAAGGTGTATCTCAAAGAAGTACTTCTAGTAATGTAGTCGATGAAAATATATTGTTACCCCGAAGCAATAATACCTTAAGCCCGGAAGATTTTTCGGGAGTTGCAGCAACAGATGGTAATTCTTTAGAATCACTATTAGGACGTATTGATTATTCATTTGACAATCGATATTATATTACTGCTACAGTGCGTAGAGATGGTTCTTCCAGATTCGGGATAGATACTAGATATGGTAATTTCTGGGCACTAGCTGGAGCATGGAGAATTTCCAATGAATCATTTTTTGAACCTTTGCGAAATGTGATTTCAGATTTTAAAATAGATGGAGGATTTGGAATTAGCGGGAACAATACTATCGGGAATTACGAAGCTCAAGGTAGTATTGGGATTGATAATTACACTTTTGGAGGTTCAAACGCTCCTGGCGCAGTTCCTACTGGAGTTCCTAATTTTGGAGCAGAATGGGAAGAATCTGAAGAGACCAATATTGGAGTAGATCTGGGATTGTTTAATGATCGTATTTATATAAGTGCAGATTATTATGATATTACGTCTAAAGGTTTTTTAGCACCTATTCCATTACCTAGCACAAGCGGTTTCGGTAGTGTTAGAGATAATACGGGAGAAATTAATAATAAAGGATTTGAAATCGGTCTTTCGCTTAAGATTATTGATAAAAAAGATTTTAGTTGGACAGCCGATTTTAATTTTTCAAAAAATGAAAATGAAGTAATCGATCTTACCCAGGAACAAGGTTTTTTCTTTCCTGGTAATAGTAGTAATGCAGGTATTAATATTACCGAGGTTAGAGAAGGTCAATCTATAGGGCTTTTTAGAGGTTATAATGTTACAGGACTATTTACTCAAGAGGATATAGACAATCCTGATGTTCCTAAATATCCAGGAGCTATTGTAGGGTCTTTAAAATTCGAAGATGTTCTAACTATTGATACTGATGGAGATGGAATTCCAGATGAAGCTGATGGAGTTTTAAGAAACGATGATGTGACTATTATTGGGGATTCTAATCCAGATTTTGTCTATGGGTTCAGTTCTCGTGTTAATTATAAAGATTTAGATTTTAGTGTTACTCTGGATGGTTCTCAAGGTGGAGATGTCTTTTTTGCACAAGGTCAGGTGTTATGGAATCAGTCTGATGGTCAGTTTAATGTAGATCGCTTACTACTTGAACAGTTCAGACCTGGGGATGATCCCACGACCAAGACGATTCCCGGGTCAGGAAGTGTAAATAGCCGAAGATTTTTTAGAAGAGCTAATACCTTGAATGTGCAGGACGCTAGCTATCTTTGGGTAAGAAATATAACTTTTGGGTATAGATTAAAAGGGGATGTTTTTGACAAGTATTTTAATAATGCCCGAATTTATGCAAGTGTTCAGAATCCATTTTTAATTACAGGGTACGATTATGGTAGTCCAACAACAAACCGCGCTGGGGATAATGCTCTGGTTAGAAATGTAGATTATGGTGCATACCCCATTTCCAGAACATACACCATGGGTATAAACGTAACATTTTAAACACTAAAAACATATTCTTATGAAAAAATATATTAGTCTATTAACATTAACGATACTATTCATTGGTTGCGATGATTTTCTGGATGAAGATCCAGAAGGATTTAGAACTCCACTAGGTTTTTATGAAACAGAAGCAGAAATTGACCAGGGGGTAGCAGGTGTATATGCCCAAAACAGAAACCTGTTTTATTCTCCTAATCAAAGAGCACAGCTGCAACTCAGATTTGGCGAAATGAGATCTGATAATACCAATATACAAAATACTGGTGATGGAGGAGGTATAGAAGATGATGAGCTTAATGAGTTTACTATGCAGGCGGATAACGGTCGAATATCGTCCTATTGGAATATATGTTATAAGGGAATTTCTAATGCTAATTTTGTAATTGCAAATATTGACGGGGTTGAATTTGGTAATCCTGAAACCAAAGATATGAGATTAGGTGAAGTTCTTTTTCTAAGAACATGGCTTCATTTTAATTTAGTTCAGTTATTTGGTGATGTACCATATGTAACTCAGCCAGGAGAAAGCCCTGAACAAATTTTATCTGAAGATTTTTTAACTAGAGATCCTGAACAAGAGGTATATAGTAATATATTGGTTGATGCCCAAGAAGCAATTGATCTTTTACCTTTGCCAGCAGATGTTGCATCAGAAGATGCAGGAAGAGCTACAAAAGGAGCTGCGCTCATGCTAAAAGCTAAAATTCTTATGGCTCTACAGCAAAATGATCAAGCAAGACCACTTTTGGAGCAAATTAGATCTTTAGGATATTACAGCCTTATTCCAAGTTATGCAAACGTTTTTATTGGACAGAAAAATCATAAGGAAAATATATTTGAAATTCAATATGATCAGAGCCTTGGGCAATTTTCTAATTTCTTTTCTAATTTTGTGCCGACTGGTAGTGGTAATGATATATTGGGAGAAGGTTCTGTTCCTAACGGGAGAGGAAATCAATTTCAACCTACTTCTGATCTAATAGCCCTTTATTCAGATACCGATGAAAGAAAAGCGCATAACATATCAATTTATGTGAATAGTGATGGTATAGAATTTCCATGGGGTAGTAAGTTTGCTGCACCTTTCGATCGGGATAATCCAGGTGAGCAAAATATTAATTTTCCAATGTTTAGATATGCCGATGCATTACTAATGCTGGCAGAGTGCTATGCAACAGATGGTGGTGGAGATCCAATCGCAATCATCCAACAGATTCGAGCTCGGGCAGGCATAACCGGACCGTTAAGCTCTGAGGAACTTGCAGATATCAATCAAACTATTGCCGACGAAAGGCGAAGGGAATTGTTTTTAGAAGGACATCGCTTTTTTGATCTGTTAAGAACTAATAGATTAACAGATGTGATGAGAGCACATGGATTGCAGCAAATTTCTGAAAATCAAACCATTACAGATGGGGGGTATCAGAATATCAGAACAAGATTAGGTATTCCTCAAGGTTTAATACTTCAATTTGGTATGGTTCAAACCCCCGGATGGGAATAAAAATATAAGTTACCTAATGATTAAGTTTGATTGTTTTTTAAGTAGTCAATGTAGGTTAAATCTATCTATAGAGTTTGAGTTAGTCAATTTGCATACCCCATAAACCACAAGCGTATTGATAATAGATAGGTTTAACTGCATTGAATTTTGTTTAATTTAGAAACGGTTGTATCTAAATTCAGATGTATCTAATGTTCTAAGAAATAATCTAAATGAAATAAAATATGGTTCAATAAAGCAGTTCTTGTTTTACAATATTTTATTTAGAAAAAAATATTTTAACTTTTTTATTGTATGAAGTGGTTATCCTTATTCATTTTAATAGTTACTATTGCTTGCCAGAAAAGGAATAATTCTCCTAAGGATATTATTCACACTGTAACTACCGAAAATTGGAAAGCTAATTGGATCATTACAAAAGAAACCCTTCCCGATAAAAATGCTTGGCTCGCTTTCCGAAAATCATTTCAACATAAAAAAGATACAATTTCAACTACCTTACGTTTAGCTGTAGATTCCAAATACTGGTTATGGATTAATGGAGAGCTAGTGGTGTTTGAAGGTGGTTTAAAAAGAGGGCCAACACCAAAGGATACTTATTACGACGAGATAGATTTAACAAATACTTTGAAAGAGGGCGAAAATACAATAGCAGTACTTGTTTGGTATTTTGGTAAGGATGGAATGACCCATAAATCAAGCGGCAAAGCCGGATTGATTGCAGAAATGTATCAAGGAGACAGCTTGATACTACAAACTAATGATTCCTGGAAAGCAATAATGTATCCAGCTTACATTTCTGAGAGTGAAAATCCACAACCTAATTGGCGATTACCTGAATCTAATATTGTTTTTGATGCCAGAAAAGATATTCAGGATTGGATACAACCCGATTTTGATCATCAAAACTGGCCCGTGGCAAAAGTGATTGGTGAGGGAATTTCTCCTCCCTGGAATCAATTATTCAAAAGACCTATTCCGTTCTGGAAAGATTTCGGTTTAAAAGCATATACAAACGAAATGAGCTTCCCTTTTGTAAGTAAAGGAGATACAATTAAAGCAAAGTTGCCATATAACGCCCAGGTCACGCCCTTTTTAAAAGTAAAAGCAAAAGCTGGTGAAAAAATTACCATGTTCACTGACCATTATAAAGGTGGGGGAGCTTATAATATGCGAGCAGAATATATTACCAAAGAAGGAGAACAAGCCCATGAGTCCTTAGGTTGGATTAATGGTGAGGAGATGTATTATATCATTCCTGAAGGTATTGAGGTGTTAGATTTAAAATATCGAGAAACAGGTTATAATACCGAGTTTTCAGGAAGCTTTAGTTGTGATGATCCTTTTTATAATCGTTTATGGCAAAAGGCAAAACGCACCTTATATGTCACGATGCGAGACAATTATATGGATTGCCCAGATCGAGAGCGTGCTCAGTGGTGGGGTGATGTGGTACTGGAAAGTGGTGAAGCTTTTTATGCAATGGATCGAAAAGCAGATGCGCTTACCAAAAAAGGTATGTTGGAGCTGATGAATTGGCAAAGACGGGATAGTACAATTTTTTCACCAATTCCGGCAGGAAATTGGGACAAGGAATTACCTGGACAAATGTTGATGAGCGTAGGATATTATGGTTTTTGGAATTATTATTTACAGACAGGAGATTTAGAAGCCATTCAACAAATTTATGAACCAGTAAAACGGTATCTCTCTTTATGGAAACTTAAGGAAGATTATTCAGTTGTTATCAGAAAGGGAGGCTGGACTTGGGGAGATTGGGGAGAAAATAAAGATATTCCCTTATTGATGAATACCCAATACTATTTGGCTTTGAAGGGTTATAAAAACATGTCTGAAGCCTTAGATAACCAAAAAGAAGTGGATTCAGTTATTGGGTTGATTAACAATTTCAAAGAAGCTTTTAATAAAACATTCTGGATGGGAGATCATTATCGATCTCAGGATTATCAGGGAGAAATCGATGATCGTTCACAAGGTTTGGCTGTGGTATCAGGTTTAGCCGATCCAGATAAATACGAAGCAATTTATAAAGTATTACAAACCGAAAAACACGCAAGTCCATATATGGAAAAATATATTTTGGAAGCTTTATATATTATGGGTTATGAGGATTTTGCTTTACAACGTATGAAAGAACGCTTTGCCAAAATGGTGAATCACCCTACCATCACAACACTTTGGGAAGGATGGGGAATCGGAGCTGAAGGCTTTGGTGGAGGCACCACTAATCACGCTTGGAGTGGTGGTGGATTGACGTTGCTTTCTCAATATGCAGCAGGAGTTTCTCCAACATCACCGGGATATAAAACTTTTCAAATAAAACCTCAACCTGGATTTTTAAAGCATATAAAAGTAGTTGTTCCCAGTGTTATGGGTAATATTGAGGTAGAAATAGAAAATAAAGAAACCTACTTGCTAAAAGTGAAAATTCCTGAAAGGACCAAAGCGACTGTCCATATTCCGTCATTATACAAAAAAATAAAGGTAAATAAAGCCAAAGTGATTCATACTGAAACTGAAGGCTATAAGATTTTTGATATGGATCCAGGTGTATATACATTCGAAGCACATGAGTAATCAAATAATAATAATTTAATAGGGTATCAACATAGATATCTAACAATACTTTAAGAAATTATAGATATCCGATATGCTTCAAAGACAATAAGATAACACTAAATTTAAACCACATGAAATGCTAAAAGTAGGATTGTTCGGCATAGGATTAGATACGTACTGGCCTCAGTTTAAAGGATTGCAGGAGCGTTTGATAGGGTATCAGGAAAGAATTACAAGAAAAATACAAGATTTCGAAGTGGAGGTTATTAATGCCGGAATGGTCGATAATCCATTTAAAGCTAATAGTACTGCAGAAGTATTTAACAAAGAAAATGTAGACTGCATTTTTCTTTTTATCTCTACCTATGCACTTTCGCATAATGTTTTACCAGTTGTCCAAAAAACAAAAGTGCCCTTAATTGTACTCAATCTTCAACCTGTAAAAGCTATAGATTATCAAAAATTCAATGCTATAGGGGATAGAGGTAAAATGACGGGTGAGTGGCTGGCACATTGCCAAAGTTGTGTCGCACCAGAGATTGCAAGTGTTTTTAATAGAGCCAACATTAAGTTTTATTTAATTTCAGGTTATTTGGATGAAGATTATGTATGGAATGAAATAGGTGAATTCATAGATGCTTTTAAGGTTATAAAAACCATTAGAAATAATAGAGTGGGTGTTATGGGGCATTATTATAATGGGATGCTGGATGTGTATAGTGATCTTACACAACAAGCAGCTACATTTGGAAGTCATTTTGAAATCATTGAGTTTGGAACACTTAAAAACGTTAGAGATAACGTGTCTGAAAATGAAATCTTGCATAAGATAAAAGAGTTTAAGCAAGTATTTGAAGTTTCTTCTGAATGTGACAATAAAGAATTAGAAAGAGCTGCCAAAACATCAGAGGCTCTTGATAAATTGGTCGAAAAATTCAAGTTAGGTTCACTAGCTTACTATTATGAAGGAGATGGTGACCTAGCATATGAAAATATAGTGACTTCATTGATTCCAGGATTCACTTTGTTAACAGGTAAAAATGTTCCAGTAGCAGGAGAATGTGAGATAAAAAATGTTCAGGCAATGAAAATTATGGACATCCTAGGAAGCGGAGGCTCCTTTTCAGAATTTTATGCTTTGGACTTTGAAGAAGAAGTAATTCTGTTAGGGCATGATGGTCCAGCACATTTTAAGATAGCACAAGGAAAAGTTGGTTTGGTTCCTCTTCCTGTATATCACGGTAAACCGGGAAAAGGGTTATCCATTCAGATGAAGGTAGCTAATGGGCCAGTGACTTTATTGTCTGTATGTCAAAATGGTAAGGGAGAAGTCTATTTACTAACTGCAGAAGGAGAATCTATAGATGGTCCTACCTTGCAGATCGGAAACACCAACTCTCGATATAAATTTTCGATTTCGGTAAGGGAATTTATAAACAACTGGTCTATGGCTGGTCCCTCTCATCATTGTGCTATTGGGATAGGTCATAAATCTTCTACGATTAAAAAGATAGCCGATGTATTAAATATCAAGCATGTTAAAATTTGTTAGTACTACAAGAATATGAGAATAAGTAAAAACTTTATAGAGTTTAGTCGATGATAAACTCAGTATTAGGAATCGTTTTTCATGCAGTTGGCGGCTTTGCTGCAGGGTCTTTTTATCTTCCAATTAAAAAGATAAAAAAATGGTCCTGGGAAAGTGGCTGGTTGGTTAATGGTTTTTTTGCTTGGTTGATCATTCCTTGGTTAGTTTCAGTACTCACTGTACCAGAAACTATAACAATTTTATCCAAAACAGAATTTTCAACATTGTTTTGGACCTATTTTTTTGGTGTACTCTGGGGAATTGGAGGATTAACCTTTGGAATGACTATGCGATATTTGGGGATGTCACTTGGTATGGCGTTAGCATTAGGTTTAACTGCCACCTTCGGAACGTTAATACCTCCAATTTATGAAGGTAAGTTTAATGATCTTGTAAACACTACTTCAGGACAAATAGTGTTGTCTGGAATTTCAATTTGCCTTATAGGAATAGTTATTTGTGGTAGGGCGGGTATTCTTAAAGATAAAGAATTACCAACAGAAGAAAAACAGAAAGGAGTCAAAGAGTTTAATCTTAAAAAAGGAATCATTGTTGCTATATTTGCAGGTGTCTTAAGTGCTTGTTTTGCTTTTGGGATAGTTGCCGGAAGCTCAATCTCTGAATTGGCAATTGAATATAATGCTCCTTTGTTATGGCAAAACGGACCAGTCTTTATTGTGATCCTTGCCGGAGGGTTTACTTCTAATTTTATTTGGTGCTTTTTTCTGAATATCAAAAACAAAAGTTTTAAAGATTATCATAATACTTCTACACCGCTTAAAATAAATTATCTTTTTGCGGCTATTGCAGGCACAACCTGGTATTGTCAATTTATGTTTTATGGTATGGGAACCACACAAATGAGTGAACATGATTTTGCCAGTTGGACATTACATATGGCTTTTATTATCATTTTTAGCACCATGTGGGGATTGATTACTAAAGAATGGAAAGGAGTGAGCAAAAAGATAATTTGGATACTAAGCATTGGATTAATAGTTCTTATTGCTTCTACAGTTATTATAGGTATCGGAAATCAACTTGCTTCACCGAAATAGAATAATATAATATTTTATTTCTTCAGCTCGGTAGACCATCGATCTGTCCATTCCATAGGCATTATGGTTCCGTCTTTATTAAACTCTAAAGGGGCACTCCAATACTGATAATCATGTCCTTTAATATTGTCAGAGGCAGAACCCCATAGATCTCCTATCCAGATATACTTTTCTCCTTCGATCGTATTAAGCTTCATTACATAAGATTGCTGGGCAGGAATTATTGGTTTCTGATGGATGTTTGGTCCGGTTATAAAAAAACTACCTCTAGAATTGTTGGGAGTTTCTTCATTAAACGTTTCAATTTCATTGATATACACTTTAGCGTCACTCTCTACAGGAACTATTTTAATTCGATCAGATATGCTGGTGGTGAACTCAATAACAATTTCTTCTTTTAAAGTTGATTTTTTAATCATTTGATTTTTAATATTGATATTTTTCCAGGTATGGTTATTCCATTCGAAAATTTCAAATTTTGGAGAAACAATATCAGGATGCACTTTAGGATTATTTACATCGCCACAATTCTCAGGACGATTTCCTGTAAAAAGATGTAGAACTAGTTTGTTAATCTTCAGCTTTTCATCAAAAAGAATTTCAACGGAATCATATTCATTCTTCTTTTTTGAAAGAGTTTCGTATAGAGTACCCCTCGTAATTCCATCATAAAGTATAGAAGAGTACCTTCCCGGATACCTATTAATATTGGTAGTAAGCGAATATCCTTTTAAAGGGGTATCTGCAATATATACCCTGGCTCCGGAGCCATAATTACAAAAACAACAAGTATAATCTGTAAGCAGGTAGTATTTTCCTTCGTTTTTAAACATGGTTCCCGCTTCCATATGTTCGGCAATAATACCTCCATTTTTTAAAGTAGAAGACAAATAATCATCACTCAGTTTTTCTACAGATACTTGATGATTTTGAATGGTGTTATAACTAATATAACCGGCTCCATCATCATCTACAAAAAGGCCAAAATCTCCTAAGCCAATCTTAGAGTTGTACATCTTCACGTTATCATTTACAATTTTAAAAGGCCCTTGCGGAGTATCACTTGTTGCCACTCCAAACTGTCCATCCCAAAGCTTTGGATACCAATTATACCAAAGTATATATTTTTTAGTTTTTTTATTGTAAATAACATGTGGCCTGTAATAGACCCCTTCAGGTTGCGTGTCGAGTAATTTACCTTCATATTTCCAATTGGTTAAATCCTTAGAGCTATAACATCGATAATGATTTTCGGTAGTAAACCCATTAGTAGTTCTATAAGAAGTGCCGTACCAATAAAAAGTATTGCCAAACTGAATCACCCTGCCATCATGAGCATCTACAATTTGGCCTTTTTCGTCTAATTTGGGTTTCGTGTTATCTATAGTAATAGTTTGTGCGAACGAAAATGAAACGATAAATAGAAAGGTAACACTTTTAAATGTCATGATGTTTTTCATATGCCTGTAATTTAATATGATAAAGTTGGGGTTTTTTGTAGCTAATAGTATCCTGTACTTTGCTGCAAAGTATAATACAGGTAAGTACATGATGATTGTAAGCTTTATTATGAATAAATTTATTCTCTATAGATCATTAAGAGAATATCATGGTAACATCAGTAAATATCTATAAGAGAATCTTATGGTTTTGTTTAGGACTAATCTGCATTTGGTCTTGCAAGAATGATAACAATAAGACTAATGATTCAAAACAAAATGTAAATACAAATATAATCATGATTGTAGCAGATGATCTGGGTTGGTATGACCTGTCTTGTTATGGAAATGATTTTATAGAAACCCCAAATCTGGATAGATTAGCAAAAGAAGGTATAAGATTTACAGATGCTTATGCAGCTGCACCTCTTTGTAGCCCTTCTCGTGCAAGTTTGATTACAGGTTTGCATCCAATTAGAGTAAATATTACTGAGCATATACACGGTAATCAACCGGCTGGACCAAACCAAAAGCTAAAAACACCACCAATCACCCAACAATTAAACTTAGAACACAAAACTATTGCGGAAGCTTTAAAAACTAAAAATTATAATACAGGATTTATTGGTAAATGGCATTTAGGAGGAGGAAAATTTACTCCTGATAATAGAGGATTTGATCTTAATATAGCAGGCGCATGGAATGGTCTTCCTAAAAGTTTCTTTTATCCGTTTTTTAACAAAGGCGAAAAACCAGAGTTGCAAAATTCTTCAAAAGAAGGAGATTATCTTACAGATGTTTTGACTACAAAAGCAATAGAATATCTTGAAAAAAAGAAGGATTCTTCCTTCTTTTTAAGTCTTAATTATTATTCTCCTCATGTACCTATTGAAGCAAAAGCTGATTTGGTTGAAAAATATAGAAATAAACGAGGTAATGATACATCAGAAGTCACTATGCCCAACATACATTATGCTGCTATGGTAGAAACTATTGATCAAAATGTTGGTAGAATTTTAAATAAATTAAAAGAGCTTAATTTAGAAGAAAATACTTTAGTATTATTTACTTCAGATAATGGAGGATTGTCGGTTATGGAAGTCCCAGCTTTTGCAAAGCATACTCCACCTACAGATAATGGAATGTTACGCGAAGGAAAAGGACATGTATATGAAGGAGGAATCAGAGAGCCATTAATTATACGTTGGCCTAAAACGATACAACCAGGACAGGAAAACAATGTACCCGTAATCGCTCAGGATTTTTTTAATACATTCATGGAAATAACTAATAGTAAAGAAAGAACTCAGGATGGACAAAGCCTGCTTCCATTGTTTAAGAACGACTCAGTTTTAAAAAGAGGTCTGTTATGGCATCTACCTCATTATAGTCCACAACACGGGAAACCCTCTACGGCTTATCGGGAAGGTGATTGGAAACTTATTCATTTTTATGAAGATGATGATTATGAGTTGTATAACCTGAAAGAAGACCTTTCTGAAGAAAACAATCTAGTAGAAAGTCAAATTGAGATATTTCAGACGTTAAAAATTAGTATGAATAAAATGCTTATAAATATGAATGCAAAGTTACCTGAACCAAATCCTAATTATATCGAGAAATAATTCTTAAAATAAAATAATGAAACAATTTGGCTTGATCATCCTGAGTTGTCTATTAACAAATATTATTTTTGGACAGGATACAGACTATGCCACAAAATCCAATATTCATTATTACTCTGAATCTGTTACTAAATCGGATACTTATCTCAGCGAAAAATGTGTTTTAGACATCTATTATCCTACCCAAATAAAAAAGTTTCCTACGGTAATTTGGTTTCATGGAGGCGGATTATCAGGAGGGGATAAATACATTCCGGAAAGATTAACCAATCAAGGTTTTTCAATAGTGTCGGTAAATTACAGATTATACCCTAAGGTAGAGAAGCCAAAGTATATAGAAGATGCCGCTGCCGCAGTAGCCTGGGTTTTTAAAAACATAAAGAACTATGGAGGAGATTCTAATAAGATTTTTGTCTCTGGACACTCGGCAGGCGGATATCTGGCCAGTATGATAGGAATAGATAAAAAATGGATGAAGGCGCACGAAATAGATGCAAATAGGATTGCAGGAATTATACCTTTTAGCGGTCATGCAATCACTCATTTTACTATTAGAAAAGAAAAAGGAATCTCCGGTAAACAGCCTATAATAGATGAATTCGCACCACTATATCATGTTCGGGAGGATGCCCCATCCTTTCTTCTAATTACAGGAGATAGAGAATTAGAGCTTTTAGGTAGGTATGAAGAGAATGCTTATTTCCAAAGGATGATGAAAGTTGCAGGACATAGGGATATTAATTTATATGAGCTAAAGGGTTATGGTCACGATATGAGGGAACCTGGATACCCTCTATTGATTCAATTTATAAAGTCAACATTAAAAATAAAATGATAAAATTTGGATTTAAGATTTTTCAATCGTTTTCTAGTATGATTTTTACTACTGATAAAAACAACTATTATTAACCTTACTAATCATTCAAATTTTAATCTTCAAGGAGAAGGAAATAACAAATATAAATCAAAGGTTTTGTGCAATTTTTTTACAAAAAAAAGAGCTTGAATAATTATCCAAGCTCTTTTTTATTTTGTGGAGAAGATGGGAGTCGAACCCACGACCTCTTGACTGCCAGTCAAGCGCTCTAGCCAGCTGAGCTACATCCCCAGTTTTATTAATCTGCTCCTCGTAAAACTAGAAGAGGCAACCTACTTTCAAAATCTTTTTTTAATACCGTATTTTCTTCCCAAAGCTTAGCAAAAAATCCACGTTTACGTCTAAAAACACATATTAGATCAGGGTGGTTTTCGTTTAAATGTTCCAATACTCCTTGAAAAATCGTGGCATTTTCAGAAGATTTATAAGATGAAGCAATCTCATCTAAGTCTTTGTCAAGCTTATAATCTTCGGGTAAAAAATTAGTCGTTTTTACTTGAAGTAAGTTTATTTTGGCACCAAAAGTACTTAAAATTTCTTTTATAGGAGCCAATGCATTTTTCTTTTTAACGATCCCCGATTTAACCGCCATGAGTACCTTTTTAATTGGTTTCATCACATAATTTGCAGGAACAATTAATACCGGTATTTCTGTCTTCTTAACCAGACTGCCAGAAGTTTCACCTAGAAAATGAGGGTCGTTAAGATCACCTTTTTCTGCGCCCAGAACAATTAAATCAATAGAATGTTCTAAATTAAACTTTGGTATGGCTTCAAGCAAATCACCCTCTAATGGTAATGCAATTACTTCTACTCCTTTTGTATCTAGGCCATGTAATTTTTCTTGGATTGAAGATGATGTAATTTCTTTTAGGGTTTTGTTAACAGAAGGAAGGCTTCCCGATCTGGGTAATTGTTTAAATACTTCTACAGCATATATTGTGCCTCCAAGTTCTTTTGCCAAATCTATAGCATATTGAAGTAATGAGATTGAAATCGAATTTTCAGATAATCCAAAAGGAACAAGTATATTCTTCATTCCGTAAAGTTGATTTGTGATTAATTAGTAAAAGTACAATTTTATGCCAATTGTAAGTTTAAATGTATCAAAAGATATACAACGTGTTTTCTTAAAGTTTATTTAAATATGTACCAGAATTAAATAAGTAGCTATTAACTGCAATATAAAGTTAGTATTTTTGGCCTTTTCCAAAATATGATTCGTAAAGCATTACTATCTGATCTTGATTCTATTCATAAACTAACCCAAGCATGCGCTAAGGCTATGATAGCTAATGGAATTTATCAATGGAATAAACATTATCCAACCAGAGCACGTTTTCAAAAAGATATCGAATTAAAGGAGTTATATATTCTACAAGAAGAGCATGTTATTAAAGGAATAGTTGTAGTTACCAATCTAATGGATGAAGAGTATATACCCATTACGTGGTTAACAGAAAACATAGATAATCTATATGTTCATCGTTTGGCCGTTCATCCAGAGTATTGGGGACAGGGATATGCACAACAATTAATGAATTTTGCTGAAGATTTTGCTAATACCAATGGATACGTATCTGTTCGTTTAGATACGTTTAGCCAAAATCTACGAAATCAGAAATTTTATGAAACCAGGGGTTACAAACGTTTAGGAGATATTTATTTTCCTAAACAAAGCGAATATCCGTTCTATTGTTATGAATTAGTTATATGAGTACAGTTATTAATTTTAAAAGCATAAATAAGCTCGCGGTTCCGGCAATTATTTCTGGGATAGCAGAACCAATTTTATCCGCTACAGATACTGCAGTAGTTGGTAATATTCCTATTAATGGAACAGAATCTCTTGCAGCTGTTGGTATTGTGGGTACATTTCTGTCTATGTTAATATGGATCTTGGCTCAGACCAGAAGCGCAATTTCTGCAATCATCTCCCAATATTTAGGAGCAGATAAATTAGATGAGGTGAAAGCGTTACCGGCTCAAGCCATTGTATTTAATCTAGGATTAAGTATTGTGATATTGTTAACCACTGTTCCTTTTATAGAGCCTATATTTAGATTGTTGAATGCGGAGGGTACCGTTTTAGAATACTGTATTTCCTACTATCAAATTAGAGTATGGGGTTTTCCGTTGTCGCTTTTTGTTTTTGCAGTTTTTGGGATTTTTAGGGGATTGCAAAACACTTTTTGGCCCATGGTTGTTGCTTTAATAGGTGTCGTTGTGAATATTGCTCTTGATTTTGCACTAGTATATGGTATTGAAGGGATTATTACGCCAATGAATCTTGAAGGAGCCGCTTGGGCGAGTTTGATAGCACAGGGAATAATGGCCATTTTGGCATTTGTGCTTTTAATAAAAAAGACTGATGTTTCTCTTAGATTAAGAAAACCTTGGCATCCCGAAATGAACCGGTTTTTGGTAATGAGCGGTAATCTTTTTATACGCTCCCTGGCACTTAATACCACAATTATTCTAGCAGTTCGAGAGGCAACGGCTTTGGGAACTGATTATATAGCGGCTCATACTATAGCCATGCAATTATGGTTATTTTCAGCATTTTTTATTGATGGTTATGGAAGTGCAGGAAATATTTTGGGAGGAAAACTATTGGGAGCCAAAGATTATTCAAATTTGATTAAATTATCCAAAAAGGTAACAATTTACGGTATTATTGTGGCTATTATTTTGGGTATTGGGGCATTAATAAAACCAGAAATCCTAGGTAGTGTTTTTACAAAGGATCAAAGTGTACTATTAATTTTTTCAGGCTTTTTCTATCTGGTAGTAATCACATTACCCGTAAATGCAGTTGCATTTGTTGGAGATGGTATTTTTAAGGGCTTAGCTGAAACCGGATATTTAAGAAATGTACTGTTGGGATCTACCTTTTTAGGATTTCTTCCAACCCTATTAATCGCCCGATACTTTGATTGGGGATTGCATGGGATATGGATCGCTATTACTGTCTGGATGATAGTGCGTAGCGGTGCACTTGTTGTAAAATTCAGAAACAAATATGTTCCTTTATCTTCCCGAAGTTAGGATTTTTATAACAACTAATAGTGTCAATAAGTACATTGAACCCATTACAATTTCTAATCGATATTTTTCAAAATATTTTCTTACCATAGCCCCAAATTTAAAAGTAGTGTGTTGATATTCAAATACGTATGTCTACGTATTTTTGAAATTCGCTCATGATTAATTTCAAAAAATAAATAACAACATCATAGACAGGGCATAAATCAATATCAAGATAACCCCTATTCTTAATCTGTTTTTTTCAAAAAATTGCTCTAACATAGGTTTAAAGATAAGAGATGTAGATTATTTAATGCATCAAGATAAATATGTATTTATTATTAGTTTTTAACATTTAATCCACAAAATTGTTTACATCAACAGCATATAACTGAAGATTAACTATTTTTGGTAAGAAAAATAATACCGGATAATCGTTCCCCATTGATTACCCGGTATCCCAACTACACTTAATTATAACCCAAGTGTATTTTGTTCGTTTTATGATCGGGGCAAAAATACTACAAGCGTTAACAAGAAGAGTTGTCAAAAACTTATGATTTTGAATTTGTTAGCCTAAACAAAATGATATTTATGAAGCTTTGTTAAAACTGGCCGGAGAACAACCGTAGGTTTTTTTAAATAATTTACTGAATGATGGCAGGTCCGGAAAATCTAAAATATCAGCGATTTCTGAAATGGTAAGATGACCAATCCTTAAATAGTCTTTGGCTCTATCCATCTTTAAACTAATCATGTATTGATGTGGTGTTTTACCAAATACATTTTTGAAGGAATTATACAAATGATATTCAGATAGGGCGCAGATTTGAGATAACTCTTCTATGGTAATTTTACGCTCTACATTGTCATGAATATATTCATAGGCTACCAATAACCTCTTGAGCACCTCAATTTTTGTAGAACTTTTGGTGGCAGTAACCTTGTCGGCCATTAAGTAGGCTCTAAATTGGTCTTGATATATTGCTTGTAATACTTCTATGGTAAGTTCTTGAGGGTTCAGGAATTTGTAGTTTCCTGTGCAACTCTGCTGATGTATGGATTTTAATAATCTTCCAGAGGGATAATGATCTGCGGTGTATATTTTTTCTAGAAAAAAAGATTTTTGTTCTATTTTCTCTAATGGTACACTAAGTAGCTTCTCTTCAGAAGCAAAAGCAAAAAAATTGAATTTTGAAATGAGATCATCCGAAACAGCAAAACTCAAGACATCTATATAATCTTCGCTTTTATTAAAGTATTCCCAACCATAACTAGGATTAGAAACGATGAATTTGTTTCCATCAACTTTTACCTTTTTGTTTTTAACAATTAGGTCACCAATACCGTCTTTAAAATATATTACAGTAAGACTGTTTTCATTGTATCCATAATATGGTAACTGCGTTTTGAAACGCATCATAAAATTTTCGTTTCGATTGAATTGAGGAGGGATCGGGCCTCGTTTTTTAGAAAAGTGATCGTAATACTCGTCTTTATATTCCTGCATAGTTTTGGGGGATAAAATAATCAGAAATTAATAAATATATTTTTGCTAAAGCATTGATTATAAGGTGCAAATATAATAAAATTTAACTATCTATTAACATTTTTTTAGATAGACTTAGAAGCTCGTTATGCGTATTGATTTCCAAAATTAATTCGTTGAACCAAAAGATTACTTAATTTTACCTAAAACACATAACAATGACAACTAATCGATCTAACGGAAGCCTATATGTTCATGAAGAAAGAAATATTGCCACAATAGAATTTGGTCATCCATCAAGTAATTCTTTCCCATCAGAATTATTAGATCGATTGGCAGGAGCCTTTGATGAATTGTCTGATAATGATGCGGTGAATGTAATTATTTTAAAATCTGAAGGAGATCGCGCGTTTTGTGCTGGTGCTTCTTTCGATGAGTTAGTGGCCATTACAAATCTTGAAGAAGGCAAGCAATTCTTTTCTGGTTTTGCAAATGTAATTAATGCGATGCGCAGATGTAAAAAACCAATAGTTGGTAGAATACAAGGAAAAACTGTTGGTGGCGGAGTAGGGTTGGCATCTGCATGTGATTATTGCTTGGCTACAGAGTCAGCTTCGGTTAAATTAAGTGAATTAACTATTGGTATTGGACCTTTTGTTATTGAGCCAGCGGTATCTAGGAAGATTGGTTTAGCAGGTTTTGAAGCCTTGGCCTGGGATGCGTCTCAATGGAAAAACGCATATTGGGCTAAGGAAAAAGGACTGTTTACTAAGGTTTTTGAAACCATAGAAGAACTAGATAAAGAAGTACAATTATTCGTTGAGAAATTGGCAAGCTATAACCCGAAAGCAACCCAGCAAATGAAAAAAATATCATGGAAAGGTACTGATCATTGGGGAGAATTATTATTAGAAAGAGCAGCAATTTCTGGGGAATTGGTGCTTTCAGAATTCACCAAAAAAGCATTGGCAAAGTTTAAGAAATAAACTTGAATAAATATCTTTATACCAATTAATTAAAAAATAAAACATGAAATTAGGTGTATTTTCAGTTAGTCTAAGTGTTAAGGATATTAATGCTTCAAAATTGTTTTATGAAAAACTTGGGTTTACCATTTTTGGGGGTGATATAGAGAAGAAATACCTTATTATGAAAAATGAAAATTCTATAATTGGGCTATTTCAAGGAATGTTTGAGAACAATATTTTAACCTTCAATCCCGGCTGGGATGAAAATGCTAACAAACTTGAATCATTTACCGATGTAAGAGAGCTACAATCACAACTTAAAAATAAAGGTGTTACTTTAGAAACTGAAGCAGATGAAAACACCTCTGGACCTGCAAGTTTTGTTGTAATTGACCCAGATGGGAACCCAATTCTTATTGACCAACATGTTTAATTTTTTAGGCGAGTAATAAAAAATGTGGGAAAAGAAATTAGAAATATATGATAAGCTAGTAGGCAAATGTCCGAGGTTTGAAAGAAAAGGCAAAACAATGCCCTACACTTCTGCAAATGGATACATGTTTTCGTTACTAAATAAAGATGGTGAGATTGGAATTAGATTTTCTAAAGAGGTTCAGCAAAAATATATAGAAGAACTCCAAACCACAATATATAAATCATACGGTGCTGTGATGAAAGGATATATTCTAATTCCGGATAAGATGTTAGAAGATTTAGATGTATTATCAATTTATCTTAACGAAAGCTATAATTATGTCATGTCTCTTGACCCAAAATAAATAATAGTAAAATAATGGATATATTAAACTTTTTAGGTGGTAACGGATTGTTTTTAATTTTAGGAATCATTCTGGTTGTGGTTTACTTTATAAATAAAAGAAAGAGACGGTAATGTTCCGTAACTTTGCCAAAAAATTTAAAGTTAGTGATGAGTAAAATTCGTATTACTAAACAATTTTCTTTTGAAACAGGCCATGCGCTTTATGGTTATGATGGAAAATGTAGAAATGTTCATGGACATAGTTATAAATTAAGTGTTACCGTAATCGGAACACCAATTATCGATACATCGCATGTAAAGTTAGGAATGGTTATTGATTTTGGAGACCTTAAGAAAATCGTGAAAGAAGATATCGAAGATGTTTTTGATCATGCAACCGTATTTAATAAAAATACTCCACACGTAGAACTAGCAAAAGAGTTAAAGGACAGAGGGCATAATGTAATTTTGGTAGATTATCAACCTACAAGTGAGAATATGGTAATTGATTTTGCAGAAAAGATAAAAACTAGATTACCACAAAATATTGAACTGCACTCTCTAAGGCTACAGGAAACCGAAACTTCGTACGCAGAGTGGTACGCAAGTGATAACTCGTAATGGTTTTCCTATATTTACATTTCAAATTATGATTATGAATCTTCCTGAAGGGAAAAAAGTATATTTTGCTAGTGATAACCATTTGGGAGCTCCTACTGCAGAGAAGAGTTTTCCTAGAGAACAGAAATTTGTAAGATGGTTAGATGAGGTAAAAGAAGATGCAGCTGCGATCTTTTTACTTGGCGATCTTTTTGATTTTTGGTTCGAGTATAAAACTGTTGTTCCTAAAGGTTTTACCAGAACCCTTGGAAAACTTGCAGAAATTACCGATTCTGGAATTCCTGTATATTATTTTGTGGGGAACCATGATCTATGGATGAATGGATATTTTGAAGAAGAACTAAATATTCCTGTATATCATCAACCGCAGGAGTTTACCTTTAATGACACTACTTTTTTTATTGGTCATGGTGATGGTTTAGGACCTGGAGACAAGGGGTATAAGCGAATGAAAAAAGTCTTCACTAATCCTTTTGCAAAGTGGTTATATCGATGGTTGCATCCGGATCTTGGTGTAAAGCTAGCACAGTATCTTTCTGTTAAAAACAAACTAATTTCGGGAGATGAAGATGTTACTTTTCTTGGAGAAGAAAATGAATGGTTGGTACAATATTGTAAACGAAAATTAGAGGATAAACATAGAGATCATTTTGTGTTTGGGCATAGACATTTACCCATGGAAATTGAACTAAATAAAGAATCAAGATATACCAATCTTGGGGACTGGATTGTGCATTATACGTATGCGGTATTTAATGGAAAAGAGTTGAAATTAGAGAAGTATTCATAACCTTATTATCATCAAAATATAACTGACAAAAAATAAAGCGGGTGTGATTTTTTTCACACCCGCTTTGCAAATTATACTAATTGTTGATAATCCTATTCTATCATTATTTGTTTAACAATAGTGTTTTTTCCTAAAGTTACCTTTACTAAATATAACCCTTTTGATTTAACAGAACTTCTTATGTCATTTAAAGAAACAGATCGTGTTCCGGATTTGAGAATACCTAAATTCCGTTTTACGACACTTTTACCGCTTAGATGAAGAATTTCAATTGAAGAAGAAACATCATTATATGTGGTAATGTCAATGTTGATATCTTCGCCTTTAATAACAGGATTTGGATATACACTAACATTTTGCGCCTGAAAAGACTCACTGTTTTGTGTATTTAGAGTCCTACTCGCATTAAGGCCCTTAATAATAAATTTTTCCCAGGAACCAATCGCATTTCTGTCACAAAAGATCGCCTTATTACCGCCATTATTATGACTTATATATTTACCATTGTTTCCTTTAATAGCATATAGGTCACCGCCCAAAGATTCTAAAGTGAATTTTTCCCAGGATCCGACTGCATTACGGTTACAATTCATGGCTTTTTTTCCGTTTTCAGAACTTACATATTTTCCATTATTTCCTTTGATACTTATAGTTCCATTGCCAGCAGATTCTACAGTAAAGTTTTCTCCTGATCCAGGTTGTGTGCGATTCGCACGCATAGATCTTGACCCATTTTCAGAACTTATATATTTATTAATACTTTGTCCTAGGAATGTAACAGATCCTGGGTTATTTCCACCACCATCGTTGATTACTTGTATCGTAATAGATTCTGTAGTTGTTTTTCCTTTTTTATCTGTTGCTTCTGCTTTAAGAGTATACGTTCCGGCTCCTAAATTTTGTAGCTTAATGTCTTGGTTATTATTGTTCCATAAGTAAGGATTTACATTCTCTTGTCTTATAAAAGAATTATTGATATAAAGTTTTACGTTACTTACGCCATCATTATCTGTAGCTTTTACATCAACTTTGATAGTTGCAGGAGCTTGAAGAGAAGAATTATTTGGTGGACTATTAAAAGATGTTTCTGGGCCATTATTATCTCCTCCGTTTCCACCGCCTCCAAATCTGGGTCTGGTTTGTAACCAATTCATATCCCATTTTGGACCAATTTGGTTACATCCTGATGGCCCTAAATCTGTACGACCAGGGCATCCGGTCTCATCTGCCGCATCATTAGCAGGACCATTTCCACATTGAATATCATTGTATGGGGCATCACCATTTTGAAATGCTCTGTATTGGGGATGTTTTTTTAATTCATCACAGATATCGATAATCTTATAATTGGTGCCATTAATAGTTACTGTCTTGGTACCAATCCCATGATCAAAGTTGCTAGAATTACACCAACAAAAACCATTGGCGGCAAAGCTATCTGTCCATCCGGGGTGTTGAGGATTCCATTGCTGCGAAAATAGACTGATAAAAGAAAAAAGAGTAATTAAAATAGTAAGAAAGCATAGTTTACGTTTCATAATTAAGTTTTTATGTGTGAGTATATGTTAATAAGGGTTTACTTAAAGTTGAAACGTATTTTTTCCGGAAAGGTAAGGGTACATTAGGAGTACAATCAAGCAAAAAAGAATACATAAGGCATACTTTGATTCTAAAAAAATCAAAGACAATCGTATTGTATACTATATAACGACTATTGGGTTCTAGATAACGCTTCTTTGGTAATTTGGATACCAATTATTTCTGGTGCTTGTAATTCTGTATGGTGCTTAAAAAAGATAACTGAACTGTCCAAAACAGCTTCAATTAAATAATACCCACCATTGAAATACGAATTTTTCACTCTTGCTTTTAACGTAGAATCAGGATCTATTTTTAGTTCATGAGGATATACCAGAATGGTATCTTCATTATCAGATTCTGTAAATAAGGAAATTCTGAGTTCATTTACTTCACCAAAAAGAGAAGCTATATAATAATTGGTGGGATTATGGTATAAGTCAATTGTGTTCTTTTTAGTCAGAATTTCTCCTTGTTTAATTACAATAGTTTCATCTGCAAAAGATAGGATGTCTGTTTTGTCGTGTGTTGCAGTAATACTAGTAATTTTGTTGCGTTTCAGGTATTTAAATAGATTTCTACGAAGTGAACTTCGTCTAAAATTATCAATATTTCCAAAGGGTTCATCAAGAAGCAATAACTCTGGTCTTTTTGCGAGTGCTTTTGCGAGTGCGACTCTTTGTTTTTGTCCTCCGCTTAATTTTTCAACTTTGGTAGTAGCAAAATCGGCCATTTCAACTATTTCGAGTAACTCATTTACACGCCCTTTTTTAAGTTTTGGTTCAAAATTAGAGAGATATTGACCAATGTTTTCAGATACTGTACGATAGGATTGTAATTCAAAGCCCTGGGATAGGTATTTCATGCTTTCTTCTCCCGGTACCAAATTATAACTAGGACCAAGTATCCTTTTATCATTCCAGAATAGGCTTCCTTGGTCAACATCTAATAATCCATAGATAATTTTAAGAAGGGTGCTTTTCCCACAGCCACTTGCTCCTATTAAAGCAATATGCTGTCCTTTTTCAATGGTGAAACTTACGTTTTTTAAAATGGGTTCTGTGTCGTAAGCAAAAGAAATATTCTGGATTGTAAGCATAACTCAAATATATTGAACTTTGATGAGGTTATAAACTAAAAAATCCGTCTCTTTTCAGAAAACGGATTTTTTAGTTTTTTATAAAAGGTATGGTTATCCTTTTACCTTAGCTGTTACTTTTTCTGGTAATACTTCATACCCCATATTAAAGAGTGTAAAACCAAAAATATCGGCATATTGTTCTATAGTTTTACTTACAGGAGTACCTGCACCGTGACCGGCTTTGGTTTCAATTCTTATTAATGTAGGATTGTCACCAGATTGTTTGGCTTGAAGTTCGGCGGCGAACTTAAATGAATGTGCAGGAACTACTCTGTCATCGTGATCACCTGTGGTTACCATCGTTGCAGGATATTGCACACCTGCTTTTACATTATGCACAGGAGAATATCCTTTTATGTATTCAAACATTGCCTCACTTTCTTCAGAAGTACCATAGTCATAAGCCCATCCTGCTCCTGCGGTAAAAGTATGATAACGCAACATGTCTAAAACTCCAACTGCCGGTAAAGCTACTTTCATAAGGTCTGGTCTTTGTGTCATGGTTGCACCTACTAATAGACCACCATTAGATCCACCACGAATTGCTAAATAATCGCTAGAGGTATATTTATTTTCTATCAGGTATTCTGCAGCAGCTATAAAATCATCAAAAACATTTTGTTTTTGCATTTTGGTACCGGCATCGTGCCATTTTTTACCATATTCTCCACCACCTCTTAGATTGGGTACAGCATAAATACCACCTTGTTCCATCCAAACAGCATTAGCAATACTAAAGGAAGGAGTAAGACTAACATTAAACCCTCCATAACCGTATAATATGGTTGGATTTTCACCATTCAATTCGATACCTTTTTTATGAGTAATAATCATAGGTACCTTTGTGCCATCTTTTGAAGTATAGAATACTTGTTTGCTTTCGTAATTTTCGGGATTAAAATCTATTTTAGGTTCACGATACAGTTCAGAAGTGCCTTCAACGATGTTGTATTTATAAATACTACTAGGTGTTTTATAATTGGTGAAGGAGTAATACAGTTCTTTTTCTTCTTTTTTGGCAGAGAATCCATTTGCGCTTCCTACACCAGGTAATTCAATTTCACGAATTAATTTTCCGTCATAATCATATTGCAAAACTTTAGACACGGCATCTACCATGTATTCTGTAAAGAAATATCCTCCTCCTGTTCCTGGGCTTAACACATGTTCTGTTTCAGGAATGAAATCTTTCCAGTTTTCAGGAGTTGGATTTGATGCATCTACAGTAACAATTTTTTGATTTGGCGCCTCTAAATTAGTTACGATGTATAATTGAGAGCCAACATTATCTATAATATACGTGTCACTATCAGTATTATCAAGAATAGTGATTAGTTTACTATTTGGTTTAGTAAGGTCTTTTAGGAATAATTTATTTCCAGAAGTAGATGTACTTGCTGAAATTACCAGATAGCGATCATCTTCAGTAACACCTCCATATATATATCGGTGTTTTTCTTCTGGAGTACCTCCAAAAATTAATTCGTCATCTTTTTGTGAAGTTCCTAATTTGTGATAATATACTTTGTGTTGATCTGTCTTTGCAGAAAGCTCACTACCTTTTGGTTTATCATAACTAGAGTAGTAAAATCCTTCATTACCTCTCCATGACATTCCTGAAAACTTAACGTCTATAATAGTGTCTTCAATAACTTCTTTGGTTTCGGCATTTTTGACAATGATTTTACGCCAATCACTACCACCTTCTGAAATTGCGTATGCTACTAATTTTCCATTTTTGGAAAAATTTATTCCTCCCAAGGATGTTGTTCCGTCTTCACTAAAAGTATTTGGGTCAAGGAAAACTTCTGGTTCGTCTCCTTCATTTTTAAAGCGATATATAGCATACTGGTTTTGAAGCCCATCATTTTTATAAAAATAGGTATAATCACCTTCTTTGAAGGGTGAACTTACTTTTTCATAGTTCCAAAGGTCAGATAAACGTTTCTTTAGATCTGATCTAAAAGGAATATTTTCTAGATAACCAAAAGTAGTTTTGTTTTGAGTAGCAACCCAATTTTCGGTTTCTTCACTTCGATCATCTTCTAACCAACGATAAGGGTCCTTGACTTCGGTACCAAAATAAGTGTCTACAGTATCTACTTTTTTAGTTTCTGGATAGTTCAATGCAATGGTAGTTTTACTAGTTTGTTCTTTAGTTTCATTTTTACATGCTACCAATAATAATATGGTAGACAGTGCAAAGAGTGTATTTTTCATAATATAACTCGTTAGAATATTTCACAAATCTATCAAAAGAAGTCACTCTAAATGCTAAAGAAAGTATAAAAAAAGACTGCTCTGCAAATTAATCTATGAAGAAACCTGTGTTTCTTCCATGTTACTTTGGGGTTTAGTAACATGTAGGATTAATAAACAAGAGCAGTCAGAATTTTCTGTAAGAAACGAAAAATTTGGGACTTAGAAAAGTGTTTTATACTTGTCCCAGTTTTTAAATATCAAGAAAGAATTTATAAGAAAGACAAAGGCTCCAGGCCCTATACTTGCAGGATCAAGAGTAGCATGGAATAGCATAATGTTTACAGAAATAGGGGCTAGTAATACCAAAGCAAATGGTACAGATTTGTTAATTACTAATAAAAACCCTGCTATAATTTCGACTAGTGCAACGGTTTTCATAATATAACTACTGGCCAAAGCACCAAATAAAACTCCTGCGTCTGGATTGGCAAATTCTATTGCAGGCAAAAATTCAATAAATTTATTAAGCCCGAAAACGATTAGCATCACTCCCAGCAATATTCTTAGTACTAAAATTAACTTATTCATTTTTTCTATTTTTTTGTGATTAAATTATTGTATTAGAGGAGTAAATGTTAGAAACCTTACACAATTCTAATTTTAGAAATAGTACTATAAAATGAAAACCCTTGCTATCATAATGATAACAAGGGGTATATATTTTGTTATTGGGGTCCTTTTAGCCTATCAACTTTTGGGCAATAAGATATTCTCCTATTTGTACTGCATTAGTAGCAGCTCCCTTACGAAGGTTGTCGGCAACGATCCACATATTTAGTGCATTTTCTCTAGAGTGATCTCTTCTTATTCTCCCAACAAAAACATCGTTCTTACCTTCGGCATATATTGGCATAGGATAGGTGTTTGTATCCGGATTATCTTGTACAGTCACACCAGAAGTTTCATTTAAAACTTTACGTATATCGTTTTCATTAAACTCACTTTCAAACTCCAGATTTACACTTTCACTATGTCCACCAACCACTGGGATTCGTATTGCTGTTGCTGTAACTGCGATTGTGCGATCATCAAGAATTTTTTGGGTTTCGTTCACCAGCTTCATTTCTTCCTTAGTATATCCATTTTCTTGAAATACATCACAATGTGGAATTGCATTACGGTGAATAGGATAAGGGTAAGCCATTTCTCCTTTTTCTCCAGCATACTCATTTTCTAATTGTTGGACCGCTTTTACACCGGTTCCGGTAATAGATTGATATGTAGAAATTACAGCACGCTTGATTTTGTATTTTTTATGTAATGGTCCTAGTGCCATTACCAATTGTATTGTAGAACAATTTGGGTTGGCAATAATTTTATCATTTTGAGTAAGATCTGTTGCGTTAATTTCTGGAACCACTAGTTTTTTGGTTGGGTCCATTCTCCATGCAGATGAGTTATCAATAACAGTAACCCCTGCTTCAGCAAATTTTGGAGCCCATTCTAGCGATGTATCTCCTCCTGCAGAGAATAAAGCAACATCTGGTTTCATTTCTACTGCAGTGGCAAGTCCTACTACAGCATACTCATTACCTTTATATGAAATTTTCTTTCCTACAGATCTTTCTGAGGCAACAGGAATTAATTCTGTTACTGGAAAATTACGTTCTTCTAATACTTTTAACATTACGGTTCCTACCATTCCGGTAGCACCTACTACGGCTACTTTCATTTTATTCAACTTTTTCCTTTTCGCTTATGCAAAAATCGTATAAACTCTTTTAAATTCCAGCAAATGTGCAGAATATTTTCAATGTTACAATTGTTTATATATAAAACATAGAAATTTGTATAAATTGTTAAATAATAAACAATGTGTAAAAAAGAACCGCCCTGCTTAAGGACGGTTTAGTTAGAATATGTAGTATAGCGGTAGCTATAGATAAATCATTCTAAGATAGAATTACTGTTTTTTAAGTAAATCTCTTATTTCGGCAAGTAATTCTTCTTGAGTTGGACCAGCAGGTGCTGCGGGAGCTTCTTCCTCTTTTTTCTTTGTTTTTTCATAAGCTTTTAATACTACAAAAATGAATAAACCAACAATAATAAAGTTTATAATTGCCTGAATTAAGTTTCCATAGGTCATTACAGCGGCTCCAGCTTCCTTAGCCGCAGCTAGGGTTTCATAAGAACTTCCGTCTAATGATATAAATTTTTGAGTAAAATCTGTTCCTCCGGTAATAACACCAACAATTGGCATAATAATATCGGCAACCGCTGAGCCAACAATTTTATTAAACGCGCCTCCAATAACAACTGCCGTTGCCAAGGCAACAATATCTCCTTTTAATAAGAAAGATTTAAAATCTTTAAAAAACCCCATATATAATTATATTTAGATAGTTAGTATTGTACTAATTTAACAAAAATTAAAGAAATCGTTAAAAGTACACTACTTATTACTTGCGATTTTTCGATAAAAATTGATTTTTATCGATAATGACCCTTTTTACTCTTGGAGATATGGCGGTAAGTAATTCATAAGATATTGTTCCAGATTGTTCTGCAATTTTTGATGCACTTGTAGTTTCGTCAAAAATGATAACCTCATCGCCTTCATTACAATCTATATCTGTAATGTCTACCATAATCATATCCATACAAACGTTTCCAAGAATATTTGCTGGTTTATTTTTAATAGTTACACAGCCTTTTTTATTACCATATTGTCTACTAATACCATCTGCATGGCCAATTGGGATGGTTGCAGTTTTAGTAAAGACAGAAGCCTTAAATGCTCTATTATATCCTAGTGACTCACCTGGTTTTAATTTATGAATTTGGGAAATCACAGATTTCAAGGCAGCTACAGGTTTTAACTCGTTGTCAAATTTTGCCTCATTACCATAGCCATATAAACCGATACCAGTGCGAACCATATCAAAATGTGCCTCGGGGTAATTAAGAATTCCTGAAGTATTGGATTGATGAAGAATAGGAGTGTATCCTAATTTAGCGCTAAGTTTTTTTGCAGCTTTTTTGAAAGAATTGATTTGCCCTAATGTAAATTCTCTTTCGTTATGATCCTCGCTAGCTGCAAGATGAGATAGAATCGAAGCTATTTTTATGGTGTCCGCCTTTTGAAGTTGTTCTGTAATATGATCTACATCATTTTCCGAAAAACCAATACGATTTAGTCCACTATTAAACTTAATATGAACAGGGAAGTTTTTTTGATTTAGTGAAGTGGTTGTTGCAATGAATTCTTCAAGAGTTCTGGAGCTATATAGACTAGGTTCTAATTGATGTTCAACTAATTTCTGAAAGTTAACAGGCTGGGGGTGCAATACCAAAATAGGTGTTTTGATTCCGGCCTCTCGAAGTAATATACCTTCAGACGTATACGCTACCGCAAAATAATCCGCTCCAATTTTTTCAAGATGTTTTGCCATTACAACCGCATCACTTCCGTAACCGGAGGCTTTTACAACGGCTAATATTTTCACAGACGATTTAACCTTACTTTTTAGATAATTAAAATTATGTGTAAGATGAGATAGGTTAATTTCTAGTACCGTTTCCTTTGTATTATTCATCCCGTTTTTCAGATTTTTCAGAGACTTCTTTTGGATCTGTTACTTCCATTTTACGCACTTTTTCTTTAAGCATGGCTTTATAGTAAGCAGCCCGACTCAACGGTTCATATTCATCAGTTTCACCTAACAAAACGAGGTCATCTTTTGTTGATTTCCTGTAACTAAACTGGGCTAGATTACCAGTACGTGTACAAACAGCATGAACTTTGGTGACATATTCTGCTGTTGCCATTAATGCAGGCATTGGCCCAAATGGATTTCCTTTAAAATCCATATCCAATCCAGCAACAATTACTCTAATACCTTTATTGGCAAGATCATTACAAACAGATACAATTTCATCATCAAAAAACTGAGCTTCGTCTATACCTACCACATCACAAGTATCTGCTAGTATCCTAATATTGGCTGCAGCCGGAACAGGAGTAGAACGAATCTCATTTGCATCATGAGAAACTACCATTTCATCATCATACCGAATATCGACAGCTGGTTTAAATATTTCAACTTTTTGCTTTGCAAATTGAGCTCGTTTTAATCTGCGTATTAATTCTTCAGTTTTACCAGAAAACATAGAACCACAGATTACCTCTATCCACCCAAATTGCTCCTTATGATTTACTGTATTTTCGAGAAACATTTTGTATTTTTCAGAATCAATTAAAAGAAATCCCTTTTCCTTTTATACCAGATGAATTTTGTAATGATTGATAAAAATAATCATCCATTTACATCTTTATTTGGTATTACTCTAAAGATGAGGTAAATTTATTAAAAAACAAAAAGCAGTATTATAAAGGAATAAGAAAGTTATGAAGAAGAAATTGGAAGCAGAGCTTATAAGTATTGCGCATAGGATACTACAAATTAAGGATAAATCTGATGTGTTTCAATTACAAGAAGAAGCCAGACAACTTTATGAAAAGTTAACTATTCTTAGTTTTTCAGAATCTCATTTTTCAGGCCCACAACCTACTATTGGTCAAGTTAAGGCAGCGCTTGAAGAAAATGAATCAGAAAAGCTAAAGGAAGTCAAGAAAAAAATCAAAGAAATTATAACGCCTGAACCACCAATTAAGTTAGAAGAAAAACCTAAGGTAGAGATTCCGGAAGAACCACAAATTAAGTTGGAAGAAAAGGTGGATAAAACTTCAAATGTTGAAAACAAACCAGAGCTCATTATTGAAGAAATTAATGCTCGAGTTACTGAAGATCTATTTGTTCCTGCTTCTACAGGTGCAGATGAAAATACTTCTTTTTCAGAATCATTAGTTTCAGAATCAATCTATGAGAAAACAGATAAAGAAGATAATACATCTAGATCTCAAATTATATCTATAGTTAATAAAGAAGATCATGATGAAAAACCAAAATCACTTAATGATCAACTTAGAAAAGATATTCATATTGGATTAAATGATAGATTGGCATTTATAAAATACCTTTTTGATGGTAGCGCTCCAGATTATAATAGAGTACTATCACAATTAAGTACATTAAGAAGTAAAAATGAGGTTAGTGAGTTTATTAAAAACATGGTAAAACCAGATTACGACAATTGGGACGGTAAAGATGAATATGAAGAGCGTTTTATGCATATTGTGACCAGCAAATTTGAACACTAAACATAAATTATAAAAATATAGGCTTATGAAAATTGTTTATTGGATAGCCACGGGCTTACTATCTGCATTAATGTTATTTTCTGCAAGTATGTATTTCTTTAATCACGAAGAAGTTTTACAAGTTTTCACATCATTTAATTATCCTAGCTATATCATTTATCCTTTGGCTACTTTAAAGCTATCAGGAATAATAGTTATTCTATTAAATAAGTGGAAATTTTTGAAAGAATGGGCTTATGCTGGGTTTTTCTTTAATTTTGTGCTCGCGTTTTTTGCACATCAACAAGCTGGTGATGGAGAATGGGGAGGAGCTTTGGTAGCATTAGTTCTATTGTTGACCTCGTATTTTGTAGGAAAGAAAGTGAGGCCGTAATTAAAGATGAATAATAGTACATATATGAAAATTGTTTATTGGATTACTACAATCGCCCTTTGTGCAATAATGTTGTATTCTGCCCAAATGTATTTCCTTAAAACCGATATGATTAAAGGTTTTTTTGAAAGCTTTAATTACCCAACTTATATCGTAATTCCGTTAGCGATTGCTAAACTTTTAGGAATTGTTGCTATTCTTACCAATAAAATAAAATGGATTAAAGAATGGGCCTACGCTGGATTCTTTTTTGATTTGGTACTGGCCAGCTTAGCACATTATTATGCAGGTCATGCCGTTGGACTTTCTATATATGCAATTATAATTCTAGCGGTTTCTTATACTGTTGGTAAAAAAGTACGGCCATAATGTCAAAACTATACCTTGTACCTACACCTATCGGGAATCTAGAAGATATGACTTTTAGAGCGATCAAAATTCTAAAAGAAGTAGATTTAATCCTTGCAGAGGATACACGCACTAGTGGGAAATTGTTGAAACATTTCGATATCGCTACACATATGCAGAGTCATCATATGCATAACGAGCATAAAATGGTGAATCGTATTATTCAAAGACTACAAAGTGGAGAAACGATCGCTTTAATTAGTGATGCTGGCACACCTGCAATAAGTGATCCTGGATTTTTACTTACCAGAGCTTGTGTAGAGCATAAAATTGAAGTAGAATGTCTTCCAGGGGCAACAGCATTTGTTCCTGCTCTAGTAAATAGCGGATTACCAAATGATAAATTTGTTTTTGAAGGTTTTTTGCCTGTTAAGAAAGGAAGACAAACCCGACTAAAGTTATTATCTGAAGAACCAAGAACTATGATTTTCTATGAATCACCACATAAATTGGTAAAAACCCTAGGGAGCTTTGTAGAATATTTTGGAGAAGACCGCCAGGTTTCGGTATCGAGAGAGTTAAGTAAACTTCATGAAGAAACAGTTAGAGGCACAACCAAAGAAGTTCTTACGCATTTCGAAAATAAACCACCCAAAGGGGAGATTGTTGTGATAGTCGAAGGAAAAAAGAAATAATGGATAAACTGCTTTCAGACATAAGAGGGTGTGAAGTGTGTAAGGCACATTTGCCCTTAGGCCCTAGACCTGTTGTGTCTGGTCATCCTAAAGCCAAAATTATCATTATCGGGCAGGCACCGGGTACCAAAGTTCACAATTCGGGAATTCCTTGGGATGATGCTAGTGGTACGCAACTAAGAAAATGGCTGAATATTACGGATGATTTATTTTATGATGAAACCAAAATAGCCATAGTTCCTATGGGATTTTGTTATCCTGGAAAAGGAAAGAGCGGTGACTTGCCGCCAAGGCCAGAATGCGCACCGTTGTGGCATAAACCACTATTTGATACTATGCCAGAATTGAAATTAATCATATTAATTGGCCAGTATGCTCAAAAATATTATCTGAAAAAAGACGCAAAGAAGACTTTAACAGATACGGTTAGCGAATATGAAAAGTATCTGCCTACATATTTTACGTTACCGCACCCATCTCCCAGAAATCGTTTTTGGCTCACAAAAAACCCGTGGTTCGAAGATCATGTGGTACCTGTCCTTCGACAAAAGGTAAAAGAAATTTTATTTTAGGATGTTTTTTCCCCGAAATAGTTCTCTTTGTTTTCATAATAAATTGGTGTAAATACTGTTATTGAAAAGTCCGTAAGGACTAATAAATAAATGTAAATCAATTGAAAAAGAAACCATTACTGGCTATTATAGGAATCAGCCTACTTGTCTTTTTATTATGGCAATTGCCATATTTTGGGATGATACAGTACCCATTACTATTGCTGGGTACGTGGTTTCACGAAATGGGTCATGGCCTTACTGCCTTACTTCTTGGAGGAAAATTTTACTATTTAGAGATTTATGATAACGGTGGCGGCGTAGCGTATTCTAATGTATCTTTTAGTTATCTTGAGTATAATGTGGCAAGATCAATTACATCAGCAGGAGGTTTGCTGGGCCCTGCTATCTCTGGAGCAATACTTATCGCTTCTGCAAAAAACCGAATTACTTCTAAAATTACATTGTGGCTTTTAGTAATAATTATGGTACTATCGCTATGTATATGGATTCACGAACTATTGGCGTTGATCATTCTAAGTATTTTTGCAGCAATTTTATTTTTTATTGCTATCCTAAGAGTTAGAAAATTAGAGGCGTTTACGTTACTTTTTTTAGGAACTCAATGTGTATTAAGTACATATTTACAAACGTCGTATCTATTTACCAAGCAGTTTGAACGTGATGGAAGAATTCAATATTCTGATACACAAATAATAGCTGCGCATCTATCTGGAGAGTATTGGATGTGGGCAGTACTCATTCTCTTAATTACTATTTTTCTTTTATATAGAAGCTATCGATATTATTTGAGTAAATAAATGATAAAAATAAGCCCTCTAAATTGAGGGCTCATTTATTCTATAATCTAATATATGAATATTAAACGTGTTTTCCTTTTTCCCAACCGTGCTTACCAAGGTATTGTTCACCAGATTCGATAGCACCTTCTTCTACAGTCGTTCCCATAGAATCGTTCCATCGGTTTAGGTATCCAAATAAGGAGATTACACCTAACATTTCTACAATTTCACCTTCATCCCAATGCTTATATAGTTCTGTTTTGATGTTTTCATCAACTGCGTTAGGAATTACAGATGCAGCTAACGAAAAATCAAGTGCAGCACGTTCTGCATCACTAAAAGCAGGGTGTGTCTTGTACTCCCAGATATTATCAAGTTGCTCTTGTTCTGCCCCATAACGTTCTGCGGCACGTATTGCATGTGCCTGGCAATATCTACAACCTGTAGCATTGCTACTTACCCAGGCAATCATACGTTTTAATGCAGACGTAACTCGACCTTCATTGGCCATTACTGCTTTATTAAGGTTAATAAATGCTTTAGAAATTGCTGGTCTTCTTTGCATTGTGAGTACAGAATTAGGGCAAAATCCTAAGGTTTCATTAAAAAATTCTGCTAATTCTTTTGTTTTGGGATCGTGATCAGCAGATAGTGGAGTTACTAATGGCATGTGTATATGTATTATTGAGTTTAAACTTAAAATTTTTAGCACGACAAAATACAAAACTAATGTCAAATCTAGAGTGGTCGAGATGTTTTTTGTACTTTGGAATTTTTAATATTTGGAATACACTACATAAATGAGATGGACACTAAAACCTATACCTAATACTACAAAAATAAATCACTTAGCAGAAGCATTAAATGTAGACAAGATAATTGCTTCACTTTTGGTGCAGAGAGGTATAGAGACCTTTGATCAAGCCAAGAAGTTCTTCAGACCGTCATTAGAAGATTTACATAATCCATTCTTAATGAAAGATATGGATAAAGCGGTTGCAAGAATTGAAAAGGCTATTTCAAATGGTGAAAATATTATGGTTTATGGTGATTATGATGTAGACGGTACAACGTCTGTCGCACTTATGTCCTCGTATCTAAAAACATTATCTCCACAAATCGCAACGTATATTCCTGATCGATATAATGAAGGTTACGGAGTTTCTTATACCGGGATAGATTATGCCCATGATAACGATATGTCTTTGATTGTAGCCTTAGACTGCGGAATTAAGGCTATAGAAAAAGTAGCATACGCAAAATCAAAAGGGGTAGATTTTATCATTTGTGATCACCACAGACCGGGAGATGAGATTCCTGATGCCGCAGCAGTTTTAGACCCTAAACGTGAAGATTGTGAATACCCATATAATGAATTATGTGGTTGTGGAGTAGGTTTCAAATTAATTCAGGCACTGGCAACTAAATATGATCAAACTATTGATGATTTGCTGCCATATTTAGACTTAGTGGCAACTGCTATTGGGGCCGATATCGTACCAATCACGGGGGAAAATAGAGTATTGGCATATTATGGCTTACAAGTCATTAATGAAAACCCAAGAACCGGTTTTAAGGCCATGATAGCGCAGGTAAAAAAGGAAACATTGACCATTACTGATGTAGTTTTCATGATTGCTCCCAGGATTAATGCAGCAGGAAGGATGAAACATGGCTTGCATGCGGTTGAACTTCTTACAGAAGAAAACCCTGAACTAGCATCGCAATTTGCCGCTGAAATAGAGGTTTATAATAGTGATCGAAAAGATGCTGATAAAAGTATTACCGAAGAAGCTCTAGGACAAATACACGAAAACAAAGAAGAAGATCGATATACTACTGTTGTGTATGAAGAAAGTTGGCATAAAGGAGTTATTGGCATAGTGGCCTCAAGGTTAACAGAGACCTATTACCGCCCAACATTGGTTTTCACCAAGAGTGGTGAAAAACTAGCTGCATCAGCCAGATCTGTAAAAGGATTCGACGTCTACAACGCACTTGATGCTTGTTCTGATCATATAGAACAGTTTGGAGGGCATAAATACGCAGCTGGGCTAACATTGCTTGAGGAACAATACGAATCCTTTAAACAAAAGTTTGAAGAAGTAGTAACTGCTACAATAGATAAAAAATTACTAACTCCCGAAATAACTATAGATACAAAAATGGAGTTGGATCAGATCACACCAAAGTTCTTTCGTCTTCTGAAACAATTTGCTCCTTTTGGACCGGGAAATATGACTCCGGTGTTTATGACCGAAGGGCTAAAAGATACAGGATATGGTAAATGTGTAGGAGCAGATGATAAGCACTTGAAATGTAAGGTGCAGAAAAACGGGATTGCCGTTGATGCTATTGGTTTTAGTCTTGGCTCTAAACAAGATTTGATTAGCGCAGGACAACAGTTTAAAGCGGCATATACGATTGATGAAAATGAATGGCAGGGCAAGGTATCACTTCAATTAAAGCTAAAGGACATAAATTAACTTTATTTTTATTTAGATTTATTATAAATAGTGTTATTTTTGATTCAAAATAGAACTCAAAATGAATGCTATAGATAAAATTTACAGCAATACGGTTGGCATATCTTTCTTTTGGAAGAGAGAAGCTAATGTTTTAATGCCCCGGGTTCAACTGGTGTTTAGGGATATTGGTTTTCTGCTTACCCTTAATGAACTAAAGGATTTTTCAGACTCATGTACGACAACCAGACAATCACAGTGTTGTAATGAATGTAAAGACCTCAAAAATTGTAGGTCATTACTGCTAAGTACTCCTTCAGACAAAATAGACCTAGCTGTTAGCAAGGATGAGTTAGATCAAATCCACGAATTGATCAATGGTACGATCTTTAGAGTTGAACTTAAAAACTGGATAAAAAACGTAAGTCTTAATTAAGGAAATCCAGAATTTTATAAGCTATTTCTTCTGCTTTGGTCTCTTGGATGAAGTGTTTCTCGTCTACAAAATGAATATCTTCATCTTTTACCTTTAGTGCATTTGCAGCTTTGGTTTGTTGTGGAGGCCATTGTAACATTGTATCATGAATACCCCATATTACCGAAACAGGTACGTTTATATTTTCAAAAACCTCAGAGTAATCGGGTAATTCATTACAGGTTTGGCTAAAAAAGTAATACATAGCTTTTGTTTTACCTTCTAGCAAAGGTGTTTTATACCCTTCTACATCTAAAGGATTTAAGATGTTTTCTTTCAATCCTTCATTAAACAGATTTTTAAGCAATGTATTTGTCGTTACACCATTTCGATAGGCCCACATAGCCGTCTTGGCCATTCCTCCTGGTTTCATTCTTACTGGTGGATAGAAACCTTCTTCGTAGATGATGGTATTGAGTACGATTAGTTTTTCAATTTTATCTGGATCTTGTTTCATAAGTTCCCAGGTCCATAATCCCCCAGCATCGTGCATTACGTGAGTCCATGTCTCTATACCCAAACTTGCCATAAGTTCCAAAAGGCGTTTTCCATGATTTTCTGCATTGTAGATTTCGAAACCATCAGGAGAATCACTGGATCCATAGCCCAGCATATCAGGAACAATTACACGATATCCATTATCTACCAAAGGTTTTATCATTTTACGATATAACCAACCAGATGTTGGTACCCCGTGTAAAAGCACAATCACAGGACCTTTTCCTTTATCAATATACTTTATAAGCCCATCATCTGTAGGATATAATCTTTGATCTGCCCTAAAATCTTCATAGGTGATCTGATTTTTTCTGATTTTGGTATTCTCGTATGGTTTACATGAAATAAGTAGTATCCCTATAAGGGCTAGTACAAAAAACTTCTGCATGGTCGTGATGATTTATGAGTTGGCAATTTACTTAAAATCATTTTTGTATGCTATAAGGTTTGAAAATTTAATCGTGAATTAAATTTTAACAATCAAAACATACAACCGATTACAGCATTAATTAATTCTGTACTATTATATGGTGGATTTGCCTGGTTAATATTTGCAGATAGCAGTATTTTTTCTCTAGGAGCGTAAGCAACAAATGAACCATAAAATCCACCGTGTCCATAAAATCGCAATCCATTAAATTGATATTCAAAAATCCCAAGACCATAGCTTTTTCCATACTTTTTTGTGTCAGAAATATCAATCATCTTTACTAGTGTATTATCATTGTCAAAGAGTTTTAGTTCAAAGAGAGCTTTTATGAAAACAGCAATATCTTTTGTATTCGAGACCAAACCTCCTCCTCCCCATTCATAAGAGGTATTTACTTTTTTTGTTATGTTTATTCTATTTAAATATGCGTCTATTCGTTTGTGATTTCCAGATATGGGTTCGTAGAATTCAAAATAGGTGTTACCCATCTCCAAGGGTTCCAAAATCCTATTTCTAATTGCTTCTGGCAAACTTTTTCCGGTAAGATCTTCGATTATAAAACCTAATAACATGTAATTAATATCGGAATAGTAATATCCTTTTCCCGGTTTATTATGTGGTTTTTTATTTAAGCCATACTGATAATACTTTTTAAAAAACTTTTTGGCTGTATATTGTTTTTGAGGATTAAGAAGTACGCTAATATTAAATCTTGTTTGTGCATCTATAAACACGTCACCAATTCCTGAAGTATGATTAAGAAGCATTTTGATAGTTATATCTTTTGAATATGATACGCTGTTTACAAGATGTAAATCATCAAAACGTATAAATTCTAATTTGCCTAAATATTTCTGTGCTTTATCATCAATATTTAAAAGTCCTTCTTCTTCTAATTGCAAAATAATCGTCGCCACCAGAGTTTTTGTTATGCTTGCAATATTATATTGATAGTGCTCATCTACCTTGATGTTTTTCCTTTTTACATACCCAACTCCTTTGTGTAGATTAAACCCTGTTTTGTTATTCTCTGCATAGAGAAGAAAATTATGAACAGGTTTTTTTCGACTATTAACTAAATGAGCTTTCATTAAAGAATCAATTTTATTTTGTTTTTTACCAAATTCATTTTGCGAAAAACCTAAGACACAAAAGAATAGCAAAATTATACTTGCAATTTGTTTTGAAAATATCATACCTACCTAAATTTATTTCCTGTAATAGTAGGAACAGATAATGATTTAATGAAAAAGTGTAGGTCTATTTTCTGTGAAGTGTAGCATAATTAACTGTGAACAATCTTACTCAGGTTGAAACCATTTTTTAAATGTAGAAACCTTTGTTCTACTTACTGTAATTTGCGAGGGAAAAAGATCGTGTTGATTCACAAGTATCAGGATTTTACCATTTTCTATTCGTTTAAATCCAGAAATCATTTTTCGATGTAGTATAAATTGACGATTTAATCTAAAGAGACTAGCCTTTGGGAGTTTTTTTTCTATCCGACTTAATGATAGATCCAAGTAATATTTCTCGTTTTTAAGAGTACATACAACCGAATAATCACCATCCACATAAAAACCAACTATTTGCTCAAAAGTGAGCTTTATTTTTTTATTCCCTTGATTTACTATAAACCCTTCAGAATGACGACGACGATCTTGCTGATATTTTTCTTCAGCGTTTCTCCATTGATTATAAAAATGTGCTCCTATATAAATTCCATTAATAACAAATACCCATATGCTGATTATCATAATATCATGAGTATAAAAATGTAGAGGCGCAGATTTTCCTTTAACTATCCAGCTTAAGAGTTCTGTAAGAAAGACGATTATCGATAGTCCAATGATTAAGGTGCTGATAATTTGAAAAACTATACGCTTAATCAGAGATTTGTTATATGGTATTTTCTGGTCCAGAATCCTAATAAAACTTCTTATTCCCCACCAAGCTAAATAACCTTGAGCCGTATCTATTGAAAAAGTAAGTAAGAGAAACCAATCAAGTTTTATATTTGAATACGTTAGATAATAATTTATAATGTTGATTAGAGGTATGAGAATAAGAAACAACTTAATATCTGAAAAATAAGTCTTCATTTTTGGTTCTTATATTTTATTAATGAGTATGAAGTATCTCAATCATTTTTATATGTTATACAGTATAAAGTTTTAATTTTCCTTACCATAGTTTTTTACAATTTCGGTAACATCTTTATACTTTTTCCAGGATTTTGGTCGTTCAAAATCCTGCCCTGATTTAAGAACTTTGGCATTAGAATATGATTCCTTTATTGCTCCCCAGGTAGTATCTTTCCAATTTGCTTTGTCCATTTCCAAAAATTTCACTCCTTTCAGAGGCCCAGAGACGGCTCTACCTATAAGAGGCCACCAAAGGCTTTCTGTTTCTCTGTCCCATAAAACAAATCCATCAAGACCTCCCCAAACCTCTTCATCATAATACGTATAGCCGCTTAATGCAAAAGTCAATTCTTTATCACCATATTTACGTTCGTAAATAGCGCCTAGATCGGCAAGTATACAGTACACCGCCATAATTGGCTTGCCATTTAAAACGTCATTTACTACTTCGTGTCTTGTAAGGTCTTTTATCGAATATGCTTTTACTTCATTACCTGCATACGCAACCAAAAATCGGGTGTCATCTGTCCAAGTAGTATCGGCCTCTTGTACAGAGATAAATTCTGGTTTTAATATAGCAGGAAACGTTTCTCTACCGATACCATAATGAAATTGTTCATCTTTTAGATCATAGCCTGTAATATCAAAATGTTGAATATTGTCTTTTCCTCCGTATAGCATTCTTTTTCCATCAACTTCAAAGAATTTATTGTGTTCCAGGGCGATGGGTCTTTTCTTTTTAGGGGTAACTTCTTCCTTTTTTTCTTTTTTAACCTCAGTCTCAACTTTTTTGGCTGTTTGATTGTTTTTGCAACCGATTATAAAAGCAATAGCGATCAATAAAAGAGATTTTTTCATGATGTTAGGGTGTTTTTTGTGAAAATCAGGTTAAATTACTCTTTTTATAGAAATTTCCTTTCCATTAAAACTAAAAGTATCCCCAATGGTTTTACCTAATAGCAACTTACCGATAGGGGTATTTGCAGCAATTGCGAAAAAAGAGGTATTATCAATAGATAGTTCACCAATAGAAATACTTAAAAAGTAATTTCCTTGAGTAGTAAAAACCAAACTACCTAAACGGGCATTGTCTGAGGAGGTCGAAATATCAATTTTAACTAAAATTTCTTGTAGCTTTTGTACCTCGGCTAGTTGCTGTCCGGCTTTTTCACGTTCTAATTGTAGCATGGCACGACCAGTTTCATGTTTGTCTCCAGCAGAGCTTTTGGTCTCAGAACTCAAAGATTCCTGAATGTCAGTAATAGTTTGTTGAATACGTTGTAACCTTTGATCAATATTATATTGACATTGATCTAGTAGCTTTTGTTTAATATCCATCGGATTCATATTGCGTTTTCTTATCGAATACTAAAGTACCATAATTACGCATTTGTATAAAGATCCAGTCTTTTCTTTTTTGGGTATATTCAGATGGTGGATTGGCCAAAATTTTTCTGGGATTTGGTAAAATGGCTGCAATGGCAGCAGCTTCTTCTTTACTAAGATCAGTAGCAGATGTATTAAACCAAAATTGTGCTGCGGCTTCGGCTCCATAAATGCCATTACCCATTTCGATACTATTCAAATAGATCTCTAGAATACGTTCTTTGGTCCATAGTTTTTCGATCAAAAATGTAAAATAAACTTCAAGCCCCTTACGAATCCAGCTACGGTGGGGCCATAAGAATACATTTTTGGCTGTTTGCTGCGAGATAGTGCTGGCACCACGTAATCTTTTTCCGTTCTTATGTTCTGCTATCGCTTTTTCTATAGCTTCCTGATCAAAACCTTGATGCTCTATAAATCTTTGATCTTCACTACAAATAACTGCTAATTGTAAATCCTGCGAAATATTGGATAGTGAGACCCAGCGATGTTGGATAGTGTGTTTTTGATTAGATTGTAACTTGCGAATTGCCATTAAAGGCGTTGCCGGAACATCTATCCACCTATAGCTTAGTACCCAAAGTGGACTAAGCAGTAAAAAAGCCACAAGGCTTTTTAGCATGAAGTGAATAAATTTTTTCATATCTAGAGATTGATCTATAGTAGATCTGCCAATTCCGTGCCAACAATGCTTCCGATTGCTACTCCCATTCCTCCAAGGCGCACACCGCAAAAAACATTGTCAGATATTTGTTTAACAATAGATTTTTTATGACTTCCAACACCCATAATTCCGCTCCAGCGATGTTCAATTTCGAAATTAGAATCTGGTAAAATTACTTCACGCAAAATTTGATTTAACTTGTGTTGTACCAATTCGGTCTGTGCTAATTCTGTTGTTTCTTCGCTCTTAAAATCAAGGTTCCTGCCTCCGCCAAACAAAATTCTATTATCGATATTTCTGAAATAATAATATCCTTTGTCCAGATGAAAGGTTCCTTTGATATTCAAACCGTTGATTGGTTTGGTGATCAAGATCTGTGCACGAGCTGGTTTTACTTGGTTGATTCCTAGTTGTGAGGCAAAACCATTGGTAGCAATAAGTACTTTATTTGTAGAAAACGTAAATTGATCTGTTTTTATTTCGACAGTAGTGTTAAGATCATTAATTGCTTGCACTGTGCAATTGTTTAAAATTTTGATACCAGACTCTTGTACTTTGGAAAGTAAGGCCTCCATCATCTTACCGGTATCTATTTGCCCTTCGAATTGATTTACGATGTATTGTGGTTGAATATTTTTAAAATTGAAGATATTGTGTTCTTTTGTGAATACACTGTCCTTAAAAATAGGACGAAGCAAATTGTTGATCTGTTCTATTTTTGAAAGACATTCTTGATATAGTGCTGCATCTTCTTGGGTGAAAAGTTCATACCCCCCATATTGTAAATAATGGATTGCTAGATCGCCAAGGTTTTTTCTTAATAATTGAAGCCCATTAACTCTTTTTTGAACAAGTTGTAGTACTTCTTCCTTGGTATGTGAATTAAGGTCATCTAATATTTCAGACAAGCTTCCAAAACATGCAAAACCAGCATTTTTAGTACTCGCACCGTTTGGAAGTATTCCTCGTTCTAGTACAAGTATTTTGGCAGTTGGAAATTTATGTCGCAACCTAAGGGCACAATTAAGTCCTACGATTCCGCTACCTACAATAGTAAAATCGATGTTGGATAACCATGTTTTATATTCCCAATAACTAAAATTCATAAAAAAAGCCCCATTGCTGAGGCTTATATATTTGTTAATTAATCTTCTAGTTCTGCCATTTCAAAGTCTTCCATAAACTTAGTGGTATAGTTTCCGGATACATAATCCGGATGATCCATTAATTGTCTATGAAAAGGAACGGTAGTTTTTATACCTTCTACCACAAACTCATCAAGTGCTCTTTTCATTTTGTTGATTGCCTCTTCACGTGTTTGCGCGGTAGTAATCAATTTAGCAATCATAGAGTCATAATTAGGAGGAATGGTATAACCACTATATACATGAGTATCAACTCTTACTCCATGACCTCCTGGAAGGTGTAAGTTGGTAATCTTTCCTGGAGAAGGTCTAAAATCTTTATAAGGATCTTCGGCATTAATTCTACACTCTATAGAGTGCAACTGTGGTATATAGTTTTTACCAGAAATTGGCACTCCTGCTGCAACCAGAATTTGCTCTCTGATCAAATCATAATCCACTACTTGTTCTGTAATAGGATGCTCTACCTGGATACGCGTATTCATTTCCATGAAATAGAAGTTGCGGTGTTTGTCAACTAGAAATTCAACAGTTCCTGCACCTTCATATTTAATGTATTCGGAAGCTTTAACCGCAGCTTCACCCATTTTTTCTCGCAATTCATCGGTCATGAATGGAGAAGGAGTTTCTTCAGTTAATTTTTGATGTCTACGTTGTACAGAACAATCTCTTTCAGATAAATGACATGCTCTACCATTGCTATCACCTACGATTTGAATTTCGATATGGCGAGGCTCTTCTATAAGCTTTTCCATATACATATCATCATTACCAAAAGCAGCTTTACTTTCTTGTCTGGCAGATTCCCAAGCATTTTGGAGATCTTCTTCTTTCCAAACAGCACGCATACCTTTACCACCACCACCGGCACTAGCTTTAAGCATTACGGGGTAACCGGTTTCTTTGGCAACTTTTAAGCAAGTTTTGAAATCTGGAATGACACCTTCACTTCCTGGCACACAAGGTACACCGGCTTCAATCATAGTAGATTTTGCAGAGGCCTTATCTCCCATTCTATCTATCATCTCGGGACTGGCGCCAATGAATTTTATTTCATGCTCTTCACATATCTTAGAAAACTTAGCATTTTCAGATAAGAAACCGTATCCAGGGTGTATAGCATCTGCATTCGTGATTTCTGCCGCTGCTATTATATTAGACATTTTCAAGTATGATTCACTACTTGGTGCAGGTCCTATACAAACTGCTTCATCTGCAAAACGTACATGCAGACTTTCTGCATCTGCTGTAGAATATACAGCAACCGTTTTTATACCCATTTCTTTGCAGGTTCTGATTACTCTCATAGCAATCTCACCTCTATTTGCAATTAGAATTTTTTTAAACATAACTTTTAAAATTTAAAAATCTCAAATTCCAAGTTCCAGATTCCATATAACATGGATTTTTGGATTTGTCTATTGGAATTTTAAAATCGGGTTATGATGGGTCTACTAAGAAAAGTGGTTGATCAAATTCTACAGGAGAAGAGTCATCAACTAATACTTTTACAATTTTACCAGAAACTTCGCTTTCGATTTCGTTGAAAAGTTTCATTGCTTCTATAATACAAAGCACATCTCCTTCTTTAATAGAATCGCCAACTTCTACAAACGTAGGTTTGTCTGGTGACGGTTTCCTATATAAGGTTCCGATTATAGGAGATTTGATAGTTATGTATTTTGAGTTATCATCATCAGAAGAACTTTCTACAACTGCTGCAGGAGTTGCTGGAGCAGCAGGTGCTGCTGGAGCAGGTGCTGCCGGTTGAGTAGTAACAGCATTTCCTACGGGGATGTGTTGTACAAATGTTGTTTCTTTACTGTCTTCTGATCCGGTTTTGATGGTGATTTTAACGTCATCCATCTCTAATTTTACTTCGCTAGCGCCTGATTTGGCAACGAATTTAATCAAATTCTGAATTTCTTTTAAATCCATAATGTTGGGTATTGTGTGTTTAGTTGTTTTAGGAGTTATAAGCCCATTTAAGATAGATAGAGCCCCATGTAAAGCCTCCACCAAATGAGGCAAATACTATATTGTCTCCTTTTTTGAGTTGTTTTTCGTAATCGTGTAATAATAATGGTAATGTTGCTGAAGTAGTGTTACCATATCTTTGGATATTCATGAGAACTTTGTTCTCGTCCAGTTCCATTCTATTTGCGGTAGCATCTATAATTCGTTTATTGGCTTGATGTGCAATGAGCCAATCAACATCATCTCCAGACAAATTGTTGCGTTCCATGATTTTTGAACTTGCATCTGCCATATTGGAAACCGCATATTTAAATACTGTTTTTCCATCCTGTTGTACAAAATGCTGTTTGTTTGCAACAGTTTCTTCAGATGGAGGTAATATAGATCCCCCAGCTTCAATTTTTAAGAACTCTCTTCCTATACCATCGGTGCGCAAATATTCATCTTGCAATCCGTAACCTTCGTTATTGGGTTCAAAAAGTACGGCTCCACCACCATCACCAAATATGATGCAGGTAGCTCTATCGGTATAGTCTATTATAGATGACATCTTATCTGCTCCTATAAGTAGTATTTTTTTATACCTACCAGATTCTATATAGCTTGATGCGGTTGACATTCCATATAAAAAACTAGAGCATGCAGCTTGCAGATCATAAGAAAAGGCATTAACGGCCCCTATTTTTGATGCTGTATATGCGGCTGTGGCTGCTACAGGAAGATCGGGAGTTGCGGTAGCAAAAATTACCATATCAATCTCTTTTGGATCAAGATTTTTTTTGGCAATTAAATCTTCTGCGGCTTTAATACCTAAGAAAGAACTTCCTTTGTCTTTATCTTTTAATAACCTACGTTCTTTAATACCTGTACGACTGGTAATCCATTCGTCGTTTGTGTCAACCATAGTTTCTAAAATCTTATTGGTTAACACGTAGTCTGGCACATATGCGCCAACAGCTGTAATAGCGGCTGTGATTTTACTCATATCTTAGTTTTAGTTTCACGTACTATTGCGCAAAAAGTGCCTAAAAAGTCGTTGAAATTACTAAATTATATACAAATATGGCGCAAAATAACGGGATTTTGACACATATTCAACTAAAAACAAAAAAACTCTCACATTTGTGAGAGCTTTATATAAAATTTTAACAGTGCGCTTATGCCACTTCTTCTTCTGTGTTATCGATAACAATTTGACCACGGTAGTATAATTTACCTTCGTGCCAGTGCGCTCTGTGGTACAAATGCGCTTCTCCTGTAGTAGGATCTGTAGCGATCTGTGGTACAGTAGCTTTGTAATGTGTTCTTCTTTTATCTCTTCTTGTTCTCGATATCTTTCTCTTAGGATGTGCCATTGCTAGATATTATTTATCGTTTAGTAAATTTTTTAATTTGTCCCAACGAGGATCTGTTTCCTCGTTATTATTTTCAATTGTTTTTTCTTTTGGACTTAGCTCGTCTAACTTTTCAAGTATTTCTGATTCTAATGTTCCGTCTTCTACTCCTGGGTGAACTCTTTTTGAAGGTACGCCCAGTACAATTAATTCATAAATATATTGCTGAATGTTAACTTCATATTCTCCATGCGGGAGTATGAGAAGCTCTTCATTTTCATTATTATATTCATCTCCAAACTTAACTACCAAAAAGAATTCATTTTCTATAGGTAAGTCAAAAGGTTCGTTAGTAAGATCACAATTAACATTAACAGTTCCGGTTCCTTTAAACTGAAGTTCTAACATTGTTGCTTTCTTGTCAAACTCCAGATCAACTTTTACTGCAGATGCATTAAATTCGTCATACTCAAAATGCTCAAAGAACGTATTGTCAATCTGATACTCAAACTGGTGTAATCCTTGCTTTAGCCCAACAAAAGGAATAGTATACTCTTTAAGTTGTATCATTTCATCATCAGTTTCAGGTGCCTACCAATTTGGTAAAGGCGGGTGCAAAGATAATAAAAATTCGTTATGAAAGCCTTTTTGTAAACAAAATTATATCAGAATGTTAGTCTTTTATTTTTTGAGCGAATAAGTCTCGCAGTTTTTAAATGAGTGACTCATTCACTTTTGTATTTATTCTGTGGTTTACGAGGTTGTTTTTTTAATGGGTTTTTGGTCAAATCAGCATATTCATTCCTATTTCTGAAAATCTTCAAAGCTGCAAAAACGGCTTCTTCGAAGGAGCTATAATCTGCTTGATTTTTTCCGGCAATCTCAAAAGCGGTTCCATGATCGGGAGATGTACGCACTTTACTAAGTCCAGCTGTATAATTTACTCCTTTTCCAAACGATAATGTTTTAAAAGGAATCAATCCTTGATCATGATATGAAGCTACAATTGCGTCAAAGCTTTTGTAATTATTTGATCCAAAAAAACTATCAGCCGCATAAGGGCCGTATACCAGTTTTCCGGAGTCATTAATTTTCTTGATTGTAGGTTTTAATATCTCCTCATCTTCTTTGCCAATAACACCATTGTCTCCGCTATGTGGATTAATACCTAGTACTGCAATTTTTGGTTTTGATACGCCAAAATCTTGTTTTAGGGAGTTATATATTGTGTTTACCTTTTCCTCTATCAACTCTGGTGTAATGGCATCTGCAATATCCTTTACAGCCACATGGTCTGTAAGTAATCCCACCTTCAGCTCATCCGTAATCATAAACATTAGACTATTTCCTTCAAGTTCCTGATCCAGGTAATCTGTATGACCGGGAAATTTAAATTCTTCAGACTGAATACTATGTTTATTAATAGGAGCGGTTACAAGTACATCTATCTCATCATTTTTTAGAGCCGTAGTAGCCGCTTTAAGGGATTTGATCGCATAGCTTCCGACTTTTTCATTTTCTGTTCCAAAATTGATATCTACGGCTTCTTTCCATACATTGAGTACGTTTATTTTACCATCTAGAATCTGGGAGCATTTGTCAATACCATGCAAATTAGAATTAATTTCGTACTGTTTTTTTAAGAAAGATATAATTTTTACAGATGCAAAAATCACTGGTGTACAGAAATCCAGCATTCGAGAATCTTCAAAAGTCTTAAGGACAACTTCACTTCCGATACCATTAAGATCACCTATAGAAATCCCTAATCTTATTTTTTCTTCTTTCTTCATTTATTATGCTTCTTTATGATTAAACTCAAAAAGAGTTCAGTATTTTTGAAATCTAAAATCAGACTTCAAGCTTCGAGGTCACAAATTTAACTAAATAATTTGCATTTATGTTTACCGGAATCATCGAAGAATTAGGAACTATAACATCTTTAAAAACAGATAAAGAGAATCTGGATATTACTGTACGCGCAAATTTTACTTCAGAGTTAAAAATTGACCAAAGTGTGGCTCATAATGGCGTTTGTCTTACCGTAGTTTCTATTGAAGACGATATGTATACCGTAACTGCTATTAAAGAGACATTAGAAAAGACCAATCTTAAGGATCTTGCTGCTGGCGATGTTGTTAATTTAGAGCGTGGTATGAGATTAGGGGATCGTCTGGATGGACATATTGTGCAAGGTCATGTAGATCAAATTGCCACCTGTACTAATGTTTCTGAAGCAGATGGAAGCTGGTATTTTACCTTTGGTTATGACCCGAGTTTAAGCAACATTACGATTGAAAAAGGTTCAATTACGGTTAACGGAGTAAGTTTAACGGTAGTTAACTCTAAAAGCGATGAGTTTAGCGTAGCTATTATTCCGTTTACTTATGAACACACCAATTTTAGTACCTTCAAAAAAGGAACTGTGGTTAACCTAGAGTTTGATGTTATTGGTAAATATGTAAAAAGAATTACCCAGTTAGGGTAGAAAAGGAAGTAGAATGGTAATTAAACCAATTCTACTTCGTTAAATTTAAAAAGTGATACTCTATTTCTTTCAATCTTTAAGAGTACTCCGCCCAAATCACTCAAAGTAGAGCAAGATTGGAAGTCAAGTATTTTCCCAAAATATTGACTTTTTGCATCAATTACTTTATACTGCATAATTTACGATTTGATTTGTATTTCCCATTTCTTCGTTCTGATAGTTCTTTCCCCAAAAAACATACCACAAACGTATCAAATACTTAAAAGTAAATTTAATGGACATACTTTTTCTTTGAAAATAAACTTATTAGGTTTTATTAACAACATCAACCGGGGTATTCAAGTAAATTACTGAAATACAGATAGTTGTTTGCTTTTTACTTGTATAATGCAGAGATTTTTTTAGTGGTATTGTCATTAAAAACACAGATATATTTTTTGGAATAATTCCAAATTTTGTATCTTTGTTATGGAATAATTCCAAATTTATCGATATTTTGATTCACTGAAAATTTTAAGACTTTTTCACCTTTTTTAAGTTAATTTTTTAAAGTCTTGGCATACGTTTTGCAAAAATATAGCTAACCTCAAATCGTATGACTATGATGACACAAGTACCTAATGCAAATGATTTTTATGTTATGAGTGGTATAAATTATGAAATACAGAATAGGAAACTACAATTATATAAGCACACCTTTGATTATAACTTTTGTAAGCGAAAGTATAATGAGTATGCGCGAATGAAGTTGGAGGAGTTTCGTAAATGTTTAGAAGATCCTGAAAAAGTGGGGGAAATCGGTCATTTATGTTGTTTTATTTTGTGGGTCAAAAACAAAGAAAAGCATGAATACAGGGATAGTTTAGGAGACTACGGCCTTATTCATTTACTCTTTCATTGTTTAGAGCATAAACATCATGCAGAGATTCATGCAGAATATATTCACATGTTATTTAAGGAAGATATTAAGTTGGTTTAAGGTATCAAGAAGTTTTAGTATACTATCCAATCACACTGCTTAATCTAAACATTGGCAAATACATAGCAATAAGAATAACCCCAACAATGACACCAACAAGTATTGTCAAAATAGGGTTGAGCACATTAGAAATTACCTGTGATTGATATTTTACTTGTTGATTATATTGTTCATTGAGTTTTTGGAAGATGTATTCTGTTTGATTTGTTTCTTCTGCAACACGAACCATAGCAATCATTTTCTTATCAAAAATTGCATTTTGAGAAAAAGAAGCACTTAATTTATCACCCTGAATAACTAAGCGATTTGTTTTCTCCAACCCCTGTTGAAGCGGATAAAAACTAATCATATCTTTTACAAGATCGAGACTATCTACCATAGGAACTTTGGCAGAAGTTAGTAGTGAAATGGCCTGGGTGAACTGGGCCATATATATTTTTCTGAAATAATTTCCTAAAATGGGTATTCTGAGCTGAAAACTTCCAAGAATCTTTTGAAACCACATTTTCTTTGAAATAAGAGCAATACAACCGATTACTATCAAAAGAGTTATTAATAAAAGTAATCCATTGTTTCCAACAAAATCAGAAAAAGCAATGATGCTTTTAGTAATACCAGGAAGCTCGACATTATTTTGTTTAAATATGTCTACAAACATAGGAACCACATATTTTAACATAAATGCGATAACGATCAAAGCTGTACATAGTACAATAATAGGATAAGTAAGTGCAGAAATAATTTCTCTTTTAAGGTCATTTTTGCGTTTGTAAAATTCACTAAGCTCTGATGCAATCTGAGCCAATTGTCCTGTTTGCTCTCCTATTTTTATGGCATAATACTCATAATTGGTAAAGTTTTTATCATTTTTGAGGATATCTGAAAAAGAATTTCCATCTACTAATTTTGAGAGCATTGTAGCCATAAACTTTTGATCTTTTTCCTTTTTCTGTGTTTCGACCAAGAGCTCTAAACCATTTTTTAGATTAATCCCTGATTTTAAAAGTACATTAAGTTCTGCATACCATTGCTCTTTCTTTTTGTTATTAAAGGCATTTCCAAAAAGAGAAATCTCTTTGGTAAGCACTTCAGAAATATCGAAAGAGCCTTCCGGTTTTTTTTGTTTTTTGGTATCTGTGATTTTAATTCCCATAATCAGAAATGAATAGAAGGGTCATTATGTTTAAAAACAAAAATACGATGTAAATTCGTAGTGTTTTCAAAAGTAAGTTTTATAGCATCAATGCTTCCCGAACCAACTTTTGTTCCTTCCATATAAAAGGTTTTTTGCTTTGTTTTTACCATATAAGTATCAATATCGGTTACAATACTATCGGTATAGAAATGGTAAGTTCTTTGGTCAATTGGTGATGATAGAATGAGTTGGTCACTGTTTTGGTTCCATGTGGCTTGTGTGTATTTATTAAAATCAATGGTTAATACCACCTCAAGAGATTGCAACTTGGTTTGATATGCGTAATTGTCTTCAATACTTCTCAGGTTTTTCTGGATAACACCCAAAACTGAAAAAGCCAATCCTGCAACAATTGCCGAGATCACAATAACCACCATGATTTCGGTAAGTGTAAAAGCCTTTATTTTATGGGTGATTTTGATCATTTATGCACTAGTTGTTTGTGGTATTCTTTGCCTTCTTTAGAATATGTCAAAATGATATCTTCTTTTTCAGCAAGTAATTCAATTTCCCATGCTCCAAAATCTTCAGTATAGGGAAGTTGTATCGTTTCATGAATACATAAATATTCTAACTCTTTTATTCTATTCTCGATAGTGCTATTATCGCGTTTGATATGATTAGTAAAAACATTATTAAAGCTTAAACTAGCAATCATAAATACTATAATAATCAATACCGAAGCCGTTAGTGTTTCGATTAAAGTTGCGGCACGTATTTTTTTTAGTATAACCATTTAGCAACAGTATTTTTTGAGTTGATAAATGGTAATCCTGCATATTTGGGTATTGGATTCAATAATACTTTGCCATTGTATATATGATTAAGATAGATAGAACCTGACTGATTTGCTATAAATTGATTGGTATAGAGTGAACCTTTTACTATTCCTTGAAAATCAACATTCCCCTGGCAATATACTTCGCCGATAATTTGAACCCCAGACTCGATTTTAAGATGAGTTTTAATTCTGTCCTTGGTTTCATGTTTCTTTTTGAGGTATACAATCGATCCTTCGATTACCGTATTTTTATGAATGACAAAATCTACAGTTTTGGCTTGAAAGTTATTTCCAGAAGTTTCTTGAACTATGTTTTTATCCAAAAGTGTTATAGAAGAAGGGTAAGATAGATAACACTGTTTACCTATTTTGATTTTTTTGCTTGCAACAAGCTGCATTTTTCCTTTTACATTGTCATCAATAATGATATTTGGAGCAATCAAAACTACATCTTCTAATTGAGAAGCAGAACTCACCACTATTTTAGTTTCGGATTGAATGATGATGTTACCGGTTATTTTTTCATTCCCAAGAACAATAGTGCCCGGGTCAAAAATAAATTGTGAAGGCTTATAGAAACTATTTTTAATTTCTTTTTGCAAGGTAATTGTATTTTCTCCCTCAAGCAAAGCACCATTACTTGCAGATTCTAAGTATGCAATCCATTTAGGTGCCATATTTGGCAACTTTTCTGCACTTTCAATCACATGACCATAATATAGATTTGATCCCTGATAATACTTTCCAGAAATATTACCAGCTTTTACTCCTTGTTTAGGCAAATAACTATTACCTTCTAATCTTGTATTGCCTACGACGACTAATGGTGAGTTGGTATTAGATAAGTAAAGATTTGGTGTTTTTTGATCTAAAACCGAACCAGTAAAAGCAGTTTTAGCCACTTTTCTTCCATGAATATTTACTTTAGAAAATGTTTTTATCCATGCTCCATGATAAGTAGAGACAAGCTTAGCTTTTTTTGAATCTACCGAAGCAACCAAAGTATCGGAAAATGTTTTACTTTCATCTAAAGATTCAAATATTTGATCATTACATAGCGCTAGTCCTCCTGTTAGCTCCTGAGATTTGATTCTAAAAAAAGATTGAACATGAGTGAGTAATAAAAAAGCACTTAATAATAATAGCACAATTACCGATATTAGTAATGCAAACTGCATAGCCTGTGCTTTTATTTTTGTGAATACTTTCAATTTAAGATCTTAAATTGTTTAGACTCTCCTTTATATCGTAGTAAAATTGATACTGATGAACCTTTAACCAACTTGATTTCAGAGAAAGATTGATTTCGTTCCAGTAACTGATCAGCACCATTAATCTCTACCAGGAAAATAGCTTTAGAACCGCCTTGTCCAGACACTAAACCTTTGTAGCGTATAGAAGGCCATGTGATAGGGTTCTTTTTAATAATCACAGGCTTTTTAGCAACTTCTTTTTTTGGACGATAAAGGGTTCCTAAAAAAGGGTCTCTTTCTACTGCGCCAATTTCGAATTGCTGTCTTTCTACGGTTTTGATTTCAGAGAATTTTATATCAGTTGTATTGGTAATTACCGGATCATCATCAGAAAATGCATCCAATACCTGGTAGAGAATGGCTCCCCAGATAAAAACTACCAATGGTAGTAAGATGTATATTCCTTTTTTACTTTTTAGCATGCGATTTAGTTTATTGTAAACTCAAGTGTATTACTTGCGGCACTTTGATTCCCCGCTTGATCAAAAGCTTTTAGAAACCAATAATAAGTGTTTCCTGCATCCAGAGTTATCTCTGAAGGAGAGGTTACTTGATCTTTAGTTACCAATTCTGACAGTTGTGGGTTACTATAGATATAAATACTATCAAATTCTGTTGTTCCCTCTACAATTTCACGTGTCCAGGTAAAATTAATCACAGGATCTGTAAAAACTGCTTCATTTGCAGGGGTTACTGCCACCGGTACATTTGGAGCCATAGTATCTACTGTTATAGCTCTTGTAAAATACAGAGTATTTTGTGTGCTATTTTCAGCGCGTACTTGCCATTTGGTAACACCTTCAGGAAATGTAAGTTGCAGTGATGTTGCTGTCAAAGTTTCCTCCTGTATTACGGCATTGCTTGCATCTAATAATTGTACTCTGTATAGTGTGGCATCCGCAACGCTCTCCCATTGTAATGTAATATCACTAGTGTTATTAAAAGCGTTATTTGCCGGAGAGATTAATAGCAATTCACGAGCAGCAAAATCGGCGGCCTCAATTACCCTAAAACTGGCCATGGTATATGCTGTTTCTGAACCTGAATTTTGTGCTCTAACTCTCCATTCATAATCATTTTTAACCAGGGTTGTGCTAAAATTCGTTTTGGTTACGGTGGTATCTTCTACTACCTGAACAGGACTTTCAAAAGAAGGGTATGCAATCTGAAGACGATATGATGTCGCTTGATCAACGGCATTCCAACTAAAATTAACAGAAGTGTTTGCAACTGTAGTACCGTCTGAGGGCGCAGTAATTGTTACTATGCCATCAGATAAATCTTCTTCGATCAGGATTTCTTCACAGCTAAAGAAAGCCAACGCTATAATGGTATATAAAAAATATCTTTTCATTGTATCTTCTTCTTATTTTATAATAGAACTTATAGTTTCAAGTAATCAATCTTCTCTTTTGCTTTACTTGCATTTCTGTATGTGTTTTTAGTGCAAGGGTCTGCTTCATCTACGATGTCGAAAATAACGATACGATTTTTATCATTTTGTCCCCAACAGAAATATGACAATCGATATCCAAAAATTGTAACGTCACTTAGCGCTATAGTTTTATATGATTTCCCATTTTTTACCAGGGATAAGCTATATTGTTTATAATTATCATTAATCAAAAATACAGCTTCTGCAGAACCAATTTCATTAAGCAAATCTGCTTGATAAGCCAAGGAAATTGTAGATACAATTGCCGCATCTTTTTGATTTTTAAGATAGCCTATAGTTTGCGTATTATGCTCCTTTTGTAATTCTGAAATAACTGTCAATTGATCTAATACTTCAAGCTTTATAAACTTTGGTTTTGTTTCCAAAGAATCAACAAAATTAATTTGCTGGCTATTAGTTTTTGAAGTTTTAAGATAAGCTTTATATGTGGCAGCATTAAAATCCAATTCGGTTACCCCAAGACGTATAGGTTGCTTATATTCTGGAATAGCGGTAACCTGAAAATCAGAGCTTTGTAATCGATTTTCCTGAACACCAACAACTCCAGGAGCAATAGGGGTAGTAGAAGCAGTATGCATTCTAACCTTATTAACCGTAACACTACGACAACCAGTGATTGTTGTAATTATAAATACGAGTAAGAGATATTTTTTATGATTCATTGATTCATTGGTTTTTTTAATTCAGACGTTGTAATAACAAATTGCATTGCAAGTATGTGGCTTTGGTTCTAAAGTTTTTCTTTTTTTCAAAGGCTACCTGGACCACATTACCAAAGCTATATTTTTGCTCTAACGCATATATTACTTTAAGAAGTGATTGATAATCTCCTTGTAGGGTAAAATTATAAGTGGTTGTGGTTTTCTGGGTAGCTTCATCAGTAAAGATATGGGGCTCCTCGAAGGCGATAATCTTAAAACCAGAATCAACAGATAATGTATTTAGTGTTTTAAGAATGTTATTTTGTAATGAGTTTCCTTCTACATTATTTTTATAAAGGATGTTATCCAGTTGCTTTTCCTTATTTGCTAAGGTTGCTAATTGGGCAGGAGCAGACTGATACGCTTGTTTTTGACCTTCTAGATTGCTAACCTCACTACTAATTGCAAATGTTTTTGCGAAACCATATCGGTACGCAAAAAACAGAAGGAGCAATAGTCCTACAATCAACATGATATTTTTATTGCGCTGTGTCATCGGTTAGATTAATGGTTACTTCAAAACTGGAGGTGTTTTTTTTATCAACTCCATAACTTATAATGGTGACATTGTTTACAAACGATAATTCTTCAACAGTATTAAGCCAAGCGGTAAAGGATTCTTTTTCAGAAGAATTCCCAGTAATAAAGATCTGATTCTTCTTAATTGTAATGGCCTTATCTGCACGAATGGTTTTAGCGACCGGCTGATATGTAAAGGATTTTAGAATGATTGTTGTAGGTAACAATTGAATAATCTGATCAATATAGTAGGAACTTTTGGAAAACCCAGTCGTCATAATGCTATTAACAATGGTTTCTTTTTTGTCTACTATAGATTTTTGCTTCTTAATACTTTCTTTTTGTGTAGTGTATACCTGAAGCTCCTCTTGTAAACCTTGCCAGGTTTTATATTTGCTATTGAATATAAAAAAGTTGATTAACAGTGCAATTAATAGAAAGCCAATACCATATTGTAATGTCTTTTTAAAGAATTGAGATGTGGTGTACTGGTTTTTAAGTTCAACATTTTTCTCCTCAATATTACCTGTTATTTTGGCTTGATTAGAAAACGAATCTATCAACATCGCTAATGGCAATGTATGTGTATTAGGAATCGAAATATCATCAAATTGATAATTTTCGTTTACATCATTTTTTCTAGATACAATCGAAGCAATTTCTTCATTTTCAATTTTGATCGAAGCAGAATAACTCTCTAATTCTGAATTACTAAAGAAAGAAGTCAATGCCGCAATTTTTATATTTCCCAATGCAATATCAGTAATTGAAATACCTTCTTTTTGATAGTGTTCAATAACAGATGCTACATACTGCTTCCTACAAACGGCGATAAAAGATTTAGCCGGGGTTTTTAAAATCTGATAATAAAAATCGTCAAGGTTTAGATTTGGATACGCTTCTGATAAAATTTCGTTATCGGTTCCCGTAATTTGTATTTCCTTGGTTAAGATATTAGTACCCGTAATAACTAATTTTGCGTTTTGAAGGTTCTTTACAGTACCTATTAGTTCTGTACTATTGCGTGAAATAAAGTTTTTTACAACATCCAGTTCACCCTTCTTTTGTCTTGCTTCCAGGCCAAGAATTGCTATTGAATCTTCTTGCAGAGCATGCTCCAGAACCAACAACTTTTTTCCTAAGGGATTATATGACACTATAGATTTAAGCATTAATAAAAGACAGTAGGTTTAATGATGACATTTAATTTTTTCTTTGAGTCTTCTCTTTTTCGTTTACTGAATAGCCATTTGATGATTGGAATTCTTGAAAGTAACGGCACTCCAGATCCTGAGTCATTCTTTACTTTTTGTTCTATCCCACCAAGAATGGCTACGTCATTAGCTTGCATACGCATAATTGATGAAAATCTTCGGCTATTAATATCTGGCGGAGCATTTTCTGCAATTCGGTTTCCGCTAAAATTAGATTGTATCACTTGTATATCTAAGGTAATCTGTCCATCTCCAGACACAAAAGGCTTAAACTCTAATGCTAATTCTGCATCAATAGGTTGATAGTTTACAATCTCTGATGTTTGCGGGTTTTGTGATCCAAAAATATTTTGACTCGTAACTGCATAATAGGTAGTCTGCCCACTAGATAGATATGCTTTATGTCCGTTTAAGGTACTTAGCTTTGGCGTTGATAGTATTTTTACATTACCATTGGTTTCCATTGCTTTAATATCCATATAAAAATTAGGAACTACATTGCCCAGGTTGAGTGACCCAAAACCATCAAAACCACCAATAATTCGATTTATAGTTTGTGCTCCCAAGGTTATATTAGCATTAGGAAACGTTGCTCCCTCCGTAGCAGTAGGCTCTTTTCCAATACCAAACTCTACGCCGGTTTCTACGGTAGCACTTCGACTTACTTCTAGAATCATTACTTCTATAAGAATAAGTGGAACCGGTTTATCAATAAATTTTATAAAATTCTTAAACTTTTCTACCCTTGCTCCAGGACCACTAACCACAAAACTATTAAGCTCGGTATCGATTTTGATATCCAGCCCTTCAAGAACGGTTGCGGGAAATATATCTGAAATAGATCCTGCTTGTGTAGTAGTACTAGAAGAGGAATTCTGGGAAGTTCTATTAAAGTTAGAATTTCTCTGATTTCTGTTATTAATTCCATTCTGTTGGTTTAACCCTCCAGTTCCTTGATTCCCAAAGAAACTGGTGCCTCCAGTTACAAAGTTATTGTTTCCAAAACCGCTGCTATAACCTCCACCTCCTTCGGCATCACCTAAAATGGCTATAGATCTGTGCATCATTTGTACCAGTTCTATCTTTTTTACAGACAATTGGTTTTCTGTACCAAAGTAATATACATTTCCTTCTTTTTTGAAGGTGTAATTACTAGTGCCCGAGGAATTATTATTCTGAAAATTCTGCTGTCCTTGATTTGTGTTGTTTCTATTTCCTTGATTATTTATCGTACTAGTATTTGGCGAAGCTGCATTGCTTTCAAATATTTTAACCAGTAAGTCATCAAAGGTAATATTTTCGACTTTTACGGTTACAGAACCAGCATTTTCTAACGGAGAAGCTGTAAAAACATCGAGTTTTAGGTCTTCAGTTATATTGTAAATAACATCTGCAATAGGCGTGTTTTTCAAATCTACAGAAACCACCCTGTTGAGTGTGTCAATAACTTTATAGAATGTATTTCTTCTTGATCTACGCTTTCCGGCAGAATTCAAATTATCTCCAACTCCCGGGATGGATTCAAATTCGTAGAAACCATCTCTGGTTTTAGTAAATTCCAGATTGTTTGTCTCTGCTAGTTTTTTCATCGCAATATCAAAAGGAGTGTTGCTAATGTACAGCGTAAGATTCTTTGAATTAAGATCTGGAGAATACAAGAGATTTTTCCCCGTAGCTTTGGTTATTTTTCTAAATACTTTGGGTAAAGGATCGCTGCTAAGATCAGTAGATAGTACTTCTGCAGTAATATCGTAATTGATAATAATTTCCTTTTCTACAGGAACTTCTGCAGGGGGTGAATAACGTCGTATAGACAATATATTACCGGTGATTTCGATATCTAGTTGGTATTCTTTTGCAAGGAAAACTAATAAATCCTGAACATTAACATCATTAAAACCATTAATGATATTAATAGTATTAAGGTTTTCAGAAACATTGATATTAATCTTATGCACCTGTGAAACCGCTCTCAAAAAATTAAGTAAGGTCGTATTAGAAACATTTATATTCACTTTCTGTAACAAACCAGGAACCTCTACGCTCATAAGTTGTAGCTGATTTTCTATAGTTGCTACTCTTGAATTATCCTGCGTAAAAGCTTGTGTTCCAAAATGGAAAATGAAACAAATTAAAAGGATACTTTTTTTCATATAATTTAATTATTTGCTAGTAATGCATACACTTCTTCAACAGAAGTTTTCCCCTCGATTACCAAGCGTATAGCGTTGCTTTGCAACGTGTTAATATTTTGTTCTACAATGTAGTCGTCAATTTGTAACTCATTATGTCTAATTGCAGTTTCTAATTCTTTTGTAATGGGTAATAACTCATAGATTGCTTTTCTCCCCAGATATCCTGTTTGGTAGCACTCATTGCACCCTACGGAGACATAGTGTCTTTGGATAGCTTCCGGGATATCAAATCCAATAGGAAAATCTTTGGTTTCCGTTTGCTTTTCTGTTTTACAATGTGGGCATAATTTACGCACCAATCGTTGTGCTATACTCATGGTCAATGTGCTGGCCAACAGAAAAGAAGGTACATTCATATCAATCAGTCTTGATATAGTACCCCAAGCAGAGTTAGTATGTATCGTTGATAATACAGAATGCCCAGTCAATGCAGCTTTTATAGCCATATTGGCGGTTTTATCATCCCTGATTTCCCCAACCATTATAATATCAGGATCCTGACGCAAGAACGCACGAAGCGCTGCCGGAAAATCAAATTCTATATCTTCTCGAAGCTGTACCTGATTTACACCTTCTAGCGTATACTCGATAGGATCTTCAATGGTTAATATATTTGATGTTTCTTTGTTTAGCTCTTTTAAAGTTGCGTATAGGGTGGTTGTTTTTCCAGAACCTGTAGGGCCAGAGATCAAAATAATCCCCTGAGGTTTTCTTACCGCTTCTCGATATTGTTCTAACTCTTGCGATGTAAACCCTAAGTCATCTAATTGTACTTGTTGAGTATCTCTGTTTAATAGTCTAAGTACAATTTTTTCACCATACAGCGTAGGCATGGTTGAAACCCTGATATCAAATTCTTCTGATCCGGATTTAAAGGTAATTCGCCCATCTTGGGCCAATCTTTTTTGAGAGATATCAAGACCAGATTGTATTTTGATCTGGTTAATGAGTTGTGGATATTCCTTATTAGAAATTGTATACTGCTCTTTTAGTTTACCATCTAACCTAAACCTTACTCTACAAGATTTTTCATAAGGTTCCATATGGATATCACTACTACCAAAGTCTTTGGCTGTAGAGATCAATTTTTGCAAAAAATTGTCCTCGTAATGCAGTTTTTCCTGAACAGAATTGGTTGTTTTTCTATAATTAAAGGTGAGATACGATTGTATATTCTGCGAAGTTTCCGAAACGAGAACTACCTTCTCATTTAAGATAATGGCAAGCTCTTTTTGCAAACTTTCAGAATCTTTGACGTCTGTTTTAAATTGAAGCCCGTCACTATCTTTACGAATAGGAATTATTCTATAATGAAAAGCTTGATTCGAGCTTATTAATTGCTTAAGATGCACTGGTATTTCAAAAGTTTCTATCTTCATTAGATCAGGTACAAATTAATAGAGTTGCTACTCCAGGTTATCGTAAAAATCAACATCAAAAACAATGACATATACCCGGCCAGCGGAATAGTATCATATTTCGAATTCTTTTTTAGAATTAGCCAGATTAGTAATGAAAAAAGTAACGAAAACACAAAAACTATAATAAATGTGACTGTTGGCAAAGCCATTGCCAATGCCAGAAAGTATAGTGCGTCTCCTAATCCGAAAACCTCTTTAAAAAAAGGCTTCTTTATTCGTAATATGGTATAGATATATAGCGTTGTAAGGATTAATAAAATGACTCCAAGATTTATTCCTACCGCATAGGTAAAGTGCATAGGAAGTACACTTTTATAATGTAACATCCCTAACATGACCAAGAGCACCGGAAACAAGAACCAGTATACAGTTCTGGTTTTAAGGTCTTGGTAGGCAATCATTCCTAAATTAAATAGTATAAGTCCTTTCAAAATCAACATTAATCTTTTACAATTTGCTTTGGACTTCCTTTTTCATCGATTTCCCAAACATTATAAACGCCATCCCCATCAAAATCTACAACGGCCGTTGCTCTGGCTTTGAAATTTGAAATAGAAGCTTCAATAATTTCGTAACTATAATTAGCCGTTCCATCATTTTTAACCGTTACGGGAACTTCATAATTTATCTCGGTAAAATCAACCGAATATTTGGAGTTAAGGTATCGATATTGAGTTTGCATATTACTAATGGTCTTCAACTGTATTTTGGCTTCTTGCGCTTTGGTTTGAGCAATCAATGGCAAAAAATTAGGAAGTGCTATTAATAATAGTATCCCTATTAGTGCAAGTACCAATAACATTTCCTGTAAGTTGAAGGCTTTGAGCCTATAAATTTTTTCCTTCATCTAGGTTGATTAATTTACTTAATAAATAGTCTGCAAAAATATACTTTTTTGATTTACTACGTGTTAGAATCCCATTTTTAACTCTGAAAAGGCGTAAACTAAGAGTCCCATATTTTTGAATAGTTCCATATTTATCAATAATTGAACTTCTAACCACAGATTTAAAATCTTTGATACGGCAATATTACTGCATCTCAGTTTCATTTTTCGGGACTGAAGAATTTTTTGGTTCGAATAAATTGTAACTTGATTTCTAACGGGCATTTATTAAAAATACTTACCTATTATTTATTAGATTACTCGATTTTTATTTTTTTCATTTCAGAGATAGCAGCTTTTAAAAGTGTTTTCAGTTTTCTTTTTTTAATAAAGCATGATGTGGCTGATAGGTCTTTTTGTGTTCTGTAGATTAATGATTCGCAATAATGCATACGATTGGCATCTGGGAATTTTGAAATAACCTTATGGTACAAATCATCTATTTGCATCAATGTTTTTGGAGAATTTTTCTTAAACGAGAACATACCATTTTAATTTTGGGATTAAGTTAAGTTTGATTACTTCTTGTATCATCAAAATCCGTTCCCCTTAGGGCAATATGGGATATAAAATTTGTTAATGTTAATCGTTAGATATTTAAATGAATTGATTATCCAGTTCCAAAAAATGAAACTGAGATGTTTTAAGTTTGCTCCGAAGTAAAAAAGGAGATAAAAAATATCCTTGATATAATATGAACCAAACTAAACAGAAATGAAAAATTGGATAATTTTAGAATCTCAATTAATTGATACGTATTTAATTGCTAGCGAAAAATCGATTTGGCTGTCTGACCAAAATAAAGGTGTCAATATTAATGAGTTGATCGAAACAAAAAACTTAGGTGCGATCAAGAGTATTAGATATGAGGATTTAAAAGAAATTGTTTTTATTGATTCGGATTTTACTATCAAGTTTAATTATAAAGATGATAAAGCAACCAACGAAGAATTCCAAGTAGAAAAAAATATCTACTCAGAAATTAAGGCATGTTTAAAGAGTAACCTAAAAGGAACTGAATTAAAAAATTATTCGGTTTTCAAACAAATTCTTCCGAAACTAATTACTTTTGGGGTTGCTGTTACAATAACTATTGTGACCTACATTTTTGCTTTAGAAATAGAAAAAGGTGAGAGCCTAAAAGCATCAGGAAGAAGGGCTTGGGTGAAGAAAATAATTGTTTTAATTGCCGAAACTCTTGGAACAACAGGTACTTTAATTGTGGGAGTATTACTAATCTCAGTACTCAGCTACGTTATTATAAAAAAAATTCAGGATCCCAAAAAAGGAGAAATTTTAAAAATTACAAAATCACCAAAACTGATTGTATAAAAACGGTAGTGAAGGCAAAGTGGAAAATATAAAATAACTAAACTATATGAAAAATAAACTGATTAGCTTACCAGGAATGTTGTTGTTATTAATAGCGACAATATTTTTAAGTTTTACAGCAAGTCAAGAAAACGATTATTTCACCCTGTTTGAGAGTTCGAATAATATTAAATACTTCAAATACGGAAAAAACTCTTATCATGAATTCTTTTTAAATGATAAAGAAAAAATAAACGGAAAGGATTATTTGTTGAAATAAAGACATACTCCTGGGGAGAAATAGATACCACATATTATCGAAAAGGGGACAAATATTACTATCATTATGACAAAAAAAATGATACTGAATCTGTAGTTGTTCCAATTGCTCCGCAAGTTGGTGAAGTTTGGTATGAAAATGATAAAAGTTGGAAATATGAAATCCTTAAGATTGATGAAAATTTTAAAACCCCGATTAGAAAATATCGTGACTGCATGCTTGTAAAATGTGAACAATTAACTAATAGAGACAAAAATAAAAGACCAGTATATTATTTGTATTATGCTAAAAAATATGGGTATGTTGGTAACATTAACTCAAAAGGAAAAATTTTAAGCTACCTGAGCGAAATGAAGACAAATGCAAAAGAAGGTGATAAAGTTGGAGGGAAATAAATAACCAGAAATGAGCAAAACCCAAACAAAAATAAGTAAGCTTATAAGTTACTGGTTAAGACATAGGCCAGAAGATGGTAATATCAAATTAGATGAGTTTGGATGGGCAAAAATAGAAGATATATTGATAGCTCTAAAAGCGAACAATGTCGAAACAAGCAAGAGTGATATAATAGATTTAAGCCAAAGCTTTGATAAAGTAAGATGGAAAATAGATGAGGTAAATAATAGAATAAAATCTACTCACGGACATTCTGTACCAATTACTCAAGAAGTCGAATCTCAAACTCCACCTAAAATTCTCTATCATGGTACTGGCGCCAAAAATATAGAAAGTATTAGTAAAGATGGATTAAAATCCATGCAAAGACAATATGTTCACCTTTCAGAAACTATCAAGATGGCCAGAGAGATTGGCAGTAGACATGGCAAAGCCATTATAATCGAAATTGAAACCAAAAAGTTGATTGATAAAGGGTGGGATTTTTACAAGACAGAGCAAGACGTTTGGTTAACTTCAGAAATACCGGCCAAATATCTTGATTTTTGAACCTTGTATCTTGGTAGTGTAGATATTACATATAAGTTTCGTACTTTTTTAATGATAAATAGGACTTACTAATTGATTATGTAGATAGTCACAAATAGTGGTAGTAGAAAATATTGGGATATTAAAAAAGGGTCCTGTAATATTTTCTAAAAGAATCAGACTAAACGGGATATAATTATTTTTAGACATACCCCCTATGATAGCACTAAAATTACCTGACAACGACAAGTACAGGCAGATTTCTATAGAAAAATACCAGTTATTAGATACCTTACCAGAACAAAGTTATGATAACATTACAGCATTGATGTTATACATCTGCGAAACGCCAATATCATTAAAAACACTATTTATTAGATAAGGACCGTAATTTTTGAAATCACATCACGGTGTTTCCTTTAGTGAATCTCCCCGAGAAATTTCATTCTGCGGGCATGCCATCAACTTTGAGGATGCAATAACCATTATCGAAGACTCTAGAAAAGATGAGCGTTTTTACGGTAACCCCTAGTTTATAGAGTATCAGGCAATATTTTATGCTGGTGTGCCATTGGTAGATTCAGAAGGGTATAAACTAGGCACTTTATGTGTGTATGACACGAAACCCAGACAACTTACGTCTGAGCAGAAAAAGGCATTGTTGGCTATGTCTAAACAGATAGTTAGTTTGTTTGAACAATGCTATCAAAACTTAAAGCTTATAAAGCTTCGGGAAATTCGTTTAAACCAAAAAAAGCTGCTTCTTATAAAGAAACAGCTTTACTAAAACCTGTGGTCCCACTTGGGCTCGAACCAAGGACCCCCTGATTATGAGTCAGGTGCTCTAACCAGCTGAGCTATGGGACCTAAAACGGAGGGCAAATTTAAGTAATTGTAGTAAACACGCCAAACATTTTTTATATTTTAATTCATGTCCTGGCAAAGCTCTACCAAAACACCATTGGTGCTTTTAGGATGAACAAATGCAACTAGCTTATTATCAGCACCTTGTTTAGGGGTTTTGTTGATTAAACGAAACCCTTCTTTTTCTAATCGATCCAACTCTTTTTCGATATCATCAACATAAAATGCAATGTGATGAATACCTTCGCCTTTTTTAGCAATAAATTTTCCGATTGGACCTTCTTCGTCAGTACTGGCAAGCAATTCTATTTTACTTTCTCCCACCTTAAAAAAAGAGGTGATAACTGCTTCACTTTCTACAGCTTCTTGTTTGTAAGGCGGTACCCCCAAAAGTTTCTCGTATAATGTGTTGGCAGCGTCAATATCTTTTACTGCAATACCCAGATGTTCTATTTTATTGATATGGTTCATAATATACTTTTATAACAACTATGTAAAAGTACAATTAATATGTATTTTTGCATTTATGGAAACAAATAGACAGAAAAAAATTGCAGGAGTATTACAGCGCGACGTGGCCGATGTTATACAAAATGCATTACGTGAAGCGGGAGTACAAGGGATTTTGGTTTCCGTTACCAAAGTAAGTGTAACTACAGATTTATCGATTGCAAAAGTATACATGAGTGTTTTTCCACACAACGAAGGAGAAAAAGTGTTGAAAGAAGTAAATGCAGTAAAGTCTCAAATTAAACACCAGGTAGCGCAACGTACCAAACATCAGTTACGTCGTATGCCAGAGGTGTCTTATTTTATAGATGATTCATTAGAGTATATTTCTGGTATAGAAAAAGCAGTAAAAGGAGGAGAAAACCCAATAGAGAATCCTGAACTTCTGGAAAAGCGTAAAAAGAAGTGAATTTTTCGTATTACATCGCCAAGCGGTATTTATTTTCACCTGGTAGCAGTAATGCGATTAATATTATCACCATTATTGCCGCTGCTGGGGTTGTTATTGGGGCAATGGCATTGTTTCTTGTGCTATCGGGTTTTGCAGGGCTAAAAGATTTTAGTCTTCAGTTTTCTACATATTTTGACCCGGATCTTAAAATTTTTCCGTCAAGCGGAAAGACATTTACATTCAACGAAACACAACAAAAACAACTAGAAGACCTAGAAGATGTAGCTCATTTTTCTAAAATTATTGAAGAACGCGTTTTTCTGGAGTTTAGAGATAAGCAAAAGACAACGTATATCAAAGGCGTGGATGCCAATTACAACAAAGTTATACAAACAGACAGTATTGTAGTGTATGGTAATTGGTTAACGAATAATGATTTTCAGGTTGTTGTTGGTAATGGTATTAGTAGAGAACTTAGTATGGGAGTAGAGCAAACCTATACAAATCTGCTTAGTATCTACGCTCCAAAACCAGGAAAAGGGATTCCAAATGACCCAACAAAGGCTTTTAGAACTCAAAAGACAGTCAATATTGGGATCTATAGTGTAAATGAAGAATTAGATAAAAAATACGTGTTTTCTACCATTGGTTTAGTGCGTACATTGCTTGATTTGCAGAAGGATGAGGTAACCCATATCGAGCTTAAATTATCTCCCGGAGCCAGTGAAGCGGTTGTTGTACAGAAACTAGAGTCTATTTTTGATAATCAAGTGATTGTCAAAAACAGGGTTCAGCTTAATGATACGCTTTATAAAATGTTGAATACCGAAAATCTGGTATCTTATCTCGTTATTACGTTAATAGCAATTATAGCATTGTTTAATGTAGCAGGAGCAATTATTATGATGATCATTGATAAGAAGAGCAATGTAAAAACACTTTATAATGTGGGTGCTTCTTTACCAAATATTAGGAAGATATTTTTGTTTCAAGGATCGCTTATGACGGTGTTGGGAGCTTTGTTAGGGTTGGTTTTAGGGTTTATTTTGATCGTAATGCAACAACAATTTGGGTTGTTGATGATTACCCCATCGTTGCCTTATCCTACACGCATCACCACAGTTAGTTTTGTCGTCGTATTTTTTACCATTACTGTTATTGGTTTTATAGCTTCGCTACTGGCATCTAGTAGAATTAACCAGAAGTTGGTTGAGTAAAGTGATAAAAGAACCTAGTTATTATTGTGATCTAAGAATGTCTTAAGCAAACTCAAATCCCGCGAATTTATCTTGGATCTCGTCAAAAGCAGCAAATACATCTGCAGAGTCATCACTAGTGACCATTTTCATACGGTATTCTTTAAAATGTGGAATACCTTTAAAGTAATTGGTGTAATGTCTACGCGTTTCAAAAACACCAAGTTTTTCTCCTTTCCAGTCAATTGCCATTTCCAAATGCCTACGTGCTGCAAGTACTCGTTCTTCTATTGTTGGGGGAGGTAAAAGTTCACCAGTTTTAAAATAATGTTTTACTTCTTTAAAGAACCAAGGGTACCCTATGCTTGCACGACCTATCATAGCGCCGTCAAGGCCGTATTGATCGCGCATTTCCATAGCCCGTTGGGGAGTATCAACATCACCATTACCAAATACTGGGATATGCATTCTAGGATTGTTTTTTACATCGGCAATCGGTTTCCAATCTGCATTACCTTTATACATTTGCGCCCTGGTACGACCATGAATAGAAATTGCTTTGGCTCCTATATCCTGTATGCGTTCTGCAACTTCTACAATTTTAATTGAATCGTGATCCCAACCTAGCCTGGTTTTTACAGTTACTGGCAGTTTGGTATGTTTTACCATAGCTTCGGTGAGTGAAACCATAAGATCAATATCTTTAAGAATACCTGCTCCTGCTCCTTTACTAACCACTTTTTTTACTGGGCAACCAAAATTAATATCGATAATATCTGGGCCAGAAGCCTCTACAATTTCTACCGATTTTAGCATAGAATCCAGGTTGGCACCAAAAATTTGGATCCCAACCGGGCGCTCTTTTTCGTAGATATCAAGTTTCATGACGCTCTTGGCGGCATCGCGTATTAACCCTTCACTGGATATAAACTCTGTATATACAACATCTGCACCTTGTTCTTTGCATAATGCGCGAAACGGTGGATCACTCACGTCTTCCATGGGTGCTAATAACAACGGAAATTCTCCTACATCTATGTCTCCTATCTTGGCCACAGCAGTTACTTTTTTTGGTAAAAGTACAAATTATAACAAACTTATATGGCTTCAAAAATCAATGAGCTTCAAATAATAAGAAAGTAATGACACAAACCTTTTAAAATCGATTATATTTGCAAGTCATTACAGTAGTGGAAACTGCGTGAGGGATTGTAGTGGTTACCCCACAGGAAAGTTGTCATCCTATGCTGTCACACTGAGCTTGTCGAAGTGTTGTTGAAGGATAAACTTGCCGAGGAGTATGAACGAAAAGCCCGGTCCCGAGTATTTGGGATCACGCCCTAAGGCTTAATAGAATAGAAAGAATGAAGAACATTAGAAATTTTTGCATTATTGCACATATTGATCACGGTAAGAGCACGCTGGCAGATCGACTTTTGGATTTTACAGGATCGGTAACCGCTCGTGAAGCGCAGGCACAATTACTGGACAGTATGGATCTGGAACGTGAACGTGGGATTACCATAAAGAGTCATGCTATCCAGATGGAGTATACGCACAAAGGAGAAGAATATATCCTTAATCTTATTGATACTCCGGGCCATGTGGATTTTTCTTATGAAGTTTCACGCTCTATTGCGGCATGTGAAGGTGCTTTACTAATTGTAGATGCTGCGCAAAGTATACAGGCACAAACCATTTCTAATTTATACCTAGCGTTAGAAAATGATCTGGAAATTATACCGGTATTAAATAAAGTAGATTTACCAAGTGCCAACCCAGAGGAAGTGACTGATGATATTGTGGATTTATTGGGATGTGATGCAGAAGAAGTAATCCCAGCTAGTGCCAAAACAGGAATTGGGATCGAAGAAATTCTTACCGCAATAATAGAACGTGTTCCAGCACCTGAAGGTAATCCTGACGAACCGTTACAAGCTTTGATTTTTGATTCAGTTTATAATCCATTTAGAGGAGTAGAAACCTATTTTAGGGTGATTAATGGTGAAATAAAAAAAGGGCAACAAATTAAATTTGTGGCTACAGGAAAAAACTATTTTGCTGATGAAATAGGTACATTGAAATTAAATCAAGTGCCAAAACAAATAGTAAAAACTGGTGACGTAGGGTATCTAATTACAGGGATCAAAGATGCACGCGAAGTAAAAGTAGGAGATACAATCACAGATGCTAAAACGCCTACCCAAAATGCCATTGAAGGGTTTGAAGATGTAAAACCGATGGTTTTTGCAGGTATTTACCCAGTAGATACAGAAGATTATGAAGAGCTAAGAGCATCTATGGAGAAACTACAACTTAATGATGCCTCTTTGGTTTTTGTGCCCGAGAGTTCTGCCGCATTAGGATTTGGTTTTCGATGTGGATTTCTGGGGATGTTGCACATGGAGATTATCCAGGAGCGATTAGAGCGAGAATTTAATATGACTGTGATTACTACGGTACCTAACGTATCGTATCATGCATTTACGCACAAGAATCCCGATGATATTATCATAGTCAACAACCCATCAGATTTACCTGATCCTTCTTCTATGAATCGTGTAGAAGAACCATATATAAAAGCTTCTATTATTACCAAATCTGATTTTGTGGGTTCTGTAATGTCATTATGTATCGAGAAACGAGGAGAGATTACTAATCAAACCTATCTTACTACAGAACGTGTAGAACTTACTTTTGATATGCCATTGGCAGAGATCGTTTTTGATTTTTATGACCGACTGAAAACGGTATCAAAAGGATATGCTTCTTTTGATTATACACCTATTGGTATGCGTGCTTCTAAGCTGGTAAAAGTTGATATTTTACTGAATGGAAATATTGTAGATGCCTTATCTGCATTATTGCATAAGGATAATGCATATGATATTGGTAAAAAGATCTGTGAAAAACTAAAAGAATTAATTCCGCGTCAGCAATTTGATATTCCTATTCAGGCAGCAATCGGTGCCAAGTTTATAGCACGTGAGACAGTAAAAGCACTTCGAAAAGATGTAACTGCAAAATGTTATGGAGGTGATATATCGCGTAAACGTAAGCTACTAGAAAAGCAGAAAAAAGGTAAGAAACGTATGCGTCAGGTAGGAAATGTAGAGATTCCTCAGGAAGCATTTATGGCGGTACTGAAGCTGAATGATTAACCAGTGTGTAGTATTTTACTTTCAAAAATAACACTTTTAGCAGATAAAGTGTATTATTTGTAAGATTAAGTGCTTTTATTCGAAAAATTTTATAAGTTTGTATTAGTTTATAAACCCTAATGTGTATTGTTTGATGTACTAACATATAGTTAGTTTATATTTAAAATAATATAGATGATTAAAACTAACCACTTATGCAAAATCTTTTCCCCGGCAAGGTACCAATCTATGTTTACTTTTTTTTAATTGCTATTGCTTTGGCCTGCGTTTCTTGTAGTAGTGATGAAGGAGGTGCGGATAATCCTATTGATAATCCAGGTACTCCAGATGGTAATGTTTTTGAAGAAAACTTTGTGTTAGATCAAGGCAATAAGTTGGTAAATTATGTCCTATCACAAGCCGATTATAATAAGTTTATTGCAGGAGAAGGTGATTTTGCAATGGTTTCTAATAAGGTATATGAATATTTTAATGATGACTTTGATTTCATTTTTATTCTTTCTGTAGAAACAGAACAACCAGATGGTTTGTATTTTGGAGTAACGAGAAAGATTAAAAATGATGTAGAAGGTATTGCTTCATCTATATACGATAATACCACGACATATGGTTCGCAAGGTGCTTTGAAAAGTATTATTCACATGCCACGAACAGAATATGTGCGAAACGGCCCTTTTTTACATGAAATAGTTCATTATTGGGGTAATTATGGTTTAATACCTACTACTGTTGGCGGTCATTGGGGATTTGCCAGTGTGGGCGGACAATTAGGAGGTTTTGATCAACTTACCGATTTAGGAAGTAATGCGTATATGGCAAATGTAGATGGAAGAGATAGTTTTGGAACTTTTGCTAATGGTGGAAACGCGCTTGCCTATGGTAATCTAGAACTATACATTATGGGATTAATAGGTGCAGATGAGCTAGAGCCTGTTATGGTAGCCGAAAATCCCGTGTCTACTGGTTCCGGGACATTCACCGCAGATAATATTAGAACAATCACTGCGGCAGATCTTATTGCAGAGCATGGAGAAAGAGTACCATCTGTACAGAATTCTCAGAAAGATTTTAGAGGAATCACTGTAGTTATTTCTACTTCGGAACTAAGTGAGGAAAAAATTGAATCTATCAATACCGATTTAGAAAACTTTTCCAGAAAAGGTGCTCCAGATCAATGGGGTGGTTTATTTAACTTTTGGCAAGCCACGGGAGAAAAAGGTAGTTTAAGTATCGATATTACCCAGGACAATATTAAATAACAGCGGCTTTTTTGGCTTCAATCATTTTATGTAGCATATATTCTACGCCATTGTCATTATTACTTTTTGTTTCATAATTGGCAATTGCTTTCACATTGGGATGTGCATTTTGCATAGCAAAACTATATTTTGCTCTGGTCATCATTTCAAGATCGTTATTATAGTCACCAAAAACCATGGTTTCTTCTGGTAGTATGTTATGGCTTTCTTGAAGTTGCTGCAAAGCATGCCCTTTGTTTGCAAGATTATGTGATAGATCCAGCCATATTTCGCCAGAGACTTTTACTTTTAATCTTCCCTCCAGATGTTTTAATGCTGGATATAGATATTTTTCTGATCCCTTTTGATTACAAATGGCGATTTTAAGATATAAATCATCTGTTACCTCTGCAAGATTTTCTACGATCTCGTATTTATAGTAATACTCTTCAAACATATCTACAAAATCCTGCCCGTAGTCTTCGATGTATCCCTTTTTTCTTCCACATAAGATGACCTGAGAGCCTTTGAGGTCTTTTGTGATATCTAGTAGTTCCAGGTAGGTGTCACGATCAATTACAGTAGTCTGAAGTTCTTTATCCTGGCGCATGGTTAGTGCTCCGTTTTCGGCAATGACATAGATATCGTCTTTTATTGGTTTTAGTTTTTCAATGATGCTATAGTATTGTCTTCCGCTGGCGGCTACAAATGTTACACCCAGGCTACTCAATTCTTCGAACAACTCAAAGAAATGACTACTTACTTCTCCTCTGGAGTTAAGCAGTGTGCCATCCATATCTGTAGAAACCAGTTTAATTTTTGATAAATCCATTACAATCATTAATTTAAGTTGCAAAGGTATGTAGTTAGGCGAAAAAGGATAGGTTAAGACTGTGAAATTTGTATTAAATTGCTTTTAAGTTTAAAGTACATCATGACATTCTTTCAAAAAGAAATACAATTACCATCGTTTACCAGAGGTTTTCATTTGATAACTGATGAGGTTTTATCTGGTATGCCTGAAATCTCACAAATTAGAGTTGGACAAATACAGGTGTTTATAAAACATACCTCTGCAAGTCTTACCATAAACGAAAATGCAGATCCAACTGTCAGACAGGATTTTGAAAGCCATATGAATATTATGGTTCCCGAAAATGCAGCCTATTACATTCATACCTATGAGGGACCAGATGATATGCCTGCGCATATCAAAGCATCATTAATGGGAGCTTCTATTCAAATTCCTATTACCAATGGTCAATTAAACCTTGGTACTTGGCAAGGAATATACTTATGCGAACATAGGGATTATGGAGGCTCTAGAAAACTGGTATTGACTGCTTTTGGTGAATTGTCTTAGAACCAATTAGCCCAAGGAATTCGTGATAGCATAAGGATCCAAGCTAATGTATAGAAGATAGCTAACATCTTAAACTTAGGAGTAGAAGTAAGCTTCTTTTTATGTTTAGAATATCCCATGGTAATAAAAACGACCATTAGGATCATTATCATTGGATGTTCTACATTATACAGTCTTAATGTAGCGTCACCCATAATTTCTCCCATTTTATGGGTTCCTGAAAACCAAACTACCAGAGGAGATGCAAAGAAAATTACAATACCTATCAAAAGTTGAATATGAGAAACGATAAGCGCAAATAAAGAAACTCTAAAATCTTTAGGAGCGTATTCCCTTTTGCTAAAAAAACCGGCAAGGGCATTGATTGTTGCGAGGGTAACTACAAGAACGACAAGATAAGCCCAGTAGGAGTGAACGATTTGAATTGCTTCGTACATAATGATGTGTTTAGTTTATCCAAAGGTAAATATAATGAATAAAAAAAACCTCATCCATAATCAATGAATGAGGTTTTAAATATATGAAATAAGGTTTTTAGAACTTATAACTTAAGCTTGCGTTATAAGTAATACCATTGGTGTAAAGAAATCCAAAATCATCAGAAGACTGCAATCTTACTTCGTTAAAAGCATTATATACATTCCCTCTAAAAACTAAATTACTGTTGTCAAACTTAAAGTCATAGGTTAGACCAAAATCTGTAAGAGAGTATGGTTTAACTTTTCCAACGTTTTGAGTTTGCAAACCTCTTGAATCTGGATCATCCAAATAGTGCTCTGCATAGTAGTTTACATTTGCATCTATAGATAAACCAGTGATCACTCTAACCTTGGTTCCTAAACCGGCAGTAAACTGTGGTGCAGTATCTACTTTTACTCCATTTAAATCAAGACCTGCTTCTGTAGAGATCAACTCATTAGTGTCATCATTAAAAGTTTGTTTTGATATTTCACCATTAAATCTCCAAGAAGCTCCAGAAACATAACCTTTTATATCCAGCCAATTAGTAGCTTTGTACGCTAGCTCTAATTCTGCACCAGTGTGAATTTGATTTACACCTCTATCAAAAATATTAAGGAAGATATCATCTGTATCATCATCAGGTGTTTCGTTTTCGTCTACTCCAGATGATATAATTGCACGATTGTCCCAATTTGTATAATATGCATTGAAGTTAATTTGTAATCCTCTTATTTTAAAACGATATCCAGCTTCAACACCAAGAATATCTTCATTATCTACTTCTGGCTCCACCAAATCGTTCGATACTCTAATTTGTCGAAATATATTATCTAAAAAAGGTTGTCTTGAGTAATACCCTGAATTGACAAATAATGTATGCGTATCATCAATAGTATATCCAAACCCTCCCTTAAGATTATATCCTATTTTGTTTACTAAATCAGAATCTCCCGGATCAAAAAATCGTTCTTCTCTTTTAAAAGATTGATTTGAAACGGCTCCTTGAAAGAAAGCACTAAATTTATCTCCTGAATATTCGATTTGCGAAAACACACCTTGATAATTAATGTTTTCAGAATAGTCAAAATCAATACGTTGATCTTCATCAGCAAAATTAAATAATGCTGCCCAAGGATTTGAGTCATAAGATTCAGTTACTACACGACCATCAGGACGATCATTTGCCCATCCTTGAAGACCATGAAAATCTGTAATTTGTCTAAAATGATCTCCACGATATAATCTAAAATCTACTCCTACATTCCAAGAAAATTCTTCAGTAAGTTCTGTATTAAAATTAGAAATCAATCCATACCACTGGTGATTGTTTACTGAGTTTCTTCTTACGTAACCTATAGAGTTTCGTGCATCTTCAACACCTATTCCTCCAGCAATGTCTAGGTTTCTCTGCTCGGTATTAAAGAAATCAATTTGTCCTATTAGCGGCCCGTCTCCATCTGGGTCATCTGTCCTAACCGCTCTTGCTCCTCTAGGTCCTATTGATCCTCCACGTCCCCAAGAAGCGTATAAAACAGAAGATAATGTAGATTTATCGCTAATGTTCCAATCCCAGTTTAAGTTAGTTACTGGTTTGTGGTAGTAATTTCCTCTTTCTGTATCAATGTCAGAAGTATATTGTCCTTGGCTTCCTACAGTTGCATCAAAATCGGCAGAATATCCCCAATTCTGATTGAATCTTGAATTTGCCTCGAACCTTTCTGGGTTACTTTGAGAAAATCGTTGTCCGTGGGATTGTGGTGCTCCTGTAACCAAGAAATTAAAAGAGTGCTCATCATTTGGCTTATATCCAGCAGCAAAATAGTAATTCTGCCCCTGACCAAAAGTACCTTCAGCGTACTTTCTATGTGCTTGCCAGTAGTCTACCAATACAGAAAAAGCCCATCCTTTGTCATTCATCCCAGTATCGTAAGCTAAAGTTCCCTTTGCGTAACTATCGTTAGCTCCTAAGAATCTAACAAAACCACCTTTATTTCTGTCAGCAGCTTTCATAACAATGTTTACAGTACCTCCTACAGAAGAAATAGCTAGTTTAGAAGATCCTAAACCTCTTTGAACTTGTACCGCGGTAGCAATATCTGCAATACCTGCCCAGTTAGACCAAAATACTCTACCATCCTCCTGTGAGTTGATAGGTTGACCATTTAAAAGTATAGCTGTATTTGTGTCATCAAAACCTCTTACGAATAAAGCACCATCACCAAATCCAGTTTGGTTGGATACAAATACAGAAGGGGTGTTTTTAATAACTTCTGGTAGCTCAACATTTCCCACCGCTTTTTCCTGTATTTCATTAGCGGTTACTGTAGAAACTGCTATAGGCGTTTTTCTATCATCTGCTAAATCGATAACTCCGGTACCTACGATAATAATTTCTTCAAGAGAATTATCAAGATTTAAAGTAATAGTTCCTAGATCCTGGTCTCCATTAGTTACATCATAAGCGATGTTTTTAGAACCAAATCCTACATAAGAAACATTGATTGTTCCTGTAGGAGCATCTACTTGAAGTGAAAATTTACCATCAAAATCTGATGATGTTCCGTTTGAAGTACGTAATTGAATTACGTTTGCTCCCGGTAATGGTGCATTTGATTCACCATCAAAAATTGTTCCTGTTACTACTCCCTGAGCATACGTTTCCCCAACGAATGCAATAAGGATTACAACAAATAATAATGTAATCTTTTTCATTATAAAAGAATTGAGTTAATTAATCGCCGCAAAAGAACGAATCTTTATGCAAACTAAGTTTAAGTTAATGTTAAGAGTTTTTAACAAAAAAACCATCGTTCAAATGTAAAAGTATTTTGCAATTATATTGGTTATCAACCGATTGAAGATATCCAAAAGTTATTAACTAAAGAAATGTTAATTAATATTGCCTTTTTTGTTGCAACTTTTAGGCTGATTAAAGGTCAAAAAATCGAAATAGCCCCCTAAATATTGTTTTTAAGGGGTTGTTTTTATTTGTTTAGATATTTTTTTAATAATACTTGAGTAGAAGAATCGTGATCAGAAATTTCGGAATTGTTAATTTCTTCTAAAATTTTTGTTGCTAATTGCTTACCTAATTCTACACCCCATTGGTCATAGCTAAAGATATTCCAAATTATACCTTGTACAAAAATGCGTTGTTCGTACATTGATACTAGTGCGCCAAGACTTTTAGGTGTTAGTTTATCAATTAAAACAGTTGTAGTAGGTTTGTTTCCCGTAAAAACTTTAAATGGTAATAACCGCTTTAGTTTTTCTTCAGATAGTTTTTTTGAGCTAAGTTCCTCGAGTACTTCAGCTTCGGTTTTACCATTCATTAAGGCTTCAGTTTGCGCAAAGAAATTGGCCATCAATTTGTCTTGATGATCCTGATCATTAAACAGTGAATTTTTAAACCCAATAAATTCTGCAGGAATCAATTTGGTTCCCTGGTGAATTAATTGAAAAAAAGCGTGCTGAGCATTGGTGCCTGGCTCTCCCCAGATAATAGTCCCGGTTTGATAATCAACTGGATTACCATTACGATCTACGCTCTTACCATTACTTTCCATAATTCCTTGTTGAAGATAGGCTGGTAGTCTATGTAGATATTGAGAATAAGGGATAATAGCTTCACTTTCGGCATTAAAGAAATTATTATACCAAACACTTAGCATCCCTAGGATCACCGGTATATTGTCTTCAAAAGGGGTTGTTTTGAAATGTTCATCCATCTCATGAGCTCCTTCTAATAGTGCTTCAAAACTATCGTATCCTACAGAAAGACTAATAGATAAACCAACGGCACTCCAAAGTGAAAAACGACCGCCCACCCAGTCCCATAGCGGGAAAATATTTTCTTCGGCTATTCCAAAATTGGTGACATTAGGAATATTACTAGATACTGCTGCAAAGTGTTTGCTTACGGCATCTTTTGGAGCATGTTTTGTGAACCAGTTTCTTGCTGTGGTCGCATTAGATAATGTTTCCTGAGTAGAGAATGTTTTAGATACTACAACAAATAAAGTAGTTTCGGGATCAAGTCCTTTTAGGTTTTGGTGTACATGATCTCCGTCTACATTAGAGATAAAATGCACCTTAAGATGATTCTTGTAAAATTCTAATGATTCCGTTATCATAGCCGGACCAAGGTCGGATCCACCAATGCCTATATTTACGATATCGGTAAAAGCTTTACCGGTATGCCCTTTTAGATCACCAGAAATCACCTGATTACTGAATTTTTTTATTTTTTCTTTAACCGCATTAACTTCAGGAATGACGTTTTTGCCATCAACTTGTATATTGTTACTAGATGGAACTCGTAGTGCGGTATGTAGTACTGCTCGTTCTTCTGTTTCGTTAATTACATCTCCTTCAAAATACTGTTTTATAGCTTGATCAAGCTTTACCTCCTTAGCTAGCTCTAGTAATAGATTTTTTGTGGTTTGATCTATTCTATTTTTAGAATAATCAATATAAAAATCTTTCCAGGCTATAGAAAAAAGATCTGCACGAGAAGGATCTTGAGCAAAGAGTTCTTTTAGATGTGTATTTTTTATATTCTCATAATGGGATTTTAATGCTTCCCATGCTTTTGTGGTGGTAGGGTTAATAGTTGGTAATGCCATTTTATAAAATTTCTTGTGGTTTAAATTGAATACTATCTAATGTGGTTTTTATGGGTTCTATGTAGTTGAAAAATTTAGGTCGTAGACTATCAGACAATGGTTTTGAAGCTGGAAGCTCTTGTTTAAATGGATCGACTTCTCTTCCGTTTTTCCAAAATCTATAGCAAACATGAGGCCCTGCGGTATTACCAGTCATACCAATATATCCTATTACATCTCCTTGTCTTACAAATTGCCCTACTTTGACTGCTTGTCTACTCATATGTAAATATTGTGTATCATAAGTAGCGTTATGTCTTATTTTCACATATTTTCCGTTACCGCCTCTACGTTCTGATTTGGTTACAATACCATCTGCCGTAGCTAGTATAGGTGTTCCGATCGGCGCAGCAAAGTCGGTTCCTCTATGTGGTCTTACTTTGTTGCCATAATATTTTATTCTACGTCTAAGGTTGTATCTGGAAGAAATTCTGCTGAATTTTACAGGAGCAGTAAGAAACGCTCTACGCAAGTTATTAGCTTCTTCGTCAAAATAATCAATTGCGCCATTTATAGAATCATCTTCAAATCTAAAGGCATAAATTGGTTTACCTATGTGTTCAAAATAAGAAGCTTTAACTTGATCTATTCCTGCAGGAATGGTATCGTCAATAAATTTTTCGGTATATATCACCTTAAATCGATCTCCTGCCTGAAGTCTAGTAAAATCAATAGTCCAGGCATATACATCTGCCATGTCATATGCTACCAGGATATTTAAATCTTGGTCATCAAAAGTTTGCATCAAACTACTGTTAATAACTCCAGAAGCCATTTTTTCTACAAGTTTTACAGGTTTTTTTCGTTTTTTGGCAATTATACTGTCTCTAAAATCAATTACAGTGTAATCTATTTTATTGTTTTGATAAACAAATACCTGTGCTTGTTCTGTAGTGTCTTTTGATTTAAGTAGCATATATGGCTTTCCTGCCATAATTCTTGCTACGTTGAAAGTGTCTTTAATGGTATTGGTAATTTCAAATACTTTGGCTCTGCTTATGCCGTGAGTATCCATAATGGCTCCAAAACTATCTCCAGGTCGTATCGTATCCTTAACAACATTAAAATCATTTAGGATATAACCAAATTCCTTAATAACCGGAGGCGCTTTTTTTTCCTCAATTACTTCAGGAGTTATAATTTTTGCTTCTTTTTTTTCTTTCTGACATGAAAATAATACTACCACAAGTAGTAGCAAGTAACCTATATGCTTCAACTGACGACTATTTTATTTTGCGGTATTAAATTGATGAGCAACCCATTGCTGACCCCAGTTTTCTTTTTCTTCTTCGCTCCAAAGATTAGGAAAAAACATAATCCTTTGAAAGCTAGGAGGTAAAAAGCTTTTCCAGTTTGTTCCCCCGGTGGCCAAAACTTCGCCTTTCTCTTTGTTGAGATACCTAAAGGCGGCACCCATATGCATTAATAACCAATTAATATTCACATTGGTGTCAAAAGTACGTAATGCTTCGATAAGGTGCACATTATTTTGTTCTTTTTCTGGTAGTTCTAGGTATTTATGAAAGATTGTACTGTTTTTAACTTGTTTTGCAATACGCATCATTCTTGGTGTGTATCGATATTCAAATTGTTTAAGAGTAAGTGTTTTTTCTCCTGTTTTCCTATCTGTAGCACCAGATTTCCAGTATAAATGTTCGAATACTTTGCCTAAAGAATCTTCTTCAGAAAACTGATCTCTTTCCTTGCTGCTTACAAGATGAGCAAGGGGAGTAGCATAAATTTCGATAAGTCTATACTGTACAGATTGAAACCCACTTGCAGGAAGAAGAGACATCCTATATTTAAGAAACTGCTCTCTATCCATCCCTTTGATCATTACATCGAAAGAGTTAATCAAAACCCTGAAGTAACGATTTACACGGTCCAGTTTTTCAGTAAAAAATGTGGCTGTTTGTAATTTATCATCAATTATTTGCTTGAGCTCATGTATGATTAGCTTAAAATAAAGCTCTGTAATTTGATGATAGGTGATAAAAATTTCTTCATCAGGAAAATGAGTTCTGGGAATTTGCAGACTTAATAGTGTGTCTAGATGTATATAATCCCAATATGTTAGATATCGATCGTGAAGTAAGCCATCTAGATAAGATCCTAGGTCTTGTCCTGAGTTTTGAAATTTTTTCTCTAATTGCTTTATTTTTTCGGCAATTTCTGGTTTTATGGGTTCGGTCATTAATCTACTACAATTTTAAACGGATGTTTAAGTCCTTTAAATGCATGTAAATCTGCATCTATAGAGCCTACTAATATATCAGCTTTGATTTTTACTGGCATACGGTTATCATCATCACTTACCCAAACGGTCATACTTTCTTCTTCTTTAAAAATACGCTCTGCCTGAACATAAGGTCTGAATTTTAAACATGCAATTTTGCCCATTTTAGTCTTAATTACCTCTCGTCCTAAGAATTTTAACTTAAACAAGTAATTTTCATTGTCAAAAAACATATTTACATATTGCTCGTCTCCTACTTTTAATGAAGATGTTTCAATAGTGTTACGCAGGTAATAAAAAGAAGACATCATGTCTTGCACGTTAGACTTTATAGAAAAGCTTTTTTTTGTGTTGTATTTTTTGTTGAAAACCTGTGCTTTATTTTCACTATGATCAAAATTAATTTCTATGTCCTTTGTGTGTCCACCTTCGTTTATTTTTCGAATAAATCGATATGGCTTTACTTCTTTCTTATCGATATAACTTTCATAGTAATCTTCTACCTTAAAAAATAGACTTAAAACTCCCGAAGATTTACCTGTACCAATTACATGGTGAACCGGTACATTATCTATGGTGTCATCTTTAACTTCTAAAGTAGCATAACTTGCAGTAAAAATCCCGTAATGGATTCTAAATTGAAACCATTCTCCAGAATCAAACGCACTATGGTTTTCCTGTGCAATGGCAGGAATTGCAACAAGTAATACTAGAAATAATGAAACAAGCTTTTTCATAGTTCAGGGTATTGTTATTAATTGATATTCATATAATTAGTTACATGATTACAATATCCATTCCAAAAGTACTATTTAATATAATGAGATAAAAATCAATAACGTTATCAAATATATAAATGTAAACAAAAAAGAGAGCCACCACAGCTCTCTTTTTTACTTTTATTAACCAACTAAAAACTTAAATTATGAGAATAATTATTGTTTTAGATATAAGCAGTAACCACTCTGCTTATATTTGCAAATATGTGATTTTTTTGAATAATTATCAATCGAAAACGTTTTTTTATTATGAATTTTAACAAAAACTTATAAAAATAATCACAATATTCTAATATATCCAAGATATTAACACGGTTAATTGAGAATTATTAAAAGTGCTGAATATCAATTTATTTTTATAAAGTTCCCCTTTGTTCTTGTTCTCTTTCTATCGCTTCAAATAAAGCCTTAAAATTGCCTTTTCCAAAGGATTGTGCTCCTTTACGCTGGATAATTTCGAAAAACATCGTTGGGCGATCCAATATAGGTTTTGTGAATATTTGTAACAGATACCCTTCATCATCCCGATCGATTAAGATTCCTAATTCTTTTAGTGGGGCAAGATCCTCATCAATTTCACCAACTCTATCTAAAACAGTATCATAATAACTTGCAGGAACGGTAAGAAAATCTACTCCCCGTTTTTGAAGTGTTGAAACTGTCTCGATAATATTATCGGTTGCTAATGCCATATGTTGCACACCAGCACCATTATAGAAGTCAATATACTCTTCAATCTGAGATTTTTTTCTTCCCTCTGCAGGTTCATTTATTGGAAATTTAATTCTACCATTTCCGTTACTCATTACTTTACTCATTAAAGCAGTATATTCTGTAGAAATATCTTTATCATCAAAAGATACTAATTGAGCAAACCCCATGACTTTAGCATAAAATTCACACCATTTATTCATTTCATTCCAGCCTACGTTTCCAACCATATGATCAATGAATTTAAGACCGGCAGATTCTGTTTTATAAGGTTTGTTCCATGGCATATACCCAGGTAAGAATGTTCCGTGATAATCTTTTCGTTCTACGAAAATATGCACAGTTTCTCCATAGGTATGGATTCCCGAAAATACTACTCGACCATTCTCATCTTCTTCTACTGTAGGTGCCATATATGATTCAGCACCACGTTTTACTGTTTCTTCATAGCTTTTGGTAGCATCATCTACCCAAAGGGCTACTACTTTTACGCCATCTCCATGGGCATTGATATGTTTATTTATGTCTCCATCAGGTTGTAAAGGAGAAGTAAGTATTAATCGTATTTTATCTTGTTGTAATACATATGAAACACTATCCTTGCGGCCAGTTTCTAATCCGGCATAGGCAATTGGTTGAAACCCCCATGCTGTTTGATAATAATAGGCCGCTTGTTTGGCATTACCTACATAAAGCTCGACATAATCGGTTCCTAAAAGTGGTAGAAAATCTTCGGCTAATGGATTTACTTTTTCTAAATTCTGAGGTGATATATTAGTTGACATTTTGTATAATTTTGTTAATTAGATATGAGAAAAATATGCTCTCTAAATATATTAGAGTTAAAAATAAACTCTAATTACCACATGGCTCTAAGATGTGGAGTAATGTCTATTCTGAAGTTAAGCATTTTGTATATAAATTTACTCTAACCAGGATTTATGATAATCTTCGTCTGCTATCTTCATAGCTTCTTCGGTAACCATTAAAGGTTTAAAAGTATCTACCATTACAGCAAGTTCATCTGTTTTGGTTTTACCTATACTTCTTTCTGCAGCTCCTGGGTGTGGTCCATGAGGAATACCAGCAGGGTGTAATGAAATATGGCCCGCGTCAACATCGTTTCTGCTCATAAAATCACCATCTACATAATACAATACTTCATCACTATCAATATTACTATGATTGTATGGCGCGGGAATACTTTGTGGATGATAATCGTACAGCCTTGGTACAAAAGAGCAAACTACAAAAGCATCGGTCTCAAAAGTTTGATGAACTGGTGGTGGTTGATGAATTCTACCGGTGATGGGCTCAAAGTCATGTATCGAAAAAGCATAAGGAAAATTAAAGCCATCATATCCAACAACATCAAAAGGATGAGTTGCATAAGTCATATCAAAAATTTCATCCTGCTTTTTTACTTTTATTAAAAAATCTCCCTTTTCATCATTGGTCTCCAACTCGTAAGGAGCTCTAAGGTCACGCTCACAAAAAGGAGAATGTTCCAATAATTGCCCGAACCAGTTTCTATATCGTTTGGGAGTATAAATAGGTCTTCTGGACTCTACAATAAACAAACGGTTGTCACTGGTGTCGAAATCAAGCTTATAAATTGTTCCTCTGGGGATTATAATGTAGTCTCCATATTTAAAATCAAGATTACCCAAATGACTGCGAAACTTACCGCTACCTCGATGAACAAAAATCAACTCATCAGCATCTGTATTTTTATAAAAATAATCAGAAGTGGATTCTTGTGGAGACGATAAAATAATACTTACATCACTATTAGTAAGTACATTTTTTCTGCTTTCTAAATAATCCTTCTCTGGATTTACTTTAAAACCGTGAAACCTATACGATTTGATATTGTTTTTAAGTGCAATTTTTGGGGCAACACTATAACTTTCTTTAACTTCTTTTACTTGCGTGGGTCTTTGACAATGATATAGATTGGTTGACATACCGTCAAAACCAATTGTGCCAAATAATTGTTCATAATAAAGACTGCCATCTGGTTTTTTGAAGATGGTATGACGTTTGGGTGGTATTTTCCCTAGGGTGTGATAAAAAGGCATGATTCTATAAATTTAAGAAATAAACAATTACTTTTCAATAAGAAAATAAAAGATAATTAGCCTTATTCGGGGTTTCGCTTAATAAGGTAATGTAATAGTAATAGTAAATCCTGCCAATACAAGTTCATAATATTACAAATATCGGAAATATTTCTGTTCTTTGGCTTCTGATTTTCTTAAAACCAAAAACCAACACTGAAGAACCATTTGCTCTCATCCAATTCTGGAGAATAAGAATATTTAATTTGTACCGGGCCTGCAAAGGTTTCTAAGCCGTAGCCTAATGCATATCCTGTAAATTCTGGATCTTGAAACCAATCTCCTGTGCTAAAAAGTTTGTTGCCAACATTAGCAAAATTTGCAGAGGCATTAATATGATGGTTTTTAAACATTTCATAATCAACCGTGGCCAACCCTTTTATAAAGCTCTGTCCTGTTATGCCTAAAAAATCATACCCATAAAAAGGAATAAAATTATTAATGGTTCTAGCTCCAAAACCGCCTAGAAGAAAATCGAGAGAGTTAATTGATTCATTGCCAATTTTGGTTCCGGCTGCTAAGCTTACATTTATCGATAGATTTTGGGATAGTGATCTTGCATAGCCTAATTGTGCTTTGGCGATCGAAAATTCATTAAAACTTTCTGTGAAATCAGATGAAAAAAGATAGGTGTGTATATCACCTTCAAATAAAAACCCATGGGTAGGGAAATATTTGTTGTTATAGGTGTCAAATTTGAAATACCCCAAAGCACTCCAATAATCACTATCGTCAAATATAGTTCTGGGAATCTGATTCTCATCTTCGCCAAAGGTTTCAGAAATAATCCTTAACCGTTTGTATTCTCCGCCTAATCCAACAGAAAAAGTTTGGTGCAACAGTGTTTCTGCATAAATCTGGGCATTGAAATCAGTATAATCTACGTCTATTGTGTTGATGTCCAAATCTGGGATTTCTCCAAACTGGCCTATAAAATCAAAGTCGATTGCTTTTTTAAAATTTGTATATCGGTATTTTAATCCCGTGCTCCAGTAAAAACCTTTATCAATATAATAATCTAGGTTATACCGAATATTATCTCCCAGAGCAACATCTAATGAGAGAACATCGTTATTAAACAATAAGCTTTTTCTCGTAACATTTACCAAGGCTGCTGTTTGATATAAATCATCATAGTGCAAAGCAAAACGCAAGAGCATTTTGTTTTCACTTTCTTTTACATTTAGAGCTAGTTCTTTACCTTCATCTTTATCAATTAATCGATGGCTTACACGGTCAAAATTTCCTGTAGCCGATAAGTTGTTGATTCCTTCATTTAGTTTTTCATAAGTAGTGACTCTTGGCATTTTCAATTTTAATTTCCCGCGAATATAAGCTCTTGTATATCTTTTGTTTCCAGTTATGGACAAGCTGTTTACTAATATATTTTCAGAATTTTTAGTGATTCTTTCTTTTGGCTGAGAAGGTTTTTGTCGTTGCGCTACTTGTCTTAGTTTTTCATAATTAGAAAATGCAGCTTTTTGACCACTGGCAATAATTTTATCGGCTTTATCAAATGACATTACCGAAAAATCCATAATTGCTGGTTTAATATGAATATCCGTTTCAGAAACCTTATTTTTCATTGCCTCATAGGTTCTAAAATTACTAATCTGTAACAGGATATTAGTCACAGAATTAAGTTGGTCACCAGGCAGCAAACTGTCTTGTACATCTATCCCTATCACAATTTCGGCACCTTTTTCTCTAATTTCTTTTACGGGATAATTGTTGGAAACCCCGCCGTCTGTCATTAAAACCCCGCCTAACTCTATAGGACTAAAAATAGAAGGTAAAGCACCGCTAGCGGCGACAGCTTCGGGTAAATATCCTTTGTCCAAAAGTATTTGTTCACCAGTTTCGATATTTGTAGACATACAGAAAAAAGGTATTGGCAGCTTATCAAAATCATGAATATCATTTACATGAGCAGTATATCTTGAGAATTGATTGTAAAAATTTTGCCCTTTGGATAACCCTTTGGGTAAGCCCACTTTAAAATTGTCAAAAGGAAGAGTTATTGCATATTTTTCTGAATCTTCTCGTTCATAGAATGTTTTGGCGTCTCTAGGGAGTTGATCTTGAATAAATGCGTCAAAATCTACAGATCTAAAAATCGAATCCAACTCTTTTGCTTTATATCCAGATGCGTATAGTGCCCCTACAATAGCTCCCATGCTTGTTCCTCCAATGTAATCTATTCGCACCCCTGCATTTTCAATAACTTTTAATGCACCGATATGTGCTAACCCTTTTGCACCACCACCACTTAAAACCAACCCCACCTTTACATCTTCTTGAATAGGCAAATCATGAATTTCTGAAGTTTCTTTTTCCTGAGACCAATGTGCCCCAGAGATAAAAAACATAAGAACAAAAAGTGCTCTAATTTGAAAAGTTCTGAAGATGTAATTCATAACCACACTTACTCTTTTTTAGAAAGATAGTAATTAAATACTTTGGTTGCGCGTGAATCTCCTATCACTTGAGCAAGTTCTTCCTTGGGTGCTTCACTAATTCTTTTCACAGATCTGAAATGAGTTAGCAATTCTATTACTGTTTTTTCTCCTATACCCGGTATCAAATCCAGTTCTGTTTCTAGTGCAGCCTTGCTTCGTTTTTGTCTATGAAATGTGATGCCAAATCGATGTGCCTCATTACGCAGGTGTTGAATAACCTTTAGGCTCTCGGATTTTTTGTCTAAATATAGGGGAATAGAATCCCCGGGATAGTAGATTTCTTCTAATCTCTTGGCAATACCAATAATCGTTATTTTTCCTCTTAATCCCAAGTCATCAAGAGCTTTCAGACCAGAAGATAGTTGTCCTTTTCCACCATCAACAATGACCAGTTGTGGTAGTGGTTCTTCTTCCTCTACTAATCGTTTATACCTTCTGTACACAACTTCCTCCATAGAAGCAAAGTCATTAGCACCTTCTACCGTTTTTATATTAAATTTTCGGTATTCTTTTTTGCTGGGTTTTCCATTTTTGAAAACTACACAAGCGGCTACGGGGTTTGTTCCTTGAATATTAGAATTATCAAAACACTCAATATGAATTGGCTCCTGCGGTAATCGCAAATCTTTTTTCATTTGCGCCATTAATCTCTTGGTATGACGATCTGGGTCAATGATTTTGATTTGCTTGAAACGTTCTTGTCTGAAGTATTTGGCATTTCTTAAGGATAAATCTAAGATTTTCTTTTTATCCCCTAATTGAGGAATAGTAATCTTTAATCCTTCTCCCAGGTCTACCTGAAAAGGAACAAATATTTCTTTTGAATTAGAACCAAATCTTTGCCGCAATTCTATAATTGCCAACTCCAAAAGCTCTTTATCAGATTCCTCAAGTTTTTTCTTGATTTCGGTAGTGTGAGATCTTATAATCGCGCCATATGATATCTGAAGGAAATTAACGTAACCATAAGATTCATCAGATATGATAGAAAACACATCAACATTACTTATTTTGGGATTAACAACAGTTGATTTTGCCTGATACTTTTCTAGCACTTCAATTTTCTCTTTAATTCTTTGCGCATCTTCAAACTCCATTTTTTCTGCATAATCAGCCATTTGAGTACGGAAACGATTTAAGGAATCCTTAAAATTACCTTTTACAATTTGGCGAATAGCATCAAGGTTTTCGTTGTATTCTTTTTCATCTTGTAACCCTTCGCAAGGACCTTTGCAATTGCCTAAGTGATATTCAAGACAAACTTTGTATTTACCAGTATCTATTTTTTGTTGAGACAAATCATAATTACATGTTCTAAGTTGATACAATCCTTTTATAAGATCTAATAAGGTATTAACGGTTTTAAAATTTGTGTAAGGGCCATAATACTCTGATCCATCCTTAATCAAGTTTCGTGTAGGGAAAATTCTGGAGAAACGTTCTTTTTTGATGCATATCCAGGGATATGTTTTATCATCTTTAAGCATTACATTAAACCTTGGTTGATGTTTTTTGATCAAATTGTTCTCAAGGAGTAGTGCATCAGTCTCGGTTTCTACAACAATATGTCGTATCGAACGAATTTTTTTTACAAGAACGGTGGTTTTATAATTGTCATGATTCTTATTAAAATAAGAGGCAACTCTTTTTTTAAGATTTTTGGCTTTACCTATGTAAAGTAATTTATCATCCTTGTCATAGTACTGATAAACCCCGGGACCGGTAGGCAATGTTTTTATTTGTATGTTTAATGAGGCTTCTTGCATATTCCAATGTAAAGTTAAGGGTTTACCTCAATTGGAATATAAATATATGAAGTTTAAATTTTGTTAAATACTGAATTAAATGGGATTGCTCTATTAAAAACTTATGATATCCTATAATACATCCTGATTTTTCTTACTTTAGTAGTTCTATAATATTATTCTGTTTTTTTGGAAAATGAAAAGAAAATAATTGGCCGGACTGATAAAGTGGATTTTCCGCTATTAGAATTAATAGATATCGATGTCAAAATCGATACGGGGGCGTATACGTCATCTATTCATTGTGTTGATATTAGAGAAATTGATCAGACTTTGCAATGTAGCTTTCTTGATGCTACGCATCCCGAATACAACGGAAAAAAATTCACTTTTAAAAATTATGATATTACAGCTGTTAAAAGTAGTAATGGAAAAGTTGAAGTACGATTTGCAATACGTACACAAATCATAGTGTTTGGCAAAAAATATCCTATAACTCTTACAATGACTACTCGTGATGATATGCGTTTTCCTGTATTGATTGGACGTAAATTTTTAAGCGGAAAATTTTTAGTTGACCCTCAATTAGAAAATCAGTCATATAATCAGAAACTATAATGAATATTAAAATATTATCACGAAGTGCTACTTTGTATTCTACCGACGCGCTTGTTCAGGCAGCAGTAAAACGTAAACATAATGTGCAGGTAATCGATCCACTTAATTGTGATATCGTAATAGAAAAGAAAATACCTGAGATTTATTACAAAGGTAAAAAATTAGATCATGTAGATGCTGTAATTCCCAGAATAGGTGCTTCTATTACTTTTTACGGAACAGCAGTTGTAAGGCAATTTGAAATGATGAATGTTTTTACAACCGTCCAATCTCAAGCTTTAGTAGAGTCAAGAGATAAATTAAGAAGTTTACAAGTATTGTCTAAAGCTGGTTTAGGACTTCCCAAAACGGTATTTACAAACTATTCTAAAGACGTTTCAGAGGTTATTTCTCATGTAGGTGGAGCTCCTTTAATAATAAAACTTCTTGAAGGAACTCAAGGATTAGGTGTTGTACTTGCAGAGACCAAAACGGCTGCCGAATCAGTATTAGAAGCTTTTAATGGGTTACAGGCCAGGGTTATTGTTCAAGAATACATAAAAGAGGCCAAAGGAGCAGATATAAGAGCTTTTATAGTTGATGGACAGGTTGTTGGAGCTATGAAGAGACAAGGAAAAGAAGGTGAGTTTAGGTCAAATTTACATAGAGGAGGTAGTGCATCAGTCATAAGTTTGACTGATGAAGAAGAAAATGCTGCAATAAAAGCTGTTAGAGCATTAAAATTAGGGGTTGCAGGTGTAGATATGCTGCAAAGTTCTAGGGGACCGTTAATATTAGAAGTGAATTCTTCTCCTGGACTAGAAGGGATAGAAAGTGCTACCGGAAAAGATATTGCAAAAACTATTATTCGTTATATTGAGAGAAGTATATAAATATAGTATATGTCAGAAGTTAAAGAAGAAAGTATACTTAACATATTGGGTAATGAAATTCTACCCGGAACAAGTACAACAATAAATTTTAATATAGCAAAACTATATACTTCTACAAAAGTAGAGATTCCAATAATTATTGAGCGATCCAAAAAACAAGGACCAACGGTATTAATTACTGCAGGTATACATGGCGATGAAATTAACGGAGTAGAGGTTGTTAGACAGATTATTTCTAAAAAAATCAATAAACCTGCCAGAGGAACTATTATTTGTATCCCGGTTCTTAATGTTTTTGGTTTTTTGAGTATGAATCGTTTTTTCCCAGACGGGCGAGATTTAAACAGAGTTTTTCCAGGAACCAAAAATGGGTCTCTAGCAAGTCGTTTTGCTTATCAATTTATAACTGAAATTTTACCCGTTGCAGATTTTTGTTTAGATTTTCATACAGGAGGATCAAGCAGATTCAATGCTCCGCACATAAGAGTTGATCCTAAAAACGAAAGATTAGTAGCACTAGCTAAAGTTTTTAACGCTCCATTTACACTTTTGTCTAAAAATTTGGAAGGATCTTATCGTGCTACGTGCGCTAAAAAAGGTAAGGATATTTTGCTATTTGAAGGAGGTAAATCACAAAACAGTAGTAAAGAAATAGCGCGAGAAGGTGTGCAAGGAACTATGCGCATACTTAAATATCTTGATATGTTACATTCTCAATTTGAAGCTCCCATACAGGAAAGTAAAAATATAATTATTCAAAAGAGTACTTGGGTACGAGCAAAATGCAGTGGATTGCTTCATATCAAAGTGCCAATAAGTAAATATGTGGAAAAAGGAGAAGTTTTGGCAACAATTACAGACCCATACGGTAAGATGAGGCATGTGGTAAAAGCAAATAATATTGGTTACATAATCAATGTAAATGAAGCACCTATTGTGTATCAGGGAGATGCCATTTTTCATATTACAAAAGAACTTGTTGATGAATAAGAAGGAATTACGTGATAAATATAAAAGACTAAGGTCCAATTTAAGTAGTCAGGAAATCGAAGATATGAGTATGGATATTGCTAATAGACTACTTCAATTACCTATATGGGAAAAATCGTATTATCATATCTTTCTGCCAATTTTAAAACAAAAAGAAATTAATACAGAATTTATCTTAAATATTCTTTTGGGTAAGGATAAAAATGTAATTGTACCCAAGAGTAATTTTGAAGATAATTCTCTTGAAAATATTTTGCTTACCGATAATACAGTACTTAAACTAAACTTATGGGGGATACCAGAACCAACAGATGGGATACCAATCCCAGAAGAAAAAATAGATGTAGTTTTTATACCACTTTTTGCTTTTGATCAATATGGGAATCGGGTAGGTTACGGAAAAGGCTTCTATGATAAATTTTTAGCAAAATGTAAGCCCGAAACAATAAAAGTTGGTCTTTCATTTTTTGAACCAGAAAAAGAAATAGGAACTGTAATTGATACGGATATACGACTAGATCTTTGCGTCACACCATTAGAAACACATTATTTTAAGAATTAATTAACGTTTCTTGCATTCTAGGATACTTTATTCTATATTGGATACTTATAATTTTTTACCCCTAATATGCCCCAAAATATAGAAACCGTTTGCATCATTGATGATGACAATATTTACATTAATCTAGTTAGTAAAATTATAGAGCTTAGAAGACTATCTAAGTCTGTTTTAGTATTTAATAATGGCAAAGAAGCATTAGAGTTTTTTGTAAATTTTGTTGAAGACAATAAGGAAGAGGAAGTGCCACAGGTTATTTTTCTTGATATTAATATGCCGATAATGGATGGATGGGAGTTTTTGAAAGAATTCTCAAAAATTAGAAATAAGATTAGTGAAGATATTGATCTTTATGTGGTGAGTTCTTCTATAGACTCACGAGATATTGAACGCGCAAAATCAATCGACGTTGTTTCGGATTACTTAGCTAAGCCAATTAAGCTTAACGATTTCGAGAGAATATTAGTTTAGGTACAGTGTATTAATTATATTTCTTCGTGTTTTGGAAAAGCTTTTTTGTAAAAAATTATCAGTAAGAACACTCCAATACTTATTGCAGAATCTGCAATATTAAAAACAGGATCAAAAAAAGAAAAGTGTTGCCCACCCCAAAAAGGGATCCATTCTGGTAAAATATCATCATAAAAGGTAAACTGAATCATATCTACTACTTTACCATAAAATAGGCTTTCGTAACCTCCTCCTTCTGGTAAAAAGCTTGCAACATCAATATTTGTACTCTTACCAAATAGAATACCATAAAATACTGAATCTATAATATTACCAAAAGCTCCGGCAAAAATTAAAGCAATACAAAAAGTAAGGATAGCAGGGCTATTTTTACGAACAGAATCATAAAGCCAATATCCAATCCCGGTAATAGCAACCAATCTAAACAATGTTAGAACAAGTTTTCCGTAACTACCTGGTAACTCAAATCCCCATGCCATTCCTTTGTTTTCTACAAACACAATACGAAACCAGTTAAATACACTTACTTCTTCGTGAAGATTGAAATGAGTTTTGATATAAATCTTAGTGATTTGATCAATCAGTAATACCAAAATTATAATTAAAATAGATTTCTTTAAGGACATAAACGTATTAGTTTGTAGGTGCTAAAAGCGACGGACAAAAATAGTATTTTATTTTGTTTTACAAACACTTATGTGACTGCTTATTGACTGTGAGATAAAGAATAAGGCCGTAAAAAAGAAATTAACCACCTGTTGTCTAAGGGTGGTTAATTTCTTTTTAGCGATATAGTAGGTGTTATTGCTTTCGTATAAAAATACTTCCACTAATAGTTTTAAGGTTTAACTGGCTTTTTACATCTCCAAAAGTTCCGCTTACTTTACTACCAACTATTCGATTTTTGCCGTGATCAAAATTCATATCTTTATCAGAGTAAATCATTCCTGAAATAGTCTCTGCTTTTAATCTTGATTTTGCAACATTAATGTCAATATCACCACTTATTGTTTTAAGACTGAGATCTCCATTATAGTTTTTGATATCAATATTTCCACTTATAATATCTACGATTAATTCTCCTTGATAGTTTTCAGATTGAACGTTGCCAGATATACTTTTCACTCGTAACCTATAATTTTTGGGAAGATAAAGTGTGTAATTAGCATCAATATCCAGGTTATTGCATGGGCCCCAGTTGTTATTGCGGTTAGAACCACGTTCTTTCTTCCATTTATCAAATAAATCCCCATAACTTGATTTTATATCCAGAACGGTAGAAGAGTTATCTATTTTTAGGTCAAAGTAATCATCAAATTCTCCTGCGTTTACACTAACCTCTGCTTTTATATATACTTCACTTTTGTCCCAAGTCTTTATCTTAATGTCTTCTGCGAATTTGAATTCTACTTTAACTTCTTTTGTTGAAGTGTTAAGTTGTTTCTCGATTACTTTCTGTGCTTGTATTTGTAATGAAACAAAGCACAGCATGGTAAGGATTATTAAATTTTTCATATTGTTCGTTTTTGATTAATTGATTGACCTCTTTATTTCTTTCTCAGGTAAATATTTCCTGTAGATGATCTTAGACTAATGTCTACCCCGCCATTATTTATTGCGGTATTAATAGCTCTTTTACCAGCAATTAATTTCATATCATTATCCTTAACGGGGAATTTGATATCAAAATCAGTATAAATCTCTCCCATTGCAGTTTTTAATTCTAAATTAGCAGGAGTACTAGAGGGCAGGCTTACATCTATTGCTCCTGTTGCAGAAATAAGTGATATAGGAGAGCTTTGACTTACTTTGTTAAACACGATATTAATCTCTCCTGTTGCCGTTTTTGCAACAACTGGACCTGTTACGTCCCTTAGGATAATACTTCCTACGTTTGTTATCGCTTCAATTTCTGATGAGAATCCTTCAATAGCAACACCTCCTAGATTACTCTTTTCTACAGTAATATTAATGGTGTCGGGAAGGTAAATTTCTAAAACTTTGCTGTGCATATTTTTTAGGTTTCTAATTACAAGAGCTTCTCCATCTTTATCGACATAAACACCTATATCGGTATTATCGCTTCCACCTGCATAGACTGCTTTTAATCCTCTTGCTTTTTCGGGTGTTTTACGATCATTTCCTATTATTTTAAGCTCATTTTGGTTATGCGTTTTTATCTTTACTCCCGATGCAGAACTTATTTTTACTTTCTTAATGCCTTGCAGGGATTTTGTATAATCTTGCGCTTTTAGATTTCCAATTGATATTAGAAAAAGTAGTGCTATTGCTATTTTTTTCATGAGTATTCGTTTTTTGATTTTTAAATTAAATTAGGTAGACCAATCTTTACTTGATCTTTTACATAGTCTGGTGTTTCTTCTTCTTGAAGTAACTTTTCCATAGAGGGAACCGCGCGCTTTTCCTCAATAGAAACTAATATTTGAATTAATTCGATTTGCATACTGGGATCTTTTTCTAAATCCATTGCATGTATTAATGCTTTACGTACCATCTCTGAATCTGAAAACTTTGCAAGTGCTTCTGCTGCAGCAAGTCGCACATTGATATGATCGTCGTAATTCATTTTATTTATTAACGCTTTTAGAATATCGTTACCTGGTTTTTCAAATTCTTCTGCGTAGTTTACGGCTTGTAATCTTTTGCTTGCAGATTCATTTTCTATGAGTGAAATAGTCATCACTTCTTTCATTTGTGTTTTTTCTTTTTTCAATACTGCTATTTCTTTAGAGAAAAACTCATTATTTTGAAATTTACCAAAGAAATATCCAGAGAGTACTAGTGCAATAGTGGCCGCAATCTGTATAGCTGTTTTCCAAGAGGTATTTGTTTTCTTACCAATAGAAATTACACTAGAGTTGGCGAGTAACTCTTTTTCGTTTGCCAACGCTTTTTCAAAGTTTGTTTGTAAACTTTTGTTAGGCAATTCTTTGGGGTCACTACTCATGGCTTCAAATACAATTTGAAGTTCATGCAAAGCACTACTACAACTTTTACAATCTTTTAAGTGTTCTTCAGTTTTTTGATGTGTTTCTTGATCTAAATTATGGTCTATAAAATCGATCAGTCGTTCCTCTATTTTATTACAGTTCATAATAGCTATATGTTTTGTAAATAATAATCTTTTAATTTATGTATTGCCCGGTGTACTTTTGTTTTTACGGCTCCGGCAGTTGAGCCCGTAATCTCTGCAATCTCTTGATATTTAATTCCTTGATAACGATTCATGATAACTAGTTCTTTATCTCCTTTGTTTAGTTGATTCAATGCCAGGTTTAATTGCTCTGTGGTTTCATTATTTTCTATAAAGTCAGTTTCTTGATCTTTGATTTTATACTCTATATTGTCTAATCGTTGGTCTTTGTTTTTTTGAGCTTGATAATGATCTGAAAACACATTTCTTGCAATGGTATACATCCAGGATGAAAACTTCCCATTGTTATATGAGGCTCTATATTTAATAGCTTTATAAAAAACTTCTTGAGTTATATCCTGGCTTATGTCTCGGTCTAGTGTCATTTTCAATAAAAAATTAAAGATTTTTACATGATACCTTTCAAATAGGATACTCATCATATCTAAATTTCCGTTAGATACCAGAATCATTAATTCTTCGTCAGTTAAATTTTTCAAGATGTTACTCTTTTGGTTGGTTTCTATTAGTAATACCTTATTTTTTTAAAAAGGTTACATTCATAAATAAAAAAAGTGCTTTCTAAATTAATAGAAAGCACTTTTTTTTATTTAACATCTTAGTGTTTTATTAGCTCTGCATGTTCTTGGCCTCAATACTTAATGTTGCATGAGGGACTAGTTTTAATCGCTCAGGGTTAATTAATTTACCAGTTACACGGCAAATACCATATGTTTTATTTTCTATACGTAATAATGCATTTTTTAGATCACGTACAAATTTCTCTTGTCTTATAGCAAGTTGTGTATTTGCTTCCTTGGACATAGTTTCACTGCCTTCTTCAAATGCTTTGAATGTAGGCGAGGTGTCATCTGTTCCATTATTTCCGTCATTCTTGTATGCACTTTGAAGTAATTCCAAATCCTTCTGTGCCTTTTCCATTTTTTCAACGATAATTCCTCTGAACTTTTCTAAGTCAGCATCGCTGTACCTTACTTTTACATCTTCTGCCATATTCTTAATGTTTTTTTATTATCAATTGGGTTGCAATCTCATCAAACGCAATTTCTGTACCATTTATTACATTGGTTGAAAACTCAATTGATTCGGTTAAGGTTTCATTTTTGATGTATACCTCATTAGTTGCAACGGCCTCTTTAATAGTCTTATTTTCTTCAAAAACAATTTCTATTTTATCAGTCACCTCGAATCCACTATCCTTACGAATATTTTGAATACGATTAACAAGCTCTCTGGCGATCCCTTCTTTTTTAAGTTCTGGACTTATTGTTACATCCAGTGCTACGGTTAAAGAGCCAGAATTTGCAACTAACCAGCCCTCTATATCTTGAGAACTAATCTCTACATCATCGGTACCTAATGTAATAATTTTATCATTAATTTCTACATCAAAACTGCCCGTTTGTTCAAGAATTTTTATGGTTTCTTGATCGAATGTTTGTATCTTATTGGCTATCAACTTCATATCTTTACCAAAGCGAGGGCCTAGAGATTTAAAATTAGGCTTGATTTGCTTCACTAATATGCCAGATGCATCATCAATAAGCTCGATTTCTTTAACATTTACCTCACTTTTTATAAGATCGGCAATGTCATTAATTTCATTTTTCTCTGCTTCACTTAGTACCGGGATCATGATACGTTGCAGTGGTTGGCGAACCTTAATCTTTTCTTTTTGGCGTAATGAAAGTACCAAAGAAGAAATAGTTTGCGCCTTTTGCATCTTGTGTTCTAATCCTTTATCTACAAAAGCATTATCATATTTTGGGAAATTAGAAAGATGCACACTTTCAAAACTTTCTTTCTTCGTCCCAGCTACCAGATCTTTGTAGAGTCTATCCATAAAAAATGGTGCTACCGGAGCTCCAAGTTTGGCTACTGTAAGCATACAGGTGTATAATGTTTGATATGCAGAAATTTTATCTTGTTGGTAATCACCTTTCCAATATCTTCTTCTGCTTAATCTTACAAACCAATTACTAAGATTTTCCTGAACAAAGTAAGAGATTGCTCTAGTGGCTTTGGTTGGTTCGTAATCATTGTAATACTCATCAACATTTTTGATCAATGTATGTAATTCACTAAGAATCCATCGATCAATCTCTGGTCGTTCTGCCAGTGGGATATCTGCTTCAGAATATGTAAAATTGTCGATATTAGCGTATAAAGTAAAGAATGAATATGTATTATAAAGCGTACCAAAAAACTTACGGCGCACTTCGGCAATTCCTTCAATATCAAATTTTAAATTATCCCAAGGGTTAGCGTTACTAATCATATACCAACGAGTGGCATCTGGCCCATAGGCTTTTAAAGTTTCGAATGGATCAGCCGCATTACCAAGCCTCTTTGACATCTTTTGTCCATTTTTATCAAGTACCAAGCCATTAGACACAACATTTTTATAGGCTACATCATCAAAGATCACCGTTGCAATTGCATGTAGCGTATAAAACCATCCCCGAGTTTGATCTACACCTTCTGCAATAAAATCTGCTTTACCATCACCAGACTCTACTTTTTCTTTATTTTCGAAAGGATAATGCCATTGTGCATAAGGCATTGATCCAGAGTCAAACCATACATCGATTAGGTCACTCTCTCGTTTCATAGGCTTCCCAGAAGGAGAGATTAATGTAATTTTATCGACTACATTTTTATGTAGGTCTACTTTGTCATAATTATCCTCGCTCATATCGCCAACAACAAAATCGGCGAATACATCAGATTCAAGAACACCAGCTTCTACAGCTTTTGCCATTTCTGTTTTTAATTCTTCCACAGAACCAATAATTAGCTCTTCTTTACCATCTTCTGTTCTCCAAATAGGAAGAGGAATACCCCAAAAACGCGATCTTGAAAGATTCCAGTCATTTGCATTAGCAAGCCAGTTTCCAAAACGCCCTTCACCGGTGGCTTTGGGCTTCCAGTTAATACCAAGATTAAGTTCGTGCATACGATCTTTAAAATCGGTAACTTTAATAAACCAGGAATCTAACGGGTAATAAAGTACAGGTTTGTCTGTACGCCAGCAATTAGGATAGCTGTGCACATATTTTTCAACCTTAAAAGCTTTGTTTTCTATTTTAAGTTTGATAGCAATTTCTACATCTACAGATTTTTCTGGAGCTGTGCCCTCATCATAATATTCATTCTTGACATATTTCCCTGCAAATTCACCCACATGTTTTGTGAATTTACCCTGTAAATCCACTAATGGCACCAGGTTATCATTGTCGTCCTTTACCAATAGCGCAGGTACTTCTGGAGTAGCTTGTTTTGCCACCATAGCATCATCTGCACCAAATGTAGGTGCTGTATGAACAATACCTGTTCCATCTTCAGTAGTTACAAAATCCCCAGAAATTACTCTAAATGCATTTTCAGGATTATGATACGGTTGAACGAAATCCATTACTTGTTCATAGCGTATATCTACAAGATCTTTTCCTTTAAATTCTTTAAGAATAGAAAAAGGTACTTTTTTATCTCCTTCTTTGAAAGAATTAACTTCCTCTTCAGTTCCTACTTTTGCAAACTTTCCTGAAAACTGTTTTCCTACCAGGTTTTTTGCAAGAATTACGTTAGTAGGTTCAAAAGTATATTGATTGAATGTTTTGACTAAAACATAATCTATTTTAGGGCCAACGGTTAATGCGGTATTAGATGGAAGTGTCCAAGGTGTAGTCGTCCAGGCCAAGAAATAAATGGCACCTTCTATATTTTGTAAAAATGAAGGTAAAGTATCTTCTTTGGCTTTAAATTGGGCAACAACAGTGGTGTCTGTAACATCCTGATACGTTCCTGGTTGGTTAAGTTCATGAGAACTTAGTCCTGTGCCGGCCTTTGGAGAATACGGCTGGATAGTATAACCTTTGTATAGCAATCCTTTTTTATAGATTTGTGCAAGTAGCCACCATACACTCTCCATGTACTTAGATTTGTAAGTGATATATGGATCATCCATATCTACCCAGTATCCTATTTTTTGAGTAAGATCGTTCCAGATATCTGTATAACGCATCACGGCTTTCTTACAAGCCTCATTATATTCTTCTACAGTAATTTTTTTACCGATATCTTCTTTGGTAATCCCTAATTCCTTTTCAACACCAAGCTCTACAGGAAGCCCATGAGTATCCCATCCGGCTTTACGTTTTACCTGGTATCCTTTTTGGGTTTTATAACGACAAAAAATATCCTTTATGGCACGAGCCATTACATGGTGAATACCCGGTAATCCATTTGCTGAAGGAGGCCCTTCAAAAAACACATATGGTTCTGCTCCATCACGCTCAGTAACACTTTTTTCAAAGATGTTATTTTGCTTCCAGAAATCTAGTATTTCGTCAGCTACTTTTGGTAAGTCAAGTCCTTTATATTCAGGAAACTTCGTGCTCATTTGATCGTTCTTTCTATTAGGTTTGCGAAAATAAGGATTTTATTGAAAAAAGAACCCCCAATTTGGATTACGATATGAAATAATTGTTATGTAAATATGATTTTTTAACAAGACCTTGTGGTTTTACCATAAAATCATTTAAAAACGACACTAAAATGCCCTAGAATAATTCTAAGGCATGATAGATTTGATGAGGTGTTATAATATCTCTTTTTAAGATTGTTTGTTAGCGATTAGATTTTACTATTTTTAACCTATGAAAGAAACTTTAGACATTGCATTAATTCAGGCTAATTTGGTTTGGGAGAACCCTACAGAGAATCGCACTTCCTTTTCTGAAAAAATTAAAGCTATTTCGAAAAAAGTAGATATTATTGTTTTGCCGGAGATGTTTAATACAGGATTTACTATGAATGCTGACGAAGTAGCCGAAACTATGAATGGCGATACGGTGCAATGGCTTACGGTAATGGCAAAAGAAAAGAATAGTGCTATAGCGGGTAGTATTATTATAGAAGAGGACAACAAGTATTACAACAGGTTGATTTTTATGCTACCTAATGGTACTCACTATATCTATGATAAACATCAGTTATTTACTTTGGCTAAGGAAGAAGAGGTGTTTACTGCGGGACAAGAAGAGGTGATTATTGAATATTTAGGCTGGAAAATTAAACCTCAAATATGTTATGATCTTAGGTTTCCGGTTTGGGCAAGAAATACGTCTGAGTATGATGTGCTTTTATATGTAGCTAGTTGGCCAAAACCAAGAATCAATGCTTGGGATATATTGCTACAAGCCAGGGCTATTGAAAATATGTGCTATTGTATTGGAACGAACCGTATAGGATTGGATGGTAAAGGTTACGAATACAATGGTCACTCGGCTGTCTATGATGTTTTAGGAAATTCTCTCTTAGACGAAAATCCAGTCGAAAAAGAAACAATTATTTACACAACTTTATATAAATCTCATATCAAAGAGATAAGAACGAAGCTGTCCTTTCTTAATGATAGAGATAATTTTAAACTACTCTAGAATAAAGATTTGTTTTAGTTCCCAGTTAGGCCTTAAGTCAATTACTTCTGGAAAGTATTTAACTTCTTCTGGTTGTATCCCTTTTAAGAAATTACCGGTATCCCACTTACCATTGCCATTTGTGTCTAAAATTACCCGTATAAAATATTTACCTGGATCAAGATATTCAAAAGGAAGTATGTCTTCATTTTTGGCAATTTTTTCTGAGATTACCTCTTCTTTTTCATTAGTTACCTGCACTAAAACAGGATATTGTTTTACGTTTTGAAGTGTTAGGAAAATTGTACCATAATCTGCTAATTTTTTTGTTCTAAACCTTACATCTATTGTGTCATTAACATTGCCAACAAAATCTTTAATTGCTTCTGGTAAAATTTGCAAAGTGTAGCTGTTACCCTCTGTTTTTTCAAAAACAAGTTCTGCTTCATTTATCTTTCTGTCTAAATGAACAGAGAAAGGAATTGCTAAAGTATCCTTATCTGTGAGCGTGATCAATTTTTCATTAATACTATCTAAAGGAGTCGTTGCTAATAAGACGAAATTTTCATTAAGTGGTAGAGATGATCCAAACTTTGATGAGAGCTTTAGAGAATCCTTATATTGATCTTTTATTCTTGGGGTAAGGGTGTCAATATAATTTTTAGAATTAGAAACTTCAAAAATTAAAGAATCCGATTCGAAAAATGGTTTAAACCAATAATGTAGGCTATCTTTTTCCTTATCTGGCAGGATTCGAGATATAAAATCATCAGGAACATCACTTAGTAGTTTGATTTTCATACTATCCCGTTCACCTTCATAAGGAAAAATAAACTCGTTTTTTGAAACTTGTTTTGGTAACAGCGCTTTAAAATCAAAAACTTCTTTAAATATTTTAATAGTAAAGACTTTGGCCGTGTCTTCAGGAAGTGTAATGATTTCGTCATAAAAACCTATTTTGTCTTGTCTTGGTTCATAGGTATAGTTAGAAGCAGCATCTTTTAAAGCGATGAGCTTATATTTTCCTTTTTTCAGATTGTAAAAATCAAAGGCAGTACTGTCTAATGTATTGGTAATATACCTAGGAACGGTGTTGAATACTAATGAGTCAGAATAGTTTTCATCTACCTCATAAAGGGCAACGGTAATATTAGGCTCTATTTTCTTTTTGATTGCACTAGCAACAGTACCTTTTACATGTAAAGAATCAAGAAAATCCCCTGTTGAAAAAACGTATCTAAAAAAAGGATAAGAATTACCTTCATTATTATCCTCGACACTTTCGCCAAAATTAATGCTATATGTGGTGTTTTGTAGCAAAGTATCCAGAAATTTGATTTTAATAAACTTGCCTGCACCTCCTAATGGTGTTATTGTTGGTTTGGGATCCATAGGAGGAGATATGATAATTTGCTGTTGAGCGTCCTTTAGCTTTATATATTCATCAAAATAAATACGAATTTCATCTTTATTAAAATTTGTAGAGAAATTAGGTGGAAAAGCCTTTACAAAAACAGGTGGTGTTTCATCTTTCTCTCCACCGGTTATTGATCCTTTTTTTGCACAACTAACCACAATGGTAAGTAATACAACGGCAAACAATAACGTATTTAATTTTTTGTTCATATTTCCATGATAATTTAAGACGCAAAGAAACAACTATATTATAAAAACTAAAAAACTATTCTGCTATTGCCATTGCTGCAATACTTATTTTAATTCCAGGAATAGCTTTCAATACATTTATGCATGCTTCAATAGTAGCGCCGGTTGTAATAATATCATCCACCAGTAATACATGCTTGTTTTTGAGTAAAGACTCATTTTGAATGCCAAATGTTTCAGACGTATTAATCCACCTATTGTTCCTTTCTCGCTTGGATTGTTTCTTATTATGTGAATTTTTTTTAAGTACAGAATCAATATATTTTGCATTTAATAACTTAGCAATTTCAATCCCAAATTTTTCAACTTGATTATAACCTCTTTCTCGAAGTCTTTTTTTGTGTAATGGAACAGGAACAATAACATCAATATGTTGATAATCAGCATTTTGAGATATTACCTCTCCCAGCCACTTTCCTAACTCTCTTCCAATTTCTTCTCTTCCTCTAAACTTAAGGTTATGAATCAAATTTTGCACTAAACCATCTTTCTGAAATACAAATAAAGAGGTCGCATTTTCAATTTTGACACGCCCATAAAATACTTTTTCAATTTTTTTTGCGTTTACGTTATGGAAATTGCCTAAAGGGAGTTCGTGTCGACAAGAAGTACACATCAACCTTTCGTTTTTATGTAGTGGGCCATCACAGGCGGCACAATATATAGGATAGAATAAATAAGCTAAGTCTCTTAGCATTTTATTAGGGGGATTAACATTAATTATTAATTTAGCGATTGTAAATAACCATCAAAAATTAGAAATAAATTTATTATGACAACTCAAAACAATAACTTGACCCTTAAAATTCTTATCGGTGTTCTAGGAGCACTGTTGCTTATTCTAGGGATTTTTACGTATAAGTTTTACAACGAAGAGAAGCAAAATAAAGCAATTTTGCAACAAGAAAAGGATCTTATTGAAAGCGAATTAGGAGAATTAATTACAAAGTATGATAATGCTATCGCTCTTAATGAAGTAATGGATGACCATTTACTTAAAGCTAAAGAACGTATTGTAGTTCTATTAGATAGTGTAAAAGATAACGATGCTAATCTTGCATTAATTTCAAGATATAGAAGAGAAGTAGGTAAACTTAAAAAAGAGCGCGAAAGATTATTTAAGCTTGCAGATAGCTTGACAACAGCAAATACCCAGTTGGCAACAGATCTTGATAGTACTTCTGTAGCGTTGAATAAAAGAATCATATATTCAGATTCTTTACAAACACAAAATGCACAACTTGCAGAAATTGTAGAAAGAGGTTCTGCACTTACAGCTGCTAATATCAAGGCAGAAGGTGTGCGTGTACGTAATAGTGGTAAAATATCTTCTTCAACTAAAGCTAGTAAAGCTGAAAAAGTAAGAGTTTGTTTTACACTTTCACCAAACAAATTAACCGAAAAAGGAGATAAAGAACTTTTCGTTCAGGTAATCAATCCTGAAAATAACTTAATTGGTGATAAAGTTTCTGTAAATTTTGATGATGCAATCCTTACTTACAGTGGACGTAACCAAGTGTTCTATGAAAATGATGCGTTGGATGTTTGTGTACTAGTTGATGCAGCTGAAGGTGAACTTGTAAAAGGAAACTATGTAGTAAACTTGTTCTCTGGACCAAGAATGATCTCAAATACACAGTTTGAATTGAAATAGTCTTAATATAATTATATAAAAAACCGCTTAGTTTGAATTAACTAAGCGGTTTTTTTATGCTTTTTAAGGAAATTAGCTGCTTTCGTTATTAATTGATAGAATTCCCTTTCAAATCATTTAAATTCAATTATTTTTGCGAAACAAATTTTTAAAAAGAAAACGGCTGTATGGATAATTTGCATGCAGACGTTTTTAATTTTAAACGACATAAATGGCAAAGCAAGAAGATAAATTTAAAAAAGTAATTGCCCATGCTAAAGAGTATGGATATATTTTTGGTTCTAGTGAGATCTATGATGGATTAAGTGCAGTGTATGATTATGGTCAAAATGGTGTAGAACTTAAAAAAAACATACGAGAATATTGGTGGAAAAGTATGGTAAACATGCATCAAAATATAGTAGGATTAGATGCTGCGATATTTATGCACCCTACCACATGGAAAGCGTCTGGTCACGTTGATGCATTTAATGACCCATTGATTGATAATAAAGATTCTAAAAAAAGATATAGAGCAGATGTTCTTATTGAAGATTATGCAGAGAAACTTAACCAAAAAGCGCTAAAAGAAATAGCAAAGGCAAAAAAACGCTTTGGAGATAGTTTTGATGAAGAACAGTTTGTATCTACCAATCCAAGAGTAGTAAAATATCTTTCTCAAAAAGAAGAGATCGTACAACGAATGGCAAAATCTTTAGAGAATGAAGATCTTGCTGATGTGAAGTTGTTGATAGAAGAATTAGGGATAGCTGACCCCGAAACAGGATCTAAAAACTGGACAGACGTTCGACAGTTTAATCTAATGTTTGGCACCAAATTGGGAGCATCAGCAGATTCTGCCATGGACCTTTATTTGAGACCAGAAACTGCACAAGGAATATTTGTAAACTTCCTAAACGTACAAAAAACAGGGCGAATGAAAATACCTTTTGGTATTGCCCAGACCGGTAAAGCGTTTAGAAATGAAATTGTAGCCCGTCAATTCATCTTCAGAATGCGTGAGTTTGAACAAATGGAAATGCAATTCTTTGTTCGACCAGGTGAAGAAATGAAATGGTATGAATACTGGAAAGAAACAAGATTAAATTGGCACCTTTCTCTTGGGTTGGGTGAAGAAAATTACCGTTTCCACGATCATGATAAATTAGCCCACTATGCTAATGCAGCGGCAGATATAGAGTTTGATTTTCCATTTGGATTTAAAGAACTAGAAGGAATTCATTCCAGAACCGATTTCGATCTCAAAGCACATGAAGAACATTCAGGAAAGAAATTGCAATTTTTTGACCCAGAATTAAAAGAAAGCTATGTTCCTTATGTAGTAGAGACATCTGTAGGACTAGACAGGATGTTTTTAGCTGTTTTCTCTACTGCTTTACAAGAAGAAGCATTAGAAGATGGTTCTAGTAGAGTAGTATTAAAACTACCAGCTGTTGTTGCGCCAGTAAAAGCTGCTATCCTTCCTTTGGTTAAGAAAGATGGTTTACCAGAGATTGCACAGCAAATAGTTGATGATCTAAAATGGAAGTTTAATGTGATCTATGATGAAAAAGATGCTATCGGTCGTCGATATAGAAGACAAGATGCAAATGGAACACCATTTTGTATTACCATAGATCATGATACAAAAGATAATCAAACTGTTACTATTAGAGATCGAGATACTATGGAGCAAAAGAGAGTGGCAATTTCAGACCTTAAGAATATCATTTCCGAAAAAACTGATGCCGAGTATTGGTTAAGATAATATCATAAATAGGTATATTATAGAAACAGTGAAGCCGAATTTTTTTCAGTTTCACTGTTTCTTTTTTGGATCATAATATGTTTAATATATATACAAATAAGTGCTCCTAAATTATTGATATATAAGAATAACCATTTGATAGCCATCATATTTTGAAGTTTAATCGTATTTTAGCCAAAAAAGTTAAAAGGTTTTCCCAAATATAAATTGTTACGTATGCTATTGAAAAAGATTGTTTTCGTTGTTTCTCTGTTTTTTGTTGCTTTTGGTTTCTCACAAGATAAAAAAGAGACTATGAATGCTACTATGGTAAAGACTGCGACATATATGAGAGCAGTAGAGCCATTGGCTGGAAAAAAATTGATTCCTGCACAACCTAGAGAAGGTGAAATCAACCCAAGAAGAACTGATGCTAATAAAATAGTCCCAGGGAAAGGTTTCCCTCAAGGGCCAGATCCATTATTAGTAAAACAAAAAAGTAGCCAGAGCATGAGAGCGGGTAAAGCCCCTTCTCTTACTTTTGAGGCAAATACAAGTAATTTTTCGCCTTCTGATCCAACAGGAGCGGTAGGTCCTAATCATTACGTTAGTGCCAAAAACTTTGCTTTTGCTATACATGATAGAAATGGTGTTGAGTTGATGGCATCATCATCTCTTGCCAATATATTTCCAGGAGAAAGTCTTGGAGATCCTATAGTATTCTATGATAATTTTGCAGAGAGATTCGTGGTTACGCAGTTTTCTGATACACCTAATGGATTTTTGGTAGCTGTTTGTAAGGGACCAGATCCGGTAAACGATGGTTGGTTTACATATAGATTTGATACAGGAAGTTTTCCAGATTACACAAAGTTTTCTATATGGTCAGATGGATATTACGTAACAGCAAATAAAGATCAAGGTTCTTTGCAAACTAGTGAAGTTGTTTTTGTTATTGAACGAGAAAAAATGTTGGTAGGTGATGAAAACGCAAAGATGATTGGATTTCCACTTCCAGGAGCAGGAATAGGAGGGTTTTATAGCCCTGCTTCTTTTAATGCAATCGGAAATTCTCTTCCTCCAGCCGGGGATGCAAGAATAATTTATTATCAGGATGATGCTTGGCAAGGTGTGACAGAGGATGCACTAAAGCTTTGGACTGTGAATGTTAATTGGGCTAATCCAGATGCATCTACAATAGCTGAGTCTGAAGAGTTAACAGTAAGTAGTGGTGCCATAAGTGCATTTGACTCTACTTTTGATGGAGGTTCTTTTGGTAATCTTCCACAACCGGGTACAGGAGGACAGGATATCGATGTATTGCAAGGGGCAGTAATGTATGCAACTAATTATAGAAGGTTTTGTGATTACAACGCAGTAGTCCTTAATTTTGCTGTGGATATAGATGATAGGGCCAATATAGATAATATAGCAGGAATACGATGGTATGAATTAAGACAAAGTGGAGATGGACAACCCTGGACCGTCTACCAAGAAGGAACATATACGTCGCCAGATGGTAAAAGTGCCTGGTGTGGTAGTATGGCGATGGATGTTTTTGGTAATATTGGTATGGGGTATACTACAATGGGTACAACTGCTAATGGAGCAACCGAAGATAGCTTTGCCTCTATACGATATACAGGAAGATTAGCTGGTGATGCCTTGGGAACAATGACATTTGCAGAAGAAACTATTGCTGTTGGTACAGGAATTAATAATACAGATCAAAATCGATATGGAGATTATGCTCAATTAACGGTTGACCCACTAGATGATCAAACATTTTGGCATATTGCAGAGTATTTTGAAGCTACAGGAAGCAATTCTAGAGATATTGTTGGTGTTTTCAAAATTGCTGGTGATGTGACTAGTGATGTTGGGGTAGTACGAATTGATGCTCCGGGAGATGCAACTTTTACTGCAGAGGAAACTATTACTGTTACTATTAGAAATTTTGGATCTGCACCACAAACAGATATCTCTGTAAATTACTCAATTAACGGAGGGACACCTGTTACAGAATTATTTGCAGGACCTATTGCTGCAGGAGCAACAGCATCTTTTTCATTTGCAACCAAAGCAGATTTGACTGCAGAAATGGAATATTCTATTTCCTCAGAGACTAATTTAGCAGGAGATGTAACTCCAGATAATGATTGTGCAACAAAAGAGGTTAAAAACTTATTGTCCGATGATGTAGGTATTATAAATTTGGTTTCACCACAATCAGATGGTCAGCTTACTTCTTTAGAAGAAGTTACAGTTACGATTTTTAATTTTGGAGGTTCTCCACAGTCAAATATACCGGTTTCTTATACGCTTAATGGTGGTCAAGCTGTTAATGAAGTATTTACCGGCACATTGGCACCGCAAGAATCTGCAGATTATACGTTTACCGGTACACTAGATCTTCAGGAATTTACAACATATAATTTTGAGTTAGGAACTGTATTATCTGGAGATGAAGATGCTACAAATGATTTAATAACTAGAACAATCGTTAATGCTATATGTGCGCCCTTGTCTGATTGTGCAAGTTTTAGAGATGGTATTACTTCTTTTCAATTATCAAATGTTTCTAATACCGCGATAAATTGTGATAATGGGTACGAGGATTTCACTAGTACTTTTGTCATTCAATTAGATACAACCGAGCCAGAATTTGCATTAACCGTGCAGTCTGGATTTGCAGATGATAATGGATCAGAGCAAGTATCAATGTGGATAGACTTTAATGATGATAAAATATTTGAGCCGACAGAACTTGTAGTAAACAGTGAAGTTATTAGTGAAGTTAGTACGGACCAAACGTTTACTTTTACATTAAGAAACAATGCAACTGTGGGGACTCATTTACTTCGTATTAGAGCTGGCGATACGAGTACTATTGCAAATAATGGAGGAGCTCCTCTTAATGATCCTTGTGGCTCAATGAATTTTGGAACAACGCATGATTATACCGTAGAGATTGTTGAGGACGGTACAGGTCCTGATCCTGATACAACTGATACAGATTTGATTGTAGTGAGCCAACCTGATAATCAGTTTTTGATCACAAAAGTTGATGCAAATGCTCCGTCAGAATTAAGAATATATATATTTAATGTTGCGGGACAGATTGTAGCATCCAATATTATAAAAAAGGATACCGATAATACATTTACTTATACATTAGACATGTCTTTTGCAAGATCAGGAATCTATTTTGCAAGACTTGGTGATAGTAAACGTAACACTACAGGGTTTGGTGTGCTGTAGTTTATTCGCTTCGCTTATCTATTTCTAGTATAGAAACAGGGCGGGCGTTATCACACCTGCTCGCCATTCTAAGATTGGCAAACTTTACCCAGACTTGCTTAGGCATTTCATCACCTTTGAAGAATTCTTCAAGGTTAATAGGATCCAGATTGTCCTCATACTCTTCAATAGTAAGAATGTGAGGACAACCTTCGGATTTATTAGCGGTAATAGTTCCTTTTTTAAAGCCTTTTTCTTTCATTTCTTTAGCAGTTATGGTTTGATTAGGAGTTGTTTTTGCATCTGCACTATCTTTATTGTCCACACCCTTTACTGGCATGCAGTTATATAAACTAAGTACAATAATTAAGGAAGCTATTTTGAATACATTTTTCATCTGTGTGTATTTTTGTTTTTTTAAAGGTTTCAAGAAGTTAAAATCGCAATAATTTTGATACATAAAGATCATAAAAATTTATTAGACCGCACTAAGATTTAAACGGTTTAAGAATTTAATGATTCACTCTTCAGTAAATTTATTTGCAACATCATGATGTTTATCTTGTATTTATTAACGATGTAATTGCAGTAAATTTTATTTTTACTTAAAATTTAAATCAATACTTCATGAAAATCATCTCCTATAACGTAAACGGAATTAGAGCAGCAATAAACAAAGGCTTTTTAGAATGGTTACAACAAGCAGATCCAGATGTGATATGTCTTCAGGAAATAAAAGCAAATAAAGAACAATTAGATCTTGATTTGTTTGCAGAAGCTGGTTATCCTCATAATTATTGGTACAGCGCACAAAAAAAAGGATATAGTGGTGTAGCAATTTTATCTAAAACGGCACCAGATCATATAGAGTATGGTACAGGTATAGCGTACATGGATTTTGAAGGCCGTAACCTTAGAGCAGATTTCAATGGGGTATCTGTAATGAGTTTGTATTTACCAAGTGGTACCAATATCGAACGCTTGGACCATAAGCTTAAATATATGGCAGATTTTCAATCCTACATAAATGATTTAAAAAAGAATCACCCAAACCTGGTTATCCTTGGGGATTATAATATTTGTCACGAAGCTATTGATATTCATGACCCCGTGCGTAATAAAAATGTCTCTGGATTCCTGCCTGTAGAACGTGAATGGATAGGCAATTTCATGAAAAGTGGATTTATAGATTCCTTTAGGCATTTTAATACAGAACCCCATAATTATTCTTGGTGGAGTTATAGAGCCAATGCAAGAGCAAATAATAAAGGATGGCGCTTGGATTATGGGATGGTTTCACAACCATTACAAGATAAACTAAAAAGAGCCGTTATCTTATCAGATGCAAAGCATAGTGATCATTGCCCTATTGTTGTAGAATTAGAGCTATGATTTTGTTTCATTAATACAAACCTTTAAAACCTACAAAATGATTAAAAAAATTGTATTCATAATCGTCGCTGGTGCACTTATGACCTCTTGTGTTACCTCTAAGGTCTATAAAGATTTAGAAGGAAAATACGCCAATCTTAAGCGTGAAAACCGAAAGATGGAAGATGAATTGTCTGCGTTAGAAAAAACAAGTAAAGCAGATAAAAAAGCACTAGAACAACTTGAGGCAGAATATCAAAAAACCAAAGCACAAAGAGATGAGCTGCAAAGTAATTATGATGCTGCTTTGGCCAATTATGATAATTTGAAGAGATCATATGATGCTTTAGAGAAAAACAGTTCTGCAGCTATTGCTGCCAATAGCAAAAAGAACAGAGAGTTATTAGGACAATTAGAAGATAAAGAAAGAGCATTAGCAGAAGAACGTAATCGTTTAGATAAGTTACAAAGAGATTTAGAAGCTCGTTCTCAAAGAGTAAATGAGTTAGAGGGATTGATTGCTGCCAAGGATGCTAAGATGCAAGCTTTAAAAACAGCTATATCAAAAGCTTTGCGAAATTTTGAAGGTAAGGGCCTTACTGTAGAGGAGCGTAACGGGAAAGTGTATATTTCTATGGAAAATAAACTGTTGTTTGAATCGGGGAGTTGGGCAGTAGGAACACAAGGAAGAAAAGCGGTAAAGCAACTTGGTAAAGTACTGGCGGATAATAATGATATTGCAGTTTTAATAGAAGGGCATACAGATGATGACCCTTATACCGGTAATGCACAGTTATCAGGTAACTGGGATTTATCTACCAAAAGGGCTACAGCTATTGTAAATATCTTATTAGAGAATCAACAGATCGATCCACAGAATCTTACCGCTGCAGGTAGAGGAGAGTTTGCTCCCGTAGCCTCTAATGATACCAACGAAGGAAAAAGCAAAAACAGACGTATCGAAGTGATCTTAACACCAAAACTGGATGAGATCTCTAAGCTACTGGATGATATATAAGAACTGATAATAAATAAAAAGAGCGACCAAATTGGTCGCTCTTTTTATTTATTATATAAATTGAAATCCTTTATAGACTATTAAGAATACTTTCGATTTCTCTTGTGTTATCTTCAGATGCACTTTCTTTCACTCGTTTTAATACATCTAAAAATTTATGTATTACTTTATGTGCTTGCATTGCCTCCAGAGGCCCAATTTTTCTTCCAGTAGATGTCAATAAATAATAATCAAAATACTCAACAGGTACAGAAGTATCTTTCTTTTTTTGTATTGATGTTGTTCCCGTATCTTTTACAATAGAAACCACGTTACCTTGAGCAATAACTTTATCAGTCATTTCACTAACGTCTTTTGCCAAAGGATATAATTCTTCGTCGTAAATTTTGCTTAGTGTTTTCCAATCTTCTTGAGCCTGAACTGATAATCCTGCGCATAGCACAAATGCAAGTAGAAATAATTTTTTCATAATGTTTGGGTGTTAAATAATGTATTAAAAGTTTATAGGTTAATTACACCGGTTATCAAACGTCTTAAAAATAATTTTATTGTTAAAATAACCTTAAATATTGAGTCAAAATACTCAATTTATTTGATAAAAACCAAAAAGTGTGCCACGAATTTAATAAACAAAAATAAAATCCTTAATTATGTATATAGTGAAAAAGTATACTATTTTTATACTAAAGCATAAAAATAAGGAAGACAGGTAACAAAAGGACGTTGCCAGACGTTTATAATACCTAATTAATTTAAAACTATAAAACAAATGAAGAGGCTATCCATTTTTGTACTAGTGCTAGTATCTGTGTTTAAAGGAATGAGCCAGGAAAGCGAAGAAGAGTACCAGCATGAAGAAGAAACACAAAGCGAAGAAGAGATACAGGAGGATGAACAAGGAGAAGACAACTACTTTGACATCTATAACTATTTTAGTTTCACTAATGATGAGTATGCCAATGCTATGGATAAGGTAAATGATATGTATCCAGAAGATCAAAATGTCTTAAATGCATTCGTAGTAGAAGTCCAAAAAGATAGAGTATTAAAAGATCGCTTGTTCAGGGAGTTGATCGCAAAACCCAGCAAAAAGAATCCTTACAAGGGTAAAGACAGCCCGGGGTTTACGTGTGTCCTACATGGTCTTATAGAAAACAAAACAGTATATGATGGGATTGTTAACGAAGGGGGTGCTGAGGATCAGGCCAGAAATGTCGCAGCCCTCGCCGAAAGAACTGTGCGGAGAAAATGCGGTATTGCCAAAAAAGCGAATAAAAGTGAATAAGTTATAGCACGCACTGTTTCCATATTCCGGTAAATTTGAGTCACAGGTGGTGTTATATTAATATATCGGCAAAAAACACTACCTATTCTGAAATCGAAATAACCTTTGATTCTGACTCATTGTCACATTGAGTACATCGATATAGCTCTTTACAGGCTTGTTGAGGTACTGTCGAAAGATATAACTTCAGGTTATTTGATCAGGAGATTGATTCATTTTTAACTAATCTTGAGCCGTTTTTGAAAAGGATTCACAATGACAACCGATATGGTCATTACGAGTAGTAAGCGACGAAATAATCTTTTTGAATCGAACGAAAAATATTCAAAACAAGAGCCTTGATGAGAAAAACAGTAACATTTTTAGTTTATTTGCTATTAACTGTATAAGGCATCTACTCCTATGAGACCAATAAGATTATTTTTTTCTTTTATCATTTTTTTCTTGATTTCGTTTCATACCGCTAATGCGCAAGTAGAAAATGACACCATTATAGCTTCGCAATATTATCAAAAAGCAGATTCTTTGTTAACTGCACAAAAGTTTGATGCTTCTATTGAGTATTTTAACAAGGCATTACCAATTTATCAAAAGGCAAAGTCATGGGGTAGATTAGCTTCTTGTTATAATAAAATTTCGAAAAATCAGTTGAGTGACCGAAAATTAGAAAAATCCTTAGAACATTCAAGAAAAGCATTAGAAATTAGCACTTCATATTTAGAAAAAAATAATGAGGAAGAAGCAAATGCTTATGAAAATATTGGAGAATATTGTTATAAAAAATCGGAGTATACTAATGCTCTTAAGAACTATGAAAAAGCATTGAATTCTAGGTCGAAGATGTTGTTAAAAAATGAAACATTAATTGCTCAAAGTTATGATAATTTAGGAAGGGTTCATTTGAAGCTAGGTAGTTATGATAAAGCAATATCTTTTTTTGAAACTTGTTTAAAAATTAAAAAAAATATATTAAGAGAAGAACATTTAAGTTTAGCAGAAGTGTATCACAATATTGGTACTGCATTTAGAGAAAAAAGAATATATGATAAGGCTTTAGAATATTATCAAAGAGCTTTAAACATTAGAATAAAAGAATTTGGAGAAAGCGATCCACTAATTGGTAGTTCTTATATGAATATGGGTGTTATATTTAAGCATAGAGAGCAATATCAAACGGCTTTAGATTATCATCGAAAAGCTTTAAAAATATACTTAGATACATTTGGAGAGAAGAACCATAAACTCATTCCTGTTTATATGAATATTGGGGTGACTTATGTTGCTATGGAAAAGAATAATACAGCGATTGAGTATTTTGAGAAAGGTCTATCTTTAATTTTAGATTTTTATGATGATGAGCATTCTTTTGTAGCTCGTGCTTATAATAATTTAGGAAAAGCTTATGAAGGATTAAAGGAGTTTGACATTTCAATCGATTATTTTTTGAAATCACAGGATATTTATAGGAAGAATATGGGGCCAAGAAATTCTATTGTGGCGGACGCTTATAATTATACAGCTGCAAATTATTTAAAAAACAAAAAATACTACAATTCTTTACAATATTATAGAAAGGCTATTGAAGCTAATTCAAAATATGATAATGAGAAAATTGAGAAGAATAGTTTTGATCCTAGTCATTTTTTTTACCTAAATAGGTTAGTAACGAGTTTAGAAGGGGTAGCACATACTTTAAAAGTACTGTTTGGGAAACATGATAAGATTAAAGATTTAAAAGAATGTGTAGACACATATAAGAAAATGGATATTGTTATAGATGTAATTAGGCATTCTTTATATAGCCATGAGAGTAAAGTAATGTATTCTAAGGTTGTTCGGGAGGTTAGGGGCTCTAGGGGTACTTATTTCGGTGCTATTGAAGCTCAATTACTATTGTATCAATTAGAACATGACCCAAAATCATTAGAACAAGCTTTTTATTATGCAGAAAAAAGCAAGGCAAATACGTTAAAAGATTTACTACATATATCAACTTTCAAAAACTCTGCAAGCTTACCAAAAGAGATTCTTGATTTAGAAAAAACTTTGAAAACAGATCTCACTTTTTATCAATCAAGGATGAATAAAGAACAATCGAATAAGAATCAGGATTCATCTAAAATTAGGGGTTATGAAAATAAGCTATTTGATATCAATAGAAAACAAGACTCACTAACAGCAGTTCTAGAAAAAAACTATCCCAAATACCATCAACTTAAATATAAGAATGATATCATTTCTGTAGCTGATATCCAAAAAAACTTAGATGAACAAACAGTATTACTCGAATTTTTTACTTCTGATAATATTACTTATGCATTTGTAGTATCTAAAAATAATATTACAGTACAAGAACTGTCCACTCCTAGTTTAGAAAGTAAGATTCAACGATTTAGAGAGGCTATTAAATCAAAAAATTTGAGTTCATATAAGCAGTCTGCAAATACATTGTATAACGTACTACTTAGCCCAATAAAAAACAATCTAAATGGTGATGAACTTATAATTGTTCCAGATGGCCCATTATGGCATCTTAATTTTGATCTGTTGTTAACTCAAAAAGATGAGTCTAATAATCCCAAAAATTTATCATACTTACTTAAAGATTATGCGATAACGTATGCAAATTCAGCAAGCTTATTATTTACTTCTTTCAAGAATAATACACAATCTAAGGAACTACAAGAATGCCTTGCTTTCTCATTTTCTGATAGTACCAATATCACAAATACAAACATAAAGACTATGAGTTTGGCAACACTCAGAGGAGCAGGCGATGATTTACCAGGAACAAGGAAAGAGATCATGGCAATTTCTGATATTATTGATGGGCAGTATTACTTCGGTTCTGAGGCAGTAGAAGCTAATTTTAAGAAAAATGCTGGTAGATATAATATTTTACATTTGGCATTGCACGGAGAAATAGATAATGAACACCCAGAAAATTCAAAACTACTTTTTACTAAAAACAAAGATACTTTAGAGGATAATATCTTATATAGCCATGAGCTATTTGCTTTGGATATCCCTGCGGAACTTACTGTTCTTAGCGCCTGTAACACAGGTTCGGGTAAAATTGCAAAAGGAGAAGGGATCATGAGTTTGGGTACTGCTTTTCAATATGCCGGAACCAAAAGTCTTTTGCTAACGGGTTGGGAAGTGTCTGATCAAACCACGCCAGAGTTGATGAGATATTTCTATGCTAATCTTAAGCAAGGTATGAATAAGGCCAAGGCATTGCAACAAGCTAAACTAAACTATCTAAATACAGCCAATATCAATCGTACACATCCTTTTTACTGGGGAGGATTTTATTTGGTTGGCGATCCTGAACCTATTCATTTTAGTGATAATACTTGGTCGTATTGGGCTTTAGGAGTTGGTCTTTTTGGGATTCTACTTTTGATTGCATTTTTATATAGTAGGAAAACGAATCGATGATTAGTCTTCGACAAGCTCAGACTGACAGAGGTTTTCACTATAATCAATTATGAAAACCTCTGTCATTATTTGTCTTTATTAGAGATTAGGTTTCCTATGCTTACGATTTGTTTTTCGAATCTAATATTACTTCAGAAAAGGATTTCCCTAACCCAATAGTATCATTCACTCATTATCCATTTTGCAAAAGAACCTCGTGCTTTATTTTTGAGTATGCCTATAATAAATAATTCGTTGAGCATGGTAAAAATTCATTTATAGGTTGGTTAGTTGTGTAAAACGGATGTGGCTTTGGGGTAGTCATGTCCGTTTTATTTTGGGATCAAAAAAAAGAGCCTCTATAAAGAAGCTCTTTTTCTGGTTAAAATAGGATACAGTCAGTCATCTCCCTATTTACCAATATCAAACCATTCTCGTCTAGCAAATGAGCTTTTGGTTTGGAAACTCATAATAATTATAGAAATAATCATTCCATGAACAGTTAAAATATTAAATATATGATATTCAGTTAGTTAAAATGATTTAAACTTCTTGATAACGTGGATTATAACTGAGTAACCGTAGAGAAAGTTCACATTCTTATGCAAACAAGCGTAAACTACAAAGTATGATTCGTTCAAATTTATTAAGATAATTTTTGCAATAGTTTAAGGATAGAGTCTCTACTTTTGATGGTGTTAATTAACTTAAAAAGACCAAACCAAAAGAATGAAGTACACTACTTTACCTAATACAGATATTCGAGTAAGTAAAATATGTCTGGGTAGTATGACCTGGGGAGAACAAAATACCGAATCAGAAGGACATCAACAGATAAATTACGCTATAGAACAAGGTGTAAATTTTATTGATACCGCCGAGTTGTATTCTGTTCCTTCAAAAAAAGAAACTCAAGGAAGTACAGAAAAAATTATAGGAACCTGGCTAAAAAAGACGGGAAAAAGAAATGACGTAGTTATTGCGTCAAAAATTACTGGTCCAGCAGAATTTAGCAAGCACATTAGAAAAGGAGAGTTTAGTAAAAGCGAAATTGAAGATGCAATACATAAAAGCTTGCAGCGATTACAAACTGATTATATTGATTTATACCAATTACATTGGCCAGAACGACAAACCAACTTTTTTGGTAAGTTAGGATATACCCATGATGAAAATGATGCCTGGGAAGATAATTTTTCAGAAGTGCTACATCATTTGCAGGGTTTTATTAAAGAAGGAAAAATTAGACAAATAGGAGTGTCTAATGAGACTGCGTATGGGGTAATGCGCTATGCTGAAGAAGCTAAGAAAGGAGCGCCAAAAATGATCACGATTCAGAATCCATATAATTTACTGAATAGAAAAGATGAAGTAGGGTTGACAGAGGTGCTGCATCGAGAAAATGTAGGTCATTTACCTTATTCTCCTCTTGGGTTTGGGATGCTTACAGGTAAATATTTAGAAGAAATCCCTAAAAACTCAAGGGTTGATCTGTTTCCAAATTATAACCGTTATATGAATGAGAATAGTTACAAAGCTACCAGAGCTTATAATGCAATAGCTAAGAAGCACGGGATTAGTTTAACACAAATGGCTTTGGCATTTGTGAATGATAGGCCTTTTATAACAAGTAATATTATTGGCGCTACAAGTCTTACACAGCTTAAAGAAAATATCGATAGTGTTAACCTTGTACTCTCTGATGAAATTTTGAAAGAAATAGAGGCAGTGCATAATAATACTCCTAATCCGGCACCATAATCGCTATCAATAAATAGAAAAGTATTTTTACTCGATCAAAGTAATGGTTGGCTCAATTGTTGTTTATCTACAATTGGGCCTTTTTTATTTTTCACAAAACAAATACTTTCTAAAGATGAAAAAAATAATCTTCTTTCTGTTATTGGGGGCATCGATGAGTGCTCAATCAGAGTTTAACGAATTTGAAAATAATCTTATATATTCTTCAGCAGCAATAAGTCGACTTCAAGAAATTGTAGGTGATAAAAATGAAGAATTCAGGAAATGTGACTTAACAAAAGATTTCGTTTCGATACCACAAACCAAAGGATTTTGCTTCAATATTAATGGTCATAGTTACCAAAAAATAAGAAGTGATTTGGAGGATCATATCTCATTAGAAGATTTTAGAAAAAAATATGACCCAAATTCGAAAGTAAAATTATCTCTAATTACGAAAACAGAATATACCAATTATAACAATCAAGAGATTATTTCGGTTACAGAAGAGCCAAATCTTAATTCGATTGAAATAGAAACGAAAGACTGGGAAAATTCAAGTTTGGGGAATTGGATTATACATAGAGAGCGGAACAAGGTAAAAGTTTTTTATATCCAGGATACGTTTAAAACCGTTAAACTTCCGTATAAATATTCTAGGATGATTCAGTATGCTGAATGTCTAATTGATAGTACTACTCAAATACATCCGGATGAAGCAAAATCATATAGAGGTTGGTCTGAAAAAAATGAAAATTTGAATAATAGAAAAGCTCTTTACAATTATGTGGATGAACAATTCAGAGTTAAGAAACCGGTTTTGGATAAAGAAATAGCCGAAATGGATAATTATAAAAAAAAGGTAAGTTCTGAGGAGTACAAAAAATTCAAGAAAGATTTTAAAAACTGGAAAATTTTGCAATCAAATTTTTTGAGAGATTCTCTTTCAAAAAAACAATATTTCAAAGAATTACTTGATATGGCCTATAATGAAGCCGTAAAAGAAAACAATTCTGACAACAAGTTTGAAGAGTATGTTGCAAAATATTTGTCCAAGGAAAAAGCACTAAAACTTAAAAGAAACAGAGTGGTGGTTGGCAGTTGTAGTATGGATCGTAGCCCAAGGTTTCATGCAATGAAAATTGCTCAATTATCTGCAGAGAGTTATCAATGGGATGTATTTTTAAGAGCACATTTAAATATTATGAATGATCGGTTCCAAAGAGCGACGGATGGAAGTTATGCATGGAAACATAGAAATACTTATATAAAAGAGTTAGAGGTTTTAAATATTGATGTTCCATCGCTGATTTATGGGATTAGTCTTAGAGTAGACAACCCAAGTAAAAATCATTATTTTGGAAGTATTAGAAGAGTTGGGCGAGCCATTGCCGAAAGTAAAGATAAACAAGAAATAGAATCTGAAATAGTAGAGATGATTAAAGACAATTCTTTAGACGATTATAATAGGATGCTGGCTTTTTATTTATACCAAAATTTACGATATAATCTTGATAAAGATTATGATAAGAATAGTATTAAACCAATTAAGGATTTACTACCAGTATATTTAAGCTCGAAAGTATAGTCTTAATATCATCCAAAAAGATACTCCACAACATCTTCAATTTTGGCAACTAACTGAATTTTGATTTGGGTAGCGCTCAAAGAGATTTTATTATACTTAGAAACAAAGATAGTAGAGAAACCTAGTTTCTCTGCTTCTTGTATACGTTGTTCTACTTTGGTCACAGGTCTTATTTCTCCTGCCAGGCCAACTTCTGCTGCAAAGCAAAAGTCTTTGGGTATAGAAATATCCTCGCTAGATGATAATATAGCGGCAACCACCGCAAGGTCAATCGCGGGATCATCTACTGATATTCCTCCTGTGATATTAAGAAAAACATCCTTTGCCCCTAACCTGAAACCAGCTCTCTTTTCTAAAACAGCTAATATCATATTTAGGCGTTTCAGATTATAACCTGTAGCACTACGCTGAGGTGTTCCGTAAACCGCTGTGCTCACTAATGCTTGTATTTCTATCATTAATGGCCGCATTCCCTCTAGAGTTGAAGCTATGGCTGTACCGCTTAGTTCTTCATCTTTTTTAGAGATTAAAATCTCACTGGGGTTATTTACTTCTCGCAGGCCACTTCCTTGCATTTCATAAATACCTAGCTCAGATGTAGAACCAAATCTGTTTTTTAAGGCACGTAAAATTCTGTATACATGGTTACGATCCCCTTCAAATTGTAATACGGTGTCTACCATATGTTCCAGAATTTTTGGTCCTGCAATATTTCCATCTTTGGTAATATGACCTATAAGGACAACTGGAGTTGCTGTCTCTTTAGCAAACTTGATCAATTCTGTAGTGCATTCTTTGATTTGCGAGATACTACCTGCGCTACTTTCAATATAGTCACTATGCAACGTTTGTATAGAATCTATTATTACAATGTCGGGTTCAGTAGCTTCTATTTGTCTAAATATATTTTGAGTTTTGGTTTCTGTAAGGATTAAGCAATTATCAGTTTTAGAAGTAATACGTTCTGCACGCATCTTGATTTGCTTCTGACTTTCTTCTCCAGAGACATACAGTGTTTTATAGGGTAGTTGAAGGCTAATCTGAAGCAACAATGTGCTTTTACCTATTCCTGGTTCTCCTCCTAAAAGGGTTAAAGAACCGGGGACTAACCCCCCGCCAAGAACACGATTAAGCTCTGTATCTTCTGTATTATACCTGGCTTCTTTACTAGTGTCAATTTCCGAGATACGAAGTGGTTTGGCTACAGCGCTAACTTTTGATGTAGATGTTGCAGTTTTCCAATCGCTTTTCTCTGCTTTTTGCACTACCTCTTCTGCAATAGTATTCCATTCCTTACAGGATGTACATTGCCCCTGCCATTTGGCATACTGAGCCCCACAGTTCTGACAGAAAAAAACAGTTTTGGTTTTAGCCATAAATATAATGATGAGGTGTAAAAATACTATTATTTAGCTTTAAAACTAAAGCTGTATAAATAAAAAAAGATCCTTTTAAGGACCTTTTTTTATTTATAATTTTCTGAAAATTTACCATCCAAAATCTTCTTTAATCTTATTTACTTTATCAAGCATATAGTCTTTGGTTAAGAAAGCAACTTCTGCAAGTTGAAAACCATTTTCGTATGCTCTCATTGCTTTTTTAGGTTCTCCTGTTTGTTCATAAAATATTCCAAGATAATAGTGCCCTAGCATAGTATCTGGATGCTCTTTTATAGCTAATTTCCCTAGAGGTTCTAATTCATTCCATCTCTCATTTTCATCTCTAGCCTTTTTTTCGATAGCTGTAGATACTGCTATAAAATCGTTTACTCTTATTTCACGTTTAATACCGTACAATTGCTCAGTGGTTTTATACATGTCTACAAGGTAATCGTATACAGAGGTTTCTAAAGGTAATAGTACTTCTTTATATGTTTTTTTACTTATCGGGCGGTACATTTCGAACATAGCTTCGAGTGCCTTTGGAACTCCTCTTCCCACCAAAGTGTAATGGGATGACTCCTCAAAATTATCGAAAAAATAATGCATGTCTGAGTTATCTACAGTTTGCATTTGTTCGTCTAAAGCTATAACTCCTTTTTTAATACCTTCTGCATCATTAGTAGCAGTGGCCAGATAATACCATATGTCTGATGAAGAAGTTAGTTTACTAGAAATACGTTCTGTCATTGGTGGCGCTAACTCTGGACTAAGACATATATATCCCTGAAAAATAGGGTTGTCTTTAAACAAAAAATAATTAATAAAGTTAGCAGTATAATCGTGACCTACAATAATTTTTAATTGAGCCGTGCGATATGTTTGATTTAAATAAGGAACAAGTTCCTGTCCAATAAATTCAAAAAACTCTGCGCCTTTAAGAGTTGGTAAAAATTCTGCAGTATCATATTCGCAATCACCTTCTCTTGTTTTCTTTTGATTGACACCTACTACAATAGACTCGGGCATATCCTCCCAATAGGAAAAATAATCAACGTTTCCTGCAACAGGCTCAAAAAGGTAATCACCATCTAATACAATAATTAAAGGGTATGTTTTTTTTACATTTTTCTTGTAATTACGGGGCAGCTGTATTTTTAGTTCTCGGCTTTGGTCTAATTTTATAGACCTAAAAGACTCATAAATGGCTTGGGAATATGCTGATGTTGAAAGTATAAATGCAATAGCAATAATTCCAATATTTCTCATGATAATATTATTAAGGTTAAGCAAGGGACAATATATAAATAATTTCTTTATTTATCTCTGTTTAAAATAGGTAGAAACAAAAACGATAACGCACCTATAACAATATTTATTACTGTTTGAGACCCCCATAAGATCCAGCCAAAAGCTTCTCCATCACTTTTTTCGAACCCAAAAAACACAAAAACAGCACCAACAACAATAGGGAAAGGAAAAAGACCAATACCTCCATTTGTAGTTGACATTGAGAAAGATCCCACTACAAATGCAATCAGAATTACACCAATAGAAGAACTACTAAGATTAGGAACGGCAAATTTTACAACGTAAAACATCAGAACATATAGGAACCATATCAATACCGTATGAAAAATAAAAGCCCATTTCTTTTTCATGGTAAATATACTTTTCATACCATCCCAAAGACCCATTCCGAAATCCCTTATTTTGATAATATACTTATGAGAGGATTTTTTAAGAATTTGAAGACCTATAAAACCAACCAAAATAAGTATTAGGATCATCCCTAGAGTATATAAAGGATTGATGTTTCTATCGCTAAAAAAATTTAGTAGATATTCTGTTTGAAGAATGCCCGCAGCTAGAGTAATAATAATTAGCATTATTAAATCCACGATCCTTTCTGATACTATAGTTCCAAATACTTTTTCAAAAGGTATTTTTTCATATGTAGTCATGGTCACTCCTCTAAGTACTTCACCAGATCTGGGAATTCCTAAATTAGCTAAATACCCAATCATTACGGCCATAAAGCTATTATAAAGCCTAGGTGAGTGACCTAGCGGATTTAATATGAATTTCCAGCGATAAGCTCTCGAAAGATGAGATATAATACCTAGTACTACCGAAGTAGAAACCCATATTGGGTTTGCATTAATAATATTATCTAATAGATTTTTTCGATATTCTGGGGTTGAAGAACTTAGTAAGTACCAAATTAAAAAAACTCCCAAGATTAGTGGGAGTGATACTTTAAGAAATTTTATGAGTTTAGGATTCACACTATTACTTTAACAAATTATTTTCCTCATTAGGAAATAGAAGTTTTGGCTTAAAGTTTTTGGCTTTTTCGATATCCATCATAGCATAGGTGATTAGTATAAGTACATCTCCTTTGGCTACTTTTCGTGCTGCAGCACCATTTAATGTGATTTCTCCACTATTTCTTGGTCCAGGAATAGCATAAGTTTCTAATCGTTCTCCGTTATTGTTATTTACAATCTGTACTTTTTCTCCTTCAATAATATTGGCAGCATCCATTAGATCTTGATCAATAGTAATACTACCTATATAGTTTAGGTCAGCACCAGTAACTTTAACGCGATGAATTTTTGATTTTACTACGTGTACAAACATGTTACAAAGTTAGTTATTTTTAATTTAGGGCAATGTTATCAATAAGTCTTATGTCACCGGCAAATACAGCTATAAATGCTCGATATTTAGTATCTTTTTGTTTTCGTTTAATTGATTTTAAGTCAGATACCTTGGCAATCTCAAAATATTCTAATTTCAACTCTTCATTTTTTTTGAGTTGAAGTGATACCCATTCATTCAACTTGACAGCACTTTTTGTGCCAAAGTCTTTTTTAGCTTGTTTCAGTATTTTGTATATCAGAGGAGAAGCTTTAAGTTGCTTTTCGTTTAGCCTTTTGTTTCTTGAGCTTAGCGCTAAACCACTGTCTTCTCTATATATAGGGCATCCTATTATTTGAACAGGCATTTTTTCAATTTCAACCAATTTTCTAACAATTTGTAATTGCTGAAAATCCTTTTCACCAAAATAAGCTCTAGTTGGCGAAACAATTGTAAATAAATGTTTTAATACAGTTCCTACTCCATCAAAATGTCCAGGTCTGAATTTACCTTCCATTTCGTTTTCTAATCCGCCGAAGTTATAATTAATAGATGACATTTGATCTCCATAAACTTCTTTCGGAGAAGGAGCAAACACAATAATATCGTTAGATTTTAATTCTGACAAAAGTTTAACATCAGACTCAAGAGTTCGTGGATAATTGACTAAATCTTCAGAATTATTGAATTGAGTAGGGTTTACAAATATGCTAGTTACTACAATGTCATTTTCTGCTATAGCCCTTTCTACCAGTGCAAGATGCCCTTTGTGTAGTGCTCCCATTGTTGGCACAAAGCCTACTGTCTTTTGATCTCTTTTTAGAGCTGCAACATTAGCAACTAAATCTCGTCTTTTTTCGTGTACCTGCATTAAACTAAAACTTAAAGGCGGTTCAAAAATAAGATATTACTAGCAGACTGCATAAATTTTCGTAATTTTGCAAAATTAATTCCAAAAGGAGGACGATAAAAGTATCGATTATATGAAAGATAAGAGGATATTGTATGTATCATCAGAAGTAATACCTTACCTACCAGAGACCGAAATCTCATCTATGTCTTTTGAAGCGCCAAGGATGGTGAGCAGCAAAGGAGGCCAAATAAGAATTTTTATGCCTAGATATGGTAATATTAATGAAAGAAGACATCAGTTGCATGAAGTGATTCGTCTTTCTGGTATGAATTTGGTTATAAATGATTTGGATATGCCCCTTATCATTAAAGTAGCTTCAATACCAAAAGAACGTATGCAGGTTTACTTTATAGATAATGAAGACTATTTCAAGAGGAAAGCAACGCTTACAGATGAAGAAGGAAATTTGTTTCCAGATAATGATGAAAGAGCAATCTTTTTTGCAAAAGGAGTAATCGAAACAGTTAAAAAATTAAACTGGTCTCCAGATGTTATTCATGTTCATGGCTGGTTGGCTTCTCTTTTGCCTTTATATCTAAAAAATTATTATGCTAATGAACCTCTTTTTGGTCATAGTAAAATAGTGACTTCTGTTTATGATCATGGTTATGAAGGTACCCTTGATAATAATATGATGGGAAAGGTAAAGTTTGATGGTATAGCCGAAGAAAAAATTAGTGTTTTGGAAAAGCCAACATACAATAATGTTATGAAAGTGGCTATTGATAACTCTGATGCTATTATTGTTGGTTCAGAAAAAATTCCAGAAGAACTTGTAGATCATTTAAAAAATGTTGATCAACCAGTATTAGAATATAAAAAACCAGATGAATTTGCAGATGCCTATGAGGCCTTTTATCAAACAGAGGTGTTGGTATAAGCAAAATGAATTATTTATGAAATTGAGGAATACATTATTTAAAATAATGGCTATAGTAGCTGTTGTTTTTACCTTTTTATCTTGTGATAACGAGTTTAGCCCTGTAGGGGGTGAGATTATAGGGGGTGTTAATTTTCAAGACAGTTTATATGTGGCTACACCCGTTGCATATAGTAAAAAATTTGAGAGAGTACAGACTAATGGTTTGATTAGAGATGTACAAGGTGTTCAAACCAATTTTCAAGCTAATTTATTAGGTGTATATAATGATCCGATATATGGCCCATCAGAGTATAGCATTTTATCTCAGGTACAACCAAGTGAATTTGATCCTGATTTCGGTACTAATCCTGTTTTGGATAAAGTGATTCTAAGTTTACCTTATTTCAGTACTGTTGAAAGTACCGAGTCCCAGTCACTAACATTAGGAAGTGGTGAGGTTATAACAGAAACGGTTACGAAATATACACTAGATTCTATTTACCAAAATAACTCTTTCAGGCTTTCTGTATTTCAATCAAATTACTTCTTAAGAAACTTTGATCCTAGCTCTAATGAAAGACAAATTTATTATTCTGATGATATTGCTAATTTTGGATCCCAAGTTGAAGGAGACGGAACGCCCTTGGTTACTGTAGAAGATTTTATTCCATCACCTGATGAGATAATCATAGATGAAATTGTTAAAGATGTTGATGACTTAGACTCATTGGTAAGCAGAAGTAGGTTGAGCCCAAGATTAAGAATTGAGCTTCCTGTGCAAGTATTTAAAGAACAATTTATAGATAAGCAAGGAGGTACTGAGTTAAGTAATGCAGATAATTTTAATAATTATTTTAGAGGAATTTATATTAAAGCAGAGCCAACTAACGGTACAGGTAATTTACTTTACCTAAACGTGAGAGAAGGCAATATCACATTACAATATACCGCTGATTCTGATACGCAAACTGATGATGCTCAGACTGATAATACAACAGAAAGAGAACAGCGGGAATTTACATTGTCATTTACTGGAAATATAATAAACTCTATTACTACTCAATTAGAGCCAACAATTGCCGAAGAACTGAAAGCTGAGAATCAGGATCAAGTTAATGGCGAGGAGAATCTATATTTAAAAGGAGGAGACGGATCTTTTGCGGTAATTGATTTGTTTAATAAATGTGTAGAATTTGATGACGATGGAAACTTTATTCTAGACGAAAACGGAGGCCCCATTTTTATTGATTGCCCAGCAGCAACAGAAGAAAAAAAGACAGAATTAGACTTTTTGAAAAGCCAAAATTGGCTAATAAATGATGCAAGTCTTAAATTTTATATTAATCAAGATGTAGTCACAGCAGGAGAAACAGAACCAGAGAGAATTTATGTTTTTAACTTAGAAACAGGCGGGGTTATTGCAGATTACGGTTTGGATGCAAATTTCCAGTTATTTGATCAAAATAATCCAATAAATTCGATCCCTAATCACTTAGGAAGAATTAGTAGAGATGCTGATGATGCAGGAGAATTTTATAGAATTAGTCTTACACAACATATAATTAACCTTTTAGGAGAGGATACCGATAATATTAAATTGGGAGTATCTGTTTCTCAAAATGTAAATGCAGTTGTAAGTGTCGTTGGTGATACTTCTACTACAAATGATGAGATCATCCCTAACTCATCCATTATTTCTCATGAGGGAACAATTCTCTATGGAAATGGAGCAAGTGTTCCAGAATCAAAGCGTTTAAAGCTTGAAATTTTTTATACAGAATCAACAAATAACTAACAGATATTAAAAAAACTTGAGTCATGTGCGGAATAGTAGGATATATAGGTCATAGAGAAGCTTATCCAATTGTTTTAAAAGGATTGAAAAGGTTGGAGTATAGAGGATATGATTCAGCTGGGATTGCTCTTTATGATGGAGAAGATATTAAATTGTCAAAAACGAAAGGTAAAGTTGCTGATCTTGAAGAGCGACTAACAAAAGAAATTACAACCGAAGGAACTATTGGTATCGGACATACAAGATGGGCGACTCACGGGGTGCCAAATGATGTAAATTCGCATCCACATTATTCCAACTCTGGAGATCTTGTAATTATTCATAATGGTATAATTGAAAATTATGAGTCACTTCGAACAGAATTAACAAAAAGAGGATTCTCTTTTACTTCAGAGACAGATACAGAAGTATTGGTCAATTTGATCGAAGATGTAAAAAATAAAGAGAATGTTAAGCTTGGTAAAGCTGTACAAATAGCATTAAATCAAACTGTAGGAGCATATGCAATTGCTGTTTTTGACAAGCAAAAACCAGATGAAATCGTAGTAGCACGATTAGGAAGTCCTTTGGCTATTGGTGTAGGCGATGATGAATTTTTTATAGCTTCTGATGCTTCTCCTTTTATAGAATATACCAATAATGCTATATATCTTGAAGATGGTGAAATGGCAATTGTGCGCAGAAAGAAGGGAGTTAAGGTAAGAAAAATACAAGATGATAGTATGGTAGACCCTTATCTTCAGGAGCTACAAATCAATCTTGAACAGATAGAAAAAGGAGGGTATGATCATTTCATGCTTAAGGAGATATATGAGCAACCCAATGCTATTAGTGATACCTATAGAGGTAGAATGCGTGTAGCAGAGGGTATTATAAAAATGGCTGGAATTGATGATAATTTAGCAAAACTTCTTAATGCAAAACGTATTATTATTATTGCATGCGGTACCTCTTGGCACGCGGGATTAGTAGCAGAGTATATTTTTGAAGAATTAGTACGCATACCTGTTGAAGTAGAATACGCTTCCGAATTTAGATATAGAAACCCTGTAATACACCAAGATGATGTTGTAATTGCGATTTCACAAAGTGGAGAGACTGCAGATACGATGGCAGCTATAAAGTTGGCTAAAGAAAGAGGAGCATTTGTTTTTGGGGTGTGTAATGTAGTAGGTTCTTCTATCTCTAGAGAAACTCATGCCGGTGCATATACGCATGCAGGACCAGAAATTGGAGTTGCCTCAACAAAAGCGTTTACAACTCAGATTACAGTTCTTTCTTTAATAGCTTTGAAGCTTGCAGAACGAAAAGGTACTGTTTCTAACAGCGATTTTCACTACTTTTTGCAGGAGTTAGAAAGAGTTCCAGAAAAAGTAAAATTAGCATTAGAGTCTAACGACCATATTAGGCATATTGCAGACACGTATAAAAATGCAAAAAATTTCTTATACTTAGGAAGAGGTTATAATTTCCCTGTAGCATTAGAAGGAGCATTAAAACTTAAGGAGATTTCTTATATTCACGCTGAAGGGTATCCAGCTGCAGAGATGAAGCATGGGCCAATTGCACTTATTGATGAGCAAATGCCAGTTGTTGTAATCGCTACCAAAAAAGGTCATTATGATAAAGTTGTAAGTAATATTCAAGAGATCAAATCAAGAAAAGGTAAGATTATTGGAATTGTTACTGAAGGTGATGTTACAGTAAAAGGACTAGCAGATCACGTTATAGAAATACCAGAAACTGAAGAATTTCTAACACCATTGCTTACTACTATTCCTCTACAATTATTATCTTATCATATAGCAGTAATGTTAGACAAGAATGTCGATCAGCCAAGAAATTTGGCAAAATCTGTTACTGTAGAATAATTTATTTTATTGTGAAATAAAAAAGACCGTCTTTCTTTCTAGGCGGTCTTTTTTTTATCAAAAAAGTATACTATCCGTAGTTTAGTTGTTGTTAATAAGCGGATATGTCATGATTTATAAGGAAATAAAACATATAAATTCTTTAAGTCTATCATTTTGTTACGGTTTTTACGCAATATTGATACGTGTGACGGATTAATTTGTTAAATTCTAGATTATTTTGCTTAGCTTTATGTATAGGCTTATAAATCAATGTTTTCCATTTAATCATACCCCAGAGTGATGCAATTTTTTTAGAAGCTTAATGCTTTTTTGAGATCGCTGAATAACATTTTTTTACGATAAAATGCACTTTTCCTTGGTTTTCAATCAAAAAAGTGTAGTTTTGCATCCCAAATGTTAAATTTGTTATGCTTGCATAAGGAATAATTAACTTAATTACTTAAAAACAATCTACTTATGAAAACAATTACACTTGTTTTAATGCTTTTTGTTGGCGCTATCGGTGTTTCACAAAATGTTATTAATGGTAGGGTTATTGATGGTTTTGATGAACCGATCCCTGGCGTTAGTGTTACAGTAAAAGGAACTGAGGTTTCAACAATTTCTGATTTTGATGGAAATTTTTCTTTAACAACAGATAAAGATTTCCCATTAACTTTAGAAGCAACTAGTATTGGTTTTGATCCTACTACATTTGTAGTAACTTCAGAAACAAAAGATGTTACAATCGTTTTAGCGGATATTACATTCTTAGACGAATTGGTAATTTCAGCTTCGAGAGCCCCTGAACGTTTATTCGAATCTCCGGTAAGTATTGAACGTTTCGGTATCAAGCAAATTAAAAATACTACAGCGGCAGATTTTTATGGCGGTCTTGAAGGTATAAAAGGTGTTGATATCAATACCAATAGTTTAGCTCTTAAATCTATTAATACCAGAGGTTTTGCAACGTTTACGAATACACGTTTCGTTCAACTGGTTGATGGTATGGATAATACGGCTCCAGCACTGAACTTCGTTTTAGGTAACCTTGTTGGTATGAGTGAACTTGATGTGAATAGTGTCGAGCTTCTACCAGGAGCATCTTCTGCATTATATGGTGCGAATGCTTTTAACGGTATTTTATTTATGACAAGTAAAAATCCTTTTGATCACCAAGGGATTAGTGCATATTCAAAAGGAGGAATTACTTCTCAAGAAGCAGCTGGAGATAACGAATTTTATGACGTAGGTATTAGAATGGCACATGCTTTCTCTGATAAATTTGCGGCAAAAGCAACATTCTCATTTTTAAAAGGTACAGACTGGTTGGCTGCAGATAAAAGAGATTTGGATAATCCCGGTGCTACTAGAGAAAATAATGTAGGTTATGATGGTTTAAATGTATATGGTGATGAAGCTAAAGGATCTTTAAGAGGTCTAGCGGCTCAAAACCCAGCTTTCAATCCAGCTTTATTACCATTATTACCTGATACTGTCGTAAGTAGAACAGGATATGATGAGGCTGATCTTAATGATAATGATGTAGAGAGTTTAAAATTTGACACATCAGTACATTATAAACCATTTGCTGATGATTTTGAAATTATCTATGCAGGGAAAATTGGTAGAGGAACGACAGTAACTCAGGATGCCAATAGAACTTTATTAAGAAACTTTTTCTTGCAACAACATAAATTAGAACTTAAAAATGATAATTTCTTTGTAAGAGGTTATCTTACTGCAGAAGATGCTGGAGATTCTTATGATATTAGGTTTACAGGACTTAATATTAACAACGCTTGGAAAGATGATTCACAATGGTTTGCAGAATATATAGGAACTTACTTAACACCTTTCTTAACAGATCCTACATTAGATCCCAATGACCCTGCTGCACAGGCTGCTGCACATGCTGCCGCGAGACAAGTTGCAGATACTGGGCGCCTAATCCCAGGAACTCCAGAATTTGAACAAGCTTTTAATCAAGTGACTAGTGATCCAGATTTAGATAGAGGATCTAAGTTCATTGAGAAATCTTCTTTTAGACATGCAGACGCAAACTATAACTTCAGTCATATCACAAGTGATTTTGCGGATATTCAGATTGGTGGATCGTTTAGAGAATATAAGTTAAATTCTGAAGGTACTGTATTTACAGATATAGATGGCCCAATCAAATATTCAGAATATGGTGTGTATACTCAATTACAAAGAAAGTTCTTAGATGAGCGATTAAAATTAACGGGATCAGTTCGTTATGATAAATCTCAATTGTTTGATGGCAATTTCTCTCCTAGATTCTCTGTTAGTTATACATTTGGTGCTAATAAGACACGTAACTTACGTGCGTCAGTACAAACTGGTTTCAGAAACCCAACGACACAGGATTTATTCATTGGTTTAGATATCGGGCGAACGCTTTTAGTAGGTTCTGCTGAGGAAAACTTGGATAGATATACAGTGCAAGATGATTTCAACAACGTATATACGGCCAGAGATGCATATGAGAATTCATACTCTGCAAGTTCGGTTCAACGATTTGCAGAAACCTTAAATCCTGCAGATTTAGAGGTTGCAAATATTGATATTGTAAAACCAGAAAAGATTACTGCCTATGAACTAGGATATAGAGCTCAGTTTGGTAGTTTTATTTTTGATGGTAGTGTATATTATAACCAATACCAGGACTTTATTGCAAATGAAAATGTAGTTGTTCCGGGACAAGGTGTAGTAAACGGTACTGCGGCAGAACAGTTATTAGCTGTACAATCTCTTGCTAGTGCAGGAACAAGAAGAACATTTACAGCTTCTACCAACTCTGATGTAGATATCAGCTCATATGGTGCTGTTGCTGGATTTACTTACAAGCTAAGCGGTTTTGATCTTGGACTAAATTATACATATGCAAAGCAAGATTTTGATCAAGAAAGTGAGCCAGATTTCTCTAGTAACTTTAACACTCCAGAACACAAAGTGAAAGCTTCTGTTGGTAACGATGACTTGTTTAAAAACTTCGGTTTTAACACAGATTTCATTTGGAGTGATGAGTATTTATGGCAATCTGATTTTGGTAATGGAGATATTCCTTCTTATACCATACTTAACGCTCAGATTAACTATAGAATCCCTTCTCTTAAAGCTAAATTAAAGATCGGAGCTAATAATATAATAGGTGATGAATACTTTACCGCTGTTGGTTCAGGATTTATTGGTAGCCAATATTATGTAGGATTAATTTTAAATAACTTATAAGGAGTAAATAAACTTCTAACAAATTTTATAAACCTGTCTGATTTTTTTCGGACAGGTTTTTTTGTGAACTTGCCCATGTCTCATGATACACGGGGAAAAACAAATTATTAATACTGTTGATTAAAAGTGTTTTTGCGGTTAAATAAACAATGCTTTAACAGATTTATTAAATAAATCATAAAAAAACGTATATTGTTGTCATAACTATAAAATTCAGGGGCATGAGAACAATTACTTTAGTAATGATGCTGATGGTGGGTATTATTACTACTGCGCAAACAACAATTAAAGGAAAGGTTGTTGATGACAACAACCAACCTATTCCTGGGGCCAATGTTAAACTACAAGGATCGGCCGTAGGTACAGTAACAGATTTTGACGGGCTTTTCTCGTTAACGGTTGAACAATCACCTCCTTTTACTATAACAGTAAGTAGTGTAGGTTTTGAAGCGAGTTCAACATCGATTTCTTCACAAACTTCAGATCTTACAATTACACTTAAGGAAGGGACAGAACTAGATGAAGTTATTATTTCGGCATCTAGAACTCCAGAACGGATATTTGAGTCTCCGGTGAGTGTTGAGCGTTTTGGTATTAAAGAAATCAAAAATACTCCAGCACCAGATTTCTACGACGGGTTAGAATCCTTAAAGGGAGTAGACATCAACACCAATAGTTTAACATTTAAATCAATTAATACAAGAGGGTTTGCTTCATTTGCTAACACTCGTTTTGTTCAGTTGGTCGATGGAATGGATAATACGGCACCAGCGCTAAACTTCGTTCTCGGTAATTTAATTGGGATGAACGAAATAGATGTAAACAGTGTAGAATTGTTACCAGGTGCTTCTTCGGCCTTGTATGGTGCAAATGCATTTAACGGAATTCTTTTTATGACCAGTAAAAATCCATTTGATCATCAAGGGATTAGTGGATATTTTAAAGGAGGTATGACCTCACAAGATGCTGCTGGTGATAATGAATATTATGATTATGGTGTTCGTATTGCACATGCATTTTCAGACAAATTTGCCGCCAAAGCAAATTTTGCATACCTAAGGGGTACCGACTGGTTTGCAACTAGTACCACAAATGTTTTAAATCCAAATACTGATAGGACAGATCCTAATTATGACGGATTAAATGTATACGGAGATGAGGTAAGTACTAATATTAGAGGTGTAGGTGAAATTTTGGTAGATAGAGGGCTGTTGCCTGCAGGAGCAGAAAACCTGTTGCCCAATGAAAATGTAAGCCGAACAGGATATCTGGAAAGTGATCTTAATGATTATCCGGCAGAGAGTATAAAATTTGATGCTGCACTTCATTATAGACCTTTTGCCAATGATTTTGAGATTATGTATGTTGGTAAAGTAGGTAGAGGAACTACCATTTACCAAGGGGCGAATAGGTATTCAATTAGAAACTTCTTCTTGCAACAGCATAAATTAGAAGTTAAAAACAACAATTTTTTTATTAGAGGATATATTACCGATGAATCTGCTGGAGATTCTTATGATACCCGATTTACAGGAATTAATATAAACAGGGCTTGGAAAGATGATTCAACTTGGTTTGGAGAATACGCGGGAGCATTTGTGCAGGCTACCTTGGGAGGAGTTTTACCCGAACAAGCACATGCTATTGCAAGACAAACGGCAGATATAGGGCGTTTACAGCCAAGAACTCCAGAATTTGATAATGCATTCAGAACAGTTATAAGTGACCCGGATCTTGCCACAGGTTCAAAGTTTCAGGATGCCTCACAATTACGACATGTTGACGTAAATTATAATTTTAGTCATATAACCTCCGATTTTGCTGATATTCAGGTAGGAGGATCATTTAGAGAATATAAATTGAATTCTTTTGGAACCATTTTTACAGATTTTGATGGTCCAATTCGATATTCTGAGTATGGAGTGTATACACAAATACAAAAGAAATTTGCTGATGAAAGAGCAAAAGTTACTGCGTCAATGCGCTACGATAAATCAGAATTATTTGATGGTAATATCTCTCCTAGACTTTCTATTGGATATACCCTAGGAGAAGAAAGAAATCATAATATTCGTGCTTCGGTACAAACTGGATTTAGAAATCCAACGACTCAAGACCTTTATATTGGGTTAGATGTTGGTAGAGCAATTCTTGTAGGTTCTGCCGAGGATAATTTGGATCGCGATGTTAGGACTTTTTCTGGCACCGATATAAGCGGTGCTGGTCAGGCAATCTTAGGTTCTGACAGTGTGGATATTGTTGGTAGATCTGCCTATGAAAATTCATTTTCGGCAACCTCAGTACTTGAGGGTAATCCTGTAAGATCCACTGCCACCCCTGTAAAGCCTGAAAAAGTAACCGCCTTTGAAGTTGGGTATCGAGGAAAAGTGGATCGATTTATTATAGATGTAAGTGCCTACTATAATCAATACAAAGATTTTATTTCTACTCAAAATGTTATTATTCCTTATTATGGTGAGGTAGGCGATGAAGCCTTGTCTCTTTTGGCATTGCGAAATGACGATTTTGAGGTGTATCAGGCATACACCAATTCTGATGTAGATATACGATCTTTAGGAGTTACAGCAGGAGTAAATACCAAACTTCCGTTAGATTTTGATTTAGGAGTAAATTATACGTTTGCAGAACAGGATTTAGAAGAGGATAGAGACCCAGATTTCAGAACTGAGTTTAATACACCAAAACACAAAGTAAAAGCTACATTTGGACATGCCAACCTATTTAAGAACTTCGGGTTTAATACAAGTTATCGTTGGAGTGATGATTATTTCTGGGAAGCTGCTTTTGGAAATGGCGATGTACCTTCATTCTCAGTATTTGATGCGCAAATCAATTATAAGATTCCTTCATTAAAGACAATCTTGAAAGCGGGTGCAACCAATATTGGTGGTGACGAATATTTTACTGCTTTTGGAACTGGACTTATAGGGTCTCAATATTATATAAGTTTAACAATCAACAATTTGTGAAAAAAATTAAAAAGTTACAGATGAATACTCAATATAAATGGCTATTAGCCTTATTAATTCTTGGATTTGTCGCCTGTGAATCAGACGATGATGCTCCTGCAACAGAGCAAGAAGTAGTAATTACTGCCGGGGAAGCGGATTTTTCAAAATATGTTGCTTTAGGAAATTCTTTAACCGCCGGTTTTACAGATGGAGCATTATTTATAGCTGCTCAAGAAAACTCGTTACCTAATATTTTGGCTCAGCAATTTGCTCTTGCCGGTGGAGGTACTTTTACACAACCTCTGATGAATGATAATATCGGTGGCGCAACGCTTGGCGGAAATGTTATTCTTAATCCAAGGTTTTATTTTTACAGTGACCCGGATCCAGCTCCACCTAGTTTGTCTGGTCCAAGATTATTAGGCACTACACCTACAGATAATGTTTTTGATATTCCTACTACAGAAATTTCTAGTACACTATCTGGGTCTTTCAATAACATGGGAATTCCTGGTGCTAAAAGCTTTCATTTATTAGCAAATGGTTATGGAAATATTGCAGGGTTAACTACGGTACCCGCAACAGCCAATCCTTATTTTGTTAGAATAGCATCTGATCCCATGGCTTCAGTGCTAGAAGATGCAATGGATCAGGAGCCTACATTTTTCTCACTTTGGATAGGTAATAATGATGTATTGGGATATGCCTTATCAGGTGGTGATGGCAGCGATCCTATTACAGACGTAGCATTATTTACGCAAGCCTATAATGGATTGGTGACTACACTCACTTCAGGAAACGCAAAAGGAGTTGTGTTTAATATTCCAGATGTTACTTCAATAGCACATTTTACAACAGTTCCTTTTGCTCCATTAGACCCTTCAAATGCGGGTTTTGGGCCACTAATCCCAACTTTGAACACTCAATTTGCGGGCTTAAATTTAGTTTTTGCGGGCTTAGGAGTTCCTGAAAGAGCTATCGAATTTGCATTGGATGCAGCAAGCCCGGTCGTAATCAAGGATGAGTCTTTGATAGATCTTTCTGCTGAAATTACTGGAGCGCTTCAGGCCAATGGAGTGGACGCGGGAACAGCTGCGGTTACAGGGTTTTTGTATGGTCAGGCAAGACCTGCAAACGAAAATGATTTGTTGGTATTGCCAAGCTCTTCTATAATTGGTCAAGTAAATACTGATGCTATTGCAACTTTAATGGGGTTAGGGTTACCACTAGAAGCAGCAGGGCAATTGGCAGTTAATGGGGTAACATATCCCTTAGAAGATAAATGGGTACTTATCCCTAGTGAACAAGCTGAAATCGCTACAGCGACTGCAGCATTTAATGCTGTCATAGATGCTGCTGTACAGCAACAGAGTTTGGCATTTGTAGATGCGAGTGGTCTTTTGGATCAAGTTTCTAACGGAGGATTACAATTTGATGAATTTTTAATACAAGGTGATTTAGTCTTTGGAGGGCTATTTTCGCTTGATGGGGTACACCCTACAGCTCGTGGATATGCTTTCTTGGCAAATGAGGCAGCTAAAGCTATCAATACTGCCTATGGTTCTAATTTACCAATGGTAAAAGCAGTGGATTATCCAACATTTTATTCTCCAGCATTACAGTAAAGAATAAAAACAAAATGAATACACACACCGCTCGGGAATTACCGAGCGGTTTTTTTTATGCAATCTTACTGGCCGAATGACTTATATCTTTTCTTTCGATTAACTGAAAATAAAAAGATATCAAAAGAGAAATGATCATATATACCAGTACGATGTATGTTGCCCCATTAAATATAGTGTCAATTCCAAACCAACCACTTTCCTGAATGATTAAATAAACCCCAAAGATTACTTTGATTACTTCAGCATATAGAGAAATAATATGTCGATCCATTAGTGATGTGTATGCAAATATTGAAATGGCGAGAAAAATAGAATAGTATATAATTTGAATAAAATCTAAGTCACCAAAACTTACCAACATGTAGTACATTAAAGTTAAAGTAGCAGTTAGTTGTAGCCATGACCATAGCTTCAATGCTAACGAACTTTCGGTTTTATATTTCTCTCTGTTATAAGGATCCGTTATTATTTGAATAGGATATTCCTCTTTTACATCATTTGGCCTCCATCCAGTAGGCATATACCATACTCTTATTTTGTCCCACCAGCTTTTTGTTCTCCAGGCATCTTTTAAAATTCCCCAGGCATGCATAAAATTTATCAAAAAGGGATTCCATGTGTTTACAGGTTTTTTTACGCCATATACTGCAGGTTTTTCTGGGATTTCTTCCTGAAAGGTTCCGAAAAATTTATCCCAAAAAATAAAAATTTGAGAATAATTTCTGTCAAGATATTCGTCATTAATTGCATGATGTACTCTATGATGAGAAGGAGTTACTATAATATGTTCCAAGAATCCCATTTTATGTACCAATTGGGTGTGATACCAGAATTGAGCAAATAGATGAATAGGAGCCACCAATGCTACAACATGGGAAGGAATACCCAGTAACGCTAATGGGATGTATAGAAAGAAGTAGATCGAAATTATGGCCGAAACGCTTTGACGCAAAGCACATGCAAGGTTAAATTCTTCGCTACTATGATGTATAATATGTCTGTTCCAAAATAAATTTATGGTATGGTTAAAACGATGAGACCAATACCCCGCAAAGTCTAAACCAATAAATGTCAATATATAAACCAAAATAGATGATTTGATTTCAATTAAAGCAATATGATCAACCATCCATTCATAACTAATAATAATAACCGCAAGGCCGGTTAAACTTCTTAATGTATCTGTTATCCCAGAACTCAGGCTGGAGATAGTATCCATAGCTTCGTTAACGGGCATTTTTTTCCATCTGCTCACAAGATACTCTGCCAGAATTAGAATTATAAACCCTGGGATAGCATAACTCAAAGCAGTTGCATATGTTTCCATAGTATTGATTATTAAATAATAACATTTTATTTGTAGGAAAGTTATGATTTATTGAAGTTAAAATCAAATAATTAGTGAGTTTGCGTAAAGCAGAATACAAAAAATAGCATTTTGTTAGTAGGGCGATTGTGATGTACTAAAAGTGATATCTTCAAGCAGTGAAAAATATAAATTAGTATAAAAATACTAAATTATACTTAAAATTAGTATGTTTGTACTAATCCATAAAAATGATAGACACAAAATTAGAAATTATTAGAAGTTCGGTTGCTCTTTTTAATAAAAAGGGATTCTTTAATGTAAGTATTAAAGACATTGCCGATTCTATGGGGATAAGTCCAGGAAATTTTACTTATCATTTTAAAAGAAAAGAACATTTGCTATCAGCTATCCAAGAAGAAATTCTAAATAGCTCGGTGGATATTATGCCAAAAGGTCAATATATCACTCTGGCTCATTTTGAAGAAATGTTCAAGAAGTTTTATGTTATTCAACAACAATACAGTTTCTTTTTTCTGGATATAAATTACCTGATAGCAGAATATCCAAAAATCATGAATGGTTATAAAAAAGCTACCAAAAATAGATTTGTTGATGCCAGAAAATTGGTAAATCATTTCATATCATCTGATAGGTTGGTTAATGAAAGTAATAGGGTAAATTATGATATTATAATCCATAACCTATGGATGGTGAGCACATTTTGGAGTGCGAGTACTTTACTGATCGATAAACATAGTAATTCGCCAATCGACGCGTTATGGGAAATCCTATCCCCTTACCTAACCCCAAAAGGATATGATGAATATCAAGAAATTGTCCAATTCAACAAAACCAAAATAGACACTAATTTTTAAAAATATAATTATGGCAGTACCCAATCCTCCCCTAGAGATGTTCCCTGCAAATATTCCTTTACCTCCAAAATTTAGTGATGTAAAACTAGAAAGGGAATATCTAAAAAAGAAGCTTACAGGCGCTTTTAGAATATTTGGTAAATTTGGTTTTTCTGAAGGCGTAGCTGGACATATAACAGTTCGTGATCCAGAAGATAAAGATCACTTTTGGGTAAATCCTTTTGGACTATCATTTAATTTAATCAACCCATCAGACTTATTACTGGTTGATCATGATGGTAATGTGGTTGAAGGAAAACTTCCTCTTAATAGAGCGGCTTTTGCAATTCACTCTCAGATACATGCAGCAAGGCCCGATGTAGTAGCAGCTGCTCATGCCCATTCTGTATATGGTAAGACGTTTTCAGCTTTGGGAAAAAAACTTGATCCAATTACACAAGATGCCTGTGCATTTTATAAAGATCATGCACTATTTAATGACTATTCTGGAATTGTAAATGAGCTTGAAGAAGGCAAAAGAATCGCTAAAGCACTAGATGATAATAAAGCAGCAATACTACAAAATCATGGCTTGATTACTGTTGGACACTCAATAGATGAGGCTGCATGGTGGTTTATAACCATGGAAAGAAGCTGTCAGGCACAATTGTTAGCTATGCAAACAGGAGAGAAGTTAATTGAAATTGATCATGAGACAGCAATGAAAACTCGTGCAGAACTTGGCTTTCCATTAGCCGGATATTTTCAGTTTCAACCTATGTGGCAAGACATAAGTGCAACTTTGAATTCTATCAGAGTTTAATTAATTTTTGTCATAAACTGTAATAAAACATAAACTCATATGAACGAAACAAGTACAATAATTGTTGCTATAGCATTAATGATTATAATGTTTGGTATGGGGCTCTCATTAACCGTTGACGATTTTAGAAGGGTGGTAAAAAGACCCAAAGCTGTTTTCCTGGGATTGTTAAACCAATTAATCTTTTTACCTATTATAGGATATGTGTTAGTTTCAGTACTAGAGTTAAGACCAGAAATTTCGATTGGGATCATGATATTAGCCGCTTGTCCTGGTGGGGCAACCTCAAATGTAATTGCGCATCTGGCAAAGGGAGATACTGCATTATCGGTTACTTTAACTGCGATATCAAGTATTATTACTATAATTACTATTCCTTTTATCGTTCAGTTTGCCCTTTTAGAATTTTCAGGAGAAGCAGAAAAAATAGCACTTAATGTTCCTCAAATGATAAGTCAACTACTTATTATTGTAATCGTTCCGGTTTTTGTAGGGATGCTTATACGGGCTAAGGCAAAAGAATTTGCTCTCAGAATGGGTAAACCTGTGAGTGTAGCATCTGTTGCATTATTGGTAATAATTACTACCGCTCTGATTATAAAAGAAAGAGATAACGTTGTGCCTTATTTTATGCAAGCAGGATTACCAACGATACTATTAAATTTTACAAGTATGGTACTGGGATACCTCACGGCTTCTATGATTAAACTAAAGAAACCACAGGCAATAAGTATTGCAATAGAATCGGGTGTTCAGAATTCGGCTTTGGCGATTACTATAGCTATTGTAACTCTACAAAATAGCGCTTTTGGGATTGCCGCAGCCATATATACATTAGTTATGTACATAGCGGGTTTTGCAATTATACTGTACGGAAGGAAATAAAATAGTGAATAAAACTAGGTTATACCACATTGTTCTATAGAACATTGCCAAAAAAAGTGTCCAAACAAATGTTAATAAAAGCTTGGTTTTTTAGGCTTCAAAAAAACAAAAGAAAATGAGTCATTTTTTTCATTTTAAAAGACTATATTTGCAGCCTGAAAAAAGGTCGTATTTAACTTTATTAGATATAGGTCTTTTGAAATAGTTAAATACTAAACATTAAATAGTTATATAATGTCTAAAGTTACGGGTAAAGTATCTCAGATTGTAGGTCCGGTTATCGATGTAGAATTCGTTGCTGGTACAGAATTACCAAAAATTTATGATTCGTTAGAAATTAACAAAACAGACGGTAGTAAGCTGGTGTTAGAGGTTCAGTCTCACATTGGTGAAGATACTGTACGTACAATTGCCATGGATTCTAGTGATGGATTGAGCAGAGGGATGGAAGTTGCAGGAACAGGAGCTCCAATCCAAATGCCAATAGGAGGTGATGTGTATGGACGTCTATTTAATGTAATTGGAGATGCTATTGATGGTCTTGGAGATCTTCCTAAAGCAGGAAAAGATGGTCTTCCTATTCACCGTCAAGCTCCTAAATTTGAGGACTTATCAACTTCTACTGAAGTTTTATTTACTGGTATTAAAGTAATTGACCTTATCGAGCCTTATGCAAAAGGTGGTAAGATTGGTTTATTTGGTGGTGCCGGAGTAGGTAAAACAGTATTAATCCAGGAGTTGATTAACAATATTGCAAAAGGTCACGGTGGTCTTTCTGTATTCGCAGGAGTAGGAGAAAGAACTCGTGAAGGAAATGATCTTCTACGTGAGATGTTAGAATCGGGAATTATCAAATATGGTGATGACTTCATGCATTCTATGGAAGAAGGAGGATGGGATCTTTCTAAGGTAGATAAAGAAGTAATGAAAGAGTCTAAGGCTACTTTCGTATTTGGACAGATGAATGAGCCACCAGGAGCACGTGCTCGTGTAGCACTTTCGGGTCTTACTATTGCAGAATATTTCCGTGATGGAGCTGGAGACGGACAAGGAAAAGATGTACTTTTCTTCGTAGATAACATCTTCCGTTTTACTCAAGCAGGTTCTGAGGTATCAGCACTTCTTGGGCGTATGCCATCTGCGGTAGGTTACCAACCAACATTAGCTTCTGAGATGGGTGTGATGCAAGAGCGTATTACATCTACAAAGAAAGGATCTATTACATCTGTACAAGCGGTATACGTACCTGCAGATGACCTTACGGATCCTGCACCGGCAACTACATTTGCTCACTTAGATGCAACAACAGTATTATCTCGTAAAATTGCAGAACTTGGTATTTACCCTGCGGTAGACCCACTAGATTCTACATCAAGAATTCTTAGTGCAGATATTTTAGGAGATGATCACTATAACTGTGCACAACGAGTAAAAGAGTTGTTACAGCATTATAAAGAATTACAAGATATTATTGCTATCCTTGGTATGGAAGAATTATCTGAAGAAGATAAGCTAGCGGTAGGACGTGCTCGTCGTGTGCAACGTTTCTTATCTCAACCTTTCCATGTTGCAGAGCAGTTTACAGGTATCCCAGGAGTATTGGTAGATATTAAAGAAACTATCAAAGGATTTAATATGATTATGGACGGTGAATTAGATCATTTACCAGAAGCAGCATTTAACCTTAAAGGTTCTATAGAAGAAGCTATCGAAGCTGGTGAGAAAATGTTGGCTGAAGCATAATAAAGCTGAAAATTAAAAACTAACTATGTATTTAGAAATAGTAACTCCAGAAGCAGTATTATTTAGTGGTGAAGTAACTTCGGTTTCGGTACCAGGAGTAGACGGAGAGTTTCAGATGTTAGATAATCACGCACCTATCATTTCTTTACTTGCAAAAGGAAATGTGAAAGTATATGGTGATATGAATTTAAAAGAAGAAGTTGCAGACAAATTTACAAAAGGTGAAAATGGAGCAACGGTACTTCCTATAAACTCTGGAACTATCGAAATGAAAGATAATAAAGTGATTGTTTTAGCAGACTAATTCAATCAAGTATTATAAATATCAAAAACACCTCCAAATCTGGAGGTGTTTTTTTATACTTAAGTTTTATTTATTTAACATGCATTGCACATAGGAAATAGTATCATAATATAGGTTTAAGATATAGCTAATCTTAGCTGAAATGTTATTCTTAACTTTAAAAATCAATAACTTAAAACCTTCAATTATGAAAAAAATTATTCTATTTACAGTATTGCTTGCCGTTTCTATTGGTTGTGAAAAATCAGATGATTTACCGTTAGAACAAAACCAATCCAAAAACCTAAGCAATCAAAGTTTTCATTTAGACCTGGCATATCACCATGCCCCTGTTCATTACCAAGATGTGGATCGTACCGGTTCTCATGGATTAAAAGGAAAAGCAGATTACATCACCAGATATGATTTTGATGGAGACCTTAATGCCAAAAACAATTGGAACAACATATCCAACTCCTCAAACAAGGGAAATGCGGTAGGTTATTATTCTATTGTAGAAACAACAACACACTATTTTATTACCTATGCCTTCTTCCATCCTCGAGATTGGACAGATATTTGGTTTCTTTACAGGTTTGATGAACATGAAAATGACTTAGAAGGAGTGCTTACTATAGTTAAGAAAGATAATTCTACTTACGGAAAAGCTTTAGGGGTTGTAACAGTTTTTCACTCTGACTTTTACTCTTATAAAGCACCTAATTCTGGACTCACTAGCGGAAATGAGGGTATAGACGGAACATTAACATTGCAAAACCATGAAGGAATAGACCGTTTTAAAACATCTGCTGAAGCTAAAGGACATGGGATAAAAGCACATTCAAAGCAAAAACCAGGAGGAAGCGACTACGTAGTGTACTATCCTAGTAAAACAACAAGCGAGTATCCTTCTGATATTTATGACAGGAATGTAAAGTATAAACTGGTTAATATTTTTGGAAACCAAGGAATGTGGGATCAGAGATTTAATATTAGTTTATTTAGCAATGCCAAATCATTTAAGAAATCATATGGCAATGGATCTGCAAATGCTCCTTGGAATTGGGATGATAAAAACGATGGAGGAAATCAAGGTTTATTGGCCGGAGGGATAGCGTATTATCCAGCGCATTTGGTAGATGAATATTTTAATGGGCTTGGTGATTTCAGTAAGGTGTATATATATAACCCTTATATCGGGATTGAATAGAGTAAAATGATATAGAAAGGGCCGCTTATGGCCTTTTCTATTTCCAATCCCATTGAATTAAATGCCAGGTAACCCCATCAGAGTTATATATCAATAGGTCAGAAAAACCTACAGCATAATGCGCCTGTAGTGACCGTATGTTATTTGCTGCAACTTCAGTAATAAGCAAATCATATCTTGATTTTAATTCGTCCCTCATTTTATAATATAATCCTTTGAAAATACCTTGTTTTCGGTGAGATTTGTCTATACATACCTGCCCCATCACTATGTACGATATGGTGTCGCTTAACCTGGTATCTATCTTTGCAAACATAGGTCGTAAAACTTCAATATCTTCTTTAAACTCCTTAACCATGCATAATGTATAGCCTACCACTTTATTACCATCTTTGGCAATAATATGAGGTTGTTTGTCATGCATTTTTTTAAGAATTTCAAAATCATGGTTAACGGTAACAAATCCTTCTACTTCTTTTTCTGTTTTGGAAATTGAAGCAGGTAAGTTACTTTGTTGAAGTTGAATTACTTGTTCTAATTCATTTGGAGTAGTTGTAATGGTATAGTCAATTTTTTTCATCCTATAAGTTAATGCATTGTCTATCTTTGTAAAGATAATGAAAAGATTACCCAAAAAACTACAGTCAAAACTAGATGTAAGAAGAAACGAGGATGCTTTGAGAAGACTTCTGAGTCAGAATAATCTTGTTGACTTTTCATCTAATGATTATCTAGGCTTTGCATCATCAAGGACAATTTTTGATGCTACACATCAATTATTGATTGAAAAAAATATAAATCAAAACGGGGCAACAGGATCTCGTTTACTTTCTGGAAACCATAATTTATATACTGAGACCGAAAAAATGCTTGCAAGTTTTCATCTGGCAGAAGCAGCTTTGATTTTTAATTCAGGATATGATGCCAATATTGGGTTATTTTCTTCAGTACCGCAACGTTGTGATATCATTTTATATGATGAGGTGATTCACGCTTCGATTCGAGACGGAATACAAATGAGTAATGCCAAATCATATAAATTTAAGCATAATGACCTAGAAGATTTGCACTCTCACATTAAGCGTAGTCGAAATAGTAACAATAATGAACAAGAAGTATATATCGTTACAGAATCTGTTTTTTCGATGGATGGTGATTGTCCGGACTTAAGATCTTTGGTTACACTTTGTCAGAAATACAATTGCCATCTTATTGTTGATGAGGCACATGCAGCCGGAGTATATGGAAAGTATGGTGCAGGTTTACTTCAGGAACTAGGAATAGAAGATCAGGTTTTTGCAAGGATTAATACATTTGGTAAGGCTTTAGGGTGTCATGGTGCGGTAGTTTTTGGGGCAAATGATTTAAAAGCATACCTAGTAAATTTCTGTAGAAGTTTTATATATACCACCGGATTGCCGCCACATTCATTAGCTACAATCCAATCTGCTTACAACGAATTAAAAAATACTTCGGAAATAGAAAAATTGAAAAAAAACATCATTTTCTTTAATCAAAAACTCGAAACCGAAAACCTGAAGCAAATTTTTATAGAAAGCACTTCGGCGATACATTGTTGTATTATTTCTGGTAATGAAAATGTGAAAAAAATCGCCGCCAAAATTCAGGATAAAGGTTTTGATGTAAAACCAATTTTATCTCCCACAGTTCCAAAGGGTAAAGAGCGTTTGCGATTTTGTTTACATAGTTTTAATTCTAAAGAAGAAATAGACGAAGTTTTGGAGTTGTTAGCTACCTTTGTTTCAAATTAAAAAGGGGCAATTATGTCAAAAGAAGTAATGGAATCTTCAAAAAAAATATTTATCACAGGAATAGGAACTGATGTAGGTAAAACGGTAGCTTCAGCTATAGTGGTAGAGGCACTTCAGGCAGATTATTTCAAGCCAATACAAGCTGGGGATTTAGAATTTTCGGATACGGATAAGGTGAAACAATTAGTTTCTAATTCGGCATCAAAATTTCATCCTAATAGCTATGCATTAAAAACTCCAATGAGTCCACATGCAGCAGCAGATATTGATGGAATAACTATTGAATTGGACAAAATTGAACTCCCTAAAACAGATAATCATATTGTTATTGAAGGTGCCGGAGGATTGTTAGTCCCGTTAAATGAAGAAGACACGATATTAGACCTTATAGACTCTGATTATAACGTAATCGTAGTTTCTAGGCATTATTTGGGTAGTATTAATCATACGCTAATGACTATCTGGATTTTAAAAGAACAAGGATTTAATGTTTCTGTGATTTTTAATGGAGATGAGCATAAAACTACTGAGGATATTATTAAGAAAATGACAGATGTTACCGTAATTGGTAGGATAAATGACGAGCCATATTTTGATACCATGGTAATTAAAGAATATGCAGCATTATTTAGTGATAACTTAAAGTCATTGGTATGAGTCTAAGAGAAAGGGATAAAAAGCACCTTTGGCACCCACTTACACAACATAAAATTCATCCAGAAGCATTACCAATTGTAAAAGCAAAAGGAGCATTACTCTATGGTGAAGATGGCGAAACATATATTGACGGCATCGCATCATGGTATACAGCAATGTATGGTCATTGTAATGAGTATATAATCAAGAAAGTACAAGACCAAATGCAGCAGCTAGATCAGATTGTGTTTTCCGGATTTACTCATAAACCTGCAATTAAGTTATCTGAAGAACTGATCAAAATTTTACCCGGTAATCAGGAAAAGATATTCTTCTCTGACAATGGTTCTACAGCCAATGAGGTGGGTATCAAAATGGCATTACAGTTTCATTTTAACCAAAGCGAAAAACGAAATACAATTATAGCTTTTGAAGATGGTTTTCATGGGGATACTTTTGGCGCGATGTCTGCTTCAGGATTATCTGTTTATAATGGTCCGTTTGAAGATTTTTTTATCGATGTAAAACGTATTCCTACTCCAAATTCAGAAAACATAGATAGTATTTTGCAACAATTACAAGCAATTATCCAAAATAACAAAGTTGCAGCTTTTATCTATGAACCATTGGTTCAAGGAGCCAATGCTATGCATATGTTTGAAGCTGAGTATTTGGATCAAATTCTTAAAATTTGCAAAGAAAATAAGATCATAACTATTGCCGATGAAGTAATGACCGGTTTTGGAAAAACAGGAAGTACTTTTGCTTCGGATCATATAGATACAAAGCCCGATATCATATCCATGTCCAAAGCACTTACCGCAGGTTTTGTGCCTATGGCAGTTACTAGCTGCACTCAAGAAATATATGATGCATTCCTGGATGATTCTGTAGGTAAAGCTTTTTTTCATGCACACACCTATTCTGCTAATCCAATCGCTTGTTCAGTTGCTTTGGCTGGTATAGAACTTCTTAGTACTGATGAGGTTCAGAATAACATTCAAAGAATTATTAAATCACATCAGGAGTTTAACGAAAAAATAAAAAAGCATTCAAAAGTAAAGATCACCAGGCAAAAAGGGGTAATTTTCGCCTTGGATTTGAATATTGAAATGGATCGATATGGTAAAAAACGTTATGAGATTTTTGACCATTTCATGAAACAAGGAGTTTTTTTAAGACCCTTGGGAAACACGATTTATATCCTGGCTCCTTATGTAATTACTAAAACTCAGTTGGAAAAGATATATGATACTATTTTAACCTTGCTAGATACGCTTTAGGCTTAATTATCATCATTTTCCTTATATCCCAATAAATCAATTTGCTCATCAGTTTCAGAAATTATTACATACATTTCTGAATAGACCCATTGTTCATTTTGTTTTGTACCAATAACGTATACTTTGGCTTTGCCATCGGGGCCTTTAATGGGGATAGAAATATCAGCTTTTCCGGTATTATTTTTAAAGGAAAGTTCTCCTTGCATGATACCATTAGTTTCTATAGGCTCGCCAAGTATTTCTAGTACATATTCATCTTGTCGTACTTTTAATAGTGCCTCTTTGTAAGGATCAGATTCAGTCATTAATTCGCTTACCCCAAATATCAGAGAACCTAAAAAGACAAAAAACAGGACAATTATAGTTAAGCAACCTCCTAGAGGAACTACCCAACCCCAATTTCGGCTAAACCAACTTTTTTGTTGTACATGATTTTCCATAAGCAGTTATACTTGTTTTTCTTATAAAGATAAGTATCTTAAATTTGTTTTTTGTTATCAAATTATAATTGCGAAATAGAACAAACCCCTACATTTGTCAAAATTTAAAAATTGCAACAAACAATATCCATTACAGCCATTTCGTCTATATCTCCATTAGGCATTTTGCCGGATGAAATATGGGAAAGATATAAGAATGATTCACATTGTATTTCTTTTAGAGATTTTAATGGAGAGCAAACACCAATAGCTCAACTTCCTATTGAGGCAAGGCTGGTGATAGAGGAGCTTAGGGCAGATAATCATCATTATGAAGCATTAGATGATTCTGTGCTTTTAGGAATTTATAGTGCAAGGCAAGCTGTAAAAAGCGCAAAATGGGATATTGATCGTAATTTTGGGATCAATATAGGTTCCTCTAGAGGAGCTACAGGGCTTTTTGAAAAATACCACCAAGAATTTCTTAGTACAGGAAAATCATCAACTTTAAGTTCTCCTACTACGACACTTGGTAATATTTCTTCATGGATTGCTCATGATTTACAAAATAATGGCCCAGAAATAAGTCATTCTATTACATGTTCGACTGCTTTACATGCTGTCCTTAATGGGGTTGCCTGGATACAATCTGGGTTAGCTGATAAATTTTTGGTAGGAGGCAGTGAAGCTCCGTTAACTCCATTTACCATTGCCCAGATGAAAGCCCTTAAAATTTATGCATCGAATAATAAATCGACATATCCATGCCAGGCGATGAATTGGGATAAAAACCGAAATTCTATGTTTCTTGGTGAAGGTGCGGCAATTGCATGTTTAGAAAAAGGCCGCAAAGAAAATGCTTTGGCGCATATACGAGGTATAGGGTATGCTACAGAACCCTTAAAGCATAACATTTCGATATCTACACAAGCAGATTGTTTTCAGAAATCTATGAAAATGGCATTAGGTGAAACACCTATTGAAGAAATTGATGCTATTGTACTACATGCTCCGGGAACAGTAAAAGGAGACGTAGCAGAATACAATGCGATTAAAGCTGTTTTTAAAGAGCATATTCCTGCATTAACCACCAATAAATGGAAAATAGGGCATACTTTTGGTGCTAGTGGGATTTTAAGCCTGGAGCTGGCAACTCTGATGTTGAAACACCAGGAATTTATACCTGTTCCGTATATGTCATATGAATCGATCCCCAAAAAAATGAAGAAGATAATAGTAAATGCAGTAGGCTTTGGAGGAAATGCAGTGAGCATTTTATTAGAAGCACCAAAATAAGAATTAATCAAATTATGGATGAGTTCATTATCAAAAACTATGAATTTGGTGTTTCTAAGTTGTGTTTTTTGATTATAAACGATTACTTTTGAAGTCTCACATACCATTTTTATGAGCGTTATAAGACACGATTGGACAAAGCAAGAGATTCTTGATATCTACAATAAACCTATGATGGATTTGCTATATGAAGCAGCAACGATTCATCGTCAATATCATAATCCAAATACAGTACAAGTATCCACACTTTTATCAATAAAAACGGGAGGATGTCCTGAGGATTGTGGATATTGCCCGCAAGCAGCGCGATATCACACAGATATTGAAGGAAATGATCTTATGAGTGTACAGCAGGTAAAAGCACAGGCTTTGCGTGCAAAAGCATCAGGAAGTTCAAGAGTATGTATGGGAGCCGCCTGGCGTAATGTTAAGGATGGCCAAGAATTTGAAGATGTGCTAGAGATGGTTCGAACCATTAATAAACTGGATATGGAAGTGTGTTGTACCTTGGGTATGATTACCGAAAATCAAGCAAAACGTTTGGCTGAAGCGGGTTTGTATGCTTATAATCATAACTTAGATACTTCTGAGGAATATTATAAAGAAGTAATCTCTACCAGAGGATATGAGGATCGACTTAAAACTATAGACAACGTTCGTAAAACAAACGTAACCGTATGTAGCGGAGGGATTATTGGTATGGGAGAAGAAGTTGAGGATAGAGCAGGAATGCTTGTTGCCTTGGCAAAACTAGACCCTCAACCAGAATCAGTTCCTATCAATGCTTTGGTTGCTGTTGAAGGAACACCAATGGAAGAAGAGAAACCTGTTGCAATATGGGATATGATTAGGATGGTGGCTACCACAAGAATTGTAATGCCAAATACGCAAGTGAGATTATCTGCCGGAAGAACAGAAATGACTAGAGAAGGGCAAGCTATGTGTTTCTTTGCTGGAGCAAATTCTATTTTTGCAGGAGATAAACTGCTTACAACTCCTAATCCAGATGTAAATGAGGATATGGAGATGTTTAAAACATTAGGACTTATACCACAAAAACCTTTTGTTAAAAAAGCACAACCAGAAACGGTTGAGGCCAAGGACTCAAAATTTGAATCTGCAGGAGAAAAACCTAAATGGTCCAGACCAGACCATACTATTGAAAGAAATGAAACCGCAAAGCAAAAGGCGAAGGGAGTAATAGCTGATAAGTAGTAGAAGCATAATTTGCATCTTTGATGATAACATGAGGTTTTAAAATTATTTTCTCATCATAAGTGAAATTAAATTTAGAGCAAATACCAAGGGTTAAAACTATTACCAAAGAAGAATTTCTTAGGGAGTATGTTGCATTACAAAAGCCTGTTGTAATTGAAAACTTAATTGAGGATTGGCCTGCGTACAAAAAATGGAGTTTATCCTATATTAATTCTGTAGCAGGGGATAAGAATGTTCCTTTGTATGACGATCGACCAATAAATTCTAAGTTTAAATTTAACGAGCCTCATACGCATATGAAAATGAGTAAATACATTGATTTACTCAACAAAAAACCTACAAATTACCGTATTTTTTTATACAATTTACTCAAAGAAGTACCAGAACTTCAGAAGGATTTTGAATATCCTAATATAGGATTAAGTTTCATGAAGAAAATGCCAATGCTATTTTTTGGCGGTATTAATTCTAAGGTATTTATGCATTTTGATATAGATTTAGCCAATATTCTTCACTTTCATTTTCATGGCGAGAAACAGTGCATACTATTTCCTCCATCACAGACAAGGCATTTATATAAAGTACCGCATTCACTAATTTCTCATCAGGGGATAGATTTTCAAAATCCGGATTTCGAAAAATGGCCAGTATTAGAAAAGGCTCAAGGGTATATTACAAATTTAAAACATGGCGAAACTTTATATATGCCAGAGGGTTACTGGCATCAAATGACGTATTTGACACCTGGTTTTTCTATGAGTATTCGTTCTACTTCAAAAGGGATAAAGAATTTTTCTACTGCTGTTTACAATGTTTTTGTCATGCGCCATTTTGATAATTTTATGCGTAAGATTATGGGACAGAAATGGATAGATTATAAAAATTCCCAAGCCATAAAAAGAACAAACAAGATTAATGGGTATAATTAGTACGGTATAAGTTCTTTTACCTTTTCATAAACCAAATTTGTTTCCCAGCCTCGATACAAAAGATAATCTGTAAGTTTTTTGCGTTTTTTATTCTGGTCTAACTCTTTTATCGTGACAAATTTCCTTTCGGCAAGTTCATGAAAAGTTTCTAGATAGTCTTTTTCCGAGATTTCTTTGAGCGCTGTTTTTATATTGTATGCAGAGATTTTTCTATATTTTAGTTCTCGTACAATACGTTGTTTTCCCCATTTTTTTATTCTGAATTTTCCTCTGGCGAAACTTTGCGAAAAACGTTCTTCATTAAGGAAATTATGTTGTAGAAGATGTAGGATAATTTTCTCTTTAGCCTCTGGTATCAACTTCATTGTGTTAAGTTTATCCTCAATGTCTTTATGACATCGCTCCTGGTAGGCACAATAGCGTTCCATTTTTTTTGTGGCCTCTGTTACGGTTATAGATTGCTGCGAGTTTTGATACATTGGGGTAAAGGTACAAAGCTTTGATTTTTTAATAGAAGAAACTTTTTAGAATTATGAGTATCAAGATTATATATTAAAAAAGACCATATCTAAATTTGAATATGGCCTTTTTAAGTCATTTTTTTTAAATGTAAAACTCCTTAATCAATTAAATAATAAGTATAAAATAACCATTGCTAAAATTGAAAACAACAAGGATGCAAGATATATAGAGAACCATGCGAATTTTTCCTTAATCCAATTTTTTATACTCATGAAAGTCACGGTTAGTAATAGAAATGCAAAAGGAATAGTCAATAACTCGGCTAATGAGTTAATTAATACATTATGTACCTCAAAATATGAGATTAGCAAGTAGCTGAAGAAGTAAAAAAAAGATAGAATACTTCCGATTAGAACTAATTTTCCTTTGTTAAGCATTTTATAATGGTTATTTTTTAAAAGAGTAAGGCATATGAATGATATCTAATTAGACGTTGGAACAAAGTCTGGTAAAGGTAAAATGTCTGGTATTGGTCCCCAATCTTCAGGTCCTATTTCGGGTAAAGGTTCATATATTTCAGATGCTTGATCTGGAACACAACCAGGCAGACAAAATCTTCTATAACTACAATTGGTACATATACCATCATGGAGATAACAAATAGGGTTAGAATATAAACAACAACCGCTATAATTTCCGCAGCAACCCCAACTAGATCCACATCCTAAAGGACACCATCCAGAGCATTTATCTTGATTTTTTGTTTTCCCTGATTTTATAAAACTTAGAGTTTCTAGATATAGGTCCTTATCAACAAAAAACCCGTATAATGTATCAAAAGAGATATATTTACTCTTGCTAGCTTTGGTAGAATTAAGATAATTAAGAAGCGCTACAGAGCCTGGTCCTTGAAAAGCACTTTTGTTTTGTTGAATTGTATTTTTTACTACGGTAACTTCTATTAGAAAATCTTCTTGACAAAAGAAATTGTTTTTACCCAAAAGATATCCTGGGTGTAATGTACATTCACAATTTTTATCATTGTTTTCAAGACTTCTCTTTTTTGAACTTAAAATAGCATTATGAAAAAACAATGTGCTTAAAACATTAATGTCCTGTGGATTATTAAACTCTTCAAGGATTGCTTCGAAGAATGATTGAAACTGATCATTGATTTTTGTATAATCATCTAGTGTTAATTTGTAATCCAAATTGTTAGCGATGTTCTTTACGTTATCAATTTGATCAAGTTTATAGTTTTTGCTAGAAGTATCAACATCATAAACAGTTTCGTAGATAATTCTATTTTGGTTTGAGATACTAAGTTTAGAAAGTTTTTTACTACCCTCTATAGTCACTTTGTATGTAATCAAAGTATGATCATCAAATTTTTGATATACGTCGAATAAATTTTGATCAAAGTGTCTTATTGTTAAACCAATTTCGTTCGCCTCTGATTGGATTTCTTCTTTATCTACAGAACAAGATAATACCATCAAAAAGCTTAGTAATGATAGTAATGGTTTTATGAATTTATTTATTTTCATTTCAATTAAGGTTTATTTTTATTTAGAATGCGTACGTTGTTAAAGCGGCTTTCCGTTTTGTGTTATTTGTAATTTTTTTTAGAAATATTGAGATTGATTAGAAACCCCCATGCCCATAAAACATAGGGGAATCTTCACAAACTCAGCTTAATTTCCCAGTGGACCTACCCCAGATCCACCGGGTCCGCTTCCAATCCAACCCCAGGCCGGATCAAAAATTGGATTTTTAGGATCTATCACAGGAATTGATGAAGGAAAAGGAATTGGAAAACTACCTCCTAAAACTTGCTTAGATTCTGATTTAGTGAGTAGTTTCATGTTAACATTTTTAAAGTTTTTCATAACTGTTCGTTTTTAAAGATTGATGATTAATTGATGCAACTCTTTTTTGAGTTATTGATAATAATTTGTTATAAATTTTGAATGTAAAGTCTACTAAACCACTATTAATCATCGTGATCTAATTTGCTTAACATATGTTCTGTTTGATATATTAAAAAGATGATTTCTAGAATAATCAGACTTACTAAAATCACTAAGAAATTAATACTTAAAAGATCTGTGATGATAAATGAAAGCGTTAGATTGATTATAGAAATTAGTAAGAATTTTTTACTGGCCGTTTTATTGGCGAGCTTCCAATTATTAATAGTTTTCATAGATCTTTTTGTTCGATAACCGTAAAAAGAGTTTATGTTTTTTGGAGGCGCTAAAAAGTAAATTAAGCTTACTCCAAATAGTATTAATGAGATTGAAGTTTCTATACTCATAGTTGAAATTTTTAGATATTAGAAAGAATATCAAACCTGCAGCCATTACAAAGTAGAAGCTAATCAGACCAAAGAAGAGAACTATCATAAAATGGAAAAAGACACCCATAAATAAAAATATCATTCTTGTTTTCTGACTACTAATAAAATATGCAAATGCTAATGAGAGCTCCAACACTAGTACAGACCAGGTTGATAATGATGTTAGAATAGGAGATTCTAAAATAATATTTACAAAAGGCAGATAAAATTCGTTGACTCCAAAAAGAGGCTCATTAAACCAGTAGTATAATGCTGTTCCATTTTTCCATTCTTCAGAAGGAAATTTCCCTACTGATGCAAAAAAATATATCACGAACATTTGGATTCTTATCAACTCATAAAAGATAGCAGCAATGCTGTTTGTGTAAAAGTTATGTGTATACTCTAGTGAGGACCAATGCCATTTACGCTTATCAAAAATGCATACAGGAATCAATAAAAGAGTTAATATCGAAGCAATTTGATCACCGCCGTCACCTAAAGCTGTAGTTGTTAAAAAACTAAAAGTAACTAACCAATGAAAAACACAGGTTATTCTAGGATATATTCCGATTAGAACCAAAATTAGTACTATAATGCTGAAATAATAACCGTGTGCTAATTCGGGAAACCAGGTATAAATGTTAATACTTAAATCCTGAATTTTGGGAGTGTTTTGGTTATTGATACCCGAATAAAAAAGTACTTCTTGACTATTAAAACACAACGTTAATAATGTAGATAATGCCAATAAACTCCTGCCTAAACCAAGGGTGTTGGTCCAGTAATTATTATTTATAAATCGCTCTAATCTATCTTGTCTCATCGTTTACTTTTTAAGATTAATTAGTATATGTTCCAACTCGGGATTAATGTTTAATTTACTTTTGCTCCATTCATACGGAATAGGTTCACCTTTGGCTATTAGAAATTCACCATATATCATCGGTTCGTCTGCTACAATTGATACTACAGATAAAGAATCGCGATTGATCTTATTTGGATCACCTCTATGAGTGTACCATAAGTTTTTATCTACATTTTTTATGATGTAACTTATTTTATGCATGATTGACCTATTGTTTCGCTTAATACCAAAAAGTTGATCGATTGATGATGATTTTATTTTTACTTTTTCGTAGGTACCGTTTTCTTCATTTTTTTTATAAATCTTGAAGAAGTCTTTTCTAATGTCTTTTGTGAAAAAAGCCCAACCTTGCGGCGCTAGTTTCGAAAGATCATTTTTGCCAGGAATTTTATGATTCAGAGTAATAGGGTTAGGTCCAATACTCGATACTCCAATAAGAAATGTGAAGTAAAGAACCAACCCTAAAACTGAATAGAAAAACAAACTTTTTTTCAAAATCTACTTTTTAATTACCCGGAATAGGAAAATCCTGTAGAATCAAAGGGCCATTAGCATCTGATAAAGTCAATTCTTCTGCTAATTGAATTGATATAGCTTCTTGAGTTAAAGTAGCTTGTTGCACTTGTTGCGCTCCAACTACGGCAACCGCAGAAATTGCAACTACCCAGATAACCGCTGCTGCTACTGCTACGGCTACCGCCACTACTACGATTACACCACATGCTTGTTCCATTTCAACTCCTTTGCTCGTCATTTTTTCAAAATCTAATTCCTTATCGGTCGCAATTTTTTCTACTGTTAGGTCCAAAGGCGCTAGTTTTGAATTTATTAAAGGCATGATGTCTTTTGCAGATTTTGTGATTGCCTTTGAAATAACTTCAGGATTTCTTGAATACATAACGTCTCTAAAATCCTCAAAATAATTGCTGTTTTCAGATTTTAGAAATGAAATAATTTCTTCTTGAAAAGCTCTAAATTCGATGATCTCTTTTGAAGACATTTTCTCAACTTGAGATACACTTTGTAAAGAAGGTATATCGGCAGTTAAATTACCATCTGCAAAAATGATGGATTTAAATAACTCTTCACCGCTGATTTTTTCATCTAGAATCGGTGCTGTTTCATCATTGTCATATTGTTCACAACTCATAAATAGCACAAGAGATGCCATAAGAAATGAAACCGGTTTTAAAATTTTTTTAATCGTTTTCAAAATTATTAAGTTTAAAATAAGCCCCTACTTTCAGTATTTCAAGTCGCTGTTTCAGGTTTTCCGACTATGATGATTATTAAGAAATCAAACCGGTAATTCGCTTGTGTAATTAATTAGCAGTTTTCTTTCTTGTTTTTAATGCTACGTAACATTCGTTTTTTGATCAGGGCAAATATATTGGCGATAAGACCCCTAAAACAAGTGAAGTAAACCGGCATTCTAGAAAACATGCCGGAAATTCTGAGAATGACGGGTTAGAATTTTAAAGTGTAAAAAACTGACTTACAGTGTATTGATTAATTTTTTGCAAAAAATTAACTAAAACCAGAAAGTAGTATATTTGACGCTTGTTGAATACCGCTTTTAGTATCCAATTGTAATGAAACCAATATTGTTTAACCACAACCTAAGTAAAAACCAAAAAGAATGATGCGTAGAATTTCTTATGTAGGAATCATTTTTTTACTTCTTAATATACAAGGTGTAGTTGCTTATCAAAAAGCAGTAGATACATTAAAAGAAGATAGCTACAAATTCTACGCAGGTAAGTTTTATGAGAATGTGGCAGATTCAACAAAGGCAGCAATTTATGCAAATAAGTACCTTTCTAAAGCGAAAACAGACCATGACACAATAAAAATTGCTGATGGATATTATTTTCTCCAATGCATTACAAAAAGAGAAATATCTCATAAGTATAGTGATAGTATCATAGCGCTTACAAAAACCAGAAGTACTGAATTTTATCCCTCACTTGCGTACTATAATAAAGCGAGAAAATATTATAATGAAGGTAATTTTAAGAAGTCATTTGACTATTTTCTTAAGATGAATGAAGATGCAAAAAAGCACAATAATACCGTTTTTGAGTATGCGAGTAAAAGGAGTATGGGAATACTTAAAAGTAGAATAGGTGAGCACGAAGAGGCTTTAGAAACATTAAAAGATTGTTATGCATATTATTCAAAAAGTAAAGAACGAACTCCAAAAGACTATTTAAGCGTACTTTTTTCGTTGTCTGATTCGTATAATCTTAATAAAAAACTAGATTCTGCTTCTGTAATCAATATCTTAGGATATAATGAGTCAGTACTTTTAAAAAATGAAGAGTATAATTATCACTTCATTCTTAATGAAGGGATAAATCAATATAGTAAGGCCAATTTTACTGTTGCCAAGGACAGTTTGGAAAAAGTAATTACAATACTCGAAGAAAACGGTGATAAAGCTAATTTATCAATGGCTCATTTTTATTTAGGGAAAACACTATTCTCTTTAAATCGTAAATCAGAGGCGATTGAATCACATAAAAAAGTAGATGAGATATTTCAGGAGATTTCTGAAATAATGCCAGATAATAGGGAGAATTATGAAATTTTAATTAGTCATTATAAAAAAATCGGTGACAAGGATAATCAGCTCAAGTATATTGAAAGGTTAATAAGGGTAGATAGTATTTTAAATAGTAATTATAAATACCTAATTAAAAACGTTGTCCAGAACTATGATACCCCCAGATTACTTTCAGAAAAGCAAGAAATTATAGACTCTCTGGAAGAAGAAAGAAGTACAAACACAACTCAAATAACTGTGGTTTCTTTGCTATTGGCATTTAGCCTAGGTGGAGTTGGGTATTATTATTATAATCAACGCCAATATAAACAACGATTTTTAAAGCTACTTGATTCTATTAAGTTGGATGTGATAAAAACGAGAAAAGAAGAAGAGGTATCCAAGGATAAATTAGGAGGTTCTACAATTAGTCAGAATACTCTTGATCATTTATTTACACAATTGCACCAGTTTGAAAAAAAACAAGGGTATCTCAAGCCCAATATAAATGCAAAGGATCTTGCCAAGAGTTTCAATTCTAACTCAAGTTATCTATCTATAGTGGTAAATACTTATAAGAGGAAGAGTATAAGTCAATATATTAATGATTTACGAATCGATTTTGCTATAGAAAAACTAAAAGGAGATCCAAAATTCAGGAAATATACTATAAAAGCAATTTCACAAGAAGCAGGATTCAACACTGCAGAGGCATTTTCAAAAACATTCTATAAAAAGGTTAAGATTTATCCATCATATTTTATTCGGAAATTAGAAAAACAACCAATATCGTTTAACCAAAAGACACATAAAAATTAAAGAGAATGATGCGTAGAAGTTTTTATGTAGGAATCATTTTTTTATTTCTTCAGATAAATGGTGTTTTTGCTTATCAAAAAGCAGTAGATAAATTAAAAGAAGATAGCTACAAATTCTACGCAGGTAAGTTTTATGAGAATGAAAAAGATTCTGTAGTGGCAAAAACTTATGCCAACAAATATCTTTCTAAAGCAAAATTAGATAAGGATACTATAAAAATTGTTAATGGATATTATTTTCTTCAATGCGTTACTAATACAGAAATATCTCATAAGTATAGTGATAGTATCATAGCTCTTACAATAACCAGAAGTACTGAGTTTTATCCCTCACTTGCGTACTATAATAAAGCAAGGAAGTATTATAATAAGGGTAATTTTAAGAGATCCTTTGACTATTTTCTTAAAATGAATGAAGATGCGAAAAAGCACAATAATATCGTTTTTGAGTATGCCAGTAAAAGAAGTATGGGAATACTTAAAAGTAGAATAGGAGAGCATGAAGAGGCTTTAGAAACATTAAAAGATTGTTACGCATATTATTCAAGAAGTAAAAAACGAACTCCAAAAGAATATTTAAGCGTACTTTTTTCGTTGTCTGATTCGTATAATCTTAATAAAAAACTAGATTCTGCCTCTGCAATCAATATCTTGGGATATAAGGAATCAGAACTTTTGAAAAATGAAGAGTATAATTATCACTTTATTCTTAATGAAGGAATAAATCAATATAGTAAATCCAATTTCCCCGTTGCCAAAGACAGTTTGGAAAAAGTAATTACAATACTTAATGAAAATGGTGATAAAGCTAATTTATCAATGGCTCATTTTTATTTAGGGAAGACACTGTTCTCTTTAAATCGTAAATCAGAGGCAATTGAGTCACATAAAAAAGTAGATGAGATATTTCAGGAGATCTCTGAAATAATGCCAGATAATAGGGAGAATTATGAAATTCTAATTAGTCATTATAAAAAGATTGGTGACAAGGATAATCAGCTCAAGTATATTGAAAGACTAATTAGGGTAGATAGTATTTTAAATAGTAATTATAAATATCTAATCAAAAACGTTGTCCAGAACTATGATACGCCAAGATTACTTTCTGAAAAACAGGAAATTATAGATTCCTTAAAAACGGAAAAAAAATCATCATTACTAATGATTATTGTTTTAGCTGTTTTAAGTTTGATATCGTTAGTTTTCTTGGTTTTTAATTACAAAAAAAGAGTAACCTACAAACGTAGGTTTGATGAATTGTATAATTCGAATACTGCTAACAAGAAAACTATTGCAAAAAATCTAAATGCTACCGATACTGATTCGATAGGGATTTCTGAAGAAATAGTAAATGGTATTTTAAGTGATTTGGAAAAATTTGAAGCCAACCAGGGGTTCCTAAAACCAAATATTGTTACCAATGACTTGGCAAAAAAAATGAATACCAATTCAAAGTATTTATCTAGAGTTATCAATCATTATAGAAATAAAAGTTTTAGCATGTATATAAATGAACTGCGAATTGATTATTGTATAGAAAAACTGAAGACCGATAAGAAGTTTATGAATTATACGGTAAAGGCTATTGCAAGAGAAATTGGTTTTAACTCTACAGATGCTTTTTCAAAATCTTTTTACAAAATAAAAGGAATACAGCCTTCATATTTTATCAGGGAGCTTGAAAAACAACAAAATCAATAATATTTATAATTATCTAAAAATCAATTGTTTAAAAACAGCGATTCTAGAAAACGGGCTGATAGTTATATAAAAAAGCTAAATTTAAGAAGTATTCTATTTATGTTTGTCCCTGGAAAACTAAAAAAAACACAAATGAAAAAAAGAACAATCTCGGGGAAACTAAGCTTAGAAAAATTAACAATTGCTAGGTTATCGAATGCAGAATCAATTATAGGTGGTAGTGGTAATTGTATTCTAGTTGGCCCACCGCCATTGGCACCCTCAGAAGGTGTATGCACAAAAACAGATATTAGTGATGCTACGGGACCAGGAACTGCTAGACCTACGCAACCAAGTTTTAGTGTTAATAATATTTGCGAGGCTAATTATTTATAATTAATACTATAGCTTTAATATAGCATATATAAGAAAATCTAGCTTTACTAAGAAATATGTTTGTATACTGCTTTTCTAATCTATAGCGCTAATAATGGCAGTAATCTTGTTTTTATATTACATTTGTAATAAGAAAACAAAATAAAGTAGTATAATGAATAAAAAATTAGTTACAGGAAAATTGAGTTTAGAGAAATTAAAAATTACAAAATTAACAGGTTCTAAATCTATTGTGGGAGGAGCAATTACAATAATAGGCCCTGCTCAAACTATAAATCAGGGACCAACTAAAAAAGATTGTGAGGATAATAATATCTAAACATAATGTTTTCAATAAAGTATAAACAACAAATCCAGCTTTACTAAGCTGGATTTTCTTATTTCCAAGTGTTTCGTATGTTACTTTTTTTAATTTATAGTGTCAATAATAACAGCTTATCACTAACTAGGTCTTTTTGGGTAAGACGATACATCCTCATAAAATCAACTACTTCTGGTTCTTCTTCAGTGTCCTTTAGATTTTCTAATAAATTCTTTTTGGTAAGTTTTATAAGTTCTAGGGGTGCATATTTTGTTTTAAAATAATAGGTGTCAAATAGTGGCCAGTTGGGGAGTAGTCGTTTATTTTCTTTATAAATATGCAACCAATCATTGGATCCAGCAAAATCACAAAAATTACCATTGGGTAAAATGGTAAAATGAAAAGGATCTATCTCATCATTTGGATTAAAATCAGCACTTATAATCTGTTCTAGATTTTCTACATCAATAGGATTAGAAGCATAGAATAAAAGTGTTTCTAACTTATGAGTTAGGTCATAAGCTTCGATCTTATTCATCCCGTTTAAATGCTTCAGGATGCTGCTTAGTAGTTTTTTTTCATTCGTCATGATGATATCATTTTATGTTATACTATTAATGCTGTTTTGTCTTATGTCAAGAAATGTGATTCCCCTATGCCAATAAACATAGGGGAATCTGAACTCACTAAATTTCACCATTAGCCTAAAACCTTACTATCTCATACCCCCAGAACCATTGCTGATTCATTTATTTTGATAATAAAATGATCTACTATTTCAATCACACCTTCCCCCATGCTATTATTTACTAAACTATCGTAAAAAAGTATCTGGATCTTGTAATGTTGGTGCCGTGGTTGGTTTTAGAATTGTTGGCCCCTCTGTTGGATCCCCAAAAGTTACGATGGGAAGTACTGTAAAGTCAATAGGAAATATAAAAGGAACTGTACCTCCCTTAGTTTTTAATAATTCATTTTGACTTAGCTCTGTGAAATGATTTAAATTTTTCATGTTGTATGATTTTTTTAAGTCTTGTCTTTTCAAAGATAGCTTGATTAATGTATTAGTAGTTTACAGGAAAATTAGTATCCCAATCGGTTGGATCTCCAAGAGGAGGTATGTCTAGGTCTTCTGGAAATGTTGGACCTGTTGTTGGTTTAGGAAAAGGATTAGGCCAGCAATTTCCAATTTGGCATCCGCCATTAATACTTTGTGCTTCTTGAGCTGATAATGTTTCTAAATTTTTCATGTTTTGCGTTTTAAAGATTAATGAAATTATGATTTGTAATTTTTTACACGTGCAAAAGAGTTTACATTGCAATAGTAATCAGGGGGTGTCTCATTTTTTGAGATAGACAAATAAATTTTTGAAGAGCGTCTTAAATAATAAACCCTTTATAATTCTATAAAGGGTTTATTCAAAAGTTGTGGACTTAATCCAGTCGATTTAACAATGTATATGATCAAATATGTGCTCTAAATAAAAAGAGGAAGCTGTTTAAGCATTTCAAATACTTCCTGAAGAGCTTCTAATTCTGGGCATTCAATATCCTCGCCTCCACAGCCACCATTAATGGTTTTAATTTCTTTTGTTGATAGCGATTTGTACTGATGTAATGATTGATTTTTCATGTTTTTGATTTTATAAATGATTTGAACAACTTCTTATTCTATAACGAATAATTATACTGCAATAATAGTTGACACATGTCTCATTTTTTGAGACTATTTATTTGATTTATTGACCTAGATTTTACTGTTAAGAGATTTATATAGTCTGTTAACCAATAGATAAGTATTATAGGATTAAGAACTTCAGGCATTACTATAATAGAAGGATAAAAACAAAGATTTTAATTTCTTTTTATCAATCTCAAAATTTGAGACACTGCAGATATACTTTTACCACATCAAAACAAACAAACGCGTTTAAAACAGTTTTGAAAAAATCATAAACATTAATTATATAAAATTTTAAAACATGAAAAATTTAGAAAATTTAGGAGTACAGGAAATGAATTCAAAAGAATTAGTTGACAACAATGGTGGTGTTATTATTTTAACAATTCTTGGTGTAGGATATACTGCTTTACAAGTTGCTGGTGCCGTTGGAGTATTATTTACTGCAGGAGTAGCTATTGGAGCAACTGTAGCAGCAGATCAAGATAAATAAGAAACCTCATTTAAGTATAACTTTTAAAATTAAAAAACATGACAAATTTAGGAGCATATAACGTTCAAGAACTTCAATCAGATGAGTTATTAACTATCGATGGAGGTGAGCCAATAACAGCAGGAGCAGTAGCAGTGGCAGTAGGTGTAGGTGTTGCAGCAGTAGGTGTAGTGTTAGTAGGAGCAGCTGTAGGTTATGGAATTTATAAATTAGTAGATTGGGCTACTAGCTAATCATAGCATACATGCTTAATAGGACTAATAATCCTTCTTTAGTGTAGTTTGTTATCATTAACAGTACCATTAAGAAGGATTATTACTTTTTAGTAATAAAATAAAATAAATAAGATGAATAGTCAAGCATTAAATAGGGATGATATCCTCTTGGATCAGGTAAAGCACGATACAATAAAAAGTTTTTTAATGGATAAAATAAAAAACAAAAAACATAAGCTGTACAAACATTATCTAATATATTCTATTGTCTTTTCTGTTGGTTTTATTTTTACAGGAGTAACTATATTTACTTCCTTTATATCTAATGGTGAGGTAAATGGATTATTATTAATTGTTATGGGAATTGTATTCTCATTTACATTACTTATTCCATTACATGAGATGATTCATGCAACTGCTTATAAAATTTGTGGTGCTAAAAACATTTATTTTGGCGGTAATTATAAAAAATTCATATTCTACGCAGCTAGTGATCGATCTATTTTGGATGGGAAAAAGTATCTTTTTGTAGCATTAGCTCCATTTATCCTGGTCAATTTTATTTGTATAGTATTATTTTTTATTTACCCTTCAATTTTTCCATTTTTGATTACGGTAATAACACTACATGCATTCTTTTGTTCTGGAGATTTTGCTATAATAAATTATATGTCAAGCTACGACTTGGAAAAATTTTATACTTACGATTCTAAAAAAAATAAAGAGACATTTTTTTATCTAAAAAACTAAAAGAGTGTCATCTAGAATAAAAAAAGAGCGTCATAATTGACGCTCTTTTTTTATTCCTAACAACAGTATATGGACATATTGAAAATAATTGAGAATTTATTTATCGTTCTCAAAATTTGAGACAATCTGGGTCTACTTTTACTACATCAAAACAGAGAAACGCGTTTAAAACAGTTTTGAAAAAATCATAAACATTAATTATATAAAATTTTAAAACATGAAAAATTTAGAAAATTTAGGAGTACAGGAAATGAATTCAAAAGAATTAACTGAAAACAATGGTGGTTTTATTCCATTAGTAATTCTTGGTGTTGCATTTACAGCTCAGGCCGTTGCCGCAGGAGTAAGTACTTTGTTTGTAGCAGGAATGGCAGTAGGTGTAGGTGTTGCATCTAGCCAGAATAAATAAAATCTCATTTAAGTATAACCTTTAAAATTATAAAACAATGACAAATTTAGGAGCATATAACGTTCAGGAACTTCAATCAGATGAGTTATTAACTATTGATGGAGGTGAGCCAATAACAGCAGGAGCAGTGGCCGTGGCTGTGGGTGTAGGTGTAGCAGCTGTAGGTGTAGTGCTTGTAGGAGCAGCAGTAGGGTATGGAATCTATAAATTGGTAGACTGGGCAACTAGCTAATCATTATAGACATACTAAATAGGAATAATAATCCTTCTTTTGTAGTACAGATGTACTCTTAAGAAGGATTATTATTTTGATATACTTTCTAACATGCTAACATAATGATATGATTTTAATAAAAGTAAACATGATGTAGGGGATAATAAACCGCAAATAAAGAGTTGTAAAGTATTATATTTTACAAAGAGGCTTCTTGTGTTATTTGATTGAAAACAATATACCATAGTGACTTTGAACAACGATGTCTAAATGATTAACATAAATAGCGGCTCTAGGGTTATTAAATTTAGTATAAACTCGATATTGTATTCTCTTTACAAATTGAAAGGTTCCATATTAAAGGCTAGAAAGGATTGTGAAGGCAGTAAATATTGTCCTTGGGTTTTTATAGCTTGCTTTAATCTATAAAAGTGTTTTGTTCTCTCTTATACGGATTAATAGCTCCTGTTTGAATTAATAAATAATATAGTGTACCAAATAATTAACCCTCAAGAAGTTTACTTCTTGAGGGTTAAATTAGAATAGCTGAACAGTTTTTGTATTAAAAGTAAGTAGGGTTGAAGCCTTTCTAAACAGCTAATAAAAGGTGTAATCTTTTAAATGAATTCCCTCCACTTACAGATTTTAATTCATTAGAATCCAGATCTTTAATATAAAAACCGAATCTAAAATCTACACTTTCGGCATATACGAAACTCTGTATTGTAAAGTCATATTCTATCGGGGCCTTTAATTCTTTCATAATATCAATAACTCTATATATTTGCGCCCTGGAGATCCCTAATCTTGAAGCGAGATCAACCGGACTTCCGGTAGCTTGCATTCGAATAAGCCGATCAATTCTTTCGATAAGTTCAATGTGTTTGATGATAATATTCATGACTGTTCGTTTTTTGATTAATAATATTCGATTTGATTAATTTTTAAGTGGATTTGTGATCCGGATATTTTTTGGTTACATCCAATCCATTATATCATCATTATCTATATGTATCTCATAATCTGACGAGTATGATATTACTTCAGATATTACATGTTGTAATTCTGGATCCAGTGTTTCTTGCAGTAAGAAATCCTTTTTCGGATCACATTTTGTTTCATGACTGTTCGTTTTTTGTTGATTTTTCATAAGATGATTTTTTAATATTTTAGACTATTCTTAAGCTTGGATATTTGAAATTGTTATGTATGATAGTACTTGGAGCACTGTTATGACTAACTTCAAGCACTTTTTCTTTATAAATACCATAGATTGAATTTATTGACCCTTGGTATACATAACTCTGTAGAGCGATATCAAATAAAATAGTATTGTCCTGCTTCATTATAGATATAGCCTGTAGCAAGGATGCTTTTGATATTGCTAGTCTTTTTGCTAACTGTTTTGGTGTTCCTGTTTCTCCTAATCGGATTAAATAATCCAAACGCTTCATTAATTCAATTTGTCGTTCTGTTTTTCTCATAACCTGATTTTTTTTGATTAAAAACCCCTTAGATTTTTGGAGCGATGCTTTCAACTAAGCAACAGCATCTACTTTATGTATAGAATCTAATACTGGCATTTGCTTTTGCCACAATTCATAGTATTTTTCTTGTTGAGCATATAGTACCTCGTGATTTCCTTCTTCTATCACTTTTCCTTTTTCCAGAACAACAATTTTATCGGCATTAACTACAGTACTTAATCGATGTGCGATAATTATGATTGTTTTATCCTGATCACGCAGGCTTTGTACAGCTTTTTGGATATAGTTTTCAGAGGTACTGTCAAGAGAAGATGTAGCTTCATCAAGTACCAAAATCTCTGGATTTTTATATAATGCTCTGGCAATGGCGATACGTTGCTTTTGCCCTCCAGATAATGTTGCACCGTTTTCTCCTAAATGTGTTGCAAAGCCATTAGGAAGATTTTCTATAAATTCTAGAATACCTATAGATTTGCATATAGCAATAATATGTTCCATATCAGGAGCAAATTCTCCAACGGCTATATTTTCTACTACATTACCGGCAAATAGATCTATTTTTTGTGGCACAACGCTTACCAAATCTCTCAAGCTACTATTCTCGATATGCTTAAGATCCTGATCCCCCATAGAGATTTGTCCTTTTTGAATAGGATAAATGTTTTGTAATAAAGACATTAAGGTCGATTTTCCAGAACCACTTTCTCCAATAATTGCAGTGATTTGCCCTTGAGATATGTTAAGATTAAAATCTTTAAATACTTCAACTCTTGAGCCATATCTAAAATCAACATTAGTGAAATTAATATCCCCTATATTTTCCTTTTTCAGTGTTATTTTTTGCTCATTTTCTTCTCGTTCCAAATCCATGATTTCAAACAAACGATCTGCGGCAATTAGTGCGTTTTGAATTTGTTTATTGGCACTGATTAAACTAGCTACAGGACTTGTAAAGTATCCTATGATAGCATAAAAGGCCATCAGTTCACCAGCGGTAATTTCTTTATCAATTACAAAGAAAGAACCACTCCATAATAAAATTATAGTGAACAGTTGTGCAATAGTACCCGAACTTGAACTTGAAAACACACTGTTAAGAGCTGATTTGTATCCAGTTTTTAAAAGGCTAATAAAACGGGTTTCTGTCTTTATGTTTGCAAAATCTTCAAGCCCAAATCGCTTAATCGTTCCAACGGCATTTAATGATTCTACCAATTGGCTTTCGAGATCTGCTGATTTTTCCATAATCCCACGTTCGGTGCGCTTGTTTAATTTATTGGTAACCGCATATATGATTGCATAAATAGGTATTATAGCTAGCATGATTAATGCTAACTTCCAGTAATAAGTAAACATTAATCCAAACGAGAAAACAAGTATCAGTACATTAACGGTAAGGTTTAGCGCCACCCCATTAATAAAAGCTCTAATTTTTACTGCATCGTTAATTCTAGAGATGATCTCTCCCACTCTCATGGTATCAAAGAATTGTTGAGGTAGTTTTAAAAGGTGTTTGTAATACCCCAGAATTAAACGAGAATCAATTTGTTGCCCCGTTTTAATTAGAAAAACATCTTTATAAGCCCCTACAATTAATTTTAGTAGTAATAACGCAATCATTACTACTCCCAACAAGTTTAGCAGCTTAGTGCTGGTTCCCATGAGCACATGATCGGTAAGTTTTTGAATATATATTGAAGTAGAAAAACCTAAAAGTGTATAGATTAAGGCGCCTACAAAGGCTTGTATTAATACTCCTTTATGGGGTTTTAGTAAAAACCAAAAACGTTTAAATACAGATACTTTTTCGTTACCGGTAGTAAAATCTTCTTTTGGTAATAAAAGAACTAATACACCTGTCCACTCTTTGGTGAATTCTTCATGTGTTTTTTTATGAAATCTACCATCGCCTGGATCCATTATTTTAATGTACTCTTTGGTAACCTCATAAATAACTACGTAGTGCTGTAATTTTTCTTTTACAATAACATGAGCAATGGCAGGTTTAGGGATTTTAAATAGACTTTCTAAGTCACCACGAACTCCTTTAGCTTCAAACCCAAGTTTATCTGCCGCTTCGATTAATCCCAATACATTGGTTCCCTTTTTATCGGTACTTGCAAATTGACGAATTCGTGCAATTGGTAATTGTAATTTATAGTGTGCCGAGATTGATGCCAGACAAGCTGCACCGCAATCGGTAATATCGTGTTGCTTTATTTTTATATTAGCCATGATGTATATTTTTAGTTTTGAACTTTTGCGATTGTAGGACTAGATGGGTTTAACCAATCATCAACTTTATCATACAGTAGATCAAATAATGTGCGTTCTGTGAGTTGAAACCTTGCGCTTAGTGTCATTCCTTTGGTTAAACTACCTTCAAATCCGTTTTTGAGCTCAAGGTGTCCTTGGTCAATAGCACAACGTACCTTAAAAACGGGTTGATTATTAATAACATCAACGTCTTTACTGATTTCGATAACTTTTCCCGTAGCTAGACCCCATTGGTTGTAATTAAATGCATCAACCTGAAAATTTACCGATTTTTCTTTGCTTACTAATCCAATATCAGAAGGTGATAAATAACACTCAACGATAAGACCCGTGTCTGGTGATATTTCGGCAATATTTACTCCTCCGGCAAGTAAACTACCGGGCTCTAGACCAACAACATTTTTTAGGATACCATCTATTGGTGCAGTAATTACTAGTTCCTTTTGATTTTGCTCTAATTGAGATAAACCTCCTTCTAAATCTCTTATAGAATTGCGATAATCTGTTACCGTAGCTTGCCAATTATTTTTCTGTTGCCTGCGATATTGTTTTAAGTTACTAGATGCCAATTGATGCTCAAAATGACTATTCTCGTATTCTACTTTGGCGATTACTCCTTTTTTATATAATTTTTGGTTACGCTCGTAATCCATTTTTGTTTTTTCAAAACGAGTTTGTAACTCACGCAGTTTTTGTGTGAAATACAAATATTCCTTTTGGTAACGAGATGATTGAATCCTATCAAATTTTGGATGTGCAGTATTTATCAAATACTCACAGTCTGCAATGAATTGCTTGGTTTCTTCTAATTGTGTAGTAGACCGTTCAATTTTTTCATTTACAATTGATCCGTTGGTCATTAACAGGGTGTCTCCTTTTTTAACTTTTTTATTGTCAGACATGTTAGCAAAAACCACTTTACCTGGTTGTAGCGGAGTTATTGCAATTCGTTCTTTACTTGGTTTTAGCATTCCTCGTGCGGTGGTATAAATATCAACCTCGATAAAAGGCAGAAGAGCTAAGGCAATCACAATAGCAAGAAGTAATATGGTGTAGATCTTTTTACTTTGGGCACTATGCTCAAACTGATGCGCTTCTGTAGTGTGTTCTATAATCTCTTTTGGAAATAACTGCTTCATGATATAAGGTTTTAAAAATTAAGAATGAACTGATACATCGTGATCAAATGATTCATTAGAAATTCTGTTAGCGTTAGGATAAAATTTGTGAGTACAGATATCATAATTTGAGTTTAAAAATTAAATGAATGTATGAGTGCTGTTGCGTTTTTGATTTGATCAAATATACAGGCAGTACATGCCTAAAAACAATCGAAGTACCTCGAGATTCATGAATCTGAGCTCGATATTCCCGGAATATAGACTGAATGATAAAAAATATAAATACTTGTAAATCAAATAATTAAAACACGTATTTCTTGAAAATGGATTTATCTTAGAAAATGGTATATTTATATCCTGTTTACGGCTATACGATACCCCGCTTTTGGAAATAAGAGATTCATATACTTTTCTAGGAACACAGATGCAACATCTTGATGCATTGGCTAGTTATATGGTATTGTTAAGGGACCAGAAATTGAACGTAAACTAAGGGGCATTATGAAAGGAAAAATACACTACGTCTTAATTTTATTGCTACTGAGTACGATTGGTGTATATGCCCAAGGTACAGAAGGATTTAAACCCCCTGATTCACTACAAGGAAAAAGTTTTGAAGATTTGTATGGTAGGTATGCTAAAGTCATGCATGATACCACTAAATCTCTCATTTATTTGCATAGTTATTTAGAGAAGGGGAGGCAAGAAGATGAAAAAATTAACATGGCTCGGGGGTATGGTTTGTTATCTCACTATCAAGTAGAAGACAATATAAAACTTCAATATTTGGATAGTTCGATAACGGTAAGCAAGAATTTAAAAAACCCTTATTTTCCAGCGCTGTCATATTCTTTTAAAGGGGGATATTACTATCAGAGATTGAACTTTAAAGAGGCATTACATAATTTTTTTCTTTCACTAGAAGCTGCAAAAAATAATAATAGTAACTTCTACGTATATGCAGCTAAACGCAATATAGCATTGATAAAGATAGAGTTAGGAAAGTATGATGAAGCACTAAATGGTTTTAGGGAATGTTTAGAATATAATTATGATGATAAAATAGGGATAAAAGATACTATACATTATTTGTTTATTACATCAGATATTTCTGAAGCGTATTCTAAGAAAAATATGATAGATTCTTCTTCTTACTATGCTAAAGAAGGAATAAAAATCTCAAAAATGATGAGCTCTGATCCTTATAATTTTTATTATCGCTTTGTTTTTAATGAAGGAGTGAATCACTTTTATAATAAAAAGTATAATGCCGCTCTAGATAGTATTAACAAGGCATTACCTTTTGTTTCTACTCAAATTGACAAAAACTATGTATTAAATTCATTCCTTTATCTTGGAAAGATACATGATAAAATGAAGGAGGAAGACAAAGCAAAGTTTTACTATCATAAAATAGACTCGGTTTATCAATCCTCTGGTAATGTAAGTTCGCAAGTTCGAGAAGCCTATAATGCACTAGTACAGTATTATAAAAATAAAAAAGACACTAAAAATCAACTACTATATATTGAAAAATTACTACAATTTGATAGTATTTTACAAAATGATTATAAAGAGCTAAATGATATTTTGGTGAAACAATATGATACTCCAGAATTACTGGCAGAAAAAGAACTACTTGTTCAAGCAGCGACCTCTAAAAATTCTACATACTCTATTTATATTATTATACTTATTGTCTCGGTATTACTTTTTATAGGCCTTTTTGCTTATCAATACTATCGTAGAAGTTTGTATCAAAAGCGATTTGAGATATTGACTCAAAAAGATGTACCGCAAGAAATAAAAGAGAAACAACATAAAGAAAAGGAAATTACTGCTGCAGAGGATATTGGGATATCACCTGCTATTGTAGAAGAGGTGTTGTCTAAACTACAGGATTTTGAGGATAAAAAAGAATTTGCTTCAGCAAAGATAACCCTTACGCAATTATCATCGGCCTTGGGTACGAATAACAAATACTTGTCTAAAATCATTAATATATATAAAGAAAAATCCTTTAGTCAATATATTAATGATCTACGCATTGATTATATCGTAGAACGATTACAAGAAGATAAAAAGCTTAGAAATTATACCATAAAAGCCATTGCTCGTGAGACGGGATTTAATACTGCAGAAGTGTTTTCTAAAGCGTTTTATGGTAAACATGGTATCTATCCCTCCTATTTTATAAAAAAGCTAGAAAAACTAGAAAATTAGTAAGAATCTGTTTTTCAGATAACTAAAGGTCGATATTCTTGAATATGAGGTAGTAGTATATGTTTTTTTATGGTAATTCTCATTCTAATTAGTACTTTCGTCTACGAACTCACAAAAATAAATTATCATGAAAAAAGGAAATGCAAAAAAATTAGGCTTAAACAAAATTCAAGTTACCAGATTAACGGATTTACATAGTATTAAAGGAGGATTAGGATTAGATGATGAATATACTGTTTTATCGATGTGTCCTAATGGAGGGAACGATAAACCAAAAGATAAGGACAAACCAAAAGTAGATTTCATCAATGCTGCTTACTAGTGTATAAATCTAATTTTTGAGTAAAAACAACAAGCCCAGCTAAATCTAGCTGGGCTTGTTGTTTTTTTGTACCCTAAAACACCAATGGCTATCCTACAAAAGGGTTTAATCTACCTGTATGTACCTCTTTTTCATAAAACCCAAACTGAAACCCTACCGCTTCTTCATAGACAAAGCTTTGTAAAGACACATCATAGATTACAGGAGCGTTTAGCTCACGCATGGTGTTGATGATACGATATAATTTTGTTTTCGAAATATCTAATCTATTTGCCAGCTCCGTTGGGCTCCCCGTCGCCTGCAAACGAATTAGTCGATCAACTCGTTCTATAAGTTCAATTTGTTTAATAATTACGTTCATGATAATTCCCTTTCAAGTATTTGGTTTCCTTTTTTTGGCGGTACATATATAAACACGTATTGTATTTGTATAGGGGGTATGTAACACTATTACGAGATCAAATGTAGGGTAATACATGACCTAAAAACAAGCAAAGTATGTCTGATTTTATAAAATCAGACAAATCTTGATTCAGTTAAACAATTGATTATCAGTATTTTAAACAATATTTGATAAAAAACTAACCTAAGACTAGAATATGATATATTTTAGTCCAAACAACGGGTTTTACGTGCTATGAAAAGAAAAATATACTCTATCTTGATCCTTTTTTGTTTAAATATTCCTCTAGGATTTACCCAGGAAACAAAAGGGTTTAAAATCCCAGATTCTTTGAAGGAGAAGAGTTTTGATGAGATTAATAAAAGAGCTAGAAAAGCCGAATCAAGTCTTGATACTTTGAAAGCTTTAGTTTATTGGAACACTTATTTACAAAAAGCTAAACAAGAGGATAAAAAGATCAATGTGGCAGAAGCGTTTACGTCATTGTCTTCTCTCCAAATAGATGATGCGAAAAAATTGAAATATTTGGATAGTGCAATAGTGATTAGTAAAAATACTTCTTACTCTGCAAGAGTATACTCATATAAGGGAGGATACTACCATAGTAGATCTGATTATGGTAAAGCATTAGAAAATTATTTTTTTTCATTAGAAGTCGCTGAAAAAAATAATTCGGATTGGTTTGTGTATTCGGCAAGATATAATATCGCTGCTTTAGAGAGTAAATTAGGGAAATATGATAAAGCTATAAAGGGTTTTAAAGAAAACCTGAATCAGTTACATACTTTGGGTGATGAAAGAGATACTTTGATACGTTTAATTGGCATGTCGACTATATCAATGACATTTGCTAAAATGAAACTGAAAGACTCTGCTATTTCCTATATTACAAGAGGGAAGAAACTTGCAAAATTAGCTAATTCACGTTCTGCGAATAATGCATTCTCATATAACTTATATTATCATTTTGTTTTGAGTGAAGGAATAAACCATTTTCTTAATGGGAGCTATAAACCTGCGTTGGATAGTATCCAGAAGGCATTACCCTTTTTGTCCCAAAGTATTGATAAAAATTATTTTTTAAATGCATGCTTATATCTTGGAAAAGTAAATTATAAATTAAATAATCTTGAAGAGGCAAAAGTATATTATCAAAAGGTAGATTCGATATACCAATCTACCGGTAATGTGAGTTTGGAGTTACGAGAAGCGTATAGCGGCTTAGTAAAGTATTACAAGGACAAAAAAGATCCACAAAATCAATTATTCTATATCGAAAAATTATTAGGATTTGATAGTATTCTAAACCAGAATTACAAATTAATGGATAAAAAGCTGCTAGAAGAATATGATATCCCTAATGCGCTTGCGCAAAAAGAAGACATCATAGCTTCTCTAGAAGCAGAAAAGAGCACAAGTACCAGCCAGAAAGCTATTATTTCTCTGCTTTTAGTACTTAGTCTGGGAGGGAGTGGCTACTATTACTATACCCAACGCCAATACAAAAGGCGATTTTTGCAAATGTTAGATACTACTCAACAAGATACGGTAAACGTTACCCAAAAAGAGGAGCTAAAAGATAAATCAGAAAGTACGGGTATAAGTCAGGAAACACGGGATCATTTACTAGCACAATTAGAACAATTCGAAAGAAACAAGGGCTATATCAAGCCAAACATAAACGCCAAGGATCTCGCTAAAAGTTTTGATTCTAATTCTAGTTATTTATCTGTAGTTATAAATACCTATAAACAAAAGAGTATAAGCCAGTACATTAATGATTTACGTATAGATTTTGCGATCCAGAAGTTAAAAGCAGATCCAAAATTTAGAAAATATACTATAAAAGCCATTGCCCAGGAGGCAGGATTTAATACTGCAGAGGCGTTTTCTAAGGCATTTTACAAAAAGGCTAAGATCTATCCCTCATATTTTATTAAGAGCTTAGAGAAACAAGATTGAAGTTATGAGTTAGGAGTGTGTTGCGATTACTCTGATTTTTTCTTTTTTATAATTGTAGACTTGATAAAAGACAATTGTTGGCTCTTTTCTTTTGGAGGATATCCTAAAATAGGAGTTTATCATTTCTTAAAAGCAAATATATGGTCCCTTCTCCTTGGGGAGAAGGTTAGGATGAGGGGCGTTTGTGATAATCCCCTCACCTTAATCCTCTCCCCAGGGAGAGGAAACCTTAATTACTAATTAATTAGATACCCACTTACCCTGAGCATTCTAAGATAAAACCAAATTTTTATGCACTTAATTTCACAAACGGTTCATTTCTTTTGGCCACAGCAAAA
>CANMCO010000002.1 GCA_947496355.1 uncultured Aquimarina sp.
AGAGGGCGACCACAAGAAAAATGGGTACAGAGCTCGATTTTTTACGTAACTGAATACACTGGTAATTACGTTTATAAAAATGACGAATTACAATATATAGGTACTCCAGAAGGATATGTTGAGAAAGAAGCCGATGGGTATAAGTATGTATACCAATATTTAGATCATTTAGGTAATATCAGGCTATCCTATAAAGATGCTAATAAAGATGGTACTATCACCCAGGAGGAAATCATCCAGGAAAAGAATTACTATCCTTTTGGACTACAACATAAAGGATACAATAATACTATAACAGGACGCCAGCATCCTTATGGATACAATAATAAGGAAGAAAACTCAGAACTTGGTTTGGAATGGCTAGATTATGGTGCTAGGAATTATGATGCAAGTTTGGGTAGATGGATGAATATAGATAATCATGCTGACAGCTACTTTGATTGGTCTCCCTATAATTATGCTATTAATAACCCTATAAATGTTATCGACCCTGATGGTAATGACATTTATATATTAACTTGGTTCTCTGAAGATGGAGAAACAGGTCATGCAGGTATAGCGATAGATAATTATAAAACTCAAAACAAAAAAGACGCAAATGGTAATGATGTTTTAGATACTAATGGAAATGTTGTGACAGAACAAGTTAAAGATGGAACATTTACATATTATGATTTGTGGCCTAAGGATCGAGTTGGTAATTTAGAGATGCAAGATGATGTTAAACCTGGTTATTCAGAAGGAGTTCAGATAAATAGTCTAAATGATTTAACTAATACAGATGTTACTACACAAGTTAATGGAAATGTCCATACAGAAGGTAGGTCTGCTGATGGAATTGTTCAGTTTTCAACAACATTTACTCAAGATGAAGCGGCAAAAAAAACAGCAGAAACAGAAATAAGTAATCAAAATCAATATAATGCCTGTAATAATAATTGTTCTACTTTTACACAAAGAGTTGCTAACTCAGCTTTAAACAGTAATAATCAGATTGATGCAAGGCAAAGAATAAGCCCAGGTTGGACATTGAGAACATTAGGTTACAAAGCGACTGATGTAGTAGCTCCAAACAACTTATATAACGCTGCTTTAAAAGCTAAAAATGCAAAGAGAGTAAAAGGCCCAAAAAATGTTCAGGCGAAACCTTATTTAGAATATTTTGGTAAAAATTAAACTATGAGATATATTATAATAATTATTGCTTCAATCCTATCTTTAGGTTGCAAAGGACAAGATAAAATGGTAATGGAAACACCTCTAATATCAGTAATAAAATTACAAGCTGCTGAAGCTTCCTTGAATTTTGAAGAAGCTGAGAATTACATTGATATTGATTCAGTGTTCAAGAATCATCCTGAATCTAAAGACCTTAAAAAGGAGTGGAAAGAAATGGTTATTACCTTTTATAATTTAGGAAATACGAAAAAGTTTACTAATCAGTTTAAATACTATAATTATAAGATCACTGAAAATGTGGATGACTCAAAAGCAAGGGTAAGTTTTACTGCAATTGACAAAGATTCAAGAATAAAAGAAATTAACTATTCTCTTTATAGAATAAATGAAAAATGGAAAGTTATTGATATACAGTATATTAACTAAACCGTAAAAAGTATTACTAAATTAATATATGAGATAACAAAAATTTAAGATACTAGTTATAGCCAATATTTAATAGAATTGTTAAATATTGGCTTTTATTTTCGCATATTTTTCGAACAATAAGCACTATATTCATTTGAAATAAAGGTTACTGGTGAGTTTAGATTTTAATTTTTTCAATATAATAATATTTGCTGGTATAGTACAGGGTTTTTTATTCAGTATAGTTGTTTTAACCTCGAAAGCTTTTAGTGGTAAGGCGAACAAGTATTTAGCATTAACGATTATTTCTTTATCATTAAATAATTTATATTATTGGTTTATAGATATTGGTTTAGAAACCGAATTTGAAGAAATTAATCTTTTTTATCTTCCATGGCATTTATTCTTCCCTATAACTTTTTATATGTATGTCTATGAGTATGTAAACGATAGAATGAAAAAACATGCTTTATGGATTTTATTTACTCCTTTTTTAGCATCTTCAGTTACACATATATTGATCAATATTTTCCGTAATCCTGTAGAGAATTACCCTTTTTGGATAGAGGTGTTTTACATATCTGAGGAATATCTCGCCTTTATTCTTGCTTTATCTATTGGTTTTCTATCATTTAAAAAGTTGAAAAAAGCAAAGAAACAAGATGCTAAAATTAATATTGAGTGGTTAAATATACTTCTCAGATCAGGACTTATATTATGTCTTATTTGGTTGGTGATTTATTCATTAGCTACAAAATTTAGTCTTGGAGGTTTAAAACTTTACTATCCGATATGGTTAGGTATATCTATTATGTTCTATTGGATTGGTTATAGAGGATTGTATCAATTTCAATTAGCAAAGGATCGTAAAGCCATCAGTTTATTACTTAAAGAAATTTCAAACAGAGGTATAAGTAATCACAAAATAGAAGAATACACAGAAGAGCATCCAATATTTATAAAGTTTAAAGATTTAGTTGAAAAAAAACATATATATAGAAATCAGGAGCTAACCTTAGATTCATTAGCGAAAAAATTAAAAACCAATAGATCAACGCTTTCTGGATTAATAAACCAGGTGTCACAACAAAGGTTTACAGATTTTATTAATGTGTATAGAGTTGAAGAAGCTAAAGAATTATTAAAAAATCCAGATTTTGATAAATATAAAATATCTGCAATAGGTTTTGAAGTAGGGTTTAATCGTGCAGGTACTTTTTATGATGTTTTTAAGAAGCATACAGGGGTTACCCCAACAAAGTTTAGGGAAAACTCAAGATAGAGGACTGAATTTTAAGAAGAAATTAGGTTAGTAAGATTATCTTTTAGTTTTTTCTTAGAGATAGCTAGGCTTTGCAATCTGGGATTGATTAGATAAAGATATAAAGCCACTCTTCGGAGTGGTTTTTTTGTTTAGAAAAGTACTTGAAATAGTTCTAAGAATGCCCAGACAGCAGTTAGAATTTTAAATAAATAAAGTAATGTTTTGTCAAACTCTTTAAGTAACGAGTTTACCACTTGTAAGCATTTTTTTAAACGCTTAACTTTCTTTGCAAATTTGGTCACTTACATACATCGTAGCAATCGTACATCATATTAGTAATATTTATAATTAATAAAAAGTTTATAATTTTACTGCGCTAATTTTTGCACTTTACGTTTAGTAATAAATGCATCGATTAGCTTTTTTACAGTACCTCTATCATCTTCATCCATTTGCTCTACTTCTTTAAACTGTGATAACAGTTCTGCATCGTCTAAAGAATCTTGAGCCTTTTGTTCCAGAGAACCATTTACAATATAATCAATAGAAACCCCAAAGACATCAGCCAGACGTTTTAATACGTCTGCAGGCGGTTGTACTTCTTTAATCTCATAACGGCTCATCTGCGGATATGAAATATCAATTTTTGCAGCTAACTCACTTTGTGATAGGTTAGCTTTTTTATGAAGTTCCTGTATACGTTGTCCTAAGGTCATAAATCATACTTGAAGACTATGTCTTCGAAGCCAGACCTATGTATACGGGCAGTCATGGTACGGAAGCATTATTAATCAACAAATACGGAAACCGTATGCATGGTCAAGGTTTAGAAAGACGATTACAACATTTATTAACCCTTGTCGATGATGAGATTTTGAGAGAGAAACACGTCACTCCACATTGTCTTAGACATAGTATTGCTACTCATTTATTACAACAAGGCATGAAGATCGAAGACATACAACAGTTTTTAGGATATAGCTCCTTAAAATCGACACAAATCTATACGCATTTACTCGAATTATTATGAAAGATTATTACACATATTTAGAAGAACTAAATCATAGTGAAAGAACTATCAAAACCAATGTTTATAATATTGATAAGCTGAAACAATGGTGTAAAAGTAAACGCACTAACCCTCAAAGACCAACGTATCGACAATTACTCAATTACATCACTCACTTAAAAACCACCAACAAACCTGAAACTATCAATAGGCATATCTGGGCAATCAAACATTATTGTACGTATCTGATAGAAGAAGGTTATCGAACAGATAACATTGCAGACGATCTAAAAGTGAGAGGGGAACGCAAAAAAGTGTTCCATAACTTACTTACTAGTGATGAACTGGAAGATCTGTTTTATAGCTATGAAACTGATAAAATCTGGAAGGATAATTTTTACTACAGAGCTACTGCAAAACGTAATAAGGTAGTTGTTGGATTATTAGTGTACCAGGGTTTATTGAGTAACAATTTTAAATCTTTAGAAGTAGAACACATAGACTTACGCAAGGGAACGATTTACATCCCAAGTACTAGAAAGAATGCATGGAGGAAATTAGAGTTAAAACCTTGTCAGATTATAGAACTCAAAGAATACATCGAAGAAGTACGACCGATCATACAAGATCACATGAATACCTATGATGAAAAGCTGTTCCCATTAAACACACCACAGTTCCATACGATTTTACACCCGATCTTTAAAAAGCTAAAAACCTGCAATCAAAAAGTCACAAACAATACTCATATCAGGGCTAGTGTGATTGTAAACTGGTTAGGGCAATACAACATCAGAAAAGTACAGCAAATGGCAGGTCACAGACATATTTGCTCTACAGAATCTTACAAACAAGACAACTTAGAGAGTCTGCATGAAGCTATAAATCAGTTCCATCCGCTACATTAAATGTTAAAAAAGTACGTTTTTAAGTACTTATCATTATCTTTGCATTATGGAAACAGTAAATTATACAGACTTTCGTTCAAACTTAAAGCATTGGTTCGACAAAGTGGTTAATGATGTAAGTGATATCGTTATCAAGCGTAAAAATGGTAAAGATCTTGTATTAATATCATTGGATGAATATAATTCATTGAAAGAAACGACGTATCTGCTCACAGGAAAAAATAGAGATATCTTATTAAACTCTATTAAAGAATTAGAAGCAGGGAATGGTATAGAAAAAGACTTGATTGAATAGATGAAATTAACTTGGTCTACTTCCTCTTGGGAAGATTATTTGTACTGGCAAAAGGTCGATAAGAAAATAGTAAAACGAATTAACGAACTCATTAAAAGTTGTATACGAACACCTTTTGAAGGCATAGGAAAACCCGAAGCTTTAAAAGGAGATTTACAAGGATATTGGTCAAGACGAATCACATCAGAACATCGCTTGGTTTATAAATACGAAAAAGATCAATTATTAATAGCAGCCTGTCGTTATCATTATGGTAAATAAGCCCCCCTGGCGCAAGAATGTGATTGCTAGTGCTGTACAGTATCGGCTTGGTGGTTAAGATTAAGAAAATAAATGATAAGAGAGCCAGTTGCATTGATTTGTGACTGGTTTTTTATTGAGCTAGTTTATAGCTTGTATAGTAGAAAAAAGATATAGCTACCCTCTGCTGGTGCAAAAACAATGTCATTAAGGTAATATAATATATAAAACAACCATTTTTAAGATGCTTGTTTTATGTTTTAGCAACAGTTTTAATAAAAAATAGCCAGTTCCTAAAAATGAAACTAGTTAGTTTTACATTTGCTTATAGATGATATTATAACGGATTGCAACCAGTGATTGGGTTCTAGAGATGTTACCTTAAATTAAGATTTTACTTCTCCCGTTTCTTATCGTATTTAATTATCCACGGATTCGTGGTAAAATAGTTCCAGGGTACGTTGGCGAGATCAACTTCTGGATCGATAAATTTTTTACGCTTTTTACCGTTTATAGAGACATTACTTTTTACAAAAACTGAAATATCTTTCCCTTCATTGGCATGCTCTTTTTTAAGACGTTGAGCAAATTGCCACATAGCATCTGGTTTAGTAGAAACTAAACGCAACTGTTTTTTGGATAGGTACTCATGTTTGTTGACATATTTTTGGGTCGATTTAGGGTCGTTTTTGTCAACTATATAAAAATTAGTGGTTCCTGATCGTCCTCTTAACATCATGCGCCAGCTCATCCTGTGTCCTTCTTCGGTCCATAACACATCTCCGGGGATAAACCAATGACGAATAGGTAATGTAATCTGTATTAGAAACCATAAAATTGCAATTGATATTAAAAATTGTTTGTAAGAAGGTACGATGATTTCAGCCTTATTATAAAACTCTTTCTTTTTCATAAAAATGTGATGTATCTTTTCTTTAGAAAAGAAAAATACACTAAAAGCGAGAGATAAATATGGGAATATTCCTATCTGAAATACTATAGAGTTAAATAGATGAAAAAAGATTCCCAGACAAAAGATAGTAAATCTGGTTCTTTTCCATAATAATAAGGGTATTACCAAGAGATCAAATAAGATCCCAAAGTATGTTACACTTACATGAGCCCAGTGATTTTGTAAAATCGGACCAACTATAGGATAGTTGGCACGACCAGCCATTAGATTTTTTGCTACGGTATAATCTAACCAATCTGGATAAAATTTTGCTACTGATGCATAGGTATATACAATCCAAAGTTGGGCAATTATTATTAAGAGGCACCATCTGGGCATTGCTATTTTTTTCAACAACGGATTTTGTTTTACATCTATAGAAAAGTAGTTCCCTGCTGGTAAAATAGACATGACTATACAAAGCAATAGTAATAGGTAGTAATGATTATTATAAGATGATTTTTGCATAAAATATACACCAGCCCATAGTACAGTGTACCCTAGCATACTCCAACGATATTTGTACCCAAGCATAACAAATAAGCCAAGAATACCCATAACAGCAAAATAAAAGTACATCCCATTTCCTGGTAGTGGCTGCAGAAAATCGAAACCTATAAAATTAAAGGTAAACTTTGGTTCAACAAGTGTGCGGGTTACCCAGCCCGTGAAAATAGCTCCAAAGGATTCTGCCGCGATAAGGAATCCAAAAAACACTCTGAATATAATTAGTGCACTATTGTCGATATGGGTAAACAACCAGCGATTGATCATACCAAGGAATTTATGTACTCTCTAGAAAAATCTTCATCTAATTGCATTGCTTCTTGTAATTGATCAATAGAATCAAATTTTTTCTCATCTCTAATACGTTTTAGCATTTCGATTTGAATATTTTTATCATATAGGTTAAATGACGCGTCAAAGAAATGAGTTTCTATGGTGCGATGAGTACCATTTACGGTTGGGTTGGTGCCAATATTCATCATTCCAAAATAGATTTTGCTATCAATGTGACATTTAACAATATATACTCCGTTTTTTGGAATAAGCTTATATTCTTCTTTGATATGTAGGTTTGCCGTTGGATAATTCAATTTTCGGCCTAATTTTTTGCCCTTTATAACTTTTCCGGTAAGCATAAAATTATATCCTAGATAAATATTTGCTTTAGCAACATCTCCTTCTCTTAAGGATTCTCTTATTTTGGTAGAACTTACAGCTACACTATCTATATCCTGTTTTGAAATTTCTTCGACAGTAAAATCATTCTGAATCCCGTAGGAGGCAAGATCGGTAATGTTAGAATTTCTATTACGCCCAAATCTATGATCATACCCAATAATTACATGACGTACATTAAGACGATCAATCAACATTTCTTGCACATATTCTCCTGCGGTAAGTCGTGAGAATTCTTTTGTAAAAGGATGAATAACCAGACTATCTAAACCTGTTTTTTCTAATATTTGAATACGTTCATCTATCGTATTGATAAGTTTAATATCCGAGTCTTGCTGCAAGACCATTCTTGGGTGCGGAAAAAAGGTAAGAATTACAGACTCGTGCCCATTTCTTTTAGCGCTTTCTACTAGGCGCTCTATTATTTTCTTATGACCAATGTGCACACCATCAAAAGTACCAATGGTAACTACCGAAGGTATTTTGTTATCGTATGTTTTGGCGTCAGTATAACGTTTCAATAAATCTGATTTTGATAAAATTGCTACTCTGTATTTGTAATCAAATTAGGACTCCAATACGTTTATTTGAGTACCAAAATCTGCTGAGATTTTTATTAGACATAAAATTAAGGAAATACGATGAATTTTGGTATTTATTTTCCGTTAAAGGTATTCATTGTATTTGCTGGGCCAGCTGTAGCAAAGGATTTAATTAGAGTAATTCCTTTTTCTAATCGTTCTGGCATAGCAGATTCTTCTTCATCACCCCATTCGCCAAGAACGTAATCCACTTGTCTGCCTTTGCAAAATTCATCGCCTACTCCAAATCTAAATCTGTTGTACTTAGAAGTGTTTAGTTGTGTTTCGATGTCTTTAAGTCCATTATGTCCACCTGCACTACCTTTTGCTTTAAGTCTTATGGTTCCGAAAGAAAGGTTAATATCATCTGTAATGACCAACAGGTTTTCGAGAGGTATTTTTTCTTTTTCTAGCCAATATCTAACGGCTTTGCCACTTAGATTCATAAAGGTGCTAGGTTTTAATAAGATAATAGTTCTTCCTTTGAATTTGTAGGTGGTTAAATCTCCTAGTTTTTGAGTTTCAAAAGTAAGGCCTTCAGCTTTGGCTAAAGCATCCAAAATTCTAAACCCTATGTTGTGGCGAGTATTATGATATTTTGGACCTATATTGCCAAGGCCCACTACAAGAAATTTTTTCATGAGTTCTTCTTGGGTTTCTTCTACTTTTTCTTTTGAAAATATTTTTCTGAATACAGAAAGCATATATTGTTAGTTTTTGCGTGAGGGATAGAAGCGGCATCCTTTTTAATTGCGCGCTGAGGTTTTATACTGAGCTTGTCGAAGTGTTCTCGAAGTGTGCAATTAAAAAGATACAGCGAATAGCCCGGTCTCGATCATTACGATCGAGGACACGCCCATATAATTTATGTAAAAATAAAAAAAGCACTTTGATTAAAATCCAAAGTGCTTTTATAATATTCTCTAATTCGGAAACTATGCCTGAGCAGCAGGTGCTTCAGCAGCAGGAGTTTCCCCTCCTTCAGCAGCCGCTCCTTCTTCTTCGTCTTCTTCTTCGTCATCTTCAACAGCAGTACGAGAAGTTTTCACCATACAGATTACCGTGTTATCCGGGTGTAGGATAGTGAAATCATCACTTGCTACATCAGTAACATATAATTTGTTACCTATCTTAAGGTTGGTAATGTCACCTTCTAGTAGGTCTGGTAATTTAGATGCTAGACCTTTTACTGTAATACGTCTTAAATTGAAACGTAATACACCACCATTACGAACTCCTTTAGAGTTTCCAGTAGTTTTGAAAGGAAGTGCAATTGTAATTGGTTTATCATCAAAAATTTGAATAAAATCGATGTGCAAAATTCTATCAGTTACAGGGTGAAATTGAATGTCCTGTAGAATAGCATTTATTTTTGTACCATTATCCAACGCGATTACCACGGTATGAACGTCTGGAGTGTACACTAAATTTTTGAAAGCAATTTCTGGTGCTGCAAAGTGTACAATAGTGTCTCCACCGTAAATTACACAAGGTACCTGTCCAGCATTACGTAAGGCTTTTGTTGCTTTCTTGCCTACGCTTTCTCTTTGAGATGCATTGATTGTTAATGATTTCATTTTTAAAATTTATTAATTATTAATTTACATTATAAACTTAGAGCTAATAGACTCATTGTGATGCACTCTGTGCATTACATCTGCAAATAAATCTGCACAGCTTACCACTCTAATTTTATTACTTTCTTGTCGCAACGGAATAGAATCCGTAACGATCAATTCTTCTAATTTTGAATTTTCTATTCTTTCATAGGCAGTACCCGAAAGGATAGGGTGAGTACAAATCGCTCTAACACTTAGTGCACCTCTTTCCATCATCAGGTCTGCAGCTTTGGTCAGCGTACCTGCAGTGTCTACCATGTCATCTACTAATACTACATTCTTGCCAGTCACATCGCCAATTAGCTCCATATGTGAAATCACATTGGCTTTGGCTCTTTGCTTATAACATATAACTACATCACTTTTTAATGCTTTAGAATAGGCATAAGCTCGTTTTGAACCACCCATATCTGGTGAAGCAATAGTAAGATCACTTAAATTTAGTGATTGTAAGTATGGTAAAAATATAGTAGATGCAAATAAATGATCTACTGGTTTCTCAAAAAATCCTTGGATCTGATCTGCATGTAGATCCATGGTAATAATTCTTGTTGCACCAGCAGTTTCCAACATTTTGGCAATTAGTTTTGCTGCAATAGGAACTCTTGGCTTATCTTTTCTATCTTGACGGGCCCACCCATAATATGGTAGTACCGCAGTAATATGTCTTGCAGAAGCTCTTTTTGCAGCATCTAGCATTAACAGCATTTCCATAAGGTGATCAGAGCTAGGATGTGTAGATCCTATTATAAAAACTCTTGACCCTCTTACTGATTCTTCAAAAGACGGTTGAAACTCACCATCGCTGTAGGTTGATGTAATTACATTACCTAATTTAGCTCCATAGGACGCTACTATTTTTTCTGCGAGCTCGGTACTTTGTGTACATGCAAAAAACTTGGCTTCTGTAACTCCGGTTGGCATGGTGTAAATTATTGTTTTGTAATGAGTTAAAACTTATTTTCTAAAAACAAGGTGCAAATTTAAAAATTTATTTCAACTCTTGTGCTTATTTTATTACTTATTTGATGGCAAGAAACGAATATTTTGCTAATTTTGCCATCTTGTTGCGCTCGAGTGGCGGAATTGGTAGACGCGTCGGATTCAAAATCCGATTTCTTCGGAAGTGTGGGTTCGATTCCCACCTCGAGTACAAAAGCCTTGCTGAAAAGTGAGGCTTTGTCTTTTTTAAGGTATTTCAAATTCTAAGTATATTGTACTTGTTAGGTGAAGTTATTGAAAACTATTAAAACTTTAATAGTACTACCAAATTTTGATATCCCTTTACTTTTGAACCTAACTTTTTTCCAGCTTAGGACACCTCTTGTGTTCCATAATTTTTCATCAATAATTTCCTAATGTCGTAAATGTTACAGTACGTCGGATTTGTACTATTGTCTTGTCGGAAATCTTTACAGATTTGCCGGACTTGTTCTAGCCTTAACATTGCATTGCCCACTAACTTTGAACTTTCAAAAGTTAATAAGCGGTAATAGACGATATATCATGATTAATGCAGTATTAAGTGTCTTAAAGGATAGGCTCAACGAGCATTTTAAAAATGTAGTACGAACTACAGAATCAAATGTTGTAGAGTTTATAGATACGAATAGTAATGATCCGATTTCTTTTACAAATGATAAGGTTACCCCCTTTCTAATCAATATCTCAGAAGATAGGAAATTTAGAAATCCAGATCAATATTCGGGTATAGTAAGAGAAGGGATAAGAACTCAAATGAATCCCGAGATTAGGATTGAACTTTTGGTGCTTTTTGTATCAAAGTTTGGTAATTATAATCAAGCACTTAAATTCTTATCTCATGTAATTAAATTTTTTCAGGCCAACAGGGCTTTCAACCCATTAAATTCTCCGCGGTTATCAGATGATAATATAGAGAAATTGACTATAGAATTGGTGTCAATTCCTTTGGAAGAACAGAATCAAGTTTGGCATTCTCTTAATACATCATATTTACCGTCTGTTTTGTATAAGATTAGATTGCTCTCTTATGTCGATGATATTAGTGTGGATTATGTAGGTAGTCAATCAGTTGATTTGCAGTTGAGTATAAATGAAAAGAGAAACTAATGAGATACAAAGAATTTTTTGAAATAAAATTAGTTCATCCATACACTAAAGGTATTCTAGAATATCTGGTACTAACCGCAGATAAGTCTGCAATACCCGTAATAAAGAAAAATCGTTTTTTATTAAAAAATACGGTGAGTGGCTTCAAAATTCTTATGCCTGTAGATGAGCAAGGAAAAAGTTTAGTGGTATTAGGAGTAGATGATACTCTTGTTTTTAATGTATTTCCATCGTCTCAGGCTTTTTTTGAGTTTACAGATTTTTCAGCAATTAATGAGAATAAAATTTTCTTGTTTACCAATCAAGGTTTAGGCAATGATAGTGTTGATTTGTTACTGTCAGAAACGTCTATAAATGATAAGCTGAATAGTTTTCCTGCTGTTGGGCAAATAAAAATCACTCCTAATAATGTAACGCCAGTAATAGATAATGTTGCGCCTGTGTATGAGGTGCGTTTCGAGGCAAAATCAATGACCTGGAAATATTTTTTTATTACAAAGGAGGAATCAGATTCCTTATCTGTAGAAAGCAAAGATATAACCTTTAAAAAATTGAATGAAGAAACTTTAGACCCTGTGTTTAAAGGTTTGAAAGCAAATTTTATAACTACAGAAATGAATATACAAGCTTTTGAATCTGAAGTGCCTCTTGTATGTCAAAACATCCCAAGAAAAGATATACAACTTAAAAATGATAGGGTAACGGTGATCAAACACCTGCCCAATCCTGATATAGGTGATCATGGCATTCAAATTATAAAAATCAATTAAGTAAAGTTTAAACATTAAAAATTATCTAATATGTCTAATTATTTAACACCAGATGTGTATACAGAGGAAATTCCTCTATTACCTCCATCGGTAGCAGGTGTATCTACAGCAGTTCCTGCATTCATTGGTTATACCGAAAAAACACCAAAAAATGGAGATGAAGAGTCTATACGGCCTATACGGGTTTCTACCTTATTAGAGTATAAGGAAATCTTCGGAAAGGCTCAATCAGCTTCTTTTGTAGTAGATGTAGAAAACAAAGATACTATCAAAGGAGTAAAGGTAACACCTCCTAAAAGCACCCTATATCATGCATTGGATCTTTATTTCAAAAATGGAGGAGGCGAATGCTACATAGTTTCTATAGGTTCATACACAGATTATTCAGAAGCTGAGGCTAAGGATGCATTCTTAAAAGGTCTTGAAGCCTTAGCTAAAGAAGATGAACCAACGCTCATAATGTTAGGAGAAGCTACAAAATTACCGGCAGAGGATTACCATACTATTTGTACGCAAGCTTTGATACAATGTGCCGAATTAAAAGACAGGTTTTGCATTTTCGATATTAAGAAAGACGATATCGATGGAAGCAGTTTTAGAAATGGAATTGGTATCAATAACCTGAAATATGGAGCGGCATATACTCCGTATATACAAACTTCGCTTACCTATAGCTATGATGATACGGATGTAATAGTTAAGCAAATAACTTCTTCAGAAGACAGCACGTTTGAAGTAGAGCATCAAGGAATTAAGATTACGTATTCCGGTAATGATACAATAACTCCAAAGTTTAGAATAAACGGAGGAAGTGGAACATCACTTGAGATTACGGTATCAGCTAGTAATTTATTAACTATAAAAAATGTCCCAGATGCTGGTATAGCGGTAAGCACTTTGCTTGAGGCTTGGGAGGCATTTAGCGATAAAAATGGTTTTGATATAGTAGCATTGGATGATAGTAGTACTGTTACCCAAACCTCTGGTACTTCTGGTCAAGATTTAATTAAAAACGGAGCATCAGAAAGTTTAGAATCCTATAAAGAAGATCAGTCGGCATTGTATAACAAAATTGTTAACCAGCTAGCAAAAGAAAAAATGATTTTGCCTCCAGGTTCGGCCGTAGCTGGTGTGTATGCTACAACCGATAGAGAAAGAGGCGTGTGGAAAGCCCCTGCAAATATTAGTCTTAATTCAGTTAATGGTCCTATAGTCAAAATTACTTCTTCAGATCAGGAGAAACTGAATGTAGATGCTACAGCAGGAAAATCTATAAATGCCATCCGTAGTTTTGTTGGTAAAGGAACTTTGGTATGGGGAGCAAGAACATTAGCAGGAAATGATAATGAATGGAGGTATGTATCTGTTCGTCGATTATTCAATATGATTGAAGAATCTACTAAAAAAGCATCCTATTTCGCTGTTTTTGAGCCTAATGATCCATCAACTTGGTTAAAAGTAAAGGCAATGATCGAAAGCTTTTTGTATGGTGTATGGCAACAGGGAGGTCTAGCCGGTTCTACAGAAGAGCAAGCATATTTTGTAAATGTTGGATTAGGTAAAACTATGACACAACAGGATGTTCTAGAAGGGCGAATGATCATAGAGATTGGTATTGCTGCGACTCGTCCGGCAGAGTTTATTATTCTGAAGTTCTCTCATAAACTACAAGAGGTTTAATAGAACGGCCTAATTAGAATAATTCAATTGTAAAATATTAATACGTAAAAAAATGGCTTTAACAAAAGAACAAATCAAAACAGATTATCCTTTACCTATTTATAATTATAGAGTAGATATTGATGGAGTATCATTTAGTTTTTCGGAAGTATCAGGTCTGGAGCTTTCATTCGAATCTATTACCTATAAAGAAAGCTTTACATCTGGAGATAAAGTGGGACCTAATATAATGTATATGCCTGGGCAGATTCAGCCAGTCAACATTAGCCTTAAAAAGGGATTCATAAAGGGTAAAAGTATCCCGGTTTTTTATGAGTGGATCAATGATATCCAACTCAATCGGGTGGATAAAAAAGATATTGTGGTTCATCTTTTAGATGAGACAGGAAACACCGTTGTAAACTGGAAAGTAATTGATGCATTTCCTACAAAACTATCAGCTCCATCCTTTGATGCCAGCTCTAATGAGGTGGCTATAGAATCTATGGAACTTATGGCTTTTAGGGTGACCATGGAGGAAACAGCATAACAATCCTATGTAAAATCAAATATCGGGCTTACCATGGTTACTGGTTAGACTTTAATCTATATGATGTATAAATGACCTTTTTATGGCAACAGATAAACAAAAAATTAGTGAAAGTTATCCTTTACCAGTATACAACTATAGGGTAATAATTGATGGAAATGAAACGATGTCCTTTTCAGATGTTTCAGGTCTCGAAATTGATCATGAGCACGTATTGTACAGGCACGGATTCAGTTGGATAACTGGGGATCACTTAATCAGGGGCCAGCGAAAACCCATTAATGTTACACTGAAGCGAGGACTTATCAGAAAAAGAAAGTATTTATATGATTGGATCAAGGCTGGAAAGAAGAAGGATATTAGGATAGAACTATGTGATGAAACTGGTCTGGCTGCAGTAAGTTGGGATGTATCCCGAGCACTGCCCTTTAAAATGGATGCTCCATCATTTAGCTCTAGTACTAATGATATTGCCATAGAAAGCCTGGATTTGATTGCTCATGATTTAAGGATTACACATAACGAATGATTTTTATATGTCACAGTTTTTAGAAAACATAAATTTTGCAGACGCAGTACCCGAATTGTCACATAGATTTGGAGTCTTTTTCTTCGCAGGAGGATTGATACCCAATCCTATAGATATTAGGTTTCAGCGGGTGAGTGGAATTAGTACCGAGGTACAATTAGAAACGATTAATGAAGGAGGACAAAATTTGCATGCACATCGTCTGCCAAATAGGGTTGGCTATAATAATTTGGTTTTAGAGCGGGGGTATGTAGCCAGTCGTATACCCTCTCCTTTAAACCTTGAATTCAATCTAGCATTTTCCAGATTTAAGTTTTACCCTTCTAATGTACTGGTAACTAAGTTTAACGAGGCAGGTAATCCGATAGGAGCATGGCTTTTTTTTAAAGCCTACCCGGTGAAGTGGTCCATGTCTGATCTCGATGCGCAGTCAAATTCTGTAGCAGTAGATACGATGGAACTCGCATATACCAGATTTCAAATAATGAGGATATAAAATGGCAGTAGAAATCAAAGAAATCGTAATTCGAGCTGTACTATCAGAAGAAGAGAAGTCCAGTAAGTTGTCTGAAGACTCAGCACTCGAAAAAGAGAATGTAGTACAAGAGTGTGTCAATCAAGTGTTGAAGATATTAAGTAAGAAAAACCGTAGGTAAAATGGATTTTAACTTTTTAAAGTTTGAAAAACTTACCATTGTAAGTTATGAAAAAGCAGAAAGAACAGGAGAAGGAGAAAAGTTTGTAGCGATGTTTAATCCAGAGTCGTACTCACTATCTTATGAAAATGTGTATAGTAGGGCACAAGGTATAAACACTAGTGGACGAACATCACAATATGCGATGAGCAAACCTGAAAAACTGAATCTTAAGATCATTTTGGATGGTAGTGGTGTAAGTACTTTTGGATTGACGAATATTATTGGTAGGGGCTACGATGATGTATATAAACGGGTGCAGCATTTTTTAGAATTGACAAGTTACATGGATGGTGAGATCCATGAACCCAAATACTTGACCTTAAAATGGGGTGATCTATTATTTAAATGTCGTTTGAGTTCTGTTACTGTAAATTACTCTTTATTTAATAGTAGTGGTATTCCCTTACGTGCAGAGCTAGATACTTCATTTTTTGGTGATATAGAAACATCAGAGCGACTCAAAAAAGATAGAAAAAGTTCTCCAGACCTTACGCATTTTAGGGTAGTAGGAGTCCATGACCGGTTACCTTTAATGTGTGAAAAAATTTATGGTGCAGCACAATATTATGTAGAAGTAGCAAAGGTCAATAACCTAGATGATTTTAGAAACCTAAAACCGGGACAGGAAATTTATTTCCCTCCAATAGAAAAATAAATAATGGCAGTCGTTACAGCAACCATCAAGAATGGGGTAGAAGAAATGAATGGTAGTTATGAACTCTTGTCTATCGATGTGAGTAAAGAGTTTAATAAAGTTCCAACGGCCGAATTAAGGTTGGTCGATGGAAATGTTCCTGCCAATGAATTTAATATTCTAGATGATGATTTTTTTAATCTAGGTGAAAAGATAGAGATCGCTCTTAGATATGAAGGCAAATCAGCACAGAATAATACAATATTTATCGGACTGGTAATCAATAAATCATTAGAGTTAAACAAGTTTGGCAACATACTAACCATTGCGCTTAGCGATGAGGCTATTAGGATGACTAATGTTCGTAAAAACGCGGTATATATCGGTGAAAAAGATAGTGTAATTGTTGAAAAACAAATACAACAAAATGGGTTAGAAGGCACTATGGAAGATACCAAAGTAGCGCATGCTCAGATGATTCAGTATTATACCACAGATTGGGATTTTATGGTATCTCGAGCAGAGGCTAATGGGCAATTAGTAATGGCGAGTAATGGGGGAATTGCTGTTTTTCAGCCTGCAATTAAAGATTTTTCAACAGAAGAAAACCCTATATTTCAGCTAGAATTAGGGAAAAACGAAATTTATGATTTTGATCTAAAAGTAAACGGAAGCAATCAATATCACCAAGTCAATTCAGTGGCTTGGGATAGTACAACACAAGCACTTACTGATCCAGCTGAAGGAGATAAATACGAGGTTTTACAAGGAAATTATAACATTTCTAAAATTGCTAAATCTTTAGGGACAGAAGAAACTACATTGATCAACGCTGCAGCAATGGACACGCAAGAGCTTAAAGCTTGGTCAAATGCAAAAATTTTTAAATCTAGGTTATCATTCTTTAGAGGATGGTTTAAAATTCCCGGGACACCAGATGCTTTAGTTGGAGACACTATCGCAATCAAAGGAATAGGTGCCTCTTTTACGGGAAAAAATATCATATCAGGAGTTAGACATGAAGTGACTCCAGAGGGTTGGGTTACGCATTTACAAATAGGCATGGATCCTTGTTGGTTTTCTACACAACCAAATGTAACAGATACCACAGCAGCGGGTTTGCTTCCTGGTGTTAATGGATTACAAATAGGAGTTGTACAAGCACATGAAGAAGATCCAAGCCAGCAATTTCGGGTGCGTGTTATGATTCCAGCTTTGGGTCCAGAACAAGGTGCTGTTTGGGCACGTTTGGCTACTATAGATGCGGGTGCTGAGAGAGGAATGTTTTTTAGACCAGAGAAGGACGATGAGGTTATTGTAGGGTTTTTAAATGACGATCCTAGACAAGCAATTATTTTGGGAGCAATGCATAGTTCGGTGAATAAAACACCAATGCCTTTTGATGAAAAAAACAGCCAAAAAGGAATTTTTACCAAATCAAAATACCAATTGCTTTTTGATGAAGATAAGGAAGTAGTTACGCTATCTACATCAGAAAAAAATCAAATTAGTATTGATGAGAAGCAGAAAATTATAAAGATGTCAGATCCAAATGGCAATCAGGTTGAACTCAGTAAAAATGGAGTGATGATTATAAGTGCTAAAGATTGTCAAATTACTGCAGGAGGGAATCTGAGTATTGAAGCAGGTGGAAATGTTAGTATCAAAGGGAGTAAGGTAGATTTAATATAGAAAAAGAACATGGAAACTATAACATTAGAATTGACAATAGATGAAACCAATACCATTCTAGCCGGTTTAGGAGAACAACCGTATATAAAAGTAGTCGATCTAATTCAAAAAATTCAACAGCAAGGAGCTTCCCAACTAGAAACAAGTACATCAGAAAACCATATCGAAAAGCAAAAGGAATTAAAAAAAGCAATATCAAAAAAAGATGGAAAATAAATTTTTAGGTAGAGGGTGGTCTTTTCCTCCTGAGTTTTATGCGCAAGGAGCAGCAGTAGAAATGAAAGAAGGAGTCGATGATATTAAGCAAAGCCTTCAAATTCTTTTATCGACGGCGCTACAAGAACGCATTATGCAATCAGGGTTTGGTTGTGACCTTAACAGGTTTTTATTTGAGGAGACAAGTCAAGGAGTTATCAATGATATCCGCAACACAGTGTCAGACGCCATATTAAATCATGAGTCAAGGATATTGGTAGATGATATTAAACTTGAAAATTCAGATTCAGAAAATGGTTTGATTACCATTTCTATTGATTATACAGTGCAAATGACCAATACCCGTTCTAATCTGGTATTTCCATTTTATATAAACGAAGCGTCGATTTGACTCGGATTTTCTAATGCATAAAACGGGTTGAATAACAAATCAAAATAGATAATACAATGGATTTGATAATTATGGATGGTGATACAGTTAAATTTTCTACAATAGGAGCTATTACTTTGCTGCCTCCTATGCCTACAACGGTCATAGAGGCTTCTGGAAAAACAACCATCAATGGTAAAAAAGTTTGTGTAGAAGGGGATGAAAAAAAAGTAGAGATCGCTAATTGTTCATATACAATACCCCCATTTACAGTACCTGGTTCTGGCACATTGAAAATAAATGGTTTGGCACCTAATCAGTTAACACAAAAAAGCAAAAGTGGTAACAAAAGCCTTATCCTAAAAGGAAAAACATTTATAGCCATTTTTGAAGTCAAATCCCCTGCCAAACAACCACCTCCTACAAATATGCCAGACCCCCTACCTATGTATACAGGTACAGGAGAATTAATACCAAGTAATAATAAAATTAAAGCGACTTAATTAAAACATAGTAGCAGAACAGATGATGAATACTATAAAATCTCACAACCTCCTTTTCAAGGATGGAACTAGTCAACAAGATCGCAATCAGGAAGCCTTGGACCCAGACTATATTCAGGTAGAAGGTCGTAGCATGAAGGAGTTAATCACCGAGGCGCAATGCTTGGCAAAAGAACTTCGTTTTTTTGATAAAAATAACGAGTTCAAATCTGGAATTTATTGGGATTCATTTTTAGTTGAAAATGGTGTAGACTATATATCTAAACAACCTATCGAACAGAAAATTCTACGTGAGCAATGGGCAAATCAATTGGCAGCTTATGTAGAAAATCCGGATCGTTTTTTAAATGATGAGAAAAAACAGCAGAAATTGTCGCAACCACATGTAGTACTCTTTTTAACTTTTTTGAAGTTACTTAATCATATTAAATCTCAAATCAACGGATTAACGCAAAAACACCTTGATTTCTATTTTACAGAACGGTTGGGACTTACCCCCAAAGATGCAGTTCCGGATGTGGCGAATGTTTTATTTGAACTCATAGATAATATAGATAACCTTGAAATAAAAAAGGATACTGTTTTACTAGCGGGAGTTGATAATGAGGGTAATCAATTGCATTACAAGACAGATAAAGATACCGTTGTTAGTCAGGCTAAAATAGCACAATTAAAAAATGTCTTTGTAGACAAACAGCGACTTACTATTAAAGATGCTCATCTTAATAATAGGAATACCCCTCACCTTGGAATCATACACATGATGGAAATGGCACTTGGGCATCCAAACCCGGGAGACCCACTTCCTGATTTACCAGATGGTGTGGCTACTATTTTTGAACTAGAGCCACTGATACAAGAAAGCGATCAAAAGGGACTATCTTATGTGACAGCACAATTATTCCTTTCAGTACAAGATTTCAATCTTATTCTTCAAAAGAACGAGGAAGAAAAAGAAGGCAAACCTACAGATTGGCAAGAGGTATATGCCATCTTGGACTCAGGATACAAAAACAAAATCAAGGATAAAAGACAACAGGAGCTACAAGAACTACATGACAAAGAAGGTTTTGATACAGTACTAAAACATGTGTATGGAAACCCAAATGCTGGAGATGATCTGCCTTTGTATAGAGGCAATCAAGCTTCATTTACTGATGTATTTGATGACCTTAAGAGTTCTGATGTAAATACTAGTCACGAAGCTTCAGAATATATCAAAGAAGAACTTAAATTAAAAGAACCAGATTTTATCCATATTGTGCAGACAAGTGATAATCTAAACGCCAAAGAAGAAGACTGGAATAGAGTATATCGATTATTAGAACTCATAAATCGTCAGATACGCGGTATATCCCTTCCTTCACCTACAATAGAAAAAATGTTGGATGTCTATGCTAATCCAGATGCTAAGGCAACCACTTTTAGTCAATATGGGGATAAAGATGAAAGCAGTCGTTTCAAGACCTTTGGTAGCAAACAACCTAATATAGATCAGCAATTACTACCTGCAAACATAGGGTTTGCCATCAGTTCTCCCACCTTATTGCTTAAAGAAGGTAAAAGAACCATTACTGCTTTTCTAGATTTTGGACTAGAGCGTAGTGATGCAAATACGATGGAGTCAGTTTTTGAAAACAAGGATAAACCATTTGATGTGTACCTGAGCAGTGAAGAGCAATGGTTTCAGCCAGAGCAAACGTCTCTTAGGTTTGGGAATTATATTTCTGGGCAACCTGAAAGTGAATATGATACGAAAAATGGTTCCTTTAAAAATGATAACTCGCAGATAGTTATTACAGAAAAGGAAGAAGACTTCAATGAGTTAGATCTTGGTAAATATCTATTCTTTCCTGATAGTGGAGGTAGCAAGGATGATGGTCGCCTGTATCAAATTACTAAGATAAGATCAGCAGACGAAGTAGACATAGATAGTATAGGCAGTATCAGTAAAACCGGAAACACAATTCAAAAATTCCCACCTAGTCAAGTATCGCTTAATACATTAAAGGTGGTTATTGATCTTCTCGAGAACGATCTGCCAGTAATGACACCATCTGTTGATACAAATTTTGATGAATTTATAAATAGCAAACAACCATCACTAGTGTTTTCGCTGAGTCATCATTTAGAAGGCTTACAAGGCAGAGAGAGTTACCACAGTAGCTATCAAAAACTAATGCAGTTAGCACTGCACAAAGTGCATCTATTTGTAGCGGTTGACGGCTTAAAAGATATTGTTCTGCAAAATGATCAAAATATAATTGATGCTAAGAAGCCGTTTGAACCGTTTGGATTTGAACCTGAAATTGGGAATAATTTTTATATCGCCAATGAGGAAATTTCTCAAAAGAAGTTGTCTAATTTGAATCTTAATCTAAAATGGATAAAACATCCGGTAGACTTCAAGGAACACTATAAGAATTACTGGTTGGTAGATGCAGATAATGCAAACCTTGACGAAGATGCGTATACCATTAAAACGAATGATGATTTTGTAGCCCAGTTATATATTTGTGAAAATAGTGCCGAAAAACATATTTCATCCTTAAAATTATTTCCGCCTGACGGAGAAGCATCTGATACTAAGATTTCTGAACTGTTACAAACAAGCAGTTATCAATATCATGAAATGCCTGAGATCAGTGCCCAAAGAAAAGATGACGTTACAGATTGGGATCGCTATTTTAAGCTAGAGCTGGATCCACTGGATTTTCAACATTCACTTTTCAACACTCTTTTTGTACAACAGGCAATTTCTGAACATGATGCCCTAAAAAAACTCAAAATAAATACGCCTTATCAACCCAAGGCTAAGAGTATTAGTATAGGCTATAAAGCGCAGACGTTAATTGTGCCAGAGACAAAAGACTTAAATAGTCACGATACATTGTATCACCTCCATCCGTTTGGATTTGAAGCGTTAATACCAGGTGAAATTCCTAGCCTCTTACCGGCGTATAACGATCAAGGAACCCTGTATTTGGGAATAACTAAGCTTACCACACCTCATGTACTTTCTGTTTTGTTTCAGATGGCAGAGGGAAGTGCAAATCCTGATGTAGAAAAACCAGCTGTGCAATGGTGCTACCTGCGAAACAATGAATGGATACCGTTAGAAACAGCAGCTATTTTGTCTGATACCACCAATGGTCTAGTAAATACAGGTATCGTACAAATTAAGATTCCTGTAGATGCCACTACTGGTGGTACACTACTATCAGATGCACTACATTGGCTTAAAGCAAGCGCTCCTGATAACATAACTGGGATTTCGGATACGATAGCGATAAGCACTCAAGCCATTAGTGTAACACTTGCCAGCGAGGTAGTAGTTTCTTCTCATTTTAAAACCCCTTTGGCTCCAGAGACCATTAAAGGAACCTTGGCGTCTATTCCAGAAATAAAAAGCATTACTCAACCCTATACTTCTAGAAAAGGAAAACCGGCAGAGGAGGGTTCTATATTTTACAAACGCCTTAGTGAACGTCTTCGACATAAAAACAGAGCGATCACTACATGGGATTATGAACATATGGTGCTGGACAGATTTCCAGAGGTATATAAAGTAAAATGCCTTCCCTCAATAGATCAATTAGGCAAAGTAGCTATTGTTGTTATACCAGATATCAGAGAAAACTTACCGTTTAATCCTTTTTCGCCAAAAGTAGCTGCAGATACGCTTTTTCAAATTAGAGGATTTCTCGATAACCATTCTCCAGTCTATGCAGAAATAGCGGTGCATAACCCATCATACTTACAGATATTGACCAGATGTACAGTACAATTTAATCTAGGCTATGATACCGATTTTTACAAAGAAAAATTAATCGACGAGATCAAACGATTTTTATCTCCGTGGGCATACAGCCAAGATAGCGATATTAGAATAGGGGGTAGTCTTCATGCCAGTGTGCTCATCAATTTTATTGCAGAAAGACCGTATATCGATTATGTGGCTAATTTGAAATTATTTCAAAGTGAGGATGGAAAAACCTTTACCGATGTTAGAAGTATTAATAATGGTAAAGCTATCGTAGTCCCATCTCGACCAGATATGGTGATGGTTTCTGGGGCAACACATTTCATAGATATTGTTGATGAGAACGGCTATGATGAAGACAGCTTTGAAGGGATCAATTATATGCAGATAGAGTTAGATTTTGAGGTAGCCAAAGACTTAACACAATCTTTAAGCGAATCATAAAAAATGTAGAAAAACGAAAGTAAAAAATATGGAGATCAATAAAAAAAACCGAACAGAACTCAAAGCGTATTTCAAGGTAAATGATAAACCCACAGAAAAGGAATTTGCAGATTTTATAGATGCTGGTATTAACCAGGCCGAAGATAGCATTGTCAAAGAACAGGGTAGTCCTTTGGCAATACAAGCCGAAGGAGGAGATGTAGGTACACAGGAGATTTTGGACTTGTACACAAGTTTTGGAAATAATAACCCAAACTGGTCTTTTAATCTTAACCCAAGGGTAAAATCGGAGGATCCAAATAGCAATCAAGCTGGATTTAACATTAAGGATGCCACAGGAGAGAGCCGGTTGTTTATTAAATCGGGAGATGGCAGTATAGGTGTGGGTACCATAGATCCAGAATCCAAACTAACCATACGAGGAAATAATGACGCTTCTTTATTATCAGTAATTGATACTACTGGTCAGCATACCAAAATCTTTGAAGTTACGCAAAAAGAAGGTGTCTCTATAAAGGGATCATTGAATGTAGATGGAGACTTTACCTCAAAAAATATAAAAGCTGTTGCTGCCAATCAAGATTTGGGTAATGAAGCAGCAAGCGATGAAAAAGTACCTTCACAAAAAGCAGTAAAAGCATATGTGGATACTCGTCTTCCTAAAGGATTGATCTCTATGTGGTCAGGAATAGATATTCCCAAAGGATGGGCATTGTGTGATGGTACTAACAATACTCCAAACCTATCTGGAAAATTTATTGTGGGATTTGATAAAAACAATGCAGATTACAATGAAATAAAAAAAACAGGAGGATTAGAACAAGTCACGCTAACCACAGCGCAGCTGCCATCCCACAATCACGAAGGAACTACAAATAATGATGGTAGTCATAAACATTTAATTGATAATAAATTCTCTGGTAACACAAGTGGAAGTGGTAAAACATCTTTAGTGGTCGATGGAGAAAGTTTTGAAACAATTAATCATTTTACACGAACTGATGGAAATCATAAACATGCTTTTACCACAAACAAAACAGGAAGTGACAAGCCTCACGAAAACCGACCTCCTTACTATGTGTTGGCTTATATAATGAAGCTTTAATCTGGAAATCAGAAAGAAAAACATGGAAATCAATAAAAAAACCCGAACTGAACTCAAAGCATATTTCAAGGCAAATGATAAACCTACCGAAAAACAATTTGCAGATTTTATAGATGCTGGTATTAATCAGGCCGAAGATAGTATTGTTAAAGAACAAGGTAACCCTTTGGCGATACAAGCAGAAGGAGATGAGGTAGGAACGCAGGAAGTTTTGGACTTATACACAAGTTTTGCAAAGAATAGCCCAAATTGGTCGCTTAATCTTAATCCAAGAGTAAAATCAGAAGATCCAAATAGTAACCAATCTGGGTTAAACATTAAAGATACTACAGGACAGAGCCGGTTGTTTATTAAATCGGGAGACGGTAATATAGGTTTAGGTACTATAGAGCCCGAATCTAAACTAACCATACAAGGTAAAAATGATACATCCTCACTAGCGGTTATCGATACTACTAGACAGAACGCTAAAATTTTTGAAATAAGTCAGAAAGATGGTGATGGTGTGTTATCTCTTAGAGGAGGAAATACAGAAGAAGGGATACACCTAAGTGGATCCAGAGAAAACGCCAGCTTCTTCTTAGGAAAAGTGGGTATAGGTACAAACAGCCCTGGGGCGCTCCTGGAAGTAAAAAGTGAGGGTGCAGCATTGAAGATAACCAATACCAAACCCGAAAGTTCTGCACAGTTAGGCCTCTACAATAATGAAAAATCTTGGGGAATTGAAGCTAACGGTATCAGTGGAGATCTGCTTTTCCATACTATTGGTAACAAAGACAAGGCATTTGTAATGAAGGGAAATGGATCTGTGATCGTCAAAGACGGATTAAATGTTGCAGGACATTTAGAAATTAATAAGAAATTACGAGTGGGGCAGGAATTATTTGCAAATAATCGTGTGTTCATTAAAAAACAATTGGATATAGAAGGTCAGTTAACGGCCAAAGAAAATAGTGTTTTTGAAAAAAACCTGACCATTCATGGTGATATCAAAACTCCAATTACTCAAGTGGTTGCTTTTTCTGTTTCGCTCAGTGCTGATATGGGAGGTGCTAAGAATCCTCTAACATTTGGACAGATGCATTATAATTATGGAGAACATTTCAAAAAGAATCAACACTTCATAGCACCTGTGAAAGGATTGTATGTATTCACAATGTGTTTAAGAAGCACTACAGATGGTGGTACCATATGGAATTTAAGGTTGAATGATTCCGAATATGTCAATGGATCAGGTACAGTAGAGAATACTGAATGTTCTATGATAAGTACCACTAAAAAATTTCATTCATCTTCACGATCTATAATTACACTATTGGAAGTTGGAGACAAAGTTCATGTACATCAAACTAAAGGAGGTGCTGATAACTATTCATCGGGTTTCGAAGGAATGTTGCTACAAGTACTAGTTTAATAAAATAATAAGTTCAATTAAAAGAATAAAATGCAAGATGATAAAGCCAATGACCATATCCAAAGCATTACCCAAAGACTCTGCATTAAGCTATGATTTTCTTCGCGAAGAGGGGATCAAACTTATACAACAACTAGGCGGAGATACCTGGACAGATCATAATGCACATGATCCTGGGATTACCATCTTAGAGCAAGTATGTTATGCCATTACAGATTTGGCCTATCGTATCGATTATGATATTAAAGATTTGTTGGGCAATAATGACACGAGTTCATACGATGATTTATATAGTCCTGCTACCATATTGACTGTAAATCCTGTCACCTTGCTCGATCTACGTAAAATCGTAATGGATGTAGCCGGAGTAAAAAATGCCTGGGTCGAGAAAGTATCGCAAGACAATTTGATAAATTCTGTCACCAATGATAAAGAAAGTGAGATTGTGCCCAAAGGTCTTTATAACGTACTCATAGAAAAAGATGAATCTGTTGAGGTCGCTGGTTCCAAATTGATAGCTGATGTAAGAGCCAGATTGCAAGCATCTCGTGGTGTGTGCGAAGATTTTGAGGAAATTAGATTGCTAACCACGCAGCCTATAAACCTGCAAGGAACTATCGAAATTGCAGATACCGTAGATGATATCAATCAACTAGTTGCCAATATACTATATAGAGTAGCTTCTCATTTTTCACCTCGTATTCCTTTTTATACGTTACAACAACTCTTAAAAAAAGGAAAAAGAACAGATGAGATTTTCGAAGGCCCTGAACTTATTCATGGTTTTATGGACGATGATGAACTTCTTCGTCATAACAGAAAACAGGAAATCCAAGCATCTGATGTTATTCGCGAAATCATGGATGAAACCGAGGTCTTGACCATCGATGACTTTTTGATAGGAACAGGATCTAATACGGTTAAAAGTTGGGTGTTATCTCTTGATCCTACCAAAACTCCTGTATTAAATTTTGATGAAACACTTAAGAAACTCTCTTTTACATCAAGAGGGCTTAAAGCAACCATAAATCCCGAGCAAGTAAAGAAGCTGTATAACCAAAAGAGTGTACAAGGATTATCAAGAGTCCTGCCTTTGCAAGAACGGGATATAATGGTGTCAGAAACCAAGGACAGGCATATAGAAACCTATTATTCTCTTCAGAATCAATTTCCTGCAAATTATGGTATTGGTACATCTGGGGTATCAGAATCTGCTCCCGAAAGAAGAAAGGCACAATCCAAACAATTAATTTCTTATTTGATGTTTTTTGAACAACTACTGGCAAATCACTTCTCTCAGGTAGCCAATTTCAAAAACTTGATGAGTTTTGATGGCGAAGATAAAAGAACCTATTTTAATCAATCCCTTTTGGGCACCGTAGCAGGCTTAGAAGAAGTACTAGACAGCAAAGAAAACTATCAGAAATACCTGCAAGAAATGACGGCAGACTCGGTAGATGGGTTGAAGCGTAAAAACAAGTTTCTTAATCATCTATTAGCACGTTTCAGTGAGAAGTTTACAGGCTATGGAATGTTATTGCAAAAGGCATCTAATGTTCCGTATGAAGTAGATAAAAAACTAATTACAGATAAATCAAATTTTCTTAAAGACTATCCAGTGATAAGTGCAGGGCGAGGTAAGGGATACAATTATACACAAGAGTATTGGCAAAGTAACAATATATCTGGGCTCGAAAAGCGAATTGCCAGAAAATTAGGAATAGAAGAATATACCCGCAGAAATTTGGGAGATGGTGATACCGAAGGATTCCATATGATAGAGCATATCCTGTTACGCCCACATTCTAAATATCCATATCCGTTTAATTCGCAATATAGTCCTGTTGAAATCACCAAATTTGAGGCTATACAAAACACCAATCACACACGATGTATTTCTCACGGCCATACCCTGAAGGAAGGCGAGCAGATTCAAATTTACGGAAACGAGAACTACGATGATATATATAGGGTACTGGCCGTAACAGAAGATCATTTTGAAATAGAAGCTCCTTTTCAGGAATCGATTACTGGTGGTTTTTGGCAACGTACCCCAGATGTGAGATATTTTATTAGAACAGCACCTGTAGTTTCATTTTCAGATTCTTCATCAGAGGTGGGTCATACATTCTGTACTGTAACAGGTCATGATTTGCAAAAAGGTGATCGTATAGAACTTACTGGGACACTACATTATGATGGTGAGTATGAGGTAGTGAACATTACCGAAAATGGTTTTGAAATCCCAATACCTTTTAGTGAGCAAGAGACCTCTGGGCGATGGATGCCCGTAGCAATACCTACAGATCCCTATTCACTTCAGCTAACTTTTGTGCTTCCTAATTGGATGGAACGATATCAAAATGAGTCCTTAAAAAAGTTTGTAGAGAATACGATACAAGAGGAAACACCGGCACACATTACCGCATATATACAGTGGTTAGACAAGTCGGCAATGCAGCTTTTTGATAAGGGGTTTTACCGATTTTTAGAAGAAATCAACACCTAGACTTGAATTAGATTATTTAAACAAAGCTTAAACAGAGTAATACTGATAAATGCCACAGCATAAACACATTATAAATAAGCAAATCATCGAGATACAGCTACCTAAAAAAGCAGATGCATTTGGCGTACAGCAAAAGTTAGGCAAGCTCTATAGCGAGCAGTTCACACCTATTATAGATAAACTATTATGTGATCGTTATGGCAGTGATGAAAAGAAACGGTATCAGATAGATAAGTTAACCGTGGACTTGGGAAATGTACAAATAGAGAATATAGCGGCAGTATTTACAGAAAAATTTAAGGATGCACTAGTTTCAGTTGAAGATTTGGGGGATGTAGAAGATGATATTGAAAATACTAAAGAAGAAAAGGCAGACATACTACAAAAAACACCTTTACAAGTGGTGTCATATTACCTCAAGATGGGTAGACTTCCGTGGTGGTCAAGTAACACCACTAAAACCTATTTGTCAGAACAACTAGACCAACTTATTAAAACGCCAGATGCCACCTTTGCAAAACTTTTGGGTCAATTACCTTTTAATCACGTTTATCTAGATCGCTTTTTATATACGTTTACAGAAGAACAGATTCTTATGTGTCTTCAGGGATTGACTGATATTCCTATACAAGGCTTATCGACGGTTAAAAAAGAACTACGGGATAGGATTCAAAAGAATGCTGGAGTTACGGACTTTAATATTGAAAATACCTTTTGGAAAGTTGCATTTAATCAGGTGCCTAAAGCTATCGATTATAAAAGTTTAATAGCTAGTTGCGAGCAACAAATAGTGAAAGAGTTGGGTATTGATGTAAAAGAGTCAAAAAAAGAAAATCAAAATACCTATCTACCAGCTATTCGGTCGTTAGTAGAAAAGCAGAAAAAACAATACTCAGGAGATACGGTTTGGCAACAACTTTTTCAGCATGTGTCCAAGGTGGTGAACAGTCCTTCTTTTTATAAACTTGATTTTCGTTTGTTAAAAGAATTTCAGCAGTTGCTAGCAATTAATGTGATAGAAAACAATTTGCAACTGATCGCCAGACATCTTCAAGTATTGGAAGCTGCGTTAAAACCACTACAACCAGATGTCAAGTCTACTGTGATAGAAACGTTACCATCTCAGTTTGAAGATACAGACTTTATAACCGTTCAAAATGCAGGATTAGTACTCTTGTGGCCGTTTTTGCAACGATTTTTTGAAAATCTAGAGGTGATAGAAAATAAAACCTTTCATGATGAGATGGCGAGACATAAAGCGATATGTGCTTTACAATACCTGTGTGATGAAGAGGATACAGAACTTTTTGAAGGAACACTCTCACTTAACAAAGTATTATGCGGGGCATCTCTGGAAGATGTAGTGCCCCTAATACCCCTTTCGGAAGAAGAAAAGAAAATGGCAGAAGGTCTATTGCACTCTGTGATACAGCGTGGTCCACATTGGAAAAATTTATCATTAGAGGGGTTTCGTGCCTCTTACTTGTGTAGGCAAGGTTCATTGAGAATCCGAGATGGACATTGGTTATTGCAGGTGCAAAAAGAAACCTATGATATCACCTTAGAAAAATTGCCTTGGGGCTTTAATACGATAAAGTTACCATGGATGAATGAAATTATACTAGTAGAATGGAGTTAATAGAAATACATACAACTGTACAGCAAAATGCACAAGTATTGACCGATGAATTGTCGTGGCTAAGTTTGGTGATCCATACTCGATTAGAGTTATATTTTGGGCAAGACACACCATATCAATCTATCGATGAATTGCTTCCTTCCAATATTGAGGATAAAGGGGGTGCTTATGCAGCGTTTATACAAAAGACAGATCTAAACACAGCAGAACGGTTAGTGTTGATATTGGGGCTTGTGCCTCATATCAAACCAGAAGCGTTAGATATCATGCTAACCAAAAATAAAGATTATGACCGCCGGTATAGCGAGTTCGGAGGAGTATTGCTAGAGGGGCATTTGGGATTAATTCCTACTGCAGAAACGGCCATGTTTATATTGGCAGGTGATGATCTGACCAGAAGATTGAGCTATCAGTATATCTTTGCTGAAGATCATGTATTTGCGACCGAGCAGATAATTAAAGGAACAGGACAGAAAAAAATGGGTCCATTGCTGAGTAACTCCTGGATGGTGGCAGATGAATATATAGGATCTTTGATTAGTGGTAAGTCTTACCATCCAAAATATAGTCCCGATTTTCCTGCACAACTGATCACTACGCAACTAGAATGGGAAGATATCGTATTGAGTAAAAATACTGCCGAATATCTTCAGGAGATCAGGGATTGGATAGCGCAAGGAGACATAATTATGAATGATCTGGGACTAGGTAAAATATTGAAGCCTGGATACAGAAGTCTGTTTTATGGTCCTCCGGGAACTGGAAAAACAATGACGGCTGCTTTGTTGGGTAAAAGTACAAACAAACAGGTCTATAAAATAGATCTGAGTATGGTTGTCTCTAAATACATTGGCGAAACCGAGAAAAACCTGGCAAAAGTATTTGATCAGGCCGCAAAACGAGATTGGATTTTGTTTTTTGACGAAGCAGATTCCCTCTTTGGTAAGCGTACCCAGATGAATAGTGCCAATGACCGATACGGAAACCAGGAGATTGGGTATTTATTACAACGTATTGAAGACTTCCCGGGTATCGTTATTCTGGCATCAAACCTAAAGGAAAATATAGACGAAGCCTTTACCCGCCGTTTTCAATCTATGGTAGCGTTTAACATGCCAGGGGTAGAAGAGCGCCATACACTTTGGGAACAATCTTTTTCTACTAAGCTGCCATTAGATCCTGCGATAGATTTGTGGGCCATTGCAGAAAAGTATGAGTTGTCTGGCGGGGTGATGATCAATGTGGTGCGTAAAGCTACGCTTAGAGCGGTGACACGACAGCATAAAACAATATCACAAAAAGAATTAGAATTAGCCATACATCAGGAATTGCAAAAGGAGGGGATTATTCTAAACTAAAATATAAAATGACAGATAAAAGAAAGCAAGAATACGCTTATTAGGTGGTGGGGAAATAAGGGGGATTATCCCGGTACTGATTATTAAATATGCAGTGGAATACCTGCAGAAGAAGGTATCGGGATCCACCATCGTAAAACGCTGTTCTCAAAAAAATGAGGCTCTGCTAAGTTTGCAACTTCTTAGCGATAACAGTAAGGAGATAATACTTCGTTTAGAGCCAGTGGATAAGAAAAGAAACGTAGCGAAGTCAAAGAAGCTCAAAGAGTGAGCCTATCTATCAGGAATTGCAAAAAGAAGGGATCCTTCTTAATTAGGTTATTAGGATAAAAACAGAAAGGAAAGTACCAAAAACAAGAACCTTAAAACGATAAAAAATGCCACCAGGATTGGAGCCAAAAGAGAAAGAACAAAGTACTAGCACTACAACTTCTATAGAAAATGTGGAGCCAGGCAAAGAAGGTACAGCTAGTTCTCGTCCTGCATCTCAAACAGAAAGAGAACTACGAAATAAGTTAAAAATTGGACATATAAAAAAACGGTTTTTCCCCATTCCTTATTTGACATCAAGTAAAATCCATTGGTACGCATGGGATAAAGAAAACGGAGCATTTACAAGATTAAGCACAAAGGTAACCAAAGGGGCTAAAATCGTTTCGGCTAAAAAAGTATTATTTTATGATGATTTTTTATGGATTACTGTACTGCCCAAAGGAAAAGATAAAGAACCTCAAAGTGGATATGTACGCAGGACGAATCTTAAAATCAAAGGTTCTATTAAATCTGTCATACATCGTGCATATGTTGATCCTTACAACTTAATAGCTCCTTATGGTGATGCTAAGTTTCAGGAAAGTAAAAGTGAAAGAGAATATATTGAATCCAATTTTGAATGGTATCTAAATTTGGCTATTTTAATGGATGCTTACCGATCTCTTGAAAATACAGAAAATGATACAGAAAATGACAAGGATGTAGAACAGACACGTCGTGATATTGCCTTGGCTGCTTTACAGGGCTTTTTTAAAACCGCAAGCATAAGATCACCCAAAACAGTAGGGGATAAACCAGAATTTAAAAACAGAGCTACAAAACCTCAAGAAGGAACTAGACATAAAGAATATATGGGAATTCAGTCTACACCTTTTTATGATGATGGCGGATACTACAGAAGTGCAACAAACCCTAACCTGTTTAAAGATCTAAATGATTTACTAAAAGAAAAGATGGGAATTACCAAAAGCACTGTTCGTGCCGTTAGTGATCCCTTTGTAATGGAGGCTATTAAAAGAGAATTTCCTCTTATATACCCAGAAACAACTACAAAACCTGAACAAGTTAATACTGTCATTGAAAGTGAGCAGAGTTTTAATGAATCCATTGAGGTGTTGCGTACTAATATAAAGAAAGGATGTATTCCTAACAATAATTTTGTTTTTGATTTGAGTAAGTATTATGAAAGTAATAAAGAAAATGAGGCTGCTCACTCTCCAGAATTAATTATTAATAACTTTTTAACTCAAACTTTAATCAACACTATTAAAGAGGAACCAGATCAAAAAAATAGAAACTTACTTATAGTACATCTTTATAGAAAAATAAAATGCTTGGCTGTTACAAATTTTGAAGGTATTAACGTCTTAATTGAATTTGGTATAAACGATGCTTGTACAAAAATTGATAAGTTATACAAAGAGGATAAAAAAGATACAGCCCCTACTTTAGATACTAAGGTTGAGGTCAACACTATCGATGGAACCTTAATGTATTCTGGTACAAGAATTGATCCTATTGGAGCCAAAGAGGCAATGTTAAAACTTGATTCTTTTGAAAATATACTAGAAAAAAGGGGCATTTTGCCGGTAACTTTTGCTTCGAAACCTTTAGAAGAAAATGACAATAACCCCCGAGATATAGGAGAACGAGTTAAAGCAAGATTACTTTCTAAAAAATTAATTGGCGAAGATGCAGCATCAAAAGTAAATACATATACAGGGATTAATGATTTTATTGGCAGTTCTATTTTTAAAGAGTTTAGAGCATTGTCTGCAACGGAAAATGCAGCTCCCTATGTAAAAATATATTCTACAGCCACGACAGATCTTATAGGAGCTTTGCAGGATGTATCAAAAGAAGGTAAAAGCATTGATGACATTTTTAAAGAAAAAGGTATCACTAATCTTTTACGAACTTTATGTGTTCTAATGGAGGCTGCGATGGAAGCTGCAATTTTTGTCGCCGATAACATAACTTTATTTTTAAACCAAATTGATAAATTACATAATTATTTACAAACAATCCTTGCTATCGTAAAACCTTATAGACAGGATACTGTGTTTCTAGATTCCATTACTAACGCTCTTAGACGCCCTCCTTTACAAGATCAATTAATCCCCACCCCTGTAGAACCTGTAGAAGAAAGTATCACAACATCTATCCCAGAAACAAGACACAAAGAAGTTGAAGATATTCCAGAAACAAAACATAAAGAAGTTCTAGATACCTCAAAAAAGAAAAAGGTAGGAGCGAATCTTTTTGCTATGATAAAAAACGGAGCCAAAAAATTGAAAACGAGAATTGGAAAAAAACCTGTACCAGTTCCTGTTGTCCCTGTTGCGATAGCAGAATCAGTAGCAGAATCAAAGGATAACAAAATCAATGAAAAAGAGGAACCTAAATCAATTGTGGCTTCACCTACATCAATACCAGATGATTTTAACCCTTTAGTACATCATCAGGCTTCTGCCATGCACGCTCTTAGTAGTACTTTATCTGGCGTAGAACAACAAAAAGGAGGTGATGATAGTGATGAGCTTAACGTTTTAGTACTAAAAGATAATTATTATGAAGCTATTGGTTCTAAAGGATACAAAGGTTTGGCACAGCGTGCTGAAAAATATAATACGCACACATGGGATGGAAAAGCTCTTGATGGAGAGGGTGTAAAATCAGGTGAAAAAGAAAACCCTAAAACTGATAAAAGCAATAAAAAAATAGGATTAAATAAACCCGAAAAAGGATTTGATGTTTATGTCTGCGATTTTCACCATAATATTTCTGCAACGCGTGAAGAGTATGATACTGAAGATCTTATGGATCAGGTTAGCAGATTATATAAAGGTGGTTATTTTGCTGACAAATTCACTATAGCTATTGATTGTACCATTGATTATATTAGATCTAAAGACGTACAGGTTTTTCTAGAAACTCATAAAGGACTTATTACATCGGGCGTAATGAATGTGGTTTTGTACCGCAGTGCTCAAAAATTTGACATGCTAGGTTTGGATAATTATTACGGAGGCTATACTATTACCATTAACGATAGCAAGTCTTTTGATGGGTTTAATGATCGCATTGAACAAACAGCAGACCATGTTCCAGGATTGGCACATCAAGGGCTTACCCATTTAGTAAGTTATGGCAGTGACCATATTGACATGTATAAAGAGGCACTCATGAAAAGTACAGAGAGATTCTACAACAAACTTGTTGCTGCTGGATTAGATAAAAAAGGTAAAAAGGATAATATCATATATATAGCAAAAAATAAAGACCCTAATGCTGTATTTATTGATATAAGGTCAAAAGGTGCTGAAGTATTTGGGCAAAGGATGGAGCGTTGGGCAGGGCAATATAGCAAGAGGCTACAAAAAAGACCCAGTTTTGGTTTTCCGGTATCTAATATAACTTATATTCCTGGTCCAGTTGGGAAACCCAAAAGGGTTCGTTTTAATCCAGGCCTAGAAAGTACGGAGGAAGTAGATGAATATGCTCATTTTTTTATAGCATACAGGGAATTAGTGGACAAAAATCCGGGATATGCAGGTTCTTTTTCGATGGAGGCTTATAAGGCTGTAAATCAAAGAATTAATGAATTAAAAGAACAACCACAAAGATTTATAGAATATATAGAAATAGATACTCCAATACCCTTAGATGAGTTGTCATCAGATCGGATAGCACAATTGTACACCATGCTCTCTGCTAGAGATGAATTTGGGGTAGTTATTGATCAAACGGATCAAGAAGTTGTACAAGAAGCGTTAAAACAAGATTACAAAACAACGCTGTCGCAATACACGATTACTAAAAGGAAAAATGGATATGTTATAGAACATATATCCCAAGATGTAAAGAGTGTAGACAAACCAAGACCTAGTTTTACTGCTGCACCAGAAGATTTTGATAAACCCAAACGGCCAAAACCCAAACAGCCAAAACCTGAATCAGGCATAAGAAAAAGACAATTTAATACAAAAAATAAGAATAAAGATGGAAGTAATGGGATTGGATTAGTAGAGAGACTAACTAAAATTTTAGACAATGCGCCTTTAGTAAAAGTGAATAAAAAGGCTGTTGATCCTACTCTAGAAGATTGGGCTGTAATAAATAATGAGAATCTAGGCGAATCAGAAACAGAAACGAAAAGTAAAAAAGTGATTAAGGCAAAGCGGGAATATGTAACTCAAGACAATTGGAAAATCATTGAAAATCGAGGAGGAGGAGATTGTTTGTTTTTGGCGCTTACCCCTAATGGTAAAGATGATAATAAAGCTCAAGAATTACGAACGACAATTGCAGAATACCATAGAGATAATGATGATATTATCAAACCAGAATTTGTAGCTGCAGAATTATCTAGAATGCTTGCAAGTAGCTCAAATACAAGGTTAAATAACCTTGAAGAATCAGCTAAAGGAAAAGCCAGTATCCCAAATGAGGCTTATTCTCTAGTCTTGGCTATTCCTGGTATTTGGGGTGGTAGACCAGAAATCCAGGTCTATTCTAAAATAGAAAAGAAAAGAGTATTTGTCATGGAGAACCACGGTTTAATTACTCAATATATCAATGGAGTAGAATCTCAAAAAGATGGACTTCCTGAGGGTGTTTTTAACGACAAGGATACTATCGTACTTTATAAAACACCAAACCATTGGAGAAGGGTGAGTGGAAGAAAACCTGGTGCTAAAGTATTAACAGAATTAGAGGGTAAATCGTCATTAAAACCGAAATTAAACGACTCTACCATGTTGTCAAAATTAAGTAGTAATCAGAAAAATAAGCTTTTGGATCGCCTAAATAATAAAGAACACCGCGTCTCATTTCAACCAGAGGGTGAGTACAAAAAAGTAATTAAAGCTTTAAGAGAAGAAGACAACAAAAAATTAAGTCAATATACAATAACCAGTAAGGGAGGGGAAGTGTTTGTGATAGATAAAATTTAAAATCTTATGATATATACTTAGAATCCATGTGTTTTCGCACTCTGCAAAGTTTACAACTTTGTAGTATCAATTAATTATATATGTTATCGTAGAAGGTTTTTATTTTTTCTTTAGTTCTGTAATTGCCGTCAAGATACTTTGCTTATCTACATCAAGATTATTGATTACACTTCTGTAAAATGCTTGCTGGTCTTCAGGATAATCCGAAAGGTAATCTACCCGAACACCAAGATTTTTATAAGAGTTTCTATTAAGAGCTATTATAGGTAAAAACACAAGAGTCTCAAAATTTGATTACCCCAAGGGTTTCTAATGAATCCCTTAACAGAGGTACGGCACAATTATTAGATAACCGTACCTCTACTATCGATCAGCGTAAGCTTTAGGAAGCGATGAATGCTTCTACAGAGAATAGATCGAATCCTATTCAAAGAAAGGTTAACCTGATCGCACAGATATGATAGCCCGGAAATGTTTTCCGTGCTACGTATGAGTATGCGACAAGAGCAAGAAAACATCATACAACAAAAGACGTTCTGCAGAACGTCTTTTGTTGTATATATCCCTCTTATTTCATTATATATTCAAAAGAGGATATTATGTAATCATAAACTACTATTCCTAATTATGAGAAATCATAGTTGCATAAGCATCTTTTGCAGTACCTGTAGTCACAGTTATTGAAGCATCACCGTTATCATTAATTCTTAATGTTGCGATGTCCGTTAAAAATCGCACTGTAGCAAGGTCGTCTTTGCCCTGTGAGTCTTTGGTAAATTCAAGATCTTCGGTCCAATAACTCATAAAAAAGTCAACGATAAGATCTTTATTACCCTCAAAAACTACTTTAGTACTGATCAGTTTTCCTGTAGGTAACTTGTCATAATATACCTTGTAAGAGATTCTTCTCTTTTTTAGATTACTAGGGACATTACTTTGGTGTACCCATTGCAAGCAATTCGTTCCGCATGCCATGGATTTGGCTTCCCACTTTGTTTTATTCTGAATAAAAGATTGCACCATCTTTGTAATACCATAGTCGTAATCTATCTGGTCACTGGTAGTATTAGTTAGTAACCATTGTTTGTCGTGCGCAGCAGCTGCCGCAATATCCTCTTGCGAGTAATTTGTTTGGGCAAAAAAAGTAAGAGGAAATAAAAATAAAAGAAGTAAAAGTTTTTTCATAAGCCATTGATTTATAATTTATTGTACTTAAATTTACGAAATTTTTTAAAATTTTCGTGCTAATAAGTACAAAAATATTCTTGTTTATAGTAGAAAGTGCAAGGTCAAAGGCTTTTGTAGAGTAATAAAGTTAAGATCTATTGCTTAATTACATACTTTCTTTATCATTTTTAATACTTAATATAGTGCAACAATGCTTTCGGGTTGATCAAATCCTGTCCGAAATTTGATAGGATTTGGCGGTTTTGTGATACTTGTATAGTATCCCTCTTCAGTATTTTTGTGTCGTCTTCTCGTTTGCAACTAAATAAACGTAAGTACTGAAGTCATCGACATTTGAAAGGCATGATCATTTACAATATTATTAAATTATACTAATCATGAAAGCAACCAGCATTTCCAATCATGAAAAAACATTTTTTGAAACAGGAAGAGACTCAGACGGAAAAGAATTTATGTTATCAGAAATGACAGTACCCATTAAAGGTACTAACGAAGTATTGCCTTATATAAATTGTAGGCCAAAAAATGGAGATACTTCGTTTTTTTATCAGGAGAAGAACACAAAAACACAAATTGTACTACACTATACAGCTGGTTATATAAAAGGTGATGTAGCCGCTTTGTCTAGACCCAACAATCACGTATCTACTCCGTTTATTATAGCAAGAAATGGTAAGATCTTAAACTTATGGTCGTCAGCCTATTGGTCGTATCATTTAGGTTCTGGGGCAATTGGTGGTAATACCAATGGTAGCAAACGAACCATTGCCATAGAAATGTCTAATATTGGTTTTTTAAAAAGAATAGATAACAAATTGGTTACTGTGTATAGCGATACTGATGTGTATTGTGATATAAGAGAAAAACAGTTTTATACCAAGCTAGAGTCTCCTTATCGAGGAGAATTATACTATGCCAGATTTACAAGACGACAATATCATAGTTTACAGTTGTTACTTCATTACCTCACTGCAGAATACAACATACCAAGAGCCTTTTTGCCAGAAGACCAGCGGTATATAACCGGGGCAGAAAATGAGTTAGTTAATTTTAAAGGTATCGTGTCTCATGTAAATTACAGATCGTCTGGCAAGTGGGATATAGGTCCAGCTTTTGATTGGGAAAAAATAACCGAAGACTTTTTATAGTAGTCTTAGGCCTACATCATGTCGGAAAAATTGCATCATTTGTCGCATTTTTGATAGTACAGTAAGCACCTGTAGGCGTAACTTTGTTGCTAATATTGGATATATATTAATACAAATAAAAACTATTGCACATGAAAAAATTCTACAAGTATACACTCACGCTTTGTATTTTGGTTTTTATGTGTAGTTGCGCAAGTTATGGGCCAACAGATAATAAACTGTCTATTGTTTTATCAAAAACGCAACAAACTATAACTAATCTTCGAGAAAAAATATCTACTACAGAAGATAGTACTCTCATAAAGACATTCAATAAATTAGAAAAAAAGAGTACAGAATTATTTCCTGCTCTGGAAGTGTGTAATAAAAAATACGCACTTACTCTGGGTTATATGACAACACTACAGGAGGCACAAAAAGCATTGCAACGTTTGGATAAAGATTTTAATACGATACCAGACAAAACCTTCATTTTAGAAGCTATATATCTTGATTATGATGCCAAGTTAACATCTATTAATAGTAGTACTGAAAACGATGCCAATACCAAGGTCAAAGTGACTGTTGATTCTAGTGAGGATAAAGGCTATTTTGTTTTTGGAAAATTGTCCTACGAAAAATCATTAAATATCAAGCGGTTTCGATTTAACAGACCTACAAATAGTGCTACTCAAGATTTTGTGCCCGGTTATTATCTGTTTTGGTTAGAAAAAGAAGATCGTGTAGGAGAACCAGAGTTACACCTAATCATGAGTGATGGACAGGAAGAGGAGAAAAAACTAGTTTTAAAAACGCCTAAATAATACCAAAAATGCCTGTTTCGAGATTAAAAGATGTTTGGAAAGAGATTACCCTGCTTAGTACCTGGATTGCTTCGGTAACAGGTGCTTTCATCATTCCCTTACCTTCTTGGCACGCATCTGACGAAAATACTTCCTTTTTAATGAAATTTGGGGTGTTCATAGCCACAGTGCTTGCCGGATTCCTGATTTTATACTCACTTAAAAACAAATCGTCCAGAAAATGGATGCGCTTATCTATTGAATTTATTGTACTTTTTATAATTGTTTATGCTTGCTATCATTTTGCTAGAGAAGCTAAAACATTACCCTATCTGGATAAAGATATTGTCATTGGTAATGAAATGGTCGATAATGATCCCTTTGAAGCGTTTAAAATATCGCATGGATTTTTGCCAGCTCGAAATGAAAAAATGATGGTTATATTAGGTGATCCCGAAAACGCCTGGACCAAAAAGAGTATTATGTTTAATAGAATACAACTAATGGTGCTTCTATTTTTTTGTTATTTGTTCTCTGCCGGGTTTATCATCTCTTTTTGTAACCTGATTATTTTATACAAAGAAAAATATACAATCAAATTGGTCAAAAAATAGAATGTATACTCTTTATGATAACGATTTCTAGCACGTTCCATCAAGAAATCTATTTTTTAAAAGTAATCGAAATCGCTAAGATCTATGCCGATTGGATCAGAGAGTACTTACCGTAAAATCACCTAAAGATTAATTTATTTAATGATGTCCAATTTAGAAAACCCAAATGTGTTATATTAATTATAGCATGAAGTTGTATTTTAGCTAAAATTAAAGTGTCAATATTAATTTTATCTAAAATCCCTCTATTTTGAAAACTGGAATTTTATTCCCTCTGCTATGTTTTATCTCTCTTTTTTCCTATTCACAGGTAGAAAATAATGTTGCAGATGCACGTACTCGAAAGATAGAAGCAACTAAACTACAAATAGAAAAGGCAGATTCAGATTCTTTACGGTTACCACTTAGATTAAAACTGGCAGGTCAATTAGCCTATTTTGATGGCAATATTGCCAAAGAAATCTTTCTAGATGTTCATAAAATCATTAAGGATAAAGGATATAATAGTTATCATTATCAAAAGCTAGAAGCAGAATTATTGTATAGTCTGTCAAGCGTATCCTTAAACCTTCAAGATACTGCAGCAGCCTTGCAATATGCAAATGAAGCCTTAGATATTGCGACAGAGATCGAGTACGATATGATTGTAGGAAGAACGATAAGTAATCTAGGGAATATTTACTCAAGACAAATGGATTTTGAGAAAGCAAAACGATTTCATAGACGTGCATTAATATTTCATGAAAAGGCAAAGTCAGCTCGTGGGCAAGCGCTTACTCTAAATCGAATAGGAAGAATTTTTGGTAAACAGGAAAAGACGGACTCTGCCAGGTATTATTACAAAAAAGCTATAGAAGCTGACACTTCTAAGGCGCTTAGACTACAAATTAAGGGAAATTTAGCTAGTTCCTATGCAAATACTGGAAAATACGATCTAGCTGGTAACATTTATAGAGAAAACTTAAAACAGTTAGACCCAACTTCGTATAATATAAGAGCGCATAACCATTCTAATCTAGCAAAAGTATATGACAAACAAAAAGAGTATAGCAAAGCAAATGCACATATAGACAGTGCTATTTTCTTTTCGAAAAAGGTGAACGCTTTGTTTTTAATACAGTCAGCATATCGTGCTAAAGTTGGAATTGCATACAATGATAAAAATTTTTCAGAGTCTTATGAAGCTTTTTTAATTCAAGATAAGTACAAAGATTCTTTGGTAAAGGAAAGTACAACAAAACGTTTTGCTGATTTGGAATTTGCATATCAGTATAAGAGAGAAAAGGAACTAGCCGCCGTAAACCTCAAGAATGAATCTACTAAAAAGAAATTGTATTTATGGTTACTCGTTATTACGGTTCTGGCAGCTTTGTTTTTAATTTATTTTATTAGAAAAAATAATAAACAAAAATTAGAGCTTGTCGCAAATAAAGCCAAGCTAGCAGAGGTTGAAAAATTAAAAACAGACTTAGCACTCGCACATCGAGAACGAGAACTTAAAAAAGTAGTGGTAGAAAGCTCTGTTAGAGAAGAAGTCTTTAATAATACAATAGATGATATTAAGCAAGTTACAGCTTTAGAGGATGAGAAAGAACGCAAGTCTGCATTACGCTCCATATCTGCTTCATTATTATCAGAGAAAGGTTCTAAAAAATCATCTTTAAGTCTACAGACGTATCTCGATGAAGTAAATATTGATTTTAAAATATTACTTGATCAACATTTTTCCGAATTAAAATCAAAGGAAAAGGAGCTCCTTTGTCTTATGAAAATGGAGCTCAGTACCACAGAAATTAGTAAACTTCAAAACAATACAGTAGCTGCTATAAAATCTTCAAGATATCGTATTCGCAAAAAACTTGGTTTGGATTCTAAACAAGATATTATTGCTTTTATTGAAAATAAAAATATTACGTTATAAGGTATTAAAGTTATTCCTTGTACACAGTTTTTTGATTAAACTCATATCTTCTTTAACTTATAAAAGCCCTATTTAGTTAGGGGTATCTTATTGTTGTTTTAAAGTGCTAAAATTGAGTAAATTACGTTGCTTGATACTCTTTTGCTACCCCCTTTTTTTTGCAATGTAGGTTCCTTATATATTTCTTTGTTTAAGAACGTTACGTTTAACTTAAGATCACTTTTTCTTAAATATGTGAAAGTAATGTCTAAACTGAAGATAAGGTTATTTACTATTAATAATTTTTACTCGAAAAAACCATGATACTGTTTTATCAAATTAAAAGAATAGGATATATTTTATGAAACCTGAAACTAAATACACTAAGAGTGGTCTGGTTAATATCGCATACCAAGTATTTGGTTCAGGTCCTATTGACTTGGTCTATATTCCGGGATGGGTTTCTAATATTGATTGGATGTGGGCTTGTCCAGAACTGGTTAATTTTTTACAGGAATTAGGAAAAGTAGCCAGAGTTATTCTATTTGATAAACGAGGAACAGGGCTTTCTGATCGTGTTGTGGGGTTTCCAACCTTAGAAGAAAGGATGGATGACATTAGAGCCGTGATGGATGCAGTAGGTTCTCAAAAAGCAGCTTTATTTGGGCATTCTGAAGGAGGATCAGTCTCTGCCTTGTTTGCCGCTACATATCCAAACCGAACTATTTCTCTGATGGCTTTTGGGATATTTGCCAAACGAATATATGCTCCTGATTATCCCTGGGCACCAACGAATCAGGAACGTCAGGTTGTTTATGATATGATCGAAAAGAGATGGGGAAGCGGGGAGATGGACTTAGAGTCTCTTGCTCCTTCTAAAGCTAATGATAGGGTATTTATGGATTGGTTGGCTAATTATTTTCGTTCTGGAGCAAGTCCAAGTGCAGCTATGATGTTAACAAAAATGAATACGCAAGTAGACATCATCGACATTTTAGGCTCTATAAAAGTCCCTACCCTAATATTACAACGTACCCATGATATTGATGTAAAAATTGAAGAAGGACGATTTATAGCTGAACGTATTCAAAACGCAAAATTTGTTGAACTAGAAGGTAGTGATCATCTGTTTTGGACAGGTAACACAGAGGAGGTTTTAGAAGAGATGAAAGCTTTTGTTTTACAGGCAAATCCAAAATCAATCTATGAAAAACAACTCTTTACGATTATTACCGGACGGGTGCTATCTTCTCAGGCAAATAACGCTAAGCATCAAGAGCTTATTAGGGAATATGTAGAACAGTACCGAGGGAATATAGTTCAATATGATACCCAAACATTTACCGCTACTTTTCAAGGCCCTAGTAAGGCTGTTCATTGCAGTATTGATTTAGTTAATGCTATGATAGGTCGAAATGCACAATTGGCTATCGGTATTCATATCAAAGAATGTCTAGTAAAGAATTGTATAAGCAAAGAGACAGAAGATTTTGCTGCATCCATATTTAAACAACCCATACCCAATCAAATCTTGCTAACACAAACTGTAAAGAATTTACTGGTAGGAGCAGGTGTGAGTTTTACACCGTGCAAAACCATTTTTGAAACCGAATCTGGTGAGTCTCTTTTGCTATTTGCTGTTGACGAAAAACCGAAGCATAACATACTGCCCAAAAGGATTGATCATAATAAACTTCCTCAAAATGATTCTTTCCTGAAAAAAGTACTTCAAAATATCAATAATCATATAAGTAATGAGCATTTTGGTGTAGAAATGCTTTGCAAAGAGATAGGTGTTAGTGAGCGACAATTACAGCGGCGACTTAAAGCCATTACGAATAAGTCTCCTAATAAATTGATTTGTTCAGTGCGTTTGCATCGTGCCAAAGAACTAATATTAAATCAACAGAATACCATTGCTGAAATTGCTTTTCAAGCGGGTTTTTCTAACCCTTCTTACTTTTCTAAGTGCTTCAAAAGAGAATTTGCTGTATGCCCCTCTGATCTTATAAACTAAGAGTAAAATCTTTTTATTACTAAAATGCACTGCCTCTAAAGTGTTGTTCCATGTCTTTAAATTTTTAAAAGAAATTGTCGTTATAAGTATTGATAAAATCAAGAGAAGTAATGTTCATTGTTTCTTGCTACGTCATACTATATTATTGTGGATATGGTTTTTTCCTGGTTTTTCTACCAATTCAGAAATTTTCATGACCATTTTATCTTTAAGATTTTGTTAGTTTTGTAAGGTTTTTGAAAACTATCAAAATTTAATGAACCATATTTTTTAAAGTATAAATTAAATCAAGCACAAAAATGAAGAATGTATTTTCTCTTTTATTCATGGCAATCATAATAGTTGGATGTGGAGACGACGAAGGGCCTGCAATTGAAACTGGAAATTTAAGTGTAGAAGTCACAGCTCTTGGAGATGTACCTGTTGCTAATGCTTTGGTGTATACAAGACCAGAGACACAAGAAATAATGACTAATGACTCTGGGGTTGCTTTGTTTGAAAATATAGCGACAGGAGCTTACGATGTTTTTGTTGATCTTAACGATGGTGCTACACCGAGGCAAACAACGGCTGTAATTACCGCAAACAGAACGGTATCTCTAGCTGTATTGATTGAACCGGTAGGTATAGATCCGGATCCAGTAGATGTGAATTTTCTTTTACAAGTAATCTATAATGAACTTAAAAACCCTGGGTTATTTAATGCAAGTGGATATTCTCAATATTGGGGAGATATAGGAGGCGATATCTCATATGTAAGTACCACTACAGGAACTGGAGTTGATGCATTGGATACATACAATATCACGGTAGGCAATAATATTGTGCAAAATGTCTGGGTAGAACATTATAAACTTGTTCAGGATGCTAATCAAGGATTGGAAATATTAAAAACGTTAGATCCGGCAGCAAATCCAGAAGTTAACATACCAGTAGTAGAAGCAGAATTGAAATTTCTAAGAGCTTTGTTATATTTTAATCTTGTAAAACTCTACGGAAACCCAATACTAATAACATCATCAAATGTAATAGATCCAATAGACAGAATCCAAGATCCACAAAAGATATATGATCTCATTATAGAAGATTTGATTTTTGCTGAGAATAATTTAGAAGCTTCTAGAGAATCTAATCGTGCTTCTGTTCCAGTTGCGCAAGCTTTGCTTGGAAAAGTGTATCTTCAAATGGCAGGATTTCCGCTACAGCAAAATGATAAATTTGCCTTAGCCTTAACACAGTTAAAGAAGTTAGATGGTTTGTATAGTCTAGAACCCAATTACGCAGATGTATTCAGCTTAGAAAATGAAGGAAACAATTCTGAAGTAATTTTTAAAATTGATTTTGATGCTAGTATAATGGGTAATGGAGGAAATTATGGAGTGCTTTGGGGACCACAGGGAGTTTCTTTGGATGATAATTTGTTTTTAGCTCCGGGATTTGCCGAAAGTTATTTTCAAGATCCATCGAGTATTACAAGCCCGGTATCATTCCCATTATCAGTCACCGATACACGATTTAGTCAAAATATTGCATTCTTCACAGTACAAAATAATCAAGTCGTTAATAGTGAAGAAATTGATGATTGGAGGCCATATAAATACACTAAAGATGTTGCAGTGCCAGTTACCAGAGATGGTGAATCTTTCGATTTTCCTTATTTAAGATATGCAGATGTGCTCCTAATGATTGCAGAGGCAGAAAATGCAATAAATGGTCCAACACAAATCGCTTATGATGCAATTAATCAAGTAAGAAGACGAGCTTTTGGTAATATGGATAATGATATCCCTGCAGGATTAAATCAGCAGGAGTTTCTTGAAGCAATATTACAAGAACGACGCCTGGAATTATGTTATGAGGGGCAGAGAAAGGATGATCTTGTACGAACACAATTGTTAGAAACAGTAATCAATGAGTTTAATGCAAATAATCCGCAAAATCTGAAAGATTATCAATCACATGAATATATCTGGCCAATACCCCTAATAGAAATTAATGCTAATCCCAATGTGGTTCAAAACCCAGGATATTAATATCTCTTAGGTTTTAATAAATAAGTCCTTAAAATTATAAGATTTTGAGGGCTTATTTATTTTAGGTAAATATTATCATAAGGAAACTCCAACCAAAACACCTATCCCTACACCACCAATGGCGAAAAGGATTTTTTCGAAAGCACTTTTCCTGCGTTCTCTTTTTGTACTTTTTTCTACAAGTTCAAGACTGGTAGTAGCTTTATCTAGACTATTAATTGTATAATCCAAAGCTCTTTGCGTATTTGATAAGGTTGCTTGGGTTCTTTGGTACACCTGTAAATCAAGACTATCTGTCTCCTTGAAATTGATTTTTAATTTGCGTTCAAGATCTATATTCCTGCTTAAAGTTTGGGTGTATTTTTCGATTAAAGAATTAGTCATTTCATCTTGATTACGAGTAGCTTCATATATATTTTTAAAAGCAGTAAAAGCTTTCTCATTAATAAGATAAACGTGTGGAGTTCTAAATACATAAAGACTATCTTCTTTCACTTTAAAAGGAGGGCCTTGTCGATCGGCATAAGATTCAGGAATTTCAATAACCTTAGGTAGGTCTTGATCTTGGGCATAGGAAAAAGAGACCAGAAAAATTAAAAGGAGAAATAAATACAGGTTTTTCATGATATTATAAATTGGAAGTATTGATTTTATGTAAGGATTTGTTGTTGTTCTAATTAGAACTAGATCCGCTAAACAGACTGTCCAGAATCTCTCTATCTGCGATTAATTTTTTGTTGTTTTCGGTTATATTCTCTTTGATGGTTTCCAAAGAATTCCAATCTGCAGCATTTTTTCTTTCAAATTCTAGTAATATAGAGTCACGCTCTCTTTTGAAAATATCTTTTTGTAAATTCAGTCTTTCTAATTCTTTTTTAGAGTTTTGTAAACTAGCCTTAGTTTCAATCAGGTTTTCCTTAGAGGTTTTTAGTTCTTCCTGTGCTCTTTCTAATTCAGTTTTAATAACTTTCCAATTAGACCCCGAACTAAATGACATATAGCCAATAATAACTAAAAAAAGGAGCGCTACAATCTGTAGAATGGTATTAGTATTAATACTTTTCATTGGTTATTTTTTGTGTTAGATATTACTTTAATGAATTTGTGGGGTTGGTTAATTTTGCTTGAATAGTAAATGTAAGTATTTTATTTTTTTTATACATAGGGATTATACCCCTAAATGAGAATCAATTTTATTGAATCCTTAAACTTTTGATAAGAATTTTTTATTGATTTCTTCGTTGTGGTATTTAATTGTACATTAGACCCAACCTCAAAATTTTAAAATATGTCAGAATTTTGGCTTTATCTTAAGCTAGGCTTTGGTCACGTATTAGATTGGAATGCCTACGACCACATCTTATTTTTAATTGTACTTACCATTGGATATACTTTTGATAACTGGAAACGGATTTTATTATTGGTAACCTTATTTACAATAGGGCATACAATTTCATTATTTTTAGCTGCCTATAATGTAGTGTCTGTAAATTCGAGACTAGTCGAGTTTTTGATTCCATTAACCATTTTGGCAACGGCAATATTTAATGTGCTGACCTCTAAAAGTGGTTCTAAGAGTAGTAAAATAGGAGTTTTGTATGGCGCCACCATATTTTTTGGGCTGATTCATGGACTTGGTTTTTCAAGTTATTTCAAAGTAATAAGTAGCAATGCAAGTTCAAAGATTTTACCATTAATAGAGTTTGCTTTAGGTATTGAACTCTCACAGCTACTTGTTGTTGTTATTGTTGTTTTAATTAGCTTTGTGGCACAAACCTTTTTCAGGTTTTCAAAACGAGATTGGATTCAAATTGTTTCTTCAATTGTTATAGGAATGGTAATCCCGATGCTTATAGCAAATAAAATTTGGTAATTAAGTGACGTTTGGAGTTGTATTTGCCACATGGTAATAATATATTCGTATTTTGATTGTTATGATTGTATTATTTATTCTACCCTATGTCCAAAAAAAAACAGCTTAAGTACGACAAAGCATATCTCAGGATAGCGAGAGAGTGGGGGAAATTATCCCATTGTGAACGTAAGAAAGTTGGTGCAGTTATTGTTAAGGATAGAATGATAATCTCAGACGGATTTAATGGGACACCAACAGGTTTTGAAAACCCGTGTGAGGACGAAGAAGGATATACCAAGTGGTACGTGCTGCATGCAGAGGCTAATGCAATTTCGAAGGTTGCGTCCTCTACGCAATCTTGTAAAGGGGCAACCCTTTATATCACGTTATCACCATGTAAGGAATGTAGTAAATTGATTCATCAGGCCGGTATAAATCGGATTGTGTATCAAATAGAATATAAGGATGACTCTGGTTTGGCGTTTCTTGCAAAAGCGGGAGTGGAAATAGAACAGATTACGGATTTAGAAGATTAATGGGATATTCAAAAAAATATTTACCCTTGTTTTTGGGATTAGCTGTTGGGGCTGGAGTGTTTTTAGGGAGTAAGCTTGATTTTAGTAATCCCTCGGCTAAGCTATTCTCTTCGAATGCCAAAAAGGAAAAACTTAACCGCCTTATTGATTATATCGATTATGAATATGTTGATGAAATCAATACAGATAGTATTGTTGATGTAACGGTTAACAGGATTCTAGAAAACCTGGATCCACACTCAGTATATATTCCACCAGAAGAGTTAGAAGGGATTACTGAAAGTATGCAGGGAGACTTTATAGGTATTGGAGTTACTTACTATTCATTCAGGGATTCCATATCGGTAATCAATACTATAAAAGGAGGCCCAAGCGAACGATCAGGTATCAAAGCAGGAGATCGTATTTTAATGGCAGATAATGATACATTATACGGCGATAAATTAGAAAGAGAAGGGCTTGCAGATAAATTAAAAGGAGAATTAAATAGTCAGGTACAATTAAAGGTATTCCGCAAAGGTACTGGAGTATTTGATGTTGTTGTAAAAAGGGGTAGAGTTCCTTTACAAAGCGTTGATGCATCATATTTGTTGGATGATCAGCTGGGGTATATTAAAATAAATCGATTTGCAGAGACTACATATAAAGAATTCAAGAGGGCTTTAGATTCTTTAAAGCAAGAGGGTGCACAAAAGATGGTAATTGACTTGCGTGATAATGGAGGCGGTTTTATTGCTCCTGCACTAAAGATGGCCGATGAATTTTTAAAGGATGACGTCTTAATTATGTTTACCAAAAATAAAAAAGGGGCGATCGAGAATAATTTTGCGACCAACAAAGGAAACTTTGAAGAAGGTGAGATTTACGTGTTAATTAATGAGAACTCTGCTTCTGCAAGTGAAATCTTTGCAGGTGCAATACAGGATAATGACAGAGGTATAATAGTAGGGCGACGTTCTTATGGAAAAGGTTTGGTGCAAAGAGAAATGGCTTTGGGAGATGGTAGTGCAATTCGATTAACGATTTCTAGATATTATACACCAACAGGACGTTCTATTCAAAAACCTTATGTTAACGGAAACAAAGAATATTTCAATGAATATATGGAGCGGTATAAGAACGGTGAGTTGCAAAATGCCGATAGTATTCAGGTAGCCGATTCTCTAAGATTCAAAACCCCGGGAGGAAAAACAGTGTACGGAGGAGGAGGTATAATTCCGGATATATTTGTAGGTAAAGATACAACTAGAGTTGGAGAAACACTCAATTATCTGGATCGTATAGGTAGAATGGGGAGATATGTCTTCGAGGAGTTGGATAAAAAGAGATCGTTTTATAATTCCTTGTCAGAAGATGAGTTTAGAGAGAAGGTTGTTGTTGATGATGCTTTTGCAGAAGGGTTTTTGCAATATGCTCGTAAAAGAGGTATGGAGATCGAGCTTAGAAATTATCATAATCAACTAAAAAAATATCTTAAGGCCACCATGGCACAACAATTATTTGGCACTGGTGCATTTGAAAAAATTATAAATGAAGATGATGCCATGGTGACCAAAGTGAGGTCACTCTTAACAAAAGACAAAGACACTCCTTAAATATGTCAGAATTAGAAGAATACCTGGTTGCTATAGCAGTTTGTTCACCGCTTTTTTTCTTCATTATAGCCGTTGCTTTTAGATTACTGGATAATAGTGCATCTATTTTTTTAAATCATGATATTTTGGTGGATACGTCTTATGTTTCTGCAGATGTAATTAGAGAACATATTGGTAGCTCAGAAAATGTAAAACTTAAAAAAGCATTAAAGAGAGCACTTTTGTTCAGGAAGTTGCATAATTTCTTCATGATTTTAATGCTAATATCAATTCCTCCTGTAATTATAGCTTGCTTCTTTCTTTTTTGAATTTATGGAGTTCCGGAAATAGTTATTTCCTTCTTTTTTGTTGAATGCTTCTGGAAACCAATAAAATAAGCATGAGTACAATAGCGCATGCTGATGCAAAAACTCCAATAAGGGCAGTTTTGCTATCACCAACAAGTATGTTGTTAAAATCTAAAAGAGTTGTGTTGTAAATCAAAAGACCTGTAGCAATGGCTATTAATATGTATATGAAATATTTCAAAATTATAGAGTTAAGTTTTAGAACAGTCCTTTAATATTTGTAGCAAATAATTTAACGGCTATAGCCAGTAAAATTACACCAAAAATCTTTCGCACCACATTAATCCCCTGTTTGCCCAGAACCTTTTCGATTTTACCAGAAGATTTTAATACGATATAAACAAAAATAATATTGATTATTATGGCAATTACGATGTTTAAAGGTTGATATTCTGCTCTTAAAGATAAAATAGATGTCATAGTTCCTGCTCCCGCAATTAAAGGAAAAGCAAGAGGTACCACTGCCGCGGTTTCTGGCGCGTCATCCTTATATAATTGAATACCCAATATCATTTCTATGGCAAGGAAGAAAATAATAAAGGACCCGGCAACAGCAAAAGAGTTTACATCTATCCCTATTAAACTAAGAATTTCTTTACCTACAAATAAGAAAAGAATCATTATTATAGCTGCTACAATCGACGCTTTCTCGCTTTGGATATGTCCAGCTCTTTTACGTAAATCTATGATAATAGGAATACTACCTACAATATCAATAACCGCAAACAGTATCATACTTGCGGTTAATATTTCTTTTAGGTTAAAGCTCATATAAAAATAGTTTCAATAATTTGTGCAAATGTAAACAGACTTTATTTAATAAAGGTATTATAAAAAGGTGAATAAATTACAAAAAATCTCTAGCATAAGAATTATCTTTGAGCCATGTTTCAATTAGGAAAAACCATTATCTCAGAGGAGATTATAGAGAAGGATTTTGTGTGTAACCTCTCTGCTTGCAAAGGTGCTTGTTGTGTGGATGGAGAGGCTGGAGCACCACTCGACGAATCTGAAACCCAGAAACTTGAAGAGATATATCCTGTTATAAAATCATATTTACGCAAAGAAGGTATAGCTGTAATTGAGAAGCAAGGCGTTTATGTCAAAACTCCAGATGGGGAATTAGAAACACCACTTATAGATGGTGCAGATTGTGCATATGTAATTTTTGATGACAAAGGCACAGCCATGTGTGCTATTGAAGAAGCGTATAATCAAGGTGAGGTAGATTGGAAAAAACCTGTTTCTTGTCACTTATATCCAATAAGAGTGCAGGATTACACAGAGTTTTCTGCAGTTAATTACCATAGATGGGAAATTTGTGATGACGCATGTACTTTAGGAAAAGAACTACAAGTTCCTGTCTATAAATTTGTAAAAGATGCCTTAATTCGAAAATTTGGAGAGGATTGGTATATCGAACTTGAAAAAGTAGCTGCAAATTTGAAAAAATAACCTTCACTTTGAAGAAAAATACCAGTCTTTTTTGTTAAAAAAACATTTTTTTGAAGATGCGGTTTTCCCGTAATTGCATGTTTTTTGCACTTTTGTTTTTTGAAGCGTAAAACACGGCTAGCAACTGAAAAACATGCCCTTCTGGAGGATGTGGGCTGTATTGTTTCTAATTTTTTAAAGGCTCATAAACAACTGTTAACCAGTTAATTAAATCATTTTTTTGAAGAAGGGGATTTTTCCCCTAAATTAACTTCGTGTTGAAAACTTGTTGAAAACGTTTACTAACTTTAAGTAGAACTTTTGACCTATTTCTTGATCTTTGTAAGACCCTTGAAAAAGAAAAAAACACCAAGAAAAGTTAAAAAAAATAAGATGAGCGCCATAGAACCTATTTTGCAAGAAAACAAAGATCGATTCGTGATTTTCCCAATTCAACACCATGATATTTGGGAGTGGTATAAAAAATCGGAGGCTAGTTTTTGGACTGCAGAAGAGATTGATCTACATCAGGATATAACAGATTGGTCTACTAAGCTTACGGCAGATGAAAAGTATTTTATCAAACATATTTTAGCGTTTTTTGCTGCTTCTGATGGTATCGTAAATGAAAACTTGGCAGAAAATTTTGTAAACGAAGTGCAATATAGCGAAGCAAAATTTTTCTATGGGTTCCAGATTATGATGGAAAATATTCATTCTGAAACCTATTCATTACTTATCGATACCTATGTTAAGGACGAAAAGGAAAAAAACATGTTGTTCAACGCAATAGATAATTTTCCGGCAATTAAGAAAAAAGCAGATTGGGCACTGAAATGGATCGAGTCTGACTCTTTTGCAGAACGACTTATTGCTTTTGCAGCTGTAGAGGGGATTTTCTTTTCAGGAGCATTCTGTTCAATTTTTTGGTTGAAGAAACGTGGATTAATGCCAGGGCTTACATTTTCAAATGAATTAATTTCTAGAGATGAAGGAGTGCACTGTGATTTTGCTGTTCATCTTCATAACAAGCACTTGGTAAATAAAGTGCCAAAAGAAAGAATACGCAGTATCATTGTTGATGCTCTTAATATCGAGAGAGAGTTTATTACAGAATCTCTTCCGGTAAGTTTGATCGGTATGAATTCAAAATTAATGACGCAATATCTGGAGTTTGTTACAGATAGGTTATTAGTAGAATTAGAATGTGAAAAAGAATACGGAACTGCAAATCCATTTGATTTTATGGATATGATCTCGCTACAAGGAAAAACGAACTTCTTTGAGAAAAGAGTTTCAGAATACCAAAAAGCAGGGGTGCTTAATAAAGATTCTGAGGACAGTAAAATAAGTTTTGATGCCGATTTTTAACCTAAAAATCTTTCAAAACAACAATATATTCATTCTGAGCTAGTCAAAAACATATCTTCTGTTTATTTCAGATTAGCTCAGTTTGATACAGCTTTGTAAAAGCTTTACAAAAAAACAACAAAAGGGACGAAAGTCAAAAAATTATATTTTACTTGTAGAATCACTCTGATCTTAAGATGTAGAGACTTCTTTTTAGTAGCTTGTTTCTAGCAGATGAAATATAACTTTTTGGTCTTCAGATTATAGATTAGTAACACAAATTAATAGCATTTTCTTCGATAGAAGAAAGTTTTAAAAACCAAAAAAGCGTATGTATGTTGTAAAAAGAGATGGGCATAAGGAACCAATTATGTTCGACAAAATTACCGCAAGGGTAAGAAAATTATGTTATGGACTTAATCCATTAGTTGATCCTGTAAAGGTGGCAATGAGAGTGATAGAAGGATTGTATGATGGGGTCACAACTAGTGAATTGGATAATTTGGCGGCAGAGATAGCTGCGACCATGACTATAACACACCCAGATTATGCAAAACTTGCGGCACGTATCTCTGTTTCGAATCTACATAAAAACACAAAGAAGACTTTTTCTGAAGTGGTTACAGATCTTTATGAATATGTAAACCCAAGAACAGGCAAAAAAGCGCCATTAATTGCCGATGATGTCTATGACGTGATTGTTGCTAACAAAGAAAAGTTAGACTCTACAATCATTTACAATCGCGATTTTGGTTACGATTATTTTGGTTTTAAAACACTAGAGCGTTCTTACTTGCTTAAAATTAACGGTAAGATTGCAGAGCGCCCGCAACATATGTTAATGAGAGTTTCTATAGGGATACATCTTAATGATTTGGATGCCGCTATAGAGACTTATGAATTAATGTCTAAAAAATATTTTACACACGCTACACCAACACTATTTAATTCAGGGACACCAAAACCACAGATGTCGTCTTGTTTCTTGTTAACAATGCAAGACGATAGTATAGATGGGATATACGATACATTAAAACAAACTGCAAAGATTTCTCAATCTGCAGGAGGGATAGGATTATCTATTCATAATGTACGTGCCACAGGATCATACATTGCAGGTACAAACGGAACATCAAATGGTATTGTACCAATGCTAAAAGTATATAATGATACTGCTCGATATGTAGATCAAGGAGGAGGAAAACGTAAAGGATCGTTTGCTATTTATGTAGAGCCATGGCATGCTGATATTTTTGATTTCCTGGACCTAAAAAAGAATCATGGTAAAGAAGAAATGCGTGCACGTGACTTGTTTTATGCAATGTGGATTCCGGATTTATTCATGAAGCGGGTGCAGGAAGATGCAGAGTGGACGTTGATGTGTCCAAACGAATGTCCTGGATTATTTGATATTCATAGTGATGAATTTGAAAAAGAGTACTTACGTTTTGAAGCCGAAGGAAAAGGTCGTAGAACTATAAAGGCTCGTGAACTTTGGGAGAAAATCTTAGAATCACAAATCGAGACCGGTACGCCATACATGTTGTATAAAGATGCGGCAAACCGTAAATCGAACCAGCAAAATCTTGGTACCATACGTTCTTCAAACTTATGTACAGAGATTTTAGAATATACAAGCCCAGATGAAGTAGCAGTATGCAACCTGGCATCGATAGCATTACCAATGTTTGTGAAAAATGGAGAGTTTGATCATAAAGAACTGTTCAGAATCACTAAGCGCGTAACCAAAAACTTAAATAAAGTAATTGATCGTAACTATTATCCTGTAAAAGAAGCAGAGAATTCTAATATGCGTCATCGTCCTATTGGGTTAGGAGTACAAGGATTAGCAGATACATTTATTCAGTTACGTATGCCTTTTACCAGTGATGAAGCTAAAAAATTAAACCAAGAGATTTTTGAGACACTTTATTTTGCTGCTGTAACGGCGTCTATGGAAGAAGCAAAAGCAGATGGGCCATACCAGACTTATGATGGATCTCCTATCTCTAAAGGAGAATTTCAGTATAACCTATGGGGTATAAAAGATGAAGAATTAAGTGGTCGTTGGGACTGGGCTAAGCTTCGTAAGCAAGTGCTTAAAAATGGAGTGCGTAACTCATTGTTGGTAGCGCCAATGCCAACAGCTTCTACTTCCCAGATTTTAGGAAATAACGAAGCTTTTGAACCATATACAAGTAATATATATACTAGACGTGTGTTATCAGGAGAGTTTATTGTAGTAAATAAGCACTTGTTAGAAGATTTAGTAAAATTAGGGTTGTGGAATGATAACCTTAAAGATGCGATCATGCGCGCAAACGGATCAATACAAAATATCGATATTATTCCGCAGGATCTTAAAGAACTTTACAAGACGGTTTGGGAACTGAGTATGAAAGACATTATTGATATGTCTCGTCATAGAGGATATTTTATTGATCAGTCACAGTCACTAAACCTGTTTATGGAAGGTGCAACGATGGCAAAATTAACGTCAATGCATTTTTATGCTTGGAAGAGTGGGTTAAAAACTGGTATGTATTACCTAAGAACAAAATCTGCTGTTGATGCGATTAAGTTTACACTTAAAAGCGAAAGCAAAGAAGAGCCAAAACCTGAAAAAGTAGCAGTAGCTGCTGCACAGGTAATGGAAGCGCAAGCTGCCAAAACAGAGCCAAAACAGGAGGCAGCTCCTGTTGCCGTAGAAGAAACGGCACTTACTCCAGAAGAGCTTCGTGCAATTATTGCACAATCTAAAGAAGCCGAAGGAGACGATTGTTTAATGTGTGGGTCGTAGACCTAGATTTATATAGGGTAAAAGGGAAGTTTTCTTAGGATGACTTCCCTTTTTTAAATTAGGAAATATGAAGTCAGAAATAATAAAATCATTAACTAATAACTTTGAAGATCATTCGCACTCTACGGAGAACGATGTTGAGTTTTGGTTTGCAAGAGATCTTCAACAATTATTGGGTTATACTGAATGGAGAAATTTTAATAAGGTAATAGTTAAGGCAAAAACTTCATGCGAAGTTTCAGGGAATGATATTTCTGACCATTTTGTTGAGGTCAACAAAATGGTTAAAATAGGATCTGGAAGTGAGAGAGAGATAGAGGATATAATGCTTACAAGATACGCATGTTATCTAGTTGCTCAGAATGGTGATCCAAAAAAAGAACAGATTTCGTTTGCACAGAACTATTTTGCAATTCAAGCGCGCAAGTATGAATTAATAGAGAAACGTATAAAAGATTGGGAAAGATTACAGGCACGTCAAAAACTAACACGTTCTGAAAAAGAGTTATCTGAATTAATTTATGAAAAAACGGGTAATGATAAAAACTTTGGATTAATAAGAAGCAAAGGAGATCGGGCTTTATTCGGTAAAACCACTCAGCAAATGAAAGGTAAATTAGGTGTCCCTAAGAATAGAGCCTTAGCAGATTTTCTTCCAACAATAACTATAAAAGCGAAGGATTTTGCCACAGAAATTACTGTTTTTAATACTAAAGAAAAATCTTTGAATTCTGAAAGAAGTATATCTGCAGAACATATTACAAATAATAGAGGTGTAAGAGGGTTATTATTGAAAAGAGGAATAAAACCAGAAGAGTTACCACCAGAAGAAGATGTAAAGAAATTAGAGCGAAGAGTTTTGTCAGAATCTAAAAAATTGGGAAAAAATCCTGATAAATTAAGATAGCTTAACTTTACGATTATGATGAACTGGGAACAACTCTTGTCCTTAAAAAGACAAGGAGATACAAATAAAAGATTACGTAAAGAACAAGACGAAACGCGATTGGGTTTTGAGGTGGATTATGATCGTATTATCTTTTCTTCGGCCTTTAGGAGTTTGCAAGATAAAACACAAGTAATACCGCTTTCCAAAACAAGTTTTGTGCATACGCGATTGACCCATAGTTTAGAAGTTTCGGTAGTTGGGCGATCATTAGGTAGAGTAGTAGGTAAGAAAATTTTAGAAAAACACCCTCATTTGTCTACCATTCATGGCTACCAATTCAATGATTTTGGAGCAATTGTTGCCGCCGCTGCTTTGGCACACGATATTGGTAATCCGCCCTTTGGGCATTCTGGAGAAAAAGCTATCGGAGAGTATTTTAAAACTGGCAGTGGTAATCGATATAAAGATCAATTAACACCTAAGCAATATCAGGATTTAAGAGATTTTGAAGGAAATGCAAATGGATTTAAAATCCTCACAGAGTCGCGTGTAGGGATAGAAGGTGGACTTAGGTTATCATATGCAACGCTAGGCGCCTTTATGAAGTATCCTAAAGAGTCTTTGCCAAAGAAACCTACTTCGCATATTGCACATAAAAAGTTTGGTTATTTTCAGAACGAAAAATCATTTTTTCAGGAAGTAGCAGAAGAAGTAGGGTTGCTAAAACATAAAATAAAGGATGACGTTACTTATAGTCGCCATCCATTAACTTTTTTGGTAGAGGCGGCGGATGATATTTGTTATACTATTATTGATTTTGAGGATGGAATCAATCTTGGTTTGATAGAAGAAGAATATGCTTTAGAATATTTGATTAAACTAGTAAAGGATTCGATCAATACTTCAAAATATAATAACCTGGTCACTACGGCAGATCGGTTAAGTTACCTTAGGTCATTGGCGATTAATACACTTATAGGTGAGGCTGCAAATATTTTTCTTGAAAACGAAGAACAGATATTATCAGGGACTTTTGATACTGCATTAATAGATAAAAGTAAGTACGAAGCCCAGATTGATGATATTATTAAAATCAGTATCGATAAGATCTATCAAAGCCAGGAAGTGACCGAAAAAGAGATTGCAGGATACGAGATTCTTGCAACCTTACTTGATCGATATTGTGTAGCTACAGATAATTTTAATCAAGATAATGCTTCAAATTATGATAAGCTTATTCTGAGAGCAGAAGGTGGTAATTTTGATTATAAAAATGATGATTTGTATACCAGGCTTATCAGTATTAGCAATTTTGTGGCCAGCCTAACAGATGGTAATGCTTTATTGAAATTTCAGAAGATTAAAGGGTTGCAGATATAAAAAAACTACCCGAAAGATTTCGAGTAGTTCTGATATTTTACTAAAGATTTTAATTTTCTTAAAGCCTCGTGTAAGTTTCTGTATATACAGTTATCTCTCCAGGTGTTTCTTCGTCTCTAAATTCTACTTTTAATGTAGTACTATTTAAAGTTAAAATAGTAGCTGTTTCTGTTTCTGTACCAAATGCAAATGTAAGTTGATCTCCAGATAATGACCAACCAAATTCTTCTGAACCAGGGTTAACACAAGTTACTACCCCACTTCCGTCAGTACTTGAGCTAGAAAAATTACTAATAACTTTACCAGCTGTTGTAAACTCATAGGTGTCTTGTAAATCACATTGATCAAGAGTTTCTGCTACGCCATCTTCTTCAGCAGCAGACCATTGCCATGTACCAATAAGATTAGCTTCAGAAATTCCAGAGGTAGAATCATCATCACTACTACAAGAAGTAAATGTTGCAGCGATAAATAGAACAAATAAACTTAATTTTTTCATAATCGTTAAATAATTAAATAGGTTAATTTTCTGCAAAAAAACCTTTTTTTATGATTAAAAACAAAATTAATACAGTTAATTATTCTATATGTAAGTTTAAACTTATATATAGAATAATGTAGTTTTTGAAATTAAAGTAGTATTGGTACAAAAAAACCACCTGAGTTTTCAAGTGGTTTTAGTAAATGTAAATATGTATATCTTATTGTTTTGTATACGTTTCTACAATAATAAATTCTTCATTGCCTTCATTTTCAGTGTATTCTAATTTCAAGGTTGAAGTCGTTAGCTCAATAATTTTTTCTGAATCCTGATCAACGCTACCTTCAACAGTTTCTGTGTTTAGCATATTTCCTGAAGTCAAGGACCAGACATAGTCTACACTGGTTGAAGGTTCGCAAGCACCTCCCGTTGTTTCAACACCTTCAATGAATTTTGCACGATTTTCTCCTTGGTCATTAACAAATAATTGGATAGTATACAGTAAATCACAAGCATCCAATGTTATTTCAGTTCCATTCTCAGTTTCCGAGGTAAGTTTCCAGTTACCAATTAGATTTGCTTCAGTAATTTCAGCTCCAACTGGTGAATCATCATCACTACCACAAGAAGTAAACATTGCTGCGATAAGTAGAACAAATAAGCTAAGTTTTTTCATTTTTTAAAGGTTTGTTTAAAGTTATTTCAGCTTTGAATAACGTCTATTAAGCCAAAAAATTTTAGTATGGATTAAAAATGTTAAAGATTTGCTTCAATTGTTCTTTGAATTCCTTTCGAAGAAATTCCGCAGATATCATGTAGTTCATCTACCGTGCCCTGGTGAATAAATTGATCAGGAACCCCCAAGGTGATAATTTTGTTTTTGAAGTAATTTTGGTTAGCAAAATCGATTATAGAACTTCCAAAACCACCTTTGATCACCCCATCTTCTATAGTAATAACGGTCTTATGTTTCTGAAGTATGTGTTGTAATAGATCTGCATCTAATGGTTTTATAAATCCAAAATGATAGTGCCCAATAGTTTCCTTAATATTTTCAAGAGCTAAAGTAACATTGTGAGCAATTGTTCCTGTAGAGATTATTGCAATATCATTTCCTTCTTTGAAACATTTTGCTTTGCCTATTTTTAACTCGTGCATTGGCACATTCCAATTAGTAATATATCCACGCCCCCTAGGATATCTAATGGTTATTGGGTGATTTAATCCTAAAGAAGCGGTATGTAATAGATGTCGTAATTCGATTTCATCAGCAGGGGCAGCTATAATCATATTCGGGATACAATTAAGATATGCAATATCAAAAACCCCATGGTGCGTAGCACCATCTGCACCAACCAGTCCGGCCCTGTCAATACAAAAGATAACTGGTAAATTCTGTAATGCTACATCATGTATTAATTGATCGTAAGCACGTTGTAAAAAAGTAGAATAAATAGTGCAAAAAGGAATCAATCCCTGTGTTGCCATTCCTGCTGCAAGTGTAACAGCATGTTGTTCTGCAATACCTACATCAAATGCACGATCTGGCATTTCCTGCATCATATATTTTAGAGAACTCCCGGTTGGCATTGCCGGTGTTATCCCTACGATTTTTTGGTTATTTCTTGCGAGTTCTAAAATAGTATGCCCAAATACATCCTGAAACTTAGGAGGCAACCCTTTATTATCTTTTGAAATAATATCTCCGGTAGAAGCATCAAATTTACCAGGAGCATGATATTTTACTTGGTTTTCTTCAGCTTGTTTTAGCCCTTTTCCTTTGGTAGTAATAATGTGTAAAAGCTTTGGTCCCTGTGTTGCCTTTAATTTTTCTAGGGTTTTTAATAACGAAGGTAAATCATGACCGTCAATTGGGCCAAAATAATTAAAATTTAGCGCTTCGATGATATTATTTTTTCTCGGTTTTACGCCAACTTTAGCTTTGGTTAGATATTCTTTAAGAGCACCAACACTTGGATCAATTCCTATAGCATTATCATTAAGGATAACCAGTATGTTAGTGTCTGTTACTCCAGCATGATTAAGTCCTTCAAAAGCCATTCCGCTTGCTATAGAAGCATCTCCAATTATAGCAATATGTTGTTTTTGAATATCACCTTTTATTTTGGAAGCAATAGCCATCCCCAAGGTTGCCGAAATAGAGGTTGAGGAATGTCCCACACCAAAAGTGTCATACCCACTTTCGCTTCGTTTGGGGAAACCACTAATACCATCTAGCTGGCGATTGGTATGAAAAACATCTTTTCTTCCTGTAAGGATTTTATGAGGGTATGCTTGATGCCCAACATCCCAAACTAACAAGTCATTTGGAGTGTCAAATACATAATGAAGCGCAATGGTAAGTTCTATTACTCCCAAGCTAGCTCCTAAATGACCTTCTTTTGTAGCCACAATGTTAATCACAAAATCCCGTAACTCTTTTGCCAGTTTTGGTAACTGGTCCGAGGATAGTTTTCTAAGGTCTGATGGGTATTGAATATTTGAAAGTAGCGATGCCGACATATAGCAAAAATACTATTTTGAACTGGTTCTTAATAAACTTTTATTAATGAAGCTCATTTTTAAAAATCTGAGAATGTGTATTCAAAATGATAAGTTCAATTAATGCTACTTTTTTATGGAATCTACAGAATTAATAACATTTTTATATCAAACAAGAATCAATTTATTTATTAGCTTTACTTAAAAATAAATTTATATGCTGGACCCCTTAGATGACTCCCATTACATGAAAAAAGCGCTTCAGGAAGCAGAATTAGCTTATGAAAAAGATGAGGTTCCTATTGGTGCAGTAATCGTTGTAGGTAATAGAATAATAGCAAGGGCGCATAACTTAACAGAACTACTTAATGATGTTACTGCTCATGCCGAAATGCAAGCCATAACCGCAGCTTCTAATTTTCTTGGAGGCAAATATCTTAATGAATGTACGTTGTATGTTACACTTGAGCCATGTCAAATGTGCGCTGGTGCTTTATACTGGAGTCAGATTTCAAAGATCGTTTACGGAGCCGTAGATGAGCGACGAGGTTGTACGGCAATGGGGACGAAACTTCATCCAAAGACCGAAATGATTGGAGGTGTTCTGGAAGAGGAGTGCGGTGAAATAATAAAGCGATTTTTTATAGAAAAACGTAACCTGAATTGATTCATTGTTAACTTATGAAGAATACGATTGCAGAACGAATACAGGATTTTTTAAAGCAGTTTCCTCCATTTGATATGCTGCAAAAAGAAGAATTATTATCGGTTTCTGGTCAGATTAGGGTATTATATGTTCAAAAAGGAGAATATATCTTTAGGCAAGATACCGCATGTCATGATGAATTCTATATCGTAAGAGAAGGAGCGATTGGTCTTTATCGTGAATTTGAAGAAGACGAAAACCTGGTAGATATTTGTGATGCAGGAGATCTATTTGGACTTCGTATTGTAATTATTAAAAAGAATTACCGCATGTCTGCCATGGCAGACGAAGAATCAATAGTTTATGCGATTCCATCTGTCGTTTTTGAACCTTTTATTGAAGAAAATAAGGAGGTGAATAAATTTGTTTTGGGCACTTTTGCTGCTCATGCACGTAACTATTTTACAGAAACCGAAAAAGGACAAAGAATTGACAATACAATTTCTATTGAGATAGCAAAAGATCTTTCAGAATTGCGAAGTGTTTCTTATCGCAAAAAACCTATTACTTGCTCATTAGAAGATACTATACAGGATATAGCCCAGAAAATGACCAAAAAGAAGGTCGACTATATTGTGATTGTCGATAACGATAAATGTCCAAAGGGTATAATTACCGATACCGATTTAAGGGCCAAAGTGGCGACAGGATTATTTTCATTAGGATCAAAAGTAACAGAGATTATGGTTTCTCCTGTGATGTCGTATTCTAAAAAACTTACCGTTGCCGAGGCTCAAATTACATTGATCAAACATGATATTAGTCATTTATGTATTACCAAAGATGGAACTCCTAATTCTAAGTTAATTGGGATTCTTTCTGATCATGATCTCCTCGTTTCTTTTGGTAATAATCCTTCTGTTTTGATTAAGGAATCTAAGCGAGTTAAGAAGCTGCAAAATCTTAGATATATTCGAAAACAAATAGATAAATTACTTAAAACATATTTAGAACAAGATATTCCAACACCTCATTTACTAAATATAATCTCTGAAATTAATGAGGCTTTACTAATTCGTGTTACAGAGTTAGCATTAAAAGAAATGGTTTCTCCACCCCCGGTAAAATTTAGTTTTTTGGTATTAGGAAGCCAAGGTAGAAGAGAACAATTGCTTCTGACTGATCAGGATAACGCTATTGTTTTTGAAGATGTTTCTGAGGCGGACTACGAAATAACTCAAAATTACTTTTTAGAATTAGCTAATAAAATTACAAAAGGGCTTCATACTATTGGATTTGAATATTGCCCCGCAGATATGATGGCTAGTAATCCCAGATGGTGCATGGCGGTATCCAAATGGGAAATGCAGTTTAGAAACTGGATGACAACTCCTACTGAAGAGGGAACATTATTGTCATCAATATTTTTTGATTTTCAGCATGTATATGGTGACCTTGTACTGGTAGATCGATTATCTGATGTGGTTTTTGAAGGGGTAAATAAAAGCAATAGATTTCTTTCACTTTTGGGTGTGAGTGCACTGCAAAAACCGTCTCCTTTAGGGTTTTTTAAACAATTTTTAGTAGAACAAAACGGAGAGCACAAGGATTCTTTTGATATAAAAATAAGAGCAATGATGGTATTGATTGATGCTGCCAGAATCTTGACCTTATACCACAACTTAAAAGGTGTAAACAATACGCTTTTGCGTTATGAAAAACTTGCAGAACTGGAACCAAAAAACGCAGCGATCTTTGAGAGTTGTGCAAAAGCGTTTAGGGTATTAATTAAGTTTAGAACTCGGCAAGGGTTATTGCACAAAGACTCTGGAAGATTTATCAAACTGAATACACTAAGTAAAAAAGACAAATTAAGGCTCAAAAGATGTTTTAGGCCTATAAGAGATATACAAGAGCTACTTAGAATACGATTTCAGCTTAAAACATTGATGTAATAACCAATATGTATGCAATTTTGGCCTAAAAAAAACAATACAAATTTTCCTGACTTTTGGCAGGAATACCTAAGTCTTTTTAATGGTAAGGATCAAAATGTACCTCTAAAAGATCTTCGTTTTGTTGCTTTTGATACAGAAACTACAGGCTTTGATTATACTGATGATCGCGTATTGTCTATTGGTGCTATAGGGATCAAAAATAATAGTATTAATGTATCTGATCAATTAGAAGTATATCTTAAGCAGGACATTTTTAATGAAGCTACAGTAGAGATTCACGGAATTCGTAAAAATGGAACTCTGGATAAGATTTCTGAAGGAGACGCCATACTGCAATTCATAAGATATATTGGCAATGCTGTTTTAATTGCGCATCATGCCAATTTTGATAGAATTATAATAAATAAAGCCTTGCAGAGACAGGGGTTGGGAGATCTAAAAAATAAAATAATAGATACAGGAGTGCTTTTTAAAAATTCGAAACATCAAATATATCATAACGATCGCAGACACTACAGTCTAGATGAGTTGTGTAGTGAGCTTAAAATCTCTAAAAGCGATAGGCATACTGCATCCGGGGATGCTTTTATAACTGCAATGGCGTTCTTGAAAATTATACCAAGATTAAAAAAAGATAAACAGATTAAAATCAATGAGCTACTTGCATTAAGATAGTAGTGTGCAACTGTTGTAATTTAATAGTGTCTTTTTTAGGAGTAGAATTATTAGATGCGCAACATTACCTTTGTCTTTATATTTTTTATTTCTCTTTTTGGGTACGCTCAGGAGTTATCTGTACTTCAGGGTAAAATTGTAGGAGATTCTCTTGAGATAGATGGGATGCATATTATAAATCAAACTCAGAATACCGGGGTGATTAATGATGAATCTGGCTCTTTTCAGATTCGTGCAAATCCAGGAGATACTATAATATTTTCTTCGATTCAGTACGCTATAAAGCAACATGTTGTTACACAAAAGGACATTGACTTAGAAAACTTTATTGTCAAGTTAGAGCATTCGGTTAATCGGCTAGATGAGGTTTTTATAACCCAACATACATTGACGGGTAGGATTGAAGATGATCTTTTACAAATACCAACCTATACAGAGAATCTACCGTTTTGGAATGCTGCAGAACTTAAGCAAATGGGAGTAGGTACTTTTAATGATGCGCAATCTCCTGTGCAAAATTTGGTATTACCTAATGCAAATGGAGGTCTGGCAGGTGCATCAGTTGATCTGAAGGTTTTGGCCGGCGGTCTTTCGAGTATTTTTAGAAAGAGTAAAGGGATCACTCCAAAAATTGAGAAAAGTGTTTATTTTAACGAAAAAATAGTCATAGAGCAATTAGAAATTCCTGAAACAGAGTATTATAATTTCGTAGATTTTATTAACGAACAACCGGCGACTGCAATTGTTCTAAATTATAAAGATAAATTAAAGGTTCTGGAATTTCTAATGGATCAAAGTAAAGTGTTTAAAGAAAAATATAATATCAAAAAATAAAAAAAAGCACTACATATGTAGCGCTTTTGAAGCTTAGAAATTTATATCCTTTTAGTGAATTACTCGAACTTGCGCCGCAATAATTCCTTTTTTTCCTTCTTCTTCCTCATATTCAACTTTGTCTCCCTCGTTCAAAGCTTCTCCATTAAGCCCTGAAGCATGAACAAAAATGTCTTTTCCTGTTTCGTCGTTGGTGATAAATCCGTAACCTTTTGATTCGTTAAAAAATTTTACTGTTCCTTCCATTGTAATAAAAATAAAATAAATATTTGAGTTCTAAAGTTAATTCTAAATCTGTTATTAAGTGTTATCAAAATGTGAATATTTTAAAAATCCACTAGCTTTTTTGTTCCTTTTTCTTCTCGTATTCCCTCATTTTATTAAGGTTTTCTTCAGTAAGCATATAGTCTTTTGCTTTCTTGTCTTTCCATCTGTGATAAATAAAAAGAGGCATTAAAATAAAAGATGCTCCTAATATTCCTATGCCCACTAATTTGTCACCGGTAATGTGATCTCCAGTGTTTTTGAAGTAGTATCCCACTCCAACAAGTATTACTATAAGTACTAGTAATATTTTGATAATATATTTCATGTGTTCATTTCAAATTAAAAATCATCTTGTAAAATTAATCAACTTTCTTCGGTATGCGGTAAGGAGTTTTGATTTGGATATGAAACCAAAATATTTACCATCTTTAATAACAGGAAGATTCCATGCTGCGGTATCTTGAAATTTTTGCATTACAGTTTTTACATCGTCTTCTTCGTATATAATTACTGCTGTAGTTTTTGCCATTAGTGTGCCTACAGTTACTTTATGATACATCGTAATGTCAAACATAATATCTCTAATGTCATCTAAAGCCACTATGCCTATTAAAGTATTAAACTCATCTGTAACTGGAAACAAGTTTCTGTTTGATTTTGCAACCGCTTCACTTAATAATTGTTTTAGAGTATAATTTGGTTTTACAGCAATAAAATTAGTTTCAACACAATCTTCCAAATTCATTAAAGTGAGGACGGTTTGATCTTTATCATGAGTCAATAAGAGCCCTTGTTCTGCAAGTTCTGTAGTATAGATATTATGCTCCATCTTGTTTTTAGAAATAATAAATGATATTGCCGTGGTAATCATTAAGGGAACAAATAATTCATAACTAGAGGTAATCTCGGCAATTAAAAAAATAGACGTGAGTGGAGCATGTAGTACACCGGCAATAAGGCCAGCCATACCTAATAGGGTAAAATTAGCCTCAGAAACCTGAAATCCAATCCCCAGATTATTAATAACCTTAGATACTACATTACCCAATGCGCTACCCATTACCATAGTTGGAATAAATATTCCGCCTGAACCTCCTGCGGCAAAAGTTGCTGTCATCGCAATAGCTTTAAAAATGGTAATACCTGCTAATAGGGCAATGACAATCCAGATGTTTGCTGTTAAGTCATCAAAAGGAGTTTTTCCGATAGCTTTTAGGTGATCCCCATGCAATAAATCATTTATAAAGCCAAGACCTTCACCGTAAAGCGGTGGTATAAAATATAACATGATCCCTATGGCTAATCCTCCTATCAACAATTTGTAAATCTTTTTAGAAAAACGATCAAAAAAATGTAAAATCCCAAAGTACATTTTGGTAAAATATATGGATGCAAACGCAGTACCTATACCTAGAATGATGTAAAAAGGAGTGTCATAAATGTCAAATTTTTCTATAACTTCAAACCTAAATAAGACTTCGTCTCCCAGGAAAAAATAAGAAGTAATAATCGAGGAGACCGATGCAAAAAGTAATGGTAATAATGAAGCAAGTGTTAGGTCTAAACTAAATACTTCAACTGCAAAAACCAAGCCTGCTAAAGGGGATTTGAAAACGGCTGAAATAGCGCCCGCTGCTGCACAACCAATCAATAGGAATCTGGTTTTATCTTTTATTTTAAATAAATTGCTTATATCTGAACTTAGAGTTGAAGCTGATCCAATGGCGGGTCCCAGAAGACCAACCGAACCACCAAAACCAACTGTAATTGGTGCTAAAATTAACGGTAAGTACCCATGAACACGTTTTATAATGCCGTCTTTTTTTGAAAGAGAATGTAAAATTAATGGGATGGCAGATCTTACATCTTTTTTGATGATATATTTTGTGAATATATAAACAATTAGAAGCCCTATTACTGGTATAATAAAGTAAAAAGAAGTTTGCCAGGAGATAATATCACTTTCTAGAACACCTTGGATTAAATGTGTTATGTTTTTTAACAATAACGATATCAATCCTGCAGCAAATCCAACAAGAATACTTAATATTAAAATGAAGTTCTTATTCGAAATATTTCGATATCGCCATTTTAGTAATATGTATAGTAAGGTTTTTTTTGGGGGGCTTGACATTTTTTTTAGGCTCTTATTAAGTTAAAGGTAATAAAAATCCCGCCATAAGCGGGATTTTAATAGTAATTGAAATTTTAAAACTTAATAGTTCTTATTTTATTGTAAATCAAGCTTGATGTTCAGTTCTTTAAGTTGTTGATCATCGATGTTGGCAGGTGCATCGATCATGACATCACGGCCGCTATTATTTTTTGGGAATGCAATATAATCTCGTATTGTTTCCTGACCGCCAAGAATAGCAACAAGTCTATCAAATCCAAATGCGATTCCACCATGAGGGGGAGCTCCGTATTGGAAAGCATCCATTAAAAATCCGAATTGTTCTTTGGCCTCTTCTGGTGTAAATCCAAGATGGTCAAACATCAGGGCTTGTGTTTTTTTATCATGAATTCGAATTGATCCTCCACCAATTTCATTTCCGTTTAAAACCAAGTCATAAGCATTTGCCCTAACATCACCTGGTTTAGAATCTAATAAAGGAATGTCTTCTGGTTTTGGAGAAGTAAAAGGGTGATGCATTGCATGGTATCGTTCTGTTTCTTCATCCCATTCTAGTAACGGAAAATCAACTACCCATAAAGGCGCAAATTCTTCTGGGTTTCTTAATCCCATTCGTTCTGCAAGTTCCATACGAAGTGCGCTTAATTGTGCTCTTACTTTGTTGGTTTGGCCTGATAGTACACAAATTAAATCTCCAGCTTTTGCTCCCGTTTCGGCAGCCCATTTTGCCAGATCGTCTTGATCATAAAACTTATCTACAGAAGATTTATAAGTACCATCTTCATTACACTTCACATACACCATTCCCAGCGCACCTACTTGAGGGCGTTTTACCCAATCAATAAGTTTGTCAATTTCTTTTCTGGTATATGAAGCAGCATCAGGAATTGCAATCCCCACTACTAGTTCTGCATCATTAAAAACTTTAAAATCTTTGTGTTGGGTAACATGGTTAAGTTCTCCAAACTTCATCCCAAAGCGAATGTCAGGCTTGTCGTTACCATAGGTTTTCATTGCTTCATCATAGGTCATCCTTGGGAAATCACCTATTTTCTGATCTTTTATTTCTGATATCAAATGACGAGTAAGGCCTTCAAATATACCAAGAATGTCTTCTTGTTCTACAAAAGCCATTTCGCAGTCTATTTGCGTAAATTCTGGTTGTCTGTCTGCCCGTAGATCTTCATCCCTAAAGCACTTTACAATCTGAAAATATTTATCCATTCCGCCAACCATAAGTAATTGCTTAAAGGTTTGTGGAGATTGTGGTAAGGCGTAAAACTGTCCTTCATTCATTCTAGACGGTACTACAAAATCTCTAGCTCCTTCTGGTGTGGATTTAATAAGATATGGGGTTTCTACTTCAACGAAACCCTCATTAGAAAGATAATTACGTACCTGCATTGCTACTTGGTGACGAAACATCAAACTATTTTTTACAGGATTACGACGAATATCCAAGTATCTGTATTTCATTCTAATATCCTCACCACCGTCAGTTTCATCTTCAATAGTGAAAGGAGGGATGATAGACTCATTAAGTATTGTTAATTCTGTAACTAGAATTTCTATTTCTCCCGTAGGAATATTTTTGTTTTTAGATTCACGCTCAATCACTTCACCTTTTACCTGTATCACAAATTCTCTTCCCAGCGTTTTTGCTTTTTCTACCACGGCAGCCGGTGTACGTTCTTCATCAAATATTAACTGGGTAATTCCATATCGATCCCTAAGGTCAACCCATATCATGAATCCTTTGTCACGTGTTTTTTGAACCCATCCGGCAAGGGTTACTTCTTTTTTAATATCCGCGATGCGTAATTCGCCGCAAGAATGACTTCTGTACATAGTAGCTTGTATTAAGGCTGCAAAAATAAGAAGTTTTAAGAGAAATAAGCTGGGTTTGGATAAAAATGAAGTGTAAAGAATTAATGATGAAATTTTGAATCAAAATTATGGTTTTAGTGTATTAAAATTATGGTAAAACATTGATATATTATCAAAGTATTACAAGTAAAAATGAAATATTCGCAATAATTAACATTTTTTTATAATTATCTTTTAATAGATTTAACCGAACATTTAAACAAATCATTATGAAAAAACAAACTCATTTTAGCAAAATGAAGATTTTGCTATTATTAATTTTTGCCCCGGCAATGCTGCTGGCCCAGGAAACCATTACTGGGAAAGTAGTCATTGAAAAGACGGGAGCGGGGGCACCTTTTGTAAATATTATAGAAAACGGAACAGACAATGGTACCGCGAGTGATATCGATGGTAATTTTTCGATTACTGTTGGTCAATTACCTGTTAGATTGAAGGTATTTGCGCTGGGATTCGGAACTAAAATTGTTGATGTTGAAACGGCTGGTAACATTACTGTTCAAATTAGTGAATCGTCTGAAGCACTTGAAGAGGTGGTTGTTACAGGTTTGGCTACTTCGGTAAAAAGAAGTAATGCAGCCAATGCTGTTGCATCACTTTCTGCAGAAGAATTAGTCGGTACTACACCACCTCCAACAATTGATGGGGCATTGTATGGTAAATTTGCAGGAGCGGTAGTAAGTGCAAATTCGGGAGCACCTGGAGGAGGGCTTTCGATTAAGTTGAGAGGGGCAACTTCGATAACAGGAAATACCCAACCGTTATATATTATTGATGGGGTTTATGTGGATAACTCATCAATACCATCTGGACTTAATGCAGTATCAGCTGCTACAGCTGGTGGTAGTGGAGATAATCCCAGAAATAGTCAAGATAATCCAACCAATAGGATAGCTGACATAAATCCTGAGGATATCCAAAATATTGAAATTTTAAAAGGAGCATCTGCAGCTGCAATTTATGGTTCTAGAGCTGCCGCTGGGGTTGTAATTATTACAACAAAAAGAGGGAAGTCTGGAGAAACAAAATATAGAGTGTCACAATCTACAGGTTGGACTCAAGTAATTAATCTATTGGGAACAAGAGATTTTACAGAGCAAAGAGTATTTGATCAATTTTTTACTCCGAATGACGATCCTGCGGTGGAGCAAGAATCAAGGGATGCTGCAAATGCTCAAGTTGCACTTTTTAGGACAGCTAGAGATGCCGGGAGGTTAATAGATTATGAAGAAGAGCTGTTTGGGGAGAGAGGTTTTATAACAAATACCAATTTTAGTATGAGTGGTGGTGGTGAAAAGACCAAGTTTTTTGCCGGGGTCACATATAACAATGAAGACGGGATTGTTAAAAACACGGGGTATGAAAAAACATCTTTGCGATTGAATGTAGATCACCGTATGAATGATCGTGTTAAAGTATCCATAAGCTCTAACTATATTAGTACATCCTCTGATCGTGGTTTTTTTAACAATGATAATACAGGAACTACTATTGGAGTTGGGTTAACTGCTACATATCCATGGTTTGACTTGTTTCCTGATGCTGATGGGAATTATCCAGATTATGCTTTAGGATCTTCAAATGTTCTTCAGACTAGAGATCTGGTAAAAAACAATGAAGAAGTAAGCAGGTTCATTATGGGTGGTTCTGCCAATGTGGATATATATAAATCAGAAAGCTCAAATTTGGAACTGGTTCTTCGTGGAGGTGTTGACTCTTATGCTTTAAATTCTTTTGCTTTTTTCCCTAAGCAATTACAGTTTCAGAAACCAGAAAATAATGGCGTTAATGGAGTGTCAATACAAGGTGCAACAAATAATCTGAACTATAATTTAGCTGGTTTTTTAGTACATAACCATATAACAGATAATGACCTTAGTTTTAGAACGCAAGCAGGTTTAACTAGAGAGTATTTTGATAGAAATTCTTATACTACAACTTCTAGTGGTTTGGTAGCTTCGGAAACTAATGTTGATCAAGCACAAAATATAGGGGTGAACCAATTTAGATTAAAACAACAAGATGCTGGATTTTTTGTACAGGAAGAAGTAAATTTTCAGGACAAAATTATTGGGACTATTGGTTTAAGAGGTGATAAGTCTTCAAATAATGGTGACGCTAATAAACTATATTATTATCCTAAGGCTTCTTTGGCTTCAAACTTACATAAATTTGGTTTCTGGAGTATGGAAAGCTTTTGGAATCAATTGAAGCTTAGAGTCGCTTATGGAGAAGCTGGAAACTTTGCACCATTTGGGGCTTTATTTACATCGTATAATGCATTTTCTACTGATGGTTTGTTAGGGGTTAGTCTAATAAATATTAAAGGGGATAAAAATATTGAACCTGAAAGACAAAAAGAATTAGAAACGGGTATCGATGTTGGGTTTTTTAATAACAGGTTAGGTGCATCTTTTACGTATTATATTAAAACGGTTGATGACTTAATTTTACAGCCTACTACAGAACCATCTTCAGGTTTTGAAACAGAATTTGTTAACGGGGGTAGTTTAAGAAATAATGGTATAGAAATATCCATAAATGCTGTTCCAGTTGCCACTAAAGATTTTCAGTGGAGTACCGCGGTAAACTTTTTTAAGAACACATCAGAAATTACAGAACTTACGGTTCCGGCATTCAATATTGGAGCCTTTGGTGCTACCTTAGGGACTTTTAGAATAGAAGAAGGTCAAAGCGCTACACAAATAGTAGGTATTACTCCTAATGGAGTTCAAAAGTTAGGAGACTCAGAACCAGATTTCCAAATTGGATTTAATAATACTATCAAATACAAGACTTTAGAGTTAAATTTTCTGTGGCAATGGAAAAATGGAGGTGACAACGTAAACTTAACTGCTTTGCTTTCGGATTTGAACGGAACTAGTCATGATTATGATGAAATAGATTTAGATCCACAAGGCCAATTGGGTAACGGAGCATATAGAGCTAGCCAGTTAGGAACTTCTGCTGATGTTTTTGTAGAAGATGCCTCTTATTTACGTTTGAGAGAATTAGGGTTATATTATAGTATACCTAAAAAATTTATAGAAGGAGTCGCGAAAAGTTACGTTGATAATATAAAATTTGGATTCTCTGGAACAAATTTGATTAATATTTTTGATTACAACAGTTATGATCCTGAAGTGTCAAATTTCGGATCTAATGGTATTTTTACTGGGGTAGAAGTAACACCATTTCCATCATCAAAACGTTTTTTGTTTAACGTAGCTGTAGAATTTTAAAAAAAAAAGACTTATGAATTTTATAAATAAAACAATACTTCTTTTATTGATATCGATATCTATTGTATCGTGTGAAGTAGATGAATTTTCGGATTTAAATAATCCTGAGGTGGACGCTTTTTCTGATAACTTAACTCGGGGTGATTTACAAGATCTTGTAGGAGGGGTCTTTTATAGCATGAGAGTCAGATTAGGAACCTATTATGACGATCTTGGTGTAATAGGTAGAGAATATTATCGTTTTTCCAGTTCAGATCCAAGATTTACGGCAGACCTTCTTGGTAAGGGAACAGCAGTATTAGACGACAATACTTTTTATACCACTGCGCCTTGGGCTTCGAGATACAGAACTGTTAAAAATGCCAATTTGATATTGGGTTTTATAGACCCAAGCAGGGATTTGTCAGGTCAATTTACAGATGATGAATTAACCTTGACTAGAGGTTTTTTGAAAACAATTATTGCTTATGAACTATTGCTTAATCTAAATATGACTTATAATAATGGCATACGATTAGATGTTGCTGACGAAAATAATTTAGGCCCATTTGTTTCAAAAGAGGCAGCACTTGAAGGTATAAGAGGATTTCTTGAAGATGGTGCTACAGATTTGGGAGTGGCGGGAGATTTTCCTTTTAATATGTCTTCAGGCTTTTCTGGTTTTGATGAGCCAGCTTCTTTTCTTCAGTTTAATAAGGCTGTATCTGCTCGAGTAGCTGCATATCAAGAAGATTATCCAGCAGTTTTAGATTTTTTAAGTGATTCATTTTTTGAGCTTGACGGAGATTTGTCGGTAGGACCAAATTATGTTTTTACCGAAGATCAAACAGGTTTGCCAAATCCTTTGTTTTTTCAAAAAAATGCGAGTACAGCAGGAGCAAGAATTGCGCATCCTACATTTATTGGCGATGCACTTACTGATGATATTAGATTAAGTAAAGTGTCTTTTAGAGAAGTTGAAAATGATGCAGGTGATTTAGAACCAAACCCACTTTCATTCGATGGTTTATCAGGAGCTTACGACTTTTTTGTATATACTTCACGTACAGCATCAATACCAATGATTAGAAATGAAGAACTAGTGCTGTTATATGCCGAAGCCAATATCAATACAAATGCAGGAGAAGCTGTTACTGCTTTAAATGCCGTAAGAGTGCCTGCAGGAGTTGGTCCTTATTTGGGTGGAATATCCTCTGCAGAGTTGATAGATGAATTGCTTGTGCAAAGAAGGTATTCTCTATATGGAGAGGGTCATCGTTGGGTAGATATGAGAAGATTTGATAGGTTGGATGAATTACCTATAGATAGAGTAGATGAAGATGGAAATCCAGATGATGTATGGGTAGAATTTCCTATTCCATTAGCAGAAAATCAATAAGTTTTTTTAAGCTTAAACCAAAAACGGCCGCATTTGTGCGGCCGTTTTTCATCAATTTTACATATCCCTATGCGGTTGCAGGAGTAGCCTGTACTGCTGCAACTTTCTTTTTATAAAACCGTACTTTGAATCTGTTTACGATAAAGAATAAACAGGGTACAATGATCAAGGTAAGGAATGTAGCAATGATTAATCCATAGATTACAGTCCATGCCAATGGCCCCCAGAAAATCACATTGTCTCCTCCTAAATATATTTTTGGATCTCCCGTACTAAACAATGAGAAGAAATCTAGATTAAATCCTATCGCTAGTGGTATTAATCCTAATACCGTAGTGATTGCTGTTAACAATACAGGTCGTAAACGCGCTCTACCTCCTTTGATAATGATTTGCATCACTTCGTCATTTGGTAATAGATCGCTTTCCGGAACATTAAGTTCTACCTTTTTACGGTCAATCAAGAGCTGGGTGTAATCCAGTAATACCACTCCATTATTTACTACTATACCTGCAAGCGAGATAATACCCATCATGGTCATCATAATTACGAAAGAGGCCCCTGTTATAATAATACCACCAAATACTCCTATAAAACTTAAGAAAATCGCAATCATGATGATCGTGGGCTTGGATATAGAACTAAACTGAAATACAAGAATCAGCATTATAAGTCCCAGTCCTGAGAAAAATGCACCCATTAAGAATGCCATTTGCTTGTTCTGCTCTTCTATTTGGCCTGTATAGTCTATATTAACTCCTCTAGGTAATTGCTGAAAACTGGCCATTTCGGTTTGGATTTGAGATACAATGGCTCCAGCATCTGTAAATCCTGGCTGTAAACCAGAGTATACTGTTACAACCCTCTTAGTATCTCTATGCTTAATTGCACTAAAAGAAGAGGTGTTTCGTTGTGAAGCAACTGCCGAAACAGGAATTTCTTTTAATTGTCCACTGGCTTGATCTCTAAACGTGATGTTTTGGTTAAATAAAGCGCTGGTATTGTATCGGTTTTCCTTATTAAAACGAACATAAATATCATAATCTTCACCGTCTTTTTTATAAACCCCCGCTTTTTCACCAAAGATAGAACGACGCAATTGGTTACCAACCTGACCAGCAGCTACACCTAGTTCACCAGCTTTTTCACGATCTACAACCACTTGCATAGCTGGTTTTCCTTTATTTACATCTATTTTTAGTTCTTCGATACCAGGAATATTTTTTTCATTAATAAAGTTTCGCATTTGTTCTGCGATATTGATCAATTCATCATAATCCGGACCTTCAATTTCAATATTGATAGGGTATCCTGCTGGTGGGCCTACGGCATCTTTTTCTACAGAAATGGCTACCCCTGGATAAATTCCTTTTAGAGTTTCCTGAACTTTTTCACGAAGCACTTCAGAATCTTTTCCTTTTCTGTATTTGTACTCACGCATAGTGGCTGTGATTTTAGCACGATGTGGCATTTCGGCATTACTTCCTCCATCAGTTTGTGGATTCCCGGCACCTTCACCAACTTGCGAAACTGCAGATTCAACCAAGAAATTATAATCTTCACCTTCTACATATTCACCGTCGTTTACAACCCCATATACCCGTTGTTCAATCTCTTTTGTGATGGCATTAGTTTTGTCAATATCTGTTCCTTGTGGATACTCTACATATACAATAATCTGATTGGGTTTGTTATCTGGGAAAAACTCTACTTTGGTACGCTGGCTTCCTACGGAAGCACCAAACATGGCAAATACTACAAATAAGAGTATAAAGGTTCCAAAAGTAAACATATATGCTCTCCAGCCTTTTAAGGCAAAAGTTAAGAAACGCTGATACCTGTTTTCTAACCAGGCAAGGATTCTTCTCTGGAAGAAGTTGGCAGCGCCCTTTAGTACATATCTATATAACCAGAACATGATTGCTGTAAAAATCATAAGGCTTCCTAATCCTCTTACTGCTCCACCAAAGATTAAAATAAAGGTTCCGATTCCTCCTAAAATGATACTTAAACGTATGAGTTGTTTACGTGTTAATACTTTTTCTCCAACCTCCATGAATTGTGAAACCAACATTGAGTTGATGAAAATAGCAACAAAAAGAGATGATCCTAATACCACCGACAGTGTGATGGGGAAGTAAATCATAAATTGCCCCATAACACCTGGCCACATACCAAGAGGTATAAATGCTGCTACTGTAGTAGCTGTAGAAATAATGATTGGGAATGCAATCTCACCAATACCTTTTTTGGCAGCCTCTATACGAGACATACCTTCTTCTTCCATCAATCGATATACGTTTTCTACAACCACGATACCATTATCTACCAACATCCCCAATCCCATAATTAGAGCAAATAGAATCATAGTGTTCATCGTATAGCCTAATGCCGATAAGATCATAAAAGACATAAACATAGACATTGGGATCGCAAACCCTACAAAAAGTGCATTTCTAAACCCTAAGAAAAACATCAATACACCAACCACCAGGATGATCCCGAAGATAATATTGTTTACCAGGTCACTTACTTGGTTTTCGGTTTTCTCTGATTGATCATTGGCAACGCTAATTTTTAGATCTTGCGGAAACACATTTTCTTTGGCATCTTCTAGAATAACATTTATTTTTTCAACAGCCTCGATCATATTTTTTCCAGAACGTTTCTTTACATCCAGCATTACTACACTCTGGCCATACTCTCTGGCGTAGGTGGTTTTATCTTCTTCTTGGAAAGTTACTTTGGCAATATCTCTTAAATACACTGCACCATCCTGAGATTTTACAACAAATTCATCAAGTTGCGAAGGATTGTCAATCTCCCCCAGAATTCTTAATGTTCTACGTTGTCCGCTGCTTATCATATTTCCTGCAGACATAGTTACATTACCATTTCTGATAGCACCAAATATATCTTCAAAACTTACTTTAGCGGCCATCATTTTATAGATGTCTACTTCAACTGCTACTTCTTTTTCTTGGGCCCCACGTATATCTGCTTTTTTGATCTCTGGTAGGTCACCTATCTCATCTTCTAGATATTCTGCATATTCCTTTAATTTCTCTACAGGATAATCTCCGGTGATATTAATATTCATGATCGGAGTTTCTTCAGAAATACTAAGGTCAAACACATCAGGTTCTACTTTAGCTCCTTCAGAGATTGGCCAATCTGGACTTGCTTTCTCAGAATCCACTTCGTCTTTAACCTTTTGTTTGGCTTCTGGTACAGAGAGGTCCTCATCAAACTCAACAGTTATTATGGCATAATTTTCTGAAGAAGTAGAAGTGATTTCTACAACATTACTTACATTCTTTAACTTGTCCTCTAATGGGTCAACGATTAATCGTTCTACATCTTCTGCTGTGTTTCCTGGAAAAGGAACACTTATATAAATTTTGGTTTCATTAATTTCAGGAAAATTTTCTCTAGGCATAGAAAAATATGCTGATAAACCAAGGACCAAGAAGATGCCAATCATGACATAGATAGTCGTTGGGTTATTGATTGCCCAAGAGGATAATCTAAATTCCTTATCTACTTTTTTCTTATTGACTTGCATAGGATTTTAGTTTAAAATTTTCACTTTTTGACCATCTTTTACACTTCTTGCTCCTTCACTTATAACGGCATCCCCGCTATTAATACCTTTTAAAATCTCTATAAGATCGCCTTGTGTTTTTCCTGTCTCTACAATAACCCTTTTTGCTTCTGCAATGTTTTGGGCATCTTTTTCAGACGTAACATAGGTGTATTGATCTCCTTCGGCATTTTCAGAAAGAATACTTTGTGGGATTAATATCGCTTTCTCATTTGTATAATCGTTGATTTTTACTTTGGCGGTAAGGTTTGGTTTTATTGTTCCTCCATTAGGTGGAATTCCAATTTCTACCATAAAGGAGCGGTTGTTTGGGTTGATGTAATTACCAACCTGACGTATTTTTGTAGTGATTGTTTTTCCAAGAACTGGGAAATAAACCTCTACACTCTTTCCTTTCGTAATGCTAGGGATATATCGCTCTGGTACTTCGGTCTCGATGTACATATCATCCAAGTTAACAATACGAATTATTGCATTCTGTCCTGGTGAAACCACACTACCTTGTTCGGTTATTACATCATCTATAACTCCAGAAAATGGTGCATTAACTGTGGTTTTAGCTAATTGACGTTTGATCTGGTTGACTGCGTTTTGTTGTGCTTCGAAGTTTGTCTTTGCTTCTAGATATTGGATTTCTGAACCAATTTTTTGTTCCCATAATCTTTTTTGGCGATCAAAAGTCGTTTTTGCCAATTGGGCTTGTACTTCTACTTGAGATAGTTGCTGACTTAATCCTCCGTCATCAATTCTGGCAAGTAATTGTCCTTTGGAAACTTTTTGGCCCTTATCGACATAAACTCGTGTTAGGATTCCGCCCATCTCTGGGTAAAGCACTATATTTTTCTTTGTTTCTACATTTCCTTGTAACTCTAAATAATGGTTAAACAAAGTATCTTTTGCCATAATAGTAGTCACTAAAGGAAGCTTTTTTACAGAGTCTAAAGAAGCGATTGCTTCGTCTAATTGCTTTAATTGATCGGCAACAGATTGTTGTAGTGCAACAACCTCGGTTCTTTTAGCACGTATTGCCGCAAGATCACCATCTTCTATAACTTTGTCTATAGATGCTGCATTATCTTGTCCACATGAAATGATAAGAAGTGATATGGATAATATGGTAAGTATCTTTTTCATAGTCTGGTTAATTATTTGTATTTGGTATATTTAAAATCGTTTCTAGTTCAGCTTTTTTATTGATAATGTCCAGCATGGCTTGTAATACCTCCTGTTGTGAGCTGTATAATTGTAATTGTGCTTGTCTTAGGTCAAAACTTGTTGCAAGACCTTCAGAATATTTGATTTGATTCTTTTTCTCGATACGTTCTGCGAGTGCGAGATTTTGTTTTGCTGTGTCGTAGCTTTCTATTGAAAACTTGAAATCGCTTACCGCAGTATCATATTGAAGCTGTATTTCTTGTTGTGTTCTTAGAAAATCGGTTTTTGATTGTTCGTCTGCTATTTTTGCTTGTTGTGTTTTGGCATCTCTCTTTAAAGAACTGAATAGAGGAATATTAAGACTTGCGCCTAAAATTGAAGATTGAAACCATCTGGTTTCACTATCAAAAAAGACAAAATCATTATCAAATGCAGCAGTACCATAATTTATAAAAGCTGTTAATTTTGGTAATGCTTTACTTCTTTCTAGCTTATATTCCAGTCTGGTTTGTTCTGTGAGAAGATAAGCTAACCTATAATCAATATTATTTTCTAAAATAAAAGGCTTGATAACCGTAGATTGATCCATGTTTTTCATGGATAAATCTTCTAGCGTATCAGAAAGAATTGTATTAGAACTCACATCAACGCCCAAAGCGAGATTAAACATTTGCATTGCGATCCTTTCCAGACGTTCAGTATTACTCAGTTGATTTTTGATCTGTAACAGAGTAATTTGTAGTTGTTCTACATCTTCTTCTTCTGCCAGACCATTTTCAAAAATCTTTTTGGTTTCCTGGTAGTTTTTCTCAAGCGTGGCTACATTATTCTCTAATATTTTCACACTTTCTTGAGCAACAAGGACACTTCCGTAGGCATTAATGACACCTTTGCGGACTTCGAGTTGAGTTTTTTCCTCAACATCATCGGTATATTGTAAAAAACTCTTAGCAGCTTCAATGCCAACTAAGTATGAGCCATCAAAAATCTTTTGGCTCAGGGTAGCGGTAGCAGATGCTTGCTGTTGAGGAGTGAAAAATTCTTGAAATACACCTGGTATTTCCTGACCTGTAGCCTGATCAATTGCTGGGAATAATATGGGCTGCTGCTTAAGCTGATTTTGATAATCAACCACACCATCAATTTGAGGAAGCCCATCTGCCGTGGTTTCCCATTTCCTTTTCAATGCTTTTGCGACATCACGTCTGGCATTAATGGATTGATAACTATTCTCTAATGCAAACTCTATAGCTTCATCAAGAGTAAATGAATATTCGGGACTGGTTGGTGGTTGTTGTGCCCATGTTATGGTTGTAAATAGCCAACCAAGATAAAATAACCGAAGGTTGTTTCTCATATTTAATGCTCTTTAATAAGATTGTTCAAAATTGTACGTCCTTTTTCTGTGGTGATCCCTAGAATATGATATTCTAGATAATCGTCCATAAGCTTTGATACAGGAAAACTTTGGTCAGGAAACATAGTTTTGTCCTTGATCCCATTAGTCCCTATAAAGTATATTCTTGATATAAATTCGATATCTATGTTTTTTCTAAAAACCCCTGTTTCTATTCCTCTTTTTAAATTATCCACTACACATTCTTGAAACACATCAAATTGTTTTGCTTTTAAACCTGTATGAATTTTGGGGTAATACTTCTGAAGTTGATGTAATGGTGCTGTTTTTTCGTTTTTAAGATGATGCATCACAAACGTTTTGATTGCATAGAGCTCTTCTATGGGGTCTAAATTTTCTTGTAAAATAGCGTTAATACCATCGTTAATTTTACAAAAAAGATGATGAGTTGTGGCTTCTACAAGTTTGGTCTTGTTCTGAAAATGAGTATAGATGGTTTTTTTAGAAATCCCCATTTCTGAGGCAAGATCATCCATAGTGACACTCTTAAAACCAAGATTTAAAAACAGATCATTAGCTTTTTCAACTATTTTATTTTTCATTATTGGGGGTACTTTCTTTAATTTCAAGGGCAAATGTACATATGGAAACTTTAAAAACAATTAAAGTTTCCTAAGTTTCACAATTATTTAACATTGTATGCTATTTTGAAGGGTTTTTGTTAACAGAATGTTCTTTTGGGCTAGGGCGAAAAAAATTTGACTCTATTTTTGAAAAGTTTGAAGTACTTTAGCATAAAAAATTACTGTGCACACAATTTCTGATTATCAAGGATATTTTTTAGAATATCTGGCTAAGAAAACAACAACAAAAGAGCCTAAGAATCTTTATGAGCCTATTACTTATATCCTTGGCCTGGGAGGGAAGCGATTGCGCCCCACCTTGGTGTTAATGGCAGCTGAGATTTTTGATGGATCATATAAAGAGGCTTTAGATGCCGCCCTAGCAATTGAAGTTTTTCATAATTTTTCGCTAATTCATGATGATATTATGGATGATGCACCGCTTAGAAGAGGTAGAGAAACGGTTCATGAAAAGTGGGACGTGAACACTGGAATTCTTTCTGGAGATGCTATGCTTATTAATGCATATCAGTTATTCGAGAATTATAATGGAGATACTTTTAAGGAATTGGCAAAATTATTTACGAAGACTGCGATAGAAGTATGCGAAGGGCAACAGTATGATATTGACTTTGAAACCAGAGAGGATGTTACGGTTCCAGAGTATATAAAAATGATAGAATACAAGACAGCTGTTTTGGTAGGAGCGGCATTAAAAATGGGGGCTATTGTGGCTGGAGCTTCAGAAAATAGCCGATCTTCACTTTATGATTTTGGAAGATTGCTGGGATTAGCATTTCAGCTTCAGGATGACTATCTCGATGCTTTTGGTGATCCTAAAACTTTTGGTAAGCAAGTAGGAGGTGATATCATTGAAAACAAGAAAACCTTTCTCTATCTAAAAGCATTAGAATTTGCTTCAAAAGATGAACGAAAACAATTATTAGGATTGTTTTCTTTAAGTCCGGAGGATCCATCAGAAAAAATAAGTGCAATAAAAAGTCTTTTTGAAACTACTGGAGCTAAGGACTTAACCAGGGCCGAAATAGAAGGATATACTCAAAAAGCTTTTGCAGCTCTTGATAACATAGCTATTTCTCAAGATAAAAAAGATTTATTACGGCTTTTTGGTGAAAATTTAATGAATAGAAGTGTCTGAAAAATATGATATAACTCTAGTTCGAAATCTGCTTGAAGAAGTATCTAAAAATGATCTGTATCCGCAGTTAGTAATGCAGCTTCAAAAAGATATTAATAGAGCGGGTATTGATTATATAATTAGTCCCGAGATAAAAGCAAAAGATCTTGTTCTAACAATACAAGACCTGCTTTTGGATAGGTTGCAAAATGGATTTAATGAGTACATGAATTTATTGTATGCCGTAGATGTTTCAGAGGCTGCCATACGCAATTTTGAATCGGAAAAAATTGATGATATTGCAGCGTATGCTACCTATTTAATTTTAAAAAGAGAATGGAAAAAGGTTTGGCTACGTTTTAATAGCATGAATCCTTAAAAGTTAGTTATGCCTCTTTTTGGATTTTTTTGAATTTGTACCGCACTAAAATTTGAATCGGTAGTTACTATATAATTTTGCCCATTTCTAACATTCATAAATCGCCACCAATACCCGTCTTTTGTTTTTATAATTTGGGATCGTGCGATATCCTTAATAGAATATTTAGTATGTTTTTCGATAATTTCTAGTGCCTTTTTTGAAACAGTTTCAGAAGAGTCTATTTTTCCTGGAGGGGCATTTTTTAACCTGGTTACTCTTGTAGAGTGGTCGATTTTTCGGATGTTATTAGTAGCTTTTTTAGACCCCGAACATGCAATAGTAAGCCCACAGATAATCAATGCAATTAAAAATCTCATAACATAAGTATTTGGTTGGCAGTGGTTTAAATATACAAAAAAACAAATTAAACAAGTATAAAACCGTTTTTATAACGTGGTTTTGAAGTAAAAAGTATAATTATCTATTTTGAATTTTAAGTACAAAATAGATGTGCAAATGGCTAAATGGATATAATAAAAAGTTGTGTTTTTAGAAGAACACTCTTACAAATGGAGCATATGCACTACCGTAGATACTTTTTTCATTGTCATATAGAAGATCGTATCTAAGACCAAAGCTTACGAAACCAGTTCGATACCCAGCACCTATAAATAAAGCCGGATACCAGTAATTATCTGTAAATTCTTGATTTTGAATTTCGATGCGCCTACTTACGCCCATCTCTTCAAATTCTGCAGAAAACTGAAGCTCTTGTAGCGGATTTAAAAAGGCAAGTATGCTACCTCCATAATTGGTGCTTCTACTTTCTTCGTTAAAACGATCGTCTTCAAAAGAGCTATATCCAAAACTTAATCCCAATCCTGCGCTGAACCATTGGTTAAATTCATAAATCGCTGCTGGAGCAATAACAGCATTAAATGTGTCATTAGAAAATCCCACACCTAAATTGCCTCCAAACCGAACGTTAGACCAGAAATCTTTATCTTGTGAATATCCATTTTGTAAGGAAAACAAAATGGTAAGAACTAATATTGAGATTTTAATATTTTGAGAAGGAAATACTTTCATTATTAGAATTCTAAAAAAATGTTGCATAAATATAGATATTTCGATGGTCAATAAATTGTAATTATTGTATTTTTGTATCGTTTTGTCATAAAATAGACAATTGAATGCTTACATATGGATAAATATTCATTTTTGAATGCGGCTAATACCGCATTTTTTGCAGATTTATACGATCAATATTTACAAAGTCCTGATAGTGTAGAGCCTAGTTGGAGGGCTTTTTTTCAAGGATTTGATTTTGGTATAGAAAACTCCAATGGTTCTGGAGAAACTATGTATGTTGAAAAAGAATCGGGAGAAACTACAACTGTTCCCGAAAGTGTTCAGAAAGAGTTTCAAGTTGTTCGATTAATTGATGGGTATAGAACTCGAGGTCACTTGTTTACTAAGACAAACCCGGTAAGAGATCGAAGAAAATACGAACCAACACTAGCATTAGAAAATTTTGGGCTTAGTCAAGGAGACCTTAATACCGTTTTTAGTGCGGGAGAGATTATTGGTATCGGACCAAATACGCTAAGCAATATTATTGGTCATTTAGAACAGATATATTGTGATTCGATAGGTATAGAGTACATGTATATCCGTAATCCGGAAGAACGCGAATGGATTCAATCCAGAGTTAATTTTAATACCAATAGAACTAAATTTTCTTCAGATCAAAAGAAGCATATTCTTAAAAAACTAAATCAAGCAGTTTCATTTGAAAGTTTTCTACATACCAAATATGTGGGGCAAAAACGATTTTCTCTTGAAGGGGGTGAATCTCTTATCCCAGCACTTGATGCATTAGTAGAAAAAGCTGCAGATCATGGTGTTAAAGAGTTTGTAATGGGTATGGCTCACCGTGGTCGCCTTAGTACACTGACTAATATATTTGGAAAAAGCCCTAAAGATATTTTCAGTGAGTTTGATGGTAAAGATTATGAAGAAACCGTTTTTGATGGTGATGTAAAATATCACCTGGGTTGGACATCAAAACGTAAAACAGATTCTGGTAAGGCAATAAACATGAATATTGCACCAAACCCTTCGCATTTAGAGACTGTAGGTGCAGTCGTAGAAGGTATTACCAGGGCAAAGCAAGATCGTCACTATCAAGAAAACGCATCGGCAGTACTACCAATTGTTGTACATGGTGATGCTGCAGTTGCTGGTCAGGGACTGGTTTATGAGATTGTCCAGATGGCAAAATTAGATGGATATAAAACCGAAGGAACTATTCATATTGTAGTAAATAACCAGATTGGTTTTACCACAAATTATTTGGATGCCAGATCATCAACGTATTGTACAGATGTTGGTAAAGTAACGCTATCTCCTGTACTTCATGTAAATGCAGATGATGCAGAAGCCGTAGTGCATGCAGCCAATTTTGCACTAGATTTTAGAATGACATTTAAGCGCGACGTATTTATAGATCTATTAGGATATCGTAAATATGGACATAACGAAGGTGATGAACCTCGTTTTACACAACCTAAATTATACAAGGCGATTGCCAAACATAAAAACCCTAGAGATATTTATGCCGAGAAATTAATCGCGGAAGGAATTATCGACAAGGAGTATGTGTCAATGCTTGAAAAAGAATACAAAGCATCTCTTGAAGAAGAGTTAGAAGATTCGCGTAAGCAAGAAAAAACGGTTATTACTCCGTTTATGAAAGATGAATGGGCGGGCTATGTAAGGGTGCAAGAAGATAAAATGATGGAAGTGGTAGATACCACGTATCCGAAAGATAAGCTTACGGAAATTGCTGAAATAATTACTAAGCTTCCAGCGGATAAAAAATTTCTTCGTAAAATAGAACGATTAATTGATCAAAGACGCAAGATGTTTTTTGAAAATGATCAATTAGATTGGGCAATGGGAGAGCTACTTGCGTTTGGTTCTTTATTAAAAGAAGGATATGATGTAAGAATGAGTGGACAGGATGTAGAAAGAGGAACATTTTCCCATAGGCATGCTGTTGTAAAAGTTGAGGATAGCGAGGAAGAGGTATTGTTGTTAAATAATCTTAAAGGAGATCAAGGAGATTTCTATATCTATAACTCATTATTATCAGAGTATGGGGTTGTAGGTTTTGATTATGGATATGCTATGGCAAGTCCTGATACTTTGATGATATGGGAAGCACAATTTGGAGACTTCAGTAATGGAGCACAAATTATGATTGACCAATATATTTCATCAGCAGAGGATAAGTGGAAATTACAAAATGGTTTGGTAATGCTCTTACCTCATGGTTATGAAGGGCAGGGAGCAGAGCATTCTTCTGGTAGAATGGAAAGATACCTTCAGCTTTGTGCGAAGGATAATATGTTTGTGGCAGATGTAACTACACCTGCAAATATGTTTCATTTGTTACGTAGACAAATGAAAGCTAAGTATCGCAAACCCCTAATTGTTTTTACACCAAAAAGTTTATTACGTCATCCTAAAGCTGTTTCGTCTGTTGAAGAATTTGCAAATGGAAGTTTTCAAACAGTTATAGATGATCCGGAAGCAAAGGTTTCAAGTGTGAAATCACTTGTTTTTTGTACAGGTAAGTTTTATTATGATTTACTTGAAGAAAAGGAAAAGTTAGGAAGAAAAGATGTTGCCTTAGTACGAATAGAACAGCTTTTTCCATTGCCTATTGCAGAAATGGATAAGTTGATCAAAAAATATAAGGCAAAAGATATTGTATGGGCGCAAGAGGAACCGCGTAATATGGGGGCGCTAAGTCATATGTTAATGAATTATGAAACTGCAAGAAGTTTTAGATTTGCCAGCAGAAGACCTTATGGAGCACCAGCGGCAGGATCTGCTACACGATCCAGAAGAAGACATCAGGAAGTAATAGATTATGTGTTTGATGAAACAAAGAATAATCAAAGAAGATAAATTTAGTAAGTAACTGTAGATTAAAAGTTTTTTAAAAACTTATACAAAGGATAAATTCAGAATTATGGCTTTAGAAATGAAAGTCCCATCACCGGGAGAGTCCATTACAGAAGTAGAAATAGCACAATGGCTTGTAGAGAATGGTGATTATGTAGAAAAAGATCAGGCAATTGCCGAAGTAGATAGTGATAAAGCAACATTAGAATTACCAGCAGAAGCTAGCGGGGTCATTACCCTTATGGCAGAAGAAGGTGATGCTGTTGCAGTAGGACAAGTAGTTTGTCTTATTGATACTGATGCTACAAAACCAGATGGTGATGCACCGGCAGCAGAAACTCCAAAAGTTGAAGAGAAGAAAGAAGCTCCAGCTCCAGTTGCAGCTCCGGCTCCGGCTAAGACAGAAATATATGCTTCGGGAACAGCTTCTCCGGCGGCTAAAAAAGTGCTTGCAGAAAAAGGAATCGATGCATCACAAGTAAAAGGAACGGGTCGTGACGGACGAATCACTAAAGCTGATGCAGTAGATGCTAAGCCATCTATGGGAACTCCTGGATTAGGAAGCAGGGGAGATTCACGTAAGAAACTATCAATGCTTCGTCGTAAAGTTGCAGAACGCCTAGTTTCGGTAAAGAATGAGACAGCAATGCTTACCACGTTTAACGAGGTAGATATGCAACCAATATTTGATTTACGTAGTAAATACAAAGAGAACTTTAAAAGTAAGCACGGAGTGAGTCTCGGATTCATGTCGTTCTTTACACTAGCTTGTGTAAGAGCATTAAAAATGTATCCAGCGGTAAACTCTATGATTGATGGTGATTTTATGGTATCGTACGATTTCCAGGATATTAGTATTGCGGTTTCTGGTCCTAAAGGACTTATGGTTCCTGTAATACGTAATGCAGAGAATCTAAGTTTTAGAGGAGTAGAGTCTGAAGTGAAAAGATTAGCACTAAGAGCTCGTGAAGGTCAGATAACCGTAGATGAAATGACAGGAGGTACTTTTACGATTACTAATGGAGGTGTATTTGGTAGTATGTTATCTACACCAATCATTAATCCACCACAGAGTGCAATTTTGGGAATGCATAATATTGTAGAACGTCCGATTGTAAGAGATGGACAAATTGTAGTTGCCCCAATTATGTATGTAGCCTTATCATATGATCATAGAATCATAGATGGTAAAGAATCGGTAGGGTTCTTGGTCGCTGTAAAAGAAGCGCTAGAAAATCCTGAAGAATTGTTGATGGACAATAATATCACTAGAGCATTAGAAATGTAATAGTTTGTGAATTATAAAGTAAAACCTCGGTCCGAAAAGGCTGAGGTTTTTTGTTTATAAGACCATTTCAGAATATGCAATAATAGTGGTGTATCCTTTGTCATTAAAATAACTCATGTCATTTTCTGATCCCGTTACCAGAACAAAATCTCCACCCCAACCACCTAAACTTTTAATACTTCCAGGGTAATCAGAGAATAACGAGGATTTCGCCGTAGGAGTTTTTATAATTTTAGAAATTATTTCCTCGTGAGCGTCAATTAATATTTCAAATTCAGTAATGGTAGAGCAATCTAATAGTTTAGTTGTGATTTCTTTTACCATTGCTTCGGCCTTATCAAAATCTTTTAATGGTAGAGATTGATATCGTTTTATAGATTCTTTACTATCTTGTTTTTGGTTTAAGTAAACAAAGAATAAGTTTTCTTTGAATGATGGATCAAAATTTACCTCTTTGATAGTTGGTTTTCCTTCACTTCGTTTATATAATATTGGTGTATCATTCTGTGCGCATGCAATATCATATCCACTGCCTCCAAAACTATTTTCTAATAAACTAAAGGCGTCTACTTTTGCCCATTGAGCAACATTATTAATTAGAGTAGAGGAAGATCCAAGCCCCCATTGACGATGAAATTCCAGCTTGTTTTCAACAATGTACCCTTTATCATCTGCAAGAAAATTAGGATTTAATTCTTTTGCAGCATTTAGAATATCTGTCAGGGTAGCGGCTATGCCATTTTCTTCATTACTGGTTTCAATTTGTTGTATGGTATTGTTTTCTTGTATTAGCTCAGTCTCAAACCAACAGTTTCCATTTTCGTCAATGCTTTTCCAATGAATTTTATTTGTTTCATTTTCTTCTACAAATAGCCATTGCCCTTTTTTGGTTGGAACTGCCAATGCGCTAACGCCATCTAGTACTAAATACTCTGCGGTAATTAGTAATTTCCCATGACTGTAGAATGATTTTTTCATGTGTTGGTTTTAATTGTATTGGTTTTGTTATGCTCTTAGTTTTTCAATTTGTGTAACTACATCACTATGAGTAACCGCATTTGTTTTAAAATATTTTATAAGATGCTCTTTTTCGCTTTTGGTTGCTTCAAATTGATTTAGAATATTCATAAGGTGCATTTTCATGTGTCCTTGCTGAATGCCTGTTGTAATAAGTGAGTTTATAGCGGCAAAATTTTGAGCCAGACCCGCTACAGCAGTAATTTCCATCAATTTTTCAGCATTGGGTTTCCCTAAAAGTTCTAGCGCTAGTTTCACCAAAGGATGTAAATTAGTTAGTCCCCCAACAGTTCCTAAAGCAAGAGGTATTTCTATAGAAAAAACAAATGTATCATTTTTTATTTCTGCGTGAGTGAGACTTGTATACTTGCCATTTCTTGATGCATAGGCATGAGCCCCCGCTTCAATCGCTCTAAAGTCATTTCCCGTTGCAAGTACGACTGCATCAATGCCATTCATGATACCTTTATTATGTGTTACCGCACGATAAGGTTCTACTTCGGCAATGCGCACAGCTCTCACAAATTTTTGAGCATATTGTAATGAAGAAAGCTGACTGGTATTGGGTAACTCCTGTATAGCACATGATACAGATGCTTTTACTAAGCACTCTGGTACATAATTAGACAAAATACTCATGATGATTTCAATGTCTTTTTCTGTTTCAGAAAAGTTGGTGTATTTTTTGGCTTCGACTACCAATGTTTTTGCAAACTGCTCTAGGCAAGAATTTATGAAATTGGCTCCCATTGCATCTGCGGTCTCAAATGTGCAATGTAATTGATAATAATTGTCGATTTCTAGGCCTTTATCTGTAAGTTCGATTGCTCTTACACCACCGCCTCGCTTTTCCATATTTTTGGTAATCCCCGACACTGAATTTAATAATTTGGGTTTAACCAAATTAAAGAATTTTTGTAGTTTTTCAGGAGTTCCGGTATGCATAAAATGTACCTGCCCAACTTTTATAGCTGACAAAACTTTCGCCTTAAAACCACCACGTGTTTGCCAGAATTTAGCGGCTTTGCTGGCTGCAGCGACTACAGAACTTTCCTCAATTGTCATTGGCAGGGTATAGCGCTTATCGTTAATCAAAAAATTTGGAGCTACAGAAAAAGGTAAGTAATAGTTAGAAATTGTATTTTCAGTAAACTCATCATGAAGTTGCTGAAGCTGTTCATTAGAATTCCAATAGGTCACAAGCGTATCTATAGCGTTTTTATCATTACTAAAATGATGTTCTGTTAACCATTTAATTTTATCTTTCTTAGAAAGCTTTGAAAATCCAGAAACTACTGGTGCCATTGTATCTTAATATTTAGTGCATTCAAAGATACCATTCTGTTTTGTCATATGCATATTGGTGCAATCCAAAATTTCTTTTCGATCGATTTTGCAACAATGGGAATCTAATTTTATTTGATGATATGTTAAAAAAAAAGGCGTATGGCACTAGATTTTTATTGTATTTAACAGCAATTGTTGTATTTTTCACGGATTTTTTAGTATTCTTGGCGTTAACAATTTATACATAGTATGATATGAAGATTACAAAATTGTTTTTTGGAATTGCATTATTTATTGGGTTTGTAGCAATAGGGCAGAACAAAACTTTTGAACTAAATGAAATCTGGGGAGGTGCATTTAGTACAGAGGGATTACAATCATTACACTCTATGAAAAACGGAACACAATATTCTGTTTTAGAAAATGATCAGCTTTCTGGAGCCTCCAATATAGAATTATATAATTACGATACAGGCGAAAAAACTAAGACATTGGTAAGTTCATCTTCTATAGAGGGGTTGAAATCATTTCAAGGATATTCGTTTAGTAAAGATGAAAGTCGAATTTTGCTTTCTAGTGAGATTGAACAAATCTATCGCCGTTCATACAAAGCGATTTATCATATTTATGATGTTCCTTCTAATGGGGTTTTTAAAATTAGCGATAAAAAAATCATGTCTCCAATGCTGTCTCCAGATGGGAATAAGGTAGCGTACATAATGGATAATAATGTTTATATGCTGAATTTTGTTAGCGGACAAGAAATTCAACTAACAGATGATGGTAAGAAAAACCAAATTATAAACGGGATAACTGACTGGGTATATGAAGAAGAATTTTCTTTTGTAAGAGCATTTGACTGGAGCGCAGATAGTAACAAAGTAGCGTTCTTGAGATTTGATGAAAGAGAGGTGCCTGAGTTTTCTATGGATGTGTATGGAAAAAACCTGTATCAAACACAAGAGGTGTTTAAATACCCTAAGGCCGGAGAGAAAAACGCAAAGGTTTCTTTATTTATAGCAGATATTAATGCAATGACGTCTGATGAGGTCAAGCTGGGAGATTATAAAGATTTTTATATTCCACGAATTAAATGGACTGCTAATCCAGATATTTTGAGTGTACAAGTAATGAACAGACACCAAAATAATCTGGATTTAATTTTTGTAGATGCCAAAACTAAAGCTCCAAAGGTAGTACTTAATGAAAAGGATGAGGCATATATTGATATTACAGATAATCTTACTTTTTTAGAAGACAATAGTTTTATCTGGACTAGTGAAAAAGATGGATTTAATCACATTTATCATTACTCAGCAACCGGAGAATTAATTAACCAAGTTACAAAGGGTACTTGGGAGGTTACCGATTATTATGGGTATGATAAAAAGAACAAAAGAATACTGTATCAAAGCGTAGAAAACGGAAATATTAACCGTGATATTTATGCAATTACATTAGATGGAAAAGATAAAAAGAGACTAAGTGCTAAAGAAGGATTCAATGATGCAGAGTTTAGTGCAGATTTTAGTGTGTACATAAATTATTTTTCTAATGCCACCACTCCTTATGAATATACATTGAACAATGGAATGACAGGTAAAGTAGTGCGCGAAATTAAAAACAACAAAGAACTATCTGATAAACTAGCACAGTACGACGTAAGACCTAAAGAGTTTTCTACTATTGAAGTTAATGGAGAGACTTTAAATATGTGGGTCATAAAACCAAAGGATTTTGATCCAAAAAAGAAATATCCATTATTTATGTTTCAATATTCAGGACCAGGGTCTCAGATGGTAAGAAACTCATGGAACACTTCTAATGATTATTGGTATATGATGTTGGCACAACAAGGATATATAATAGCTTGTGTAGATGGTAAAGGAACCGGATTAAAAGGAGCTAAATTTAAGAAAGCAACACAAAATGACCTAGGTAATCTTGAAGTGCAAGATCAGATTGCAGCAGCAAAACAGCTTGGTGCTTTGGATTATATAGATGGGTCCCGAATAGGAATATGGGGATGGAGTTATGGTGGCTTTATGTCTAGTAACTGCTTATTTAAAGGATCTGATACATTTAAGATGGCAATTGCCGTTGCACCTGTGACAAGTTGGAGGTTTTATGATACAATCTACACGGAACGATATTTGAGGACTCCTCAAGAGAATGCTAAAGGATATGATACCAACTCACCTATTAATTTTGTAGACGGGTTAAAAGGAAAGTTTTTATTAGTTCATGGTAGTGCAGATGATAATGTTCATGTGCAAAATACGATGCAGTTAGTAGAGGCATTGGTACAGGCCAATAAAGATTTCGACTGGGCAGTGTATCCAGATAAAAACCATGGGATTTATGGTGGTAATACTAGATTGCATTTATATAATAAAATGACAAACTTCATTAAAGAGAACTTATAATTAATTAAACAAACATAATGGCAAATACAGTTAAAGCAGCTCATCAAAAAGAGCTTTTTGGACATCCGGTGGGATTATATATACTATTTTTTACAGAAATGTGGGAGCGTTTTTCCTACTATGGGATGAGAGCAATTTTTGTTCTTTACTTAACCGCTAAAACTGTAGATGAAAATGCTGGTTTAGGTTGGTCTTCTGGAGAAGCTTTAGCACTTTATGGTTGGTATACTATGTTGGTATATGTTGCATCTATTCCTGGTGGATGGATTGCTGATAAATTTCTTGGGCAGAAAAAATCTGTTTTAGTAGGAGGGATTTTATTAGTTGCTGGACACAGTATTTTAGCAGTAGAGCAGATGTGGGCATGGTATTCTGGTCTGGGTTTAATCATAGCAGGAGTAGGGATGCTAAAACCAAATATATCTACGATGGTAGGTGGTTTGTATAAGCAAGGGGATATTCGAAGAGATAAAGGATTTACGATTTTTTATATTGGTATTAATCTTGGTGCATTTTTATCAAGTTTAATTGTAGGATATGTTGGAGAAGTACATGGATGGCACTATGGTTTTGGTCTTGCAGGAATTGGGATGGCTTTAGGGTTGTTACAATATCTTTTAGGTCAGAAATATTTAGCAAATGTTGGTAACTTTTTAGGTGCTTCAGAGAAAGTAGAAGATAAAGAAGCCATGAAAAAACCATTAACGAAAATAGAAAAAGATAGAATCGTTGTTTTACTTATTTCTTTCTTGCTAGTGATCGTTTTTTGGGGAGCTTTTGAGCAAGCAGGTGGATTAATGAATATTTATGCAAAAGAGAAAACTAATAGGATGCTTATGGGATGGGAAGTTCCTGCCTCTTGGTTTCAATCGTTAAATGCAATGTTTATTATTTTTCTTGGAACCACGGTCGCTTGGTATTGGGCAAATAGAAAATTAAAAGGAAAAGTATCAAGTTCGTTGTTTAAGATGATTATTGGATTAATCATTATGGGAACAGGATTCTTTTTTATGACTGCGGCGGCTATGGAGTTTAATTCTAATGGGTCATCTGCTATGTATTGGTTAGTATTGGCATATTTGTTTCATACTATTGGTGAATTATGTATATCACCGGTGGCACTCTCTTTTATTACCAAATTGGCTCCAGTAAAATACGGAGCATTAATGATGGGAGTGTATTTTGCAATGACTGGATTTGGAAATAAATTGGCTGGATTGCTTGGAGAATCAGCAGAAAGTATGGGAGAATTCACAATTTTTACAGGAATTGCGGTTTTCTGTGTAATATTTGGTGCATTGGTACTGTTGTTTAGAAAGAAGTTGGAAGTCTTAACGCACGGTGTAGAAGACAAAGAAGGTACAATTCATGAAGAAGCTGAAGGTTTTGAATTAGCCGATGTTTCAGAATAAGATTGACCGTTTATGAGCACTATAACAAACGACCCAAAAGTATTTAGTTTATTAGGGCATAAACCTTCCTTGTTTATGCTATTTTTTACAGAAATGTGGGAACGCTTCTCTTATTATGGGATGCGAGCTCTTTTCGTATTATTTCTTACAAGTCAAATTATAGATGGAGGTTGGGCCTGGAGTAATGAGGATGCCTTAAAACTTTATGGTTGGTATACGGGTTTAGTATACTTAACACCAATATTTGGAGGCTTTATTGCAGATAAATTTCTGGGTTATCGAAAAGCCGTAGCATTTGGAGCATTGTTTATGACTTTAGGTCATATTTCTATGGCTTTAGAAACACCAATGTTTTTATATATTGGATTAGCTTGCTTAATTATAGGTAATGGATTGTTTAAACCAAACTTAACATCTATTGTTAGTGGGTTGTATGATAAGAATGAAGAAAAGAAAGACGGAGCCTATACAATTTACTACATGGGAGTTAATGCAGGTGCCTTTTTAGGGATAATGCTTTGTGGATATATTGGTGAAAAGGTGAGCTGGAGTTTTGGTTTCGGTTTAGCGGGTATATTCATGCTTTTAGGAATGCTTCAATTCTGGTTTGGTAGAAGCATTTTGGAAAAAGTAGGATTATCTCCTAAGAATAAGCTTGAATTAGATAAGGTTGATGATGTTATTGAAGATACTGTTGAAGAAGTTATTGAAGATGTAAAAGTGAGCTCAAAGGTTCAAAAGGATCGGTATATTGTTGTAGCAATTTTAGCTTTCTTTACCATATTTTTTTGGGCTGCATTTGAACAAGCTGGAGGTTCAATGACAATTTTTGCCAAAAAGTATACTAACCGAATTTTGGTTGGTGATAGTGCTACAATTTTTAAAATTGTTGATGCGGTAATAACATTGGTACCTCTTGTGATTATTTCCTGGGTGTTATATAAATTGTTTGTTCAAACATTTAAAAAAATATCATTATCCAATAGTATTCTAGGATTTAGTTTTGCAATAATTTGGGCAATAGTAGTATGGAAATTGTACCGAGAATTTAATGCCGATACTACTGAGGTTCCTGCTTCGTGGTTTGGGATTTTAAATTCACTATTTATCATCTCATTTGCACCGTTGTTTTCAAGGCTATGGGAGAGTAAGTATAACCCGTCTGCTGCTGTAAAATTTGGTTTAGGACTTATACTCCTAGGCTTTGGTTTTGCATTATTGGCGTTTGGTGCAATTACCATTCCACAAGGAGCTGAAACTGCCAAAGTGAGCATGATTTGGTTAATTCTGGCCTATTTATTTCATACCATAGGAGAGTTGTTTTTGTCTCCTGTTGGATTATCTTATGTTAGTAAATTGGTTTCTCCTAAACTTATTGGTTTAATGTTTGGTGTGTGGTACTTAGCAATTTTTATTGGTAATTGGTCCGCAGGACAACTTGGCGGAATGATCGACAAAATTACTAGTGAGTATTCTTTAACTACTTTCTTTTTGATATTTACAGTAGTTCCCGTTGCGGCTGGTGGCTTAATGATATTGCTAAACCCGGTATTGAAAAAGTTAATGCACGGAGTGCGATAGATAATAATATTAAACTTCACTCGTTACCCAAAATGAGTGAAGTTTTTAAATAAGGAACAGTTTTTGTTTCCGACAAATGTAAAAACTATAAAAATGAAAAACCTACTTACCACATTTGGTTTATTATTGTGCTTTTTTACCCAAGCACAGGAGATTAATTGGATGTCAATGAATGATGCTTTAGAGGCTCAAAAAACAACACCCAAGAAGATCTTCATGGATGTGTATACCGATTGGTGTGGCCCTTGTAAACTTTTAGATAAAAAAACTTTTCATAATGCAGATGTTGTTGCATTTGTTAATAAGAACTATTATGCTGTGAAGTTTAATGCTGAAGGAACAGAGGAGGTACGATATAACGACTTTACATATACAAACCCTAATTATAACCCTTCAAGAAAAGGTAGAAATTCTCAACACTTTTTTGCAAATGCTTTAAAAATAAGCGGGTATCCTAGTATGGTGTTTTTTGATGAAACGGGTAAACTTATTGCTCCTGTAGTAGGTTTTAAAACTCCGCAACAATTAGAGATATATCTAAAAATGATTAATAGCAATGATTACAAAAAATTAACAAGTGCTGATGCCTGGCAGCAGTATGAAAAATCTTTTGTAGGAACCTTTAAGAATTAAAAAAATAACGATAGTTATAATGTATAATTCCCTTTTGTGTTTATGACAAAAGGGTTTTTTTATTTCCGTAATTGGATTTTAGCAATTGTTTATAAAAATCAACTTCAAAATACTAGTAATATTTCGGTATCTTGAGTGCACACAAAACTCTTAACTATTTCAATTATGATACGATCGGGATTACTATGCATCTGTATACTCTTGAGTTTTTCTTCTTTTGCTCAGGAAAAACCAGAGGTTAGCGTAAATAAAAAATTAGCTTTAGAAGCTATAAATAAGCAAGAAAAAAAGATGGTTGCTATGAGTGATCAAATATGGGCACTTGCAGAAACAGCTTTCGAAGAAAAAGAATCTGCAAAGATTTTGGCAGATTATGCAGAGTCGCAAGGATTTACTGTGGAAAGAGGAGTTGCAGAAATGCCAACTGGTTTTATAGCAAGCTATGGAAGCGGTAAGCCGGTGATTGGGATTTTAGGAGAATTTGATGCACTGCCGGGGATTTCTCAAAAAGCACAACCTAATAAAGAACCCTTAAAAAACGGGGGTGGAGGCCATGGATGCGGGCATAACTTATTTGGTGTTGCAAGTTTATCGGCTGCCGTAGCAATAAAGGACCTTATCGCTCAGGGAAAATTAAAAGGCACAGTGAAATTTTATGGAACACCGGCTGAAGAGAAGTTTTTTGGTAAACTTTTTATGGCACGTAAAGGACTGTTTAATGATCTTGATGTTTGTCTTGATTGGCATCCGGCAGCAAAAACTGAAGCAGATGTGCAAAGCTCCTTGGCATTAGTAGATTTTATAGTAGAGTTTAATGGTCAGGCTGCACATGCCTCTGCCGATCCATGGAACGGTCGTAGTGCCTCTGATGCTTTAGAATTGTACACTACAGGGATCAATTATCTTAGAGAACATATCAAACCAACTGTGCGTATACATTATCATATTCAAAGTGCCGGAGATGTAGTTAATGTAGTCCCGGATTATTCTAAAATTTGGGTTAGAGTACGAGATACCAAACGTGAAGGTATGGAAGAAGTATGGAAACGCGTAGAAAAAATGGCAGAGGGAGCAGCGATAATGGCTAATGTAGAGTATAAAATTAGTTTGGTATCTGGTCTTCATGAAATTTTGGTTAATAGAGCAGGAGGAGAAGCGATGCAAAAGAATCTCGAATATTTGGGTGATATAAAATACACAGATCAGGAGATTGCTTTTGCTCATGGTATACAAGAAGCGACCGGTAAACCCAAAAAAGGAATAGATGCGAAGATAAATCCGTTAGAAAAAACCAAAGAACATCCCGGTGGAGGTTCTACAGATGTGGGAGATGTAAGTTGGTTAGTTCCTGTAGTGCGACTTGGGGTAACTACAGCTCCTATCGATACCCCATGGCATTCTTGGGCAGTTGTGGCCTGTGGTGGTATGTCTATAGGTCATAAAGGCATGATCCAGGCATCAAAAGCTTTGGCCATGACCATGGTAGATATGTATGATGATCCAGTATTAGTTGAGAAGGTAAAAACCGAATTCAAAGAACGTAAAGGGGATTATCAATACAAGGCTATTTTGCCTGAGGGACCCCCACCTATTCCTGTAGGATCCAATTAATTACATATCAAGATTTAGTAAAAATCTAAAATACCAATACAATTAATTGAAATTCTATACGTTACCCTATACGTGAACCTAAAATATACCCAAATTTGGCTCAAAAACGAAAATAATTGCATTTAATCGGATATTTATTTGATTTTGTCGATTATTTTTTATTTTTTTGAACCTCAAATCTACTTAATGAAAAAACTCATAACCATAGCTACCCCATCTATGTTGTTGATTATGTTGCTCTTGTCTTTTGTGTCGGCAAAGCAACCAGACTCTAATCAACAAGCAGAAAATATTCAGTTACCACAACCACTACCACCAGATATCCATCTGCCTGATCTTTATAAACAACGATTAGAAGATGCAATACAGGCTTATTTTAATAAAGCCCTGAAGGAGCATAAGATTGTAGGTGCAGCAGTATCTATTGTGAAATGTGACTCTATTATATATGCGGGAGGTTTCGGAAATAGAAATGTAGCTTTAAAAGATACCGTAAATGAAAAAACAATATTCCGTATTGGATCCGTCTCAAAAGGATTTGCTGGTATACTTACAGGGATTCATGTAGAAGAAGGTCTTATTAATTGGGAAGACAAGATTATTGATCATATTCCAAATTTTAAACTTGCCGCTAAAACGCAAACTAACAAGGTAACTCTGTCACATGTATTATCACATACTGCGGGATTACCATATCATAGTTTTACAAATCTTGTAGAGGATGGCTTATCCTTGAGCACCATTGCAGGTCGTTTTGATGAGGTATTACCTATAGTGGAGCCCGGTAGTGAATATAACTATCAAAATGCTGTTTTTGCATTGAGTGGAGAAATAATTGAGCGAGTTACCGGTCAATCTATGAAAGAAGTTATTCAGAATAAAATTTTTAACCCACTTAAAATGAATACGGCCTCAGCGAGCTATGAAGCACTGCAAAAATCAGATAATGTAGCTATGCCACATCAGCGTATAAGACGAGGGTGGAGAGCTTTAGGGATTAACAAAAAATACTATAATGCGGTTGCCGCCGGTGGAGTTAACGCTAGTGCTACAGATATGGGAAAATGGATGAAATTCCTGTTAGGAAATAACCCAGAAGTCATGATGCCAAGTACTATGGACGAAGTTTTTAATCCAATAATTCAAGTAGGAGGAAGAAGGAACTATTATCAGAGATGGCCGGGGTACTCTGCATCTTTTTACGGTTTAGGTTGGCGTATTCATGAGTTTAAAGACCTCAAAACAGGTGAGGAAAATAAAGTAATTCATCATGGTGGAGGTGTGAATAATTATAGAAGTGAAATTGCTATCTATCCTAATGAAGATTTAGGAATATGCGTGCTTTTCAATAGTCCAAATAAAATGGCGAAAGATTGTATTCCTAAAATACATAAGATCATCCAAGAAATAATGGATTCGTCAGATAACGAATTTTTAAGAGAATCTTTAGCTGCACTATAGTGCCTAGGAAATCATTTCAATATAAAAGCTCCCTTTTTGTCCGTGCGATAAAAAGGGATTTTTCTTTTATAGCAACTTTTTTCCCATTGACCTATAAAACTTTTATAGTTGCTACCATCTACAATTATTTGTTTTGGGTGTAAACTATCTATTACTCTACCTAAATGTATCTTGGGGGAGTTCGATAAAAGTAAAATATCAGGTTTCAGTGCTGTAATATTATAGATCGAAGAACTGTCAATTATTAAAATAGTTTTCTCTTTGTATCTATAAACATTTTTCAACTGATTGTTGGTCATAAGAGTAGCGTGATTTTGAATTTGGTAGTTTTCAAATAAAAATTTTTGGGTTTTTGGGGAAATACTATCCTTACTGTAGATATGCAGTTCCAGATTTTCAAGAACACCCAATGTTGTATTACGCTGATTCTGAAATATTACAAGCTCTTGAATTTTGGATGCGGTATGTTTTTCATAAATTAGAATAGAGACTATTGTAAGCATACTAATACCTGATAAATATAACCTTCTTCTTCTTTCTTGTTTTTGAAGCATCATAATAACCAAAATGATGACTATAAAAAGCATTATGAGCATCATCTTAGAAAATGGAATGCCAGTAAATAAAAATTCTTCTTGTTTTGCAACCCAGCTAATAAAATTATTCATAAAATCTATGCAAAGTCCAAATAGGGCTGCCATGAACTGAGGTAAAATCCCAAAACAAGCTAATAGAATGATGGCAATTCCATACCCGAGTAGTACCCCCAAAATGGGAATAATGATAAGGTTAGAAACAAAAAATAAACCTGGGTATTGATGAAAATAGAATAAGGTTAGTGGTAACAATCCAAGTTGTGCAGCAATAGTCACCGTAAAAGTTTCCCAAATCTTTTTAATAACATAATATTTAGGATGATATCTTTGCGATACTATGGGTTGTATCCATACTATGGCGAAAACTGCCAAATAACTTAGTTGAAAACCAACTGAAAACAACAACAAAGGATTAAAACAAAGTAATATAAACATCGAAATGAATAACGAATTGTAAATACTGGTCTTTGATCTGATTTGCATTCCTATAGCAAGAAAAGAAAACATAGTAACCGCTCTTAATACTGATGGTGATAATCCTGCGACAATTGCAAAACACCACAATGAAGTGATGGTTAAAATCAGTTTGATTGTTTTACCATGTTTGTAAAACAAATCTAGAGGCCTAAAAATGAAATTCAAAATCAATAAAATGATGCCCACATGTAATCCTGACACTGCAAGAATATGAATTGCTCCTGCATCTCGATATGCATTAAAGGTTTCTTGATCGATATCTTGTCTTTGTCCAAGAAATAATGCATTTATTATTGATAGTTGTTTACTACTAAAATTATATGTTTCTAGTTTTTGATTAATATGTTTTCTGATTTGATCTGCTAACCTAAACAGGGACCATTCAATTATATTGTTGTTAATGAGTAGATGCTCTTGTGTGGTAATTTGATGAAATATGTATTGTCTGCTTAAGTGTTTTGCATAATCAAATTGATAAGGGTTTAGTGGTTTGGGTATAGGCTTTAGCTCAGCATAAGTAGTATATGTATTCCCGATATCTAGGGTTTTAGAAATGCTTTCTTTAGGCAAAAGGAGTAAAAGATCTCCGTTTGCAGTCTTGTTGTTTATGAATTTTATAGATGCGATATATTTACGGTAATATGAAGTAGGTTTTAACCTTCCTTTGATGTGAAATTGAATTCCTATTTTATTTTGTGCAAGGTGGTTGAGGTCAATTAGATTTGTATAATGATTTGAATGATTTTCTGGATGGTGAATTTTTACTAAAATCGTTCCAAATAGTATAAAAACAACAATCATTAAAAATGTAAAGTGAAATGTTTTTGCAAATATCTTTTTAGATTGTTTCCATGAAATACCTAAGAGGCAAATTGAGGCAAAAAAGCATAGTAAAAGTGTAATAATATCAATATCTAGATAATACCCTAAAAGAACACCTATAAGGGAAGAAAAAGTAATAATTGCAAATGGTACATTTAGGTGTTTCACATCATATATTTATGATGTAATACTACGACGTATCAGTTTCATTTTTCGGAACTGATATTATTTTGGTCTAAGAAAAATATGATATGTAAACTATAAAACCCTTCTAGCGCTTGCAAAAGCCTTATTCCAATATTCTTCGTTAAGACTAGATATAATAACACCTCTAGATGTAGAAGCGTGTATAAATTTTATTACACCTTTGGTTTCTACTACCAATCCAACATGAGAGATAACATTTTTTCTCTTATTTGTTTTGAAGAATAATAGGTCACCAACCCCCACTTTTTTTAACGATATAGCTTTACCCTGGGTAGCCATTGTTCTGGATGTTCTAGGAAGAATGACATTTTCTTTTTTAAATGAAGTATATACCAAGCCAGAACAGTCCATCCCTTTCTTTGTAGTTCCGCCATATTTATACTTTGTTCCGTTAAAGGATTTAGCATAGTTAATGATGCTTTTAATCTTTCGATTCTCGGGTTTACCGTTTGTTTTAGTTTTAGCAGTGCTTTTTGTTTTTTCAGAAATTACTGCTTTATTTTTTGAAGAGCTTCCACATGAGTATAGTAGAAAAACTAATAATGTAATTAGACAGTAGGAGATTAATGTTTTCATTTTGGGGCAATTTTTATTTTATAGATTCAATGATAAGCTTGGCAGTTTTTTCACTAGCACCTTTACCTCCTAACTTTTTTTCAAGATCGTAATAATCCAAAAACATTACGGCTCTTTTGTAATCGTCTATAATTTCAGTAAGTTCTTCTTTAAGTTTTTTGGTGTTAAAATCTCCCTGTATAAGTTCGGTAACCACAGGTTTATCCATAATAAGGTTTACCAAGGAAATATAATCCAGACTAATAACTCTCTTGGCAATTTGGTACGAAATATAACTTCCTTTATAACATACAACTTCTGGAATTTTAAATAGCGCAGTTTCTAAAGTTGCCGTACCCGAAGTCACCAAAGCGGCATTACTTAGACTTAGTAGATCGTAGGTTTGGTTCATTACCAAATTTACTCCTTGTTTTTTGATAAAAGGAGTATAAAAAGAGGCGTCTTGGCTTGGAGCTCCTGCAATTACAAATTGATAATCGGGAAAGTCGTCAACCACAGTTAACATTACCTCGAGCATTTTTCTGATTTCTTGTTTTCTGCTACCAGGAAGAATTGCGATAATAGGGCGGTCATCAAGATTGTGTTTTTCTTTAAAAACTTCGGGCATGATTTGTTTATGATCTGCAATGGCATCAATCAAAGGATGCCCTACAAAATGAACAGGAAACTCATGTTTATCTTCATAAAAAGATTTCTCGAAAGGGAGGATGACATACATCATGTCAATGCATTGCTTGATAGTTTTAATCCTGCCTTCTTTCCATGCCCAAATTTGGGGAGAAATGTAGTAATGAGTTTTAAAACCCTTTCCTTTTGCCCACTCTGCGATACGAAGATTAAACCCAGGGTAATCTATAAAAACAATTACATCAGGTTGATATTCTAAAATGTCTTGTTTACAGGTTTTAATATTTTTTAAAATAGTAAATAGATTAAGAATTACCTCTATAAAACCCATGAACGCAAGGTCTCGGTAATGCTTAACCATTGATCCTCCAACAGCCTGCATAAGATCACCACCCCAAAACCTAAAATCTGCCTGGGGATCTTCAATAAGAATAGATTTCATGAGATTAGCACCGTGTAAATCACCAGAGGCTTCTCCCGCTATAAGGTAATACTTCATCTAAAAAATAACGCTTTATGTTTCATAAATGTCAACCAAATTTACTAATTGCTATACAAATAGCTGCAATAAGTGTTGCAAGAAGTACGCCACGTGCACGATAAAATTTGTTTTTTCTCAATAATAAAAAGAAAACTATGAGATTAGGTATAGCTCCCAAAACGATAAGACTCCCGAAAGAATCATTTCTTAATGATTCTTCAATAGTTTCTGTAAACCCCATGTTTTGCGGACTTATTGCAGAAAATATAAATACGCAAAGTATAAATCCTATGCTATTTACTAGTAAACCTATTAAAACTCCAATGCCAATTTCTTTTTTAATCATGCAAAGACCAGTTATTTAATTCTTGTATAAAATGATGTGCTGTAAGGTCAAATTGTGTAGGGACTATAGAAACATACCCTTGTTTTAGTGCCCATTCGTCAGTGTCCTCACCTTTATCTTCATTAACGAATCTTCCAGAAAGCCAATAATACTCTCTACCCATTGGATTGGTTCTTTTGTCAAACTCTTCCATCCAATGTGCATTTGCCTGACGACAAATCTTAATTCCCTTAATTTTTTTTTCTGATAATCTAGGGATATTAACATTTAGGACCACTCCCTTTGGTAGCCCATTTTTCAACACATTTTCAACAATAGCTTTAATATATTTCTTAGAAGGTTCAAAATTAGCATCCATATTATAATCCAGCAGCGAAAATCCGATTGCCGGTATTCCCTCTATACCTGCCTCTACGGCTGCGCTCATAGTTCCTGAGTATATAACGTTGATTGCAGAATTAGATCCATGGTTAATACCACTGACACATAAGTCAGGTTTTCTGTCCATAATCTCACGAGCTGCCATTTTTACACAATCCGCTGGAGTTCCTGAGCAACTGTATTCTTTTTGAGGCGCATCTTTGTCAATAACAATAGGGTCACAGTAAATCGTACTATTTACCGTTATTGCATGGCCCATTCCACTTTGTGGGCTGTCTGGAGCAACAACGCATACATCACCAATTTCGTTCATAACGCCTATTAATGCTCGTATTCCTGGAGCGGTAATTCCATCGTCATTGGTAACCAAAATTAGCGGTTTTTTTTGAGTCATAGCTTGAGAATTTTACGAGCGTAAAAATACACTTTTTTTATACGAAATTTCGTGGAACCAAAGAGTAAGGCGTAATATTAGTTCATTTAAGAAAAATTTAGTAATATTACCTGTTATTGGCACGATTTTTAATGTATTTTGCCTTAAAAACCCCTAAATTTAATCAAGCGTATGAAAAAGAGTTTTTTGATTTTGATGCTTACCGTGATTGTTTCGGCTGCTTCTTGCAGTTTTACTACCAAAGTTGAAAATGATCCGGATAAAGACAAATTACTAATTGATTTAATAAGTTATGTCTTGGGAAAAGGACACTATGATGCAAAGGATATAAATGATGATTTTTCTAAGGAAGTCTTTGCAGATTATATTGAAGCTCTTGATCCCCTAAAAAGATATTTTTACCAAAGTGATATCGAAGAGTTTAAAAAGTTTGAAAAGCTTATCGATGATGAGATTAGAAACAAAGAAATTACTTTTTTTAATCTGACCTATGATCGATTACAGGAAAGAATGGCTGAAGCGCGATTGCTTCATAAAGAAATTCTAGAAAAGCCTTTTAATTTTCAGAAGGACGAAAATATCGATACAGATTATGAAAAATTATCTTATGTAGAGAACAAAAAAGAAATGTTGGATCGATGGAGGTTGCAGCTTAAGTTTAATGCATTATCGAGTTATTATGACAAGGTTGAAGAACAGATAGATTCAGTTTCTACCAACAGTAATTATGAGCGTAAATCATCTACTGCTTTAGAAGAAGAAGCACGTGAAAACACCAAATCTTCATTAAAGGAGTATTTTGAGTTTGCAGATGATTTAGAAAGAAAAGACTGGTTTTCAATCTATATTAATTCTATAGTAGAAGAATTTGACCCGCATACCTATTATTTTGCTCCTCAGGATAAGGATCGATTTGATATTGCAATGTCTGGAAAATTAGAAGGTATTGGTGCAAGGCTGCAAAAGAAGAACGATAATGTAAAGATTATTGAAATTATTTCTGGTGGTCCGGCATGGAGAGGTAATAAAGTTGAGGTTGGGGATCTTATAATGAAGGTGAAGCAAGAGGATGAAAAAGAACCTGTAAGTGTTGTAGGGATGCGCCTTGATGATGCGGTAAGCTTGATAAAGGGTCCCAAGGGTACAAGAGTTAGCTTAACCGTAAAAAAAGTGGATGGTACTACAGAAATAGTTGAAATCACAAGAGATGTGGTAGAACTTGAAGAAACTTATGCAAAATCCTCTTTGGTAAAAAAGAATGATAAAACCTTTGGTATAGTTAATTTACCAAAGTTTTATTTTAACATGCAGGATTATAATCAACGTAATGCAGCAAAAGATGTAAAACAAGAAATTATACGTCTTAAAGAGCAAGATATGGATGGTCTTGTAGTTGATTTAAGGGATAATGGAGGAGGATCCTTGCAAACTGTTGTGGATATTGCAGGTCTGTTTATAGAAAAAGGGCCTATTGTTCAAGTGAGAACAAAAGGAGAATCTCCAGAAGTTTTAAGTGATAAAGATAGAAACATCCTTTGGGATGGACCTCTTGTAATTTTGGTTAATGAGTTGTCAGCTTCTGCTTCAGAAATTTTGGCTGCAGCAATGCAAGATTATAAACGAGCTATCATTATAGGGAGCAAGCAAACCTATGGTAAAGGTACTGTGCAAAATGTAATGGATCTTAATCGTTGGATGAGAAGTAATGATTTTGGAGATCTTGGAGCTTTGAAACTCACTACTCAAAAATTTTATAGAGTTAATGGTGGATCAACACAACTAGAAGGTGTAAAGAGTGATGTTGTGGTGCCAGATCGTTATAGCTATATTGACATAGGTGAAAAAGATCAGGAAAATCCATTGCCTTGGGATAAAATTCCTGCAGCAGATTACTCTATTTGGGATGGTTATATAGATTTTGACCAAACTATTAGTAATAGCAAAGCAAGAATGTCTACAAATGATCAATTAAAATTGATTGAAGAAAATGCGAAATGGGTTAGACAAAAAAGAGATATTAACATATACTCCCTTAAGTATGATAATTATAAAAATAATATCATACTTAATGAGAAGCAAGCCGAGCGTTTTGATGCTATAAATGATTACAAAACAGATCTTAATTTTGAGTCATTGCCATATGAGAATGAGTTAATTAAACAAGACTCAATTCTAGCAGAGAAAAGGAAAAGATGGCATGAAAGCTTAAGTAAAGATGTTTATGTTGAAGAGGCTATTAGTGTACTTGAGGATTTAAAAATTAATAATATTCGAAGATCCAAAAACCCTCTTACGCTAAAGAATTAAATATTAATGCCTGAAACAAAATCAAACTCTTTAAGTTTACTAGCGCTTCAAAAATTCAAAAAGAATTTTTGGGGCGTTTTGAGTTTTTGCTTTATAGTTTTTTGTGCTTTTATAGCTGTTTTTGCATATGTTTTTGCTCCTGATAATTCACAAAACGCAAATCAGATGCATTTATCTATTCATTCTAAGCCTCCAGGTTTTAAAGTAAAAATGCTAACCATTCCCTCTCATGATTTATCTGATCAATCGTTTCTTAGTAAAGTTTTTTTCGGAGAAAAAAACACGGATTCAGAGATTCCTATAGATCAATATACTATAGAAAATAATAGCTTAAAAATTACTCCTTATAGCGAGGGGGAGATTATTGGAGCTTCAAAGGAAATTGAATTACAAAGTTTTCCTAAGGGTTTAACTGCAGAAGGGGTTGCTAATAAATTTATTAAGGAAAGACGATTTTTATTAGGGACCGATAAATACGGTAGAGACTTATTAAGCAGGATGCTAGTGGGAATTCGCATTTCGTTTTCTATAGGATTTGTGGCGGTATTAATTTCTCTGATTTTAGGAATATCGTTAGGAGCAGTTGCCGGCTATTTTGGAGGGAAAATAGATGCAATGATCATGTGGCTGATTAATGTGACATGGTCAATACCTACATTGCTTTTGGTTATTGCAATTACTTTGGCTTTAGAAAAAGGCTTTTGGCAAGTTTTTATTGCAGTTGGACTCACCATGTGGGTAGAAGTAGCCCGTATAGTAAGAGGGCAGGTATTAAGTATAAAGCAGATGCAGTATGTAACCGCAGCAAGAGCATTAGGATACACTAATTTTAGAATACTCGCAAAACATATACTACCTAATAGTTTAGCTCCCGTAATCGTAATTTCTGCAGCAAATTTTGCAGCAGCTATTCTTATAGAGAGTGGACTTAGTTTTCTTGGCATAGGAGCGCAACCACCTATGCCCAGTTGGGGAGCAATGATAAAGGATCACTATTCTTATATCATTTTAGGTAAAGCATACCTTGCCATAATACCAGGATTAGGTATTATGAGTTTGGTGATGTCTTTTATGTTGATTGGTAATGCGTTACGAGATGCATTGGATGTAAAGAGGTAATTTTTAAACAAGTATATGTTGGCATTCTGCGTTTAGCTGACTCCAAAAATCACTATAAAAATTAGAAGTCAACATGAGTTCTTGATGAGAACCAGAAATTTGAGTTTCTCCGTCTTCAATAATATAAATACGATCAGCGATCTTGGGTAAGGAATGCAAGCGGTGAGAAATGAAAATAATTCCCGTTTTTTCTTTTATACGATTAAGAAGCTCTATAGAAAATCGTTCTGTTTTTCGATCCATAGCCGAGGTATATTCGTCTAAAATTAATAGTTGAGGTTTCTTATATAGTATTCTGGCTAGTGCTAATATTTGTTTTTGCCCCCCAGATAGGTTTATTCCTTCTTCTCCCAAAATGGTCATATATCCTTGAGGCAATTGTTTTACAAATTGATCGAAACCATGATCAGAGCAAAACTTAAGGATGTTTTCGGGAGTGTCAGAAGAGCCAAGAGTAATGTTATCCAGAACAGTGCCATTAAAAATATGAATATTCTGTTCGATTACCCCAATATGATCTCGCCATGATGTTAGTGTAATGTCGTTCAAGTTATGGTCTTGGTTAATAATAATATCTCCATTTTCGGGTGAATAAAATTTTTGAATGATTTGTCCCAATGTACTTTTTCCACTTCCACTTTCTCCTGCAATGGCAATACATTCACCTATATTTACATCTAGTGAGATGTTTTTGAGTAGTTGACTTCTGCCGGCAAAACGAAAAGAGAGGTTGTTTATCGAGAGAGATGTAAAATCTTCAAGCGTATAAATTCCTTTTTCTTCTTTTTTAATTGATGTAAACTCATACATTCTATTGAAAGCGACAGTGGCTTCGTTAATAGGTATAGCAATCAAAGCCAAACTGGCGACAGAAGGCAATAAAGATCCTGCAATACCTAATATTGCCATTAATTCTCCTAGTTGTAACACGTTATAATACACTTTAAGAGAAGTAAAAGTCAATATTCCTACTAAGAAAAGTACACCAAAAACTCCTGAAAACAAGGATAACCTAATGTTTATTTGTCCCAGTGCGAATACCTTATCCTGATAATTTCCGTAAATGATTTTGTTGATTTGTTGAAATATAGATTGTTTGTTATTGTTTTTTATAGTTGCGATACCATTCATGGTTGCGATATAGTTACTTTGGCTATGCGCTTTGGATTGCATCACTTCTTTTTGAGTGCGGATAATCCTTTGGTTAAATCTATAAATGAGGATGAAATAAAAAGGAAGACTTATAGAAGCAATCAATCCTGTTTGCCAGGAATAATAAAAAAGAAACCCTAAAGAAATTATAGATACCAAAAGATTAACTACAAAATTATTAGTTACATTTCTAATAACTTGTTGTACTCTTTGTGTATCATTTAATCTGGATACTAGTTCTCCAATTTTACGAGTATCAAAAAAGGGTTTTGGTAAATGAAGTAGAGAAGAATAGAAGCGATTGATAATTCGGTTATTAAAATCTTTTGATTGTCTAATTAAAAAGTAGGAACGAAGAACGGCAAATATTGTTTTTACAATAAGTAAAAAAGCAACTAATATGATTCCGGTGATAAGTTTACCAAAATCTCTTGAAGGTAGTATATCATCAATCAACTTCTGTGAAAATACTGCCATGGCCATTCCTAATAAGGCAGTAAAAGTACCAAGTATAACACTAAATAGTAATGGTTTGATGTCATCTCTAATAAGATCTATAAACCACTTCTTTTTGGCATGCTTTTCGGTTTTTAAAGTCTTGAAATCTTTATTTGGAGTAAGGGTAAGACAGGTCTTTGAAACCCATATTGATTCTAACTCTTTTTTCGAGTAATAGATTATCCCTTTTCCGGGATCGCCAATAATAAATTTTCCTTTTTCGTAGCCATAGCAAACTAGATAATGTTGTAATCGATCATCGATAATAACATGAAGGATTAAAGGAGCTTTACAAGATTCCAAATCTTCTAAGTTAGCTTCACATCCGTTAGCATTAAATCCTATAGCATTTGCAGATTGATATAGTCCTAGCAGCGTAGTTCCTTGCTTAGAAGTTCCACTTAATTCTCTTAGGTTTTCTAAAGAATTAGCCCCTCCATAATAGTTGATTAAAGATTGTAAACATGCAACCCCACAATCACTTTGGTCATGTTGTAGAACAAATGTTTTCTGAAGTGCTTTTATAGATAAACGTGATGTGTTCATAATTATTTGTTTGTTAAAAAGGAGAGTAGTCGGTGATTTCTTTTACTCACAAATCAATACACCGACTATACCCTTATTGTTTTAGTTAATGGCATTAAGTAAACCACGAATACTAAGCTGTCCTTTGTGTTTTTTTATTAGTTTTTGATCCTTATCATAGATTAGAAGGTAAGGAACTGATGTAGCGTCAAAACGAGTGGCAAAATCATCTCGTTTATCAAATAAGAAAGTAATGTTATCATAAGTGTCTAATTTATATTGTCTTGAGAAAGTACTGATTTTGTATACTGGCTCAAAAGAAACAAAAATGAGCTGAGTATTTTTAAAGTGTTCTATGTTTTCCTGTATAGACTTTGCTTCCTGTTCGCAAAAACCACATTCGCTATTGAAATAGATAAATATTGTAGTAAGATCCTTCTTGAGTTTTTTATTAGAAAATGAAATCCCATTTATGGTCTCAAAAGAGAACTGTGGGATGGTTTGCAATGTTTCTTCTACCTCTGATTTGTAGTGTATTTTTGAGATAACCTGAACTCCAGTAAATGAGAGCAATCCGAACCCCAAGACAATAATGCCTAATTTTAAAATTTTTTTCATTTTTGGATGTGATTATGTTTTCCTCTATAATTAAAGCGTATACGGTGCTATGCAAATCAAATGAAGATTTAGCTTACATTAAGGGTAAAGAACATAACCGCTACTACCCAAATCAACATAGCAGACCCATAACTACTAGCTACTATTTTTAAACTGAAATCTGTAGTACTTTTGATTTCTTTGCCGATAAAATAGGCCAATACAATCCAATACACTAGTTCAAACAGGTTAAGCATCTGGAATGGGTAAATATACCATTGTGATAATCCTTGGTGTCCAATCAATCCTAATGCCGATAAAGGATAGAAATATTGTACATCTTCAAGTTTGTATCCATCTTGGAATGAGAACCAGAATAACTTGATTATAGCAACAAATACAAATATGAATTCAGCTATTGTTACAATCGAGAAAAGTTTTTTATAAGTTAACTTTTTATTGAACAGGAAGATACCCATATACAATACCCCACTGATTAAAGCAATTTTGATTAACAAAAGTACAGGTAATGCGCAATATCCTACCCATTCCCATTTTTGATTAAATTCAAAAATTTGCTTGATTTGATTTTGTGTCATTTGGTCAGATAAACTACTTGTAAGGAGCTCATCTGTGTTAATGACTAATTTTGAAATACACATTATTATTAGCAAAGCAACTGATAATAAGAGAAAGTAAAGTTTTGGATTTAATTTCATTGTTATCTATTATTAATAGTAGAGGGGATTTAATGTATCCCCTCTTTAAAAAATTTACTAAAAGGGATTAGAAATTTGATTTGTTTATACTGCTGGCATCAAACCATTGTCTAATTCTACTTTTGAGAATATTTGATCTTCGCATGCTCCGGCCTCTTCTGCCATCTGTAAAAGACCAGCAGCTGCTATAGCGATGCCAAAACCTAATTCAGATGTCGCAACACCAACACCAACACCTATCATCCCTGCTGCAAAACCCAGACAACCTTCTCCAGCTATGTTTTCCATTTGTTTTAATTCTAATGTTCTCATTTTATTATATTTAATTTTAAGATTTATGCCTACTCTAGATTTTGGTTTTCGGCTTGCCCATAGTACTTTTAGCGGTTTGCAAATATTGCAACTCTCTAAATATGAGAGGTTTGAATGGAGTCGAAAAAGATATTTCTATTATGCCGAATCCAATCCAACTTGTCCTTATCCAACGCAACCACCTGCAGCGCTAAGCATTTCTCCTCCAAGTGCTACTGCCGCTGCCATTCCGATTAATGAAGGGCCAGCAAATACAGCTGTCGCTACACCTGCTACACCAAAGGCTACCATTGCAGCACATGAATACATTTGTGATTCGTTTTGCCCTCCTTTAAGTTTTTCCATTTGCTTAATTTCTAATGTTCTCATTTTGATATTTGATTTTAAATTGTGCCTACTCTATTTCAGTTTTCAGCTCCCCTGTTTACTGGTTTAGGATTTACTAATTTGTTTGGCCAAATAGGATATCCTGTAATTCTTCGTCTGTTGGAAATCCAATAGGTAAAACATCAGGAGTGCAACCACCGCTATGGCCATTACTAATAATAATTGCTTGTTGTGTATTTGTACCTCCTTTAATCTGATTCGCTTGTTGTTTTGTTAATTCTTGAAGACTGAGTTTTTTTAATGTTTTCATTTTTCTGTGTTTTTAAAATTGATTCCGTCCTAGATGAATCTTTTTTTTTAATCCTTTTACTTACTGTTATAAGAAATCCGATTTCTTACCCAGAAAGAATGAAAAAAAATAGATTTTTGTAAAATCAAACGGACTATCTAAAAAACAATCAAATAGAATGTTGTTTGTTAAAGCTATAACAAAAGAAAAGCTCCCGTTAGAGAGCTTTTTCATTAAATAAGTGTTTTTGATTTTTAAAACTTTTAAGGGATTAATTGGTTCCTTGACCAAATTCAAAAGTGAAGTCTGGAGTATTATCAAAATCATAATCCATGATAATTTGATTTCCTCTTCGTACTGCTAGATTGTCTTTTCCATCTCCATCCCAATCACCAATTAGATATTGATCTTCTGTATTACCTAATCCAAAAGAATCAGAATAGTATTCACTCATGTTGTTTGGTTTATGAGTAGTTAGATTATTTCCTTTTCTTACACCTATATTATCTTTACCATCACCATCTCGATCACTTATAAGGTATTCATCTTCCTGGTTTCCTATGCCAAAGTACTGTATGTTATCTACGATTCCATCAAAATTAAAATCTATGATAATACCATTATCTCTTCTAACTGCAATATTATCTTTTCCATCACCGTCCCAATCGATAACGATGTATTCATCTTCTTGATTTCCTATTCCATAATAAAAAGATCGATCTGCAATTCCATCAAAATTATAATCCATAATAATGTGGTTTCCTCTTCTTACAGCGATATTATCTTTACCATCACCATTCCAGTCTCCGGTTAGATATTCATCCTCATCATTTCCAAGTCCGTAGAAAAATGAATGGTCAATAACATTGTCAAAGTCATAGTCAAACAAGATTTGATTACTTCTTCTTACAGCGATATTATCTTTACCATCACCATTCCAATCACCAACAAGATATTCATCTTCATATACAAGGCTATATTCGTCTTGTCTTACTTGAAATTGGATTGTTCCCGTATTATATAAGGCACCTGCTCCATCAGTGTTATCACAAAAGGATACTAATGATTGCCCAAGAGGGTCATCTTCATTGGTTATGGTTTTCTTGAACCCTAAATTTACAGCTACGGAGTTACCAAGTAATTTGAATTTTGAAGAAAACCCTAGGTTTATTTCCAGAGGATTACCAGGATCTTTTTCTACCCAATGATATAGCATCGCATCTCCATATAAGGATTCATCCCAATCTACGATTTCGGTGTTGCCTAACGCAAACCATCTAGAGTTTTTAAAATCTCTATCTCTGCCATAAAATGTTTTGGTAAGTGTAGATATCTCTCCATTGGCCTTTCCGAAAGTTATGGTAACTTCTATTTCTTGTCCTCCATCAAACCATTCATTTACTTTTTTGAAAGCATTATCAGATACAAATTTCATTCTATTCAATCTATCCTTATCCGTTTTTCTATCTCTATCGCATCCAGACGACTTGCTAGTTGGATTTGAAGGTTCTAGCTTCAATAATGAGCCAGTACATTCCAGAATTTTTTCTTTCAGGAAATAATTTTTTGTTGTTGATTTAAAATAAGGAGTTACGGAAGAGCAAAATGATTTTGAATCTTGTTCTGATTCATCTATTACCGCCACTCTTTCGTTTTCACTTAATACAATAACAAGTTGTCCTGGAGCCTCATCTGCTCTTAATTCGATATAATCCCCATTTGTATTAAATGCAGGAATTATGTTATGGCTCAAATCACTTGGGATGTATGCGACTAACGGAACAAATTCTTTGGTTTCCCACTCTTCGATACTAATTTTTCCCTGCGTAGGTGCTGCAATTTGCAATAATGGATAGGTGTCCTCTATAGCCGAAATGAGATCATGAATTGAACTTGTGTTTTTTGCTGACTTGATTGACAAATGATCTCCAAATGATTTTGATTGATTTTTGATGGTAAGTTCTTTTTTCAGAACTTCTACTACTAATGCATTATAATCTCCATCGAATTGTTTCAGTACTTCAGTTTTTACAAATTGCCTTGTGTTTTGGTCACTCATAAGAACAGCAAGTTGTTTTGCAAACTCTTGAGCAAGCTGATCTTTGCTTAGGTTCAGTTCACCAACATTTGAAGTCTCTTCTTCTATTGTAAAACCTTCATCATCTTTTGAACAGCTAAGGAAAAATAAGCTTGTCAATAAAGTAATAGTTAGAATTGGAATTTTAATTTTTTTCATTGTTTTGTTCGTTTTATGATTATTTATCTAGATAAGCTTATTTGCTAATCTTTTACATACTGTTATCAAGACAAACATTTCTTACCCAAGAAAAATGAGAAAAACAAAAAAGCGTGTTGAATATTATTTCAACACGCTTACAATAAGATCTTTATAGGGTTAGTTTTTTCTATTTTTTTCGTTTTCGATAAAAAAACACTACAATAATCAGTGTAGGTATTAAGAGAAACAACCAATATACAGATAGAAGAGAAGTAGTTTGCAATGGACTTGTATCTCCCGAAATTACAAAAGTTGCCCAGAAATGAGGCGAAGCTTCAGATAGCGAGTGATTTTGTAAATACTCTAATTTTGCATCTCTTAATGCTCTAGATTTTGATTGTCCTTGCTTTAGGTTTTTATAAAAGCGCTTCATTATATAGGTAGCAGAGCGGTCATCCACATTCCACAAGGATGATACAACACTTTTTGCTCCAGAATGAAAAAAGCCTCTGGCCAAACTCATTACACCTTCTCCGGTTTTCTGTTCTCCTTGCATCGTGTTACAACCACTTAATACCACCATATCTGCACTGTTTTTGGTAAAGTACAGCTCTTCAAGGTTTAATTTATGGTGGCGAAATGCAATCCAGGGCGAAATAGAATCCAAAGCATCGGCATGTGTAGCCAGATGTATGATGTTGTGATTTGATATAGCATTTAGGAACTCTTCTTTGGTAGCTCGATCATCTATGTATAGTTCACCATCAAAAGAGTCTTTAATATTAGATAATTCTTGCACGCTATTATCTAGTGAGATTAATCCGTATGTATCAAAATTGCGAGGGGCTACACCAAGCAATGAATTTTCACGGGAGTTTTTTACGCTTTTTGTGTTTTCTATAAATGAATTTGAATAAAGATAGCTTATTTCACAATCTTCGATCAAATAATGAGGTTTTGCAGCAGAATTAGCAACAGTGATTAATGCTTCAAATGGAAGATAGTTAAGATAGTTATCTGGTACTATTTTAATTTTTTTAGTTTTTACTGCTTCTTTAATTGCTTGGGTAGGAAATAATTGATCAAATACCTTATATGCTATGGTATTATAAGACGTGATTGTTCCTTTTGTTTTAAAAGTTTTTGAAGCCTGTTGCACTAGAGAAGTAATGTTCCTTTTCAAATCAGCAGTTTCTAATTGTACAAATTTCACCTCCTTTTTTGATATATATAATAAATACGCAGTGGTAGAGGTCTTTACTCCATATGTGCTATTTTCATAAATTGGTGTATATGATGGATTTTTGGAAATAAGGCCATAATTGTTATGCTCAGAGATGTTGTATTCTAAAATTATAGTATCATCGTCTAGATTTTCCTGAACATTCTTTAAAGAAACAACAGATGATCCAAAATCTAAGCGATTATAATCTGGGAAAGAAAGTTGTATGCTATCCTGTAGTTGTTGTAATTGTCTTTTCTTATCAAGTAAAGTTATGGTAATTGCATCCTTATTGGCTGCAGCATTTTTTTCATTTCTTGCTAAGGCATAAATTGATTTTTTAAGTGCGATTTCTTGGTTTACCAGAGCAGAAGGAAGCTCTAGTAATTCTCTTATTCTACTGTTGTTAATATCTTCACATAATAAGAGCGCCTTGTTTTTCTCCATAAAGTAGAAAGCATGGTCAGGGTCTTTTGCCAAAAAACATGCTTCTACAGCTTTACCGTACAAGTCTGCACTTTGTTCTCGCCAATATAATTTTGATTGAAACTCTTGGCTCTCAATTCGCATAAGGTCGATCAATTCATCTGCTAATGAAGAATAGTTGATAGCTTTGAACAATGACTCTTTATCATTTAGAACTTTGTGCCTTTTTAGATAAGCATCAGTTAAGCTTTTTAATGCGTTTAAAAGAAACGATTTATATTGTGTTTCATAGATTATATTTTGATCTATTTCGCATTGTGAGTTGATTATATTTTTATTCTTACCAAGAAAACAGATTCCTTTATAATAGTATTTGATACCTTCGTCAATTTTTTTTTGTTGGATCAAACATGAGGCTATATTCAAGTAACTAATACCACGCTGTAAATAATTATCTTTTCGGGTATATTGCAATGCTTTTTTCTGATATTGAATCCCTTGCTCTATATCAATAACATTATAAAGATTTCCGATAAGACCATATGAATTTGCAATTTTAGAAGAATCATTTAAATCATTGGCTATCTGAAGCATTTGATTGTAATAGAATAAGGCCTTTTTTGGATTTAGGGTCTTAATTTGGTTATATAAATTCCCAGATACTAATTTGACATTGTATTTTGTTTTTTGTTTGGAGTTCACAATACTTAATAAAGAATCTGCAGTGTTTAAAACTCTAAAACCTCTTTGAAAACTATTGATATTGTTTAGTTGTAAATAAGATTCTCCAGAATTAATTGCATTGACAATTAATTTGTTATAATTCTTATTTTTTTTTAAAAGAGAATGGGCAAGTTCAAAGTAAGTAACCGAGTTGTAATAATCACCCATGTTTCGATAACACCTGCCTATTTCTGAATACGCATTTGCGGCTCCCTTATTATTCGAGTTTAATTTTAAAACTTCCTGGTAATGTTGAATACTTTTGGGATAATTCTTGTTTTTATAATAATAAAAAGCCAAATTATTGAGACCAAGTTGAATAAGATTGGTATCGTTCGAAAAATGTGCTTTTTTAATCTCAAGAGAATGTAAAGCAATCTCTATGGCTCTGTCAATTTTTTTATTTTGGTACAACCAAATCGCATATTTATGCGTGAGGCGTTCAAGAATTGAATCTGTTCTTTTATTCTTATGAACTTCAATTATGGAATCTATTTTATTAGTTTTCTGTTCTGTAGAAAGATCCGATTTTAGAATTTCATGCCAAGTGGTAGTGTTGGATTGCGCATTGCTATAAAATGACAATAGGATAAGGAGTGCTAGAATGTAGTTGTTTTTTAGAAACATATATTGTATAGTGCCAATTGCTAGAAAGTTATAAGAATATATATTTTGTTTTCAATAAACACAATTCTGTTTTAGAAAAGATTAAAAAAATAGTAAGATACAATCTATGACTCTAATTGTTGTGATTGTATCTTACTATTTCGTCTTGCTTTTCAATAGGTTATTCCATATTAATCATCATTCTTTATAATTCATGAAAAAGATTAGAAAGAAGACCTTGTAAGTATTGGATGATTATCTATAGCTTCATATAATAGATCTATTTTTTTTTGAAAGAATGCTTCTCCTCCTGGAGGTAATTCTAATGGAGAATCTTCATCCCCTTGAGCTTGGGCACCAATTTCTCTGGTAGGGAGATCGTATTTTATATATGGGTCTTGTATAGACCAAGATTGCGTATAAAAAGGGAAAACCTGTAATGTTTCAATCTTTAAGGTAGGAAATAGTTCAATAAATTGGTTTCCTATTTCTATTAATGTGTTGAGGTTGGTAGGACTAGCTCCTATAAGTGGGCTAAGGTCTATCGGGCTAGGTTCACTAGGTGCACTTAGATCAATAGGATTAGCTTCGATTGATGTATTAGGACCAAGGGGGCTTACCTGTATTGATTTACTATGATCGATCTGTTCAGTTGTGGATAGCATAGATTTATTTGTCGACTTGTTTTGAAAGTTATAAGTGACTTTAATTGTGGTGGTTTTATTATTAATTGATTCTAAAGGATCAGAATTTCTTTTATTATTGATATAATCATCTGATTTAATTTTTTCTTTTGATTGTTCTTCTAATGCTTCCAGCTCTGCAAGTTGATTGTCATCAGTAGAGCATCCGACCATAAATACGACTAGCATTAAAAATGAAAGTACTTTGATTGTTTTCATGTTTTTCATTAATTTTTAAAGATTAAATTTTATGATTTATCTAGTTGTTATGATAAAATCAAAATCTTACCCATTGTATTTCAATTTTTTCCGCGGCAAAAAAAGAGAAAATATTAGTATAAAAAAAACAAAAACTAAAAATTTAGTTGAAAAGTTATTATATTGGGTTGAAGTACGTTATTTTTTTATAGCATAGTCATAATATATTTTAAATATATTAGTTTAGTACAAAAATTGAAAGAAACCTTGAGTACATTTATCATAGTAATTCATTAAAAATGCCAGAAAAGCATCGTAATACATTCCTGCAAGGGCTTTTGTCTGGGGATGAGAAAATTATACATACGATTTACAAAAAAAGCCTACCCGCAGTTATAGCATTTGTAAAGAACAATAATGGAAGTTATGAGGATGCGGAAGAAATTTTTCAAGATGCATTATTTCAACTTACGCTTCGGTTAAAGGTTCGAAATTTTGAAATTAAGTCAACTTTTGAGGGTTATTTGTTTACTGTTTGTAAGAATTTATGGAGAAAAGAACTAAATAATCGAAAAAAGAAGGTAAGAAATGATGGGATAATTGAACTGGTAGGTGAAGAGGTAGAACATAGTTCCTTTATTTTGGAACAGGAACGCTGGGAATTGTTTGAAGAAAAAATCGCTCAACTCTCTGAGAATTGTATGCAATTGCTTAAGGAATATTTTAATAAAGTACCCTATGATGTAATTGTTTCAAAATTCAATTATTCGTCCGAAAATGTGGCTTTTCAAAGGATTTTTAAATGTAAAAAACGTCTGGGAGAATTAATAAAAAAAGATAAGAGGTACCAAGAACTATAAGTTATGATAGACGAAAATACATACCTTAAAATAGAAGCATACCTAGGAGGTGATATGACACCTGAGGAACAGGCTCAATTTGAAACTATGATAGCTCAGGATTCAGAATTACAAAAAGAGGTTGAGCTATCTAATCAGATTAATCATTACCTTAATGATGAGGCTTGGTTGGCTAATGATAAAACCAAAAACAGCAAAGCAAAGCAAGAACTAGAGGATTATATCAAAAGCGATGAGGCGGCCCAAATAAAATCTAAAATTCAATTAGCAGGGAATACTTATAAAGAAGTAAAAAACAAATCGTCAAAAATTCAATATTTTATTGGAGCAATAGCGGCTGTCTTTATTGTTGGGTTATTAGTTACAAGTTTAGTTTTTAACAAAACGAACAACGATGATCTTTATGCTGCATATTATTCTACAGATGATTTGCCATCTCTAGTTAAAAGAGGCGTAGATAATAATGAGCTTAATTCTGCCATAATAGAATTTAAGAATAAAGATTACGAGAAAGCAATCCATTCTTTCCAAGAGTATCAGGATAAGTCCCAAGAGGATGAGCCTTTATTGAATGCCTATATTGGATTCTCATATCTCGAATTGGATATGCCAGAAGAGGCTTTGAAAAATTTTGATATTCTACTTAATTCTGATATAATAGATAGTTCAAAAGCCCTTTGGTATAAAAGTTTGGTGTATATGAAGATTGGCGATACCAAGAATTTAAAGAGTACGTTGTCTACAATTATATCCAATCCAGAGAACTTCAATCATAAGAAAGCAATACAACTGCAAGAGAAGTTAGATTAATTAATATTTTATACAATTTACCTCATTAAGCATCTACAGTTTCTTCCATTTCAGAAATAGGGTTATTATGCTTTTCTAGCATTGTACTCATAAAATGGAAAAATTCATCATAACTATACTTTTTAGGATACACAGTTCCATTAATCACAGATGCAGGAGTATAAGGGATGCTATTGTTATTTGACCATTCTGATTGCTTATGTAGCACTTCTACATACATTGGGTTATTTTTTGGCACTTCATATTTTTTTGTCCATTTGCTAAAGGTTCTATCGACAAACCAATTTGAGTACGCATCTACAAAACTTTCTGAGCCATGGTCATGATAAATTTCTAGCAATCTCAGTGCTATTTGCGTAGGCTCAGCATTTTGATCATCTAATTTTACACCTAAACGAATAACAATTTGCAATTCATCTCCCATAACTTTTAGAATTCGGATATAGGCTTCAAAGGCATCTTTACAATACCCACACATTGGATTTGTAAAGCTAATAATCTTAAAATCAGAGTTTGGATTACCCAAAACTATTTCATTTTTAAAAGTGGTGGTATCCTCTATTTTTTCTGATAGACTTAGTAAATGGTTAAATATTTGATCATCTCTCTTAAATTGATTTAATTTTAAGTTTTCTGCATTAGAGCTTTTACTTTCTATCACTTTTTCTTTTGTAAAAAGATAGACTAATGTAAATAACGTAGTGAGCAGTACAAAACTAGAAATCAACTTAATATCGATTGCAAACTCAAGACTTCTTAATGCAATTACCGTTAGCCCAATAGATACAGCGGCAATAGTTAGACATAGAGCACACCACTTTTTTATAATAAAAGCCTGAGAATAGAAAGAATATAATACAAATGGAATGCCGATTATTGACGGAAACAGTAACGCGCTATTAAAACCGAAAAATATCTGATATAGAGTTAATGATCCAAAAAATACAATACCAGCATCCGAAAGGCCGAAGTTTTTAAATAATTTCCCGCTATTATTATTTATTACATCTCCACAATTAGTGTTTCCAACTGAGGTACAGAACTGATGGATAGTTTGTGATTGTATACCTAAGCTTTCACGAAGGGCAAAATAACTAAAGACCAAGCCTGTAATTGTTACTAATAAAAATATGATTTGATCGATACTCCATGGTCTGGTAATAATAGTGGCTATCAAACTTAAAGATAGCATGATCATTAGCAAGCTTTGTAGAAAAGAATCTTTAGGAGTAAAATTTTGCTTTTCATTATACTCTACGGCTATGACTTTTGGGATCCAAATTTCTTTAAATTTCTCATAATCAAGTTTCTTTTTTGATAGGCTAGAGTGTTTGATCTCTATAGTTTTTTCTTTTTTGACTATTGAAACAATCTCTTCGGATTTTTCGGTTTTTACCAAAGAGACAAAGCTTTTTGGTAACTGATCTAATGCCTCTTTAGGTACCTCTACCGCAATATTGTCAATGTCAAAATAATCCAGAGTATCAGTAATCGATTGAAAACTTGGATAATTTGGATGTATTTGTAATTGTAATTCTAGATCCTTTTTATCATAATTCCTGATTCTATTTTGAATCAAAACACTTTCAACAATTTTTTCGATATTATTTTCCATGTATTTTATTAAGTTGGTTAGTTATGTGTTATCTCAATAGCGAATCTAAAGTAAAAATAGAAAAATCAGAAGTTTTATATTTTTTGTTAAATTTTAATTTGTTTACTATTAGTATTTTCCAAAAATATATTGAAATAGATAAAAAGTAAATAAAAGGGTGTGAATTTTCACACCCTAATTATCATAATACTTAATGCGCTTTACACAGTGTCTCCGATACCTCTGCAAAAGCACCCTACACAACGTTCTCCAGGTCCGCATTGGTAGTCGAACTCACATGTAAGAGTTGATCCGTGACCTCCGTTGATTGATTTCTGATGATTCTTGTCAAGCTTTTTTGCCTCATAAAGGTTTAAGATGTTTGCTAACATAATTTATCCTATTTAATAATTTGTATACTTCCCGAGCATTTATAGACATTCGGGAATTCTGTCTATTTTTAATACTTCCATATAGCACTTGAGCGGATGTCCAATGGATTTATGTTATACTTTATTTGTTTTCTGAATTGAAGTAATAGACATTGCCTTGATCAAATATAAAAGTACATGCAGCAAGAGACAAATGAAATAAACTGCTTTTCGATGAAAACGCAGTATGTTTTCTGTGAATCAGTAGTACTTAAAATAATAGCGGGATAGTTATTAAATTTTTGATACCAATTTCTATTCAAGGTTGAAATAAAATTAGTACTTAGTTTTCTTTAGCATTCTAATTACTATTCAATACTTTTGCTTTTAAGTTATACTAAATAAATTAACCGTTGAAAAGGAAATATCTATACCCAATATTGATTATAATAGTAACTATTGGTTTTTATTATTTTGAGGAAAACATAAGTAATGAAGGATATAATTATAATAATAAGGACGAAGAAACCGAAACCTCTGATTTTGGATTTTTCTATTTACCAACATCTACTACGGGATCCATTATAGTTCATGATTATTATGCTTTGTCATATTCTGAAAAGCATGAGCAGGCTGAATGGGTAGCATACGAATTGAAGCGAGATCAAGTAACGGCAAATGATTTTAAAAGACCTTATTTTGAAATTGATAAAAAGGTAAGGACTTCTTCTGCAGATTGGCGCAATTATAAGAAATCAGGCTATGATAGAGGGCATTTGTGCCCGGCTGGAGATAGAGGGTTTGATTATAAAGCTTTTGAAGAAACGTTTCTTACATCAAATATTTCACCTCAAAATCATGAGTTTAATAGTGGTATTTGGAATTATCTTGAACAAAAAGTAAGATACTGGGCAAAGGCCTATGATGGGGTTTATGTAGTGACCGGAGGAGTTTTATCTGGTAATCTTAAAACTATTGGATACGAGGCTGTATCTGTACCAAAGTATTTTTATAAAGTAATACTAAAAGGAGGTTCTAAAAACCCTAAAATGATTGCTTTTTTAATGCCACATAAAGATTCTGATAAATCATTAAAGGAATTTGTTGTGCCTGTTAATAATCTAGAAGAGCTTACAGGAATCGATTTTTTTCCAACATTGGATGACAAAATTGAAGAGCAATTAGAAGCTTCCTCAAGTACAAAAGGTTGGAAATTCTAATCTTAAGAATTTACCATTCATTAACACGATTAGCATCTAGTTTAATAAATATAAAAAGCAATATAGTAAACCCCCATAATCCTGATCCGCCATAGCTGAAAAAGGGGAGAGGAATCCCAATGGTTGGAAGCAGACCAGTTACCATACCAATGTTAATGGCAAAATGAATAAACAGAATTCCTACAACACTATATCCATACACTCTACTAAATTGTGATTTTTGACGTTCTGCCAGGTTAATAAGTCGAATCAATAGCAGGATAAAGAGTATTACTACAAAGGTTGCTCCCAGAAAGCCCCATTCTTCTCCAACTGTACTAAAGATATAGTCGGTATGTTGTTCGGGAACAAAACCTCCTTTTGTTTGTGTACCTTCTTTCCATCCTTTTCCGGTCCAACCACCGCTTCCAACTGCAATCTGACTTTGGTTCGTGTTATATCCTATTCCTTTAGAATCTACTTCTTTACCTAAAACAATATTAAATCGATCACGATGTCGCTGTTCAAATACATTATTAAAAATGTAATTTACCGAAAAACAAAAGCCAGTAATAACTATAAGTGCAAGAAGGAACTTAGAATACGGAGGTTTTCGTTTTCTGTTTTTAATCAAAATAAAGAGCATTACCGCTGCAATAGCGAGAACTACCCATAATGGTTTGAAAAGTAAGGTAAGTATAAATAACACTGCAGCAGAAACACCTACAATAAGATATATCGCCGCCAATCCTTCTCTATATAGTGGAAAGAAAAAAGCAGCATAAACCAAGGCACTTCCGGGATCGGGTTGCGGTATGATGACTAATGCGGGTAATGCAATAATTAAAAAAGCCCTAAGTTGATGACCTATTAGATTAATATTAGTTTGCATATCACTCAGGAATTTGGCAAGAGCAAGAGCGGTACAAGCCTTCGCGAATTCTGAAGGTTGTAAGCCAACAGGCCCAAAAGCATACCAAGATGTTGCTCCCGAAATTGTTTTTCCGAAGACGAAAAGCCCTAAAAGTGAAAGTATAGATATCACATAAATCAATCCTGCAAATCGCTCATAAAACTTAACCTCTATGGCTTGTATAATAATAATGAGGACAATGCTAAATAAGATCCAAAAAGCCTGCTTTACATGGGGTTGGGAGAAATCAGTAAGCGAAAATGTTTCATTTTCGTAGGATGCAGAATAGATATTTCCCCAACCAAAACCTACTAGTAATAAAAATAATAAAACCGTTATCCAATCAATAGCGGCAACACTGGATCTTGCCATTATTGATTGATTTTAAAAGGTTCGCCACTATAGGGTTTTGCATATTCTTCTTCAAGGCTATGTGTAAAAATCCAATTTTCTAAATCTGTTCGGGAAATTGTGCCTTTTATGTGTTTTTCTATCATAAGTGATGCAATTCTTCCTGCATAACGAGCTCCCCAATATCCGTTTTCAACAAATACCGCAATCGCTATTTTGGGATCATCTTTTGGCGCAAATGCAACAAATACAGAGTGATCTGTAAGTTGTGTTTTTACACCATCAATTTTGGTGAAATTTTCTGCGGTTCCTGTTTTACCGCAAATTTCAATTCCTTCAACTTGTAAAAAACTAGCCGTCCCATTTGTATATACTTCATACATTCCTTGTACAACAGGTTCAAAATGTTCTTTATCAATAGTGGTAATCTTGGGCTTAGTATAGTTTTCATTCTCGATTGGCTTACCATCAATAGCTTTTATAATATGTGGTGTATAATAATGCCCTCTATTTGCAATTGCTGCGGTCATATTTGCCAACTGTATTGGTGTTGACAAAACTTCTCCTTGCCCAATAGCATTAGATATTGTTGCAGTAGCATACCATTTATAAGTAGGGTATTGATATACTTTGTTGTAATACTCAGAATTTGGAACTTTACCTGGTCTCCCAGCAGATAGGTCATTACCCAAATAATTTCCTAAACCGAAACTTTGTGCGTGTTTTCTCCAAACCTCTATTCCTTCTTGTGGGGTGTCATACTTTTCTATAATTCTTTTGTATACTGTTGCAAAATAGGCATTACACGAATTTGCAATACCAGGGATCATGTTAAGAGGCCCCCTGTGGTGGTGACATCCTAATTTTTGACCTTTTCCATAATAATATCCCATTCTACAAGAAACCTTTTCTTTTAGATCGATAACTTCTTCTTGAAGCCCAATTAATGCATTTATAGTCTTAAATGGGGATCCAGGAGGGTACTCTCCTTGTAGACCTCTATCAAATAAAGGTTTAGCTATGGTGTCATAATATAATTTGGTGAAATTTGGAGATCTTTTTCTTCCTACTAGTAATTCGGGTTTATAACTGGGTGCAGTTATTAATGCTAAAATCTCTCCTGTAGAAGGTTCTAAAGCTACAATACCTCCTCGTTTATTTTTCATGAGTTTTTGACCGTAATCTTGTAGCCTGGCATCTATGGTTATCGTAAGATCTTTTCCATTTACCGGAAGTGTATCAAATTTCTTATTCTTGTATGGTCCTATATCCCTATTGAATCTGTCTTTTTGAATACGTTTTACTCCTTTGATTCCTCTAAGCTCATTTTCATATTGTTTTTCTACACCATCAATACCTATAAGGTCTCCAGAAAGATAATAAGGGTCTTTTTTGATTAAGGCTTCGTTTACCTCACCAATATAACCCAAAACATTTGCAGCATTTACGGTTTCATAATCTCTTAGTGAACGTTTTTGAATATAAAATCCATCAAATTTTCGCATTTTTTCCTGTAGATATGCATATTCATCTTTGGTTAACTGTGGGATAACTATTGATGGTACTCGAGGAGAGTACACTCGAGCTTTTCGTAATCGTTTAACTAGGTTGTCTTTGGTTATATTAAGGATAGAGCAAAACTCTAATGTGTCAAATGGTTTTAATTCTCTAGGGATTACCATTACATCATATGATGGTTGATTGGTTACAAGTAACCTGGCATTTCTATCATAAATTGCACCTCTTTGCGGGTAATCATAAATAACTTTTATCGCGTTGTCTTCTGATAAGGATGCGAATGAAGTGTTGTAAATTTGCAAGTAAAAAAGCCTGGCAACAAACACGACACCTGTAGTAATAATTATAAGGTAAAGCAACAATTTTCTCATGAATCATTTCTTCTAAACAATACTAAAACCAACATGGTAATCACAATGGTGAATAAACTGGAAAATAACGTTTTTTTGGCTATTAATAGTATGTGAGAGAAGTTAAAAATTTCTAACGAAAAAAGTACAATATGATGTGTTAAAACCATTAAAGTAACATAGACCAATTTTTCACCAAATCCGATATGGTTTAATTTTACCGTTTGAAACTCATAACTAAGTCCGAATACAGTACGTAAAGCCACTGGTCGAAAAAATGCAATGATAAGACAGGCAGCTGCATGTACACCTCCAGAATCTCCAAACATATCTATTGTTAGTCCCAAAATAAAACTCACAAATATGAAAAGACTTTTATTTATATTAATTGGAGCAAGTAGAATGAAAATGATATAAATATATGGGTTTAGTGCTCCTAAAAAGTTTATATGATTTAGTACCATTACCTGAATCAAGATCAGAATAACAAATCTCCCAATATGTAATAGGGTGTCTTTATTCATGATTTAATTTTTCCAAACTTTTAATTTCATCAGCATCACTGTTTTTTATGATATATACAAATCCGATATCTGTCATATCATTAAATAATTTGATATCTATTAAGTAATAACTTTTGTTCTGATCTAATTTATAATTAACAATTGTGCCAATACCAATTCCTTTTGGAAAAATAGTCGAGCGCCCATTGGTTATGATCGTATCACCTTCTTTTAAAATAGCTTGTCTTGGAATGGTTTCTAACTGAACAATATTGGGATCTTTTCCATTCCAAATCAAGGAACCATATTGATTGGATTTTTTTAGTCCGGCATTAATACGAGAGTTACTGTTTAAGATAGAAATAATCCTGCTGTAATTTTCTGAAGTGTTCTCGATTATTCCCACAATGCCTTTATCAGTTATTACACCCATATCAGGGACTACACTATCTTTTTTCCCTCTGTTTATAAGAATATAATTGTCAATTTTACTGTAATCATTTTTTATTACTCTTGCTTTAGTATAGGTATAAGGTCTATTAAATGAAATGGTGTCTACATATTTTATAGCCATAGAATCCTTTTCCAGGAAGCTTAATCGATTATGAAGGCGTTCATTTTCCTCTAGTAACCTTGTGTTTTCATCTTTTAATCCAAAATAATCGCTAATCGAGTGTTGCCAACTATAAATTCCGCCGCTCAGGAAATTAGTAGAACCTACAAATTTACTTTTATGATAAGAATGTGATTGTATAGTAAAGACTAATGATAAAAATAACAACAGAAGAAATAACAGAAAATGTTTATTTCTTATTAAAAAATTAATAATCTGTTGCATGATCTAGGGTATAGTTATTTCTTTGGTTAAACGTTACATTAAATGGTATTATGGCTTTAGCAGTAACGCGTCAAAGCAGGATAACGTAAAATCGGAAATTTAGGTATATTCCAACTGTGTTTTTTTAAAACACTATTTAATTAATACACTTTTATATCTATTTAAATTTTTAAGTGTAATTCCTGTTCCTCTTACTACTGCTCTTAATGGGTCTTCTGCTATATAAACAGGTAGATCTGTTTTTTGGGACAGCCTTTTATCTAATCCACGTAACATAGATCCACCTCCCGCAAGATATATTCCCGTATTATAAATATCTGCTGCAAGTTCTGGAGGAGTTTGTGATAAGGTCTCCATTACGGCATCTTCAATACGTAAAATTGATTTATCTAGCGCCTTTGCCATTTCTCTATAAGAAATTTGTACTTGTTTTGGTTTTCCAGTCAAAAGATCGCGCCCTTGAACATTCATTTCTTCTGGTGGTAACTCAAGATCTTCGGTTGCTGCCCCAATCTGTATTTTTATTTTTTCGGCAGTACGTTCTCCAACATACAAGTTGTGCTGCGTACGCATATAGTAGATAATATCATTTGTGAATACATCACCTGCAATTTTTACAGACTTATCACAAACAATTCCACCCAAAGCGATCACAGCGATTTCTGTTGTACCACCCCCTATATCAACGATCATATTTCCTTTTGGCTGCATAATATCAACACCAATACCAATTGCAGCGGCCATAGGTTCATGAATAAGATATACTTCTTTTCCGTTTACACGTTCTGCACTTTCTTTTACAGCTCGCATTTCTACTTCTGTTATCCCAGATGGGATACAAATTACCATACGTAGGGCAGGAGCAAATAGTTTTTTCTTTAAAGCAGGAATATCTTTGATAAACATGCTTATCATTTTCTCACTTGCATCGAAATCTGCAATTACTCCATCTTTAAGCGGCCTAATGGTTTTTATGTTCTCGTGGGTTTTTCCTTGCATCATGGCAGCTTCTTTTCCAGCTGCTATAATTTTACCAGTCATAATATCTCTGGCTACAATAGAGGGACTATCCACAACTACTTTATCATTATGAATTACTAATGTATTAGCGGTACCTAAATCTATTGCGATCTCTTCGGTAAAGAAGTCAAAAAATCCCATAAAAAGTCAAAAAAGGGGTTAAAATTCAGTAAATGTAATAAAATTAATGTTTAAAATGACGTGTTCCGGTCATAACCATTGCAATTCCGTTTTGATCACAGTAATCAATACTTAGCTGATCCTTTATAGAACCCCCTGGTTGAATTACTGCTTTGATGCCTGCTTTATCTGCTATTTCTACACAATCTGGGAACGGAAAAAAAGCATCACTCGCCATTACAGCACCGTCTAGGTTAAAGTTAAATGATTTTGCTTTTTCTATAGACTGTTTTAATGCATCTACTCTAGAAGTTTGTCCTGTCCCACTAGCAAATAATTGTTTTTCTTTAACAAACACTATGGTATTGGATTTGGTATGCTTGCATATTTTTGAGGCAAACAACAGATCTTCTATTTGTTCTGGAGTAGGAGCTACTTTGGTAGTAGTATTTAAATCTTCTCTGGCATCAGTTTTAAGATCTTTGTCTTGAACCAAAGCACCGTTTAAACAAGAACGAACTTGTGTTTCTGGTAAGGTGATATCTTTTTGTATCAAAAGAATTCTATTTTTCTTTCCTTTTAAAATTTCTAAAGCTTCTGTGCTAAAGGAAGGAGCGATAACCACTTCGCAGAATAATTTATGAATTTCTTCTGCAGTTTCTTTGTCGATTTCAGTATTACTAATTAATATTCCACCAAAAGCAGAAATAGAATCACCTGCTAATGCATCGACATATGACTGAAGCACAGTTTCTCGTTGTGCCAAACCACAAGCATTATTATGTTTTAAAATTGCAAATGTTGGCGCTTCTCTTTTGAACTCATTCATAAGATTTACTGCAGCATCAACATCAAGTAAATTGTTGTATGAAAGCTCTTTACCGTGTAGTTTATCGAACATGGCTTCAAAATCGCCGAAGAAAAATCCTTTCTGATGTGGGTTTTCTCCATAACGCAATACCTTGCCTTTGGTTTCACTAATTTTAAGAGAAGCTATCTCATGATCACTATTAAAGTAGTTGAAAATCGCAGAATCATAGTGAGAAGACACATTAAATGCTTTTGCAGCAAATCGTTTACGATCTTCCAGAGAAATATTTCCGTTTCCTTCAGAAATGATATCTAAAAATTCTGCATAGTCATTAACTGATGCAACACAAGTAACATCTGCAAAGTTTTTGGCAGCTGCTCTTATTAATGAAATTCCCCCGATATCTATTTTCTCTATAATGTCTTGCTCAGGGGCACCAGAAGCAACTGTTTTCTCAAAAGGATAAAGATCTACAATGACAATATCAATTTGCGGAATTTCATATTGCTCTAGTTCTGCAACATCACTATCGTTGTTTTGACGATTAAGTATTCCACCAAAAACTTTTGGGTGTAGCGTTTTTACTCTTCCGCCCAAAATAGAGGGGTAGGAAGTAACATCTTCTACAGGAATTACATTTACGCCCAAATCTCTAATGAATTTTTCGGTTCCACCAGTAGAATAAATGGTAACGTTAAGTTCGTCTAATTTTTTTACGATAGGCGCTAATCCTTCTTTGCTAAATACAGAAATTAATGCAGATTTCACGGTTTTTGTGTTGCTCATGAGAAATTTTAGTTAGTAAAACGCAAAAGTAGCAATTTAGTATCCAATTAGACAACCAATTATGTGTAATTGTTTTGTGTAAATTGTAACAAAAATATAACGAATACGTCCTATCTTTAGATTATCTAAAATCGAATTGAAAAAATAGAGCATGCTAATCTATCTTAGAGTACTTAAAGAAAGTTTCAATTTTGCTATTAATGCACTTGTAAATAATAAGTTGCGTACATTTTTGTCGTTGCTAGGTGTTACCATTGGGATTTTTTCGATTATAGGTGTGCTTGCGGCTGTTGATTCTTTGAAACAAGAAATAAAAGGCAGTATTAGTTCATTAGATAATAGTACGATTTATCTAATGCGTTTTTCTTTTGGACCTACAGATGTACCGCAATGGAAGAGGGAGCAATTCCCTGATGTTACTTTTGAAGAATATCAATATATCAAAAGAACAATGCCAGAAATGAAAGCGGCAAGTTTCACACTAAATGTTGCTCCTGAAACTATAAAATACGAAGATGAGAGTATTAGTAATGTTGAAATAGCACCAGTAACCAATGATTATTATGATATTGAAGAACTACAGGTTGTAAACGGGCGTTTTTATAACGAACAAGAATCTGTTTCGGGTGCTCCAGTAGTTGTTATTGGAGATGAGATTGCAAATAGTTTATTTGGATCTAGAGATCCTATAGGAAAAAAAATACGTTTATACGGACGCAAGTTTACAGTAATTGGTGTGCTTAAAAAGGAAGGAACTGGTCTTTTTGGTAATAGTAAAGATACTATGATAATAGTTCCTGTAAATATGATAAGAAAAGTTTACGGGGATAACAATAAAGCTTCTTTTCCTGCAATAATTATTAAGCCAGAATCGGGTGTTGATGTTCCGGAGTTTGTCTCTGTCTTAAAACAAAAAGTTAGAGCGTATCGGGGGTTAAAACCGGATGAGATAGACGATTTTTTTGTCAATCAACTTCAAGGTTTTACAGATTTTATAGATAATATTACGGGTACAATGTCTACAATTGGTGGTTTTATAGGCATGTTCTCATTGTTGGTTGGTGGTTTTGGTATCGCCAATATCATGTTTGTAAGTGTAAAAGAGCGAACCAATCTCATAGGTATTCAAAAAGCTCTTGGTGCCAAAAGAAGATTTATAATGTTTCAGTTTTTATTTGAAGCAGTAATACTTGCCATTTTTGGGGGATTGATAGGATTATTTTTAGTTTGGCTAATTTCAATATTCGCGTCTCAATTCACAGGGGATTTTGAATTTATTCTTTCTTCCTCTAATATGTTCTGGGGGGTGTTTTCTTCTACGATAATTGGTTTGATAGCAGGAATCTTACCCGCAATATCAGCATCAAGATTAGATCCAGTAGAAGCCATAAGGACCGGGATGTGAATTACTTTAAATACATGCACATTCTTTCGTAATCAATTACAGCTTTTCCTTTTTTAAGGACATCAGCGCCTATAATACCATCTACGGGCTCCGCATTATGTGTGATTAGTGCTTCATTTACATGCTTCAAATCAAATAAAACCAAGGAGGTCCTGTTTCTAGACCAACTACCAATCGAAATCGTATTTTTATTTGATATTTGTGTGAGCATATCGGTTGCGCCTGCTCCAGCAGCTTTTACATCACTATCTTGTGCAAAAAGATTGAATTTTTCTACAGCTTCAAAACCAACACAAGAATTAGAGGCACCAGTATCAACTATAAAATTACCCTCGATACCATTTAAGGTTGCTTTGACTTCAAAATGATTAGTTTTTGTTAGGATAAGTTTGATTCGATGATACTCTTTTTGTTTTAGAAACTTTCGTAGTGTGCTCATGTTTTATGTTGAAGAAACTTGCGTAAAAGTAGTGCAATTAATAGGAATAAAACAATACTAATAACATACCAAACGTACTTTGCCGAATTAGGTGGTGTAATTTCACCATAATACACAAAGGCTGCCCAATAATAAGGGGACTTTTGCACGTTAGAGATATTTTCTGCATCAAGATAGTCCAATTTTGCCTGATGCAATGCTCTTGTTTTAGATTTTAATTTATTTAGACTTTTATAAAAATTACCCATTAAGGTGGCAGTTGTTTTATCATTAACCTTCCACAACGAGAAAAGTACATTTTCTACTCCGGCATATTGAAAACCTCTAGCGATACTTATTGGACCCTCTCCTTTCGTGAGCTTACCAATGCCCGTTTCGCATGCGCTTAAAACGACTAAATTTGCATCGATTTGTGCTCCATACAGTTGATTTACCAGAATATTCTGATCTCTAAATTTTATAGAAGCTGGGCTTAAAATATTTCCTGATTCGGCATGAGTAGACAGATGAATAATATTATGATTCTTTGCCTTTTGAAGAAAATTGGTATACGTTGCTTGTTCTTTTTCTATAAAGTTACCTTTAAAATATTGTTGTATAGAATTGCTTTCAATTAAAGAAAAAGATAATTCCATATTGGTTTTTTCAAAGACAGGGAACACACCAAGTATCCTGTTCTCCTTAGTAATGTCTGATGTTGATCTTACATATTTTGTTGCCGAAATCTCATAACTCAATTGGGTTGATCGCAATAAGAAAGGCATATTGCTAAAACTCGTTGTATTTGTATCTTCAGTTAGCAAAGTCTCAAAGGGAATAAAATTGAGAAGACCGTCTGGTATGATAAGTAATTTCTCTATCTTTTTTGGGATGTTTAAGACCTTATAAGTTTCGATGGCATTTTTTTTAAATTCACTTATGTCATTTATAATGTTCGAGGCATTGTCAAAATAGTGGATGTAGTTTTTAATAGTTTTTTTGAAGTGATCAATGTTTTTTATTTTTTTAATTCTGAAGGAATCGTGACGTATTTCAAATTGATAAATGCTTTGATTGCCATAAAAATATTCAAGCAATGTAATTTGCTCTCGTTCTAACTTTTCCTGAAGAGCAGGAGTAGAAAGTTCTTTTGGACGTCTTAGTAATTTGGGATATTTATTTTGAAGTGCTTTTGTTATCTCTTTAAGATCGAGATGTTTAATGTCATAATCTGTTACCCATTTTTGAATTTGAGCAACATTAGCATTTGGACCCTTAATTTTTTCCTTTAAAATTAAAGTTTCATAGGATGCTAACTTGGTAGTAAGTTGGTCTTTTTTTTTAACCATGGGGTCATCCTGATATTGAGATAATATCTTTTTTGACAACAAGGCTTCATTCACGAAAGGGGCTTTTGAGTGTTCTGCCGCCTGAAATGCTTGTTCGATATATTGTCGATCTTGTGTGTTTTGATATATTGAAAATAGTAGATCGATGTATGCTTCTGTTCTTTTCCGGTTTTGCCCAAGTTGAATAATTTTGGTATCCTGAAGAGGATATAAGGTGTTTAATTTTGAATTTACGGTAAAGGCCAGGTCATATGACTTAATAGCTTCAAGAGGTTTGTCGGTTTGTTGATAAACATAGGATTGAATATCTAATGCTTTCAGTAGAATTTTATCTGCAACAAGAATTTCTTTAGATGGGAGGACACTTTTTTCAGAGTACCCGGGTAGGAGAGAAGTGTATATTTGGTTTAAGTTTTTTTGAACTTCAATAAATTTTGATCTTGATAATAAGATATCAATGTACGCTAATTGCCATTTGGCAATATTTCTGGCCGTAGTATTAGCATCTTTTAGTAAGTGTGATTTTGCTTGTGTTATATATTTCTCAGTAGTATCGAATTCTTTTTTTTCTAATGAAATAGCTGCCAAAATTTGATATGCATTTACTTGGTTGGCATCTAATCGGACTACTTTTTCGGCATACTTTTTGGCTTCGGTATAATTATTAATCTCAAGGTAATTCGTGGCTATATTTGTAAGAATATTGACATTTTTGGCGTCAATGCGTAATCCTTGTTCTAGTATTTTGAGAGCTTGTTTGTGATTACCCTGGTTGTTATATGCAATAGACAGATTAGTAATTCCCGAAATTATGCCTGTTCTATGTTGGTTTTTTTCTGCCAAATACAAATAGCTTTTTATCGTTGTATCTGCTTTTTGTAAGTCTCCGATTTTTATATACAGATTCCCTAGAGGTTTTAAGCAATTTTCAATAATGTCATAATCAGTAAGGTTATTATCATGATATGTTTTCCATGCTTTTTCGTAATAGAGAATGGCAGAGGACATACTGCCATATTGATTACGGTAATACCCTAGATTACAATGTACAATTACCCAGGCAAGTTTATCAGCTCTTGTGATTAATTGATTTTTTTTTGAATCGATAAGCTTGCTTAACCTTAGAGATGCTGAAGAAGAGGGGTTTTGTAAAAAATAGTCTAATTGGTCATATAGGAACTTTTCAGTTTCTGTACTTTGTTGGGATTGGGTGGGTAAATTTCCAATCAGTAGAACGGAGAGAACAAAAATGAATAGTCTAAAATTTCCAAATCCCATATAGTTGAATTTGAGAGTTTGGACTATCAAAATTATATACATATCTAACACCTACACTTGGGCCTATTCTAGCAGCTCCAAAATTCATTCCGACAAAAACACCGGTCTGTAGGTTCGTAAAGCTGTCATCAATTTCTTGATTCAAAAAAGAATCCAAATCTGGATTTGGGATCAGATTACCGTCAGCATCCAGAAAGAATCCTCTTCCGGTTGTGTCTTGGTCATTTTTGCTTGCAATATCGAGTTTGACCTGGAAACCAACACCCATAGCCCAAAAATTATTTAAATTATACCGAAATGACCCTGGAACTGCATAGACTGAGATGTTGGTGAATTGGTTTAATTCTGAAAACTGTGTAATGTTTTCGGCTCCGTTTGGATTTATAATTCGAGTTTCAAAATTTCTGAGTTCATCATAGGATGAGGTAGAGAACATTAACTCTGCCTGGTAATATCCTCTATAGGATTTAAATGGAGATAGTGTTGCTCCTACAAAATACTCTTTTTGATTATCTAATTCGGGAACCATAATATAACCAGCTTTGGCGCCCATAGATATGCCCGGCATGAATCTCGTAGTCGCATAATTGGTAATTATGGGTTCGTTTTTGTCAAAATAGATAGCGGTTCGACTCTTAGTTTTTTTCTTGTGGAAGTCTTTACCAAATTTCATAGAATATTTGATAAAACCTTTTGTAGAGTCAATTTCTTGTACATTTTTCTGTTGGCTCCCTGGTAGGTAAATTCTATTAAATTGAAAAATGATTTGGTCCTTTTGCAAAAGGGTGTCCAGACAACTATAGTTTACTTCTCTTTCTTTAGGACAGATCGGGCATTCGGGATACATACCTTCTATGCGTAATGTTGATTTATCAAACATTTCTGGGGTGTCTACTTCTAGTTTAATCGTATTTGCAGGACCTTCCCCATTGTTTTGGAAACGTACTTTAAACTTAAGGCGTTTAAATCTTACCAAACGATAGTTCATTAACCAACCATTAGATGACATTTTATTGGGGTCATGAGAAGTAACGATTTCCATCTCGGTATCTTTTACCGTATGATTGTCAAAATTGTCATCAGGGATATATACGCTTCGCAACGTAACAATGGCACTTGTGTCCTTAATCATTTCTGGAGTAGTTCTTAATGTCCTGAAAATATTACGTTCCTCACCGGGTTGCATGTCGTTAAACTCAATGATCTGATAACTGCGATATGAGGCGTTTGATTCTTCCAATGTTAGAGGAAGGTTTCTTTTCTTGATTGTATCCTGAACAAAAAGCATTTTATTATGCGTTATAGTATTTGAAGAGGATGCTAATAAGGTGTGGTCATCGTTTTCTGTAAGTACTTCGGAAATGGTATTCAAAGCGATAATACGTTCGCCATGATGCATACGAGTATCCTCTATGGTAAAATTGTCATTTTTGAATTGATTGTCGTTATAAAACAAGTATAATTTTCCGCTGGAGACATAATTATTGTTGTTTTTATAGCTGGTTATAAAAACCATTTCTTGATCGGGGATAGGCTCACGATTTCGTTTCAAGATTAAATCTTCATCTTCTGTAAAGAATGAATCCGAACTTATAGAGGCCTCATCTGATACATTGCTTATTGTTAATGATTTTGGTCTGCTGTCAGGAGGTTTTCCGTTGTCATAATTGTTAGTGGCCCATAATCGGGCATTGTATTCACCCGACTTTTTATATTTATGAGTAGGTTTTTCTTTAAAACTGTAATTTCCATCTCCAAATTCCCAATAATAGGTGTAGAAAGCTTTTGGGGCACCGGCAACTTGATTTAGCACCGGCATTTTTGCATTATAAGTAACTTGATCTCCTTGGATTTCATAAGATATGGGAGCAACTCTAGGTATGGTATCATTTGTTAGAATTTGCCCAAAACATAAAAACGGAAATAGAATAGTGCAGTATAATATGATTACGCCCCTCATGATTTTTGTTAGTTGTTACTAAAGATAAGTAAAAAGTTAAATTATGGTTATTGGTGACCAAGAATTCCAGAAGGCTTTAGTCTTCTGGAATCCTTTTGTACATCCAATTTTCTTTTAAAATTATTCCCATGCGTCATTATAGGCATCATAAATCATTTGACGAAGATTAGCGTTGTTATTTAAAGTTACCCCCTGGGTGTTCATTACAACTACACAGTCAATACCATTTATAGGAAACATGACCATTTGGGTAAGTACCCCTTTGGATACTGCAGGGTCATCGCTTGTGCCAATAGACCCATTTTTTCCGTAGTAATTGCCATGTATTTCATCATTAGGATCAGCTCGATCCATTCCGATTCTATGGAGTTTCATGATATCTCTTTGATCTTCGGTAACCAATATTTCTGTATGTTCATAGAAAGCGATCACTTTAGCCATTTCTATGGGTGTCATAAAATAACCACCTCCACCCGCTATGTGATTCCAACTACCATAGAATCGACCGGTTGTATTATTATTTGGAGCATTCACATTGTAATATAGAGTGGAAATACTTTCATCTTCGGGAACACAACCGACAAGTGGTAATGATAGCTTATCAAAAATGTTTTCTTGCATGTATAGTAAGTACATGAATTGCGTATTCGCATCATTTTCTATGTCTATCGCATTATTGCTTACAGCACTCCATAGAGAAGGAATAAGAACTCTAAATAAAGCAAAGTTTACATTTAGATACCTGAAATTGTTAGAATTCACAACTCCTGTTCGTATACAAACAGCAAGACCTTGATATCCTAAAGTTGTATTAAAATTGTTATTAGTACTTTCTAATCCTGAGCGATGTGTTAATAGATCCTTGAAACTAAGATCGCTTACTCCTGGGCCTTGAACCCATGATGAAGGAAGCCATTCTGCAATTTTATCTTCTATTGTTAGGTCGTTAGCTTCTAATAGTTGCATTACTCCTATGGCTGTATAAAATTTAGAAATGCTCGCTACGTTTATTTCTTTGTTTAAAGTAAAATCCAAAGCTCCGTCTACTACAGTTCTTGCCTTGCCATAAGCGTTTGATCTGGCTAGGTTTCCGTTAGAACTTATAGTATATGACCAACCTACAGGTGTGTTATTGCCAGCATTAACATAATTAATAATATTTTGTTCAAAAAGATCAAGATTAAAAACTGGCGTGTTGGTTTCTAGATCATTGATGCCATCGTCAGTCTCGCAACTTATTAAAAGAAAAACACTGAAGACCAGTATTAAAAGATCTGCTAATGTATGTTTTATTGATTTACTATTTTTTGGTAATATAAAAGTGATTTTTGTGGCTTTCATGATTTCTAAGTTTTTATGGTTTATATCGTTATATCAACCAAGCTTTTGTTTTGTTACCCTGTTTTCTAAATAAAAAATTCCGAGAGGGTATCCCTCCCGGAATATGTACTGGAATATGCCGTAACCCCCGTTAACCTATTGGCACATTCTAGTATGAGTTTAAATTATGGCAAGGCATTTATTAGCGCAACTAATTCTGCTTCAGTTCCTGTACTGGTAGATCCTATTACTTCTAAGTGATCTTCTTCTATGGTCGCCTCTTGGATGGCATATACATACTGACCATCTTGTACGGATACGAAGATGATATGTACTTCTAACCCAATAGGTATTAATCCGTAGTGTTCAGAAAACAAACCAGTTTCGGTGTTGTAAATATCTAATAAAGCTAGGGCCGTAGGTTCACCGTCATAAGAAACATATACGTTAGAGTTGGTGTTGTCATATTCTTCTGGCACATCAACATAAAGAACTGTTTTTGGTCTTGGGTCGCTATACCAACGATCAATATTTGTCCAGCCAAAGTTACTTAAGAAGCCACCATAGCCCATTACACCGGTTCCGTTAGGGCCCTCTCGTTGCATAGGTTCTAAACCACCTTGCTCATCTTCTTCCCAAATTACATCACATTCTAATTCATCTACATCACAATCATTATTCTGACCATTAAAAAGTACCATTTCATCATCAAACTCTTCTGCAGGGGCAAATAATTGAAATGCATTGGCGAGCGCTAATTGTTCTCCGTCCTGAGTAGCATTTATGTAAAATTCTCCTCCTGAAATTAATGTTTCAACATCTCCATTGGGGCGCTTGCCATTGGTTGGCATTTTGGTCAATAGCATTTTTGCTTTATTGTATATTTCAATAAGCTCAATAGTTACGCTACCGGTTACTGGATCACCATTTTGATCCAAAAAACTATTTGGAGGAAAGTATAGAATAGTGCCTTCTTGTCCATAGACTTCTCCACCACCAGTACTATTTATTGTGACAGTTTGTTTTGCTTCTTCACGATTTTCAATAATCTCTGCTTTAAACTCTAATCCATCAAGGATTAGCTGGGGGTCAACGTCATTGTCATCATTTTTACTGCAACTACCTAAAAAAAGAATTGCTAGAGCCACAGATAAAAAGTGAATCACTGTTGTTTTCGCATACCTACTATTGTTCAGTAATGTAATTGTTGTATTTTTTGCTTTCATAATTTTTCAAAATTTTATTGTTTACAATACCATATCAACAACTTTGATTTTTTGTTACCCCTTTATCTTGAAACTTTTTATAAATTAGTTGCTATAACAATCATTTATGGGAGATAACAAACCGCATGCAGATCAGAAATACATAGAAGCTCTTTTGAAGAATGACACGACTATCTTGACCGAGATTTATGAAAAGTTTGCCCCAAAAGTGATTGGTTATATAAAAAAGAATAATGGAGATGAACAGAGTGCACAAGATGTTATTCAGGAGACTTTGATCGCTATTTATAAACAAGCAAAGGAGAAAGGATTACAACTTACCTGTCCGTTTGATGCTTATTTCTTTCTATTATGTAAGCGCAAATGGTTAAATGAACTAAAAAAATCTTCTAGAAAAGAGGTAACAATTAATGAAGAGATTGTATCTGTAAATGATGAGAGTGTTCGTTTTGTAGAGGAAACTGAAATTTTTAATGCAAAACATGAACTTTATACTAAAATGTTTGATCAACTAGGTAAGGCTTGTAAAGAATTGTTGAAAGTGACTTTTACTATAAAATCGATGGAGGAAGTTGCCGAAAAACTTGGACAATCTTATGCATATGTTCGTAAAAAGAAATCTTTATGTATAGGTCAATTAACACAATTGGTTCAGAACGCTCCACAGTTTAATCAAATACAGAATTTATTATGACCCCAGAAGAAAAATATGAGCTGTTCGAAAAACATTGTAGTCAAGAACTTTCTATAAATGAAAAGGTAAGATTGAATAAATTAATCGAGGAAGATGATGTGGTAAAAGAAGAGTTAAGAGTGTATGAAGAATTGCATTTACATTTAGATGCAAGTTTTAATTCAGAAAAGGAACTAGAAGCATTAAAGAATAATCTTAAGGAAATAGGGGAGCCCTTTTTCTTGAAAAAGGAAACTAAAGAAGAGGTTAAAAAAGAGATTCATCAAGAAATTAATAGTGGATCAAAAGTAATCAGAATGCCTTCGTGGGTATACGTTGCAGCGGCAAGTATTGCAGTCATTATTGGGTCGTATTTTTTTAGTCAAAATGATCCTGTATATAATGATTTTGCAGAAATCCCAAGATTGTCTATTGTAGAAAGAGGGGGGCAGGAAGAAAATATCACCAATGCGGAAAAAGCGTTTAATTCACAAAATTATGTGGTGGCAGAAAAATACCTTTCTGCATTGTTGTCCAAAGATAAAAGTAATTCTGAATATCAATTTTATTACGGAATCTCATTACTTGAACAAGATAAATACAATAAGGCAACACAGGTTTTTGAAAAACTGCACCAAGGAAAATCTGCCTATAAACATAAAGCAGTATGGTTTGAGGCCTTAAACCAGCTTAAACAAAAAAAATACAATGAATGTGTCGAATTGCTAAAAATCCTTCCAAAAGAGGCAGAAGATTATAACTTCGCTGTAAAACTGATTAATAGACTTGATTAAGAGGTTTTATACCCCTTGTGTATCAAAGTGTTAATTAACATTGTTTTTACCAAAAATAATCTTAAAAACCGTAAATTTTAGTAAGGAATTACAATTAAATTTTAGAACTATTAAAAGTAAAGGTTATGGAGGCTATTGATCAAATAGAGCATATTGAAAAAGAACAAATAAAGTTTTTACACTTCCCTCACGCAGAAGTACTAAATGGTAAAAAGCAGAAACGCGACCGATATCGAAAATTAAGGAGAGCACTAAGTTTAGGAAATCTTGAACATCTTAAAGTTAGGATTATTTTTGCAGATGACGAAGGGGCAAAAGAAGTAGAAACTACAATTTGGGGAATAACCGATAAATCTGTTATTTTAAAGCAATCAACTGTTATTCCTGTAGAGCGCATAATAAACATTGCTTAAATTAGGTTCCAAAAATGATATCACATTTGTAGTGATAAATGCGTGAAAAATTTATTTATTTTTGCCGCATGATACTTACCGACACCCACACACATATTTATAGCGAATCTTTTGAAGAAGATCAGGATCAAATGATGCAACGTGCCATAGAAAATGGAGTAACTCGTTTTTTTGTGCCAGCAATTGATTCGTCATATACAGATGCGATGTATGATATTGAATCACGATATCCGGAATATGTTTTTCTGATGATGGGATTACATCCAACCCATGTAAAGGAGAATTATAAACAAGAATTGGCTCATGTAGAAGAAGAACTCGAAAAACGTTTTAAGGAAAGTTCAGGCAAAGCATTTTATGCAATAGGAGAGATAGGGATAGATCTTTATTGGGATAAAACGTTACTTAAAGAGCAACAGCAGGCATTTAGACATCAAATAAGGCTGGCAAAAAAATACAAATTACCAATTGTGATTCATTGCAGGGAGGCTTTTGAAGAGATTTTTGAAGTATTAGAATCTGAAAAGGATGATAATTTGTTTGGGATTTTTCATTGCTTTACAGGAACAATAGAGGATGCTCATCGCGCCATAGGGTATAATATGAAATTAGGAATAGGAGGTGTTGTAACTTTCAAAAATGGTAAAATCGACAAGTTTTTAGATCAAATACCATTAGATCAAATTGTTTTAGAGACTGATGCGCCTTATTTAGCCCCTACACCATATAGAGGTAAACGTAACGAGAGTTCTTACTTAATAAATGTTTTGTCAAAGCTCTCTGAAGTATATCAGAAACCAGTAGAAGAAATCGCCGAAATCACAACCCAAAATTCTAAGGATATATTCGGTGTTTAAAACAAATCAAATGTGATTTAAATTTTGTTCATTTGTTATATGAATACCAAACCAAACATACTGCTAATATATACTGGTGGTACCATAGGGATGATTAAGGACTTTGATTCAGGAGCGCTAATCGCTTTTAATTTCGATGAATTGTTATTAAAAATCCCTGAACTAAAACAACTGGATTGTGAGATTGAAACAGTTAGTTTTGAGACACCCATAGATTCATCGGATATGGATGTAGAGCGATGGAAAGAATTGGGAGATATCATTAATAATAACTATTATGATTATGGTGGCTTCGTAGTCTTGCACGGAAGCGATACGATGTCCTATACTGCTTCTGCAATTAGTTTCATGTTCGAGAACCTTACCAAACCTATTATTTTTACTGGTTCGCAGCTGCCAATAGGAGATTTAAGAACAGATGCCAAAGAGAATCTGATTACTGCTGTTCAAATTGCTGCCTTACGAAAAAAAGGAAGACCGATAATTACAGAGGTAGGGCTTTATTTTGAATATAAATTGCTTAGAGCCAATAGAACAACCAAAATTAATGCAGAGCATTTTGAGGCTTTTCAATCCATGAATTACCCTGCTTTGGTAGAGTCTGGAGTGCATCTCAAGATCAATACATCTTTTTTAAGAGTTGTAAACAGAAGAAAAAAAATGGTCTACCATACCCATTTTGATAATAGCATTATTGTTGTAAAAATGTTTCCGGGGATTAATGAAAATATTCTTCAAAATATTTTTTCTTCAGAAGCTGTAAAGGGCATAATTATTGAAACTTATGGAGCAGGAAATACCACAACACAAAAGTGGTTTATTGATATTGTTTCCGCTGCTATAAAAAGAGGTGTCCCTCTTGTTAATGTTACTCAATGTGCAGGAGGAAGTGTAGAAATGGGGAAGTATGACACCAGTGTTGCGCTTAAAAGAGTAGGAGTAATCTCGGGAAAAGACATTACAACAGAGGCGGCTTTGGCTAAGTTGATGTATTTGTTAGGGGAAAATTTACCACTTAAAGTGCTAAAAACCATATATGAAACCTCTCTTCGCGGTGAAATGTCAGAAAATTAACGCCCCAAATTTCACTACGTAACATTTTTTTTGTTATTTGCCCCTCCCATTTTTGGGGAATTTTTTTGAAGAGAGGTGGCCGAGTGGTCGAAGGCGCACGCCTGGAAAGTGTGTATACGTCACAAGCGTATCGAGGGTTCGAATCCCTTCCTCTCTGCAATATATTTAAATATTTGAAAGATTATATAATATTTTTATATCTTTAACCCTTTAACTAATTAAAATTAAGAATCAGCGCAATGAAAAGATTATTTTCTATTCTGGCAATCGTAGCGGTAATGGCTTTTGGAAACTTACAAGCGGCTACTGCACCTGCCCAGTTATTAACGGCAAATGTGCAATTATTAATTGCTCCTATAACTACGACAACAACACAAGATGATGTGGCAGCAGATGCTACAGAAGAGTTATCCTTCCATCAAAACCTTAAAAAGCGTTTTATTGAAGGAGGACCTGAATTCATGGGAATCGTACTTTTATGTTTGATCCTAGGTCTAGCGATTGCAATTGAAAGAATTATCTTTTTAAATCTTTCTACAACAAACACTAAAAAACTACAGCAAAATGTAGAAGACGCTTTAAACAGTGGTGGTGTTGAAGCAGCAAAAGAGGTTTGTAGAAATACAAAAGGACCTGTTGCATCAATTTACTATCAAGGTCTTGATAGAGCAGATGAAAGCATTGACGCTGCAGAAAAAGCAGTTGTTGCTTACGGAGGTGTTCAAATGGGACAACTAGAGAAAAACGTTTCTTGGGTTTCTTTATTTATCGCTCTAGCACCAATGCTTGGTTTCATGGGTACTGTAATTGGTATGATCCAGGCCTTTGATAAGATTGAAGCAGCCGGAGATATGCAACCTTCTCTTGTAGCGGGTGGTATTAAAGTAGCACTTCTTACAACAGTATTTGGACTTATCGTAGCGATTATTCTTCAAATTTTTTATAACTACATTGTAGCTAAAATTGATAGAATCGTTAATGATATGGAAGACGCATCGATTACTTTAATCGATATGTTGGTAGCTTACAAGAACAAGAAATAATAATACATATTACTTACTTATTACAAGATAAGTGGTATTTGTTATTTATTTAGAGTGCGGTAAGCATTCCAAATTTTAAAAAAAACAGACACATGAAAATTTCTAAAATATTATCATATGTTGTACTAGCGATAGGTGTCATAGGAGCAGTCCTATGGTATGTTATGAGTAGTTCAATAAGTAGTTTAATGGATCAAAATGGTGTTTCTGAAGCTAGAGAACTTCCTTTGGAATTAGCTGGACCTTCAGTTACTCCGTTATACAGTCTTACATTGATTATTTTCGTTGTTACGATTATAGCTACTTTAATCGCTGTGTTTTCAACATTAGCGAAGAACCCTGCGGGTCTAAAGAATGCAGCGATAGGTATTGTTGCTTTTCTTATAATTGTTGGTATTGGTTTTGTCTTGGCAGACGGAGTAGAAACTCCCTTAAAAGACGGCGATACACTTTCAGCAAGCGGATCTAAGTGGGTAGGAACCGGAATATATGCATTTTATGTACTAGCTGTTGTAGCTGTAGGTCTAATGTTTATGTCTGGTATTAAAAAATTAATAGGTAAATAATTATGGCAAGAAGATCAGCACCAGAGGTAAATGCAGGATCTATGGCAGATATTGCATTCTTACTTCTTATATTCTTCCTGGTTACTACTACTATTGAAACAGATAGTGGTATTAGCCGTAAATTACCTCCTCCGCAGGAAGAGGATATCGTTCCGCCAGTTCTTAAGGAAAAAAATATTTTCGTTGTAGAACTAAATAAGAACAATGATTTATTGGTAGAAGAAGCTCCTATGGAATTAAAGGATCTTCGTGAAGCTGCTATTAAATTTTTGGATAACGGTGGAGGAAGCGGTGACGAAGCTTGTAAGTTTTGTCAAGGAGATAGAGACCCTGCATCCTCTGATAACCCTACCAAAGCGGTAATCTCATTACGTAATAATAGAGAAACTAATTATGCTACATATATTGCGGTTCAGAATGAACTGGTTGCGGCATATACTACATTGCGTAATAGAGAAGCACAGCGTTTATATGGAAAATCCTTCGTACAAATGGAGAAAGACCTAAAGGACGTTAACTACTCTGGAAGTAAGATATCGCTAAAGGAAGATATTAAAACGATACAGTTTATGTACCCAGAGAAACTCTCTGAGGCAGAACCAAAGAAATAAGTAATAACATAAAACAGAATTCTTATGTCTAAGTTTAACAAGAAAAAAAGTGGTGATTTACCAGCTATTTCTACGGCATCATTACCTGATATTGTATTTATGTTATTGTTTTTCTTTATGGTTGCTACAGTAATGCGTCAAAATACTTTGATGATCGAGAATAAATTACCAGTAGCAGATCAAATAGAAAAGCTTGATAAAAAAGATTTGGTAATGTATATATATGCAGGAAAACCAAGTTCTAGATATCGTGCAAGTGCAGGTAATCAAGCTAGAATTCAGCTTAATGATAAGTTCGCTGCGGTAGAAGATGTTAAGGCATTCATCTTAGCCGAAAGAGCAGGAAAAAGAGAAGAATTAATTCCTTTCTTGACCACTGCTTTAAAGGTTGATGGACAAACTAACATGGGTCTCGTTGGCGATATTAAAAAAGAGCTAAGAGAAGTACAAGCGTTGAAGATTAATTATACTACCCGTACTGGTAGTGCTATGGATAATTTTAATTAGATTTATAGCAATAATAATCATCTTAAATGAATAAAAATCCCGTCTTTTGACGGGATTTTTTTATTAAACACACTCCCGTTTTCTTCATTTTTAAAAACGGCATAACAATTGTTGCTATGATGACATAATTGTGATCTATCATTTTATAACATCAATATCTAACCATCCAAAGTGATATTGAATATATAGATAAACTGGTTGTAATTTAAACATATTTTCTTCTACATAATTCTTGTCACTTGTGGTCACAGTTTGCTGATTTCGTAAGTAATTATTAATTAAATACATTTATTATGGCAAGAAGATTAGCACCAAGTGTCAATGCAGGATCCATGGCGGATATTGCATTTCTTTTACTCATCTTTTTTTTGGTTTCTACAACAATAGAAACAGATTCTGGAATAAGCAGAAAGCTACCTCCTCTCATAGATGATCCTACCACTGCGGATATTAAAAAAAAGAATCTTTTTAGGGTCGAGCTAAACCAACTTAATGAATTGTTGGTAGAAGGTAAACCAATGGTGATTGGTGATCTCAAATCTGCTGCTATAGCTTTTTTGGATAATGGTGGGGGACCTGGCGACCGGTCATGTGATTACTGTAAAGGGCAGCGTGATACGCAATCCTCGGATAACCCAAACAAAGCAATTATATCACTCATTAATAGCCGTGAGACAAATTATGCTACATGTATAGCAGTGCAAAACGAGTTAGTTAGTGCCTATACAGATTTGCGAAATCGCGAAGCACAAAGGCTTTATGGAATTTCATTCGTAGAGATGAAAAAAAATCTAAAAGATGCAAGAGACAATAATGATAGAAGAAGACTTAGAGAGCGAATTAAAAAGATACAGGCTATGTACCCAGAAAAACTCTCTGAAGCAGAACCTGTAAATCAATACTAATTTAAATTTTATAATTATGTCTAAATTTAAAAATACAAAAAGCATACAGTTACCAGAAATTTCAACCGCTTCGTTGCCAGATATTGTATTTATGTTGTTGTTTTTCTTTATGGTCGCAACTGTGATGAGAGATGATACGTTATTGGTTAAGAATGAATTGCCATTTGCAGATCAGGTGGAAAAGCTGGATAATAAGAGTTTGATCATGAACATCTATGCAGGTAAACCTAATTCTAGATATAAGAATATAGGTACAGAGGCTAGAATACAGCTTAATGATAAATTTTCTGATGTAAATGATATAAAAGCATTTATTTTGGCAGAAAGAACTTCCAAGAGGGAGCAATTACGGCCTTTCTTAATTACTTCTTTAAGAGTGGATAGCGATACGAACATGGGGTTGGTTGGTGATATTAAGAAAGAGCTAAGGAAAGTTCAGGCACTTAAAATTAACTATACAGCTAGAACAGGAGAAGCTGCAGATAATTTTAAGCCATAGTAGAAAAAAGACCTGTCTTCGGGCAGGTTTTTTTTATTTCGCTTTTGTTTTTACTGAGTTTATCGGGTTTTTAAAGAAATAGATTTATTTTAGTAGCATATATGAAGAAGCTATTATTCATTTTCTGTTGTTGTAGTGTGTTTCTTTCTTCGGGACAAGAAACTTTGGCCAAGCCTGATCAGGATAAAGGTATAGATTCATTGTATCGAGAAGATCAATTTTATGTTGGTGTAACATATAATTTACTTCTTAATAGACCAAATGATGTTAATCAGTCTGGTTTTTCTGGCGGGTTTCATTTTGGTTTCACAAGGGATATGCCAATAAATAAAAGACGTAACGTTGCTATAGGTCTTGGATTAGGATATTCTATTAACGTGTACAATCATAATTTACTTATTAATGAAGAAGAAAATACAGAGCAGAGTATTTTTAGTAGTTTGAAAGGGGAAGATTTTAGTACAAATCGATTTACAACTCATTTGGTCGAAATGCCATTAGAGTTTAGATGGCGTACATCTGTTCCAGAAACACATAAATTTTATAGAATATACACTGGTTTAAAGATTGGATATTTGTATCATTTCAGAGCTAGTTTTAAGGAATCTGGTATCGAAATAAACCAAACAAAAGTTGATGAATTAAATCGATTTAGATATGGCGCAACTTTTACTTTTGGTTGGAACACATTTAATTTTCATTTTTACTATAGCCTAAATACATTGTTTGATAATAATGCGGTTATAGAAGGTGAAAAAGTGGGTCTGAACCCTGTTAGAGTAGGGCTGGTATTTTATATTTTATAACCAGAAGTTAACCAAAGTCAATTGAGGAATAACTCCAATAAGAAAGCCTAATATTAGCTCCAGATTGCTATGAGCTTTGCAATGTAGTCGTGATGTTGCTACTAGTCCATTTGCAATCATAAGTGCAGTAAGAAGTAAGATCAAGTTCATTCCAAAATGTATACTTAACGCTATTGTAAACATTGTGACTCCGCTAATTCCTATCATATGCAGACTCGCTTTAATATTGAATAGGATCATAAAAATTGAACTTAGTATAGAAAACAAAATTCCAAGAAAGAAAAAGTACAATTCTGGATAATGATATACATCAATCACCATTTTAATAACAACAATTAGAAGGATCGACTGCAATAACAATGGAATTTTTCGTTGTTTTATATTTTCTAAGTGAATAGAGGTAACCGTGCCAATGCTTTTAAGAAAGAAAAACAAGATTATAGGTACAAAGACGGTTAAAACCATCAGCCCAAACATTTTTGCTTTTATTATTTCTTCGGGGATGAACCTTGGAGCGGCAGCAAAATAAATGATTGCACCAATCGTAGGCATCAACAAAGGATGTAAAATATATGAAATGCTTCTAAGAAAAAAATTCATTAAATTTTCTTTCGTAGCCGAGCAACAGGAATGTCTAATTGTTCTCTGTATTTGGCTACCGTTCTTCTAGCGATAGGATATCCTTTTTCTTTAAGGATTTTAGCAAGTTTTTCATCTGTTAAAGGTTTTCGCTTGTCTTCCTCACCGATAGTAATTTCTAATATTTTTTTGATTTCTCGGGTAGAAACTTCTTCGCCTTGATCATTGGTCATTGATTCTGAAAAGAATTCTTTAATGAGTTTTGTTCCGTAGGGAGTATCAACATATTTACTGTTTGCTACTCTGGATACGGTGCTCACATCCATATCTATTTCATCCGCAATATCCTTTAGGATCATTGGTTTTAGATTTCGTTCATCACCACTAAGGAAATAACTTTTTTGATAGTGCATTATTGCACTCATGGTGATAAAAAGTGTTTGTTGTCTTTGTTTTACAGCCTCAATAAACCATTTTGCAGCGTCTAGCTTTTGTTTTATAAACATGACTGCATCTTTTTGCGACTTGGACTTTTCCTTACTTGCTTTATATCCTTGAAGCATGTTGTTATACTCTCTTGAGACATGTAGTTCTGGTGCATTACGACCATTCAGAGTTAATTCTAGCTCCCCTTCAGCAATCCTGATTGTAAAATCAGGAACTACGTGTTCTATCATCCTGTTGTTCTCGGCATATGCTCCTCCTGGTTTAGGGTTGAGGGACTCAATTTCTTCGATTGCTTCTTTTAATAGATCTTCAGTAATATCAAATTTTAGGATTAGCTTATCGTAATGTTTCTTACTAAAATGGTCAAAAGATTTTTTTAATATTTGTGATGCTAATTTAATAGGAATGGTTGTCTCTTTTCTGTCTAACTGAATCCATAAACATTCTTGTAAATTACGAGCACCTACGCCAGCGGGATCTAATTGATGAACAATTTTAAGTATGCTTTCTATTTTTTCTTCTGTAGTATATACATTTTGTGTAAACGCCAGATCATCTAAAATATCTGACAAAGATCTTCTTATGTAACCACTTTCGTCTACACTACCAACAAGAAACTCAGCTATTTCACGTTCTTCCTGATCAAATCGGTATGTATTTAATTGATTGATCAAATGTTGGTGAAACGATGTACCAGATGCATAAGGAACGCTTTTTTCTTCGTCATCGGCACTGTAATTATTAGAACTTAATCTGTAACTAGGGATTTCGTCATCACTAAGATACTCGTCAACATTAATATCCGCTTCGATTTTTTCTGTTCCGTATTCTTCGTCGGCTGCATTTTCATTGCTAAATGTATCTTCGTATTCATCTGCTTTTTCTTTACCACTATCCAAAGCAGGGTTTTCTTCCATTTCCTGCTTTAATCGTTGCTCAAAAGCTTGCGTAGGAAGTTGAATCAACTTCATGAGTTGAATCTGTTGCGGAGATAACTTTTGGGATAGTTTAAAGTTTAATTGTTGTTTTAGCATAAAAAAATCGATGTTCTTCTACTCACAAAAATAAACAAAAAACACTGTTTTTATGGAAGTATTAGATGGTTAGTTTATTAAAAAAGCTATTGGATTAAGAACTTTGCCCTAAAAGTTCATAAAACCTTTTGATTGCTTTGATCAATAAACGCGCCAAAAGTAATTACAATATACTTTAAAGATAAAATTTTGAGTTTAAAAAAACTTAAAAGGTTGGTTGTTAAGGGACAAATATCTTATTTTTTATTGCATAGATAACTAATCCTGTTCTGTTTTTTAAATCAAGTTTTTCAAAAATGGAATCTCTATATCCTTCAATGGTTTTAGGACTTAGGCACATATCACTTGCAATTTCTTTATATGTTTTTTCGGTACAAGCGTGCTTTATAAATTCTAATTCACGTTCTTTAAGTTCAACGCTATTTTTTTCTTTGGGATTTAACGAGCCTAGTAATAGATTAGTTACATCTTTTGTGTGATAGAAGCCCGTTTCTTGTACTTGAATTAAAGCGTTCTCCAAGATGCTTTTTTCGGTATCTTTTAAAAGGTAGCCTTTGGCCCCTGCTCTGAGCATTTTAAGTATCGTATTCTCATCTTCTTCGACAGATAAGGCTAATACTTTAACCTGCGGAAACTCTTCTTTTAGTGCTGCCGTAGTTTCGATTCCATTCATTATAGGCATATTGATGTCCATAAGAACAACATCTGGGATGTTTTTTGGATCTTTAAATCGGGTAAGAAGTTCTTTCCCGTTTTTGCATATATATAATATTTTGAACTTGTCAAATCCATTAACTAATCCAGATAATGCTTGTGAAAGCAAAATATGATCTTCTACGATTACAACTGAATATTTCATTTGTATAGTTTTCTTTGTGCGAATTGTTGTTGGTACAAAGTTAGTCAACTTCATTTTCTAATGAGGTTAAACTTTTCTTATTATAATAATAGGTTAGCGTAATAGCTGTTCCTTTACCTTCTTCAGAATCTAGTATGACGTCTGCATCAATTAATTTACCTCTATTTTGGATGTTACAAAGACCAATACCTTGTTGGGTAGTTGAGCCTTCCATGTTAAAACCGACCCCATCATCTTTTGCATGTATAACCAGTTTGTCTTGATCATAATGTACGTTAACATCCAAAATGGAAGCCTTGGAATGTTTTATGGTATTGGTAAAAAACTCTTGTAATATCCTAAAAATTATAATTTCTACTTTGTCATCTAATTCTTGTACTTCTTCATTACTAGTTATTTTCGCCTTTATAAACTGTAAACGATTAAATCGTTCTATTTCCAGCGTAATTGCTTCTGTTAGGCTTAGGTTCTTTATAGCATCAGGATTAATTAGTTTTGATAGTGAGCGCAGTTCAGTCAGACTTTTGGTTATTGTGTCTGTAACCTCTTGTAATTTATCGGGATTGTCTTGCGCTATACTTACTTGTATTTTGGCCAGTGTAAGTAGTTGGCCAATATTATCATGTAGTTCCCAACTAATATTGCGCAATGTCTCTTCTCTAATCTCTATTTGCGTTTCTGCAATTGCCGTTTCAAACTTTTTTTCTGCTTCTTTTTGTTGCAATAATAGGCTGTTTTTTCTTTTTTGAAAAATCAAAAATAGAAAGATAATAATCGCAATAAGCATAATAAGCATGCAACTGGCAATTAGTATAACTGTTTCTTGTTGCTCCATATAAAGCCAATAATATAGCAAAGGTTTAAAATAATAATTAAACAATAATTAATAGCAAATAAAAAGCTAATCCCTTCCTTTATTTGAGCATAGTAATTAATGGTTATGGTAAAGGGGATACTACCCACATAAAAAAGTAATAAACCTACACTAATCCAGAATAACAGGTTTTTCTTAGTATGTAAAACCTTTTCGGTAGCCAGAATCTCGGTAAAATAAAATATGATTGCTAAAATTAATAAACTAGCACCCACAACATAGGGTATGGTCTGAAATTCGGTTAAATAATCTGTGAAAAAGCCGTATACTGTAAAAGTTATAATATAAACAATATAAGAGTATTTTACAATTTTCTTTTTTTTCTTGAGAATCGATCCATATAAGAAAAATAGATACCCAAAGCTTATAATGTAAAATATATTGTACAATAAGTGATTACTGCCTTGTGCAAAATATTTACCATGGAAATATCCTAAATACTCTACAAATACTACAAACCATAAATAGAAAATGAAGTACTTTAGTAAGGAATCTTTATACTTGTGATAATATAAAGAACCAATTACAGCAGTAACAAGCTCAAGAAATAATGTTGAAAAATTTCTTAATAAAATTAAAGTTTCACTATCCATGTTTTATTTATGTTCAGAATATGCTATTGCTCATTTGGTACTAATTGAGCATCTGGAGGTGGAGGATTTAGCTGTCCATGGTTTCCTGCCTGCGTTTCTGCCCCATTAAATGCTGCGTTATTGGTAAAAAAGGATAAAACTGAAGCTTCATTGACCTGTGATTCTTGTCTAACAGATCCTTTACCTTTCTCTTGGTTTAAAATTGAGTCTATTACTTTTTCTAAGGGTACAATACCTGTCTTGTCTCCAATTCTTTGGATAGCATAGGCTACGTCCCTATTTTTTCCATCTGCACTCTTTACTGTTGGATTATAGAATATCATTTGTCTATGAGCTTTTCTGGGAACAGGATTGTTATCATATTTTCCAAAATAAAACCGGAGCCCAGATATTCTTATTTTGGCGTCATCAGCATTTTTTTCAATAAATGCCATATAATTTTTCAGATCTTGATAGTCAAATGTTACCGCTCGCGCAGAAGTAAAAGTACTATCTTGGGTTCTTTCTCTTACATGTTTCTGAATTAATGCGGCCCTGTAGTTATAGCTTCCGGCGACATCAATTATCTCTTCAAACTCAAAAGGTTTTACTGGATCATCATTAGGAGGATAGGATCCCAGATCAGGTTCTTGTTTATCCGTTAATAATAGCGTTGCTCCTACTGCGACAGCTGCAACAATAGCGTATCCTACAGCATTTTTTTTGATATTTTCAAAAAAGCTTCCTTTGTCTCTTTCGTTATCTAATTCACTTGCCATGGTTTAGGTTTTTAAGATGTTAGTGATTACTAAAAATACCATTATTCTGTAGTTATAAAAAAAAATTACAGATTTTGTTAAAATAGGATAAGTGTAAACACTTGAAAATAAGTGGTTTTCAGGTGTTTTGCATGTTGGTTGTAGATTGCATAAGTTGTTAAAAAAGGGGTAAATACCCCTATGGGATAAAGGGAATTGACGGTTGTGAAGTATTTTAAAAGTGAAACGAGGAGCATAGTCTCCTCGTTTTTTTAGCAGCTATGTATAATAAATGCCAAATTCTTCTTATTCTAGTTTTTTGTTGCTCACAATGAAACCGATAATAAAACAGACATTCATTACTATCGTCAAAGAAAAATTTACCAAGATCATAGCGGTTGAACTGCTTAATTCTGTATAATAATTCCGTACAATTCTGAAAGGCAAATTACCCATATAATATAATAAGAGACCAACACTAATCCAGAATAATAACCTTTTTTTAATATGCAATATCCTATCAGAATTTAATGTTTCTATGAAGTAAATAATAATGGTTATTATTAGAAAAAATGCAGCAATGATATATGGTATACTTTGAAATTGAATTAAGTAATTTTCAAAGAAACCGTTTATGATATATACAAAAACATAAATAGACAAAAATAAAATTACTATGGATTTTGATTTTCTTCCCTTTATATTTTGTCGATATAAAATGAATAGATACACGAAATTAATACCGTAATATATGTTGTATATAATGGCATTGTAATCAGATATTTTTTCACGTATATATAAGCCCAACAGGTCATTTAGAAATACATACCATAGCAAAATGGTAAAATATTTTAAAACAGGTGCTTTTTTAACTTTGTAAAAATAGATTACACTAAAAAGAGCGCTTAAAAATTCTATAATTAGTCCTGTCTTTCTTAATAGTTGTAGAAATTCTGTAGAAATTTGCATTTCCTATTGTTGATCTCCGTTAGGAGGCGAACTATTAAGTTCATTAGCAATAAGGCTAGGTCCTTCTTCTTGTAAGATCCAATTAAAAAGATTTGCTATACCAGCCTCATTGAGATTATTAAACCTTCCATTTGATCCTAGACTTTTACTTTTCCCTTCAAGAACTTTTTCTAACAATAGAATCTCTCCATTTTGGCCCAGAGTAAATCCTGAATCAAATTCTTCGCCGTCTACGGTATTTGTAGTTGTAGGTGCAATAAAAAAGGTTTGTCGTTTAGGGTATTTTACCCTAGCGTCTGCATTGGAATATTCGTTTTCTGGGTATTTCGCCAGATAGAATCTAAATCCTGTAACTTTTATATCTCTTTTGGAAGTTTCCTGTTTTACGTATTCTAGGTACTTATTTAGTTGTCCATATTCAAAAAACAAAGACCTGGTAGCTTTGAATGGATTACCGCTTGCATCGGTTTCTTCTATTTCCTCGATGTAAGGAACTCTTTTTCTAGAATATTCTGTGTACATGTCCACCGCTTGTGTTAATGAGATGATCTCATTGGGTTTTTTAACGGCTCTTTTACTATCTGTGATTTCTTCTTCTAGCATTGGGCTGTCACAGGAAACATAGAGACTGGTCAATACAAATGTTAGTACAGTTGCTACAATGTATCCGATTAGGTTAGTTGTTAGTTTCATTTTTTTGGTTTTAAGGTTGTTGTTAGAGTTTTAGTCATTTTAGAGTGACAATGGTCGACACTTTGATATCGAGTAGTGTGGTTTTGTTGCTATTAAAATACCACTATTCTATAGTTATAAAAAGTAGATCCTTGTTTTTTTGATTCAAAGTTTGAAGTTTTTATGGAGATACAGGATAATCAAAATTAATTACGAAAATCCAATATTTGGTTTTCATGAAAACTCAATAAAACGTTTTCGGGGTTAATTTTTCATAGAATCTAGTACTATAATTTTCGTCTAAAAACAACTAAAAATTTTCGTTACAAAAATCATCTTTACAATGAAAAGATGTCATTTTTGAAAATCTTATAATTCCAATTTCTAATGTTTAATTTTTGGTTAAATAGACTTCTTTCCGAAAACGATTTTCGTAAAAGAATTGTTAAATCTAGACACGAAAATTGCCTCGTTTTTATCCCTGATCTACCTTAAAGTAAACTTTATTAATGATCACTAAACTTTTCGAAAGTTAAAACCAACAACAAAAACCACAACTAATCTAACAAACATTAATTATGAGAAAAATCTATCTAGTATTAGTAGCTGTTCTTGGTCTGTACTCCTGTACAACAGATACAGATCATTTGGATTCTAGTAGCGAATCTATAGAGGTAGCCGCAAAAAAAAGTTCAGATAATGTAAAGCTTTTAAAAGCTTGGACATCTAACAGTAGTAGCCCTATACAACGTAAATATGTGAGGCGTTTTGTCGTGAAGGTTAAAAACCTTGCTTTTAAAAAAGAGGTAGCTATTCATCATGCTACATATAATGGAAACTGGATCGATATTCCTTTGACCTATCAGCAAAGCATCAACAATGATGAGGAAATTTGGGTTGGAGAAGTAGCGCCTGATACAGAAATTTATAGTGATGAATTTGCTGTAAAATATAATGTGAACGGGCAAACATACTGGGATAATAATAATGGAACAAATTATAGTATGCTTGTTAACATGGGAGCATATTTAGCGTCAGAAATAGAAGTTTTTGTGGATTCTTTTTATACCAGATTTACGGGAAGCTATTTTGCTATTAATGTAGACGCAAGAAGAAATTATGGGTCAGCGGGTGCTGTAGAAGTAGTGTATACAACAGACGATTGGGTAACAACAAAACGAGCATCATTAAGCTACCAAAGATATTTTAGAGTAGGGTATGCCCATTATATCCAAAGCCCTAATCAATTCGATATAGATAAATGGGAAACTTCTGTACAAGTCGATCCAAGCGTTAACTCAATAGAATATGCAATAGTTTACAAAACTGGAGGAGAGGAATATTGGGATAATAATTTTGGGAAAAATTATGTGATCAATAAAATTACTTACTAAAACAAATAGATTTTAATCTTAATAAAATTCACTAATGAGAAAATATATTTACCTATTCTTAAGTGTAATTGCTTTTTCTTGCACAATAGATAATGATGTTCTTAATGATCAAGGTATTGAGGATAATCATGTTCTTGAGCTTAAATCTACCAAAAGCTCTAATACTGTAAACTTAGTAAAGGCTTGGAATTCCTATAGCTATTATAGAGGTTTTAGCACATGGACCAGAAAATTTACTGTTAGAGTATCTAATCTTGCTTACGATAAAAAAGTGAGTATTTATCATGAAAAAGTAGATGGTAGTTGGGAGGAAATCGCATTATCATATAATTGCAATATTGACGATCAGAACGAGATATGGACGGGAAAATATGAGTATTCGGGATACACAACAGACAGAGTATTTGATGATGAATTTGTAGTGAAATATGATGTTAACGGTACTACATATTGGGATAACAATAATGACAATAATTATGTTATTGGAGAAAAAGAAATTGGTTCTCTTTTTGCTCAACAAGACCTTAATGTAAATGTTGATTTTGGCAGTTTGTACCCTTATTATTCTGGAGGCAATATATTTAATGTAGTTGCTGATGTGCGAAATATAGATCCAAACAAAGAAGTAGAGGTAGTGTATACAACTGATGGTTGGCAAACAAAACAATATCTGCAATTAGAGTTTACTCCGCGCTATTATAGTGGTTATGCATACGTACTAATAAGCCCAAATCAGTTTAATATAGAAAGATGGACGGGATCTGTTATTGTGGACAGTTTATTAGATGAAATTGAATATGTAGTTGTTTATAAGGTAAACGGCGAAGAGTATTGGGATAATAATTATGGCAAGAATTATATTGTAAACACTACAAACTAAATATTAACTTTTAAAACCAACAACCAATGAAGAAAATTATCTATTTATTAATGACGTTGTTCATCTTTTCATGTACAACAGAAGATGATTTTATCGAAAATCAAGAAAGTATTCTTTCTAAAAACGAAATCTCAACAAAGAATTCAAATACTGTTAGTTTAGTGAAGGCCTGGACCTCTTCTGGTTCGTATCGTGGGTATACGTCGTATTCAAGAAAATTTACGGTAAAAGTAACGGATCTTTCCTTTGACAAGAATGTAAGTATCTATCATCAAAAAGTTGATGGCAGTTGGGAAGAAATCCCATTGGCTTACAGTTTTGATATCGACGATCAAAATGAAATATGGACAGGGGAGTATAATCACGGAGGATATGGAGTGTCTCGAGTTTATGCAGATCAATTTGTAGTAAAATATGAGGTAAACGGTAACACATATTGGGATAACAATAGCGGTAATAACTACGAAATGTCAAGCAATGCAGGATACTTTTTTGCAGACGTTAGTGCTAATGTGAGTGTGGATACTGATTATGATAGTTTGTTCTATACATCATATTACGATCAAAACTCTTTGAACATTACAGTAGATGTTAGAAACCTTGCTCCTAATAAAGAAGTAGGGGTGGTGTATACAACCGATGGATGGCAAACTCAAGGGTATTTTCAACTTGATTTTAGAAGGTATTGGTTTAATGGACCTTCATTTTATATCCAAAGCCCCAATCAATTTGATGTTGAACGTTGGTCTGGGGGTATCATGATTGATAAATCTGCCAATATGGTAGAATATGTTGTTGTCTATAAAGTTAATGGGCAAGAATATTGGGACAATAATTATGGAAAAAACCACACCGTGTCCAAACAAGTTTATAATTAGTTAAAAAGGGGAGATTAACTATTAGGTCCGCTTAGTTTTTTTATAACTAAGCGGATTTTTTGTGCTATAAATCAAGCTCCATTTTAATATTGCTGCGTTTGTAAAGTGGATTTTCCTCTATAGGAATTTCTTTAAACCCATACTTTTTATATATGTAAATTGCATTTTCTAGAATTCTGTTAGAGTACAATAGAATCTTTTTCCAATGTTGATCTTTTGAAAAATCAATACAGAATTGTATAAGCTGTTGCCCGATTTTCTGACCTTGAAATTTTGGTGATACAGCCATTTTCCCAAGTTCGTATACGTCGTCATCTGCTTTAATAAGCGAAAAGGTCCCTGCAATCTCGTCACCCACTTTGGCAAAGAAAATATATCCTCCTTTATTGATTATGGTTTCTTCGCAATTTTGTAAGAGCTCAACATCAAGAGGCTCGACTACAAAGTACTTTTCTAACCATTCAATATTTAGATTCGCAAAGTCTTGTGCATATTTCGGGTCAAATGGAATTATTGATGTGTTTTGGAGGGTTGTCATAGCGTTTTATTATAATTTGGATTAAACCATGCCATATGTATAGGGGTCTCTAAACTATGATCAAGGTTTTTAATTTTTTGATATTGTTTTCCTTCATTATTGAATCCTAATTTAGAGTAAAACCGAATGGCATTAGTATTGTTTTCTCTTACAAACAATTCTACCCTAAGGATATGGGGATAATTTGCTTTTACTGTTTCTAAAAATTCATTAAAAAGTAATTTTCCTATTTTTTTCCCTTGAAAGTCCGGGTCTACAACAATTGTTAGGTCGGTTAAAATATGTCTGAAAGCTGATAAACGAACTCGATAAGCATGAATCTCTGCAATAATTTGATTGTTATTTGGGTTGATAGTCATTAAAATCAGTCCATCTTGTTTACTATTAGCTACAAACTCCCTAACATAGTCCAAAGTTATTTCATCAAGTACTCGTATAATTCCACCGAATTGTTTCCCGACTTTTTGATAGAGCTTCAGGATATTATTGATATCAGATGCTATGGCAGGTCTAGTTGTGTACATTATTAATTATATTCTTCGAGTATTCTTTTACTTAACGGTTTCTCACTAAGCTGTTTTTCAAAGTGAGTGATGTGATCTGCAAGGTTGCTAGAGTCAAATGTGGTTATAGCGGTTACTTGTTGATCAATCACATTCCATAGTGGAATCATCTTTTGGTGGGTATTCATCCCTTTCTGCGTTAATTGAAACAACTTTTTTCGTTTGTCTTTAGAATCAATTTTATATGCTACTAATTCTTTATCCATTAGCTTTTTTAACCCTTGCGTTATAGCGGGTTGTGTATATCGTAACTTTTCTTGAATATCGGTTGTTGTAGCAAGTTCTTGATCAATAATTACTTTAAATAGGGGAAAAAGGTAAGGGTCGAAGTCAATTTTGCATGTAGTGTATACAATCTGAATTTCCTTCATAACAAACTCGCTAACACGCTTCAATCGAGATCCTAATCCTAATTCACCATATTGTTGCAATTGATCTTTCATAAGTAATTATATAAGCACTTATGTAAAAATACTAAATATTTTTTGATTATTGTTAATAGGGAGTAGAGACTTGCAAAAGTTTTCGAATTTCTTTTGGATTCTTAGAATTATTTTTCTCCATTAAAGTGTATTTTGATCCTTATTAGGAGAACAAAAAGCGCAATTTAGTTACTGTTTCTCTAATCCCCTTTTTAATACATCTTGGATTCCCGACAAATGCTCACTAAACTGCATCATTTGAGCTAATACCTGAGCCATTTCGTTTTTACCTCCAAAACCTTTCAGTTTGTTGTTTTTTACAAAAGTTTCTTTGATGGCTTCCCAGCGTACAGTTTCTTCATCTACAATAGTGGCGGTCATTTCTTTAAATTTCAACAAATTGGCCTCTGCCGCACTTGTTAGGGTTTGAGATTCGTTTTCATAATGTGATAAGAGCAGGGTTTGTAATTCTTTTTCGTTCATAATCGGAACTACTTTAGATACCAATTTACTCATATCACGATACGATCCTTGTAACTTGAACGAAGGTTCTATTCGGTAAGCATCTTCCATCGCTGCTGATTTGATGTAGGCTTCATTTACCTTCAGCACTGTGTTTCTTATAGTCACCACTTTTTCCAATACAGAAAGGTAATCCTGTATTTCCTGCTTGGTATGATTCCCTTTTAATTCTATACCCTCTTGTGAACCGGTTTCTACAATTTCAATCAATCGATAGATATCTTCAAAATATTTACTACTTAGCTGATGCAATACAAGATTTGATGTCATCGAGTTTTCAATTAAACTTAGTTTAAATAAATCAGCTGTATCTCCAATAATATCTCCTAGGTTATAAATATCTGCCCGATTAGCTAACATATCTGGGATCTGGAACTTTTCTCCACTTTCTGTATATGGATTTCCAGCCATGATCACACAGAATTTTTTGCTTCGTAAATCATAAGTTTTAGGATTACCGTCATATATACCTTCTATTTTTCTGGTTCCATCAGCTAATGATATGAACTTTTGTAAAAATTCAGGATTACAATGTTGAATGTCATCTAGGTATAACATTACATTATTACCCATCTCAAAGGCAAGGTTTAGTTTTTTTAACTCTTCCCGTGAAGCCGTATTATTAGCGGCCATTGGATCTACAGATGTCACCTCATGGCCAATGGCGGGACCATTGATTTTCATAAATACCAATCCTAATCGATTAGCCATATATTCCATCAAAGTTGTTTTACCATATCCAGGCGGAGAAATTAGCAATAACATTCCCATCCGGTCAGTACGTTTGTTCTCACCAACACTTCCCAATTGTTTGGACAAGTTATCCCCAAACAAGGGTAAGTATACCTGATCAATTAGTTTATTTCTTACAAAAGAGGAAAGTACTTTGGGTTTAAATTCATTCAGCTTTAGATCTTCTTTTAGATTTTCTGTTACCTTATGTTTTGCTTCACGATAGGTTTCAAAAGCAGGGACTTCTATTTGTGTAAACTGCGCTAGTTTTGAAATAAAATCATGATAATTAAATGTAAACTTGCCTTCGGTAATCGTTTTATGACTTCCTTTTAAACCTTCAATCGTTTTAAAAGGATTAACATGAATTACTTCTAATGCAGACTCATCCTTGAACAGTAATATGCATACGATTTCCTGAGCATAATTTGTTTTTAAAGGATAATATTGTTTTAAAAAAGAGGCCACCCACTGAAGAGCGAGGTTGATCCTGTCGTTCCAACCGCCATTGGCATTTGAACGCTGTTTAATATCTAACTGAAGAGATTTTTTAAGTTTTATAAATACCTTTTTCTTTTTAAGTTCATCAATAAAAGCATCATATAATTCAATTGCTGTTTGACTAATACAAAAGGTTTGATCCTTTTGCAATTCTGCAAAGAGATAATTGGCAATGTCGTTACTTAAACTCGGATCAAATAGTAGTTTTGTTTGTGAAAAAGCAATAATCTCTTTTTCCAAATTCGTAATAAGCTTTTGATGCTCATTACTATTTGGAAAAACTTCCAAGACTGCTCCCGAAGCTTTAAGAGTTGTATTCCAATAAAGCTGTTTTTCGGCAGTAAGACTATACCAAAAAAATTGAGCAAATGCCCTATTATCAGGCGCAAAACAAAGAAGCCCTAGATCATGGTCTTTGGTTACTAATACTTTTAAAATTTTAGATGCATCCACATCATGAACGCCTTTTACATACCCTTCGGTATAGTTTTTACTACTTTCTGATTTTACGAGTTCCAGAAGTTCCTCTTCGGTTAAATTTAAAAGTTTTTTTTCATCAATAGATTTGAATATTTTATACGCCAGATATGCGGCACGATAAACCTCAGGGTTTTCAGAAATTAATTCTTGATCCCAATATTTTTTTGACTTTAATAGTATTTCATCAGTAATTTCTTTATAAAAATCAGTTCCGGTAAGGTGATAAGCCAGTGCTCTATCTTTGTAAACAATAGTTAAATCCAGTGGTTGTTTATTAACCCCAAATTTATGTTTGCCTAGTTTGATTATATTTTCACCATCTTCATATAAGTCTTGTTTGTCCTTGAGTTTGCGTGTAGCATCTTCTTTGGCAACTTTTAATGCTGTCTCGATAGCTTCGGCCTTTCCGGCATCATCTAATATCTGTAATTGTGAGACAATATCACGTAGTTTGTTAATCATCAAATCTGAAGCGAAATAACCGTTTATATCAACTACTGAATTGAAGCTTAGGGCCTTTTTATTTACACCCTTTAAAATTCTGTTGGCAGCATTTTCAAAAGCTACGGCTTTTTTATTTCGAGCTTCAATCAAACTATTTTTACGAGCTTCGAAAGCATTGTATACTTCTTCACGTTTTTCAATGATTTGAGTGATGAATTCTTCGAAATCTGCAAATCTCCCTTCAAGATCTTCTAGTTGAACAGAAACTTTATTTAACAACTCATCTGTCTTTTCTGGAGTAGTAGCTATATCGAGGTAATTAATAATACTCTGATTTACCAATTTGATTTGAGCGGCAAATTCAGCATTGGCTTCTTTGCTTCCTAAGGATTTTATTTTGTTTTTAATTCCCGCTTTAAGCTGATTGATTGTTGCAAAGATCAGGGAAATATTATCAATAATCTTTGTAGAATGAGAAGTGTCTTCAATTTGAAGATTTGACACAATATCAATTAGCATTTCCAAGTCTGTAGCGATCTTATTAACTTTTTCTTCTAATTTTTTGGCATCGATTACTTTTTTTATGCCGTTGAGTTCGTTTTGTTTTTCTTCAACACGGGTATGGTATGGTAAAAGTGCTTTGTCATCAAGTAAGAATTGAACGCATCGTTTAGAAATCTTTTCGGTGTACTTTGCTATTTCAGTTTCAAGCTGCTCAAGAAATGATTTATCGATGTATCGAATATCATTCAAGCCAATTACTTCTCCTCGTAGGGTGCGTAGTTGCGAGAGTGTCGAAACAAAGTCATCTATCGTTTTAAAAGAGCTACTTTTGATTTTTCCAAAAATAGCTTCAGCTTTATCCCGAGTTTTTTTGGTTTTATTTGCAGCCGTTTTACGAAACTGAACTACTTTTTCGAATTCATCAATGGCAGCATTTGCAGCTCCATTAATTTCTTGTAGAGGGATATCTAAACGAAACGTATCCTCTTCACGTATCCAATAATAACTATCAACAACTTCACTAGATAATTTGGCTAGATCGTCATACAACCCATCATAGTTGTCCTCTTTGTTAAGAAGTGTTATCAAGGCATGACATTCGGCCATAGCTTTTACAATATCTTTGTTGCCGATCTTATACAACAATGTGTCTATATGTTCAGAAGGCAAAATGTCACCTTGCATAAAAGGCGTTTGCCAAATTTGGATTACATGGTGTTTAGTTTGATCGTCTTCGGTTTTAAAATAACACAATTCTCCTTGTTCTAGAATTGTAAAACCATTACAAACGATAGGTGTTTTTACTTCTTGCTCTATTACATTATAAGACATTAGGGTATATAATCCTTTTTTGCTTTGGTAAAAAACATATAAAAAATCTTCTCCGTTGGGAGAGCTTATTTTTTCCTGAAATTTAACATTAGATACTTCATTTGTAAACAATTTATACTCTCCGGATTGAAGATAATATCCATTAGGATATATGATACCCTGATCATCAGGAAGAAGGATACATGCATCTTTTATACAGTCAATTTTTTTGACTTCCTGCATTTTATGGTTGTATACAAAATATCGAGGTGACTCCTGAAAAGGTTTAATTTCTAGAGTTATTAGATTTCCTAGATCTGCAAAACGATATTGTCCATCGTCTAGTGTTTGATCAATATGCTGCACTGCTTCATCAAAAATCCCTTTTCCTTCGTCTGTATTGTCTTCAATTTTGATAGTTAAATCTCCTCCAATAGTCTCGACAAATACTTTATCAAGGATTGAAATATGTGGATGCGCACCATGGCGATGCATATCACGAGTCACTTCTGTCCAATTAAATTCGTGTTGCTTTGGGAATACAAATTCATGTTCACTACGATTGTCAACATAGATCAATTTGTCTTCATTGATTAACCATTTAAAGGTTTTAATGTCAGAGGTACTTTCACTAAGCTGAAAGACCATATGAAGGTAATTTCCAACAATGGCAAATTTTGAGAATATTGTATTGCGATAGTATTTATAGAGATTGGTAAAATCATCAATAAATATTGGGTCATTTATAAGATCCAGCGATTTTGCTATGAAATGATCATTAGAATAATTATAAATACTAAATACATCTGCCAAGGTAATCTCTGTGCGAAGCCCAAAATGTACGTTATATCCAAATAGACAAAACTTACCAATAGTAACAATATCTCTTGCTATACAATTGTTTTCTGTATTGATGCGGTTATTGGCAATAAGTTTGGTTTCTACACTGCCAAAAACCTCTTTTCTTGCATGATTAAGTTGTGTAAGGCGTTTTTGTAGTTCATCTTTGTGTTTTTGCAAACGATTCTGGATGATCTCATAAGTTCCTCCGTCTAGTTGTATGTTGTTCGTTTCGGTTTCTTCCATAGTTTTACTCTAGTGTTTACTCAGAGTTATAAATTCCCCTCTTTTTGAGAAGGGGACAGGTTTATCGTTGATAAATCAGGGGTGGTGTGGGATCCACAACCAACTCTTTCTTCCGCTGCAAGTAATTCATTCTCCTCCTTGAAATAAGGAGGAGAGCTTTTTAGGTCATATTATATACTATTACTCCAGCTATCAAAACGATTACTAATCCAGAAGCAATTAATCGTCTTCTAAAAAGAGACTGTCTCTGAATCTTTAGCTTCTCTCTGATTTCTTGTAATAGCTCTTCAGAAACAGGTTCTATTTTGATACCTTGGCTTGCTGAATCAAACCCAGTCCATCCTTCAAAAGCTTCTCTTTTACTTCTTCTGCTATTATTCCGTAAAGAATGAATAGCTTGCATCATTGCTCCTTCTCCTCCCATAATTAAACAATATTAAAAATTAAACAAATCCCATTCAGTCAATTCCTCGCTACCCTAAAGAGAGTTCTTGACTTTCAGGGATTGACTTTATGGGTCTAAAAAAATATTTATGATTTGATTCATAAAGTATATTTCATTCTCCTCCTTTCGAAGAAGGAGAAATTCTTTGGATATTATTTCAGTTTTTTATCTGAAAGGCCTAATCCGCTTGCCAGGTTAAACAAATTGGTAAACAGATTATTTTCTGCGGGATCTGTAGTTTTCTGTTTTAGTTCTAGCAGTAGATTAGCTATTGTGAGGTTTTTTATGTCTTCTGAAGAAATTCCATATTTAGTAGCAAATTCTTTTATTTTTTCTAAGAGATTGCCTTTTACATCTTCGCTTCCAAGGATTGCATCTTTTACATCCTGAATGTTGTCAGAATGTTTTACCAATCTGTCAATTCCCTTAGCTTTGGTAATCTGGCCCATAATTTGCTCAAAGAACATAGTTTCACCTCCCACAATATCTATATTAGCTGCTTTTAATGCTTCACTGATTACTTCGGCCTGTGCATCTGCAATTTCTTTTTGAATATTGATGTGCGCTAAATCGACTTGTAATTCTTTATCCAGGCGTAGCTTAAATTCTTCATGTTCTTTACCAACACCATCAAGTTTTTTCATAGCTTCAGCTTTTTCTTCAATTCCTACTGCATCTGCAAGTGCTTTTTCTTTGATCACTTCAGCTTCTGCCATTCCTTCTTTACGAATTGCTTCAGCTTTGGCTTCAATTCCTGCTGCTTCTGCTTTAGCTTTCTTTTCAATTACAATAGCCTCAACCATTCCTTCACGTTCATGTGCATCTGCCTTGGCATGCATTACTTGTGCTTCGGACATTCCAAGTGTTGCCTCTTCTTTGGCCTGTGCTTCGGCAAGTGTTTTACGTGCTTCAGCTTCTTTTTCACTAGCTTCTTTTTGTGCTTGCGCTTCGATATTGATTTCTTCTGCTTTTTGTTTGGCCGCTTCTTTTTGAGCTTCTGCAGCTTTTATAGTTTTTATTAAGTCTTCTTGAGCATTTGCCTCGGCTACGGTAATTTTTACTTGTTTATCACGATCTGCAGTTTTAAAAGCTTCAATGTCTTTCATGTTTTCTCGTTCCTCTACTACGCCTTTTTCCAGCATCACACGATCACGAATCACATCCTGAATGTTTTTCTTTTCGACCTCAACCACTTTTTCTTTCTCAATCTGAGCCAACGTCACTATTCTTTCACGTTCTGTAGCTTCAAGCATTCTGTCTTTCTCTACTCTTTCAGTTTCTACAGCGTCAGTACGTTGTTTATTTTTGGCAGCAACAATAATTTGACGTTCCATGTTTTCTTCAGCTACTTTTACCTTCTCCTGAGTCGAAATACGCGCTGTTTCAGATTTTAGGCGTTCTTCTTCAGAAACTTTTAATATTTCCGCTTCTTCTCTGGATTTGATATTAGAGATTTCTCTTTTCTGTTGCTCCTCTTTCTCTGCCAATTGCTTATCCAATTCTAGAATTGCTTCACGAGCTTCAACATCTTGTTTGCGGATTACTTTTTCCTCATCACGCTTAATAAGGTTAGATTTAATATTCTGCGCGGCGGTTAGTTCAGTAATCTTTTTGATACCCTCCGCATCCAAAATATTGTCAGCTTTCATAACACTTAATGATGTCTGTTCCAGATCATCTATCGCACAATCGTCAAGAATATAGCCGTTAAGATCTGTTCCGATTATATTCACAATCTCATCTCTAAATTCTCTTCTAGCTTCATACAGTTCTACAAATTCGAATTTCTTACCTACAGTTTTTAAGGCTTCAGAAAATTTCGCGTCAAATAAACTACGAAGCGTATCAATTTCTGAAGCACGATTACAACCAATAGTTTGTGCAACGTTGATAATATCCTCTACAGATTTGTTTACTCTTACAAAGAAAGCTACCTTGATATCAGCACGAATATTATCCTTACAGATCAATCCGTTTACTCCCGTTCGCTCGATCTCGATTTTTTTGATAGAGATATCCATAATTTCTACTCTGTGAAGTACCGGAATAACATAAAGACCTTTGTCAAATGCTACTGCAGTTCCTCCAAAACCTGTTCGTACAAGAGATTCTCCTTGAGGAATTTTCCTGTAGAAAATAGCGATGATTATAAAATAAAGTACAATTAGAAGTACTAATGCTACCACCACTATGATGGCTATGCTTGCTATATTGCTCATAATTTGATTAATAGTTTAATGGTTGAATGATATAAAGTTGTTTGTTTTTTACTTGGTTTATAATTTCTACAGGAGTATTTGCAGGAATCTCCATCCCATCCTTTGATTTTACCATAACTTTGATAGGATCTGATTGAATTTTTATTTCTAATATTGAAATTTTTCCTCCAGAAAGAGAACTTTGTAATACTCCTTGTCTTCCCAATAGTTCTAGTGCACGTTCTCCCTTATTATTGAAATTTGTAAAGAACCTTTTGAAAGGTGTGGTAAATATTTTAGTTAAAAATAAAGCTGGAACAATACCTCCAAAGAAAAATATAAATCCAAAGTCAGTATTATAACTACTAGTTATTGAAGTGCCTGACATAGTGATTGCCCACCAAAATAGTACAAAGAAAGTAAAGGTGAACATAAATGGTAAGCCCACAAAATTGAAATAAATCAGGAACATCTGAAAGAAGTTTAGTTTGCCACGACGGCGAATTATATCTTCTTTTTTTACTTCGGTATTAGAAATATCCTGAATGTCTAAATTTGCTCTTGCATCAAAATCTGTGTCCATCTCTACATCTACATCTGTATCGATATCAATATCAGCATCAAAGAAATCCAAATCGATTCCTGTTAAGGTAGTGAGTAACCAATAAAGGATTAACAACCCAAAAAGAATAGTCAATGGTAGATTGACGATAGATATGGCTATTTCAAATAATTCTTTCAATGGTTTGGTTATTTAGTTACAAAATAGTTTTTAAGATCAGTTTTGAAATCAAGACTTATTAGTTCTTGATTCCTAATTGCTCTTTAAGCTTTGCTAAATCGTCTTCTGCATTAGTCTGAGTTATGTCAACGGCTTTATCGATTTCTTCATCAATTGATTTAGACGTGTTCGCAATATCACCATATGCCTCGGCTAAAGCTTCTTCTTGATTTACCTTGTCTTTCATGCGTTCTAGCATAGAAACCGTGCTTGAACTATCAATTTCTGCCATTTGCTTATTTACATTTTTCGTAGCCGTAGAAACCTTCACACGCGCTTTTAGTGTTTTGAGTTCGTTTTCCCATTTATTAATGTTCTGTTTGATATCCTGTATATTTTTTTCTAATTGATTCACAGAGTTGTCAAACTTTTCAGATTCTCCTTTACTGCGGCTTACATGCTGTATGGCCTCTTCTTTTTTTACTAAAGCCTGTTTCGCCAGGCGATCAGCTTCAGATGAATCAATACTGCCACCTTGAGCTTTTTTTAGAATTAGCATTGCTTTTTGCTGATAATCTTCAGCTTTAGTAGAAAATTCTTCCGCTTCATTTTTTGCTCTTATAGCAAGGGCTTTAACTTGGGCCAAGGCTTCAAGGCTTTTTTCAAGATCAGTTTTCATATCGCGTATCCCTTGTTCGGTCATCTTGATAGGATCTTCCATTTTATCAATCGCAGAATTTGCCTCAGCTTCCCCTATTTTAAATAATCGTTTAAAAAAGTTCATAGTACTAGTATTTTGAAAAATTTATAATGTGTTCTGAATACTCACCTAATAATAGGCCTAAAGAATTTAATGATCCTTCAAGCTCATTGAGATCCAGGTTTTCGACCTGCAGTGTATCTCTAAAGATTACTTTATCTCCAGTATTATCCAAGACAAAAGCACCATGGACGATATCTCGATTTTTTTGAAGCAAACTGCGGTATATCAATTCATTTTTGTTTTTTATATTAAAAATATGCTGTTCCATTATTAAAATGGGTGGCGCGACTCCAAGAATCATATTTTTGATTCCTTCACTCTCCTTGCTAATCATGATAATCCCTTCTCTTTGGTTTTCATGAATGATGTTATAATTGAGTTGAAGTAAAAAGTCTTTCACCAGTTGAAAATGATTTTGCATTTGATGACTGATTTAATTGATAATTAGTGATTTAATTCAGATTAGTTGCTAGTATGTCAATATTACAAAAAGTAACATACATTTTCAGTAATTTGTTTAGCTAAATTAGTTAGATATATTATCAGAGTAATCATAGATTTGAATGATTTAAGTTAGTAATTAAATGTTCGCTAAAAATTTTAGTATAATTCCCCTTACTTCTTAAGAAAAGAATAAAATCTCGAAGTATTTCTACTAAAATTAGCTTTTTAATAAGATATTAGCTAATATTGTTAGTGTAAATGTACAACTATTTTTAATAATTGCAAATAAAATTAGCAAAAATGTCTTTTTTTGGAAAAAATATTAAAAAGATAAGAGGAGTAAAAGGCTTGAGTCAGCAGGCATTTGCTGAGCTTTTTGACCTTAAAAGAGGCACTCTGGGGGCATATGAAGAAGGTAGAAGTGAGCCTAAAATCGAAACAATCATTAAAATTGCTAATCATTTTAGCATTCAGATTGATGATTTGCTTACCCATGAATTAACAGTAAATCAACTCTTAAAGTTTAAAGGTGACCTTACTACGTATGCCGAAGATGTAAAACGAGAGCAGTTTGCTACTATCCCATGTATTACCGATAATACATCAAGTGATTATATAACATTATTTAATAATGAAGAATTTATTAAAGAATTGCCTGCAATGCAATTGCCTCTAAATCCAACTAAAGAATTTAGAGGGTACACAGTTTCTAATTTAGAAATGACATCTCATGATAAAGGATTTTATCCCAAAGACATAGTAGTAGGAGAGAAGGTGCCGGCAACTGTTATTAAGAAACTAAATAATGGTACATTGGTTTTTGTTGTGGTAGATGGGAAGTTGATTTTTAGAAGACTTTATATCACCAAGGGAAATGCTGTATTACGAGCAGATCATAAAAATATTGAAGATTCAGCATATCCCATAGCTGATATTAAAGAAATGTGGAGAGTGCGATATGTATTTTGCAAACGTATTCCAGAATTTGGAGACCATGTAGAGGATAAACTATTAATTATTGAGCAGCAACTCCAGAAAATGAAAGATAGACTGGGGTAAAACGTAGAGTATCTGTTCTTAATAATTTTGTACAAATTAATGTTATTATATATCCTTCTAGGAACTTAAATACAAGATTTCTACAATTTATTATTTTTACTTCTAAACGTGAAATTACTTTTTCGTATAATTTCCTATTTCATATAATTCTGTAGTTCTACTAATTAAGAATTTTCAAATTGTCTTGGATATTCCCGATTTCGAGTTCCGTAGATAAGCTATTTTTGGCTATGCAAAGAATAAGTAATCAGCGAATTAGATATCGGAAAAGACATAAATAATAGGTATATTTAGTTATGATTACCTTATTTCCCTGAATTGATATCACAAACCTATGTATTGGTTAGATTTATAAAGGTGCTCAATGACTTTATAGTTTTTATATATTGTTTTATTTAAATTTATAAGAAAAATTTATTGTATTTTTAAGTATTCTAAAAAATTAATAAACTCTTTAAACTTTTAATATGGAAAATAACAAATCATCCCATGGTTTAAGTTACGCCATTAATGGTGAAGGAATGTGTCCTTTTCTAAACGGAGCGCTAAAGCAAGGTGCAGGTGGTGGTACATCTAACCGTGATTGGTGGCCAAATCAATTAAAGCTTAATATTCTTAGACAACACTCTTCATTGTCCAATCCGATGGGTGAAGAATTTGACTATGCTAAGGAGTTCAAAACCTTAGATCTCAAAGCTGTTAAGAAAGATCTTTTTGAGCTTATGACAGATTCCCAGGATTGGTGGCCCGCAGACTATGGTCACTATGGTCCGCTTTTCATTCGTATGGCATGGCATAGTGCTGGTACTTACAGAATTGCTGATGGTCGCGGAGGTGCGGCTTCGGGAACTCAACGATTTGCTCCTTTAAATAGTTGGCCAGATAATGGAAACCTTGATAAAGCACGTATACTACTTTGGCCTATTAAACAGAAATACGGAAAGAAAATTTCTTGGGCTGATCTTATGATTCTTGCCGGAAATTGTGCACTAGAATCTATGGGGTTTGAAACTTTTGGTTTTGCAGGAGGTCGTGAAGATGTATGGGAGCCCGAAGAAGATATCTATTGGGGTGCCGAAACAGAGTGGTTGGGAGATAAGCGTTATGAAGGCGATAGAGAACTTGAAAACCCACTCGGTGCTGTACAGATGGGACTGATCTATGTGAATCCCGAAGGGCCGAATGGTAATCCTGACCCTGTTGCATCTGCCAGAGATATTCGTGAAACTTTTGGCCGTATGGCTATGAATGATGAAGAAACAGTGGCGCTTGTTGCCGGTGGTCACACTTTTGGAAAAGCACACGGAGCGGCAGATCCTGATAAGTATGTAGGCAGAGAACCAGCAGGAGCCAGTATTGAAGAACAAAGTTTGGGTTGGAAAAACACGTTTGGTAGTGGCCATGGTGATAATACGATCACTAGTGGTATAGAAGGTGCCTGGACACCACATCCAACACGATGGGATAATGAATATTTTGATGTGCTATTTGGTTATGAATGGGAATTAACCAAGAGTCCGGCCGGGGCACATCAATGGAAACCCACTGCTGCCTCTGCAGCAAAAACTGCTCCCAAAGCTCATGATGCATCTCAAGCGCAAGATCTAATGATGACAACTGCCGATATGGGGTTAAAGATGGATCCTATTTATAAAAAAATTTCTAAACATTTTCAGGCAAATCCAGATGAGTTTGCAGATGCTTTTGCACGGGCCTGGTTTAAGTTAACACATCGTGATATGGGGCCCATTACTCGCTATCTTGGTCCCGAAGTACCAAAAGAGGAGTTAATTTGGCAGGATCCTATACCTGCCGTTACTCACAAGTTGATTAACGATCAGGATATCACTACACTAAAAAATACTATTCTTTCTTCAGGATTATCTGTTTCTGAGCTCGTGTCTACAGCTTGGGCATCGGCATCTACATTTCGAGGTTCTGATAAGCGTGGAGGTGCTAATGGTGCACGTATTTGTCTGGAGCCACAGAAAAATTGGGAAGTGAATCGCCCAACTCAACTTGCTAAAGTATTAGAAACTCTTGAAGGTATCCAGAATGAATTTAATAATGAACAGTCTGATAAAAAGGTCTCGCTAGCAGACTTGATTGTTCTTGGTGGGTGTGCAGGTATAGAACTAGCAGCTAAAAATGCAGGTCACCACATAACAGTACCCTTTACGCCCGGACGAGGAGATTCATCTCAAGAACAAACAGATATAGAATCCTTCTCTATCTTAGAGCCAACGGCTGATGGTTTTCGTAATTATATGAAAACGAAATATACCATATCTGCAGAAGAAATGCTGGTTGATCGTGCTCAATTGTTAACCCTAACCGCGCCAGAAATGACAGTTTTAATTGGCGGGATGCGTGTTCTTGACACCAATTTTGATCAATCAAAGCATGGGGTCTTTACCAAGCACACACAATCATTAACCAATGATTTCTTTGTTAATCTACTTGATTTAGGTATTACATGGAAAGCAGTTTCAGATGATGATGTCTTTGAAGGGCGTGATCGTAAGACAGGTGAACTTAAATGGACGGGCACACGAGCGGACCTTATATTTGGTTCTAATTCAGAATTACGAGCACTTGCTGAAGTTTATGGGTGTAAAGATTCTCAAGTAAAGTTCATGGATCATTTTGTTGCTGCATGGAGTAAAGTTATGGATCTTGATCGCTTTGATATAGCCTAATATTTGTAATAACAAATTTTGAACACTTTAACAGGTAATTTTGTAATTAACTATCTGTTAAAGTGTTTAATGATAATAGGGTTCTGGTAAATCTTGTGTGTAAGATTTTTATTGATTTTTTTTATATAAAATGGAAGTACATATTTTTATGTCATAATTATTATAGATATATTATTCTATGGAAGATATTTTTAATGCTATTAGATCTGAAGAATTGAGTGAAGTGCAAGCTATTCTCAATATTAACCCACACCTTGTAGATACAAAAGATGTAAGAGGTTCTACACCATTATTATTAGCTACATATTATGGATATGAACAGATTACAAGACTAATCCTAGACTATAATCCAGATATCAACGCAAAAGACAGTTCAGGAAATACGGCATTAATGGGGGTTTGTTTTAAAGGGTATTATGATATAGCAGAATTATTGATTAAATCAGGAGCAGATGTAAACCAGAAAAGCTTTAATGAAGCAACTGCACTAATATATGCCGCTACTTTTGGTCAAAAAGAAATTATCAAATTATTGATTGAAAATGGAGCAGATGTCTCGGCCAAAGATAATAGAGGATATACTGCAGAAATGCATGCCAAAAATCAAGGTTTAGATATCTCAGAATTATTTAATGTTAGTAAATGAGTAAGGATAAAGCCATAGAAAGTATAAAATCTGTAAATATCAGATCAATCGATCTTAAAAGGAGATTATTAATGTCTTCTGCTATGGTTGCCGTTTTTGAATCTTTTTTAAAACAAAATATCGGAAATGAGGTATTGGTAGTAAATACCAATATTGGTATGGAAGTTTATTATTATTCTAAAAATGATTACCATACTTTTATACGCGAAAGTATACTGTTATATACGCTTAAAGAAATTGATCAATCAAAATTGAAATTCAGAAATAACCTAAATAAGGAAGAGGTGTATCAAAGTTTTTGTGAAGCGTTAATGACCTTTGCTCAATATCCTCAGATTTTTCTTGCTTACACTAAAAAGTTCATTCACCTTAAGAAGAAAAATGATTCGAGCAGGTATGTGATACCCATTCTTAACGGTTTTTTTGAAGAAGTACTTGATTTTTTAACCAAGACGGGAAAAATACCACATTTTGAAAAAGTACAAAGAGCAAAAAATAAATCTCAGAAACCAGACCCTGACCGTATGGTTATTAAGGATCTGATTTCTGAGGTTTTATTAAAGAAGCATTATAATTAAAATAGCTTATTTTTTTTGGTATACAATTGAGTGAATGTGGTTTTTACTCTTTTTGAGACTATGAAATATGGAATCCAAATCGCCGCTTTTATAAAAGATTTTCCAGCTTCTTTGTACGCCTGAATTTTTTCTGTTTCCGTGTAGGCGAACTCATTTATACTGAAAGCAATAATTGAGTCTAATGTGGGGATAATAAAGGATAAAGCATAAAACAGAATGATCATCTTTGGTAAAATCGTTCTTCTAGTAAAAAATAATGAGAGAATTAACATTGAGAACACGAAAAAAGCGGCATTATATACGATCTCAAAAACTATCAATAATGATGTGAATAAATCACTAAATGACTGGTGATCTTGTAGGATATACTCCCATGTTGATGTGCTAAAAAAATCATCGAAATTTCTGAAAATTTCAAGTAATAGTAGAAAAGGCGTAAAAATTAATCCAATGGCAATAAGTATCAACCAACCCCCAATATTCTGATTTTCTTCAAATACAGATGCTGTTTTTATATTATAATTTACAAATATTTTATAAGCAAAATAGCCACAGATGAATAAAGTTAATAGAGATAAAAGTATAAGCTGCCAACTAGCGCCTGAACTTTGAGAAACTAAACCCTTATTATAAGTGAGCATGTAGGATAAATTATTTAGGATTTTTTCATGCTTTGCAATAAATGTACTAGTCTCTTTAGGACTTATATGATTTTTTAATGTTTTGTAGGTGTGGTTAAGTGTAATTTTCCTATAGGAATAGTTAACATCATATGTATATTTAAATGAGTTTTCTTCAACTACAGTACTTTCATTTTGTACGTTCCAATCTTCAGGAAGGTTTATTACAATTTTTTGTTCAAAATCAATGGGATATTGAACGTAATAAGGCATAGTTCTTTCGGGAGATTTATTCAAATTGGCATAAGACTCCATATTTAAAGGATAGAATTCACTTACAAGTATATCCTTGTTTTGAGGAGATTTTGTCCACAATGAATCGATAAAATAACTCTCTTTTATGGTTACTTGATTGATGTTTTCTCTATTATCAATAAATTCAATTTTAGAAAATTCTCTAATACTAGGGTATAAAGCGCTATAAAAATTTAAGTATTCCTTTTGTGTTTTCTTGATGTCTTTTTTTGCAAAACTCATTCTTTGGTCATTTGCATACGAACCATTATACAAAGTAGTGACAAATAAATACCCAGTACCACCAATTTCATCAAGGTCAAATTCTTCCAGAATCCTAATCGTATTTTTGGATGTAGATTTTATTTCTGATAATTGATTTTCTCTGGTATTTAGTACCAGTCCTGTTTCGTAGTTTGGAATGAAAATATTGTCAATAGTACCTCCTTGATTACTTATGGTTGGATCAATGTAATAGTTTTCACCATTTTGTTTAACTTGAACTATACAATGATCAAATAGATTTGGAGAAGGAAGTTCCTCTGTAATTTTTTTTCCATTGTATGAGTTGACCAAAATAGGATTAGCTTCAAAGTCAAAATCTCTTAAAATTTCAGTTAACAAAAAGGATTTTGCTTTGCAATCACCATATCGTTGTTCTATAACCTGAAGTGGATTATTAGGTATATGGGAATTTAAACCTCCTTCAAATCCTAAATATCTAATATCATCCTGAACAAATTTTCTGATTTTACTGAATAAAGAATCCTTAGGCGTATTTGCGAACAGTTTTATAACTTCTTTTTTAAGTTTTTTTTGATCTGTGCTAGTAATTGTGTAATGTTTGGCATATTGATCAATAACTTCTTTCCAAGAATTATATTCAGATATAGATACATTTGGCAGCGGGTCATGCCAGGACGGGGTATTTATATCGTAAATGAGAGGGGCAATTTTTTTATTTTCCCAGAGATATTCTACAAATCCATTACTTGAGCTGATTGATGCTTTGGTAGCTTCATTGAAATATTTAAAGTTTAATTTTCGATCTTTAGAAGTTATGAGTCTATTGTATAGGTATCTAACAGGAATTGAATATTGAAAATATATTTTGGAGTGAAATTTATTTTCATAAACGGGATTTGACCCTTTTAGGGTAAATGAATAATCAATAAAATCTCCTTTCCTTACATCAGTTAGATTTATAAAAGCAGTGAGTGTTCCATCATATAAAAACCTCTCCATGTTGGATTCTCTTTGAACAGTTTTTATCTGATTTGAAAAAAGTTTATTGATTATTTTTCCTTCTCTTATGATGTTGATATGGTGGAAATACAATTTTTGATAGGAGGGATCAAAATCTATACTAATATCAGAAACTTGTTGAATCCCCTCATTATTGATTGCCTCTATAGTATAATGAGAAAAATAACTTTGATCTTCAACATTCTTTTGGAAATCGATGAGGTGATAATAATATCCTGATGAGGTTTCATTTATAGTACTATCAGAATTGAGATTCTCTATTTTTTTTACCCAATCAGGTGTTTTGGTAATAGAGAACTTACCTTTTTGTCCACAAATGTGTAATGAGAAGACAAATAGAAAAACTAGAAGTGTAATTTTTTTCATAACAATGAATTAAAATACCTTCTGAAAGAAAGTTGGGGCTCTTTCAAAAGAATAATGTTAGAATACTTTAAAACTCTGCGTTAAGCGGTGTTCTAGGGTAAGGAATCACATCGCGTATATTACCCATTCCGGTAACAAATAGTACAAGACGCTCAAACCCAAGACCAAAACCACTATGGACGCAAGTTCCAAAACGGCGTGTGTCTAAATACCACCATAAATCTTCCTCAGGAATATCTAGAGCTGCCATTTTTTCTTTTAATACATCTAAACGCTCTTCACGCTGAGAACCACCTACTATCTCTCCAATGCCTGGGAAAAGTATATCCATAGCTCTTACTGTTTTTCCGTCCTCATTTAAACGCATATAAAATGATTTAATATCTGCAGGATAGTCAAATAAGATAACCGGGCATTTAAAATGCTTTTCTACAAGAAACCTTTCATGCTCACTTTGCAGATCGGCTCCCCATCCATCGATCGGGAATTTGAATTTTTTCTTTTTATTTGGCTTAGAGTTCTTTAAAATTTCAATTGCTTCAGTATAACTCACTCGCTTAAAATTGTTCTCCAGAATAAATTTTAATTTATCACGAAGAAGCATTTCTGATCGTTCTGCCTGAGGTTTTTGTTTATCCTCCTGTACAAGACGATTTTCTAAAAATTCTAAATCATCCTGACAGTTATCCAATGCAAATTGCACCACATATTTGATAAAATCTTCAGCTAGATCCATATTACCATCAAGATCACAAAAAGCAACCTCTGGTTCTACCATCCAAAACTCTGCAAGATGACGCGATGTGTTTGAGTTTTCTGCTCTAAATGTTGGACCAAAAGTATATACTTGTCCCAACCCCATTGCATAAGTTTCAGCTTCTAACTGGCCAGAAACTGTTAGGTTGGTTTCACCTCCAAAAAAATCTTGTTTATAATCCGCCTCATCATTTTCATCTTTTGGGATATTGTTTAAATCAAGATTAGTAACCTTAAAAGCCTCACCAGCACCTTCTGCATCACTTTTTGTAATTACAGGCGTATGTACATAGTAGAAATCATTCTTTTGAAAATACTCATGTATTGCAAAAGATAGTTTTGATCGTACGCGCATGATCGCACCAAAAGTGTTCGTACGAACTCTAAGATGAGCCTGCTCTCGTAATTTTTCGAGAGTATGACGTTTGGGGGATAAGATCGTTAATTTAAGCTCTTCTGGATCTGCATCTCCTTCAATTTTAACTTCAGATACCTGTATCTCTACACGTTGTCCTTTTCCTTGGCTTTCTACGAGCGTACCCTCAATTGTAACAGCGGCCCCAATATTAATTCTATCCTGGGTGTCTTTGTTAATTATGTTATCATCTAGAACACACTGAATATTATTAATAGTTGATCCATCATTTACCGCTATAAAACGGTCATTACGAAAAGAACGAACCCATCCCTTTATAGTTACAGGTTGTAATAGTTTATCACTTTGTAGTACTTCTATTACTTTGGTATGCTTCATTATATAATCAATTTTTCTTGTATTAGTACACCTCAATTTTATATTTCTCTTATAAACTAATAATTTAGAAATATGGTTGTGCACAAAATTTGAGTTAGCAAAGATAATTTTTTAATCCGATTGAAGCATAATCTTATGAATTCAAAAACTATATATGGATTTGAATAGTTTGGTATCTTTTTTGTTATCTGTTGAAGAGTTAAACCTAAAGTTTAAAAATCTGACGTTTTTTGGAGTTGCTATTCTATGAGGAAAACCGTAAATGAGTTGTTTTTTGCACTAAAAGCTCATATTTCAATAAGTTTTTTTGTGAAAATTTTAGAATTGTTTAGTGTTAAATTAAGGATTTAATATATTGATAATCAGTTTTTTAAATATTAAAATATTAATTTTTACTAGTGTAGATAATGTTAAATTTTGCATTAAATTGTAAAAAAGGGGATTTTTCCCCCCCTCATGCTATTTCAAAATATAAAAAGGGACAGTATCTTGCATATGCAATTATGACGATTGTGTTTACGTTAAGTTTAGTTCGATAGGTTTTGGGGTAATCTATCTTACAGAAAGTCCCGTTAGAAATAACGGGGCTTTTTATTTTTTAAATGAATTTAATGTCTATTCCTTGTCTTCAGATTCTTCTATCTCTTCTTCTTCGTTAGGAATAATTTTTAAGGTGGGTTCTTTTAATGTTTTCTTGTTAGCTATACTACGTTCCAAAGAAAGTAATAAAGATGGTAGAAGTAAGAGATTTGCAAGCATTGCAAATAATAGTGTAGTAGATACCAATCCTCCTAGTGCTTTTGTTCCTCCAAAGTTTGAGATCATAAATACAGAGAAACCAAAAAACAATACAGTAGAGGTATAAAACATGCTTACTCCTGTTTCTCTTAGTGATGCAAGAACAGATTTTCTAATTCTCCAGTGATTGGATTTTAATTCTTGTCGATACTTCGCCAGAAAATGTATAGTATCATCTACAGAAATACCAAATGCAATACTAAAAACTAATATGGTTGATGGCTTGATAGGTACTCCCAGATATCCCATTAACCCCGCTGTCATTAATAGGGGAAGTAGGTTAGGAATTAAAGAGATGATAATCATTTTAAATGACCTAAACATCCAGGCCATAAATAAAGCAATTAAGAATACAGCTAGTCCTAAAGAAAATACTAGATTCCATACTAGATATTTGGTGCCCTTTTGAAAGACAAGTGCCTTACCAGTAAATGATACCTCATATCGGTCCTTTGGAAATATTTTTTCGAGTTTCGGAAGCAGAGTTGCTTCAATTCGTTCCATTTCTTCAGTACCAACATCTTTCATAAACGTAGTGATTCTGGCATACTGCCCTGTAGAATCTATATAACTTTTCATTACATCAGATTCGGATTTGAAGCTTTTAAGATATGGTAAAATAAAATTTCGTTCTTGACTACTGGGTAATTGATAATATTTTGGGTTTCCGTTATAAAATGCCTGTTTAGAGTACTTGGCCAGGCTTACAATAGATATGGGTTTTGATAACTCTGGAGTTTCTTCTATCAACTCCTGAAGTTTCTCCATTCGCCTTAGTGTAGGGAGTTTCAAAACGCCTTGTTTACGTTTTGTATTAATTAGTATTTCTAATGGCATGATACCATCAAATTCATCCTCGAAGAACTCAATATCTTGATAAAAACCAGCAGTTTTTGGCATGTCCTCTAATAAACTTCCCGAAACTTTTATAGTGTAAATCCCAATAATACTTACTATTAGAATGATAACTGAAGAAAAATAAATAGTTACTCGTCGAGTTTTAACCATATTTTCCATCCAATCTACAAGCCTTTCTATCCAACGCTTACCAAGATGTTTTAGGTGTCTTTCTTTGGGTTGAGGCATATAACTGTATATGATAGTTATAACCAATAGGCACAGAATAAAAAGTGCTACTATGTTAAGAGAAGCTACAATACCAAATTCTTTAAGAAGTTTACTTTCGGTTAATGCAAAAGTTGCGAATCCAGCGGCTGTAGTAATGTTGGTCATTAATGTTGCATTTCCAACTTTAGTAATGACACGTTGTAGTGATTTGGCTTTGTTTCCATGCTTTTTTATTTCCTGTTGGTATTTGTTGATCAGGAAAATACAATTGGGGATTCCAATGACGATAACCAGTGGAGGAATAATTGCAGTAAGTACGGTAATTTCATATTCTAAGAGACCCAAAAGACCAAAGGCCCACATTACACCAATGATTACAGCGGTCATAGATATAAAAGTAGCTCTAACAGATCTGAAAAAGAAAAAGAAAATGAGCGAAGTAACTACTAATGCTGCAACAATGAATATCAAAATCTCATCCATTATGCTTTGAGAATTCATCGTTCTGATATAAGGCATGCCAGATACTTTGACATCTATGTTGTGAGCGGCCTCAAATGCGTTAACAGAGGGTAGTAAGACTTTTTCAATAAACTTTTTTCTGATAGGGGTATTTACGATATCCTTTTTTAAGTAAAGAGCGCTTTGAATAGTTTTAGAATTTTTACTATAAACAAGCCCTTCGTAAAATGGAAGTTTATTGAATAATTCGTATTCGTATTTGGCGGCCTGATTATCGGTAAATGTTGAATCTTTTATAAATGGAACCAATTCAAACCGTGGTGGGTTGTCTTGCTTTTCTAACTTTTTAAGATCTCTTAGTGAAACAACAAGATCTATCTCATCATACTGTTTAAAAAAGTTATTGAAATCATTCCAGGCTTTTAGTTTTTCAGCAGTAAAAAGAGTGCTGTCCTTCACGGCCATAACAATCAAATTTCCTTCTTCGCCAAATTTGTCTAGGAATTTTTGATACTCAATATTTACTTCATGATCATAGGGTAACAGGTTGGCTTCGGTATAGGAAAACCTCATGTTTTTCCATTGAAACCCAAGAAAAACGGTAATACCTATTATCACTAAAAATATAATTGCTCGATTGCGAAGTATAACTCCCGCAAGTGCGTTCCAAAATCCGAAACTGAATAATTTTGCCATCCCTTTACTTTCCAGTTGCAAATGTAAGGATTTGAAGGTTTATTATTTATGAATTTTTGTAAAGAAAATTATTTATTACAAAAAGGATTAAAGTTTTAAATAGAAAGTAAACTTGAATGCGATATTGTCCTCAAATCGAGGTAAGTGATATGCTCCATATCGATAGGCAAAGCTAAGTCCAAAGCCAGCAAATAGTTTATTAATCTCGAAACCAGATTCTTGATATCCTTGCTGTAGTGATATGAAATCTACACCTTGGTGATTTTCTGGATTACTAATATCTCCAATAGCATATCTGGTTATAAAAACAACTTCTGGTTTAAACCAATTTGTAATACGTACGGGTTCAATTCTATGCTTGATTTGTAGAGTAGCCAGCCTGTCACTAAAAAACTCACCAAAGAACATCGTCTCAAACGTTCTTCTTCCTGCAACAGAAAACCTTTGTAAAACAGTTTCCTTTGTTGGTGCATTGGGATAGGCATGATATAAATGTGTAAGCGGTATATCACCGTTGGCAATATCGGCCTCAAATAGCATACTGGTGCGAGATTGATTGATACGATTAATAACGTACTCTGCTTTTATACCAATTTTACTGTAAGAAAAGTTGCTGTCAAATAATCCTTTAAAACCTTGAGTATACTGAGCAGTAATTTTAGGGTACCCTTCATGGATTTCTTTGATTCCGTTAGGAGTTTTTAAGAATTTACTAAAAGGACTCCATCTCAAAGCCATTGTGGCTTCGGCCATTTTGTATGCAGAAAAGGAATTTCCGTTATTTAGGTAATTATATCCTCCAGTTTGATTTATATCACTTACAGAAACTTGAGTTTCTGACAAGAGTTTCGGGAAAATCTGCTGTTGTAAAGAGCTACTCCAGGTTCTGTGCTTGTAGTAAAAATCTATGTTTACTAATCGCGGTTCAAACAATGAGTATACTCTTCTGTCTGTTAGATAAAGAAAACTTCCTACTTCCTTGATGTCATCTGTGTAATTGACATTTAACCAAGAGCTTAATTTTTTATTGACCATTACGCCTCCTCCAATACCATATTTGGATCTTGAATCTCTAAAACCGTAGACAAGATATCCTTCTACTCTAAATCGTTTAGAAAGTTTGGTATTGGTTACACCGCCAAGACCTAATCTTAATCCTTCAAAATTGTTATATTTGATAGGGTAAGTAAGGTCAAAATCAAAAAAACCAATAGGATAATACCCAATATTGAAACGCTGTATAACATCAATTCTACGCTTTATATTTTGAGCCTTTACAATACTATCAACAATAGGGAAAGAATTTAGGTCCTTTTCTGTAATTGCGCTTGTACGGTATTGGTTCCAATACGCTTCTGATCTGTTATTTGCTTCAGGGTCAATTTTTATTGAAGGTTGGGTTTTTCTAATATTTTGTTTGGTATTTAACTCAATGTCAAATAAATCAGTTGTTGAAACTAGGAAATCATTATTTCCAGTGTAACTTTTTTTATCATTGCCTAATCTACCAACAGATATCTGTCCTCCAAAAAGACTTACCTTTTGTCTGCCTTTACCTGGTCTTATCGTAATTTCCTGGCTTTTTGGAAACCAACTTTTTTCTTCAGAAAAGTACTCAAAATCATGAGTAGCCATTACATTAAGTTCTCCTCTTAATTCTATAATGGCTTTTTGAATGGCTAGAGTTTTTATATCTATATACAATACCCCTTCTAGACTTGCAAAGTTTTTTGATTTACGAGGTTGAAAAAGTATTACAAAGGCAGGGTTTTTATCTTGAGTAGTATTTAAAATCTTGTAATAGTAGTTTTTGAGGGCTCTTTTGGATAGTGGCCCAATGTATTTGTTATTGAAAATAGTATAATCTTCTTCGTAAAGAGAGTTAGATTGTATTTTGACACTTAACATATTATAGATAGGTTCTTCAAAACCTGTCATTCGGGTCGCTAGAACTCTTTCTTTTTCTCCAGACTTATCATTAAATCGATGATCGCTTATTTTTTCGGATAAAAAGGAATGAGCTTTGTTAAGTAGGTTTTCGAGATCAATATTTGTAGTATCTGAAGCTACATTTAACTTAGCTTGATTGTCTTCGGTTATCTTGAATTTATTATAGCTTTTGTAGCTAAAGCTATTCAAAGATTTTTTTGGATTGTTTTGATTTTTCCTACGTATTGCTTGTTTGATTATTTTGGCGGCAACATTGTTTGTAATATCCAGATTTACAGTGCCTAGATTTTCTTCATCAGGATTAAGCTTTATTTCAATTTTTTCGTCATTTTTTGACTGTATTGTAATAGTTTCTGTTTCATACCCTAAATAACTTACCGTAAGATTTAAAGGGTAACTTTTACAACGTATAATAAATTCTCCATTTACAGATGTTAAGGCATAAGAGGAGTTACTGGTTTTTACCGTTGCAAAAGGCAAAGGTTGATTAGAACCTGCATCAATCACAATACCATTAATGCTTACTTGAGATATTAAGATAAAGTGGGTAAAAAATAATAAACAAAATAATTTGTTTCGCATTATACTGACGGGGTTCAAAAAAACGAAGATACAAAAAAAGCGTTTTCATAGTGAAAACGCTTTTGTATATAATTTCCGTACAAAAAAAGTGTTAAACTGTCATAATCTCTTTTTCCTTGATACTTAACATTTCATCTATCTTCTTGATGTACATGTCTGTTAACGTTTGGATATCTTGCTCTGTATTTTTTGCCAGATCTTCAGATAGTCCTTCTTTTTCTAATTTTTTGATTTCATTATTGGCATTTTTACGATCATTTCGAACTCCAATCTTGGAATCTTCAGCTTCGGCCTTAGCTTGTTTGGCCAGATCTCTACGTCTTTCTTCAGTTAGAGGAGGTACACTTATAATTACACTTTCGCCATTATTCATTGGATTGAATCCCAGATTAGCAACCTGAATTCCTTTTTCTATCTCAGGGATAAGTGACTTCTCAAAAGGTTGAATAGTAATCGTCCTTGCATCTGGAGTGCTTACGTTTCCTACTTGGTTTAATGGAGTTGGTGAGCCGTAATACTCAACCATAACACCACCAAGCATAGCCGGAGAAGCCTTCCCTGCTCGGATATTAAGAAGTTTTTTTTCTAAATGAACAATTGCAGCTTGCATGGATTCTTTGGCAGAATCTATAATAAAATCTATTTCTTCTTTCATTTTTTAGTTCTTTTCTTTGGACTAATCAAAAAATAAGCCAATATAAATATATGGATTAAAGATTTACTCGGGTACCAACAGACTCCCCAGAAACTACCTTGAGAAGATTTCCTGATTTGTTCATGTCAAATACTATTATTGGTAACTCGTTTTCCTGACTTAATGTAAATGCTGTTGTATCCATCACTTTCAGTCCTTTTCGCAAAACATCATCAAATGATATGAAATCAAATTTTGTGGCATCGGCATTTTTTTCAGGATCCGAAGTATAAATCCCATCAACTCTGGTACCTTTTAGGATTACATCTGCATTGATCTCAATTGCTCTAAGTACTGCCGCGGAATCTGTTGTGAAATATGGATTTCCTGTTCCTCCACCAAAGATAACGACTCTTCCTTTTTCAAGGTGCCTTAGTGCGCGTCTTTTAATAAATGGTTCCGCTACTTCATTGATTTTTATTGCCGATTGCAATCTTGTAGGGATTTCAGCATCTTCTAAAGCACTTTGTAATGCCAGACCATTAATTACTGTAGCAAGCATTCCCATATGATCTGCTTGAACTCTATCCATCCCTTTACTGGCACCGGCAACACCTCTAAAAATATTACCTCCTCCAATAACAATTGCTACTTCTACACCTTTGTCAGTGATTTTTTTGATTTCCTGGGCATATTCTGCCAATCTTTTGGGATCAATACCGTATTGGCGATCACCCATTAGGGCTTCACCAGATAATTTTAGTAATACTCTTTTGTATTTCATTGTTGGGTTTAACTGTGATGCAAATATAATGATATTCTTAATTTAGAAAATACTTTAGAATAGAAAGGTAATTTTTTTAAGTAGGTTCATGAATTTTGAAATTAAAAAGCCCCTTTAAAAAAGGGTCCTTTTCCCCTGATCAAGGTATTGATTGGCTTTGCATTATGTTATACGTTTGCCACGGGGAAAACAAAAAAATGAGGGGGATGATAAATATTTTTGAAATGGAACTTAAACGTTTGTATTGACTGATTGGGGAGTTAGTCTTTATTTTGGGGGTAATACCTTGAAGAAATTTGAGGTTTTATTACGTTATTTGGTCTATTAAAGAATATTTTGAAATATGGAGAAGAAAAAAAACCGCTTTCGTTAGAAAGCGGTTTTTGATTTTTCGCAGATAGCGAAAGAAAATTATTTAAAGGATTATCCTAGTGCAACTCTTTCAAAGTTAACAACAGAAACATCTCCCAAAGATTTTACATAATCTGCAACACTTTTCTTTTCATCTTTGATGAAATTTTGATCAAGAAGACATTGCTCTTGATCAAGAGTGGTATTGTCAGAAATAAATCTTTCTAATTTACCAGGAAGTATTCTATCCCAGATTTGCTCAGGTTTACCTTCGGCTTTAAGTTCTGCTTTCAGGTTTTCTTCAGCTTTTGCAATTACTTCGTCAGTCAATTGAGATCTAGAAATAAATTGAGGAACATTTTTCAATGTTTTTCCTAATCTACCAAGTTCAATATTTTCTTTTTCAATAGCTGCAATTCTTGCTTGTGTTTCTGAGGCTACATATTCTGGGTCAAAATCTTTATAAGAAAGTGTAGTAGCACCCATTGAAGCAACTTGCATTGAAATATCTTTGGCAAGAGTCTCAGCACCATTAATTTCAGATGATAACCCTGTAAGCGCAGCTATTTTATTTCCGTGGATATAGGATCCAACAAAAGGAGCTTCTAATACTTTAAATCCTCCGATTTCGATTTTTTCACCAATAACACCTGTCTGTTCAGTAAGTTTTTCCTGAACTGTCATACCGTTAAAGTCTGCAGCTAAAAACTCTTCTTTTGAAGAGGTTGTAAGTGCTAATTCAGCCAATTCTTTAGCTAAAGAAACAAAAGAGTCATTTTTTCCAACGAAATCAGTTTCACAGTTAAGAGAAACAATTACACCTTTGTTTTTAGCATCATTAACTTTTGCAATAACTGCACCTTCAGCAGAATCTCTGTCGGCTCTTTTATCAGCGATTTTCTGTCCTTTTTCTCTAAGGATTTTGATAGCTTTGTCAAAATCTCCATCAGCTTCAACAAGTGCTTTTTTACAGTCCATCATTCCGGCACCTGTAGCTTTACGCAATTTACTTACTTCTGCGGCGGTAATCTTTGCCATATCGTTTTAATATTTAATGTGTAAATGTGTTTTTGTATAAAAAAAGAGTCGTTTAGTTTGTACTGCAATAGTAAAGAACCAAACGACTCATCAATTTTAAAACTATAATGATTGTCTAAGTGTCAATCAATGAATGTTTATTCTTCTTCTTGCTTTGCATCTTCTGCAACCACTGGTGCTTCAGCTACTGCTTTTTCAGCTTTTTCTGGAGCTTTAGCCTTTGCAGGAGCTTCAGCTACCGCTTTTTCAGCTTTTGCTGGAGTTTCTGTCTTTGCCGGTGCTTCAGCTTTTGCTTTTGCATCATCTTTTTTAGGTGCGTCTTTTGAAGCTTTTCTCTCGCTTAAGCCTTCGATAATTGCATCACTAACATAGGTCATTACCTTGTCGATAGATTTAGAAGCATCATCATTTGCAGGGATTAAATAGTCAACCTGACGTGGGTCAGAATTGGTATCTACCATTGCGAAAATAGGAATGTTTAATTTCTGAGCTTCTTTTACTGCGATGTGCTCGCGGGTAATATCTACAACAAATAATGCTCCAGGTAGACGAGTCATATCAGAAATAGAACCAAGGTTCTTTTCTAATTTAGCTCTTAAACGATCTACTTGTAAACGTTCTTTTTTAGATAGCGTGTTAAAAGTACCGTCTTTCTTCATTCTATCAATTGCAGCCATTTTCTTAACCGCTTTACGAATAGTAACAAAGTTAGTAAGCATACCACCTGGCCATCTTTCAGTAATGTATGGTTGGTTGGCTTTAGCTGCTTTTTCAGCTACGATTTCTTTAGCTTGTTTTTTAGTCGCAACAAAAAGGATTTTTCTGCCGGACGCTGCAATCTTTTTTAAAGCCTCACTAGATTCTTCAATTTTTGCAGCAGTTTTATATAAGTTAATGATGTGAATACCATTACGTTCCATATAGATATATGGCGCCATATTTGGATCCCATCTTCTTGTTAGGTGACCAAAGTGTACACCTGCATCAAGTAATTCTTTTACTTCGATATTGTTTGCCATTTTTGTAATAGTTTACGTTCTGTTGAATTAGCAATGCTCAAGTGGCTACTTTATTAGTACGGCCTTGCGCATTTAGATGCTAAACTAACCTCCGAATACTCGGGATAACAACAAATACTGTTTTAATAAATTAACGTTTAGAGAACTGGAATTTCTTACGAGCTTTCTTCTGTCCGAATTTCTTACGCTCTACCATTCTTGGATCTCTGGTCAATAAACCTTCAGGCTTAAGGATAGATCTGTTTTCTTCGTCTAACTCGCATACCGCTCTTGATATCGCTAAACGAACAGCTTCCGCTTGTCCTGTTATTCCCCCACCATAGACATTTACAGTAACATCGTATTTATCTTCATTGCTTGTTAAAGTCAATGGTTGATTTACTTTGTATTGTAAAGTTCCAGTAGTAAAGTAGTCATTAAGGTCTTTTTTGTTAACCGTAATTTTTCCAGAACCATCTTTAAGGTAAATTCTGGCTACTGCCGTTTTTCTACGGCCAATTTTGTGAATAACTTCCATTACTTAACCTCGTTTAAGTTAACAGTTTTAGGTTTTTGAGCATCTTGATCGTGTTCTGCTCCTGCATAAACCTTTAAATTACGGAATAAAGCTGCTCCTAATTTGTTTTTAGGTAACATTCCTTTTACCGCTTTTTCGATTAAACGCTCTGGGTTCTTTTCGAACAATTCCTGAGCAGTAAGACTTCTTTGCCCTCCAGGGTAGCCTGTGTGACGGATATACGATTTATCTGTCCACTTTTTCCCTGATAAGTTGATTTTTTCGGCATTGGTAATGATAACATTATCACCGCAATCAACGTGTGGGGTAAAGCTAGGTTTGTGTTTACCTCTTAGTAGTACTGCTACTACAGAAGCAAGACGTCCTAAAGTCTGTCCTTCAGCATCTACATGCAACCATTCTTTTGTAACGGTAGCTTTATTTGCAGATACTGTTTTGTAACTTAATGTGTCCACACTAATTAATTTTACTTATTAAACATTCCTTTTCCTATATAAAATAGGGGTGCAAATGTACAATTATATATTTATATAGCAAACAGCAAGTTGATATTATTTTTAATGTATGATTCATTGGTTTTCAGGTAGATTATCCTAGTGTGTAAATATTTGTTCATTTTCTGTTCCTTAATCTATATTCGTTGTTAATTTTTTACTAAAAAATAATGCCAACTGTGACAAATCACAATAATTTAGGTCATCTTATGTATGTCAATCATCAAACATCTAATCATCATGATACGTTTACACCATTTTTTGGTACTTTTTCTATTTCCGATATTTATTACCGCACAAGATTCTACAAAAGTTGTTACAAAAAGGGTTTATACGACAAAACCTCTTAACGGAACTGGGGCTCCTACTATCGATGGAATCATAGATGAGTCTGGTTGGGACCTTGTAGAATGGACAGGGGATTTTACTGAAAATGAACCAGACGAAAATACACCACCTACTTTTAAAACTAAATTTAAAATACTTTATGATCAAAAATACCTTTATGTAGCGTATCGATGCTATGATGATGAGCCAGCTAAAATCGAAAAAAGGTTATCAAGAAGGGATGGCTTTGCCGGAGACTGGGTAGAGATTAACTTGGACACATATCATGATAAACGAACTGGATTTTCTTTTACTATTACTGCTGCTGGGGTAAAAGGAGACGAATTTATTTCTCAAAATGGTGATAACTGGGATGGTAGTTGGAACCCAATTTGGTATACCGCTACCAATATTGATGAAGAAGGTTGGACTGCTGAAGTAAAAATCCCTTTAAGTCAATTAAAATTTGGTAAAAGTAAGGAGCAGATATGGGGACTTCAGGTGAACCGAAGATTATTTAGAAAAGAAGAAAGATCTGTATGGCAACGTATTCCGCAAGACGCTCCTGGATGGGTAAGTGAATTTGGAGAACTACATGGTCTAATCGCCATTGAACCGCAGCATCAACTAGAAATTCAGCCTTTTGGAGTAGTGCAATTTGATACTTTTCCAGCAGAAGAAGGTAATCCGTTTAGAGATGGAGAAGATTTTAAGTTAAATGGAGGACTGGATGCAAAAATTGGAATTACGAATGATTTAACCTTGGATTTAACTGTAAATCCTGATTTTGGACAAGTTGAAGCTGACCCCGCTGCTATAGCTCTTGATGGTTTTCAGATTTTCTTTAGAGAGCAACGACCTTTTTTTGTAGAGAACAAGAATATATTCGATTATCGGTTTGCAAACGGCCAGGATAATGTATTTTATTCGAGAAGAATCGGTAGAAACCCTCAGGGCTCAATAAATCAATTGGATGGAGAGTTTGTTGATCGGCCTAATAATACAACTATACTTGGTGCGGCCAAATTTAGTGGTAAAACCAAAGACGGATGGTCTATTGGTGTGTTGGAAAGTGTTACTGAAAGAGAGATTGCAAAAATAGAAGATGAAAATGGTAATCGAAGAGAGGCAATTGTAGAGCCTGTGACAAATTATTTTGTGGCTAGGGCTCAAAAGGATTTTAATGAACGTAATACCTATATTGGAGGCATATTTACAGCTACTAATCGTAATTTGGGAGATGCTTTCGAAATTGATAGTGATGATCCAAATACAGATGAAACATCTGAACTCTTGGGCACCAGAGAAAATAATTTAAACAATTTGAGAAAGTCTGCATATACAGGGGGGCTTGATTTTCGTCATAACTGGAAAGAAAGAAAGTATTACATAGAGGGGAACATTATCACAAGTCATGTTGAAGGCTCGAAAGAGGCGATAGAGGAAACACAAAGAGAGCTAACTCATAATTTTCAACGACCAGATGCTGATCATGTGCGGGTTGATCCCAACAGAACATCGCTTACAGGAACTGGCGGTAAATTTGTAGGCGGAAAGTCTGGAGGTGGTAACTGGAGATATACTACAGGTGTCTTTTGGCGTTCTCCAGAATTAGAACTTAATGATATCGGTTTTTTGAGACAAACAGACGAAATACGACAATTTGCGAATGTTCGATATTTGTTTTTGAAACCAACCAAGCTCTACAGAAGAGCAAATATTTTTGCTGAACAATTTTCAACTTTTGATTTTGAAGGAAATTATAACCGCATTCAGTACGAATTGAATGGCTATATTAATTATACCAATAATTGGTGGACAGAAGTAGGTTTTGGACATAAGCCAAGGATTTTTACCAATACATTCTTGCAAGGAGGCCCCAGATGGCGTTTTTCTGATGAAAATTTTGTCTTTCTGTTTTTTGGTTCGGATAACCGGAAGAAATTTAATTTCACTATAGGACATGTAAACACTTGGGCGCAGCAGAATAACTTTGCATTTCAACGTTACGTGGTGAGATTAAGGTATCAGCCTTTTGATGCTTTGAGTATATCACTTAATCCTGAGTTTAGGCTAAACCCCAACAAAACTCAATATGTAACTGAAGCTGATTTTAATGGAAGCCCAAGGTATATAACGGCAAATATTGATCAACAAACATTAAGTACAAGTATTCGATTAAATTATAATATTAATCCTAATCTTACCATACAATATTATGGGGAACCATTTATATCAAGAGGTAGATATAAAGAGTTTAATTTTGTAAATAATCCAATTGCTTCGGATCTAGTGGAGCGAGTAACTCTTTTTGATCAAAATCAGATTTCATTTGCAGATGATGTATATTCGATCGATGAAGACAGAAACGGAACTACAGATTATACCATTGATAATCCAGATTTCGCTTTTGTACAATTTCGGTCTAATTTGGTACTACGATGGGAATACATCCCTGGATCAGAGATATTTTTAGTTTGGTCACAAGGTGTAACAGGTGGTGGGGACCCTGGTGAACACTTATTTCGTAGTCTGAATAATCAAATTTTGGACCAACAACCAGAAAACACCTTTTTGATTAAAGCTACGTACCGATTTGTGCTATAATTGACTAACATAAAAAAACTTTTTACTATTATCTTTTTAAACGTATTTTGCGGCTATCAATAGTATTGCCGTATGAAGTGTTTTTATGTGTTTTTTGTTTTAGTCCTTTTGGTGTCGTGTAATACTGCGAAACCTGAAGAAAAAATAGATGTTACAAATGAAGAACCCAAGTTGTCAAAAAAGGATTCCTTATCATTCTTTTTAAATCATTATGAGAAATTTTTTACAACTAATTTTAACGTTTCAGAATGCCCTGGCGCTGCAGTTGTGATTGTTAAGGATTCTACTGTTGTCTACAAAAAAGGGTTTGGGGTAAAAGAAATCAAGACACAAGACTCTGTAGATGTAAATACAGTTTTTAGAATTGCTAGTTTATCTAAAGGGGTCACAGCAGTCCTTGCTGGAAATTTGGTAGATCATAATGAGTTGCAATGGGATCAGAGGGTAAAAGAATCAGTAAATACATTTGATTTAAGAGATAGGGAACAGGCAGATCGACTCAAGGTTAATCATTTATTATCTCATACTACTGGTTTATATAAGTATACTTATAGTAAACTTATAAATAGAGGATTGTCTATTGATCAGATTATTAAAAGTTTTAAAAGAAAAGGTGTAGTATCCAGAGAAGGGGTAGACTACGAATATCAGAATGCAATGTTTTCGGTTATCGAAAAAATAATGGAAAATCAAACCTCAAAACCTTTTGAAATTCTTCTTAAAGAGAGATTGTTTGCTCCGGGTGGGATGGATAATGCTTCAAGTTCGTTTTCAGACATTAAAAACAATGATAATGTAGCGCTTCCACACTCTTATAATCATTATTCGAAGAAGTACAAATTAGACAAGCTTCATAAAGGTTATTATAATGTAGCTGCGGCAGGAGGAGTGAATGCCTCAATTTCTGATATGGGAGAATACTTAAAGGTGTTATTGGGATATCGGCCAGATATCATTTCAAAAGAAAGTCTTTCTGATATTTTTAATCCCATTATTTGCACGAGTACCAAAGATACTTACGTGAATTTATGGGACGGTGTTACAGATTCATATTATGCAATGGGTTGGCGTATTTTGGATTATCGAGGCCGAAGAATTATTTACCATGGAGGTAATGTAAACCAATATAAGACACAATTAGTGGTAGATCCTGAAAACAAGATAGCTATGTGTGTTTTATTTAATGGTCCTAATCCATTTAATGGCCCAGTGATTCCTACCTTTTTGAATTACTATGATTTTTATAAAGAGATTAGCGCTAGACAATTGATAAACTAGAAAATTTGTTTGTCGGATTCTTCTTCTTTTTTATATGTATTGAGTATACGAGAGCAATAAAAAACACCTTATCGTAGTTTTAATTGGTGTACCAATAAGAGCCTACGGACATGAAAAAAATTAGTTTTTTATTCTTTGTTATAATTATCCTTACTTTCACTGGTTGCTCTAATGATGATACTCCTACTTCTGAACCTGATACAAATGATACCAAGCAGGTAAAAATTACTTATTTGCAGGATGATTCGGATTTCGCCAATCCGGATAGAGGTTTTTATAGATATTCAGAAACCAGGGCAAGTAATTATGTTGTTTTAAATGAAGAGGAACTTCGAGGGTATCGAACTCCATCACTTTCTTCTGGCGCTAATTATGAAACGCTAAGTACTTTGATTTTTAGGTATTATGTTTTGGATGAATTTGTAGACAAGTCAATTTCTGAGGAGTTTTTATCCAAAATGAAAGAAGATTTTGTTATTGCAAGAAATGCCGGAGTAAAGTTGATTCCAAGGTTTACATATACGATTACAGCAAATTCAGGTAGCTGTCCAGCAGGTTTTATTTGTCCGCCTTATGGAGATGCTTCAAAAGATGTTGTCCTTAATCATATTACTCAGATTGGACCTATACTCACCGATAATATTGATGTGATTAATTGCTTGCAAATGGGTTTTATAGGTACTTGGGGTGAGAGTTATTACACCGATTTTTTTGGCGACGCATCCAATAATGATAATCAGGGAAAGTTGTTAGATGAAAACTGGAACGATAGAATAGCTATTTTAAAAGCACTGTTGGATGCCACTCCAAACGAATTGATGATACAGGTGCGTTATCCGCAAATGAAACAAAGATATGTTTATGGGGTTAATGCTTCAACAAATGCTGCTGCGTTGACAATAGAAGAATCTTTTACAGATGATGATAAAGCAAGAATTGGATTTCATAATGATTGTTTGTTTGCGAGTGAGGATGATTTTGGGACCTATGCAGATTATGGTAATTCTTCATCACCAAGTACTACCGATATAACAAACTTGAAAGGTTTTTTTAAAGAAGATAGTAAATATGTTATTGTTGGTGGGGAAACCTGTAATGACGGATATAGTCCCCAGAACGATTGTGCCCCAACAGGTATAGCTGATAGTGATTTACGAGAATTACATTATACTTTTTTAAATGCAGATTATAATAATGAGGTTAATAACGATTGGTCTGATGGCGGTTGTATAGATGCGATTAAAAGAAACTTGGGGTATCGTTTTGTTATAAAACAAGGGGTGTTTCCTTCAGAGGTAACTGTTGGAAAAGATTTTAAAGTTACATTGGATATAGAAAATATAGGATATGCATCACCCGTAAGAAACAGAAAAGTGAACTTAATTCTGAAAAATACAACTAATGATGAGGTATTAATTTTTACTTTTAATACCGATGTACGCAAATGGTTTTCTGCTATAAATTTAGAAGAAATTTTTAATCTTCCAGAGAATACTCCTCCAGGAAATTATGATGCTTATCTTCATATTGCAGATGCTTACGAGAGTATTTCTAAAAGACCAGAATATAGTATTAGATTAGCAAATCAGGATATATGGAATGCTAGTACTGGATATAATAGCCTAAACTTTGTGTTCAAAATCAATTAGGGTGTCAAATATTTAATGAGCCTCTAACCAGTTATTGCCTAATCCAAGGTCTACATCTAATGGCACTGCCAAATAATACGCATTTTCCATTTCTGTTTTGATTAGGGTTTGAATAGTTTCTAGTTCTGGTTTATATACATCAAAAACCAATTCATCATGTACCTGTAGTAACATTTTGGTTTTGTAGCCTCCTTCTTTTAGCTTTTTATGAATATTGATCATTGCAATCTTTATAATATCAGCCGCACTACCTTGTATAGGAGCATTTACCGCATTTCTTTCTGCAGCTCCACGTACTATAGCGTTAGCAGAATTAATGTCTTTAAGATATCTACGCCTTCCTAGTACCGTTTGTACATATCCATTGTCTCTTGCAAAATCTACCAGCTCACTCATGTAGTTTCGCAATTTGGGATAGGTTTTGTAATAAGTGTCGATTAATTCTTTGGCTTCACTACGCGATAAACTGGTTTGGTTACTTAGTCCAAAAGCTGAAACTCCATATATGATTCCGAAGTTTACCGTTTTGGCATTGCTACGTTGTTCCCTGCTTACTTCACTTAACGGAACATCAAAAACCTTGGCTGCGGTAGAAGCATGAATATCTTCTCCATTTTTAAAAGCTTCGATCATCGTTTCTTCCTCACTCAAGGCAGCTATGATACGTAGTTCTATCTGCGAATAATCCGCTGCTAATAGCGTATATTCTTCACTTCTTGGTATAAATGCTTTACGTACTTGTCTTCCTCGTTCTGTACGAATTGGGATATTCTGTAAGTTGGGGTTGTTTGAGCTTAATCGCCCTGTAGCAGCAACGGTTTGCATATAATCTGTATGCACTCTTCCGGTATTTTCATTTACTTGAGTAGGTAATGCATCTACATAAGTGCTTTTAAGCTTTGACAACCCACGAAAATCTAATATGTTTTGAATAATCTCATGATCTTTTGCTAAGTAGGACAGTACATCTTCTGCAGTAGAATACTGACCAGTTTTTGTCTTTTTGGGTTTGTCAACCAACTTCATTTTTTCAAATAAAATTACTCCCAATTGCTTAGGCGATGCGATATTAAATTCTTCTCCAGCTTCGGTGTAGATTTTGCTTTCTAAACTCTTAATATCACCATCTAATTCTTTGGATAATGATTCTAGGAATTCTTTATTCAAATTAATTCCTTCAACCTCCATGTCGGCCAGTACTCGCAATAGAGGAATTTCTATATTTTCAAATAAAGAGACTGTATTTGCTTCTTTTAATTCTGGTGCAAAGTGCTCTTTGAGCTGAAATGTGATATCTGCATCTTCTACAGCATATTCAGTTTGTTGATCTACAGGTACTTTCCTGAAAGAGAGTTGGTTCTTTCCTTTTTTGCCAATTAACTCTGTTATAGAGACCGGTGTATAGTTGAGGTATGTTTCTGAAAGCACATCCATGTTATGTCTCATATCCGGATTAATCAGGTAGTGAGCAAGCATGGTATCAAATAACTCTCCTTTTACCTCAATATCGTATTTTGCTAGTACTTTGATATCGTATTTCAGGTTTTGGCCAATCTTCAAAATATTTTCTGCCTCAAAAAACGGACGTAACTGTTCAATAAGTTCTTGTGCTTCATTCCGATCTTCGGGAAACGGAATGTAAAATCCTTTTCCAGCTTCCCAAGAAAAAGCAATTCCTACTAACTCTGCAGTAAGAGGATTAAGACCAGTGGTTTCTGTGTCAAAGCACACATTGTCTTGTTTTTGTAAGTTCTGCAGAAACAATTTCATTGCCATGCCTGGAGCAATACTTTGATAAAAATGCTCAGTGTTAGCAATCGTCTTTCTCCCTGAAAAGGAGGAGGTTGCTGTATCATCGGTTTGATCATCACCGCCAAATAATGAAAACTGACCGGCACCTGCTTGGCTGGTTTTTTTCTCTACAGTGGAAGGGGTAGATTTTTGTGTTGTGGTTGTATCTTCTTCAGAAAATATTTTGACAAATTGGTCGGTTAATCTTCTAAATTCAAGTTCTTCAAAAATGGTTCTTACTTTTCCTTCATCTGGGGCTGTGAGTTTATAGTCTTCAGCATTAAAAACTACATCACAATCCAGAATAATTGTGGCTAATTTTTTAGAAAGCAGCCCTAATTCTGCATTGGCTTCAACTTTCTCTTTCATTTTACCTTTCAACTGGTCGGTATTTGCTAAAAGTCCTTCCATAGAGCCATATGCTGCAATAAATTTTTTGGCGGTCTTATCTCCAACGCCCGGTAATCCGGGAATATTATCAACTGCATCGCCCATCATACCAAGATAATCGATTACTTGCTCTGGTCTTTCGACTTCAAATCTTTTCTGAACTTCTGGAATGCCCCAAATTTCTATACCATTTCCCATTCGTGCCGGACGATACATAAAGATATTTTCAGAAACTAATTGTGCGTAATCTTTATCTGGCGTAACCATATAGGTTTGATACCCTTCTTTTTCTGCTTGTTTCGCTATGGTTCCTATGAGATCATCTGCTTCTACGCCTGCACGTTCGATAATTGGAATATGCATAGCCTTAAGGATCTCCTGGATAATTGGTACTGCGATTTTTATAGCTTCTGGAGTTTCATCGCGATTAGCTTTGTATTCTGGAAATATCTCTAAACGATCTTTACTTCCTTGTTTGTCAAAGGCCACCGCCAGATGGTCTGGTTTTTCTCTTTTTATTACATCAAACAATGAATTTACAAAGCCCATTATAGCCGAAGTATCCTGCCCCTTAGAATTGATTCTTGGATTTTTGATAAGTGCGTAATATCCTCGAAAAATAAGAGCAAATGCATCTAGAAGAAAAAGACGTTTTTGTGACATGGTATGAGTTAAATTTTAGAAATGCAATATAAAAAGAAGATTGATCAATTGGGCTTCAAAACTTAGAATTAATGCAAAAAGAAATGCCGCCAATTACTGACGGCATTTCGCCCCAAAATAAAATTGATAACAATGTATCAACTACTATAAATACGATTGTAATTGTTTATATATAAATATTAACTTTAATTAATACTATTTATTATCTAAATAAATCAAAATTATTGTTCGAAGTTACAAATAAAAAATCTACTTCTGAAAGAAAACATTAAGATTTATGATTTTAGAAGGGTGCTATTTTAACTCTTTTGGATGTTTACTTTATTATATCGTTAATTTTAACTTAAAAATAGCTTCAAATTAAAAAGGAGAGATAGTTTTGCTTTGTTAATGAATTAGATTGTTTTATGCGCTGGTTAATCCCAATATTTTTATACTTGCTTTTAGAGGTTTATGCTTTTCAAGTAATAAGAACTGTTACAAAAAATCAATTAATACAAATTGGCTACTTAGTATTGTCTTTGGCAATCTTGGGGTATGTTATTTATATTTTTGCAAATTATGACCGTAGTGTTGGGCCTAACAAATATACTTTGCGAGCTAGTGCTATGTTATTATTGACTTTGGTGCCAAAATTGATTTTGGTGTTATTTATTTTTGGTGAAGATATTATAAGAGTTTGCGTAGCGGGATATACTTATCTTACTAATACATTTTTTGAGGGAACAGCAACACAGTATTTGCCAGATAGAAGGGAGTTTATTAGTAAGTTGGCTATAGGGGTGGCTGCTATCCCTTTTGTAGGGTTATTGCATGGCATTTTTAGAGGAAAGTACAATTTTAAGGTTATAAGTCACGTGCTGTATTTTGATGATCTTCCGGAGGTGTTTGATGGTTTTCGTATTACACAAATATCAGATATTCATTCTGGTAGTTTTGATGATCCAGAAAAAATTGAATACGCGGTAGACTTAATTAATGAACAAGAAACCGATCTTCTTCTTTTTACCGGGGATATTGTTAATACAATGGCTAAAGAAATGGATGATTGGGTTGATACTTTTAAGCGTATTAAAACTCCAGAACATGGAAAGTATTCGGTTTTGGGGAATCATGATTATGGAGAGTATGTCACTTGGGATAGTGAAGCAGAGAAAGAGGCTAATTTTCAGGCAATAAAAGATATTCATAATAAAATCGATTTTAATCTGTTACTTAATGATAGTGCTTTCGTAGAAAAAGATGGTGAACGGCTTGCTGTAATAGGAGTTGAGAACTGGGGGCATAATTTTAAGAAAGCGGGAGATTTGGCCAAAGCATCAGAAAAAGTAGCCAAGGAGGATTTCAAAATTTTACTTAGCCATGATCCTTCGCATTGGGAATACGAGGTTAAGAAACATGATGATCATTTTCATCTTACTTTGAGTGGTCATACTCATGGATTTCAGTTTGGTATTGAAATCCCTGGATTAGTAAGATGGAGTCCTGTGCAATACGTGTATAAGCAATGGGCGGGAATGTATAATGAAATGGGTCGCTATCTTAATGTAAACCGTGGATTTGGTTTTCATGCCTTTCCTGGAAGGGTGGGAATTTGGCCCGAGATCACTTTAATTGAATTGAGAAAGGGGAGTGAACCTTCTTAGTTCTAAGAAAGTGTTATATTTACAATTGTTTAGAGGTTAATTTATAACAATATAGACCGAAACATAAAAGTTTTTGAACATGTCAAAGTTTGGAGATATAATAGGTAATGAAATCCCAGTCTTATTGGATTTTTATACCGAGTGGAATGAACCTTCTGTTGCAATGCATCCAGTTTTAAGGGATGTGGCTGCGGCTCTTGGGGATAAAGCTAAAGTAATTAAGATTGATGTGGATAAAAATGAGGAGTTGGCAACAGCACTACGAATCAAAGGACTTCCAACATTAATGATTTATAAAGAAGGTGAAATGGTTTGGAGGCAAAGTGGAGAGCAAGATGCGAATACTTTGATCGGTCTTATGAAGGAGTACGTTTAAGGCTAGATCTTGTCAAAAATAAACCCTTTTTTAGTAAAATAATCCAAGACTTTTGGTAGCGCATATGTTAAGTTTTTTGACGCTTTAATACTGTCATGAAAAACGATAATACTTCCTTGTTCTGTATTTTGAATTACATTTTGTAAACACACTTCTGGAGTACTATTTTGTTCCCAATCTTTTGATAAAACATCCCAAAGTATAATCTTATATCCAATTTTTTCTAATATTTTAAATTTAGAATAACTTATTTGTCCGTAAGGGGGTCTAAAAATCCTTTGTTCTGGCAAAATTTCTATGTGCTTGAGCATAGTGTTTTCACAATCAGTTATATTTTTTAGATATGCTCTAGAGCTACTTTTCCAGGCTTTTAGGTGATTCATAGTGTGATTTCCAACGCTATGACCTTCAGAAACTATTTTATTAAAAATTTCAGGGTGCTTTTTAATGTTTTCTCCAATACAAAAAAAAGTTGCATTGGCATTGTGCAGCCTAAGTTGATCTAAAACAAATTCTGTAATATCGGGTATAGGCCCATCATCAAAAGTAAGGTACAATTTCTTCTCATTTTTAACATAAAGATCCCAGGTATATGATGAGAAGAATTGCTTTAGGACCTTAGGTGTTTTACTAGGAATCAAGTGTATTATAAGATTAATAAAAAGTGAGCCCCTTAGGACCCACTTTTTTAATTATTGTGGTATGGTATCTAAAGAATCCAGCGCTTTTTCCTGATTCTGGAATTCTTTAATTAACGCTTCTTCTTGTTTGCGTAGTTCTTCTTCGTCATCGTATCCTTCATCTGCAGAATAAAGGCGTGTAAATAATCCAAGATATTTGTTGAATTCATCTGCTTTTTCCTCTATCATTTCTCGATCTTGATTAATCAGCAATAGATCTACTACACTTCTGTATCGTTCTACATTGGTAACGATATCTTCAGCATAGTGATATTGATCTTTCAGTTCAAGGCTTCCAAAATAGGTGAGTTGTTCTTGATATTTTTTGGCAACTTTATTCCAAAGATCACGTGCTTTTTGTTTTTCACCAACTTGATAATACCCTGTCACATATGGCTCAAGTAGTGTGTAATATTCATAGTATTCAATTGGCATTTTGTCCATAGCCAAATCGATTATTTCTTTAGCTTTATCTTTCTTGCCTTCTTGTATAAGTGCTTCTACTAATCTTGCAAGATTGCTTCTATAAGTAATTGCATTTTTTCTGGTTTCGGGATCATGATATATGTTTGGATCATTACTATTACCCCAGTCCCAACTAGTGACATTTTTGTACATAAGATCAGTGTCAATTCTACCCATTTCAAAAGGATTACGTTTATCCAATTTTGTGCGAATTGGTACAAGCTTATAAGTAACGCCATCTAGTTGTAAGTAATCTTTCATCCATAAAAAATCATCATCACCATAACTTCCTCCTGTAAAATACATAGGTCTTTCCCAGTTGTTATTGGCAAGGATATCCAACATAAGCAATCTGTTTTTAAATAGTAGATCTCCTTTTAGATGAATATCAATATATGGTACAATAAGGTCCGCATCTTCTTGAGAGACTATCCCGTTTCTAAGTACAGCTTCCTTATTTACTGGTATTCTTATGTGTTTTGAAGGGAATGTATTTACTTTTTTACCACTTTGTAGGTCTCCTTTGGTTCTTGGGTCATCAGTTTCTATCCATCTCAGCCAGTTTTTGATGAGCATGGTGTCATTAGTAACGGGTTTAAAATAGATAGCATCATTATTTCCAAATCTATAGAAATCATGAGTCAATTGCGATGGTATTGGTTTGCCTTCATATGCTGCTCTTTTCATTTGATCGATATACCAATCTGTTGCAAAAAGACTTGTGTTTACTGTTCGAACATCAGTTCGATAGCCTTCGATCTCCTGGGCATACCATAAAGCAAATGTATCATTGTCACCAATAGTAAATAGAATTGCGTCCTGCTGGCAGGACTGTAAATACATTTTTGCCATCGCTTGGGCTGTGTATCTATTAGAGCGATCATGGTCATCCCAGTTTTCTGAAGCTAATAGAACAGGAACTGCTAATAGACAAACCCCTGTTACTATAGGAGCAAGAAGTTTTGGTTTTAAATACCCTTTGAGTAGATCAAATAATGCGTAGACGCCAAATCCTATCCAAATGGAGAATACGTAAAATGATCCTACCAATGCATAATCTCGTTCTCTTGGTTCAAAGGGTCTTTCGTTAAGATATATTTTTAGAGCTAAGCCAGTAAATAAAAAGAAAACTAGTAATACCCAAAAGTTTTTCTTATCACGTTGAAGCATAAATACAAATCCAATCAACCCGAGTAAAAGAGGTAAAAAGTAATAGGTGTTTCGTGCTTTATTTTTGAGAGCATCGCTTGGTAAGTTATCCTGTGACCCAAGACGCAATTCGTCAATAAATTTTATGCCACTGAGCCAGTTTCCTTCTAAATTTGTTAGATTACCTTGGTTATCATCTTGTCTTCCGACAAAATTCCACATAAAATATCTCCAATACATATACCCCATTTGATAGTCAAACATATAGATAATGTTATCCCATAGCGACGGTTTTTGCACGTCTAGGTAATTGCCAAAGGATTGTAAGAATTTATGATAATCATCATTATCCAGTTTTCCGCTTGCATACTCTCTTCTAAATTGTGTAACGGCATTAAGCAATTCTTCTTCACTTTGATACTCTGGTTTTATTGTGAATTTTGTTGGGCCAGTAAACTCCATGTAATTAGAAATATGCTCTGTGCTCCACATTCTTGGTAAAAACGCTTTGTGCGCATCGTCAAGATTTTGTTTAGCATTTTTCCAATCGTTTACAATAACATATTTCCCGCTTTTCAGGTCCTTTTCATATTTTGGCTTATCATCTTCATATGGCCTATTTTTATCTAATTGGGCGTAAATTTCTGTAAATTGCGGTCCATAAAAAAGATGAGTTTCTGGATACTGTTCAAGATTATAATAAGCTAACAGCTCTCTAGCATTGTTAGGGTTATTCTCATTAATAACTGTTCCCGCATTTGCCCTAATTGGTAGCATTACCCAACTAGAAAACCCAACTAATATAAAAACAACACATAATAATAGTGTGTTTAGTTGGACATAGTCTTTTTTACGTGTGTATTTTATCCCGAAATAGAAAGCGGCTATAATAATAAGTCCGGCGATAATTGTTCCTGAATTAAAAGGCAGGCCAATAGAATTAACAAAAAACACTTCGGCGGCACCAAAGAATTTTAAAGTAGATGGTAATAATAATTTGAAAATGAATAATAATATAGCTACTACAACTACATTGGCAATAACAAAGTTCTTTACAGTTATCTCTTTATAGTTTTTGAAGTAATATAATAGTCCAATTGCAGGAATGGATAATAATCCCATAAAATGTACTCCAAATGATAACCCAACTATAAAAGAGATTAAAATAAGCCATTTATTCCCTCTTGGTTTATGCATGTCTCGTTCCCAAAGCAATCCAAGATAAAAAAGTACGGATAAGATGCATATCGCCATAGCGTACACTTCGGCTTCTACAGCATTAAACCAGAAGCTATCGGTGAAAGTAAAGGCTAATGCGCCAACAATACCACTGCCTAATACGGCAAAGGCTTTGCCTTGCGTAAATTCTTCATCTTTGGTGATTAGTTTTTTTACGAGAATCGTAATCGACCAAAACATAAATAATATGGCAAAAGCACTAGCAAAAGCAGAAGTCATATTGACCATCAAAGCAATTTGAGTTGGGTCAGAAGCAAAAGCGCTGGCAAAAGCCCCAATCATCTGAAATAAAGGTGCTCCCGGCGGATGGCCAACCTGTAGCTTTGACGATGTTGCAATATATTCACCAGCATCCCAAAAACTGGCTGTTGGTTCAACTGTCATTGAGTAGACGCATAGGGCAATTGCAAATACTATCCATCCAATTATTTTATTCCACTTGGTAAAGTTGAATGTGCTCATAAAATTTATTCGGTTATATAACGTGTGGCGAATTTAGTAATAAAAATACTTTCACCTTGTTTTTTTTAGCAAACGCTTAACACAAGTTTATATTATTATGAGATATGACCAATTGGAAATGTAGTGTTTGACGATTTTAATCGAATAAATTTAAAAAAATGTTTGCAGAGCCAAAAGAAAGTTTTAAATTTGCACCCGCAAAGACACATTGGTCTATGGTGTAACTGGCAACACGTCTGGTTTTGGTCCAGAAGAGTCTAGGTTCGAGCCCTAGTAGACCAACACAAATTGAAGGAATTGGTATTGAACTGATTCCTTCTTTTTTTTGAATGATATTTTTGGGCGAGAAGTTTATGCTGAGCGAGGAACGAGTCGAAGTGAGCCCTAGTAGACCAACATAAATTGAAGGAATTGGTATAAAACCGATTCCTTCTTTTTTTTGAATGAGATTTTGGGCGAGAAGTTTATGCTGAGCGAGGAACGAGTCGAAGTGAGCCCTAGTAGACCAACATAAAAAGAGCTACATTTTTTTGTAGCTCTTTTTATTTTAGAGTGATATATGCTTTTGAAACGTCTTTTTTTTTAAAAAGGAGGGGGTGTAACTATATCTTAAAAGTTAACACAGGTCGTTTTGCATGATTTACCACATCTTCTCCTAAGCTTCCATTTATAAAATGAGATATTCCTTTTCTTCCGTGAGTACTTATTCCAATCATTCCTGCTTTTACAGAATCTGCAAAATTTAATATTCCTTTCTCTACCGTGATATCGTTATATATATTTAATGTATAGCCTTCAATCCCTAGGCCCGAGATCATTTTATTCATTTTATCTTCAGTCTCATAGGTGGTCTTGAAACCATTGGCTGTGTTTATCCATACCAGGTGAAGCTTAGCGTCTATTGATTTTGCAAATTCATTTGCAGCTAAAAGACTTGGTTTATCTTCATCATCAAAATTGGTAGCGTATACGAAATCATTTACGTCAAAAATTTGACAATCTTCTTTAATTACTAAAACGGGCTTTTTCGATGTGCGAACAATTTTTTCAGCGTTAGAGCCAATAAACAACTCTTCAAAACCTGTAGAACCATGAGAGCCCATTATAATGATATCTACATCGTTCTTGGTGCTAGAATCAATAATTCCATGCATAACATCTTCAAAACTTACGGTTTCGATTACTTCTATGCCTTTGAGGTAGTCTTGATCCAGAACTTCTTCAAATTTTTTATGTGTTTGTTTCATAAAAAACACAGCTTCTGGAGCAGGAGCTGGAGCACCAGAGGACATAAGGTCTGTAAGGTGTATTGGCATTTCTAAAATATGAAGTAAGTAAATTGTAGAATTATTTTTTTTTGCAATTTGTGCAGCCACTTTTAATGCACTTTCTGCTTGTTTAGAAAAATCTGTTGGAACTAGTATACTTTTAATCATAATATTGCTTTTTTGAAATAAGTTACTTAATTATGGTTTGAGTTCAGAATATTCAAGTGGTTCAAGGATAGGAATCAAATAAAGTAAGAATTAATTAACTTCTTAAGCCTAAAGAAACTGTCCTTGTGTTATTTATATTAAATTTACAAATAAATTCATTCTTTATGATGTTTTGTATCTAAGATATTATTGCTATCTTTGCACCGTTGAAATTAAAAAACCAGAAATTGAGGGGACGAAAAGTCCCCTCTTTTCATCTATTCATGTCATTAAAAGATAAAGTCTACAGGTTATTGGATGAGGCGCTTGCCGAGAATCCTACGTTGTTTCTAATCGATTGTAAAATTCAATCGGATAATAGTATTGAAGTTACTATAGATGGAGATGATGGTGTTAAAGTTGAAGATTGTATTGCTATTAGTCGTGCAATCGAACATAATCTGGATAGAGATGAAGAAGATTTTTCACTTCAGGTTATGTCTTCTGGAGTGTCTGAAGGTCTAAAACATATTAGACAATATAAAAATAATGTTGGTAGAAAACTTAAAGTTAAAACCAAGGAAGAAACACTAGAAGGGGAATTGATTTCTGCAACAGAAGATAAAGTTACCTTGACATGGAAAGCAAGAGAGCCTAAGCCTATTGGAAAAGGAAAGGTTACTGTTACCAAAGAGGCTAGTGTTGCTTATGAAGATATTGTGGAAGCAAAAGTTATGATAACATTTTAATAATAATATATTGATATGGAAAATATCGCATTAATAGAATCATTTTCAGAATTCAAAGATGATAAGTTTATAGATCGTGTGACGCTAATGTCAATCTTAGAAGATGTGTTTAGGAATGCTCTAAAGAAGAAATTTGGTAGTGATGACAATTTCGATATCATTATAAATCCTGATAAAGGAGATTTAGAAATTTGGAGAAATCGTATCGTAGTTGGTGACGGGGAAGTTGAAGACGATAATCAGGAAATATCATTAACTGCAGCTAGGAGGATTGAACCTGATTTTGAAGTGGGTGAGGACGTTTCTGAAGAAGTTAAACTTATTGATCTTGGAAGGCGATCTATTTTGGCATTACGTCAGAATTTGATTTCAAAGATTCATGAACACGATAATACAAATATTTATAAGCAGTTTAAAGAGTTAGAAGGAGAGATTTATACTGCTGAAGTTCACCATATCCGTCATAGAGCTATCATTATGCTTGATGATGAGGGTAATGAGATTATTTTGCCAAAAGACAGACAAATACCTTCAGATTTTTTCCGTAAAGGAGAAAATGTAAGAGGAGTAATTGAATCTGTAGAACTTAAAGGTAATAAGCCTTCTATTATTATGTCCAGAACATCTCCTTTGTTTCTGGAAAAATTATTTGAATCCGAAATACCAGAGGTTTTTGATGGGTTGATTACTGTTAAAAAGGTGGTTAGGATACCTGGAGAAAAAGCAAAGGTTGCTGTAGATTCATACGATGATAGAATTGACCCTGTTGGAGCGTGTGTTGGAATGAAAGGTTCACGTATTCATGGGATTGTAAGAGAATTAGGAAATGAAAATATTGATGTTATCAATTACACCAATAATATACAGTTATATATAACAAGAGCACTAAGTCCTGCAAAAGTTACTTCTATCAAAATGAATGAAGAAGGTAGTAGAGCAGAGGTAATGCTTAGACCAGAAGAAGTTTCCAAAGCAATTGGTAGAGGAGGTTATAATATTAGATTGGCTGGTCAATTAACAGGTTATGAGATAGACGTGTTTAGAGAAGGTGTAGAAGAGGATGTAGAACTTACAGAATTTTCTGATGAGATTGATTCTTGGATTATTGAGGAGTTTTCTAAAATAGGTTTGGATACAGCCAAAAGTATTTTAGAACAAGATTCTGCTGATTTGGTTAAACGAACTGATCTCGAGGAAGAGACAGTCAACGAAGTCCTTAGAATATTAAAATCAGAATTTGAGGATTAATAAACACAATTAATTTATATTTGAGCATAAAATAAAGGGCATTTATGGCTGAAGCAAAAACAATGAGATTAAATAAGGTATTACGCGAATTCAATATCTCGCTAGATCGGGCTGTTGACTTTTTGAATTCAAAAGGTCATGAGATAGACGCGCGTCCTACCACCAAAATTTCTGAAGAAGTGTATCAGCTCTTGTTTGATGAATTTCAAACAGATAAGAGTAAAAAAGTAGCTTCAAAAGAAGTTGGGGAAGAAAAAAGGAAGGAGAAAGAAGCGTTGCGTGTGCAGATTGAGAGTGAGCAGGAAGAAAAACGCAAAATTGCCGAAGCTCGTGAAGTTGTAAAAGCCAAAGCTCAACTAAGCGGACCTAAACAAGTAGGTAAAATCGATTTAGAGAAGAAAGAGGAAGAGGCTCCAGCTCCACAGCCCGAAGAAAAAGTGGAAGAGACTCCTAAAAAAGAAGAGGTTAAAAATAAAGAGCCAGAAGTGGTCTCTAATAGGCCTGTAAAGAAAGGTATTAAGATTACCAAACAAGCTCCTCCAAAAGAAGAAAAACTGGTAGAACCTGCTAAGGTAATTAAGGGTGATTCTGGTGATTCGAAAAAAGACGTTGAAAAAACAGTAGATAAGGCTGAAAAAACAGCAGATAAGCCAGTAGAAGAATCAACAGGGGAAGTAGGAACTGTTAAAACTCAATATAAAAAGCTAGATGGCCCTAATTTTACTGGTCAGAAAATTGACTTAACACAGTTTAAAAAACCGGCTAAGAAGAAAGACGATAAATCAGATAAGAAAACTGGTGGAGCTGCAGCTGATGCTAAAAAACGTAGAAAGCGAATTAGTAAAGAAAGTGGTGGTCAGCAAGGAGGAAACAGAGGGCCTGGAAACAGAGGACCTGGAAACAGAGGACCTGGTAATAGAGGACCTGGTAATAGAGGACCTGCAAAAGGGAAAAGAACACCTATAGTTAAAGAGGAACCAAGCGAAGAAGAAGTACAAAAACAAGTTAGAGAAACTCTAGAAAAATTACAGGGAAAATCTAACAAATCTAAGGCTGCGAAATATCGTAGAGATAAAAGAGATCAACACCGTCAGAAAGTTGAAGATGATGTTGCTCAACAAGAACAAGAAAGTAAGGTGCTTAAGGTAACAGAATTTGTTACTGCAGCAGAAGTAGCTACAATGATGAATGTGCCTACTACCGATATAATCTCGGCATGTATGTCTTTGGGTATAATGGTAACCATGAACCAGCGTTTAGATGCTGAAACACTTTCAATAGTTGCAGATGAGTTTGGTTATGAGGTTAATTTTGTGACCTCTGATATTGAAGAGTCTATAGAAGAGATTGTTGATGCTCCTGAAGATTTAAAACCTAGGGCGCCAATTGTTACCGTTATGGGTCACGTAGATCACGGTAAGACTTCGTTGTTGGATTATATTAGACAAGAAAATGTAATTGCCGGAGAAAGCGGTGGGATTACTCAGCATATCGGAGCATATGGAGTACAGTTAGAAAGTGGACAAAAGATCGCATTTTTAGATACTCCAGGTCACGAAGCGTTTACAGCGATGCGTGCACGTGGTGCGCAAGTTACCGATTTAGCAATAATTGTAATTGCGGCAGATGATGATGTGATGCCACAGACAAAAGAGGCTATTAGTCATGCTCAGGCAGCTGGAGTCCCAATCGTATTTGCTATCAACAAGGTGGATAGACCAGAGGCAAATCCGGAAAAGATAAAAGAAAAGCTGGCTTCTATGAATTTATTAGTAGAAGACTGGGGAGGTAAAATACAATCTCATGATATTTCTGCTAAAACAGGATTGGGAGTAAAAGAATTGTTAGAAAAAGTTCTTTTAGAGGCTGAAATTCTTGAGCTGAAGGCAAATCCAAATAGATTGGCTTCAGGTACTGTCGTTGAAGCATTTCTAGATAAAGGAAGAGGATACGTTTCTACTATCCTGGTACAAACCGGTACACTTCGCGTGGGAGATTACGTTCTTGCGGGTAAAAATAGCGGTAAGGTTAAGGCTATGCAGGATGAGAGAGGGAACAATGTTAAAGAAGCTGGGCCTTCTGCACCAGTTTCTATTTTAGGACTGGATGGTGCACCACAGGCGGGAGATAAGTTTAGTGTATTAGAGGATGAACGTGAAGCCAAAGATATTGCTTCCAAGCGTGCACAATTGCATAGAGAACAATCTGTACGAACTCAAAGGCATATTACACTTGATGAAATTGGACGTAGAATTGCTTTAGGAGACTTTAAAGAACTGAATATTATCCTGAAAGGTGATGTGGATGGTTCTGTCGAAGCATTAACAGATTCGTTCCAGAAATTGTCTACAGAAGAAATTCATGTAAATATTATACATAAAGCAGTTGGAGCAATAACAGAAAGTGATGTGTTACTTGCATCTGCTTCTGATGCAATTATAATTGGGTTTAATGTTAGACCTGCTGGAAATGCAAGACAAGTTGCAGATAAGGAAGAAATAGATATCAGAACATACTCTATTATCTATGATGCGATCAATGATCTTAAAGATGCAATGGAAGGAATGCTTTCTCCTGTAATGAAAGAAGAAATTACAGGTACGGCAGAGATAAGAGAAACATTTAAGATTTCTAAAGTTGGTACTATTGCAGGATGTATGGTACAGACTGGTAAGATCTTTAGAAATTCTGGAATTAGATTGATTAGAGAAGGAGTTGTAGTGTATACCGGAGAGCTTGCTTCATTGAAACGTTTCAAAGATGATGTTAAGGAAGTGGCCAAAGGTTATGATTGTGGTATCCAGGTTAAGAATTACAATGATATCAGAATTGATGATATAATCGAAGCTTATCAAGAAGTTGCAGTGAAGAAAAAACTGTAAATTTCTTTAGTATAAAATAAAAACCTCTATGTGTCGAACATAGAGGTTTTTTTATTTGGTAATTTTGATGTCCTATTCTGGTTTAAAGATAAAGGCATTGGGGAATTCACTGTGTACTTCTTTTAATGCTCTATCTGCTTCAAGTCTTGTTCGATAGTTTCCCAGCCATACTTTGTAGTTTGGAGTTTCCCATTTTATTGAGGAATCCCATTTCGGAAAAGCTTCCTTAGAAGCTTTCATTATTTCATTTGCTTTATTTAAATTACCGTAGTATAGCTGAATTTTATAACGATCGCTAAACTCACCATTTTTTTCCATTTTAGACTTTATGTCCAAAAGCGTTTTGATTCTAGGGTCTTGATTTATAGTTACTAAGGCCTCTGGTTGAGGTGCTATATTTATGGCTACAAACTTATTCTCATCAGAATTTTCATTAACCGGAGTAGAGTTGTCTTGAGCGGTTAATGAAGTAATACTAATAAGGTAAAAACCTAATAGAATAATTTGATATTTAGTGTTTAACATTCTCATTACAAATTAATTTGGTGTAAAGGTAAAGTTTAATAACTCAAAATTATGAAAAAATATTATTTAGAATTATTATAAATTAATACTTAACGCTTCTCTAACATTTCCAAAATCGACTTATTATAGTACTTTTGTCGTCGAATTAAAAGTGATGGTTTTATGTTTTTTTTTAAGACAGTAAACGAAAAAACCATGCCAAAATTAAGACGATAATTCTACTTAATAATATGAAACAGGTGAAACACCGAAATTCAGCCTCCAAAATCCTAATCCTAGGAACTGTTTTTTTATTTACTTTATTTAATCCTGTTTTTGGACAGGAAGAAGTAGTTGCAGACACTGCTGTTGCAACAGAAGCGTCATCTGGAGGAGATGTTGCTAAAGGAGAAGAGTTGTTTAAGTCTCTATGTGCAGCTTGTCATAAGCGTTATAAAAAAATGACAGGTCCTGCTCTTTTTGGAGTAACTGAACGACGCGATACAGAGTGGTTGTATTCTTGGATAAAAAATAGTGCGGCAATGATAGCGTCTGGTGATGCTGATGCTGTTGCTATATATGAAGAGTACAATAAAACTGCAATGAATGCATTTCCGCAGTTATCTAATGCGGATATAGATGATATTTTGGCCTATGTAATGGTGCCGAAAGCTGAGCCTGTAGCTGCTGTGGGAGCTACTGCTGTTGCTGCAACAGATGGCTCAGGTGTTTCTTCAGATGTATTGTTGGCTATATTGGCATTAGTTTTTCTAATGTTGGTAGTGATTTTGTTTTTAGTAAACAATACACTTAAGCGATTTGCTGAAGCTAATAATATTGAATTGCCTGTTCAGGAAGAAAGAACTCCTATTTGGAAAGCCTTTGTTCAAAATCAGTTTTTGGTTTTAGTCTCAGCAATTTTCTTGTTATTGGCTAGTGGGTACTTTGTATATGGCTACTTTATGCAGGTAGGTGTAGATCAGGGGTATGCTCCGATACAGCCGATTCATTATTCACATAAGATACATGCTGGAGATAATAAGATAGAGTGTAAGTATTGTCATTCTTCTGCAAGAGTTTCTAAACATTCTGGGATACCATCTCTAAATGTATGTATGAACTGTCATAAGTCTATTAGTGAAGTTGCAGATGCTACTGCTACTGAAGATTATTCGAAAGAATTTTATGATGGAGAGATTCAAAAACTATACAAAGCAGTAGGTTGGGATGAGGAGTCTCAGTCTTATACTGGTGAGACTGAACCTGTAAAATGGGTTCGTATTCATAATTTACCAGATTTTGCCTATTTTAATCACTCGCAACACGTAAGTGTAGCAGGAGTTGAATGTCAAAAATGTCATGGACCTGTAGAGGAGATGGAAATTATGTATCAGCATGCTCCGCTAACAATGGGATGGTGTATTAACTGTCACAGGGAGACTAATGTGAAGGTTGCAGATAACGAGTATTATGAGAAAATTCATAAACAACTCTCTAAGAAATATGGTGTAGATCAATTGACAGCTGCTCAAATGGGTGGTCTGGAATGTGGTAAATGCCATTATTAATAAAATAGTTTTATCCGTTTATTCGGAAATAATAGTAAGAAGCTAATATCAATTATATATGTCATCAAACAAGAAATACTGGAAAAGTGTTGAAGAGCTAAACGAGAATAGCTCTATTGTTGAGACGCTACAACAAAATGAATTCGTGCAGGAAATTCCTACGGATGAATTTTTAGGTGATAAGTCATCTTTAGAAAGTTCTTCTACATCACGTAGAGATTTTCTTAAATATGTAGGTTTTAGTACTGCAGCTGCTTCTTTAGCAGCTTGCGAAGGCCCTGTCAAAAAATCAATCCCTTATGTGGTTCAGCCAGATCGAATCGTTCCTGGTGTGGCTAATTACTATGCTACAACCATAGCAGATGGGTATGATTTCGCAAGTGTTTTAATCAAAACAAGAGAGGGTCGTCCAATAAAAGTAGAAAACAATAACCTTGCAACATCAAATGGTGATGCTAATGCAAGAGTGCATGCTTCTGTATTGTCATTATATGATAATACTCGTCTTCAAGGTCCGAAAAAAGGAGGGGAAGATATTGATTGGATCACTTTGGATAAAGAAGTTGGTGCTAAATTAGCAGCGCTGGGAGGTAAAGAACTTGTATTACTTACTCAAACATTTGCAAGTCCTTCTACTTCTAAGTTGATTTCTGAATTCAAAGCAAAATACCAAAACGTAAGACATGTAGTGTATGATGCTGTTTCAAACAGTGAGGCTTTGGACGCGTATCAAATGATGTATGGGGAGAGAGCTCTTGCGGATTATGATTTTTCTAAAGCAAATACCATTGTAAGTGTTGCAGCTGACTTTTTAGGAGATTGGCAGGGTGGAGGATATGATAGTGGTTATGCCAAAGGACGTATTCCTAAGAATGGAAAAATGTCTAAACACACTCATTTTGAGGCTAATATGTCTTTGACCGGTGCAAATGCTGACAAAAGAATTCCGGTAACTCCATCAGAACAAAAACAAGTGCTTGCTGCATTATATACATATGTTACTGGTTCTGGTTCTAAAAGTTCTTTGGGTGCTGATCTTGATGCACAGGTTATAAAGGCTGCGGGACAGATTAAGAAGGCTGGGAGTAGTGCGGTTGTTGTTACAGGTATTCAGGATATAGATGCGCAATTGGTAGTTTTGGCTATTAATAAAGCAATAAAAAGTAAAGCTTTTAACGAGAGTACGCCACGTACAATTCGTCAGGGTGATTCAAAAGCTGTGACTCAATTGGTAAAAGATATGAATGCAGGTCGTGTTGGTGGTCTTTTGATCGCTGGCGTTAATCCAATGTATTCTTTACCAAATGCAAATGAGTTTAAAACCGGTCTTGAAAAAGTAAGTGTTTCTGTTGCGTTTAGTATGCATAATGATGATACTGCAAGTTTATGTAATTATGTGGCTACAACACCACATTATTTAGAATCATGGGGAGATGTTGAGTTGAAAAAGGGCAGTTATAGCCTTATGCAGCCAACTATCAATCCTTTGTTTGACACACGTCAGTTTCAGGAAACATTATTAAAGTGGACAGGGAATACTTCAACGTATCACGATTATATAAAAAGTGCATGGACTGGAATTCTTGGAGGTTCTTCTTGGAATCAGGCATTGCATGATGGAGTTTTGGTAAAGCCATCACTTCCGAAACAAGAATTAGTTGATGCAATTGAAGCTCCAGAAGGAGATGTTGCAAATGTAGAAGCTGTTCCAGCTCCCAATTCGGCGAATCAAAATGTAGGTGCTGCTGCCAGAAGGCTTTCAATAGCAATAGCAAAAGCAACAAGCTTAGAGCTTACTTTGTATACTAAAACTGCATTAGGTGATGGTCAGCAAGCTAGTAATCCTTGGTTGCAAGAAATGCCAGATCCTATTACAAGAGCATCTTGGGATAACTATTTAACTGTTTCCAAAGCAGATGCTGCTCAATTAGGATTGACTAATGAGAATGTGGCAAACGGGGCTTTGAATGGTAGTTATGCGAAAGTTACTGTTGGCGGAGTAGAGGTAACTGTTCCTGTAATTATACAACCAGGACAGGCTAAAGGTTCTGTTGGGTTGGCATTAGGATATGGTAAAACCAAAGGTCTTAAAGAAGAAATGCAAGTAGGTGTAAATGCCTACCCATTATATCAAAATCTTAATGCAGTACAGAATGTTTCTGTTTCTGCCGCAGAAGGGGAGCATGAGTTTGCTTGCGTACAATTGCATAATACATTAATGGGTCGTGGAGATATTGTAAAAGAAACGACTCTTGAGATATTCAATACTAAAGATCATCACGAATGGAATGCCATTCCTGAGGTAAGTAAAAATCATATAGAGTATGAGGTTACTTCACCAGAAGTTGATCTTTGGGATGAATTTGATCGTTCTGTTGGGCACCATTTTAATCTTTCGATTGATTTAAATGCTTGTACAGGATGTGGGGCGTGTGTAATCGCTTGCCATGCAGAAAATAATGTTCCTGTTGTTGGTAAGTCTGAGATACGTAGATCACGCGATATGCATTGGTTGCGTATTGATCGTTATTATTCTTCAGAGGAAAGTTTTGAGGGAGATAATGAGAAAAAAGATAATATAGCTGGTTTAGGAAGTTCATTGTCAGAGTTTGGTGAGATGGAAAGCCCATCTGATAATCCTCAGGTAGTGTTCCAGCCAGTAATGTGTCAACATTGTAATCACGCTCCTTGTGAAACTGTATGTCCGGTAGCGGCTACATCGCACGGTAGACAGGGTCAGAATCACATGGCGTATAACCGTTGTGTAGGGACAAGATATTGTGGAAACAACTGTCCGTATAAAGTGCGTAGATTCAACTGGTTCTTGTATAACAACAATGACGAGTTTGATTATAATATGAACAATGACTTAGGTAGAATGGTACTTAATCCAGACGTTGTAGTACGTTCTAGAGGGGTTATGGAAAAATGTTCTATGTGTATCCAGATGACTCAAAAGACTATTTTGGATGCAAAACGAGATGGTAGACCAGTTAAGGATGGAGAATTCCAAACGGCTTGTTCTGCAGCTTGTTCATCAGGTGCTATGGTATTTGGTGATATTAATGACAAGGATAGCGAAATAGCTAAACTTAAAGAAGATAACCGTATGTATCACTTACTTGAACATGTTGGGACAAAACCTAACGTGATGTATCAAACTAAAGTAAGAAATACTACAGAAGCCTAGTTAACTAAATAAAGAATCAATTCAATTATAAAGGATTATGTCTCATTACGAAGCACCTATTAGAAAGCCTTTAGTAACCGGCGATAAAACATATCACGATGTAACTGTGGATGTTGCCGCACCGGTTGAAGGTAAAGCAAATAAATCTTGGTGGATTGTATTTTCTATCGCGCTTATTGCTTTCCTTTGGGGGATAGGTTGTATAATTTATACCGTATCCACAGGTATTGGAGTCTGGGGATTAAATAAAACAGTAGGATGGGCCTGGGATATCACCAACTTTGTATGGTGGGTGGGTATTGGTCACGCGGGAACATTAATTTCAGCTGTATTGTTGTTATTTCGCCAGAAATGGAGAATGGCAATTAACAGATCTGCAGAAGCGATGACCATTTTCTCGGTTATTCAGGCTGGTTTGTTTCCAATTATTCACATGGGGCGTCCGTGGTTGGCATATTGGGTATTACCAATTCCTAATCAGTTTGGATCACTATGGGTAAACTTTAACTCTCCATTACTTTGGGATGTATTTGCGATCTCGACTTATCTTTCTGTATCACTAGTATTTTGGTGGACAGGTTTATTGCCAGATTTTGCAATGATCAGGGATAGAGCAATTACTCCTTTTAATAAAAAAATATACGGTATCCTTTCTTTTGGATGGAGTGGAAGAGCAAAAGACTGGCAACGTTTCGAGGAGGTTTCTTTGGTACTTGCAGGATTAGCAACACCACTTGTACTTTCTGTACATACCATTGTATCGTTTGACTTTGCTACTTCGGTAATTCCAGGATGGCATACAACGATATTTCCACCGTATTTTGTTGCGGGTGCAATTTTCTCTGGATTTGCAATGGTAAATACCCTTCTTATTATTATGAGAAAGGTTTCTAATCTTGAAAACTATATTACCATTCAGCATATAGAATTAATGAACATTGTAATCATGATTACAGGTTCTATAGTTGGGGTGGCTTATATTACAGAGCTGTTTGTTGCTTGGTATTCTGGAGTAGAGTATGAGCAATATGCATTTCTGAACAGAGCAACAGGGCCATATTGGTGGGCATATTGGGCGATGATGTCTTGTAACGTGTTCTCGCCACAGTTTATGTGGTTCCCAAAGCTAAGAAGAAGTATCATGTTCTCTTTCATTATTTCTATTGTGGTAAACATCGGAATGTGGTTTGAGCGTTTCGTAATTATTGTGACTTCACTTCACAGAGATTACTTACCTTCATCATGGACTATGTTCTCTCCTACATTTGTAGATATAGGAATATTTATAGGTACAATAGGATTCTTCTTTGTATTATTCTTATTGTATGCTCGTACATTCCCTGTAATTGCTCAAGCAGAAGTAAAGACGATTTTGAAATCCTCTGGAGAGAAATATAAGAAACTAAGAGAAGCTGGTATAGATCATAGAGACGAGCTGCCTAAAACTGGTGTAAAGGTTTCGTCTGATGTTATCGAAGAGAAAGTAAAAACAAAAGATGTAATTACTGCTACTGAAGATCAGCTTAATGATTTATTAAGTAATCTAGGAGCTTTTGATTCAGCTACACAAACTGCAGATGATCTTAAAAAAGTGAATGGTATCGGTCCGGTTATGGAGAAAAAACTTAATGAGATAGGTATTTTTACTTTTGATCAGGTAAGTAGAATGACTGAGAAAGAATATAATTTATTAGATAATATCACCGGTTCTTTCCCAGGAAGAGCACAACGTGATGATTGGGCTGGTCAAGCCGAAAAACTTAAAAATAACTAGAAGTATGGCATCAAAAGTTATACATGCATTATATACCGATGATGATGTCCTTATGGACGCGGTAAAAAGGGTTCGGGCAGAACATTATCATATTGAAGAGGTATTTTGTCCTTTTCCGGTTCACGGACTAGATAAAGCAATGGGAATACCTCATACACGTCTTGCAATTACATCCTTTATGTATGGATGTGTTGGATTAACAGTTGCTATTTTGATGATGAATTATATCATGATCGAAGATTGGCCACAAAATATTGGTGGTAAACCAAGTTTTAGTTATATCGAAAACATGCCGGCTTTTGTTCCGATTATGTTTGAACTTACTGTGTTTTTTGCAGCGCATTTAATGGTTATTACTTTTTATATGAGAAGTAGATTATGGCCTTTCAAGAAAGCTGAAAATCCTGATGTAAGAACCACAGATGACCATTTTTTAATGGAAGTTGATGCTGGTAATCACGACGTAAATAAACTAACAAGTTTATTAGGTGATACAGGAGCAGTAGAAATTAAAGTAATAGATAAGGAAGAAGATAACCATTAGTAATAATGAAGAATACTATAAAAATATTAGCAGCGGCAATTGTGATGATTAGTGTTGTTTCTTGTCAAAATGACAAAAGCCCTAATTATCAATATATGCCTAATATGTATGAGTCTGTAGGCTATGAAGCTTATGGTGATTATGATGTTTTTCCTGGAGGTCAGGAAGCTATGCTACCAGCCAAAGGTTCTATTCCTAGAGGATGGATGCCTTATGAAATCGAAAACTCACAAGTAGGTTATCAACAAGCTAAAGATTCTCTTAAAAATCCTATTCGTTACACAAAGGAAAATGAGGAGAAAGGAAAGGCACTTTATGATATTTATTGTGCTATCTGTCATGGTGGGAAAGGAAATGGAAAAGGTACTTTGGTTGAAAGAGAAAAAATTCTTGGTGTACCTAGTTACGATGATGTAGGTAGAGCAATTACAGAAGGTAGTATTTATCACGTAATGTACTACGGAATTAATTCAATGGGGTCTTATGCGTCTCAAACAAACGAGCATGAACGATGGCAAATTGTTCAATACGTAGAAAAACTAAAAGCTGATCTTGAAGGTAAAACGGCAAGAATAGATACAGAAAGTGATGTGCAGTCAAATTTAATTCCTGCAGTTAATAAAAGACCCGAGGAAATATATGACGAATCAACAGAGGATCATAATAATGCACACTAATTAGTGCTACAATTTAAAAGTTACGAATAACGATATTATAAAGATATGTATACGCTATCAAATAGATTAAGATTATTTTCTGTCATCCTTATGGTTGTAGGTTTTGTAGGTCTTATTATAGGATTTGCACAAAGACCCGGATCTATAGAAGAGGTGAAAGAAAGGATGGCAGCGCACGACGCTCATGGGGGAGGACATGGTGAAGCAGCAGTACAAGCTGAAGGACATCATGGTGGAGAACATGCAGATGACGCTCATGGAGGTGATGCACACTACGAGCACGTTTTACATCAATTACAAAACAAGCCTTGGGCAGCATTATATGTGGCAGCATTCTTCTTTTTTATGATTGCGCTGGGTGTATTGGCATTTTATGCAATTCAGTTTGCATCACAAGCAGGATGGTCTCCGGTATTGTTTAGAGTAATGGAAGCAATAACGGCATATTTGGTGCCAGGAGGAATAATCCTTTTCGTGATTTTAGCGTTATCTGGGTTTCATGTAAATCACTTATTCGTATGGGCAGATCCGGAAGTTGTAGCTCATGATGAACTTATTCAAGGAAAAACAAGCTGGTTAAATAGCTGGGGATTCATTATTAGAGCAGCAATCTTTTTAGGTGGTTGGTTATTGTATCGTCATTTTGCAGTAAAATATTCTAGAAAACAAGATGAAGATGCTGAAGGAAACAAATGGTACAAAAAGAGTTTTAAAATATCGGCTGGATTCTTAGTGTTCTTTATCTATACAGAATCTATGATGTCATGGGATTGGATTATGAGTTTTGATCCACACTGGTTTAGTACATTATTTGGATGGTATGTATTTGCAAGTTTATTTGTATCTGGTATCACAACAATTGCCTTGATTACGATTTATCTAAAATCAAAAGGGTATATGGAGTTTGTAAATAATAGTCATATTCATGATTTGGCTAAATTTATGTTCGGTATTAGTATTTTCTGGACATACCTGTGGTTCTCACAGTTTATGCTAATCTGGTACTCTAATATTCCTGAAGAGGTTACTTACTTCATTACTCGTATTGAAGATTATAGACTTCCATTCTTTGGTATGTTGGTTATGAACTTTATTTTCCCATTATTGGTGTTAATGAATAGTGATTTCAAACGAGTAAACTGGTTTGTCGTAATGGCTGGTATAGTTATCCTTTGTGGTCACTATATAGATGTGTATAATATGGTAATGCCTGCAACTGTTGGTGAATCCTGGTTTATTGGTATAAGCGAAATAAGTGCAGTGTTATTGTTCTTAGGATTATTCTTATTTGTTGTGTTTAGAGCACTTACAAAAGCTCCATTATTAGCAAAAGGAAATCCATATTTAGAGGAAAGTAAACATTTCCATTATTAAAATTTGAATTGTAAAAAAAGAAGATAGATAAAAATGACTGTATTCTTAACCATAGTAGTTATAGCGCTTTTCGGAATCACGTTGTGGCAAATGTCAAAGATTTTGAAATTGTCTCAATTGAAAGACGCAGATAATTCTCAAGTAGCAAATGATAAGGATAATAATTTGCACGGTAAGCTAATGCTTGCGTTTGTAATCTTTATGTACTTATTAACCATATATTGTTTCGTACAGTATCATACCTTTTTCCTTCCAGAATCAGCTTCTGAACACGGTGTAGATTATGATCAATTGATGATGATCTCTATGGTGCTAATTTTTATTGTACAATTCCTTACACAAGGATTATTACACTTTTTCGCATATAAGTATAGAGGAAAAGAAGGTAATAAAGCATTGTTCTTTGCAGATAACGATAAATTAGAGTTTATCTGGACTATTATTCCTGTTATTGTATTAGCTGGATTAATCATTTATGGATTGTTTACCTGGACAGATATCATGAATATCGATGAAGAAGAAGGTAATCCTCTAATTGTAGAATTGTATGCATACCAGTTTGATTGGAGAGCAAGATACTCTGGAGAGGATAATGTATTAGGAAAAGCTAATGTACGCTATATTGAAGGAATCAATACATTGGGTATTGATGCTTCTGATAGTTACAGCAAAGATGATAAGGTAACTACTGAATTGCACTTACCTGTAAACAGAAAAGTTATTTTCAAGATGAGATCTCAGGATATTCTACATTCTGCATACATGCCATTTTTTAGAGCGCAGATGAATGTAGTTCCTGGTATGATAACTGAGTTTTCGTATACTCCAACTATGACTTCAGAAGAAATGAAGAATAGTGAATTTATGGTAGAAAAAGTAGCTACGATTAACAAGATCAGAAAAGAAAAGAGTAAAAAGTTAGTTGCTGCAGGTGATGAAGCTTTAGAAACTTATGAATTTGAATACTATCTTTTATGTAATAAGATATGTGGAGTTTCGCATTACAATATGCAAATGAAAATTGTTGTAGAATCTGAAGAGGATTATGAAGCCTGGTTGAAAACTCAACAGACTTTTGGTGAACAATTATCAGCGCAAGCAAGCAACTAGAAGAAAAGGAAAAATTAATATATTATATTAAAAAAGAAATAGCGTTATGTCAGCAACTCAAGGAGATAACCACGATCACGATCACGACGATCACGGACATCATAAAGAGACTTTTATTACCAAATACATTTTTAGTCAGGATCATAAAATGATCTCTAAGCAGTACTTGATTACTGGTTTGATTATGGGTATTATTGGTATTGCAATGTCTATCTTGTTTAGAATGCAATTAGCATGGCCTGACCATAAATTTACCGTATACGAAATATTTTTAGGTAAGTTTGGTGAGGATGGAGTTATGGATCCAAGTATTTATTTGGCTCTTGTAACAATCCATGGTACTATTATGGTGTTCTTTGTGCTTACGGCTGGTCTAAGTGGTACGTTTAGTAATTTACTTATTCCATTGCAGATCGGAGCTCGTGATATGGCATCAGGGTTCTTAAATATGATTTCATACTGGTTATTTTTCTTAAGTAGTGTGATTATGGTATTGTCGTTATTTGCTGAGGCTGGTCCTGCATCTGCCGGGTGGACAATTTACCCTCCCTTAAGTGCATTGCCACAAGCAATAGGGGGTTCTGGAACTGGTATGACATTGTGGTTGGTTTCTATGGCAATATTTATTGCATCATCGCTGCTTGGTTCATTAAACTATGTAGTAACAGTAATCAACCTACGTACCAAAGGAATGTCTATGACAAGAATGCCATTAACAATCTGGGCATTTTTTGTAACAGCTATTATCGGTATTGTTTCTTTCCCGGTATTATTATCAGCAGCATTATTACTTATAATGGATAGAGGTTTTGGCACCTCGTTTTACCTAAGTGATATATATATCCAGGGAGAGGTATTACATAATCAGGGAGGATCACCAGTGCTTTTTGAACACTTATTCTGGTTCTTAGGACATCCAGAAGTATATATCGTATTATTACCCGCATTAGGAATAACTTCAGAGATTATAGCTACGAATTCACGTAAACCTATCTTTGGATATAGAGCGATGGTTGCTTCAATATTGGCAATTGCATTCCTATCAACAATTGTTTGGGGTCACCATATGTTTATCTCAGGGATGAACCCATTCTTAGGTTCAGTATTTACATTTACGACTTTATTAATTGCAATACCGTCAGCGGTAAAAGCATTTAACTATATCACCACTTTGTGGAAAGGTAACCTGCAGCTTAATCCTGCCATGTTGTTTTCTATAGGATTGGTATCTACATTCATTACAGGTGGTCTTACAGGAATTATCCTTGGTGATAGTACATTAGATATTAACGTTCATGATACATACTTTGTAGTTGCGCATTTCCACTTGGTGATGGGTATCTCTGCACTATATGGTTTATTTGCCGGGGTATATCATTGGTTCCCCAAGATGTATGGTAAAATGATGAATAAGAATTTAGGGTATATTCATTTCTGGGTAACAGCAGTAGGAGCATACGGGGTATTCTTCCCAATGCACTTTATCGGTATGGCGGGATTACCACGTCGTTATTATACCAACTCTAATTTCCCATATTTTGATGATTTAGCAGATACCAATGTGTTAATTACTGTTTTTGCATTAATTACAGCAGCGGCACAATTAGTATTCCTATATAACTTTATTAGTTCTATTTTCTACGGAAAGAAGGCTACGCAAAACCCTTGGAGATCCAATACTATGGAGTGGACTACACCAGTAGAGCATATGCATGGTAACTGGCCAGGAGCTATTCCTCATGTGTACAGATGGCCTTATGACTATAGTAAGACCAACGAAAATGGTGAGTATGTAATCGCAGGACAAGATTTTGTTTCTCAGATTACACCATTACAAGACGGAGAAGAAGAAATGCATCACTAGGATTGATGTTTTAAGATATTCTGAAAAGCCTTTTCATTTTTATGGAAAGGCTTTCTTTTTAAGTTATATTTGTTTTATTGATTTAAAATAGTCTCCTTTTATTCAGAAAACAAAAGAGCCAGGCAGAAGTATATGAACGAAAATCTTAATCCCACAAACGAAAATTTTTCAGGCGAAGAACTTGATATAGAAAGAGCACTTAGGCCTCTTGCTTTTGAGGATTTTGCCGGGCAGGATCAAGTGCTCGAAAACCTAAAGATTTTTGTGCAGGCTGCAAACCTTAGAGACGAAGCTTTGGATCACACCCTTTTTCACGGCCCTCCAGGTTTAGGAAAAACTACCTTGGCCCACATCCTGGCTAATGAGTTAAATGTTGGTATAAAAGTCACCTCTGGCCCTGTGCTAGATAAACCAGGTGATTTAGCAGGTCTTTTAACCAATCTCGATGATAGAGATGTGCTTTTTATAGACGAGATTCATCGATTAAGTCCAATAGTAGAAGAATATTTGTATTCTGCAATGGAGGATTATAAGATCGATATCATGATCGAAAGCGGGCCTAATGCACGTACCGTACAGATTAACCTGAACCCTTTTACCCTAGTTGGAGCTACGACACGTTCAGGATTGCTTACAGCTCCTATGAGAGCACGTTTTGGGATTCAGTCAAGATTGCAATACTACACTACAGAGTTATTGTCTACTATTGTAGAACGAAGTGCCCATATACTTAAGGTACCTATTACCATGGAAGCTGCTATTGAGATTGCCGGTAGAAGTAGAGGTACCCCAAGAATCGCAAATGCTTTGTTGCGAAGAGTACGAGATTTTGCGCAAATCAAAGGAAACGGTAATATAGATATAGAAATCTCTAAATTTGCCTTAAAAGCACTCAATGTAGATGCTCATGGGTTGGATGAAATGGATAATAAAATACTTACTACATTAATCGATAAATTCAAAGGTGGACCTGTTGGGATAACTACATTGGCCACAGCAGTTAGCGAAAGCGCAGAAACTATCGAAGAGGTGTATGAACCGTTTTTGATTCAGCAGGGGTTTATCATGCGCACCCCTCGTGGTAGAGAAGTTACCGAAGCCGCTTACAAACATCTGGGGCGTGTAAAAGGAGGAATTCAGGGCGGGCTGTTTTAGCAACTATAGTTATATGTAAAGTCATCATAAATCATGAATAAATCACCAATATTTGTACTAGTCAGTGTAGTATTGACTATGGTTTCTTGTCAAAAAGAAGCTAAAAAATCATCGTATGACCTCCCGTATACGGATTTAGAATATAATATTTATATGGGTGGGAAGCTCGCAGGATATCAAAAAAGCTCAAAAACAGATGATGGAGGTTACCATTATTCTTTTGAGTACAATGATAGAGGTAGAGGTCCAAGTCTTGATGAAAAAGTTTACCTTAATGATAACGGGGTAATTATAAGTCATAAAATTATAGGTCACAACTACTTAAAAGATACGGTAAATGAAGTTTTTAATATAGAAAACGGAATCGCAAAATGGAAAAGTAGCTCAGAACAGGGAGAGATAGAATTCGACAATAATTCTTTCTTTTCAGCTATAAATGGTTCTTTTGGGACAAGTGATTTATTAATAAAAAAATTACTTGCTGCAGATAACAATGAAATACAAATGTTGCCTAGCGGTTCTATAAAAATTACTTCTATTGATAATCATAAAATCAATGATTCAATTAATATTAGATTAATAGAGTTTACAGGGCAGTCGTTTACTCCTTCATATATATGGGTTGATAAAAACGATAGATTTTTTGGATATGCTTCTCCATGGTTTACTTGTATCCAGAAAGGATATGATAGTATTGCAAAACAATTGGAACCTCTTCAAAAACAAAAAGGAGAACAATATTTAAAAAACCTTTCAGAATCTTTAGTAGAGATTCCGTCTAAGAAAATTTTAATTAAAAATGTAAACATATTCGATGCTAAGACTGGAGCGTCTATTCCAAATAGATTTGTCCTTATCAATAAAAATAGGATAGAAAAAATTTCAAAAACAGAAATTAAACAAGATAGCGATCTATATGTTATTGATGGTACAGATAAGATGTTGCTTCCTGGATTGTTTGATATGCATACACATATTAGTGACACAGACGGAATACTGCATTTGGCGGCTGGAATAACTTCTGTGAGAGACCTGGGGAATTCAGCAGACTTGCCAGAGTTAAAAGAAAAATTTAATACGAATCAATTGGTGGGGCCAAGAATTCAAGTAATGAGTGGTTTTATTGATAAGGCAGGACCATATGCCGGGCCAACAGGCTCAATTATTAATACGCTTGAAGAAGGATTGAAAGCTATTAAAGATTATCATAGCAAAGGGTATACTCAAATTAAATTATATAGCTCAATTGAGCCGGATTGGGTAAAACCATTGGCCGATCAAGCACATGATTTGGATATGAGAGTAAGCGGCCACATACCTGCGTTTATGTTAGCAGAGCAAGCTGTAAAAAATGGATATGATGAAATACAGCACGCAAATATGCTGGCTTTAAATTTTCTATCTGATACCATTGATACCAGACAACCACTTAGATTTTCTATGGTCGCAGAACATGGCCACAACTTAGATTTTAATTCAAAAGCGTTTAAAGATTTTATTGCGTTGCTTAAAGAGAAAAATACGGTTATTGATCCTACGGTTTCAATTTTTGATGGAATGTTTACTGCCAAAGCTGGAGATGCAGACCCTTCATTTTATAAAATATTAGATAGATTGCCGTTAAGCGTACAAAGGGGGTTTTATTCAGGTGGACTTCCTATACCCAATGGGAAAGAAGATCAATACAAGGCATCTTATGACAAATTGTTAGAAATGGTAAACGAGCTCTATAAAAACGAGGTTACTATTGTGCCAGGAACAGATGCTATGGCAGGTTTTGGATTGCATACAGAACTAGAAAATTATGTAAAAGCAGGAATACCAGCTACCGAAGTTTTAAAAATTGCAACCGCTGTTTCTGCTAAAGTCGCAGGAGTTGCAAATGATTTAGGAGTGGTTGAAGAAGGCAAACTGGCTGACCTCATATTGGTAGATGGAGATCCGGTTAGTAATATTAGTGATGTAAGAAAGGTAGAATTAACTATTAAAGACGGAAATATTTATATTCCTGAAAAACTATATGACGCAATAGGAGTGAGAGCCTTCAAATAGGAGTAATACAAAATAATGAAATGACAGATATGTCTATACCAATAGTTTCTTTTTCTAAAGTGCTTAAAAATGCCAGTCGCATTCTTAAAAATCCATTGCCTTTTCATCATGAGAATTTCGAGAAACACGGAGACATTTTTAGAGTTCAATTGGGTTTTGGACATAGTGTAATATTTACTCGTGATGCGGGTCTGGCCAAGCATACACTGCAAAAACAACATAAAAACTATCATAAATCTCCGTTACAATCCAAGGATTTAGCCAAATATGTTGGTGAAGGATTGTTAACCGCTAATGGTGAAAAATGGTTAAAACAACGACGGTTAATTCAACCGGCATTTCATAAAAAAAAGCTGGAAGAAATTATCGGGACCATCCAAAGTGTAATAAAAGAAGAATTATCCTTAATCCAACCCGATAAAACTATAAATGTTTTTCCGTTGATGAATGATTTAGCATTTAAGGTAGTGGCAAAATCGCTATTTAGCTATACAGATACAGGAAATACGATCACACGTCTTCAATTCATAACTCAAGAGGCGCAAAAAACACTAATAAAGGAAATAAGACAACCATACAAGCGTTGGTGGTTTCACCTTAGTGGAAAAATAAGAAGTACGCTCAAACTTACGCAAGAAGCTCGTGATATCCTTAATGATATTATCGAAGAGCGGAAAAAATCTAATAAAAGTTATAATGACTTGTTGGATATGCTCTTAGAATCAAGATATGAAGACGGTGGTGCGATGAATAATGAGCAATTAATAGATGAAATCCTTATTCTTTTTACCGCAGGTCATGAGACCACTTCTAATGCATTAACATTTACGCTGTTGTTGTTGGCGTTTCATCCTGAAATTCAAGAAAAAGTATATAAAGAGGTCTCAGAAAGTACCGAAGATATGCCACCGATGGAGCAGGTTACAAAACATCAATACACCAAACAATGTATAGAAGAGTCCATGCGATTATATCCACCTGCTTATTTTTCTGATCGCGTAGCAATTAATGATGATCAATATGATGATCTTACTTTAAAAAAAGGAACAACGATTTTGATTTCGTTTTTCGAAATACATAGGCATAAGAGCCACTGGGTTAACCCCTTGGTATTTAATCCGGATCGATTTGACCCCAATATCGATAAAAAGGAATATTCTGATTGGTATTTTCCTTTTGGAGCCGGACCTAGAATGTGCATAGGTAATAATTTTGCAATGTCTGAAATGATTCTTGCCGTTGGCGAATTGATAAAGAAATATAAAATTACTACAGAATTAAATGAGGTAATGATCAAACCCTTGATTACATTAAAACCTCAATCATCTGGATTGAAGTTTACCAAAAGATAAATTGATCAATGGATTCTCTGGCAAAACATAAACAACTTATTAAATCCGAAGCAAAGCGCTTGGGCTTTTTATCTTGTGGTGTTAGTAAAGCAGGGTTTTTAGAGGAAGAAGCACCGCGATTAGAAAAATGGTTAAATCAGAATATGCATGGTGAGATGCAGTATATGGAAAATCATTTTGATAAACGGTTAGATCCTACAAAACTTGTTGAAGGCTCTAAAAGTGTAATCTCATTACTACTTAATTATTTTCCTTTACAAAGCCAAAAAGATGCTGAAGCTCCCAAAATATCAAAGTATGCTTATGGTACCGATTACCATTTCGTGATTAAGGATAAACTGAAGCAATTATTACATTTTATTGAAGAAGAAATAGGTGATGTTCATGGTCGCGCTTTTGTGGATTCTGCTCCTGTTCTGGACAAAGCCTGGGCTGCGAAAAGTGGTTTGGGATGGATCGGGAAAAATAGTAACCTTCTTACTCAGCAAGTAGGCTCTTTTTATTTTATAGCAGAGTTGATTGTAGATTTAGAATTAGAATATGACACCCCGGTTACTGATCATTGTGGAACCTGTACGGCATGTATAGACGCATGCCCAACACAGGCAATTGTAGACCCTTATGTAGTAGATGGTAGTAAGTGTATATCATATTTCACCATAGAATTGAAACAAGAAATCCCTACTAGTTACAAAGGGCAATTTGATAACTGGATGTTTGGCTGTGATGTTTGTCAGGACGTATGTCCCTGGAATCGTTTTTCAAAACCCCATAGTGAACCTCTTTTTAACCCAAACCCCGAGCTTTTAGAAATGTCTAAAAAAGATTGGGAAGAGATTACTCAGGAAGTCTTTTCCAGGGTTTTTCAGAAATCGGCGGTAAAAAGAACAAAATTTGCAGGGTTAAATAGGAATATTAGGTTTTTGAATGACTAATGTCTTTTTTGTTGAAAATTTCATAATACAAACGTTTGCACACATGGTTTTAACTTTTTTATCTAGTAAAAAATTAATCATTTTGCAATAATCTTGTATATTCGATAAGTTTTTTAACAAAAAATACATTTTTTTTTAGTTTTTAAAGTTCTACCCCAAGTCCTTTACTTTAAGAGCGAATAGTCTTTGGATTAGCATAAACACTTCACACATGAATGCATTATCGTATATTGACATTACCGTTATCGTAGTTTATTTGATAGGAATCATTATCTACGGAATATCAAAATCAAAAAGAGGAAGTTCAGAAGATTATTTTTTAGGTGGTCGAACAATGACTTGGCCTATTGTTGGTATCGCATTATTTTCGGCAAATATATCAAGTTCAACTTTGGTTGGTTTAGCATCAGATGCATATCAAACTAATATTAATGTCTATAACTACGAATGGTTTGCTGTAGTGGTTTTGATATTTTTTGCAATATTTTTTCTGCCTTTTTACTTAAGATCCGGGGTTTATACAATGCCAGAATTTTTAGAAAGGCGATATGATAGCAGGTCCAGATATTACTTCTCTTTTATTACTGTAGTAGGTAATATTTTGGTAGATACCGCAGCAGGATTATACGTTGGTAAAATTGTTTTAACATTATTGTTTCCTTCACTAGATTCTACACTTATTTTGATAATTCTTGCGGTTGCCGCAGCAGCATATACCATACCCGGAGGTTTGAACTCTGTTATTCAAACAGAAGTAATACAAGCTATATTGTTGATTCTAGGCTCGTGTTTGCTTACATACTTTGCATTTGATCAGTTAGGAGGAGGTTGGTCAGGAATGATGGCAAAGTTAGATGCGATGTTATCTGCCGGTGAAGTTAACTTTGGTGATCGTGCCGCAGAAGGTAAATTTATACCCAAGGATTCTGGCGAGGTATTTAGTCTTGTACGTCCTGGTAATGATGAATTTATGCCTTGGTGGGGATTATTAACCGGGGTGCCGTTATTAGGATTTTATTTTTGGGCAAATAATCAGTTTATGGTACAACGTGTTCTTGGAGCAAAGGATTTAAATCATGGGAGATGGGGCGCGCTTTTTGCCGGGCTATTAAAATTACCAGTGATTTTTATTATGGTAGTGCCGGGAGTTCTAGCACTTCTTTTATTTAGTACTTTAGATATCACAGGGCTTAATTATGAGTTGACAAATGGTGAGATTTGTAATAACCTAGCCGATTGTCCAAATTTAACGTATCCTGTTTTATTATTTCAGTTATTACCTGTAGGTGTTTTGGGATTAGTGGTTGCAGGGCTTATGGCTGCAATGATGTCTTCCGTTTCTGCAACATTTAATTCGGCATCAACATTAGTGACTATGGACTTTGTGAAGCAACTCAGACCAGAGATGACCAGTAAACAATTGGTAAAAGTCGGGCAGATCACAACAGTTATTTTGGTGGTTTTGGCTATTTCATGGGTGCCATTTATAGAAAGTGTAAGTGATTCGCTCTGGACATATTTACAATTGGTTATAGCGTACACATGTCCTCCTGCGGTTTCCACTTTTGTTTTAGGGTTGTTTTGGAAAAGAGCCAATGGGACCGGGTCTATAGTAAGTTTATTAACTGGTTTTTCACTGGCAATTTTAATGATATTATCTCAGACTTTTGATTGGGTTCCCGAAGTGAATGAGCTTCATTTTTTAGCAAAAGCCACTTGGCTGTTCGTAATCTGTGTTTTAATTCATGTGGTAGTGAGTTTGGTCACAAAACCACAATCAGACCAGCAGATAAAAGAATATACGTACAAAAAAGAGATGTTTGCAGAAGAATCCAAAGAACTTACCGGACTTGTTTGGTATAAGAACTATAGAATCTTATCTGTTTTATTACTAATTTTAACTACAATTGTAGTAGGTTTCTTTTGGTAAAAAAAATATTAGGTATGAATAAGAAAGGTTTTACATTCAGACATCTAGTTTTTGGTATGATCTTGCTTGTTTGTTTTGGATGTAAACAAGACCGCGAAAATGAAAATTTAAGCCCCACAGTTATAATTGAAAAGCTAACCAGTCAGGAAGATACTGATGGGGATAAGAAAATAACAATCGAGGATAAGGGCCCAAAGAAATTCGTGTTCGTAGATAAGAAAGGAAAAACTCATAGTATTGAGGGAACATATCAGTTGTCAAATCTCTTACAGGAATTGGCTATTGCCGAAAGTGTTAATGCAATTTCGATAGACAGAATCACAGAGGCGCCTTCGGATCGTATTTCGCGACTTATAAAGACACGGTTTTGGGATAATCTTACTAGGTCTATAGACAAAAAAGGATTAACCCAAGTGTTAAAGGACACCAAATCTGATACAGATACACTTCGATTATATATCCCATATAATGATAAAGAAGCGATAGTGTATTTTCAATCTTTAGAAACTAAAATTCAAAAGTTAAAAGTCATTACCCTTCCAAAGGAGATCACACCAGCATATGTAAAGACACTCAATGCAAAACCAGGTATTTTAAATTTGGCACATACCAAGCAAGAAGGTGATTATAAAGGCACTCCGTTTGTGGTTCCGGGTGGAAGATTTAATGAAATGTATGGCTGGGATAGTTACTTTGAATCTATAGGGTTATTGATTGATGGTAAAGCGGATTTGGCTATGGCCATGGCAGATAATTTTGGATACCAAATCAAGCACTATGGTAAAATATTAAATGCTAACAGAAGCTATTACCTAACAAGAACACAGCCTCCTTTTTTTAGTTCATTACTAAAAGAAATTTATCTTGATAATCCAGAGATTTCAAAAGAATGGCTTTCAAATAATCTAAAAATGGTTATAAAAGAGTACGAAACTGTTTGGATGCAACAAGATGTTCGTTTAACAAGTACAGGTTTAAATCGTTTTTATGGTGAAGGTATTGGTATGCCTCCAGAAACTGAAGATGGGCATTTCGACTTTATATTAACCCAGTATGCAGATAAACATGAACTTTCGCTTCAAAAATTCAAAGAAAAATATAAGAGCGGAGAAGTGTTAGATGAAGAATTGGATGCGTACTTTACCCATGACCGATCTATGCGAGAAAGTGGTCATGATACTTCAAACCGTCTGGATGACGTTTGTGCAGATTTAAATACAGTAGGATTGAATAGTTTGCTTTATAAGTATGAAACAGATATAGCGTATTTGATCAAAAATGTGTTTAACGATAATTTTGTTACAGGTGAAGTAAACCACAGTTCTCAATCATGGATAGCAAAAGCTGAAAAAAGAAAGAAGTTGATAAATCGATTACTATGGAATCGGGAAAAAGGATCTTTTTATGATTATAATTTTGTGACCAAGAAACAATTACAAATAGAATCAGCTACGAATTTCTATCCGTTATGGGCAGGAATTTGCACCAAAGACCAAGCATCTTCTTTGGTAAAAAAAATGTTTGAAAACCTTGTGCAAAAAGGAGGTGTCTCTGGAACATCCAATATTGCAAATATTGGTGGTGCAAATGGTCCGCAACGCCAATGGGATTATCCAAATGGCTGGGCTCCTCATCAAATGCTTATTTGGAGAGGGTTGGATGGGTATGGATACGAAACAGAAACTCAAGAGCTAGTATATAGATGGTTATGGATGATTACCAAAAACGCCGTAAACTATAATGGCACAATTCCAGAAAAGTATGATGTTGTCAGATGTACACACAAGGTATATGCAGAATATGGTAACGTAGGTACTGAGTTTGATTATATCACACCTAGTGGTTTTGGATGGATGAATGCTTCATATCAATTGGGATTAGGTTTTTTAAATATAGAGCTTAGGGCTAAATTAAATCAATTGGTTGATCCTGATGATATTTTCAAAAAAAAGGATTTATAATTGTATAATTAGCAATAGATCTGTTAAAAAAATAACTTCTTTTTCCTATTCTTGATTTTTTGGAAGATAACTTACTATTAATTTCTGCATCTCATGCAGACTTGTAACTTTGTATTGCACATTTATTTTGATTTAGTATGAGTATTGAAAGTAAAAGACGAGAGGCGCTGATCTATCATGCAAAGCCTACCCCCGGTAAAATAAAAGTCGTTCCTACCAAAAAATATGCAACTCAAAGAGATTTGTCATTGGCATATTCTCCCGGTGTTGCAGAACCTTGTTTAGAAATAGAAAAGGAAAAGGCAAATGTTTATAAATATACCGCAAAAGGAAATTTGGTAGCAGTAATATCAAATGGAACCGCAGTTTTAGGATTAGGAGACATTGGTCCAGAAGCTTCAAAACCAGTTATGGAGGGTAAAGGATTACTCTTTAAAATCTTTGCAGACATTGATGTTTTTGATATAGAAGTGGATACAAAAGATGTTGATGCATTTATTGAAACAGTAAAAAATATAGCTCCCACATTTGGAGGGATAAATTTAGAAGATATTAAAGCTCCTGAAGCGTTTGAGATCGAAAGAAGATTAAAAGAAGAGCTTGATATTCCTGTAATGCATGATGACCAGCACGGTACGGCAATTATTTCTGCCGCGGCTTTGCTTAATGCTCTGGAAATTGCAGACAAGAAAATTGAAGAAGTAAAAATAGTAGTAAGTGGTGCAGGTGCTGCTGCGGTTTCTTGTACGCGTCTATATAAAGCATTTGGTGCAAAAGCAAAAAATATTGTAATGACTGATAGTAAGGGTGTGATCAGAAAAGATCGTGATAACCTTACTGCTGAAAAAGCCGAATTTGCCACAGACCGCGATCTAAATGAATTAGAAGATGCAATGAAGGATGCAGATGTGTTTATTGGCTTATCTATGGCTAACCTTGTAACACAGGAGATGTTAGTTTCTATGGCAGATGATCCTATTGTATTTGCTATGGCAAATCCAGATCCTGAAATAAAGTATGACCTTGCTATAAAAGCTCGTAAAGACGTAATTATGGCAACAGGTAGAAGTGATCATCCTAACCAGGTAAATAATGTGTTAGGTTTCCCATTTATTTTTAGAGGAGCAATGGATGTAAGAGCCACGGGAATTAACGAAGAAATGAAAATGGCCGCGGTAAAGGCACTAGCAGAACTGGCAAAAGAACCTGTTCCTGAGCAAGTTAATATTGCCTATGGTGAAACCCGTCTTAATTTTGGTAGAGAATATATAATCCCTAAACCATTTGATCCTAGATTAATTGCCAAAGTGCCACCGGCAGTTGCAAAAGCTGCCATAGAAAGTGGGGTGGCTACAGAGCCAATTACCGATTGGGAAAAGTATGAAGATGAATTGCTTGAGCGAATGGGTAATGACAATAAATTGGTAAGGCTATTATTAGATAGAGCACGTATCAATCCTAAAAGAGTTATTTTTGCCGAAGGAGATCACTTAGATGTTTTAAAAGCAGCGCAGACCGTAAAAGAAGAAGGTATTGCAATTCCAATTTTATTAGGGAGAAAAGATGTAATTCTAGAGTTAATGAAAGAGATTGATTTTGATCCTGCCGGAATCGAAATTATTGATCCTAAAGCCGATGAAGAATGTGAACGAAAAAATGGATATGCCAAAAAGTATTGGGAGAATAATAAAAGACAAGGAATTACTCTGTATGATGCTGAACGTTTATTGAGAGAGCGTAATTATTTTGCTGCAATGATGGTGAATGAAGGAGATGCAGATGCCTTACTTTCTGGATATTCAAGAAGTTATCCTACTGTAGTAAAACCCATGTTGGACCTAATTGGTTTAGCCAAAGGAGCTACACGAATAGCCACCATGAATGTAATGATGACCGATAGAGGACCTTTATTTATTAGTGATACCTCAATAAATATAGATCCTTCTTCAAAAGAACTCGCTAAAATTGCACAAATGACAGCAAGGACAGTAGAGATGTTTGGTATTGAGCCTATTATGGCGATGGTTTCATATGCAAACTTTGGATCGTCAAAACATCAATCTGCAGCTAAAGTACAAGATGCAGTGGCGTATTTACATCGTTATTACCCTAATTTGATTGTAGATGGTGGATTGCAAATGAATTTTGCACTGAACAGGAAAATGCGAAAAGATAAATTTCCGTTTTCTAAACTTAATGGAAAAAAAGTAAATACACTTGTATTTCCAAGTTTAGATTCAGCAAATAGTAACTATAAACTATTAAGCGAGCTTAATAATTCAGAATCTATTGGTCCAATTATGATGGGGATGAGTAAGCCGGTGCATATTCTTCAATTAGGGGCAAGTGTAGAAGAAATGATTAATATGGCGGCAGTAGCTGTTATAGATGCTCAAGAAAAAGAAAAAAGAGAGTTGTCTTTGCTCTCCAAGAACATGTAGCCAGATTAATTTGATGTATATATTTTAGAAAACTACAAAAAAAGGATAAGCTTTAAATAACATTTTTAAAGCTTATTTTTTTATCCCATTTATATAGTAGAATTTTATTACATTTGGTTTCTTAACATCAACTTAACAGATGATCACACATATCAAGGGGAGGCTTGTAGAAAAAAATCCAACTGATGTTGTAATAGATTGTGGGGGCGTGGGGTATATTTTGCATATCTCATTACATACTTTTTCTTTACTTTCAGAAGGAGAGTCTTTACAATTATATACACATCTTCAGGTCAAAGAAGACTCCCATACCTTATTTGGTTTTGTAGAAAAATCCGAAAGAGAGATTTTTAGGCTTTTAATTTCCGTTTCCGGAATTGGAGCAAGTACAGCTAGAACCATGTTGTCATCATTACATCCTAATCAAATCAAAGAAGCAATTGCTACAAATGACGTGGCTACCATCCAATCCATTAAGGGAATTGGTGCTAAAACTGCACAACGTGTTATTATCGATCTTAAAGATAAAATACTTAAAGTTTATAATATCGACGAAGTTTCAGTCTCACAGAGCAATACTAATAAAGATGAAGCGTTATCAGCATTAGAAACTCTTGGATTTAACAGAAAGTTGGCAGAAAAAGCTATTGATAGAGTTCTTAAACAAACCCCCAAAGAAACAGTAGAAAATATTATTAAACAGGCACTAAAAAATTTATAAAAACATTGGGTCCTTCAAATTATTTAAACTTTAGTTTTTTTAGAATATTAGTATGTTTGATGACACTTTATAGCGGGGTGTTACATAGCCAGGAAAACGAAACCGTTCGTGATTCTACAAGTACTACATTTTCTTTAGGTGAAATCTCATTACCAGATCCAAATAGTATTGTAACCAAATATGAATATGATCCTATTACCAATCGATATATCTATCGAGAGATGTTGGGCGATTTCAATGTTAGGTATCCGCTGTTTTTGACTCCTAACGAGTTTGAAGCTTTGGTAGAAGAAGAACAAAGAAGAGCATATTTCAAAGAAAAGATTGAAGCATTTAGCGGAAAAAAAGATGGAAGCGAGGAGAAACGAAAGAATTTACTCCCCATTTTTTATGTTAAATCAGGTTTTTTTGAATCAGTTTTTGGTGGAAATGAAATCGAGATTATCCCACAGGGTTCTGTAGAAATGGACCTTGGGTTGTTGTATACCAAACAAGATAATCCTGCTTTTTCGCCTAGAAACAGAAGCAACTTTACTTTTGATTTTGATCAAAGAATCAGCCTGAGTATGTTGGGTAAAATAGGAACAAGATTACAGGTTACTGCAAATTATGATACAGAGTCTACTTTCGACTTTCAAAATCAATTAAAACTTGAGTACACTCCAACAGAAGATGATATTATACAAAGTATAGAGGTGGGTAATGTAAGTATGCCCTTAAATAGCTCTTTAATTCAGGGTGCGCAGAGTCTTTTTGGAGTTAAAATGGGGCTTCAATTTGGTCGAACTACCGTTACGGGTGTATTTTCTGAACAACGATCCGAAACTAGATCTGTAAATGTTCAAGGAGGAGGTACAGTTGAAGATTTTGAGCTTTTTGCATTGGATTATGATGAAAATAGGCACTTTTTTCTTGCTCATTTTTTTAGGGATAATTATGATAAGTCATTACAGAACTATCCGTTTATTAATAACAACATACAGGTTACCAGATTAGAAGTTTGGGTTACCAATAGGGCTACAAGTGCACAAACGCTTACCAATGCTCGTAATATTGTAGCGCTGCAGGATCTTGGAGAATCAAATGTTTCGGGTAATTTTACGATACCACCTGGTTTGTTTAATCCTGGAGCAGGATCTTTTCCAGATAATACAAATAATGATCTTGATCCGTCTGCTATAGGCCCTGCAGGACCTATTACGGATGCAGTAAGACAAGTTTCAACAGTACAACAAGGATTTACCGGTCAATTATCTGGATTTAACGAAGGATTTGATTATGCAATTCTTGAAAATGCCAGAAAACTAAGTCCTAGTGAATATAATTTAAATACACAATTAGGTTATATTTCTTTAAGTCAACGATTAAATAATGACGAAGTATTGGCGGTTGCTTTTCAATATACGGCTGGAGGTAGAGTGTATCAAGTTGGAGAGTTTGCAAATGACGGTGTAGATGCAACAATTGGTAATAATACTGGTAATGATGTAGATGATGTAGGGGCAAGTCAAAGTTTGGTAGTTAAAATGCTTAAGAGTCCTATTATTAATGTCAATCTTCCAATATGGGACTTAATGATGAAAAATATCTACAGTACGGGAGCGTTTAGGCTTGAGCAGAATGACTTTAGACTAAACATTTTGTACTCAAACCCATCTCCAGTTAATTTCATAACGGCTGTAGATGAAAATACTTTAGCTTTACCAGACGATGTTGACGAAACTACCTTGCTTAAAGTCTTTAATCTTGATCGCCTTAACCCTAACCGTGATCCTGTAGATGGGGGAGATGGTTTCTTTGATTATGTGCCTGGGATTACTATTGATAGCGAAAATGGGCGAATTATATTTACCACAATAGAACCTTTTGGACAGCATTTATTTAATAAACTGGATAATGATGCTATTACAAATCCAGATGATTACAATGATACTTCTGTTAATCTTGATCGATATAATATTAATCAAAGACAGTATGTATTTCGTGATCTGTATACGCAAACAAAAGTTATTGCAGAACAGAGATCTGCAGATAAAAACTACTTTCAATTAAAAGGTAGATATAAATCATCTGGTCAGGATGGGATTCCTCTTGGAGCATTCAACGTTCCCCAAGGTTCTGTAACTGTAACTGCCGGAGGAAGAGTATTACAGGAAGGTGTAGATTATACAGTAAATTATCAGTTAGGAAGAGTAAATATTCTTGACGAAGCTTTACTTTCTTCTAATACACCTATTCAGGTTTCAACCGAAAATAACGCAGTTTTTGGTCAACAAACCAAACGTTTTACCGGGTTAAATATTGAACATAAATTCTCTGATGATTTTATCATAGGAGGGACATATTTAAACCTTAACGAGAGACCTATTACGCAGAAATCTAGTTATGATTTTGAACCAATTAATAATACTATTCTAGGTTTTAACCTTAGTTACTCCAAAGAGGTACCTTTTTTAACCAGAATGGTTAATAAATTACCTAATATTGATACAGATGTCCCTTCAAATGTGTCAGTTAGAGCCGAGGCGGCCTATCTTATTGCGGGTGCACCAAAAGGTGCGGATTTTGATGGCGAAGTAACTACATATATTGACGATTTTGAAGGTGCGCAAACCAGAGTAGATATTAGTTCACCTTTATCCTGGGAGCTTTCTAGTGTTCCGGTAGGGTTTGATGAAAATCCAAGTGATCCAGACGATATTGCCACCAATCCTAACTCTACACTTTCTACAGGATATAAACGAGCAAAATTGTCCTGGTATTCTATTGACCCAATTTTTTATAGTAGCAATAGACCAAGTGGGATTTCTGAACAAGATTTGTTTAGTAATGCTACCAGAAGGGTGTTTATTGATGAGATTTTTCCTGATACTGATATAGTACAGGGACAAACATTGGCCTTGTTTACCTTAGACCTTAATTATGATCCGGGAACAAGAGGGCAGTATAATTTTAATCCTGCTTATGCAGATGTAGACCCTTCGCCTAATACTCCAGATCCAAGAGATAATTTTGCTGGAATTACAAGGCAATTAACATCTACAAATTTTGAGCAATCTAATGTTGAGTTTATAGAATTCTGGTTATTGGATCCATTTGCTTATGATGATGTGGATAACCCAGGTGGTACAATAGTTTTTAACTTAGGTAATATTAGTGAAGATGTCCTAAAGGATGGTAGAAAACAATATGAAAACGGACTTCCTGAAGTTCCTGAAAACACTTTTTCAACCACAAATTATAGATCTCAAGTCCCTCAAAATCAATCTCTTATTTATGCTTTTGATTCTGAAGGAGAAGCGAGGACAAATCAAGATGTTGGATTTGATGGATTGAACGATGAACAAGAAGCTGCACAATATGGGCCTTTAGGTTTTACAGGAGATGACCCTGCAGGTGATAATTATACATACTTTCTTCAAGTTCAAGGAAATGATGTAGTAGAAAGGTATAGAGATTATAACGGAACTCAAGGAAATTCACCTACCACGGTAACTAATGATGATCGAGGAAATACAACTTTTCCAACAGCAGAAGATGTGAATAGGGATAATACAATGAATACTATAGATAGTTATTTTGAGTATGAAATCCCGATTTTTAGAGGTATGGATGTTGGTAATGATGGGCAAACTGGTTATATATCTGATGTCATTGATGAACCTGTGACAGTTTCGGGTCAACAGTTGAATGCACGATGGGTAAGATTTAAAGTGCCAATTACAATTCCAGATAACCCAGCGACTCAACAGCAGGATGGTTATGTGTCAATTAATGGAGCTTCAGATTTTAGATCTATTAGATTTATGAGAATGTATCTTACCGATTTTTCTCAGCCCACCTTATTACGATTTGGAAATTTGGATTTAGTAAGAGGTGATTATAGAAGGTATGTTGTAGAAGGTAATTCAACTAATGATCCTACAAGTGGGATTAATATAACTCGAGGAGGTGATGTAGTAGTGACTTCGGTGAGTGAAGAAGAAACACCAAATTACACCACACCACCTGGAGTAGTTAGGGAGCAATTAAACAACAATAATAATATCATTAGAGAAGATGAGAGATCTCTAGCACTCTCTGTTACAGATCTTCCAAATGATGACGCAAGAGGAGTATATAAAAACTTCAATGTTGATATGCGTCAGTATGAGAATCTCGAGTTGTTTTTGCATGCAGAGAACTTGCCTGGCCAACCGGGAATTGATGATGGAGATCTAACTGCATTTATAAGAATGGGGAATGATTTTACCAACAATTTCTATCAAATAGAGTTGCCTCTAGCTGTTTCTGACAGAACTATCCAAAACCCTTCTGCAAGTCAAGCTTGGCCAGATGTGAATAGGTTAAATTTAAGTTTGGATTTATTGCAGAAAATTAAGTCTACAATTATTGGGATTAATTCAGGTACAAGTAGTCTTGATACAAGTCAACTGGTTTATTTTGATTCGAACGGAGAAAACCCAACAAATAATCCAACTCCTAATACTAGTCTTGGTAATTTAAGACTTGGGATTAAAGGAAATCCTAGTTTTGGTGATGTTAGAGTGATGATGGTAGGTGTTAAGAATCAAAGTGGTGAAACTCAATCTGGAACTGTTTGGTTTAATGAAATGCGTCTTAGCGATCTTAAAAATCAAGGTGGATGGGCCGCAGTTGGAAGTATGGATGCAAATATTGCTGATTTTGCAAATGTAAGTGCTTCGGGTAGAATTAGTACTATTGGTTTTGGAGGAATAGAGCAAGGCCCTAACGAAAGAAGTAGAGAGGATATAAAACAATACGACTTAACTACTAATGTTAATTTAGGACAACTCTTGCCAAAAAAATGGGGAGTTCAAATTCCATTTAATTATAGCCGTGGAGAGGAATTAATAACTCCACAGTTTGATCCTCAATTTCAGGATCTGGAACTTCAAGATTTGCTGGATAATGAAACAACTGCAGAAGGAAAAGAACGAAGAGAAAGGCAATCTACAGATTATACAAAAAGACAAAGTTTTAATGTTATTGGTTTGCGTAAAGAAAGAACTGGTGATGCAAAGCCGATGCCTTATGATGTAGAAAATCTTACGTTTTCAGGGACATATAATCAAACTGATCATCGTGATTTTGAAATAGAAAGATCACTAGATCAAAGTGTGCGATTAGGTGGAACATATGATTTTACTTTTCAGCCAAAAGAAATAGAGCCTTTCAAAAAAATTAAACTTCTTGGAAAGAGTAAGTATTTTGATCTATTAAAGGATTTTAATTTCAATTTGCTTCCTACAAGTGTATCTGTGAATTCTAATATTAATAGACAATATAATGAACAGGTGTTTAGAGATATTACTGCAGAAGAAGGTAGTTTATCTTTACCAACCTTGTTTCAGCGTAACTTTCTTTTTGATTGGCAATTTGGGGTTAATTATAACTTAACAAAGTCGTTGAATTTTAGTTTCACATCTGCAAATAATCGTATCGTTAAGAATTTTATCGATGAAGAAGATAATAGTGTAGATGATACTATTGGGATTTGGAGTGGTCTGCTTGATGTGGGAGATCCTAATACCCATAATCAACAACTTCAGGTTAATTATGAAATTCCTTTTAATAAAATACCATTGTTTAAGTTTATGAGAGCGACATATACTTATAATACCGATTTTCAATGGGTTAAAGGGAGTGAGGCGCTAAAAACATTAGATGATATTCCAGATTTAGGAAATACTGTTCAGAATTCTAATGTGCATTCTATAAACGGTTCTTTAGATATGAATACCCTTTATAAATATGTAGGATTGACTAAGAAAAAACCGGGTAGACTTACATCAAAGAAAAATAGAGATTCAAAAAGTAAAGAAAACGAAGGTCCAAAATTAGAGCCTAAAAATGCCTCAAAAGGAAAAACCAAAAAACCTAAAAGTAAGTTAACTACGGGAGATAAAGTCTTTAATTCGCTTATTGGGTTGGTTACCGCTGTAAAAAAGGTAAATATAAATTATCAGGAAGATAACGGGATTTTATTACCAGGTTATGTTAGAGAGCCAGGCTTTGTGGGAACTCTAAAACCAACTTTAGGGTTTACTTTTGGTAGTCAGGCAGAAATTAGAGACATTGCTGCTCGTAATGGCTGGCTTACTTTGTATCAGGAGTTTAACGAACAGTATCAAGAAGTTGAAGGTAGGCAACTTAATGTCCAGGCATCTTTAGGACTATTAAAAGATCTTAAAATAGATATAAGTGCGAATAGAAACTATTCTGAAACGTATACTGAAAATTATATTGCTGACCCTACTAATCTAGAGCAACCTTATACATCGCTAACCCCAAATACCTATGGTAATTTCACTATTTCTACACTGCTTATTAATACGGCATTTAAGAAAAGTGATCAGTTTAGTTCTGAAGCCTTTGATGAATTTAGGGAAAACAGACAGGTTATTGCAGATCGTTTGGCTTCAGAGTTCTATGGGGTTAATCCAGAAGACTTACCTCGAAGCCCCGAGGTAGAACCTAATGGTTATAGTTACCCAGTTGGGTTTGGTAAAACGAATCAAGCTGTATTGTTGCCAGCCTTTTTGGCGGCGTACTCCGGATCAGATCCTACTAATGTTAAGAAAGGAGCTTTTAGAGATGTTCCGTTACCAAATTGGGATATTAAGTATACTGGTTTAATGAATCTTAAATGGTTTAGAAAACGTTTTAAACGATTTTCTGTAGCGCATGGGTACCGAGCGAATTACACAATTAATCAATTTCAAACTAATTTAGAATTTCAAAGTCGAGAAGATGTAGATGAATCAGGTAATTTCAGGAATCCTTTTTTGTACTCTAATGTAAATCTTACAGAACAGTTTAGCCCATTGGTTCGATTTGATATGGAAATGAAAAACTCAATCAAGATCCTGGCAGAATGGAAAAAAGATCGAGCATTATCCCTAAGTTTTGATAATAATTTGCTTACCGAAATTCAAGGTAATGAGTATATAATTGGTCTAGGCTATAGGTTAAAAGGCTTGACTTTTGGTACTAGAATAGGAGGTAGAAAAAAAGTAATAAAAAGCGACCTTAACTTAAGGGCTGATATCTCTCTGCGCCAAAACGAGACATTAATTAGATATCTGGATCTGGAAAATACTCAGGTTACTGCCGGACAAGATATTTATGGGTTGAAATTTACAGCAGATTATGCTTTGAGTCAGAACTTAACTGCGTTATTCTTTTATGATCATACGTTTTCTGAGTATTCTATTTCTACAGCATTTCCTCAAACAACAATTAGAGGAGGATTTACGCTGAGGTATAATTTTGGGAATTAAGATTTTTATATCTATAATACTGGAAATAATGATTACAGTACTTTTTTGATAATTTTTTGTCTGGTTTTCTCAAAATCTGACAAAATAGAATTATTTTCGTCTTCAAAATAATAAAACTCATAAATACTTTTTTCGGATGAATATTCCTTCAGAATTAAAATACACCAAGGATCACGAATGGATCAAAATTGATGGTAATATAGCTACAGTTGGTATTACCGATTTTGCTCAAGGTGAATTGGGAGATATCGTATATGTAGAAGTAGAAACAGTAGGAGAAGAACTAGAACAAGAAGAAGTTTTTGGAACCGTAGAGGCGGTAAAAACTGTTTCTGATTTATTTCTACCATTAACTGGGGAGATTGTTGAATTCAATGAGGCCCTAGAAAGTGATCCTGAATTGGTGAATAGTGACCCGTATGGAGAAGGTTGGATGGTAAAGATCAAGATTGCTGATGCGGCACAAATAGATGATTTATTATCGGCCGATGGTTATAAAGAGATTATTGGAGCGTAAAACTCTATTTGTTCTAGTACTTTTGTATACTGGTTTAATAACCTGGGCATCTTTAGCGAGGCTTGTGCTTCCAATTAAGATTAATGTACAAGGAGGTGACAAGGTGGGTCATTTGATTGCTTATTTTATATTCACTATAATTTGGTTTACTTTTTTCTTTTTTAGAAACAGAAATGATAAATATTTCAATCAAAGTTTGATTAAAGCATCTACAATCTGTTTTTTTTATGGAATTTTAATGGAGTTACTACAAACTTTATTAACGAGTTACAGAAGTTCAGAATGGTATGATGTTCTGGCAAATACAAGTGGTATAATTTTTGCTGTATTTTTTTTGAAAGTATTTGAGGATAAATTAGTTAGAATTAATAAAATGATGCGCTCAGCAAATTGAACAAATACGCTACCACCGATTTTTGTTTCAATAGTATAAAGGGATAAAAGTTAAAAAACATATTTTTTGTTTTACATTTTTGTCTTTAATTGGAAATTACAAAAGAAATTAGCTATTTTAGCAATCCTATAACGCAATAAAATTATGGAACCAAAGAAAAATCCTAAAGCAGATTTAACTAAAAGAAGCTCCTTATTCCTTCAATTAGGACTTGTTGTAGTTCTTTTTATAACATGGCAAGCTATAGAGTGGAAAACTTATGATAGAAGTAATATTGATATAGGTCAGGTTAATCTTGATGAGTTGGAAGAAGAAGATGTTCCTATTACACAGAACCTTAATACACCTCCACCACCTCCACCACCTCCACCTGCTCCGGAAATTATTGACGTAGTAGAAGATGAAGAAGAGGTAGAAGAAACGATTATTGAGTCTACTGAAACCAATCAAGAAGAAGAGATTGTAGAAGTAGAAGAGGTAGAAGATGTTGAAGATGAAGAAGAGATTGCTGATGTGCCATTTGCAGTAATTGAAAATGTACCGGTTTTTCCTGGTTGTGAAAACGCAGGAAACAATGCTGCCAAAAAGAAATGTATGAGTGAAAAGGTTAAGAAATTTGTTAACCGTAAATTTAATACAGAACTTGGAAGTGAGCTAGGTCTTTCTGGTGTAAATAGAATCTATGTTAGATTTAAAATTGACAGAGGGGGTAATATCGTAGGTGTTCAGGCTAGAGGTCCACACCCAAGACTAGAAAAAGAAGCACAGAGAGTTGTTGGGTTGTTACCAAAAATGACTCCAGGAAAACAAAGAGGAAAAGCAGTGGGTGTACTATACTCTTTACCTATTGTATTCCAGGTGCAAGACTAATAAGAAAATACTTTTTTATATTAGAATCCCGTTACAATTATGTAGACGGGATTCTTTTTTTTGGTATGCTTGTTGATTCAGTTTTAGTTGTAACGTTAAAACTAAATATTATGAGTAACAAGCATGATGCTAATGTACGAAAAAGTACATTGGTAAATTTTCAGATTGGACTTGTAGCAAGTCTATTATTCACTTATTTGATGTTTGAAGTATATACAACAGAGCCTGTTGTGTATACAGCAAGTAGTCCAGAATTTCCTGTAGAGGAAACTTTTACCTGGAACCAAGTGTTTACTGTGCATAAGGAACCGGTAAAAGAAGTGATTGCAAAAAAGCACACAAGGCCTGTAGTGGATCCTCAAGATTTTCAAGTTGTTGATAACGACAAGGTAATTAAAAAGGTTAAGAATGAGTTTAAAAATTTACTCCCTGCAGAATCAGAACCAATTAATCCGAATATACTTCCGGAAGAACCTGATGAAGATCCAGTAGAAGTGCCTTTTATAGCTGTAGAGTCAGTACCTGTTTTTCCAGGCTGTGAAAAGTTGGCGACTAATAGAGAGAAGGCAGTTTGTTTTTCTGAAAAAGTAGGAAGAATAGTGTCTAGAAAATTTAATACGGGTTTGGGAGAACGATATGGTTTGACAGGTTTACAAAGGATATATGCTCAATTTAATGTTGATGCCGATGGGATGATCACTAATATCCAGATAAGAGCTCCTCATCCTAAATTACAAGAAGAAGCAGAGCGGGTTATTAATTTATTCCCGCAAATGACACCCGGTAAACAAAGAGGGGAACCTGTTATAGTAAAATACAATTTGCCAATTATGTTTAAAATACAAGACTAACTAAAAGCCCGGTGATTTTTGGTCACCGGGCTTTTTGAAATTGCTTCCATATTACATTACTTAGTGAGACTGGTGTATATCGTTTTTCGTATTTGTTCGGGATTAATATATCCACTGCCATAGCCTTTTGAATCATATTTTGCGGTGAGCGAGGTGTTTTTTATAATTTGATCTTCAGATTTACCGTTGTCAATCTCTTTCTGAATAGCTGTTGAAATTTCTTTCAACATTCCTAAGAAGGATTCAAGATCCTTTTTTGTTGCGAGCTTTCCGTGTCCGGGTATGATTTTGGTAGCGTCATTTACTATTAATAATGCTTTTTCAGATGCTTTTATGTACCCTTTGATACTTCCACCTGATTTCAGGTCAATATATGGATAGCGGCCATTAAAAAATGTATCTCCCATATGTAGTACATTTCCATTTAGAAAATAGACCATGGTGTCTCCATCTGTATGTGCATTGTGTACATGAAATGCTTCAATATTTTCATGTTTAAAATATAATTGTAACCCTTCGTCAAAAGTAATTACGGGTAATGAAGCAGGAATAATGCTTCCTTTTCCTTTTTGCTTACTTTCCATTCTGGATCTCACGTTTTTCTGAGCAAAAATAGTAGCACCTTGATTAGCCATGTTTTTATTACCTCCCGTATGATCACCATGAAAATGCGTATTAATTACCATAGTTACCGGCATGTCACTAATCGTTTTTAGATTGGTAAGAATTTTGTTAGATAACCTTGCAAATTGGTCATCTATTATGAATAGCCCTTTTTCATTTTTAAAGACACCAATATTGCCTCCTTGACCGGTTAACATGTAGATGTTTTTTGATAAAGAATCAATCTGAATATTTACTTCTTTCTTTTGTGCGTTTAAGTGGAGCCAAAAGATTGATAAACTTAGGATAAGTAGCTTCTTCATTTGTGTGAATGTTTTTAATTCGATTTATCGAATTGAAAGTACAAAAATTACTTGTTGATAGGTATTTGATTATCAAAATGTTCTGATGCGATGTAGTGTTTTGTTTAGATCTTCTTGGGGCTAATGATTAGTAAAGTTGTTAAAAGGTGAATTATAAGCCGTTATATGTTGTCTAAAATTCTTTTAAGACATATCTTTGCACCACTTTTAAAAAAGCTATTTAGAAAACGTGCAAAATTTGAGCGTGACCCAAGTCAATACTGCAAAAGTCTCTGTTGTTCAGGATTTTAAAGAAATTACAAAAATGCGTTTGGCATTAAGTGTAGTTTTTTCTTCTGTTGCAGGATATTTATTGGGAGTAGAAACGGTTTCCTATGGTACACTTTTGTTGCTTGCTATAGGGGGATATTTTATGGTTGGTGCTTCAAATGCCTTCAATCAAATTATTGAAAGAGATTTGGATAAATTGATGGATCGCACAAAGAATAGACCAATCCCATCCGGAAGAATGTCTGTAAATACAGCTTTCGCAATTGCTACACTTTTTACTATTTCAGGAATAACGGTACTGTATATTATTAACCCGCAAACCGCTATGTTTGGAGCAATCTCTATATTTATATATGTGAGCTTGTATACACCTTTAAAGACTAAGACCCCATTATCCGTTTTTGTGGGAGCAATCCCCGGAGCAATTCCTTTTATGTTGGGGTGGGTCGCAGCTACAGATAATTTTGGAATAGAACCAGGGACTTTATTTATGGTACAGTTTTTCTGGCAGTTCCCTCATTTTTGGGCGATAGGTTGGTTTTTATATGATGATTATAAAAAAGGAGGTTTTTTTATGCTTCCTACAGGAAAAAGAGACCAAGGTACAGCTGTACAGGTTATGATTTATACGATATGGACTATTGTGACATCTCTAATACCTGTTTTTGGTGTTACAGGGGAGCTTTATCTTACTCCGGTTTCAGGAGTAATTATTTTGGCTCTGGGGTTAATTTTACTAAGATCCGCAATTCGTCTATATAAGGTTAGAGATGCAAAAACTGCAAAACAATTAATGCTTATGAGTGTTTTGTATATTACCCTGTTGCAGATTATTTATGTTGCAGATAAATTTATTAGAGTATGGATTTAACACAGGGGACAACCCAAGAAAAAATTAAGAGATCAAAAAAGACCATGATGTGGTTTGCAATGGTGAGTATGGCAATGGTGTTTGCAGGGCTTACTAGTGCATATGTGGTTAGTAAAGCTAGAAAAGACTGGACAACAGATCTTGTTTTCCCTAGGGCATTTGTGTACAGTATTTTGGTAATTATTGCAAGCAGTATTACATTTTATATGGTAAAAAAGGCCATTGAAAAAGAGAATAGAAAGGCGGCCACAATTTTATTATTAGCTACTCTTGGGTTAGGAGGGTTGTTTATATTTCTTCAGTTTGAAGGCTTTTCTGACATTGTTAATCAAGGATATCATTTTACAGGCCCGACATCAAATATTGTTTCAACATTTATGTTTATCATCGTTGTTACGCACTTGGTGCATATATTTGGTGGAATTATAGTTCTTTTAGTTGTAATTTATAATCATTTTAAACAAAAATATAAAACGGGTCAAACCTTGGGATTAGAACTAGGTGCTATGTATTGGCATTTTGTTGATTTTCTGTGGGTTTATCTCTTTTTGTTTTTATATTTCGTAAAATAACATCATTATTTGATTTGATGATGGAAAAACGAATCATTTGCGAGATTTACAGATAACGTAATTAAAAAATAAAATTGAGCAGGTGAAATGATAAAATTGATTATTTTTGTGGAAAATTTAACAACACCAAATTCTTTATATGGAAACAACTGTTACTAAAACAGGTACAGAGGATAAAACCTGGGGAGGTGGTAATCAACCTCTCAAGGTGAGTTATGGTAAGATGATGATGTGGTTTTTTATCCTTTCGGATGCGCTTACATTCTCAGGTTTTCTTGCCGCCTATGGTTTTTCAAGATTTAAATTTATTGATTCATGGCCAATAGCAGATGAAGTGTTTAATCACTTTCCGTTTTTACATGGCGTAGATGCGCCTATGTATTACGTGGCTTTGATGACCTTTATATTAATATTTTCTTCTGTGACTATGGTACTAGCTGTAGATGCTGGTCATCATATGAAACAGAAAAAAGTTATTATCTACATGTTTTGGACCATAATTGGTGGTGCTATTTTCGTAGGTTCTCAAGCCTGGGAATGGAAAAACTTCATCAAAGGAGAATATGGAGCGGTTGAAACAAGAGGTGGCCAAATATTACAATTTGTGGATACAGAAGGCCACAGAGTAGCTTTAAACGAAATAGCAATTGTTGATAATCAAGGAGATAGAGCTCAGCATGAAGAGAAAAACGGAATCTGGTATGAAAAAGAAGCTGCGCTTCCTTCTTATACTATGGATGAGATAAGAGCCGGTTTTACTAAACGCAATGATCTATTGATAAGAACGCAAACACTTACTGAAGAAGGTGAGAAAACAATTTTATCAAGAGCAGAATCCTTAAAAAGATTAAATGCCGATGCCATTGGTGTTGTCGAAGGAGCTAATTTGGTGCATAATGAATATGGTACTCCTTTGTTTGCAAATTTCTTTTTCTTTATTACTGGTTTTCACGGTTTTCACGTATTCTCAGGTGTAATTATTAATATCATCATCTTTATTAATGTGATTCTAGGGACCTACGAAAGAAGAAAGAATTACGAAATGGTAGAGAAAGTTGGTTTATACTGGCACTTTGTAGATTTGGTATGGGTATTTGTATTTACATTCTTTTACCTGGTTTAATAAAAATAAAGTAGTTATATAATAATATGGCACACGATACAGCACATCACGAATCGAATATAGGTAGAATCTGGAAGGTATTTTTTATCCTGTCAGTCATTACAATAGTTGAAGTAATTTTAGGTATTATAAAACCTGCATTCTTAGTTGAAACAACTTTGATTAGCATGAAATTACTGAACTGGATTTTCATTATCCTTACTATATGGAAAGCGTATTATATTACATGGGCTTTTATGCATATGGAAGGAGAAACAAAAGGATTAAGAAGATCAGTAGTTTGGACTGCAATTTTTCTTATCTCCTATTTGATTTTTATACTTCTTACAGAAGGAGATTATATATATGAGGTATTTAAAGGAGGGTATAAAGCCTGGGATTTTTAATCCTTTAGATATATAAGTTAAAAGCATTGTAAAAAGACGGTTATTTAAGCCGTCTTTTTCTATTTTTGTACGCGATTTATACTAGGTTTATTAAGTTTTTTTGTGAAAAACAAAATTCATTTCTAAATGAAAAAATTTCTTGTTTTAGGTGTCTTATTTGTATTGCCACTGGTAGCATATTTGTTCTTTGCTTCTGGTGTTCATAATTTTGCTAAACTACCTGTCTTGAATGATACAGTTGGTAACCTTGAGAGTTTTGAGAATCTTACGGGGCAAAATATTACCTTCAAAAGTAAAATTACAGTGCTTGGCTTTTTAGGAAAAAAGATATATAATAAACAAGGAAATGCATTTAACCTAAATCAAAAGATTTACAAAAAAAATCATGAGTTTCAGGATTTCCAGTTTGTAATGGTATTGCCATATGGCAGTGAAGAGGCTTCAAAAGAGCTTTTGAGCGAGTTAGATGATATTACAGATGTATCTGAATGGAAATTTATGTTCGGTACACCAGAACAGATTAAAATACTATTCGAAAGTCTTAATGTTTCGCACAAATTAGATGATAATCTATCGACCAATTACGTATATATTATAGATAAGGATGGTAGTTTAAGAGGCCGTGATGGTACTTTGAAAGAGAATGAGCAGAAAGTAGATGGCTATGATGCAAGTTCTGTTGCCGATCTGGCAAATGTTATGAATGATGACATTAAAGTAATCTTGGCAGAATATCGTCTGGCACTAAAAAAATATAAAGCAGATCGTAAAGAGAAATAGTAATGAAAAAATATTCATACGTAGGTATATCGTTTATAATATTAATATTTGGAATCATTTTTATACCAAAGATTGTTAATAGGGTAAAAAACACCTCTGTGGTTAAAAACGACAGGATGAGCGCAAGTAATCCCGTTGCAAATGAAAAACTTTCTTATATAAAGATCAATGGAGAGCCAAAAAAAGTGCCCGAGTTCGCATTTCTGGATCAGGATAGCATATTGATCACTAATCATGATTATAAAGGTAAGGTGTATGTAGCTGATTTTTTCTTCACAAGCTGTCCAACAATTTGCCCTAAAATGAGTAGAAATTTAGTGCACCTTCAAAATGAACTTAAGGATTATGAAAATTTTGGAATAGCTTCTTTTACTATTAATCCTAAATTCGATACCCCAAGAAGGCTTAAGAAGTATGCTGAAAATTATAAAGTAACAAATCCTGATTGGCATTTTTTAACAGGAGATAGAGAAGATATTTATAATTTGGCTAATGGCGGTTTTAATATTTATGCTGCTGAAAATTCTAATGTACCAGGTGGTTTTGAGCATAATGGTTATTTCGCTTTAATTGATAAGGATGGATACATCAGATCGCGATATGATGCATCTGGAAATCCTATTATTTATTATAGAGGGACAATTGGTGTTGATCAGAAAATCGATGAAAACGGAGAAGAGGAGCAGATCACAATTTTGCTCGAAGACATTAAAAAACTTTTGAAAAAAGATGAGTAGCACCACCACAATAGAAAAAAAGTACAATAAATGGATTGTTGTTTTGTCAGTAAGTATTCCTTTAGTTGTCGCCGCTTTATTTGGAGTTAATTTGAGAAGGTTAGGTTTAGATGTAGAACCACTTACGTTTTTACCACCAATTTATGCATCTATAAATGGTTTGACAGCTGTTCTTTTACTTGCAGCGTTATGGGCAATAAGGAACAAGAAAATAAAATTGCATGAGGGATTAATGAAGTCTGCCATTTTATGTTCGGTTTTATTTTTAATAATGTATGTTGCGTATCATATGACAAGTGATTCTACCAAGTTTGGAGGAGAAGGAGTTGTGCGATATGTATATTACTTCATTTTGATCACTCATATTATACTATCTATTGTAGTAATTCCTCTTGTTTTGATTACTTATGTACGGGCATTGACTCAAAGATTTGATTTGCATAAAAAGATTGCTAGAATAACATTTCCGATTTGGCTATATGTTGCAATCTCTGGCGTGATAGTATATATAATGATATCACCTTATTATGGTTAAATATATATCTTGCTAACTTTTCTAAAGCAGCACTAATGAAAACCAAAATAGTATTCATATCGGTATTATTATTTTCTCTTCCTGCCGAAGCTCAATGTGCTATGTGTAGGGCGGTTTTAGAAAGTGAAGAAGGTCAAGAGACAGCAAAAGGAATTAATAATGGTATTGTATACCTTATGATTATACCATATGTATTAATCGCTATTGTGGGCTATTTTATCTACAGAAATAAAAAGAAACCAGGAAGTCAACAATAGGGTTGGTTGCTGAAAAGTCAACTTTTAACATTTTCATAACAATGTGACATGTAACAAAAATGGTAAGAGGCTAGTCTTATGTATCAAGACTACACTGACCAAAGTAAAATCTCTAGAGGGGAAAACTAGAATATTTGTTAATTTTTTCACATTCTATAGTTAGTGAGTCATAATGTAAATAGGGTATTATTTTGTGCCCTATGTATCTTAATTAACCGTTATGATTGAAATTAAAGACTTACATAAATCTTACCAAATGGGGAGTAACTCCCTTCACGTACTTAAAGGAATAGATTTTAGCGTAAAAGATGGGGAATTGGTTGCTATTATGGGATCATCTGGCTCAGGAAAGTCAACACTACTTAATATCTTGGGAATGCTCGACGAAGCGGATAGCGGAAGTTACTTCTTGGATAATGTTCCTATAAAGGAATTAAATGAAACCAAAGCCGCTCAGTATCGTAATAAATTCTTAGGGTTTGTTTTTCAGTCATTCAATCTTATTAATTATAAAACGGCCCTAGAAAATGTTGCATTGCCATTATATTATCAACGTAAAAAACGTAAAGAGAGAACAGAGAAAGCCATGAATTACCTTGGTAAAGTTGGTTTGGCAGAATGGGCAACTCATTTACCAAGTGAACTTTCTGGAGGTCAAAAGCAACGTGTGGCTATTGCTCGCGCTCTGGCTGCCGATCCTAAAGTCTTATTAGCAGATGAACCTACAGGAGCCTTGGATAGTACAACCTCCTATGAAGTTATGGATATCATTCAGGGCATTAATGACGAAGGGAAAACGATATTGGTGGTAACACACGAGCCGGATATTGCCAATATGTGTAAACGTATAGTACATCTTAAAGATGGTGTTATTGTTGAAGATAAAAAAGTAGAACAAGTAAGAGCATCTCAATATGTTTGATAGAGATAGGTGGCAAGAAATATTTGAAGCAATAGGAAAAAATAAGCTGCGCACATTCCTTTCCGGATTTACGGTAGCACTAGGAATCCTAATCTTTACCGTTCTTTTAGGAATGGGGAATGGGTTGTTGAATAGTTTTTTAAGCAGTTTTGTAGATGATGCTCAAAATATCATATTTATTCGAGGAGGAAATACATCTAAAGCGTATAAGGGATTTCAGGAGAATAGAAGAATTAGATTTAAAAATGAGGATTTCGAGTTTATTAAAAGTAACTACTTCGGAAAAGTAGAATTTGCCACTCCAAGAATTTATCGTAATGCACAGGCAAAATATAAAAAAGAATCTGGTAGTTATAGTATAAGAGCAGTTAATCAAGATCATCAATATCTTGAAAAAACAATAATGATGCAAGGTCGATATCTTAACGAAGCCGATGTTAGCGAGCGAACAAAAAATATTGTTATAGGAAGATTGGTAGAGAAAGATTTGTTCAAAAATGAGAACGCGTTAGGAAAAATGTTAGATGTCGATGGAATACCATATAAAATAGTTGGTGTTTTTCAGGATAGTGGGGGAGATAATGAAGAAAGAATAATCTACATGCCTTATAAAACAGTGCAGCTACTTTTTGGTAATAACGAGTATTTGGATCAAATAAATGTTTCGTATAACATGGCAATGAGCACAGAGCAAGCTATTGCTTTTGCTGATCAGATAGAGGAAGATTTCAAAGAAAGATTCAAAGTTGCACCAGATGATCAAAGTGCAATTCGAGTAAGAAGTTTTGCAGAGGACATTAAAGAGACTATGGTAATTCTTGGAGGAATTTACTTCGTGATTTTTATTGTTGGAATTGGGACATTGATTTCCGGGATTATTGGCATTGGTAATATAATGACATTTAGTATCAAAGAAAGAACCAAGGAGTTAGGAATTAGGAAGGCATTGGGAGCTTCACCAAAGTCAATAATAGCAATGGTACTTCAGGAGTCAATGATGATAACATCTATTGCTGGCTATATAGGCCTTATATTGGGGATTTTCGCATTAAAATTGATAGGGAATAATCTGGAAGAATTTTTTATCCTTAACCCCAAAGTAGATACTGGTGTTATCGTAGTCGCTACGCTAACGTTGATTTTAGCAGGACTTTTAGCAGGTTACATACCAGCAAGAAGAGCAGCTAGGATCAAGCCAATTATTGCATTAAGAGATGAATAAATAGTAAAAAGACGGTAGTTATGAAATGAGCCATAATAATTAGGTCGAGAATTGACTAATTGTATTTATTGGCGAATTCCATCTGACAATTGTAAAACAATAAAAAAGTAACAGATGAAATTTATTTTTGAGAAAGATACCTGGCAAGAGATATACGGAGCCATTCGTAAAAATAAAGTAAGAACCATAATTACGGTTATTGGAGTAACGTGGGGTGTATTCCTATTTGTAATTCTTTTAGGTATGGCAAAAGGCCTTGATAATAGCTTTAGAAGTCAATTTAACGATTTTGCTACCAATACAATGTTTGTTTGGGGGCAGCAGACAAGTATTCCTAATGGAGGTTTCAAAAGGGGGCGAAGAATGCAACTTACATTAGATGATGTTGCTGCTTTAGAATCCAAGGTAGATGATATAGAGTATATCACTCCTCGCAATGTTACTGGTCAATGGGGAACTCCTCCAGGTCAATTTGTTCGAGGATCCAAATCTGGTGCCTTTAAGATTTTTGGAGATTATCCAACTATTGATAAAGTATCAAAGAAAAAGATTTTTGACGGAGGAAGATTCATAAATGAAGAAGATATTAAATACGAAAGAAAGGTTTGTGTTATAGGTGAAGATATTTATAAACAATTCTATGATGAAGATGAAGAAGCTATAGGAGATTTTGTAAGGATTAATGGTATTTATTTTAAAGTAATAGGGGTGTATAAACCAACACAATCAGGATTTGAAGGTGATGACTCTGTTTATTTGCCGTTTACAACCTTTCAAACCATTTTTAATCAAGGTAAGAACATATCCTGGATGGTAATTACCGCCAAGGAAGATAAAAATATCGTAAATACCGAAGCCGATATCAAAACGATGCTTAGGAGGATGCATAACGTTCATCCAGAAGATACACAGGCCTTTGGGAGTTTTAATTTAGGAGAAGAAGTTGCCAAGGTAAATGGTTTCCTTTCGGGAATGAGATTAATAACTTATATCGTAGGAATTGCTACTCTTATAGCAGGTGTTATTGCAATTGGTAACGTTTTATTAATTACGGTAAAAGAACGTACCAGAGAGATCGGGGTTAGAAGGGCATTAGGAGCAACCCCAGCAGAGGTACGAGGTCAAATAATGCTCGAATCAGTGTTGCTTACATTTGTAGCAGGACTAATAGGATTTGTCTTTGGAACATTAGTGCTCTGGGGTATTAATACAGCCATTGGTAACAATGAAGATATTCCCATATTAAATCCAACTGTCGATTTCTTTGCAGTTGTTGGGGCGCTGTTATCAATAGTTTTGCTGGGGACCATAATCGGTTTAATACCGGCACAAAAAGCGGTAAGTATTAAACCTATCGAAGCATTAAGGGAAGAATAAAATAACAATCAAAGTAATATATCAATCAAAATGAAAAAGGTTTTTAAAATTTTATTAGTTGTAGTATTTATAGCTTTACTAGGTTTTTCTGGTAAGTATCTAATAGACTCTAATAGCAAATCACCAATAGTATTTACTACAGAAAATGCATTTAGAACTTCTATAGAAGAGAAAACCGTTGCAACCGGAAAAGTAATCCCAGAGGATGAGGTCGAAATCAAACCTCAGGTCTCAGGAATCATCGAAAAAATTTATGTTGAGGAGGGTACTGCTATAAAAACCGGTGATTTAATAGCCAAAGTAAAAGTAGTGCCTAATGAGCAAGCACTAAACAGCGCCAGAGGACGAGTTAAAAATGCCGAAATAAGCTTGGCCAACTCAAAACAAGATTATGATCGTAATAAAGCGCTTTTTGATAAAGGTGTAATCGCTACTCAGGATTTTCAAAATGTAAAATTACGCTATGATCAGGCCCAACAAGAGGTACGTAATGCGGCTAACGATTTACAGATCATTCGTCAGGGATCAACAGGAGGAGCAAAGGCAATTACAAACATTAGATCTTCGGTGGCAGGAACTGTTTTAGAAATTCCGGTTGAAGAGGGAGATCAGGTAATCCAAAGTAATAATTTTAACGATGGAACTACCGTGGCTACAATAGCAGATCTTAATAAAATGATTTTTGAAGGTAAAGTAGATGAGGCAGAGGTAAATAAGCTTAAAATAGAAATGCCGCTTAAGGTTAGTTTAGGGGCAATTAGAGATAAAGAGTTTGATGCAAAACTTAAATTTATAGCTCCAAAAGGTACTGAAGAACAGGGAGCGGTTCAATTTAAAATAGAAGGAGAAGTTTTTCTTGACGATTCCTATTTCATAAGAGCCGGTTATAGTGCTAATGCTTCAATTGTATTGGATACAAAAAATGACGTTCTTGCAATAAAAGAAGCATTATTGCAATTTGACAGAGAAACAGAAAAGCCTTTTGTAGAAATAAAAACAGGGGATCAAGAGTTTGAAAAACGAGATGTCGAGATAGGTCTTTCAGACGGAATTAATGTCGAAATACTGTCAGGAGTAACTGAAGAAGAGGATATCAAAGTCTGGAATAAAACTGAGCCTGTTAAAAAAGAAGGTGAAGAAAATCAAGATTAAGAATAATTAATTAAAATAATAAAAAGCCTGTGTTTGAGGAGATTAACCTTTGTAGCACAGGTTTTTTAAAAATATTTGTAACAACATCGATCAATTATATACATATAGGCATTATGAGAATTAAAATCTTAACTTTATTTATTGCAGTTTTTGGAGTTTTGGGGACTCAGGCGCAAGAAAAGAAATGGACATTGCGCGAATGCGTAGAACATGCTTTAGAGAATAATATCACCATTAAGCAATCTGCTCTGGATATTGAGGCTGCAGATATTGGGAAATCTGATGCAATAGGGAACTTTTTACCTACATTAAATGCTTCTGGTTCTAATTTTTGGAGTTCGGGATTAAGTCCAGATCCAATTACAGGTACAAATAGAACATTAACTTTCCGAAGTTCTTCGTATCGTATAGATGTTGGCGTAACTTTATTTAATGGACTTAGAAATATAAGACAGTTTCAAAGAGCAAAACTTAATCAACTATTAAGTCAATATAATCTGGGTAAATCCAAAGATGATATTGCATTATTCGTTGCGAACAGTTATTTACAGGTGTTATTGAACAGAGAATCCCTGAAAGTAATAGAGAAGCAACATGAGATTACTTTAGAACAACTAACAAGAACCAAAGATCTTGTTGATGCTGGTGTTTTGCCTCAAGGAGACCTCCTTGAGATAGAAGCGACCTCTGCCGATGAATTAACACGAATAGTACAAGCAGAAAATGCAGTACAAATATCTTTAATAGGATTAGCACAAACATTGCTAATCAAAAATTACGAGGAATTTGATATTGCAGAGCAGGAATATTTGGTTCCCGGAGCAGAAATGTTAAGTCAACCAATAGATCAGGTAATTGCCAAAGCAAGAGAGGCTAGGTACGAAGTGCAAATTGCTGAGCAAAATAAGTTGATAGCAGAAAAAGATTTACAAATATCAAGAGGAGCTTATTATCCTACATTATCAGGAGGGTTCAATTATAATACCAGAGAGTCAGGTGCAAGTGCATTTGTTCCAGGAAGTATAGATCCTGATAACCCTACACGTCCAATAGGTTTTGTAGAAGGAACAAATGAAGTAGTTGTAACCCCTAGATTTCTTAATGATCAAGAGATTAGTCCAGATTCTTTTGTAAAACAATTATATACTAATGATGGGATATCCTATGGGCTTTCTGTTTCTGTTCCTGTTTTTAACGGTTTTTCTGCTAAGAATAATGTTAAAAGAAGCAAGATTAATGTTGAAAGAGCCGAGTTTCAGTTAGAACAAGCAGAATTAGATTTAGATAGTAATGTGTATCAGGCGTATTTAGATGCCAAAGGAGCAGCAGAAGCATATGAAGCAGCTTTGGTATCTGTTAAAGCTCAAGAAAGAGCATATGAATATGCCAAAGATCGTTATGATGTGGGGCTTACAAATGCATTTGATTTTAGTCAATCAAAGTTTAGATTAGAAAATGCCCAGAGTCAAGAAGTTCAAAATAAATTTGATTATATATTTAAGCTAAAAGTGTTAGAACTTTATTTCGGAATAAAGATCGCAGACATAAAATTATAAATAAGTAGCCTTTCTGTTTTTTTGGCTATTATCAAAAAGATTGTAATTTCATATTACAGAATTAATGTTTAGGTAAGTCATGAATAGAAAAACACTACTTTTTATTTTAGGAATAGTATTACTCTTAATCGTAACGCTTGTTTATGGTAAAAAAGCAGGATGGTTTGGTAAAGATGGAAACTATAAAGAAGTTTCAATAACACAGATCGAAAAGATTGATATCATTGAAACGGTTTCTGCAACGGGTAAAATCCAACCAGAAGTAGAAGTAAAACTATCTTCAGAGGTTTCCGGAGAAATTATTTCGTTACCTATAAAAGAAGGGCAACAAGTACAAAAAGGAGATCTCCTGGTACGTATAAACCCTGATATAATTCAGTCTGGATTAAATAGATCACAAGCTGCACTACAAAATGTAAGGGCAGGACTGCAACAAGCAGAAGCAAGCCTGAAAGAAGCAAAGTTAAACTACGACCGTAATAAAGGATTGTTTGAGAAAGGTGTAATTTCTAAAGCAGAATGGGATGGAGCTGTATCTGCATATGAAGTGGCTGAAGCGGCAAAACAATCTGCTTTCTATAGCGTAAGAAGTGCTCAAGCTACAGTAAATGAGGCCAAGGATAACCTAAGTAGGACTACAATTTATGCCCCTATGAGTGGTACAGTTTCTAAATTATCTGTAGAGTTGGGTGAACGTGTTGTTGGGACACAACAAATGGCAGGTACAGAGATTGTACGTGTAGCCAATCTTAACAATATGGAAGTAGAAGTTGATGTAAACGAGAATGATATTGTTAAAGTCTCTATAGGAGATTCTACAATAGTCGAAGTTGATGCATATCTCAAAAAAGAGTTCAAAGGTCTGGTTACAGAAATAGCAAATTCTGCAGAGAGCGCTGTGAGTGCAGATCAAGTGACTAACTTTAAAGTCAAAGTACGTATTGTTGAAGAATCATACAAGGATTTGATAGAAGGAAGGCCAGAAAGTTACTCTCCGTTTCGTCCGGGAATGACTGCTACAGTTGATGTTATTACTGATAAAAGAGAAAAAGTAATAGGTGTACCAATCAGTGCTATCGTAATAAAAAATGACACTTCAGATGTACGTAAAATTAATGTGAAGGATAAATTGGCAAATTCGGACAAAAAATTTGAGTGTGTGTTCATTAAAGATGGTGAGACGGCGAAATTACGAGTTATTGAAACAGGAATCCAGGACGATAGTAATATCGAAATAACAAAAGGCCTAGAGGTTGGTGATGAGGTAATTACAGGGCCTTATAATGTAGTTACCAAGACACTTAAAACTGGTGATAAAGTAATGTCAGAAACAGAAAAAGAGTCTGATAAATAATTTACCTATTTTAGGTTATCTTTGCCTAAATTTTTGATAAATGGCCTATATTCTTTGTATTGAAACTTCAACAACAAATTGTTCTGTTGCTTTAGCTCAGGATGATAAAGTGATGGTCTTAGAGGAAGATTACGATACAAAATATTCTCATGCAGAGCGATTACATAATTTTATAGATAAAGCTGTAAAAAAAGCAGGATTGTCTTTGCAAGACCTTTCGGCAGTCGCAGTAAGTAAGGGTCCAGGATCATATACTGGATTAAGAATAGGCGTGTCTGCTGCCAAAGGACTATGTTATGCACTAGATATACCATTAATTTCTGTGCCTACGCTAAATTCACTTGCTTTGCAAATAACGGAATCTAAGGAGAATAATTATATAATTCCTATGATCGATGCCCGAAGAATGGAAGTGTATTCTGCTGTTTTTTCTAGTTCCTACAAGGAAATAAGAGAAACCAAAGCCGAGATTTTAGATGAAACTTCATTTTTTGATCTTTTACAAAAAGGCAAAGTATATTTTATAGGTAATGGAGTCGCAAAGTTTTCTGAAATTTGTAAAAATAATAACGCAATTTTTATCCAAAATAAATTGCCATCTGCAAATGAGATGGCAATACTTAGCTTTTCTAAGTTCGTAAAAAAGGATTTCGAAGATGTTAGTTATTTTGAACCCTATTACTTAAAAGATTTTGTGACTGGTTAGTGTCCATGTTTTTTAGTGCTTTATATCTAGTTCCTAATCTTACCAAATCTTCTTTTTTTTAAATGAATCTTTTCTTTTTTGATATATTTTTTATTTCTTCTTCTTCTTCTTTGTCAGAAAATGTTGATAATATACCTTTTTTACTCATTGGGCGCTCTAAAATTTCTCAACCTTCTTTCAGGTAAAATTTGGTTTTTTCCTGTAGCGACACTACCCGTCATAGGATCCAGCTCTTTAGGTTCGGTAATATCGAGAATATATTTTTTATACACCCGGTACATGTCGTATAATTCTTCAAGAATATAGTATCCGTGATTATAGCATATGTTGCAAAAGTTTTAATTGCTTTCTATATTTTGTTGCATAAAAAAACCACCTGCAAGGTGGTTTTTATAAATTATGATAGTTAAGTTAAACTATTTATTATACCTATTTCTATTAGTTACGACCTCCACGGCTACTGCTTAAAAGGCTTTGCGAGGGACTGTTATCAGAACTTTTAAGAGCATTATATCGTGCTACAAGTCTAATTAAATCTTCTTCTTTTTTCAAACGAATTTTCTCACTTTTAACATATTCTTTTAGCTCATTTTCCTTATCACTAAATGCTGCAAGCATATCTTTTTTGTTCATAGGTAGCTCCATAACCATTCCTGCCTCTTCAAGATAGTATGTTGTAAGCATTCTAAGCTCTCCAGGTTCAGAAATTTGAGTTAATGTGTTTTTTGATGGTTCTTTTATATCAAGAGTAAACCTTTTATAAATTCGATACTTATCATTTAACTCTACTAAAACATAGTATCCATCCCTCTTAAGTCCTCTTTGATTTTTGAAATCGCAATAGTAAAAATAATCTCCATCAATTCTGGCATGAACCGTTGGGCTTTTCTGAATTTCATATAATTTTGAACCTTGACTGTGCTCTAAAGCATCTGTAAAAATATTGTACTTTAATTTAACGTCAAAAGTTCCCGTTTTTTCATCAATGACACTTGATTCTTTATATCGGGCTTTTAAATATAACGATCCATCATACTCATCAAAAGTACTAACTCTTTCAACAGATTTTAGTAAAACTCTGGGCAATTGAGCGAATAAGGAAGGAGAACCTATTAAAAATAATAAAAGTAGTATTTTTCTCATGTTTCTATCGATTTAGGTGAGGTAAAGTTAAATAAACATCGGTTTAAATACAATGAAATGAGAATTTTACGGTTATTTTTGCTAATTCTTCAACATAATTACACGAACCTTTTAGTTATTGCGAATAAAAATAGCTTTTTAACATAAAATCCACATAATTTTATTGCGGTAAAACCGTAATTTTTGTAAGATTACACTTACTCAAACGTTGTAATAGGTAAGATTATCGGATTTAAAATATCCGCGAAAAGTGAATTTTAACGATATTTTTTTTGAATTATAACAACTTTTACTATAATTTAATTCTCTGATTGTAATATTTTGATAGCTTCTTCAGTATTTTCTACAGGATATTTACATGCGCTGTTTACACATACATAAATCAATGTTTTATCCTGAACAAATCGATGTTTTAATAATGGGCTATTAGAGTCAACTGTACTTCCTGCTAATAACTTGTTGGGAATGTAGATTTTGTTGAATTCACTAAGTTTGTTTACTACTTGATCACCAACGATAACAATTTCATAAAAGTCGAAAGAAAAATTAAGCATTAAATCCAACCAATTAGAATATCCCGAAGCATAAGATGCTATTTGGGGTTTTATAGTATGTAACATCTGTTCACTTATATTTTTATATCTGGCTTCATCATAATAATGAGATAATAGAAATAAGTTTTTTCCCATTATAGAATTAGATGCGGGAATTACATTGTCACTTGATTCAATGGTACGAGAAATAAGTTTTGGATCCTGATCAGAAGTGAAATAGAATATGTTTTTTTCTTCATCAAAAAAATGATCCAGAGTGTATTCTGTTATTTGTTTTGATAAATCTAGCCATTCATTATTAAATGTATTTTGATAAAGAATTATGAATGCCTCAATAACCGTTGCATAATCCTCAAGATAACCATTTATAGTACTCTTACTATTTTTATAACTATGAAATAATGAGAAATCAGTTTCAAGTTGTTTAGTCTTTATAAAGTTTCCATTTTTAATTGCCGAATCTAAAAAAGTCTTATCCCCAAAAACTCGATAGGCATCCAAATAAGCTTTAAGCATTAACGCATTCCATGAAGTCAGTGTTTTATCATCTAATCTTGGTCTGGATCGTTTTTCACGCTGGAGAAGTAATTCTTTTTTCCAGAAGGCAATCTTGTTAGTTAACTCAGCATAACTAATATTATTTTTTTCATAAAACTCTACATCACTGTGTTTTCTAATTAAAACATAGTTTTCTTTTTCCCAAAAACCATAGGAATTAATATTATAATAATCTGAAAAGAGGTCATAATCCTGACCCAGAAGTTTTTTAAGTTCTTCTTTTGTCCATACATAATAAGCTCCTTCTTCTAATTCCTCATTCTTGGTAGTGCTGTCAGCATCTAAAGATGAATAAAATGCACCTTCATTATTTGTAAGTTCTCTAGAGACAAAATTTAGTGTTTCGTATACCACATCCTTGTACCAAGGGTCTTTTGTGATCAGGTATGCGTCAGAATATAAGCTTACCAATTGAGCATTGTCATAAAGCATTTTTTCAAAATGGGGTACGTGCCATTTTCCATCTGTAGAATATCTTGAGAATCCACCACCAATATGATCATATACTCCGCCATAAGATATTTGGGTTAATGTGTTTTTTACGTAGTCTAAAAGCGCTTTATCTTTGGATTGATGAGCATATCTGAGTAGGAATTGATAATTATTGGGCATCATAAATTTTGGAACTCGTTTTGTTCCTCCTTTCTGATAGTCAAAATGTTGGCTCCATTCTTTTACTGCTGAAGCGATAAATTCTTTGTCAAAGCTTACCTTGTCTGGATTTACTTCAATAATATCAATTGCCTTAATTCCTTCTTCAAGTTTGTTGGCATATTCCAATAATTTTTCAGGTTGTTTTTCGTATAAATTAGCAATTTGTTTTAGTGCATCCACCCAATTTCCTTTTGGGAAGTATGTTCCTCCCCAAATAGGTCTTCCATCTGGCAATACGACTACATTAAGAGGCCAGCCACCACTTCCTGTCATTAGCTGTATGGCATTCATATATACTTGGTCTATGTCTGGTCGTTCTTCTCTGTCTACTTTTATGTTGATATAATTGGTATTCATGATTTCAGCAACTTTGGGGTCTTCGAAACTCTCATGTTCCATAACATGACACCAATGACAAGCAGCATATCCTATACTAATAATAATAAGTTTGTTTTCTTTCTTGGCCTGATCTAGAGCTTTTTCCCCCCAAGGTACCCAATTTACCGGGTTATGGGCATGCTGTAGTAAATAAGGGCTGGTTTCATGAATTAGTTCATTAGTATATGTGTGTTCCATTGGTGGTTGATTTTGACTCGTACAAGAAGAAGTAATAATTAATATGACTATGAACCAATATTTCACTTTATTGAGTTTTAATATTATCTAAAAATATAAAAAGCATCTTAATTTACTTAAGATGCTTTTAAATAGATGTAATAATTTTTTTAATCGATCTGAAAAGAAATTTTAAGGTTTACCCTAAATTCGGCCACCTCATTATCTTTAACTGTAACTTTTTGATCTGATACCCAGGCAGACTTAATGTTTTTAACAGTTTTTCCAGCTTGTTTTATGCCTTTCTTAGTAGCATCATCCCAGCCTTTTTCAGAACTTGCTATTACTTCAATAGTTTTAATAATTGCCATTTTGTGATTTTTTAAGTTAAAATTTAAAAGAATCTCTAAGATACGAGATACTTCAGTCTTTTTGAAATAAAAACGGCTAATATTTTAACACTTTTTTCGGTGTAATTAACTTTTTTTCGTTGAACTACCCATTAATGGCTTCTACAGTTGCTACTTTATCTTTTAGCATCTCTTTTAACATATTTTCAATACCATTTTTTAAAGTAAAAGTAGAAGAAGGACATCCACTACAGGCGCCTTGTAAAATTACCTTTACAGTTTTACTTTCTGGGTCATAAGAATCAAATAATATGTTTCCACCATCACTGGCAACCGCAGGTTTTATATATTCTTCAATGATATTTACAATATCTTTAGAAACATCATCAAGTTTCTCAAAATCATCATTGGCTTGTTTTTCTACTTCGTCTTTAACTACAGTAGCATTGGCAGATAAAACCTCTTTGCCTTGTTCAAGATAACCACGTAAGAACTCTCTTATTTCTAGGGTAATATCATTCCAATCAGCCATGTCGTATTTGCTGATAGAAATATAGTTTTCATCTATGTATACTTCTTTTACAAAAGGAAAATGAAACAACTCTTGCACCAATGGAGCCTCTTTAGAATCATCTATATTTTTAAATTCATGCCCTGTAGTTACCAATTTTTTATTGGCAACAAATTTTAGTACTGCTGGATTGGGAGTGCTTTCAGCATAAATAGTAATAGGAACCTTTTTGCCTGTTTCAGATTCTATAATTATGGGCTGTCCACTGTTAAGGTAATTTTTAATCTGCTCTGCAACTTCTTCCTGTACATCTTTCCATTCTACAATATCATATTTGTCAATTGCAACAAAATTTTGAGCGATAAATACCCTTTTTACAAAAGGTAAATAAAATAATTGTTGCGCTAAAGGTGAGTTCTTGGCCTGATCTATATTTTCAAATTCATAACTTGTATGTTGAGTCAAGAAGTAATTAGCTTCAAATTTGGTAATGCCAGGATTTGAAGTAGGCTCTATCTTTATTTCAAAATTCTTTTCCATGCGGCAAATTTACTAAAAAGCTACTCGATATCGAATAGCTTTATGGGATACTAACATTTTTTAACTAATTCTACTAAAAAAGGGTAAAGTCTTAGTTTCTAACAAAAATTTATATCTTTGAGATTGTTATTTAATAATAATATATTTTAAAACTAATTAGTGAAGCCCCACAATATAAACTGTTTTTAATAGTTTACATTAAATTCACAAATTCTATTTAGCCCCATAAAAGATAGAGCCACGATGAACTTAAAAACAATTTATGTAATATCCTTACTGTTACTTTCCCGATTTGTCTTTTCGCAAGAAGGAATTCCTGTATATGCAGATTATCTTTCTGATAATCTTTATTTGGTGCATCCTGCAATGGCGGGTGCAGCAAATGCTAATAAAATTAGACTTACTGCTAGGAAACAATGGTTTGACGTGGATAATGCACCTAATACCCAATCAGCAAATATTAATTTTAGAACTGGGGAGAAAGTGGGATTAGGAGGAATTGTTTATAAAGATGAAAATGGTAGATTTTCTCAGACTGGAGTATATTTAACTTTTGCCTACCATCTTTTATTTTCAAGAGATAGAACAGATCTAAATATGCTTTCTTTTGGATTGAGCACTGGGATTATCCAGTCTAATGCCGATTTAAGAGGGTTATTTGATATAACAGATTTTGATCCTCTTCTCGTACCAAATCAAGTGAAAAAATTCGGTTATTTTAATATGGATGTTGGTATGTCCTATAATTATTTAGAATGGTATGCACATTTTACAGTAAAAAATATATTACCAACCGCTAGAGATATTTTTGACCAGTCAGACCCGACTGTAGCGCCAATTAGAGAATCAAGTAATCAACGTAGATATATAGCTTCTTTTGGCCGGGTATTTAGTTTTAGTGGGGGTCCATGGAGTTTTGAGCCCTCTGTAATGTATCAGGCAACAGATGAAACTCAGGAAAGTACTATTGATATTAACGGGAAAGTGTATAGAGATCTTAATGAAGTTACTACATTATGGGGTGGTTTGTCCTACAGGCGTAGTCTAGATGGAGCAGAGTTTTCTCAGGATGGTTTTTCGGTAGAAAGTCAACAACTACAATATTTTACTCCGTTTCTAGGTGTTAATTATAAGAAATGGATGGTTGGGTATACCTATAGTTATCAATCTAATTCTGTAGTGTTAAGCAATGGTGGGTTTCATCAAATCACTTTGGGTTACGATTTCGGGAAGCTTAAAGAACGATGGAATTGTAAATGTCCTGCTATCAATTCTAAATAAGAAAAATACTTTTTCAATACTAAAAATAAAAGCCTGCACATGTGCAGGCTTTTTTAGTTTGCAAGAATTTCATTTAACATAAGTGCCCTCAAACTGCAATCTCTTGTCTTTTGAGTGAACCAATGAAGATAATTCATATACGTTTTTATATCCATACCCATATAAATTTATGAAAGTGGGGATATTTAATGCCAAAGGCGCTTTTTTAGAAGCAAAATGTATAAGATCTCCATCAATGTTATTATTGCAATAGATCAAAATTCGAGTTTCTTTTGAGGAAATATGTTCTGCTAATTTTTCTTTAGTAAAATCTGAAAAATTTATATGTAAGGCTCCTTTAAGATGTTTCCCTTTGTAAGCCTCAGCAGAACGGGTATCCAGCAAAATTGTATTCTCATCGCTCATATATTTTAGAAAAGTATCTAATGGTATTAACCTTTCTTTCCGGTATTCCAATATTTCTTCAGACATCTCCAGAAAAGAGTTATAATCAACATTTGATTTTGGTATTTCTCTTTTCTTCTGTGATAACATGACAATTGGAATGAATGTTAGTATGATTGTTTTTATAATAGTTCTCATAGTTGCTTATTTTTCCCAAGAAAATGATTTTTCTTTACCTTGTTTTTTTATGGCATTTAATAAAGCTGCCTCTAGATTGGTATCATCTTTTTTACGGTTATTTTTTATATACTCTACTCGTTTTTTATTCAATTTTTGGATTTTTTGCTGTATTTCTTTACGAGCAGTGCTTTTTTCTGCGATGTATTTTTTGAGCTCTGTATTGGATTTTCCTTTAAGGTCTTTTGGTAATTCTTCTTTTGCTACTTCTTCTATTTCAAAAGCCTCGTCTTCGGCTGCATCAATTAAATCCCAGCTTTTATTCTTGTAGAAGCCTGAACTTTTGCTAACGGCACGACTTACTGCGTTGGCAGGACTATAAGATCGTGCATTACTATCTTGTTCTGCTTGTAGACTTCTTTTTTGCGACCCTTTGTTTCCGTAATAGATGTAGGTTTCGTTTAATTTTTGGTTTAATTTTAAAATAATATCATCATAAGGGGTAGAGATATGAATAGTCTCACGATTATGATCTATGGCTGTATATTCTCCTTGTGTTATATCGGCGCCATGTTTCCACATTGTGTCAATTCCTTGTCTGTAGTTACCACAAAATATAGTGTTTATAGAAATGTCTTTTTCTAGGGCATCAGTGGCAGAATCTTTATAATTTACGGGACCTTGCGTAAAAGGTTCATTTCCTGCAATGAAAATTAGTTTTAGATGATCGTTATTTTTTTTCCAATCTAATTGGTTAATAGAAGTATTGATCACTTTACCACAATATTCATTTCCTCCGTTTGTGGTAAGTGCAAATAGTTCTTTTGAGATTTCATCAAGATCTTCAGAAAAGGGTAATACTTGTCTTATGAACCCTTCTCTAGATGATAGGCCATCGTTACCATACTCATATAGTGCTATCTGAAGCTTTATTTTATTATGACCGCATTTTGCATAAGAAAGCTCATTTACAATTTCCCAAAGTTGGGCTTTGGCCTGATCAATTAATCCATCCATGCTGTTACTGGTGTCCAATAAAAGAGCTACTTGAATATTACGAGTATTTGGATCTGTTTTGGTAGTGTGTATTTGATGAGCTTGATTTTGTTCAAATGTAAACTCGGTATTTTGTCTATTATTTGCATTACAGGAAATATGGATACATATGCATAATGTACTCCAGATAAAAAATGTTTTCATGGCTTTTTCTTTTTAAATTCTGGATAAAATTATGTCCAACTTTTTTAGCTAAAAATCCAGAATTAGGAAATACTCGATATGATTGAGTAAACGTGCATTTTTAATTAGCGAACTTCCTTTTTAGAGCGTGAAAAGTGCCATAAATGGCTATAATCAAAAGTTTGACATTTTATTTTCCCGTTTAAATGGATTAAGTTTAGCATATTCAAATAAAAATATAATGAAGAAGATCAGTTTAATAGTAGTATTTCTGTGTTTCCTGCCTTTTATGGTTTTAGGACAGGAAAACGCTAGAGTTAAACGATCAGGACCAATGAGTATTAAGGGCTCTGTAAAAGAAAAAGATACGCGAAAACCGATTAAAGATGTTACAGTAACAGTATTAGGTAGAGGTGATGTTACTACAGATGTTTTTGGGGATTTTAGGATTGAAGCTAATGTAGGAGATGAGATTATGATTAGGCACGATAGTTTTGCTACAATTCGATATACTATAAAAGACGGTCAAAGAATTGATGTTTTAGTTGAAGACAACCCAATTGAGGCGGCTGCTGAAGCAGAATCTAAAAAAAAGATTGAGTCTGCATATACTGAAAATCTAAATAAAGCGAAAAAATCGTTACAGAAAGATGCTGCTATTAGTATACAGTATATAACAAATGCCTTGGAAACCATACGTGATGATGACTCTAGAACGGAAGAAAAGAAGGCTGAATTATACGAAGCATTGGCCGATATCTATAAGTACTGGAAACAACCAGACCTTGCAGAAAGTAATTATTTAATCAGCCTAAGTAATAAATATAATGCCGATGTAAAAATTAAGTTGGCAGTAGCACGTTTGGAAAGTGAAAACTATCAAAGTGCTTTAAAAGCTTTTCAGGAATTACAGAAATCCAGATTAAGCGCTAATCAAAAAATTCAGGTTTTTGAAGGATTAGGAGATTGCTATAAAGGGCTTCAAAATTATACTAATGCTAGTTTAAATTACAATAAGGCACTATCGTTAAGTCAAAGAAAAGGATTGGATAATAAGGTAATTTTATTGAATTCAAAGTTGGCTGTGATACTACAACAACAGGGAAATATAATAGGTGCAGAGGAATATTTGGATAACTCAGTGCAGTTGGCAAGACAAAAAGATAAAAAAACAGCTGCCAGACAAAGAAGTGCAGCTGCAGATTTTTACAGTAAGAGTAGAAGTTTTGATAAAGAGATTCAATTAAGAAAAGAGGCGCTAGAAGATATTGAAGATATTGAAGTTGCCCAAGATTCGGTTCAAGTACTAGAAGAAGATAAATCTTTGAGGCCTCAAGTACAAAATTATAAGATTGCGAGTGCCTTTGCTGCGCAGGAAAAGTACGATGAAGCTATTACATATTTGGATGAAAGTATTAAGGAAGCCGAGTCAAAAAATGATCTTATTGTTCAAAAAGATGCTACTCGTAAACTTGGTGAGGTATATCGCGAAAAAGGAGAGTTAAAGAAAGCTTCTGAAGCTTTTGAAGAATATGAGGTGATTATTGATAAGCTTTATATTCAAAAAGATCAGGAGATATCTCAGGCAAATCGTTTTAGAAGAGAGTTAGCTGAGAGTGCAAATCGAATTACCACTCTAGAAAAAGATAGGGAACTTAACGAAACCAGGTATAAGTTGGCTTTTGCATCACAGGAAATAGCAAATCAGCAAAGTCTTAAACAACAGATAGTAATCTATTTTTTGATAGGCCTTACGCTATCGTTACTTCTTGCGGCCTACTTGATGTATCGCAATATTAGACAACAGAGATATGCAAATAACCTATTAGCATTAAAATCTCTGAGATCTCAGATGAATCCACATTTTATTTTTAATGCTTTAAACTCTGTAAATACATTTATTGCTACAAGTGATGAACGAACGGCAAATCGATATCTTACGGATTTTTCTTTGTTAATGAGAGCGGTTTTAGAGAACAGCGAAGAGAATTTTATTTCGTTGACTAAAGAGGTAGAACTACTGCGGTTATATGTACAGCTAGAGCATTTTAGATTTCAGGATAAATTTGAATATTGCATAGATATTGATCCACAAATTGAAATTGAAGAATTTATGATTCCACCAATGTTACTTCAACCGTATGTAGAAAATGCTGTTTGGCATGGATTAAGATATAGGTCAAAACAAGGGTTACTATCAATAAAGTTCCAAAAAGCATCCCCAGATAGTATAGAAATTACCATTGCTGATAACGGTATAGGTAGAAAGAAATCGATGGAATTAAAAACTAAGAATCAAAAACTACAGAAATCAAAAGGGATGAGTAACATCAAAAAAAGAATAGAGATCCTTAATAAAATGTATAAAGACAAAGTAGACGTATCAATATCAGATATGAATAATGAAGAAGGAACCCAAGTCGTTCTCACAATTAAAAAAGACAAATGAATTTAACAGCAATTATTGTAGATGATGAGGCTAATAGTAGGGCTATTCTCAGAAATTATTTAGGTAAATATTGCCCTTCTGTTATTGTTTTGGGAGAAGCTGCAAGTGTGCAGGAAACATTAACATTACTAGATACTAATACCCCTGATTTATTGTTCCTGGATGTTGAAATGCCATACGGTAATGCTTTTGATTTATTAGAAAAAGTTCCAGATCGCACATTTGAAATCGTTTTTGTTACGGCTTATGACCATTATGCCGTTGATGCATTAAATGCCCAGGCGACTTATTACTTACTTAAACCAATTGCTATTGATAATTTGATTAAGGCCGTTGATCATGTTAGTCATATAAAGGAACGTGAAAAAGAACTTTTGGATACGGTATTGATCCCCAAAGTAACTACAACTGAAGGTAAAATTACTATTCCGCAACAGGATGGTTTTGAAGTGCTAAAAATTTCTGATATCTTATACTGTCAGGCAGATGATAATTATACCAAAATTTATCTTGAAAAAGGACAAAAATTGGTTAGTAAGACACTTAAGTATTTTGAAGAATCGTTAAATACTCAAGGATTTGTTAGAACCCATAAAAGTTATCTGGTTAATGTTAGTAAAATTACTAGATATCGAAAAGGTAAGGGGGGAAGCGTTGTCCTTTCTTCCGGAAAAGAACTAGCAGTATCTTCCTCAAAAAAAGGAGTGCTTCTGGATTATTTTAAATAGTTTATATGCTGCTACTCTGTTGGTTTTAAGTAATCTACGCTTTTTATAGATTAAGCGCAAAGACTTGTAAGAAACTATAGTGTTTCCTTATTTTTAAAGGAGATTGAGATTCTTTTTTAAGAGGTGTAAATATGTAGTTTTGGAGTAAAACGAACTCAAAAATCCAATTCACTCACATTAAGTTTGGTGTTACTTTTACGCAAGATATTTTTCAAAATATCAGCATCTTTATTGGTGTAGAAAATATGCGTTCCCATTTCAAGATTAGGATTTAATAGTTTTTTGATATTTAGTATCGATTTTGTTTGTCTAGCAACAGCTTCTCCAGAATCAATAATGGTTACCTTATCGGAAAGCATTTTTTTTAAGATTGGGATGAGATAAGGGTAATGGCTACATCCTAATACTAGATAATCGATATTTTGTATGACTAATGGTTTAATATATGAAGCGAGCAATGTGTGCATTTCATCGCTATTAATTCTACCAGTTTCTATAAGTTCTACTAATCCGGTACCTATAACTTCGATAACTTCAATATTATTAGCGTAAAGATCAGATGTTTTAGAAAATAATTCACTAGATAAAGTCCCTTTGGTAGCAAGAACACCCACCTTCTTTGTTTTGGTGTGAATAGCTGCAGGTTTTATTGCGGGTTCAATACCAATAAACGGAATGTCATATATCGATCTAAGTACCTTTATTGCATTTGTAGTAGCAGTATTACAAGCAACCACTACAATCTTACAGTTAATCTCTAGGAGTTTTTCTGTATTTTTTATACTCAATTCTATAATTTCTTCCTTGCTTCTTTTGCCATAAGGAGCGTATTTACTATCGGCAAGATAGATAGTATTTTCATTTGGTAGCAGATCAGAAATTTCTGCCCAGATAGAAGTACCTCCTACACCAGAATCAAATATGCCAATGGGTTTATCGTGCATTGTATTTTATTATAGAGTGTGTCAAAAATAAAAAAAACAGTAAGAGACATCTTACTGTTTTTTTTATTTTTTATTTAGGGTACTATTAAATTCCTAAATCTTTCTTTACATCTGCCATAAGGTTTTTACCATCTGCCATGATTACTCCGGTTCCTGTAGTAGAATCTAATACATATTCAAAACCTTGTGCTCTTGCAACCTTTTGGATAGAAGTACGCGCTTGTTCGTATATAGGCTTCATTAATTCAATTTCTTTTTTCTGAAGATCTTGAAGTGCATTTTGTCTATAATCGTTGATGCTTTTTTCTGTAGCTTGTATCTCTTGTTGTCTTTTTAAGTTCTCTTCGTCAGTTTTAGTTTCTGCTTCTTGAGAATATTTCTTAATTGTATTTTGTAATTCTAAAACCATAGTTCTGATTTCGGCATCATAAGTCTTATTAAGTTTATCCATTTCACCTTTTGCAGCTTTGTATGCAGGCATTGATTCTACAAGTTCTTGTGATGCAATATGTGCTACTTTGGATTGAGCATTTACAAAACCTGTTGTTCCTATAGTAAGTGCAAGAGCTACTAGTAATGTTCTAAATTGTTTCATTTGTAAGTAATATTAATGGGTGTTTAAATTTTAAAAAATTAATTATCTAATTATTATCATCTTCTCCTTCATTAGAATTTGGAGCGTCATCTTCGTTTAAATTGTCTTTCTCGTTTTTAAGTGCATTGATAGAGTCCTTTTTCTTCTTTTGTATTTCTAATAAAATGGCTCTTCTTTCTTCAAACTCTTTTCTTTTAGCAGCTCTTATAGAGTCTCTTTCAGCTTTACGTTGTGCAAGAAGTTGTTCTCTTTCTGATTGCTTTTGTAGCACTGCTTTTTCTCTATCTGTTACTTCTTTCTCTTGTTCTGCATTTCTTTCTTCGTTTCTTTCAAGAGATTTCTTTTCTTTTTTACTATTAAGTTGCTTTCTTTTGGAAGCTCTGTTTAACCTTAATAGAACTTGGTCGCTAATATCAAATCGATCTGCAGAATACAGCATCACCATATCAGATGATTTGTCAAAAACAAAGTCATACTTTTTGTTCTTAGCAATTTCTTGAACGGCTACAAAAACTTGATCCTGAACAGGCTGAACTAATCTTCTTTTTTGAAGAAATAAATCACCATTGGGTCCAAATCGTTTTTGTTGATACTCTAGTATTTCTTTTTCTTTAAAAAAAATGTCCTCTTCTCTTTCCTCAATGAGCTCTTTTGTTAATAATACTCTTTCGTTATTAAGATCTTTACGCATTTCTTCAACATCTTTCAATTCTGCTTCTATCTCAACCTTCCATTTCTGTACTTTGGTTTCAAGCTCTGATGAAGCTTCATTATAATCCGCAACATTCTCCAGAATGTAATCCATATCAATATAACCAATTCTGATACCTTTTTGAGCGTTTATCGAACTTGAAAAAAATAGCAAGCATGTCGCTGCAAATACTAAAAGAACCTTTGTTTTCATAACTTTATTTATTTATAGAAATAATCGTGCCAAAACTTAAAACTGTTGTCCTATAATAAAGTGAGTTTCCCAACCATTTGGTTCACTTGTCCCAGGAATTGGATCAAACCCATATCCGAAATCAATACCTAATAATCCAAAAGCTGGCATAAATATACGTATTCCTGCTCCAGCAGAACGGTTTAATTGAAAAGGATTAAACCCTTTGAAGCTGTCATAAGAAGCGCCACCTTCTAAAAACCCTAACATGTAAATAGATGCTGCAGGTTTTAATGTAATAGGATAACGAAGCTCTAACGAGTATTTATTATAAATTGTTGCACCATCTCCATCAAAATCTTGATCATTTGGTCTACTCAACGGAATTATTGATTGATTTGGGTACCCTCTTAAGGCTACAACCTCTCTACCATCCAAACTAGTTGCTCCTAGACCATCACCTCCCAGGAAGAATCGTTCGAAAGGTATATTTCCTCTGTTATTGTTGTAGGCTCCTAGGAAACCATACTCTGCTCTTGTTTTTAAAACTAAAGGTTTTTTTCCTAAATTAATTAGACTGGTGTACCAAGTACCGTCAAATTTGATTTTGTAATATTCAAGCCACTTAAAACGTTCTTGATCAATTTCTCCAATTTCATCATCTATTTCTGCATCCCTAACTTGATTTCTAGTGTCACTAAGATCAAGGTTGTTTTGTTCTTCTTCCAAATCATCTCGTTGCGAGGCCAATTCACTATAATCTGTTCCATCCCAAAGTGAATATGGCAATGAAAGTTTTGCAACTATATTAAATTCTGAACCTCCAATTGGAAAAATAGGATTTACAGTAGTGTTATTACGATTAAGACCAATAGTGTAGGACAGGTCATTAGATGATCCATTACCAAAAGTAAATAATCTAGTAACATAATTTTTCAAGTTGTAATGTCTAATACTTACAGCTTGAGATAATGTAAAATAATTATCTGGCCAATTAAGTCTTTTTGCAATACCAAGAGAACCACCTGTTATCAAGAATTTACTATCTCTGTCAACATCACGATTTCTATTATTGAATAAAAATTGAATGGTATGAGAAAATGAAGTAGAAAGTTGGTAAGGCCTTTTTCCTCCTAACCATGGTTCTATAAAGGAAAGACTATACGTTTGAAAAAATCTACTGGCCTGAGCTCTTAATCTTAGTGTCTGACCATCTCCCATAGGTAGGGGACTATAGGCTTCACCGTTAAAAATATTTCTAATAGAGAAGTTGTTAAAAGCTAACCCTAGTGTTCCAACAAAACCACCTCCACCAAAACCACCTTGAAGCTCGATTTGACTGGATCCTTTCTCTACTACGGGATAATTAATATCAATTGTTCCTGCTTGCGGATTTGCATTTTTGAACTGAGGTTCTAATTGTTCAGGGTCAAAGAAACCTAATTGCCCTATCTCACGAACAGTTCTTACAACCAAATCCTTGCTATATCGCTGTCCAGGTTTTGTTCTTAAAATTCTATATACAACGTGATCGTTTGTTTTGTCATTTCCGGTAACGGTAATATGATCAAAATAGGTTAATTTTCCTTCACGGATTCTAATTTCAAAATCAATCGTGTCGTTATATACTCTGGTCTCAACGGCATCGATACTCGAGAATAAATATCCGTTGTTTTGATATAGGTTAGTAAGATCATTAGCATCAGGTTTTGTATTATCGGCAATCTGTTTTTCAAGCAGAACGCCATTGTATACATCTCCTTTTTTAATTACCAATTGTCTTGCCAACTGTTGATCTGTATATACGCTATTACCTAAGAAATTAATATTACCGAAATAATATCTATTTCCTTCTTCGATGTTTAAATTTAAGGATACACTATTGTCATCTTCTACGATTAAAGTGTCAGAGATTACTCTGGCATCTCTATATCCTTTCTCTTTGTATTTTGTAACAATATTATCTTTATCGTCTTGATAATCTGTTTTAATATATTTTGAACGCTTCCAGAATCTATACCATTTCTTTTGCTTTGTGTTTTTCATTGCACTACGCACTTTGGCATCTGAAAGTTGCTGGTTGCTATTAATATTAATTTTGTCAACTTTTACTCGCTCACCTTTATCTATTCGAACAAGCATATTTACTTTATTGGTGGCAACGGTATCTTTTACTGATGTAGTATTTATAACAACTTTGGTATTAAGAAAGCCTTCTTTTTTGTATTTATTAGAAATAAAATTGCGAGTTGTGGTAATAAGGTTTTCAGTAACTTTTGTGCCTTTTGTTAACCCGTTGTCTTTGATTAACTCTGCAGCTTTGCTTTTCTTTACTCCTTCAATGCGCGCTTCGCTTAGCTCAGGTACTTCTTGTATGTTGATTTCCAAATCGGCAACTTCACCATCTACATTAGTGATATAAAAGTTGATATCGCTAAATAATTCGAGATCCCATAATTTTTTGATCACTTTACTGATTTTGTCACCGGGTAGAAAAATACGTTCTCCTTTCTTAAGTCCCGTGAATGTAATTACAGTATTCTCATTGTAGGTGGTCGTTCCGGTAACTTTAATATCTCCAATAATATATTCTTTTCCGTTTGCACCAGATAAATTTTGTGCTGAAAGTGATAATGAGGTTATTAATAAGGCGAGTACCGCGATATACTTAATAGGTAATTTTTTTGTCATTTCTTTAACTGAGCTGCTCACTAGTTTTTCCAAATCTTCTTTCTCTTTTTTGATAATTCAATATGGCTTCGAATAAATCTGTTCTTTTAAAATCCGGCCATAAGATCTCTGTAAAATATAATTCTGCATAAGCTATCTGCCACAGCAAGAAATTACTGATACGTTGTTCTCCACTGGTACGTATCAATAAATCTACATCTGGTAGGTTTTTAGTATACAAATGCTCATTAATGACTGATTCATTTATGAGATGTGGCGAAATTACACCATTTTTAACTTTAATACTTATTTCTTCAATAGTTTTTATTAGCTCTTCTCTGCTTCCATAACTCAGAGCGAGGGTGAGGGTCATGTGGCTATTAGATTTGGTTTTTTCTATAACCTCCATAAGCTCTCTTCTTGCCTTTTCGGGCAAAGATTGCAAATTTCCGATAGCATTGAGCTTTATATTGTTTTTCTGAAGTGTTTTTATTTCTTTCTTTAATGAACTCACTAAAAGTTTCATTAGAGTGTCTACTTCGAGCTTTGGTCTATTCCAGTTTTCGGTAGAAAATGCATAAAGCGTAAGGTGTTTCACCCCTATTTCGGCACTTCCTTCAACTGCTTCTCGCACCGCTTTTGTTCCTTTTTCATGGCCTACAGCTCTAAATAAGCCTTTCTTTTTGGCCCATCGGCCATTGCCGTCCATAATTATGGCAACGTGTTTAGGGATATTAGAGTTTAATTGTTTTTTATCAGCCATCGTTTTTAGAAAGCGCAATAACATGGTATCCTACCCCAGGTGTAGGACAATGTTATGCCGGTAAACATGTACCAGTCATTATTATTTAAATTACCAAACCCTGTGCCAAAACTACTGTCAGGGTCACTACCGTCTATATTATCTGTAAGTGTATATCGAGCACCAATTTCGGCACCAATAACAAATTTTCTACCCAATGTTTTTTTAATTCCAACAACCATAGGAATGGCAAAACTCCATTTATCGCTATAGGCATTAATTTCGTTATTAGCATCTATTGCCGAAGCGCCATAATTAAACGTGGTAAGTCCTGTATATAAGTATGGAGTAAATTGGGATTTCCCATCATAAAGAAACCAATCCCAGAAATTAAACTCTATACCTAATGATACTTCTTTTACAGAATTATTAAAACTTAGCCCTCGTTGTTTTCTCCTATCATCCCCTTTACTATCGTCTCCATTTAATTCGGCATATAAAAAAGAAGCACGAAAAGCGTGTCGTTTACTTCTATTCCATTTTGCAATACCACCAAAGGCAATGTCATTGGGTGAAATATAGTGTGTTGATCCAACATCTCCTATATAGTTAGCTCCCCCTGCCATTATCCCTACTTCATAGGTTTGTGACGTTATAGATTGTACAAAAAACAGAACAATTATAAATGATGTTAAGTATCTCATAGATTTTCAAAAGTTTGCAAATATAACAATTAACTTTACTACACAAGAATTTGAGTAAAATAGTATGAACTAAAAAACACTTTTTAGTAGATTTTATTGCCTAATTGCGTTTATCTTCTCCCCAAAGCATCTTTTTTCGTAAAGTTTTTAGAAAACTATTGTCATGTAAAACAACCATGTTGATTTTGAACTGAGCTTTTTTTATTATTACAGTGGTGTCATTGGGTAGTGTATGAATTCTTGAATCCAAAGAAACTAAATAACTATCTTCTCTTCCTGAAATCTGTAGTTTAATTTCTTGATTATCGGGGATCACTAGTGGTCTGGCGTTTAGGTTGTGTGGGGCTATAGGGGTAAGTACCATGCTTTCGGCTTCGGGTATTATAACTGGGCCTCCACAACTTAGTGAATATCCTGTAGACCCTGTTGGTGTTGAGACTATTAAGCCATCAGCCCAGTAAGAAGTAAGAAATTCATTATTAAGACTAGTGTGCACCGTTATCATAGAAGTAGTGTTTCGTCTGCTTACTGCAATCTCATTCATTGCAAAGTTAAGTACACCAAATTCTTTAGAGGTGGGTAAAGTTTCTATGGTAACAAGACTTCTTGATGAGGTATAAAACTTTTTGTTTAATATTAATTCTATACTATCTTTTATTTCTTCTTTTTGAATAGTTGCTAAAAAACCAAGTCTACCAGTGTTTATTCCTGCAATCGGGATTCCTAAATCTCTTACATATGTTATTGTTTTTAGAATTGTACCATCGCCTCCAATACTGAAAAAAAGATCATAAGATTTATCTAATTCTTCAAATGTGCTGAAATGAGAGTATGATTTGTCTATTTCATCATGAAGATTAATGAGTTCTAAAAAATTCTTTTCAATTACCACTTCGACACCATTTTTATCTAGTGTTTCCAAAAGTTGCTGAATATAAATTCCGGAATGTTTATGATAGAACTGGCCATATATACCGATCTTCATAATAGTTTGATTTGTGTTAGTTGATTAGTTAAATGCCTTAAATATTCAAGTATTTTTCTAAATATTGAGATCTTTCCTTAAGGTTGGTTAAAAAGCTATCTTCATGATGTTTAGAAACAATGTTATAGCTATATCTTCTAAAAGTTTGAACTATATTATTAATGTCACTATCATTAATTTTGATAGTGATTTGGGCTACATCATTTTCCATATTAGAAATAAACAATCCTAAAACTTTTGCATTATTTGATTCTATAATTTGTGAAATTTCACTGAAAGAATAATCCAAGATACCTTTCTCAACGATTAAAATATTTCCTGGCTCACTAAGGAAAGGGGTTTCATTAAAAAGATTCATAATATCGCCTAGCTCGAAAAACCCTAAATAGCTATTATCATCATCAAGAACCGGCATGATATTAGAATGATTTTGAGCAAAAGCTTCAAGTATATCGATCCAATTATTATCTTTTCTTACAAAAAAACCTTCAAGTGCATATTGATAAGTATCTAATGTTTTATCGGTTTCAAAACATCTAATATCTGCTTCTGAGATGCAGCCAAGATAGGTTTGTTCTTTTATAACCGGAAAATGAGTATATGTAAGTTCATTAAATAATAATTGCGCATCTGTAACCTTAACAGCGATATCAAGTGGTTCTATTTCATTAACAATGTACAAATTCGTTTTCATAATTTATGGGGAGCTATATTATGCAAAATAATCAAAAAATATACAATCAAGGCGTTCTCAAGTTTGTATTTTTGCTTTTTTAGATAAAGACATCAAAAACTATGACAAAGTTAAGTGTTAACATTAATAAAATTGCAACATTACGTAATTCTAGAGGCGGGGATACGCCAAATTTGCTAAAAGTAGCTAAGGATATTCAGATTTTTGGAGGAGAAGGAATTACTATACACCCCAGGCCGGATGAAAGACATATTAAATATCAAGATGCATACGATCTAAAACCAATAGTCGATACAGAGTATAATATAGAAGGGAATCCGATATCTAAATTTGTAGATTTGGTTTTGGCAGTAAAACCTACTCAAGTAACTCTAGTGCCGGATGCGGTTGATGCAATAACCAGTAATGCTGGTTGGGATACAAAAAAAAATAGAGACTTTTTGATTGACGTAATATCAGAATTTAAACGTAATGATATAAGGACTTCTATTTTTGTGGATCCGGTTACGGATATGATTGAAGGTGCTGCAGAAACGGGAACAGATAGAATTGAATTATATACCGAAGAGTTTGCTTCAGAATATGCCAAAGGAAATAAGAATTCAATACAACCTTATGCCCAATGTTCGCAATTAGCAATTAATCTAGGGCTTGGTATTAATGCAGGTCATGATCTCTCTTTAGATAATATTCAGTTTTTTAAAGAAAATATACCAGGGCTTCTAGAGGTTTCAATTGGACATGCGTTGATAAGTGAATCGATTTACCTTGGGCTAGAGAATGTGATCAACATGTATTTACATCGTCTTAAATAAAAATATTTATGAAGTTACATGCTAATGTTTTTGGAGAAGGTGATCCATTTGTAATTCTTCATGGGTTCTTAGGAATGGGAGATAACTGGAAGACACTAGGTAAAAAGATATCTGAACAAGGTTTTCAGGTTCATTTATTAGATCAGCGAAACCATGGAAGAAGTCCGCATGATAATGAGTTTAGTTATGAGGTCATGACTGATGATTTGATAAGGTATTGCCGTGAGAATAATTTAAAAAATATAGTACTTCTTGGACATTCGATGGGGGGTAAAACAGCAATGCTTTTTGCAGTAAAGCATGCCGATAGGGTTAAAAATTTAATCGTGGCTGATATTGGACCGAAATACTATCCTTTACACCATCAAGATATTTTGGATGGCTTAAACTCTTTGGATTTTGAAATATTAAAAACAAGAGGGGAGACAGATGTTGAATTAAGTTCTTATGTTCCTGATGTAGGAGTACGAATGTTTCTTCTTAAAAACTTGTACTGGAAAGAGAAAGGAGTACTTGGGTTGCGATTAAATCTTGAGGTTTTGATTAAAAATGCAAATCAAATTGGGGTTGAGCTTTCTGAAGAATATAAATTCATGGGGCATACACTTTTTCTGAAAGGTGAAAAATCTAATTATATAGTAAAGGGTGATGAAGCAAGAATAAAAAGGCAGTTTCCAAACTCAATTATTAACGAAATCTCTTCTGCTGGACATTGGTTACATGCAGAGAACCCTGTAGACTTTTTGAATAATGTCTTAGAATTTATCAAAAAATAGATCAAAAATGCTATGTATGCATAATATTATAATGATTTGGTTGGATAATTGGTATTTTCTTTTAAATTTGGACAATCAATTTTTCAAAATCCTAATAAAACAAAAACAATTCTAATTAATTATGAGAAAACTTTTATTATTAGTTCTATTCGTCTCGGTGACTATGGTCACCTATGCAGGTGGATATAGAGTTAGTGTGCAAGGGCAGAGGGCAATGGCTATGGGGCACACAGGGGTAGCCGTAGTGAATAGTGCTGAGCTTGTATTCTTCAACCCAGCAGGTCTTGTGTACTTGGAAAACAAATTAAACGTTAGTGTTGGTGCAAGTGGAATTTTTACTGATGTAATTTATCAAAATGAGAACCTAGGAATTTCTTCAGAAACAGATAATTCAGTGGGGACTCCTCTTAACTTATATGCATCGTATCAATTAACAGATTGGATGTCTATTGGTCTTGGTGTATATACACCTTATGGTAGTGAAGTTACCTGGCCTACAGATTGGGCAGGATCTCAATTAGTAAACAATATCGATTTGGCTGCTATTTATATTCAGCCAGTTGTTTCATTTAAGCTTTCGGATCATTTTAGTATTGGAGGTGGACCAATTTATGTTACAGGTTCTGTAAACTTTAATCGTAATGCTTCTAGAACAACAACAGATATAGATGGAGTTCGATCTAATATTACAGTAGATGACTCTGGTGTTACAAATTGGGGATGGAGCGTTGGAGCTATGTTTAATCCAACCGAAAATTTTCATTTAGGATTTAGCTATAGAAGTGAAATTATCATTGAGTCAGAGGATGGAGAAGCAACTTTTGCAAACTTTCCAAATTCACCAGCGGCACCTGCAAATGGAACAACTTCTTTTAGAGCAGAGCTTCCGTTGCCAGCAGAATTAACCGTAGGTTTGTCATATGAATACAAGAAATGGTTGTTTGCATTTGATTATAACAGACAGTTCTGGGATGTATATGAGTCTTTGGATATTACATTTGGTAATGGTCAAACTTCAATAAATCCTCGTAACTATAAAAACTCTTCAGTATATAGATTTGGATTGCAGTATGATGCAACCGAAAAAATTACACTTAGAGCAGGATACTATAGGGATGAATCTCCTGTGCAACCAGGATTTTTTGCTCCAGAGACACCGCGTAATGATTCTGATGGATTTTCTGGTGGTTTAAGTTTTGCTATATCTTCTAAGTTGGCAATTGATGCTTCTTTCTTTTACCTAAGATTTGAAGAAGTAGATGAATCTTATGATTTCGGAGATGGTGGACCTTTTGGAGGAACGTATAAATCAAGCGCATTTGCGCCAGGACTTGGTTTAACTTATAAAATGTAACTAATGATGATTAAGAATAATATAAAATATTTAGTGATTCTGGCTTTAGGATTAGTAGCTTGTGAACCAGAATTTGATAACCCAATTGAAGAATCTGGGAATTTCACAAGTGGAGACGCGGATTTCAGTGCTTATGTCGCATTAGGAAACTCGCTTACTGCTGGTTTTGCAGATGGAGCCTTGTATGTTACAGGGCAGGAGAATTCTTTTCCAAATATATTATCAAAGCAGTTTGCTATTGCTGGTGGTGGAGAGTTTACACAACCTTTGATGTCTGATAATGTAGGAGGGTTTGTAGAGGATGCTGTTAATTTTCCACCTAGACTTGTGCTTGCTTTTGATGCAGACGGAAATCCTGGCCCAGCAAGATTTACAGGTGAATCACCTTCAACTAGTATTTCAGCCAACTTAGGTTCCTCATTCAATAATATGGGAGTGCCTGGAGCTAGAGTTTACCATTTAGACTTTGCAGGATATGCAACTCTTAATCCTTATTATGGGCGTTTTGCACAAAGTCCAACCGCTACTGTTGTTGATGAAGCAGTTGCGCAAAGTCCAACATTCTTTAGTTTATGGATTGGTAATAATGATATTCTTGGATACGCAACCTCTGGCGGTGTGGGTCAAGATCATAACGAAACGGGTAATGTAGACCCTAGTACCTATTCTCCGGCAGGATTAGATATCACAAATAATAATGTTTTTGCAGCAGCATATAGTGGACTTGTTGCAAAACTTGCAGCAAACAATACAGAAGGGGTTTTATTAAATCTTCCGGATGTAACTTCATTGCCGTTCTTTACAACGGTTCCTAATAATGCATTAGTACTAGATGCTACTCAGGCGGCTAGTTTAACTGGGTTTTTTCAGGCAGTTGCAGGAATTGTAACGGCTCAGGTTGCTGGCACAGGTGTTCCTTTGGAACAAGCACAGGCATTAGCTTCTCAGTATGCTATTGCCTTTAATCCAGGACCAAATCGTTTCTTACTTAAAACTGATGTAACGGCAACAAATCCTTTAGGTTTTAGACAAATGACAGAAGAAGAATTGTTGTTACTTACAATCGATAGTGCGGCGTTAGCTCAAGGATATGGATCTGTAGTGTTAACTCCAGAGGTTCTTCAAATACTTGGAATTCTTCAAATGGGAGGAACTCCAACTCCAGAACAAGGAGCTATGGTTATTGCAGCAATTGATGCAATAGAAGATAAAGATGTACTAGATTCATCTGAATTAGACGCAATAGGTGCGGCACGTACTGCTTATAATTCTACTATTGCCAGTCTTGCAAGTGCAAATGGCCTAGCGTTTTATAATGTGTCAAGAGATTTATCTCAAGCTGCTAATGGAGGTATTCCGTTTGATGGTGGAGTAATTACATCTGATTTTGTAACAGGTGGAGGATTTTCTCTAGATGGTGTGCATCCTACACCAAGAGCTCATGCTTTAGTGACTAATGGTATTCTGGATGCTATAGAGCTAACTTATGGTGCTAAATTACCTAGAGTTAATCCTGCGGATTTTGGAACGATTACGGTTAGTAATGAAGTGAACTAATCGGGGAATATCGATAATATTATATGTATTAAAACCTGCTATGTGTAGCAGGTTTTTTTGTTCCAGTGTTTTTGTTCTATTTTTATAAACGTTACAATTAATAAATACAGACAAATGAAATTTATACTAAAATTAATATTGAGTGCTGTTGCAGTACTTGTTTTGGCAGAAATACTTCCGGGAGTTGGGGTAGATAATTATATGAGTGCTCTTGTTGTTGCACTTATTTTGGCAATTTTAAATGCAGTTGTAAAGCCATTTTTGATAATTCTTACGCTTCCAGTTACAGTAATTACCTTAGGATTATTTCTATTAGTGATTAATGCAGCAATTATTTTATTAGCTGATTATTTCATTGGTGGATTTAGTGTTAACGGATGGTTGTGGGCGTTGATCTTTAGCGTTTTGTTGTCAATATTTCAATCTATACTACACTCTATTTTGAAGAAGGATAAAAGATAACTGTTTTTCAGCGAGTTAAAAATTTGTTCGGACATAAAAAAGTATTACTTTTGCAACCCAATTTTTAGTAGTAAAAGTAGTAGATCATGAATATTTCAAAAGAGCAATTAGACGATTTAAATGCTGTAGTAACTGTAGATATCGCTAAAGCAGATTATAGTGACAAGGTAGATAATATCCTTAAGGATTACCGAAAGAATGCTAACATTCCAGGTTTTAGAAAGGGCCATGTTCCTATGGGATTGGTTAAAAAGCAATATGGAAAAGCAGTTTTAGTAGATGAGGTTAATAAGTTGTTGCAAGATGCATTAAATAAATACCTTACAGAGGAGAAACTTGACGTTTTAGGAAATCCTTTACCTAAGGAACAGGAAGATTTTGATTGGGAAGCTGGTGATTACTCTTTCGAATTTGAACTTGGTCTGGCTCCAAAATTTGAAGTGAAGCTTGGTGGTAAAAAAGCCGTTACGCATTATAAAATTACCGCCACAGAGGAGATGGTTGATAATCAGATCAAAACAATTCAAAAACAATACGGTAAACTGATCTCTAAAGATACTGCAGAGAAAGATGATGTTATAGCAGGTTCTTTTACTAATGAAGAGAAAGAGATAGATAATGCTACTACTGTTTCTCTTGATAAAATTAAAGGGAAGAAAAACTTAGACAAGTTTGTTGGTGCTAAAGTAGGAGATGTTATTGCGCTAAAAACTAAAGGTCTTTTTAATGACGATCATGATTTAATTGCAGCACTAAAAATTAACCATGATGAAGCTCATGATTTAAATATTGAAGTGAATTTTACGATTACAGAAATAAATAAACAAGAACTGGCAGATTTGGATCAGGAATTGTTTGATAAACTTTATGGTCCTGGAGTTGTAAAAAGTGTTACCGATCTTAAAGATAAAATTAAGCAGGATGCAGAACGCCAGTTTGAGCAACAGTCTGAACAGCAATTGCTTAATGATGTAACTGAGAGTGTATTAGAAAATACTAAATTTGAACTGCCGGTAGAATTCTTACAAAAATGGATTCGTACAACTGGTGAGCAACCATTGACAGAGGATCAAGCGAAAGATGAATATGAAAAGAGTGAAAAGGGATTACGCTATCAGTTGATTGAAGGTAAAATAATTAACGATAATAATCTTCAGGTTACTTTTGAAGAATTAAAAGATTTCGCAAAGGATTTGATTAAAGCTCAAATGGCTCAATTTGGACAGAATTCACCAGAAGATAAAGAGTTAGAAGATATCGCTGCAAGAATATTATCCAACCAGGATGAAGTGAAGAGAATTTCTGAGCAAGTAATGAGTAAAAAAATGTTAAATTATTATAAAGAGAATGCTAAACTTAAAGTTAAAGAGGTAAGCTTTGACGAATTCATAAAAGAAGTTTACAAATAATAAATGTTATAATTTACTAAGGAATTTATACTTATATTTAGGGCGTTAAACGATCATTGGTTTAGCGCCTTTTTTATATACACAAAAATTTTAAAAAAGAATATGGACTACGGAAAAGAATTCGAAAAATACGCTACACAGCATCATGGAATTAATAGTAATTACTATAACCAGATTATTAGTAGTATGTATCCTGTAGGAATGACCCCTAATATAATTGAAGAACGTCAAATGAACATTGCAATTTTTGATGTTTTCTCTAGATTAATGATGGATCGTATTATATTTTTAGGAACAGGAATTAACGATCAGGTAGCAAACATTGTTCAAGCTCAGTTGTTATTTTTGGAAAGTGTAGATTCTACAAAGGATATTCAGATTTATATTAATTCGCCAGGTGGTAGTGTATATGCCGGGCTAGGGATATATGATACTATGCAATTTATAAAACCAAACGTAGCGACTATATGTACAGGTATGGCGGCATCTATGGGAGCAGTATTATTGTGTGCAGGAGAAAAAGGAAAACGCTCTGGTTTGCCTCATAGTCGTGTTATGATTCACCAACCATTAGGTGGAGCACAAGGACAAGCAAGTGATATAGAAATTACAGCTAGGGAGATTTTAATTCTAAAAGAAGAGTTGTATAAGATAATTGCAAAACACTCTGGACAGACCTACGATAAAGTATATGAAGATAGTGATAGAGATTATTGGATGAAAGCTGATAAAGCTCTTGAATATGGAATGATTGATGAAATTTTGACTAGAGAATGATATAGTTTCTTGTTTTCGAGAAGAAGTTTTTTTCAATTACTTCGCTCAAAATCAAGAAATGTTATGAAATTGAAACTAAATAACTATGGCCAAGGAAGATTTAGAATGCTCTTTTTGTGGGAGAAAAAAGCCTGAGACTAATTTACTAATAGCAGGATTAGATGCACATATTTGTGATAGATGTATCGTTCAAGCACATGGGATTGTAGTCGAAGAAGCTAAGGACGAAGAGACAGGCGAACTAAGTAGTGAATTAATGTTGCGTAAACCAATGGCGATTAAAAAGTTTTTGGACGAGTACGTAATAGGGCAGGAATTTACAAAAAAAGTAATGTCTGTTGCTGTATATAATCATTATAAAAGATTGCTTCAACCGCAATCTGATGATGATATTGAAATCCAGAAGAGTAATATCATTATGGTAGGTCAAACGGGTACAGGTAAAACATTGATAGCTAAAACTATTGCTAAAATGTTAAACGTGCCTTTGGCAATTGTAGATGCAACGGTACTTACTGAAGCCGGATACGTAGGTGAAGATGTAGAGAGTATCTTAACAAGATTACTTCAGGCTGCAGATTATAACTTAGAAAAGGCACAGCGAGGTATAGTTTTTATCGATGAAATTGATAAAATAGCTCGTAAAAGTGATAATCCAAGTATTACCAGAGATGTTTCCGGAGAGGGAGTGCAACAAGCATTATTAAAATTGTTAGAAGGAACTGTTGTAAATGTTCCGCCTAAAGGAGGTCGTAAGCATCCGGATCAGAAATTTATCGAAGTGAACACCGAGAATATTCTTTTTATCGCAGGTGGAGCTTTTGATGGAATCGAGAAAATGATCCAAAAACGATTGAATATGCAAGCTGTTGGATATAGTGCCTCTAAAAGTGAAGATGCTATAGAAAAAGATAATTTGCTTCAATATATTATTCCAAAAGATCTAAAGGATTTTGGCTTAATTCCTGAAATTATAGGGCGACTTCCTGTGCTTTCATATATGAATCCATTAGATGCCAGTACGCTTAGGTCTATTTTAACGGCTCCTAAGAATGCTATTATAAAACAGTATAAGAAGTTGTTTGAGATGGATAATATTACCTTCTCTATTACAGATGGTGCTTTAGAATATATAGTAGAAAAAGCTATGGAATATAGACTTGGAGCTCGTGGCTTAAGATCTCTTTGTGAAGCTATTCTAACAGATGCTATGTTTGAATTACCTGATGGTGACGAAACCGAGTTTAGGGTGACAAAAGATTATGCAGAGAAAAAACTAAATAAGTCTACGATAAAGAAACTTAAAGCGGTTTCTTAAATAAGATAATTTGTAATTTTAAAAGCTATTTCTCCTTTTATGAAATAGCTTTTTTTGTATAAAAAGAATACCGTTTTATGATTAATAAAACGGTATTCTTTTTGGTTGGAATAGTTGGGTGCTATTTATTCTGAATATGAAATTCTTTCTTGGTTATTAGTGATAATATCTTCTGTGTTTTTTAACACTATATCATTGCTATCATTGTTCTCAAATTTAATATCAAAATTATTTTGACGAATCAATGCTTCATAGAAAGCCACCTTAGAAATCTCACTATAACAAACATCCTCTGCTAATAACACGTTGGATGATTTTAAAGTCTCTGTAGATTCTATGCTTTCTGCAGTAGTTACTTCATTACTATTATGATTATCTGTAGTTTTAATTTCTTGTGCGTTTACTCCTGTAGCTAAGAATAGAAAAATAAGGTAAGATATAGTAGTTTTCATATTTTGGGACTTTGATAAATTTATAACTATCTGGTAACAAATTTAATATGAAAATTGTATGGCAAAAAATGATTTGCGATTTTTTAGATTAAACGCTTTTTTTAAACGATGAAAGACTACTTTTTTTGTTAAAAAATACAATTCTTACATAACTTTTTTACGGTAAAGCCGTAAAAAACAAACAATATTTACGGTTTTTTTGTTAAAAATAGTCAAATTATCTTATTTGATGATTTCTAATGTATTAAGAAAATGAATTTACTTTGTTTAGTTTAATCAATTCCTCTACATAAGTTCGTTTGTTTGACAGTCTCGGTATCTTATGTTGACCCCCTAATTTACCATTCTTTTTAAGCCAATCATAAAACAACCCTTTTCTTGCCTCTCTTAATTGAAGTATATTTAGTGTAGTGTTGTTATATCTTTTGGCTTCATAATCACTATTTACTTGTTGAATATTCTGATCAAGAATAGAAATAAATTCATTAAGGTTTTCTGGGCGCTTTTTGAATTCGATAATCCATTCATGAGCACCTTTTTCTCGTCCTTCCATAAAAATAGGAGCAACGGTATAATCTACTATTTCACTATTGGTTGTTCTGGTTGTTTTTCTTAATGCTTCTTCTGCATTTTCAATGATAAGCTCTTCTCCAAATACGTTGATATGGTGTTTTGTGCGCCCTGATACTTTAATTCGGTAAGGAGAGATTGATGTAAAACGTACAGTATCGCCAATCTTATAGCGCCACAATCCAGCATTTGTGGTAATTATTACTGCGTAATTTTTGCCTACCTCAACTTCGCTTAACGGAATTACTTTTTCATTATTTTGCCCATAAGTCTCCATTGGGATAAATTCATAAAAAATACCATAATCCAGCATTAGTAGTAACTCTGAAGAATCATTATGGTCCTGAATAGCAAAGAAACCTTCTGAAGCATTATAAATTTCATAATATTTAAAAGATGTATGCGGTAAAATTTTCTTGTACTGATCTCTGTACGGATCAAAACTCACACCCCCATGAAAATATACTTCCAAATTATTCCATATTTCAAATAGGCTTTCACTACCCGTAGTTTCTAGTACTTGATTCAATAAGACAAGCATCCAAGAGGGAACCCCGGCGAGACTTGTTACATTTTCCTGAATAGTCTCTTGTACAATGGCTTTCATCTTAAGTTCCCAATCACTCATTAATGATACTTCACTGCTAGGTGTTGAGCTAAAATCTGCCCAAAAAGGCATATTATCTATAATTATGGCAGATAAATCTCCAAATGAAGTACCATTTTCTTTATAAAGCTCTTTACTGCCGCCTAATCGAAGACTCTTCCCTGTAAATAATTTAGAGTTTTCATTGTTATTAAGATACATACATAACAAATCTTTACCGGCAGCAAAATGGCAATCTTCTAGTGATTCTTCACTAACAGGAATGAATTTACTTTTAGCACTGGTAGTGCCACTGGATTTTGCAAACCATTTGATAGGAGTAGGCCAAAAAATATTATTTTCACCTAATCGACTCCTTTCAATCATTGATTCATAGTCTTCGTAAGATCTAATGGGAACACGTGCAGCAAAGGTTTCATAATTGCTAATAGATGCAAAGTTATAGTCTTTGCCAAGCTGCGTGTTTTTTGCCGTTTCTAATAGTACATGCAACAATTCAAGCTGGACTTCATTTGGATACTTAAGAAAAAGTTCCATCTGATGAAATCGTTTTTTTAAGAACCAGCTGGCAATAGAATTAACTAATGGGATTGGCATTTTTTGATGTATATTTAGGCAGAAATAGTATTTAACTTACTTTTGGTTGTTGTCAACTAAAATAATAAAAATAATTACATTCTTCTTACAAGGTTAATTTATAACAAAATTTTATGCAATATCAAGGGGTGCTAACCAAAATGCAAACAGAGATAGGGGATCCTATCCAATATTATATGGTCTTTGAAACTGATTTCATTCAGGTAAATCAGTTATTAGATAAAAAATTGAGCATAGAATTTGTAGGTTATAAATGCCTGGCTTGTGGTGAGAATAAAAAGATATATAGACAAGGATATTGTTACGACGATTTCTACAATCAGCCTCAGGTAGGGGATTGGGTGATGCGTCCAGAATTGAGTACGGCACATTTGGGGGTAGCGGATAGAGATCTTGAATTTGAAAAGAAGGCTCAACTTCAGCCTCATATTGTGTATTTAGCAAATTCTAGTAATGTTAAAGTGGGCGTAACACGAAAATCTCAGATACCTACGCGATGGATTGATCAAGGTGCACATGAAGCGATAGAGATTGTAGAAGTGCCTAATAGATACTTGGCTGGTATTACAGAAGTAGCTTTAAAAAATCATGTTGCAGATAAAACCAACTGGCGAACAATGCTTAAAAATGAAATTGTTGATGAAGATCTTATTGCATATAAAGATAGACTGAAGGATCTTATACCTGATGAGGTAAAAGAATATTTTATAGAAAACGGAAAAGAAACCGAACTTAAGTTTCCTGTTCTGCAATATCCCGACAAATTGAAAAGTCTTAATCTTGAAAAAACTCCTGAGTTCTCTGGGGTTTTAAAAGGTATAAAAGGGCAGTATCTCATTTTTGAAGATAATACGGTTTTTAATGTAAGAAATAATGAGGGATATGTGATTAATCTAACGGTATCCTAAACAAGTTTTTCCTGCATCATTACCAATTCTTCTTTTGCATACGTTTCACATTTTTGTAAGGTATCTTTAATGTCTTCTATCGTGGTTCGGGGATTTATAAGACACATCCTTAGTACAACTTGGCCTTGTAATACAGTGGTGACTAGTAGCGCATCTCTTGATGAAACTATTTTGGCAGAAATCTTCTGGTTGATATAGTCTAAATCTTGTTCAGATATATCCTCACCTATTGGGTGATACCTAAAGTTAATTATCGCAAGTGTGGCAGGAGAAATGATTTCCCAATTACTGCTTTTTCTTAATATAGCCTCGGTTTGTTCTGCTAGATCAATATTGTATTGGATAGCTTTTTTAAAAGCATCTAATCCAAATGTTTTTAAAGACATATAGAATTTTAATGCACGAAAACGACGAGTTAGTTGAATGCCATGATCATAAAAATTAATTTCAGATTCATTACCTTCTATATCTCTTAGATATTCGGGTTTCTCGCTAAAAGTACCACTCAACCAATTATGATTTTTCACTAATAAACAGCCCATTTCATAAGGTTGAAAAAACCACTTATGTGGGTCTACAGTTAATGAATCTGCTCTTTCAATTCCTTTTAAAAATTGTTCTCCACTATTCGCTAATATCGCCGCTGCTCCATAAGCTCCATCTATATGAAACCATAAGTTTTCGTTTTCACATATAGAAGCAATTTCATTAAGAGGGTCTACAGTTCCTGTGTTTGTTGTTCCTGCCGATGCAATAATGCAGAATGGTTGTAATCCTTCAAGACGATCTCGTGCAATTGCATTTTTCAATTTATTCAAGGACATTTTAAATTCCATATCTGTGGGAATAATGCGAATCTGTTCTTTCTTAAAGCCTATTACTTTTATTGCTTTAATATTTGATGAATGAGCTTGGTCAGAGAGGTAAATTATTGCTTTAGAAAAATCATCACCACATTTTACTCTTCTTGCAGTTACCAGGGCCGTCAAATTAGCCATTGAACCGCCACTTGTAAATATACCGCCTCCTTTTTTTGTGGGAAATTTAAAAATGTCAAGTAACCAGTTCATTGTTAATATTTCTAATTCTGCTGCAGCGGGAGATGCTGCCCAACCACCAGAAAAAATATTAAATCCTGTGGCGATAGTATCGGCCATTACGCTTATATAATTGCTAGGCCCAGGGACAAAAGAATATGATTTTGGATGAGATACTATATTACTGTGCGGAATAACCTGGTCCATAACAAAATCCAGAACTTCATTGGCTGGTGAAGGATTATTTGGGATGTCTTCTGTTAATAGAGAATCCATTTCCTCTCTAGAAGCCAAAGCTACGGGCTTTTTTGAATGCTGAGTTTCGAAGTGATCTACTATATGGTCAATAATCTTATATCCATATTGTTGCATTTCTTCTTTTGATAATCTTAATTTAGAATTGAGGTCGTTTTTGATCACAGTACTTTAGTTTTATTCCAATAACGAACAAAAATAATGCTATCTTGATAAAATCTACTTGTATAATCTTGTAATAAACCGGTATTCTAATATCACAAAAATGCTCTATTCTACTAAAAATTTAATGCCTTGAAAGATAGAAATTACTAGTAGCGCTATTCCTATTATTCTGTGCAATTTGGTTTTTGAATCGTCTTTGTTTTTGGCCATTTTGTTTCCCCATCGACCGTAAAAGTATAATGTTCCAATTTTTCCTAAGTAGATTCCTAAAAAGAAAAGAAAAAGAGAGGATATAGGGTTTTGTAGTGTAAGTTCAAAAACGTACTTGTTTGTAAGTGATATTGCTAAGATCCAGTAAATGATTACTGGGGGATTTAATAGCGCTAGAGAAAAACCTGTTATAAATTTGGAGTTTGATAGTTTTGTCTTGCGCCGTTTTGGAGTCAAATTTGTTTTGTTTACAAGAAATAGGAAATATAAACCAATCAAAAAGAAAGCAACAATAAAAATGATTTGGATCCATTGGTTCATTTGAAAGAAATCAGACAATTCGATGCTGCAATGCAATGCAAAAAGTGCTAGTATAACTTCACCAATCCCTGCAGCTAATGCTATATAAGATGCGCTTTTTATATTTTCACGAATAGAAGTGTTAATAACGGCCAGATTGACTGGACCAAGAGGTACTGCTCCAACTACTGCAATAAGTGTTCCTAGTAAAAGATATAATAGTGTCATGAGTCCTTAGTAGGTGTTAATTAAATAATCTTACAAATGATATCGTCTTATAGAAAATATAGAAGCGGCAATCGCCGCTTCTATCCCTAATTTTAAAAAAGTGATAATCTAAACACATTATGAATTTATTTCTATCAATAACTGCCGTTTACACCTATTCTCATTTTCTTGATGATTTCTTCAAAATATAGAATAGTCCAGATAATTTTTTCTGTGTCGGCATATGGAACCAATTCTTCTACAGCTTCATTGGTTGTTTCTAAGCTTTTTTCGGTACTTTCTTTAGTGTTTTTTAATATTTTGACATGACGAGAGTCTTCTTTAATACCGATATCTCGCAATCTCACACCCGCTTCATTAGTAAGGGATAAAAATGGAAGTATAGTCATAATCTCTTCTATACGGTCTTTATAAAGACTAATAAGTTCTCCTTTTTTCAAGTCTTCCAAATCACCAATTGTGTGAAACTTATTGATCTGTGATTTTGGAGTAAAAAATACAGCTTCATTAGCTTGTTGTGCAAAAGATGTATTTATTAATAAAATTAAGATAAAACAGGTTGTGTATCTAAGCATAATAGTATAATCTAAATTGAGTTTGTCTTGATTTCTATTCAACGAAATCAATTCGAACTTTTTATTGCATAACCATGTAGTTATTCAATGATTGTTTTAATTGAAATTTTGGTGCAACATTACTTATAGGGTCATTAAATAAATCCTTAACACCTACAAAATTTTTAGTGAATCTATTATATTTAAGAATGTCAAGAGATCCCTTTTCAATTGATTGATGCACAACCTCAACACCTTCTCCATGAATATTAAAGAAACTATTATCCATCATAAATGCTCTCTGAATTACCGCTAATGAGGTATAAGATTTATCAAATTGTACCACATCAGAAAATCCAGAAATTTTGGAATTGTGAATATAAGTTAATGCAGAATTGGATGCAGAGATAGCAGAGGCCGTATGTTGATAATTGGTTTTATCAGATAAGTTGATAAGAGTAGCATTAGATATTGTTACATCTGTTACTGCATTGGGTCTGATGTATCCCAAATCTTTATTGTATCCATCTATTTCTATAGCATAAGAACCTTCTGGGCTAGTTACATAAGGATGTCGTATTGCAATAATGTTGTTCAGATCTCCTTTAAAACCCTCTGCAATTTGATAGTCATTTTGCTGTGCTTTAAGAGAAATTAGATTTCGTAAATTATTTTTACCTCCCTGAATGTTATATGAATCTTGACCAGAGTAGCTTACCATAACGTTGTCAATTATAGAAGCTGAACCTATGCCATATAATGAAAGACCATTTGATCCTTGTTTTCTTTTTATTGTATTACCGGCAAATTCAATTCTTACATGACTAAGTATGGTCGTTTGTTCATCCTGTAAATCTCCACCATATATTGAGAATTGCGGATTAAAATTACCTTTAATAATACCATTTCCTGAAACGGTATTTATTTTTCCTGATCCTGCGATAATTATACCTCCCCAATCACCATTACTTCTTGATTTTGGCCCTTTGTTTGATGTGAAAACAATCGGGTAAGCTTTTGTTCCTGAAGCAATTAATTTAGCTCCTTTGGTGATTATGAGATTAGCAGGATTTTTATGATCACATCTGATTATTGTACCTTCTTGAATTGTTAGAGAAGCGCCACCAGTAACATATACATCACCTGACATTAAATACACAATGTCGTTTCTTAGGTATGTATGGTTTGCTATAATGTTTGGTAGTTTCTCTTCGGCTGTTGGATAATCAGTTTTGTTAGGAGAGAAATTAGTCCATCCTTTTATCCATTTCTCGCTATCTTGACTGAAATCTTGTGCTGTAGTAATATGTGCTAAAAACAATAATATAAAAGCTGTAATAAAAGAACATCTTTTTTTCATAATAGTTTATTTGGGGTTAAAACTACTGGAGGAAATTTCTTTCTTCCATTTTTGGGATTACTAAGTTATATTAGTTTTGTTAAAATTGGTTACGCTTTTACCGTAAACTTTGTACGTTGGTCGTTTGTTTTAGCTAAATTAGGATAGTGTTGTGAGTAAAATTCTTACATATAGAATATCTATCTGTTTGAAAACCAAAAAATTAAGTAATGTTTAGTTTTTTGTGTATATCACTGAACAAAATTAACTTTTTTATGAAAATCTTTAAGATAAAGGGGATTTTTCCCTCTTTTTTTACTTGTTTTTTTAGTTTAAAATTACTTTTGAACAAGAAAAAAAATCATTTTAAGGCATAACTGACTAATTTTTAGTCTTAAAGATTGCTTTCTGTGAAGTAAAACTTCATGTTAATCAACAGGAGTGAATAGATATGTTTTAATTGAGTGATTATGGCAAAAGTATAATAAGGGTTTCCGAATAAAAAAAGCAGCCAATTTGTGCTGCTTTTTTTATTAATTGTTGTATAATTCTACTCTCTAGAAGTTTCCATCTGCACCTATCCTTATTTTCTTAATGACTTCTTCAAAGTATAAGATCGCCCAAATAATTTTTTCTGTATCTGCGTAGGGAATAAATTCAGAAATTAACTCTTCGGTTCCTTCAAAAGTTTTTGTAGTAGTGTCGTGATGCTTGTCTAGAGATTTTAAATGATCAGAGTCTTCTTTTATTCCTATGTCGGATAATTTTACTCCAGCTTCGTTTGTGAGTGCGAGATAGGGAAGAATAATTGTTATTTCTTTAACACGTTCGGTATATAATTTTATTAAGTCTCCTTTGCGTAAGTTTTCTAGCTCATCAATTGTATGAAATTTTCCGATTAAAGTGTTTTGGTCAAAAAAAACATTCTTTTTGGATTGAGCGTTGCTAAGAGTAATCGTAAAAAGAGTAAGAATTGCAATACTAAATAATTTCATTTTTGTTATTTTTTTACTGTAAATACCCAAATTTACTGCATTACGGTATAGTTATCAGAGTCCTTAAGTGTAAATTTCGGGTTTTTCTTGTTTAATGGATCGGTGAATAAGTCATCTGCACTTTTGAAGTGATTTGTATACATATTATATTCAAGTAGTCCCTTATCGCTTTCTTGAAGCTTGTGTTCTGATAATATGGTTTCTGCATGGATATTAAAAATACTATTATCTAACAGAAAATGATTTTCAAGATCATTGTATGATTTATACGATTTGTCAAACTTAACGACATTAGCGAAACCGGATATTTGAGACTCTGTTATTGTTAGCTTTGCTAAATTTTTTGATGAAATTGCAGCAATCGTATGTTGATAATTGCTTTGATCTGATAAATTTATCAATGTTGCATTTCTTAGGGTTATATCTGATAATGATTCTATGTTAACGTACCCTTCCTTTTTGTCATAACCATCTGCTTCGATAACATATGAACCACTAATATCACTAATGTATGGATGTCTTAACGCTATAATATTGCTCAATTCTCCTTTGCATCCCAACGTGAAATCATAATCATCATCCTTTGCTTTATAAGATATTAGATTGCGCATAGTTATATTACCTCCAAAACACTCAAAAGAGTCATCCGCAGAATAGCTAACCATAATGTTATTGATGATTGAATTTTTACCAAGGGCATAAAGCGATAATCCATTTAACTCTATAGATTTGTTAATCTTTTTACCCGCAAACTCTATTCTCATATATGACATCTCAACGGTAGCTTCGTTTTCTTGCGTGCCACCGTACATGGAGTGCTGAGGTAGAAAATTTCCTTCGATAACTTTGGAAACAGAGGGTGAATTAATTTTACCTGATCCTGCAATGACAATTCCTCCCCAATCACCAGATTTTCGAGACTTTGGAGCTCTGCTAGATGTAAAAACTATCGGAAATGCTCTTGAGCCGTTAGCTATTAATTTTGCTCCTTTGGTTATTATTAAACTTGTGGCATCTTCAATGTCGCATCTTATTATTGTTCCTTCTTGTATGGTAAGGGTTGCATTATTGGTTACATAAACATTTCCTGACATAAGATAGGTAACATCATTGCTCAAGTACGAGTCAGAATCAATAATATTTGGAAGCCTTTCTTCTGGTTCTGGGTATTCCTTATGATTAGGATCAAAATTTGTCCATCCTTTTATCCATTTCATTTGATTATCGATGTTTTCCTTTTGTGAAAACGAAAAAACAGAAAATGAATAAAAAAGAACAAGCAATGCAAAATTCAATTTCATAACTATGGGGTATCTCATTTTGGGTTCAAAAATTATAACTATTCAGGCACTAACTGATAAGCATAACTTTACTAAAGTGTTAACCTAGTTTTAATGAAATTATTGCATAAAAATAGCTTATTTATTTCCTGTTTTTGTAGTATCTTTTTTCTTCTTCTTACCCAGAAAACCACCCAGAATATCTTTGGCTGTATTTTTCAGCACTTCTTCAGAGCTTTTTGGAGTTCCAGATTGGGTAGAGGTAGTATCTTTTTCTTTCTCTGATCCAAGTATACCAGAGAGTACATCTTTACCCTTTTCCTTGATTTTATCTTTTACTTTATTTTTTTGCTTATCAACTATTTGTTGGGTGAGTTGTTTGACTGCCTGCCCCATATTTAAATCGATTTTTGGGTTGGTGAAATTACCAGAAACTCCAATAGGAAGTCCAACAGTCATGGTGTTGGCTTCTTGTTCATTAAGCTGAGAAATTAAACTCCCAGCTTCGCTGCCTAAGTATTTGGCAGGAACATCTACTGTTAGGTTATAATTCATGCTTCGGTCAAAGCTATGATCTCCTCCAGCTGTTATTTTTATTCCTTCTACATCAAATTCAAAAGGTTTTACATTAATCTTTCCATCATCAAAACTAAGATTGGTTTTAATATCCTTAAGGTTTAGCTTATCTAGTTCAACAAAATTAAGCTGATTATTTAATTTTGATAAAAGTGGAGTTTTGGTTGTGGATACTTGTGCGTTCAGGATTTTGGCTAATGCACTTCCTTTTAACGAAGTCAAAACAGGAGTTAGATCTTCATTTAAATTTCCATTTAGGTCTAGCTGTGTTGTAAGATTACCCGTTAATGCTTGGGCGATTGGTGCTAAGCCTTTTATTAATTCTAGATTATTAAAAGACTTAACGATATCAATTTGGCTTAAATCTAAAGCCATCTTGAACGTTGAGATCTTTGATTTTGTTGATACATTCCCATTAATAGCCATGCCGCCATCAAAGATATTGGATGTTACATTTTGCAAGTACGCCGTTTCATCTTTTATCTTTACGGTTCCCTTGGTGTTTTGCAATACTAAATTGTCATATAAAACTTTTTTAGTGTCAAAATTCAATGTTGCATCCAGAAAAGATGGGATTCTCATGGTTTCACCCTTTGTAGTTTCTGCGTCGTTTATTTCTTCTTCTGGTTCATTAACCATAAAATCGTTTACTGCAAATGTGGTGGAGGTAACATTGAAATCTCCTTTAAGATCTTGCTTGGCAAATAAAAATCCCATCAGATTCTTGATGCTTCCAGCAGCTGTTATGTCTGATTTTCCGGTAGTTGCCTTCATTTCATCTAGAGCGATAGTCCCTGGATTAAAATTTACATTAGCTTTCTCAATTTTTATGTCATTAGGTAACTCTGGAGAAGCATAACTAAACCCAGAAATGCTTGCAGTACCAGAACTTTTTACATTTTGGTATTGTTCTTTTTCCAGGGATTGCATATCAAAATGAGTTTTTATATCTGCGTTTACAATACCGTTCAGTTTCTCTTCTAGTTGTAATGGGTACGCTTGATTTAGGTTTTGAAGATTTAATGTGCCTTTTAGCATCATATCCACAATCATGTTCTTGGTAATATTTCTTAAACTACCTTTTGCCGCAAACGAATCTTGATCGATTTTAAAAGTAAGATTATCAATCTTTATGTAAGTGTCATCTACCAAACCGGTTTCATTCTTGATTTGTGTATTGATGTTAATGTTTTTAACCTCTTTAGGTAGGTCCGGGTATTTAAAAGAGGCATTATTTGAAGCGATTTTAATATCCATTTTTGGGATATAAGTATCGTCTGATTTTCCTTTTATCATTCCGTTAATAGAAAAATCCCCACTAGTTTGAACTCCATCGAGGTTTTTAGCATAAACTTCGGGAATAACTGCAAGAAAATTTTTGAAATCTGAAGAAGGTGTTTTAAAGCTGAGATCTACATCGTTGTATTTCTCGAATAGTTGCACAAATCCAGTGAATTCAAGAGGTAGTCGATTAATTAATCCTTTGTTTTCTCTGAAGGAATACCGCTGATTTTTAAGATCTAATTCTATTTCGGCATCAAGCTGCAGCTTGTTTTTGTTAAGATATTTGGTGCCGTCAAGACCAAAAGATGCCTCGGCATTAGTTTTAGTATTTAAAATAACTTTGTCGCCCGAAACCGATCCGTCACCGCTGTGATTTAGGCCAGTCATTTCTAAAATAGTTTTGCTTACATCGTCCAGGTATAAGATCTTACTATCATTAATTTCATAATGCTCCAAAGCAAAAGTGAAGGAACCACTTTCTTCAGAAGGAGTGTCTACAGCATCTTCTTGTTTTTTACCAATATCAAAATTAGAACTCCCAAGAGAATCTGTCTTAATAGCAATGTTGGCTTCGTCTATTATTATTTTTTGAACACTTATTGCCTCAGTCGCATCTTTGAATAATTCATTTACAGACATATCCAAGGCAATTCTTTTTGAATAGGCCAAGGTATCTCCCTCAAATGGTGCATGATTAATAATAGAGAGTTCGTCAATAATTACCGAAGCTTGAGGGAAACTTCGTATCAGACTAATATCTATATCTGCAAAATCAACTTTTGCATCAACATGTTGGTTAACTAGGTAGCGTACTTTATCTTGAATAGTCCCTTTAAACAAAAACGGAACAGAAATGATTCCAATAATCAACAGTAATAAAACAATACCAAGAATTTTGAGGGCTTTTTTCATGATTGTAAGGCTTTTTTATAAAGTAACGGATTGCAAAGATACTATGTTACTTTTTTTAAGTTAACTATTTGTTAGATTTAAATCTCAAGAGTTATCTCACCACCTTGTTTTAGGTTAAATTTTCTTCTTAAAAAGTATACCGCTAGATATAATACGGGAGTATCTAATGCTGCAACAATTACCTTAAATAAAAATCCGCTAAGTACTAATTGACCAAAACTACTCCAAGGAAAAACATTGCTTATACATAAAAGTGAAATTATTGTAACCGTATCAATAAATTGAGAAAAAAATGTGGAAAAATTATTACGCAGCCATAAATGTTTCCCTTTAGTTATTCGTTTCCAAAAATGAAAGATTTTTATATCTATATATTGTGCAAATAAATATGCTGTCATTGAAGCAAATACCGAAATTACACTCTTCCCGAATACTAGATTAAAGGTATCATTGTCAACCTGCAGATTAGGATCTGTACCCGGGTCAATATATGCAGTTGTAATAGAAGCTAAATAAATTATTAATAAAGAAAAAACTGAAGCAAATATACCGGCTGTGACCATGAAATTTGCTTTCCTTTTTCCATAGATCTCACTTACAATATCGGTTATTAAAAAAGTAATAGGATAGGGAATAAGACCAACACTTATTGTAAAGGTATAAATTCCAAAAAAATCCCATTGAAAGAATTTTTGAAAAATTAGATTGCATACTACTAGTGATGATATAAAAAGCGCTCCAAGGATTAGATATATTCTATAAGCCGCTTGTTTGTCCTTAAGATTCAGTGAAGTTTCGTTCAAAATGAATAATAGTTAATAATAGTTCACGCAAAAATAAGGTGAAGTGGTTTTGTTTTGTTTAATTTGCTCCTAAAATAAGGAGTTCTTATCAGAATATAAATATCCAACCTTGAAAACATCTCATCTGCTACATATTTCTTTAGGAAGTAATATGGGAAATCGTTTAGATTTCATCCAGAATGCTGTCAATGCAATTTATAAAGTAATTGGGGATGTCGTTTCGATTTCAGGAATTTATCAAACTCCAGCCTGGGGATTTGATAGTGATGATTTTTATAATTCATGTATCGCAATTCGTACTTTTTATTCGACATCTGAGGTGTTGGATCGACTTATGGAAATCGAGCTTGCACTTGGTAGAAATAGAAATGACCAAGAAGGGTATCAGGCTAGGATTATTGACCTTGATATACTGCTTTCTTCAGAAGGGATTATCAAGACATCAAAATTAGTAGTCCCACATCCGTCTATGCAAGATCGAAAATTTGTGTTGGAACCATTAGCTAAAATTGCCGGAAAGGAATTACATCCCGTACTAGATAAAACCATAATAGAATTATTAGGAAACACTTCTGATAATTCTAAAGTGACTAAATTAAATGAAGAAATAGTAAACCCTAAGTCTAAATATGCGCTATCCCAATTTCAGTATCTAACCATAGAGGGTAATATTGGTGCTGGCAAAACCAGTTTGGCACAGTTAATTTCTAAAGAATTTAATGCGAAACTTATCCTTGAGCGTTTTGCGGATAATCCTTTCTTGCCAAAGTTTTATGAAGATATGGAGCGCTATGCTTTTCCTTTAGAAATGTCTTTTCTTGCAGATCGTTATCAACGTATACAAGATGATATTGCTCAGTATGATTTATTCAAGGATTTTGTTGTAAGCGATTATGATGTGTTTAAATCCTTAATTTTTGCAAAGGTTACGTTACAAGAAGAAGAGTTTATACTTTATAAGAGAGTCTTCGATCTTATGTATAAAAACCTAGCTAAACCAGGATTGTATATTTACTTATATCAGAATACTGAACGTCTTTTGGAAAATATAAAGAAAAGAGGTAGGGATTATGAACAAAAAATTCCTGCAGAATACCTAAATAAAATCAACAAAGGATATCTGCAATTTATAAAATCTCAATCCAAATTTAATGTAAAAATTATTGATGTGTCAGAAAGAGATTTTATAACAAATCGTACCGATTTTATATCTATTTTAGAGGAAATTATATCGTGATTTATCCTTCTTTTTGAAGCTCTTTGGCTACTTTTTGTACTTGATCAAGTACGCGTAATAGGTTTCCGCTCCAGAGCTTTTCGATTTGCTGCTCTGTGTAACCTCTTTTAACTAATTCTAGCGTAACATTAAAAGTTTCAGAAGCGTCACTCCAGCCTTCAATTCCGCCACCACCATCAAAATCAGAACTAATACCTACATGATCAATCCCGATTTTATCGACCATATAGTCAATGTGATTTACAAAATCAACAATATCTACAGCAGGAGGAAGGTTGTCCATTTTTTTAACTTTCGTTCTTCGTATTGCAGCCATGGTGCCTAAAAAATCATAGTACTTTTCTTTTTCCTCAGTAGTAAGTTTCATCACTTCCTCTCTTTCTAACCAAGTCACTCCCATAGAATCAGCAATTTGTTTTCCTATTTCAACTTCTTTTACTACGCGCTTTTCAAATTTTTCGGTATTAAGATAAGATGTAAACGCAACAGTTTGTACTACGCCTTCGTTTTCTTTTAGCCATTGTAATTGTTCGTCATCAAGATTACGACTGTGATCGCACAAAGCTCTGGCTGATGAATGTGACGCAATAATAGGAGCTTTGGTAAGCTGAATCATTTGTCGCATCGATTCTTTTGAAGGATGAGAAACATCGATCATAATACCTGTCTTGTTCATTTCTATAATTACTTCTTTACCTAGATCACTTAGTCCGTTGTGTAACCATATTCCGTCTGCTTCACCAGTATTAGAATCGCAAAGTTGACTATGACCATTGTGAGATAGTGACATATATCTGGCACCTAAATCATGAAATTTCTTGACATTTTTAATGTCTGTTCCTACCGGATACCCATTTTCGATACCGATCATAGCTACTTTCTTTCCTTTCTTATGAATTCGGCGTACATCATCAGATGTTAATGCTAGTTCGATTTGATCTGGAGCTATGTTTTCTGTAAGTTTATGTATTGCCTCAAATTTTGACATGGCAATTTCGTATGCTTTTTCATATTCTGCTGGAGTAAGAGAGTCTTGTCCTGTATATACAATAAACCAGGCCACATCTAATCCCCCTTTTTTCATTTTTGGCAATGTAATCTGGGAGCTAAGGTCTTGTGTGTAATTAATTGAATCTGTAAAGTTTTTTATGTTGATGTCACAATGCGTATCCAATGTGATTACATTTTTGTGAATTTCTTTGGCTTTAGCTATTAATTGACTATCCATTGTATTTTCTTTTTCAGGCTTTTCTTGTTTACATGAAACGAGAAGGAATGTAATAGCTAGGAGTAATGGGATGTGTTTCATTTTGAATTGAGATTGTGAGTAAGTTTATTGAGCATTAAACTTACAAAACAAAATCTAGATTGTCTATTTCTAATACCCTCTTTATAGATCTATGGTTGTTGAGATTTGTTTTTCAAATTGTAAATTATCTGAAGTTTCAATAGACAACGTAAAAGTGTATTCTTGTTTTTCAAATTGAGATTTAGCTAAAAATTTATTTAAAAAATTAACAGATATAATGTCATAAAAAAAATCAATATTATTGGCTATTTCTGTTATTTCGGCCAAATTAGAATTGGCTGTAATCGTATTGCCATCATATATGAAATCTTTATCTAAGCTGATAATGAGACTTCCTTCATTCAATTGATTTAAGAAAGTGTCATTATCACAGGAGGTAGCAAAGGCCGAAGTGATAAAGTTAAAATTAATATTAGCCGCTGTAGCGTTGTTCTCGCTAAATTTTGCGTAAAGAGTGAACTCATCTGTTATAGTTGCAGAGTCCTGAGATGATTGATTATTAAGCTCAAATAATTCTAAACTTTCAAAACTTTGGATTTGAAAGATTTGCTCTGGACAGCAACTGTAACTTACTGCCGATAGCAAGATAAAAGTCGTGTATAACTTGATAAACGTTTTAAAATTCTTTTTCATAGTGTTTCCCTTTCTATTAGAAGATTTATAATATAGGGAAGGGTTGCGTTAATTATATTTATTATGTTAAAATAAATACATCTAAATACTGAGTTTAGAAAATAGATCCCATATCACTACACCAGCGCTTACCGAAATATTTAAAGAATGTTTACTACCGTATTGCGGAATTTCAATAACAGCATCACTTTTTGAAACTACCTCCTGTTGTACGCCTTTTACTTCATTTCCAAAAATTATGGCATAGACTTGATTAGGTTCGGGTTGAAAATCGTTGAGCATTACAGCATTTTCGGCTTGTTCTACAGAAAGAATTTTTATGTTTTTACTTTTTAGATTTTCAATTAATTCCAGTGTGTCTTTTTTGTGTTCCCAATCCACTGTGTCGGTGGCTCCTAAGGCGGTTTTTTGAATATCCTTGTGGGGTGGGGTGGCTGTTATACCGCAGAGATATATTTTTTCAATTAAAAAAGCATCAGCAGTTCTAAACACAGAACCAATATTGTTCAAGCTTCGGATATTGTCCAAAATAATAATCAAAGGAGTTTTCTTTGAAGCCTTAAATTCTTCAACAGTCTTACGATCAAGTTCGCTGTTTTTGAGTTTTCTATTTTCTTTCATTGCAGCAAAAATAATGTTTTGAAGATAAAATTAACAATGTAAGAAAGGTAAACACAATTGTGAATAAAATTGAATAACTCCTAAGCGATAGATTATAGAAAAAAATGCAGAATACCTACTTTAGCATCATCATAAAATCATACTTCATTGGCAGCAAAAGATAGTAAAAAAGTAACTCCATTAATGAAACAATACAATGCGATTAAGGCTAAGTATCCTGATGCATTATTGTTATTTAGAGTAGGGGATTTTTATGAGACTTTCGGTTCAGATGCTATCAAAGCAGCCGCTATCTTAAACATTGTTCAAACAAAGAGAGGTAATGGTAGTGATCAGGAGACTGCATTGGCAGGATTTCCTCATCATTCTTTGAATACATATTTGCCAAAGTTAGTAAAGGCCGGTGAACGCGTTGCTATTTGCGATCAGCTTGAAGACCCCAAGCAAACTAAAACTATTGTAAAGCGTGGTGTTACAGAATTGGTGACTCCTGGAGTTGCACTAAACGATGAGGTTCTACAAAGCAAAACTAATAATTTTTTGTGTGCGGTGCATTACGGAAAAAAAGGATTAGGAATTGCTTTTTTGGATGTTTCTACAGGTGAGTTTTTAACCGCGCAAGGTGACATAGCACACATGGATAAGTTGATGCAAAATTTCAGTCCAAGTGAAGTGCTTGTTACCAAACCAAAGAAGCAAGCTTTTCAGAACGATTTTGGGCAGGATTACCATGCTTTCTTTCTTGAAGATTGGGTTTATAAGCCAGATTATGCAAATGAGACCTTAAATAACCATTTCGGAACAAAAACATTAAAAGGCTTTGGTGTTGATCATTTAAATGAAGGAATTATTGCTGCAGGAGTGATTCTGCATTATTTAGGAGAAACTCAGCATCATAAATTACAACATATTACCTCAATACAACGAATTGCTGAAGATCAATACATCTGGATGGATCGTTTTACAATACGTAACCTCGAGCTATATCATGCAAATGCAGCAAATGCTGTTACCCTTCTTGATGTTATTGATAAAACGATTTCACCAATGGGAGGCCGTACCCTAAAACGTTGGTTGGCTTTACCTTTGAAAAATAATAATGCAATCCAAAAACGTCACGAAGTTGTGCAATATTTTTTGGATAATACTACGGTACTTCAAAAAAATCAACATCAAATTAAGCAGATTGGGGATATTGAACGATTAATTTCTAAAGTGGCAACCGGAAAAGTCAGCCCTCGTGAGGTGGTGCATCTTAAAAACTCCTTAGAGGCTATTGTTCCCATAAAATTACAAGCTTCTAATAGTGATAATGAAGCGCTAAAAGTAATAGGAGATACACTAAATGATTGTGAATTACTTCGTAATAAAATTAAAGAAACCCTAAATGAAGATGCTCCTGTAAACATAGGAAAGGGTAATACTATTGCCAATGGCTATTTGGAGGAGTTAGATGAATTGAGATCAATTGCATTTTCTGGAAAAGATTATCTCGATAAAATGTTAGAACGAGAAACTAAAGCTACAGGGATTACTTCCTTGAAAATAGCATCGAATAACGTTTTTGGATATTATATAGAGGTGCGAAATACGCATAAAGATAAAGTACCCGATACCTGGATACGTAAACAGACTCTGGTTAGTGCAGAACGATATATTACTGAAGAACTTAAAGAGTATGAAGCAAAAATTCTAGGAGCCGAAGAAAAGATTTTGGCGCTAGAGCAACAGTTGTTTAATGATTTGGTGATTTGGATGAATGAATATATCAAACCTGTGCAATTAAATGCTACTTTAATCGGTCAGTTAGATTGTTTATGTTCTTTTGCACAGTTGGCTCAAGAAAACCAATATGTGCGCCCTTTGATTGACGAATCGCATGATTTGGAAATTAAAAACGGACGTCACCCAGTAATCGAAAAACAGCTTCCACCTGGTGAGCAATATATTGCAAACGATGTTTTGTTGGATAGAGAGAATCAACAAATGATAATGATTACAGGTCCTAATATGAGTGGTAAATCTGCTATATTAAGACAAACGGCCTTGATAGTTTTATTGGCGCAAATGGGGTGTTTTGTTCCTGCAGAAGAAGTCAGGATAGGGGTTGTGGATAAAATATTTACAAGAGTAGGGGCCAGTGATAATATTTCAATGGGAGAATCTACTTTTATGGTAGAGATGAATGAGACTGCTAGTATCCTTAATAACATATCAGATCGAAGTTTGGTATTGCTAGATGAAATTGGTCGAGGTACAAGTACGTATGACGGAATATCAATTGCTTGGGCAATTAGTGAGTTTTTACACGAACATCCCTCAAAACCGAAGACGTTGTTTGCTACGCATTATCATGAATTAAATGAAATGTGTGAGACATTTGATCGTATCAAAAATTATAATGTTTCTGTAAAGGAACTTAAAGATACTGTTCTTTTCTTGCGTAAACTGGTTCCAGGAGGTAGTGAGCATAGTTTTGGGATTCATGTGGCAAAAATGGCTGGCATGCCACAACAGGTGCTTCACAGGGCGAATAAAATGCTTAAGAAATTAGAAAAATCGCACAGTAGTTCAGCACTTACAGATAAAATTAAAGGAATCCAAGAGGAGGATGAACTGCAATTAAGTTTCTTTAATCTTGATGATCCTTTGTTAGAAGAAATTAAAGAAGAAATCCTGGATATAGATATCAATACACTCACTCCGGTGGAGGCATTGATGAAACTTAATGAGATTAAACGCATGCTAACCAGGAAGAAAGCATCTCAAGTTTAATTTTTTTTATTCTTTTTGCAAAAAACACTTTGGTATTACTAGAATTGTTTTAAATTTGCATCCGCAATAAAGCATTGCGAAGTTCTTAAAATACTGCGAAAGTAGCTCAGGGGTAGAGCATCACCTTGCCAAGGTGAGGGTCGCGGGTTCAAATCCCGTCTTTCGCTCTGAGATAATATATACCAAGCTGAAGTGGTGGAATTGGTAGACACGTTGGACTTAAAATCCAATGGCCTGTAAGGCCGTGCGGGTTCAAGTCCCGCCTTCAGTACTTAAAGCCTTCTTAATCTTTTGATTTTGAAGGCTTTTCTTTTTTACATAATTGCATTTTTTGATGCATTTCTTATCAGATCTAGATAATTAAAAATATTTAAACAATTGATTATCAAAAAAAGGGTTCGAGTCTCTTTTCCTTTCGTAAGAAAATTTTTTAGTTTTTTAGGATATAGAGTGATTTCTTATTCAAAGTATTTTAAATGTATTTTGTTTTTTTATTATGTGAAATTTTTTGGCAATTATTGATTGATCCGAATTGCAAAAACCCTTTAATTATAGTGTAATAAAATAAGTTGTAATTAATTTTCTTTCAAAACATACTGACTGGTATGTTTTGAGTATATTTGCATAAATTATATAAACTATGAAGGCAAGAAATTTAGTTATTAGTATTGTCTTTTTAATGAGTGTATTTTATATGGCCTATCGAATTTTTCGAAATGCGAGTATTGACAAGGAAATAAATTCTCAACTGGTAGAGAATGCTATTTTACTGGATGTGCGTACAGCCTGGGAATATAAGAGAGGCAATCTTCCCAATTCTTTGAACATAAAAATGTCTGACCTTAGAACAGTTGCTATTCCATTTGAAAAGGATAGAGTCGTTATAACATATTGCTCTCACGGAATGCGAAGTATTAAAGCCAAGGGCATTTTAAAGAAGCGCGGTTTTGTAAATGTTTATAACGGAGGTTCTATTGATGATTTAGAACCTTATTTTGAGATTGATAAAAATAATTAGATTATGCCTCAAATGTCCAAAGCAGATAACACCCGTATAGATATTTTGAAAAAGGCATTGCCTTTGGTTTATAAAAATGGCTACCAAGCAACGAGTATTGATGATATTATTGCAACGACACAAGTTACCAAAGGGGCATTCTATTACCATTTTAAAAATAAAGATAAAATGGGATTGGCAATTATAAATGATGTTATGTATCCTGCAATGCGAGCTTTGTTGGTTGAGCCATTGTTAGATTCACAGAATCCGCAAAAAGAAATCTATCAAATGATGGAAAAGGTTTTGATGGATGACACTTTTTTTAACATTAAATATGGATGCCCGGCAGTTAATCTCATAGAAGAAATGTCGCCTTTAAATAGCGACTTTGCCAATGTGCTGACCAAGCTCTTTATAGAGTGGAAAAATGCTGTTGTAGGTTGCTTAAATGAAGGAAAAAAGGGAAATACTGTAAAAGCTGATTTGAATAGCGAACAAGTAGCCGTTTTTGTTTTGTCTGGATATTCAGGCATACGCAACTTAGGAAAAATACTCGGTAAATCAAGTTACACAGAATATTTGAAAGAACTAAAAAATTACCTAACGATTTTAAACTAAATTTTTTTACCATAAAACATACTAATTAGTATGTTTTAGATCTAACTTTTTAAATATGTATCAATTTTTATTACCCTTCCATTCCATATTCAGATGGCTTGTTTTAATTAGCTTGTTATATTCCGTCTATTTGTCCTTCAAAGGAAAAACTAGGCGGTTGGCTTTTAGTAACAGAATAAATCATATTCGACATTGGACGGCAACCATTGCCCACATACAATTGATAATTGGCATTTTACTTTATACCAAAAGTCCAATAGTTCAATACTTTCTTAAGAATGGGTTTGATGGATGGAACGACAATACATTTTATGGGTTGTTACATATTGCTCTGATGCTTGTGGCTATTATAATTATCACGTTAGGCTCTGCAAAAGCAAAAAGAAAAGATACGGATTTGGAAAAATTCCACACGATGTTCACTTACTTTTCACTTGGTTTACTCATCATATTCATAGCGATTCCCTGGCCGTTTTCGCCTTTGGCCAATCGCCCTTACCTAAGACCTTTTTAGAGATTACATTATGAAAAATTACTTTAAAACATCCATAGGTAGATTGAGAATTGTGGCAATGCTAGAAGGCATTTCATTACTGATTCTTATATTCATCGGCTTGCCTTTGAAATATATAATGAATATTCCGGAAGTCGTTAAGACTATTGGTCCTATTCATGGTGCCTTGTTTCTTCTTTATCTGTTTTTGACACTAGGTGCGGCTACAGAATATAGCTGGAAAGGAATTATTATATCAAAAGTTTTATTGGCCTCTCTTATTCCCTTCGGTACGTTTTATGTTGACCAAAAAATTTTGAAACCTATTCATGAAAAGGAAGGAAATATATAGAATTTAGTTTATTCGTTCAAATTGGATATAAAAAGATCATTTACCTTTTATTAAATCTTTTGAAATAATTGAAATCTTCACAAAAGGTAATCTACACCTTATGTTTTAGAAATTGGTAATCAAAACAAACCAATTCGGTAAATTTCCTTTCATTTTGTTGAAAATTGAACATCGGAAAAAGAGCTCTATTTGAAAAAATCTTAGACACAGTACCCAATTTCAGCATTTCATTCCGTTAATGTTTCTCGACACTTTGGAAATAAACACTACATTTCCAAGCCAAAATTAAAAGAGAATTTCCCGAAGAAAACCAACATTTTTCCAGCGCTGTTTTAGCAGCTAATTTTGAGAGGGTTTACGAGGTAAGAGCAATTTTCAAGTAGTTTTATCTTCTTGTTTCGATAGCTTTCGAAGCATATAACTTCTACAAATTATTCTTATTAAGTTGATTCTTAGATCTGAACACAACAACCTTATATTCTAACACAAACTTCTTTATGTTCTTTCTCAACTTTGTACAAGAAATATATAACAGAAAGAAATGAAAATAATTGTCACCGGATCATTAGGAAATATAAGCAAACCCCTAACAGAAGAATTGGTAAACGAAGGACATTCGGTTGTCGTGATATGTAGCAGTCCAGAGCGAAAAAAGCAAATAGAGAATCTTGGGGTAAAAGCAGCTATTGGCAAGCTGGAGGATGAAGCCTTTGTTGTAGATACTTTTAAAGGCGCCGATGCTGTATACGGGATGGTGCCCCCTAGCTATGACAAACCCGATATGATTTCTACCTACCGTACCATTGCGTCTAATTATGCCAAAGCCATTACCAAAAATAAAGTAAAAAGAATGGTAGCTCTCAGCAGTTTCGGAGCCCATTTAAGCGAAGGAACGGGGAATATTTTAGGAGCCCATCATTTTGAAGAGATTCTGAGAGGTATCACTAATGTAGAATTGACTATCATGCGACCTACGTACTTCTATTATAACTTTTTAAATTATTTGGATAAGATCAAAGCTTCCAAAGCTATTTATGTCAATTACGGGGGAGATAATCGAAAGATTCCGCTAGTGTCTCCCAAAGATATTGCCAGCGCCATTGCCGAAGAGCTTCAAAAACCTGAGGCTATCACACCCATACAATATGTGGTAAGTGAGGAGCTTACGACTTCGGAAATAACAGATATTCTTGGGAAAGCAATTGATAAAAACATCAAATGGCATCTAATTTCTGATAAAGAAATGAAAAAAGAGTTAAAACAAAACGGAATGCCTGAAAAACTAGCCGCATCTATCACAGAAATGTTCTCAGCAATGCATCAGGGAAAGTTAGCAGCACATTATATAGAAAATAAACCTTCAGTTTTTGGTAAAGTAAAACTCAAGGAGTTTGCACGAGAAGATTTTGTGACTGCTTATCATAAAGCATAAGATAAATTGGTTTAACTAAATCAAAAATCATTGAAATAAAATATAGTTATGAAAATTAAAGTATTGAAAAGTAACATGATGAGTAATGCTTTTATCTTGTTTATTTTGATTTGTTTTCTACATCTAAAGGGAGCAGCTCAAAACGTACAATCAGTATCATCTGATAAAAATGATTCCGGACTTATATTGATCCCCTTAAACGATGCGTTTGATTATAAATTTCAGCCTTTGTATGCCAACAGGCCGAATGGACCTTATTTCCATGTTTTAGAAGGTGATCCCAGAAGTAAACCTTCGTATACCGTATTTAGATATAGCCAGAACTATACAGGAAGCGGAAAATTTCACGCCCATACGCATAATTATCGGTTGTGGTTGGTAGAAGGTGCTTTAAAACATTGGGATGAGAAAGGTAGTGAAGAAACTGCAACGGTTCTTACGCCCGGTTCCTATTTGTACCAGCCCGCCAACCAGTTGCATGCAGCCAATTGTCTTTCGAAGCGATGTACGGCTTATGTATTATTTGATGGTCCGGTAAAAACGTATTATGCGGATGATGAAGATCATTGAAAATAGGAAGCGAACCTAAAGATTACTAATACTATTATGATGAAAGCAGATCTACTATTAAAACCCCTTATCTCAATCGATATCGTTTTATTGATTTTGAGGCTTGGAACTGGATTATTACTATTTGTAAATCATGGACTGGAAAAAATATTGGGATTCAATCAAATGTTAGAGATGTTTCCGGATCCTCTAGGAGTTAGCCCGGTAGTTAGCCTAGTCTTTGCATCGATAGCAGATGCTCTTTGTTCCGTATTACTTATGTTAGGATTTTTAACCCGAGTGAGTTCATTCCTGGTTTTCGTAAACTTAATAGTTGCATTTATCTTTGTTCACCATAGTAAAGTAGGCGAAATTCATGGCGAATTGATTATCTTATACACAATTGCTATGGCAATTATCTTCTTTTACGGTCCAGGTAGTATTAGTGTAGATAAAATAGTAAGTACAAAAAACACCATACTATGAAAAAGATATTTATAACCGGTTCGACGGATGGTCTTGGTTTTATGGCGGCTGAACGGTTGATTAAAATGGGACATAACATTATTTTACATGCTCGAAATGAAGAAAAGGCACAGAGGGTTTTTCAAAAACTACCGGAAGCTTTTTCTGTAGTGGTAGGAGATCTATCCAGTATGGCTCAAACCCAAGAAATAGCGAAACAGGTGAACGCTCTGGGAGTAATGAATAGTATAATACATAATGCGGGTTTGGGTTTTCAAGAATCGCATAAACTAACCGAAGACGGTCTTCCACACATCTTTGCCATCAATAGTTTAGCACCTTATATGCTTACGTGTTTAGTTCATAAACCCAAACGCTTGATTTATACAAGTTCTGGTATGCACGAAGTAGGGGATACGACACTTACGGATCTGCTTTGGAAAACAAAACGGTGGAATGCTTCTCAGGCGTATTCGGATACGAAGCTACAGAATGTTTTATTAACTTTTGCCGTTGCCAGATATTACCCAGAAATTTATAGTAATGTGGTATCGCCGGGCTGGGTAGCTACAAAGATGGGTGGAGCACACGCTCCGGACGATTTGGGTAAAGCTCCCGAAACACAGGTTTGGCTGGCTTCATCTGATGCCAAAGAAGTTCAAGTTTCAGGTCAATTTTTATACCATAAAAAACCAAAACACTATTTAAAAGAAGCAAGTGATCCTATTTTACAGGATAAATTCATAAATTTTTGTAAATCGTTAAGCGGTTTGGAACTTTAACAACTTCAGATTATCTTTCCTTTATAAATTTTCTTCATGTCCAAAGAAATCCATCATTTTAAAACAATCAGTCAATACCATGCCTTTAGAGGGCTATCTGGGTCAGCACATCCACTTATCAGCGTGTTACGTATTGAAAATATTACTGAATTACGAGACGATGAGCCTACGCAAATGATTCACGATTTTTATATGGTTGCCCTGAAGAAAAATGTAAATGCTACGATGCAATATGGACAGCGCGAATATGATTTTAATAAAGGCAAAATGCTTTTTGTAGCACCCAATCAGGTGTATTCCATTCAGGCAAAGAATAAGCTAACGCATTCTGGCTGGCTATTGATGGTGCATCCTGACTTTTTTTGGAATACTACGCTCGGCAAAAAAATTAAACACTATGATTACTTTGATTATGCGGTTAGTGAAGCACTATTTCTCTCAGAGAAAGAAGAAAGATCAATAGTCAGTATTTTACAAACTATTGAAGAAGAATACCATTCAAACATTGATCAATTTAGCAAACCAGTCATTGTTTCCCAAATTGAAACCTTATTAAATTACTCGGACAGATTTTACCATCGGCAGTTTATTACACGGGAAAAGGAAAATCATCAGATCCTAACACGACTTGAAAAAATACTAACAAACTATTTTAATAGGGAAAATCTTAGCGAAGAGGGATTGCCTTCCGTTTCAAGTATTGCTTATTCTCTAAATGTATCACCAAATTACCTAAGTGGATTACTTAGCGTCTTAACCGGAAAAAGTACCCAACAACACATTCATGAAAAACTGATTGAAAAAGCAAAGGAAAAATTATCGATTAGTAAAAAATCCATCAGCGAAATCGCTTATGAACTAGGCTTTGAATATTCACAATCGTTTAGCAAACTGTTTAAATTAAAAACGGGTCAAACCCCATCAGAATTTAAGAAATTCTACAATTGAATGAATCATCTTGTTAAAACCTCACCCCTTAAAACTGCTTACATATAAAATACTATTGGCTCTTTTCTTAAATTATAAAAGCTTCAATCAATAGTTTTAGTTATAGTCATAACTCAGATTTAGACTTCCAAAGCCTTTTCTCGATGGACCAAACCCCAGTCAATCATAGCATCTATCGATGTGGTCAGGTTCTTACCCGATTCGGTCAAATTATATTCAATAAGCACAGGTGTTTGGTTATAGACCTGGCGTTCTACAATACTATTGATTTCCAATTCTTTCAATTCCTTTGAGAGCATTCTTGGCGATATTCTATCTATGCTTATCTGTAAATCCTTAAATCGATTATTCCCACTTAAGGACGGAACAGTTTTTAAAAGAAAGCGGTATCGACTATACCATACTTCAGAATGGAATTTACATGGAAATGATTCCAATTTTTGCAGGAGAGAAGGTTACGGACAAAGGTATCATTTTGCTTCCTGCAGAAGAAGGCAAAGCCAGTTGGGTATTAAGGGACGAGCTAGCTGAAGCAGCTGCCCACATATTGTGTACATCTTGTCACAAGAATAAAACCTATCCACTGACAAATACGGAAGCAGTTTCATTCAAAGAAATAGCAAAAAATTTATCTGTTATATTAAAAAAAGACATTTATTATAAATCGCCATCCGTCGAAGAATTTGAGACCATCTTAAAAAATACTGAAGTACCTGAAGTTTACATAGGGATGTTTACAATGTGGGCAAAAGCTCTTGCACAAAAAACATTGGAACTTGAGCAAGATACGTTAACTACTTTTCTGGGTAGAAAACCAACAACAGTTAAAGAGTTTCTTAAGACCACTTATTCTTGAGTCATAATTTATTGATACAATTGAATAGATAATTCGCAATAACTAATAAAATTTATAAATTAGAATAAAAATATGAATATTTATTCATATTTTTATTCTAATGAAAGATGATAAACTTAACAGAATATTTAATGCGACTCTTTATTTAACAGGAAAAGTTGGGATTGCAGGCTTAAAAATGTCCAATATTGCGAAAGAAGCATCAATGGCAACCGGTACGCTCTATATTTATTTCAAAAATAAAGAAGAGTTATTGAACGCTTTATATTTCAAGTTACAGAAAGAAAGTGCTCCTGCGATTATTAATGATATTAGCCATCTTGCAATCAACATTCAGCTATACAAAATGTGGAAAATTGCCTTAGAACGTTTAGTTGACAACAATCTAAGAATTATTTTTTTAGAACAATTCGTCATTTCCCCTTACATCTCAGAGTCCAATAAAGAAATAGATACTGGATTTAAGAACTACTTGAAACGGATATTGGAACAAGGGAAGTCAGAAAATTTAATTAAGGATGTCGATAGCGATATGCTTATTGCCCTAATCATTGGTTTTGTTAGAAGCTTTTCGACGCACTTGGTCAATGACTGTAATGGACATCTCAATGAGAAATCTATTGATGAATCGTTTTCTCTTTGTTGGAATGCCATAAAGAAGTAAAAAAATTTAACTATTAAATGAATAAATATTCATATTAATTTAGACTTATGAGACTAATCCTACTGAACCTAATTACACCCATAATTTTTACGCAATTAAATGCGCAAACTTCAAAATCAAAAATTCACGAGCATAAAACAATAACTTAACTATGGAAAACACAAAAAAGATTGACATCAATGGTGAAAGCTTAGCATATTTTGACAATGAAAAAGGAAACTCAACACTGTTATTTCTTCATGGTGCATTCATTAATAAGGAATATTGGAACGAGCAATTATCCTATTTCTCGGAAAAACATCGAGTTATCGCAGTTGATTTGCCAGGTCACGGAAAATCAACTCATAATACAGAAAATTGGACTGGCCTAAGATTCGGAAAGGACATCAGCAAACTCATTCAAGAATTGGCGCTACAAGATGTAATTCTTATAGGACATTCTTTCGGTTCAGATGTTATGTTAGAAACTGTTACTATAAATGACACTAACATTATTGGTTTGATTGAAATCGACCACATGAAGAATGTTGGAATGGAATTACCTAAAGAGACGGTTGATCAAATAGTCCAAGGGTTGAACGCTGACTTTGAGAATACTTGTAAGCAATTCGCCAAACAGGCATTATTAACAGAAGCTACAGATTTTAAAATTGTTTCTAAATTACTGACAGATTACAAAGAAATGAATCCTAAGGTAGGCATTCCCTTACTGGAATATGGATTTAGTTATCCGAAACGCGAAACAGAACTCTTAAAAGGACTAGAATTAAAATTATATTCTATTCATGTGAACTATTCGCCTACCAATGAAGAGAGTCTTAAAAAGTATTTAGGTGAAAATTATGAATTGCATATTATAGAAGGAACATGTCATTATCCAATGTTGGAAAATCCGGAGAAATTAAATACTTTGCTTGAAAAGCTTTTTACTGAAATAGTAAGAAACGAATAATATTGGAATTATTTAGGCTAAGTTAAATCTTTGTAGTGATTATAGAATTAAATCTAATAATCTAGTGTGGGGGTTCATAGTTTAGATTTCTCTTTTTGTAAACAATAGTATATCTTGACATTTATTAAAGATCAAGATATACTATTTGCCTTGGTGGTCATTATTCTGCCAGTTTAGCTAAAGCATATGTATCTAAAAAAGCATCAACCTTTACAATTTTACCATCATCATTTAGCTTTAATTTCCAAGCATATTCATTGATATAATCATTCCCATCAACAGCTTTTGCTTTACCTTTCCATTGAAACCACACAATGTCTTTGGATGCATTTATATCTATAAGTTCAGGCTCTAGGCTAGTGGATAGAAATTCATTAATGGGTATAACGGCTTTATCCATAAATTCTTTTTTACCTTTATAGACGCCAGAATAAGGTGCATTGCCCGTAACTCGCCAAACCATATCTTCATCTAGTAAGTCAAAGAAGCTACCTTTGCCCGAAATCCAATCCTCGACCGCTTTTTGAACGATGTTGTGATTTCTTAATACTTTTTTTTCCGCCACAGTATTTTCATTCATTTTTTTAGTGATGTTTGTACTTTTTTCTTTGCAAGAAAAGAGAGCCAACACTAGTATCATCACAATTGCTTTTGTTTTCATTAATCTTCTTTTTTGTGTAATATCATTCCGCCGTGATAGAGTATACCGTCCTTAAAATCCCCGTCTGCAGTGAAGCCGGTATCGTCTTTATACTCGATATGATTTCCCGTTACCCAGTATTTACCTTGGTAGGCACTTTCTGTATTGCCGCGAGCTTCATCATAACGTCCATTAGGCAACAAGTTGTGGCGTACGTGATTATCTTCGGTTACCCACATCCCTATATATTCTTTTGTTTCTTCAATTGTTTTTTTGGCTTCCATCTTTTTGTTATTTCTTGTTTCTATATCCTGACTTTTACACTGAGTGAACGAAGTCATAGCGATTAAAAGACCTATAATCGTAATATTGTTCAAGTACATTTTTGTTCATTTTAGATATTCTTCAAAATGGTTATTGAATTAAGAGGCGTCTTCACTTGCAAAATCTGTAGAAACACCAAGCGTTTTATGGGCCTCTATCATTTCCTGAAGATTAGTTATTTTTTGATTTACATAATCATAAGCGTCACTACCTAGATAGAGATGCGTTGGTGGATTATCCATCTTTGAAAGTTCTATAAATACATCGGCTGCCTTTGCCGGGTCACCAGCTTGATTTCCGTGAATGTCCTGCGCGTGAACCCGAATCGTTTCTCTTGCAGATTCATAAACATCGATAGTGCGTTCACCCGTTTGCATTGAATCGCTACTGAGGAATTCCGTTCTAAAATATCCTGGGGAAACACAAGTCACATTAATACCTAATGGCTTCACTTCGGCTTCTAAAGCTTCGCTGAAGCCCTGTACCGCAAATTTTGTTGCGCAATAAATACCGTATCCAGGGAACGTTGCTACGAACCCACCTATGGATGCGATGTTCATTATATGTCCAGAACCCTTTTCTCGCATACTAGGAAGTACATTCCTGATTACGTGCAGAGAACCGTAGACATTTACATCGAAATTTTGATGTACTTCTTTGTGCTGTAATTCTTCAATAGCACCGCCCAATCCATAGCCGGCATTGTTGACTACAACGTCTATTCCCCCGAAATAGCTTAAGGCTTTGTTAATGGTGCTTTTTACATCATTCTCATTGGTCAAGTCCATTGCCAACGGTAAAAAATTATCGCTTTTTTCAGAAATTTTTTCGGTTAGCTGCTTTTTATTTCTAGAAGTTGCCGCAACTTTATGTCCGGATTTTAGTAATTTCTCAACCAGGTTTAAGCCCAATCCTTTTGATGCACCTGTAATGAACCATACTTTACTCATAATTATTTATTTAAGATTAATACTTTTTGTCTCAAACAAAATTACGGTTGTCAGGCTTCTATTCTCGTATGTCAATCAAACCAACACTTATATAATTCAAACAATGGTGAAGGTTTTACGCTTTCGCGAAAGCGAACTAGAAAGCTTCACGACTGAAAGGAGAGTGAAACGGTAAATCGAGCTTGCGAGATTCACGACCAGCGGGAGAGCGTAGCGGTAAAGCGCAATTAGTACTTTCTGACTTAGACTGCCTGACGAATGGATGTAGGTGTTGTAGCTGTCTGCTTCTTAAAAAATGTGGTAAAATGGGCAGGCTCATCAAAACCCAATGAATAGGCTATTTCGGAAATTGACCAATCGGTAAGTCGAAGTAAAATATGAGCTTCGGAAACAATACGTTCCGCGATAAGTTGTGTCGTAGTTTTACCTGTTGTCTTTTTAACCGCCCGATTCAACGAATTTACGTGAATCGAAAGCCGGTCTGCGAAGTCACTTGGAGTTTTTTCAGTGATACAATAATTCGTTGATTCTACTGGAAACTGACGTTCTAATGCTTCTTTAAAGATGATTGTGATTCGAGTGCTCGCATCTAATTTGGTGGCTCTTATTCTGGTAGGTTGTAATTTTAGGGCGTAATGGATGATATCTGAAACCTTACTTTTTATTACTTCGTACTTATAGTGGTATGTAGAGTCTATTTCTGTTGTAATTTGCTCAAAAACTTGACTTATGTAGTTGTCTTGTTCTTGTGTCAATTCAAAATTGGGATGCCCGTTAATGCAAAAAACAGGTAGGTTTGAGAGGTTTTCGTGTATAGAATTCAAAAGAAATTCCTCTTTAAAAATCAAAAAGTTTCCTGAGCATTCCCCACTACCTTGCACAAAGGAATAAGGAACTTGTGGATTAAAGAACATTAACGTACTTCCATTAGTCTCAATACTTCTATCGGCATAATGGAAGGTGTGTTTACCACGTATTAACGTAATTTTATAGAAGTCTCTTCTCGTGTAACTTACAGGTTTGGCATTTGGGCTCAAACTTTTTTCAAGGTCAAATACATTAAAATGCCCGATTCCTGATGGCTGAAACCTATCCGTTGCCAATCCTTTGTTCTTATAAAATTCGGTCAAATTTTCCATAACACTTTTTTTACAAAATTAGAGATTGTCACTTATATATTTCAAACAGATTTAAAATCGGTTACTGATACTTAAAACTATTCATTCTAATATTTAATCGCCTATCCAATCTTCCTGTATCATTTCCATATTAGAAACGCCACCAGAAAGATTTCCAGCGTATACCGCTTGGGCAACCGAACGTATAAAAGTAGTGTTGTCCCCACAGGCGAACACACCGGGAACCGATGTTTTTTGGAACATATCCACTTCGATATACCCTTGCTCGTTGAGTTGACATCCTAATGCAGAAGGTATAGCCGAATGCTGCTCAAAAGGAACGCGCGCATAGAGTGCCTTTAGGGTTTCCGTAGTACCATCCTTGAATTTCAGTTTTTCTATATGGCCTTTTGTATGCTCAATAGAAGCAATAAGCTTTTCAATCACGACGATATTGTTTTGGTTGAGTTCATTAACTTGGTCCTCACTCAGTTCGGATTTACCATTTGTGTAAATGGATAGCTCGTCCGTCCAGTTTGAAATCAACTTTGCCGTCTCAAAAGCACTATCTCCATTAGCGAGTATACCCGTTTTTATCTTACGTACCTCATAGCCGTGGCAATAGGGACAGTGTACTGCGGTGATTCCCCAGCATTCGGCAAAGCCATCTATTTGGGGTAGAATATCCTTTATACCAGTAGCGAAGACGAGTTTTCTACCCTGAAAAAATTGACCGGATTGCGTTGTAATTTCAAAACCATCTTTCGTTTTTTTCCCTTGTACTGCAAAATCCTTTAAAAATTGTACCGTTGGATATTCCAAAACCTGTTCTTTTGCTTTTGCAGAAATAGAAGCAGGAGTAGCACCATCTTGCGTGATAAAGTTATGGGAATGCGGGGTCTGCTCGTTGCAAGGATTTCCAGCATCTATTACCAATACGTTTCTTAATGATCGCCCCAATGCCATAGCTGCGGAAAGTCCTGCGTAACTACCGCCTATAATCAGTACATCAAATTTTGTTTCTTTTGTCATATTATCTAATTTTTTAAAAGCAGTTAAGGGCAAGGGTAGCATAACTACCGCTGACGCAAATAAACTTTGTTTTATAAATTTTCTTCGGTTCCCCATTATATTCTCAGAGTAAACGGTGGTGTAAATCATTCATAGCTTCTTCGATGGTTATTCCATAGCCTTTTACAATTTCGTAGGAGCCTTTATCAATGAGTGCTATAGAATATTCTGAATTGTTCAATTCAATTTTGAGATTCTTCAATTGGAACACATCAATGACAGCTACATCAACAATATTTAAGATTTCGCTCATTTTATTAATAGTATTTATGTCTCATTTTTGAGACATGTTGTTATAAATTTTTTTAAGGACTGATTCCTTTAATAAAAGAATTCCAAGCTAATTCCTTGATATTCTTTTCATTCAGCATATTCGTTATATTCATATTAACGGTGCTGTAGATGATTCCTGTGTGTAAATTCTGAATCCATTCTATCGTTATAGATTTATCGATTATATCTTGCTGCTGCAAACGATTGATAATTTGCCTGAAGTTGTGATAGATGTAATCATAATCTACACAATTTTTATTCTTCTCACTATGTGTATGTCCAGCACGCTGGTGCAACTTATAGAAGAACGAGTATTTTGCACCGCAATCGATTCCTGCTAGCAGCATATTCTTTAATTGAACTAAAGGCTCCTTAGAACTGTTTATTGCAGCAATCATAGCCTTTTTACAACTTACTTCCATTTCTCTCTCACAAACGGTAACCAATTCATTACGATCTTTAAAATACCGATGTAAAGTCCTTCGGGTAACAGCAGCATTGTCTGCAACCTTTTGAAGGGGTGCCGAATAATCAGAATTGAATACTTCTATTGCAGATTCGATAATTCTAGATTTTGTCTCTAATATCATACATTACAAAAATAAAACAATTTTTATAATGTCACAAATATGTGACATTAATTTATTGATAAAATTCAACTTATCATACTCAGTCTATTCCCTGCACTCCTCTAGAAATCCTGTAATAAATGTTAACTACATTTAGATAGTTTCGGTACATTGATCTTCTAAACATATTTGATTTCTCTTTCCTATTTCGCAAACTCTGCTTTGCTATTACTCTTTTAATTATAAATTTTCTTCTTTTAACTATGAGGACTTTTCTTGTTTTATAAAAATTAGCTGTGTTATTATGTAAAATAGGTTTTTTGTAAAGTGCTATACCTAAATAATTAGACTAATATCTTTTTTCAAAAAGTTCGATAATTGTCCCGCCTTCAGTACTTAAAGCCTTCTTAATCTTTTGATTTTTAAGGCTTTTCTTTTTTTTGCACATTGCATTTTTGATGCATTTCTTCTTTTTTTATTCTCACATATTTATTACAGCAAATAGCATGGTTTTTCTCTAATTAAAATCTCGATTTTAGGGGGGAATACCCCTAAAAAAAATAGGTTAAATACCTTGTTAACATGCTTGCGTTTAAGGAAATAAATCTCCAACTTTATAGTGTAAATTAAAACCAACTTAATCTTTACACTAAACAATATTTACTCTTATGGGCCACAACTTCAAATTTTCCACACCTAAGTGTGTGGATGAACGGATTTTTTTTTCTAAAATATCCAAGGTATTAAATGCTTGCGAACATTCTAAAAGTCAAATGATCAGTATCTATCTTACAAAAGAGGATAGGTTCTTGTATTGTAATAAGATTTTTGAAAAAACTATTGGGTATAGTCCCAAAAGGCTAATCGATGGGGGATGGGATTTTTGGTATTCTTTGGTTGCTCCCAAGGAGTTGTCATCAGTTAAAAATGAAGTACAGAATTTTTTCTCTATGCCATTGGTTCAGGATGTGCTTTTGCTAAAATATCATATCATAAATTCGTATGGAGAAAAAATTTGTATCAAACACGAGATTTTGATGTATGAATTAAAGAAACATACCCTTGCCTTAAATTATTTTTTTGATATATCAGAGAAAGAAAAAATAGAGCACTGTCTTAAACTTAATGGGGGACATCATGGAAGTAGTTTCTTTAAAAATCAGTGTATGACCATATCTTCAAGAGAAGGGGAAGTTCTGAAACTTATTGCAGATGGTTTTTCTTCAAAAGAAATCGCTGATAAGCTTTTTATTAGTAATCATACGGCCATTTCTCATCGTAAGCATTTGATTCAGAAATTTCAAGTAAAAAACACTGCTCAACTAATAAAAGAAGCGTCTAAGGTTTTGGAACTGTGACTTTAAGAACTACTTAACTTTTTTTAACGAATTATTTAGAAGGTCAAAATCCCCATTTTTGGGGATTGACTCTTCGTGTTATTTTTAGAAACTTAGTGTTCGTGAAGTTTTAGGTTTTTTTTAATTTAAAATAACACAAAATAATTTTTAAGATTCCTATCTATAGATGGTTAAATATTTACCCCGCTAACCTTCTATAAACGCATAAATTATATTAATAAATTAACTCACTTTTATGATTGGGTTGGCTTTAAAATTGTTGAGAGATGAATTAAGTGATTACATCTTTCAAAATAAAAGGTCCGGAGATTCTATTACTCAAGATGATATAATCTTGGATAGTATTGCTATGCTGGAAAGTGATTCTCAGGGTGACCTAAATAATAAGGTAATAATAAGCTTAGTTAATACTGAAGAGGAAAGTACCTTAAAAAACAATAGGAATACCGTGCGAACCGCTACTGGTATAAAGTACAAGGAACCTCCTGTGTTTTTAAATCTTTATGTGCTTATATCTACTACACTAGGTCAGGATCTACAAGATGCTTATGAATTCGCTTTGCATAGATTATCTCTTGTTATTCAGTTTTTTCAAGCCAAAAGAAGTTTTACAATTCAAAACTCTCCTTTCTCAACAATTTCTAATGACAGCAATATTTCACAAGAAAGTAAAAACGAGCTTAAGTTAAATGTAGAATTATACACATTAACATTTGAACAAATAAATCATTTGTGGGGATCATTGGGAGGTAAGCAAGTGCCTTTTGCCATGTATAAGATAAGACTTGTTAAGATTCAAGAAGATACTAGCATTATTGCTCCAGTAATAGAGGAAATAGAAAATATCGAAACTCACATAGACCAACATTAATATGAGCAGCACCACTGTATTTAAAAGATTATTTGAAGTTCAGATATTACATGACTACTTTCTGACTACAATAGATGGGACTTCTTTTTTTGATAAAAACAAAGCTGACAAACTAGACCTTATTTCTAAAAAATTACAGCTTGGTTCATATAATATTTTAGATTTCTTTGAGATAGAGCCACAAGGAGTGACCAAAAAGGTATTAAACGATTATAAGTTGGTAACCGCACAAACACCTTTGGGTTTTGTAGTAGGAATTGAGGTAGATGTAGTGAGTGAATCAGGAGAAACTCTTTTTAGGCCACGTTTAAAATTTAAAACCAATTTAAATCTGACTTTTTCACTTAGACCAAAGGCTTCATTTTTTAAAAGTATAACAAATATTAGTCTAAGACCACCACTACCACTAAAATATTATTTTACAAATAAGGATAAAAAAGAGTTTGAGGAAAACTCATCCCCTCCTTACAAATCCCTACCTATTTCAGATAAAGTAGGCCGATTTCAAAAAAATAAAGGCTATGAAATGGGAGCATTGGCAAATTTTAGAGGAAAAATTAAAGAAGCATTACAATACACACTAGTTAGCAATGTCAAGTTTTGGGAAGAAATAGATGACAAAAGTTTTGTGAATGATGCCGATAGAACATTATTACCCCATCGCTTTACTTATCAAGTAAAAAAACCTGAAGATATTACCGAGATAAAATTTGTTTTAGCAGATAAGAGTGGTAACGAAATAAAAGTTATTAATAAAACTGGAGAAGAAGCCAAACGAAACATCAATATCGATTTTACCAGAGTAGATGAAAATGATGAGGATTCTGCTGTTATTGCATCTGGGTTTTATAATCTTAAGATTAATGTTAATGACACTTCCGACGTAAAATATTCTGTTTATTTAAATGATGAGTTATATAATAATGATGATTTCGCGACTATAGATATTAGGTTTGACGAAGAAAATTCACCCTTTAGCTTATTAGATTCAGAAGGGTTTCTCACCACTAGAGTAAGCACTTCTGGAGAAAAAATACCACATCCAATTTTTGAAATAAGGTTCAAAAATAGAAGAACATACTGGAGATATAATAAGGAGGGAGATTTCACTCCTGCAGAGATAACCGCTACATCGGTTCATTTAGAACATCAGCCAAAACAGTTGGTTTCTCTAAAACCCAAAGCCTTGACATCGGTTTTGGTGCCCTTTATGAATGGAACTTCATTAATGTTGCCGCATCCCAGGATGCCATCTATTAAAGTAGAGCAGGATAGGATTTTCTCGGAGATCTTTATTAATCAATCAAATCGATTATTAAATAATTAAAATTAAACTTTAATAAAAATGATATTATGAATTACAAAACACCAGGAGTTTATGTAGAAGAAATTCCGAAGCTTCCGCCATCAATTGCGCAGGTAGATACCGCAATCCCTGCTTTTATAGGATATACGCAAAAAGCAGAGGATGAAAGAGGTAACTCATTAATCAATGAACCAAAACGAATTAGCTCGTTATTAGAATACGAACGTTTTTTCGGAGACCCTTCAATAGAAAAAGATTTATCGGTTTCAATTAATGAAGCGGTAACTCCACCCGTAGTACAGGCTTCTATTGGAGCTAATGCATCCAAATATAAAATGTATTACGCGTTGCAAATGTTTTTTGCCAATGGTGGAGGTCCATGTTGGATTGTTTCTGTTGGAGAATATTTAGAGCCAAGTTCAATCGTTTTTAATGATTTACTAGGAGGTCTGGAAGAGACAGAAAAAGTGGATGAAATCACATTGTATGTATATCCTGATGCACAGGGTTTAGAGACATTTTCTGATTTTTATAACCTGTTTGGAGAATCAATGGATATGTGCGAAAAGTTGAAAGATCGCTTCGCCGTTATGGACATTTGGCAAGCAAATCCAGAACCAGATTTATCGGCAGATATTCAAACTATGAGAGATAATACTCCAGCAGTAGAGAATACTGTAAAATACGGAGCCACATATTTCCCTAATGTAGAGACAATCTTGGATTATTATTATGGAGGCGAAGGAGATGGCGATGCAAATGTAACAATTGTAAGTGGGGGACCATTAGCAGGAACTTTAGCAGAGTTAAAGTCCAAGGATAATGCACTTTATTTCCAGGCACAGAACGCATTAAGAAACTTACCTATGGAGATGCCTCCATCACCAGGAGTTGTAGGGCAATATGCCAGCGTAGATTCTTCAAGAGGAGTTTGGAAAGCTCCTGCAAACGTAAATATGGATTTTGTAATCAAACCTGTAATCAAAATCACAGATCAGCAACAAGAAGGTTTAAATGTAGACACTACCGCAGGTAAATCTGTAAACGTAATTCGTTCATTCGTAGGTAGAGGTAATGCAATTATTTGGGGAGCTAGAACCTTAGCAGGGAACAGCAACGAATGGCGCTATGTTTCTGTACGACGATTCTTTAATATGGTTGAAGAATCTGTAAAGAAGGCCACTATACAATTTGTATTTGAACCTAATGATCTAAATACATGGTCTAGGGTAAAATCTATGATTGATAATTTCCTAGTACAGCAATGGAGAGCTGGAGCTTTAATGGGAACGACTCCAGAGCAGGCATTTTTTGTAAAAGTTGGACTTAATGAAACCATGGATGAGGTGGATATTTGGGAAGGTAGAATGATCGTAGAAATAGGTATGGCCGTAGTAAGACCGGCAGAGTTTATCATTTTAAGGTTTAGTCATAAAATGTTATCCGAGTAAAATCTATAAACATTAAAAAAATCAAATATGGCCATTAATAATAATAGTGACGGAAGTAATTTACGAAGTGCCGATACGGTGATTTGTGAAAGTCTGAGAGTCATTAAAAACGATAAGAAAACTGCAAAAAGTATGCAGGCTGCCAGTGAAACACTTAGAAAATCTAAAAAGGCAGCACGCAGATATAAAATATGCGGTTTAGACAAAGCTGAAGAATCCAACGGAGTATATCAGGATATTATGAGTTGCGTTACCATCGGAAACTACAAAAAGACAGAGGTAATTCAAAAAAATATAGAGGAGTATACAAAGAAAGATGATGAAATCGAAAACTTGATTAAGGAGTCTTCGAAACTCTTGAATGAAATGAGAGTTAAAATAGAAGATGCACATAATGCTGCCTGCGCTATGTCAAATTGTTTTAAAAACAAGATTTTACCTAAATCTGGTAAATCAACAAAGGACGGCGAAAAAGCAGATGTTCATGATGAATTACAAGAGATTTTGCAAAAGACAAAAGAGCTGGATGAAAAAGGGCAAAATGCCTTTGAATCCGCTGTGACGATAGCCGGAATCCAAACTTTTACTAATGCGCACAGCCTTAAAAGTTTTATGGATAAGCTTACAACAGCTATGAATGATTTTAAAGGCACAGTAGAGAGTAATATTAATTCTACTTCTGAAGATGTAGCAAATTGCAGAGAAGAACTTAATGTAATTGTTGAAGAGTTAGCACAGGTTGTTTGTGATAAAAAATCATACGCTGTCACTCATGAAGGTCTAGAATGTGTTATAGATTATGTGTGTAAAGGAGAATATGACGACGATCTTATCGATTTATGTAGAGATGTCAAAGACTGTTACGAATCTGATCATGGAGGCTATGATGAGAGAAAGAAAGACAGAGGTAAAAAAAGACAAACAAAAGACATGGATTAGTAAATATCAATAATTAGAAAAAAAGTAATCATGATAGATTTTTTGAAAGACAAAACTTGCTGCCACGAAGGGGGCACAGATGATCCTGAAGCTCAAGACTGCTTGGATAAGTGGAGAGATAAGCTAGAAGAAGTCACCAATGAATATAATGAGCTAAGTGCAGAGACAGCCAAAGATGAAGAAGAATATTTAAACTCATACGGCTGGCAAAAGAGACTTGAAAACTGGAATGAAATAATTAAGAATGCAGATGATAAAGCTGATGTCGTTGTAAAAGAATTAGAGTTCTTTTTAGAGCAAGCCAAGTTAGTCTGTGATAATTCTGAGAATACGACTGACGCTTTAGAAAAATTACTGGGGTTAGTTAAGTCAATTTTTGATTGCTTCTTTACGTATGAACAACATAAAGAAGGATTAAAAGAAAAAGTTGCAAACTTTAAAAAGGCAATCGAGTGTCTTAAAAATGCAAGTGATGAGGAAAAAGCCGAGGTTATAAAATGCATAGAGACATACGAACAAAAGATAATTCTTGTATGCGATATGCAGGATGCGGTTTTAACCAAGTTGCTAGAGACTTTTAAATGTGCTAATCTTTTGTCTGCAGCTATATGCGGGTATGGTGGTCTAGAAGATAAATTAGATGATATAATGGAAGATTTTAATGGAGATAATTCTCCTGGAGAAATCTATACAAGCGAAGAAGGTGAAGGAGATGATGATGATAAGAAGAAGGTAAAACCTCATAAAAAATCACGTCATCACGATCATTATTATCTATACCCATGTAATGATAAGGTAGTAAAACCTATGCCAACATTTCCAATTTGTGATAGCAAATATTATAAAGACTTAGCAAAAGATCTTGAAAAGGCAAAGGATAAAACATACAGTCTAAAAGTGGAATGGATAAAAAGTAAGAAAAAGAGTGATAAATATTTATCACACAGGACAAGTCTTACTGAAGCAATTACAGCGGCAGAGGCAGCAGAAAGCGCAAAATGATTTTTAAAATTTAAAAGTATAAATACTAAAAAAAGAAAATATGGCAGCAATAGGAGACTATCCATTACCAAAGTTTCATTTTCAAGTTGAATGGGGTGATGGTTTTCGTATCGGATTTACTGAAGTTAGTGGATTGGATTTTGAAACCGAAGTTATAGAATATAGAGAAGGTAGTAATAAAAAATATAACAAAACAAAGCAACCTGGCTTAACTAAATATAGTAATGTAACTCTAAAAAGAGGAACATTTGAGGGAGATTTCGATTTCTTTACAGAATGGCAAAAAACGTATTTATTTCAAGAAGGTAACGATACTGGATCTATTTTTAGACGCCCGGTTACTATTAAGTTATTGAATGAAAATCACGAACCAATCATTACTTGGATTCTGGAAAATGCATGGCCAAGTAAAGTGCAATCTACAGATTTGAAAGCCGATGCTAATGAAGTAGCAATAGAAACCATGGAGCTTGTACATGAGGGGCTAACCATCTTAGAAGCTAAGTAGTATTTTTTATAATTATAGAGTCAATCAGTTACAATGCATCAAATAGTTGGTTTTCATTTTAAGGTATCTTTTCTAAACCTGCCAGATGGTAAGGATGTAGATGTACGATTTCAATCCGTAACAGGTCTAGACGTTCAAATCGAAAAAGAAACTTTTAAGGAAGGAGGAGAGAATAGGTTTGAGCATAGTATCCCCGGAAGGAGAAAATATACTACGCTAACACTTAAAAGAGGAATCCTTAGTCCCAAAGATTCGGGATTAACGACATGGTGCCAAAAAGCCTTTAGAGATCAGTATAATAATAAAAGTAATGAGAAGAATATTGTACCTATTGGTACAGTAAATATAGAATTACTTAATGAAGATCATGTGGTACTGATGCAATGGGAACTTTCACACGTATGGCCCGTAAGCTGGAAAGTAGGAGAACTCAACGCAGAAAGAGGAGAGGTACTTATTGAAACATTTGAACTGAATTACAACTATTTTAATCTGGTTGCTATAAGTTAAAAATCAAAAAGTTATGCCAATAGAAATTCGAGAATTGATTATTAAAACTACTGTTAATAATAATGATGGTAATGTTTCAAGTGAAAGAGGAACGTCTGGTAATAAAAAGGAATCTAATATTGACGAAATTGTTGAAAAAGTTTTTGAGATTATAAAAGAAAAATCAGAAAGATAATGGAAAATTCCGGACAATTAATAAAGGTTTTAATCCACGTTTTTGATGACGAAGTTTATACTAAAAAATCCAATATAAGCCCAAATCCTATTTCATTACCTGTAAACCCCGAAAGCTTTACGAAGAATTTTAAGATCGAAGTAAATAGTGATCAGGGACAAGGTAGTCAAAATACAGATCCTAAGTTTAGTAAGACACCTCCAAAAGAGCTGAAACTAGATTTTATTTTTGATGGTACGAATACTATCGAAGGATACAAATACAATGGAGATAAGCGCTCTGTTAAAGATCAAATAGAATTTTTTTTGAGTGCTGTATATAATTTAAACGGAGAGATTCATAAACCCCATTTCTTAAAATTGATATGGGGAGATGGTATTAAGTTTCAAGGAATCCTAACAAATTTAGATTTGAACTATATGTTGTTCGAATCAAATGGAGACCCATTAAGAGTTAAGGCTAGTGCCACATTTTTGCAATATATAGGACAAAGAGAACGTACAGCTATAGAGAAAAAAGAGTCTCCTGATTTAACGCATTCTAGACAGGTAAAAGCAGGAGATCGTTTGGATAATATGACCAATGAGATTTATAATAACACGAAGTATGTTACTCAGATTGCAAAAGTAAATGGCCTTACTACCTTTCGAAAAGTAATTCCTGGTAGAGAATTAATTTTTCCACCATTAGACAAGACAAGCTCATGAATGATCGAGAAATACCCGTTGAGGCAGAACATAATGTAACCACATTTGATATTCTTATTAATGGTCAGGTCGTAGATCCGGGATATCAGGTATTGTCTATTTCTATTTCAAAAGAAATAAATAGGTTACCTACGGCCAAGGTTATTCTTAAAGATGGAGATTCTGCTGCCGAAACTTTTCAGATAAGTGAGCAAGAAGAATTTTTACCAGGAAAATCCATAGTATTAAAAATAGGACGTGATAGCGAAAACAAGCAATTATTTAAGGGGATTATTGTAAAACATGCAATAAAAGTATTTGAATCAGGTGAGACGAGGTTGACATTAGAATGTAGAGATGAAGCTGTTAAAATGACACTAGGGCGTCATAATTTTTATTATGAAGAACGAAAAGACAGTGAGATTTTAGAAGAAGTAATAGGTAGATATTCCGGATTGAGCAAGGATGTTGAAGCCACTACCATTACCCATCTCGAAATGGTTCAATATCATGTTTCAGATTGGGATTTTATGTTACTTCGTGCCCAGGCTAATGCAAAGTTAGTTATGGTAGATGATGGGAAAATAACGATCAAAGCGCCAGAAACTAATGAAGATGCAGCAATAGCTGTGCTATTTGGATCTACACTTATTGATTTTGAGGCAGAAATGGATGCGAGAAATCAATGGAAATCCGTAGAAGCAAAATCTTGGGATTATGGTGGCCAGGATATGTTCGAACATACCACAGATAGTGTGCCTATAAATGAATTAGGGAATGTTAATGGTAATGCACTAGCAAATGATATTAGTCCGGAAAAATTTGAGCTTAGACATTCGGGTCAGGCAATAGCAGAAGAATTACAAGAATGGACCAAATCTACAATGCAAACAAGTAGGTTGTCCAAGATTCGAGGAAGAGCAAAGTTTATAGGTTTTGGAGAAATTAAACCAGGCCAGATGATCGAACTACAAGGATTAGGAGCTCGATTTACAGGAAATGCTTACGTTTCTGCAGTAAAACAAGAAGTACATAATGGGTCTTGGTATACTCAGGTACAATTTGGGCTTAGTCCTGATTGCTATTCTCATATACATCAGGACGTTGTAGATATGCCGGCTTCAGGATTGATACCTGCAATTAATGGGTTACAGATTGGCAAAGTAGTCCAATTAGAGAATGATCCAGATGGAGAAAATAGGATATTAGTAAGACTTCCTATAATCGATAATTCGGCAAGAGGAGTTTGGGCTCGTGTTTCAACATTAGATGCGGGTAGTGCAGATGACGGAGTTGCAGGACGAGGTTCTTTTTTTCTTCCAGAAATCGAAGATGAGGTTATTGTTGGTTTCATAAATGATGATCCCAGAGATGCTGTTGTTCTAGGAATGGTGCATAGTAGTGCAAAACCAGCCCCAATAGAGGCACAAGATGTGAATCATGAAAAAGGTTTTGTAACACGTTCCGGAATGCGATTGCATTTTCATGATGATACGAAAACGATTACAGTAGATACTCCAGAAGGAAACAGGATCGTATTGGATGAAGATAGTACATCAATAACGATTGAAGATCAAAATCAAAATATTGCAGTTATGGACCCGGATGGGATTTCAATCAACAGTCCGGGCGATATCAAAATTGAAGCTACGGGGAATATAGATATTAAGGCAGGAATGAATATGACGTTAGAAGCTACCCAAATCTCGGCAAAAGCAAGTGCAAGTATGGAAGTCAAAGGCGCAACAACAAAAGTTACGGCAGATGGAATTACAGAGGTAAAGGGGTCACTAGTAAATATAAACTAATAAAAAAGAAACAATGCCACCAGCAGCAAGAATAGCAGATATGCATACATGTCCATTATCAACTGGACCAGTACCTCATGTAGGAGGACCTATAACAGGCCCATCGGTACCTACCGTATTAATTGGCGGGATGCCGGCGGCAGTGGTTGGTGATATGTGCGTATGTGTTGGGCCACCCGATACAATTGTCAAAGGGTCCGGAACCGTACTTATTGGAGGTAAACCGGCTGCTAGAATGGGAGATTCTACTGCGCATTCAGGAGTTATCGTTCAAGGCTATCCTACAGTAATGATAGGAGGATAAAAAGAAAAACATGAACACAAATAAAGAATATTTAGGTACAGGGTGGTCGTTTCCGCCAACTTTTGACAAAGAAAGCCAAACTGTAAACTTGGTCAGTGCCGAAAAAGATATCGAAGAAAGCCTTGAAATATTACTTTCTACAAGTCTAGGAGAGCGCGTAATGCAGCCAGAATATGGATGTAATCTAAAGGATTATCAATTCGAAAGTATAAATAGCTCATTGATTGGTTTTCTAAAGGATTTGGTAGAGAGAGCAATTTTATTTTATGAATCAAGAATAAAATTGGAAAGAGTTGACATTACAGAGGCAGATTCTGTAGAAATATTTGAGGGATTACTAAAGATTACTGTGCATTATGAGATTGAAGGGACTAACACCCGGTATAACTTTGTGTACGACTTTTATTTAAGAGAAGCGGATCAAGGGATATAAAAAACAAGTAGATGAAGAAACCATCAAAAATACCACATCCCTTAATAAATAGAACAGGGACGAGCCAAAGAACCAGAGTTATTGAAGCTTTGAAATCAGATTCAGCTCCAATAGATGGTAAAACTTTGGCAGATAGGTTATATATAATAAGTAGATATGCACAACAAATTAATTATTATGAGTATATAAAAAATGGGTCCGAAGGAGAATTCCAAGATATTGATAACTGGAACTCTTTTTTCAAAAATAATTTGGCTTTTCAACTAGCAGTTTTAAGTAGAACATCGATCAATGATATAGAAAACGAATACAGGGTTTTACATCAAGAATTAAAAAACAATCCATCAAAGCAAGCACTAGAATCTCTTTTGTTTTTTGTTCTGAATAAAATTATTCAACCTACCCAGGTTTTATTTACCAAAGTAGAACAAGAAAAAAATAGTTTTACAACACCACTTCTAGGTATTATCAAATCATCATTTGTAGAACCTCTTAGAACTTTTGTGCCTATTTACAATGCAGCGGTTACATTTTTATGTGTTTCAAAAAGGGATTTTAAAGACTTTTTGATGCCTCCCTGGCAATTAAAACCAGGTGAGATTTATAAGCTAGATACCACTATACAACAATCAAAAAAGGGCAAAGAGGAGGCAATTGTTAAAATGGGGGAAATCGTTACCTCTTTGGTCGATCAATTATTAATTGGTTTTGGCGATATAGTTGAGATAGCCGATGATTTTATTGACGAAGCTTTGCGTCCTTTAGAAGCTTCTTTACAAAAAAAACACCAACCACATTTAGGGTTATTATTTGCTTTTTTAGAATTATTTAAAAACCTGAAAGGAAATATTAATGACTTAGGAAAGAAACATCTGGATTTTTTCTATCAACATGTCTTAAAAATAGCACCCAAAGATGCTATACCCGATCAAGCACATATTGTTTTTGAAATTGCTAAACACCTAGATCAATATCTCTTAAAAGAAAATTTATTATTAAAAAATGGCAAGGATGCTAATAATGAGGATATCCAATTTGGATTGGATCAGGAAATAGTATTGGATAAAGCTCAGATAACAGACTTACGCACTCTATCTAAGAATACGGTAATAGGGAATACATATATTGAAGGAGTTTATATAGCTCCTGTAGCCAATTCTGCAGACGGAGTTGGAAAAAAATTTGAAAAAGATCAAACCCCAAATTGGCCAACATTAGGTTCAAAGTACAGTAAACTTCTTAAGGAAGAGACTATAACAGAGGGTGAAGAACAGGATCAAACGCAGGAGTGTTCTGAAGAAGAAGATAAAAGAAAAAATCACCCAAATGGGCGCTTAGGATTTGTATTGGTCTCTCCCGTCTTATTACTACAAGAAGGAAAGAGAACCATTAATATATCGTTAGAATGTACCTCTGATACCAATTTCATTGATAAGTTAGACACTATTTATACCGCAAAAGCGGTATACGAAATAGGGGAAAATATTTTTGGAGCGTTTGATACACTAATAGATGGGCTTACCACTGATACCGTAGAATATGGGTATTCGGAATTAGCCAAAAAAAGTTTTAAGGAATTAATAGATAAAAAGAAGAATAATAGGATTTATAGAAGTGATGTAGAGGAGTTTTTGAGTATAAAAGCCCCTGAAGACCCTGACAAAGATATTTTTGAAGGAGCTAAAGACAATATAAGAGATCTATTTATTGACACCCCCGATGTTAATGTAATTAATACTTTTTTATTCAAGTTTTGGTTTAGTGGCGAGAAAGAATGGCTGCAGCCTAATGAGGAAGATATTACAATCTTTATCTCCTCATCACCAGGAAAATTTAGTTTCGAAATTCAAATAGACCTGGCTTTAGATTTTCCTTCAATAACATTTTTTAATGAAGAGGCATTAAAAGAAAAATTAGATCTAAAAGAGCCTCTTCCTGTTTTAAAGGTAGAACTAAACGAAAAACTTAAAATCCCAGCAGGATCTAGCGCTAAAGACCCTGGTAATTGCGCTCTTAAAGGGGACCCTAAAACTCAAGAATCAGAAGATATTTCACCATATCACTTTTTAGAAAAACTTCAATTAGATAAAACGCATATCGATGTTCATGTTTGTGGGGTCAAAAATTTGATAGTTCAAAATGATGAAAGCTTATTAGATATAAAAAGCCAAATTTTCCCTTTTGGTTTACGTCCCGAAGTTTCTGGTTTTGATCCTATGAATCAACTAGAATTAGTACAAGTTGAAGGAGATTCATTGTTAGGTCCTAGTTTTTATATTGGTAGTAAAGAAGTGCTATTTAAAAAATGGGGTGCGGTTAGGGTAAATATAGAGTGGAAAGATAAGCCAGATAGTTTTAATGACCATTATAAGGCATACCTTAAAAGACAAAGCGATCCTCCACCATATCCTGCACCTGGCGATAATGAGCCACCAATAGAGACCAAATTAGAAGATCTTGGACTGAATGAAGAGGAGTTTGAATTAAAAATAGATAAGCTGAAGGATGGAAGTTGGATTAGCTTAGAACAAGAAAAACAGTTGTTTAGTAAAACCGATGATGATTTTGGAAAACTAGCCTGCGAAACTGCAATGCACGGCTGGGAGGTCCAAAACAATGAAATGAATAGGTTTATAGATTTTGATGAGCCGTTAGAGCTGTTTAAAAATTCTCGAAATGGATTTTTAAGATTCACCATGGCGAGACAGGATTTTTTGCATAGAGAATATCCCTTTGTGTTGGCAAGACAAATGCTGGCTTACGCCCTTTCTGCTTCTGCAGAAGAAGATACTAAACTTACAGATGCCATTTATGTAAAGTCTAATAAAACAGTAATACAAGCTAGCACAGATCTTTCTGTAAATACAGAGGTACAAGCTGAGATAACAGATGCAGTAGGAACCGCACAAGCTTTGAGAGATGATTTAGGAAGCCTAGCCACTTTTATTACTACTAATAAACCTGCGATAGATGCCATAATTAGTAATATTGAAGGCGTAATAAGTGCGGCAGCGACCTATATGACGCAACAGTTTCCTCCATTTCAATCGGCTCTAGAAAATTTCCTTGATACTGAACTGCCAGACCCCGATTCCTTTACACTGGCTGTTTTTATTGATAAACTGTTTGAAATAAAGACTGATATTGAGGGGCTTAATAACAGTTTAGAAGTTCAAGATTTAATAACCAATACATTTGCTCCCTTCATACAGAACCTACTTACAATATTAAAGAAACCAGACCCTCCGGCAGATCCAGACGGATTAGAAGGCTTTATTGAAATAGTCATAAACGTCGTTAATGATGATAGTACTACTCCTGAAAATAGACTAGGACTTATAAAGGATCCATTAGATGATATTCAGGAAGGTATACTTGAAGCTATTGCACTTATAGAAGCTAATAATGATCCTGATATTGCTGTAGGTCTTCTGGCAAAATTAAATGCTATAAATGGTATTGTAGGGGAAATAAGTAGTTATATAACAGGTAACTTTACCACTGTACTTGATAATTTGAAGTTGTTGGTTGAAGATTTAGACGACAAAATGAATGATCCGGATGATGGTCTGGTTCAAACTTTTCAAGAAATAAGCGGACAGCTGATTGCTTTTAATACACAATTAGCAGGATTCGTAGGATCTGCGGAAATTGGCGGTTCTTTGATTTTTGAATTTGACAATTTTATTGAAAGTATTTTACGTAGAGTAGTTGATGAAGATGAAGATGGGGATTTAACAGATTTAGCAGATTCAGTTTTAGAAGCTTTAACAGCTTTGGATGAACTTTTTAGTACATCTAATATTCTAGGTTTTCTAAATGATGATGCGCTGCAAGCTCTTATTCCTAGCGAACCTTGGACCCCAGTTATTAAAAACCTCTTTATAGATTATTCAGCGACAGCAGGAAAAGAAGATATGGATATCATTCACTTATATCCTTTCGAGAATACTTCTAAAAACAAGGATATAAATAATACAACTCTGTTTCCGGTAATAGATGATAATGGAACACTATTTATCGGAATAGAAAACTTAACTCCGGGAGGAAATTTGTCCATCCTATTTCAGTTAGCAGAAGCGACTGCAAATTCAGAATTGACCAGAGCAGTAATCGAATGGCAGTATTTAAGCGAGAATAAATGGGAGAATCTATTACCCGATTTTAATATCATTTCTGATGGGACTGACGGGTTGACCGTCTCTGGAATAGTATCTATAGCCATACCAGACGATATTAATAAAACAGGCAACACTTTAATGCCAGATAACTTATACTGGATTAAAATCTCAACCAAAGACAGCGCAATGGCAGTTGCAGAGACTATTGGTATTCATACCCAAGCGGCCAGGGCATCAGCAAGACTTAGTGAATTGAATGACAAAACAAGATTAAATGAAGGGTTAGAAGCAGGTAGTGTTAGTAAATTGTCAGAAGGAGATTTTAGTGTAAAAAAAGTACAACAGTTATATCCAACCTTTGATGGCAGACAACCCGAAGGAGAAGGACATTTTTATGTACGTGTAAGCGAGCACCTTAAACATAAAGGGAGAGCATTAATGCTTAATGATTATGAAAAAATTGTTTTAGAAGGCTTTCCAAAAATATACAAAGCGAAGTGTATTAGTCATACCATGGGGCTTTCTGCGATTGAATATGAGTATGACTTAGAAATTGCTCCCGGATATGCTGTAATCACAGTAATACCTGATTTGACGAAGCTTTTATCAGGTAATCAACTTGAACCGAAGGCTCCTGTAAGTCTCTTGGAAAAAATAGGGGATCACCTTCGCAAAAAAATATCTCCTTTTGCAAGAATTAAAGTCATGAATCCTAGATACGAAAAGGTAGGTGTTGATATCACGGTACGATTATATCGCGGTAAGTCCAAAAACTTTTATAAGAAACAACTAAAAGAAGATATCACCAATTTGCTTGCTCCATGGTTTTTAGGAGATTCAGAAAAAATTGCTTTCGGAATGCCGGTTTTATTTTCTGATGTTGTAGGCTTTGTAGAACAATTGGATTATATAGACTTTATCACAAATTTAAAGTTAAGCGGAGAAGGATGTCAGGAGGCGGCAGAGATTAAGCCATTGACCGCAAGGTCTATTTTGACCGCTGGTTTTATCTGTGTGAGAATTGATCAAGAAGAGTGCCCCGATACAGGTACAGACACAGATACGGGTAATACCTTTTCTTTAGAAACAACAGCAACTAATAATGAATCATCTGAATTAAGTTGATATGGCAGAAATTATGAACGATAGTGATAGTATATCTGTTATTAAGCAAAATGATCCGGATATTCCGGAATATTTGGATTTTGAAATATTAAGAAAAGAAGGTTTAGAGCATATCGGAAACCTTTCTGGTAAGATATGGACAGATCATAATGTACACGATCCGGGGATTACTATTTTGGAGGTGTTGGTATATGCTTTGATGGATCTGGGGTATAAAACAAATCTTCCATTTCAAGATCTTATAACACCGCAAAATAATACAGACGAAGAAGATAATTTTCTTACTCCGCTTGAAGCATTAACCATTAACCCTGTAACAATAACCGATTATAGGAAACTTCTTTTAGAAGTTAAAGGAGTGCGAAATGCTTGGTTAGAGCCCGCTGTTCAGGAACAAGGCTTACTCCTCGATTCTCAGAGCCAAAAGTTGTTTTGTGGAGGGATATTTGGTGAAAGAGGCAATACAAATACCGAAAAAAGGAGGTATGGCTATCAAGAAATTGAGTTAAACGGACTTTATCAAGTATATATTGAAGAGGATAGTGAAGTTGTTAATGGCAACCTCGAAGATGATGTTCTCTCTATATTAGCAGAGCATAGAAACTTGTGCGAAGACTTTGTGGGAATTAAAACTCTTACACCTTATGAAATAGGTGTTTGTATAGAGGCCGAACTGCATACAGGTGTTAATACAGAAAAAGTATATGTAGAGATTTTTGAAACTATCAAAAATTACATCCAACCAAAGATCAAATATTATACGCTTGAAGAACTACTGGATAAAGGAAAAACGATAGATGATATTTTCGCAGGAAGACCTTACAGAAAGGAAAGCTTTGGTTTTATAGATACAGAAGAACTTGAAAGCTTTGATAAACGCGAAAAGATCTACCTTTCAGATTTATATGATGTGATTTTGAGTATAGAGGGGGTTAGGAAAATAAAAAACATTCATATCAAAAAAGGAATCGGTAATTCTAATAATTCTCAGGATTGGGAACATATAATCCCCGAAGATAATGTTCCTGTTTTCTCAACAGAGAAAACCTGTATTGATCTCTATAACTCTCAGGGAGTATTAACAATAGATAAACCAAGGATACACAGAACCTTTTTCACAGCAAAACAATTTACAATGCCTGCTGATAGCCTGGATGCTCAATTGCAATCTGGTAATTATAGAGAGGATTTAGAGGAGTATTATTCTATTCAAAATGACTTTCCCGTAGTATATGGAATAGGAGAGGATGGCTTGCCTGATAGATCTTCTTTACTGCGTAAAACTCAAGCATTGCAGTTAAAGGGGTATCTCATGTTTTATGATCAAATATTGGCAAACTATACGTCACAACTTGCTCATATAAGATCTTTATTTTCATTAAAACCAGAAAGCGAAAGAACTACAGAAGAAAAGCGAACATATTTCACCCAAATCCCAGAATCTGTACCTGGACTTGATGACCTTTTAAGATTCTATGGTCAAAATGAATCAATGTCTGGGACTTCTTTGCTTGCAGTTCCTGTTGCAAATAATATGCAATGGAGTAATGCTTTAAAAAAATTACAGAATAACGCTAGCGCTGAACTTACTATTGGAAATTATTGTAATGACAAAGTTAGGTTAATAGATGTATTTAGTTTTTCCTCTACAGGAATTAGAGCTATTTATATCAATCAACTTATTGATTCCTTTTCGAATGAAAATTATACCATAGAAATTATAAAAGATAGACGAGGGTACTTTTTTGTCATACAGGCAAGTCTTCCTAATGATATACTGTTAGTTGGGATAAAGCGCTACACCACTATGAGTGAAGCTAGGAAAGAAGCTAAAAATTTAGCTTTCATAGCTACTATGAGCCAAAGCTATTCTCAAATCACAAATTCCTCTGATACAGAATTGCCAGATCAACATTTTTTTGATATTACCCATAGTCCATTATCATATATTGATTTAATACAAGGACTTACAGAAGATAAGAATGAGTATGTAATACGACGTAAGCAGCTTCTGGATCATTTGCTAGCTAGGTTTGGAGAAGAGTTTACCGATTACACCATACTTCAATTTCAAAACCAGGTTGATACAGAAAAATTTAAGGAAGATGAGATTGATAAGCAATCTAAGTATGTAAGTAAGTTTGCAGAGGTTAGTAGAAACAGAGGTAAGGCTTTCAATTATTTAGAACCTTCTTGGAATACTCCAAATGTTTCTGGTCTTGAAAAAAGATTGGTGTTATTATCTGGCATGGACAATTACGAACGTCGAAACCTATGTAATTTTGAAGTCACACCTAGCTTCCGCATATTGCTCAGAGATTGGTCAGGAAATGCCCTTTTTAGAAGTAATACTGGGTATGAAACTAAGGAAGAACTTTATAGTGTTGCAAGAAAAATAATTCCTCAGTTACGTAATCCAGAAAAATATAGATTGCTACAGAAAGGCCTGAATGGTTTCGATACCGAGGCGATACGTAGAATTTTTTCTGAAAAACCTGGAGAGGATAACATTATCATTACTAAGTACTATTATTACCAGCAGCTAAAAAAAGTCGAAGGTGAAGTCGTTGTTGTAAGTAAGAGTCAGAAGATGAGATCTGAAAAAATGGGTATTGAAAAACGAGAGGATTTCATAACTACTATTAATGAACAAACATTGGTAGCTCCTCTTCAGGAAAAAAATGAATATCGCTTACTGCCGCTAAGTATTCATAATTGCTACTTAAATGTAAATGCATTACCCTGCGATATAGAAACATTGATTACCTGGAAATGGCACCTTCAGGAAAAGGGCGTGAAAGAGAAGAAATCAAGTGACCTCGTTTTCGAGACCGATAACCAGGCATGGGAACATATGGTTAAAGAAAATAGGTTAGATAATTACCTAACAACACATGATGTTGCCCACAAGTGGAAACTTCGTCTAAACGACGATATTTCAATAGAAGGCCTGGATTGTTATCCAGATGCTTACAAAAGTGTTGCTGCATGGAGACAAGCAAAAATGTTAGGAAATTCAGAAAAGAATTTTAGCATAGAAAATAAAGACGAATCGATTATCATAAGTCTTAAAAATGAAAAGGGAAATGTAATCGCAGTATCTAATGAGTTTGATTCAGGAAAAAATGATGTAAAAACTGTTCTGGAAAATTGTGTATCGATTTTTGGTAATAGAAATACAAAACCTGATTACATTAATGAAAATAGAAAATATGGGTTCCAGATTTTAGGAAAAGATAATACACCAGTTTTTGTAAGTTATTGTGTTTATGATTCGGAAAAAGAAGCACTGCAACAAATAGATACTGTTTTTAAATTAGGAGAAAATAAGAAGAATTATTTACTGTCTGGTGATCAGGGTAATCCAGAGTATAACTTTATACTTCGCAATAAGTATGAGTCGTTTTTGGCTTTACCACCTGATCATTTTGAAACTGCTGCAGATCGGACTAAAGCATTAAATGCTATGATGCGTTATTTCAAGAATAACGAACTTCCGGTTTATGTGAAAGAAGAACCACGTAGGTATGTTTGGTCACTTTTACATGAAGGAAGAAAAGTATTAAATTCTACTTCTGAATTCTCATCAAAATCAAAAGCTCAGGCAGACTTTGATAAAATTATTGCTGAGGAAGCTGTAAAAGAAAATAATACAATTTGTAAGCCTTACCTATATGATTTCTCGGTAATACCAATGCCTGCTCAATATAAATTTGTATATGGCAACAGTGATGCACAAAACAAACTTGATCCCGTTTTTCTAAGTACTAATGCTTTTAGAACATATGATCAAGCTTCTGACGCTTATGAAGGTTTTATGAAGCAATTGCCGGGATTAAAACTTAAAGTTTCCCCAAAAAATGATCAGGACTTTGGCTTATATGCCTCTGATTCAAATACGCCAATTGCAGGTAGGTATTCAAAGGATAAACCAGCATTAAGTAAGGCCCAAAATATTGTAAATTATATTTCCAAAGTTTACAACAATGACCAAAGTCCAAGGGAAAACTTTGTTAAACAAGGTATGATTGAAAATGAAAAAGGTCTCTATGAGTGGAGGTTTTTGAAGAAAAACACTCCATTAGTTACAAGTCCGTATAGATGTGACAGCGAGGCGTTGACAGAAAACTTTAAATCTATTGTATGTGATATAACTCCACCTGTAAATTTAAAAGAGTGCCCTAAGAGGAGCGTAGTCATTTGCCCAGAGGGTGATCCCAATAAATACCATTATCAGATCGAGTTTAGCGATGACCACGGTAATGAATTTGTCTTAATTAGTTATAAGGGATACAATAGTGAACAAGAAGCAGAAGAAGCTTGGCAAAAAGAATGGCTGGATATAATCGAGATAGCAACCAATCCTGAAGAATATAATGATTCAGGAAAAATAAATAGCGAAGAAACATATTTTGATCCAGAATCTAGATCTTGTGAAAAAGCATCTTTTATTGCTGTAATCCCCAAAAGAATAAAAGACCAGGTAGAAACTCAAGGAAAAGATCTGAAAGATTATTATACCAGATTGGCAGATATTTTTCCTATTTATAAAGTTGCAAATGATGACGAAAGTGATATTAAGTATTCCTACAGAGTTGTGGTACCGCAAAGTGATTTGGTACCAAAAGAATGCGAAGACGAAGATATAACCAACCTTTATTTAGGGACCCTGCTTTGGCAGAGTGAAAATTACTATTCTGATTCTCAGAAAGCGATTGACGCATATCAATATTTTTATAGTTTGGCTGGTGTATTTAGTAATTGTAGGATATTTTGCGAAAAGGGTAAATTTTATGTTGGAGTAATAGAGGTTCTTGCAGAAAGTTCTCGTGATTTCCAGGATGATAAACTAGCTTGGGATGACGATTACCTAACAAATGACAAAGACGATTGTGCAAATTGTGTTCCGGGAGGAGTTCGCGAATTTATTTATGCAGCAGAAGATGACAAAAATTATGTACCTGTATATAATAATGATTGTTGGAGATTTAAGGTAGTTTCTCCTAGTTATTTTGTAGCAGATCATAGTTGTTATTATAATTCTAAAGCGCTTAGAGATCGTGAAATGAATAATTGGATCTCATGGTTACAAAATTTAGATTGGCGTCAATACATAATCTGGCGCCCTATTGAGGGAGGAATTCCTCGTCGGGGAGTTGAATTCTTCTCCAAGTTTGAATATGATAATCATTTAAGTCAAAGACTATGTGATTTAGTTTTCACCTGTAGAGATAATATCCTAAAATGTAAAGAAAGAGAAGAAGCACAAATTGTAGATGAGGTTCAAGCATCTCTGAAACAAAAATATCAGGACGATGATGTGATGCTGTTATTAATTGATAATCCAAAAGCCAAGTATAAAGATTTACAAGACTTAATAAAGTATTTTCCTGTTTATAAAACAGATCAAGGATATCGTTTTAGGCTTTATTTCCCTGATAATGATAATGAAACTACTCCACAAGGATTGCAACCATGTGGCTGTGAAGAAGAAACAAATACCGAAAAATTGTGTAATGAAGCTTACCCTTTTGTAAGTAGTAATTATTACAAATGTTGTGCCGAAGCTCTTAACGCTTTTATTGAATTTTGCGAAATAATAAGGAATGAATCCTATGCAGCTGAATGTACTTCTAAAACGGAGTATGGCCCTTATTCTTTTCAGATAATAAATAAAGAAAAAGAACTGGCATATCACCCACAGCAATATGAAACTTTTCAGGAGGTTAAAGACGCAATAGAAATTACAAAATTAAATGTAAACGATGTTGGAATGCACCTACTTGAGCATATTCTTTTACGTCCAAAATCTTTTAGTGATTGTGGCTACGGTGATAACGATTATGTTGGAGAAGGAGAATACTATGAAGAAGGAAATTACAATATTACAAATTGTTTATTACCAGTATGTGCCGAGCCTGAATGTGAGATTAAATGGCGACCAGACCAGGACAGAGATGATCCATGTGTAGATACCGATAACCCAGTTGAAACTCCATACATCCCTGGTAGTGATCCATATTCGTTTTGGGCGACTGTAGCATTACCGTCTTGGCATAAACAATTTAGAACTGCAGAAAAAAGAATTGCTTTTGAAAATTTTCTTTACAGAGAAACACCGGCCTTGATTGGGTTAAATATTCTATGGTTAAACCCACACGACCTTTGTAAGTTTGAAGATGCATTCAAAGAATGGCTTTCATGGATAAAACAAGACCCTTCAGAAGGAAGATGCAGTTCTAGTAATCTGTCTCCTAATTGTGCATTGTCTGATTGTATAGGGGATCTTGAATCAGAGTTACCTTGTGAATCGGCTTCTGAAGAAGAAGGAGATTGTAATTGTGATGATAAAGGAAGAATAGTACTTCCAGAAGATCATGTGGGAAGTATTTTCTGGGGAGATTGTTCACGAATTATAGGAATACCTCAGGAAGGGATAGCTACAAGTACTGTTGATGAATTAGATGTAAAAGAGGTAAAACCTGATAACAAACGTACAAAAGATACAGCCAAACCCGTAACGGAAAAACCAAAAACTAAAACTCCTAAGAAAAGTGTTACTAAGAAAAAAAGTAGCATAGCAGCTAAGAAGGTTACAACGAAGAAAACAAAAGTTAAAGAAGCTTCTGAAGATGAGTTAACAACTATTCGAAAAAGAAAACCAAAATACCTGGCTAATGTAGAAGCTCTGGCAGATAATAGCATGAAAAATACTAAAAGCTATGAGAGAGTTCTGTTTTTCCTTCAAAATACACCAACCATAGGAGAATTTAATAAGTTGGTTGACTTTTTTAATAGATATAGTCTTCAAAAAGATAATAATACGAAAAGCTTTATTGAGTTGCTAAAAAATGCTACTTGGCACTTGTTGGACAAACTGGTACTAGAAGAGAAAGAAGAAATCAAAAAAGAAGAGATTGAGTCACTTGCTAAAAGGTTCAAAGCCTTAAAAAGCAAAGGATTGTCATTAAAAGAGCTTGATGCAACATGGGAAAGTGATAAACTTGGTTCTATGGCAAGTGATAGATCATTAAAACAAATCAAGAAACTATTGAAGTAAGTTTATGACTCAGGAACATCTTATAGGAAAACAAATTCTACAATTAGAAGTTGATTCTTCAAAAGATGCCTATGCCATTCAACAAAAAATGAGTCAATTGGTATGGAGGGAGCTGTTGCCGGCATTAGAAAGTCTTTTTGACAATCTGGTTCATAAGGATTTGATGATACGATTGGATACAATTGAAATCGATATTGGCAATATTAACCTGGGTTCTGGTAATACAAACGAAATAGTAAACAGAATAATAAAGCTTTTAAAAGAAACCCTCGAGGATAAATTAAGAAGTATAAATAATCGAGAAATTATAAAAAGAACCATAGGAAAAGATCAATTTAATAAGGGACTTTATTCAAAACAGAATACTTTTTCTGGGGAGGTAAATCAAAACTCCGAAATAATCAACCAGAATGGAAATGGATACGCTAAAAGAACAGATAGGAAAGAGAATGTTATAGTACCAGATGAAGTAGGTCAATCACGCAGACGATATTATTTTGATGCCTGGTTATATTGGCTCCAAAAAGGAGTATTACCTTCTTACGTTATTACGCCAGATGACAATTGGATAAAACTTGTTTTGGAAACCCTAGGAGTTGATTTGAATGCCGTTACTATTTTAGAAAATAAACTCAAAAGGCATCCAATAGCAATACAAAGGTTGGTGTTGCAACACTCAGCACAAGATCTAAAATCGATTGTTGAACTGTACACAGGATTCTCTCAAACTTATATATTAGAGTTTCTTAAAGAATTAAAATCAATACATAAAGAACAAGATGATGCTGGCACCCCATCAATATCATCTAGAAACTTGGAAGTCGAAATTTGGAAGCAAATTTTTGAAATTATTATTTTAGATAGACAAAAGTTGGATAGTATAGTGCTTGGAAGAAAGGTGATTAATCATGCCATCTTGACCGAAGCAATTTATGGATTTGAAATAAGAAAAATAGTAAGATACATTGTAGCTAGAAATAGACCTAAAGATTACCCCATCTTGATCGAAGTTCTAAACGATAAGGCTTTGGTTAATCAAATAGACAGTATAGAAGAATCTACATCTCTTGACTCTTCTCCTGAAGTTAAGGAGGAAAATCCAAAGACAAAAACTAGAGTTGAAGAAGAGATAAAATCTTCCAAAGAAATACCTAAAGAGGATACATTAGAAAACGAGTTATTAAATACGGATAGAGCTAAGGAATTGAAGTCCAAAAAGCAAGAGGTTGAATTTGAAAAAGAGGAATTAGAATCCCCTCAATTTTTTAATAATGCAGGTGTAGTTTTACTACATCCGTTTTTGAGTTCATTTTTTAATAAACTTGACTTATTAAAAGGAAACGATTTTGTGGATTTTAAGGCTAAGAGCAAGGCTATAGTTTTATTACATTTTTTGGCTACAGGGCAGGATAAGCCGAAAGAATATGAAATGGTATTGCCAAAATTTCTTTGTGAAATGGAAGCAAACATGCCCGTAGATCATACTATACAGATATCCAAAGAAGAAAAAGAAGAAGCAAATAACGTTTTGCAAGCTGTCATATCACATTGGGGAGCATTAGGAGATGTGTCTTCAGAAGGTCTTAGAGAAGGGTTTCTTATGCGAGATGGAAAGCTGGAAAAAGAACAAACTGGTTGGAAACTGTTTATTGAGCAAAAGACCATGGATATTTTGTTGGATAAACTTCCATGGAATTTAAGCTTGATAAAACTACCCTGGATGAAAGAAATACTTAAAGTTGAATGGAGATAAAATAGTGTACTATTAAGTGAGATTAACAAAAAAAAGAAAAAACCATAGCGCCCATAGTTTAGTTCAGGCTAAGCAAGAACCGTTCTTTTCAAAAGAACGGAAAGGGAGTCTTTTTTCTAAATCAAATGAAAATACTTCATCTTTTTTTACATCTAATGGTGATAATACACTTCAAAAAAAAGATAACCCATCCCAAAATATAATTCAACGCCAAGACGAACCTGATCAAACAGTAACAAGAGATAGAAGAGGACAAGGTGGATCAAGGTCAGAAAGAGGCTCTTCAAGAGCCAATAGATGTTATACCAATCCAGAATTCCCTGATTTTAGATGTCTTGCCTATGCTCTAAAACTAGATATCGATGAGAATTTATGGAATAATGCACATCATTTTTATAGGGTAGCGTCATTATATCCTAATAATAATGAACTCATGTGGAACACATTTTTAAGATATGGATTGGGTATTAATCTTTTACAAACAAGCTTTGGGTTTCTGGGAGCCAACGAGACACTGGGTACAGCTCTTTCTTATGGTACAGGTATAGGTCTAAAGTCTTATGAGTTTTTTCAAAATGGACAATTACAACTTGATATACCCATACCACTTAGGCGAGGTATTAACCTGGATTTGCAGTTTGATTTAAATGCTAATCCTGATAATTTAAGAGAGATAAGAGGAGTTACTGGGGGAGTTGGGTTTTCAGGACATTTTTAAAACAGTTAAATAGTAAGAAAAATAAATTCAAATAAGGATTGAAATAGAGTGAAAGTTGGCGAGGTACAAAAAACTACTGCTTCTAAAAATGAAATACAAATGAAGCAGGAACCTTTCTTTAATAAAGAAGGGAAGGGAGATTTTTTTTCAAAATCTAATGAAAGATCAAAACCTTTTTTCAGCCCAACAACAGTACAACCAAAACTTAAAATAGGGAAACCTAACGATAAATATGAAGTAGAAGCCGATGCAATGGCTGATCAAGTGGTACAAAAATTAGCACAACCATCTGGGAATACTACTACAAAAAATACAGATAGTGAACAATTACAAAAGAAAGAAGAAGAGGAGTTGTTGCAAAATGAACTAGACGTACAACAAAAACCTATTTTTGAGAGTAATGCAGAGCAACCTGAAGCAGAAGTACAAACCAAATCATTAAACGTTCCTTTCTTACAAGCAAAGTGTGCTGCCTGTGAGCAGGAAGAAAAAGTACAAAAAAAAGAAGATGAACAGTCTGAAGAAGAACCAGATCTTCAGAAAAAGTCAATTTTCGAAAGTAACGAAGAAGATGGGAATGGGGTACAGCCTAAATTAATGCTTAAAAAAACAGAAGAAAAACCTCCAGAGGAAGAGGAACCTGTTCAACTGAAAGAAATAGATCAAAAACTCCAAAAGCAAAAAGACGAAGAGATTCAGACTAAAAGTGAGAGCGATAACGAAACCACTTCTCCTGATTTACATTCTAGGTTAAATGCCTCTAAGGGCGGAGGTAGTAATTTGCCAGATGATACACGATCCTCTATGGAATCTGGTTTTGGTGCAGACTTCTCTAATGTCAAGGTGCATACAGGTACTCAAGCCAACGACATGAATAAGGAGCTAGGAGCTAGAGCTTTTACCCACGGTAGTGATATTTATTTTAATAAGGGAGAATATAGTCCGGGCACTACATCTGGACAACATTTGCTGGCACATGAGTTAACACATACGGTACAACAAGGAGCTGTTGTGCGACAGAAACCCAAACAATCCTATCACCAAACGCAACCAAAAATTCAAGGGCTTTTCGGGAGAATATGGAGTGCAGCCAAGAGTGTTGGTAAAGCAGCCTGGTCTGGAGTGAAAAAAGCAGGTAGTGCAGTAGTGAGTGCGGTATCCAAAGGCGTAGATTGGATTTTAGGTAAAATATCACCAATTCTGCAAAGAATACCAGGCTATACCTTACTTACTGTAATATTAGGTAAAGACATCATATCTGGAAATGCAGTAGAGCGCAATGGCCCTAATCTAATCAAAGGTTTTATCGGATTAGTACCAGGTGGCCATGACCTATGGATGAAGCTGGAAGAATCAAAAATGATAACCAGTGCTTTCAGTTGGTTGAATGGTGAGATCGCTAATTTGGGACTAAGTTGGTCAGCTATCAAAGGAGCTTTTAAAACCGCAGTATCCTCACTTTCGGCAACAGATGTATTTAGTCCTATAGATGCTTTTAATACTAAGATAAAGCCAATTTTCGCTCCAATACTCGCCAAAATCCTTACGCTAGCCAAGAAAGTAGTGAAAAAAGTAGCTGAGTTTGTCTTAGAAGGATTCTTAAGAATGGCAGGCCCATTTGGTAAAAAAGTAATGGATATTTTGCGTAAAGCGGGCGATACATTCTGGACGATTGTTGGCGACCCAATTGCCTTTTTGAATAATCTAATCAAAGCCGTAAAAGGTGGAGTCAATAAATTTAAAACCAATATTAAAAAACATCTCATTGGTGGATTAGTAGGTTGGTTAACAGGGGCTATGGGTGATCTGCCGATCCAGATACCACAAACCTTTGATGTTAAAGGGGTATTGCATCTTGGTCTACAAATTATGGGTGTTACCTGGGGTAATATCAGACAAAAACTTGTGAAAAGAGTGGGTGAACCTCTGGTAAAAGCTGCTGAAACTGGTGTTACAATTGTAAAAACATTGATTACCGAAGGGCCAATGGGTCTTTGGGAAATGCTAAAAGAAAAAGCTGCAGAGATTAAGCAAACCATTATGGGTGGTATTCGCAATTGGGTAATTACCCAGTTGGTAAAGCAGGGTATCATAAAAATACTGAGCTTTTTAAACCCTGCAGGAGCCATAGTACAAGCGGCATTGGCGATATACAATGGAGTGATGTTCTTTGTAGAAAACTGGCAACGTATTGCTGATTTTGTGAATGCTATATTTACATCTATAGGAAAAATAGCAGCAGGAAATTTAGGTGCGGCAGCAGCATTTATCGAGAAAGCTATGGCACAAAGTATTCCTATTATCTTAAGTTTTGTGGCTCGTTTACTTAATATCGGTGCTATTGGTAAAGCCATTAAAAAAATTATCCAAAAGATCAGAAAACCAATAGATAAGGTGATCCATAAAGTGATTGACTTTATTGCAAAGCAGTTAAGGAAGCTGTTTAGAGCTGGTAAAAAGGGAATGAAAAAGGTTAAAGGAGCTGCAACAGGGCTTGTAAAATGGTGGAGTAACAAAGTTTCATTCACAACGGCAGATAAAGGGAAACATGAAATTTTTTATAAAGGTACCGGTGATAATTCTAAGTTATTTATGGCAAGTGAAAACCCTGATCCACTTGTTAAAAAGCTTGATGATACAATAGAAGAAACTGATCCAAGTGATATAGATAATAAAAAGAACATTAGAAAGGCTAAAAGATATTATAGAGAAAGTGTGATACCTACTGAAGAAAAGTTAAGGGATTTACAGAAAAAAGGAAGGTCTCTTAAAAAGCAATCAAGTATAGACGATAATGAAAAAGAAATAAAGAAAGTAGATAAAAAACATGATAAAGTATTCAAAAAACTTAAGAATCACCTTTCTAAAATCAAATTCAAATCTGATGCGACACCAACTACAGTAAAAACTAAAGTTACAAATTCTAAGGATGGGTTAAAAAGGCCTACAAAAGTTATTGCTGAACCGTTGACATGGGTAGCCGGAAATACTAAAGGTAGTTCGCCGAAAGAAGATCCAGTTGGGTGGAATTTTGCCAATTCTGGAGTAAGAGAAGGAGTTTATATACGAGGTCATTTACTTAATGATAATATTCATGGGCCAGGTGTAGCGTGGAATATGGTTCCAATTACAAGGACAATGAATACCACAATGGAGAGTCAGGCAGAGAGCAAAGGGAAAGCAGTATTAAAGGATACTTCAAAAATAATGTTTTATGAAGCAATCGTTGATAGCTATTATACAGACAGTGGTGTTCCAGACCATGTTTATTTTCCAAGTAAATTAACTATAAAATGGGGAGATCTTAAAAAGAATGATCAATATGATGAAACTGGGAAAAGAACCAATACTATGTCAAAATCATTTACTCAGGGTCGCCCCGCAATGCCCTTTAATATAAATGATTTAGGAACAACTTTATTGGTCAGTAAGTTAGGCTTTGATCCTAAATTTGCCAAAGTAGTAAATGATTTGAGAAAAAATGACGGAAGATTTACTGAATTTTCGGATTTCAATAATAGAATAACAGCGTTTTATTCTAACAAACCAAATAGAAAAGCTGAAAAGAGTAATGGTATAAGTCACTTAATAAAGAAAAGAGCTTCAAGTGAAGTAGTTTTTGATAAATAATTTAGGTATGCATGAGAAAATAGAACCATTTAAAAAATTAATTGAAGAGCTTTTAAATAATGCCAAAATTTTAGTGGAAGAAAATAATTTATCGTATACAATAGATAAGGCAAATAATATGGTTTTGGAAGAATATGATGAATGGATACAGGAAGGTGTTGATATTCAAATCCCTCATAATCATCTTGAGTATATGCTGGTTTCTGGGTTAAGATTAGATTGGACAAATGAGAAAATTTTAGACGATAATAACACTTATATTTATGGGAGTTTTTTTTTACATGGGGTGTTTGAACCTATTGTTTTTCCATCTCATTTTTGGGAAGTTTACAATGATCCCATTGAAGATAAAAAACAAAAAGAAACCCTACAGAAATTAGGATATTTTCAGCGCTCAGCTCATGGAGATGACGGTACTTTTGGTTGTTTCTACAGAGAATCAAAAGAGTACCCATTTCCGATCTATTTTTATGATAATGGCATTTATTTCCCAATGTCATTAAATCTGGATGAATATTATGAAGCTATGCTTTTTTGCAAAGCAGTTGTTTTATGGCAATATTTTTATTTAGAGCCAAAAGATATTATAAAAGGTTTAAAAGGTCAGAAATGTGAAAATTGGATTTCTCTTTATGATGATTTAGAAGGTAACCCTTCACGAGTTGAGGGAATTATTAAGCATATGGATGCTTTAATTAAACAATTCCCTGTACTATTTCCTGATTTTGATATTTCCTTTTTCGAAAATAAAAGAAACGCTTTAATGGATGTATATAATTCAAACAAGTAGATAATTAAAATATTTGAAAGTAGCTGAAGCACATAAAAGCACTGCCGCTAAAAATCAAGTACAGGCAAAACGGCAACCGTTCTTTAAAAAAGAAGGGGAGAATGGCTTTTTTTCTAAATCCAGCGAAGTTGCAGAACCTTTTTTCAGTCCAACCACTATAATTCAGCCCAAGCTTACCATTGGTAAACCTAATGATAAGTATGAGGTAGAGGCTGATGATATGGCTGATAAAGTAGTGCAAAAATTAAGTGAAAAATCTACAGATGCACCTCCTTCAGAAAATGAAAAAGAAGAGGCTGTTCAAACAAAACCCGAAGAAACAACAGAAATTCAAGCTAAATGTGCAGACTGTGATCATGAAGAAAAATTGCAAAAAAAGGAAGAAGATGAGGTTTCTGAAACTGATGTAGAAGTACAGGAAAAACCAATTTTTGAAAGCAATGCCGAGCAACCAGAGGCAGAAATACAAACAAAACCTTTACAGTTATTGGATTCTTCATCTGTTAATGGTACTCCGGTTATTCAGCGTTTTGTCGACGAATCAGATACAGAATCAAAAATTAGTGCTTCTCCTGATCAAGAAGAACAGGTACAGAAGAAAGAAGAAGATGAGGTATCTGATACTGATGTAGAAATACAAGAAAAGCCGATTTTTGAAAGCAATGCAGAGCAACCAGAAGCAGAGGTACAAACAAAACTGGTAGAGCCTATAGCAACTACCACTATAGATAATTCGGTTACAGCAGAAAACACAATTAATACTTCTGATACGGTACAAACGAAAGGCATGCTAAATCTTCAGACAGCTAGCACATCTAAAACAGCTGAACCTGAGGAAAAATTACAAGAAAAAGAAGAAGAACTTTCCGAGGCCAAAGAAGAAATACATACAAAATTAAGTACTGCAGATGTTCCTCAACCTCCTGATGAGGAGGAAAATATACAAACAAAATCTGAGGCAACGGAAAATGAAGCGTCATCTGATTTGCAAAGCAGATTAGACTCTAGTAAAGGAGGAGGTAGTCCATTACCATCTGATATGCAGGATTCTATGGGTGATGCCATGGGAGCCGATTTTAGTAATGTTCGTGTGCACACTGGTAGTGAAGCTGTAGAAATGAATAAAGGCCTTAATGCCCAGGCTTTTACTCATGGTAGTGATATTTATTTTAATAAAGGGAAATACGATACGAATTCAAGTTCAGGAAAACATTTACTGGCGCATGAATTGACTCATACGGTGCAGCAGGGAGGTACAAATTTGATTCAAAGACAGGGTGATGATCAAAATGATTCCGATTCAACGAATAATAATAATACAAATGAAAATACTTCTGAAGTTAATTCAGGAGATAATGGGAATCAAAATACTGTAGAATCTTCAAATGAAAACTCAGTTAATTCTCAAAATTCCAATGATTCTGAAACTACTTTGCAAAATGGTGTAGAAGAAAATATTGTTAACCAAAGTACAGAAGTTCAGGATCAAGAGGGGAATATTCAAGATAATGCATCTACGGTTGAACAAGAGAATTTTTCGAATATAGCATCAGAGGGTAATGAATCAACAAATGCTAGTTTTAATACTGGGAACTCAGTTTCTGAAAGTACTGAAATGGGCGTAGGTAACTTCTCAAGTGAAGATGATATGTCTTCTACCGGCAATACAACCCAAACCAGTAATCAGAATGCATCAGACACTCCGCCATCTTTTCCCCATTTTGAGGCTTTTGAAACCTTCGTTGAGGAGCAAAAGAATACGTCAAATGAGTTTTTTGACCTTAAGAAATCTGAACTAGAAAGAGGTATAAATAACGAAAAAAGAAGGATAAATGAGGTAGTTCAGACAGAAATAGGAAGATTAGAAAGGACATTGAGTGAGACTATTGGTAAAATACGTCAGACGCATACCGCAACTCGAAATAGTATAATATCCAAAAGAGATACTGAAATACAAAACGCAGAGGAAGTAGCTAGAATTGAATTAGAAAAAATTGATCAGATAATAACTGATAAGAAAGACTTAATAAGAGAAAAAGGCGAGGAAAAAGCAATTCAATTGATTGATACTGGAAATGAAAGAGCTACACATGCATTAGATACTACTAATACTAACGCTAGAGAAGTTCATTCAATTATTAATCAAAAGGAGCGCCAACATAGTAATAAGGATAATGCATCAGATGTAGCAGCAGAAGCAAGAAGAAATGCGCCGAGAACGATTCAGGATATAAGAAATTCTGGCAATGCAATAGCAGGAGCCGTAAGAACTCATTCGTCTGATTTTGCACAGAAATATAGAGATGAAGCCAATGAGATTGCAAATGAATTTGATGAACCTAGGACAGAGTCTAGAGAAGCAATAATTTCTAAGAAAAACGAAACCATTGATGCTTTAAGAGAATCCACACAGGAAGCACTGAATGGACTTGATGAAGAAACCCCTAACTTAATTGGTAGTTTGAATGACGCCATTCAACCTCAAATACTTCAGTTAAGATCTCTATCAGATACGATAGATTCTCAATTAGATACTATTTATCAAACAACTTCTGGAAATATTGATGAGATCAGGACAAATACTTTGAATGAAATTGATCAATTTAAAACAGAGGTGTCAGAAATATTTTGGCACCCAGATGAAGTTCAGGAGGCACATGCAGATTTAGGTAAAGCAGTTGATGAACATTATACGGATGTTATTAGTTATGTAACTGATGTTATTTCTAAAGTGAATAGCGCAGGAGGAGAATTTACAACTGCATTAATTCTAGAACAAAATAAATTAATTCCCTCTATTACAGGTACTCATGATACTTATAAAGAAGCAGCAGATGAGTTGAAAATCGAGACAAATGCAAAAGTAGATGAAATAAGTTCTGAATCTAAAACGTCAACAGAATCTGTGGCTGTAAATCTAGGCGATGGGCTTCAGGAAACTATTGATGAGAGTGAAAACGAATGGGATACACAAGTTAATGAAGATATAGAACAATTAAGAGAAAAGGTTTCTGAGGGACTAGAAAATCAAAGAGACATACTCAACCAATTTACTACTAATTTAGATAATGAGTTTAATCAATCTGATTCATTTTGGGATATATTTGGAGGGATTCTAGAAGGGCTTTGGGAAGGGTTAACTTCATTAGTATCTGCATTGATAGAGGCGGTGCAAACTGTATTGTTTTGGGTTGTTGTTGCAATTATAGTAATTGTAGTTTTAATAGTCGCAGTTGTTGTGGCAATAGTAAAAGGTATTGCTTTAGGTGCAGCTCTTTTAATAGTTTTAAAAGTACTTTTGGTAGTTGCAATTGTTGTTGGTGTTATTGTCGGGATTGGATATATTATATATGCTTTAACGGCAGATGATTTAACCTGGAGAGAAAGGGGTAGGTTAATCGGGAGAGGTTTGTTTGAAATCATTCTTTCTTTTGTAGGAACAGGAGTTTATGCTCGCCTTATGGGTTGGATTCCTAGGATTGGTAGATTAGTTCAACTAATGAAGCGAATTGGTGATTTTTCTAGATTTATTCGAATAATTGTAAAAATTAAAGATGTTAGGCTTTTTATTAGATTATTAGATGTTGTTACAGACTTTGCATCATTTTTAAGAATTTTAGAGAAAGCTTCAGATGCTAATGCTCTACTAAAAATATTAGGAAATGCAGATGATTTAGAAAGAGCGATAAGAATCTTAGGACAAGTAGATAAATTAGATGATATAGTGAAGATACTTGCAAAAGGAGAGCAAGTAGGGAGGATCTTCAATATGGTTGAAGGCGCTATTACAGTTGGTAAGGCAGATGATCTAATTGGTCTTATGAGCAGGGCAAGAAATTTAGGAAAGTTGTTAGACATTATTGAGAATGCGAGAAGTTTTACTAAAATTATAGATATTTTAGAAAATGCAGGAAATCTCAATAAACTTATAGATGGACTTCATGCCTTGACAGATATCAGGCAGTTTTTACAATTATATGATCAAGTAGCCAGCAAAGCTAAGCTTATTCAGCTTATAGAAAGTGTTAGAGACGTAAACTCTTTAGTAGCTGCCCTGAGATCTGCTCCTAATTCTGAACGTTTGATATTACTCTTTGATAATGTAATAGATGTAAATCGATTTGTGAGTGTATTAAAAAATACAACTTCAGAGATTGATAGACTCATTCAGTTTCTAGAAAGCGTAGGAGACATAAATAAAGCTATTGGAGTATTCAAAAAACTAGGAAACAAGGTAGATGATTTTATAAGACTTCTTGATGAGTCGGGAATGACTTTTTCAAAATTAGAAAAATTATTATATGTTAGAAACCTGAATGTAGCGAAATTAAGAGCGATGTTAACCCAGGCCGGAGGAGTTGTGGATGATTTAGTACATTCATTAGATTTAATAGGCGATCTTGATAAACTACAGAGATACGTAACTCATTTTGGTACCTTTAGTAAGGTAAAAACTATTATTGATAAAGCAAGGGCAGTAAATATTGATTCTAGATCTCTTATAAGGATTTTAGATTATTTCTTAACAAAAGGAGCTGTAGATGAAACTGCAATAGTTAAGTTTCTAGAAAAGTGTAGTGTAGCGATACCATCCCATCATTCTTGGAGTCAGGTTATTCTTTGGTTTAGAAAGTTCGACAGATTATTAAGAGGGGGAGGGTTGGCTTACTCAGGAGGAAGTACTACTGCTATGGCAAGTACATTTAAAGAGATGTTGTTAGCAAATGGCTCGCGAATTCGAGTATTTGCTAGCCAGTTTGATTTACATCATATCAAGAAAGGACATACTTGGGAAGGATATAATTGGAGTACGCAAAATTTAAATAGACAACCAGCCACAATTTTTAGAGAAGGTATTGCCGATAGTGATATAATTAGATATCTTGATGAGGTGATTAATCATCCTGATCTTGCAGCAGAGTTATTAACTTCTACAGAGACATTTGTGAGAAAAGAATTAACTACAGCAAGTGGTACATTTGTAGTTGGAGTAGATACCGCGACAGGTCGTATAACAATGTTTTATCCAAAAGCAATTTCTGGAATAACACAAATTCTGAAAAGACAAGTAATGAAAGGAATTAGAGATTTATTGACGGCTTGGAGATCTTTAACAATTTAAATAAAAGTATATAATTATAAAATAAGAATGGAAAATACGAACTTTAAAATTATGATATTCAAAGACGAGGACTATGAAGAAATTGTTCCTCTAAGTGAATATCTTGATAATAATGATATTATAGAGATTGATTTAGATTTTTCTTCATCTGCTTTCATGTATAAATTTAATAATAAAGAATTATTGGGTGCAGAATATGACTTCGGTCAACTAAACCTTCTTGCTCTTCAATTAGAAGAAGTCATTAAACGACTTGAGAATGGAAATATAGGTCTTTTACGATCTGCAAAACATGACAATATTTATGCCCCTTATCTAGTATTTGAACCTTTAGAAGATCAAGTTCTTATTTCGATAATATACTTTTCAGGAGATTATGATAACTATTTCCCGATTGATAACTTAATTGGGAATTGTCGTAGTGAAGACTTGTACAATCATGTAAATAAAAATCTCGAAGAAGTTTTAAAGGGAAAGCAAGATGATTTATATAAGCCCAATTTCACAAGGATGCCTTATAAAAAGATTGACTTGGATATTTCATTAACTAATATAATAAAAGAAATTAATGAATTATATATTAAAAAAGATAAGGAGTTGAAGCTCGAATTTTATTTTAATAATTCTTATTAAAAAAGTGCTTTTTACTAGTTTGATAAAAAGCAAATAATGACTTTCAAAATAAACCGTATAAATACAAGATTAAAACTTAAAACCAATGGCAACACACAATGATTACACACCAAGCAAAGCCCACCAATGGAATCGATTAACCTGCGATGCTATACATTATGTTGGCATGTCACCTACGGTAGGCTCTCGGGCCCTAGCAATGGTGCATACTGCTATGTATGATGCCTGGACCAATTATAATGATGGGGGAGATGAGGTAAGTACTACTACAGGTAGTAGACTTAAACAGCCAGATCAAGAATGTACATCCAGAAACAGAGAAACTGCCTATAGTCATGCCGCTTTTAGCGTTTTACAGGAGCTATTTTGGTTACAGTTACCTCCTGAGAAAAAAAATATGTTCAGGGATTTTATGTGTGAATGTGATTTTGATCCAGATGACAAAAACCTTGAACCTAATAATCCTTCGGGAATTGGAAACCTTTCTGCCAGATTGGTTATCGAATGTAGAGCAGGAGATGGATCAAACCAGTATGCTACATTAGAAGAAGGTAGTTATGCAGATTACAGTAACTATTGCCCAGTGAATCCACCGGTACCGCAGCCATTAAAACATGAAGACCGCTGGCAGCCACAATTGGTCAATCATAAACCGCAAGTGTTTCTTACAGCACATTGGGGGCTAGTGAAACCTTTTGCTTTAACTTGGGGTGGGGAATGCAGACCGCCTTCTCCTATAAAATGTGATGACCGAAAATTCAAAATGCAAGCAGATCAAGTACTTGAGTATAGTGCATGTCTAACCGATGAACAAAAATTAATTGCAGAGTTTTGGGCAGGAATGCACGAAGATAAGTTTTTAGATTCGCCAAAGGATGGTGATCCTAACAGAACTGGAACACCTCCAGAACAATGTTGTAGACAGGCACGCTACTTATCCAGAATGTACGGATATAAAAATGCGTTTGATATAAAAATGTTTTTTGCATTATCTAATGCCTTACTAGATGCGGGTATTGCAGCTTGGGATGCTAAAGTATTTTATGATTATGTACGACCAATATCTGCAATCCAGGATATATATAGAGGTAAAAGTATTGAAGCCTGGGGAGGACCTTGTGAAGGAACCAAAACCATTGAAGGAGAAAACTGGATACCTTATATTCCCACACCTCCTTTTGCAGAGTATGTTTCAGGGCATAGCACCTTTAGTGCGGCTGCAGAAGAGGTATTATCGTGTTTTTGTGGTGATGGTAAATACGGAGAATCTGTGACAATACCCAAAGGAGGTTCAAAAATTGAACCTGACTGCACTCCATGTGAAGAAGTAACTTTAGACTGGAGAACGATTAAAGAAGCAGCAAATGAAGCCGGAATATCGAGATTGTATGGAGGAATTCATTTTAAAGATGGAGATCTTGAAGGGCGTAAGCTAGGAAATAGAGTTGGTTGCGAGGTATGGGACAAAGTATGCCAATATTTTAATGCAGAATTAGGATAATAATGTAGACATAAAGCGCAATAATTAATAAATTTATGAAGGTAATCTCGATAGCAAATTTTAAGGGTGGAGTAGGAAAAACGACTACAGCGATCAACTTGGCAGCCGGACTACAGAAGAAAGGCAAGAAAGTATTATTAATTGATGTGGACCCGCAAGCAAATCTTACTCAATCATTGGGTATTACTGATACTATTGAAGATTCGATTTATACCGTATTACGCAAGGAAGCTTTTGGTGAAAAAACGAAACTAACCGATGTATTGATTAAAGCTTCGGGTTTAGATTTGATTCCTTCTTCTCTGGATCTTGCGGGGGCAGAATTAGAGTTAGCCAGTGTATATGGTCGTGAGAAGATACTATCACAATTGATCAAACCTGTAAAAGGATATGATTTTGTGTTTATAGATTGTCCGCCTTCTATGGGAATGCTAACCATTAATGCATTGGTAAGTAGTGACTTTGTTCTTATACCATTACAGGCAGAATTCTTACCTTTAAAAGGAGTAAGAAATTTTTTAAAACATTTTGGGTTAGTGCAAAAATTAAATGGTCAAATTAGGCTATTAGGTTTCGTGCTAACGAAGTATGATTATAGGAAAAAAATGAACCAACAAGTTAAGCAAGAACTTGTAGAAGAGTTTTCTGATGATATGATTTTTAAAACTCATATTAGAACTAATATTTCTCTGGCAAATGCGCAGGAGAAGGGTAAGGATATTTATTCGTATGATAAAAACGCAAATGGAGCAAAAGATTATAGTGAGCTCACTAAAGAGTTTTTGTCAAAGTTTAATTAATGAACGCATAAAAATTAAAACCTATGAAAAGTATATTTTCCAGTAACCAAAGAAAGCTTCCGCATAGTAATGAGGGGAAAGAAAAGGTTGAAGCTCCTTTTTTTGCTAAGCAAAGTAAAAAACCATTTTTTAATACCACAAATGGAGAAGCTATACAAACTAAACTTACGGTTGGACAGCCTGGTGATAAGTACGAAAAAGAAGCTGATAGTATGGCAGATGCTGTGGTTAATAAGTCTTCTAAACCAGATGTGCAAAATAAAGAAATAAGTAGCATACAGCGAGAATCATTGGCAACCCCACAAGAAGATGAGAAATTAGGAACGGCAGAGCAACGAATGGAGGAAGACAAATTGGTGCAAGAAAAACCTGAAATTCAAAGAATGGAAGGTCAAGAAGAAGAGGAGTTGCAGCAAAAACCAGAGATCCAAAGAATGGAAGGTCAAGAAGAAGAGGAGTTACAGCAAAAACCAGAGATCCAAAGAATGGGAGGCCAAGAAGAGGAGTTGCAAGAAAAATCTATACAAACAAAAACTAATACTAATAGTCGAGCAGCAAGTAACGAATTGTCAAGTAAGATTAAAAATAAAGCGGGTAAGGGAAGGAAAATGTCAAAAGGTACACAAGCCGAAATGGAATCTTCTTTCGGAACTGATTTTAGTGGAGTAAATATTCATACGGATCAAGATGCTGTTGCAATGAATAAGGAACTGAGTGCCAAGGCATTCACGCATGGTGAAGATGTGTATTTTAATTCTGGGAAATATAATCCAGATTCGAGCGAGGGTAAAAAATTACTAGCACATGAACTAACACATACAATTCAGCAAAAGGGGAAAAAATAAATCATAATCCCAGGCTAAATTATAATAGATAACTTGATATAATTAAATGAGTATAAGTACCGAGTTCAAATACCTTAAAGAATTAATAGAATATCGTTTAGATACCTATTTTGACGAAAAAAGTAAGACTTCAAAACCAGAGATACCATTATTTGATACTTGGGAAGCATCAATCCCAAACATAATTAAAAACGAAGATCTTAACGAAGCCGAAAAAGGGTTATTACTTCTCGCATTGAGCCCGCATATAGATAGTGGGTTTTTGGACAGTGTCATACAAGCAAAATTAGAGTCTACAGGTGATTTTCCCAGGTTGGGAGGAATGCGAGGTAAGAATTTTAGAGGATTTTTACCTACAGGTGAAACAGCACTTTTTTTATTGGCAGGTGATGACATGGAAAAAAGAAAAGATATTCAAGGTTTTTTTAATCCCGATCATTTTTTTGTCAGAAATCATATTTTATGGCTAGAAGATTCACCAGAAGGTGAACCTAGAATGAGTGGTAAGATTATTCTTTCTCTAGAGTACACAGAGTTATTGTCATTAGGAAAGGTTAACAGACCAGCTTTTAGTATGAAATTTCCTGCTCAAATTATCGAAACTGAAATGGTCTGGGATGACTTGGTATTAGGAAAGGAAACACATAACCATATTCAAGAATTACGCACCTGGATTACTCATGGAAATACATTGCTTAACGATTGGGGAATGCATAAAAAAATAAAACCAGGGTATAGGGCTTTGTTTCATGGTCCTCCGGGTACTGGTAAAACCCTAACAGCAAGTTTACTTGGGAAGTATACGAATAAAGACGTGTATAAAATAGACCTTTCTATGGTGGTATCTAAATTTATTGGAGAAACAGAGAAAAATCTAGCAAATCTACTGGCCAAAGCAGAAAAAACTGAAAACATTCTTTTCTTTGACGAAGCAGATGCTTTGTTTGGTAAAAGAACCAATGTTAGAGATGCTCATGATAAGTATGCTAATCAAGAAGTATCTTATCTATTACAAAGAATAGAAACATATAAGGGTTTGGTTATTCTTGCTTCTAACCTAAAAAGTAACATAGATGAGGCTTTTGTACGACGTTTTCAATCCATTATTCACTTTCCCCTTCCAAAAGCACCAGAGCGATTAGCAATTTGGAGAAAAGCATTTCCGTCAATTGTTGATTTTCATTCAGATGTTGACCTTCCGGGTATTGCACAGCGTTATGAATTATCAGGTGCCGAAATAATGAATATTGTGCAATACGCTTGTTTGTGCTCCCTTAGCGCCAATAAAAATATAATTTATCAATCAGATATCGTTGTAGGTATCCAGCGTGAATTTCAAAAAGGAGGAAGAGTAATGCGATGATTTTTGTTTGTAATAATACTAATATATTGAATACAAAAGTTATCTACCTCTCTAATTACTTATTTTGAGTTGTTTAATAAGATCTGAGACTGTACTTGTTGTTGAATGGTATCAACTTCTTGTTCTTGAACATAACTATTACCATTTTTCCCTTTAATTCCATTTTCTCCATTTTTCCCTTCGTTTGCTTTAACTTTGCCAGAAGGTGCTGGACAAACTTTACTGGCACCTCCTTTTCCTCCAACCCCATAATTTCCTCCTACTCCTCCATTTCCATATTCTTCAATTATGACAATATTATTGGAAAAATCAGAATTACCTACCAGCAATATTTTGCCTATGTTTCCTCCGTCGCCACCAATTCCTCCATTACCGCCATTTCCACCGTTACCAGCATTTATATGCTTTACATCTACGGTATCTTTTTCACTATTATTTTTGATTTTAGTGCTAATAACATACTTGTCACCTCTACTTATACAATAGGCTGGCCCTCCGTCTCCGCCGCGTCCACCGTTACCGCCATTTCCACCGTTACCCCCACTTACATCAACATATAAAGTATCAGTTGTTTTCCACTCTATTATTTTGGCAATAATAGTTATGGTTTTTCCGTTAGTACCTGGCTCTCCAAAAGTACCATTTTCACCATTTCCACCATCAATTCCTGCCTTGCCATTAATCCCATTTCTTCCATCCTTTCCATTAGTGCCGTTAATCCCGTTTCCGATAATCGTAGCATTACCATTTAAAATAAGTCTTTCCATAAATATCTCTGCATTCTGAAGACTATCTGCGATTTTTATATAAGAACCATTATTTAATATAAATTGATCATATGTACTAATCTGTTGAGCTATTAATAAGGTGTCATTACTGGCGTTTTCAATATTTCTTTTCCCGATTTGGGTTTTGTTTACGTATGCGAAATAGATAAAAGCCATTATTGTTAAAGCAGTTAATCCAACTACTATTTTATTAATAGTGGTTCTTCTGTTTATTCTTTTCAATTCCTTATCAAGATTTACTTCCTTTTGTAACAGTGTTTCTACTTTTTTCAAAAATTTAGAATCTCTTGAAATGGTTTCGCTAGAGGTGTTAGTTGTTTTATTCCAATCAAGATTGTTTAAAACAAGATTTGCTATTCTTGAGTATGCGTTTCCTATAGATGTTGGTTTATATAATTCGTCTTCATCTTCTAAAACAGGCATGGCTTCACCAAAACTCCATTTTGAGATATATGGAATAAAGATTTTATTAAGGATGTCATTTGGTTCTGCATTTTGTGGTATCCAATGATAATATTGTTCCTTAAATTCAGATTCAAATATCCTTTGCCATTTTTTATTTAGGTCATATTCTGTATAGGGCTCTGTTCTGCTAGGTATTGGTAGTATTAATAATTTACTTCTATTAACAGGTAAGTTATTATGAGCAGGAATAACTCTTTGGATTATTGTTTTAATCCCTTCAATATTTTGATAATTAGAGGCAAAAATCATCACAAGTATATCCGGAAATAATACCGTGCAAATATCGCCAATATCTGTTACTCCGGTTCTACTATCTATCAATACAAAATCATAATCATCTATCCATTCATTTCTTAGGTTATTTAAGTAGTCATAAATGTTACTATTTTCAACTAATTCTTGCCAGTTTAAAGAGCGCAGTTTTGAGGTGTAGTTTTTATCCTGACTTCCTGCACTTAAGAGGTCCACACCACTTTTTCCTAAATCGTATTTTATAAGTTCGTTCTTCCAATTAATTTGGTTATCAGATTTATAAGAAAGCAGAATGTCTAGTATTCCTTTATTAATCTCGATATTGCCTTTTGATTTAATATAATCTTTTTGAAAATATTGGTGAAGACCGGGAGCTTCAAGATCCCAATCTACTACAAGAACTTTTTGACCCCATTGTGCAAGCAGTACAGCTATATTTGCCAGGGCCATTGATCTACCAACACCTCCCTTATAAGAATAAAATGTATAAACTTTCCCTTGCTTTTTGTTGGTCATACTAATCTAGTTATAGAGGTTGTTAATAAATCTTCCTGATCAGGAATTACTATTGGAAAATCATTTTGAAAATCGGGAACATTTTTAATCTGCTCAGCAATTACCTGAGCAAATGCCTTAATTTTTTCTCCAAACTCGGCTGCCTTTCTGGTTTCCCAAAAGGAACTACTAATAGATGCATATTCGCTAAAATCCTGTTGTTGAATATCTTTAATTTTTTTTGGGAAACTATGTCCATCGTGAAATCTTGCACTTAAAATTAAACCACCGGTCGTATTAAGGTTTTCCTGACGCTTCAAAAAAGATAATATTTCGGCATAACACCATTTTGATTTAAAATAATCAGGAGATAAAATTGCAACTATACACCTTGAATGTTTTATGGCTTCTCCAATTTTAGATTTCCATTGGTCACCTATTTCTATTGATTCTTTATCGTAAAAAATGGATACATCTCTGTCATGTATTTCATTATTGAGCCAAAATTCTAATCGTTTGACTAATTTATTATGCCAAACCTCTGTTAGCTCATTTCTTTTATAGCTAAAGAAGACATCATACTTATAACTCATTTCAAGTAAAATTTTGGTTAAACATTGGGGATTTGTTGCTTATGGCTATTCGAATAATTTAGATGACGATTATGACAATTTACTTTCTTTAATCGATATTTTAGTTCTTAAATTAATTTAGATTTTTTATCCCAGTTTTTTAATCGAATACAAACTAGAAATTATAAATAGACCTTATCAAATACAAGCTTGTTCATCAATATAGGATGTTATTTTTTGCTTTTTTAAGCATTAGGGGTATTGTTGGAGTACAAACATTTCCAAATTTAAAGTTACCATATTTTTTGAAAATGGCATAATGTTATTTGTCAAAGTGGCCTTGCTCTCTTGATACATTTATTATGTCGAAGCTACCGCATTCTTTTTCAAATATTTGATCAATTTAATAGTGTATTCCTAAAAAACGGTAAAACTGGTTTTTGATCGGATATTGACCTTTTAATTAGCCTTATTTTTCCTTTTTCATGGATTAGATATTTACTTTCATTATGTATTCTTTTGGTAATGATCAAAAATGATAAACAATGAAAGACGATTTGAGTATATCGGATATAAGACTGATCATTCGTAATTTGATTACATTTATTGTGGTAGAAGGCAAAGAATATGTTTGTGACACAAAAAAAAGAGAATATGTATCTGGATATGTGAATACTTTGGTCAAAACCATTCATCTGATTGATGAAGATGAGAAGTTCAGTTTGATTGAGGATATAGCAAATGATATTACCGAGTATATGAAATAAAGATTACCATTGGTTGGTTGTTTTTTTATGTTGATTGGAGAAAGCCTTTTTTAGTGATTAAAAAGGCTTTCTTTTTTTATGTAATAATAACTTTTATATCTTAAACGTTTTAATACCCAAATCTATATTGTAGTGAACGAGCAAGACTATATCGAAAGATTAAAAAACGAAAATAAATTACTTCAGGATAAACTGGATAAAATTAATGCTGGTAAGCAAAAGAAGCGAAGGTTTAGATGGTGGCTTTTAAAAAAATCTAGTGTTCCAATTTTTGGTTCTAGACTTAAAAATAGTATCAGCAGTGCAATAAACGAGTATAAGGAGTATAAAACTGTCTCGGTAGATACTGTGTCAGATGTTTCGTCTAGCGTAATCTGGAGAGTTACACGAATTGGCTTATTTGCTTTTTTATTTGCTGTAGTTCCTTCTATGGTCTTATTATTTCAGACTAAGTTATTGATAAATCAAAATAAATTAATCACAAACCAAAATGACCTTGTAGAGGCAGATCGTAGGTCCTCTTTGGTATTTGTAATGGATAATGTTCTGGGCGATTTAAATGAAGAATTAAAATACAAGGGTACAAACTCTAAAAATAACATTAGCAATACTTTGCAAGCCAGGATTGTAAGTCTATCAAGGGCAATGAAACCTTATCAATATATTGAAGACGGTAAATTAATAGATAAAAAAACAAGTCCAGAACGTGGACAGCTACTATATAGTTTGATAAAAAGTGATTTGGGACAACAATCTCTAAGTGATATTTTTTATGCGGGAGATTTCGAGTATAGTTCTTTAAAAGAAGTATCTCTTGGTAGAGGTGTTTATCTTAAATATGCTAAGCTAAATTATTCTAACCTGTCCAATGCAAATATGCCCGCCGCTAACTTGGCAAGTAGTGAACTAAAAGAGGCTAACTTGAATAAAATAAATCTTTCTGATGCGAACCTAAATAGAGCAAGGTTAATTCAATCTAACCTTAGAAATGCTGAATTAGCTGGCGCAGACCTAACAAATGCTAATTTATCAGGAGCGGATTTGTCTGGAGCAGACCTTTCTGAAGCTAAATTATGGGGAGCAAAATTGGTAGATGCAAACCTTACCGATGCAATACTAGATAATGCAATTGTGGACAAACAGGATTGGATTGACTATATTGATGATTCTCTAAGTCTTGAAGGAGCGGTAGATATAGGGCGTAGATATCGAACTAAAAAACAAGGTAAACAACAATTTGTACTCGTTCCTAAGAAATAATCTATTCATAATTTCTTTTTTGGGTAGATAATGCCATGCACTTTTGATACTAGCCAGTTTCCCGCGGGAAAGTATAGTGCAAAAAAAAGCGCCATTCCTAGACTAAAGTTTTGGGGATTAAATAGCTGATCTAGGATATTGTTGGGATATGCATAAGATGTTTGGAGCCAATATCCCAGAAATTCTAATATTCCCATGGCTACCAAACCATAGGCATATTGATCAAAAAATTTGTACTCCTTTAATAATATAGAAATAGGAACCATATATAAGATATAACATGTTATCACTTGCCACCAATTAGAAAATCTTGCTATTTCCATTTCGGCTCCAAAGCGATTCATACACAACCCCCAAAGAAAATAAACGATAATATAGATAAGAATTAAAGTTCTAGGGGTACTTTTTAATTTGTTTACTTTCTTAATTAATATTTCCTTCATAGGTTTATATGTCTATTTTAGTAATCATACGAAAAAACGGCTTTTTTATTATTTTAAACTCTTTTACACCGCTATTCTTAATAATTTTTTGCAGCTCATCAATCGAAAAAGCTCTTTGTATGGCAATTAAACCATCTTTTTTAGCAATATCAGAAATGGGAAGCATAAAACTCATCAATTTGAAGAGGTAATATGCTACTCTTGTTCTATACAGTTCACTAAAAATAATATGTGTTAACATTTCGGATCTAGTCTTTTTCATCTTTTTCAAAAACAAAGTAAGGTCCTTATTTTTAAAGTGATATATAAAATGGCTGCTTATTAAAAGGTCGCAGTCTGGGACTGTAAAACTCTTATCCAAAATATCTGCAACTATAAAATTAGTATGTTTTGGATTTATATTATTTTTTCTTGCATATGAAATGCTGCCTGGGTTTCCATCAATTCCTGTAAAATGAACTTTAATTTTGTGCTTATTTAATTTCTTTGAAATGTAATTTATACTATCACCACCGCCACAGCCTAAATCCACAATATGGAACTCTTTTTTGAATGAATTTGCATTAAAATATGTAATAATGGCTTTGTACAATTGTCTATGATTACCTAATAAGGTATTAATTAATTTTAGACTAGATAGGGTGCTGTTGAGAGCTGTTCCAGATAGTTCTAGGTCATCAAGTTGTTCTTGTGTTTGTAGTCTAACCTTTGTATTCACAATATTATATTAATTAATAACAAGAGCATTTTTAGTCCTAAGAATAATAATAACTTTACAAAAAAAAAGAAATTATATGTCCAATATAGATATAAATGGAGTAATTAGAAATCGAAGGTCCATTTTTCCTCCAATGTACAATGATATACCTGTTTCTAAGGAATTTATTCAAACGTTGATGGAAAACGCTAATTGGGCACCTACCCATAGATTAACAGAGCCTTGGCGTTTTAAAGTTGTATTGGGAGATGCAAAGGATAGGTTAGGTGTTTTTTTATCAGATACATATACAGATATTACAAGTGACGAGGACTTTTCTCCTTTTAAACATAAAAAAATAATTGACAATTGTAAATCTGCCAGTGCTGTTATAGCTATTTGTATGCAGCGTGATCCTAAAGAAAGGATTCCAGAATGGGAGGAGATAGCTTCTACAGCTATGGCCGTTCAAAATATGTGGTTGACTTGCTCTGCGAATAATGTGGGTTGCTATTGGAGTAGTCCAGGTTTAATAAAATATGTAAGCGATTTTTTCGATTTTGAGGAGGGTGAACGTTGTTTAGGTTTCTTTTACCTAGGCAATTATAATCAGGAAGATAACATGCCTTCAAAACGCAGTCCGGCTCAAAGTAAAACTACATGGCTAGAATAAAATATAAAAGCCATCCTAGTAATAGGATGGCTTTCTTAAGATTGTATTAGAATCTATTACTGCTTCTTTTTAAGAGCATCAGTAGCAGCGTTCGCTGCTTTTTCTGTTCCTTCTTTTGCAGCATCTTTTGCAGCGTCTACTGCTTCACCAGCAGCATCTTTTGCAGCATCTACTGCTTCACCAGCAGCGTCTTTTGCAGCGTCTACTGCTTCACCAGCAGCGTCTTTTGCAGCGTCTACTGCTTCACCAGCAGCATCTTTTGCAGCTTCTGCAGTTTCGCCAGCAGCATCTACTGCCTCTGTAGCAGCATCTTTTGCAGCTTCTTCTGCTTCTTTAGCAGTTTCTCTACATGATGATACCGATACTACAAACATTAGAGCTAAAGCTCCTAGAAAAAATTTTTTCATAATAAATAGATATAGTTAATTGGTTACTTAACGTCAAACATAATACTTTATTTCATGTTTTAGAAATTTATGGTGGGGAAAAAATACACACTTTTAAGTTGAAAGGGTGTGTTTTTACGACAAACTGTTATGCTAACCTATAATAATAGTGGCTAGATTGTGTTTTTTTCAGTAAGATATTTCCAATAACGCTTGGGAACATGTTGTAAATGCAGTTTGGAATTTTTTCTTGATTTGATATTTACATTGTTGTAGTATACACTCCAAAGTTTTTGAAAGTCAATTTCTGTATCGTTATAACTCTTTTTAATTGCTTTAGTATTAATTCCTGAAATGTTTTCAAATGTTATGGTTTCTACTGAAACTAGATCATAGTATATTCCGTAGCTTCGTTTAGTGTCAAAAATCAGCCATTTCTGATCTGCATATCGATCTTTAAAATGATGCATAATAAGTGGTAACACATTAAAATCTGGCGCTACCGTAGCTACATACATATCATCTTTAGTCAATTGAAATCTTACAAAGGCTTCCATTCGATGTTTTTCTCTTCCAACCATACGTGCTACCTGATTTATTTTTAGAACATCCTTATTACTAAAATCAATAGCAGTACTCGCTTTCTTATTGAAAGTACTTTTCATGTAACTCAAAAGTGTATTTTCAACTCCTTTTACTTCACTTAAAAAAGCTTTAAAAAAATCTCTTTGCTCTGCGGTGGTTGTTTTTGTTCTAAATCCTTTCCAAACTCTTTTGGCTTTAGATTCTTCAGTAGTAACTTGTTCGGTAATGGTAAATAATTGGTTCTTAGTTTGAGATTCTTTTCTAATAACAGGGTCCACTATATTTTGATCATATACCATAAAAACACAGCAAAGAAATCCATCAAAACTTCCATCATACAATAATATAGTTTGTGGATTCATAACTGCTAGTTTTAGGAAAAGAGACTTAATTGTTGATTGAAGTGTTTATTATATTTACTAGCAGAGCTTTTTAATATTTTGTTTTTTAGCATACTAGGGGAAAGCTCTTTTTTGTAAAAATCTTTTGAGCTACAGGTTATAAAATATTGTGCTCTATTTAATGCAATACCAATTGCTTTTAGATGTGTCCAATCAAGATTTCTAAATTTACGAGCTTGAATGATTTTAGAGACTGATTGCATACCAATTCCTGGTACTCTGGCTAGCATTACTTTATCTGCTCTGTTAATATCAATAGGGAAGAGATGTAGATTACGTAATGCCCAACTTAATTTGGGGTCAATATCCAAATCAAGATTTTTATGTGAATCGTTTAATATTTCGGTAACAGAAAACCCGTAAAACCGAAGTAACCAATCTGTTTGGTATAAACGATTTTCCCTCAGAATAGGGACCTCGGTTCCTAAAGAAGGAAGGCGGCTATCAGACATAACGGGTACATATCCAGAATAATATACTCTACGCATATTGAATTTTTTATAGTAATATGTTGCCGAATACATGATATCTCTGTCACTCTCTCCGGTGGCACCAATAATCATTTGCGTACTTTGCCCAGCAGGAGCATATCTGGGAGTGCTTTTAATAATTTTTCGTTCTGCTTTATACTGTATGATTTCGTTTTTAACCTTTTGCATGGGTTTTATAAAATCTTCATGCTTTTTATCAGGAGCCAAAAGTTTTAATCCAGATATGGTAGGGATTTCAATATTAACACTTAACCGATCGGCATATAACCCTGCTTCTCGCATAAGTTCATCACTAGCTCCGGGTATGGATTTAAGGTGAATATACCCATTAAAATTTTCTTCTAAACGAAGTTTTTTGGCTACAGTTACAAGACGCTCCATGGTATAATCGGGATTTTTGAATATCCCCGAACTTAAAAACAGCCCTTCGATGTAATTTCTTCGATAAAAGTTGATTGTTAGGTCAACAACTTCCTGAACTTTAAATGCCGCACGTTTTACATCATTACTTTTTCTAGTGATACAATAAGCACAGTCAAAAATACAATGATTAGTGAGTAGTATTTTTAATAATGATACGCAACGTCCATCTTCTGTATAGCTATGACAAATCCCCATGCCAGTATTATTGCCTAATCCTTTATCACTGTTTGCGCGCTTACCTCCACTACTAGCGCAAGAAACATCATATTTAGCGGCATCTGCCAGAATCGATAATTTTTCTCGAATTCTGTCAAACGACATAAGAATTTGTTTTTGAGGATTGGATTTGGTTTTTAAGGGTTCTGAAGATCTCATCCATGTCTACCAAAACCTGATAATCTGTAAACCTTAATACGGTAATCCCAAGGGAGGAAATGTGCAGTTTTTTAGGAGCATCTTGATTGTGTATGTCCAAAAACTCATGTGCGTATCCGTCTATTTCAATTGCTATCCTTAAATTAGGGCAATAGAAGTTAAAATTATAAAGCCCTATCGTTTGATCTTTTAAAAAACGATACCCTTTTTCATTCAATTCATGATTTAGTTTATCGATTGCATTAATCGTATTATTTAAAGAATGACGAATAATTTTTTCTGATACTTTTTGATACAACGGGATGATTTGTGAAGACATAGAAGTTGATTTTAGTTGTAATTTTTCCAAATTTATGGAAAAATTCCATATAAATTAAAATATAATTATGTTAAAATTGGAAATATTCCAAAATCTTGTATCTTTGTTATTAATTATCCCAAATCCTAAAGTGTATATGAGATAATAATTAAAATCCTGATTATATGGATAATTTGACTAACCAAACCATTAAGCGATTTAAGCAAATTCGCGAAGAGAACCATTATACCCAATCAGATTTTGCAGAGGTTTTGCAGATTAAAAACTCAACAGCAGATATTGAGCGTGGTAAGACAAAGATTTCTGGAAAGGTTGTGGCAAGATTGCTACAAGAATTTAATGTTAATCCTTTGTGGTTGTTTGGAGAGAGCAACCAAAAGAAAATCCAGTTACACCTGGGAGATGTTTCTCCTAAGGTGGTGACAATTGATTCTCAGAATAATGAAAATATTGTTCTGGTTAATGTTAAAGCTGCAGCAGGATACCCGCATAATGTTCAGGATTTGGATTGGTATCAGCAATTACCTGCATTTGACATACCGTTACCAGAGTACCGTAATGCTACATATCGTGGCTTTCAGGTTGAAGGAGATAGTATGTTACCGATTCTTGAACCAAAAGAGTGGGTAATCGGTAAAGCTTTAAATAACCTGTCCGAAGTAGGTAGCAATACTATTTGTGTTGTTGTATTAGATGATAGCGTTGTAGTTAAGAAAATTAGGAAAAATGAAGATGCTTCTGTAATTACATTAATCTCTTTAAATTCTGAATATTTGCCATACAATATTCAAGCACATCAAATAGTTGAATTATGGGAGGTGAATAGTAAACTAAGTTTTAATATTGATGCTAATTCTGATACGGCTAGTATGAAACAATTGCAAGAGGCTATGCTTGCGTTAACCTCTGAAGTAAGAAGTTTAAAGAATTAATTAATAAAACCTAATTCTTTGGCATTTTGTATTGCTTCATCAGATGTACTAACAAGTAGAATAGGACAAGCATCAAATAAGTCTATGATTCTTTGTATTCGCTTTTCTTTTCTTCTATGTAGTACATTTCTTAAATAAATAGCTAAAATCCTACCTGGGTATTCTTTTGCGATTTGGGTGTAAATGTCTGCGTCTTTTTCTCCGCTATCACCAATCAGGATAAATCTCATTTTGGGATACATCTTTAAAAGATTTAGAATTTCTGACTGTTTGTGAGGTATTTTTGGTTTTGGAGTTTTATCAAATGGAGTTCTTAAATCTCTTAATAAAATAGGACCTTTTGGGAAGAGGTGTTTTTTAAAAAAGGCACTTAAATAATCATACAAATTCCAAGGACTATTACTTACATAAAAAAATGGATTTATTGGGTTATTATTCTTTCCCATATGTAATTTTTTATAAAAATGAATAGTACCTTCAATAGGTAACCGCTTATCAAAATTCTTGAAAAATGTGTTTGCAATTACTCTCCATTTGAACAAGGAAGCCACCCCAGTATGTAGTATTGTGTCATCAATATCGCTTATTACACCAAATTCTGCATTTTTAGCAGGAATAAGCATATGACCGGGAAATATATTCTGATTGCTAATTTTTCTTGACAAAATATCTGGCTTATATGATACAGCATATGGTAACCAACCCTCCTCGTCGGTAAGTTCTTCAAGTTTATTAAGATTTATATCAAAATTATAATATCCTTCTTTATCACTATCAGTTTCAAATATTTCTCCATTAGATAATTTTAATTGTATTGGAGCTTCCCTAATTTCATCACTTTCTAATTGCCTATATATGTTTTTTAAGGTTTTGAATGTACTTTGGTTTAGGTAAAAGTTGATATTCTCATCTTCAAGTGCTCTTCCGGTGGCTCGAAACAGTTCGTTGGTGCCATAACCGAGGTAGGTGTTAATACGTAAAGCTTTTTTCTTAAACATGAAAAAAAGTAGTTTTTGATATAAAAATAAACAACCTCGCTCAAAGAGCGAGGTTGTATGAATATAATTTTGGTTTTTTTTATTTAAGTGAAGCTTTGATTGTTTCGATTTCGGCCTTTATTTCAGCTTTTGTTCCTTTCAATTCTTTTACTTCATTAGTTACTTTTCCATTTTCAGTAGTTTCAATAGTTACAGTGGCAATTGCCATATCATCTTCCATTTTCATTGTAACCTCGATCTTCTTTTCAGAAGAAGTTTGTCCTTCGATTTCATTTACCACTTCAACATTATTATTGGCTACGGCTGTTTCTTCTGTATGCCCTCCTAAAATTGGAGCTATAACTAAACCTATCAAACATGTAAGTTTAATTAAAATGTTCATAGATGGGCCAGATGTATCTTTAAAAGGATCTCCTACAGTATCACCAGTTACTGCGGCTTTATGAGCATCAGAACCTTTATAGGTCATTTCGCCATTAATTTCTACACCAGCCTCAAAGGATTTTTTTGCGTTATCCCATGCGCCACCAGCGTTATTTTGAAAAATTGCCCATAATACACCACTCACGGTAACTCCTGCCATGTATCCTCCTAGCATTTCTGCAATGGCTTTAGTATCCATACCAAACAATAATGGAACAAATGCTATTACTAATGGAAATCCAATAGTCAATAAACCTGGAAGCATCATTTCTTTAAGAGAGGCCTTTGTAGAAATAGCAACACACTTATCGTATTCTGGCTTTCCTGTACCTTCCATAATACCTGGAATTTCTTTGAATTGGCGACGTACTTCTTGTACCATTTCCATAGCAGCTTTACCCACTGCATTCATTGCCAAGGCAGAGAATACAACCGGAATCATACCTCCTACGAATAGCATTGCTAATACTGGGGCTTTAAAAATATTAATCCCGTCAATACCAGTGAAAGTAACATATGCTGCAAATAAGGCTAACGATGTTAATGCTGCAGAAGCAATAGCAAAACCTTTTCCTGTTGCTGCTGTTGTGTTACCCACAGAATCTAAAATGTCTGTACGTTCTCTCACTATTGGTTCTTGTTCACTCATTTCCGCAATTCCACCTGCATTATCTGATATAGGTCCAAAAGCATCAATTGCTAACTGCATTGCTGTTGTAGCCATCATTGCAGAGGCTGATAAAGCTACACCATAAAATCCTGCAAAGGCATAAGATGCCCAAATAGCTCCGGCAAATAATAATACAGAAGGGAACGTAGAAATCATACCAGTGGCCAAACCTGCAATAATATTGGTTCCGGCACCTGTACTTGATTGTTGTACAATTTTAAGAATAGGTGACTTACCTAATCCTGTATAATATTCGGTTACAGATGAAATTACTGCTCCTACTACTAAACCAACTAGGGTCGCGTAAAATACACGCATAGCAGATATTTCGACTAAGCCTTCACCAAAGAATTCCATTTTCATAGTTTCCGGTAACATCCACTTACATAATGCAAAACAAGCTGCAGCTACTAAGATAATTGATGTCCAGTTACCAACATTAAGTGCTCCCATTACTTGAGCTTCTTTAGCATCATTACTCTTAATTTTAACAAGCATAGTACCTATTACAGAGATTATAATACCAACACCCGCAATTGCCATAGGTAATAAGATAGGGCCAATACCTCCAAAAGCATCTGCAATAGAGCCTCCCATATCTTTAATAACATAGTTACCCAAAACCATAGCTGCCAGAACAGTTGCTACATAAGATCCAAATAAATCAGCTCCCATACCAGCAACATCACCTACATTATCACCAACGTTATCTGCAATGGTGGCAGGGTTACGAGGATCATCTTCTGGGATGCCTGCTTCTACTTTACCTACAAGATCTGCTCCAACATCTGCAGCTTTGGTATAAATACCTCCCCCCACACGAGCAAATAATGCAATAGATTCTGCTCCTAAAGAGAATCCAGCTAATGTTTCTAAAACAATTGTCATTTTATCAGTAGAAACCCATTCGCCCCCCATGAAGATGTTATAAAATATAATAAAGAAAGCTGTTAATCCTAAAACGGCTAACCCTGCAACTCCAAGTCCCATTACCGTACCACCACCAAAAGAAATTTTAAGTGCTTTTGGTAAACTAGTACGAGCGGCTTGAGTAGTTCTAACATTTGTTTTCGTTGCAATTTTCATTCCTATATTTCCTGCAAAAGCAGAGAATACAGCTCCAAAAATGAAAGCGATTACAATCAACCAGTGCGTTGTGTCTACGACTATAGAAACTATAAATAACAATACACTTACTATAATAACGAATATTGAAAGCAGTTTGTACTCTGCGCTTAAAAAAGCTAAGGCGCCTTCATAAATATGATCCGAAATTTCTTTCATTTTACCATCACCGGCATCTTGTTTCATTACCCAAGATTTTTTAATAAGCATGTAAATTAGCCCTAGTAATGCCAAAACAATTGGCATATAAATCATATTTGATTCCATTAAATATATTTTAAGTTAATTAGTCGCTAAAAGTAGTAAAAATACCCTAAATACAAAAAGCGCAATATTATTAATAAAATATTGCGCTTTTTTAAATTTTTTTAATCAAAAATTAATAGATACTAAACAACCCTTCTGGTTTATCCTCCATGTCTTGAAATCGTTTAACACAAGCTTTAATGATATCTTTTGCTTCATCTATATTTCCCCATCCGCCTACATCAACTTTTTTCTTTTCTAAATCCTTATATACTTGGAAAAAGTGCTCAATTTCTTTTATTAAATGTGGATTCATTTCTTTTAAATCGGCAAGTCGACTTGCTATTGGGTCTGAAACAGGTACACAGATGATTTTTTCATCTGGCCCTTTTTCATCTGCCATATGAAAAACTCCAATAGGTTTTACTTCCATTACACATCCGGGAAAAGTTGGTTCTGTAACCAATACCAATACGTCTAAAGGGTCACCATCTAATGCTAATGTTTCTGGAATAAAACCGTAGTCTGCAGGATACATCATAGATGAAAATATCATGCGATCGTATCGTATTTTCTTTATGTCAAAATCATATTCATATTTATTACGACTTCCCTTCGGAATTTCAATCAGTACATCAAAGCTCTCACTATTAGCTGCGCTCATAATTTTTGTTTTCTATTTAATGGGCGGCAAATATAAGGTATTACAAAGGTTTAGTTGGGATTTATATGAAGAAATTATTACTTTTTTTGATAAAATTTAATGTAAAGGTAAACTATAACGTTTTCAGGGATACGAAAATAGAATTCATTTATTAAAATATAAGCTGAAAAGGGAAGTAGGTTATGCTGTCTTCTAAAAATAAAACCCGAAAGATCCCGTAACTCCAAATTTACGTGCATCTGGATTATCAAAATAATTTCCTCTGAAGTGAAAATCTATTCTAAAGATTTTAAAAATGTTTCCAACACCTACACTATATTCCCAATAAACTTCATCATCAGGTGTTAAAAGAAGCTCTTCGGATGGAGCGCTTAATAACCTATTAGCATCAGATAATTCACCCCATGCACCGCGTACTCCTACCAATTCTCTAAGATTTAATTTTCTAAGCATGGGTATTCTTGAGAATATCCTACCATTAAAATTATGCTCCAAATGTAGTGTAGCATATGTGTCAGTTACAAATTCATAAAAGTTGAGCAGCGGAAATGTATTATAAATAGATAAATACGTTTGATTTCCAGGTATAACACTTAATAAGCCCAGAGGAACATCTCCAAATGTTTTTCCTACTTCAAGTGTGCTGTTCAATCGTCCAAAACCACCAATGTTCCAAGGTTGTTGGTATAGGAATTGAATTTTTTGATATTCAAAATCACTTTCGATAATGCCTTTTATACCCACACTGTAATTAAGAAATAATGTTGCATAATCTCCATCATTCACGGTAACTCTATCTACACCATACCCTGTGGTTTTTCGCTTTGGAAAATACGCAAGAGATGTAGCTATTTCAGTCTGTTTAATTTTTTGTCGCAATTCACCTGTCTCTACATCTTCAAAATCAAGGCTAAACAATGATCGATCTGCTGGTTTCAGAGTTCTGAAAGAACCTGTGAGTCCAACAGTAAAGTTTTTTCTTGGTTCTAACTGCATGGATAATGCAGAAAGATTTATCGAGGTTAATCTGTCATTATCTCCAGTAGCTATAATAGATGATGAGGCTAAACTTCTTCCTTCTACATCATTAGTGTTGGTTAAACTAGCTCCCAATTGTTCTACATCTCTTCGATTCCCTCCAGAAACAATTAACCTGGATTTTCTGTCGACTAAATATTTTCCGGAGATACCATATTTGAACTTCGTATCCTTGAAACCATAAGCACCGTATCCTTCAATACGCCATCTGTCATTAGAAGTGAAATATGTTCTACCACCAGCTCTAAGCCTAAATCCTTCAATGTCATTGTATCCGATAGTAGAGAATAAGGGACCAAAATCAAAACCATCAAACTCTACATATCCAGTGGCTAAAATAGTCCCAATATTGTACAATCGTTTGAATGCTTTTACGGTCTTAAGTGTGTCAAGTAATTTATAAACTTTTTGTTCGTCTTTGTTAAGCTCCTCCATTCTTGCATTGCTCCAGAAGGAATCTTCTCTATTGTATATGTCTTGATTATAAGGATCTACTTGGCTTTGATAGAACTTTTTGTCTTTTTTTATGTCAAACTTATAATTGTCATATAAAGTTGTTCTTTTTCCGTAGACTCCTCTTGATTTTTCTTTTTTACTAAAAGCAAAATCAGATTGAAAATAATCTTTGGTTATTAAAAAAACAGAGTCGTTAAGTACATCAAATTCTTGTTCTATATATAAATCCTTTACCCAGTTAATATTGGCACTTTTCGTAACCTCAAGATTAATTTCTTTAATTGCCCAGGTGGTGTCATTAACCCAAAAATCACCTTTGAAAGTTAGTTCGTTTTTCCTGCGTGGGTAATACAAAATGTTATAGCACCATTTGTTATCTATATAAGCGCTATCTGTAAGAACATAGTTATATACCCCAACTCCTGTACGAGATAGTGGACTGGTAAAACTTTTGTCAAAGAATTTTAAGTAATTATCATATACGTCATAATCAGAATACAAATCTTTTACAAATGCTATTAGAGTCTGGTTATCACTAAATCCGGCATTTTTATTTCCGGTAAGCACCTCTTTGAACTCATTGAGCTGATTATCTCCATACACTTTTGAAATTGCTTCATTAAGGAAAATAGGAAGGTAAGTTTTTCCGGTAATTCTTGAAGTGTCTACGTCATCAAAAATGAACTCCATACCATTAAAAATTCTACTATTAACCAAAGCACTATCTATCGTATTGAGATCAAACTCAAGTTTTTCGTATTTGTCGTAGTTATATTGCTTAAACTTCTTTACTCCATTAGCTCTTCTACTATCCCATATTTTTTTGAGGATATCAATCGCAGGGTTATTTTTTTTAGAAGTTTTACCTTTATAAATTACTACCTCATCAAGTGACGCTGCTTCTTCAGCCAAAATAATTTGCATCTTATAAGTAACTCGTTTGGTAAGTGCAATTGTTTTTGTTTCAAAACCAATAAAAGAAACTTTTATATTAGAGTAATTATCATCAGACTCCATGTAAAACCTACCATTTTCATCTGTTATAGTACCAACTGTAGAGTTTACGAATACTATATTAGCAAAGGGTATAGGCTGGTTGTTGCTGTCATATACTTGTCCACCAACTTTAGTTTGCGAAAAAAGAACTGTGCAACCAAAAATAGTAAGAATCCCTCCTAAAATAAATTGTTTCATCTAAAGTTCTTAATGATTAATAATTGTGATAGTTAGTGGATGCATCAATTTTTAGGCCATTTTTTTAGTGGGGTAGAATATAAACAGCCAGGTTATTAAAATTGATGAAACGTAAAATAAAAAGGTAAATTTTATTTGTACATCACTTTTTTTACGGCTTTTACCACATCCTTACTATTTGGTAACCATTCCTCTAATAATACGGGAGAGTATGGTGTTGGAGTATCTGCAGTGTTAATTTTTATAATAGGTGCGTCTAAATAGTCAAAGATATTGGATTGAACCTGATAAGTAATCTCTGAAGAAATATTGGCAAGAGGCCATGCTTCTTCAAGAATTACCAGGCGGTTGGTTTTTTTGACAGAGGTAAAAATAGCGTCCAGGTCCAAAGGTCGAACAGTTCTTAAATCTATTATTTCACAAGAAATATTTTCTTTGGCCAATTCATCTGCTGCTTTGTAGGCTTCTTTGATAATTTTTCCAAATGATACGATGGTAACATCATTTCCTTCTCTTTTTAGTTCAGCAACTCCAAGAGGAATTGTGTATTCTCCTTCAGGAACTTCACCTTTATCACCATACATTTGTTCACTTTCCATAAAGATAACGGGATCATTATCTCTAATGGCAGATTTTAAAAGTCCTTTTGCATCTTTTGGATTAGAAGGAACAACTACTTTTAATCCTGGAGTATTAGCGAACCAATTTTCAAAAGCTTGAGAATGCGTAGCTCCTAATTGACCGGCAGAAGCAGTAGGTCCTCTAAAAACAATAGGAATATTGAATTGACCACCACTCATTTGGCGCATTTTTGCGGCATTATTAATGATCTGATCGATACCTACCAATGAAAAATTAAAAGTCATGAACTCAATAATTGGTCTATTGCCATTCATAGCACTACCAACACCAATTCCTGAAAAACCTAATTCAGAGATCGGAGTATCAATAACTCTATCCGGACCAAACTCGTCAAGCATGCCTTTACTAGCTTTATATGCTCCATTATATTCTGCAACCTCTTCACCCATTAAATATATGGACTCATCTCGGCGCATTTCTTCACTCATTGCTTCGCAAATTGCTTCTCTGAACTGTATAGTTTTCATCTGTAAATAATTGTTTTGTGCTATAACGAAACGCAAAAGTAGCAATTAAAACGCTTTGGGAGGGATTGAATATTGAAAAATTTACTATGCATGCATAGTAAATTCGACTTTTTATTTGTACCTTCGCATTTATTATTAAATTCTCATAAAATACCTATATAAAATGAAGATATTAGTATGTATTAGCCATGTGCCAGACACAACTTCCAAGATTAATTTTACGGATGGTGATACTAAGTTTGACACTAATGGAGTGCAGTTTGTAATCAACCCGAATGATGAATTTGGACTAACCCGTGCGATGTGGTTTAAAGAAAAACAGGGTGCATCAGTAGATGTAGTAAATGTTGGAGGCCCTGAAACAGAACCTACTTTACGTAAAGCATTAGCAATAGGAGCTGATAATGCAATAAGAGTAAATACCGAGGCTACTGATGGTTTTTATGTAGCAAAACAACTTGCTAAGGTTGTTCAGGACGGAGGTTATGACCTTGTTATTGGAGGTAGAGAGTCAATAGACTATAATGGCGGTATGGTGCCTGGTATGGTTGCTGCTCTTACAGGTGCTAATTTTGTAAATACATGCATAGGTCTAGAGGTTGATGGTGATACTGTAACTGCAGTTCGAGAAATTGATGGAGGTAAAGAAACATCTACTACCAAATTGCCTCTGATTGTTGGAGGACAAAAAGGATTAGTAGAAGAAAGTGATTTGCGTATTCCAAATATGAGAGGAATTATGATGGCTCGTAAAAAACCACTTACTGTTGTAGAACCAATAGATGCAGATCATGAGACAAAAGCTGTTCAGTTTGAAAAACCAGCTCCAAAAGGTCAGGTTAAATTAGTGTCTCCAGACAATGTTCAGGAACTTATAGATTTATTACATAACGAAGCAAAAGCTATTTAAAAGAGAAAAATATGTCAGTTTTAGTATATACAGAAAGTGAAGGAGGAAAGTTTAAAAAAGCAGCTTTCGAAGTGGCTTCTTATGCAAAAGAAGTGGCAAATATGTTAGGTACAACAGTTACTGCTGTAAGTGTTAATGGAGGTGATAGTAGCGAATTAGGAACTTATGGTGTAGATAAAGTGTTAGAAGTAAAGGGTGACAAGCTATCTACTTTTAGTGCAAAAGCTTATGCAGATGTTATAAAACAAGCTGCAGAGAAAGAAGGAGCAAAAGTTGTAGTCGTAAGTTCTACAGCAGATAGTAAGTTTTTAGCACCATTATTGGCGGTAAATCTTAATGCAGGTTATGCTTCTAATGTAGTTGCTTTGCCAGAAAGTGCTTCTCCTTTTAAGGTAAAACGTACAGCTTTTACCAATAAAGCATTTAATGTAACAGAAATGTCAACAGATGTTAAGATAATAGGGTTGTCTAATAATGCTTTTGGGTTGAAAGAAAATTCTGGTGCAGCATCATCTGAAGCTTTCGAACCTTCTCTATCTGATGAGGATTTTGAAGTGCAAGTAACAGCTGTGGATAAGGCTACTGATAAGGTTTCTATTGCTGATGCAGATATTGTAGTATCTGGTGGGCGTGGATTAAAAGGTCCAGAAAACTGGGGTATGATCGAAGACTTGGCAGGTGTGTTAGGAGCGGCTACCGCTTGTTCTAAACCTGTAAGTGATATGGGTTGGAGACCACATAGCGAGCATGTGGGGCAAACAGGAAAACCAGTAGCTACTAATCTGTATATTGCTATTGGAGTTTCTGGAGCAATACAACACCTTGCCGGTATTAATGCAAGTAAAGTTAAAGTTGTGATTAATAATGATCCTGAAGCACCTTTCTTTAAAGCAGCAGACTACGGAATAGTAGGAGATGCTTTTGAAGTAGTGCCTAAGCTTATCGAAAAATTAAAAGAATTTAAGTCGAATAACGCATAATTTTCATAAATTGTGCCCAATTAGGGGCTGTTTGAACTTAGGTAAAAGTCCGCATGTTCAAACAGCCCTTTTTTATTGAGAGCAATATGAGTTTAGTTCGACTGAACATAAAAGGAATATCATACAGTCAGACCCAAAATGGGGCGTACGCACTAATTTTAAGTGAGGTAGATGGAGAGAGAAAGTTACCAATTGTTATAGGTGCTTTTGAGGCACAATCTATAGCAATTGCTCTAGAAAAGGAAATCAAGCCTCCAAGACCATTAACCCATGATCTTTTTAAGAATTTTTCTGATCGATTTGATATTGTGGTCAAACAAGTTATTATTCACAAATTAGTAGATGGTGTTTTTTATTCTAGTATAATTTGTGAGCGAGATAAAATCGAAGAGATTATTGATGCTAGAACAAGTGATGCTATTGCATTGGCTCTGCGTTTTCAAGCGCCAATATTTACGTATAAAAATATCTTAGACCAAGCGGGAATATATTTAAAAGTAAACCCAAAGAAAGATGAAGAGAGTGATCCTGAAAGTTTATTAGTAGACGAATTGGTGTCTGAAGATGTTGAGATGATTGGCAAAGAAACGAGTTATAAAGACCTATCCCTAGATGAACTTAATCGAATGCTTGATCAAGCTGTAACTAATGAAGATTATGAATTAGCTGCAAGAATAAGAGACGAAATTTCTAAACGAGGTTAGGTTAGCTTTATATTTACTACTACTACGATAAGGGACTAATTATATTTTTTTAAATGATTTCAAGATTTATGAAGAAAGGATTACTTACTTTTCTGCTTTCACTATCCGTTTTTACAATATTATCTGCACAGTCCATTGAAAAAAAATGGATTTTAGAGTACAATAAAGAAACATCTAAGGAAAATTATTTTCAATTTGACAAAGGTCAATTTTCATATTCTTTGAGTGACCCTATTGAATCCTTGAAAGGAGATTATGTACAGCAAAATAATGTTTTATTGTTGTTTCCTGACATTGCAGAAGATTCTATTATAAAGTATAAGATAAACGCTGTCACAGATTCTACTCTGGTGTTGTCTAAGAATGGAATTTCGTATGCTTTAAAAACTCCAAACGAAATTATTCCTGTTTCTCAAGTCGTAAAAGGTGAGAAAATGGTTCCTAATCAAGGATTTTCATTCAATAGCTTCTGGAGAGGGATATTAGGTATGATTGTCCTTTTAATAATTGCTTACTTATTTAGTAGTAATAGAAAAGCTATTAATTGGAGGACTGTTGGATTAGGTGTTGGGTTTCAATTAATAATTGCCATTGGAGTTTTAAGAATACCATTTGTTCAAACGATATTTGAGTGGGTTGGAGGCCTATTCGTTAGTGTTTTAGACTTTACTAGAGCTGGAAGTAAATTTCTGTTTGAAGGTTTGGTTGTAGACATGGATACCTTTGGTTTTATATTCGCTTTTCAAGTATTACCAACTATTATATTCTTTTCAGCGTTAACCTCCTTATTATTTTATTTAGGTATTATTCAAAAAGTAGTAAAAGGCTTGGCTTGGTTGCTAAGTAAAGCACTAAAGATATCTGGAGCAGAAAGTTTAAGTGTCGCTGGTAACATCTTTTTAGGCCAAACAGAAGCACCTCTATTAATTAAAGCGTATTTAGAAAAGATGAATAAGTCTGAAATGCTATTGGTTATGATCGGTGGCATGGCAACTGTTGCGGGAGCTGTATTGGCAGCTTATATCGGGTTTTTAGGAGGAGACGACCCAGTTTTAAGACTACAATTTGCAAAACACCTATTAGCAGCTTCAGTAATGGCGGCTCCAGGAGCAATTATTATTTCTAAAATACTATTTCCTCAAACAGAAGAAATTAATACAGACGTACATGTTTCTTCAGAAAAAATAGGATCTAATATTTTAGACGCCATAGCAAACGGAACAACCGAAGGCTTAAGACTAGCTGTAAATGTTGGCGCTATGTTATTAGTATTTGTAGCCTTTATTGCTATGCTGAATGGTATATTAAGTTGGGTTGGAGACATTACTTCTATAAACACTTGGATAGCATCAAACACAGCTTACCAAAGCTTATCTCTTGAACTTATTTTGGGCTATCTTTTTGCGCCATTAATGTGGCTGATTGGAGTCGCCAAAGAAGACATAGCTTTAATGGGCCAACTTTTAGGGATAAAACTAGCGGCTAGTGAGTTTGTTGGTTATATACAATTAGCAGATTTAAAAAATGTAACAAATTCAACACATTTAACCTATAACAAATCCGTTATAATGGCTACTTATATGTTATGTGGTTTTGCAAATTTTGCATCTATAGGTATACAAATTGGCGGTATAGGTTCTTTAGCTCCTGGTCAGCGCAAAACATTATCCGAGTTTGGTATGAAGGCTCTTATAGGAGGTACTATTGCTTCATTATTATCGGCGACTATAGCAGGAATGATAATTGGGTAGTTAAGTATCTTGTTTTTTTGCAGATGTCATAATTTTCAACAGCCGTTTATAACTATTTTATAATCTTTAGGTTAAACAATATGTCAAAACCTATTTTTTGTATATTTGGAAAGCACTATATAATTTTAATGAATAACATAAACAGTAAGAGAGACTATGAGACAATATCTTGATCTTGTGCGTCATGTAATGGAGAATGGGAATACGAAAGAAGATCGAACCGGTACAGGAACAAAAAGTGTTTTTGGATATCAAATGCGTTTTGACCTTAGTGAAGGCTTCCCAATGGTTACTACCAAAAAACTACATCTCAAATCCATAGTTTATGAACTACTATGGTTTTTGAAAGGAGATACTAATATTGAGTATCTTCAGGAAAATGGTGTGCGTATTTGGAATGAGTGGGCAGATGAAAATGGAGATTTGGGACCAGTATACGGTCATCAATGGCGAAACTGGGATGGAAATGAAATAGATCAAATAAAAGAGGTTGTAGAGGCGCTTAAAAATAATCCAGATAGCAGGCGTATGCTGGTATCAGCATGGAATCCAAGTGTGTTGCCAGATACTTCAAAATCATTTTCAGAAAATGTAGCCAATGGTAAAGCTGCATTACCACCATGCCATGCTTTTTTTCAATTTTATGTAGCAAATGGCAAGTTATCTTGCCAATTATATCAGCGTAGTGCAGATATATTTTTGGGTGTGCCTTTTAATATTGCTTCTTATGCTTTATTTACTATGATGATGGCACAAGTTTGTGGTTATGAAGCTGGAGAGTTTATTCATACATTTGGTGATGCACATGTCTATAATAATCATAAAGATCAATTAGAGTTGCAACTCTCGAGAGAACCGCGTAAATTACCTAAAATGATAATCAATCCAGAGGTAAAAGATATTTTTGGCTTTGTTTTTGATGATTTTAAATTAGTAGACTATGATCCACACCCGCATATTAAGGGTATGGTGGCCGTTTAACCCCAAATTTAAAACGAGTTATTATGAAAAAACTATTACTAATATTGCTTGCATTATTACCCTTACTTTCTTTTTCTCAGGATGGAATAATTCTATCTCAGGAAAATGCAAATGAGAAAGGAATTACGCCGCTTTGGCCAAAATGTAATAAATCAAGACAAACACCTACTCAATGTTTTGATCAAAAATTAAGAAATCACATTATCCAAAATTTTGAATATCCCGAACTGGCAGTTAGTGAAGCCTTAGAAGGTACAGTGACCGTAGAATTTATTATAAACAAAAAAGGGAAAGTAGAAATTCTTGAAGTTAAAGGTGCTCACAGATATCTACAAAGAGAAGCAATTAGAATTGTAAGAACAATTCCTAAAATGGAACCCGGAAAATGGGGTAATAAACCTATTTCTGTGGCATATGTAGTTCCGATTACTTTTAGGAAACCACAATAGTTTATAACATATTTTAACATTGGATTAACCTTGTTAAAAGTCGAGAAAAAATAAAAATCAGTAAATTTGAGTGTATTCGTAAATCGAATACACTTTTTTTTATGATTATTACAGATAATTTAATTACCTCTTTTCTAAAAACCCGTTCTGATACAGAGGAACTTTGTGCTCCTCTTGCGATAGAAGATTATGTAATTCAACCCATTGTTGATGTGTCACCTCCAAAATGGCACTTAGGGCATACTACATGGTTCTTTGAAGAATTTATTTTAGCAAAATATCATAGTGATTATAAACGCTTTCACCCTGAATATGCTTTTGTTTTTAATAGCTATTACGAAAGTATAGGGAAAAGAGTGATCAGAACTAATCGTGGAAATCTTTCCAGACCTACAGTAAGTGAAGTTTATGAATATAGGGATTATGTAACCAGCCATTTACAGGCCTTTCTTGAGGAAAATAATGATTATAAGATTCATGAATTAGTAGAGATCGGTATTCATCATGAAAAACAACATCAAGAACTTTTATTGACAGATATAAAATATATACTTGGTAATAACCCATTACTTCCTAAGTATAATGAAACATTTACAGAAAATACTATTTCTGATCAAGAACCAGAATATATTACCATAGATGAAGGAGTTTATGAAATAGGATATAAAGGAAATGATTTTTGTTATGATAATGAACTAGGAGTACATAAGGTATTCCTTCAGGAATATGATATTTGTGACAGATTAGTATCCAATAAAGAATATCTTCAATTTATTAATGATGGCGGTTATAAAAATAGTTTGTTATGGCATGCTGAAGCTTGGGATTGGATCAATAATGATAACATTAGCACACCACTATATTGGCATCACATAGATGGAAAATACCAACAATATACTTTACAAGGGTTAAAAGATTTGAAACCAGAAGCAGCGTTGACTCATATCTCGTATTATGAAGCATTTGCTTTTAGTCAATGGAAAGGGGAACGTTTGCCTACAGAGTTTGAATGGGAAGTAGCACAGCCATATTTTAAGTGGGGCGAACGATGGGAATGGACTGAAAGCGCCTATTCTCCCTATCCAAATTATAAAAAAGCGGCTGGAGCACTAGGTGAATATAACGGAAAATTTATGGTGAACCAAAAAGTGCTTAGAGGTGGATCTGTTGCCACAGCTCAAAATCATACAAGACCTACATATCGTAATTTTTTTCACCCACATTTAAGATGGCAATTCACGGGTTTAAGACTTGTGAAGGATTAATAATTCTATTCTATTATATGAATTCTAAGGATCAAAAAGTATTAGTTTCGACTTTCGAAAAGGAAGTTTATGAAGGATTGACTGCATTTCCAAAATATTTATCATCAAAATATTTTTATGACGAAATAGGGGATGAGCTTTTTCAACAGATTATGGCGCTACCAGAATACTATCTTACCAGGGCAGAGTATGAAATTTTTGAAACGAATAAATCAGGAATTATACGAAGTTTTGATGCCAATAAAAAGGGGTTTGATTTAATAGAACTGGGAGCAGGAGATGGAAAAAAGACAAAAGTATTATTAAAAGAGTTACAAGAAGAGGAATATGATTATACCTATGTTCCTATCGATATAAGCCAAAATGCAGTAGATGGATTAGTGAAAAACTTAAACCTTGAAATGCCAGAAGTATCAGTTCAGGGACAAATAGGAGAGTATTTCGAAGTTTTGGATCGTTTGCAGCATATTAGTGATCGTAAAAAAGTGATTATGGTTTTGGGGTCCAATATTGGAAACTTATTGCACCCAAGAGCTATTCAGTTTTTAAAAAAATTATGCAAGGCAATGCATCCTGAGGACCTCTTATTTATGGGTTTTGATCAAAAAAAGCATCCACAGAAAGTTTTGGATGCGTATAACGACAAATCTGGTGTGACGGCAGCTTTTAACAAGAATGTTCTAGCAAGAATCAATAAAGAACTTAATGGTAATTTTGATCTGAATAAATTTATGCATTGGGAAACATACGATCCCGAGAGTGGAACTGCCAAAAGTTACTTAGTAAGTAAAGAGAAGCAAACCGTAGATATTGACAATCTATCATTGCAAGTTCATTTTGAAGCCTGGGAGAGTATACATACTGAAATTTCTCAAAAATATGACGATGATATAGTAAAATGGCTTGCAAAAGAATCAGGCTTGAAAATTGTAGAATCTTTCTCAGATGAGAATGGTGATTATAAAAATTATGTAATTACAAAAGCTTAAATAAAAAAATGTAAATATCCTAATTATAGAGAGATGAAAGCAATTTGGAATGGTAAGATAATAGCAGAAAGTAATAATACTAAAGTGATAGAAAATAACCACTATTTTCCTCCTGAGACTATTAAACAAGAATTTTTTAAATCAAGTAATACGCACACCAATTGCCCTTGGAAAGGAATGGCATCTTATTATACTCTGGAAGTGGATGGAAAAGAAAATCAAGATGCTGCCTGGTATTATCCTGAAACAAGTGATCTGGCAAAACAAATTAAGGGTTATGTAGCCTTTTGGAAAGGTGTTGAGGTTGTAGAATGATGTTACAACCCCAACTTTTTTAGAATTATTTTCTTTCCAAAACACGTATAACGGTGGGCGATAATTCGTTGCTATTTCCTGAGTTAGCTACGCAATTAATATATATCTTTTCACCATCTGGGCTAAATGCCAAATCATTTGGTGTTCTTAGTCCAGAAGTTTTGGCATTTCCATCAGTATTTGTTGCGCTACCATTTCCAGCAATTACCTCTACAGATCCACCGTCTAAGCTTACTTTGTAAATTTGTCCTAATGAAGCGGCTGTAAGATAAAGTTCACCTTCAAATGAAGTAATGTGAGCGTTGCCGGTTGAATTAGGGATTGCTGCCAGTATAGAAACATCTCCCGTAGGTGTAACTTCTAGCACGTTGCCATCACTAAAGTTCACAACATATAAATGCCCTGTATCTTTTACCCAGGTTATGCCGTTTGCGCATGCAAAATCAGCACTACTTGCAAATAGAATAGAATCCCCATTTGGAGCTAATTTTGTTATCGTACCGTTTTGACAACTTAAGACATAAATATTCCCGGCATCGTCAATAGTTATTCCGGTGGGTAAGGCTACAGATTCTGTAAAAAGTTCCGTATTCCCATCAGAATCTATTTTAAAGACTTGGCTTGATCCAAAATTGGACTGATACAAATTACCCTGGGCATCAAAATGATTACCTGTCATACCGGCTGGGTTTAGGCTTGCAAAAAGTTCTGATTCTCCGTTATTGGGATTAATTTTAAAAATATCGGAGCCATTAATGTTTGCTAAACCAACTCCAAAATCCGCAGCATAAATATTTCCATCAGCGTCTACATCTAGTCCACCGGTTCCAATTGGTAGGGTGACAAGGGTGGATAGCTTGTATCTAACAGGTGGGATTGAGTCATCATCAGATGGTATATAATCATCAACCCCGCATGAATAAAATGAAACGGATGTAATTAATAAGAAGACAATAATTTTTTTCATCTTGTTCGTTTTTAATTTTTAGAAATGATTTTTGTTACAAACAAATGAATAGAACTTTTAGGTAAGATTTGTTATTCTTTAGAAGCACTTTAGATTTCCCGTCAAGGATTTACATAATTTATTTATAAACTCTATAAATGTCTTGTTGAAATATTTTATAATGACTCTTCTAGTTTGAGTAGTTTATATTCTGAAGGAGTCATTTTAGTGAATTTTTTGAAGGCCTTGTAAAATGATACTCTATTATTAAAACCGCAAGCATATAATATCTCGGTCATGTTAAGATTATCATCTTCAATCAGCATTTTTTTGGCCTCCTCAACTCGATATTTATTAATAAAATCAAAAAAACTGAGATCAAAATGCTCATTAATCACTTGAGACATGTGATGTTTTGAGAGATTAAGTTTTTGGGCTAAATTATTAATTCTTAGTTCACTATCTAGGTAAGGCTTATCTTCTTGTATAAAATTGATCAATTTGGATTTTAATTCTAAAGAAATATCCTTGGTAAGTCCTGTCTTCTGATATTTCTTAAAAGGGAGAACTCTATCCATAGATAACCCATCAAAAACTTTGGGTTGTAAAAAACCAAAGTATGAAAGTAATCCTGTGAAAAATATCATAGAAAAACCAATGAAGTAGTCAGAGCCTGTTTCTAGTAAGTTAAAATGTACCAAAACGAAGTACGATGAAAATGACACAACATAACCGCAAAAAGAATAGCTTAACCAACTCAGCCATCTAGAGTTATTAAAACTTTTGATAATATGCTTAAATGAAAAGAAAAGTTGCCCACAATAGAAGAACATTAACGCTATAATAATTTTAATAAAATGTGGTGTGTAGAAATATACATGATCCCCTAATTTACCGTTGGTAAGTACATCAATTTTGTCATGAGCAGATAGGAAATAATAAGGAAGATAATTTATTAGAACATATAGTAGAGGTATAAAATGAAGAACATCGATACCTCTAAATTTATTTTTATGAACGATCCTTCTAATATATAGATATAAAATAGGTCCGTATAAAACCCATGGTATTCTATTTGTTAAACTTAGGTGTATGAAGTCACTAGTATTTAGAAGTTTTGACCAATACAATATATTGTATATGATGTTAAAGCTAAAAAGCATTATGTAAACACCTAACAATATATTTGCAATTCTATCGCCCTTCTTTTTTAAGAAAAACAAAATTGCAAAGACAAAAGCTTGAAAAGCGAAAAATAGAAAAATGGTCTCCAGGAAGTTCATGACTTAAAACTAAGATTTTTTATTTGAATAAACCAAGATCCTAATTTCCGGGTCGAATTGGGGAAAATGATGAAGAAATGCAGAATATATATTACAAGTAGAAACCGGTCCGAACTATATTAAAAAATCTATTGTCGTAAACAGAAAAGAAGATCAAGATGTTTTAAATTAAAGGTTGTATAATCTTTTGAAAAGGTGTTGAGATTAAAAATAACCCTCAACACCTTTTTCATAGTATTATAATACTAGTAAACTATTATCTGTTGCAGCAAAGTCGTTCCACTGATATCCATCAGCTTCAAGTTCATTAGTCCATTCACCATCTACCACATATTTAAATTCAAATTTATTGTCCTTAGGAAGGTTAACGGTTCCTTTAAAATTTCCGTTTTTTAGTTTTTTAAGTACAGTTGCTTCTGTATTCCATTTATTAAACTCTCCTGCTACACATACATTAGTTGCATTCTTTGCAGGAACGGTAAAAGTTACCTTGCAGATAGGTTTTGTCTTCAAGTACTGTTTGCTGATTGCCATAATTTGTAATTATTGGTTAATAAGTGAAATGTGAAATTACAGTAAAATTTCAAAATTAAAAAGAAGGAAGTGTCAGATTATCAGTTATTTATTAACGATAACGATGTAGTTCCTTAAGCATTGTATCTATATCTTCAATAGTATTATAAAAATGTACACTTATTCGTATTCCAGAATTACGAAAAGAGGTAATAATGTTCTTTTCGGTTAAGTGATTAAACAACTTTTGATCTCCTTTAATATGAAAAATAGAGCTATGATATTGCCGTTGTATGATGCTATGATCAAGTAAGTTAAGTTTACCTAATTCTGTTTTTGTATACAATGCTAATTCATTAATGTTTTGTTCAATATTGGCAAGACTAATCTTATTTAAGAACTCTAAGGAATATTTTAAACTCCCGAAATTAAACGTATCAAGATGACCACACTCAAACCTCGCTCGTAAGTTGGTATATGAGGTGTCGTATGTTACTTCATGAGCATTCTTTTTGTAATTAGAAGGAGTAACTTGATCTAGAATTCCTTCTTGAAACAACATAAAGCCGTTGCCGTACCCGCCTAGCAACCACTTGTATCCACTGCAACCTAAAATATCAATCCCAGAAGTTTTAAAATCAAAAACCTTCGTTCCGCAAAACTGTGTAGCATCAGCGATGATTAATAGATCAGGATACTTGATTTTTAGAGAAATAAGGAAATCCAGATTAATAGCAATACCGTTAATATACTGTACTAAACTAAATGCAAATATATCTGGTTTGTGTTTTTCGATAGCTGTCTCAATATTTTGTTCCATATTCAGACCAACTTTTGCATAACTAACTTCAAATCCTTTACTGGTTACTGCAAAGTTAACTGAAGGGTAATCTTCATCTAGCAAAAGAATTTTCTGGTTCTTTTCTAAACCATTTAGTATTGTATTAAAACCCAAAGAAAAATTAGGGGTTAATACCACATTATCTGAAGTACTGCCAAAGAAATCTGCAATAGTTTTACGCACACTAGTTAAAAAATCTTGTTGATTGTTTCTAAAGGTACTCCCACCAATCAGAAAATCTAAATCATGCTCTTGTCTAAAACCTAATAGCGAATCATAGAGCAATCCAGAAGAAGCTGTATTCAAGTATGTGTTATTAACCAAAACAGGAAACTCTTTTCTTAAATTCTTCATAAGTAACTTTAGCGCTTTTTGGTAAAAACTATATCTTTACTTGCCGATACTAAGTTAGCATTAATATGTTTTCAAAAAAGAAAGAAACTTCACAAATTGATCCGCAGCAGCGTGAACTTTATGAGCATGCACGTAAACGAATTGTCCAAAAGAAAAGATTGTTTCAGCATTTTGTGATTTTTGTAGTGGGATCTATATTTATGGTAATTCTTAACCTCGCCTTTGGATTTGGCAATGAAATCACCTTTTTTGGAGTCTATTGGAGCGTAGTTGCAATTACATGTTGGGCATTTCTTTTTGTATTACATTTTTGCAATGTATGGCTGTTTAATACTTTTATGGGGCAGGAATGGACTGATCGCCAGATGGAACGATTGATTTCTAAACAAAAACAGGAGATCGAGCTAATCCAAAAGGATATAGATCTAATGTATCCAAAAGATGAACTTCTTAAAAGGAAAGAAGGTTTTATAAAAGGAAAAACGTCTGAAATTATAGAAGAATTGAAACCTAAAAGTATGATAACAATGATTGCCGCAGCCGGAGAGAACGATGCCTTAGGAAAAGACAATGATCTTGTTTGGCATTTACCAGATGATTTTAAGCGTTTCAAAAAACTTACCACAGGTCATCATATCATTATGGGACGTAAAACTTTTGAATCTTTTCCTAAATTACTTCCTAATCGTGTACATATAGTTATTACCCGAAACTCGAATTATCAAGCCGAAGGAGCGATTGTAGTGCATAATATGAAAGATGCTCTTGAAGTGGCGAAAGTTGATGCACAACCCTTTATAATAGGAGGAGGTGAAATTTATACTATAGGAATGGATTATGCAGATTGTATAGAACTCACCAGAGTTCATGAGGATTTTGAAGCCGATGCTTTTTTTCCAAAGGTTGATACTTCTGTATGGAAACTCGAAAAAGAAGAGTTTCATGATGTAGATGAGAAACATAAGCACCCTTTTACGTACTTGACGTATAAAAAGAAAAAGTAAGCCTTGGGTATTACATAGTTACTATGTTTCTGCAAACAAGCTGCTCTGTTTTATAACTTATAATTCTTACTTTTGTCAAAATTTTAAACACACAGTACATGAATGCATATGTATTTCCTGGTCAAGGGGCTCAATTTTCAGGAATGGGTCTTGATCTATACGAAAACTCTGAAATAGCAAAGGAACTTTTTGATAAAGCCAATGAAATATTGGGTTTTGAAATTACAAAAATTATGTTTGAAGGCACTGCAGATGAGCTTAAGCAAACTAATGTAACACAGCCCGCTATATTTTTACATTCGGTAATTTTAAGTAAAGTACTAGGGGAAAGTTTTAAACCCGATATGGTTGCAGGACATTCTCTTGGTGAGTTTTCTGCGTTGGTTGCAAACGGAACCTTAAATTTTGAGGATGCGTTGCGATTAGTTCATAAACGAGCATTGGCAATGCAACGTGCTTGTGAATTAAAGCCTTCTACTATGGCAGCGGTTTTAGGATTAGATGATGAAGTTGTAGAAGAGGGTTGTGCAGCAATTGATGGAGTGGTAGTTGCAGCAAATTACAATTGCCCTGGTCAATTGGTAATCTCTGGAGATGTAGATGCTATAGAAAAGGCTTGTGAATGGATGAAAGAAAAAGGAGCTCGTAGAGCTTTGGTTTTACCAGTAGGAGGAGCATTTCATTCTCCTTTAATGGAACCGGCTCGTGAAGAATTGGCTGCAGCAATAGAAGGAACTACTTTTAATGTGCCAAATTGCCCTGTGTACCAAAATGTAACGACCACAGCAGTTACAGATCCTGAAGAAATTAAAAAGAATTTGATAGCTCAGCTAACCGCTCCTGTAAAATGGACGCAAAGTATACAAAATATGATTAAGGATGGTGCTACTTCATTTACAGAGGTTGGACCAGGAAAAGTACTTTCGGGATTAGTTAAGAAAGTAGATCGCTCTATGGAAACAATTTCCGCAGCAATATAAATTTTTTTTAACGTCTTGTACCTAATTTAATTAAATTAGGTACAAGACGTTAAAAACTACCCCTCCAGCCATTTTCTAAACTCTGCTGTGATGTTTGAACTGGTGATTACTTGTTCGGGATACCCCTTAATTTTAAGAATTAATCTGTTTTTGAAATGAGGCTCTATTTTTTCGATACCACTAAGCTGTACAATTACACTTCGATTTATTCTAAAAAATTCTTTAGGATTCAATTTTTGTACGATACTTCCAATGTTTTCAGAATAGATAAATAACTGCCCATTTTTACTATAAATTTTTGAAAAATCACCATTAGCTTCTATGATTGACACTTCATTTGTAGGCAGTAAATGTATACTCTTGTTTTGTTTTTTGATCACAAAACGTATTTTGTATTTGCGATCTGTTTGTAATGCTTCTTCAAGAGAAGCCAGTATTTCTTTATTAATTGCTGGTTGCTTAGAAATGCTAAATAATGTTTGATATTTCTCGATTGCTTTTTGCAATTGTTCTTCGCTGTATGGTTTTAATACATACGCTATTCCATTAGTATTAAAAGCATCTAGAAGGTAATCATTATATGCGGTACAAAATATAATTGGGCATTCGATTGTTATTTCAGAAAAGACCTCAAAAGATAGTCCGTCTCTTAATTGGATATCTGCTACAATAAGATCATAAGGTTTTGAAGATAGCAGGAAATGTTTGGTCTCGCTCTTGGATTTTGCCCAATCGTGATAAAAAGAATCCCCAATAATACTTTCCAAAATCCCTATCAGTTTATGATAAGCAGGCGTTTCATCTTCTAAAATCAGAATACGTTTCATTGGTGGTGGTTTTCAAGTTGTAGTAATGGGATTTTAACTTCAAAAAAATCATGAGATTCTTTTATATTTAGTTTTTCATCTGTTAATAGCTCATATCTTTTTTGCAGATTCCAAATCCCACTTTTTGTAGTTTTTTTAGTCCCTGTTTCCCCTTTGCTATTACTAATTTTGATGTAATTTTCCTTTAGATGGATATTGGTTGTTATGATTTGGTTGTTGTCATTTGTAGAATTATGTTTTACCACATTTTCGAGTAATGCTTGTAATGCTCCTGTGGGCACGTATTTTTCTACCGTTTGGTTTCCTTCAATATTAAATTTGTATTCACCAGCAAACCTGGTCTGTATAAGGTAGATATAACTCTTTACAAACTCCAACTCTTTTGTTATCGTTACAATATCTTCTTCTTTGTTCTCTGTAATATACCGATATAAATTGGCTAGATGCGAGATGTATTCTTTTGCTTTTTCGGGTTGCTGATCAATAAGTGCATCTATAGTATTTAGATTATTAAATAAAAAATGAGGTGCGAATTGTGTGCGTAAGGTTTTTAATTCCAGTTCCTTTTGTGCATCTGCAAATTTAAGTTGATTCAATTGGTATTCGTAGTATTTTTTTCCCGAGATCAAGCAAAGCGGAATACATACATTAAAAACAGATTCATTGATATTCCCAATAATGAGCTCACCCATTTCCGGAAGATTACTCAAGGTTAATTTGGCATCTTGATAAGGTCCAAAATCACATAAAAGCATTTGTATAAAACTAACACTCCAAAAGCTGAAGAGCATTAAAAGCATCAGGAAAATGATATTCTCTTTTTTTATAAAATATCTATCGATAAGCCATTTAGAAATCATAAGCAATGAAAAGGTTTGTGCCCAGATAATCGGAATTTCATAAAAGTACTGTGATAGTAAATAATCCTCCAGATAGAATTTATAGACTAACCAAATGGTGGTTAGAAGGAAATAACCACCAATAAGTTTATAATCTGATTTGTTAAGTTTAAAGGATTCCAATGTTTTCGTATTTTGATTCTAAAAATAGTGTTTTTTGGAAATGTTTCTCTTTATTATTGTCCATTTAAATACATCAATGTTTGTAGTGGTAACATAGATTGATCTGCATTAGTAAACATAATAAATCCCCATTTTTTTTCTCTATGAATTACAAAAAGACTTGTGTATCCGGGATTGTTTCCTCCATGGGCATATACAGTACCAAAAGGCAAAGGAGCCTCTGCAAATCCAAGAGTCCAGCCTGTCACTCCTTCTTGTCGTTGAATTGCATTTTCTGGAAGTGTTAACTGTGTTTTGAAAAGCTCATTAAATCCTTCTTTGGATAGCCCCTTTTGGTCAAGTAAGGCAATCAACCATTTAGAAAAATCTTTTGCTTCTGAGTGAATTGAGAATGCAGCGCCAAAGACATCAGTTTCATCTTCTCCTTCAATTCGTTTCCCATCTTTATATGGGCTAGCTTTATGTTTCACGTTATACGTATCCTGAACATACTTGGTGTACTTCAAACCTAGTGGTTGCGCAATCTTTTGCTGATACACTTTTTCTAATTCTACTTTATCAATGTCATGAAGATGAGCTAGCACTTTGGCAAGGTATTCATACCCTTCACCTGAATATTGAAATGAAGTACCTGGGTCAAAACTCATAAATAGCTTTTTATCTTCAAAATCGGTTCTCCAATTGGGAAAACCTGTAGTGTGTGAGAGTACCATTCTTGCGGTTATTTTTTTATATCGTTCATCATGAGCAATATCTGTATATGGTAAGTATGTATATAAAGGAGTGTCTAGATCTAATTTTCCTGCATCTACAAATTGCATTACAAAATAAGCAAAGAGTGGCTTTGAAAGAGATGCGCCTTCAAAAATTGTTTGTGAGGTTACTATTTGCTTTTTTTCTACATCAGCATATCCCTTAACAGTGTGGTAGACAACTTTACTGTCGTTGATAATTGCCAATGATATCCCTGGGACTTTATGCTGTTTCATGGCCAATTCTAAAAAGGAGTTAATAGAATCTACAGCTATTTCTTTATCCAAAAGATTTTTTATAGATTGATTTTCGTTGATGTTTTGTTGACAATAGCTTAGCAGTGAAAGTGATAAAGATATTGATAAAGAGACTAGGTATTTCATCTGTTCGTTTTATTTGATTATTGATATGGTAAAAGTCAATAAAACAATACAGTAATTGAAGTGGAAAAAGACCAATCGTGAGAATTTCACGATAAGGAGGTCCAAAATCTTGATAGAGGCTATTAGTGAAAAGTCTATTTATTCTTTAATTTTCAATTCATCCTTCATGAATTTATCAATATATGCCGCTATTTCTTCACCTTTTTCTTCTTGTAAAAAGTGCCCTGCATCCTTAATTACAATTTTTTGTTGCTCGGTACTGGTAGGAATTAATCTATAAAAGAACTTCTGAAGCCCACCTAAGATTTTGTCCTTATCAGAAAACATAACCAATGCAGGTTTATCCCAGTCAGAAAGCACGTCTCTTGCTTTTTGTATAGGTTTCACGGCAGGGTCATTGCGGTTTCCAGGGACTAGTAAAGGAAAAGCGACAGCACCTCCTTTGTGTTTTTTATTAGGAAATGGTGCATTATATGCGTCAAGGACTTCTTTTGATATTTTTTGATATGATCCTTTTTGTACAATACCTCCGATCGGTAAAGATGGGTGGTATTTGGCATACATTTGCCAGATTCTGAAAAATAGTGACATTTTTTTACCAACAGGTAAGAAAGTGTTTAATATCACGACTCTTTTGAATTTCTCTGGATATTTTCCCAAGAGTGATAGCCCAAGCATACCACCCCAATCTTGTACAACAACTGTGATATCCGTTAGATCTAGTTTTTGAATAAAATTTTCTAAAGATCTGAAATGAAGATCAAAACTATAATTTTTACGACCTACGATCTTATCAGATTTTCCAAACCCAATAAAATCAGGAGCAATAAATCGATAGCCTTTTAGGGTTGGAATGAATTTTCTATACAAATAAGACCAGGTAGGTTCTCCATGAAGGGCAAGAATAGTTTCGCCTTTTCCTTCATCTATATAATGCATCTTGAGGTTATCAAAATCTATAAAGTTTTCTTTATAAGGGAAATCTTTAATGGTTTCAAAACGGGTAAAATCTGGTTTTAAGATTTGCATGATAGTAGTGTTATAAATTCTTTATCCGGATAATTAGTCGTAAAAACTTAGGTTCCTAAAAAAGAAACTTTTATCTGCCATTAGTATCCGTATTGCTAGCCTTAAATTGAGTCTCAAGGTATACCTCTTTCCATTCATCATCTTTGTAATTTCCAACTTTAAAATTATATGTAGTATTATTTACGTACTCCCACATATCCGTAACAACGGATTCTCCATATTTATATTGATAAACTATGTTTTTGCCGTCTACGTGTACTTCTCCTTCAGTAACTCCCCCAAAGACATCAAACTCCCAAAATTTTATGGTTTTGGTAATAGTATCATATTTTCTGATTCCGTGATTCCTTGAACCGTATTTTGTTTGTTCTTTATTTGTAAACCCTTTGGATTTAGTAATGACTATTGTGCTATCCAGATCAAATTTGAAATCGATTTCTTGTTTAAATTTAGTGCCATCACCCCAATTGCCTTCTGCTTTCCATGTTTTGCCTATGAATGCTTTGAATACAGAAAGATCAGACTCCTGGGCTAATGTGATTTGGACAACGAAAAGTAGTATTAAAGTTATTTTTATTGTTTTCATCTTAATCGAGTATTATTTAAACAACCACTGAATTGCAGGAGTGAATTGTTTTTTCCAAGAACCTTCGCTATGGATTCCTTTAGGGTCAATTGTTATAATGATATTATCACTTGGGTGTTTTGAAGAAAGAATTTGGTTATACATTTTTTTGGCCATAGGCACCATGGTGCCTTCTTTTTTTCCAACAACAAAAAAGAGTCGAGAATCTTTGGGTGCAGGGTTGTCTTTGGTAAAAGAATATACATTTTTAGAGTACCAGAAAGATGGAGAGAAAATACCAGCCTTCCCAAAAACTGTAGGATATTGATGAATGGCATAATGAGAAATTAACCCTCCCATCGAACTCCCCATAATAGCAGTATTATCTCGATCAGATAATGTTCTATACGTTTTATCTATATAGGGCTTAATTTGATTCACAATAAACTCCATATATTCCTTTCCTTCAGCTTTTCCGAATTCTTTGTTTCCCCAAGGGCTAAGTTCATTCATTCTTTTTTCACCACCATTATCGATTCCCACAACGATAAGTTCTGGACCAGATGCTTTTGCAAGTTCGTTTAGACTTTCATCTACACCCCATTCTCCAGAGTATGCAGTGGCATCGTCAAACAAATTCTGAGCATCATGCATATATAATACTGGATATTTTTTATCAGATTTCTTATAATTAGGTGGTAAATAGATCCTAATTTGTCGATTTCTATCCAATCCTGGCATTTCAAATTGTTTATCTAATATTATCACATTTGGTTGAGCCGTAGATTCTTTTGCTATTTCTACTTCGACTGTTGAATCAGATATAGACGTTGGTTTTTCTTCTTTTTTTTTAAAACTGAAAGCAATTAGTAGTATTAGAAGTAAGTATAGATGTTTGATTTTTATCATATATTAAAATTTATAGGTTTATTTTGCTTTTGCAAAAGCTATTTTTATAGCAAGACCTGTTAACACAGAAGCCATAAGCCATTTTTGGATATTTACCCATATTGGGTTTTTTGCAAACCAGGAGGCCATTTTTGCTGCCGAAATAACGATAATCAAGTTGATGCAAAAACTGATTAATATTTGAACAATACCTAATTGAAAACTTTGAGATAAAATAGAACCGTATTCAGGTTTGATAAACTGCGGAAAAAAAGATAAATAGAACAATGCCATTTTAGGATTAAGTACATTGGTTAATAATCCAATATTGAATAATTTGAAAGGTGTATCCTTTTGCAGACGATTATCCGTATCAAAAATGTTTTTCTTATGAGAGTTTACAGTAGTATAGGCTAGATATATTAAATATGCAACACCAAGAAATTTTACAACGACAAAGGCATAAGGTACTGCGAAGAATATAGCTGTTAATCCAAAAGAAACCATTAGGATGTGAAATAAGAATCCACAAACCACTCCAAAAAGAGAAATTATACCAGCTTGTTTGCCTTGCGATAAGGATCTTGATATTAGATAAATCATGTTTGGGCCAGGAGATAATACCATAATAAGAGAAGCAAAAGCAAAAACAAGGAGTTCATTTATTGGTATCATGTAGATCTTCTTATAGATTCATAGAATAAATGTATTACTTTTTCTGTTGAGAGAAACCAAATTAACATGATCTTTAGATAAAATGGTAAGGAGTTGTTCCTTTAAGAGACTGGGCTGAAGCTTATTTAGAAAATATTTATATACATTCAGACTAGATTATGTATTTTGGCATATTGCAGTAGCATAATAGTCTTTGCATCTTTTATTTCACCAGAATATAGCATCTCGATAGCTCTGTCAAAATCTAATTCTAATACTTCAATGTTTTCTTGTTCTTCAGGAATTCCGCCGCCTTCACTTACTTTCATGTTCTCATTATATTCTGCCACAAAGAAATATAGTATTTCGGTTACTGATCCAGGGGACATATAAGATTCAAAAATCTTTTTGACTTTCGAGATTTTATAGCCTGTTTCTTCCTGCGTTTCTTTTCGTATGCAATCCTCGGGGTTATCCTGGTCCAATAATCCGGCACAGGCTTCGATCATCATACCGCTATCATTTCCATTGATATAGGTGGGTAGTCTAAACTGATTGGTAAGGATGATCTTTCTATTTGCGGTATTGTATAGTAAAATTACAGCACCATTCCCTCGATCATAGGCTTCGCGTGAGTGCGTTTCCCACTCTCCGTTTTTATTTAGATACTCATAGGTCACCTTATGAAGTGTATACCAGTTGTCTGATAAGATCTCTTTTTTGGTGATTTTTATGGTGTCCTTCTTCATTTTACAAACTTCAGAAATTCTATTCCGCCAATTTTATTTCCTTTTAAGATATCTAATACGACTGTTCCATTTTTCTTATCTTCTAGAGTAATATTCTCTTCGAATTGCCATTTAGAATTTGGTTGATTCGGATTTTTTGCATCAACAAAATAAATATAAGCTCTGCTTTGCTTTAGTCCTAGGGTACAACGCATTAATGCCTCAATTATTTCCGGTCTTTCTGGAATTTGTTTTTTGGCAATTTTAACAACCCAATTGGGATTATATGTTTCCCATTTTTCTTTCATTCAACAGGAGGTCGTCTCTTGGTTATTTCGTTTTACTTCTTATACACCTTCCCATCCTTCATCACAAAAACTACATTTTCCATAGTGTCGATCTTTTTGGTGGGGTCATCACTTACGGCAATAATATCTGCAATGAACCCAGCTGCGATTTGCCCTATTTGATCCTGCATATTCAGAATAATAGCGTTAGTAGTTGTGGCACTTTGTATTGCTGCCATTGCTGGCATACCGGCTTCGACCATAAACCGAAATTCTTTTCCGTTTTCACCATGTTTAAATACTCCTGCATCGGTACCAAAAGCGATGCCTACACCACGATCATATGCTTTTTTAAAGGTGTTTTGGATTTTTGGACCAATCGCTAAGGCTTTAGGAACAATAATAGCAGGGTAGTAGCCATCGATAGCTGCTTTTTCGGTTACTTCTTTTCCTGCAGTAATTGTAGGTACAAGATAAGTGTCGTGCTGTTTCATGAGGTCCATGGTTTTTTCACTCATTAATGTACCATGCTCTATCGTTTTTACGCCACCTAAGATAGCACGTTGCATTCCTTCATCGCCATGCGCATGAGCGGCAACGTGAAACCCATAGTCTTTTGCTGTTTCGCAAATCGCTTTAATTTCTTCTAATGTGAATTGTGGATTTGATCCGCTTTTTGCTACGCTTAAAACACCACCTGTAGCAGTAATTTTAATTAAATCCGCTCCATTTTTATAGCGTTGGCGAACTGCTTTTTTAGCATCTTCGGCACTATTCACCACTCCTTCTTTTGGTCCGGGATCTCCCATCAATGATTTTTTGCCTCCGTTAGTAGGATCACCATGACCGCCAGTAGTAGATAATATTTTTCCGGCTGTAAATATCCTTGGTCCATCGATCTTACCTTGTGCAATGGCCTTTTTCAAGGCAATGTTTACACCGCTTCCGCCAAGATCTCTTACTGTAGTAAATCCGGACATCAATGTTTTGTTTGCATACACCACCGAGTTATATGCCACATCAGCTTCGTTGTTTGTGTATCGCTCTAGGTATGCTTTTGGATTAGATTCACTCTCAATATGTACGTGCATATCTATAAGCCCTGGCATGACAGTTTTGTCTTTAAGGTCAATGGTAACATCATCTTTTTTACCGGTGATATATCCATCTTCAATTTTTGAAATTTTACTTCCAGAAATCACAATGGTTTTCTCATTAAGCACTTTACCGGCTTTGGTATCAATTACTTTTCCGCATTGTAAATAGATATCTTGTGCTTGTGAGAAAAATGTACAAGTAATTGCTAGAATAAGAGTAAGTAGTTTTTGCATTGTGTGATGAGTGTGTTTGTGTATTATGAGTTTACAAAATCTATTATAGTCCTGGTAATGAAATCAATCTGCTCGTCATCTAGTTCTGTATGCATAGGTAGGGATATGACTTCTTTTACTAATTGATTGGTTATTGGGAAATCTGCTTCATTATAACGATCGTCTACATATGCTTTTTGGCTATGTAATGGGATAGGATAGTAGACTCCGCAAGGGATTCCCTTATCATTAAGGTGTTGTGCTAGCTCATCCCTTTTACCATTAGTGATTTTTAGTGTGTATTGATGAAATACATGACAATCACATGTATCGCAAATTGTAGTTGAATCTGTATCGCAATTATTTCCTTTTACTTGAGGAGTGATAATATTTTGTATTCCCTCAAAAGCTTTATTGTATTTTCTCGCGGCAGCTCTTCGGGTATTATTATAGGTATCTAGATTAGGGAGTTTAGTTCTTAATACCGCAGCTTGTATAGAATCTAGTCTAGAATTCACACCAACTACATCATGGTGGTATCTTTTGTACATTCCATGATTTACAACTCCACGAATAATATGAGCTAGCTCATCGTCATTTGTGAAAATTGCACCGCCATCTCCGTAACATCCTAAGTTTTTTGAAGGAAAAAATGAGGTTGAAGCAACGTGACCTATGGCTCCTGTTTTGGCAACGTTTCCGTTAGTAAATTTATAATTTGCGCCAATACCTTGGGCGTTATCTTCAATAACGTATAAGTCGTGTTCTTTGGCAATAGCCATAATTTCATCCATATTGGCACTCTGACCAAATAAATGTACGGGTACGATTGCTTTGGTTTTTGGAGTGATCGCTTTTTTGATAGCAGCAGGATCAATATTAAAAGAATCAGGTTCTACATCTACCAATACCGGAGTTAATCTGAGCAATGCAATTACTTCTACTGTTGCAGCAAAAGTAAAATCTGCAGTAATGACTTCGTCACCAGGTTCAAGACCTAAACCCATCATGGCAATTTGCAATGCATCGGTTCCATTAGCACATGGAATCACATGTTTTACATCTAGATATTCTTCTAATTCTTTTTGAAAACTATGAACCTCTGGTCCATTAATAAAAGCTGTGGAATTTATAACATCAAGAACAGATGAATTTACTTGTTCTTTGATCTGCTCGTATTGACCCTTAAGATCAACCATTTGTATTTTCTTCATGAATGTGCGTATTGTAACCTCACGAAAGTACAAAATATTGATACTATAGCCAATGTTATAATCTGGTTTTGATTAATATTTGTAAACGCTATTAAAAGTATAAAGCGAAGTATCTTATGCAGGACGCTATTTAAGATACTTCGCTTCTGAGGGGAAACTAAAGATTTATTGGTCTTAAGAGTTATTTTTTTATAAATTTTATAGTTTGAAAATCATTTACCTTTAAAAGATAAATCCCCTTACTTAATAATTGTAATTGGTTTGAAATGTCAAATTGAGATTTATTATTTGTTCTAATCGAAAAGTTTTTAATTTGTTTTCCGGTGACGTCAAAAACAAGGACAGAAAGTTCATTCATCAATTGATAGCCAGAAATGGATATTTCAGCCCTGTTTTTGACAGCGTTTGGCGTAATCTGGATAGATTTTTCTGGTTCATTAATGAGATTCTGACCATCAATCTGACTTAAACCTGTATTAATATCACCAACTACAAAACCAGAAATCAATGACCTTTTAAAATGGTCTTTGCTCTCGGCGTTTAGAAATAGGCTGTACACCCCTTCTTTTAAAGAAGATGTATCGAAATAATAACTTCCATTTTTATATTCAAAAGCAATAATTTGTGGGTTCACGTTTAGTTTGAAACCATTAATTTTTGATGTCCGGGCAATTACTCCACGTACTTTTATGGTTGACGATACCTCTCTAGTATTGTCTTTTGTCAGAATATCCACTTTCAGTAGGGGATTGTTCTTTTTTTGGATGTGTTCCAGCGACATTTTTACACCATTATTCTGTTTCACAAATGCTGCAAATCTAGAGTCGCTTTCTAGCCGTATTTTGTTATTGGTGATTGGGATAACTGTCTTATGCTTTTCTGTGTTAAAGATTTTTTGAAGCTCCATTTTTTTATTACTCTGGCCATAAGCCCTAAATTGAGCAGAAGGATTTTCGTGAATAATTTCTACAACAGCATAGTTAGAATTTTTGTCCAACAGGATTTGATCATACTCGTTTTCAGAATGAAGAATGTAATAAGTACTTTCTTCTTTGTATCTATTATTGTTGTTTTTGGAAGCTACATTGCTTCTTTGAGATCGATTTTCGATATAAGATTTAACGTAAGACCAGCTAAACTGTCCAAGACCAACATCAAGATGATCAAAAATAGCTCTTGAATCATTTTTAGAGAACACATATTCGGCTCCTGGTCTAAGAGTGCTTCGGTAAGGGGCTACTCCGTCATTCGCCCCTTGAACTGGTAGTAGAATACCTCCTGTGACTAAAAAAGCTGGTGCGGCAATAGTAGATCCTTTATAAAAACCTGAAGCTCCTAGAACTACAAATTTTTCTGGCTCATTATTAGGGTGATTATCTAGGATTGGGCGTACTACGTCTCTACAGTAATATGTTGTAGAAGTACGAGCGCCTTCATTTAATCCTGTAAGTTTCCATGCCCAATTAAACCATGGCATCTGAGAGATATTTGCCAGGTAGGTGCCCCAGAAGGGAGTGCCCAGTGCAAAAGCTTTTTCTACTTTGTCGTTTTTTCCATATTGAAACATAGCAGCTTCAGAGGCTTTCCCGCCATTACTATGGCCAACTAAATATACCTTTGGCACTCTATACTTTGTTGTTATTATATCAATAGATTCTGCAAGTAGTTTTCCGTTTACCCATATGCCTTCACCTCTAGTAGTAGCTACGAAAACTGCTTGATAACCTTCATCATAGGTTTGTTGGTAAAACGAATTATCAAAAAGAAACTGCCCTTGGTTAAGATCAATATATCCATGGTTGAACACAATTACTTTTCCATTATAATTTGAAGGTGTTGCCCCATAATGAATTGTAGATTTAACAAGAGGTCCTATAAATAATGGGCTTAACTTATCAGGAGTTGGTAATTGTACTTCTAAAAAACTCTGAGAAAATAGAAGCGTACAGGAAAACAATGCAATTAAAGTAGTTTTTAATTTCATAGATGATGAGTTTGTGTGAAATAATGTATTAATTTATTAAATTTTTAAGATAAATAATGATTTTTATTTAAAAAAATTATTTTTTTATTATGAAATTGATAAATGTTTCTAAAATACTCTTTTAGAGGTTTCGAGTATTATTTTACCACAAAGAACTGTATTTTAGCAATTCACAAAAAGTTATCATTCTTGAGTTTTTTATACAATTTTTTTATATCAATATTTAATGGGGTACTTCCGGTCATAGGGTTGTTTACTCCTAAGCTCAAATTATTTGTAAACGGAAGAAAAGATAGTTTCAAAATATTAGCATCCAAAATAGATACACAGGACCGTGTCCTTTGGTTTCATTGCGCATCTTTGGGGGAATATGAGCAGGGTGTGCCTGTAATGGAGGCGTTGAAAAAGAAATATCCTGATCATAAACTAGTAGTCACTTTTTTTTCGCCATCGGGTTATGAAGCAAAGAAAAAAAGTACGTTGGCAGATGTAATTGTATACCTCCCAATGGATACTAAAGCCAAAGTAAATAGATTTATTGATCTTGTTCATCCAGAATTAGCAGTATTTGTGAAGTATGAATTTTGGCCTAATTATCTGAAGAGATTGCAGGCTAAAAATATTCCAGCCGTATTTATATCTACAACATTTAGAGAAGATCAGGCATTTTTTAAGTGGTACGGTGGTTTTATGCGAAAGGCACTAAGAGCTGTTGATTATTTCTTTGTTCAAGATAATATATCCAAGAGTTTGATCCAGGGACAGGGGTTTGAAAACGTTACTTTAAGTGGCGATACTCGTTTTGATAGGGTAAGTCATCAGATTGAAATGGATAATTATGTGGATTTTATTTCAGAATTTATTGATGATAGAGTATGTATTGTGATTGGTAGTTCCTGGCCTGAAGATGAAGCTGTTTTTATAGATTTTGTGAATCAGTCACCAAATAAGGTTTGTTTTATTATTGCTCCGCACGAAATTAAAGATAGTAGTGTAAATTCTTTAAAACAGAAGATTCAAAAGAAAACGATTTTGTATTCTGAAAAAGAAGGAAAACAAATGAAAGATCATCAAGTATTTATAATGAATACTATTGGATATTTGTCAAGAGTGTATAGTTACGGAGATATCGCTTATGTGGGTGGCGCCATGGGGACAGGAGGTTTACATAACATTTTGGAGCCAGCCACCTTCGGAATACCAATTGTAATAGGTGAAAATTTCGAGAAATTTCGAGAGGCTAAGCAACTTCAAAAACTGGCTGGATTATTTTCGGTCTCAAGTACAGAAGAGTTTAGTTGTGTAATGCATAAACTTGTTGATGATAAAAAATTCAGGGAAAAAACAGGAATGATTGCAGGTCATTTTATTAATAGTAATACTGGAGCTACAGATTTGATAGTAAAATATCTTGTTGAAAAAATAGAACAACCTTCAAGGTAGTAATTTCCCACAAGCTAATTGGTTTTAATCTTATGCTTGGAGACTAAACCGTCACAGCTTCATTAAAATATCTTCTGAAAGGAAGCATTTCTTTGTACACTTTGATAACCTTATTTGTAAAATCGGGACTTAGGATATCTTCTTTGGTAAGTGGGTGAATCACAGCAAAAGTTTTGTGACGTAATAGATCAATATGCTCATGATCTGGACTGTATCCTTTGGGTGTTGTTTTTAGTTTGTCTTTATCCGGATAAAGATCTCCAAACATGTTTTTAAAGCTCTTTTTGTTTATAATTTTTTGCAATTCATCTCCATTATAATCAATTGCTTCGCGTATGCTATTAAGAAGTTTATTGTCAGGTTTCCAATAACCACCAGCTAATTCACATTCGTTAATGCCTATTTGGATATAAAAATCACCTTGTTTAGATTTCTGATCCAAGCCAGCGGCAAAATGATCTTTATAAACAGGTTTATTTGGATGAAAAAGAAGGTTGTTATTTATACGATTAATACCTTTTTTTCCGGGAGTAGGGTAGTACTCTGGGTCAATTATTGCTAATTTTGCATCAAGCTCATCTAACCATTGAATAAATGAGTTTCTAATGGATTGATATTGTTTTCTATTCGCATCCATCCATTCCTTATGGTTATTATTCTGTAAATCCTGAAGGAATTGAAATAAGGCTTTAAAATCCATGCGATGTTAAAAAGTGAATGCCTCTATTAGAACAATCCGTTAAGTTCTGCATCTATTCGGTTGATAATATTTCCAAGATCTTCGGGATTATCAACAAAATTTATATTGTCTACATCAACAATCAGAAGGTTACCTTTGTCATAATCGTGCGCCCAGGCCTCGTAGCGTTCATTGAGTCTACTTAGGTAATCAATACTAATTGTGTTTTCATATTCTCGACCACGCTTGTGGATCTGTGCGACTAGATTTGGAATACTGCTTCTAAGGTAAATTAATAAATCGGGCCCTTCTACAACAGCTTCCATAAGATCAAAAAGTGATTTGTAATTCTCAAAATCACGATTGGTCATTAGGCCCATAGCGTGTAAGTTTGGTGCAAAAATATAGGCATCCTCATATATGGTTCTATCCTGGATAATATCTTTTCCACTTTCCCGAATATCAAGAATTTGTCTAAAACGACTATTGAGGAAATATATCTGAAGGTTGAATGACCAACGCTCCATTTTATTATAGAAATCTTCTAAGTATGGGTTTTCTAATACATCTTCAAAATGAGCTTCCCACTTGTAGTGTTTAGCAAGTAATCGAGTCAATGTAGTTTTTCCGGCACCTATATTTCCAGCTATAGCTATATGCATAGTCGATTGTTTTCTTGGGGTTGTTTGTGAAATTGTCGTTAAGCCGTAAATATAATGGATTTTATGAGTAACATAAAAAGGATAGATAAGAATTTATATAAGATGTTCGTTTTAGAACTCAAGTTATCGTTCAAATGCTTTCAATAATATATTTGCATTAGTTTTAACAAACCAATTTGTAACCTCTTACATTAATGATCTCTATAGAACTATCTTTTTTTAATTTCTTTCGTAGTAAAAACATCTATACTTCTACCGTTAAAGAAATCATCATTAAAAAATTACATTGTGCAGCCGCATTATTGGCTATTCAGTATAAAATATAATTTGTAATAATAATACTAGTTGTTACGACCAAACTATAACAATCAAAAAAAACATGATTATGAGAATGTATACGATAATGATATTATCCTTTCTATTAATAATTACTTCCTGTAATTCGAATCAAAATAGTACGTCTAAGGATACAGAATTAAACTCAAAAAAAGAAATGGAAGTTGTAAAAGGTCAGGGTGTAATTACAAAAGTAAGTTCTCAAGATTTTGAAAGTACGTATAGTGCTTTAGTCGAAATCATCCATAATAACCCTAATTTGAAAATAGTGGCACAACTTGATCATCAAGCTAATGCTGCATCTGTAGGGCTAAAATTAAATCCAACAAGAATTATCATGTTTGGTAACCCCAAATTAGGAACACCACTTATGCAAAATATACAAACAACAGGCTTAGATTTACCACAAAAGATTTTGGTTTGGCAAGATGATAATGATGTTGTAAAGGTGTCATACAATGATCCGATGTATTTAAGAGGTAGACATGGTATAGATGGAAAAAATGATCTAGTTCAAAAAATAAATGATGCTTTAGATACAATTACGAATAATGTATTAAGTAATAATTAATACAAAACAGAGGCTAGTTTTGAAGTCGCACCTGAATTGGACCACCACTGGATACATATTTACCTCCGATTTCGTCAATATTAATATCTAATTCATCCCTTGTGCTAATGGTATTAAGATCAACTTTTAACTTGGCGTAAGTATCAATATTTTTGATGTTAACGTCAATTTCATCAGAGTTGTCTAATCTAACAGTGATGGATCCATCACTGTTTATAGGTACTATACCGTAGTTAGTTGCTGGAGTATTGTTGGCATGTGCTTTTGGAATAACATCCATATCTCGAATAACAATAATAACTAAACAAATAGCTATAACTGTAAATATAAATTTGGTATAACCATCAGTCTTCATAATATTTGGTTTTTATGTTTACAAATAAGCACCAATAAAGGTGCCAAAAACAACAAATAGTCGTTTTTGGATATAAAAAAAGATGCTGTATTAGAGCATCTTTTTCAGTATTGTAGAATCGGTTATTATGCTTTGAGCAGCTCTTTGTAACTATCCTTATAGATATACAACATAAAACTATTCAATGCTAAAAAGACTACTCCAATATACCAATGTTCGGTATCCAGTTTTACATGATATAGAAAAGCATTTACAGAAACGCTCATTAATATTACCATCATTAGTGGAGCAAATTTATTTGCCAATAAGGCTATTCCTGCGCAAATTTCTACAATAGCCACCAGCATCATTGTTTTAGATGATATTAAAACTTTTAAAAAGCTTGAAGCCATCTTTGTAGATGGTGCCGGAGGATCCATAAAATAGAATAATTTATTGCATCCAAAAAATAGAATGGCTAGGCCAAATGCTATCTTAATTCCCAAGATTACTTTTGCATTCATAGATTGAAAATTTTGGTTAATTGTACTCATACATTAACGTATTAACTTTTTTAAAATTGCAGGAAAGAAAAAGGTGTGAGTGCTCTTTTCAAGGATTAATGACTAGAAAACATAGATATAGCATGTGTTTAACAGATGTTTAAGGGTGTAAAATCCTACAGAATTATTTAATGTTTTTTTAATTACCTAGAAATCAAAGTGAAAACAAATAAAATTGAGTAGTTTTGCGCTTTTTTTAAGCAATAATATACCCCAAAATCCGTTTTGGGGGCATAACTAACCAAAGACCGAATAATGACTAAGCCATCTAGTCGATTGCATTTTCTTGATGCCATACGTGCATTTGCTATTATGATGATGCTACAAGGACATTTTGTACATGCTCTGTTAGGAGATGTATATAGAGATAAAAGTAATCTTATATATAGTGTGTGGGAATATTTTAGAGGCATGACAGCTCCTACTTTTTTCACTATTACAGGTTTTATATTTACCTTTTTGTTATTAAAACAAGAGGCCGTAGGGTTTGAAAACCCTAGAGTTTTAAAAGGTATCAAACGAGCTATTAAAGTTATTTTTTGGGGATACCTACTTCGTCTTAGCTTCTATGCGGTTTTTAAAGGTACCGTAAATCCTTCTTTTTTTTATGTTGACGTTCTACAATGTATAGGTACATCGTTGCTGTTGTTGATAGGAGTATACCTTATCTCATATCGATATAATAAAGCGCTATTTCAAAATGTTATTTTAGGTGTAGGGGTTGTTATTTTTCTTTTACAGCCAATGTATGGAAAATGTATTCTTGAGTTTTTGCCAAAAACTATAGCGAATTATTTTACAAATAGAAACGGTTCAATTTTTACTTTGTTTCCTTGGTTTGGATATGTGTGTTTTGGAAGCTTTATGGCTACTTTGTTTTTGAAATTCAGAACGCATCAAAAGTTTTATGCTTATGCGACATCTATCCTATTATTAGTTGGTTTATTATTGATGCTTTGGTCATCTAGTGTATTAATGATGTTGCATGATGTGACTAATATTGCTATTTTTAAATCGGTGGCTTATAACAACTTCTTGTTTATAAGATTAGGAAATGTATGTGTACTATTTGCCGTTTTTCTTTTATTAAAGAATTATTTCACTCATTCTGTGATAAACAAAATAGGAGGTCAAACACTTTCTATTTATATTATCCACTTTTTTGTGCTTTATGGAAGTTGGTTTGGACTAGGACTCAATCGTTTTTTTTACCGTGATTTATCTCCATGGGAAGCATTAATTGGTGCTTTACTGTTTGTTGCTGGTATTTGTACATTGGTTATATATTATTACAAGTATGAAGACAAATTGAAACTTCAATTTCATCATTTATTGAACGTAGTATTCAGTGCAATTAAAGTGAATCTAAAGGAAGTTTTCGTAAATATTAAGAACGATATTATTCGAATATACAGAAGCATTAGATATGCAAGACGATAAGGCGATTGTCTAGTTTTTCTTTTTTATTTATTTAAAAATCAGTATCTTATAGTGGTCTAATCAATACATGTTTTGTTATGCCAACTATAAAATCATTAAACAAATGGGCAAATGCGCATACGTATTATCCACTGGATTTATTAAGAATTGCCTTAGGAGTATTTTTATTTATAAAAGGAATAAACTTTATTAGCAATAGCCAAATTCTAGTTGACCTTATAAAACCTGTTCAGAATTTAGCAGGCTCCATGATTATTATACATTATGTAGCACCTGCACACTTAATAGGTGGTATATTGATTGCCTTTGGACTACTTACTAGATGGTCTGTAATGGCACAGCTTCCGCTAATAATAGGTGCTGTTCTTATTAATTTTATTGGCGAAATGAATGTTGCTAACCTTATTATCGCAAGCATAATTTTATTATTGTGCGCTTTCTTCCTGTTTTACGGGTCAGGAAAACATTCTGTAGACTATTATTTAAAAATGGAACAGTAGGGTTTTCTTATGTTAACTTAATTACCATTCTGATAAGCGGGAGTTATTTATACTTGCCGGGATATCGATGTATATGGTATCTATTATTTTAGAAGAGTGAACGGTGTTCTTATGACTAGAAAATCTTTTCTTATTTCTTAGAATCTGCTTCTTTGTTTTTTTCCACTTTTTTTCTTTAAGTGCGATATTTTTTTGATCTTTAGCAGTAGGTTTTTCTTTTTGCTGTATTTCATTATTGTCAACACTTATAGCATTATCATCGTTTGGATAACTTTGTCCTATTGATAAAAATGATATCAATATTAAAGTAATTGTCATGGTGGTTTTCATTTTCATTTTCTCAACCTTTTTAAATAGAAATTAGTATAAATATTATATCTAAATCAGTACTTACTGTTGAATGTTATCAAGTTTAAAATGATAAAAAACAATAGTAAATATTTGATTTTCAGTTTGCAATATAGTTAGATGGTTTTGATTTTGGTAGGGGAGAAAGCATAGAATTAAACAGGGTTTTTTCCCCTAGAAAACGATTGAAAGCCTTACTATTGCTTATTTCTTTTTCTATAAACCAGCATTTTTTTGAGGTTGCTTTTTAACGAAAAACTACTTAAAATTTGAGTTTAAAAGGGTAAATCCCTTAAAAGAACTCTTTTAAAGGGTTTAATATGTTTCTATTCCGGGAAAAGAAAAATACTGGATTTTAGAAAGAGTAGTAGCAAAATCCATTAGCTAATTCACTATTCCATTTATTTACCATCCAGATAAACTAGATTCTGTAGAATATGCTGGTATATCTAAATATATCGTATCTACTTCTTTCGAGGTATGAATTTCCAGCTTAGAGATTCTCTTTCGATTCTTAAAGAGTTGTTTTTTGATCTTTCTCCACTCTTTTTTGCTATAAAACTGTTTGTCCTTTCTAGAGATATTGTCAATAGGAGTTTTTAATAATAATCTATCAGCTACAATAACTTCTCTATCAGTACTAAACTCCTTCTCTTGAATTTGATCATCTATAGTCTTAACAGAAGTAAGATTGCTTTTGAAGTCCTGACCAAAAGAAATACTACAGATGCATAGCATTAGGATAGTTATTAAAACTTTTAATTTCATTTTCTCAAATTTTGTAAGTTCATCTGTTGCTCGTAAAGGTATTGTTAAAAGCAATTATGATGATAACGTTTTAGTATTCGTAGGCCTTTTTATAGTATCCGGCATAGTGTAATTTATAAATTAAAGACTATTTCGGGTTACCAAAGATTTCAGGTTGTAAAATTACATCAAATTAATGACAAATTAGATTTTAAAAGCCTTTTTTACAGCATCAACATAATCTAATTTTTCCCAAGTAAATAGCTCTACTTCCTTTTCTATTCTACCAGAATATGGGCTTTCAAAAATTTTGGTAACAGTTTTAGGCTCTTTACCCATATGTCCATAAGCTGCCGTTTCTAAATAAATTGGATTACGTAGCTTGAGACGTTTTTCTATCGAAGCAGGTCGCATATCAAAAATTTCACCAACTTTTTCGGCAATCTCACCATCAGTTAATCCTAGAGTACTACTCCCATGCGTATCAACAAAAATAGAGGTTGGTTCTACAACACCAATTGCATACGATACTTGAACCAAAACTTCACTTGCAACTCCTGCTGCAACCAGGTTTTTGGCGATGTGCCTAGATGCATATGCCGCAGATCTGTCTACTTTACTTGGATCTTTTCCAGAAAAAGCACCTCCGCCATGTGCTCCCTTTCCTCCATAAGTATCTACAATAATTTTTCTTCCTGTAAGGCCAGTATCTCCGTGGGGACCTCCTATTACAAATTTTCCAGTTGGATTAATATGATATTCAATTTTATCATTAAATAGTTTTTGAACATATTCTGGTAACTGTGCTATAACTCTTGGTATTAGAATTGAAATTATATCATTCTTAATTTTAGCAAGCATCGCATCATCATTACTATCAAAATCATCATGTTGCGTTGAAACGACTATAGCTACAATTCGTTGAGGGATATTATCATCACTATACTCAATAGTTACTTGACTTTTAGAATCTGGGCGTAGATAAGGTATTTCGGTTCTTTCTCGTCTTAATTTTGCTAATTCGATAAGGATTTTATGAGATATATCTAATGCTAATGGCATGTAATTAGCCGTTTCTTTAGAAGCATATCCAAACATCATTCCCTGATCTCCAGCACCTTGTTCTTCTTTTGTTTCTCGGTCTACACCTTGATTTATATCTTGGGATTGCTCATGAATTAAAGAAATCACTCCGCAAGAATCACCACTAAATTGATAAGCACCTTCGGTATATCCAATTTTATTAATCACTTCTCTAGCTATGTGTTGTACATCAAGATAAGTTTTGGACTTGACTTCGCCAGCCAATACCACCTGACCTGTTGTGACTAATGTTTCACAGGCCACTTTAGAGTCTGGATCAAAAGCTAAAAAGTTATCAAGTAATGCGTCACTAATTTGATCTGCTACTTTATCTGGATGTCCTTCAGATACACTTTCTGAAGTAAATAAATATGCCATTATTTGTTGTTTTAACTAGAATGAATAAGACGAGATTGCGATGCGAAGCTTTCGATAAAATAGTATAAATCGAACTGCTTTAGCATTTTTTTACCATTATATTACAGTATAATAGAGGTTTTAAGGGTTGCAATCAGTCAAATCTATCCCTAAAAATATTTCGGCAAAGGTAAAAAAAATGATAATACTCAAAAGTATTTAACGTATCATTAATTTTTCTTCAATAAGAGAGGCGTATGTAGTGCGCATTTTCGTTAAAAGACAATTTTCTTATTAAACATACTACAGTATAAAAATAATTACTAGTTTTGCTTCAACGTTTCTTATACATATTAGTTAGTTATTAAGAAAGGTGGAGGGAATAGACCCTGTGAAACCTTAGCAACCCTTTATATTTAAAGAAGGTGCTAAATTCTATCCCAATAGAACGGGAAAAGATAACTCGATACAATCACAACTACTGTGGTTGTGTTTCCTTTCTTTTTAATTTTCTATGTTCATTCGCTTTATAAAGCGATAGATGTATTTGAATTTTATGTTTTATTAAAATTTAAATTAGAAAATTATGAGTACTCAAAAATTTGCAACAGAAGCTTTACACGCAGGTCATGATGTATCCAGTAACGGAGGAACAAGGGCAGTGCCAATTTACCAAACAACATCGTATGTTTTTAACAATACAGAACATGCTGCTAGCCTTTTTAATCTATCAGAAACAGGATTTATTTATACCAGATTAAATAATCCTACCAACGATATATTAGAGCAACGATTAGCTGCATTAGAAGGGGGTATTGCTGGGGTTGTAACTGCATCAGGAACTGCGGCTATTAATACTACATTATTAACATTGCTAAAAACAGGAGATCATATTGTTGCATCTAGTAGTTTGTATGGTGGAACATATAATCTTTTAAGCGTTACACTTCCAAGATTTGGTATTACAACTACTTTTGTTGATCCATCAGATGCTAAAAATTTCAAAGAAGCTGTACAAGAAAATACACGCGTATTTTTTGTAGAATCACTGGGTAATCCAAAATTAGACGTATTAGATCTTAAAGCTATCTCATTAGAAGCTAAGGCGTATAAAGTACCTCTTATTGTAGATAATACAGTAGCAACACCAGCACTTTTAAATCCTATTGAGCATGGAGCTAACATTGTAATCCATTCTTTAACCAAGTATATCAGTGGTAATGGAACATCTCTTGGAGGTGTAATTATAGATGCTGGAACTTTTGATTGGTCTAGCGGTAAATTCCCAGAATTTACAGAACCATCACCGGGATACCACGGATTAATATATCATGATGCTTTAGGACCAGCAGCCTTTATAGCAAAAGCAAGGATAGAAGGCCTAAGAGATCATGGTGCGGCATTAAGTCCGTTTAATGCATTTCAAATTTTACAAGGCCTGGAAACTTTAGAGATCAGGATCAAAAAACATAGCGAAAATGCTCTTTCATTAGCAAAATGGTTGCAAGAACAAGATGAAGTAGCTTGGGTTAAATATCCTGGACTTGAAAATGATGCATATTATGAATTAGCCAAAGAATATCTTCTAAAAGGTCAAAGTGGTATTATAACTTTTGGCGTAAAAGGTGGATTTGATTCAGCTAAAACAATAGCCGATGAAACTAAGATATTTTCTTTATTGGCTAATATAGGAGATTCGAAATCACTAATTATACACCCTGCTAGTACAACACATCAGCAACTTGATTCAAAACAGCAAGAATCAACAGGGGTTACTCAGGATTTAATAAGATTATCGGTTGGTCTAGAAGATATCGAAGATTTAAAAACAGATTTAAAAACTGCATTTTCAAAAATAAATGAAACTGTAAAATAATTAGGAAGAATTCTTCTATGTTACAAAAAATAGACATTACAAACTATACAACAGTAGCGGGCAAGTTTATCGATGGGATCTCTTTGACTTATGAGGTTTTCGGGAAACCTATTCATCAGGCACCTATTGTACTAGTTAATCATGCATTGACAGGTAATTCTACTGTATGCGGTCCAACTGGTTGGTGGAACGGATTAATTGGAGAGGGTAAATGTATTGATACCAATAGATATACTGTATTGTCTTTTAATATTCCAGGAAATGGATATGACGAAGAAGAAGATAACCTTATTGATGATTATAAAATATTTAATGCCAGAGATATTGCTGTTATTTTTTCGGAAGGCTTATCGTTGCTGAAAATAGAAAAATTACATGCTGTTATAGGTGGATCTGTAGGAGGAGGAATTGCCTGGGAGTTAGCTGCGCATAGACCCAATTTGATTAAACATTTAATACCAGTTGCAACAGATTGGAAATCGAGTGATTGGTTAAAGGCAAATTGCCTGGTACAGGAGCAAATTCTTTTAAACTCAAGTAACCCTCTGCACGATGCTAGACTTCATGCAATGCTGATTTATCGTTCACCAGAATCTTTTAAGCAGAAATTTGATCGAACTTATAATCAAGAGTTGGACATGTTTAATATCGAAAGTTGGCTGCTTCACCATGGCGAAAAACTCAAGGAGCGTTTTACGCTCTCTGCATACAAAGAACTAAATTACATTCTAGCCAACATCGACATTACTATTGGTAGAAAAGGGTTTTTGGAAGTAGTGAAAACAATTACTTCTGATATTCATATAATTAGTGTTGATTCTGATGTTTTTTTTACTCTCAAAGAAGACAAAACAACTTTTGAAACGGTAAAAAAAATAAAGAAAAATATAACTCATGGTGTCATCAATTCTGTTCATGGTCACGATGCTTTTTTAATAGAATTTGAGCAATTAAGTGAATTGCTTAAAGATGTATTTTAAAAAAAATATAAAGATGAAAGTTTTAAAATTCGGAGGAAAATCACTTGCAAATGGAAAAGGAATTCAAACCGTTGTAAGTATCATTGAAGATAAGGTAAGAAATGGAGAAAAGATAACTGTTGTTCTTTCTGCAAGAGGTAATACAACTAATGATTTAGAGGAGATTCTTGAAAAAGCGAGTAAAAACGAAAGCTATTTAGAACAATTAGAGGCTTTTAAGAAATATCAGTTGTCAGATTTTGTTGGTGTAGATTTTACTCGAGAGTTTTCAATCTTGGATAAACTTTTCGAAGGGGTTTCTCTTTTGGGAGATTATAGCAAGAGGATAAAGGATCAGGTTCTATCTCAAGGTGAGGTTCTTTCAGCAAAATTACTAACCCAAATCCTGAATGAGAAAAATATTAAGGCTAATTTTACAGATAGCAGAACACTTATAATTACAGACGGGCAATTTGGTGATGCTCAGCCTCTTGATAAGTTGTCCAAGAAAAATGTTATTCATCATTTTCAGAAATATAACGGAACAACAATAAATGTTGTTACCGGCTTTATTGCATCCAATACCAAGAATGAAACTACAACGCTTGGAAGAAATGGAAGCAATTATACAGCATCATTACTGGCAAATTATCTTGAAGCCGAAGAATTGCAGAATTTCACACATGTCAATGGGATTTACACCGCAAATCCGGATTTGGTTTCAGATGCTAAAAAGATTGAAAAATTATCTTTTGCAGAAGCTAATGAGCTAGCTTATTTTGGAGCAAATATTTTGCATGCGAAAACAATTATTCCTTTAATAGAAAAAGATATTCCTCTTCGAATTCTAAATACTTTTGATTATAAAAATCAAGGTACTTTAATCACATCAGAATCAAGTGAAAAAGGAATTAAATCACTCTCTGTGCTAGAAGATGTGGCTCTAATAAATTTAGAGGGTAGAGGGCTTTTGGGTAAAGCTGGAGTAGATGCTAGAATATTTAGAGCGTTGGCATATAAAAATATTAGCGTGAGCATTATATCCCAGGGATCTTCAGAAAGAGGTGTTGGTTTTATTGTTGAAGCTGATAAGGCAAAAGAAGCTAAATCTGCCCTAGAACAAGAGTTTGAACCAGACCTTCATAAACGTGATGTGAGTAATATATCGATAGAAAGAGAAGTGTCTGTAATTTCTATAATTGGTCAGGATCTCAGTACTTTTCATAAGCCTTATAATGCTTTAATCAAAAATCAAGTGATTCCATTATTATTTAATAATACGATCGCAGGAAAAAACGTGAGTTTAGTAGTACGAAAAAATCAATTACATCGTGCTTTAAATGTAATTCATGGTGAGATTTTCGAAATTTCTAAGAAGATAAACATAGCTATATTTGGACATGGATTGGTAGGCGGTACCTTGATCGATCAAATTATTCAATCGGCTAGGCAAATTGAAAAGAGAAAGAAGATATATCTCAATATTTTTTCAATCGCAAACTCTAAAAAAGCAATATTCAATAAGAAGGGTCTAGGTGCCGATTGGAAATCTAAAATTCAAAAAGAAGGAGTTTCGTATACTATAGAAGATATTGTCAAATTTGCTAACGAAAACCACTTAGAAAACCTTATTGCAATTGATAATACAGCAAGTAGAGAGTTCACGAATAATTATCTTGGTTTAATCGATAACGGTTTTGATTTGGTGTCATCTAATAAAGTCGCCAATACATTAAGTTTTGAGTTTTATAAACAATTGAGATCAGCTCTTGAAAAAAATCAGAAACAATATTTGTATGAAACTAACGTAGGAGCAGGGTTACCACTTATAGATACTATTAAATTATTGCATTTATCAGGCGAAAATATTACCAGAATTAAAGGGGTTTTTTCTGGGTCTTTAAGTTATTTGTTTAATACTTTTTCTGAAGAAGAACGATCTTTTAGTGAAGTGTTACAAGAGGCAATTAATAAAGGATTTACAGAGCCTGATCCTCGCGAAGATTTATGTGGTAATGATGTTGGACGAAAATTATTAATTTTAGCTAGAGAACTCGACCTAAGTAATGAATTTGTAGATATAAATATTCAGAATCTGATCCCCGAAGAATTAAGAAAAGGTGAAGCAACAGAGTTTCTAGAAAAACTGAAAGATTTGGATATAATCTATCAAAAAGTTAAAGAAGCTCAACAACCTAATCATGTATTACGATATATTGGTGATCTTTGGGGAGATTTATCTCGAGAGAAAGGAAATTTAGATGTAAAACTGGTTTCTGTTCCAAAAAGTAGTTCGTTAGGACAAGTTAAAGGTTCCGACTCTATATTTGAAATTTATACAGAATCGTATGGTGATCAGCCAATTGTGATACAAGGAGCTGGCGCAGGTTCTAGAGTGACGGCAAGAGGTGTGTTTGGAGATATATTACGATTAGCTGAAAAAGGATAGAATACAAAACATAGAAAAATAAAAAATGAAAGTACAACTTAAAAGAATAGACAACGATTATCATTTCGAACTAAAAAATGAAAGAGGTCATATAACCCATATTGATAGTAAGGCCGAAGTTGGCGGTCATGACCTAGCACCAAGTCCAATGGAGTATGTGCTTATGGGGGTAGCAGGTTGTAGTGCAATTGATGTGATTTCTATTCTGAAGAAACAACGACAAGAGATTACTGATTATAGAGCAGAAGTTGATGGTTCACGCGAAAAAATCGATGGCGCTTCACCATTCAAAAATATTGCAGTTACTGTGTATCTTGAAGGTAATATTGCTCCAGAAAAAGCTAAAAGAGCAGCGCAATTATCGTTTGAAAAATATTGTTCGGTTTCTAAAACCTTAGAACCTACTGCTAAAATAGAATACAAAGTAGTTCTGAATAATGAAGAAGTATGAGTCAGAAAAGTCAAAATTTTGAAACACAAGCAGTAAGAACGCAAACAGAGAAAACACAGTTTTTAGAACACTCTACGCCATTGTATTTAACTTCGGGCTTCGTTTTTGAAGACTCTGAAGAAATGAGAGCTGCTTTTGCCGAAGAAAAAGATCGTAATTTGTATAGCCGTTTTAGTAACCCAAATACTACAGAGTTTGTAGATAAAATATGTAAACTAGAGGCAGCAGAAGATGGATATGCGTTTGCTACCGGTATGGCCGCTGTGTTTTCTACATTCGCGGCATTATTGGATGCAGGAGATCATATTGTTTCTGCAAGATCTGTATTTGGTTCTACTCATACATTGTTTACAAAGTATTTTCCAAAATGGGATATAGAAACTAGCTATTTTCAAGTTGATGAGGTAGAAAAAGTTGAAAGCTTAATTCAACCAAATACTAAAATCATTTATGCAGAATCCCCAACCAACCCGGGAGTAGATGTATTAGATTTAGAATTACTAGGTAGGATTGCAAAAGCACATAACTTATTGCTAATTGTAGATAATTGTTTTGCAACTCCATATCTTCAAAACCCAATCAAGTTTGGAGCAGATCTGGTAATACATTCAGCTACAAAATTAATTGATGGGCAAGGACGAGTATTAGGAGGCGTAACAGTAGGTAGAAAAGACTTGGTAAGAGAAATTTATTTGTTTTCTCGTAATACAGGGCCTGCGTTATCCCCATTTAATGCTTGGGTGTTATCAAAAAGTTTAGAAACCTTGGCCGTTAGGGTAGATCGACATTGTGAAAACGCGTTAAAACTTGCAGAGTTTTTAGAATCTCATCCTAAAGTTAATTGGGTGAAGTATCCATTTTTGAAATCTCACCCGCAATATGAGGTAGCCAGAAAGCAAATGAAATTAGGAGGCAACATTGTTGCTTTTGAGGTAAAAGGAGGAGTGAAAGCTGGAAAAACCTTTTTTGATAGTGTAAAAATGTGCTCACTTTCTGCTAACTTGGGAGATACACGAACTATAGTAACACATCCCGCGTCTACAACCCATAGTAAATTAGCTGATGAAGATAAATCGGTAGTGGGCATAACAGACGGAATGGTAAGGTGTTCTGTAGGGTTAGAGCATATTGATGATATCATTCAAGATATTGATCAGGCTTTAGAGCAATTGTAATGAAAAAAGCGGCAAAAATTAATTTTTGCCGCTTTTTTTAATTTTGAGAATTGTATAGAAATCTAGGTTTTATTACTTACTTAAAACAATAAACTGATCACCAGTTATTGTAACTGTAACACCTTCAAATGTTTGCTCTTCATTAAGAGTTGCTTTCAATGTCATTTCTTGTGCTGTTAATGAGGTGATCTCATAAGCTATTGCTTCTCCTTGAACGGTTGTTGTAATTTGATTTCCAGAAACTGTCCATTCTCCAGATCCAAAAAAATCAGGAACTACTTCTTCAACTTCGGTAGGATCTTGTCCAGGTATTGTAACGGTTGCTACAAGAGTAAAGCCTCCAGAACTTGAAAACGTATTTGGTTCGTCTGTAACAGTTGATTCTGTTAAAGTAATTGAGGCAGTATAATCTTTACCAGATATACTATAATCACCGCTTACAGGAATACCTTGAACTGTAGTTGTAACTTTTCCGTTTTCAGATCTGGTTTCCGTTAGATTCCATTCTCCGGGGATTAGTGACGCATCAATTACAATAGGAGCATCATCGTCACTACTACAAGATAAAAATAAAGTTGTAGTAGCTAAAAATAAAAGTAGGCTTAGTTTTTTCATTTTATTATTGGTTTTAATTCACGACTAATTAAACGTGGAATATTCCTACATATTGCTTTAAAAAAAGTAGAAAAGCTGCAATGTATTTGTATTTAATCATGTATTTTATGCATGGTTGCACGACAAATATAAAAAAAGCAATGTCGAGTTTAGTCAAATTTCAAAGGTTTTAAGCTCTTTCGTGGTTAGAGATGAAGTGATTTTTTAAGGTTTTTCGGATTAATCTTAATAATCCATTAAATTACTAGGGTATTTACTAATAATATCATAATTATTAAAATTGAAGTAAGATTTTCAGGTTCTTAAGACTAATAAATAAATTTTTATATATACATTTGTCTAATAATCTACTATTCCGATAGGGTAATAGAATTTTAAAAAAAATGATTGTAGATCAAATGATATTAGATAAAGTAGCTACGCAAAAAACAACGTATCACGATGATAAATCCTCTGAGAAACCACTACGTAGTATTGCAAAGGCAGTAAGTTGGAGAGTGATAGGAACTCTAGATACATTAATTGTATCCTATATTCTTACCGGTGAAATAGTATTGGCTACTTCGATTGCATCTATTGATTTTGTGACCAAAATGATTCTGTACTTCTTTCATGAAAGGATTTGGAATCGTATTAAATGGGGAAAGTAATTGCTGAATTAGAAAAAGAAATGTTGACTATGAGCTTGACAGAGAATGAAATAGAGAATTTAAACAAAACCTTAAGGGATAAAACTCCTTTAGAAATTACACAATGGGCGGTTTTGAATGCGAAAAAACCAGTTGTAACTACCAATTTTAGGCCTTATGAAGCAGCAATTTTAAATGTGTCTTCAAAAGCACTCTCTGATATCCCAGTTATCTGGTGCGATTCGGGATATAATACTCCTAATACATACAAGCATGCAGAGCAGGTTATAGAACAACTAGGGTTAAATATCAAGCTATATGTACCAAAACAAACCACTGCACACAGAGATGTTATAATGGGTATACCACATATAGACGACCCTAAGCATAAAGTTTTTACAGACCAGGTGAAGTTAGAACCGTTTAAAAGAGCAATGGCAGATTTCACTCCAGATGTTTGGTTTACAAACCTAAGAAAAGGACAAACTGCTCTTAGAGATTCGTTGGATATTTTGAGTATGGGCAAAGATGGAGTTTTAAAGGTAAGTCCGTTTTACTATTATAGCGATGCAGAATTAGATATATACCTAGAAGAAAATAATTTACCAAACGAGTTTAAGTATTTTGACCCAACCAAAGTGTTAGAGAATAGAGAGTGTGGGTTACATACCAATTAATAAAAGACGAAAATATTAGCATGGAAATACTAGAAAAGAAAGTTGAACAATTGAATGGGTCTGCAGGTAACATTGCAGGGACTTCAGTTCTTAATGTAAATCCTCTAGAGAGTGAAGCTATTTATATTTTTAGAGAAGTAGTTGCTCAGTTTGAAAAGCCGGTATTGCTTTTTTCTGGAGGTAAAGATTCTATTACTTTAGTAAGGTTAGCACAAAAAGCATTCTATCCTGGTAAAATTCCATTTCCATTATTACATATAGATACAGGTCATAATTTTCCTGAAACCATAGAGTTTAGAGATAAATTAGCCGAAGAATTAGGTGTAGAACTGATCGTGCGTAATGTTCAGGATTCTATAGATCAAGGAAAAGTGGTTGAGGAAAAAGGAAAATATGCAAGTAGAAATAGTTTGCAAACAACTACACTTCTTGATGCGCTAGAAGAGTTTAAGTTTGATGCAGCCATAGGTGGTGCTCGTAGAGATGAAGAAAAAGCAAGAGCCAAAGAGCGTATTTTTTCTGTGAGAGATGATTTCGGGCAATGGGACGAAAAAAATCAACGACCAGAATTATTTGATCACCTTAACGGAAAGATTGATTTAGGACAGAACGTAAGAGTGTTCCCAATTAGTAACTGGACAGAATTAGATGTGTGGAGTTATATCGAGAAAGAAAAGATTGAGATCCCATCAATTTATTTTGCGCACAAGCGAAAAATATTTGTTAGAGACGGAATGATCTGGTCTGCTGAAGATGATGTAGTATATCGTGAAGATAATGAGGTTGTAGAGGAAAGAATGGTGCGTTTCAGAACAGTAGGTGATATGTCTTGTACAGCAGCTGTATTGTCTGATGCCGTGACTATTGATAAGGTAGTTGCAGAAATTAGAGAATCAACAATTTCAGAACGTGGAGCTAGAATTGATGATAAACGATCTGAAGCTGCCATGGAAAAAAGAAAACAACAAGGATATTTTTAGAAAGTATTTTTGTAATTCCATCATGTCATATTGAGCTTGTCGAAATGCAGACTGGAATCAAACAGGGAAATAAATAACAATAAAGAATACTATTCCGGAAAGGAGAAATAATAAATAGCTATGGACGTATTAAAAATAGCAACAGCAGGAAGTGTAGATGATGGTAAAAGCACCTTAATTGGTCGTATTTTATATGATACAAAATCGTTAACTACGGATAAATTAGAGGCAATTGAAACTAGAAGTAAAGCTAATGGTTTTGATTATTTAGATTTTTCACTTGCTACAGATGGATTAGTAGCAGAGCGCGAACAAGGGATTACAATTGATGTAGCGCATATTTATTTTTCAACTAAAACCAAGAGCTATATCATTGCAGACACTCCCGGGCATATCGAGTATACCAGAAATATGGTTACTGGGGCATCAACTTCGCAAGCCTCGATCATTTTAGTAGACGCTCGTAAAGGAGTTATCGAACAAACTTATCGTCATTTTTTTATCAATAATTTGTTGCGAGTAAAAGATGTTATTGTTGCAGTTAATAAAATGGATCTTGTAGATTTTTCTCAAGAGAAATATGAAGCTATAAAAGCAGATTTTGAGACATTAATTGAGAAGAGTGATTATAAAGAACAAAATATAACATTTATCCCGGTAAGTGCTTTGCAAGGGGATAATGTTGTTGATAAATCTGAGAAAACGACATGGTACAATGGTCAAACATTGTTAGAGCATTTAGAAGAACTAGATGCACAGGATGTATATGAAAAAGCACAGGTGCGTTTCCCGATTCAGACAGTAATTCGCCCTAAGAAAGATGAATTTCATGATTTTAGAGGGTATGCAGGTAAATTATACGGAGGAGATCTTTCTGTAGGAGATGAGGTAACAATCTTACCTTCTCTAACAACTTCAAAAGTAAAAGAGATCTTCTTTTTTGATCAGAAATTTGATACAGCAGGTAGAGGAAGTTCTTGTACCATTACATTAGAAGACGATGTAAATGTAAGTAGAGGAGATATGATCGTAAAAACTTCAGAAAAACCTAATGTTGAAAAACAATTAACAGCTACAGTTTGTTGGATGGATAGTAAAGATTTAAATCCAGGAACGAATTATTTTATACAAAGTGGAAGCAGTAGGATTTTGGCAAAAGTGAAGGCTGTAAACGGCACCATCTCCACGGATTTTTCAGGAGATGATACCGCCAAAAATTCATTAAGCCTAAACGAGATAGGGAAAGTTCAGATACAATTAAGCAAGCCTTTGGCTATTGATTCTTATAGTAAGAATAAAGCCTCTGGATCATTTATATTAATAGATTCTCAAACCAATAATACTTCAGGAGTAGGCTTTATAGAATAGATGTAAGTCTTTAACTGAGAAGAGGAAAAACAAGAATTTTAGAGTCATAAAAGCTGTGATACAAAAGTCATAACTATGTCCTTTTTTAAAGGATGAAATACGAAAAAAAGATGCAAAGTTTTAGAACCGAAATAGAAAATCCAATTGTCCAAAAAGACGTTATAGAATTAGCTAATAAAATTGAGCAATTTCATAAGGGTAAGATTGATGAAGAGAAGTTTCGTAGTCTTCGTTTAGCACGAGGAGTTTATGGACAGCGACAAGAAGGTGTGCAAATGATTCGTATTAAATTACCTTATGGTAAAGTGTTGAGTAATCAGCTAAGACGTATCTGTGAAGTATCTGATGAGTATTCAAGAGGGAGATTGCATATCACAACGCGTCAGGATATTCAGATTCATTATGTTGATCTTAATAGAACACCAGAGCTTTGGGCAGAGTTAGAAAGAGATGATGTTACGCTAAGAGAAGCTTGTGGCAATACTGTGCGTAATGTAACGGCTTCAGAAACTGCAGGAATTGATCCAAATGAACCTTTTGATGTATCTCCTTATGCAGATGCACTGTTCCGTTTCTTTTTAAGAAATCCAATTTGTCAGGAAATGGGGCGTAAGTTCAAAGTTTCTTTTTCAGGAACCGAAGAAGATACAGGATTATCATACATGCACGATTTAGGTTTTATAGCCAAAATCGAAAATGGAGTAAGAGGCTTTAAAGTAATGTTGGCTGGAGGATTAGGTTCTCAGCCAAGACATGCAGACGAATTGTATAGTTTCTTGCCTACAGATAAAATCATTCCTTTAATGGAAGGTGTTTTACGAATATTTGATCGTCATGGTGAGCGTAAGAGTAGAGCTAAAGCGAGAATGAAATTCCTAGTTAAGGATATTGGTTTAGAGGCATTCAAAGAATTAGTAGAAGCAGAACAAAATGCCATTGCACAAAAAACCGTAGCAATTGATGCCGAAGCATACAAGCCATCAATTCCTGTGGCTGTAAAAACACCTCAAGTAGAAATCAAAAATCAAAATGTTTTTGATCTATGGAAATCGACGAACGTGATTCCTCAAAAACAAGAGGGATATGTTGCGATTGGTATTAAAGTGCTATTAGGGGATTTTTATACAGATAAAGCTAGATTATTGGCTGATTTGGTAGAGAAATATGCAGCAGGAGAAATCAGATTATCGCTACGTCAAAATATTTTGATTCCATTTGTAAAAGAAGATTTGGTGCCATTTTTCTATCAGGAATTAGAGAAATTAGGATTTGTTGAAGCAGGGTATAATAAAGCTGTGGATATTACAGCTTGCCCAGGAACAGATACATGTAATTTAGGAATCGCAAGTAGTACGGGTATCGCCGAAGAATTAGAAAGAGTTATCAAAACTGAATATCCTCAATATCTTGAAAAAGAAGATTTGGTAATCAAGATAAGTGGATGTATGAACGCATGTGGTCAACACAATATGGCTAATATTGGTTTTCAAGGAATGTCTGTTCGTACCAAGGATAAATTAGTAGCTCCTGCATTACAAGTATTATTAGGAGGAGGAAATCTTGGTGATGGAAAAGGTCGTTTTGCCGATAAAGTTGTAAAAATACCAAGTAGAAGAGGACCTGAAGCATTACGTAGAATCCTTAATGACTTTGAAGCTAATGCCAATGGTAAACTTTTTGTTGAGTATTATGAGGAAAAAGGAGAGAAATATTTCTATAACTTTCTTACAGATTTATCTAACGTTGATAACCTTACTCAAGAAGATTTTATTGATTGGGGAACCGAAGAAGAATATGTTAAAGCTATCGGTGTAGGAGAATGTGCTGGAGTAGTTATTGATCTAATCGCTACTTTGTTTTTAGAAAGTGAAGAGAAAATAGAAAATGCTAAAACTTCTTTTGAGAATGGTATCTATTCTGATGCTGTATATCATGCATATAGTTCTTTAGTGAACTCTGCAAAGGCACTATTACTAGCTGAGAATAAAAAAACAAATACTCATGCAGGCATTATTCGCCAGTTTGATGAGGAATTTGTTGCAAGCGGAAAGATAAGTTTAGAGGGGACATTTGCAGATTTAATATATCAACTTCAGAAAAACGCACCAAGCAAGGATTTTGCTTTAGATTATATCAAAAAAGCAGGGCAATTTTTACAAAAAGTGCAAGCGTTTAGAGCCCTTGAAGTAGAAAATGCGTAATATCTTTGCTGACTTGTAAGTGGTTGGTTAACAATAGATAAATTAGTAAGATGAGTAATAAAACACCAAAATTAACAGTAGTAGGAGCGGGGCCTGGAGATCCAGACTTGATCACACTAAAGGCGATCAAAACGTTAGAGTCGGCAGATGTGGTGTTGTATGATGCTCTTATTAACGAGGAATTACTAGAATATGCTCCCTATGCAGAAAAGATCTTTGTAGGTAAAAGAAAAGGATGCTACGCATATCAACAGGAACAGATTAATGAATTGATTGTTGGCAGAGCAAAAAGCCATGGCCATGTAGTAAGACTAAAAGGAGGAGATCCATTCATTTTTGGTCGAGGAGCAGAAGAGATTGATTATGTACAGCAATTTGATATAGAAACCAATATGGTTCCGGGAATATCATCATCGTATGCCGTTCCGGCGTATCAAGGAATTCCATTAACAAAACGAGGTTCTTCAGAAAGTTTCTGGGTGATCACAGGAACAACAAAATCTCATAAGCTATCTCAAGATGTTTCTTTGGCGGCAAAATCAAATGCCACAGTGGTAATTTTGATGGGAATGAGTAAGTTAAGTGAAATAGTTAGTATCTTTGCAGCCGAAAATAAGCAAGATATTCCGGTGGCCATAATACAAAATGGAACAACCAAAAATGAGAATTTTGGATTTGGGACCATTCAGACTATTGAGAAGGTAGTTTCAGAGAAAAAATTGTCATCTCCTGCGATTATTGTAATCGGAGAAGTAGTGAATCAAAGAGTCAAACTAGCTTCGGTTTACAAAGAAGTTCAAGAAGAAATCGTATCTTGATAGTTCAGGATAGCTATAAAGATGGAAGAAAGAAATAATTTATATCCAGTTTTTCTGAAGGTTAAAAACCTCGAAATCCTGATCGTAGGAGGAGGAAATGTAGCAGAAGAAAAACTAACGTTCTTATTAAAATCCAGCCCTGATGCAAAGGTAACAATGGTATCCCCAATGTTTAGAGAAGATACCGTAATGTTGGCAAATAAGTTTGGAGTGGATATGATTAATAAAAAGTATCACAAACGTTTTCTTAAAAGGAAACACATCGTGATTGCTACTACAGATGTTCCTGAGGTTAATATACAAGTGTATAAAGATTGCAGGAAAAGAAGTAAACTGGTTAATGTAGCAGACAATCCACCTTATTGTGATTTTTATATGGGTGGGATTGTAACCAAAGGTAATGTGAAAGTGGCTATTTCGACTAACGGAAAGTCGCCTACCACAGCCAAACGACTACGTCAATTTTTTGAAGAAGTAATTCCTGAAAATATAGATGATTTAGTCAAAAATTTAAACGAATATAGAAAAACAATAAAAGGTGATTTCGAAGAAAAAGTGGAAACACTTAATGAATTTACCAAAGGATTAATAGGAAAAAAAGAAGTTGAAAAATGATCAAGACTGATATTTTAATCATCGGAGCGGGACCAACAGGGTTATTTACTGTTTTTGAAGCAGGATTACTGAAATTAAAAACACATCTTATTGATGCCTTACCACAACCAGGAGGGCAGTGTTCAGAGATATATCCAAAAAAACCAATTTATGATATTCCTGGATTCCCAGAAATTCTGGCAGGGCAGTTGGTAGATAACCTTATGGAGCAAATAAAACCTTTTAATCCAGGTTTTACTTTAGGTGAAAGAGCAGAAACTATCGAAAAGTTAGAAGATGATACGTTTTTGGTTACAACTAATAAAGGAACACAGCATAATGCACCGGTAGTTGCTATTGCAGGAGGGTTAGGTTCTTTCGAGCCTCGTAAACCACCTATTCCAAATATTACAGATTTTGAGGATAAAGGAGTAGCATACATTATTCGTGATCCAGAAGTATATAGAGATAAGCGTGTTGTAATTGCCGGAGGAGGAGATTCTGCCTTGGATTGGACAATTTTCCTGGCTGATGTTGCTAGTGAAGTAACTTTGGTGCATAGAAGAAATGAGTTCCGCGGAGCTTTGGATTCTGTAGAAAGAGTGGCAGAATTAACAAAATTAGGTAAAGTGAATTTGATCACTGAAGCAGAGGTAAAAGAACTGAAGGGTGATGATCATGTAACTGCAGTTGGTATTAAGCATAAAACTCAAGGTGATATCCAGGTAGATACTGATTATTTTATTCCATTATTTGGTCTGTCACCAAAACTTGGGCCAATAGGAAATTGGGGGTTAGAGATAGAAAAGAATGCTATTAAGGTTGATAATTCTTATGATTATCAGACAAATATACCTGGTATATATGCTATCGGAGATGTGAATACTTACAAAGGAAAATTAAAACTGATTCTTTCTGGTTTTCATGAAGCAGCAATTATGTGCCAAAGTGCATATCAAAGAATTCATCCAGACAAGAAGTATGTTATGAAATATACTACCGTGGGAGGTGTAGAAGGATTTGATGGAACCAAAAAAGAAGCTAAAAAAGAGGTTGTAAAGGCTATCGTATAAGTTATTTAGAATATCAAAAATGTCCTCGCAAATTATGCTGATTACTTTCAGTATATTTGCGAGGATTTTTATAGCATTAAGGTAAAAAATATGTCAGACGTTACCATAAAAATAAAAGATAGAGAAGGAGTAGTACATGAAGTACAGGCGCCAACAGATATGGCCATGAACCTAATGGAGGTTTGTAAAGCTTATGAACTGCCTGTAGAAGGAACTTGTGGCGGTATGGCAATGTGTGCTTCTTGTCAGTGTTATGTTTTATCAGATCATGATTTACCAGAAATGAGTCAAGATGAAGACCTAATGCTAGCTGAAGCTTTTTATGTAGAAGATAATAGTAGATTAGGATGTCAAATCCCAATCACTCAAGAATTAGACGGTTTAGAAGTTGAGCTGGCGCCAGAATCGTAATTAGATTACTTTTCTAGGATCTTGATCATTTCTTTTTTAGGTTTTTTTATTCTAACAGTGATTTTTTTATATTCCCACCGTTTGTCTTTTCTTTTGGCAAGAATATCTAGCTTTCCTCTCCCTTTAGAGCCTATAACGCCAACAGTAATCGCAACTGAATTATCATCATTAAGATATTGAACTTCTCCCTCAAGTAAACGGAAAAAGTCATGAGGTAATAATTCACCCAATTTTTCTTTAACCCTATCGTTTTCATTAGCTTTTTTTAATGCATTGTTTACAAGGTTTGGTTGCACAAAGATTGATCCATATCTAAAAGTAGCATTACCTGTCATTAAAAAGAAGAAAGTTATACAGCATAGTATGGCAGAAGTAGGAAATAACCATTTCCAATTTTTTTTCCACCAGCATTTTTTTAGGATTGTCTCATTCATAATTGTAATTACATTATACGAGTTAATGACTGATCTATGAATATAAATGTTGCATGCATTCAGTAGTTTTGAAAGGTGTTTTATCCCCTTTGATTCCCCAAAACACCCCTTAATACAATAGGTTTTCACCTCTGTTTTTCATCATAATGAAGTGTTATTTTTAAAACTAAATTATAAAACCAAATATCATGAAAACAAAAGTGTTTCCCTTAAAGTATTATTTGTCTATGTTGTTGTTAGCTTGTGTTTTCTTATTCACAAATTGTGAAAAAGAACCGGTTTTCGATGAAGAATTAAATTCATTAAAAACAGAGGAGAAAGAACAGTTGACTAAAGCACAAAAAGATTATTTGAAGGAAAAAGGAATTGATATTTCAGATATTGATATCATAGGTATCGATTGGTGTTCAATTGTTCCAAATTTATCTGGATATTACTACGCTAACGATGGAGGGCATTATTATGTTAGGCATATAGGTAATCAGGTATACTGGTTTGGAGAACACCCATCTGGTAGTTGGGCAAATGTTTTTAAAGGTACTATAGATGGGAAAATAATTACAGGAAGCTTCTATGACGTACCAAAGGGTAGAATAGCAGGAAGTGGAAGTTTAACACTGTCTTTAGGTTGTTTTGGAAGCGGGTTTACAAAATTGTCAGGAAATAATTTTGGAGGTTCTATTTGGACAAAAACTACAAGGCCAGCTTACTTGCCCCCTCCACGACCAGCGGGATTTGGAGTTGTAAATGATAGCAATAATATTACAGGTCGGTGGGTTGGAGATGACGGTGGTATTTACTATATAAGACAGATAGGCAATATGGTCGTTTGGTTTGGAGAACGTAATTTTGTAAATGGTCGCCCTACATGGTCTAATATTGCATGGGGGAGTCGTTTCTATACTCAGTTATGGTTAGATTGGGCAGATGTTCCCAAAGGAAATACAAATAATACTGGAATTCTAAGGGGGTTTGTCGAAGGGCCGAACTACATTACTCTGGGGCATAATACCGGAGGTTTTGGAGGTTCACAGCTTTGGAGGTAATAAAAAAAGTTAAGTGAAAAGAGATTTCTTGAAAGAGGAATCTCTTTTTTGTTTAGCTTGAATTAATGATTTATGCAAAATATGCACAAAATAAGAGGTGTAAATAGTAATAATAAATTATAAGCTTCATATTTTGCATAAACCTTATATTTTATTGTATTGTTAAATTTAATTTGGATAAGAAACAGTTATACCATTACTTTGTACTCAGTTCATAAATTTATTTATAATGTTATCAAGAAAGGTGGAGGGAATAGACCCTATGAAGCCTTAGCAACCCTTTATCTGTTAAAGAAGGTGCTACATTCTATCCTGTTATTCTGGACTAGATAACGAAGACTCATAGCTTTGCTATATTTTTTCCATTACATTTCTTGATGCAAATATTATCTATCTCTTTTTAAAAGGGATGCTTTTTGTTGTTCTGGTATAGACCAGAATTCAAAATAATAGAGAATTGTTAAATGAAAGACATAAAGAAAATATTAGAAGAGAGAATTCTTGTTCTTGATGGGGCAATGGGGACTATGTTACAACGACATAAGTTTACTGAAGAAGATTTTAGGGGAGAACGGTTTAAAGATTGGCCCGTTTCTGTGCAGGGTAATAATGATTTATTAAGTATTACTCAGCCAGAAGCCATTAAAGAAGTGCACCGCCTCTATTTTGAAGCAGGAGCAGATATTGTAGAAACCAATACGTTCTCTGGGACTACAATTGCAATGGCAGATTATGAAATGGAAGAATTGGTATATGAATTAAATTACCAATCTGCTAAAATAGCCAAAGAAGTAGCGGATGAATTTACAAAAAAAGAACCACATAAACCCCGTTTTGTAGCTGGGTCAATTGGTCCCACAAATAGAACCGCAAGTATGTCTCCCGATGTAAATGATCCTGGATTTCGAGCGGTTTCTTTTGATGAATTAAGAGTAGCGTATAGACAACAAGTAGAAGCATTGATAGATGGTGGTTCTGATATTTTATTAGTAGAAACCATTTTTGATACTTTGAATGCTAAAGCGGCACTTTTTGCAATTGAAGAAGTAAAAGATGAAAGAAGTATAGAAATTCCAATTATGGTAAGCGGCACTATTACAGATGCTAGCGGTAGAACTCTTTCAGGTCAAACGGCAGAGGCTTTTTTGATATCTGTATCTCACATTCCTATGTTGTCTATTGGGTTTAACTGCGCTTTGGGAGCAAATCAATTAACTCCACATTTAGAAGTGTTGTCGAAAAAAGCTGCTTTTGCTGTATCCGCTCATCCTAATGCTGGATTGCCAAATGCATTTGGAGAGTATGACGAAACACCAGAGCAGATGGCAGATCAGATCAAAGAATATCTGGATAAAAACTTGGTTAATATTATTGGAGGGTGCTGTGGGACCACTCCAGAACATATTAAGGCAATTGCCCAGTTAGCAAAAAAATATAAACCAAGAAACATAGTGGTTTTAACAAATTGAAAAAGAAATGTCACATTGAGCCTGTCGAAATGCTATAATCTTACAATTTCGAATAGGCTTCGACAAGCTCAGTCTGACAACGGATTATGAATAAAGAAAAACGAAAATATTTAAAACTTTCAGGTCTTGAACCGATGATTGTTTCAGCAGAAACAAATTTCATCAATGTTGGCGAGCGTACAAATGTCGCAGGATCACGTAAATTCTTGCGTTTGGTTAAAGAAGAAAAGTTTGATGAAGCTCTGGAAATAGCAAGGCATCAGGTAGAAGGAGGGGCACAGGTTATTGATATTAATATGGATGATGGCCTGATTGATGGTAAGGAAGCAATGGTAAGGTTTCTGAATCTTATTATGGCAGAACCTGATATTGCACGTGTTCCTATTATGATTGATAGTTCTAAATGGGAAATCATCGAGGCTGGATTGCAAGTAGTGCAAGGTAAATGTGTAGTAAACTCAATTAGTCTCAAAGAAGGAGAAGAAGAGTTCGTGAAGCATGCGAAATCAATAAAGAGATATGGCGCTGCAGTAATTGTTATGGCTTTTGATGAGGTTGGCCAAGCGGATAATTATGAAAGACGTTTGGAGATTTCTAAAAGATCCTATGATATACTTGTTAATCAGGTCAAATTTCCTCCTGAAGATATCATTTTTGACCTTAATATTTTTCCGGTTGCTACCGGAATGGAAGAGCATCGTAAGAATGCTATCGATTTTATAGAAGCTACACGATGGGTGAGAGAAAACTTGCCTCATTGCAGTGTAAGTGGAGGTGTTAGTAATGTTTCATTCTCTTTTAGAGGTAATAATACCGTTCGCGAGGCAATGCACTCCGTCTTTCTGTATCACGCAATCAAAGCTGGAATGAACATGGGGATTGTGAATCCTGCAATGTTAGAAGTGTATGATGATATTCCAAAAGATTTGCTAGATCATGTAGAAGATGTAATCTTAGACAGGAGAGATGATGCTACAGAAAGATTATTAGATTTTGCAGAAACAGTTGTAGGAACCAGTAAAGAAAAAACAGTCGATCTATCCTGGAGAGAAGAACCGTTACAAAATAGGATCACCAGAGCGCTGGTAAAAGGGATTGACCAATACATAGTTGAAGATGTAGAAGAAGCTCGACAAAATGCGGATAAGCCTATCCAAGTTATTGAAGGAAATTTAATGACCGGAATGAATGTTGTTGGTGATCTTTTTGGGTCTGGTAAAATGTTCTTGCCTCAAGTAGTTAAATCGGCTAGAGTAATGAAAAAAGCAGTTGCATATCTACTTCCATATATCGAAGAAGAGAAAAGGAAAAATCCAAAAGAGGAAGAAGCAAATAACTCTAATGGGAGAATATTAATGGCTACCGTTAAAGGAGATGTGCATGATATAGGTAAAAATATTGTTTCAGTAGTATTAGGCTGTAATAACTATGAAATTGTAGATCTGGGAGTAATGGTTCCAGCAGAAAAAATTATTCAGACTGCAATTGATGAACAAGTTGATATCATTGGACTTAGCGGTTTAATAACACCTTCTCTTGATGAAATGGTTTATCTGGCTAAAGAGATGGAACGTAAAAACTTTAATATTCCATTATTGATTGGTGGTGCTACTACATCCAAGGCACACACTGCCGTAAAAATTGATATACAATATAAAAATGCTGTAGTACATGTTAATGATGCTTCTAGAGCAGTAACTGTTGTTGGGGATTTGTTGAATAAAAGGAGCAATCAAAAATACGTTGGTGATCTTAAGGAAGATTATGAAAAGTTTAGAGAAGGTTTTCTCAAAAGAACGAAGAAAAAAGAATACCTGAGTATAATTGAAGCTCGAAAAAATAAATATTCAATTAATTGGTCAACTTCTGAAATCAAGAAACCTAATCAGCTAGGAGTTCATACTATACAAGAGTTTGATTTGAAAAAATTGGAACCTTATATCGACTGGACACCATTTTTTAGATCATGGGATTTACATGGTAAATATCCTGCTATTCTAAATGATACAATAGTGGGAGAACAGGCTACTTCGTTGTTTAAAGATGCTCGTGAATTATTAAAAAAGGTTTTCGATGAAAAACTCTTAGAAGCTAAGGCCGTATATGGGCTGTTTGAGGCTAATACAATTAATGATGATGATATAGAAGTGAAATGCGTGCACAATGTTAAGAATCAAGGCGTTGAGGAAAGAACTTTTAAATTTAGAACATTACGTCAGCAATTAAAGAAACATGCAGGTAAACCCAACTTTGCATTATCTGACTTTATTGCGCCTAAAGACAGTGGGATTAAGGATTATGTAGGATGTTTTTGCGTCTCGACAGGATTTGGAACCAAAGAGCTGGCAGAGGCTTTTGAGGCCGATCATGATGACTATAATTCTATAATGATAAAAGCGCTTGCAGATCGATTGGCTGAAGCATTTGCAGAATATTTACATAAAAAAGTACGTAAAGAAGAATGGGGATATGCAAGTGAAGAACAACTTACTAATGAAGAGTTAATCAAAGAATCTTATAAAGGAATTCGCCCAGCACCTGGATATCCCGCTTGCCCTGATCATCTCGAAAAGTTAACAATATGGGAATTACTTGAAGTAAAGGAGCGAATAGGAGTGGAATTGACCGAAAGCCTTGCAATGTGGCCCGCTGCTTCGGTATCTGGATATTATTTTGGGAATCCAGACGCTAGATATTTTGGACTTGGAAAAATAAAAGAAGACCAAGTTAAAGATTTTGCCAAAAGAAAAGATTTGGATTTTGAGTATGCTAAAAAATGGCTGAACCCAAATCTGGTTGATAATTAGCAGAATTCAGAAAATTATTGGCTAAGGGCCAAGAATAATAAATTAGAAAATGAAAGTAACAGATCACATAAAAAAAGCAAAAGGAAAGACATTATTTTCTTTTGAATTAATACCACCACAAAAAGGAAGAAGTATCCAGGAACTTTATAATAATATAGATCCGTTAATGGAGTTTAACCCTCCTTTTATAGATGTAACGACGTCACGAGAAGAGTTCATATATATAGATCGTGAAGGATTACTAGATAAAAAATTAACTCGTATGCGACCTGGTACAGTAGGGATATGCGCTTCTATAAAACATAAATATAATGTAGATACTATTCCGCATGTGCTTTGCGGAGGGTTTACCAAAGAAGAGACAGAGTACTTATTGGTTGATTGTCATTATCTGGGAATAGATAATGTAATGGCATTACGAGGCGATGCAATGAAAGAAGAAAAGTATTTTACGCCCACAAATGGAGGTCACTGTTACGCCAATGAACTGGTAAAGCAAATTGTAAATATGAATAAGGGCCAATTTCTTCATGAAGTAATAGAAACCGATAATAAGTCTGATTTTTGTGTTGGAGTTGCTGGATATCCTGAGAAACACATGGAAGCTCCATCTATGGATTCAGATATACGAAGATTAAAGGAGAAAGTAGATGCAGGAGCTGATTATGTCGTTACTCAAATGTTTTTTGATAATAAAAGATATTTCAGGTTTGTAGAAAAGGCAAGGACAGCGGGTATAAATGTACCTATAATTCCAGGAATTAAACCTGTAGCCGTAAAAAGACATTTGCAACTACTGCCTCAGGTTTTTAAATTAGATATGCCTGATGAGTTGGTGCAAGCAGTAGAAAAATGTAAAACCAATGCAGCTATTAGAGAGGTTGGGGTAGAATTTGCTATTCAACAATCCAAAGAACTAATGGATAATGGTGTTCCTGTTCTACATTATTATTCAATGGGAAAATCAGATAATATTAGAAAAATTGCATCGGCAATTTTCTAGGGGTAAAATACGTTTATTAGGTTATGCTTATAGATAAAGTTGGTTATTTTGTCATAATTACTACTTTTGCCGGATGATAAAAAGGATTAGCCTTATATTATTTTTTGTTTGCTATGGAGTTTTTTCCCAAATCGAATCCAAAGCATATTATTCTTTAGATGCTAATAATTTTTATGGCACTATCTTAAAGCATAATCCAGATATTTCTCATTTAATCACCGGTCATCCATCTGGGGTGATTCTTTCTTTTCAACGTAAAACCTTTGGAGATAAAGAATGGCAGAGATTGTATAATAACCCAGATTATGGGGTGTCTTTTATTTATCAAAATCTAGATAATGAATTTCTAGGTGAACATTTTGGGGTATTTGTACATTATAATTTTTATTTTTTTAATCGCCTTTTAATGTTAAGAATAGGTCAAGGAGGCTCATATAATACCACTCCTTATGATGAAGACGATAATTTTAGAAATGTTGCCTATGGTACACATTTGACTAGTGCATCATATGCGTTGTTAAATTTCAAAAAGAAAAATATTTTGGGAGGAATAGGTCTAGAAGCTGGTCTGGGCGTAGTTCATTACTCTAACGGAAATGCTAAAGCACCAAATAAAAGTACCAATACATTGTTTTTAAATGCAGGAGTTACTTATATGTTGGATCAGGATTTACCAAATCGAATAGAAAAAGAAAAAGGATTAGCTAAAGGAGGAGAACCATTTGGTTATGGATTTATTTTTAGAAGTGGTATAAATGAAAGTGATGTGGTTGGATCAGGAAGATTCCCTTTTTATACTTTGGGGGCGTTTGTTGATAAGAGATTAAATAAGAAAAGTGCTATCCAATTGGGAACAGAGTTGTTTTTCTCTAAAGCGCTAGAAAGGTATATAGATTTTAGATCTACAGGCGGGTTTAATGATGGTACAACTGGAGATGAAGATGCTAAACGTGTTGGGATGTATTTAGGGCATGAATTAAGAGTGAATAAAATTTCTGTGCTTACACAATTAGGGTATTATGTATATTATCCATATGATTTTGAAGGGCAAACGTACCTTAGAGCTGGACTTCAATATTATTTTACTAAAAATGTGTTTGGGATATTTACGGTTAGATCGCATGCTGCAAAAGCAGAAGCCATGGAATTCTCAATAGGATATAGGTTATGAAAAAGTTGTACTACATAGCGCTAATGATTTTAATTTTAGGGTGTGATTCTGAAAATGCTTCAGATTGCTTTCAAAGAACCGGAGATATTGTAAGAAATGAAATTGAAGTTCCTGATTTCACAAGAATTCTTGTAAACCCCAATGTAGAATTAATTCTTAAAGAGGGTGAAACTATTTCTGTAATAATAGAAACAGGAGATAATTTGCTAAATGAAGTATCTGCAATTGTTGATGGCGATCGTCTTGTATTAAATAATACAAATGATTGCGCTTTTTTTAGAGATTTTAATCAAACCAAAGTTTTTGTTACAGCTCCTAATATAACAGAGATAAGAAGTGCTACTCAGTTTGATATTTCGTCAGTTGGGGTGCTAAAATATCCTAGTCTACGATTGTTGTCAGAAACTTTTTTTGAGGACACAGGAAATACTACTGGCACATTTAATTTAGAAATTGAGAATGAAAACATAGCTGTAGTTGGAAATAATATTTCTTCATTTTTAATAAAAGGTAATACACAATCTTTAAGTGTTAATTTTGCTTCTGGCACCGGACGATTTGAAGGAGCAGATTTGATTGCTCAAAATGTTCAGGTTTTTCATAGAGGAACAAATAAGATAATTGTTAATCCAATAGAGTCAATTCGTGGTGAGATACGAAGCACAGGTGATGTGATTTCGGTAAATAGGCCATCGTCTATCCAGGTTGAAACTTTTTTTACCGGAGAATTGATATTCTTATAAAATTATAATCTTTTCCTGCAATTACCAGTATTCAAAGGTTTTATAAACTATTTGATCGCTATCTTTTATAGTAACTACAGTATGTTTTTTCACTCTTTTTTTATTAGGAACTTGATTCTTTATAGGTTTTAGGCAATTCTATCCATATATACTATTCTGTTTTCCAAAAAAAATAATGGAACTCATAGACTTTTGTAAAAATCTCATGGTTTTCAATGATGGAGAAAAGGCATTGAATAATTTAAAAGCAATAATATCTGCAAATGAAAAATTACCAGATGTTATATTGCTAGATCTTAATATGCCAATACTTGACTGCTGGTAGTTTTTGGAAGAGTTTGTAAAAATCCCTTGCAAAAAGAAAATAATTGTCTATGTAGTGTCTTCATCTGTAGATCCACAAGATGTATTAAAAACTAAATCCTATAAATTGGTAAGTGACTATATTGTTAAACCAGTAACGGTTGAAAAACTCAAAAGAAGTGTTGAGCAATCTTGGAAAAGTAGACTAAAAAAGTGAAGATCCTAAAATACAATCTTTAAGAAGGTTTGGTAAGCTCTCTAAATAAACTTTCAAGGTTTTTGTTCTTTCTTGCTAATTGCAAGATTTTCAATTCGTTGTCATGAGCAAAATCAAAAACTATTGGGCGCATATCAATATTGGTGTCAAAAGTAATCTCATAAGCAAAACCATAGATGTTTTTTACCTCTTTTACATTGGGTAGTTTCGATAAGAAGGCCTCTTCTACTCTATAATCAAATTCTACTTCAATGATTTGTTCTTTCTCGTCTGTAAGGGTACTTAGGTTTTCGTCTGCTACAATTTTTCCTTTATTGATAATGATTACTCTATCGCACATAGCTTCTACCTCTTGCATAATATGTGTAGAAAGAAAAACTGTTTTTTCTTTTCCAATCGATTTAATGAGCTCTCTAATTTCTACAAGTTGATTAGGATCTAATCCTGTAGTAGGCTCATCCAAAATTAGTACCTGTGGATCATGCAATAAAGCGCATGCCAATCCAACACGTTGCTTATATCCTTTAGAGAGTTGATTAATTTTTTTACTGGCCTCTGGTGTTAACCCCGTAAGTTGTATTACTTCTTCAATTCGGGATTTCGATACTGTATATACTTGTGCATTAAATAATAAATATTCTCGCACATACATTTCCTGATATAGTGGATTGTGCTCAGGAAGATATCCTACATTTTTTCTAACATCAATTGGTTGAGAGTTTGTGTCAAATCCATTTACTAAAGCTTTTCCCTCGCTAGGATGTAAATATGTGGTTAAGATCCTCATCATAGTAGATTTTCCTGCTCCATTAGGACCCAAAAAACCAACAATCTCACCTTGCTTTATTTCAAAAGAAATACTGTTTAACGCTTTTTGGTCACTATATAATTTGGAAATATTTGAAACTGAAATTGACATGTGGGATTATTTTTATCAAAAATAGAAAATTATGTTTTTGTACTAACGGAGATAACGCAATATTATGATTGTTTTGAAAACTAGGAACGAATAAAATCAAATATAAAACTCTGAAGTGTGCTTGATTTCCTTAAGTACAAAAGTGCTATTTAAGATCCCAATATTTTCAATTTTTGAAAGCTTTGTCTTTACAAAATCATGATATTCTTCCAGGCCTTTTGTATGAATTTTTAATATAAAATCTACTTGTCCAGCCATATGATAACATTCTTGTACTTCTTTTAGGTTTTGGATTTGTTCTTCAAACTTTTCTATAAAAGCTTCATTGTGATAACGCATAGAAACTTGGCAGATAGTAGTTACTGATCGATCGATTAATTTTTTATCTAAGATAGCTACGTACTTTTTGATAAAACCTTGTTTTTCAAGCCGTCGTATTCGTTCATATACGGGTGACGAAGTGAGATTAAGAATATTCGCGATCTCTTTAGCCGTTTTTTTAGAATCTTCCTGTAAAATTCTTAGAATCGTAATGTCGGTTTGGTCTAATTGTTCCATGATTGTATCAAAAAAATTACTTCTAAATCGAAGTAAAATGAATTGTTTAAGTAAAAATAGTGGAAATAAGTGATTTATAAAGTAATTGTCACTTTATTGTGTATGAAATTCGAATATAAAATCCGCATTTTGTACTTTAGTAAGTAATTAATGCTTTTTTGTTAAACTAAATCGGATATGAAAACAGTGGTTTTAATAATTGGTGCAAACGGTCAACTAGGGTCCGTTTTAACATCATCTCTTCAGCAAAAGTTTGGAAGAGGTAATGTAATAGCATCTGATCTTAGAGATGATAAAGGTTTCAATGGGGTTTTTGAAGTTATTGATGCAACCGATGTGCAGAGAATACAGCAGGTAGTTACCCAGTATAATGTGACCCAGATTTATCATCTGGCGGCAATACTTTCTGCAAAAGGCGAAGAAACTCCGCTGCAGACTTGGGATATTAATATGAAGACATTATTTAATGTTCTGGAAATTTCTAGAAAAAATAATATTGAAAAAGTGTTTTTCCCTAGTTCTATTGCTGTTTTTGGAGAAGGCGCTTCTTTGCATGAAACGCCAAATGATGCTTACTTAGATCCTTCTACAGTTTATGGTATTAGTAAAGCTGCGGGTGAGAATTGGGCACAGTATTATTTTCTTCGATATGGATTAGATGTTAGATCTATTCGATACCCTGGAGTAATAGGATATCAATCTTTACCTGGTGGTGGTACTACAGACTATGCTGTAGATATTTACCATAAAGCTGTTCTAAAAGAAGAGTTTGATTGTTTTCTTAAAGAAGATACTACGCTTCCCATGATTTTTATGGACGATGTAATCAGAGCTACACTTGAATTGATGGAGGCGCCTAAAGAGAATATTAAAATCCGTACTTCCTATAATATTGCAGGAATTAGCTTTTCTCCTGCCGAAGTTGTGTCGGAAATTCGTAAATTATATCCTGATTTTAAAGTAAATTATCGCCCTGATTTTAGACAAGAAATAGCTTCAAGTTGGCCCAAATCAATTAATGATTCTGCGGCCTCAAGAGATTGGGGCTGGAAACCCGAATATGACCTTGAATCTATTACAACAACTATGGTTCAAAAACTAAAAGAAAAATATAAAACCGGATCCAAAAACTTGGAGGCTTTAATGTTATAGTTATTGACTAATTTACCTAGTCGAAAAAAGTTTAGAAAAAATAAAGAATAAAAAATTTATAAGATATGTTTTCCAATACCAGAGAGGATTTACAAAAAGAACTTGATGAAATAAAAACTGCAGGTCTATATAAATCAGAACGTATTATAACAACTCCGCAAGGAGCAGAAATAGATACCACAAAAAACACACATGTATTAAACTTTTGTGCAAATAATTATTTAGGACTTTCTTCGCATCCAGAAGTTATTGAAGCCGGTAAAAAAGCTATTGATTCTCATGGTTATGGATTGTCGTCTGTACGATTTATTTGCGGTACTCAAGATATTCATAAGGAGCTCGAGAGAAAGACAGCAGAATTTTTAGGAATGGAAGATTGTATTCTGTATGCCGCGGCGTTTGATGCCAATGGTGGAGTATTTGAACCTATTTTGGGCCCAGAAGATGCTATTATATCTGATGCTTTAAATCATGCTTCTATAATAGACGGAATCCGTTTATGTAAAGCGAAACGTTTTAGATATGAGCACAATAATATGGTTGATCTTGAAAAGCAATTAAAAGATGCTAGTGGGTCTCGAAGAATATTAATTGTGACTGATGGTTCCTTTTCTATGGATGGTACTATTGCACAATTAGATAAGATATGCGATTTAGCAGACAAGTACGAAACAATGGTAATGATTGATGAATGTCATTCTACCGGCTTTTTGGGTAAAACAGGTCGAGGCACCCATGAGTATCGAGATGTTATGGGGCGCATAGATATTATTACAGGAACTTATGGCAAAGCACTTGGTGGGGCTTCAGGTGGTTTTACGGCGGCTAGAAAAGAAATTGTAGAAATGTTAAGACAACGTTCAAGACCTTATTTATTTTCCAATACTGTGGCACCTTCAATTGTTGGGGCATCAATTAAAGTGTTAGACTTATTAAGTTCTTCGACTAAGCTTCGAGATAAATTAGAGAGCAATACAAAGTATTTTAGATCAGAAATGACAAAGGCTGGGTTTGATATTATTTCTGGTGACCATCCCATTGTGCCGGTAATGCTATATGAAGCAAAGCTTGCTCAGGAATTCGCTTCTAAGTTGTTAGACGAGGGGATTTATGTGATCGGGTTTTTCTATCCGGTTGTGCCAAAAGGTAAGGCACGAATTAGAGTTCAGATTTCAGCCGGACACGACCATCATCACCTTGAAAAAGCTGTTAAAGCCTTTACTAAAATTGGTAAAGAACTGGGAGTGATATAAATACGAACGTTTGTTAGTGTTTGAAAAGATAGAAGATTATTAAAGTATATGTGCTTTTGTTTAATTAACCTTAATGATACTTTGTAATTATTTAGGATTTGATGATAATGGCTTGAAACAAATGAAAAAAATGAAAAATTATTTTTAATAGAGATAGTTTTACTTAATTTAGCAATGTAATTTTATAGGACAATGAACAATATATTTACTTGGAACCGATTTTATTTTTTCTTCTTTTATTTTAAAAGTAGGAACGGGGTTACTATGTAGGTATTAGTTAAAATATATAGTTTGAATCCCGATGAAAATCGGGATTTTTTTTTTGATAAAAAGATTTGAAGCATTTGAGGAAAAAAGTAGCCATACAAGGAGTAAAAGGATCATACCATCACGGAGTCGCAAAAGCATATTTTGGAGATGAGATTGAAGTTGATGAATGTATGTCATTTCAAGAGTTGGTGCACAGTCTAGAGAATAAAAAAAGTACCGATGCGGTAATGGCAATTGAAAATTCTATTGCAGGATCTATTATTCCTAACTACGCATATATAGATGAACATGACATTACAATAAGTGGCGAGTATTTTTTGCCAATACACCATTGTTTAATGGCTTTGAGTGGTCAGAAAATTTCAGATATCAAAGAGGTGTATTCTCATCCCATGGCTCTACTGCAATGCAAAGAGTTTTTTAGATCTCAGCCGCATATAAAACTCGTTGAAGATGCAGATACTGCAGATGTTGCTAAAAGAATTCAAGAGCAACAATTAAAAGGAATAGCTGCTGTAGCTGGTGAAACCGCAGCGAATATATATGGGCTGGATATTCTGGCAGAAGAGATACAGACTATAAAATCAAATAGTACTCGTTTTTTTATTTTAAATACCAGAGAAGAGTTAGAAGTAGGTAAGGAGGAAATCAACAAAGCATCATTGAAATTTCTAACAGATCATAAAAGAGGCAGTTTAGCAACGGTTTTGAATGTAATGAGTGATTGTAATTTGAATTTGACTAAAATTCAGTCATTACCATTAATTGATAAGCCTTGGAAGTATTCATTCTTTGTGGATGTCACATTTGAAGATTACAAGGATTATGAAAAAGCAATGTCTATTTTAAAAATAATGGCCCTAGAATTAAAAGTATTAGGAGAATATAAAAATCAGAACGAATGAGTATTCAGACAGCGAAAAGATTAGAGACGGTTGAAGAATATTATTTCTCTAAAAAATTGAGAGAGGTAAGAGGGCTTGTGGCTTCTGGGAGACCTGTTCTAAATATGGCAATAGGAAGCCCTGACTTGGATCCTCCAAAAGAAGTGTTGCAGGCTATTCAAGATGCAGTGGTTGTAAATGGAGCACATAAATATCAAAGTTACCAAGGGCTGCCAGAATTGCGTAAAGCAATTGCAGATTTTTATGAGAGCAAATATAAAGTAACACTAAATCTCGAAAATGAAATCCTGCCACTAATGGGGTCTAAAGAAGGTATAATGCATATTTCATTGGCATATCTTAATCCTGGAGATGAGGTATTGATACCTAATCCTGGATATCCTACATATACTTCTGTAACCAAATTGGTTGGAGCTACTCCGGTTTTTTATGACTTACAAGAAGAAAATGGATGGGAACCCGATTTTCATAGCCTTTCAAAAAGAGATTTAAGTAAAGTAAAAATAATGTGGGTTAATTATCCTCATATGCCTACTGGTGCTTCAGGAAGTGTAGAGCTGTTTAAAAAGCTAATAGATTTTGCTAAAAAACATAGTATCCTATTGGTTAAGGATAATCCATACAGTTTTGTTCTAAATGATAGCCCATTAAGTATTTTGTCAATAGAAGGAGCAAAAGAAGTAGCTTTAGAATTAAACTCTTTAAGTAAAACCTTTAATATGGCTGGGTGGCGTGTAGGTATGGTGAGCGGTAGCGCCAATAAAATTGATGCTGTTTTAAAAGTAAAGAGTAATATGGATAGTGGTATGTTTCAAGGAATACAAAAAGGTGCAATTGCAGCGCTAAAGGTTTCAAACGATTGGTACGATAAAATGAACACTATTTATAAAGGCAGAAGAGAATTAATTTGGCAATTAGCAGAGCTTTTAGGCTGTACGTTTGATAAAGAGGCTAAAGGGATGTTTGTTTGGGCAAAATTACCAAGGGGTGTAAATGCAGTTACGTTTATTGATAATATTCTTTATCAGAATGATATATTTATCGCTCCTGGTGATATCTTCGGAAGCAATGGGAAAGGATTCATACGGTTTTCGCTTTGTGTAACCCAAGAAAATATTAAAGAAGCTATAACAAGATTACAGGTAAAAGCATGAAAGTATTCGTAATTGGAACAGGATTGATTGGTGGCTCTTTTGCTATAGATATTAAAGCAACTTTTAATGAGGCAGAGGTGTATGGCCTTGATAAAAGCGAAGAGAATCTTGATAAGGCTTTAGATTTGGGGTTCATAGATTATAAATCTAATATAGAAAACATAAATCTGGCAGATGTTGTTATTGTTGCTGTTCCGGTAGATACAACCGTAGATTTATTGCCGATTATTTTAGATAAAATCAATGATGATTGTTTGGTTTTTGATGTAGGCTCTACTAAAGAGAAGTTATGTATTACTGTTTCTGATCATGTAAGACGTAGAAATTACCTAGCTGTGCATCCTATTGCGGGAACAGAATTTTCTGGCCCTCAAGCTGCTATAGCAAATTTATATAGAGGCAAAACGAATATAGTTTGCGAAGTAGAAAAAACCGCTTTTAAGTTGCAAGAGAGAGGTATGGAGATTTTTTCCAGATTAGGAATGCGTATTCGTTATATGGATCCGATATCACATGATAAACATATAGCCTATGTCTCACATCTTTCACATATCAGTTCGTTTATGCTTGGTAAAACGGTGATAGAAAAAGAGAAGAACGAAAGAGATATTTTTGATATGGCGGGTAGTGGTTTTGCATCAACCGTTCGATTAGCAAAGAGTTCCCCGGCTATGTGGGCTCCAATTTTTAGACAGAATAAAGAAAATGTTATAGAAACGCTAGAAGAGTATATTGCTAACCTTACTCAGTTTAAGGAGCTAATAGAAAACGATAATTTTAAAGCAATATACAATGAAATGGAAGACACAAATCATATAAAAACAATCCTTAAAGGGATTTCATAGTAAGAACGGTAATAAAGTATAGATAATAAGAACGAAGAATAAAAATCAATATGGAAAATAAAAAAGAACTTAGAAACTGGCTAGATGATTATAATTTAGATCATCCTTTGGTAATAGGAGGACCATGTAGTGCTGAAACTGAAGACCAAGTGTTGAAAATTGCACATCAGCTTAAGGATTCAGATGCTACAGTATTAAGAGCAGGTATTTGGAAACCAAGAACTAGACCAGGTAATTTTGAAGGGGTTGGTGCTTTAGGTTTAAAATGGCTACAAAGAGCAAAAGAAGAAACCGGGTTAAAAATTGCCACAGAAGTGGCAAATCCACATCACGTTGAGTTAGCTTTGGAGCATGGAGTAGATGTTTTATGGATTGGGGCCAGAAGTACAGTGTCACCATTTATTGTTCAGGATATAGCAGAAGCTTGTAGAGGAATTGACAATCCAGTATTGATTAAAAACCCTATTAATCCAGATCTTTCACTTTGGTTAGGTGCTGTAGAACGCTTCTATACCTGTGATGTGAAAAATCTGGGGGTTATCCACAGGGGGTTTTCGACATATGAAAAAACAAAATATCGAAATATTCCGGAATGGCAAATTCCAATCGATTTGCAAAACCGTTTTCCCGATTTGCCATTGATCTTAGATCCATCTCATATTGCCGGAAATAGAGAGTTGATTTTTGACCTCTCACAAACTGCTTTGGATCTTAATTTTGACGGATTGATTGTAGAAACTCATTATGATCCGGATAATGCTTGGAGTGATGCTAAACAACAGATTACACCAGATACATTAATTCAGCATATGAAAGATTTAAAAATCCGTAAAGAAATTGGCGTTGATGAAGCGTATCAAAAAGCATTGGGTGAGCTTCGTGCCAAAATTGATATAGCAGATAATCAACTACTTGAAGTTTTGTCAAAAAGAATGAAAATTTCTGATGAAATAGGAAAAGTGAAAGCCAAGCAAAATGTTGCTATTCTTCAGTCTAAACGTTGGAATGAGATATTAGGTAAAATGATTCTCGAAGGAGAGGAAAAAGGGCTAAGCGAAGAATTTATGCTTAGGATTTACAAAGCAATCCATCAAGAATCTATTAATCATCAGAAAAAAGTGGCAAGGTCTTAAAAAATGCAAGAGATTTATTCGCATCTTTGCGCTTATGACAGGTACAGTATATAAATCTACCGGAAGCTGGTATACCGTAAAAACTGAAGACGGTAAGGTATACGAGTGTCGTATCAAAGGTAAGTTTAGAATACAAGGAATAAAAAGTACCAACCCTGTATCAGTTGGAGACAAAGTAGATTTTAAGCTAGAGACTAATAATGACCAGGAAACTGGTGTTATTGAAAATATTAAGGAACGTCAGAATTATATCATTAGAAAATCTGTAAACCTATCAAAACAAACCCACATCATTGCTTCAAACATTGATGTGGTTTTTTTATTAATAACGCTAAACAACCCTACTACTTTTACAACATTTATTGATCGTTTTTTGGTTACCGCAGAAGCTTACGGAATTAAAGCTGTACTGCTTTTTAATAAAATTGATACCTATAACGAAGATGAGTTGGTCGAGATTAAGTATTTGGCTGCATTATATAGAAAAATTGGTTATGAATGTATAGGAATTTCTGCCAAAACTGGGAAAAATGTTGATAAGGTAAAGGACCTTATGAAAGGTAAAGTAAGTATGTTTTCTGGTCATAGTGGTGTTGGTAAATCCACTTTGGTTAACCTAATCGAGCCCAATTTGGCTTTAAAAACGGCAGAAATAAGTGATCAACATCAACAAGGACAACATACTACAACATTTGCTGAGATGTTTGATCTAAGTTTTGATGCCAAAATAATTGATACTCCTGGAATAAAAGGCTTTGGTATAGTTGATATGGACAAAGAAGAACTAGGAGATTATTTTCCTGAGTTCTTTGAGCTGAAATCACAATGCAAGTTCAATAACTGTATGCATATTAATGAACCTAAATGTGCAGTAAAAGAAGCTTTGGATAACGAAGAAGTGGCGTGGTCAAGATATAAGAGCTATTTGCAGATATTAGAAGGAGAAGAAGAACACTACAGAAAAAATATTTACGATAATGAGGATTAGCTTCCAAAATAAATTGATAGCTAACTCCGATACATTGTCAATTTAATAGATGATTTTTTTAAAAAACTTTTTTCAGTTCCGAAAAATGAAACTCAAGAATAGTAAACTTGCATCATAAAACAATTAATGAATAAATGAGAGCGGTAATTCAAAGAGTTTCAGAAGCTTCTGTCACCGTAGATAGTAAGGTTGTCTCAAGTATTAAAGACGGATTATTAATTCTAATAGGCATTGAAGAAAATGATGATCAGACCGACATCGAGTGGTTATCAAGAAAAATAATACACTTAAGGATATTTGGAGATGATAATGGAGTAATGAATAAAAGTTTATTAGATATAAATGGCGAAGCTATTATTGTAAGCCAATTTACACTTCATGCAAGTACAAAAAAAGGAAATAGACCAAGTTATCTTAAAGCAGCAAAACCAGATGTCGCTATACCGTTATATGAAGGTTTTGTCGAACAGTTTAAAAAGGATTTTGGAAAAGAAGTTGGAACTGGTATATTTGCAGCCGATATGAAAATATCATTGCTTAATGATGGGCCAGTAACCATAATTGTGGACACAAAAAGTAAAGAATAACCTACCCCCGGAATAAATTTAAAATATGCAAAAAAGATCACTACAAGCAATTGTGGTTGTCATGTTATTGACTTTTGTAAAAGTTTCTGCACAGGACGACAACATCAATTTACAAACTTCGCTTATTGATTCTACACTTACAAAAGATGCTAATGCAGTTGTAAGGTCAGAAGAGATTATCATCGAAATCAACTCAATAAGCTCTGTTACCGTAAAGACTAAAAGAATAGTTACTGTTTTAAATAAGTATGGAAGGGGATTTGCGAATTCGTCTGAATGGTATGATCCATCAACAAAAATTAAAAAGCTTGAAGCTATAGTTTATGATGCTTCAGGTAAAGAGATAAAGAAGTATAGAAAGAAAGATTTTAGGGATAGAAGTGTTTATGATGGGATTTCATTAATGAATGATGATCGAGTAAAGTATTTTGAACATACCCCTATTGGATACCCATATACCTTAGCTTTTGAGAGTGAGGTTGAAAAGTCCTCAACTGCATTTATACAATCTTGGAATCCAGTTCTGGCCTACAAACTTGGAATTCAAAAATCCTTTTATAAAATTCGTAACCCTAATGTAATTCCGTTAAGGATTAAAGAAACAAATTTTGAGAATTATACTATAGAAAAGAACAAAACCAATCAGGAAACTTCGTATTTAATTTCAAATGTTCCAGCAATACTTTCAGAAGTAAGAAGTCCATCTTATGCAGATATGGTTCCTAGGGTTAAAGTTGCATTAAGTACTTTTTCCCTTGAAGGAGTTAACGGCGCAGCAACAGACTGGAGATCTTTTGGCAAATGGCAATATGATAAGCTTTTAACCGGTAGGGATCAATTACCTCTAGAAACTATAGAAGTAGTAACCGAGTTAACAGCCAGAGCGAGTACTAATAAAGAAAAGGCAAAGTTAATTTATGAATATGTACAAAATAAGACGAGATATATAAGTGTGCAACTTGGGATTGGAGGATGGATGCCTTTTTTAGCAAGTGATGTCGATAGATTGGGCTATGGTGACTGTAAAGCACTTACAAATTATACTAAGGCATTACTAGAGACTCAGGGCATTCCTTCATATTATACCATTGTTTATGCTAAAGAAAGAAGAGATATTGATGAAGAGTTTGCTTCAATGCAAGGAAATCATGCAATATTAAATATTCCAGATGGAGAAGAAGATATCTGGTTAGAGTGTACTAGTCAAACAACCCCTTTTAATTTTATAGGTGACTTCACAGATAATAGAAATGTGCTTGTTGTTACACCAGAAGGCGGCGAGATTAAAAGAACAAAAAAGTACGAGCCAGAGGAAAATAAGCTTCAGACCATCGCTATAGTAAAGCTAAATGCCGATAAATCTATGGTTGCCGATATCAAAAGAGAATCAGAAGGGTTGGAGTATGATTGGAATTATAATATTCAATATCAAGAGCCAAAAGACCAAAAACTACACTATAAAGAACAATGGGATTACATTAATAATCTAGAGGTGAATACTATAGCGCTTAAAGATGACAAAGATGCTATTGTATTTACTGAAGATCTAAGGGTTTCTTGTACCTCTTATATGAAAAAAGCAGGAAGTCGTTTATTGGTTACTCCTAATCTTTTTAGTCGTGATCAGAGTAATTTGCCAAAATATGAAAATAGACAAACGCCATTAGTAATATCACGTGGTTATGTAAACACAGATGAGTATATCATTAATATTCCGCAGGGGTATGCCATCAATAATTTACCAGAAAAAAAATCTATAGAGACCGAATTTGGGAATTACACTTATGAATTAGAAAAAGTGAATGAATCACAAATCCTGTTCAAAAGATTTGTGAAAATGATTGACGGTACTTTTCCAAAAGAAAAATATGAAGAGTATAGACAATTCAAAGGCAAAATTAAAAAAATAGACCAAACCAAGATAGTCCTAAAACAACTATAAAAACTAACCAATAATTAGAATGAAAAATTTAAACAAACTGATGTTATTAGGCGTTGTTCTAATGATATCAACAACTAGTCTTGCGCAAGAATATAAATTCGGGAAAGTATCAAAAGAAGAATTGCTTGAAAAAGCATATCCGAAAGATAGCAGTGCTAATGCCGCAGTGCTTTATGAAAAAAGAAAAGTGTATTTTGATTATAACCAATCCTTTGGATTCAGGATTATTACAGAAGTTCATAAAAGAGTTAAGTTTTATAATCAAAATGGGTTTGATTATGCAAGTGAACAAGTGTTTTTGTACAAAATACCAGCTGCAGAAGAGAAAATAAATAGTATAAAAGGAATTACCTATAACTTAATTGATGGTAAAATAATTGAAACCAAACTTAAAAAGGAGGGTGTTTTTAAGAATGAACATTCAGAGAATTATAACCAGTTAAAATTTACAATGCCATCAGTAAAAGAGGGGTCTGTTGTCGAGTTTAGATATAAAATGGAATCTCCATTTGTTCATAACATTGATAAAATTTATTTACAGCAAGATATTCCAATTAAAAAAATAGACGTCAAAGTTGCTACTCCAGAGTATTATAATTTCAAGAAATTCACAACGGGATATTTACCAATTAATCTGAAAGAATCGAAAGATAATGGGAAAATGAATTATAATGTAAAAGCTAGGTATAAAGGGGCTCCTCAGACCAGTAACACATCATTTTATACCGGTGGGATAGATTATAAAGTAAATACTTATACAATTAGCTCTTCAAATATACCAGCTTTTAAAAGAGAACCGTACTCGGGTAATCCTGATAATTATAGGTCTTCTATAGTATTTGAGTTAGAGTTTGAGAAATTTCCAAATCGTCCTCTCAAAACGTATACTAGTTCCTGGGACGCGGTGGCTAAATCTATTTTTGAACATCCAAGATTTGGGAATGAACTAAAGAAGAATGGATATTATCGACAAGATGTTGATCAATTGTTAGAGGGAATAACGGATCCAATGCAAAAAACAATCTTGATTTATGATTTTGTAAAGAAAAAAATGGTCTGGAATAATTGGTATTCTAGACTTACAGCAGGAGGAGTGAAAAAGGCATACAAAGAAGGGGTAGGTAATGTTGCAGAGATTAACATCATGCTAACATCAATGTTGCAATATGCTGGTATCAGCGCAAAGCCTGTATTAGTAAGCTCTACTAATAAAACAATCTCTTTGTTTCCAACTTTAGAGGGTTTTGATTATGTGATTGCAAGAGTTAAAGTAGGTGATAGCATCATATATTTGGATGCTACCGATAAGTATGGAGAGCCTAATGTTCTCCCAAATCGTGTTATTCATGGATCGGGAAGAGTGATTGCTGAAAATGGTACTTCTCAATTGATAAATTTTAGACCAAATCATTTGTCTAGAATTCATAGTTCTGTCTTGTGTGAAATAGATGCTGATGGCTTGATTAAAGGAAAACAAAGTACCAATAGATCATCTTATCTGGCTCATAATTTTAGAGTACGACATGCTGCTAAAAAGCAGGAAGAACAGATTGAACGAGTAACTGAAAATTATGGGGTAGCAACTCTTAATGAATATGAACTAAAAGGAGTTAATGATATAGGGAAATCAATTAGCGAGCGTTTCGAATTTACAGTAAATGACGAGGTTGAGGTTATCGATGGCGAAATGTTTTTTTCTCCCTTATTATTCTTAAAAAATGAAGAAAACATCTTTAAATCAAATGAACGTAAATATCCCATAGATTATGGGTACGGATATTCAAATAGTATGATGGTAAGTGTAAAAATACCAGAAGGGTATGAAATATCTGAAATTCCTGAAGGTTCTGCTTTTAAACTACCAGAAAATATGGGTAGCTTTGTATATAGATCAAGTGTAATGGGTAATTCTATTCAAGTATCAATTACAGAGACATTGAATACACCATTTATTCCTGCAGATTATTATCCTGTGCTAAAGCAATTTTACAATCAGATAATTCAAAAGGAAAGCGATCAGGTAGTTTTAAAGAAGATATAATTATGAATATTCAGAACGCACAAGAAACTGTTGATAATTGGATAAAAAATCACGGAGTAAGGTATTTTGATGAACTCACAAACATGGCACAACTTACAGAAGAAGTAGGAGAGGTTGCAAGAATTATTGCAAGACGTTATGGTGAACAAAGTGAGAAAGAAAGTGATAAAAATAAAGATCTTGGAGAGGAGCTAGCCGATGTTTTATTTGTAGTTTTATGCCTGGCCAATCAAACAGGAGTTGACTTGCAAGAAGCTTTTGATAAAAAACTGGATATAAAAACGAAAAGAGATCATGACCGTCACCATAATAATGAAAAATTAAAGTAATGTTTACGGCGATAATTTCCTCCAAAAAGTACTGGATTACGGTTGCGGCATTAGCATTGGGCTTCATAGTTGTGTTTAGTGTTATAGAGCATATAATGCAGAATGGCGGAATAGATCTGGGTGCTTTTCTTAATGAGAAAATCGATGAAGGTAGATGGTTAAGGTATTTTATTTCTCGAATTGCAGGTGGACTGGCATATGGAATGATAATGGGTTATTATTTAGAATTAAGAAAACGAATATCAAAACGATAAAATGAATCTGAAATTACAGGAGATTTCGACTATAGAAAATAAAACTTTACAAATTACGGGATCTAAAAGTGAAACTAATAGATTACTTATTCTACAGGCGCTGTATCCTAATATAACTATTGAAAATATGTCCAATAGCGATGACTCTAACCTCATGCAAAAAGCATTGGACAGTAATGAAGTTGTCATTGATATTCATCACGCAGGTACGGCGATGCGTTTTCTTACTGCATTTTTTGCCGTTCAAGAAGGTAGAGAAACTGTTCTTACTGGGAGTAAAAGAATGCAAGAGCGACCGGTAAAGATATTGGTTGAAGCATTGCAACAGCTTGGTTGTGAGATAAGTTACGAGAAGGAAATAGGGTATCCTCCAATACGTATATTAGGAAAACGACCTGCTTCTAATAAAGTCTCACTAAAAGCAAATGTAAGTAGTCAGTATATTTCTGCATTAATGCTTGTTGCAGGATCATTGCCAGAAGGTTTAGTGATTTCATTAGAAGGGAAAGTAACATCAGTTCCTTATATAAATATGACACTAAGTTTATTAAGTGATGTAGGTATAAATGGAACGTTTGAAAATAATGTAATAACTATCCCTAATTGCAAAGAGATTCATGATAGAAAAGTAGTGGTAGAGTCGGATTGGAGTTCTGCTTCCTATTTTTACAGCTTGGTAGCCCTGTCAAATGATGATGCGTCCGTAACCATTGGAAGCTATAAAAATGAGAGCTATCAAGGTGATTCATCATTAACTGAAATATATAAGCATTTGGGTGTAGAGACAGTGTTTGACCAAAATACAATTACCTTAAAGAAAATGTCTGGTTCTATACATAGACTACCAGAAAAGTTGGATTTATCAAATTCTCCTGATATTGCTCAAACCATTGCAGTGACCTGTTTTGGATTAGGAATTGAATGTTATTTGACTGGGCTTCACACCTTAAAAATAAAGGAAACGGATAGATTGGAAGCTTTAAAAACTGAAATTGAAAAATTAGGAGGTAATGTTATAATTACAGAAGACACACTTCAACTGGCACCTGCATCACTAATCAAAACAGGTGTTTCAATTGCGACCTACAATGACCATCGTATGGCTATGGCATTTGCACCATTGGCACTTAGAACTTCGTTGCAGATAGAAGATGCTAATGTCGTTTCTAAATCGTATCCAGATTTTTGGATTGATTTAAATAAATTGGGACTTAAAATCTTATAATTTTTAAATATATCTCAATTTACTTGACAACCCCTATTACGAGATCGTATATTTGCACCTTTAAAAAAACAAACACGAATGAAGTTATCACATTTCAACTTTGACCTTCCGCAAGACTTATTGGCTGAGTACCCTGCAGAAAACAGAGACGAGGCGCGTCTAATGGTTCTTAATAGAAAGGATCAAACTATCGAACATAAAATGTTCAAAGACCTTATAGATTATTTTGATCCCAATGATGTAATGGTGGTTAATAATACTAAGGTTTTTCCTGCTAGATTATATGGAAATAAAGAGAAAACGGGTGCAAGAATTGAAGTGTTCTTACTTCGTGAATTAAATTCTGAAACACGTCTTTGGGATGTTCTTGTAGATCCTGCAAGGAAAATACGTATTGGTAATAAGCTTTATTTCGGAGATGATGAAAGTTTGGTGGCAGAGGTAATTGATAATACTACATCAAGAGGTCGAACCCTACGTTTCTTATATGATGGATCATATGATGAGTTTAGACAAAAACTTACTGACTTAGGAGAAACTCCGCTGCCTAAATATATAAAGAGAGATGCAGAACCAGAAGATGAAGAAAGATACCAAACTATATATGCTAAAAATGAAGGTGCAGTTGCTGCCCCTACAGCTGGACTTCACTTTTCTAAACATTTAATGAAACGCTTAGAGATTAAGGGAGTAGACTTTGCAGAAGTTACACTTCATGTTGGACTGGGAACCTTTAATCCTGTAGAGGTAGAAGATTTGTCCAAACATAAAATGGATAGTGAAGAAGCATACATTACTGCTCAGGCAACAAATGTTATTAATAACGGAATTGCTAATAAAAGAAAGATTTGTGCAGTAGGAACCACCGTAATGAGAGCTTTAGAAAGTTCAGTTTCATCAGAAAGAAAATTAAACGAATTTAGAGGATGGACTAATAAGTTTATTTTCCCTCCTTATGATTTCAGTATTGCTAATTGCATGATAACAAACTTTCATACACCAAAGTCTACTTTATTAATGATGGTTTCAGCTTTTGCAGGTCATGATTTTATTAAAGAGGCATATGAAGAGGCCGTAAAAGAGAAATATAAATTCTACTCTTATGGTGATGCAATGCTAATTATCTAGATGTAAAAAGCCAAATAATTATTAAAAACCTTATTTAACTACTTGTTAGATGAGGTTTTTTTTTATATTTCTAAAAATTAAGGTGTTATGTTGTTTTTTTTTCAAAAAAAGTAGTATTTTCGCCCACTCAAAAAAATTACGGTTTTGCCGTAATTGCGTTCGCAGTGCGTTACATCGATAAATATTGTTTTTTGTCGAAAAAAATATGCTGAATAATGCATATAAATGTACTTTTTGTGAAATTGGAACGTTTTTTGTAAAGTCCAAATTAATAACAAGAACTTAAACCTAATTATATAATGAAAAGAGTAGTTTTTTACGTAGCGTTTTTTATCACAACACTTTCTTTTTCCCAAACAAAAGTTGGAAGTGTTCATTTTAATGATGTTGATGTATTTGGTGACGCAGAACTTATGCTTAATGGAGCCGGTGAAAGAGAAAAGTTATATGCAATTGCATTATATCTTGATTTTGAAGTAAATGGCCCAGAAGATGGAGTAATGGTAGCAGAAAAAGATAGCAATATGGCTATAACTATCAAAGCAACTTCTACAGTTGATGAAGGTGAACTTAAAGATATTATTAGAAATGGACTAGAAGTAGCTACAGATGGTAATAGCTATAAGTTCGAAAAAGAAATTCGTGATTTTATCAACTTGCTGCCCAAAGGAATTAAAAAGTTTGATATAATAAGAATACTTCATTCTAAAGGAGGTAAACTTTCTGTGTTTCAGAATAAAACCTTACTGGGTAGTATGACTAATTTGGAGTTTAAATCCGCATTATTCAAAATTTGGCTAGGTGAGAATCCTATTGATTACGATTTGAGAGAGAATTTACTTGCTGCTTATAAACCAAACCCTGTTCTAGGTAAATGGAGAATGGTTGATAAGAAAACAGGAGTTGCATTAAGTATAGCTCAATTATATGTTATCGATAATAAAGTTTTTGGTACCATAGAAAGAATGTTACGTGAGTCTGAAAGAGATGATGTTTGTTACGAATGTAAAGGAGACGATAAGAACAAAAAGATTGAAGGAATGATTATTATAAAAGGACTTCAATTTATAGGAGGTAAATATTCTGGAGGAACTTTAACCAATATAAAAACAGGTGAAGTGACTGATTGTCAAATTTGGACAGACGAAGAAAAACGTGACGTACTTTTTGTAAAGTATAAAGGTAGTGGAGGAGTACACGAATGGAGAAGGGTAAAAGAACCTAAGAAGTAAAAGACACGCTATTAAATAAATTAAATTAAAAACCCCTGATTTTAAAATCAGGGGTTTTTAATTATTTGTAATAAGATATACATGTACCATATTATCTTTTTACTTTTGCAAAAGTATGAGTGATAAGAAAAAAGATATAAGAGCACTTACCAAAGACCAGTTAAGATCCTTTTTTGAAGAGATAGGTGATAAACCATTCAGAGGGAATCAGGTGTATGAATGGCTTTGGGGTAAGGGTGCGCATAGTTTTGAAGATATGACAAATATTTCTAAGACTACACGACAAGTGCTCGAAGAAAATTTTGTAATCAATCATATTCGTGTTGATCAAATGCAAAGAAGTAAGGATGGGACGATTAAAAATGCTGTAAAATTACATGATGGGCTTATTGTAGAATCGGTTCTAATTCCAACCCCTACAAGAACAACCGCATGCGTTTCGTCCCAGGTTGGATGCAGCTTAGATTGTAAATTTTGTGCAACGGCTCGTTTAAAAAGAATGCGAAACCTTAATCCCGATGAAATTTATGATCAGGTAGTTGCTATCGATAATGAAAGTAGATTATATCATAATCGCCCGCTATCAAATATCGTTTTTATGGGTATGGGAGAGCCATTAATGAATTATAATAATGTTATAAAGGCTATTGATAAAATTACATCTTCTGAAGGACTGGGAATGTCTCCCAAAAGAATTACAGTGTCTACGTCTGGGGTGCCAAAAATGATCAAAAAAATGGCAGACGATGAGGTAAGGTTTAAACTTGCTGTGTCATTACATTCTGCTATCGATGAAGTAAGAACCTCAATAATGCCTTTTAATGAAACTTTTCCTTTGTCTGATCTAAAAGAGGCGTTAGAATATTGGTATGCAAAAACCAAAAGTAGAATCACCTATGAATATGTGGTGTGGGAGGGAATTAATGACCGAAAAGAGGATATAGATGCACTTATTCAATTTTGTTCCTACGTACCGTGTAAAGTTAATCTTATAGAATATAACCCAATAGATGATGGAGAGTTTCAACAAGCATCAAAGAAAGCGATAGATTATTATATTAATGGATTAGAATCTAGAGGTATAGTTGTAAATGTTCGTCGTAGTAGGGGTAAAGATATCGATGCCGCTTGTGGACAATTGGCAAATAAGTCTTAAATTTCTATAATAGCATGATTACTTGTCTTCAAAAAAACAATTTATGCTATCTTCGTACTAATTAAGAAATCAGAACTAAGGGTCTAGTATTGAAAGTTGTTGAGCAAATAAAGCTACCTATAATTGATGAGATGGAACTTTTTGAGCAAAAGTTTTCAGATTCAATGTCTTCTAAGGTTGCTCTACTTAATAGAATTACGCATTACATCGTAAATCGAAAAGGTAAACAAATGCGGCCTATGTTTGTTTTTCTTGTTGCTAAAATGGTTTCTGGAGGAGAAGTAAATGAAAGAACATATCGTGGGGCTTCTGTGATAGAATTAATTCATACAGCAACATTGGTTCATGATGATGTAGTAGATGATTCTAACAGGAGACGTGGTTTTTTCTCTATTAATGCACTTTGGAAAAATAAGATTGCCGTATTGGTAGGAGACTATCTGCTTTCTAAAGGTCTATTGCTTTCTATCGATTACGGAGATTTTGATCTCTTAAAAATTATCTCTGTGGCTGTTCGTGAAATGAGCGAAGGTGAACTATTACAAATCGAAAAAGCCAGAAACTTAGATATTACTGAAGAAATTTACTACGAAATTATTCGTCAGAAAACGGCAACCTTAATCGCTGCTTGTTGTAGTTTAGGAGCTTGTTCTGTATCACCAAAATCAGATGATATTCAGAAAATGAGAAAATTTGGAGAACTTATAGGCATGGCTTTTCAAATAAAAGATGATCTTTTTGATTATGGAGATACAGCGATAGGTAAGCCAACAGGAATAGATATTAAAGAACAAAAAATGACACTTCCTTTGATTTATACATTAAATCATTGTACCAAAGAAAAAAAGAAATGGCTTATTAATTCGATAAAGAATCATAATAAGAATAAAAAAAGGGTGAAAGAGGTTATTAATTTTGTAAAAGCTAGTGGAGGTTTGGAATATGCAATTGAAATAATGCATAAATTCAAAGAAGAAGCACTTTTAATTTTGTCAGAATATCCGGATTCCGATTACAAATCTTCCCTATCATTAATGGTCGAGTACGTTATCGACCGAAAAAAATAACCAGCATACTCCTTTTAAACCTGGGAACAAAAACTTTTTTATAACATCAGGCAACCATTTTGTTTTTTATTACGTCTATGTAAATAGAAGATCCTAATTAATTAATTTTTGACATTGAAAGTTATTCAATTTTATAAAAGTGAAACACAACTAATTAAAAAGGCGGCAAAGCAACATCGCGATGCTCAGCACCAGTTGTATAATCAATATGCGCCTAAGATGCTTAGTGTTTGCCGTCAATATATTAGAGATGTACATTTTGCAGAAGAAGCAATGTTAAGTGGATTTTTAAAAGTATTTATGAATTTAGACAAGTTTAAATTTGAAGGAAGTTTTGAAGGGTGGATAAGAAGAATAATGGTAAATGAATCAATTTCCTTTCTAAGGAAAGAAAAGCAAATCTTTTTTACCGAAGAAATAATACAATATAAAGAAGAATCCTGGAATAATATCAATACGAAATTAGAAGTTGAACAAATTCAAGATCTTATTGATAGTTTACCAGAAGGGTATAAAATGGTGTTTGTATTATATGCTGTAGAAGGATACAAACATAGCGAGATAGCAAAAATGCTTGAGATTTCTGAGAATACGTCAAAATCTCAACTATTCAAGGCTAGAAAAATGTTACAGCAAAAGTTGAACCAACAAAATAAGATAAGCAATGGCGCCATTGAAATTTGAAGAAAAGATAAAGGAAAAGCTGGGGCAACGTGCAATTAAACCTTCAGAAGGTTCTTGGCAACAATTAGCAAAAGAACTAGATAGTCAAAGCCAAAAAAAAGTAAGTAAAAAGATTTTGTGGTATAGTGTTGCAGCTATATTTGTTGGAGTTTTGGTTGTCACCTCAATTATTAAAAGTCGCGGATCGTTTTCAGAAAAAACAGAAGATCAATTCGTTGATAGAAGTAAAGAAGTAATAAAACAGGATAAAACTGATGTAGTTCAGGAAGAAAATACAGAACAACAGATAATAGACAAACAAGGGGAAAAAGTTATAGAAAATCAAATTCTTACAAAGAAAGATGTGAGTTCTTCTGCTGTACAAAAAAATGTCATTTCAAGACAAGATATGCTTCCTTTAGAAAGGTCCAAATCCGAAAGTATAATAGTAGATAAGATAACGAAAGAAGAAAAAAGTAACCCGCAACTGGTAAAGAATGACGATATAATTGTTATTAAACAACAAGAAGGAGTACTGCCCGTTAATCCTGAAATAATACAGGATAAAGTGGCTGGTGTTGTCGCTCAAATCAAAGAACTACAAAAGAATGATGTTGAGGTCACAGATAATGAAATCAATAGATTGTTGCTTGAAGCACAACAAGAAATAGCAACACAAAAAATATTAAAATCTAATACAGTTAGTGCATCTGCTCTTTTACAAGATGTAGAAGAGGAAATAGATGAAACTTTTAAACAACGTGTTTTTGAAGCGCTTAAGGCAGGTTTTCAAAAAGTTAAAACAGCTGTAGCAGAACGGGAAAATTAAATTCATTCATCAATCAGATTTATAGGTTCCCTCCTATTTAGGAGGGAATGTATAGGAACAAAATTCAATAAATAATGAAGACAATTATTACAATTGCCACATTAGTGGCCATGACACTTATTGCTCAATTTTCAAATGCTCAAGAAGCGAATAAAAATGATGCTGTACAAGAATTAACAGCACAAAAAGAACGTGTTATAAATACAGAAAAGGAAGCACTTAAAAAGGATGTGGAAAGCATTAATGAAAGATTGATTAATAATGAAATTACGAGAGATGAGGCTCAAAAATTGAAAGAAGATGCTGCTAAAGGTCATGCACTTAATATCGAAAACAGAATAGCGATTATAGACAATAAGATTGCACTATTAGAACGCAATGGATGGAAGAATGTAAATACTGAAGATCCAAAAATCTTTATAGGTCTTAATACGCAAGAAGAGAATGCTGATGTTATATTAGGGCTAAAGATCAATACAGGAAAGGAGAGAACTGTAAAATATGATAGAAGAACATCTTCAAATTTAGTTTTAGCTTTTGGACTTAATAATGTGATTGTAGATGGGCAATCTTTGGATGATTCGGATTATAAAATCGCTGGAAGTAGATTTTTTGAGCTTGGGTGGGCTTGGAAAACCAGAGTATTTAAAACCTCCAATTTTTTAAGACTTAAGTACGGTATTTCATATACATCAAATGGCCTGAAACCTACCGATAATAGATTCTTTGTAGAAAACGGTGATCAAACCGAACTGCAAACGTTTGGCCTTGAGTTGGATAAGTCAAAATTTAGAATGGATAATATAGTGGTTCCTTTGCATTTTGAGTTCGGGCCTTCCAGAGTAGAAAAAACTGAAAAAAGTATTAGGTATTATACTGCTCGCAAGTTTAGAATTGGACTAGGAGGATATGTTGGAGCAAATATTAGTACGCGTCAGAAATTAAAATATAAAGAAAATGGTGACCGCATTAAGGATAAAATCAAAAGGGATTATAATACTAGTGATTTGATATATGGATTAAGTACTTATGTTGGTTTTGGTGACATGTCGATATACGCAAAATATGATGTATCCCCGATCTTCAAAAATGCAGAGATTGATCAGAACAATGTGTCATTAGGATTACGTTTTGACCTTTAATCGATAAAATAGTGCATTTCATTTTTTTGGTATTTCCAGAAATTACTCAAATATACTGGTAAAGATGTTTTCGAATTATCAATTAGGTGTTAGCTAATTATTTGCAAAAGCAGCAATGTATTTACATTGCTGCTTTTGCTTTTTTTTCATGAATAGGTGATGCGTGTTGGGATATCTTTCCCTTGGTACATCTGTTATCCTACTGGATTAATGTGCTAATAATCTTGGTAATCAGTCTGTTAAATAATTTACCGAAAAATTAAATTTGTTATATATATAAAACAAAGCAAATTCCTTATTCTAATTACGGTTTTAGCGTAACTTTTTGATTGTAAGTATTTTATGACTACTTATTTTTTTGTTTCTAGATGAATTATTCTATATTTAGCAAGTTAATAAATGGAGTAATTTCTTCTTAAATTAATACAACATATTCACATTTATTTCCACGGTAATGTGATTAATAATACTAATTATGTTAAAATAGTAGAACAATTAACCAAATTTCACACAAATGAAAACAAAATTCTTTTATCTAACATTATTCATGTTTTGCAGTTTTGGACTGCTAGCCCAAAAGGGCACCCCAATGAAAGCCAGCTCAACTTCAAAAGCGGTTTACATGAGAAAAATCCCTGCATTTTCTAAAATGCAAAACATCATTTCTGCTTCCGAGAAAAACAATGATGGTCAGGAGAAACGCAGAGGAAGAAATACTTATGTTCCTGGTAAAGGACTTCCTGCTGCAGGTCAAAAAGATCCTTTGATGTTAACCCAGCAAAAATCTGCAAAGATGGCTATTTCTACCGAGGCTGCAAATTTTCAATCACATCAAGGTAATAGTACGCCTACGGATCCTACAGGTGCCATAGGTCCTAATCACTATGTGTATGCTTTTAATACTGGATTTGGGATTCGCGACAGATCCGGAAATGTGTTATTAGCAGAGGCTTCTTTGGCTACTATCTTTCCTGGAGAAAGCTTAGGAGATCCAATTGTGGTTTACGATAATTATGCAGAACGCTTTATTATTATGCAATTTAGTAATTCTCCTAATGGTATTCTTATTGCTGTTGGACAAGGACCAGATCCAGTTAATGATGGATGGTTTACTTATAGATTTAATACAGGAACTTTTCCTGATTATGAGAAGTTGTCTATATGGAGTGATGGATATTACATTACAGCTAATAAAGATCAAAATGCTCCAACTACTAATGATGTAGTATTTGTAGCAGAAAGAGATAAAATGTTAGTTGGAGATGCTAGCGCAGGTTTTATAGGTTTCCCTCTACCAGGGGCTGTAACTAGTGGATTCTATAGCCCAGGAGGTTCTAATTCTACTGGACCAACTTTACCTCCAGTTGGAGCAAGTAACTCATTCTTATACTTACAAGATGATGGTTGGGCAGGAGTTTCTCAAGATCATATTAAGGTATGGACAACCGATGTAGATTGGACAAACCCAGGAAATTCAACTATTTCTCAGCCACAAGAAATTATTACAGCGCCATTTGATAGCGTATTTGACGGTGGATCATTTTCAAATTTACCGCAGCCTTCTGGTCCAGATGTTGATGGATTACAGGCTACAATGATGTACATGACCAACTACAGACGTTTTGGCACACATAATTCAATGGTTTTAAACTTCTTAGTTGACCTAGATGGTAATGATAATCTTTCAGGAATCCGTTGGTACGAACTTAGACAGACTGGTGATAATCAACCTTGGACAATTTTCCAGGAAGGAACCTATGTACAGCCAGATGGTTTAAGTGCTTTTTCTGGAACTATGGCAATGGATGCTCAAGGTAATATTGGACTGGGATATACTGTTGTTAGTACATCAACGTTTCCTTCATTACGTTATACAGGTAGGCTTGCAAGTGATCCTTCTGGAACTATGACTCTTGCAGAACAAGTAGGTGTTAATGGTACTCAATCAGATCCATCTTCACGATATGGAGATTATTCACATATGACAGTGGATCCAACAGATGATATGACTTTTTGGTTTACAGGAGAATATTTTGATAGTGGTTTTAGAAAAAATCATGTAGTAGCCTTCAAATTAGAGCCAGATACTCCTGATACCGAAGCGCCAACAGTACCAACAAACTTAAGTGCTTCATCAGTTACAGAATCTTCTCTAACGCTTAGTTGGGATCCTTCTACTGATAATATAGGAGTAACGGGTTATGATGTATCTCAGGATGGTGTGGTAATAGGTTCTGTTGCAGGAACTAGTATCGATGTTACTGGGTTAGCTGCCAGCACATCTTATGACTTCTCTGTAGTGGCAAAAGATGCTGCAGGAAATGAATCAGCGGCTAGTTCTACATTAACGGTGACAACTTTAGCTCCAGATACACAAGCACCAACGGTTCCTGCTAATTTGGTAGCATCAAACGTTGCTTCTAGTCAAGCTACTATTAGTTGGGATGCTTCTACAGATAATGTTGGAGTTGCAGAATATGATGTCTTACAAGATGGAGTTGTGGTAGATACTGTTACAGGAACTACTGCTACTATTACAGGGTTAAGCGCAGAAACAACTTATTCATTTACGGTAATAGCAAAAGATGCAGCCGGAAATGCATCTGCAGCAAGTAGCGCGCTTAGTGTAACCACGACAGCAGCTTCTGGTTGTTTAAATGGTATTGCAGCTCCATATAATGAAAGTTTCGAAAGTGGATTAGGAGCTTGGACTCAGGATGCCGGAGATGACCTTAATTGGACAAGGGATGCTAATGGTACTCCGTCTAGAAATACGGGACCATCAAGTGCTGCTGACGGAACATTCTATCTTTTTGTAGAGGCGTCAGGAAATGGTACAGGATATCCTAATAAACGTGCAATCCTTAACTCACCTTGTTTTGATCTTGGAGCGGCAACTGCGGCTACATTCTCTTTCGAATATCATATGTTTGGAGCAAATGACTTTGGATCTTTAGATCTTGAGGCAAGTAATGATGAAGGAGTAACATGGACTAGTATTTGGAACAGAACCGGAAACCAAGGAAACTCTTGGCAAACTGCAACTGTTGATCTAGGAGCTTATGTTGGTACTGGTGTGCAATTACGTTTCAATCGTTTAACAGGTGGTACTTGGAGAGCAGATGCTGCAATTGATAATGTTGCTTTAACAGCTAATGGTGATCCAGGTGGTGACTGTGCTGACAGCGATTTAACATTAAGTATTACTCTTGATAATTACCCACAAGAAACATCTTGGACGTTAACAAATTCTGGTGGTACTACAGTAGCTTCAGAGAGTTATTCTACTGCAAATCCTGATGGATCTACAGTCACTGAAACAATCAGCGGATTGGCATCTGGTACATATACATTAACTATTTTCGATTCTTTTGGTGATGGTATTTGCTGTGGATTTGGTAATGGGTCATATACATTATCAAGTAGTGCAGGAACTATCGTGTCTGGTGGAGAATTTAATAGCTCAGAGGCAACAGATTTCTGTGTTGAAGGAGGAGCTAGAACTTTAGATACTTATCCACTATCAGATCTTGATGCTAATCAGAAATTATTTATGATATATCCTGTTCCAACTGAAAATATATTAAATATTTCAGTAGGTAAAACTCCTCTTCAAAATGTAGAGATTTTCTCTATGTACGGTCAGAGAGTGTATCAAGGAACTACAAATCAAATTGATGTGAGTAGACTTCCTTCAGGAACATACTTTGCCAGAATAACTGGTAAAGAGATTATGGTTACTAGAGCATTTACTAAAAGGTAATATTTCTAAGTAATAAAATATAATTAGTTTTAGAGGCTATCGTAACAGATAGCCTCTTTTTTTATTACCCCATCAAGATGATAGCGTTTCAAGAATTATACTATTTTTGTTATTGCAAATTTGATATATTCATATGATCCATAAGTCCACCATAGATGCTGTATTTGAAAGCGCTCGTTTAGAAGAGGTAATAGGTGACTTTGTACAACTAAAAAAAGCCGGTAGTAATTTTAAGGGTTTAAGTCCATTTAGTGACGAAAGAACACCATCTTTTATGGTTTCTCCTGTAAAACAAATTTGGAAAGATTTTTCAAGTGGAAAAGGGGGTAATGTTGTTGCTTTTTTAATGGAACATGAGCATTTCACGTACCCTGAAGCTATAAAATATTTAGCCAAAAAATATAATATTGAGGTAGAAGAGACAGAGCAGACAGACGAACAAAAGCAACATGCAGATGAAAGAGAAAGTATGTATTTGGTTAGTGAATTTGCTAATACCTTTTTTCAGAATTCATTACATAAGACAGAACAAGGTAAGGCAATAGGGCTTACGTATTTTAAAGAAAGAGGATTTACGGAAGAAACTATAAAAAAGTTTGGATTAGGGTATTCCCCAGATTCTTGGGATGCATTTACTGCCGAAGCATTAAGAAAGGCGTATAAGCTTGAATATCTTGAAAAAACAGGACTTACAATTGTTAAAGAGGAAAAACAGTTTGATCGATTCAAGGGAAGAGTAATGTTTCCTATTCAATCTATGTCTGGAAGAGTTTTGGGTTTTGGAGGTAGGATTCTTACTAACGAGAAAAAGGCCGCTAAATACCTTAATTCACCAGAAAGTGATATCTATCATAAAAGTAAAGTGCTTTATGGTATTTATCATGCTAAGCAGGCTATTGCAAAGGAAGATAATTGTTATCTGGTCGAAGGATATACAGATGTTATTCAATTTAATCAAACAGGTGTAAGTAATGTGGTCTCCTCTTCGGGAACGGCTCTAACGTCGGATCAAATAAGATTAATAAGTAGGCTTACAAAAAATATTACGGTACTCTTTGATAGTGATGCCGCAGGAATGCGTGCATCCATAAGAGGGATAGACTTGATTCTTGAACAAGGAATGAATGTAAAAGTTTGCAGTTTTCCCGATGGCGAAGATCCGGATAGTTTTGCAAAGGAAAATACGTTAGAAGAGCTTACTTTGTATCTTCAAGAAAACGTGCAGGATTTTATTAGTTTTAAAGCATCATTATTACAAAAAGAGTCTAAGAACGACCCAATTAAAAAAGCCGAACTGATTAGAGATATGGTTACTAGTATCTCAAAAATCCCTGATGTAATCAAAAGAGAAATATATGTAAGAGAGTGTTCTCGTATTATGGATATTTCTGAAGATGTACTTTTTGATACTTTGGCACAAATGCGTAATGTAGATGTAAAGGATCAACGCAAGCAACAAAAAAAAGAACAAAAGTCATTAGAGGTTATAAAATCAGAAACTCAAAAATCTCCTAAGATTAACGAGCAGTATGAATTGGAACGAAAGGTAATTGAGATTTTATTGCTTTATGGGCAACGAGAAGAAGAATTTGAAGATTTAATTTTGAAGGAAAACGATGACGGAGAACTCGTTCTTGAGCCGGAAGTTCACAAAGCAAAAGTTTTTGAGAAAGTGTACTTGGATTTGCAAGATGATGAAATAGAATTTACTCATGATAATTTCAAGGGAGTATACACTATATTAATAGAAGCATTACACCAAGGTGATGATTTTAAAATTGAAAACTTCATTAATCATATCGCTCCAGAAATAGCCTCAGAAATCACTGAAATAATGATGAATGAGGAGCGATATTTGCTTCATAGGTGGGTAGATATGGAGATTCATGTAAAAAAGAAGGACTATACCGTATCCCAATATGTTAGTGATATCATTTTAAATTTACGAAGATTCTTAATCAACAGAAAAGTAGAAGAGCTCTCACAAGAAGTGAAAGCTCAAAATACAGATGATAATCAAGAATCTATGCAAGATATCATGGATTATCTTTCTTTAAAAAGAATATTATCTGAAAAACTAAATCGTGTTGTTTAGTTAATATGTAATAGTCTGGATTGATGTATTAAATCGGCAAGATTATCTACTTTTAACTTTTTCAGCAACCTCGTTTTATAAGTGCTTACTGTTTTTTCATTAATAGATAATGTAGTTGCAATATCTTTGTTTCGTTTACCCGAAGATAAAAGATTAAGTACCTCTATTTCACGTGATGATAGCTTCTTATACTTTACAACCATGTTGTTTTCATTAGCATTTCCATTCGCTAATTGTTGCGTTAGATTGTCATTTAAGTATATTCCACCTCTTGCAACACGTTCGATTGCTTTTTTAAGTGTTTTAGTGGGTACAGTTTTAGATAAATAGGCAGAAGCCCCAGCTTTTATTGCGCTTAAAGCATACATTTCTTCTGGATGTGAGCTAAAAATAATAACTTTTATACCAACAAATTCTTTCTTGATGGTTCTTAATGCCATAATCCCATTGATCTGTGGCAAGTCTAACTCCATGATGAGTACATCGGGAGTGTCAGATTTAAGAACATCATACATTTCGTTTCCGTTACTTACTTTAGCAATGATCTCATAATCTTCAGAGTTGCGAAATAAAGAAACGATCCCTTTCCTGGTAATTGGATGATGGTCGGCTATTAGTACGGTTGTCATTCTTGTTTACGATTGTTAACGTTAGATTAAATTAATATTTAACATTCTTCAGGCTAGGGGTAATTTATAATCTTTGTGCAAAATTACTAAGAACTAGCTCTTGTAAACTTTTTTTTATTGATTTATCGATAAAGTGTTGATTATAACAGACTAACGGGTATTTTACAGACCGGTATGGGGTTCATTTTATGCTGATTTACGGTATTTAGACGAGTGTAAATTTTAAAAACTTCAAGTTGTCGATCTTCGAAATCATCATTGTTTTTACCTTCATCTTTCATTTTCATAGCCCATTCTAATTCATCATAACTAGCTCCAATTTGATCTTCATCACTTCTGCTATCGCCAAACAGCCCATCAGTTGGGGCGGCTAATTGAATTGATTTTGGAACATAGAGAGATTCACTTAATTTGTATACTTCGCTTTTAAGAAGATCAGCAATTGGACTAAGGTCTACCCCGCCATCTCCATATTTAGTATAAAAACCAACGCCAAAATCCTCAACTTTGTTTCCGGTACCAGCTACCAAATATTTATGTAGCCCTGCAAAATAGTATAATGTAGACATTCTTAATCGAGCTCGCGTATTTGCCAGAGATAAGTTAAGCTGAGCACTTGGATCTGTAGTTGGTACTGCAGATTTGAACTCTTCAAATACAGGCGTAAGGTCAACTCTAATATCTGATACGTTCGAAAATCTTTCTTTTAATTGGGCAATGTGCTCTTGGGCCCTGTTAACCTGACTTTGTGCTTGATGAATTGGCATTTCAACACAAAGAGTTTTTAAACCTGTTTTTGCACATAGAGAAGAAGTAACTGCACTATCAATCCCTCCGCTTACACCAACTACAAAACCATTTATATTAGCTTTGGTTGCATATTCTTTTAGCCAATTCGTGATATGATCAATTACTTTTTCTGTCTGCATATTTTTATTTTTAATAGATTCTTTAATTTAACTTTGCGATCATAAAATTAATAAAAAAAGATGGCGTTCTTAAGGAATAGAAATTATTTAAAAAGATATTATAATTTGAGTATGAATTCTGCTGGTTTTTTAAAATTTATCATACTTTTTTGCTTTTTATATTCATGTAAAAATGAAAGTAAAGCTGAAAAGGAAATTGCTGAAATCCCAATTAGTATAGAAATAGAACGATTTGATCAATTGTTCGCTAGTTTGACAGAAGAAAATTTACCAAATCTAAAAGCTAATTACCAGTTCTTGTTTTCAAAAAAATATGCAGATACTACGTGGATTAATAAATCTAAAGATACTATACAATTAGAATTAAATAGAGAGGTAGCAAATGCTTTTTCAGATCTTTCTAAGGAGAAAGAGTATCTTCACAAACTTTTTCAGCATATTAAATTTTACTTTCCAGAGATTAAAGAACCAAGGGTAGTAACTATTACTTCAGATGTTGATTATCGTAATAAAGTGGTGCTTTCAAAAGGATTAATAATTATAGCTTTAGATACTTATTTGGGAAAAGATCATCATTTTTATGAAGGGATTCAGAAATATATAAAACAAAATTTTGAAAGAAATCAAATCCTGCCCGACGTAGCTTCTATGTATGCCAAAAACCTAGTGGGTCCAATAAGAGATAGAACTTTTTTGGGTAATCTTGTGTCTTTTGGAAAAGAACTATACCTTAAAGATCTGTTTATTCCGGATTTTGAAGATGCTCAAAAAATGGGTTATTCTGAGAGTCAATATCAGTGGGTTGTAGCTAATGAGTCAGAAATATGGAGATATTTTATAGATAGGCAATTGCTATACAGTACAGATAGTGATCTTTTACCCAGATTTTTATACCCTGGACCTTTCTCTAAGTTTTATTTAGAAGAAATTGACAAGGAAGCTCCAGATCGAGTGGGACAATATATCGGGTGGAGAATTGTAGCATCGTATATGAAAAATAACAATGTATCTTTGCGCCAATTATTATTGGCAGATGCCGAAACGATTTTTAATAATTCAAAATATAAACCCGCAAAATAATGGCGAACGTACACAGATCTGAGATCAAAATAGATATTGAGTTAGATGATAACCGTATTCCTGAGAAATTAAAATGGACAGCAAAAGACGGAGGTGTAGAAAATGAAGAGACCAAAGCAATGCTATTGTCTGTTTGGGATAGTAAAAATAAAGAAAGCCTTCGTATTGATTTATGGACCAAAGACATGCCTGTAGATGAGATGAAGATCTTTTTTCATCAAACACTTGTGGCTATGAGTGATACTTTTCATAGAGCTACACAGGACGAGAAGATGTCTGCAACTATGAAGGATTTTTGTGATTATTTTGCTGAAAAATTAGAATTAAAGCAAAAGTAATCTGTAATTAAATGTCTATAACTTGAAATGTTTTAGAAATGTCGTTGACCAATTCTTAAAACATGTATGTTGCATATGGTGCTAATTTTTGTTTATAATGCTAAATCAGATTTTTGGAACAAATCTCTAGACATGACGCATAAAATCATAAGCCCAGATACATATGCTTGTGATCTTTGTAGTTTGACTCATGATAGTTTTTCTGAAAAAGAAATCTGGAAGAGTTTTAAAGAAAAATCAAGTGTTGAGCTCATTTTTATGTATAAAAATGAATTTCTAAAGAAGTATCCACGTAATAAAGAATATGATTTTCCAGTGATTCTTCAAGAACAACAACAGGACTTTGCTATACTTATAGATTCTAAAAAAATTACTTCTTTTAAGTCGGTAGAAGAATTAATTGTGACATTACAGAAGAAAATTTCAACTAAGAAATTTTAAGCTGAGAGTTGATTTCGCTTATATAATTAAGGACTTCTTCCTTTCCTAATCCTGAAGTGGAGGAGGTGATAAAGTAATTTGGCATTTCTTCCCAGTATTCAAGCATTTTGCCGATATAAGTATTTATTTGTGGGGATAGTTTGGTTTTTGACAGCTTATCTGCTTTTGTGAAAATAATAGAAAATGGAATTTGATTTTCTCCAAGCCATTGCATGAATTCTAAATCTATTTTTTGAGGTTCATGTCTGCTGTCTACCAGTACAAATGCACAAACCAATTGAGTTCGCTTTGAGAAGTAAGAGGTGATGAATTTTTGAAATACTTTTTTTGCAGATTTAGAGACACGAGCATATCCATAGCCTGGTAAATCTACCAAGAACCAAGTCTTATTAATGATAAAATGATTAATAAGTTGAGTTTTTCCCGGTCTTCCAGAAGTTTTTGCAAGGCTTTTTCGCCCGGTAAGCATATTGATCAAAGTAGATTTGCCTACATTTGATCTACCTATAAAAGCATATTCGGGTAAGTTATCCTTAGGACATTTGGTGACATCGCTGTTACTTATCACAAATTCAGCGCTGTTAATTTTCATGGTAATTAATTATGATTAGAAATTACGTTCCTGTAACCAGTGATTAAGTAATCTATTGAACTCATCAGGATGTTCCATCATCGCAGCATGCCCACATTTATCAATCCAATATAGGTCAGAATCTGGTAATAATCTATTAAAATCATCTGCAACCTCTGGTGGTGTAACATTGTCATTTTTCCCCCAAATGATACAAGTAGGTGTTTTCATTTTAGGAAGATCTTTTGCCATATTATGACGAATAGCACTTTTAGCAATAGCCAAAGTTCTAATTAGCTTATTCCTGTCATTTACAGTAGCATAAACTTCATCAACAATTTCTTTTGTGGCTATAGCAGGGTCATAAAATACATTTTCTGCTTTAGCTTTAATGTATTCATAATCCCCTCGTTTAGGATAGCTTTCTCCCATAGCACTTTCATATAGTCCAGAGCTGCCAGTTATTACAAGCGCTTTTATTTTTTGTGGATACATTTTGGTGCAAAGTAAGCCAATGTGCCCACCAAGAGAATTGCCTAATAAAATAACCTCTTTGTGTCCTAAGTGATCAATAAAGTCTTTAAGATATTTGGCAAACGTTCCTACACTTGTTTTTAACAAAGGCATTTCATAGAGAGGAAGTTCAGGTATTAGCACCTTATATCCTTGTTTAGGAAAGAACGAGCCTACACCGTCAAAATTGCTTAAACCACCCATCAAACCGTGTAAAATAATGATTGGTGTGCCCTCTCCTAATTCTAGATAACTAAATTTTCCGTCTTTTTTTAATTCGTGCTTCATTAATGCCTCTTACAAGAATTAAAAGCAAATATAGCATTTTCATAATTAGTTTCGAGATTTTTTATCAATACTACAGAATGAATTTTTATATTTTTTTTATAAAAATTGTTTCCTTTCAAAAATAGCCGAAACCGAGAATTTGTAAGCCTTGTGCTAGTGTGCTGATAAACAAATTTTTAAAGTTTTTAATTCTTCATTATGTGGTTTTTGAACCACAACTTATCAACAATGTGGTAAAAAGTGGTAAAAAGTGGTATATTTTTCAATATATTTGACTAATTAAACGTTTTTGGAAACAAAGTGGTAAACCTAATTGGCACATACGAGTGTAAGGCAGATGCAAAGGGGCGTCTCATGATTCCTGTTGCTTTTAAGAAGCAACTTTCACCTGTGTTACAAGATGGTTTTGTGCTAAAAAGATCCGTGTTTCAGTCCTGTTTGGAGTTGTATCCAATGGGAGAATGGAATCTTTTGATGCAAAAAATAAATAAACTCAACCGCTTTAAGAAGAAGAATAATGATTTCATCAGAAGGTTTACCGCAGGGGTAAAAATAGTTGAAATTGATTCGGCCGGTCGCCTCTTAATTCCAAAGGACCTTGTTGGTTTTGCAGGTATTACAAAGGAATTAGTGTTGTCTTCGGCAGTTAATATTATTGAGATTTGGGATAAAAATCAATATGAAAAAGCTATCGATGATGTTGCAGATGATTTTGCAGATCTAGCAGAAGAGGTGATGGGATTTGATGACGAGGTAAGTCTTGATTAAACGTGTTTGGAATTGAGGATTGCCGAAAGTGATTCTGTATCAAAGGAAAAGTAAATATAAGGAGAAAAGAAGATGAAACAGACTGAATATCATAATCCAGTTTTATTAAAAGAAACCGTTGATGGTCTTGCGATCAAGTCTGATGGTGTCTATGTGGATGTGACATTTGGAGGAGGCGGGCATTCTAAAGAAATTCTTGACAGATTGGGTGAAGGTGGAAGACTTTATGCTTTTGATCAAGATCAGGATGCTCTAGATAATAATATCGAGGATGATCGATTTGTCCTAATAAACGAAAACTTCAGGTTTGTCAAACGATTTCTGAGGTTTCAGGGTATTAGAAAAGTAGACGGTATTTTGGGTGATTTCGGAGTTTCTTCTCATCAATTTGATGTTGCAGAAAGGGGGTTTTCAACTCGTTTTGAAGCCGATCTTGATATGAGAATGAATCAAAATAAGGAGTTGTCAGCATATAATGTGGTTAATGAATATGATGAGAGTGATTTAAGAACAGTGTTCTTACAGTATGGAGAATTACGTAATGCTCCTAAGTTGGCTAGAACAATCGTGGGGGCGAGAAAAGAGAACCCTATAAAAACTAGTGTAGAGTTGAAAGAGGTGTTAAAACCATTTTTACCTAAACATAGGGAGCATAAAATATTAGCACAAATATATCAGGCTATAAGAATCGAAGTAAACCAAGAGATTGAGGTTCTTAAAGAGTTCTTGTTGCAAACAACTGAGCTTCTAAATTCAGGAGGAAGAATTAGTTTAATATCCTATCATTCTCTTGAGGATAGATTGGTAAAGCGATTTATTAGAAACGGAATGTTTGAAGGAGAACCCGAGAAAGATTTATATGGGAATGTTTCTGTTCCATTTAAAAAAGTAGGCGGGTTAATTATTCCAACCGAAGATGAGATTAAAGAAAATAATAGAGCGCGTAGTGCTAAATTAAGAATAGCAGAAAAGATTTGAAGCAAACTATTTATGACATATTAAAAGGTAAATTTCTTATTGCAGACGATGCAATGAAGAATTGGAGGATGTTGCTTTTTCTGTCTTTTCTAGCAATAGTAATGATTGCAAGTTCTCATAATGCAGAGAGCAAGGTTCATGAAATAGCTAGGTTAAATAATGAAGTTAGAGAGTTACGAACACAATTCGTAGATGGTAAAACTGAATTAATGAGGCTTAAAATGGAATCGTCGATTATTAGAAAAATGACTCAGAAAGGGTTAAAACGACCCGCAAGACCGCCACAAAAAATAATTGTAAAAAATTAAACTTTTGCCGATTAAAGAAAAAAACATATTAAACCGATTGTATTTCATAGCAGCATGTATGTTCATATTTGCTGCGGCTGTATTGGTGAAATTGGTTAATATACAGTTTGTTCAAGGAGATATGTATCGCAAAAAGGCTCAGGAAAGAGTTTTTAAAACTTTCGATATTCCTGCAAACAGAGGTAATCTTTATGATAGTAAAGGAAACTTACTGGCTACATCGGTTCCTAAGTATAATATAAGGTTTGATGTATTAACTGTTACTGATAAAGATTTTAGACAGTATGTAAAGCCTTTGTGTGAAGCTCTTTCCAAAGAATTCGGAAAACCTGCTTCTTATTATGATAAAATCATAAGAACGGCTAGAGCAAATAAGAATAGGTATTTGTTAATACGCAGAAACTTGGGGTATTCTCAGTATATGCGGGTTAAAGAATTTCCATTGTTCAATTTTGGTGCAAATCGAGGTGGTTTAATTGTTGAGCAAAGTACTGTTAGAGAACATCCAATTGGAAAAATAGCCGAGCGTACAGTGGGTTATGAAAGAAGAGATGAGCAAGGCTATTATACTAGAGTTGGGTTAGAAGGGGCTTACGGACCTTTTTTAAGAGGAAAGGAAGGAAAGCGTAAGAAACAAAAGATTGCTAAAAATCAATGGAAGCCTATTGGGGATGCTAATGAGGTTGAGCCACAAGATGGATATGATGTAGTTTCAACGATAGATGTTAATATGCAGGATATAGCACATCATGCGCTATTGGGGCAATTAGAGCGGTTTGAAGCTGAGCACGGTACCGTGGTTGTTATGGAGACAAAAACCGGAGAGATTAAAGCGATCTCTAATTTGGGACGTACCAAAGCGGGTAAATATTATGAAAAATTAAACTACGCAGTAGGAGAATCTCATGAGCCCGGATCTACATTCAAATTAATGACAATGGTGGCTGCTCTAGAAGATAGAGTGATCGATTCTAGTTATGTTGTTGATACAGAAAATGGTAGAGTCAAATTCTATGATAGAGTTGTTAAAGATTCTCGTTGGGGAGGTTATGGTAAAATATCTGCTGCAAAAGCTTTTGAGCTTTCTTCAAACACAGCTTTTGCTAAGATGATTAATGATAATTATAAAGATAATCCAAGAAAATTTGTAGATCGATTAATCAATATGGGGTTAGCTGAAACCCTTGGTTTGTCGATCAAAGGAGAGGGAAAGCCTAAAATTCCATATCCGGGTGATGATGACTGGTATGGGACTACATTGCCTTGGATGGCTCATGGTTATGGTGTTGCACTTACACCATTGCAAACTCTTGCTTTTTACAATGCAATTGCCAATGACGGCGAAATGGTAAAGCCTAGGTTTATAAAAGAAGTTAAAACCTGGGATAAGACACGCGAACGATTTGATAAAGAGGTTTTGAACCCTACAATATGCTCAAAGAAAACGGCAAAAATCGCCCAGGAAATGATGAAAAATGTTGTGAGACGAGGCACGGCAGATAATATTCGCACAGATGATTTTCTTATTGCCGGAAAAACAGGTACGTGTTGGGGAAATTATGGAAAAGATAAAGAAAGAGAGTATATATCTTCATTTGCAGGGTATTTTCCTGCAGATAAGCCTATTTATTCTTGTATTGTGGTAATTCATAAGCCTAATAAAGAAAAAGGATATTACGGAAGTGAAGTCGCAGCACCCATCTTTAAAACCATAGCTACAAAAATATATAACGATATACCAGTGATTGATGAAGTGTCTTATACTTTGGTCGAGAGTAAAACTGTTATTAATAGCTACGAGACATATTATGAGAAAGCACAAAAATATAAAACCATTATGCCTAACTTAAAAGGTATGCCGGCAATGGATGTTATTTCGCTTTTAGAAAATATGGGGCTCAAGGTTGAATTAAAAGGATCAGGAAGAGTTGAAAAACAATCTATAGAACCAGGAACAAAAGTACAAACAGATCAAGTTATCAGACTAGAATTATCATAATGGAGTTAAAAGACCTTCTATACAAAGTTGCAATCAATGCTGTTATTGGTAATACAATAACAAGTGTTAATAAGATCGAGTTCGACTCTAGAAATATTGAGCAGGATGATCTATTTGTAGCCATTCGTGGTTCTATTTCTGATGGGCATGAGTTTATAGAAAAGGCTATTGATAAAGGGGCTGTAGCAGTCATTTGTGAAGAATTGCCAGAGGTAACTGTTAATGGGGTGACCTATGTAAAAGTAGACAACACACAGTCAGCTTTGGCTATTATAGCTTCCAATTACTATGAATCTCCTTCTGAAAATTTAAAACTGATAGGAGTAACCGGTACTAATGGAAAAACAACCATAGCTACATTGCTGTATCAACTTTTTACCTATGCTGGTTTTAAAGTGGGTTTGTTGTCCACAGTAAAAATTTTAGTTGATGAAACAGAATATAAGGCAACTCATACTACACCAGATTCTATAACTATCAATAGATATCTCAAAGAAATGAATGAGGCTGGAGTTGAGTATTGCTTTATGGAGGTTAGTTCTCATGGGATTCATCAAAAACGTACCGAAGGATTGACTTTTGCAGGAGGGATTTTTACTAACCTTTCACACGATCACTTGGATTATCATAACACTTTCAAAGAATATAGAGATGTTAAGAAAGTGTTTTTTGATGGATTACCTGCAAATGCTTTTGCTTTAATAAATAAGGATGATAAAAATGGGGCTTTCATGCTTCAAAACACCAAAGCAAGACAATTTAGTTATGCTTTGAAATCCTATGCAGATTATAGAGGGCAAATTTTAGAAAACAGCCTTGAGGGGTTGTTGTTGAAGTTAAATGATCATGAAGTATGGGCAAAGCTAATAGGTAGTTTTAATGCTTATAATTTGTTGGCAATTTTTGGAACAGCAGAATTACTTGGGTTAGAAACCTTAGAGACATTACGTTTGTTAAGTGACTTAAAAAGTGTAAGTGGGCGATTTGAATATTTGATCTCTGATCAAAAAATTACTGCTATAGTTGATTATGCGCATACTCCTGATGCACTGAAAAATGTACTGGAAACAATTAACGATGTCCGAACAAATAACGAAAATTTAATTACTGTAGTTGGTTGTGGTGGGGATAGAGATAAAATGAAGCGCCCGGTAATGGGTAATATAGCAGCAAGATTAAGTAATAAGGCAATTTTTACGAGTGACAATCCCAGGACAGAAAATCCGGATCAAATTATCGAGGATATAGAAAAAGGGGTGGAGCCTCAAGATTATAAGAAAACATTGTCTATAACCGATAGAAAACAGGCTATTAAAACGGCCTGTCAATTAGCAAACAAGGATGATATTATTTTGATTGCAGGTAAAGGGCATGAAACCTATCAGGAAATTAATGGTGAACGTATAGATTTTAATGATTTTGAAATTGTTAAAGAAGAGCTGAAAAAAATGAATAAATAAAAACCCTTCTCGGCTCGAAATGAAGGGTACGAAAGGTAGTAAAGTATGCTGTATTATCTATTTGAATATTTGGAAAGTGAATACCAGTTCCCCGGGGCTACACTGTTTCAGTTTATCACTTTTAGAGCTGCAATGGCGATCATATTGTCATTGTTGATCTCTACAATTTACGGTAGACGGATCATACGTTTTCTGAGAAGAAATCAAATGGGGGAAAGTATTCGTGAATTGGGTTTAGAAGGCCAATCAAAGAAAGCAGGAACTCCAACAATGGGAGGTGTGATTATTATTTTATCAACTTTAGTTCCTGTATTGTTGTTTGCCAAGCTTGATAATATATATGTAATTCTCCTTATCGTAACAACATTATGGATGGGAGTTATAGGTTTTACAGATGATTTCTTAAAAATAAAGAGAAAAGATAAAGAGGGATTAGCAGGGAAATTTAAAATAATAGGCCAGGTTGGACTTGGACTTATTGTTGGGTGTACCATGTACTTTCATAATGATATTACTGTAAGAGAGGAAAAGGCAAAGTCAGAAACAGAACAGGTTTCAAATGTAGGAGAAGAAAAATCGGATTTTAAGCCAGCAATAAAATCTACAAAAACCACATTGCCATTCTTTAAGAATAATGAGTTTGATTACTCGGATCTAATTACTTGGATAAGTCCAGAAATGTCAAAATATGCATGGTTGATTTTTATACCTATTGTGATTTTTATCGTAACTGCGGTATCCAATGGTGCTAATCTTACCGATGGCATAGATGGTTTGGCAGCAGGAACCTCGGCTATAATTGTGTTAACATTAGCATTATTTGCATGGGTGTCTGGTAACATAATTTTTTCAGATTATCTCAATGTAATGTATATCCCCAATTCTGGAGAAATGACAATTTTCATAACGGCATTTGCGGGTTCTTTAGTAGGGTTTTTATGGTATAATACTTATCCAGCCCAGGTTTTTATGGGAGACACAGGAAGTCTTACGATAGGTGGAATTATAGCGGTAATTGCAATTGCAATCCGTAAAGAGTTTTTGATTCCAATTCTTTGTGGAATTTTTTTCATAGAAACATTATCGGTAATGATGCAGGTAAGCTGGTTTAAATACACAAAGAAAAAATATGGTGAAGGAAGAAGAATATTTCTAATGTCTCCTTTGCATCATCATTATCAGAAAAAAGGGATACATGAAAGTAAGATTGTAGCACGGTTCTGGATTGTTGGAATTTTTATGGCAATCATTGCAGTGATTACACTAAAAGTAAGATAAAGTGAAAAGATTAGTAGTCTTAGGTGCGGCAGAAAGTGGAGTGGGTACTGCTATTTTGGGAAAAAAGGAAGGATACGAAGTATTTGTCTCAGATAAAGGGATAATTACAGATCAATATAAAGAAGTTCTTAGAAATTTTGAAATTGAATGGGAAGAGCAACAGCATACAGAATCTAAAATTCTAAATGCACATGTGGTGATGAAAAGCCCCGGGATTCCGGATAAAGTAGCACTCGTTCAGAGTTTGCTTAAAGAAGAAATCCCAGTAGTGTCAGAAATAGAATTTGCTGCGGCATATACCTCTGCAAAAATTATTGGTGTTACGGGTAGTAATGGAAAAACCACAACAACGATGCTTACACATTATGTGCTTAAGAAAGGAGGACTAGATGTTAATGTGGCCGGCAATATTGGTGATAGTTTTGCAAAACAAGTAGCGCAAAATGATAGCGAGCATTACGTGTTAGAACTAAGTAGTTTTCAGTTAGATGGAATAAAAGGTTTTGCGCCTCATATTGCGATATTAACTAATATCACACCTGATCATCTGGATCGATATGAATATAAATTTGAGAACTATATCGCATCGAAATTCAGGATAGCTATGAATCAAAAAGAACATGATTATTTCATTTATGATGCAGATGATGAAGTAATAACTGAATATTTAAAAGAACACCCTATTCGATCAAAATTATTGCCTTTTTCGTTAACAAAAAAGGTAGAAAATGGAGCGTATTTAGAAGAAAACAATATAAAAATAACTATAGATAATAACACACTGATCATGCCAACAAAAAATTTAGCACTAAAAGGAAATCACAACGTAAAAAATGCAATGGCTGCCGCTACAGTTTCGCAATTGTTGAAAATCCGGAAAACAACTATTAGGGAATGTTTAGAAAATTTTCATGGGGTGGAACATCGGCTAGAGAGTGTATTGAAAATAAACAATGTGCAATACATTAACGATTCAAAAGCGACAAATGTAAATGCAGCATATTACGCTTTGGATGCTATGAAATCTGCTACGGTTTGGATCGTTGGTGGTGTTGATAAGGGTAATAATTATACAGAATTATACTCTCTGGTAAATGAGAAAGTGAAAGCTATTATTTGTTTGGGAGTGGACAACTCTAAGATAATTAATGCTTTTGGAAATTGTGTTGATAATATCGTAGAAACACAATCTATGAAGGAAGCAGTGAAAATGGCATATAAAATAGCTGAAAGAAATGAAAATGTATTATTATCGCCTGCATGTGCAAGTTTTGATCTGTTCAAAAATTATGAAGAAAGAGGGCGTCAGTTTAAGGAAGCAGTGAGGGAATTATAGGATATTAATTAAGCGAAGTGATTAAAAACGTAATGCATAAGAATGACTAAGGTATTAGCAAATATAAAAGGTGATAAGGTGATTTGGGCAGTAGCTGCCCTGTTGGCATTATTTTCCTTCTTGCCAGTATATAGTGCTAGTAGTAATTTGGCATATCTCTATGGTGATGGAGACACGTTTAGTTTTTTGGTAAAACATTTCGCACATTTGGTTTTAGGGTTTTTAATAATGTATGGAGTACATAAAATACCATATAATTATTTCAAAGGTCTTTCTATTATTATGATACCGGTGGTTTTGATATTGCTATTAGTAACAATGGCGCAAAACACGACAATAGAGGGTGCCAATGCAAGTAGATGGATCCGATTACCTTTTGTTGGGGTAACGTTTCAGACATCAACCCTTGCCGCAGTTGTTCTAATGGCTTATGTAGCTAGATATCTTTCGAAAATTAAAGATAAGAGTATCACGTTTAAGGAAACATTATTGCCGTTGTGGTTACCAGTGTTTCTTGTATTAATGTTGATTCTTCCTGCTAATTTTTCTACAGCAGCTATTATGTTTTCAATGGTTATTATGCTGGTTTTTCTTGGGGGATATCCACTTAAATACATCTCGGTAATTCTAGGGTCCGGATTTATAATCCTGGTCTTCTTTATCTTATTCGCAAAAGCATTTCCTGGGATGTTTCCTAATAGGGTAGATACGTGGGTTAGTAGGATAGAGAATTTTACAAATGATACAGGTACTCAAGAAGCTTATCAAATTGAACGTGCAAAAATTGCAATCGCCAGAGGAGGTGTTATTGGAACAGGTCCGGGTAAGAGTGTGCAAAGAAACTTTTTGCCACAATCATCATCGGATTTCATTTATGCTATTATAATTGAAGAATGGGGTTTTGTGGGAGGAATTTTCCTAATGTTGTTGTATTTGTTACTGCTTTTTAGGTTAGTAATTGCGGCACATAAAAGCCCAGACATGTTTGGGAAATTATTAGTCATAGGAGTTGGACTTCCGATAGTATTTCAGGCATTGATTAACATGGCGGTAGCGGTAGAGCTGTTTCCGGTTACTGGTCAAACGCTTCCGCTTATAAGTAGTGGAGGTACTTCCATATGGATGACCTGCCTTGCTATAGGAATAGTTTTAAGTGTGAGTAGTAGAAGAGAAGAATTAATAGAAGAAGAATTACATAAAGAAAAAGAAGAAAACCCTTTAGAGGTTTTAAGAGAAGTATATGAGTAAAGGACTGAAAGTCATATTATCTGGAGGAGGAACAGGTGGGCATATCTATCCTGCTATAGCTATTGCAAACGAATTGTGCAGTAGGTATCCGGATACTTCAGTTTTGTTTGTAGGAGCCAAAGATCGGATGGAAATGCAAAAAGTGCCCCAGGCCGGGTATGAAATTATTGGATTATGGATTAGTGGTATTCAAAGAAAATTAACACTAAGCAACCTTATGTTTCCTATTAAGTTGTTAAGTAGTCTTTGGAAATCAAGAGGGATTATAAAAAAATTCAATCCGGATATAGTAATTGGAACCGGAGGCTTTGCAAGTGGGCCTTTACTAAAAATGGCGGACTCCAAAAAAATTCCTACGGTAATACAGGAACAAAATTCATTTCCGGGAATTACTAATAAATGGTTGGCAAAAGGAGCGGATAAAATATGTGTAGCCTATGATCATATGGATCGATTTTTTCCAAGTGATAAAATAGTGAAAACAGGTAATCCAGTTCGTCAGGATTTGTTGAAAACAGAAGGAAAGAAAGATCTAGGAATTACAAAGTATAATCTAAGTAAAGAAAAAAAAACGGTATTGATTCTAGGGGGAAGCCTTGGCGCCAGAAGAGTTAATCAGCTTATTGAGAAAGAACTTGATTTTTTTGAAGAAAAAGGTGTTCAGGTGATTTGGCAATGTGGTAAACTGTATTATGAGGAGTATAAAAAATACGCTGGTCAAAGAGATGTGCAGGTTCATCAGTTTCTAGACACTATGGATTTGGCATACGCGGCAGCAGATGTTATAATATCAAGGGCAGGAGCGAGTTCGGTTTCAGAATTATGTATTGTGGCAAAACCAGTTTTGTTTATCCCGTCTCCCAATGTGGCAGAAGATCATCAGACTAAAAATGCGCAAGCAATTGTTGATAATAAAGCAGCTAGAATGCTAAAGGAAAATCAGTTGGATGAGGAGTTTCAAAATACGCTTTCAGAATTATTAGTGTCTGAGGAGTTACAGAGGAATCTTTCAGATAATATTAAAAAGTTGGCCTCACCAAATGCAACATCTGACATAGTAAACGAAATTGAAAAATTATTAAAAAAGTAGCCGATTATTAGGCTTTTGAATATAAATGAGTAAAAGTTTAGAGAACATAAAGAATGTATATTTTATTGGTATAGGAGGTATCGGTATGAGTGCACTTGCTCGATATTTTAAGTTTCTTGGAAAAAATGTTGCTGGTTATGATAAAACTTCAACTCAGATTACTTCGGATTTGGATGAATTAGGAATCGAAATCCATTTTGAAGATAACGTAAATGCTATCCCCAAGTCGTTTTTAAATAAAGAGGAAACAGTGGTGGTTTATACTCCTGCTATTCCAAAAAATCATAAAGAACTTATTTATGTTCGTGATAATGGTTTTACAATAAAGAAGAGAGCCGAAATTTTAGGAATAATTACAAAAGACATATATACACTTGCTGTAGCAGGAACTCATGGTAAAACCACAACCACTGCGATTTTAGCACACTTACTTAAGGAAAGTGGGGCTAAGGTAACTGCATTTCTTGGCGGTATTAGCGAGAATTATAACTCTAACCTGGTTTTAGAAGGAAATGAAGTCGTAGTCGTAGAGGCTGATGAATTTGATAGATCATTTTTACAGCTATATCCGGATGTTGTAGCCATAACGTCTATGGATGCAGATCATTTGGATATATATGAAAAAGCAAATGCACTAGAAGAGTCATTTATAGAATTTTCATCAAGAGCAAAAGATCACCTTTTGGTGTGTAATGGTTTACCACTTTCTGGAATTACTTTTGGTATTGATGATGACTCTGATTACTGCGCTCAAAACATAAAAATAGATAACGGTGCATACGTTTTTGATTTAAAAACACCACACAAACTCATTGAAGACTTGCATTTAAACCTGCCAGGTAGACACAACTTGTTAAATGCAATTACGGCCTTTGCTATAGCGATGCTTTACGGCTCCCCGACCGGGTCTTTGGCAAGGGCTTTATTTTCGTTTAAAGGTGTTCAGCGTAGATTTAGTTATCAGATAAAAACAGATGATTTGGTGTATGTAGATGACTATGCGCATCACCCAACAGAAATCAATGCACTACATCAAGCGGTGCGCGAAATGCATTCAAATAAAAAAGTGTTGGTGGTTTTTCAACCACATTTATATAGTAGAACAAGAGATTTTGCATCAGATTTTGCCAAGAGTCTTAATCAATTTGATGAAGTGTTGCTTTTGGATATCTATCCTGCAAGAGAATTGCCAATTCAGGGTGTAACCTCGGATTGGTTGTTAGAATTGATTGATAATGACAATAAAAAACTGGTTACAAAAGATAATTTGATCAAAGAAATAAAGAAAAGTGATGCGCAGGTAATTCTAACCGTAGGAGCTGGAGATATAGGAGAAGAAGTAAATGGTATAAAAGAAGCATTATTGTTATGAAGAAAAGAATGTTTACATATCTAAAATTTACAAGTTTGGTTGGTTTGATCATTGTTCTTTTTGCTTTTACAAGTAAGCGAAATAAGCAAAGAAAAATCAGTGAAGTACGTATAGAGTTTATAGAAGAACAAGATCCGTATGTAAATGAAGCGACGGTTAATAAATTGTTAATACAAAATCAAGAGAGGGTTACAAACGTAGGTAAAGAAATTTTAGTTTTGAATACTGTAGAACAAGACCTGGATTCACACAAAATGGTCGAACATTCTGATGTGTATCTTACTGTGAATGGAGAACTTAGGGCAAGAATCAAGCAAAGAACCCCAATTGCTAGAGTTAACGCTGTTACTCCTTTTTATGTAGATGTTATTGGTAATACGATGCCTCTGTCTGAAAGTTATTCGGCACATGTGCCCTTGGTACATAATGTTTCAGAGCGAGAGGTTGCTGAAGTTTTTCCATTATTAAAGGAAATTCAAGAAGATAAATTTTTAAGAAAGCATGTAGTTGGGATATATTTAAACATGCAGGGATACTATGAATTAGAGTTAAGGGTGTATCCTTTTAGAGTGATTATTGGGAAAGTTGAAAATTTAAAAGGTAAGGTCAAAAATTTTAAAGCATTCTATCAGAAAGCTTTAAAAGATCAAAGCCTTGATAAATATAAAAAAGTCAGTTTACAATTTAGAAATCAAGTGGTGTGCACAATAAAATAATACCAATATGGAAAGAGAAATGAATGAAATAGCGGTAGGATTAGACATAGGAACAACAAAGATTGTTGCTATGGTGGGGCGGTATAATGAGTACGGAAAGATGGAAGTCTTGGGAGTTGGTAAATCCAAAAGTTTGGGAGTACACCGCGGAGTTGTTAATAACATTACTCAAACCATTCAGTCCATACAACAAGCCGTTCAGGAAGCAGAAAGTGTATCGGGTATGAAAATCAATGATGTTACCGTAGGGATCGCAGGCCAGCATATTCGTAGCTTACAACATAGCGATTATATCACGAGGCCAAATGCAGATGCAGTAATAGATGAAGATGATATCGATAAGCTTTGCAACCAGGTACATAAATTAGTTATGTTACCGGGAGAAGAAATTCTTCACGTGTTACCACAAGAATATAAAGTAGATGGTCAAGCTGAAATAAAGGAACCTGTTGGAATGTATGGAGGAAGACTAGAGGCTAATTTCCATGTAGTGGTAGGACAAGTAACGTCGATTCGAAACATAGGAAGGTGTGTCAAAAGTTCTGGATTAGAATTGTCTGATGTAACGCTAGAGCCATTAGCTTCAGCAAATGCAGTATTGAGCCAGGAGGAAAAAGAAGCCGGAGTAGCTTTAATAGACATAGGTGGTGGTACTACCGATCTTGCAATATTTAAAGATGGTATTATTCGCCATACGGCTGTAATACCTTTTGGAGGAAACGTAATTACAGAAGATATTAAAGAAGGATGTTCTATTATCGAAAAGCAAGCAGAACTTCTGAAAATAAAGTTTGGATCTGCCTGGCCAGGAGAAAATAAGGATAATGAAATTGTATCTATTCCTGGTTTACGAGGAAGAGAGCCAAAAGAGATTACGCTTAAAAACCTATCCAAGATTATTCATGCACGAGTAGTTGAGATCGTAGAGCAGGTATTTTTAGAAATAAAAAACTATGGCCATGAATCTCCTAAGAAAAAGTTGATAGCAGGTATTGTATTAACTGGTGGAGGATCCCAGCTCAAACATCTTAAACAGCTTGTAGAATATATTACAGGTATGGATACGAGAATTGGTTATCCTAATGAGCATTTGGCAGGTAATAGCGATTCAGAAACTACAAGTCCAATGTATGCCACAGCAGTAGGATTGGTGATGGATAGTTTGGTGCATATCAAGAAACAGAAAAAAACCATGAAAAAAGAAACTTTGGCGAATGCAGAAGGAACGCAGCAAGTCGAAGTTGAAGATACAGTAATCGAAGAAGAAAACCCGAGAGTTGATCTGAAACCCAGAAAGAATATTCTAGAAAAATGGACAGAGAAGTTTAAGGAATTCTTGGATAACGCAGAATAATTAGGAGCTTATAATGTTCAAATTTTGAGCAGTAAAAATATTTAAAAAAGTAGGAGAACCAGAAAATTAGCAATTATGAGTAATAAGGAGGAATTCGAAAATATTTCGTTTGATTTGCCTAAAAATCAATCCAATGTGATCAAAGTGATCGGAGTTGGTGGAGGTGGTAGTAATGCCATCAATCATATGTTCCAGCAAGGGATCAAAGGAGTGGATTTTGTAATCTGTAATACAGATGCACAGGCATTAGAGAACAGTTCAATCCCAAATAAAATCCAGTTAGGTGTTTCTCTAACAGAGGGATTGGGTGCCGGTGCAAATCCAGAAGTAGGAGAGCAATCTGCAGTAGAGAGCTACGAGGAGATAAAAAGAATGTTGGATACCAATACCAAAATGATCTTTATCACTGCAGGTATGGGAGGTGGAACAGGTACCGGAGCGGCTCCTATTATTGCAAAAATGGCAAGAGAACTTGATATTCTTACCGTTGGTATTGTAACGATTCCTTTTCAGTTTGAAGGGAAAATGCGTAACGAACAAGCACATTTGGGAGTAGAACGACTTCGTGCTCATGTAGATTCCTTAATTGTTATCAATAACAATAAATTAAGAGAAGTTTATGGTAACCTAGGATTTAAAGCTGGTTTCTCAAAAGCAGATGAAGTTCTTGCAACTGCATCTCGTGGTATAGCCGAGGTTATTACGCATCACTATACGCAAAATATAGATTTACGTGATGCTAAAACGGTTCTTAGTAATAGTGGTACTGCAATCATGGGCTCTGCTAATGCCTCTGGTAACAAACGTGCACACGATGCAATCGTTAAAGCATTAGACTCTCCGCTACTTAATGATAATAAAATTACGGGTGCAAAAAATGTGCTGCTATTAATAGTTTCTGGTAAAGAAGAGATTACTATAGATGAAATAGGTGAGATTAATGACCATATTCAGCAAGAAGCAGGTCATGGAGCTAACATTATTATGGGTGTTGGTGAAGACGAATCTCTAGAAGATGCAATTTCTGTTACTGTAATTGCTACCGGATTTGATGTAGAACAGCAAGATGAAATTGTAAATACAGAGACTAAAAAAATTATTCATACGCTAGAAGATGAGCAACGTGCAGCAGTACAGGATTTAACTCCTAAATCTACAGGTAATGTGACACCAATACTATCTCCGTTGCCAAAGAAGGAAGAAATAGAAGAACCTGCAATTATAAAACATGAATTGATAGAGGAAGAAGAAGTAGACGAAGATACATTATTAGTTCCTACAACCGATCTATTGAAGAATATAGATGTAGAATATGAAATAGTCGATGCCTTTTCTTCTGACAATGATTTTGTGATAATCAACGCACAAGATATTATCAAAGAGATCGAAGTCAACGATGCCAAAGAAGTAGCTGCAGAGGAAGAAAAAGAAGATCAGTTTTCTCTTGCATTTGATATGCCTGTAAGTGGAAATAAGGAAGAAGAAACTGGTAATTTTGCTGCTTCAAATGTAAAAGAAGAAGAGGATGAGCAACCTATTGTTTTTGATTTAAGCGATGATATCCTTGATATGGAAGTCAATGAACCTATAGAAGTAGTTCCCGTAGGTGAAACTGTATCTGGAGGAGGGCGTAAGTATAGTTTAGAAGACTATATGGAAGAAGAAAAACGACTTACTGAAGCACAACCCGCAGAGGTGATGGAAGAAGTGGATGAAGAAGTAGTTTTTGAAAAGAAAACTGTAGCCCCAGAACCTGAAACAGAAAAAGCAGAGGATCTTGATCCAATGAATCAACCAATCTCTGAAACGCTTAAGGCAAGAGCCGAAGAACGCCGAGCAAAAATGAAAGAGTTTAATTATAAATTCAAAAATAGCACTTCTAAGATTGATGATATCGAGAAAGAACCAGCATATAAACGTGCAGGTATCGATGTGGATTCTAAATCAGAAGATTCAGGGCTGTCTAGAACATCATTAGGTACAGATAGTAATGATGACATTCAATTACGCAAAAACAATTCTTTTTTGCATGACAATGTAGACTAATGGTGATTTACAAATATTATTTACTAGGATTATAGATCTGTCATTCCAGCGTAGGCTGGAATCCAAGAGATGATTCTAATAAATAAACTAAACCGATAATCTGACATTAGATTATCGGTTTATTTTTTATCTTCGCAATCCAAAAGTTTAAAATCAAACACCATGAGTTTAGAGCAAAAGGTAATGACCGCAATGAAAGAGGCGATGAAAGCCAAAGATACTAACGCATTAACATCATTGCGAGCAGTAAAATCTGCTATTTTATTGGCTCAAACAGAGAGTGGAGCAAAAGCAGAACTTACTGAAGATCAAGAGTTAAAGTTGTTGCAAAAGCAAGTGAAACAACGTAAGGATAGTGCGGCTATTTTTACAGAGCAGGGTAGAGATGACCTTGCAGAACCAGAATTAGCACAAGCTAAAGTAATCGAGCAATTTTTGCCTGAACAATTAAGCGAAGAGGAGATTGAAAAAGTAATAGTAGATATTATTGCTAAAACCGGAGCAGAAGGCATGAAGGATATGGGTAAGGTAATGGGTATGGCCAATGCTGCATTAACGGGTAAGGCAGACGGTAAGACTATTTCTACTATCGTAAAAAGTAAATTGTCATGAATAACACTTTCTTTCCCCTCTTGAGAGGGGTTAGGGGTGTGTATAGGCCGCGTGGCGCAACTGAATACCCGCCCGATCCGAACTTACGTTAGTCTCGTTCGGGCGGGGCGCATAAAATGAATAGTATGTATTATGTGTATGTTCTTTATAGTGTGAATCACGACAGATACTATATAGGGATGACAGATAATCTGGAAAGAAGATTAACTGAGCATAATTTAGGAAAAACTCAATCAACCAAGGCTTTTAAACCTTGGAAGATAGTTTTAAAAGAAGTTTTCGAAACTCGACAAGATGCAAGAATTAGAGAGAAGTATCTCAAGTCTGCTGCAGGAAGAAGATGGAGAAAACAAAATATTAGGCCGCGTGGCGCAACTGAATACCCGCCCGATCCGAACTGACGTTAGTCTCGTTCGGGCGGGGCGCATAAAATAAATAGTATGTATTATGTGTATGTTCTTTATAGTGTGAATCACGACAGATACTATATAGGAATGACAGATAATCTGGAAAGAAGATTAACTGAGCATAATTTAGGAAAAACTCAATCAACCAAGGCTTTTAAACCTTGGAAGATAGTTTTAAAAGAAGTTTTCGAAACTCGACAAGATGCAAGAATTAGAGAGAAGTATCTCAAGTCTGCTGCAGGAAGAAGATGGAGAAAACAAAATATTAGGCCGCGTGGCGCAACTGAATACCCGCCCGATCCGAACTGACGTTAGTCTCGTTCGGGCGGGGCGCATAAAATGAATAGTATGTATTATGTGTATGTTCTTTATAGTGTGAATCACGACAGATACTATATAGGGATGACAGATAATCTGGAAAGAAGATTAACTGAGCATAATTTAGGAAAAACTCAATCAACCAAGGCTTTTAAACCTTGGAAGATAGTTTTAAAAGAAGTTTTCGAAACTCGACAAGATGCAAGAATTAGAGAGAAGTATCTCAAGTCTGCTGCAGGAAGAAGATGGAGAAAACAAAATATTAGGCCGCGTGGCGCAACTGAATACCCGCCCGATCCGAACTGACGTTAGTCTCGTTCGGGCGGGGCGCATAAAATGAATAGTATGTATTATGTGTATGTTCTTTATAGTGTGAATCACGACAGATACTATATAGGAATGACAGATAATCTGGAAAGAAGATTAACTGAGCATAATTTAGGAAAAACTCAATCAACCAAGGCTTTTAAACCTTGGAAGATAGTTTTAAAAGAAGTTTTCGAAACTCGACAAGATGCAAGAATTAGAGAGAAGTATCTCAAGTCTGCTGCAGGAAGAAGATGGAGAAAACAAAATATTAGGCCGCGTGGCGCAACTGAATAGCGCATCAGATTTCGGCTCTGAGGGTTGGGGGTTTGAATCCCTCCGCGGTCACAATGAGACAATTTTTACCAAAGCGAGACAATATTGTCTCGCTTTTTTGTTGGATATCATTAATTTTACCATTATATAATATGCTAATTGAGTTATTTAAACTAAAACGAAAAATATGAAAAAAAGATTTACAATTCTACTGTTTTTAACATCTCTAATTTTATCTGGACAAACTACAGAATATATAATATCAGGAGGTATAGAAAATGGAAATTCAGGAGTTTTAACAGATGCAATAAATAGTTTAAATCAAGAAGGTACAATTACAATTAAAGGAGATATTGAAGTCAAAGGGAATATAGTAATTCCAAAAGGAATTGAGCTCAATTTTTTTAGAGGTAATAAAATCATAATTAATAATAATGTTAGATTAACTCTTAATGGTGGTATTGATGCAGGGATTTATCACATATTTGACTTGAAAACTGATTCTGATCCTTTAACAAAAGACGGTGCTCTTGCAGGCGAATTTATAGTTGAAAAAATTTATCCTCAATGGTTTGGTGCCAAAGGTGATGGTGTAATCGATGATACTGTTGCTATTCAGTCTGCAATAAAATATGCTTTAGAGTTTAAGAAAGCATTATATTTTCCTCTGGGTAAATATTATGTAACATCTACTTTAGAAGCAAATAAAAATAATTCTATTTTTTTAAAAATATATGGTGATCATTTTAGGGCATGTGAGCTTATTACGGATAAAGATATTGAAGTACTAAAAATAAGACATAATTTTAAAATTGAAAATATCTCAATTATTCAAAAGAATCCTACAAGGCAAGGTAAAGGAATTTCATTTCCTTTTGCTTCTTATAATTCAGAGTTTCGTTCTATTTATATATCGGGTTTTGAATATGGAATATGGGGGAAATGGGCTATTTGGGATACTTTTTCAGATCTTATTTTAAAAGATAATAAAATAGGCATTGAGTTGCACAGAAATGATCTAGATGGAAATCCTCCTGCTAATTGGAATACAGAACCAGAAGGTTGGTTCAATAATGTTCTTAATTTTTTAAATGTATATGTTGAAGGTGGCGAGATAGGTATTAAAGCATATGGTATGGGGATGACTTTTATGGGTTGTACTACTCAGGGACAGACGGATACAGGTTTATGGATTGAAGGGGGAACATCTACAAATAAAACCTGGAATAATATTATACTAAATCATTATGCCGAGTATACAAATAGAGTTTTCTATATTAAAGATTCAAGATATACTAAAATAGAAAGTTTTTTCTCTCAAGGTGGTGCACAAAATGATAGGCTTAATACAGTATTAGAATTAGACAACTCAAGAGTAAAAGTTGAAGGAAGTACTGGACAAGATTGGTGGATAAATAAAGCTATTCTTCGAAACGAATCTATTTTACAAGGAGATTTAACTGCTATAGGTGGCGAATACAAGATATATGACAATTCTATTAGATTACCAGAATTTTCGACTATGAAATATTCTTTAAATCACCTTACTGCTGATAGTGAATGGCATAGGATTTCTGGATTTACCCTGAAAAAAGCACATACCTACAAAATTATCCTTTCTGGTATTAGAGACGGGTATGATTCAGAGTTATCTGAGTATACTTTGTTTTATTGGGATGACTCTCATTATTTAATTAAAGAGATAACTAAAAAGAACTTGGAAATAAGGATTTCACCATCTGGAAACTTTTTAGATGCTAGATTAGCTTTTAACTCTGGTTACCCTATGACAGCTGGGGCTTATGTTTATATTGAAGATATAACATCAAAAGGTTTATAAAAGTATTAAAAACGACCTTTGGTTAAGGCTTAATTAAAACACTTCTCAAAAGTTACAGAAAAGTTAAAGTATTTTATAGCATAATGACCTTAACAGTTAATAATAAAGGCTTTATGGTCTTTTGCATATTCTGAAACTTCTTCTAAATATTTTGTCAAAAAGTTTGAACTTTGAATGCTTGGGGTCACTTTTTGGACAATATTTACCGAAGCGAGACAATATTGTCTCGCTTTCTTTTTGGATATTATTACCTTACTAATCTGGTTTACAATGAATGGGCTAACTCTATATAACCCGATTTTAGAAAATATAACTACCTTAGTACTTGTAAAACATCGTTAGGCGATATTCGGAAATTGCATACAATTATTTTTGAATTATGAACCAAAGTGTAAAACTTTGTTAATATTTTTCTTTAAAGCATTTGAGTATTACATACTAATTATCATAACTTTGATAAATATTAATTTAATATTAAGGCGATTGCCCATATTATGACAGATTAAAAATTTTACAGAAAATGAAAAGTGGTTTTTTTATAAGGCTGCTGTCTACTTATTTGTTTTAGAAATAATTAATGTAGACTTCTCTCAATCTATTAATCAATATGCAACGATTCTACGTATTGTTCTGCTTATTAAACTTCTCTTAGAACCTCCATAGGCGGTTTTTCTTTTTACCGAGTTAATTAATTCTTTTTTTGATTACAGAACATTGCCAACACTTTATAAAATCAATTACTAGTACTGGAATATTTACAAAAATCCTTTCAGATTTTTTATTAGCGTTTGTATTTACCAAATTAAGTGCTTAAACAACGCAACTAGTCTTATACCCAACATTAACCTAATTCTAGGATAAAACAAGGTTGGACAAAAATTACCAAAATTCTTAAATAAAAGTTAATCATAATTTATTCAATGTGTTTTTAGCAATTTATTAGTAAGGCTTGATGGTCTTTTGCATACTCTGAAATTTCTTCTAAATATTTTGTTAAAAAGTTTGAACTTTGAATGCTTGGGGTCACATCAAGCACAAAACCTGTAAAGGGATAGCTTTGCTAGTTTTGTATTTGCGGTAGTGAGCACAATGGGATCAACACAAGATAATCCCTCTGCGGTCACTATTAACTTTCCTGTCAAAGAATATATAATACTATCTGTTTGTGAAACAGGAGTTTAGGTTACTAAGAACAAAATTACATATTGTTTTGTTTTCTATAATTAGATTAAGATACTCTTACTAATGAAATCATAGATGTCATTGCATTCTCAAAAATTTTAATTACTCAATAACTCTGAATTATACAATTTAGGTTTACAAATGTAAGACGCATGACAAGTTTTATAAAAGTTGAATTTATTATACTAGCTCATTCTTATAAACTGAGTGATTAAGCTTGCTATCGCCTGGGGTTCGTCTTCTTGTAAGAAATGACCAGCATTAGGCAGTTCGTAAATTTCACCATCTGGGAAAGCCTCTCGAAATATAGCCATATAGAGTTCTGGAGGTAAGCCTTTATCTTTTAAACCCTCGATCATTATAGTTGGCTTAGCTCTTGCAACCCTAATTTCATCCTCATCAAAAGGAAGCCATAAGTCGTTACTTCCATCAACAATGCTCTTGGGAAATGCTACTGCAGCCAATGTTTCTTCTTCTACGTTAAACGGTTCACTATAAGCTCTCATCCAGTCTTCAGTAATATTTGATATCTTTTCAAAACCCAGATGATCAGCAATAAGCGATAGTGTTGAGTATTGAAAAAAGTTTTTGACTACCAGATCATAAACTCCTTTCTCATATAGTCCACCCATCATTTCAAACCAAGGTGATGCTCCTATACCCTCTGCCAGAAGTTCATTTTCTCGTTCTGAGCCAAAAGGTAAAAGCGAGTTCATAACGACTATTCTTTTTACAATATCTGGTCTCCCTTTTAATAGTCCTGACCCAATTGGACCTCCCCAGTCATGTACCACTAAGGTGATATCTTTAAGATCCAGGTGATCCACAAATTCAATCAGATTATCTATATGTTCCTGTAATCGGTACTTTTTATCTTGTGGTGTTTCACTTTTGCCAAATCCCATATTATCTGGAGCGATAACTCTATATTTATCCGAGAGCAACGGAATTATTAATCGATAGAGGTAACTCCAAGTTGGCTGTCCGTGTAAGCACAATACCACTTCACCACTACCTTCATCTACATAGTGCATTTTAAATCCTGAAATTTGCTCATAATTAGCTTTGAACGGAAAAGTTCCATTAAATGTTTCATCAGCTTTAATCATTTGTTATTTTTTTAAAAGTTAAAATCGTACTACAGAAAACTCAATACTGCTCTTAATATCTTGTCATCTTATTTTCAACAAAAATAATTTGGATATAGGTCAATAAACTGATATTTTGCGACAAAATGAAAGTATTAGCATTACATTTAACTCCATTCTTATCCTATGCCTCGGCCCAAGGTGCTAATGTGAATCAAATATTAGATGAAATAGGGTTTCAAGAGGTAATTGATGAGCCAAATTGTCTTATTGATGTTGCCGAATTTTATGGTATTTTGAAAGTTATAAAATCAAGTTTGACAATTGATAAACCAGGTTTAAGAGCGGGTAATTTTTGTAAATTGAGCTCGTTGGGAGTGGTTTATCAAATATCGTTACAGTGTATTACGATGAAAGAGGCACTTTACTATTTGAAGGACTTCATTTCTGAAACCTTCCCATCAATGACATTAGAAATTAAACAGACAGATAGCACTACTAGTATCGTATTGGATTTGGATGATAAAACTTTTGGAATAAAAGATATGGTATTGGAGTGTTACCAAACGATTATTGCAAGAGAAATTAAGCTTATGAGTGTACATCCTGTAGATATTCAAGTTTACGTACCAAGCAATAATCCAACTTCTTACATTGATAGGTATGTACTTACATTCCCTGCCGTAGAACTAAAGGAAACTATAAATAACTACAGCAGACTTCACTTTGACTATCTTATCCCTAAATATTTAGGTTTAATTTCTGAAATCAAAGAGGAACAGCATTTGGTAGGCAGGGTCAAATCAACACTCTTGCAAATGGCAACTCCAGAATTACCTGGCTTAAAAGAAGTAGCTGATATATTTTGTACAACTCCAAGAACATTACAGCGAGCATTGGCCAAAGAAGGAGTAACTTTTAGAGAAATTCTTAATGAACTTAAAAAACAGATTTCTTTACTATTACTAAAACATGAGCCCTATTTAGTAAAAGATATAAGTTATCTATTAGGTTATTCTGAGACTGCTGCTTTTGCCAGAGCTTTTCATAATTGGTATGGGCAGACTCCAAGTGAATACATTCAAACTGAAACCACATAAATCTTAATATAATAATCGAATATCTATAATATATCATATGCCATAATCGTCAACCTGAGCTCGTTTCAGGTTCCCCATTACACCTGATTGTTTATGAACAAAATGAGATTCCGAAATAAATTTGGAATGACGCTAAAGAATTACATTATTACATATTACGGATGATCATTTATAATAATCAGATTTCATCGCATCCTGGTCTTTAATCACAACTTTATAAAGGTTTACTCGATAATCGAGATCTAAATTCTGGAGGCTTGCCTCGAAATCAAAATTGTTTTCCAACCGATGCCTCGCGGGCGTGCCCCGAGGTAGTTCACTATTTAATTTATTCCTTGTAAGTAAATGTTTAAAGTTCGAAAACATGAAATTTCAATATGGCTTCACGGGTTTACTCTGGAGAAATTTACTTTCAGGAATATTTTTTCTTGGGTCTCTAGATCATCGATTATCTTTTGATAATACATAGTGACTTGATCAATCGTTGCAGTTTTCTAAAAACAGTCTACAAAAACTTGCAAATCAACTTATATTTACCCCAAAACAAAAAAAACTTGTGTAACATCCCAGAATATTTATAGTTATTGGTGTGACGTATTGCATTTGGGGTATGAAACATTTGTACTCCAATAATTTATGTTTCTCATTGAATTTTAATATCATTAATTTCTTCAAAAATTGAATACAACAATATTAGATTTTGCAATTCTTGCCGGTGGAATTATAGGATATTTTATAAGTGCCTCATTGGTCACGACCTTTTTTTATAAGAGTCGAGCAAATAACTATCTCTCTTTATCACTATTCTTGCTAACAAGTTTGACCCTTTTAGATTGGTACGAGATAGAAAATGTCGTTTTGATATTTTTAAACAATATCATGTTAGATCTTCTGTTTGCGGTTACTTTATTCACCTATTTTCTAATTCAAATTGAGCATAAGCACCTTAAAAAAAGATGGTACAAATGGTTGTATGCTCCTTTCTTTTGTGCTGTGATTATTGAAATTTTTCTTCAGTTATATTTTAGTTTTAACCAGTATGATGCAGATTTGGATGATCTGTTTTTTAATATTAGGGGCAATGTATCATATGTCTATAATGTATTTTTAATCTTTTGGGGTAGGAATTTAGTAAAGAAGTCCAATACTATTTCGGAAGCAAAAAAACGTTGGTTGTTGCGATTGAATCTTTTTATTATATGCATTATTATGATTTGGCTTTTGTCTCAAATAGAAGTGTATGTTTTCGATTCGGAATATGCTACAAGTTTTCTATGGATACTAATTTCCTTTTTATCGTGGTGGATATTGTATTATGGAGTATTTAAACTACAGGTAATAGTCCAAAAAGAGGAAATACATGAATATTTAGTTTCAAAAAAGACACATGACACTCAGACAAAAAAGAGAATAAATGAAACCACAGCTTCTAAAATTATTAATCAGCTATATACAGTAATGGATGAAGAAGAGTTGTACAAAAATCCTCTTTTAAGCAGATTAGATCTGGCAACTCAATTGGGAACAAGCGAGAGGTATTTGTCACAAATTATAAATCAGGAAACCAATAAAAGCGTCATTCAGTTTGTAAATGAATATCGAATAGAAGCTGCTAAAAATCTATTGCATGATTCTGTATTTAATAAATATTCTGTTGAAGCCATTGGTATGGAAGCTGGTTTTAAATCTAAAAGTGCTTTCTATAACACTTTTAAAACTAGTTTGGGGATGTCACCTGGAGCCTTTAGAAAGCTTCAAAAAACGTCCTGATTCGTGTACTTCTACTGTTTTAGTACTTCTTCGGCTCCAAAATTGTTTTTTTTCTTTTTTGATTCTGATACTTTCACATCGGGAAACCAAAAAACATATAAATGAAAAAACACTACTTAGTCTTAATTAGTAATACCCTTTAAATTAATGTTTAGTATGAAAAAAGTAATTTTTGTTTCATTGTTAATAAGTAGCTTTTATGTTGGATTCTCGCAAAATGTACAAAAAGCATCAGTAGAAAAATCAACCTTTGGAATTCAAATCGGAGTTATGGGTGTATGGGCTTATAATGAATTAAAAATATCTAATCAAGTTGCTTTACGAAGTGAAGCAGGAATAGCAATTGTCGGTTTGTGGACAGATGGTAATGATACTCAAGTTGGTAATGGTTATTCACTACCTATAGTTGCATTAGAACCTCGTTGGTACTATAATTTAAACAAACGAGTAAATCAAGGCAAAAGAGTAGATGGTAACAGTGGCAATTATGTATCGCTACGAGGTAGTTATTATTTTTATGACAATGCTGATTCTGGTACTGATAGAAATTTGTCAAGTCACCCATTTACAGCAGTAAGCTGGGGTATTAGAAGAAATATTGGTAATCATTTTAATTATGAAGTTGGAGTTGGTGGAGGACTTGGTTTTGGAAACGACACTGGCAGAGAAATTGGTTTAACACCATATTTTAATATCAAAATTGGATATCGTTTTTAAATACAACGCTATAAAAACCAGGTTCGATTTTCTTCAGTTTTAATAAAACAAAATCTTGGTCTTACTTCAGTATATTACTTTTTACAAAAAAATTAAAAATTTAGAATTATGATGTTATATAAAATCAAAAAAGAAATCCCCTTTACAATGATTAAGAAATGGTATGTATATTTCCTTGTGTTTTTTATGTTTTCTTGTCAATCTGATGATGATACTCCCTCACCAGCAGAAGACTCGATGAATGGATTTTGGTTAGTAGCAGACAAAGGGTGGGTTTTTGAGTTTACAGATGATAAAGATGTGTTTTATAATGTAAATGCTGTAGGATGCTCTATTCAGGATGATAATTTTGTTCCTGAAGATTTTTTTGGATTTAGGATTAACCAGATTAATGAAAATGAACTGGTAGCAACTTCAGATTTATCAGATTCAGAAATAAAACTTACCCGATTATTAAATCAAAACCCATTTTGCCTGCCTGATCAGGTTTCTGCTACTGAAGATCCAAAGGTAAATTTTGACCATTTCTGGAATATTTTTAATGACCACTATGCTTTTTTTGAAGCCAGAAATATTGATTGGTCTCAGTATGAGAGTTTAAGAGATCAAGTAACAGCTGATAACTTCTATGATATTTTGGAAGAACTAGCTTATGTATTGGACGATGGACATGTAAGCATCTACGATGAAGAGATTGGTATTGATATTCAATCTGGGGGTCCAACATTACTGGAAAAACTAAATACTAACCTAAGTGGAGATCTCATCATAGAGAATGGAGACGATTATGATGCTCTTTTTAATCAAAAAGCGATAACAATAGTAACAAAATATTTAGGAGGAGATTTTGAAATAGATGAGCGGGAGAATATCATATGGGGACTTATGAATAATGATGTTGGGTACATTCTTGTTGCATCTATGGAAGGATATGGGGCAAATTTTGATAATGAATTATCTACATTAAATACTGTTTTAGATAGGATAATGAATGATCTTAACCAATCTGGGGTTTCTAAACTTATAATTGACATGCGTTTTAATGATGGTGGCTATGATACTGTAGCATTAGATATAGTATCTCGCTTTATGGATCAGGAGCGAGTTTCATATTTCAAAAAAGCCAGATTGGGTGACAGTTTTACAGAAAACAAACCTTTTTCTGTAGCACCCAAAGGGAACTTTCAATTTACTGATGATATCATACTGCTTACAAGCCCTTACACCATAAGTGCAGGAGAACTTTTTACGCTATGTATGAAAGATTTGCCTTATGTAACTATCGTTGGGGAAAATACAAGCGGTGCTTTTTCTACTATTCTTACGCATGTATTACCAAATGGCGCAGAAGTAGGATTATCTAATGAAATATATAGTGATGCACAAGGAGAAATTTTTGAAATTGTAGGAATTGGCCCTGAAAATCAAGAAAATCAAATACCATTTTTGTCAACATTGGATTTTCAAGAAGAAAAAGATAGTGGGATAGAACGAGCCATTGAACTACTGCAACAATAGACACTATTTATATCTTAATTGATCAAGAATTAAATTTGGAGATAAATAAAGGATCGGATATTACAAGTAGGCTCGAAGTATATTTTTAAAGAAAAGCTATCTACACGATTTGATACTTACTGGCTCCCGCGGCAGCGTGATTTGCAAACGGGAGCATAGTAAGGATCAACGTTAGTGAAGCCTGCCGGACGTATAAGAGTAAAACAGATGTTTAGGAAATTTTTTCATATCCATCAAGGTTGGTAACTCCCCAATTTTTGAGTTCTTCCTCGCTCCATAGTGCTGGAAAGAAAATTCTTCTTTGATATCTTGGGTGCATGTATTTATGCCAATCACTTCCTCCGGTTGCTTCTATATTTACTTTACCAGAGTCCAAATACTTAGCAGCCGTATTATAATGGTGCATAACCCAATTAATATTTACGGTATGATCATAATGACGCATGGCATTAATTAGATCTTTGTTTTTCTGATAATCCTCTGGTAACTGTTTAAACTTGGTCCAAAGATTAACGGTATTATATTCTTGCATCCACGCTATCAATTCCTTTTTGTACTTGTCCTCAAAATTGATCATCAATTTACTTTTCTTTCCTGTATTATGATCTTTTCCTGCTGCCTGCCAATACATATGATCAAATGCATGGTCATAAGGAGTGTCTCTATTGATCGTTTTTCTAAATCGATAATCAATCAAATTAATCAACTCTGTAGAGGCTATTTCTATTTTTCGGTATTGTACAGATTGAAAACCGCTTGCGGGAGTAAGTGTTGTTCTAAAATTCATATACTGATCAATTTCCATACCCTCACTCATAATATCAAATGAGTTGGATAGCATGTCAAAATACCTGCTTACACGCATTAAGTGCATTTCGAACTTTTTAGGTTCAATATTCTTGGGATGAGAAATTTGGTGCATTTCCCATAGGATCATCTTAAATAATAATTCATTGATCTGATGATACATAATAAATACCATCTCATCAGGCAATTGTGTCCTTTTGGTTTGTAATCCCAACAATGCATCTAGTTGGATATAATCCCAATACTGCATGGGTTCTGCATATAACAACCCTGCCAGGTGTATATTAGGATCTTGCCCCATGGCTGTATACTTTTTATCTATGGCTTTTAATAATTCGTCTCTGTTCATAATTCCTATTAGTTAATTAAATATTTTGCTAGAGCTCATTACAATTTCACCATGTTATTTTTGATGAACTGTATGAACCGTTAATAATGTCTTTTAAAACAGGGTAATTACGAAAAAGGAGATTTTATATTTACATAGTTAGCAACACTATATAATACAAGAAGAGATAAGTTTATATTATAGTTTTTGGTGTACATTGTTGCATCTTAAATTTTGATGTACTAAATTATTAATTTATTTCATGAAATTAATAGGTATGGTTAGAAAGATGATTTCTTATTTTTTAATTCCAGTTTTGTTAAAGGTGTATTCAAAAACCCGTTAGCAATCGGTTATAAGATAATTTTTACCAGTACCAGACAGTTTTATCTGGCTTTTTTGTTTGAGATAGTTACTTTTATATTCAAGAAACAATAGTAATTACTACTATATAATTTTTAGCCGCAACTATGGGCAAATTGTATATTCAAAAAGAAGCTGATCCAAAGTTGTCCAGAATAGTTAAATGTTTTTGGCAAATAGATAGCCATGAAGATCCTAGTATTCAAAGAGAGAAAATAATTCCTGATGGGTATCCCGAACTTATTTTTCACTATGGAGATATGTATAAAACCAATATTAATGGGATATGGCAAGAGCAAGGCCAGGATTTGATAGCTGGTCAGATCACCAATCATTTTTTTATTGAAAATACCGGGATTTGTAAAATCTTCGCAATTAAATTTCAACCTTGGGCGTTGACAGAACTATTTAAAATACCAATGTTTCAATTAACCAATAAAGTTGTCAATGTCCCACAAGATGTTCTTGAAATTCTTAACCCAATTAAGGAAATAGCCATTAGTTCTGCTTCATTTGACAAAAAAGTAACACAAATTGAACGTTGGTTTGAGAATTTAATCTCAGTATCTGACATTGAATTTTCAAAAGAACTAAAAGCTGTGGATTTGATGATCACAAATAATGGCAGAGATAATTTGAAAACTATTCAAAATCAAACTGGGATCAGCGAAAGAAAACTAGAGCGTTATTTCAAAAAACATATTGGTTTATCACCAAAATCATATAGTAGAATCATTCGGTTTTCTTATATTTTTCAGCTTGTTCAGGAAGATACTATAGACTGGGCCGATATTGTGTATGTATCAGGCTTCTATGATCAATCCCATTTTATTAAAAACTTTAAGGAATTTACCGGAGAGCATCCATCAAAGTATCAGTTTTTTGAAGAGAATATTGCAAATTTCTTTTTGAAAAAATAAGTTGTCGGTTTTATACTATCGATTGAGTTTTATCGAAATTAACTTTGATTTCAATTAATAACCATAAAAATTGAAATTATGAAAGCCATTAAATTATCCTTCGTTTTGGTATTCTTTATATTAACTAACGCTTGTGGTCAAGAGGTACATTTGAAGCAGGTACATTTCCTGGCAGGAACCTGGAAAATGGAAGCGAAAGAGAACTATGAAAGTTGGGAAAAACTAGATAACAAACTCGTGGGTGAGTCATTCAAAATTCGTAATGGAGAAAAACATATCTCTGAAACCATAGAAATCAATATTCAAAATAATGCTATCGTATATACCCCAACGGTCTTTAATCAAAATGAGGGTAAAGGAATCCCTTTTGTATTAAAATCTAATCAAGGTAATTTGTTTTCTTTTGAGAATGTCAACCATGATTTCCCAAAGAAGATTCAATACAAAATACTAAGTGAAACTGAATTGTATGTATCGGTGTTGGGAGATGATGATAAGGGGTTTTCGTATACATTAATAAAACAATCCAATAAATAAGCGGTTGGTTATTTAATGAAATAGCAGTAACTTAGATTACTGCCAAACTGCCTTTCAACATAGTTTGGGTTATGTTGTAATCGGTTTTAATTATTTCTTCTTTTCTAAGTCAATATAAAGCTGTTCAACCTTATCTCTTGCCCATTGTGTTTTTCTTAAAAACTTAAGGCTAGATTTAATCGAAGGGTCATTTTTAAAACAATTGATATTAATTTTCATTGCTAATCTTTCCCAACCGTAATGTTCTACTAACAACTCTAGTATAGTAATTAGTTTCATCCCATGCAACGGGTTATTGGGTTGTTCCTTATGGTGAGTACTTTCTTTATTCATTGATATGATGATTATCCCTTTTGAGTTAGCTACTTTTTTAAAACCTCTCCAATTATTGAGCTTTAAATTTTTTCAACAAAATTTAAAAACACTTTTTTGTGAAGTTCAAGGTCCATATTAGGAGAAAGTGCTACGCGGGCAATATAATCTTTGTCACCTTCTTTAGTGGTCCCTTGAGTCGATGTTGCAGGTATCGTCCAATAACATCCTTTTAACTGCCCATAGCTCACACAGTACTTACTTTCATTGGGGATCTCTGTAATCATTAAATTGATTAATTTATGATTTAACGCTCTTTTATAAGATTCTTTTTCTTCATCGGTAGTGCCTTTGGTAGGAAGATCTAATGAAAATACGGATGGTGTAAATCCTTTACTAGCCAATTCCTCTGAAACAAAATTGATTTTCGCTTCAGGTAAAGTATCGTTGATAAAGTTTACAAATTCACGAGTATTTTGATAAGCATCATGAATTCTTTGTTTCATTGATGGTAGTTGTTTTGCCAATATTTCCACCTGAAGATTGGTAGCCTCATTATCGCAAAGTTTTAGATGCATTTCTATCTTGCGCATCAAAGCTTCCGTTTTTGTATTTCCGACACAGTAGCCGGCAGTGCATAGCCCGCCACTTGGAAATTTTGACCCACTAGCAAAAGAAATGGTCCTAACCGTTGAGAGTATGTCATCTTCACCTAAAAAATGTACATTAGGACAAAACGTTTGATCTAAAATAAAAACTGGATCCACAGCAATGTTACCAGTTGCAGTTTTACGAACTTCACTTAAAACATCTTTTAATTGTATAAGATCCGGAACTTCAACTCTGGGGTTTGTTGGGATTTCGGCAATTATGTATGGGATAGCATCTTCATGAGCAATTTTCGCTAAAACAGTATCAATACTTTGCACCATATCATTACCACCATCTACTGGTAAATCGACTATTTCAACATTATCAATGCAAGCAGCAACTCGTCTTGCTTGATCATTTGTGCCACCATAACAATTTGGCGGGACTACAATTTTGATATCTTTTCCTTTATGTTTTTCTAGCGCATGGTGAATTAGTCCCATTAAAATCGCATATTGAATAGATAGTCCGCTAGAACCAACTAATGCGGTTGTATTTGTGCCAGTAATCGCTGCGATAGATTCTAAGACGAGTGTTTTGTTTGTCTCGACATTACGTTTCTTAGGATCAAAAGAAGACTTATCGATCAGAAGCTTTAAGGCAGCAAGAGCATTGGCTGGGGTCATTGCAATAGTCTCTCTTCTTCGAACATGCTGAATTTCTGAAATATAGCTTTCATTTTGTTCGCCATTCACTAATAAAACACTTCCTAAGTGCTCATGAACATTGATAAAAAAGTCAATATTTGAAGTGCGATCAATATTAGAAATCTCGTCTTGTTGTGATATGAAAATGGTACTACCATTAAACCCCGAAATGTCTGATGGGTTTTCAACAGGTTGCAGGTCAAATTTATAACCATAAACATTCTTTAGTATGTCAACATCAAAAGAATCTGGTAATTCACCAGTATATAAGACTTGGGTGTTTTTATGATCTAATAAATTTTTTCTTAGAATAGCCAAAATAGGAACCGTCTTTGATGAAAAACTTATTACATTGTTCGGAGCTAGATTATGTAAGCGAGCGATTACCCATTCTAGTACACAAGATAATGGGTGACCTAATCTAATATAGTCGAAAGCAGTAGGTAATTCACTTAGAGCCGACGATTCAGAATTATTTTCATTATATAAGATTTCAAACTGTTCTAAGAATTGAACTTTGGCCAATTTTTCATCATAAATATCTAGTCGATGGGTGGTTAGATTCAACCAGTCAGCTGGCATATTTTCTAATACATCTTTAATATAATCGCGCATTTTATTGTCTTCCATAAGTTAAGCCTCTAGCTAGGCCGCTAGTATGCATTAATTAGATTTATTTTAAAAGTGTTACAAGACGTTTTATCAAATAATGAGTAACGATTTGTGTATGATTAGTTGCGAAAATACGTAAGTACTTTCAATTGTTGCCAAAGATAATTAATGCAAGTGAATTTTTGGTACTTGTGCCGAGGTCTTGGACAAGTTCAGGACAGGATTTGTTGCAGTGGGAAATGCTGTTGAATTTAATTTATAGGACAAGGTGTTGTAACCAGTTTTTACTTTTCATCAAAATTGTTTTTTTGTTTACCTCAATAGCAATTCCTTTCCTTCTTTTTTGAAATATTGTCAGTACTATTATCAATAGAATCGTTATTATCCGAAATACATTTGAGTAGATTCCGCCTAAAGCATTGTCACTTACAGAAAATAGTTCCCACGACAAATTCATTAGCATATGTAAAAAGATCGGAACCCATATATTGTAATTCCATTCTGCGTAAACCCATGCAAATAGAATTCCTCCCAAAAAAGTGACTAAGAATATCCCTATGATCTCTCCAAATTCATTCCCTTGATACAAATGAGCAAATCCAAACAAAAGTGCCCCCAATAAAACTGATAAGATAAAACCTAAGCGAGAATATCTAAATAACTGACCAAATAGAAATCCTCTGAAATATAACTCTTCAAAAAAACCAGCTGCGATGACCGAAATCAATATCGTATTTAATGAAACTTCTGAATTGAAATCAAAGATAAACGCAAAGCCGATAAACATGGGTAAAGTGCAGAGTAGAGAAAAAACTATAGCTTTTATGATTGATCTATTAAACCCTAAGCTGTTAAAAAAACCTTCCTTTCTATGTAATAGTAGCACTCCTATAAAGATAGGTATACCAAATACTAGATAAGATATGATATGACTTATCCCAAATTGATTGATGAAACTATGTAACCAAGTTCTAGTGCTTTTAAAATACAACTCATCCAGAAAGAAATAGGCTCCAAATGATAGTAGTGTTATTAAAGTTATTTTTAATGTTTTATCCATAATTAAGACCTCTTCTATTGTAATAGACACATATTAATTGAAAAAGGTTGCCTGGAGTTCAATTTATTGTCCTTTCGCTGCCGCTAGTGTCTAAGTGGTGTACCGCATAAAAAAAACAGCCGAACATCACAAAAGCTATAGTTGTTTTTGTATGCTCTTATTTATACCTGCTACTAGTCAGACTAGTGGGAGCGGGGGCTCTTTATTATCTAGAATCTCAAACAATTCAAACATTGGATCCATCAATAAACTACAAAAACATTTCAAGGATTTTAGCTTATTCATATTTTATATGATGTTAGCAACGGGCTTTTTATTCTATATGATACCATTGATATTCTTTTCCGTTCCAGAAAATAATTCCCCCACCGTGAGTTTCAGTTACGCTCATATAAATTCCATTTCCAATTAGTTTGAAATTTTGAGACTCATCTGGTCCAAGTAAATCTCCTGTTTCTTCATCCAACAATTCAGGAAAAACAATTTCTCCTTTCGGAATGATTTTGAATATTTCAATCCAATTTAAGTCAGTCATATTATCAACTTCTTTTCCTGCTCCAAAAACGAAACTTTCTAGGTTGTCGGAATTGTGAATTATTAAAACTCCAGTTTTTTGATTATTTTTATTTTTTACGACATAAGCAAAATCTGTTCTATTATCTCCGTTAAAATCTCCAATCAGATTTTTACCTGCAATTAATTCTAGGGAATCAGGAATTTTGGTAAGGTTAACTTTTTCAGTTGGTTTAACTTTTAATTCCGTCTTTTCTTTTTTGGGTTCAGATATTCGTTGAGGTTTCTCTTTACAGGATGTAAAACATAAAATCAGAACTAAAATTATTATTGATGATCTCATTTAGAGCTTGTTGCTAACAATTATATAAAGGATATATGCCCTTTATATTCCATATACTGGAAATATAAATACATTTTGATAATTTCAAGTAGTAATATGATGTATAATTATTATCATTTTTTGATAACAAGATGAATCTTGCTTCTTTTTTGCTTCGCGAAGCGATTCTTTTTGTGATTATCAACAGATAGGGAGTATCTTTGCAGGATTCCTAAACGTAAATCATGTCATCAAAAAAGCAACCCCAAGAAAAAACAAGACTACATGCTCGCAACAGAAATCGAGAACGATATGATTTAAGCGCATTAATACAAGCTAATCCAGAATTGGCTACGTATGTGACTCCCAATAAACATGGGAATGACTCCGTAGATTTTTCAAACCCTGTGGCGGTTAAAACCCTAAATAAAGCATTACTAAATCATTATTATGGGATAAAACACTGGGATTTCCCTGATACCAATTTGTGTCCTCCAATACCTGGGAGAGCAGATTACATTCACCATATCGCTGATTTGTTATGCGAAAATAATTTTGGTAGAATACCTACTGGTGATACAATCACTTGTTTTGATATTGGAGTAGGGGCCAATTGTATTTATCCCATTATTGGAGTTACAGAATATGATTGGCAATTTATTGGTTCTGATATTGATCCAAAATCAATTGCATCTGCACAGCAGATTATTAATGCTAATCCATCACTTAAAAATAAGATTGAATGTAGATTGCAAAAAGACCCAAAAGACATTTTTTATGGGGTCATAGATAGAGAGGATAAAATTGATATATCGATATGCAATCCACCTTTTCATGCCTCGCTAGAGGATGCTCAAAAAGGAACCCGAAGAAAAATTAAGAACCTGTCTGGTAAAAAAGTAAAAACACCTGAGCTTAATTTTGCTGGAATTAGTAATGAACTTATATGTGATGGCGGAGAATATAAGTTTATCACCAACATGGTGAGAGAAAGTGAAAAATTCGCTAAAAACTGTTATTGGTTTACAACCCTAGTATCCAAACAATCTAATCTAAAAGGGATTTATAAATCATTAGAGAAATATAAACCTAATCAGGTCAAAACCATCCCCATGGGAACCGGTAATAAATCTAGTAGGATTGTGGCTTGGACATTCCTTTCTGAAGCTGAGCAAAAGGAGTGGAGAACAACAAGATGGAAGACTAAAGCATCTAAATAATCGAGACCCTAACCTTTTTCTTTTTTAATCGTACATTATTTACATTGGGCAAAAGCCCCTTAATAGTAACTGTTTTAACGGCAACAAAAGCACAATCATTCTTAAGTTCTATCACACCCAAATCTTCTCTAGTAATATTCCCTTGTTTAAAAAATAATCCGGCAATATCCCCTTTAGAAATTTTATCTTTTCGGCCACCAGAAATAAATAATGTACTCCAGTCAGAAGGTTTTGGTGGTTTGGATGTGCTAAGTTCCTCAGTAGGTAATGCTCCTATAAATTCTGGTACATCTTCTTTTTCATATTTCAGCACATAGGCTACTCCGTTACTGTTCATACGTGCAGTTCTACCATTACGATGGGTAAATTCCTCACTTTTGATAGGAAGGTGATAATGAATAATAAATTTAAGTTCTGGTACGTCAATACCTCTGGCCGCCAAATCTGTAGCCAATAATAGTTGATGTGTACCATTTCTAAACTTAATCAAAGCTCTTTCTCTTTCAGTTTGTTCCATTCCGCCATAGAATGTGCCATGAGAAATATTGTGATCAGACAAATAATCACTTACACGTTGGATGGAGTCTTTAAAGTTGCAGAAGATGATTCCGTTTTGGTTTCCAATATGAGCAATTAAATTGACTAGTGTATCGAGTTTATCTTTTGTGGGAGAAATAACATTTTTAATTTGCAATTGAGTACGCTCATCACCTAAATAATCAATAGTGATTGGGTTGCTTAGACCTACAAATTCTGGAATTTCTACACCTTGGGTGGCAGATGTCAAAATTTTCTTGGTCACTTGCGGTAACAAATTCAGGATTTCACTCATTTCATTTTCAAAACCTACTTCTAGTGATTTATCAAATTCATCTAGCACCAATGTTTTAATGTCTCCAGCATAAAAGGCTTCTCGTCTTAAATGGTCTGCCACTCTACCGGGTGTACCAATCAATACTGCGGGTCTGTGCTTTATATCTATTCTATCTTTAGACCCAGAACGACCACCATACACTGCATTTACTTTGAAACCTGTTCCCATCTCACGCATCACTTGTTCAATCTGGATAGCCAATTCTCTTGAAGGAACGATGACAACAGTTTGGATTTCGTCACAGTTTTTATCTAATTCATTGATAAGAGGCAGTAGAAAGGCCAATGTTTTACCAGTTCCGGTAGGGGACAGTAAAATAACTTCATTACAAGATGCGATAGCCAATTTGGCCTCTTCTTGCATGGGATTCAATGCTGTTATTCCTAATTTAGATAATATTGCTTTCTGACTTTTGATAACTATAGACATGGTGCAAAGGTAGCTCCTTGACTATCAAATATTGAAATATAAATAAAGAATTTTGGTGTTTGTAAAGCGTAGTCCGTAAATAAAGGCTATTCGTTTTCAGGAAATCTCTAGCTTATACCCAACACCGTGTATGTTTATGATTTGTATAGAAGGATCATTGTTAAGTTTTTTTCTAATTCGGGAAATAAAAGCATCCAGACTTCTACCCACAAAAACACCATGATCTTCCCAAACCTCTTTGATGAGCAGCTCTCTTTTTACTATTTGGTTCTGGTTTTGGCTAAATATTTTTATCAATTCACACTCTTTAGAGGTAAGGGTAATGATTTGGCTTTCTTTTATCAATTTATGTTGATCTTCATAAAATTTGTATTTGCCTAATTTTATATAATCTGATGTTTCATCAACACTTTCTGGCTTTTCTTTACTTTTTCTGGTATATAGAAATCCAAAACCAACAAAACCTATCAATATCAATGATAAAAGAGCGTAGTTTTTATATGATATCAAAGATGATTTGTTGTCTATAAATAGCACGTTGATAGCATAACAATTTGAAGGTAAATTACGCCCCATACATGGGATTATATCTTTTTCTTGTAGTGCAGTGATTTGGTAACTGTAAGAAACTTCTTGGTTGGTACAATCAATAACTTCAACAATATAGTTGTTGGATAAATTTGCAGTGTCAAAACCTCTCTTAATACTATATATTAATGTATCGGGGCTTATAGAAAGATTAGTTTCAAAGGATAATTGATACTTGTTTTTTTCTAATTGAATTATAGGCGATACTAAAGAGGTGCTATCATTGTTAGATAGCAATAATTGATTACCAGAATCTCGTAAGGCTACTTTTACAGATTCAGGAAAATGGTCGATGGTATTTTTATGAGAAACATACCCAACCAAAGCAATAATTAGCACCCCTAATATTGGGATTAAAAAATAGATCTTTTTCACCTGTACTAAAGTAAGAGTTCAGAGATTAATTAAATGAAAATTTACATTTTTTCACACTTCTTTTACATTTTTTTTCACAGGTCATCCGGTATCTGCTTTAGTTTTACATAAAAACATACTCGATGAAAAAAATAATTTTGATAATTGCAGTAGTGTGCATAATGCCAAAAGTTAATGCACAGCAAGTACTAGGAGTAGATACTGGCAAAAGTATCATTAATTGGGAAGGATCTGATCTGTTGAATTTGAATAAACATAATGGAACAGTAAAGTTTAGTGGTGGTATAATTAAAAGTAGTAGCGCTAATGTTTTTAATGGATACAGTAATGTCATTATAGGAGGGATGTTTGAAATTGATATGAATTCTATTCTCAATACCGATAGTGAATATAATGATACACTGGTCGCTCATTTGAAAGGTGAAGATTTTTTTGATGTTAAAAAATATCCAACCGCCAAATTGGAAATTCTTAATGTACAGTATATAAGTGATACAAATCTGGATGTAACGGCGTATCTAACCATTAATGGGGTTAGGCAAATAATAAAGTATCAATCTACTATAGAAAACGTAAATAATCAAGTGGTGATGAAATCAAAGTTTGAAATCGACAGAACGCTTTGGAAAATTAATTATAAGTCCGAAGGTTTTCTCTTTACTGATTTAAAGGATGATCTTATCTCTGATTTTATTGATTTTGAAGTGTATGTGGTGACTAGTTTGGATGGGTGTTGAAAATAATAGTTTCAGTATTTTCCAATTCTTAGCGTATGCTACAAAGGTCATACGTAGGTAAATCTATTAATGCCAGGCAATATTGTCTGGCTTTTTTATTAGTAATGATTACTTTTATATGAAGTATGTAGTTATAAGTATTAGTGGTCACTCAAAAAAGTAAATGATGAAAAAGATGCAATGGTTTAATGAACCCGATAAATGGAATATAATTAATGATGCTTCATTGTCTATGTATGTAACACCTCATACCGATTTTTGGAGAAAGACCCACTATGGATTTACTGTGGATGATGGTCCTTTTTGTTATTCTATTATTGGCGGAGAGTTCGAAGTGACAGTAAAGATAACTGGTGAGTACAAAAGTAGATATGACCAAGCCGGGGTAATGATAAGAATAGATGAAAAAACTTGGATTAAAACAGGCGTAGAATATGTAAATAAAAGAATTAATTTAAGCGCTGTTGTTACTCATAAAAATAGTGATTGGAGCGTAATTGAATTAAGTCAAAAACCAGACTTCGTTTGGCTTAAGATCACACGAAGATTGGATGCAATAGAAATAAAATACTCATTAGATAATAAAGATTTTACTTTAATGAGACTAGCATATTTTCCTGATAATAAACCTGTAATGGTGGGATTGACGGCTGCTTCTCCAGATGGGGACGGATTTGATGTAGTATTTGAAGAATTTATTATTAAACACCTTCCGGATAAACGAAGAAGTGAGTGGTTAAAACAGAATTTATAGAAAAAAACGAACCGGCGGACATAGTATATGAGATGATATTCCCTAAACAGCCATACTTTAAATATACTTAAGTATAGCATTCATTAAAAAAGATTAAGTATAAATGTTATTGTCAAAACTTAGAAAGATATCCCCAAAAGTGATGGTATTGATTAGTATAATCTTATTATCCTGTCAACAATATGCCCAAGAACACAAAGAGTATTTTAAAAGTGGACAATTAAAGGAAAGTGGGCAATTTGATAAAAATGGAAAACAAACTGGGGTTTGGAAATATTATTATAGTGATGGTAAGCTAGAACAAATTAAACGTTATCAAAATGGGATCCAAATCGGAAAACAGGAAACCTATTACGAAAATGGAGAACTAATGAAGTCCAGGGTTATAGAATTAGATCCAAATGGAGACACAATAGGTGAGTATAAATATTATTCTGACGGGCAGCTATATGAACACGGGTATTACAAAAATGGTTCTAAATCAGGAACATGGAAATATTATAATGAGCATAAAAGATTAAAAGAAACAGGTGCATTTAAAAATGGAAAGCGAATCGACGTATGGAAAACCTTTCATGGTAATGGAGAACTAAGATCTATAGAACGCTATAAAAATGGTTTAAGATCTGGCTTGGCTACATTTTATCATAATGATACGATTACACAGTCAATAGGTCAATACGAAAAAGGGACACAGGTAGGAGAGTGGAAATTTTATGATAATCGAGATGGGAAATTAACCAGAATCGGAAAATATGATGAAAACAAGGGGACAAAAGGATGGGAATTTAAGGAAGTGATTGAATGGGAATATTATAATGAAAACGAGGAGCTCATAAGAATTGAGAAATATAATCCTGAAACAAAAGAATTTGAAACGTTTGATAAAAAAGGAAACAGAATGTAGCAATAGATATAAAGTTGCTATTATAAAAACACCGCTAGCCGTAGATTTTTAACTCCACGTACTTTAAAATTACTATCTAATACGTCATTTGTATCACCGTTTCCAATCATATGATTGTTGCATTTTTACTAAAAACTTGGACAGAATCTGTCACATCATATTACTTTCATTTACGTATTGGTTATAGGTTTTAGAATCTGTTATGGCATTTGTAAATACTAACATACCGCTAACTTATAAATTAGCGGTATGTTATTAGTATGTTTTTAGGTGCGTAACCTAGGTATATTTATTTCTTCATAAATTTCCCTACTTTTTTCATGCTTCCTGATTGGATTAGGTATATATAAATACCAGAAGGGAAATCACTTGTGTTTACGGTTGCCTTTTTAAAGTCTGAATATGAATTATTAAATACTATTCGACCACTAGTATCAAGTATAAAAAGCGTACTGCTTGAACTAGCATAAGAGCTATCCATTACAAAATGAACTTCATTAACGCAAGGGTTAGGATACGTCTTTACGGTAATGGCATCTAATTTTTGTTCTTCTCTAGACTTAGTAAACTGGTTGATTTTTCTGCGTAATAAATTTTGGTTTCTTTCTACACCAGCATCGTTTAGGATAACATCAGTCGCTTTTTCACTTATCAAATAGATAGGAACGGCTATAAAAAACCCTGGAATTTTAGGAAATACCGAAGCATCAACAACACGTAGGTTTTTAACTCCGCGTACTTTAAAATTACTATCCAATACGTCATTTGTACCACCGTTTCCAATCTTACAAGTACCACATGCATGGTGTCCCCATGTTTCTTTGGCAATAAAATCTCGTTTTTCCTGATTTGAAGATACCTCTGCTCCTGGCCATACTTCTTTTTTAACAGAGTTACGAACTTTCCAGTTGTTCATAAGATCTCTAATGTTGTCAACGCCTTTTATAAGAGCTTGCATATCGTTACCCTCCAGATCCTGACCATCATTAAAGTATTTAAAGTTAATATCTGGTGTCTTTGTTGGATCAACACTTTGAATCTTAACCTCTCCGGCAGTATTTTCTGTGTGCCCTTTTAGTATCGCCCAGGTAACTTTATTTTTAGATTCTTTTATCTTTTCACTATACCCAGGATAATATCCTTTAAAATCACTAATCAAGCAAAAGTTGAAAAGATCGGGATCTTGTAAATTAGGGTTGGTTCTGATAATATTAGCCGCAACTGCGCCATTACTTGTATATGGGCCGGCACCATTTCTATTATAATTATCAAGACAAGCATCGTCACCTTCAGAGAACGTACAGTTTTCTAGTAATCTACCATTCAATTCATAAGTAAGACCTAGCTCATAACGATCTTGTAGATTTTTACCTACACCAGGTAAATCTTGTAATACTTCGATGCCTTTTTCTTCTAATAAAGAAGCTTCTCCTATTCCAGATAATTGCAATAGTTGAGGGGTGTTAAATGTTCCGGCAGACAAAATAACCTCTTTAGATGCTTTTACAAATTGTGTTGCAGCATTTGCATTTGATGACCCATTATATAATGGATCAGCTTCGTATAAGTTACCACCTTTAATGTATTCAACACCGATAGCTTCTTTTTGATCATTAAATACAACTTTACTTACCAATGCATCAGTAATGATAGTTAAGTTTTCAGGATATTGTTCTTGAGTTTCTAATAAGTATTCTCTTACAGAATGCCTAGAGGCACGATTGTCCATGGTTTGTGGAACCAGTACTGGTCCTTCTGCACCTTTTTCAAAAGATCTTTGATTTACGTCAAAAGATTTTTCATTAAAAAGCAAGTCCAAAATATTTCTACCTGTATGTGCCAAGTTTGCTTTAATCAATCCGGCCAATGGTATATTCTGTAGCAAAGTACCTATATCCAAGTTTTGATAGTTAGTAGGTAACCACCCATCTGTTCCGTGATCCTCTCTTCTGGCTTCCCAACTTTTTAGGTATTCACAGTTTTCTAAGTGCTTAAAATACTCACGCATGTTTTCAGCTCTCCAGCTATCATCACCGGTTAGTTCTGCGATATATTCAAAATCATTAGCATGCGGATACACGGTAATCAATGCATTATTTGCTGTAGATCCCCCGATTGTAGCTCCTCTTGGATATAAAATACCTTTTCCTGGAACATATTTACTATCTAATTGATCTCTGTCTCCAGAATAGTGTTTTACAAAATAGTTCCATGCAATATTTTTATCTTCTGATGCGAATGTATGGTATGCAGGTACCTTATAGTTATCGGTTTTTGCATCTTTGGCTCCTGCCTCTAATACCAAAACTTTAAAACCATGTCTTGCTAGATTGGCTGCAAGAGGACCTCCTCCTGCTCCTGAACCAACAATAACATAATCATAGTCGGTATTAGTGGTGTTTTGTTTTGTTTTAGAATTTAGTAGTTGTGGTACTACAGCTCCTGCCGCAGCCAAAACGGCTGTTTTTTGAGCAAATTTCCTCCTAGATAGGTTCTTAGAGTTTTTCATAGTTAGCTTAGGTTGAGTTTTTTCGGGGCGCAAGATAGCAAAATATTCAATATTCTATGCATGCATAATAAATTAATGAACTAAAGCACCTATTTTAGTTCATTTTCTTGATTTTTGTTTTGCCATGTTTTGTTCTAATAAAACAGATGAGGCTAGAAAGTGATAGTCATAGTAATACTTTTTTTCAATCCTGGAAAAAAGATAAGAGTAAAGAGTGATGAATGTTAAAATAGCATTTTAATGGGGTTTTTATTTCTAAAAGCTTACATTTAAAAGCCTTAACCTACATTTTTTCTTTTTTTTGAGTACATATATATCAATCTTGCAATCATTAGAAGAAACACCTTCTAACTCAATATTTCAAAATATAATTGGAGTAGTTGTGACTATTGGTATTGTCTCAATTTGTGTGTACTATGTACTAAGATATTTAGAATCGGTATATGTTCAAAAATATAAGAAACCCTATTTTATTCATTTCTACCCTAAAATTAAAAAGTTACCTTCTAATCTTAGGCCATTTCTTGTAGAGAATGATTTTTATAATTCATTAGATAAAAGGAGAAAGAAATACTTTGAACATAGGTCGGCAAGGTTTTTAGAAGAAACAAACTTTGTAAGTAGGGATGGATTAGTTATTGATGGTTTTATACGAATGCAAATTACGATAATGGTTACTCAACTCACTTTTGGAATGCGTCATTATATGTTAGAATACCTTCGTACTATAATTTTGTATCCTTCATCATTTTATTCAATTTTAAACAAAACCGAGAACATAGGGGAGTTCAACCCATGGTCAAAAGCACTTGCATTATCCTGGAAACATTTTCAAAAAGGAAACTTACATCAAGAAAAAGGAAAAAGCTTGGGTATTCATGAAATCACACATGTTATTCATCATAATTCAATAAAAAACAATGACATAACGAGTGAGATATTTTATGATACTTTTTTATTATTAGAAAAATATCTAGGGTCGGAAGAAGTGAGAAAAAAGATAGTTGATTCTAAAATACTTCGTGATTATGCCTATACTAATAAATTTGAATTTATTGCAGTTTTGGTCGAGGTTTTTATGGAGTCCCCTAAAGAATTAAAAAGTCAGTTTCCCGAAATATACTCATATGTCACACAAATGTTGAATTTTAGATATTTTGAAGATTAATTTTGAGTAAGTTCTGGGTAAAGAATTATATTTGACGGCTTAAACAATTTTTTAATTTATAGTAGCATATGGAAGAATTTCAACAAGTACTACCTCCGGTAAGTTCACTTACCGATGAAAAAAGAGTAGCGTTTTATAAAAAAACCTACACACACCTTGCAATGGCAGTTTTACTTTTTGTAATTGTAGAGTGGGTGTTTTTTCAGATAGAACCTATTGTAAACTTTGCTTTTTCAATGACCCAAGGTTGGAGATGGTTGCTAATGTTAGGTGGTTTTATGTTGGCTACGAGTTATGCAGAGAAAATGGCATTTAAAAACCATAATATTAATCAGCAGTACTTAGGACTATTACTATACGTTGTTGCAGAAGCCTTTATTTTTATTCCATTAATTGGAATTGCAATGATGATTGCCGAAAGTGGGGGAGCTAATATTTTAAATCAAGCAGCAATTTTAACCTTAGCTTTGTTTACAGGATTGTCGGCAATAGTACTCTTGACCAAAAAGGATTTTTCATTCCTTAAGTCAATCTTAACGATTGGATTTTTTATTGCAATTGGGCTTATTGCTGCAGGATTATTATTTGGCTTTAATCTTGGACTTTGGTTTAGTGTAGGAATGGTTGTATTGGCTTCTGGATCAATATTATACCAAACCTCTAATATGGTGCATAAATATTCTGAAGACCAATACGTAGGTGCTTCACTAGGATTATTTGCTTCTTTAATGCTATTGTTTTGGTATATACTAAGTATCTTATCAAGATTTAGCGGAGATTAGCCTGAAAATATAATAGGTGAGTCGTCCTAAAATAGGTTGACAGTTTTTACATAATTTAATCCAAACCCGTAAAGCTAGCTTTACGGGTTTTTTTGTTGCGTATAAAGTTGGGTGTTTTCATATTAAGATTTAATTGGGGTCTACGCTAATTATAGCCAGTTTTGTATTGATGCGTGTGTTTAAATATTTATTTTTTTGATCTAAATTAACCATAAAAAGCAGTTACAAATTAATTAGAAAAGGTTTCCTAATGTTTTTAGCGGGTTTAAAATATACCCCTGGGTGGTTAAAGATGTATCCGAAGCGGTTGTATAATCTTTTTAAGAGGTTTTTTACTTATCCTAATGACCTACACTGGTGGTTAAAAGGAACCATAAACCCTTTTATAACAACTGCGAACCAACTGCAAGGGCCAAAATACCGGTTAGAAACACCTATACAAACACATAAAAACAGCAACAAACCCATTCTAAGCGCTTATGTATTAGTTTTAATAGGTTCTACACCGGGTAAAGGGAGGTTGTAAACCTCTCTCAGTCCCCAAAATATAGGCACAAAAAAAACTGCAACATACTGCAGTTTTTTCATTAAGACATTTTATTAGTTATTCTTCTTCTGTGTTTGCACTAACGCTTGTAGACTTATTAAATAATACTTTCATATCTTGATATACAGGTTTTGCTCCCGGCTCATTTTCTCCTGCCAAAAATCGCATCATACGATAAAAACTCAAGGCATTGGTATAATTGTCATGATCGAGTAAGGTTTTGGTATCTAATAATTGTTGTGAGAGATTAGTAAGTTGTTGTACACGGCTTTCTACTTGTTCTCTGGACTGGTGATCTTTGTCAAACTCTTCCTTATCCAAAAATCGTGGAATCCACTGTGGATGCTGTTCCATATAGTTTTTGGCTTTATCTACAATAAGTTTATTGTGATTGCCAATACTACCATATTGTCTTCGTTGTGTAGGGGTAAGGTTAATTGTTTTACCTCTAAAAATTTTTTGAATCCCATTCATATGCTGATCCAACTCCATTAATTCTTCTTTACTAAATGTAATGCTAATTAGGTTTTCTAATGCCATAATTAATTGTATTTAATATTAAACTTTTTATGGCACAAGAGTACAACACTACAGTTTCATTTTTTGAAACTCTGAAAAAAAAGTAGTTTTTTAAAGGCATTGATTTATGGCTAATTTTCTAACCAAAACCTTACTCGACCATTACAACTAACAATAAACCTTACTAATTTTACGGATAAAGCACACTACACTTCCCTGAATATCAAAATTTTACATTCATTTCTTTAATAAAGATTTAGAAACCTGACGTTTTAGACCTTAAAATTTGTTAAAAAAGGCGGTTTTTTCCGCATTTTTAAGGCAAAAAAGGTGGCAAAAATACACTTAAATTAGTAAAAACCTATTAGTCAAATTTCAAAAAGATTACTTTATTTTAGCCTGTAAATCAATGCCTTGAAGGCTACTTGAGTAAAAGTTTAACCAATACTATTTTTTAAAAATTTAACATTATGAGAAATATCTCAATTTATTTAAAAGCTATTTTCCTATTTTTATCCATCGCAGTTTTAGCTAGTTGTGAATCCGAATCAGTTAATGAAGAAATAGGAGTTAATGAGCAAGACACATTCGACACATACCAAATCGACAAAGACGATGTCCAAGTCCCTGGAGACAAGGGTTAAGATTAATATAATAGTACTACTATTCACTTTAGGTGCAACGGTCGCTGCCGTTGCACCTTTTTTGCATATTATGTTTCCAAAAGAATCACAAGTAGAAGTATTTGGGTTTCGAAATGCTAGAACATTTTGCTATGCATTAGGTATGCCAATAACCATTTTTGTGAGTGCATTGATAATGTCTTTTATAGCAAACTATATTAAGGATAAACCTATCTACAAGATTGTTCGTAATGTTTCTATAGTTTTCTTGTCTGTTGCCAGTTATTATATTCTTTGGACATTCAGTGCTTTTTCTGACTTTGATCCAATGTTCTATTATATAATGATTATTGCTGTTTCGATATCCTTTGGTCTTTTAATAAATAGGTTTTTAAAATTTGTATCTACAAGCTCTGGTAAATTATTAAAAATATCTAGTAACATATCTAATCTTGATGAGCGTATTAAAACGGTTAACCATATAGCCAATATAATGCCCGATGATAATGAAGATATTATTACCTATAAGGCAATGGTTGATATAACGGGAGATAATCTAGAAGAAACTATTTCTGAAATTAAAAATGATTTGAATTAATGGCGAGTAAGGATAATCTTAATAATCTATCCAGAGAAGAACTTCTTAAAAAATTACAAAACGAATTTGAAGAATCTGAAACTCTTCAATGGTTTATTGAAGTTGAAATAAAGAGGTTAACTTCAAAAGGTGAAGTAGGATATAAAGAGCTTAAAAAACTTGCAAAACCCTCTGAAGAACGTATCTCACAATCAAATAAAAAAAAGAAATAATACACTAGGCTTTGCTACTATCTTTAAACTCGTTTAGATATGTAGACATTGCTTCAAAAAAGCTCTTATCATTAACCAATGTTAATAGCTTTTGAGAAGTAAATGTATTGATCTCTTTACCAATAATATATTTAAACGCTTTTTGTATATCTTCATCAACCGTAAGTAGACGAATTATTTCGTCTTTTAACTGTTCATTTGCTTGTCCAGAAGTTTCTTTTTCTTTTCCCTTCTTGCCGACTATAGGCGATAGTTTACTTTTCTCTCCTTTAATTAACCAATTAAGATCTGTCTCGGGGTATCTTTCTATAAACTTAAGTATGTTATCCTCAGTAATACCACTATCACTATCAAGAACCCCTCGGGTAATTCCAGTTTCTTTATAGAATTTATACTTACTAATGTCCATAGTAGCAATAAACTCTAGCATTCGCTTCTTAATAGACGACATTTTTTGTGTATTTATTTTTAATATACAAAATAAATTGTATATATTTGATTTTATAAACGAAATATTATGTTCAAATATACAGGTTTTTACGGTTAAACCGTAGTAGTTTTTCGTTTTTTAACAATGCTTTCTAACAAATTTAAGTAAACAACTATGTATACAAAAGGAATAGGCAACAAAAATGGAGTATCATCCATAGAGAATACTACTCTTTATACTTATGAAAAATCAATATTTAACTTGTTAAAGATAGATTTAAAACTTTTTGATCAGTCTGTAAATAGAAATTCATCCTATGCTGTTTTATTAAGAAGCTGGATTAAGGAGTGTCATGATCAAAATATATCACCTCAAATAGTAGCAAAAAAGATTAATAAATCTGGAGTTTTGATTTATATAGAATTAAACCCCAAAACCAAGATTGCAGCATAAATTACTTTACCCCATTACTTGTCATTCTCTTCTAAACTTAACAAAAAATCAGTCGTCATATCAGTTAGGATTTTAAAGAACATACTATCCCACCCTACCTTGTATTTATGTGTTCTATTAATTCGATTTTTAAAATAATGATATGAGTAAATCTAATATTAGGCAGCGTGTAGAAAAATGGCTACTAACCTATGGACATCTATTAAACAAAAATGCCTTAGAACGTGAAATAGGCGTATCTAAAGGTATGATACAAAAGTTCATCAAATATGGAAAGAAAATAAATGATGATCGCATTAAGGCTTTGTATAAGCTAATCAAAAAACTAGGACATATTTAGCCTATTACTGCATGACCAGTTTTAACAATTAATCTCTATGACAAGCCAAGTTATGATACCTGATGATATAAACGAAATACCTCCAGAAGTGCTTTACGGAGTATTAAAAGCTTTAAATATTGAAATTGGCGAATACATGTATCGCCTTTTAAACGATTACCCTCGCAAAATAATGATTTATACTTGGGTTTATAAACAATATAATAATGTAGAACCTGAAGTTGAATTTGTGAGTGTGCCCCCTTACCCCCAACTATGAAATCAATTACACCTGCTTATGCTTTTTTTAACACAACTATAACATCATCAATACACTCAGTCCCGAAAAATGAAACTGACACCTATTATCATTGCACATGAATAACAAATAAATATTAACCATTAAATTTTATACAAAATGAACAAATCAAGTTTATTATGGGGTATACTCTTGTTTACCCTTTGCACAACGCATCCTAGTTATGCTAAAAAAATCGGAGTTCCTGATTGCAACAGAAAAATAGATGTTGCCAAAGGACTTCTTGATCGAGTTGATACTCTGGATGAAGAAACCCTGAGAGCAATTATTGATTGGATTACTCCTTGTGTTGCGCCAGGCAATATTGATGCAAACTATGTTAATTCGCAGCTTCTATTAGAAATTTCACTTAACCAAATTGAACTGGAGCAGGCCATTTCTGCAATGCAACAATCTGCAGAAAACGGATCAATAGATGCACAACGCTATTTGGGAAGAATCTATAAAACAGGAGACAAGGTTGATGCCAATTATAGCAACTCCTTATTCTGGTTTCAAAAAGCCGCCGATCAAGGTGACGAATTCAGTAAGTACGCCGTTGGATATTTTCAACTAAAAGGATTTGGTGACGAAGATCAAAATTATCAAAATGCACTGCAAAGTTTTGGCAATAGCTCGTACCCAATGGCAAGACATTGGGAAGGTATATGCAATTATGGTGGTTATGGTGTATCGCAAGACAAACCCAAAGGCTTAGATATCCTAAAAATCAACAATATTGTTAATAGCCAGGAATTGTATGATTATTTAAAAGCAGGAAGTGATGAACTTATTGGGCGCCCATGGGTTTTTAACAGAGCCAAAGATTTAGATTTTATTGAACATTATAATACCGATATTGGCGAAATCACCATAGAGGAATTTTTAGAACGTGCCGGGTCTGCAAGAATCATAGAGTTTGATTGGTCTGGCACCAAAGTAAAACGAGCTATACATGCACAATTTGAGCTTAGTTACGACTATACCACTAATATCATTTCGTATGGAGCAGTTTTGCATGAAGAAAGACAAAGTTTTTCTGGTGAAGCAAGTTTCGCAGACAATACATTAGATCTCGATTCATTTTCTTTTAATGCACGATTGATATATCCTGATTACATAGAAGAGGGTATATATCAATATGGTAGGTATGATTTTTCTAAAATCGTCTTTGATGAAGTTACCTCTACTATAGACCCTTCAAAAAAAGCATTTGTTGGTAAAATAACAGGGCGCATTGATAAGTACAATGAACCCCTTCCCCCAACCTATATGGTGATTACTAAGGGAGGGTCACTATCCAGAAATAGTATCTCTTTGACAAAGACATTAAACAAAGAACTATCACCGGTACTTACAAAACCAACAATTACGGCAACAAGTCCTAATCCGTTTACGAATAGTTTTACAGTACGGTATGGGGTATTAGACCAAAGCACCGTACAACTAAGGGTGTATAATCAATTAGGGAATCTTGTTTTTGAAACTAATCAAAGAAAAAAAGAAAAAGGTATACATTCAGAATCCTTTGATGGCAGCAAATTTCCTATAGGAATTTATGTGGTTCACTTGATTGTTAATGAACAAGTGCAAGATCGATTTACCATCATAAAAAAATAATTCACCAATAGTGTAAAACATCATGAAATTTATATATAAAACATTGATATTAGGTATAATGTACCTGCTATCACAAACTACATTCGCACAATTTGAACAAATTAGGGTTGATCCCCAATCTAGTGCAGGTCCAGAAGAAATAGGAGAAAGAGACAATTGTTTCTGTTTCTTGCCAGTAGATCTTAATAGTTTTACAGGAAGTTATGACGCTGCTGCTTCAGGGGGGCTGGCTTATGAGTGGTTACTAAGACAAGAAGAATTACTAAAATATGAATTTGAGAAAAACTTTGGAAGAGTAAATGACCCTTTCCCCGATTTCTTAGATGCACAACGCACCTTTTTTAAGGCTTTTCCTCCCGTTGTAGATGAGTCTATAAAATATCGTGATAATATTTTAGAAAATACCATTTCCAATTTAAATGTAAACATTCCTTTATACCAATCTAGTAAGGCAAAAAGTGTAATGCTAAGCACTTGGGCAAGAGAACTTGAAAATATACAGAACGGAAACCCAAGAGAACATTATTTTGGGGATCTTACATATGAAGGAAATGTAATAGAAAATATAACTGACGGTTATTATCTGGCATTACAAATCGGAAAACATAATGATGAATACGAAAATCAATTAGATAGGGTTAGAAGTCTATCAGAAATAGAGCAAAAGCTCGATTTAGCAAAAGAGCAGAAGTTATTTGAACGATACATTGCCGATAGGTATATAGATCATTACAATGACCTACCTTTTAAAGAAGCAATGGAGGTAATGACAAGGTACACTGTTCAGGATTTTAGCGTGCTACCTTCACCATATGATCCAAATCTTACTGGTCATTTTTCATTTGGTCCACCACCTTTTAAGCCAGAAAATTTTGACTATACCAATGCTTTAAGTTTGATAACTGTATCAGCTGGCGGACCAATTACAGGCGTAACACCTTATGATCTAAGTACAAGTGAGGCTATTTTTGAATATGCGTTGGAAACCAATTTTAGCACTACAGGAAGAGGGTTTTTGAAAAACAATCAAAATGTAAAAAACAAACTTAAAGAATACTTAAGGTTTAATGAGTATGCTCAATCTCATTTAGATTTTGGAAATGATCTGCTTACTAGTTATACCAATAATAGTAGTTTTCCTCATGATAGGTACAATTATAGCTTAGATGCCGGCGATCTTTTTAGTATAAAGTTTCAAAATCAACAAAATCCTAATCAGGCTTTTACCATGGTGCAGCACAATACACCACCGTTTGACACATTTCATGGATTAGATCACTTACTGTCGTCATTATCATCATTACAAAATCCAAATCAAGAGTTTATTGGGCAATTTGCCTTAGAATTGTTAAGGGATAATGGGGTTCAAATACCAGCTACACTTACCGCAGCAGATATGTTTTCCATATTCAACTTTACTCCTAGAGATCCATATGCAAATCTTGGAAGGTATACTATAGGTCTTGATTTTAGAAATAATATTGGCCAAACCTTATGGGATAATGGGATTCGTTTTCCGGAGATGTTACAAAATCCTTTTGCTTTAGCAGCTGCATTGGCATTGGCTCAAGGAGGAGATTATGGTGATATAGAGCCAGAACTACAAGATCCATTTGTAATCAAAAATATGACACCCCAACAAAAAGAAAGCTTTAAAAATGCTGTTAATCAAATGAAAGAAACTTGTTTGGGGCAGGATCTTCTAAATTTAGTTAATGCTGTTAATGTGTCAGTAGGTGAATTAAGTCCGGGCGCAGTTGCACAATATGTTGCATCAACTAATACTATAGTGTTTTCTGCAGATCGGGTAGGTGACGGCCTAGGCGAAGAACTCTTTCATTCATATCAACAACAATTGTATGGCACACTTGTTGACATTAGTAATCCTAGTTCAGGACATGTAGGAGGTTCAAATATAGAATTTGAAGAAAAAGCATATTCGTTATTACGAGACTTAATCACTCAACATAACGATCTTTTGGGAGATGTTAGTGGTGGTGCTACTACTGGTGATCTTACAGGGGTTTTTGCTGGAACTTTTGACTTATTGAATTGGATGGATATGTTTTTCGAAAATCATAAAGATGATGATTTGATAACTGAATTAAGTCCAAGTGAGTTAGAATCTTGGTTTAATGCTTTAGATATGTTTCAAAAAAAGAACTTTAGATCAAATGGTTGTGGAAACGGGGATGTATATGGTTGCCCAATAGACGAAACAATTAAACCAGATGCCATTTTACAACTGTTCAATAGCGTTTTACAAAAAGGATGTATTAAAAAATAAATTTAAAAAAATGAAAATAACAATTCACTTAATCGCATTAATGTTAACAATTTTACTAGGTAAAAGTTGCATTGCACAAGTCACACCAATTCAAGAATCAATATTTAGTGGTTATAAAGTTTATAAGTCTAACAACTTTGATCAAGCAGAAGAACTTATTTTAGATCAAGGGTCAAATATTAATGATATTATTGCGACATCAAATATGAGAATTGATCCTGTTACACCAAACTATGAAAGTTTTATAAAAAACACAATTAGTATTTCTAATTATAATGTATTGAAACAAAATAAGAGCAAACTAAGCATTGTTTATATTATAGATAATGAAGGAAATAATATATCAACTTCTTTTCGTGTAAGAAATGATCATGTTTCTCTAAGTTCTCAAGAAGTAGAATCTATACTTACAGAGTCTTTAAGTCATAAATTTAGTGTATCAAACAAACCTAGCTCTTTATCAAATACTAATTTTTACACAATGATTAATATACCATTCTTTATCAGGTAATGTGATAATTCAGATTTTCAAATTAAGACCATACCCATAAAATGGAAGAATATTACCCCTAAAGTTTCGAGACTTTGGGGGTTTGCTTTAATACTTAGGGTAATTGTTATAAAACTAATAAGAATTATGAAAACATATTTGTTAAACTTTTTATTATTAGTAATAATTGTAATAAATTATTCAAATGCCCAAACAACGCCTATTACAAATTCAGTTGAAGGCAATTATACTTTGTATAAAACTAACCTTTATGATCACCACTTGGAGACTATTGCTCAGCAGTCCTATGATTTAAATCAAAAGATATCCAATTCAACAATCAAAGGAGAATATCAATCTATTAGTTTTGATCCTACCTTTTTAGAACAATCATTGAATAGTTCAACCTTTACGGTATTAAAGAATAATAAAGAACGATTAAAAATTTTATATAACATAGATGAAGATGGTAATACTCATTCATGTGCTTTACGTATTCGAACTTCTTCGATAAATAATCTAAGTAATAGCGAAATTGAAGCCATTTTGACTAGTGCAATGCAACATAAGTTTAATTTAACTAATATTCCCGAAGGGGCAACTTCATTTTATTATACATTCGCTGTTTCTTATGTTATAAAATGATTTTATTAGCTCTTACCGTCATTGTGGTAACTTGACTATAAGACCCCGCTAGCTCGAGCGTCAAAGATTGGTGGTACAAGAGCAAAAATGGATAATAACAAGTCAGTTTCACTTTTTTGAAACGGGCTTGTTTTATTTTTGGGATAAGACATTATTCTTGGTTCTATTATTGTAAATCTATTTTAGTATTAATGTAAAATATGTAACCTTTTTTTAGGATAAGACAGTTGTATCGGCACTCGGCACGAGCGACACGCTCGCACTACGAGGGGGATAATAATGAAAAACCAGATGCTTTAAAAATTGCAATTAAAATATATCAAAATGAAAGTACAAACTTATTTCTTATCAATATTTTTATTCATATGCCTATTTATAAATGGGCAAACAACATCCATTGATGATTACAATATCTATAAAACAACTCAATATGACTTATATTCAGAAACGGTAGAAAACCAAACTTATGAAATAAAAAGAAAACTATCAGATTCTAACACCAATGCGAAATTGGAGGAAAACGTTGGTTTTACTACAGACTTTTTTAAATCTGTATTATCATTAGAACATTATAATATTTTAAAAAACAATAGAGGTCGAAAAAGTCGTTTTAGTATTAGATATATAATAAATGAATCAGGGAATTCAGTTTATGCTTGCGCCTTATATATTCCTAAGGGATTAGTTGTGTTGTCCGATGAAGAAGTTACAGCAATACTATCAGAAGCTATGACTCATAGTTTTAATTTCATTAATAAACCTAATAATATTAATAATTTTTATTTTCAAGTTATTTATAATGTTAGAATTTAACTTATTCTGTAGTTGGATATCTATTCTAACGTGAGTTCGATATAAGAATTTAAATTATCGAAATGGTCATTTCTGTTCCGCAAAGTCTCCTGACTTTGTGGAACAAATAAAATATGAAAAATGAAAAAATCCGTATCTATTATTTTTTTATTATTTGTTCAACATTTAGACGCACAAGTCACACCAATTCAAGAATCAATAATTAGTGGTTATAAAGTTTATAAGTCTAACAACTTTGATGATGCAAAACAAAAAATCTCAAATCAAGGGTCAAATATTAATGATATTATTGCGACATCAAATATGAAAATTGATCCTGTTACACCAAACTATGAAAGTTTTATAAAAAACACAATTAGTATTTCTAATTATAATTTATTAAAACAAAATAAGAGCAAACTAAGCATTGTTTATATTATAGATAATGAAGGAAATAATATATCAACTTCTTTTGGTGTAAGAAATGATCATGTTTCTCTAAGTTCTCAAGAAGTAGAATCTATACTTACAGAGTCTTTAAGTCATAAATTTAGTGTATCAAACAAACCTAGCTCTTTATCAAATACTAATTTTTACACAATGATTAATATACCATTCTTTATCAGGTAATGTGATAATTCAGATTTTCTAATTAAGACCATACCCCATGCTAGCGCCAGAATGCTTCTGGTGCCGTCAAAGATTGGCTTGACAAAAAACAGTTGTAGATTTTATAAATTATCTCATTGATTAACAGTGTAATAGTTTAGAAATTATCAAGATGATAAAGCGGTATTAGAGCATTACAAAGTGAAACTTCTAAAAACAGGGCATTTTCCTTTAGAAAAATTAAGGAAGGAAATTTACAATATTGGGGAATAGACAATATTATTAATGACCTTCATCAGACAGAAAGTTCTAGCCCTATTATGGGAGAAATTATACAAAGAATGGCAGCAGACAATAATATCAGCATTGAAGGTCTGTTTACATTTGCTGAAACTGTATCTTTATTTGAACTGAACGCCAACGGGATTTATAATGCCAGCCCTAACATAGATTTTGATGTGCATTTCAGAAATAATATTGGTCAAACCTTATGGGATAATGGAATACGGTTTCCTGAGATGTTACAAAATCCTTTTGAAATGGCGGCTGCATTGGCTATAGCTAATGGAGATTTTAATTCTGTAGAGGAATATATAAATCATTTGATTGAAAGAGATGAAGTTTTTTATGTTAATACAGGAGAGAAAAAAGTAAACCCCAAAGAAGAAACTAAATGTTTTGATGTAACCAAACCTACAAAAGTAACTATCTATGTAGAGCAACCTATTGAGGGTTCAAGGAAAATAACGGCATACGTTGGTCATACTTTTATAGGAATAGAACAAGAAGGAATAAGTAGATGTCTAGGATATTATCCTAAAAATCAAATGCCATCATTAGTTTCTGATCAAGTTGCCGAAATTCATGATAATAGTGGCTCACCCTATCATGTAAGTATATCTACCGAAGTATCTCCAGATCAATTAAAAAAAGTAATTGATCACATTATTAATTTTCCTGATACATATTTTTTAAACACTTATAATTGTTCTGATTTTGGTATTGATATTGGAAGGCGAGCGGGGTTAAATTTACCTAAAACAATAGGTGTTTATGAACAATTATTTTTTAAATTTGAGGGAAGAAACCCATCTGACTTAGGAGAAGATATTAGAGCAATGAACTCTACTCCTAATATTACTATTGAAAAAACAGGAGGTAATGCACCTGTAAAAAAAGGAGGTTGTTAATTTAAAAACATTATAAATGTATATTAAAAATAAACTAAAGTTTAGCTTATCATTTTTCTTGATCTTTTCAACATTACTATATTGCCAAAGTCAGAAGAACAAAAAAAATGAAATAGTTAAATCATTTTTTGAAGATGTTTTTATACATAATAAATCTTCAGATGAACTATTTGTTAAGTATGCCGATAAAAAAGGCTCTGGAGCTAGTACTTCAAAAGATACAATAGCCGATATGTTTAACAAATGTGTTTTACAGTTAAAAGCGGATAGAAAACATTTAATTGATAAAAGTGTTAGCTTTAATGTAGAGAATTATAATTCAAGTTCTCAACCTAATTTAAGGCATTTTGATAAGAAAGTTGGGAAACGTGTCTTTGTTGTTAGCGTAAATAGTAAGACAGAGTGTTATGTTTTAATGAGAAAATCTAAAATTTTAGCATTTCATTATATTACTAAGGGGAAAGAAGGACCAACTTATTTTTTATACTAGTTATAATAATATAATATTGAGAAAATCTTAAAAACATTACTGATTTTTATTTTAAACCTCTGTAATAAATTTTACGGAGGTTTTTGATATCCTTATTTAATTTTAAAAAGTTCTAATGAAATTTGAAAGTGTAAAACAGGCTAAAGAAGTTATCTTAGATGGGCATATGCAGTGTCAAAAAGCACAAAAAGAGTTTGATTTTAAAAAAAAGTGATAGGATCATTTTAAATAAAATAAATCCGGCATATGAATATCTTAAAAAAGAAAATAAAATGAGTTCCCTTGTTGAGTTCTTAAAAAACAAAGATTTAAGACAAGCAATAGCAGTCGTTTTATTGCCATACTACGAAGGCATTTCGGTTAATGTTTTAGAAGAAATAGAAAAGGAAAACATACCTCATAAATCTTTTAAAGCCAGCATTGTATTAAGGGAATGGAAAAAAAATTCAAAAAAATCTATCTAATTTTTAAAACAAACCAAGCTCAGCAATGGGCTTGGTTTTTTAAGTAAATAGTATTTATGTTTTTAAAAAACAAGATTTTCCAAAATCCATTTAACAAATCAATTTCGATTGGATTCTTATCTATAATTATAACAATACTAACTTTTTTAATTTACCTTTTATTTAAATATTACATTCATAAAAGTATTATTACAGACTTTATATCAATAGGACTGATGATTTTTTTTTATTGCAGGAGTTGCATTAGGTATTTATGGACTTAAATTGGCTGTAACATTTATTAAACAAGATTTTTGGAGAGCCATACTCTGTATTCTGGTTAATTTAATAGTACCGATATACTTTTTTGGCTCTATGTTGTTTTTTGTGTCAAAAACATTTTTTTAACTATGAAAGAAGATTTAAAACCTTTATTAAGAATTTTTGTTACACTTTTAATATTAATTTTTATTTTACTAATAGTAATTAATTGTTATGATTTTTATAGAGCTATATTTAATAAATAACAATCCAAAAAAAATCTGAAATTGTTACCAAGAGGCTATCAAAAAAAATAGCCTTTTTTATTATATATTTAAACACTCCTAGAGATAATGAAGACTTACCTTTTTTAAAGGCTTCCCCAAAAATAGGACAGTTTAAAAAATTACTAAATCTAACCAGTGCGGTTAACTGCACTGGTTTTTTTGTTGTATATAAAATAGGCGTTGTGCAATTGCTTAATTCTTTCGAATATTGATCGGCTACGTTAATGTTTACAGCTATAGTTTTTTAGTGATCGATTTTAGGATAGTTTTTGCATGTATTCTTGAATTTTCTATGAACCATATATGTGTATCCATCCCACCACATATAACACCTGCCAAATATAAGTTCTCTACATTGGTTTCCATAGTTTCTTCATTATATTGGGGATATAGTTTTTGATCATCAGAAAGTTGAATTCCGATTTTTTGTAGAAACTCAAAATTTGGTTTATACCCAGTTAAGGCTAATACATAATCATTACTGATACTCGTTTCTCCTTCTGGAGTATTTATTATGATCTCATCTTGTTGGATTTCCTTAACCGAGGCATTATAGAAAGCTTTAATACTTCCTTCTTCGATTCTATTAAGTATATCTGGCCTTACCCAATACTTAACACGTTTTCCAATCTCTGGGCCTCGCACTATCATGGTTACTTCTGTTCCTTTTCTATAACATTCTAATGCAGCATCTACGGCGGAGTTGCTTGCCCCAATAACCGCTAATTTTTGTTTGGCATAGAAGTGTGGATCTTTATAATAATGTGATACTTTAGGTAAATTTTCTCCAGGCACATTTATAGTATTTGGGATATCATAAAAACCAGTAGCAGCGATTATAAAAGAAGCGGTATAAATTTGTTTATCAGTCTCAATTTCGAAAATTTCGTTCTGCTTTTTTATAGTATTGACTTTTTCAAATAGATTTATATTTAAATCATTTGTGGTTACTATTCTACGATAATACTCCAGAGCCTCATTACGTTTAGGTTTGGCTTCATTACTGATAAAGGGGATATTGTCTATTTCTAGTTTTTCTGAAGATGAGAAAAACTGCATATTTATAGGATAATTAAATAACGAATTAACGATAGGTCCTTTTTCAATAATAATATAATTAACTCCTTTCTTCTTGGCTTCCAGTCCACAAGCAATTCCTATGGGGCCTCCACCTACTATAATTAGATCTATGTGTTTCATTAAAAAAGTATCCGTTTTTTGCAAGGGGTATTAATCCTATAAAGCTACTAATTTTTGCGCTTCTTATATTAAAAAAGGCAAGCTTCTAATAAGAAACTTGCCTTTTTAAGGGTAAAAGGAACAGGACTAATTTATCACCAATTTTTTTATTATCGTTTTTCCGTCAATTGTAATGTTTAGAAAATAATTTCCAAAAGATAAAGAAGAAGTATCTAATTGAATATCTTGATTTACATCAAAGATGTTTCTAGAAATTATAAGACCAGAAGCATCTATCATTTTTACACTAATTGGAGTTTTAGTATTTCGATTATTAATTTTGAGGTATACCTGATTTTTTGAAGGATTAGGGTATACAATAACTACGGACTTGTTATTAATATCCTTAATAGGGGGAGAAATCGGTTTATTTTTACCTTCCTCAATGGTGTAAAATTTGTTAACTCTTAGATTTAGAAAGGTATCCACATTTCCTGACGGCCAATACACTGTTAGTTTTTCTATTCTTGGTGCTTTACGAAGACCAAAATGAACACGTAAACTGTTATGTCCCATAAATGTATTAGAAGCTGATACCTCTCTTTTTTGAGTCACCATTTTACCATTAATTTTGGCGGTTAATTCTAATCTGGCACCTAATCCAGCGGTATTAGAGGACGTACCAATGAGTTTAATGTTTATAAAATGATTTTTTATCCCAAAATCATTTCTAAAGAGCCCTTTTAGCCCACGCCCCACTACAAAGAAATCCAAATCGCCATCATTATCATAATCCCCAATGGTGGCTCCTGTAGAATTTCCTGAGGTAGCTGCATTTATAAGATTAGAACCACTTTCTGTAAAAGTTCCATCTCCATTATTTATAAAATACCCGCTACCTGTAGGACTCGAGGCAGTAACAATAACGTCCAAATCGCCATCATTGTCAAAATCCCCCCAGGCATTAGTTAAGTTTTGGCTATTGGTTGTGGTAAAAGGAACGTTAGTACTTACGTAATTTCCGGAATCATTAACGTAAAATTTATTTTCAACACCAGAGTAATTGGTAAGGCAAACATCCAGATCACCATCATTATCATAATCGATAACGTTGTAACATTGCCCGTCTTGTGGGTCTTCTGCAAATGCAATATCTGAACTTGTTAATTTTTCAAACCCTTCTTTACCGGTCTCAACTTGAAGATTTTTGAACAAAAAATCTTGTTTTATACCGGCTGGGCCTGATGCAGGGCCACTGGCAATAAATAAATCAGTATCTCCATCCTCATCGTAATCGGTCCAATTTGATACGGTATAGGCTTCTTTTTTGGTAAGAAAATCATAAGGTTCGGTTACTTCAGAGAAAGTGCCATCTGGATTACCTCTAAACAGTCTATTTGGAAAACTGGAAGGATCTAAAAAACCATCTGCAAAAGTGAGTATAAAATCGAGATAACTATCATTATTATAATCGCACCATTGCGTGCTCCAAGTTGCAGAATTGATTGTGTTAAGAATTGTATTGACTTCTTCAAATTGCCCTTTGTTGTTTTTATAAATTCTGGTTTGTAGCGTGGAAGGGGCCGAAAACCTTGAATAAATTAGATCCAAGTCACCATCATTTTCATAATCTGCCCAGCTGCAACCAACAAGCGCCGTTGCGATTGGAATTGCAGAAGTACCCTCTGCAACTTCAAATTTTCCTTTTCCAAGGTTTTTGAATATGGTACCTCCATAAAATAGATCAAGATTATCATCATTATCGATGTCTGTCCATGCAGTACCAAAATAAGTTCCTCCAATAGGTGGTTCTGAAACTATTGGATTGTTGGTATCTGTAATTAGCGTGAATTTCTGCGAAAAAACAGTAATCGTAAAACTGAAAAAAATAAAAAAGAATAAAGTTCTCATATGCCCAGGTTTTTAAGATTTATAAGAATAAAATTCTGCAAAACCCTAGTAAAACGGGTTTAGAATTATAATTCTTTACTTTTTTTATTTATCCTGGATGGCCTGATATTTTCTTTTGTATTCTGATGGGGTGCATTTGTACTTGCTCTTAAATGCATTATTGAATGTCGCTTTATTGTTGAATCCTACATCAAAATAAATGGTTTTAATACTGCTGTCCACATCTTCAATTAGCATTTTTTTTGCTTCTTCTAACCTGTATTCATTAATGAATTGATTGAAGTTTTTCCTCGCTTTTTCGTTTATAAGCTTTGAGAGTATATGTGTCGAAAACCCAATCTCATCTGCAAGCTGTACCAGCCTTAGATTATTATCAAGATATGGCTTATTGTTCTGGATATACGAGAGCAGCTCACTGTAAAATTCATCTTTAGTTGTTTTTGTTAATTCCTGATTGTTACTTTCTGTTATGAATAGATTAGACAATAATTCTCCATTAAAGATCGAAGGCTCTTTGTATACCATATATCCAATTGCATAGATAGAGATGGTCATGGAAAATGAAATAGCATAGTCCCAGTGCGAATTAAAAAATGAAAATTTTACTAAAACATAATAACTGATATAGGAAAGTGTAAAGATTAAGAAAAGAAGTATGACAAAGTTTGTCCATTTTTTTCTCATAATTTCATATTGCGAATTAGTATCATTTTTATGAAAAGTAATAAAATCCTTGATTGTGATTAAATAAATTATAAGAGATAACGCTGCGGGCCATGGGGACCTCAAGGACCAAAACATATAAAATAATACATCATTTTGATATGGTTCTAAATCCTGAAAGCCAGTAGATATAACCAAGTAATATCCGTTTAGAATAAAGGATATAATTGCAGGCAAAAAATGATACCATCTTATTCTGAATGATTCGCTATAGAATCTTGTGACGTAACTATATAATAAGGGCCCAAAAGCCAGATACCAGCTAGAATCAAAAAAATATACATATGGATATATTGATTCATATTTGGTCCAAAAAAACACATATTGGATCAATATGAGTGAAAACCCTAAAATGATCAGAATAATAGGAAGATTATTGCTTCGGGCATTCTTATTAAGACTTAAAATAATACTCAGAAAGAACCCTAACGAACTTACCAACAAAAAGAAAGACGTCCAGGTATCAAAAGATGGTATTACGTTCTCTTGCATTTTATTAGTTAGATTTTTATAATCTCTTTCAATTCCTTGATTGTATTAGTAGGGTTTTGGCTTTTAAAAACAAAGCTTCCTGCAACTAATACATCGGCACCAGCATCAACAAGCCTTTTTGCATTTTTATTGGTTACACCTCCGTCAATCTCGATCAAAGTACTCGCATTATTTTGTTCGATGATCTTCTTAAGTTTTTCTACTTTTTTATAGGTATTTTCTATAAAAGATTGGCCGCCAAATCCTGGGTTTACACTCATTATGCAAACCAAATCAATATCATTAATTGTATCTTCTAGGAGATCAACATTGGTATGGGGGTTTATAGCTACCCCAGCTTTCATACCTTCAGCTTTTATGGCTTGTAAAGTTCTATGAAGGTGAGTGCATGCTTCATAATGAACCGTTAGGATATTACTTCCCAAGTCTGCAAAAGTCTTTATATATCTATCAGGATCTATAATCATTAAGTGTACATCAATAGTTTTGGTAGCATGCTTTACGATATCTCTTAAAACAGGCATTCCAAAAGAGATGTTAGGAACAAATACGCCATCCATAATATCAATATGAAACCAGTCGGCATCACTATTGTTAATCATTTCTACATCACGTTGTAAATTAGCAAAATCAGCTGCTAATACAGAGGGAGCAATTCGTTTTGAAGCCATAAAATTGTGTTGTTTTGAGCAAAAATACTATTTATACCAATTCAATTACAAAATGTATCATAAATAAATTAAATTGTTTTTTTAGTGTGAATGATATATAGTGATTGTATAAACCGTATAGATCGAAGCTTGATTAAAAGAGGTATTTATTTTTTTACTTTTGTTGAAATAATTGGTAATTATTCTGATCGATTTATTTGTTTGAATCAATATATTCTCAGAATATTATGTTTTTAGGAATATTTATTTCTGGTTATAAAATATTTATGTGATTACATGTTCAAATTATTTCGTTTTTTCTTTTTTATTGCCATTGCATTTTTGAATGGTTCTTGCTCATCTGATGATGATTCAATTCAATTAACCCCTCCTGATTGGTTAATAGGAACCTGGGATAATACTGATACGGAATCTTTGCACCGTACATTTACTATATCAAATAATAAATTGCTATTAAAGTTTGATACAGTAGTTATTGACTATTATGAGGAAATTCTTAAAAACCCAGAAAATTTTAGAATTCTTGAATCCACTAATGATACATGGCATATTACAATATACTCATCAACAAGTGGTCTTTATTTCTCAAAAGTTTCTAATTCTGAAATGTCAGAAATTGGTTCTGGAGCTTTTTCAATGAGAGAATAGTGTAGTGGATAAATCAAAAGATAAAAAGAACAAAATTTTGTTTTTTAATATAACACAAATTCAATATGCTAGATAAGCTTCATAAATTTTCTAGTTAAATAAGAGATACTATGAAAGTGTTCAGGATTATAATCTTTCTCATTTTTTAAGAATTGATGTAGTTCGGTTTGACTATAATGATCAGATATCACAGTAAACGGAGAATAATACGCTGAAAAAGAATTGTTTTTAATTTCTTTATCCAACATTTTAATGATATTATAATGTCTAGGGTCTTTTTTAATCTTCTCGAAAATGCTCTTAACAACTTCTGACTCCCCCTCTAGGATCTGAAAAAAATTTCCTTCACTATAAATTAAGATACCCGTTATGTTAAGGAGGCTGTTTTTATGCTTTACAAACTCCATAAGTTCACGAATATCAACATCGGACAAATCTGGAGTAATAGTGCTTACGTAACTAATTATATACCCCATAACTTTTGAGATTTATAAACGGGTTTTTAAAGATTGTTTACTTATATCTTATAATATTACTATTTTTTTTTAATTATTGATGAAAAAGATGTTAAAAAGTATTATAAATGAAAAAACCTCCGGTAATCAGCCGGAGGTCATTCATCAATCAAAAAACGAACAGTTATGTTATAAAACTGTTTGTAACCGCAATTTAGGAATTTATCCTAAATAAGTCTTTAATATTTTACTTCTAGATGTATGTTTTAATCTACGAATTGCTTTTTCTTTTATTTGACGTACACGCTCACGTGTTAAATCAAAGGTTTCTCCAATTTCTTCAAGTGTCATAGGGTGCTGATCTCCAAGACCAAAATATAATCTAATTACATCTGCTTCTCTTGGAGTAAGCGTTTCTAATGCTCGTTCTATTTCAGTACGAAGAGACTCGTGCAATAAAGACCTATCTGGATTAGGAGACTCACCAGAGTTTAATACATCATAAAGGTTAGAATCTTCTCCTTCAACAAGTGGAGCATCCATACTTACATGACGACCAGAGTTTTTCATAGACTCTTTTACGTCATTGATAGTCATATCCAATTCTTTTGCAATTTCTTCTGCACTAGGTGGGCGCTCATGAGATTGCTCTAAGAAAGCATATGTTTTATTGATCTTATTAATAGAACCAATTTTATTCAAAGGAAGACGAACAATACGAGATTGCTCTGCTAATGCTTGTAAAATCGATTGACGAATCCACCATACTGCATATGAAATGAATTTAAATCCTCGAGTTTCATCAAAACGCTTAGCCGCTTTTATTAGACCTAAATTACCCTCATTAATTAAATCAGGAAGGGTAAGTCCTTGATTTTGGTATTGCTTTGCAACAGAAACCACAAATCTAAGGTTTGCCTTTGTCAATTTTTCAAGGGCTCTTTCGTCACCAGCTTTTATTCTCTGAGCTAATTCCACTTCTTCATCTGCCGTAATAAGGTCTACTTTACCTATTTCTTGCAAATACTTATCCAGCGATGCAGTCTCACGATTAGTTACCTGCTTCGTAATCTTAAGTTGTCTCATCTATGTTCTCCTTGAAATTTAATATGTGAATATTTAGGGCTTTTATCTATTATACGTAATATGTTGTAAAAATGTTACAAAATTGTTTCTTTTTTTATCAAATAGCTGTGTTCTTATACTTTGTCGTAGCACGTTGTGAATTGCTAACACTACATTTTGTTAAATTTTTCCAATATTATTTTTGCACCATAAAATAGGAGGTTATTCAAATTCTAAAACATCACTAACTTTAATTAATGAACGTAATGTATCTATTTTTTTATGCATCTTATTGAAGAATAGACTTCTCTCTCTTTCACCCACTGTGCTTAAAAGTTTAGAACCATCCATTTGAATTTTCAAGAAATCTTCGGCTTGATTACAAGTAATAATATCATTTGTTCTATAATACGATAGAATAGTAAAGGGTACATATAATGATTTTTCTGCTGGAGTTTTTACCAAAACTCTGTTATTCATTAATAAAAGTTCATTGTAATACAATTTGAACTTTTCTTTCTGTAGAACCACTTTCTTAGAAATATTATGGATCAGTTTCTCTAAATCATCACATATTTCTAGTGCATCAATAGCGGTAAGTATATCAGACTCAAAATAAAAATGTATTTGTTTTAACGTACTATTAATTGTGGTCAAATCCCATATTTCTACGGCATTTAGGTCATTATACAATTGTCCAAGGTTTTTGGCTGCCTCTAATAGTGATAGCGAAGGATTAAAATTAGCAAATCGAACATCGGTAAGACTTGAATCCATAATTTTAAGCCAAACGTACATTTTGAATTTTGATAAGAGATTATCATTAGAAGTATAAAAGATTGGAAGATCTTTTGCTGAGTAAATCATTTCTACTTCTGGATTATTAATTAATGGCAATAGTGATTCGTATGAATTTTTATAATATGCCAATAAACTTTCCATATCGGTAACAGGAGCAGTTTTTTTTACTGCAACAATATGTTCCTGTTCATTAGAGAATAGTTGATCGATTGATATTCCGAAATGTTTTGCAATTGTTACTCCTTCCTCAAGGGATAATTTACTTTTTTGACTCACCCTTCTGTGCGCTGCATCATAACTTATATCAAGAACAGTAGCTACCTCATCTATTAATGATGTTTTTTGTGCAAGCTGAGATTTAATTATGTCTAAAAAAGTTTGCTGAATCATTTTTAAGGTTTTAGAGATAAACGCAAATATTATTACGTGTAAAGTAAGTTAGAAAAGTATGTGTTTTTTTGTGATTATCGCAAAAATATTATTTCAAAGTTGTGAAAATAGGCTATTGGGCTGGTTTTAAAAATACTAATCGCAAATTTTGTGATTATTACAAAAAATAATTTTACCCCTTGCAATTTTCGACACTTTGTATTGAGACACCGATATTATGTTTGACCACTGAACAATTAAATTACTTAATTATGAGAAAATTGGTTGAATTATTTTTAGTTGGTTTGATGTTAATACCTTTTCTATCCTATGGACAAGAAAATTCTTTTAATAATCAAAATAGACATGAGCTCAGGCTTGATGCTTTTGACATTTTAGTATTTCCTAATTTAGAGGTTAGCTATGAATACGTAATCAGTAAATATTCTGGCCTTGGGTTGGCTGCTAGTTTCAGTCTGGACGATGATTTTAGCGAATATCAGGCTTTTGCAGTTGAGCCATTTTATCGACAGTATTTTCTGAATAAGAAAGATTATGGTGCAAGGGGATTATTCGTAGAGGGTACATTACGTTTTGCAGGCGGGGAAAATGAAGAATTAGTTGGGTTGTCTAATATTGAAACCGAAAATTGGTTCGATATCGGAGTGGGGCTTGCTATTGGTCAAAAGTGGGTAAGTGATAATGGTTTTGTTTTTGAGATTAGTGCTGGCGGCGGTCGCTATCTGCTAGGTGAAAGTGATGATGAAGGTTTTGCCAGGGGTGGAGTTTTAATAGGATATAGATTTTTCTAAAAAGAAACCGCCTTCAAAATTTTGAAGGCGGTTATGCTATATATCTAAAGAAAATTAATTTTCTTTTTTCTCTCTACGAGGAGGTCTTCTGTCATCTCTTTTATCATTACCTTCTGGTCTAGGAGGTCTTGGTAAAAGCGCTTTTCTAGAAACTTTTTCTTTTCGAGTTCTTGAATCAACTCCAAAATACTTTACATCAAATACGTCACCCATGTTTACAACATCGCTAACATTTTCTGTGCGTTCCCAAGCTAATTCTGAAACGTGAAGTAATACTTCGTTCCCAGGAGCTTCTAAGTATTCTACAACGGCACCAAAATCTAACATTTTGATTACTTTTACTTCATAAACACTACCAACAACTGGTTTAAAAGTAATAGAATCGATTTTTGCCAATACTGCATCAATTCCTTCTTGATCTGTACCTAAGATCTCTACATTACCTTCTTCAGTAACAGGATCTTCATTGATTACGATAGTTGTTCCGGTTGCTTTTTGTAATTCTTGAATTACTTTACCACCTGGTCCAATTAGAGCACCAATATATTCTCCTGGAATAGTTTTAGTAACCATTTTTGGAGCATGCGCTTTTACATCTACATTTGGTGTTGCAATAGTCTCTGTTAATTTACCAAGAATATGTAAACGTCCTTCGGCAGCTTGTTTTAATGCATTAACAAGGATTTCATAAGAAAGACCTTTTACTTTAATATCCATCTGGCAAGCAGTAATACCATCTGCAGTACCTGTTACTTTAAAGTCCATGTCTCCTAAGTGATCCTCATCACCCAAGATATCAGATAAAACAGCATACTTTCCTGTTTCGCCATCTGAGATCAATCCCATTGCGATACCAGAAACTGGCTTTTTTAATTGTACACCAGCATCCATAAGCGCCATAGTTCCTGAACAAACAGTTGCCATAGAAGAAGAACCGTTAGATTCTAATACCTCTGATACGACACGTACTGTGTAAGGACAATCTGCAGGAATCATTCTTTTTAGTGCACGTTGTGCAAGATTACCATGACCTACTTCTCTACGTGATGTACCTCTTATAGGTCTTGCTTCACCTGTTGAGAAAGGAGGGAAGTTGTAATGTAAATAGAATGTTTCCTCTCCTTCATAAGAAGGCATATCTATTTGGTTAGCTTCTCTAGAAGTTCCTAAAGTTACTGTTGCCAATGCTTGTGTCTCTCCTCTTGTGAAAATAGAAGACCCATGTGTCGAAGGTAGGTAGTCAACCTCGCACCATATTGGTCTGATTTCATCAGTTTTACGACCATCTAGACGCAACCCTTCATTTAGAGTAAGATCGCGAATGGCAGCTTTTTCTGCTTTATAGAAATATTTAGACACTAAATCTCCAAAATCTTCTAGTTCCTCTTCAGAAAAAGTTGCGGTAATTTCTTCTTTTATTTCTGAAAAAGCTAAACCACGTTCTTTTTTAGAAGAACCAGCTTTTGCAATAGCGTATACTTTATCATACGCCATGTCATGAACTTTCTTCGCTAAATCTTCATCTTCTCTTTCTGGATCATATTCACGAACTTCCTTCTTGCCAAATGCTTCAGCTAACTTAAGTTGCGCAGCACATTGTACCTTGATCGCTTCGTGAGCAAATTTGATGGCTTCTACCATTTCTTCTTCAGAAATCTCATCCATTTCACCTTCAACCATCATTACAGAATCGGCAGATGCACCAATCATCATATCGATATCTGATTCTTCTAATTGTGCTCTGGTAGGGTTGATAATGAATTCGCCATTTATTCTACCTACACGTGCTTCAGAAATTGCACATTCAAATGGAAAATCAGATAATTGTATTGCCGCAGATGCTGCCAATCCGGCCATGGCATCAGGCATTACATCTTCATCATGAGACATTAATTGAATCATTACCTGTGTTTCTGCATGGTAATCTTTTGGGAAAAGTGGACGTAGTACACGATCTACTAATCTCATTGTTAATACCTCACCATCACTTGGTCTAGCTTCTCTTTTGAAAAAACCACCAGGGTAACGACCAGATGCTGCAAATTTCTCTCTGTAATCTACTGTTAATGGTAGAAAATCTACATCACTTTGTTTGTAATTTGAAACAACTGTACATAATAACATACACTTGCCTGATTGAACAACAACAGAACCATGAGCCTGTTTTGCTAATTTTCCAGTTTCGATAGAAATTTCTCTACCATCACCAAGGTCTATGACCTCTCTATAAACTTTTGGAATCATAATTTTTTGATTCTTATCCACCAATTTAACTATCTCAATAATAGAGAATGGTAGATTTAATTAAACATTGGTTTCCGTCTTACTCGGACGGACAAGGTTGTGTTGTTGTTGTAGTAATTGCGCGACCAATGAAAAACTAAGGCATTAATTAATTCCTTTTGGGATTGAATGCTTTTGTTTAAAAATATATGTATATAAAAAAAGAGGCGCGCAGCCTCTCTTTTATTATTTTCTTAATCCTAATTCTTTTACAATTGCACGATATCTCATGATATCTTTTTTCTTAAGATAATCAAGTAAATCTCTTCGCTTACCTACTAATCTTACAAGAGAACGCTCTGTATTAAAATCTTTACGATTCTTTTTTAAGTGTTCAGTCAGGTGAGTAATTCTGTGTGTAAACAATGCAATTTGACCTTCTGCAGAACCACTGTCATTCTTTCCTTTACCGTGTTTTGCGAAGATTTCTTCTTTAACTTCTTTTGTTAGATACATTCCAATATTATTTAAATGATTTTTATGTATAAATAGCTCTTTGCTATCAGCGTGCAAATATAGTACTTTTTGGATTATAATTACTTTTTATTTAAAAAAATCATACTGGATTAAACCTTTTATAAAATTGTTGGTCTTAAGAGAGTAACGTTAAAATTAAATATTATGAAAAACAACATTTTAAAGTTTAGTGCAATTGTATTTATATCAGTGATTTTAGTCAGCTGTAATAAGGATGAATCTAGTGATCAAACAATCGAATCTCTTAATCTAGAAGAAGCAGAGCTTACTGCAAAAGTAGATAATGCTACCGAAGTTATAAGTGATACTTTTGTGCAGATATATGAAGTTGAAGAAAGCTCTATTAAAAGTCCTATTCATCCTTTTTTACCAGAATGTGCAACAATAAATATAGAAATTACAGATACTTCAAAAGAAGTAACTGTAGATTTCGGTTCTGAGGGATGTGAAGTACGTGGTGGGCATATTTTGAAAGGAACAGTAAACATGTCTTATATTGCTGATCTTGATGCCATGACATTGATTATCAATTATAATCTTGTAAACTTTTTTATTGATGATATTCAGTTTGCCGGCTCTAAAACGGTAACAAGACAAAAGGTTAATGATAACGGTAATCCCCAATATATGATGGACCTTGGTTTTAGTGTGACTTTTCCAGATGGGACTACAGCTTCCAGAACAGGTACAAAAACGAGAGAATGGATAGAGGGCTCATTTAATGGTAACTGGGGTGATAATGTATTCTTAATTACCGGTGAGTGGGAAACCAATTTTGCTAATGGTAATATACATAGTACAACAATTACGACTCCTTTACGTAGAGAAGCGAGTTGTAGATTTCTTGTGACCGGGGTAGTGGATTTAGTAAGAACAAACTATAGTGGCTCGTTGAATTATGGAGGTGGAGAATGTGATAATATAGCTGTGTTTACAGATTCTGACGGAGAAGAAAGAGAAATTCGTTTATAGGATTTTTTTTGATTTGTGAGTTTAAAAGTGCCCTTTTACTTAAGGGTACTTTTTTACTTAAAGTAATAAAAAAAAGGACTCAACTATTTTGTCGAGTCCCTGGTTACGATATAAGTCTATTTATTAGTTTGGAAGTGGTCTATTCAATATTAGATTTAAATATAAATTCACTTTTTGTTTTAGATGTTGTCTTGCTGTAATAAAATCTAGAAACCCATGTTCTAACAGGAATTCTGAAGTTTGAAAGCCTTCTGGTAATTCTTTTCCTGTTGTGTCTCTTACCACACGTGGTCCCGCAAAACCAATTAGTGCACCAGGTTCTGCAATATTAATATCTCCTAACATAGCAAAAGATGCTGTTGTACCGCCGGTGGTTGGATCTGTGCATAAAGAAATATAAGGGATATTTGCATCTGCCAATTGGGCTAATTTTGCAGATGTTTTGGCAAGCTGCATTAATGATAATGCTGCTTCCATCATACGTGCACCTCCTGATTTGGAGATGATCATAAACGGAATTTTATGCGCTAAAGAATAATCTGCAGCTCTGGCAATTTTTTCGCCAACTACGCTACCCATTGATCCTCCAATAAACGAGAAATCCATACAGGCAATAACAAGGTCATTCCCGCCTGATTTCCCTATAGCGGTTCTTACAGCGTCCTTAAGGTTGGTTTTGTCTTGAGCATCTTTAAGCCGATCAACGTATTTTTTCTTGTCTTCAAATTTAAGAGGGTCTTTTGAGGAAAGGTTTTTGTCGAGCTCTTTGTATTTGTTGTCGTCGAATAAAATTTCGAAATACTCTTTACTACCAATTCTTACATGATATCCATCTTCTGGACTTACATAAAAGTTTTTTTCAAGTTGTTCTGCATCTACAATTTTTCCTGTTGGAGATTTATACCAAAGTCCTTTTGGTACATCTTTTTTATCTTCGGTAGCTGTTTGTATACCTTTTTGTGTTCTCTTAAACCAAGCCATAAATTATTATATTAAAAAAGCTGAAACTCCTATAGGAGTTTCAGCTTGGTTTTCATCATTATAATGTATTCACATTATTTAGATCTTCGAATGCCTTTTTAAGACGGTTCTTAAAAGTGATTTCACCTTCTCGCAACCATTTTCTTGGATCGTAATATTTTTTATTAGGTTCTTCAGATCCTTCTGGATTACCAATTTGTGTTTTCAGATATTCAATGTTATTGTTCATGTAATCACGAATACCTTCATTAAAAGCAAATTGAAGATCAGTATCAATATTCATTTTGATTACACCATATCCTATTGACTCTCTGATTTCTTCTAATGAAGAACCACTACCTCCATGAAATACAAAATCGATGTGGTTATGTCCGACTCCGTATTTTTCTGAGATAAACTCTTGAGAATTTTTAAGGATTTTAGGTGTAAGTTTTACGTTTCCAGGTTTGTATACCCCGTGCACGTTACCAAAAGCAGCAGCTACTGTGAATTTATCACTTACTTTGCTTAATTCTTCATAAGCGTAAGCAACTTCTTCTGGTTGGGTGTATAACTTAGAATCATCTACATCGCTGTTATCAACACCATCTTCTTCACCTCCGGTAATTCCTAGTTCTATTTCTAGAGTCATCCCCATTTTGCTCATGCGAGCTAGATATTCTTTACAGATTTCAATGTTTTCTTCAAGAGGCTCTTCAGATAAATCAATCATATGGGAACTATACAATGGTTTTCCGGTTTCTTTGTAGAATTGTTCTCCAGCATCTAATAGCCCGTCTATCCAAGGTAGTAATTTTTTTGCACAGTGGTCAGTATGCAAAATTACTGGAACTCCATAAGCTTCAGCCAAAAGGTGCACATGTTTGGCACCTGCAACTGCTCCTGCTATTGCAGCCTTCTGCCCTTCATTCGAAAGTCCTTTTCCTGCATTAAATTGTGCTCCTCCGTTTGAGAATTGAATTATTACAGGAGCGTTTAATTCTGCTGCAGTTTCTAAAACTCCATTTATAGAATTAGAACCTATTACATTTACGGCAGGTAATGCAAACGCTTTTTCTTTTGCGTATTTAAAAATTGCTTGAACCTCGTCTCCCGTAGCAACTCCCGGTTTGATGTTGTGACTCATAATTTAGTTTTGGTTTATAAGGGTACAAAAATAGTAAAATTATACGTAAACCTACACGATTAGTACAATCTTTAAGTGTATAGTACAATGATTGATCTGGTCATTAAATATTGGTAGATTATATATGTTAAAAAGGATAATTAATTCCGAAGTTGTAAACCGCTTCAGAGAAATTGTACCCCTTAAACCATCTTTGGTCTCTGTTATTTGCGGGATTAAAGGTTTTGAAACCAATATCTAGTCTTATAACGAAAAAATCAAAATCATATCTAAATCCAAATCCACTTCCTACTGCAAGTTCTTGTATATCATCTAATCCAGAAAATATGGCTTCTTCATCCTCTACACTATCCAGAATGTTCCAGATATTACCGGCATCTATAAATAATGCTCCTTTAAGAGATCCTAATATCGTATTGCGGTATTCCAAATTTAAGGCTATTTTTAGGTTTGCTTCATTGAATTCATTTCTTCCATCTGTGCTACCAGGTCCTAGATCATAGGCTAACCATGCTCTGTTATCATTAGGGCCTCCTCCAAAGAAACTTCGTGCAAACGGAATACTATTAGCATTACCGTAGGGTATTGCTATTCCTCCAAAGGCTCTAAAGGCAACTACGTTTTTTCTTCCAAGATCCCAATGTTTTATATAGTCTAATTCTGTTTTTGCATATTGGGAAAATTCTACCCCAAACACATCAAAACGATTGCGTGAATTTTCTTTTAATCCAGTAATGTTAGAAATTGCATTTAGAACATTACCTGCTAGCTCTACTTTGACCCTAAATCTTGAATAATTTTCATCATAAAGATTTTCTTTGTTATTTTTAGTATAAGTGTAACTAGACGCAAATATTAGGTTGTCTTCTGTTAATCTGATTTTACGTTCCTCAATATTTTGAATCTCCTGTAATTGAATAGCGGTTAGATCTACATCAGGAGACAGTCCAAGTGATGCTGTAATAAATCCTTCGGCACCACCAGGAATACTTAATTCTGCATCATTAAGGTTTGGAATTCCTGTTAACGGTTGGATAAAGAAAGGCGAGTCTGGTTCAAGAACATCTCTTGCTATATCGTTTAGTTGATTGTAAGAGGTTCTATATATTCTGAAATAATTATTGATATTAAGGTTTCTTACATATTGTATGTTTACAAGATCTATTTGATTGGTGTGAACTTTGCTTGGTTTCCATTGATAATTAAATACTCCGGTTGCATTTTGTTTGTCCAGACCAATATTTTGCTGAACATTAATTCCAAAAATAAGGTTAGTTGTTGGGGACATGCGTTTTGGAATAATTTTGTTGGTGTTAAAAGGGAAAAGTATCTTTGGAAAAGATAGTCTCGTGTCTAAACCAACTTCTGAGATATTAAAGAATCGTTCACCGCCGTCAACAGCATCGCTAGATGAACCAATACTCCCTCTAGCAGAAATTTCAAGAATTTCGGCCCCTCTAAAAACATTCCTTATTAAAAGTGACCCTCCAAATCCTATTCCGAATGCTTGAATATTAGATGTCGAAACATCAAATTGTACATTGGTGCTATATTTTTTCCTTGGTGTTAGTAAAATATTAGCAATTAAACTCTCACCTGTGGGATCATTAGGATCAACATCGTATCGTATGTTTGGGTATTTGAAGGTTCTTAAATTATTGATTTGATTATAAGTAAATGTACGATCACGCGCCCTAAAGATTTCACCTGGAGTAATTAAAATAGAATTTGCAATTGCTTTACGAGTATATTTGATCTTTTCAAAACCATATATGTTATATCCTTTATATGATGTGCTGTCCTTTGGTTTTTTGTCTCGGTTTTGATAAGAATAATCAGTAAAAACATTTACTTTACTTATTTTGTGAACCATAAATGGAATTCTTGCCGTAGAATCTCCAAAAGTTACAGGTCTATTCTTTATCAGTAAATTAAGATTTACTTTGTGATCCGTATTTATTGTGTCTGCATCAAATTTTATAAACTCTTTTTCGAAATGAAAAAGACCAGAGTTACGATATAAGGAAGTTAATCTTTCTCTTTCTGCTTCAATATCTGAAGTCTTGTATTGTTTACCCGAGATAATAGCAGACTTTTGGGTGCTGATCCTGTATATTGAATCAGCAACTTTGGATTCTATTTTAGCTTTTAGTGAATCAATAAAATAGGGTTTGCGTGGTTTTATGTAATAATCTACCGTTGCTCTTTTTTCTTTTTTCTTATTTATTTTATAATCGGCTTCTATGTTAAACCATCCATTATTCCAATAATATGCTTGTAGTCGTTTTACAGAACGCCTTATTTTAGACTCATCAATAATCGATGGAGGTTCTCCTGTGTTTTTTACCCATTCATTAATACCCGTTAATCCTACACCTAATCTATCGACTTGTTTTTTTGAGAAAAAACTCACCATACGCTTTTCACGATTAGGCTTCCTTTTTAGCCAGTCCTGATATAATGAATCTCGATTTACGCTGGCAAGGTTATAAATATGAAGTCTGAAGGGGATTCCTAATAATTTAATATTAGGTTTTTGATACAATTGATTGTCTAGTTTTATGTCGTTGGTTTTAGTGCTGTCAACATAAATTTGTTGTTTTTCTAACAAGTATTCACCTTCAGAAACTCTTTTTACCGCGTCACACGAAATTAAAAAGGTTGTGGTTAGGGTAATAAATAATATTTTTGTCAGAAAGTGTTTCAATCCCTATTTATTATTGATTCAAAAATACACTATTTGTATGGTTAGCAAAAACCAAAAGAAACTAATAAAAAGTTTATATCAAAAAAAATACCGAAAACAACATGGGTTGTTTGTTGCAGAAGGTAAAAAAGTAATCAAGGAATTGCTTGATGCAGAGTTAGTTCTTCATTCGCTTTATGTGTTAGATGAGGATATTTTTGACGTGGCTCAAAATTTACAACAAAAGATAACCCAAGAGGAATTAAAGCAGATTAGCTTTTTGACTACTCCGCAAGCTGCATTGGCAATTTTTTCTATTCCTGAAACCTATGAGATTGATACAGATGGTCTGATATTGGCTTTGGACGATGTTAGGGATCCTGGAAATTTGGGTACGATAATCCGATTATGTGATTGGTTTGGAATACAAGAGCTGGTGTGCTCAAAACAGACGGTAGATTGTTATAACCCAAAGGTGATTCAAGCAACCATGGGGTCAATAACAAGAGTAAGGGTGAATTACGTGGATCTTGCGGTGTTCTTGAGCGAACAGAAACCAAGCTCTAGAATCTACGGTACTTTTATGAAAGGAGATAATTTGTATGCTGAAGAATTATCACAACAAGCCATAGTTGTAATGGGTAATGAGGCAAACGGTATCTCTAAAGAAATTGAAAATTTGATAAACAAGCGGATAACTATACCGCGTTTTGGTAATGATCAAAAAACAGAGAGTCTTAACGTAGCTACAGCTACTGCAATCGTTTTAAGTGAGTTTAAAAGATCTTAAATTTTGCTTATTGAAAAGTGAAATTTATAAAAATACCTCTGGTAGACATTTTATCTATAGTGCCTGTCCAGGGACTATTAGGATCATTATCTGGTACTAATTCGTCAGACATTGCAAATACACCACGAATTGAAGGGGTGAATTTGAAATAATACAGATAGAAATCTATCCCAAAGCCTATTTCGTAATAATTAGTATTAGTTTTCATCCTAAACTCTCCCGCACTATTATCATCTGGGTTGTCTTGGTTACTGGATAAATTGATAGAAGTAGATACTCCGCCTACGATAAAAGGCTTAATATTATTTATTCTTTTTGTTGATACTTTTAACAACAAAGGGATATGAACATAGGTTGATTTTACTTCTCTGAATGATTCAAACTCAGAAGTAAGTTGAGGATTGTTGAAGGTTAAATTTCTGGTATTAAAAGTAACCATGGGTTCTAGTCTAAGATCTAGATAATCATTTATTCTAAGGTTCCCCATAAGTCCAACGCTAAATCCTAAAGATTCATTATGTAATATATCTGCATCTTCAAAATCAGTTGTGTAATCAAAATTAAAATCATATAAATTAAACCCTAGTATATAACCATAGCTTAATCTTGATTTGTCAAAATTTTGAAGGTTTTGTACCTTTTCCTTAGAGAACAACTGTGCGCTCAGATTCTGAGTGAAAATTAAAACAGCAATTACAATAAAAAGTTTTTTCATCTAAATAAAATTTACCAATCAAATGGTGTTATACCATGTTTGTATTGGTTAGTATTGGTTCTTTTCAATGCCTATTACAGGCTTATATGTTTATTTTGTTGCTGTATAAATTGTTGCAACACCAAAAGTTTGGGGTTTATCTTCAACATCTATAAACCCAATTTTTTTTAAAATATTGTTGAGTGCTTCACCATAAGGAAAAGCAGCAGCACTTTCACTAAGGTAAGAATATGCAGATCTGTCCTTAGAAAAAATCCTTCCTATTAGAGGTAAAATTTTTGTAGAATAGAATCTGTATCCTTGTTTATAAGGTGTTTTTGTAGGGATTGATGTCTCTAGAATAACAAAAATACCACCAGGCTTAAGTACCCTAAAAATTTCTGAAAGCCCTTTTTCTAAGTTTTCAAAATTTCTGACTCCAAAAGCTACAGTTATAGCATCAAAATAGTTTTCTTCATAGGGCAGGTTTTCACTATCTGCCTGCACCATACTAATAATGTCATCTAATTTTTTTGTCTTTATCTTGTTTTTACCTACTTCTAGCATTCCAGCAGAAATATCCAAACCAATAATCTCTGTAGCACCTGTTTTTGAAAGATTAATGGCAAGATCTCCAGTTCCTGTTGCAACATCTAGTATTCTTCTAGGATCTGATTTTTTAACCAGATTGACCACTTTTTTACGCCACTTTACATCAATTCCAAAAGAAATAACACGATTAAGTCCGTCATAGTTTCCTGAAATGGTATCAAACATCTCGGCAACCTGTTCCTTTTTAGATCTGGATTCGTCTTTATATGGTGTTATCTTCTTGGGCATTCAAAAAAAATTTAGGGCAAATATACATTTTTGATATAGATAGTCAGAATAGATTTGAATTAAGTTCGAGATAATCAAATTTTATCAGTTTGTCAATTTGCACTATCTTTGTACGCTTTTATATTCTAAGACTAGATATATAATTATTCCTTTTATGGAAAATTAAGTCTTAGTTTGATTTTATCTTTAGATGGAAAACATTAAAAAAAACCAATGAAAATCATTATTGCCGGAGCTGGTGAAGTTGGATTTCATTTGGCAAAATTGCTCTCATTTGAGTCCCAGGATATTACTCTTATTGATACGGATAAAGAATGCCTTAATTACGCTGATACCCATTTAGATATTAGGGTTATTAAAGGAGATTCAACATCTATCTCTATTTTAAAAGAGGCAAGAGTAGAAAATGTTGATATGGTTATTAGTGTAACCTCTAGCGAAACTACAAATATAACCGTTTGTGTATTGGCTAAACAATTGGGTGCAAAACGTACAATAGCCAGAATTTCGAATACAGAATTTATAGAGAATAAAGAAGAAGTAGGTTTTACTAAATTTGGGATTGATGAGCTAATTTCTCCTGAGGCCCTAGCAGCTAGTGAGATTGAATTGCTTCTTAATCAATCTGCATTTCATGATAGTTATGAGTTTGAAGAAGGGGCGTTAACAATGGTGGGTACCACATTATCTTCTGAAGCATTGTTTGTAGGGAAAAGTGTAAGAGAAGCAGCTGACGTATTTCCCGAATTACATTTTATGCCAATCGCAATCCAGCGTTCTGGAACTCAATATACTTTGATACCTAGAGGAGACACAAAATTCAAAGAAGGAGATCAGGTGTATTTTGTGACTTCTCAGGGTGGAGTAGAAGAGCTATACAAATTGACCGGAAAGGTAAAAGAACAGATCAAAAATGTTATGATTCTTGGAGGAAGCAAAATTGGTTTCAAAACCTCTTGTGACCTTTGTGATCATAAATTTAGAGTAAAACTTATTGAGAAGGATAAAGATAAATCCTTTGATCTGGCGGATGAATTACCAAATGCTTTAATAATTAACGGTGATGGGCGTAATGTAGAACTATTGCAAGAAGAAGGTATCGGAGATATGGATGCTTTTATTGCTGTTACAGGTAATTCTGAGACAAATATTATGTCATGTTTGGTGGCTAAGTCAAAAGGAGTAAGAAAGACAATAGCATTGGTCGAGAATATGGATTATTTCCAATTATCACATTCTATCGGTATCGACACTTTAATAAATAAGAAACTTCTGGCGGCCAATAATATTTTTAGATTTATTAGAAAAGGAGAAGTTGTAGCAATGACTAAGCTTAATAACATGAATGCAGAGTTATTAGAGTTTATTGTTAAGCCAACGTCTGAGGTGAGTGATAATCTGATTAAAGATCTTGACTTTCCAAGGTCTGCAATAATTGCAGGGGTCATTAGAAATGATAAAGGAATCATACCATTAGGAGATTTTTATATTCAGGCAGGAGACCGAGTGGTTGTGTGTTGTTTGCCAAAATCTATTAAGAAAATAGAAAAGCTTTTCCTTTAAGATGTATAAATTAAACTACAAGATCATCTCTCATATTATGGGACTTTTATTGCTCTGCAATGGATGCTTTATGCTTCTTGCAACAAGTATTAGTTTCATTTATAAAGATGGTGTTACGCTAGAAATAATGATGGCATCTTTAGCGACAATGTTTGTTGGTATTGCTTTGATGTTTTTAACGCGCGAGCATCAAAAGGAAATCAATAAGCGAGAAGGGTATATCGTTGTAACTTTCGGTTGGATCTTTATGTCATTAAGTGGCACTTTACCATATTTGTTTTCTGGTGCAATCCCAACGTTTACAAATGCTTTCTTTGAGACCATGTCTGGATATACCACTACAGGATCATCTATTCTTAATGAGATTGAAATTATACCCAAAGGAATATTGTTTTGGCGAAGTTTAACGCATTGGATCGGTGGTATGGGGATTATTGTTCTGGCTATTGCTATTTTGCCTTTGTTAGGGATAGGGGGGATGCAATTATTTGCTGCAGAAGCTCCTGGCCCAAGTGCAGATAAATTACATCCAAGAATAACAGACACGGCAAAAAGACTGTGGCTCATTTATTTTGGATACACAGCCGCAGAAACTATTTTACTGAAACTTGCAGGTATGAATTTCTTTGATGCAATTAACCATGCATTGAGTACATTGTCTACAGGAGGTTTTTCTACTAAAAATGCAAGTGTAGCATATTGGAACGATCAACCACTTATACAATATATCATAATCCTGTTTATGTTTTTGGCCGGAATGAACTTTGTACTTAGTTATTTTGGATTTAAAGGTAAAGTTCAAAAAATCATAAAAGATGAAGAGTTTAAGCTGTATTCACTCTTTATTCTTTCATTTACCGTGGTTGCTACCTTAATTATTTACTATAGAGCAGATGTTTCAATTTCGACAATAGATCACCCAATGGTGTTGGGTGAAGCAGAAAGTGCTTTTAGACATGCTTTGTTTCAAGTATTAGCAGTGGTTACAACTACCGGTTTTGTAAGTGCAGATTTTACCATGTGGACACCCTTTCTAAGTGTTTTTTTCTTTGGAATAATGTTTCTTGGTGGATCTGCAGGTTCTACCTCTGGAGGGATGAAAGTAGTTAGGCATTTGATTACTATCCGCAATGGGATTTTAGAATTTAAAAGAACATTACATCCTAGAGCAGTATTGCCAGTACGCTATAATACAAGGGCTGTATCCAAAGAAATCGTATTTAATATACTAGCATTTTTTATATTATATATGCTTTCTTTTATAATAGGTTCTATGGTGCTGGGAGCGTTAGGTTTAGATTTTGAAACTGCTATAGGAGGAGCAGCTTCTTCCTTGGGTAATGTAGGTCCTGCTTTTGGAAAGTTAAGTCCTGTAAATAATTTTGATGTACTCCCTGCCTTCGGAAAATGGTGGTGCTGCTTTCTTATGCTTATAGGAAGATTGGAATTGTTTACGGTGTTGATTCTTCTTACGCCCTTTTTCTGGAGAAACAGATAGGAAGGGTTCTACAATTTTTTAAACCACTAGGGAAGAGAGTAATATGTGGTTATTAGCCATAATTCAGTAACTCTTTTAATAGTATCAGTTACTTTTCCTGATATACTTTCTAGGTGTTCAGGTTCAATTAGAAATATATCCAAAATGGATTCGTAATAATTCATGTAATTATCATCAAGTTCCTTTTGGGGTTTAATTTCCAGAATTTCATCATCTGTTTTAGCTACGTTAAAATTTTCCTTGAAAATTTGAAGGATATTTTTTTTTACAATACGTTCTTTTTCTATCGTATTCATGGGGGATGTTTAAGTTGGTTTCTTAAATAACTGCTAATAGACTAAACAGTTTGAGTAAAATAGAAAAATATAACTCTAATTTTACTCTTTTAGTATGTGAGTGCTGCTTTTATATTTATAAATTAAAGCTGTGTTAGTGTGGTGGTTTTATAGAAAAGTAAAAAACCGATTACTTCAAGTATTGAAATAATCGGTTTGTATGATTAAGGTATTTGTAAAACTAGCTTACTGCACCTTTAATTCTTTTTATTGCTTCTATAATTTGTTCTGTACTTGCAGCGTAAGATATTCTTATACAATTGCTATTACCAAAAGCAATACCAGTTACTGTGGCAACATTCGCTTTTTCTAGCAAAAACATTGAGAAATCAGTTGCATTTTCTATAGTTTGTCCTTGCAATGTCTTTCCGAAATAATAAGATACATCAGGGAAAACATAAAACGCTCCCTCAGGCTCATTACATTCAAATCCAGGAATTTCAGATAATAAACTCAATATTAATTTTCTTCGCTCTTTAAACTCATCTACCATGTATTGAATTTTGCTGACAGGAGCTTCTAAAGCGGTAATTACTGCTCGTTGTGCAATACAATTTGCACCACTGGTCACTTGGCCTTGAATTTTATTACAAGCTCTTGCAATCGTAGATGGTGCGCCAATGTAACCGATTCTCCATCCGGTCATAGCAAAAGCTTTTGCTACTCCATTGACGGTAACAGTTCTATTATACATGTCATCAAATTGCGCCATAGATGCATGATCTCCAACATAATTAATATGTTCGTAAATCTCATCGCTAACGACTATAATATCAGGATATTTTTGTAATACATCTGCTAGCGCTCGTAATTCTTCTTTGCTATAAATAGATCCACTAGGGTTACATGGTGAGCTATACCATAACATTTTGGTTTTAGGTGTAATTGCCTTTTCCAAGTCCTCTGCAGTCATTTTAAAATCAGTATCTATAGAGGTTTTTACTTCTATCGGTACTCCCCCACAAAGCTTTATAATATCACTATAACTCACCCAGTAAGGGCAAGGCAAAATTACTTCATCGCCCGGGTTAATGTATACTTGCGCAACATTGTAAAGAGATTGCTTTGCGCCAGTAGAGACTACAATTTGTGATCGGTCATAATCCAAATTATTATCTCTTTTAAATTTGGTGATAATTGCATCCTTTAATTCTACATATCCATCAACGGGAGTATACGAATTATAGTTGTCATTTACTGCCTGTATAGCAGCTTCCTTAATGAAATCCGGTGTATTGAAATCTGGTTCTCCAAGACTTAGGCCAATAATGTCTTTTCCTTCAGCTCTTAGTTCGCGAGCTTTCGCAGCCATAGCTAATGTTGCTGATGCCTCAAGCGCATTAATTCTGTCTGATAATTTTGCACTCATTTCCGATATTAGTGTACTCATTTTTTAATTGGTAAATAAAAGTTATGATTGTATTGCAGGCTCCATTCCCATTTCTTTAAGATGTTTAAAATGAGCAATGATTGCCTTACGCGTGGTTTTGTATTCGTTATATGGTAAATTAAACTCTAAGGCGGTTTGTTTTACAATCTTAGAAATTTTGGTATAATGAACATGGCTTATATGTGGAAAAATGTGGTGTTCCACCTGGTGGTTTAATCCACCTGTAAACCAATTAACTAATCTGTTTTTTGTAGAAAAATTTACTGTTGTAAACAGTTGATGTATTGCCCAGGTATTTTTCATAGTTCCTGTTGTATCCGGAACAGGCATTTCTGCATCTTTTACCATATGTGCTAATTGAAATACAACACTTAATATCAATCCGGCAACATAATGCATAATAAAAAAACCAAGTAGAATTTTCCACCAAGCTATAGACATAAATATCATAGGTATTACTATCCATATTAAAACATAAATAGTTTTTGTAATTACAACCGTGCTCCATTGTTTTAATGGGCTAGGTAATTTTCCGTAAGACAGTTTACGTGCAAGATAGTTTTTGGTTTGCTTAAAATCTGTAGTCAATGCCCAGTTAAAAGTCAATAAACCGTATAGAAATATTGAGTAGTAATGTTGAAATTTGTGAAAACGTCTCCATTTTGCATGCTGGGTAAATCGAATAACTCTTCCTGCATCCATATCCTCATCATGACCATGTATATTGGTATAGGTGTGATGTAAAACATTATGCTGTACTTGCCAATTATAAACATTGCCGGCCAAAATATAGATACTATTTCCCATTAGGTTATTTATCCATTTTTTAGAAGAATATGATCCGTGATTCCCGTCATGCATTACATTCATTCCTACTCCAGCCATTCCAACTCCCATAACTATAGTAAGTAATAACATCCACCATTGTGAAATGTTAAGAGTAAGAATTAGAAAATACGGAGTTAAAAAAAGAGAGAACATGACAATTGTTTTTAAATGTAATCGCCAGTTTCCCGTTCGTTTAATATTATTCTCCTTGAAATATTGATTAACTCGCTTATTCAGCGTTCTGAAGAATTTAGCTGAATCTGCTCTGCTAAAGCGTACATTTGGTGTTGTCATAATAGTTGAGGTTTATGACAAAACGTTAGTTGTCATAGTAATATTGGGTAAAGTTAGGTATTTAAATTTTTTTAAGTTCCTAAAAAGAAGTAAAATATATCAGTTTAACATGTATTTTTGCGGTTTAATGGGTATTGGTTTTATTATTATAATAACAAAAAAATAAAAGTGTGACTATTTTAAGTGAGTATTTTCCAGATTTAACAGAAGAGCAACAACTACAATTTTCGAAATTGGGAGAGTTGTATGCAGAATGGAATGCAAAAATCAATGTGATTTCTCGTAAGGATATAGAATCTTTGTATGAAAGACATGTGCTCCATTCCTTGGGAATCGCTAAGGTTATTGAGTTTAAGCCTGGTGCACAAATACTTGATGTTGGTACTGGTGGTGGATTTCCTGGTATTCCTTTGGCAATTTTATTTCCAGAAACAAGCTTTTATTTGATAGATGTTATTGCCAAAAAAATAAAAGTCGTAAATGAAGTAGCTAAAGCGCTGAATTTGAAAAATATAAAAGCAGAACAACGAAGAGCTGGAACTTTTGATGATCGGTTTGATTTTATCGTTAGTCGGGCAGTGACTAATATGCCTGATTTTGTAAAATGGGTACGAAAAAACATAGCTAAAAAGAGTGTCCATAAATTACAGAATGGAATTTTATACCTTAAAGGAGGGGATCTTAACGAAGAGTTAGCTTTGTTTCCAAAAGCAGTACAGCATGATCTTTCTAATTATTTCGATTCAGAATTTTTTGAAACTAAAAAAGTAGTGTATCTACCGATAAAGTATAAGCTTTAATCGTTTAGATTGAGTCGCATTTCGATAAGGTGTTTTTCAAAACCTACTTTTTCATAAGCTCTTATGGCTCTTGGGTTTTTGTCATATACGGTTAAGCGAATTTCTTCGAGATTCTTCGTTTTAAACCAATCGCAAAGATATTTTATGATTCCTTGGCTTACACCTTTACCCCGATGCTCTTCTGTAACATACATGAAACCTATGTAGCCAAGTTGTTTTTGTTCAAAATACTCTAGTCGATCCCTAATTTGACCATAACCGCTACCAACGATTTCATCTTCAATTTCTGCTACAACAACTTGGGTATGGTCTGAAAGAATGTAGTCTTCTATACTGTAATAGGTGATCTTTTCATTTTGCTTTAGAGTCGGGTCCATAGGACGTTCGGCCTCAATGATTTTTTGTTCAAAATCAAGTAGAATAGGTAGATCTTCTAATATCGCAGGTCTGATATTCATTTGTTAAACTAATTATAAGAAATAAAAAGGGGTGCTAATTAGCACCCCCTTTTTAGTATTGAATTTATTCCCCTAAGAAAGGATATCTATAATCTTTTGGAGAAACAAAAGTTTCTTTGATCATACGTGGCGATACCCAACGTAATAAGTTGAGGTATGAACCGGCTTTGTCATTAGTTCCAGATGCTCTGGCTCCACCAAATGGTTGTTGCCCTACAACGGCTCCAGTACATTTGTCATTGATATAAAAATTTCCGGCACAATTTTCTAAAGCCTTAGTGGCTTCTGCTGCTGCATAACGATCGGTAGAGAATATTGCCCCGGTTAACGCATACTCACTAGTTCCATCAACCAGTGTTAAGGTTTCATTCCATTTATTATCATCATAAACATAAATGGTAACTACAGGACCAAATAATTCTGTACACATAGTAGTGTATTTTGGATCTTTTGCGACGATCACAGTTGGCTCAATAAAATATCCTTTGGATTTGTCATAATTACCGCCTGCAATAATTTCTGCATCACTATCATTCTTTGCTTGGTCAATATATTTTGCAAGTTTATCAAAGGATCCTTCGTGTATTACAGCAGTAATGAAGTTACTCATGTCCTCTGGTGACCCCATTTTGAAAGATTTGATATCTTCTTTCAGATATTTTTCTACATCTGCCCACAAACTTTTTGGGATATATGCTCTTGATGCAGCACTACATTTTTGTCCTTGAAATTCAAAAGCACCTCTAGAAATACCAGTGGCTACTTGTTTTGCATTAGCACTTGGATGAGCAATAATAAAATCTTTACCTCCCGTTTCTCCTACTATTCTAGGATAAGTTTTGTAGTTGTGTATATTGGTTCCGATTTTTGCCCAAATGTCTTTAAATACATGTGTACTTCCGGTAAAATGAATTCCAGCAAAGTCTGGACTCGCAAGAACAGTGTCAGTAATCATAACTGGGTCTCCGTAAACAACATTAATCACGCCATCCGGCACTCCTGCTTCCTTAAAAATATCAACAATTACCTTTGCAGAGTATATTTGACTATCACTTGGTTTCCAAACTACGGTATTTCCCATTAGGGCAGCACTCGCAGGAAGGTTTCCAGAAATAGCGGTAAAATTAAATGGTGTGATGGCGTATACAAATCCTTCTAACGGTCTGTATTCAAGCCTGTTCCAAGCATCAGAAGTAGAGTCTGGTTGATCTTCATAAATCTGAGTCATGAATTCTACATTAAATCTTAAGAAATCAATGAATTCGCAAGCTGCATCGATTTCTGCCTGAAAAATATTTTTAGATTGCGCTAACATAGTAGCGGCATTTATTTTTGCACGATAAGGTCCGGCAATTAACTCGGCAGCTCTTAAAAATACTGCGGCGCGTTGTTCCCATGCTAGATCTGCCCATTGTTGTCTTGCTGCAAGAGCAGTGTCAATAGCCTTTTGGATATGAGCTTTTTCGGCTTTGTGGTACGTACCTAAAATGTGTTTGTGATCGTGAGGAGGAGACATCGTTCCTGTATCACCAGTCCTTATTTCTTCTCCATTAATGTATAAAGGTACATCAACAGTGTCATTATACATTTCTTTATACGTTGCAAGAACTTCTTCTCTTTCTGGTGTGCCAGGAGCATACGACTTTACAGGTTCGTTTATTGCAGTAGGAACTTGAAAAAAACCTTTTCCCATGATGTAATGTGTTAGTTTAAATTAGTAAGATGTGTTTCTTTAATGAGTTAGTCATTTAAGATAGCAAAGATAGAAAATTATAAAAGCCAATATCTAATTTAACCTTTTATAAACATTGTAAAGTATGTATTTTTTTTTGTAAGTTGTGAAATATTTAGCCGACCCAAAATTTATGTGTACAGTTACCTTAATCCCAACTCAGGAAAATAATTTTATTCTCACTTCTAATCGTGATGAAGCTATAAACCGGAAAACGTTACTTCCAGAATTCTATCAGGTTAATAAAACCAGAATGTTATTTCCTAGAGATGCGGTAGCAGGCGGTACTTGGATAGGAGTTAGCGATAAAAACACAATGATCTGTTTGCTAAATGGCGGTTTCGAGATTCACGAAAGACGAGTATCTTATGTAAAAAGTAGAGGGGTAGTAGTTAAGGATTTATTAGAAGCAGATGATCTAGAAGATGCTATTTCTACCTATGATTATACGGGGATAGAACCTTTTACAATTGTTGCTGCAAATTGGCAATCTGACTTGTTACTTTTTGAATTGGTATGGGATGGTCGAAAAAAACATCTTCGATACCTTGAAAAGGAAACGCATATATGGTCTTCTTCTACTTTGTACACCAAAGAAATGAAAGCTAAGAGAGAAGAATGGTTTGAGGTATTTGAAAATCAAAATGCATTAACACCAAGCAGGCTATTAGATTTTCATAAAAATGCTGGAGTTGGCGATAAAGATGTAGATCTACAAATAGATCGAGGTTTTTTAAAAACTATCAGTATAACTCAGGTAGTAAAAAATGAAGAAGAGTTGGCTATGAGGTATGAAAATCTTCAGAATAAAGAAGTAAGTACTGTTGTTTTTGAAGCAATAATTGCTTAGATTAATTAATTAAAATTTTAACGGGTGAGCTACACAGGCAAAATAATTTCACTCGCCTTTCCTGATACATTTGTAAAACACTCTGATGAATCTTCAACTAGAATACTTCTAGCTCTGGGATTGGGAAAGCATAATTATATAAAAGCGGGACATGCAGCTTTTGTTTTAATTGAAAATGAAACCGGTAATGCAGAGTACTATGATTTTGGGAGGTATATAACCCCGCAGGGCTATGGTAGGGTTAGGAGCGCCATTACTGATGTAGAATTAGAAATTCCATTCAAAGCCTCTATAACACCTGATTCTAGATTGCATAATATTGAAGAGTTTTTACTTTGGCTCGAAGCAAATCCAGATAAAACACATGGTAGTGGTCGTTTGGTCGCTTCAGTTTGTGATTATATCTATTATGAAAGAGCTAGGGATTTTGTATTGTCTGTGCAAGAAAAAGGGAGTATACCATACAAAGCCTTTGGGAAAGATGGTAGTAACTGCTCTCGTATTGTTACCGATACAATAATAGCAGGAACGGATCATGCTAAAATCAAAAAACCTTTATTTCGTAACAAATTGTTTACCCCCAGTCCTCTTGGAAATGTTGAAAAAGCATCCTTAGACAATCCGATTTATCAAGTAGAGAAGGGAGAGCTGAATGTTTATCCTGGATCTGTTTTTAAGGAAAATCTAACCAATTATTTTGATAAAAATATTCCTAAAATTAAGAATAATCATGTTGTTGATCCTGCTGGCTTTTTGAAAAACGCACACTTTCTCTCTGGTATAGGAAGCAGTGCGTACTTTGTGTTGAATAAAACACGAGAGAATAATTTGTTTGAAATCAGAAGATATACAGAGTATGGTGAAGAAGATTTTGGTGGGATTTTTACTGTGAGAGATGGGAGATTTGATGCTTCAAAAAAGTATCATTTTGTCTATGATTCAAATTGCAAATATTGTCATGTAGAACAAAATGGAAAGAAAATAAGATTTGAACTTGTAAAAAGAGTGGTTAGTTAAGTGCAAAAGGAGCGCTAAGTTTGAACCCCGGGATCATTACTTTAAATTTTCGGGTTGAGGTAAAATTTACCATATTATAATACCCTTTCATTGAACCAAAAGGAGAGCTTAATAAACATCCGCTATTATAAGTGTGAGATTCTCCTGGTTTGAGAACAGGTTTTTTTCCAATTACACCTTCGCCTTCAACAACTTCAGTGTTGTTTAATGCATCCTTAATTTCCCAAAAACGAGAGGTGAGTTGTACAGAGTCTTTGCTTTGGTTTTCAATAGTTATACGATAACCAAAGGCAAAATGAATCTTGTAGTTCTTGTAGAACGTACCTTCAAAGGTGGTATTCACCGAAATTCTTATACCTCTTGTTACCTGTTGAACCATAATTAATACAGTGCAAATGAAATTATAAACCCTAATCCTATCCCAATTAATGCTAAAATAGTAAATATTTGATTTAGAATCAGAAATTTAACAAGAGTTTTCCATCTACGTTGGCCATAAAATTTTCGCATTGCTTTGTATAGATAAAATAAAAAGACCAAAAGTGATATTCCTACTAGAAGATCGTCATCTGAATTGGGAAATAGTGCAGTATCCAGCAAAATGCCAATGGTTAGTAATACAAAAAACATGGTTTGTGTATGAAACAAAAACACAAGGTGTTCCATATAAGTGAAATCTCTTCTCGCATATAGCAACCAGATTACCAGAGCAAAAACTGGTAATAATAGGAAAATAATAAAAGGTAATTTAGAAATGAAAAATGAAATAATACCGTCTGCGTTTCCTTCAAAATCTGAGGATTGTACGGCTTTGTTGTAAATCCATTTGTGGTAAGATGTGTTAGTGTGTTTTAAGTTAGCGAGTCCTAGACTTGGGTTTTTTATCTCGGTGTCTCTAAAATATTTTTGGTATAAGGTGTACCTTTTGTTGAAATTATCATAAAAATCCACTTTTTCAAGATCTTGTTCACTGTAATACTTGTCTTTATAGGTTTCAATACGATTCGCTTGTGAGTCTATTTTTTGTAAAGAATCTATAGATGTAATTTGGTTAGCTTCTTCTTTTTTACTCTCGTTTTCTCCAAAATCAAATTTAAGAGCTGAATTTTCTTTTTTGTTACCAGATGAACCATAGTTAACATCTCCAAAATCAGTTAGCATTCCAGTAATAATAAAAAAGATAATAGATACACTTAGGTAAAAACGAAATGGATTCGCATATCGAACACGTTTCCCTTCAATGTAATCTTTTGAGATTTTTCCAGGCGAAAATAACAAAGCAATAACTGTGTGTCTAAGCCTGGAATCATAGGATATAAGACTTGAAAAAAATTCATTGAAAAAATCTTTAAAAGACAGCTTTTTTGTTGTGTTAGTTTGGCCACAATAGTTGCAAAACCTATCTGTAATATCCAGGGGGACATCGCAATTAAGACATGTGTTTCCTCTGTACTTTTTTAGAAATCTCCCCTTTTCTTTCATTTTGTAAGTTTTGCTAAGCTGGGGCCTAAAATAGAAGGAGTTTACTACAATCCCAAAAAAGGAGGGAGTAATATTCTAATTTGTTATGTTTACAGAGTTTCCAACCCCTTTCCCGATAGCTCGGTCATACCGAGCCCCAGGTGCTCTATAATAAGGTATTATAATGTATTCGTTTTCTGTTTCATCAAAACTACCACTAATGAAACCTGGATCTATTGTTCCGTCAGCTTTCAGTAGGATATATTTGTAATTGTAGAACCCTTGTTTAAATAGTCTTTTTAGATTGTACAGGCCGGTGTCTTTGTCGTAAATAAGTCTTGTAGAGTCATCAAGGGTGTAATTGTTGAAATTTCCATATAAATAAATTTCGCCATCACCAATGGGCTCGTAGCATTCTAAAGTAAAATGCATCCATGCGTAATCGGCCTCTACATTGCTATTTTCTGCATCCAGATTTCTAACAACAAAATTTCCATTAATGTCTGGGTTATAAGTGTATCGCCTGTTGGCTCTTACTATATTGCGATGAAGATAATGGTGATAGAGATCTTGTAAATCAACTTTTCCAACCCCTGCATTTGCAGATCGTATGTCTTTGTTATCAAAAAACAGGAACTCGTTTCCGCCCCAAAAACTGGATTCTTGATCATATTTATATACTAATTTGTTGGCAATAGTGAACTGAGGTACAAGATTGGTGATGGCATTTTTGATGTCGTTATTTTGCATCACCAGGGTTTTAACTGTGCGCTTAGGATTTCTTAGAATTTCATTAGGTGAATCTATTTCAAATTGAACAGATTGTTTGGTGTCTATATGTTTTAAATCTCTAGATCTCTTTGTGTAAATCTTAATACGAGTTCTGTTTTCATAAATGATAAATTTTCTGGAAAAAACAACTTCGTCATAGTCATTGTAGATTTCTATCATATAGTTTCCACTTACTTTAAATCCTCTTGTGTCTTCATTTGGTATGCTTAACGTATAGTGGCTATACAGTTGTAAGGTGTTAAAAGAATTTTCATAGTTAACAATTCTTATTTCATCAAAACCATTCAAATATTCATTTTTATATAAAGGTGAAGGTGTCCAATCAAAATTATGATGAGTAATTCTGTAATAGTAATCCGCTTCGTCTCCATTAATGTCATCGAATGTTATTTTAAGTGGTTCTCCAAGTTTAATTATGGGTATTCCTGCAAATTCGGAATCTCCGTAAAATTGGATCGTTTTGATATAATCAACTGTAGCGGAATCGTCTAATGTAGATTGAGCAAAAACATTATTATGAATACTTAACAATAAAGTGAGAAGAAATAAAGTTTGTTTAAGTTTTTTGAACATTATATGAATAATTATAGTTGTAAATATAAACAAAATGTGTGCCTAAAGATAAAAACGCTTTTTTTCATGCATAAGTTATTATTTAGAAACGTTATAAATAAAATCTTATAGCAGAACCAGCTTTCACTTACGTGTTTTAATTATTAAATTTGCAAGATTTTTTTAGTTAATTAACATAGACTACAAATATGTCAAAAGACATTCGTATCAGAAAGGGCTTAGACATCAAGCTTGTTGGCGAAGCAGAAAAAGTTACTGCAAACGCTACCAGAAGTAATGTTTACGCAATTAAGCCTGACGATTTTCACGGTATTGTACCAAAAGTTGTTGCAAAACAAGGTACAGAGGTAAAAGCCGGCGATCCACTTTTTCATTCAAAATCTAATGAGAAAATGTTTTTTCCTTCTCCGGTAAGTGGAGAAGTAGTGGAAATTATTCGCGGTGCCAAAAGAAAGATTTTGGCGTTCAAAATCCTTGGAGATAAAGAACAAAAATATGCAGACTTTGGCGTAAAGGATGTAAACGCCATGAGCGGAGATGAAATCAAAACTCATCTTTTGGAATCTGGTTGTTGGCCTTTTATTAAGCAACGTCCTTATGATGTTGTTGCAAATCCAGATAAGGCCCCTAAGGCTATATTTATATCAGGATACGCGACGGCTCCACTTTCAGCAGATTACGATTATATCCTGCAAGGAAAGGAAAAAGAACTTCAAACTGCCATAACTGCTTTGAGCAAACTTACAGAAGGTCAAGTTCATGTTTCTGTTGGTAAAAAAGGTAATTCACCACTTTCAAACCTTAATAATGTTGTTTTGCATAACGTTTCTGGGCCACATCCGGCAGGAAATGTTAGTGTCCAAATAGCCAAAGTAGATCCTATTAATAAAGGAGAAGTTGTTTGGGTAGTAAGCCCGCAAGACCTTTTAATTATTGGTGAACTGTTGTTAACAGGAAAGTTTAATGCAGAAAGAACGATTGCTTTAGCAGGTTCTTCTGTTAAGAACCCAAAGTATTATAAAACTACGATTGGTGCCGAGGTATCGTCTGTAGTATATAGTTCTGGTGTAAGAGACGAAGGAAATATAAGGGTAATAAGTGGAGATGTTCTTACAGGAGAGAATGTAAAACCAGATGGTTATTTAGGGTACTATCACAGTAGTATATCAGTGATTCCTGAGGGAGACGATTATGAATTCTTTGGTTGGAACAAGCCTATTTTTAATAAGATTTCTCCTTCAAGAGCACTTACTTTTTCGTGGTTGTTTCCAAATAAAAAATATGATCTTAACACAAATACTAATGGAGAGCACAGAGCTTTTGTGGTTACCGGAAGTTATGAAAATGTATTTCCGTTAGACATTTATCCATTACAACTATTAAAGGCTTGTGCGGTAAATGATCTTGATGCAATGGAACAATTAGGAATGTATGAAGTTGCTCCTGAAGATTTTGCTCTTACCGAATTTATTTGTGTGTCTAAACAGCCACATCAACAAATTATTAGAGAAGGGTTAGATTTAATGTTAAAAGAAATAGGATAGTGCTATGGGATTAAAAGATAAATTACATAAACTAAAACTTAAATATAAGGGTAAAAAAATGGCTCCTGCATTTAATGCAATCCATACATTTTTGTATTTACCTAATGAAACGACCCATTCTGGATCACATGTACGTGCTGCAGATGACTTGAAACGTACCATGAATACAGTCATCATGTCACTATTGCCATGTCTAATATTTGGGATGTTCAATGCCGGATATCAGCATTATCTTGCCTTGGGAGAAATAGAAGCTGTTTCGAATAGTTTCTTTAGTTCTGTATTCTGGTCTTGGGATAATTTGGTAATTGGTCTATGGAAAGTACTTCCTTTGGTTGTTGTTTCTTATGGAGTTGGATTAGCTGTAGAGTTTGTTTTTGCCGTTATTAAAGGGCATGAAGTCGAAGAAGGGTATTTAGTTACGGGAATGTTAGTTCCTCTTATTGTACCTGTTGATACTCCTTTATGGATGTTAGCAGTGGCTGTGATTTTTGGAGTTGTTATTGGTAAGGAAGTTTTTGGAGGAACGGGAATGAATATCCTAAACCCTGCATTGACAATAAGAGCATTTTTATTCTTTGCATACCCTACATGGATGTCTGGTGATAAAGTTTGGGTACATGGTGCTGTAGAACGAGCAAATGAAATTGCGGATGGAGCTCAGTTAGATGCTATTTCTGGAGAAACTATTTTGGGTGGTTTAGCTCAAGGAAAAGAAATGTTAGGTAGTGCTGCGGAAGCATCTTATTCATTATCGGATGCTTTTTTCGGATTCATTCCTGGATCTGTTGGAGAAACCTCAGCATTGTTAATTCTTTTAGGCGGATTATTTTTAATATTCACTAAAATTGGGAGCTGGAGAATTATGGTAAGTGCCATTTTAGGTACTTTAATCATGGGATTAATATTTAATGGAGTTACTAGTGCAGGATGGATTGCAGAGTCTAGCAAGTTTTATGCATTAATGAATCTTGAATTTTGGAAACATTTAATTGTGGGCGGTATTGCTTTTGGTATTGTCTTTATGGCAACCGACCCTGTTACAGCATCTCAAACCAATAAAGGAAAATGGATATATGGATTCTTGATAGGTTTTATTTCCATATTAATTAGGGTTTTTAACCCCGCATATCCAGAAGGTGTGTTCTTGGCAATATTGCTAATGAATGTATTTGCTCCAACAATTGATCATTATGTTGTTCAAGGTAATGTGAAGAAAAGAATGAAACGTTTAAAACTTAAAACGGCTTAATCATGGCGATGAATACAGATAAAAATTCATATACAATCATATTTGCTATTGCAATGGTGGTAGTGGTTGGCTCATTATTGGCATTTACTGCATCTTCATTGAAGGGTAGAATAGATGCAAATAAGCGTACAGAAAAACAGCAGAACATTTTGTTTGCAATGGGAATAGCTGATCCTGAAGATTCTAATGAGTTTGTTCCGGCGGAACAAGCAGAAGAATTATTTAATAAATATGTTGGAGATGAGCAATATATTATTACAGGAAGTGCTGCTCAAAAAACTGCAGAGGCTTTTGATATTGAAGTTAAAAAAGAGAACGACAAGGTAAAGCAAGATGCTAATTACGAAAGAAAAATGCCTTTGTTTATTGGTAAGAAAGATGGACAGGAATATTATGTCGTACCAATGAGAGGTAATGGACTTTGGGATGCCATCTGGGGTTATGTTTCTTTAGATAAGGAATTCAAAACTGTAAAAGGTGCATTTTTTGATCATAAAGGAGAAACTCCTGGATTGGGTGCAAATATTAAGGAAGCATATTTTAGAGATGATTTCATAGGTGAAAGTATCGTAGATGCTTCTGGAAATTACAAAGGAATTACAGTAAAGAAAGGTAATGCAGATCCTAAAAATGTAAGAAAAGATGATAATGCCGTTGATGCTATGGCTGGTGCAACAATAACTGGAGATGGTGTTACGGCAATGGTTAAGAAAGGAATAAAAATGTATCAACCTTATTTCGAAACTTTAAAAAAATAACAAATGGCTGAAGTAACAGAAGAAAAAGTTAAAGTAAAAGAGCCTAAAGAACCTTTGTTTTCAAAGAAAAACAAAAAGTTACTTACAGATCCTCTAGCTGATAATAACCCAATTACTATTCAAGTATTAGGTATTTGTTCTGCATTAGCGATTACAGCTCAATTAAAGCCATCTATAGTTATGGCAATTTCAGTAATTTTTGTATTAGGAATAGGTAACGTAGTCATCTCTTTAATGAGAAACATTATACCTTCTAAAATTAGAATTATTGTCCAGTTGGTGGTAGTGGCAGCTTTGGTAATTGTTGTTGATCAAGTGCTAAAAGCCTTTGCATATACACTTAGTAAAGAGCTTTCTGTATTTATAGGATTGATTATTACAAACTGTATTATCATGGGACGTTTTGAGGCTTTTGCTTTGGGTAACGGACCGTGGAAGTCTTTCCTTGATGGTGTTGGAAATGCAGCTGGATACGGAGTATTATTAGTAATCGTAGCATTCTTTAGAGAGTTATTAGGATCAGGAACATTATTTGGTGCAAAAGTATTAGGAGACCCAATAGAAAAAACCGGATTATATGCTCTTGGGTATGAAAATAATGGTTTTATGGTATTAGCGCCTATGGCTTTGATTACAGTAGGGATTATTATTTGGATCCAAAGAAGTAGAAATAAAGCATTAATCGAAGATCATTAAAATAAAGAAACATGGAATATTTAGAATTATTTTTAAAAGCGATCTTTATAGATAATATGGTATTTGCATTCTTCTTAGGAATGTGTTCATATCTTGCTGTGTCCAAAAAAGTGTCTACGGCTGTTGGTCTTGGTGCTGCAGTTATATTTGTACTGGCAATTACAGTACCGCTTAACTTCTTGTTAGATAAATATATTCTCAGAGATGGTGCATTAGAATCTTGGCTAGGAGAAGAATATACAGGTTATGATTTAAGTTTCCTAACGTTCATTTTGTTTATAGCTACCATTGCTACTATGGTACAATTGGTAGAGATCATTGTTGAGAAATTTTCTCCGGCATTATATAATTCATTAGGGATTTTCTTGCCTTTGATCGCTGTAAACTGTGCAATCTTAGGTGGATCATTATTTATGCAACAAAAAGAATTTGCTACAATTTCTCATGCAGCTGTTTATGGAATTGGATCTGGGATAGGATGGTTCTTAGCAATTTTAGCGATAGCCGCTATTCGTGAAAAAATTAGATACTCTAATGTACCTGCTCCATTACGAGGATTAGGAATCACATTTATCCTTACAGGGTTAATGGCTATTGGTTTTATGAGTTTTGGAGGAATGTTGACTGGTGGTGAAGAAGAGAAAAAGGAAACAAAGGCTGTGCAGGTTGAAGAAGAAAAGACTACAAAAGAAGTAGCCGAAAATACTAACGTTACAATACTTAAATAATATGATATTTTTAGCATCTACCGGTGGGACAATAGTACTAACGATTATTTCGTTTTTGGTGCTGATTCTTGTTTTAGTAGGAATCTTATTATTTGCAAAAGACAAATTATTACCATCAGGACCTGTAAAAATCACAATTAACGGTGAAAAAGAAATAGAAGTAGCTTCAGGAAGTACGTTACTATCAACTTTGGGAGCTCAAAAAATATTTTTACCATCTGCTTGCGGTGGTGGAGGAACCTGTATTCAGTGTGAATGCCATGTATTAGAAGGTGGAGGAGAAGCATTACCAACAGAAACTCCGCATTTCTCTCGTAAAGAACTACAACATGGTGCACGTCTGGCTTGCCAGGTAAAAGTGAAGCAGGATATGAATATTGAAATACCAGAAGAAGTATTTGGTATTAAAAAATGGGAAGCTGAAGTAGTACGTAACTATAATGTTGCTTCTTTTATTAAAGAATTCGTTGTTCGTATTCCTGAGGATATGGGGTATAAAGCAGGAGGATATATCCAAATCGAAATCCCTCAATGTGAGATTAAGTATTCGGATATTGATATTACTGCACACCCAGAGGAGCATGAAACTCCAGATAAGTTTCAGGCAGAATGGGATAAATTTGGTCTGTGGCCATTGGTTATGAAGAATGATGAAACTGTAGAGCGTGCATATTCTATGGCTTCTTACCCTGCAGAAGGAAGAGAGATCATGCTTAATGTACGTATTGCAACTCCGCCATGGGATAGATCAAAAAATGGATGGATGGATGTAAACCCAGGAGTCGCATCATCTTATATTTTTGCTCAAAAACCAGGAGATAAAGTAGTTATTTCTGGACCTTATGGAGAATTCTTTATCAATGATTCTGATTCAGAAATGCTTTATGTTGGTGGTGGAGCTGGTATGGCGCCAATGCGTTCTCACTTATATCACTTATTCAAAACATTACAAACGGGTCGTAAAGTGACGTATTGGTATGGTGGTCGTTCTAAACGCGAGTTGTTTTACCTGGATCATTTTTATGATTTAGAAAAGAACTTCCCTAACTTCAAATTTTATCTTGCCTTATCTGAACCATTAGAAGAAGATAACTGGAAAGTAAAAAGCGATATAGATGCAGAGGGTGATGGATTTGTAGGATTTATACATAATTGTGTAATTGATAATTATCTTAATCATCATGAATCTCCAGAAGATATAGAATTGTATTTCTGTGGACCGCCATTAATGAACAAAGCCGTTCAGAAAATGGGTGAAGATTTTGGTATCCCTGATGAGCATATCAGGTTTGATGACTTTGGAGGATAAACATTTTATCTTTTTTAGATATAAAACAAAAAACCGATACATAAACGTATCGGTTTTTTATTTCTTTTTCCTGTCTCGTCCTAAAATAGCGATACACTAAAATTTAGTGTAATGAAAAATTCAGTAACCACGGGTTATGTAAAGCGAACCCAAAAAGACTATTCGCTTTGTTTTAAGCTTCAAGTAGTTGAAGAAATTGAATCTGGCAGGCTCGATAGACTAAATGCTCATCATAAATACGGCATTCAGGCTAGGTCTACAATTACGCAATGGTTAAGAAAATATGGTACCTTTGATTGGGATAATCTA
>CANMCO010000003.1 GCA_947496355.1 uncultured Aquimarina sp.
CCCAACCGGGGCAACAGGACCCGCCGCTTGCCCGTAGGGTCCTATTTCTACATTATAGACCCCAACCAAGAGGGTATAAAGGCTGTTTTAGGTTGGGTATATATCAACTATTGACCAACGATGTAAAAATCAAACGGGAAAGGAGAGACCCATACCGTTCTTATATTTTTTGATTGTAATTGGGTGATGACCTGGATTGGTGTAAAACAGCACTGGGCCCGATACTGGTAACAGTCCATTGAATGCCTCATTGGGTTAGGGTCCTGGGTATGTTCAGGGCTCCTGTATTTGCATTGTCTATTATTTCTAATCGCTCGGGGTTGCGGTTAATTACTTTATACGTGATAGCATTACGGGGAAATTCGTCACCAACATTTTGGCCATACCCCGTAAGGCCCTTTAATATCATAAAGATGGCAGCTATGATTAATTGTAATTGCTTTTTCATTTGAGAAGTTGTTTTTTTAATCTTTTGAATATTATTTAAAAACTAAAAAGAACCATACAAGGGGAATAATCCAATAATTAGTGCCCAATCCCTTTAAAAATGGGATTTTACATGGTGTTTTGGGGATTTTGAAAGGACTCGAATGCGGTTTTGTGGCGCTGCTCTTACAATAGATATGTGCACACGGACCTTCAACTTATCTTTACTTTATCCATAAAAGTGCCGATGTTTTTTATAGAGCGGTCAGTGCCCCGACCAAGGATGGACAAACGATCTTCAAAAAATATGTCTTTCATCCTCTTATCACTTTTAATAGACTGTTTGTCCCGGTTTTAGTCGATATGGACACTTTTTATCGTCGGCCTTGTGCCAAAACCCCATCTTTGCATCAAACAAAGGGTTATCCAACAACAAGTATGCTCAATGGAGTTATAGCGTGGGGCCAAATCAACCATTGATCTTATAATGGTTAACCGTGTTTTAAGTTTTTTTTGGGTTAAGTAGGAACGGCGAGGATTTGGGACAATGATCCTCGTCGTTTTTTTGTGGGACAAGGTATAGCGTGTTGTTGGTTTTGTAAAATCGTCCATGTATAAGTTACAGATGTCCATTCTACAATCTTTGGATTAGTTACACATTTGCACTGTAACAAAATGATAAATTATTGAAAAAAAGAATACTATTAAAAATAGTGATCCTGGTCTTGTTTCTGGGATTTTCAATTCAATTATTTTCTAAATCAAAACATAATACTATTATGAAACACAGAAAGAAAGAAACGATTGGACTATTAGTCACAATGAAAGCCAAAGCTGGTAAAGCAAAGGAAGTTAAAGATTTTTTATTTAGTGGATTACCACTAGTACTACAAGAACCTGAAACGGTATCCTGGTTTGCCTTTCAGATAGACGACAGCACTTTTGGTATATATGATACTTTTGAGGTTGAAGCAGGTAGACAAGCGCATTTAAGTGGTGAGGTTGCAAAAGCATTATTAGCTCATGCTGATAATTTATTGGAAAGTTTTGATGTAAGCGTGAGTATTCGACCCGTTAATGTGATTGCTTCTAACCATAAACCTGGAACCCAAAAAAAAGGGTTGTTGGTTATTATGAATGCTAAATCAGGAAAATCTGAGGCTGTGGAAAATTTTCTAAAGACTGGTAAGCAACTGGTAGCCGATGAGCCCGAGACATTAGCATGGTATGCTTTTAAATTAGACGATACAACATACGCTATATTTGACACTTTTGCCAAGGACTCCGGAAGGGAGGCCCATCTAACAGGTAAAGTAGCTGCTGCACTTATGGAAAATGCTCCTACTATGTTGAACGATTTTAAAGCCACAGCTATTCAAAAGATAGATATTTTGGCATCGAAATAATAGCGTTTACCATAGTTAGAAAAGGAGCATCAATTAAAATGCTCCTTTTTTGTGATATATAGACATATAAATGTTTTAAGCTTGGTTGTATACCTACAAGAGATTAGCTCATAATTTTTCAAGTTTAGTAAACCCAACTGTTTTTTGGTACATATCTGGTGAAACGCCTACTTTCTTTTTAAAAAATCTGCTAAAATAAAATTCATCTTCATACCCAAAAGCAGCTGTAATTTGCTTTACTGGTTTAGAGGTTAAATACAGTTCCCTTTTGGCTGCTATTATAATTCTATTGGCTATTAAGGAAGTAGGGGTTTGGTTTAAATATTTTTTTGTTTAATTTTAATAATACAGTTTTCTTATGAAAGATTTAAAGAAACAATTTTTGAACAGTGGTTTACTGGATGGTCTAAAGACTGAAACCGAATTAACCAGTTTACTAAAACAACTTCATAGTACCGTACCGCTTTAGAGTCCATGTTACAAGGCGAACTTGATGCTCCTTGGGGTTTCCCAAAAATGGTAAGAGTATTGCCACTAATACACGGAACGGAACGAGTACCAAGCAGATTAAAACTGAATTTGGCAAAAGTGAAATAACTGTTCCAAGAGATCGTCAAGGTAACTTTGAACCTGTCGTAGTTCCTAAGCACAAGAGTAACTCATTATCGGTGGAAAATATAGTCATCTCACTTTATGCAAAAGGTATGAGTGTATCGGATATTGAAGACGAAATTCAGGAGATCTATGGGTTTAAGCTCTCTACTTCTGCTATTTCAATTATTACCGATAGAGTTATCAACACGTTTTAGATTGGCAGAATAGGCCATTAGAAAATGTCTATTGTGTTGTAGGGATGGACGGAATTGTTTTTAAGGTTAGACAAGCAGGAAAAGTAATCAATAAGACCATTTATCTAGCTGTGGGGTTAAATCGTGAAGGGCATAAAGAGTTATTGGGAATGTGGCTTGGACATAATGAGTCTGCTGCATTTTGGCAAGGTGTACTTACCGACTTGAAGGCTCGTGGTGTAGAAGACATATTAGTTACTGTAACCGACAATCTAAATGGTTTTATCCAATCATCAAAAATTTATTTCCTACATACAACAGACACTCAGATCTGTGTAGTTCATCAAATACGTAATAGCGCACGCTACGTAGTCTGGAAAGATAAAAAAGCTTTTACTGGAGATATGAAGCATATATATAATGCTCCTAATAAGGAAATGGCTAAAGCAGAACTAGAGCGATTTGCAGAAAAATGGAATGATAAATATCCATATGCTGTTCAATCCTGGCAAAGAAACTGGAAAGAGCTTACGGTGTTCTTTGACTTCCCATTAGAGATCATAAAAATCATTTACACCACAAACCTTATTGAAAATCTAAATGGCAAAATTGGAAAATACACTAAAAATAAAATGGCTTTTCCAACAGATGATGCACTTAAAAAATCAGTATATTTAGCTTTAATGCAGATTACTAAAAAATGGACAGCTCCAATACATAACTGGGGACTAATACTTAATCAGTTCTTAACTATATTTGAAAAACGGGTTCAACTATAAAAAGGTAAACCTGCCGAAATTCTGTTTACACAAAATTTTGGATACTGTCATTAATGACGAGCAATTGTTTTACTATTTCTTCTTCTAAATTTAATACTTATTTACTTATTCAAGTCTAAAGAAACTTATTCATTACAAACATAGGTTAATGATAAGCTAATGAACTTCTTCGACTCCGATAATTACCGGAATTGCTCTAAATAAAATTCTCCAGGGGCTTACACCATTTAATAACTGATACTACTATTTACTATAATTAGCCAGGTACTTATTAAAGCCAGGTATTATTAATATTAAAATTAGAATAACCACAAATAGTGCAGGTATTTGTGCTATTTTTTTAAACCTTAAGTCAGTTATTAATGTTCCTCTATTAGGAAAATTAGAAATTATATTGATGATATTTTTTGTATTTGCTTTCTCTATGTTTAACTCAGTTTTTTCTTCTTTTAATTTTTCCATTTGTTCGAATAGCTCAAATTCTGGGGTTTGCTTTATTTTATTATCTGCCAAATTAATATTAGTTGCTCCTCTCGATTGTTGCACTTCTAAAATTTTTATTTCCCTATAAAACGATTGCAGTTTATTGATTTCCTTTAGCTGTTCACTAATCATAGTATCTCTAACCGCCAAATTATCATCATTAACATTTTTTTGAAGCCTGAAATAGTCATTGGTTTTTATAGCGGCTACTATTGCCTTTTGGCATTGTTTTGCTATTTCAGGTGCTGTCGCCTCTATTTGAATTTCATGAAAATCTGCATTAATTACATTAAAGTTCTTTAAGTAATCTTGATAATTTATGTTCTTTCGTGTAGTAGTATCCAGATCTTTAATAAACTCATCAAACTTTAAAATTTTTTGAGCTCTATCTGTTAATGCTGTTATTTCAATATTTGTCATACTTTTTGCTGCTGACTGGGGAATATGTAATACTCCTGCCAACTCTTCACTTTCTTCTTGCTTTATCAATTGATTATAAAATTCAATATTACTATATAGTTGCCGTACACTATTAAAATTGGGTTGTACAACCATAGAAGATTTATAAACACGTAATGCATTATAATCTAGGTAACCCCCAAGCCCAATACCTAATATTACCGCCAAACAAAACTTAAAAAAATGAACTCTAAAGAAGAGGATACATAAAATAAAAAGGTGATATATGGCTTTCAAACTATTATAAACGCGGTTAAAAAATGTATTAATTGCGTTTCCTATAAGTTTGAACAGTTGTCCTAAATCTATTTCTTCTGATGTGTTTTCTTTTGTATGCATGTAGTACTTTGTGATTTAATTTATTTGAACTTGGGCATGACCGGTGGAATTTGATGAACCGACCCCAAAAAGAACTAAGAATAACAAATCCATTCTATGAGCTTTTGGTGTATTAATCAAAAGCAAAGAATAACCATACAGGGGAAGCATCCAATAATTAGTGCTAAAACTTATTAAAAGTGGGATGTTTTACAATGTTTTTGGGATAATGAAACAGGCAGGCCCTATACACCCTCTGTAAGGGAAAGAAGAACGGTCAGTGCCAAGAACAACAATAAACAAACGATGTTCAAAAAATATGCCTTTCATACCCATATCACTTTTAATAACCGGTTTATCCCGGTTTTAGCCGATATGGACACATTTTATCGTCCACTCTCGTAATAAATTACCACTTTTGTGGATATAACGAAGGTTGCACCCAACAAAAGTATGCTCAATGGAGTGATGGCTTGGAGCCAAATCAACCATTGGTCTTATAAGGGTTAAGCGTTTTCATGATTTATTGAGTTAATAGCAACGGCGGGGATTTACAACCACGATTCCCGTCGTTTTTTTTGTAGAACAGGGTCTAAATCAATGATGCCCACAATGCACCACTTAAAGTATTCGAAAACCTGAAGGAAGCCTTTATATGATATCATTGGTTTGACAGTGATCATATAATGTTGCTCAACAATTGCATATAGTCTTACTTCTCTTTTCTTTAAAACATTTCAATAAGTTGTTTTATCACATTTTCAATAGTTTTAATATGCTTGTCTACTATTTGTAGTTCGGCCTTGTTTAACTTGATCATCTACTCTAGATTATAACTTATAGTCTTTTTGCTAAGTCAGTAACTTTCTTTGTATTTTAATTCTAGAACACCGCCTCTAACAAAACGACGTTAACCTATATCATCATATAGGAATAACAATAGATGTTTAACCTGAAAATCTAAAATACTTGTGAAAACTGTTTTGCCAAGTCCCTTGAAACCTTTTTTTAGTCCCTATTTTAACATGCTTAAACACATTTTTTTATAAGAATGGCCAAATAGAATGAATATTAGCATAGAAATTAAAACTGAAGTTTTTAATCTCATCATTTATAATTTGAAGTAGTATATAGGCAAATACAATGCTTATCAAAACATAAAATAAAATTATCCATGCTTAATAGATAATTATCCATGTTTTAGCATAAAGAATAAAGATAGTTTTGTCTGTAAATAATTATGATATGCGTGTCATTATTTTGGCGTTAAGTTGGATAGGTTAATTTTATATTCTCCCATAATGACCTCAATTCCAGTTTAAGTAAGGACACGCTTATTTTTCACCTTTGTATATAGCTGCTAAGATTTTTAAAAAAAGTAGCAACAAGGTTTTGAGCTTATAGTGCCAAAAAGAAAATTTAGGATTTTATGACGAATAAAGTGGCAATTTTGACTAGAGAAAAATCACAGTGCACATCCTTGTTAGAGGATTTAAGGATAAGTGGCGTAAGAAGGAGTACGGTCTTTTTTTCTTGGAAAGATATATGGTTGTCAGAACAGAAATGCGAATACGATTTTATATTAATCGATTATTACTTCTTTGATATGTTTAGAGATGATATTGTTATATATCACTTATTTCATAAATACAAATACAAAATAACTTTTTACAGTAACATTTCACAAAAGGTAAAAACTCCTGAAGGCAAAGCAACCATTGATTTGTATAGAATTTTCTTCAAACCTTTTGTTGATTTTAACACCTTAATAAAAAACACTGCAAATAAAGAGGGACTGGAAGGCATGCTAGAGGATTCATTAGAAAGCGTATCGGAAGCAGAGAAAATATTGCCTCAAAAAGATACGTTTTTCTTAAAAGAAGGGTATTCTCTTATTAAATTTCATTTGAAAGAGGTCTTATGTCTGGAGAGTGATCGTAATTACATCACCATATATCTGACTAACAATGGGAAACACTTGATAAGAGAAACACTTCAATCCATATCAGAAATTTTACCAAAGAATTTTTTAAGAATAAATAGGTCTGTGATCATCAATATAGACAAGCTCTACAAGGTAGTAGGCAATAGAGTTTATATTGATGGTTTAAATAGTTTTAGACCGATAATAGCAAACAAATACAAATTAGACATTTCAAATGCAGTACCACTATTTAGTCAAAAACATACGGTGAATTGGAATAGTGAGAAAAAAGAAAAAGACTGTAAAATTTTAAAAGCAATATCCCGACAAAAAATGAATAGATAAAATATGAAGAAAATAATAAGAAGAATAATTCGAACAATAGCAGCAATAATATTATTTCTATACCTGACTATATGTCTCTATATGATTTTAGGGTATGATATATTTTAATCAAGATCAAATGAAACATTTAGAAGAAAAATTATATGCTTTATGTGCTTTGGCGGTCATACTGTTTATTTGCACAGTGTTATTTATAATATCATTAATAATGGAATAACTCAACTCTGGTTAACAAAATCTACATAACAAAGTCTTCAAAAATGATCGCGGAAATAATACAAATTTTGCCGGGTATTGCTAATATTTTATAAACGAGTGTACTAATTTGAGAGCATAGTACAAAGGAAAAACAATCATAATAGAAGTAAATGATATTAAAAATTACTACATAAAAAATGTCTAAAAACTATCAAAGAGATAATGTTTATGTCGCAGCCAAAAAACGTATACAGGATTTTTAATACGTTCCCAAAGGTATACATAGCCTTTAGAGGTAGGAAAGACAGTACCGCAACGTTACATATGGCACTAGAAGTGGCAAAGTCAGAAAATAGAATACCTCCTGATGTATTATTTGTCGATTTAGAGGGGTAATACGATACCACATACGTCATATTGAAGAAGTGGCTCTAAATTCAGAAGAAATTAATAGCAAAAAAAAGAAGTCTCAAACCATCCAGTTATTTGGAGTTAAGTGATAATGAAAATTTCCTTTCATTTGAACCGGCCTATACTACACGGAAGGTTTTATGCATGAACCAAAATTTAAGAATAAACCTATGAAATTACCACAGTGTCTATTAGTTTTAACTATACTACTTACCTTTTCAACAAAAGCTTTTGCTCAAGAAGAAAAAATGACTGCCGAGCAAGCTTTAAAACAAGAAAAGATTGAAGAGCAGTTTGATATTGTAATAAAAAAATCCGGAAGATATCAAGAGTATAAAATTGTTAAACAAGTATGGCTAAATAAACTTAAGTCAAATACCATTGACACCCTTAAGAGTCTCGAATCAAAGTTAAATGCCACGAACTTAAAAATCTGTGAGCAAAAATCGACTATAAGGGGATTAGAAGAATCATTAGCCCAAACAAATGAAAATCTTTCTGCGGTTACTAACGAAAAAGATAGTTTGAGCTTTTTTGGAGCAGCAGTAACCAAAACTACCTATAACGCAATTATGTTACTCATTATTGGAGCTCTTTTAGCTCTTTCAGGTTTCTTTATCTATAGATTTAAAAACAGCAATACTGTAACAGTTCAAGCCAAAAAGGCACTAGCAAAAACTGAAGCAGAATTTAAAGATCATAGACAACGAGCATTAGAACGTGAGCAGAAAGTTATGCGTAAACTTCAGGATGAAATCAATAAACAACGCAAAGGGGGGGGCAAGTAGGTTTATTTTTAGTATATTCTTTTGCATCTTTGCACTCATTAGTGAATTAGAAGAAAGATGCGCATCGATATTATTAAAGTAGTCCCTGATATTTTAAAAAGCCCTTTTAAAGCCTCAATAATGAAGCGATCAATTGATAAGGGGTTAGTTGAAGTACATTTACACAACTTACGCAATTCACTACCAACAATTACAAACAAGTAGATGATTATCAATTTGGCGGAGGTGCAGGTATGGTGATGATGATCGAACCTATAGATAAGTGTATTTACAAATTAAAATCAGAAAGAGATTACGAAGAAATTATATATATGACTCCTGACGGAGACACCCTAAATCAAGGGACTGCAAATCAATTGTCGCCTTTAATAAATATCTATTTGATCTTGTTCCTCATTATCATTAGTAACTTTTGAGGTAATTTGTAAGGTATCATCTATCAACTCGATCTCGAATCAAAATTAAAAAAAGTAACACTGTTCAAACCAATGACCGTATCTGTATCCTCCTAAATAGCGGTATCCAAATATGTAAAATATGTTTTCTTAAACATTTGAGATGAAGTTCTCTTCCCTTATTCAGTTATTTATAAAAACGACTAAATCCTTTGTGTACTTCCTGGATATAACTATACTCAAAAATAGAAGCCTGATATTTTTATACGCTTGTACCAATATGGTACACTTAGCACGTTGAAAGTATAGATAAAATCCCACTAATCTCTGTTAAATTCTGTAATACAACCAAAATAGAATGCTGTTCAAAGTGTAGTCTGAAAACAATAGTTGAAGTGCAACGAATAATCTCATCAGCTTAATCATAATAGCTAGGAGCGCAGCTAGTCTGTATGAGCAGAGTCAAATTATGGCGATCTCATTAAAAAAAATCAATACTAAAATAAGCTATCTCGAAACCCGTCAAAACTGCTCAAAAAAGTTTTTAAAGTCCCACAAAACAAAGTTTTAATCCCCATTTTAACCTATTTAAGCACTTTATTTATTAGGATAGCTAAATACGATGAATCTTTATCCTAAAATTAACAAGAATTGATACAATTGCAGAAACATACGGCTATTCTTTTTGGGATATTAAGTTTAGCTAGCTATGCTCAGGATCAAATAGTTATAAACACAAACAAATCGGTAGTTGATTTGTCAAGTTACAGTGTAAGCTTATCTGATGATGAAACAATCTTGGCTGTAGGGACATATCATGCTAGTAACAACAGTTCACAATCAGGATGCGTACGCATATACAAAAAAAACTCGGGGGCTTGGAATCAAATAGGGAATGATATCAACGGCGAAGCAATAGGAGATTGGTCTGGCTATAGTGTGAGTTTATCAGGAAACGGTACTACGGTGGCTATTGGAGCTCTGAATAACAATGGGTGTAACGGTAAAAATTCAGGGCATGTACGCGTGTATAAAAATAATGCAGGAGTTTGGGAACAAGTAGGAGGAGATATCGATGGCGAGATGCAAGGGGATTGGTTTGGTTATAGTGTAAGCTTATCTCAAGACGGTACTACACTGGCCATAGGAGCAGTACTTAATAGTGGTAATGGCAAACATTCGGGCCATGTGAGCGTGTACAGAAATACATCAGGAAAATGGTCTCAGGTAGGTGAAAATATAAAAGGAAAAGCAGCAAAAGATTATTTCGGGACAAGTGTGAGTTTGTCGAGTGATGGCCAAAAGGTTGCTATAGGAGCTCACCAGGATGGGATTTCATCAGGTGGTTACGTAAGTGTTTATCAAAACGTATCAGGACTTTGGGAGCAAGTAGGTAAAGACATCGTTGGGGTACCAACAGGTAATTTTTCAGGATGGAATATTAGCATATCTAATAATGGTGCTGCCATTTCAATAGCTTCATATAACAATGGTAAAGAGAAGAGGTATGCATATGTGAGGACTTATCGCAATACGTCTAATAACTGGGTACAACAAGGTGCAGATATAGATGACAGGATAGCGGGGTATAATCTATCAGGTTTTAATAGTATGAACTTGAGTAATGATAATACTATTACCCTTATTGGAGCCTTCGAAAAAAGGAAGAATAGGAATAAACATATACCCGTAATAAGCTATATACGTGTGTATAAATTTGAAAAGAGTTCCAATTTATGGAGGTACACAAATATTCAAATATAGAAGTTGAGAATGTTTTATATCGTGGGTGGAGATATAGGTTGCTCCCTCAGGCTCTTTTCGTCTTACTTTAAATATGGTAGTAATATAATGATACTGTGAAATTTGTTTTGAGTTTGGATTGGAATCTTGCGGTGAATGTCCTCTATATCACTAAATGTATTATATGCAATAAATAAATTCTAAAGAATGGAAAAAAAGATGGTAAAAAAACATGTCTTTACGAAGGCATTGTTCAAAGTGTTGCAAAAACCCGTTAGCGCAATAAAATTATTATATGTATATCTGTTGTACTTGGTTGTGTTTGTGCAGATGGTCGTCCTTTTATTTGGACTACTAAACCTGGTTTACATTGCAATTACCAGCTTATAAAATATATAAAAGCAAAAAATACGAAAAACAATCAGGGGTTTACTTTTAAGTCAAAATTATACCTCACCATGCTTTTAGTTTTAGGTAGCTAGCCTATGAAAAAAAAGGACGGTGATGAGAAAACAGAGCACATACCAAATATAAGGTATGTATGCATGTATACGGCCTAAAGAGTGTTCTAATATATGCAAATAGTTAAAGATGGTATGTTAAATTGTAGAGGGTAAGTTACTTCGAGAACATTCTTACTTATTGAAAATAAATGGATGCTTAATTAAGTAAATAAGTAAGTAAGAGTTGGGGTGTTTAAGGAGCAACTTTACATACTACCTAATAAAAACAATACAATATACCTGTTGTTATACGTAGTGGTTTTAGTATAGATAAGTACTTATTCGTAATCATAATACTGTTAATTAATAAGAAAAAATGCACCAAAAATGAATACTGAAGTTATTAATAACCAATTACAATCTAAAAATAAATGGAGTCTCGTTATTTTTTCTTTGTTTTTAATGGTGGTCACTTATGGACAAAGCTTTACTGTTGGTGACATAAGATATGAAATGATCTCTTCAGATGAAGTAATGGTTGTGGACTATACAGGTACAGCTACCAGTGTAAACATTCCTGAAAAAGTGGTTAGTAATGGTATCGAATATACGTTAACCCATATTGGGAGAAGTGCTTTTCAAAAAGGAGAATTGGTGGAGAGCATAATCATACCAAACAGTGTGAGAAGTATTGGGCGTAATGCTTTTGGTTGGAATCAATTAGATCGAGTAACCATACCAAAAAAAATGGAAGGTGTCGGGCTTTGGTCTTTTTCAGATCATCCAGATCTTACCACGGTGCTAGTAGGGGACACCGGCCCCCTCATTTTTGAAGTTAAAACGAGAACTTTTACAAGTAATGGGTTTGTAGATGATCGCCGAGGTGAAATGGACTTGATAGTTCCCTTAAGTGACAGAATTTTTTATAAAAACCATGATAGCTGGTTAGAAGAGTCTGAATCCATCACAGTAAATGTGGTACAACTTTTAAATGATACAAACGAGCTGTGTGATTTTACAGTCTATCCTAACCCAACTCAAGGTAAAATTTATATTCAGTTAAGCGAAGGTGAAGAGATACGGGAAGTAAATATATACAATACGCTAGGTGTTCAATTGTATTCGTCACGCACCTTAAAAATAGATGTAAGTAACTTATATAGTGGTATGTATATACTGGAGATAGAGACCAAAACAGGAGCCAGAGTAGTTAAGAGAATAATTATAAATAAAGCTTAAAGATGAAAGAAACCAGATCGCGCGGATTTGCAATCTGCGAAAGTCACACTATACTATCAAAAAAACTAAATATAAAAGAACAACTACTCTAAAGTAGTCGTCTGTACCATATCTCTTAAATACTATGTACTATAAGGAAAACATTCCCGCACTATCATATTCGAACGATCGAGTACAGGAGTAAAAATATATGAGATGGATTTTGTATTTTTTGAGAGGCTAGTATTACAATAAATTTTATATTTATAAACGTTTGTAAGTGTTTATAAACATTTACAAATGGTAGTAAAACATAATAGAAATAAAACACATATGTGTTTTATACAATTGTTAGCAAATATTAACTATTATTAAAAAACATTATGAAGATTAACTATTTAAAATTTTTGTTTTCAATTTTTATAATTACTGGTTGTTCTAAAAGTATTAATAAAGAAAATGTTAAAGGAAAATGGGAAGTCATTAACTATGATTCAAACGGGAATTTTTCTACACTTACAGAAGTAGAAAGAGAAGATATTGTATCTGGAATTTATACTTTTAAAGACAATAACGAATATAGTTTTCAAGCTCATAATGGTCATATTACTTATGGAACTTGGGCTGTTTTTCCTGAAAAAGAAAAATTAAAACTCAGTAACGAAGGCAAAAATATTTCTATTATGACCTTGAAAAGTAAACAGATGGTTTTGTTAAAAGATAGAGGTACTTTCGGGTTGTTTTTTATAACTTTAAAAAGAATAGATGAATAATATAGGCTACGCAATACGAGATTTTATAGTTTTTGGCCTAATTCTGATAATTACGGAATATGTTCTTTCTGAATTGAGATATGATATTAACGTATATCGAAATACAGTAGAAATAATAGCTGTGATTTTTCTTTTCGCCTCAACCTTCATATATGTATTTTTAGTTAATAAAAAATATCTATTATCTATAGTTTATTCATTGACAATTTTTTTAATTTTATTATTCCTTTCAGATAAAAGAATATTCCCAACTTATTGGTTTTTCCTATTAATAATTATCTCCATTTCGTTTTTTTTCTATGTCCTAAAAACATTCCATAAAGAAAATTCTGTGTCAAAAAATGTAAATAAATTGAAATTAAGTGAATTTATAAAAATAGGATACCTTAAAGGTCAAATTAACACTGAATTCTTTCAAATAAATAAAGAAATGAATGTTGATAAAGGCTGTTATAAAAAATTTAAACCTTTACTTATAAATAAATCAACTAATAATACTAATGATTTAGTTCTTAATTACACTAATAAAGATGATTTAAATTTTACATTATTAATTATGGAAGACAATCAAGTTTATATTAATCATAAAAAAAATAAAACCTATAGTAATAAAATTAATAAATGCATAATGCAATATTTAAAAAACATTTGCTAACACAAAAGTAAAAAACATTAAAACGATTTTTTACTTGAGCCGTTGTGCAAGATTCAGAATAATCTTTTAAGGTTAAATATTACTATGAATTATAGATGATAAAAATTACCCTAATCACAATACTATCAATACAAGTTTTAATACTTAGTTTTCTTTTATTCATTAAAAAAGAAAATAGACTAACAAATTCATTACTCGGTTTTGTTTTATTTTTTTTTGGCTTGACCACTATTAATTTTTCTCTTTTTCAAGGTTTACTTCAAGAGCAATTGTTAAAATACATACCATACTTAAGGTTAGAACTATTATATGCTCTAGGCCCTTCAATTTATTTATATACGCTAGCTGTTACAAATCCTGAATTTAAGCTTAGACGAAAGCATTTATTACTATTTCTACCGACATTACTTGAATTAATATATTATAGGACTTCATTTTATAGAATAGGTGTAAATCCATTAAATTTTGATTCACAAAACTTTTGGCCATTTCTATTTAATGTCCAGCAATGGATAGGCGTAATTTATTCGACCTTTTTTATGTGTATATCTGTCTATCTACTATTTAAGTACAAAAAATGGCTTTACAATAATTACTCTTATACAAAGAATGTATCACTGCAGTGGCTGCAAGTACCTATAGTATGTTTTGTGGTTTTTTGGTTTGTATGGTTTACAATACGATTAACCGATGTTTTACTCTTCTCAGGAAAGTACAGTTCAATATATTATTATCCTATGTATATTATTCTATCGCTAATTGCATTATGGATAGGTTTTAAAGGGTATATAAATTCTAAAACGAAAGCCATTGGTTTTAATAGTGTTTCAAAAAATCAAGAAAAATTAGGAAAAAATGATGTTTCAGAATATAAGGAAATTGCTAAAAACTTAGTAGATAAAATGGAATCTGAAAAGTATTATTTAATGCAAGATTTAAGTTTAAAAATTCTTTCTGAAAAAACAGGTGTACAAAAAGACTTCCTCTCAAGAGTAATAAACCAAAACTTTGGAATTAATTTTCATGAATTTATCAATAGGTACCGAGTGAAAGAATTTATTAAAAGAATTGAAATGGATAAAACCAGAGAGTTTACTTTTTTAGCACACGCCTATGATAGTGGATTTGCCTCTAAATCTTCTTTCAATTCTGTCTTTAAAAAACAAACAAAAAAGACCCCAAAAGAATATTTTTCTGATTTACAAACTACTAACTTAGTACAGAAATAGATTTTAGGACGATTTGAACCGCTTTTCTTTAGATGTTTGTATCATTATTAATGACAAATTTTCTAACTATGAAACAATGCTTCACTTTGTTAATTTTAATCACTTCATTCAATTTTAGTTACGGCCAAAATCTAAAAGATGATGATTTTAATTCTTTAGAAAAAGAAATTCAAAAGACGATTGGCAGTAAAAAAATCCCTTCTGTAGTTATAGCTGTTGCAAAAAATGATAAGATACTATATGAAAACGCTTTCGGATACTCAGATATTGAAAATAACATTAAAGCAACCATTACTACTTCTTATCAATTAGCTTCGGTATCAAAAACATTTACTGCAACAGGTATTATGATTCTTAATCGACAAAAAAAGATTGATATTAATTCGCCTGCAACGAAGTATATGTCTTCTATAAAATTTAATGAAATAGATGGTTTATCATCGGATGTTAAAATTATTGACTTATTAAATCACACATCTGGTTTAGGTACTTATTTTCAGTTAAATTATTCTAATGAAAATACAAAACAAGATAGTTTTGAAGAGGCTTTTCAAAAATACGGGAGTTTGTTTCATCCTTCAGGACAAGTTTATGAATATTCAAACTTGGGCTATGGCTTATTAGATTATATAATAGCAGAACAAAGTGGTACAACTTTTTCAAAATTCATGAAAAAAGAACTTTTTACACCACTTGATTTAAACAATACTTTTGTTGGAAATGCAGACTTAGCAGATAGAAGTATTGCAAAAAAATACGATACACACTTAAACGTATTACCAAACATAGAGAATAATACTAAAGGAGCAGGAAATATTTATTCTAGTATTCACGATTTAATTTCATTTGGCATGTTTCATTTAAATGACAATGAAAATAACGTATTAAGTAGAAAGGAACTTACTTTAATGCGGAACTACAATAATAAAAATATTCTATACCATAACTACGATGAAACATATTATGGTCTTGGATGGAATTTTAAACCTGATGACAATGGATACGACGTAGCTTGGCACGAAGGAGGTATGATGGGAGCAAGTTCGATGTTAAAACTTATTCCGGATGAAAATATAGCAATAGCAGTAATTTTAAACACCTTCAACCAAGAATACTGTCAGTACCTTTTAAATCTAATAAGTAAAATAGTTCTGCCAGATTATAACCCAACACCAATAAACCCTGTTGCTAATTATCAAAACTACTCATCTGACTCAAGCTATTTTGGAAAATGGAAAGGTGATATTAAAGTAGATGAAATTAGTATTCCCTGTACCTTAAACATTAATCCTGATGGCACAATTATAATAAACTATTTAGATCACACTTATAAATCATACTTTACAAAAAACAATCCTATAAACAATAAAACATTTTTGTCAATGGGCTTGGTAAATGACAACTACTTTTTGGGATTGTATTTAGGCAATTTACCATCAAAAGACATTAGACATGAATTCAGTCAATTCCTTTCTTTAAAATTGGTGAAAAAAGGAAATATTTTATCAGGAACTGTAGTAGCACTTCCCGCTGCAGAGAGAGAATATTATGCATACCCATATTATATAAAACTGCAAAAAGAATAAAGCTTTTCATAAAGAGAAACAAGAATTATTAAAAGAGCATTTATCGAACAACTCAGATACTGAGGTTGGAGTGTTGATAAAGTCTCTCAATCTGACGGACGAACAGAATGAAATAATGAAAAAAAACAGCAAAAGATGATAAACTAATTCTATACAGTAAGAAGCCTTTAAACTCTACGGAGCGGTAAAATTTTCTCAAATTGAGTTTATTTGTTTATCCTAACTAAGATACCTGGTGTTTTAACAAGTACGCAATTGAAGTCACTATATGGCTTGCCAAATTCCTGCCAATAGTGAATCCCTTTTTTTGTTTTCCAAATTCTAATAAGTTAAGCATCAGGATATCTTAGTTTAACAACACCATAGTCATGTAAGCGTATGCTAACTAAAAATTAATGAATGGTAATATGATTACGTATGACTCATCTATAGGGATTAAGTGGCCACTACTCTTATAGAGAAAATGAGTCTACTATTGTACTGAAGGATTTTAACGTTACGGCTATTCAGAAGATAGATATTTTGGTTTCGAAATATAATAGCGTTCATCATAGTTAGAAAAGGAGCATTTTAATTAATGCTCCTTTTTTGATGTATTATAATCTAAGCTTATTGTATAACAGGAAAGGTTAGCTTGTTTTTTTTTCAAGTTTTGCAAACCCCCCAACTGTCTTTCGGTAAATATCTGGTGAAAGGCCTACTTTCTTTTTAAAAAATCTACTAAAATAAAATTCATCTTGATACCCCAAATTCGCTGCTATTTGCTTTATTGGTTTAGAGGTTAAGTACAATTCTCTTTTAGCTGCTACTACAATTCTATGGGCTATTAAAGAGGTTAGGGTTTGATTTAAATATTTCTTTACTATTCCTGCCAAGGTTCTAGAATTTACACATAGCATATCTGCATATTCTTGGGGGGTATGTAATCTAGCATAATTACTTTCTATGGCATCTATCAGATTTTGTAAGATTTCGGGTTGTCGATCTGTAAATTGAAGCACTGAATTTTTATCGAACTTCTTTTTCTGTCTTACCGCTTCTATAAGAAATACTTTTAAAAAAGCCATCAATACTTCGTGTTGCGCAATCGAATCTTTACTCATTTCTCTTGAAATTTGCCCCATAAGACTAAAAAATAAAAACTCTTCTGCTATTCTAAAAAAAGGTAAACCATGAAAATTACCAAAAAGCACCCCTTCTGTTTCTGTTTCATTTTGATGGCGGTATGTACAGAAAAAATCGGAATGAAAATTTAATATAAATCCTGAGCATTCTTCTTCCGAACTCAACATAAATGGTTGGTAAGGTGACAGGCAAATGATATGATTTTCCTTGAGTTGATATTCTGAGAAATCTACTTGCAAATTAAAACTATTACTTCTTAATAGAATGATAGAGTAATAATTTTTTCTTTGTAAATGTTCAAACTGATCTAGGTTACTGAACTGTTCTAACCTAAATGCTAATTCATTATTTTGCTTATTAATAATCGTTTGTACCATAACTTAGCTTAGCTTTAACTTAATAAATGTAAAGCTAGCTTCTAAGGCAAATGCCGTACTAAGCTCTCTACTTCCAAAATACGTATTAGACCTTGGTGCTATAAAAAGCCCATACACCGGCCAGCCTCCATCGGCTAATTGTACGTTATTCCTTACAAAACTCTTGCAAAAAGGAAATTTACGTAGTCTAAGGTTTAAATAGGTTTCTCCTAATGTCTTCTTTTTATGTACTTCTGGTGTTATATTTTTAAGGGGTATAGATCTACCACTTTCTATAGCGGTATATTCAAAGTTCTCTTTATTATATTTTAAGGTACTAATTCCAAAGTTTGTCGCTTCCTGCAGGTTTTCTGATTTATCATCTATAAAGATGGTGCTTTTGGTGTTTATCGAAGTACTTGAAATAAGGTATTGAAAAATATCTGGATTTGGCTTTCTAAGTTGCAACAAAGCCGATATGTATGTCTCATTAAAATATTTCCAATAATCAAAATGAGTATATAAATAGACAAAGGATTCTAAATCCACATTCGAAAGACAATATATCTTTTTTCCTTTTTCATGTAATCCTTTAAGCACCTCTAGCATAAACTGATTAACTTTTAAACTGCCTACACTTAACTTGAGCATTTCTTTTAATTTGCTATAAGGGGTTTGTAATTCGCAACTAAGCATCGAAAGGGCTAGCTTTATATTAATCAAACCTTTTTCTAAATCCTGCCAAACAGGATGTTTGACCATTTTTCGTACATCATCTATTCCTTTGGTTTCTGATGTAAAGTATACGGAGTCCCAATTTAAAAGGACATCGCTGAGGTCAAAAATAATCGTATCATGACTATCTAATGTTTGTGATAATTCATGTAAACTGGTAATAAGTTCTAGGGGTAAAACTTCTTTCATGTTATTTTGGTTTATTGGTGAAACATATGACGTGGAATCCATCTTATCTTTTGTTCTAGAAAAACAATAAGACAAAATGTGTGTTTACTTTTGATGTGGTATTATCGCTTCCTCTGGACTGTATATCTTGCAAGTTCTTCTAAAACGGCTACACTTTCGTTCTCAAATTCATTTAGGTAAGCTATTGCTCTTTCTGATAATTTGTTAGCTTCGATTTGAGCATTTTCTACAGAACCAAAAAGGGAGGGATAGGTTAACTTGTTTTGATCAGCTTGTTCTCCTGCTGGTTTACCCAATGATGCTGTTGTTTCAGTTTTACTAAGGATATCGTCTTTTGCTTGAAATGCAAGACCTAAATAATATCCGTAATTTAATAGTTTATTTATTTTTTGTTCTGATAGTTTGCAAGAAATACACCCTCCTAAAATGGCTATTTGCAGTAAAGCACTTGTTTTACCCGAGTGTATAAATTGTAAGTGTTTTAATGACACCATATCTTCTGTCCATGATGCTGCATTTAAATCTGCACATTGGCCTTTATGTAGTTGATTATTTAATCTTCGAAAAAGTTCTATGTCTTGGCAATATTTATGAAATGGATACAATCCCTCCTCAAAAAGTCTCGAGGCGGCCAAAGTAGCGGTGTTGACATCATATTTTATATGACATGTAGGTGCATTTCTTCTAATAACATCATTGTCTTGAATATCATCGATAATTAGGGTATAAGTATGAATGAATTCTACTGCTTTGGCAAATTCAAACGCTTGCCGTCTATCACCATTAAAACCTTCTGATATTGCAAAAACAATGGCCGGTCTTATTCTTTTTCCCCCATCTCCTAAATTTAGCATGTAGTACATAGCTTCATTAGTAGATTCAAGCATATTAGTATCGGGAAATTTAATATCTCTAAAAGCAGTATCTATTTTTGTTTTAGTTCTTGTGAGAACATCCTGGAGCTTTTCCATTTTCTATATAGGTTTTTCGAGCTGTAAATTGAAGGTTTTTAGTTGGATTCAAACACTTCAACTTTCAATTATCTCGTTAAACAATTGTTAAAATATTTACGGGATTTGTTAATGCATTAGAGCAGGATTCAAAAAATAAAAATTTAAGGAATACTAAACAAAAAGCGCTAACTGTAAATTAGTATAGCGCATAGGATTAATTTTAGTTTAACTAATCACCAAAATCCCTCTAATTCTTTTATTTTATTATTTAGATTTATAGTTATTATTATTCCTTCTCTTTAAACAAATAACTATATTCAATCTTAATTTGAAAGGATAACAGGGCTAAATAAATTACCAGTTCTTTTTCTTTGTCATCAATTTCTGTGGAGTTTAATATTTCTGTGATCTCTGTAGAAATCGTTGAAGCTTCTTTTTGAATATCAATCAACAAAAAATCTTGTCTATCAAGCAATTGCAAATTAAAAGCTCTTCTAAAGGCATTATGCCAATTATTAACAGAAAGTTTATCAAAAATCCGTTTTTCCATATACCTATGCTCTCTATTATCATTAAACTGCAATTCTTTGGCTATAGCTTCTCTATCTAACCCTTGATACATTAAACTCAAATAGATTAATTCCTTATCATTAAGTAGTTTTGATAGCCTATGCATTATTTTGAAGTAATCATCAAATGTTTTAAAGTAGACGTTACTGCATTATCGAAATCAAGTACCGTGTCTTGAGGAACTTTATATCCATAGGATATGTTTTTAAAATCCTGTATAATTTTTGATGCATACCCTAATGCTATTTTTTCTACAGTTGCATCAACATAATCCTGTTTTTTTAATATGCCATACTCAAATGCTTGTTGAATTAAAGCAGCCCAATCTTTAGTCTTAAATTTCTTTTTTAATGTACCTCTTACATAACCTAAATCTTCCTTTCTGAGTGAGAGGAAATCTGCAATGTATTGATCATCGACATTAAGAACTGATAATCTCAAAAAGTACTTTTCCATATTTGATAATGTGATGAAATTATTTGCCATAATTTATCTTTTTTCTTGAACTCTATGTTTAATCAAAAATCAAATTTTGATTTGAAATATCCTAAAAAAAGTGTCGAAACTGATTTATAGTGGGACGAAGAAGATTGAAATGCGATTATTAAAGTTGTCAATAATAAGTCTAAAAATAATTTCAATACGTCCATTAAGGGAATTATTACCAAAATCACGTTTTTAATACCAAAAAAATCATGATAATGGGCTTGCTTCGCCCTGGTGCCATAAACAGGTACTTTTCTTTTGTCCCGAATGCTTTATGCTTCGTCCCCCTTTTTATCGACTTCAGTGCATTTTTTTGATTTTTTCTATAAATAGATTTTTCTTTGATTAAAGAATCTGTTAAAAGATTTGAATTGAAAACTATTTTGAAAACATGAGAAACATCATTCAAGATCAATTGACCTACGAAGAGCAGAAAGAGGCAGAAAATCTAGTATCAAAATTAGAAGCTATTTTTATTGATAAACTATCTGCTCTAACCGAAAAAGAACGCCAGGATTACAAAGCCATTAATGAAAAAAACAAATTATTTGTAAATAAGGTTTGGGATTATCGCAGGCATAGTACAGGTCTAAGTTCACCCGATGTAGATTGGCAGGAATTTGAAAGCGATTACAAAGCACGTGCGTTTGCAGAGCATTTATTGGGTCGAATTGAGAGTATCACTTATCGCCTTGAAAGTACCAAAATGCTACATGATCATGACAACTACCAGGATGCACTTAATGACTATGCGTATTCACAATACAGTAAAGGAGCAGGAAAACCAGGATTTACAGAAAAAGTAGCCGAACTTAAACAATTCTTTAATCGAACTAAGAATCAGCCAAACACAGAAGAAAACACACAATAGTATTGGCTTTGACATTTATTGGTGTTAGTTAATTAATCATTTTTATTAATAATACCTTCTGTTGGGCCAAAAAGGCCTTCTATAAGGCTCAATATTCTCAGATACCCCTAAGGAGTTAAAAAAATTGAGCCTTAATGGTCTAACATTAGACCTAAGAAGTTAAAAGTTAGGCAAGATAGCCTCAATTTTAGTCTATCAAAGTCTAATACTTTATCAAAATGGCCCTCCAGAAGGTTAAAACGACTCATAGCATAGTCGTAAAGTTCTAAATTTTAACTCGGCAGAATGAATTTTTGATAAAGCCAATTAAAATTTTAAAAAATAATATACAAAAAATAATTAATCATATACTAGTAACTAAAACAACACCATAGTGCAATAGTAGTAAAAGTATTTGCTTTGGCCCATATCAAAGATAAGGTCATAAGCTCCAATTACTGTCAGGAATCAGAATTTAGAAGTTAATAATTCAATACTTGAAGAAATGTAGTTCTTCCTACAATTCCTATATGCACACTCTTAATAACGGATACCCAAAACCTGATATCCAAACACCTAAACACATCGTCATACATTGCTAAAGGATACAATAATTACTAATAATAATTAAAGGGAAAAAGCAATGAATAATATACAACAACAACTAGGACTAATAACAAGAATGGATATGCTTATTCGTATGCAAGCCACAGGAAGTCCTAAACAATTTTCCGGTCGTTTAGGAATATCAAAAACCACCTTGTATCGTGTGCTCAATACCATGAAGGAGTTAGAAGCCCCAATACACTATGATAACACAATACAAAGTTTTGTATATGCTGAACCAGTGAGTTTTGAGTTTGGGTTTTACAAACATTAAACTATACAATCCTTTTAGCGAAAGTCGAATACGAACGTAATTTATGAAATTCTTAATTAGGAAAAACAGGACATCCTATAGTACATATTTGTATATGGTTTTAAATGGGAACAAAAAAACAACAAAATTTATTTTACGGGTTTCCAATTATTTAAAGGATTTCTGATTCAAAACCCCTTTTCTCAAGGCAACAGAATTGTTTTTGATGATCCTGTGTTGAATTTGTTGCTCAATAAAACCCAATCCCGACTTTATTGGTTGGGTTGTCTTTTTTTAGTTGATTATATCTTCTAAAACTACATTGCGAAGCTTCATTAAATAAAACATACAATCACTTTCATGATTGGATTTTATTCGTCAGGTTGCCAGAATGTTACAACTACCACTCAACATTTAAAAATTCAAAAGTTACATATTATATTAGGGGGCTCTTGGTAACTTATTCGCTTACATACATATTGCTCAACGCCTCTTTTTATCTTTTTTTAAAATACTAATAAATTGTTCGATTACCCATTTTATATTCCAACTTATCAATGCCGACACCACTAAAATTATCAATATCATTAAAATTATAAGGGTGCCGGGGACTAAAACATTTTGCCTCAAATCTTCCATTATGTCAGCGGTCATTTATACTCTGGCAAATGTCAATGGGGCATAGTCGGTAACCACCACCAGTACCGAGTTCCCATTTTCCAAACGCTCCATCATATGTTGTTTTCCCGTTCTTTTGGTTTCCCGGATACTTCTTTCGTTCATATAATATTTTGGTAATGTCTTTTTTTCCATTGCTACTTTATTTTCTTATAACAAGTTTGGATTGAATTACATTTCTGATTTTTTATTATCAAATAAACTTCAGGAAGACCAATAGTAGCGGAAGCTATTATTTGGGCCTAAAAGTAAAAACTGGATTATTAAAAGAAGTAAGTGAGAAATTTGAACAATAGCTTAGTTTCAATGTTTATAGGATTCGTCTATTGGTGTTTTATATTGATTTAAAAAACCACTCGGTCCTTGAACAATTATCTGTCCTAGCTTCTAGGGTTCACTAAATCCATCCCCCGATTCTTGAAAAACCTCTTTATTCTTTTGTTATTACTACCGATAATCATTCCCCATCTATTCTATTGATCAAACGTGCCTTAAACATTCTATCCAACTGCGATCACTATTTTCTCAATAGATCTATCATCTGTTTTTGTCACGATCTCAAATAAGTACATCCCATTGGATAGACGATCAATGTTTATTTCGAGTCTGTTTTCCGAGCGCAACTATCTCGATATTTACTTGTTTTAACTCTTGTCCCGGACCCAGATCAATATGGACCTTATCTCTTACCAGGATGATAAACCTGTTCTTTTCGGGCCCGTCTATGGCGACGTACTGCCGTCCGATATAGATTTAAATCCCGTCCATCCATTATCCAAATAAGCTTGTATTCTCCCAAGAGGCACTATAAGGTTTATTTGGTTACGAAGATCGGTGCCATTCAAATCTAGAAAGGTAGCTGTATGGAGTGTTGGTGGATCGGTGGGTTTTACCTCTACCGTGGCTAAGTTTGGATTGTTCGCAAAAGTCGAATGCCCCGTATAGGTAACCGAGTTGGGTATAATGACCTTAGTCAAATCGTTGTCCCAAAAAGCATACATGCCAAAACTGGTCACATTTTTGGATATGGTCACACTAGTCAATCGGTTATAGGCAAAAGCATACCGGCCAATACTGGTCACACTATTGGGTATGGTCACATCAATCAATCTGTTATCATAAAAAGCATACATGCCAATACTGATCACATTTTCGGGTATCGTTACTTCGGTCAATCTATTATAGGCAAAAGCACTAGCTCCGATAACTGTCACATTGCTTGGACTTTCGAAGGTCACCTCGGTCAACTTGTCTCCGTGAACTTCTAAGGAGACTTGGTCACGACGATTAAAAGCATCTTCTCCAATAGCGGTAATGTCATAAATTTGATTTTTAAAAAACAGATCTTTGAGGATTGTCAAGTTGGGGAGGCATGAAGTCCTAATGCCCCCGGACAGTCCCACAACCTCTACCGAATTAGGGGTTTTAGAAGTAATTCTATATTTGATGCCATCAAAGTTAAATTCGTCCCCTACATTTTGGCTATAACCGGTAAGAACTGCCAATACCATTAAGATGGCAGGCATTATTAATTGTAATTGTTTTCTCATTTGATGGGTTTATTTTTATACACTTTTAAATATTATTCTAAAACAAAAAATGACCATATAGAAAAAATATCCAATAATTGATACCAAAACATTGCCGTTGTCAGAAAAACTTGCCCTATGGATAAATCAACTATTTGCCTGTTGGCATTGATCTTTATTTGACTCTGAGGTGTTCTACTTAGTGATCCAAAAAAAACTTTATACTTATTAATGGTTGTAATTTCATTTTGGTATTTATTCGAAAACAAAAATTCCACTTATTTTACAGATTTGATAAATAAAGTGCTGAAATGAATTGAAACTGGGATTAAAAAGGAATTTTATGGGACTTTACAAAATTATTTTTTGAATGACCTTATTATACGTTGTAGTTAGAATAATTTGAAATTGAAAGCCTTGATATATTTTTTAATTGAGACTCTTTCCTGGTATGTAGCTTGTTGATTAAGTATATGTATGATCAAAGTTTAGGGCAAAAAAGTGGTTTTGTTTCTTTGTTCATAAAATGAAATAGTCTTACTTCTGATGTCTCGATGGTTCTGCCCCGTCGTAGTTTGTAACGCTTGCTTCATTTCATTTTTTATGTAAAATTTTATAGAGCACTTTTCAGTTAAGTACTGACTCCGTTTAAAGGTTAGAACTCTATACCACAGTTCAATGTTTATGAACCTAGGTTCAATTAGATCAGTCTTTTTATACACTACAATGATTCTTTGGTAGATAGGTTTTGTGATCATCTGTACTATAGCTAAACCAGTATTAAATGGTATAAAAGATTTATAAAGAAAAAACTTGAAGTTTAAGGCAAAAAACATAGCCATAGCCTTAGCTAAGACGAGGCTTTTTAACGCAAAAATTCGAGTTTTTTATATGAAGATATATGTTATTTAATATTGATTTAGCTATATGTATGGGTGTCGTTGTTTTTGTAAAATCGTCCATGTATAAATTACAAATATCCATTCCACAATCTTTAGACTAGTTATAAATTTGCACAGTAACAAAATGATAAATTATTGAAAAAAAGAATGCTATTAAAAGTAGTGGTTCTAGGATTTTCAATTGAATTATTTTCTAAATTAAAACACAATATTATTGTGAAACACAGAAAGAAAGAAAGAAACGATCGCAAGAAAATCATTGACCTCTTAACACTAAATTTCCTCTCATTGGAAATGTATAGGGCTTATCCCAAATAACCTCTGTTTAGTCCTGAATTTAACAGGTCTCAGCACTTTTTTTAGAAGAACAAGTAAAATAGAATCTATCTTTAATTGGAGATTACTATTCAAGAAAAATGCAACAATTTCGGAGTATGCCTGCAATCCTTATGATTGGGGTAAGTTTAGCTAGTTATGGTCAAGTCCAAATAGGGACCGATATCGATGAGGCAACGGGTTATTTTTCCGCATCCAGTGTGAGTTTGTCTGGTGATCGTACGACCATGGCTTTTGGGGCGCATCATGATCTTGGCAACGGTTCAGAATCAGGTCATGTGCGTGTTTATAAAAATAATGCTGGGATTTGGACCCAGATAGGCGCTGATATCGATGGTAAAGCAGCGAGGGATTATTCTGGAACAAGTGTGAGTTTGTCCAAAGATGGCACCATCGTGGCCATTGGGGCGCATCAAGGAGGAAGGTCGCCAAGCTATGTCAGTGTGTATAAAAATGTTTCAGAAGCTTGGATTCAGGTAGGTGCTGATATTGATGGTGGGGCTACATATGATTTTCAGGATGGACTGTGAGTTTGTCCAACGACGGTAATATCTTGGCTATAGGAGCTTATGAGAAAAATAGTCATGATACGGGACAAAAACTAGGGATGGCCCATGTTCATGTTTATGAAAATGAAAATAAGTCTGGGGAGTGGACCCGGACGAGTGCTGATATGTATACAGGACGGAGCAGCGGTTTGGAGTTTCTTATTTGTTTTTCTAAGCCCAAAACAATAAAACAAACAAAGTAATGAAAGAGAAAGAGCAATTGTTACGATGGTGCCTGCGCATAATCATTTTGATGCATTTGGTTGGAATCCTTTTGGGACTTATTGGTTTGGTTTGGTTGTAGTTATAATATATTCAATAAGGTAAGTTTTGATAGTATGGTATAAAAAAGCAGGAAAAAGGAAGAAGCCAGAAGTTGACCCGGAACGGGATGGGGCCAATTAATTATGGACCGTTTTTTCCCAGTAGGCAATTAAAAACACCAAGTAATGGTCCTGTAAGAAATTGTCCATGTAAAAAAGGGGTGAATTGAGCTACACGGATGATTTTTTAAAAAGAGGGATATTCGCCATTAGATTTCATTTAAGCGAGATTCTATGCTTGGAAAGTGACCGGAATTATATCACTATTTATTTATCTAACGGAAAACATTTGATAAGACAGGCGCTACAGTCTGCACTGGGAGTTTTACCGGAGCAATTTTACCGGATAAATAGATCTGTAATAATCAATATTAACAAGATTTATAGAATAGTCGGCAATAAGTCCATATCGAAGGTTTGAACAAATTTCGCCCAATGATTTCAAATAAGTACAAACGTGACATTTTAAATGCCGTGCCATTGTTTAATGAAACAATACAGTAGTGTATTGAGAAATACGTAAAGCTATGAATTATTTATTTATCGACGATAATAAGGTCCAATTGATGGTATTAAGAAAGGCTTTTGATCAATGGGGTCAAGCTCATAAGATCAAGACCTTGGACAACCCAGTGGAGGCGATCGATTTGATTCGTTCCCATGTTTTTTTGCCAGATGTAATCGTTGTGGACTTTAATATGCCCGAGATGAATGGTTTGGACTTCATCAAAGAAATGAAATTTTCCGATGATTGGTATAGTTATATCCCTATTGTGGTGTCTACCACTGAAGAGTGTGCGGAAACTGCCATGGAATGCTATGGAAGCGGTGCCGCAGGCTATATGATCAAACCGACCAAATATAAAAAACTGACCAATATGTTGAGGGTATTGATTCAATATTGGGAAGCAAACCTAAGCCTCTTTACCAGTATTAGTAGGTGTTAAACCAATCAAGAACAAAAGATTATGGATAAAGATAGTGCAGTTTTGGACAACTTGATGTTGCGCTTAATGGATAAGAGCGGAACCAGTATTTATCAAATTCTACCGAAAGGTTATATCGTTTTAAATCTTAAGGGAAGAATTCTGGGATACAATTCCAAATGTAAGGAATTGATGGATCTTGGAAATAACGGGGTGGAAACGAGAAATATGAATGACTTTTTATCAGGTGACAACAAAGAAAGGTTTATGGTCATGCTCGAGCTTGCAGAGCTGAAGGGTCATATTGATGATTTTGAGCTGGAAATTACAAAACCAAGTGGGCAGATAAAGATTGTTTGGATCAGCACTTCGGCCATATATGACTCCAATAAAAAAACAATTGCTTTTCATTGTATTATATCCGATATGACCAAGGAACAAATGTTTTTGGACCAAATGAAAGAAGAATTGCGAAACTCCACAGGACGAAGATGGTGATTGGAGGAAAGACTGTAGGGTATCGGAACTTTCCCATGGTTCCCCGAGTGGTGTTCGGAAAAGATAGTTTTAATCAATTGAGTGAGATTTTGTCGCCCAAAAGAAAGCATCCGGACGCTCCATTTATTTTTTTGGTGGATGATGTTTTCAAAGAATCCGAGATAGTTGCAAAAATCCCATTAATATACAATGATCAAATCGTTTTCGTTTCCGCAAATGAAGAACCAAAAACGGTACAAGTTGATGCATTGGTTCAAAAGATCCAAAAGGAATACTCAAGACTTCCGTCCGGAATTGTTGGTATAGGTGGGGGCACTTTGCTAGATTTAGCAAAAGCGGTGTCCATCGGGTTGACGAACAAAGGTAGTTCGCAGAACTATCAAGGATGGGATTTAGCTAAAAAACCTTCCATATACCATGTTGGTATTCCCACCATTAGCGGTACCGGTGCAGAAGTATCCAGAACGACCGTATTGACGGGGCCTACAAAAAAATTGGGAATTAATTCTGACCATGCGACCTTTAATCAGGTAATTTTGGATCCCAATCTTACGCGAGGTGTTCCCAAGGAGCAATGGTTCTATACTGGAATGGACTGTTTTATACATTGTATAGAATCCCTTAATGGAACGTATTTAAACGCTTTTAGCCAAAGCTATGGTGAAAAGGCCCTTGAACTTTGTAAAGACGTGTTTCTTGGCAAACTGATTCCAGAAGAATCCAGGGACAAATTAATGATGGCGTCTTGGCATGGGGGAATGAGCATAGCATATTCCCAGGTAGGGGCAGCGCATGCCATGAGTTATGGCTTGGGGTATTTGCTTGGTGTAAAACACGGTATCGGAAATTGTCTGGTTTTTCAGCACCTCGATGAGTTTTATCCCGAAGGCGTGAAGCTCTTCAATCAAATGAAAGAAAAACAGGGTATTGTTATGCCTCAGGGCATTTGTTCAGGACTAAGTGATAAGGATTTTGATATCATGATCGAGGTAGCCATGGCTATGCAACCTCTCTGGGAAAATGCCTTGGGCAAGGACTGGAGAAATTGTATAGACCGGGGAAAACTAAGATCCATTTATGAAAGAATGTAGGCTGGTTTTCTCAACTTGGCCGTATTGCCCTCGATTTCGGAAATGACTTTCTCGGGAGCAATCCTTTCATTCTATTGGTCATAGAAATTTTCCTTTAGGTCCGGGTGCTTTCCTAAATCTTCTTTTTCCAAATAATCTACGTATGCACCAACACTGGAAGCTTGTCTAAATATAGGTCCCATTGTAGTATACAAAAAAGCATTTTTCAATGGGTTGTTGTTTATTTAGAAATAAGGAAGAAAGAATGTTTTTTGCCAAATTCTGTTCTTCCAAAATCCGCTAAACACTTTTATCAGTCCCTAATTTAACACGGTTGGGCACTTTTCTTATTTGTTAAGGATTACATGTTTTAATCTTGTACCAGAAGATAATATTCAAAAAGACCTTTTGCCCAATGAAAACAAAACTATACAGTTCGGTCACTAAATTTTAAAAGGCCAGCTCCATAGAGGCCAAACAAAAGTTTCACGCATTATAAAATGAAAAATATCAAATTACTATAAAATGAAAAACATCAAATTATTATTATTTATAGCGACCTCCATATACTGTATTCGGTCTTACTCACAACAAGATGTAACATTTACACTATACAATTATAATATGAACATCATTAACCCCGCCTATGCTGGGATTGGTGCAAGAATAGAGTTCACCTCAAACTTTAGATCCCAGTGGGTGGGTGTGGATGGTGCACCTCAAACTCAGAGTTTTTCATTGAGTGCACCAATTAAAGAAAAAATTGGAATAGGCGCTTCGATTACCAACAGTAGTGTATTTGTACTCGAAGAAACTGATATTTTTGTTGATTTTTCCTACGAACTACGGTTAAACGAAACATTGGACCTGTTTTTGGGGCTTAAAGCAGGAGGGGCTTTGGTCAACATAGATTTAGCCAACCTAGGCTCTGATAATGACCCGCTTTTTGCCGAAAATGTAAGTGTGTTCAATCCAAATGTTGGGGTGGGTGCCTATTTAAAGGGAGAACGCTTTTATATAAGTATTTCGGCACCTGCTCTTCTAAAATCTAAGAGATACGAAAAGGAATCGGGCATTGTAACACAAGCCACGGACAAAATGCAATTTTTTATGGGAGCGGGATATCATTTTCCTTTGAACAAGGATATAACCTTTACTCCTTCATTTTTAACAAGAGTGTTGAGCGACGTTCCTTTTTCTATGGATATCAGTGGAATGTTCGGCTTGTACGACTTGGTGGCAGTGGGTAGCAGCTACAGGTTAAAAGAATCCCTAAGCACTTTGGTGTTTTTTAACATAGCAGATTGGATCCAACTAGGGTATGCTTATGACACTTCAATTACGGCTATCCGTAACTATAGTAGGGGAAACCATGAAGTGATATTGAAGTTTTATTACTGAAGAATGAGATTTAGATAACAACACCATCACAGAGGGTTGTCCGGAAACATTTTTGGCAACTAAACCAACGGGATATGATAAGAGGACGAACAACGGTCTGTTGAGTGGGGGATAATATATGCTGTGCAACATTGCGAAAAAACTAACCAAATTTACTGTAACATTTTTTTATAAGAAATTGTCTTTATAAAAACATCGAAAATGAAATTAATAATCTTTATTACCAGCCTCCTTTTTACCTTTCCGATAAGTTCGCAAGTAAAATCTGATTCTTTAGCTATAGAAGAGTTTACTTATGACAAGAAAGAACAACTTAAAGTTTATTGTGTTAGACCTTCAGACTATAATCCTAATAACAAATATCCAGCAATTGTAATATTTCACGGAGGTGGTTGGTCTATAGGAGAAGCCTCATGGGGATTTAGTAGTGCTAAACATTATGCAAGTAAAGGTATGGTAGCATTCTCTGTTCAATACAGGCTTCAGGATTTGGAAAAAAGAATTACTCCCTACGAATCGGTACTAGATGCACAAAATGCAATAAGATGGATTCGAAAAAACGCAAATAAATTTTCTGTCAATCAAAATAAGATTGCCTCTTATGGTTGGTCTGCTGGTGCTCACCTCGCAGCTTGTGCAGCTATTTTTAATAATTTAGATGCCCCAAATGAAAAAATATCTAGTGCTCCAAACTTATTACTATTAAAATCACCTGCACTTTCACTACTTGTTTATCCTAATTTTCAAAAAAGATTACTTGATAAAATTAATGTAAGAAATCTATCTCCAGCAGAATTTGTATCTGAAAATACTCCTCCAACAATAATCGTAATTGGAAAAGATGATACCGTAACTCCTCTACAAGGTTCAGAGTTGTTTAAAAAGAATATGGACAAGTATAAAAAAAATGAATGCGAATTAATTATGTACGATGGAGTTGGGCATTTATTTACTCCTTCATCAGAACCTGACGATGGATGGCCAAATCCTGATAAAGAAGTGAGTCTTAATGCTCAAATGAAAATGAATGATTTCTTGAAAAAATACAATTACATTAAAGGCTTTTAAATATTCATAACAATTGAAATAAAACGTTGCACAAGAACGTGTCCTATAATTAATTGCGGCGGAAATTCACACGCATTAATTACCTTTAGCAACCGTGGAAAGTACTCGCGTACTTTCTCACAACCAATCATACACAAAACGTTATGGTTATGTAGCATCAATAATATGTTTATGTGCAGAGTGACAAAAGAATAGGGTTTACCCTCAAAAATTTTTAGTGACTTAGGTGGGTGAGCTTACCAACAATTATGTCAATGTAATGTATAAATTAAAAATTTAGTATTCAGACAAGGTTATATTTACACTCTCTTTTTCTATATCAAATTTCCGGCAACTCAGAAACAGCATCTTTATCATCCAGTAAACCCAAAGATTTTAAATAACGTTCAGTCATTAGCATACTTGAATGCCTACACATTTTTTGAATTTTTCGGATGTCTTTTTCTTTTTTATACCAATTTACAACAGCTGTATGTTTAAAACCATATAGTGTATAATCATTAGCAAACTCAAAATAATCTTTTACTTTTTTGAAATGCTTACCCATATAGTTCTCACCCATTTTATTAGGAGAAGGAGTTTGATTAGCTCCAAATAAATAGTCATCAGGATGATATTGCTCTAAATTCATTTCTAAAATGATTTTCTTTAAAGCCGGAACAATTGGTATCACATCCCTTTTTTTTGTTTTACTTGTTTGACCTGCTACCCAAATAAGATCTTTTTCCAAATCAATATCTCCCACCTTTAATCGTCTAATTTCCGAAAGTCGCATAAAAGAATAATAAACAAAACAAATCACTTTCCAAAGATATGGATCATTCTCTATAACAAATTCTTTAATATTAGTAATTTGCTCATTAGTAAAAGGTTTGTTTTTTGTGCCATACTCTTCGGGTAGTTTATCTATTTTATCAAACGGATTTTTGCCTTCTACCCATTCCTGCTTCAAGCATACATTATAAAATGTTTTAAGAACTCCCAAGGTATTATTATAGGTTTTAGCGCTATTCTTTCTTTTGGTTAGTAAATACATAAAATATTGCTGAATTAAACCATTATCTAAATCTCCAATCCATACATTATCCAATCCTTGACTTTCAAGCCATTTAAGAAAACGCTCTAAAGTATTGTCGTAAAACTCTAATCCTCTTTTGTAGAGTTTTTTAGCTTTCTTTATTTCAATAAAGCCTGTAGCTGCTTCCCGAATAGAATATATTCTTTCTGATGCTTCCTGCTTCTGATCGATAGTATTTTTAGAAACCTTTTTCCGATCAATATGAAAACCATCTGCTAGTAATTTATTGATCTGTTTTATAATATCTTTTGCATAGGCTTTCTGCTCCGCTTCTGTTTTGTATTTCTTTGGAATATACCGTCTTTGCCTGACTAGATCATTTTTTTGTACATCCCACACATAGAACATGATGTAGTTGCCTTTTGCAGCTGTAGACTTGACAAGACGGGCCTTTTTAAATTTATGCATATCTTCGTATGTATATTTTGGTACCAGACCAAATATACTATAAACTGACGACTTTACTGCCGACCCTTGACGTGTAGAAACAAAAAACCGTTCATTATCTACTGAAAATGAACGGTTTAACTTTGTCGGGGTGGCAGGATTCGAACCTGCGACCTCCGCGTCCCAAACGCGGCGCGATAACCGGGCTACGCTACACCCCGAAACAAAATGCGGAGAGACCGGGACTCGAACCCGGGCAGCACTTGCGCGCTGACAGATTAGCAATCTGCTCCATTACCACTCTGGCACCTCTCCTAAAAATTTGTTATGAACTTCGCATTATTGTTTCAAATGCGGATGCAAATGTAACTTTTATGAATCTACAATGCAACATTTTTTTAGCATTATTTTTCATTTGATTTAAGGTTCTTTTTAAAAAGTTGAAAATCAGTTTTTTCTTGACAAATTTCTTGGCTCAAAGTTTGTATTAGAGGTCAAAGAAACCTTTTATATATTTGCATACGATTGCTTTATTATTGTATGATATGTGTATTTTTAAAAAAAATATAAAAATGAACCTCAAATCTATTTTTCTTTTTACACTGCTTGTTAGCGGTAGTGTCTTTGCACAAAAACCCATTTTATTAGAAGATTTTTCTTTTAAAACTGGTGAAAAGTATAAACGAATTAAAAGTCTTAGTACGTATAATGTCGCAAATGGTAATAACCTTGTTTCTATCAAAAAAGGACGCAAGGATATGACTATACAACGTTATGATCTGGAAAAACTTCTGGAAGATGTAAAAAAGCGGCAGGTCATAGAAGATAAAGGTACTTTTGAAACTGTAATGAAGTTAGGTGATAATGCTGTTGTGTTTTATTCTAAAGGTGATAGAACGTATGGTCAAAAAATTTCAGTTACAGGGATTGTGGCACAAAAACCGATACAGTTAGTTAACGAAAAAGAAAATATTGATAGAGATTTTGGATTCAAAAGCACCTATGGTTTTGATGCTGGTGGACGTATAAACAAGTTTGCATTCAAGAAATCGCCAGACGGAAGCAAATTATTGGTTTTGTTTCGTGTAGAAACTAGCGGTAGTTCACCAGATAAAATAGGAGTTTCGGTGTACAGTGATGGTTTAAATCTCTTATGGAGAAGAAAAGTGACCATGCCTTATGATTCTAATAAAATGCAAAATGAAGATTTCGCAATCGATAATAAAGGAAATTTTTATATGACCGCTTCTATTTTTAATGAACGCTCAGAAGGAAAAAATAAACTTGAATCTATTTATCATACAGAAGTGTTTAAAATTACAGAAAAGAAGGGTGACCTTACAAAAAGCAAGATTGATATTCCTGGTAGTTCGATTACCGATGGTGTAATCGAATTTGATAAAGCGGACAGAGTGAAAATTGCCGGATTTGTAGGTCGTAATGATAATAAGGCCGAGGTTTCAGGTGTTTTTTCTGCTACGTTGGCTGATGATGGATCTATAGGTTTACTTATAAAAAATGATATCCCAAGCGAAACTTTACAAAATTTGGCACTTCAACGCGAAGCTCGTATAAATGAGGGTACTCAAAAAGAGGAAGATAAAAAGGATCTTGAAAACCTAAGGGTGAATGATGTGATTTTTAATGCTGATGGTAGCACTGTTTTGTTTGGAGAACAGCGCTATGTTGACTCTTTTACAACATCAAGTTCATCTGGGTCCAGAACTACATATAAGTATTACTACCGAGATATCTTTGCATTCAAATTATCTAAAGAAGGTACAATGGCCTGGATGCATAAACTTCCTAAAAATCAAATGGGAACTGTAAGTAAACGAAGTATGTCTTACTTAAATTTCACGAATGAAGGAAAACATTATTTATTTTTCATTGATGATTTTGTTAATTTGAAACGTTCATTTGAAGAAGCAACAACAAGATATTTTGATGGAAAAAAGGAATTTATCTATCTTACTTCATATGTGATTAATGATGCTACTGGTGAGGTGGCCAAAGAAGCAATTTTAACAGGCAGCGATATCAGGAACTCACGATTAGATGTTTTAGAGTTAACAAAAGCGGCTATACTGCCTAATAAGGATATTATTCTAGAGGTTTACGACGGTAAGAAAAGTAATTTGTTACTAAAAATTTCTTTAGCTAAGTAACTTTGCAACTTATTTAGAGATTAAACGTTTTAAAGGGAATAATCTTTATTATTTATCGGTAAGCATGAAAATTTTATCTATTGTTTTTACAATTTTATGTATCAATACTTCAAGTAAAGTGATTGGTGTAGATGAGATTCGTAAATCATATCAGCATTGTAATGAATCAAAAGAAAATGCAGAGCAGTTCTTTGAGCTAACTAAAAAAGGACTACAAAATAACGAAGCAATTTATAAAGGTTATCACGGTGCTGCTTTAGCTTTGAAAGCTGCTCATTCTTGGAACCCTTTTAACAAAATGTCCTATTTTAATAAAGGTAAGAAAATGATTGACAATGCTATAGTGTCAGAACCTGATAATATTGAACTTAGAATGATTCGATTAAGCATTCAATCTAATACTCCCAAGATTGTTGGCTATTATAAAAACATAGAGGAAGATCGGGATTTTATGCTTAAAAACATAAAGGGTGTTTCATCAAAGGGATTAAAACAATATATAGAGGGCTATATGTCATATTCTGAAGTGTTTTCGAAACCCTGAGTTAGATTTTTTTACACTGTAGAACTATTTTTTTCTGTTCCTTGTTTATTGTAAAAAACAGATAATTTTCGCCTCCGTCTTTGATTTTGAATTTCTTTCTTATTGCAGCGACACTTTCACTAAAGTTGCGGGTTGTAATATTGGCTTTGGTAATCCCCATCTTTGACAATGCTTTTTTCTGGTAAGGATGAACAGATGTAATCTGAAAACACCTTCCTGGGAAATCTATTTTCTTATCAGAAGTATACAAATGAGAATGTTGATGAAGTTTTTCTAAGCCTAAAGCATTTGCAATACTTAAAAAACCACCACTCTTTAAAATTGCCGAATTTGGTTCGTATAGATAAGTCTTTGGCATCCCTAGTTTTAATGGTTGTTGTGATTCATCATTAAACAGGAAGGAAAACTCCTGATTCCCCTTTTTTTGTAGGTTAATAGTTTTTATGTTGATATCACCAGAAAAAGCTTGATCCAAAATCCACAGCAATTCTTTAACCTCATTATCAAGAGCCACAATATGAATCTCTTTAACATGTTTCAACGCTTTGATCCCGATTTGCAAGTCAAGTAAAGGGGAAGTCTTAATTACAATATGCTTACCGTTTGCAAAAAGGAGATTTAGGTTTTCAGGGACATTGGGCAAACAGTCCTCAAGAAAGAAAACTTTTCCCTTGCTATCGTGTCTTCTAGAAGGGTCAATATATATCCAATCTACAGTACCAGATTTCTTAAGTATTTCTATACCATCTCCAGAGATAGTTTTGATGTTGTTGGCGTTAAGTACATCAAAGTTATGTGCTGCAATTTGACTTAATTCAGGATTTAATTCACAATGAATTACGTTTTGCATTTTTCTTGAAAAAAAATAATCGTCAATACCAAATCCACCAGTAAGATCTATTAAGCTGTTTCCCGAAACTAGGTTGCTTTTATACATTGCAGTAGCTTCTGAGGAGGTTTGCTCCAGATTAAGTGTGGTAGGGTAATAGATCCCGGTTTTGGTAAACCACGTAGGTAGTTTTTGTTTAGCTTTTACTCTGCTTCCTATTTGTTGTCCTAATTCTTGTGATGAAATACCTTCAAAGGGACTTTTGCTTAAAATAAGAGTGCTTAGATCAATTGGGGTATTTGATTTTTCGAATATAAATTCCTGAACTTCTTTATGTAATAGTAATGGGTTCAATTACAAGTCTTTGGTCAATGTTTTTACGATTTTATATTCTGAAAGAAACTCTTTAGCAATTACTTTTATTGCTGTATAAAAGGGTACAGCAACAATTAATCCACCAATACCAAACAGCAATCCAAAAATAAGTATGGCAAGAAATATTTCTAAAGGGTGCGACTTTACACTTGTGCCAAAAATCAAAGGTTGATTTATAAAATTGTCTATTAATTGTATAATTAGATAACCAATCAGGATATAACTTAATTTTGGTAAAATAACAGTAGGGAAATCATATCCCAAATTACTTGTTGTGGCTAGAATTAATACAAGCATCCCTCCAAAAAGTGGCCCAACATAAGGAATAAGATTGAGGATTGCGGCAATTAATGCTACGGCAATAGCATTATGAACTCCAAAAATTAGAAGTAAAATAGTGTATAAAACAAATAGGATGAAAACTTGCAATAATAATCCAACAAAATAACGGGATAGTAAATCTTTAATTTTGGTAAAGGCACGCATAAATTTGTTTTCGTCTTCTTTTTTGGCAAAAACCAGCATACTATTTTCTAACAACAAACTGTCTTTTAGAAGGAAAAAAGAAATAAATAAAACAGAAAATACGCCAATTAAAATTGCTCCAAAACCGCTCAAAAAAGAGTTTATGGTATTCGGAACAGCTTTCAGATCAAAAACCTGCATCAGATCTGTTTTTCTAATAAGCTCTACAAGACTTAATTTCTCAATGTTAAAGTAATCACTTATTTCTTGGTTAAGACGATCCAGATCATCTCCAATTCTATTTACATCAATTTCCCCAATTAGCTGTCCTTGTTCAACTACAATAGGTACGAATAAGGTAAAAATGCTTGAAAATAGACTTATAGTGATAAATAAGGTAAATACAACAGCGAGTGTGTTATTAAACTTTAATTTCCTTTTTAGGAATGATACCAGTGGTCTCCCCATAAGAGAAATAACCGCTGCAAATGCAATGTAGATTAAGACAGATTGGATTTTATATAAAAACCATAACAATCCTAAAATCCCAACAATGACTGCCACTGCTCTTAGGATGCCGTATGCTATTGTTTTTGAATTCATAACACTAAGATATTAAGTATTTGATAATTGTTTTGTGATTTCGTGTAAAGCAATTCCGGTTGCTGTTGCTACGTTCATACTACTATTATTTCCATACATATTTATATGTACACGGTGTTTTGATAGGGCTAATATCTCTTCAGAGACACCAGAATTTTCTTCTCCAATTACCAAAACTATTTTTTCTTCCTCTGTTGGGTGATATTCAGAAACAGGAATACTATCTCCTGTAATTTCTAAAGATAAAACAGTATGTCCTTCGGCTTTGAATTTCTGAACGGTGTCTACTGTAGATTCTGATTGTTGGTAAGGGACAATTTCATGTGTTGACCTTGCGGTGCGCTGCATTCTTTTGCTGATCACAGTAATGTTTTCACCACAAAAACAAATTTGAGTCACCCCAAAACTATCTGCAATTCTAAATATACTGCCTATGTTTGCTGGGGAGTTGACCCGGTCACAGATTAGTGTTATCGGGAATTTCTTTTTTGTAAACTGGTTATTATCGTGATGCAGTTGCTGACTCATTAATTTTCAAAAGCGTATTTAATAATATTTGCACCCATTTGTAGTGCTTTTAGGCGTACTTCCTCTGGATCATTATGTACTTCAGGACTTTCCCAGCCATCACCAAGATCACTTTCAAAAGTAAATAATAGTACTAATCGGTCTTCATGAATTATACCTAATGCCTGTGGTCGTTTTCCATCATGTTCATGAATCTTGGGTAATCCTTGTGGAAAATTATATTTGGTAGAAAAAATAGGGTGGGTGACAGGTAATTCTACCAATTCCTTTTCCGGAAATACTTTTATGAGTTCTTTTCTAATATAGGGTTCCATCCCATAATTATCATCTATATGTATAAAACCACCGCTAAGCATATAGTTTCTTAGGTTTTCGGCATCTTGATCTGTGAAAAATACATTTCCGTGGCCCGTCATATGTAAATATGGGTACTGAAAAATGTCTACACTTTCAGGTTTTACGGTCTTGGGTTTATCAGCAATTGCAGTATTTATATTCTGGTTACAAAATTTAATCAAATTAGGTAAAGCGGTAGGGTTGCTGTACCAATCTCCTCCACCTTTATACTGAACAACCGCTATATCCTGTCCGTAAACAGATAAGGAAACTAAAACAAAGAGAATAAACTGCGTAAGTTTTATCATTATAAACGTCTAAAATAAAGTCTAAAAGTACTAAAATAAAACAGATGAATAAGAAGCTTTTGATTGTATTAACGGTTATTCTTTCGGCACGCATAAACGCCCAGAATAATAATGAATCAGCAATCGTGTTAGAATTATTTACCTCCCAAGGTTGTAGTAGTTGTCCTCCTGCAGATGAGTTATTAGATGAGATTCATCATCAGTATCAGGATAAGAATGTGTTTGTATTATCTTATCATGTAGACTATTGGAATCGATTGGGTTGGAAAGATCCTTTTAGTACAGCAACATTTAGTGACTACCAAAGAGATTATGCGTCACATTTTAATAGTCGATCTATATATACTCCGCAATTAGTGGTTAATGGTAGTGAACATTTTACAGGTTCTAACCGTTATAAAGCAGATGATGCTTTAAAAAGGTATGGGTCTTCAAAAACAAGCAATAGTATTATACTAAAAGAAGTAAAACAAGAAGGAGATGAAGTGAATTTATGGTATCAGGTTGATGGAGATAGCTTCAGCACCCTTACACTCGCTCTAGTTGTTTCTGAGCGTATTACAGATATTGCGAGAGGAGAAAACCGAAACAGAAAATTAAAAAATACGAATATTGTTGCCAGTCGTATTGTACAACAGGAAAACTCTGGTCAAATATCGCTTACTGTCCCAAATTGGGTTTCAGATAAAGATCAACTCTCTATAATTGCATATACACAAGATAGCTCATTAAAAACTACGGGAGCTACTAAAGTTAAGGTATAATAAAATAGGACATTTTCTAATCTCACTTTTCTTATAATTAGGATCATTGTAGTAACTTCGTACTATAAGAGTTTAGTATACATATACGAACGATTATAAATACTCACAAACGGAAATATATCCACTAGTAGATATATTTAATTGTTGTGCTTAATCAAAAAAATGAAGAAAACTCTAACATTATTTTTTTTATTAATACTTAATATTAATTGTATTTCGCAAAATTTAAACGATGAATTATTGCCTGTAAGGATGGATGGTAATCATTTTGGTTATATTAATAGAAATGGTGATGTAATTATCGGAGGAAAGTTTAGGAGAGCTAGTTCATTCTCAAATGGATTGGCTATAGTTAAAATAAACTCTAAATATAGCTATATCAATAAACGTGGTGAAGTTGTAATTCAACTTAGTTCCAAAAAGCCTGGTTCTTTTAATAATGGTTTAGCCAACATATCTCTTCCTTCTGGAAAAGAAACATATATTGATAAAACAGGAAAACTTTTAAATCATCATTTCGATATAGCGAATAAATTTAAAGAAGGTAGAGCTCTGATTTACATCCAAAATCAAGGCTATGGTTTTTTAAATGATAAAGGAGATATCTTGGTAGAACCAAAATTTTCAGATGCAGAAAGTTTTTACGAAGGTCTCGCCGCAGTAAAAATTAATGGAAAATATGGCTTTATAAATAAGAAAGGTGAAATGATTATTGCCCCCAAGTATGACTTTGTAAAAAACTTTAATGAAGGATTTGCTGTGGTAGGAATAGATAAACAGGTAGGTTTTATTAATACTTCTGGGGTATTAATAATTAAACCAAAATTTTACAGAGCTTCAAACTTTAAAGAAGGATTTGCTTTGGTCCAAATTAATGGAAACTACTCTCTTATAAATAAATATGGAGTAGAACTTGAAGTCAAAACTGAATTTGATGAATTATCCTCATTTTCTGATGGTTTAGCACGGTTTAAAAAGAACGGAAAGTTTGGTTTTATTGATAAAAATGGAGAAGTTATAATTCCACCAAGGTTAGATTTTACTTTAGTTGAAAATTTTTCTAACGGATTAGCAAGATTTAAAATAGAGACTAATATAAAAGGGGAATTACCATTTCGCGAATATGGTTTTATAGATAAACAAGGAAACATTGTTATTAAACCTCAGTTTCCTTCTGCGGGAGACTTTGAAAACGAGTTAGCTTACGTTAGAGATAAAAAAACGGGGTATTATCTATACATCAATAAAGATGGGAAATATATTTATTACCCTAAAAATAAAGATTAAGCACAACAGTGGCTATAAGTAATTGCTTAAGGATGGTAAGTTCCAATCAGAATATTCTCCGAATATTCCTCACTTTGAGACTTTTTGCTATATTAACACTTGTAAGCAACTACTCATAGCCGAGACGTTGTACCCAATTTCAGAAAATGGAAAAATGGAATAAAATTTTGTGGATTTTAACGTTATTCGCTTTAACAAATTGCCAATATGATCCATATGCTCATAAATTAACAACAAGAGAACCTGAAACTCCTGATTTAATCGGTGAATATTTGTTTGATAGTCAAACGGTAGAGAGTTCTATTAAGGACTTTCGAGGTGAGAATGGAGAATGGGTGAAAGATATTTTAGGTGCAATCGATATTGAAAAAAAAGAGAATTTAAAGCACTGGGGAATTCATCTCATTGGAATGCCAGTTGAATTGAGAGGAGCAGGATTAATGAATGAAAAATATCCTTATAACCTGATTTTTACATTTGGTGATCCTGACCTAGGAGAAGCAATGATATTTAAGAAACAATAAAATGGAAAACACTTTAAAATTAATTTCTCTGATGTCATATTCTTTAATAATCTTGACAGGACAAATAATAGGGTTGCCATTTTTATTTTGGTTACTTTGGACTAGTTTTGAAGTTGGAAATAGCGACCAAATAGTTGCTGTTTTAGGATTAATTGGAACAATTATTGTTTTCACTAAACTATTCGAAATAAGAATAATGAAAATTTTAAGTTTTGGTTTAATGATTACTCCAATACTTAAAAGATTGGTAGAAGTACCTTTGGAGAAATTTAATTACCTAGGTTTTCAAATACCATTGTCTATTTTTATAATAACATATTTGATTTTGATATTTATGCCGAATAATAAAACCAAAAACCTAAATATAAGACTGTATAACAAATCATAGCTACCTTTAGCAAGCTACCCCTGTTATATCGAACATTAGTAAATATTAAATATGAAAAATAGTTTAGCCTTTATTTTATTACTTATACTTTTTAGTTGTAATGAGCAAAAAACCAAGACTGAGAATGCTTATCAAATTGCTAAAAACATTAATCAAAAAATTAAAAATACGCATTGGGACTCTAAAAGCTTTAGATATGAAAATGATACAATAACGAGTTTACCTAACTCAATAGAAAAATTCAAAAACTTAAAAACACTATTTTTAACCAATAACAAGTTGACAAGTTTACCAAATGAAATAACAGATTTGAGTAAATTGGAGTTCTTAGACTTGTACAATAATCAGTTAACTGGCTTACCGGAAGCAATAGGTAAACTTGAAAAACTCAAAAACCTTCATCTTACAAAAAATAGACTTGCTAAGTTACCAGAATCGATTGGGAACTTGAAAAGTTTGACTTTTTTTAACTTGGATAAAAATAATCTAATTAGTTTGCCAAACTCAATTGGAAAACTGAAAAAGGTCATTTATCTAGACTTAAGTAGTAATCAACTTTCAAACCTTCCAGATTCTATAGGTCATTTAATCAATTTAGAGAAGCTCATTATTAATTTCAACAATCTAAATAACATTCCCAATTCAATTGGATACTTGCATAATCTAGAAAGTTTAGAGATTACTAATAATTCACTTCAAGAATTACCAAATACAACCAAGAATTTAATTAAACTTAATCGATTTAGAATTGATAATAATCATTTTACTGAACTGCCAAAAGTAATTGGAGAGTTAGAAGGGCTTGAAATATTATATGCAACCCAAAACAAAATAAAAAAAATACCATTGTCTATTGGTCAATTACGAAAAATAAAAGAACTACACTTAAGCAATAACGAACTAACAAACTTACCAAAGTCAATTGGAAATTTACAAAGTCTTACTAGCCTTAGTTTAAATAATAATAATTTAAAAACTTTACCTAGTTCAATTGGAAATTTGACAAAATTAGAAACATTACTTCTTTATGAAAATAGCATTATTGAATTGCCAAACTCCATAATAAATTTGCGACAATTGAAAAGATTAAGTCTGAGTAACAATGGGCTTTCAGAACTTCCTAAGTTTTTAGGACAATTAGTAGATTTAGAATTTTTGTTTCTTGATCAAAATAAATTATCCCAATTACCTGTTGGTATTGAAAATTTGAAAAAATTAAAAAGATTGAGCTTAAGAGGAAATAACATTCCTAAGTCGGAAATAGAAAAAATAAAAAGGGAATTACCTTATTGCGAAGTTATTTTCTAAAAAGAGAACATTGGTTAACAATTTTTGTGGTTGATTCGCTCCCTTCCAGAAACAAATGAACCACAAGGAATGTTAGTAAATATAAACCCCGTTAAATGAAAAATATAACCCTGCTTTTTATAGTATTTATAACACTAGGTATAAATGCGCAAGAATATAAAATATATTCTTCTATGAAAGAAGCATTAAATACCCCAAACGATGTTTACATATTAAGCTTACGATATAAAAACCTACAAAGAATACCTGATGCTATAGCTAAATTTCCAAATCTAACTGAACTTAATTTCGAAGGAAATAAACTAACAAAAATTGATAATATTGGAAAACTTAAGAAATTAGTTATTCTTAATTTAAACAGAAATAACTTATCAAAACTTCCCGATTCTATAGTAGAACTCGAAAAAATATCTGTTTTAAAAATAAGAAGAAATCAACTAGAGACTTTACCCACATATTTTGGTGATTTAAAAAGCTTAACCCAGTTAGACTTAAGTGGTAATAAATTGAATCAATTACCCTTATCTTTTGGAAATATGGTGCTTTTAAAAAAACTTGATTTAAATGATAATAAAATAGATAACTTACCTGAGTCACTCGGAAAACTCATCAATTTAGAAGAAGTAGATTTAAGTAAGAATCAACTAGTGGGTTTACCAGAATCTATCGGAAATCTTAAGCAGTTGAATACTCTTAGATTGAGAAAAAATAATATTTCAAATATTCCTAATTCTTTTGGAAACTTACAAAATTTAGTATACGCCGATTTTACGGATAATAAAATTACCTTATTACCTCAATCCTTTATTAAATTGAAAAATTTAAAACTATTTTTCTTATATGACAACTTAATAGAAACTGATGAGTCACAAAAAATAGCTAAATCTTTACCAACCTGTAAAGTTTATTCAAGCATTAGAGCTAATGATGATGACAAGCCCTAAGTTAAAATAGGGCTGAAAAAAGTCTAGTATAAATACTTTTATCATAAAAGAAAAGATATACATTTACTCTAGATACGAAAAACTTATCAAGTAAACACCAGAGAGAATAATGTACTAACTTAAAAAATAAAATGAAGATGTTTTTGAAAACATATAAATAAATATCAATATATGTTAAAAGTAGGAATGACAATAAAGATTGAGGAGTTATTAAAATATGACGAACTAAGTAAGAAATATTCCAACTTACCTATTATGTATAATGTTTTATTCGACGATGAAGAAAATTATTATAAAAACATCCGTTTCAGATTTGAAACTAATTTCGATAGTTATCATTTTCATCCTTGTTTTTTTCTTGCAAATTTTTCAGACACTTGTCAGGAGATAAAAAAAGAGAATGATAAAACAATCTGTTACACAAAATATCTTGTAATAGATTTTGAAAATGCTGTTCTAAACGAAGAAATCAAAATAATAAAAAATGAACAATCATCACCATCTGAAAAAATGATTTTTGATATGGATCTTTATTCAAATGAATTTATTAAAACCAATCAATATTATGAAAAAGGATTTCTAACAAAAGAGGAATTAATTAATAAAATCTTTTATTTAAATTACGAATTTAGCAGTCAACAAAAAAAATGGAAAAAGATTATAAAAACAAAATATTTTGTTGGAGGAACGGCTAATCAAATATTGAAAAACTAACACAACAAGGTTTCCCGTAAAATGCCTTTAGTGCATTTTACGGGAAACCTTGGCAATATTCCTATAACATATGGCAAAAATATTCAACGAGATATCTGAAGAACAAAAGCAGTTTATAGCTGATCAGAAGATTTTCTTTGTGGGCACAGCGGCTGATGAAGGAAGAGTAAATGTTTCTCCTAAAGGCATGGATACGTTTAGGGTTGTTGGGGCCAATAAGATTATTTGGCTTAATCTTACGGGTAGTGGTAATGAAACTGCAGCTCACTTATTGAAGAATAACAGAATGACGATCATGTTTTGCGCTTTTGGAGGCAAACCACTCATTTTAAGACTTTACGGAAGCGCTAAAATATATCATGCCCGTGATAAAGAATATCATAAGTATATAGATTTCTTTCCAAAAATAATGGGCGCAAGACAAATTATCGAAATGGAGGTGGGCACTGTGCAGACTTCATGTGGATTTGCGGTACCATTTATGGATTTTAATGAAGAACGAACACAACTGAAATCTTGGGCAGAAAAACAAGGAGAAGAGCGTTTGCAAGCATACCATAAAGAAAGAAATAGTAGGAGTATTGATAACTTTGAAACCGGAATAGTTCAAGAATAACAAAAATCCTAAAAAGCATTGATTTGTATATGCTTATGGTATAATTTTAAAAGCAATTAATTGATTAAATTGCAGTAAAAATGAATTGAAATTATTATCCGATATTACGACCAAGGTTCTGCTTCCGTCTGCTAATTTAGGGCCAAAAGTGATCCCTTCAAGATTGTCTACTGTGCTACTTGTTAATTGACTACGTATTGTTTCAAAATTAAAAAGCAATGTTTTGGTGGCTTTAGTATAGGTGGCATCAGAAAGCTTGTCGATTGAAAGCGTGTTCGTAGCATTTGTGGCATCTACTTTATAAATTTTCACAGTATTCCCTCCATTAATGTATCCTGAAGAAAAAGAACGTTCCATGGCCAAGAATTGATTTTCATCATATTCAAGTATCTCTACCAAGCCATTAACTTCAAAAGATGTTCCCAGGGCTGCTTCTTTTGCAACCGGATCAAGTTCATAAGCAAATTGTCTTTCTGCCACCGCTGATGCTTTATTAAAGAATGTAATTCTAACCGGAGATTCTGTATCGGTTGTCGTAGGTTCTGGGCCATCTTCAATAAGCGGTAATTCAAAAGAAACCCAATATCCCTTGTTGTCAAAACTTAAGGCAAGACCTTCTAAAACTCCATTATGTCTTGGGCCAGATAAATCATCAACACTATTTGCTTTAAAATTATCAGGAAGGGTATAGCTCTTAATTTGATTTCCTTGTGTAGAAAATTCTATCAAAGCAGGATCTACGTCAAAATTTATAGAGCCCTCACTGCTGTATAAAAAAGTGCCAGAACTTCTATCAAATCGTATGCTTTCTGGATCAACAATACCTGCTGCCAGAGCATTACCGTCAGCATCTTTGATTTCGCTCATTTTGGTAATCGCAACATTCTGAAAGGCATTTGAATCATAGGAGATGTCGGCTTCATAATAGCGTATTGGTGGATTAGAAGTATCACAGATGATATACCATTTCCCATTTTTATAATCAATACCAGAGAACCCTCCGATAGGGACTCCTTCTATCTCTTGATTCGGAATTACAAATTCATCAATAAATTCAATACTACTAATGGTGTTACTATCAACCACAGGTGATGGATTATCAGTATTGCTATCATTATTATTAGATGATGAACAATTAATAAAGAGTAAAATGATTAGAAAATAACTGCTGATTGGCTTTAACATGATTGTATGAATTGCGAGGTCATAAAGATATTGATTTATTGCTAAACCCTCTAATTAGATAGGTTTTTACCCCATGATTATGAGGTATACAACTCTTGATATTAATGTATTCATGCTATTACTTAGCAGGAATAACATGTAATCATTTATTAACCATACAAAAACACATTATTATGAAAACAATTTTATGTAGTTTGATCTGTTGTTTTATGGCAGGCGTAAGCTCTTCACAATTCCAACATAGTTATGGAACGCAAACAACAGAAATGGGAAGATCACTCGATCAACTTCAGAAAGTAGAAAAGGGATATTTAATAGGAGGCTATACGGCCCAAAGCCTAATAGGAGGTCTTGAAGCTACCCTTGTTAAAACTGATCTTAATGGTAATCAAATCTGGTCAAGGGTCTATGGCGGTGATAATCATGAATATTTTAATTCGGTAAGACAATCAAATTATTTTAGCCCAAATAATCCGGTTTCTTATGTTGCCGCAGGATATATCAATAGTTATGGTTTTGGATCGGGAGATGCATTTCTTATGGGTACAAATACCAATGGTATTCCGGTTTTTTCTAATGTATATGGTGGCAGCGGGCTAGATATGGCACACTGTGTACAAAGTATTAAAGATGAATACGGAAAACCAGGATATATTTTTGTTGGTGAGACCAGGAGTTATCCTAGTGCTTATCCTGGAGCTAATGTATATGTAGTGCGAACAGATCATCTTGGAAATCTTACCAGAGCTACTGTAATTGGTGGCAGAGGAGACCAGCGAGGCATGTGGATAGAGCAAACAGAGGATGGGGGATTTATAATTGCAGGGTCTACTAATTACTCTGAATGTGGTGGGAGTGCTACATTACCAAACCCGCCTACAGACATCTTTGTAATCAAATTAAAGCCTAACCTTACTATGGAATGGAACAGGATAATAGGATATCCAGATATGTTAGACCCAACACGTTCCTATAGAAACGTGGCCCAATGCGTAAAGCAGAATAAAGAAGGTAATTATGTCCTCACAGGCTATACAACTAGTTTTGGAATTGATAACTCTTACGATGCCTTTTTGTTATTTCTGGATAAACGTGGAAACTTTTTAGGCATGAAAACCTATGGTACAGAGCGAAGGGAGCTAGGATATGGGTTAGAGGAAACTTTTGATGCAGCGGGAAATCAGTTATATACAGTAGTGGGTCAAAGTAGTATTACATCAACCAAAGCACTTATGTTTCAGACAGATGCAGGTGGTAATCTACAATGGGCTCGTAATTATGGAAGAAATGGAGTTGAAGGAGGCTTAGAAATGGTAACAGATGATTTTGACAGAGGTTTTGCTTTCACAGGGTACACAACTTCACTAGGGGTTGGTAGTGCAGAGATTTATCTGGTAGAAACAACAGATACCGGAAAAACGGGTACTGTTTGCGAAAAAGAAATAGATCTTAAAGAGATCAAGCATGAACCTTGTGTTACAAGAAGTGCCCAACAAATTTTTGTTGATGATTTCAGGAAAATACAACATCCCGTGATTACAATTAAATATGAAAAAGACAGATGCGGTACTGTGTTTGGTTCTAGAACCGAAGATATTAAAATATTAGAAAAGGAAGAAAAAGCAGAGCTGTTTCCCAACCCGGTAAACGATCTTCTTACTATAAGTATAGGAGAAGAATCAAGAGTAACCAAAGTCAGAATTTTTGACATTAACGGTAACGAGGTCATTAAAAATATTGATATAAGCCAAGCAGGAGAAATAGTGTTATCTACAGAAGCTTTGAAATCTGGTATTTATATTGTGAATTTAAGTACCGAGGATGGTAAAACTCACATATTGAAATTATTAAAAAATTAGCATTGTTTATTTAGATTTGTTGATTTTGAGCCATTTCTGGTATTTTATATACCATAAGTGGCTCATTTTTATACAACAAAGCTTCAGAAATTGATAAAAGCAACACTATGCGCCGCTGCGATTGCAGCTGTTTCTGTTCGCAATCTTGTATCGCCTAGCGTAACAGGAATATATTTTGCTGATAAGGCCGATTCAATCTCGTGCGCAGAAAAATCTCCTTCTGGACCAATTAGGATAGTAGTATTGGATTTAGGTAGCAATACATCTTTTAAAGATTGTTTGTTGGTTTCTTCACAATGCGCAATAAGTAATTGATTATTATTGTGTTGATTTAGAAAATCTGAGAATAGAATTGCTTCGTTCAGTTTTGGTAAATAACATTGCAAAGATTGTTTCATTGCACTTTGCATAATACGTTCAAAACGTTCTGGTTTAATGACTTTTCTTTCACTATGATCACAGATGATAGGTGTTATCTCATCAATACCTATTTCTGTAGCTTTCTCAAGAAACCATTCATATCGATCATTCATTTTGGTAGGAGCTACTGCAAGATGAAGTTTGTAAGTTCTTGGTTGTTGTTTTTTCCAGGATTCAATTATAGCTATGCATTGTGAGGGGTTAGAAAATGTTATGCGGGCAACAAAAATATCTCCTTTTCCGTTTGTAATATTTAATTTATCTCCTTCTTTTTTACGTAAAACTTTAGCAACATGTTTGCTTTCTTCTCTAGAGAATTTTATTTCGGTACTAGATTCGGATAGTGTGTTGTTATAAAATAATTGCATTAGAATTTTATTCGGGCTTTAGCTACTACATTCATATCGGTAAAATCTTCTTTCAAAAACTTTAGATGCCCTACAATTCCTATCATAGCGGCATTATCTGTGGTGTATTCAAATTTTGGAACAAATGTTTGCCAGCCATATTTATGTTCTCCTTCTTTTAATGCTTTTCTGATACCAGAATTGGCAGAAACGCCTCCGCCAATAGCAATCCTTTTTATACCGGTCTGTTTTGAAGCTTTTTTCAACTTATCAATAAGTATGTTGATAATTGTGTATTGTAATGAAGCGCAGATGTCATCACGATTTTCTTCGATAAAGTCTGGATTTTCTTTCACCATTTTCTGAATGAAATAAAGTACCGCCGTTTTAAGACCACTAAAACTAAAGTTGAGCTCACCAACTTTTGGTTTAGGAAATGGAAATGCCTTTGGATTTCCTAGTTGGGCGTATTTGTCTATTAAGGGGCCACCTGGATATGGTAATCCTAATATCTTTGCACTTTTGTCAAATGCCTCTCCAACGGCATCATCTATAGTTTCACCAATTACCTCCATGTCAAAATGATCGGTAACTTTTACAATTTGCGTATGTCCGCCACTTATTGTCATTGCCAGAAAAGGGAATTTTGGTTTATCAAAATCATCTTCTTCGATAAAATGTGCCAGAATATGAGCTTGCATATGGTTAACATCAATTAATGGAATATCTAAAGCTAATGCCAGGGACTTTGCAAAAGAGGTTCCTACCAAAAGAGATCCCATTAATCCTGGTCCTTGGGTAAAAGCAATCGCGCTTAAATCTTTTTTATTGATTCTAGCTTGTTTAATAGCCTGATCAATCACAGGAACAATGTTTTGTTGATGAGCTCTGGATGCTAGTTCAGGCACTACACCTCCGTATTGTTCATGTATTTTTTGAGAAGCTACAACATTTGATAAAACTTTTCCGTTGCATAATATAGCAGCAGAGGTATCATCGCAGGAAGACTCAATACCCAGAATGTATATTTTTTGTGGATTCATTATGAGGAAAAGGGCATAGAAATTGTTAATATTGCCAACAAAGTTAAAACAATAATTACATATACAGTTTATTCTAGAGATTCTTAGAATATTTATAGTAACGTAAACACTGTTCTACTGTTTGTAATAGATTGATTTAATACTGATTTCTTTTCATCGAGAGGGCGATGTTAGGTGTTTTAGATGTGCTATATTCATTAAAATACAGTACATTAGGGTAAAGTCATATTGTTGTAATTGTAATAAAGAGCATATTAAAAAATTAAGGAAAATATTATTAAGGGTATTTCTTGTCCTTCTATCACTTTTTGCATTTTTAGTGGTCACATTTTCCATTCCTGGTGTTCAGACTTTTCTAGGAAACAGAGCTACAAATTACCTCAATTCAGAATTTGGTGTAGATATTCAAATAGATAAGATTGGTTTGACGTATGCCGGTAACGTAAGTCTTGATGAAGTATTTGTAAAAGATCATCACCAGGATACATTACTATACGCAGCGAGTATAACAACTTCTATCAATAAAATTTCTGAAGTTATTAATGGTAGACCAGAACTTGGTGATGTTACTATTGAAGATCTGATCTTGAATATGAAGGTCTATAAGGATGAGAAAAGCGATAACCTAATGACTTTCGTCAGAAAGTTTAATAGTGATAATAAGCCGACTTCAAAAAAAAGATTTTTACTTACAACAGCTCATATTTCCTTGAGCAATGGAAGGTATAACTTTATTAACGAGAACCTGAATAATCCTAATGTTATTAATTATAGCGATATTCTTTTGGATGCTGACAACCTTATGGTTGATGGTCCAGATGTGTATTTAAATATAAATAGCTTAGGATTTAATGATAAAAGAGGATTGATCGTTACTAAACTACAGACTTGTTTTTCTATTAAGCCGGAAGAAATGAACTTTCAGGAGCTTAGTATCGAAACAAAGGATTCAAATATCAAAGGTGATATACTTTTTACTTACGAAGTTGATGGGCTGAATGATTTTGAGAATAAAGTACAGATTAATGCAATTTTTAATAGAGCTTCTGTTTCTACCAATGACTTGATTCCTTTTTATAAAGGATTTGGACGTAATCTTGACTTCAAGATGAGAAATACTTCAATTCAAGGTATACTTAATGATTTTAAAGTTGTTAATGCCAATATTTATGGGTTGGATCGATCTATAGTCAAAGGGGATATCAGAATTCAGAATGCGGTTACTAATGCTACAAAGTTTAAGTTAGAAGGTGATTTTGATAATCTAACAACAAACTATTATGATTTAATAAACCTTATGCCTAGAGTGCTGGGGAAATCATTACCAAAACAATTACATCAATTTGGAAGCGTAATGGGAATCGGTAATGCAATTGTGACGACTAAGGCCGTAGATGTTGATATGGATCTTTTTTCGCAGTTGGGTAAGATTAATGCCTTTGTTTTACTAGAAAATCTGGATGACTTAAATAAATCTACATATAACGGAAATGTTATTTCTAGCAATTTTAATGTTGGTCAGTTATTAGGAAAAAAATCTATAGGAAATGCAGGCTTTGATATCCATGTGGATGGAAGTGGTTTTACATTAGAGAGCCTTGACACTAAGATAGAAGGAGATATAAATAGATTAGAGTTTAATGGGTATACCTACACTAGTCTAAAGGCTTTAGGAAACCTTAAGGATCGTGTTTTTGATGGGGATTTGAGTTCACGAGATCCAAACGTAAGATTCAATTTTAAAGGAGTAGCAGATTTATCAAAGGAAATAAACAACTATGATTTTGTAGCCAATGTAGATCATGTTGATCTAAATAAGTTAAACCTATTTACCAGAGATAGTATTTCGGTTTTTAATGGTGATGTGCTTATGAATATGAAGGGCACAGGGATCAATGATGCGTTTGGTACAATTTCATTTACAAAAACACTGTATAAAAATCAAAATGCCGGATATTATTTTGAGGATTTTGATATTACTTCAAGTTTTGATGAAGCGGGAGTACGAACTATTAAAATTAATAGCCCTGATATTGTAGAAGGAAATGTGAAAGGAGTTTTTAGGTTTGAAAATGTTTATGACCTATTTAGAAATTCTATAGGAAGTCTATATACCAATTTTGAAGCTACCGAGATTACGGATAATGAATTCATGGAGTTTAATTTTAGTATCTATAATAAGATTGTAGATGTATTTTTTCCCGAGATTCAGTTCGCACCTAATACGATAATTAAAGGAAAGGTAGAAAGTAATGAATCAGAATTCAAGCTTACGTTTAAATCTCCGGCCATAACAGCTTTTGATAATTATATGGAGGATATAGATGTCCAGGTAGATAATAAAAACCCGTTATTTAATACGTATGTTGCTATAGACAGTATTGATTCTAAGTATTATGATGTTTCAGAATTTAGTTTGATTAATGTTACGCTCAAAGACACCTTGTTTATGCGTTCAGAATTCAAAGGAGGGAAGAATAATCAAGACAACTTTAATCTAGAATTCTATCATACCATTAATGAAGAAAGTAATTCTGTTGTTGGATTCAGAAAGTCAGACTTCACCTATAAAGGATATACGTGGTATGCTAATCGCGAAAAAAATAGAAATAAAAACAAAATTGTTTTTGATAACGATTTTCAAAATATAGACATTCAATCTATAATACTGAATTATCAGGATGAGCAAATAAAGATTGATGGGTTCACTAGGGGTAAAGATTATAAGAATATAAAAGCAACGTTCGAAAATGTTGATCTCAATAAAGTTACCCCTAGGATTGATAGTCTAAATTTTGGAGGAAAGGTTGATGGGGAATTAGCCATTTTGCAAGAAAACGGTTTGTATTTTCCTAATTCTACTATCGCCGTAAATGATCTATCCATAAATGAAACCCTGCTTGGAGAACTGCGGCTTAATGTAGCAGGAAATGCAGATCTTACAGAATATAGTATTAATACCAGGTTGATCAACGATGAAAAACAAAGAACATTATCTGCTTTGGGGTCTATCAATGTTTCAAAAGACAAATCGGCAATAGATGTAGATCTTGATCTTGATAAGTTTAATATTTCAGAATTTAGTGCTTTAGGAGGTATTGTTGTATCAAACATCAGAGGTTTTGTTACTGGCAAGGCCAAGATTTCAGGAAATTATAAAAATCCATCGATTGATGGTATTCTAAACCTGGATCAGGTTGGACTTACATTTCCCTATTTGAATGTTGATCTCGATTTTGATGACAATTCAAGAATTCTACTCAATAAGCAAAGATTTGTATTTGATAATGTTGATATTACCGATACCAAATATGGAACCAAAGGTATTCTTGGTGGTTATATAGCACATCGTCGTTTTTCTAAATGGGAACTAGGACTCGAACTATTGGCTAATGAACGCTTACTTGTTTTGGATACCGAAGAAGATGAAGAGTCTTTGTATTACGGAACGGGTTTTATTAGTGGTGAAGCCACCATAAAAGGACCAACAGACGAATTGGTTATAGATGTTAATGCCACTACCGAAGAAGGAACTGTTTTTAAAATACCATTAAACGAAACTGAATCCATAGGAGACAATTCATACATTCATTTTTTAAGCCCAGAAGAAAAACGAGCACGGTTAGAAGGTAAAGAAATTATTCTGAAAGATATAAAAGGACTAGAGCTTAACTTTGAACTGGATGTAAATGATAAGGCAGAGGTAGAGATCGTGGTAGATAAAAATACGGGAAGCTCTCTTAAGGGTCGTGGTGCGGGAACACTGCTTATCGAGATCAATACCAATGGTAAGTTTAATATGTGGGGGGATTTTGTAGCGTATGAAGGGACCTATAATTTTAGATATCGTGGCTTGGTAGAAAAAATATTTACAGTGCGAGATGGAGGAACCATCAATTGGGATGGAAGCCCCACAAGAGCAGTGCTGGACCTAAGTGCCGTGTATAAAACTGAGGCAAACCCTGCGATATTGTTAGAAAATGCATCAATAAATCGTAAAATACCGGTAGAAGTGGTGGTTGATTTACAAGGCGAATTAATCCAACCCGACGTTAATTTCAATATTGAATTTCCGAATCTGAGTTCTGTAGTGAAAAGTGAATTAGACTATAAGCTTAGCGACCAGTCTAATAAAGATCTTCAGGCATTATCATTGGTGTCTTCTGGGCAATTTTATAATGGTACCATAGATGCTAATGCAATTACAGGTGGGTTGTTGGCAGAGCGAGCTTCAAGTCTTTTTAATGGGTTGTTTTCTGATGAAGATGATAAGTTTCAAGTGGGTTTAAACTATGTGCAAGGAATACGATCGCTAGATCAAGAAGATGCTGATCAGTTTGGGTTAACGCTGTCTACCCAGATTAATAATAGAATATTAATAAATGGACGTGTTGGGGTTCCTATTGGCGGAGTAAATCAATCAGGAGTTGTTGGAGATGTTGAGGTAGAATACCTATTTAATGAAGATGGCACATTAAGAGGAAAGATTTTTAACAGAGAAAACGATATTCAGATCATTGGTACCGCAAATCAAGGATACGAGCAAGGAATTGGGCTTTCATACTCTGTAGATTTTGATAACTTTAATGAGCTTTGGACAAAGATTTTTAAAGCTAAAAAAGAACAGGATTCGATCCCAAGACCACAGGATACGATCAAGATAGAAACACCAGATTTTATTAACTTTACAGAAAAGAATAAAGAATAGCATTCCGCTGTTTTTTAATCAAAATTTATCAATTCAGAATTCTTGAATTGTTTTTTTTTAGCTTTACATTTAACTATAATCAACTTCTAACAAAAACTAGATGGCAAAAGAGATCACAACTATTGGTGTAATGACTTCGGGAGGTGATGCCCCGGGGATGAATGCTGCAATTCGCGCTGTAGCAAGAGCATGTGCCTATTATAATGTAAAATGTATTGGCTTTTACAGGGGATTTCAGGGGATGATCGATGGGGATTATTGTGTGATGAATGCCCGAAGCGTGCGTAATACGATTAGTAGAGGTGGTACCATCTTAAAATCTGCCAGATCAGAAGAGTTTAGAACTCCAGAGGGTAGAAAAAAAGCGGCAGCACATCTCAAAGAAATAGGAGTAGATGCTATGGTGCTTATCGGGGGTGACGGTACTTTTAGAGGAGGTGAAATTTTTAGTAAAGAATATGATATCCCTGTGATTGGGGTGCCAGGTACTATTGATAATGATATCGCAGGTACGAATTACACGATTGGTTATGATACTGCTCTAAATACGGTAGTTGATGCCATAGATAAAATACGTGATACAGCCAGCTCACATGATCGACTGTTTTTTATTGAAGTGATGGGGCGTGATGCAGGGTTTATTGCATTGAATAGCGGAGTAGGAGCGGGAGCCGAGGAAATCTTAATCCCAGAAGAAGACCTGGGACTTGATCGCCTGTTAGAATCCTTAAAACGAAGTAAACGCTCTGGGAAATCATCCAGTATTGTTGTGGTTAGCGAGGGAGATAAAATTGGTAAGAACGTTTATGAATTGGCAGATTATGTAACCGAAAACCTACCCGATTATGATGTACGTGTTACCGTTTTGGGGCATATGCAACGTGGTGGTTCACCATCGTGTTTTGATAGAACGTTGGCCAGTAGATTATGTGTGAAAGCAGTAGAACTGCTGTTGGATGGTGAGAAAAATGTAATGGTTGGTTTACTGGGTAATAAAATCGAAACCACCAGCTTTGAAAAAGGACTGCAAGAAGGCCATGAGATCAATAAAGAACTGCTACGAATCTCTGATATACTTTCTACTTAAGAATACACGTAAAATAGTGCCTTTCGACTACGCTACTATGGGCACGCTTGTCGAAAGTATACTGTAGATGGTGAAAGATTTACTTGTCATTGCGAGGTACGAAGCAATCTCAGTTAAACAAGATAAGACTACTTCGTCACATATTCCTCGTAGTGACGGATCGCTCGTTATCACGAGGTACGGAAGCAATCTCTGCTTAAAAACCAAAATTCCATGTCGAACACTGAGCCTGTCGAAGTGTGAAGAAGCGTGGAGAAGTGTATGCTTCATTCACTGATTCTAAATTGAACCCAAACTTTTTTCAAATTTTTTTAACTTTTTTTTATCGAATTTTTTTCTAGCATTGATGGGGTCTGTGAAATATCAATAGGGGAAAAATTCCTTTATGTCTTAAAGATAAAGGGGGTAGAAAAAGTAAGTTACCTTCCTTATTATGGGGTAGTAGAGGAACAACTTTAAGTGTACGTAACTAGGTATGCACAAAAAAAAATCGATCTTCTCAGGTAGCAAAAAGATCGATTCAAATTAATTTTAAACGCCATCGTTTGCTAGTAGGTTTGCTTAATGCTAACGCAAAAATCGAGATATTATTTTGATTAACAAATAGTTAGGTGTATTTTTTTATAATTTATCAAAGGTGTACCCAGCTTTTTCGGCTCCCCATACTTGTTTGTTATCTTGATCAAAACCTTGATCCCAGCTATGCACCATGTCTTTTTTGATTGTTACTTTAGATGTAGCATAACTCGCTCCACGTAAGGTACTTTTGCAATTATCATCTAGCGTAGATCCTTCGTAAGCCCCGTCTTTATTTTTGGTTAGGTATACTTCACAACCTGATCTTTCTTCAAGAACCGTCATGTCAAACTGATCAAAATACTTAATTGTTTTCCACTTACCAATGAAGTTTTTTTCTTCCTTTAATTTAAAAATGGTGGTCTTAAACTTGTTTTCAGAAACATGCTCTACTTTATAGACTCTTTGGCGATACGGGGCATCTTGTTTGCTGTTTAACGCCTGTTCTACATATAGCCAAGACGCATTGTCTTTTTCCCAAATAGGGTACATGTGTAATGATATGTTATAATAAGTACTATCTTTTTTAGATTGTTTTTCACTGTTGTATGACCCTGTCATAAGTGTTACTAAATCCTTAGTGTTTTTAATCTTGTCCTGTGCATTAATACTTATGATGCTACAAAATGCAATAAGTCCTGCGCATGCGATTTTTGAAAAAGATATTTTCATTGGTTTGGTGATTATGGTTGTTTTGTATTTCTATTCTTAATTATTTTACTGCAATCACAGAAATCTCTACGTTTACAAATTTTGGTAACGCGGCAACAGCTACAGTTTCTCGTGCAGGAGCAGTATCTTCATCAAAATAGTTTCCGTAAACTTCATTTACCTGTGCAAAGTTATTCATGTCATTAAGAAAGATTGTCGTTTTAATAACATGTTCAAACGTCATATCCACTTCATCAAGGATAGCTTTTAGGTTTTGCATTACCTGCTCTGCTTCTGTTTTAATATCGTCTAATACTAATTCTCCTGTTTCAGGATTAATAGCAATCTGACCAGAAGTATATAAGGTATTACCATTTAAAATAGCTTGGTTGTATGGTCCAATAGGAGCAGGAGCTTTGGCGGTAGTGATGATTTTTTTCATGGTGTGAAGTTGATTGTATTATTTATTTCTATTTCTTATTCTAAAGTTAAGGTTGTAGTCAAAATGTATCCTTCATCAATCACAGGGCTATAACTGTCTATCCGGTTCTCTTCGTTTATCCCATTTGATATCACTAAGTACAGAAGATTTAATACCAATAAAGAAATTCCATGAGGTTCTTTCACTAAATGGTATCCAGTTAAAATTCATTACCCAGCTCTCAAGGTCTCTACTAAATCTAAAATTTGTAAATGTAAATCCGGGATTGGCAAGGTCATAACCAGAGGATACACCAACAGACCATCTTGGAGCCAGCTCAACATCACCAGAAAACATAACAGAATGTGATGATATTTCGTTTTGCCTTCGGCTGTTGCTATAATTTACGTTGTATGATACACGTAACGTCCATGGGATTTTATAATTATAATTCGCACTACCTTGATCCGTTTTATTTTCTTTATTAGGGTCTCTTGATTGAAATTCTTGAAAATCTGTAACTCCACCAAATAGGTCATCAGGACGTCCCTCATTTCTGAAATTCTGATTTTTTAAAGGGTCATCTTTAACTTTTCCTTTTTCAAAATCTTTACTTGAAAACGAATATCCAAAATTGGCGCTTGCTCTTGTAAGTCTGAAAAGGCTACCCCCATTATCTATATTGAATTTATCAATCCTATTGTTGTTGTTATCCAATGCATACGGATCCAATTGTGCATTGAAATTAATATCCAGTTTGTTCTGAATTATAGGAACATTACCAGAAACTGATAATGGACTTAGTTTTAATGAATCCCCTGCAATATTATATGCTGTACTAATATTTAGGTTATTCAATAATATAATCTTTTTAGACTCTGTAACGGTAGAATCTTTGTCCTTGACTTTCATTTCAAGGTTATTGCTCAAAGAAAATCCTATGCTACTAGAAAACACATTACTAGGTGCGCCAAAGAATCCCCCTTGAAATTTTGAGTATTCTACAATCTCTTCTCTCTCAATTTGAGGGGTATCCGGATCATCTTCTACAGGTCTTGTATACTCATCATAAAACTGACTAAAAGCTGGATTTATACTATAACTTATCGATGGTCTTATGGTATGCCGAATTGCTTGTATTTTTTTTCCTTTCTTAAAATTAAAGGTTCCATAAATAGTGGTTCCTAAGCTCGTGGAAAAGTTATAAGTACGATATGAATCAAAACCTTGTATGGTATCTCTTACCACTTCTCCTAGTCCATTATTTGCCAAAGGATCAAAATCCTGTTTAATTGTTTCAAAAACCCAGTTTTCCTGATAATTTGTACCTGCAGAAGCACTTAAGTACTTCAGGATCTTAAAATTTGTACTAATTGGGATCGTATGTTGCATTCCCAAAGAGGCGCCTTCAAACATTTGTGCAGAAAACAGATCATCATCTGTGGTTTCTATTCTGTTTTCTCCTCTAAAATTATACTGGGTGTTTATATTTTGAATAATTCCTTTCTTTACGCCAACTTTTGGTGCAAAAGGAAATACCCGTGATACACTTGCGTTTACATTTGGTAATGACATGTTTACAACACCCGTATTGGTATTTGAGTTGTGTGTTGCGGCAACATTAACATTTACTTGTGGGTCACCCGGAAATGATTTTGCATACGAAACAGAGGAGCTAATTTGGTTATTTAGGAAATTACCCGTGTTAAGTTGGTTCGTAGATTGTTGAAAAAAGTCGCTACTACCAAAATTTACCGAAGCGGAGAAACGAGAATTGGGATTTGCTTTAGTATCTTGATTATGGGACCACTGTATGTTATACGTTGTAGTTCTGGCAAAATCTGGAAAACCTCGTTCACTGGTCAAATTGTTTTCATATCTAAGCCTTAGGTTCCCTCGGAACTTGTATCTAAGCGCATATGCCGATTCTATCGCAAATGTATAACTACCATTAGAATAATAATCTCCTTGCAGCGTTAAGTCTGCGTAATCACTAATAGCAAAATAATAACCTCCGTTTTGAAGAAAATACCCACGATTTCTTTCTTCACCGGGATTAGGCAGAATGAAACCAGAAGTTCTGTCTTCTGTCAAAGGAAAATATCCAAATGGTAATGCCAATGGTGTTGGAACATCAGCGATAAACATGTTTACTAACCCAGTTACGATTTTCTTTTTAGGTACAAATTTGATTCTTCTGGCATAAAAATAATATTCCGGATCTTCTATATTTTCTGAAGTAGTAAACTTAACATTCTTCATGTATATCACAGAGTCATTTTCACGTTTTGATACTTCATTTTTAATTTTAAACCCACTTTGTTCCGTCCTCGAATTATAGATTAGCGCTTTTTCACTGTCGAAATTAAAACGAATAGAATCTGGTTCTACCACATTTTGCCCTTGCTTAAATATCGGAGTCTGTGTATATTCTCCCAAAGAATCTTTAATTCCGTAGGCATACACCTCATTTTTTGTATTGTCTACAACAATGAAGCCTGCGTTAATTTGCATATCCCCATATAGTATTTCTGCTTCATTGTATAGGTACATTTTATTTTCTCTACGACTTAGTCGCATGTAATCTGTTGACTTATAATCAACTTTACTTGTAAGCAATTGAGGTTCGGCCGGGAGAGAGTCTTTTTTAGTTGTATCTTGAGCTTTCTCGCTAAGGAGCTGCTCAGGGTTTATCTCAACACGTTCTTGAATATTGGTTATGGTGTCTTTCTCGGCAGGTATAGGTGCCGTTACAGTCTTATTTGTTTCTTGTGCATTAATTTGACAAATACAAAAAAGTGAAAAACTTAGTGAATAAAGTATGTATTTTACCGTTGTTTGCAATGGTTTAAATCCTATTTTTGTATAACTATGGCTTAGTTTTTGAAGTGCCAAAATTACATATATTTTTTATGCCTAGATTGTAATTGATGAAAAAATAAAAAATTATGTCAAGAGGATGCCTCCAAAGCCATTTAAACGAAGAGGATTTAGAATTATTTTTATAGATCATAACCTAATGTGTTTTTTTAAGGTACATTATTAAATACGGAAACATAGGAGAAATGTTTCAATATGTAGTAAAATTGTTTGCAATTAATGAAAAGGAATATAGTATATAGTGTTTTTCTAGGAATGTTGATTTTTATGTTGTCTGCTTTTCAAGCTTCTAACCCTCCACAAGGAGAAAAGAAGTTTGTAGTAGTATTAGATGCAGGACATGGAGGGCATGATCCAGGAAACAGAGGGAATGGATATAAAGAAAAAGAAATTTCTTTAAATGTAGTTTTGGCTATTGGTGCCGCATTAGAAAAAGATCCTAGATTTAGAGTAGTATATACCCGAAAAACAGATGAGTTTATAGAGTTGCACGAAAGAGGAAGCATAGCTAATAAAGCTAATGCAGACCTTTTTGTATCTGTCCATTGCAATTCTCATAGATCTCAAGCCCATGGTACGGAGACGTTTGTATTGGGATTGCATGCTAACGATGAAAATTTTAACGTAGCAAAAAATGAAAACTCTGTAATCCTTTTAGAGGATAATTATGAAGCCAACTACGATGGTTTTGATCCTAATTCTCCAGAGTCGATTATTGGATTAACATTAATGCAGGAAGAGTACCTTGATCAAAGTCTTACCCTAGCTAGTTTTGTGCAAAATCGATTCAAAAAATCGTTGGATAGAAAGAGTAGAGGTGTAAAACAAGCTGGATTTGTAGTATTACATCAAACCTATATGCCTAGTGTTCTTATCGAACTTGGGTTCTTAACCAATAATAACGAAGGGAAATATCTTAATTCGAAAAAAGGGCAGCAAGATATGGCTAAATCTATTATCACATCCATTGTTGATTATAAGGAAAGCCTTGATGCTATTTATTTTGTCCCCGAAATCGAAACTCCGCCAGTTGGTAATGTTACTGCCAAAATTGAAGGGGATCAAGTATATGAAGGTATTACTTTTAAAGTCCAGATCGCGGCCGGATCTACTGATATAGCTCTTGAATCATTTAACTTTAACGGTTTGGATCAGTTATCTAAAGTCAATACGGGAGATATCTTTAAATATTACTTTGGTAGCACTCCTAATTATACATTGATTCAAGAATTAAAAGATCTTGCAGTAGAAAAAGGGTTTGATTCTAGTTTTATCGTAGCTTTTCGTGATAATCAATCAATTCCGTTAGCAGAAGCTTTAAAAGCTAACATATCTTCTAATTAATCTTAATAAATACTGATAATTCATCAAAGAATAATCTATAGAAATGTTTTTTTATTCTAAATTTGCGTCTTAAAACTTAATCTATTTTGAAATTTACTCGGGAGGTTAAAACAGGAATACTAGCAATTAGTGCTATTGCACTTTTGATTTTTGGATATAGTTTTTTGAAGGGAAAAAATCTCCTCGAAAATGATAGAACACTATATGCAGTATATGATAATGTTGAAGGATTAATGCCTTCATCTCCTGTAACAATTAATGGTTTAGTGGTAGGACAAGTGGTTTCTATCAATTTTGCAGATAACAAGGGTAATCTTGTGGTAGAATTTAATGTAAATAATGATTTCTCTTTTTCAAAAAACAGTGAAGCAAAGGTTTATGGCGGGGGGTTGATAGGAGGAAAATCTCTAGCAATTATGCCAATATATGAGCAAGGGCTAGAAGCAAAAAGCGGAGATACTTTACCTGGTAGAGTCGAAGCAGGTTTGTTAGAACTGGTTAATGATAAGCTTACACCTTTACAAGCAAAACTTGAAGCAGCAATAACCGATGCAGATACACTATTAACCTCGGTTAACGGTATTCTTAATGTTGATAATAAAAACAACCTTAATTCCATTTTTAAGGATTTAAGTGTCACAATAAAGAATTTTAAGGGAGCTTCGGGGTCTTTAAATCAGATGTTGTCTGGTAACAAGGATAAGTTGAATAATACAATAACTAATCTAGATAAAATGTCTTTAAACCTAAGTAAGGTTTCAGACTCTCTAGCTCAGATGAATGTGGCCAAATTAGGTGAAAAACTAGAAACGGTTCTTGCAAGTTTTGATAAAATTTCTAAGGATTTAAATGCAGGTAAAGGTAGTGCCGGAAAATTACTTAAAGATGATAAGTTATACGATAATTTAGAAAAAACTAGTAAAGAGCTAGAACTTCTACTTCAGGATTTGAGATTAAATCCAACACGATATATAAATGTATCTGTTTTTGGGAAAAAGAATAAACCGTATCAAAAACCAACAGACTCAATAAACTAAAAGAATATGCAATATATACCTAATATCTTATTTGTAATCGTCTTAGTGGCGGGGATTGGATATTTTACAAAGAATATCCGTAAAGTCATTCGTAATATTCGACTAGGTAAAGATGTTGACCGATCTGATAATAAAGGAGAAAGGTTTAAGAATATGGCTATGATTGCCATGGGACAGTCAAAAATGATTAGAAGACCAATTGCTGGGATATTACATATTGTAGTGTATTTAGGTTTTATAATTATAAATATTGAAGTTCTAGAAATTATTATCGATGGCATTTTTGGCACGCATAGAATATTTGCATTTTTAGGAGGTTTTTATGACTTTTTAATAGCTTCTTTCGAAATTTTAGCACTTCTGGTATTTGTAGGTGTTGTTTTATTCTGGACACGTCGTAATGTGATCAAATTAAAACGATTCTGGAATCCAGAAATGAAAGGTTGGCCTAAAAATGATGGAAACTTGATTCTTTATTTTGAAATGGTGCTAATGGCCTTATTTTTGGTTATGAACGCTGCGGACTTGCAATTACAGGAGCTAGGAGCGGATCATTACATTAAAGCAGGGTCATATCCCGTAAGCCAGTTTATATCTCCACTTTTTGACGGTATGTCAGAAGGAAGTTTGTTTCTTATAGAAAGAGGGGCATGGTGGTTACATATCTTAGGAATATTGGTGTTTTTGAACTACTTATATTTTTCAAAACATTTACATATTTTATTAGCATTCCCAAATACATACTACGGAGATTTGAAGCCCCAAGGGCAACTTGATAATTTAGAAGCTGTTACAAATGAGGTGATGTTAATGATGGATCCAAGTGCAGATCCCTTTGCTGCTCCAGCAGATGATCAACAGGAAGGAGAGCCAGAAAAATTTGGAGCTTCAGATGTTATGGATCTTAATTGGGCTCAATTGCTTAATGCGTATACATGTACTGAATGTGGTCGTTGTACAAGCGAGTGCCCTGCAAACCAAACAGGAAAGAAGTTGTCGCCACGAAAAATTATGATGGATACTAGAGATCGTCTAAAAGAAGTGGGAGATAATATTGATAAGAATGGTAGTTTTGTAGACGATGGTAAACAATTATTAAATGACTATATCACCCCAGAAGAATTATGGGCATGTACTAGTTGTAATGCTTGTGTAGAGGCTTGTCCGGTGAGTATTAGCCCTCTATCTATTATAATCGACATGAGACGCTATCTTGTAATGGAAGAAAGTGCTGCCCCTACAGATTTAAATAATATGATGTCAAACATAGAAAACAATGGAGCTCCGTGGCCATTTAACCAAATGGACAGATTAAACTGGAGTAACGAATAAATCTAGACCAAATTATTAACCACTAAAACCATAAATTAAGAGAAATTAGAAGTTATGAAGAAGGAAGAAGTAGAAAAATTATTGCATGACAAAGTAGAAGCAGGAGAACATATTAGTCCTGTATTACCCGAAGGTATTAAAAACTATCTTATTGACATAGATGGTACCATTACCGAAGATGTACCAAATGAAGAGCCAGAGCGAATGGTCACTTGTGATCCATTTCCTGATGCGTTGGTTACATTAAATAAATGGTTTGATGAAGGACATATTATATGTTTCTTTACCTCAAGAACTGAAGATCATAGAGCGGTTACTGAGACATGGTTAAAAAAACATGGCTTTAAATACCATAGTTTATTGATGGGTAAGCCTAGAGGAGGAAACTACCACTGGATTGATAATCACTTGGTAAAAGCAACAAGATATACCGGTAAATTTACCGAATTAGTAGAAAGAGTCGTGACTATCGAAGTTTTTGATGACGGTAAACACGATTAATTAAAGGCGATCAATTGATGCCTTAAATTGTATATAAAGAAATATAAAGTATTACGTATGAGCGAAACTGTAAAGGTGCCAACAATGGCAGAGTATATGGCTGAAGGTAAGAAACCTGAAGTTTTATTTTGGGTAGGTTGTGCTGGTAGTTTTGATGATAGAGCAAAGAAAATTACAAAAGCATTTGTAAAATTACTTCATAGTGCAAATGTTGACTTTGCTGTATTGGGTGCAGAGGAAAGCTGTACAGGTGATCCGGCTAAGAGATCCGGTAATGAGTTTTTATTTCAGATGCAGGCAGTGACCAATATAGAGGTGATGAATGCATACGAGATTAAAAAAGTAGTTACAGCATGTCCGCATTGTTTTAATACTTTAAAAAATGAATATCCTGCATTAGGAGGTGATTATGAAGTAATGCATCATACACAGTTTCTGAAATCTCTTCTAGATGAAGGTAGGTTAACCGTAGAAGGAGGTAAATTTAAAGGAAAACGGATTACTTTTCATGACCCTTGCTATCTTGGTAGAGCTAATAATGTTTATGAAGCACCTAGAGATTTACTGAAAAAATTAGAGGTTGAGCTTATAGAAATGAAACGTTGTAAGCGTAATGGATTGTGTTGCGGAGCTGGAGGCGCTCAAATGTTTAAGGAGCCAGAACCGGGCAATAAAGATGTTAATATTGAAAGAACAGAAGATGCTCTAGAAACCAAGCCTGATATTATTGCAGCAGGATGCCCGTTTTGTAATACTATGATGACAGATGGAGTGAAAAATAAAGAAAAAGAAGATAGTATAGAGGTGTTGGATGTTGCAGAGCTTATAGCAAACGCTCAGGATTTGTAGAATTTTTCTTATAATAATACAATTTAGTTAGAGTTAATATGTTGTTCATATTAACTCTTTTTTATAACAGTATATAGTAATAGTTTTTGTTAATTTAGTAAAAAGTAAAAAAAGTAGCTAATGTTGGTAGATTTTAATGACCTTCCGGAAGCATCTAGAGTTTGGATTTATCAAGCTAATAGGTCATTTTCTTTGGATGAATTAGAGGAGATTAAGCAAAAGTTGGATGAATTTATAACGCAATGGACAGCGCATGGAGCTGATTTAAAAGCAGGTTATGAAATTAAATACAAAAGATTTATAACTATTGGTTTAGATCAAGGTCTTAATGCAGCATCTGGTTGTTCAATTGATGCTTCAGTACATTTTATTCAGGGATTAGAACAAGCATACAATGTGGATTTAATGGATAAAATGAATGTTTCTTTTAAGCAAGGCGAGTTTGTAGCTTATAAAACACTTGCAGATTTTAAGAAAATGGCAAAGAATAGATCAGTATCCCCAAATACTATCGTTTTCAATAACCTAGTGACAAATATTGCCGAATATCGAACAAATTGGGAAGTACCTGCAATGGATAGCTGGCATAATCGTTTTTTAAATTAAGTTTTTTGTGTGGCATATAATTAAAAAGTATATTTCTTTTATAATTTTTTTTACAACTTTTGGTCTTTACGCTCAACATGCAAATCCTTTAATTGTTGATGATAATGAAGCTCAAAAACGTTGGGTTGATAGCATTTATAATTCAATGACATTGAAAGAAAAGGTAGGTCAGTTATTTATGGTTGACGTATTTTCTTCAAAACCTAAAAGAGACACCGATAAAATAAAACAACTTATAGAAGAGTATCATATTGGCGGTGTTATTTTTTCTAAAGGAGGTCCTAATAGACAAGCAAAGCTTACAAACGAATATCAATCATTATCAAAAGTTCCTTTACTAATTGCTATGGATGCAGAGTGGGGATTAGCAATGCGTTTGGATTCTACCCAGGCTTTTCCTTGGAATATGACCTTAGGTGCAATTCAAAATGATACATTAGTTGAAGAAACAGGAAGGCAAATAGCACGTCATTGTAAACGATTAGGAGTTCATATTAATTTTGCTCCCGTTGTTGATATTAATACGAATCCAAAAAATCCAATAATAGGGAATCGTTCTTTTGGAGAAGATAAAGATTTAGTGACGCAAAAATCTTTAGCCTTTATGAAAGGAATGCAGAAAGAAGGTATTATGGCTAGTGCAAAGCACTTTCCTGGTCATGGTGATACCGATAGTGATTCTCATAAAACACTTCCCACAATAAATTTTGATGCTAAGCGCATCGATAGTATAGAATTATATCCATATCGTAAACTTATTAATGAAGGGTTATCTAGTGTTATGGTAGCTCATCTTAATATTCCTAGTCTTGAGTCTAGATCAGGTTATCCTTCTTCAATTTCTAAAAATGTAGTGACCACATTATTAAAAGATAGTTTAAAATTTAATGGTCTGATTTTTACTGATGCTTTAAATATGAAGGGAGCATCAGATTTTAAAGCCCCTGGTGATATAGATTTGGCGGCATTTTTGGCGGGAAATGATGTGTTATTGATCTCAGAAGATGTTCCGCTTGCTTCACAAAAAATTGTATCTGCTTACTATTCAAAAATAATTACAGAAGAACGTTTAGCACATTCAGTTAGAAAAATTCTTCTTGCTAAATATAAAGTAGGACTCAATAAGTATAAGCCGGTTGATATGTCCTATCTGCATGAGGAGCTTAATAGTGTTAAGAACGAGGTGTTGCACCACAATCTGGTTGAGAATTCTTTAACCATAATTAAAAACGATAGAGCTACCTTACCTGTTAAGAATCTTGACCTTAAAAAAGTAGCCTATGTTTCTATGGGTGATGATTCTGGAGAACCATTTTACAATGAGCTCAGAAAGTATACACAAGTAGATTGGGTAAAAGCGAATCAATTAAGTGAGATGATTGAGCAATTACGTAATTATAATTATGTAATCGTTGGTTTTCATAAGTCTAACGCTTCACCATGGGCGGCTTATAAATTTACTGATAAAGAATTGGTATGGTTATATGAGATAGCAAGACTTAATACTACTGTGCTTAATATTTTTGCAAGGCCTTATGCGATGCTAGATATGTTAACTACGACTAATTTTGAAGGAATCGTATTAGGATATCAAAATAGTAAGGTTGTTCAAGAGAAAACTGCTCAATTGCTTTTTGGAGCTATAGAGGCCAAAGGAAAATTACCAGTAAGTCTTGGAGATGAGTTTCCTGTAGGAACTGGCTTAGAAACGAGACCTTTGAAAAGATTGTCTTATGGCTTACCCGAGAGCGTAGGAATGAATTCCTACAGGCTCAATAGGATCGATTCAATAATTGATCGTACACTAAGGGAACGAATGACTCCCGGTCTACAATTGATTGTTGCTAGAAAAGGCAAGGTGATTTTTAATAAAAATTATGGGTATCATACCTATAATAAGTTGCGAAAAGTGAAGGGATCTGATATATATGACCTTGCATCACTAACTAAAATATTGGCAACATTGCCACTTATCGTAGAACAGAAGGACAAAGGGATAATTTCTTTAGATACCAGAGTAGGAGAGATGTTGCCTTCATTTAAAGGTTCAAATAAGGAGGATATCACATTGCGATCCATGTTGTCTCACTATGCAAAGTTAAGAGCGTGGATTCCATTTTACTTAAAGACACTGGACACCGTTACTCAACGACCTGATAAAAAGTATTACAGGAATAAATTTTCTGACGATTTTAATATAGAGGTTACAAATAACCTGTATTTACGTAGCGATATGAAAGATTCGTTGCTTTTAAGGATTAAAGATAGCGAATTGCGTAAAAGATTACGATATAAATATAGTGACTTACCATATTATCTTTTAAAAACATACCTAGAAGGGTATTACGATAATACATTAAACGCGCTTACTCAGCAACATTTTTATAAGCCTCTAGGCGCTAGTAATACATCGTATTTACCGCTTTCGAGATTCAAGAAAAAAAGAATAGTGCCTACAGAAAATGATAATGCTTTTAGGAAAGAGATTATTCATGGGTATGTTCATGATCAAGGAGCGGCAATGTTTGGAGGCATAGGAGGTCATGCGGGGTTATTTGCTAATGCTAATGACGTTGCAAAGATTATGCAGATGTATCTTAATGGTGGTTATTACGGCGGGAAACAATATTTTAAAAAACAAACCTTAGAAGAGTTTAATACTTGCTATTATTGTCATAAGGACGTGCGTAGGGGGGTAGGTTTTGATAAACCGCAATTAGGAGATATTGGCCCGACTTGTGGATGTATATCAATGACGAGTTTTGGACATAGTGGGTTTACTGGTACATTTACATGGGCCGACCCTGAAGAGGAAATGGTATATGTGTTTTTAAGTAATCGTACGTTTCCAGATTCTGCAAATCGAAAATTGATTTCTAATGATATTCGGTCAGAGATACAAAGAGTAATCTATGAAGCTATAGATTATTAGTACAAAATAATAATTATCAAAATTCTTTAAAATTTAGTAAAATGAAAGTTAAGGTTTCGAAAGATGGACCAGTATTTTCCCGCATAGTAGCGGGATGCATGAATTGGGGAGAATGGGGAGCAAATTTATCTGTAAATCAAGCGCGAAAGCTCATAGAAGATTGTGTTAGCATTGACGTAACTACTTTTGATCATGCAGATATCTATGGCCATTATACTACAGAGGAATTATTTGGAGAGGCAATAAAAAATAATCTTGCACTTAGAGAGAAAATTCAACTTATTACCAAATGCGGGATAAAGTTGACTACACCTAATCGTCCTGATAATAAAATCAAGTCATATGATACTAGTGCAGATTATATTATTAGCTCTGTAGAACAATCATTACAAAATTTACATACAGATTATATAGATCTTCTTCTTATTCATCGCCCGAGCCCGCTTATGAACCCTGAAGAAATAGCAAATGCATTTTCAAAATTAAAAGATCAAGGTAAAGTGTTACATTTTGGAGTTTCTAATTTTACGTCATCGCAATTTGAAATGTTAAACACTTTTGTCCCTCTGGTAACTAATCAAATTGAAATTTCACCTTTACATGTTGACCCATTTGTTAATGGTGTTTTAGATCAATGTATAGCTAATAGTATTATGCCTATGGGGTATTCTACCTTGGCAGGGGGCAGGTTTTTTGCAAAAGAGCCGGAAGATAGAGTGGTGCGAATTAACAAAGTTGTTGATCAATTAGCTAAAAAATATAGTGTACAACCTGATCAAGTACTTACTTCATGGATATTAAAACATCCCTCTGGAATTTTACCTATAATTGGCTCAACAAAAATTAATCGAATTAAAAATGCTGTACAAGCTGAAGAGTTTCAAATTACTGAAGAGGAGTGGTTCATGTTATGGGAAGCCTCTTTGGGAGAAGAAGTAGCCTAGAGGAATAAATAGTAATAATATGAATCAAAAGGCAATGCTTATTCGCAGTATAATTGGATAGCTTTAACGTTATATTATTGTGGTTTTTCAATATTACTGTAATGTTAAAATACTTGTAAATTGCATTGCGCGGCTGTTTTTTACTTATATTTAACGGTACAGACTCTTAACGTAGAAACAATTTTCTATTTATTGTTAAACCGTAAACCAAATAAACCTCACACAAAATCATACCCTAACCTCAATTTCCCCCTTACTTATGAATAAGTATAAACTCACGCTTGTAGGATTAGTATTGTCGCTTTTTATTTACTTTTCCACAATATTATTAGAATTAGATTTATTTGAACAGTTCATGTCTTTATTGATGAGCTTAGAACAATTTGAGATTGATGAAATCATTATCCCTTTTTTGATCTTTGTAATGTTTTTATTTGTTGATACTCTTAAAAACACCAAAAAAGTCCAGGTGGAAAATGCAAAGTTAAATATCTATAAAGCGATGCTTTCATCTAGTCATCATATCCTAAATAATTTCATTTATCAAATGGATATTTTTAAACTTACTGCAGAAGACACTCCGGGTTTTGATGTTAAGGTTTTGGCTTATTATGAAGATATTATAAGCAATGCTTCTGATCAGATTAATTCCTTGAGCAATCTTAGTACTATTGATGAGTTTTCTATAAGAACATCGGTGATGACCGGGTCTTAGGGTTTTATAGTTTTATTTATTAAAAAAGCTAAATACAGATCCTCCATATTTTCTGGCATTACTAAAATATGGAGATTCTTCTAATGAAGTATGTTTTGAGTGTTCAATGATAAGAACTCCATTATCATTCAAGAGCTCATTTTTAAAAACAAGCTCTGCTATTCTAGAAAATTGTTCTGTTGTAAAATCATAAGGAGGATCAGCAAAAATAATGTCTGCTTTACGAGTTACCTTTTCTAGATAGCTATATACATCACTTTTTATCGTCTCTATAGAAAAATCAAGTTCTGTCGCTACACTCTTTATATACCCTACACAAGCATAATGTGAATCTACCGCAGTAATATTTTTAGCTCCTCTTGAAGCGAATTCGTAACTAATATTTCCAGTACCAGAGAAGAGATCAAGAATAGATAGCTCAGAAAAATTGTATTGATTGTTTAAAATATTAAACAAAGCTTCTTTAGCCATATCGGTGGTTGGGCGAACGGGTAATTTTTTTGGGGCGGTTAACCTTTTTCCTTTATATTTTCCTGAAATAATGCGCATATTAGAAATGACTTAGTAAAACAAAATGTTCATGAGGTTCTATTTTAGGGATATCTGATGATAATTTTAGTTTTCTACTTTGACTCCCAAATTCTACTTTGCGAATGTATTTATGAGTAATAGTGTAATATTCGCTATCCTTTACAATGTCTCCTAAGAATACTAATCTAAAATCTTCTGGATTTAGCTTTAGTTGCTCGGTGGCAAACATTAGGTAATATAAAAAATCTTCTTTTGTTTCGTGATTATAGGTGTTTCCTAGAATCAATTTCCCTCTATTTATTATAATTAAATCAAAAGATTTCTCGTTCATATTCACAAAAACCGAAATAGATTCATTGTTTTTTTCTTGAGATAATAAAGTACTGGTTAGTATCGTGCTAGAGTGTTTGTATGTGAAAGAACCAAAGTTATCAAAAAAGAAATTATTAATATTCGCATACGGAACATATACTGTAACTATATCATGTTGTTCTAGTTCATCATATGCTATAAAATCATTTTCAAATACTTTAATATTGTATTTTAGGTATTCTTTGGTAAGATCTTTATTAAACAAAGGCTTTGGAACTAATGTATACAGGTCATTTTGATAAATAACTTCAATGGTTTTAAAATTCTCCTTTAGCGCCAGATTGTTATCAAAGGTGTGTTTTATCTTATTGAGTACTTGCTCAGGAGAAAGTTGTATTCCAAAATTATCTTGCTCTATTGCTACTATACGATGATCTGCGTCTAGAGTACAAAAAGAAAGTCCATTCAGGCTTACCTGAATGGACAATGTTTTTGATGTATTATCAGTACTATTATTGATCGTTTGCACCATAAGTTCTTGGCCAGTTACCAGAAGTCATTACTTCAGTCATAGAACCAACAGAAAGATATGGTCCATTAACTCCGTCAACAGATACAACTTCCTTTTCTTGAGCTAAAAGATCTTTATCAAGATCTCCTAGAAGCACTTCTTTAGCTACTTTAGCTTCAAAAACTGCAATTCTTAAATCGTTTTTATTGATAAAACCTGCATTCATTTCAAAATTACCATCTATACCTTTAATAGGTATTTTCATCATACTTTTATGGCCATCGGTCTTAAATAAAGAATCTTTTACTGAAGCATATCCTAAAGTATCAACTACCACTGTATCTTTTGGTTCGTCAATTTTAAGTATTTTATTAAATCGGATAAAGCTAGAATCTCTTCTTTGCGTAAGCGTGAACTTAGCAGTATCTATAAAAGAGATTAATTTTTCAGGATCTTTTTCAAACTTTCCAGTTATAGATCTATAAGCTAATTGGGCTGTACGAATATCTCTTAAATTTTCAACAGCCTGAGCATAACGTGCTTTTTTGACTTTATTGAATTTCACAGGGCCGTTAATAGAGTTGAATACCATGTATCCTAAAAAACCTATTACTACCCACAGAACTAATTGTATAACAATTTTCATTTTATGATTTAGCTTTAAACATTAGTGTATACGCAAATCTACAATTTTTTTTTAATCGTAAAAGTTTATTGCCAAAAAATCATCCCTATCTTTGATTATTAACAAAAGTATCAATACCATACATCACATTTTAATGAGGGAAAAAGAGTTTTATGAATTATTGAAAGAGGATTTTCCTTTTGTACCTACTTTGAAACAGGATATAGTTCTTCAGAAATTATCACAATTTGTTTTATCCGGATCTAAAAATTCCCTTTTTCTTTTAAAAGGTTATGCGGGTACCGGAAAGACAACTTTGATAGGTACTCTGGTTAAGAATTTATGGAAAGCTAAATTAAACGCAGTGCTTTTGGCGCCAACAGGTAGGGCTGCAAAAGTAATTAGTAATTATTCTGGGAGACAGGCACAAACAATTCATAGAAATATATATTATCCGAAAAAAAATAAAGCAGGAGGATTAGCCTTTCAACTCAAGCAAAATAAAAGCCGTAATACTATTTTTATTATAGATGAAGCGTCTATGATCCCGGATACGCCAAGTGACAGTAAACTGTTTGAAAATGGATCGTTACTAGATGATTTAATGATGTATGTGTATTCTGGTCATAATTGTAAAATTTTGTTTATTGGTGATACGGCACAGTTACCTCCAGTTAAATTAGAGGTAAGCCCGGCTCTGAATCCTGATAACTTAGAGATGGGTTTTAATAAAGAAGTTACCCAACTCGAACTGGACGAAGTAGTACGGCAAGCCGAAAATAGTGGTATTTTAATGAATGCTACCAGTTTAAGAGAGTGTCTTAATGACGGTTTTTATGATTCATTCAAATTTCAGATATCTGGGTATTCGGATATAGTTAGATTCTTAGACGGGCACGAAATAATGGAGGCTCTAAATGAGGCATACACAACATTGGGCCATGAAGAATCTGTAATTATACTTCGTTCAAATAAAAGAGCAAATATTTATAACCAACAAATAAGATCAAGGATTCTTTTTCAAGAAGAAGAACTCTCATCAGGAGATTATTTAATGGTTGTTAAGAATAATTACTTTTGGTTGGATAATAAAAGTGAAGCAGGATTTATTGCAAATGGAGATATCATAAAAGTACTAGAGATATACTCAATAAAAGAATTATATGGTTTTCGGTTTGCAGATGTAAAGGTTAGCATGGTAGATTATCCAAATCAAGAACCCTTCGAAACAGTTTTACTGTTAGATACATTAACTTCAGAGACTCCTTCTTTATCATATGAAGAATCTAATACTTTGTATCAGGAAGTAATCAAGGATTATGAGGAAGAGAAGTCAAAATATAAGAAATTCATGAAGGTAAAGAACAATAAATATTTTAATGGGTTACAAGTTAAATTTTCTTATGCTATTACCTGTCATAAATCTCAGGGAGGACAATGGAATACTGTTTTTATAGAGCAACCTTATCTTCCTGATGGAATAAATAAAGATTACTTGCGTTGGCTCTATACAGCAGTTACCAGAGCCAAAAAAAAATTATACCTTATCGGGTTTAAGAATGATTTTTTTACAGAAAACTAGTATATTTAAGTTTTTTACATACAAGTTGTTAAGATATTTTTAAGATATATACAACAAACTAAATCGTCATCTTGGCAAGTAAATTGATTTAAAAAAGTTATTTTTGCAAATCCAGAAAAGCAACAAACTTTGAACAAAAATACTCTAAAAATTATCGCAATGATTCCTGCGAGGTATGCCGCGACGCGTTTTCCCGGTAAATTAATGCAAGATCTTGGTGGGAAAACAGTTATTAGAAGAACTTATGAAGCTACTGTTAATTCAGAGCTTTTTGACGCTGTGTATGTGGTTACGGATAGTGACATAATATTTCAGGAGGTCATCTCTAATGGTGGTCAGGCTATAATGAGCAAGAAAGAACATAGCTGCGGTAGTGATCGAATAGCTGAAGCAGTTGAGGATATGGATGTTGATATCGTGGTTAATGTACAAGGAGATGAGCCTTTTACAGATCGCGAGAGTTTAGAGAAGGTTCTTAATGTATTTTATGAGGATGACTCTGATCGTATCGATTTAGCTAGTCTAATGACACCAATTAGCGATTGGGATGACATTATGAACCCTAATAGTGTAAAAGTTATTGTTGATGAAAATGATTATGCATTATATTTTTCACGTGCACCTATCCCATATCCAAGAGATAAAGAATTAAACTATACTTACCATAAACACAAAGGCGTTTATGCCTTTAGAAAAAAAGCAATTTTAGATTTTTACCGATTACCAATGCGTTCATTAGAAGCTTCAGAAAAAATAGAATGCATTAGATACCTTGAATACGGTAAAAATATTAAAATGATTGAAACACAACACGAAGGTGTTGAAATTGATACCCCGGAAGATTTAGAAAGAGCAAAAAAAATAATTAATAAACAAGATATATTGACTACAAAAGATATAGCTACTTCCGAAGTACAACATGCATCTATTCATAAAAATTTCCCAATGGTTCCAAAAGTTGTTTTTGGAAATGGATCCTTTAATCAAATTGGTGAGATTATTTCTTGTGAACGAAATGGAATAGCTCCATTTATTTACTTAATTGATGATGTTTTTGAAAAAAAGACGGCTTTTATAGAAGATAGAATATCGGTATCTTCTTTGGATGAAATAATTTATGTTTCTACTGTTGAAGAACCAAAAACGTCTCAAGTAGATGACATTGTTTCTAAAATAAGAAATGCCTATCAATATGTCCCTAGTGGTATTATTGGAATAGGAGGTGGCTCGGTGTTAGATTTGGCTAAGGCCGTTGCTATTATGCTTACTAATTCTGGAAGTGCTGCAGATTACCAAGGTTGGGATTTGGTGAATAACAAAGCAGTTTATCATGTAGGTGTTCCTACTATTTCGGGAACAGGAGCTGAGGTTTCTAGAACCACAGTGCTTACTGGACCAGAACGTAAACTGGGAATTAATTCTGATTTTACACCATTTGATCAAGTTATTCTAGATCCAGAATTAATTAAAGGCGTACCTAAAGATCAATGGTTTTATACAGGTATGGATTGTTACATTCATTGTGTAGAATCTCTTGACGGAACATATTTGAATGCATTTAGTCAAAGTTATGGAGAAAAAGCTTTGGAGTTATGTAAAGAAATTTTTCTTGGGAATACTTTAAGTAAAGAAGAGGCTGATGCGAAACTTATGATGGCCTCTTGGCATGGAGGTATGAGTATTGCATATTCGCAAGTAGGAGTGGCTCACGCAATGAGTTATGGACTTGCTTATGTTCTGGGTACAAAACATGGAATTGGAAATTGCATAGTGTTTGATAAGCTAGAAAAATATTATCCAGAAGGTGTAGCGGTATTCAAAAAAATGAAAGACTTTCATGGGATTACGTTACCAGTTGGAGTTTGTGCAAATGTTACTGATGATCAATTGGAGGTTATGACTACTGTCGCCTTAAGTTTAGAACCTTTGTGGGAAAACGCTTTGGGCTCTGATTGGAAATCAAAAATAGATGCAAACACATTAAAGGAGATTTATCGTTCTTTGTAAAAAAGCAGTTCAAATTTTATTCTTATGAAACGTTTTTTCTCATTTATTTACCGAAACATTTTGGGTTGGAAAATTGTCGGTGATTTTAATGCTGATGCTGTCAAGAAATGTGTAGTGGTAGTTGTGCCTCATACTAGCTGGCATGATTTTTATATAGGCCTTTTTATAAGGCAATTAGTGAATCTAAAAATCAGCTTTTTGGGTAAAAAAGAACTCTTCAAATGGCCATTTGGATGGTATTTTAAAAAAGTTGGAGGAATTCCTCTAGATAGAACTCCTGGTCAGAATAAAGTAGAGGCTATTGCAGAATTGTTTAAAAAAAGAGATGAGTTGCGGTTAACCATAGCTCCAGAAGGAACTAGAAAAAAAGTTACTGAATGGAAAACTGGGTTTTATCATATTGCCAAGGCAGCTAGAGTTCCTATTATCATGGTGACTTTCGATTTCGGAAAAAAACAAAATAAGATTTCAGAACCATTTTATCCTACAGATGATATGGAAAAAGATTTTAAGTATATGTATTCTTTCTTTAAAGGAGTTAAAGGTAAAATACCAGAATATAGTTTTGATGTAGATTAAAACTTCTTCAAAATTTCTTCCTTGATTTCTTCTTTTGGCTTTTCCTGAGGGGCTCCTCCAAAAATTAGTTCTGTACTAGAAAAAGTAGTCCCAAAAGTTTTGGCAGCATAATATACTTGTGACATAGCACTTTCTACTTGTTCGCTAGATAGTTCTTTTAATGGGTGAATATATGCTGACCATAAAATCCCATTAGATATTGCATATTTTACATCTAGAGCTGAATGAAAATTGGCGGTCATTGAATCCAAAAGTAAGTCTTTATCCAGATTACTAGATTCAGTAATTGGTGAGATAATCCTCATCCTATTATTTGTTTCATCTGTAACACATAACATAGGAATCTCTTTATACAGAAATTTCCAATTACCTGGTACTCCGCCTACAGTATCAGCATTTTTCTGAATAATTTCCTGAAGAGAACTGTTATCCATATTTTGCCCATAAGTTATACCCCCGAAAGCAAATAGAGTAATTAAAAGTAGTCGGTTCATAGTATGCGTTTTAAAAATAGTCGAATTTATATAGTAAACATAACAAAAAAAGAGCTTAGCATTGCTAAACTCTTTTTATTGAATTCTAAAGAAAGAATTTTATCCTTCAGAAGAAGATTCTTCCATAGTATGATATACATTCTGTACATCATCATCTTCTTCTATTTTTTCTAGTAGTTTTTCTACGTCTGCGGCTTGCTCTGGTGTTAGTTTTTTAGTCACCTGCGGGATACGTTCAAATCCTGAAGATAATATTTCTATTTCACGGGTTTCAAGTTCTTTTTGTATGGTTCCAAAACTTCCAAAAGGTGCATAGATTAATATACCATCATCATCCTGAAACACTTCTTCAGCTCCAAAATCAATAAACTCAAGCTCTAACTCTTCAGGATCAAGACCTTCACTGTTGATTCTGAAGTTGCAGGTGTGATCAAACATGAATTCTACAGATCCTGACGTTCCAAGATTTCCATCACATTTATTAAAATATGATCTTATATTGGCTACGGTTCGATTATTATTATCAGTTGCGGTTTCAACTAAAATTGCAATTCCGTGTGGTGCATATCCTTCGAAAAGAACCTCTTTATAATCACCTTGTTCTTTATCAGATGCTTTTTTGATTGCCCTCTCGATATTATCTTTAGGCATGTTTACGGACTTTGCATTTTGTATAACAGCTCTCAATCGAGAGTTAGAAGTTGGATCTGGCCCACCTTCTTTTACTGCCATAACAATGTCTTTTCCTATTCGAGTAAACGCTTTTGCCATCGCTGACCAACGTTTCATCTTACGTGCTTTTCTGAATTCAAAAGCTCTTCCCATATGATAATTTTAAAATCTAAATACAAACATAAGTAGAAACCAAGTTTTTGACAAATGTTTATTCTCCTACTATAATATTATCTATAGTTTTTGCGAGTTTAAAGTCATTTTCGGTGATCCCACCGGCATCATGGGTGGATAGACTAATTTGCAATTTATTGTATACATTAGACCAATCGGGATGGTGTTGTTGGGCTTCAGCTTCAAATGCAATACGCGTCATGACTGAGAATGCATCTTTGAAATCATTAAATTCAAATGTGGTGTGAATTGCATTGTCGTGGTATTCCCATCCATCAATATCTTTAAGTTTTTTCTGTATTTCAGATTCTGATAATTTTATCATTAGTGTTAGTTCTTTTAATTTTATGATTTTTATAATCCAAGTTCTTCTCTTAATACTTCATCCTTATTACTATTCTTACCCCAATATGCAGATTTAATACGTTTTATTTTGGTAGCTTTTGTAGTAAGTTCTTTTGCATTTGGACCAAAACCACTTTTAAAGGTTTCTGTCCAACTTTCTATTTCATGAGGAAATACAGTGTTATATGTAATGCTAACGCTTCTATTAAGCTCAGGATATGAAATTGTATAGATAGTTGTTTTGTCTTGCTTTTGTGAAGTTGTTTTGGCAGTATAGGCTTTAATTTCCTTATGTCGTAATCTAGAATACTCAAAAGAAGGGATAATTTTAATATCTCCCTTTGGAAGATCATCTGGATTTACTCTAATTTTTGTCCAAAGCTCATTTTCTAAAATGGCTTTATCTAAAGAAAATTCCTGATCTGCTTCATTCTGAAAGTAAGAATGAGACATCACCTCGAATTTTTTTCTGTTATTGAGTTGTGCATACACATGCCCACACCATTCCTGCATAGAACTAGAAATCTTAATCGCATGTTGGTTGTCTGATACAGGGTAAAACGTACTTTGCATAATAGAGTATGGGTAAATGCCCGTATTAAACTTTTTAGTAGCATTTAATTTTAGCACCGGTACATTATCTGTATTTTGACTGTCGGCTTTTACTTGTTCTTTAGGCAGAAAATCTTCTGTGACGTAAATAAGAACCGCAGTTCCTTTTCGTATCTCTCCGTATCTTGCCTGTTCTAATTGATATGAAGTTATTTCTGCGTTACCAGCATACCAATATTTTTTAAAATCTTCAGAAATGCCCTTGGCAGATTCTTTGTCTTCTACAATAGTTTTTTCCTTGTTTTCGGTAGCTTCATCGGCCTTGATATTGCTACAAGCAATGACGGCCAAAATGCCTAGAATTCCAAATAGTATTATTGACTTTCTCATGACTGTAATTTTTAAATTGCCTAAAGTGCAAATTACGATAAACCTATGATGTAGCAAGTGTGATTAACGTTTCGTAAACAAGGTGAGTTGGTAGTCCCATTACATTAAAATGGCTACCCTCAATATTAGAAATCCCTATAAATCCAATCCATTCCTGTATACCATAAGCACCAGCTTTATCTAAAGGTTTATGCGTATTTACATAATAGTCTATTTCTTCTTTTGAAAGCTTTTTGAAAGTTACTTTGGTGGTATGATGAACTACTTTTACCTCATTTACTGTCTTAAAGCATACAGACGTAATTACTTCATGAGTATCATCAGACAATGAAGCGATTATTTTTTTGGCTTCATCAAGATTTTTTGGCTTTCCCAATGCTTTATTTTTATGCCAAACTATAGTATCGCTAGTAATTAAAATATCATTCGTGTTTAAATCTGTGAAAGCCTTAGATTTTAGTAATGCCAAATAATCCGAAATCTCTTCGGCCTCAAGATTTTCTGGGTATACTTCTTCTATTTCTTTCAGTTGTATAGAGAAATCGAGGTCTAGGTCTTTAAAAAATTGCTGCCTTCTAGGAGATCCCGATGCAAGAATTATGTTGTGGTCTTTTAATAAATCTTTTAGCATAATTTATTTAAGTACAAATTGATAAAGTAGTAGAGATAATGAAGCTATAACCAGAATTATCTTTAATAAACCTTTAAGTAGAATAAGATTTTTATCTGATTCTGCGGTTAGACTCTTAATCACAAAATATAATAAAGGGGCAACTAATAGTACCAACACAAAAATAACAGCTTGACTATTTGAAAAAAGATAAGTGTAAATATAATAAACAACAGCGGCTATAGGTAATGTTCCCAGTAGACCAACTAGCTTTATAGTTCTTATCTTTCCCATTGCTATGGGAATTGTTGTCATGCCTGTATTATGGTCTCTATCTATGTTTAGGCAATCTTTTATAATTTCTCTTAGTATTATAATGAGAAATGCAAATATTGCGTAATCTAGAATAATTGAAAATATTACTGTCTGAGATTCTCTGTTTTTTGCAGTTATTGCAGGAAGAAGATCAAAAATACCAACTGTAACCAAACTTAATGCAGCTAATAATCCAATAATAATATTTTTGACTACAAGTACTTCTTTTAAATAAGAAGCATAAATATAAAATATCCCAGATAGTACTACAAACAGTGCAGCAAATCCTGGTCTGCCTATAAGGTTGGCTAAATAAAACCCAATTAATACCCCAATTACATTTAAAATAATAAACAATCGATTTGCAGATTTTTCAGTAATCGTACGATTGATTAAACTTTTAGAGCTTACATTTTCTTGATCGTAAATTTCAATAATAATATTACCTGCAGCTGCAATTGAAAGTGTAGCAATAATTAGTAAAGCAATACCAAAACCATTTAATGTTATAGCAATACCGAAAGGCTCAAAAAGACCGTATTTAATACATAATTGGGCAAGAGCTATTATAAGCAGATTGTCATATTTTATAAGCTTTAAATAAGATAACATAGAAATGATAGGTTAATTAGGCCACAAATGTAACAATTAATCCCAATTTCTTATGTATTAACATAGCGCGTCAAAACACCCGTTTATAAAGGGTTTTAATGATGTTAACGTTAATGATGGGTTAATGACTGTGTTTTTTTTAGTTTCAATAGCTCTTTATTCTACTTTTGATCATATCAATCAATCAAAAAACGAACGGTTATTAAATCAAAAGCTTTAGAGAAACTAGATAAAGAGCAGTAATCCGATTATGAAAAAACAAAAAATAAATATATTAATTACAACCTCTGTTTTGGCTTTATTGGCATTATCTGGTATTCAGGGATATTTGATTTATAATACATACCAATTAAAAAAGGATGTGTTTATCAAGGAAACCAAAAAATCTGTTTCTAGAATTGATAATACCAAAGAGATGGATTCTCTCGCAGAACTTTGGTATAATCATTTAACAGAGAATTTGGTCGCGTATAAAACAAATAAACTAATTAAAGAAGAGGCAATTACTAGGTTTAAACCCTATACTGATTCATTAAATGATATTTTTAAGGATTACTATACTAAGGAAATTAACAAAGTTAATCTTGGATATGAATTAAAATATAAAAAAACAATAAAGAGTATTGTTTTGTTTAATGATAATGTTCTAGATACTATTTTTTCTGCAAAAGGCGGAAATAATTACTTTTTGTTTGGAGAAAATTTCCCTGACAATGAGGGGAATATGATTAGTAAGGCTCGATGGTTTACAGAACATGATTATGAAGATGATAATACTGGTAATGGTGAAGTTTTTAGGACTAAACTTGATATTGAAATTAGAACGCAAGACTCAATAAATATAATTGGCTGGAAACGTATAGTTTTTGGACAAATGGCAAGTCTTTTTGTGTTTTCCATACTGTTGTTTCTGTTTATGGTCGCTCTATTTTTTTACTCGATTAAAGTTTTAATTAAACAAAAGAAAATAGCAGATGTAAGAAATGATTTCATTAATAACATTACACACGAGTTAAAAACTCCTCTTGCGACTTTAAGCATTGTTTCCAAAAGTATAAGAAACAAAGAAATACAAGATTCTTCAGAAAAGTTTTCTAATGCTCTGGATATTCTGGATAGACAGAATAATCGATTACAAAAACTGATTGATCAGGTAATGAATAATGCGTTAGGTTCTGAAGGTATTGTTTTGTCTAAAGAAGAAATTTCTGATAAACGGTACTTCGATGAAGTATTGGAAGATTTTAAATTATCAGTCAAGGATAAGCATGTCGAACTCAATACTCAAATAGAATTAAAAGAAGTAGCTCTAAATATTGATAAATTTCTTTTTACTACGGCCATCCTCAATATTTTGGATAACGCAGTAAAGTATGGTAAAGAGAAAGTACAAATAAGCTTGCAAACTACACTGAAGAATAATAGTTATGAAATTATAATTAAGGACAATGGTATTGGGATTTCAGAAAAAGAACAAAAAAAGATTTTTGAAAAGTTTTATAGGATAACCTCAGGAGATATTCATGAAGTCAAAGGATTAGGGTTGGGATTATTCTATGCCAGTCAAATTGTTAAAGCGCATCAAGGAGATATTACACTTGAAAGTAAGCCAAACGTAGGAACCATATTTGTTATAACCATACCAATCATTTAGTAATTATGAAGCATATATTATTAGCAGAAGATGATTTTGATTTCGGAAGTATCTTAAAACAGTATTTAGAGCTTCATGATTATAAAGTAACCTGGGCTACAAATGGAAAAGAAGCTTTAGATAAGTTTGGTGAGAACCACTTTGATATATGTGTGTTTGATGTTATGATGCCCAAGATGGATGGTTTTACACTTGCAGAGAAAGTAATCAATATTAAGCCAGAAATTCCTTTCATTTTTCTCACTGCAAAAAAAATGAAAGAAGATAGAATAAGAGGATTAAAATTAGGAGCAGACGATTATATCGTAAAACCTTTTGAAGCCGATATTTTGGTATTAAGACTTCAAAATATTTTAAAAAGAACAGGCAAGTTTCTACCTAGTAAAAAAGACATAATTACCATAGGTCAATATAGTTTCGAGCCTGAGAACCATCAATTAAAATTTGGAAAAGAGTCTCAGCGATTAACAGAAAAAGAAGCCATCTTAATTCAATATTTGTGGGAACATAAAAATAATATGATTAAAAGAGAAGATTTGCTTAGTGATGTATGGGGTAATGATGATTTTTTCTCGGGAAGAAGTATGGATGTATTTATTAGTAGGTTACGTAAATATTTTAAACAAGATCAGAGTATTACTATAGAAAGCGTAAGGGGAGTAGGACTTACTTTTAAAACCGAATAATCAAATCATCAAAATTAAAAAAGCGAACCATATGAAACCATTAATTCACCTAGTAGCATTTCTAGTCATTTTCGTATGTCAATCACAGACATCAATTGATTCTTTGGATAGTGCACTTTCAAGAATTTATAATAAAGGGAACCTTCAAGGTTTTGGAGCCGCCTTGGTAACACCTAATGAAGTGATATTTCATAAAGGATATGGGTATGCAGATGTAGCAACCAAAAAACCATATACCTTACAAACCATTCAAAATATTGGTTCTGTATCAAAAACATTGATAGGAGTATCTTTAATGAAAGCTATCGAAATGGAAAAAATAACTTTAGATACCCCAATAAATGATATTTTACCTTTTAAAGTTGTGCATCCTAAATATCCTAGTACTCCAATATTGGTCCGGCATTTAGCAACTCATACATCTGGTGTTTTGGATACCCAAGCCTATCTAAAAAGCTATGTTCTGGAGCATCCAGAGGCAATTAATGAATCTGATTATACAAAAAAAGAGTACAAGGGAATAATCGGTATGACTAAGAATAAAGATTATGATCTCGAAGAGTTTCTAAAAAATCATCTCATTGCTCAAGGACAATGGTATAAAAAATCGAATTTTTCAAAATATGAACCAGGTGAACGTTATGAGTATTCCAACGTTGGATCTGCATTGTTGGCTTATGTATTAGAAGTGGCAACAGGTGTTTCTTTTACAGAATTTACACAACAATATATTCTTGACCCTCTAGGAATGATGGATTCTGGATGGAATTATGATGCTATAGATGTGAATAAGCATGCTAGTACTTATTTTTCTAGTGGGCACAAAGTGCCAGAATATAGTCTCATTACGTATCCTGATGGAGGGTTTAGAACCAATCTTGATGATTTTACAACGTATTTTCAGGCTATGATGCGTGGATATTATGGAGAAGAAACAATTCTAAGAAAGCAATCGTTTGCAGAAATGATGAGACCACAGCTTACCAAAGAACAATTTAATACCAAAGAACTGAAGGATAATTATGGTTTTTTTTGGGAAAGTAAACCTAGCGGTACAATAGGTCATGGGGGATCAGATCCAGGAGTGGTAACGTTAATGTATTTTAATGGACGAAAGAAACTAGGTGCGGTTTTGTTCTGTAATACCGATATGGACGGAAGTAAAGAAGCCAAAAAGGATGTTATCCAAATTTGGAATCAAATTAGAAAATTTCAAAAAAATAGTCAATAATCAAAAAACGAATAATTATGAAAACACTAATTTTATTTGTAGCAAGCCTTATTTTGGGCATATTATCCACCAAAGCACAGAAAACAACAACATCATCTAACTCATCAACCACAGTCACTGTAAGTGTTAATGAAGATGAGAAAAATTACCATCGATCTTTTGCTATTATAGACATGGATAATATCTTTAGAATCAAAGTAAAATTCATGGAGTCGCTTCAAAATGATGTAAAATCATATCTCATTGATCAATTTGGAAAAGATAAAATGGTAATAGATTCTGATACTTATCTATGGAGCAAAGAAATAGATAATGAAGAATTATACGAAGTGCGACTTAAAGAAAATAAACTAAGGATTAATGTCAATAAAGAATTGGCATCAGATAAATTGCTTAAAAAGTTTGAGCAGATGGGTAAAGAACTAAAATCTTTGACTTCAAAAAAAGATAGTTAACCAATCAATCACAATCAAAAAATGAATATTATGAAAACAATCATCTGTTTATTAAGTTTAGTATTTGCGGTTTCTACGGGAACTGCTCAAAAGTCATCAAATTCTAAGGTTTCTATAAATTATTCTAGTGATGAGCCAGGAGATAAAAATTATAAGGTAAACATTGCTATATCTAATACTAATGATACGTATACTTTGAAGGCTAGTTTTCCAATTGCCAAAACGAAAAAACTCAAAGAGTTTCTAAAAGATCATTTAGATTCTAAAATGACGAAAAATGGAACAGGGCACACTTGGATATATACTACTAAAGGGGAAATAGGATATACAGTAAAATTAAAGAAAGGTAAGCTTAATGTTTTTATGGATAAAGAAGCTGTATCTGCAGATTTAGTTGAAAACTTAATAGATATGTTTAGTGATCTAAAAGATATAGTGAAGGAATAATGCTTGTATCGTTTTATTGTAAGAGCATCGAACCAAGGTTTAATCTTAATTCGATGCTTTTTTTTTGTTATTAATCATAGTGTGAAATCTATTTTTTTGAAATATTTTATGAAATATTCGTTATGAAGTTACTAACCGTAACAAACTCATAAAATGAAAAAAATCATCGCTCTTATTTGCCTACTATTTTCTTTGCAAACATATGCGCAAAGATCTCAGGAACCATGGACCAATAATCCAAATTACAAGGAGAATTTTCAAAAAATTAACCAAGATCAAATCAATTTAAAGTATCTTAAGAAGTATTTTCAAAAAGACAATCAGAATCTCAAAAAAACCTTGAAAGACGCAAAAACAGTATCCAAGGCAGTAGGAGGTATTTCATTTGTAAATGGAATTAACCTTGCTTGGATAGAGTACGGAAGAGATATTGGGGTAGATCCTTTCTTTTCCAGTAATCAATACCATCCAGATCTTAATAAGTTTGGAGAAGTTATGGACTTTGTCAAAAATCGAGGAGGTAATGTTGTTAGGTGGTGGTATCATACTAATGGTTCTACTAATCCAATTTTCGACAATAACCAAAAAGTAAAACGTAACCCGTCTTTTTTTCATGATGATGTCAAATCTATACTGGATTTAGCAGAAAGTAAAGGCCTTAAAGTGCAAATTTGTCTTTGGTCTTTTGATATGTTGAAAGATCAATGGGGTGTAGATGCTTCGGCGAATAAAAAGCTACTTGTCCAAGAAGAGTATACTAACGCTTACATCAATAATGCATTATTACCTCTTGTTGATTTTATTGGTAATCATCCAGCTCTTTTTGCTTGGGAGATTTTTAATGAACCAGAAGGAATGACAAATGAGTATGCTGGTCATTGGCCCGGATTTAAGCAAAGGATTACAATGCAAGATATACAACGTTTCGTGAACAAAACGGCAGGGGCAATCAGAAGAGCGCAACCGGGTGTTAAAATTACCAATGGTGCTTTAGGGTTTTTAACCAATGTTGAAGATGCTTCAAAAGGATTTTGGAATGCATACTCTGATGCAAATCTCCAATTTCAAGGGAACGATCAAAAGGGATATTTAGACTTTTATAATATTCATTATTATAACTGGGCACGTTCTAAAGGTTCGCCATTTCATAATAATTATGATGCTAATAAAATTGATAAAGAAGCAATTATAGGAGAGTATTATCCTGATGATTTATTCTTTGGACAGCAAGGAGGGGATAACGATCATAATTTGTCTACTATACGTGCAACCGATTTAGGAACATCCCTCTTAAATAAAAAATGGGCAGGTTCTTTGGTTTGGTCCTGGACAGATAGAAGCTCATCTGGAGAAAGGAACAGGATGGGAACAATAATAAAAAATATTAGCGATAATTCTGGAGAGGAAATTACCGAAGAAGTTGCCTTCAATAATGCATCTAGTAACATCGAGCCAAGTAACACATATACTTTCAATATTGATTATATAGCGGCAACAGATCGTGAAATTGTTGTTGAGTTCTGGGCGCCAGATAGATGGTTGGGAGAAAATGTAGCACAGGTCTCTAAAGGAACCGGAACAAAATCTATAACGGTGAACCTTGCAAATCCTCCAGTAGTTGGTTCTGGATATTTTTATAAAGCTTATATCCGCCCTGTTGGAACCACTTGGCAAGAAGCAATACATAGAGTTGAATTTACGAGTGTTACTGTTGCTGATGCTGTAAATGATGAGATAGCATTTAGTAGTCCCCCTTCTATTATTGAACCACAGAACTCGTATAGTTTTGAGATAGATTATTCAGCGACTATTGATCGTGAAATTGTTGTTGAGTTCTGGGCACCAGATAGGTGGCTAGGAGAAAGTGTAGAACGCGTATCTGCAGGTACGGGAGTACAAGTTGTAACTGTAAATCTTGTAAATTCACCACAACCAGGATCGGGTTACTTTTATAAGGCGTATATACGTCCGGTAGGAACTACTTGGCAAGAAGCTATACAAAGAGTTGAATTTACAGGTGTTACAGTGCAAATTTCTCAATTAATTGTAGATGGAACATACTTTATAACATCAACCCAGTCTAATCAAAGGATTTCATCGAGATGGTGGGAGAATTATAATGCTAAAATGTACAATCCAGGAAACAATAATAATGAACGTTGGGAATTTAAACATCTTGGTGATAATGTATATACGATAAGAGATAAAGCATATAATAGATACCTGGAAGTTCGCGATGCGAAATGTAGTAATAGGGGAAATGTGACGTCTTGGGAAAGTGCAAATGATAATCATCAAAAATGGAAAGTTATTACTAATGGTAATGATGTATATGCACTTGTACCAATGCATTGTCAGCAAAAGGCGTTGGATAGAGCAGGAGGGAACATAAATGCTAATGTGCACCTGTGGGACTTCGACCCATCAAACAATAATCAAAAATGGAAGATTATTCCATTTACAAGAAATAAAGAAAATATTGTAAGTATAAATAAGGGTGTGGATGCTAAAATATTAATGTATCCAAATCCGGCTCAGGAATTAGTCAGTATAGTAGGAATAGAAAAAGGAGATGAAATTATCATTCATGATCTTTTAGGTAAAGTTGTGAAAAAGTCTATGGCGCAAGATAAGCAGGAAACAATTTCTATTAGAGATTTAGAAACGGGATACTATAGCGTTTCTATTTCTGGAAAAATGCAACAAACGTTATTAAAAAAATAACATGTATAGCGCATAAAGGAAATGAGTCTTATCTGTGATGATAAGGCTCATTTTTTAATATTGTAAATCCTCTATACAGTTGTTCAACAAAAAATAAACGTATCATCTGATGAGAAAAGGTCATCTTAGATAATGATAACTTACTATTGGCTCTATTATATATATCTGGACTAAAACCATAGGGCCCACCAATAACAAAAACTAAACGCTTTATTCCACTATTCATATGTTTTTGCAGGAGTTCAGAAAAACCTACAGAATCATATTGTTTTCCATTTTCATCTAGCAATACTATGATATCAGAATTTTCAACTTTTTCCAGAATTAATTTGCCTTCTTTTTCTTTTTGCTGTGATTCATTTAGGTTTTTAGCATTTTTAAGATCGGGGATGATTTCAAAATTGAATTTGACATAAAACCCTAACCTCTTGAGGTAGTTAGAAATAAGATCTTCTAATTGTTTGTTATCGGTTTTTCCAATTGCCAGTAATTTGATATTCATTTTGCGCTAATTTGTAATAATTTTACCTTGAAGGTTATTAAATTTTACATTCATATTTAAAAGTAAATAAAAATACATGGTACTTCTGACTTCGTACTTCCGACTTCTTTTTTTACATTAGCAAAAATAACCATTCAATATGATTAGTGAAGCCCAATTCAATAAAGAAATTGATTTGATCATTGCCAATGCGATTCGTGAAGATGTTGGAGATGGAGATCATAGTTCTTTAGCATGTATACCAGATTCCGTAACCGGTAAAGCAAAACTTTTGGTTAAAGATGAAGGGATTTTGGCAGGAGTTGAATTTGCCAAAAAAGTATTTAAGTATGTGGACCAGAACATGGATGTTGAGGTAAAAATTGAAGATGGCTCTCCTGTAAAATATGGTGATATAGCCTTTTACGTGTCTGGAAGTTCTCAATCCATTCTAAAAGCAGAACGATTAGTGCTAAACGCCATGCAACGAATGAGTGCAATAGCTACCAAAACAAATCACTTTGTAAAACTTCTTGAGGGTACAGGAACCAAAATACTAGATACTAGAAAAACAACTCCAGGAATACGTGCACTCGAAAAATGGGCAGTAAAAATCGGAGGTGGAGAAAATCATAGGTTTGCCCTTTATGATATGGTTATGCTAAAAGATAATCATATCGATTTTGCCGGAGGAATAACAAAAGCTATAGAAAAGACAAAAAGATATTTGCTAGATAGTAATTTGGATCTTAAAATCATTGTCGAAGCACGCGACCTTAATGAAATAAAAGAAATACTAAAAACACCTGGAGTGTATAGAATCTTAATTGATAATTTCAATTATGAGGATACAAGAAAGGCTGTTGAATTGATCGCAGACACCTGCCTTACAGAGTCTAGTGGAGGAATTAATCAGAAAACAGTGCGCGAATACGCAGAATGCGGCGTAGATTATATTAGTAGTGGTGCATTAACACATTCTGTACATAATCTGGATTTAAGCTTGAAAGCGATATAGAATATGTCAAAAGCGATTGAAGATAAGCTTAGTAAAATCCCTGTAATCAATATTTTGGTTAAAGTAGGTAAGAAACTTATTCTTCCGGGATTTGAAGGTTTATCTGTATATGACTTGATTGAAATCTATGTTATTGGGATCATTAAAGGAACATTTTCTACGAGAGCAAGTGCTATATCCTGGAGTTTTTTTCTATCTCTATTTCCGTTTCTATTATTTCTCTTGAACCTTATACCATATGTACCAATAGATAATTTTGAAAAGAATTTTTTTGAATTTGTTAACGGTGCTTTACCTAAGCAATCATCAGAGTTTTTTTCTGGAATATTTCAGGATATAGCATCCAATCCAAGAGGAGGGTTATTGTCTACAGTATTTATATTATCAATATTGTTTATGACTAATGGAATTAATGCGGTTTTTTCTGGTTTCGAGTATTCATATCATGTAAGCCTTAATAGGAATTTTGTTAGGCAGTATGCAGTGGCGCTTGGGGTTTCAATAATTGTGGCATCCTTATTGCTTGTGACAGTAATAGGAACTTTATATTTCACATATTTGGTAGATAATTTGAATAAAATGGGAGTGGTAGATGACACTGTTTTTTGGTTAACAATAGGAAGATATTTATTATTTGTCTTTATGATATTTGTAATCATAGCTACATTGTTTTATTTTGGCACTTCAGAAGGAAGACAGAATAAGTTCTTTTCCCCGGGAGCTTTTATGACCACTTTTTTAATAATAGTTACAACATATTTATTTGGGATTTATATTGACAACTTTTCAAATTATAACCAATTATATGGATCAATTGGTGCAATGCTAATCCTGATGCTATATCTTTGGCTTAATGCCAATTTGTTATTATTGGGATTCGAACTAAATGCATCCCTTAATCAACTTAGAAAAAACTTTGACTCATAAATATTAATACAAACACTAAATATTACTTAAAAATGAAAAAATTTAGCTTATTATTTTTTATCTTAATGTCCATTACTACATTCCAAGCGCAGACAGAAGTTGGTGATGCAACTCTTCCTAATACAGTAGAGTTTAATGGTGAAAATCTAACTATTAATGGAGCCGGTATCAGAGAGAAATACTTTTTTGATATTTATGCAGGTGGATTGTACTTAAAAGAAAAAAGTAGTAATGCCAGTGCAATAGCAAAAGCGGATAAAACCATGGCAATTAAATTACATATTCTATCAGGTATGATGTCTAGAAGTAAAATGGCTACTGCACTTAGAGATGGTTTTAAGAAATCTACAAATGGAAATTTAAAGCCATATCAAGAAAGAATAGATAAATTTATTGGTTTTATTAAGGAAGAGATAGAAGTTGATCAAATTTATGATATCGTTTATGAAAAAGGAAAAGGTAGTGTTATCTATAAAGATGGCAAAGAAAGAGGTTTCGTAGAGGGATTAGATTTTAAAGAAGCACTTTTTAATATTTGGTTAGGAAATAAACCAGCAGACAAAGGACTTAAAAAAGCGATGCTAGGCTCTTTTTAAGATAAAAAGATTGTTTTTATCGATAAAATGCACTTATTTTGTGAAATCATATATACTTTTATTATGCGCGCATAATAAAAGTATATATGATTTTGATCTAAAAACTAGTTATTAACTACCCCTATAAACCGTAATTATAGAATGAAAAAAATTATCTTAGTATTAGTAGCATTAATTTCGTTGTCTACCGCTACTGCGCAAATCAGAGTTGGTAAAGCTGTTTTGCCTTATGAAGAAAATTTCGCTGACACTGACCTAAAATTAAACGGTGCCGGTATGAGAGAAATGCTTTGGATTGATCTATATGCTGGTGGACTTTATTTACAGAACAAAAGTAAAGACCCTAAAGCTATACTAGATTCAAATGAAACTATGGCAATAAAGCTCAACATTGTTTCTGGTTTTGTTACACAAAAAAAGATGATCAAAGCCGTACAAGATGGTTTTAGTAAAGCTACTTTTGGTAATACAAAAGCACTAGATGAGAGAATAAGGAAGTTTACGAGGTTTTTTTCAGAGCCTATTGTAAAGAACGATATTTTTGATATTGTTTACATCAAGGACGAAGGGGTAAAAGCTTATAAAAACGGTAAAGAACTTGGTGTTATTGAAGGTCGTGATTTTAAATACGCATTGTTTAAAATATGGCTTGGTGAAGAACCTGCTAGTGAAGGAATTAAAAAAGGAATGCTTGGATTACAATAATTCAGTATTTTCAAAATTATAAATTGAAGCTACCTAGAATAAAACAGGTAGCTTTTTTGTTTTTATCTAATTTTATATATTGAACTCAAAATCACAAATAATTAAATACATATGAATTTTTTTAGAATACTTCTTGTTTTATTAATCGCATTTTCTGGTACTGTAAATGTACAGGCTCAAGTAGAAGGCAAATGGAAAACTATTGATGATAATACAGGGAAACCCAGATCTATTGTAGAGATTTACAAAAAGGGTGATAAACTTTATGGTAAGATTACTCACATATTAGACGAAGCAGAAAGAGGAAACCTATGTGAGGAATGTAAAGGAAGTGATTATAATAAACCTATTGAAGGTATGGTCATAATTAAGGATATGAAAAAAGATGGTGAAGAGTATGAAGATGGTACTATTCTGGATCCTGAAAACGGAAAAGTTTATCGTTGCAAAATATGGGTGGATGAAGAGGATCCAAAAGTATTAAATGTTAGAGGTTATATAGCTTTTTTGTATAGAACCCAAAAGTGGATACGAGTATAATTAGTACACTTTTTTCATAACCAAATAAAATTTTAACATTTTTTTTGTGTTAGTTTTTTAAGAATTATTGAACTAAACCAGGGTAATCTTTAAAAAACTAAACCATGAAAAGAATAATTACTCTTACAATTGTATTGGCAATTAGTTCAATATCATTTTCACAAATCAGGATCGGAGATGTTGTCTTACCTTATAAAGTAAATTTTGAAGGAAAGGAGTTAACATTAAACGGTGCAGGAATGAGATCTGTAATAGGAATTGACACCTATTCTGGTGGATTGTATACAGAGAAGAAGTATACCAATGATAAGGATGTATTGGATTCTGATGAAAATATGTCTATTCGATTAAATATTGTATCCAAAAAAGTGAGCAATACCAGAATGGAGAAGATATTTAGAAAAGGTTTTGATGATGCTATGTACGGTAATACTAAAAATCTTGATGCAAGAATAGAAGACTTTTTGAAACTCTTTGATGCGGCCACAAATATTAATGATTATTATGATTTGGTATATCTTAAAGGAAAAGGAATCAAAACATATAAAAATGGAGAAGAAGTAGGATATATTGAAGGACGAGATTTTAAATATGCTTTGTTTAAAATTTGGTTAGGGCATGAGCCAGCTTGTAAACTCATAAAAGGAGGAATGCTAGGGGCTAACGGATAGAAAGACATTCGTTAATAATAAAAAAAGCTAGACCATTTAATGGTCTAGCTTTTTTTATTATTAACATTATTTCATTTTCTATATACTAAACTTGTATTTTTGTTTAGTATACTTAACTATTTTGCTTTTCATTATAAATTGATAATGTCATATTTTATAGATGTAATTCTTCCCATACCACTCGATAAAGAGTTTACCTATAGTATTAATGAAAATGAGGCTGGTTTTATAAAGCCAGGAATGCGCGTAGCGGTTCAATTTGGAAAGAGTAAGATATATGCAGCTTTAGTAACCAAGGTCCATCAAAACCCTCCTTTAATTTATGAAGCTAAGGAAATAGAACATATTTTGGACGAATCACCAATTGTTACCAATGAACAATTGAAACTTTGGTCATGGATTTCTCAATACTATATGTGTACCAAGGGAGAAGTAATGAGGGCAGCGTTACCAAGTGCGTTTTTATTAGAGAGTGAAACAATTATTCATAAAAATGATAAAGTGGTTATAGATGAATCTCTTCTCAAAGACGATGAATTCTTAATTTATGAAGCACTACAATATCAAAGTTTACTTCGGATACAAGAAGTCATGAATATTGTTAGCAAGAAAAATGTCCTTCCAGTAATAAAAAGACTTATAGATAAGGAAATTGTTAATGTGCAGGAAGAAATTTACGAGCAATATAAGCCTAAAATGATAAGATTTATTAAGCTTCATCCTAATTACATGAGTGAAGAGGCTTTAAAATCCTTGGTAGATGCAATGAGTCGTGCTCCAAAACAACGTGAAGTTATAATGCAATTGTTTACGCTTCAGGCAAAAAGCACTAAACCTATAAAAGTGGTAGATCTTGTAAAGGAATCTAATAGTTCTTCGGCTATCATTAAAACCTTAATAGAGAAGGGAATTTTACAAGAATATCATTTGCAAACAGATCGTGTGCAATATAAAGGAGATTCTCCAAGTAGTATAAAAGAACTTAATGAATATCAGTTTCAGGCATGTAAAGAAATCAAAGATTCTTTTGCATCAAAAGAGGTGTGTTTGCTTCATGGAGTAACTTCATCTGGAAAGACAGAGATTTATGTAAAGTTAATTGAAGAGGTTATTCAAGAAGGAAAACAAGTCCTGTACTTGCTCCCTGAAATCGCATTAACGACTCAGCTTATTAGTCGATTACAAGAGTATTTTGGAGAAAAACTGACAGTATATCACTCTAAGTACTCTGTAAATGAACGAGTAGAAGCTTGGAATAATATTAAAAACAGAAAATCTAAGGCTCAAATAATTATAGGGGCGAGATCTGCAATATTTCTTCCATTTATTGATCTCGGACTAGTAATTGTTGATGAAGAACATGAAAGTACTTTCAAACAATATGATCCTGCACCAAGATACCATGCACGGGATACGTCGATAGTTTTATCTAAAATGTTTGAAGCTAAAGTATTATTGGGATCAGCTACCCCCGCTTTAGAAACGTATTATAATGCCCAACAGAAAAAATATGGATTGGTACAACTTACCAGGAGGTATGGTGATGTGCTAATGCCGGAAATCAACTTGGTGGATATAAAGACCAAGTTCAAGAAAAAGGAAATGAACGGGCATTTTAGCGATACGCTATTAGAAAGTATCAAAGAAGCAATAAAAGAAGGAGAACAGGTAATTCTTTTTCAAAATAGAAGAGGATATTCTCCTGTAGTAGAGTGTAATACTTGTGGGCATTCACCACAGTGTTCTAACTGTGATGTTAGCCTTACCTATCATAATCATAAAAATCAATTACGTTGTCATTATTGTGGATATAATATGGCTATGCTTCAGCAATGTATCGCATGTCATAGTACAGAGTTATCTACAAAAGGATTTGGGACAGAGCAAATAGAAAAGGAATTACAAGAACTTTTTCCTGAGAATAATATTGCTAGAATGGATCAGGATACTACAAGAGGTAAATATGGTTATGAAAAAATAATAAATCGTTTTGAGCAAGGAGAGATTGATATTATGGTAGGAACACAAATGCTTTCAAAAGGTTTAGATTTTAGAAATGTAAGTTTAGTCGGGATTATGAACGCCGATAATCTTCTTAATTTTCCTGATTTTAGAGCACATGAACGAAGTTTTCAACTAATGCAGCAGGTTTCTGGTAGAGCTGGAAGGACCAAAAAAAGAGGAAAAGTTTTAATTCAAACCTATAATCCATACCATCAAATTCTACAACAGGTATCTGTAAATGATTACAAGGGAATGTATACTGATCAAATCGAAGAAAGACATCAATATAAATATCCGCCTTTTTATAGAATTATAAAAATTACTGGTAAACACAAGGATTATAATAGGACAAATGAAGCAATGAATTGGTTGGCTAAATCTTTAAAAAATATTTTTAAAGAAAATGTACTTGGACCAGAATTTCCTCCTATTTCAAGAATTAGGAATCAATATCACAAAAATGTGTTGATAAAGATCCCTCACGGTCAATCTTTGGCGAAAACGAAAGATGCTATAAAGAAGATACAAGTTTCTTTTACAAGTATAAAAGAGTTTTCTGGGGTACGAATAATTATAAATGTAGATAATTATTAAACATAAAAAATCCCACTTTATGCGGGATTTTAGAATTATTCTGTTACTCAGTAATTTAACTGTTTAATGCTTCAATTAGTGAATGTTTCTTATGTCTACTAAGAGGTATTTTTTCGTCAGCAATTTCTATATTTCGGCTATTATAACGTTCTACCTTATCCAGATTAACAATATAAGACTTATGAATTCTTAGAAAACGATCGCTAGGCAACTGTGCTTCAAAAGATTTCATAGTGGCCAAAACCACAATTGGATCACCTTCTTCCATGATTAGTTTAACGTAGTCACCAAGTGCTTCTACGTACTTAAGTTGGCTAAGGAATATTTTACGCTTTTTAAGATTGCTTTTTACGAAGATATAGTCATCATCTTCCATTGCGGCATGTTCTGTTCCTAAACGTGACATACTTAAAGCCTTGTCTACAGCCGCATTAAATCTATCTTTTTTAAGAGGTTTTCTTAAATAATCTACTGCATCATAGTCAAAAGCTTTAAATGCATATTTTGTTTTTCCTGTAACAAAAATGATATGAGGTTTGTTTTCTAAATCGTCCAAAAGATCAAATCCAGTAAGAATCGGCATCTCGATATCTAGAAATAATAAGTCGACTTGAGTATCTAATAACCCATTCTTAGTCTCAATAGCATTATTCCACTCAGCCACCAATTCTAGTGACGAATGCTCATCTATAAGCTTTACGATTGCTAGTCTCTGTAGACGCGAATCATCTACTACTGCACATTTTAATTGAGATTGCTCCACTTGTATAGTGTTATATATTCTAATACAATATTAATGAATATATATTATTCTCACAAACAATTCTCGCTTTTTATCGATAAAAATAGTGTTTCGTCGAAGTGATAATAAGGTTTGAAAATCCAAAAAATAGTGTTACTTTTGCAGCCAAATTTAATTTAAATATAGATTTATTATGAATCAATACGAAACTGTTTTCATCTTGAATCCCGTTTTATCTGATGATCAGATAAAGGAAACAGTTAAGAAATACGAAGACATTCTTGTTTCTAACGGTGCCAAGATGATATCAAAAGAGGATTGGGGGCTTAAAAAGCTTGCATATGCAATCCAACACAAGAAAAGTGGTTTTTATCACTTATTTGAATACCAGGTACCTGGTGAAGCTATCAACGCTGTAGAAGTTGAGTTTAGAAGAGATGAGCGAGTAATGCGTTATCTTACTGTACGTCTTGATAAGCATGCAATTGCTTGGGCAGAGAAAAGAAGAACTAGAAACAAACAAAAAGCTTAATTATGTCATCTATAGAACAACAAGCTAAAGGAAAAAAAGATGGAGAGATCAGATATCTTACTCCTCTTAATATAGATACTACAAAAAATAAGAAGTATTGTCGTTTCAAAAAATCAGGTATTAAATATATCGATTATAAAGATCCTGATTTCTTAATGGCATTTGTAAACGAACAGGGTAAATTGTTGCCTCGTCGTCTTACAGGAACTTCATTAAAATATCAACGTAAAGTTAGTGTTGCTGTAAAAAGAGCAAGACACTTGGCTTTAATGCCATACGTTGGTGATTTATTAAAATAAAACTCGTCATATCATGGAACTTATATTAAAAAGAGACGTTGAGAATCTAGGATTCGCAGACGATGTAGTAGAAGTGAAGAATGGTTATGGACGTAACTATTTAATTCCTCAAGGACATGCTGTATTAGCAACTCCTTCTGCAAAGAAGGTACTTGCTGAAACTTTAAAACAACGTGCTTTTAAGGAAAAGAAAGAAATAGAGGATGCACAAAAAGTAGCTAAAAAACTTGGTGTATTTGAAATCAAGATTTCTGCAAAAGTTGGATCTGGAGACAAATTATTTGGTTCTATATCTAACGCAGATGTTGCTGAGGCTTTTGCTAAAGAAGGCGTTGAAATTGAAAAGAAGTTTATTACAGTGCCAGGTGGAACTATAAAACGTTTAGGTCAGTATGAAGCTTCAGTTCGACTTCACAGAGAGGTAATTGCTCCTGTAGCTTTCGAGATTGTTGCTCAAGCAAAATAAAAGTATAACGGTTAATAACTGTTTTATAATATTAGAAAAAATCGCTCAGATGAGCGATTTTTTTATTTTAAATTTATGAGGAATTCATATAAATCTTGTACTCAATGAAAAAAATTATCTTTTTAGTTTTTGTATTGATTGGTACTACAATCAATGCTCAGGTTACCACCTCTAATATTTCAGGTGTAGTAAATGATAATAATAATCAACTACTTCCAGGGGCAAATATTACTGCTGTACATCAGCCTACAGGTACTAGTTACGGAGGAGTCACTAATTTTGATGGCCGTTTTGATTTAATAAACCTTAGGGTAGGTGGACCATATAGGATAACCATAAGTTACGTGGGATTTAAGAAGCAACTTATTGATGATGTTTTTCTTCAACTTGGTCAAACTTTTAATTTTGATGCCGTAATGGTTGAAGATGATAACCAACTTGAAGAGGTAATTATTACGTCTAACAAGAGTACAACTTTTAGTAGCGAAAGAACAGGTGCTGAAACTAGTATTGGTAATAGAGAGTTAAAAGCATTACCAACAATCACTCGTTCTGCAGCAGATTTTTATCGATTAGAGCCAACAGCATCAAGTAATGGTTCTTTTGGAGGAAGAAATGATCAGTTTAATAATTTTAGTTTAGATGGTTCTATTTTTAATAATCCATTTGGGCTAGATGCTGCTACTCCAGGTGGTCAAACTAATGCGCAACCAATTTCATTAGATGCAATAGATCAGATCCAAGTTTCCACAGCGCCTTATGATGTTACCCAAGCAGGATTTACGGGTGCATCTGTAAACGCTGTAACCAAGAGTGGTACTAATACATGGAAAGGAACTGTGTATGGTTTTTATCGTAACCAAGATATGACAGGGGATAAGGTTGGAGATGATGATATTATTGTGCCAGATTTAACACAAGCTCAATATGGAGTAAGTGTGGGAGGGCCAATTATTAAGAATAAACTTTTTGTCTTCGGTAACTTCGAGAAAGATGATCGTGAGGATTTGGGGTCAAACTTTTTGGCTGCAAGACCTGGGTTATCGGGTGCAAATGTATCTAGAGTAACCGCTGAAGATTTGGATTATGTGTCAGAACAATTAAGGAATTTAGGTTACGATCCGGGACCGTATGAAGGATATACTCATGATACCGAATCTACAAAAGGAATATTAAAACTTGATTGGAATATTAATGATAATCACAGAGCAGCTATAATCTATAATTTTTTAAATGCTTCTAGAGATTTACCAGCAAATCCTGAAGCTGGCGGTCGGAGGGGGCCAGATTTAACAACCTTACAGTTTAGGAATTCAGGATACCGAATTAATAATAAAATAAATTCGTTTTTGGTAGAATTGAACTCGAATTTTGGAGGTAATATATCTAATAAATTTCAAGCGGGTTACACTTTTTTTGATGATAGTAGAGATCCATTTTCTGTGCCTGCACCACCAATTAATATATCACAGGATGGGGTACGCTATATAGTTGCTGGGCATGAGCCTTTTTCTATTAATAATCGTTTAGAACAAAAAGTATATCAGGTTACTAATAATTTAAATATTGTAACCGGTAATCATACCATTACATTAGGAGGGTCTTTTGAACGGTTTGAATTTGACAATTCGTTTAACCTAGGTGTTTATACCTCTTTTAATGGCGCTGGACAAGGAGTAGGATTTTTTGCGGCAGATTTCTTTGGTGTAAGGATAGATCCTGGTAATCCACCACCGGATCCAAGTCTTTTAAGTTTTGAAGAAGCAATCAATAATGGTCTTATTGCAGACGCTTTGGCGAATGCTCAGAGTGTATTTAATGCCAATAATGCAGCAGATAGTTGGGCCTTGGCAGAAACCAATGTAGGACAGCTTGCATTTTATGCTCAAGATAAATGGAAAATGAATGATAAATTTACGCTAACCTATGGTCTTAGAATTGATCAGCCTTTATATTTTGATACCGAGGATAAAATAGCCGAAAATATAGAAAGAGCTGCAGGAGGAACGTTTCCAGACGGTAATTATCAGCCAGGAATTACTTATTTTGATGAAAACGGTAATGCTACTCAATTAAATAGCTTGGACCTGCCAACCAGAAGATTGTTGGTTTCTCCGAGATTAGGGTTTAATTATGATGTAAAAGGAGATAAAACTTTTCAAATCAGAGGAGGAACAGGAATATTTACAGGACGATTACCTTTTGTTTGGATAGGAAATCAAGTGGCAAACCCTAATTTCTTTTTCTATACGACATCGGCATCTAATTTCAGATTTCCGCAAGTGTTTAGAAACAGTTTAGGTATTGACTATAGGTTTAAAAATGATGTTGTAGCATCAACCGATTTGATATATACCAAAGATGTTAACGCCCAGATGGTAAGAAATTTTGGTTTAGGTACTCCAACAGGTACACTTAATGGTGTAGATGACAGGACAATTTATCAACTTTCTGATAGAGCTCTTAACGAATTTGGAGGACCTACTAATGCTTATGTATTTACTAACACCAATGTTGGATATTCTTTTAATTGGTCTTTTAAATTACAAAAGAACTTTAATAACGGTCTTTTTGCTAGTATAGCTTATAATTATCTAGAAGCAGAAGATGCAAGTTCATTAGATGCCGAAATTTCAAGTGATGCATTTAATAGAAATCCTGCACTAGGTAATGTTAATCAAGCGGTAAGTACTGCATCACGTTATGGTGATAAACATAGAATTGTGGGGCAGATAAATAAATCATTTAGTTATGGTAAAAATAAACAATGGCGAACATCAATAGGAGCCTTTTATGAGTATGCACAAGGAGGAAGATTCTCGTATACTTATGCGGGCGATATTAATGGAGATGGTTCTAATCTTAATGATTTAATATATATACCAACACAAGCAGATTTGGCTACTTATAATTTTAATGGAGCTACAATAGCAGAGCAGGAGGCTCAAAGAACAAGTTACGAAGCTTATATTCAACAAGATGAGTACCTAAGAGGTCGTAGAGGAGACTACGCAGAGAAATATGCTATTTTAAGCCCATGGAGAGGGCGATGGGATGTTAAACTGTTGCAAGATTACGACATTAAGGTTGGGGATAGAACTAATACAATTCAGTTTAGTTTAGATATTTTGAACTTAGGAAATCTATTAAGTTCTGATTGGGGTGTGATCGAAATACCAGTAAATGATCAACCTATAGGTGTTTCAGTAGACAATACTGGTACTCCTGTTTATAGTTTTGATACTTCTCAAACGAAAACGTTTGGTAATGATTTTAGCCTCGATTCTAGATGGCAGGCTCAAGTTGGCTTAAGATATATTTTTAATTAATTCTAAAACACCTTCAATTAAAGAAAATCCGACCTCCTTTTTTAAGGTCGGATTTTTTATTTGTTATATTTTTGCAGTCAATTTTTTTATGATGAAATACGCAAGACTTACAAAAGAGCAATTAGAAGAATTACATGTTGAATTTATTAACTTCTTGGCTACACAATCTATTACTGGTGACGAGTGGGAAGATATTAAAACGAACAAACCTCAGGTAGCAGAAGAAGAAATTGATATTTTCAGTGATTTGGTATGGGAGAAAGTTCTATCTGGAGCTCAGTTTTTGGAGCATTTTTCTAAAAATCAGATCCATTTGTTTGAATTAAAGGAGGATCAAATGCTGCTTATTGCTATAAAAGTAAAGAAAGAGTCGATTGATGTTACTACAAAAGAAGGTTACAACTGGTTGCGGGATAACCTACTCAATGACGAGGTTGTTTTTTACAATGCTTCAAAAGAATATAATGAAGACAAAAACTTGGATAAGTTTAAACTGATAATGCAGGGAGCAAATATCACCAAGGGAGAATTGTATCATTATTTTTCTGAATTAATTCAAAACAGGAATCAATAAAGGTTATTTTACGCTACTGTAATAGGTGTTCTTTTTTGTAGAAATCTTTCTTATTCGTATCGTAAAGATTCAATAGGGTCTTGTTTGGCCGCTTTTACGGCTGGGTATAAACCAGATACAACAGCGGTTAAAAAAGAAGTGATAACCGCGGCTATAATTGCCAGCCAAGGAACGATAAACTCCAAATTAGAAAGAGAGGCAACGAGCGCTCCTACCGCAATACCAAGAATAATACCTAATACACCGCCAAATTGACCAATAATTACAGTTTCTAAAAAGAATTGCCCCGATATTGTATGTCTTTTTGCACCAAGAGCTTTACGAACACCGATTTCACGTGTACGTTCTGTAACGGATACTAGCATAATGTTCATGAGTGCAATTGAAGATCCAAAAATTGTAATGATACTAATTATCCAGGCGGCATAGTACAGATAAGAAGTGATACTCGAAATCCGATTTAACAGATCATCACTGCGTTCAAGCCCAAAATTGTTTTCTTCTATTGGATTAAGACCTCTAATATTTCTGAAAGTAATAATAGCTTCGTCTTGAGCACCTTCCATAAATTGTTTGTCGTCTACCTTTACACTAATGTTATAGTTTATGTTGGGAAGTGTGAATATAGAGCGTGCTAATTGTAATGGAATAAGAACTTTCAAGTCTTGATTATTTCTAAAGGTAGCTCCCTTACTCTCTAGCAATCCAATAACCTTAAATTTCACTCCTCTGATGCTTAGAGTCTTGCCTACGGGGTCTGTGTTTTTAAATATATTTTTTTTAAAATCTGAACCAATCAAACATACATGATTGTTGTTTTCAATATCAAAAAACGTAAAATTTCTTCCTTTGTCAATTTCAGTCCCAGTGTTTTCAAGATAATTTTCATTCACACCAAGTACAGAGGCTTCAGGATCTGTTTTTTCGTTTTCAAATTTTACTTCAGCACCACTTGTTCCAGTAAATGAAACCGAAGTTTTGGAATAAGGATATTGAAATTTGTTATTAAACTGCCTGACATTACGGTAACTGATAATAGGGTTTATTTTTTCTCGATCTCTATTGTTTCTAGTAGCAAATTCATAACGCTGTATATTAAACGTATTAGCACCCATAGATGCAAAGTCACCTGCGATTGTTTTTTCTAATGCCCCTAAAAATGTAAGAATAGCCACTAGTGCTGTAATTCCTATTGCTATAATTAATACCGTAAGAATGGTTCTTAATACCTGACCCTTTATTGAGTCCATCGCAATGCGAACATTTTCTCTAAAAAGTGAAAACATAATGAGTATGTATAGAGTGTTTTTAGTATTGGACTAAAAAAAGTATTTAAAGTTACTGAAAAAACTAGATTTTTTACATTTATAGGAAATGTCTTTATACTTTTTTTAGATATTTGCAGCCTTATAAGAAAGCAGCTTTAAGTTTCAGAGTACACAATTTGTAAACTGAATCCCTAAAAACTCTGACCTTAAACCGTAAATTAACAAAATGGCACAAAAACCATCAATACCAAAAGGAACACGTGACTTTTCCCCATTAGAAGTGGCGAAGAGGAATTATATAATGAACACCATTAAGGAGCAGTTTCAAATATTTGGTTTTCATCCAATAGAGACTCCCAGTTTTGAGAACAGCGACACGTTGATGGGAAAGTATGGCGAAGAAGGAGATCGGTTAATATTTAAAATATTAAATAGTGGTGACTATCTTAAAAAAGTAGACGATAACTTATATGCTAGTAAAGAAAGTAATAAAATTACTGCTAGAATAAGTGAGAAAGCACTCCGATATGATCTTACCGTCCCTTTTGCTCGTTATGTGGTGCAGCATCAAAATGAAATCGATTTTCCTTTCAAAAGATATCAAATTCAGCCAGTGTGGAGAGCAGATCGCCCTCAAAAAGGAAGGTTTAGAGAGTTTTTTCAATGTGATGCTGATGTTGTAGGGAGTACATCCTTATGGCAGGAGGTTGATTTTATTCAGTTGTATGATCAGGTTTTTACAAAACTAAATCTTCAAGGAGTTACCATTAAGATTAATAACCGAAAGGTTTTATCTGGTATTGCAGAAGTCATAGGAGCGAGCGATAAATTAATAGATTTTACGGTTGCATTGGATAAGCTTGATAAGATAGGAGAAGACGGGGTTAAGAAAGAAATGAGCGATAAAGGAATTTCTGAAGCCGCTATTGAGAAAGTTAAACCTCTTTTTAATTTTACAGGAACTACATCAGAGAAGATTAATAAACTTAAGGATTTATTAGCCTCTTCAGAAGAAGGAATGCAAGGAGTAGAGGAGTTACAATTCATTGTCAATACAATTAATGAAATCCCTCTGCAGACTGCTAATTTGGATCTTGATGTTACCCTAGCCAGGGGATTAAATTATTATACTGGAGCAATTTTTGAAGTTTCAGCTCCGGATACCGTTAAGATGGGTTCTATAGGAGGTGGTGGAAGGTATGATGATCTTACAGGGATTTTTGGATTAAAGGGAGTAAGTGGAGTAGGGATATCTTTTGGACTGGACAGAATATATTTGGTTATTGAAGAGTTAAATCTGTTTCCAAAAACCGTGGCACCTTCAACAAAAGCTTTGTTTATCAATTTTGGAGAAGTAGAAGCGCTCTATTGTATGAAAACAATAAACGTACTGAGAAAAGAAGGAGTGATAGCAGAACTTTATCCAGACAATGCAAAAATGAAGAAACAAATGGGATATGCAAATAAGAAGGAAATTCCATTTGTTATACTTGCAGGTACTTCAGAGATTGAAAATAAAACATTTACGGTAAAAGATATGAAGTCTGGTTCTCAGAAAGAAATTAATTTTGAGGGTTTAAAGACGCTTTTAAGATAAAATTTTAGTAAATTAATACTTCTTAAATTTAAGATTTTTGCTACAAAAAAATCTTTTTAACCAAGTATAACCCTAAAATTAGAATTATGAAAAAGACCATTTTGACTACTTTTCTTTGCTTACTACTTGTGTCTGTAATTTCCTGCAAAAAAGATCCTAAAACAGATAAGTTAGATGCAGTAGAGGTTGTTCAAGATTCAACAGATGTCGCTATAGAAGAAGTCGTTGAAGAGAAAAAACCTGTGGTCAAGAAAAAGAAAAAAACGACTAAGAAAAAGAAGAAAAAAACCGTGGCTGATGGAGCTATGCGCATTCCAGGAACTTCTATTAGCACAAACAATTCATATTCAAAAAAGTATATAAGAGATTATGAAAAGTATGTAAGAAATTATAAAAAAGCTGTAGAAGCACATGATATGGACTCTTTTCTTAAATTAAGTAGCGCTAGTAGTGATCTTTCCAGGCAATATAATCGCCTTATGAATATACTTCCTGGTGAAGAAATTGAAAAGTTAAGTCAATATATGCAGCTAAAATCAAAGCAAATTAATGAACTATCTGCAAAAATGTAAAGATTAAATTTGAAGACCATTTAGTAAAACCATCCTACTAAAAATTAGGGTGGTTTTTTATTTTAATTTTGATACATTTTCAGACTCTTGTATAAAACAAAAAAACTCCTGAAAATCAGGAGCTATTTTTGTAGCGAGAGGGGGGCACGATCCCCCGACCTCCGGGTTATGAATCCGACGCTCTAACCAACTGAGCTACCTCGCCATATTCTTTTATACTTAAGACAAATTTGGTGTTAAAAGTGTTTTAAACAAAACTTACTTTTTTATAGTATGTCTTAAGAGGGTGCAAATATAAAAACAAAATAGATTGACGCAAACAATAATGCATAATTAATTTTTTTTTCATTGTCCTTTTAAAGTCGGTAATTAATCTATATATTGGCTTACCAACAATTAATGATATGTCTGAAAAAACAAAATATGAACTTGAATTTGTGGTACAGTCTTCACCGCAATTATTATATCAATATATATCCACACCTTCGGGGCTCTCAGAATGGTTTGCTGACAATGTAAACTCAAGAGGTGAATTATTCACATTTATCTGGGATGATTCTGAGGAGGAAGCTAAACTTTTGAGTAAAAAAAGTGGTGAGCGTATAAAATTTAGATGGGTAGCCGATGAAGATGATGGAAACGATTATTTTTTTGAATTACGTATTCAGGTAGATGAAATTACAAAAGATGTTTCTCTAATGGTTACGGATTACTCTGAAGACGATGAGATGGATGAAAATAAAATGCTTTGGGATAACATGATAAGTAATCTAAAACATGTATTAGGCTCTGCATAATTCTTCTTTTTTTGATTTAAATTTTACTCCCCATAAAAGATAAATGTTTATGGGACTTTTTTTATGGTTAATCTTAATGGTAATTTACTAGAGGACAGCAAAGCTACCCTTAGTTTAAAAAATAGAGGGTATGCCTATGGGGATGCCCTGTTTGAAACGATCCGAGTTAATTCTGGAGATATTTTGTTTTGGGAAGATCATTATTTTAGATTAATGGCTTCTATGCGAATTCTAAGAATGCAAATTCCTATGCAATTTACTCCTGAATTTCTTGAAAAAGAGATTTCTGGCCTTATTAAAGAAAATGGGCTAAGTAACTCTTCTGCTAGGGTAAAGCTTATGGTGCATAGAGTTTCTGGCGGATTGTATGCTCCTACTTCTAATGAGGTAGAGTATTCGATAACGACATCGCAATTGGATTCGGGGTTTTATCAAATTATAGATCAGGCCAATGAGGTTACTCTTTTCAAAGACCATTATATTATTACTGATCTTCTTTCAACATTAAAATCAAACAACAAAATAGTTAATGTTTTAGGAGGGATTTTTGCAGCAGAAAATGGTTTTGATAATTGTTTGTTGATGAACTCTAATAAGATGATTATTGAGGCGTTAAATGGTAATTTGTTTCTAGTAAAAGATAATAAAATAAAAACTCCGCCTATATCAGATGGGTGTCTTAAAGGTGTGTTACGAACACAATTGTTAAGAATTCTTGAAAAATTACCAGAGTATGAAGTAGAAGAAGCTTCTGTTTCTCCTTTCGAATTACAAAAAGCAGATGAGTTATTTATTACAAATGTTATTGGCGGAATTCAACCAATTACTAAATTTAGAAAAAAAGAATACGATACTAAAATAAGTAGGAGATTATTGGGAGTCTTAAATGCAAGTATACGCCTAGGAAACTAATTAATTGTAAGTGGGGTTTTCGGGAGCATTAGACCAAAGCATATATTCACCACCTAATTCAATCATTTTTTCTTTCCAGAAAGTGTCATAAGATTTTCCGAAAATGTTTTTACTGTAATTATTCTCTACTATAACCCATGAATTAGCTTCTAGTTCTTGATTAAGTTGTTCAGAGTCCCAACCAGAGTATCCTAAAAAAAATCGAATTTCGTTGGCAGTAATTTTGTTTTCGGCAATTAGTTTTGAAACTACCGCAAAATCACCTCCCCAATAAATTCCTCCAGATATTTCTACACTATTAGGGATTAAATCAGGAATTTTATGTATAAAATATAGATTATCTTGTTCAACCGGTCCTCCGTTATAGATTTTAAATTCTGATTCGATTTCTGGTACAAGATCGGCAAGAAGATATTCAAGTGGTTTATTCATGATAAAACCAATGGATCCCTGCTCACTATGATCCGCAAGTAGAACTACAGAGCGATTAAAAGACACATCTCCAATAATAGATGGCTCTGCTATTAAAAGATGTCCTTTTGAGGGTTGAAGTGATATCATATAATGATTTTGATTATCTTAAAGCTAAATAATTATTTCTAATAATCAAAGTGGATGAGCTTTTTTTGTGGTAAAACCATAAAAAAAGCCTCTAATTAAAGAGGCTTTTAAATAATATCGAAAACGAACTGATTAGTTTACTGAACTTGATAAATCAGCTCCAGCCTTAAACTTAACAACGTTTTTAGCAGCGATTTTGATAGTCTTACCAGTTTGAGGGTTTCTACCTTCTCTTGCAGCTCTTTTAGAAACTGACCAAGATCCAAATCCTACTAAAGAAACACGAGCCCCTTTTTTAAGAGCTCCTTCAACATTTCCTAAGAAAGATTCTAAGGCTTTTTTAGCCGCTGCTTTAGTGATTCCAGCATCAGCTGCCATTGCATCGATTAATTCTGTTTTGTTCATAATTCTGTTTTTAAATTAATTGTTGGTTAAACCAATCTTTATGTTAAACGCTCTACAAATTTATACGGATTTATGATTCATGCAAGGATTAGCCCAGTAAATACAGGGTTTTGTTGATAACTCAGGGCGATTGTTAATAAACAACTCTGTTTTTTTATGAATTTTTAAATCTCATCAATCCATAAGTCTTACAACATTTTGGCATCTCGGTAAAAATTATAACCATTTAGTAGTGCTTTACCTTGCATGGCCTTTTTTCCCGGTAGTTGAAGTTCGTCTATAATAAGGTATCCTTTTTCTACTGCTACCTTGATTGTAGAATCTTCAACAATGATTTTTCCAATGTCAAAATTATGTGCCTCTTCTACAGCAGTGGCCTGGTAAATTTTTACATTTTGCACATTACCATTATTCTGTAACTCACACCAAGCGGTTGGGTAAGGGCTTAAGCCTCTAATCAAGTTAATAATAATTCTAATATCTTCTGACCAGTCTATTTTGGTGTTTTCTCTATTTAACTTATATGCGGTTTTAAAGGTTGTGTCTTTGGGTTGAGCTTTTACAATAACTTCGTTACTTTCTATAGCTTTTAAGGTTTGTATGACAAGTTGTGAACCTTCTACCATCAATTTATCATGTAATGCTCCTGCGGTATCATTATCTTCTATTTTGACTTCTTTTTGGAAGATAATATGGCCGGTATCTATTTTTTCGTCAATAAAAAAAGTTGTAACTCCTGTATTTTTCTCTCCATTGATTATTGCCCAGTTAATAGGAGCGGCACCTCTATAATCTGGTAAAAGAGAAGCATGTAAATTAAAAGTGCCAAATTTTGGCATATTCCAAACTACTTTTGGTAGCATTCTGAAGGCTACTACCACATTTAAGTTTGGATTTAAGCTTTTCAATTCTTCTATAAATGCATCATCCTTTAGGTTAGTAGGTTGTAGAACATTAAGATTTTTAGATAGTGCATATTCTTTAACGGCTGAAGCTTTTAGTTTTCGACCTCTACCTGCAGGTTTATCTGGAGCCGTGATAACACCAACTACATTAAACTTGTGTTCTATTATGGTTTTTAAGGTTTCGACAGCAAAATCTGGGGTTCCCATAAATATGATTCGTAAGTCTTTCATTATTTATACTAGTTGATAGTTATTGTCAGGATTGATTTTTATAATTTGATGTGCATTCATTTCTCTTAACACTTCTAAGATAGATTTCTCTGGGTATTCGAGTTTTGAAATCAAATCCCTTGAAGATAATTTTTTTTCTTGTAAAAGCCTTATAATATCTTCTTGTATTTTGTTTTGATTATGTTTTGTTTGGTTTTCTTTTTTTCCAATGCAAAAACTACAGATTCCACAATCGTTACTATTTGCTTCACCAAAATAACTCAGAAGCTGTTTACTTTTACATTGAGTATTATTTTCAGTGAATCTTAAAATTGCTTTTACTTTTTCAATTTTAGAATTATTTTGGGCTGTTAAATGATGTTTTACTCTATTAATAGTGCGCTCATCTTCTCTGGGTACTAAAAATATTATCTCAGCGTCGGATAGTGTATGATTAAATTGAAGTAATTCTAATTCATGAAGTTTGCTTAATATTACTATCACTTCCTTTTCGGAAGTATTAACTTTTGAAGCTATCATAGGTATATTTATGTTAACCTCTTCATCAAAAATACCCCCATAGGTTCTTAGGATGGCTTTAATGACCATCTCATATTTTTGGTTTTTTTCTAGAAACGAGAGAAGTTGATTTCCAGTAGAAAGGATTTGTATACTACTTTTTTGAGTAAATCGTTGTGTAAACTTAATTACCCCGCAGCGATCCATAAATAACAGTGCGTTATATGCAAGAAGCATATTAATTGCGTACGTTGTGCAAAATGTATTGAAATCGAATTGATATACAGTTTGCTCTCCTTCTCCGTAGGATACTTGAAAATAGTTACAAAGTTTTCGGTATATCAATTTTACGGCATCAGCATCTGGTAGTACTTTAATAAATTGATTATTTAACCTTTGTTTGTCATTTTGATTTTTTAAAAGAAAAGCAAATGATTTTTTTCCATCTCTTCCAGCTCTTCCGGCTTCTTGAAAATAACTCTCTATACTTTCCGGAATATTATAATGTATTACTGTACGTACATTTGGTTTGTCGATACCCATTCCAAAAGCATTAGTAGCTACCATTATTCTTACCTCTTCGTTTAGCCATTGTTTAAAACGCTTTGTTTTCTCGTGTGAATTTACTCCACCATGATAAAAGGCACTGGAGTAGCCGCTTTGATTAAGAAAATCACTAAGTTCAACAGCAGATTTTCTATTTCGTACATATACTATTGAAGTTCCAGGGTATTTCTCCAGAATCTGCTTAATTTTATATACTTTATCTACCGATTCTATGACCATGTAACCCAAATTAGGCCTAAAAAATGATTGTCTCAAAACGTTTGGCTGAAAAAGATCCAGTTCACTAATAACGTCATCAATCACTTTGGTAGTGGCAGAAGCAGTTAGGGCTATTATAGGGATAGTGGGATGTAAGTCTCTTAAAATCTTAACCTTTTTATATGATGGTCTAAAATCATTTCCCCATTGCGAAATACAGTGAGCTTCATCAACCGCAATCAAATTAATATTCATTCGTTTTAATCGTTCTTGAACAAGCTCTTGTTGCAATCGTTCTGGCGAGAGATAAAGAAACTTGTAATTGCCATAGATGCAATTGTCAAGAAGTGTGTCTAATTCTGGATATTTAATCCCGCTTGGTAAGGCGATAGCCTTTATTCCTTTTTCTTGAAGATTTTGTACTTGGTCCTGCATTAATGCAATCAACGGGGAAATTACAATGCATATCCCTTCTTTTACCAAAGTTGGAACCTGAAAGCAAATCGATTTTCCTCCTCCAGTTGGTAGTAAAGCAAAAGTGTCATTACCATCCAGGACAGCGTTAATAATTTCTTCCTGAAGCGGTTTGAAACTATCAAATCTCCAATATTCCTGTAATATTTGATGAGGAGATTTTGTCAATCTATGTTATGTTTTTAAGAATAAAGTTGTAACGTTCTTTAACTGTTCCAAAAGGTACTTCTATACAATCATATCCTAGTTCGCTATAAGTGTCTAATAAATGATTGTGGATTTCTTTCGCCTGTTCAAAACTTTCATATCGCTCATCATCAGATGTATAGATTTCTTCCCACGGAGGCAATAAAAAAACAGCGTCATACGTGTTGTTCTTACATGCGTCTATAAAATCATTTCCGTAAGACTGATCAAAGTAACTCATATAAGCCAAAACATCAGGAATTCCTCTGTCATAAAAAAGAATATCTTGATTTTTAGACATTGCATCTGTAAACTGTTTGATCCTGCCATTTAAAATCTGTCTATTAAATTCATAAGGATCAGAAACTGATACTATGGGGTTAGAGATTATAGCAGTAGCGCTATCTTTATTCTTTGCTTCCTGAGTCATAGTTCGTATAACTTCATGAAAACAAAAGTAATTCGCCTTCTCCAGGGAAACGATTACAGAAGTTTTACCAGTTCCTGGTCCTCCTGTGATTACAATTCTTTTTTTTGTCAAAGTAATAAGTTTGCTACAAATTTCGGAATTATAAAGGGATTATAAAAATACTATTAAGATAAGTATAAAGCTCTGTTAAAGTTGAATTTGTCGAAGTGAATTTTTAGTAACTTCAATAGCAATTCATGTATGATTGCTTTATTTAGATTAATTAAATATAAATCTCAAAAAATAAAACTCATGCCGGTTTACAATTTAAAAATTAATGGAAAACCTCATACTGTTGAGGCAGACCAGGATACCCCTCTTTTATGGGTGCTTAGAGATCATTTAGATATGGTAGGCACCAAATTTGGCTGCGGTATTGGTCAATGTGGTGCATGTACTATTCACATAGACGGATCCGCCACAAGAAGCTGCTTACTTCAGGTTTCTGCTGTGGGAGATATGGAAATTACTACAATTGAAGGTTTGTCTGAAGATATTTCGCATCCAGTACAACAAGCCTGGAAAGAGATTGATGTGCCTCAATGTGGATATTGCCAGGCAGGGCAAGTAATGTCTGCCGCCGCTTTTCTTGGTCAAAATAATAATCCTAATAAATCAGAGATTAGGGATGCCATGAGTGGTAATATATGCAGATGTGCTTCTTATAATAGAATAGAAAAAGCTGTAGAACTCGCTGCTAGTAAAATGAGCTAACCCATTTAAAATTCAATAAAATGAAACAAATAGTATCACCTTCTTTTAGTAGAAGGTCTTTTATAAGAACATCTGCGCTTGCCGGTGGCGGAATATTAATTGGGTTTAATCTTTTTCAGGCTTGTAAGCCAGAAGCTGCACCTCCAGTTGATATTTCTAAGTTGAACTTCAATGATTTTAATGCATTCATAAAAATAGCAGACAACGGAATGGTCACGATCTTTTCACCAAATCCAGAAATTGGACAAGGTGTTAAAACATCGATGCCTATGATTATTGCAGAAGAGCTTGATGTTACTTGGGATAATGTACATGTCGTTCAAGGGGCGCTGGATACGAATAATTTTACTCGACAAGTTGCGGGAGGAAGTCAATCAATACGATTTGGTTGGGAGCCCTTGAGACAAACAGGAGCAACAGCCAGACAAATGTTAATCAATGCTGCTGCTGCAAAATGGGGTGTAAATACTTCAGAATGTAAAACAGAAAACGGAGTTATTACAAATGCTAATGGTGATAAACTGGGGTATGGAGAAGTTGTTAAAGAAGCAGCTGCATTAGAAGTGCCCGAGAATGTAACTCTTAAAGATCCGAAAGATTTTAAAATCATAGGTAATGACGCGAGCAATGTAGATATTGATAAAATTATAACCGGTAAATCTCTCTTTGGTCTGGATTATAAAGAGGAGGGTATGATGCATGCGGTAGTATTAAGACCTCCTGCTTTTGGTAAGAAATTAGTAGATTTTGATGATACAGATACCAAAGCTGTTTCTGGCGTTCTGGAAGTAATCAAGTTTGGTGACAAGGTTGCCGTCATGGCTAAGGATACATGGTCTGCAATGAAAGGTAAAAAAGCACTTAAAGCCAATTGGACATCAAACTCAAAGTTGGAAAGTACCGAAGAACATGATAAAATACTAACAGGTCTTCTTAATGGTACAACGTTTAAAACCATGAGAGCAGATGGAGATGTTAAAAAAGCGTTTGCCGCTGCCGATAAAGTGATAGAAAGAACATATGAGTCTCCTTTTTTACCACATAATTGTATGGAGCCAATGAATTTCTTTGCAGATGTTACCTCGGATAAGGTGCGTCTAGTTGGGCCTATTCAAACTCCAGAACGTACAGCAAGTAGAGTTGCTGAGTTGTTAGAACGTGATGTTAAAGACGTTTCAGTAGAAATGACAAGAATGGGTGGTGGTTTTGGTAGACGTTTATATGGTGATTTTGCATTAGAAGCGGCAGAAATTTCAAAAATAGCCCAAAAACCAGTAAAAGTAATTTACTCACGTGAAGATGACATGTCAGCTGGTATTTATAGACCTGCTATAAAATATAAAATAAGCGCTTCTGTAAAGGACGGTCAGATTACAGGATATCATCTTAAAGAGGCTTCTGTAAACTCAAATATGTATGGGTTGATCCCTAACTTTTTCCCTGCAGGAGCTATAGAAAACTATCAGGTAGATGTGGCTAGTTATGATAGTAATATTACAACCGGAGCATGGAGAGCGCCTTATACTAATTTTTTATCATTTGCCGAACAAAGTTTCTTTGATGAATTAGCAGAAATTTTAGAGATTGATCGTATCAAACTTCGTTTGGATTTACTCCAAAAAGTTAAAGGTACAACCGATGATAGAATTCAGTACTCGCCAGAACGATTAGAGAATGTTATAAAAGTTGCAGTAGATAAATCGGGATGGGGTAATGCTAAAGAAGGAGTTTATCAAGGATTTAGTGCTTATTACTGTCATAATACTCATGTTGCAGAAGTAGCAGATGTTGTTCTTGAAAACGATATCCCGGTTGTAAAAAAGGTTACTTGTGTGGTAGATTGTGGAATCGTGGTAAACCCTCTAGGAGCCAAAAACCAAATTGAAGGAGGCGTTATAGATGGTGTAGGCCACGCTATGTATGGTGATTTTTCTTTTAAAGATGGGGAACCACAGAGCAAAAACTTTAATAATTATCGTTTAATTAGAATAAATGAAACTCCTATAGTTGAGACTCATTTTATAGAAAGTGATGTTGCGCCCACTGGACTTGGTGAACCTACATTACCACCAGCAGGAGCTGCAGTTGCAAATGCAATCAAAGCTGCCAAGGGTATACGACTGTATAAGCAACCATTTATAAAACATATGAAAGCAAAAGCTCCATTAGGATAGTATTTTTGTATGACACACGAATTCAAAGAAATTGTAGAATCCTATAGTATAGCCAAACAGCAGGGAATACCTGCTGTGATGGCTACTGTAGTCGATGTAGAAGGGTCGTCATATAGAAGGCCAGGAGTTGGGATGCTTATTCTTCAGAATGGAGAAACAAAAGGAGCCGTTAGTGGTGGATGTGTTGAAAAAGAAGTTTTTCGTCAGGCTCAATCTGTTTTCGAATCTGGTACTCCAAAAGTTATGACATATGATGGTAAGTATAGGTTGGGATGTGAAGGAGTACTTTATATTTTAATTGAAATCTTTGATGTTTCTGATTTGGTTATTGACAGAATTCGAGAGCAATTAAAATTGAGAAAACCTTTTGAAATAAAGTCATACTATTCTACTGAAAAGAGAAACCTTGAAATTATGGGTTCTGTAGTTCAGTTTGAAGGTGATCAAGAATTTGTTTTTTCAAACAGAGTTAATACTTACTCAATAGAACAAGAAACTTCTACAGCTTGCTTTTGTAGAGATATGCAGCCTTGTTTTCGTCTTGTTATTATAGGAACAGAACACGACGCTGTTGAATTATGCAAAATTGCGTCAAGTACAGGTTGGGAAGTCGAAATTGTGGCTTCACCTAAAAACCCAAAACAACTTTTAGATTTTCCAGGGGCCAATAAAGTATGTAACACTTCACCAGAGGATTTAAATATTCATAATGTTGATACACAAACAGCAATAATTTTAATGAGTCATAATTTTGCTAAGGATTTACTGTATTTACAAGCTATAAACGATCTTGTGCCTGCTTATATAGGCTTGTTAGGCCCTGCACGACGTCGCGAAAAACTGCTATCGGCTTTTATAGAATATTGTCCAGAGGTCACAGATGAATTTATGGATTCTATACATGGTCCTGCAGGATTAAACTTAGGAGCAGAGACACCTCAAGAAATTGCAATTGCTATTATTGCTGAAATTTTATCGGTGATTAGAGGTCAAAAACCGATTCCTTTACAAGAAAAGAAAGGGGCGATTCATGATGATCCTAAAAGAAAGAATATAAATGCTTTATCTACAAAATCCTAAAATCGCGCATCTTATCCTTGCGGCTGGCTCTTCAACCAGAATGGGAGAACCAAAACAATTGTTACCGTGGGGGGAAACAACTTTGATAGGTCATGCTATATTACAATCCTTGGAATTAAAGGAAATTACTACCCATGTAGTTTTAGGTGCAAATTATGATCTAATACACAAAAGAATTAATCAATTTCCTATTACCATTATTAGAAACCCAAATTGGCAAACAGGAATGGGGTCATCAATTTGTTTTGGAATCAAGCACATAAAGCAAGACGAGTTGTCATATGATGCTGTTCTAATTTCATTAATTGACCAGCCTTTGATAGATACCAATCATCTAGAGATTTTGATAACTCAGTTTCGAAATGAATCGACCACAATTGTAGCTTCTGATCTAGGGAATAGGGTAGGCGTACCAGCTATCTTTTCATCAACTATTTTTGATGAGCTAGAGCGATTAGAAGAAGATTTTGGAGCAAAGTATATTATCAAAAAGCATATTAATGAGGTAAAAGTTGTTTCGGCTATAAGTAAAAGTATAGATGTAGATACAATGAAACAGTATAAAGAACTAATCCAGACTAAATTCTCAATTTGAATAAAATTTGAGTATGAGTTTGTGTTTTACAGTTTCGTTTTTGTTATTTAGAACTCTTATCTTTGGCTCAAAATTTGCTTGATAGCGTATATGAAAGATCCTGAAGAATTTTACAAAAAATTAAAAGCACAGTTGGCAGATACCGCTATGTGGCCAGCTGTATATTTGTATAAGTTTATTGTGCCCACTGATAAAGCCAAGATATCACAGATTGAAGCAATATTTGATAATCTGGGTGCGGTTATACATACCAAACAATCTAAGAATGGTAAATATACTAGTGTGTCAATTAATGTTAGGATGAAAAATCCAGATCATGTAATTCTTAAATACAAAGAAGTTGCAGACAAAATTGATGGAGTAATATCATTATAGTAAAGAAATCAATTCTTTTCCTTAGAAGTTTTACCATTTAACTTAAGCCTTAAGGTATAATAAATATAGGTTATATATAATAATAAATTTAGCTTAGCACCATAGCTTACTTATTTTATTTTAGTATTTTGCGAAACGAATTATTTTTGTCATAATAATATTGACAAAATACTTCATTTTAAACATTTTTTATGATTGTTGATAATTTAGAATATAATACAGAGCGAGAGAAACTCATCATACCGGAGTATGGTCGTCATTTACAAAAAATGATAAATCATACCGTTGCTATTGAAAATAAAGAAGAGCGAAATAAAGTTGCTAAATCTATTATAGCAGTAATGGGAAATTTACAGCCACATTTACGCGATGTGCCTGAATTTCAGCATAAGTTATGGGATCAATTATTTATTATGAGTGATTTCAAACTTGATGTCGATACTCCATTTCCAGTTTTAACCAAAGAAAAACTGCAAGAACGGCCAGAACCGTTGGATTACCCTCAGAATTTTCCAAAATATCGTTTCTATGGAAATAATATTAAGAGAATGATCGATGTCGCTAATAGTTGGGAAGATGGTGATTTAAAGACAGCACTTACGTATACAATTGCAAATCATATGAAAAAGTGCTACCTAAATTGGAATAAAGATACCGTAGAGGATAGCGCAATTTTTAATCACTTGTATGAGTTGAGTGATGGAAAAATTAACCTAAAAGGAAGTACCGAAGACCTTACAGATTCTTCGAATTTGCTAAGAGGGAAAAAGAAAAAACATACAAGTAGTAATACTTCAGGCGGCAAAAAAAATTACAGAAGTCGCGGTAAAAAACGCTATTAAATATCTTACCAACTAAGATTACTAACCACTAACGATTAATTATTAAATGGGGATTTTTCAGATAGAAGGAGGTCATCAGCTCAAAGGGGAAATTACACCTCAAGGAGCAAAAAATGAGGCTCTTCAGATACTTTGTGCAGTATTATTAACTCCTGAAGAAGTAATAATTTCTAACATTCCTGATATTAGGGATGTTAATAAGCTTATTGATATTCTTGGAAATTTGGGAGTTAAAATCAATAAGCTTGAAAAAGGTACATACTCTTTCAAAAGTGATGCACTAAATTTAGAATATTTAGAAAGCGAACAATTTAAGAAGGAAGGAAGTGGTCTTAGAGGTTCTATAATGATTGTTGGCCCTCTTTTGGCCCGATTTGGGAAAGGATATATTCCTCGCCCTGGAGGGGATAAGATCGGAAGAAGACGTTTGGATACGCACTTTGAAGGGTTTATAAACCTAGGTGCAGAATTTAGATATAATAAAGAAGAACGTTTTTATGGTGTAGAAGCCCCGGAAGGGTTAACCGGAACATATATGCTTCTAGATGAAGCTTCTGTAACAGGTACTGCCAATATAGTTATGGCGGCAGTTCTGGCTAAAGGAACAACTACTATTTATAATGCTGCATGTGAACCTTATCTGCAGCAGCTTTGTAAAATGTTGAACTCTATGGGAGCAAAGATTAGTGGAGTTGGATCTAATCTTTTGACTATAGAAGGTGTTAAAGCATTAGGAGGCTGTAAACATCGCGTGTTACCAGATATGATAGAAATCGGTTCGTGGATCGGTTTGGCGGCAATGACCAAGAGTGAGATCACTATTAAAGATGTTAGTTGGGAGAATTTAGGAATCATCCCAAATACTTTTAGAAAATTAGGAATCACAATTGAACGGGTAGGGGATGATATTTATATTCCGGCTCATAAAAATGGTTATCAGATAGAAAGCTATATAGATGGATCATTTATGACTATTGCTGATGCCCCATGGCCTGGATTTACACCAGATTTATTAAGTATTGTCTTAGTTATTGCTACGCAAGCCAGAGGAGAAGTAATGGTTCATCAAAAGATGTTTGAGAGCCGCTTATTTTTCGTCGATAAGCTTATTGACATGGGGGCAAAGATCATTTTATGTGATCCACACAGAGCGACTATTATTGGGCACGATTTTAAGTCTACATTAAAAGCAACTACTATGGTATCTCCTGACATTAGAGCAGGAATTTCATTGTTGATCGCAGCACTTAGTGCCAAAGGGACTTCTGTTATTCATAATATTGAGCAGATTGATCGCGGATACGAAAATATAGACGAGCGTCTTAGAGCAATTGGGGCTAAAATTATTAGAAAAGAATAATCAAATATATTATTAAGAATTTGTAAAAGCCTTTTTGGAACTATCCAAAAGGGCTTTTACATTATACTATGTCCTTTAGATAATCTAGTGTAGATTTCTTTCCAGAGTTAAATAGTTCAGCTTTCTGTTTTTCTGTAATTCCGAAATTTGTCGCCGAAATCCCAAAATCATTTATGTTGACCGTGATCTCTTCTTCTTCTTTATTTTTGTAAAAATCCACTTCCTGTGCTTTCAAAACTGTATTAAAAAGAACTTCTACATATTTCATAATTTCGTCATATTTTAAATCAGATACGTTAGTTCTGTAATTACGAAGAAAGAACCCTAGCGTTTTATTGTAATCGATAAAAGCCGTAATAGGATAATTGTAGAGTACACCACCGTCTACATAAATATGATCATCGGGGACTTCATTAGGAAATTTCCACGCTTCGAAAAATAAAGGAATAGACATGGAAGCTCTAACGCTTTCGGCTACAATAACATTGGGTGTGTTTTCATAAGAAAACTCTTTGATCTTGGATGTATTTAGATCTGTGGCAAATATTTTTAGTTCTCTATAGCCTTCAGCTACCAAATCAGAAAAAGTGATATTCTCATCACCAGTTTTATCTTTAATAATTTTTTTTATCCATTTTAGGAAATATTCACCTTTATATACCCCATATTTAGCGGGTATTCTAAAGGGATCCCAATGATCTTCAAAATCTTTGAAGTTGGTAGCATTCACTAATTCTTTGATTTCCTTTGCAGAGCATCTTAAGCTTAATAAGGTAGCTATGATTGATCCTGCTGATGTTCCAGCCACGCGTTTGATATTATCTAACATCTTTTTTTCTTCTAAAATTTCGATTGCCCCCGCATAGGCAATACCCAAAACTCCACCACCTTTGAAAACCAAGTTCTCTATATTTCTCATGGGATAAAAATTGTTTATACTTATGTATAAAGCTACAAACAATAACATATGTGGATAATACGTAGATCTACGTATTTTTAAAACCAAATGTTAGTGAAGTCAAAGGGTATACAAACATTTTTTGAAGTTATTAAAGGAGATATTCTATATGTACTAATAATATAAGGTAGGTGCTTTTTTTGAAATGTGCTCCTGTTAAACAGAAAAAATCTAAATTTTAATTTAATTAAAGAAGGCTTCACTCTTCATATCTATGTATGAAGTGATATTCTTCACCATTTGCATAAGTTCCGTATATGGCATTAAAACTTCCATTAGCCATACCTTTTTCATCAATCATTCGATTTTGACCATCGTATTCACAAATATAAAACTCTACAAGATGACCACTTGGAGTACGAATATCCTTTTTTATAAGGTTTTCCTTGTTGTCATACTCCATTGTGATGTGATATTCGTTTTCTCCCGATCTAAAATCGCGATATATTTCTTTCGTAATTAAACCTTTTTCAATTTCATATTGGTGTTCTGATAATAAATTGTTGTTCTCATTAAGTTCTTCGACCCTTACTAATAAGTTCAAGTTATTATAAGTTTCTTTTCTGGTTAGAACATGTTTATTTTTTCCGTCATAAAACTTAATTTCACTGCAATTAGTTTCAGAATTATATTTGGCAAACTGACTTTCAAGTAATTCACCATTTTGATAAAACTTGTTCGCATAGTTTTTATCGTCATTTTCCTGTATGAGCTTTTGGATTTCTTCTCCATCCTGATACGTTGTTTTTGTAAAACCCATTTCAGAAAATTCTGTTGTAATTTTTTCATAAAGATGTTCACCAAAGAAAAAGTTGCGTTCAATGTTTTCTCCGTTGTCATTATATATTTGCTCTAAACGATTCAATTCGACATTATCACTTATATCAATCTCCTCTACAAGTAGTCCGGATTCATTATAACAAATTTTTTTTTCGGCAGGGGGATTAGCTTGATAATCTTTGTAATATAATACCTGACCCTGAGCATTGTATTGCTCTTCGTAAACTAGAACCTCTTGATCTTCTAAAATTTTGTATGTAAACCTTTTCATAGTATAAATGTGCCCTTTTTAACAATACTAAACTACACAAATTATTTAGTTATTCATTTTTACACAGTTTTCTTACAGAATAATTAAAGAATGATATATTATGGACATATTGAAAAACAGAATGAGTCAAGATATGATTATTCAACTTAATTCAAGAGGCAAAGAACGTAACCTTTTTCCTGTCAACCTGAATACGGCATTAGCCACTGCTGCTCCAATTGGCCCCATTGGAGGTTCTCCTACAGCACCTGGAGCATCAGCATTTTCTAAAATAACAACATCAATATCTTTAGGAGCATGTTTCATTAAAGCCATTCTATAAGGCCCATAAATTACAGGACGGAGCTGACCATCTTCAACATACATTCTTTCATAAATAGAAGCGCTTATCCCCATGATAATTGACCCTTCGCACTGTGCTCTAACCTGATCCGGATTAACGGCAATACCAGGATCAATAGCACAAGTTACTTTATGGATTTTGATCTGATTGTTTTCGATTGAAACTTCGGCAACGTGTGCACAAGGAGTATTAGCATCTGTAGATGCTGCAAATCCCATGGCACGGTCATTAGTAACTCCATCTTTCCAGTTGGCCTTATTACTAGCAGCTTTAATAACCTCTTTTAATCTATGCCCTCTTTCATCATCTTGGATTTGATCTAATCTAAATTGAACAGGGTCTTTTCCGGTTTTAATAGCCAATTCATCTAAAAAACTTTCGATGGCAAAAGTATTAGCCAGGAGGCCTAAACTTCTCCACCAACTTGTGGCAAAAGGAAGTTTTACTCGCCAGGAAATTGCTCTGTAATTTGGTATCTTTCCGTATTGAATCATACCCCCGCGCCAAGCTCCAACATCTGCTCCAATAATGCTAAATGCAATTTTTGGAACTAAAGGAGACCCAAACATAACATCACCACTGGATACGTTATGTTCAATAGCTTCAATAGAACCATCACTTTTAAGTTTTGCTTTAAGAACATGATGAGTTGGAGGGCGAAAAGTATCGTTTTGAAATTCTTCCTTTCTATCAAAGAAACATTTTACAGGTTTTCCCACGGCCCTAGATAAAATAGCAGCTTGAATAGCATTTGGTGTATGCAAACGTCTTCCAAAACCACCGCCTAAGTATGTTGGGATAATATTTACTTGTTCTTCATCAAAACCTAAACGGTCAGCAACTTCTTTTCTAGAGAAGTTTATTACTTGTGTAGACATCATAATAGTAGCTTTATTCTCTTCTACACTGGCAACAGCTCCATTTGGTTCTATTTGTGCATGTGCACCAATAGGGCTTGTATATTCTTGAGTTATTATTCCTTCATCATCTTCTAAAATACTTTTGGCTTTTCCTTCCTTTTGGATAACAATAGGTTCACCATTACCAACCTTTATCATATCCTCAATATCTTTGGTTTGCCATGCTTTTTCAATATCCCAATTAACTTGAATAGTTTTTTTCGCATTTTCTGCTTCCATACGTGATTTTGCAACTACACCAACAAAATCTTTTTCTTTTACTACTTTTACGACACCGGGCATATTTTCTGCCTCTGAAGTATCTGAGTCAATATATTTAGCTCCTATAGATGATGGTCTTACAACAGCACCAAATAGCATACCTGGCATGGTGGCGTCCATTCCAAAGATTGGGGCTCCAAAAACTTTATCTTTTAGATCAATTCGAGGAATTGGTTTTCCAATAAATTTATAATCTTTAAGGTTCTTTAATACTGGTGTATTAGGAATCTCCCAATCTGTTACATCTTTTACAGCCTCTGCATATGATAATGTTTTTCCGCCTCCAGATATAATACCATCTCTAACTGATAGGGTAGTAATATTAACTCCCAGTTTTTTAGCGGCCTCTCCTTTTATCATTTCTCTCATTGTGGCTGCTAGTTCTCTAAGTGGTTGCCATAATCCAGAAACAGAAGTACTACCTCCTGTACTAAAACTATCAATATTGCCAGTAGCTGTTGCGGCATGAATTACCTGCATTTGTTGTATAGAAACTTCTAATTCATCTGCAGCTATTTGTGCAAGCCCGGTAAATGTTCCTTGTCCCATTTCTACCTTGGGACAGTGAAAAATAATATTATTTTCTGCAGTGGTTTCGAACCAAATAATGGGAGTTTTTGTGTTTCCCATATATGGAGTATCGGCAGTATTGGCCATTCCTGCAATAGATCTTCTAATTGAGTTTCTAAATAAATACGTTCCTATGGCTAAGGTTCCTGCCGTGCCTAAAGCTCCTCGAACTATAAATTTACGTCTTGAAATCTTTTTCTTACTCATAACCTTAGGAATTTAGGGGATTCGAGGAATCATTTGTTAATGCCGCAGCCCTATGAATGGCTTTTCGCATTCTATAATACGTTGCACATCTACATACATTGATAATGTTATTGTCGATATCCTCATCTGTTGGGTTAGGAATTTTTTCTAACATTGCGGCGGTAGCCATCATAAAACCTGGCTGACAATAGCCACACTGAGGTACAATTTCCTCTATCCAGGCCTGTTGAACTGGATGTGGGTTTTCTTCTGTTCCCAAACCTTCTATAGTTGTAACTGTTTTACCTTCTGCAAACTTTACTGCGTATGAGCATGAGCGCACGGCTTCGCTATCTATATGAACGGTGCATGCACCACAGGCGGCTTTACCGCATCCAAATTTGGTTCCTTTAAGATTTAAAATATCTCTAATAACCCAAAGTAGTGGGGTGTTTTTATCTACTTCGACAGTTTTTGGAAGCCCATTGATGTTGAATGATATTTTCATAGTTAGATGATTGTTTGTGTTTTTAGTTATTCCTCGGGGATTATAGCTCCGTTTTCAAACCACTCTTTTACAGCTGCGATATACTCATCTTTTGGAATGGGAGGTTTTTCTCTAGGGATGCCTTCGGCGTTTACTCCAGGATTCCATGCCCAAAGCACTAAAGCATGTTCTGTTAAATGATGCATTACTTGTTCATGGGTGCGATTTCCGTTTTTTGTTTTATCTAACATCGAATGAGCAATTTCGATTCTACTTAAACCTTCCCATTTCATACTTTCTGGAGCAAGAGACCATTCTGGTGCTCCAGGTACTCCAGAATAGTCATTATTTTCATCCTGATGACAGGTAATACATTTCACCGCCGGGACCCCATGATTTGATGTCCCCCGTTGTATTCCGAAAAGGTGCTTATGACTATCTTCTCCTTGTTTTGGATAATTATCTGATGGATGACAATTGACGCAGCGTTTATGAGATAAAACGTCCATCATTTTATTGAAAGCTTTGTCCGAATTTGTTTTTTCGGTATTTGCAGAAGTCAGTTTTTTATAATCTGAAGTTTTAGGATTGGAGTATGTTACTCCAACACTAATTCCTACAGAAATGATTAATAATAACATAGAGTAACCTAAATGCTTTTTCTTCATTTCTCGAAATTTTGATTAAAATGATATACAATAAGTTCGTATTTGCTTATGGTATTTGTGTGATTCTTAAATTTACAACTTTTTATTTTTCTGGAAAAGAAACCTTTATGTAGTTAATATCACATGAGTGTATTATTTTTTCAAGTTTGCGCTAAGAATTCATTTATTTGATGATTTTTGGCAAAGTTTATGATTTAAAATTAGAATGTAAACCATTAAGAACCTTACCTTTGCAAATCCTAAGAAAAAAGGTTTGTGATTCAAGATATTATAATTACTGTTTTATGGAGTATTTCTCCTTTTGGAGAAGCTAAAGTCGGAATCCCTTATGGTATGTTTAGTGGCCTAAATATCTATTTGGTATTTGCGATATGTTTTGTTGCCAATGTCTTGGTTTTCCCTTTGATGATTTTTTTCTTGGAAAAGATTAATGATTACTTGCTTCGATGGAATTGGTATAAAAAAGCTGCTATATATGTTGCGCGAAAAGCTAAGGTAGGTTCAGGTAATAAGATAGAAAAGTATGGTTTCTGGGGCCTTCTTTTATTTGTTATGATCCCTCTTCCAGGAACTGGAGTATATGCAGGTAGTATTGCCACTTATTTATTTAAAATTAAAAAAAGAAAGGCATTTGTAGCAAATACAATAGGTATTTTCTTCTCTTCAGTTATTGTTTGGGCTACTACTTTACTTACTATGCAAGGAATTGCTTAATAATATTGAAAATGTTCTTGTTGTAATTCTTATTTATGAATTAAGCTGCATTTTCTTTTGTTTTAGATGGGTTTTTCGCCCAAGAAATTGCTTCTGTAAGATTATTGAAACTTCTTAATTTACCTCGTAAAAACAGTTTTTCTAGAAGAGAATTCAATATCCCTTTAGGCGTGTAGCTAACAATGCCATATCCTTTTAATGAATAACTGTGTTTAAAAAAATTTAGCCAATCACTGGGGATTACAGAATATGGATGAATGCGATTAGATATATATACAAGATTTTCTCCATTTTGATCATAAAGATCACTTATTTCCTCAACAACAGCTTTAGCATGGTCTTTCCACGAAAAAACTACATCTTTATTAATTTCTCCTATCACAAAATTCTCAAAGAGATAAAAATTACCGTAAGGGTAATTCAATTCCTGTATCGCCTCTTGGTAAAGGGGAGTATTTTTTATGCTTTCCATAAAACAAAAATAGTAAGGGTAAGCCGATGTGCATGATTTGAGAGGTAAAATATAGTAAATAAATCGTTGAATTGAAATAATTAACGTTATTCGGTTTATAATTTAGAAATTATGGCGTCTATTTAAAGATATTAAGAGTGATATTTTTTTAATAACATATACCGAAAAATGATTTAATAAAATATAATATCCGCACAGGGCTCCTGATATTGGTTGCTTAAAATCAGTTTAATAGCGTCCTTTGGTTCTTTGGGTTGCCCCAGAACATTGCTGTCGTACGTTAGATTTAGATTTTGTTTATCCCACTCATAAGATTTTCCATTGTATCTAATAAATCTCTTTCCATTTTTATTCGAAATAGCGAATGATTCTAAAATATGAGTATACTCAACACCAGATGGATAAAACAATTCAGTTACAAATTTATTACTACCCTTGGTATATAGATTACACACGCATTTTCCTATTTCTTTGGTTTCTGAAACTCTAATCATATTATTCTGATTGATTTTCCACCCATCATCGCTATGTGTACCAACAATATTTAAATGCATTGTACCTTTTTCGGCTATTTTCATATCAATAAAAGATTCAAAGTTTAGTAAAGCAGATAAGGTTGCGGCTTTTTCTTTTTGACTTGAGTAGATTATGTTTTTTAAAGCGAGTTTAAAAGTATAGTTGTTATCATTGATAATATCATTGAGCTGATCAGCAATATCTTTTTTGGTATACTCTTTTTTAATAATTGCTCCTGATATTTTTACATAAGTGGTGCTTCCAGAATATTGATCACTATATAAATCCAGAATTTCGATATTACTTGAGTTTTTGTTTAATGAATTGATCTTATTGATGTAACTCTTTAAAAGATTTTCGATGGGTAGATCTTGAACCTGAGCATGTAATTTTAAACTGAATATCAAGAATAGAAAAACTGTAGTGTAAAGATTAATTGTTCTCATTTTTTTTGTTTTAAGTCTATATTTTTTGGGTTTAGATATCTTCTTAGAATTCCTCCTTTTATTCTATTTACATCGTATTCCATTATGAATGCATCTGGATCTATAGTATCTATGATCCTGTTAATTTTCGTAATTTCAAACCGGTTAATGACGGTATGAATAACATCAAAATCTTTGGTCATACCATTCTTTCCGTATCCATTAACGCCTTTAAATACAGTCATTCCAGCTCCTAGTTGTTCTGTGATAGCTTTTTTAATGGCTTCATATTTTTGGGAAACAATCATGATCCCTATAAAGTCTTCAAAACCTTCAATAATAAGATCTGTTACTTTTGCTGTGATTAAGAAGGTTAATATAGAATACATTGCCGTTTCTTTGGAAACGATAATGGCAGTGATAGAGAATAATACAAAATTAAATAGAAGAATAACTTTTCCGATACTGACTCCAAATGCATTATTGATATATATACCTAGTATTTCTGAACCATCTAGAACTGCACCATTTTTAATTGTAATTCCTATACCTAACCCCAAAAATAAACCGCCAAAAATTGAGGTAAGTAGTTTGTCATTGGTGACTGTGTCAAAAGTTTCTAAATGTATTGAAGCCGCTAACCCTAAAATTGCCAAAATTGATTTGAAAACCATTGCTTTAGAAATGTAGAAGTACGCTAGTGTTAAAAAAGGTATACTTAGTACAACCAAAACCAATGAAATGTTAAGGTGTAGTGTTGAATTTATTAGAATCGCAATTCCTGTAACACCACCGTCTAAAAAGCCATTTGGAAGAAGAAAGGCTTTTAGGCCAATACTAGCCAAAATAACTCCAACAGCGATCTGAAAGTACTCTGATAACCTTGAAATTGAAGTAGTGTTCATTTTTTAAATTTTTATTGTTGGCTAATTTTATAAGGGTACAAGTCTTAATGAGTAGCACAAACTTGTACCCTATAAACAAATCAATCAAAAAACGCTATTATGATCATCTCACAATATCATTTCTTTACCCTTGCTACTCATAAAATGTGAGATCTCGTTTAGGGGGATTTTTATTGAGTATCGCCCTGCGTAGGTTGGACAAATCATACAATCATCAAAGTAAAATTTGATTTGATCATTATCGATTACAAAATTATCTTTGTACGCATCAAAAATTTCGTCAGTTAATTTCCAGCATTCTTGATAATATGGTTCCGTTTTTATTTTTTGAGAAAGCTCAATATTTAACTTACTAAGGATGATTTCTTGAGTTTTTCCTTTAAATATTGAATCAAATGATAAAAACTCTCCTTTGTTTATATCAAAAGTGAGGCCTTTAAACATATATGAAAGATGATTTTGATCTTTGTAATGATTGGCCTTATATAACAAAACACTTAAAAGATTATCTTTGGTAGAGTATATCTTGTAATCAATCATTCTTTTATATCTTTTCGGATTTGATTTGTCAAAATCGCAATAGAGGTTTTGATTATTCAAGGTACTTTTTACAGAGATTTCTTTGTTAATATATTGGTTTCGGATAAAATCATTGAAAAATTTGAATGATGGTTGAATGTCTTCATCTAAAAATGGATATTTATAATCTAATATATAGTTGTCTTGTTCTCTAAAAAAAGATTTCGTTTCAACTATATTACTTAGGTTCTTTTTATCATCTACTTCTAATAACAGAAGTTTTGTTTTTATGGACTGTCTATTAATTTCTGGGGCATCCTGAGAATTATTTAGACTTTTTACATCCTGAACTTCCTCTTTATTTTGATTTGTATGATTAAAAAATGCAGATTTCTCTTTTTTACATGATACTATACTTAGAGTGATTAAGATGAAAATGGTATGCAATAACTTTTTATCTAGTTTTTTCATGTTCTTATAGTTTAAAAGTTAATATTGATATTGTAACATTGAAATTGCGCATTTACAGGAACTCTTGTTATAGGTTCTGGATAATCTTTTCCAATGATAGTTTTGTGAAATCTCTGTATGGTTATTCTTGCTTTATGAGGTTCATGAATATATTCGTATGGAATGTTTCTTAACTCTGAAACATATTTCTTAATAAATATTCCTTTTGAATCAATATCCTTACTTTGCTTAATAAGGTCAAAAGAACGGTTCTCTTTAAAAACACCTCTCTTTGTAAAGATTTCAAAAGAATCAAAATGTATCCCAGGGCTGCTATCTAATAGATTTTCGGATAGGTATTTTACTGCATTTCTCCATGGTAGCAATAAATGACAGTTGTAAAATGATACGACCAACATTCTCATTTTGTGACTAATACATCCAGTTTTGGATAAACAGCGCATAATTGCATCGATAATTGGGTATCCAGTCATTCCTTGCTCCCAGACCTTTTGGTTTAGTAAGTTTTTTGATTCACTATATGTTGAGATGGGATTAAAATAGTTTGTAGGTTTATCCAGTGTGTAATTTTTTACATAGTGAATATGCCAACGGATAGAGTGTATAAAAAAATTGAAGTCTATTTCTTTATTACCTTGTTTTTTTTGGTTTTTCCAAAGTTGTCTTAAGGTTAGATTACCCCATGAAATAAAAGGTGATAGCTCATAAAAGGGCTCATTATTATTGGTTGAGGTTGTATTTTCAAGTCTATTGATATCACCCATCTTCTTCATCGCACAAGAAACCCCACCTTGTGATATACGGATATGACGATTTGCCGATAAATCTTCTGTTTGAAATAGTTGCTCTAATTTTAATACCACAAAAAGATGAACAAAACTTCCTTTCAACGGAATAAAGCTTGAAGAAGGACCATTGAAATAGTGATTAAAATTTTTTTCCTTTTCTTTAAATTGTGTTCGAAGATCGTGATAGTGATCTATTTCTATTTCAAGGATCAGGTTATTTTTGCAAAATCTGGATAATTGACGATAGGTTTTGTCCCCCACCTGTGTATCATAATCTTTATGAAAAAACACTTTTTTGATATTCCAAAACTGCTGTAAAATGCTTAGCACCTTGATAACTTCAGAGTGTACCACTAAGATTTTTGTTGCATATAACTTTAGAATATCATTTAAGTTTGTCAAAGATTCTTCAACGAAATTTAGTTGCCTTTCTGAATAATTAAAATTCGTATTGGATTTCCTCTCGAATATATATAAAAAGAGTATCGGTAAACCGTTTTCTATAGCTTCATTAATGACTTCATTATCTTGTAACCTTAGATCTTTTTTAAATAATACTATGTTGATGTCTTCCTTTTGCATAACCACGATATTGAGTGTTTAGGTCCTCTATATTCTTTTTTCGTGTAGTAAAATTCAGTATTATTTTTTATATATTTTTATTTATATTTATGATGATATGAATAAAATTATTTTATGATTTTTTTGTGTATATTAATATAAAAAAATCATTCAATGCTGTTATGCATTAGTTACAAACTTGTTTATGAAAGTATGTGGGTATTTATAGGTTGAAAAAACAATCTTTAATATTTGGTGAGATGAAAGTTGTCTTCAATAATTTGATCTTTTTTTTCTTCTATAAATTTCAAAAACTCAGCGGCAACAGGAGAGAATTTTTTATTTTTCAACCAAATTAGATTCCAGATAGATTTTATAGGAAAACCTTGTACAGGGATTATTTGTAAACGCCCACTTTCCAGTTCATTACGAATACCTATAAGAGGCATTATAGAAAACCCTAATCCAGCGATAACAGCTTGTTTTACGGCTTCATTTGAGGTGAGCTCCATTTTTTTTCTAACGGGTAGATCATTTTGATCTATATATTTTTCCATGGTATGTCTAGTTCCCGATCCGGGCTCTCTGTAAATTAGAGGGAGTTTTGAGAAAATGGATTTATTGTACTTTTTCTTTGCAAATTTTTCAGATGAATTACCTACGAGAAATAACTGATTTTCCATAAGCTTGGTCTTTTCGATTTGTAGATGTTTTGGTAGGACAGAAACTAAAGAAAAATCTACTTCGTTTTCTTCTAAGCTATTAATAACTCTTTCTTTATTGGTTACATCTAGAACCAAATCTACACCTTCATGCTTTTTAATGAAGTCTGATAAAAAATACGGAATAATGTATTTCCCGGTTGAAACAACCGAAATTTTTAAGACTCCGGATAATTGACCTTGATAGGCCATAGTTTTATATGTGATTTGATTTACCTGATCTATTATCTTCTGAGCAACTGTAGCAATTTCACTACCAAAATCAGTTATATATAGCCTTCTTCCAATGACTTCAGTTAAAGGAATAGGGAACTGGTCCTGAAAATTTTTGAGTTGGATAGAAACAGCTGGTTGAGTTAAATGTAACTCTTGAGAAGCTTTAGTAATGCTCTCTTTTTCTACAATTTTTAAAAAAATTTGTAACTGATGTAAAGTATAATGCATTAAATTAGTTTATGTAAATGATTACAAATATAAATAAAAATATATGAAATTTATTCTTTAATTTTGAAATATAATTATTTAAAAACCAACGATATAGTGATTGTTTAACCAATTAAAAAGAGAAGCATATGAAAAAGATCATCTACATATTGACATTATTTTTAATGATTCAAGGAATAGGCTTCGCAAATCCGGTTGATTTTTTACGCAATTCTGTATTTTCCTTAGTAGAAAAACCATCTGATTCCTTTAGTATAATAACTAATAGTAAAAAACTGGAGGCAAACAAAAACCCAATATGTTTTGCTAGAGATTTATGTATTATTCCTGCACCTAGAAGTTTAGACAACATATTTCGCGACATTACGGAACATGATGAATGTGTGCTTCGCCCGGTGCTATCGTATTGGATGAATAACATTAATTATATCGGCGAGGAAATGAAAACTCAAGACATCCTTGTGTTTAATAAGGTAGTTGAGGATTTATTCGAAATTATACAAAATGAAACTTTGGAAAACTCCAATTCATCGTATATGGTTCCTGTAGATTCAAAATTTAAACGTCTTTACAAGCTAAAATTTGAAAAGAATTTTTTTCCAGTTGATGTTAATGATCATGAGGGTTTGGGGATACGATTAAGAATATAAAAGGCAAAGTTTTAAATATTGACGTATGTAACAATCAAATTATCTAATAAAAAAGAGCTTATGAGAACTATTTTTCTTGTGCTGGTTGGAATAGGGCTACTATCCAGCAGCTGTGCAGTAATAAGACCCGGTGAGGCAGGAGTAAAACAAACCTTGGGTAAATTTTCTAATAGGGTTTCCACACAAGGTACGATAATGTACAATCCATTGATTAGTAAGGTAATTAAAGAATCAACTCAAACAAATAATATTAAGCTGATTTTAAGTCTTCCCAGTAAAGAAGGACTTAGTGTTAATTCTGAAATATCTATTCTTTATAGATTAGAGAAAGATAAAATCCCAAGTGTACTAGAAAACCTAGGACAGGATTACGAATCTATTATTACTAGCGTTTTTCGATCTGCATCTTCTGATGTTTGTGCACAGTTTTTTGCAAAAGATATGCACTCTGGGATGCGAGCAAAAATAGAAGAAGAAATAATGAGTAAAATGAAGGTAAACTTACGAAAACAGGGACAAGGAATTGATTTGATAGCCGTTCTGATGAAGAGTATTCAACTACCCAGGGGACTTGCAAACTCTATCGAAAGAAAACTTCAAGCAGAACAAGATGCCATGCGCATGGAGTTTGTAATACAGCAAGCAAAGCTTGAAGCAGATAGGAAAATAATTGATGCGGAAGGGGAGCGGGATGCCCAAAAAATATTATCAGAAGGGTTGACTAATGAGATTATAAAAATACGAAGTATAGAAGCTTTCAATAAATTGTCCGAATCACCAAATAGTAAAATTATTTTAACAGATGGCAAGACTCCCTTTTTAATACAAACGGAAGATTAACAATCATTGTTTCACTATAAAAACAATATAGGTATGATATTGATAAACAAAGCATTAGAGTTTGAAAAAAGAAGAATGACAAAGATGAGTACTAGTGATAGAGTTTCTGCTTCTAGAGAAGCAAAATCATTAGTGCTACGCATAAATGAGATCTACAAAAAAACAAGAGATCCATATTTAATGGATATTATGAAATTAGTAACCCAAAAGAAGCGTAAAATCGACAAAAGATTAAAAGGATTAATCTAGACTTAGATGTAAACCAGATACATAAAATTAAAGTAAAGTTAAAAAATATTAATAAGATAAAAATGAGAACTTTTTTTGAATATAGAAATTCTGATTCTATTCCAAATTTGGAGTTGTTTGCTTTGAAAAAAATAAGAAAGTTAGCAGATACTTACCCATTTATTATTAGGGCCGATGTTTTTTTTAAAAGAGAAATTAAAAATATGGATGGTGGATATATATGTGGTATTAGATTAAGCCTGCCCGGACCAAGAATCTATGCTTCTTCAGATGAGTTTAGTTTTGAAAACGCTATTAATAATACGATTAGTGACTTAAAAGATCAATTGCAAAAAAGAAAAGTAAAGTTATATAAGAGTTTAACTTAGAAAACTAGTACCCCCTTAATACAGTTTTCTTAATGTGATGCTTTCATAATTGATTGTGTAAAAAGAGAGAGTAAGTAATTACTCTCTCTTTTGAATTTTTAGAAATAAATGAGAATTAGCAAATTTTATTTGTTAGTTCTGTTTTAAGGCTATCTTATCGATTTCTAGTTTAAAATTTTCAGGAACCTTATTACCGATAAGAAAAGCAATTTCTTCAAGAATCTCTCCAGAGTAATTAGAAATACGTAGTTTTCTACCTCTAAAAGTTGGATACATGCTTGCCAAAATAATTTCAACAGTTTGCCAATCACCAGTCGTATCAATATATGCGATATAGGAATAATTGTCATTCACACTTGATTTAACTCTAAACTGATAACGTTTACCGTCTCCTTTTAATCGAATAAATAATTTCTTATACCCTTTGATATTTTTAGTTTTAAATCGATGTCTAACTAATGAAAATCCGCCATTGTTATCTAATGATACTGATCCTTTAAATAATCCATTACCTTCCGAATTAATCAAAAATTCTCCATTAGAACGGCCACCCATAACAACATCATTTACTATCTGCCATTCTTCTGTATTAGAAGTATAATCAAAATCAAATAGGAGTAAAGGATTAGTAATCATAAAAAAAGAGAAGGTTAAAAAAGAATAAATCATAACAATTGAGAATCAATTTTTTCAAAAATACCCTGTCTTCATAAATAATGCTTATAATGCTATGTTAATTTTTGTTTAATGTTTTGTGTTAATAGTTAAACATTTTTGTAGCTTAGCATAAGTTGAAAAATATAGATTGATATGAAATTTGAAAGTAGTACTTCTAATATTGCTAATGGTTACAAACTGAATAGTTTTACTGATGAGGAAATAGGGGATGATCATATTTATACGGGGATTGAAACCCCTATGACTATAGATGCCTTTAAAATGTCTGATGATGATAAGAAAATTAAGATTGCTGAATTATTTGCAGAGATAATGGAGGTTATGGGCCTAGATCTTTCTGATGATTCTCTTAGAGGTACCCCTAACCGTGTAGCCAAAATGTATATTGATGAGATTTTCTCTGGATTAAACCCGAAGAATAAACCAAAAGTAGCTTTGTTCGATAACAAGTATAAATATGATCAAATGCTGGTCGAAAAGAATATTACTTTTTATTCTAATTGTGAACATCACTTTGTTCCTATCATAGGGAAAGCGCATATTGCATATGTTTCTTCTGGTAGTGTAATAGGGCTGTCGAAGTTAAATAGAATTGTACAATATTATGCCAAAAGACCACAAGTACAGGAACGGCTAACAAATCAGATCGCACTAGAATTAAAGCAAATTCTGAATACAGAAGATATTGCAGTCATAATAGATGCGAAGCATTTATGTGTGTCTTCAAGAGGAATAAAAGATGATACATCTGCAACGGTTACATCATATTATGGAGGGGTGTTTAATACTGCACATAAGGTAGCAGAACTACAAAGCTATCTTAATGATTAGTAAGTGCTTAAATTTTTAAAAAACAAACAAACATGTTCGGATTATTTAAGAAAAGATCAGAAACAGAAGTTTTACAAAAGAAATACGAAAAATTAATGAGCCAATGGCATGAATTATCTAGTGTCAATCGTACGGAAAGCGATAAGAAATATGCAGAGGCCGAAGAAATCCTTAAGAAAATTGAAGACTTGAAAAGGTTAAACCAAGATAGTGAACATCGAAACAAATAGACTACTTTTTGATTTTGGAATGTTAGTACTTATTTGGCTTGTACAGCTTGTTATTTACCCTAGTTTTTTCCATTATCAAATAAAAGATTTAAAACAGTGGCATGAAAAGTATATTGTGCGAATAACATATGTTGTGATGCCTCTAATGATAGGCCAACTGAGTTTGACTATAGTTATGGTTTTTGATAATTTGGGTATCTATCAAATAGGAAGTCTTATTCTTATAGTTGTTGCTTGGTTGTCTACTTTTTTACAATTTGTACCTATGCACAATAAGATAGCAATGGGGATTATAAGCGATGATTTGTTACTCAAGTTGCTGCTAAACAACTGGTTGCGAACTATTTTATGGACTATCACTTTTATTTGGAGTTTTGTTTGGTATATAAACCATATATAAGTTAATTTTTATAACTAATTAAGAGATGAAGAAAGAGTTATTCATAAGAGATATAGATAGAATAATTGAAATGGCTTGGGAGGATCGTACTCCATTTGATGCTATAGTTATACAGTTTGGTTTAAAGGAGCAGGAAGTCATTGATTTAATGCGAAAAGAAATGAAAGCTTCAAGTTTTAGAATGTTGAGAAAACGCGTTCAAGGTCGAAAAACAAAACATTTAAAAAAACGTGTTTTTGAAGACGAAGATTCAAATGTTCAAGACAAAAACATATAACTTATAATAAAATATCAAAGCGATAATAAATGAAAAAGAAGAAACCGGATTACATTGTTTATAACGAAGAAAATGAAAGTTATGATGCAGCATTAAAGGCATATGCGACGGATCTGGGAGCTCCTGTAATTACAACTAGTGATACTATTGCGTGGAAAAATGCGAATATCAATAAAGTGAATAAACATGTTAAAGCAAAATATGATGAGTTAAAAGAACAATATGACGAACTTATTAAAGAGTTTGAATATAATAATTTGGTATACAGTGCCAAATTTAATTTTGAACCAGTTGTGGGAGAAATATATCACCTATACAAAAACAAAGATGAAAGACCATTTTTGTCTATTATAGCTCCCAAAGAATGTAGTTTTGATCATCTAGGTAGTTTTAGACTAAATGCCGATAAAATATGGCACAACATTTGAAACAACCTCTATTATAATATGGAATTCAATCTACCGTCAAAATAATAATAAATGAGTACAATTATAGCTTTGAAAACAACTCATGAAATTATAAATTTGCCGAATAAAATAACCTACTATTATGCATTATCTAAATCTATTAAATATGAAGAAATTATTACTTACATTTATGATTTCAAGCCTTTTTATGCAACTAAAGGCACAAAATGATCAAGTTTCAATTCAACCTATTAATAATCAAGAGTTTGCTGTAAGCAGTGTTAATGGAATCCCTTATACAGTGGTCTTGGAAAACAGTAATACCGACGGACAATTTCATTTAGGAAGTAGTGGCGAACTTACTTTTAAAGTAGGGGATATGATTGACACAAGAAGTACCCTTAGGATTGTGTTTGAAGATGAAATTTATCATTCTTTAGAGAATAAACTTATTAGACAATATCAATCAGATCTAAAGTGGATCCAGTCCATGTTGGATATTAAAGAAGACGAATTCAAGAAACTTCCATCACGCCCCGTTTTTACTGATAGTAATTTAGAGAAGCTGAAGGGCAAAGTATTTGAGTATGCTACTACAGACAGAAAAGAAACTTATTTTTATGAATGGATAGAAAAGATAAACTATTCTGTTGGAGCGGTAAATTTCTTTAGTGAATTATATGCCGCATCTAATGGTGAAGAAAATGGACAAAGACATAATTTTTTGCCCATAAATATCCATGATGAACTTCAAAAGAAAAAATAGGTATAATACCACAGCGGCCAAGTTGGTTTAAAATATATAATGTTTTAAGACGAATGTAATTTGTATAAATTAGTTTTCGACACAATGTTTTTGTGGAGTAGATGTTTTGTTTATAGTTATTACGAACAAAATTGTTCGACATATTCTGAAGGAGTTTTGTTGTAATATTTTTTGAAAGACTTCGAAAAGTATTTTGGATCTTTAAAACCAACTTTGTAGCCAACTTCTGCGATACTTAGTTCACCTAACTCTAAAAATTGAGTAGCTTTTTTCATTCTTATGGAATTGATAAATTCTTTAGGCGTAAGATTAGTGAATTCTTTGATTTTTACAAAAAGCATAGTTCTGCTTAATCCTAATTCTGAACAGAAATATGGAATATCAAAATCAGTGTTTTCTACATTACTTTCCACAATTTTTATAGCATTTTCTAACAACCGTTCTTCCAAAGACAATTTGTTATTGGATTCCATATCTAAGCTGTCTTCTTTTTGTTTTAATTGTTTTGAAGTACTAATTAAATTTTTTATCACCAGAAGAAATTCTCTTACATTAAATGGCTTTTCGATATATGCATCTGCACCAGACTCTAATCCCTCAAATTTATGTGGTAAAGATGACTTTGAGGTTAGTAAAATGATAGGGATATGACTTGTACGAATATCGTTTTTTAATTTTGCACAAAGAACAGTTCCTTCCATTATAGGCATAATTACATCGCTCACAATAAGGTCTGGCTGGATTCTTAATGCCTTTTTTAACCCGTCTTTTCCATCGTTTGCCTGTATTACTACATAATCCTTTTTCAGAAACTCTACCACAAAATCTCTAAATTCATCATTATCTTCAACAATAAGTACTGTTGGCTTATCTTTTCTTTTTTGAACACTATCAAATTCAATGTTTTCAATGTTTTCCGGTTTATTAAATTGATCTTGATAAGAAAAAGATCCTTTGTTTATAGCTAGTTTCTCAACAATTTCGCATTCATCTAAATGTTTCCTTCCAAGTTTTAATATTACCGTAAATTTAGTTCCTAAGTCCTTGTTACTTTCTACCAAAATTTCTCCTTTGTGTAATGCTACAGCTTTTTTGGCTATATACAATCCTATCCCACTACCTTGATTAAAATGTTTTTGATATTCTACTTTACTGGCTGTTTCATAATATCGTTCAAATATTTTGCCCATAAATTCTGGATCAATTCCCTTACCATTATCCAAGATTTCAATGACTGCATTTTCGTCTTTTTGATAAATTTTTACTTTTATTTTGCCTCCTCTAGGTGTATATTTAAAAGCGTTAGATAAAATATTATAGAATACTTTTTCTAGTTTATTATGATCGTAAAATACATTGATTTCGTCAGCACTATTTTCAAACGAATAAGAATATTTACCTATATCTGCATATTCTTTAAAAGAATGATATACTTCTTTTAAAAAAGGAACTAGGTTTTCTTTTTTAGCTTGCAATTTGTAATGCTCGTTTTCAAAAGTTCTGAAATCTAGTAATTGATTAGTGAGTTTTAAAAGCTGCCCTGCGTTACGTTCTATGATACGCAGTTTCTTATATATTTCTTTATTTCCAGTATAGTTTTCTATCAGTTGCTGTAGCGGAGCCAATATTAATGTAAGAGGAGTTCTAAAGTCGTGAGATATATTAGTGAAAAAATCTAATTTAGATTTATTAATTTCTTCCTGTTTACTTTTTGCTATACGTTCTGTTTTCAATTTATCAGCAAGGATTATTTTTGCCTTTATGTTTGTAAATATTTGGTATAGTATTATTGAGGCGATCAAAAAATAAATAAAAAAGGCTAGCGGTGTTTTCCATATGGCGGCTTTTACTACTATAACCAGTTTTGTTGGCTCTTCATCCCATGCTTCACTATTATTGGCATCTTTTACTTCAAATGTATATGACCCCGGTTTTTGAAGGGTATAGCTAGCTTCATGATTTTTGGTAAATTTCCAATCATTATTTAATCCAACCAATCGATAAGCATACCGATTATTTGCAGTGTTTATATAATTTGGAATAGCAAAATTCAAAGAGAAAGAAGACTCATTGTGCTGTAACACAATTTTCTCCATAAAAGAAATGCTTTTATCAAGATTTTTACCGTTGATTTTTAATCCTGTCAAAATTACGTTGGACTCATAATCATTCTTTTGTAACTCTATAGGATTAAAAAAAGAGACTCCTTTTACTCCTCCAAAATATAATTTTCCATTACTTCCCTTTAAATATGAATTGCTGATAAATTCATTTCCCAGAAAACCTTCTGTTTGATTATAGATAATTGATTTTTCATCTTTGGGATTATATCTAACCATACCAAGATTACTACTTATCCATAGATTATACTGATCATCTTCAATAATACTATAAGCAGTAATGACACTAGTATTTAGTAGATTTAAGTTTACTTTTTTAAAAGTATTGTCAGTGAATTTAAGAACCCCCTGTTCCTTGGTACCAACAAAAATTTGATCTTTGCCGTCTTGATAAATACATATTATATTTTGCCCATACGCCTTATCATTATTAAAAAGAAATCGTTGTATAGTAGGATTGCTAGTATTGATTTGGTTGTTTGCAATTTTGTTTAAACCCTTGTCTGTACCTATCCATAAATTGCTTTTGTTGTCAGAAAAAACACATCGTACTCTATTATTAGTTAAGGAGTTGCTATTTGATGACAAATGATCAATCTGATTTACTTCTTGCGATACCATATTGTATATTACAGTTCCTTTCCCAAAAGTTCCTATAATAAGATTATTATGAATTTTTGTGATTGAATAAATACCTAGGTCCGATAATAAGGTATTTAGTTTTTCATGAGTGGATAAATCGAAAGATTTGGTAGCTATATTGAAACATTTTATACCATTTTTTAGTGTTCCAATCCATAAGTTTTGCCCATCTAATAATAAAGATTTGATATTAATGTCTGATAATTTAATATGTAACGCAGCGGTTAATTCATGACAAGTTTTACCGTTGTTATGAACAACTGTCACTCCATTTCCTTCGGTTCCAATGTAGAGGTTCCCTTTTTTATCTTCGACTAATGAACTAACAACACCAAGTTGATATGCTTGATCTCCTTTTGTTTTATATAAGGTATGAAAATTATTATTGTAAATATCCCACAAATTTACCCCGCCATAATAAGTACCTATCCATACTGAACCATTATTATCAATAAAGATTTCTTTAATACTATTTTTACTTAAACTTTTAGGATTACCTGGTTGATGAACAATCTTTATAATATCCTGATCTTGCTTTTTAATATATAATCCATTATATGCTCCTATCCATAAATTACCATTGTTGTCATATTCTACTCTTCGTATGTCTGAGCTAAGTATCTTGGTATTGTTTAGATCGTTATTTGGTGTGAAAACCTGACTCTTTTGATCAAACACAAATAATCCATTATGTTTTGTGCCAATCAACAAATTACCATCTTCATTCTCATTTATCGCTTGAATGAATAATGGAGTTGAAGTGGTAAAGTTTTCAAATTTCAGATTATGAATATCCCTACCAATTACCTTATGAATACCAGTAGAAGAACCTATCCATACGTTTTCATTTTTACTTTGGAAAATTTCAATTATAAAATTGTTGGTTAAACCAGAAGGTTTGAGATCATTTTTTTTATAACCTATTAATTTTTCATTCTTTTGATCATAGATGTATAATCCATCTGAAGAAGCAAACCATAATTCTTGGTCATTAATTTGTTTTATAGTACGAACGGAACAATGAGATACACTATTCTTCTCTGATGAATGTAAAAACCGAGTAAACGTTTCGGTTCTAGGATCAAAACGATTTAGACCATTATGAGTTCCTACCCAAATAAACCCTTTATTATCCTCTTTTATTGATAAAATATCATTATTGCTGATTGAAGTCGAATCACTTGAGATATTCCTATAAACGGTGATCTCTTCACCATCATATTTATTGAGTCCATCCCGAGTTCCAACCCACATTTGACCAAATTGATCTTGTTCTATAGCAGCTACAGTACTTTGCGATAATCCTTCGGATACTGAAAAGTGAATAAAATTGTTAAAATTGTATTCTTGAGAGAAAGTAAAAAAATGTATAACAAGCGCTAACAATAAATTTACTTTTTTCATAAGGGGTTGTAGGTTAGTTACTACAATATAACGTTTATTTATCAAATTATTATGAGAATAAAAGATGAGTCAATTGCATTTTCTGTTTAAAAAAAACAAGGAATCGACTAAACAATATCAAAGCTTTTTTTGTTTTTAAATGTTTGTAAACTAGGTATTTGGACTATTTTACCCCTATAATCGAACTTTTTAAACATCATAATTAAGTATCATTGTACCTGAAAATTAATTACAACTACCCCTTGTAATTTAAGAGTAATGATAGTACTAAGCAGAACAGTTGGGAAAAAATTAGTAGTAACGTAAAACACAAGCTAAATTCTAAACTATGAAAACTATTAGAACCCCAAAGTCTGTAAAATCATATTTATAGCACAAATATAATTTGTTGCTTGCCTAGGAGATCCAGTTTCCTCTTTCATGATCTAGGGCAATCACTTTTTTTATGTATAGATTATATCGGGCAATTACTATTGTATTGCTTGTTATTATCTAATAATTCAAAACCCACAGGATAATAATTCCTTTTATGCGAATATTACTTGATGGGTGCATGAATAATAATTTATAACAAATCACAAACTCAAAAGCATCATGAAAATGAGAGTAAATTATCTGTATGGCTTACAATCAAAATCTAAGCATTTATTTTTTATTTTTTTAATAGTCAGTTTATCTATCTGTGGGCAAACCATAGTACAAAAACATGGAAGATTAAGAGTAAACGGTAATAAAATTGTTAATAAAAGTAATGTTCCAACCAGTCTTGCAGGAAATAGTCTGTTTTGGAGCAATGCAGGGGATACATCAGATTTCTACAATGCCGAAACTGTAAATCATTTAAGCAATGATTGGAATAGTTCTATTATAAGAGTTGCTATGGGGGTAAAGGAAAGCTGGGATGGCGGTACAGGATATGTCGACAGCCCAGAGGCTCAAAAAATTAAAATCAGGAAAGTTATTGATGCCGCTATTGCAAATGGAATTTATGTAATCATTGACTGGCATACCCATGAAGCAGAACGCTATCAAGCAGAAGCAATTGAATTTTTTACCGAAATGGCTAGTCTTTACGGAGATAAAGACAACATTATTTATGAAATCTATAATGAACCAATTGGGCAATCGTGGTCCCAGATCAAATCATATGCTAATGCTGTAATTGCAGGAATACGATCAAAGGATCCCAATAATCTTGTAATTGTAGGTTCTTCAACCTGGTCTCAGGATGTAGACATTGCATCAAATGACCCCATTGATGATGCTAATACCGCATATACATTACATTTTTATGCAGGAACACACGGTCAGGGATTAAGAAATAAGGCGATAACAGCTATGAATAATGGGATAGCTCTATTTGCCACAGAATGGGGATCTGTTAATGCAGATGGTAATGGTTCATCAAACATTTCTGAAACAGAAATATGGATGAGCTTCTTTAAAGAAAATAACATTAGCCATGTGAATTGGGCCGTAAGTGATAAGCCCGAAGGTGCTTCTGTTGTAAAGAGCGGCCAAGGTGTTAACGGATTGAAAAACAATGAGCTTACAGAAACAGGAATCTTCATTAAAGACATTATTAAAAACTGGTCTTCAGATAATGGAGGTGGAAATCCACCAAATCAAGGAGGAGTTATTAATTGTAATACTGTTGATTGTATATTAAATGCAATGAAAAATGCTAAACCCGGTGACGAAATCATTATCGCTTCTGGAACCTATATAGCTCCAGAAAAAGTATCTGTCGGAGGAAGAGCTGCTCGCTTTTTATCTCAAAAAGATGGAACCTCTTCTAAACCTATAATCATTAGAGGGAAAAATGCTTCTAATCCACCAATTCTAAAAGGGCCAGATGGAAGATATGATGGGTATGTGATGAGAATTATGGGTGATTATTGGAAGATTGAAGATTTAATCTTGGAAGAAGGTTCAAAAGGCTTAGTCTTTGATACCGCCAATCACGGGGTTATTAAAAACGTTACAGTCCGAGAACTTGGCGAGGAAGGAATACATTTAAGAGACGGTTCGAGTAATAACTTGGTAAAGAACTGTAAAGTTTACAATACCGGTATCAAAAAACCAGGAATAGGTGAAGGACTTTATGTAGGCTCTGATAAAGGGCAACATGATGACTATGATAGAGATTGTAACAATAATACCATTGAGGGTTGCATTGTTGGTCCAAATGTAACTGCCGAAGGAGTAGATGTAAAAGAAGGTACTAAGAATACCATTATCAGAAACTGTACCTTTTCAGCAAAAGGAATATCTGGTGAAAATAGCGCAGATGCCTTTATAGATCTGAAAGGAGCCTATGCATTTGTTTATAACAATACCTTTAATCTTGATGGCTCCAATATCATAAATTCTGGAGTAGATTTCTTGGATAGAGGTACGGGGTATAACACAGGATATCGCAATGCAATTTTTGACAACACGTTCAATCTTCAAGGAAGAGGATCAGAAATTCAAACTGCAAGAAAAAAACAAGGAAACCCTACAGAAATTCATGTGTGGAATAATACCAGAAATCCAAATACTCCTGATTTCCCTATAAGTGATGGGTCACTTAATTTTATTACACAATCTTGTCCAAGCTGGAATATTGTTCCTTGTGAGGGTGGTGGTAGCAATCTACCTCCAAGTATTTCAATCACTTCTCCTAACGACGGAGATGAATTTACTAAAGGTTCTAATATCGAAATTAAAGCAAATGCTTCAGATAACGACGGAACGGTAGTAAAAGTTGAATTCTTCAATAACAATAATAAAATTGGCGAAGATACCTCTGCTCCGTTTCAATATACGATTACAAATGCTAATGCAGGAACATATAAACTAACAACAAAAGCTATCGATGATGATGGGGCAGATACGACTTCTCAACAAATAAGTATCACCGTGCAAGAAGAGCCATTAGGGGGGTGTACTGGTAACGGTAGTCCCATCACATCACGTATTCAGGCAGAGGATTATTGCGACATGTTCGGAATCAGAACTCAAAATACATCAGACAGCGGGGGCGGCCTTAATGTAGGATGGATTGATATGGGTGATTTTATAGACTATAGAGTAAATATTCCGGAAACCTCGCAATATAAAGTGGCTTATAGAGTGGCTAGTAAATTTAGTAGTGGTGAAGTTGATTTTAGAGTTAATAATTCTTCCTTGGGCAAAAAAGCAATCCCGAACACAGGAGGGTGGCAAGTATGGAGAACGATTAAAACTACGGTTAACCTATCTGCTGGTAGTCAAACTATCCGATTATTTGCTTCAGGACCCAGATGGAATATTAATTGGTTTACGTTAACCAAAGTTGATGGTCCAGGAAATCCTGATCCTGACCCAAATCCAGATACTTGTGATTTTGGAACTCCGTTATCAAGTAGTTTGCCCGCCTTTGATCAAGCATCTTACGACAATGTTCATGTTTTAGGAAATAATGGGCCTGATTTTTCCAACTTCAGAAGATTTAGAATTAATTGGAACCCTAACCAAAATGGATTATATCAATTTGCCATAAATACTAATAATGGCGTACCCGATTATTATGTGGATTTAAGAGATTTTATGAATTATAGGTTCAACACTAGCAACCCAGATATCTCCATATCTAATTCTGGATTTACAGGATTAGACGGAGATTATTGGGTGGCAAAAAATGAAGAGAATTTTGTGATGGTGTCCAAGTATAAAGGGTTTGCAATTTATTTCAGTAATTCTAGTACGGCACCTAATTGTAATGGCAGATTGTTTTCTTCAACATTAGATATGAAAACTACTGGAGCAAAAATATATCCTAACCCTTCTGAAGGTGACATACTAACAATTTCAAACATTCCACAATCAAATACAACGCTCGAAATTAAGGATGTTCAAGGAAAAACTGTCTTACGAAGATCAATTCTTGATACCAATGTTACAATTGATATTTCTGAGCTAGAAGCGGGTTTATATATCATTATTGTTAGAGGATATAAATACAAAGAAATGTCAAGACTTTTAAAGAAGTAAAATCAGTCAAACATCTTTTAAAAAACCGGGTAAAACGTATTTACCCGGTTAATATAACTAAACACCCAAAATATGATTCTTTTCACACAAAGAGGCCTGATGTCAATGGTTTCGCTATTCGTAACTGTTACTTTTTTTGCACAAAATTCTGTATATCAAAATGATTTTGATCATCTACCAACAGGACAATACAATGAAGAAGAAATGAAAGAAGCCTTAGGTGCACATTTTTGTAAAGGTGCCGATGAAGGAAGGGTTTCTATTACTCAATTTCCAGGAAGAGGAAACGTACTAAAAGTAAAATATCCAAAAGGAAAAGTGAAGACCAATGACAGTGGTATGCATACCAAAGTCTATTGGGATAACTATGAATCTTTTGATGAATTATATTTTAGTTATCGAGTATATATCCCTGAAGATTTTGAATTTAGAGCTGGAGCTAAATTACCAGGATTGGCGTATCAAACAAGAGATAGAAATATGTCTCTACGTTTGATGTGGAGAAAAGATGGTCTTTTAGAATTTTATAATCATTTTGATACTAGACCAACATGGGGCGGTTGGACGGCTTCTGTAAACTGGAGTTTGTTGGATCCTTATGATGAGCCGGGAGGACCACAACCAGATCAGGTAAAACTGAAAAAGGGTGCTTGGAACCATATAGAAGTTTACCATAAATTAAATACCCCAGGAAAAAGGGATGGAATTATGCGCGGTTGGTTGAATGGGCAGTTAGCAATAGATATTACAAATAATCAAGATTATCGTCAAAATGACCAAGGTGATATAGGGATGAATAACATCTATTTATCTACTTTTTTTGGAGGCAGTAGCAATGATTATAAGCCTACCAAAGATTTGTATGCTTATTTTGACGATTTTATAGTATCAAAAACTAGAATAGGGAATGATTCTGGAGGAAATAATAATGAATCTTTTAGCATTTCTTTCAAAACTCCTTCCACAGATTTAACGGTTGAAGAGGGCTATGATCTCGAAGTTGAGGTTGATGCAAAAGATAGCAAAGGATCTATAAGAGAAGTCAAGCTATACATTAATGATGCTTTTGTAAGAAGAGAACGAAGAGTACCTTACACATGGGGGCACGAAGGATCACCCAACCCTGAAGAGTTAAATGGACTTTCAAGTGGTGAATATGTTATTAAAGCGATAGCAATTAATAGCAATGGTAAAAGCGAGGAAGCTATGTTCAAGCTTACGGTTAAAACCAATGATGCTTGCTCATTTTTACTTCCCGATACCAAGGGGCTTCAGCCTTTAGATAATGTACTTTATAATTATGTTCATATTATGGGTGCCGGTAGCCCCCAGTTTTTAAGAAACTTTGTGAATTTTTCTGCGAAGTGGAATCCTAAGTATGACTCCTTGTTTAAGTTTGCCGTCCAAACTAATGATGGTACTCCTGATTGGTATGTAGATTTTAGTAAAACAGCAACATTTCAACTTAAAGATGCCAAACCAGAAATCACTCTTCGTAATACCGGATTTGAAGGGTTAGACGATAGTTATTGGGTAACCATGCAAAATAATGATCTGGTATTAAAATCGAAAAGTAGTCAAAAACTTATTTGTTTTAGTAATTCTTCTCAACCTCCGGTATGCATGAGAGGAAAAAGTCAAAAAGTAATTTCGATTCATAATACTCGAAAGGTTGTATTGAATGAAAACCCTGTAAGAGATATCCTTGCTTTAAAAGAACTACCTCTCTCAGCGTATAGAGTAAATATATATGCCCTTGATGGAAATATGGTTTTTTCTAACCCCGTTTCAATAAAACAATCTAATCTAGAAGTGAAGGTGAATGAACTACCTAGTGGCCTGTATTTCTTAGAGATTCTTTCTCATCAACAGGATGCCATTAAAACAAAATTTGTTAAAAATAAATAACTCCTAAAAGAGTCTAGAAAAGTACTTACATAATCGATAGAACTGTCTAGTCGTCAACGTAACAACACAAAAATCTAAAAACAAGATGTATTAGACGACAATAAAAATGTCAAAAACACAAACTAACACAAATTAGCAATGAAAGTAACACTCACAACAATCAATGGGTTAAAAATTATGGTAGTAGTACTGCTGTCCATAATTTCAGTCTCAAAAGCGCAGAATTGCACTAATAGCAGATTAATTATTGACCAAAATTTTAGTAAATACAATGGTCAAAACAAAGAGTATTCGTTAAACATACTCAAAGATGATTTTCAAAGAGTTTCGGCTAGAACCTCTGGAGAAATTAGAGGAATTGGTGGAAATTGGCCACAAGAAACTAGAGTAATAAACGGAGCATTAAGAGCACAGTATACCAAAAATGCAGCAAGTGCCAGAACTGGAGGCTTTATTTTTGATAGTTCTTTTGATGGAGCCGAAGAGGCAACCCTTGAATACCGTGTGAAATTTGATAAGAATTTCACTTGGGCAACAGGAGGAAAACTTCCTGGATTGGGAGGAGCTTCAACCGAAAATGGTGGAATTCCTGCCGGCTGTACACAAAACCAATCCGTAATCAAAAATGCATTTTCCTGCCGATTAATGTGGAGAAGAAATAGAGATCAGACTCAACCACCTTATCTAATTGTGTATCCTTATTTACCCAATAGAGATACTAGGTGTGGAGGAAATATCACTTTTATTAGAAATATTAAAAAAGATAAGTGGTACACCATAAAACAATATATCAAACTAAATAAACCCGGTAGTAAAAATGGTGTTTTGAAAATGTATGTAGATGGGGAACTTAAACTAGAGAAAAATGATATAGAATATAGGTTGCCAGGAAAAGGAAACGTAAAAATTAACTCTTTGGTAATGCACACTTATCGAGGAGGAAATCGGACAGATCCTGTCTGGTGGTCACCAAATACAGATTATGCATATTTTGATGATGTAAAGGTTTGGACTAATTGTTCAGGAAACAATAGTGGCGGAGGCGGTAACCAATCTCCTACAGTATCAATTACGAGCCCTAATCAGGACAACTATAATGCAGGTAGTGATGTTTCTGTAACAATTAATGCAAACGATTCTGATGGCAGTATCACAAAACATGAAGTATTCGTAAATGGAACATTAGTAGACACTGATGGGGCTAATTATACACCGCATCCTATAGCTAATCTACAAGAAGGGAATTACACCGTTAAAGTTGTAGTTACCGATAATGACGGAGCTAGAGGTGAAGCTACCAAAAGCTTTACCGTAGGTAACTCTAATGGTGGAGGAGATACAGGTGGAGAAGGAGAAAATTGTGTGGCCGTAGAAAGAAATGGTGTGGTAGCCGTAGAAGCAGAAGATTTTACAAGTCAATCAAAAACTTCTAAAAGAAAATGGTATGTACAAAACGGAAGTACTAATACTCCCAGACCAGATCCGGATGGCTCTCATGCGGGTTCTTCAAGTAAAAAGAAATATATAGAAGTATTGCCAGATACTCGAGTTACTCATGATGATCAGTTAATAACAGGAGAAAACTTTTCAGAAAACCCTGGTCAGCTAGGAGTTCTTAATTATAAAATTAAATTTAACAACCCTGGTAGATATTATGTTTGGGTAAGAGCATATTCTACGGGTAGTGAGGATAATGGTGTTCACGTTGGCCTTAATGGTAATTGGCCGGCGTCTGGTAAAAAGATGCAATGGTGTCAAGGGAAGAACAAGTGGACCTGGGAGAGTAAGCAAAGAACCGATGCAAATCATTGTGGAGAGGAAAGAAAGATATATCTGGATATTCCGTCTGCAGGGATTCATACAGTATCATTTTCTATGAGAGAAGATGGTTTTGAGTTCGATAAATTTGTGTTATCGAAAATGTATACTAAACCATCTGGGGATGGCCCGGCTACACAATTAGCAGATTGCACAGATGGTGGTGGAGGCAATAATAGCAATGCATCCATTACAGGTGAGCGAAAAAAATGGCACAAAGTTACCTTAACTTTTAATGGGCCAAATTCTTCAGAAACGTCTAATGATAATCCATTTCTAAATTATCGTTTAAATGTAACGTTTACACATCAAAGTGGTTCACCATCATATGTCGTACCAGGATACTACGCTGCAGATGGAAATGCCGCACAAACTTCTGCTACTAGTGGTAATAAATGGCGCGTTCATTTTGCACCAGATAAAACAGGTAGTTGGAACTATAAAGTTTCTTTTAGAAAAGGAAATAACGTTGCCGTAAATGATGGGGTCAATGCCGGGAATGTTGCTGGGTTTATGAATGGAGAGACTGGATCATTTAATATTACTGCTTCAAATAAATCTGGTAGAGATTTTAGAGCAAAAGGTCGTTTACAGTATGTAGGTGAGCATTATTTACGTTTTGCCGAAACTGGTGAGTATATGATCAAACAAGGACCGGATTCTCCAGAGAACTTATTTGCATATAATGATTTTGACAATACGCCTAATTCGGGTAATCGAAGAAAAAATTTCAATCCTCATAAGGGAGATTGGAACAGTGGAGACCCCACTTGGAAGAGTGGTAAAGGAAAAGGGTTGATCGGAGCTGTAAACTATATTGCTAGTGAAGGACTAAACTCTATGTCTTTCTTGACAATGAATATCAATGGTGACGATGAAAATGTATACCCATACACTGCTTCAAATCAACGTACCCGAATGGATGTTTCTAAATTAGCACAATGGGCTATTGTGATTGAGCATATGCAGAAGAATGGAATTTTTGCACATTTCAAAACGCAAGAAACTGAAAATGAAACATTACTGGATAACGGTAATACAAGTACACAACGTAAATTATATTATCGTGAACTAATTGCAAGATTTGGTCACAACTTGGCGCTTAACTGGAACTTAGGAGAAGAAAATGGAGGAGGACCACAAGCGGTTGATCAATCACCTGCTCAGGAAAGAGCAATGGCAGAATATTTTTATAAAAATGATCCTTATCGTCACCATGTGGTTATACATAAGCACCCAAATGACTTTCCTGAATATTTACTAGGGAATCAATCAAGACTTACTGGTTTTTCTTTACAAACTAATAAATCTGATTTCACTAATGTTTTTGGGAAAGTAAAAGAAGGAATTGATAAATCCAGAAATCAAGGTAAGAAATGGGCAATTGCTTGTGATGAACCAGGTGATGCTCGTCAGGCACTTCGACCAGATAATAATGCAGGAAATTCACACACAGATGGAAGAAAAAATGCGCTGTGGGGAACTTTACTTGCAGGAGGATGGGGTAATGAGTGGTATTTCGGATATGAGCAAGCGCATTCAGATCTTTCTCTACAAGATTTTAGAAGTCGTGATAAATGGTGGGACTATGCACGTTATGCCATCCGATTCTTTGATATAACAAATCTTCCTTTGACTCAGATGCGAAATAATAATTCGCTGTCTTCAAGTAATAATGATTATTGCTATGCAAAACAAGGAGAAGCTTATGTTGTATACCTTAAAAACGGAGGTTCAACAAATCTTAACCTAAATGGTCAAAGTGGAAGTTATACTGTAAAATGGTATGATCCCCGTAATGGAGGTACCCTTAAAAATGGTTCTGTAACCAGTATCAATGGTGGTGGTAATAGATCTCTAGGAAATGCTCCTAACAATGGAGGTAAAGATTGGGTAATATTAGTTACGAAAAATGGTACTAATCCAGGTGAAAATGAAGCCCCAGAAGTATCATTTGCGACTCCATCTGAAAATACAACTGTTCAAGAAGGATATACAAGTTTTGAAGTAACTGTAAATGCTAATGATAGTGATGGCTCTGTTAGTAATGTGAAACTGTATATTGATGGAACGTTAGTACGTCAGGAAAGCATAGCTCCTTATGAATGGGGAATGGGAGACAATGCTGGTGAATTACTGGGGTTATCCGTGGGGAATCATATTATAAAGGCAGAGGTTACTGATAACGATGGAGCAAAAGCAGAAGCCACGTTTACATTAAAGGTAGAAAGTGAAGTCTCTACTGTCGATCCAGTTGTTTCTTTCATTAATCCATCAGGAAACTTAACCGTGCAAGAAGGATACGATATAGAAGTTGAAGCAAATGCGACAGACGCCGACGGAACGATAAATAACATTAAGTTGTATGTCAATAATACACTGGTAAGACAAGAAAGTATAGCTCCATATACTTGGGGACATGATGGTTCTCCAAACCCAGCAGAGGTGAATGGGCTTTCTGTAGGAACGTATACCTTCAAAGCAGTAGCAACAGATAATGATGGTAATACTGCACAAGATACGTTTACTTTAACGGTACAAAGTACTGATGAAGGTGGTAATAATGGAAATTGTTCCTTCGGGACACCGGTTTCTATTGGTATTCCTGCAATGGATAATGTTTCATATGGGTACGTTTATGTTTTAGGACAAGGAGGTCCTAACCTTAGTAATTTCAGAAAATTTTCAATCAATTGGGACCCCACTTATAATGGACTATACAAGTTTGCCATTAATACGGATAATGGATTTCCAGATTGGTATGTAGACTTCTCGGATACGATGAGCTATCAATTAAAGAATACTAAGCCAGAAGTAACTTTAATGAATACTGGTTTCACTGGATTAGATGGATCTTATTGGGTAGCTCAAGATGATAATAGTTTTGTATTGGTATCCAAAGATCGTGGATTTACTCTTTACTTTAGCAATTCTACTCAGGCGCCTTCTTGTTCTAATAGACAAAGTAAGATTTCCGTTTCAAAAAATAATTTTCAAAACATCGTATTGCATCCAAATCCGGTTAAGAGTGATGTATTATCGATTGGAGGTCTTGAAAATCATGAAGTATCGATACAAGTCTATAGTATAGTTGGTCGTAGAGTTTTACAAAAAAAGACAAAAGGTGTGAAGGTGTATCAATTACCTGTAGAATATTTAGAATCAGGTAGTTATATCCTGGATATACAAGGTAATGGTATTCGTAAATCATTTCACTTTATAAAAGAGTAAACCTATATTAACTCAATAAAAAGGCTGCCTGAATTACTTTTTAGGTGGCCTTTTTTATATTCATCAGAGAGTTTCTAGAGTACAATAACTTCGTTATTATATCTTAATTGTTTGGTTTAATGAGGCTTTTGTGGTATATATATTATAGTATTATATTGCATTGTATAAAGAAATTAGAAATCGATGATGATTTCATTTCAAGTCATCTCTTAAAAATATAAATCATAAAATGAGTAAAGCATCCTTTATAAAAGAATTAACCTTACCTGCTGTAGCTGCACCAATGTTTTTAATATCTGGACCTCAATTAGTTATTGAGTGTTGTAAGAATGGAATTGTAGGGACTTTTCCAGCATTAAATCAACGAACTTCTGAAGGGTTTGAAGAATGGCTTATTGAGATAAAAAAGGCACTTTCGGATTTTGAAAAAGAAACAGGTAAAAAAGCTGCGCCATTTGGTGTTAATCTAATTGTTCATCATTCAAATCCAAGATTAAATGCAGATCTAGCCTTGTGCGTTAAACATAAGGTTCCACTAATTATCACATCGCTGGGTGCTATCTCAGAATTGGTAAATACTGTTCACAATTATGGTGGATTAGTGTTTCATGATGTCATCAAAAAACGTCATGCCGAAAAGGCTAATGAAGCGGGAGTAGATGGATTAATTCTTGTTGCAGCTGGAGCCGGTGGGCATGCAGGAACTATAAACCCTATGCCATTAGTTTCAGAAATTAAAAAATTCTTTAAGAAAACCATATTGCTTTCTGGTTGCATTAGTACGGGACAAGATATCGCTTCTGCTATGCAAATGGGTGCGGATTTGGCATATATGGGAACCCGTTTTATTAATACCGAAGAAAGTAAAGCACCAAAAGAATATAGAGATATGATTATAGATTGCGGAGCAAGTGATATTGTTTATACGGCAGCTGTTTCTGGTGTTTCTGCAAACTTTTTGGGACCAAGTTTGAATGCTATGGGTATTACTGAGGAAATGTTAAAACGGAAGGATAAAGTAGATTTTGGAGAAGAATTAACGGTCAATGAAAACGAGGCTAAAGCTTGGGCTACCATTTGGTCTGCTGGTCAAGGTGTAGCTACTATTAGCAACTCACTAAGTGTACATGATTTAGTTTCGGATTTAAAAACCGAATTCAAAATAGCCATTAAAGAGCAGTGTAAACTATTAGAAACGTATAAATAATAACCGGCACAGTATATAATTATAGTCAATACACAAACTTTTATGAATCGATTATGTTGATACTATTTTTGAGGAATAAAGAAAATCTATTTTCCAATACAGAAAGTATTATATCAATAAAATAAGTAGTTTACTTCGGGTGAGGTACAAATAGGGTACAAGTTTAAGCTAATTTTCTTTATATAGATTATGTGCTCTTTCTAATTTTTTCCGGATTCTTGTTCTAAGTTTTTCTGGTTTAAGTACTTCAATTGAGTCTCCAAAACCCAAAATCATACGTTCCAATTCAAAATTGATTTGAACAAGAATATTAAAAATTACTCCGTTATTGTCTTCTTTTATAATCCGTTGTGAACTATGAAAAGGTTTGGTAATTACATAAGGAGCATTTTGTTTATCTACCCAAAATTGAATGCGCTGAGCCCTAGAATTTGAGACTGTTACGCCAATAATATCCTTGTAATATTTATCTCCATCAAATTTCTCATTCAAGTAAGGGATAGTAGTATCAAAATCAATGTCGATAATCCTATCTAATGCTAAATTTACGATGGGCTTCTTTGTTGAAGACTTACCAACTAAGAACCAACGATTATTAAATTCTTTTAGAATAAATGGATGAAAAACAATTTCAGAAGCTTGTTGTGCTTTGAAAGACTGATATTTTATTTTTAAAACTATCTTTTTTAGAATGGCTTGGTATAAAATATCCAGATGCTCTAATCCTTTTAATTTTTCGTTTTTATCTAGATGAATTACAGAAGCTTGTTGTGTCTTTTCTGTATATACCTTGTCCTCCAATCTTTGGATAATACCTCCTAATTCAGAGAATAATGAAAAGTCCTTAAACTGTTTTAACATTTCAACAGTTTCAGATAGTACATTCATGTCATTTTCAGTTAATGGGATATCCGTAATGGAATAATCTTCATCTGCATATTGATAATACTTCTTGTCATATACCTCGATAGGTGCATTATAACCCAATTTATCACTACGCATCATTTGGATATCTAATTGCACGGTGCGTTTGCTTACATTCACATCTCTCCCTTCATACTCATATAAAGCATCAGAGCAAGCTTCAATAAGATCATCTAAGGTCCAGTTACGGTTGTTATTTTGCAAACACTTATCAATGGTTTTATAACGTATTAGTGCATTCTTGTTTTGTGCCATTTTCAAATATTTTTGGAAAAATAGAGATTATTTATTTCTGCGCAAAATGATTGCGTAGAAAGATTCAACCTTTGTATTGTAATTAAAAAGAAATGAAAACAAAACTAAAAACATCGATAGATAATTTGTATAAAGTTTTTTCAAAGTATGGTCTGAATGTAACCACGCTTAGAAACTCTAGTTGTCCATGTTGTGTAACTGATGAAGAAATTAAAGAAATTGCTACAAAGCCGTTGAAACAATTGTCAGGAGATGAGTTAGGGCATTTTTCAAGATCTGCAATTTCTACTTTTGGGACCTTGGAGGATTACAAGCATTTCTTGCCTCGAATATTAGAATGCATGCAATATCCTAATACTGATCTTTTGTTTGATTTTACCTGTTTTGAAAAGTTGAAATATACAGAATGGGAAACATGGCCAATGGAAGAACAAAAGGCAATAGAAAGTTATATTGAAACACTTTGGTATACAGTGATAAATGATGAAAACACTACGGATTATCAAGTAGAAGGAGTTATGAATATTGTATTAAAATATGGTTATTTGGATAGATCTTTATTAGAATGGTCAAAGTCCGAGACAATGAAATCAATCCTTTTTATTGTTGAAGGTGTTTTAAACGGATTTAGTTTCGAAGTAAAAGATAACGACTATAATATGATATCAGATTGGCTTTATTCAAATGTAATACTGTCTAAAATTGAAAATGTATTTTTTAAAACAGAGGATAAAATGTTAGCAAATAGAATATCTAATGCACATACAATTTTGGAAAATAAATACCAAATTACATTTTATTAGATTCTACGCAAAAACATTGCGTACTTAGGTTGAACATTTGCACCAGAATTATAAACAAGCTATTAAACATTGGCTTTAAAGTAATGCTCCGCCGAACGGGGAGTCAGCGGAGCTTAAGAAAATGAAATTATGAAAAACAAAACAAACATAACAGGAAAGACATTAATCGATTTGGGATTCAGATCTGGAAAATGGTTTCCAGACGCAATCGAGCATATTAATACAAATCAATTAGAAGGAGCAGCAATGAATACGTATTTAGAGCAGTTCAAGTCTCCACCAATAATTGATCTACATAATGAAGCTGCATCATTTGCTATAAATATTAAAGCAGAAAATGAGTTAGAAGAAACTAATGTAAACTCGGTAGTAGAATCTATGAATACATTGATGAGAACACCAACACTAGTTAATGGAGCAGTAATGCCAGATGCTTGCCCTACAGGACCTAATGGAACCATTCCAGTTGGAGGGGTAGCGGTTGCCAAAAATGCAATCCATCCAGGGATGCATAGTGCCGATATTTGTTGCTCTGTGATGCTTACTGATTTTGGTAAGATGGATCCTAAAAAAGTACTGGATGCCGCGCATCAAAATACACATTTTGGACCTGGAGGAAGAGATCGAAACACTCAATATAGATTTCCAGATGAGTTATTAAAAGATTTTGAAGGAAATTATATGCTGAATAATGAAAAGATGATTCAGGCAGCAAGATCTCATTTAGGAACTCAAGGTGATGGGAATCATTTCTTGTTTATCGGCAAATCTAGAAAGACAGGAAATACAATGATGATTACCCACCACGGCTCAAGAGGACCTGGAGCTAATTTGTATACCAAAGGGATGAAAATTGCAGAACGTTTCAGAAAAGAATTGTCACCAGAAACGTTGAAACAAAATGCTTGGATACCTTTTGATACAGAAGAAGGGCAAAATTATTGGGAAGCCTTGCAAATTATAAGAAAGTGGACAAAAACAAATCATGAAGTGCTTCATAACGCTGCACTGCAAGCATTACAAGTAGATGGTTGGGATCGTTACTGGAATGAACATAACTTCGTTTTTAAAGATGAAGATTTGTTCTATCATGCCAAAGGAGCAACTCCGTTGGATGCGAAGTTCATGCCTGATATTACTGGCCCTAGATTGATTCCTTTAAATATGTCCGAACCTGTATTAATTGTAAACGGTGAAACCACAAATACTAATCTTGGTTTTGTACCACACGGAGCGGGACGGAACGTGAGTAGAACCCAACATAGAAAAAGTAAAGAAGGTAGAACCAATGAAGAAGTGTTTCAGCAAGAAACACAAGGTTTGGATATTCGTTTCTTTTCTAATGAAATTGATGTTACTGAATTACCAAGTGCCTACAAAAATGCTGAAACCGTTAGAAATCAAATGGATGAATATGGTTTAGGTAACGTAATTGATGAAGTATTACCTTACGGGTGTATCATGGCAGGTGATTGGCAAAAGAATGCGCCGTGGAGAAGAAGAAAAAGAAAATAATCAAAGAGAACGGAAATGCTAGAACAATATACAAGATACCCCAGTGGATTATCCGAGGAGAGACTTGCTAATCGTCTAGGACTCTATTGGGATAATACTATGCAGGATTGGGAAATAGTAGTTTCAGATTTTGGTAGAATAAGAGACTTTTTGAAGTTATATCAAAACGAACTTGTTAATGATGATGATAAATTCACTTTAATGGGGTTGATTGTTTCTTCATTTGATGATGGTATTTCTAATTTTGATAAAGAGACAAAGAAGAACTGGTATATTTGCAAAACAATTCTGGAAAAAGAATGCTATTTACATTATTCGATAATGAAATATTGGTGTTTGTATGAAAATGAACCAGATAACGTATTTGATATCACTCCTTATATGAGGGAGGTTTGGGAAAAAGTGAAGATGAAATTTTTATAAAATCTTTCAGAGATTAAAAAATAATCCCATATTTGCACCATAATTACGAACCAAAAAACAAGTTTTAAGCCTATGTTATTATTTTTTGCACATAAAAAGGACGCTGAAAAGCTGTTTTCAAATCAAAAATATAGGTAGTAAAACTATAATAAGATATAAAAAGCAAGAGCGTCCATGAAATTGGACGCTTTTTTTATGATCTTTTTTAGAAATCTACTGATATCAAATCAAATACCATTTGAAAGATAAGCTTCAGAACTACAGTTGATTAGAAAAATAGTCAATATCCGTTGAAAAACGGACAGGGATTATTTTGCTTTATTTTAATTTAACTAACTAATAATCAATAGATTAAATTAAAATTTTATTTGTGTAATTCAAAAATAGATTTCATATTTGCATCGCAATAAAACAAAATGTCACACTGAGCATGTCGAAGTGTTGCAAACAATAATAGTATAATCTTTAAAAACCGAAGTATAATGACTTTTACAAAGCTACTTACTACGACTCCAAAAGGACAAGGTCTTTTTTTGAGTATGCTTCGGGACTTCACAGATAAATAAGTTTTCTTATATATTCAACCAAGTCCGAAGCCCAAAAGTTTCGGACTTTCTATTTTTCTCCTTTGTCAGGCTTAGCCTTTCGAAGTCTTCCGAAACTAAAATACAACCTTAAAATTTAGTTTAAAAGATCCGCATGATTTTGTGTATGCTATGTAGTGTAGTATCTAAACTCATACTGGTCATCAAATATAATTTTGTGATGAAACCATTACATAAAAGAAGTAAAGCAGAAAAAGAAGTGCTGCAAATACATAAACGACTTGATAAAATTAGTAAAGAAGAACAAAAACTTGGATATATCAAACTAGAAAAACCTATTCGTCATGGTTGGTTTAAAGAATTGATTATCACAGAAAATGTTAAAAGATATCGCAATCAAAAATATATACAAGAAGTATATGATACTGTAGAGAAAAAGGTATGGGCAAAAAGCAAAGAAGAAGCAGATAGAAAATGGAAACATCAGGCTTCAAAATATTTAATCAATAAAGAAATACCAACAATAAGTAAAAAACAATTTAATAAGCTTAGTGATGGTGCCAAACGATTATGTATTCCTTTTCAATATTACACTGAAAAAAGAAGAATACGTACACGGTTTTATATCAAAATACCAAAAGGTTCGTATAGAATAAAGTTTACTCGGGCGTATATAACACATAGCAGAAGAATCGATCCAAAGTTACAAAGCGAGAGAATTTTACTCTTTCAAAAATTAAACAAAACAGGATATTTTGATGCCGAAAAAAGAGTGTTTCCGTGGAAATCATATTGGGATTGGCCCAATTGGAGAGAAAATAAACAAGAAGCAAAGATGAGAATCAGAACATTAAAACATGTTCCCATTCAAAAAATTATTAATGAAGAAATATCATGGGAAAGAAACTAAGCGGAAAAGACTTAATCAAATTAGGCTTTCCAAAAAACAATAGCATTAATGTGACTTTGGGTCAGATTAATCGATATCAAAAAAGAGTAAAGAAAGAACAAATATTAACCGAAGCCAAAAAGGTATTACTCAATCCTGAAAACTATCAAGGTGATGGTGTTTGGGGAAAAATAGCAGAGAGTTTATTAAAACCTGTAGAGGCCAAAAGGCATGCTTTAAAAACGATACGATCTCCTTTTCAGATCTATGGAGAAAATGAAATTGATGAACAAGCCAAATATCAATTGTTTGATGCCTTAAAATTACCTGTTGCAGTTGCTGGGGCTTTGATGCCTGATGCACATACAGGGTATGGACTTCCAATTGGGGGAGTCTTGGCTACAAAAAATGCGGTGATTCCTTATGGAGTAGGAGTGGATATAGGCTGTAGAATGTGTTTAACGATTTATCCCATAGCTATCTCTTATCTCAAAGGAAAAAAGCATCAGCTGGAGAATATACTATCTGAACATACGAAGTTTGGCATGTATGAAACTCACAAGATAAAGCACGATCATGAGATTTTTGAACGAGATGAATTTAAAACCATTCCCTTGGTAAAAAGGTTAAAAGATAAAGCTTATAAACAATTAGGCACTTCTGGTGGAGGTAATCACTTTGTAGAATTTGGAGTGATAACTATCTCGGATGTAGCAAATGAATGGGGATTACCGATTGGAGAATATCTGGGAGTTTTGTCACATAGTGGTTCAAGAGGGCTAGGAGCTAATATAGCAAAACACTATACCTATTTAGCTACCAAACAATGCCCATTACCAAAACATGTACAACAATTGGCATGGTTGGATTTGAATACACATGATGGCCAAGAATATTGGTTAGCAATGAATCTTGCTGGTGACTATGCACAAGCATGCCATGATGATATTCATATTAGGTTAGCAAAGCTTTTGGGATCAAAACCAATTGCAAAAATCGAAAACCATCACAACTTTGCCTGGAAGCAAGAAGTCAATGGAGAGGAATGTATCGTCCATAGAAAAGGAGCTACACCAGCGGCCAAAGGCGAGTTGGGAATTATCCCAGGGTCGATGACTGCGCCTGGCTTTATTGTGAGAGGATTAGGAAACGAAGAAAGTTTACAATCTGCATCACACGGTGCCGGTCGCTTACACTCTCGAAGAAAGTGTAAAGAGAAATTCACCAAAAGTGAAATCAAAAAGCAATTAAAAGCACATGATGTTACACTTATTGGAGGTGGGATTGACGAAGCACCAATGGCGTACAAAGACATTAATAAAGTGATGGCAAATCAACAGGAATTGGTGGAAGTAATAGGAACATTTACACCCAAAATTGTTCGGATGGACAAGTAATAAAAGATTAATAAAATGAATCAAAAAATTATACAAATAACAGCGGGTAGAGGCCCAGCAGAATGCTGCTGGGTTGTAGCCCAGGTTCTCAAATATTTTTTAGTAGAAGTACAACAAGCAGGATTGTCATACACTATTGTTCAAAGAATAAAAGGTTCAGAAAATGGAACAGTGCAATCTGTTACAGTTAAACTTGAAGGAAAAGAAGTAAAGACATTTTTGAGTTCTTGGATAGGAACTGTGCAATGGATAGGGACTTCGACTTTTCGTAAATATCATAAACGAAAAAATTGGTTTATAGGTATTTATGAGCTAGATCCGATACATCTAAAGCAGATTTCAGAAAAGGATATTACTTTTCAAACGATGAGAAGTACAGGTCCTGGTGGTCAGAATGTCAATAAAGTAAATTCTGCAGTAAGGGCAATACATCAGCCGACAGGAACAAGTGTCGTGGTTTTGGATAGTCGTTCTCAACATCAAAATAAGAAGATTGCTATTGAACGATTAAAAGAAAAGATGTTAGAAGTTCAGTTAGAAAAACTAAAACAATCTTTGATAGATCAATGGGAAAATCACCTGAATGTACAGCGCGGTAATCCGATTAGAGTATTCAAAGGAACCAATTTCAAAAAGGAAAAGAAAATCAAAACCTTCAAAGGTCAACGAAATCAATTGAAAAAAGATTTACGTAATCAGTTAAAGAATTAAAAAATGAGCAATTTATTAGATAAATATTTATTTCAGGCATTAGATGCCTATCCATATAATTTGGAAGAAGCAGTAGAGTCTTTGAACTATGCGTTATCATATGATGAAAAAAACCCCACGGCATTAAGTCTTTTGGGACAGATATATGCAGAAAGTTTAAAAAACTATGAGGTAGCAAAAGAATATTACCAACAAGCTTTAGCAGAAGACATGTATACATTGGATGTATATCCTAAGTATATCAATGTCCTGTTATGGAACGAAGATTTTAATGAGGCAGAAAAGTTAATCGAATTTGCACTGACCATAAAAGGAACAGATAAGGCATTGTTACAATTGAAGAAAGGAATTCTTTTTGAACAAAAAAGAAAGTACAAAAAAGCACTGAAGTGTTTAAAATTAGCAAAAGAGAATGCCTTTAACAATCAATTTATTGATGACATAAAAGAAGAAGAGACTAGGATTAAGAATAAATTACCAAAGAAAAATAAATCAAAGAGTAAAACTTCTAAGTCCTCTTTTAAAAAATCAAACAAGAAATAATTAATACTATTCTGTCATTCCAGTGTAGGCTGGAATCCACAATTAGGTAATAGATTCATTTCTAGACCAGAATGGCAGTTTACAAATAAAACAAAATGGAAGAACATATAATAAATCTTGATTATCCACCCAAAAAGAGATGGGAGTTTCTACTTAACTATAAAGAAGAGATAAATGCATTACTTCAGTGTTATCTGAATGATTTTGAAGAAGCAGATTTTATTTTTGAAAATGTTAAAGAGTATAAGGAGCTATTCATCTCTCAAGAATACCTTGAAGAAATCGACTTCATTGCATCAATTACTGATTTTTCATCTGATCAAGTGCTCATAGCAAATTTGTATTATGACATTTTGAAGTTTTATTTCGGATGCACCGCATTTGCAGTTAATACAGAATATGGGATGTTGCATTCGAGAAATTTGGATTGGCATACCGATAATGAGCTACTAAGCAAACATTCCAAAATATTTGACTTTCAAAGAAACGGTAAAACGATTTTTAAATCCGTTGGATGGGTAGGATTTATTGGAGTATTATCTGGTATTAAACCATGCAAATTTTCATTGACTTTAAATGCTGTATTGAGTGATGATTCTCCAGAAATAGCAGCGCCAGTTTCTTTTTTGCTAAGAGATGTTCTATCTACTTGTGATTCGTTTCAAGAAGCTAAGGGCAAGCTAGAAAATATAAACATTATGAGTGATTGTCTTATTTTACTTTCTGGAATAGAAAAAGGAGATAAAGTAGTCATTGAAAAAACTCCTAAGAGATTTCAAACTAGGGAAACGAATAAGAATCATATAATTGTTACTAATGATTACAAACTAATACGTAACAATTTATCTCCTGATAATGGAATACTTCAAGCAACATCATGCGGAAGGTACAATAGAGCTGAAGAGTTAGTATTAAAAGAAAAACCTCAAAGTATACAAGATTGTTTAAACATATTAAAAGATGACAAGGTGATGATGGGAATTACGGTACAACAAATGGTATTTAATAATACTACGGGTGAAATCAGATTAATTAAAACTTCTGATTAAATTTAAAAATCAAAAGCGTTCAGGAAGCTGAACGCTTTTTTTGTGGCTAATCTTCTTCATTAGAATGTTTCCAAATTGGTATATTTTCAAGAATAATTTGGAAAACAACAAAGAAACTATTGATATTTGCACAACAAAATGACACAAAATAGAATACATACCGCACCGAAATCGCTGTTTAGTCAGTGTGATTATCGATGGATTAATGAATTATCCATTCGAAACAGGACGCTATGTGACTATTTTAATCATTTTTTGAAATGATATAAATTAGAAAACTACTATAGAATAGCAAGCGTCCAAGAAATTGGGCGCTTTTTTTATGAATTTTTTTTAGAATAATGAATAAAAGTTAATTAGAACATAAAGATTAGTATTTGGAAAGTAAGCATCCGGGAGACAGACGATTGCCAAAATATCCAAAATCCGTTGAAAAACGGACAGGGATTCTTATATCTAATTTTAACCATAACTAATTGATTATCAATTAAATAAATTAAAAAAATGTTTGCAGATTTAAAAAAAGTTTTCATCTTTGCATCGCAATCAAAACAAAAACTAATAATGAAGATTGCATTACTATAAATAATTTAAAACGTATAAAAATGATACCGAATAGTTCGCAACATATTTTAAATCGCCTCTTTACCGAGCAGAGAGAATATTGTTCTGATAAGAACATAAAGGGTGTCTATTTTATAGAAAAGATGATTATAAGAACATAGCTTATATAAACATCAAGATATATAGAAGACGCCCGGACAAGGCGTCTTTTTTTATTGCCATAGTTCATTGACATATTGAAAACTAAATACATTGACGTGTAGTTGTCCCAAACTTGATTTGGGATCTAAACAATGCGCGTCAATTTTACGGAAGGACAAGCCAATAGGTGGTGGCCGCAGTCTTGAAAACTGTTAGGAGATAACGACTCGTGTGGGTTCGATTCCCACTTCTTCCGCTTTGGAGAGTAGGTAAATACTGGCTTTGTTACGCTCGCCTGCTAAGCGAGTTCACGTCTAGAACGTGATGAAGGTTCGTCCTTTACTCTCCGCAATAAAGATACTGTAGCTTAATGGTAGAGCTGGGAGCTGTTAACTCTCAAAGTGTAGGTTCGAATCCTACCGGTATCGCAATGACAAGGTGGCTGAATGGTTAAGGCTGCAGATTGCAAATCTGTTATTTATGAGTTCAAATCTCATCCTTGTCTCAATGATTGGAATAGCATCAAACTTGTTTGAATGCTGTGAAAATCCACTTTGTGACTTGATGAGAAAGCGTAGCAATCTCATCCTTGTCTCAAAAAACTATGGAAGTATTGAGCAATTGGTTGGCTCGCCAGACTGTAAATCTGGTCTCTTCAGAGCTTGTAGGTTCGAGTCCTACTACTTCCACTATTTAGTACCGTAGCACAATGGCTAGTGCACCCGACTGTCTCTCGGAAGGTCACGGGTTCGAATCCCGTCGGTACTGCAAAGCAGAACTCGGGATGAGAAGTTTATCCTGAACATAGCCGAAGGGAATCCCGTCGGTACTGCAACAATCATCTGGGGGTATAACAATGGTAGTTTACCCGCCTTGGACGCGGGAGGTTATAGGTTCGAGTCCTGTTCCCCAGACAAATTGCTCCATTAGCATAGTGGTATAGTGCATCCGGCTTTCTACCGGAAGACAAGGGTTCGATTCCCTTATGGAGTACAGGACGGAGCGTAAAAAATGTCTGGTAGACATTTTTAGCGAACGGGCCAGATTGCGCACTGGCAAATACTCCGATATAGCAAATGCAGGGATGGCGAAACTGGCAAACGCGTCTGACTTAGAATCAGGATTTTGAGAGTTCGAGTCTCTCTCCCTGTACAATGCTCCGCTAGCCCAATTGGAAGAGGCATCGGGTTTAAGCCCCGTATAGTCTTGGTTCGAATCCAAGGTGGAGTACAACTATGGGCTCATGGTGTAACGGAAGCACCCAAGGCTACGAACCTTGGAGTATAGGTTCGAATCCTATTGAGCTTACAAATTGACCTGTGATGTAACGGCAGCATCCAAGACTTTGACTCTTGGTGTAAAGGTTCGAATCCTTTCAGGTCATCAAAATGGTGTCTCTAGCTTATCTGGTAAAGCGCCCCGCTGTGAACGGGAGGAACAGGGTTCGAGCCCCGGAGTACACCCAAAAAAGAACAGTAGCAAAGTTGGTCAACCTGCCTGCCGGCAGGCAGGTGCACCGGGTTGAACCTCGATAGCTATCGGGGCTATCTGTTCCTCTAATTTTTAAAATAATGTTTAACCAATTCATCTAATTATTATGGAAACTCACTTTACTATTTCCAAAGGAAAAATGAACACTATGAAGCTTTTGATTACTAGAGTAGTATCAAAGTGGACTTCGAATTACATCAAAGCGATGAGCAAAGCTTTATACCCTCCCGAAACACAAGGAGTAAAAAGCAAAAATGATAGACATCGCATTTTTTATAAGTGATTTTATTTATCTACGCAAAAAGACTGCGTAGTATGATTTCATCTTTGTAGTGTTATTAAATCAAACCCTCATATTTAATGGGGTATGTGAGGGTTTGAAGTAGTGCCCTGCTACAATATAGGGTAAGTAGCAGGGCTTAGATAAAGAACCTCTTTAGCTTAAAAGGAAGAGCTGTGGTAAAAGACCTTTGATCGTAGCCACGGAGTGATTGGATTAAGTTGTTAGCGGTTCGCCTGCTAATAAATAGAATTTGCAGAAGCACCGAAATGAACAAGTTTCAAAGTAGGGAAGCGCATTTAGAGCCAATCTGTCCGCCAAAAGCGGAAGTACCAGTTCGAATCTGGTAAGAGGTACAAAATATAAGTTCTTTAAAATATCAAGCAAGTCTTGTTGTGTGTTTCTGTATAGCACCATTGTATGAGGTATTGCAAAGTTTGTATGATCATTTCATATGCAACTTGACTTGAAGGTTTTGGCTATTCACCAAAAAATAGCCACCGGATCTGTAGGTCGTGGGTTCGATTCCCACTCTCTTAATTGAGATAGTTCAGTGGTTAGAACAACAGACGTTTGGATGCACAGGTTCGATTCCTGTCGGGGCCACCTTTTTTAGGCTTCGTAGCTCAGTTGGTAGAGCACTACGCTCATAACGTGGGATATGGACTAAAATCCATTTTCTAAAGTTGATCATCTTTTAAAACTGATCGCCAGCCTGTCACGCTGTTAAATATGACAAAAACTGTGATTGCAAATCGGTTGATATAGTACTCTTACAATATCAACAGTCTTGAAAGTACTTTGAAATATTGGTGTCGTTATGATTTGAAATAGCTGCTTTTTTTTATTCAGATATTAGATACTATTATCCTTTATATGGTAATACTCTCTTTTATCTTTTTACCTAAAACCTGTTATAGAAGATATATCAAACTAATATTTCCGCACAGGAAAGATGATTTGCTTTCACTGTTTTTTTAGAAAACAAATATTCGATTCTGGGAATCGATTACAATATACTTTGAGCAAGGACTATACCCGTGGTTCTGGATTAAAGTAGACAAGGTCTCCGTTACAGGAATTGTCATCCAATGAATGTATAACCCGCCTGTCGGACGGACAGGTTTAAAAAGTAAAAAATGAAAAGAGTAAGAATTAATGCGGGCAGAGTAGGTTTAGTTTTCAAAAAAGGAGATTATCATCGTGTAATTACCAAAGGAATCCATTGGTTAGGATTTAATGAGAGAGTAATACAGTATGATCTTACCAAACCTTTTGCAGCACCAGTAGCACTGGAACTCTTACTACAAGACAAGGAGTTGGAGGCCATGTTACACGTAATTGAAGTAAAAGATAATGAGATCGTATTGATGTACGAGAATGGTAATTTCAAAAATACGTTAGCCGCAGGTCGTTATGTATACTGGAAAGGATTGGTAGATTATGAATTTGCTACTGCAGATTTAAACAAGATTTATATTACCGAAAAGATTGATAAATCATTGTTTAACCACTATGCATTGACCAAGTATATCAGAGTTTTTGAAGTAGCTGCCTATGAAAAAGCAGTTTTGATAGTAGATGATGTGTATACCAAAACTTTAGAAAGCGGTACATACCGTTTCTGGAGAAATGATACCTCTATCAAGATTGCCAAGGCAGATTTACGTCAATTACAATTAGAAATTGCTGGTCAGGAATTGTTGACCAAAGATAAAGCAGCTGTTCGTATCAACTTTTATACACAGTATAAAGTTGTTGATATTGAAAAGGCCTTGTTGGATAACAAAGACTACGAAAAGCAATTATATATCGCCATGCAATTAGTATTGCGTGCTTATTTAGGTACGTATACTTTGGATGAGCTTTTGGAACGTAAAGAAAGTATTGCACAAGCAGTATTTGAAGATACCAAAACAGAAGCTGCCAAGCTAGGTGTAAAAATACTGAACTGTGGTATCCGTGATGTGATCTTGACCGGTGAAATGAAGGATATCATGAACCAGGTACTGGTTGCTCAAAAAAGAGCTCAGGCTAATATCATTACTCGTCGTGAAGAAACAGCTTCTACCCGTAGTTTGCTAAATACAGCCAAACTTATGGAAGATAATGAAATGCTCTACAAGCTTAAAGAAATGGAATACGTAGAGAAAATTGCTGATAAGATCGGTGAGATCAGTGTCTCTGGTGATGGTGGTATGGTAAAACAATTGAAGGACATATTCTCTGTGAATAGGTAGGTGTGAAAGGATGCACTGGTTTTTTATAGCTGGTGCATTTTTATTGAAACTTGAAACAATCAAAAAAAATCAAACACATATTAATTACCCAATAAACTCTCAGTCTTCATAGACAATCGTAAACACTTCCCATACTTGTTATAGTAAACCAAAAAATACTAGAAGTAAGAATCAAAAGGGAAAACTTATTATGAATATCATCATTAAACATATCGAAATCATTGAACGAATTGACCAATTAATTCGATTGCAGGCAACAGGGCCACCAGAATATTTTGCATCTCGGTTAGGGATTTCAAAAACCAAACTGTATCGAGTAATTGGTGTAATGAAAAAGCTAAATGCACCGATCGAATATAATAATCATTTAGAGAGTTTTGTTTATGCCGAGTCTGTTGCCTTTGCTTTTGGGTTTTATAGAAAAGACTGAAGTCTATTTTAAGTGGATCAAGAGATAGTCTAATTGAACTATGAATATATTTTGGAGCCTTACCCAATTAAAAAGAGATATCATTATAGAACGTACCAAAGCAGGTCTAGAATCAGCACGTAGGTGTGGAAAAATATTAGGAGCTCCAAAAGGATTAAACTAGAAGAACAAGCAACGAGCTGAGCTGTGTGCCTATTAGTTTAAAGAAGGAGTACTAAGTGTAACTGAGATTTGCGAAAGAGTTGGTGTATCTCGAGCTACTTATTATAAGTATTTAGACTATGTAGGTCTAGGTGGAAAGAAGAGGAAATATAGGAAGAAAGGTTCTAAATAGGATTATACTGTGGAAAACCGTAATAATGCTCTCCATATTTTATTGATATTAGACATTAATAAAATTGAATAAGTCGATTATTTATGATGGAAAAAATAGAAAAAGGTTCTCAATGGAGAAAATGGGATTTACATTTTCATACGCCAACATCATACGATTACGGAGATAAAACAGTCACAAATCAAGAAATTATTGACACATTATCTGCAAATGAGATTTCGGTAGTTGCTATAACCGACCATCACGTAATAGATATTGAACGAATTACTGAATTACAAAAGTTAGGTAAAGAAAAAGGTATTACTGTTTTACCAGGAATTGAATTTCTTTCAGATGCAAGAGGTCGTTCACCAATCCATTTTATCGGTATATTCTCTGAAGATTGCAACTTGACTCATATTTGGGGGCAAATAGAGAACAAAACCAATATATCCAAAATCAAAGGAGGTGGAGCCAAAATTAATGAAGTCTATTGCAATCTAGAAACAACAATAGAATTAGTCAAAGAATTAGGAGGAATTGCGACTATTCACGCTGGAGAAAAATCTAATTCAGTTGAAAATATTACTCATTCCTTACCACACGGAGAAGCACAAAAAACTCTAATAGCGAAACTTATAGACTTTTATGAATTAGGAAAACCAGAAGACAAAGACGGTTATATTAGTGCTGTTTTTCCAGCAATAAAAAAGCATCTTCCAATGATAATATGCTCAGATAATCATAATGTCAAAAAATATGTTCTAAAAGAAAATTGTTGGATTAAAGCGGACACAACTTTCGAAGGTCTCAAACAAGTTGTTTATGAACCTAAACAAAGAGTAAGAATTCAAGCTTTAAAACCACACCAAAAAGCTGGATACCAAGTTATAGAATCAGTTAAAATATCTCATACCAATTTCAATTCGCAAACAATATATTTCAACCAAAATCTAAGTTCTATAATTGGTGGTCGTTCAACAGGTAAATCAATATTATTGGGTGCAATCGCAAAGAAATTAAACTGCGATAAAGATGTAAAAGCGGAGAATGAAGATTACACAAATTTTGTAAATGAAGTTGTTGCAAATATAGTCGTAACTTGGAAAGACGGAACGGTAAATGACAATAGAGATATTGAATACTTTCCTCAAAGCTATATGTACACATTAGCTAGAAATAGGAATAAAGAACTTGATACTCTAATAGAAAGTATTATTAAGCAAGATAGTTCTAAAAATCAACTGATTTCGAACTACGAAACATTCAGTAGCGAAAACAATACGGATATTACGAATAAGGTTAATAAAATATTTCAACTTCAAGAAGACCTTATAAAGAGACGAAATCTTTTAAAAGAAAAAGGAGATAAAGAGGGTATTGAAGCTGAAATTGAAAAACTGATAAAAGAACTAGCGGAATTAAAAAGTAAATCTCAAATATCTGAAGAAGATTTAGATAGCTATTCAAAATTGAGAGCTCAAAAAGATTCCGTTTCCAAAGCCAATGAAATATTAGGAGATGAAATCTCAAGAATTGAGAACTTAAAAGAAAAGTTTTTCATAAATAAAGAAATTGAATTTGAACTTGTATCAATTTCAGAAGAAAATCGTGTATTAATCAAACAAAAATTTGATGAATTAAAAATTAAATTTCAGAGAGAATGGGAAGAGGAAATAGACAAAATACAGACTAAAAATTCTGCTGTTAAAACTACCAATGGACGGACTATTAATGATATATCTATAAATCCAATATATGTAAAAGGTTTAGAAGCTTTTCAGAATAATACTCAATACATAGAAGTTGAAAATAAATTAAAAATTCAAAAAGATAAGCTTGCAGATATATTGGTAATAAAAAAAGAGGTTGACAAATTAAAAGAGCAAATAGAATCTTTTAAAACTTCAATAAAAGATGCTCAGAGAGAATTTCTAACCAAAATTGAAACTTTCAAAGAGGATTTAAGTGTTTCTAGAGAGAAACTTGAAATCAAGGCATCCGCTAAACTAAATAAACGTGGTTATAAAGATTTATTATACAATAGTATAAACCAACAAAGTCATCAAGGACAAACAATAGTTGCTGTTGACTTAGAAACAACCGAGAAATATTTTAGTTCAGTAAACCAGCTGTTTGAAAAGCTTTTAGAGCAAAAAGTCACCCTAAAAGGTCAATATAGTCACAATGCACTTTGTCAAAAATTAATGGCAAGTAACTTTTTTGAGGTATCCTACGATATCGTTTATGATGATATTTTTAATCAAATGTCAGAAGGTAAAAAAGCATTTGTTGTTTTACTCTTACTACTTGATTTTAGCAGTAAAGATTGTCCAATATTAATCGACCAACCAGAGGACGATTTAGATAATAGAGCAATATATAAAGACTTGGTAGCATATCTTATTAAGAAGAAAAAAGAACGCCAAATAATACTAGTAACACATAATCCAAATATAGTTGTTGGTTCAGATTCTGAATTAATAATTGTAGCTAATCAAAACGGAAATGATTCACCGAACAAAAACGGAATTAAATTTCAGTACGTTTCAGGTAGTTTAGAAAACACAAAAGAATATGACAAGTCCATTGGGATTACACTGGATTCACAAGGGATAAAACAGCACGTCTGTGAAATATTAGAAGGAGGAAATGAAGCTTTTAAGCAAAGAGAAAGAAAATATGCAATCGCAATGGAATAGCCAACGCTAGGAAATAACGAAAGCACAAAAACGTGTCCTTTAAAACATAGATAATAATGCGTTTCTGAGAGGTTTATGTTTATTGCAAAGACCACCCAGTTTTAAATTTTGCTTTTAAAATTGATAAATTTAAAACTTCAGCTCTGTGTTAAACCAAAAATATAGTGCCTTTTTACACGCTACGGTTTCATACACAAGGCCATTATTAATGAAAGTTCAAATAAACGATAAGTACATCATGCAAGGAAAAAGCACAATAAAAATCTTTTCTTCAAATTTTATATGAAATACAAGAACAACCAGATTATTTATAGCCCTTCAGATCTATCTTCTCATGGCAGCTGTAAACACCTTACCCAACTCAACAAACAACACGCACGGGGTGAAATAGCAGATCCTGAGATGTATAACAATCGTGTGTTGACGATGCTTAAGGAGAAGGGTATTGAATTTGAGGCGAGCCACCTCCAAAAATTAAAAGATGAAGGTAAGACGATTGCTGAAATAAACAATGAAGATCCACATGCTGAAAAGCATACCATTGATGCCATGAAGGCAGGTGCTGACGTTGTTTACCAGGCTCGTTTAAAGGAGGATGGTAAATGGAGCGGTTGGGCCGACTTTTTAATGAGAGTAGACACGAAAAGTAATCTTGGCGAATGGTCATATGAAGTTTGGGACACCAAACTGACCAATGAAACCAAGGCGGGAACAATACTCCAGATCGGCCTTTATTCCGAACGCGTTGGCAGGATTCAAGGAAAGTCACCAGAATACATGGGAGTTATTAAGCCGGAGGGCGAAGAGACATATCGCTTTGATGAATATGCAGCATACATCCGTTTGGTGAAAAGGAACTTGGAGGATGCTATACTAAATGACTATGAAACTTATCCCGATCCCGTTAGTCACTGCGATATTTGCCGATGGTGGAAGACGTGCAATTCGATTAGACGTGAAGACGACCACTTAACCTTTGTTGCCGGTATGGGTTCGTCTCAGACTAAAGAGCTTAATATTCAGGGTATAAACACCCTTGAAAAACTAGCAAACTCGGCATTACCTGTACCATTTGAACCTACAAAGGGTGTTAAAGAAACATTCAACAAGTTGCGCGAGCAAGCACGGGTACAGAATACAAGCAGGCACAATAGCTATGAACCAATCTATGAAACCCTCGAGGTTGAAGAAGGTAAAGGACTGAACAAACTGCCGCAACCCTCTGAAAACGATATTTATCTCGATTTTGAGGGCGATCGAATGGTTGAGCCTGATGGACTGGAGTACATGATTGGTTACGCCCATAAAGGAGAGTACCACGCGTTATGGGCCAAAAATGAAAAAGAAGAGAAAAAAATCTTTGAGCAATTCATTGACTTTGCAGTCAACCTCAAAGAAGAAGATTCTTCACTTCATATTTACCATTATGCACCTTACGAGGTCACGATGTTTAAACGATTAATGGGCAAGTATGCGTCCCGTGAAAATGAGATTGACACCTTCTTACGCTCTGATACGTTTGTTGATCTCTATGGCTTAGTTCGTCAATCCATAAGAGCGAGTGTAGAGAAATATTCCATTAAAGATTTGGAGATTTTCTTTGGTTACGTGCGTAAGATGGATTTAAGAGAGCTTTCAAGTCACAAATCGCAATTAGAGTTGCTCCTGCAAACAGGAAACATTGACAATCTAAGCGAAGTAACCCAAACAGCCGTTCAATTGTATAATCAAGACGACTGCGAATCCTTGGTTCGGTTACAGGACTGGTTGGAGGAAATTCGTAATGATTTAATTAAAAACGGTGCGGATATTACCCGACCTATTGATGGTGAAGGTTCGGCCAGCGATAGTATTACAGCCCATCAAAAAAGGATAAAGCCCATTATGGATTCCTTGTTGGAAGGTGTACCTCCGATCCGAACAGAACGAAATAATGTGCAGCAGGCACGATTTGTTTTGGCGCATATGCTTGATTGGTATCGCAGAGAAATGAAGTCTTTTTGGTGGGAATTCTTCCGACTTAAAGAGCTCCCAGAAGATGAATTACTGGAAGAACGAAAAGCCCTTTCTTTTCTTCAATATACCGGTGAGCGTGTACCCGAGAAAAAAAGCGTAGTTGATACGTATACTTTCCCCAATCAAGAATGTGGTCTTCGCAAAGGTCAATCGCTGGAAGATCAGGAAAACAATAAAATTGGTACGATTCACTATATTGATGTCGATAGCCGCTTTTTAAAAATCAAGAAAGGACCATCGAAGATAGACTTAGCACATCCAGTTACGGTCATGAGCTTGGAAAACGTTAACTCAAGAACAAAAGAAGAAGCTATAACTAGTTTGGCGGAATGGGTTGTAGCCAATGCCATGGAAAGCGATTCCGAAACTTATCGGGCAGCCAGACAACTGCTCATGAATGTCTCTCCAAAACTAACCGAAGAAAAAACTAACCACGATGACATCACCGAAAAGACCTTTGATTTTGCATCCAAGTTGGACAACAGCTGTTTACCCGTTCAAGGCCCTCCTGGCGCTGGCAAAAGTTTTACTGGAAGCCACCTGATTGTCAAACTCGTGCAAGAAGGCAAGAAAATTGGGATTACTGCTTTAAGCCATAAGGTTATCTCTAACTTACTTGCCAAGGTATGGGAAGTTGCTGAAGAACAAGGCTTTTCAATCCAAATGCTACAAAAGGTGAAAGCCGATTATGATGAAACGGTACCTTGGCAAGTGACAGCAGGCGAAGGTGCCATCCTGGCTGCTTTGGGTAATGCAGATGTTATTGCTGGAACGTCTTTCATGTGGAGCAAGCCAACTTTTAAAGAAGGTGTAGATTACCTGTTTGTGGATGAAGCTGGCCAACTATCACTAATTGATACATTGTCCGTTTCTCATTGCTGTTCCAACTTTATTCTGCTTGGCGACCCACAGCAACTGAAACAACCCCAACAAGGGGTACATCCCGATGGAACAGAAGTTTCAGCATTAGAACATGTGCTTCAAGACGAGAAAACCATTTCAGATGAACAGGGTATCTTTTTACCTGACACCTGGCGCATGCATTCATCCATCAATGCATTTGTTTCGGAGCTCTTTTATGAGAACCGGTTGAAATCAAAAGACCATCTTGATCAGCAGCAAATTTTAGGATCTAAATATTCTGGAGCGGGATTATATCTTGAAGAGGTTGAACACAATGGCAATACCAATTCATCAATTGAAGAAGTTCAGAAAGTGGTTGAGATTGTGCATCAACTTACAAGTGGTGAAACCACATTCATAAATCAAAATGGTGAGGAAGTCTCCTTAACAACTTCGGACATAAAGATCATCACGCCTTATAATGCCCAAGTACAAGCTATTAAACAACGACTGCCAACTTTAGAGATTGGAACTGTAGATAAGTTTCAAGGGCAAGAAGCTCCGGTCATCATTTACTCGGTGGCCACATCCAGTTTGGAAGATGCACCGCGTGGCATGGACTTTCTTTTTAGCCCCAATCGCTTTAACGTGGCTGTATCACGAGCGCGCACGTGCTTTATCATGGTTGCCAACCCTGCTATTTTTGAAGCTGAATGCAAAAGTCCGCGTCAAATTAAGTTGGCGAATGCTTTTTGTAGGTTTAAGGAACTTTCACAGTGAACCCGATAAACAATAGCGCCCTTCGGGACGCTACTGCTTTAAGCGTTGCGGATATTGATTGTCCAGGAAAAGTACAACCATTTGGAACTAAAGCAAAACAATTTACTTCTACAGAAAGAGATTATATAAATAAAGTTCAATAAACCGATGGAAATAGATATTGAGTATTTAAAAATAATTATAGGCGTATGTTTAGCTTTCCTTGGTTGGTGGTTTTCCTTTTACATTAAGGACAAAATTGGTTTTAAAAGCAAGACAAGGGAAAAAAGAATTGATTTTTTAATTAATACATACTTAAAGTTAGAAAATTCAATAAAACGTGATCCAAAAGTGGTAGGGCTTGACTTGGAGAGAGTGTTTGCTGAGATACAATTGATGGGTAATGAAGAACAGATTTTTCTTTCAAAACAACTGATCATAGATCTTTCTGAAAATGGGTCTATGGACTTGGAAGAATTGTTAAAGTCTTTAAGAAAAGATTTGAGAAATGAACTTGGTTTAAAAGAAATTGATAATAGAATACAGTATTTAAGAATGACAAAGTCTAAATAAACGATGGAAAGAAAAAGATTATCACAAACTATTAGTTGTGGGCATTGTTCTAATATTTCTGCAATGGAGAGCATCGGTCATGTTTTTATAGAGGCAATAATTGAAGAATATCCTCACATTGATGCTGGTACTTATTATGATGTACTCACTTGTCCTTCATGTAAAAATGAAAATATAGTAAAATACTATTGGGCTGATTATTTGGAATCAGAAGAAGATTTAACTTATGAGTTTTTATATCCTATAAAAACAAATATTCCTATGGGATTACCTATAGAAATTAAAAAAGGGTTTATAGCAGCACAAACAGTCAAATTTATAGATGCTAGTGCTTATGCCCTTTTAATTAGAAGATTGTTGGAACTCATATGTTTTGATCGAAATGCGAATGGAGAAAAACTTTATCAGAAATTAGAAGATCTAGTAAGTAAAAACGAAATCCCTGAAAAACTTGTTAAAATTGCAGATGGATTAAGATTATTTGGAAATATAGGCGCTCATGAAAAGGATGGAACTTTAAGTGAAAAAGAGTTGCCAATTCTTACGGATATGATAATTTCTATTTTAGAGTATATATATTCCGCTCCATATTTAGCATCTATGGCAGAATCTAAATTAAATGCTTTAAAACTAAAGTCTAAATAACCGATGGAATATTAAAAGAACAAAAAACCCTATTAGACAATTTAATAAAAGCGGATAGGGACAGGTAACTATATTTCGTATATTCAACATATATAGTTACCATTCATTATATAACTAGGTTGTATGGTATACGCAAAAAAAAGAGAGATCATAATGAATAAGTGATCTCTACAAAATGATAAACAAAATTCTATATATAGACATTGAAACCACCAAACAAGGGAAAATAAATGATGTTGGTGCACTTTTTAATGGACAAGAATTGCATGAAAGTCAGCTTACAAAACTTGAGAATTGGATAAATCAAACAGAATATATTTGTGGTCACAACATAGTCGCACATGATATTCCTTTGCTGGAAAGAGTACTAGGAAATGAAATATTTAGAAGTAAAAAAATAGTTGATACACTACTGTGGTCTCCATTACTATTTAGCGACAACCCATATCACAAGCTTGTAAAAGGATATAAAATAGTTAACGATAGTGATTATAATAACCCCTTATCAGATTGTAAATTAACCAAGCAATTATTAATTGACGAACTCAACAAATTCAATGAATTAGATGCAGAAATAAAGCAGGTTTATGCAAGTTTACTTTCTAATTCAGAAGCATATTCAGGATTTTTAGAGTTAATAAATTTTCAATTAAATAACATTGACATAGGTACTAAAATAGGTGATTTAATTAAAAACAAAATTTGTGATAATGCTAATATTTCTCAATATGTAAGAGACAATCCTATTGAATTAGCTTATGCTTTTTCATTAATAAATACCAAAGAAGATAAATCCATATTGGCATATTGGGTAACCAACACCCTACCCAAAACGCAACAGATACTAGATGATATCAGGTTTAGGTTTTGTGGTAAACCTAGTTGTACATATTGTAATTCGAATTTAAACCCTAAAAATGCATTACAAACATATTTTGGATATGAAGACTTTAGAAGTTTTGACCAAGATGAAGAAATAAGTTTACAAGAAAAAACAGTTAGAGCTGGATTAAGTTCAAGATCATTTGTAGCAATTTTCCCAACGGGAGGAGGCAAATCACTTACGTTTCAATTGCCAGCTTTGATGAAAGGCTCATTGTCTCGTCAGCTTACAGTAGTTATATCTCCTTTGGTATCGTTAATGAAAGATCAAGTTGAGAATCTTGAAAAACGTTTTGACATTACAAAGGCAGTCGCTATTAATGGATTATTATCTCCACTAGAAAGACAAGACGCTATTGAAAGAGTAGAAAAAGGAGAGGTGCAATTATTATATCTATCCCCAGAATCTTTGCGGTCACCAACGATCTCAAGGATTTTAAAACAACGTTCAATAGCAAGGTTTGTCATAGATGAAGCACATTGCTTTTCGTCTTGGGGGCAAGATTTTAGAGTTGATTACTTATATATTGCTGACTTCATTCAAAGCCTAGAGGAAGAAAGAATGGTTGGGAAAATACCCGTGTCTTGTTTTACAGCAACTGCGAAGCCACAAGTTATAGAGGATATAAAAAAGTATTTTAAAACAAAACTCAACATTGAATTAGATGAATTTGTAACAAGAGCTAGTAGAACCAATCTAAAATATGAGGTAATAGAGATTGAAGATCCTGATCGTAAAATGAATGCCCTATTACCCTTATTAGATCGTTGTGAAAAACCAGTAATCATCTATGCGTCAAGAACTAAAAGAGTTGAGGAAATTCACGGCTCAATAGAAAAAGCAGGCTTTAATTCTACTTATTTTCATGGAAAGTTGGATAAAGATGTAAAGAAAGACTACATGGATGCTTTTATGAATAATGAAAAAGACATTATTGTAGCAACATCTGCATTTGGAATGGGAGTAGATAAAGATGATGTCAAATCTGTGATCCATTATAATATATCCAATTCTTTAGAAAACTATGTGCAAGAAGCGGGACGGGCAGGACGAGATGATAAAACACAAGCCAAATGCTACATTTTATTTAACGAGCAAGATTTAAACAAGCACTTTAGTTTGTTGCAACAGACCAAAATAAATCAAAAAGAAATTCAACAAATTTGGCAAGCACTTAAGTATTTATCAAAATATAGAAAAACAAAAAAAATAAGTAACTCAGCTTTGGAAATAGCACAAAAAGCTGGTTGGGATACCGAAATTCAAGAATTAGAAACTAGAGTTAAGACCTCTATAGCAGCTTTAGAAGATCAAGGTTTCTTAAAACGAAAACAAAATTCACCAAGAATATTTGCAAATAGTTTGATGGTGCCAAACATATCTAAAGCTCTAAAAATAATACACCAAAGTAAAAAAATAACTGAAACTCAAATTCAACATTGTTCGAGAGTTCTGCAACGTATCGTTAAAGATGATGAGTGTAGAATTGATTACTTAGCAGATCGAACTGGGTTAAAACTAAAAGAAATTAGAGATGTCATTGATATACTAAGAAACCTTCAAATATTAGGAGATGCTAAAGACCTAACAGCATTTATTAATCTGTCTAAATCAACTAATAGCTCAAAAAGAATACTTGAACGCTATCGAAAAATTGAAATAGCAATGCAACAATTTGTAACAAAAGACATTAAAATATCAATGAGACAACTTAATCAAAACATAATTGATATTGGTGTCGAAAAAACTTCAATTGATGCAATAAAGAACATTCTTAATTATTGGGAAATAAGAAATTTCATCCAAAAAAAACGTGTTGACCGAGAAAATGATTTATACCAAATAAAAGTTAAACAGTATGATGCATTAAATGAGGATATTCAATGGAGACATGAACTGGCGTTAGATGTTTATGAACTTCTTGAAAAATTCTATATAAAACAAAAGGACAAACAAAAATCTCAAGATAAAAAAGACTTACCTGTAAGTTTTTCAATGTTAGAACTTAAAAATTCTAATCAACTTTTCGGACAAATTAAAGAGGAAAATATTAAACGATATGAGAAAGCCTTGCTATTTCTAAATCAGATAAAATCAATAAAATTAGAAGGTGGTTTTATGGTATCCTACAATAGATTAAATATTGAAGAAATTGACAGTTCACTACCAAGGTTCACAAAGGAAAACTTTGATAAAATGGATCAACATTACCATCATAAGACGGAACAGATCCATATTGTTGGTGAATATGCTAAAAGGAGACTTCAGAATTACGAATCTGCATTAGCATACGTTAATGACTATTTTAGTCAACCTTATGAGGAGTTTTTGGCTAAATATTTTCCGAGACGTAAAAAGGAAATTAGCAGACCACTTACTCCTGAACGATTTAAGAAAATTGCAGGGGAACTAGATATTGACCAGAGAAGTATTGTTGACGATAACAAATCAGATAACATATTAGTTTTAGCAGGTCCTGGAAGTGGTAAAACTAAAGTACTAGTTCATAAAATTGCCAGTCTATTATTGTTAGAAGATATTAAACCAGAGCAATTTTTAATGCTTACATTTTCAAAAGCTGCTTCTCTAGAATTCAGAGCTAGAGCTAGAAAACTTGTTCCAGAATACTCTGGGCTTATTAAAATCACAACTTTTCATGGTTTCTGTTTTCAATTAATGGGCCAGTTGGGAGATTTAAAGAAATCTGAAAACGTAATTCAAGATTGTATTACAGCAATTAACAATGAAGAAATTGACATTTCATCTATTATTAATAAAAGCGTATTGCTCCTAGATGAATTTCAAGATGTAAATGATGTTGAATGGAAACTTGTGCAAACCATAATAAATAAAGCAGGAAACATCAGAGTTATTGCTGTTGGGGATGATGATCAAAATATTTATGGGTTTAGAGGCTCTTCTAATAAAAACATGCTAGAGTTCAAAGAGAAATATAATGCTACAGAATATTCGTTAATCAAAAACTATAGAAGTAGTTCGCACATTGTTCAATTCAACAATGAATTACTTAATAAAATACCAAATCGATTAAAAACACAAGAATTAGAACCTATAGATAAACATTTGAAGTCTAATATTAAACTAATTAGGTACAACACCTCTTATTTGGAGAAATCATTAGCAGAAAGAGTAATTCAAGATAATTACAACGGAACAAAAGCTATACTGGTTAGAACTAATAAACAAGCTTTAATGTTAAGTACATTTCTAAATGAATTAGGACAGAAAACTAGGCTTATTACAGGGTTTGAAGGATTTAGTTTAGACCATTTATTTGAACTAAGAACTTTCACAGATTATCTAAAACTGAAAAAAAATGATGCTGGCTTAATTTTCAATAATGAATGGGCTGAAGCAAAAAATAATTTTAAATCAAAACACAATTCTAGTATTCACCTTGATATTTGTTTAGAGATTATTCAAAAATTTGAATTGAATTATGATAAGCAGAAACAACTAGTAGATTGGTACGAATATATTCGTGAAATAAAAATGGAGGATGCTATAAATGCTGATTCCAATGCAATAATAATTGCAACAATGCATAAATCAAAAGGTAAAGAATTTGATCATGTATATCTTCTCTTAGAGGATTATGACTTTACTAAAACAGAATCAAAACGAGTATTATATGTTGGCTGCTCTAGAGCAAAATTAAGTTTACAAATACATTGTAATTCATCATTTTTTGATGAGTTTAATACTAATAGACTATCGGTAATTAAATTTGAAGGAAATACAGAACAACCTAAACATTTTGAATTAATACTTGGGCACAAAGACATTAATTTAGGCTCTCAAAAATATATTAAAACGTTAAATAGGATTAAAACTCTAAAATCAGGAGATAACCTTAAAAATGATTCCATACAGTTTGCTGATAATGTAGGTATAGGATTAGCGAAACAAGAAGGGGGAAATGTACTTCTATTTTCAAGAGAATTTATGAATAAAAAATACAGCACTTTTATTAAGGACGGTTATCAGCTATCAAATGGAAGTGTTGAATATTTAGTTTATTGGTATGATTCTATGGATGATAAAGAATATAAAGTTGTTTTACCTAAGTTGAAGTTTGATAAAAAAGAAAATACGACCACAGAACAATATGTATAGTGCATAGTTACAGCACCATACACGGAACGTTAATAAAGTTCAATTAACCGATGATTTCATAGAACTTAAATTAACACTTCTATACCCCCCCCCTTAAAAATTTAGACGGAGTAAAATTCTTGCTAAGTGGCGATGTATACATAAAAAAGGTTCTAGTGATTTTACCCCCTATCCCCATTATTGAATGAGTAAATTTCTATACTTAAATAAGATTATAATTATTAAAAAAATGTGTGATTGCAAACTAACTTATTTATTTTATAATTATTTGCACTATAATTATATATATACTGTATTATAACTTGCAACATTTGTCATACCTGCTTGTTGTTTTCTTCATACCATTAACAAAAAACTTCATAGTAACTGTGTAATCCTTTTCATACCTATATTTTGGTTGGCCTCTTTTGGCTAATTGATTTTATAGCCATAACGTCCATCCAAATCGTTACGATACCATTTCTTGCAATAATTCATCAGGCCTGTATAGATCGAATTAGTTTTATATTTTTCTCCATTAAGATCGTAGGTGTCATTAAAATTTTCAATACAGTTTTTAAAACGTTCTTTTAGGAGAGGTTCATACTCAGCTGTAACTTGATCCCATAAATGCGGTTTATATCTTTTTAAAAACAAAGTAGGCCTCATATCCATCTCTGTGTTCTTCCATGGATTCAATAAATCAGAGTTTATGCATATGTACCTTTTATTGTTGTTTAACACTAATCTTTTAATAAATTCAAAATCTTCTAATTTTCTAAGATAGTTCTTTAACGTTCTAGATGTACCCTTGAAAAACTTCAGATTTTTTAATATGAGTGAGTCTGTAATGTAAACATAGTTTTGTCCTTTACTTTCTATAGTTTCCAAATTACTTTCTGTACATAGGTAAATAAGATACGCCAATAAACGAATCTCCTTTGCATCAGGGATCGTTTTGTGATTTTTACGATTTAAAAATTCAACTATTGCTCTGTCATTACAATAATGGGCATACTTGTATTCGTCCTTACTTTTCATAATTGTTTAGATTTTATTTTGAATTATCACATCGTTATTTCAAATAATAGCTATGTTTTTGTATTATCACTTTAAGTAAGTTAAGGTCAGAGGGGTAGTGGTTGTCGAAATGATCAACAATAAGCTTTTTTTGTTTCCGAGAGAATTGAGCGATTATAAGGCTAGAAGGTTTATAAGTTCCTCTGACTTTAATTTTCTTATTCCCTTTGAATACACTTTTTATTGATGTTGGCCATAACTCAGTTAATCTTGTGCATCTGTTCCAATTGCTATGATCTTTAAGTATGATCCAGTCATAAAAACCACTATTGTATTGACTTTTTCTTTCAATTCTGATAATGTCTGTTAATACTTTTTCTCCATTAAAAACACTGTATAGCTTATATAAGTTGTACGTTTTGTATCTGTTGTCAACCATATGGTATACATGCCTTATGTAGTTAGTTTTATTTCCCATCACGATCATTTCTGGGTTTATTGATATAAGCTTCAGCTTCGATTTTAATTTCAAAGGCTGTCTTTCGTCTACCTTGTTTTAAATACTCTATAAGGTCACTTTTGAGAAAGAATAATCTTTTACATCCTGGAGGTTTGCATGAAGGGAGTTCTCCTCTGCTATTTTTTGAGTAAAGCGTAGGAACAGTAATATTCAAGAAACTGGCTGCTTCTTTGACTGTAAGATGTTGGTCATCCTGTTTTGAAGTTATAGTGGTCTGGGTTGAACTCTCGTTTAAAACCTTACGAACAGATTTTTGAATTAAATTCATGAGCTGTTCACTATCAAGCTGAATAATAATCATGACCTTTTTTTGGTGTTTTGTTCACTCAAAGGTCGAAAGGAGAGTTATATTTCTTTATAGACTCTATATTAGGTCTATACTATTTATTATGCTTTTCGTGGTTTTTTTTAACAATTTCTTCCATTTCTGCAAAAACTTTTAGGTTGACTTCTAAAGGTTGGTTTTTTAGAGACTGAGATAGGTTAGAGGCGTAGTTGGATAAATCAATACCAAATACTAGGCCCATTACATTCATAAAGTCTTTTTTACTTGGGATTTCTCCTTTTAGACTTTCGATAAGCCTTAATTCATAAACTGCATTCAAAATCCTAATTAACTCAATTTTTGCTCCAGTCCTTTCTGAAAGTTTAAATACTTGTTCTAATATAGGTTGTTTACCAATCTCAAATTTCTTTGAAAATTCAAGTTCTATATCTATACGGTTCATTTCCTTTTTTAATAAGGCAGCTACTTGATTTCCTTTGAAGTAAACAGGTTGATCTTCTTCTTCAAGACTGTAATAACTAGAATTTTCTGGTAGAGGGTAATAGTAATGATAATACAACTTAGTTAATTCCAAATACTGATCTCTACTTGACTTTATTTTGTTAACCGAAATCATAGTCTTAGAAAAAATTTCATAAGGGGTCAAGTTTTTAAATTCATCCTTCATAAGTCAAGCTTTATTTTATTAGCGGCTTCTATTTTTGCTTTATCTACAATCTTGGCGTAAACTTGGGTAGTTTTTAAATCTTTATGACCAAGTAATTTCGACACAGTGTAAATATCAGTGCCATAGAAGAGTTGTAGAGTTGCATATGTATGCCTAAAACAGTGAAAAGTTATGTTTTTGGTAATCCCTGCTGCTCCGATCTACTGGTAAAGGTGTTTATTTTTGTATGCAGAATACCTTAACTCCTTAAAAACTTTTTCTTCAGGTTTACCAGGGTCACCTAGTAATTTGTATGCTTGTTCAGAAATAGGTAAGGATTCAATACTATCTGTTTTCTTTTGCTGATACCTTATGTAAAAACCCTGATTGTTAACATAGCTTAACTCTTCCCATATAAGCTTTTGAATATCAGAAAACCTTAATCCTGTTAGTGCTGAAAACAAAGCAGCTCTTTTTAATAAAGGATCGTTACAAGGTGTTTTTACCAAACTATTAAGCTCTTCAAGGGTCAAGAATTCCCTACGTGTTTCGGCCTCTTTTATAGGTTCTATCCTGTGGTTTAGGTCAGTCCTTAAAATACCGTCTTTAAAAGCTTGTTTCAAAGTCGCTTTTAGTTTGTTAAAGTATGAGGAAGCCGTATTTTGCGAAAGCTTTGTTTTCTTGCTTCTTTTGCTTTGGGTGCTTAGAAGATATTCCTTAAATTCATTCAAGAGCATTTCATTAACATCTGCAAATTTTAAGCTTCCACCTGTGAAAGTCTCAAAGTAATTTATGGCCGAAATCCAACTGCTATAATTAGAGCCTGTACGTTTTTCTGCTATAGATTTGAAATAGTCAATAAAATCCTGTTCGCCTAATTCCTTATATCTAAGTTTCTCTTTTTCGTATTCCGAATAAATCTCAGGTTTATTGAGAGAGGTTGTTCTTTTATGTTGAATTTGCTGTGCAAGTTCAAAGATTTCCTTATTCTTTTGCCTATCGAATGGTGTTTTTGGTTTTTCAATAAGATAAAGTTTTAAGAATTCTCTTCGTGTAGGTTTTCCGGTTTCTGGATGTGGAATGGGAGGATAGAAATCAAGGTATAAGCTATTCCTACCTTTAGAAATAAGTTTTTGCCTTAGAGATACTGATACTTTCATTGTGCTTCCTTAGGTATATTAAATTTACTGAAAAAAATCATCTATTAATATTTTGGGCACATACGTATATCTTCCTTTTTTGATTTTTGGAAGACCATGCCTTTTTATAAGCTGTTGTAATGCTCCGTCTGAAATACCATATTTGCTTTGAATTTTGGTAATTGTACAACATTCTGACACATCATATTCCTTAATTGTACTCTGATTGTCCTCATGTTTCTGAGGTTCTAAAACCGTATTCAATTCAGAGCGTTTTACCCTGATCATTCTATCGGCTAAGTTCACAGCTTTGATGCTACCATTATTAATCAGTCTATAAACTGTTCTGGAAGAGCAATTTAATAAGCTGGAAACATCTCGAACGGTTAAGAACTCTTTTGCTTTTAATTCTTCAATAGGTTTGATTTTGATTCGCAAAGTTTCTTTATTAGAGGCTTTTATTTGTTCTGCCTTTTTTCTTGCTTTGTAAGCCCTTTTAGCGCAGTTATCACCGCAGTACTTGGTTACTGTTGTTTTAGCTGTAAACTCCTCACCACAATGTTGGCAAATACGCTGAATTCTAATATTGGAACTCATAAAATAGATGTATTTAAGTATATTTAGATATCATTAAATAGAAATAAATGTAAATAAGCGACATAATTTCGCCTATAACACCTAAATTTTGTACCTCAATTATTTGAGGCACAATAAAGGTACAAATATTATCCAAATATTGAATAAATATCGTTAGTTAAGAATTAAAATAAAAAACGTAAACAACTGATAATTAAGGATTAAATTTATTTAGTTGTTGTTTTCTTGTATATTGTTTGTGAAGTCTATTTTCCAATACAGAAATTAGCAAAAATATTACCCAATAGATCATCACTGGTAATTTCTCCTGTAATTTCTCCAAAGTGATAAAGCGCTTGACGAATATCTATAGCCATTAGATCCCCAGAAAGTCCAGAATCAAGACCATATTGCACTTTTTGGATTTCTTCTAGGGCCTTTAGCAATGCGTCGTAATGGCGAGTGTTAGTTACAATAGTTTCGTTGTTTCGCAGAGCTCCTGTATTTACAAACTCCAGAAGTTTATTTTGTAATTCTTCTACGCCAATATTTTGTTTTGCTGAAAGTAAATGGATGTTTTCGATTTCGGATTTCAGGTTTTCGATTTCAGAATTTTCCAATTTGTCCACTTTGTTGGCTACAATTATTAGGGGCTTTTGAGGATGTTTATTTTTTATTTTCCCTATTTCTGTCTTAAGCTCTTGTATACTGTCATTGGTTAATAAAGAGCTATCAACCAGGTAAATTACAACTTGGGCTTGCTCAATCTTTTCAAAAGTCTTTTGGATACCAATACTTTCTACCACATCTTTGGTATCTCTTATTCCTGCAGTGTCAATAAATCTAAAACCAATTCCGCCAATATTAATTTCATCTTCAATAGTGTCACGAGTAGTTCCTGCGATATCTGATACAATCGCTCTCTCTTCATTTAGCAAAGCATTTAATAGAGTAGACTTACCAACATTAGGTTCTCCGACTATCGCAACAGGAATTCCGTTTTTGATTACATTTCCTACCGAAAAAGAATCGATAAGACGTTTTAAAACATTAATAATTCTTGAAATTAGATCCTTAAACTGTGTTCGATCTGCAAACTCTACGTCTTCCTCTGCAAAATCAAGTTCAAGTTCAATTAGAGAAGCAAAATTGAGCAATTCTTCCCTCAACTTCTGGATTTCATTAGAGAAACCTCCTCGCATCTGTTGCATTGCAATTTGATGTGACGCCTCAGAATCTGATGCAATAAGATCGGCAACTGCTTCCGCTTGCGATAAATCTAATTTTCCGTTAATAAAAGCTCGTAATGTAAATTCACCAGCATTTGCCATTCTACAGCCTTTACGAAGTAATAGTTGAATTATTTCTTGCTGAATATAAGTAGAGCCATGACAAGAAATTTCTATAGTGGGCTCTCCTGTATAAGAATTTGTTCCTTTAAAAATTGATACCAATACTTCATCTAACACCCTTTCTTCGTCAACTATATGCCCCAAGTGAATTGTATGGCTTTTCTGTGCTAAAAGATCTTTGCCACTGACTGATCTAAATAATGGAGCACAAATTTGCAGGGCATCCTTTCCGGAAACTCGAATAATTGCAATTGCTCCTGCGCCTGATGGGGTTGCCAAAGCTACAATGGTATCTTGTGTAATCATATACGTTACTTACTGAAGGCACAAAAATAGAGATTAATATATACACTTTAAATACGCATTGTTAAACTTTTTTTGAGGAGTAGTTTTTCTTTGTTATCTTGTGCAGTGAAGAAGTGAAAAGTACTTCTAATATTAAGTATCTACCTCATTTCCTTAAAGGAAAGAAGAATTAGGATAAAAATTGGGTTCGTAGTTGAGTAAACCGCTCAGTCACGAATTAATTGGGAAACAATTCTGTTGTAATCATGATTACAACATTTTTTATGTACGTTAAATTTAATGTCAAACCAATAATAATTAATTTTAATTCTTATGAATTTTTTTAACACAAACTCAATTAATTTTAAAAAAGAGAGATATTCCATTCGGAAGTTTGGTATGCTCGCCTGCTTGGCTTTTATGCTCATGCCTGCCATAAATTTGGCGCAGATAAACCCCTTGCCTACAAGGTATAAAGCGGCTAATCTTAAAGTTAAATCTATTGACAATCAGGCCAAAAGTAGTGCTGAAGTTATTACAGAATCCATTTCAGAAAAAGGAGCAACTTGGTTACGTTTATTTTTTGAAGATGTTAATCTGGGTGCTAATAGTACATTGACCATTACGTCAGATTTGGATGGTGCCACTCAGACTTTGACTGCCAGAACTATCAAAGACTGGAAAAATACAACAGCGTATTTTAATGGAGATAAAATTACTCTTAAGCTTACCATTGCTGCGGGAGAAAAATCCATTGGTGTCAATATCAAAGAAATCGGAATTGGTATACTTGACCCTACAACTAAATCCCAGTGTGGATCTGCAGATGATAGGGTAGATTCAAATGATGCGGCAATAGGAAGAATTGTACCTATTGGTTGTACAGGGTGGATTATTACTAACGGGAAACTGGTTACTGCAGGGCATTGTGTGGGTAGTAGAGCTCAAATAATTGAGTTTAATGTACCAAAATCAAATCCTGATAGAAGTATTGTACATCCTGGACCAGAAGATCAATATCCAATTGGTAATTTTATTTCTCCTTATCCGGGTAATGCGTCTCAAGCAAATGATTGGGCCGTGTTTACAGCTAGTGCGAATTCACAAACAGGTCAAACTCCTATTCAGGCTCAAGGTAAATCTTTTAACGTTGTACAAAGTGATCCAGGAAGTAATATAACAATTACAGGGTTTGGTACTGATACAGGAATAGATAATCAAACACAGCAAATCCATACAGGGCCATTAAGCTCAGTTAATAATACATTTGTTAGGTATAGAACAGATACAACCGGAGGTAATTCTGGAAGTCCAATTATTGATGCGGCTACAGGAAATGCAGTAGGTGTTCATGCATATGGTGGATGTTCTGGATCTGGGGGTTCTAATTCTGGAGAAAGAGCTACCATTTCTGCATTTTGGGATGCTATGGGACTTGGTGATCCAGGACCAGGGCCAGGTACCGATGAATGTACAGGAGATGTATCATCTTTTCCTTTCAGCGAGAGTTTTGAAACTAACTTAGGACAGTGGAAAAATACATCTGTTGGTGATGATTTAACTTGGACCAGAAACTCAGGTGGTACACCTTCTAATGGAACCGGACCAAGTAGTGCTGCTGATGATAGTACATATATTTATGTGGAAGCTTCAGGAAATGGTACTGGATATCCTAATAAAAGAGCACTTTTAAACTCTCCTTGTTTAGACTTCAGTAGCTTGACTACTCCTAGACTTGCGTTTGAATACCATATGTTAGGTAGTGCCATTAATAGCCTAAATGTTGAAGCTAGGACTAATAACACTGGTAATTGGACAAGTGTGTTTAGTAGAACTGGAGAACAAGGTAGCAATTGGAATACTGCAGATGTAGATCTTTCTGCTTATGCAGGAAACTCTAGTGTGCAAATACGATTTAATGTAGTTACTGGTTCTGGAGGAAGCGGTTGGCAAAGTGATATTGCTATCGATGCTGTAAGTATTCAAAATGGTTCGGGGAACCCAAATCCAACTTGTGATACTTTAAACTTCAATGACTTCCAGATTACTGGATTTTCTAATCAAGACTCTGCTGGTAATTTTTCAGTTGTAAATGGAGGAGCAGGATTATCTATGCAAAACAATACATGGAAATATATTCCGCTTAGTTATAATGTAACGGCAAATACAGTTATCGAATTTAGTTTCAGTAGTTCTTCTCAAGGAGAAATCCATGGAGTCGGTTTTGAAGATGATAACACATTAACATCTACTAGATATTTCAAAGTTCATGGTAGTCAGAATTATGGAGTAACGAACTTCGATAATTATTCAAGCGGTACTACAACTTATGTTATTCCTGTTGGTAATTTTTATACGGGTAATATGGATCGTTTGGTGTTCATTAATGATAATGATGCTGGTTCAGGAAATAACTCTACGTTCTCTAATGTAAAGATTTATGAAGGATCTTGTGGTCAATCTGCATCTGCAGAAAGTGTAATTTCAGGATTAGAATCGAAAACTCCTATTCTTGGAGATGAGGATGAAAATAGCTTATTAGGTACTAAAATAACTCCGAATCCTGCCACAAGCACGTTCTCAATTTATATTAATAATTATATAAAAGGAGAAGTTAATGCTACTTTTTATAGTGTACTAGGAAGAAAAGTGGGACAAAGACAACTTAAACCAGGAGTTAATACATTATCAACTCGTGCTTTATCGTTAAACACGGGTATTTATCTAGTTAGAATAGATAGTAAAGATGGAGTATCTACTCAAAAGCTAATTGTTAAATAGAACAACCTTATTTAAAAGACATTAAATTAATTACTTATAAGGCATCTCGATACAATTTTCGAGGTGTCTTTTTGTTTTTGAATAGTAGTGTTATTTAATTTTTTTAAGATGTTTTGTTGTAACAAAATGTTGTTTATCTCGTCATATATATAACAATGCTAATATTATTAGCAACATCATCAATCAATCAAAACAAGAAATCATGAGAGAAGACAAATCAGTATTAGTCATTACCCATTTATCACAATTATTAGATCTTATAACCGGGTTTGGAGGATTTATAGTGCCACTGATCCTATGGCTTACGCAAAGAGAAAGAGTAGAGGCAATGGATGAACATGGAAAATCAATAATGAATTTTCAGATAAGTATGTTTATTTATGCACTAATATGTATTCCATTAATATTATTATTTGGATTAGGAGCACTTGGGTTAATTGTAATAGCAATATTATGTTTTATATTTCCTATCATAAATGCGATTAAGGCAAGTAATGGAGAGCGTCCTTCTTATCCTTTATCGATGCAAATTATTAAATAATAATAAAAGAGGGAAATCAATTGATTTCCCTCTTTTATGGTTAACACACTATACTATTTAAGTTCTAGTGTTGGTTAAGTCTAAAATCTGGATATGCGTCCATACCATGCTCATGACTATCCAATCCGTCAATTTCTTCTTTTTCAGAAACTCTGATTCCCACAGTTTTCTTGAGTGTAAAGATGATTAAGAAAGAGGTAATTACGCAAAATCCTCCAGCGGCTAATACGCCAACTCCTTGAACAAGGAATTGATCAAATCCGGCTTTTGCTCCAAAAATTCCAACAGCCAATGTACCCCATATACCACATATTAAGTGAACTGCAATGGCACCTACAGGATCGTCTAATTTTAGTTTATCGATTAATGCGACACCAAATACTATAATTGCACCGGCGATAGCTCCAATTAATACAGCATCTGTTGGACTCATTTGATCTGCACCTGCTGTTATACCTACTAATCCTCCTAAAATACCATTTAAGAACATAGTTAAGTCATAGTTTTTATACATTAAGGTAGATACTAAGAAAGCGACCACTCCACCTGCTGCTGCTGCCAAAGATGTGGTAACTAAAGTAAGAGAAGTTCCTGCAGCATCAGCAGAAAGTACAGATCCACCATTAAAGCCAAACCATCCTAACCAAAGGATTAATACACCAGCCGCGGCTAAAGGAATATTGTGCCCAGGGATTGCCTGTGGCTTACCTTCTGAGCTAAATTTACCAATTCTTGATCCTAGTAAGTATACGGCTACTAAAGCAGCCCATCCACCAACAGAGTGAACTAATGTAGAACCAGCGAAGTCATAAAAACCTTCAGCTTCACCAATTGTTAATGTAGATAAAAATCCACCTCCCCATTGCCAAGAACCAACGATTGGGTATACTATTCCTACATATACAATAGTGAAAATCATAAACGCTCCAATTTTGATACGTTCAGCGACAGCTCCAGATACAATAGTAGCGGCAGTAGCAGCAAACATCCCTTGGAATAAGAAATCAGTCCAGTATGTATATCCTTCATTATAAGCAAGATCTAATCCTCCTTCAGCTGTAAGTGGGGCATCTAATCCAAAGCCTGCAAAACCAAAAAATCCGGCAGCACCTTCTTCAAAACCCGGGTACATTAAATTGAAACCTACAAGACAGTATAATAACAAACCTACGCAGATTATGAATACATTTTTGAATAATATATTGATTGTGTTTTTTTGACGAGTAAGTCCTATTTCTAAAAAAGAAAATCCTAAGTGCATGAAAAATACAAGTGCCGTACACACCATCATCCATACATTGTTTATAGTTAACATTTCCATTGTTTAATTACTATTAAATTATTTTTTTGTTTTCAGTTGGGTAATTTCTTGTTGCTATAGTAGAGTACTTAGTTTAGTGTTCCTCCGCCTTTTTCAGAAGTACGAATTCTATAGGCTTCCTTTATGTCAGAAACAAAGATTTTTCCATCTCCTACTTCTCCGGTTTTTCCTGCTTCAAGAATTGCTGATATAGCGGCTTCTTCAAAATCATCATTTACTACTATTGATAAATACCTTCTTTGGATATCTGTTGTGCTATAAGAAATTCCTCTATATACACTTCCTTTTTGTTCGTGTCCTACTCCCGTAACGTCCCAATAAGAGAAAAACATAATTCCTTTATCATGTAATGCTTCTTTTACAGCACGGTATTTTGATCTTCTGATGACTGCTTCTATTTTTTTCATAAAGAATAAAAGTTAAAATTAATGTTAAATTCGAATCAAAAATATGTGAATTTATATTTTACATCCAAATTTTATGGGGTAAACACGTAATTTTTATCATTTTAAGATATTTACCCCATAAAAAATTAGGGGTATGTATTTTTTTTATTAAAAATTGATGATTTCGCACCTCGAGAATTAGAGTTTTTTACGAAAACGTTTTCATTAGAATTAGAAAGCTGTAATTTTATGGAATGCCTTGTTTTATTAGGGTTTTTGTCAAAAATCCTATTATCAAATTCGTAATAAGAAGTCCTTATTTTGTGATTATTTTATCCAATAGGCTTTTTTTTTATGTAGCTCAGAAAAGTGATGTTGATTGATTCCTTTTTCTTTTCCATTCCTTAATGATTTGTTAATTTCATCTTCTTGAAACACGTTTAAGTCGGAAAATATTATGAAGAAACAAGGAATGTATTTACCAGAGTTTGAGCACGACGCTTGTGGTGCCGGATTCATTTGTAGTTTAGAAGGTAAAAAGTCAAATGATATCATTCATAAGGCGTTAGAAATTCTTGAAAAACTAGAACATCGTGGGGCCGTAAGTGCAGATGGAAAAACAGGAGATGGTGCAGGTATACTAATCGATATTCCTCATGATTTTTTTGTTGAACGTTGTGATTTTGATTTACCCGCTGCAGGAGAATACGCAGTAAGTAATGTTTTCTTACCTAAAAGAGAAAACCAAAGACAGTTTTGTATAGATACATTTGAAAAGAACATAGCAGATCAAAATCTAGTGTTATTGGGTTGGAGAGATGTGCCTGTTGATCATGTGCATCTTGGAGAAATAGCAGCAACAACAGAGCCTTTTATCAAACAATTATTTATTGGTAAGGAAGAGAAGGAGCAGAGTTATTTTGACTTTAATTTAAAGCTTTTTACGGCCAGAAAAGTCACAGAGCATACCATATATAGTTCTAAACTTTCTGAAAGTAAGTTTTTCTACTTACCCAGTTTATCTACAAAGACATTAATATTTAAAGGACTCTTAATGCCCGAAGATATTAAATTGTACTACACTGATCTTATGGATCCAAAAGTGGTAACCAGACTTGCTTTGGTTCATCAACGTTTTTCGACTAATACATTCCCTACATGGGATCTTGCACAACCTTTCCGATATATGTGTCATAATGGTGAGATCAATACACTTAGAGGGAATGTAACTAGAATGCGCTCAAGAGAAGAATTACTTGAAAGCGATTGGTTTGGAGAAGATATTAAAAAAATACTTCCAGTAGTATTAAAAGGAAAGTCGGATTCTGCTTCTATGGATATGGTGGTAGAGTTATTATTAATGACAGGCAGATCACTTCCAGAGGTAATGATGATGATGGTGCCAGAAGCTTGGGAGAAGAACCCTGAGATGTCTGAAGCTAAGAAAGCTTTTTATGAATATAATTCTTGTGCAATGGAACCATGGGACGGCCCTGCTTCAATTCCGTTCACAGATGGTAATTATATAGGAGCAGTATTAGACAGAAATGGTTTAAGACCCTCACGTTACAGTGTTACCAAAAATGGATATGTAATTATGTCTTCAGAGACTGGAGTTGTAGATCTTGAACCAAGTAATATTGAATACCATGGTCGATTAGAACCGGGTAAGATGTTTTTGGTTGATATGGGTGAAGGAAGAATTATCAATGACGAGGAGATTAAAGAAAAAATTGCTTCTCAACACCCTTATAGAGAATGGTTGGATAATAATCTGGTTCACTTAAAAGATATTCCATATAATGATTGCCCATTATTCTTAGGAGAAGAAACTGTTGCGAAACGTAAAGCCGTATTCGGGTACACACAAGAAGATATAGATACGATCATCGCCCCAATGGGACAACTTGGTAAAGAGCCAATTGGTTCAATGGGGTCTGACACTCCGATAGCAGTACTTTCTGAGCGACCACAATTAATATATAACTATTTTAAACAATTATTCGCTCAGGTAACGAACCCTCCTTTGGATGGTATTCGTGAAGAATTGATTACAGATATTAGTCTGACTTTAGGGTCAGATCATAATATATTCGATATTAATGAGAAACACTGTAATAAATTAAAAATCCAAAATCCCGTAATATCTAAAGAGGATTTAGATAAAATAAAAACATTTACAGGTAAAGGTTTTAAAGTGACTTCTATATCAATGTTATATAACATTAATAGAGGACTCAATGGTCTTGAAGATGCTCTAGAAGCAATGTTACAAGAGGTGTCTGATGTAATAGATGAAGGAACAAATGTCGTAATACTTTCTGATAGAAACGTTAGTAAACATAGAGCCCCAATTCCTGCATTATTAGCATGTTCTTATGTAAATAGCGGGTTACAAAAATTAGGAAAGCGCTCTAGAGTAAGTATTATAATCGAATCTGCAGAACCAAGAGAAGTACATCACTTTGCCTTGTTATTTGGATATGGAGCAAGTGCCATTAATCCATATATGGTAAACGAAATTATAGGAGAGCAGATTGAAGAAAGTAATATCACAGGAATTGACTTTGATGATGCCATAAAAAATTATAATAAAGCAGTAGGTAAAGGAGTGCTGAAGGTGATGAATAAGATCGGAATTTCTACTCTAAATTCTTATAGAAGCTCTCAGTTGTTTGAATGTATTGGTATTAATACCAAAGTTGTTGATCAATATTTTCCTAACACGGCAACACGTATCGAAGGAATAGGGTTATATGAACTAGAGAAAGAGATTGCAAAGCGCCATAAACGAGCCTATGCAGAGCAAGAAGTTGCTGCTAACTTAGATTTAGAAATCGGAGGACAATATAGATGGAGACGTAATGGAGAGAAACATCAGTTTAATCCGTTGTCTATAGCAAAATTGCAGAAATCTGTTCGAGATAATGACTCTAAAACCTATAAAGAGTATGCCGATTTAATTAATGAGCAGTCAAAGAGTTTAATGACAATTAGGGGATTATTAGAATTTTCTAATTACGATCCCATTTCAATAGATGAAGTAGAGCCATGGACAGAGATCGTTAAGCGTTTTAAAACAGGAGCAATGTCTTATGGATCTATTAGTAAAGAAGCGCATGAGAATCTTGCTGTTGCCATGAACCGTATAGGAGGTAAAAGTAATTCTGGGGAAGGAGGAGAAAATCCAGTTCGTTTTTATAAAGATGTAAATGGTGATTGGAAAAATAGCGCTATTAAGCAGGTAGCTTCAGGGCGATTTGGAGTATCTTCAAATTATCTAACGAGCGCAGCCGAAATTCAGATAAAAATGGCTCAGGGAGCTAAACCAGGAGAAGGAGGGCAATTACCAGGACCAAAAGTAAATCCTGAAATTGCAAAGACTCGTAATTCTACACCATATGTAGGTTTAATTTCACCACCGCCACATCATGATATCTATTCTATAGAAGATTTATCACAATTAATTTATGATTTGAAATCTGCAAACAGACAAGCTCGAATCAATGTGAAATTGGTTTCTGAAGTAGGAGTAGGGACCGTAGCAGCAGGTGTCGCTAAGGCGAAAGCAGATGTTGTACTAATTTCTGGTTTTGACGGAGGAACAGGTGCATCACCCTTAACGTCATTAAAGCATGCCGGATTACCATGGGAACTTGGTATTGCCGAGGCACAACAAACACTAGTTGGTAATAATTTACGTAGTCGTATCGTATTAGAATGTGATGGACAATTAAAAACGGGACGTGACGTAGCAGTAGCATGCTTATTAGGAGCAGAAGAGTTTGGGTTTGCAACAGCTCCTCTGGTAGCTTCAGGTTGTGTTATGATGCGCGTATGTCATTTAAATACATGTCCAGTCGGAATTGCAACACAAAACCCAGAACTACGTAAGAAATTCAAAGGAAAACCAGAGCATGTTGTAAACTATATGTATTTCGTAGCACAAGAGCTACGTGAGATTATGGCACAACTTGGTTTCCGAACGATTAATGAGATGATAGGGCAAGTGAATAAGCTTGATCACAATAAAGCAATAGCGCATTATAAAGCCGCAGGGATAGATCTTACTCCAATTCTGCATCAAGTAGAAGCTCCAAAAGGAGTTGAGATTTACAATACCGAAGAGCAAGATCATTGCCTTGGTAAATCTATTGACTTTGAAATTATAGAACAAGCACATCCTGCATTATTCCGTAAAGAAAGAATCACTTTGGATTTTGATATTTGTAATACCGATAGAGCAGTAGGAGCAATATTAAGTAATGAGATCTCTAAAATCTATGGAGCTCAGGGATTACCAGATAATACATTGAAATTGAACTTTACAGGAGCTGCAGGGCAAAGTTTTGGAGCGTTTGCTACCAAAGGGTTAACTATGATTGTTAATGGCAACACTAATGATTACTTAGGAAAAGGACTTTCGGGAGCAAAATTAATCATTAAAGTACCCGAGGAAGCAACAATTGTTCCAGAAAATAATGTAATTACAGGTAATGTAACTTTATATGGTGCAACGGCTGGAGAGGTATATATTAACGGTAAAGCAGGAGAGCGATTCTGCGTGCGTAACTCTGGAGCAAAAGCTGTGGTAGAGGGAATAGGAGATCATGGATGTGAATATATGACTGGAGGTGTTGCAGTTATTCTTGGTGAAGTAGGAAGAAACTTTGGAGCAGGTATGTCTGGGGGTATCGCTTATATTTATGATAATAATAAAACCTTTGAGGCTCATTGTAATAAAGAGGCCCTTAATCTTGATCCGGTTGTGGAGAAGCAAGATGTTGATGAGTTAAAAACATTGATAGAGAATCATTACAATGCTACATTAAGTCCGCTAGCACAAAGAATACTTGAAAATTGGGAAAAAGAATTGCCAAAATTCATAAAGATATTCCCAGAGGAGTATAAACAAGCATTGAAACGATTAGAAGAAGAAAAATTAGCACAAGCATAAAACGATACTAACATGGGAAAGATAACTGGATTTTTAGAATTTGAAAGAGAGATCGAACAGTACCAGCCTGTTAAAGATCGTATAAAAGATTATAAGGAGTTTACGAAGGCAATGCCAGAGAAAAAACTCAAAGATCAGGGTGCACGCTGTATGGATTGCGGAATTCCGTTTTGTCATAGTGGTTGCCCATTAGGAAATTTAATTCCAGATTTTAACGATGCCGTATATCGTGGTAAATGGGAAAAAGCAGCAAGTATTCTGCACTCCACTAATAATTTCCCTGAATTTACCGGTCGATTATGCCCAGCACCATGTGAAGAAGCTTGTGTGTTAGGAATAAATGAGAACCCTGTAACGATAGAGAATATTGAGAAAAATATTGTAGAAGAAGCTTTTAAAAACGGATGGGTAAAAGCAAATCCACCAAGAGAAAGAACAGGTAAGACAATAGCCGTAATTGGTTCTGGTCCTGCTGGATTGGCGACTGCACAACAATTAAATCGTGCCGGTCATTTGGTAACAGTTTTTGAAAGAGATGAGAAAGTTGGGGGGCTACTTCGTTATGGTATTCCTGATTTTAAGATGGAAAAAAATGTAATTGATCGTCGCGTTGCTGTTTTAGAAGAAGAAGGAATTGTTTTTAAAACAAACACCGCCATAGGAAAAGATATAAAAGCAAATCAATTAAAAGAAGAGTTTGACGCAGTGGTTTTATGTACCGGGGCAACCGTTCGACGTAATTTACCTGTAAAAGGTGCTGATCTAAAAGGTGTAGTACAAGCCATGGATTTCTTACCACAAAATAATAGAAGAGTAGATGGAGTCAAAGATCTTGGAGAAGAAATTCTGGCTACCAATAAAGATGTGATTGTAATTGGAGGAGGAGATACCGGATCGGATTGTATTGGTACTTCTGTGCGCCATGGTGCAACTTCGGTTACCAATTTTGAAATCATGGGTAAAGGAACAACAGAGCGTCCCGCAAATCAACCTTGGCCATTTTGGCCAATGCGTTTACGCACTAGTTCTTCTCACCAAGAAGGAGTAGATCGTAACTGGAGTATTTCTACTAAAGAATTTTTGGGTGACGAAGATGGAAATTTAAGAGGATTGATTACTTCTGAAGTAGAATGGGTAAAAGAGAATGGCCGTTTTACTTTGAAAGAAGTTCCAAACACAGAAAAAGAATGGAAATGTGAATTGGCTCTTCTAGCCCTCGGATTTACAGGGTCAGAACCAACAATTGCAGAGCAATTAGGAATTGATATGGATGCTAGAACTAATATCAAAGCCACAGAAGATAACTATACTACAAATGTAAAAGGTGTTTTTGCTGCAGGAGATACACGTAGAGGGCAATCTCTAATTGTATGGGCTATCGCCGAGGGTAGACAGGCGGCTCACCACGTAGATACATACCTTATGGGAAGCTCTAATCTTCCACTTAAAGGAGAAGGAGATTTACCAAGAGTATAAAAACTTAACCCTTTCAGATTTTCTTAATCTTTAGGGTTTTTGAGTGTTAAGAAAAAAGCTGCTAATATGGGAATTAGCAGCTTTTTTATTGATTGATGAATGTTTTGAGATTGACTTTTAGAAATAAATTTTTATTCTTATTGCTTGATCAAGCGAAATATCTTTGTCTTGATCTTGTAGTGATTTCACAAATTTAGGTGTGACTCCATGAATCTTTAAGCTTTGTGCTTGATCTGCCGAGATCTTTGTATACCCTAGTTTTTCAAAAGGCTTAACGAATTCTGGCGTGATATTATGGATTTTGAAAGAGACAATTTCATCCAAAGGAAGATCACCAAAACGAGATTTTTTAAATTCTTGAATGTATTCTGGAGTTACATTGTGGATTTTAAGAGACATAAGATCCTCAATAGAAATATTGTCATATCCAAGTTTAGCATAATCTGAGGCGGCATCAGGAGAAACATTATGAATTTTTATAGCTAAAGCGTCATCTAAGGAAATGTTCTTGTACCCTGCTTTTTTAAAAGAGTTAATAAACTCTGGTGTAACGTTATGGATTTTTAACCCTACCACATCATCCAAAGGTATATTATTGTATCCTGCTCTATTGAAGTTTTTAATAAACTCTGGAGTTACATTGTGGATTTTAAGAGCAATGATATCATCTATAGGTACATTGGTATATCCTAAGTTGGTAAAAGCTTTTATAAAATCATTGGGATCTTGTTGTGCTTCTTGCTGACCTTTTCCAGGATTACTTGTAGAACTAGAAGAATATCCTTTAGCTACTTGTGCTTGCCCAGGAGTAATATTATGTATTTTCAAATTAATAGCTTCTTGAAGAGAAATATCCTTCTGTCCTGCTTTTTTATAAGATTTTATTAGATCAGGAGTTACATTATGAATTTTAAGTTTTTTAGCCTCCTGCAGCGTAATGTTTGAATACCCAATTTTTTTGAAGCTATTAATATACTCTGGTGAAACGTTATGTATTTTTAAATCTTTGGCTTCCTTTAAAGTAATATTTTGATACCCAATATTTTTATAAGATTTTATATATGAAGGACTCACATTATGGATTTTAAGGTTCTTGGCTTCCTTAATAGTAATATTTGAGTACCCTTCGTTCTTAAAAGATGCTATAAAATCCGGAGTAACGTTATGAATTTTGAGCTTGACATAATCATCAAGAGACATGTTGTTACCATATCCATTTTTCTTAAAAGAATCTATAAACTCTCGTGATAGGTTATGGATTTTGGCTTTTGTAATTTCTCTTAAAGAAGCCTTAGAACCATTTGTTTTATTTATAAAAGTGATATAGTTGACATCTACATCAAATAAGTTAAGTTTAGCAACTTCTTCCATAGTATAGTTTTTATATCCCAATTTGGATAATTCTTTTCTATACATTTTTAACTTATCCAAGGACAATGATTTATGAATGATGTCTTCAAAATCTTCCTGATTGATATTCAGGTTCTCTTTTTTAAGATAAGCAAGGTAGTTAGAGTCAAAGTCAGTCAAAAAACAATGTACAAGGTCTCGTTGTTTGACACTTATACCATAATTGTTAAGTGAGCTCATGAAACTAGAATTAGCAGTGAAAGTATATCTTCCATCACCAATTTTTCCATCAAATTCTCCAATAAAAGTCATGGTACCCGCCTCTCTTGTGATCTCTAGTTTTTGTTTGTCTCCTTTTGGGAAATTAGTAAAGAAAGAGGGGTCATAACATCTTGTAGTAGACCAATAATTTCGGTTTAGGGGATCTGCACTTCTAAACATTATGCATAATTTACCACCGCCAACTTCTGCATCCCACACTCCTTTTGTATAGTCTTTTTGAATAGTAGAAGTGTTACTTTTCTGTTCTAAACCTTCTGTTACATCTACGGATTGCTTGTCATGTGTAGTACTAGGTTTTACCGGATTAAAAGAAAACACTGTAAGTGCAAGTAATGGAATAATGATTAGGTATTTCCATCCTGATTTTGCTGTCGATTTTTTTGAATTCATCATGAGTATTCGTTTTTTGAGAAATGATTGATTGTAACCTGTAGCCAGGCCTGTAGGCATATTGGGAGTTGAGACTTTTAATAGATTCATTTGATACACCTCTTTATCTTCTCCAATAGTTAACATACTATCATCAGTAAGATATTCAAGATTGTTATCTATAGCTTTTCGATATAGCCATGCAAAAGGATTAAACCATTGTAGCATCACAAGAAATTCAACTAATAGCATATCGATACTATGCTTTCCTTTGATATGCATTTGTTCGTGTTTTAAAATCTGTAAATAGGTTTCTGGAGCATACTGACTTGGATTCATGAATATTCGATTCCAGAACGAGTAGGGAGCATGCTTTTTATTGGTTTCAATGATTTTATAGTTGTCAACTTCTATAGTAGGATGTTTTAAAATTCGATATAATAAAACTCCCAACTGAATTAAGAAATGAGTACTAAATACTAAAATTCCCAAAATATAGACATACAGGAGTATAGTTTTCCAATCTAAATACGTATTAGAATTAGTAACGATTGTATTTGAATTACCATTTGATATTTCTGGAGAAGTTGTTGGGTTTTCTGAAGTTGCCGAAATAAAAATTGACTTATCATTTGGTTCTGGTATGGTTTCCTGAACTATAGTTTTTTTGAAGGATAAACTTTCAGGTACTGTTACAAAGGGTAGTGTAAATGATAATACAATTAAGGATAATAATACCCATCTATTTAGATGGTAAAAAGTTTCTTTAGAAAGGAAAAACCTATAGATTACATACGATAATCCTATTAATGCTGAGCTATGAAATATATAGTCCATTACTTTTTATTTTTTATCAATTGAATGATTTCTTCTAATTCTTGAGTATTGATCTTTTCTTCCTTGGCAAAAAACTTTACCAAAGCCAAAGGAGAGTTGTCGAAATAGTTATTCACTACTTCACCTAAAACTTCTTTTTGATATTCATCTTTTGACACCATTGGATAATATTGAAAACTATTGCCATACGCAACATGACTAATAAATCCTTTTTCTTCTAAGATCTTTACAATGGTTGCAGTGGTATTGTAATGAGGTTTTGGGTCAGGGAGTTCTTCTATAAGTTCTTTAATAAAAGCTTTTTTCAATTTCCACAGACTTTGCATAATCTGTTCTTCTCTTTTGGCTAATTTTTGCATAGTACCAGTTTTATAAAACAAACCTACTACTAATCTTTTAGTTTTACAACTAATTTATTAGTAGTGTAACTAATTAGTTAGTAGAATGATGTGTGGAGTACCATTTTTATTGTGTTTTTAGAGGAACGTTAAATATTTGATAAATTACTTTTAGAAGGATACTCCCATAGTTAATAAGAAAACAAATGGATTAAGGTCTACTTCGATTTCTCTTTCAATTGTAGCGATGGGGATTCCTATTATCCTTGTATCTGTTGTAGTGGTTGCAGTAGTCGAAACATTTACATATCCAGCCATAAATGAGGCATGATATCTTGTACTAATGCGGTAGTTGATTCCAGCAAAACCGCCAATATTGGTCGATGAAGATAAGTCGATTTCTGTCTCCCCAAAAAGTGTATCTTCTAATTCTTGACTAGCCTTTGCTCCATAGAAGATAGTATGATTAAAAGCGAAACCAAGATAAGGGCGAAAATCGTTTTCGCGATTCATGAAATAGTAATTAAATAATAGGGTGGGTGGTAATACTTTTACAGTTCCTACTGATTCTACAAAAGAAGCTTCACCCGCTCCTTTGATTTTAAGTTTTAGTGGAAGGCCAATTAATAATTCTACACCAAGATGATCTCCAAAAAATCGGGTATAGGACCCTATTAAACCGTTGGGGTTATTTACATCTATTCTATACTCTGATGGTGTTAACGGGCCTTCTAAATCTGTGGATTTAGTATTGTTTATTAGTTTTCCACCCCCTAGTTTGAATAAGTTATTATGCCCTTTTGCAGATGGAGTTTCCTGTGAAAATACTAAACCAATAGCCATAAAGAGGTACAGGTAAACAGCCCTTTGCAGTATGAGATTCATGATGAGTTGAGTTTGTAATGAAATTTAAACTTAAAGCTAATTTTTTGTATTAGCAATTAAAATCGAACTAAATTAATTAAATAGTTCGAAATGATAAGTTTTCTAAATCTACATTTCCTCCAGAAAGAATGATACCAATTTTTCTTCCACTAAAACGGTGTTTTTCTCTTAGCAAAGCCGCGAAAGGTACAGCACAAGAAGGTTCTATAATTATTTTCATGCGCTCCCAGATGAGTCGCATGGCTTCAATAATCTCATGTTCTTCAACTCTAATAATTTCTGAAACATGTTTTTGTATGATCGGAAAGTTAATATCACCCAATTGAGTTTTTAGACCGTCTGCAATAGTATTAGCCGTAATATTGGTTTCAATTTTACCACTTAGTAAAGAACGATAGGCATCATCAACTTCAAAGGGTTCCCCGCCAATAACCTTGCAACCATCTCCATAAAAATAAGAAGCAAGCCCAGTACCGGCTATTAGCCCGCCTCCACCAACCGGGGTAAATATGTATTCAAGATCAGGATTTTCTTCTAATAGCTCAATGGCCGCCGTACCTTGACCTAATATCACATCAAAATCATTAGAAGGATGAATAAAAGTAGCTCCTCTTTCTTTTTGAATTTGAGCGGCTGTTTGTTCTCGATCATTCAAAGTAGGAGGGCATTCGATAATTATACCACCATATCCTTTAACAGCATCTTTTTTGACCTGTGGTGCAGTTGATGGCATAACGATATATGCCTTCACGCCTAAGTTTTGTGCAGCAAGAGATAGTGCTTGTGCAAAATTTCCAGAAGAATGGGTTACAACTCCTCTGGATTGTTGTTCTTTTGGTAATTGTAAAATAGCACTTGTCGCTCCTCTCATTTTAAAAGCCCCCATTCGCTGAAAATTTTCACACTTAAAGTATATTTCAGCTTTTGAAATTTTGTTTAGTTGGCTAGAGGTAAATATAGGAGTTCTATGAATATGCGGTTTGATGCGTTCATAACAATCTTTTAGTTCTTTTTTGGTCATTAGAGATGAATCATTTTATAAAAATCTAAAATAATGTATTTCAATGTAAGTAAAAAGTGCTACAATTTTTTTCCTATTAAAAGAGTATTTACACCTTCAACATGATCATATTGAGTCCATATCATATTTGGTTCTAATGCAGATTTTAAAGCTTCGATTTTGGTTGTATCTTTAAGAAGAATTCCCGCATTGAAGAGAACATGGTTACCAGATTGTAATAGTTGAAGTACATGATTCCAAAATTTTTCTTCGTAAAAAGGTTCAGGAACTATTTGATCAAGAAAAATATCTATTATTATCAAACCATAGCGTTTTTTACAGTTTTCTACATAATGTAAAGCATCATCATTAATAATACTTAGTAGTTTGCGTTCTTTTATGTCGAACTCATCTTTGGCTATTTGGATTATTATATCATCAATCTCTACAGCCGTAATTTTACCTTTATAATTAAAGCGATTATATAATGATTGAATTACACTACCACCACCAAGTCCTAGTATTAAGATTTCAGTAGTGTTCTGAATTTCAATTTTGGAAAGCCCAAAATTTAAAACCTTTTCTAAAGAACCAAAGGAATAATTAGCATTTTGACTATCCAGAACTTTTTTTCCATTGATCCATGTAACCTCAAGTATTCCGTTTATTTGAGATGTAATTCTTTTTGTCAAAGGCCATATGTGACTTACTATTTTTTTCATATACTTTTTTCTCTAAAAAAATATCCCAGTTGTTATTTGTTATTCATAACACCGGGATAGTATTCATTAAGAAAAGGATTATAATGCCGAAGCCCCAGCTTCTGCAACAGCATGGTCGTTCTCAACACTGCTTCCACTTACGCCAATAGCGCCAATAATTTCACCGTTCTTATCCTTTAAAGGTACACCTCCAGGAAAACTAATAAGTCCGTCATTAGAATGTTCTATGTTGTATAGTGGTCCACCGGGTTGTGATAATTCACCAATGGATCCAGTATTCATATCAAAAAAACGAGCCGTTTTTGCTTTTTTAAGTGAAATGTCAGCAGAACCCAACCAGGCTCCGTCCATACGAGCAAATGCTAATAGATTGGCCCCGCTATCTACTACAGATATATTCATTTTTGTGTTTAGTGAAATTGATTTTTCTTTCGCAACCTTAATAATTTTTTCGGCTTGGTCTAGAGTTATGTTCATGATTTTTGTGTTTAAATAAATTGAATTTAAAAGTAGTACTAAATGTTTAATTCTTTAACAATTTTTTTCTATTCTTTCGAAGTAACATTGAGGTGTTTTGAGAAAATATTGCCGATACTTAATTTCTTCTAGGTTTGCATGCTTTGCTTCATAATCCATGAAGTATTTAACAAATGCAGCACGACTCTTTTGGTCAATGATACTATGTATATTATGTTCTTTATAAATCTAAAATATATGTACTATTAGTTTCTCGAAGAAAAGATTGCATCTCCTCTAATCACATTAGAACAACTTTAAAACTATGTATTCTAAGAATTAAAAGATATGCGATTTGTCATAATTATTCCTTTTTTTACAATTAATATCCAACCTAGAGCTATGAAGAATGGTTCATGATTAATTCCACGACAGTTCTTTTCGTTCTTTCCAGTAATTCATGGGATTGATAAGGAAGGATTTTAGAAGAATGATTTCTTTATGTTCTAGTTTAAAATTCCCAACCTGAAGGTTATCGGTAATGTGTTTTTTATTAGAACCTCCGCTTAGGACCATGTTGGGCTGTAGGGTATCCATACAAAAACGCAAAGCAATGGCATCAGGCCCTACCTTATACTTATTAGATAATTTATATATTTCGTTATAAAGGTTTTGATATTGGGTATACGTACTATTGGGCAGTAAACGACCGTTTGCCAGTGCTTCCTTGATAATAATTTTTTTACTTTGTGCTTTGAGTATTTTAATTATATCAGAAATACTTTGATCAAGAATATTGTAGGTAACTTGAAATGAATCGAAAAGCTGAACACCTTCTACCTGTACATCAAGTGCTCTTTTTATTACATCCACTTGGTTAGCTCCTGTAGTCGTAATACCAATTTCAATTTTGTATTCATTTTTTAATTCTAGTAATCTTTCATGTACAACTTCATTTTCCAATATACCAGATTCAAAAGTAGCAGAATGTATTTGATAAATTTTTAGATAAGGAAGTAGTTCTCTTGATATTTCCCATTGTTCACTTAGTTTAGAAAGGCTATGTTCTTTGATCTCGTGTTGTATAGCATTAGGATCAAAATTTGCGGTATAGGTATATCCCCATTTTGTAGCAATTTGGATTGTAGGATCATCTTTAGTTTTTATCCAATCGATAAGTAATCTTTCGGCTAAGCCATATCCCGGAGCTGTATCAAAATATCGTATTCCTTGATTATAAGCATGCTCTAATACGAGCCACCCTTTTTTTCGAAAATCATCAAGAGAGACCGGATCTATTTGTTCATGCCGGATATTGATATATTTAGGACGCCCTATGGCAGCCGTACCCAGTCCTAGGTTAAAGTTTTCTATATTCATTTGGATTAGGTGATAAGTTTATATTTGATCATACCAAACTAATGTTTTAGCCCAAAGAGAGTCTTTGAATTTTCTGCTAAAAAAACCAAAATGCCCTATTTTATCTACTGCTATTTCTTTTAATTTAATGATTTCCAATTTCTTATCAGACTCTTCAAATAAGTCGTGAATTCTTTTGATAGCAGATTCAGTCCCAATAGGATCATCTTCAAGGCCAAGAGTAAGAAGTCTTGCTTTACAAGATTTATAAAAAAACTTTATACCAGCAGCTTCCATAGGTTGTTTCATATTAGCATGGAGTCTTCTATTATGCCATTGATCAATGACTCCTTTTGGAACATCTTCTAACATTCCTAATGTTTTGCCAGGGAAATAACCAAATATTTTGGTAATCGTAGGAAAAAAAATATGCCATAGAAAGTAAATTTTGGCTTTTTTATTTTTTGCCCAATCTTTATAATATGCTGTTTGAGCAGCAATATTTATTATACCACTGATTTCAATGTTTTTTTGAGTCATACCTATTATCGTACCGCCAATGCTATGACCTAGTGTAACAATTTTATGGTCGGGAAATTCTTGTTTTGCAAAATCAATTACTCCAGAAAAATCTTTTTGCCCCCAATCCGTAAAAGAAGCCTTGAAACCTCTAAGTCTTTTTGGTCTTGAGCCTGCAATTCCTCTATAATCATAAGTAATTACATGATATCCGTTTTGAGTCATATATGTTGCATAATGATGATATAGTTTTTTATCAACTGCCGTAGCAGAATTAACGATCAAAACTTTATTTTTACTTGCAGATTTATTGTTGAGGTAAACCTTGCCAGATAAAGAATAGTTGTCGATTGTAGGAATCTGTATCATCTAGGTATGCTAATGTTTTTATAACACTATTTTATATATCCATTTGTTTTAAACCACTCGATGGTTTTTCTAATAGCTTCATCAATAGATGTTTCTGGTTGGTAACCTAGCTCATTTTTGGCCTTATCACCATTTAAAAATTGTCCTGCAGACATTACGGCAATGGCGGTATCATCCAGTAGGGGCAATTCACTGTTAAAGTATCTATATTTAATCATTTTGATCTTCGAAATGAGTTTGGCTACCCCAAGAGGAACTTTTTTTGGCATTGTATCGATGCCTTTTTTGGATAAAATTTTTGCAATCAAATCTTCCATAGAGATATTTTCTCCTGTAATGAGATAACGTTCACCAATTTTACCATGTAAACAAGCTAATAACAATCCACGGGCAGCATCTCCAGCATATACTACATTTCTATTTCCATCTACAAAACCTGGTAATGTTTGATTTACTGTATTTGTAATGATCCGCCCAGTAGATGGTCCGTAATCATATTCGCCAAAGGTCATTGATGGTATACCAATTACTATAGGAATTCCAGCTTCGCCAGCTTCTCTAGCCATTTTATCCATAAGCCACTTTACTTGTACATATGCTGATTTATTTGTAGGACTTGTAGCGTACACGGATTCTTCGTTGGCAATACCTTCTTTTGATTTAGGAATTGTAATAGATCCTCCTAAGTATAATGCCTTTTTGAGATTACTTTCTTTAATTGCAGTTATGAAATTACCCATCTGAAGCTTAGCTGTTTCCAATTCTTTTTTCAAAGATTTTGGAATGGTAGGGTAGTAGGCACCACAATTTAAGACATAGTTCAGTCCTTTAAATGATTTAGTCAAGCTTTCTCTATCTGTAAGATCCGCAATTCTGCTCTCATATTTTAAGTCTTTAATAGTAGAAAGATTAGAGGTTTTTCTGTGAATGACAATCAATTGGTTTTCTGAATCTTTCTGTATCAGTTTAGCCACATGATGACCTAACATACCAGTTGCTCCTATAACTCCAATTTTTCTCATAAAATTACAACATCAAAATACAGTTCTAAGATAACAAATAAGAATTTTATTTTGAATCAAATCTATGACCTAAAGAGTTGTAAATCCAAAAATAATAGATAAAGTATTGTACTTAGCACCTGACGTAACATTGCGATCAAGAAGTTCTCTGTTAAACCCATATCGAGTTTCTAAGCTATACTTTCGTTTATAGTTATAACCAAGTCCTAGGATAAAATAGCCATTACTTTCTATATCTAAATCACTTAAGGTTTGGGTATAATCAATTTCTGAGGTTAGATTAAAGTCAAAAACATAAGCTCCGTTTATAAATATACTCGAGGTATTATTGATAAATAATGTCTTACACCAAATGGTAATTCTATTGACTTATAATCAACCTCTGCGTTTTGCGATTCTAATTGAGTCGTGGACTTATAGTTTTGATATGTGGGTTCAACGAAAAATGTCCATTTTCCTTTATTGAAAGGTAAGATATATTCTAACTCGATTCCCAGTCTAAAACTAAACTCATTATCAAAATCAATATCTCTAGAAGGTGTAATTATATTATCTACAGAAAGTTTAGAGATATTCATTCCTGGTCTAATGTTTACATTGAAAACATTTTTGTTCTTTCGTTTTTTGTTGTAGTTAATATATTCTGAATTATTACACCTATTATAATTTTCAAAAAAACGGATTAATTCTGGTTTCCTATAGTTAATATTTTTTATGTTATCTGGAAGTTCTTTGCATACTAGATTGGTGGATAGTTGTTGTCTAAAGCCATTATTTGTAGCCACCTTATTTTGTGCTTTTTCGTAACTTTTAAAAATGAGCTGTTCTACATTAGCATAATCATTTACAGCATAGAAAAATCGTTTTATTTGGTGGTCATCATAGGAATACAAATTCGCTTTACCTTCAATAAGGACTTTTAAGAATAAAACTTCATTAGTAAACTCTGGATTTCTATTTGTACTAAGATTGTTTAAGTTTTCACTAGATCTGTCAATTTTTACTTGAAAGCGTTGGTATTTTGATTGATTTACAATACTAAACTCCTTTACGTTGTGGATATCTGCATTTTGCACTTCAGAATTTTCATCAACTTTATAGTCAAACTGAGTGGGATTGTTTTTCCAGTCTATATTTTTTATAAGGCAATTGATTTTTTCTCCTTCATTGTTAATGAAATAACCTTTTTCAAAATTAATTTGTGCATAGGAGTTAAAACCTAAAAAAAGTAATAGTATAATTAGTGTTCGCTTTTTTATTTTCTGAAACATGTTTAATGGTAAATCGTTATTTATAAAGTAAAAGACTCTAGCTTATTAAGCTAGAGTCTTTAAGTGTTAAAAAATCTTATAACCAAATATGGCGGATATGCTTGAGTAATTAGATCTCCATGATATTCCGCTATTGGTAAGGACTTCTCTATCTGGCTGGTAATTAATCTCTAAGCTGTATTTGTTTTTGAATTTATATCCTAATCCTAGGGCAATATTTCTTCCGCCGTTCAATTCTAAGCTCCTTCTAGTTGCCAAATCATTGTCAAACTCAGGAAATGGAATTTTAGAATTTAGTGTAATATCAAACACGTACGCAAGGTTTGCATATAGTTTAGAATTCTTTTTCACAAGGAAATAGTGCCTAATACCAAAGGGTAACTCTATAGATTTATAATCTACTTTTGTTTCTGCTAACTCGGCTATTCCTGTGGATTTATATTGTTGATAAGTAGGTTCTAATAGTACGCCCCACTTATCATTATTAAAAGGCAAAATAAACTCGGCTTCCAGACCAATTCTGTAAGTTAATTGATCATCGAAACGAGTATTTCTATCGCTAGAGGTCCTATTTCTTATATTTAGAGAAGAATATCGTATACCTGGTCTAATCGATAAGCTTAATAGATTTTTAGTTTCTTTAACTCCAAATACGGTTGTTTTTGAATTACTACAGTTATTATAGTCTGTAAATAGTTTGACTAATTCTCGTTTAAAATATTTTAAATTTTCTATACGGGCTATGGAAATGTCTTTACATTTTAAGTTAGTCCAAAGCTGTTGTCTGTAAAGGTTATTTTTATCTGTATCTATTTCATTGATTCTATATGTTTTGTAAACCAGTTGTTTAATAATTGTAGAATCAGTTTTAAAAAAGAACTTTTTTACATTTTGGTTATCATACTGATACAAATTGGCCTTACCTTCAACAAGTAATTTAAGAAAAAGGGTTTCTGTTTTATATTCCGGATCCCGATTCCAACTTAGATAACGTAGCTTTTCTTCTGATTTATCAATTTCAACGTCAAATCGTTGATATTTTGATTTTTCAAAAATTCCAAATTCTCTAACCGAAGCGATTCGTGCTATTTTAGATTCAGAACTTTCATCAACTTTATACTCAAACTGAGTAGGATTGTTTTTCCAATCTACATTTTTTATAAGGCAATTGGTTTTTTCTCCCAAATTATTTACAAAGTATCCTTTTTCAAAATTAATTTGGCTATAGCCGTTAATACCAATACAGAGTAAAACTAAGATTATCGATTGTTTATTGATTTTAAGTAATGTTTTAAATTTCATGTTTGTTGTTATTTTGGGTACAAAGCAAAAAAAATCCAGTTTCATTTTTTGAAACTGGAACTTTTTTTTATGGTATTTTTTTTAGCTATTTAACATCACCGGCATCACGAGCATGGTTACATGTTCTCCTTCATCTAATCCATCTACAGGAGTAAGGATTCCGGCGCGATTTGGGAGTGACATTTCTAATTGCACATCGTCTGCATTCAGGTTATTCAACATTTCGCTAAGAAAACGCGAATTGAACCCGATTTGCATGTCGTCACCTTGATAGTCACATGTCAAACGTTCTTCAGCCTTATTGGAATAATCAATATCCTCAGCAGAAACATTTAATTCTGCCCCGGCGATCTTTAAACGAATCTGATGGGTGGTTTTGTTAGAGAAAATTGATACCCTGCGTACAGAATTTAAGAACTGCGTACGCGCTATGGTTAGTTTATTCGGATTTTCTTTTGGGATTACCGCTTCGTAATTAGGATATTTTCCATCTATTAATCTACAGATTAGCTGAGTCTCATCAAAAGAAAATTTTGCATTAGACTCATTGTATTCAATAAGTATTTCACTATCACTACCAGCCAGAATACCTTTCAGTAAATTCAATGGTTTTTTTGGCATAATAAACTCTGCAGCTTGAGAAGCTTTTACATCCTCACGTGTATATTTTACTAATTTATGAGCATCTGTAGCTACAAAAGTTAATCCTTCTGTAGAAAATTGAAAAAAGACACCACTCATTACTGGCCTAAGATCATCATTACCAGTTGCAAATATTGTTTTACTAACGGCAGTTGCTAAAATATCGCCTAATAATCTGGTTGCACTAGGATCTTCAAGCTCTACAGCTTTTGGAAATTCCTCTCCATCTGCATATGCCAAGGCATATTTACCGTGATTAGAACTAATCTCAACAGTGTTATTATCTCCAGCGACGAAAGTAAGTGGTTGTTCAGGGAAAGTTTTTAATGTTTCCAGTAATAGTTTTGCAGGTACTGCGATTGTACCTTGATCAGAGGATTCTACTTCTAGTTTTGCAGACATTGTGGTCTCTAGATCAGATGCCGAAACAGTTAACGCGTTACTTTCTAATTCGAATAAAAAGTTATCCAAAATTGGTAACGTATTGCTATTATTGATTACACCCCCTAATACTTGTAATTGTTTTAATAAGTATGAACTGGATACTATAAATTTCATCTGTTTTTCTTTATTGTTTATTAGTTGTCAGATGAAATTCGCCATAATACGCTATAATTATTTTACTAGAGTAATAACGGCTCATTTCATATGTATGTGTGACTATTTTATACAGTTTTACGCAAATATAATCGTAATCTATAAGGATTGAGGTATTCAAAAAACCATAGTTATTAACAAACCTGAAGGAGTTATTGACTATTTTATTGAATCATAATTGTTAATTAGTATCATCTTTCATTAGCTTATCGGTATAGTGCGCTTTGTGCTTGGATACTGCAAAGCGTTCTTTGTTATACGCAGAAGATTTTCCCTTTGGGATGGATAAGCTTTTCCAATCTTTACCAGCCATCATTATTCCAATAAACACTATTTGTCCGATATGGTAGGAGTAATGGGCTAATTGCCTATTGATTGCTTCAGTTATTGTATGCTCAATATTGCGAATATGAATGGGTTGTTTAAAGTTATCTTCATTAATACTATCTAGAGCTCCAAAAAGACATTGCCAACCTTCATTCCACTTTTTTAATAGTTCTTCTTTTGCTTTAATATCATTTTCAAATTCTGCATCCCGTTCTCTCCATTCTTTTTCTCCATCAGTGGTTAGAAAATCTGTCCAACGAGACATCATATTTCCCCATAGATGTTTTACTATAATTGCAATGCTATTGGCATCATCATGGTATTGCCAAAACAGTTTTTCGTCAGGAAGTTGATCTATTGTTTTTTCTCCTAAAGATTTATAATATGCAAATTGTTTTTTTATTCCTTCGAGATAAGCGGTTGAATTCATAGGAGTGTTGTTTTACTCTAAAGATAATTCTTTTTATGGAGTAAGTCTAAATAGCTGTTTGCAAAGCTATAGGAGTAGTTAAAACAACATTTTTCGTTTTCTAACCAATAACCAAATTACAACAGGAGCACCTATTAATGATGTTATAGCATTTATTGGTAATGTATATTCACTTGATGGTAACTGGGCTATACTGTCACATACAAGCATGATAATACTGCCGATTAATACAACCGCCGGGATTAATGTTTTATGATCAGAGGTATGAAATAGTTGTCTGGTAAGATGTGGTACTGCCAGACCTATAAATGCAATTGGACCTGCAAATGCTGTTATACTGCCGGCTAACAATCCTGTAGCAAGAATGATTAGAAAACGACTGGTTTTGATATTTAGACCAAGACTTCGCGCATAGTTTTCTCCTAGAAGTAATGTGTTTAAGGGCTTAATAGTAGATATGGCTAAAAGTATTCCTAGGATTGCTATACCAAAAAATATGAGCACATCATTCCAGGAAAGGTTACCCAGACTTCCAAAACCCCAAAAAATATATTGTTGTAATTGATTGGCAGGAGCAAAGTAGGAGAGGACACTCACAATAGCGGCAGTAATACTTCCAAACATGAGTCCAATAATAAGAATTGCCATTGTATCCCTTACCCTAATTGACACAAGCATAACGGCAAATAAGACGATAACACTTCCAAGACTGGCTGCAATAACCAATCCCCATTTTGAAACTAGAAAACTTGAAACTGCAACTCCGGTAAAAGTACTTCCTAATATTAATAACGCAACTCCCAGACTTGCACCAGAACTTATACCCAGAACAAAAGGCCCCGCAAGAGGGTTTCTAAATAAAGTTTGCATTAATAGTCCAGAAATACCAAGTCCGCTACCAACTATAATAGCAGTAATCGCTTTGGGCAACCTGTAATCGACTATAATATGACGCCAAGATTCTTTTTCTACAGGTCCGCCTACTAAACTGCTAAGTGTATCTAACCATGGAATATATACAGAACCTAGGCTAATATTTGTAATTAAACAAATAAGCAAAAGCACAGTAATACCTGCAAAAACTCTCTTATATGATTTGTTTGGGGTCAAATTAATTAAGTTTTTCGAAAAAATAGGGTTCGTAATTGGTTAACAGTTCTGGGTGCGCAATATGAATAATATCTTTAAGAATTAAATCCGGACGCATTGGCCCCAATTCATAATAAATCAATCCCCCTTTTACACCCATCCTTAATGTTGAAGAATATACGGCTTTATTTTTAAATGCATCAAATAGGCCATATTTATGATTTTCTTTTTGTAATCCCGCCAGGGATTTTGAGTTTCCTGATCCAATCCATAAATCAGCGGATTTAGCTTTTTCCAGCACACTTTCAAAACTTAATGCCAAACTCCCGGTTTTATCTGTGTCTTCCCAAAGATATGTCGTATTCGCATCTTTCAGAAATTTTGCAATAAAACTGTTTCCCCCTGGCACATACCATACATCTTTATACATATTACCAGATAAAATGGTTGGAGAATCAACTACATTTTGTGCTAAGGTTACGGCCTCATTATAGTCTTTTTTGATATTTTGAAAAACCTCTTCGGCAGTGGCTTCTTTACCAAAGAAAGCCGCTACAAATTTTATCCATTCTGCTCTTCCAAGTGGGTGCTCTTCCATCCATGAGCCATTCATAACCACAGGAATGCCTGTTTTTTGTATTAGGTCGTATGCTTTTGTATCTCCTGTGGCAGAAAACCCAATAATCAGTTCTGGTGACAGCTCAAGTACTACTTCTGTATTTAAATTATGTTCTTTGCCAAGTTCTTTGATCGAGCCATTATCAATTAGAGCACGAGTCTTTTCTGAAGAAATATAATCGGTATATGGAAATCCAACCAATTTTTGTTCAAGATTTAAATACTCCAACATTGGGATATCAGTGGTCGAGGTAACAACAATTCTCTCTATTGGAACTTCAATAAATATCGCATTATCAGATTTAAAAGGTTTTTCAGTTCCTTTAGGATGAAGAATATAGGTTAGTTCATTTTTTGCATCAGGCCAAGGCGAAACTACTTTAATTTCTTTATGAGTTTTGTGATTATGAATGGTGAAACCTTTTGCAGATTCAATATTTTGAGGCGCCAAATACATTACTGTAAGCTGATCAGTTTCAGTAGTGGTCTTTTTACAGGAATTACATAGAACTAGTGTTAATAATAGTAAAAGGATGCTACGCATAGTAAGATGATTTTGATAAAATTAATGTATCAGGATAGTTTTAATCCAGAGATGATTTCAAATTGCTGTTCAGTAGTATTTATACAAAGCACATGGCCATAATCAAGTTTGATATTAAACGAATCTTCTAGCGCTATATTTTGGATATGCGATATTAATGATCTTATTGCGCCTGCATGGGATACGATGATATTTCTTTCGTTTGAACCGTGATCCAAAGAAGCAAAGAAATTTAATGTCCGTTGCTGAAGCATCATATATGATTCACCATTGGGGACTTGAACATTCACAAAATCATCCATCCAAGGATTCAACTCAGTACTATGAATACAATCCCATGGTTGCAACTCCCAATCTCCAAAGTTTAGTTCTTTTAGACGGTTATCAAAAGTAATTTCTTTATTGAACGTTTTGGCCAATAGTTTACATCGTTGTAAGGGGCTACTATACACTTTCGAAATTTCCTTAATTGGGATTTGCTGATGTATTTTTTCTACTTCGCCTTGAAAAGAATCGGTGATACCTAGATCACTTTGTCCATAGCAGATACCTTTTTCTATATTAGGTGTGGTATGTCTTACCAGATATATTTCCATATCGCTATTATTGTAAGATAAAATACAACTTCACTTAATTGCTGAACGGCACCCGCACAATCTCCTGTTTGTCCACCAATCCATTTTCTAAATTTTGCCCCTAAAAACATTTTAGACAAATACATAGGGATCAATGTAAGGAATATCCACGGATTCTTGAAAAAGAACAAAGGAACAATTCCAAAAATACCACTTATTATTAGCATTTGTGTGCTCATACTCTTTGCAGCAGGTTTGGCCTTACTGTCTTCTGTATCGCGTACATAAGGATGTGTATAAATTAATGTTGTAGCGATAAAACGACTTAAACTATGTGCAGAAATTATGATTAATGGAATATACAATGTATTCACTTCTCTTAGTGCTGCAAATTTTATTGCCAGAATTAGTAATAATCCAACAGTACCATAGGTTCCTAATCGAGAATCTTTCATGATAAGAAGGATCTTATCTTTGGTCCACCCTCCTCCAAAGCCATCACAAAAATCGGCAAAACCATCTTCATGAAAACCTCCTGTGGTATAGATAGTTGTAAATATGGAAAACAATAAGGAGATCTCTACCGAAAATAGATAGGAAGCTCCATAAAATATTAAAGCTCCTATAGATCCCACAATAATTCCTACTAATGGAAAATATTTGGAACTAAGATGCAAATACTGTGGATCATGATTTACCCATTTTGGACATGGAATGCGGGTGAAAAACATGAGTGCTGTAAAGAAAATGTGGATTTCTTTTTTCATAGATTCTTAATTATTTGTTACTCCAGCATCTTCAAAACTTGCCATATTATTTAGAAATGATACGGCAGATTCTATAATTGGATAGGCAATTGCTGCTCCCGTTCCTTCGCCTAAACGCATACCAAGATTAAGCAATGGTTTTTTATTAAGGAATTCAAGCATTTTTTTATGCCCCTGTTCTCCAGAGGTATGGGCAAATATGCAATAATCCATAACTTCTGGATGTATATCATAAGCAGCAAGAAATGCAGCAGTAACTATAAATCCGTCAATTATTATTGTCATTTTTAGCTCAGCAGCTCTAAAAATAGCTCCCACTGTCATAACCATCTCATATCCCCCATAATAAAGCATGATATCTACGGCAGATGATGGTGTATACTTGTTGTAAGCTTTTAAAAGGATATCTTGTTTAATTTTAATAGCTTCAGCATCAAGACCCGTTCCAGAGCCTACACATTCTGTAATGGGTATCCTTGTGAAATAGGACATCCATATTGAAGCTGCAGAAGTATTTCCTATTCCCATTTCACCAAAGCCAACAATATTGCAACCTTTATTATAGGTTTCAGTAACTATATCGGAGCCTTTTTTTATAGCTTCGCTACATAGTTCAACGTTCATGGCAGGTCTATCCTGATAGTTTCTGGTTCCATAGCCAATTTTTGCGTCGATTAGCCCAGGAATATTTTCAAAATCATGATTAACTCCAGCGTCGACTATTTTTAGAGCAATGTTGTTTTGCTTACAAAATGTATTAATGGCTGCACCTTCGTTTAGGAAATTATACACCATTTGTGCTGTAACTTCTTGTGGGAATGGATTAACTTCACCCTTCTTTGCGATTCCGTGATCACCAGCAAAAACAATAATTGTAGGGTCATTTAGTCTTGGTTGATCTGTGTTTTGGATCATACCAATTTGCAATGCTATTTTTTCTAATTCACCAAGAGAGCCTATTGGTTTAGTTTTATTATTGATTTTTGACTGAAGCGTTTCTTCTAAGCCTTTATTTGAAATATAGTCAATATTAAAATCCATGTATATTAATGTTATTTAGAGCTTTTGATTTCAACAGGAATTCCTGAAACCATTAATACTGCCTTATCTGCATGTTTGGCAATATGTTGATTCATCCAACCTTGTAGTTCTGTGAATTTTCTACCTACTTCTGTTGAAGCATGAACACCCATGCCAATCTCGTTAGAAATAATAATTTTTGTTGCTTTTTTCTCTAAAAGCTTGTCGAATTCTTCTTTTGCAAGAGACAAGGATTTGTCTACATCATTTTTAGTGTCGACAAAGAAGTTCGTAAGCCACAAGGTGACACAATCTATAACAATGACACAGTCATCCGGAATTACTTTTGAAAGTTCTTTTTCCTCTTCAATAGATGTCCACTGCTGGTCACGATCAGCTATATGCCGATCTATACGTTGTCTATGATCATCATCCCAAATACGCGAAGTCGCTAGATAATACGGTGTGCTAGAAAGTTGTAATGCCAGATTTTGAGCATAGCTGCTCTTACCAGAACGTTCCCCACCTGTAATGTAATACAACATTTTGATTGTGTTTTTTGAGATGGCAAAGTTAGTTGTATAAATTATTTATTTGTTAAAGTAATCTCAATTTCCACAAAATATAATACATTCGCGGTGAATTTTGGTTCTGATACTCTGCTCAAAAGAGTTGAAGATTAAAAGGGAATCAGGTGAGTAGATTGTGAATTTACAATGTACAAGTCCTGAGCTGTTCCCGCAACTGTAAGCTTTGTTCCGATGAGACGGAATGCTTGTTGTTATTCTTTTAAGCCACTGCATATTATAGCGGGAAGGTATACAACAAGACGCGAGCCAGGAGACCTGCCTTATTCATAAATGTATCAATAATCTTCGGGTAAAAGATTTGCGAATTATGAAAAGAAAAGTAGACTACATATTTTTTATCACTGTATTAACCTTGCTACAAGGTTTTTCTCAAAACGACTCTATAACTCGCTTAGACGAGGTGATCATTAGTGATATTAAAATCAAGAAATTTTCTGAAGGATATAAAGTACAAAACTTATCCGATTCTGTGATTAAACGTAATGATATTTCGCTAACATCATTATTACGTTATAATTCTACAATTTACTTTAGAGAAAATGGGATAGGAGGTATTTCTTCGGCATCTTTTAGAGGAACGAGCGCCTCTCAGACTGCTGTGATTTGGAATGGAATCAATATCAATTCTCAACTCAACGGGCAAACAGATTTTAATACCGTTAGCACAAATAATTATGATGATATAGCTATTCGTAGTGGCGGCGGAAGTGTACAATATGGAAGCGGTGCTATAGGCGGAAGTGTACATCTTAATAATGAATTCAAGTTTTCGAACCATTTTTCCAACAATTTTAGAATTTCATATGGGAGTTTTAATACTAGCAAGGCTAATTATAAAGTTAGATATGGAAACAAGAAAATATATACAGATGTAGGGGTAGATTACATCAATTCTGATAACGATTTTAAGTACTTAGGAACAGAGTTCAGAAACCAAAATGGAGCGTTTCAAAATATTAACCTGAATGGTAGTTTAGGAGTTTTTCTCTCTGATAAAAACCTTATAAAAATTTATCATAATACTTTTCTGGGAAAGCGCAATTTTTCTGGGATACTGTCAGGAACTTCAATATCTCCTTCTAATGATAGTTATCGAGATATCAATTCAAGAAGTTTAATAACCTGGAAATATTTTGACAAATCATACACTTCAAAACTGAGCATTGCACATCTTCACGAAATGTATCGCTTTTTTGATAATAAAGACAGTGATGAGTATGATTTTGGTAAATCTAACAACCTAATCACAAAATACGAGTTTTTATATCGCTTAAATAGGGATATACAATTAAATGCTATTGCAGATTACTCTTTTATTCAGGGAGAAGGAACAAATTTTGGAGGTTCTCAGGATAGAAATATTTTCTCGGGAGTATTACTTTATAAACATAGTCTAGGTAAAAAATTTAATTATGGAGCTAGTCTAAGACAAGAAATAACTAATAACTATGATAGCCCATTATTATTTGCCTTAGATGCAAAATTTACACCTTCTAAATATTATACCGTTAAGATTAATGGCTCACGAAATTATAGAATACCAACATATAACGATCTTTATTGGGTAGGTCCGGGAGGATTAGGTAATCCTGATTTAATACCAGAAACTTCCTTGCAAGGAGAATTGGGGCAAGAAATTAGGTTTAAAAACGCTTCATTATCATTAACTGCCTACTATATCAATTCCAAAGATCTGATCAAGTGGATTCCTGTTTCTGGTACCGTTTGGTCTCCTGTTAATATAGATGAAGTAGAGAGCTATGGAGTCGAAATTGGTTTAGACTATGAAAAAGAATGGAAAAATCAGGCAATAACCTGGAACAATAATTATGCGTATACCATTTCGGAAGATAAAGAAAGGAATAAACAGCTTATTTATGTACCATTTCATAAAGTAACATCTTCTATGTCATATAGATATGGATGTCTTTCTGCATTTTATCAATTGCTATATAACGGACCTGTTTTTATAACAACAGATAATACCAGAGAAATTGATGGTTATGATGTTTCTAATGTAGGTTTGGTTTACACCTATTTAAAAACGGATACACAAGAATTTGCAGTGAATTTTAGAGCAAATAATATATACAATAGAAATTATCAAAATGTCGGTTTTAGACCGATGCCCAATAGAAATTATCAAATTCAATTAACATTTAAATTTTAAGCAATGAAACTGAGAAGTTTATTTTTATCAGCCCTTACTGTAGGATTACTATTGGTTGGCTGTAGTAGTGATGATGACGGAATGCCATTACCACAAGGAGATTTTGACAATGGTATTTTAATATCTCATGAAGGTACTTTTGGAGGAGTTACAGGAACCGTATCTTTTGTTCCAGAAGATCTTAGCGCAGTTCAAAACGATATATATAATGCTACTAATGGAGAAGATCTGGGTGTTTTTCAACAGTCTATAGGGTTTAATGGAGATTTGGCATTTATAGTTGTTGATAATGCAAATTCTATCACCGTAGTAAATAGATACACTTTTGAAAAGGTGACGACGATTTCTACAGGATTGAGTACTCCAAGATATATTACGTTTTTGAATGATAAAGGGTATGTAACCAATTGGGGAGATACGGCTTCATCTACAGATGATTTTATCGCTATCATAGACTTAACAGATTATACTGTTGATAGTACTACTATTCCTGTTTCTGAAGGTCCAGAACGAATTTTAGAGAGAAATGGAACCTTATATGTATCTCATAAGGGAGGTTTTGGGAGAAATAATGTTGTTACGGTTATAAACAGCGCAGATAATCAAACTCAGGAAATTGAAGTAGGAGATAAGGCAGATGAATTGGTTTTTGATACTGTGGGTAATATATGGGTATTAAGTGAGGGGCATACCGAGTATGATGCCGATTTTAATATTGTAGATCAAACTCCGGGTGCTTTGGTTAAAATTAATACTACTTCTAATATGAAGGAGACTACAATTAATTTTACAGGAACAGATCAGCCTAATTTAATGACTTATAATAGTGGCACAATTTACTATGCTTTGAACTCAGAAATATATTCAATGAGTGAAACAAGTACTACATTGCCAACAGAATCCATAATTACGGGTTCTTTTTATGGGATGGAAGTGAATGATAACAAGTTATATGCTGTTGATGCAGGCGATTTTGCTAGTAGCGGTACTTTGAAGATATTTGACCTTTCAACAAATGAAGAAACTAATTCTATGACAGTTGGGATTGTTCCTGCTAAGATATACTTTAACTAAGATTAAACTGTAAAAAAGAGCCCATTGCTTAGCTAAGCAATGGGCTCTTTTTTACATATAAATAAACGATTACTGATCTAGTAATCTTTGATTAAGTTTTAGTTTTACAATTTCGCTATTGCCTTTGTACATTCTTTGGTATGTAGGTAATGCAGATTTACGATCCCAATTTATGATCTCTGTTGCTGCACTTTTATTTCTAGTACCAGTTGTTGCCGTAGCTATGCCAGCAATATAATCAAGAGCAGTTTTCAAGAAAGGATCACTCTCTTCTCCTAAAACACCCATATCTGTAGGCGATTCAGAAAAATCAACATCAGGAAATAATCCTCCGGCATAATCTGTTACATCATTTGCATTTGCAGATTTAAATACTAGCGGTTGTATAGCATACGTATGATCTGGATTAGCACCAGTTCTACCAAAACCTTCAGAGTCATAAAGAGTAACAGAAGCTTGATATTTACCAACTGTTGTTGTTCCTATTTGAATTACCTCGATGTAAGGCTTTAATCCATTGATAATTAATTCACTTGCAGAAGCAGTGTTTCCAGATGTAAGAACATGTAATTTAGGAAGGTTTAAAGAATTAATAGGAGCTCCAGTATGGATTTTATTACGAAATCTGTTAATTAGAGCTTCTTCACCTTCAGCACCTGAAGAGAATTGTGCTTGTAAATCAGCATTCCAAAGTTCTTTAAGAAAGATCTCACCATTAAATTGACCTGTAATCATACTTGCCATATCAATAGCTGTTCTTACGAGTCCACCTCCGTTATATCTTAAATCCAGAATTAATTCTGTTGCTCCTTCAGCTTTAAGCTGTCCAAAAGCGTCATTAAGCTGTACATCAAAATCTCCAACAAAACTATTGTACATGATGTAACCGATTTTTATACCTGAATAATCTATAGTCTTGGCTACAAGGATAGGGTTTTCTGTATACTCTACTTCTGTAAGAGAAACAGACTCACCATTTGAATTAACGCTTGCATTAGTAAGTACTGCCAAACCAATAGTATGTGTTTCTCCAGAAAATACAGAACGATAATTATCAAATGTAATTTGTACTCCATTTACTGTATTAAAAACATCTCCACGTTTTAATCCTTTAGCTTCTGCATCTGTTCCTGGTAATACATATCTGATAAAACCATAAATGTTTCTACTACCGTCAGGATATTGAGCAAAGCTATAATCCATCCCATTACTTTTAGAAACACCACTAAATGATTGTTCTAGAGCAACATAGTCATCTACAATAAAACTAAATTGATCTTCATCCACAAGTCGTCCACCTGCTGTAATTTTTCTATTGCTTCGTAACCCTTGGAAGGTTTCTTCAGGAGAAGAAAAATCGCTTAAAAATTCAAATAATTCCTGGTCTGTAGCAAACTTATCATTTGCTAAATTACTTACATTAGCTTTATATAAATAAGCGGCATTCATACCGCCCCATATAAAGGCATCAATACCTTGATCTGGGTTATCGATTACATCTGGATCTGGCTGATTTGTTTGGTCAGTCTCTGGGGTGTCATCCCCGCTAGAACATGATAGAATAAAAAGAAATGAAAATAATAGTATTCCTAACTTGAGTGTTTTCGCTTTCATTTTGGAGTTTGTTAAAATATGTTAATTTTTCGCTAAAATACACTTTTTTTTGAAAAATGTGCAAGAAACTCCATGAGAAGTGGTATATAATTAGGATTATTTAATCCATTTGAATATACATTTTTTCGTAATTAGGCATAAACATTTTACTGTTTCCAATACTCTGAAGATGGCGTGTATTATATTTTGAAGGATTTCTGGTACCTAATATATTATCTAATGCAGCTTTTAAAAGCGGTTCGTTTTCATTTCCAAGAATTCCTAAATTTGAAAAATCCTCTTCGACTAAAACTTCAGGGGTGAATCCATCAAAATAATCTGTAAAACCTACAGAATTAACAGATCTTAATACTAAGGGTTGCATGGCATAAGTATGCCCCGGATCAGCTCCCTGTCTACCATAATTATCTGAATCGTATAAAGTAATAGATGCCTGAAATTTACCTCTTGTAGTAGTGCCAACCTGAATAACATTAATATATGGATCAAGACCATTAATTACTAATTCACTAGCAGAAGCAGAACTTCTTGTGGTTAATATATAAATTCTTGATAGTTCTAGGCTATTAATCGCATCACCCGTTCTTATCTGATTATCAAAAAGATTCGTACCCCCAAACTGTTCTTGTCTTTCGGCATTCCACTCTTCCGTCGTAAAAACAGAACCATTAAACTGCCCAGTAATCATGCTTGATAAATCGATAGCTGAAGTTACAGAGCCCCCGCCATTATATCTCAAATCCAATACTAAATCTGTTATATTGTCAGATTTAAAATTTGCAAATGCAGTATTAAGTTGTCCATCAAAATCGGCCGTGAATGAATTGTACATAAGATATCCAACTGGATTACCACCAACATCGATAGTTTTTGAAATAAAAACGGGATTTTCTGTATACTGAATTTTATTTAAGGAAATTGATTCTCCTGTTGGTGTAACATCTGTACCATCAAAGGTAGCTAGTCCTATAGTGTACGATTCAGGATTTAGTAATTGACTAAAGTTCTGATCGGTAATCTGGGTTTCATCAATAGTATTAAAAATATAACCGCGTTTAACTCCTTTTGCCGCGGCATCTGTATCAGGTAGCACATAACGTACATAACCAAATACATTATTGTCATTATTGGGATAACGAACCAAACCAAACTCCATTCCATTGTTTCTTGTAATCCCATCAAAAGCTTGTTCTAATGCTATATAATCGTCTACAAGAAAGCTAAAATCATCAACACTTGATTGTAAAGCTTCAAAAATACCTTCGGGAGAAGAAAATCCTCTCAAGAAATCAGTATAATCCTGATCTGAAGAAAAACGGTCATTTGCCAAATCTGCAACGTCATCCTTGTACAGATAGAAAATATTCATCCCTTTCCAGATAAAATCATTTATATCTAATGTGCTTGAAATTTGGGGTACATCATCATTATCATCAAAACATGCAGTAAATAAACTTCCAAATAGAAGTAATATAACAAGGTACCTCAAATATTTCATAGCGTCTTTCTTTAAGTACAAAGCGTTAAAAGTAACTACTTTATTATAATTTTGAAAAAGAATGTAACAAATTATATGTATAGTCGTCTCCCTTATATAAAGCTGACAAAGTTTTATGTAACGACCAACCAATAATGAAAGAAAGAGCATTTATAACGCTAACAAATGGATTTAAGGATAAGCTTTTTAGGCTAGCCAAGCGTTTACTTGTTAGTAATGAAGAAGCAGAAGACGCTACACAAGAAGTATTATTGAAGCTATGGAGGAATAAAACTAAAATGGCAGAATATAAAAATGTAGAAGCTTTTGCAATGACAATGACCAAAAATTATTGCTATGATAAGTTAAAGGCGAAAGAAACTGGAAACTTAAAAATTGTACATAGTAATTATAAGGATGAGCAACCATCGTTGCAAAGACAAGTTGAAGCAAAAGATAGTTTGGATTGGGTTGGTAAGATTATGAATGACTTACCAGAACAACAGCGAATGATTATTCAACTTAGAGATATAGAACAATATAATAATGCAGAGATAGCAGACATGCTGGGAATTAATGAAACAGCAGTGAGGGTAGCATTATCAAGAGGAAGAAAAAAAATTAGAGAAGAATTATTAAAAAAACACAATTATGGAGTTGTCTAACATAGAAAGATTACTGGAAAAGTATTTTGAAGGCGAAACGACCATTTCTGAAGAAAAAGAATTAAAGGTTTATTTTACCAGAGAAACTGTGCCGTCGCATCTAGAGAGATACAAAGATTTATTTCAATATTTTTCTGAAGAGAGTACCATAACGGCTACCAAAGGGTTAGAATTTGGAGCAAGTAGAAAATCCAGATATACCTGGATTGGTATTGCAGCATCAATAGCTTTGATTGCAGGAGTATTTTTAACAAAAACTCCACAACCAGAGCCAGTTGATACCTTTGAAAACCCTGAAATAGCACTTCAAGAAACCAAAAAAATCCTCAATATGGTTTCACAATATATGAATGAGGGTAAGCAGGGATTGGTGTACCTGCATGAATTTGAAAACACTAAAAATAAGTTTATAAAGTAAAAAAATAATTAACATCGTTAAGGTGTAGTTTAAAATTATCAATTATGAAAAAGTTAGCAATTATTTTAATATTCGCTGTTTTACCATACGTATCAAATGCTCAAAGTTATTTTGATAAGTACGAAAACATGAATGATGTAACCTCTATGGTGATCACCAACAAAATGTTTAAACTATTAAGCAAAATAGATTTTGAGAGTACAGATGCTGAAACACAAGAATATCTTAACCTTGTAGAGAATATTAATAATATCAAGGTATTTGTTACCGAAAACAAAGAAGTAGGTAAAAAAATGAAAGGAGATGTAGATACATATCTTAAGACTTCTTCTCTAGATGAGTTAATGCGTATCAAAAGTGATGACGGAGAGAATATTAAGTTTTATGTAAAGCCAGGTAGTGATGAAGATCATGTAAGGGAACTATTTATGTACCTTGTAGGAAACGAAGCAAAAGAAGGAAGCCCAGAGACAGTAATATTGACAATAACCGGTAATATAGACTTGAAACAAGTTTCAAAATTGGCAAATGATCTTAATATTCCCGGAGGGAAAGAGTTAAAAAATGTGAAGAAAGGAAATTAATCAATACTTAATTTTTTAAGTACAACTCTTCTTCTGGTTATTTGACCGGAAGAAGAATTGTTTAAAACATCAATCAAAAAACAATCAATCAAAAAAATAGTAGAATGAAAAATGTATTTAAAGTTTTAGGCGTAGCTTGTTTATCATTATTAATGAGCTGCAATAGTGAACCTTCCTTACAAAGGTATTTTGTGGACCATCAAGATGATAATGATTTTATAGCTGTAGATGTACCATCTAGTCTTTTGGATAAGGATGGGATGGAATTAAGTGAAGAAGAAAAAGAAACCTTGGGAAGCATTAAAAAGGTAAACTTTTTAGCCTTAAAGCTTAATAAAGAGTTGAAAGGAAAATATGATAAGGAAAGCAAAGTAATCAATAAAATTCTTAGTTCTGAGAAGTATGAAACTCTTATGAAAATTGGATCTGATGCAACAAATATCGTTCTGAAATTTCAAGGTGATGATGACAGAATTGATGAAGTAATTGTATTTGCAACGAATAATGAAAGAGGATTAGCACTTGTGCGTGTACTAGGAAAAGATATGAAGCCACAAAAAATAGCAAAATTGGCTAATTCTTTCGAAAAAATGGACCTTAGTGCATTTAAAGAGATTGCAGAAACAATTAATATTGATGACTAGTTCAAACAACATATAAATAAAAAATCCTCGATATTAATCGAGGATTTTTTATTTTAAAATGTTGACTAGACTTAAATTCCAGTGTAATTGGAAGGGGTAATTTGTTTTAACTCGGCTTTTATTTCTTCTGAAACTTCCAAGGTATCTATAAAATTAGATATAGAACCTTGATTTATAGCTTCATTAGTACGCGTTAGCCCTTTTAGTGCCTCATAAGGGTTAGGATATCCTTCTCTTCTTAAAATAGTCTGAATGGCTTCAGCAACAACCGCCCAATTGTTTTCTAAGTCTTCAGCAAATTTAGTTTCATTTAGCAAGAGTTTATTCAGTCCTTTTAATGTAGCTTGAAATGCAATTATAGTATGGCCAAATGGAACACCCACATTTCTTAAAACAGTACTGTCGGTTAGATCACGTTGTAGTCTACTTACAGGTAATTTCGCAGAAAGATGTTCAAATAAAGCATTTGCTATACCTAAGTTTCCTTCACTATTTTCAAAATCTATTGGGTTTACTTTATGTGGCATAGCCGAAGAACCTACTTCACCTTTTTTAATTTTTTGTTTGAAGTAATCCATGGATACATACGTCCAAACATCTCTATCCAAATCAAGAATGATGGTATTAATACGTTTTAATCCATCAAAAAGTGCCGCCATATGATCATAATGTTCTATTTGAGTAGTAGGAAAAGAGTGGTGTAAACCTAGTTTTTCCTGTACAAAATGAGTTCCGAAGGCTTTCCAGTCATTATCGGGATAGGCCACCTTATGAGCATTATAGTTTCCTGTTGCTCCTCCAAACTTGGCAGCACTAGGAATATCTTTAAGAAGATCAAATTGTGCTTCAAGTCTGGTTACATAAACCTGAAACTCTTTTCCTAATCTAGTTGGTGATGCTGGCTGTCCGTGTGTGCGAGCTAACATAGATATTTCTGACCATTCATCAACTAAAGATTTTAATTTCTCTAAAAGTTCAGTATATCCAGGGATATATACATTGCTTATAGCTTCTTTAATACTTAATGGTATAGCAGTGTTATTTATATCCTGAGAGGTCAAACCAAAGTGTATAAACTCCTTATATTCTTGTAAACCAAGAAGATCAAATTTCTCTTTTATAAAATATTCTACAGCTTTTACATCATGGTTTGTAACTTTTTCAATTTCCTTAATGGCTGCTGCATCTTCACTAGAAAAAGTGGTATAAATTTCTCTTAGTTTACCAAATAATGCAGAATCAATTTTCTGTAATTGAGGTAAGGGTAGCTCGCATAATGCAATGAAATATTCAATTTCTACTAAAACACGATACTTTATTAAGGCCTCTTCACTAAAAAACACACTTAGAGATTTGGTTTTTGATGCATAACGACCATCTATTGGAGAAATAGCTTGTAAAGGAAATGATGACATAGATTTCTTTTTTGAAGCTGCAAAGATAATTTAATTAATTACGATATACGAAGTTGCTCTGTATGATTTTTTTTACATTCTTTAAAGGACTTGAAGTTTCTAAAAAGATAAAAACTAGTACGTAGTTTATGCAAATTATTTTTAACTATAATTTTATTTTTTTTAATATCATTCTGGACCTGGCCTTGTACGCTGCACTACCAGAGCTGTAGTTGTTTTCAAGAGTTATTTTTAGCTCTGGATGTACCCAGTCGAATTCTGTTCCCAATAAATATAAAGATGTCATTGAATATGCCTTGGGAGCTACTTTTTGATCTGTAATTAACCAATCAAAGCATATTTCGGTAATTTTTTCACGATGAGTTGTACTTAAAAATTTCCTTACACTAACAGATTTTTCTTTGTAATATGCAAGAATAAGGTATTCGAAAATTTTTGCTATTGGTCTAACCGCGGAATGCTGATATACTTTTGAAGCAATAACGAGAAGTTCATCTAAATACGGAAGAATTACCTCTAGATTGTTCTTACATAAAAACTCTAACCCCCAGGAAGCTTTGCATGAAATTTCATTTTCTACTTTATTACAAACGCTTAAAAGATCCGGAAGCATTTCAGGGTTATCAAGGATCAAATTTGCAAAATTGTTCCTTTTCTCACGAGAATGATTAACATTGTTCAATACTTCTTCAAGGGATATCATAGTACTTGTAGTGTAATGATTTCAAAATTACAGAATAATAATTACTTGTTAAAATCGTTATTTGTTCTGTAACAGGTAATTATCAACATGATTTTTGCCATGCTAAATCAACCACACAATGTTAGCTAAGATTAAAAATATTTTTATTGTACTTTTCTTGTTTTTGGTGATTACACAATTTTTACGACCAGAAAAAAACGAAGCTAGTTATACCAGTATTACTACTTTTGAAGAACAAGCATCGGTTACTCCCGAAATTCAATCTATTTTACAAAATAAGTGTTATGACTGTCATAGTAATACTACACAATATCCTTGGTTTATGGAGATAAGTCCGATTTCACATTGGATGGCCTATCATATTGAAGAGGGTAAAGAACATTTTAATGTATCTAAATGGGAGCTGTATACTGATAAACAAAAAGACCATAAACTTGAAGAGTTTATAGAAGAAATAGAGAAAAAAGAAATGCCTCTTAAATCTTATACCTGGATTCATGGTGAATTGTCAAATCAGGATGCAGAAAAATTGATTAATTGGGCGCAGGAAACTAGGACCAGAGCAAAAGAAACGCCAAAAGATTCTTTAAATCATAATGAGGTGGCTACAAATGTAACTGATAGTATTGTGACAGATAGTATCCAATAAGAAGCCTCTTCTTATCTATTTTGTTAATTTACTTACCACTTTTGGAACACCAATAGTAGCATTTTCGGATATAATAGTGAGATTTTCCTTTGGTTGCATCATAGGATTAGGGTCTATAAAATATATTGGTGTTTTATGAGGAGCATATTGTAGTAAACTGGCTGCAGGATATACTTGCATAGAAGTACCTATTATTATTAAAACATCAGCTTGCTCTGTGATTGTTATAGCTAGATCTAGCATAGGGACTTCTTCACCAAACCACACAATATGAGGTCGTAATTGGGAGTTGTGCTCACAAAAATCTCCTTTATTCAGATCTTTTTTCCAATCTAGTATTAGATTCTCATCAAACTGACTTCTAACCTTAAGTAACTCACCGTGCAGATGAGTAATTTTAGTACTACCTGCTCTTTCATGTAAATCATCTACATTTTGTGTAATTATGTTAACATCATGATACTTTTCTAATTCAAAAAGTGCCAAATGCGCCCGGTTAGGGGCTACAGTTAATAGCTGCGCTCGTCTTTTATTATAAAAATCTAAAACCAATTCCGGATTGTTTTTCCAACCTATTGGAGAGGCTACTTCCATAATATCATGACCTTCCCAGAGGCCATCAGATCCTCTAAAGGTACTTATTCCACTTTCTGCACTAATTCCGGCACCCGTTAAGACTACTATTTTTTTCATAAACTGATTTTATCTAAAAACAGATTAAAACTATTCAAAATTGATGAGTAATGCGCATTAAATAAATATAGATTTTTCATTTTTTTGATAAATACTAAACACTTTTCGGTAAAAATTTATGTGTTTTTTTTTCCTAAAAAATAATTTCTTAGCGTTTTTTAACAAAACTATATAATTATGTTAAGCTTTGTGCGTTTATATGTTTTGTGGTTTTTATCGGCAAAATAGAGTTTTTTATCGATAAAAATGCAAATATAACTGTCTGATTGTAAATAAGTTCCGTATTAATATTACGGTTTTTCCGTAACAAAGAAAACGGTAAAAACCCTATCTTGTTGGTAGAATAATAATCAATAATTGACCAACGTTAAATTTTTAATCTAATACCTTATGAAATACCCCTATGTAATTATAGACAATGATCAAAAAATTGCTGATTCTATTCAGATTGCTTTAGAAGAGCAGACAGATTACATCTGTACCGGAATAGCAAAGGAAGAGCAAGAAGCATTGGATTTAATTTTGGAGAGAAAGCCCCGATTAGTTTTTTTAGAGCCTGAAGTTCCAGGAGTAAATAGTACAAAAACACAATATTCTTTGATGACCGAACTGTCAAAATACATGTCGCAGTTACCAGAATTTATTGTGATTACTAAAACATCGGAGTATGCTATTGAGGGTATACGTAATAGAATTTTGGATTACATTTTGAAGCCGCTTGGGAAAAGTCAGATCATTAGAACCTTGATGCGATTTGAAAAGGATTTTGATGAAGTGGTGGACAATACATTATGTTTTAAATCCTACGGTGATTATAGATTTGTAGATGTAGATGAAGTTCTTTATCTAAAAGCTGATAATAATACTACTGATTTTATTATGAGTAATGGAAATAAAGTAGAGGCCTTTAAAACACTTAAACATTTCCAAAATTTATTACCCGATCATTTTGTTAGAATTCATAATAGTTACATTATTAACACACATTATGTTTCTAGAATTCATTTTGGTAAAGCTAAATGTGCAATTAAGAACACTAATGATATGATTCCTTTCTCTAAATCATATAAAAATAATGTAGAAGAGATTAAGGATAATTTAGCTAAGAAAAGTTTGATTAATATCTGACTAAACTAATATTTTCGATAACAAAAAAAGAGCAGTCATATTTATGACTGCTCTTTTTTTGAACGCATAATTTTACAAATTATACTTCTTGCTTGGTGGTTTTTTGTTTTTTACGCAATTTAAAATTCAAAAATTCTATAAATAGGGAGAAAGCAATAGTAAAGTACAAATATCCTTTCGGTATAGTACCTACTTCACTATCAAAAATTTGAAGATGAGCCAAGTGTGCGGCTTCTGCAATTAACATAAAACCAATAAGAATTAAGAATGATAATCCTAAGATCTGTATAGAAGGATGCTTGTTTACAAAACGACCAACCGGAGTTGCAAACAGCATCATAATTAACACAGAGACTACGACCGCAATAACCATTAGCAATAGTGCATCATTTGGATCATCACTTAATCCATTAGTCATTCCAACAGCAGTTAAGATAGAGTCAAAAGAGAATACTACATTAATCAACGTTATCTGAACAATTGCATTAGATAAAGAAGCAGAGCTTTTGGCTTGTATTTCTTTTTCTTCTTCACCTTTTTCATCCACTTTTTCATGGATTTCATGAACACTCTTATATAATAGAAACATTCCTCCACCAAATAGAATTAGTGCTTGCCCACTAATACCGGCCTCAATCCAAGGAAGATTAATGTGCCAAAAAGGAGCTTCCATAGCAACCAGAAACGAAATACCAAATAATAAAACAATTCGCATTAGCATCGCTAGAAATAGCCCAATATTGGTGGCTTTTTTCTGCTGGTTTTCTGGTAATTTACTAGATGCTATTGAGATAAAGATAATATTGTCAATACCCAGGACAATTTCTAAAAATGTTAGTGTTAACAGTGCTACCCAAGCATCTGCAGAAGAAAAAATTTCAAACATTATTTTATTTTTTTTGCGGTTCCACGTTGTTTATTCTTTGCACCTACATATCCGTACTCAAAAGTGTACGTATTTTTATCGGTACTTAAGATTTTAATATGTAAAGGTTTTTGATCCGCCATGCTTTTAGGATGCAGCTTGGTACCTATATATTCACAATCATTAATCCATCTAACACGAGAAGTATCACTTTTTCCTTGAAAATAGTCAACCTCTATAGAATCGTTTCGAAAGCTTTTGGTTTTTACCAATTCACCGTTAAAATAAGATTCAGATTCAAAAGTACCGGTATGAAAGTTTTTGCAATCTCGTTCTTGATTATAACATCCCGTTATAAGCAGAGTAAAAAATGATATAAAAGCAATTTGCTTCATATAATGATATAACTAAAAAACGAAAGTAAATTTATTTCCAGAAATTTTATAGCGAGTAGTGAAAAAGTTGTTAAGTTTTTTTCATTTGATAGCTATTAAAAGTTCCGTCTGTATAAAAAATTACAATGCGATCTATATTATTATCGGTATAAACAGGTTGAGATATTTTTTCTACAAGAGGTGTTTTTGGTTGAGAAATTTCTTCCTGTGATATAGGAGTTGAAAATAAATCTTGATTAGGTTTTTCAATTGAAGGAGAAGTTTGTTGCGAAATAATAGGAGTATCCGGTTCAGGTTTTTTTTCTTCTACAATAACATTTTCTGATTTAGGAAATGTACCTTTTCCGTATAACAACCATTGCATATCTACATCAGTATACGCCTCAACAATCTTCATTACAAAATCCAAACTTGGCTTATTTCTACCGCTTAAAATATGCGAAATAGAAGAACGACCTACACCCATATAATCAGCAAAGGATGATGCTGATACAGCATAGTGATCCATTATTTTTTGTATCCTTTTTCCGAAATTTTTGTTGTCAACCATAGGGTTACATATGTAAACAGTTAATAGATGTAAAAGCCGTTACAAAGGTAAACAAAATTATCAAAAACAACTGTTTACATATGTAACAAGAGGATGAATTAAATTAATTTTTTACTTTAATAAACATTGATTAAATATCTGATTTATAAATATATAATAATCAACATTAAGATTGATTAAATTTTTTGTTAATCACTAGGGTACATTTGGAAACTTACTGTTAAAAGAGGTTTACAACAGTAAACATACATTATATTTTTGATTGTTTACATTTGTAAATTAAATTGATTTACATTTGTAACAGTCATCCCTGTTTACTTTTGTAACTAATGATACCTTTCATTATGATTACTCGTTAAACTGTGGTAATTTCGTAGCTTTCTAAAAGTTATCATGAACATTAGTACACTACAAAAATGGTTCACTTCTTATAAGGAACCTTCGCTCTTCGGACGTTACATCCACCTGGATCATATAACTCCTCTTTTCGATAAATTGTCCTCAAAAATTGAGATCAAACAAATCGGCTTATCTGAAAATAATCTGCCAATACATTTAGTTAAATTGGGAAGCGGATCAAAGAAACTTTTGTTTTGGTCGCAGATGCATGGCAATGAAAGTACAACTACAAAAGCTGTTTTTGATTTACTTAATTTTCTTATTGATGATTCTAATAAGGAAGCTCAGGATGTTTTAAGTACGTGTACATTATATATAATTCCAATTCTAAGTCCGGATGGCGCAAAGTTGTATACAAGACTTAACTATAACAAAGTTGATCTTAATAGAGATGCCCAAGATAAAACACAAAAGGAAAGTCATGTTTTAAGCAACCTGATTCAAGAAATAAAACCTGATTTTGCATTTAACCTACATGGTCAACGTACAATTTTTAGTGCTGGCGAAACAAATAACCCAGCTACTGTTTCTTTTTTATCTCCTGCGGGTGACGAAAACCGATCAATTACTAATAGTAGGAAGGTTGCTATGGAGATTATTTCTATAATGAATGAAACACTTCAGAAATGTATTCCAAATCAAGTTGGTCGGTATGATGATAGCTTCAACCTTAATTGCGTTGGGGATACTTTGGCATATAATGAGATCCCAACCATTTTATTTGAAGCGGGGCATTACCCAAATGACTATGATCGCGAAAGGACTCGCGAATATATTTTCTATTCATTAATAACGTCAATTAAATATATATCCAATACCGAAATTACCGGATCGAGGTATGAAAACTATTTTTTGATCCCTGAAAATGGAAAATGCTTTTACGATATTATTATTAGAGATGTCATTTTGGATGAAAAAAATGTAGACATAGCTCTACAATATACCGAGGAATTAACCCAAAATAATGTGAAATTCGTACCTAAAATTGTTAAAATTGATGATTTGCGAAAATTTTACGGACATAGAGAAATTATTGGCAAGAAAAGAACGATATGCAACGAAATCGTTACAGTAGAGATAGTTCCAGAGGTGGAGCTGTTAAAATTTCATCTAGATTCTGAATTATTCTCAATAGAATTGGCAAAAAGATGAAATAAAATGTATGAAAACTCTATTTTTCTGTTATTTTTGCAATGTAAATAATTGGGAAAAATAACACGAATTACTATGGCAAAGTTTAAATTAGACGAAGTTGACCACCAAATTTTGGATATGTTGATTGAAAATACCCGTACGCCTTTTACGGATATTGCAAAAAAATTATTGATTTCTGCAGGTACAGTGCATGTACGTGTTAAAAAAATGGAAGAGGCAGGTATTATTGAAGGTTCTTCATTAACATTAGACTACAAGAAATTAGGATATTCATTTATTGCATATGTTGGGATATACCTTCAAAATACTTCGCAGACTAAATTTGTCTTACAAAGAATTAACGAGATACCATATGTAACTGTAGCTCACATTACCACAGGAAAATTTAATATTTTCTGTAAGGTAAGGGCAAAGGATACCAATCATGCAAAAGAAATTATCTTTAAGTTAGATGATATCGACGGAGTGTACCGTACAGAAACTATGATTTCTTTAGAAGAAAGTATTAATGATAAGAAACGCTTGATGCATTCTATTTTTCAAGACATGTAAAGGGTATTTTATCTTATTTAATAGAAACCCTTTAGGAAGCAAATTCTTAGAGGGTTTTTTAATTTTATTAATCACAACCACTATTACCACCACACAAAATGGCTAGAAAACCAAAAATTGAACGTTTTAATGAAAATGTTCTCGCTAAGTATCAGATATACAATAGTATATTTATAACATTACCTTTTGACACGATAACAAATACAGGAGTTTTGTTGCCACTTTTTAAAGAAGTTTGTGAAAAGGGCTATGATCAACATAAAAACCCTACAGAGATTGTAGAAAGCTTCTTTAAACTCTATCAGGATAATCCTTCTGAAGATGAGAAACATGATTTACTGTTTAGATTTATCCAATATATTGAACGGCAGGTAGTGTTATTTGATGCTATTGAAGACGCTGCTTTCCCTATTGTAAATAATATGGATGGGAGAGGGACATTAAGAAGTATCAAAGAAGAAGCTCAAGCAAAAGGGCAATTAGAAGAGCTTAAGGATTATTTAAGGCGTTTTAAAATTCGTCCTACTTTGACAGCTCATCCTACTCAGTTTTATCCAGGGACTGTTCTAGGGATTATTCATGACTTGGATACTGCAATTCGGGGAAATGATTCTCCTAGAATTAAGAAATTATTAGCTCAATTAGGAAAAACGGCTTTTTTCAAAAAGGAAAAACCTACTCCTTATGACGAGGCAGTAAGTCTAATATGGTATTTGGAAAACGTATTTTATCACGCGGCCGGTGCTATATATAACTATGTGCAACAAAACATATTTGAAGGAGAAGAGTTAGAAAACGATCTTATTAATTTAGGCTTTTGGCCAGGAGGGGATCGGGATGGAAATCCATTTGTAACAACAGAAACTACATTGAAAGTTGCAAAAAGACTTCGAAAGACAATTTTGATGAATTATTATCGAGATATTAGAAATTTGAAGCGTAGAATCACATTTGGAAATCTTCAAGATAAAATTACCATTTTAGAAAACGCCTTATATGATAACTTATATTACGCTAAAACTGCAGAGCCATTGTCTATTGAGGTGTTGATGAATGGGCTGATTGAAATTAGAGAAGAATTGATTACAGAGCATCAATCTTTGTTTCTTGAAGAGTTACAAGATTTGATAAATAAAGTAAAGATTTTTGGTTTTCATTTCGGAACACTTGATATCAGACAAGACTCAAGAGTGCATCATAAAGTCCTTACAGATGTAGTTCAAAAAACAATCGAATTAGGTTTGGGTATTTTTCCAGATGATTACGCTTCTCTGCCTGATGCTGAGCAAATAAAAATACTATCAACCGCCAATGGCAAACTTGATCCTTCAGTATTCGAGGAAGATATAACAAGGGCTACTCTAGAATCAATTTATGCTATAAAAACCATTCAGGAAACGAATGGGGAACGAGCTTCAAACCGTTATATTATTAGTAATAATGGTAATGAGCTTAATGTTATGGAGACCTTTGCTTTGATTCGTCTTTGTGATTGGGAGTTGCCAACGGTAGATGTTATTCCTCTTTTTGAAACAGTTCCTGACCTACAGGTTTCTCATCAGGTGATGGAAGCATTATACAGTAACCCTGTATATATGGAGCATTTAAAGAATAGGGGAATGAAACAAACGATTATGTTAGGTTTCTCTGATGGTACAAAGGATGGAGGGTACCTAATGGCTAACTGGGGTATTTTTAAGGCAAAAGAAGCACTAACAGAGATTTCTAGAAAGTATGATGTGAAAGTCGTGTTTTTTGATGGCCGAGGTGGACCACCAGCAAGAGGAGGTGGTAATACCAATCAATTTTATGCATCATTAGGGCCTACTGTAGAGCATGAAGAAATTCAGTTAACTGTTCAGGGGCAAACTATTAGTTCTAATTTTGGAACCCTGGATTCTTGCCAATATAATCTAGAGCAATTATTAGGCGCTGGTGTAGAGAATCAGCTTACCGAAAATGAAGGAAATCTGTTTTCTTTTGAGAATAAGGAAACTATGCAAGAACTAGCGGATATTAGTTATCAAACCTATGTTGATTTTAAGAATCACCCTAAATTTTTACCGTACTTAGAGCATATGAGTACTTTAAAATATTACGGAAAAGCTAATATTGGTAGTCGACCTTCAAAACGAAGCAAAAGTGCAACGCTTGATTTTGCTGATTTACGTGCTATCCCTTTTGTGGGAAGCTGGAGTCAATTAAAACAAAATGTGCCTGGATTTTATGGCGTAGGAACAGCATTGAAAGCACTTGAAGATAGAGGAGAGTTTGACAAGGTTGTTTCATTGTATAAAGGTTCTCCCTTTTTTAGAGCTTTGATCGGAAATAGCATGATGAGTCTTACCAAATCATTTTTTGAGTTAACATCTTATATGAAAGAGGATGAAGAATACGGAGCGTTTTGGGATATCATTCATAACGAATATCTATTGACCAAGGGCTTATTGTTTAAATTAACAGGGTATTCTGAATTAATGCAGAATGAACCTGCTGGTAAAGCTTCAATTGATATAAGAGAAAATATTGTGTTACCATTGTTAACAATACAGCAATATGCTTTGAAAAAAATTCAGGAGTTAAACCGATCTGAAAATGTAGATCCAAGAGAATTAGAGGTATACGAAAAGATGGTCACTCGTTCATTATTTGGTAATATTAACGCTAGTCGTAATTCGGCATAAATTTTATAAAGTACTGTTAATAGTAAATTAAAATGAGGCAGGAATTACTAAATTCCTGCCTCATTTTAATTTACTACTATGCTGTCTCAATTAAAAGAAGGAGAATTCAATCCTTACTATAGCACATATATTTCTAAAGCAGAATACCCTAATATTGTACAAGGTCTGGAAAAAAGCCAAAAGGAGTTTGTTGATTTTGTAAACTCAATCCCAGATGAGAAGTTTACTTATGCTTATGCAGAGGAAAAATGGACCATTGCCGAAGTACTACTACATTTGATAGATACAGAGCGTATTTTTGCATATCGAGCTTTGTGTTTTGCAAGAAATGATAGCACACCATTGGCTGGTTTTGACCAAGATGCGTATGTGCCAAATTCTAACGCAAATAATTATAGTAAAGAGGATGTGATTATGGATTATGAGGCTGTTAGAAGAAGTTCTATTTCTCTGTTTAAAGGATTTACTGATGATATGTTACTTAGAGTGGGAGAGGCTAGTGGTAGCCCTATGAGTGCAAGAGCAGCGGGGTATATTTTGGCGGGTCATCAAAAACATCATTTTGAGGTTATTAAAGAAAGGTATTTATAAAAATCAGTAAATGACCAAAGAAGAAGTAGCTAGAAAATACCTTTCTTTTTTAGAAAAAGGAGAGGTTGGTTGTATTGTTAATTTATTTACGGATAATGGTGTTGTTGAATCTCCACTCTATGGTAAACAATTGTCGAAAGATTTCTATAAAATTTTGGCAAATGATACAAATAGTTCTAGACTAAAGTATGATGGCTTATTTCTTGAAGATAAGTCTAATCGAATATCATTACTTTTTGATTATCATTGGAAACTTAAGAACGGAAAGGAAGTTAAGTTTAAAGTTGTTGATATTATCGAGTTAGATTCTGAAAACCAAATTTGTAAATTAACTATAATCTATGACACGGTACATACTAGAAAGGCTATTGAGGAATTAAAAACTGGTCACTAGGCAAGTATTCTGGTTACAATATTTCACTCAAAGATTTAATATCTAATTCATGACCTCCCGGATGAGTTCTAAATTCAATTTGTGGTAAAATCTCTTTTACTCGCCTTTTTTCGGCTTCAACTTTTTCTATTTCAAAATAGGGGTCTTTTTCTCCTACGATATGGGTGATTTTCGTTTCATTAGGTAAAAAAGTAAAATCTTCTTTTTTTAATTCATGCGGGAAACCACCTGAGATGATTACAAAAGCATCACAGTGTATTTTACGACTGGCAATCCAACGACTTGCTATACTGGCTCCTTGCGAATACCCTAAAACAATTAGTTTGGTGCCTTCTGGTATCTTTTCTTCTGCTACTATAGCGTCTACATACTCGAGTACGTTTTTAGTTTCGGTTTTTGTATTTTCTTTTGTGAGCCAACTAGAACCAACTCGTCGGTAGTCTTCTCCTTTGTAATATTTAGAGGGTGCTTGCGGGGCTATAAAATAGTTTTCTTCTTTATCCAAGCTTTCAAATAACCTAATAAAATAACGACTTAGGTAACCTATACCATGAAAAATTAGCCAAACGTTTTTCGTTTTTGGGTTAATATTGTTCAGGGTAGAGTAGGTGTTGGTAGCTCGGTAAGAAACTTCTTTTTCTTTGTATTTCATGAGGTCGGTAGTAATGTGTCAATGATTTTATGTACTATATAACTAGCCAATAAGGCTTCTTTTTTAAACAAATATAACCATCCCAAATTTCATTAAACAGGGTATTGGCTTTTTCAACAGGGTTTGAGAGATCGCCATCTGTTCTACGATATCAGGATGGTTAGTTTTTGTGTTATTAATTCATATAAACCTAATTAAGCTCAAACCAGTCATAAATAATAGGCCATAAGATATCTTGATTTTTCTTTCTAAAAAAATCAAAATGTCCAATTGTCTTTAAATTATAATCAGCGGGTTTAATATGTTTTCTGGTTACATTAGCGTTGTTATAGACTCGTTCACCTAAAATGTCTACAGATTTTTTTGGGGCAAATAAATCATCATCAATGCTTACTAATAATATAGATTCTTTGATGTCTTTATAGTGCGTACTTTTGTTCATTTTGGTAAAATGTAACATAGAGTCAGGGTGTAATAAGTAAATGGCCCAGTCTTTAGCCGTTTTAGTAGTGAGTGGGCTACCCAATCCAAACCAATTGGATGGGTAGTATCCTAATATTGAAGTGGTTATTGGTACAAAAAACTTAAAGTTGAGATAAATAAGAAATTGCATTTTTAATGCGAAATGTTTGTAATATCCAAATTGCGAAGCTATGGTAAGGTACTTATCATAATATTGATAAGCGTCGCTAAATCCTATGCTGTTACCTCCAAAACTATGACCAATCATGTATTGAGTATTGTCTGGAAATTCGTCTTTTGCAAATTTAGAAACGGCCTTAAAATCTGCCGCCCAAGAAAAATATCCGTGATCTTTTAGCGATTGTATACTTTGGGATATAGAAGATCCTATACCTCGATAATCAAATGTAAAAACGTTGCATCCCTTTTGTGCTAAGTCTTGTGCAATATTAAAATAGAACTTTTGCGGTACTGCAACAGCTGGAGCAAAGACAATGGTTTTGTTATTAGGTGACGATGGAGTAAATTCATGGACAGAAATTGGATAACCATCAAATGAGTGAATAGTGTATGATTCCATTTTTATTGTATTTGTGTTTTTATCTGAGCGTCAAAAAAGGATACTATCTTACTGAAATATTGATCCCGTGCAGGAGATTTTGGTATTTGTGCATGTTTTGCATTGGAAATGATGTGCACCTCTGACGGAACTGGTATGGCTTTGCTAAAAAGCTCTCCCGCATTGTTTTTTATAAAATCATCCTTATCTAGGTAGATAAAGAGTACTTTTTTAAGGCTATGAGCTTCTTTAATTCTATCAATCATGCGAATCTTCTGTTTAAGTCTTGGATTTAGAAATCCCATGATTTTTAAAATGTTGTTTGCTAACGGAAATTTTACCCAAAACTCTTCAAGAGTATTTGCTGCACTTTCTACAATTGCAAATTCATAATTGTGATCCTCGGCAAAAGCTATTGTTGCCCATTGCCCTCCTAGAGATATACCCAAATACCCTAATGGAGCATTAGGAAATATTTCTTTGGCTACTTTTCCAGCCGAAATGATATCCTTATGATAGAAAAAATTTCCAACCTCACTTTCTCCAAATCCATTAATATCAAAAACCAAAACATTGTAACCGTTGTCTCTAAGGATGTCGGCATAACCATTTTTTAAATAATACCCTTTGGCTTCCTTTCCCATAGGGTGTCCCAAAACAATTGTTGCTTTGGTTGTATCTAATTTAGAGTTTGCATGTAATCCTTTTAATAATGCTCCGGAATTACTCTTAAAAGATATTGCAGTCCAGTCAGTCTGAGAAGCTGGGGGTAATGGGTTTTTCCACTCAACCATGAATCTTCCGAAAAAAGGCTTTTTCATTAACTTATAATATGTTTTCATGGCTTAAGTAGTATTATTTTTTCCATTCTGGAAATTGCATTGTTTAAATATTTTTGATCATCATAGATTCGCATCAATAAAATACCTCCCTCTATATCTTGAACAATTTGTTCAGCAAGAATAGCCGATTGCTGTTTGGTGTAGTTCGGCTCTAAAAGCAATTGCAACCCTGAAATAAAATTTTTGAAAAACCCCTGAATCTCTCCTTTGTAAGTAGGGTTAAGATGAATGGTTTCTAGAGCAGTGTTGGCCATAATGCAACCACCTTCAAATGTTTTGAACATTTTATCGATAAGAGCATAGATGTTTTTAAGTTTCTCATCTATACTTACCTTAGGATTTTTGATAGTCTTAAAAAGATTGTACTCAAAATAACTATTTACAGTCATCAGGACCTCTTTAATAAGTTGTTCTTTATTACTGAAATAGTAATAAAAATGAGATTTCTGAATACCACACGCTTTTGCTAATTCACTCATACTGCTCTGGCATACACCTCGTTGCCGTAGTACCGGAATTACTTTTTTAAGAACTTCTTCTTTTGATGTTTTTACTTTAGGCATATTTTATTGAACGTTCGTTAAAATAATAAATAAATATAGTTAGAATTTTTAATACTCATTGTTTATTTTTACTTAAAATTTGAAATCTAAATGAATTTAACAGAAGAAGAAATACTACAACAATGTGCGAAAATGTGCGAAAATACACTTATGCAAACATTGGAAATCTCTTTTTGTGAAGTGGGTAAAGATTACTTAGTTGCTAAAATGCCAGTAACCCCCAGAGTGCATCAACCGGATGGTGTTTTACATGGTGGGGCAATGGTTGCTTTAGCAGAAAGTGTTGGTAGTGCCGCATCTTATATATTTTTAAATTCAAAAGATTTTTACATCAGAGGTATTGAGATTTCTGCAAATCATGTAAAAAGTATAGATAAAGGCTATGTTTTTGCTAAGGCAGAAATTGTACATCCGGGTAGGACAACTCAGCTTTGGGATATCAAAATACGAGATGAACAAAACACCTTGATATCTGTGGTAAAGCTTACCACAATTGCACTTCCAAAATCGAGATAGTATGGACTTAGATACTGTTTATACTAAGATTCAAAATCAATTAAACAATTCTCTGCCATTTGTTATTTATCACAAAGCAGATTCAAATGAATTAAACTTCTTTCTTCAAGATAGTAACCAGCTTTTTGAGGCTGAGGACTATACGGTGTCCGGATTTGTTTTTGCTCCTTTTGATAATTCAAAAAAAGCAGTGCTCATTCCTTCAGAATGTAGTAAACATTATTGTATTGAAATTCCAAAACAAGATGCTTTTCAGAGAGATAATATATCAGGAAAATATCAAAATAGTTTAGGAGGTTCAGAGGCCGAGGATAAACATAAGCAATTAGTAAAAAAAGGTATCAAAGCCATTGAATTGGGTGACTTCAAAAAGGTGGTGTTATCTCGAAAAGAAGAAATTTCAGCACAAAATTCTTTTGGTGGTCTACGAATTTTTAAAAAAATGGTAGGTTATTACCCAAAAGCCTTTGTGTACTATTGGTTTCATCCTAAAGTTGGTTCTTGGTTAGGGGCCACTCCAGAAACACTATTGTATAGTACTGGTGACCAGTTTTCTACTATGGCTCTTGCTGGCACACAACCCTATGCATCTAATGATAAAGTATCCTGGGCCGATAAAGAGTTAGAAGAGCAAGAAATGGTGACAGATTTCATATTAAAGGAATTATCTCCTATTGCCGGTAACATAGTTTCCTCAAAAACCTATACCCACAGGGCGGGTACTTTATTGCACTTAAGAACAGATATCAAAGGAGATTTGGATGAAAATGCTGCAGGATTTGAAAATGTGATTAAAATATTGCACCCCACACCAGCTGTTTGTGGATTACCCAAAAAGGATGCGAAAGCCTTTATAATGAGGCACGAAGGATATGATAGGAAATTTTATACTGGTTTTTTAGGAGAACTCAATATGAATAAGAGAGGAAAGACAGAATCTAATTTATTTGTAAATCTACGGTGCATGGAGCTGAAAAAGAATAAAGCCATTCTTTTCGTTGGTGGAGGAATCACAAAAGACTCTGTTCCAGAAAAAGAGTGGGAGGAAACCGTTAGAAAAACGGAGACTATGAAAAAAGTGTTGTTTTAAATTACTTCAAAAACGTTGGCTTAAATTATTATGATATTGTAATTTAGCACATCGAATGAAAACACGCTTGTACTCAAAAATACCTTTAGCTCAAACCATCGTTGCCTTGTGTGAAGCAAAAGGGATTAATCATATTGTAATTTCTCCTGGATCTCGTAATGCACCACTCACTATAGGTTTTAGTGAACATAATGATATGCAATGTTATAGTATTGTAGATGAACGGTGTGCTGCATTTTTTGCATTAGGTATCGCTCAACAAATACAAAAACCTGTAGCATTGGTATGTACTTCGGGTAGCGCCTTGTTAAATTACTATCCTGCAATTGCAGAGGCATTTTACAGTGATATCCCGTTGGTTGTATTGAGTGCTGATCGGCCAATTGAGCGAATAGATATTGGTGATGGGCAAACGATTAGACAAAAAAATGTTTTTGAAAATCATATTCTATATTCTGCAAACTTATATTCAGAAATAGTTGCAGAAACTAAGATTGAGGATGTTAAAGTTCGACAAAAGCAACGTGAGGCTCAGAAACATAATGAACGAGAGATTAATTTAGCGTTGAATACGGCAATTGAAAAAAGTGGGCCAGTACATATTAATGTGCCATTCTATGAGCCATTGTATGATACAATAACTGATCCCACGGTTTTTCCAAGAAATATACCGGTAGAATATTCTCAATATAATAGTACAGATGAGCTGCAAGAAGAGATGCTTTTATCTTGGAATCACGCAAAACGAAAAATGATCCTTATTGGAGTTAATTTACCAGGAAGTGTTGATCTACAGTGGATAAAAAGTCTGGCAAATGACCCTTCTGTTTTGGTGTTAACAGAAACCACTTCGAATATCCATCACTCATCACATATAAATTGTATTGATCAATTAATAACTTCTTTAACCAAAGATGAATTTAGAAGTTTACAACCAGAAATCCTTGTTACAATAGGCGGGATGGTAGTTTCAAAAAGAATCAAAGCGTTTTTACGAGAGTATCAACCGCAATCTCATTGGCATATCGATGCTAAAAAAGCATATGATACCTATTTTTGTCTTTCGGAACATATAAAATTAAAACCGAATTCGTTTTTCTCTGATTTCTTACCAAGAACGATACCTGTACTTAGTGAGTATAAATCCTTCTGGATGGCCGTAAGAGAGCAAAGAAGAGCAAAACATGAAGAGTACCTAAGTAAGATTCAATTTACAGATTTGAAGGCTTTTGAAGTGATTTTTGATAAAATTCCCGACAACCAAGCGATTCAACTAAGTAATAGTTCTACCGTAAGGTATGCGCAATTGTTTTCACTAAACCCTTCCTTTAAAGTTTTTTGTAATAGAGGAACAAGTGGTATAGATGGAAGCACATCTACGGCTATAGGTGCAGCTCTAGCTTCTGGAGTTCCAACTACACTAATAACAGGTGATCTTAGTTTCTTTTATGATAGCAATGCCCTGTGGAACGACCATATTCCGTCTAATTTCAAAATTATAGTCATTAATAATCAAGGAGGAGGGATTTTTAGAATCTTGCCTGGAAAAGAAGAAAGTGAAAACTTTGGCAGATATTTTGAAACAAAACATAATCTAACGGCTAAACAGCTAAGTAAAATGTTTGGTTTTTCTTATAGCTTCGCTAGTACATTAGAAGGCGTGTTTAGTGCGGTTGAAGAAATGTACAATAATAATAATACACCTCAATTACTCGAGATTTTTACTCCTAGAATAGAAAATGACAGTGCGTTAATCGGTTATTTTAGGTATTTCATCTAAATTCAGTGGTTTAATACAATTTTTCATCTTATAATTCAATTATAATTATTCTATATTTGAGAAACAATTGAAAATTAACTAAAACCTAAAACATTATCATCTTATGAGTAAAAGAGACGAATTAATCGCTAAATACGCTGCTGATATCAAAGATAAAATTGGTCAGACACCGGATATGGATTTGTTGACTAAAGTAACAATCGGTTGTGGACCATCAATTTATAATGCTGATGCTGCTACTGTATCTGGTAGTGATCAAAGTGAATTGGATACAGTTAAGAAAAATTTCTTAATGAAAAAATTAGGGCTTTCTGATGGACCAAAATTAGATGAAGCTATTGGTGCAGTAATGGAAAAGTATGGTAAATCTAACCGTAACAAATACAGAGCTGTAGTATATTATCTTTTGACAAAACATTTTGGAAAAGAATCTATTTACAAATAGAATTATATGTCTATATACAAAAAAGGTGTTCATTTTTGAACACCTTTTTTGTTGAAATATGATTAACAGGAAGATTAAAGAATTATCTTTGCGCAAAAAATAAGAATACATGCTTAAGCTTGGTGAATATAATATGTTAGAGGTTGTAAGAGAAAGAGATCAAGGAGTTTATCTTTGTGATGAAGAAGGTAATGATGTCTTATTGCCAAATAAGTATGTACCAGAAGAATTTAAAATAAGAGATGTTTTAAAAGTATTTGTATATCTGGATAGTTCAGAGCGTATTGTCGCTACTACTTTAGACCCTTATGTCACAGTTAATTCTTTCGCTTATTTGAAATGTACCAATGTGTCAGAAATAGGAACTTTTCTGGATTGGGGACTTGAGAAGGATCTTTTTGTTCCATTCAAAGAACAAGCTTCAAAAATGCGAGTTGGTAGCTGGTATCTTGTTTATGCTTACTTAGACGAAAAAACAGATAGGTTGGTAGCTTCAAGCAAAACAAATGCATTTTTAGATAATTCATTGGTGTTGTTGTCTTCTTATGATGAAGTAGATCTTATTGCATCACATGCTTCACCTCAAGGGTGGAATATGATTGTTAATCAAAAACATCTTGGACTGGTTTATGCAGACGAGATTTTTCAAAAGCTTACTCCCGGGGATCAATTAAAGGGATATGTTAAAAAAGTAAGACCCGATGGTAAAATTGACCTTACGCTTCAAAGACATGGGTTTAGAGGAATAGAACCAAATGCTGCACAGATCTTAAAAGAGCTAGAAGCAAACGGAGGCTTTATTGATTTAAATGATAAGTCTGATCCTGAAGATATCAAAGAGGTATTTCAGCTAAGTAAAAAAAGCTTTAAAAAAGCTATTGGAACATTATACAAAGCTAGAAAAATCACAATCGAAAAAGACGGGATACGCCTTGTAGAATAATCTGCGATATTTGATTTTGTTATCTTAAAATCTGTGATTCGTCGAAAGTAGATTGCATAAATCATCACGCATTGTATATGAAATAATTTACTGTGTTTTCCATAACTTCAATAATCTGATAGAAAGTTGCACTAATGTTACTTTTATATGAGGAGATTATACTCTGCCGTTGTAGTTTTTGAGTATTCTGTTTTCTAACAAAAAATAAATTGTTTTTTTAATCGTTAGACATCAGAGTGAATATTTTGTTAAATTTATATTCTCAAACTAAATAATTTCAACTACTTAACCTTTTATTGATGGTTCTTCTATGCAAAAAAATAGCCGAAGCCAAATGGTTTCAACATTTTATTATTGCAGTAATTATACTGGCTGGAGTTTTGGTAGGTATACAGACCTATGATGATAAAGTAGCACATTGGACTCCAATTATTGATGCACTAGATTGGATTATTTTAATCATTTTTACTTTAGAAGTTTTTATAAAAATTACTGCAGAGGGCAATCAACCTCAGAATTATTTTAAAGATGCCTGGAATTTATTCGACTTCTTCATTGTAGCGGCTTGTTTTGCCGGTCCTTTTCTTGGAGATAATGCAGAGTTTCTTCCTGTCTTACGATTGATACGTATCCTTAGGGTATTTAAATTGGTGACTGCGCTTCCCGAGTTACAACTTATAGTAGGTGCACTTCTACGAAGTATTCCTTCTATGGCATATATTAGTTTATTATTGGGTTTATTATTTTATATATATGGGGCCATGGCAGTGTTCTTATTTGGAGATAATGATCCAATACATTTTGCAAATTTACAAAGAGGGATATTATCTCTATTTAGGGTAATAACCCTAGAGGACTGGACAGATATCATGTATATCAATATGTATGGGTGTGATAGTTATGGTTATGGTGGTAATGAGGCATTGTGCACTAATCCGTCAAGATCTCCAATACTCGCATCTTTATTCTTTGTGTCATTTGTATTAATTGGAACTATGATTGTACTTAATTTATTTATAGGCGTGATTATGAATGGGATGGATGAAATGAAAGCCGAAACCGAAATAAAGGCTAAAGTAAATAGGAAGAATAAAGAACAAGGAACTGATTTAAAAAATGAAATGCATCTCTTAATAGATAAAGTAGATTCCTTAAAAGAAGAATTAAGTTTACTTACACATCTTTATGATCAGGAAAAAAATGGAAAGTCAATGATAAACGGTTTACCAAAACAAGTAAATGGGGAAACAAGAGATGTTCTTAATAAGCCAACCCGGTAATAGGGCAAAAAGCTCCACTGTATAAGCTAGCATCTTTATAAGCGGTGTTTTTTAATCTTCCATTATTGTTTAAATTAGAAGCGTTATATCCATTACCCGATATTTTAAATCCAACACTATTTGTTTTTTTAGGTTGTAATATAAAGGCATTGTATTCTGCTTGAATAAATTTATTCTGTGGTAAATGCATAATCGAGAACGTATTTTTTCTCAAGTACTGTTGTCTTAAATCTACACTTAAATCAACCTCTTGTAGTTGATATTTTTTTGTTTTTAATTCGTTTTTAGTAATAATTAATGGTGCACTTAATTCCTCCCATGGTATAGAAATTTTATCTGTAATATTTTCTTGTCCGTAGGCTGTAAGGCTAAAACATGCAATAAGAAGTACCAAAAAGATTTTCATAATCGTAAATATATTATCATTTCCTTTAAAATCATCAAAAACTATGCTAAATTAAATTCTTTATTCTGAATAAATAAAATTTAAGGAGATTTACCCTATATATGATAGCGGAGTATATGGTATATTGTATTATTTTTGAAAGAGATTAAAAAAAATATATGAGTTCAGCAAACTGGAAAATAGCAAAAGAATACAAAGACATCACCTACAAAAAGTCTGGAGGGGTAGCCCGTATAGCATTTAATAGACCAGATGTACGTAATGCTTTTAGACCACAAACCACAAGTGAATTATATGATGCTTTTTATGATGCACAAGAGGATACATCTATAGGGGTTGTTTTACTTTCTGCAGAAGGACCTTCTTCTAAAGATGGAGTGTATAGTTTTTGTAGTGGGGGTGATCAAAAAGCCAGAGGTCATCAAGGTTACGTAGGTGAAGATGGGATGCATAGATTAAATATTTTAGAAGTACAGAGGCTTATAAGGTTTATGCCAAAAGTAGTGATAGCAGTTGTTCCTGGTTGGGCAGTAGGAGGTGGGCATAGCTTGCATGTTGTTTGTGATCTTACTCTTGCTAGTAAAGAGCATGCCATTTTTAAACAAACAGATGCAGATGTTACTAGTTTTGACGGAGGATATGGATCTGCTTATCTTGCCAAAATGGTTGGACAAAAAAAAGCGCGTGAAATTTTCTTTTTAGGAAGAAATTATTCTGCTCAAGATGCATACGAAATGGGAATGGTTAATGCCGTAATCCCTCATGATGATCTGGAAGAAACCGCGTATGAGTGGGCACAAGAAATACTAGAGAAGTCGCCAACATCTATAAAAATGTTAAAATTTGCCATGAATCTTACAGATGATGGTATGGTTGGACAACAAGTATTTGCAGGAGAGGCAACCAGACTTGCATATATGACCGAAGAAGCAAAAGAAGGTAGAAATGCATTTTTAGAGAAGAGAAAACCTAATTTTAAGGATATTAAATGGATTCCATAAGAAAAGGTAGTATAGGTATTATTAATTTGGGGACTTGATTTTTTATTACCTATAAGTAGTAAATCTTAATTTCGGAGAATGAATAAAAAAGAAGAAGAGATTTTATCAATGCACTATCAGATTGAAAAAACTGATATTAAACAGCAAAGACTGGAAGATCGTCTTGTGTCAATTTCTAAAGATCTGAAAAAGAGTAAGAATAGAAGAGATTTTTATTTCACTTTTATTATTATACTAATTCTAATTATGACATTAGGGAGTTTTTATTTGATTCAAAACAATATGATTTTTTCTGAAGAAGATAATTCTTTGGAAAACTCAAATGAAATTAAAAAACTCCTGGTGGTTAATGATTCATTACAGCAAGAATTAGCTAGATTAAAAAATGATATTTCGCAATATGGAATGAATAAATCTAATGTTGGGGATTCAATAACTGCGGATTCTATAAATATAGAAGGGAAGCTAAAATTTGAAAGAGTACATTGTTATATAACTAAAATTTTTGAGAGTAATGATGCTGTTTTTATAGAAGCTGATTTTATAGAGTATTATGAGGGTAAAAAAGCAGTAAAAAAGGCTAAAGAATATGGTGAAGCCGAATATGATATAGACAAAAATGGAGATACTTTGTATTTTTTATATAATAATTATTATATTCATAACCAGAATTCTACATCAAGAATTTTAGAGCTTGACGATAAAGCGAGGTTGAGAATTGAGAATATTAATCAAATCTCTAATGGTTTTCCATTAAAAGCTGTCCAGAGGATTATAAAAGATAAACCTATAATGATTTTGGAAACTAATAATGGAGTTGTTTATAGAATAACCGAGCAAAAACTCCTTTAAGCGTTGTATAGAATATATCTTTAAAATAACTATAACCCCATAAACTACCCCAACAATGAAGGTTATTAAAGATGAGGATCTTTTATCTTTACATTATCAGATAGAAAAATCCGAAATTAAGCAAAAGAAACTTGAAGATCTTTTAGATGAAGAAGTGAGTAAGCTTAAAAAAAGTAAAAAATCGAATAGATTGTATGGATCATTCTCAGTGATTCTATTGTTATTAGCTGTATTTCTAGTAGCTAATGCCTTTTATTCTAGTAAATCAACTACAAAAAAGATAGATAGCGTTGATGAAATTTCATTAGTTAAAGATGAATTAGAAAAGGTTAAAAAAGAGCTAGATGAACTTAAAAAAGAAAAGCTAGACCTTACAGAAATTCAAAACTTATACCTGTATAGAAGTTTAATCAATAAGGATATCGTATTCTCGGTACAGGTAAAGGCGTTAAGTGATAAAAGAATTGCTTCTATTTCAGAAAAATTCACGAACACTTTGGTTTATAGTGATACATCCTATCATAAATTGAGTTTAGGAATTTTTGAAACGTTAGCTGAAGCTCAGGATTTCAGAAAATTGCTGATTGAATCTGGTTTATATGATAAACGAGTTTTTGTTATATCCTATAAAGATGGAAAACGCCTGAAGATCGAAGATTATGAGTAGTGTTCGAAACTATCTTAATCGGGGGTAATCAGCTGGATTTGCCTCATGCATTATCGAATACACTTTTTCAAAAATATCTTCTGCAGATGGTTTACTGAAATAATCACCATCGGTACCAAAAGCTGGCCTATGTGGTTGTGCACTTAAAGTTTGAGGCTTGCTGTCTAGATGTTGATATACGTTTTGTTCATCTATTAGTTTGTGAAGAATATAACCTGTGGCTCCACCTGGTACATCTTCATCTATAATTAATAGTCTATTTGTTTTGGCTACACTTTTTATGATGTCATGATTTAGGTCAAAAGGAACTAGTGATTGAACATCTATAACTTCTGCATTAATGCCTACAGATAATAATTCTTTTGCCGTTTGTTCTACTAATCTTAATGTAGAACCATAGGATACTAAAGTAATATCTGTTCCTTCTTTTACGGTTTCAACAATTCCAATTGGTGTTCTTGTCTGTGATAGGTTGGTTGGCATTTTCTCTTTTAAACGATATCCGTTTAGACATTCTACAACAACCGCAGGCTCATCGCTCTCTAGTAATGTATTGTAAAAACCTGCTGCTTTGGTCATATTACGTGGTACAAGAATATACATACCTCTTAAAAGGTGAATAAGACCTCCCATTTGCGAACCAGAATGCCAGATTCCTTCTAGTCTATGACCTCTTGTTCTTACAATTAAAGGGGCCTTTTGTTTTGCGAAAGTTCTATATCTTAATGTAGCAAGGTCATCACTTAGTCCTTGAATACAATAGAGTATATAATCAAGGTATTGAATTTCGGCTATAGGTCTTAGACCTCTCATTGCCATACCAATTCCTTGACCAATTATAGTGGCTTCACGAATACCTGCGTCTGAAATCCTGATATCTCCAAATTTTTCTTGAAGCCCCTCAAGCCCTTGATTAACATCGCCAATTTTACCACTATCTTCACCAAAAATAAGTGCCTCTGGAACTCTGTTGAATATTTCTTCAAAATTATCTCTAAGAATAACTCTTGCGTCAACTATTTCAGAGTCCTCACTATATTCTGGCTTTACTTCAGTTACGTTGGTAGCTTTTGAGTCAAACTCACTATATAAATGATCACTATATTTGGACTGAGTGCTAATTAGATAATTGTTTATCCACTCTTGAAGAGCAGTTTTTTCTACAAAATCTTCCTTAACAACATAGCGTAAAGCCTTTCTTGTTGTCTCAAGAACATCTTTTCGAATAGGTTCTTCTTTAGAAGAAAGTGTATTGATAAGTGGTGTTATAAAGTTCTTATTTGCACTTTTGTCTTCAACCGCTTTTAATAGGGATAATGCTTCTTTTTGTTCTGATTTAATTTCTTCCAGATATGCGTTCCATGCATTATTCTTTCCTTTTCTAACCTCTTTTTTGGCAGCTTTTTCAATATCCAGAAGTTCTTCAACAGTGGCTACATTATGATCAATAATCCACTCTTTGAATTTTTTATTACAGTCATGTTCTCTTTCCCAATTTAATCGATCTTCACTTTTATATCTTTCGTGCGATCCAGAGGTCGAATGCCCTTGTGGTTGGGTTAACTCTTTAACGTGAATAAGTACAGGGATATGTTTCTTACGTGCTAATTCTTCAGCATTTTCGTAGGCATCCATTAATGCAGGATAGTCCCAGCCATTAACTTTGATGATTTCATAACCGTCATGGTTTTCATCACGTCTGAAACCTTCTAAAATTAGCGAGATATCTTCTTTTGTGGTCTGATGTTTCGCGTGAACAGAAATTCCATATTCATCATCCCATACACTAATTACCATTGGTACTTGTAATACTCCACCGGCATTTACGGTTTCCCAAAATAAACCTTCACTGGTACTAGCGTTTCCTATTGTTCCCCATGCTACTTCATTTCCTTGAATTGAAAAATTAGAGAAATCAGCAACGCTTTTTTCATTTCGATATACTTTTGATGCTTGAGCAAGGCCTAATAATCTTGGCATTTGACCAGCCGTAGGTGATATATCTGAGCTAGAGTTTTTTTGTTGTGTAAGATTTTTCCAACTACCGTCTTCATTAAGACTATGAGTAGCAAAATGTCCACCCATTTGTCTTCCTGCGGCAAAAGGTTCTCTATTAATATCTGTGTGTGCATAAAGACCAGCAAAAAATTGTTCTACAGTATACTGATCAATAGCCATCATAAAGGTTTGATCTCTATAATACCCCGAGCGAAAATCACCATCACGAAAAACCCTTGCCATTGCAAGTTGTGGTAATTCTTTTCCTCCACCAAAAATTCCAAATTTTGATTTACCCGTCAGTACTTCACGTCTACCCAATAAGCTACACTCTCTACTTATCAATGCGATTTTATAATCTCTAAGTATTTGATTTCTATATTCTTCGAATGAAATATTAGATGAGCTTATTGTTTCTGGTTGCATATAAATGACTTTTTAAGGTTTGCAAATTTAGTCAAAATACAGACCAATTACAACTCCTAAACTCTTAAATTTTTTGAATATAATTTACTTAAAACGACTTTTTATTGATAAATTGTCTTTTTATAGCCTTATTTTAAGGATTGGTTAACAAATATTCAAAATTTTCACATTTATGACTATTTCACATTTTTGAAACACTAATACCATTCTCGTGTAAAGAGGCCAATCAATGTCTCTGGGCTTAATGTAATGATGAACCTAATTTGTTGGTCATAATCTGGTTGACTTACTTCCCAACCTTTATTGGAAACTATAGGGAAGAAAACTTCAAAATAATCTGCTACAAGACTTAATCTTACCCCACCATCAAATACGTATTTTGGTGAGATTCCTTTGTTTTTCACTATCCCTACATCTCCATAGGCGTATATCCATTTCCAAATATTGGTATTAGCATTTAAAGTGGTAATCCATTGATTTGCAAATGGGTAATCTAATTGAGATTTGAATCCTCCTTCAGCAATAATGATTTGTTGACTTACCAAACCCGTATCTTCACTGCGGCCCAAGTAATTAAAATCGAATAGGTAGTCAGTGGGTCTGTCAAGTGCAAAACTAAAGAAATCACCATCTTTTTCTGTGTCATTAAAAATAAATGCTCCAGCAAACAATCTAAGATTTAATTGCCTATTATTAAGAAATAGTTTTCTGTAATTTATAGTTCCTGAAAGCTTACTAAAGTTTTTTGAAATTTGATAATCAATAGTATATCCTAAGAAATTTAGGAGATTAAAATCTGAGTATCGATATCTTGCATTGAATACATTATAATCAGGTGTGACTACAGGATTTTCTTCGTCTCTTTCTCTAAAAACATTTATATTTCTAAGTGTCAATCTTTGTTTTTCATTTGATCTTAAGTCTTTAGGCCTAAAATAAAAACTGGCTGATGAAGAAAATCTTCTAAACAAAAGGTCTGGAGCATAACTAAACATGCTTCCATTGACACCATAACGTATTTGATATAACCCATAATCTGCAATCTGATTTCTAAAGAAAAATGAGGCAGAACCTAGTAGTTTTTTGGATTTTAGGCCGTAAGCGGGTGATATATTATATTCAAAATCTCTTCTTATAATAGTTTTATTATAAAATTTTGAAGCTAATGTAAAACCATCATATACATTGAATTCAAATTCTGGAATAAAAAAGATTTGACTATATCTTGGATCTTCAATATCTTGTAAAATCCTAAATTGAATAGGTTTATTGAATATCCATTTTAAATTTTTGTAATTATTACGTCGATTTATTTCAGGAACATTTTGATCATAGTCTAAGACAACCTTGCTAAGATCTTCATTTGCAATCATTACTTTTTTTGTTCCAATTATGTCTGTCACCCAGGTTTTGGAAACGACATCATTTTTCCTTAGACCATAAAGCGAAATAGGCATAGAGTTACTGCCTTTGTTTTTTATAGTGACTTCGATTGAGTCTTTTCGCTTTTTAATAGATTTAATTTTGAAATCTAATTTTGCGTTAGTTTGTGTATAGTCTTCAAAAAACCATGCTATATCTTTGTGTGCTATGGATTCTAGAATTTCTTTATATATTTTAGAATCCGTGTGTTTTAGAGTGTTTTGGGTGTAAAATTCTTTTATACTAGCATCTACAACGTTGTCATCACCAAGATAATCCTCTAGATATTTGAAACCGACACCAGCTTTGTAGGCATTGGCAATATTTTTATTGAACTTAACCAGTTCGTCTTGAGGTTGAGATAGTGGTTGATCCAAGAATAATCTGGCCATATTTTTATATGCCAAGAAGTACTGATCGTTAAAATCAAGATCTGCTGCATGAAACCATCTTACACCTATTACTTTACTTAGTTTACCAACGATTTTCATTTCGGGATAAAACTGTTCTGTATAGGACATCATTAAGTAGATATGCAAAGCATCTCTTATCCATGCATCATTTCTACCGTTGATGAACAGTGTTTTTTTAAGGTAACTTTCGGTAATTGCCTTAAGTTGTTTAATCTCATATTGAAAACCATCGGGAAAAGGTCTCAATATATCAGGTAGTTGATTTAATCCATAAACCGGGTTATTTTTGTAATCACTTTCGGAAACCAGAATTTTTTTAAAAGGATAGGGACCCAGTTTTTTTTGTAAAAATTTTATAATCCTAGTTGTCGCCACCGATTTCATTGCTGGCATTAAGTTATTGTCGTCTATATTGCTTATAAACTCAATTCCGTCTGCCGGGAAACTATAGAATGAACTGGAATCTCTTTGGATATATAGATTTAACTCACCTCTATTATTTCCCTGAAGTTGAATCGTTTTACTGTCTTTTTCTTCTGAATCTAGTATTGTTTCTTTATTTAAATCACTAACTACTTCATATCCATGAGGTAATGTCATCATGATCTTATAATCTGCAAACGGCGCATAAAGGTCGTCGAGATTTTTATGACTGTAGATATTCCACTTTGTGTCATAGACCGCAGGAATGATATACCAATATTTAAGATCAAAGTTACCATTGGGATGATAGCCATAACGAGTAAATTTGCTACTGGCAATCTTTACTTTGTATTTCAAAACAAAAGTGTAGCTGTCACCTGGATAGAGTGGTTTGGGAGATTCAATCGATATAATATCCTGTACACCATTGTATCGTTTCCATTTTAGTGATTTCGTTGTCTTGTCTGTAATACTTTGAATTAAGGTGTTCCCTCGTTCATTATCCTTTGCAAAATAGAATCGCTTTAGAAAATCCTCAGAGAATCTTTTGCCAAGAGGAGTAGTTTTATCAGAAAAACTGTTTGCCCAATCGTGAAAAAAGACTTCACTAAGTGTATCTTTTGAAGAATTAGTATAGGTGATCTCCTGCGCTATCGTTAATACTTTTTTCTCTGTATCTAGATCGGCAATTATATTTATGCTGTTTTGCGCTGATACAGTAAATAGCGTTAAAAAAGCAATAATGATATGGTATATTCTTTTAATTTTCAATTTCTAATTAAATTAAAGACGTTATGTAAATGATCAATAATATTGGAGTTCTTTTTAGTTGTATCTAAAAAGCGCCTTTTCGATATCGGTCTATTTGCATATGACTTCAATATTAATAACTGTTTTAAATACGGTATGTTTCAGAAATTTGGACTTAAATTATACTCTGCATAGAATTTATCCAAAATTTGTAATACTTCTTCAGGTGTATCGACAACATGTAAAAGATCCAGATCTCCTGGACTAACATTTCCGAATTTTTCAAGCAAAGTAGCCTTTACCCAATCAATAAGTCCTCCCCAAAACTCAGTACTAACCAATATAATAGGAAATTTTGCTATTTTCTTGGTCTGTATCAATGTCATCGCTTCAAAAAGTTCGTCTAGTGTTCCAAAACCTCCTGGCATTACTACAAAACCTTGAGAGTATTTAACAAACATTACTTTACGCACAAAAAAGTAATCAAAATCGAGGCTTTTGTCACTATCAATATACGGGTTATCATGCTGCTCAAAAGGTAACTCTATGTTTAATCCAACAGAAGTACCACCCGCTAAGTGTGCGCCCTTATTTCCAGCTTCCATAATTCCCGGGCCACCACCAGTTATTACTCCGTATCCATGGTTTACAATCTTTTTGGCTACATCTACAGCCAATTCATAGTATTTGTCGTCTATTTTGGTACGAGCGGATCCAAAAATTGATACACAAGGACCAATTTTACTCATTTTTTCAAACCCGTTAACAAACTCTCCCATAATCTTGAAAATTGCCCAAGAGTCATTTGTTTTTATTTGATTCCAACCTTTGTGGTGTTGCTCTTCTCTCATAAATTTTAATATTTTAATTTAGAATGCCTAGTTCTTTCTTTAAAAACTTGGCTGTATAACTTTTTTTATCTTTTATAATTTCTTCAGGGGTTCCTTTTGCAACAATGGCTCCTCCATTTTTTCCACCTTCATATCCTATGTCTACAATATAATCTGCCATTTTAATTACATCTAAATTATGTTCTATAATTAAAACTGTATTGCCTTTATCAACTAATTCGTTTAAAACATTCATTAATACACGTATGTCCTCAAAATGTAGTCCTGTTGTAGGTTCATCAAGAATATAGAATGTATTACCTGTATCTCTTTTTGATAATTCTGTTGCTAGTTTAATCCGTTGGGCTTCACCACCTGAAAGTGTTGTTGATTGTTGCCCTAATGTAACATAACCTAAGCCTACGTTTTGAATAGTTTTTAATTTTCGTGAGATCTTTGGGATTTGATCAAAGAAGTGACAAGCTTCATTTATGGTCATTTCTAATACATCAGAGATTGATTTCCCTTTATATCTAATTTCCAGAGTTTCTCTGTTGAATCGCTTTCCTTGACATGTTTCGCATTCTACGTACACATCTGGCAAGAAATTCATTTCAATAACTCTTAAGCCACCACCTTTACAAGTTTCGCATCTTCCTCCTGTTACGTTAAAGCTAAATCGACCGGGTTTGTACCCTCTAATCATTGCCTCTGGTGTTTTTGCAAATAAACTACGTATCTCAGAAAATACGCCTGTATAAGTTGCAGGATTAGATCGGGGTGTACGACCAATTGGTGATTGATTTATATCGATTACCTTGTCTGAATGTTCAAGTCCTTTAATGCTTTTATAAGGCATTGGTTTTCTTACGCCATTAAAATAGTATGCATTCAAGATAGGGTAAAGTGTTTCATTAATTAGTGTAGATTTTCCACTCCCCGAAACTCCTGTAACGGCGATCATTTTTCCTAAAGGGATATCTATAGAAACATTTTTTAGGTTATTACCCGTGGCCCCTTTTAAGGAAATTGTTTTTCCGTTACCTTTTCTACGTTTTTTTGGGACTTCAATTTGTTTTTTTCCACTTAGATAATCTGCGGTAAGTGTGTCATGTTGTTTCAAATCGACCGGAGTACCTTCACTAATAATTTCACCACCATGTTTTCCTGCTAGAGGACCAATATCGATTACATGATCTGCACGCTCTATCATGTCTTTATCATGCTCTACAACGATTACAGAATTTCCAATATCTCTTAGTTGAATGAGTGAATTGATAAGTTTTTCATTGTCTCTTTGATGTAAACCAATACTAGGTTCATCTAGAATATATAAAACCCCAACTAACTGAGAACCGATCTGTGTTGCTAATCGTATACGCTGTGCTTCACCACCAGAGAGCGATTTACTACTTCGATTAAGTGAAAGATAGGTTAGGCCAACATCTATCAAGAACTGAAGTCTTGTATTAATTTCTTTTAAAATCTCACCAGAAATTTTAATTTGTTTTTCACTCAATTTATTTGGAAGTTCCTTAAACCAATCCGTAAGCTCAATGATATCCATTGAAGCCAATTCAGCAATATTTTTTTTGTTAACTTTAAAATATAGAGATTCTTTACGCAATCTACTACCATTGCATTCTGGACATTGTATATTATCCATGAAATCCTTGGCCCATCTTTTTAAAGAAGTAGAGTCGTTATTTTTGTAGGTATTTTCAATAAATGTCGCAATTCCTTCAAAATCGATTTTATATTCACGAGTAACTCCTAGAGTTTTACTATTTATATTGAACTTTTCATTACCTCCATAAAGTATTATCTTCATGGCTTCCTCTGGGATCACTTTTATAGGATCACTAAGTTTAAAATCAAAACGTTGGGCGATAAGCTCTAGTTGCTTAAAAATCCAATTACTTTTTTGAGGGCCTTGCGGTGCTAACCCTCCGTTCTTTATCGACTTTGAATCATCCGGAATGATCTTCTTTACATTTACTTCATAAAGATTTCCAATACCATTACACTTAGGACAAGCTCCTTTAGGAGAGTTAAAAGAAAAATTATTTGGTTCAGGATTAGGGTAGGAGATTCCGCTAGATGGACACATTAAACTTCTGCTAAAGAAACGAGCTTCTTGGGATTCTTGTTCAATAACCATTAATACATCTTCACCATGATACATAGCAGTATTAATAGTTTCCATAAGACGTTTAGAGTTTTCCTGATCTTCAGTAACCATAAGCCTATCGATTACAATCTCAATGTCGTGAGTTTTGTAACGATCTAGTTTCATGCCTTTGGTAATATCCTTTATTTCTCCATCTGTACGCACTTTTACAAAACCCTGCTTGGCAATTTGTTCAAAGAGTTCACGATAATGTCCTTTTCTGGAGCGTACAATTGGAGCTAGGATATTTATCCTCTTACCGTTAAAATCTTTTAGAATAAGGTCTTTGATTTGTTCATCACTATAACTAACCATTTTCTCACCAGTATTGTAACTATAAGCATCACTTCCTCTTGAGAATAAGAGTCTAAGAAAATCGTAAATCTCTGTAATTGTACCAACGGTACTGCGTGGACTTTTACTGGTTGTTTTTTGCTCGATTGCTATAACAGGTGAGAGGCCATCAATTTTATCTACATCCGGGCGTTCTAATCCTCCTAAAAACTGACGAGCATAAGCTGAAAATGTCTCAATATATCGACGTTGTCCTTCGGCATATATGGTGTCAAAAGCTAATGATGACTTACCAGAGCCTGATAAACCCGTAATTACTACAAGCTTTTCGCGAGGTATAATTACATCTATATTTTTTAAGTTGTGAACCCGTGCCCCTAAAACCTTTATATTTTCTTCTGATACGATCATAAAATTTTAACCAAGATTGCAAATGTAGTTATTTGATCGGGTTTTGTAAAATAGGTTTAGTTTCTGTTTTGTTAATAATACACTTTTTTTTATAAAAGGTCTCAAAAGCTATGTAAAATAATAGTCTGGATGTGCTACGTTTTAGACAAATTTGAACCGGCGAAATACCTATACGATGCTATTTGTGTATTTTATGGAACGCACAATAGGTAATAACAAATTTTTTAGGGTAAAAACCCTATATTCATAGGGTTTAAGCCTAGTAATGTTTTTCTTTCAAGATAGTTGTTGTAAGTAATGTGTAAGTTTTTTTTAGAAAAGAATTTTTAAACAAAAAATATGAGGTTTTTAGTGTTTTATTTAGTGATTTTTCTGTTCATTATAAAAATAGTAGCTTAAGTTAGATTATTTCTTTAATGAAAAAACATAAATAACGACTTTTTATTAATTAATAATCACGGTATCATGTTTTGTTTTAAGGTATTTTTAATTTTTTAACAAATTGGTGTTTTGTTGTAGATGTTCAAGAAAGTTTATAAATTAAATTAATACAAACTCATTGAAGCTTTAACAGTTTGATAACGTGTTTGGCCAGCATGAATCAAATCGTAAAATCTTCAAAATTAAAACTAACAACGATGAAACACATTTTAATGATTGTGGTTACCTTATTTTCGGTAATTAGTTTTGCACAAACTCACCCACAAAAACCTAGTCAAAGGATTCAGCAAGAAAAAGCTTCTGGTGCCAGCTTTGAAAACATTAGTCTTTTTAATAGTATTGATAGTCAAAAATCAAGAGAACAAATACCTTCTGAATTAAAAGAATATACTGTTTTTGCTTTTGATAAAGGAAAACTGGCATCTTTTAAATCTAAAGTACCAATGACGATGAATTTGGCAATTCCGCTTCAAAAATCTGCAATATCTGTTGAATTGGTAAAAGTAGATATTAGAACTGAAGATTTTGAAATTACTGAAATGCCTTCTGGTAAAACAATTAGAGCAGATAATTCTGTAATACATTACAGAGGTATCGTAAAAGGACAACCAAATTCTATTGCCGCAATTAGTTTTTTTGACAATGAGGTATCAGGAATTATTAGTATTGGAGAAGAATCCAGTAATTTTGTTATAGGAAAATTAGACAACAGTAAAAATCAGATTATCTACAAAGATAAGGATATAAGCCATCTTAATGATTTTGTTTGTCAAATGGCTGATGATCCTTATAATCCTTATACAGAAGAACAATTAGCAGATACAGATCAAACAAAGGCAGCGGTAAAATGTCCAAGGATTTTCTTTGATATAGCAAACGATATAGTACGGGATAAAGGAGGGGCGCAAGGTGCTTCAAATTACATTCAAGCTGTATTTAATCAGGTGTCTGTTTTATTTGCAAATGATGATATAAGTATTAAGCTATCAGGTATTAAGGCCTGGACTTCAACAGCTCCTTTTAATGGTTTAAATAACTATCGTAACTATAGAAACCAAAATAGTTTTAACGGAGATTTGGGGCATTTTGTAACCTATAATTTTTCTGGTGGTGTTGCATGGGTGAATAGTATGTGTTCATCATATAAATATGGAGTGTCAGGTATACGATCCTCATACAGTAATGTACCAACATACTCATGGACTGTTAATGTTATTGCACACGAATTAGGGCATAATTTAGGATCGCAACATACGCAATCTTGTGTTTGGAACGGTAATAATACGGCCATTGATGGTTGTTACGGTACCGAAGGTAATTGCCCAAGGCCTGGCATACCATCTAATGGAGGTACTATTATGAGTTATTGCCATTTGACTAATGTGGGAATTAATCTTAATAAAGGTTTTGGACCGCAACCCAGAAATGTAATTCGCAATTCAATTAACTCAAAAAGTTGTGTGCAAACCTGTGATGGTGGTGGTGGCGGAAATCCTTGTACAGGTGTACCGCAGTGGCAAAGTGGAGTAAATTATGCCATAGGAGATTTGGTTGTTTATCAAGGAAATCTTTTTGAAAGAGTAAATACTGCTACTGGATGGAAAAATTTAGGACCATGTGATACTGCTCCAACAGATCCATGTGAAGGAGTAAGTGAATGGTCTAACCAAATAAATTATTCGGTTGGAGATAGAGTGACCTATCAAGGTAATTTATTTGTGAGAACCAGTACGGGATGGGATGATCTTGGTGCATGTGGTGTACAGAGAGCTGCTCTTGCATTACCACCAGATGGATCAACTGTATTACCAAAAGAGTTTACCATTGTTGCCTACCCCAATCCGGCAAAGGATAAATTAAATATAGAAATTAACAATTTAATCAATTCTTCCTACCAATTGTCACTCAAAGATATGAATGGTAGAGTATTAAAAACAATTATAGTAAATTCTTTACCAGGTGAAAAAGGTGTTCAGCAATTGGATGTTAGTAACCTTAGATCAGGGGTTTATTTTGTACAAATTAAGAATGCTGAGAAAACTCTTACTCAAAAAGTTTTCATAGAGTAATTTTCAAGTAATTATAAATGGCCACTAGGGTGAGGTATTTTATACTTCACCCTTTTTAGTTTATTGTTATTTATATTAGAAGTTGTATTTTTTAAATAGAAACATCTACTGATTCCAAGCTTTTAAGTTTGAAATAGGAATTCCAAATCCTAAAAGTTTATGTTGCTGAGATAGATAAGCTCCACTTTTGGTTGTTGTCCACCCTTCCCATGTGGCTTCAATTCCGCCAATCGGAATTATAGATACCCACATCTTATAACTGGTAGGGAGGTAGTTCTTGTCAACTTTCCATAAGTAAGAATCCCCTGGGGTTGTTCCCCCTGAGTTATACTTAACCAATAATCCTTTGGAGCCATCATCTAGTGTAATTAATTCTCTTGTAGTGCCTTTATCAAATAATTTATGTGGTGCTATAATCCAAAAAGAATCGTTATTAAAATATGAAAGTGCGGTTTCTAGGAGTTTCTCTCTTTCTTCAGTAGTGATGTCATTGTTTTTAACATTGCTTTTTTCGGGGTTTTTAAGGTTTAAAACCACAATGTTATTTTCCCATTTCACTTCAACCGTACCTTGCTTTTTGTTCCAGATATAATGATTCTTATTTCTAAAGGTCCATTGTAAATAATCTGTATTTAGATAATTATTATGTTTAACGGCATCTTGTATTTTTAATGCAAAATTATCTGCTTGCTGACCCTTTTCTCCTTCAGGAAGTTTTTCGTTTAGAGAAAAATATAGAGTGGCAATAGTTATACTAATTAGTGTAAGTATGCTTAAGACAAGAATTTTGAGAAGCTTAAAGAGTTTCTTTTTCAAGTTATTGAGTTTATGTGTTGAAATTGAATTTTAAATGTATGAAAAAAAGAATCAAAGCTCAGCGTAATATTCAAAAGACTTCAATGTCAATTCATCAGGCACAATACAATTGTACTTTGCCTCGCCAATACTATTCAATAACACAAAGTATATGTTTCCATTTTCATTCTTCTTATCGTGAATAAGGAGATTTGCGATTTCCTGATAATCTACAGGATCTATATCTATTTTCGGGAAGGTAGCCAGGATTACATTGCTTATGTGCTGTAGATCACTTGCGGTTAAGGATAATAATTCTGAAGAAATAAAAGCTTCCATGATCATTCCTATTGCAATTGCTTCTCCGTGTAGTAATGTTGGTCTGTCTGGGTGTGTTAGGTAAAATGATTCTATTGCATGCCCTAATGTGTGTCCAAAATTTAGGTATTTTCTGATGTTTTGCTCTGTAGGATCTTCAAAAACAATCTTGTTTTTGATTACGACAGAATCGTATATCATTTGATCTAACTCTTCAAAATCTAGTTGTGAAAGGTCACTAATTTTTTCCCAATATTCACGATCTTGTATGAGTCCGTGTTTTAGCATTTCTGCAAAACCGCTACACATTTGATTGACAGGTAGAGTTCCTAAAAACTCACTATCCACCAAAACCATTTCAGACTCGCTAATAACGCCAACCATGTTTTTTAAGTTTCCGAGGTCTACACCAGTTTTCCCGCCGACAGATGCATCCACCATTGCTAATAAAGAGGTTGGGACATTAATATAGTTAATACCTCTTTTGTATGTACAAGCCACAAACCCTCCCAGATCGGTAACTACACCACCGCCCAGATTAATCATAAGGCTTTTTCGATCAAATCCAAGTTCAGAAAGAGCATTCCAGATACCACTACAGGTTTCAATATTTTTATGGATTTCGCCAGGCTCTATTTCTACGACCTCGATATCATGCTCTCCTTCAATCTTACTCATAAATAGAGATAAACAATACTCATGCGTATTGCTATCAGTAAGAATACATATTTTTGAGTGATTTGCTTTTTGCAGATATGTGTTAAGAACAGTATAGCATTCCTGACCAAAATATACGATTGAATCTTTTGAAACTATTGGCTTCATATAGTATTGAATTATAAGGAGCGAAATTAAGCAGAATTTAGATTAAAATAAACTCGCAAGTTCTATATTTGCAGATATCGTAAAATAAATAGTAAGTATAGATAGAAATCTTTCATATTTCTATAAAATTATCTTCATAATTGAAGATTCTTAAAATTAATTTTTGATGGGGGAAAACAATTTATTTGATAATACAGAAACAGCATTTGCTCTTAAGAGTGATTCTGAGTTAGAAAGAGCATACTTTTTGTTTAAAATGATTTCTAAAGAACCATTGGTTAGGATCGGTACAGCAGTCACTAATTTTGCTATAAAAGCTCATCTCCCGGTACAGGGATTAATAAGAGCTACAGTATTTGATCATTTTTGTGGAGGAGTTAGTGAAGAGGATTGCCTGCCAGTGGTAGACAAGATGTATGCAAAAAAAGTATGCTCTGTTTTGGATTATTCTGTAGAAGGAAAGGAAGAAGAGGCGCAATTTGATGCTGTATTAGAAAAGACTATGAAGCTTCTTGAATTTGCGGATCAAAAGGACGCGATGCCTTTTGGGGTTTTTAAACCTACGGGATTTGGACGGTTTTTAGTTTGGCAAAAGAAAACAGAAGGAATTACTCTAACTCCCGAAGAACAAAAAGAATGGGAGCGTATAGAAGAACGTTTTGATCTGGTATGCCAAAAAGCATATGATTGTGATGTGGCTTTATTAATAGATGGAGAAGAAAGCTGGATGCAGGATGCTGCTGATGATTTGGTGGCTAAGATGATGCGTAAATACAACAAAGAAAAAGCTATTGTTTATAATACACTACAACTTTATAGGCATGATCGTTTGGATTACCTGCAACGTCTTCATGAAGAATCAAAAGTTTATGGTTTTAAAATAGGAGTAAAGATCGTACGTGGAGCGTATATGGAAAAAGAGAATGAAAGAGCCCGAGAAAATGGGTACCCTACACCAATATGCAAAGATAAAAAACATACAGACCAGAATTTTGATAACACCATGAAATATATTCTGGAAAATATAAAAGACATTTCCGTTTTTGTAGGAACTCATAATGAAGAGAGTAGTTACCTTGCAATGAAATTGATGAATGAGCTTAGCATAGAAAAAAAAGATCCAAGAGTTTGGTTTGGACAATTGTATGGTATGAGCGATCACATTAGTTTTAATCAGGCAGCACTAGGATATAATGTGGCAAAATATGTACCTTTTGGCCCAGTGCGAGATGTGATGCCGTATTTAATACGAAGAGCCGAGGAGAATACATCTGTAGCTGGTCAAACAAGCAGAGAACTGAATTTATTGTCTCAGGAAAAGAAAAGGAGAAAGTTATAAATGAATCTTAATCAAGTCACCGTACCTTCAATAAACGTAGAAATGTCCATCTAATTTATAAATATGCATTGATTTTGGTTATGGATTAATGAGGGCGTGTGATTTTTGAGAAAACGACTAATACTCTTTCTATCATGTCCTTAATCTCTTCCTCATTTAAAGAAGCAAACCCTAAACGTATTCCATTGTGACCAGAGTGATCATTATCATACCGACGCCATTCGGGATTGAGTTCAAGATGTAGTTTTTGAGCTTCAGAATAAATGTCATCCCAATTGTATTGCTTATGAAGCTTTATCCAAACTGCCATTCCGCCCTTTGGAATTTCAAAATCAAAATAATCACCTAATTTTTCTTTGAGTAAAGAACAAAATAGATCCCTTCTGGCTCTATAAATTTTCAATGCTTTATTACAATGTCGCTGCAGATCTCCTGCTGTAATCATTCTGGCTAATGTTTGTTCTAATATCATATCACCTTGTCTGTCTATAATACGTCTTAGCTTTGCGGCTTCATCTACAAAATCTTTAGATGCAATAAGATATCCAATGCGCATTGCCGGGGCAATAATTTTTGTAAACCCTCCTATGTAAATTACGTTTCCATTGTAATCGTTACTTGCTAAGGGTAGGATAGGGGAATTGCCATAATGAAAATCATAATCATAATCATCTTCTATAATTGCAAAATTGTATTTTTGTGCTAATTGTAATAAATGCATACGACGCTCGGCAGAAAGAGTAACCGTTGTAGGGTGATGATGATGAGAGGTTACATACACAGCACTTATTTCTTTTGTTTTACAAAGCTTCTCTATTGCAATAGTGTTAAGCCCTTGTTTGTCTACAGGTACTTGCTCTATATTTCCACCAGCTTCTGTAAATGTATTGTCTGCAGTCATATAGTTGGTGTTTCCAACAATAACCTTTTTTCCATTTTTGAGTATAAGTTGACTTGAAAGGTAAATACCCATTTGACTACCACGAGTAATTAGAATATTATTAATAGAAATATGTAACCCCCTGGTCTGATTAAGATAAGTAACTAGTGCTTTTCTAAGGGTAAGATTCCCATATGTAGAGTCATAGGCCAATAATTTCTTGTGATGTGCTTTTTTAGTAATATTACGATAAGTTCTTGCAATCTCATCTAAAGGTGCTAGGCGATTATCAGGAACGCCATCATCAATTTTGAGTACGTTTTGACTGGCAATACGATCTGTTTTTCGTATTAAATGGGAGCGTTTGGTGAATGAAAACCCACTTTTATGTTTTATTGTAACCTGTGATTGATCTTTGTTAAAACGTTGTTTGTTGATAATTGGTAGTGTGTGAGTCACAAAAGTCCCTTTGGCCGGAAAAGCTTCTATCCAGCCTTGTGAAATAAGTTCATCATATGCCGCGATTACTGTTTTGCGATGAATATTTAGATCCTCTGCAAGTTTCCGAGATCCGGGTAATTTAGATGTAGGGCCTAATTTTCCTGATTTTATAAGTCCAATTACTTGATCACATAATTGTAAATACAGGTTTCGCTTTATTTTGCGATCTAAGGTAATATTGTTTTTAAAAGGAAGCATAACTGGACTATTGAATATATTAAAACTGGATTATTATAACAACCCATAAATCTAGTATTTTTGGGTAGAAGATAAAATTTATTTGTTGAGAATATTCTTAGTATTAGATGAAGCATTTAGAAATAGTAAATACTAAAATAACAGATTTAGACTTCATTTATTTTTTGTTTGAAGAAGCTATAGAGTACCAAAAAAGTAATAATTATCCTGTTTGGAAAGGTTATGATAAGGATGCTTTGATGAATGATATAAAGAATCAATTGCAATTCAAAATTGTAATCGATAATCAAATAGCATGCATTTTTAGCATTTGTTATTCAGATAGAATAATATGGAGGGAAAGAGATGAAGAAGATGCTGTTTATTTACATAGAGTTGTGGTAAATCCTAAGTTTAAAGGCCGAAAATTGTTTGGCGAGATTTTAAATTGGGTACAGCGCCTAGCTCATAAGAAAGGGTTGTGTAGTATACGAATGGATACCTGGGCAGATAATCCAGTAATTATTAAGTATTACCAAGGGTTTGATTTTGAAATAGTGGATTACTATACGACACCAAACAGCCAAGAACTGCCAATCCCACAAAGAAACAATTATGTAGTACTGCTTCAGTATAAACTGGACTAATGTGTAAAAAGAAATAATCAAAATAATAGTATATGTCAGAATATTCAGTTTCAGAGTTAAATAAAGTAGTTCGCGGCCCAAAAAGGGCCACCTATAATGTTAATACTATTAATGCTATTTTAGATGATGCATTTTTGTGTCATGTAGGATATGTTTTTAAAAATCAGGCTATTGTAATCCCTACTGCTTATGCGAGAAAGGATGACAAGATTTATATACACGGATCATTAAAGAACCGAATGATGTTAGCGCTATTGGAAGCCGGAGAAGCTAGTATCTCTGTAACCCATTTAGATGGTTTAGTTTTGGCGAGATCTGCTTTTCATCATTCTGCGAATTACAGATCTGTTACTATTTTTGGTAAAGTAAGAAAAGTTGAAGATCCAGATGAAAAAATGAATGCTCTTGCTTACATTCTTAACCATATGGTTCCAGGGCATTGGGATAATGTAAGGCATCCAAATGATAAAGAATTTAATGCCACGTTAGTGTTGGAGGTTACTATAGAGACAGCTTCAGCCAAGGTTAGAGCAGAAGGAGTTATTGATGAAAAAGAAGATCATGATAAACCTATTTGGGCCGGAGTAGTGCCAATAAAACAAGTGGCTTATAATGCGTTATCGGATAGTGATCTGCCTAAAGGTATTGAAGTCCCTGATGCGGTGAAACGATATGTAGAACAAAACAAATAAAAATTAGTCATTATGCTTGAAATAAGACCCAATTGTGAAAATTGTAATAAAACATTACCCAATGATAGTACAGAGGCTATGATATGTTCTTTTGAATGTACTTTTTGTGTAGATTGCGTAACTACTGTTTTGCATAATGTATGTCCAAATTGTGGAGGGGGTTTTGAGAAAAGGCCAACAAGGCCTATAAATTGTCTTACGGGTAATTGTATAGATTCCTATCCTGTAGGTACAAGAGTAGTGTATAAACCAATTGATCAAAATAAGTTTAAGGAAATACTAAATACCTTTAAAAATATTGAACCACAAAAGAGATGATTAATGATTAATATTAGACGAGCGACTATAGAGGATGTAAAAAGTATTTCTTTTTTAGGGAAAAAAACTTTTGACCAATCTTTTGGGCACCTTTTCAACGATCGAAAAGATCTTATTTGTTATTTGGATCAAACCTTTTCTAATGGTAAAATAGAAAAAAGTATTGATAAGCCTCATAATGTATATTGGCTGGCTCTCGATGGCGATTTGCCAGTAGGATACGCCAAATTACAGCTTAGTTCTTCTTCAGATTTTATTGATAGCAATAAGGTTAGTAAACTTCAGAAAATATATTTTTTGAAGAGTTATGTGTCCCAAGGAATTGGTAGTCGATTACAACAATTAATATTTGATGAGGCTATACTTCAAGAAAGCGAATTTTTGTGGTTATCGGCTCTTAAGTCTAATAAGGCTGCAGTAAAATTTTATGAAAGAAAAGATTATCAAATAATAGGAGAACACCCATTTACAATTGGAAAGCAACGGTTCGACTTTTGGGTAATGAGTAAAAAACTTTTGTAATTATTTTGTAATATGCAGTGTATTGATTCTTGCAATAGAATCGCAATTTTCTATAAGTAAAGATATTATTTTTTCTTTCACAGGTCCTTCAATAAAATAAGTCTTACAGGAATCTAATTTGGTATTGCTTCTAGAAAAATCCACATTTCCTTTCAGTAGTAATGCTGATATGTCTGAAGTGTCTATCTGATAGGTATTCATATCTATTAATACCTTTTCAGAAAATATTCGTTCTTTTATCCTGATATTTTTAAGAACTCTGGAGGTGGGGCTATAGTCACATGACGTTTTTTTTCCGCCTAAAAAGAAAAAAAGAAGGATAAGGCCGATTATAAACCCTCCCAAATAATAAAACAAACGTTGCGCTAGCTTCATAAATCTAATAAAATTATCTCGCCAAAAGTAAGTAAAGTTTCAGAGAATTAAAGTTACAAAGTTGCAAAGTTTAATGAGAATAAAGTTTTCTTAACGATAAAGTTTATTCATGCATTTCACTTGACCTCTTTTTTTAGGAAAAAAGAGTTAGTTAAAATAGCGATATGGTCTTGAAACTATGATTCTTTTGGGGTGTAAGAACTTATTTATAAGATCAATAGATTGATATCTCTATATGAAAGATCAAACCAGTCTGCAATTGGTTTACTGGTTAAAATCCCATGATAAAAATACAATCCGTTTTTAAGGCCTCGATCAAAACGTACAGCGTTTTCAATACCACCTTCATCTCCTATTTGTAACAAATATGGAGTAAAAATGTTGCTTATTGATAAGGATGATGTTCTGGCGTAACGTGATGGTATATTGGGTACACAGTAATGTACAACTCCGTGTTTTTCAAATGTGGGATGATCATGTGTGGTAACTTCACTGGTTTCAAAACACCCTCCCATGTCTATACTAACGTCTATTACAACGGCACCTTGTTTCATACATTCAACCATAGTTTCTGCAACTATAATAGGAGATCTGTTTTTGCCTCTAACTGCTCCAATAACCACATCACAACGGCGTAAGGCTTTTAATAAATTTTTTGGTTGTATTGTAGAGGTAAATAAGGGTCTTCCTACATTAGTTTGCAAGCATCTTAATTTGGTAATCGAATTATCAAATACTTTTATATTTGCTCCTAATCCAATGGCAGAACGGGCGGCAAATTCGCCAACTGTTCCTGCTCCAATGATAACAATTTCTACAGGAGGCACCCCGCTTATATTGCCCATCATTAATCCAGAACTGTTTGATTTGGTAGTGCTACTCATTAATTCTGAAGCAATTAGCACTGCAGCTGTTCCTGCAATTTCACTTAAAGCTCTTACCGCTGGATATGCTCCGTCTGTATCTCTAATAAACTCAAAACCCAAAGCGGTAATTCTCTTTTTTGCAAGTTCCTGAAAGTATTCTTTGGTTTGTGTCTTAAGTTGTAGGGCGGAAATCAAAACCGTCTGGGGGTTTACATGTTCCAGCTCTTCTAATGATGGTGGTTCTACTTTTAGTATAATAGGACACCCAAAAACCTTGGTTTTATCGTTTGTGATCTCAGCACCGGCTTCACTGTAATCCCTATCTGTAAAACTTGCTCCAATCCCAGCATTAGTCTCTAATAAAACCCTGTGACCATGTGCAGTTAAGGCTGCAACTGCATCTGGTGTTAGACAAACCCTTTTTTCCTGATAACTGGTTTCTTTTGGGATACCAATAAAGAGTTTTCCTTTTTTACGTGCTACTTCGATCATTTCCTCCTGTGGTAGCAACTGCTCTTTGGTAAAAGGAGATTTTGGTTTACTCATTTGTGTGAAATTCTGTATCTCAAATTACGAATAAAAAAGCCAACAAAACAAATCTGTACAATTATTAAATGCTAGTTTTAATTACTATTTACGTATGTAAGAACCCTTTTTTCGTTGTCCGACAGATTGATTTTTATACGGATGGCATCATTTGGCAATAAATTTGATATTTTTTCAGGCCATTCTATAAAAACCCATGCTCCAGAGTCTAAATATTCTTCAAATCCAATATGGTAGGCTTCTTCTTCATCTTTTATTCTATAAAAATCAAAATGATAAACAGTTCCTTGTTCACTTCTATATTCATTCACTAAGGAGTATGTTGGGCTAGAGATCACATCTTGTACCCCCAATTGTTTGCAAATTTCTTTAATTAATGTGGTTTTGCCTACTCCCATCGATGCATCAAATAATAAAATCTTACTATCAACATTTGAAATTACCTGCTGAGCAACATCTGAAAGATCTGCCAAAGTGTATTCTATTCTCATTTTATTGAATTCTAAAATTCTAGTGTAATGATAAACTATCTTGGGTTTAAAACAATAAATGGAATTACCATTTCTTCTAATGAAACACCACCATGTTGATAAGTGTTTCTGTAATAACCCACATAGTGATTATAATTATTTGGGTAGGCAAAGAAATAATCTCCTTTTGCAAAAATAAATGAACTACTCATATTAATAGATGGCAAGTGAATGGTTTGTGGGTTTGTGGCTTCCAAAACCTCTCTTCCTTCATAAGTAAGGCTCTTTCCTGTTTTATAACGAAGGTTAAGGCTTGTGTTTTTGTCTCCAATTACTTTAGAAGGGTTTTTTACATTAATAGTACCGTGGTCAGTAGTGATTAACAATTTAAAACCTAATTGTTGCGCTTGTTGGATCATTTCTAATAATGGTGAATTTTTGAACCAACTTTGCGTTAATGATCGATATGATTTATCGTTAGAAGCTAATTCCTTTATAACTTCCATTTCTGTTTTACTGTGAGACAGCATATCAACAAAGTTATATACCACTACAGTAAGGTCATTGTCTTTTAATCCTTTAAAATTGGCTGCTAAAGTTTTTCCAGACCTTTCATTAGTGATTTTGTAGTATTCGTGTCTAATATTAAGACCTAATCTCTTCAACTGGGCTGTTAGAAACTCATTTTCATACATGTTTTTACCTCCTTCATCGGTATCATCCAACCATAAATCTGGATGTCTTTTTTTCATTTCTGAAGGCATAAGTCCAGAGAAAATTGAATTCCTAGCATATTGCGTAGCCGTTGGTAAGATACTACAGTATGAGATTTCCTTCTCTTTTTTATAATAATTATTTATTGTTGGTTCAAAAGCTTTCCATTGATCATAACGTAGATTATCAATAACAACCAAAAGAGTAGGTTGATCCTTGCTAAGTTCAGGAACTACCTTTTCCTTGAATAATGTATGCGACATCACAGGAGCATCATTACCACTAAACCAATCTGGATAATTTTTATCTATAAATTTACAGAATTGAGAATTTGCTTCAACCTTTTGAGACTCTAAGATTTCAAACATTCCTGTGTCTTCGATGTCTTCTAGTTGGATTTCCCAATAAATTAATCGTTGATATAATTCAGACCATTCTTCATATGAATTCACCATGGCCATGTCCATAGCTATTTTTCTAAACTCTTGTTGATAATTAGAAGTTGTTTTTTCAGAGACCAATCTCGAATTATCCAGGTTTTTCTTTAAGCTTAGAAGTATCTGATTAGGATTTACTGGTTTTATAAGGTAGTCCGCTATTTTACTCCCAATAGCTTCTTCCATAATGTATTCCTCCTCGCTTTTGGTAATCATTACAACCGGGATACTGTCTTCTTTTTCTTTAATTTCAGTTAATGTTTCTATTCCAGACAGTCCTGGCATGTTTTCATCCAGGAAAATAATATCAAAATTTTCGTCATCTAATATTTCTAATGCCTCTGTACCGCTCTGGCATTTGGTTACTTCATAGTTTTTCTTTTCCAAAAACAATATATGTGGTTTAAGTAAATCAATTTCATCATCCACCCAAAGAATCTTTATTTTACTCATCAATTTTATTTTTTATTTATCGACTATTAATTTAATCTATTTGTCTCTTTCTAAAACGTAACAAAAATTTAAATTTATTTTGAAATGATCTATATGAATAGCATATATGTATATTTGTTTTCGTAAAAGTAATGTAAACTTGAAAAAAAGAAATAAACTTAAAATATTAAACGATCCAATTTACGGTTTTATTACGATACCAAATGAACTAATTTTTGATTTAATAGAACACAAATATTTTCAAAGATTAAGGCGTATCTCACAAATGGGACTTTCTTATTTGGTATATCCAGGAGCACATCATACAAGATTTCATCATGCATTAGGATGTATGCATCTTATGCAAAAAGCGGTCAGAGTTCTTCGTTTTAAGGGGGTTAGCATTTCTGATCAGGAAGAGGAAGCCCTATATGTGGCAATCTTATTGCATGATATAGGGCATGGGCCATTTTCACATGCTATGGAGCATAGTATCGTTAATGAGGTTAATCATGAGTCAATTTCTTTGATGTTCATGGAAAAAATCAACCAAGAATTTAACGGTAGTTTAACGCTTGCAATACAAATATTTAAAGGCGAGTACCATCGAAATTTTTTACATCAGCTAATTTCTGGTCAATTAGATATGGATCGATTAGATTATCTGAAACGAGATAGTTTTTATACTGGGGTGTCCGAGGGGAATATAAATAGTGAACGTTTGATTACAATGCTTACCGTTGTTCATGATCAATTAGTAGTAGAGGAAAAGGGGATTTATTCTGTAGAGAAATTTTTATTGGCACGAAGGTTAATGTATTGGCAGGTTTATCTACACAAGACTAGTTTGGTTGCTGAAAATTTACTGATTAGAGTTCTTAAAAGAGCCAAAGAGCTTTTTGATAAAGGAGAGAAGTTACCTGCTAATAAGGCATTGACCTTTTTCTTAGAGAATAAAATTACTCAAGATAATTTCACTTCAGAAGTTTTAGAAACGTTTTCTAAATTAGATGATTACGATATCGTTTCAGCGATGAAAGAATGGGTGTTATCATCAGATGATTTTGTGTTGAGTACATTATCTTCAATGATTATTGATAGAGATCTCTTGAAAATAAAAATCAGAAAGAAACCTTTTGGAAAAGAAAAGAAAGAAAAACAAATAGAAAAGATTAAAGAGAAATATAAAATTTCTGATGAAGATGCTCGTTATTTCGTTTTTGAAGGCACAATTTCTAATCAAGCTTATCATCAGAACAAACAGAATATAAACATATTATATAAATCAAGAAAGATAGTGGATATAGTAAAAGCTACGGATGAGTATAATCTTGAAGCCTTGTCAAAACCTGTTACTAAATATTTTATGTGCTCTCCAAAGTACAAACATTAATACATTTTTTATACTTTTGCTAGAATGATTTTTACAGCCACACAAATTGCGGGTATTCTGAACGGAGAAATCGAGGGAGATGAAACTGTTGAAGTATCCAAACTAGCTAAAATAGAGGAAGGAACTCAAGGGTCATTGACCTTTTTGTCAAATCCTAAATATACCCAATATATCTATTCTACTGATGCGTCAATAACTATTGTAGATAAAACATTTGAAGCAGAATCAGAAATAAAGACAACTCTAATTAGAGTCGATGATGCTTATAAAGCTTTTTCACAGTTACTTGAGTATTATAATATGGTGAAGATGAATAAGACTGGGATCGAACAACCTAGTTTTATTTCTGAAACAGCTTCCTATGGTGATAATCTATATTTTGGAGCCTTTTCTTATATGGGTGAAAATGTACAGATAGGAGGAAATGCGAAAATTTACCCTAATGTTTATATAGGTGATAATGTCACTCTTGGTGATAATATCATTGTATTCTCGGGCGCCAAAATATATTCTGAAACAATAATAGGAAATGGTTGTGTAATTCATAGTGGAGCAATAGTTGGAGCAGATGGATTTGGATTCACTCCTAATGAAAAAGGTGAATACAGTAAAGTCCCGCAAACGGGTAATGTTATCATAGAAGATAACGTAGATGTAGGAGCCGGAACAACCATTGACAGAGCAACATTAGGTTCGACTATTATTCGAAAAGGAGTAAAGCTAGATAATCAGATACAAATTGCACATAACGTAGAGATAGGAGAACATACGGCAATTGCTGCTCAAACGGGGATAGCGGGATCTACCAAAATCGGTAAACATTGTTTGATCGGCGGACAGGTAGGTATTGCAGGGCATCTTACTATTGGTAATAAAGTAAGAATACAGGCACAATCAGGTATAGGAAGAAATATTAAAGATGAAGAGGCTATCCAAGGATCTCCGGCATTAGGATATTCAGATTATAATAAGTCATATGTACATTTTAAAAATCTTCCCAAAATAGTAGATAGAGTATACAAACTAGAGAAAAAGATAAATAATAATGAGTGACGTTGTTGCAAGTAAGCAAAGGACTATTAAAAAGGAGGCTAGGCTTACGGGAGTAGGTTTACATACCGGAAAAGAAGTTACGCTAACTTTTAAACCAGCTCCTGAAAATCACGGATATGCATTTTGCAGAATAGATCTTGAAGGAAGTCCCGTTATTGAAGCGGATGCAAATTATGTTGTAAATACACAAAGAGGTACGAACTTAGAAAAAAATGGAGTAAGTATTCAAACTTCAGAACATGTACTTGCTGCATGTGTTGGTTTAGAGATTGACAACCTTTTGATAGAATTAGATGCTTCAGAGCCCCCAATTATGGATGGTTCAAGTAAGTTTTTTATAGAATCTTTAGAAGCTGCAGGTATTGCAGAGCAAGACGCAGAAAGAGAAGAATATATCGTTAAAGATGTAATTTCGTATACCGATGAAGAATCTGGTAGTGAAATTATAGTAATGCCGTCTGATGAATATCAGGTAACTACCATGGTAGATTTTGGAACCAAAGTTTTAGGAACTCAGAATGCCTCTTTGAAAAAGCTTTCGGATTTTAAAAAAGAAATTGCAGATGCTAGGACTTTTAGTTTTTTACATGAATTAGAAATGCTTTTAGAGCATGGCTTGATAAAAGGAGGAGACTTAAATAATGCAATTGTTTATGTAGATAAAGAATTGAGTCCAGGCACTATGGAGAAGCTTAAAGTAGCTTTTGGTAAGGATTCAATTGCAATTAAACCTAATGGTATTCTTGATAACTTAACATTGCATTATCCTAACGAGGCAGCCAGACATAAACTACTTGACGTAGTTGGAGATTTAGCCCTAATTGGAACGAGAATTAGAGGAAAAATTATAGCCAACAAACCGGGGCACTTTGTAAATACACAGTTTGCAAAAAAACTTTCGAAAATTATAAAAATCGAAAAGCGTAATAAAGTTCCTCATTTCGATCTTTCTAAAGAACCATTGATGGATATTAATAAGATAATGGATATGCTTCCACATAGACCGCCTTTCTTGTTAATTGATAGAATTTTAGAAATGTCTGATAGTCACGTTGTTGGGCTTAAAAATGTCACAATGAATGAGCCTTTCTTTGTTGGTCATTTTCCTGGAGCTCCAGTTATGCCTGGAGTTATGCAAGTCGAAGCAATGGCGCAAACTGGGGGGATTCTAGCTTTGAGTACGGTACCAGATCCAGAAAATTACCTTACCTATTTTATGAAAATCGATAAAGTGAAATTCAAGCAACAAGTGTTACCGGGTGATACTTTGATATTCAAATTAGAACTTATTACACCGATTCGTCGAGGTATTTGCCATATGCAAGCATTTGCTTATGCTAATGGAAGATTAGTCACAGAAGCTGAGCTTATGGCGCAAATTGTAAAATCAAAATAATTAATAAAAATATAGATGAATCAACCTTTAGCATACGTTCATCCGGGAGCAAAAATTGCAAAAAATGTTGTAATAGAACCTTTTACAACAATTCACAATAATGTTGTGATCGGAGAAGGAACTTGGATAGGTTCTAATGTAACTATTATGGAAGGTGCTCGTATCGGAAAAAACTGTAGTATTTTCCCGGGAGCAGTTATTTCTGCTACTCCACAGGATAAAAAATTTAATGATGAGGATACCATTACAGAGATAGGAGATAATACCACGATTAGAGAGTGTGTTACTATCAACAGAGGTACTACAGATAAAATGAAAACCAAGATTGGTAAGAATTGCTGGATTATGGCGTATTGTCATATTGCGCATGATTGTATTGTAGGTGATAATTGTATATTTTCAAACAATAGTACTCTGGCAGGTCACATTAATGTTGGTGATTATGTTGTTTTAGCCGGTATGGCGGCGGTACAGCAGTTTTGTAGTATAGGTAACCATGCATTTGTAACAGGAGGATCTCTGGTGCGTAAAGATGTGCCTCCTTTTGTTAAAGCAGCTCGTGAACCGTTGTCTTATGTAGGTATTAATTCTATAGGTCTGCGCCGAAGAGGTTTTACAACAGAGAAAATTAGAGAAATTCAGAATATATATAGAATTTTATATCAGCAAAATTATAATAACTCTCAGGCAGTAGCAATAATTGAGGCCGAAATGGAAGCAACTCCAGAACGTGATGAGGTTCTAGAATTTATTAAAAATTCTCAGAGAGGAATTATGAAAGGCTACTTCTCAAATTAAAGAGAGAGAGAGAGAGAAGAAATAAAAATAATATAAAATTAAGAAGAATAAGTAATGGCAAGTACTAGTGATATCAGAAACGGATTGTGTATAAAATACAATCATGACATATATAAAATTATAGAGTTTTTGCATGTAAAACCAGGGAAAGGACCTGCTTTTGTACGTACAAAACTTAAAAGTGTTACTACAGGAAAGGTAATTGATAATACTTTTTCTGCTGGTCATAAGATTGAAGATGTACGAGTCGAAACACATAAGTTTCAATTTCTATATGCAGAAGGTGATACTTATCATTTCATGAATACTGAAGATTATAATCAAATTACCCTTGAAAAATCTGTTTTAGATGCTCCTGGTTTATTAAAAGAAGGTGAAGTCGTTACTGTGATTATTAATTCTGAAGATCAAATGCCTCTTTCTGTAGAGATGCCAGCAAGTGTTATTCTGGAAGTTACCGCTACAGAGCCTGGTGTTAAAGGGAATACGGCGACAAATGCTACCAAGCCAGCAATTGTAGAAACAGGAGCTGAAGTAATGGTGCCTCTTTTTATTAATGAAGGAGATAAAATCAAGGTAGAAACTGAAAAAGGTACCTACAAAGAAAGAATAAAAGAATAAGCAACCCCCTGAATTTTTATAATGAAGTTTCCTCAGGCGCATACACTGCAACAAATTGCCACTATTATATCTTCAGAATTTGTGGGAGATCCTAATTTCACGATTTTGGGAATGAATGAAATACATGTTGTTACTCCTGGAGATATTGTTTTTGTTGACCATCCAAAATATTATGATAAAGCGTTGCAAAGCGCTGCTACCATAGTATTAATCAATAAAAATGTAGAATGCCCAGAAGGGAAAGCTTTATTGATTTCAGATGATCCCTTCAGAGATTTTAATATCCTGACAGATTATTTTAAGCCATTTGCGAGTGCAAAGAATTTGATTTCATCTACCTCAAAAATAGGTGAAAATACGATTATCCAACCAGGTGCTTTTGTTGGAAACAATGTTGTAATAGGAAAAAATTGTATTATACACGCAAATGTTAGTATTTATGATAATACAGTTATAGGTGATAATGTTACAATACATTCAGGAACTGTTTTGGGAGGAGATGCGTTTTATTATAAAAAAAGGCCAGAAGGTTTTGATAAATTAAAGTCCGGAGGCAGGGTTGTTATTGAAGATAATGTTGATTTAGGTGCTTTGTGTACTATTGACAAAGGTGTTTCTGGTGATACTACTATAAAAGAAGGGACTAAAATAGATAATCAGGTACATATTGGTCATGATACCATTATTGGTAAGAAATGTCTTATAGCTTCACAAGTTGGGATTGCTGGATGTGTTATAGTAGAAGATGAAGTAACCATATGGGGGCAGGTTGGTCTCACAAGTGATATTACTATTGGAACTAAAGCCGTTATTTCTGCACAATCAGGAGTGAGTAAGTCTTTAGAAGCAAATAAGAGCTATTTTGGAACTCCCGCAGACGATTTCAGAAAAAAATATAAGGAGATTGCTGCTATCAGACAAATTCCTGATTTAATAGAAAAATTGAAAAAGAATGAGTAAAACAGCAAAGGATATAGTAAGATCCTTTTATGAAACAGATTTAATACATAATTCGGAAGCTTTCTCTGAATTTTTGCATCCAGAAGTAACATTATATTGGAATAGTAGTTTTGGTTTCAGTAAGAAGAGTTTTGAAGATATTAAAACTATGTTTAATCAAATGTCGTTATCTTTTGAGACATTTAGATGTGAAATTAGTCATATTATAGCCGAGGGTAGCTCAGTTACAATACGGTATACTTATTTTGCCAAAACTATTGAAGCTCCTGATAAAGAAGAAGCAATTGCTCATTTTATTACGATTTGGGAGCTTAAAGGTGATAAATTGTATAAAGGGTATCAGATAAGTCAGCAAGGAGACAGTACTCCAGAAAGCATGATGTCATTTATTTCAAAATAATTAGATTTTCATTTTAACTATAGTATCCAAAAGCTTACTTTTGGAACTCCAAAAAAATTAAAAATCATAACGCAATGAGTGTTTTAGTTAATAAAGATTCAAAAATTATTGTTCAAGGATTTACCGGTAGTGAAGGTACTTTTCATGCAGGTCAAATGATAGAATATGGTACCAATGTTGTTGGAGGAGTTACTCCAGGAAAAGGAGGGCAGACTCACTTAGAAAAACCAGTTTTTAATACTGTAGAAGATGCTGTTAAAGAAGTAGGAGCAGATACTACGATTATTTTTGTGCCACCAGCGTTTGCTGCTGATGCAATTATGGAGGCTGCTGATGCAGGAATAAAAGTTATTATAACTATTACAGAAGGTATTCCTGTGGCTGATATGATTAAAGCTTCTAATTATATTAAGAATAAGGACTGTACACTCATTGGACCTAACTGTCCAGGTGTTATTACTCCAGGAGAGGCTAAAGTAGGTATCATGCCAGGCTTCGTTTTCAAGAAGGGAAATGTTGGAATTGTTTCAAAGTCAGGAACTTTAACATATGAGGCAGCTGATCAGGTGGTTAAGCAAGGATTAGGGATAACTACTGCTATAGGTATTGGAGGAGACCCTATAATAGGTACAACTACTAAGGAAGCTGTTGAGTTATTGATAAACGACCCAGAAACAAAATGTGTTGTAATGATTGGTGAAATAGGAGGCCAGCTAGAAGCAGATGCTGCACATTGGATTAAAGAAAGTGGTACAACAAAACCCGTTGTTGGATTTATCGCAGGAGAGACTGCACCAGCAGGACGTACTATGGGGCATGCTGGAGCAATTGTAGGAGGTAGTGAAGATACTGCTGCCGCTAAAAAGGCAATTATGAGAGAATGTGGAATTCATGTAGTGGATTCTCCTGCAGAAATTGGTAAAAAAGTAGCAGAAGTAATTGCTTAAATTACTGTATTATTATAAAATGAAACCTCCTGGTAATCCAATCGGGAGGTTTTTCTTTTTTTCTCTATTAGAGAATATTCTTTAGATATTGTAACAGAATTACCTATTTTGCGTCTGTTAGAATGTTGAAGTTATAACATAAAAATCAATCATGAAGATACTTAAGTCACTTTTATTTCTGTCGGTGGTAATTTTACTAAGCAATTGTAAAAAATCGTCAGAAACAAATCAATCACAAGAAATTACTGTCAAGCAGCATACTGATGCGGCTGGATTTAATTATGAAACTGTAACAAATGATCCTACGGGATTACGCCTTTATACTTTAGAGAATGGCCTAAAGGTTTATTTAAGCAGAAATGAAGAAGAACCCAAAATACAAACTTATATTGCTGTACGTGCAGGTTCAAATTATGATCCCAAAGAAGCAACGGGACTAGCACATTATTTAGAACATATGGTTTTTAAAGGGACCGATGAGATAGGTACGCAGGATTTTGAGAAAGAAAAAGTATTCCTACAGGAGATTTCTGATTTATATGAAAAACATAAAGCAGAAACTGATCCTGAAAAGAAGAAGGAAATCTATAAAAAAATTGATGAGGTTTCTCTTGAGGCATCTAAAATCTCTATATCCAATGAGTATGACAAAATGATTGCCTCTTTAGGAGCAGAGGGAACAAATGCACATACATGGTTTGAAGAAACGGTTTATAAAAATAAAATCCCAGCGAATGAATTGGATAAATGGCTTAAGGTAGAAAGTGAACGTTTTAGCCAACTGGTTTTACGTTTATTTCATACAGAATTAGAAGCTGTGTATGAAGAGTTTAATAGAGGCCAGGATAGCGATGGTAGAAAATCATATGCCGCAATGTTAGAAGGTTTATTTCCAAATCACCCTTACGGTCAGCAAAGAACAATCGGAACATCAGAGCATCTTAAAAATCCATCGATGGTTGCGATACATAATTATTTTGATAAATACTATGTTCCTAATAACATAGCTATGGTGTTGGTTGGTGATCTTGATTTTGATGAAACAATCAAAAAAGTTAATAATGCTTTTGGTGGTTTTGAGAAAAAAGAGGTTGTTCATCCAAAGTTGCCTAAAGAAGCTCCAATAACAAGTCCAATTATTAAAGAGGTTTTTGGGCCTACTGCAGAATCTGTTTCAATAGGCTTTCGTTCTGGTGCAATAGGAACAAAGGAGGAAAAATTATTAACCCTAGCAGATATGTTGTTGGCAAATGGTAATGCCGGTTTGATAGACTTGAATTTAAATCAAAAACAAGCGGTTCAAAGAGCTGGTTGTTCTCCAACATTCTTAAATGATTATGGATTCCATAGATTTTATGGGTCTCCTAAAGCCGACCAGACATTAGATGAAGTAAAAGATCTATTACTTTCTCAAATCGAAAAATTAAAAAAAGGAGAATTTGAAGAGTGGATGATTTCGGCAGTAATTAATGACTTAAAGTTAAGTCAAACAAGACAATACGAAAATAGCACAGCATTGGCTACGGCGTATTATGATGCTTTTATCCATCATCAAGATTGGAAGGATAAAGTTTCATTTTTGAATGAATTGAAAACGATTTCCAAACAAGAATTAGTGGATTTCGCCAATTCGTTTTACAAGGATAACTATGTGGTTACTTATAAGCGAAAAGGAGAGGACAAGAATATTACTAAAGTTGAGAATCCAGGGATTACGCCGGTAGAGTTGAATAGAGATAAGCAGTCTAAGTTTTTAGCTGATTTTGAAAAATTAGAGACAAAACCTTTGACTCCTAAGTTTATTGATTATAAATCGGCTATTAAAGAAACTAAAACTGATAGTGGGTTACAGGTTTCATATATAGATAATCCTAACAACGATTTGTTTAACCTCAATTTCATTTTTGATATGGGTCAAGACAATGATCGCAAAGTTTCATTAGCAGCTGGATACTTAAACTATTTGGGAACGGATAAATATTCTCCAGAAGAGTTAAAGAAAGAGTTCTATAAATTAGGAATTGATTATAATGTTAACGCAGGAGCCAATCAAACTTATGTTGGAATTTCTGGGCTGAAAGAAAACCTTGATAAAGGCCTTGAGTTACTCCAGCATTTATGGAATAACGCAGTTCCCAATCAGGAAACATATGCTAAATATGTAGAGCAGATAGCTAAAGGTCGTCAGGACAGTAAAACACAAAAACAAAATATCCTTTGGGGAGGTTTGTTGAATTATGGTAAATATGGAGAAAATTCTCCACTACGAAATATTTATACAATTGGAGAATTGCAAGCATTAAATCCTCAGGAATTGATAGATAAAATAAAGGAACTTCGTAATTTTAAACAACGTGTGTTTTACTATGGTAAAGATGTAGATGCGGCTATCGCTTCTATTAATAAAAATCATAAGATCAAGGGTGAATTATTAGAATATCCAGAAGAAACTAAATATGTGCAAAAAGAAACAGGAGGTAATGTATACTTTGTTGATTATGATATGGTACAAAGTGAAATGGTATTTTTAGCAAAAGGTTCTGAATTTGATCCCAATAAAATGGCAGCTTCTAGATTATTCAATACATATTTTGGTAGTGGTTTGTCGTCAATAGTATTTCAGGAAATAAGAGAGTCAAAATCATTGGCGTATTCTGCATTTTCTTCATATGCAACTGCATCAAAAAAAGAAGATTCAAATTATGTTTACGCATATATTGGTACTCAGGCAAATAAAATGCCTCAAGCTGTGGATGCAATGATGGATTTAATGACTAATATGCCAGAAGCAGAAAAGCAATTCAATGCAGCTAAAGAAGCGACACTAAAGAAAATTGCAGCACAGCGTATTACCAAATCCAATATTTTCTGGACTTATGAAGGTCTTAAGAAAAGGGGTATCGATAATGATAATCGTAAGGAAATGTATGAAACTATTGAAAAAATGACACTTACCGATCTTAAATCTTTCTTTAATGAAAATATAAAGGGCGAAACATATAATGTTCTTGTTATTGGTAATAAGAAAGATGCTGATATGAAGGCATTATCCAAGTTAGGAGTGGTAAAAGAAATGGATATAGATTATCTATTTAATTACGAGAAAGAAAATAAGGATATAAAATTATAAAGTATCTAAGAAAAAATGTTGTTGGTAAACCCTGTGAGAAATCACGGGGTTTATTGTTGGTCACCTGCTTGTAATTGTTATATTTGATAGTACAATTTATAAACACTAAAATTAATAAGGCAAATGAATCTCTTACAAGGTAAAACAGCCATTATAACAGGGGCTACACGAGGTATAGGAAAAGGAATAGCTGAAGTTTTTGCGCAAAATGGAGCTAATATTGCTTTTACATATAGTTCCTCAGTAGAAGCCGCTCAGAATTTAGAAAAAGAATTGAATAATATGGGTGTCAAAGCAAAAGGATACCAAAGTAACGCCGCTAGTTACGATCAAGCACAAGAACTGGCAAAGGATGTACTAGAAACTTTTGGAAGTATAGATATTTTAGTTAACAATGCTGGTATTACAAAAGATAATCTTTTAATGCGAATGGGAGAAGAAGACTTTGATAAAGTAATCGAAGTAAACCTTAAGAGTGTATTTAATATGACTAAAGCAGTGCAAAGAACAATGCTTAAACAACGCAAAGGAAGCATTATAAACATGAGCTCTGTTGTTGGGGTAAAGGGTAATGCTGGCCAGTCAAATTATGCAGCCTCTAAGGCGGGAATTATTGGTTTTTCAAAATCTGTTGCATTAGAACTAGGGTCAAGAAATATAAGAAGCAATGTTGTTGCACCAGGATTTATTGAAACCGAAATGACAGGGAAACTGGATGAAAAGGTTGTAGAAGGATGGCGTAATGCAATCCCTTTAAAAAGAGGAGGAACACCAGAAGATATAGCCAATATGTGTCTTTTTCTAGCTTCAGATTTAAGTGCTTATGTGACTGGACAAGTATTAAATGTTGATGGCGGTATGCTAACCTAAAGTAAAGAGTAAGATAAAGAGGGTAACATAAGCTCTGCTATATAGCTTTTGGCCTCTAATTTCTTAACTTCAAAACATGCAGACACAAACTATTTTATTGATCATTCTCGCTTTTATAATCGCACTGGTTGTAGCGCTATATCAATATTTGTATAAAACAAAGAAGAAGCATAAAAAGAGCTTCTTCTTTGCTTTTTTACGTTTTTTAAGTGTTTTTGCATTGTTAGTATTACTAATCAATCCCACTTTCAAAAAGCACACCTATTTTGTAGAAAAACCAACTTTAGTGGTTGCGATTGATAACTCAAAATCAATTAAATATCTTAAAAAAGATCAGGAGGTAAGTACGTTTATAGAGCAGGTAAAAAGTGATCCCAATCTAAACAATCGGTTCAGTATTGTGTATTACTCTTTTTCTTCAACACTAAGTGATTCGTTATCTCTTTCATTTGATCAAAAACAAACCAATATATCCAAAACATTACAAGATTTAGATCAAATATATAAGAATTCTATTGCACCCACTTTGTTGGTAACAGATGGAAATCAAACATATGGCAAGGACTATCAGTATAGTAGTAAGAGATATAAACAATCCATTTATCCAGTTATTGTTGGGGATACCATAACTGTAACAGATACTAAGATCCAGCAATTAAATGTAAACAAATATGCTTATTTAAAAAATAAATTTCCGGTAGAAGTTATTCTTAATTACTCTGGAAATCAGGATGTTGTAACAAGTTTTGAAGTTAAATCAGGTAGTGATACTGTGTATTCTCAGGATGTGTCTTTTTCTGATGAAAATAATTCAGTTGTCGTCAATCTTACATTGCCTGCAAGTAATGCAGGTGTAGTTCAGTATAATGCAAGATTGGTTCCATTAAGTAATGAAAAAAATACAGGCAATAATAATAAGGCTTTTGCGGTTGAAGTGATTGATCAAAAGACTAATGTATTATTAGTTAGTGATATTTTACATCCGGATTTGGGGGCGATTAAAAAGAGCATTGAGAGTAATGAGCGTCGAAGTGTAGTTATGAGTAAACCTTCAGATAAGAAGAACTTAGATGATTACCAGATGGTTATATTGTACCAACCAAACTCCAGGTTTAGAGAACTATATAAAAACCTTAGTTCACAAAGAAAGAATTATTTCACCATTACTGGTGCCGAAACAGATTGGATCTTTCTTAATGCAATACAAAAGAAATATGCTCATGAGATTACTAGACAGACAGAGTATTATTTACCTAGATTTAATAGTAATTATGGAACATTTTTGTTTGATGATATTGGTTTTCAAAATTATCCTCCATTGATTGGGACGTTTGGAGAAGTTATAATAAATACAAATTACGACCCGCTACTATATCGTACGATTAGTAATATCGAAACAGAAGAACCACTATTGATTACTATAGAAGAAGATGGAATAAGAGAAGCTGTACTTTTTGGAAATGGTTTATGGCGATGGCGAGCTCAAAATTATTTAGATACACAAAATTTTGAAAGTTTTGATGATTTTTTTAGTAAGATAATTCAGTATCTAGCCTCAACCAAGAGAAAAAGCAGATTGAATACAATTTCTGAATCTTTTTATTATGGAAACGCTAATATTAAAATAAAGGCCGAATACTTTACTAAAAATTATGAGTTTGATCGCCGAGGGAATTTAAGGATAGTTACAAAGAATAAAGAAACTGAAGCTACGCAAACGGTTCCTATGATTTTAAAAAACAATTCATATGAAGTAGACTTAAGTAACTTATCACCTGGAAATTATGATTATACAGTGACTGTGACAGGCGAAAATATTTCTAGATCCGGAAGTTTTACGGTTCTAGAATATGATGTAGAGCAACAATTTCTTAATGCAGATGTAACAAAACTAAAACAAGTAGCTACTAATACCAATGGAAACGTGTATAGTTTAGATCAAAGAAATATTTTATTTAAAAATTTAATAGAAGATCAAAGATATCAAACCATCCAAAAAAGCAAGGAAAATGTAGTATCTTTAATAGATTGGAAATATCTACTCGCAATTGTTATTTTGTTGCTTGCTGTAGAATGGTTTGCAAGAAAATATAACGGACTTATTTAAAATTAAAACTCAAAATTATTATGGAAAAATTGCCAAAAATAGGATTACCTATTCTTATTATTATTGTATTGTTAATTGTCTTTATCTCAAAAGCTTCGGTGAATATAGGTTATGGAGAGGCAGGTGTTTTGTTTAAGACTTTTGGTGGAGGTGTGGTTACAGATGAACCAGCTTTAGGAGAGGGATTTCATATAATAGCACCTTGGAATAAAGTATATGTTTATAATACAAAACAACAAGAAGTATTCGAGAAAAAAATGCAGGTATTATCTTCTAACGGGTTAGAGATATCTTTGGACGTATCTGTTTTATATCAACCTAAAATTGATAAGTTGGGATTGTTACATCAGACTAAGGGAGAAGACTATCTTACTATTGTAATCGTTCCTGAAATTAGAGCGGTGGCAAGAAGTGTTGTGGGAAGATATACTCCAGAACAATTATATTCTACAAAAAGAGATGCTATACAAAACGAAATCTTCGAAGAGACTAAGAAAAAAGTTGAGGGTCAGTATGTACAGCTAAATGCAGTTTTGGTTAGAGATGTTACACTTCCGGTTGCTATTAAAGAAGCAATAGAGCGTAAATTACGACAAGAGCAAGAATCTCTAGAGTATGAATTCAGAATTGAAAAAGCTAAAAAAGAAGCCGAAAGACAAAGAATTGATGCTGAAGGTAAAGCGGCGGCAAATACTATTTTAAGCGCGTCATTGACCGATAAAATTCTTAAAGAAAAAGGAATTGAAGCTACTTTGCAGCTTGCCAAATCTCCCAATGCTAAAGTAGTTGTAGTTGGCTCGGGAAAAGATGGGATGCCACTTATTTTAGGTAATCAATAAAAAAAAGCGTAAATATACTTTACATTTTTAGTAAAACCATCCTATAATAGCATGCTATTATAGGATGGTTTTTATGTTTATATGGTGATTCTGAATAATTATTGCTTTATATGACTCCCTTCATTTACAAGAAGACAACATAATTATTGTTCCAAATCATTTGTTATTAACATAAAACAAAAGGACAAGAAATATAGGATTTTAATAGTCGTATATAGATTTCTGTAAACGACTATTCCTTTTTTATACAATTAATAATTGAGGGAGTTGGGTATTGAGAAATCATTAATTCAAATGTTAAAATTAACATATTAACATGTTAAAATTAGGTTAAAGACCGTAAAAAGTTTACTTTTAAACCTCAAACTCAACTTATAATTATGAATAAAAGATTAATTCGCCCCATTTTACTGGGCTTCGGCTTGGTTATGCTTTCAATTTATTTAATAACCCCCTTAATAAAAAAGAAATCAGAGCAAAAAAAGGACCAACAACAAATAGTAAGCTTAAGAGAACAGCATACTAATATGTTAGAGAATAGTCCTTTTAAAGAATCATTGCAACTTACCAAAAAAGAAAGAAAAGCCCAAGGGCTTCCTCCCAATAGGTATTTTGAACAGATGTGGGAGTTGACAATGAACCCCAAGACGGGTAGAACCGAACCTGAGAAAATCTATGCGATTCAGGAACAATTAAAAAAATCTAATGCAAAAAGAGCTCCTGGTGATGACGCTAGTAATCCTTGGATAGAAAGAGGTCCTAATGATGTAGGAGGACGTACCAGAGCAATTTTATTTGATCCAAATGATGCTACTAATAGAAGAGTTTATGCTGGTGGTGTTAGCGGAGGTTTGTGGGTAAATAATGATATTACATCTGGAGCCTCACAATGGAGTAGAGTACAAAACGTTCCAGGTAACCTGTCGGTTACTTCGATAACTGTAGATCCTCAAAATTCTAATACATGGTACATTGGTACAGGAGAACAATATACTGCCGGTGACGTGGTAGGTAACGGAGTGTATCGCTCTACAGATGGAGGAAATAGTTGGCAAGCCCTTAATATTCCTGCCGCAGGTGGAGGAGATATTAATTTTAACGCTAATAATCTTTTTCTATCAGGTATTTATTATGTAAATGATGTTATTGCTTGGAATAATACAGCACAAAACCGTACAGAGTTATTTGTAGGTGTTGGAGCTCATTCATACGGTGATGCTTCAGGCCCTTCGAACTGGTTAGGGTTTCAATCAGCCGGATTATATCGCTCTATAGATGGTGGTACTACCTGGAGCAGAATTGAATCTCCAAACATGAGGTTTGATTTTAGTGGGACACAGTATTCTTATATTCCAAATGATTTTGAAATAGCAGCAGATAATACTTTATGGATGGGTACAATTACCACTCCTGGAATTGGAGGAGACGGTGGAGGTCGCGTTTTTAGTAGCTCTGATGGAGGTGTGTGGACAGAAGCAGCAGCTTCGCCATTACCAGATTCAAACAGGGTAGAGCTAGAACCTTCTTCAATTTCACCAAACAAGATGTATGCCCTTACGCAAGGGTTAACAGATCCTATACATATTTATAGAACAACAGATAAGTTTGCAACTGTAACAGCCGTAGCATTGCCTAATGATGCAGATGCAGGAATTCCTGATAACGATTTTACCAGAGGTCAGTCATTTTATGATTTAATGATAGAAGCAGACCCAACAAACGATAATATTCTATACGTTGGTGGGATAGATCTTTTTAGATCCTCAAATAGCGGTAATTCATGGAATCAAATTTCGAAATGGTCAAATAACTCTGGTTTATCTTCACTTCCGGTTTCTTTTGTTCATGCTGATCAACATGCAATGACATTTAGACCTGGTAACTCAAATCAGGCAATTTTCGGAAATGATGGAGGAGTTTTTTATGCTTCCAATTTATCAAACGCTCAAAATTCTAGCGTTTTTGGTGCAAGAAACAGTAATTATAATGTAACTCAATATGTAAAAGCAGGTATAGGTCCTAACGGAGCTGGTGATACCGTAGGTATCTTTACTGCTGGCGCTCAAGATAATGGTTCACAAGCATTTAGAAATGCTGGGGCAGGTATAAACGGTTCCGAAGAATTATCAGATGGAGATGGTTTTTACACATTTGTTGACAAGAATGGTCAATATATGACAGCTACTTTTACAAATAACGTTATTTATAGATTTAATTTACCATGGGATGGTAGAGGAAGACGCCAGGGTGGTGCTACAACGCTTGTTAGTGAGCAAACAACAGGTGATTTTGTTAACCAAATGGGCTTCGATAGTGATGCAAACTTTTTACTTTCGAACGCCTCTTCAGGAGGTACTTTTTCTATAAAAACAGTTAATGTTGCCGCTGTAAGTAGTGCTAATATTACAAATGCATTATTAACAAGCAAACCAACTGCATTTGTGGCGTCTCCTTTTGCTAATAATTCTTGGTATGTAGGAACTGCAACAGGTGGTTTGTTGAAACTAACTGGTGTTGGAGTAGGATCGGCTACTTGGGCAGAAATTACTACGCCATTTGTTGGTTCAGTTTCTTCTGTGAGATTAGGAGCTACGGCCAATGATATAATGGTAACTATCCATAATTATGGTGTGACAAGTGTTTGGTTCACAGCAGATGCAGGAGCAACATGGATGAGTAAGGAAGGGGATCTCCCTGACATTCCGGTAAGGGATATTTTACAAAACCCTTTAGATAGAACCGAGGCTATTGTTGCTACTCAATTAGGAGTATGGGTAACTAATAATTTTAATGATACGAATCCAAACTGGCGTCAATCTTATAATGGTATGAGTGATGCTAGCGTAACATCATTTGATTATTGGGCAGTAAATGGAAATGATAATAATAATAAGATTATCGCATCAACATACGGACGTGGAGTATTTACGGGCTCTTTTACTTCTAACACAGTAGCAGATACAGAGGCTCCTACGGCACCTGTGAATTTAACTGCTTCTAATGTTACAGAGACAACTTTGACACTTACTTGGACACCCTCAACAGATAATGTTGATGTTACAGGTTATGATATATATCAAGGAAATACTAATTTAGGAAGTGTAACAGGAACTTCTACAAACATTAATTCATTAGTGGCAAATACTGCTTACCAGTTTAGAGTTAAAGCAAAAGATGCCGCAGGTAACGAATCAGGGTTTAGTAATACTGTTAGTGTTACAACATTAGAAGGATCTACTGGTGCTTCGGGATGTACAAATGGCATTACAGCTTTTCCTTATAATGAAGGATTCGAAAATGGACTAGGAGGATGGACTCAAGGTAGTGGAGATGATTTTGATTGGATACGCCAATCTGGAGGAACTCCATCAAGTAATACTGGGCCTTCGTCTGCAGAATCAGGAAGCTTCTATGTATATGTCGAAACATCGAATCCCAATAATCCAAACAAAACAACGATTTTGAATTCTCCTTGTTTTAATCTAAGTGGTGCTACTTCAGCAAACATGTCTTTCAAATATCATATGACAGGAAACGCAGTGGGAGTGCTTAGATTGGAAGCTAGTAATGATAATGGTAGTACATGGAGTCAGGTATGGAGTCAATCTGGTAATCAGGGATCTGCTTGGAATGATGCAAATGTTAATTTAAGCAGTTATGCCGGTAATTCTGTGCAATTCCGTTTTATAGGTACATCTGGAAGTGGTTGGCAAGGTGATATGGCAGTAGATACAATTTCACTAACTGCAGGTGGGGGATCAAGTAGTGGAGATACACAAGCACCATCAATACCTACAAGTTTGTCCGCTTCTAATGTTGCAGAGACAACTTTAACACTTACTTGGACAGCCTCAACAGATAATGTTGGTGTTACAGGTTATGATATATATCAAGGAAATACTAATCTTGGAAGTGTAACAGGGACTTCTGCAAATATTACATCTTTAAATGCTGGTACCACTTATCAATTTAGAGTAAAAGCAAAAGATGTTGCTGGTAACGAATCAGGGTTTAGTAGCACGTTAAGTGTTACTACAACTGCTGCAGCTCCTGCTGACCCATGTGCAGGTGTGCCACCATATAATGGTACTGGACAGGGTTATCAAGCTGGAGATAGGGTTACTTTTCAAGGAAATTTATACGAAAGAACAGCTACTAGTTGGATAAATCTAGGACCTTGTGGAGCTGCTGGAGCGGTAGCATCAGCAAATACTTCTGGTAATAATAATGATATAGTTGGTCTGTCAATACCGCTTAAGATCTTTCCAAATCCAATTACTACAGGTAATTTAAACGTTATTACTTCAAATGTTGGAATGAAACAATATAAAATATTTAATATGTTAGGTCAAAAAATTGATCAAGGAACATTTATGAACATAATAGATGTGTCAAAATTACAAAATGGTCTATATTCACTAATGGTTGATGATGAAATTCAACGATTTGTAAAGAAATAGAGATATAGTACTTATATAAAACTAAAAACCTGAAACGTTAACGTTTCAGGTTTTTTTATACTTCAAAATTAAAAGCCTCTATGAATCGATTCATAATGCTTTTTAAATAGTAAATGGTTAGTGACTACTATTGGTTTTTAAGTTTTTCGGCTTGATCTGTCCATTTATCTCTCTCAATTCTACCTGGGAAAAACTTGATAAGCTGTGTTACTGTTTCTATATCCTCTTTTGAGAATCTGCTTATTTGATCAAATGTATATATACCTATACCGTTTAGTTTTTCTTCAATAAAAGGACCAACCCCACTTATTAGTTTTAAGTCGTCTTTTTCAGAAGCATTTGCTTTTCCGAAGCTGGCAAAATTTAATTCTGGTTTTTTACCATCATTTGTGCTGTAATTTGTAGCAGGTAAACCACCATGATCTCTGGTTTTAATAGCTTTGATTTCACCTTCAGGTTGAGATATCTCTTCAATCGCAGGATTAGAGAAAGTTGATTTTGCTTTAGCATTTCCAGCATTTCTTAATTTCATGTTCTGTTTTTCGCATTCTTCAAGTTTTGATTTGTATTTGTTTTTACCCGCCCATCGCGATAAAAACCACCCTAATAAGAAAGCTAAGATTAATAATAATAAAAGACACCACCAATTTGCTTCGTTTAAAAAATCTAACATAGTTGTCGTATATTTAGTTTACAATTATTTCTATTCGTCTGTTTTTTGCCCTGTTTTCATCAGTATCATTTGGAACAACAGGATTGGTTTCACCTCTGGATGAAGTAATAATTTTTTCTCCTGAAAGTCCTTGTGATACGAAGTAGGTTTTTACATTATTGGCTCTTTCTTGTCCATACCACAGATTGGCTTCCTCTCCACCAACATCATCTGTATGGCCAATTATCTCTACTTTTTTATCAGGGTATTTGTTAAGATAGTTTTTAAGTTCTAACGCATAATTTATAAGCGTAGCATCAGGTTTGAACGTCTTTTGGGCGAAATTAGAGTAGAGTGTTCTAGTAGCTACACTTTTTTCTACCTCGGCGAGTCTAGATTTATCCAAGGGATTAAAATTTAATAGAATCCCTCCGTTATAAATTCCTTCTTCAGTATAATTGTAATCTTCTAGTTTAGCTTTGGTTACAATACGGTCTCCATTGACACCGGCTTTTACTAAAATATCCTTAATAAAATTGGCTCTCAAAATCCCCAAACTAGGGTCTTTATCATTTTCTGAAGTATTTTTGTAACCAGTAATAACAAGTTCCTGATCTTGATTTTGACCGAGATAATCCACAATTTGATCGCTAAAATTGCTAAGTGCACTTGGGACTAAGACATTTCCATTTGTATTATTGATCTGAAGATTTTCTGAATATGAAAATAATTCTTGATCATTATTATCTTTTGCGAATAATCCAACGCTCAAAGCGTTTGCTGCTGCTAGGCTATCTTCATAAGCCTTTTTTGCAATAGCCTTTGCTTCTTTATCAAGAGCTTCTTTGACTATCGTAGTGTTGGTATCTGTATTTTTTGCACACCAATTACAGGAATAATACCACCATATTCCGAGCCATGCAAACAATAAAAATGTAAGTAACGAGATAAAGTTTTTCATATGTAGATGATTAGTGTTGGTATCTTAAAGTTATAAAAATGTTTATAATCAACCTATTATGAAGAATATATTCTATAGATTTATTGAAGAAAAAAGATTAATTGCAAAAAATTAAGCTGAAATACGTTTTAGAAAAAAATATTTTTTATAAATTCGCAAAGTATTTACAAAACACAATGAAAAACTTATTTATACATCATCATCACCATATTTTCGCTCAGGCGTGGTAGGTATGATGTGTATGTAATACAACAATATATAATAACCCGTTTGAGCAGTTCAAACGGGTTTTTTTTTGCAATAATCTATTGAACTGATCAAACACAACAACAAAAGAGAATGTCAAAAATTAAAATTGCTATTCAAAAAAGCGGACGACTTAATGAGGATTCAGTCAAAATATTAAAAGATTGCGGTATTTCTATCGATAATGGAAAGGACCAATTAAAAGCCGAAACACGTAATTTCCCAATGGAAGTTATGTTTTTACGTAACGGTGATATACCTCAGTATCTAAGAGACGGCGTGGTAGATATTGCCATTATTGGAGAAAATGTACTTATAGAAAAAGGAAAGGATATCTCTGTTGTAGAGCGTCTTAATTTTTCTAAATGCAAAGTTTCTTTGGCTGTTCCTAAAGAGTTTGAGTATAATTCTATCAATGACCTTGATGGTAAAAGGATTGCAACTTCGTATCCAAATACTGTGAATGAATATCTTAGAAAGAAAGGAATTTCAGCAGAGTTACACCAAATTTCTGGTTCTGTAGAAATAGCACCAAATATTGGTCTGGCAGATGCAATTTGTGATATTGTTTCTAGTGGTAGTACATTATTTAAAAATAACCTTAAAGAAGTTGAGGTAATGCTTTCTTCTGAAGCCGTACTTGCAGTGTCTCCTAAAATCTCAGAAAAAAATAGAAGAACTCTTGAAAAGCTACAGTTTAGAATCAAAGCAGTACTTAAAGCTAGAAATTCTAAGTATGTATTGCTTAATGCACCTAATGATAAAATTGAAGATATCGTAAGGATATTGCCAGGTATGCGTAGCCCCACAGTTTTACCATTAGCAGAAAAAGGATGGAGCTCGATCCATACCGTTGTTGAGAAAAATAAATTTTGGGATATTCTGGATGAATTAAAAACAGAAGGGGCTGAAGGTATTTTAGTTTGCCCGATCGAGAAAATGGTATTGTAACCGATTAAATGAAGGTATTATGAATAAGATGTACAATCCAAATAGAGATTCTTGGTCAGAATTACTGAAACGACCAACACAAACGGTTGCAGATATAGAGGAAACAGTATTCCAAGTTTTTAGTGAAGTCCAATCTGAAGGTGATGTTGCCATTGACAGGTATACGCAAAAATTTGATAAAGTTACACTTAAAGATATTTTGGTTGTTTCTGCTGAAATCGAAAAAGCTACCCAACTTGTAAGTAGTGAATTGAAAAACGCCATTAACTTGGCAAAATCTAATATTGAAATTTTTCATAGCGCACAAAAAACCGATAAAGTTTCAGTCGAAACTATTAGTGGAGTCGAATGCTGGCAAGAGAAAAGGCCTATTCAGAAAGTTGGTTTGTATATTCCTGGTGGTACAGCACCTTTATATTCAACAATTTTGATGCTTGCCATTCCGGCAAACATAGCAGGGTGTAAAGACATAGTTCTTTGTACACCTCCAGATAGTGATGGAAAAATTCACCCTGCAATTTTATATACTGCTCACCTTTGCGGCGTTACCAAAATCTGTAAAGTAGGAGGTATCCAGGCAATTGCCGGAATGACTTTCGGAACCAAAACAATTCCACAAGTATATAAAATATTTGGTCCGGGAAATCAATTTGTAACTGTTGCAAAGCAATTAGCTACAAAATATAATGTTGCTATAGATATGCCTGCAGGGCCAAGTGAATTATTAGTGGTTGCAGACAATACGGCTAATGCATCTTTTGTAGCTTCAGATTTATTGAGCCAGGCAGAACACGGTAGGGATAGCCAGGTAATACTCGTTTCTACGTCAAAAGAGTTCATAGATAATGTAGAAGAAGAAATCACAAAGCAACTTGATGTATTGCCAAGAAAAGAAATTGCAAGTGCAGCTATCGCAAACTCTAAATTGATCTATGTCAAGAATGATAAAGAAGCGTTGGATATAATTAATGAGTATGGTCCCGAACATTTTATCGTTTGTGTAGAGGATAGCGATTTCTATGTTGATAATATTGAAAATGCAGGTTCTGTGTTTATAGGGAATTATACTCCAGAGAGCGCAGGAGATTACGCGTCAGGTACTAATCATACGCTGCCAACAAATGGATACGCAAAGCAATACAGTGGTGTGAATTTGGATAGTTTTATGAAATCGATGACATTTCAAAAGATATCAGAGAAAGGAATTCAAACCATTGGCAATGCCATAGAACTTATGGCTGAAGCAGAAGGTTTGCAAGCGCACAAAAATGCAGTTTCGTTACGATTAGAAAGTTTAAATAAGAAATAGTGGTGGTGGATATGAACAAAACACAATTTGATATAAATGAGCTAGTGCGTGAGAATGTACAAAGCTTAAAGCCCTATTCTTCGGCTAGAGATGAATATGTGTCTGATGGTTCAGAAATGATTTTTCTGGATGCTAATGAAAATCCGTATGAAAATGGAGTGAACCGCTATCCAGATCCCCAACAGCGTAATCTTAAAACGGTTTTAGCAAAACAAAAAGGAGTTTCTGTTGAAAATATATTATTAGGAAACGGAAGTGATGAAGTATTAGATCTATTGTTTAGAGGATTTTGTGAACCAAAAGTGGATAACATCATAACATTACCACCAACTTATGGAATGTACAAAGTGCTGGCAAATATAAATAATATTGAAAACCGTCAAGTACTATTAACAAAAGGGTTTGAACCTAATGTCTCGGGTGTTTTAGAAGCTAGTGATGAAAATACCAAGATCATTTTTCTTTGCTCACCTAATAATCCCACCGGGAATTCTTTTTCTGAAGAAAGTGTTATTCAATTTCTTGAGGGTTTTAACGGTTTGATTGTGATTGATGAGGCATATATTGATTTTTCAGACAAAGAAAGCTGGCTTAAAAAAATAGCCATGTATCCAAACCTTATAGTGACGCAAACATTGTCAAAGGCTTATGGATTAGCAGGAATAAGACTTGGGATTTGTTACGCTTCTGAAGAGATAATCAATATTTTAAACAAAATAAAACCGCCTTATAATGTTAATGAGTTGACTCAAAAACGTGCGTTAGATAGAGTACAGGATATAGATAAAGTTGATAATGAGGTTTCTAGTATTCTAAACGAAAGAGAAAAATTGATTGTTTCTCTTCGAAATATTGACTTTGTAAAGGAAATATATAAGACTGATGCTAATTTTATTTTGGTAAAAGTTGATGACGCAAACCTTAGGTATAATCAATTATTAAAAATGGGTATCGTAATACGCAACCGAAGCTCACAACCTTTGTGTGAGAATACACTTAGATTTACCGTAGGAACAGCAATTGAGAATAAAAAATTAATAGAAGGATTAAAACAATTATAAAAAAACCTTAGTTCCCTTTTCTTTATGAGAAAGGGCTAGGGTAAGGGCTTATGAAAAAGAAAGTATTATTTATAGATCGAGACGGAACAATCATCAAAGAAACTGTAGATGAACAGATAGATGCATTTGAAAAAATGATATTCTATCCCAAAGCATTTACTTATTTGGGGAAAATTGCGCAGGAATTGGATTATGAGCTTGTTATGATAACCAACCAGGATGGTCTGGGAACAGATTCTTTTCCAGAGGATACCTTTTGGCCTGTACATAATTTTATTATGACCTCTTTTGAAAACGAAGGAGTAGTATTTGATAAAGTGTTTCTAGATAGAACATTTCCGCATGAAAATGCAAATACCAGAAAGCCAGGCACTGGATTGTTAACTGAATTTTTTTCTGATGAATATGATTTAGAAAACTCTTTTGTTATTGGAGATCGATTAACTGATATGGAGTTGGCAAAAAACCTTGGTTCTAAAGGGATATTTATTAATGACAATACCAATTTAGGAACTGGTGAAATCACAATAAAAAGAGAAGAACTAAATGGTCATATTGCTTTAGAAAGTAATGATTGGCAAAAAATCTATGAGTTCTTAAAATTAGATGATAGGGTAGCTGAAATTTCTAGAAAAACCAATGAAACTGATATCTATATTAAACTGAACCTGGACGGAACGGGTAAAAGTAATATTAGTACTGGTCTGGAATTTTTTGATCATATGCTAGATCAAATAGCTCGTCATGGGCAAATGGATTTGGACGTGACTGTAAAAGGAGATTTAGAAGTAGATGAGCATCATACTATTGAGGACACTGCAATTGCACTTGGAGAGGTTTTTAGTAGTGCATTAGATAACAAACTAGGAATAGAACGTTATGGTTTTTGTTTACCCATGGATGACTGTCTAGCACAAGTGGCCATAGACTTTGGAGGAAGAAATTGGTTAGTTTGGGAAGCAGAATTCAATAGAGAGATGATCGGTAAAATGCCAACAGAAATGTTTTTCCATTTTTTCAAGTCATTTACCGACGGTGCAAAAGCTAATTTGAACGTAAAAGCAGAAGGAACTAACGAACATCATAAGATTGAAGCCATTTTTAAAGCCTTTGCTAAGGCAATAAAAGTGGCTGTAAAACGTGATCCGGATAAAATGATTCTACCAAGTACAAAAGGAGTGTTATAAAATGAGAATAGTTATAATTAATTACGGAGCAGGAAATATTCAATCCATAAAATTTGCAATTCAACGATTGGGATATGAAGCTGTATTAAGTAATGACCCTGAAGAAATAAAGGTAGCGGACAAAGTAATTTTTCCAGGTGTTGGAGAAGCTAGTAGTGCTATGAGAAAGTTAAAGGATTCAGGGTTAGATACATTGGTTCCTGAGCTGAAACAACCTGTTTTGGGAATCTGTTTAGGCATGCAGCTTATGTGCAATCATACCCAAGAGGGTAACACCAAAGGTCTTGGTATTTTTGATGTTGATGTAATACGATTTAATCATGACGTAAAAGTACCTCAAATTGGGTGGAATCAAATAAAATCACTTAAGTCCCCTTTGTTTGATGGTGTAACCGAAAGGGATTATATCTATTTGGTACATAGTTATTATGCTCCAGTTACTAAAAATACAGTAGCTAAAACTTATTATGGAGTTGATTATAGTACCGCATTACAAAAAGATAATTTTTATGGGACTCAGTTTCACCCAGAAAAGAGTAGTGAAGTAGGAGAGAAAATTCTTTTGAATTTCCTTAGTATTAAGTAAGGAGTATGAAGTACAAAGCTTTGAGTTTTATGACATACAAAATTGTAATAGACGCTTTACTCAAACCCTTATATTGAAAATGAATAAATATCAGGAACTAAAAATATGGAATAAAGCAATGGATTTGGTAGAACGAGTTTATTCTCTAATGAAAATGCTACCAGATGACGAGAAATTTGGTTTAACTTCTCAAATTAAAAGGTGTAGTATTTCTATACCATCAAATATAGCTGAAGGAGCAGGCAGAAACTCAAAAAAAGAGTTTATTCACTTTTTAAGCATAGCGAATGGATCAACAACTGAGCTTGAAACTCAATTAATTTTAATCGTAAGATTAAGTTTTGTTCCAAACGAAGAAATAGAAGAATTATTAAAATTATGTAGCGAAATTAAGAAGATGAATTATGCTCTTCAAAGGAGTATTGAGAAAACTTAATACTGTGTACTAGCTACTTAATACAATTGATAAAAATGAGAATAATACCAGCAATAGATATTATAGACGGAAAATGTGTTCGCCTTTCTAAGGGAGATTATAACACTAAGAAAATATACAACGAAAACCCGCTAGAAGTAGCAAAAGAGTTCGAAGCACATGGTATTCAGTATTTACATTTGGTTGATCTTGATGGTGCAAAGTCCAAGCATATTGTGAATCATAAAGTATTAGAGCAGATTGCCACTAAAACTAGTTTGAAGATTGACTTTGGAGGTGGGCTGAAAACTGATGATGACCTCAGAATAGCATTTGAAAGTGGAGCAAATCAGATTACAGGAGGAAGTATCGCGGTGAAAAATCCTGAAATTTTTAAATCTTGGTTACAAAAATTCGGTACCGATAAGATTATTCTTGGTGCAGATGCTAATAACGAGAAGATTGCTATTAGCGGATGGCAGGAGGAAAGCGATAAAGAACTAATTCCCTTTGTGCATGAATATCAAAAACAAGGGATTTCGTATGTAATTTGTACCGATATCAGTAAAGACGGAATGTTACAAGGCCCATCTTTTGATTTGTATAAAAGAATTCTGAATGAAATTAATGACCTAAAACTAATAGCTTCTGGAGGTATTTCTACTTTTGAGGAGTTACCAAAATTGGAAGAACTTGGTTGTGAGGGAACCATAATCGGAAAAGCAATCTATGAAAATAGAATAAGTTTAAAGGAATTAGAAAGTTATATTTTAAATAAATAATATGAACGAAAATAATAGTATAAGTTGGGAGGATTTCTCCAAAGTAGAGATGCGTATAGGGACTATTATTTCGGCAGAAATTTTTAAAGAAGCTAGAAACCCTGCCTACAAGATTGCAATTGATTTCGGGTCATTTGGTCTGCGTAAAACATCTGCGCAGATCACAGAATTGTATACTCCGGATGAAATTATAGGGCGTCAGGTGGTAGCGGTAATAAATTTTCCACCGAAACAAATAGCAACTATGATGAGTGAATGCTTGGTGTTAGGTGGACTAGGAGGAGAAAAGGAAGTAATATTGATTCAACCTGATCGCAAGGTTGAAAACGGAACTAAAATAGGATAGATTAAATGTTAACAAAGAGAATTATACCATGTCTTGATATAAAAAATGGCCGTACCGTAAAAGGCGTCAATTTTGTAGATTTAAGAGACGCTGGTGACCCAGTAGAATTAGCAGATATATATTCTAAAGCTGGAGCAGATGAATTAGTTTTTTTAGACATATCTGCTACAGAAGAAAGGCGTAAAACACTTGCCGATTTAGTACTTCGTGTTGCAGAAAAAGTAAATATTCCTTTTACAGTTGGTGGTGGTATATCGTCAGTTGAAGATGTTGATGTTTTATTGCAAAATGGTGCAGATAAAGTATCTGTAAATTCATCAGCTGTAAAAAACCCGCAATTAATTAATGACTTAGCTGCCAAATTTGGAAGTCAATGTATAACAGTTGCAATTGATGCTAAACAAATAGATGAAGAGTGGAAAGTACATTTGGTAGGTGGAAAAGTGCCAACAGAATTAAATTTGTTTGATTGGGCAAAAGAAGTTGAGCAACGTGGTGCGGGAGAAATCCTATTTACATCAATGGATCATGATGGTACCAAAGATGGTTTTGCAAATAAAGCATTGTCCAGACTGTCAAGAGAGCTTAATATCCCGATTATTGCTTCTGGAGGAGCAGGTAATGTGTCTCATTTTGTAGACACATTTATAGAAGGAGAAGCAGACGCAGCACTAGCTGCTAGTGTTTTTCATTTTAAAGAAATAGAAATTAAAGATTTGAAACAAGAATTACGGGAAAATGATATTCCTGTGCGATTATAACAATTATGAAAATAAATTTCGATAAAAATAGTAATGGATTGGTGCCTGCAATAATTCAGGATAAGACCACAAAGAATGTACTAATGCTTGGGTACATGAACAAAGAAGCTTACGAAAAAACATTAGAAACTAAAAAAGTAACTTTTTTTAGCCGCTCTAAACAGAGATTGTGGACAAAAGGAGAAGAAAGTGGTAACATTTTGAATCTTGTGGACATAAAGAATGATTGTGATCAGGATACTTTGTTGATTTTGGTTGATCCTGTGGGTCCAACTTGTCATAAGGGGTCAGATACGTGCTGGAATGAGAATAATGAGCAATCTTTTGGGTTTTTGTCAGAATTGGAAGGAGTTATCCAAAATCGAAAAGAAAATCAAAATAATGACAAATCTTATGTAGCATCATTGTTTAAAAAGGGAATTAACAAAGTGGCTCAAAAAGTAGGAGAAGAAGCAGTAGAGGTCGTTATTGAAGCCAAAGATGATAATGAAGAATTGTTTTTAAATGAAAGTGCTGATCTACTGTTTCATTATTTAATATTATTGCAAGCAAAGGGGTATAAACTCGTTGATATTGTTGAAGTTCTAGAATCGAGGGCTTAAAAATATTGTTTTAACTAAAAACTTAGTCGAAAGTGTACTTGTTTAGTTTGAATTTTATATTTTCGCATTCTTAAAACCAATAAATTTTGAAAACAGGGGGAAAAAGGCTAGGGACTTTGGGGAAACAACTAGCTATAATACTTATACTGTCGTTATTTAATTATCATTCATACTCTCAGTGTACCACAATTGAAACTACTTTTGAGGTATGCGATATGGCGACAATAGATTCTGATACAGATGGTACTCCAGATGGAATTGTTAATCTTTATAATGTAACAGGTACTAGCTTGGCAGATGGTATTTGGTCAACAGCACTAAATAATGCCATAGTGATAGACCAGGCAAATGGAGATTTGTATACATGGGAGTTGCGTAACTCATCTGAAGATGTAACGGATTATATTTTTAATCTTACGAGTCCCACTTGTCCAGATCCGCTAAGAATAGTTAATGTAGTTCTTGGGCCATACTCTGGAATGGCGCCACCACCAGATCCCGATGATATTAACTATTATATGTGTAGTAGTGATATCTTGGATTTGTCAACGGTTTTGGTTTCTAATGAAACTACTCCAGCAGCACATATTAATGGTATCTGGAATCTTGTTGCTAATCCTACAGGATCAGCGATATTAGCCGAGAATCAATTTGCGGCTGCCGTTGCTTATCAACCAGGTTTGCCTAGAATAGATCAGGACATATATGAACTGACATATACAGTACCAGGTATTTTACCTTGTTCGCCATCAGCAATTACAAATGTTAAGATAGCCGTTGTTAGACAAGTATTTTCAGGAACACCGGCAGAGGTGCTAATCTGTGAGAGCGAAGTAATAGCAGGAGATTATGATGCAGATATAGATGTTAGAGATGATCCGTATCTAGTTGGTGAAGATATAGAGGGGTTCTGGGATGCGGAATTTGCAGGAAACGGAAATAGCTTGATTATTAATATCAAAGATTTATATAACGATCTTACTAATAACGGAGCCAATCCCAGGTTTGGCTGTCAAACATATAGTTATACATATACGGTGGAAAGAAGATCAGTAGTATGTATTGATGATCAATCCACCGTTACTTTTACTGTTTATGAAGAGTTAAGACCTTTCCAACAGAATGTTTTCCCTGAGGAGTGTAGATTAAAAGTAGATGATCCTACGCAGACTATCAATCTATTTGACCTTATCCGGTTTACTGATGGTTTTGTTTATAATGATGATACGTATACACATTGGGAGTTTGTATCTGGTCCAAGTGATTTAGGTTTGGTTGTCAAGAGACAATCTAATCCTTCAAATCCAATAGAACTTACTTGTGTTGCCGATCCAGCGATAACGGATCCTAATTTGGAAGCACCATACTATGATGCTGATGCTCCTGTTACCATAAATGGAGCACAGGCTGGAGAATATCGTTTTAAATATATTGTATGTCCAGATATAAATGGGTGTCCAAATGAAGATCACCCATGTCCACGCCTGGAAACAGAAGTACTTGTAATTATTCTTCCTGAAGATTATGCGGGAGAGAATACTACAGATCTAAAGCTTTGTGAATCACAAGGACAAGTAGATCTAAGAAGTTTACTTAACACCAATGGTGTTGATACCATTGTAGATACTGGGGAATGGAGAAATGAAACGGGTGATATAGTAAGTAATACTTTTGTGTTTCCAGAGATAGAGAATGATCAGACTTTTACATTTACGTATACCACAGAACTTGCTGGTTGTGTTGATAGTACCAACTTAACATTTACAATCAATAAATTACCAAATGCAGGTGAAAATGGAGAGGCCACTGTTTGTTCTGATAATCTTACAATAACTTTATTTGATCAGTTAAATGGAATCCCTGATACTACAGGAACTTGGTTTGGGCCAAATGGATATACTTCTACAGATCATTTGGGTGTTTTTGATGCTTCTGATAATACGCTTCCTATTTTAGGAGAAGGAGAATTCATTTACATAGTTCCGGCCAGGGAAAGTTGTTTAGATGAAGATCGTGCTTCTGTCATTGTCACTATCGTAGAGCCGGTTCAAATTGGAAATGACGTTAATGAAACATTTTGCAAACTAGATGGCCGCGTAAACCTATTTTCTTTGTTAGATAGAGATACTGTACTTACTGGAGTTTTTGAAGACACAGATGGTACGGGGGCTTTAACACCTGATGGAGTACTGGAATTTGAAACCTTGACAAATGAGGTTTATAATTTTAGGTATATAGTTACCAATATAGCACCATGTGATGAATCTTCATTAAATGTCGCTATACAAATTATAGAATTGCCAATTCCAAATGTGCCTTCACAGGAGTTTTGTATTCTAGACGCTAAGAGATTAGAAGATATCGAAGTAGATGTGTTGAACTTTAACTGGTATAATACTGTAGAAAGTGAAACACCAATAGTAAACAATCCTTTATTGTTTGATAATGATATATATTATATAGCCAATATAGATGTAAACAATTGCGAATCTGAGCGTTTACCGGTTCTAATAGATGTTTTAAATACCGGAGAACGATTTTCAAATGGAGATTTGTGTACATTGGATTTTCAAGATGGAGTCTCTCCCAATGGCGATAATCAAAACGACACATTTGATTTGTTAATTGAAGGAGTGTATAATATCCCCGAAGCATTTCCGGATTTTGACTTAAAAATATATAACAGATATGGTAGTCTTGTTTACGAAGGAAGACGAGATACTAATGAGTTTAGAGGAGAGAGTAATGTTTCTGTAAGGTTAGGAGATGACCTTCCTTCTGGAACATACTTTTATATTTTCAATCCAAACTTTGAAAACAACTTACCAATTCAAGGAAGTTTTTACCTAAGCAGATAAATCATGAAGTTAAATTTAGTATTTATAATTACCATCGTTTTCTGCTCGGTAACATTTGCACAGCAGGAACCTCAGTACTCTCAATATATGTATAATATGAGTACGGTTAATCCTGGCTATGTTACTGCCCAAAGAGGATTGGTTTCTACCGGACTTTTGTATAGAAAACAATGGACCGCCATTGAAGGATCTCCACAAACCGCAAATGTTTTTGGTAATATCCCAATGAATGAAAAAATAGAATTGAGTGTTAATTATGTGAATGACCAAATTGGTGATGCTATCCCGGTAACCAATGATTATTTTAATGTTGATTTTGCTTATATCACTAGAATTTCGGATCAAGTTAAATTGTCTTATGGTTTAAAGGCTGGAATTAATAATTTTAAAATAGATCCTTCTGGCTCTGATGTAGCAAATGATCCGGCATTTGCAGATAATACTTCTACAACGCAGCTTAATATTGGTGCAGGATTATTCTTATTTACGCATAATTTTTATGCTGGTGTTTCTTCTCCTAATTTGTTGCCAAGTGATGTTGATATCAATGGTATTGGGGTTACAGAAAGCAAAACACATTTATACGGAGTTGCGGGTTATGTATTTGATTTTATTGATGAGGTAAGGTTAAAACCTTCATTAGTCGTTAAGCAGGTAATAGACTCACCGCTAACCTTTGACGTTTCGTTGAATTCATTGATCTATAATAAAATCGAGTTAGGGGTTTCATATAGATATACTGATGCATTTATCGCGTTGGCAGGCTTTAATATTACGCAAAACCTAAAAATAGGATACTCCTACGACTTTAGTGTAAGTGACCTTAGTGGTTATAACAATGGAAGTCACGAAATTGTATTACTTTATAATTTTGATCTTCTGAAATTTGGTAATAAATATACATCTCCAAGATTTTTCTAGATGATAAAAACAAAAATAATAGTAATCGTATTAATACTGATGACTCAGTTAACATTTGCTCAGAAGAAAAGTAGGGCAGACCGTTTTTTTGAACAAGGAGATTATATCAATGCCGCTTTGGAATATGAGGAGGAATTGAATCGTGAAGGGTATACAAAACATATAGTAAAGAATATTACCACCTCGTACTATAATACTTTTCAGTTTAGACAAGCGTATCGTTATCTCAAGGTATTAACTTCTGGTAAGTTTTATGATCAGGATAAGTCATATAATAATTCATATGATTTTATGATGTATCAAGTCCTTTCTGCTTTGGGGGAGTATGAAAAGTCTGTTGAATTTCTTGCAAGATATAAAGCAAGTGAATCTAAAGAAGTGTTTAATAAATCTGAAGCTATTGCTGTTATCGAAGATTTTAAACTCAAGGATGACGATTATACAATTCAAAACGTTACGTTTAATTCTGAGGCTTCAGAATTTGGAGCGCTAAAAAGAGATAGTACAGTTTATTTTACTACAGATAGAAAACCATATAGTACTTTGGATAAAGATTACAAATGGACACATCGTCCGTTTTTGGATATATATAAAGTAAAAGTTGACCAGGATAATAATCCCATTTCTGATATCGAAGCAATTTCAAAAGAAATTAATTCTAAACTTCATGAAGGTAATTTTTGTTTTAGCAAGGATGGGAATACAATGTATTTATCAAAAAGTAATTCTGAAAAAGGAAAGAAAAAGTTTGATAGCATCAAGAATAACTCGATTCATTTGTATAAAGCAATAAAAAATGATAAAGGATGGAGTACCCCTGTAAAACTGGAGTTTAATGATGTGAATTATTCTATTGAACATCCTGCTTTAAACACCCAAAATAATAAATTATATTTTGCTTCTAACATGCCAGGCGGATACGGTGATTTTGATATTTATTATGTAGATGTAAACCTAGATGGAACATATGGAGAACCTGTAAATCTTGGACCAACTATAAACACAAATAATAGAGATCAATTTCCTTATGTTTCAAAAGACGGGCATTTGTTTTTTGCTTCAAACGGGCATTTGGGATTAGGGATGATGGATATATTTGTTTCTGAGTTAAAAGAGGATGAATTTACAGAACCTATAAATTTAGGAGCACCTATTAACTCAAGTTTTGACGATTTTTCAATTTCCTATTCTAATGATACAGATGGTTTTTTTGCATCAAATCGTAAGAAGGTAGGGGATGATATTTATTCATTTTCTCAAATAGGAGAAATCTTTCCACGAGAGTATATTGCTTATTTTGAAGTAAAGGATTTTGCAACCGATAATTATGTTGAAAATTCTGATGTCGTGCTTTATAACGATGACAATGAAAAAGTCTATGAAAGTCAATTAGACTCTATTGCTAGATTTGACCTAAAGGTTTTTCCCGGGAGATATAATTTTAAGGCTTCAGCCGAAGGTTACAAAACCAGAACCAAACCTGTTTCTGTAAAAGAAAAAGATGAAGCAACATATGTGATTTATCTGGATAGAGAAGCAAAGAAGAAAGAAATAATCGCTTCATCCCAAGAATCTAATGAAAATAATAAAGTAAGAATTAAGGATAGTATTAATATTATTGACAAAGTTAATATCACCAATATTACTACAGAAACTAATTCAGAAAAAAGGAAAGAAGAAATCTCAAAAGCAAAGTTAAGAGAAATGCTTCTTGCTGATAAAGACGGTCCTCCGGTGATAGAGAAGAATGGAAAATTATATTTTAAGATGCCGCCAATTCATTTTGATTATGATAAATGGAATATTAGGTCAGATTCTAAAAAGGTTTTGGATAAGTTGGCCTTAAAACTCGAGAAATATAAGACAGTATATATTAAAATTAGTTCGCATACCGATAGTAGAGGTACAGATTCGTATAACCAAGTACTATCAGAAAAAAGGGCAGAATCAACGCGCAATTATTTGGCATTGGTTGGATACGTAAATGCAAGAAGAATGCAATTTGTAGGGTTTGGAGAATCTGAACCAATTATTAATTGTGATAATAAGGTCTGTACAGAAGAAGATCATCAAACGAATAGGCGTAGTGAGTTTGAAATTGTTAAGTTCTAGTGTAAATTTTGAACAACAAAAATTTTAATTTTTAGGTTTACTATTTCTTAATTATGTACAACCAAAATACTCATCAACTAAATTATTGTTTTCTAATAAATTAAATTGTACTTTTGCACTCCTTTTTAGCGAGTAAGAGAATGTAAAAAGGTATGATTTAATATAAACTAACGCTTCTGTATAATTTTCGTCTTGATTCTCAAAGATATATAGAATACAAATTTTATCTTCAATGTCTGAAGAAACAAAAAACACAGACGTTCAGGAAGTAGAAACTGAAAAAGTATCTGCACCACAAGCAAACCCTGAACAATTTCTAAAAGAATTTAACTGGCACAACTACGAAGAAGGAATTGATCCTATCGAAGATTCAAAACTTGAAGAGTTTGAAAAATTGGTTGCTGAAAACTTTGTAGACACTTTAAATGACGAAGTAGTAATGGGAACAGTAATTAATATTACTGATCGTGATGCTATTATTGACATTAATGCAAAAAGTGAAGGTGTTATATCACTAAATGAGTTCCGTTACAATCCGGATCTTAAAGTTGGTGATAAGGTAGAGGTTTTAATTGATGTGCGTGAAGACGCTACAGGTCAATTAATTTTATCTCACCGTAAAGCTCGTGTAATCAAAGCATGGGATAGAGTAAATGCAGCACATGATACAGGTGAAATCGTAAATGGTTTTGTTAAGTGTAGAACAAAAGGTGGTATGATCGTAGACGTATTTGGTATCGAAGCGTTCTTGCCAGGTTCTCAGATTGACGTTAAACCAATCCGTGATTATGATGCTTATGTTGGTAAAACAATGGAATTTAAAGTTGTGAAAATCAACCATGAATTCAAAAATGTTGTTGTATCTCACAAAGCGCTTATCGAAGCTGATATCGAAGAGCAGAAAAAAGAAATTATTGGTCAATTAGAAAAAGGTCAAGTATTAGAAGGTACTGTTAAGAATGTTACTTCTTACGGTGTATTTGTTGATCTTGGTGGAGTTGACGGTCTTATTCATATTACAGACCTTTCTTGGTCAAGAATTAATCATCCAAATGAGATTGTTGAGCTTGATCAGAAATTGAACGTAGTAATCTTAGACTTTGATGAGGCTAAGACGCGTATCCAATTAGGTCTTAAACAACTTAAACCTCACCCATGGGAAGCTCTGGATAAAGAACTTAAAGTAGGTGATAAAGTAAAAGGTAAAGTTGTTGTAATTGCAGATTACGGTGCGTTTATTGAAGTAGAAGAAGGAGTAGAAGGATTAATTCACGTTTCTGAAATGTCATGGTCTACACACTTACGTTCTGCACAAGATTTTGTAAAAGTAGGAGATCAAGTAGAAGCAGTAATTCTTACTCTTGATAGAGAAGAACGCAAAATGTCCCTTGGTATTAAGCAATTAACACCAGACCCATGGACTGATATCACTACTAAGTACCCTGTAGGTTCTAAGCACTCTGGTATTGTACGTAACTTTACAAACTTTGGTGTATTCGTAGAACTTGAAGAAGGTATTGACGGATTAATTTATATTTCAGATCTTTCTTGGACTAAGAAAATCAAGCACCCATCAGATTTCACTAATGTTGGTGATACACTTGATGTTGTTGTTCTTGAATTAGATGTTGAAGGACGTAAATTAAGTCTTGGTCATAAACAAACTGAGGATAACCCTTGGGATAAGTATGAGACTGAGTTTGGTTTAGGAACTAAGCATACTGCAACAATTGGAGAGATGGTAGACAAAGGTGCTACAATTGACTTCAATGAAGATATCGTTGCTTTTGTTCCATCTCGTCATCTTGAAAAAGAAGATGGAAGCAAACTTAAGAAAGGTGATGAAGCAGAATTCCAAATTATTGAATTTAGCAAAGAATTCAAGAGAGTGGTAGCATCTCATACAGCTTTATTTAAGGAAGAAGAAGCTAAGATCGTAAAACAAGCAGCTAAGAAAGCAGCTTCTGTAAGTTCATCAGAGAAAACAACTCTTGGTGATATTGATGCTTTAGCAGATCTTAAAGCTAAAATGGAAAAAGGAGGGAAGTAATAATTTCTCAACATTTTTTGATATAAAAACCGCTCTTTTGAGCGGTTTTTTTTGTTTTCATGCACATCATTTTTTTAATTTCTTATTAAAGAAAACTAATGAACAGGACCTGATAGAATAATTGCAAATTTTCATTACTTTTGTATACCAAATATCCATTTGGAGATTATGAGTCAAAAAACTTTACTTAGTGCAAAAGAGATAGGTATTATTCTGCACCGTTTGGCTTGTCAATTAATAGAAAATCATACAGACTTTAAGGATACAGTTCTAATAGGAGTGCAACCCAGAGGAGTCTATTTGGCCAATCGTATAAAACAGATTTTGGTAGAGGATTATCAACTTACCGATGTAAAACTTGGCTATCTAGATATCACCTTCTACAGAGATGATTTCAGAAGAGGAGAGAAACCACTAGAAGCAAATAAAACACATATTGATTTTGTTGTAGAAGATAAAAGAGTAGTGTTTATTGATGATGTGTTGTATACCGGGAGAAGTATAAGAGCAGCATTAACGGCAATGCAATCGTTTGGTAGGCCGTTGGAGATTGAACTATTAACACTGATAGATAGACGCTTTAGTAGACATTTACCTATTCAGCCCGATTATAGAGGGCGCCAGGTTGATGTTATAAATCAAGAAAAAGTCAAAGTGAATTGGATAGAGAATGAAGGTGAAGATGCTGTATATTTAGTAAGTAAATAGAATAGAAGGTTTTAAAACCATAAATTGAAAATTAAAAATGAGCGAATTAAGTGTAAATCACTTACTAGGAATAAAATACTTAAACAAAGAGGATATTAATCTCATCTTTGAAACTGCAGATCATTTTAAAGAGGTTATTAATAGGCCAATTAAAAAAGTTCCGTCGCTTAGAGATATTACGATTGCAAATTTATTTTTTGAAAATAGCACTAGAACTAGGTTGTCATTTGAATTAGCAGAAAAAAGACTCTCTGCAGATGTAATTAATTTTTCGGCAGCTTCTTCTTCTGTAAAAAAAGGAGAGACACTTATAGATACGGTTAATAATATCCTTTCTATGAAGGTTGATATGGTAGTGATGAGACATCCTAATCCTGGTGCAGGTGTGTTTCTTTCTAAGCATGTAGATGCGAGTATTGTAAATGCTGGAGATGGAGCACATGAGCATCCAACGCAAGCTTTATTAGATTCATACTCTATACGCGAACGATTAAGAGAAGTAGGAGGAAAAAAAATAGTGATTGTGGGAGATATTTTGCATTCTAGAGTTGCATTATCTAATATTTTTGCCTTAAAATTACAAGGAGCAGAGGTAAAAGTATGTGGGCCAAAAACACTAATACCTAAATATATTGATAAACTTGGGGTAAAGGTTGAAACAGATCTTAAAAAAGCCTTAGAGTGGTGCGATGTGGCAAACATGTTGCGAGTACAGAATGAAAGAATGGAAATTAGTTATTTTCCGACAACAAGAGAATACACACAACAATTTGGGGTAAACAAAAAGTTATTGGATAGTCTGGATAAAGAGATTGTAATTATGCACCCAGGACCTATCAATCGTGGAGTAGAAATCACGAGTGATGTTGCTGATTCTAAACAAGCCATTATATTGGATCAGGTACAGAATGGAGTAGCAGTAAGAATGGCAGTAATATATCTTTTAGCTTCAAAAATTAAACGGTAACTTATGATTTTTAACAAAGAAGGTTCTACAACCATAATTACACAAGAAAAAACTACTGTTATTGAGTTCGTAAAAAGACTTGAAGACAAATATGAATCTCTGAAAAGCGATAATATTATTGTTAATTTGTTTTCATTAAAACAAATTTCAGTGGCGGATATCAATGAATTTTTAAGAATTTCTAACAAATATAAGAGTGCCAAGCGTTCCTTTGTTATTGTTACAAATAAAATTTCATTTGATGAAGTACCAGGAGAGATTACAATTGTTCCAACATTACAGGAGGCGTATGACTTAGTCGAAATGGAAGAGATAGAAAGAGATCTTGATTTTTAAGAAAAAGATTTTTTGTAATTATTCTGATTTTTTTTCGTCTTACAATCTATGAATAGAATTGCCCCATTTGTAACGATGATGTGTTTTCTTGTTTTTAGTAATTTCACAATTGCTCAGGATTGGATGTACGACTTTGAAAAGGCTAAAATAATAGCTAAAGAAAAAAATCAAAATATTATACTATTTTTTACAGGATCGGATTGGTGTTCTCCTTGTATCAAATTAGAAAGGAATGTGTTTTCTGATGAAGAGTTTAGGAAATTCGCCGATCAAAAATTTGTTTGGGTGAAGGCAGATTTTCCGAAAAGGAAGAAAAATAGTCTTTCAGAAGTACAGAAGAAGAAAAATGAAACCTTAGCGGATAAATATAATAGGAAGTGGGTGTTTCCGGTTATTTTGGTGTTGGATAAAGAAGGTGAAGTATTGGGTGTAACAGGATACAGAAGAGATTTGAAGGCTGCGGGTTACATTTCCTTACTTACCACTTTTGATTCTTTTGGAAAATAGATTGCTTTATAAGTGCTATTGAGGTATATTAAAAACCTTATTAATTAATAGGAAGAATAATTTTGAAACTTACAATTTTAGGTTGCTATTCTGCAACACCATTCGTATTTACTAATCCTACTTCTCAGGTTTTGTTGAACGGAGGGTGGAGAGAAAATTGTTGAATTACCAAATTTGATATTACTACCTAGTTATTTTAAAGGTCATGTTTCGGAATTAGAAAAAACATGATGTAACAAAAAAAGTAGTTTTTTATTTTTGAAATTAACTAGATTCCTAGTAAAAACATTACTTCGAAAAATTTAATGAATGATTGAAATGGGATGACTAATTTCATTCATTGACAATCGAAATTTTAAGAGTATTTATCGAATACCTCCCTGCAGAAAAAGTTAGAGAATCCAAAGCAGATTGGTATTCTTCAGAGTCGACCAAAATACCATTATTTTGTTCATCAGTAGTGGTGATTGAATAACTACTTATTTTTAATTTTTTTTCCTGACCATTATTTACAATAACTGAAACTTCTTTTGTTTTTGCACTATAATTTGAATAGTTTATAAAAAGAGTATCCTGCCCCATTTTTCTGAATGCCGTAATCTCTGAGTTCGAATTATAATCATTTTCGTAACCTAATACATAAGATGAATCGGGTTGAGAAGAAGTAAGCTGTTTAAAAGCATAATAATGCTTGTATGGTTTAGGCTCTGAAGCACCCCACGGAATATGGATAAGCCCTCCTGGATGAAACTCGTTTGGATAGTTATTCTCAAAATAAAACCAAGAACTCACACCATTTCTAACAGCAGTTCCAAATAGGTTCGATAAGGATAGTGCAGCTTCAAGAGGCCTGTCTACAGAAACCAAATCAAGAGCATCGCCTTTTAAAGCATGCGTTTCTGACTGATAAAAAGCTTTACCTTCTGCCTCATTGACAATACTCCTGAACAATTGTGGATTAGCCCCATTTTCGTATTGATGTGTGGCAACAATATCTATTTGATTCCATACATCTGGATGTTTACTTTTAAAGAATCTGATGTAATCAATACATCCACTGGGCGATATGGTACTAGGTCCCATAATTAGAGGAATTTGCATATTAGTTGTATTTATTTCGGGATCATTTAACATCTCTTTAAACTTGGGAACAGCATATTTGAAAATATTAGCCACTGCTTCTTTAGTATTTCCATCGAGTCCATAATGATACTTTCGGAATGTACGATCCAAATCAGGTTCGTTTACTACATTAAGTATTTCCGTGGATACTCCTCGATCATGAAATCCCTTAAAAAGTTGAAAAAACCAATTGGCTAAACGATCATAAATCTCGGGATCATCAGTATTGAGCGCTTGAAGAGTCTCTCCGTTAACAACTATCTCATGCATCAAATCATCAGGAAATTTGTTCCCAACAAGTGAAAACTGAATTTCTGGTCGGTAACTTATGGCAGCCTTTATATAATTGGCCCTTCGGTCAAAATATGGAGGATCATCACTAGGATAAATTTGAATATAATCCTGAAGATATTTCATGTTACAATCTTTTGCTATTATTTGGATAGCTTGATCTTGAGCGATTTCATTCATGCTGTAATGATGTCCTAGAAATAAACCTATTGAGACTCCACCTCCTATAAATTGGTGTTTATAATCTTCAGTATTCAGAATTATTTTTTGTGTTTCTATTACAACTTCTTCTGGTTCTTCTGTAGTTATTTCTACAGGGTCATCTGTACTACATCCTATCAAACTTGATAAAAGACAAAACAATACTAACTTAGTTTTTATTACTTCAATTATTTTCATAATATTTGGCTTGTCAATAATAAATTATATGTTTTCTAAATATTCTCTAATGCGCTTAACTTTATATCCATCTTAACTATTAAACTCGATGTTTAAAAATTAATCACATGGTAATGCGCTTAATTTTTTCATGTACAAAGAGCATTGATTTTATAAGTAAACTAATTTATAGAAAGCTATTGATTTTTGTGTCCTGCACTGTCTGTCTTGTCTCTATTAATATCTATCCAATAATTAAAATTATTCTTAGGTCCTGTAAAAATAAATTAAATACAAATTTTATTTTTAGGTTGATCCTTTGGGAGTTACCAGATATTCAAAAAAAAGTCAAATGTAGAAATACGGAGCTCTCTTTTCCTCAATTTCATTCTTTTTATAGATGGATTGGTTTATACATTAGATTGCGGTATATTAACAGTTTTATTAATTAAGAGGAAGAATAATTTTGAAACTTACAATTTTAGGTTGCTATTCTGCAACACCCCGTACATTTACCAATCCTACTTCTCAGGTTTTAGAAATAAATAACCATATTTTTTTAATTGATTGTGGAGAAGGAACGCAGGTAGAATTACGACGAAACAAGATTAAATTTTCTAGAATAAAACATGTATTTGTATCTCACTTGCATGGAGATCATTTTTTTGGATTGATTGGTTTGGTATCTACGTTTAGACTATTAGGCAGAGATACGCCTCTGCATATTCATGGACCTAAAGGTCTTAAGGAAGTAGTGACGTTGCAATTAAAGCTTTCTAATTCTTGGACTGATTACCCGTTACATTTTCATGAACTTACTAACACAGAATCAGAGGTAATTTTTGAGGATGAAAAAGTTGTTGTTAAGACAATACCTTTGCAACATAGGGTATATTGTAATGGTTTTCTATTTCAAGAAAAACCAGGAGATAGAAAACTATTAATGGGTAAAGTACAAAATTATAATATAGACATTGCTTATTATCGGGCAATTAAGAAAGGAAAAGATGTAGTTCTGGATAACGGTACGGTGGTTCCAAATCAGGAATTAACAGATGACCCTAAACCTGTAAAAAGTTACGCATATTGTAGTGATACTAGATATGATGAAAAGAAGGTTCCTTTGATTGAAGGTGTAACAGTATTGTATCATGAATCTACATTTCTAGAGAGTCACAAACACCTATGTAAAAAAACGGGGCACAGCTCTGCGGCAGAAGCAGCGACTATTGCGAAGAAGGCGAAAGTTGAGACATTATTGTTAGGTCATTATTCAACACGATATGAAAATATCGAATTGTTTAGAGAAGAGGCGAAAACAATCTTTAGTAATGTTGAAATAACAGATGATGGGAAAGTATTCGATTTTTGATGCTATAAAAATCCTTGGTAAAGTTAATTTCTACATTCCAAATTAGGTAAATTGCAGAATTAATTGCTGTTATGAATAGAGATCTCACAAATTATAGAAAATCGTACGAAAAGAGCTTTCTTGAGGAGGAAAACTTATCAGATTCACCATTTCAACTTTTTTCAGAATGGTTCAAGGAAGTAGAAGAAACCGGTAGCGTTGAAGAGGTAAATGCGATGACGATAACAACTTCGGGATTAGATGGTTTTCCTAAATCTCGTATTGTGTTGTTAAAACACTTTGATGAAGAAGGATTGATTTTCTACACTAATTATGATTCAGAAAAAGGAAGAGCTATAGCAAGTAATAATAAGGTATGCCTCTCATTTTTCTGGCCAAATTTAGAACGACAAGTTATAATTAAAGGTGTAGCTGAAAAGGTAGAAAAAGAGAAAAGCGAAACGTATTTTGGTTCTAGACCAAAAGGAAGTCAGCTTGGGGCGTGGGCTTCAAATCAAAGTGAAATAATTGAGTCGCGAGAAGTGCTAGAAGATAAGCTTAAGTCATTAGAAGCAGAATATAAGGATAAAAAGATACCGAAACCTCCTTTTTGGGGTGGCTATTGTGTGAAGCCTGTTGAATTTGAGTTCTGGCAAGGCAGGGCAAACCGACTACATGATCGTATTAGATTCTTACTTGATAATGATAATAATTGGATTATTAGCAGATTGTCTCCATGAATAATATTACATAATAACAAAACTGGATCTTCTGTTCTTTTGATATTGATCTTCAGAACAGTCTTGACCATCTTTACAGTCATTTACGGGTCTACTTTCTCCAAAACCTACATAAGAGAGAATTCTGTTTTCAGGGATGTTTTTGCTTAATAAGTAGTTATAGATTGATTCAGCTCTCTTTTGAGATAGTGTCAAATTATAGTTTTCACCTCCACGACTATCAGAGTGTGTTTCTATTTTAATAATCATGTCTGGATAATCATCCTTCATAATAGAAACTACTTTGTCTAATTCTACCTCTGCTTTTTCAGTAATATCCCATTTATCGAAGTCAAAATAGATTTCATTTAAATTGATAAGATCATTAATTGTCTTACTTAATTTACTGTCTGAATTTAATGGAGACTCTGGATCTTTGTTAGACTTAACAATATCTCCAGGGGTAATACCTCCGCTATCTGTACTATTAGCTTTCCTTCTTTTATCAAAATCTCCAGGTTGTACTTGTGCTAAATCACCATCAAATTTCTTTTTAGGAATAGAAACAAGACGATTTGCAAAAGGACAATTTAGTTCACTTATGTCTATTGCAAGCTTGAACTGATAGTAATCAGGTAAATCACATTTATTAATATGGTTATATCCTTCAGAGTATTTTGTGGTCTCATTTAAAGTTCCATTAAATTCTGCTCTAACTGGTTGATCTACTACCAAAATATCATCTATAGAGTCAATAGATTCACAACTAGTATCCACCACTACATTGTAACTAATATCAAAAGGTTCGCTATCAGTTTTAACCATTTTATTAGGAACAGTCAAGCTTAGTGTCCTTGACGCAGCGTCAAATTTTGCTTTGATTTTTTTAGAAGGTAGCACTAGTGATTTTTCAGAAAAAATAACATTTTTAGGTAGAACATCTTTTATAACAGTATTCTTTGCGTCATCATTACCGTCATTATATATAGTAAGATTATATGTTATTTCCTGTTTTGGTGATAAAACATCATCAGGGTGAACGAAGCTGTTATCTGCATATTTTGATCTTTTGATAATGTGAATAGCTGGTTCATATATATCTACACTAAATGCAACAGCCATAACAGAGTAACCGTCATTATCTGTGGATAATCTAAATTTTGCTTCGGTCTGATTATTACCAATAATGCTGTTTCTAATATTTTTAATGTCGAATAAATCGGCATCATATCCTAAAGTATTTTGACTAGCCGGTACTCGGGTCTTAACATTTCTACCATTTTCAGTAATATTTGCATTAAAGAAATTGTTCATAGGATTTGTACCATCTGCAAGACTTTTATATTTATTAGTCTCGTTTGACATCACTTGAAAACGATCTCCTCTAATTCCTTTGTCACCTTCAAATGCAATAACTCCAATTCTACCGTGTACCGCACCATTTGGTATTGTTTGAAAATTATCAAAAGAAAAAGCAACAGGTTTAGCTTTTGAATCGATATTCACGAAACCATCATATACATAAATTCTCTTTCTGGGTTTTGTATCATCTTCATAGATTACTACCATGGTCCAGCCACCTGTAAGACCATTTCCTAACGTTTGATCATTGTCTACCGCTGAAGTTGTGGCAGGTATATTTGCTAAAGTGTACGTTCCTAAAGGGTTTTTAAGACTTAATACTTCTTCAGTAATATCTTTAAAGCAAGAATATTGTTTAAATAATGCCTCGTCGTCATTATAATAATCATGGATTATTTGTCCTCCACTAATAGTAGAGTAGGATGTATGTCCAGGATATTTAATTTTCACAGAAGTTATGTCGTGTTCTCGATTTTTATCGGCGTATGCAGCTGTCCAATATAGACCTACATGTTTGATTGCATTACATTCAGACTCAATATTTAGATCAGCACTACTTGAGTTAAAAGTATTGGGATCATTATCTATATCAATAAACCCCATTTGGAATTGATTATTTAGCCCGCCGTCATTATAACTCTTGTTGGGATCAAATACACCTGTGCCATCATCATTGCTAACCTTTCCTAATATAGTGTTTGATACAAACTTGAAATCCCCTTTAAAAGTAAACTCAGTGCGTTTCTTAAGGGGTACTTCTACTTGACTATATGCTACAGAAGAAAAAATGCTGCATATAATGATAAGTAGGCTTATGGTTTGAAATCGGGTTAGATTTCTTTTTCTAATAATATTCTTTTCCACTTTTTTGTCTTTTTTAACCCTAATAGTAAAACGATAAATAATACTTAATACTGTTTGGGGAAACACTTTGATTTGTGGGAAAACCGTATGTAAATTTAGATTTTAACATTTGATTTTCTAAGAAAAAAAACAGGTTTTCGATATAAACACTAATTTTATCGATTAAAAACATGAATATATTATATTCATTTTCAGTAATTTAACTTTATGCTCATTGTCAAAAGAGTCATTTTTTTTACTATCATCTTGATCAAGATTAACCTCTTGGATCGACTAAAAAATTAAACAAAAAATTATTTTTATATTTTAATAGTAAGAATTGTAAAATCGAATTCTTAAACTTGTATAATATAACTTCGTTTCACTAATAATATTATCCTAATCATGAAAACTTTATATATGATAAGGCATGCAAAATCTTCATGGGAGTTTGATGTTTCTGATGATAAAAGACCTCTAAATAGTAAAGGGTTAAAGGACGCTGAATTGATTGGAAAAGAGCTTAAAACACTTATAAAACCTATAGATAAGATATTGTGTAGTCCGGCTGAAAGAGCGTATAGTACTGCAAAAATTATTTTGAAGCATCTGAATGTGTCTGATGATATATTTAGTTTAGAACCAGATCTTTATGATTTTAGTGGAGGTCAGGTTGTAGAGGTAATTCAAAACTGTGGTGATGAAATAGATACATTAATGATTTTTGGACATAACCATGCATTTACTTCAATTGCTAATCTTTTTGGAAGTGAAGAGATTGATAATGTACCTACAGCAGGGGTTGTGGCAATCGAATTTGATGTAAAAAGTTGGAAAAATATAAATGTAGGAAAAACCTTAATAAAATTATATCCTAAATCGTTGCGATAATGCCAAAAATTAGTACAAATCAATATGTTAATAGAGAATTAAGTTGGTTGCAATTTAATGCTAGAGTATTGCAAGAGGCGTCTGATGATACAGTTCCGTTACTTGAAAGACTCCGATTTATAGGAATATTTTCTAACAATCTTGATGAATTTTTTAAGGTACGATATGCCACTATTAAAAGAATTGACCTAGCAGGTAAAGATGGTAAGAATGTTCTTAAAGGAACAACGGCAAGTGATTTGTTAGAGAAGATAACAAAGATAGTAATCAAGCAGCAAGCAGAGAGTCTTAAAATTATAAACACTATAAAAAAAGAGCTAGAGAAGCATAATATTTTTATCATAGATGAGAATCAGGTTACTTCAGATCAGGATGCTTTTATTCGTAATTATTTCATTAGTAAAGTTAGTCCGGCTCTGGTTACTTATATACTTAATGACCTGGATAAGTTTCCGCATTTAAAAGATAGTGTTGCTTATTTAGCAGTAAAGCTTGTTTTAAAAGAAAAAATACCAAAAGAAGGCAGATTTTCTAAAATTCTTCACCAAACAACAAAAGAAAGGGTATATGCACTAATCGAAATTCCTAAGAACACGGATCGATTTGTGGTACTTCCTGAAAAAGATGGGAAACAATATATCATTATCCTTGATGATTTGATTAGATATTGTATGCACATTAACTTCAGTATTTTTGATTATGTACATGCATCTGCCCATATGATTAAGATTACTAGGGATGCCCAGTTGGATTTTGATAATGATCTTAGTAAAAGTTTTATTCAAAAAATATCCAGTAGTGTAAAATCTCGTAGGGATGGTGAACCAGTAAGGTTTGTTTATGACAAAACTATAGAAAAGGATACACTTGATTTTCTAATGCAAAAAATGGGAGTTGATAATACAGATAGTATTATCCCCGGAGGTAGGTATCATAATCGAAGAGATTATATGAATTTTCCGGATTTAGGAAATACGGATTTAGTATACAAGCAAATTGTACCTTTAGCAATTCCCGGGCTTGTTTTACAAGGTAGTCTTTTGGATAAAATTGCAAAAAAGGACTTTCTTCAGTATACTCCATATCATACCTTTTCATACACGGTAAAATTTTTAAGGGAATCCGCAATAGACCCCAAAGTCAAAAGTATTAAGATAACAATTTATAGGCTGGCTACGATCTCTCATATTGCTAGCTCGCTCATTAATGCTGCTAAAAATGGTAAAAAAGTAACGGTTCAGATTGAATTACAAGCCCGTTTTGATGAAGCTGCAAATATTCGATACGCAGAAAAAATGCAAAGAGAAGGGGTGAATTTGATTTTTGGAGTAACAGGTTTAAAAGTGCATTGTAAAGCTTGTGTGATAGAGCGAGAAGAAAAAGGTAAGTTAAAAAGATATGGCTTTATTAGTACAGGTAATTTTAATGAATCAACAGCTAAGATTTATACCGATTATACTTTATTCACAACAAATGAAGCTATACTAAAGGAAACTAATAAAGTTTTTAAATTTTTTGAAATAAATTATAAGATCAATAGGTATAAACACTTATTGATTTCTCCTCATTATACAAGATCATCTTTAATGAAACTTATAGATGTGGAAATTGAAAATAGTAAAAAAGGTAACCCGTCTGGGATTAAGCTAAAATTAAATAGCTTAAGTGATTATGATATGATAGATAAGTTATATGCTGCAAGCAGAGCCGGGGTAAAAATAGATTTAATTATAAGAGGTATATGCTGTTTGATTCCCGGTATTCCTGGAATGAGCGAAAACATAAGAGCAATTAGCGTGGTGGATAAATTTCTTGAACACCCTAGGTTGTTTATCTTTCAGAATGGGGGTGATTCTAAAGTATATATATCATCTGCGGATTGGATGACTCGTAATTTGGATAGAAGAGTAGAAATTTCTTGTCCAATTTATGATGAGGATATAAAATTAGAATTGATGGAGACTTTTGATATTTCTTGGAGTGATAATGTAAAAGCCAGAAGACTTTCGAAAGATCAAGATAATGCGTACATTAGGAACGATAGGGATAAAATTAGATCACAGATCGCAACCTATGATTATTATTTACAAAAACTAGGAAATTAATTATTTTGTTAACAATAGAAAAATATGGAGCTATTGATATTGGTTCCAATGCAGTAAGATTATTAATAAGTAGTATTCATGAAGAGGATGGAAAGACTACTCGATTTAAAAAAACAAGCCTCGTTCGTGTTCCAATACGTTTAGGATCAGATGTTTTTAAAGAGCGAAAAGTTTCAGAAGAAAATATTGCAAGAATGATCGATACCATGCAGGCATATCACCTTTTAATGAAAACGCACAAAGTAGTTAAGTATAAAGCCTGTGCTACATCAGCTATGCGTGAAGCTGAGAATGGAGAAGAAGTAGTAAGACTTATTAAAGAAAAAACGGGTATCCAAATTGATATTATAGACGGTAAAGATGAAGCAGCTATTATTGCGATGACAGATCTTCATGAATTGATAAATACCGACGCAACATATTTATATGTTGATGTAGGTGGAGGAAGTACTGAGTTTACATTATATCATAATGGAAACATGATAACTTCAAGGTCATTTAAATTAGGAACTGTAAGACTTCTTAATAATCTTGTTACCGATACGATATGGCAAGATATAGAGGATTGGATTAAAGAAGAAACTAGGGACTTTCCTAGAATTTCATTGGTTGGTTCCGGAGGGAATATAAATAATATCTTTAAGAACAGTGGGAAAAGTGTAGGAGAACCACTTTCTTTCTTGTATCTAAGTTCATATTATGAATTATTGAACTCGTTGACCTATGAAGAAAGAATCTGGAAGCTGAACTTAAACCAAGATAGGGCTGATGTTATTATACCAGCAGCAAGAATTTATCTTTCGGCAATGAAGTGGAGTACAGCAAAAGATATTTATGTCCCCAAAATTGGTTTATCTGATGGAATTATAAAATCATTATATAATGAAAAGCTTAACAAATAATTAAGTTTTATAAAATCTGTATATTTACATAAAAATTACCCTACAAATCATTAACCAAACACTTTTACTATGAAAAAAACATTACTTTGTGCTACAATCTTGTTATTAATAGGAACATTGGATGCTTTTGCACAAGAAAATTCTTATGGAGTGAGATTAGGAGCCAATCTTAGTTCTATTAGTTCTGATGATATCCCTGAAAACCTTGAAGATAGCAGATTTGGAATTGTAGTTGGTTTTCTAGCTGAGTTTCCTGTAACAGAAAAAATAAGTATCCAGCCTGAGTTTCAATATTCTTCGCAAGGAAATGATGATGAAGCACTAAGGGTAGATTATCTGCAGGTACCAATTCTTTTTAAGTACAATATTTCGTATAAATTTAATGTGCATATTGGGCCACAAGTAGGGCTTAAGATATGGGAATGGGAAGACAACACGGCATTAGAAACAAATTTTAATACATTCGATTTTGCTGCAGTTGCCGGTATTGGAGTAAATCTTACAGAGAATTTCTTTGCAGATTTACGATATGGCTTTGGATTGTCTAATATTATAGACGATGAAGATATTCCTGGCGGAGCAGATGGAAACAATAGAAATATTCAGCTTTCTTTTGGGTATAAACTCTAAGAGATTATAAAAAAAATACTTATAAAAACTCACCAAATTGGTGAGTTTTTTTATAGTCTTTTATTTCTGATTTTATGAATAAGGCAATTTTATCGCAAATATAAAAACACTACATTTATATAACTTACTGTAGATTTTTTAAAATGAAATTGCCTCTATTCATATATATATTCTTCATTACTATTTCTGTGAATGCACAAGAGGAGAATCTTTTACAAAAGAAACAAGACAGTATTTATATTGATGAGTTGCTTTCCAATATAAATAGATTACAAAGCATTGATAGTTCAAAACAAGCCGTATTCGAAGCACTAAAACTTGCTCAAAAACATAAATTTATTGGTCAACAAGGTAAGGCGCATAAAATACTTGGAGTTTTATATGCCTCGGATTATAAGAAACTGGATACTTCTAATTATCATTTTAATACATCTTTATTGTTTTTGAGACAAGCAGGGGACTCATTGGCATCCTTTGATCATGCCAATAACTTGAGCATTAATTACATACATGTAAATGATATGCCCAAGGCGCTTAAATACGCAATTGATGCAGTAGATATTTCAAAAAAAATGAATCTGGAGAGTGATTTAAAGAAAAAATACCAAGGGGCTGCATGTTTACTACTGGGTACTATATATGCGGACATGAAGTTAAATGATTCCGCAGTTTTTAATCTAAAAAAGTCTAGACTCTATTTTAAAGATATTAAATCCTCGCAACAATTCGTTGCCTCTAATAATATTGCAACATTTTACTTAGAACAAAATCAATATGAAGAGTCTAAAATATACCTACAAGAGGCTTTGGATGGCTATAAACAACATAATTCATTAGACGGTATTGTATATACCTTAAATAGTTTGGGAGATTTGTATTTTGAAATTAGTGACCTCAATAAATCTCTTAAATCTTATCAAGATGCTTTAACCAATTCTGCTCATACAAATCTTTATAGATATAGGCTAAATACTTATAAAGGTTTAATTCGAGTTTTTTCAAAACGTAAAGCAAGTGATAGTGCTATTAAATATTTGAATAAAGCTTTTGATTTATTGGATTCTACAGAAGCTCCTAAGTTGAAAGTAGACATATTAAAACTAAAGGCAGATTATTTACAAGATTTGGGAAAATCTGAAGAAGCACTATCATACCTCAAGTTAAGTATGCAATTAGAAGATAGCATCATAAAAAAAGAAAACCTTCCCAAGATCACAACGATTTTAATTGAACAGGAAAAAAATGCAGGGTTAGAAGAGATAAAAGATATCAAAAAGTTATCTTCAAAAAAGAATTATTGGATTTTAGGAATTGTATCTTTACTACTCGTCTTAGGTGTTTTAAGTTATTTTCTGATAAAAAGATATAGAAACAAATTAGATGTTTCTGATACAACCAAAAATCGATTAGAATCATCATTGCAGCTAGAAAAAGAGAACAAGGAGTATATAAATCGAAAACTTGTTTCTACAACAGCCAACCTGGCTTTGAAAACAGACCTTCTTGATCAAGTAAATGAATTACTTGATCAAATAAAAAACCAACCAAAACAAAACCTCAATAAAGAAATTCGGGAAACACAAAATCAAATTAGGATTCAACAACATCTTGACAGCATGTGGAGAGAATTCTTTACCCATTTTGAGGAAGTACATCCCGATTTTTTGGATAGTATTCAATCAAGACATGGAATTACTCAAAATGATTTGAAAATTTGTGCATTCCTAAGAATGAATCTTTCCAATAAGGACATTTGCCAGTTAATGAATGTAAACCCCAATACGATTCGTGTAAGCATTCACCGTATCAAGAAAAAACTTGATGTTCCTACTGGGGTAAGTGTGACCGAATTCTTATCCGTAGACTAGTTGTGGTATCACTTCTTTTCAAAGCATGAAACGTTTTTGACCAAAGATGTAACGCTTTGAAACGCTTTTTTTTCTTGTTTTCTCGATCATTCTCATAATTTCGATCCTGTTGATACATGACTAACTATCAATAGATTATATTTTTTTACTAACTAATTAAAATTAAACATTATGAGAACACATCAATTTTTTATGATTGCAGTATTGGTATGCACCACAACCCTTAGTTTTGGTCAGGACCTAATTAGCGGCGGTACTAATTCCTGGATTTTACATACCCCGGATGCAGATGATAAAACCCAACTGGTTATCGCACCAAAAAACGACAATAAATGGGATTGGTCTAGACAATCTAATTTTTACAATGTAACCGGAAACTCTAATAAAGTGTCTTTTCTTACCAGAGCACGATTAAAATCAGCTTCAATTCATGGGGGTCTTTGGCTAGACAAGAATAATAAGGGATTGGTGGGTACACATCATGGCAAAAACAGTATTGGTTTTTACACCAAAGGTGGTGGTTGGTCGATGATCTTAAACAGAGATAGTGGCCAGGTTGGGATCGGTACTTTTGATATCCCAGAGGACTATAAGTTGGCTGTAAATGGAACCATGATTATCGAAGAAATTCATCTTCAACAATACGAAGAATGGCCTGATTATGTGTTTAACAAGGATTACGAATTGTTATCACTTTCAGATGTAGAAAACCATATCAACAATAAGGGGCACCTTCCAAATATTCCTTCAGCAAAAGAGATAAAACAAAATGATGGTTTTAAAACCGGGGATATGATCAAAAAACTGTTAGAAAAAGTAGAAGAATTAACCCTATATACCATCCAACAACAAAAGTTGATCGAGCAGCAACAAGTACAGATGAATGAGTTACTATACAAAAAATAAGAATGATGAAATATTTAATTAATATAAAATTTACTCTTTGCTTATTGTGTTGCCTATCGCTTCATAACCTATCTGCACAAGTTGAATTGGATTTGAAGGGTTGTGGCCAAAGTTCTGCAAAGTATTTAGTAAAAGTAAATGTTGACGCTCTTGCATATGCATGGAATACACTTTGCCCAACTAGTGCTAATGAGCCATCTGTTCTATTTAGCTACACTAAATATTCAGAAAAAGAAATAGATGGACCTATTGAAAAAATAGAGTATATCGAACAATGTGTGGGTGGCAATTGGTTTTGGGGTCCTGGAGGAATCAAAGTAACACACAATGGAGGAAGAGAAACTTTTTTGCGAAGTGTTGGAAATTCTATAGATAATGATAGATTAAATAATCATAATAATGCTTCAATCTCTTCCAAAATTGTTTCCATAAAACGTGTTGATGGTGTAGAAGAGTCTGATTGTGTGTATGGTGGTCCAGAGCCTCAATTTCCTGGTCGTCCAGAATGCTCTAAAAACTGTATTAGATATAGAACTAATTTTGGCGAAGATAGCTGGAAGACTATTTGTGTAAATAACTCCGAGGAAAATATTGGAGGAGCAATTCCGAGAGTAGTTCAGAAACTTAAAGATGGTTATTATGTATTTGATCTATACATTGCTGATCGAGATGGTAATGAAATATTAGCAGGCAAGGACTTATCAAGATTTCCAGAAGCCCAAATAGGGTATACAAACGGAAGTAATGCCGAAACAGGTTGCGTAGGATGGCAAAATTTATCGATCATTACTCTTACCGATGAAGCAGGAGATCGATTAAGGGCCGGAGGCTGCACTTTTATTAAAGAAGGGCCGGGAACTAACGCAGGAAAAATATTTTGTTCAAGATGTGAACCTGGTCAACAGTTAATCATAGAAAAAGTTCTTAACGAAGGTGTTTTCTTAATTTCGGGAGTTGTTTTGTTAAGTTTTGGTAAGAATACTATTGGGTCTGGGATAACTAAAATTGGAGCAGGAGCATCAGTTACTAGGGTTATATCTGGTATTCCAAAGAATATTTCTGAGAATATATGTCAAGACTATACAGCTCCAACAGGTAAAAGTGTAAATACGCCTGAAGAAAATAAGAGCGAGTCCAATGTTTTAGACTTTAATTTATTTGTAACGCCAAACCCGGCTAAAGATCATATTTATCTGCATTATCAGTTTCTTAAAAATAAGAGTTTTACTGTATTTGTATCTGATTTACAGGGCAGACAAGTTGTCCATAAAAATTACGGTCAAAAAGATAGTAAGATGCATAAAGAATACATTGATATCTCTCATCTTTCGCCAGGGATATACATACTTGGCTTAGATCAAGGAAATGGCAATATCAAACAAACTAAGTTTGTGGTACAATAAGCCCTTTTTACTACATGGTTAGTTTTACTTTTCCCAGTAATCGTGTCATCTCCCCCATATAGATGGCACGATTTATATATACATGTAACTAGTTTAAAATCAACATATAAAAATTTATGTAACGCTTTGTAACGCTTTATTTTTAAACTTTTTTGGTAATATTAATATATTGGTGTGTACTTGAGAAATATAGGGTCAAAACCAAACGTATAAATTGTGTGTATGAAGTTTTTTCAATACTTGCTAATTTCTATTACATTATTTATTTGTGCTATTATAACGGCACAAGAGAATGTTTATAATATAAAAGATAGTATATACATAAGGCGATTAATTACAGAGGCGGGAAAGTATAATTCTAGAAATATTGATAGTGCCGAGCGAGATGCCAGAAATGCACTGCTGCTATCTCAAAAAATTGGTAACATTAATTTGGAAATACATTCTCGATCAGCTTTAGCTATTATTCTTGCCCAAAAAAAAGGAAAAGAAAATCTTGAAGAAGCAAGATATCATTTTACTGCAAATTTACCCTTATCAAGAAGTATAGGTGATTCTACGGCCTCATTTTCATTTGTGAATAACATGAGCAATGTTTATGTAAGTATGAAAAACTACCCCAAAGCTTTAAAATATGCGTTGCAATCTATAGAGCTTGGTAAGCAATTGAAGAAAGATAAAGAAGCAAAATTAGGAATATCATATAATACTTTAGGAAACATATATTGGGATGCCAATTTGAGAGACTCAGCTTTATTTAGCTATAAAAAGGCCAAATATCATTTTAAAAAAATACAATCACCATATGAGTATTATATAGATGGAACCATTGGCGAAGTGTATTTATTACAAGAAAATTATGATGAGGGCTATGTGTATCTGAAATATGCTTATGATAAACTTAAGGAAGCTGATAATAATTTCGAATTTACTAGAATCTCTAACCTTCTTGGAACACTTTTGTTAAAAATGGAAGATGCTAATAGAGCAAAACAATATTATGAGGAAGCATTGAAAATTGGTAATAAAAAGGACTACAAAAACCTTCAGATTAAATCGTTCTTTGGATTGGCAAAAGTATTTTATATAGAAAAAAAAATGGATAGCGCAGGCTTCTATATTGATAAGGCTCTTAAACACATAAAGGCACTAGAACCTATTGAGGATAAAGTTGAAATTTTGGAGTTAAAGGCTGATATTCTTAGTGGTAAAGGAAAAGCTAAAGAAGCTTTAGGCTATTACAATCTTTCAAAGAACCTCAATGACAGTTTGGCTGAGCTAAAGAATATTCCTGAGACGACTAATATACTTGTGCAACATCAAAACAAAACAAATGAAGAAAAAGTAAGCACGATGCAAAGGATATTGGCTAAAAAAAATAAATGGATCATTGTTATCACTGTACTTTTGCTATTTCTTGGAGGGCTAAGTTACTTTTTTATAAAAAAATACCGTAAAAGGTTAGATGTTTCTCATAAAAATAAAGAAGTTCTTGAGATCTCTTTACAATCCGAAAAGGATAATAATGCGTATATCAATAGAAAATTAGTGGCAGCTACCGCCAACCTTGCCTTAAAAACAGATTTATTATCACAGATACATGAATTATTAGGTCAAATTAAAAATCAACCTGCTCAGAATTTGACAAAAGAGATCAATGAAACTCAAACTCAAATTAAAATTCAAAAAAATATGGACACGATGTGGAAAGAGTTTTTTACACATTTTGAAGAAGTACACCCAGAATTCCTAAAAGACTTAAAATCCAGATATGCTATCACACAACATGACTTAAAGATTTGTGCATTTTTAAAAATGAATTTGTCCAATAAAGAGATTTGCCAGTTAATGAATATCAACCCTACTACAGTGCGTGTAAATATTCATCGTATCAAAAAGAAACTTAAGATTCCTAAAGAATCAAGTGTAGTCGAATTCTTTTCTGTTAATTAAGTTATATAAAAGTAGTTCTAAAGATTTGATTTTACTGTTCGATCGAAAAAAATGGGATTTTAATAAGTAATTAATAAACAGTTCTTCGAATGAAATACCCACCATTCCTCTACATAATACTCATATTTAATCTTGTTACCGTTAGCGGTCAAGAAGATATTGCTACCTACAAAAAAGACAGTATCCTGGTTGATAATTTACTTTCCAAGATCGAAGATTATCACACAAAAAACATTGATAGTATATTAAAGTATGGAAAAAGTGCTTTAGAAATCTCAGAAAGAATAAATACAGTTGACCAACAATATAAGTTACATAGAATCTTGGGCATTACACTAGCCGAAAGAGGAAGTAAAGAAAACTATGATAAGGCAATATTACATTTTAAACGAGCATTGGAACTTAGTTCCAAAAAAGGAGACCAAGATCAAGTAGTTTCAATGACCAATAATTTATCAGGGGTACATTTCTATCAAGGTGATTTTTCTAAAGCCTTAAAGTACAATATTCAGGTTATCGAAGCCGCTAGGAAAATTAAAAAAGATACTGTTAGACATATAATGTTGGGAGCTTCATTTAATCTATCTGCTATGATTTACAAAAAAATTTTAATGCTGGATTCTTCCATGGTAAATTATAAAAGATCCGCTTCACATTATAAACTGAGTGACCCTATAGGGTATTCTACTGCATTAAATAATTTAGGGGCATTACATTTGAATCAAGGAAATTATGAGGAATCTTTTGTATATTATAAAGAAGCGCTGGAGGGGGCAAAAAAAAATAATTCAAAGTTAAAAGAAGCTATTGTTATTCTTAATCTTGGAGAATTATTGATCAAATTAGAAAACTACCCCGAGGCTTTAAAATATTTTAAAAACGCATTAAAACTAAGTGCTGAAAATGGATATAAAAGAAACCAACTATTGTCGTATGTAGGGTTAACTGAGACCTATTATTTTCTTAAAAAGAGGGATAGTGCTTCGTTGTATCTAAATCGTGCATTCTTACTTTGTGATAGTCTTAAATCAATAGACGTAAAACAACGGTTATTATTTATTAAAGGAAACAGATTGCAGGAAGTTGGTGACTATGAATCGGCATCGAGCTATTTTAAACTCCATAAAGAACTTAAAGACAGCCTAGATAACAACAATACTATTGCCAAAACAACCGGAGTTCTTATTAATAATCAACAAAAAGTAAGCGAAAAAAAGGTGGAAGGGTTACTAAGCCTTGTTTCAAAACAATATCGTTGGATTTATATTTTTATTATATCTATACTATTGCTCGGCATATTGACATATTTCATTTTTAAAGGATATCGGTCACGATTAAAAACTTCGGGAATTGATAAAAAAATATTAGAGGCTTCGTTACAATCCGAAAAGGATAATAATGCGTATATCAACAGAAAATTAGTAGCGGCTACTGCCAATCTTGCTTTAAAAACAGATTTATTGTCACAAGTACATGAATTATTGGGTCAAATTAAAAATCAACCATCTCAAAATTTGACAAAAGAGATTAATGAAACTCAAACTCAGATCAAAATCCAAAAAAATATGGATACCATGTGGAAAGAGTTTTTTACCCATTTTGAAGAAGTACATCCCGAGTTTTTAAAATCTTTAAAGTCCAAATACGATATTACCCAACACGATTTAAAGATTTGTGCTTTTTTAAAAATGAATCTTTCTAATAAAGAAATCTGCCAGTTAATGAATATTAATCCCACCACGGTACGTGTAAATATTCATCGCATAAAAAAGAAACTTAATATTCCCAAAGAAACCAGTGTAGTCGAATTTTTCTCTGTTAATTAAATGTGATTCTATCCTTAATCCATCGATGCCGGTGTTTTAACTTCTGTGATCTCGAGCGAAGTCGAGAGGTTATCTACTAAACGACTTGAATTGATGCTTTTTGTACTATTGGTTACAGAATACAAGAAGTGCCCTCTATAGTTCTCATTCATCGAAGCATGAAACGTTTTTTACCACCGATGAAACGTTTTGAAACGCTCTTTTTTCTTTTTTCTTTTGGTATTCTCATAATTTCGAACCAGTTGATATTTATATGATTATCAATTTATTAACTATTTTTTTATAACTATTAAAATTGAAATTATGAAATTAAAATTACGTCCAAATTTTACAAGGACATTTTTACTTGTTTTTATGGCTACATGTAGCTTTTTTAACTCCTTTGGGCAATGTGAAAAAAATGGAGTTTATTTTGTACAATATAGCTATGGCATAGATTCTGATTTAATAACGATGAAAACATTGGTAGGGCCTGATGAACCTAAGGAAAGTATCTTTGATGTTAGACTTGAGGATATAAGTTTACGTCCAAGTTTCAGATCTAGTAACTATGATTTTTATGCAATCGAAACCAGAGTACCTCCCTCTGGATTTGGAGAATCTGTACTTAATAGTTCTTATTTGAAAACATTTGACACCGAGTACGTCAATTATGTGAACTCAGTTGAAATGGCGATCTCATTGATGTATAATTATTTATATAATAGTGCAAGAAGCTATCAAAACGGGATTCCGAATACTGGTCAGTGTTATGAAGGGTATATTCAAAGGAATAGGGGATTTTGTGAGGGAGAAACAGATAATTTATGGAGAGGTCGTGTTTATTCTGGGCCAGATCCCACGAGTGAGTCCAATCCTCCATATATTTTGAATGAATGGGGAGATACCGTAAGTCTTAGCGATTTTTTTGTAAAGGAAGTAAAGTTTTATGATCGTATGACAGGAACCTTTGAAACTGTATATACCAAAGAAGGAGGTAGTTTTGAAGTAAACTGCTGCCCTGTATCCTCTTTATCTATAGAACCTACTTCATACCTGGAAAAAACAGACCCTGATAGTGGTAATACAGTTAGGGATATTTGGAACGCCAGTGATGCCTTTGATTTTACAAAAGCTTTTGAGCTTAAAAATCAAGATGATAATAGTTTAGCCGAAGAGGACAAAGTAAAGGTGAGATGGCATGTCTACGATAATACGGATACCGAAAATCCTTGGCAATATGTAGATCCGTCTGCCAGCGAAAATAGTATAACGGAATATTATTTTGATAACGAAAGAAACATTGATGAATTTGGCAAGGTTAAAATCAAGGCTGAATATACTTGCGATGATGGTTCTATAACCTCTAGTGATACCTTCGAAATGAGGATCGCATGTCTTTCACGTTTAATTATTTCTCCAACTACGTATCTAGAAAAAATAGATCCTGATACAGGAACTAATGTTTCCAATGCCTGGAATGCCGACGATGCCTTTGATTTTACAAAAGCCTTTGAGCTTAAAGATCAAGATGGTAATCTTTTATCTGAGGAAGATTTGGAAAAAGTAAAATGGTATGTAGAGGATCGCTCAAAATTGGATGATAAATTCATTTATGTAAATCCTGAAGATTCGTATAACACACCAAAGGAATATTACTTTAATGGTAAAAAGAATGTAGATCAATGGGGAGAAGTATTAATTAGAGCTGAGTATGAATGTGGCAATGGTACAATAGTAAGACGTACAACCGAACTTGAGATTTTGGATATCGGTATGTACTTTAGAGATCCAGGCGGAAACATTTTAAGATGGCATAAAAATCTGTATGAAAAAGACCCCAGTATTTATGATGGCTTCTATAATCCATCCAAGAATATAGTGATGCACTCGCACGGTTGGCAACCTGGAGAAAATGCGAAGCATAAATTAAATCCTTCAGGAAATCCAGTACGAGATCGATTGGGAGAAGATGGTATTGACGAATGGCATAATGATTATAATGTATTATTATTCTTTTGGACCCAAAGTGCAGATCATATTAATGGGTATACTCCAGCTTTTATTAATTTTATAGAACCCTCAAAAAGGGCATTTAAAAGAAATCCAAAATGGATTCGAGAAAACGGAACAGAATCATTAGTGGCTACTTCTTTTAAATCAATAGGTTTAATATGTGGCGAGCAGGTTAAGGAAATTATCACCACTACAGGCTTTAATAATGAAGCTAGAGAAGTTCGATTAGTTGGTCACTCTTTTGGAGCTCTTGTGGTTACCAGAGCAACCCAGTTTTTAGGAACTTCGATTGTCGATAGAATGGTGTATTTAGATCCTGCGACTACGTCACCCTTTTTGGAGTATTACCAAGACAAGATTATGCCAGATCCATCAATCATGCCACCGACCGAGTGGTATCAAAGTTCTGCATATGACCTGGTATGGAAACCCTCTAGCTTTTTTATTAGCGGTTTCGGAGATCGAGGAGTTTATAATACGTTGATATCAAATACCACATATGTACGCATTCATCCTTTATGGGAAGCTTCGTACCCTGTGGGAGATGGTATTTTGCATGGTAGTGCTAAAGAGCATTATTACAAATCCTTAAACGACCTTAAACCACAAATTGTAAACTCCACAGAACCTACTTTTCCATCAGGTATATCTACATTAGAATGTGCGGAGGGTTCTGTTCCTCCAGAGAATCGAAGTGATATATTCTTTGATGGCCTTCCATTTTATTCTAATCCTTTATATATGAAATGTTTTGAAACAACTGGTCCTAGAATCGGACCTTCTGCAGCTGCAAGTTTAGAAGAATTAGCTTTCTATAAAGGAAAGGCTCTTGAGCAAGTCTATGGCAAGAATACAGTATCTGTAGGAGATGATCGCTATGCGCTACGGAATCCAGATTCTGATGGAAACCATATTGGACAGGAATATAACGAGGTTGATCTGTCTCTTGAAGCTGTAAATGGCGTTAATGATATCGTATTATCATGGGGAAACAATAATGAAATTCAAGCACGATCTTTAAGTAAAAGTCAGTCAACGACTCCTAGTTACTATGTTATTTTGGATCAAGATTTAAAAGGAATTGGATTCACTAGTGAAAACTCTTATACCGTAGAAGGTTTAACACCAAATACTTCGTATGAATTTTTTGTGTTGCCAATCGGATCCGATGGATATCCGACTGGATATGATACTGTAGAGGCTGCTACGTATGATCCGCAGCCAATTGCTCTTGGAATAATAAATAACTTTCAGGACAATAAACGTACCTGGCACGAAGTCACTTTTTCGTCCCCCATGTATAATCCTAGTGTTGTATTTGGGCCAGCATCTTATAATGACGAAGAACCTGTAACAATTCGGATAAAAGATGTCACGAATTTTGGTTTTAAATATCAATTTGATGAATGGGATTATCAAGATGGTAGTCATACTAACGAAACGATTAGTTATTTGGCAATTTCAGAAGGGGTAACCAGATTTGGAGGATTAACAATAGAATCTGCCATTGTAGCCGATGTAAATCACACAATCAAGTCCGTAGATTTTAAAAATGAATTTACCACAAAACCTATTGTATTTACTCAGGTTAGTTCTTTTAAAGGAGGATCTGCTGTGGTTACTCGAGTAAAAAACATATCCACCACTGGTTTTGATCTAAAAGTACAAGAAGAGCAAGGAAATGATAACAAACATGCTAGGGAACTCGTATCCTATATTGCCATAGAACCGGGTACGTATAGATATTCTAATGGGTTAACTTTAATTGTGGGATCTGATACATTTAATCACAATTTCAAATCTTTGAACTTTAGTGGTATTGAGAATCCTGTTTTTATCGCATCAATGCAAACCACCAACGGTGGGGATCCAACGGGTTTAAGATATCGGGATCTAAACACGAGTTCAGTACAGCTAAAACTAGAAGAAGAACAATCTAAAGATACAGAAGTCTGGCATGTCAATGAGGAGGTAGGATATTTCATATATGGTATAGAAGCAACAGAAAATGCTTCAAGAGCTTCAAAAATAGCTAATACAGATGCTCCTTTTAAACTGTTTCCAAATCCAACAACAGGAAAGATATTCCTAAATAGCGAAGTCGATATCAAAAAAGCTACAGTTTTGGATATTCACGGAAGGGTTTTATTGAATATAGATATAACCAATAAAAACCAAGAAATTGATGTTTCCGGTTTAAAAACAGGAATGTATATGCTACAAATTATTACCAATCAAAATGAACAGAGAAGTTTAACTTTCATCAAATCTTAAGTATGAGATAGTGAAATTAAGAACCCTAAAGTCACGTCGTCAAATCGCATATCGATGGCGTGACTTTTCTAAAAAAGTATACAAAATAAAAAGAATTAATAATGTGTTATGAATACTTTTGAAAACAATAAAATATACGTTGTTACTAATGAGATAGAAACCGTTTTAAAAATAATTGAAAGCTATATGGATAATTCTACCAAAGTGATTTACCATATTGATCAATTAATAGAAAATAAAAATTTACCCGATTATTTGTATAAGACCCTAACTTCGTTGAGGGACACCTATTCAATAAATATAATGAACATTGAACGCTTTATGAGCTAAAAAGATCTTACACTTACATTTGGGGATGAATGATTAACCGCTTACTTTATGATAACTTTACTTGTTGTCCAAGCGGTTAATTTATTCATGTTATCCATGTATACTTTCTTTTTTACTTAGATCCTTCATTATCTCGGCTTCATAAACCAATAAATCTTGCCATTTCTTATCTACCTCTTCACGGTCACCATATTGACGAGCAAAATTGAGAAACATTGTATAATGATTAGCTTCACTAATCATTAGGCTTCTATAGAAATCAGCAAGTTCTTTATCCTCCAACTCTTCAGAAAGTAGTTTAAAACGTTCACAACTTCTGGCTTCAATCAGAGCGGCATATAATAGACGATGTACAAGTTGCGTAGTTCTGCTTCCACCTTTAGGGAAAAAAGTAACTAATTGAAGCACGTATTCATCTTTTCTGTCTCGCCCAAGAATCCATCCTCTTGCAATGATCTTATCATGCACCATTTTAAAATGGCTGATTTCTTCTTTTACAAGTTTAGTCATTTCTTGTACAAGCTCTGTATATTCGGGAAAACTAACAATAAGAGATATGGCCGTAGAAGTAGCTTTTTGTTCACAGTAGGCATGATCTGTAAGGATTTCTTCGATGTTTTTCTCGACTATGTTTACCCATCGCGGGTCTGTAGGAAGTTTTAAACCAAGCATATTACTCTATTGTTTACTTTTTAATAAGTTAAAGAATTATTGTTTGCAAAGGTATTATAATATTACCATACCCAAAGAATTCGTAAGAAATGATTATACAGGTTTTGGTAGTGTTGTTCCTTGATTTGAGATACTATGTTGACTAGAGATCTAGATCAAATGTGGACCGTAATTTATCAATAAGAGGGTTTTTTTCTCGTAGTTTTTCGTATTTGTCCTGAGGGGTGAAAGCGTATTTTTTAGAAGCCTCTTCATTCACCGTAATAACAAGTTCTACACTATAATTGTTCAGCTTTTTATATAAAAACTGAAATAAACCTGGTAGTGCATTTTCAAGATCAACCTTCATAGATTGATTTGGCAATTCAAGATGAATTTTATCCTCTTTCATTACGGGGATATTCATGGCGAACATAGATCCAATTATCCGTTCACCTTTTTTATCCTGCATTTTTCCGTATTCGATCCAAGCGGCTTGCATTGCAGATTCTTCAAATGCTTCCATAGGAAGGTTTTTAGGATCTACAATATTATCAATCTTTTTCTCTTCATGCTCTTTTTTCTTTCGGATACTACTTAAGGATAACCCAGAAGTTTTTCTATCCTTATTAATAAGGACAGGTTTCTTTTCTATGGCAACAGGAGGTTCTGCTATTTTTGTACTTTCAACAGTATGCTTTACGGGGATGGATTCCTCTTCTTCAATTTTTTCAACTGACTCTTCATGAGAAGAAACAGTTGATTCTTTTTTAACCTCATGTTCTAAAGAAGTAGCTCTTTTTTCTTCAATTTTTTCGGTTGCTCTTTCCTTAACTTCGGGTTGAATTTTTACGGCTTTAATACCTTTTTCTTTGAAATACGAAGGAGGAATTATATAGGGTTGGTCATTTTTTTTTTCTCCGTCCCTATTAAGTAGGACAGAGGCAAGTTGCATTAAACATAATTCTACCAACAGCCGTTGGTTTCGACTTGTTTTATATTTTAGATCACAATCATTAGCAAGCTCTATTCCTTTAATAAGGAAATCATAAGGAGCTTTTTGAGATTGTTCCAGATATTTAGATTTTGTTTGTTCTCCAACTTCTAAAAGATTTATCGTTGCCGGGTTTTGACAAACTAATAAATCTCTGAAATGTGATGCTAGTCCTGCAATAAAATGGTGGCCATCAAATCCTAGTGATAAAATATCATTAAACTCTAATAATAATTGAGGAATATTGTTTTGAAGAATTAAATCCGTAGTCTTAAAATAGGTTTCATAATCTAAAACATTAAGATTTTCTGTAACGGCTTGCCTGGTAAGGTTTTTCCCGCTAAAACTAACAACCCTATCAAAAATTGATAATGCATCACGCATTGCACCATCTGCTTTTTGAGCGATTATTTGTAATGCATCCTCATCTGCAGTAATACCTTCTTGATTTGCAACTTTTATCAAGTGGTTTTTCGCATCTGTAACCGTAATTCTTTTAAAATCGAATATTTGACAGCGAGATAAAATCGTAGGTATAATTTTATGTTTTTCTGTAGTTGCAAGAATAAAAATAGCGTGCTTTGGTGGTTCTTCTAATGTTTTCAGGAATGCATTAAATGCAGCTTGAGATAGCATATGTACCTCATCAATAATATACACTTTATATTTCCCTACTTGCGGAGGAATACGTACTTGGTCGATAAGGCTTCTTATATCGTCTACCGAGTTATTAGAAGCAGCATCAAGTTCAAAAATATTAAAGGCAAAATCTTCATCAGGATGTACATTACCATCTTGATTAATCGTCTTTGCAAGAATTCTTGCGCAAGAAGTTTTCCCTACACCTCGTGGCCCCGTGAATAATAATGCCTGGGCCAAATGGTTATTATCTATAGCATTAAGCAACGTATTGGTAATAGCTTGTTGTCCCACAACATCCTTAAACGTCTGGGGTCTGTATTTACGTGCTGATACTATGAAATGCTCCATCGATACAAAGTTAAAAATTGCATAGAAATAATAAATTATCGACTTCAGTTTTTATTTTTAGTTATTAACAGTTCAGAATAATCATAGATGCATACCAAATAGAATATTAATTATCATATTTTTGCACAAAGCAGATCACCTTATCGCTGTTCGTTTTTACGAAAAGAGGAAAGTCCGGACACCATAGCGCAAGCATAGCGGGTAACACCCGTCATCCCGAGCAATCGGGATAGGACAAGTGCAACAGAAAGTATGTACAGGTAATGCTGTAGTGAAACCAGGTAAACTCTATGGGGTGCAACGCCATGTAAACCAACGTCTGAGGGTTGCGCGCCCAATGTTGGAGGGTAGGCGGTTAGAGCTAGTGAGTAATTACTAGTCTAGATAAATGATAAGGACATTCGTTTCGACGAGGAAACAGAATCCGGCTTATGATCTGCTTTTTTTTAAAACTACTTTAACAATAGGCAATACTAATTTTCTTGTACCTTGTACCACCAGAAAAATTACTTAAATGAAAATTGCTATAGTTTGTTATCCTACTTTTGGAGGTAGTGGAGTAGTGGCTACCGAGTTAGGTATTGCACTTGCAAAATTGAATCACGAAGTTCATTTTATTACCTATAAACAACCTGTTCGTTTAGATTTATTAAACCCTAATATACATTTTCACGAAGTAAATGTTCCCACATACCCACTTTTTCATTATCAACCTTATGAATTGGCTTTGTCCAGCAAACTAGTTGATACCATCAAGAAATATCAAATAGATGTACTGCACGTGCATTATGCTATACCTCATGCATATGCTGGGTATATGGCAAAAAAGATGCTAGAAGAAGAAGGTATATACGTGCCTATGGTAACTACTTTACATGGTACTGATATCACTCTGGTAGGTAATCATCCTTATTATAAACCTGCGGTTACTTTTAGTATAAATAATAGTGATATAGTTACTTCAGTTTCTCAGAGTCTAAAAGATGACACACTACGATTGTTTGATATTAAAAAGGATATTCAGGTAGTTCCAAATTTTATTGATGTCGGCCATCAAAAAACTAGTTTTACTGACTGCCAAAGAGAGTTAATGGCTTCTCCAGAAGAACGTATTGTTACCCATATTAGTAATTTTAGAGCTGTTAAACGTATTTCTGATATTGTAGATATTTTTTATAATATTCAGAAAGTGATGCCAGCAAAGTTATTAATGGTAGGAGAAGGACCAGAGCGTGAACCAGCAGAGCGAAAATGTAAAGAGTTGGGTATAAAAGATAAAGTTGTTTTCTTTGGAAATAGTAATGAAATTGATAAGATATTATGCTTTTCTGACTTGTTTTTGCTTCCTTCCGAAAGAGAAAGTTTTGGATTGGCAGCTCTAGAGGCTATGGTAAATAAAGTGCCTGTAATTTCTAGTAATGCAGGTGGAATCCCAGAGGTAAATAATCATGGAGTTTCTGGGTATTTAAGTGATGTTGGAAATGTGAAAGAGATGTCTGAAAATGCAATTAAAATTCTTGAAGAAGATATTACATTAGAAATTTTTAAGCAACAGGCTTATGCTGAAGCAGAAAAATTTGATGTAAACCAAATCGTTCCTAAATACATTGCTTTATACGAAAATGCATTAGCAATATCTTAGGAACGACTTAATGTTATTGTTGTGATAAAAATTATCTAGAACTGGTATCTAACACCTAGGGCAATGTCAAAATCTAAGTCATCGTCTACAAAATCTCCAAAACCAATTTCTGGTCTTACATCTAAAGAGATTAGTATTGGAATGTCAAAATTATATTCTATACCTATATCTCCTGCGATAAAGAAAAAACTGTCACTGCTATCATCACCAGGAAAATCATTGTCAAAATCAACAAAACCAATTCCTCCTCCAGGTCCAACATACCAGTTAAATCCTTTGTCAAGATTAAAAACCCATTGATATATTCCGGCCAATTTTATGATATTGCCACCATCAAAATCTCTCCATCCCAAATCAAACTCAAGTCGGTTGTTACCACTTAGTGCTCTCTGATATGAAACTTCTGCTCCGAAACCATCATTGTCTCCAATTCTAACTCCCAGGGCATTTTCGGCAATTTCTTGTGATTGAACGGTAGATATTGTTCCCAATACAAAAGCCACAATAATTAAAATACGTTTAGTCATAGTAAATAGGTTTTATTATTCAGTATCGAATATAACGTCACAAATGATCTATTCTGTAAGCGCAACTCTTAAATTTTTGTTAATTTCGATTAACTACCTACCTTGAAGCACCATATCTGTACTCTCGAAAATCTTATCTGCCGAGCCAGCTATAAACCCTGTAAAGAGATTTCCGTCTATATTTTTATGCCGGAAAGCAAATTCATAATAACATGATGTTATTTGCTTTGTACCTTCTTCAAATTCTACTTCAATAACATCGGCAAGAATGCTGGATTGCTCTAATAATTGAGCAGGAGATCCTTTTATTTCGCCTCCAGATGTATTCATTTTAAAACCATTAGATTTTAGAAAATTGTTTACTTCTGATAAACTATCAAAAGAATCAAGTTTATTCACATTAATTGTAAAGTGATTAGAACAAAAACCATTTACATACATCCATGCTGCATATTCTGATTCTTCAAGAAATTTTTGATAAACACTATACAAAGGTTTTTCCCAAATCCTTCCTTTCAAAATAAGATCTTGTGCTTCAAATATTTCTGGGCTTACCTGATCCAGAATTTTCTGAACACTAGAATGAAGCGCAAGAGAAACCTTTTCTAGAAGCAACTCGCTGATAAAAATTTTTGGTGCGTTAGGGTTATCTTTATGCTCAAAGTGTTTGGCGTATAACTTTTTTGCTTTAAAATAATATTCTCCTTTTGCTTCGTATCCCATTGCAATAAATGGTCTTGATAATACTTCGATATTTACGCGAGGATCATTAAAGGTACGTATAGCAATGTGATCATTAAAAATTGTATTACCCTCACTTTCGAGTAAAGATTTTACTTTATCTGCCGATGGAGTTTTTGCTGTGTATTGTTCCCAAAGTTGTTTGAAAAAAAGTTCAGAATACATTTTTATTGTTTTTTTTATTTTGATACAAAATTATTAGTTTTGACTTCAAAATTGTTTTGTAAATAATATTTTAACCTTATTTTGGTATCTTTTGTGTCAAATTGTTATTTTTGAAGGAATTCTATTGTTTGTTTGACTTTGGATCTTTTAAATTGTTAATAGTTATGCATCATTTTGATTATATAGACCAACAAATACTAATACAAATAAGAGAGGATGCCAGAAAACCATTCTCCCAAATAGCAGACGATTTGAAAATTTCGAATTCTTTGGTTCATCAACGAATTAGAAAACTGAAGCAACAAGGAGTAATTAAAAAAGCCGAATTTGTAATTGATGAAAAAAGAATAGGTTTCAGGACCAAATCATATGTTGGTATTCGACTTAGAGAGGCTAGGTATGCAGAAGAAGTAGTAGATGGTTTAAAGAAAATCCCTGAAATTCAAGAATGCAACTTTGTTTCTGGTAATTATGCAATTTTCATCCTTATTTTTGCATTCGACAATCAACATTTAAGAAAAATTCTATATGAACAAATACACCATATAGATGGGGTAGCGGGGACAGATAGTTTCATTTGTTTTGATACTAATTTTAAAAGACAGGTTTCTTTGGATTCTTTGACGAAAAAAGACAAGTATGATCAATAATAAGGCACTTGTATTACTAAAAAATCGGCTAGAGGGTGAATTACGATATGATACACTTACCAAAGCCTTGTATGCTACAGATGCTTCTGTATACCGTAGAACTCCGTTAGCTATTGCATTTCCCAAGTCAAATAATGACTTGAAAAAGTTAATTGCCTTTGCTTCAGAACACAAAGTAGGGTTGATCCCCAGAACGGCAGGAACTTCGCTTGCCGGGCAGTGTGTAGGAGATGGAATTGTAGTAGATGTATCCAGGTATTTTACCAAGATAATTTCTGTAGATGCAGATAAAAAAACTGTTACTGTTCAGCCCGGTGTAATTCGTGATGATCTCAATAGATTTTTGAAGCCATATGGGTTATTTTTTGGCCCAAATACGTCTACATCAAATAGATGTATGATAGGAGGAATGGTAGGGAATAATAGTAGTGGTACAACCTCAATTCAATATGGGGTAACTAGAGATAAAGTATTAGAGTTAAGTACTGTTTTATCTGATGGAAGCGAAGCCGTTTTTACAGAAATCTCTTCAGATGAGTTTCATGAAAAAAGAAATTTAAAAACCCTAGAAGGCAATATTTATAGTAGTGTTTATAATGAAATTTCTACAGAAAAAGTTCAGCAGCAGATAATAAATAATTTCCCAAAACCTGAGATTCATCGTCGTAATACAGGATATGCAATCGACGAATTAATTAACACTAATGTATTTGCAGATAGCGGAAGTCTTTTCAATATGTGTAAGTTACTTGTAGGGAGTGAAGGGACATTGGCATTTACTACTCAAATTACTTTACAGTTGGATGAGTTACAACCAAAGGAATCCTTGATGATTGCTGCCCATTTTAGAACTATTGATGATTGTATGAATGCGGTAGCGCCTGTAATGCAGCATTCTTTGTTCACATGCGAAATGATGGATAAAACAATTTTGGATTGTACGAAAAACAATATAGAGCAGCTTAAAAATAGGTTTTTTATTGTTGATGATCCAGAAGCGATACTCATGTTAGAACTGAGAAGTGACAATTCTGAAAATTTAGATAATCAAAAAGTAGCGGTACTAAAAGCATTAGAAAGTTCGAATTTAAGTTATGCAAATCAAATCTTGGTTGGTACCCAAATTGATCAAGCGTTAGAGCTTCGTAAAGCCGGTTTGGGGTTATTGGGTAATATAGTAGGAGACAAGAAAGCTGTAGCATGTATTGAAGATACTGCAGTTGCAATACCAGACCTAAAAGACTACATATCAGAGTTCACAGATCTAATGAAAAAGCATGATCAGAAGGCAGTGTACTATGCTCATGCAGGAGCAGGAGAGCTGCATTTAAGACCAATTTTAGATCTTAAAAAAAGTGAAGATGTTTTGTTGTTCAAGCAAATCACTGATGACGTAGCTACTTTGGTTAAAAAATATCAGGGATCTATGAGTGGTGAGCACGGTGATGGTATTGTAAGAGCTGGGTATATTCCTTTTATGATTGGTGAAGCGAATTACCAAATCATAGTACGTATCAAAAAAGCTTTTGACCCAAATCATATTTTTAACCCCGGTAAGATTGTAGATGCCTATCCCATGGATGAGCAATTACGTTATGAGATTGACCGACAAGAACCCGAAATAGATACAATATTAGATTTTACTGATTCTTTAGGAATTCTGAGAGCAACAGAAAAATGTAACGGGAGTGGAGATTGTCGTAAATCTATAGAAGCCGGTGGAACGATGTGTCCGAGCTATCGTGCCACAAAAGAAGAAAAAGATACAACTAGAGGTAGGGCTAATGCGTTACGAGAATTTTTAACGAACAGTGATAAAGCAAACAAATTCAATAACAAAGAACTTAAAGAAGTTTTTGATCTGTGTTTGAGTTGTAAAGGGTGCTCTAGTGAATGCCCATCAAATGTGGATGTAGCTACATTGAAAGCAGAATTTGAATACCAGTACCAAAAAGAAAACGGAACATCACTACGAACCAAATTATTTGCATACAACAATAGGTTTAATGAGTTAGGAAGACTAGTGCCTGGATTGACTAATTTTATCTTCAAAAATAAATTTACATCAGGAATTTTAAAATCAACATTGGGTATAGCAAAAAAGCGTAAACTACCTTTATTGAGTAAACAATCCTTATCTGATTGGTGTAATAGAAACCTGCAAAAATTGGGTACAAAAAACCCTAAAAAAACTATATTTTTTTTTATTGATGAATTCACCAACCATTTGGATACTAAAATTGGTATTGATGCAATAGAATTACTTACTGGCTTGGGATATCAAGTAAAGGTAATTAGTCACAAAGAAAGTGGTCGGACTTTTATATCGAAAGGACTACTAAAACAGGCTAAATCACTTACAAATCATAATATTGAAGCTTTTAAGGGTTTTATTACTTCTGAAACACCATTGATTGGGTTAGAGCCATCAGCTATTTTAACTTTCAGAGATGAGTATTTACGTATAGCCGATGATAAAAAAACAGCTAAGAAAATTTCTGATAATACATTTCTAATAGACGAATTTTTAAGCTCTGAGATTAAAAAAGGAAATATAACTTCTGATCGATTCACTAATGAAAAACAGGTAATAAAATTGCATGGACATTGCCATCAGAAAGCATTGTCAAATATACAAACAACGTTTGTATATCTTAATCTTCCGCAAAACTTTAAAGTCACTATTATTCCTTCAGGATGTTGCGGTATGGCTGGATCTTTTGGGTATGAAAAAGAACATTATGATATTAGTATGCAAGTAGGGGAACAGACCTTATTTCCAGCAGTTAGAAAAGCTTCAGAAGATACTATTATTGCTGCCGTTGGAACAAGTTGTAGACATCAGATAAAAGATGGAACAGATCGTATAGCACTTCATCCGGTTACAATTCTTAGAAATGCTTTAATAAATTAAATTTTGTTTTGGAGTATACTCTGAGTTATCCGTGTATTGTTTCTGATTTACCATAATTCTGAATGAGTTCACCTTCAAACTTCAGTAGATCTTCCCATTGTTTATCCACGTCTATGTCTTTTCCATATTTACGAGCAAAACCGATAAAAGTAGTATAATGCCCTGCTTCACTAATCATAAGTTCTTTATAAAATTTTGATAATTCGGGATCTTTAATTTTTTCTGAAAGAAGTTTGAAACGCTCACAGCTTCGAGCTTCAATCATTGCAGAAAACAATAATCGTCGTACTAACCCCTCTTTACGACTGCCAGAACCTCCTTTAACCTTATATTTAAACAATTCATTTACGTAACTATCTTTGCGTTCACGACCTAGTTTGTAGCCCCTTTTTTTAATAATTTCATGTACCATTTGAAAATGCTGTAACTCTTCCTGAGCCAATATTGTTAAATCTGTAACCAGATCGGTATGTTCAGAATTTAAAGTAATAATTGTAATGGCGTTGGTGGCAGCTTTTTGTTCACACCAAGCATGATCTGTTAGAATTTCTTCAAGATTGCCCTCTGCAATAGTTGCCCAACGAGGATCAGTAGCCAATTTTAAACCAAGCATGTTTTCTTATTTTTAGGTGATGTGGAACATAATCACCAAAGATAGTTATTATACCTTTTTAAAAGATGCGATTGTTGTGATTAGTGTTTCAGGATTAATTGCCAAATCCTCGATTTCTTCTGAAGGTTCTTTAGTGGCTTCTACTAATTCATTTTCATAACGAATCAATTGCCATTTCTTATCCTGATATTCTAATGCAGTTAGATTTTCGATCCAATCTCCAGAATTAAGATAAAAACAAGAACCGTTTTTATTTTTATACTCCCGAATTTGGGGTTGATGAATATGACCACAAATAACATAATTGTATTCGTTGTCAATCGCTAATTCTGCCGCAACATTTTCGAAATCATTGATGTACTTAACCGCTTTTTTTACACTATTTTTAATTTTCTTAGACAAAGAAAACTTTTCTTTACCCATTCGTGCTAAAAACCAATTAATCAACTGATTTAATAGAATAAGTATGTCATACCCCCAACCTCCTAACTTTGCCAACCACTTAGCATTTTGGATTGAAGTATCAAATACATCCCCATGAAAAAACCATGCTTTTTTCTCATCTAATTCGAGTACTAATTTATCAACTAATTTAAAATCACCAATCTCGGTATCACTAAATTTCCTTAGCATTTCATCATGATTTCCAGTTATATAAATTACCTCAGTCCCTTTAGAGGCAAATGAAATTATCTTTTTTATAACCTTAAGATGAGATTTTGGGAAGTATCGTTTTCTGAATTGCCAAATATCTATAATGTCACCATTGAGGATAAGCATTTTTGGTTTAATGTTATTAAGGTAATTAAGAAGCTCTTTGGCATGGCAGCCATAAGTTCCTAAGTGAACATCTGAAATTACAACAAGTTCTACTGTGCGTTTTTTCATAGAAAATATAATCGTTATACAAAGTAACATACAGATTGTAAATCATAGATTATGTAGATATAAGCATATTGTTATGAAGCTTTTAATAATAAGAACCAAATGTTAATTACGTATTATTAAGAAATTTTTATTCATCATCATGGCATTTTTAACAAGCTTTCGAAAAAATATCTCAAAAAGGGGATTTGATTGAATTTTTAGAATTGAACCCCCTTTTTTTCTATCATATTACTACTGTGTTTTTCAAGATTAACAATTACATTTGCTAAAATTTGCATTCATGGCAGGAAATACATTTGGGAATTTATTTAAGCTTACAACTTTTGGAGAATCACATGGTGTTGCCATTGGTGGGGTTATAGATGGATGCCCGGCGGGAGTAGAATTGGATTTAGAAGCAATTCAAAAGGAACTTGACCGTCGTAAGCCGGGACAATCGGCAATTGTTACGCAACGTAAAGAACCCGACACTGTAGAGTTTTATTCCGGGATTTTTGAAGGTGTTACAACCGGAACACCAATAGGTTTTGCGATTAAAAATGCGAATCAAAAATCTAAGGATTATTCGCATATCAAAGATTCATATCGACCATCACATGCAGATTATACCTATGATCAAAAATACGGTATTCGTGATTATAGAGGAGGAGGGCGTTCTTCTGCCCGTGAAACAGCAAGTAGAGTAGTAGCAGGAGCTATTGCAAAGCAAGTGCTATCAGATGTAAGCTTCAATGCATATGTAAGTGGTGTGGGGAATATGAAATTAGAAAAAAGCCATACCGAGTTAGATTTTTCATTAACCGAAAGTAATATTGTTCGTTGTCCAGATCCCGAAATGGCAAAAGAAATGGAACAATACATCAAGCAGATTAGAAAAGAAGGCGATACGGTTGGAGGTATTGTGAGCTGTGCTATATCAGGTGTTCCAATTGGATTAGGAGAACCTGTTTTTGATAAACTTCATGCAGAGTTAGGAAAGGCAATGCTTTCTATTAATGCGGTAAAAGGTTTTGAATATGGAAGTGGTTTTGCCGGAGCAGCATTAAAAGGAAGTCAACATAATGACTTATTTAATTCTGATGGTACAACTAAAACTAACCTTTCTGGGGGAATACAAGGAGGAATATCCAACGGTATGGATATCTATTTTAATGTTGCTTTTAAACCTGTAGCTACTATAATGCAAGATCAGGAAACGATTGATAAAGACGGTAATATTGTGAATATGCAGGGTAAAGGTAGGCATGACCCATGCGTTGTGCCTAGAGCAGTACCCATAGTAGAAGCAATGGCCGCATTGGTTTTGGTTGACTATTGGTTGATGAACCGAACGATTAAAAAATAAGTGCCTAAAATAAAAGTTAATAATTACGGTAATCTTAATAAGGTTACCGTTTTTTTATTTTTAATTTATATCTTCGACGCTGTTCGGTTAAAATATTATTGAATTCTTATGAAGAAAATTGCACTGCATTGGCAAATAGTTATCGGAATGGTAGCTGGTATACTATTCGGTTTTTTTATGACATACCCATCATGGGGAAAAGAATTTACAGGAGATTGGATAGCACCTTTAGGAACTATCTTTGTAAACCTCTTGAAGCTAATTGCAGTTCCACTTATTTTAGCCTCTTTGATAAAAGGGATTTCGGACTTAAAAGATATATCAAAGTTTAAAACTATTGGAGGAAGGACAATTGTTATTTACATCATTACTACAGTAATTGCCATTACTATTGGTTTGGTATTGGTAAATGTAATGAAACCTGGTGAAGGAATTACTCCAGAAACTATTGAAAAGTTAACATCAGAATATGCGAGTAATGCAAAAATTTCTGAACGTATTGCAGAGGCCAGTAGACAAAAAGAGAGTGGTCCTTTACAATTTGTTGTTGATATGGTGCCTCAAAATGCTGTCGCAGCAATGAGCAATAATAAATTAATGCTTCAGGTAATTTTCTTTGCCATTTTTCTAGGAATAAGCATGTTGTTGATAAAGCCTTCAGAATCTGAACCATTGAAGAAATTCTTTGACAGTTTGAATGATGTGGTGCTGAAAATGGTTGATTTAATTATGCTTTCGGCTCCATACGCTGTTTTTGCACTATTAGCTAATGTAGTGGTTACCTCTGATGATCCTGATATCTTATTGGCATTATTAAAGTATGCGGGTGTCGTAGTATTTGGTTTAGCATTAATGATTGTTTTCTATTGTACTTTGGTATCGATCATAACTAAGAAATCTCCACTTTGGTTTTTAAAAGAAATTAGTCCTGCACAGTTACTTGCATTTTCTACAAGTTCTAGCGCAGCTACCCTTCCTGTTACTATGGAACGTGTAGAAGAGCATATTGGTGTAGATAAAGAAGTTTCTAGTTTTGTGTTACCGGTAGGAGCTACCATAAATATGGATGGTACAAGCTTGTATCAAGCAGTCGCATCTGTGTTTATTATGCAAGTTCTGTGGCCAGAAGGATTGACTTTTAGTAATCAAATCACTATCGTATTAACAGCTTTATTAGCTTCAATTGGATCTGCGGCTGTTCCTGGTGCTGGAATGGTAATGTTGGTAATTGTATTAGAAGCTATTGGATTTCCTTCTGATAAGTTGCCAATTGGTTTGGCATTGATATTCGCCGTAGATAGACCATTAGATATGCTACGAACAACAATTAATGTTACTGGAGATGCAACTGTATCTATGATTGTTGCAAAATCTGTAGGAAAACTTGGCGATCCCCATGTTAAGGACTGGGATGATGATTACCAAAAATAGCGTTTTATTAGGTATATTTAACATTTTATTCACGCAACGAACACTAAAAAGGGTTCATCTATAGTTATATAATTATTAATCAAAATAAATAACAGATGAAACGTTTTTTAGGAGCTTATATATTACTTTTCTTTACAATTATAGGGTGCAGCAATGATGATGATGATGCTATGACCAATCCAGATGTTGATTTATTTGGAATAGTGGGTACGTGGAACTTATCTAATGTAAGTGGTGGATTTGTTGGAATAGATCATGATTTTGAAAATGGTACCATTGTCTGGGAGTTTGACGAACTCAATAAAAAGGTGGTCATCGTTAATAACAATACAGATGATGCCGTTGAAGATATCTTACCAAGTGGCACATATGATTATTCCATCATTTCGGTTAATGGTAATCAAGAATTCATAATAAATGGAGTTAATAAAGGTACTATAGAAATAGTAAACACTCAATTTTCAATTAGTGAGAATTTTAGAGATGGGTTTCGTTTTGAATTTAATCGATAAAGGTTAAGGGCTAGACAAGAATATGAATTTACACGATATTCAGGGAAATAAAATCAGAACGTTAACTAACGTTCTGATTTATAATTAATAACCTTAAAGATTAATTCGCTTACCTCTAGGGTATTTCACTTGATAAGAAAACAATTTCTCTGTTTTTTGATTAGGAGAGATATCTAGTTTCCATTTTAAGATACCAGTTTTGGTATTATATTCAGAATCAGAAGTGTCAATATCATCTAGTTTGATTTCTTTATTTTGGGAAATAGGGATACGATCTTCTAGAGTAATGAAAATGTTATTTTGCTTATTGTTTTTGACACTAATTTTATAACCACGATTCACAATTCTATTACCACCTGTAAAGGACTTACTTTTAAAATTATTGAGCTGCTCCCTTTTTACTATAATGTTGGGATCTACTCCTAATGAAACCGTTAAACTATCTGTAGTTGCTAGTGGATCAATATTAGTTTTACCAGCATAACTTCCTTCAAAATAGATATTCGCTTCTCCGGCCAATAAGTTGAATTGCTCCCAGTTTCCGAGTGTGGCAGTAAGAAATACATTCTCATTTAGCTCTGGTGCAACATAATGTCTGTAATCAGCCTGCATATCAAAATTGTCGATAACTAGTACAGTAATATCTGCATTAGACTTTATACTGTATTTCTTTTTAATTTTGAATTTGGTGTTCATTATTCCTTCTTCTTTAACGTCCACAACTTGATTGTAATCTTTTTTCTCCTTTTTCCTCGAAGCATATGAACGTGAAGTACCACCATATCGGCCAGAAGAGGAAGAACCATATGCGGTGACCACAACTTCTTCGAGGGCAGCGATATCTTCTTCTAGCTTAACATTCATTAATGAGGAATGAATAGGAATCGTTTCATTTATAAACCCAACATAAGAAAAAGAGAGTTCTTGTCCTCCTTGAGTAGTTAACATATACCTGCCATCAAAATCGGTTTGTGTTCCGTTAGTGGTTCCTTTTTCTATAATGTTGACTCCAGGTATGGGAAGCCCTCTTTGGTCACTTACGATTCCTGATACTTTTCTTACTGTGGGATTGTATTTATAGGAGTATCTATTAACCGCATTTCTTTTTCTATAGTTTCGATAAGTGAAATTTAGATATTTTGGATTTACGTGTGGTTTCAGATTATTCGTATTGGGATCTCCTGTGGATAAAATAACGTCTACATTTTTCCAATCTGTTCCGGTTTGCTGGTAAACATTGGCCTTATAATCAATGCTTAAAGGAGCTTCAGTGCTTTTTGATTTTATATCATAAAGAGGAAACCATCCGGCATTTGTTACATTATAACGTATTTCTAATACCAAGTTTGTGGCAGAAGGAGAATCTAGTTTTAACTTGATTTCACCTCTTTGTTCTTTGGCATCATCGTCTAGTTTATCAATTTGATTAGTGAGGTCTGTAATATCGTCATTTAACCTATCTATTTCTTGAGTTACAGTATAGTTTTCATTTTGAACTTCTATCGCTCTTTCTCGATAATATGTAGAGATTTGTTTTACCTTCTCTAGAGATAAGGAGCCATTATCGGTACCAATACGTTGATTGTTTTCTAATAGTTTCTTCTCCTGGGAAAGCCCAGAGAGCATGTTTCCTAGTTTGTTTTTTTGTAATAGTAGCACCTCTAATTTGTCTCTCAACGATTTTAGTTCATCAGAATCTTTTTTCTTTTCAAGATGATCGATAGTAAAATTCAATGAAAGGACAGAAGCGTTTTTCAATCCGGAAACTTGAATACTGGTTTCATTAATATTTGGTGATAAATTATAAAGTAAGATTTCATTTTCTCCTGGTTTTACATTTATAAAAGCAATTCGCTTTATCTGTGCCCCGGTAAGATAAACAGTTACTTCCTCGATAGTAGATTGCGTTCTTTTTTCTGAATTGGCAGACACCAAGAAAGAAAACATAAGAAATAATAACGTATGGATTTTCATATCATATAGTTTTAGTTACTGCACCAAAGTATTATTCAGTAATTATTCATACAATCAAAACTGAGTAAAGCTATGTTTTGAATGAGTGAAGAGCAATATTGTAACATGCAACGTGATAAAAAATGTAAAATAGGGGTTTTTTCCCCTGTTCATTTTTAGTTAAACTCCCCTTACGCCGTGTTACACTAATCTATAAATTTGACAAATCACTTTATTACACTAATAAACACAAACTAATATGAAAAGGCTCCTACTACCCACAGTGCTTATTGCTTTTGCCGTAATATGTCTTAGTATAGTACATATTGACAACGTAAATAAGCTAGATGCTCAATCAAAAGAACTGAGGAAAAAACATCAGACAAATATTGATTCTGAAAGTGAAGTAACAACACCCATAGATATTCCAAAAACTAAATGAAGAGTTCAAAAGGATTCGATTTTAAATATAAATAAGGCAAAATAGAAACATTATATAAAAAATACACAGATGTATTGTAATTATTTCATTTTCAGTAATTTGTATGTGGTGTAACGAATTCTAGTTGAATGCCTACGAATTCTAAAAGTCTATATTGGAAGCAGTTAAACGTATTTACTTTTATACCGTAATTAAAGTAAGGTCTTTTTTTGCTCCCAATTCATTTAATCCTAAAATAAATAGCATGAAACAGTTTTTATTGCCTGTTGCATTATTATGTTTTACAATGGCTTCTTTAGTCTTTATACATATTGATAATATGAATAAATTAAATGAAGAAAAGGCCATGTCTAAAACTCAGGATATAGAGATTCATTCGCAGCCCAAGCAATGAAACACAATAAGAATGGTTTTTAACTACTTTGGTCAATAAATAGTGCTTTAAGCTCTGGAGTAGGAATCATACAGCTTTCTTTTTTGCCAAACCATTTATATCTGTTTTTGGCAATAATGTCATAAATCCAATCTCTTAAGAATTTAGGTAAAATAAGAAAAACTGAAAGTAAAGGGTAAAAACCTGACAACTGTTTTGCAATATGTATTGCAGCTGTTGATTTATGGTAATATGCTAGCTTAGGATCTATTAGTAATATAGAATCTATTTTGGTGATATCTATGTTTCTTTCTGCTATTAATTTTTTACCAATCTCGCTTTGCAATGCTGCATATCGAAATGTATCTTTTTTATCTCTTTGTATTACAAAATTAATGGCGCTATTGCATAAGTTACAAACGCCATCAAATAAAATAATTTTTTTCCCTTCTTCAATCATAAGGCAAAGATACAACGAATAATTATTTTATATTTTTGATTTATAAATTCATTAAGAATCATTTTACAACGACCGAATTGATGACGTCTTGTGTAGTAATCTGAAGATTTTTTGGAAGCTTATTATCTTTTGGTAAAACTGCCAGATAACGATCATTATTTGAATCATATACTTGCTTAAAAATAGGATTATCCAGTTCTAGTATATCACATATCTCTTTTATTAAATCAAGATGATAAATAAGATCGGTACTACCTAAGTGAAAAACTCCTTTTTTACTTCGATTTATTATATAATGTAATTGTTGTGTAAGTTTGGATATAGATGTTGCGTTAATGATTACATTAGGAAAAACTTCAATAGGTGCTTTGAGATCATGAAGTGTCTTTAGTTCCTGAACACGAGGAGTGGTTGCACCAAAAACCATGGGTACTCTGGCAATCACATATTTACTTGTAGGAAGACGCATTAATGCATTTTCTATACTGATTTTGAATCTTCCAAATACACTATTACTTAGTGTTTTGTCATACTCATAAGAAGGATAATTACTAAAAGAATCAAATACATTAGCGCTAGAGATAAATATAAGTTTACACCTATGTTTCTTAATCCAGCTAATGATACGTTGATGTGCGTCTAACTGTGAGTTAAAATTACCTCGTAGCGCAGAAATGATAAGTGTAGGTTTAAGGTTATCAAGAAGTATTGAAATGTCCTCCAACTCCATATCATATTGGAAAAATTTTTGGTTCTTTTCAAAAAAAGTATTATCTGTTCTATAGGTACCATAGGTATCGAAATAGGAGTTTAGCTCCTTGTAAAGGGCATTTCCTACGAAACCACTGGCTCCTATGATGAGAATTTTTTTCAAAATTATTGCTATAAAAAAAATTAAGTTTCAAGTATTACTAATTGTAACCTTGAAACTTAACTATACTATTTTTTATTGTAAAAATTAAACTTTATAAAAGGGTAATTTTACTACAGTAGCTGGAATTGCCTTTTTTCTTACCTGAATATTAATTTTACTCCCTGGTTTCGCAAAAACTGTAGGTACGTACCCTAATCCAATCCCTTTTCCTAAGGAGGGAGACATTGTACCAGAAGTTACAATTCCGATAGTATTTCCATTTCCGTCTACTATGTCATAATCATGACGAGGAATTCCACGTTCATCAAGTTCGAAACCAACTAATTTTCGCTCTGTTCCATGTTCTTTTTTTTTGGCAAGAGCCTCGGCATTGATAAAATCTTTCGAGAACTTTGTTATCCATCCAAGTCCTGCTTCTAGAGGAGATGTAGTATCGTTAATATCGTTACCATATAAACAATATCCCATTTCTAATCTTAATGTGTCTCTGGCAGCCAGTCCAACAGGTTTAATACCAAAATCAGCTCCAGCTTCAAAAACTTTATCCCATACTTGTTTAACCTCAGAATTCTTACAGTAAATTTCAAAACCGCCACTACCTGTATAACCTGTAGCAGAAATAATTACATGCTCAATACCCGCAAAATCTGCAACTTCAAAAGTATAGAATTTCATAGCTTCTAAGTCAACAGAAGTAAGAGATTGCATAGCCAAAGCAGCCTTTGGTCCTTGAATAGCCAATAAAGAATACTCATCAGATAAATCACGCATATCCGCATTCATGCTATTATGACTAGAAATCCAATCCCAATCTTTTTTGATATTTGATGCATTAACGACCAGAAGATATTTCTCATCAGCAAGCTTATAAACAATCAAATCATCCACAATCCCTCCTTTATCATTAGGTAAACAGCTGTACTGGGCTTTTCCGTCGATCAATTTAGAGGCATCATTAGATGTAACTTTTTGAATAAGATCTAATGCATTTGGTCCTGTTATTAGAAATTCACCCATGTGAGAAACATCAAAAACTCCAACTCCGTTACGTACAGTTTCATGCTCTACATTAACACCTTCATAAGAGACAGGCATATTGAATCCTGCAAATGGAACCATTTTGGCTCCAAGAGCAATGTGAGTTTCTGATAATGCAGTATTTTTCATTATGTGAATGGTTATAAAATTGACGCCGAAAGTAAAAAACTTTGTGTAGCTATACAATGCTTTTTTGTTATAATCTTGATAAATTATTGATATAATCTCGTAATTAGTTTCATAGATTGAAAAGTTGATAATAAATAAGTGTTATAACACTATTAAATTATAAATAATCTTTTTTATAACTTTATGTGGCATACAGTTTTAATAATAAAAATTACATTATGCCAGCAGGATACTCAGGAACGCCACTAGCTAAAAAACTAGGAATCAAAGAAAATTATATAATCACGTTATATAACCAACCTAATCATTATTATAACCTTTTTTCTGATCTACCAGAAGGAGTAAAAGAAACAGATCAAATTAGACCATAAGGCGCTGATTTTATTCATGTTTTCTGTACTACATTTAAATAGCTTGAACAAGTAGTTAATACATATAAACCGGCATTAAAGAAAAACGGAATGCTATGGGTAAGTTGGCCAAAAGGGAGTTCTAATAATCCCTACAGATCTAAAAAGAGATCCTATACGTGAATATTTGATTGAAATTGGATTAGTAGATATAAAAGTTGCTGCTATTGATGAGGATTGGAGCGGGCTTAAATTTGTATATAGAGTAAAGGATTGAGGGCAGAAAACCTAAAGTATTAATTATGTTCAATATTTCTTTATGATCCAGGTCAAGAATAAATAAAACAAAAAAATACAGAGTTAAAATTAGCAACACTATTCATTATACATAGTGTTTTCCAGATGATTAACACACGAAAAATTAAAGGGCTATTGTTAATTCATTGTTCCTAAAACGTTAAAGAAATAAAAAAAATTTTACCTTTATAAGGAATTATTAGAGAGTGAAAAGGGAATCACACATATCAAATAGTTTTTTCATTAAGAGTATAAATGAGGGTGATACAGAGGCCTTCAAAGTTCTTTTTGAGCTTTATTATGCAAAATTATTGTATATAGCCCAGAGTTATATTTCTTCTAAAGAAGATGCAGAAGAGATTATCCAGGACGTGTTTCTAAAGGTCTGGAAAAAAAGAAAGGATATTACTACTAATATTAATGGATACTTGTTCAAAATTACGAAAAACTTGTGCCTGGATTATTTAAGATCAAAGAAATACAAACTTAGTAATTTAAATAATATAGTCCAGCTTGAAGCATTTATAAATCATACTGCACTTGCTAATAATGAAGCTTCTTCCATCTTAGAAAAAGAATTAGAGCAGGTAATTCAAAACAGCATAAATTTACTTCCTGATAAATGCAAAAGGGTTTTTATAAAGAGCCGAATTGATGGGCTAAAAAACAAAGAAATATCAGATGAATTGAATATTTCGATTAAAACCGTAGAAAATCATATGTCAAAAGCAATTAAGCATATGCGATTACATCTTCGAGAATTTTTATCTTTTTTTTAAAAAATACAGAATCTAATAGGGGGTACTTCCTTTTTATACGTCTTTAATAGTAACAAGACTATAATAAATGCAAGAAAAAGATCTCATAAAATATATCAAAGGAGAGTCTAATTCCGGCGAAAAGAAATTGGTGCTAGAGTGGATTAGAAAAGATAAAATTAATCAAAAACGATATAGTGACCTAAAGGCTAAATATGTAGTTTCTGGATTGGATTCGGCACAAACTCCAAATTTACAGAGGGCGTATCGCAGTTTTTCAACTAAGAAAAACAGAAAAACAAAGGTGTTTTATAAATCAGTAGCTGCTATCGCTGCAGCAATGATATTACCTTTAATGATTTGGCAATCATATATCTATTTCGGAAATGATAAGTTAATTGTTGATTCAGAATTCACAGGAAATAGTAATGTGAGTATAACTACTAAACATGGTGATCAAAAAACAATAAGACTAGATGATGGGTCAATTATTTCTTTGAATGCCAATAGCCGCCTCATATATCCTAAAAAATTTACTGACTCTATACGAAAAGTGATTTTAATTGGCGAAGCTTTTTTCGACATAAAGAGAGATGTCAAAAAGCCTTTTATAGTACATACCAAACACTTGAAAGTAAAAGTTTTGGGGACATCTTTTAATGTGAAGTCGTATCCTAAAGATGAAAAAATTGAAACCACACTTGTTACAGGTAGAGTAGAAGTTCTTCAGGAAAAGATAAAGACCCCGATAATTTTAAAACCTTCACAAAGGGCGGTTTTTGATAAGAAAAAAAGCAAATTTAAAGTAGATAATGTAGATTCTAAAAATATACTTGCTTGGCAGGAAGGGAAATTAGTTTTTGATAAAACTCCTTTAAAGCAAGTTATATTAGATTTAAACAGAATGTATAATATTGAGTTTGTTATTGAATCGGACACGCTTTTACAATATGAATATACAGGAGAGTTCGATAATCTAAAGTTAGAAGAGGTTCTTGAGCTTATTAAAATTTCTTCACCAATAAATTATAAATATGTAAACAACAAAGTTATGCTCAATTCAGAATAAAAAAAGAGAAGAGGATGCTGCAACACCCTCTTCTTAATATCATTTAATTAGACTCAGATTTAGAATAATTAAAATCACACAAAATTATGAAAAAAAACCTTTCAGAAGTTTTCTTATCCAGAAAACGTCTAATAAGAATTATGAAAATTTATTCATTACTTATTTGTATTACCTTATCAAAGTTATTTTCATTTGACACTTATTCGCAAAATATTTCCTTATCTCTTAATGAAGTTAGCTTGCAAATTGCCATTGAAGAGATTGAAGAAAAGAGTAAATATCATTTCTTTTATAACAATAGTTTGATCGATGTTTCAAAAAAGGTTTCTCTTAAAGCGAATGATAAAAAAGTTACTATCGTGTTGGATGAATTGTTTAGAGGTACTACTATCGATTATAGGATTTATAAAAACCAGGTTGTTTTATTTCCAAAAAATGTAAAAACATCAGATCAAGTCCTTAAAAATCTCATAGATTATATTCAAGAGAACGCTGTAAATCAAGAGAATAAAAATGTAAAACCAGAAAATGATGATGTGATACAGAATCTTACAAAAGGTACCGTTATTGGACAAGGAGGTTTACCTTTACCAGGAGTAAATGTCTTGATTAAAGGAACAAAAAAAGGAGTTCAAACTGATTTCGATGGGAATTATGAAGTAAATGCGAATACAGGGGACATACTAATTTTTTCTTACGTAGGTTTTGTTACACAAGAGATCATTGTATCCGATGATATTATCAATGTAACATTGCAGGAGGATTTAAACAGCTTAGAAGAGGTTGTAGTTACGGGCTATGCGGTCCAGCGTAAATCCAGACTTACCAGTTCTGCAGTTAATGTGAAGCTGGAGGCGATCAATGCTACACCGCGAGCAGCCATACAAGAGAGTATTCAAGGTAACGTACCCGGAGTATTAGTAACTGCAGCTAGTGGCCAGCCAGGAGCTACACCAAACGTAAGAATAAGAGGTGTTGGGTCATTTTCGGCTTCATTTCCATTGTATGTTATTGACGGTATACAAACTAGAGATGCTTCCATAATTACTTCTCTTAATCCGGGAGATATAAAAACACTTACCGTTCTTAAAGATGCTGCGGCTACTTCGATTTATGGTACTAGAGGTGCTAACGGAGTTATCGTAATACAAACAAAGTCTGGAGAACAAGGAAAACCTATAATTGCATACAGTACGCAAGCAGGTTTATCTACTCCTACAGTTGCAGATCGCTTTAAACCTCTTAATACTTCAGAGCTACAAGAATTATTGGTAGAAGGGGTACAAAATGCTGGTATTAGAGATAATGATACAGACGCGTTAACATATTTAACAGATAGAGGTTTTGATCCAGCTACTAATACAGATTGGCTTGATTTATTGACTCAAGATGGTTTTTATCAACAACATGACTTATCTATTAGAGGAGGATCTGAAAATACAAAATATTATATTTCCGGAGGATATTTTAACCAAGAAGGAACCATCGTAGGAACCCAATTTGAAAGAATGAATTCCAGAATTAAATTAGATCAAAGAATTAATGATAGAATTGATCTCAGTGTCAATTTATCTTACAATAAGAATATTTCTAATGTTAGACCCGATGGAGGAGCTTTTGCCAATCCTGTAAGGTCGATATATAGAATACGACCCGACATATCTCCGTATAACGAAGATGGCACATTTAATTTTGATTTTAATAGTACACACAATCCTGTAGCTGCAGGTGAAATTGAAATCAGAAGAAATATTACACACAGAATCTTAGCGGGTACAGATTTATCGGTCAAAATAACCAACGGGCTTTCATTTGAATCGTCTATAAATATGAATCAAGGATTTAGAGATGATTATATAAGGTTACCTTCAAATTTTGGTGACGCAATAGGTTTAGGAAGAGGGAATCAGGATTCCGATTTTCTATTCACTTGGTTATTCAGGAATATGCTAAGATATAATAAAGCTTGGGGCGATCATGACATCACTGCTTTTGGTGGATATGAATTACAAAAAACAAGAAATAAGTTTTCTGATATAGAAGTTGAAAATATACCTAATGGTTTTATTGACTTAAATGCAGGAAGTGTACCTACTCAAGCCTCTACAAATAGAAGACAGAGCGGATTAAATTCGGTATTCCTAAATGCAGAGTATTCATATGGTGACCGCTATCTTATTAGTGGATCTTTACGACGAGATGGAAGTTCTACTTTTAAAGACGACAATCAGTATGGAGTGTTTTGGTCTGTAGGACTTGGTTGGAATGTAGCCAAAGAAAGATTTATGGAAGATGTAGATTTCATAAATGATCTGAAAATCAGAGGAAGTTATGGAGAGAACGGAAATGATCCTATCGCAGGAAACGAAAATTCTAATAGTGTAAACGACAATCCTTTTGCTGTTTTTGATCTCTTTTCTATTAATGACTATGATGGAAGCCCCGGATTATTCTTCTCAGATTTAGGAAACCCTAATTTGAAATGGGAAGTTAATAAACCACTAAATATTGGCGTTGATTATTCATTATTTGATAACCGTATACAAGGAAGCTTTGATTGGTATCAGAGAGAAACAACCGATCTTATTAGAGCCAGACCAATTTCGGCTGCCAACGGAGATGTTAATATAGTCCAGAATATTGGAGCAATGGAGAATAAAGGAATAGAATTTCAAATCACAACACGCAATATTGTGAGTAACAATAATGGATTTACCTGGACTACAAGTTTTAATTATACGGCCAATGAAAATAAGGTAACAAAACTTGCTGGTGACGGAGAACCAATTATCGGAACTACAAGTATTATTGCTATAGGTGAAGATTTTGAAACATTTTATTTACCTAGATATGCAGGTGTAGACCCTGATAATGGTGACGCTTTATGGTTTATCAATGATGAATCTGATGAGACAACCAATCGATATGGCGATGCAGAACAAGTAGTAATTGGGAATGCGACTCCCGATTTTTATGTAGGTTTAAGAAATACGTTTAGCTATAAAGGAATTTCATTAGATTTTCAACTGTATAGTGCATGGGGCGGATTGGTATATGATACATGGAACAGGTTTACCAATAGTGACGGATCCAGAAGGCTTGCATCTACAGGAAACGTAAGTCGTGGTACCTATGAAAGAAGATGGCAACAACCGGGTGACATTACTGATGTACCTGCTTTTGTATGGCGTAATAGACAAACAGGCCTTTCTTCTCAGCCATCTAGTCGATTTGTATATGATGGGTCGTATATAAGATTACGTGATGTAACCTTGGCCTACCAATTACCTGCTCAAAGTATCCAAAATGTTGGATTGTCATCAGCAAGAGTTTACATTAAAGGAAATAATTTGTATACCTACATAAAAGATGATCGCTTAGAAAGAGATCCCGAGGCAGGATCTGATGGTAGATTAAACCAAGAGATTCCAATTTCCAGAGCATTGTTCTTAGGTATAGATTTAACTTTTTAATTATAACATCATGAAAAATAAAATTATATATATTCTTTTCATTGCATTTGTGTTAAGCTCATGCGACGATACGTTAGAACAACAATTTTCGAATAATGTAGAGGTGTCTGATGCTGTTGTTGATCTTAATTCTTTAAATCTTGCAGTTAATGGATCATATAGCTTATTTACAGATATAGATATTTATAATCGCACACTGTTGCTTATTCCCGAAATTTTGTCGGATAATGCTTTTATCGATGCATTTGATAACACCGGTAGATACCTCGATTTTGATTTGTATACGGTTAACGCAAATAATGGTGATGTAGATGATACTTGGGATGATCTTACCCGTATAATCGCTTCAACTTCTATAATAATAGAAAAAGCCAAGTTATTATCTTTTCCTGAATCTGAACAAGAGGATGCAGAACAATACCAAGGTGAAGCTTACGCACTTAGAGCATTAGCATTTCATAATATGCAGCTATTATTTGCGCAACCTTATAATTTTAGTGCAGATGCTTCTCACTTTGGAGTGCCTATTCCCGACTTTACAGCTTTAGGCGATGGAGGCACTATACAGACACCAGGTAGAAGTACCACAGCTCAGGTTTATGAACAAATTGAAAATGACTTGCTTACAGCAATAGATATGCTTCAAGATGTAAATTTAAGAGCTTCAGAATCAGCAAGAAAAAGAATGAATCTACATGCCGCCAAAGCTCTATTAGCAAGAGTGTATATACATATGGAGAATTGGACCGGAGCAAGGAACATGGCTAATGATGTTATTGAAAATAGTGGAAGTGAGCTTCTAGAAAACAATGAATATATGGCCAGCTGGGGGCTTGAGTCAAATAAGGAAACATTACTAGTCTTTGTTAATACTGCTGTAGATAATTCGGGTTCTAATTCTATAAGTCATTTTTACCTGAATTATGAAGATGCTTTTGCTACAGATGATTTTATAGGAACTCTAGGCGTTACTGATATAAGAAAAGAATTATATCCGCGTGATGGAGATGTAAATTTGGTTGAAAAATTTCCTCGTAACACGGTGAGAGATGATAAAATTCAAATAATAAGACTTTCTGAAATATACTTGATAAAAGCTGAAGCTCATGCACAATTGGATGAGGATACACAAGCTCGGCAAACTTTAGATGCTATTATTCAAAGAGCTGATCCTAATGCAATTATTTCGACTGAAACAGGGCAGGCATTAATTGATAAGATTATTTTAGAAAGACGTAAAGAGTTAGCCTTTGAAGGCTTTAGACTATATGATCTTACACGATATGGCCGAACATTTAGTAAATTTCTTCAGGATGGAGACCCTTTCACTATTTCAGCTCCAGAAAACAGAACAATAATGCCTATACCCATTGATGAGATTAATGTTAACCCTAATATTGCAAATCAACAAAATCTGGGATATTAGTTTAGAAATTTGAATTATCCAAACAAAAGTAGTGTGAGTCTGATTAATTCTTATTTATAATATGTTTGATCAGACTCATTTTTCTCTGGTTATAATTCAAATTTGGCTCAGAATAAGTATGATAAAACTAAATTTGGTATAACTATTTTTGAAATGTTAAAACTATTATGATGATGAAAAAAGTAATATTCATCCTGTCCTTGTTCGCTGTAACACTAGCTTTTGCACAAAAGAAAACAGTAAGCCATGACGATTATGATTCATGGAAAAAGATTGAGGATGTTAAGATATCTAGTAATGGAAAGTTAATAGTTTCAACTATAAAAACATCAACAAAACGAGGGGATGGATACCTTGAGATTTATAATATCCAAAACAAACAAAAATTCAGCTTCTTTAATGGATATGATGCTTCCATATCTTTTGATGAAAAGTTTGTGGTTTTTAAAAGAAAACCGAAATATGAATTGCTTCGTAAAGAGAAAAAGAAAAAAATAAAAGAAGAAAATCAAACAAAGGATGCTTTGTTTATTTATGATGTACAGAACAATAAAATTTATGATTCTATACTCAGAGTAAAAAAATATGAATTACCAAAGAAAAATGGAAGGTGGGTTATCATAGAAAAGTTTAAAAATAAAGAAGGAAAAGATACCACCAAGAATAAGAAGAATCTCCCTAATATCTTTAAACAGAAGTATGCTTTAGTTTATAATTTTAAAACCAAGAAGAGAGATACTGTTTATCAAATAAAAGATTTCGTGATCCCCGAAAATGGTGAAAATTTCTACTATACCAAAATAAGTAAGGAACAACCAAAAGAAAAAAACAGTAAGAACAAAAAAGGAAAAGAAAAACAAAAAGATATTGGGGTATATAGTTATGATCTGCTATCAGGAATAAATAAGACTATAGATACAGGAAAATACATATATAATAAGTTAGCGGTAAATAAGGAAGGGAATCATTTGTCATATGTTTCGGCGAAGGACTCAACTGCATTGGACTCATTAAAATTTGAATTATACCTATACAAGAATAATACACTAAAAAAATTAGTAGATACTCAAGGCAAGAATCTTAGAAAAGAATGGGAATTAAGTGGTGATCAGTCTCCCTATTTTTCCGACGATGGTAATAGACTTTATTTTTATTCAAAACCTGAAGTAATACATCATAAGGACACTACTTTATTAGAAGAAGAAATCCCACAGGTTGATATTTGGCATTGGCAAGATAAAATGATCCAGCCAGAACAAAAATCAAAATTCGAAGAACTTGAGAAAAAATCGTATGCATCATATTACCATATAGAAAAGGAAGAGTATATCCACTTTCAAAACGAGAATATAGAAGATGTTATTTTTGATAAGAACAAGAAACAACAATTTATTTTGGGAGCAACCAGCTCTCCTTATGATATAAAGCGCTCTTGGGATCTTCCTTGGACCAAAGATTATTTTAGTATTGATACGTTTACAGGCAAACATCGTTTGGCGCTCGAAAAGGTTGCTTTTGAGCCAATTTTATCTCCTGATGGGACATATGCTTTATATTTCGATATTTATAAACAGCATTGGTTCTCAATTCATCTCAAAACTTTAGAGAAAATTAACCTTACGGTGAACTTGAAAGTTCCGCTTTATGATGAAGAAAATGACCGCCCAGTGTTACCAAATCCTTATGGTTTTGGAGGTTTTGATGCCTACGGAAAAGCTCTTGTTTTTGATAAGTTTGATATTTGGAGTCTTTCACTTGATGGAAAAGGCAAGCCTGTAAATATTACAAAAAATGGTAGAAAAAGAAATATTAAATACCGAACCGAGAGATTAAATAAAGAAGAAGAGAATGAAGCATCTTATAGCAATGGGAAACTTCTAATTACGGGTTTTGATAAAACCACTAAAACTTCTGGCTTGTGTGTCTTAGTAAATGACAAACTAGAGGAGAAGGTAAAGCATACTAATTTTTTGTTAGAAAATTATCAAAAAGCAGAAAATGCTGAGGTGTTTACTTTTACTAAAGAAAATTATAATGTGTTTCCTGATTTATATGTAACTAATGATGCTTTTAAAATAACTACCAAGATAACTGATGTTAATCCTCATCAAAACAAATTCAAATGGGGAACTACTGAACTAGTTTCCTGGAAAGCTTATGATGGCCAAGAATTAGAAGGAATTATTTATAAGCCAGAAGATTTTGATCCATCAAAAAAATACCCGATGATCGCCTATTTTTATGAGAAAAGGTCTGATAATTTAAATAAATATTATGCTCCGCTTCCCAGCGCATCAACTGTAAATCCAACATATTTGGTAAGTAATGAATACGTCATGTTTGTTCCGGATATTATATACAAAGAAGGAAAACCTGGCCCTAGTGCATATAATTGTGTCGTTTCTGGTGTAGAAGCAGTTGAAAAATTAGGGTATATAGATAGTAGTAATATAGCAATACAAGGGCAAAGTTGGGGAGGGTATCAAGTAGCATATCTTATCACGGTTACGAATAAATTTAAGGCCGCTATGGCCGGAGCTCCTGTAAGCAATATGACATCGGCATATGGTGGTATTCGTTGGAAATCAGGATTAAGTAGAGCTTTTCAGTACGAGAAAACACAAAGTCGAATCGGAAAGAATTTATGGGAAGGATTCGATTTATACATAGAAAACTCCCCCTTGTTTGGTATTCCTAAAATAGAAACGCCTTTATTGATGATGCACAATGATAATGATGGTGCAGTGCCTTATTATCAAGGAATAGAAATGTTTATGGGTATGCGTAGACTACAAAAACCAGTTTGGTTATTGGTGTATAATGATGAGGCTCATAATCTTAAGAAAGTAAAAAATAAACAAGATCTTTCCATCAGGATGATGCAGTTTTTTGATCATTACCTAAAAGGAGAACTATCACCCAAATGGATGAATAAGGGAGTTCCAAGAACACAAAAAGGTAAAGATTTTGGATATGGTACAGATAAAGAATAATAAAATTCTTCCTCAATGAATTCATCTTTTTAAGTGAGAGTTGTGAGATAATTTATTCAAATTCAATTTTTTATATAAATGAAAACAAAATTTACTAAGATCACCTTAACTATTATTGTATTATTAGGCTTTAGTATGTCAGCACAGGATGTAAACCAGGTAAATAAAACGTACACAAAAGAGATTGAAAAAATTATTATCAATAAAAAGGTACAATTGGCTCTACAACATATCGATGAATCGGATAAAGAAACTATTAAAAATATGATAGTTCTTAACGAGATTCCTGCACCACCATTTAAAGAAACCAAAAGAGCTGAAAAGTTTAAAGAAATGTTTTTAGAGGCGGGTATTGATAGTGTTTGGATTGATGCTGAAGGCAATGTATTAGCGCTTCGTAAAGGTAAAAATAGAAATAAAACCCTAGTCTTGGATGCGCATATGGATACCGTTTTTCCTGAAAAAACAAATGTTACCGTAAAAATTGAAGGGCAAAAATATTCGGCTCCCGGAATTGGTGATAATACCAGAGGTATGGCCATGATTTTAGCAACTTTGAAGGCAATGAATCACGCTTCGATACAAACAGAATCGGATATTGTTTTTGTTGGAACCGTTGGAGAAGAAGGATTAGGAGATCTTAGGGGAGTAAAGCATTTGTTTAGTAAGGCATCTGATATTAAAATAGACTCATGGATATCTATTGATGGAGGAGGCAATGGACGTATTATTAATGGTGGATTGGGATCTAAACGCTATAAAACTATTTTTAAAAGTAAAGGAGGGCACTCCTGGGGAGCTTTTGGTTTAGCCAATCCTCATCATGCATTAGGGAATGCAATCGCATTTTTTATTAAAGATGCTACAAAATATGTCACTATAGATGGACCTAAAACGACATTTAATGTAGGTAGAATAGGAGGGGGGACATCTGTAAACTCTATACCTTTCGAATCTTGGATGGAAGTGGATATGCGTTCATTAAGTCCCAAAAGATTACTTGAAATAGATAGTATTTTTAAAGCAAGCATGAAAAGAGCTGAAAAAGTTTATAATGCATCTGGAATAAAGGATAAGGTAATATTAGAAATGAAACCCATTGGTAATCGTCCTTCTGGAAATCTACCATCAAATATTCCATTAATACAAAGAGCCATTGCCTCGGCTTCGTATCTTGGAATTACACCAAAATTAAGTACAGGTTCGACCAATAGTAACATACCAATTGCTAGAAATATACCGGCTATTACCATAAGTAGAGGAGGGAAAGGAAGTGGAGCGCATTCATTAGATGAAACCTGGACTAATAAAGAAGGAACTAAGAACATTAAGTTGGCTCTGATTATTACTCTGGCAGAAGCTGGATTGGTAAATTAAGATCAAATATTTTTATTATATCAAAGCAACCATTTTTTACATATTGAATCTTATTATATAGAAATGTAGTAATGGAAAAAATTGTAATACTTATTTTATCTTTTGTGTTGTTATTTTCTTGTAAAAGTGATGATGATGCATTAAGGAGTACAGACATTGTTGGAAAGTGGCAACTTGTAGAACAATTATTAGACCCTGGGGATGGTAGTGGTACATTTCAATCTGTTGATAGTGAACTTGCACTAGAGTTCTTTGATGACGGTACTATTGTTTCCAGAAATGGCTCATTGTGTAATATTTTTACAGAATCAGGAGGAACAAGTTCAGGGACTTTTTCTTTAAATGATAATATGATTAATATAGAATGCCCAAGTGATACATTCCGTATTTCTTTTGAGAGAACGGGATTAAACCTTGTTCTTAATTTCTCCTGTATAGAAGCTTGCGCTCAGAAGTACAAAAAGGTTTCTTGATTTTCTTATTTCAAGTTCCTTAATATAAAATCTAATTTCTTATTTGTATTCAAATTTTGCAGAAAGGAATCTGTAACATGTAAACTTTTATTAGCCAAACCAAGTTTTTGTAACCTTAGGATGTTTTCTTTGTTTTCAAGTGTTACCTTGCCTGTCAATAATATATTCATGTCTTCATTAGAGTAGTAGTAATCGTATATTTTTTTAAGGCCGGTTAAGTATAAGTAATCTTTGGTAAAACCACCACCACGATGTACCCTTAATGTAATTTGCCAGGCACTTTCACGATCTAGCTTGTATTGGCTATAGAGTAAATCAAAAGTACCTTTAAAATCATATCCTTTTATTAAACTATCAGCAGCGATAACTCTATACGCTAGTTCTTTCATTCGTTTTAAAGTAAGACAACCAGACATATATTCACTAAAAACGGCTAAACCTTCCTGAGTTTCAGTATTGTTTACAAAGCCATTCGAGAATATTTTTAATGGTTGGCTTTTACCATTAAATGTTGTGACCATATGTACACCAATTTCGTGATTAGCCAATACCTTAAGTTCATTATCACTAAATGTATAGTTTTTCTTTAGCATCAATGTTTCGGAAGCGTTTAACACCATAGCAGATGCAGAGATATGTGTAGACTTCTTAATGTTAAAATCAAAAGCATATCGCTGTGCAAATTGCTCGAAGTATGCTTCGGCATCATTGGCAGAATATTTTTTTATATAATTATCAGATGAAAGTTCATCATCAAAATGAAGAATAAAACGGGCATTTTCTACATCACGCTCTTTTGGTGTACCAAAAACTTTTAGAGAATTATAATAAAAACTCTTACCGCGACCTATAGTTTCAATACACTGAATTAACCCTGAATATTCATAAATGATATCCTGATATAACTTTCGTATTTGATCATCTTTAATTCGCTCTAATCGCTGATTAAAAAACAATCGCTGCATTTTATAGGGATTGAATTTAATCTTGCGATATTTGAATATTGGGTTTTTTCTGTATTTGCAGGCAAAGAAATTCTTTTTTTCCTGCTCAATATTTAAGGGATTTAAGTAATTAAGAAGCTCAATGTTCTTAACAAGTCTATCTAAGTTTTGATCAATTTCTAAAAGATCACTATATGTTTCTACCACATCTTCAATCATTTTCCTTTACATTCTTATCAAATTATTTATAGAAACCACAAACTAACTGCAAAAAATAGAAATTAACAAATAAGGAGGTCGATCTTACTCAATAAAGTGATTATAAAAAGCTTTTGCATGCATTGGAAGTCTTTCATTTAACCCCAATTCGATAGCATGTACTATTTCGGGATACATAATATATTCTATTTCGTGACAATATATTTTCGAAAATTCAGTAGCCAAAACTAATGTGTTCTTAAAATTTTCAGTGATATATTTCAAGAAATACCCATTACCATAAAATGTGTCATTAATACCTGAAGTAGTAGCTATATTGTGTGGTAGTTTAATATTTGATAATGTTTCAGACCAAGAATTTACAAAAGAAGAATATCGTGTATTATCTATATTGGTGGTGCCTAGATTAACTACTGGTACTTCTCGATCCCACCGCCTCCAATTATACGAATGTATATCATAAACTATTGCAGCACCGTATTTGGATTCTATTTTAGAAACCAAAGCGTGTAGAACTTTATAAAAGTTAATATGTTTTTCTAAAGAACGTTCTTTAACTTCAGTTTTTAAAGAATTTTTCCAAAGTTCTTTTCCCCATGCATCTTCATATATAGCTACATCAGGAGCTCTATTTAGATCATATTCAAAACGAGAATCACATCCCGCTATTACGATAGGATGGTTTTGCACCATTTGTTTGGTGGCAGGATCTTCTTCGTACCATCTATCATATTCTGTATGTAGGCAATTATCCCACAATTCTTTACGAAACTGATGGCCATCGTGAACTGCACCACATATATAGTGCACATATGAGTCTATTTTTATAGTAAATGAATAATCTTCGGCAACGGCACTAAATGGTTCTTCAGCCTTTATTTTGGTAATCATTTCTTTAATAGAAATCCTAAGCATCATCTACCGTTTTTCTTAATTTTGCCTTTCTATCAAATCTACTAACTCTTTGTATTACTTTATCTTCAATAAAATCTACTACTTTTTCTTGTAGTCTGACTTTGTATTTTTTATTAATATATGTAATTCCTCCCGGACTCATTACATTAACCTCTACAAGCATACCATTAATAACATCTATACCTACAAAGTAAAGTCCGTCTTTAACTAGTTTTGGTCCGATCTTACGACATAACTCTTTTTCTTGCTTAGTCAACGAATGCTTTACTACTGTTCCTCCGGCTGTGACATTAGATCTATGATCATCCTCCCCAGGAATACGTCTCATTGCACCAATAGGTTTTCCATTAAGAATTAAAATGCGAACATCACCTTGATCAGCACCTTCAATATAATCTTGTAGTATTACATAGTTAGTGGTTCCATCTTTATTGTCTATGTAAAAATCCAAAAGAGATCGAATACTACTCATTGCTCTTTTTTCAATCAATATTACCCCAGAACCACCAAAACCGTTTAATGGTTTTAAGATCATTCTGTCACTTTCGGATTCTTTGATCATTTTAATAAGGTAATCCTTATTTTTGGTTACATGAGTACTTGGAATAAAGTGAGTTTCTATGTCATCAAAAGCAGCAGTATACAATTTGTTATTAGACCTACGAATCCCGTCAATGTCATTCATAATAAATACATCGTCTTTTACAGAATCCAAAAAATTAAGCATGATCATGTCCAGCGGTGGATTACTACGTAAAATAATTACATCAAACCCGGCCAATGGTAACATTTCATCTCTAAAAGTAGTTTTGGCATGAAAAGATTTCATAGAAGACGAAACCTTGTCGGTTCGGTTAAGTACTTTACAAAAAGAATACGTTACGCTATCACGTATAGTAAGATTAGAAGGAGTTGCAATAGCTACTCCATGCCCTCTTTTTGCAAATTCATGAATCAAAGTAAGTGAGGTATCATTTTCGGGATTTATTTCTTCCCAGGGATACATTAAGAAGCAAACATTCATTACTGATGATTTTATGTGTAAAAATGTACGTTTTTTATGTCAAAATCAAGAAAAAAATAAAAGAAAATTTATTGATCACAAAAAAATAATCATTCACATTCTAAATCAATAGTTATGTTTTTCATTTTCTTCCAAACAGGATGTTCAGGAGCTTGAGGTGAAACATTAAATAAAACTAAGTGTCTATTATCTAGATTACAAAATCTATTCTCTACTATAATATTAAGATTTACTTCTTTTTTTGTTGTAAATGCATCATACGTCAATACTTTTCCGATATAGAGCGAGTCATTTACTTTTTCAAAAAAAGCTTTTGACTTAGGAACGTCCTTCAAAAATTTCAAATTCATTTTTGAAACCATATTCATTAACCCATCAAAATATATTTCCATTTCGGATTCTAACTTTTTAGTAGATAATTTTGGTTTCTGGTCGATTTCCCATAGAAAGACATAGGAAAAATAATCTTTTGCCTTTTCTTTTCCCCATCCAGGAGCAAAACGAATATGTTCTGCACCAGAATATTGCAATGAAGAGGCGAATTTTAAAGGAAATTCTATAACTTCGCCTCTCCAATTTTCTGGAGCGTTTAATATGTTTTTTGACGAATTGTCCTCTTTACATTGTAAAAAAAATAATAAAATTAAAAAAAAGGGCACGGTTTTTGAAAAATTCATATTTGATTAGTTATTTTAGGAATAAAAGTAATAAATTGGATTATTATAGAAATTTCCTAAATTTGTGTTAAAGTAAATGGATTACAAAACCTACAAAATGAAATATTATAGAACATTTTTACTATTATTCGTTTTTACAATTCAGGTAGCCCCAGCTCAAACTGAAGAAGATAGAATCGAAGCCGAAATTATTAACATCCAGAGAGGTGTTGTTGCCAAACTTACAGGTCATGAACCTATTAAAGGTAAGAAAAAGCTAGCCAGTAGATCCAGTAATGGAGAAAGAAAAGCCGTCGCTGACTATTTATTTAGTTCCTTAAAAGATGCAGGGTTAAAGCCAGTAAGGGATAATTATGATGTGCAAAACAAAAAAGGAGATCAATTTACAGGTCAAAATATATATGCAGAAATCCCGGCTACTAATGGTAGTGATGAATATGTGATTATTTGTGCTCATTACGATACTGTTGAAAAGAGCCCTGGAGCTGTTCATAATGCTACTGGTGTAGCAATTGCATTTTATGTTGCTAAGAAAATTGCGGAATTAGAAGAGCGTAATATAAATTTCATGGTTGTATTCTTTGACCATTGGAAAAGCAATATGATTGGAACCAGAATGTTCACCAAAATGTTGCAAACAGAAGGATATAACATTCACTCTATGCATAGATCTGATTATATGGGATGGGATAATGATGAGGATAGAGCTGTTGAGCTATTAGCTTCTAATTTGAGTTTAGAATCGTTATATAGATTAGAATCTCCAGTGCCTATTTATAAAAGGGAGGTAGCAACACCAGAAAGTAGATTCTTTTCTAATTTTGGTTATGATACGGTAACATTAACAGCTGAGTTGAAAAATGCAGATAACTCTCCTTTTGTCAGACAGAGTGAAGACAAATACACTACAGTTAACTTCAAATACCTGGCTTCAACTACAAGTATTGTCTATAATGTAATGAAGGCTCTTGCTAAAGGGAATTAATTACAAAAAGAAATAATATCCAAAAAGGAGTTCTTATTTTAATAAGAACTCCTTTAATGTTTTATAACTGTTTATTTTTATACTTTTCTTTTCTTTATTAATAACTTTTTGGATTTGAGAAGGGATGTCCATGGTAGTTTCTATAGTTTCCTCTACAACATCTAAAAATTTTACAGGATGAGCTGTCTCCAGGAAAATACCATAGTCATTTGTATCTAGTATCTGTTCTTTAAGTCCTAAATATCCTATGGCTCCGTGTGGATCTGTTATATATCCTGTATTGTTGAATACTGTTTTCATAGCCTGTTTAGTTTGATAATCATCAAAGCTATAAGCAGAGAAGAGGTCTTTTAAATTTTCAAAATTATTATTAAACAGATTTTGTATTCTAATAAAATTGCTAGGATTGCCCACATCCATGGCGTTAGAAATTGTTGCTTTAGAGGGTTTTGGTTCGTATTTTGATGTTTTAAGATACCTAACTACAGTGTCATTGATATTTGTGGAAGCAATAAATTGTTTTACAGGCAAACCTAATTTATGAGCAACAATTCCTGCACAGATATTCCCGAAATTACCACTTGGTACAGAAAATACAATGTCTTTTCCTTTACTTTTCACTTGCTTATAGGCAAATAAAAAATAGAATAATTGAGGAATCCATCTGGCTACATTTATTGAATTGGCAGAGGTTAATTGTCTATGTTCTGTAATGCTGGTATCTAAGAAAGCTGTTTTTACCATATCCTGACAATCATCAAACACACCGTCAACCTCTAATGCAGTAATGTTTTGACCAAGAGTAGTCAGTTGTTTTTCCTGAATATTACTTACTTTTCCTGAAGGGTATAAAATAACGACATCTACACCTTTTACTCCTAAAAAACCATTTGCGACGGCACCACCAGTATCCCCAGAAGTTGCAACAAGAACAGTGACCTGGTTTTCGTTGTTTTTATTAAAGTAACCAAGACATCGCGCCATGAATCGAGCGCCAACATCCTTAAAAGCCATAGTAGGGCCATGAAACAGTTCTAAAGTAGCAATATTGTCTTCAATTTCAATAACAGGAAAATCAAAACTTAAAACATCAGCAAGTATATCCCTAAGCTCGGTTTCAGGAATTTCATTGCCCACAAATTGTTGTATTGCCTGATATGCAATCTCTACATTATCCAAAGTCTCTATGTTTTCAAAGAACGATTTTGGCAAAGGAGTTATACTTTCTGGAAAATATAACCCTCGATCTGGAGCTAATCCTTTAATTACTGCTTCAGAGAATGTTACTTTATGTGCGTTATTGTTTAAACTATAATATTGCATTATTCTTTATTCTTATAGGTGTTATACTACTGCAGAAAATTCAATTTCTACAAAAATTTCAGGAGCGATAAGTTTTGATACTTCAACCATTGTGGTCACGGGTCTTATATTACCAAAAAATTCCCCATGCGCTTTTCCGATCTGTTCCCATTTGGAAATATCGGTACAATAGATTCTTGTTCTTATAACATTGCTTAAATCTGCATCAAGTTCCTGTAGGGCTTTTTTAGCGATTTGAATGATTGCTACAGTTTGATCATATTCATTAATTCCTTTTGCGGTTGTACCAGAAATTTCTATTGTATCTCCAATCTTAATTGCCCTGGAGTACCCCACAATGTCCTCCCACGGAGCTCCTGTTGATATTTTTTTAATTTCTTTCATAAGTGTTATTTCATTATTCTGACACCTTGACTATTTATCTTTGATACATGAATATCAAAGTCCAGTCCAGTCTTGCTATATATCTCTTGCATTGCTTCTGCCACAAGGTTAGCTGTTACTTCGCCCTTACTAAGGGCAAAAATTGAAGGGCCAGAACCAGATATACCACATCCTAAAGCTCCTTTCAAAATAGCAGCTTCTTTTACGGCTTTAAATTCTGGAATTAATATTGACCTAAGCGGTTCAATAATTACGTCTTCTAGACTTCGACCTATAAGTTCATAATCTTCGGTAAGCAATCCTGCCACAAGTCCTCCTACATTTCCCCATTGTTGTACTGCATCTTTTAATTTTACGTTTTGTTTAATAACCGATCTAGAATCTGATGTTTTTACTTCAATTTGAGGATGAATTACAGTCATAACCAGATCGGAAGGAGCATTTAATCTAACTACATCCAAGGGATTATAACTGCGAACCAAGGTGAAACTTCCCAGCAGGGCAGGAGCCACATTGTCTGCATGAGCATTGCCACTCGCTAGTTTTTCTCCTTCCATTGCAAAAGCCACTAATTCATGCGCTGTAAATGGGTTTTCTAACAAATAGTTTACGGCCCACACAGCTCCGGCACTACTAGCTGCACTGCTACCAATTCCACTACCTGCTTTAATTTTTTTATAAATCTCTATCTCTACACCAATTTCTTTACCATACTTTTTTAACAAGGCTTCGACAGATACTCCGGCAACATTCTTGTGTGTTTCCATTGGTAAATTTGCTCCATCAATTTTGGTGATTTTTACTCCGGGTTCTGATGTAAGAGATATAATCATTTCATCACCTACATTATCCAAACAACATCCTAAAACATCAAACCCACAACAAAGATTTGCCACTGTGGCTGGAGCAAATATTTTAATACTCTTCTTCATTATCATTACTTTTTACCAATTCTAATAATATCTGCAAAGATACCAGATGCAGTGACATCTGCACCGGCACCGGCACCTTTTACAATTAGGGGTTGCTCGGGATATCGATCTGTAAAAAATAATACGATATTGTCACTACCCTCAAGATTATAAAAAGGGTGATCCTTCGGTATATGTTGTAGGCCTACTTTAGCTTTTTCTTTTTCGTACTGCGCTACATATTTTAAACGACAGTCTTTTTTGTTCGCTTCCTCAAAAATTTCTTGGAAGTGGTTTTCGTTTTGCTTTAAAGAATCAAGAAAACCTTGAACACTTGTTGTGTTTAAACTTTCTTCGGGTAAAAATGATTCATTTTCTATGTTATTTAACTCCATTACCTTTCCACTTTCGCGAGCAAGAATTAGAATTTTACGAGCTACATCGATTCCGCTTAAATCAATTTTAGGATCAGGCTCTGTGTACCCTTCTTCTTGAGCTTGTTTTACAATATCATGAAAAGTAACTCCTTTCTTAAAGTTGTTGAATACAAAATTAAGACTACCAGATAATACTGCTTGTATTTTATGAATATTATCTCCTGAAGCAATGAGGTTGTTAAGCGTATCAATTACAGGTAATCCAGCACCAACATTGGTTTCATAAAGGAATGAAGCATTAAATTTTCTTGATAGATCTTGCAATTCTTCATAATTAGTATATTCATCTGCACAAGCAATTTTATTACAAGTAACAACAGCCATACTTTCAGAAAGGTAATGCTTGTAAACTTTGGCAATATCTGGGTTTGCGGTATTATCTACAAAAATTGAATTACGAAGATTCATCTCTTTTGCTTGCTCAAAAAAACCTTGTGAGTTTGCCTTTTTTCCCTTTGCCAGTTTTTCTTCCCACGAATTAAGATCAATCCCACTTTCGTCAAAAACCATTTTCCTTGAGTTCGACAATCCCACAACCCTAATTTTTAGGCGTAATTTATCTTTTAAGTATTTGTTTTGTTGTTCAAGTTGTTCTAATAATTTACTTCCAACATTTCCAACTCCTGTAATAAATAGATTTAATTGTTTAGTTTTTACTTCAAAGAATCGTTCATGTAATGTATTAAGTGCTTTTTTAATATCTTTTTTCTCTATTACTACCGAAATATTCTTTTCAGATGCTCCTTGTGCAATCGCTCTTATATTTACGTTGTTTTTTCCAAGAGTGCTAAACATTTTACCGCTAAGTCCTTGATGGTGATACATATTATCTCCTACTAGTGCTATAATGGCAACATCATTTTCGATTTTTACGGGGTCTACTTTATGTTTGGATATTTCAAATTCGAAAGTTGCATCTAATATTTCTTTTGCTTTAGGAGCATCTGATGCGTCAACGACCAGACAAATTGAATGCTCAGAAGAAGCTTGTGTGATTAAGATGACATTAATATTTTCAAGGAAAAGAGCTTCAAAAAGTCTTTTTGAAAACCCTGGAATTCCTACCATTCCACTTCCTTCAAGTGAAATAATTGATATACTATCAATATGACTAATACCCGTTACTGGTTTTTTTCGACCCTCTACATTTCTTGTTATAAGAGTTCCATTATCCAAAGGCTCAAAAGTATTTTTAATAACTATTGGGATATCCTTGTCCAGAACAGGATGTATAGTTGGTGGATAGATTACTTTGGCTCCAAAATGAGAAAGCTCCATTGCTTCATGATACGAAATATGACGTACAGGTTTTGCTTGTTTTACTATTTTCGGATTAGCCGTATACATACCACTTACATCCGTCCAGATCTGTAGTTCTTTGGCGTCAATTGCCGCTGCAAGAATTGCTGCCGTAAAATCAGACCCACCTCTTCCTAGTGTTGTAGGTTCTCCATTATACGTTCTAGCAACAAAACCAGGAAATAAGGCGATCTTATTTGAATTACTTTTAGAAAACTCTTTAACTCTTTGGTTTGTTTCTTGATAATCAATTGTAACCTTTGAATTGGTATTTTTTACAATCACATCACGAGAATCCTTTAATATAAGATCTAATCCTTTTACCTTTGCTGCCTCTGCTATTATATAGGACGAAAGTAATTCTCCGTAACTCGCAATTACCGCCTCTGTTTTTGAGGAAAGTTCACTTAATAAGTATACACCTTCACATAAAGATTCTAATGTGTTTAACTGTGCTTTAACCTTACTAATAATACTACTTTGAGAAGCAATTGGAATTAAAATTTTTATTGCATCAATATGCCTTTTTTCAATTTCAATTAATGTGTCTTTATATTTTTTATTATTTGTAGAAGCTGCTTCGCCTGCCTGTAATAGTAAATCTGTAACTCCACCCATAGCAGAAACCACCACATAAAGTGATTGTTTTTTGGATTGCTTTTCTATAATGTCAATTACGTTTTCTATAGATGCTGCATTGGCAACAGAAGAACCTCCGAATTTTAGAACGTTCATAATACTTTTTTTGTTGAAAATTAATGATAAAGCTTGTTTTCGGTAGCTCTTTGCTTTTGCAAACTACGTACTTGTTTTGGTGATGATATACAATTTAATTAACCCCTAAGGGTAATAATAGTTGTAGTACGCGTAAAAGAAGTAATCCCAGAAACGGTAATCGTTCCTAGAGAAATCAATAAAGCCAAGATGAAAACGGTACTAAACATTAGTTTGTCTTATATTGTTAGATCAAATGTATAATTTTTTACTTTTAAAGAAAATTAAATTAAGGCAATACTTAAACTTTTGTTAATTCAACAATATATAACATATTTCATTATATAATTCCCAAAAATAACTCATGAAAATATTTTCTGCACAACAAATGCGAATGGCCGATGAGGCTACTATTAAATCTCAAAACATAAGTTCTCTGGAATTAATGGAGCAAGCGGCTTCAAGAACATTCGATTTAATTCATAATAAGTTACAGGGAACTCCGATGTTAATACATGTTTTTTGTGGTATTGGAAATAATGGTGGAGATGGTTTGGTTATTTCTAGATTGCTTATAGAACATGGGTATCATGTAAAGACATATATCGTAAATTTTAGTGATAATAGATCAAAGGATTTTTTAGCCAATTACGATCGATTAAAAGAAATTGCCAATGAATGGCCGGTACAGTTAAAATCTGAAGAAGATTTTCCTGAAATCAATTATCAAGATATGGTAATTGATGCAATTTTTGGGATTGGACTTAACAGGCCATTGGTTCCCTGGGTAGTATCTTTAGTCAAACATATAAATCAATCTAATTGTTTTACACTTTCGGTAGATATCCCTTCTGGGTTATATCCGGATAAATTATATGACGATCCTAACGGAGTAATTTTTGCAAATATTACAGTCACGTTTCAATTACCCAAACTGATTTTCTTTTTACCACAGACAGGTGTGTATACTCAGGATGTAGAGGTCATTGATATAGGTTTAAATCGTGAAATTTTAATGCAAACTACAGGAATAGCTGAGTTAATAACTAAAAACGAAATAGTACCATTGTACCGTAATAGACATAAATATGGACACAAGGGTACGTATGGACATGCTGTTATAATAGGAGGGAGCTATGGTAAAATTGGAAGTGTAGTTTTGGCTGCCAAGGCCGCTTTAAAGACAGGATCAGGATTGGTTACAGCATATATTCCAGAATGTGGATATGATGTGCTTCAAACCGCCGTACCAGAGGTTATGGTAGTCACAGATGATAGTGATGATAATCTAACAGAAATCACCCTTGATTTTGAAGCATCTGCTATAGGAATTGGAATAGGATTAGGAACGAACGCAAAAACAGCAAAGGCATTTGGAGATTTTTTGAAAACTAAGCCGTCAAAACTCGTTATTGATGCTGATGGAATTAATATTCTGGCTAAACATCCAGAATTTCAAGATAATCTACAGCCACAAACAGTATTAACGCCACACCCTAAAGAATTAGAGCGATTAATTGGTGAATGGAAAGATGATTTTGATAAACTAGAAAAGACCAAAGAATTTTCTAAAAAACATAAATGTATAATTGTCATTAAGGGGGCTAATTCTATCACAATTTTTCAAGATCAAATGTATGTGAATAATACTGGAAACCCTGGCATGGCAACCGCTGGTAGTGGAGATGTACTTACAGGTATGATTACAGGATTATTATCCCAAGGGTATGATCCTTTACAAGCTGCCGTTTTTGGTGTGTATTTACACGGTAGTTCAGGTGATTTGACGGCACAAGCTACTGGTTTTGAGTCATTAGTCGCTAGTGATATTATTTCAAATATTGGCAAAGCATTTCTAGAATTGTTTAAAACACCTAATATTCCCGAAAAACAAGGATAGCTAATTGTTGTTTAACGTAAAAATAATGTGGTTTTAAAGCACAATTTTGTGGTTCTTTTGGAGTTAATTTAATGTAATCCAAATTACATTTGATTGATAATTTAAAAAGCAAAATGATGACAAGAAAAATTTTAGTTTTAACTACACTTATTTTGGGAGTAATAATCACTTCCTGTTCTAGTGATGATGGCCCTCCAACTGCTAATTTACAGCTAGAGACTATAGGGTTACAGCCGCTTATAGGAGGGACTACATACCAAGGTTGGCTTATCGTAGATGGACAACCCAAACCGACTGAGAAATTCACAAACCCAGCAGGTACAATTAACTTTAACATGCTTGTTTCTGATCTTGAGGATGCTACTCAGTTTGTGTTAACTATAGAACCAGTAGGAGATAATGACAATATACCTTCTGCTGCAAAAATATTAACTGGAAATTTTACAGGAACCGCTGCGCCACTTGATTTTGAATCTGTTGTTACAGATTTATCAGTTACTTCGGGTCAATTTTTTCTGGCTACTCCAACTGATGATGTTGCAGATAATGATGAGTTTGGCGTTTGGTTCATGGATGGAGCCAGTGCTCCAGGCTTGAACCTTCCCGACTTGGCAAGTGGTTGGAAGTATGAAGGGTGGGTAGATTTTGGAAACAAAATTGTATCCACTGGTACTTTTTCTAACGAAGAAGTAACCGATGATGGAAATTTCTTTAAAGGTTCTGGGGGAACAGTTCCAGGATTTCCAGGAGAGGATTTTCTTATTATTCCAAGTCAAATCCCTTTAACCGGTATTACATTTCCTGCATCAGTACTTAGTAAACGAGTATTTATAACTGTAGAGCCTTTTCAGGACAATGATCCGGCTCCATTTTTTATAGAACCACTTAGCGCAACAGCCGGAATAACTACAGGACCAGAAAACCCTGTGGTGATGATTTCTAATACAGCTATTCCCTCTGGTAGAGTAACACGACCAAATTTATAGGTCTTAGTTAAATGATATATTTTAAAAACTCTTGCCTTTGGCAGGAGTTTTTTTTCACTTTTGTTCAAAAGAAAGTAAAAAGAACCTTTTAAATAGCTTCTCTGCTTTTGATTTTTCGGTTTTGGGTATAGGATTGTTATCCAAAATAAGACCAGCCAGAGAGTATTTTTCAACCTCATAGACTTCAGGAATACTATTTATGACATTATTATTTATATGAACCATAAATAAAGATTTCATCTTGGTAAATACTACTGGTAGTTCGGTTAATTTATTGTATCCAGCATGTATAACCCATGTTTTCATGTCTGACATTTCTTCCGGAAGTTCTTGCAAGTTATTATGGTCTAGATATAAAAATCGAACTTGATTCATTTTTCCAATCGTACCTGGTAATGTTTCTAATTCATTATGATCTAACCACAAAGAATATAAGTCTAGAAGTTGACTTAATAATTCAAAGTTTTTATTACCTCTAAGTTTGTTGTATGATAAATTTAGATCCTTAATCGATTTTAAATTGGTGATATTTTCTGGTAAGGTTGTAATATTATTCCCTTTCAAATTCAAAAACTCTATGGGTGATTCAGAAATAAGATTTAGCATATGATTTAAATCAATGTCCGGATTTTGTGCAACAGACAACTGCTTAAGATTTGTAAACGTTTTAATTGACTGGGGTAATTTGGATATATTCAAACTATCCAAAATCAATATTTGTAAATCTTTACTAGAAGATATTTTCTGTAAAGCTTGCTCTAAGTTCAAATTAGGATTACCGCTTAGATTCAACATCCTGAGGTTTTTCAACATTGAAATAGATATAGGTAAATCATCCAGGTTTTGATTGCTTACATCCAGTCGATATACCTTGGATATGTTATCCTTTGGAATGTTGGTAAAGGTTTTGCTATAAAAGTTGGTATACGTAGTGCAGCTATTGCTTAAAATTGCTAAAATATAAAGTTGCGCATATAAGAGATATTTTTTATTCATCACTTACTTCTTTTAAAAATGCATTACCAGAAATTTCTATGTATAATTTATCCTGCGTTTCTACTATCCAAGGAAATCGTGGGTTTAATCCTAGGCCATCATGCAACTTGTTTTGAATATATGCTCCTGCTTTCTGGCTATTGACTCCCAATTTGGTATGTACTAAATAATGATCTTCCTGATACGATCCGTATCCATAAATATTTCCATAGAAAAGATCTGTAATAGGGGGTAACGTGAACCATACATTTTTGCGTCCATCATCAGAATTTATGGTATTTCTGGGAGATCGACTATAATCTGGCCTTGGAGTGAAAAGGTCTATTCCTAACCCTAGCTGATATATTTTTTCTAAGCCTTGTGTTTTTGTAAAACCAATGTCTAACGAACCGGTAACACCATAATCTGTTCCAGCTCCTTTAAACCAACCTATTTTAAAATCATTAAGAAAGGCGAGATGAATATTGTGATTTGCATTACTGAATCGCATGTATAAAGCTCCACGTTTTATACCATACGATTTTAAGGCTTTTGGCAAAAAATCTTTACTGAAACCAAAACCAAGACCATTAAAACCTCCTTCACCCAGTGGATTAAATATAATGGCTGTATTCATATTGGATATTGACGACCCCAGAAGATTACTATTTTTACCGACTCCGGCAAGCGCAAAGAATTCATAAGAATAAGCAAATCCAGATACTTTTACTGTATGTCGTTTTGTAAACTGATATGATGCTATAGATAATCCACTTTCTAAAGATAAATCGCCATATTTTAATGTCCCAAATCCAAAAACACCCAGTTTCAGCCATTGATTCTGATTTCCTAATGTAATTTCAGCTTTTAGTTGGATTCCTCCGTCTGCATTTAATTTTTGGGCACATATTGTAGAAGAACTTACGAATATAAGAAAAACAGTAAGAGCTCTTAATCCATCCATCTTTATCTTCTAGGATGAAAATTATTCATTACCTCGCTTAAGTGACTTCTATCTATATGCATATATATTTCTGTAGTTGTAATACTCTCGTGTCCTAGCATAAGTTGTATTGCTCTTAAGTCGGCACCATTTTCTAGTAAATGGGTGGCGAATGAGTGCCTAAAAGTATGCGGACTTACTTGTTTGTGAATCCCTGCTTTCTCAACCAAGCGTTTAATGATAGTAAAAATCATGGCCCTGGTAAGTTGTTTTCCTCTACGATTTAAGAATAAAGTATCTTCAAATCCTTTTTTAATATCAAGGTGATTTCGGATTTCTTTGGTGTAGATATTAATATATTTTTGAGTGGTTTCTCCAATAGGTACAAATCGTTGCTTATTCCCTTTTCCTGTAACACTTATATATCCTTCATCAAAAAAGAGATTTGACAATTTTAAATCTGTAAGCTCACTAACCCGCAACCCACAACCATATAATGTTTCGATTATTGCTCGATTGCGCTCTCCTTCTGGTTTGCTTAGATCAATTTGCGCAATAATTAAATCTATTTCTTCGACGGATAAAGTATCTGGTAGTTTCCTTCCGATTTTTGGAGATTCTATAAGTTCCATCGGGTTAGATTCTCTGTAATCTTCAAATATAAGGTAGTTGAAAAAACTTTTTAACCCAGAGATAATTCTGGATTGTGAACGTGCATTAACCAATTTTGCAGTTTCGTAGATAAACTGTTGCAATGTTTCTTTTTCAATTGAGAGTGGAGAAGTATTAATATCAGATTCTTCAAGAAAAACAAGCAAACGTTTAAGATCGAGAGTGTAATTAATAATAGAGTTTTCTGAAAGTCCTCTTTCAATTTTTAGATAATGTACATAATCTTTTATTGCATGATTCCATTTCATTGCAACTAAGATAAAAAAGAAAAGCCATCTCAATATGTTGAGACGGCTTTTTATTATTAATTTTTGTTTACGTCTTAAAACTTGTAAACTAGACCAAGATTAATATCATTTAGATCTAATCCAATAGAGAAGTTATCAGTAGACTCTCCTTGTTCAGGATTAGAACTAGCGTAGGCCAGTGCACCCCAGAAAGCTTCAATTGCAAAATTACTACCTAAAAAGTAACTTACACCAGGACCAACACCTACACCAAATCCATCTGTAGTTGCATCACCAGCACCAACATCGACCTTACTAGAAAAATAGTCTAAACCAAATTCACCAAAAATAGAGAATTTGCTTGCCGGAGTGAAATAGTATCTTCCAAATCCTCCTACATTAAAAGTATTAGTATCTACTTCACCACCAGCACCGTTTTCTTGAGATCTGGTTGTATATCCAAGTCTGGCACCAATTGCGATGTTTTCGGCTACAAAATAACCAACTCTTGGAGATACTTCAAAAGTATTGTCTTTAGCGTCTCCTGTAGATGAAGAATCATATCCGAATGACCCGGAAATAAAAATATCTCCATTAGCAAATCCTTCGCTTGTGCCAGAATCCTGTGCATTTGCAAATACAAAACTTACTACTGCCAATGCAGTTAACATTAGTTTTTTCATAATAATTGTTTGTTTAAAGTTGGGGCTAAACTATAGAATTTACTTGTATAAAACGTTAAAAAAATCTAAATATTGAGCATTTAATCGATAAATACAGTCCTATATCGGTTCTTTTCGCTGATATACAGTGGGCTAAAAGCATCTGTAGAAAATTTACTTTTACTAGTGTTTTTCATTATAACAATAATTTTTGTCAAATACTCTAACAAAAATTAAAGAAAAACACTACTTAATTTTTTAAGTTCGCTGGTTTACAAATCTAAAAATCATCAATCAAATGAAAAATTTTAATCAAATAGTACAATTAGCATTTTTTTCTTTTGACTACTTCATATTAAAAAATAAAACTACTTTTGAGTAGTTATATACTGTACTATGAAAAAACAATTATTTCTAATTATAGCCGTTTTCGCGATATGCTTTGTTACAAATGCGCAAGATGATGATCCATTGTATACTCGGGCTGGGTTTAAGATTGGATTAAACTATAGTAATATCACGGGAGACCTTGAAGATACAGACGGAAGAATACGGCTACATCTTGGAGCAGCAATAGAATTTCCTGTGTCTCAACGATTTTATATACAAGCCGAATTATTATACTCTGCGCAAGGGTATAAATTTGATGATAACGGAGAAGATAATAAGATTAGCCTTAATTATTTGGCACTTCCTATAATTACTAAATGGTATGTCATTGATAAATTTAGTTTTGAAACTGGCCCTAGACTGGCTTCTTTGGCCAGTAGTTCACAGTCTATAGGAGAAGAAACAGATGAATTTTTTAATTCGTTTAGTGATTTTGATTTTGGCTGGGTGTTTGGCGCGGGATATAAAATGGAAAGTGGAATGTTTTTTCAAGCACATTATAACTTAGGTTTAAGTAATATTAATGACATAGATGGGGTAGACATATCTAACAATAATTCAATTGTACAATTGTCAGTTGGATACTTATTCAAAACCAAAAACAATAGAAGACAAGAACCAGCTGTACAACAATGAAACTACTTATTATTAATGGACCAAACTTAAATATGTTGGGTAAAAGAGAGCCTGGTATATATGGTAACCAAACTTTTGAAGAATTCTTTACAGAGCTACAATCTAAGTTTGCTACAACTGATTTATCCTATTTTCAATCTAATATTGAAGGTGAATTAATCACCAAAATCCAAGACGCAGATGACCGATTTGATGGAGTAATTCTTAATGCAGGAGCCTATACGCATACTTCTATTGGGATAGGAGATGCAATTAAAGCTATTTCTAAACCGGTTATAGAAGTGCATATCTCTAATACATTTGGAAGAGAAGAGTTTAGACATCAATCCTATATCTCTCCTAATGCTCAAGGAGTAATTCTAGGTTTTGGATTACAAAGTTATGAATTGGCTATACAGAGTTTTTTAACATCATAATGCACAAGACTTATTTTAATTGGAGTAGTGGTAAGGATTCAAGCTTGGCCCTGTATTATGTATTAAAACAAAAGGAATATGATGTTTCTAAGCTTATAACAACGGTAAATGAGGATTATGAACGTGTATCTATGCATGGTCTACGAGAAGATTTGCTAGATAAACAAGCTAAAAGTCTAGGGCTATCTCTTGAAAAAATAAAACTTCCTGCACAGGTTTCTATGGATTCATATAATATGACTATGAAAGCTACTATAGAGCAATTAAAAAAAGGGGGATATACGCATTGTGTTTTTGGCGACATTTTTCTAGAGGATTTAAGAGAATATCGAGAAAATCAATTAAAAAATGTGGGAATTCAAGGTGTTTTTCCTCTTTGGAAAAAGAATACCAAAGAGTTATTATTAGAGTTTTTGGATTTAGGTTTTAAAGCGATTACTGTTTGTGTGAATGCAAAATATCTTGATGAAACCTTTTGCGGAAGGGTATTAGATAGACAGTTTTTAAGAGATTTACCGTCAAACGTTGACCCTTGTGGTGAAAATGGAGAGTTCCATACATTTGTTTTTGATGGCCCCATATTCAAGTATCCTATTAGTTTTAAAGTAGGAGAGAAGGTACTTCGTGGCTATGAACCTTCAGAAGAAGAAAATGATGATTGTTTTATAAAAGATTCAGATCAGAGTTGGGATACTTCCTTTTGGTATTGCGATCTACTGCCTGAGTAATAATCGAAATGAACTAAAATAACTGTCATTTCGAGCGGAGTCGAGAGATACATACTCTTAATCGAAACATAAAATATTTCGACTCCGCTCAATGTGACAGCAATATTTATACGTTTACAGATGAATTACTTCATCATATGCATCAGCAACAGCTTCCATTACAGCTTCACTCATTGTTGGATGGGGGTGAATGGTTTTTAGCACTTCATGACCTGTAGTTTCTAATTTTCTACCCAATACAGCTTCAGCAATCATATCAGTAACTCCAGCGCCAATCATATGGCATCCTAGCCACTCTCCGTATTTTGCATCGAAAATTACTTTAACAAAACCATCTTTGGTACCTGCCGCACTAGCTTTACCAGAGGCAGAAAAAGGAAATTTACCTATTTTTAATTCATACCCAGCTTCCTTAGCTTGCTTTTCTGTCATCCCTACACTTGCAATTTCGGGAGTTGCATATGTACAACCAGGGATGTTTCCGTAGTCTATTGCTTCAACATGCATTCCTGCAATTTTTTCTACGCAAGTAATCCCTTCTGCAGAAGCAACATGAGCCAAGGCAGGTCCAGGAGCTACATCGCCTATTGCATATATTCCCGGAATATTTGTTTGGTACCAGTCGTTTACAACGATCTTATCTCTATCTGTAGCGATACCAAGTTCTTCTAATCCGATGTTTTCAATATTGCTTTTTATTCCTACTGCAGATAATACAATATCTGCTTCCAGAATTTCTTCGCCTTTTTTGGTTTTTACGGTCGCCTTTATCGTATTACCACTAGTATCTACACTTTCTACAGATGAATTAGTCATTACTTTAATTCCTGCTTTCTTAAAATTACGTTCGAATTGCTTCGATACCTCGACATCTTCAAGCGGTACAAGATTAGGTAAAAATTCTACAATTGTTACTTCTGTTCCCATTGCATTATAGAAATGAGCAAATTCTACCCCAATTGCTCCAGATCCCACAACGATCATTTTCTTTGGTTGCGATTTTAAGGTCATTGCTTCTCTGTATCCAATTACCTTTTTACCGTCTTGTGGTAAGTTTGGTAATTCTCGTGATCTGGCACCGGTAGCGATGATAATATGCTTTGCCTCATAATCAGTGGCTTTCCCATCTTTATCAGTTACTGTAATTTTGTTACTGGCTTTTAATTTACCAAAACCTTCAATAACATCAATTTTATTCTTTTTCATTAGGAATTGAACACCTTTACTCATTCCTTCTGCAACACCACGACTACGTTTTACAACAGCGTCAAAATCTTTATCAAATTTTTCTATAGTAAGTCCATAATCTGATGCATGTTTTAGATAATCAAATACCTGAGCACTTTTTAATAATGCTTTTGTAGGTATACATCCCCAATTTAAACATACTCCTCCTAAACTTTCTTTTTCTATAATGGCAGTTTTGAAGCCTAATTGTGAAGCTCTAATTGCGGTTACATAACCCCCAGGGCCACTTCCTAAAACGACGATATCATATGTGCTCATAAATTTCGATTTTTTGAAGTCACGAATTTAAGGATAATTCGGCTAATCGAAAAGGGAATTATGTATTCCCTAAGAATAAGATTTCTGTGAATAGACAGAATAAAAAAACACTATCGTAGCGATAGTGTTAATTTTTTATTTTTTTTAACTGAATGTCTTAAAAGTTTTCAGATAAAGCGAATTATTAAAATTCTAATTTTAGTTCTGATTGTACAGCATTAAAATCTAATAAATTAATATTGGTGTTTTCTGCAAACTCTGATGGTACAATAACGATTCTAAATACTTGATTTTGCGTAAAACCATTATCAAGAGCAGTAAAATCATCAGACTCTAAGGTAATGTCTAAATCAAAAATACCGGTATTGTCATCAAAAATAAAGTTAAATCGATATTGAGCAAAACCGTTACCAGAAAAGAAAAAAGTTCTAGGTAAAGGTTCCCAGACGTCTGCACCGTTATCGGCAGAGGCAATTGGGTCTAATAAATAAACAAGAGGCACATCGGCTTCAAACACATCTATACTGTTTGGAACAGGAATATTGATTGTTGCATCAAGACCATTGGTTGAACTAAAGTTTATATTATCAACTTCAAAAGTTTTAGCGAGAAATAGCCCTCCTGGCTCTCCTTGAGGACCTATAGGTCCCTGGTCTCCTTCACAGGCAGTAAATAAAATCGTTGAAAGCAATAAAAGTGAAAGTATTTTCTTCATAATGTGTGTATAATTATTGTTTGATTCTTAGCTTATATTATCAATAAGTGTTCCAAAAAAATAAAGTAAAGCCTTATTTATGATTTTTCAAAGTCTATACTTATAGAATTTACACAATATCGTTGACCTGTTTGAGTGGGGCCATCATTAAATACATGACCCAAATGACTTCCGCAATTAGCGCAAAGTATTTCTGTGCGTATCATCCCATGCGATGTATCCTTTATATACTCAACGCTACCTTCGATAGATTCATCAAAACTCGGCCATCCACATCCAGAGTCAAATTTAGAACCACTTTCAAACAATGATACATTGCAAGCCATACATTTATATGTTCCTTCTTCAAAATGCACATTATATTGCCCAGTAAAAGGTCTTTCAGTTCCTTTTTCCCTCAGCACTCGATATTCTTCTTCTGTTAACTGTTTTTTCCATTCAGCTTCAGATTTATGTATTGGGTATTTATTCATTTTTGGATTTTTTTGGTACAAATACTAGAGCATCTCCATTAATGCAATGTCTCATTCCTGTTGTTTGTCTAGGCCCATCATTAAATACGTGCCCTAAATGGCCACCACAAGTTGCACATAATAATTCTGAACGTGCATATCCTAACTTATAATCTACATCTTTATCAACATTTCCTTTTACTGCTCGATCAAAACTTGGCCAACCGGTTCCGCTATCAAACTTATATTTACTATCATACAAAGGAGTATTACATGCGGCACAATGAAATACACCTGATGCATACACTTTATTAAGTGGGCTAGAAAAAGGAGGTTCTGTTCCTGCTTGTCTTAAAATATGGTATTGCTCTGATGTTAGAATTTCTTTCCATTCCTTATTAGTTTTGGACACTGCATATTCCTTCTTTTCTTCTTTGGTGACTTGTTGGGCGTTGCTAGTACAACTAATCATTAGTACTCCTACAAATAACAAAATAATACGTTTCATGGCTTTTTTTAGTTTTGATTAAATAATGTTTTGTTAAATAGTCGTACAATTTCTCTCTAAATAACGAATCAACAATTATTCCAAAATAAAATTAGTGATTTCCGAGATTACTTTTTCATTACCCAGAATTTTTCGATGCCCTAATTTTTCGGTTAACAATAATTTTCCATGTTCTAATGCATCCGCTATTTCGTTAGCCGAGCTATAATGAACATCTACATCATTTTTGTCATGTACAACCAATGTTGGGATTTTAACACCTTTGGCAGATACAGCGCCTGAGTAGTTATCAAGATCTTCTCCATATCTTTTATCAAAATATGTTTTCAGAAGCGTAGCAACTTTTTTATTTAGCTGAAGATTTTTTGCGAAGTTTTTAGTTACAGCAGTAATACTATTAGCTGTACCGATAATGACCAGTTTTTTGATTTGCAACCCATATTTTGTGGCTCTTAGTAAAGACATTCCCCCTAGTGAATGACCTACAGCAGCTTCAAAAGGGCCATAATTTTCTTCCAGATGGTTTATGGTTTCTATAAAATGAGGAAGAATAGTTCTTTTTCCAGGAGATCTACCATGTGCAGGCGCATCAAAACTTATTGTACTATATCCTTTTTCGAGTAGTTTATCTGCAATCTTGGAAAGCTGCGTTCCGCTTCCGGACCAACCATGTGATAATAGAACTTTCTTTTTAGAATTTCCATAATGATAGACTACAACATTACGATTAATCTTATCTACATGAATTAATTCTTTTTTACTTTTTTCATACATTACTTTCTCTCTATCTGGCATATCATAGCCAAAAGGAGTTAAGAAAATTCTTGCAGCAAATCTAGAAGCTATAAAAGGAGATATCCAACTTAATATTTTCCCTGTATACAGTATTGGTTTTGGTATTAAAAGGGCCTGAACAGGAATTAAATCTTTATCTACTTTACTCATCGATAATTTTTGAAATTTAGACCTCAAAATTAAAGCAACACAGGGATTTGAGTCAAGCAATTATGATTAATTAACATTTTGTATATGGGTAGTTGAGAAATATATTTGATCAATTGTTTCGTATAACCTCTTAAAGTGCTTAGTTTTGTAGCTTATTTTTAACAAAAACTTCATTTTGTCGGCTACAGAAATAGAAAAAAAAGAACAGAAGGTTCTGTATGATTATCAGAAACGTGATATAGACAAGATATTTGGTCGTGTCGAGGAGTTTCCTAAAAACTATAATTTGTTATATCAACTCCCTACTGGAGGTGGTAAAACGGTTATTTTTTCTGAGATAGTTAGACGTTATATAGAAACGACCAAAAAGAAAGTCGTTGTGCTTACACATCGTATAGAGCTTTGTGCTCAGACTTCTAATATGCTTACCGAATTTCAGGTTAAAAATAAAATAATCAATAGTGCTGTTAAGCAACTTTATGATCAATATGATTATATGTGTTTTGTGGCTATGGTCGAGACGCTTAACAATAGACTTAATGATGATCAGTTAGAACTTCATGATATTGGAATGGTGATTATAGATGAGGCGCATTACAACTCGTTTAGAAAGCTTTTTAGGTTTTTTAAAAACTGCTTTATACTAGGTGTTACTGCAACGCCTTTAAGTTCTAACATGAAACTTCCAATGAAGGATAACTACAATGAGTTAATCGTTGGAGATACCATAGATTCATTAATCGGAAGTGGCTTTTTAGCAAAACCTGTAACGTATACATACGATGTTGGTCTTGGTTCATTAAAAATAGGGATGAATGGGGACTATACTGTAAAATCATCTGAGGAAGTGTATACGAATATGCTAATGCAGGATAAGTTATTGCTTGCGTATGAAGAAAGATCAAAAGGAAAAAAGACTTTAATTTTTAATAATGGTATTAATACATCTATTTATGTATACGAAACCTTCAAAAAGGCAGGGTATCCGATACGTCACTTAGATAATACTAATAGTAGACAGGAACGGGAGGATATTCTTTCCTGGTTTAAAAATACCAAAGATGCAATCTTGACATCTGTAAGTATTTTGACTACCGGTTTTGATGAACCAACTGTTGAAACAGTAATACTTAATAGGGCTACCAAGTCTCTTACTTTATATTTTCAGATGATCGGTAGGGGATCAAGAATTTTACCGGTAAAGCCAGAGTTTTCTATAATTGATTTAGGTAATAATACTGCGAGATTTGGATTGTGGAATTCTGAAGTAGATTGGCAGTCTATTTTTAGATCTCCAGATTTTTATTATGATAATTTGGTTGGCGACGAAGAAATCGAAAGAAATTTTAAATATGTATTACCAGAGGATATTCGAAAGGAGTTTGCTAATTCTAAAGAAATAGAGTTTGATATAGAGGAAGAATACGCAAAGACAAAGAGTTATAACCTTAGAAGCCTTACTGTGTTAGAAAAATCTATTGAACAGCATGCAAAGATGTGCGTAGAAAATAGTGAAGATGTTTTTGATGCACGTATTCTTAGCCGTCAATTAGATCAAGATATAGAATATAGGGTACGTAGATACTCATACTGCATAAGCAAAAGTACTAAGAATTATAGAGATTGGTTAGAAGAAGATTATAAACGAAAGTTAAGATCCAAAATCAATCAGTTGTTTATGGATAGTTAGTGCGTTTTAGACTTTTACTATAAGTTTTCCCATGTTTTACTATAGAAAAGCATATTAGTGCATTGGATAAATTTTCGAATCCTTCTATAATTGTTTCTTTATATTTGAGCGATTCATTTTGTACCCATGGAGTCATCTCTTCTAACATTTCGGGCATTCTATCATTATAATCTCGTGCTAATACTCCTTGTATTATGTATAGTCTAGACTACATGTTTTTCATTAGTTTTTTAATGCTATTTCTACAGCGCTTTCTGCATGAATTCTAGTGGTGTCAAATACCGGGATATTTACATCTTGCGGTTTGATTAATAAAGGCAATTCTGTACAACCCAAAATTACACCTTGGGCACCATCAAGCTCTAAAGCTTTGATTATTCTTTTGAGTTCTTCCTTTGAATCGTCTTTAATAATTCCCAAAACAAGTTCTTTGTATATAATATGATGTATAGTGTTTCGGTCTTTTTCATTTGGGATCATCACTTCAATTCCGTAATCATTCAGGGTGTTTTTATAAAAATCCTTTTCCATAGTGAATTTCGTCCCTAAAAGGGCTAATTTGTTTAACCCTTCAGCTTTAATTTTCTCTCCCGTGGCTGTAGCAATATGTAAAAAAGGAACCGTAGTACTTTTGATCATCTCATGACTGCATAAGTGCATTGTGTTTGTGCATAAGATGATTAAATCTGCCCCGGCATTTTCTAATTGTTTAGTTGATTGTACCATTAGTTTATTTAGCCCGTTCCAATCATCATTATGCTGCAAATTTTCTATTTCGGCAAAGTCAACCGATGTTAGAATAGATTTTGCAGAGTGAAAACCACCTAGTACTTTTTTCACCTTTTTGTTAATCAATTCATAATAGATTGCGGTTGACTCCCAGCTCATTCCTCCGATTAATCCTATAGTTTTCATAATACTTTGCTTTTTTAGTTATATTTCAATTTCTCCTGTCAAATACGGAACAGAGTACCCACTTAGAAAAACGCGATCACCTTCTAATCTGCAGTCTAATTCGCCACCTCTTTTTGATAATTGAAAAGCTTTAAGGTTGGTTTTGTTTAGTTTTTCTGCCCAAAAAGGCACCAAGGATGCGTGAGCAGAACCTGTAACCGGGTCTTCTGGAAGCACATGTGCATTGGCATCAAAGACTCTAGATACAAAATCAGATTGCTTACCTTTTGCAGTTAAAATTATACATAAATACGGTAACTCTTTTAGCAGTTCAAGTTTAGGTGCTGCTTCGAGAACTTCTTCCTCACAAGACAATGTAATAACCAGATCTCTTGCTGCAAAAGCTCCTCTGGGTTTAGCTTTTAGAGCACTAAAAATTTCTTCAGGAATTTCAACCTCTTGTGGCGGACGTGAGGGGAAATCCAGGGTTATACTACCATTATCTTCTTTTTTTGCCTTTAAAATTCCACTTTTTGAAGAGAATGTTACTTCTGTACACTTAGTATCTATATAATTAAAAATTACATAAGCCGAGGCTAGGGTAGCGTGACCGCATAGATCGATTTCGGCGTGAGGCATAAACCACCTAATCTCATATATATTTTCGTTTTTTATAAAATATCCAGTCTCTGCCAAATTGTTTTCTATCGCGATATTTTGTAATGTTTCATCATCTAACCAGTAGGGTAGATGACAAATTGCGGCTGGATTACCGCCAAATAATTTCTTTGTGAAAGCATCGATTTGATACATCGGAATTTTCATTTGTGTGCGAGTTTTAATGTTTTGTTATTCGTATTTTTTTAATATTTGACCAGTAATGTTTTGGGTTATCGACTGTTTATAGATATCCACTACATCATTTATTTTTATGGGAAAGTGCCCAGCAAATTTCTTGTCATCAGGAAACTCTCCTGATATGGCCCCGGGAGCGACTACATTAATCCTAATACCGCGATCTAATTCATTTGAAGCTGCATTAACAAAGCTATGAATCCCACCATTAACAAGGGAAAGTGCAACAGCGCTTGGCTCGTAATGCTCAGCAAGAATACCAGTAGTTAGGGTTATAGATCCATTGTCTTTGAGATAGTCCTGAGCAACATGAACAAGGTTAACCTGTCCCATTAGTTTACTTTGAATCCCCAGATAATAGTCTTCTTCTGTTAGTTGGGCCAATGATTTCCAAGAAGCGGTACCAGCAGCATTGATAACAGCATCTAACTTGGGTAGTTTATCAAATAAGCTTTTAATAGATTTTTTATCTGTAATGTCAATGGGGTAGGATTCACTATTTCGGTGTGCACCATATATTTCATGATTATCTTTCTTTAGGCCCTTAGATACTTCAGAACCTATTGTACCCGTAGCTCCTATTACTAAAATTTTCATAATCATATATTTAATTTTGTAAATATGTTTATCTAAATTTTTTTATAACTCTTTGTTTATTGTATTAAGATATTCCTTAATTACTTCTTCGTTTCTTTTAAAATACGTCCATTTGCCATGTCTTGTAGTAATTAATAAATCTGCCTTGTGCATACCAGACAAATAATGAGAAATAGTTGGTTGTGATAATCCCGATTTATCCTGAATGTTCTGTCCACATACACCATCATTGAAATGACCTAGATCTTTATGAGGCGGAAAATTAGCCTCCGGATCTTTAAGCCATTTTAATATATTCAATCTAGTGGCGTTGGAAAGTGCTTTATTTATTTCAAGGATTTTTTTGTCTATCATAAAACAAATATACATATTTAATTTTATAAATATGTTCTGAGCATTTTTTTTACAAAAAATTAACTCGTTGTAACAAAATAGAGATAAGCTCGTCTAGTATGTAAAGAGCTATGATAAATTTTGTAATTACTTAGATACAAAACTTAGTTTTAACGATACACTTAAAGAGCGCTTATCCTGATACTTCTTGAGATAGGTGCTTTTTTTATGAGCGTATTTCTTTTTGGTTTACTTGATGAATATTAAAAATAGTAGTATTCTTGTCGACTATGAAGTTTATTCCTGATATAGAAACGAAGCGGTTAGCTATAAAATTAAAACCTGCGGCTGAAAAGATGGTTAAACGCGAACATCCCTGGGTGTTTAGTGATAGTATAATTAAGCAGATTATAGATGGAAAAGCAGGAGATTTAGCAATTATATATGATAGTAAAAAAAATAACTTCCTAGCTTGCGGTTTGTATGATCCATATTCTCCTATTCGCATTAAATTAATTCAGTTTAAGAAGTCTGCACAGATTAACGAAGAGTGGTTTATTTCAAAAATTGAAAATGCCTTTAATACCCGTATACCTCTTCTTGAAACAGATACTAATAGTTACCGTTTACTTTTTGGTGAAAACGATAACCTTCCTGGTTTTATAGCAGATGTTTATGATAAAGTTTTAGTAATAAAGTTGTATTCACATATCTGGTTTCCATACTTAAATTGGATAATCCCGGCTTTAATAAAGACCAGCGAATGCGAAACTGTTGTACTTCGCTTAAGTAGATCTCTTCAATCTAAAGGTGATATTTATGGTCTAAATGATGGGGATGTCATTTATGGCACTTTAGAAACTGAGGTAGTTGTTTTTAGGGAGCATGGTGTGTTGTTTTCTGCAAACGTAATCAAAGGTCATAAGACTGGATATTTTTTGGATCATCGTCATAACAGAAAAAGAGTAGGGGAGCTCTCAAATGGTAAGAGTGTACTTGATGTATTCTCTTATGCAGGAGGGTTTTCTATACACGCTTTACGAGGTGGTGCCACAGAAGTTGTGAGCTTAGATATTAGTAAACAAGCTTTAGAAATGGCAAAAGGTAATGCGATATTAAATGAACACCAAGGCAAGCATGAAATCATGGTGGCGGATGCGTTTGATGGCTTACAGAGTTTAATAGATAGACAAAAAAAGTTTGACATCGTTATTATTGACCCTCCTTCTTTCGCAAAAAGAGAAAATGAGATTGAAAAAGCGAAAAAAAGTTATTCAAGATTAGCAAAACTTGGTTCTCAATTAGTGGTACCGGGTGGTATTTTAGTGTTGGCTTCATGTTCTTCTCGTGTAATCTCTGAAGAGTTCTTTAACATTTCTGAAGAAAACATTGTTGCTGCAGGTAAGACTTTTGAAGTATTAGAGAAAACATATCACGATATTGATCATCCTATTAATTTCCCAGAAGGAGCATACTTAAAATGCGGGTATTATAAATTGAAATAAAGAAAGCAACCATATAAACGGTTGCTTTCTTAACTTTTTAAAAACCTTCGGTATCTTAATGCTTTCCAAATACGTGAACTTTTGCTCTTTTTCTTGATAAGTTTTTAGTATCATAAAAAAAAGTAATATCTCTGATTACCCTTTTATTTCCTTTAAGGTCAATTAGTCTTGTAGCGCTTTTACGTGAGAAGTTATGTCGTAATTGAATTACATCTTTTTGACCATTTCCATATTGCACAACCATCCTGTGCATATTAACCGCACCGCCAGTTACTTTAATTTTAAGTTTTTTGAATCCTCCTTCTTTTGCTGTTACTTTTATAACATCTTTATCCAATCTGTAGTTAACAGTTCTTGATCCTAAATGCTCCCATTGCATATAATTTAAAGTAAAGCTACTTGTAATTAATAAGAATACCATTAATAATGATGAAATCGAAAATTTTTGTAATGTTATGTTTTTCATAGTCTATAAAATGTATTGATTTATTAGTAAGACCATAGAATTTGGAAAAGGTTTAATTACCCAATCTTTAAGTCGCTTAGAAAACAAAAAAAGGATGAACAGAAATGTTCATCCTTTTTATAAAAGTGATTATTATCTAATTAGTTAGCTGAAAGCAAAGCAAAAAACTTATCCATATTAGGTAATAAAACAATTTTGGTACGTCTGTTAATAGCCATATTTTCTTTAGAATCATTTTCTACTAGTGGTTTATAGCTACTTCTTCCAGATGCTATTAATTTTTCTGGAGCGACGTTGTATTCATTTTGTAGTTTTCTAACAATTGATGTGGCTCTTTTTACACTTAGATCCCAGTTGTCCTGAACTACAGCATTATTAATAGTTCGCGGATCTGTGTGCCCTTCTACCATTACTTCAATACTAGGTTCAGAATTAATAACATTGGCTAATTTTTGTAAGATATCGTTGGCTTTGTCACTCACTCTATAGCTAGAAGTTTTAAAAAGCATTTTATCAGAAATAGAAATCATAACAACTGTGTTGTCAATGTTTATAGAGATGTCTTCATCATCTTTTAGACTATCATCCAAAGAACCTTTTAGGTTATGCGATACGGCCAGATTCATAGAATCCTGTAATGTTCTAGCTTCTTGCAATCTATTAGGATCAACCTGAGTTAATGTTTCTCTCATCTTTTCTTTAGTGCTGTTAGAAATCGCAGCTATATCATCTACCATGACCATTTTCTCATTACTAGATTCTTTTAAAGAATTAATTTTAGCATTGTAATCTGCAACTCTCGCTTCGATTTTTGCAAACTTGCCTTCCAATTCTTCTTTTTCTACAGCAGTCCTCTGTAACGTACTACGCGTATCTTGCAATTCCTGTTCTAAAGCAACATACTTCTTTTTTGATACACACGATGTCATTAATATAGCCCCTGACAACGCAATAAATGTGAATGATTTTTTCATGGTTATTTAATTAATTAATATGCTATTTTAACTATAGGTTGTTTCATTTATTGCTTGTACAATTATTAATTTTTTCACATCAATTTCTTAAAAAATGTTAATTGATAAGCGGGGAAATATTATACCGTAAAGTAGCTACGTTAGCTCTGTATTTCTTGAAAACAGTAACTGATTGAATTTCAAAAAAATACCAATATTTTCGTTATGTATCTAAAATAATTTTGATACAAATAATTTGGTTTATTGCAACAACATATTATTTTTACGGTTATTTTGTAAAAATTAGATACTTGCCCAAATCTATTTTTAATTTTAAAATTATCGTAATTACATGTTTTTGATTAGAAAGAGGCGTATATCTTATACTGTTTTGTTACTACTACTTATATCTGCCCAAGATATTTTTTGTCAATCTAAAAATGTTTCAATAGAAGATTATAAAGAATTAGTTATAAATGGAGAGATCATTTATCTTCCTGTTTATCCAAAAAACAATTTATTATTGACAAATCCTGTTTTTGAAGATTCTATAATGAAGGATGATATAGTTGATGAATTTTCAATAGGTTGGAATAATCAAAGGTTTAATCCATATCGGGACGAAAAGGTTTCTTTTCCTTTTAGATTAAGCTTTGACTCCGAAAATTTCTCAAATCCTGTAAGCCGTAAAATGGTTGTTACTTCTCGTTATGGTTGGAGGAGAGGTAGGCCTCACCAGGGGATAGATATTGATCTTCAAGTTGGAGATAGTGTTCGATCTATATTAGGAGGGAAAGTTAGATATGCAAGATACCATGGTGGACATGGAAATACCATAGTAGTAAGGCACCATAATGGACTTGAAACTGTTTATGCACACCTGTCAAAATTTTTGGTAAAGGAAAATGATAAGATTGAAAAAGGTCATGTAATAGCAAAAGGAGGGATAACAGGTAATGCACGAGGAAGTCATTTGCACTTAGAAGTTAGATATCACGGAAGAAGTATTAATCCAGAGTATTTATTTGAATTTAATGAAGACGCTGAAATCAGATCAGATGTTCTTTATGTAACTAGAAAATGGACAACTCCAAGGTATCATAAATCAACACGAAAAAGCAATATTGTGATTCATGAAACAATAGATGATATAGTTGCATTTCAAGAACAACAACAAAAAACATATACCGTCAGAAAAGGTGATACTCTACATCGTATTGCTAATCGGCATGGTTTAGCCGTTTCTGAAATTTGTAAAATAAATGCTATAAAATATAATTCAGTATTAAAAATCGGACAAGAAATAATCATTAATTGAAACCAATAATCTTATTTCGCAGTATGATGCGTTGGATTCTCTAAATGCTTATTTATGATTTCTAATAAGTGATTTTTGTTATATGGTTTTAAAATGTAATCATTCAATCCAGCTTGTATAATTTGTCTATTTAATTGAGTTACATCTACTGCTGTTAGAGCGATTATAGGAGTTTTTTGATCAAATTTCCGAATCTGTTTTGTGGTTCCGATTCCGTTAAGTTTTGGCATATTTATATCCATCAAGATGATATCATATGCGTTATTTTTGGATAATTCAATAGCATCAAAACCATTATCTATGGTGGTGCAATTAAAATTTTCTTTAGATAACATTTTATCGGCCACCAAAAGATTTAATTTATTGTCATCTACAATTAATGCTTTAAGTTTGGTGTCCTTGAAAGATTCTATGACTGGCGCCTCAGTATTTACGGATTCATCACTTGCTTGTGCTTTTAGGTTTACAACAAAAGCGTATTCAGAACCGGCCTGAGAATTGTTTTGTATTATAATTTCACCATTTAATACACCAGAAAGACGCTTAAGTATTTTTGAATTCACTCCAGTGCCTAGATAAGATTTTTTTGCATTTCCTACATCAATAAATTCTTGATATATAGATGTTTGGTCTTCTTTAGAAACATCAAATCCATCATGGGTAACTTTAAATGAAATCGTTTTTGTGTTGTTTTTGCTTTTTATCAAATTAACAGAAAAATGAACATTCCCATTCTTGGTAAACCTCAAAGCATTGCTAATAAGATTCATTAGTATTTGTGAAAGAATTGCCGGATCCCCGATGAGCGTTTGGTCGATCTCTTTATCAAAATTATAGTGTAAAGTATTGTCGCTATTCTCGGTGGCGTAGCTAAAAGAATTTATGAGGTTTTGGGTTACTTCGTTTAAGTTGAATGTAATATTTTGAGCTGTAATCTTTTCAGAATTAAGAAAATTAACATGTAAGACATTATTGATCAGGTTCAATAAATAATCTCCCGAAAACTTAAGTGATTTTAGCTTTTTGTCATCTTTTAGTTTAGGGTGTTCTTCGGCAATTAGGTTTGTCAACCCCATAATCCCGTATAGCGGGGTTCTTAATTCTTGACTAAGCATAGATATATAGTCCTGTTGTAACTGGAATTGTTTTTCAGTCTTTTCCTGTACCGATTGTAATTCTTTATTTTTATCCTCAAGTGTGTTTTTCACACTTTTGTATTTTGTCCACAAATAAAAAATTATAGCTAGAAGAATCCCTCCAATTATATAATAGGTCATAGCTTGATTTTAAAGAACAAATATAAGACTTATCTTACAAGTATTTAAGGGTGTTTTTTACAAAAAAGTAGATTTACAAAAATATTTTGCACGTAATTAACAATCTTAAATCGTAGAATATTTATCTTTATCGCATATTTACTAGGAGTGTGAAGGATATGAAAGCCAAGTTTTCTTTATTTTTTTTGATGTTTGTCTGCTATTTGATAAGTGGGCAAATAGAAAGTACTTCTACTTTACAAATAGATATAGAAAGCGAGCTTAATACGGATAATTATAGTCTTTCAAATGAGCTTTCTAAACCAGAAGCTAATGGCTTTCCATTATATACAAGACCAAAGGAACTTGCTGATTATGGAAGGGATAAAAAGCCTTTTAATATGACCGGTGATGATGGTTTTTTTAAACCAAATACCAAGTTGGTTCCAAAATGGTTCCAAAAAGATAGAGAGATCAAGGACGAATACAAAAGTGATCAGTATCTAGGTGATTTTAAAAGTGGAGGCAAGTTTGTGAGATTGATATATCGTGATCATGAATATGTAGATGGAGATATTGTACGTATTTTTGTTAATGATGATGTGATACGGGGTAGTGTTTATCTTTCTTCAGCTTTTGAAGGAATTCAAATAGACCTAGTTAAAGGGTTTAATAAAATCGATATCCAGGCATTGAACCAAGGAGAATCTGGTCCTAATACTGCAGAATTCCATCTTTATGATGATCAAGGAAACTTACTTACGGGTAATGAATGGAATCTTACTACCGGAGTTAAAGCCACATTAATTGTGGTTAAAGAATAACTTACTTTTATTGTCCTATCTATAGTAATAGTGGTGGTAGTTCACCAGCTATTATCAGCTTCTTATTTCGTGTTTTTAAAATAATCTTTATTTTTTCTTAATGTTTTTGTGATTTTTTCAATCCATCTAATACTAATTAGAAAAATGTAGTTCTATATGAGTAAAGAATACGAGTTTACTCGAGTTATTAAAGACAATGAAGGAGTTATTTTTAAGATAACAACTATCTATACGGACAATCGGGAAGATCAAAAAGATCTTTATCAAGAGATTGTTTACCAGTTATGGAAAGCCTATGATAGCTTTAAGGGGGATTCTAAGATTAGTACCTGGATGTATCGTGTTGCCTTGAATACGGCAATTACTCGATTAAAAAAAGAGAAACGTAGAGGTAATCGGGTCGGAATAGATAAGATTGTTATGCAGCAAACGGATCATCATGATGCGGAATTTGAAGAAAGATTAAAGATGTTATATGCTCATATACATGGGCTTAATGAATTAGAAAAAGGGTTAATGTTATTGCTATTAGAAGGAAAAAAATATGAAGAAATAGCGATTATTACAGGATTGTCACCCAGTAATGTTGGAACCCGGATATCAAGAATTAAACAAAAATTAAAAACACAAATTGTAAAAAAATAGGAGACTATGGAACTAGAAGAAATGCAAGAAGTTTGGTCTCAATTAAGTGGCCAGTTAGAGAAGCAAAAAAAGTTAACCGATAAAATGATTATTATGATGACACAAGAAAAGTATAGAAGTCGATTAAATAAGATCGCATATCCAGAAATGATTGGAACTGTTATGTGCTATGGTATGGGTATCTTTATACTAATTAATATTAATAAATTAGATAACTGGTATACTTTATTGTCTGGAATCATTTCTATGATTGTGCTATTCATTTTACCCATTCTATCATTGAGATCGATTAATAAAATGCGTAAAGTAAATATTGCAGCCAATAGTTATAAGGAAACTTTGTTAGCATATGCCAAAGGTAAAAAACAATTCCAAAATGGAATGAAATGGGGGTATTACTTCGGTTTTATTTTGATGTTCACTATAATGCCTGTGACTACAAAACTACTGAACAATAAAGATCTATTTGAAGGAACAAAATCAATTTGGCCTTTTGTTATATCAATACCATTGGCAATTACTTTTTTTATTGTTTTTTCTAAATGGGTTTTTAAGCATTATATATCCAACATAAATTCTGCTCAATCATTAATCGAAGAACTTGAAGAGGTCGAACGGTAGGTTCTGAATTAATGCAAAAACAAAAGGACTGTTTTTTAGACAGTCCTTTTTTAATTTTATCAATGTTGATTAAGTATTCATTCTTTAGATTTAGTATGTATAAAAAATAATAAAACTAAAAATTACTCCTTTGAATGTTTAAAGTGTAGTTTATCTTCAGTATTGCTTCTCTCTAATTTTTCTAAACGTTTTTTTATGATATCAAGATCATTGGTTAAAGCAGAAAGGTCAATGTTTTCTAATTCTCTGTTTCGAAACATTTGTTCGCTCATGTCAAATAAATAATAAGGGTTAATTTCAAAAATTTCTATAATGCTTTTTAAAACATCATAACCGGGCTTGGTTCTTTTTCTGCTTCCATCTGGTTGCGGTCTTCCTACAGTAATACTATCCACAGTAGTACTAGTTACACCGATTTTAGCAGCAAAAGAATTGTTCGATAAATTTAATTCCTCAATTATTTCCTTAACTCTTTTATGAATATCCATTTCATTAAAGGTAATACTAATTTAACAGAAATATTCTGTAAAATGTTTTTATATTCCGTAATATGTTGGTATATTTATGGGGTAAATATCTACTTATTAAATGTATTCAAAATTTATGAATATCTACCCTCATTTAATATTAAATTACTGAAAAGAAAGAATATAACATAAATCCTGGTACTATGATACTTCAACAATACTATGAACAGAAAAAAGCACAAATAGACAGTATTGTTAATGCTGACCGACCTAGAAGGGATCAAATTCAGATTGGATTATATAATGATAGGGTTTTCAGGGATGATGATGATGAAAGGAATCCTATTATAATGTTTAAGTACAATAATGTGATCTGGAACACTTCATCAGAAAAAGAATATAAAGCAGATGTTGATTTTTGTATATACGTTATTTTGAATAATCGTTTTAGAGATGATTATATCGAAAGTTTTGAGATAGCTAAGAGAATTGATGAAGCTATTCTCCTTCACCCAGATAGATCGGAAATAATTCAGAATAATGAAGATATTCAAAATGGAGTAACAGAGCTAGAACTTATCACAAATTCTGCATTAAAAGTTAAGGAGGGGCAATATACAGTAGAAGAAGATCATTGGGATAAAAATGATTTTTATATATGGGAAATAAGCTACAAGACAACACTCATAGAAAAAGAATATAAAAAGAGATATACAATGATCTCTAATAATGCTTTTAGAAAGAGGCAGCTTGATGGAGCTGAAAAAGAAGCGTTAGTAAGAAAAAATTTATTAGCCCTTGGTTATGATCTAGATGATTATAAAGAAGTAGAGTATAACGGAAAGAAACTTCTTGTATTTAAAAAGGTCAAAGAAGAGTTATCAATCAATAACACTAAAGAAGTAGTGTTCAACGATCCTAAATAAGTATACATCAATCATTATAGTTAATATAGAATCAATATGAAAAGAAAAAATGGCCTATTAGAAAAAAGAAGAAGATTTGTTCAGAATTATGTGATGCAAAACCAACACAAGCAAATGAAACTCATTGTTGCAGAGCTTTCAGAACGCTTATTTCTCTCAGAACGTACAATTTATAACATACTCAATCAGAATCCGATTTTGGTAGAAGTAGCATAAATTACTGAAACTACTGTATTTGTCTTTTTGATTGTTATGTTTTCTATAATGGTACACATAACTTAGTAACATAATCAATTGAAGTGAAACTTTTAAAAAAATAAATTCAATAATAGTTATGGGTATTTTATTTAATGATGTAGTTATCAATAAACGTTCTGGAGGTTTAGGACGAAGAACACCAGATCAGGACATGGTTTCGGGACTGCTATTTAATGGAGCTGATGTAGTTGTAACCGATGATAATGATGTTACAAGAACATTATTAGAAGATGCAAAGTTGTATCGATTAGCATCTATTGATGATGCAGAGGCATTAGGGATTACCGAAAATTATGATAAAGATGGAGAATCTGCATATTACCAAATTTCTCAATTTTTCAGAATGAATCCTTCTGGGGATCTATTTATTTATAAAAGAGAAAGCGTTTCTCCTTTTGCTGATTTGGTAAAAGAAGCTGAGGCTATGTTGGTTGCTGCAGATGGTCAGATTAGACAATTAGCCGTTACCTATAATAAAGATATAAATTTTGATCAAACAATCAACGCTGCTAGAAATGCCAAAGGAGTTACAGAAAGAGCCTTTGAAAATAATCGTCCTGTTGAAATATTTATCGAAGGAAAAGGTTTTGATGCTACAGGTACTTTTGAAAATCTTCCGGATGAAGTAGGAGGCGCAAATGTTTCTATTATGGTTGCTATGGATAACGAAATAGCTGTTAAACCTAGATATTTTAATAGTGCGACAGGGGAGTTGTATACCCTGAAGCAAGACGAAACGGTAGACGGAGATGGAAACGTTACTAGTATTGATGACCCTAACACAGTTACTGTTGAAGTAGATATCGATACTAAGGCGTATTCAAATACGGCAGCTGTTGGAGTTTTGTTAGGGGCCGTCTCCAGAGCCAAAGTTTCTGAAAATATCGCTTGGATAGAGAAATTTAACCTTACGGGGGAAGGATTTAGGTCTGTAGGTTTTGTAAAAGGAAAAGAGTTACCAACAGAAGGAGCTCAAAGAGAATTAGATCGTAACAAGTATATCTTTACAAGAAAACATACAGGAATCCCGGGTGTATATTTCAATGATAGTCATACGTGTATAAATGCGGAATCTGATTTTACCTTTATTGAGGCTAATAGAACCATAAATAAAGCTGCACGTATTGCACGTACGGCACTTTTACCAAAAGTGAATGCACCAGTACTGGTAGATCCAGATACTGGGAAATTACCACCATCTACCATAAAAGGGTACGAGAGCCTTTGCAGATCTGCATTGGAGCGTATGATATCTAACGAAGAAGTGTCAGAAATCGATGTTTTTGTAGACCCTAATCAAGATATATTGGCCGATTCTATACTTAAAGTTAAAGTAGAAGTTATTCCTATGGGAACAGCAAGAAGAATTGTTGTTGATCTTGGATTTAAAAATCCATTTGGGTTAAATGCATAATTTATAATTAAAAAATTAGTAAGAAATGTCACAATTACCATTAATAAACGGTCAACGACATAGTTGGTCATCCATAGAAGTAAATCTTTTAGATAGAATAGTAACGGGTATAACTTCTATAAGTTATGATGATACCGAAATGAAAGAAAATCATTATGGTGCGGGAAATATGCCGGTACACAGAGGTAGAGGGAAATATGAAGCTAATGCATCTATGACACTATATAATTATGAGGTAGAGGCTATACAAGCTGCATTACCAAGAGGTCAAAGGCTTATGGATTCTCCTCCTTTTGATGTGAAAATTAGTTTTTTGGATGAAAGTAACGCGATAATTACGCATGTAATTCGTAATTGCGAATTTAAATCCAATAACAGAAATATGAGTCAGGGGGATACAAAGATTGAAGTATCATTAGATCTTATCGTTTCTCACATAGAGTGGAATTAATAAAACAGAATAATTAAAATACCTTTTTTAAACCCTGAAAATAGCGTTTTCAGGGTTTGGTGTTAAAATTAATCTGTCAGGTCGAGCGTAGTCGAGGCCTTATCTTTTAGTAATAAATTAATGTTATGGAAAACACCGAAACTACAACACAACCCAAGCTACTAGATGGTAATATTACTGATGCGCAATTAAAACGATGGAAATACCAATATAAAAGAGTCGTAAAACTTGCCATAGAAGATGATGACGGTAAAATGCTATATGCATACTTTAAAAAACCAACAATAGAAATACGCTCTGCAGTGTTACAAGCATCAAAAATGGATGAGTTTAAAGCTTTAGAGGTTTTGTTCAAAAACTGTTATCTTGGTGGTGATACCGAAATTGAAGAAGAAGATGATCTACGTCTAAATATCACGACTTCATTCTCTGATTTTATACAGCCTAAACCGGTTAAAATCGAAGTTTTATAGTAGGCAGTTGTGATGAATAAAATTCCTGAATTAAATATTACCGGTGACACGCTGGATGAGGCATTGCAAGATTTACATAGTAATCTCTTGCATAAATTGGCGTTAGCTTCAGCTTCAGAGAATACAACCAAATTAATTAGTGATTTACAGGAAGTAAATAGTAAAATTTCAAACAATACTGTACTTTTACAAGCTTTTTATCAAGCAATGATTTTGGGACCAGAGTTACTAGCTGAAGCAAAGTTTAAGTCTTTAACAGAAGAAGCTTATGGTGTTCATAATGAAGTGTATGAAGATAGTGCTACAAAAACTGATGCAACTAGATTTATAAGACCTTTGGATGCATTCAAAGGTGCTAACATGAAATTTGAAGAAGGTTATTATAACGCCTTTTTTGGTAGTAATCAAGTAGAATTTTCTTCAGAGGTTTCCGTATATGGAATGACAATATCAGTATTTTTTTATCATCAAAAAAAGTTAAGCTCAAGTGCAACAAAAATTGATAATGTGAAGTTTTTGTTTTCTGCTGATGGAAAACCTGTTGGAAACCTATTTAATAAGGGTTATTTTGTTAATTTAGATAATGGAGATAAGAATGTTGTTGAAGTTGTTATTAAGGATATTACTACCATTAAAGCTCTTAAGAAAGCATATTATGATCGAGTGGATAAATTTTTTGAAGAGAAGTTAGCAACTGACATAATAGTGAAAGGTTTACGGGAATTGCGCAATTTTAAAATTGAAATTGATTCATTACATCAAAAAAGATATAGAAAGGATAATCTTAATAATAAAGAGCTTATAGAATTGTATAATTCTAAGGTTGACGAATACATGAAGCAAAGAAACAAATGGGCTCAAGATCGTAATAAAGTGATTAAAAAATGATGAATTCTAATGTCTCGAAAAATTAAAATAATAATTACTTTCTTAGCAATGAGTTTTTTGTTGTTGCTTTTTTTCTATTTAAAAAATAACAAAAGAGGTCTTTTTTACAACAGTCAACATCGTGTATTGCTTAATGTAAATGAGTACATTATTAACGATCAAGTGTACGATGATATATCATTTCTGGATTCTGTTTTTCACTTAGAATGTAATTATATGCGAGAGTTTCTCTTGCATTCAAAAGATACTTTGTTCTTTTATGAAAATTATCAAAAAGTAATATTTTACAGAGATGACTCTGATTATTCGTATAAAATTCCTAATTGTGAAATTGATAATCTAAGTAAAGGGTTTTTAAATGGTTATAATAATAGCCTAAAGAAGTATTTCATTAATAATAATATTCAAAAAATTAAACTTAAAATATCATTACCTATTCTTTTAAAAGATGTCGGAGTACCGCCTCCGTCAAAACATTATGGAAATAATGATGAAGGTGTAATTCCTATTTGCTCTAAATAACAATAACTTTTGTATTTAATAAATTATGGGCCTAAGTATTGCAACTACAGTAATACTTCTTCCTTTCTATTAGATACTGTATTGTTATGATTTATTTTTATAAAGTACAATTTGATTTATTTTGGATTAATCATTTATAAATGAAACCTTTTCAGTCATATTTGGATATAGAAGGGATTACTTTGGAGGTAAAAACGTTGGCCAAACATGAAACTCCAGAGTATATCCAAATCCGTATACAAGAAGTATTGCAGAATACCCTGCAGGTCTTTTTGAACCAACAACAACTATCAAAGTCTTTACAAGAAAGTGAAATAGTGCTGGTAAGTGATAAAAAGAATCAATCGATACTTCAAATCGATAGTACTTCTTCTAATTCTACTTCTGGTAAGCCATCAGGAGATCAGCTTTCAAGTGATGATCAAACTTTTGTAAAAGATATAGAACAGGCATTTGTGTCCATTAATTCTCAGTCTGGTAAGAATGTTATGCTTGGTTCACAAACTACTCAGGAGCAAGATACTGCTATAAACACTATACTCGCTAATGACTACCTTCAAAAGGTGATACAAGAAAAACTAAAAACTCTAGAATATCAAATAAAGAATAGCCCAAAAAATGAGACCTTACAAGAAGAGAAGGTATATTGGACAGATATCTTGCATAAACTACAAAATGGGGAATCCTACGAAAGCTTTTTTACTAAAAAAGACCACGAACGCTTTACGGATTTTTATGTAGATTTTATAGCTACTTACCCAATGGCAGATGAGTTCAAAACCATTAATTGGGAAGAAACCAGGAAAAAAATGATAGTTGCTATTGAGGGTAAACTATTAAAACAATCTTATGCAGATCCATATTGGGCAATGCTTATAGCAAAACTTAGCATCCCAAATATTGATGTGTTACAACTCTTTACAGATTATCAGGAGTTATTTTTGATACTACGAGATGTTTTTGAGGTAGATATGTTACCATTGTCCATAAATATTACTTCAAGCTCAAAAAAAGTATACCCAAAGTTATTTACAGATAACATTTATGCAAATATAGGTACTAGCGCAATTTATGATGAGCTTAGAAACCTAAAAATTTCCAAGGTGGATGGGGCATATCAGATTCTTAGGGTATTAGATGAGGTTGTAGTATCCAATGTTGGTGAGCGATACAAAAATGAAGATGGCTCATCTCCAGCATTGTTAGAAGGGCAATGGTATGTTTGGGATAGGGTTGGTGATTCAATAAAACCAGGATCTTCATTCTGGAATGCATGTGTTTATAATACAGAAAATGAAAAAGCATATTTATATAAAACTATCGAGCAACGACATGCATATTATAAATTTGCTGATGCATATCTAAAATCTCTAGGTATTGTTAATGAATGGTTTGATGCCGCTGCAAAAGTAACCATGAATAATTTATTTACGGCAGAAGTTACAGTAGGAGCAGCATCAAAAGGAGCGGTAACGTCTTATTTTCTTTCTGGTGATACTAATGATTTTCTTCGAGGTGGAAATGAGTTTTTATTAGCTCACAACATGAAAAACCTTCAAGCTCTTATTGAAGGAAAGGGAACTATTAATTTAAGTTTTATAGATGCCAACGGACAACAACAAACTTTTGAAGGACTTACCAAGAAACAACTTGACTTTAAATTAGTTGAATTTGAACAAAGTTTAGTGCAGGAATATATTAATAAATATATCAAAGACAACAAAACAGAAAGTAGTTTTATTAAATTTTTAGAAAAGTATGATATATATGATACTCCAAGAGAAAATTTAAAAGATATTCTTGACGAGATTAATGGGTTGTTTCAGGGTAAAATTATAAAGGAGGGAGTAGATATAACCCCTTATATCACTAAAGTAGTTAATCAAGCTCCATATGTTCATATTAAAGATTTTAGTTTTATAGCCGAAGATGGAACTGAATTTATCATCGAAAAACATTTTACTGATGACAACGGAAGTGTATATTTCGATTTTAATAATTATAAGCACAGAGTAAAGTTGGGGCAATTGATGGTAGAAGAGTTATACTATCAACGTGAAAAAGATATATTAATTGACAAACTAGAGATAGTACGACAAAACCCTGATGAATTTATTGCTGATATTCCTGAAACTTTTAAAGATTATGTAGATCTGGATATTCCAGACAAAAGAATGTTTCTTAAAGACTACTATCAAGAATTTAAAAATGATTTACAAGCACTTGATAGAATTATAATAAATCATGAAGATCATGAGATTTTTAGTGCAGATTTTATTGAAGAAAAATTAAAAACTGCTTACCAAACTTTTATTGAAACTTGGCAAAAGAATAATCCAGAATTCATGGATGACATAGAAAAGTTTTATAAAGACCTTGTAAAAGATTACGAAGACTATAAAGAAAAAGCTACAGAAGCGCTTAAAAATATAGAAGATATACCAAAAGCAGTACAACAGGATGTTATAAACACCATAGAAGAAACGCTAAAAATTAAAGAAAACGAAATTACTTCTTTACAAGAAACGGCTAAAACCTATGAGAGTATTAAAAATACTTTTAACGAAGGAGTAAAGCTTTATGAAGAAAAAACAGAAGAGCTTAGAAAATTAAAAAATACATATGTAACTAAAGAAAAATTTATTAAAACTGCTTTAGATACCGGAGCATCGATGTTAAAAGAATTAGCACAGGAAATATATCCAGATATTGTAAATGTAAAAGGAAATGATGAAAAAAAGAAAGATAAGCTCTTTGAAGAAAGTGCAGAAGCAACTGTTGCTATTTTAGTATATGAATTTTTAGAAGGAGAAGGCACTACACCTCGTGAATTTTATTATGATAAGCATCCTTTTGCAAAAGCGATGTTTCAGGGTAGAATCCTAGAAGAAATCATTAAGGAAGTGGTAGACAATATGGAACGTAATAAACATGATTTTAAAAACGTAACCGAAAGTGAAAACTATAAAGTAGATTTGGAGTTTAGTCCTAGTATAAAATTAGGAAAAAAAATAATCAAAGATTATAAAAATACTTCGATAGAAGAAAAATACAAACTTATAAGTGGTTTAATAGAATCAGGAGACAAACATTTAAACTCTAACTGGACCCAACTATTTATTGGAGGAGGTACAGCATATGTATATATTAAAGATAAAGAAGTACATATCAAAATAGAAAATTTTACAAGTAAAAGCTCTTTTGCTTTACATATGCTTAAGAATGAGGAGAATAATAAGAAAGGGAAAAATGGGAAACGTCCTATATTTTCAACAATAAAACAAGAAATTTATTTTTCATTTAAATTACCATAAATTAGTATTTATGAATTTAGTAAAAACGTTTTCCTTTATTGTTTTAATGATAACTATAATATCATGTGAATTTCCCGACTGTAGTAATGTTCCCGATACGTATTACAATATGTATGATGATGAAGTTATTCATTATATTCAGCTAAATAAAGATTATACTTTTTTACAATATTACGAGAAAGAAGGAAAGAAATATTCGCATACTGGAAAATGGAGGATAAAAAAAGGTAAATGTATAGTAGAATTAGATAATTGGACAGTGTATGGTGAACAAGAAATAAAAAATATGGGAGGTTTTGGTGGGGTAAAGTTTGGTAGCTCCATGGGGAATCAGCTTTTTTGGCCTTATGAGCACTGTTTAGAGAGTAATCCAGACACTTATTTGGAGTATGGATTTGTTAGAGAATCTTATATAAAAACGTATAAAGAATTAGTTGAAAAAGCACGTATAAAAGACAGCTTGTATTGGGCAGATACGGATACGTTATATTACAGAACTGGTGAAATTAAAGAAATTGGGAAAAGACATTTTAGAAATGTATCTGATGATACTCTATCAAGAAAAGGTCCTTGGAAAGAATATTATAAAGATGGAACATTAAAAGGAGAAGGTAGTTATAACCCGGGGAAAAATTATATCTGGAAATACTATTATAATACTGGTGAATTGGAAGCAGTTGGGTATTATGAAGCTAATATGAAAGTTGGCCCATGGGAATATTATCATAAAAATGGAGTCATTAAAGAAAAAGGAATATACATCTATACAAATAATGATAGTCTGAAATTTGAAAAAAAACGAGGAAAATGGCAATATTATAATACTAGTGGAAAATTAATTAGGGTAAAAAATTATAAAAGCGTAGAAAAAAGCTTAGATAGTATTTTTAGGGCTGATGGGCGTAAATATATTTCTGATGCAATACAAAATACCAAAGAACGTTGGTACATTCCTATGCAAGAATATAAGGAAGCATTAAGGAAACAAGATTCTATAGCAAAATCTAATAATTAAGAAACCAGACCGCTTAAAACTTTATTTTTGTAGCAAATTTAAAGAGTGTCAATATATATCCAAAATACAAAGCTACAATACCTTATGTTGGTTATCTTATAACGATTACAACAGTGGGATGGCAAGATAATTGATATACCTATTCAAAAACCGACAATTATGAAATCCTTTCTATTAGTATGTATTATTGGTATCTCATTATCATTCAATACCAAAAAGGAGAATGATAGTATAGAAATCTATACCCAAAAACTAGACTCCTGCGAGTTTGAGGGTAAAAAACTGTATGGTACCATACAATTGGTAGAATTTGCCAATCAAGCCGATATCAAAGTACAGATCGTAAATAGCTTTCCTGACCTTAAAGTGCAATTTGTAGAAAGCTTCCCAGATAAATGTGGCGAGTGGCAAGTAGTAGAGTTCAATGGGGACCTAAAAGTATACATCACAGAAAATTTTCCTGATATCAAAATTCAACCTGTAGGCAATTTTCCTGGTTTACCTTAATTTCGAGGTCTGAGGCTCTCGAAGACCGATCTATATTCTTTATAATTAACGTGAATAATGGATAATAAATTTTCTTGTTTTCGATACACCAAATCAGAGATTTGGTGTATCGAAAACAAGAAAATTTATAACTAAAAATTACTTCTCGGTACCAAATTCTTACAGAATTTCACTTGAAGTGACATATCTACTCTTAAACATAATTCATATTAAGTTAGTAAATTGCTTGAAATATTTAGGTTAGAATTTTATAAAACTTATAATAAATATTCATCATGTTGTTCCCTCTCCTTGGTGAGGGGCTAGGGTGATGGGCTAGAGTGTTCTACAGATCGATACATAATTTCGGATCTAATAATGTATTTTGTCCCCCCCAGTACAGAAGTCCCTTCATGATATAATTTTTGTTTAAAACATACTAGCGTACCAGTTTTTGGTGTAATGGTAACCTCGTCAAATTTGGTTTTTCCACCCTCAAAATCTTCATTTAAATACATCACAAAACTTACTTTACTTTCTTCACATACAGAACGTCTGTACTTGGTGTCAAAATGTCTGTCAAATCTGTGGCCAATTTTATATTTATAAAATCTAAATCGTTCATTAATACCTATGGCAAAACTGCTATCCAGATGTAAAGGACAATATGGTCTAAGATTTTTCCACCATTTTTTGGCAAAATTTGTATTGTAATGAATTAATCGATCACTGTATCTGATACCGTTAACATCTTTTGTTTCAGCTTGTGCTTTTGCTATAGATTGTTGGTACCCTAGCTGTTCTGCATATTTAATGAGAGTATAGCACTCTTTTTGAGTAAGAAAATGATCTAACGCCCAAATATCAGAAGTATATTTATTTAATCTCATTTATGGTTAATTATTAACAGGATAAAAATCTATAATAAACAATTGATCTTTTTGTATTTACAAAAAAAATACTGCAAACACAGAAAACGATCATCAATATGATTCGCTCAAGGCTATGTGTTTCCTAATTTTAGTACAGATGCAAAATGTGTTTTTAAAACATAAAGGCACAAGAAATTGAAAAAGAATGGAAAATTTAGGAAAAGGAAATTCTACAGGTGATGTAGGTCTTAACGAAAACCCAAAGATGCCAGATGTGTCTGGTGTAGCCAGTGCTCTGGGGGGTAATGCTACGGCAGCGCCTACGGTTACTATTGGTAGTTTAATAGTGAACGGAGGAGGGAATGGTAAAAGCGAAGAATCTTTGGAGGAACAGATAGATAAGGCGAGAAGAGATACATCAATGGGATAATGATTTTGGTATAATAATGAGCAATAATAGCACACAAATAAATAGTTGGAAAAAAGAACACAAGCAGGTGTTTAAAATCATGTCTAATGATGATGAGGTGGCATATTTAAAGAGTCCGACTTTATCTGTATTAGATAGATATAATGATATGAAAGGAGATGATGTATACAAAGCATTACAGTATCTCTTTAATGAATGTGTGTTGGAGGATCAGGAGTATGAAGATGAATTTTTGTTGGCCGCTGGTAGATCTTTAATTCAAAAAACAGCCGAAGTTAAACAGCAAATTAGTAAAGAAACGGGGCAGGATGAAATAAAAAAATCGGCTGCTTTGGTACGCCATTATTTTAATGTGGATCCGTATGAGTTACCTGTAGATGAGTTTTATAAGTTGCTTGCTGAAGCAATTTGGCTACAGGATCATAAAAACAAACAATTAGAGTTTACGATTGCCAATGTTTTGGTAAAAGCATTCGGAAATAATATGCAATAAAAAAATAGTTACAAGATTCGATTATGGGATTTAATATTAATTTAAAGAATGCACTGGATCAATATGATGGACTTATTGATTTTGCTGTTGATGAAGCAGCAAATCTGGGAGTTACGGAGTTTAAAGATTTTATTGTAGATAAAAAAGGAGGGGAGTTCAATCTTCCGGTATTTGCTCCTTTGGTTTTTGAGCCATTGATTAAAAGAGATTTGGTGCTTCCTGTTATGAGGATAGATGCAGTTACGATTTCGGTAAGTCGTTCAAAAAACATACAGACAACTGCTATAGAAGGAAGAAGTCATACGATCAAAGAGCATATTTCTAATGGTGATTTTTCGATTTCAATAGATGGCCTTATTGCCGATGATGAGTTTTCTAAAGATTATCCAAAAGGAAAATTATTCCTATTAAAACAATTTTTGAATGCGCCATATTCTTTACGAATCACACATGCAATTCTTAATAGATTGGGAGTGCATGAGATAGTAATACAATCGTATAGCATACCGTCTATAGACGGAGTAAAGAATATTCAAAAATTTTCTGCACAGGCAATCTCAGATGAACCCTTAGAACTAATCATCAGAGACAATGCTTAATCTTAATTGTAAAATAAAGGTATATGAAACTGATAAGGCGTTAAAGCCTACAGATCGGATGTATGAGTTTGGTTATGTGTATAGTATTACTATAGATTCTACTTATGATAAATTTACGGATACTGCAGAAATTAAAATACCTAAAAAGATTGTCATAAATCAGTTAAATAGTACACTTGGTTTTGAGGTACTCAAGCAGTTGCCTATAGGTCCAAAAGTTCAAAGTATTTATGAGTATCTAAAACAAGATAATTATATAGAGATATTCCTTGGGTATAATGGCGATTATAAGCCGGCTTTTAGAGGGTATATTACAGAAGTAAAAGGTGATGCTCCTGTGTGCATTAAGTGCGAGGATCTGATGTATTTGCTTAAAAAAACCAAAATGGTTTTGGATAGTCAAGTAGATAATGACGATGCGCAAAACAAAATTTCAGAGAACCCTTCAGAAATGGTGCGCCCTAGCGAAATTAAGACAAAGTTAGAAGAGAAATTAGACGAGTTAGGAATAGATTATGATCCTATTCGGATCGAAAATAATCTCAGTTCTCTTATTATTAACCGAAAATCATCTGTGGCTAATTATCTAAAATGCCTAAAAGAAGAATATAAGATTTATTCTTTTTTCAAATTAGAAAAGGATAGTAGTAAACTGCATATTACCAATAATCCGGATGTTTTTAGTGTAGATGAGATAAATAACTTCACTGAGACATATAAAAATACGCCTAAAGGAGAAATTGCAATTCCAAAGGCACTTCTTAATAAGGCAATATCAATTTTAGGGATTCGAGATGTCCTTGACTTTTTTAGTCGGAATGATGGATTTATCGGTCAAGGGCGTTTCCGGTTTTTTTATAACATTATTAGTGATGAGCTTAAAGTAATTAAAGAAGAGGTGAAAACGGTTAGAATGCGAGCCGAAAAATACTTTATAAACTCTAATACGCCAATTTTTGTTGAATTGGGAGACCCAGGAGATGGGGAATTGGTAGAGACATTTACGTTGCATGATAATGAGAACGAGTTGCCAATACAAGAAGCATTATATCAACAAGAAGAACAAAGAATAAAAGCAGAACTAAACACATTCTTAAGTGTGCGTTTGGCAAAAGAAAAACAAACAGGTTTAACAGGAAGTTTTACAACATTTGGGGAGCCTTTTATGAGACCTACTGATAGAGTTATTCTTGAAGACGCAGAGGACGAAGATAAAAATGGAGTTTTTCAGGTAAAACATGTAAAAAGAACCTATGGAACTAGTGGTTACAGACAAGTAATTACAGTAGGTAGACGAGTAGTAGAACAGAATTCATAATGTATGGCTGAAATTGCAAATATTATAAAAAAAATTGCCACCGAAGGGCAGAAGATTAGTACGTATCCTGCAAAAGTGGTCCGGGTAAATACTGAGCCCAACATGCCGCTTAATGATCAAGGCGAGCAGGATGCGTATTCTGTAGATATCATGAGAGCAGATGGAGCAGAAATTCCTCATGTTCGATTAAAGGCCTCTGTACAGGATAAGGAACGAGGAATCGTTTGTGTTCCCAAAGTGGGAAGTTGGGTGTTGGTATCAATTATTGAAACTACAGAAACACGAGCCTTCATTTCTCAATATTCTGAAATAGATCAAATATTTTTACGTATAGAGAAGGATGATACCTATTTTGAGTTGAGGACTGATGGAGATGCAACAAAATTATCTTATAAACGTCAAGAATCAGCGGGCGATGCAACTACAAATACTCCTGCCACATATAAGGATATCGCAAAACTGAATTTTGGAGCAGATAAAGTGCTAAAAGCAAAATTTTGGGATGCTACAGGAGATAATGTCACACAAGAAACAATTATTGCTCATGATCAAGTAAAAATAGATTTTGATCAAGGAGAGGGTTATCAGGCTGTAATTGATAGTGAAAAAGTGTTGTTGGAGAAAGATAATTTAAAATTTCAATTAGATGAAAAATTTGTTATTCAGGCAGGTGGAGAGAATCTAAAAACACAGTTAGATATGCTCATAACTGAGATATCAAAAATTGTGGTAGTACAAGGAACAAGCCCTAATGTAGGAGCACTAAATGTAATTAAAGGTAAGATAGGTTCAATTTTAAAAGTACCAAATTAATGGAGTTAAAAACTAGCGCGTTAGCAGCAGATATTAAACAAGTATACATAGACAATTCTTCGTATGCTATGTTGATGGCAAGTAGTGATAATGATGATAAAGATGCCGCTGCGAAAATAGACGAATTTGCAAAAAAGATTTCTGATGGTATTGCTAAATCAGTTGTAAGTAATATAAAAAATGGGTTGGTTATAGTTGAATCGCTTGGAACGGGTAATCAAAGTGCACCTGTAAATTCTAAGTCACTGAAAGCTGTTGGTTTAAATATTGTTGATGATTTATAGAATACGATTATGGAAGATTTTAAGCTTGATAAAAATAGAGATCTGGAAATAACCAATGGAGATTTTGCTATTGGAGATACCGATCAGCAAAATATAGAATTGTTGTTGCTAAGTCATAAAGGAAGTTTTAAAGAACATCCCATATTGGGCGTAGGGATTACAGATTATCTTAAAAGCCCAGAGATTATATCAAGACTGAGATTAGAAAACGAGATTAGCAACCAGTTAGAGTTTGATGATTTCTTTATAAAAGATGTAGATGTGAACGATTTAGAAAATATACATATCGATGGAAACTATTAAGCCACAAGAAAATCAAAGTATTTTTGATATAGCGCTCCAGAAATATGGAAGTATTGAAGGAGTATTTGATTTATTAAACGATAATGATATAGACCGAGTAGATAACCAACTCTCTGTTTACAACGAATTAGAGATCACTAGCCCACCTACAAGACGAGAAATCAAAGAATTTTATACATCTAGAAGCATACTTCCGGCAACTGACGCAACATTGGCAGATTTGGCATTGCTTGAGGACGAAGATGATTGTATTGGAATTGGTTGTATGGAGGTTGGTGAGGATTTTGTTGTTTGTCCACCAGAGGATGACATTCCTTCAGAACAACTGAGAATCGATGGATTTGCAGTAGGAAACTTTGCAAATCCTATCTTTTTTAAAGATATAGAAAATGCAATTTACTATAGAGAATCAGGAAGTTCAGAGCTTGGAAACAAAGTTTTGTTATCAAAAGAGATAGATGAAGGAGCAGATATAGCAGGTTTAAAGATTTTGATGTCGGTATTGCCTAAAAAACGATATGAAATATATATACCTAAAACTATTGAGGTTAGTACAAGTATTCTTATCACTGTATCAATACCAGCTGATAATATGGTAGATACTAATATTTTTAACTCGACAGAAGTTTTGAATAGTATCTCTAAAGGTGAAAGGTTCCTTATTAAATTTTCTAATAGAATTATACAATTATAAATTGACTATTCATGGCACGTACCATTGCAGAAATACAACAAGAGATTTTAAACCAAAAGGAAGAGGTAGATCAATTAAGTGCTCTAGAGATACTTACTACTAATGAAAAGCAAACTTTAGAAGGCAAGCTTACCAGTACTTCTAAAACGGCCATATGGAGACTTTGGGTATACATAGTGGCAACCGCCATTTGGATGCATGAAAAAATCGTAGAGCGTAATGCGCTTTTATCAAGACCGCATACATTGTCTTGGTATAGAGAACAGGCATTCAACTATATTGCGGGAGCACCATTAATATGGGAAGAAGGGTATTTCCAATTTGATACAACGAAAATTAACAATATCGAGAATGCAAAAATAATAAAGCACTGTGCAATATCAGAACGTTTATATGATGATGTGTTTGGTGATATAAATGATCCTAATAATACTAATCCTCCTACACAGAATACTGAGGCACTAATAAAAGAATATTACTACAATCAGGTTGGTATTGTAACCATGAAAGTAGCAAAACGAGTCGACGGATTACCAAAGGCATTAACAACTCCAGAACGACAGGCATTTCAATATTATATGAATCAAGTTAAAGATGCTGGTACCCAAATAAGAATTGTATCTACTACTGGTGATAAAATAAGAATTGAATTAGATGTATATGTTGATCCTTTGGCTATTTATACCAAAGGTGAAAATGAAGGTAAATTAATTAAAGATTTGTCCAGAAAACCAGTAGAAGATACCATCAAAAATTACATAGAGACTTTAGAATTTAATGGGGCATTTGTACCTACATTTTTGATAGATAGCATACAAAAAGAAGAAGGAGTGCAATTGCCCATACTCAGAAAAATAAAGATATCACCTTTTAGCAAGGATTTAGCTAACGGATTTGATGTGTATGATGATGAAGATGAAAAACGAGAATCCCCATTTTTTGTGCCTACTTCTGGATATTTTAACACCGATTTTTCTGAGTCTCAGGACGACGATGATATAGATCCGGAAGACAAAGAAGGTATTGTAGTCAACTACTTTCCTTATAATTTACAAACAGATCCTAGTTTTAACCTGTAATCTATGGAAAATAACTTAAAAAAATATACAACCATAGATTGGAAACGTGCATTAATAATGTTGATGCCGCCAGTATTGCGAAAAATGAAACATGCTTCGTGGTTACAGGTTTTACTTACGCCATTGTCCAATATCTATGACGATACGTTGTATAAAATGCAGCACAATGGTCAGGTAATATATCTAGAGAAAGTATTGAATGAATTGTTTAATAAGAGTAAAACATATCAATACTATGAGACCACTCAAGAGAAGGCTAATAATGGTTTGATTTTTATTGATGATGCCGATCGACCCACAGTTCAATACCTGTATACACATGACGAGATAGAAAACGGATTACCTCCAATTGTTACCTACACTCAAAATCCAGAAGAGAAAAAAGATTTTAGAAATTTCTTATATCTGGCAAGTGATTTGGATCTGAGTAGTACAGAGTATTTTAACTTTAGAATTAATATTCCAGAAGCAATTTTAGAGAATGCAGGTACATTTCTTAATGAAGTAAAAGCAATTGAAAAATCCAGCATACCAATAATTAAAAAGCAGAGAATGATTGAAGAAAAAAGTGATGTACTTGTATATGACGGAAAACATCCTTTTTCTAATCACCCAGATGCAGTAAAAATACAAACACCTAGATTTCATAAAGTAGTTAATTTTTATAAACTGGTCGCCAAGAGTTATGAAACCAGAAGATATCTGTATACAGATAGTGAAAATGACTCAGATATAACAATCTTATAAACGATTTCGATGAAAAGAGTACGATTTGGATATAAAGGAGGATTTCCTCTAGAGCAAGAAACACTAATTCAATTGCAAAAAGCATATGAAGAAGATGTTTTAGAAGCCATGATGGCTCAGTGGGGTATAGATCCTACTAAACGATACAAAATTAAGGAGGCCGCTTCAGAACAATACAACTGGATCATAGCTCCTTATAGATTTATAGAAGTAGATCCATCTAATGGTAATGAAACTCAAAGAATAAAACCACAATTATTTAGGCTGAAGTATTTAGCCAATGCTGCTCATGTACAGATTGTTGATCTAAGGGCAACTGATGGTTTTTTAGAATATGCTCAGGCAAATCAGAATAATGACTTAAACCGGAAAGTATATGAGGATTTTGTTGCGGAAATGGTAACCACGGCAAATTCAGAAACTTTTCCTTATGCTTCATTATTAGAACTCAAAACCACTATAGCCTTATCCTCAGAAATCGATGGCGTAAAAGAAAACTATTTACCACGTGATGGTTCAAAACCTATGACGGGCAGTTTAGCTTTAGGGATAGATAAGCCAAATCTAACAGATGGAGAAGAAGGGGATAGACTTATTTTTAGAGGAACAGGAGGAAACACAGACGCTGTATGGATGAGTAAAAATACACCTTCACAAGATGTTACCGAACTTAGAGTTAATATTGGAGATAATGCAACAGGATCATCAAAAGATTCTTTTATTATAGGAGGATCAGTTTCTGGAGGATCTCCTTGGGAAGAAAAGTTTAGAGTACAAACAAATGGTCGTGTGGGGATTGGAGTTTCTAATCCAGAGGCTAACCTGGATATAGATGCTACTATAGGTACAAATCCGGGGAAATTAAAGATTAGAAATGTGGCCCAAGTAAATAGTCAGACCGCATTAGTAATCGATTCAGAAGGTAACGTAGGAAGAGGTACTACCGGAGTTGGTGGTTTTGAATTAGGAATGATTATGATGTGGAGTGGCGCTATTAACGAAATCCCAACGGGTTGGGCTTTATGTAATGGAGTTGGAGGAACTCCTAACTTATCAGGAAAATTTATAGTAGGATATTCTGCAGGTGATTCTGATTATAATACAATAGGAAATGACGGAGGAGAAAAAACAGTAAGATTGACAACAAGTCAAATGCCTTCACACACTCATTCTGGAAGTACGAATTCAAGGGGTAAACACTTTCATGGTTTCCCTGCGGATGATCAATTGCAAAGTTTTACAAGTCGATATTCCAATGAGCTTTTAAGATATGATGCCAGGTCGGTATTAAATGCTGGGGATGCAAGACGTTTAAGAACAACTGAAAATGGAGATCACACACATAGTCTAAACATTACAAATGCCGGAGGCGGACAACCTCATGAAAATAGGCCTCCTTATTATACACTAGCTTTCATTGTTTATGTGGGGCTTGATTTTAATGCTTTGCCAGTTGTAAGTGCTGGTAATGATGTAGCAATTACGTTGCCTACAAATTCTGTAAACTTGTCAGGTTCGGCTTCAGATCCAGATGGAAATGTTTTGTCAACACAATGGACAAGAGTATCTGGTGGTTCAGCTACTATTGCAAATCCAAATTCGTTATCAACGGCTGTAACTGGATTATCTTTAGGTACTTATGTTTTCAGACTTACAGCAACTGACGATGATAATGGACAGGTTTTTGATACTGTTTCAGTAAGAGTAATCGAGGCTGCTGCATTTATTCGGGTAGTACCAACAAGTCTAGGAAGTAGTATCCCTAGAGCTGGAGGTACATATGATGTAACGATAGAAAGCAATAGACCATGGAGAAAAGGTATTGGAATAGTAGGGGTTACTCTAAGTCAAGATTCCGGCAACGGAGGTGAAACTATTCAGCTTACTGTCCCTCGAAATACAGGAACTTCGCCTCGACGAGGGTCACTTCAGTTTCAGCACGTAAGTGGAAGTTTGAATGCAAGTGTTGGATGGAATCAGCTAGGAGCTACAATCGTACCATCAAATATATCTGTAAGCCCTACAACTATTAGGTTTAGAAATGTAGGAGAAGAGACATCTGTACGGGTTACTACTAATCAATCTTGGCAAGCAACATCAAATAATAGCGCAGTGCTTATAGATCCCTCTTCAGGATCAGGAAGTATGCCGGTTATATTAACACTTAGAGCATCTGGTAGTCGATCTGGCACTATTACTTTTAGAGCAGGAACGGGCGCTGGAAGTACTGTGTCGGTAGGTTGGAGTAGTTCTATAAGTGGAGGTGGTGGTTCGGGCGACCCAATAATAGTTGGTCCTGATGGAGCTAATTGTTTTGATATTAAATCTGATGTTTTATTAGCCAACGGAAAAACGAAAAAAATTGCAGATATCGTTCTTGGAGATAAATTAGTTGGATTAGATTATCCGAATAGAATAGACGAGTCACAGGGTGATTATTTTGATTGGAAAGGGGCTTTAAATAAAGGTGAGTCAGCAGAAGTAACTGTTACCAAAATCGAATTTATTGATGCATCAAGTTATTATCAAATCAAATTATCCAATCGAAAAATAATTAGAGTTACGGAAGAGCACCCATTACTAATTATTGAGAAGAGGAACACAGTTATTTGGAAAAGAGTAAAAGATCTAAAAGAAAATGACAAGATAATAGATAAGAATAAAAACAAGTTAGGTATTGAATATATTAAAGTAGTCAACAAACCATTAAAAGTTGCAATTCTTGGAGTAGAAAATGTAGATAATTATGTTGTGGGGGGAATAGTGGCTCACAATAAATAAATTTAACAATCAAAACTTCAATGTTTTAATAAAAATTTGATAATGAAACAACCAAAGGAAATACTCAAGACCTATTTTGAGACCGGTGATAAGCCTACAGAACAAGAATTTTGTGATCTAATCGATAGTTATCATCATATCGATAGCGGCCTGATTGTAACCAATGTAGTAGCAAATCAAAATGGAGATCAAAAAATTTCATTTTCTAATGGTGCTTCGGTATTGGTAAAAGATCCTACCGCAGGCATTTCTACAAATAACAAAATTAGGATAGTAAATTTGGGAATTTTAAGCCCTATTGGAGGTTTAGAAGGAGGTGATGTTATTTTAAGAAACGAAAGATTATCAGTTGATCGCCTTGAAAAAACACCTGTGAGCTCTGCAGATTCATTAAGGAATAGTTTCCTGGAAAATGTTTTGATTCAAGCTATTAATAATTTAGAACCTCCGTTAGTAGTAAAAGAAGACGAAAATATCATTTTTGAATTTGATTTGATTGCTAACCCCATTCTTATTGAAGGAGAAGGGCCTATAAGACTATAAATATGAGATCTTTTAGTTATTTTTTAAAATCTGGAAAAGGCACCTATGGTTTGGGTCATACACAACTTACTGTAGATGATGTATATGTAAATAATTTAACGTTTAATGAAGAAATAATAAATCCAACAGGTGCCAAAATAGCCTTTAGCCCCACCCTAGGCAATTTTTCGACGGAATACTCTGTGCAAACTACAAGAGCATTCTATACATTGGTAGGAGATTTATTGACGTTTAATGTATCATTTACAAATATAAATAGTCTGGTTCCAACGCCCAGTCAGTTCATAATAAATTTAAGATTGCCTTATGGAGGAGAGGTTAATACTCCTTTGCTAATAGGTCGTACAAATAATTTTACAGTAGATATGGGGTTTGCAGAAATGCGTAGAGGACAATCTATTATTTCGTTTTATGATCAAAGTAACACCAGACTTTCCAATGTAATTGTAACCAATGGAGAATTAACACTATCTGGGTCTTTTATTGTAGGAGGTCTATTTGCATAATTCAGAATTCATAAAACAAAAAAGATGAAACAACCAAAAGAAATATTAAAATCCTACTTTGAAACCGGTGACAAACCTACTGAACAAGAGTTCTGCGACCTCATAGATAGTTATCATCATCTAGATAGCGGGTTAGTGGTTACCAATGTTCGCGAAGAGAGTAATGGAGATATCGTTATAAGTTTATCTGATGGAAAATCGATTACTGTAGAGAAACCTACGAATCAGGTAATTCAAGATAATACGGTGAGAGTAGTCAATTTAGGTTCGGTTTTTTCTTTTGGAGGAGATGATGAAGAAAGTATAAAACAAGAATTTGCTAATCAGTTTAATCAATTGCCAGAGTCGTTAAGGACCGTTTTGGAAACAGAAAATATCATTATTGTTGGAGATATAATACAAGGAGAATAATGGCCATATACAAGTTTATATTAAAACCAGGAAAAGGAGTGAGGACAATTACTCCTGATGATTTAGAATTAATTGAAAAGGATTTTACAGAAGATATACAATTGCAAAGAACTTTTTTGCAAAACATTTCTGATGAGTTTAGAGGTAAAATTGATCAAAATAGAGTAATTACCTCTAATCAACGACAAATTACGTATAACTCGAATATAGCAAAAAATGATGATACCTATTTACTTACTTATAATACAGATAATCAAAACATAGAGTTTATAGCGTCATCAGGTTTTCCGGGGCTGGGTACGGTAAGAAGATTGGTTGTAAAGTTAGAAACAGAAAATGCAGTAGAGTTTAGAGGGCAATTTGCTTCTCAAATCGTTATCGCTCCGAAGGGGAAAGTACCTATGTCTTCAGGCAGAGGGAATGTGATAGAAGTATATTTGGTACGTACACAAGATTCTAGAAATCTCATGTTTTTAACTGGGGATTTGGATAGTGAAAATACAGGTACCGGAAGTTCTACAGGATTAGAAGCTATCGATCAGAGTAATGGAATTGGATGGAGGTTAAAAGGTAGAAATCCTGCTAATTATGGTAATATAGGTTATAATGCTATCGATTTTTCTGAAGGACGTTTTAATGGTGATGGAGGAGCTACAGGATATCATTCTTTTGCTCTTGGAGAAAATACGAAAGCCAGTGCAGAGTATTCTTTCTCTTTTGGTGATGGCTCAGAAGCCACAGGTGATAGTTCTTTTGCCGGAGGGAGTAATGCCAAAGCCAATGAGTCTAATGCTTTCTCCTTTGGTAGAAGCACTCAGGCAAATGGACGTAATTCTATAGCTATGGGTGATGGATCAAATGCTTCTGGAGTTAATTCTGTTGCTCTAGGTTCCGGAAATGCTATAGATAACAATACTTTTGCATTTGGAGGTTCAGCATTTGGAAATCGCTCTATAGCAATTAATGGTAATACAAATGGAGAGAACTCCATATCTATATTAGGAGTTTCATTACTTACTCGAAGTACTGCAATAGGTTTTGGGGCTTATGCGGCTGCTCAAGAAGCGGTCGTTTTGGGTAATAGTAGAGCAGATTCTTTTAGAGAGTTTGCAGTAGGTTCATACCCCGTTATATTAGGAGCAAGTGTAGGCAGTCAAACAGAATGGATTCCCTCAGATAGATTATTTACAATTGGGAATGGTACAGATGGATTAAATAGAAGTAATGCTTGCGTGATTTTAAAAAACGGAACTATAACAGCACCATCTTTAACTAATCCTTTGATTGATACAGCAGGACCAAAGGCCTTAATAACTAAAGAATATGCAGATGCAAATTACGGTAATGGTGGTACATCAGGTTTTGGCAAACTAGAAACCTTTGAAATTACATTAACCAATGGAGATCTACTATTTGGTGATACAAAACCACTGACTGAACTTATACCGGCAAGATTGAATCATGTAATTGTAATCAATAGAATTGCGATTTTAGGTAATATTACTAAAGGAGTAGAACAATCTTATGCAAATGTTTTTATAGCATATAATAAACCTGGTTATAATTTTGAATTAATTGAAGTTAAAACTGATGCAGGAAAGCAATTACAAACTAATTCTACAGATTGGGATTTAGACAATAATTTATTAGATATAGCACAAAGTCCGGTCTCAGCTGCAGTAGTACTTAAAGGCCCTGATGGTGTTGGAACATCGGGTTTAGAAGGTACTGTAAATGTCAAAATAGAGTACTCATATATGGATGTAACTTCTATAGTCTAACCTAAATGAAAAATCAAAATGATTTTGTCTTTCTACACCCAACCAAAACAGGAGGTACCTCTGTTCTTGAGGCGTTAATGACTAAGTATTCTGTATACAAGAATCATTTACCAATAAATTCTGGCGTATTATGTAGAAAGAAAAATAATAAGAATGTTTTTGTTTTTTCAATATGTAGGAATCCATATGATAGAGTGCTATCGATGTTCAACTTTTTTGAAATAGCAAAAAATATGAAATTTGATGAGTTTTTGATATATTTAGAAAAGATGAGGGATAATAACATATTTTATTACCCTCAATATAAATATATTCAATATAAAGATTTCAAAGTTGATGATGTTATTCGATTAGAACAGATGTCAGATGATTGGGAAAGAGTAATAAATGGGGTTTTAAAAATATCTGTAAAAGAACTTCATGTAAACAGAGAAACTCAGCGTAAAAAGAATTTAACAAATAACGAGAAGTCCACCATATACAATCTATATAAAAAGGATTTTGAAGTCTTGGGATATAAAAGGTAATCTACATGTAGAATATTAATTTCTTCGTTACTTTTAAGAAACAAATGTTACTAAAATTATAAAGCGTATCATCATATTATTATTTTTTGTGTAGTTTCGCTTCTTTAAATTTTTGATGCGATAACATCGTCTTGATTTTTAATGAATATTACCCCTAAACTCCGAAGTTGAATATGTCGAAACCTATTACTGAAAATGGTTGTATTAAAAAATACGATCTAGATTTTGGAAAAGTGTTTTTTTATGAAAATTACCTTATAATCGAGGTTGCAGAAGGTATCTGTTTTGACTATGAAAAAGCCAAAGAGATCTCTCTTTTAACTAATTTACATTTTGGAAACCGGCCTTTTGGATATATTTCTCATAGAGTAAATTCCTATTCGTTAGAACCCACGGGGTATATGAAAATGGAAGTGATATTTCCCCACCTCAAAGTATTTTCTGCAGTAACGTACACTAAGTTTCAAAAGTCCGGCATAAGCGTGGAAAACATGTTTTACCAAGATGAGATTAAACGTTTTGATAACCTTGAAGGAGCAGTAGAGTGGACCAAAGAACAACTTATGTAAGATCCTTTTCGGTTTATAGTATATGTAAAATCTCCTAAAGATGAATGTTTTTAGTTAAAATTACTACAGCTAATTTTTCAAAATCATAATGTTTTAAAAACTATTGCGCAATTATAAAAAATAGAATAATTTGTGCTCATGGAAACAATAATGAATTATTTTGAGACAATTCCTTCATCACACCGAAGTTTGATATTGGTAGGAGGTATTGCTTTTTTTTGGCTAATAGAGTATGCCGCACCTTTAATTAAGTTTGATTATAAAAAATTTAAACATGCTTGGCCAAATATTTTCTTTACGTTAACAACAATAGTAATTAATTTTTTCTTAGCCTTTATTTTGCTTAAAACAAGTGATTGGACCGTAGCTAATAAATTTGGAGTGCTACAGTGGTTAGATCTTCCACTTTGGGCAACAGTATTGCTTGGTGTAGCTTTATTAGATCTTATTGGTGCATGGTTAGCACATTATGTAGAACATATGGTAAAACCATTATGGATGTTTCATTTAATTCATCATACAGATAATCATGTAGATACTACAACTGCCAATAGACACCATCCAGGAGAGAGTGTAATACGTTTTGTATTTACAACCTTGGCCGTGTTTGTTGTTGGTGCTCCTGTAGGAATAATTATGTTGTATCAATCGCTATCAGTAGTGTTGTCACAATTTAATCATGCTAATATCTCTTTACCTAAAAAATTAGATGATATGATTAGTTGGGTAATTGTTTCTCCCGATATGCATAAGGTTCATCATCATTATGTATTACCATATACAGATACTAATTATGGAAATATTTTTTCGATTTGGGATAGGATGTTTGGTACTTTCGCAAAAATAAAGAATGAAGATTTGGTATATGGGGTAGATACCTATCCTGATGTAGACTCAAATGCTAAAATTAGCAAATTGCTTAAGCTTCCTTTTAATAGCTACCGTACACCAGTTGGTGCAAAATTTGAAGGAGAAAAACCTGAAGCAGAATAATTTTGTAGAAGAATAAGAATGAAATAATTAAGGCTGATTTATTGAAAATCAGCCTTTTTTTAACTCAATTATACAGTCAAGTGTTTAATATACATAACGATTTGGTTGTATACGAATATGATATTCATAGTCATCCCCGCTCTGTGTGAAACCCAAAAATAGGTTTTGTTTCTGTTTGACTCCTTTTAATTTCTTCTTGATATTCTTTATAGCTTTCATGGTAGTAGTTTTGATTGATGAATGTTTCGTTTACAATTATCTGTAACGTCTTTTAGAATTCCAGATATGCCCTTTTGTTGCAGGTAATTTTTTTGTTATTTGATTGTTGTCTAAAGTTCTCATAATTTCTGTTTTTGATTGATTGATTGATTGATTGATGAATGTTGGTTTAGATTATCTGTAACGTCTTTTAGTGTTCCAGATATATCCTTTTGTTCCTGTTACTTTTTTTGTTATTTGATTGTTATCTAAAGTTCTCATAATTACTGTTTTTTAATTGTTATATACTTACTAGACGTACATAAATCAATTTCGTTACAGTACTATGTATAAAAAGGTACTATTTTAACACTTATTAACATTTTTTGCTTCAAAATAGGGGGTTAGACGGTAGAAAAACTCTAATTCTTATAAAAACAATCATATTCTAGATGTTTCCAGAAACCTATTAATTAGGTCTTTTTTATAAGAAAAGCACAAACTTTTCATAAAACAGATACACAGAGTTTATTTAAAGAGTAATTTAAATCCTCTTCAATTGATCATAATTTAAAATGGGAAAGCATGAAAAGGTCAAATAAAATTTACACGTTTTTATTTCTGATAGGTATAATTGAAATTGCTAGTGCACAATATAAGGAAGACCAATGGGCAGACCGGGATACTTGGATGGATGTGTCTAAAATATTTAAGCTATCTAATATAGAAGCCGGTGATTTTGTTGCCGATATTGGATGTCATGAGGGTTATTTGACAATTCATATTGCAAAACAGGTGGGAGCATCTGGTAAAGTATATGCTGTAGATGTACGAGAGGATAGATTGAATAAACTAGATGAACATTTAAGAGAAAGAAAATTTACTCATGTAAATACTATATTGGGAGATTATGATAATCCAAAACTTCCTGAAAAATTGTTGGATGCCGTTGTCGTTATGGATACCTATCATGAAATGGATGATTATATGGTTATTTTGAAGCATATCAAGAAATCTCTTAAACCCGATGGACGAATTGTGATTATAGAAAAGTTTAAATCCCGGATGCGTAATAAAACAAGAGATGAACAAATGGAAGCCCATACATTATCTGTGGATTATGTAAAATCAGAATTAGAAGAAGCGGGTTTTTCTATTTCAACAGAAATTAAAAATTTTGGCAGCTGGGAAAATGAAACAAATAAAAAGATTTGGATATTAGTCGGGACACCAAATGAATTAAATAGAGAACCTCAAAACAAATAAATTGCTTTGAGGTTCTTTTATCTAATTACTAAAATTATATAGTTTCTCCGCTATGCACTGGACTTAATTCATTCATTTCACTTTCTGAATATATACGTGATTTAATAACAAAGCGAATACCCATAGGAATTTCCAAAGAAAAACTTGCTCCACGACCTTCAACCACGTCTACAGTAAGTTGTGTGTGTTTCCAGTATTCAAATTGATCACTAGACATATAAAAGTCACATCCATGAATATTTCCTAACCATACATCGGTTTCATTAATCATCAATTCACCTTTTTCAAAGCACATTGGTGAAGAGCCATCACAGCATCCACCGCTCTGATGAAACATTAACTTCCCATGTTTTTCTTTAAGAGTATCGATTACAGCAATAGCCGAATCAGTTATTTTAACGCGTTGAATCATAAACTATATTTAGAAAAAACCCATTGGTTTTTTGTCATATGAAATAAGCATGTTTTTGGTTTGACGGTAGTGATTAAGCATCATTTTATGATTTTCTCTACCTATACCAGATTTTTTGTACCCACCAAATGGCGCATGAGCAGGATAATTGTGATAGCAATTTACCCAAACGCGACCGGCTTGTACTGCTCTTGAAATTTGATATGCTTGATGTGTATCTCTTGTCCAGACACCTGCACCTAGACCATAAAGCGTGTCATTTGCAATTTCAATAGCTTCGGCCTCATCTTTAAAAGTTGTTACACACGCTACAGGGCCAAATATCTCTTCCTGAAATACTCGCATTTTATTGTTACCTTTTAATAGTGTAGGTTTAACGTAATACCCGTTTTCCAGGCCTTCAACATAAGCTTCTTCGCCTCCTGTTAATACTTCACACCCTTCGTCTTTTCCAATATTGATGTAGTTAAGAACTTTTTCAAATTGATCATTAGAGGCCTGGGCACCCATCATTGTTTCAGGATCGAGAGGATGACCTAGTTTAATTGCTTCGGTACGCTCAATAACACGCTCAATAAATTCATCATAAATACTCTCTTGAATTAGAATTCTTGATGGGCACGTGCATACCTCTCCTTGATTCAGAGCAAACATGACAGCACCTTCTATCGCTTTGTCAAAAAACTCATCATCAGCTTCCATTATACTTTCGAAGAAAATATTTGGAGATTTTCCACCAAGCTCAAGTGTCACCGGAGTAATGTTTTTTGATGCATATTGCATGATCAACTGCCCCGTAGTGGTTTCGCCTGTAAAAGCAACTTTATTGATTCTAGGACTTGATGCCAAAGGTTTACCAGCTTCAGCTCCAAAACCATTAACAACATTAAGAACACCGTCAGGAAGAATTCCTTCAATAAGCTCTATTAATATCATTATTCCTACTGGAGTTTGTTCTGCGGGTTTTAGTACAACGCAATTTCCTGCGGCTAATGCTGGAGCAATTTTCCAAGTGGCCATTAATATAGGAAAGTTCCATGGGATTATTTGCCCTACAACTCCTAAGGGTTCTTGTAGGTTAAGAGAAACGGTATTAGAATCGAGCTCACTTACAGAGCCTTCTTCAGAGCGAATTACGCCTGCAAAATATCTAAAATGATCAACTGCTAAGGGTAAATCTGCCGCTAGAGTCTCACGAATTGCTTTTCCGTTATCCCAGGTTTCTGCTTGGGCTAATGCATCGAGGTTTTCTTCTATAATATTAGCAATTTTTAGTAGGCAATTACTTCTAAATGTGGCTGATGAGTTATTCCATTCCGGAGCCGCTTTCCATGCTGCATCGATGGCAAGCTCAATATCTTCTGCTGTAGAACGAGCAATTTTAGTAAAACTAGTTCCGTCGACCGGTGAGATATTGTCAAAATATTCTCCTTTTACGGGTTTGGTCCATTTTCCACCAATGTAGTTATCGTATTGGTCCTTAAAATTAGGTCTTTTTTCCTTTCCTTTTGGGGTGGGTTGAGCGATACTCATAGTAAATAAGAATTAAAATTTGTTAAGTAATGAAATGTGTGTGTTTTGTCAGAAATAAGTAAGTCACTGACAAGTAAGGTTCTATCTATAAATATACGCTATTTTTATTGATTTGTATTATGGATTCTTGCAAATGTTTTAGGAGTGTTTAATAGTATTGTTTTAATTTTTTAATATTAAAATATAATCAATTTTTAGTTCCTTTGTTATTATGAATCCTAATCCAGAAATATTTAAACATATAGAATTAATGCTAGGCAGTATAGGCTTTATCATAGCATTATTCTTTGGGTTATTTCTTTTTACAACAAGAAATCAACGGGCAGTTTCTACTATATTTTTAGCCATCTATTTATTGGCTTTCAGTCTTAGAATAGGAAAATCATTGTTTTATAATTATTTTCCTATTCATCCAATTGCGCGCAATGTGTTTTTGGGAATGTTACTTGCTATAGGACCCTCTCTATGGTTTTATGTTAGATATTCTAGTAAACCTGAAATAGTAATTCAGAAAAGAAAAATCTATTTCAATTATATACCTCTTTTTTTATTTATTGGATTATGTTGGATTATTCCTAATGATAGTAGTTCATTATCTAGAATGATTTTTATAGGACTGTTACTTCATGTACTTGGTTATGGCTTGTTTACATTATATTCCTTAATATATCGATATGTCAAACCGTCTGACGAAAAATCAAGACAGACTAAAAATTGGCTGCTATATTTTACCATTCTTACTATCGCCATGGCCCTGGTACAAATAGGAGTATTCATGAGTTTGGTTCCATATCTAAGTACGGCGTTTTTATTTTCTGTTGTTATCCTTTTTTTATCTGTATGGGCACTAAAAACTCCTTTTTTATTTAAAACGAACAAAGAAAGGTATTCTAACTCTGGCCTTAGTAACGAAAAGGCTATAGAATATCTAAACCAGCTTAATGATATCATGCTAACAGAAAAATTATACTTAGATCCTGATTTAACATTAACCAAATTAAGTGCAAATCTTGGGATTACCTCCAAACAACTTTCACAAGTAATTAATCAGGTTAAAAACGAAAATTATTCACAATACATTACATCATATCGTATAGATGAAGCAAAACGACTGTTGATGATGAAAGAATATGAGCACTACAAAATTTCGGCGATAGCATATGAAAGTGGTTTCAATAGTATTTCTTCCTTTAACTCTGCTTTTAAGAAACTTACCAACATTACGGCAATAGAGTATCGTAAATCACAAAAAGAATAACAACTTCATCTTTTTGTTTGCCAGAATCATGATGTCATTAGGAAAAAGCACAAATGAGAATCAAATTTGTGTAAAACTTATGACAAATGAATAATCAAGGAGTACACAGAAGAAAATTTTTACAACTGGGAGGAGCGGTTGCGGCAGCAGGAATTATTTCACCGGGTTCATATGGAGCTACGTTATTAGCAGATGAGCGAAAAATAATGGTTAATGAAGAGAAAATACGTTTGTTTTCGAATGAGAATCCTTATGGACCTTCACAAAAAGTGAGAGAAGTAATTAGCAACCAATTATCACGCATAAATAGATATGCGTCGTACTATAAATATGACACGAATACACTTAAAGCAACTATCGCGAAAATCAATGGGATAAATGACAGCCAAGTAATTTTAGGGCATGGTTCTTTTGAAATATTATGCATGCTAACCAGGGCATTTGGTAAAAGCAAGAATAGTATTATTGTCCCTGGTTTCACATTTAATGTAACTGGTAGGTTTGCTGATAAGGTTTTTGATCACAAATGCATGCAGGTACCTCTAAATGCTAAAATGGATATAGATCTAGATGCAACAAGAAAAGCCATGACAAAGGATACAAAATTGGTGTATATATGTAATCCTAATAATCCTACAGGTAAAATTTTGAACGCTAATGATCTAGAGAATTTTTGCAAGGATGTAGCTACATCTACTTGTACGGTTGCAATAGACGAGGCATATATTGATTTGGTTACCCCTGTGGACCGTTCAGATATAGTAAAGCTATTAATACAAAAATACAACGTTTTAGTTATTCGGACTTTTTCTAAAGCATACGGAATGGCGGGTTTACGAGTGGGGTATGCTATGGGATTATCAGAGACAATAGATCGAATAAAAAATGAACATTATAGTTTTGGTGGTCTAATTTGTAATATCGGAGTAGCGGCAGCAATCACTGCATTAAATGATAATGAATACACAAATGAATATCGAAGAAAAAACAAAGAAGTTAGAACATATACCGAGAATGCACTTAAAAGTTTGGGGATAGATTATCTGCCAAGTACCACCAACTTTATGTTAGTAAAAGGAAAAAATATTGATCGTTACAAACAAGAGCTTAAAAAATCTGGCATTTCACCAGTGCCAGGTGGGTGGTCAAATTATCCCGAATGGTCTCGTATAAGTATAGGAACGCAATCAGAGATGGAAAACTTTATTGGTATAGTAAGAAAAATGGACTGGTTAGTGAATTAAATAGCTTTGAAAATAAACTGTTTATAAATAAAGATTCTTTTATATGTTAAAAGAATCTTATTTTTATTAGTACTGTTTTTATTATATTTGATATATCAAATATATTTGTATCAAATAAAAATAGATGAATATCAAAACTCCGTCTCAAGTAATTTTTTATAGCATAGAGAGAGCAATAAAAGAGTATAGAAAACTTGCTTACAAAAAAATTACCGATGAAATAGATAACATTACGGTAGATCAGGGTAATATATTACTGTTTCTGAACTACTACCCAGAACTGTCCCAAAAGGAAATAGCCGAATTAATTTTCAAGGATAATGCATCCATGACTAGGATGATTGATCTTATGGTTAAAAAAGGATATTTGGTACGATCAGTTAACACTAATGATCGAAGAAGGCATACTATTGATATTACAGATGAAGGAAAAGAAATACTTGAAAAATTACCACCCATAATTTTACAAAATAGAAGTAAGGCATTAGAAGGAATAACAAGTAGTGAAATAGCTCAATTAGAACATATTTTAAACAAAATTATTATGAATTGTACAAAGTAAAAGCTTAAAAATAAATCAATAAACATCAATCACATGAAAAGAACAGTGTTCACAACAATCGTATTAACTCTTACATTTTTATTAGTCCCCGGATTGCATTTTGGACAGTCAAATAATGATATGGTCAAAAAAGTGCAGGAGTTATTAGAAGAAAACTACATTTTTTTAGACAAGGCCAAGCAAACCAATGCACATTTGGATGAATTAATGCAACAAAACTTCTTTAAAGACATGGCCCCTGCAGATTTTGCAAAATCTTTGACAGAAGAATTGCGGAAGTATACCAAGGATAAACATTTACGTTTTTCGGCACCTAGGCCAAAGAAAGATAAGGATAATACAGAAGTAGTATTGACTGAAAGCCTTGGTAGATATAGATCATCAATGCTAAGAGGATTTCAACTTATGGAATCTAACATAGGTTATATTGATCTTGCATTTTTTGGCGGATCTAAGCGACATTTATCTAAAATAGATTTGGTCATGCAGGAAATGCAACTAGCCGACGCTATAATTGTTGATATGAGGAGAAATGGTGGAGGAAGTCCGGTAACAGTTAACTATTTATCGAGTCATTTTTTTAACGAGAAGTTGTTGTTAAATACAATTTACTCAAGAGCAGATGACCATACTGAGGAGATGTGGGTAGTTGATGTGAAAGGAACAAAAAGACCTAAAGTTCCTGTGTATATTTTGACAAGTGAACGCACATTTTCTGGAGCAGAAGATTTTTCATACACTATGCAAAGTAGGGGAAGAGCGACCGTATTAGGTGAAGTTACAGGAGGGGGAGCACATCCAACACGTTTTTTTCCATTAGGTAATGGTTTTGGTATCGGAATACCATTTGCAAGAACCATAAATCCTGTTACCAAAACAAATTGGGAAGGAGTAGGAGTTATACCAGATATAAAATTACCTGCAGATGATGCCTTGGAAAAAGCTAAGGAATTGGCCAAAGCTTCAGCCGATGAGTATAAAAATTCCTTTTTTAGTCCTTTGGAAAAGACATTAAGTGAGTTAGAAAATAAAGAAATAACCAAAAAAGTTGAGGACGATGTATTGAAGAATATAAAGCATTTGGTACAAATAAATATGCTTAATGAGGGTGAGATTAATGGTTTGGGGTATTCCTATTTTCAAACTTCTAAAATAAAAACAGCAATACTAATTTTTAAAACAAACATAGCGTTGTTTCCTAATTCTGCAAATGTATATGATAGTTATGCAGAGGCGTTGGCAGAAAATGACCAAAAGGATTTAGCGTTGATGAATTATAAAAAAGCAGTAGAAACTGCAACCAAACAAAAAGATCCGCAATTAGAAACATTCCAAAATAATTTAAAAACATTTCAAGAAAAAAAATGATCAGTATTTGAGTTAGCCAAACCAAATTCTTATAAAACCAAGTCATCAAAAAATGATTTGGTTTTTGTTTTCTTACTTTTATGAGAAATAGCTATCATGATACATATAGACTTAAAGGATAAAAATATATTGCTTACTGGAGCTTCTAATGGAATTGGCAAGGCTGTAGCAGATTTTTTGATGAAAATGGGAGCAAATGTTGCCGTACATTATAATATTAATAAAGCTTCTGCAGAAAATTTGATAGCTACTAATAAGAATACAATGTCTAAAACTTTTAAGGCAGACCTGTCTAATGAAAAAGAGGTGTATAAATTTTTTAATGATGTACGAGATTCTTTCAAGAGAATAGATGTTATTATATTAAATGCTGGTGTTTTTTTACCGCATTCAACTACAATAGATACTGAAGGTTGGTATTCTACTTGGAAAAAAACCATAGATATTAATTTAAACGCAGTAGGATTGCTTACAAAGTTGGGAATCGATCATTTCAAATCAAACAAAGGTGGTAGATTCGTTTATATTGGTAGTCGAGCTGTTTTTCGTGGAGAAACTGAAGAATATCTTGGTTATGCCGCTTCAAAAGGAGGTATTGTCTCATTGGCAAGAAGTGTGGCCCGTTCTTTTGGGAAGCATAATATAAAATCATTTATACTATCCCCTGGATTTACCCGGACACAAATGGCAGAAAATTTTATTGCAGCTTATGGAGAGCAAAAAGTACTTGATGAAATCTCATTAAATGAGCTTACTACACCTCAGGATTTAGCTCCGTTAATTGGCATGATGTGTAGCGGTCTTATGGATCATGCAACAGGTGCTACTATTGATGTTAATGCGGGCAGTCATATACGATAATTGATCTAGCAAATGAAATGAGGTGTTTAATTAGATCGATAATGTTTTTATTGGTGGGTTAAGATTGTAAATAACTCAACATAAGAGATGAAGAATACTTCATGGTTGAATTCTCATTAAATTTATATTACCTTTAGGTTGATTGTTACACATCATTTTAACCTAAACATTAACTCAATTAAATTTAAACTACTCTAAAAACCATGAAAAACAAAATTACACAAATACTTTTGGTGTTATTTACCATTAGTACCACACTTTTTGCACAACAAAAGGATAAAAATCTTGCTGAAAAGTACCTGAATGATAGAGGAGAAGTAATTTTCACTTTTACTATCAATGACAAATCTGCATTAACTACCATTACAAAAGAATTATCAATTGTTCATTATGATGATGTTAGCAAAGAGGTAAAAGTAATGGCCAATAAAAATCAATTTACCAACTTTTTGCAAAAAGAGATTCCTTTCAAAGTTTCTTCTGATGATAATGTTGTTGGGTATAGAGTAATGTCTTCGGATATATCAAAAAAAGCAGCTGCAACGTTTCCGCTTACTGCATATCCTACATATGCCGATTATGTTACGATGATGAATGAATTTGCAACGAATAACCCTGCAATATGTAAAGTTGAAAATATAGGTACCACGACAGAGGGTGATAAATCTCTACTGTTTGTAAAACTATCAGACAATGTTAATAGTAATGAAAAAGAGCCTCGTGTTATGTATACGTCTTCTATGCATGGAGATGAAATTGCTGGATATCCTATGATGTTGAATCTTATCGATTATTTGCTTAATGCATATAATAACACCAGTGATCCCAGGCATACAGAAATTAAAAATCTTTTAGATAATAACGAAGTCTGGATTAATCCACTTGCAAACCCAGATGGTACATTTAGAAATAGTGCTAATAACACATCGGTTGCGAATGCAACAAGAGGTAATGCAAATAATGTGGATCTAAATAGGAATTATCCAGATCCAGATGATGGACCAAATCCAGATGGTAATGCTTATCAAACAGAAACATTGGCCTTTATGAATTTTGCAAGCTCCAGGCATTTTGTGTTGTCTGCTAATTTTCATGGCGGAATAGAATTAATCAATTACCCATGGGATACCTATGCAGGAGCTCACCCTGATGAGGATTACTTTATTCATGTTTCTGAAGAATATAGAGATCTTTGTCAATCTAATAGTCCTAATGGGTATTTTGATGCTTTAAATAATGGAATTACCAATGGATATGCATGGTACGAAGTACAAGGAGGAAGACAAGATTACCAGATTTATAACCATAAAGGAAGAGAAGTTACAGTTGAGTTATCAAATGCTAAAACACCAGCAGCTAATCAATTAGTAAATTTCTGGAACTATAATAGAGATGCGCTTATTGCATTTTTAAAACAAATAAATTATGGAATTAGAGGGGTAGTGACAGACGCTATTACCAATCAACCCATAGAAGCTAAAGTAACGATTGTTGGTAAGGAGAGTTATGAGTCTTGGGTTCCAACAGAATTACCTGAAGGAGATTATTATCGACCAATAAAAGCTGGAACGTATAGTATTTTGTACGAAGCAGAGTGTTACGAACCATTAACGATCACTGGAGTATCCGTTACAGATTATGCTAGTGTAGTGCAAGATGTACAATTAACACCAATAGGTGGTGGAGCACCGACTGGCTTATCAGCTACTAATGTTCAGGCGGCGGCGGCTACATTAAGCTGGCAAGCAACAACTGGAGCTACATATGATGTTCGCTATCGCGTAGTTGGCACTGCGAATTGGACCACATTGCCATCCCCGAGTAATACAATCAATATTTCAGGCTTATCTGCAACAACAAATTACGAAGCACAAGTAAGAAGTAATTGCACAGGAGGTACAAGTTCGCCATATAGTACATCTGTAAACTTTACTACTGAAGAAGTTCCATTATGTGCCGGAATTAATAGTTTCCCTTATACCGAAAGTTTTGAGGCTGATTTTGGAGCGTGGACCAATGCTACAGGAGATGATATAAATTGGACCCGAGATTCTGGAGGAACGCCTTCAAATACCACAGGACCTTCAACAGGACAAAATGGTTCTTTTTACCTGTTTACAGAGGCTTCTGCAAGTTCGAACGGAAGTCCTAATAAAACGGCACTTCTTAATAGTCCGTGTATTGATTTATCTGCACTTTCTGGAGTTTCTTTAGAATTTGGATATCATATGTACGGAGCTACTATGGGTAACATGGAAGTTTTAATTAGCACTAACGATGGTGCTACATATTCATCCATCTGGTCGGCAAATGGCAATCTTGGTAATACCTGGAACCAAGCTACTGTAGATATTTCTGCATATGCAGGATCTGTAGTTAAATTGCAGTTTAAAGGAACAACAGGTAGCGGTTGGCGAAGTGATATGGCCATTGATAATATTAAAATAGAATCTTCTACGCTGGATACTGAGGCACCATCTGCACCTACAAATCTGGTAACTTCTAATATTACAGGTACTAGCATAACCCTTTCCTGGAACTCATCGACAGATAATATTGGCGTTACAGGATATGAAGTATATCAAGGAGCAACGTTAGTAGACACTACTGTAGATGGTTTGATTAGTGTAGTTTCTGGTTTAACACCAAATACGTCGTATTCATTTACTGTAGTGGCAAAAGACGGAGCAGGAAATAGTTCGCCGCCAAGTAATACTACTAGTGCAACTACTCTAGAGGAGGATATAGCATATTGTAGCTCCCAGGGAAACAATATTAATTTTGAATATATTGATTTTGTGGGTATGAATGATCTTAATAATCCTTCATCTGATACATCCGGATACACGGATTATACAAATTTGGGATCATCAATTGTAAACCAAGGAGCGAATACAATAACATTGAGTGTTGGTTTTGCAAACTCTTCCTACACAGAATTTTGGGGAGTTTGGATTGATTATAATAAAAATGGAACCTTTGAGGCTTCAGAGCAAGTAGTATCTGCTTCAACAACTAGTAGTGCAAATCAATCGTACGATTTTACCGTGCCTGGAACGGCATTGGATGGAGAGACCAGAATGAGAGTATCTATGAAGTATAATGGAGCACCAGATCCTTGCGAAACTTTTACCTATGGAGAAGTTGAAGATTATACCGTAAACATTGGAGGTGTTGTGTTTAAAGAAACTAATCGGGATCAAACAGGTATATCAGACAAGATGACATTGTATCCAAACCCTGCTAATGAAGGCATTTTATTCATTAAAGGATTAAATAGCCAAAATGTTTCTTTTAGAATCATAAATTACATTGGTCAAACGGTTATGAATGATAAATTATCAGAAAATAAGATTAATGTAGCTGGATTAACCGATGGAATGTATATTTTAGAGGTGAATACAGGTGAAAATATAATTACCAAAAGGTTTATTGTAACTAAATAACCAAGATTCAATAAACAATAAAAGCTTCTGAAATTAATTTTTCAGAAGCTTTTTAATTAGTATTAGTTTATGTTCGTTTTCTGATGATTAGTAATTCATTATACTTTTTTCAACTCAAGACTTCTAATAAAATAAGTAAAAATGAGGGTGATTAGGCTTAATGCAGTTACAGTGATTAGATGATTGTATTGATTATGCAATCCCCCAAAATAATCTGTGAAAGAAATACCATTTATATTGGTATAAGTGATCATAAAGAATAAAACTTCGAATAGTTTTTTACCTCTACTTAAAACACCAAGTAAAACTGCAAGCGATACAATAAAAATTCCGCCTATAACAATAGAGGCAACATGTAAAAAATCAAATAGGACGATGTATCTAGAGATTAATGGTATGGCCAATAGAATAGCTAGCGATATTCCTGATAGGAATTGTGCGAAAAGTAATCTGTTAATTGGCTTGTAAGAGGCAAAAGTAAAAAAGTGAGTATTATGAATTCTTTCCTTTGTTACCAATGAAGACCATCGATTGACCTGTAAAAACCATAATACAGGTAATACCATTTGATGAGCAAAGGATAAAGGTGCAAAACACAAAGCAAGTATGCCTAATACATTTAGTAACCATAACCATTTGTTTCCACTTCGTATAAGTAATAAAAATTCGATTTTTAGTAATGATAGTATTCCAAACGAATCAGAAGCATTTGGTAGTTTAGAAATATCAACATCATTAGTTGCTATTGTTGTTAGTTTGGTCTTGCTACTTTTTTGGAGATACAGGTCTTTACCTTTGAATCTATGAAAAAAAGTAGAAGTAATTAATAACAATAGTATCCCAAAAATCATCCAGCATAAACGACTTATGATAAACGACAAAGGAAACTCAACTCCATTAAAAACGAAGTACTTGGTGTTTGAAACATTACCCAATATATAACCAAGCGTAAGTTGTGTTTGAGAATCTTTTTCCAGAAGCTCATTAATTGTGTTCTCCATTTGTGCCGTAACAATTTTAGAACCAAAAACATCCAAATGAAGTTGGTCTGAATCAGGCGATTCAAGAATGAGCATAAAGGAAAATAAGAAGAAGAAAAGTATATTCTGTACTACAGATTTTCTGCTTAGGAGGACCTCAAATAACACCGCCAATGTAGCAATAAAAAACAATGATGGGATAGTAATTACAAGATATGGTTTGGCAAACTGAAGAAAATCAAAAGAGAATCTATCATTGTACATAAAGAATAGTAGTATACTCATTATAAATATGATAAGAGCAATGGTTAGAAGCACTAGAAAATTACTTATCGCTTTACCAAATAGATATTTAAAATTTGAAACTCGGGTAGTGGCAATAACCTGACCAATCTTACTCTCCATATCATTTTTAATAGCACCATTAACTAGATAAAATCCTACTAGTGAAAGAAAAATACTTGCCATAATTGCAGTTACATAACCAATCCAAGCCGAATTATAGAATCCCTGATACTCACCAATTCTAATAGTAGAGTAATTGGCTCCCGGTGGAGGAATAAATGAATAAGCAACGGCTAAACTGATACAGAGTGTAATTAAAAAAGCGTAACTTCTCGTGCGTTGTAAATAGTCTGATTTTATTATGGTTATAAAATGTTGCATGCTATTGTTTTTTGGTGATGTATAAATAGGCATCTTCTAATGTAGTCTCACAAGGAGTACCATTTTCTGGTAAAACTTCTGATATGAAGCGAATAGTAGATGTTTCTTTTTTTCTAATAGTATCAAGGATAATATGATTCTTTTTAAAATTTTCGACTTCGTTACTGTTAATAGAAGTTTCGAACACTTTACCTTTTACATTATCGATAATAGTTTTTTGATTTCCGGTAGATAAAAGTTGACCATCTTTCATAATAACAACTTGATCTGCGATCGTATCGATATCCGAAACAATGTGAGAGGATAGGATAACGATGCAATCATTTGCTAATTCAGAAATTAAATTTCTAAAACGTACTCGCTCTTCTGGGTCCAAACCTACCGTTGGTTCATCAAACAATACTATTTTGGGATTGTTGAGTAATGCCTGGGCAATACCAATACGCTGTTTCATACCTCCAGAGTAATTTCCGATTGGTTTTTTAGCAACTTCGGTAAGATTTAGCCCTTCTAATAAAAGGTGAATTCGTTGTTTTAGATGTGTGCCACCAACACCTTTTAGTGCCGCCATATATTCTAAAAATTCAATAGCATTTAAGTTTGGGTATACTCCAAAATCTTGAGGTAGATATCCCAATTGTTTTCGCATGTAATTAGGATCCTTGATAACATTGTTTTTGTTCAATAAAATAGCACCATTTGTTGGTTTACTAATAGTGGCGATCATTTTAAGCAGAGTGGATTTTCCTGCTCCGTTTGGGCCTAATAACCCCAAGATCCCCTTCTCAATATTCAAAGAGTATTCTTTTAACCCGTATTTACGGCTGTTGTATCTTTTAGATACATTTTGTATATCTAGTTTCATAAGTGTGTTTAAATATTTTTCTACTGTTAGATTACCCCTAGGAACATAAATAGTTCAATACAGAGCATTGTTACATATAGACATAAGTTTTGAAAAGCTTTCATAATAGTTAATTTTTGAATTGATATTTCAAAAGTGAGAGTAATCAAGAACATGAAAAAGAAAGAATGATCAATAGACATTAAAGAGTGATAAGTGGATTATATCTACGTTCTTTACTTTCATCAGTTTATGAAAACCGTTTACAATCAAAAAGAACCCTTTTGTCATTAATTATGTATTTCGGAAGCATTTTCTAGTATTTTTGAAATCGTATAATAATTGTAGGCATGTCAAAACTTGATAAATGGATAGATAGTCCTTTGGTACAGAATATAGCTGTGTGGCTATTTATCATACTGATACTTACAATGTCTGTTCAGGCGGACAATAGGTTTCTCACCGCATTACTTGTAGTCTCGTTCTTGACTATACCTGTCTATATTAATAATCTGAAAATAGTTCCTTTATTTAGTAGAAAGAACAAGTTTTTTGGGATATTACTTTTTTGTCTAAATGCGTTGTTATTTAGTAGTATAGCTGTTTTTTTTCTGAGTAACTACTTAGAAAAATTTGAATGGTCTATGTTGTATAATCTTTTTGCGATGATGGTATTGGCCCTATTTTTTAGCTCGGCTATAAAAATTGCAAAAGATAGTTTTACTAGAAGACAAGAAATAAAAAATGCAGAGCTCAAATTATTAAAAGCTCAGCTAAATCCACATTTTTTATTTAACACTTTAAATAATCTATATGGTTTATCGGTTGTGAGTTCTGATAAATTACCAGGCCTAATGTTGAAGCTTTCCGACTTGCTTCGATATAGTCTTTATGATACCAAGGAACGACTTGTGCCTCTGCAAAAAGAGATTCAGTATCTTCAAAATTATATATCATTAGAACGCATACGATTAGAGGATAAGATAAATATTGAATTAAATATTAATGGTGAAATTGCTAATTTAGATATTGCACCAATGCTTCTAATTGTATTTGTAGAAAACGCCTTTAAACATTTAGGAGTGTCCCAAAAGGGAGAAAGTAGGGTTGTCGTAGACTTGCAGATTAATAATGATAAATTAATATTTAATTGTTTAAATACTGTAGATAAATTGGGAGTTGATCGTTCTGATCCTGATCTTGAAAAAGGAAAGAGCGGTATAGGCTTAGAAAATGTAAAAAAACGATTATCATTAATTTATCCTGATGCCCATACTTTAAAATTGAAGATGAATGAAGAAGAGTATATTGCTAAATTAACACTTAAGTTATAAATGAATGTGCTAAAATGTATAATAGCAGATGATGAGCCCATTGCCCGTCAGATTTTAGAAAATTATATTGAGCAAATCCCTAATTTAGAGTTAGTTGCTTCTTGTAAAGATGCTTTTGAAGTAATAGAAGTACTTCAGGAACATGCTGTGCAGATTCTTTTTTTGGATATAAACATGCCAAAATTATCCGGACTCAGCTTATTAAAAACAATGCAAACTATGCCTGATGTAATTATCACCACGGCATACCCAGAATACGCGGTTCAGGGATTTGAGTTATCAGTAACGGACTATTTGTTAAAACCTTTTTCCTTAGAACGTTTTGTGCAAGCCGTCATGAAAGTGCAGAAAAAAGAAACTAAAAGTAATGAAACCACTTACATTGCTAAAAAAGATGAAGCGGTAACTTCTGTTTTTGTGAAAAGTGATAAAAAATTAGTAAAAGTACCTTTTAAAGACATTCAGTATGTAGAAGCGTATGGTAATTATATTAAAATCTTTACCGACACTATGATCTTAACCCCTAATACGTTATCTGATTTTTTTGATAAACTTCCTAAAGAAGATTTTATAAGAATTCATAAATCTTTTGTTATTAATTTTAATGAATTAAAGCTAATAGAAGGAAACCAGTTAATACTAAATAATAATGCAACTTTACCAATAGGAAAGTCATACAGAAAACTGGTCTTGGATAAGATTGATGGAATGTAGATTTTTACTGCTATTCGATACTGAAACCTAATGCGAAGTAGGATGATGAGTATCTGGAACTAGGTATAGTGTCATTGACCTTGCTATCAAAAAGCTTGTTTAAATTATTACCTGCCAGGTCTTCAATAGTAGCATCCAATAAAACTTTATAATTTCCTTTACTCCATGGGTTTTTTGGCGTAAAAAGCGATATACTCTCATTATCAATAAGTTGCCAGTCACCTGTGATTTCTTTTTTTTCTGCATTGATTATGGTAAGGCCATTCATAGTACTGCCATAATCCATTGATTCATGAAAAAGAATGACTAGGTCATCGCGATCATTTTCAGGAGGTAAAACCTCCCAGGAGTTTAAATCTAGTTTCTTGCGATCAGGGGGAACTGTTTGAAATATATGAGTAAAATCTTGTTGCATAGGAACTCCGTTATTGTCCTTTAGATCTTTTAAGATAGCTAGCCCATAAAATTTACCATTTTCAAAAACAGGACCCAATTGTTTGTTTGGTATAAGATCACGTTTTTGTCTGCCAGGCTCTATCCATAGTGTTAATAGCGTTCCATGATCGTTAACAAGAGCATTTTCAAGAGGTAATATAGCTTTTGTTATAGTGTCTCCAGGAGAACGAGTAAACTGTATATGATCATATAGATTGGTTTCATTAATGGGGCGAGAGAATTTAATATACCATTTCAGGATATTAGTTGGAACCCATCTGCCAGAGGGATAAACGGCTTCAATCTTCAAATATTCATACGAATCAGGGAAGTTTATCACAAAATGATCCATTATATTATTATAGGCCACTGTGTATTCTTGATTCCATCCAAAGGGTACCAAAGGAATAAAACGTATCGAAGTTTTTTCTTTGACCACTTTGCCTAATAGTATAGTTGCAGAAGAAACTTCTGCTTCAGTAATTTGCCCCTTAAATACACGAAGGTCAGCCGATTCATCGAAATCTCTTTTTATAGAAAGGTAATTTCTATTCACACTAAATTCTGGAGATGTTTGAGCTAACATCCCTGAAATTGAAAGCATTAATAATAATATACAAGCGACGAGATTTTTCAAATTATAAAATAAAATACCAGATTATGTGCAGTATTATTTCTCAAGCCACCAACTATTTCCCTTTTTCAAAGCGAGATTTCCGTTAGCTTCCCGTTTTATAATGAGAAAACCGTTACCCTGAAATTTATCCAGCTGTCTAACATTTACATACGGAAGATTTACGTATGCTACTCCGGCGGCGGCTCCTTTTTTGACAACGGGGGTAGTAAGAGAACCTTCATATGCTTCTAGGTCATCAAACTCCATTTTCATCAGTGGTCTATTGCTATTTGCAATAAGCAGATATCGTTTTCCTCCATTTTCAATTTCCACAATATCAATAGGACTATTACCACTACCTAGTTCTGCAACTGTTCTACCTTTATTATGTTCTCCCGGTTTAATCTTATCCATCGCAAAAACCACAAGAGGAGTACATGTATAACCTGCTAAGATGTGTGAATTGCCTTTTATTTTGGTTGGAATAAAAGTTTTTATGGGAGCATGGGTTTCATATTTACCATGTGCAGCATGATAGATTTCTAAAGAACCATAATCCTGTTTTTTAGTGAACGGAAAGTCAATAGATCGAAAAGTAGAAGCAAATTCTTTATTACTTAAACCGGACACCAGTATTTTTCCTGATGAATATTTCATATCTGCAACTGCCCATTTGCGAAGTTCACGATCCCATTTATCTTTTGCATCTTTATTTATAGGATCACTGATGGTAGCTTTGCTGTGAGAGATATTGTCTAATGTCACCTGTTTTAATGTATTGTTTTCAACTCTTAGTAATACAGGGATACCAGAACTATGATGCACAGAAAGATAAATATTATCATTTATAGGGTTAACCGCCATATCCGTAATTTGTACCTGATCAATCTTAGTACCCAGCATATCAGCAATTAACTTGTCAAGAAGGTCGATTTTCACTTCACTATTATCTACTTTTGGGTGCGCGCTTACGTCTATGGCAACAATTTGAGCAGATTTACTATCGCCAATAAACAAAATATTTTCTGGGCCAAAAGTCATAGAATTAATTGATGTAATACCAGGATCACCTGTGATAAAATTTGCTTTTAAGGAAGAGTCAGCTTGAACAGTACTTCCAAAAAAGGAAAGGATCAATGCAAGAATGAATGTTACTAATGTTTTCATAATGTTTGATTTATAGATTGACCAATGGTTTTAAAAGTAGAGAAAAAGTATTAGAGGCACAGTTAAAAAAATGCCAATACTATTATTCAAATAATTAGGAATTGGTACTTTGGTTATGTTTAATTCAAAGTGTAACAAATACTTAGTTTTTATATCCTTATCTAAAAACAACCACCAATGAAAACAATTATTTACCTTATCATGTTTATACTTGTTTTGCCATTGAATGCGCAGAACAAGTTTTCTGTAAAAGAATGGCAAGATGATTTAAAATTTCTTCAAAAAACCGTACATACCGATTATCCATTCTTATTTAAGAAAATTACTGCCGATAAATTTGATCTGGCGGTTGAAGAATTTTATAATACAATCCCAAAAATGCAAGATCATGAGGTCATGATGGGATTTGCCAGAATAGTAGCTTTATTTCAATATGGGCATACCCGTCTTGGGTTTAGAGATAGCCCGATTAGATACCATAAGTTACCCATGGTGCTATATCAATATAAAGATGGGGTTTATATTCAAGGTGTTCATAAGGATTATGAATCTAATTTAGGAGCCAAGTTGATTGCTATTGAAGGAATGTCAACAGATAATGTTTTAAAAGCCATATATCCGGTTGTGCCTTCAGAAAATGATCAATTCTTTAAAGCATATGCTGGATTATATATGATAATTCCAGAAGTGCTACACGCCCAGGGAATCACTAAAGAATTGAAAAAAACAATAGTATTAACGCTTGAAAAAGATGGTAAAAAATTTGAGAGCAGCGTTACAGCTATAAAAGATCTAGAGATACCAACGCAATATGGTATGGTAAAAGCTAGTGATGACTGGTTGGATATTAGAAATCAGAATGAAACACCTTTGTATTTAAAAAACCTTGATAGGATATATCACTATGAATATCTTCCGAAGGAAAAGACGGTGTATGTAAGGCAAAGTCAAATACAAGATGATCCTCAAGAAGACATTCCAACGTTTTATAAAAAAGTCTTCGATTTTATTGAGAATAATGAAGTTGATAAGTTGGTGCTAGATGTAAGGCTAAATGGAGGAGGTAATAATTATAAAAATAAACCTATTGTTACCGGGATTATAGAAACTGAAAAAATAAACCAACCAGGAAAACTATTTGTAATTATTGGGCGTCGTACTTTTTCGGCATGCCAAAACCTGGTAAACGAGTTAGATAATTACACCAACGCCATTTTTGTAGGAGAACCAACGAGTGAGAATATTAATTTTTATGGGGATAACCGCAAGGTAGAATTGCCTAATAGTAAAATGCCGGTATACTTGTCATTTGCATGGTGGCAGGATAAACCGCAATGGGAAAATGGCCCATGGACATCTCCGCATCTAGCAGTAGATCAAAGTTTTGATGATTATAAATTGAATAGAGATCCTGTTATGGAAGCTGCTTTAGGCTTTTCTGATAACGATTTTATTATAGATCCCATGGCGCATCTCACCAGTTTATTTATGGCAAATAAACCTGAGGAGTTAATGTCTGAAGCCAAACGTATGGTACAAGATCCAAAATATCGTTTTTTTGATTTTGAGGGAGAGTTTAATAAAGCTGGATACAATTTATTGGGGAATAATAATGAGGGTGCACTTTTTGTTTTTGAAATGACAGCAAATCTATTTCCTGATTCGGCAAATGCCTGGGACAGTTTAGCTGAAGGCTATTTACAATTGAATAACAAAGAAAAAGCTACTGAATATTATGAAAAGGCCTTAAAAATGGATCCAGACGGGCCAACGGGTCAAAATGCAAAGGTGATGTTGAAAAAGATTAAATCACAATAGTTTGATTTATATTAGTATGTAATTATAAAATCACAATAGGCCTCTAATATGAGGATGCCAGATCAATTCTTTAGAAATGATCTGGTTTTTTTATGTTCAAAATATGGTGAGGTGCTCGGGTTTCTACTATTTGTCCTTATAGTCAATAATATCTTTTATTTCTACACCCATGTAATCGGCAATTTTCTTTAGTCGTTCAAAATCTTTTACCAAATCCTTTCGCTTTACCACGTAATCTCCAGCCTGCGGGCTTACCCCAAGAACTTTAGAAATACCGTATACTGTTTTGGCGCCTTTACTTTTTTTAAGCAGCCTTTTTAGTTTTTTGTTAACCATAGTAAAATATGTAAAAAGGAATCAAATATACAAATAAATTTTTAATAAAAAAATATTTGATTATTCAAACAAAATTTGTATATTCGTGAAATACAAATTCAAATCATCAACTATGAAACTTTTATTTGCTACAGCGGTGCTTTGCGTAACTCTTGGAAATGCAATGCCATCTACAACAGATACATTACCTTTTAATGAAAAAGAAAAAACCGATCGTAAAAAAGGATCTAAAGAAGAGGAGGGGGTGCAGAATAAAAACCTTCATTCTGTAAAAAAATGGAAAATGACTATAGAATATGCCAACGGCACTATTATCTCAAAAACCATTGTTGTAAATAAAAATTCAGAACTAAGTGCCTTAGAAACTGCTTTTAAAGAGGCAGATAAGCACTTAGACGACATGAAAAATGTAAAAGATTTTAGTATATCTCCAGTGCCAAGTTCTTATGTTTTACTAGCCGGAGATTAAAATATAATCAATACCCTGAACTAACCTATGTTTTTTAAAGAAGGCTTGCTTATCAAGCCTTTTTTTTATGCTCTAAATTTGAGGAAACTACATGATATGGCTAGTTAGTGTAGTCAAAAAAAATAAGGACCAGTAAATATTTACTGGTCCTTTATATATTAAAAATGCTATAAGATTGGGTTCTTAAAAGCGTTGTTTTTGTTTTTAATTACAGGTTGTTGCAGCGTCCTTAATAATTTCAGTTCCATTACTTTCCATATCACATATTATTTGCGGGATAGATGTTAATGACGAATTCGCCGTAATGTTTAAAGTAGTAAGGTTAGTCAATTCTGCTATTTCTACAGGAAGAGATGTTAATGAATTACTGTCAAGGAACAATTTTGTCAAGTTAGTTAGGCTATTAATACCCGTAGGAACTGAAGCTATGGAATTACCTGATAAGCGTAGTTCATCTAGATTTGTTAGTCCCAGTACTTGAGAAGGAAATGAATTTAAATCAGCACTTGATAAGTTAAGAAACGTAAGGTTGTTTAAATTCCCTATTTCTGTTGGAATAGTATAATTAGCGCCAATTAAACTTAATCGATTCAAATTAGAAAGGTTTCCTATTTCTATAGGGAGGCCCGTTAAATCAAAGTTTTGACTTAAGTTTAAGCTAAATAAATTGTTCAAATTACCAATCTCTGAGGGTAGGGAAGTTAGATCTGCATTAAATAAATCTAAGAACTCTAAATTTGCAAGATTACCTATTTCTGGAGGTAAACTTTTTACAGGATTGTTGCTGAGTAGGAATTGAGTTAGACTAGACGATAAGTTCTCAATTTCTGATGGTAATGATTCTATAGCATTATTTTGCAGATATAATAGACTTAACATGGGTAAATCACCTATTTCTGCTGGTAGTACTGTAAGTCCTTTTGCAGAAAGAGATAGGGCGGTAACTCTGTCATTTTCTGCTGTGACCCCTTCGTAGGTGCTAATATCGAGGTTGTTGAAATCCCAGTTTAATGAATTGGAAGGATTGGCATTAAAAATAGCTCTTAGTGTTTCAAAATCAGATTCTCTTTTAGTAATTGTAATTGCATAATCTGCTGTACTTCCGTCCTCAGCTCTTACTTCGAAGTTAACTGTAGAGGTAAAATCTACAACCGTATTAGTAGAAGGAGTAGAGGTGGCAGCGTCTGATAAAACAAGGGATGGTGTTAATGTACTTATATCAATACTAAAAGGTACTTCGGCTTCAATAGTTCTGTCATTATCGTTTATAGATCCTAGTATTTCTTCTGTAAGAGATGGATTTTCTTCTACTGTAAATTTAAATTCGATAATACTTTTTTCAGAATTTTCAGCATTAGATACGCTTACAGTATAGTCTACTGTAGAGCCATCTTCTGCTGTAACTGTAAATACTACCGGCGCAGAGAAATCAATTCCTGTTGCTGTACTTGGTGAAATAGTAGCCTCTATAGATATGGTGATACTAGGCTGAAATGTAGAAAGACTAATACCAAAAGGCACAACCAGGCTTATTGTATTATTATCTTGATTAATAACACCATTTATGTCTTGATCTAAAGTAGGATTACTCGTTGCAGAGAATAAAAAACTTGTAATCTGCTTATCACTACTTTTAATGTCAACTTCTCCACCGCCATCGTCTTTACTACAAGAAGAAATAAAAATTGCAAGACAAAGTATATAATACAACGCCTTAGGAAGTAGGTTCCTGAATTTCGTCTGGGGACTATTCATAATAAAAATATGTTAAAAAAAACCAAAAATAGGTATTTTTTTTTAAACAGTCCATTTTTTTCAATTTTTTTGATCGAATTTGGTTCGAAAGCACCTGTAATTACCTATTGTGAAGTAAGAAATGTGGTTTTGGGATTCATTAGAATAACGTTTCAAACTAATCATAATTGTGGATAAAAAACTTCACTTTTGTTAATATATGAGGTTTTAAAATTATGTTTTTATTGAAAAATTTGAAAAACTATAAATAGATTAAGACAACGTTCTAATGTTGATTGGTTTTTTATTGTACTGATAATAAGGTAATTGTGTTTTTATGTTTTTATTGCTATCAAGAAAAATCTTTTTAACTTTAAGAAATTAAATTGTTATTAATTACCCCCACAACTTAGTATCGAGATTTTGTAATTCTGATTTTGCCAAAAATCATGAATCAAAAAAACTGTTTGATTGTTTAAGGAGCTTGGTTAAATTATTTTTTTAACTGAAAACAGGTAGTTTTAGTATTTTATTACAATAAATGTATTATTTATGGAAATATTTGAGATGATTGAAAATTCTGAGATTAGGCTTATCGTCAAGATTAGTTCAGAGGCATTAGTGGGGTCTAATGTAAGTCTTAATGATAATCTCGTAAAAAAAAGTAGTACATATACCTTTAGTGTTAATTTAGGGAATAGTAACATTATTAATAATAGTGTACTATCAAGTGTTTCAAACTTCTTCATTCAAAATGATAATATAGATACCATAATGAATAATACGATGATCTCTTATGTGATAAATGATAGCGAGAAAACTAAAACATACACTGCAGAGAAAGTTAAAATCAACTCTAATTTATTCATGGGTTACGCGGTAATCAAACTTGTAATTAGTTAACTCTTGGTATAATGAATAAGTTCTTCCTTTGTTTTTTTCTGGTGATATCTTCTGTTCTATATTCACAACAGAATGTTGATCTAAGTGAGTATACAATGTCTAATAATTCAAGTGCTGCTTTTCTACTTGTTGATGAATCTCCTACTATAATATATACGGCTGATAATTTAAAAGCATTATCATTACATGTACTTGATAATTTTGGCCAAAGTATTTCTTTTGAATTGTCTCCTTATTTTATTCTTAATTCAAAAAGTCCTAATAGGACCTATTACAAGTATATAGGTGTTGAAAAAGATACGTTAACAAATAAAATTAAGCAGAACCCTTTTAGCGGGCTAAATACCACCAATGTATCATTTGCATATGTAGAAAAGGAATTTGCTGGAATTGAAGGTGATCGAAAAACGTATTCTATAGGTGTAAATACAACTATACTAAGATGGTACACAAAAGCTGATTTGGATAGATCATATACAAATTCTGAAAACATGGCTAAAAAACTTTCGGATATAGTTGTTCCTGTATCTATACTTTCGCAAGGGGCTGATGCGATTAGAGTGTTTTATTCAAAACAAGCATTGCCTTTTCAAAAAACGTTTAAACCAACCTTTAGGTTAGATGGCGCTATTGGGTATAGCACATTGTTGAAAGAAAATGACACCAATGCTGAGACGGCAAACCGATTTGGTAGTTGGTTAACTGGGGAATTCAGTCTTTTATTGAATTATGGAGCAGATGCTAAACATAATAATTATTTAAACATTTTATTTACAGGCAGGTATGTCGAAGATGAGTTTAATATTGGTCTAGATGATGAGTTTTTTACAGAATACTATAGAGATTATGGTGGTAAAATAGAATTTGAATTTGGGAGAGTGGCTTTTTCTTATGAATATATTTCAAGAAATGGTTCTATAACCAGTGAAAGATCTGTTGGTAATTTAACGTATACCATTAATGAAGACATTAGTTTAACAGGTGGTTTTGGTAAAGATTTCCCTCTGGATGAAAACTTGGTTACAGTATTTGGTATAAACTGGGGGGTAGGAATGGGAAAAACTTCAGTTCCAATTAAATAATTACCAATATTATTTCTAAAAATAAAGGGGTGATTGCCTAGTATTTTCGGGGTTAATTCCCCTCTCTTTTAATTACGATTTCTATAAACTATAAAAGAAATATCTAATTTCTATTAAAAGATAGGTATATCTATAACCCTTGTTTTTACAGTAGTATTTATATGAATATTTGTGGTCTATCTGTTTCCTGTGTAGTCCCAAGGCTAATCTTTGGTTTTTATCTTAAGTAAATAATTATTAAATTTAATACATTCAATAGTCATAATTAATTCCCCATTTTTTAGATATTTTTTCATCCAATAGAATCAACTGGATTTTTATGTGTATACATTTTAATTCCAATTACATACATTATGACAACATTCACTAGAAATTGGTTTCAAAACGCACTAATTATGATTAGTGCTGGATTATTTTTTACTTCTTGTTATTCTGTAAGATTAACAAGTACTCACGGAGCATCCAACCCATGTCAAAGCGGGATTGATTGTTTAGAAGATGCTGGTAACTTTTACAGGGATAAAAGGGTTATTGTTCTAGATACCGTAGTGAAATCGGGAATAATGACTGATGGTATAGGTATTAGAACACAAAGAGAAGGTTGTGAGAGCGGAAAATTATTTTCTGTAGAATATAAAAATACCTTGGGAGGGGCACTTTTATACCTAGCAACTTTTGGAAATAAGCGTAAAGTAAAAATTAAGTATGTATGCATGAAACCTGAAAACTAATACACCATGGCAAAAACAACTTCACACCAAGTATCAAGTTGGGATACATTACATAATAATGGTCCTTTTGATCTAAAATTACTACAAAGAACAAAACTAGAAGGGAAATCAAATATTCCTTCAGAAATTGGCAGATACAATGATGCATCTGATGAGATTCAACGTCTAATACAAGAAGCGCTAGATCATAATGAAGGATTTAGAGCTTATGGTGCAAGATGGTCAATGTCTAGTATAGCACATCAAAAAGATAGGATGCATTATAATGTTTTCATGAATTTAGATTTGGATATTGCTCAAGAAGATCTTCATGTTTCATCTTCTTACAAAAGCGCAAACCTGTTCTTTTTTCAGTGTGGAAATACAATCAAAGAGATCTCTCAAAAACTTCAATCTTATGGAAAATCATTAAAAACTAGTGGTGCCAGTAATGGTCAAACCATAGCAGGGTGTATTTCTACAGGTGTTCATGGTTCTGCCCTTGATGTTGGATCTGTACAAGATTATGTGGTTGGGTTAAACTTGATTATAGGGCCTAATCCAGAGGATGTAGTATATATAGAACGGTCTACAAAAGCAGCACTTAGCGATAGTTTTGCTCAAAAAATAAAGGCAAGAGTAATTCGTGATGATGATATGTTTAATGCTGCATTGGTAAGTATGGGGTCTTTTGGATTTATACATGGTGTAGTAATTGAAGCAGAAGATATTTTTTTATTGAAAAGATATGTTAAGAAGATTGATAAAAATATAGCGATGAAATTGGCTAGAACTATGGATTTTAAGAATTCAAGTTTTAGTATAGATGGAGAAACTGATACTAATGGTAAACCCAAAAGGCCTTACCATTATAAAGTGTTCATTAACCCTTATACCAATGAACAGGAATATGTTGTAGAAGCGATGTATAAAAAGACCTATACAGATTTGTATCCGGATCCTTTTACAACTATTGAAAAATCTGTTTATAAAGATTTAATATATCTGTTAATTAAGATTAGTGAGAAGTTTCCTAAGAGTATTCCGTGGTTTATTAAACAATTACAGGAACAAATTTTGCCGGATGTGGATGAGGAGTCGCTAGGCACTCTTTATGAAACTTTTTGGGATGCACCATATCAAGGACCTGCTTTTGCTTGCTCTTTTGGAGTGGATATCAAAGATTCAGAAAAAGCTTTGAATGTATTAATTGATTTAACGAAAGATGAAGGACCTATTCCAGGGATATACGCTATGCGATTTGTAAAAAAATCTGACGCTACTTTAGCTTTTTCTAAGTTTCCGATTACTTGTATGATAGAGATAGATGGAGTGCTGTGGAAGAAAAGTAGAAAACTTATGAGTTTAAAAGAGTTTTCTCGTAGGATGATTCAGGTTTTACAACAAAATGACATTCCGTTTACGATTCATTGGGGTAAAAATTCGGATTGGGATTTTCCTGACTTAGTATCGGATATGTACGGATCAAAAAGCGAAGAGTGGAAAAAACAAAGAAGTATTTTACTGTCTAAGGAAATGGCAGCATTATTTTCTAACGATTTTTTACAAACAATTGGTTTGTATACTAAAGAAGAAGATGTTCCTACTGAAGATTTAATTGCAACCTTATAAGAATAGAAAACTAACATAATATAATAAGAGGAGAGAAGTGATAACATTTGTCACTTCCTTTTATTTGCTATATCTTCAATTAGATGCTCAGTTCATTTATCAATATATCCCATTCAAAGGCTTCACCTATGTCCCATTTGCCTGATGCTCTGTAATTAACATGTGATAATATCCCATCAAAATTTTCAACTTCGTTTTTGGTTAATGTGTCGTATCTTTTATCTGTTGGTAAAAATTGCCTGGGAATATTATATGTGTTGGTTAGATATTTCAATAAAAGAGCAAGGCTTTCATATTGCTTTTGGGTATACGTTGCGAAATAATGTTCTTTTCTAAAAGGAGAATCAAGTTTCTTGTAAAATCTTGTTTCTTCCTTACTGCAATATATATCTGTATTGGCATAAGAAGAGACCAGGTTTTGTCCATTTTCTCTCAGATAACCAATGTTAGAAAGTTCGATTCCTATAGTTTGTCTACTCATTGCGGTGTTGCCTCCAATAGCACCTCTACCCAAATGAAAAGACCAATATTTTGAAGACCATAATTTTAAAACAGTACCATCTCTGGCAATAACAAATGGAACGGAAACATGGTTTGAGGGTATAGTAAGCTGGGCTATATCACCTTTAAGATATCCTGCGGTAAAATGTAAAACAATCTTTGTTTTGTTGATTGCTTCTTTATAGTAGTAAGAATCATCATTATTTGTTCTTTTGCAATCCAGGTAGTTTAATATTTCACCATCTCCGGTATCAATAGATTCTGGTTTAAGAATATAATGCTTGCCAGATGAATCGATACCGTTTTTAAAAAAAGACTTTTCATGTGATGGAATACTTGTTGCCCTCATATATTTAGGTTTTATCGCTATCTACTTGCTAAAAAGCGAATAGTTAGTCTTCTTTGTTCATGAATTCACCCCAAGTAGCATTTTCTTTACTGATTAAATTTTCGACAGTAGTCACTAATAAGTGGAAGGGATCATCTGCGTTTTTATAACCACCAGATGATGTCATGTATAGGTATTTTTCATGTTTTAAAGCCTCGGATGTTGAACGATATTTAACCCATTTTTCCTGAAACTTCATAAGAGCAGAAACTCCTGTTAAGATAGCAACAAGCATCCCCAGAACACCTATCACATAGTTAAGATATGTGGTAGAATCATTTTTATGAGTTTCTAAAAATCCCGCAGCAAATGGAATGATTGCCGAAAAAACAATGACCAATCCTCTTGTCCATAAATGATATTTTTTATTAGTCACACTTTTTTTACTGTACCAGTTAAGTTGGCCGTCTACTCTTTCTTTGATGTATTGTTCTTCTTTCATTTATTTTCTTTTTAAGGAAATTCTAGTTAAATTTAATAATCTTAATCGTCATAGTGTAAATTCCTATTATTTTTATTTTTTAAATTAAAATTTGATTGAAATATTATTCGAATATAAAGTACATGCATGAATAGACACGGAGTTTTCATTAGCTATAGCAAGAAAGATGCAAAATGGTTAGATTATCTAAGAACGCATTTAAGTTATTTAGAGCGTGAATATCAATTTACGATTTGGGAAGACTCAAAAATCGAAGTAGGTACAGAGTGGCGAGCAGAGATAAACAAAGCTATTAGCTCGACCAAGATTGCTATTTTAATGGTGAGTGCCAACTTCATTTCTTCAGAATTTATAAATAATGAAGAGTTACCCGCATTACTTGCTGCGGCAAAAGAAGAAGGAGCCTATATATTTCCAATTATAATTAGTCACTGTATGTTTTCTGATATTGAGGCTATCTCAAAGTTCCAAACAATAAATCCTCCCTCGGAGCCTCTAACGTTAATGAACGAAGGGCAAAGAGATGCGCTCTTTTTAAAGGTTACCAGAGAAATAAAGCGTGTTTTGTCTACAAATGTTATAGAACAACAGATTAACGAAGCGTCAGCATCTACATCTGTATCTCTAGAAGAGCTAAGATTGTCTTTTGTGCGAGCTACTATTTTGAGTATCTTTTTTATGTATGATGTACCGCATGGACTTTCTATTAAAAAAGTCTATGTATTATCAAAAATTGAAAAAAGAAAAGAAGTTATCCAGGCAATTCAGGAATTAGAATTGTTGGAACTTTTGTCTAAAACTAAGGTAGATCGAATTACATACTATAAATTAACCGATTCTGGACATGATTTTATCACAGAATTTGATAATAAAAAATAGCTTAAATACTTGGTTGGTTTACCTTACTACTCCTGTTTTACGTCCTGAGCGAGACGGGGTAAAACAAACCAACTCAAATACGAACTCAATTGGCTACCAATAACTCTCAAACTTTCTCTTGTTGTATTTACTAACTGCATTATTTTCCCATCATGAGAACAATTGTCCCAGGTGATGTAACAGACAGTATTAAAAGAAAGTTCAATCAAAGATTGATTCACTGCCAGTACACCCAAAGGGTCACTAAGTCGTAAATATGAATTTGGCTTGAACATGATTTAAAAAAATTAAAAATTTAACACTAATTTATAACATCAAAAAGTATGCCGAAGTTAAAATTTTAACATTACTCTAGTTGCTAAAAAAACAACCAATACAATCTCTCTTATTTATTAGAATTTTTAAGATGCAAGTTACATGCTGCAGCAAGTACTTTTGTTGACATAAAATCCTTTGATCGAAACCCAGGTGGGGCCGCCAATTTATGCCCTAATGCGAGAATCGAACAAAATAACTAAGAAGAAATGATTGTATCATATTTTTCGATATTTCGTTACGATGCAAATTTACATTTTATAATTTGAATAGACAATGTGGTAAAACCGTAAATTTCTGATAAGCAGGAATTATATTTTTTTTAGTATATTTGACTAATAAACGATAATGGTCAAAAAGTAATAAATGAGTCCAACCAAACAAAAATTGCTAACTACAGCTGGTAAAACCTTCAGTAAGTATGGATTTTACAAAACATCTATGGAAGAAATTGCTAAGTCAGCCAGAAAGGCGAAGGGGTCATTGTATTATCATTTCAATAGTAAAGAATTACTTTTTAGGGAAGTTGTGTTATCAGAGCTTAATTTTTTGAAGCAAGAATTGACATTGATTTTTGAGCACCTGAATGCGGATAGTAGAGATATTATTAAGGCATATATGACCAAACGCATGATGATAATGAACATATCAATTAATTATCAGGAAACATTACGCCCCGAATTTTATGAGTTTTATGAATTCTTAAATGACGTGATCTTGGAGATGGATCAATGGGAAAAAAAGCAAATTACAGAAATTCTAAATAGAGGAGTAGCTAATGGTGAGCTTGAGCTTCCCGGTGATATAGAAGTATATGCAGAAATGCTACTTATATTTCTTAAAGGTTTAGAAACCCCATTATTTTTAAAGGGGCAATATGAAAGATTGATATCGAATTTTGATAACCTTATCGGAATCATTACCAAAGGTATTTCTAAATTATAATTGTTAAACAATAAAATAGGTAAAAATGAAAAGACTAAAATATCTCTTAGTGTATACGCTTCCGGTTACTGTGTATTTCTCGTTTCATAGTAAAGGAGCAATGACATTTATACCCTTTATTATTTTCTTTGGTTTTGTACCCTTAATAGAATTGTTTTTAAAACCTGACACTTCAAATTTTGATAAAGAAACTATCAAATCAGAAAAAAACAACCCTATTTATGACTGGGTAATGTATTTGTCTGTTCCCGTTCAATTATGCATGCTTGTATATTTTCTTTTTATAATACGTGATACTCCTTTTGGTACTGTAGAGTTTTATGGTAGAGTTTCTGCGATGGGGTTAATGTGTGGCGTATTAGGTATTAATGTTGGCCATGAATTAGGACATAGACTTAGTAGAAAAGAGCAATTTCTTGGAGAAATATTACTGTTAACATCATTGGATACACATTTTTTGCCATATCATAATGGAGGACATCATCGAGATGTAGCAACTCCAAATGATGCTGCAACTGCAAAAAGAAATCAAATTTTATTTATCTTTTGGTTTACTTCGCACTTTGGTAGTTATTTTAAAGCTTGGCAATTAGAAAAGGAAAGATTAAGGCAGTTAGGTAAACCCTCTTTCTCTTTTAGAAATCGTATGGTAGTGTATTCTATTGCTAATATCGCTTTGCTTTTTAGTATTTATTATTTTTTTAATACACATGTTTTAATTGCTTTTATTGGAGCAGCTATTCTAGGTATTATGTTGTTAGAAACTGTTAATTATATAGAACATTATGGTCTTATGCGAAAGAAAACTGAAACGGGTATGTATGAGCGAGTAAAGCATCATCACTCTTGGAACTCTGACCACCCTATAGGTCGTTTATTATTATTCAATCTTTCCAGACATTCAGATCATCATTATAATGGGAGCAAGAAATATGCTGTTTTGAAATCCTTACCCGAAAGCCCACAAATGCCAACCGGTTATCCCGGAATGATGGTACTAGCATTATTTCAACCACTTTGGTTTATATTAATGAATAAGAAATTAAAAAAACTTCAGGAATCATAAAGGATAAATAGAATAGGTGTTTTGCTTTAAAAACTAAAAAGCCTCGATTAATGATCGAGGCTTCCTTTTTGGATATGTGATAAGTATAAGCCAACATATTCAAATCTGCACTTATCGCATATCAGGTAATGGGGCAAAAGACTCTTTTGCTAAAAATTGCTCTGCTATGGGTTTTGGAGTAGTTATTGTTTCATGACTATTAAAATCAAACCAAGATAACTGAGTACTCGCAGTTACACACAATTCATTTTTAGTATTAAAAAAACGATTCCTAATATTTACCTTTTGCCCATTATTATTTGTACCGATAAATTCTAAATTCACAAAAAAACTTTGCGTAAACATTAAGTGTTTTTGATAAATTATTTTTTGACTAAATTCTTGAAAATCAATTTTTAAAGTATTCAGTTTGTGTTTCGAATATCCTTTTTCGTATAAATACGACTTTAGTATAGATGAAGCATACGAATAATAAGCAAAATCTTGCATTATCATAAAATCATCTACGTCTTCTCCTTTTACTTTATATGTTCTTCTAAACATGTTGATTAATTTAATTGTTTGCTTTTTTATCTTCTTCTTCCTTCTCTTTCAGCTTCTTCTTTTTGTGTTTTCCAAATTGAAACGCTCTCGAAATATTAAACCCAAGATGTACATCACCTTCAAAAAAATTATCTGTAGATTCTGTAATAAAGCTTTTTTCAATCATGGTTATAGAGTTGGATAAAATGATCTGAAATACATGCCCACCGGTTTCTATGTCAACCCCAAAAGCTAAAGAATTTGTAGCATCTATAGATTCTAGAGGATTCACGGTATAATGATATTCTCCGTTTATTGAAATCCTTTGGGTCAATTTTACTCTGCTACCAATACCAATTGCAAAAATTCCATGAGGATCTTCATTAATTTTTACAGAATTTCTATGAATGTAACTTGGCGTAATTTGTAATGAAAATCCCGGACTAAATTTTCTAGCGATTAATACCTGTGTGGTATAAGACAAACGCTCATTAAAACTAGGTTCATTTCCTGGTTCAAAGTCATCTATACTTCTATACGCTGCGCTTCCAAAAAGAGAAATAGAAAATGGAAACGAATTTTTATCCGTACTTTGTTTTAGTAATTTGTATTTAAAAAAACTGTCATATGTTTTTTCAAAACTACTTCTACCGATCCCTACCATGAGGTTGTCTGATAATCCATATTCAAATGCAAAACGAATGTTTGATTGGTCTAATCCATATAGTTCGTCTGCACCTAAGTTTACTCTTCCAAAACGATGTGATATCACAAATTCTAATATTCCTTTCTTTCTATTTTCGATAGAGTGTCCATTAAGGATTCTGGTTCCTTTAAAGGTAGAAGAGACATATTCTTTTGTTTTAGGTGTTTCTTCCTCCAAAATATCCAATAGATCTTGAGAAAACGAAGGTGAACTTATTGCTAATACAGCAAAAACAATTAAAAAATTCTTCATGTTATTTTTTATAAGGTTTGTGATCTAATTCAAATGTTACTTCTACAGTTTCAGCGATGTTGTTTATAACCACAGATGGGATCTTGATTTTAAAATCGGCCACAGTTATAGGAAAAATACCTGTTAACGATATATTTTCTTCAGTTCTAACTATTTTTGCTTGTGTTTCTATTTTTTTAGTTACGCCATGAATGGTAATGTCACCATGTATAGAAACCAATTGTTCATCATTGCCTAAGTTTTTGAAATTTGCAATTTGCCCCTTAAAAATTGCTTTTGGGTATTTGTCTGATTCTACGTAATTCTCATTAAAGTGTTCTTGCATTAATGATTTTTCGAACATAAAGGATTTCATCAAAATCGAAATTGCGATGGCTCCTGTTGATGTGTCTATTATGCTTAATACCTGATTGTTATCAGCTTTGATATCCTCTACAGGAGAGCTGGAGAAAAATGAAGTAAATCCTTGTTTGGTTAAGAATTTTTCTTGTCCGTTCATGAGTGCCGAAAAGAAGAAACAGCATAGTAATATATGTAGTGATTTCATGTGTGTGCTTTTTTGTTGTTTATATGATCGAGTAATTACTACTAATTAATAATTACACATTTTACGAGTATTACATCCATCAGGTATCCTGTGCAAATACCTTTTATAGTAATAGATTGCCCTTTTTCTAATGCCGTCATTTTTTCGTTTTCCTTTGCAGATAAATGACACATAATGTTTCCGAATGAATCTTTATTACCTAGTGTTACTATTCCTTTACCTTTGGATACACTCAATTCTGATATAGTACCACTTACCTGAATTATTTGTTCAAGGTATTTTGAGTTTGCCAGGTTTTCATCATTTTCAAAATCATCTAATAAAGTTTTAGATGCCAGAGATATATTTGGTGAGGATTTAGCAACATCTGTATGTGGCTTGTTGTATAAAGACATACTGATTAATGTACCAACCAAAACAATGATTAGTATAGAAATGATTATTTTGATTCTAGCTTTTCTAGTCATTGCATTATTTTTTAATTGTTTAGTGCTCCGTTTTCTATCCAACACCGAATAAGCTCTATTTCCTCATTGGTTAGTGAACCACCTAACGGCATTCTTCTGCTTACTACTTGTGTTCTTACACGATCGGCATTATTACTAATTCCTTCATATGTTCTTAGATTTGGAGCCTGGTTGCCACCATGACAACTAATACAGTTATTGTCAATAATTGGCTTTATGCTTGCTACAAAAGAAATATCGGGATCACATATTACGGGACTCGTAGGATCTGGATTTATTCCTGTTTCTTCTTCTACATTGGTTTCACAAGAAAACAAGACAATACTTAATACTAACAGTACTAGTATGTTTTTAATTTTTGAAATACAATTCATTTTAAAACGATTTAAGGATAAGAGGAAGAAAGAGCAAATAACTTTCTTCCCCTTATGATCAACTAACTACTTAAATATGAAATTTACATTCGATCAATATCTCAAAACAGACCAGAGTCGTTAAGAGTATTCTATTTCATTATTTTTTCTAATTGAAATAGTGGTAATAATCTAATTTGCAGGCGCACCAGGAGTATCAACATTTGCAATTGGCCATACACCAGGAGCAGGGAAGTTGATTCCAAAATTATCACCTCTGGCTACATCTTGTCCAAAATAATACAATGGCCATCCTTTGTAAGTCAACTGTGATCTTCCAAATACGTCAATAGTTCCAAAATCACTAGCATCCAGAATGCTTGGTAATTTATCGATATCTATATTAAATATGGGCCATACAGGATCGTTAGAAAAATCAGATGCTGTAAAATTATTAGTGTCTCTGGTGTCATTTTGAAACGTATACAATGTTCTTCCTGTAGTAGCATTTACAATATAAAATGTAAGACCATCACCTGGAGCATAATTGCTATCGAAGTTTATCGGGTTTCCGTCACCATCTTTACCAACAAGTTGCGCCTCTGCATACATCAATGAATAATCAGGTTTTGCGATATACCAATTATTACCTACTTTATCGCCATTGGTATCTCCAGCAGCATTATCGTTAGCAAAGTAATATAAAGGCCATCCTTTGTAGGTAGTTTGCTTATCACCATCTGATCTGGTTATTTCGCCAAAATCTGCGGCTTCTAGGCCAGTATCCAACGTTGGGTTAGCTTCATAAAATATTGGCCATGCAGCTTTGCATCCTTCTACACATTCAGATTGACCTTTAGAATCCCTTGAAAAGAAATAAAGAGACATTCCGTCAGAATCAGTAAGAATACTTCCAAAGGTAGCATTTGTTGCTAATCTTACTGTATTGGCATCTGGTGTTGGGTTTGGTTGTGGATCTGAATCATCACTACTACAACTATATAGTATAATGATTGAAGCGAGTAATAAGAAAATTGAGTTTTTCATTTTTAAGATTATTTATGGTTTACAAGGCAAATAACAGTCAATAGGGGGCTTAGAATCAAATTAATATGTGTGAGAGGGAAAAAATGACTTTAAAAAGGAAAATATAGGGTTGAAATAAATAGACATTTCTTGATTTGTAATGCATGTCGTTTAAAGGCTTGTGTATGGTTAAGAAAGATTTAGAAAGTACACTTACATAAAATTATTTGTTCATTTTATATCATGCATGTTCACCTTTTGTCTACCTATATAATTCTTAAAAAACGAAAGATGTTACGATGGTAATAAAGGAAAGAGAATAACAAAAAAAATCCTGCCAGTTCCTACTGGCAGGAGAGAAGTTATAACTATAATTTATCTTAAATACCCCAAATCTTATTTAATGATAAACTTAGCAATAATGAAACGACATTATTCAAAACGTTTCAAAACGTTTCAAAACGAATTCAACTTCTTAATCATTATTGAAATTCAATTCAAATAATTCTTTTAGATATTAGTGGCTTCTAAATTGTTATAACAAATCAATATAGATTATAAGGATATGGCAAAATAAAATTGACCAAAGGGAAAAAACACCTTTGAAAAGGAATAAAAAGGCCTGAAATAAATATTGGATTTCTTATCTGAGAAGACAGAAATAGAGTGACATATGAAAAGCAATATGATTTAGATATTTAACCATTGTCTAAACTCTGATGCTTTGTTTTTGCTTATAATTATTTCTACATCAGCATCCTGAATTAAAATTTTGAGTTGGCTATTCCCATACTTTATTATTTTTTCGATAGCAGCAATACTAATAATAAATTGTCTGTTTGCTCTAAAAAATAATGAGGGGTCTAAACTCATAAATATATCATCAAGACTAACATTACTCGTGGATTTTTTTCCATTAAAGCATATTACATACGTTATTGTGTTTTCGGTAAAAATGTAGGCTATTTCGTCAATAGAAATAGGAACTAATTCATTTCTGATATAGGTAAGAATTCTTTTTTTCCCAGAGTCTGATAATGGTTCTGATTGCCCATTAGTTGTATTTTCTACTACTTTTTGTTTATAAGCTACAAGGTCTGTATTCAGTTTTGAAAGATTAAGTAATTCACTTTCTAGGTTTATATTCTTTTCTTCTAATTGTTTTTCATAATAGCTCCCTATGATACGAACTGCAAAAAATGAAGAAAGAATAATCAAACCGCCCATCAGGGCAAATATGGTATAAAAGCTTGTTTTCAATTTTTTGGTCTGAGAAGATATCTCATCAATATTAGCATGTGCCGCTACAATTAGATCAGAATCAATAACAGGTGTTATATATACAATTTCTGAATGAACGTTACTACTATTGATACTATCCTTTTGCTTTTCTTTTTTACGATTGATTAATAAATCATACAATTTATCAGAACTATCTTCTTCATTTAGAGAGTTTAAAAGCATTTGATCAGAGTTCACTTTTTGGCCAACCTTGGTAATATCAGGATGACAAACCTCTTTTCCAGACCAATCAAATAAACAAATAAATGATGCTTCGTTATGTGTGTTTTCTATTGTGTTTTGGATATTTTCGATTACTTTTTGTCGGTCTATCCCACCAACCAATTGATGATTTATTAGCTTAGCTATTTCATTAGCTTCACGCTTACTAGATTCTAATTGTACTTCAATTAATTGATTAGCACTTACTTCAATAAAATATTTTACTCCAAGAGATGCTATTATTAAGAAAATAATAGATATTGAAATAAAAGTTAAGAAGTATAATTTATCTTTTCTCATAACATTATGGTGCAACCTCCTGAAATTTCTAAACGTTTAGAGTTTTTTATAATTGCGATTTTCGGAAACTAAAATAGTATATTTTTCTTGCTATTTTTTTTAAAACCAGTAAATACACAATTAATTTCAACTCTATATTTTCCTTTTTAGAGCTACTTTTTCATCTTGACGAACATTTTATAGTACTAAACTTCCTGGATACTATTTATTTGCGTAAACATTAACTAATAAAAGCAAGAAGATGAAAGTGCTTAAAAATAAAATATTTATCTGTCTCTTTTCAATTACCATGGTAGTAATAGTATTACAGATTACATTTTTAATAATAACATATTAGCGAATATGAGCAATTAATATATGCTATCCGCTATTTATTTATCATAAATACTAACTTAAAAAATAACAAAAGATGAAAACGTTTAAAAACAAAGTATTTGTATGTCTATTTTCAATTACAACATTATTACTGACAAGTTGTAGTAGTGATGATTCATACGGTGGTGGTGGAGAAGTAGTGGTTGATCCACCTGCAGTCGCCAACTTTACCGTTACCAATAATGGAGCAACTTCTTATGTATTCAATAATGATACACTAAGCGATAGTGACAATCCTAATATTACATTAGAGAGAGGAAAAACCTATACTTTCGCCGTTAATACGCCCGGACATCCATTTTTAATTAAAACCGTACAGAGTACAGGTAGAGAAAACACCTTTAATGATGGTGTTACTAATAATGGTGCTGTATCTGGAACAGTTACTTTTACAGTTCCTGCAGATGCACCAGATACATTATTTTATAATTGTGAATTTCATGGTACCATGACAGGTAGGATTACAATAAGTGGTTAACAACTATAAAAACAGCACCACTTGTTAAAATCTGGAGTATACTTTGGTGCTGTTTAAATTATATTTTATAAATTCAAATTTGGAGTATTCCTGATATGGTTTGTTTCTTAGATATTACGTATGAATAGAAAAAATAAAATAGTATTGTTTCTTTTGGGTCTATTTATAGTCGCTAGTCTTTATGTATATTTTGGAATATATTATCATTCCTATATTGATATTGAAAAGGTTTCAGCCGAAGTTGAAATTAGCTCAGGAGAGCTTACATCGTTTTTTATCTTGAACGAAAAATCTGCAAATTCAATATATAGAGGTAAGGTTATCGAGGTAGAAGGTATTGTTAAAGAGGTTACTTTTTTAAATAATAGAAATACAGTATTATTGCAAGGCGATACCAAGTATTCTAGTGTAATATGTGATATGCGATCAAACCAAATTGAAGAAATCAAAAAACTCAAACAAGGTCAAAAAATAAAAATCAAAGGAGTTTGCAAAGGGTTTCTTAAAGATGCTATACTGCTAAATTGTATGCTGATTAATAAAAAAAGCAATGAATAAAATTATTGGTATAATCTTTCTTTTGATGAATTTTACTGACTTTGACGTAAAATCAGATCAATTTATAACTCGTCAGGGGCAAGTTTCTTTCTTTTCTTACACTTCTGTAGAGAATATAGAAGCAAAAAATAATCAAGTACTAAGCATTATAGATTTTTCTAAAAATGAAATAGCTGTAAGTATGCTTATGAATGCATTTGTATTTAAGAAGTCATTAATGCATGAGCATTTTAATGAAAGCTATATTGAGTCGGACCTATATCCAAAAGCCACTTTTGAAGGTAGTATTTTGGATTTTGATCCCTTAGCTACTGAAACACAAACCAAAATAATTAAAGGAGAACTAACTATACATGGAATAACCAAAGAAATTGAAATTAAAACGACTATTGAAAATAACAATGGTACGTATCTGTTGAATGGAGATTTTGAATTAATTGTCAAAGATTTCGATATCAAGATCCCACCTATCTTAGCACCCAATATAGCTAAAATTATATCTGTAAAATTTAGATTTGAATATCAGCCGTATGAAAAATAACACACTTTTTCTTTTATGCTTTTTTATATTGATGGGCTTCAGTACTTCAATTCATGGTCAAGATTTACTTGAAACTTTAGAAAAAGAATACCCGGATACGCCGCAGTATGAAATCGCAACATTTAAATCTACTCGTATTTCGATAGGGCACTCTGTAGAAAATCGCAAAAAGGGGGTATTAGAAATAATGGCAATGAATAGGTTTTGGAATATCCCTAATTACGGAGGCCAAAGTTTTGTTGCCGATAAGCTTAGTTCCAGATTGGCATTAGAATATGGTATCTCTGACAGGCTAACTTTTGGAGCTGGAGCAACTACTTTGGAAGGCATTTTTGATGGCTTCCTAAAATATAAACTTATAAGACAACGCAAAAGTAAAGGAGGTTCTCCTTTTAGCGTTACACTTTTTCAAAATACATCATACAGAAGTGAACGTAATGAACCTTTTGTTGATATAAACCTATTTGATGACTTTACAGATCAACTGGCATTTACAAGTCAGGTTTTAATTGCTCATAAGTTTACTCCTCAATTTTCGTTACAAGTATCTCCAACATTTATTCATAGAGGGTCCTCAGCGTTTGAGGAAGATCCTCATAATCAATTTGCCATAGGAATTGGTGGAAGATATAAGTTAGGAGGGCATGTATCCATAGTTTCAGAATACTATTATTTGACAAACCCCTTAAAATCTATTGATACATATGACGCCTTTTCGCTAGGTGTAAACTGGGAGTTAAGTGATGTGATGCTTCAATTTCAGTTAACCAATACCAGGAGTATGGTTGAAGATGCGTTTATTACCCAAACTCCTAATAACTTCAATTTTAAGGATGGAAACTTTGTTTTTGGTTTTAATGCGATTTTTGTATTGCATTTGAACCAGAAGAAACCATGAAATAGCTTTAATAATTGAAAAGGTAAACATTTTAAATACTACCAATCTTATTTTAGATAGGGGTAGTAGCCTTTAGATATATTTAAAACTGATAAAAATCATTGATTGGTATAGGAAATCATATTATTATTGATTTTTAAGCGTACCTATGGAAATCTCAAAAGATATTGTTTTAAGACCCAGATTTTTTCAAAATTTGAATATATCTACAGAAGATGCACTTGATGCTTTTGAAAGAATAAGTAAAACCTGTAAAGATTTTAAAGTGAGTCGCATAGATCACCATGTATTTATACGAATTCCAAAAAAAGAACAGCATTTCTGGTCACCACAGTTACATCTTGAAATTTATAATGCTGATGATAAGCCTACTCTCAAAGGACTTTTTGGACCTAGTCCTACCGTTTGGACACTTTTTATGTTTTTACATTTTATAGTGGCCGGATTATTTACAGCAGCCGGAATTTGGTTGTATGTAAATATAAGCCTTGGCAAGCCTATTATATTCCCAATAGTTTCTATGATTTCTCTCTTTATAACATGGTTTGTACTTTATTTTTCTGGTCGTTTAGGAAGAGAAGCGGGTAAAAAAGAAATGCATGCGTTGTATAAGTTTATGGAGAGTACCTTAAACCTGTAAGATATTTTGTGCTTATGTTGGTGTTTTACAAGTAATACACATTGTCAATTTCAAACCCTTTCACATTATGATCATCCAACAAAATTAATGTCTTTTGCCCCTGAATACTTGTTAACATTTGCAACAGTAATTTTTGCGTTTTATTATTAAGCTCCTTTAGCGGTTCTTCAAGAATTAAAATAGGTTTTTTGGTAAGTAACGCTCTGCAATACATTAATATTTTTTGTTGCCCAGAAGTTAAGTTACTCGCCAAATCTCCAATTTTACTGTCTAACTGTAATTGGTTTTTTTCATCTTCAAACTGCTGTAAATGATCTAATAAAAATTTCGCATTTTCTTTACTGCTTTCTTTTCTATTGTAAACTATAGCTTCATATACATCTCTTCCGTATAACGGAAAATCTTTAGATACAATAGCGATATTTTTTCTAATGGTTTTTTCTGATAGTTTACTACAGCAATGATTTCCAAATAAAATTTGACCGCTAGAAGGGGACATTAATTTTAATAATAGGCGTACAAATGTGGATTTTCCTGATCCGGACTTTCCTTGAAATAATGTGGTACTTTTAGGAGGTATTGATAATTCTAAATCTTTGAATACAGGTCTAGGCGAATTGAAGTATTTGTAGCTTACTTCTTTAAAAACAATTTCCTCTTGATTCAACGGCATTTGCTCAAAAGATAACTCGTTTTCTTTTGGTAAATCAAAAATATCAATGAGTTTTGAAAATGATATATTACCCAATTTCCAAACAATACTTACTCGTAAACTACGTCTTAATACTGGTAATATTGATATGATTAACAATATAAGTACAAGCAGAGAAGCACCTTCTAGAGTTTTGTTATCACTATTAGCAGATGAAAATACATAGAACATAATAACACCCAGCATACTATACGTAATGGCAGGAATACTAGCCTGTAGCAAGGCAACAATCTTTGTATAACGTTTACCAATATCATAGAGGGTATCAGACCGCTTTCTATACCGCTTTTCTTCAGGTTGATATTTATTAAATGCTTTTAATGCCATAATTCCGCGCAAACGGGTATTTACAAAACTTAACATTCCAGAACGACTATTTCTTCTGTCTAAAGAAGCTTTATATAAGGCACGATTTAAAACCCAAAGAAGAACTGATGAAAATAGAATACATCCGGCTATTATTAAACCTAAGTGTATATCAAAATATCCAATAGATGAGACCACAATACTTAGTAAAATGACATCTTGAATAAACCGTATCAATCCATTTTTAATATAGTTTTGAATACTTTTCAAATCACCACTATACCGTAATAAATACTTTCCGATTCCTTTACTATTGTATATACTCATTGAGATTTGTAATTGGTGCTTAAATAGTCGCTCCCGAAGTGTTTTGCTAAATCGTTCTCCCACCAGTCCGATACCATAGCGATTTAGATATTCAAACAACAATCGTAATAGAACTAGTGTAAAGAAAAAAATTAGAAAAGAATTAAAATCCGGTGCATCCATAAAAGGTATAAACTTAAAAGCGGCTAATCGATGTGATGAAAAACCAAAACTAAGCTCGTAGAATTTACCAATACTAATAGGAATCATAATAGTTAATATATTATAACATAATCCAGCGATTAGAGTAAAGACTACTAGCCTTATATTTTTATAACCAAAGCTTTTAATGATTTCCCATTTGTTGTGTGACATACTATAAATTTATAAGATTGTTCATTGTTTGGTTCAGGTAGGAGGTCATACCCTTAATGGGAATCACAACATATCTTTATCGGGGTATATTGACCTCCACTTGAACTTTTTTCTATAAGTCTAAAAACCTAACTTTCTGATCTGGCTGTAATAGTCCGCATTGTTGTTGTTTACCAAACCATTTGTATCGATTTGCAGCAATAACATCATATATGCGATCTCTTATCCATTTTGGGGCTATCAAAAGGACAGTTGCCATATGCCAGGGGTAATTGAGATTTCTACAGATGTGTAAAACCGCATCACTCTTCTTATAGATAACGCCATCTTCTATGAGAATGATTGAAGATAGCAGGTCTTGGGGTACGTTGCTGTTTTCTAATAATGTATAGGCTATTGGTGATTGCAGTGAGGCAAAACGATATAGCTCATTTTTTTCTTTTTTCAGTATAAACCGAACCCATCCATTACAAAGGTTACAGACTCCATCAAATAAGATAATAGGTTTTGATGATGCCTCACCTAAATTACTATTGATAGAAATGCTGACTTTTTCCTTTTTAGATTTGGTCCATAATTTTTCAAAATCAAAGAATGATAAAAATATTAACCCAGTCATTTGATAGCGAAAACTAATCCCCATAATAAAGAATATTCCCCAGTGCATCATCCAGGTCATTATGGCCCAAACCATTCCCCATTTTCTTTTTACTAAAGCTAGTGGTGCTCCCAGCTCAAGGACAAAGGTCAAAATACCCATTCCAAGAAATAACCAGGTATGCTCAAATAAAATATCAAAAAGGGGAGCGGCTTCAGAGCCCAGGATTTCTTTACGTATTGCATCAACAGCGACCTGGGAACGCATTGCCGCTCCGTTTGCCCATTCTAAAGCAAGGTCACCAGCAAGTTTGGCAATCCCAGACAATAAGTATGATCCAACTGTTACAGCACAAATTAGTTGTATTGGCCAACCATACTGCCAATCTGCAATTGGTGTTTTAAAACCTTTCTTAGTTCTTTTCCAAGCATCCCAGGACCAGGCATCTGCAGAGGCTACTAATCCTAGTATAGCAATGTGTAATATTAGCGCATTCCTATTATGATATATCATAGACCAGGAATTACGATATGTAAAGAAAAGTAATACTACAATGGCAAATAAAGGTCCAGTGAATCTAAATTTCCAACCTATTATGTATAGTATATTTAGAGTAATTACTCCTATACTTATCCACCAGAATATATCTGAAGATAAAGGTTGATTCACCCAACTTAGTATTCCAATCGGTTCGAAAGCTTCGGTATTTTGTGCCATTCTCTGAAGCATATCAAAACGTGAAAGTAAATACCATAAGCTAAATAAACCTGTGGCAATACGTAATAATGCCAATCGCTGTGGTGTCACTTTCATAAACCAGTGATTACGTATTTTGTTTATATAATTATTCATTGTCTCTCTATTTTATGAAACGCCAATTTTCTTTCATGAACAGGAAGTGTATCTTTTTTTGAGAAATAATTCTCTAAGTGATAGTATCCTTTAACCAATTCTATTCTTACCAATTTGGAATAAGGATACCCTTTCTTTCTGGCAATACGTTCCGCGACTTTTAGTGTAAATGCATTAGCTCTATCAGATCGAGCTTCTTTTTTTATTTGTCTTCGAACTTGATTAAAACCTCCTGTACCCGCAATTTTATAAGGGATCTTATAACGATTTTGTACTGAATCATAGCCGACAAAATAGTATAATCCATATGTTGCTTTTCGTTTTTTGGAAAACATGGGATAGTAGGATAGGGGGAAACTATCTTTTGGTTTACTAGCCCAGTTTTCCATAATTGGAGACAAAATCAGTGCTATGATGAATACACTAACCAATACTGCCTGTTTTTGTGAATATTTCATCTGTTTCTATGTATTAGTTCTAGGGGTATGATTAAAACCTTTTACACTGCTACATTCACTTTTTGTGAAAGTAAATCAACTAATAGATCAGGTTGCAGTAACTTTTCTAAAGTGAGAATTGGGGTTGAAAAAAGATTTTCAACTTCTGCTACTAAAAGTGGGCTACCGGTAAATAATCCTGCAAGAGCAAACAACCGTTCTTCAAATATTGGCGATAGTAGCTGTATACCAGTATTTACAGACAGGCTGTCGCAGCATGATAAAATAACATGGTCTATAGTTTCTGTAAATATAGGGTGATTTAAAAGCTCTTGTGTTTCCTTTTGATAAAGCCCATCTGCTATTTCAATAACCACATAATCTGGTTCAGTCTTTGCCACATCAGAAAGTAATCCTTCATACAAGTCCATAATAGTATCTAAAGAACATAAGTATGTTGACGGGAATCCAAATTCTGAAAAATCACTTACGAAATCTGCACCACAATCATATGCAAGCATCCTATCTTTGTTAAAAACGGTTCCTGTAAGTTTAATATATGCCACTTTAGAACCAGAAGTTTTTAACCCACGACATAAGTATGCTGCAGTAGTAGTTTTACCACTATCCATGCTTGAGCCTATTGATAGTATTGTTTTAAAATTTCGTATTTTTTTGGTGTTGAATTTTAAAGGCTTTCTATGATGATAAGTAGAATTGATTACTGTTCCGTCATTTCCAGTGGCATATCCAACTAATTTTAGTTTAGTGGGCCCTTTAAGCTCTAACTTATAAAACATAGAGACTACTATTCCTGCTACACCACCTTTACCTATTAAGTCGTATTCATGGTGGAACTCTTCTGGTACATATCCTTCAAACTGATTGCTAGCATAGCGGTTACCAAATGCCAACATAATTTTATCTCCGGGGAATATGTAGCAGTTTCTACCTTCAAAGTCTTGAATAGCATTTAGCGAACCAATACTTATTACTTCAAATATAGCTACGTCACCAGCCAAAGGTTTATGATCTTTGACAATAGTTTGGTCAATCTTATAATTGACAATGTTTTTGCAGATATTAGATTTTTTGATAGTTTTCATAATAAAATGTTTAAATAGGTTAAAAGATTAAATGTGAATTGAATTTTATTGGTTAATTACGCTTTATTAGGTATTTGGTCTTTTTCAACCTTAGGATCTGTACTTGAAAATCTCCATAATGGCTCAGATTTAGATTTTTTCCTTCTTAGATCGATTTGATAAGAAAATCGAATCATTAGTACAGAAAAGTTGTTGAATGATCTACGAACTCTTCCGTCTCTGGGGTCTACGACATTTATTTCTCGGTACTTATTTCCGATATTAAATTCGGTTTGTCTCATATAACTCAAACTTGCATTTGCTCTTTTAAAAGGTCTGAAACGCAGACCCAATGTTATTCTATGCGCATGAAGTCCATCTGGAGATTGTTTTACAACTTTTTCTCCTAACTCATCTCTATATTGTAAAGGTTTACCAGATAAATAATAATGAAACTCATTGGTGATAAAGGGAGTGGTTTTAAGTGGTAACCCCCAATCGCCTCTATGGATTCGAAATCCGTAGCGAAAGCGATATTCAAACTTACTTCTTTCGGGAAAGTGCCATTCTGCTCTCAAATTATTGGCAATTCTAAATTTTCCTATTTTCAGATCTAACCTAAAACGACCGGTAATTCGATTTCTGGCTTCTTGATCTGGGTCTGATGGATCTGATGATCTTATGTACCCAAAACCTACTCTTTTTCTTTTCTTGAATCTATATGTTACACTTACACTGTTTTGCAGAGAAGATAATTCAAAAGGTTGTTGGCTGAAAAGTAGTAACTGACCTGCATTTACTCTCCATTCTTTAGTTATTTTCGCTTCTGCGCTATGGCCTGTCCATAATTTAAGGTTCTCTTGGGCTATTACAATATTAGTAAGGAGGCACACGAGTAAAACAGTTATTTTTTTTAGTTTATTCACAGTAATAAAATCTTATTGATTAATACCTTATTTTCTTAGTATTACTTCTATAAGGAAGAAAAAATAATAGTGTGACAAACTTTGTTCAACTTTTATAAAAAAGTTGAGAAGATGCTAAAAAAAGAAAAGACTATATGTGGGTGTAGACCTATATTTTTTGGGTTTTCCGCCAGATTTTTGAAGTGCTTAAAATAAAAAATAAAAGTATGAAGATGGCAATTGTCCCAATCCATAATATTGGATTAACAGGCTGCTGTGGTGTCCCTATCTCACCCAATAAAATAAAATTTGCCCAGTAATATGGATGTCTTTTATTTGGTTCTATTTTTGAAAGATAATCCAATTTGGATTGATGCAATGCAAGATCAATAGGTTGTCCTTCGTGTACATACTCTAGAAATGAAGTAGTAATTGCCATAGAGCTCGCCTCTGAGGCGTTCCATAAACTAGATAGAATATTATGAGCGCCTCCTAAAAGAAAGGATTTACTCATTCCTTGAACACCTTCACCATTATATATTTTTCCGCTAGCAGAATGACAAGTGCTTAACAGTACTAAATCTGCATTTATTCGGTTTCCGTAAAGATCAAGAGGGGAAAGTATAAATTCTTCCTGATCATCATCAAAAATAATACAAGATCGGTTTGGGTCATCAATATCAACTAGCCCATGTAAAGAAAGATGTATAATATCTGCCTCATCACTATGCTCAAAAAAATTTGATAAAGAGGCGTCATTATCTATAAATATTTCTCCATTAAAAATTGCAGAACCTCGTTTTATTTCTTCGTGTGATAAAGCAAGTTGCATTAGGTTTTCATCACCAAAAAACCGTTTACGTGCTTTTAGTTTTTCATTAAGACTATTGCTATACTTAGTTCCAAAACCAATATAGCTTTCAAGGTCCTTATCATGATGTTCTCTAAGTAATAACGAGATAGAATAAGAATAAGAAATAGCGTAATCCTGAATTAAATATTTGTCAGGATTTTTATCTCCATCAATTAATGCCTCAAAAGATAGTTTATGTAGTTGACCATCGGGGATAATGCATAAACGCTTTATTTTCTGATCTATTTCTTTGAGACCTTTCTGAAGAAGCTTCTCAAATATCATTTCAGAAAGCTCTGGTGAGACTGCCGTGTTTGGATTGTGACATTGAACACTAAAATTATCCAAGGCCGTTTTAATCTCATTATTATACGGAATAGTAATGGGAATAAAATCTTCATTTGTTAACCAAAAACTATAGATCATATCCTTAGAAAGAAAATATTCTATTACGACCATATCTCTTGGTAAAGCTTTTTGCATGTCTTTTACCTGAGGGGGGCGAATAAAAGCATATTTTTCTTTAAAATAAGTAGGTTCTTTTTGTTCTATTTCTGTTAGATAACTATCCAATTCATATTGCGCTTTTGTATATATTTGAAGAAGTGAATCACTATCGTGAGTAGCTTCAGAGAGTAAAGCCTGCTGGGTATGCATTTCGTTTCTCAAAGCTTTTTCTTTACGAATAACATCTTCAGGAACATTAGATTTAAAAGCATCCACTTGATTTAGTTCATATTGCAGTACAATAGCTTTAGTTTTTGAAGAAAAATAATATGCCTCTTCTCGGTAAAATTGATCTCCAGTTATTTTATATAATTTCAATGCATCTTGAACTGCTTTGCCGTAATGCTCAAATTTTAGGTTTAAGAAATCTAATTTTGATTGCTCGAATTGAAAAGAAACTAAACTTCGATTGATCACCGAATCAATTTTATGCTGGGTAGTGAGTGCTTTTTTAAGGAATTTAATATTGTTGGAGTCTTCAAATTTTGCCTCATATATCTTTACTTTTAATTCTATTAACCGAATCAAGTGTCTGTCATCAAATATTTTTGATTTTCTTATCACCGGCATATGATCTACATCAAAACTACTAGAAGGTAAAAGGATATCAAACGCTTTATTTAGGTATTGATTGGCCTTTTTATCATCTCCTTTTCTTATCAAAATGTCGCAAAGATTTTCATACCCCCTTGCCATAGAATGTTGGTTCTCTCCTTTTGAATACAGTACTTTTCTTATACTAAGAACCTTATTCATATTCTTCTCTGCAAGATCAAATTTTTCCTGATCGGCTTGAATTATAGCCACCAATTCTAATGCAATAGAATAAAAGAAGGGCTCTGTTTCTTTATCCAATAAGGTCAAAGATTTTTGAGCCATCTGTTGTGCGATATCATACTCTTTAAGCCCTAAATAAGTAGTTCCTGCATTAAGATAAACCAATGATAAGTCTAATTTAGGAATTTCTTCAGCAAATTGATCATAGATAGATAGAGCTTCCTTTATATATTCTTTGGCTTTTTCATAATTCTTGAATTCCATACTCATAGTAATTAAGTTATTAAGTACTTCAAATTCATTTACTTTATTATCATTCTGGCCTCTATATAAATTGATGGCGTTTTGGAAATATAATTCTGCTCTAAAAATATCATTCAAATTTTTATAGAACTTACCGATACCGTGATATTTTCGTGCTAATTTCAATGCAGGGTATTCTGGATCATTTTCAAAAATATGTAGTGCCTTATCTATATATGATTTAGCAGATTCTAGTTTGTCGAGATATTGATACGAAATACCTATATTATATATGGTATTTGCCTTCTCGGAAGGAGGAACCCGCGAACAATCTTTCCATGTACTTAATACTTCATCCCTAAAATATGCAATGGCTTCTGATTCTCGATTGAGTTTATAGTAAGATACTCCAATTTTATGCAAGATTTTTCCTTTATGATAACAATCCAATTCTTGATATGATTTTTGAGTTATTAATTTTTCAATCAATATCAAATTATTTTCGTAGAGCTCTTCTTGAATGTTTTGATTAATTTTTTGAAATTGTTCTTGAAAAAAATCATTTTTGATTTGTATAGAACCCCATGATGATGTCGAAACAATAAAAAAAATGCACGTAAATATGAAAGAAGGGTATCTCAAAATTACAACTTGGGATTAATAGATATTATGATCGTAACGGTAATCTTTGAGGTACTAAGATAGCAAAACGTTAATTTTTTTTATGGTTATCCGTACATTTAAATATTAAAACTAACAAAAAAGGATATATGATTCAAATCACATATCCTTTTAAACTGTAAGTAATTTGTGTTACTTTTTTACAATAATTTGTATCGAAGAATTGTTGATTGTTTTTACTTTGGCATAATAAATACCGGGTTTCAAATAACTACTTTGTGCTAAATTGATTAGCTTTTTTCCTTTATTCACATGAAATTGATCTTGTAACATGAGCATACCACGTTGATCGTAAATAGAAACAATAATTTGCTGTTTTGTATTTTCATTAATACTTAATTGTAAACTTTCACTAAATGGATTTGGATAAAATAGAGGTTTTGATTGTGGGGCTAGGGATCCACTGGATTGATCTATTCTTGTGTTGCATCCACTACTAAGCTGATTGAACGCGGCAGAAAAGTTAAGGACACCATTGGCAACCACTTTTTCAAACAAATCTGACGAAGTTGTAGAAGTATTAATTAAGGCACATTTAATTTTTTGATAGTCAAAAACGGCTTGATGAGTCGCTAATATAGTCGCTAATGCAGTGACATTTGCAGAAGAGTAAGATGTTCCTGATTGATATACGACAGAGCCGTTCATATCTGAACCTGGGATATTATCACCTAGCAAACCTACATCTACAGAATATTGTCCATAACTACTAAAAGGGCTTAGCTTATTCTCACAACTAATAGATGCTACAGATAGAATATTTTCATTAGGATAGGAGGCAGGAAACGATATGATTTGATCCGTATCATTGTTTTTATTAGTATTTCCTGCAGCTGCAATAACCATAGCTCCCATTTGCTCTGCATAATCTACAGCAAGCTTTAGTGGTCTTCCAATGGGATTTACATTATAGTTTTGATAGCTAAAACTGAAATTCAGAATATTGGCCCCTTCATTTACTGCGTCTAAAATAGCAGGAATAAGATTTGATACAAATCCTTGTCCAAGGCTATCATGCGTTTTTCGTATATCAAATGAAACTGATGAAGGAGCACCTTGAGAACTTAATAGGTGATTGATAATACTAGCGATGTGAGTACCATGACCATTTTGGTCATCAGGTATATTATCATCATTTACATAATCATAACCGGTATATTCTTCAATATTAAAAGAATACCCAGAAGGATTTCCATTTGTTTGTAAAATACCGGTATCAAAAATTGAAATTTTAATTGGATTCGTTCCTATAGAATATTGTGGAGTAATACTTTCGAAACAAAAACCTTGAATATCAACAGGTGGTTTGGGTACGATATGACCAATATTGAAGTTTACACCATCAATATCAGTCTTTTTTTCGGCACTAGTAACTTGTGCATCTATATTAGTTACCGATTGTCCTGCAGCAGTCATATACGGGAATACTCTTGTATTCCAAAGTCTAAGGTTGATTTCTGGGCGATACCAAATCTCTTCTGAATTTAGCTCATTAAGTAGATTATCAACTTCCGCTTGAGTAATAGAGGGTGCTAATTTTACAAAATACAATGAAGGGTGTTTAATAATATCGTCTTCATCTTCTTCATCTTCGTCATCATCATCGTCATCATCGTCGTCCCTGAATTGATTCTGAGATTCTAAATTGGGATTTTTCTCAAACCTATTCTGTTGCCCCAAAATTGGTAACTGCAATAGTAAGAAAAAAACAAGGGTCAATAAATACTTTATTGTGCTCATATTTAAGTGTATATAATGGTTTAGTTTTAAGAGAATAGTCTTGTTAGGGTTATTATTCGTTTAACGTTTTTAATAATTCTTGTGCATGTAAGTAGTTCCAATCTGTACTACTAATTTGTTTTAATAATTTTTCTGCTTTTTCGTTTTGTTTGTCAAGAAGATATGCTAAGGATAGATACCAATTTAATTCCTGTTTGAATCGTTCATTACTTTTAATTGTTTCAAGTTTTTGAATGGCTTCAGTATATTTAGAGTTTAATAGAAATGCCAATCCCTCGTAATACAAATCTTCGTCATTTATAGTTTCAATGCTTTGGAAGTATTTGCTTGATTTATCATATTCTCCATTGTTAAAAGCCTGAATAGCTAATGTTCTGCTTTCGTCTCTTTTTTCAATACCTTTTGAAGCTCCAGGATGCAATATTTCTTGTTCATTTAGATATTGCTGTGCTAAATCACTTGGATTTGAAGATGCGCCAAAAAACTGTATAGTTATTAGTATACTTATGCAAGCAGCTGTAGCTAAAATGATTTTTAATGTATTAGAAAATTTGATTGTCATGTTTGAGTTGTTTTCATTCCTTGTTATCTTATATTTATTACTCAGCACTCCTCTCCATTTAGTTTTTAATGCTTCGTCATGCTTTATTTTTATAATATCCTCTAGGATTTGATCCTCTTCTTTTTTCGAGATATTAGGGTCTAAAAGTTTATTTAATTTATCTCTCATTACTTACTATTGTTTTTAGGCTTAATTGATCTTTAAGCTGTTTGATACATCGCTCTTTCTGTTTTCTAATTGTCGCCGGAGTTTTTTGTGACTCCTCCGCTATTTCCGACAATTTCATTTTTCCATAGAAATGTTTGGTGAGTAGTTGTTTACAGGAGTCGCCCAATATTTTCCAGGCTTTATTGAGTCGTCCTAGTTCTTCTTCTTGCACTACAGGTTCTTCATCTACCTCTTGTACCAAGCTAGTTAAACCATCATCTATAGTTTTTGCATTTTTTTTCAGGTTTCTGAGTAACATTTGAGAAGCCATCTTTGTAAAAAGAAAACGCAGATTCCCATACTGTAGCTTTCCGTCTACAAATCTTGTTCTGAATTCTATTAATGCATCCATAGTTGCATCATAAGCATCCTCGTGATTTGATTTGTATTCTCTACAGAGATAATTCATAGTTCCTTTAAATTGTTTAAGAAATACCTGTTCAAAAAAATAAGTGTCATTTCTTTTTAAATCAGTTATAAGCTTTTCAAATGATGCTTCGCTTAATCCAAAATTTTTGTTTTTCATTCTTATAAGGTTTTAGCCTACTGGGGTATAGAATAGCATGACTAAATTTACTAAGAAAATAACAGTTTCATTGCTGACTTATTTATCTGTATAAGGTCGTAAAAACCAAAACGTGACATAATTTTAGTTAAAAACTGTTAAGTTTTTTAAAACTCTCTTTTTCCGTAGTCATTAGTCGTGTGATTACTAATTTATTTATGAACAGTTTAAAAGGGAATTACCCTACTTGTTTATGAGAAAAATATGATAGGATTGATCTAAGTATGAAGAAATTCAGTAAACGGAACAACAAATTTATTTGGTTTTATTTACTTATGATGAATATCTGTTACATACCAAATGGCTTATGGCAGTATTAGAAAAGCTATTAAAGAATACATGTCCAAGAACAATCCAGATATTGTATTGTTGGGAAAAACAAAATCCAGTTTAGCAGATCTTTTTAGACAGAGTGTTACCAAATTTGTGCTAAAACATTGTAATGTCAATGTATTGATAGTAGGAGAAGATCACAAATTTCATTCGTATGAGGATGTTTCATTAGGTGTCTATGGTGAGGTTATAGAACAAAATGGTTTCGAAATTATTAAAGATTTGAAACAACAAAACAATAATCCAATACGGTTTTTTAGAATAGGTAAGCAAAAAGATTCTCAAGAACAATTTAAAATCAAGCATAGTGAACAAAATGCGGTTTCTTATGTGTTCTCTGAAGGTGCAAATGCAATAGATAGTTTGGCGGCGTATATTTCCAGAACGAATACACAGTTATTCTGTATTCCAAGAAAATCAAGTAATAACGGTTCGTCATTTCGTTTTGATGGAGTCGAAATTCCGGTCAATCAAGTAATTCAAAGGTTAGATATTCCAGTATTGATTGTAGGTAATTAGTTTTTAGTGATTATTTACAGGCTAAGAAAAATTGCATATAGGTATACAAGATACCATATCTATTCCATGTAGGATAGATTGTAAGACATTTTAGATATTCGAATGACCTGTATTTAAAAGCATTCAATATGTTATCGATAATTCTATAAGAGATGTGGGTGCAGCATTCGAGCTATATTTATGCAAAGATGATTTGGTTAAGTAGATTTGTTAATTCCATTCTATACAAGAGAAAAGCTTAATTGTTGACTGATTAACCTACACAAAATTTATATCTTCACGGTTTGGATTTTTTAAAGAAATTTGAATTATGGGGCGTTCTGCAAGTTTAATTACCATATTTAGCATTTTATTCATTTTTACATCATGTGTAAATCAATCTTTTTATAAAGAAAATAGAAGTATTATTATAAGTAATGATGCAGGGATTAGACTTAGATTAACACCTTATGGTGTAAAAATGATTAGAGCCCAGTATGCTATGCCTACTGAGGATTTTTTCTCAGACGATCATTATGAAATGGTAGCCTCTCATGATTGGGAAGGAGAACTGATACTTGAAGAAAGTAATGATAACTATCAGATTTCTATTGCAGGAGAATCGTTATTAAAGTTATTTGTGGATAAAAACACACTCATGCTTGATTATCAATTCTCTGGTAATTCACTTTTAAAAGAACATGTGGGTTTTAGTGCAACAGATAATGATCTTAAAATATCATTAGTCAATGACCCATCAGAGCACTTTACAGGTTTGGGCCATAGCTATTTTGGCAGAGCAGAAAGTATAGATCTTAGAGGTGAGTCACATGGCAGAAACTATGGAAGCCATCATCAAGAACAAGCTCCTTTGATTGTGCCGTTCTATTTATCCAGTAAAGGTTACGGAGTTTTTCTAAATAGTACTTTTGAGAATTATTTCAGTTTTGGAAAAGGCAAAAAATACGAGTTTGGTGTTAATACATCGGGCTTTAAAGGGCAAATGGATTATTTTTTTATTCTTGGTCCATCAATGAAAGACGTGCTAAAGCAGTATGTGTTATTGACAGGAAAGCCTCGATTACCTCAAAAATCTATCTTTGGACTTCAACTTTCAGATAAAGGACATGACCATAATTCTCCTACACCGTCAGATGAGCAATGGTGGAGAAATAAGATCAAAGCACACAAAGACGCTGGATATTCATTAGATCATGTTGTCAATGATAATAGATGGCGGGCAGGTGGAGGTAAGCGATGCGAATCATATATCGAATGGGATAATGGTAGATATCCCGATCCTAGAGCTTATAAAAAATGGTTGGATGAACAAGGATTAACAATCACTATTGATTTCAATCGATGCATAGGGCAATTCAGTGAGGGTTGGAAACCAGAGTTTAATATACCCGTCACAGATAACATAAATTTCAAAGAAAGTGCACCAGACCTTACTAATCCTGAATTTAGAAAATGGTTTTGGGATATTTTCTATCAAAAATCATTGGATCCAAAATTAGAATACCCTGGTGATGGACTTTGGATAGACGAGTTTGATGAAATGGGTAATGCCCCTAAAGACATGATTCTTGCTAATGGTAGAAGTTCTGCAGAGATGAGGAACTACTGGTTCTTTTTGATTGCCAAAGCATTGGTGCAAGAAGGATGGGATCAACAGATAGGAGAGGATAAGAGACCTTATGTTTGGGTAAGAGGTATGACAGCAGGAGCACAGCGATATGCTACATTATGGAGCGGAGATATAATTCCTAATCATGCCGATATGAAACGACAGATTCGTGGTATGCAACTGGCTGGTTTATCAGGTTTCCCTTTTTGGGGGCATGATGCCGGTGGGTTTTATGACTGGGATAAGAATATTGGACCAGATGAACAGCTGTACCAACAATGGGCTTTGGCAATGGGTGCCTTTTCTCCAATTTGGAAACCCCATGGAATGGGACCATCTCGATGGCCGCTAGATCGATCAGATCCATCACAGCAGGTTGCAAAAAAATATAGTGATATAAGATACTCTTTAATGCCATATACCTACACTCATGCTTATTATGCTTACGAGGATGGGATACCCCTGGTTAGAGCAATGATTTTTGATTATGGAGTTAGTGAAAAAGCCTGGGAATATGATCTTCAATACCTATGGGGAGAACATATGCTTATAGCGCCTAGTAGTTCTAAAGATAATTTGGTTGAGCTTTGGTTACCAGAGGGTGGTTGGTATGACTTCTGGAGCGAGAAATTTTATTCAGAGGAAATAGAATTTTCGTACTATCCAATCAATAATGAATATCCAATTTATATAAAATCGGGTGCGATTATACCAATGAATCAACCAGCCGTTAACATGGCTAGCATAAATGAAAATGAGCTAACAATACACGTGTATACAGGTGCAAATGGAGAATTTACACTCTATGAAGATGATGGCATAAGCGAAAAATATCGAACAAAGAACGAACAGCGTCAGACAGTATTGACTTATGATAATACTTATAAAAAGTTTGTAATAGCACCGTCTACAGGAGGATTTGAAGGAGCTGGTTTATCTAGAACATATACGCTTGTATTTCATGGAATAACAGAAACCATGAAGATTAAAATCAATAATAAGGTATCTAATAATATTGATTTCGAAGAGGCAACCAATACCTTGTCTACAAATTTGGGTGAGTTTTCTGTTGATGAAAGGGTAGTCGTGGAATTTTATAAATAAATTTGTAAAGCTCAACTTGTTTCCGTTTCTACTGGTAATAAGAAATATTGTTTTAAAGGGAAAGTAATCTATGATTTCGAATAAAAAGATACATTTATAGTGTGATTTATTTCTATACTATGGATGCTATTCAAACGTTGAAGAATATTTTAGAAAAAGAAACTATACCTTCAACAAAAGAGGTATTTAAACGAGGCGAGTTTTTAAAATTACCAGAAACCATTAATCATAACCTATATTTTGTGTTAAGTGGTAGTTTACGCGTATATTTCGTAGATGATTGTGAGGAGCATATTTTATATTTTGGGTATAAAAAATCATTAATAACAGCTATAGATTCCTTCTTTTCAAAGAAAAAGTCATCTTTATATATTCAAGCTTTAAAGAAAACAGAGGTTTTAAAAATTTCGAAAGAAAACTTGATGTCATTTCTAAAAAGCAACCCTAGATATTTTGATCTATACTTTCATATCATGGAAGAGCTTATACAACTAAGAATAGAGAAGGAGAAAATTCTTTTGATATCTGCACCAATAAATCGCTACAAGCGATTATTACATCAAATGCCAGAGTTGTTTCAAGAAATACCTAATAAATACATTGCCTCTTATCTTAGAATGTCCCCTGAAACATTGTCAAGGATTAAAAACCTTGATCTCAATCAAGATTTACTAATCTGATTATTCCGTACTTTATTATTTTAAATGTTATAGAATGAAAGATTATAATATTGAGGTATTAACATCAGCACATAGTACCGCATTTTTTCAGCTAATTGACACTAATAGGAGCCGTTTGGAAGATTTTTTTGCGGGGACGGTCAAGTATACTACTAATTTGCAGGATACCATCAAATATTGTCAGCAAATAGAAAAAAGAATTCAGGAAAGAACATATTTTCCATATTTAATCATTGAAAAAAACACAAAAAAAATAGTAGGTTTGATTGATGTTAAAAATATCGATTGGACTATTCCAAAAGCCGAGTTAGGTGCTTTTATAGATAGTAATTTTGAGGGTTTTGGTATCATAACAAAAAGTGCTGAATTGGTAATAGACAGAATTGTAAAAACACACAAATTCAAGAAGTTATATTGTAGGGTTTCAGAACAAAATAAAAGAAGTATTAATGTTGTATTAAGATGTGGTTTCGAACTTGAAGGTACGATACGATGTGATTATAAAACTACCAAAGGAGAGTTGGTTGATCTAAATTATTATGGAAGATTATTCAATACACCAATTTAAATTCACCCATCAATAAATTCTTCTCTGTCATTGATGAATGACTATGGAATGAAATACATAAGGTATTTTATTTATCTAAAAACTTTGATAAAGACCTTAAAGTTTACTAAAATCTTTAAATTTTCATAGGCATTGTCGTAACTTATGTTCAATCAGTGCAGTTATCATTAGTATTCTTGAGTAGTGAGTAGAATTATCATCACCATATTATGTTTTGTTTATATGACTTGTTTTGGTCAAGGGGAGTATACTGCCAAAAGAAAACAAATGGTAAATACACAATTAAAAGCCCGAGACATAAAAGATCCAGCTACACTTTATGCGATGTCTAATGTGCCAAGACATCTATTTGTTCCACAAAAACTACAATCACAAGCATATTTAGATGGACCATTACCAATTGGTATGGGGCAAACGATTTCCCAGCCATACATTGTAGCTTTTATGACCCAGGAGTTAAGAGTAAAATCTAAAGATAAAGTATTAGAGATAGGAACAGGTTCGGGGTATCAGGCAGCAGTACTGGCAAAGATTGTAGATTCTGTATATACTATTGAAATTGTCAAGGATTTGGCGTTGACTGCCCAGGATCGATTGAAGGAGTTGGGCTATACCAATGTTAATGTAAAGTGGGGTGATGGTTATCATGGTTGGCCCATGAAAGCACCTTTTGATGCAATTATGGTAACCGCAGGAGCAGATTCTATTCCTCAACCGTTAATTGATCAGCTAAAAGTAGGAGGGCGATTAATTATTCCGGTTGGCCCTAATAATTCAGTTCGACGATTAATTTTGATCAAAAAAATGGAAAACAAAATTATAAGCAAAAAACTAATACCCGTGCGCTTTGTTCCTTTCACAAGAAAACATTAGTGTCGGCATAAAATGAAAAATGTAGACAAAGAATTAATGAAAACCCTCCAAGTTATATGTTATTATTACAATTAATGATCTCTCTATATAGTAATGGCTAGAGCTAATTCTATAGGTTTTTTTACAGCAACGACAATAGTTGTTGCCAATATGATAGGCGCCGGTATCTTTACGAGTTTAGGGTTTCAGTTGGTAGATACTGTAAATACCTGGTCTATCCTTATTTTGTGGTCTCTGGGCGCATTGATGGCGCTATGTGGTGCTTTGAGCTATGCAGAACTCGGAACCTACTGGGTACGCTCGGGAGGAGAGTATCATTTTCTTTCTAAAGCATTTCACCCTGTATTAGGATATTTATCCGGATGGGTTTCTCTTACTATTGGATTTTCTGCTCCTGTAGCATTATCAGCAATGGCATTAGGGAAGTATGTGGCTCCCTATCTGGATGTTCCTGACATGGTTTTGGCAGTAGGTACTATTTTGGTCATTAGTTTTTTTCATTCACTCAGTATAAAAAGAAGCAGCATACTGCAAAATATCACCACTTTATTGAAGGTTTTCATAATTTTGGTATTAATCTACTTTGGGTTTGCAAAAACCCCCACAGCATCTGCATATCTATGGGACCTAAGCTGGAAAGATGAATTAATTCTACCTGCTTTTGCAGTATCATTTGTTTATGTGACCTTTTCGTATTCTGGATGGAATGCCGCAGCCTATATTGTAGACGAAATCCGAGATAGTCGCAAAAATTTACCAAAAGCACTGCTATTGGGCACTATAGTAGTTAGTATATTATATTTATTATTAAACTTTGTCTTTTTAAGACAGAACCCACTAGACGCTATCAGCGGACAATTAGAAATAGGACAAATTACTGCTATTTCACTTTTCGGAGAAGAAGGAGGAGCATTGCTTAGTTTTGGTATAGCCTTAATGCTTTTATCATGTATAAGTGCTATGGTATGGGTTGGCCCTAGAGTAACTCAAGTTTTGGCAGAAGATCACAGGCTATGGAGTTGGTTTTCTATGAAAACAAAAAAACAGGTTCCTATTCGTGCGATTTGGCTTCAAACTACAATAACACTCCTATTATTACTAACCGGAACTTTTGAGCAAGTATTGATCTATAGTGGCTTCGTATTACAATTATTTGCCGCCTTAACAGTAGCAGGAGTATTTGTAGTCAGGAAAAGGGATCGTAGTAAAAAAGGTTTTAAAAGCCCTCTTTTTCCAATTCCACAAATCATTTTTTTGATACTTAGTATATGGGTACTAGTTTACTTGGTTATGGCCAAACCTCTAGAAACGGGGTTGGGGCTTCTTAATCTGGTCTTAGGTTTTTTAATCTATACATATGACGGTTTCTATAGTAAAAAACTGCCTAAATTATGAGATAGCTTCCTTGTTAGTTAATATTGTTTTCAATACTCTATCATTACGTGTAAGTATAGAATTTCTGAGTAAATAAAAAAAACTACTTTTGATGGATAAAACACACAAACATTAATTTTAGCATGCGTTCAAGAATTGTAAAACTAACCTACGTTTTTATATTTATTGTTATATCGTGTCAAAAAGACGACATAGTTCCAGAAATCACAGATTCACTAATAGACGGACTACTAATTAAGGACAAGGTTACCTTGGATCCATTAGGGTATGCACCCTTATCAGCAATGATTTCTTTGGAAACCAATGAAGTAGTTAGCGTGGATATGTTGATAATAGGAAAAAACGGAAAAGATTCTGATGTTTTCCAAAGTTTTTCTGAAACCGGAACGACATTAGAAATACCGATTCATGGACTCTATGCGGATTTTGAAAATACTGTGAGACTCACTTTTTTTAATGCTAATGGAACCGATTTGGGTTTTAAAACGTATAAAATAAAGACAGATCCCCTTATTTCAGATATGCCACTAATTGTTATTAATAAGGCAGAGCAAAACCAAATGGCCCAAGGAATGACTTTGGTAAACTACTACGGTTATGATAAGAACAAAAATCCGTTTAGGCCATTTATGTTCGATGCTTTTGGAGATATTCGCTGGTATTTAAACTTTATAAAACATCCACGTTTAAAAAACCTTCACTTTGATAATGGCCCACAACGCTTGGCTAATGGTAACTTCTATTTTGCTAGTAGAGAGCCAGATGCAATATACGAAGTAGATCATTTTGGAAATGTTTTGAATACATGGGAGATGCCAGGATATGGGTTTCATCATGAAGCATTCGAAAAACCGAATGGTAATTTTTTGGTGTCTGTTGATAAAAATGATGCTGGTACTATCGAAGATTATATAATCGAAATCGATAGGAATAGTAAACAAATTATACGAGAGTGGGATTTGAACATATCTTTAGATAATAAACGAACCACCTTAACTGATAATGCTATAGATTGGATTCATGTAAATGGTGTTAGTTATGATGAAAGTGATGACACTATCATTATTTCTGGACGTACGCAAGGTGTTGTAAAACTAACAGCAAATAATGAAGTGATCTGGATTATGGGGTCGCATAAGGATTGGGGTGTTGCAGGTAATGGAGAGGATCTAAATCAATTTTTGTTACAACCATTAGATGCAGCAGGAACTCCTATTGCCAATCAAGCGGTTTTAGATGGAGATGAGAATCATCCTGATTTTGAATGGAACTGGTACCAGCATGCAACAAAAGTGTTACCCAACAGAAACATTATCCTTTTTGATAACGGTCATAACCGAAATTTCATGGGAGCGGGCTCTTATAGCCGTGCAGTAGAATATAAAGTAGATAAAGAAAATGGTACCATTCAGCAAGTATGGCAATACGGTAAAGAGCGTGGTAATGAAACTTATTCTAGAATAGTCTCAGATGTGGATTATCTGGAAGTTGAAAACCATATGCTCTTTTCTCCTGGCGCTATTGTTAGTGGAGCACGACCAGTAGGTAAATCTATTGAAGTAGACATGACGAATAATACTGTTATTTTTGAAGCTACGATAATTCCTCCTAAAGCGTTTGCTGATAAGATTACTTTTCACAGGACAGAAAGATTGCCTCTTTATCCCAATTAAGGTCGTTTTTTGGCATTTAGTCCAAAGCAATCTTATTAGAACATAATATCTGTCTGTAAATAATAACCAATACGCCAACTTCCTACCAATATATTTTATGCCTTAATGATGTATTACTATGAGAAATCGGGCCTGAGAAGTTCATGATTTCCAAAATATAGATACCCAATAATGAGTACTGTGTATGGAATAAGATTGGAGCATCAGACGCTAAATTTATTAATAAATTGAAAATAAGTGAATTAATATGTTGTAAATCCAAAAAAGGGCACCACCTTTGCAGAAATAATTTTAATTACATTACAATGAATAAAGGAACAGTAAAATTCTTCAATGACGCTAAAGGTTTTGGATTTATCACTGAAGAAGGTGCTAACAAAGATCACTTTGTACACATTTCTGGATTAGTAGACGAAGTTCGTGAAGGCGATGAAGTTGAATTTGATCTACAAGAAGGTAACAAAGGATTAAACGCAGTGAACGTAAAAGTTATCTAATACATATACTTTCAAGTTTAACAAAAAAGCTCATCACTTGTGATGAGCTTTTTTCGTTGTCTTTTTCTAATATTCCGGGATATTTTCTAGAGATTCCTTTGTTCAAATATGGTATTTGAAACATAATTTACTCTGACAGAATTATCATTTCGACAGTTTTTACAATTACTAAATCATTACTTCGTATCGTAATTCTAAAAATTTATGTCATGCTTAAAAAATATCCAATCCTTAAATGGATACTTATAGTTTTTGCCAGTTTAATTATGTTGCTTTTTGCTTTTGGGTGGTGGTTTATGAGTTTATTGCCATCAGAAGAAATACATGATGATATAACAATTACACAACCATCGGATTTACCATATTTGTCTCAAGATATCAAACCTCTACGAGGAAAAATTTTAGCAGTAGTTACAAGTACCAATACGATGGGAAACACGGATAAAAGTACAGGTTATGAATTAACTGAATTATCCCGCGCGTATTATGTTTTTAGGGCCAATGGTTTCGAAGTGGATATTGCGAGCCCCCAGGGAGGTGAACCTCCTGTAGTAATTGATGATGAAGATATGGGGAGATATGACTATGCTTTCTTAAATGACAGTATTGCACAGTACAAAGTGAAACACACCATTGCCATACAGGATATTAATCCTACAGAATATGAGGGAGTGTTTTTTGCTGGAGGAAAAGGAGCCATGTTTGATTTTCCAAAAAACAAATCTATTCAATATATTGTACGAGACTTATATCAATCTAATAAGGTTATTGGTGCTGTATGTCACGGACCGGCAGCTTTGGTAAATGTTACTCTTGATAATGGACGTTCGTTACTTGAAAACAAAACCGTGAGTGGTTTTACTAATAAAGAAGAATTGTTACTCATTCCAGAGGCTGAAACCATATTTCCTTTTCTACTACAAAATAAACTGGTAGCTCAAGGTGCACGTTTTGATGAAGGAGCAATGTATTTAGAGCATATTAGCCACGATAAAAAATTAATAACAGGCCAAAATCCATGGTCTACATGGATATTAGCTGAAACGATGATTGAAGAAATAGGATTTATACCAAAATATAGAGAAATCACCGCAGAAGAAAATGCCGTTCAGGTTCTGAAAATATATGAAGAGCAAGGATCTCAGCAAGCCAAAGAGTTAATTGAGCAAATGATTTCTGTAGAAAACAAACCGCTGTTAAGAATACTTATTGCAAAGCATAGTATTATAGCTGCTATGCAAGGTAAACTAGGACGTTTTTTTAACCTTGTTAGCTTGACGTCTTATGCAAAAAGTATATCACAGAATAAAAGAAACTCACAGAATTAAAAGGAAATTTGCCCTTTCTAAGAATTTTAAATATCCCTACATTTGAAAAAAATGAACTATTGAGTTTTTTAGATATAGTACTTGTTATTGTTAGTAGTGCCGGACTTTTGCATGGGGTTTTATTTGCTTTTTATTTGAGTGTTTTCAAAAAGAAAAAAACATTAACCAATCTTTTGTTAGGGTGGATTCTTGTATTTATGGCATTTAGAATTGGTAAATCAGTGATGCTTAATTTTGGCAATGATTTAGAACCTGTATTTATTTTTGTGGGATTGGCATTTCTATTATTAATCGGGCCACTACTAAGGTGGTATGTTATAGGGATGACACGTTCTAATTTTAAACTGCCTAAATATTATGTTTTAGAATTTGTTCCATTTGCTTTAGTTTTTATAGCAAGCCTTTTTGTAACCAAAGAATGGTATGAAAATAGCAAGTTGGTCATTATTGTTTTTTCCAGTGGCCTTATTTTTATATATCTACATTTCATTTTCTATATAGTTTTTGCTTGGAGGATTATGAAATTTACCAAAAAACAATACCAGAAAGAATTACAAACAAAATCCCAGAAAGCAGTATTCAATTGGTTACGCCTAGTAATTATTGGCTTTGTAGCTATCTGGGTGTCTTATGTACTAAACTTGTTGGATGAAACGGTACCTTATGTCGTAGGTCCAATTGTATATTCAATAATCATTTATTTTTTAAGCTATAAAGCATTTCAACTTAAAGCCACAGATCTTGATGGTAATGTATTTAAAGTGAATGACAACAACCTTTTGTTTAATGAGATCTCATCTTTAATTATTGATAATAAGTTATATCGGGAACCAGATGTATCCCTTACTAAATTAAGTAAGATGATAGGGAAAAGTACACAACTTACATCATCGGTTATTAATCAATATGCTAAGCAAAACTTTAATGATTTTATTAATTATTATCGAATCCAAGATGCAAAGAAATTACTTTCAAATGTAGAAAGTGATATTTATACCATTTCATCAATTGCTTTTGATACTGGTTTTAGTAGTCTTTCTTCGTTTAATAGTGCATTTAAGAAATTTGAAGGCATGACACCCTCTAGATACAGAAAAGGTCAAGCATGATGTATAGGATATAAATGGACTTTGGTTTTTAAGCCTGGGTAATTTGTACTATAATTTACTTGTGTTAAACAAACTATTGCTTTAATTGTAAGTCCTTTGTTTTTAAAAATGCTGTAATTGCTTCTTTTTCGTGCTCAGTAATATCTTTATTTTGAGTACGACGTGCAATTCCTTCTAGGTTCTCCTGCGATAATGAGGTATGCCAATTCACTCCTAAATCCAAATCGAAAACTTTTATAGCATCAGCTTTGTGAGAATCCAGAGTACTTTGATGACAACTACCACAAAAAGTTATAAGGACTCCCCGGGTAATCTTGGAGCACTTGTCAAATGAGTTTTCATCATGTGTTGATAGTTTTGAAGGCTTTTTTGATTCTACCTTTGGGGGCACAATGTATTCTACAGAGGTATTACTGTCCTGTACACAAGTATGAGCTGAGAAGAACGCTACAAGTGCAAAAGAAAGTAATAATATTTTAGTGTAATTGAACATAGCTCTCAAGAATATAAGATACAATATTCTTTCTTAAACTCATCTTAATTAACAGCCATAGTTTTATTAAGAAAATAGTATGAATAACCGATTAATGTGGATTATTTATAATAACAGTACTACCACCTTCGGGATTCCATACATCCATATTAGCTGGTAATACAAATAGATCACTATCACTTACTTGTCCAACACTAGAAGCATTATCTACTTTAATCGTTCTAAGCTCGATCTTGTTTTTATCTACCCATAACCACTTAAATTGATTAAATGACCCTGCTGCTCTTGTCCAATTTTTAGTATCAGAGGCATTTCGTAAGGGTGCTCCCCAACATCCCTCACCAACATAAATAGCCCTTCTTGGATCGTTATCCACTCTTATAAACCCTTCATCACTTCCTGTATCTGTCGATGGTTTAACAGGCCAAGTACGTTTTACGACGTGAGAATCACTCTCCATCACTAATTGTACTGCATGTGTATAAAATGGTTTTGACCATGCCTCATATTGATCATTCTGTTCTGATTTACCAGGTTCATGCGGTCTTGTTGACCTGTGATATTGAGCTACTGCCCAAGTATGATTTGCTGAGTGAGATTCTAAATCATTAGCAAGCCAGGCTCCTTGAGTACCCGCAGGAGTAACTTCTGTATTTAGCGTATATGTTCTAATTAGATTACCACCAAAGCTAAGTGCATAATATTCTCCTCCTGCTTCGGTAGGGATATCAAAAAGGTCGCGTATATCATTAGCACTTTCATGATTTCCTCTGGCCGTTACTACAGGAATAATTCTTCCATCAGAACCGATGGTTAATTGCCAATCATCAAACCAGTTTTGCCATTGAGTACTAGAAGAGGAGCTAGTCATATCGCCTCCAAATAGTACCGCATGCGGTCTAATCTTTGCAACAAGTTTATTTGCATTTTGTCTTGGGGTTCTATTGTTTCTCGAATCTCCACCAGCTATAATAGATAATCGTGTGTTAGGGTCACTGGGAGCTGTCTTAAACCAAAATCTTTCAGAAACACCTTCACTATCCTTGATCACAAAATAGTAAGCCGTATTGGCTTGAAGTCCCGTTAGTCTCGCATAATTATTATTCATACCTTTACTAGAAGTTGTTCTGTCTACAGCTTTATTAAGTGGATAAGACGCATAATTACTTCCAAAGTCTGTGGTACCATAATAAACTACCGGATTTGTGCCTCGTACCTGATTCCACCCTATAACCATTGTAGTAGATGTATCACCTCTCCATGTTAAACGATACTTCTCTGTTGATGTACTAGTTCGAACTTCTTCAAAAGTAGCCGTTATTGTCTTGTTGGCATCCATTGTGATAGATGATGGATTCGTATTTCCTGTTAAATCATCAGTCCATTCTACAAATTCCCAGTTTGATTCTGGAATTGCTGTAATATCTACAGATGTTCCGGAGTTATAGGTTCCTTCACCACTTACAGTTCCTTGACCAGTAATATTTATCGTTAATGTATATTGAACAGCATTTGTAGTAGTCACATTAACCTCATTACTACTATCAGATATATTATTGGCTGCATCTTTTGCTTGTACAGTAAAGCTATAGCTTGTATTGGCTGTAAGATCGTTAACACGGTATGCCGTATCGGTTGATGCACCAATGCTTTCCCCATCTTTATATATCTCATATCCAACAACAGTCATATTATCTGTTGAAGCATCCCAGCTAAGATCTACTGATGTATTGGTGATACTAGAAGCCGTTAATTTTGTTGGTGCTGTTGGTGCCTGAATATCACTAGGTACCACAGTTTGATCGTCCTCACAAGAAATAATTACTGATACGATAACTACTATTAATAGATTTTTTAATTTCATAATTAATTGATTTGCGCAACTAGATATATGTTTTTTAATAAATCAGTTTATTCTCAGTACAATAGTAAAACTCTTTTTGATAAATTTTAGTATGTTATTCTTTAGAAATACTTGTATATATCATTTAAAACTCATCAACTTTTCTATAATAATAACAACTTGAGTATATACAATTCCTTTAAAAAAGTAATAAGATATACCATTGAATTTGTTAAAATGTTTAGTAGAAACAGGAGAATAGTGCAGAAGGAATGTATTATGTGAGCTGTTAAAAGTAAAGGGTGAATTAAGAGAAGTATTGTTATTGTGTTATTCATTAATGCTCAATAACAAATTAATTATAGAAAAAGAGCCGACTAAAGTTATTAATCGACTCATTTTTTACTGTACAAGTATTAGAAGTTACTACTTTAATTTTACTCCACTAAAAATCTCGGTTTCGCTTTGCAATCCAAGTTTATCACGCAACACCTGACCCGCTTGAAGACCTGCAATGATAGCTCCCTCGTAATACCCCACATTGACACCAAAATTAATCCAATCTCCAGTCAGAATAAGGTTGTCAAAACCAGACTCATTTGCTTTTAGACGATATTTGTTCGAGCCAGGAAGCGATAACGTATATCTATCTGTTGGATTTACATTTGCACGAAAAAACTGGGTTTTTAGTCTACCATAGTTAGTTTTGGCAGTTTTTGAAAAATCATGGATGACATCCAACTTCATTCCTTCAGGATACTCCAGGGTAGTAGCATTGGGAAAAAACCAGCCCATTTTATCCCTTAGCCATTGTTCTGAAACACGCATTATACGTTCCAGTTGCTCATGAGGATACTTATGATCTGAGAAAGGGGGTATCACTTCGGGATCAAGAAATGATCCTGTATAATAAATCAATACGCCGGGTTCATTATCATTCCAATCTTCATAGGGTAATACCTGCGACATATCTATAAATGAATACTGGGGGTCTGCATAAGTGACTAAGTTGGGCAATGATCCTTCAGGAAAACCCCAATCGGATAAATTCATCCCTAACTCTTTTAGTGTAGGTTTAATCCATAACTGCATAGACATGGTAGGGATGCTTTTAACATGGTTATACATGTTCTGCCATGCCATATTTTTATCAATAATTTCTTTGCAAATACCTTCGTCGCCACCCAAAACATCAATTGGAATTCCTAAAATCACATAATCAAAATCTTTACCCTTTTCTAAAGAAATCTGACCTATATTTTCCCAACCACACCAAGATTCTTCAAGATCATATTTACCTTTTTTAAGTGCCTCAGCTTGTTGATTATCTATTTGGTCATAAAGCGGTTCTCCTGGCCATACATCTAGGCCTTTCAACTTATAGGTAGGGTTGTATGTACCGTTTTTTAAGGTAACCTGTTCGGCCATAGATACCTTTTTTATTTCTCCAGAATCCGAGTAGTGGACTTCCTCAACTTTATGGAAGAATTTGAATTTTACCCCCCTGTTTTTAAGTACTAAGTAAATTGGAGTGATCATCGTATCTGCAGTTCCTGCTTTAAACTTCCAGACGAAAGACCCTTTGTAACCTGCAGAATTTGTTAAAAAATGAAGCCCAACCCCAGCGGCCAAACTGCCTTGTTGATCAACCCCTGTGAGGTTATGAAATGTTCCTGTATACAGAAATCTAACCATAGCAGAACTTAATAATCGTTCACTTGCTCCATGGTTTTTAAGCCATTCACGGTAATCCAAATCATTGATACGTTCATAATCCAATTCATGTGTTTCTGGATTATATACATCTTCAAATGTTCCTTTCATATTGACAAGACCGAATTCTACAAATACCGCTAGCCAATAGAAATATTCGTTGTGTTCTGCAATTGAATCAATTAGGTTAGCCGCCCATTTAGATAGTAAATGGAGTAGTTCTTTGATTAGGGAGTGATGATCTTTTCGTTGTGCATGATCGTGATCCTCATTAGTTAAATTTTGAACTAATTCGGCCACATAATTCAACAACTTTTCACCTTCGTGCTTAAAAACTTTGTCCTTTAAAAACTCTTCAAATTTAGATTTAAAACTTGCCCAAAGTGGATGATGATCGGGTGTTTTGATTTCTTTTACAGATTCAGGAGCCATGCTAAGTAAACTACCCTTGTTTGGATCTGTACCAAACAAAATTTCGGCGACGAGACCAATTGCTTTATGGATAATAGCAGAAAAGGGTAAGGGCCCCCCTTGACCAGGTACGTACTTATTTGATGGAAAAATAATATTCTTTTTGATCCATTGATTTGTCTTAGGATCAAAGTGGGTGAGTAGCGTGGTATCTTCCCTATCAAAAGCATCTTCCCAGGATTTAAAGGGACTATCGGGCATTAAATTATGCTTTTCACATTCTTTGTAAGAGTCCTGTATCAAACGAAAAGCATTTTCATACCATCCCTGAGCAATATGAATACCATGCTCTTGAATTCTTTCGTTTGGTCCTCTACCGGTAGCTGTTTTACCTCCAAGTCTCCAACCCATTTGATAGATGGTGATATCATAATCATCTTGCCAGTTTTTGTATGAGCTTAGCTCATAAGCCGCCGTAAGCGACGACATACCACTGCCTAGTATGGCGATTTTCTTTTTGTTTTTTTCTGAGTTTTGCATTGATTTGTTGGTTTTAAGAAATAGGAAATTTTTTGGTTGTTAATTTTTTATTGAAATGTGCTGAACTGAATTCACTCTGACTAATAGGGTAGATGGGTTGGTTATTTTTAGCAAACTTCATCACTATTGGGGAGTTGTTCCATTTGGCGGCTTCGGTATATAACTTGTCCAAATGTGGTAATATCAAAAGGGTATCAAAAATGTCTTCAACCAATCCCATGAAATTACGTGCACGATGGGTCACATACTTAATGTCTTTTTTTGACATTGGATAATGGTCGGGATAAAAAGCTTTTATACGAGTTATGAAAGCAACCGCACATCCTCTAGGATTAGCAAATATTTTACCTAAAATTCCGAAACTCACGCCTTCAACCATCGACTGCGCAAAAAGTAAGCGATAGAGTATGATATTCATAAAATATTGCTCATAAATACTTTCTTTATGCCCCAATTTATCAGCTACCTGATATCCCGAAATGATACTTGAATTATGCGCACGATACCATGAACATTCATTGGGTGTATTAATATAATCAAGCCAAAAATTAACCGGAACAGGTAAATCATGAAATGTCTCACCAGATTCTTTGATTAACTGGGCAAGTGTGGCAACATAAAGAAAATGACTATTGACCTCTCTCCACCATGGACTACCGGGATGAGAGCTGTTTATGGGATTGAGCGTACCTCTTCTTATTTCCCAGTCAATAAATGCTAGTTCAGAATTTCCAAGGCCTTCGTTTCCTTTAGTTAATGGATCTCCATATTTTTGATAGAATTCATATCGCAATTGGTAACGGCCCTGAGGATTATTGGATACGCCAAGTACAATTCCTCGGGCTTTTTCCTGAAGTATTTCAAGTTTGTTCATATATTAGTGAAAAGCTTTATAAACTTACAAGTTAAATTGTTAAATACCATGAATATTTTTAGTAAATTCAAGAAGTGATTTTTATAAAATTCCTCCATATTAACCATTAAGAATGACAATTTATTTCAAATACTATTTAAGGTTCTTATCGATTATATTACTATTTCCTCTTAATGTATTTAGTCAAACAACGGTTCTTCTAGATGATTCTGCAGAATTACATGATATTGGAAAGCAAACCTATTATTTGGAGGACGCCTCTCTCGGATTATCCATAGAAGAAATCATAAATGATGATCTACAGACTAAGTTTAAAGCTTATTCTCAGGAAACCATAAATTTTTCTAGTACTGCGTCCGCTTATTGGCTAAAATTCAAAGTTACTAAGGCAAAACCAGGTAATTTTTATCTGAATGTCGGCTCCGCTTATATTGATTCTATTTCACTCTATGAATTTGATGAGGAAAACAAACTAATTTCTACCAGACATACAGGCGATGACTTGCCTTTTAATTCCAGGGAAATTGAAGTAGGTAATTATTTATTTGCTCTTGATTTTGATATAAATAGTACACGTACTTTCTATCTTAGGGTAAAAAGTGATCAACCTTTGTTTTTCCTTCTTCGAGTCGGTACACTACCTAACTTTTTGGCCTATGAGCATGACTTAGACTTTCTGCAAGGGATTTATTTTGGGTTTATGCTGATGATTTTCCTTTATAATCTCTTTTTGTATTTTTCTACTAGAGAAAGAATATATCTCTACTATATAGCCTATGTTTTCAGCATTACATGGTTTATGGCTTCAGTATTTGGTTATTTCTTTGAATACTTTTGGCCAAATACTCCTATTATTAATCAAATAGTTGTCGTAAGCTCTGGATTAACAATGATTACTGCTACTTTATTCACTCAAAAATTTCTAAATACCAAAGAATCTGGTTCTATTATGCACAAGGGTTCTATGGTGTTTCTTGTTATAGGTATTTTGGTATGTGTTCTAGTTTTGCTAGGTTTTAAAATAGAAGGGCTGAAATTAGCTCAGGGTGGTCTCCTAATCATGGCAGTGTACTTTCTTATTTTAGGTATTCGATTTAAATTAAAGGGGTATCGTCCTGCAAAATATTACCTATTTGCATGGGGAGCTCTTATTATAGGTATTTTCTTTGCAATCCTTGAATCATTGAACATCACTTTCGTAATGACATATTTAAATGCGATGCAGATTGGTTCTGCCCTAGAAGTCTTATTGCTTTCATTTGCATTAGGTGATCGTATTAATATGTACAAAAAGCAAAAAGAAGATGCTCAATTAGAAGTGCTGTTAGCAGCCAAAGAAAATGAAAGATTGGTACAAGAACAAAATGTAATACTTGAAAAAAAGGTTACAGAACGAACCGCAGAGGTAGCTATTAGAAACGAAGAACTAGTTAACCTGAATAAGGAAAAGGATATGCTGGTAAATGTAGTTGCCCACGATCTTAGAACGCCTTTGAGTCATATAAGATTATTAATACAATTAATTGATGTTACATCCTTAGAATTGACTAAAGATCAGCTTTCTTACTTAACAGAAATAGACAACTCAGCAGATCGCCTTTCACAGATGATTGGTCGTATCTTAAATATACACGCTTTAGAGACAAATCGAGTCAAATTAAAGAATCAAGTTATTGATTTGTTAGAATTGGTTAACTATGTTGTAAGGTGTTTCCGTCTTACGTCTGAAGATAAAGAGATTGAAATAACCACTGTATCCGAACCGGGGAATCATTTGGTAGAAGTGGACAAAAATTATACGATCCAAGTGTTAGAAAATTTGGTCTCTAATGCCCTCAAGTTTTCTGAGAGGGGAAGTAAAGTGTTCCTAAATGTAAAATCTGAGAATAGAAAAACATATGTTACGGTTCAAGATCAAGGCCCAGGTATTAGCGAAGAGGATCAAAAGAAACTATTTGGTAGATTTCAAAGACTCAGTGCACAACCTACAGAAGGTGAAGCATCAATTGGGTTAGGATTATCAATCGTAAAAAAATATATCGAAGCCATGAAAGGCGAAATTTATTGCGAAAGCGAATTAGGTATAGGAACCAAATTTATTATCTCTTTTGATTCTAAAGATCATCTGGAAAAAGTTAAAAGTTAATATTCTTTTAATAAGAATAAGACATAAGTTCTAATACATTGAGTACGTTATCATTCTCTGGTTTTACTGATTTACGAGTACAAAATTAAAAATACACCCATCATAATACCGAATAATGGGATTAGTTTTTTACGTTTATTTTTTTCCCTAAAAACAAGGCCTCCTATAACGACAGCAATTAATATTTGACTTCGCTTTATAGCAGATAATAACATGATTAATGCATCCGGATCCTCCAAGGCTTTAAAATAAAAATAATCTGCAGCTTGTAATAAAACACCAACGGCTACAATAGTCCAACGCCATGTGAACTCCTTTCGTTTTTCAGTATTGGGAAACCATGTTACTGATAAGATGCACAGCAAAATTAATATGGTGTACCAACAAAACCAAAACTGTAAGGTTTGTGGATTCAGTGTTAAGTTCTGAATTAAAAACTTATCATATAAACCACTAGAAGCTCCTAAAAAAGTAGCACCAATAATGGCAAATATCCATTTATTCTTCTTGAAATTAATTCCCTCCTTTTTCCCTATTCTAGAATATAGTAATACAGAGAAAATGATAAGAAAAAAACCTATCCATTGCAAAAAATTAGGTTGCTCCTGATAGATTAATATTGCTCCAATAAAAGTAAAAAACGGACCAGCAGAGCGTATTGGTGTAACAATAGTTATTGGTAAGTATTTTAAGGCTTGATATGCCAAAACCCAAGATGTAGTCATTATCATAGATTTTATAAAAATAAAACCGTGAGTTTTCCAGGAAATACTAGTAATATGAAATCCTATTTGTCGGGTATATTCAGGAAAATATAGGGAGCCTATAAAAAAAGGAAGAAGTAGCAAAAAGCCTGAAACTATTGTACCCAAGAGTACAGGGAAAACCTCATTTCCTTGTACCGCATGTTTTTTGCATAAATTATGTAATCCCAAAAAGAGTGCCGCCAGTAAGCCTAAATACATCCACATGGCGCGAATATAGGTTTTTAAGCCATTTAGTAATTAGAATATTAGTAACTATTTATATACACATGACCAATATATACCCTTAACTTTTCAGGCTCTTCTTAATTATCATAGTAGATAGGGTTTTTCCTTTAATAAGGCGATAAAAATGTTAAAAATTGACACTTATTTAATAAATAAGTTAAATAAATAAGATAAATTATGTTTTACACTTCTTTTTTTTAATATATCATAATTTTTAACATATAAAAAATATGTTTTGATAAATTAATTAACATTAAAACCTTCATATGAAAACTCAACTTACGCTTACAAAAAAAACAGTATTCCTTTTGATCATTACATGTATAACTACTGTCGCTACATATGCGCAACAGGTCATTAATGCCACTTTACAAAATGATGGCAGAACAAGACAATATAGGCTGTATGTTCCTGCAAGTTACGATGCTAGTAAACCGGCTCCTTTAATTTTAAATTTCCATGGTTTTACGAACAATATTGATACACAATATAACCAAAGTGATTTTAGGCAACTAGCTGAAGACAATCAATTTATATTTGTAACACCTCAGGGTCTCGGCGGTTTTTTCTCGGGATGGGCTATAAACAATAGTTTTGGTGGTAATGAAGATGATTTAGGATTTTCAGATGCACTTATTAATAAAATTCAAGAAGATTTTAATATTAATGAAAAACGTATTTACGCGACCGGATTTTCAAACGGGGGCTTTTTTAGCTATAGACTAGCCTGTGAATTAAGTCCAAGGATTGCAGCTGTAGCCTCTGTAGCTGGTAGTATGACAAGAATATGGATAGACAGAGGACAATGTCAACCACAACACCCTACCGCTGTATTACAAATAACGGGTACTAATGATAATGTTATCTCTATAAACGGTAACGGATCTAATGAACCTATACAGGACGTTATGGAATATTGGTCAAGTGTTAACAATGGCGACTCTACACCAGAAGTTATTCAATTAGGAGGGGGATCTACACGTTCTATTTGGGATAATGGCGATAATGGAACGACTGCAGAATTTATCAGAGTTCAAGGAAAAGGACATAGCTGGAATGGTGGAAACGTAAACACTTCTCAAGAAATCTGGAAATTCTTTTCTCGATTTGATATCGACGGAGAAATAGATCCAACTACAACGCCTCCTACAGGTGAAACTTGTTCAGGAGATATATCTTCTTTTCCTTACAGCGAAAGTTTTGAAAGTAATTTAGGGCAGTGGTCACAGTCAACTAATGATGACCTAAATTGGACCAGAGATTCTGGTGGTACTCCTTCTAGTAATACAGGCCCATCTAATGGAGCAGATGGTAGTTTTTACCTTTATGTAGAGGCTTCTGGTAATGGTACGGGGTTTCCTAATAAAAGAGCTATACTTAATTCTCCATGTTTAGATTTTACAGGAATAGACTCACCAAGACTTAACTTCCAGTATCATATGTTTGGTAGCGCTATTAATAGTTTAACTATTGAGGCAAGAACTAATAATCAAGGAGATTGGACAAGTGTATTTAGTAGAAATGGTAATCAGGGTAACAACTGGAATGCAGCAGATGTTGATCTTGCTGCTTATGCAGGAAATGATAGTGTGCAATTACGATTTAATGTAGTTACTGGTTCTGGTAATAGCGGATGGCAAAGTGATATTGCTATCGATGCAATAACTATCCAGAACGGTTCTATAGATCCAGGACCAGTATGTGATAGTATTAATTTTAATGACTTTACAATCACTTCTTTTTCTAATCAAGATAATGAAGGAAATTTCTCTATAGAAAATGGTGGAGACGCTTTATCGCTATCTAATAATACATGGAAATATATTGGTCTTGATTACACAGTAACGGCTAATACGGTTATTGAGTTTGATTTTAGTAGTACATCCCAAGGAGAGATTCATGCTGTAGGGTTTGAAAATAATAATACATTAACATCATCACGTTATTTCAAAGTACATGGTACTCAAAATTATGGGGTGACTAACTTTGATAACTATGCAGGAGGTACTACTACATATGTAATTCCTGTTGGAAATTTCTATACAGGAGCTATGGATAGATTAGTATTTATAAATGATAATGATAGTGGTTCAGGAAATAACTCTATATTCTCTAACGTCAAGATTTATGAAGGATCTTGTGATGGATCGATAGTAGCAGAAAGATCTGGTTTTGGTAGTGAAACTGCAATTTTGGGTACTGAAGATGAAGGAACAACTTCTTTTGCGGCTTTGTATCCAAATCCGACAAATGATCAATTTTCTCTTAATATAAACTCAAAAAGCACTAAAGAGATACGGGTTACTATATACACGACATTGGGACAGAAAAAATATGAAACTAGATTAAATCCTGGTGTAAATAATTTCTCTGCCAACAGCTTAGCGCTTGCTCCTGGGATTTACGTTGTGAAAATTCAATCTGAGGGCGAGGAAGATATTGTGAAAAAATTAGTTGTTAATTAATAATTTATTTGACCACTAAATAATGAACAAAGGATGCTTCAATTATTAAACTGAAGCATCTTTTATTTTTGTTGTATTTCAATTAATCAAAATCGAAGTATAATAATTGTTTTATAATTATAAACCTAAACTATAAAAAATCCTCTTCAAAACTTGAAACAAAATCATGAATATATTTCTTATTTCTGTTAGCCGATTTTACCACTAGATAATGGTTGCGTTTGAGCCCATTTTTACTGATACGTTTAAAAGAAATATCTTCTGGTAATTTAAAGGATTTTAGCTGCCATTTTGGAGCACACATAATTCCCATATTTGCCTTAATCATTGAAAGCGTGATTTCTGTAAACGGAATGGCGGATATTTTTTTAGGGTTAATGTTATTAGGCCTCAAGAAATGCTCATATACTGAAACACCCTCTAAAGGGAAAGAGTTAATAAGCAAATGAATATCCGAAAAATGGCTCGCTTCTACATAATCAAGGGCATTTAAAGAATTTTCTTTATGCATTATGGCAAAAATCTCATCTCCATACACCTTTATACTTGTTAACTCCTCTGACGAAGGTTTAGAAGTTACGATTGCGATATCTATTTCATTAGATAGTATTTGTGATATGGTTTGATGTGTTGCTCCCAATGATAAATCAATATCTATTTCTGGATAAAGAATCCCCATTTTTTGAATAAATTCAGGAATAGTATGAAAAAAAGATTGACACTCTGCACTTAACTTAATAGAACCTTTCGAGCCTTCTTTTATGTCTTTAATAGTATTAAAACTTTCGTCGATTGAACTAAATAGTTTGTTTGCAAGCTTGTAAAGCTCTGTACCTTCATTGGTAAGTTCCCATTTGTTCCTGCTTCTATAAAAAACCTTAAAGCCCAAGCGCTCTTCAAGATCCCTTAATTGATGGCTTAGAGCAGATTGTGTTAAAAACAAACGCTCCGAAGAATTGGCAAGACTACCTTCTTCTGCAATGGTTTTAATAAGCCTAAAATATTTTAATTCCATACATCAAAGATACAATACTTCGTGCATGAGTGTAGTTGAAAATTTTTCAACCATAACCTTGAAACCTCTCAACTTTCTTTCTTTTAAAATAGTATCTCTAACGATAATTTTGACAAATAATAAAAACAGTGTTTACATTTAAAATATAGAAATATGAAAACTATTGGATTAATTGGTGGAATGGGTTGGGAATCATCTAAAGTCTATTATGAGCGTATCAATAAAAAAGCGAATGAGGTTTTAGGAGGTTCGCACTCAGCAAGAATTATTATGGTTTCGGTAGATTTCGCTGAAATAGAAAAGTTAACACATGCTAATAACTGGGATGCTATCGGGGAAATTGTGGCAAGCAGTGCAAAACAATTAGAAAGGGCAGGAGCAGATATAGTGTTACTGTGTACAAACTTAATTCATATTGTTAGCGAAGTTATTATTGAAAATATTTCGATTCCATTTCTACACATTGCAGACGCTACAGGAGAAGCAATTCAAAAACAAAAATTAAAAAAGATTCTTCTTTTGGGCACCAAACATACCATGGAAAAAGACTTTTATATTAAAACATTAGAAGACATTTATGAGTTAGAGGTTGTAATCCCTAATGCAGAAGATAGAGCGGTTATCCATGCTATAATTTATGAGGAATTACTAAAAAATAAATTTACCAAAACGTCAAAAAAGACCATTCTAAAAATTATAAAGAAAGCACAGCTTGAAGGAGTAGAAGGTGTCATTCTAGGTTGTACAGAACTACCAATGCTCATTAAAGAAACAGATGTAACTATTCCAACTTTTGATACTGGAAATATTCATGCAAATAAAGCAGTAATAATGACGACAAACACCCAGGAATATTATGAAAACGTGTAAAATAGAATATACTTGTCAAAATCAAGTACATCAAAAATCAAAGTTGAATCAAATACTGATAAAAGTTTTTACAAATTACGTAAATGCTTTGAGTACATTGTTATTTTTTGATTCGGATTGCAGTTGTGGATCTAATAAACATGCTATGGGTATAATGATTCATAAATAGGGAAACATCATTACTCTATTTATTTTGGTCCATAAACATAATCACTTCCTCTGCAAATTGATCTGCTTCACTAAACATTATCTCATGTCCCGAACGTTGGCTTTATTTAATAACCTTTTCCAAAACGGTCCACACATTGTTGGCAAGGATCCTGTGTCCCTCGGCAGTAGGGTGGATGCCATCTGCCTGATTTAGTTCTACAATACCGCCAACATTTTTTAATAAAAAGGGTATTAGTTCTAGTTTGTTCTTCTGGGCAAGATCAGGAAAAATTGCTCTGAACTCAGTAATATATTCAGGTCCCATATTTGGAGGCAACTGCATACCGGCTAAAATGATTGTTGTTTCAGGGTTTTTCTTTCTTACCGTATCGATAATAGCCTGAAGGTTCTCTCGTGTTTCGGTTAAGGGAACCCCACGCAATCCGTCATTGGCACCTAACTCTAATATAAAGACATCAACTTTTTGATTGAGCACCCATGTAATGCGGCTTTTTCCTCCTGCTGTAGTTTCTCCGCTTAGCCCTGAATTAATGACAGTGTACCGTAAACCTAAAGAATCAAGCCTAGTCTGAAGGATAGCGGGATATGCATCATTGATGTCATCTAGTCCGTAGCCTGCAGTCAGACTATCCCCAAAACAAAGAATGGTCTTAGTAGCAGTATCTTTAATGGTATCGTTACTATTTTCAACGGATTCTTTCTGGGTACTTGTTACTTTTTTAACGTTGCTTTCTCCACAAGAGAGTAGTAAACTAAAAATTAAAAAATAACAAAACTTTAAGGAAATGTCCTCATAACGAGTGTATAGATTTGAAACCATTTGCTTATTTTTCCTGTTTAGCATTTCCTATAGAATTAATTGAAAATCAATATGCCAAAGATATTAAAGATTCATGAGCTAGAGAAAACTTATAGCAGTGGTTCAAAAAAACTTAAGGTCTTACACGATATTTCGTTTGAGGTTGAAAAAGGGGCTACCTTTTCTATTGTAGGTCCTTCCGGGAGCGGTAAAACCACCTTACTCGGACTTTGTGCAGGATTAGACCATCAAGACTCTGGTACAGTTGAGTTATGCGGTCAGAATCTGAAAGAACTAGATGAAGATGAACGTGCGCAATTAAGAAATAAAGAGGTAGGATTTATATTTCAGGATTTTCAATTGTTACCAACATTGACTGCGTTGGAGAATGTGATTGTGCCCTTAGAGTTACAAGGAGTTAAAAATGCTGCTAAACAGGGTATGGAGTTACTAAAAAAAGTAGGACTAGCAGATCGTTTTCACCACTATCCCTCGCAATTATCCGGAGGAGAGCAGCAACGTGTAGCGTTGGCAAGGGCTTTTTCAAATTCACCTTCTATCTTATTCGCCGATGAGCCTACCGGAAATTTAGATGAGGAGACTGGAGAAAAAGTAATACAGCTCCTTTTTGAATTGAATAAAGAAGCCGGAACTACCTTAGTGATTATCTCTCACGATCTTGATCTGGCAAACAGAACACAACAGATTCTTCGATTAAAGGGTGGAAAAATTATAACAAATGAGAGAACCCTATCGCAGTGATTAAGAAGCATTCATATTCAAAAGCTGGTATCTCCTGGCTAATAAAGATGGCATGGCGTGATGGAAGGGCTAGTATTTCTAGGTTATTACTATTCATGGCGTCGATCATTCTTGGTATTGCTGCCGTAGTTTCGATACAATTATTCAGTGAAAACGTAAAACAGAATATCGAGCGTCAATCCAAAGTGTTAATGGGCGCCGATTTTATTATTGATAGCAGGCAACTTCCCAATGAAAAAGTGCAGGCCATCATTGACTCTTTAGGAGCAGACGCTTACGAAGTCAACTTTCCGTCTATGGCAGCATTTCCAAAAAATGGGGCTGCCAAATTGGTACAAGTACGAGGTATGGAAGGTGCCTTCCCGTTCTATGGAACCTTAGAAACCGAACCTAGCGCAGCAGCTACTGAGTATCAACAAAAAGGAGGAGCGTTAGTAGATGCCACTCTAATGCTACAATACGATATCAAACCGGGTGATTCAATCAAACTAGGAGTGATTACTTTGCCCATTACAGGCGCTATTAATTCAATGCCTGGTCGCTCAGGGATTTCAACAACTGTGGCTCCAACCGTGCTTATTCCTTTTCGATTTATCGCACAAACCGAACTACTGCAATTGGGCAGCAGAAAAGAATATCAATATTTTTTTGTTGCGCCAAATACGGACCTGGACCAATTAGATGAGACTTTGGACCCCATCTTAGATGCTGAAAATGCAGACTTGGATACCCATACTAGCACAAGTAGACAAATAGGGCGTAGTTATGGAAACATGGGTAAATTCCTGAATTTGGCTGCGTTTATAGCCTTGCTATTGGGGTGCATCGGTATTGCTAGTTCTGTTCACATCTATATCAAGGAGAAATTAACCGACGTAGCCGTTTTAAAATGTTTGGGTGCAAGCAGGAAACAAACTTTTTTGATTTACCTTATACAAATTGCGGTCATGGGCTTTATTGGTGGTGGTGTAGGTACGGTATTAGGTATTGGACTCCAACAGGCGCTTCCATTTCTTTTAGAGGAATTTTTACCCTTTGATATTCAGGTTTCGATTAGTCTACAGCCTATTGTTATGGGGCTATTGTTAGGTGTTTTAATGTCGGTATTATTTGCATTATTGCCTTTGCTTGGTACTTGGTATGTTTCACCTTTAGAAGTATTGCGGGTGTCCGAAGAGCAACCGGTACGATCAAGAAAAGTGCGAACATTCACCTTTGGTGCGATCTTACTTTTTATCCTCTTGTTTTCCATTTGGATTTTTAAAGACTTGTTATTTGCTTTGGCTTTTGTTTTAGGTATTTTTGTCACTTTCGCTATCCTGGCCAGTATTTCCGTTTTATTTATCAAGGCAATCAAAAGCTATTTCCCAACGGCTTGGGGATTTACCGCACGAACAAGTCTATTGAATCTTTTCCGGCCTAATAATCAGACCATGGTGCTTATCTTGGCTATTGGTCTAGGCACTTTTTTGATTAGCACCTTATATTTTACAAAAGACATACTGTTGGCAAAAACAGCGTTGGACAACAGTCCGGACAATGCCAATATTATCTTAGTGGATGTACAGCCCGGGCAGCGAGAGGCTGTAGTGGCTAACATTAAACCTACAGGTTTGGAAGTCATCGATAACCTGTCGATTGTTACTATGAGGATGCATAGTATCAAAGGAATAGTGACCAACGAGATTAGAAAGGATACAAGTTCAACGATCAATGAATGGGTTTTGAATCATGAATTTAGAACGACCTTTCGTGACTCACTTATTACTTCAGAAACCGTTATAGAAGGAAGCTGGTTAAAGGAAGTCAAATCTGGTGAAGAGGTTACTATTTCTATCTCAGAAAGTCTTGCTGAAAATGCTAATCTAGGAGTTGGAGACGCCATTGTCTTTAACGTACAAGGAGTGTTGATGGAAACCACTGTAGGAAGCATTAGAAAAGTAGACTGGACAAGGTTACAGTTAAATTTTATGATCGTTTTTCCTAAAGGTGTATTAGAACAGGCACCACAATTTCATGTGTTAACGACTTATGTACCGGATAATGAAACTTCAGCGACATTGCAGCGGGAGCTGATACGCAAATTCCCAAATATCACTGTCTTTGATCTAAGGCAGATATATAAGGTTATTGAAGACATCTTAGAAAAGATCTCTTGGGTTATTAATTTCATGGCTTTCTTCAGTATTCTTACGGGTCTTATTGTATTAATAGGTTCGGTTCGTAACAGTAAATACCAACGTATTAAAGAGAGTGTGTTATTACGTACACTAGGTGCTAGGAGCAAACAAATCCTTCGCATTACGGCACTTGAATATTTGTTTTTGGGAATACTTGGGAGCTTGGCAGGAATCTTCCTGTCGTTAATTAGCAGTCAATTGTTGGCCACATTGCTGTTTGAAGAGCCCTTTGTGCCTTCAAGTATTCCATTCCTACTGTTTTTACCCGGTGTTGTGATTTTGGTGTTAGCCATTGGATTAAGTAATATTAAAAGTGTACTGCAAAGTCCGCCTTTAGAAGTATTAAGAAAAGTAGGGTAGTGGTATTATTATTTAAGATTCAGGAACTCGTCTAAAACAAAACAATCCTCTAGTAATTAATAATTTCCACTATTAATTCTTAATTAACTTAATAATTCCTTTGTAGGAGATACCAATTGGAATTTCTATACCGCTAAGTAAGAGAACATCTTTTATCTTAAAGCCACTTCGCTTTTATATCTTTGTATTTAGTTCTTCCGATAGGGATACGTTCTCCATTCTTTAACTCAGTCATATATTTGCTTCCAGACTCTACAATAATTTCCTTTATCTCAGACATCTTCACTAGGTATGATTTATGGATTCGTTCAAAAGTATTTGATAACAACTGTTCTAATTTTTCAAGCGATTTATCATGTAGTTCTTTTTTTCCATCAGCAAGAAAGAGTTCGGTATAGGCACCAGCTCCTTTGATATAAAGTACATCTTCAATTGGTATTAGTTGTATACGATGCCTTTTTTTAATGGCCAAAAATTTAACCGCATTCGTTTCAATCTTTTCATTAGCTATAGCCCTATCTAAGGCTTGTTCCAAGCGTTCCCTATTAAAGGGTTTAGGTACAAAATCTAAAACCCCATATTCAAAAGCAGTAATTGCTTGATCTCTGTAAGCAGAAATAACTATCGTATGGAAGGATTTAGAAACCGCCGTTCTCAGTAGGTCAAAACCATTGTCACCGTTAAGGTTCAAATCTAGAAGAACAAGATCCAATGAGCTGTTTTCAATAAACTTCAATGCCTCAGAGAGTGTATTAATGTGCTTTAGCGATTGTAAGGCATCGCCAAAAATATCACGAGTCATTCGTTCAATTCTTTTGGCTATTCTTGATTCATCTTCAACGATTAAAATGTTCATTTCCTTAAGAATGTATTTTTATAGTGTTTTTCCAACCCTGATTTGTTGGCTCAGAAGTGAAATCCCATTTTGATTGATAACTCTCTGTTAGCCTAGCCTTGATGTATTTTAGTCCTGTGCCTTCTTTTTTATTATTTGCTTCTTGTCTCACAGCAGTGGCAAAAGTTAAAAATGTATAGCATTTGTAACCATTATTCGATTCAAAAATAAGCTTAAACTTAATACTGTTATCTTCTAGAGGCAAGCTATGTGTAATTCCGTTTTCCAATAAGGTATGAAATACTGCAGGTGGTATTTTTTCCTCAGGATCTATACCTTCTTCTTCCCAAAAATAGTTGATTTCTTTTCGGTATTCCATAATTTCAAGATGTATTCGACAAAGCGTTATTTCTTGAGCAATAGGAATCAATGTTTGATTTTCTATCTGGTTAAAAAGATCAAATTCTTTAGCCAACGCTTCAATAAATAAAACTCCTTTCTTAGGAGCTTCTTCTACCCAATCTATTAATGAGGTCAAGGTGTTCATTAGAAAATGAGGTTGGATATTTTTTTTGAGTAATTCTAGTCGCAAGCGTGTTGATTGAACTAGAGAATTTTCATAAGCCAGCCGTTGTTCTTTGATCCTAAGAGAAAGCAAATAAAACATACCAAGAAGTATAAGGCTAAAACCTGCAAATAAACTTTTGTTAAAGGGAGTCACAAAACCTATAGGTACCGATAATAGAAGGGTCAACAGTACGAGACGAGCACCTTTCATCTTTTTATAAACCCCAAACGCCACAATCCCAAATGAAAACAACCACATGCTTAAAGCCATATTATTGGCTGTTAATTCGAATACATATTTTGACAGGAAAAAAAATAATAGAACACCTGCGTAAATGGTCAGCAGCAATTTTCGTTTGGGGAAAGGAAACTGCATGGAAAAATAAAGCGGAATCAAAAAAGAAATACCAAGCATCAGAGTACCTATGATCTGTAAACGTATAATATGCATACTGTAATGGATGGGCACATAGGCTTTGACGAACTCTGCCAATATCAAGATAAAAAAGAGAAAACAACTAATACTGAAAATTAGTGTTGCATACTCCTTTTTGTCACTTAGAAAGAGAAATAGAAAATAGAAAGAGGCAATAAGAAAGGCCCCCGCAAAGAGATGCATATAAGAAGATTCTATGAGTCGATCGTTTAATAGATCATCGTAATAGTCCATCTCTAATCCCCATATTCCGGAATGATCCGGGAAATAATAAAGACTTGAACGTATGGCCAATAGATGTTCGCCCTCTTCTGTTAGATGAGTAGGAATGCTAAAAGTGGCCCACATTTTACCTTCAGGCGGTAGTACAGCTTCTTGACCTGGATTCCCATTTTTTCCAATCAATACCCCATCCCAAAAAACCTCATACTCTCCATAAACATCCAACTGGATTCCATAGGGATGTAATGACTCAGGGGACTTCAAAATATCAATTGAAGTCCGGAACCAGTAAATCTGACCACCCAATACAATTGGCTTTCCTTTTTCCCAATACTGATCATTCAAGTCTTTGGCTGCCCATTCTTGTTGGTCTCCAATCTGGAATACAGTCTCGTATCTCTTGAAAACAGGACTTTGAGAACAAGATGTCACAAGTAATAAGGTGGGGCCTAAAAGAAAATAGAGTAGAGGTCTCAAATTCATTTGATAAGGTTTACTGATGCAAGCTAATTATTATATATAGCTTCTTAGAGTAGTTCATTAATACATAGAGCAGTTGGTAAAATTTGCATTGAATTCATGAGAGAAAAATACAACTTTTGTATGATAATAAACCATGAAAAATACATTGACACTTACAAAAGGGCCTATTCCAAATAATTTTGAATACCTATAGGCACAAAAAAAGAACTTAACTCGAAGAGACATTTTAGATATACAAAAGGAAGAAAAAATGAAAACTAATAATTTGAAACAAGTAAAAATCGTATTCATTTTAACTTTTCTACTTGGCTTTAGTGCTTCTAGTCAGGACAATAAAAAGTCAAACCTTACTTTACTAAGTAATCAAATCCCTACGGATACGCCTTTAATTTTTGCTCCAGGCCTTATTTCAATTGACGGTCACGTGTCAGGTTCGATTACTTTTAGTCCAGATATGGACGAACTGTTTTTCAATCGTAGAAAACCAGGAGAGAGCCATAATCTCTATACTATGAAATTGATAGATGGCAAATGGTCAGTACCAAAACCAGCATCTTTTTCAACAAACAAAAAGCATCTGGATTTTCATTCCCGCTTTAGTCCGAAAGGAGATCGTCTCTATTTCGGAAGCACAAGACCGCATAACAATACCATTGCAACATCAACTACACCAATAGGATTACATCAATGGTATGTTGAAAAAGATGAAAACGGTGGTTGGGGTGCCCCCATTATTATGAGAAAACCGTTTCTAGATATATACATCATGTGTGCGACACCCTCGGAGAATGGTAACCTATATTTCACTTCTGGCGAGGGACCTGGTGCTGATGATGAGGGCATTTACTATGCTCTCAATCAGAACGGTCATTATGCTGCTATCGAAAGAATGGATGATGTAATCAACGCTAATGGTAAGTGGATTGCCCACCCATTTATAGCTCCCGACGAAAGCTATATCCTATATGATTCTCAAAAAGCTTCAGAACCTAATAATAGCGATATATTCATCAGCTTCAATAAGAACGGAACCTGGACAGAGTCCTGTAGTTTGGGACCCAAAATAAATACGAAGATAAATGAGAACGCTCCCACTGTCTCAGCTGATGGGAAGTATCTTTTTTTCTCCAGAGGAGAAGAAAAAATTAGGGAAGATGGAAGTACGTATTGGACATCGTATACGTATTGGGTGGATTTTATCCAGTTGAAAAAAGAACTTCTGGAGAATATAAGTAGTAACTAACAATCGTAACTATATGAAAAAAAGTATGCCTTTAAAAACTTTTTTATGTACAGTGTTATTAATCACCTTTTTGTCATGTGATGAAACGCCTAAATCAGCATTCTATACAATTGCCTATAATTCAATAGAAACTGGTAATGTAGAAATTTATCAAAGAAATACTGAAGGTAAATCAACTATTAAAAGTACAAATGAGAAAGGTGGCTACTTAGCTTGGTCTCCTAACGGAAAACACTTTGCTTTTTATCACAAATACGATGAAAGAAAAACATGGTCTATTCATACAATGAATAGCGATGGTACGAATAGGAAAAGATTAACTCATGAAAAAAATAAATGGGATAATGCACCAGCATGGTCACCTGATGGAAAAAAAATTGTTTTTTCAAGAGCATATAAGGATACGGATAAAAATTGGCAGAAAGAACTTTGGATTATGAATTCAGACGGTAGTGAACAGACTCAAATAACATCACTTAATGGTGGTGGTCCATATTTTACACCAGATGGTAGAATAGTCTTTCACTCGGAAAATAAAAAAAGCTGGATAAGCATAGCAGATATTGATGGTAACAATCTAATTAGGTTAACACATAATGAAGCTGAAGAGCAGCATCCAGAGGTTTCACCAGATGGCAAACAAATCGCTTTTATGTCTGACAGAGATGGGAATCATGAAATTTATGTGATGAATATGGATGGTTCTAATCAAAAACGATTAACAAATAATGATGTTGATGATTGGTATCCATCATGGTCACCTGATGGTTCTCAACTGATTTTTTCATCACTTAGAGACGGAAAAAAAGGTATTTATATTATGAATAAGGATGGTACCGAAGTAAGAAAAATCATTTCCAATGCTACAAGCCCTGCATGGTTAAAAATAGCTAAATAAACAACAACCAAAAACACTTAGTTATTTAAAAGTTTCAAGCGTAATAGATATTCTAAACATGTATAAATAATAAAAACTATGAAAAACAAAACAGGACTACTACTTTTAATGCTTCTTATACTAACAAACAGTAGCTTTGGCCAACAAAGCGATACTAAGGCACCAGAGGCTGCAGTCTCACAAGCGAAGCTTAGATTCCGGGATATTCCAACTCTCGAAAAAGCCTATATCGATGCAACACCAGAGGATAGAAAAGATGGTATCCCGGTAGGCAAGTTAGGTATCGATGGTGGCAATAAAGACTTGATTGTCAAGCTGGCTCGGGATATCTCCAATAATCTATATGGTATTTACGATAGTTTTCTGATTACTCATAAGGGCAAGCTCCTCTTTGAATCCTATTTTACACGTGGTCGCATCAATCTGCCGCATCCGCAAGCATCAGCGACGAAAACCTGGACTGGCTTGGCGTTAGGCCGTGCTATCCAGATGGGTTATCTGACTATGGCCGATTTAGATAAGCCGCTGGTTGGTTTTCTCAAAGATCTGGATCCAACAAAATTTGTTGCCGGTGCAGAAAAGATCACCTTGAACCACGCATTGACTATGAGTTCTGGTATTCGGATCAGTAACGATTCACGTGAAAAAATTAACGGAAACCCTACTGCACTAAAAGGTCAGGGGGATGTTCAAGCTTTACTCGAGCATAGTACACCGATCACAGAAGAATCCCAAGTTTTTAAATATGGAGGTGGTGCAGGTTTGGTGATGCAAGTCATTGAGGCTGTTGTACCGGGATCTGCTATGGACTTTATTAAGAATGAATTGCTGGACAAAATGGCCATCACCAATTATCACTGGCGGATTAATGATCAAAACGGCTTGCCAGAAGCTGGGTGGCGCACGAGCATGACATCGCGCGCTATGGTCAAGTTGGGAATATTGGCCATGAATAAAGGTAAATGGAATGGCGAACAACTGATTCCTGAGGCTTTTATCGCCAATGCGACCAGCAGGATGCTCTACACTGGTGATAATGCTGTCTACTTCGGCGGCTGTAAAGATGTTTCTAATGAAGGATACGGTTATTTTTGGTGGAATGCAGATTTGAAAGTTGGCAACAAAAGCTATTTCAGCGCATCTGCTCAAGGTGGTGGCGGACAGTTTATCATTCTAATTGAAGAACTTGATCTGATCGTTGTGGCTACTGGTCATAATAATCGTTATCCCAGTACCCTGCAAATGACTGCAGAGAAAATTTTGCCGACTTTTATTAAATGATAACAAACTTGATGAAAACTTAAACAATGACAAAAACATATTTTATTTTGATACTTGCAGGGTTACTGTTTTTAAATGCTTGCAATACCAAAACACAGCAACCAAAAGGTAGTGATGTTACAACTAAGACAATAGAAAATTCGTATCTCGGTCAAAAACCGCCCGGTTTAATACCCGAACCTTTTGCTCCTGGTATTATTGTGAAAAAGAATTGGGAATATGGAGGCACTTTCACACCCGATCTGAAAGAATTTTATTTTCTCAGAGAAGTTGGGGTGGTTGAGGAAAATAAAAAAATGGAATTTGTTGTTTTTGAATATAAAAATAAGGAGTGGCAGGAGCGGGTTATATCGAAACGAGTAGGGCAGCCTTTTATCTCACCCGATGGTAAGACCATGCATTTAGGTAAACGATATAAGGAGCGTACTGAAGCTGGAGGCTGGTCGGCATTAAAGAAGCTTGACTCTTCTTTTCAGGAGATACAGATCATGAGGCTTACGGCATCATCAAAAGGAACCTATGTTTTTGATGAGATAGGCATGCCCGACGGAGACGGTGTAATTCGTTATTCGCGATTAATTGACGGGAAACGTGAAGAACCTAAACCATTTGGTGCAGCTATTAACACAGGCAGCATGAATGCTCACCCTTTTATCGCACCAGATGAATCTTATATTATGTGGGATGGTAGAAGAGAAAGTGGTTATGGTCATTCTGATATCTATATTAGCTTTAAAAAGACCGATGGTTCTTGGGGCGAAGCTATTAACTTGGGCGATAAGATCAATACACAGGCCTGGGAAGCAGCAGCGACTGTAACGCCAGACGGAAAATACCTTTTCTTTAATAGGAATATGGGGAAAGTAAAGACATCTGACAAATACGATAATATTGATATATTCTGGGTAGATGCACAGATTATTGAAACACTTAGGCCTAAACAATAATTTATAAACAAATTGAGGTTACTGGTGATCAAAAGTTTTGTTGCTCATGATTGCTCATGATTGCTTATGGAAGCGGGATGATGCCCTGAATAATAGTAGTTTTTAGTATCAAAACCATTCTAGGGATCAAAACATCAATTCTACAACAGTATTAGATCGCTATAGTATTATAATATTGCTCGTATAAATCATTCTGTTAGATTTGAAATTTCTTAGTGGTTCATAAATCTCATATTTATAAAATTTTTGGACATAGTTTTATAATGTACTACCCTTAGCTGTAACACTGAGTTTATTTACACTGAGTATATCGAAGTGTCGAAGTGTTACCGAATGGGCAGGAGAGTAGGGGAAACCGACCTTAGGAGGTTCACGATTTTCAAAATACAATAGCAAACAATGAGTAATGTGTGAGAAATGAGAATTATCAATTTATAATTTTGATAAAACTTCCAATTTTTTAAAAACAATAACCTTATACATAGCACTAACTGGAACTTTATTATTTTCAATTAACAAATGTGTTCTGGTTGCCTTTGTAACTCTATCCAAATTGGTAATGTATGATTTATGTGTACGTTGAAAATTCTCAGATAATAAAGTAGTAATATTAATAAGTGTTTCAGAAATCAGGTACATTCTTGAATCTGTAAATATTTTCAAATAATTCCCAAAACTTTGGATATATAGAATCGATTTAAATGAAATATTAACAGGCATGCCATCATGCTTTATTTGGAGTTCTTCGTTTCCTCTATTTTTTTTTGGTTGTGTTATTTTTGAAGCTGAAACTTTGTTTATTGCCTTCAAAAAGCGTTCAATTTTTATGGGTTTCAATAAATAATCTACAACACCATAATTATAACTTTCTAATGCATATTCAGAATACGCTGTAGTCAAAATGACTTTAGGTGGTTTTATCATAGAACGCAAAATTTCCATACCATTAAGTTCAGGCATTTCAATATCTAGAAAGATGAGATCAAGGTCGTTTTGCTGAACAAAATTGATAAATTCAAGTGGATTTCCTGTGCTTAGTTGGATGTCTAAGTTGTCAATTTTAGAGCAATACTCTTCTAACACTTTGCGCGCTAGTATTTCGTCATCTATAATACCAACTTTAATCATTAACTGTTTTTTTTAATTTTGAAACTGCTAAATCAATAGATAAATTTACATGATATTTTTCTTCTTTATCATCAATTTTCAATATGTGTGAATTAGGATATAATAGATTTAAACGCCTTTTCACATTTTCGAGACCCAGTCCTGTTCTTTTCAATGAAGAAACTTTGTGAGGCTTTGAATTATCAATACAAAAATGGAGAATGGAGTTTTTTATAGTGGCAGAAATATCAATGATACTCTGTTCATTCGTACTTTGAGCACCATGCTTCACAGCATTTTCAACAAATGGGATGAGCAACATCGGAGAAACCCTTAAGCCAGACACGTCTCCGTCAATTAAAAATTCAATAGTACAACGTTTACTCAGTCTTTTTTCTTCGAGTAGCAAATAATTTTCTATAAACTCAAGCTCTTCTTTTAATAAAACTGTCTCTTTTTTAGAGCTTTCTAGTTGATACCTCAATAATTCTGAGAGCTGCATCACAAGGTCAGGGGTTTCTAACGATTGTTTCCGCGAAAGCGAATAAATACTATTTAAAGAATTGAATAAAAAATGTGGATTTACCTGTGCTTTTAAATAATTTAGCTCCATTTGTTTTTGTAATTTTTCCTTCTCGTCATTTTCTCTTCTGAACATTATATTTCTTCTCAAAAAGAAGGCAGCCATTCCGGCTCCAGTAGTATAAATTAGAAAAAAGATCATTTTATAAACACCATACCAGCCATCCTTCATATATCCTTTCAAATATGCCACAACAAATACACTCCCAATAAGAAGTATTGTATATAAAAAATAGCGTCTCTTATCAAAAAAAAGGGGAATGAAAACAAAATGATTTATCCATATGATGGCCATAATGGCAATTGTATAATTAAGACCATGTAAGAAAAAAGAGTAATTAGTATCAAATCTATCCTTAATCGCCCACATACTTAATATCTCAAGCATAAGTACCAATAAAAAGGCGCCTATATTTATTAGGATTGTATTCTTCAAAGACTTTTTAATCATAAATGCTTTTAATAAAAATCTAATAAAGATACTATCTATACATACAAATCTCCATAATTTCTTTACAAAAGCGTGATATCAATGACGAAATGGTTTTATCATTTAATTGTTGTGTTCATCCTATTAATGGATTTAGACATTGAATATACTATTACATTTATTCAATATTTAAGTAAAAAAATAAACAATGAGAAATTACAACTTTATTATATTAATACTTGTATTTACACTGTTTTTCAATTCATGTAATACTAAAAAACAGAACGTAAACGAAGCTGATTTTCCTCGTTTAACAGAGCAGAGTGAATCAGCAGTTACCTTAGGCGAAATAGCTGCATTTCAGTCAAAAGTGTTAAACAAAACTATTCCACTATCAATCCATTTACCTGCTAACTATGATAGTTCCAGGAAAACCTATCCCGTGCTGTATATGTTGGGTTCAGATTACCGAGCTAGGTTCGCCATGTTAGCTTCTACACTAGACTACATGGGCGAGGGACAAATTCCTGAGATGATACTTATTGGAATTGATTTCCCCGAAGGAAATAGTATTTTGTTGCCAACAAGGGAAAATAAAGACACAACAATTCCGGATAATTATATTAACTTTTTTGAGACAGAGCTGATGCCGCACGTTGATAATAACTACCGGACTGCTCCGTTCAAAATCCTTTATGGCGGTTCTAATAGTGGGTTTTTCAGTGTTTACACACTACTCAACAACCCCCTTCTGTTTAATGGCTACTTTGCAAGTAGCCCATCCCTTATGGTTATACCGGAAGTGCTTCAACAAAAAATAAAATCAGGTCCGTTAAAAACGCTTTCGGAAAACAGATTTCTACACATCATTTACAGCGATGATGAGGGATTAACAAATCATGTTTCTGAATTCACTCGTGTTTTAGCGGACCATAAACCAGAGAGTTTTATCTATAAAGTGGATGAATTGGTGAACCAGGGTCATGTACCAGCGATGGATTTTACACTGTTTCTTCTTGCGTTATATCCTGACTTCAATCCCTTTAATCCCGGTGAAAACCTGGAATCGTTGGGTAAAGTGACACAACATTTCGATAGGTTATCAAAACGATACGGGTATGAAATCAAGACACCTATAGGGGTCATATTTAACCTTGGTTTTCACACGATACTAAGTAAGAATTTAATTGCCGCAGAAGAAATCTTTCAATATTCCTTAGAAGTGTATCCTCAAGGAAAGGAATCTTATCTCGGAATGGGTCTTGTACGAAGAGCACAAGGTCAGCTTGAAAGTGCTAAGGTCATGCTCCAAAAAGCACTGACAATTGATCCAGATTATTCACTTGCTAAAAGGTGGCTACAAAGACTCTAGAAATGAAATCTGGCTTTATTCATCAAAGATCTATTGGGTGGATTTATTAAGTTAAAAAAAGAAATAGGCCAATTGGCTTAATCACAAATCAATTAGCTAGGAAAAACAGAAAACATGAAAATCACTAAATTATTAATACTAACATTGATTATATCGCTAAACACTATTTTTGCCCAACAAAATAGTGTGATAGAAAATACGCAAAATATAGAAGGATCTTCCCTGGTATTACCACAAATTCAGGTAGTCCCCATAAAAGATTCTAAGACTGCAAAAAACTACGAACTCTATATAGAGTTGCCAGAAGATTATTCAGAGAATAAAAACAAAACGTATCCTGTTCTTTATTATACCGATGCCATGTGGCATCTCGAAATGCTATCTGGCGCTACAGAATTCATGCTAGAAGATGTTATTCTAGTCGGAATTTCCTGGCAGAAGGACGTCGCCGAAGATTTAAGGCAACAATATGGAGCGCACGCTAGCAGATTTACCGATTATTCATTCTGGAAAAAAACCAACCCTAATCATCCTAAACTGAAATTTGGTCAAGCCGAAAATCACTTGGCATTTATTCGCAACGAAGTTATCCAATATGTGGATAACAACTATCGCACCGATCCAGACAGTCGTTCCTATTTTGGGTATTCATTAAGCGGTGCATTCGGTGCTTATATACTATTGACTCAACCTGATACTTTTGATAATTACATTCTTGGCAGTCCATTGAGCAAAGGCCTAATCCATTACCTTTCTGAGATTAATACCAAATTGAGAGCTATCGAGTCAGATAAGAACAATCCACTGCACGCTAACGTATATATCGCCTATGGCACCTTAGAAAAAGAAAAGGACGAACCTATAGACGAATTTATTAAATTACTGGATAGTAGAACAAATTTAGGTGTATCCATACAAAGAAAAGTAATTGAAGGTGATCATCAAACCGCTTTCCCCAGGGTTGCTGTAGAAAGTGTCGCTTGGTTGTCATCCTTGATGAGTCATGTTTCAGGTTATAGCAATGACGTCTCATTCTGGGACATTCCACATCTTAATAAACCATTTATTAATCCAACGCCTGAGGACAGGAAAGATGGAATATCTGTGGATACCTTATTGGTAAATGGCACTGACCGAAGCGCGATACTCCAACTTTCTCAAGATATTTTTGATGGCAAACATGGAAGTTACGATGCGGTGCTCATTTCACATAAAAACAAATTAGTCTTTGAATCCTATTATAAAAAAGGGCGTATCAACTTGCCGCATGGACAGGCATCGGCCGTAAAAGCATATACCAGTTTGGTTTTGGGAAGAGCTATACAAATGGGTTACCTATCTATGGAAGATCTACACAAACCTTTGATTAGTTTTCTAAAAGATGTTGATCCTAAAAAATTTACCAAAGGCGCCGAAAAAATCACACTTCATAAGGCATTGACCATGCGCGGAGGATTGACTATAGATAGCGATAAATGGAAAGAAATTGAGAAAGATTCGGTTAGACTAACAGGCCAGGGGCTGGTTCAGACGCTTCTTGAGCAAAGCGGACCTATAACTCCAGAATCTCAAACCTATTTATATGGTAATTTTAATCCAATGTTGGTGATGACCGTCATTGACGCCGTTGTTCCAGGAACGGCTGAGAACTTTATTAAAACTGAACTACTTGACAAACTCGGTATTACAAATTACAAATGGTCAACTCATATAAGTGGTTTGCCAGAAGCGGGGTGGCGTGCAAGTATCATGTCGCGAGACATGCTCAAATTGGGTAATTTGGTTCTCAATAAGGGTAAATTAAACGGCGAGCAGCTTATTTCTGCAGAATATCTTGCCAAAGCCACCAGAGACATTGTGAAACCTACTCAAGATTGGATACCAAAAGACTATCGTTACGGTTATTTTTGGTATCAAACATTATTTAAAATAGATGATAAAAATTATGATACCACATTTGCTTGGGGAGGCGGTGGTCAGCGAGTAATTGTAATAGAAGAACTTGATTTGACCATTGTAATTTCTGGTCATGATGGTGAAGATGACAAAATAATGACTCAAATTTCTGAAATCGTTATACCGGCTTTTGTTAAACAATAAATGCCATAAAAACAATAAATCTAACATTTGTGTTATGCTTTCGCGAAAGCGTAACACATCTCTTGATAATTTTTATTTAGCACATACTCCAAAATATATTTAATCTGTCCATTTTGTATGCCAACATCATGATGTAAGTAGGAAGCTGAGTCTAAACCTTAGACATTTACAGCATATTAATAATAAACCAGGATTATGCAATAGAAAATCTATTCCATCTTTGAGCTACTGCAAATATTGCCGCTTCGCTGTGTTTTTTAATTTAACCAGAGCGATGCTATGCATAAATTAAGAAAACACCAGTATTTATTGTATCTCAAAGCTTCATTACGAAGTTCTATTACATAACCCGGATTAAAAACAGTCAATATGAAAAATTACATCCTAGTAGTAGCGATGCTTCTTACAATTCAATTTATAAATGCCGAACCTAAAATTGATGAAGATGTGAATACATCAGTTATTAATTTAGTTATTCTTAATGATAACGGAGATATTTTATTAAAAAAAGCAACAATCGGTTGGATAACAATAGGTGCATTTTATGAGAAAAGACACACTATAAATGAAGTTATCGATAGTATCTCAAATAAATATGGAGTATCCATTACAAAACCAAACCTTAAAGGTGTTTTTACTTATAAATTTGACTTTAATAATGCTGCAAGTGTACGGCAGATTTATGTCGCTAAATCTACTACTAGTGATTTACCAACAAATAAAAATGTAGAATTCCGTTGGGCTCCAAAAGATGAGGCTATAGAAAAATTTAAAAGTACCATTCCGTCTTTAGGTGAAATGATAGCGCAAATTATAGAGTATCCTCAAGTAGTTTGGGGTGGTTCTTTTTTAATTAAAAGAGAAAACGAAAAAATGACTTCTACTATAACAGAGGATTTTTATCCAATAAGCGACGCTTCTACATACAGAGAATCATCACATAATCCTTCAGTAGTAAAAACACTTCAAAAGTATATGGAGGGTAGTTCTTATAATAAGAAAGAAATGCTAATAAGTGCATTTGCAGACAATGCAACATTATATCTAACAAACAGAGATGGGGATTTCAAAAGATATTCCCCAAGTGAATACGCTGATTTTTTTAAAAACGCTGAAAAGGGAAAGTTCAATGGGAGAGACGCTAAAATTTTAGAGGTTACCGTTACAAAAGAAATAGCAACAGCAAAAGTTGAAATTGCGGGCCCTAATAGAGCGTGGGTTTATATTGATTTGTTCTTGCTTAAAAAGTTTAAAAATGATTGGAAAATTATTAGTAAAACAGCAACAAGGGTGGATAACATAGAGAAGAATGCTGTATTATTTGTTGTTTCTAACGCTCATTATTATGCAAATACAGACATACCTACGGGAAACAGTTTTTCTGAAATTATAAATGCATATGATGTTTTCAAAAAAGCAAATTATAGGATCGATTTTGTGAGTCCAAAAGGAGGTGCGGTGCCATTAGCCTATATTAATACATCAGACGAGATGAGTAAAAATTATCTATATGATACTCAATTTATGAATGCTTTGAAGAACACAAAGTCACCTTCAGAAATTGATGCGTCAAAATATAAGGCTGTTCAGTATATTGGTGGTGGAGCTGCTATGTTTGGGGTTCCAGAAAATAAAGAAATTCAGACCATAGCAATGGATATTTACGAAAAATATAACGGAATTTTATCTTCGGTTTGTCACGGTACAGCTGGCATTGTTAATTTAAAGACGAAAGATGGAAAATATGTAGTTGATGGTAAAAGAGTAAGTGGTTATCCTGATGATTATGAAAATAAAGATGCGCCGTATTTTAAAACATTTCCTTTTTTAATCAAAAAAACAATTGAAGAAAGAGGAGGTGATTTTAAATTCGCCGAACGAGGGAAATTTACTTTAGAGGTAGATGGACGTTTAGTTACTGGACAAAATTTTCAATCTTCAAAGCCTGTGTCTTTAAAAATTATAGAATTAATAGACGCAATGAAAAAATAGATAAAGAATTTCCTCGAATACGCGAATTACATAACGGCAACTGCGTAGCAATCACAAACTCCATTAAAAAATAATAAGAATGCCGTGCGTAAATATAAACGTGAAGTTTAATCATAAACGCCATAAAATAATTTTAATGACCCCAGTAGCTAATATGACTATGAAATAGAATTATCCTGGGATATTTTACACGAGTTTTTATAATTGATCATAAAATCAATTATAAAAATCTGCGGGTTGATGCGGCTGGGAACATTATAGCTTACGAATATTAATGAAATCTAGGTCGTAAAACGGCTTTGACATAATATCTATCGATATAATAGGCTGGCGCGTAGTTATATCTGATATTATATCAAATACGCGGTATCCGCCGTTTTACTCATATAAACATATTTGTACTATAATGTACTTGCGTGCCGCCTGTCCTGAGCATTCTAAGATAAAACCAAATTTTTATGCACTTAATTTCACAAACGGTTCATTTCTTTTGGCCACAGCAAA
>CANMCO010000004.1 GCA_947496355.1 uncultured Aquimarina sp.
AGTGTTTGAGTGTTTGAGTGTTTGAGTGTTTGAGTGTTTGAGTGTTTGAGTGTTTGAGTGTTTGAGTGTTTGAGTGTAAAATAAATGATTATCCACCTATATCTAACTATACTTAAAAAAACATTCTTATAATTCCTCAACAACTCACTTACTTACCAACTATTCGGGATATTCAATCCTTAGATGGTAAATATTAGTCAGTTTACGTTTAAATACCTTCTTAATTTGCTGAATTTCCTTAAATGTAATATTCGCGTTTAAAAACTGTCCCTCTTCCATTTGCTTATTGACGATTTTTTCAACAAAAGAATCTATTAAACTACTCGTTGGATTTTTTAAACTCTTAGAAGCTGCCTCTACACTATCACTCATCATTAAGATAGCAGTTTCTTTAGAGAATGGTTTGGGTCCAGGGTACTGAAAATCCTCTAGATTAACATTCTCGTTTGTCTCTTTTTCTTTGGTATAAAAATAATATACTGTACTGGTACCATGATGTGTCCTTATAAAATCAATAACACGATCTGGTAAGTTATACTTCTTTGCAATTTCTATACCCCGTATAACATGATTAATAATGATCTTGGCACTTTCTTTTGGAGATAATACATCATGTGCATTGCCCGAAGTGGTTTGATTCTCGGTAAAATAAGTGGGGTTTGCCATTTTACCTATATCATGATAAAGCGCTCCTACTCTTACCAACATCGCATTAGCTCCAATCTCATTGGCAGCAGCCTCAGCAATATTTGCAACATTAAGAGAATGATGAAATGTTCCCGGAGCTTTATTAGACAACTCCTTTAGTAAAACTGAATTTGTATCACTTAATTCTAATAACGATACGTCAGAGATTAATCCAAATAGTTTCTCATACGCATAAATTAATGGATGCACAATCAATGTAGCAAATCCACTAATTACAAATAACACCACAGTACTCCAATCAATATTACTAATGCTTCCTTCATGAATAACATGAAAAGCGATATATGCTATAATATAAATCAAAGTAATCTGCCCTACCGAAATGAATAAATTTGCTCTTTTAAATGATTCAGAAATTGTAAGTATAGTAACGATCCCTGCTATAATCTGCAAAAAAGTGTACTCATAACTATTAGGTACTACAAAGCCTAAAATTAATACTGTAACTACGTGCGTAAACAGTCCTAACCTAGAGTCAAAAAATGCTTTTAGTACCAAAGGGAGAATACATAATGGTACAATATAAATATAATCTGACCTATACTTAACCACCAATGTGGTAACTAAAACCATGAAAAGAATATTGAAGAAAATAAAAGTTACCTGGGTATTATTATCATATATATCACTTCTATACTTTCTAATAAAAAGCAATAGCATCATAAGTGCAAGAGATACCAGTAAGCAATACCCAAAAACGATCCAGTAAAAATTTTTGTCACTCCAGACCTGAGATTCATACTCTGCTTTCAAAGAACTTAAAATCTGAAGCTTATCTCCTTCTACAACCTCTCCTTTAGCAATTATCCTACTACCCCTAGATACACCTCCTCTTGTTGTTAGCAGTTTGGCCAGTTCATTTTCTAATGTACTTTCTGTTAACTTGGTATTTAACCTTACATTAGGCTTTACTATATCATAAAACAGTGCAACAAACCCACTTTTAAATTTAGTATACTCGCTTTTATCAATTCTAGAATTAATAAGTTTGGTTAGCGCATTTGGAGTTTGAATCTGACCATATGTTATGGCTTCTGCTTCATTTCCTTTATTAAGGAATATCTGTCTTTTATTTGCGTAAGTATATGTTTCTTGTAGAACTCCGTATCTATAGATATCATTTAATAAGATTCTTCCAAAAAGTTTAGCTTGATCCCTTGAACTGCTTTGATTAATAACTTTAAGATAATTAGAAAAAGCGTCATCGTATGAATCCTTTGCTACATTAGCAATAATAGTATCATATTCAAAGTAAGGGATGATATTATCTGTTATACGCTTTTTTTCGGTCTCTAGCTCTTCTTCTGTTTTTGCGATAGCAAAATCAAAAGGAGCATAAAGGTTTTCATATTGCCAGGGTTTTCCTTTTGTAAATTCATACTTAAATATCCCTCCCTTCGGAAACAGATACACTATAAGTGCGGTAGTACATATAAAAAGAAAAATCCTATACATCATGGATTGCTTTTTATATAGTCTATTAAAAAATCTATTCATTCGTTTATTTCAGAAGTATTATTCTACAAATTACCCAAAAGTACTAAAAAATAAGTCAGTACAACATCAAAGTTACTGTTGGTAACTTCGCTATGCAAATCCTTTAAAAATCACTAAATTCGCAGAATAACAATACACACATTTTTAAAATATAAATAATGAATAAAGAAGTAGTAATTGTATCCGCAGCCAGAACGCCTATAGGAAGCTTTTTAGGAAGTTTATCAACAGTTCCGGCAACGCAACTTGGTGCAACTGCAATCAAAGGTGCATTAGACAAAATAAATTTGGATCCATCATTAGTTCAGGAGGTTTTTATGGGTAATGTGGTTCAAGCCGGAAATGGGCAAGCTCCTGCAAGGCAAGCCGCTTTAGCAGCTGGAATTAGTGATACTGTACCTTGTACTACTGTAAATAAAGTATGTGCTAGCGGAATGAAAGCTGTTATGCACGCCGCGCAAGCAATCGCTCTGGGTGATGCCGATATCATAGTTGCAGGAGGTATGGAAAGTATGAGTTTAATACCACACTATGTTAGACTACGTGCCGGACATAAATTTGGTCCTCAAACTCTTGAAGATGGTATGCAAAGAGATGGATTAGTAGATGTATATGATAACCATGCAATGGGTGTTTGTGCAGATTTATGCGCAAATGAATATGAATTCTCTAGAGAAGATCAAGACGCATTTGCCATTCAATCCTATGAAAGATCAGCAAAAGCTTGGGCAGATGGAAAATTCAACAATGAAGTTGTTCCTGTAGCTGTACCTCAACGTCGTGGTGAACCAATTATGGTTACTGAAGATGAGGAGTATAAAAATGTAAAAATGGAGAAAATACCAGCTTTACGCCCTGCATTTAGCAAAGATGGAACAGTTACTGCTGCAAATGCCTCAACAATTAATGATGGTGCCGGTGCGGTTGTAGTAATGAGTGCTGAAAAAGCAGCAGAACTAGGATTAACTCCTTTAGTTAAAATTAAAAGTTATGCAGATGCAGCCCAGGAGCCAAAATGGTTTACTACGGCTCCAGCAAAAGCATTGCCAAAAGCAATTGAAAAAGCAGGAATCAACCTAGATGATGTTGATTTCTTTGAGTTTAATGAAGCATTTTCTGTTGTTGGATTAGCTAACTTAAAAATCCTAGGGCTTACCGATAAAAACACCAATGTTAATGGTGGTGCAGTTTCTTTGGGACATCCTCTAGGGTGTTCTGGTGTAAGAATACTGATCACTTTAATTAATGTGCTAGAGCAAAATGATGCGAAAATTGGTGCTGCTGCAATTTGCAATGGCGGCGGCGGAGCCTCTGCAATGGTAATCGAACGCATGTAATCTATAATTAAGAATTTCTAACTAAAAATAGTACATGCAATACGGTATTTGTAATCTAAGTATTGTTCCATTACGTTTTGAACCTCGAGATCCTAGTGAAATGGTTTCTCAGGTACTTTACGGAGAATATTTCAAAGTAATAGAAAAACGAAAAAAATGGAGTAAAGTACGTTTGGCTTTTGATAATTATGAAGGCTGGATAGACAATAAGCAGTATTTAGAAATTACTGAAGCAGATTATAAAAAGTTTGATTCACAAGACGTATCAATTGCAGGAGATCTGGTAGAATTTATTAGTTGCGATAAGGATCAATTAATGGCAATTCCGTTAGGGGCTTCATTGGGAGCTCTTGATTTCTTTAAACATCGATACGAAGGTCACAGAATTAGCGAGAAGCTACCAAAAGAAAGACTCATTGAAACCGCTTTTCTGTATCTAAACACTCCTTATTTATGGGGTGGGCGAACAAATTTTGGGATAGACTGTAGCGGTTTAACCCAAATGGTTTATAAACTTAACGGCTATAAATTATTACGGGATGCCTCGCAGCAAGCAACGCAAGGTGAAGTTTTAAGTTTTATTGAGGAAAGTGAACCAGGAGATCTTGCTTTTTTTGACAATGAAGAAGGTGCAATCATACATGTAGGTATTATAATGAAAGACAACTATATAATCCATGCGCATGGTAAAGTGCGCGTGGATCGTATAGATCACACAGGAATATATAATTCTGAAAAACGCACACATACTCATAAACTTAGAGTCATAAAAAGAATCATTTAAATCTTATCTCTTTTGGTATGTCATCTCGAGAAGTAAAAATAACAAGAGTACAACTTGAAGATAGCCAAAAGTTGTTACAAATTGGCTGGCAGACGTTTTATGATGCATTTGGACCACCCGTAAACTCTGAAGAAAATATTCAGAGTTACTTGAGTGAAAAATTCACATTGGATACCATACTCCAAGAACTTCAAAATCCAAATTCTGAATTTTATTTTTCATTAATTAGTGATCAAATTACCGGTTATATCAAAATAAACACTGGTGAAGCACAAACCGAACAAGTTGAAGGTGAAGGATTGGAAATAGAACGAATTTATGTTGTAAAAGAGCATCAGGGTAAAAATATTGGTCAGCACTTATTCCAAAAAGCACTTCAATTAGCAAAAGTAAAATCCAAGAAATTCTTATGGCTCGGTGTATGGGATAAGAACTTACGTGCAATTAAGTTCTACCAAAGAAACGGCTTTGAAATCTTTGATAAACACGGATTCACACTAGGGACAGAAGCTCAAACCGATGTCATGATGAAACTGGTCCTATAGGTTACTCAAAAACTTTATGATTTTCATAACATTTGTAAATTTGATTTTTGTTTAATTTTGAAACGTTCATTTCAATTAAAATGCCAAAAGTAGAAACATTCAATAGAAACGAGGTTTTACAAAAAGCCACAGAAGTATTCCACAAAAAAGGATACAATGGCACGTCTATGCAAGATTTGGTAGATGCAACGGCTTTAAATAGGTCCAGTATCTATAATTCGTTTGGTAGTAAATTGAATATGTTTCTTGAAGTTTTGTCTTATTATCAATCCTATCATAATAATAATTTTAGTCAGGGACTTGCCAATTCTTACAATGCTAAAGAAGCAATTGAGACTATTTTTGACCTTAACCTAAGTGAGATTTTACATGATAATGATCGTAAAGGATGTATGATTGTAAACTGTAAGTCAGAAATGGCAAATCAGGAAACATCTATCCAATCTTTCATGGAAAAAAATCAAGACAGAATGATTGCGATGTTGGAAGATATTGTTAGCAAAGGACAAATGGAAAAGATCTTTAACCAAGAACAAACCGCCAATCAATATGCACTCTATTTATTTTCATCTATACAGGGACTACGAATGACTGGTATACTTAACAAAAATGAAGAAGATCTCAAAAACATAATAAATACAGTACTCAAGGTGCTATACTAATTTTTTTTAATCAAATTTGAAACGATTGTTTCAAATAAATATTTATTAATACATAAAATAATATAATGAAAAAGTTAAACAACAAAGTCGCTGTTATTACAGGCGCAAATAGTGGAATAGGTCTAGCCACTGCAAAACTATACCTACAAGAAGGTGCAAAAGTTGTCCTATCCGGAAGACGTCAAGAAGCTTTGGATGAAGTTGCTGCAGGACTAGAAGGTGATTTTATAACTGTAAAAGCAGATGTTTCTATAGCAGAGGAAAATAAAAGATTGATTAAAGAAGCAACGGCTAAATACGGAAAGATTGATGTTTTATTCCTTAATGCGGGAATCGCTCCTCCTACTCCAACCAACGAAATAACCGAGGACCATTATGACTCATTATTTAACACTAATGTAAAAGGCCCCATATTGGCAACCAAAGAAGCCTTACCACATATCAATGATGGCGGTACCATATTATTTACTAATTCGATAGTACACCAAAAAGGTTTTGACGGATTAGGAATATATTCAGCAACCAAAGGTGCTCTTAGAGCATATCAACGTGTGTTAACTTCTGAAGTTAAGTCAAGAGGCATTAGAGTTAATGCTGTTGCTCCCGGACCGATTGCTACTCCTATTTATGATAAAATGGGATTACCCGAAGATGTAGTTGAAGAAATGGGAAAAGGGTTTGCACAACAAGTACCCTTAGGTCGTTTCGGAACACCGGAAGAAGTAGCAAAATCTGCATTATTTCTAGCTTCTGATGATGCGTCTTATATCAATGGTATCGAATTAGAAATTGATGGCGGATTAAGTCAGATCTAAATGACCAATTTTTTTAATAAGAAAAGGCTATCTGAAGAAAAGATAGCCTTTTTTATCTATTTATTTAAGATACATTATTCTCATTTACTTATCTCACAATTATCAATTTATATCGTTTACAATTTCCTTTAGAAATTTCTAACTTATAAAGGCCAGTTCGCCAACCCTCTACCGATACCGTCTTTAGAAAATCATCTCCGTCATACACTTCTTGGCTTTCAAAAACCAGTTCTCTACTAAATAAGTCGTATATTTTGATATCAAAATTTCCTTCTTCTTCTAATTCTACAGCTATATTAAGTACATCAGAAACTGGGTTTGGATATGATTTAAGTTCTATATCTATTTCACATCTCTTCTTTCTTCTTGATATCTTTCTTACATTACCCACTCCACTAAACTCAGAAATATATAATTCGCTTCCTGATCTATTTGAAATGATACCAGCCGGATAAGAAAAGGTAGCTTCAGAAAAATCTCCATCTGCGCTTCCGTTAGTGCTACCTGCATATACCGTTACATCATCAATAGCCCTAGGATTTATTTTATAAATTTTATGTTCGCCATAATTAGTTCCAAAGAGAAAACCATTTGCATAAGCTATAAAGGCAAGAAAAGGAAAATCTGTACCCGAATCAGGTACTGTAGCTACATAATCCAGCTTCCCGCTTTTTGGCCATAATCTAAAAATTGCTCTATCCCCAAAATTACCAATATATAACGCCCCTCTGCGATCAAAAGCTAATCCTACAGGTGCTGATAGGGGTTCTCCCTCGTATAATACTTTAATTGTACCATCTGGTAATAATTCTTTGATAGCATTATCACGCACATCTGTATAAATAACTGTATCCTTATATAGTGATTTAATCATTCCAGAAGGCACATCATCGCCTAAGGGAAAACTTTCTAACAGATTTCCGTCACTATCGTATTTGTAAATTGCAGCCCCGCTATACTCCGCTACAAAGAGGTTGTCGTTTGAATCAACAGCTAACCCATTAGGATTTCTAAGCCCCGTTACAAAGGCACTTACTTCTCCTGATGGTGTGATTTTATATACCGCATCTCCAACAAAATTAGATCCGTATAAATTCCCTTTAGAATCTAATGCCAAAGCATCATCTATATCGGCATCAGGTGAATTTAATATGGTGGTTACATTTTGTCCATATCCCGTAATAGACAGAATTATAACTATAAAAACATAGAAATTTCTCATTTTTTATGTGGTTTTAAGTTAATTGAGTAATGAATACACAGCCTTACTTTTTGTGATTACCCCCTTAAAATTATCTAATTTGGGGGCTGCTTTTCTTGGTTATGAAGTTGGTCATCTTTTTTTTGATGTGAATGACTTTTATTTTGATGTGAACGTAATTATAAAAAAATTAACAAATTTATTTTAACTACATTGTTCAATAATCTTGTAAACCCTATAACCAACAATTACAGTAATATAGCAATGGAAATTTCAGCATTAATAATTGATGATGAACCTCTTGCAAGGAAATTAATCTCTAATCTACTAATTTCAGTTTCTGAAATTGAAGTAATTGGCCAATGCAAAACAGGACAAGAAGCCATATGTCTTATCAATGAATTAAATCCGGATCTTATCTTTTTAGATATTAAATTAAAGGATATGACAGGCTTTGATATTTTAGAAAGAATTTCAGTAAAAGCTCCTGTTGTAATATTTGTGACTGCCTTTGATTCATATGCATTAAAAGCTTTTAATTTTTTCGCCTTTGACTATTTATTAAAACCCTTTAATGAAGAGCGCTTTTATATTTCTGTAAAAAAAGCCATTGAAACTTTTAATAGAAAAGAAAGTTTATCACTTCAAAAGAAAGTAAATGATCTTCTTGATCATATTCAATCTCCTGATTTAAAATCGGGAAACAATCAAACCAAAAAAATACCTATTCCTTTAAGAAACAAAACAGTATTTGTTGATCCAAATGACATATTATACATAACAGCCTCTAACTATTATGCAGAAATTTATACAGAAAAAAAGAAGTATTTGCTTAGAGAGTCTATGCATAATCTATTAAGACAGCTTAATTCTTCTTGTTTTATTAGAATTCATCGTTCTACAATAATAAATCTAGATTTTGTTCATGAGCTCATACATTCCAGTTATGGTGTGGTTGACGTAAAAATGAAGGATAGCAACCAGTTCAGGATTAGTAAAAGTTATAAAAAAGAATTCTTAATTAAAATGGGGTTGAGAAATGAAGAAGTATCTAGATAAAAAATTGTTTTTTATTCTCCTGGGATATGTTGCGGCTTACAAAACGGTAACTGTATCCAGAGCGGCAATATTAAAATTAATAGGAGAAGAAGGTTTTATTGATATTAGTTGGTATGAAATAATTTTTGAACAAATAATTGGTACCGCAATTACAATTCCTCCTATCGTAATCATTATTCTTATTGTTACTAAAATAATGATAGATCGCAATTATAAGTGGCCATACATTATTGGGTTTCATTTTATATTTTCTTGGGTATATGGATTTTTAGTTTCTTTTTCGGGCGAATTATATTTCATTTTTACAGAAGGAGAAACTTTTCAATTATTTAGCACCAATGGTATTTTAGATATCATATATACTTCCAGCAGAGATTTCTTGGGGTATGTTGGTTTTGTGAGTATTATCTATTCATATTACTATATTGCCAGAAGTACAAAAATGGAATTACAACGAGCTCAACTCTCTGAACAATTAATGAATATAAGAATGGAAGCGCTAAAATCGCAATTAAATCCTCATTTTTTGTTTAATACTCTCAATAGTATTTCTGCACTTATTCAAGAAGATCAAAAAAAAGCACAAGATATGATTGCAAATCTTGGAGATCTTTTAAGGGAAATCTTGATTTTAAAAGATGAAAATTTAATCCCTTTACACCAAGAAATAAAAGTTCTTGAAAAATATATTAATATTATGATGGTCCGTTTTTCTGATCATTTGGATTTCGATATCAAAATAGAAGAAAATTGCATTAACACATTGGTTCCTTGCATGTTAATTCAACCTATTATTGAGAACTCATTAAAGCATGGGTATTCTTATGGCACTACGAATCTCAAGGTTAAATTGCACGTATACAAAAAAAATAACAAACTAATTATTCAAATAGAGAATGATGGCAAATCTCTAGATAATAACACAGTAAATATCGGTACAGGAATACAAAACATAAAAGAAAGATTAGCAACCCTGTATTATCATAATTTTGAATTTATATTTAATAACATTAAAGATAAAAAAGGTGTATATACCATTATAAAAATTCCTATTCAAGAAGAAAGTAATGCTCCTAAAACAAAAATCCAGTCCAATCAAGTTTCTATATCTTGATTGAAATGGATTTCGCTTTTTATTTCATTGCATGCACGATACGTTACAATTCCAATATCTGTCTAATCATTTGATTTGTAAATCCCCACTCATTATCATACCATATCATAATCTTTACAAGATCTCCATCTACTACTCTTGTCATAGATGCATCAACTGTAGCCGCATAAGGGTTTTGTTGAATATCTGACGAAACAATAGGTTCATAAGTAACGTCCAAAACTTTGAGATATCTATCCGTTTTAGCTTCTTTCTCCAGAATCTCATTAATTTCTTCTGCGCTGGTATTCCTTTCAGCAATAAAAGTAACATCACTAATTGATCCTACGGGAACCGGAGTTCTTACCGCCACTCCATCAAATTTTCCTTCATACTGTGGCAATGCCTTGGTAGTTGCAATAGCAGCACCAGTAGATGTTGGAGTAAGGTTAACGGCTCCTGCTCTGCCCATTCTTGGATTCTTCTTAGACGGTGCATCTACCAATGTTTGAGAAGCCGTATAGGCATGAATTGTATTTAAAATTGCTTTTTTGATACCAATAGTACGGCCTAAGATCTCTACTACCGGGCTAATATTATTAGTAGTACAACTAGCACATGAAAAAATAGCTGTCTTACCCTCTGCAGTGTTAACCCCATGTACCACAGTTGGGGTATCCTTACTCTTTGTAGGGCCAGATATTACAACATTAGTTGCACCCGCATGAATATGTTTCTCGGCATCTTCTCTATTTGTAAAAAAACCAGTACTCTCAATTACAATATCTACATTATTTTCCTTCCAAGGTAATTGTTCAGGGTCTCTTTGATTAAAATATAATATCTTTTGACCGCCTACTTTTAGATGGCCATCATCAATATCAACTTCTTTATCATAAATACCATAAACACTATCGTACTTCAGTAGGTATTGTGCATTTTCTATTGACATAAGGTCATTAACCGCAACCACTTCTAATCTTGGCTCTTCCATAATTACTTTTAATGCAGCACGTCCTATTCTTCCGAATCCGTTAATTGCTATTCTTTTCATATTTAATTGTCATTTTTTGTTGGTAAACATTTGATTGAATACTAATAAGATATTCCTTCCTATAAAGTCGTAAAAAAGAAACAGTAATTACCAATTAAAGCCAAAACTAATCCTTTAATCATCCAATAACGATACTCCATTCAAATCTGTAGTTAAGACATCACTCATATAGTCAAAGTAAGGCCTCAACAACTCGAAATGATATACTACTTTATCCAAAAAATCAGGGGCAAAAACTTCGGCATCTGTATATGCATGATTCACAAAAAATGCTTTGTTTTTAATCAAATCGATATTAGGATGATCTTTACTAAATCCTTTTGGCGCCGTTTTTACTTGAAATGAAGGATCAAAACCACCAAACTCTTTCTTAAAACCTGGATTTGCTAATATGGCACGAATCTCTTGATCATCCATCTCAAATTCCTTTCTAATTCGCAATAAATCGGCTGGCTCAGGACTAAAAAAGCCACCTGCCATTAAAGAATTACCTGGTTCTAATCTTAGATAATAACCACCTCTGCGATGAGCTCCTGCCCTACTAAAACTTACACTGCGATGTACATTGTAAGGTGTTTTATCTTTGCTGAATCTAACATCACGATTAATTCTAAAAACCTTGGTCTTTTCAATCTCATCTTTTTCATTTAAGCGTTCTGATATAGCTGCATAAAAAGCCTTCAAAACTTTCTCATTGGCCTGATATTGCTTTTTATTTTCGGTCATCCAATCACGATGATTATTCTTTTTCAAATTCTTTAAAAACTCAAATGCTGATTTTGGTACGGTGCTCATAAACTTTACTTTGATCTTAAAATTAATAAAATCTGTTCTCCCAATTGAAGTTTAACTAAAAATTATGCATATATCTTATTTTTAGAGACAAGTTGTTATAATTATCTGAAAAATGTAAGGATTTATGTCTTAATAAGACATATGTATTCTTTATTCTATATATTTACTAGAGTTTTCAAACCTATTGCAATGACAAAAGAACGAGATCAAATTATTGCTAAGATCGAAGAACAAAAAAAGAACCCTAACCTGAAGCTTAAGCTCAAAGAACGGACGGAATACTTTACTAATCTTCTTTTTTACACCTTATTTGACACAGATACAGAAGTAGCACAAAACATTGACCTTCTTGAGGAGACTTTTGAAGAACTTGTTGATCTTGCATGCTGGGAAACAGAAAGACCATGTAGTAAATTATGGCAGTCTTATCTAGATAAACTACCCGAGATATTGGAAAAACTAAACTTGGATGCTCAAGCATTCATGAAAAGTGATCCTGCGGCCAACTCTATAGAAGAAATCTATATGGCGTATCCTGGATTTTATGCAATAGCAATCTACCGATTAAGTCATGAACTATTAAAATTTGGATTACCTCTGGTACCAAGATTAATGACAGAATATTCGCATAGATTAACCGGTACAGATATTAATCCAGGGGCAGAGATCGGAGAGTCTTTCTTTATAGATCATGCTACGGGTATTGTAATTGGCGAGACGGTAATCATAAAAGATAATGTAAAAATATATCAGGGAGTCACACTAGGCGGATTATATGTAGATAGGAAACTTCGCAATGTAAAACGTCATCCAACAGTTGAGGATAATGTGACTATCTATGCTAATGCTACTATATTAGGAGGCACTACCGTTATAGGTGCTAACAGTACCATTGGTGGTAATGCTTGGATTACGTCTTCTGTTCCAAAAAATTCTATAATTTCCAATACTGCAGAAATTAAAATCAAAAAGGTGGTATAATGTCGCATAGTATTTTAGACCTAATCGGGAATACTCCTATGGTAAAGGCAACTTCTCTTATCGACAACCCTAATATAACATTATACTTAAAGTTAGAAGGACATAATCCTGGTGGAAGCGTAAAAGATCGTGCAGCATACAACATGATTAAATCTGCCTTAGACCGTGGAGATATAAATCAAAATACCAAACTTATTGAAGCTACTAGCGGAAATACAGGTATTGCGCTAGCTATGATTGCAGGTATTTTTAAGCTAGACATAGAGTTGGTCATGCCCGAAAATTCTACCAAGGAGCGGGTACAAACCATGCGTGCTTACGGAGCCAAGGTAACACTCACCTCTGAAGATATAGGTATTGAAGGAGCAAGAGATTATGCCGAGTCTAAAGTAGAAAATGAAGGCTACGTAATGCTTAATCAATTTGCCAACGATGATAACTGGAAAGCACATTATAAAAGCACAGGACCCGAGATATGGAGAGATACCAAAGGTGAAATAACACACTTTGTATCTTCTATGGGTACAACAGGTACTATTATGGGTACGTCTACCTATCTAAAAGAACAATCCCAGAACATACAGATAGTTGGTGTACAACCCACAGATGAATCCAGAATCCCAGGAATACGTAAATGGCCAAAAGAATATCTTCCTAAAATATTTAACCCTGCCAAAGTAGATCAGGTGATCGAAGTAAGCCAAGAAGAAGCCACTGAAATGGCCAAACGTCTTGCCAAAGAAGAAGGTGTATTTTCTGGTATGAGCAGCGGTGGATCTGTTACAGCGGCTCTTAAACTAGCCAAAACACTTAAAAGCGGAGTATTAGTCGCTATTGTTTGTGATCGCGGAGACCGTTATTTGAGTTCTGATTTGTTTGAGTGACGTTATATTCCTACTCTACGTACTTTGTCTTTATTTTTAATAACGCTTGTACCATATATGTAATATAAAAACTTATACTAATTAGGGTAATGCTTGATTTTTGTTATTGGAAGACAATAGGCACCCTGTTTGAGACATTAACGGCAAAAATAAAGCAGATGCATAACACCATCTAGAGTCTCAGGGGTTTATTCTTCATACTATTCTAATTCTTTATACAATGTCATACCAAGCTTCCCAAAGTATACTCAATATCCTACAGTAAATCAAAAACCGCTCAGTTTCAAAAAACAGAACTGGTATTTCTTATCCTTGCGGTATTATTAATCTTAAATCACAAAAATATATGGTTTTAGAAAATCTAATATATCTAAATAGTGTACTTTGTTTATTTTCTAGCCCTATTTTTGTTCTTTTGTACCTATGCCAGAGCAATCACAAATTTTAGCAACCTTAAAAGAATATTTTGGGTATGATACCTTCCGCCCGTTACAGCAAGAAATCATCAATTCTGTCTTTCAGGGTAATGATAATCTAGTCATCATGCCTACAGGTGGTGGGAAATCCATTTGTTATCAACTTCCGGCTCTGTTGTTGCCAGGAATAACCTTGGTAATTTCGCCTTTGATTGCATTAATGAAAGATCAGGTAGATGGACTATTGGCTAATGGTATACAAGCAGCATTTATAAATAGCAGTCAGGATGAAAATGAACAGCAAGATATCTACCAAAAACTAATAGATAAAGAAATTAAACTTTTGTATGTAGCACCGGAAAGCCTAAGCTTTTTAGATTCCGTACTAGCACAAGTCACCATTAGTTTAATTGCTATTGATGAGGCTCATTGTATTTCGGCATGGGGTCATGATTTCAGGCCTGCATATACACAATTAGGGTATCTTAAAAGTAAATTTCCAGAAACTCCGGTTATTGCATTAACTGCTACTGCAGATAAAGCCACAAGACAAGATATCTGTGATCAACTTAATATTCCAGATGCAACACAACATTTGGCCTCATTTGATCGTGAAAACTTAAGTCTAGAGGTGCGCCCTGGAAATAAAAGAATTGAACAAATTATTGATTTCCTAAAAGATAAACCTAACGATAGCGGGATTATCTATTGCCTAAGTAGGAAAACGACACAGATGTTGGCTGAAAAACTACAAAATCAAGGTTTTAAAGCTGAAGCATACCATGCCGGAATTGATCATCAAAAAAGAGCGCAGGCTCAAGAAGGCTTTATTAATGATACTGTGCAAATTGTTTGTGCAACTATAGCTTTTGGAATGGGAATTGACAAATCCAATGTGCGGTGGGTGATTCATTATAACCTACCAAAAAATATTGAAGGATACTATCAGGAAATTGGACGTGCTGGACGAGACGGATTGCCATCCTCTACCCTGCTCTTTCATAGTTACGCAGATGTTGTGCAATTGCAAAAATTTGCCGATATGTCCGGAAATAAAGAAGTACAATTAGCCAAATTGGACCGCATGAAACAGTATGCAGAATCTTTAAGTTGCAGGCGTAAAATTTTATTAAGCTATTTTGGAGAATTGATCGAAGAGGATTGCGGGAATTGTGACGTTTGTAAAAATCCGCCTACATTTATTGACGGAACTGTCATTGCGCAAAAAGCGTTATCAACCGTAACCCGAATCAAGGAACAAGAACCAATAGGTACAGTAATCGATGTATTGAGAGGTGCTCAAAACACGGCCATATACGATAAAGAATATCAAAACTTGAAAACATACGGTATTGGTAATGATATCCCATGGAGAGATTGGCAACAATATATCATTCAGCTCATTAATCAAGGGTATATAGAAATTGCATTCCATCAAAATAATAAACTGAAATTAACCGGGATCTCCAAAAAAGTGCTTTTTGAAGGTGAAAAAATTAGCTTGGCCAACCTCAAAGACATTGAAAAAGCCAAAGAAGCTGTTGCACAAATAGCTAGTAAAACCAAAGCCAGTACTTTATTCGAAAAACTAAAAGCGCTTAGATTAGAATTGGCCAAAGAGGCAGGAATACCTGCTTATCAGATTTTTAATGATGCTACCCTAAAAGATATGGAACAACATCGACCCATGAGCGATGATGAATTTATGCAAATAAGTGGTGTGGGAAGACAAAAAATGCAAAACTACGGTTACCGATTCATAAAGGAAATTATTGATTTCTCTAAAGAGAAGACAAAAAAGAAAAAGAAAAAATCCAATAAAGGAAATTCGCATAAAGAAACCCTAAACCTTTACAAAGAAGGTTTGTCTATAGAAGAAATAGCGATCAAAAGACAGCTGGCACAGTCAACAATATTTTCTCATATTATGAAGCTCTACGATGATGGTGAAAATATTGATTTAACTCAATTTGTGAGCAAAGAAGATATTGGCACTATCAAAGAAGCTAAAGAAACATTAGAAAATCCGGGGGGGTTAAAACCGTATTTCGAGCATTTTGAAGGTGCTATAGATTATAATACAATAAAATTAGCATTAGCAATTTTAGAAGAGAATTAATACCATATCATCTATGCAATCACATATCATCTTTGGCGCTGGATTAATTGGTAGTTTTCTAGGAGGTGTACTCACATCCTTAAACTTTAACACAAAACTGGTTTGTAGACCAAGGATTAAGCAAAAGCTAACCAAAGGACTTATACTTTCAGATTATTTAAAAAATAGAATTGAAATAAAATCTCTTGGTTTTTTAGATGACGAAAATTTAGCTTCTAACACCAATAAAGAGTCTTTCTGTGATTTTCTTTGGATAACAGTAAAATGTACAGGAATTGATCAAGCAAGCCAGGATATTTCCCCTTTAGTAGGTCCAGATACTATCATTTTATGTTGTCAGAATGGTTTGGGTTCTGATCAGGTGATCAAGCAACATTATCCTAATAATATTGTTTTACGAGTAATGGTACCTTTTAATGTTGCAGAACCCAGAGATGGTCATCTGCACCGTGGCTCAGAAGGGACTTTATGCATCGAAACTACAGATCAAAGTTTAAACCCCATAAATTCTTTGGTACAACAAATAAATACTCCTATCATGCCGGTTGCTCAATCAGCAGAAATGGAATCATTATTATGGGCCAAACTACAATTAAATCTTGGGAACAGTGTGAACGCATTGGCCGATATCCCTGTAAAGTCAATGCTAGAACAGCGGGAATACCGATTGGTTATCTCTATGCTAATGAAAGAATTACTTCTTGTAACCACAGGACTTAACATAAAACTACCTAAGTTAACAGCCTTACCAGCCAAATACGTTCCTGTTATACTTAGCTTACCTAACTTTTTATTTAATCTTGTTGCTAACAAAATGTTGGCAATTGATCCCAGTGTAAGGACTTCAATGTGGTGGGATTTATCTCAAGGAAAAAAGACAGAAATAGATTATCTAAATGGAGCTATTTTAAATACGGCCGCGAAATTGAAAATTGCTTGTCCGGCAAATGAAAATATTATCAAGATTATTAAGGAGATAGAAAAAACTAATAGATCCAAAAATCGAAAAGGTATTAGTGGAAAACTGTTATTACAGGAAATAAAGAATAAACACTAAGACGAATAACTTTAGATCCATTTTCTAAAATACTTCTTATCACTATCAGATACTAAAGGATCATTGAGTGCTCTTTTTAACAAATCTATATGTTTATCTGCATTATAATGAAACATTAAAGTATTCAATTGGGTAATTGATATTCCTTTAGGGTTTTCTTCTTGTAAAATAAATTGATCTTCAATCTTTACAGAACCCGATTTTAAAACTCTAACATAGACACCAGAAAACAAAGAATCTATGAACTCTTTAATTATTTTTTGATCTCCAAAGCGAATCCCAAGCTTATAGCATGGTTGCCTGGGACGTGAAATCTGCACTAATGCCGTACCAAGTGCATACGTAGCCCCTATTTTAATTTTATGTTCATCAAATACATCAACAGTAATATTTTCTCCAAACATTCCGTAGTCCCAATCCAAATCCGGGTGCTTTTCTTTCCAATACGGATAATGATTCGCTCCATACAAATAGCAAGCTTTATCTACCCCACCATGATACCTTCTATCGATTACATGGTCTCCTTTTACATCTTCTTTATCCAGATAAATTGAGTCATTAATAGGGTACTTATAAATCCCCGTTTCAACTTCTTTCCCTCTCCATAATACAGTTTTAGGCTTGCCGATATTTGTAGATTTAACCCTCATTTTTTTCTTATTTAAATTCAACTGAGTTCAGTATCAATCCAGATCCTGGCACTATGTGTTCCAATACAATTTCTTCAGCTTCAGGATTTAAAGTTTCTCTAATAAAATCTAAACTTATTTTTCCTTTACCCAGATCTAATAATGCCCCCATCATTAACCTAATTTGATTTCTCTTAAACCCCTCTCCTTTTACCTGCAAAAGATAACTCTCTTTTGGAAAAAAACTTGCCGTATACACGTCGTTCATTTTTATTTCGCAATGTATTATTTCTCCTTCAAGAATTGTGTTTTCAGACGGTCTATGGCAATAGGATCTAAAATTATGTTTTCCCTCAAACAATCTTGCAGCTTCCTGCATTAAAGTTATGTTAAGCTCCTCGTTAATATTATACATAAAGGGTGCACAAAAAGGATGGAACTTTTCTCCGCATGAAAACAGATAGATATACTCCTTGATTTTTGGAGATTGGATAATATTAAAATACTCATCCGTTTCGACTATACTTAACGCCCTAATATCTTGTGGTAAATTTTGATTAAATAATGGGTAAAACAGTTCAAGATCCAAGGGTAGATTATCTACAAAAAGCTCTATATATGCTTGATTCGCAGACACCTTTGCATCTGTTCTTCCAGAAGCAAGTATTTTAAAACCTTTATGTTCTAACACATATGCAATAGTTCGTTCGACCATTCTTTGCAACGTGTTCACAGTAGGTTGCTTTTGCCACCCATGGTATCTAAAACCTAAATACTGTAATTCTATGATATAGTAAAAACGTTTTCTAAACATTCATTAATTCTTTAAATCTATCCGAATATAGATAAATTATGCATTTCACCGATTATTGTACACTTTTTAATCTAAAAATTATGCAAAAAAAACACTATAATTTGTTATATTTGAGTAAATCAATTAATAATTTAAAATCAACTTAGTTATGGTAAAAGCTAAATATCAAGGCGTACTAGATTTAGGACAAAAACTTAATATTCAAGATGGTGATGTTTCTGAAGACAACGGAAAACTTAAAATAAAGGGTACTGCTAATACTCAATATGAGAAAAATCAACTTTGGGATAAAATAAAAGAAATAGGTGGAGACTCTCCATCTGATATAGTTGCCGATATTAAAGTTGCTGATTCTTCTGTATACCATAGACATACCGTAAAAAGTGGGGAATCATTAAGTAAAATAGCTAAGCATTACTATGGAGACCCTATGAAATATAAAGCTATCTTTGAAGCGAATACAAATATTCTTAAAAATCCAGATGTTATTCATCCTGATCAAGAATTAATTATTCCCAATCTATAAAACATAATCACTTTATATATCAAAGGTCACTTATTTTAAGTGGCCTTTTTTACTTCCACAAATTATGTGTGTTATAGTGGTCATATCAATATTATCATTTTCTTATTTAAGAATCTCTAAATTTTGTATTTCGTCGAAAAAATGGGAATAAAAATTCAAAAAACCGTAATTTTATTATGGTTTTAACATATTTTTGTTAGCACATTACGCAAACTCAACAAAAAATGAAGAAATGTTTATTTCTATTATTCTTACTGTTTTCTACAATCCAATATGGACAATCAGTATCTAAAATCCATATTATCTATGAGTATAAAGATCAGATCATAATGGATAACGGAAAGCAATTTCAGATCTTAAGAGAAACTCTTTTTTATGAGGTATCTGATACAACAATAGATAAATTCATACAAATTGGGGATCACGTGCTAAGTCTTAATCGTATTCTTACTATTAAAAGTGACAATGATGAATATTTAGAACTTATAGAATGGAGTACTGATGATATGAAATTTTATGAATATCGAGAGATTGGAAATTTAAATCCAGAGAAAACTAATATTTCAAATTCTCAATTACCAATGAAGTACTAGGAGTTCTTGATTGTGGTTTCAGCAAGTAAAAAAATTTGATCAAACTGTTGCTCTAACGTAAGATTAGAATTGTCAATTTTTATTGCGTCTCCAGCTTTTCTAAGTGGAGAGTCTTTACGAGTACTATCAATATGATCTCTATTAACAACATTCATTAAGACATCCTCGTAGGACACGTTTTCACCTTTTTCTGTAAGCTCCAGAAATCTGCGTTCTGCTCTATCTTTGGCAGTAGCTGTCATAAATAGTTTAAGTTCGGCATTAGGAAAAACAACCGTTCCGATATCACGACCATCCATAACTATTCCCTTATCCTGACCCATTCGTTGCTGTTGTTCTACTAATTTTTTACGAACAGATGATACTGCAGCAATTTTACTTACATGCTTAGAAACCCTTAATGTTCTAATTTCGTTTTCTACATTTTCGCCATTCAACAAAACTTCAGCCAATCCCGTTTTAGCGTTGATTTCAAATTTAATGTTAATCGAGGAAAGGTTTTTTTCTAGTTCTTCTTGATTAAATTCGGATTCGTTAATAAACCCCTGTCGCATTGCATATAAAGCAACTGCGCGATACATTGCTCCTGTATCCACATAAATATATTTAAGTGCCTTGGCCAACTGTTTTGCAACCGTACTTTTACCAGTAGAAGAATGTCCATCGATCGCTATAATTATCTTTTTATCTTTCAAAATATTAAATTAATTGTGCTAATGCCCAAATTTATGTCCCAAAAATAATCGAAAGTATTGATAATGTATACCATGCTGAAAAAAAATCTGATAAATAAAAAATACTATTCATCATTCTGCGGTTTTCCATTTTTCTAATCTATCTCAATGAACAAAGGATGTTCCATATTATGAACGGTGTTTGATCTATCAAATATTAAGCACTATACAAGTATAAAACTTTAAAAACACACAATAATTACACTTTATCGGAGTTATTTAACCGTTAAACCTGCTGTATGACAATATGTTACTATTTTACACCCAAATCAGTATTACATTAACCAAAGCAAACAAACATGGGCTTCTTTAATTTTTTAAACGAAAAAATTGCAATAGATCTCGGCACTTCAAATACTCTAATTACTTACAAGGGAAAAATAGCTGTTGATAATCCTTCAATAATAACCATAAACCAAATTACTGGAAAAATCATAGCCGTAGGAAAGGAAGCGGGTATGATGCGCGGAAAAATTAATAAAAACATAAAAACAATTTATCCATTTAATGATGGTGTCATTTCTAATTTTGATGCCTCAGAAAAAATGCTAAAAACATTTATTAAAGGATTATCTTCTTTTAGCGCATCAGTATTTACTTCATCGTACAATATGATAATTTCAATTCCTTGTGGTAGCACAGAAGTTGAGATGAGAGCGGTACAGGAATCTGCTAAACGACTTAATGCCAAAAATGTATTTCTTATTCATGAACCGATTGCAGCTGCTATTGGTGGTGGTATTGATGTTCTAGAACCTAAAGGAAACATGATTGTGGATATTGGTGGCGGTACTACCGAAATTGCAGTAATTTCTTTAGGTAGAATCATTAGTGGTCAATCGGTTAAGATTGCAGGAAATGTTTTTAACACAGATATTGTTCAATATATACGTGAATATCATAATCTACATATTGGAGAATCTATGGCAGAAAAAATAAAGATTCAGATTGGAGCAGCTGTTGATAGTTTAGAATTACCTCCAGAAAACATGTTGGTAGAAGGAAGAGATTTGCTTACCGGAAAACCGAAGCAAATACAACTATCATATAAAGAGATAGAAAAAAGTCTCGATAAGTCGATTACTCAAATAGAAAATGCCATATTAGAAACATTATCAGAAATCCCACCTGAAATTTCTGCAGATATCTACAATACTGGCATCTATCTTACAGGAGGAGGATCAATGTTGAGAGGGTTAAATGATCGATTATCAAGAACTACAGAATTACCAGTTCATCTAGGAGAACAACCTTTAAAGACAGTTGTTAAAGGAAGTGATATCGTACTGAAAAACTTAGATCGATATAACGACTGTCTTGTACAGAAAAGACGATAAAGTAAGGAGTTCGGGAAATAGAATAAAAAAAGGCAGAACAATTGTTCTGCCTTTTTTTAGTTTATAGTTTTTTAGCGTTTTTGACCTTGGTATTTGTTAGTGCCAATTTCAGAACATCACCCATATCTTTCACATAATTAAACTTAAGGCCTTTCAAATACTCAGCTTTAATTTCATCAATATCACGTTTGTTATCTTCACAAAGTAATATTTCCTTAATATGTGCCCTCTTGGCGGCTAGTATTTTTTCCTTAATTCCTCCTACCGGCAGCACTTTTCCTCTAAGTGTAATCTCACCAGTCATCGCAAGGCTTTTCTTTACTTTACGCTGGCTAAATAGGGATACCAAAGAAGTAAGCATAGTTACTCCAGCACTGGGGCCATCTTTTGGGGTAGCCCCTTCTGGAACATGTATATGCACATTATATTTATCAAAAATATCAGGATTAATTCCTAACTCATCTGCATTAGCTTTAATATATTCCATAGCAATAGTAGCAGATTCCTTCATCACTTTTCCTAGATTACCAGTAATCGTTAGATTACCTTTACCTTTAGATAAGATAGATTCTATAAACAGTATATCTCCTCCTACACTTGTCCAGGCTAAACCTGTGACAACACCTGCCACTTCATTATTTTCATATTTGTCGCGCTCTAATTTTGGGCCTCCTAGTACTTCTATAATATCATCATTACTGATTTTTACATTATACTCTTCCTCCATCGCAATGTTCTTGGCAGCATAACGAACCATTTTCGCTATTTGTTTTTCCAAACCGCGTACTCCGGATTCTCTGGTATAGCCTTCAACAATTTTTTCTAGCTGTGCTTTTCCTATTTTAATATGGGATTTATCCAAGCCGTGTTCTTCTAGTTGCTTGGGTAATAAATGCTGCTTAGCTATCTCTACTTTTTCTTCTATAGTATATCCTGTAACGTTTATTATCTCCATACGATCCCGAAGTGCCGGTTGTATAGTTCCCAAACTATTGGATGTAGCTATAAACATTACTTTAGAAAGATCAAATCCCATCTCAAGGAAATTATCATGGAATTCTGAATTTTGTTCGGGATCTAGAACTTCTAACAAAGCTGAAGAAGGATCTCCTTGATTCCCCATGGACAATTTATCTATTTCATCTAATACAAATACAGGATTACTAGTACCCGCTTTCTTAAGACTTTGTATTATCCTACCGGGCATGGCACCGATATAGGTTTTTCTATGTCCTCGTATTTCGGCTTCATCTCTTAAACCTCCTAGTGAGATCCTAACATACTCTCTACCTAGTGCTTCTGCAATAGATTTACCCAATGATGTTTTACCTACTCCCGGAGGTCCATAAAGACATAATATTGGAGACTTCATATCATTACGAAGTTTCAATACAGCCAAATACTCTATTATACGCCTTTTTACTTCATCTAACCCATAATGATCTCTATCAAGAATTTTCATTGCTCGTTTAAGATCAAATTTATCGGTACTAAACTCATTCCATGGTAAATCCAAAAATAAATCCAAATAGTTACGCTGAATAGAATACTCTGCAACCTGCGGATTCATTCGTTGCATTTTTGAAAGTTCTTTATCAAAATGCTTCTTTACCTTTTCGTCCCACTTCTTATCCTTGCTTCGCAAGCGCATTTCTTCTAATTCATCTTCGTGAGAGACACCGCCAAGTTCTTCCTGAATAGTCTTCATCTGCTGATGCAAGAAATACTCTCGCTGTTGCTGACTCATATCATGTTGAACCTTGTTCTGAATATCATTCTTAAGTTCTAATTTCTGAAATTCTACATTCATGAACTTCAAAGTTGCCAATGCCCTTTCTTTAAGATCATTAACTTCTAAAAGTTTTTGTTTCTCTTCTACAGGAAGATTTAAATTTGAAGAAACAAAATTGATTAAGAAAGAGTTGCTTTCAATATTCTTAATGGCAAATGACGCCTCTGAAGGGATATTTGGGCTTTCTTTTATAATTTCTAATGCAAGGTCTTTGATAGAATCAATTATTGCACTAAACTCTTTATTTTCTTTTGCTGGCCTAGCCTCTGGAACTTCTCTTACTTTTGCTTTAATATAAGGGACTTCTGCTACTACATCCTCAATTTCAAACCGTTTCTTTCCTTGTAAGATAACCGTTGTATTACCATCGGGCATTTTTAAAACCCTAAGTATGCGTGCAACCACACCTACTCTATTAATATCCTTCAAAACTGGATTCTCGATACCTTCTTCTTTTTGAGAAACTACACCAATGGTTTTATTACCATTATTGGCTTCATTAAGGAGTTTAATCGATTTATCTCTTCCTGCTGTAATAGGTATAACCACTCCGGGAAACAAAACTGTGTTTCGTAAGGGTAATATGGGTAGCGTATCCGGCAGTTCTTCTCTATCGATTTCCTCCTCATCTTCCGGAGTTAATAATGGAATTAATTCTGCATCTTCATCTATTCCTTGAAATGACAAACTGTCAAGTGTCGTAAATTTGGTCTTCGCCATAATTATATATCAAAGTCATTTTGTCACTACAGCAAAACAACATTTTTTTTTAAAATTAATGTAAACTCACTAAAAAACATCACAAAACCCAATATAACAAGGTATTTACAATGTATTCATTATCTATATTTCAATTGTTATGCCATAACCTTTTAAAAAAAAACTTAAAAACTGTAACAAAACATTTCAATGTATATCTTTATGTAAAGTAAATTATTTTTTTTGTCACTAACCAAACTAAATACAGAGCAGTTAATAGCCAAGTGTCGCGAGCAAGATCAAAATGCGCAGCTCGAGATTTATAACCGTTATTATAAAGCAATGTATAATACCGCCTTGAGAATAATAAAAGATACGGCTGAAGCAGAAGACACTATGCAAGAAGCCTTTTTAACAGCTTTTACAAAACTCTCAATGTTAAGTGACGACAGAATGTTTGGTGCTTGGTTAAAAAAAATTGTGATTAACTCTAGTTTGACGGCATCCCGTAAAAATAATATTCATCGTGAAGTTACTCTGGAGAGTGTTGAATATGCACTTACAGATGACAATGGAGTCTCAGAAGAAGATTTAACTACGGTAAAAGCAAACACGGTATTAAGTACACTAAATCAACTAAAGGACAGTTATAGCACTGCATTGTCATTACATCTTATAGAAGGATATGACTATGATGAAATCTGTCAAATTATGAATATATCATATTCAAATTGTCGTACGCTTGTTTCACGCGCAAAAGAAAGCTTACGAAAAAAATTACAGTTTGCATGAAAGAAGATAAAATTGAAAAGTTATTTGTAAACATGAAGGATCAACTAGATGCATACGAACCTTCTATGGATCATAAGGTTCGGTTTTTAGAAAAGCTGCAGCAACAAAATAAAGTTGTACAGTTGCAGCCTATAAAACGAAATTGGTATCGACCGTTGGCTATTGCTGCTTCAATTGCAATACTAATTGGAATAGCTTCAATTTCTTTTATTATTAATCCTACAGAAAAGGCTGATCTTGCTAGCGTATCGCCTCAAATGCAGGAAACTCAAGGTTTTTTCACTACCGCTATTCAGGTACAATTAGAAGAAATAGATAAGATATCTTCTAAAGAAACCAAGGCATTGGTAGCAGATGCCATGAAGCAATTGGAAAAACTAGAATCTGATTATGAAATACTTAAGAAAGATCTTGTTCTAAGTGGTAATGATAAACGCGTAATCAGTGCCATGATCAAAAACTTTCAACAGCGTGCAAATTTATTAGAAGAAGTACTCCAAAAGATTAACAACATTAACGAATTTAAATTATCAGAAAATGAAAACTCTATACTATAGCCTAATACTATTATTCCTTGTGCCAACACTCACCTTGGCCAGTAATAATGGAGGCCTAAAAGGAAAACACAACAAGGAAAAAACATTAAAAAAGGATTTTCCTGTAGATAAGGATGCATTATTAAAGATCAGTAATGATTATGGAAATCTTGAAATTACTTCTTGGAATGAAAACAGAATTGTAATGGAGATTAACATAAAAGTGAGTGGTAATGATGAAGAAAAAGTAATTAAAAAATTAAAGTCTATTGATGTTGAATTTGAATCCTCTGCCAGTATGGTAAGTGCTAGAACAACATTTGATAAGGATAGTGGCTCATGGTGGGATAAATGGACAAGTGGTTGGAATAATAATATGAGTATGAAAATTAACTATACTGTCAAGGTTCCTGTTACTAATCGTATAGATCTTAATAATGATTACGGAAACATTACTTTGGATAAAATCGAAGGAACTGCCAAAATCAACTGTGATTACGGACAAATAATACTTGGTGAGTTACTTGGTGAAGACAATTATATTAATATAGACTATACCAATAACAGTTCTATAAAATATATGAAAACAGGGAAGATAAACGCAGATTATTCTGATTTTGAAGTTGAGAATAGTGAAGAAATTGACCTTAATGCAGATTACACACAATCTAAATTTAAATCTGTAAAAAACTTAAACTATAATTGTGATTATGGTGGACTGCGAGTAGAAAGCACTCAAAAAATGATAGGAGATTCTGATTATGTAAACACCAAAATAGGTAGCGTATCTAAGGAACTTTCTATTTCTTCGGATTATGGATCTATTGAAGTGCGTTCATTACAACCTACTATAAAAAGCGTGTTGATTAAAACAGATTATACAGGTATTGATATTGGTTATGTAGATGGATGCAATTTTGATTTCACAATGAGAACTTCATACGGAGGCATTAAAGTAGATGAAAACACTACAGTTCAAAAAAAATACGTAAAAGACTCCAAAAAGGATTATCAAGGTTACATTGGGCAACCCAATAGCGGAAATACTGTTGATATAACTTCAAGTTATGGAGGTATCAAATTAAGAAAAAATTAAACACTAATAATTCAATCAAATGAGAACAGCAACAATAATTTTAAGCATTACATTGTTAAGTATTACTTCTTTGCAGGCACAATGGTGGGGCAACGGAAAAAAAATACAAGGAAATGGGAATATAGTAACCAAGGATCGAAGTACATCAGATTATGATGTCATTAAATTAAAAGGAAGCCTTGATGTATCTTTAGTTTCAGGTACCGAAGGAAAGTTATCAATTGAAGGAGAAAGCAATCTTATTGAATATATTGTAACAGAAGTGGAAGATGATGCCTTAAAAATCTATGTAAAAAAAGGATACTACCTTAAACAATCTAGAGGTAAAAAGCTCGTAGTAACAGTTCCTTTTAAGGATCTGAATAGGGTAACCTTATCGGGATCAGGAGATATTTATAGCGATGATATAATAAAAGCTACGGATTTTAAAACTGGTGTATCTGGTTCTGGTGACGTAAAATTAGTTGTTGATGCTCAAAACACTGAAGGTTATGTAACAGGAAGTGGTGATCTGGAGCTAAGCGGTACTTCTGAAGTGTTTGATTGCAAGGTTACGGGATCTGGAGATATAGAAGCATACAGCCTAAAAGCCAATAAGGTAGTGGCCTCGGTTACGGGATCTGGAGATTTACAAGTGACTGCAAACTCTTCGATTAAGGCCAGAATTACAGGATCTGGAGATATTATGTATAGAGGAAATCCAGAAATTGAGGATAAAAAAGTATCGGGATCAGGAGATATAACCAAACAATAATAATATTGGTATAGTTATTTTTTAAACTGTTTAAGAATACAGCTTCTTAAACAGTTTTTTTTATGTATAATAATCTTTACTTTTACACTATACTTATTGAAATGTAATACACTAGGTATAGTTTTTATTTAAAATCACCCCAAACAAGACTTATATTGCCATTTTTATTAAAAAAAGAGATTCCTCTTACTGAAATTGTTCCTGACGGTTATGTTGATATTCATTCACATCTTCTTCCGGGGATAGATGATGGCGTAAAAACTGTATACCAATCCGCATATATCTTAGAACAATTTGAAAGATTAGGCTTTAAAAAAGCCATTACCACACCGCATGTGCTTCAGGAGGTTTGGCCAAATTCTTCACAAACAATTACTACTGGTTTAGCCGATTTAAAAGAAATTCTACCTCCTCTTGGGATCACGCGAATAGAGCTGCAAACAAGTGCCGAATATATGATGGATGATTTATTCTATCAACGCATTAAGGAAAATGACATTTTACCACTTCACAAAAATTACATTCTGGTAGAAATGTCAACTTTTGCACCACCCATGAATCTTAGTGAAATATTATTTGAAATTAAGGTGGCTGGGTATATCCCGATTCTGGCACATCCAGAACGTTATTCCTTTTATCATCAAAATGATCTTAAAAAATATGAGGAATTAAAAAACGCTGGTTTTTTATTTCAACTTAACTTATTATCTCTATCAGAATTTTATGGTGAAAAAGTTAAGAATGTAGCCAAAAAACTTATTGATCAAAATTACATTGATTTTACCGGAACAGATATCCACAACTATTATCAATTGGGAATTTTAGAGAGAGGTTTTTCTCCTAAAATTGCAGAAAAGGTTACCGAATTAATGAAAAAAAATAGTGTTTTTTCTTAACTTTTTTTACCATATCCATATCCATAATTATATCCAGCTTGGCTACCTGCAGCATTAAGCAATACCGCTATATTTGGCAAACGTTTCTCTGTATAAAAATTTTGTGGCACTTGTAATATTCTTTTGTCAGAATAATTTTCCCTTACGATATATATACACATATCTGCATATTTACCAATCAAAAGAGTATCAGCAACCAAACTAACAGGTGACGTATCTACAATTACATAATCATACTGTTCTCTTAGATATTCGAACATACTTTTTACTCTATCATGCATCAACAGTTCTGCAGGATTTGGAGGAATTGCACCAGATGGAATAAAATCAAATGAGTTTTCACCTTTATCTTTGTATATAACATCCTTAGGACTTAAGTCACTATTCATTATATAATTTGTAAGCCCTTTGGTATCTTTACCAAGAGGAAGTTCTAAAAACTTATGAAATTTAGGATCCCTTAAATCTGTACCTAAATAAACAACTTTCTTACCTGTAATAGATAACGTTTTGGCTAGGTTTGAAGATATCATCGTTTTCCCTTCTCCAGAAATTGTTGAAGTAACAAAGACAACTCTGCCCCTATCTTTGCTTGTTCCAGCCATCAGAAAATCTAAGTTAGTCCTTAAAATTCTAAATGCCTCTGCAACTCCTGACCTATCGTTTTGAGAAATGACAATTTTACTTTTGCCCTTTACTTTGGGTATAGAACCAATAATTGGCATTGAAAGCGCTTTTTCAAGATCTTCTCTAGAGTTTATTTTTACATTCAATAAATCCGAAAGATAAATTATCATAAACGGAATAAGAAAACCCATAAACAAGGCTCCAGCATAAACGACTTTCTTATTTGGAGAAACGGGAAACGAATTTAATGTAGACGCCCTATCAATTATTCTGGCATTAGAATGAGTAATATGACTCGTTAATTCTGCCTCTTCCCTTTTTTGTAATAAGTAAAGATATAGTTGCTCTTTAATCGTTTGTTCACGCTCTATAACCCTTAAGTCCTTCTGTCGTATCGGTGCATTGTATAATTTCCCACTAAAATACTGATCTTGAGTCCTAAGACTTTTTAATCTAATATTTATGGAACTTCTTAAACTATTTAAACTACCAATCAAAACTTGTCGTAAACCATCTATCTGTTGGTCTATATTTACAACAACAGGGTTCTGTGCACTAGAGGTTTTTAGCAAACGTTTTCTTTGAAGTGTTAAAGAATTATACCTGGTTACAGTATTTGTAATCGTAGCATCATCAAATCCAAGGTTAGCCGGTATTAGGTCATATCGTCCATCCTGGCTTTGCACAAACCGGCGCATAGATTCGATCAAACTTAGCTGTGTGCCTAGTTGTGCGATCTCCTGAACATTTCTAGAATCAATATCTGCAACTCTTTGCGTTTGCGCTTCGACATCATTTGTTAATCCAAATTTAGATTTATATCCAGCGGCTTCATCGTCTACTTCTGATAAATCTCCGGATATAAGATCCAATCGCTCATTAATGAAGTTAGCTGTTCGTGCAGAAATTTCTTTTTTACTTTCAACGGTAGCTTTATTATACTCATCAACAAGAAGATTAACAATATCTTTGGCTTTCTCCTTTACAGGATCATTAAGCGATATCCGAATAATAGAAGAAGTCCCTGAAGGACTAATTGCTAATCTATTTCTATAGGATTCTACCAAAACTTCAACCGGAGTGATTTGGATTTTTATGATTTTACCTTCGTTAGATTCAATATCATCTACACTTGGAGTAATTACGATATCTCCAATTGTACTACCCACAGTATTTCCAAAAGAATGATCACTCAATTTGTTTCCTTTTTCATCTAAAAACGAAAAAGAAGTATTCGAGTTAATTCTTACATGAAAAACTTTGGATTTTGTATGTACTATAGAGTCATGAGACAAGAAATTAATCTCTACCAAAGATTTTGGATAGTTCTCAATCTCCAAAATCCTTCCTTCAGAAAAATATCTAACATTAAGATTTAGATCATTTATTACATTTTTAATTAATGTTCTTGACTTCAGTACTTGTATCTCATTTTCCAGCTTACTACTTTGAGAATTTTCTAATAACCCCAAGTCTTTAAAAGCTGCAAGTTCTGATCCCGAAATATTTTCATCTTGTGAAATCATTATCGTAGACGAAACACTATACTGAGGAATTGTATATCGTAATTTCACATAAGCCAAAGCTACAAAGACAACGACACTAAGTACAAACCAATACCATTTTTTTAGGTATCGTACAATCATATCCCTAAAATCGAAACCAAATCCAGAGGATGTTTCAATCGCACTATTAGTAGCGCTTATATTATTATTATTTGAAATCATATGTTACAGTCCTATGATAAAGGCGGCAGCAGATAAGCCCACCCCAATTACACTCAAAACGATTCCGACTACATTTCTATTCGTTTTGGACTCTCTAATCCTGGATTCGTTTGGTTCTATATAAAGAACATCATTCTGAGCTAAATAGTATACAGGAGATTCAAATATAGCCTTAGAAGTAAGATCTACGCGATGATAGGTATTAACTCCTTCATTTTCTCTGATAATTGTCACATTACCTCGTCTCCCTTTTATGGTCATATCACCAGCCATACCCAGGGCTTCAATAATAGTGACCCTTTCATTGGGGATATTATAAGAACCAGGTCTTGTAACCTCTCCTATTACCGTAAATTTAAAATTTTTAAGTCTTACACTTACGATAGGGTCGTTAATATAAATCTTTAGTTTTTCCTTGATCATTTCTTTTAACTCTATACGAGTTAATCCCGAAATCTGCAATGTTCCCAGGACGGGAAAATCAATATTACCATCTTCATCTATCAAATAGGTGGGTTCTGGAGTAGTGCCTCCGCCGGCAGCTCCTGCACCAGCGCCTGCTTCTCCAACCGCAACGCCTAATGAAGCTCCTTGCATAAGATTAAAGGGCCTTGCAGCATCCATATCTGTTGCAGAAACAAAAATACTAACGATGTCATCTACCTGAAAGACTGGAGTAAATGAGTTTGTAGAAGTTATTTTTTCCTGATTTTCAGCATTCTGAAAATAGACTACATCTGTTGGAGTCTTGCATGAAATAATCGAAATGAACAATAAAAGTAATAACAAAAATCTACATCGCATATCTTTAATACTTTAAGCGTAAGTTGTTGAATTGAATCACAAAAATATAACTTTATTTAATTCAGCAATGGAATTTTGTTTAACGTATTAAATTAAAACTTTTTGTTTCCTTTGAACTGTATCATTATTTATTTTATCGATACTCTCAAATGTAGAATTATTAGATATGTATTCTGGAACAATTTCTTTAAGTTTACCTACTATTTGATGATCTTGATTAAGTAAATTCATAATACATAGATCATCGATTTTGTCTTTCACATTTCCACAATCATTATCATCAAACTTACTAATCATAATTTTCTTATGATATGTAGGTAATGTATTTTCTGTATCAGCCAATAGCTCTTCATACAGTTTTTCACCCGGCCTTAAACCTGTAATCTTTATATCTATATCATTTGGATATTTAAGTCCTGATAATCTTATCATTTTCTTAGCAAGATCAAAAATCCTTACAGATTCTCCCATATCAAAAATAAATATCTCTCCACCATTACCCATTGTTCCCGCTTCTATAACTAATTGAGATGCCTCTGGAATTGTCATGAAAAATCTTGTCACATCCTGATGCGTAACCGTCAATGGGCCTCCTTTTTGAATTTGTTTTTTGAATAATGGTATTACAGATCCATTAGATCCTAAAACATTTCCAAATCTGGTAGTAATAAATTTCGTTTTACTAGACTTATGAAGGCATTTTATATACATTTCTGCCACTCTTTTGGTAGCCCCCATAACATTAGTAGGGTTCACAGCTTTATCTGTAGACACAAATACAAATTTGTCTACCCCATACTCAGACGATAAATCTGCTAATTTCCTAGTCCCTAAAACATTGATTTTAATAGCCTCACATGGGTTAGATTCCATAAGTGGTACGTGCTTATATGCAGCAGCATGAAAAACCATATTAGGTCTGAATTTCTCAAATATTGTTTCTATTCTTTGATGATCTCTAATGTCTGCAACAATAGGTACAAAATTTGAAACTCCTTTACTTAACAATTCTTGTTGTAAGTCATATAATGGAGACTCTGCCTGATCTACCAAAATCAATTTCTTGTAATTATAATAGGAAGCTTGTCTTACTATTTCGCTACCAATAGACCCTGCTGCACCCGTAATTAAGATTACTTTGTCATCTAGCTCTTTTTTAATATTTTGGTTTTCCATATTAATTGGAGCTCTATCCAATAGGTCTTCTATTTGAATTTCTTTTATCTGAGAAACTTGTAACTTACCATCTATCCAATCATTTACTGCAGGTATAATTTTGACCTTCACATTTAATTTAAGTAAGTCATCAGAAATTTCAGATAATCTCTTCTTGTCTATATGTGGTATTGATACTACAATCTCCTTAATGTTATTCTTTGTAATAAAACTTTGACTCAAAGAACTCGAAGCATATACCTTAATACCATTAATTGTTTTCCCTTTCTTTTGAGAATTATCATCAATAAAACCAAAAACAGACAAGGATCTATTAGAGTCATTAGTAATAGCGGCTAACGTAATTAATCCAGAATCTCCGGCTCCATAAATTAGAATTCTTGAAGTCTCTCCTATTTTTGATTTAATGTAATAGTAGCAATACTTAAATATTAAACGACTTGTAGTAAGCGTTATAATGTTTAACATATAGTGAATGCATATAATAGATACGGGAATGTTTAATAGTTCGGGTATCAATGGTGATGTTCTACTAGAAAGCATCAAAAATGCCGTAAGTGCAATTAGAACTGTAACCGAAAGAAATAAATTATATGCATCTCTCATCCCTGTGTGCCTAACCACACCTTTATAAGAACCAATCATTAAAAAACTTAATGTTGCAAGGACTCCAACGACAGGTAATTGATATACAAAACCAGTAATATCAAAATTTAATGTAATACCAAATCTGATAACATATGCCAAAAAGAAATTAAAAATGGTTATTGATACGTCAATTGCCAACACAAGCCATTTCGAAGCGTGCTTATGTGAATTATTTATAAGGTAACTCTTAATCATCTCAATACATTTTTAATTACTGATACAATTCTATACAAATCTTCTTCTTCAAGATTAGACCCGCTCGGTAAGCAAAGGCCTCGATCAAATAAATCATCAGAGATTCCATTGAGGAAAGCATCACAATCTGCAAATACAGCTTGTTGATGCATGGGTTTCCATAACGGTCTTGATTCTATGTTTTCTTTGGCTAATGATAGTCGTATTCCTTCTCTTAACTCATATGAAGTAGTTTCCACACAAGTAAGCCATCTATTGGAATGGTATCCTTTAGGCTCTTCTAAAAATTTTATTTCAGAAGAATCCTCTAGATGCTTTTTGTAAAATTCAAAATTTCTTCTTCGGTTAGCCACATGATTATCCAATACTTGCATTTGACCTCTTCCGATCCCTGCAGTAATGTTACTCATTCTATAATTATAACCAATTTCTGAGTGTTCATAATGGGGAGCATTATCTCTTGCCTGTGTAGCCAGAAAGATTGCTTTCTCTTTGTGTTTTATATTTTTTGAAACCAAAGCTCCTCCACCAGAAGTTGTAATAATTTTATTTCCGTTAAATGAAAGAATAGCTATATCACCAAAAGTACCACACTTGATACCATGATAAGAACTACCAAGCGCCTCTGCACTATCTTCTAAAACAGGAATTCTATACTCTGAAGCGATTTTATGAATTGCATCTACATTATATGGCATACCGTATAAATGCACAACTACGATGGCTTTTGGTTTTTTGCCTTTAGACATTCTGTCCTTGATTGCTATTTCAAGCTGATTAGGACAAATATTCCATGTATCGCTTTCACTATCAACAAATACAGGCTTGGCGCCTAAATAAACAATTGGATTGGCCGAAGCGGAAAATGTCATACTCTGACACAGCACTTCGTCCCCTCTTGAAACTCCCAACAACTTTAAACCTAAGTGTAACGAAGCGGTACCCGAGCTTAATGCGGCCACATTGACCTCATTATCCAGATAATTTTCAATATCACTTTCAAATCCATCTACATTAGGACCTAAAGGTGCTACCCAGTTTGTTTCAAAGGCTTCTTTTACGAAATCTTGCTCTGTTCCACCCATATGCGGCGAAGAAAGCCATATCCTTTTTGAATCAATTACATTCATATTCTCCCATTAATAATGAACAATAATTAGCTACTGATAAAAAATCAATACTAATTTTTTATCACATTCTTTTTCATGACAATCTAAAAAAACGCTGGAAGAAGGGGGTAGAAACTTCCTTTTTTTGAATTTACTTCTAATTTTTATTTTCCGATGCTAAAATAGTTCAGTTAAACGAATTATCAACTTATTTTTTTATTTTTTAGACAGAATACTTAAAAAAAACGTTTAACGGTTAAAGTTACCTTATTTACCTACTCAAAATACGTTAATCCCGTAAGAAAAGTATTATAGTAACAAAAAGTTATACTTGTAATACTAAGTAAATATCTGTCAAAAAAACATTTCAATTTTTATAGTGCGCATTTTCACTAACGAATTGACATGACAATGATAGTCTATAATTCCATGAAATTACCGAGTGTAACCACTAATAGTGTTAGGGGGATTTCCCCCTTTTTATATTCAAGTAAATATCCAGAACTTCCTGATTTTGAATCAAAAACAAAAAATGTTAAAATAAATTTTGATTTATTTAATTAAATACGCCAAATTTACACGCTTCAAACACCACATTTTACTTTTTATTTTTTGTTGGTTTTATCTTCAAAAAAAATAATACTAATCAAGCAGGAATAAATGTTATTCAATTCTTTAGATTTTTTCATATTTCTTCCAATTGTCTTTATTACTTATTGGTTCATTTTTTATAAAAAAAATCAAGTACAGAATTTATTTATCCTGTCTGCCAGTTACATTTTTTATGGCCTATGGGATTGGAGATTCCTGTTTCTTATACTAGCAAGTACTGTAGTTGATTTTTTTGTTGGACAAGCTATTCATTCTAGTGACTCTGATAGAAAACGAAAATTATGGTTGTGGATTAGTGTAATCTTTAATATTGGGCTTTTAGGGTTCTTTAAATATTACAATTTCTTTGTAGACTCCTGGGCCGACCTATTGTCAATTTTTGGATATGAATTAAAAAGTACGTGGACGTTGCAAATCATTTTACCAGTAGGAATATCCTTCTACACTTTTCAAACCATGTCATATTCATTGGACATCTATTATAAAAGACTAACTCCAACAAAAGATTTTATTTCATTTGCTACTTTTGTAAGTTTTTTTCCTCAATTAGTTGCAGGACCTATAGAGCGAGCATCTAATCTTTTATCCCAGATTACATCCAAAAGAGTTTTTAATTACACACAATGTACAGATGGGCTTAAACTCATACTATGGGGATTATTTAAGAAAGTTGTAATCGCTGACTCTATTGCCCCAATAGTTGATGACATTTTTGCGAATTATGGAGAATATCCTGCATCTACATTAATACTAGGGGTTTCATTATTTAGCTTTCAAGTGTATGGTGATTTTAGTGGGTATTCAGACATCGCAATAGGAACAGCAAAACTTTTTGGAATAGAGCTAATGTCGAACTTCAAGTTTCCGACCTTCTCAAGAAATGTGGCAGAATACTGGCAACGATGGCATGTTTCTTTATCTACTTGGTTTCGTCACTACGTATACATCCCTCTTGGTGGAAATAGAGTAGGCAAACTCAAATCAATAAGAAATATTATAATCATCTTTTTGGTTAGTGGTTTCTGGCATGGTGCTAACTGGACCTTTATTGTTTGGGGAGCAATTCATGCGGCTTTATATATTCCTGTTTTTTTGATGGGAAGGAATAGAATTTATATGAATAATGTGGTTGCTGAAAATAGATGGTTTCCGTCAATTATTGAAATATCGCAAATTTTGCTTACTTTTTTCCTGGTTACTTTTTCTAGAATATTTTTTAGATCAGAATCTATTACCGATGCTTTCGGTTTTCTGAAACAGATTTATCACAACTTTACTTTTGAAAGTTATTCGCATCCTTTAGGCTATCGAATGATAGATTATTTTATATTACTCGCACTCTTTGTTTTATATGAATTTAAGATTCGAAGAGATGAGCGATCTCCATTCAAATTTAAGTCCAAAATTGTACGATTTATAATTTATACTTTAGTAGTTTTAGGAATGCTCCTGTTTTATGATGATCAAATCGATAGGTCTTTTATTTATTTCCAATTTTAAGAAATTATGAAAAAACTTATTCTAAAAAGTCTTTTATATTTTTTTTTAATACTAGTAATATTAGAGGTTTTAGTACGCGTTTTTCATTTAGGGAAAGACACTCCTACTAGATTTCTTGATGATCGACAAGTAGAAAAATGGGTTCCAAATCAAAATGGTTTTAACGTTACCGGAAATAGAAGACAAAACTTTTCAGAGTTTCACATTAATAGCTCAGGATTTAACTCATACCGAGAATTTACTCCTACTAAAAACAACATAGAAGTAGCACTAATAGGCGACTCCTTTATTGAAGGTTTCCATCAGAATTATTATAATTCTATTGGTAAAAAGGCAGAAAATGCACTACCAGGTATTGAAATTTACGAGTACGGATATGCAGGTTATGATTTTGCTGATCAATTGCATCTTGTTCATTCATATAAGAAACAGTTTGATCTAATTGACCATCTCATATTAGGAATAAAATTTTCAAATGATCTAACCCGAGGTGAATACAAAGTCGCTAAAGGCCGATTAGCATTAGAATCTCCTATACATAGACTTTTGAAAAAAAGTAAATTAATAGTTTATTGTAAAAGTATTGGGTTGTTAGAACCACCACAAGAACTCATGTATCGATTGATTAATATTCTTAAACCAAAAAGAGAAGTCCTTCCTATTAATGATGAGGAAGCATTAAGGATTCGGAAAGAAAATGAAAAAGCATATTTGGCAAATTTTAAAAGCTTGGTTGCCAAATATGGATATGATAAGGAGCGTTACACACTTCTTTTGGATTCAAAAATTACAAGTCCGATTTTCTTGTCTTACTTAGAAAAAAACGATTTCAATTATATCGATTTTTCACAATCGTTTGAAAACACCAATCGTTCTACTACCCTAATATACGATAGACATTGGAACAATCACGGAAGAGAATTAATCGCAAAGCTCATATCGAAATACATTCAAAAGAAAGATCTAAAAACCAAATAATCAAAAAACAACCTTCTGCATTTTTGACTTTCCTACTATGAGATAAGATTTTTCTTCTTTTGAAACTTCAAATACCTTTACATCTTTTACATTTTCAATACTAGAATACAGAAAATCAAATACAACATTACGTAAAAATGAATATGACTTTGTATTGTAATCTATTGTTTCATACTCCAAATCGTTCTGAGTTTCTTCTAAAGGAAATATCTGAAATTGAGGTTGAAGGTTATTACTTTTCTTACGTTTTGCTTTGAAATTTTTATATCGAACATATGCAATCTTAAATATAAATTCTTTTAAACTTGCTTTTATAAATTCCAGATTTGCTTTGATTCCCGCCAAAAAAGACTTCTTTGGATATATAATCTGATGCTTGAAGTTATAAATATGATTGCACCATTCTCTTTTATAGCTAAGATCCCCCATTCCCATCTCATAGGATTTATGATCATTAGCAATACACCAATCTAACTTTTTGTATATTTCTACACTACCAAGACTAAATTTACCATAATCTATGTCATAAGACGATATCGAACTAAACAATCTTCCTTGAAAATGATGATTAAGAGACACAATAATAGGAATCTCTTTTTCGTAAGCAACAAACAGCGAAGCTTTCTTCTCATTAATCAAAGAAAAATACATTTTCTTATATCGATCCCATTGCGTTAGTGTTTGACTCACATCATTACGCTGCTCAAATCTCCTGATCAACATTTGGTGTAGGCTGTTCATCAACGAATTATACTCATTCTCATCGATCTCACCATAAAAAGTCTTATAAGAAATTTGAAAACATGATTCAAGCCGCTTGATTCTTCGCCTTATGCCTTTTGCATTGCTTCTAAAACGATGTTTTATATATGCATCGGCACTACTAAAACCATCAAGAAATATAGCATAACCTTTAAAAAACTGGTTAATTATTTTCGAAGAGAATCTATCAGTATCAAATGTAGGCGTTAGGTAATCCGGAATAAAAAAAACGGAATATATTTTATCTTCATTCTTCACAAGGTTTTCATCATAATCAGGATTGACATATGATTCTTGGTTTTCTAACGAATTAACCTTTGAAAATATTTTTGGAACTACTCCTTTTTCATATAGCTCAAAAAAGTAATCAATATGTTCTTTTTTCATGCGTTCAATCTATAAAAAGGAAAGAAATAATTTTGTAAATCGTCTTTATTAATATTGGAATATTCTGCATTAGAGTCCAGACATAATTGGTCATAAACTTTTTCATTTATGATCTTCCTACCTGTACAAAAAATCACATCTTCATCCTTTGGAAAAAGTGATTTTTTATTTTTGTACAACCCATCTCCATCTTTCATTCCGCCACCTAAAACATAATACTTTATATCATTCTGAATAGCCCATTCAATAACCTTTACTCTCAAAAAATCATTTGGTCTATAACTAAAATATTCTGCATCTGTACCTCCAAGGAACGCAAAAATTGTTTCTTTATAATTAATAATAAGCTCTACAGAAATTGGAATATTCTCAAAATAAGTAATAGCGATAGAAAAATTATTCAGATTTGATAATATTAGATTTTCAAAATAGGTACCTGAGAAGAAATATACACTATCTGCGTTATTACGTTTCATAGTGGCAACATAGATATCATTGAAAATCTTTATAACATCTTTGGTAATTTCTCCTTTATGAAATATTTTAAAATCCAGATTATAGTTTACTGCCTTTCTATAGTTGTTTCTTACTTTTGGGAGGAAAGCTGTCCATTGATCTTCAAAATTTTCCAGAAGACGCCCTCTTACATTTGAAAGTGATTTAATCAAAGCTCCAGAATACTCTTCAAAATTTTCGTTCAAACTAAAACGAACAAACTCTGTTACAACATTATTTTCTTGATACCAATGATCAACACATTCCCAAAAATATGCAATATCGTCTTTGGATATTGAATCATTAAATAAAGGACCACTATACCCATAAGGACTAATTACATCAAAATAAGGTTGTTCTTGACCATTAATGCTAATTGCTCTAAAAACAAAAGGCATTAAAATAATGGGAGCATCGCTTTTTTTGAATAAAAAATACTTGAGTGTATCCGAGCTTTTTTCAAAATATTGTAAATGCTCAGTAGAATAGTACACATTGTTATTCCATTCTTTCTGAAGAAGTCCTTTATATTTTTCTATCTCAGCACTGCTGTCAAGATTTTCAATAATTAGTCTGTAGTTTTGCTTCAATTGTAAAAATGTTAATTAAACATAGTATTATATTAATTACCGTATAGGACGCTCTTTTAGCTCACTATTCTCAAAAAAATAGTCTTTTATTTTTTCTGACAGAACATGAGACAACCATATAATCCTTCCGCAATGTTCTAAGTGCCATACGGCCTTACCTTCAAAAATATTCCCTGCCAGTAATGGGCCTGCTATATGTAAATTTTCATGAGATTCTAAAGATTCATTTACCTCGAAACCGATCTTCGAGTCATTAGATTTACAATATCCTTTTTCTATCATATTTTTTAATAGCACCGGAATATCGTTCTTAGTTAAATTGGTGCTTCCCACACAATTAAGAACAATATTAATATCATCCTGATAGATTTTATTTTCTCCAGATTTTGTATCCAAATATTCTAATGAGTATACGCCATCACTATTTTTCTTAATAGTACTAAATCTACCTGCTATATGATCAAAATGTTGTTCTTCTTTTAATTCATCTACAGTTTTAGAATAATGAAATCCAGCACATCTTTGTCTTCTTCCAATTTCATTTCCATAATGACATGCAAATTCTTTTAATTCTTTTTGATCGAGCTTACCCAGCAAAGAACCAAAAGCTTTTGACACTATTTCTACTGTAGAGGCGGCTCCCAAATTAATTTCATCTGCATGATCCAAGTCTTTATAAGCTGCTTCTGCAATAGTTTTAGCCGTTAAACTACTGCTATCGTTCAATGCTTGTAAATTAAAAGGAACATAATCTTTTCTTCTCTCCTCATCTACTACAGCGTCAGGCAACAAACCTTGCGTTGAGAGAAAAATAAATTTATTTATTTGAGATTTTATTTCTTCAACATCATTTAGCTTATAGAGCATTTCAAGACCACTCGCATTTGCTCCTACAATAAGAACGTTTGCCTTTTTGTTTGATCTTTTGTCAAGAAATTTATTGATTCTTTTTAAAACCTCTTTCAGTTCTGGCAGATATGGATCATTAATAAAAAGTAGATTATCCTCTTCGATCAGGCTTTCATTTTTCCAAAGGTGATTAACTGGTAATGACCCAACCGAAAGAACAACTTTATCAGATATAATCGTCTGTTTATCTTTTAGGAATAAAGTGTACTTTTCATCTTTCTTATCCAAGTCAACAACTTCTCCTTTGATATAAGTAACATTGATTACTCCTTTAGATTCAAATTTTTCTAGTCTGGTTTTTACTTTTTGATCAATATAAGAACCAAAAAAACGTCTAGGAATAAAAAGATCTTCCCATTCATTATTTCTTATCTTCTGATCATGAGTAGAAAGCCAATCTAAAGACAACGATCCTCCGTCATTTTTTAATTCATCCAACAGCCAACTCTTGTTATCATTAAGCCAAACAATAAACTTGCTTAATTCTGGTTCTGGTAAAAAGTTTTTTAATGATGTAATAAGATGTACAGAAAACCCAGATCTTGAACCATAGGGTATTCCTGTATGAAATTCACCTGATTTATCAATTATATTGATATCTATTTGCCTATCTGTTTTTTGGTCTTCAATAAGATCCAAAAAGTGTAAGATGGTAAAAGATGATGAAATGCCTGAACCTATAAAAGTAATATCAGATATTTTAGTTTTAATTTCAGAATGCATGAACTATGGTTGTTTTGTTTTTATTACTCTTCCCGGATTACCAACCACAGTGGTATATTCGGGAACATCTTTGATAATTACTGTTCCTGCTCCAATTAGTGTTTCTTTCCCAATTTCCTTTACTCCGGTCATTGCTGTAACTCCCATCCCAATATATGCATTTTCCCGAACATTTATTAGTGCACCAATATTCACTCCAGAAGACATAAATACTCCATCTTCAAGAGTTACATGATGCGCGATGGTACTATCCATATTAATCATAATGTAATTACCTATTGTGGTGTGTGGCATTACAATATTACCTGCAAGCATATAAACGGCTTCTCCGATTGTAACATCTGGTGCTATCGACACTGTATGATGTAAAAAACCGGGGATACCATATCCCTCCTTTTTTAAAGTAGATAAGTATTCTGAGCGTACAGAGTTAACTCCGATAGGGCAATACACGTCCTGAATCTTATTTTTAAATTCATCGGTAAACAAATCCTTATACTTACCTAATACAGGTATACCTATTACTTCTTGCCCTTCTAGATCAAGATTATCATCGATAAAACCTATAATATTAATCCCTGCTTCCTTAAGGTACGAGGCATAAACCTGACCTTGAGTTCCAGCTCCTATGATTACTGCATTTTTCACTTGCGTATTATTAAGTTTTTAGTGGTTATAAATTATTTGGTTAATTATTTCCGTCAAAAGTAGGCATATTAAGGTTTTCACCGCTATTAATATCCTCCTTAAAAAAGACTTTTTTTATGGTCATCATCATAATCTTTACATCTGTTTTAAAACTTAAATTTTCTGTATACCATACATCAAGTTTAAATTTTTGTTGCCAAGAGATGGTATTTCTACCATTAACCTGAGCCCAACCTGTAATACCCGGTCTTACATTATGTCGTTTTTTTTGAACATCATTATATAAAGGCAAATACTTGATTAAAAGAGGCCTGGGACCAATTAAACTCATATCTCCTTTTACAACATTAAACAACTGTGGGATTTCATCTAGTGAATACTTGCGAATAAATTTTCCTGTTCTGGTAATTCTTTGTTCAAAAGGCAATAACTCTCCGTTTTCATCCTTTTTATCATTCATACTCTTGAACTTAATGATCTTAAATATTTTCTCATTTTTACCAGGACGTGATTGAAAGAAAAATGGTTTTCCGTTATTTGCTATGGCCAATAATATTATTAATAAAACTATAATAGGCGATAGCATCAAAACACCTATAAAACATAGTGTGAAATCCAAAAAACGTTTTATAAATTGTTTATACATATAACTATATTACTTTTAAGATTTAGATAAATATCTTTTTCCTTTTTCTACTGTTTTAATCTCCTTACCCGGAACACCATAAACGAGTTTGAAATCATCAATATTTTGCAATATTAGTGAACCAGCACCAATTATACTGTGTTTACCAATACAAATCCCCTGAATCACATTCGCGCCGAGAGATATGGCAGTACAGAAACCTACAGTAACATTACCACCTATAGTTACGCCAGGTGCAATGCTTGAAAAATCATTTAACTTGCCATCATGCCCAAAACTAGAGTTTGTATTAAGGATACACCCATCTCCTACTTCTGCAAGCGTATTAACTTTTACCGAAGCCAATACAACTGTTCCTTTTCCTATTTTAGCACTAGGACTTATAATGGCCGAGGAATGAATGATTGTCACAAATTCAAAATCTGGAGCTATTTCTTTAATCCTGATATACATCAGATATCTTGTCCAATTATCACCTATAGCAATAACCCCTTTGTTAATTCCTTTTTTCACTAAACCCTTTATCAAATCTTCGGTCCCCAAAATCTCATACCCCAAAATCTTACGCCCTTTTGGTTTAAATGAGTCTATCACTCCATAAATTTGATAATTGCCATTTGATTCAACAGTTTCTATAATTACTCTCGCATGACCTGATGCACCAATGATTACTATTTTTTCCATTATTTCTGAAATTCTGTGATAATTAAGTGAATAAAGGAATGAATCCCTACATCACTATACTATGACAAAAATCAGCAGGTCATTATATAACCTTAAAATTGCTATTCTAATTCAGACGTAATTGTATTTAACAAATCTCCAACATTGTTCATATTCATTAAATCCATAAGTTTGAATTTGATATTGAATACTTTTTCTACCTCGGTTATGATCATCATATGGGTAATAGATTCCCACCCATCAACATCATCTGCTGTAGTTTCATCTGCAAGTTCAAAGTTTTCATGTTCTAATACAGACACAAAAGCTTCCTTAACTTTAGATAAAATCTCTTCTCTACTCATTGTTATTATTTTAGTTTATATCAAAATATGTTCTTAATTCTTTTCTGTTTATTTTACCATTGATACTATGCGGAAATTCTTTTACAAACCTTACATGACCTGGGATCATATAATCCGGCATTTTGGTCTTCATGTATTCAAAAATCGCATCAGTATTAAAAGATTCGCTTTCTATTGCCAATCCAAGCTCTGCATTGCCTAGAGTATTGGTAATATCTAAGGCAACCATATTTACTTTTCTTTCGGATTTTGCCTTGGCATGAAATTCAATTTCGGCAAGTTCTACTCTATATCCTCTAATTTTTACCTGGAAATCTGCTCTACCTGCATATAAGAAATCCCCTTCTTCATCTTTAATACATAAGTCACCCGTCTTATAATATCGTATGTTTTCACCATTCTCTTCGCGTGTAAAAAAACTTATCGCATTACGCTCTTCATTTTTCCAATATCCTGGTGTTATCTGTGGGCCTGCCAAACACAATTCTCCAATTACTCCAACTGGCACTTCTTCATTATTATCATTTACGACAAGATACAGTGTATCTTTTTGTGGTGTTCCAATTGCTATAATTCCGTTATGGGCCTTTTGATGAGTTTCTTTATGGTATGGGTAAAAACCGCTGTATACTGTAAATTCTGTTGGACCATAATAATTGAATATCTTACAATTTGGAAGGCAATCACTCCACTCTTTTGCAATATCACTATGTAGTGCTCCTCCTCCGAAGCTACAGTAACGCACATCGGGAGCATTTATCTCTGGGAAATATGGTCTAAGATAATTTATAATGGAAGGCACCATGGTTAGAACGGTTAACTTCTGCTCTTTAATAAGTTTAAAAATATAGAAATATTTGATTGCTTTCTTGGGTATGGTATAAATACATGAACCAGCCAATAACGGAAATAAATAAGTTACCACTGAGAAATCAAAGGTAAGCTCAAACATTTGTAAACATCGATCTGAGGGAACCAGTTTGAACTCTGGCTCTGCTTCGATAGCATTTACCAATCCTTGTACATTATCAAAAGTAATTGGAACACCTTTAGGCAACCCAGTAGTACCTGATGTAAATAAAATATATGCGATTTGATCTCCTGAAAATTCCTTTGGAATTAGGTTAATTTCTGTCTCTGTTAGTTTTTTAGAAGCAATAACTGTATGATCTGTATAGATTGAAGACTCTGAAGAATCAATTACATATTTGGTTTCGGTTAATTCAAAAACCTGTAAGTTACGCTCTAATGGTGTTGATGGGTTCACAGGAACATATGCTTTTCCTTCCAGCCAAAGTGCAATAATACTTGCATAAGTTTCAAGATCATCATTAGTCACCAAGCCTATTAATTTCTCTTGATCTTCTACAGCATTTACTATAGCCGCTCTTATCTTGGAAATTTCAACGGCAAAATCTTGATAGGTATAAAATGTATTACTTATACACAATACATTATGATCTGCGTGCCCATCTATTGATTCTTGTAATTTTTTTACATACTTCATATTGTGGTTAATTGAACAGTTGGTTTAATAAAAATGTCCATCTCTATTTAATACATTAGCATTTTCAAAATCTAACTTAGTGTCGTTATGAGCTAAAGCTTTTTTGTTGACTCTATGCGTAAAAATAGTGGTGTATTTTTTCGTTATACAATCAGACAACCTAGTATCATCTGTAAAAATAAATGTTGTTTTATGCTGAATGAAATTCTCGATTAAAGCATCAACGCAAAGTTCATAATCTTCTTCATTTTTTACCAAAAAATACTTAACATTAAACTCGTTATAATTTATAATGTATGACAAAAAGCCAATCATCTTACCTTCATTTATAATTTTTAAATTATGAATATGAATGTTGTTGCTAATTCCGGTTTGTAATGATTTACGAGGATGCTTGTTTGGTGTAGGTGTTTGTAAATATTGACTATTACTTATTTGCCAACTTACATACTCTTTTGTTTTATAAATCAAGTCATCTTTGCACAAAGGGGCTATAAATGACCAAGCTTCATCATCTAATTGTGTAATATACTCATATGACAGTACTTTTGTTCTACCCTTAAGTTTAGACCTATTGATAAACTTTACAATTCCGCCAACAAAAGCATTTATGCTATCTAATATAAACTTGAAAGGTTTTAGAAATCTAAATCTTCCGATAAGCATGGAAGAATCAAGACTAAAGAAAATCGTATGTCTTAATCTTGATGCTATTACCGTGAATGGTTGTTTTTCATAGAACTCATTTACATTTTCGGCATATGATTTAATTAGTATTTGTTTACCTGCATAATTAACCGCTTCATTGTATATATAGGTTCCAAATACAGTATGCTCGTATTTTGGGTATACCCACCAAGATATCATCCAATATACTTTTTTGGTATCCCCTTTACTTTTAGCATTTAACAAATCAGGAAACATAAAAATAAAAGAGATCATTTTTTCTTCTTCGTAACCAAGTACGCCACAATACTCGTCATCATCTATTCTTGTATTAGAAACCAACCATAAAGCTTTACTTTTGGGCAATGGAGCCAATCCATCTTTCCAATATGTATTTTGCTCAATCCCATCTCTTAACATTTTTTTTGTTAAGCCGATTATTTCTAAATTTTTACCCATCTATTTTATCTAAAATAAAACTAATTATTACCATTAAAGTACTCAGAAGTCAGATCCTCTGATAGATTTACATCTTCTTTTTTAAGGACTTTTTTAAGGGTCATCCCTAATATCTTAACATCTAGTAAAAAACTTAAGTTTTCTACATACCAAACATCATATTCAAATTTCTTTTTCCAAGTAATAGAATTTCTTCCATTAACTTGAGCCCAACCAGTAATTCCTGGTCTAACATTATGACGTTTTTTTTGTGTATTGTTGTAAACGGGGAGGTATTCTATAATTAAAGGTCGAGGTCCTATTAAAGACATTTCACCTTTTAAAACATTAATTAACTGGGGAATTTCGTCTAAAGAAGTTTTTCTCACAAAAGCTCCTACACGTGTCAATCTGTCTTTGTCAGGTAATAAGCTCCCATCAGCATCCTTCCTGTCATTCATGGTTTTAAATTTTACAATGCTAAAAATCTTTTCATTCTTTCCTGGCCTTTTTTGAACAAAAAAAGGTTTACCTCTATTAGCTATTGCCAGAAAAACAATAAGTGATAAAAAAACAGGGGAGATCAAAATTAGTAAAATTAGCGAAATACTAAAATCCAGACTTCTTTTGATAAAAATTTTATACACGATTCGAAAAATTATTAATTATGAATTTATCATTTCATTAACCATAACCCTTCTCTTTCCAGATGCAAGTAACGGAATTTCATCAACATATTCTATAGAGATTTTAGCATCTTCGCCTAAATACACTTTAAACTCGTTAAGGAACTCATCTTCTCTCTTAAATTCCTTTTCAAAATTTAGTTTAAAGTGATATGTACCTTCTGCTTTTTGAATAAGTTGGCACTGTTTCAATTCAGGATAATTATTCACCAACAACACTAAGTTTATAGTAATAATCTCACCCTTGGTATTATAAATGACATCTATTTTTCTACCACTAACTTCTGTAAAAACAGGTTGATCATCTATTACATCTTTAATACCAATATCTCCTGTATCGTATCTAATCATTGGGATACAGTAATTGTACAAATCGGTGATCACAATCCTACCTGGTTTCCCATTTTCTACTCTCTCATTAGAATCTAAGGCTAGAATCTCAACAAAATAACTAGCTTCATTTATAATAAAATGTTTTTTATCCCCTAAAGGTTGCTGAGCAAGAATTCCATTCTCTACATTAGAATATCTTGAAACTACTTCTGTGCCAAAATACTTGTTTATTGTTTGCTTAGTATAGTCATTTAATCTTTCTGACATAGCAACAGCAGACTTTAATTTATTGGGGATTACAGAAGATTGTTGTTGATCCAAATGTTTGCATATTTCTTCATAGGCAGATGCATATCCCAACCAGCTGTTTGATGATTTACTCTTTGATAGCTTCTGTATTACATCATCAATACGTCCTTTATCCTTCAATTCAAAAACATCAACAGGTACAATATTTTGCATTACTCTTGCAACAAAACTTTTTTTCTCAAAGGCGTTCCATAATCTAAAATAGGTAAGCTTGTTCCCTACTCTGAATCCAGCCATTTCCGAAAAAAAGACCGTATCGGCCATATTGCGTATTCTCTTATTTGTATTTTGATATACTTTAAACGGTGTACCTGTAGAGCCACTTGTACTAAAAGTAAATTTAGGTTGGTTTATATACTCTTGTGATTCGAAATTTTCTAAATTATCTCGTATGATGTTTTTATTAACTATAGGGAAATCTTCTATAGAACTAAACTTCTCATAATCCTTATAATAATTAGTAGTGCCTGAGGCATGTTTTAAAATATCCTGAAGTTTTTCTTTTTTGCTATCAATAACTTTTTGAGCTGTAGGATTTTCGACTATGAATTTAATTTCATTATAGTGGTTTCTCTTCTTTCCACCTTTTAACGAATCTAAAAACCAAAATGCTTTGTTTCTCAGTAACTCAGATAATTTCATTGCTTTTTTTCTTTTCTATTTATCAAGCTTCGTCCATAATTTCTTTACTAATAGGATGACTTAAAAAGCCTCCTAAAATAAGGTCTGGTCCCAAAATCGAAGTATTATCATTTCCTTCAATAATTACAGGTCCATCGACACTTATAGCAATATCCCATCCAATAATCCTATCTGGGATATGATTGACTGCTTTCTTGGTCAATTCTACCGCTTCTTTAAAATAAGGTATTTTATATCCCTCAAATGGCACACCTGTATCTGGATGCCTATCCAATTGCACTCCTCCATATTTCATCATTTGGAAGCTCTTACCCTTTAATACGCCTTCATCCAAGTCTATTGCCACATAAAACCCTCCTGAATAACTATTATCTACAACACTTCCTCCTCGACCAAACCTCATATAACCTGATAAAATATGGATATTATCGTTTTTATCAAGATAGGTATCAAACCTAATGGTGTTCACACTATGCTTGTATATTTTGTTTATCTCTTCGTGCTGAATGACTACTTCCTGGTGAATACAACTATTGGCCAAAATATAATCTCCACAAGCCTCTATTTCTTCTTTTAAATTTTCTTTGGTAATGAGATAAGCACCAACACCCCCCATTTCTGTGATAGCCTTGACAAAAACTCTTGTCTTTCCTATTTGTTCAAATGTATCTTTAAAAAAGTTGTATAGACCATCTTTGTCAAGAATCATTTGTACTTTGGATTGGTAGAAAAATCTATTCCCTAAATTATAACCTGTAAGAGGTGGAACAGACATATTGCTTTTTTCCATGTAAATGGCAAAAGCTAATTTATTCCTTAATAAAGTTGCATACTGGGGGTTATGTAAGTTTTTAGAGAGGGTTACTTTATCAATCTCTTTACTACTTAGATAATCCTTGTAATTCTTAATCTCTTTTCGATATAAAAATTTACCAAAATAAAAATATGGAAATTCTCGTTTTACAATCCAAAAAATAAAAGCTTCTTTCATAATTTGAAAAAATCCTTTCTTGTTTTTATCCTGTAATACAACAGAAAATCTTTTTTTATATAATTTTATTTTTCGCCTCATAATCTACATGCTATACAATTATTTAATGAGTAAGTGAATTATACTCTTTTAATAATTCTTTCCATACAAATTCATTCCTATACCTGCTAGTAATAGAATCTCTAGAGCGAGAAGCTATATCGTTTCTTAAAACATCATCATCTATTAACTTTTTAAGACTTTCATACAGTTTCTGAGTATTTTTTACAGGAATTACCAAACCATTAACACCATCAGACACAATCTCATTACAGCCATTAATATCTGTAACCACACTCGCTACTCCCATCGCTCCTGCTTGCATAACTACATTAGGGAAACCTTCACGATAACTAGGGAATGCCAAAATATCAGATATTGCAAAATACGGTCTAACATCTGTTTGCCAACCAGCAAAAATTATATTGGGATTTGTATTTATTTCTTTTTCAGTTTCGGGCAATAGTGGATCTAAATCATTTTCAAATATCCCAACAAGAAGAAGTTTTACATCTGTACTTTCTTCACACAATTTTTTGAAGGCTAATACTAATTCATTTATTCCTTTATCCTTAACTAGTCTCCCCAAATAAATCAATACCTTATCTGTTTCATTTATATTTAACTCCTTTCGTAGACTCTCATTATCCTGATCAGAATATAACGCTGGATCAAAATAATTCGTATCTATACCGTTAGAACTTCCTTTTGCAATAACTTTAAGCTTTTTAGGTGAGGTATATTTATTTTCAATTATAATATCCTTGAGTCCAAATGAATTAGGATAAATCATCGTAGCACAACGGTAGGTTACTTTTTCTACCACGTCTAATAATTTTCTTTTAGCACCAGTAACTTCAAGTAATGGTAATCCGGCAATAGTGTGCAGTCTATTTGGCACTCCTGCAAGCTTTGCAGCAAGCATAGATAAAGTTCCAGCTTTGGGAGTATGACTATGAACTATATCCGGTTTTTGTTTCCTAAAAATCTTATACAACTTATATACAGCCTTAAGATCTCGAAACGGAGTAATTTTGCGAGTCATTTCTACTGCAATCACCTCTACTCCCTCTTCTTTAGAAACTCTATCCAATCGGCCTTCTCCCTCACCAGATATTCCGATTATATGATAATATTGAGACATAAACTTTAGTTGCCCCTTAAGTAATCCCCCAAGGGATTTTGGTATAGTAGTGACCCTTATTATTTTACTCATTATTATATGTAAAATTTGTAACTAAAAAAATAATTGCAAATATATGTATAACATTGGGCTTTTATGTTTTTGAAATCATTTTATTATAAAAATAAAATGATCTTTTTTATATCTGAACCTTGGAAATTATTTTTTAATAATACGGTTAAACCATAAACGAATAACTTGTTAAATACTAATAACATATTGTTAACAAAATTTTAACATTGTTTTTTTCATAATAGTACAATTTCCTCGATAAAGTGACGTTATTCTAAGATGAATAACCAAAAAAATAATTCCCCCAAATGAAAAATTTATTTAGTTTCACCCTAATTTTATGTTTTACTTTTTTTGTATCCTGTAGCAATGAAAGTTTTGAAGAACTCGTACCGGATACAACCGGAACAGATGGCGAAAATCCTAATCCAGATCCGGATCCGGATCCAGATACACCAGATAATACTGTAACAACTCCATGTGATTTTGACCTTTCTGGCGTTACTGCTGGTGAAACAATAGTAATTGATTGCGTTTTAGACCTTCAAGGAGAAACAATTAATCTTCCTACAAATGTTAGCTTTAAGTTTGAAGGAGGTGACATCATTGGAGATGGTAAATTAATCTTTTCTGGAGGTACAATCGCCGGGGAGCTTCTAAGTTCTAAACTTACTATAGAAGGTAATGTGCAACTTGAAAAACCTACATTCAAGTTTTTTGCATCTCGCTGGGATGTTGTAGAAGGTAGAACAACTTCAGAAATTGCTCAAGAAAACAACAATAAGCTAGAAGATTTAATGTTTTGGACTAAAGAATTAGGTGCTACTACTTTTGAAATAGATAAACTTGATGCATACTTCGAAGTAAGTAAAGTAACTAGTACTACAACTAATCAAAACTTTTACCCTTCTGTTGAAGCTATTAATGTTCCCTCAAACTTTACGCTTCGTATGACTAATAACACCGTACTAAGAGTGCAACCAAATAGCCGTAAAAATTATGCGCTATTGGCTTTACGAGATGTTACAAGTGCAAGGGTTGAAGGTGGAATACTTATCGGTGATCGTGCTGAGCATGATGACAATTCTCAACCTGGACCTCATGCTTTTGGTTATATTGTAATGATTCATGGTTCAAATAATATTGATGTTGTTGGTGTTACTATGAAAGATGGAACTGGTGATGGTGTTAAAATCTCTAGTCTTGGTTTTACTTTTGAAGCTGGTTATATACCATCAAATAATATTAGAGTGACCAATTGTACTATGGATAACAATAGAAGAAATAATATGTCTATTACCGATGGATTTAATATCACTGTTGAAGGAAATACATTCCTAAATGCGGGAGTAGATAATCCAGGTTCTGAAGGAAAAGCTCCTGGTTTTGCCTTGGATATCGAAGCATACAGAGGTCTTGTTAATGGCGTATTGACTTTCTATGAAGATGCATATGATATTACAATAAGAAACAATGTAGAAAAGAATAGTAAGTACGGTTCTTTTATTGTTGCTATTGGCCATGATGTTGATATTATAGGTAACGAAACCGAAAAAGCTATCTCTATTGGTGCAGGTTACAACGTTAATATCTCTGACAATCAGTTAACCGCAAATCCAGATAATTTAAGTAGTGCTGGTATTGTAACCGGTCATCCAGATTCTAGAGATACGTATAATAATGTAATATCAAATAATACGATCAGAGGTTATAACCTTGGTATCGCTGCTTATCAAAGAGACACTGAAATTTTTGGAAATACTATTGAAAACTTTGGTATTGGTATACAACCAAAAGATATTAGAAACTTTAAAATCTACAATAACACTTTTAGTAGTGATAGAGATGGTAGTGTTGGTATCTTTGGAAATTTAACTACAATGGACAACATTAGAATTTATGAAAATACTATTCAAAAAGTGAGCCGTGAGAGTGTTAAATTTGTTGCCGTAAATGAAGGTACAGATGCAGCCGATTACAGAGTAACTATTGATAATAATATGCTTAATCACTCAGGAACATTTAGTCGTTCGAATGGTTTAGATTTTACTAACAATACAATGAAAGAAGGTATTCAATTCATAAACGCTAAAAACATGAACATCACCGGAAATACGATCGAATCTACAGGAGATGATGGTATTATTATTGGTGATGGATGTAGTAATCTAAATATCCAATCAAATAATATCACAGTGATTGGTAGTAATTTACAATGTATTGACGAAAAATCAACTGGTACAAATATTACAATTGCGGGTAACACTTGCGTTGACTAAATATAATATTCTTATAAAACAAAAAAATCCCGAGCTAAGCTCGGGATTTTTTTGTTTACCACGCCCCTATTTACTTAATACTGGAAATAACAAACTAGCTAAAACTTCATTTCCTTGGGCATTTAAATGACCGTTAGAAGCAAAATAATTGCTTAGGTCATCTGGGAAATCTACCACGTGAAAATTAACTTTTGAAGATGTATTGTTATACTTTTTGATATTATTAATTCGAGTCCTGCCCAGGTTATTAATAACAATAATATCTACCACCTTATCAAAATTTTCCTTTTCTATCTGACCAATTAACCAATCTAGTTTGTCTTTATCAAAATCAATAACTTTTCTTTTCACTTTGGAAACTCCATAATACTTAAACGTAGTATATATTTTAGAAAGCAATAAGCTTTTTGAAAACCGTTTTACTTTGGCTACCAAAGACAATTTCCCCGTAAAACTAGAATTACCTGCTTTATGAAAAACGATAGAATCTCCTCTTCGGTATGGGTAATTTCTATGTGCGTCATTACTTGGAGATCGTTTATCTATATTTATTACTCCACCGGGGGTTAATATGACAACATTCTTTAAAAACCTTTGCTTCTTATTTTTTAACAGATCTTTTAATAGTACCACACTTTGTATAGGTGTCCAAACGCCACCTGATCCAGCATTATTAATTTGCACATTTAGCTTCTCCTCTAGTTTTTCTGTAAATCTATTTTCTACTTTTACTCCAAAACCTTCAACAAAAGAGTTTCCAACCATTAAAATACCATCTTCAGTAAATTCATTATCTCTAAATCCCAAAGAATTGGTATTATAGACAACACCCCCCCATGAATAGTTCATCATTTGCTTAGAACTTCTTTGTCTTGTAATTCCATACGACGCATCCATATCATAATATAATGGTGGATCATTAAAACCTGTAATTGGTAAAACGGCGTCTTTACCATTACTGATAAACCCAATAATCAAATTAAGAACTTCTAAAATAATAAGGCCGACGATAATTTTTTTAACGTATTTCATCTCTAAAACTGAAAATAAATAAATTCTGCTTGCATTTCTCTATTCAGGGAACCAATAATAGCCAATATCATGACCAACCAAATGATTACAGGTATTTTAATTTTTTTATATATCAAATAATCAAAACCTAGTAATACGATTACAAGACCCCAATCATATATTGAAACAAAACTTAATGTATCTGATTCTAAAGAGGTTATTCTACCAATATAATTAATCGCATCCGAAATAGAATCAGCTCTAAAAAACACCCATGCAACGGTAACCACAAAAAAGGTTAATAAAACCTGTCCAAAATCTTTTGTATAGGATAACAAGTTATTTTGTACAACAGTGCTTTCTAAATGTCTTCTGTTTGTTCCCATCACAAACGAAGGAATAAACAATAATGCATGTATTCCTCCCCAAACTATAAATGTCCAGTTGGCACCATGCCAAAAACCGCTTACCAGAAATATTGCAAATACGTTTCTAATTCCCTTTAGTTTTCCCACTTTAGAACCACCTAACGGAATATAGAGATAATCTCTAAACCAGGTAGAGAGAGAAATATGCCATTTTCGCCAAAATTCACCAATACTTCTTGAAAAATATGGGAAACTAAAATTTGTCATTAGGTCAAACCCAAACAACTTCGCTGTCCCGATTGCAATGTCGGAATATCCACTAAAATCACAATAGATTTGAAAAGCAAAAAATACGGCTCCGGTAATTAACGTACCTCCTGAAAAATCTGTGTAGTTATTAAATATATCGTTTACTACGGGGGCCAGAGAATCTGCAATAACAACCTTTTTAAACATCCCCCAAACAATAAGCTCTACTCCCTTTATACCCTGCTCTTTGCTAAACTTTCGTTTTTTTAATATCTGCGGTAGTAAATTGGATGCTCTCTCTATTGGCCCTGCAACCAATTGCGGGAAGAATGACACAAAGGCCGCAAAAGCTATAAAATCCTTTGTTGGTTTTAATTTACCTCGATATATATCAATCGAATATGACATCGTTTGAAAGGTATAAAAACTAATTCCTACCGGTAGGATTACTTGCAGTGTCCAGGAATTTTCAACACTGTATCCTATGGACCCCAATAAATCAATCCAAGAATCAATAAAAAAATTGTAATACTTAAAAAATCCCAGTAACCCAAGGTTAAACAACGCACTCATCCAAAGCAAACGTCTTCTTACAGACTTTACATCAGATTTATGAATAGCTAGTCCTATAAAATAATCAACTATTGTACTTAAAGCTATTAATGAGAGAAATCGATAATCCCACCAACCATAAAACACATAACTAGCCAATAACACCAGAAAATTTTGAAGCTTTAGTTTTTTGTTAACTACAAACCAATATAGTATAAAGACTATCGGAAGAAAAAGAAAAAATTCAAGAGAGTTGAAAAGCATACAATTAATTACTTATGAATGGTTGTCAAAATATATATTACTAGTTCTATTATTTTCTGAGCACTGTTCCCTAGAACATTGTTCATTTCAAATATCAATTTGTTTGATTCTTTATAAATTCTGCTATTGACGCCGTAAACAATGTGGATCCATCATTATTTAAATGTGAGGGATCGTGAAACAACTCATATTTATGCATAAATTGTTCAGAATTAAAAAAGTCAATTAAAGTTACTTTCTCCATTTCAGCAATTTCTTTCATCATATTCAACGATTCATTAGTCGAAAAATCTACCTTATTTAGGGTTGGCGAAGTTACAAATATGAGATCAACATTATTACTTTTTGCATTGGCAATAAATTCTTTAAAAGCCATTACAAAATTGTCATCAATTTCCTCGATATACTCTTTATCAGGGTCCTCTTTATTTGAGGAAACATTATCAGAAAATTTCATTTTGTCAAACAGAGGGCGATATCCTTTATAATCTACTTGGGGAGATAAATAATATCTAAGCGCATGAATGATTGTAGAATTTGTTTGGTATGACTTAAAAAACAGTTTAAAATCCACCAGCTTTGAATTTAATTCTAGCACAGGCCTAAGCTCACTCTTATAATCTTCATAATATGGGTGTAAATCACTAAGTCGATCATATGCAACCTTTGATTTATACAAAAAGTTTTCATCAATATTAAGAATAATCAATTTTGGAGTTACCCTTTTAAAAACCATTTTTTGAAGCGCATTGTGGTAAAGAAGTTGTTGCCCCTCTGCCCCTGCATTGTAACATGTCTTTTGTAGCTTTTCTTCAAAAACTTTAGGGATATAATGCCTGTGTGCGTGTGAACTTCCAAATATTAAAATATCGGGATTCGCTTCATATATAACATGAGTGGATCTGGCATATTTACCAGTTTTTTGATTAAAAAACACTTGTTTAGAGATACTGCCAAATACAAAATCTATAATCAATAATATGATTACAAACTTTATACACTTCATAAATACTAATTTATATTCTTTTTTAATCATTCTTTAAAATTGAAAATAAATAAATTGACTTTCACCAAACACTCCTATATATAAAATCATAAAAATTACCACAGCATATCCTACCAGTCTCACATATTCTATTCTGTTATTCGAAATAGAAAATTGGGTCGTAAAATATTCTTTTTTAGTTTCTACTAAAACAAGAATGGCAATTGCAAGTGTAGCGTATATTGATGCCGTAATATCGTCTCCACTACCGATATATAATCTTCCCGGAGATGTAAAAATTGTTTTAATAATGTAAAACGCATTTTCTGTACTATTAGCCCTAAAAAATATCCAGGCAAAATTTATTAGAAAAAAGGTCACAAATACATTAATTAAACCTTTTCTAGTTTTTTTAAACAACAACGCCTCAATAATTAAGTAAATACCATTTAGAGCTCCCCATATAACAAAGGTCCAATTTGCTCCATGCCACAATCCGCTTATTAAAAACGTAATAAATAGATTAAAAAGCCAGCGTGGTTTTGCAACTCTATTTCCTCCTAACGGAATGTATACATAGTCTTTAAACCAAGTTGATAAAGAAATATGCCATCTGGTCCAAAATTCACTTACCGAAGCTGCAAAATATGGTCGTCTAAAATTAGTCATTAAGTCTAAACCAAAAATTTTGGCAGTACCAATGGCAATTAAAGAGTACCCTGCAAAATCACCATATATCTGAAACGCAAATAAAACTGTAGCCGCAATAAAACTTAAGCCTTCGTGATTTTCTACATTATTATACACGGCATTTACATAAATGGCAGCCCTATCTGCTACCACCAGTTTCATAAAAAATCCCCAAATCATCAATTTTATACCATAGGAAAGAGCTTGATACGTAAACTTTCTTTTGGTTAAAATTTGAGGTAATAAATTTGATGCTCTTTCAATAGGACCAGCAACTAATTGAGGGAAAAAGGATACAAATGCTGCAAATGCAATAAAATCTCTGGTAGGTTTTAGTTTTTCTTTGTAAATATCAATAGAGTAAGATAGTGTCTGAAAAGTATAAAAGGAGATTCCAACAGGTAATATAACTTTTAAAGTCCAAGCATTATTCACGGTATATCCAAATAAGGCCAGGGAATCAATCCAAGATTCTACAAAAAAGTTATAATATTTAAAGAAACCTAAGAGTCCAATGTTAAATAAAATACTTACCAAAAGCCATTTCTTACCTATTGATTTATTTTTGGCTCCTTCTATACGTAATCCAACAAAATAATCTACAATTGTGCTAGCCGCAATTAAAGATAAAAAACGATAATCCCACCAGCCATAAAACGTATAACTTCCTATCAATAGAATTATATTCTGTAGCTTTAAGTTTTTGTTTGACACCAACCAGTATCCAACAAAAACTATTGGTAAAAACACAAAAAAGACTAAAGAGTTAAATAACATGTATACTATTTATTATTAACAATCTCCCCTACTTCATTGTAAAGGTCTATATAACTATCAACCATTAAATCAATATGATACAACTCTGCCCGTTCTAAACAAGAGGTAACAACAGTATCATAGTAATCTGCATCTTCTAATAGCTTGAGAATGATATCTCCTAATTTATTAATATCTCCTGCAGCGAACAAAACACCTGCATCCTTTGCAACCTCTGTCAGTCCCGGTGCATCGGTACAAACGAATGGTTTTCCAGAAGCTAAGCCTTCTATACTTGACAACGATAAGCCTTCAAAATGTGAAGATAACACTACAACATCTACAGATTTTAATAATCTAGGAACATCAGATCTAACTCCCATAAAATTAACTCGTTCCTCTAAACCTAAGTCTTTGGTTAATTGAATTAGTTTATCCTCCAAGGGGCCTTGACCCACCAATAATAACTTATAATCATTGGATAATAGTTTCATCGATCGAATTAATGTCTCCTGATCTTTTTGTGGATAAAAGCTTGCCACCTGAATGATTAACTTTTCTGATGATGTATATCCTAATTCTTCTTTAGAATAAGGAACTGCATCATGCATAACCTTTAGATCAATTCCATTATTAATTTTCACAATTTCTGTGCTATGATTACCCAAATGCGACCGTAAACTCTCATCTACAGAATCCGAAATTGTAATCAACTTCCTAAACTGTTTGTAAATGATACGATCTAGAATTTTAAACAACGGACTTTTTCTTCTTCGATTGGTAGTGTTATGCTCTGTAAGGATTATTGGGGTTTTTGAACGACTAAGCAATTTGGCCAATCCTGTCCAATATAAGGATGGAAATAAATGTACATGAACAAAATCATATCGATTAAGAATACTTTTTATCCTAAAAACATTGGTAAACTTATAAGTATTCTTTCTATCCCCTAAAGAAATAATATTGATGCTATTATGCTTTGATAGTTTTTCAAACAATGAGGTTTGCGATCCATTTAGAAGAAGAACATCTACATCCAATCCTTTCTCAACAAATTTAATAGAAGTATCTACCACTAACTTTTCTGCTCCTCCGGCATTTAAAGAATTTATGATCTGAAGTATTTTCATTAATAGTATTAAGTAGTAGTTAAAAATTGTGTTTATATAGCTTTATATCTATAAAAAAGCGGTTTTAAAATTCTAGGTCAAAATTTCTTTTTACAGCGTCAAACTTTTCATTAGGTCCAAGTGGAATGTTATCTAAAATATTTACTGTATATTCTACATTCTCTCCTAGTCTATCTCTGAAATTAGTGAGTAGCTTTTCTTTCATTCTTTCATCAAATCCATCTTCTATTACCAAATTAATAGTGATCTCCTTTGGGCTCTCTTGTATAATTTGCCCTTGTGTTATTCCTGATAAACCTTTATAGCCAGTATCTGCACTCACTACATATCCTTTTTCTTCGGTCCAAAGGATATCATCTTCCCGTCCAATTATTTTCTTTACAATTGGCATACTGCAATCACATGAGCACTTCTCATTTTCAGCAGGTAACAACACTGTATCTCCTATATCATATCTTATTAATGGCGTTTTTAAATTGATATAACTAGTTACAATCAATTTTGCAATTTCTCCTGGTTTAGCAGATTCTCCATTAATATTTACAAATTCAAATACCCCAGAATCTAGATTTAAATGCAAATTACCATTAACACATTCAGTAATAAATGGGCTACCTTCATTAGATGCATATTGATTAAATACATGACAGTCAAATGCCTTTTCTATTTCGGTTCTTTGATAGTCATACAAAGTCTCAGATGTTACAGCTATTGCTTTTGGTACAAAGTCCAGTTTTATGTCATTTTTGTTTATATACATGCTTATCACATAAATTGCCGAAGGATAACCATCAATTAGCTCTGGTTTAAACTTGTTAAGCTTATTTACATAATGTTGCAAACCAGAACTTGTTAGGTGATATGTAGACATTAATAACTGCTTCTCAAAATAATTATAAACCCAAAATGGGGGTTTCTTAGCTTTTGCATCCACTATTAATCTTCCTGATAATCGTACTTGTTTACTTTTTCGTGTAACACCAATTACTCGATGGAATCTTTTCCAGATAGCAAAGGACACATTAATAGAGTCTCGATCCAGATAGTCTATGGTAGGCGCCCCAGAAGTACCACTAGTATGGCCAACCATTACTGTTTCTCGTTTGGTATTTACAATAGATTCAACCTCATCTTTTCGTTGTGCTTTTTCTAGAATCGGCATTTTTTTAAGAACACCCATTGGATCTTTCTTGATCTCCTCTATGGTAATACCAAGGTCTTGCATTATTGATGAATACCATTTTGAATATTCCAATACTTCAGAAAGTAGCATTGCCAATTTATTTTTTTGAAAATTGGTTACGTCCTCAGGACTCGCATCCCATAACTTTATGTGTTCTTGAAGATAACTCTCAAACTCTTTGGTATATCGTTGCTTAACATTCAAGTACCCTTTGATATTTAATAAAATAACTTTAAATGGATATGGTAAGCTATCGTATATTTTTTTTTGAAATCCTCCCATGGTTAATTATTTTTTTGTTGAAGGTAAAATTCCTGAGCTTTTAAGGCATTAGAGACTATGTCATAATCGCCATCTACAATTAAATACTTAGTATCTTTTCTTTTTGTTATATCCAAATCTACTATCTTTTTTGCCCAAAGTGCCGGGGATTCTTTTAATGAAATAAATTGAATAAGGTCTGATAAACGTACTTCTTCAGTAATAGTATCTGAAGCCAGCACTTTCAGCCCTGCTGCTTGAGCTTCTATAAGTGTAACAGGCAAGCCCTCGTATAATGAAGGGAAAACGAAAACATCCATCATTTGATACAACTCAGGAATATCGGTTCGAACTCCCAAAAACTTAACTTTGTCATAAATTGAAAGATGTTTTGTCTCATTTTCTAATTTGCTTCTAAGATGGCCATCACCAATCAATACAAGTCTGTAATTAGGATTTATTTTAAGCAAGGCCTCAAATATTTGCAGCAAAAAAGTATGATTTTTTTGGCTATCAAATCGACCAACGTGGCCTAATACAATCTCATTACCTATTTGATTTTTCTTTCTATATGAATCGGCAATCACGGGGTTGTATCTAAATTTTTCAGAATCAATTGCATTATTCATCGTACGGAAAGAAGTATCATTTCCGAATAACCATTCACCAGCTTTATTTCCGCATGAAAAATGATGAGTAGTATGTTTATGAATTCTTTTCTTTAGTTGAAGTTTTATAATTTGTTTTGCGATATCTGTCCAACTTTCTTTTTGGGTAAGAATAGACTTTAGAGCTAGTTTTTCCATAGCAATATGGGCATGCGCTATTCTGATCTGAATATTAAACTCCTTTGCTATTTTTAATGGAAAACAACTAAATGTATTTAAATGAGAATGAACAACCGAATATTCTGTATGCTCTCTAAAAAAATCTCTTAATTCTTCATAATATTTTTTAGGAAATAGTGGATTGATTGGACCAAATTTATAGATTTTTCCACCAAGGCTTTCGATTTCATCATCAAAGGCGGCTTTTTCTTTTCTATGCACCAAAAAATCAAACTGAACCTTTGTTCTATCTATATTTCTATAATAGTTCATTATCATAGATTCAGCCCCTCCTCGATTCATGATAGTAAAAACCTGTAATATCCTTTTAGCCCCCATTAAAATTCACCTCTTGTTTTTATTCTTATATACATATTTAGTAACACTCCAAACGGAATAGCCAATAGGGTAAGAAGTTTCTTTGGAGATTCTTTTAGAAATGCCCAATTGTTTGTAAACATAGAGCTTGACACATAATGAATTGCGTTCTTAAACCGTTCTTTGAAACTGCTCTCTAGTTTCATCCTGCTTTTTCTGGAAAACGCGAAACCGTTAGGGTGTCTCCTGTATTGCTTTAGCATATTCATACTAGAACCATCTGCAAGGTATTCTACGATACAAAAGACTTCGTTAACAGCAAATAACTTATAGTCTTGATCAATTAATTGGTATAAATACCCCAGTGGGACAAACCGTTCTCCTTCAAAAATAGGATATGGGGGATATTGCTTAACTATTTCAGTTCTCAGCACTAATTTCTTGTCTCCACTTGCTCCGTGTTTGTTATATATATCAGTTAATGTTGTTTCCTTCAAGTCATCTGGCATTTTTGAACCAATAATCTTACCGGTTTGGTCTGCATCTAACCCAACCAATCCTGCTAGTTTTTGATTGTCCTTTACGGCCTCCCAATTAGAGAGAATTTTTTCAACTGCATCATCTGGCATAAAATCATCACTATCAATACAAACATTTAGTTCTGTGTCAATAATTCTATACGCTGCATTATGTCCACCATGCATCCCCAGGTTTTCCTGAAAATGGTATTTGATTGCTATTTTGTTTTCCTTAATCCAGGAGTTCACTAATTCTTCTGTATTGTCTGTAGAACCATCATCAATAATTAGCCATAGAAAATCCTGGTTAGTCTGTCTAATCAAACTCTGATAGCATTGATCCAGGCAATAAGCCCTGTTATAAGTTGGTGTAAATACGGTAATAGTTTTCATAAGTATGAATATAAATGTTATCCCCAAAAAAAGTAATACATAAAATAGGTGAACGAAAAATATACTGACATCACCATGCCGATGACAAAATGTTGTTTTTTGAAAAATTGTTGTTTCAGAAAAGGGTAAATAATAATTATTGCCATCATAAACCATGATAAATAAGCAAACCTGTTTGAATAATTCGCGTTGATCACCAAAATCCAAAAACCATTGCAAACAAAATATGTGTTTAAAAGCTGGTTGTATATTTTGTCTTCAAATTTACGTCTGAATACAAAATACCAGCCTGCAAATACCGCAAAAGCACTATGAAATAAAAAATCCCACCTAAATCCTGTATTAGAAAATGTTCCTTCTGCTGCTTGACTTGTTAAATATCCCGCTAACCTTTCATCGTCTCCAAAACCTAAACCTGCAAACATAGAAATCCAAAAACTTCCCATAGCAAGAGATAAGGGTATACACAACAACCAAACTCTAAAATATACTTTCGGGTTATTATAAAACATCGTCATTATAAACGCCAGAATTGGCAAAAATGCCGTCTTATGAAAGAATGTTGCAAATAAGAAAAACATTGCCATAAGCGCTTTCTTTCTATGATAACTAACTCCCCAAAGAAAAAAGGAACAGGCCGCGCCATTTCTCATACCATTTACACCATAAGTCCAAAAGGAAAAAGAAACGATAAACATTATAAATGCATAATACCAATACTCCTTGAAAAACTCCTTAGAGATCCTATACATCGGGAAAATATAAATAAATGCACAAATAGTAAAAAAAGTATGCACAGAAGAAAAGCTAGCCATTGTCCTCATAAAAACATGCCAACCGTAGTCGTTTACTGTAGTAATTGGCGCACCGTGACTATAAGAAGTGAATGTTCTGAAGTAGTTCATGGTATCCCCAAATCGAGCGCTAATAGGTCTTTGCCCTATATACAGTATTAAGGAAAATAATAATAAATAACCTGTAAAATTAATATAGACCAAATTCTTATGGTCATGAATATTTAAAATACGCGTATGCAGTAATGTAAAAAGTACTAAAAAGAAGCACAGATTAAGATATATTGGATAATACCATTCTATGGGAACTATCTCCATCATATAATTACACCATTATTAATTAGTTTAATATCGCTTTGTATACTACACATATAATTACTTTTTTACCACTAAACTTTTATGAATCGAATCACAAAGGTTTTTTGTAAATACTTTTCCTGAATACTTATCTATATGATGTCCATCATATGTTTTATACGCTACACTTTTCTTATTAAAATCAAAATAAGGAATATGGTTACTTTCTGCTATAGAATTTATAATTTGATTAAATTCCGGATAATATTCTTCTTCGTACTCAAAAAATTCTTTGCTTATAGGCATTCTAACTAGAGAAACATGACCGCGCTTCTTAAGTTTTTGAACCAGTATATTTAAACTTTTTACACGGATATCTGATATTATAAAATCATCACGATCTCGCAAGAAAACATTAAGCTGATTTTTTTTCCATTCCTCTAATATTTTCTCATCATCGGTTAAGTTGTTTTCTTCTAACCACCCATCTTTATGTAGCATGGCACCGTTACCAAACATTCCCTTAAAATGAAAAAACGAAAGATTCTTTACGAAATATTCATAATTAGGATTCATCGCTACAAAATTGATATTATGAGGTGGTTGTCCGGCTTCTCTAAATTCTCCTCTTATATTATCATATCCTTTTCGCGATGTAATCATTTCTGGTGTAATCGAAATAATAAAAATCCCATTATCTGATGTCTCGTCAAGTTTTTTAAAGATACTATTGTTATATAAAGGTCCGATTATGGCTTGGGCAATTGTAAAACTATAATTTAAAACAGGAAGATCATACCCTTGTTTTTCAAAATAGTCATTTATAACTCTTGGCTGAATTCCTTGCAAACTTCTAGAATCACCAATGATCATTGATTTAGCCTTGGGTGATGTGAATTTTTCATAGAAAAAATCCACCTTCCCTCCGTAGTTAACCAATACAAAAGTGAGTATCGCCAAACATACCATGATAAAAAGACCCAATTTTAATACTAGTAATCTCATGGTTATTTAAAATTGAAAATATATAAACGTTTCAGAACTTCTTCCGAAAAACAATATCAATACAAAAATGAAAATATAGGAAGCCCATCTTAGATAGATATTATAATCACTGATCTCAAAATCATGCTTCTTTTCTCTATTAATCCACTCAACTGCAATAAAAATACCTATTAACATAATTGTAATTATTGTTGTATTTCCATATATAGCTGAAGGTGCATCGATTATACTAGTAGAAAAAATTCTGTTCATATAATCAATTCCTGTCTTAACACTATCTACTCTAAAAAAAACATCAGTCAACATTATCAATACGAATAATATCAACATCTTAAATATCTCCTTGATTGAAGGGAACCATTTTCCCTTTGCAACAATTTGTTCTGTATTCATTCTACCAGAGTATACCAAAGGAACAAAATAAATCCCATGTAAAAGTCCATAAACGACAAATGTCCAGTTAGCACCGTGCCAGAATCCAACCAAAATAAAGGTGACAATTATAGATATTATCAGTCCTTTTTTCTGATGTCTTCTTAGGATGAAAGAAAGTGGAGTAAATACATAATCCATCATCCAGGTAGTTAATGAAATATGCCACTTCCTCCAAAAATCACTAATATTCGTTGAAAAGAATGGAGTTGAAAAATTACGCATTAACTGTATTCCAAAAAGCTTAGAAACCCCTATCGCCATGTTCGAGTACCCTGAAAAATCGGCATACAACTGTATCGCATAAAAGAACGTTCCCATTAATAATACACTACCCGGGTTATTTTCATAGTTGTCAAAAATCAGATTTGCGAATTCGGCACAATTTTCTGCAATTACTACCTTGGCAAATAATCCCCATAATATTTGTCGAAACCCATCTACGCAAACATCATAAGAAAGCTTTCTTTTGTCCTGAATTTGAGGAATAAAACTTGCCGCTCTCTCAATCGGGCCAGAAAGTATTTTCGGGAAAAAAGTTACAAAAACAGAAAACTCTAAAAGATTAGAATTGGGTTCGATTTCTTCATTAAAAACATCAATTAGGTATCCCAAGGTCTGAAAGGTAAAAAAACTAATTCCCAATGGAAGAAGTATACTTAATGTACTGTAATTTGATGATGCCCCAAAAACGTTAAGGATTTCATAGAATCCCTCATAAAAGAAATTAAAATACTTGAAATACAATAGTAATCCAACATTAAATATCACACCCGTATAGAGAAAGATGCTTCTTTTACGGTCATCTGGTGATTTATGTATTTTTAATCCGAGGTAAAAATTAATGAGTGTACTTGCAACAAGTAAAGCTAAAAACTTCCAATCCGCCCAGGCGTAAAAAAACAAGCTAACTACTAATAAAAATAGATTCTGGTAAACACTTGATTTACTAAAAACCAACCAGTACAGTAAAAATACGGGAATAATAAAAACAATAAAATCTACCGAGTTAAAAACCACTTTCTTGAATTATATTTTAGATTGGATTACTGAAACTAGTGATCCCATGTTTTTAAGTTTATTTAAATCTCTAAGTTTAAAACGAATGCTAAACTCTTCTTCTATTTTGGTAATAATCATCATATGTGATAACGAATCCCAACCATCTACATCTCTGGCTGTTAACTCATCATGCATTTCAAAATTTTCATGTTCTAATATAGATATTAGCACATCACTTATTCTATTTTTTATAACCTCTGCTTCCATATACCCAATCAATTACAATCTTAATTAAATAGTTTTTTTAATTCTTTTCGATCCGTTTTCCCATTTGTGTTTAGCGGAAAGCTATCTACAAATTTTATCTGAGTAGGAATCATGTATTGTGGTAATTTCGATTTTAAATCATCTACCAACTGCTTTGTTTCAAATACGGCTGATTCTAATACTAAGCCGATCTCAGTATTTTGTATTTTATTATTAAAAGCTATGGCTACTACATTTATTTTATCCAAAACGGCTTTAACATGAAACTCTATTTCTGACAACTCTACTCTAAATCCTTGAATCTTTGCCTGAAAATCTACCCTTCCTAAATATAATATGTCTCCATCTTTATCAACATTACATAAGTCTCCGGTTCTATAAAATCTTACTTTTTTCCCATTATACTCTTTGTAAAAAAAGACTTCTTTATTTTTTTCTTCATTTTTCCAATATCCCGGGGTAAGCTGCTCACCACTTAAACATAATTCTCCACTTTCACCAATATTCACTTCATTATTCTCCTCATCTACAATAATTGTGGTGGTATTCTGCATATCCTTTCCAATAGTTAAAACTCCATTATGAGTTTTATTTCCCCCTCCTCTTTTGTAGGTGTAATCTGTACAAAATATAGTACATTCTGTTGGACCATATACATTAGCTATCGTTGCATTAGGAACACACTTGCTCCATTCTTCTGTAACATCTAGTGGCAATGCTTCACCGCAAAAAAGGCTAAATTTCATTGCAGGGCAATCTATTTCATCAAAATATGCTCTTAGATAATGAAGAATTGACGGAACCATCAAGGCAAATGTGAGTTCATAGTCCTCCATCAATTCAAATATATAGCTATACTTGATTTCATCTTTAGGGATGGTATAAATACATGCGCCTTTAAGAATCGGAGCCAAATAAGACACTACCGATAAATCAAACGTTAATTCAAACATTTGTAAGCAACGATCAGTATTTGTAATGGTATAATCTAATTTCCAGAAAGCTTCTATAAAACCCGATAAGTTGTCAAAAGTAATTGGCACTCCTTTTGGCGTCCCGGTAGTTCCCGATGTAAAGAAAATATATCCAAGATCATCGTTTGATACTTTTACAGGTGCCAAATCTATTTCTGAAGAAGTACTGCCTTTTGTTTGCACAGTGTTGTACGCTACAAATACTTTATCTATTGAAGAATCTAGAATTGTAGAAATTTCGGCTTGTTTAATAACCATATTATTTCTCTCTACCGGGAATTCAGGATTCAAAGGCACATAAGCTTTTCCTTCTAACCATAATGCTATTATTGAAGCATAAGTTTGGATATCATCATTAGTAATTAATCCGACATTGGACTCAGTTTCTTTTACCCAAGTTTGGATAACTTTCCTGATACCAGAAATCACTTTTGCAAAATCTTTATACGTATAATATGTATTACTAATGCAGAAAGCATTTTGATCATAATTATCCTCAATAGATTTTTGTATGTCAAAAATTAAATTCATTTTTATCAACCAATGGTATTTAGTACTCTCCCAATAAATTATACTCTCTTTCCGTCTTTTTTTATAATTCTTCCTGGGTTCCCAACAACAACACAATTTTCCGGAACATCTTTGACCACAACTGCACCTGCACCTATGACACTGTTGTTTCCGATTGTAATATCTCCAATAATAATTGCTCCAGTATTAACAGAAACATTATCACCAATTGTAGGTCTCTTCCCTTCTACTTCTCCCACAGTAACCAGGTGATTGACATAAAAATTCTCTCCAATAGCATCTGCATTCAATATCGTACTATAAGGATGTCCCGTAAGGATTCCTCCTCCCAATTTTGTACTAATATCAATTCTAAAGTATTTTTCTTTTCTACAATACAAATTAAGCACATGAGCTATCAATCCTCTATTTCTAAAGTAGAAAATCGTTCTAAAGTCTGGTGAATATGCCAGAAAATCTAATAGTAACGAGATCTTCCCTTTATGCATTCCCTTTGCTTCTGCCCATCTTTTTATATCCTTATCAATATCCGCCTTATTCTTACTATTTATATATAGTAAAATATGTGGAATCAGGAACAACTTATATAGGGTCATTATTATCTTCATCTTAGGATACTTGCGTTTTGTAATAATTGATTATTGTACTTAAGTATAGAATCACAAAGTAAATTAGTAAACACAGCACTTCCAGTTTTATCTAAATGATGACCATCATATGTTTTGAAATCAATAGCATCTGTCACCGGATTAAAATTAAAATAAAGAATATCATTATTATCCGCGATAACCTGAAGATCTTTATCAAAACTCGGGTAATATCCATTTTCCTTTTCAAGGAAATCCAAATCAATAGGCATACGTACAAGGTAAACTTCTCCGTGAGCCTTTAATTTTTTTACTAGTACATCTAAGCTTTCTAAACGAACTTCTGAGATTTTATAATCATCAATCATTCTATCAAAAATCTCGGATTGTGTATTTTTCCATTTATTAAAAACCTCAGGGCTTTTTGGTAAATTATTCAATTCTAACCAACCATCTTTATGCATGGTTGAGCTTTTTCTAAATAAGGCTTGAAAATGAAAATAATTTAAGTTCTTAAGAAGGTATTCATAATTTGGATTCATATTAACAAACCTAATATTATGAGGAGGTTCTCCCGCTTCTCTATACTCGCCTTTATGGTTGTCATTTTCCTTTTCTGAAGCCAGCATCCAAGGTGTCATAGAAATTATAAATACACCATTGGTAACATTTTTATCTAGTTTTTTTAGAATACTCTCATTATACAGCTCGCCAATTGGCGCTTGTGCTATCGTAAAACTATAATTAAACATGGGTAACTCGAAATCAGACCCTGCAAGTTTTTTATTGATGATACTTGGCATCACTCCCTGCATACCTCTAGAGTCACCAATAATCATTGATTTGGCCTGAGGTGTTGTAAATTTATTATAGAAATAATCTATATTCTCTCCGTACTTCAGCATTGTAAAAGTTACAATAACGAAGCAAAGTGCTATAAATAAACTTACTTTTATTAAATACTTTTTCATATCTATTAAAATTGAAAGTAGATAAAAGAATCTGATGCTTTTCCGAAAAGCAAAATGCATATAAATATTGTCATGTACATCCCCCATCTCACATAAACAGGCCTATTAGCTATTGCTAATCCATGTTGTTCTTTTCTATTAATCCACTCCACTACTAATAAAACTATAATTACTGCGATAGCAACCTTATCCAGGTTTCCCCATGTATTACCTTGGAAACTAAAAATTCTTTTGATGTACAAAAATGCATCTTCTATAGTATTTGCCCTAAAAAACACTCTTATAAAACAAGTTACAATAAAAGTTTCTAGTATAGCATAAAACTCTCTAAATGAGGGTAAAAAACCATTAAATGCGACTACTTCCAAATTCCTTCTGTTTCTTTTGAACAACATTAAGGGAACATAATACAAGGCATTAAGAAAGCCCCAAAAAATGAATGTCCAGTTGGCTCCATGCCAAAACCCACTTATTAAATAGATAATGAAAACGTTTCTCAGCTTTAAATTAACTCCAACCCTACTTCCTCCTAGAGGGAAATACACATAATCCTTGAACCAATTGGTTAAAGACATATGCCATCTTCTATAAAATTCTGCAATATCTCTAGCAAAATAAGGAAACGCAAAATTCTGTTTTAAATCAAAACCAAATAACCTGGCACTACCAATCGCAATGTCTGAATATCCGGAAAAATCTCCGTACAGCTGAAATGCAAAAAACACCATTGCAACAAATAATTCCCCCGAAGAACTTGCTGCTGGATCGTTAAAGGCTCTATCAACAAAAACTGCGCAGCTATCTGCTACAACGACTTTTTTGAAAAACCCCCATAACATTTGTCGCATACCATCGGCGGCTTTATCATAACTAAAAACTCTTTTCTTTTGAAATTGTGGCAGTAAGTTTGTAGCTCTCTCTATAGGCCCTGCAACCAACTGCGGAAAAAAGCTTACATATGCAAAAAACTGAACAATAGAATTAGAAGGTTCAATTTTATCTCTATACACATCTATAGTATAACTAAGAGTTTGAAAGGTATAGAAACTAATCCCAACAGGTAGAATAATGTGTAAGGTGATATAATCTGCTTGAAAACCAAAAACACTAAAAAGATCTACTAAAGAGTCTGCAAAAAAATTGAAATACTTAAAAAAGCCCAATAATCCCAAATTCATGGCCAAACTAACGCCTAAAAGCGCCTTTTTTGCATTCTTATTGGATGATGCTTTTATTTTTTTCGCTATTGTGAAATCAATTAGAGAACTAGCAGCAATCAAGAATAAAAAACGCCAATCCCAGCAACCATAGAAGAAGTAGCTTATAAATAACAAATAGGTATTCTGTATTTTTAAAGACTTTTTGGATAAAAGCCAATAAATGAAGAAAGAAATAGGTAAAAAGAAAAGAAATATTACCGAATTAAAAATCATTGTACTCTCTTTATTTTTTTGATTAATTAATTACGTTTAGTTCTATTCGCAGATATTGCATTATCAAACATATCTTTCCACTTAATCATTACTTTCTGAACACTATAATTACCTGCATTCTTCCTTGCATTTTTCCCCATTATTTCCATTTTTTCTTTGTTCTCCATTAATTGTATTAGCTGATCTGCAAAAGCCTCATTATCGTAAAGAGGTACTAAAACTCCGGTTTTTTCACTAATAATGCTTTTTGGTCCATGTGGGCAATCAAAAGAAATGATTGGCAAACCACAAGCCTGAGCTTCTAATAACACAAGTGGAAAGCACTCATTATGTGAGGACATCGCATATATTGAAGATTCTAACATCTTGCCCTTGATATCATTTGTTGACCCCATTAAAACCAAACTATCCTGTAAGCCTTTCTCATTGATTTTATCTTGCAATATTTTTTCATAATTAGGTTCGCCATTTCCATAAATATGAAGTTTCCAATCTTTATTTTTTTGTGCTACCAGCTCCCAAATATCGATTAATAGATCATATCCTTTTACATGGGCTATCCTTCCTGCAGATATTACAATCTTATTTGATAATTCTGAAACTGATTCTGGATAAAAGGTTAGTGGATTAGGAATAACAACAGTGTTATTACTTTTATAATAATTCGTTTCATTTGGGTTTAGAATAACTAATCTATCATATTTCTTTTCGACATAATCCGTGAACTTAAAAAAATACTTCTTAAGAATATTTCGTGGGTTCAGGCGAGAAGCAATCTCTATAGATTTTGAAAAATGGAACTCTTTTACCTTTGGAATACTTTTGACTATAAAAGGCATAAAATATGTATCCGTACTATGGCTACATACAACCACTACATCAGGTTGTATTTTTTTTATTCTAGATTTTATTCTTCTAATATGTTTAGGCAGCTTACCTAAATTAACTGGATGGAAATATGATTTTGCTCTATTATAGTTAATCGCTATATCTTCAAATAAAATTTTTGAACTAAAGTCATAACAGGGTTCTTTACCTTTTTGTTCTGTCGTAATAATATGTATGTCATTATCGTCCTGCTCTGCAAAATAATTGGCTTTAATAGAAAGCACTCTTTCTATACCGCCATGCAGGTATACTTGATCGATAATAAAAACTATTTTCATTTTCAGCTATTTATTGGCCGTTAAACTTCTAAATAAATCATCCCAAACAGAAACTATTTTCTCTGGTAAATAGCGTTGTACATCTATTCGTGCCTTTTTACCCATAGACATTCTTGTTTCTTCATTTTCTATTAAAAAATCAATGGCATTCCCTAGTCCATCGATATCATTATTTTTGATTAGTAAACCATTTTCCTTGTCAGAAATAATATCTGATGGTCCATAATGACAATCAAAAGAAACACATGGCACCCCATAAGCCATAGCCTCTGTTAATACCATCCCAAAACCTTCATACCTTGATGACATTGCATAAATAGATGCTTCTTTATATTTTTCTGCTATATTCTTTACCGGGGGATAAAAATTAACGGATTCGCTTATGCCCAATTTATTTGCTAAATCCTGTAAGCCCTCTTTTTCGTTAATCGTACCATAAATATCCAATTCCCAATCAGGAGATTTTTCTACAACCGGTTTCCAACTTTGTAATAACCTATCATATCCTTTCTGAAAACTATGCTTACCAACGGCTATTACTTTTTTATTCAACAAAGTGCTAATATCATTTTCATCAGGATAAAATGATAATGGGTTCGGAATTACCTGTAGATTTTTTAGTTTCCATTCATTTAGATTTCCTTGTGTCAGAACAATAAATCTATCATAAAATTTTCCTCCAAAATTCATTAACCTGAATTTTATTGAAGTGACTATTTTACGTAATAATGATTGTTTCCCTCTTCCTATTTCTACGTTTCTTGAAACGTGCCTTTCATAGATCATAGGACAAGGTTTACCCAAAACAAGCGGCACCAAAAGTCCCTTAAGGCCATCATCACAAACTGCAATTACATCTGGGTCTAGCCGTTTGATCATATTTCTTAACCTAGAAGTATATCTGTAGATATATAGTAATGGATTACCATTGACGGTAATATTGTGATAGGTCAGTTTTGGACTAAAATCATAGAAAAGCGTACTTTCTTTTTGATTTAGTGTTATAACATGTATATCATAATCATAATGATCAGCCAGCATACTTGCTTTTATAGAAAGTACTCTCTCTAATCCCCCAGGCCCATCTATTCTATTAACAATGTATACAAGTTTCATTACAGTAAGTGTATTTACTAGTTTAATTTACTGGTCACTTTTTCCTTTAATGAATTTGCCAAATCATGATGCTTTTCAAGATTCTTTACAGTAGTGCTCTTAGTTATCTTTCCGTCTAACGGAAAATTCGCTGTGTATGCCCCTGTTTCGCTATTGATATCTATTCTATTGAACAATTCTAGAATACCTTCAAAGCGACAAGAATCTACAAAACTATCGAAACCATTTACAAAAATTACAGGAGTTCCCATTGCCAAACATGGCAGTGCACAGTGAATCCTAGAGGTGATTACCAGCTTTGCTCTTGCATACTTATGTAAAAGCGTTTCTGCCATTTCGAACTTTTCCTCATCGGTATATGTATTCGACGGCGGTTCTTGATTAATAAATTCTGCTGAGTTTAAGAGATCCTCACCGATAAATTTTTTAAGATGTTTCTGCTTTTTACCTAATTTAAAAGCCGAACCGTTGAGTACATTTTTTATAGTAGCCTTGGTATTATAAAAAATCTTTTCTGGTCTTGGATAACTATACAAAGGGTCTACAATATACACATCATCTCCTCTTTCAGAATCATCAACTTTATATGAATCTAAGGTTAAGGTAAGACAGCCAGTAAAATGCGCATCAATACCTTTTGCCTTTAATGTATCTGCCGTAAATTGATCTCTACATCCTATGGGTTCATGCTTTTTGAGATAGGCAATTCCCTTTTCACTCAACATAGCAGGTGCTGCAGTATTGTTCATATGAAAAGACACAAATACTGGATCTATATCTTCAGATGGTACCCAGTTATGAATATTATGAGTAAACCAGCCATTCATTATTAATTTTATAGGATCTCCTTTATAATCTCCCAGTCTTTCTCTGTTTAATAAGGTATCAACCTTTGGTAAAAACTGCTTTGCAGCTAAACTTTGAATATTGTCTCCAACATTAAAGAAACGTCTGTTCTCGTCGTATGTTAATAATCCGTATTTCATCTTTGTATCCTTTATATTTTCTTAATTATCAGGGAGAATTAGTCAATATTTATGATTTACTCATAACCCTTAATTGTATCTTATTTTTTTGTACAGTTTATATATCCCAGAAAATCGATTTCTTAAGACAAACTTTATTTTTTCAATTGTTCTTTTGGGTGTATTAATTTTCTTTTCCAAAAGTTCATGTATCTCTCCGGATCTTATTCTTTCTAATTGAATATTCTCTTCTTCTTGATTACTAAAAATAAAAACATCTTTACTTATTTTAGCTTTCTCCATTAACTCCCACCAAAAGTATTGAAGCCCTTTGCTTGCTCCTCCAATATTCAAGGTTTCAAACATATTTTTATACACATTTGTATCTACTTCAAAACCATAATTATTAGGGTCCTTACCATTTAAAATTATACCTACAATAGTCCTGTAACACTTTTCACATTTGCTACAATTAAACTCATCTCTATTTTCTGAGTAACAAACTCTAAGTTTGAAATTCGTATCATTGTTACTAGCAAATTTTGTAATTAAATCTACTTTATCCTGCCTTTGGAGTTCATATCCGTCATGAAAAACTTTTACTGAGGCCCAACTTATTTTCTCATCAATCTCTGGAGTAGATCCCCAAGCAATATTGATTTGTTCTGTATATGATGATGCGATATACATTAAAGTATATGAGTATAAATATGATAAGGGTGCTAGTGATCCTACCAATGAAAGGCCATGCTGTACTTTTCCCCACCAACCAATATCTTTTAGTAACAATTCTACTTGATAGGTGTAAAACTTTCTAACATTGGTCTCTATGTATTTTTTATCGTTGTGCTCTAATAACCTTTCAGATTCAACAAAATTGGTAAAATCCTTCCACTGTGATTGATCTTCAATTTCGATATCCGCTCCGTGAATAGTTACCAGATCCGGAGTTTTATCATAAACTCTAATATATGTAGCATATGCATCTACTCCCCCGCTAAACAACATTGCAGATTTATTGCCTTCAATAGTATTTTTAATCAGTTTTTTTGCGATTAATTTACCTTCTAGTTGATATGTAGGGAATTGTTTTTGAAACTCTATTTTCACAAGTTCCATACTTTTATAAAAGTCCTCATCTAGTTCAGCAACCTCTATATTAAAACCAGCAAACCAGGCTATAGGTAACATATTTGATAAAAATGGGATAGCCGTTATGCTATCTGGAACAGCACTTACGTCTTCACCATATTTACAATAAAAAGGATGTTTTTTATCAAAATATTTTTGAATATGAGCCTCAACAGAATAATCGTAGTCGATTCTCTTTCCGTCGTCTGTATATGTTATTTGATGAAGTGTTATCATTTCCTTTTTAGATTATTTCCGTTTCAGAACAGAAGCAATTGGTTTTTTAAACAATTCTTTCTCATAATTCAGCATTCCCAAAGAATACATCAGTATTACAAAAACAATAGTATATATACTCCCTTTAATAATAAAATTTATCCAGCCATCACCTGGAATATAGTTAATACCATATCCTATAGCCAGAATTATAAGAAGGGCCAAAACAATTTTATTTCCCAGTTCTTTAAAAAACCTTAGAATATTGAGCTTAATTACTCGATGATAATAAAAATTCATCACATTTTGTACAATTAACCAGCCGATAACAGAACCTGAAATCATTCCAATAGCACCATAATCCATAGCAAATATAGCCCCTATTGCGGTACCAATTATCATGAAGGACAAATACAAAATGGCTTTAAAGGAAAGTTTGTTTTTCGCTTCCAAAATAGAATTTCCAAAATTCTGAACTAGTGGCAATGTATATGCAACCATAATCATCAAAGCAATTGCCCAGGATTGAAAACTTCCATCTTCTCCTAACTCATACCCAACCCAAAGATGAACAAATTGGTATCCATATAGCGTAAAAGCAATAAGAATGTACATCAAAACGATAAAAGATAGACGACCTATCTTAATCATCATATCTGTTAGCTGTTCTCCTGATGCATTGCCCACAGACATTTGTGTCGCTCGAGGTAAAAAAACGCTTGATATTGCAGTTGAAAAAGCCCCATAATACGTACCAAGTGTAATACCAATACCATATATTGCAAGAACTGCCGGTACACTTATTCGCCCTAAGACCCAATGACCGGCTTTCCATTGAAAAACACCTACCAGTGCAAAAACAAAAATCCAAACAGAATACTTAAGAATCTCTTTTACGAAACTCTTTTGAAAAGAATGCAACTTAAAACGAACTTTAAGTTTCTTGAGCACAAAATATCCTGTCACCAGGATTACCAAAACATTAAATACAGTGTCAATAATAACCAATTCAATAGCTTTCCCTCCAAGTAATAAAATACCTACTACTGTAATTGAACGCAATATATAGCGCACTATACCCAAAGTTTTAGGGAATACAAATTGTTCGTACCCAAGGCAAACCCCTGTAAAAGCCCCGCCAGGGAGTGAAATTGCAAGGTTGAAAATCAAAATAACAAACATGGTTTTCGCTATTCTAATTTCTTCAGGATTCATTTTTATGAAATATGAATCAAAATAGTAATAAAACGCTCCTCCAACTATAAGTACCAATAGTGAAATCAATAAATAAATCAACATTGAAGTAGCCAAGAAATTCTCTTCGCCCTTTCTATCTTTTTCTGCTCTATACTTCGCAACAAAACGGATAATCGTGTTATTAAGCCCAAAGTCTAACAATGATATTGTACCTGTTAATGCGCCGATAGTTAAGTATATACCATATTGATCTTGACCAAGACTTTTTAATATAAAAGGAGTCATTGCCAAGCCAACAGTATTGGTTAAGAAAATTGAAACGTAATTTAAAAAAGCTCCTTTTTTTAGTTGGCTCAAGGTGAATGGTTTTATTTGGTTATTTTGCTGGTGTATTAGAGGGTATTATAATCGTCCGTGCACCTCTTCTTTTAATATACCTTTTACATCATATAAAACACCATTTGTTTCTAATAATGATTTCAGGTTCACATCCAGATATTCTTTATGGGCAACCGTTAATACCACTGCATCAAATTTTTGATTTGGTAAATCAACTGTAGTTTCTAGATTATACTCATGCCTTACCTCTTCTGGGTTTGCCCAAGGATCATATATTGTAACTTTGGTTCCAAAATCCTTTAAATGATTGATAACATCTACTGCCTTTGTATTACGAACATCTGGACAATTTTCCTTGAATGTAATCCCAAGTACTAACACATTTGCACCTTTTATCCGAATATCTTGCTGAACCATTAACTTAACTACTTCTGAAGCCACATATTGACCCATACTATCATTCAACCTTCGTCCTGCTAGAATTATCTCTGGATGATATCCAAACTCTTGAGCACGTTGAGCAAGATAATATGGATCTACTCCAATACAATGACCACCTACAAGACCCGGTTTAAAAGGAAGAAAATTCCATTTGGTACCAGCCGCTTCTAGTACATCATTAGTATCGATATTCATTAAATTAAAAATCTTTGCCAGCTCATTCACAAAAGCGATATTGATATCTCTTTGCGAATTTTCAATTACTTTTGCAGCTTCGGCCACTTTTATTGTAGGTGCCAGATGCGTTCCGGCTGTAATAACAGAGGCATACAAGTCATCAACTTTTTTCCCAATTTCTGGAGTCGATCCAGCGGTAACTTTAAGAATTTTTTCTACTGTATGTTTTTTATCTCCTGGATTAATTCGTTCTGGTGAATAACCCGCATAAAAATCTTTATTAAAAGTTAAACCACTCACATTTTCTAATACAGGAATACATTCTTCTTCAGTAACACCAGGATAAACTGTAGATTCATAAATAACAATATCTCCTTTTTTCAGAACCTTGCCAACAGTTTCACTCGACTTATACAACGGTGTAAGATCTGGCCTGTTATTTTTATCAACAGGAGTAGGAACAGTTACCACATAATAATTACACCCCTCAATATCTTTTAGATCAGAAGAACAAAATAGACCTATATCTGTATTTGATGAATCTTTTAATACTGACTGTAATATATCATCTTCTACTTCTAACGTAGAATCAACACCAGAACGCAGTTCTTTGATTCTTTTTTGGTTTATATCAAATCCAACTACAGAATATTTGGTTGCAAACAACCTAGCTAAAGGTAATCCTACATATCCCAATCCAATAATGGCAATCTTAATATCTTGCATAGTGGTTATTTATTTTATTTATCAAAAATTCGATATTATTTTAAGTTCTCCCAATACCATTTTACGGCTTCTTTTAATCCGGATTTCATATCAAATTTCGGATCATAACCAAGACGTGTTTTTGCCTTGTCTACAGATGCCAAAGAATGTGGTACATCTCCTTTTCTTTCTGGACCAAACTTCACTTCAACATTTGCTATTTCAGCATCATACTCAGAAAGGTATTCTTTTAACAAAGTAGTCAACTCGTTTAATGTTGTTCTTTCTCCAAAAGCCGTATTATAAACATTATTTAACGCTTCTTGATTATCAGAAACCATTGCCCGCAGATTCATTTGGATTACATTATCGATATATGTAAAATCCCTTGAAAACGAGCCATCACCATTAATAATTGGAGATTCATGCTTCATGAATTGCATTACAAATTTTGGTATTACAGCAGCATAAGCACCATTTGGATCTTGCTTACGTCCAAATACATTAAAATATCGTAATCCTATAGTATCTAAATCGTATGTTCTTTTAAAATTATCTGCGTATAATTCATTCACATATTTTGTGATCGCATAAGGAGATAATGGTTTCCCTATTTTTTCTTCTACTTTTGGTAACGCTTTTGAATCCCCATACGTTGAAGAACTCGCGGCATAAACAAACCGTTTTACACCGGCATCTCGTGAAGCAACCAACATATTTAGAAATCCTCCAACATTAACATCATTAGTTGTTATTGGATCATTTATAGACCGCGGCACAGAGCCCAAAGCAGCCTGGTGTAATACAAAATCTACTCCTTCGCAAGCCTTATGACAATCATCAAGATTCCTTATATCTCCTTCTATAAAAGTGAAGTTTGGATTTTCAAGTAATGATGAAAGATTTTTTTTATGCCCAGTAGCAAAATTATCTAGTGCTATTACTTTACTACCTAGTTTTAATAGTACTTCACATAGATTAGACCCGATAAACCCGGCAGCACCGGTCACAAGTATTTTAGAAGAACGAAGCCGTTCTAGTTGGTTAGTGTTCATGAATTGTTTTTTAACTCCCTGTTTTTTAGTCCCCAAGACTATGATGTACATAGTCGGCGCGAAATTAAGATTTACTTACAGAACATACAACATATAGTAACGGGGATTTTACCCCTATTTAGAATTCGTTACACCTAATACGTTAAAAAAAGCTTAATACACTCGAGAAAACACACATAAACCACTTAAAAACAAATAGTTGATAAAAAACATATTTTTTATTAACTATAACGTTTTCTTAATTTATAACTAGAATTAGTAATCTACTAGAGCTAATAATTCTTTTTCAAATCTATCTCTCGCCAAATACTGATTTTCCAGATTGGGGTCAAAAGGAATTGGAGTTTCTAAACTGGCCACCCGTTTTACCGGTGCATCAAGAAATTGAAAACAATTTTCCATAATGAATGCCGAAATATCAGATGCTACTCCACCAAACATACTATCCTCTTGTAAAATGATAGCCTTCCCGGTCTTCTTCACAGATGCATATATAGCCTCAACATCTAATGGCTGAAGCGTTCTTAAATCAATAAGATCAGCATGGAGCAATGGATTTTTTTCAAGTACTTCTATTGCCCAATGCACTCCAGCACCATAACTAATTACAGTTACATCATTTCCTTCTTTTAACAAACCTGCTTTTCCAAATGGTAAATTATAATATCCTTCAGGAACTTCTTGTCTTATACTTCTATATAAAGCTTTATGTTCAAAAAACAATACAGGATTTGGATCTTCTATTGCTGTTATCAATAGTCCCTTTGCATCAAAAGGAAATGCAGGATACACCACTTTGAGCCCTGGTACTTTTGTGAACCACGCTTCATTTGTTTGACTATGAAATGGCCCTGCTGCAACTCCCGCTCCGCAAGGCATGCGAACTACAACATCAGAAGATTGTCCCCAACGATAATTTGATTTTGCCAATAAGTTAACAATTGGATTAAATCCTGAAGAAACAAAATCTGCAAATTGCATTTCTATAATTGCTTTGAAATTATTTACAGAAAGTCCATAACCAGTAGATACGATTCCCGATTCGCAAATTGGAGTATTACGAACACGATCTTTACCATATACTTCTACAAAACCTTCTGTTATTTTAAATACTCCTCCATACTCAGCTACATCTTGGCCCATAATCACAAGGTTTTCGTAACGCTTCATGGATTCTTTTAACCCATCAGAAATTGCATCAACCAATCGCATTTCATTTGTATCAGAAACTGGTTTTATTTCGTTGTATTCATATTCTGCATAGATATCATTTAGTTCTTTTTCTAAATGTACTGGTATAACTTCCTCTTCATTTGCGCGTTCCCAATGCGACTCAATTTCGGTTTTGAGAATAGATCGTTTCTGCAGATCATCTTCAACAGATATGATATCTTGATCAATTAAATATTTTCTAAAATTTTCTACAGGGTCTTTGGTTGCCCAATACTCCATAAGATCTTGAGGAACATATTTAGTACCACTAGCCTCTTCATGCCCTCGCATTCTAAAAGTTTTAAATTCAAGCAAAACAGGCCTAGGGTTTTTCCTCATACTTTTTGTAAGCTCATTAACCTTATCAAAAACCTCTAAAACATTATTACCCTCTATGATGTAAGATTCGATACCATATCCCAAACCTCGATCTGCTAGATTTTCGCAATTATATTGCTCACTAGTTGGGGTAGACAAACCATATCCATTATTTTCTACACAAAATAGGACGGGCAAGCTCCATACAGAGGCAATATTTAGCGCTTCATGAAAATCTCCCTCGCTTGTTCCCCCTTCTCCAGTAAAAACTGCTGTAACCTTATTGTTTCTCTTTAATAAATTACCCATTGCGATGCCACAAGCAACTCCCAACTGCGGACCCAAATGAGAGATCATGCCAATGATTTTGTATTCTTGGGTTCCAAAATGAAAAGAGCGATCACGACCATTCGTAAATCCATTTGCTTTTCCTTGCCATTGACTAAATAATCGAAACAAAGGAATGTTTCGAGTAGTGAACACCCCTAAATTACGATGCATTGGCAGTATATACTCATCCTTCTCTAAAGCGGCAGTAACACCAACAGATATAGCCTCTTGCCCAATACCACTAAACCATTTAGATATTTTTCCTTGTCTTAGTAAGATAAGCATTTTTTCCTCAATCAACCTTGGTTTAAGCATGCTGATATATAAAGAAACAAGCCGATCATTACTATATTCTTTCTTATTAAACTCTAATAGATATTTTTCCTTTGAAATGTGCTCCATAAAAGAAAATTTGTTACGTAAATGTAATTATTTTTATTTCAGATTCATTACCCTCATAATATAATTATTAAGTAGTTGTTAATTTATCCCAAACAATTCTACGAATTAATTAAATTTACTATTAATTAGTTATTCTATATTTAGAAATAATTAATTTGATCGTAATTATAAGATTGTTAATTTTTTTGAAAGACTATGTGGTGTTTTAATCCAAATACACCTATTTTAGTTCTTCAATATTAAGATGTAGTACCAATGAATAATATACCAAGTGTAGATTTGGCTGATTTTCTGTCTGATGATCCGTCGAGAAAACAAAAATTTGTTAATGAGATCGGAAATGCATACGAGGAAATTGGTTTTGTAGCATTAAAAAATCATTTTTTGAGTGATAAGCTTGTAGAAAATTTATATAAAGAAGTTAAAGCATTTTTTTCACTTCCTGTCGATACTAAGGAAAAATATGAAATTGAAGGGCTTGGAGGGCAAAGAGGATACACCTCTTTTGGCAAAGAACACGCCAAAGGAAAGAAAGAAGGTGACCTGAAAGAGTTTTGGCATTTTGGCCAAGAAGCAGATGAAGATGCCAATCTAATTGAAGAATACCCTCCTAATGTAAATGTCGAAGAACTAAAAGATTTCAACATTACGGGAATGGAGGCCTATAGAATGCTTGAAAAAACCGGGATCTACGTACTTAGGGCCTTGGCATTGTATATTGGCATTGATGAGCATTATTTTGATCATTGGGCAAGTAATGGGAATAGTATTTTAAGGCCTATTCATTATCCTCCAATAACAGAAGAACCAAAAGGGGCCGTTCGAGCTGGCGCCCATGGTGACATTAACCTAATTACTCTTTTAATGGGAGCTTCTACAGGAGGTTTACAAGTACAACGAAAAGATGGAGAATGGATAGACGCCATACCACAAGAAGATGAATTAGTTATTAATGTTGGAGACATGTTAGAACGTCACACCAATAACAAGCTAAGGTCTACAATCCATAAAGTAATAAACCCACCAAAAGAACAATGGGGCAAACCAAGATATTCTATTCCGTTCTTTATGCACCCAAGAAGTGATATGAGACTGAATTGTCTTGAAGAATGTATTACCCAAGACAACCCTAAACATTATGAAGATATTACAGCAGGCGAGTTCTTACACCAAAGACTTGTTGAAATTGGGTTAATTAAAAAATAATACAGTATTTAAATGGATTTACAAGATCAACTAAAGAATCTATTCCCTGATCATCAACCCGAAGAGCCCATTGAAACTAATGAGCCAGAAGAAGAAATATGGATGCAGGAGGACCCTATCGTATGTAAATATGAGAAGCGAAAGGGAAAACCAATAACCATAATCGAGGGGTACACGGGTGCAGATAAAGATTTCAAAAAACTGGCCAAAGAATTAAAAACCCGATTAAGCGTTGGCGGAAGTTTTAAAAACGATAGTATAATTATCCAAGGAGATTACAGAGATCAAATCATGAATATTCTTAAAGAAAAAGGGTTTAATGTAAAACGCGTTGGCGGGTAACACACATAGATTTTGGGAACAAACACACTACACATCACCAATGGGGATAGCCTTACCCATAGAATTAAGGAACTAAATTTAGTCGAAGGAGAATTTCTTGTCTGGAGAGAAATGTTATGCGAGGGACCTGCTGAAATTAAGGTTGAAACTGAAAGTTCAATAAAAAAAAGGAAGGCTTTCTTAAAAAAGTATTATCGTATTCCTGTTGAAGATTATGAAGAGAAATTTATCTCACAACTTAAGAAATTAGACGATTTACAAGCGTATGATGAAATAATATTATGGTTTGAATATGATTTGTTCTGTCATGTAAACATGATTTCTGCGATAAGCTTACTAATGCGAAAGGGAATCGGTGAGATACCTGTTTATTTAGTTTGTAGTGGAAGAGTGGAACATGAAAAAAGATTATTTGGACTGGGTGAATTATCAGATAGCCAATTAAAGAAACATTATAACGATAGAATAAAACTTACTTTAGATGATCTTGAATTAGCAGCGTATGTTTGGACGTTATATTGTGAATCCAATCCCAAGAAAATTGCAGGACAGATTAAAAAGCATTCATCATTTGAATACCTATCCATATGTTTACGTGCACATTTGCAGCGTTTCCCAAATATGCTTACTGGACTTAATGTTTTAGAGCATAACATACTAGAAATGGTAGATACTTATGACATCAAAAACATAAAGCAACTTATGGGATATACGCTAGAGTATCAAGGGTACTATGGCTATGGAGACATGCAAATGAAACGTGTATTAGCTAGGCTTTTTCAGTTTTTGGATCAAACCAAGGATCGTCTTCAACTTTCTGAACGAGGAAAACTTGCACTACAACACAAAAAGAATTTTTACAATACCCAAATATTAGATTGGTACTACGGAGGTGTCAAAAAATACGACTACCTATATAATGATGAAACACATACTTTACTAAAACTATAATATGGCTATAGCCAAATCAGAACTCATTCTTAATAGTGATGGTAGTATTTACCATTTAAATCTTAGGCCAGAACATCTGGCTGAAACTATAATCACTGTCGGGGATCCTGACCGTGTTGAAAAAGTAACTCAATATTTTGACACCATAGAATACAAAATACAAAAACGAGAGTTTCTAACACAAACCGGAACTTATCAAGGAAAAAGAATTACAGTTATTTCTACAGGTATAGGTCCAGATAATATAGACATAGTCCTAAACGAATTAGACGCATTGGTTAACATTGATCTTACCAGCAGGGAGATCAAGAAAAAACATACTGCCTTAAATATAATTAGAATAGGCACATCTGGAGGAATACAGCCAGATATCCCCCTTGACAGTTTTGTCGTTTCTGAACTAGCTACAGGTTTTGATGGAATGCTTCATTTTTATGATTGCAAAAATGTGCTATATCCTAAAATAACGAATGCCCTAATAAAACATCTTGATTGGGATAAAAACAAATCCATTCCCTATACTGTTATGTTTGATGAAAAATTAGGAAATCACTTTCAAAGTGAGCTCACATATAAGGGTTTCACAGTTACGAATGTTGGTTTCTACGGACCGCAGGGAAGAGTGTTAAGATTACCATTGCAAGATTCAAGGCTAAACAATAAGATCGCATCCTTTAAATATTCTAATAAAAAAATTACAAATCTAGAAATGGAAACCTCTGCAATTTATGGATTAGCAAAATTACTGGGACACAAAGCAGTATCCATGAATGCTATCATAGCAAATCGTGCCACCAGTAGATTTAGTACAAACCCAAAGGAAACGGTAGACAAGTTAATACGATATACACTAGACAAAATTATAAGCTATCCAAAATAAATTATGTAGTAAAAATAAAAAAGATGGCCGGGGCCATCTTTTCAAATACAATATCGTTTAAAATACTATCCAAATAATATCTTTAAGCTTATCAATAAATTAGTCAACAATAATACTGCTATAAAAACAACAATTCCATTTTCAATAGGATCATTTTTTAGTCTAGCAACCTTTACAAACGCATTTTTGTTTTTAAAAAAATTCTTTTTCATAGCAATATTGTTTTATTTTGGGTTTAAACTTATTCAAATATAATCCTCATTGGAAGAATTATAGGTCAAATATACATAAAACAAATTGATTTCGTCGTTAAAAAACACAAATAATCGATGAAATACACAAAATTAGTAACAAATTAGTATGCATACTCTAAAAATAGGCGGTGTTCCTGAGCATTTTAATCTACCCTGGCACCTAACAATCGAGGAAGGAAGCTATTTAAAACATGACATCCAATTAGAATGGAAAGATTACTTAGGAGGAACAGGCGCAATGTGTGAAGCTTTAAGAGAAGCTGAAATCGACATTGCCATAATTCTTACCGAAGGTATTATAAAAGATATAATAGAAGGTAATCCAAGTAAAATTGTACAAACATATATACAAACTCCATTAATCTGGGGTATCCATGCTGCAGCAGATTCAGAATTTATGAATCTTTCAGACTTAAAAAACACTAAAGCCGCAATCAGTAGATATGGTTCGGGTTCTCACCTCATGGCATATATAAATGCTCAAAATCAAAAATGGAATACTTCTGATCTTCAATTTGAAGTCATAAAGAACCTTGAAGGAGCCGTTGGCGCATTGACTAATGGTAATGCCGATTATTTTATGTGGGAACACTTTACAACAAAACCATTAGTAGATAATGGAACGTTTAAAAGGATAGCAGATTGCACAACTCCATGGCCATGCTTCGTAATTGCAGTTAGGAAAGATATATTGAACACTAAAAAGGATCAGATCAAAATAATTCTCGATATAATAAATGCTACAACATTAGATTTCAAAAACATACCTAGCATAGATAAGACCTTAGCCCATAGGTACGAACAAAAGCTAGAAGATATTCAAAAGTGGCTAGAACTAACTGAATGGGGCCAGTCACTAATTAAGAAAGAAACATTAGTAACCGTCCAAGAGCAATTGCTAGAACTAAATATTATCAACAATAATATATCTCCAGAACAACTGATTTTTAACATCTAAAGATTGAATTATTAGTGTTATTTAAAAGATTTTTAAAATCCATGGTAGGGTTAATTAAAACACAAACGTTATATATAGAGAGAATCTTTTAAAAATTTATGACTTTTAATACTATATATATTGTTTATGGAGTAAAAAATTGACGAATAGAGAAATATTAAATATCTATGAATCAATTACATAAGAAAAGAAAAAAAATTGTACATTTGCACCTCCTACCCCAGTAAACTAATTATTAACGCATAAGCAACCATATCAAAGAAAGTGCATCTAATAATTAACTAACAAATCTATTATGATTACATTTTTACTTATATTAGTTGGTTTAGTAACCTTCAATTTTGTTTTACTAAAATTTAGTATGCAATCTGTAAATACCAATAAAAAGAAATCTGGGAAAAGCAGAACTGAAGTCAATCACATTTCTGATCAGTCTACAGAAAAGACTAAAAATTCTGAGATACCAACCGCTGCGTAATTACCAATTAATTTGCGTTTGACCTGTTTCTAACAAATATTTGTTAGCTTCACTAAAGTGTCTATTACCAAACCAATATCCTCTATTCGCACTTAATGGTGATGGATGCCCACTAGTAAGTACATGATGTTTAGACCTATCAATTTTTGAACCCTTTTTCTTTGCAAAACCTCCCCAAAGAAGAAAAACCACATTTTTTTTATTATTTGATATTGACTGAATAACCATATCAGTAAATTTTTCCCAACCTTTATTTTGATGTGACCCGGCCTGATGTGCTCTTACCGTTAATGTTGCATTTAATAATAAAACTCCTTGTTTAGCCCAACGTTCTAAATTTCCATTAGATGGAAATGAAATCCCTAAATCTGTTTCTATTTCTTTAAAAATATTAATCAATGACGGCGGCATCGCAATACCATCGCCTACCGAGAAACATAAACCATTTGCCTGACCAATGCCATGATATGGATCCTGACCTATTACCACCACCTTAACATCATCAAAACTACAATGATCAAAAGCCGCAAAAATGTCTGTTCCTTTCGGGTAACAGGTTTGAGTAGTATACTCCTCTCTCACAAAATCTACCAATTTAGAAAAATATGGTTGATCAAATTCATCTTTAAGTTGCTCTTTCCAACCGGGTTCAATATTTACATTCATATGGATGACAAAATTATAGTATTTATGTACTTTTGCTTTGTTACAAAATCAACGGAATATAGCTCAAAAATAGAGTAAAAAAAAGTATGATTAAGATTTCTAAAAAAACATTAATTGATCTTGAATTTGATATAGTAGTCAGTCATGTTGCCGAATTATGCAATACGGATTATGGTAGATCAAAAGCTTCTCAGATCACACCTCATGACACTGAGGAAAATCTAACAATTTCACTACTACAGGTTTCAGAATATAAATCCTCATACTTAAATGACGCACGCATTCCCAATCATGGATTCGATGGTATAAACAAAGAAATACAATTATTAAATATTGAAAACACTTTTCTGGAAGCTTCTAATCTAAAGAGATTAGTCTCTATAAATATCACCAGTAATGAGTTATTAACCTTTTTCAAGCTCAATAAGGAATTATATCCTGTTCTATATAAAACTTCAACAGAAATTCCTTTTACCAAAGAAATTATAAATCTTATAGAAGCAGTAGTTGATAAATTTGGTGAAATAAAAGATAATGCATCCGCAACTTTACTCTCGTTACGAAGAGAAATCAATAGTATTCAAGGAAAGTTAAATGGAAGTTTTGGAAAAGATTTAACCAGATATAATAGTCTGGGGTATCTAGATGAAATTAAAGAAAGTGTAGTTGACAATCGTAGAGTATTGGCTGTTAAATCCATGTACCGTCGTAAGGTAAAAGGAGCAATAATGGGTAATTCTAAGACAGGAAGCATAGTCTATATTGAACCAGAAGCTACTTTACAATATAGTAGAGAGCTTAGCAACCTTCAATATGAAGAACGCGAAGAGATCGTAAAAATTCTAAAAGAACTAACCAACAAGTTACGCCCTTTCAATGAACTGCTGCAACAGTATCAAGAGTATTTAAGTAACATTGATGTGATTTCTGCAAAGACAAAATATGCAAATCAACTCAATGCTGTATTGCCAAAAATAACAGAAAGTAGAGAACTAACCTTAAAAGAAGCATATCACCCGCTACTCTACCTTAACAATCAAAGTAAAGGAGAGAAAACGTATCCCCAATCCATATCATTAGATCAAAACAATAGAATAATTGTTATTTCTGGACCTAATGCAGGAGGTAAAAGTATTACTTTAAAAACTATAGGCCTGCTACAAGTGATGCTTCAAAGCGGGATGTTGATTCCTGTGCATGAGTACAGCAGAATGTGTTTGTTTGACAATATACTTACAGATATTGGTGATAACCAATCCATCGAAAATCATTTAAGTACCTATAGCTATCGACTTAAAAACATGAATTATTTCCTTCGGAAATGTAATAACAAAACATTATTTCTTATAGATGAATTTGGTACTGGTAGTGACCCTGAACTTGGAGGTGCGCTAGCAGAGGCTTTTTTGGAGGTTTTTTATGAGCGTGAATCATTTGGTATTATTACAACACACTATGCAAATCTAAAAATGTTGGCCAATGAACTGCCGCACATTAGTAATGCAAACATGCTATTTGATGCTAAAACCTTAGAGCCTTTATTCAAATTATATCTAGGAGAAGCTGGTAGTTCGTTTACTTTTGAGGTCGCACAAAAAAACAATATCCCATACAGCCTCATCAATAAAGCAAAGAAAAAGGTAGAACGTGGTAAGCTGCGTTTTGATAAAAGTATTGCTAATCTTCAAAAGGAAAGATCAAAATTACAGAAAACTACATCCTCACTAAAGACAAAAGAACAACAGGCCGAGGATGAAAAAGAAAAACTAGAAAAAACTAATGACAGAATACAACGCAAATTAGAAAGTTACCAGGAATTATATGATAGCAATCAACGCCTAATTTATCTTGGTCAAAAACTTGATGATATAAGTGAAAAATATTTCAACAATAAAAAGAAACGCGAATTGATAGATGAGTTCATGAAAATTGTACAAGTCGAAAATTCTAAAAGAAAGAAACAATCTGCCAAACAACGTAATGCAGAAAAAGTTAAAGAAAAAAAAGTTATTGAGGAAGTAACGAAAAAAGTAAAAGTAATTAGGGAAAAGAAAAAAGAAGAGAAAAAGAAGGAAGAAAAGATCATTGAACAAAAACCTAAAATAGCTTTAAAATTAGGCGATCGAGTACGGATGATTGATGGAAAATCGATAGGAACTATTGATAAAATTGAGAAAGAAAAAGCGGTAGTTAATTACGGGATTTTTACAACTAATGTTGCTCTTGATCAATTAGAATTTGTTGAGCGAAAAAAGAAATAATCGTTATGTTATCGTCAAGAGAAACCTTCTTGTTAAAGTATCCTTAAACCGCAATACCGAGAATTTTATCTTTATATATTTGAAAAATCACATTCAAAATTGCTTCAAACATTATGCAAAAATTACTTCTTGTAATCAGTTTATCCCTATTCATATCATCTGCAACTCAAGCTCAAAAACCAAGTAAACCTAATGCCTCAGAAATTCATGAAGCTATTAAAAAACTTAATTTTTTAGGTTCGGTTTTATATGTTGCAGCACATCCTGATGACGAAAACACAAGACTTATTTCTTATATATCCAATCATATAAAAGCAAGAACAGCTTATTTATCAATGACCCGTGGAGATGGCGGGCAAAATCTTATAGGACCAGAAATAAGAGAATTATTAGGAGTGATTAGAACTCAGGAGTTATTAGCTGCTCGTAAAACTGACGGAGGAGAACAAATGTTTACCCGGGCAAATGATTTTGGGTATTCTAAACATCCCGATGAAACACTTGCCATTTGGGACAAAGAGGAAGTTTTAAGCGATGTGGTTTGGGCTATACGCAAATTCAGACCAGATGTGATTATTAACCGTTTTGATCACAGAACGCCCGGATCAACACATGGGCATCATACATCCTCTGCGATGTTAAGTACAGAGGCATTCGAATTAGCGGCAAACAACAAAACATATCCTGATCAATTACAAAATACTAAAACCTGGCAACCCAAACGATTATTTTTTAATACTTCTTGGTGGTTCTACGGAAGTAGAGAAAATTTTGAAAAAGCGGATAAAACAAAACTATTAGAATTTGACACTGGGGTTTACTACCCTGCCACAGGTCTTTCAAATACGGAAATAGCTTCTTTAAGTAGAAGCAATCATAAGTCTCAAGGATTTGGTAGTACTGGTACTAGAGGTAAACAAAGTGAATACATCGAACTAATTAAAGGAGATTTACCCGAAGACAAAACCAATATTTTTGAAGGAATAGACACTTCATGGAATCGAATCAAAGGTGGAAAAGCTATTGGTGATATTCTATATCAGGTTGAAAAAGATTATGATTTCAGAAATCCATCTGCATCAGTCCCTAATTTAGTGAAAGCTTATCAACTAATCCAACAACTTGAAGATTCACATTGGAGAAATATTAAATCCAAAGAGATTAAAGAAATAATTGCTGCAGCCTCTGGTTTATATCTTGAAGCGGTTTCAACACAATCAGATGTCACTTTAGGAGATGAAGTAACTCTCAAAATTGAAGCTATCAATAGAAGTGACATCAAGACTTCATTAAAATCCTTAAAAATAGAGGCCCTAGGAATAAATAATGACTCTGATAAAGTTTTAGATAACAATAATAAACAAGCTTTTGAAGTAAAAGGTACGATTCCCAATGTATTTGATTATACTAATCCGTATTGGCTCAACAAAAAAGGTACTCTGGGAATGTATCAAGTTAATGATCTGAAATTAATAGGTACTCCAGAAACAGAACATAGAGTAAAAGCTGTTTTTAATATCGATATTGCTGGAATCACCATACCTTTTTCTAAAGAAGTTGTGTACAAAACTACTGATCCGGTAAAAGGTGAAGTATATAAACCTTTCGAGGTAATTCCTGTTGTCTCTGCTGGTATTAAAGACAAAGTAATTATTTATGCTAATGGCCCGTCAAAACAAATCCCTGTTACTATAAAAGCTGGCAAGGCTGGTATTAATGGTACTGTTTCCTTGTCATATCCAAAGGATTGGAAAGTGTCTCCTGCGAGTATTGATATTAATTTAACTCAAAAAGGAGAGGAAAAAACTATTGTATTTACCCTTACGTCCCCAGAGAAACAAAGCGAAGGCTATATTTCACCAATAGTTAAGGTTAACGGAAATAATTACTCTAAAGAGGTGATAACTATTGATTATGATCATATTCCTTACCAAACGGTAGTACTTCCATCAGAAACAAAGGTGGTAAAACTTGATATTAAAAAGAAAGGTCAGAACATTGGATATATTGAAGGTGCCGGAGATGTTGTTCCCGAGAGTTTGCAGCAAATTGGTTATAAAGTGACTATAATTAAACCAGAATCAATTTCCGAAGAAGCCTTAAAACCTTTTGATGCAATTGTTGTTGGCATTAGAGCATATAACACCGTAGAACAATTAAAATTCAAGCAGCAATATCTGCTGGATTATGTAAAAAATGGGGGTAATTTGGTAATTCAGTATAATACGAACAGAAGACTTAAAGTAGAAGAAAACCTTGGTCCATATCCTTTTAAACTATCAAGAGACCGTGTGACAGATGAGAGTGCAGAAATTACTTTTTTAGCTCCAGATCATCAGGTATTAAACTCTCCAAATAAGATTACCTCAGAAGATTTTAAAGGATGGGTACAAGAGCGTGGATTATATTTCCCTAATGAGTGGTCAAAAGAGTATACCGCTATTTTAGCCGCTAATGACAAGGGTGAATCGCTTAAGAAAGGTCCACTGTTAATTGCCCAATACGGAAAAGGATACTATGTATATACAGGGCTTAGTTTTTTTAGAGAGTTTCCTGCCGGAGTTCCGGGAGCATATCGCCTTTTTGCAAATATGTTATCTTTAGGAAAATAAACTAAAGAATATGGAATCAACAAAGGAAAAATTTGTTTGGAAAAAATTGTACTCTGCCGTATTAATAGCAAATATGGTCTATATTTTATTATTTTATTTGATTACTAATATCTATTCTTAATACTTCAGTTCTAATTAACAAAACTCATTGACATATACATATGCAAACCATTGATTGGATCGTACTAGCCGGAACATTGTTGTTTATTGTTTTATACGGTACTTGGAAAACCAAAGGAAGTAAAAACGTACAAGATTATATTCGTGGCGGGAATGAGGCCAAATGGTGGACCATTGGCTTATCAGTCATGGCTACCCAGGCCAGTGCAATAACATTTCTATCAACTCCCGGTCAGGCTTTTCATAGTGGTATGGGATTTGTACAGTTTTATTTTGGACTTCCAATTGCCATGGTAATTATATGCATGGTCTTTATACCCCTATACCACAAACTAAATGTTTACACTGCTTATGAATACCTAGAAAGTCGATTTGATTTAAAAACTCGAAGCTTAACAGCTATCTTGTTCCTAATACAAAGAGGATTGGCGGCAGGGATTACCATTTTTGCACCCGCAATAATATTATCTGCAGTATTAGGATGGGATCTTACCACCCTTAATATTATTATCGGAATATTAGTTATCATTTATACCGTATCAGGCGGAACCAAAGCCGTAAGTGTTACCCAAAAACAGCAAATGGCTATTATCTTTACCGGGATGTTTATTGCCTTCTTTTTAATTATAAGTTATTTACCTGAAGGAGTTACTTTTTCTAAAGCCCTTGACATTGCCGGTGCAAGTGGGAAAATGGAAATTCTTGATTTCTCTTTTAATCTAGATAACAGGTACACATTTTGGAGCGGTATTATAGGAGGAACTTTCCTCGCTCTCTCTTACTTTGGTACAGATCAAAGTCAAGTGCAGCGTTATTTATCTGGTAAATCTATAAAAGAAAGTCAATTAGGATTATTATTCAACGGATTATTAAAGGTACCAATGCAGTTTTTTATTTTGCTCGTTGGAGTAATGGTTTTTGTATTTTATCAATTCAATTCTTCTCCTCTAAATTTTAATCCCAAGGCAAAAGAAGCAATACTAAACTCAGAATACGCCGAAGAATACGAAAACTTAGAAGGGCAACTTTTAAAGGTTAATAATTTAAAAGAAACATCAATTCAAAACTACTTGACCGATTCTAAAAATACTATACATAAAACGGCAATTCAAGAGCTTAATAATAAAGATAAAAAAATACGAGAAAAAGCTAAGGAGCTTATCAAAAATGCAAATCCAGAAATCGAAACTAATGACAAGGATTATGTTTTCATACATTTTATCCTCAATAATTTGCCTCGTGGATTAATTGGATTATTACTAGCCGTTATACTGTCTGCAGCAATGTCATCAACAGCATCAGAACTTAACGCATTGGCATCTACAACGGCCATTGATTTATACAAACGTAATATTAAAGAAGAAAAAACAGAAAAACATTATGTTCAGGCTTCTAAGTTTTTCACCCTAGTTTGGGGAATACTTGCAATTTTGGTTGCGTGCTTTGCCAATCTTTTTGACAACTTGATTCAATTAGTAAATATAATAGGTTCTATTTTCTATGGAAATGTACTTGGTATTTTCCTTTTGGCCTTCTTTATCAAATTTGTACATAGTAATGCAACTTTTATAGCTGCATTAATCACCCAGGTAATCGTGATCTTAGGTTGGTATTATGACTGGATGCCATACTTATGGTTAAATTTATTTGGATGCGTATTGGTAATGGCAATTGCTATGGCTATACAACCAATGATCGGATCTAGACCTAAATCATCTGTTTAATAAATTCATAAAAAGTGACTAATTGGGGAATTTTAGGTTGCGGTAAAATCGCTCATAAATTTGCAGAGGACATCCTTAGGGTACCTAATGCAAAACTTCATGCTGTCGCAAGTAGAAGTCTTCAAAAAGCAAGAGAGTTTGGTCACAATTATAACGTTTTTAATTGTTATGGTAATTATGAAGAGTTAAGTCTGAATCCGGAAATCGACGTTATTTACATTGCCACTCCGCACGTTTTTCATTTTGAAAATACTGTGTCATGTCTTAATAACAAAAAAGCAGTTTTGTGTGAGAAACCATTTGCTATGAATGCTTCTCAAGTTAAAAAAATGATTGCCACAGCAAAAAAGAACAACGTATTCCTAATGGAAGCACTTTGGACATATTTCCTACCCCACTATCAATATGTATTAAAACTAATAGAGTCAAAAAAACTTGGAGAAGTTAAAATTTTAAAGGCTGATTTTGGTTTTGCAACAACTTTTGATCCCAATGGAAGAATATTCAACAAAAAATTGGGCGGAGGTAGTTTATTAGATGTTGGTATTTACCCTCTTTTTGCAGCATTAAGTATCTTGGGATATCCTAACAATATAAATGCCGAAGCGTCATTTGGAAAAACAGGAGTAGATGAAACTTGCACCATGCAACTGCATTATAACAATGGTGCTACAGCTTCTTTATTTAGTGCGATTACAAAAAAAACCAATACAGAAGCCATAATAGAATTTGAAAAAGGAACTATTATTATTAATAGTCGCTTTCATGAACCATCTTCGGTCACAATAAAAAAAGGCAACGAATCAAAAGTATTAGAATTTGAAGTTTCTACAAACGGATATAGTTTTGAAGCTATTCATGTTCAAGAAATGCTACTTCAGAATCGCACGGAAAGCACTATAATGACTTTCGACAAAAGCCTTCAACTTATAGATTTATTAGATACTGTTAGACATAAAATAGGATTACAATATGAGTAACATCAAAAAAAGCGTTCCGATAGGTACGGAACGCTTTCTCAAATGATTTGTGTGTGAAAAAGAGTGACTATTTAGCTCCCCACTCTGCAAGGGAGTCTTTATTTAATTTTACGTAATCGGCGTTTCCTGCCTTTTCTGCTAATTCTAACGAAGTTTTAGCTGCTTTTATTGCACCAGGCTTATCTCCGGCTTTAGCATAAATCAAAGATTGCTGTCTGTGAAACCAGAAAGCTGGATCTTTACGAAGAGAAATCGCTTTATCGATATGCTCTTTTGCTTTAGCATAATCTTCTATTTCCTTATAAAAAACTGCTGCTTGATAATGATCTCCATCAGAAGGACCAGCCATTGTTTTTTCAATACTAGCTAGAGCAATCTTTTTTGATGGAACTTCTACTTTCACAGCTGCTTCAGTAGTAGCCCATAAAAAGTTTAAAAGAGCAGAATCCATTGTAAAATCACTAAACACAATTGTAAACGTTTCAATGTTTACAGGAATTGTAGTTGGTTTTACTGTAACTTTTGCAGCAACTTTTGCGTCATCCCATTCTCTTGGAGTTCCCCAATTGTTAGCATCGCTATAAAAAACTATTTCCCAGCTTTCTTTACCTGGTTTAGTAAAAATAGCATACGTACCTTTTTTTAGTTCTTTACCGCCAACTTTTACATCATCACTAAATGTAATTTGCGTATTTTTATTAGCACCAGTTCTCCAAAGTTTGTCGTAAGGCACTAAGTTTCCAAAAATAGTTCTTCCTCGCATACTTGGACGAGAATATTCAACAGTAACATCAGTTAATCCTATAACTTGCTCAATTTTAGAAGTCGGACTAGGCTGTGGGGTTTTTACCTGAGCTTCAACCCCAAAGGATAATAAAGCCACAGAAAGAAATAAGACAATCTTTTTCATTGTATTTGATTTAGTTTGTTTGGTTTACTTGTAACGAAAATAATGATTACACCCACATTAAGAGTTAACAAAAACTTAAAATAAGGAATAGTATATTTGTCAGCATATTATAATTATGATGCGAAAATATATTTCAGAAAGTATCGGAACTTTTAGCTTGGTGTTTTGTGGCACAGGGGCTATGACAATCAATGAAGTTACCGGAGGGGATGTTACCCATGTAGGAATAGCAATTACTTGGGGGCTAATTGTAATGGCTATGATCTATGCTTTTGGAGAAATTTCAGGAGCTCATTTTAATCCTGCTGTTACCATAGCATTCGCATATGCTAAAAAATTTCAATGGAAAGAAGTTCCTATCTATATATTAGCACAATGTATTGGCGCAATATTTGCCAGTGGTCTTTTGCTGTTTTTATTTCCTGATAGCGAGTTTCTAGGAGGAACATTACCAACGGTAGATAGTCTTAGAGCATTTATTTTAGAATTACTCCTTACCTATTTTCTTATGGTGGTAATCATAAATGTATCCACTGGCTCTAAAGAAACTGGAACAATGGCAGGAATAGCCATTGGTGGTGTGGTATTGCTAGAGGCTATGTTTGCAGGCCCCATAACCAAAGCTTCTATGAACCCGGCAAGATCATTAGGACCTGCTATATTTTCTGGTCATTGGGAACATCAATGGTTATATTTTATTGCCCCAGTTATTGGGGCGTTATTAGCAGTTGTTACCTGCAAAATTGTTAAACCAGATAATTGTTGTGAAGACTGCTAAAATCCTATACGCAATTCTCTAGTCCTAGAATTTGCAAAACTTCACTTATTTAACATATATTTATTGCACTAATAAACCATATCCCCCTATGGAACATTTTTCAAATGAGTTTTGCCAAATGGAGTTATTTGACCAATTCGTTGTACTTACAGTAAACGAAAATGTCAATTTCACTCTTGAAAAAGCAACAGAATTAAGAGATAAACTTCGTGCGCATTATAGGTCGAAAGATTTTTTAATGATTAGTCATCGTAAATTCAAACACAAGATTAGTAAAGAAGTTTACAAACATGGCCACTTACCTAATATGAAAGGGCTAGCTGTAGTATCAAGCGATAATCAAGAAAGAGATCAAGCGATAATAGAACAACCTCTGTATGAGAAGTCTTTCGTATTTTTCTCATGCCTGGATGAAGCTAAATCTTGGGCCGAAGCATACTTTTGACTTAAAGTTTTGTTTTTTGTTTAACATAATACCTTATTTTGTTAAACAAAATCATTGTATTTTTACTTCAAATTCATTGAAGTATGAAAATATATACCTTAAAAGCAAAACAAAACCTGCCTATTACCATCGATGAAGCTTGGAAATTTCTTTCTAACCCAAGAAATCTAAAAATCATTACTCCAGATTATATGGGGTTTGAAATTTTATCTGGTGCGGATCGTGACATGTATGCTGGACAAATCATACAATATATTGTTACTCCGGTAGCTGGGATTAAAAATAAGTGGGTTACAGAAATTACCCATGTAGTAGACAAAACATATTTTGTAGATGAACAACGATTTGGACCATATGCATTATGGCATCATAAGCACTTCATTAAAGAAATACCCGGAGGAGTCGAAATGGAGGATATTATTGACTACAAAATACCTTTTGGGATTTTGGGTCAGCTGGCACATCCAATATTAGTAAAACCGAAACTTAAAGAAATTTTTAAGTATCGTGAAAAAAAGTTAACTGAGTTATTTGGTACCTTAGATACACAAACTGAGAATACCATTGTATTTGTATAATTTCTAAAGTAATGAGAAAAAATATAGTACTTATTGGCGGAAGTCATGGAATAGGCTTTGAAATTGCTATAAAACTTTATAGCGAACATAACATATTTATTGCTTCAAGAACTTCAGAAAACCTTGGAAATTTAGAAGTAACACATATTCCGTATGATGCTTCTAAGGATGAAATAGATACATCATTATTACCAGAAAGAATTGATGGTTTTGTCTATTGCCCAGGTAGTATTAATCTAAAACCTTTCAAGATGCTTAACCCAAAGGATTTTGAAGCAGATATGCAAATCAATTTTATGTTTTTGGTTAAAATCGTACATACTTTACTTCCAAAACTTAAAAATTCTGATCAAGCCAGTTTAGTTTTCTTTAGTACAGTTGCCGTAAAAGTTGGCATGCCATTTCATACCAGCATTGCCGCTGCTAAAGGAGCAATCGAAGGTTTTGCCAAAGCATTAGCCGCAGAATACGCTCCTCAATTCAGGGTAAATGTAATTGCTCCTTCACTAACAGATACTCCGCTGGCTAGTAGATTATTAGGAAATGACAAAAAGAAAGAACTTATGAATAATCGACACCCATTGAAACGTGTTGGTCAAGCCGAAGATATTGCAAATATTGCCCGATTCTTATTAAGCGATGAAAGTAGTTGGATTACCGGTCAGGTTATTGGTGTTGATGGCGGCATGTCAACCTTAAATATAAGCTAGATATGAATGAGAAAGTATCAATCTTCTGGTTTAGAAGAGATCTTAGGTTAACAGATAATGTAGGATTACTTAAAGCACTACAAGGAGATTATCCTGTATTACCAATTTTTATTTTTGACAAAGATATTCTGGCCCATTTACCAAAAAATGACGCTAGAGTTAGTTTTATTTTTGATACGTTACAAAATATCCAAAAAGAGTTAGTAGAAAAACATAACAGTTCTTTGGCCCAATTTTATGGAACTCCCATATCTGTTTTAAAAGATTTGATCTCAAAATTTGAAATACAAACAGTATATACCAATCATGATTATGAGCCCTATGCTAAAAGTCGTGATGCAAGAATAAAAGAGCTTCTTGAAGAAAACAATATTCAATTTCAAACTTTTAAAGATCAAGTGATTTTTGAGAAAGATGAAATTTTAAAAAAAGATGGTACTCCTTATGTTGTATATACTCCCTACAAAAACAAATGGAAAGAATTATTTAATCCTTCAAAACTAAAAATACATAGAACAGAAAACTATTCACATAATTTTATTAAAAATACAAATCTTCCTGAAGTATCTCTAGATCAAATGGGATTCACTACTTCTGCTATTAAAGTTCTTAATTTTGATGCCTCCCCCTCTCTCATTCAGAACTACCAGGACACAAGAGATTTTCCTTCAAAAAATAATGGAACTTCAAAACTGGGTCCTCACCTTCGTTTTGGAACAATTGGTATTAGAACGATTATTCAGAAAGCTATTACAGAAGAAAACGAAATATTTTGGTCCGAATTGATCTGGCGCGAGTTTTTCATGCAAATATTATGGCATTATCCATATACAAAAGATAAATCCTTCAAATCCAAATATGATCGAATTGAATGGCGAAATAATGAACATGAATTTGAAAAATGGAAGAATGGAGAGACTGGATATCCATTGGTAGATGCAGGAATGCGCCAACTAAACAAAACGGGATATATGCATAATCGGGTGCGAATGGTTGTAGCTAGCTTTTTATGCAAACATCTATTAATTGATTGGAGATGGGGAGAAGCATATTTCGCCCAAAAACTACTAGATTACGACATGTCGGCCAATGTTGGAAATTGGCAATGGGCAGCAGGCTCAGGAGTTGATGCAGCACCTTATTTCAGAATTTTTAACCCAACTACTCAGATTACTAAATTTGATAAAAAATTAGAATACATTAACACATGGGTTAAAGATCTAAATGAGCTTACCTATCCACTACCAATTGTAGAACACAAAATGGCCCGTGAACGTTGTTTAAAAACGTATAAAGATGCTGTACAATAGAAAGTAAATTATAACATTTTTTTTAAAGTATTGGATTAAAGTTTTTTGTAATTTATGGCTTACATACTATCTATTAATCACTAAATTACAATACAATGAATACACAGCAAGTAGCCAACCGTTTAGTAGAACTTTGCCGTATAGGCGAAAATATGCAAGCCATAAATGAATTGTATGATCAGAATGTTGTAAGTAAAGAAATGCCTGGTGTCCCTAATGCTATAACTTCTGGAAAAGATGCAGTGACCAAAAAAGGTCAAGATTGGTATGCAACAGTAGAGGAATTTCACGGAGGAGAAATATCAGATCCACAAGTAGCCGAAAATCACTTTAGTTGCACCATGAAAATGGATTGTACTTTTAAAGGGCAAGGCAGAATACAAATAGAAGAAGTAGCCGTTTACCAGGTAAATAATGGAAAAATAACCGAAGAGCAGTTTTTTTATAGCATGCCCAACTGATATTACAGAGAAATTATTCGCTAATCTTTATACAGTTTACTCTAAGGAAAACTGTATAAAGATTAGCGAATAATAATATAATTAGAACTTAAACCCTGTTGAAAACTGAAATACAGAATGTTGAACTCCAGAATCTTCAAATACATCTGAAATCCCTAAGTTATATCGTGCTTGAAGAAACGCACCTATTTCGAAATGATACCCAAATCCTAAGTTAAAACCAAAGTCAATTTCAGAAGTACCATCCTTAATATCCAAATCAGAGGTTTCGGTTGTGCCGCCGTCAAGGTTATTTCTACGCTCTAAAATGGCCGAAGTCAAGAACCCAATTTGAGGCCCAGCTTCAAAACTAAGACCAGGTACTACATAAAATGGATAATACTTTAGCATTACAGGAAGATAGATATAGTCTAATTTAAGTCTTTCTTCTTCAAAATTAGGCTCTGCACTTTCTGTTTTGATACCTTGAAAAGAGTATAACAACTCAGGTTGGACTGCTATATATTCATTAACCGGGAATTCTGCAACCAATCCAATATGAACACTTGAACGCATATCGAGATTGTCTGTATCCTCACCTTTTATATCTGCCAGATTTGACCCGAACTTGAAACCCATATGAAAGGAATCTAATTGAGCCATTACTTGATGAGAAAACATTCCCATTAGTAAAGCAGTAAAAAACAGCTTTTTAATCATAGTTTATAAATTTGGAGCATTATAATTTAAAGCTAAAATTATTCATCTTCTAAGCTAAAAACGAAGAAAGATAAACAAAATCACCGAATCAAAAGTAAACAACACTATCCAGAAATAAAAAAAAATCTAATTATTGTAAAGGCTAAGCATTTGCAAAACAGCTATAAACCTACTAAACTTCTTATTTTTTGCAATGCCGGATTTCTGTTGTTTTCTTTCCAAATTACCGATAAAACAGCTTTTTGAGGGATTTTAGGGATTTCTAAGAACTTTACTCCCAAATCAAATCCATATTGAAGCGAAGTAGGAACAATGGCCACTCCTAACCCACTCTCAACTAGCTTAAAAATAGTCTGGGCATGTACAGATTTATGTGATACTGTTGGTGTAAACCCTTTATCTTCGCATATACTCATGATTTTATCATAATATAAAGAACTATAATTTGATGAAAACAAAATAAAATTTTCTTCGGATACCTGATTAATTCTTTTAAACGTATTTACATTTAGGTGATGATTTTTTGGTAAAACCAAAGAAAAAGTATCTGTATATACAGATTTAATTTTTAATCCTTCAGGAACTCTGGAAAGTCTTACAAAACCAAGATCTAATTGATCTTTTTCAATAGCCTCAACTTGAAGATGATTAGACATTTCTTCTAGACTATATTTTATATTAGGAAAATCTGCATTGGTTTTAACCAATAATTGGGGGATGACCGTTTGCATTGCAGACCCTAAAAACCCTATCCGTATTTCCCCTTCATTACCTTTATCAATCAAACGAGTTTGTCTTACCGTAAAATCAATATGATTAAAAATGTAATCCAACTCTTTTCTTAGGTAATGACCAGCTTCGGTTAAGTTTACATTCCTTTTATCTCTAATAAACAATCTTGCACCTATAATTTCTTCCATCTGCTTAATCTGCCTACTTAAACCAGGCTGAGAAATAAACAACTTATCTGCAGCTTTCCTGAAATGCAACTCTTCAGCAACAGCAAGAAAATAGCTAAAATGACGCAACTCTAACTGATAACCCATAGTTATTAATTATTGATCAAATAAGTATTTTAAATTATTAAAAGTAAGCATTAATTTAGTATTACAAATTAGAAACTTATAAATGTCAGATACATCTCATCATTTTTCATACGGAGAAGACTATTTAACTGCAGGAATAGCATTAAAAATAGCAACGGGAGAGACAAAAGGTCTACTCTCTGAAATCTCAAGAAAAAAAATCCAAAAAAGTCGGCACATTGTTGAAAATATTGTAGACAAGGGAGACCCCATATATGGTATAAACACAGGTTTTGGCCCCCTATGTACTACCAAAATAACAAAAGAAGAGACGAAAATTCTTCAAAGTAATATTTTACAAAGTCATAGTGTTGGTGTTGGCGAGCCCATTGATTCTAAAATTGCCAAATTAATGATGATACTTAAGGTACAATCATTATCCAAAGGGTATTCTGGCATTGCCGAAAAGACGCTAGACAGAATTCTTTGGCATATTGATAATGATGCAATTCCTATTGTTCCTAGCCAGGGATCTGTTGGTGCCTCAGGAGATCTCGCTCCACTCTCCCATTTGTTTCTACCATTAATTGGTTTAGGTAAAGTAATTTATCAGAACAAAACAATAACAACCGCCAAATTATTTGAAATAACTGGATTAAAACCTATTGATCTGGGGCCAAAAGAAGGACTTGCCTTAATAAATGGTACGCAATTTATTGCCGCACATGCTGTACAAGTGGTTACCAAACTGCACAACTGTCTTTCGCAAGCAGATATTATTGGAGCAATGATGATTGAAGGACTACAGGGGTCAATAAAACCTTTTTTTAGAGAATTACATCAGCTACGCCCTTTTAAGGGAAATATCCATGTAGCATCCAGAATAAAATCACTTCTTAAAGGTTCTGAAATCATGGAAGACCACACAGACTGTGATCGGGTTCAGGATCCATATTCGTTACGTTGTATGCCACAAGTACATGGTGCTTCACGTAATGCTTGGTTACATTTAAAAGAACTATTAGAGATTGAACTTAATTCTGTAACGGATAACCCAGTTATAATCGATGAAAATCTAACTATAAGTGGCGGTAGTTTTCATGGACAACCCTTAGCAATGGCGATTGATTATGCATGTCTTGCAGCATCTGAGCTTGGTAATATTTCTGATCGTAGAATATACCTTTCTCTTGAAGGTAACTCTCCAGGAGTTCCAAAGTTACTAATGAAAGATACCGGTATCAATTCTGGATATATGATATTACAATACACTACAGCGGCATTGGCTAGTGAAAATAAAGGATTGTGCTTTCCTTCAAGTGCTGATAGCATTCCTACTTCGCTCGGACAAGAAGATCATGTGAGCATGGGTTCAATTGGTGGTAGAAAAACATTGAAAGTCATTGAGAACCTTGAAAAAATACTAGCAATAGAACTTTTAACCGCCGCCCAAGCTTTCGAGTTTAGAAAACCTCTAAAATCTGGAATCATTCTGGATGAAATATATAAGGAAATTCGTAAGTATGTTTCCTTTGCCGATAAAGACCGTGTATTTGCTGATGATATTGAAGCAGGAATAAAAATGATCAAAAACAAAAGTATAATCAATATAGCAAACCTAATATCTCAAAGAGAAAAAGTATCATTAGAAACCCAATTTTCTGATGAATTTGAAGTATATTAAAGAAGTTAACAAGTAACCAAGGGTATTGAAAAAACAGTAAGGTTTTATGACGAAAAAATATAAATTAATTGGCCCGATCACACAGTTAGTAAGTATGGAAGAACTGAGTGCAAAAGGTGCAATTACAGACGAACAACTATCTATAGTTGAAAATGCCGGAATTCTTATTGAAGAAGATCATATACATACCGTAGGTAAATTTTCAGATTTAAAAAAGCAAGTAGATACTCTTGACACAGAAATTATAGAATTACAAGCAAGCTATATCTGTACTCCAGGATTTATTGATGCTCATACTCATATCTGTTTTTCAGGTTCCAGAGCAAAGGATTATGCCATGCGAAATGCAGGTAAGTCTTACTTGGAAATAGCTGAAGCCGGCGGCGGAATTTGGGATACTGTAACACAAACAAGAAAAGCAGAACAGCAAGAACTCACTTGTGGAACTATCAAAAGAGCTAATAAGCTTTTAAAAAAAGGTATTACTACTATTGAAGTAAAAAGTGGTTATGGATTATCCGTTCCAGAAGAATTGAAAATGCTTCGAGCAATAAAAAATGCTAATCAACAAACAGAGGCCGATTTGATTCCTACTTGTCTTGCTGGGCATATGCTTCCAAAGGATTTTGATGGAGACCATAAAGAATATCTGGAAGCGATGAGCAATTCATTATTTCCTATTTTAAAAGAAGAAAAGCTAACAAATAGAATTGATGCCTTTATCGAAAAAAGCGCATTCCTTCCAACAGATATCTACCCGTATTTTAGAAAAGCAAAAGCATTAGGCTTTGACATAACGGTACATGCAGATCAGTTTAGTATTGGAGGTAGCGAAGTCGCCGTAAAAATGAATGCTATTAGTGCAGACCACTTAGAAGCAAGTACAGAAGATGAAATAGAAATGCTAGCGAATAGCAATGTGGTATCAGTTGCATTACCAGGTGCATCTATAGGTTTGGGATGTAATTTTACTCCCGCTAGAAAAATATTAAATGCCGGAGGGTCGGTAGCTATAGCTAGTGATTGGAATCCAGGCTCTGCACCAATGGGGGATTTATTGACACAAGCTTGTATACTCGGAACATTCGAAAAATTAACTAATGCCGAAATTATGGCAGGAATAACGTTTAGAGCAGCAGCTGCGCTCAACCTAAGTGATCGAGGAAGGGTAATTAAAGGTATGCTTGCAGATTTTAATCTGTTTCAAACAGACCATTTTAATGAGATTTTCTACCACCAAGGTAAACTTGTACCAACACAAGTATGGAAACGAGGAGAACTCGTATATAAACAATAAAACCTTCCTCCTATCAACTCTAATTTTGAATCACTAATGACTACCTTCAAAGAACAAATACTTCAAGGAATTCCTAAAACATTACCATCAAAAAAAGTTTTAGATTCTAAAATCAGTCGTGCCCCACACAGAAAACAAATTCTTTCTATTGAAGAGAAAAAATTAGCGCTAAGAAATGCGTTACGCTACTTTCCAGAAAAATGGCACTACGAACTTTCTAAGGAGTTTTTAGATGAGTTAAATGAGTTTGGCCGTATCTACATGTATCGTTTCATGCCGGATTATGAAATATATGCTCGACCAATAAACGACTATCCTGCAACATCAAAACAAGCCGCAGGTATTATGTTAATGATCCAAAACAATCTGGATCCTGCTGTTGCACAACACCCATATGAGTTAATTACATATGGTGGTAATGGTGCTGTATTTCAAAATTGGGCGCAATATCTGCTTACGATGCAATATCTGGCCACAATGACAAATAAACAAACACTACATATGTACTCAGGTCATCCTATGGGGTTATTTCCTTCTTCAAAAGACGCCCCACGTGTTGTAGTTACTAACGGAATGATGATACCAAATTACTCTAAACCAGATGATTGGGAAAAATATAACGCCCTAGGTGTCACCCAATACGGACAAATGACTGCTGGAAGTTACATGTATATTGGGCCTCAAGGAATTGTTCATGGTACCACAATCACAGTAATGAATGCGTTTAGAAAAACATTAAAACCAAACGAATCTTCTGCCGGTAAAATTTTTCTTACCGCTGGTTTAGGTGGTATGAGTGGAGCACAACCAAAGGCCGGAAATATTGCAGGCTGCATTACTGTTTGTGCCGAAGTGAATCCGCAGGCGGCTCAGAAACGTCATGAGCAGGGTTGGGTTGATGAAATCCTTGACGACCTCAATAAACTGTCAGATAGAGTAAAAAATGCTGTAAACAATAAAGAAGTAGTCTCTATAGCATATCAAGGTAATGTTGTTGATGTTTGGGAAAAATTTTATGAGGAAGATATATATGTAGACCTTGGATCAGATCAAACTTCATTGCATAATCCTTGGTCCGGAGGATATTATCCTGTTGGGTTAGGTTATCAAGAAGCAAATACAATGATTAGCACGGATCCAGAAAATTTTAAAATTAAAGTCCAGGAATCATTGCGCAGTCATGCAGCTATAATCAATAAGCATACCGCCAGAGGTACATATTTCTTTGATTATGGTAATGCATTTTTACTTGAAGCATCGCGTGCTGGGGCCGATGTAATGGCAAAAAATAAGATTGATTTCAAGTATCCGTCCTATGTGCAAGATATTCTTGGACCCATGTGTTTTGATTATGGATTTGGTCCTTTTAGATGGGTTTGTACTTCGGGAAAATCTGAAGATCTTGATAAAACAGATCAAATTGCATTGCAAGTAATGGAGACCATAAAGAAAATCTCTCCGGGAGAAATTCAACAGCAAATGCAGGATAACATTACTTGGATACGTGAAGCAAAACAAAATAATCTTGTGGTAGGTTCTAAAGCTCGAATTTTATACGCTGATGCCGAGGGGCGAACAAAAATTGCAGAAGCTTTTAATCAAGCCATACATAATGGGGATATATCTGCTCCTGTAGTCTTGGGAAGGGATCACCATGACGTAAGTGGAACCGATTCTCCATATCGTGAAACCAGTAATATCTATGATGGCAGCAAATTCACAGCAGATATGGCTATTCACAATGTAATCGGAGATAGTTTTAGAGGAGCAACATGGGTTTCAATCCACAATGGTGGAGGTGTTGGCTGGGGCGAAGTTATTAACGGAGGTTTTGGACTTTTACTTGATGGCACAGAAGAAGCCTCAGAAAGATTGAAAAGCATGTTATTCTATGATGTAAATAATGGAATCTCCAGAAGAAGTTGGGCTAGAAATAAAGAAGCGTTGTTTGCAATTAAAAGGGAGATGGAACGCACTCCAGAGTTAAAAGTGACGATACCAAATCTTGTCGAGGATGATATCCTTGATCACATTTTTCACAATTAATAACACTTTTATTCCTTTATAAATGAGCTGCTATCAAAAACCAAACACGAATCTCTGGACAGGACGACAGTCTGATGATCAATTGTATTTACACGAAAAAATCAAATGCATTGACCTTGACAATAGTTCATTACAACTAACAACAAAAAAAACATACACTATTTTAGGTTATGAATGTGACGAAGGTGTAAAAAGAAACAAAGGAAGAATTGGTACTGCAGAAGGTCCCAATGCAATACGAAAAATGTTAGCTTCGTTATCAAATCATTTTACAGATCATATTGAAATATTAGACGTAGGAAATATAGTATGCAAAGCAGGAAATCTTGAAGAAACACAAAACGAAACATCCCATTACATTACCTCTCTTTTACACCACAAAACATTGCCTATTATTTTAGGAGGTGGACATGATCTTGCGTATGCACATTATAATGGAATAAAAAAGGAATTTCCCAACAAAACAATAGGTATCATAAATCTTGACGCACATTTTGATCTTAGACAAAAAACCGATAAAGGAAACTCAGGAACCCCATTTTATCAAATTGCACAAGAAAGTGACAACTTTAATTATTTATGTTTAGGAATTCAAAAAGCATCGAATAATCGAATATTATATGAAACCGCTAACGAATTAGGTGTTCAATACCTGGAGAATACCGAGTTTACAATTAGTAATAAAGATCAAGTTATAGCACTTATTAAAGATTTTATTGCTTCTGTAGATTACATCTATCTCACCATAGATATTGATGGATTTTCTTCTGCCTTTGCTCCAGGGGTTAGTGCTCCTTCTCCGTTAGGATTCTCTACCGATATTGCTTTAAAATCAATACAATATATCTGTGAGTCTAATAAGTTAATAAGTGTTGATTTGGTTGAACTTAATCCAAAATATGATATTGATAATTGTACGGGAAAACTAGCCGCCAGATTAGTATATAATATCATGAATTGGTCGTAATTCTTTTTTTTGGTAACATAATGCAATCATGATCGTCTTACAAAAAGGTAACGGGGTCGAAACTAATTATTATTATGAGGTTTTGAGTTTAAAATAAATTCCTTTTTTAAAATATTTCTATGAAAAATATATCTTGTATTGTATTATTTTTATTTTTTTCATTCCTTAGTAATGCACAAGATTTCATTTCTATTTCAGGAAAAGTAATAGATAATAACACCAAAGAACCTTTGCCTTTTGCCTCAATATTTATAAAGGAAAAAGCTATAGGAACAACTACTAATAAAGATGGTTCATTTATATTTCATGTTTCTTCAGACATGAATACCCAATTCGTAACCATTTCAATGTTAGGCTACAAGAGCATTAGAAAACAAGTAACGCAATTCAAAAAAAACGAGAATATTTATCTCGACCAAAGTATAGCCCAATTAGACGAAGTTATTCTTAACTCAGATAAACCTCTAACAGCAAAACAAATTGTTAAGAAAGCATATAAAGCTATCGACAGAAATTATCCAACAGAACCGTACATATTAGAAGGTTTTATCCGTGATTTACAAAATGAAGATGGTAATTATGTAGAATTATTAGAGTGTGCCGCCAAATTCTATTATAAAGACTACAAAGACAATTATTCACCACAAGTAGAACTTCAGGAAGTAAGGCGAAGTTACATTACACAAAATCATCCATGGAATAATGATTTCGAAAGAAAAAACTCAATTGTTGACTTAACTGAGGATGATTTTATCCGATATGATTATGGGCCAATAAAAGTAAGGAAAGGGTGGTCATACGAAATTGAAAACATCTTAACCTTTACAGATAAGTTAGTCTATAAAATAATAGCGACTAATCCTCCTTTTCAAAAAGCAACGCTTTACATTGATACTGAAAGTTTTGCGTTTATCAGAATCGAATTAACAAGATTTAGAAGTAAAAAAAGATACTATAAAAGAAGACTTTCTAACGGGCAGCAAGAAGCTAGCTATAATATAGTATTTGAATACCAGGAACACAATAACAAAATGTACCTAAAATATTTAAAAGAGGAAGATACCTGGCACATCTTTGAGAGCTTGGGATCAGATCATATACTATTCAAAAAACACCCTAAAAAGGAGTTGTTTATAAGTAAAGTGATCTCTGAAAATGTGAGTCAGTACCCTTTCAACCAAAATCTGAGTATAAACAAGAGCATAGAAAGCCAAGCTCCTCCTTATAATTCAGAATTCTGGAAACATTACAATGCTCCATCTCTTACCAATGAAGAAAGCAAAATTGTTGAAGAGCTAAAAAAAGCACAGATTAAAGTCTTACCAAGAGAATAACAATATTATACTACTATCTAAATACTCTTTCTATATAGTATAGTTGTCCGGAAATATTACAAAAAAATACCCTTCAAATAAATATATGAAGGGTTTTAGGGCAAAACAAATGCAACTATTATTCTTACAACTATCTCAAAACACTAATAAAAAAGAGTTTTTCAAAGATTTTGTAAAGGGAGTTATTTTTATTATTACTTACGAATTGCATAACTAGAAGCTTCAGGGAGTTGTCTCAAAAAATTTACAATACTCATAAAACTAAATCCGAGTGTGGAAAATAAATGATTCATGATCGTGTGATTTAAGGGTTATTTGGTACTAAAGTAATCAGTTATTAACATATAACAAAACAAAATGTTCATTATTTGTTAATAATTTGTTGAAAAGTTTATTAAATTCGTTATAAAACACAAAATATGTAAAATTTCAAATATTTAACACGTAAAAACTTACTTTAATTGTTAATAACTATGTTAATAACTCCAATTACACCTATGAACAGTGAGATCTTTACGTTAACAAACCGATTAAAAACTCTTCAAAATCAAACAATTAGAACAAAAATAACCTCCTAACCTATGCACTCCTTTAAAAAGCTTAACCACTGCAATCATTAAAAACACGTTTATTAACATGAACATGTACAATTCCAATCAATTCATTCTTTTACCTAAATTGCGCTCATGAAATCTGCTACAGTAAGAGAACTTAAAACAGAATTAGCTCATAGTTCACATCAGGAACTTATAGAGTTGTGTTTACGTCTATCTAGGTTTAAAAAGGAAAACAAGGAATTGCTAACCTATTTATTATTTGAATCCACAAATGAGGAAGGTTATATTGAAAGTGTGAAAAATGAAGTTGATAGTCAATTTGAGGTCATTAATACATCATCCTACCATTATATCAAAAAGAGTGTCCGGAAAATTTTAAGAACTATAAAGAAATACATTCGATATTCTAAAAACAAAGAGACAGAGGTTGAGCTACTACTTTACTTTTGTGAAAAACTAAAAAATTATAAACCCTACATCCAAAACAATTCTGTACTGCAAAACATTCTTAAAAGAGAAATTGAATCGATAAAGAAGAAAATAAAAGTATTGCATGAAGATTTACAATATGACTATGAATTAGAATTACAGAAATTATTTTAACAAAACCTCATGCATAGCTTTGGTTTCCAGACCTTATTTAGGAAAAAACGAGTAGTAAATTTGGTATCCTTATCTTTATTTAAATCCTTTTTCATACTTTTACTAGTAATAAACATTTAAAAAATGTGTTTATAACGTATGTAAAAACAAGATAATGATGAACATTTCAATATTTGGCATTATCTTTGATTTTTATTAACTAATTTAAATTTTAACAATGAATAAAGGAACAGTAAAATTCTTCAACGATGCCAAAGGTTTTGGATTCATCACTGAAGAAGACTCAGGCAAAGAACATTTTGTACACATCTCTGGATTAATCGACGAGATTAGAGAAGGCGATGCAGTCGAATTTGATTTGCAGGAAGGTAAAAAAGGATTAAACGCAGTAAATGTAAAAGTAATTTAATATATACTATTTAATTTTTTTAAAGCACAAGCCTGTCACATGTGACAGGCTTTTTTTATATATCATATTTAGTTCAGGTTAATCATTCAAACATAAGGGAAACAAACTCTGCCACACATGCAGGTTTCTCAACACCTTCTATTTCAACAGTACAATCCCAGGTAATTTTTAACCCATTATACCCATATTCTTCTATTTTCTGAATACTACTATGTAAGCGCAAACGACTATCTACAATCACTGGATGTGGGAAACGTACTTTATTCAACCCATAATTTACTCCCATTGCTAAGCTTTTTACAAGGATTAGATCCATAAGCATTTTAGAAAGTAAAGAGACTGATAAAAACCCATGAGCAATAGGTTTTTTGAAAGGTGACTCCTTTTTAATTCTATCAAGATCAACATGTACCCACTGAAAATCTTGGGTAGCCTCAGCAAAAGCATTAATCATTTTCTGAGTAACGACTAACCACTCACCTGTTGGCAACGGCTTTCCTTCATGTTTTTTAAACGCTTCAAAATCTTTACAAATTAGTTGATTCATATGTATTGAATTAAAAGTTGAATTTGTATTTGGTTAGTTTATCGTGAAATTCCTCCATCAATTGTTAAACATATTCCAGAAACGTAAGAAGCCTCATCTGATGCCAAATACAAATATCCATAAGCAATATCAATGGGCATAGCAGCTTTTTGAAGCGGAATCTGTTTCTTAATCCCATCTAAATGTTCTTCTGGGATTTGTTCTGTCATCTCTGTAAGTGTAAAACCAGGGGCAAGCGCATTAGCAGTAATTCCATACTTTCCTAACTCCATTGTCCAAGTTTTGGACATCGCAATAACTCCGGCCTTGGTTGCAGCATAATTAGTTTGCCCAAAATTACCACGTAGACCTACATTAGAGGCTGCAGAAACAATGCGGCCATAACCTGCTTCTTTCATATATTTTGAAACTACCTGGGTACATAAAAAGACACCTTTTAAATTAACATCAATCACAGCATCCCACTCAGCTTCGCTCATTTTATGCAGTGTACGATCTTTGGTGATTCCAGCGTTATTGATAAGTATATCAATCTTGCCGTGCTTCTTATATATCCTTTCAGTTTCGGTTTCTATAGCTTCTTTATCAGTAACAGAAATTTTAGTAAACTCTGCTACTCCATGATTTGCAATAATTTGTTTTGCTATATTATCTCCTCCATCTAATAAATCCCAAATAATTACAATTGCTCCTTCTTTAGCAAACAATTCTGATACAGCTTTACCTATCCCTCTAGCTCCTCCAGTTACAATGGCTACTTTATTTTTTAATCTCATTTCTTTTATGATTTTGGTATTATGAACATTGAATCACCACTTTCCCTCTTACTTCTCTATTCATCATAGCTTCAAGAGCTTTTGATGCTTCTTTTAAAGGATATATCTCATGAATATGCGGTTTTAATTTACCTGCTCCGTACCACTGCATTAATTCCATAGTATTTTGCATATTTTTCTTGGGTGTCTTCATTGCAAAACTCCCCCAAAACACGCCTACAATGGCGCAGCCTTTTAGAAGAGTTAGGTTAAGAGGCACTTTGGGAATATCGCCCGCAGCAAAACCAACTACCAAGTAACGTCCTTCCCATGCCATACCACGTATAGATGGTTCTGAGTATTCTCCACCCACAGGATCATAGACCACATCAACTCCTTTACCCAATGTAAGCTCTTTAATTCTCGACTTCAGATCTTCGCTTGTATAGTTAATAACCTCATCTGCACCATATTCTTGGCATAATTTCAATTTTTCATTAGAAGATGCGGCAGCAATTACTTTGGCCCCCATAAGCTTTCCTAGCTCAACGGCAGCCAATCCCACTCCGCCCGATGCGCCTAATACCAACAACGTCTCTCCTTCTTTAAGATTACCTCTATCTTTTAAAGCATGATATGAAGTACCGTAGGCCATCATAAAAGATGCTGCAACCGGAAAACCCATCATTGGAGGTTTTTTAAAACAAGCATTACCAGGAACGATCACCTCTTCTGCATATCCGCCATGCATTACAAATCCAAAAACCTCATCACCAGGTTTTAGATGTGTTACTCCAGCACCAACTTCTTTAACTACACCGGCAATATCACTGCCTGGTGTAAAAGGTAATTCTGGTTTAAATTGATACAGTCCTTGAATAATCAAAGTATCGGGAAAATTAACCCCGCAAGCTCTTACGCTTACCAAAACTTCATTTTCCTTATACGATGGGCTTTGTATTCCTTCTAGAACAAGACTCGAAGGTGGTCCAAATTGTTTGCAAACAATTGCTTTCATAGTTATCGATTTTATTATTCTTCAATAACTTTTAGCACCAATTTACCCATCTTATCTCCAGAAAACAATCGTAAAAATGTTTCATGAAAATTCTCAATTCCTTCATAAATATCTTCTTTACTTTTTAGTTTTCCTTGAGCCATCCAGCCACCCATTTCCATAGCAGCTTTACCGTAATCTTTTGCATAATCCATAACTACCATTCCTTGCATTGTAGCACGATTTACCAAAAGAGACAAATAATTTGATGGACCCTTCATCGCTGTTTTATTATTGTATTGCGAAATCGCACCACAAATAACAATTCGTGCATGCATTCGCAGTCTAGCCAATGCCGCATCAAGAATCTCTCCTCCTACATTATCAAAATACACATCGATTCCTTTAGGGCATTCTCGTTTTAATGCGGTATGAATATTCTCAGATTTGTAATCAATAGCCCCATCAAATCCCAGTGTGTCTATTACATATTTACATTTTTCCGCACCACCGGCTATACCAATTACGCGACAGCCTTTGATTTTAGCAATCTGACCAACAATGCTACCTACGGCTCCAGCAGCTCCCGAAACCAGGACAACATCACCTTCTTTGATTTTACCGACTTCCAAAATTCCGAAATAAGCTGTCATCCCAGGCATACCCAAGGTACCAATATACATTGGTAAAGGAGCAAGGTTTGGATCTACCTTATACCAATTGTTTCCATCGGTTACTGCATATTGTTGTACTCCCCCCCAACCTGTTAAATAATCTCCTTCTTTAAATTTTGGGTGGTTATTTGACTTTATCACCTTCCCGATCGAACCTGAACGCATTACATCATCAATCTGCACGGGTTCTATATAAGATTTACCCTCGTTCATCCAGCCACGCATTGCCGGATCCAAGGATATATAATGTTGTTGGATCAATACCTCTCCATCTTTAGGTTCTGGAATTGGGTTAGATTGTAATTCCCAAGTATCCGCATCTGGAAGTCCAGCAGGACGTTTCTTAAATATTAGTTGCTTATTCATTGGTTTGTGTTTTAATTTTATTTAAAATAATTTATGCTATTATTTATTTTATAATGAGGTCCCCCCATCCAGGGTTATAGTTTGTCCTGTAATAAACTTAGTGCTATCCGATGCCAGCCAAACTACCGCTTCTGCAATTTCTTCTGTTAATCCATAGCGTTTCATAGGAATCACACTTTTCAATCGCTGATCCATATCTGGTCTCACAGATAAAAGCTTATCTAACAAAGCAGATTCAGTATATCCAGGACATACAGCGTTAATACGTATATTCTTTGTTGCGTACTCTAATGCCGCAGATTTAGTCATACCAACTACTGCAAATTTACTTGCTGAATATGAAAGGTTATTTAATGATGCTTTTAGCCCTGCCAAGGACGCTATGTTAACAATATTCCCTCCTCCTTGTTTTACCATTTGCTGTAAAGCTAACTTCATACAATAAAAAACTCCGGTCTGATTTACTGCTATAACACTATCCCAATCATCCAAGGTATATTCTCCCGTCCGGGCCATATTTCTGGGGCCAATTCCAGCATTATTAACAATCACATCTAATCTACCAAAAGTAGAAACCGTCTTAGCAATCAACTGTTCTACATCATCAAATTTGGCAACATTGGCAACAATCACTATTGCTTCTCCACCATCATTGTTAATCTCATCGACAACGCTTTGTGCCTTTTCTTCTTTAATATCTGAAACAATGACTCTGGCCCCGTGCTTTGCGAAGTGTTTTGCACTCGCCGCTCCTATACCTGACCCAGCACCAGTAACAATTACTATTTTATCTTTTACTTCCATATTATATTTTATGTTATACTATTATAATCTTATTATGACTTGCATAGGATTAACCGTGAATCTTCCAAAGCTAGACTCCTTAATTTTGCAGGATATCCTTCTGCAGTAATCATCTTTAAAAAATCTTCTTTACTGGCATATTCTACAATTAATATTTTATCCCATTCGAGACCATTATCCGGACCAATAAGATTAAACAATGGTTTCCCTTGATAAATCACTTTTGCTTTTGACTTTTGAAAAAAAGGCATTACTGCATTCATATATTGTACATAGACTTCTGCTCCAGACATTCCTGTTTCTTCAACTTTGCTTTTAAATTTTAATAGATTCAGCATTTGAAAGGAACCTTCATTGGGTAAGCTTGCAAAATCCTGAAATTGTTCTGGAGTAACTCCTACATATTTTTCGCTCATATTTCTATTTTTGAGATTTAGAAACTGGTTTATTTTATAACTTAATTACGGTAACGTCTTTATATTTTTCCAGAAGCTCAGGATAATGCTGCTTAACATTATTAAAAATGAAATCTATCGGAACATCTTCAAAATGACCATAATCCTCTATATATTCCATAAATTCATTTCCTGCATTATTATATTCCTGAAAAATGGAGTCATTCTCACCATCAAACTCTAAAGGAGCTACATTACACATTTTACACAGAGATTCATTAAAAGCAGGAGATACTTTAAGCCACTTACCGTCTAAGTACAAATTAACCATCCCATGAGGAGTCAATTCATTGGTTCCAAATTTTTCTACCAATCGCTCCACTGCAATATGATTTTTAACTTTTGCTAGATGTATCCTTGCCGGAATACCTAATGCCCGTAAACCAGCGATTAAAAGAATTGACTTATCAATACAGTGACCTTTTGTTTCTTTTGCAAGCGTACTTGCTACATAACCTTCTTTAGAAAAATGCAGGGTATATGGATCGTACCGCCATTCATCACGAACTTTTACATATAACTGCTTAGCCTTTTCTTTTGGGGTTAATGCATCTGTTTTAAACTCTTTTATGAGCTCCTGAATCTCTTCTGATTCATAATCATAATAGTATGTAGAAGCTAAATAATCCATTTTATAACTTTTAAAATGATGAGTCATTAATCAATTTTATTTTTTTGAATTGCTTGCAAAGCCAGATTACAAAGTAATTCTGCCGCCTTATTCAATTGTGCAAATCGAGGATCAGTTGTTAACCCTTTGCTATATCGGTAATAAATCTGTTGTGCAATTACCGCTATCTTAAATAACCCAAACGCATAATAAAACACTAAATGATCAACTTGTCTTCCACTTTTTTGGGTATACAATTCTACAATTTCACTTCTTCCTGGGTTACCATCCAGAGCTGTTGGTGATGGAATCCCTTGTTGTACAAATGGATGATCACTGGCCATAGTCCAATATCCAAGTGATGTTCCTAGATCCATCAATGGATCTCCAAGTGTTGCCATTTCCCAATCCAATACAGCAACTACTTCTTTCCAGCTATTATCCTTGAAAACAATATTATCATATTTAAAGTCATTATGAACCAAGCTATGTCTGTATTCTTTGGGTTGATTGTCTTCCATCCATCGCATTACCTTTTCTGCCGCAGGCACATCTTCTGTAGCGGCTTTTAAGTATTGTTTCCCCCAATTGAGCACTTGTCGTTCTACATACCCTTCAGGTTTTCCTAAGTCTTCTAACCCAGCTGCTTTATAATCTATATTATGAAGTTCTACAAAGGTATCAAGCCATGAACTGGCAATAGTTTTAAAACTATTTGCAGGTATGTTCCTTTTTTTGGCTTCATGAACATTAAGTATAATGCCATCAACTTTTTCCATAATATAAAAAGGACAACCAAGAATATTTTCATCCTCGGTATATGTGTACATTTTAGGTACTTTATGAAAAGTATTATATATACCGGATTGCACTTTGAATTCTCTACCCATATCATGCCCCCTCTTTATTGCTCCAAAAGGTGGACGGCGAAGTACATATTCTTTATCTTCAATCTTTACCAAATAGGTAAGATTAGAATAGCCATGGGTATATTGTGTCACTTGCCAATCACTAGTATTACTATTAATCAATCCTTCATTCTGAAGGTATAATTTTAATGTTTTTTCGTTTAGTTCTTCGCCTTTACGTACGTTTTGCATGTCTTTATAATATTGTAGAAGAAAAGATTTCCTTACTCCACTTTAAAATGGAGAAATACTTTAGTCTTATTATTTGGTGTATTTATTAATTACACTCTTTCCTAGTTGATACATATGCACCTCATCGGGACCATCAGCCAACCGAAGCATTCGTGCAGCTACAAAAAAATGTGCTAACGGAGTATCAGGCCCTACACCTTTTCCCCCATGAATCTGCATGGCTCTGTCAATAACTTTTAGCGCCATATTGGGTGCCACAATTTTGATCATTGCTATAAGGTCTTTAGATGTTTTGTTTCCTTCTTTATCCATTTTATCGGCAGCAGAAAGCGTTAGCAATCTTGCCTGTTCTATTTCGCATTGCGATAGTGCAATTTCCTGACGAATACTGCTATAATCCTTAAAAGTTTTCCCAAAAGCAATACGCTCTGAAGCTCTTTGTGACATTAGTTCTAACGAACGTTGCGCCATACCAATCAAACGCATACAATGATGAATCCGTCCTGGGCCTAAGCGCCCTTGGGCAATCTCAAACCCTCTACCTTCGCCTAAGATCAAATTTTCTTTAGGAACTCTTACATTTTCTAATACGATCTCGGCATGGCCTTCAGGAGAATCATAGAATCCAAAAACCGATAGAGGTCTAATTATTTTTAATCCAGGAGTATCCATAGGTACCAATACCATACTTTGTTGTTGATGTCTATGTGCATTGGGGTTTGTTTTTCCCATTACGATTGCTATCTTACAATGTGGATCCATTCCGCCAGAGGACCACCACTTACGACCATTGATAATATAATCATCTCCATCCAACACAATAGATGTTTCAATATTGGTAGCATCTGAAGAAGCCACTTGAGGCTCTGTCATTAAAAAAACTGAACGAATTTCTCCATTCATCAAAGGATGTAGCCACTGTTTTTGTTGATCTGGAGAACCATACTTAGCAAGTACTTCCATGTTACCAGTATCCGGAGCATTGCAATTAAACACTTCTGAGGACCAAAGGACACGGCCCATGATTTCAGCTAAAGGTGCATATTCCAAATTAGTCAAACCCGGGCTTAATTCACCATAGTTTTTTGGTAAAAAAAGATTCCATAAACCAGCTTCTTTTGCTTTTGCTTTAAGAGCTTCCATGCCCGGCCAACGTTTCCAACGGTTGTCTGGATTATAGTTAAAAGCACTAACCTCATCTTCTACTGGAAGTATATGCTCTTTAAAAAATGCATTAAGTTTATTTTGAAGTGAAACTATTTTTTCTGAGTACTCAAAATTCATTTTTTGAATTTTATGCCCCCTCTACTCCTTACAAGAGAACAGGCAAGTTTAAATTAATTTTATTTCAACATTTCGGATCAGCCTGCAATTAAATAGCCTCCATCTGCATTATACACACTACCTGTCATATATGCTCCAGCATCTGAAGCCAATAAGCATACCATTCCTGCCATTTCATCTGGCATTCCCATACGTGCGCTAGGCAGTGTTCTTTCTATTTTCTGTACTAACTTCTCATTTTGCCATAAAGCCGCACTAAATTTAGTTTTGATCAAACCAGGACATAATACATTTGCTCGTATACCATATTTACCCCATTCCTTTGCCTGGTTTTTGGTAAGCATTAGCAAAGCCGCTTTACTTGTACTATATAGCCCCAAACCAGCTCCGGGGTGCATTGCTTCTACTGAAGCTATATTAATAATGCTTCCCCCTTCACGTTCTTTCATAGAAGGTAGTGCCAAATTAGACAGCATCCATGGGGCCTTAACATTAATATCCATTATTTTATCAAAAACACCTTCTTCAGCATCCTCAATTGGTCCATAAATTGGGTTAATAGCCGCATTATTTACCAGAATATCAATACCTCCATAATGTTCTATGGTTTTTTGCACTAGATTTTCACGTTGCTCAGCCTTTCCAATATGGCAAGCTATACCCACTGCTTCAAGCCCTGCTTTCTTAAACTCTGCGGCAACCTCATCTACAGCCTCCTGACTTCGACTACTGATCACCACCTTGGCACCATGTTCTGCCAAACCTTTGGCAATTGATTTACCTATTCCTTTACTAGAGCCTGTAATAATGGCTACTTTTCCCTCCAAATTGAAGGATTTTTTAATACTATTCATGTATGGCTTAATGAAAATGAGTTAATAATAAAATATGGTTTAAAGCTTTTCCTAATTAAATAGTTCTTTTTCTCCTACTATAGTTAGCACTTCTTCATCCATTAAAATTTCAGCGAGACCAATAGTCTTTGGTAATTCGTACTTAAAAAAGAACTTCATTGCATGGATTTTGCTTTCATAAAAACTTTCAGAATGGGTTTTCTCTCCAGTTACAAGGGCATTCTTTGCATGGTTTGCAATATCTAACCATAACCAAGCCATTGTAATATTACCAAGAAACTCCATGAACGGAGTAGCATCAGACAGAAAACGTTCATAATCTCCTTTTTGGGCAAAACCAACTAAGAAGCCAATCACTTTTTGAGCCAGTTGTAGTTTTTCACCCAACTTAGTAGCATACACTCTTAAGTCATCATACTTAGATGCATTTTGAATAGTTTGCATTATTTCTGCTGTAAGCAGTTCTAAAGCCTTACCATTCTCCATAAGCAATTTTCTACCCAACAAATCTTGAGATTGAATCCCTGTTGTTCCTTCATAAATTGGAAAAATTCGAATATCTCTATGATACTGTTGGAGAATAAAATCTGTACAGAAGCCATACCCCCCTAAAACCTGAAGTCCAGTAGATACTGCTTGCGCTCCCATCTCTGATGGGTACGTTTTCACCATAGGTATAATTAACTCTAACAAGAGTGTATATTTCTCTTTATCGGCTTTATTCTCAAGTGTTTCTTTAAGATCAAAATATCTTGATGCTAACAATACTAAACTCAAAGAACCTTCAGCTACTACCTTTTGTTGTAGTAACATTCTTCGAACATCTGGATGATTAATAATTAAGGTCTGCCCTTGTTCAGGATTCTTCTTTCCATCGCTAGCAAGTTTTCGTCCTTGTGGGCGCTCTTTTGCATATTGTAACGAAGCATGATATGCCGCTGTAGCAATTGCTGCTGCACCACGACCCACGGCAATACGAGCACCATTCATCATCAAAAACATATATCGTAAGCCTTGGTGCGCCTCTCCTACCAACCAACCTTGACAATCTCCTGCATCACCAAAACCTAAGTGAGTAGTACAATATCCTCGTTGCCCTAATTTTTGAAAATCCGCTACAGTGGTTACGTCATTTGGTATAAGGTTACCATTAACACCGGGTCTTTTTTTAGGTACCACAAATAAAGAAATTCCTTTTGTACCTGCAGGTGCTCCTTCAATACGTGCCAATACTAAGTGCACAAAGTTATCAGCATACTGATGATCTCCTCCAGAAATAAATATCTTCTGCCCAGATATCTTATAATACCCTTCTTCTGTAGGTATTGCTTTGGTTACAACATCAGATAGTGAACTTCCCGCTTGTGGTTCGGTCAAGCACATTGTACCGCCCCATTGACCAGAAAGCATATTAGGCACATAAATTTCATTTAATGTTTTACTACCAAAATGTACTATGAGTTCTGCGGCTCCCAGTGTAAGGCCAACATATCCAGGTAAGTGATTGTTTGCCGCATCTTGAATAAAGGCAGATGCTGTATATGCCATCATAGGTAATTGCAATCCTCCTGCATCATAATCAAAGGTCCCCGAAATCAGTCCCATTTCCCCACCTTTTTTCATCATTACCTCTACCTGCTTATGTACTATTACCTTTCCGTCTTCATAATAGGCAGGATTTTCGTCCATCTCTTTTATATATGGAAATAATTCTCTATCAGAGAACTCTTTTACCGAGTCCAAAAACATATCCAGAGATTCCTTATCGTGATCTGCAAATCGGTCCTGATCTAACACCTCCTCTAATTGATGTACGTCATATAAAAGGTATTTAAGGGTTTCAAAATCAATATATTCTTTAGCCATTGTGTAACGTTTTTTGAAGTTGGGTATTAATTACACAATAAAGTTCGGGAATATTTGATAAATTCTTATTAAACTAGTTTAATAAATGTTGAATTTTAGATTCTCTTAACTTTTATAGAAATGGTACAAAAAGAAATTATTCTCTTTTCAATTAGAATAACCACAAAATGAAAAGATAATTTAAGGTATTATCCCTTTTGGCGAAGTCGTTTCCGAATTTTGGATAATCCAACAGGAGTTAATCCTAAATATGATGCAATTAGATACTGGGGAACTCGTTGAAAAAGTGTGGGGCGTTTTTTAAGTAGTTGTAAATATCGTTCCTGATTAGAAAGATTTCTAAGTTCATTAATACGTTGGAAATTTATTACAAATGTTCTTTGCATCGATAATCGGCCAAAACGTTCAAGTTGGTGCGAATGATCAAACACTTTTTGAACATCTTCTTTGGAAATCTTATAAACAACACAGTCTTCTAGTGCTTCAAGATAAGATTCTGAAGGAATACCTTGTATATATGCATACAAATCCGTAAAAAAGTATCCTTCAGTAAAAAACTCCATCACTTGGGCTTTACCCTCTTCCAGCGTATAATAAGAAATACATCCTTGCTGTACAAAATAAAAATCATTTATATATTGACCAGCCTGCAGAAGATGTGCTCCTTTTCTAAAAATTTCTTTTTTATAAAATTGAAGCCCAAACTCCATGTCAGAATCACTTACATTAGCATAGGATCGTATTGTTTTCTTTAAGTCTTCCAAAATATATCAGCAATTTATAACAAAGAAAAATGTGATGAGCAAATGTAAACAATAAATCTGCTTATAGTATAACATATGTTTTTCTCACTTATATCTTCTTCAAAACTCTAATTTTTATTTTTAATCAAATATATATGTCTTTATATAAGCAAAATTTAACATTTGTTCGTAACTTTAAAATCCTCAAAGGCTAAATTATAAACCTATATTTGCTGGCTTCGTAAGAAAACCTCAAATAAGCTATCCAATGCATGTTGGATTTTATGGACACTTTTAACTTTTATCAAATATCGATCTTCCTTTTTCAAGGCTTTATAATTGCATCATTAATACTGCTATTATTTCGCTTACGAACAGTAATGGGTCATGGTTTACTATTTACCTCATTAGGGTTATTTCAGTTCATACAAGTTTTTCTGGCAAGTACTCTTTATTTTAAAGTTTCAGAATACCTTGTCGTATCCCCTGGTTCATCTATTTTATTCTCGGCTACATTGTTTGCCGTATTATTAATTTATATAAAAGAAGATGCCATAACGGCGAGAAAATTAATTTATGCCCTGGTCATAGCCAACATTGTATTGTGTTTTCTTTTACTTTCTTTTAGAATGAATATTGAAGGTGCCGAAAGTTACAACCCGTTTGATATCTCAACAGAATTCTTTTACACCAATGTTTTTGTTCTTTTTGTTGGTACGGCCATCCTTTTTATCGACTCTATATTAATCATTTTTATATTTGAGTTTGTCTCAAAACATATATCCAATCTGTTTTTAAGAATACTAATTACAATGGTGCTCGTATTAATTTTTGACGCTATAACTTTTACTTTAGGCTCTTTCTGGTTTTTTGACGATATATATCAAATTTTATATTCTGGGTTGACTTCAAAGGTCTTTATGGCTATCTTCTATAGTATCATATTTACAATTTATTTGAAGTATTTTGAAAAAGATGTGTACGAGAGTAATTATTTTACATTTAAAGACATCTACCATTCTTTAACGTACAGGCAAAAATTTGAAGTTGCTGAAAAAGCCATACAGCTTACCGAAAATAGGTATCACACATTAACAAATCTCGTTCCCGTAGGTATTTTCATGACCGAAGCTGATGGTAAGACCACATTTGTAAATCCAAAATGGTGTGAAATCTCTGGCTTAACCCAAGAAGATGCTTTTAATGACGGATGGCTTAATGCCGTGCATCCTGATGATAGAAAGAAATTAAAACAAGGATGGTATGATGACGCTAAAAAAAGAAAAGATTCTGATGCCGAGTACCGTTTTCTAAAATCAGATAGTTCAGTAACCTGGGTATTAGGACAAGCAATTCCTGAATACAATGAAAAAAAACAAGTTATAGGTTATGTTGGAACTATAACCGATATTACCGATATTAAACTATATGAGTTAGAACTTAATAGATTGAAAGAAAAAGCAGAAGAAAGTGATCGTTTAAAATCTGCTTTTTTAGCCAACATGAGTCATGAAATCAGAACCCCCATGAATGGTATCTTAGGGCTTGCAGAGCTATTAAAAGAGCCAAAACTCAGCGGAGATGAGCAACAGTTATATCTTGATCTTATTAAAGAAAGTGGAGCTCGGATGCTTAATATAATCAAGGATATTATTGATATATCCAGAATTGAAGCAAATCAAGTAAAGGTTTTTACTAATGTAGTAGATATTAATGAGCAAACAGAATACCTATACAATTTCTTTAAACCCGAAACAGACAGCAAAGGCATTTCATTATCATTAAACAATGGTTTATCTGGGCAAGATGTCATTATAGAAACTGATAAAGAAAAATTTAATGCAGTACTAACCAATTTGGTGAAAAATGCAATTAAATATACAAATAAAGGAACGATAGAGTTTGGATATCATAAAAACGAAGGTTTTCTGGAGTTTTATGTACAAGATACTGGAATCGGTATCCCCAAGAGTCGTCAGGAAGCTATATTTGATAGGTTTGTTCAAGCAGATATTGAAGATCGCTATGCTCTTGAAGGTGCAGGAATAGGATTATCAATTGCTAAAGCATATGTAGAAATGCTTAAAGGTAAAATTTGGGTCGAAAGTAAAAAAAACAAAGGATCTACATTTTATTTTACTATTCCCTATTTGAAAAAATAGCCTTATCAATACAGCACCAGCATTATCACCTATGACTAAACTACTTCAAGCCCTTTATTTATTTAGGTTCAAACTCATATAAGAGGCTATATACCAAAAAACAAAAACCCGAAACATTTCGTAATTTGTTTAAGGATTCGTTAATTGTTTTGTTAAAACATAAATAAACTTCTTATATTTAACTGCAATTATTCAAACACCAAAATTTCACATTTAATAGAACCAATTGTTTAATAATGGCTTTTTGCCAAAATTTAAAAGGTTATAAAATGCCTGAAAATAATCATATAACCACAGTATGAGAATTTTCTAAAATTTGTTAGTACGGCAATACTAACTAATAAAAAACAATAACATTATATTAAATGAAAAGATCTTCTATCTATTTAGGTGTACTTTTTCTTTTTTTATGCTTTAGCTGCTCTAAAGAGAAAAAAAACACCCAAAATTCCATTACAATTGGCACTAAAAAAAAGGAAAAGACTACTAAATCAGAAAACGTTCCTTCAGTTCCGATAGACTTAGAAAACAAAGGGATTGGTCCAATAAGTTCCATAACCTTTGCTGATAAAATTGATCAGAAATTGGCTGATAAAGGTGCTCAATTATTTAAATCAAAATGCACGGCTTGTCATAAAGCTTCTCAAAAATTTATTGGCCCTGCTCTTGCAGGTATTTATAAAAAACGCAGTCCAGAATGGGTAATGAATATTATCATGAATCCTGATGAAATGCTTAAAAAAGATCCAATTGCAATGGCATTACTAAAAGAATATAACAATACCATAATGATCAATCAAAATATTCCTGAAGATGAAGCCAGGGCTATGGCAGAATGGTTTAGAACTTTAGAAAAATAGAAAACACGCACAAATTGTCAATTACATATGAAAAAAGAACCACAATACGATGCAATCGTAGTAGGTACAGGAATTAGTGGCGGCTGGGCCGCCAAAGAACTCTGTGAAAAAGGGCTTAAAACATTGGTTTTAGAGCGTGGTCGAATGGTACGCCATATCGAAGATTACACCTCTATGAATGATGACCCATGGGATTCAGAATTTAGGGGGCAGCCAAACCGAAAAGAGATTGCAGAACAAGAAAAGCAGAATCGTACAGGATATGTAACTGGTACAGAACACCGCCATTTTTTTGTAAATGATCTGAAGCACCCTTATAATGAAACTAAACGTTTTGACTGGATTCGTGGATATCATGTAGGAGGACGATCTCTTGTTTGGGGTAGACAAAGTTACCGATTATCTGATATCGACTTTGAAGCCAATAAAAAAGATGAAATTGCCGTAGATTGGCCAGTACGATATAAGGATATTGCGCCTTGGTATGATAAAGTAGAAGAGTTTATAGGCGTGAGTGGAGAAAAACTTGGCTTAGAACAATTACCAGATGGACAGTTTCTCCCTCCTATGGAACTTAATTGTGTAGAAGACCACTTAAAATCTAATATCGCACAGAATTATGATGATAGGTTAATGACAATTGGACGAACTGCACACATCACTGGTACTAAAACTTTTGAAGGACGTATGAATTGTCAATATCGTAATCGTTGTATGCGAGGTTGTCCTTTTGGAGCTTACTTCAGCAGTAATTCCTCTACTTTACCTGCGGCAGAACGTACAGGAAATATGACTCTACGTCCTAACTCAATCGTACACCAGGTAATATATGATGATAAAACCGGAAAAGCAACGGGAGTAAAAGTAATAGATGCAGAAACTAAAGAAACTGTTGAGTATACAGCTAAAGTTATTTTTCTATGTGCCTCTGCTATAGCTTCGGCTAGTATTCTGATGCAGTCCAAATCTGAACGTTTCCCTAACGGTATGGGAAATGATTCTGGAGAACTAGGCCACAATATCATGGACCATCATTTTAAAGCTGGCGCAATAGCAAATTATGATGGATTCGAAGATAAATATTATAAAGGGCGAAGGCCAAATGGACTTTATATTCCTAGATTTAGAAATATCGGTGGTGATACGGATCAAAAAACATTCAAACGTGGTTATGGATATCAAGGTGGCGCTAGCCGGCAGGATTGGAAAGAAACTGTGGCTGAATTAGGATATGGAGCAGCGCTAAAAGAAAGTATTTTAAAACCTGGAAAATGGCAAATAGGATTAATGGGATTTGGAGAATGCCTGCCATATCATGACAATAAAATGACATTAGATTATGAAAAATTAGATGAGTGGGGATTGCCTACAGTAACCTTTGATGCAGAATTTAAAGAAAATGAACTGGAAATGCGTAAAGATATGATTACTCAAGCTATGGAAATGCTTAAAAAAGCAGGCTTTAAAAACATTGAACCATGGGACGACATTGGAGCGCCAGGACTTGGTATTCATGAAATGGGAACAGCAAGAATGGGTAAAGATCCTAAAACATCGGTTCTAAATGAAAATAATCAAATTCATGCGGTACCAAACGTATATGTTACCGATGGCTCTTTTATGACCTCTGCCAGTTGTGTAAACCCATCTCTTTCGTATATGGCATTTACAGCCAGAGCCGCAGAACATGCCGCTAAACAAATTCAAAAAACCGCTTAATTCTAAATATGATGAACAGAAGAGAAGCCTTAAAAAACATCGGACTGTCAGCGGGATATATAGCCGCTACTCCTGCTATACTTAGTATCTTACAAAGCTGCACCAGTGAGATAAAACTTACCTGGGTACCAGAATTACTTTCTGAGGATGAAGCAAAAGTATTGGACCAAATAGTTGACCTTATTATTCCTGAGACAGATATTCCGGGAGCCAAATCACTAAACGTTCCCATGTTTGTTGAAAGATATATGAACAATGTTGCAAAAGAAGAAGAAGCTGCCATGTTTAAAAGTAGCGCCACTATGGTGATGGAAGAACTAGGGGTTAATGAAGACAAACCTGTAAGAAAGATGAAAATTGAAGAATATGATGCTTTTTTAGCAAAGTATCTTAGAGCTTCAAAAGTACAACAAAAAGCGTATCAAAAAGAAATGGAGATTGTAAAAATACCTGATGATCTGGAAAATGTCTCCAAAGATGCGCGCATATTTTCCTATCTAACAGCAATTAGAGATCTATCTATTTGGGGATTCAAAACAAGTGAAGAAATTGGTGAAAATGTTTTGGTCTATGCACCTGTCCCTGGAGTTCAGATAGGTTGTGATACAGTGGAAAATTTAACACAAGGAAAGGCCTGGTCGCTATAATTTTGATTAAAACAAATATAATGCAACAAACCATCTTAAAAGGACTCTTGATACTTTTGATCTTCAGTTCATGTAAACAAAATACATCAGAAAATACTAAAGTGCAAAATGAAGAATCTACTATGGAAGATTATACACCGTTTTTCAAATTGTCCTTAGCCCAATGGTCTCTTTATAGAACAATACGATCTGGAGAAATGAGTCCAATAGATTTTGCTCAAAAAGCCAGTGAATTAGGCTTTGAAGGAGTAGAATATGTGAGTCAATTATACAGTGATGAACTTAAAAAAGATGCAAATCCTAAAAAGGCTATGGAACTGCTTCTAAAAACTTTAAAATCAAATAGTGAAACCTATAAGATTCAAAATCTTATTATAATGGTTGACGGAGAAGGTGACCTTGCTGTTCTTGATGAAAAAGAACGTAATCAAGCCATAGAAAATCATAAAAAATGGGTCGATGCCGCCCAATTTTTGGGATGTCATTCTATTAGAGTAAACTTATTTGGAACCAATGACCCAGATAAATGGGTCGATGTTGCCACAGATGGTCTTAGCAAACTATCTGATTATGCTTCTACCAAAAACATCAATGTTATTGTAGAAAATCATGGATACCTTTCTTCTAATGCAGCTATGCTAACAAAAGTAATGCAAAAAGTCAATAAAAAGAACTGCGGTACACTTCCTGATTTTGGCAACTTTTGTTTAGAGCGCGAAGGTGGAGAACGATGGGAAACAAAATGCATTAAAGAATACCCAAAATATCAAGGCGTAGAAGAAATGATGCCTTATGCAAAGGCAGTAAGTGCAAAATCCTATGATTTTGATGCAGAAGGTGAAGAAACCACAATTGACTATAAAAGGATGCTTGAAATTATTAAAAAATCAGGTTATAATGGGTTTATTGGTGTAGAGTATGAAGGAGAACATTTGAGAGAAGTCGAAGGAATTAAAGCAACCCGTGATTTACTAATTAGTGCATCAAAACAACTAAACTAACTAAATAACCATTTATGAACAAGACCACTCAGTTTCAATTATCCCTAATGATGTTTTTAGAGTTCTTTATTTGGGGAGGTTGGTTTGTTACTATGGGTATATATCTACCAAACACACTTAATACTAGTGGAGGAGAAATTGCTATGGCATACTCTACTCAATCATGGGGTGCTATTATAGCACCTTTTGTAATTGGATTAATTGCTGATCGTTTCTTTAATGCAGAAAGAATACTTGGTATATTACATCTTATTGGTGCAATTTTAATGTATCAAATGGCCAATGCCACAGATTTCGGTGTATTCTATCCATATGTACTTGGCTATATGATTGCTTATATGCCTACATTAGCATTGGTAAACTCTGTGTCTTTTAATCAAATGAAAGACCCGGCAAAAGAGTTCTCTTTTGTGCGTGTATTTGGTACTATTGGATGGATATTAGCAGGACTTGTAATAAGCTATGCTTTTCACTGGGATTCTGAAGAAGGTGTTACCAATGGGATGCTCAAAAACACATTCTTAATGACCGCTATAGCTTCTGCCGTACTAGGAGTTTTTAGTTTTACGCTACCTAAAACACCTCCAAAAATTGGTAAAGATCAAAAAATTAGTATCTCAGATATTTTAGGTTTAGAAGCACTAAAACTTTTAAAGGACAGAAACTTCTTGTTCTTTTTTCTGGCTTCTATATTAATCTGCATACCTTTAGCTTTTTATTATCAACATGCGGGTCAGTTTTTAGGGGAAGTCGGAGTTTCGAACCCTGCTGCCAAAATGACCATTGGGCAAGTGTCTGAAGTAGTTTTCATGTTACTTCTACCCTTTTTCTTTAAAAAGTTCGGCTTCAAGAAAACACTATTAGTGGGTATGATTGCATGGACACTACGTTATTTACTATTTGCTTATGGCAATTCTGGAGAACTCGCATTCATGTTAATCGTTGGGATTGCATTACATGGTATTTGTTATGACTTCTTTTTTGTTTCGGGGCAAATCTATACCGATAGTAAAGCTGGAGAAAAATTTAAAAGCGCAGCACAAGGGTTAATCACGTTAGCAACCTATGGATTAGGCATGTTAATCGGTTTTTACGTAGCTGGAAAAATCACAGATGCCAATGTAATAACAGAAGGACAGCACAATTGGAACAGCATTTGGATCTTCCCCGCTATATTCGCAGCTATAGTGATGATCCTTTTTGCTATCTTCTTTAAAAATGAAAAAATAGAATATAAAGAATAAATTATATGACCCAACTTAAAATGGGGATGGTAGGTGGAGGAACGGGTTCTTTCATCGGAGACGTCCATCGAAAAGCCGCTAGTATTGATGGTATGATAACCTTGGTTTGTGGTGCTTTTTCTAGTAGTTCAGAAAAGAGTATTGCATCAGCAAAAGCATTGGGAATATCAAAAAATCGAGCTTATGGTAGTTTTGAACAAATGATCATCGAAGAGTCCAAACTCTCTGAAGATAAACGTATGGATTTTGTTGCTATCGTAACACCAAATCATATGCATTTTCCACCAGCAAAAATGGCATTGGAACATGGTTTTCATGTGATTTGTGATAAACCTGTTACTCTGACTTTGAATGAAGCCATCGAATTAAAAAAAATAGTAGATTCCTCTAAAAGAGTTTTTGCACTTACCCATAATTATACTGGATATCCTATGGTAAAACAAGCAAAAGCCATGATTGCTAAAGGAGATTTGGGTGTTATTAGGAAAATAAATGTACAATACTTACAAGGATGGTTATCTACAGCAGTTGAGAAAACTGGGCAGAAACAAGCTGCATGGAGAGTAGATCCTTCAAAATCTGGAATTGGTGGTGCACTAGGGGATATTGGTACGCATGCAGAGAATTTGGCAGAATATATTACTGGAATTCAAATAAAAGAACTGGCAGCTGATCTTTCAGCTTTTGGTGAGGGAAGAGTTTTAGATGACGATGGTAATATTTTATTACGTTTTGAGAATGGAGCTAAAGGGATTATGACCTTTTCGCAAATCGCAACAGGAGAGGAAAATAATCTGGGAGTACGAATTTATGGTACAAAAGGAAGTGTTGAGTGGTATCAAGAAAATCCAAACGAACTGGTGGTACGATGGTTGAATCAACCCAAGCAAACATTTACACCAGGAGGAAACGGCAGTTATCCAGAATCTTCTGAATATGTTCGTATCCCGGCTGGCCACCCTGAAGGATATCTTGAAGGCTTTGCTACTATCTATAGAAGTTTCGCAAAAGAATTATTACTAATCAAAGAAGGAAATATACCTTCTACTCTACCCGATTTCCCAACTATAGGTGATGGTATACGAGGTATGAAATTTATATACGCTGCTGTAGAAAGTAGTAAACAAAATGCCAGTTGGATAAAAATTTAAAAATAGTAAGCATCGAAGGTTTCCTCTCCCTTGAGGGAGAAGGGACTATAAGTTGCAAAAAAATACTTGAATCACATGAAAACTATTAAAGGGCCTGCTATATTTCTTGCTCAGTTTATGGATGATAAAGCCCCATTTAATTCTCTGGATGGGTTATGCAAATGGGCATCGGATCTGGGGTATAAAGGAATACAAATTCCTACATGGGAAACCAGACTTATAGACCTAGATAAGGCTGCAGAGAGTCAAACCTATTGTGACGAATTAAAAGGTAAGATTGCTAGTTACGGATTAGAGATTACAGAACTGTCAACACACCTGCAAGGGCAATTGGTTGCCGTTCATCCTGCATATGACCTTATGTTTGACAATTTTGCGCCAGACGATTGTAAAAACAACCCTAAAAAACGAACAGAATGGGCAGTACAGCAAGTCAAAAACGCAGCTATAGCCAGCAGACGTTTGGGATTGCATGTTCATGCTACATTTTCTGGAGCGTTGCTTTGGCATACGATGCACCCTTGGCCCCAAAGACCTACCGGGTTAGTAGAAATGGGGTTTGAAGAACTTGCAAAAAGATGGTTACCCATTCTGAATCATTTTGACAATGAAGGTGTTGATGTTTGTTATGAGATTCACCCTGGAGAGGATCTTCATGACGGAGTTACTTTTGAACGCTTTCTTGAAGCAACCGGAAATCATAAACGTGTCAACATCTTATATGACCCTAGTCATTTTGTGTTACAACAACTTGATTACTTAGAATATATTGATCATTATCACGAATTTATTAAGGCTTTTCACGTAAAAGATTCAGAATTTAACCCTACGGGGAAAAAAGGAGTTTTTGGTGGATATAGTGATTGGATTGATCGGGCCGGACGTTACCGATCGCCCGGAGATGGACAAATTGATTTTAAAACCATCTTTACTAAACTTACAGAATACGGATGTGATGTGTGGGCAGTTATGGAATGGGAATGTTGCATTAAATCACCCGAGCAAGGGGCACGTGAAGGTGCTCCGTTTATACAAAGTCATATTATAGAGGCTACAGAGAAAGCTTTTGATGATTTTGCCGGAGCAGAAATTGACAAAGAACAATTAAAAAAAATATTAGGATTATAACCAACTAAAAAACACCACAATGAGAAAAATCATGTACCTCTTTTTGACATTAACTCTTACTTTTTCATGCAAAGAAAAAAATGAGACTACTAAAATTGAAGAGCAAAAGGAAGAAATCGTAGCAACACCACAAAAAGAGATTACAGATCCTAAGGAGACCGAGGTTTGGGAACCAGAACCAAAGGTTATTTCTTTTAATGAAAATAATGTTCCTTCTGATGCTATCATTTTATTTGATGGATCTAATCTTGATTCTTGGATTTCAACAAAAGATACTACAACAGCTGCTATTTGGACCATAAATCCAGATAAAACAATGACTGTAAAACCAGAAACCGGTGATATACAAACCAAGAAAAACTTTGGTAGTGTTCAACTACATTTAGAATGGAGTGCTCCCGATATAGTTCAGGGAGAAGGACAAGGTAGAGGGAATAGTGGCGTATTTTTTCAAAACAAGTATGAAGTGCAGATTTTGGATAGTTATCAAAATCGCACATATGCAAATGGACAAGCTACTTCAATCTATAAACAGCATATCCCTCTGGCAAATGCAACTAAAGCGCCTGACCAATGGCAAACGTACGACATTATTTTTCATGCTCCAGAATTTGATTCTGAAGGAAATAAAACAAAATCAGGGTCTTTTACTGTAATTCATAATGGCGTTTTGGTACAAGATCATATAGAAATTTTAGGATCTACAGAATATATTGGTCCTCCTAAAAATGAAGCTCATGGCAAGGGACCTATTAAATTACAGGACCATGGAAATCTTGTGCAATACAGGAATATCTGGTTGCGCGAATTGTAAAACATGATACCAGAAATTAACACCATAAAATGGATTAAGTTCCTGTACATATGAAAAGGGTATTTTGTCTAATCACAAAACACCCTTTTTAAATCCTTCTACAATTGAAATGTATATTTATTCAATAATCAGTTTACGTACTTGACTTCCTGAATTTGTTTCTAACAGAATAAAGTATATACCAGCATTTAACGAAGACATATCATAATCAAACTTATAAAAATCTTTACCTGAATCACTTCTAGAATCTATTAAGTTATTATTTACCATATTAAAGATTTTTACATTAATAGGTAATGGTTTAGATAATGTTATATCGACAGAGAATTCTCCTTTAGTTGGATTAGGGTAAACTTTATAATCTATTGATGAGGTTATCAGAGTTTCATCTTCGTTTATATCTTCTTCAAATTCTTTTTCTACAACAACAACTTTTTTTGTTTGTGTTGCACTGCATAAACCGCGATATGTTGTTACAATTATTTCATATTCGCCTGGGGTTTCAAAAATTAACTCAGCATAATTATCATCTGATGATATCAATTCTGCCCTTTCAGGGAAAGCCCATTCTAAAGCATCTGGTAGGGGATCACTAATATTAACTATTACAAACTCTTCTCCAACAAATACTTGTGAAGATGCTATAAATTCTGCTGACACAGTATCATTAGTTTTATTAATAAAAATATCGTCTGTCGTAATACAACCTTTAGCATCTGTTATCTCTACCGAGTAAATACCAATAGTATCAACTTTGATAACCGCTTCGGTGCTTCTAAATCCATTATCCGAAGTCCATAAATAGGTAGCTTCAAGATCAGAAACTGTTGCATCTATTTCTGCTACTTGATCCTTGCAAAGTGTAATATCTTCTCCTATATTAACTATGAATTCTTCTGGATTTTCTATTTCAATATTTTTAACAACCTGACATCCTTTTGAATCCGTTATAGTAACCGTATAAAGATCTGCACACAATCCTGTTTGATCTTCTATCATGCTTCCGTTACTCCATTGATATTTATAAGGAGGTTTACCACCACTAGTTTCCAAAAATATCGTACCATCACAACCACTATGACATGTTGGCTTTTCTACACTATAATTTAATTTTAATGATTCGGGAAGGTTAACTGTTATACTACTCGATGTGGTACAACCTCTAGAATCTGTAACGGTTACAGCATACGTTCCTATTAATACACTAGTTAACTCACTAGTTGTATCACCTGTATTCCACTCATAACTAAATGGTGCAGAACCACCGCTGATTTTTGGTGAAATTTTCCAGTCTGTACTATCTCCGCAACTTACATAGTCTGCTTCTAAGCTTACTTCTAATAATCCTGGTTCTAAAAGTTTAAAAACTTCACTAGTAACTATTTTTGAAACAGCATCAGAAACTGTAACATAATAATTTCCTGCTCCTATGTTTTCTAATAAGTAATTGTCATTACCTATCTGAGTGTTTGTATTTGCATCAAACCAAGTATAAACATATTGCTTGGCGCCACTATATGGAACTCCACCTTTTACGACAGCACTAATACTTCCTGAGCTAGTATCTCCAAAGCACGATATCACGTTGACAGGTGCTATAGACAACTCTAATATTGGTGGTTCAAATAAATCTACATCATCAATAGTCAAAATACAGTTATTAGCATCTGTAACTTTAAACGAATATTTTTCTGCACCAATACCACTCAATACATTATTAGTAGAAGATTGTTTTATTCCATTAAAGTCGAACCATTCATATGTATATGGTAAAATTCCACCATCAATGTTAACAACAATTCTACCGTTTCTAACTGTTGCAGACGAAGGATATATCCTTTCTATTTCCCCACCTACAACAAATAGAGAAGCTGGTTGTGTAACCTCTATAGCTTTAGTTACCGCACAACTGTTGCTATCTGTTACTGTTATTTCATAAATCCCTGCTCTTAATCCAGATAAATCCTCAATAACTTCTCCGTTACTCCAACTATATACATAAGGACTTATACCACCTGTAACGGTTATATCTATGACTCCATTAATATCTCCATTACAATTAATATGATCAATTTGTTCTGCTATTTCTAGTTTTTCAGGTTCATCTATAGTATATGTATCCGTATCTCTATTTCCATTTTCATCTGTTACCACTACGGTATATATTCCCGTAGGTACAGTCTTAATAGTACCAGATGTTGTAAACAAGATTTCTCTTCTATTTGTCTGCTCGAACCACTGATAAGTATATACTCCTACTCCCCCATTTGTAACTGTTTCAAGTGGTACAGAAGTTTCTTCTCCATGACATTGTATTTCTTGTTCTGCCGTTATAGGCTGTATGTCAACAATAAGCTCATCGGGCTGCGTAATTTCCTTAATAAGACTAGTTTCACAGTCATTACCATCAGTTACTAAGAGTTCATAATTACCTTTAGAGAGTTTTTTTATGTTCCTAGTAGAAGCCGTAAATGTAGGGTCATCAAGGTTTTTCCATTCAAAACTATATGGTTGTACACCTCCATTGACAACAATTGAGATACTACCGTTCTCCGTTTGAAAACCTGTTAGATTTACAGCTTGTACTTTTAGTATTTCTAATGGTGCTATTGGTTGTTGTATAACAACTTTATTGGGTAATGACGTAGTACATAGATTATCGTCAATGACAACGACTCCATATATACCAGCTTCTAAATTCATTATGTCTTCTGTCGTTGCCTTGAAATCTGGATCCCCTTCTTTGGTCCAACTAAAAGAATACGGAAGGTATTCTCCAGTCATTTCATCCTTAGGGCCTCCGGTTACGGTAATATCTATAGCACCTGTTGCCTCACCATGACATTTTACATGAATAGGGTCTACAGTAATTGATACTACCAAATCATCTGGTTGCGTAATCTCAAATATATCAAAGTTGCTTTCTCCCTTTACATCTGTGGTAACCACTTTATAGATTCCAGCTTTTAGGTCTTTGATATTATCCAAGGTCAAATCTGTATTAAAAAGAACCTCTGTTCCATTTTCTACAGTATACCATTGATATTCAAAATCAGAAGGAACAGACTCTATTGGAAATCCTCCTGTCACCACTGCTTTTAATTCTCCAAAAGCGTCATCATGACATAACACAGGAGTAATTTGATCTATTTTAACAACCATAGGTTGTGGTTGTTTAATCTCGTATGTTTCTTGTTTAGGACAATCATTATCATCCTTAACCGTAATAGTGTATAATCCGGCAAATAAATTATTGATGGTTCTGGTATTTGCACTAAAAGAAGGATCATCATCTTTGGACCAATTTAATCCAAGGCTTCCAGTACCTCCTTCTATGTCTATAGTAAGGTTTCCGTCATTGCCACCAATTGAAGAAGCATTTTCATAAGACACTCGAGTAATTTTAATCTCATTGGCTTGACCAACAATAATAGTCTTAGGTGTTTTTAATTCACAGCCATTAGCATCTCTGAGCCAAACTTCATATTTCCCTGCTAATAATCCTTCATACGTTAAACTGGTTAAATTATTTTCAGAAACATAGGTCATTTTGTTATCTATAGAGAAAAAGTAAGGCCTTGTTCCACCTGTAGGAGCAAATATAATTTCTCCACTCGCTTCTCCATAACATGGCGCATCTCGTTTATCCAAGGTTAACCCTAATGGTTCTGGATCTTTAAATACAAAATCAGGTGATTCAGAAAATGTAAACCCATCACCCACTTTAACTCTATATATTCCTGTTTGTGTATCTTCGAGTTTGGATAATGTCTGACCTTCATTAATCTTGGTCACATCGGCACCTTCAACTTTAAACCACTCATAACTCGTATAGCTTTCAGAACCACCCTTAACTTCTGCAAATAAAGTACCAACTCCACCATCACAAGAAATAGACACATCTTCTTTTATTGTAACCTCTAGTAAATCGGGTTCAGTAATTTCTATAAACTCCCCCTTATATACTATATCGTATTCAAAAGCACAGTGAGCATCATAAACAATAGGAGTGTATTTACCCGCTTTTAACTTAGAAATTGAAAGTCCCTTATCGGAAATTAAAACTCCATCTTTTTTCCATGCTATTTCGTATTCAGACCCCATAGTCCTAGGAGTACCACCATAAACTTCAATAGTGATTTCTCCTATATTATCACCAAAAATATTGTTATTCACGGTTTCTTTAACAATGATCTCTATCTCCTCTGGTTCGTCAATCCTTTTATATTCTGAAACATCTGATTCACAAGAACTCACTCCTGTTGCTCTGACCACAAATCGATACCCCGGTATTGTATTGGATGCAACATTAAATATATTTTCTGACTGCCAAACGGTACTTGGGCCTGCAAAAATCCCATATTCATAGTCTCCCTTTCCTCCTGCTGCAGTTATGGTCACTTTGGCTTCATCTCCGAAACATTTAATTTCTTCGATATCGATCTTTGCTATCGTTACAGGGTCTGGAATATTATCAAATATAATTTCTGGGCTTTCTGTTTTACCAGATCTTTTATCCTTTACAATTACCTTATATGAACCTACACCTGCGGTTATGGTTGATTGGGTATCGGTTAACTTGTCAACGCCTTGATACCATTCAAATGTATAGTCAGAGTATCCTCCTTTTATATTAGTCACTTTTATTTGACCATCTTCTCCTTTTGGACAACTAGGATCAATTTTTTCTATATCAAATGTAATTGGTTCAGGATCTGTAATCGTAGGCAATATAAAACTCGCTGTACATGCAGCCGGCTTTTGATTGTCAGTATACACTATGGTATGTGTTCCTGCCGGAAGTCTCATTATTGTATGACCACTATAATCGGCTTGTCCTTTTATGTTACTTGGATTAGCAGCATCACCATTAATTAATACAGTATATTCAAGATATGTACGGCCAGCAAGTTTAAAAGGAGTTCCTCCTTTTACCCAATCCAATTTAATCTGTGCATCGTTAGCCATAGGAGCACCAGCATGCGTTACATTTTCCTTGGGAGCATAATGCTCTATTTTTTTTATTCCTACTATAGTAATTGGTATTCTTTTATCTGGATCTGTAATCGTTTCCTTATCAAAGCATCCTTTAGAATCAATAACTTCGACCTTATACTCATCAGGAGCTACATTAAGAGTTAATGGAAACGCAGATTCATTTATTCGAGCACTCCATCCATCAGTAGGTTTTAATCTATATCGATATACTTTTGATCCACCTTCAGCCGTAATTTGTAGTTTACCATCGTTAGCTCCAAAGCAAGTTTCATCTTGTATCCATTTCGCATCAAACGATACACGGGAAGGAGGTTGAATTGTGAATTTTTTGATATATTCTTTACAAAATGGTATCAATGGATTGCTATTTCTTTGGTATCCAGAAACTCTCATTCTGTATGATCCGGCAGTTAATTTTACTCCAGAACTTGGCCTCCATACATGCGTCCAATCACTACCTACTTTTGTGAAACTCGAAATAGCTATATTTTTATCTATCTCTTGAAATTTTTCAGGAGAACTGTTATTTGCATTTACATCTTTTTCTAAACTAATATCAACTCTCTCATAACCATATATTTGTCTTGTAAAGAACAATGTAAACCCTGCATCATCAGAATAAGAGCAGGTGGGTTGCTTTTCTTTCGGTTCTTTTGCGATTGCTGGGGGTTCAGGCAAAAAAGTAACATTTATTTTTTCTGGAGCATCTTCTTCTCCAGTACAAGAAGGATTAACTCTAACATATATTGGTTTATTGATTCTTTCGTTATATCCTGTAGAATTTAAAGGATAAATATCTGTAAGCTTGAAAGTAATTTGTGAAGCATTCTTTTTATTAGGTATTGGTTTCCAATTTTCTATATATTCATATTTTCTAGTATTGTCAACTATTCTTTGCAGCCTTTGATATCTGCTATAATAATATTCGCAAGCACCTCCTCCATCAATTGGAACAAGAGGTAGTTTTTGAGCTACTGTATTACTTTTAGCTATTTGTTGTATGACTGGTACTGGGCCACCACCGCCACCGCCGCCACCGCCGCCACCGCCGCCACCGCGCTTACAGTCTAGATAATCATAATATGCATTATTTGCATTTATAACAGCAGTATTATAGGCAGCTGTAGTTATTTTTCTACGGCTATCTAAATATTCCCAGTTATATATCCTATTTATTGGTGTAAAACCACTAGTAGCTCTTACAACTTGACCTTCAGTAATACAAGCGGTTACAGATTTACCTCCCTGGGGAAAAGACATCGTAATTTTTGGTTTGATAGTTATCTCAAGACTAGCATTCCACCATACAGCTATATTATTAACTTTCTTGGAACAATTACTATTAATATAAGTGGTTTTTCGTGCTCCATTAAAAGATCCATTACCTCCACAACCACCAATATCTCTATCCCAGTTTCTAGACGTACTCACTTCTATCCTACGAATAACCAAATCTTTACCGGTGATATCTTCACTAAAATTAAAGATTCCCGTTTTCAAGTTCATATCTTCATTAAAGATTCTTTTGTTTCTTATTTTTCCGCCTATTTCATAAAAAAGGTTTACCGTAATGCTATTTCTGCATCCTCCACCCCATTTGCCATAGCCAGGTTTTACATTAAGCTTATAAGCAACATCATATGTTTGTCCATACGAGAAACCGGCCATAAACAGGCAGAAAGCAACTAATAATCTTTTCATATTTTCCCTTTAGTATTCCACTACTATTTTAGTACTCTACTTCAATTTTTTTGATAGGAGATTTAGCTCCTGAACCAAATACGGCCTGTAATAAGTAGGTGTATTTAGAATTAATTCTTAAGTTCTTATCAGTATATTCTCCAATACCTGCCTTAAAAACTTTGTATAAGGTTGGCTTATCATCTTCTTCTGCTTTATACAGAGAAAACTCTACCACTCCTTCTGCTTTATATTTCCAACTTAAATCGATTTTTTTCTCTTCCCGGTTTACCAAAGCTGTAAACTTTTCTATTTCTGGTTTTGGTTTATTATCGGGTAATGTGATTGTTAATGGTGATATCGGCTCAGATTCGAGACCAGACTCATCCATAGTTATAATGGTATACAAATATGTTACGGTAGGTTTTGCAGATGTATCATCAAAACTATTTGCTGGCAAATCAACGTCTGCAATTAACTCCCAAGGGGTTTCTCCTCCTTTTTCTTTTCGATACAATAATGTTTTGGCAGCATCCTCACTACTACTAGTAATCCATTCTAAGGCCACTACTCCTTTATCTGCCTTAAAAGATTTGAATACAGGTTGTGTTGGCGGAATGACATCTGGTTTTTTAAGCACTAATACTTCTGAAAACCCAGAAGGGTTATATCTTGTATCAAAAGATTGTACTTTGTAATATACTTGGCTATTTAAAGTTTTAATCTTTACGGTATCTACGATTTTACTCTCGGGTATTGGGCGAAAGGTTATTTGTGTAAATTCTTCGTTTTCCAGATTAGCTCTAAATACACGGTATCCCATAAAATCTACTTCGGTATTCATTTGCCAACTTAATTGTACAACACCTGTAGAATCGATTGTTCCCGTAAGTCCAATAGGAATTGCTGGTGGGGTATCATCTTCTGGCTGTACCATCTTTGGAAATGAAACTCGTTTGGTTCCATCTACTCCAATCGCGGTAATCGTAAAGTAATTGATTGGCTCTAGCTTTGAATATGTGATATTTCTGGTTGTTTTCGAAATATTAGGAACAACTACCTGATAATTATTCTTTACTTCATTAGATCTGTTTAACTCAAAGTAGGCTATAGACTCCATTCCTTCTTCAGGAAACTCCCACGTGATCGCAGCACTTGCATTATCCGATAACAATTTCGCTTCGGTTACAGCAGGGTTATACACTAGTGCTTTTTTTCCTGATCCAGAAATTGCTTTAGAGGGTGGACCTACTTCCCCAAACGGAGATATCCCTTTAACCCTATAAAAATATTCTTTGTTATTACTTGGAAGACTATCTACATAGAACATTCGATCAGATGGATTCTTCTCTCGTTCTCCCATATTGGCTATAGGAATATCCTCTAAAGGCTTAAAAGTTTGTCCGTTATCGTCTGATCTTTCTATGATGTAGTTATTATATTGTCTTTTTAGTAATGCAAAATTCCAGCTAAGCATTACACTTTTGTCATTAAAAATCCCAACAAAATCCTGTGGGTCTGGCAATGGGTGAAAATCATCCAGCCCTAAATAGACACCTCCAAATTTTACCTGCATTCTCTCAGAAGGTATAGCAGTATAAACTCTGTACAAATACTTTTCTCTTGGTTTTACGTCGGTATCGATGTATGCTAAACCAGAATATTTTGCAACTTCAAAATTTTGATCGGCCGCAAATAGTGCAAAAGAAAAACGCTGTTCCAAAGCCTCTGCTTTATTAATGATGCTAATAATATCATCTCCTCCTTGTTCCAAATCTACATTAAAACTTTCTCCATAAATCGCCTGAGCTGCAATAGCTGCGTTATTATCACGATTAGTAAACTCCTCCCATTCCATCATGGGTTTAGGTAATATAGGAGTTGTAGTTATTTTTTTTACAACTGGTTCTTTTAATATCTCCTGACCAATAGCAATAGTTTTGCGTTCTATTGTATACCCGTATTGGTTGGCATACTTCCATGCTAGAGGGGTAGTGACTCCCCAACGTAACATTATAGCATCCTTTGTAACCGATCCGATTACTTTTACAGATGGTTGTTCGTCTCCAATTGGATCTTGCCCAAAACCATGCATCGGTAATAAGAGCATGATTAATCCAATAACATGTATGGTTTTAAGTACTCTATTCATATAACGGATTAATGTATTTTACGATTTGATCTTTTCCTTTTTTAACTTGTCCTGGCAGGATATATTTGTATTTGGTTTTATATTTACCATGCTTCATTAATGGGAAAGGTTCAGTAATTAGCTTTTTATATGTATTGAAATTTTGAGACAAAAGATCAGAGTTCACTAACTGGAATCTTAAATCTATGAAATCCTCATGAAAATAATGCGTTAGATTATATCGATAAGGGTTGAAATTGTTGGTTTCTCCCGTAAAATCGTTTTCCAAATGAGTTAAATACCATGACAATGGTTCTACACCATTAAGAGGAGGCACATTAATCTTATCCGTTTCACGAGTTACAGAAATTGAACCTGCCAATGGATAATTTTGATATATAATTGGATAGATCTCTTCTTTATAATATGAATTATCAGGAATAGCCTCTACTGCCACCAGAGGTAAATTCATAGTATAGTCGTTTCCTACCAATTCTGAAAGATCAAAAGGCTCTATAGAATTTACTGATTGCGACAATGTTAATCCATAAGGATAAGTGAAATGTTTATACAGATCATTATTAGTTTTCATCGCCTTCATCTTTCTTTCAAAAGTGGTATACTCACTTGTTCTAAACTCAAACATAAGTAGTTCTCTTTCTTCGCCTTGGGTGATTACTCCTTCTACCGTTCTCGATTTAATTTCTACGTCATTACCAGAATCTTTTTCTCCAAGATCCTTTGTAGTATAAGAGTCTTTTACGTTACTTGATATATCTCCATCTTTTGGAGGAACTAACTTTATCTGTAGCACATATTCTGTACCCGTACTGATAGCTTTTGGTACCGTAAAGGTAAGCTGTTTTTTTCCTGGATTATACCCAAATCCATTGGTTAAAACAGTCCCTGCAGCATTCATATTCATGGTTTTTTTCCAGTTTGGTACTGCATCAAATAAATAGGATTGTCCTCGTTTTAAGTTTATGTATCCGGTCCCGTATTCTTTTATAAAGAAATTCTTTTGACCTACGACAGGATACATATAGGCAATATTATGTAATGGAATGGTCTTTGGTGCCTCACCGGTAACAAAGTTTACTTCTTTAGTTTCAATAGCGACTTTACCTTCATCTATAATATTTTGCCAACTTCCATTTATAAATTCCTCGAAATGCACCTGTACATATGCTTTTAGGTTTGCATTAGGCGGTAAAATTTCATGAGAATAAAATGCGGCTACATCATTTCTGTTGTTCCATTTAATTTCTCCAACGATAGGTTTTTTATCTTTGGTTACTTCAAACTTATCCAATAGGATTCTATATTTTCGATCTCCTGTTTCATCAGGAATTTCAAACACTTTGTTAATCTGTAAATTGAAAGCTACCTGAGGTGCCGCAAATACATCTACGTCTGCAGAAGCCTCTCTAGGAGTCAAATCACCTATTACAACGATGCCGTCTAATACGCTACCACCTACAATTTCGCACTTTTCACCTAGTTCTAATTTGAATCTAAATCGACCTTTTATGAGTCCTCCCAGTAGATTGTAATGACCACCTAAATATCCTCTGAACCATGCCGGGTTTGGTAATCTTGCCTGTAACAACACGGCTCCTCCACCTTTAATAATAGGTATTTTCTTTTTAGAACCAAACAGTTTAAACGTTAGTCCTAATTCTCCCTGGAGATATGCATAGGACTGTCCATTGGCATACCACCCGTTAAGTCCTATTTGTTCTGTGCTTCCTTTACATCTGGCATCACCATAATCTTTAAGCATGATATCAAAACCTACACCTGCATCAAAACGAGCATAAAATATTAAGAATGTTAAGTCTCCTGTGCTTACACTTAGATTTGCTCCAAAAGCCACTCCTCTTCCCGCTTCGAGGGCATTTAGGTCCCTGGTATAGTCTAATGCTGCTGCATCGACTCCCAGTATTTCTGCAACAATAGCTGGTGGCGGTGGGCTCCCAGGGAGGCCATCTCCTGCCATAAAGTAACTTTTTGTTGTTAACTTAAGAATACCCAGATTCAAAGCTACTCCTACAGGATCGTCTGGAGTACCTATCAAAATATGCCATTCGTCTGGTGCAACGTAAAAATCCATCCATCCTGCTCTTCCATTGTCTCCAACACCTTTTAGAATCCCAAAGTTGATAAAAAGTTCTGATGTTGAATGAAATATATTATTTACAAAGTCATATCCAATAAATACATTGGCACTCATTACTCCGCTAGGTCGTGATGCGGGTAATCCAATGGTGCCTCCTACACTGGCAATGTCACCTAGATTATCTTTTAGTTTAGTCCAGAATTTGGCCGGCAATGCTGCCAACAACTCTCCTTCTCCTTTAAAATAAATATCATGTAGCCCTCCTGATCTTCTAAATGTCATTCCGAACTCTACAGTAGCATGAAATAAATCTGGTGAGTTTTGGGTAATGATTCCAACAGAAGCTTTTATCCCTAACCCGCTATCATTATCAGGTACATAGATCACCCCTGAAGAAGATGCTCCAATAAGATCAAATGCAGCATTCGGATTGTCAGACATCCCGTCCATCCTCATGCGGTTATATGCTCCTCCTCCAAAAGAATTCAAAGCAAACCCGGTGAAAATCGGGACTCCACTTGGGATTGTAACCTGAGCATCTGCAAACCAATATCTAAATTCTGTTGTACGACCAAATAGTGCTTTTGCCTGAACGTCTACCTCTATACCCTTGGTAAATTTGGCAGCTACAGAACCTGCAAAACCTTTTCCGTACGTAGGATCATTTTCAAAAATAAAAATTGTTCCTTTGAGCTCCATTCCTCCTACTTCCATCATGATCGAGACTCGTTCTAACCTAATTCCGTCAAATTTCCATCGATCACGCCCGTCTCTGTCGTCCATTTTGGCCTTTATAGCCAACGTAGATCCTCCCCCATTAGCACCATCTCCTTCAGAGGTAAGATTAATACTAAAGTTGAATAACAACTCTGCTGTATTACCTCCTGGCGGTGTACGTAAGCCAATTTCATTTATAGTAAGCGGAAAATTAGCAATCTTCATCTCTCCTCGATACCCAAAATAGGTCACCGAGAACTTTGGCGATTCTGTTTGTAATAGTAAATTCTCGAATACTATTCCTTTAAAATCTACTGTACTATCCTTGGCTTCTGCACCTCCAGATGTATTATTATTTCCTCCTAGTCCAGAAGCAATGTTTACAGATCCATGAAGATTGGCTTTTGGACGAAACTTCCCATCCTTTACCTTCATTTCTATATAAGACTCCTTCTTGAGTATTACTTGAGCGCTCCAAACATCAAAATCGATATCTTTGGTACTAGATACTCTTAAGGTATATTCATCTGGTTGTATGATCGCAACATATTGCAGTCTATCTACTTTTGAAACCGGTAGTATAATTTGCCCTTCAAACTCTCCCGCGATAATACTATTTGTTTCTATTTCGACTAAAAATCTATCTAATGAAAACTGCCATTTTGATGCAGATCCCTCATCGATATTAATAATATTTTCTCCATAAAACTTACCAGTAACACCTTGAGAATCTATGATAAGATCAGAGGCACCAAACGTAGTACGCTTATTACTATTCTTTTTACTAAACTCTTTTGGCAATACTACCTCTAACGTATTGATATATACCCCTCGCCATAGATCTGGATTCTCATTATAATACTTGTTGAGATAACTTGTAGGCATTGCCATATCATTACGTAGATCACTGAAGTCGAATATTGCGGTGTTTAGTCTAAAAGTAGTTCCTTTTAATCCTTTAATCCCAAACTCTGGCAAAGAGATATTAACTACAATATCGTTCCAATCTCCAACCACTGTTCTAAAACTAGACTCTACAAGCCCAGGTGTTTTATTTCCATCATTATCTACTCTATGCAACAGGCCTTCAGAAAATTTAATATCGGCATCAATACCCAGTTCTTTAAAACCAGAACAATCTATCAATGCATAAGTAGCAGGGTTTTCAAAACTTCCCTTTAAGGTTACTACTACTTTTCCGTTATCGATATTGAAGGTGAATTGTGATATCAAGCTTAGCTTGGCATCTCCAACTATACCTCCTTCATGTGAGAGTTTAATATCTTTTCCTCCTAGAATAAGTGTACCCTTTGGTGTATCTATTTTAAGAAAAACGGTAAGCTCTGTGTATGCAGGTTTAAAAACTGCTTTGGCCACCCCAACGGTATAGGTTACATTACTTATGGTCTGTGGTCTAATTGCTACTGGTAATTCTCCCAAACCATCTTCATCCAGAAGATCTACATAATTTCCGGTCTCATCGATAGTAGCAAATGTATTGTTTGCCATATCCAGCCATTTCTTATTTTTTAAAGAATCCTGGGTAATAAAGTTATACCCTTCTGCCTGAAACTCTTGGGTTACAGGTTTTGCAACGACCTCTGGGATATCAAAACGATCCAGAGATTTAAAATTACGGAATGCTTTTACAGGTAGTGCGGTTTTTTTAAGAATTGCTTCTGTACTCGCAGGGTTCTTTCTCTCTGCGATAGTATTACTAATGTCTTTTGTTTCTTCAACCTTAGAAGAGTTTACTGTAGTACTATGCTTATTAATATTATCAATACCATCAGTACTTGCAAAGGCAGTTACAGATAGAAAAAGTAATAAAAATGTAAGGAATTGTAGTTGTTTTATCATAGGCTAAGGGGCGAAATTAGCTTTGTAAAATAGAACCAATTTTGTTTGATTATTTATTGTTTTCCCAAAGAATTAGCTAAACTCTCTATATATAGATATGGATGAAAGTTTTTTCCAATTACTACCCTCATCCATATCTTACTTTTTTAATTTACTTTTTTATGTATATAATACGCTCTGTTAAAGGGGTAGTATTATCTACAGCTTCTGATAAAAGAGTTAATTTATCATTTTCTACAGTTATAGTATATTCATCTCCATTAGTGTCACCAGGAGCTAAAATTTCATACTTTAAACTACCTTTATTAGACCAGTTTCCAGAAAACGCTTCTGACTCACAAGCATCGCTACTATTTGTAAAAAATGAATTTCCCGAGAATGTACCGTCAACTTTAAATTCTAAAGTCGTCATTTTATCACATTCACTTTGTGGGGTTTCAACATCATTATTAAAAACCTGATCAATCTGCCATGTAGCAACAACCGGGTCTTGAACGCTAATTACATTACTTTCTGATGTTCCTTCTTTTCCATCTTTAGCAATCACTTTAAAGCTAATAGGAAAAGAAATTGATGTCTGATCTGCCGATACAAATTTATATGTGGATACGGTAAGATCTTTTGCTATAATTTCTGTTCCTTGATAAAAATCATATGTTACAGTATCTCCATCTGCATCTGTAGCATCGTTCCAGTCAAAATCATAGCCTAAAGAAGGTGAGTTATCTATAATGGTTAGTGCTATATCACTTGGGTTCATATTTGGTGTAGCTGTTGTATCATCACTACTACAAGAGGCAGATACTATTGTTGCTGCAACAATTAATGTTAAAATTACTTTTTTCATAGGTTAAATTTGGGCTTTAATTTTCGTTATTATTTACGCTTATATTCTATATTAATACCTTCAAAAGAAAGAATAATACTTTCATTTTCATCAACTATTGAAATAACAGCTTCATCACGAAAAAGCTCATTAAAACGAGGAGAAACAGATTTTAACTCTAAATCAAGTCTATCGTCCCTCATAGACATTATGGTATACTTAGCTTTATATTCTACACCTTCTATACTATCGGTAATAATTACTTCAAAATCTTTATTAATTGTAAGATCTACAAATGTTCTATCTTGGCTAGGAGATGGCCCTCCTTGTTGTATCACTTGATTTAGCCTCCATTCTCCCAAAGCAGTTTTACTAGATTTATTAATATTAAAACCATGTGGCAATCCAGATCCCTCATTTGATCTAAAAACTGCCATACTACTAGAGTCAGAAAAATTCAATCCCCAATTACTCAAAAAATTATCATCTGTATAAATATCTACATAATACTCTTTTGAACCGGGAAGATTTTCAATTGTTAATTCTCCAGTTTCATCAAACTTCCCGCTAAACAATGCATTAGTCTCTTGAGCCCATTCTTCTTGAGTATTATAAATCTTATAATTAATATCTGAAAAAGAATATTTATTTTGTAGTTCTTCTTCGAATTCTGATAATTGAAACCAAAGTCTTGGTGCAGGTGGTTCATATTCTGAAGAACAAGATAATGCTAGAATAGAAACTAAGGCTAAAAGTAATTTTTTAATCATGGTATACTGTATATTTTTTAGGGTTACAAATTAATACCCCATATACCATAGGAATGACCAATACCATTAAGAAGAATAGTAGTAATATATTCATAGTTTTCGGGGCGAAAATTAGAGGTGCAAATATAAAAAAATTAACGAGACCTTAACAAAATTTTAAAACTTTTTTCAGCTAAAACATAGAGTCCCAATTTATTACCAAAAACGAGATCTTTTTTTCCAGAAATTTCCCCCGCAAAAATGGGTCATTATCCCCCAAACTATATCCAAATATTCACCTTAGGTTTGCCTTCACAAATTTTAACTAACATTTTAAATTCACGCAAATGGCTTTAGAAAATCTAATAAGCATTGATTTTACCAAAGAAGAACTAAAAGAACTGGATCAACATATAAACGGCATTCAGAATATTTTTAAAGGTAAAACTGTAAATCTACCTGCAGAAAAAAGAAAACAATACGGTAGTATTGGGAATCATAATAAGCTTATCGTAGACAAAGCAAAGAATTATATGGAGCAACATCCGGATTGGATTCCTAATTTTTTGAACAAAAAGGAGTTTGACAAAGATCATGAAGCACGTAAGCAAGTAGAAACCCGTGCTCAAATATTACAAAATCTTTCGCAACAGTTACTTGATACCAAAACATTATTAGATCATGATAATTATAGTAATGCATTAAGTTTTTATCGCATGGTTCGATTTCTTGCTAACGAAAATGAACCTGGCGCCAAAACAGTGTATGAGGATATGAAAGTATTGTTTAGTAAAACTTCATCTGTAAAGACTACAGTTGAAGCGTAGTAATCGTCATACTTGCATCAAAAACCGCTTCTAGCGGTTTTTTTTATATACAGCCTTCCCTAATATCCTTTATAAGAGGTTTAGCACCACCCCCGACCACGTTATAGACCTATTTTATCTGGTTCAATACCCCTTTGAACCGGTTCGATAGCTGTTATAAACGGTTCATTAATAGCTATTACCCTTTTATAAAGTCCTTATAATAGGTTTTTCACCCAAAATAAATGGTTGCCATCCTATTATATATAATACACAACCCCCTTTCAAGGGGTACTTCACCACTAATAGCCAATACATCACCTCCTTGAGAGGGTTTTATACCTATTATAATCGATTAGATTGCTCATCATAGTAGGTAATGAAGCCTTGCTCGTGCCGTTATAACTAAGCCAATCCTAGCAAAAAACCATCACTATCAATCTCTAAAATAGTGTGATCATCTTGATAGTGCTTATTTACATTATCAAAATACAAAAAGCTATACTATCACTAATATAGCTTCTCAACTTATTTTATTATGTTCAAAAAACCTATTTACAAATGTTTAGCGGCACGAGCAAGATGCTCGCGCTACGGAGGTTTTTATCCATAGAATGCGGGAGCGAAAGCAGAATTAAATTATAAATAATCAGCCTAGTTCATTCAAATTTTCCTCATGGATTTGCCAATGTTTTGTGGCATAAAAATACTTTTCTTTTATTGCCTCATTATTCTCATTATAATAAACCTCGCAATATTGAATTAATCTATGATTTTCATCTAGACTTAAATTAGATATTTCAAGTTTATTTCTATTAAAATTAGTAATATTTAATCCAGAAAACTCATAATTAATGTAACTTTCAAGATTGACAGCATTTTTATTATGTTTAACAATAAGCAGTTTCCTATCGGGATAATTTTTTGAATGAAAATCTTTTAAATCCGAGACAGATAGAGCATCATGATAATAAATGTCTGCTTCTTTAGCATTATTTATTCTTATGGAAACATATATACCTAAAATTTCTTCAAAATATGTTTTGAAGTAAGTATATGGTTTTTCTCTTGTATCTATTTCATGATCTGAATCAATAAAATAAAACCATTTGTGATAAGTGTACTTCATATTATTTCATAGGTAAAAGAGGCATGATATCTAATTTCCCACCTTCTTGTATTATAGATATTTGTAACTTTTCAACTCCAAATTTTGCAGTGAAATTTTGTTTAAATACATTTTCTATTTCATCATATGCTTCAACACCAAAAGCTTTCGAATTCGAGCCAAACATATCTCCTCCCCCAATTTTTCCATTCTTCCCTATTCTATTTTGTATTCTTGGATTTGTTGAAGCGGATTTGAATCTGTCCACTAAATTATTAAAAGTATTTTTATCAACTTTTATAGCCACATCCAAATCGCCAATTTTAGAAATATCTGACACCCTCAAAGCACTACCTTGTACAAATATTGAATTACTTGGTAAATTCCAACGCTTTGTTAAATTCTTTAATGCGTTGCCAAATTTTTCATATTCTCTTAATCCTTCAAACAAATTAGGATAACCTCTATCTTTAACTTTTTTCCAAAAATTAGTCTGCGAAATCAATTCATCTTTTGTGAATTTTTTACTATTTCTACAACCATTAAAGATAATATCTTCAATTTCTTTTTCCGGTAAATCAAGCTTCTTTCCATTATCAATTATTACCTTTAATTCATTATCGACATAATGCAATGTCATATTAGATTCATTTGCTATTCGATTTTTAAGACTTGATTTAAAAGAGCTTACTAAATCATCCACAACATCATCCAACTTCCCAACAGCAGCCTTATAATTGCCTTTGGTATCTTTTATAATATTGAAAATTCTACTACCCGGATCTGTACCATCATCCATTCTTACAATCATCCCTTCTGGGGTTATCAATTGCCCTACAGGTTGCAAGTTATCATCAACACTTTTTAAGAACGCCTCTCCTAAGATAATTAATTTTTCTTTGGTCATCCTGGCGATTTCTTGCCCGTTTATAATAATCTTAGAAGTTATATCATCGATACGTTTAATACTATAGATAGCAGTGCCTTTAAGACCTTTAATTAAACTTGCAAAGCTTTTTGGTAATTTTTGTATCGTTTGTAATGTTTTAGAAGTAATCTTACCTGTTGTTAAAAATGCCTTGGCTTCACCCACTCCAAAAAAGAAGGAGGCTACCTCAAAAACTAACTTACCCTGGTTGTACCTTGCCTGTGGCGTAAGTGCTACTGTCTCTTCAAGATAATTATCAAAAGATTTTGTTACTTCGCTTCCAGCGGTACTTAAGAACATTTCATCCCTATCTAGTTTTTGTACCATTAGCACCAAATCAATTGTTTGCTGTCTTATTTCAAAAGCATTCGGATCAAAGAAATATGGGTCACCTGGATTCCAAGCTTTAAAAAACTTTACAGCATCCCATCCCAATTCTCCTATCTCAAAAGCACCATCTATAAATCCAGCATAATAAGCCATAGCAGGATTTATATTATGATCCCATAAACATCTTGGTATCAGACCACCATCTTGATTAGTATATCCCTCTCCGCAAGATTTTACAAAAGCCAGAACCATTTGCAAAAGCTCGTACGTTTTATACCCCTGCAGAAGTTCTTCATTCATAAAGGGTGCATAATCCTTGAACTCCACCAACAAACCATCAAAATAATTTGAGACTCTAACTATATTAGAACCAATTGCCCCTCTAAAGTCAAAGTTTAATAAATCATTATACAATTGTACCAGTTCATTCTGTGCAATTTGATTTGCATAGTAACCAGATCCAAATGCAACTTTGTATTTTACCTCATTATTTTTGAAATCATAATGTATCCATAACAAATACTCATTAGATCCAACTTTGGACATTTGTTCTTTAATCTTCTTATAGTCTTCATTATCTTCGATGGACTCTCCAAAATTAGATCGAGAAACAATATAGGTTTTCCCTGGTTCCGGACTTGAAGTTTCAGAAATAAAGAAAGTGCCATCTGGATTCTTTTCATCTGGCTCTTCGTCTAATGATGTAAATAAAACTTCTCTTTCATTATGCAATTGAACTATACTTTTATCAGGAGTACTAAAAGGTATAATACCATCAAAATAATCTCCTGATTGTACTCCCCCATCAGACGAAACTTGATTTTGAGACTCTATATTACTTAAATGATTAGCAACAGCTTTAGTCCCTTCATCTAATTTTGCTTTATCTTTTTCGACCTTGTCCTTTAAATCTTTTACTTCATCTTCTTTACCTTCTTCTTTTTCAAGTTCTTCGATCCTCTCCTCATCTTTTTCAATTTGATCAAGAGCATCTTCTTGTTCTGTTAATTGACCTTGAATTTGATTAGCTTCTTCTTCCGTGATCTCCCCTCTACCCAATAGATCTTTAACTTTATCTTTTAAATCGTTGATCAAACCGCCAATAGAATTGAACCACTCTGTAACATTCAAATCTACAGTCATAGAATAATTCTCACCAAACGTAGGATCATACAAGGTTACGATCTCGCCCTCTGCCAATTGATTATCAGTATTGATCAAAATACCGTTAAAGGTGACCGCAAATCTTGCTAGTTCAAAATAAGGCACTCGTACATACCCCACCCCGGTAATTCTACCATTGGACTCACTCTCGATATCGGTAATGGTAATTACAAAATCACCCGCCGTAATACGATCACCCACCATAATATTAGGGTGCGGTTCTCTATTACTTATGGCAATCTCGTCGGGTACAATACCACAGTTATAATTGGCGGTTTCATCCTGGGCAGATTCGGTTGTGATTTGCTGTGGCTGCGTATACTCGCTATACTGGTATTTACATTTGGCTTTTACTTTATACTCATAAGTAGTACCGGGTTTGAGATCCCAAACGGTGGCCCAACCACTATTGGTACGCATGGTAAACCATCGCGCTCTTTCTTTATCGGCCTCGCGGTAGGCGATTGTATATTCGCTGTAGGTTGCTGGGTCTTCGTCCCAAAATACATTCATCTTGGACATCCCTTTGGGTTCTGCATATACATTAAGAGGTGCAGCACATGGCTCTACCTTAGAAAACCAAAAGATCTCACTTTTTCCTTCGTTTTTAAACAGTCCTATTTCTTCTGCTCCTTGCAATGCCTTTGCGCGCACTTGCCATGCATATCGTTTATCATTAAGTAATTGTGGTTGTGCAGGACCATACACAAAAGTATTTGCTCTGGTTGTGGTTTGAAACACCGGTGGCGAGGATAAAAAAGCTGTTTGCGGGTCTACCCCATCATCCCAGATTTCTACAAGGCTTAGCTCATACTCTACATTGCTTACATTAATGTGTCTTGGTGTCCATTGAAAAACAATATTATCCACAGGTTGCGGCTCCATATTGGTACCATCTAGCGGTAAGTTAAGTATAGGAGGTTCGTTTTTAAAGATATAGGTGGTTGCACATGTTTTTGATGACAAACGGTTACCGGTTACAAACTCAAAAACTTCATAACAAAACTGGTAACTTCCCTCTGGGATGGTTTGCCCGTATACATTAGCATTGATCCCTTGCAGGTTCTGAAACTCAAAATATGGTGCCAGTTCTGCATTGCGTAACATCAAAGGAGTTCCGCCATCAATAAACAATGGATTGGCTCCTATGACCAGATCCCTACTTTCAAAACGTATCCCATTACCTTCAAAAGATACCTTTAACCGTACCTGTAGATTACTTACTGAGATATCACTAAGCAACAGCTGTACTTGCAATGGACTATTAATCGTACTGGCATCAGCATAATTATAAAAATTTACGGGTGCCGGCGGATTAACTTGTGGTACCACAGTAACTGGAAATCGCTGTGCCATAGATTGCGACACGCAACATACTACAAGAACAAGTGTTAGTAAAAGTTTCTTCATAGGTTAGTTCTTTTCTATATACTTTAAATAAAATTTATCGGGATCGGTATGGTGAACAGATTCCTTCATATAAAAATCGATGATCTGGGTGATCAAATATAATTCTATTTCTTGATCACTTTCACCTTTATCTTTCATCCGGAAAATATTCTCTTTCTCATTATCCATCAATTGCTCTAGATATTTATCCGGTTTTTCTATTTTCTCCAGGGTTTTATACCTGCCAATAATTGGCAGCATCCAACGATGGGCGATTAATCTTGCCAAACCAATCTCGCTATTTCTTTGCAAGCGTGCGTAGGTATCTTGTAATTCTTGATGCGCATTAAGTCGTTCTTCTTTTGATTTTTTATGTAACTGGTGGGCATCTACCGCTACTTTGGCTTTTACAAAGGCTTTCTCAAAGGCATAATCTAATCGCTGCATATCTCGGCGCAGTTCTACAAGAGTTTTAAAAACCATCTCATGGTATCCTTCCAAGAAGTCTTCATAACTGTATAGCTCTTTCAGGAAATCTATTGCCTTAGATTTATATTCATCGGTGTTCTTTTCGTCTGCAGCAATTTGTCGTAGCATTGTGAGTTCGCCCTTCTTATACCCGGGGATATGATCAAAATGAGGATTGTCTTGCAAGACGGCAAGTTTCTCATTAATTTCAGAAAGCGTACCAGAATATAATGAGTCTCGATACTTGAAATCTACAACTTCGTCACTCTTAGATTTTTTGCTCTTTTTCTTTTTCTCCTTTTCTTTTCTTTTAGGAAATTTGATCCTAGGTTTGAATTTATCAAACGTATAATTGTAGGCCAAGGTGGCTGTAAAATCTTGTGTAGATCTTGTACTATTCCTAAGCTGCGTTAATAGATTAAGACTAAAGTTATGTTTCTTGAGATAGGTGTAATTACCGCTAAGTCTTATATTGGTTACATCTCCTTGTTTTTCGCCATTACTATTGCTTTGGTTGTAACTTACAGATCCGGTAGTACGTAGTTTCTTTTCAAAAAACTGTTTATTTACCGCTACTGTGGGCCCAAAAGTGAGGCTATTATCAGTTCCAATTGTTCTGTAACTTACATTTGCCGCTGTAGAGATATTAAGGTTGTTTTCTGGATATCCTATAGTATATGCAGCACTACCATTGTAGAATTTGGAGTCTCCGTTTTCTGTAACTTCTCCCCCTTGCTTATTCACAGCATTCTGAAAAGATAATGCGAAGTTCAGGTTTTGTTTTTTGGCATCTGTGTCCTTAAGAATGTAATTTGCATTCAGGTTTGCGTTTTGAGATATCTGCTGAAAATCAAGCGTATCCAGATTATCGACCTGTGATACCTCGTTGATAAAATCAAACTGATTTTTGATGTTGGTATACGATTGGAAATTAGAATACCCACCCGATAAATTTAACTTCTCTGAAGCGTTATAAGTAATATTAACAGCACTCACAACTCGCTGTAGTTGCGAGCTTTTTGCATTATCCAAATCATCTTTTTGTAAACCGGCATTAAACGACAAATTTACTTTATCTGCAAAAATACTTTGTGTAGCATTCAAAGTAATATTCTCAAGGTCATTATTAAAAAAATAAGCTCCAAAAGTGCGGTACTCTGGATCAATATGCTCATAACTTACACCTACTGCTCCTTTGGCTACTTGATAGTTGATGCTAGCGTTATATGCCTTATAATGTTGTGTTGTTGCATTATTACTCAAAAATGACGACAGAATAAATGGTTCTGCTTCTTCTCCCTGTGCATTGATGTCTTCTGTAATCGCAGACGAGGCAGCTTCAATTCTTATTTCTCCTTTATCAAAAATCTTAACTGATCCTTCTACACTTGCTACGATATTTTCTTTGGGTTGTAATTCGAATTCTACTGGAACTGGAGACTCTAGTGAATTTTCATCATCCTGCGCTCTAAAAAAAGTAACCCCAACAGAAAATTTATCTTGGGTATACAATGTTTTTAAACCATACCCCATTCTTTTATATGCAGGTTCGGTTTGCGGGTCATTTTCTGCATATTCAGATTCTTTCAATAATCGCCCATACATTGCACTAATTTTAAATTTTCCTCCAGGTGTAAGATCTACTCCTAATCCTGTAAATTGATGGCCACTTAATGTATAAGGAGAAAATGTCATGCTTACATCCCCAATATGAGCGGTTGCCCATTTATATGAAGGATGGATACTTAATCGATTGAATGAAAATGGATTACTATTCTGAAATTTTTGATTGGTATATGAAAACGAGAAAGGAATATTATACACTGCACTAATGTTCAGGTTTACATTTCCTGTGACGAAGTATGTAAAAGGGTCTCGATTGGCCTCCCCATCATAAAATACAGTATTTGCAGCTATACCACCTGTTAGCTTGAAAAGCTTAGCCTTGCCAATTTGTCCTAAATCCTGACAAAAGGCAATAGCAGAAAAGCTCAAGAAAAAAATGTAACAGAGTAGTTTTGGGGCCAAATGTTAATGTTTTCTTAATAATAGAGCGCGAAAATATCCTTTTTTAACGAGGTGACCAAAAATCCTAACTGCTTTTTACTGAAAAACTTGACTTAAAAAAGAGGTGTTAAAACTAACGCTATTTTTTACAGGCTTTATACAGGAATGGTGAAATGAAAAGTACTTCCTTTTCCCTCTTTAGATTCTAACCATATTTCACCGCCATGAGATTCTACTATCTTTTTGCAATGTGCTAAGCCTATACCGGTCCCTTGATATTGGTCTCTAGAATGCAGTCTTTGAAATATTGCAAATATTCGTTCTTTATGTTCTTCAGGGATACCAATACCATTATCTTTTACCGAAAATTGCCAGAAACTGTTTACCTTCTCTTTCGAATTACCTCTTTTGGTGCATGAGATATCAATTTTGGGAATCGTTTTAGCATCTCTAAATTTTATAGCGTTACTTATTAAATTTTGAAACAATAGTCTAAGTTCGATTTCTGATCCTTTAACAACAGGAAGCTTACCTATTGTAATATTAGCATTTGTCTCTTCAATAATCTTTTTTAGGTCATCTTGTAATTCTTGTAATACTATATTGCAATCAACATTTTTATATTCTCGGCTTCTTCCTAATCTAGAGTATTCTAATAATGCATCAATCAGGTTTTTCATCCTTTTACTGGCATCTGATATAAAAGCTAAACTTTCTTTACCTACCTCATCAAAACTATCACCATAGTCTTCTGCTATCAAACCTATGAAACTAGAAATCGTATTAAGGGGCTCCTGTAGATCATGACTTGCTATATATGCAAACTGTTCAAGTTCTTTGTTTTTGGCTTCCAATTCTATAGATTGTTCATGAATTGCCCGATTCTTTTTCTCTAACTCGATATTAAATCTTTTCTTGGTTAAATACCCCCTATAAATAATGAAGCTTGCACCCAGAGCTAAAATAATTAAAGCTACGAGTAATAGGTTTATCTTTTTTTGGGTATTAATTTCCAAATTCTGTTGTTCCAGAACCTTTTTTTGTTCATCGATCTGAGTATTTTGTTTTTCTAGGAACTTATTTCTATTGTCTATTTCTTGGTTTGCAATTTTTATTTTTTCTTCTTGTTTCTTTATAAAGGCTATTTGTTCTTGAATATTGTCCTCAAGTTCTCTTTCTATAAGTACTTTATCTTCATACTTTTTTTGCTGTATTTCGCTTTGAGTGTATAATTTCTCTATTTCTTTGTTACGCTTACTAATCTCCTCTCTTTTATGATGTATTTCTTCCTCCTGATCACCTATTTTCTCTAATTGATTGGTTATCTTATCCTTGTGAAATCGTATCTCCTGCTCCTTATTCCTAATAACTGTCTGATGTTCTTTATTTTTTTCTTGTACTTCAGTTAATGATCTTTCTGTTTTTCTGTATAATCGTTTCCACTTTTCTGAAGAAGAGATAGCGTACTGTTTTAATGAAGGTGCCATAGCAAAACCTTCATTTTCTATTCGTTCTGAATTAATTTCATATTCAAAAGAATTACCAACATTGACCATATTAATCATAGAGGCATTAAAATTGTAATCCTCACTTACCAATAGAATGTTTTTATTTGAAATTTTGCTTAGAATGTAATGAATCCCATAGTTATATTTATTATTAACATATAATAGTTGAATCCCTTTTACATCCTTTATAAATTGAAAACGAACAATTTCAACAGGTTTTCCATATATCTGTCGTTTCTGTGCCATAGCCTGAAGATCCAGAATTGTTCTGTCCGGTCCCAATACACCTATTTTGAAACTTTCGTATTGGTCTTCATTTGGCCACCCTATTTGTTGCGCAAAATTAAACACAAAAATAGCTCTCTGTAATCTTTTTACTTCTTCGTTACTTGTATCCTGGGAATCCTGAGCATTGGCTCTAACAAAAAACGCTATAATCAGGCACAGTACTATAAAAATGAATCGTGTTTTACTGCTTGATATATTCTGAGATCTATATATCATAATCTGATTAATAATCGTAAAAAATAACTTGCACCATTAACTCCAAATTGTTGTACCCTTCGACTATAAATAAAGTTACCATCTTCTGTATTTGCCGAATGCTGATGCTCATCAGGATAAACATTAAATATATTATTTCCGCCAAGGGTGCATTTTACAAAATCATTAAATTGGTAAGAAACAGCCATATCTGTAACTAATTTAGACGAAAAAGATTGATCTCTGGTTTCTACATTTCGGGTAAAATCATTTAAAACCCAGTTAGCACTATCCCCATCTTCAGGGTGAATAAATTTAACCTCTCCAAACAATGTATTTACCATTTGAAACCTAAATTTATCGATATCATAAGAAACTAATGAATTTACCTTATAATTTGGCTGTCCATACTCTACTCTTGCAATTTCTTCTCTATTAAATAGAACATCTTCTTGCCCTATAAGAGCTGCTGAGACTTTAATTGGTCCTTCTACTTTGGTGCTTGTAATATTTGCTCCTAAAGACGCATTAAACTCGCCATTGCCTATTGGGCTCTTAAAAAATAAAACAGCATCTACTCCTGAAGTTTTTGAATCTATCGCATTCGTAAAAAACTGAGCTGCTCCTACACCAAAAGGTTCTAGAATCGTTTCGTACCCCTCTGCAAATCTTCCCGAAAGAACAATCCTATCTTCTATACTAATTAAATAATAATCTACACTAAAGGTAAAATTCTCATTAAGTTTTCCACTAAGACCAGCACTTAAATGATTTGATAATTCTGGTTTTAGTTTTCCTATTCCAAAAGCTTCAGTAACAATTGCACTTTCGTTATTAAAAGTTCCTACCTGTAGACTTTCACCATTTACGAATTGTGTGCTTACATTCTGAAAAAACACTTGATGAAGTGATGGTGCTCTAAAACCAGTAGAAAATCCAGCTCGAACACTAATTTCGTCATTAATTCTATATCGTCCTGATAATTTCCAGATACCTTGACCTCCAAAATCATTATATGACTCGTATCGTCCTGCTCCTCTTAACAATAATTTATCAGATAGATTTGCTTCTATATCCAAATACCCCGAACTATTTGTTCTAAAACGATTAAGCTCGCTCTCTGGTTGAAATCCAGGAAAAACCTGTGCGCCAATAACTCTTGGCAACTCAACCCCAAGTTCATTTACATAGGTACTTCCCCCATTAATATAAGAAGCTTCTTCGCCTGCAATAATTTGATAATTTTCTACTCGTAATTCTGCTCCAAAAGCAATATTTACTCCACTAAGCCAATCGAATGTTCGAGAAATATCAAGATTAGTTGTATTTTGATTATACATAAACCCTCCTGCATAAAAAGTTCTTGGCGAAGCGATTCCTAATGATGCATTATTAGAGTTATTTACTGTATAATCTAATTTATTAGTACCAATAGAATGACTAAAATCAATATTCCAATCATTTTTAACTCCTCTTACCCCTAAAGCAACCGCATCATCTTGTATATCCGTTAAAATTTCTGGTGAAAAACCATTCGGAAACAGTTCCAGAACAACTCTATCTTCATCTTTAGGAAAACGATAGAATCCTTTGGATTTACCCTCTCGATAGTTTCTGCCTCCATGTATGTAGAAGGTAGCATTGTCAGACATTTTTATTTCCCCGTTAAAAGACAAGGTGAGATTTTGAGTTTCTGCACTTCCTATTTCCATTACTTGTCTATCAGAATACCCAGTTTGCCCAAAAAAGTTGTTTTGAGTAATCAATGTTTGATCTTCTGTTAGGTCGTTAGAATAAACTGAACCTGTATAATCTCCTGCTCTGTTTATTGCTTCCCTTTCTCTGTATTCTGCAGTAACATTAACATACCCTTCTTTTCCTATGTTAAGACCAAAATTTGCTGATGAGTATATATTGAAGCCATCTCCCTCTGTATTGATCCCAGCTCTGTTATCTAATTGAATAACTTCGGTTTGTTTTTTTAAAACAATATTAATTACACCTGCTATCGCATCTGAGCCATATTGGGAAGTGGCGCCATCTCTAAGAATTTCTATACGATCTATAGCAGCTATTGGTATTGCATTAAAATCAGTACCTACAGAACCTCTACCTATTGTACCATTTACATTTAATAACGAGCTACTATGTCTTCGTTTACCATTAACTAAAACCAGTACCTGATCTGGTCCTAATCCTCTTAATGTTGCAGGGTCTATATGATCTGTACCATCTGCAATGGTTTGATTTGTTGAATGAAAAGAAGGTATAATATAATGAAGTATATGACTCAATTCTATTTGTGATGAACTTGTTAGTTGCTGGGGGGAAATAATATCTACTGCGGCTGTATTTTTTAAAAGAGATTTAGGTTTTGCTCTTGAGCCTAATGAAACGGGTTGGTCCATAGAAAATCCCGTTTCTAATATAAAATCAACCTGAACGGTCTCTCCTACCTTAACTACTACTGTTTTAGAAACAGAAGTATACATTACAAACCCAGAAGTAATTACATACTCCCCTTCTTCAACACCAAATGTATAATTACCATTAACATCGGTTGTAATGCTTTGATCTGTACCTTCTATAAAAACTCTCGCTCCGGGTAGATTTCCAAACTGATCAGAAACATTTCCCGAGATTACAGCTCTGGATTGTGAAAATCCAATTGAGATAAAACAAATAGATAATAAAACAGTGAGATAAGTTCTATGCTGAACAAACAAAATATAGGGAATTCTTTTTGTGACGATTATAATTATGTTTACTTATTAAAACCTTGGTTAACAAGCTTTCGTTATACTTTCAAAGCTATAACATGTTAACACAAAATGCAAATATATTAGGCCTATATTTTTGGGCCTAAGAGTTTAAATTACCTTTTAGAATATAACTCTATGGTCGAATAGCTAAAATACTTATCTACAATATCGCATACCACTTTTTTTGTTAGCATCTTCTCATTAAACTCCCTTATTTCAGGAATACTTTCTGCTAATTTCTTTTCTTCATGGTTAAGCTCTGCACCTACCATCAAAATAATAATTGATCCTTTATACTCTTCCTTTAATTTTTGATACTCTGCTATAAACTCCCAGCCATTCATTACAGGCATGTTGATATCTAAGAATATCACTTCTGGTACAGATTCAGATTGAAGGTATTCCAACGCTTCTAAACCATTTTTTGCAATGACAATATTTTCCGAAACATTAGTACGCTCAATGATCATTTTATTGAAAAAATTTGTAGATTGACTATCATCAACCAACAATACTTTTTTTAATTTATTTTCCATTGACATGTGTTTAAAAAAGCTTGTTCACTTAATGTTAGGTTTGTAAAATCATAATCGAATAATTGTTAATCATCCAATCACAGGGGGTATTTTCTATTTGCTAAAAAAACTAAACTACAAATGACTTTCCCCTAAAAGAAAAAAACCTATCACTATTATTCGACAAAGAACCAAAAAACCCTACAAAAAGCACTTATTTAATTCAATAATCTTTGCAAAGTTATACACTAAAAAAAAAATTACAATAAAACCTCAATACAACTAACGTAAAAATAGTAAAAAAACTAAGGCAAAAGCGTAATTCACTCATATAGAACGTAATAAAACCCCAAAATATTATATCTATTTTAAATACATCTTCTCAAAATCTAATTATCTGTAAGCAGAAAAGGCAAGAATTATAAATATCCTAGATCTTAAACTTTACCTAATATTGTGGCGCAGTCTTTTTCCTAAACGGTAACAGGAAAATGATCTCTTAATACATTATCTAATAAATTTAAAGATAACGGCTTATTAATAAAATCATCTACAGAATGGTTTTTTGCAGACTCTCTCACATCATCCGGATTAGAAGATGTAGACAATAAAATCACCTTAATCCCTTCAGTTAATCTTTGATCAAGTTTAGAGAATTCTATTAAAAACTCCCAACCATTCATTGCAGGCATATTAATATCTAAAAAAATAAGGTCAGGCTTTGTCGCTGCATTGTTTTCTACAGCATTAAGATATTCGAGAGCTGCTAAACCACTTTGAACAGTATAAACCTGCTGAAAGCCTTCATGTTTGGTAACAACTCTTTCGTTAAAGAAATTTGTGGCCTTATCATCATCTATTAATAAGACACAATTAACCAATTTACTCATAAGACGATTCCAATTACCTTCTAAAGGAAATAAACTTATTTGACTTTTCATAACAAAACTAAATTTAATAGATTAGTTTTCGTTTAAAAACATATATTTTACGGTAAAATGTATGCACATGCATAATAAATTATATGCTTTAACAAAGTAGTATCTTATTAAAAAAAACATCTCATTTGTGTTACAAAATATAGTTTTGACAGTCTTATACTATAGACTATATAAAAATAAATGTAATTTTGAAATAAATCAGATTATCATTTGTTTGAAATTTCTGTAAGGGATATATGCTAGAAAAAACAAAAAACAAGTATTCGGTTACTTCATTACGCTATGATTATTACAATCACAGTAGTGATATCCCTTCTAAAGATTGGGAAACAGTAAACAAGAATAATACTTTTCTTTCACTAGAATACTTAAAAATCCTGGAAGACACACTTTCTGAAACCATAAAATTTAGATATATCTTATTTTATGATAATGAAATGCCTGTAGCATTAGCTGGCGCACAACTCATTAAATTTAATTCTGCGCAGTTAAAATTTCAAGAGTTTCCATGTAAAATTAGTGATACTATAAAGAATACGTTTTTCAAAAATCTAGATGTAAAAGTACTCGTTTGTGGTAATTTGTTTTCTTGTGGTGAGCATGGTTTTTTATACAATTCGGATCACCTTAACGCAAAAGAAGCTTTTGAAAATTTATCAAATGCTTTGCATGAAATTCGAAAATCTGAAAATTCGGATAAACCATCTTTTATCCTTCTTAAAGAATTCTGGCCACATTCATTTGATAATAGTGATTATATTAAAGAGCATGATTTTAGAGAGTTTAAGATAGACGTTAATATGGTACTAAATATTCATCCAGAGTGGAATACTTTTGACGATTACCTTGCAAGCATGCGCACAAAATTTAGGACCAGAACTAAAAAGGTTTTTAAGAAATCCAAAAATATTATTGTCAAAGACCTTACTCAGAAAGATATAGATACATTTCAGAATGAGATTAATACATTGTATTTATCGGTAATTGAAAAAGCTGATTTTAAAATCGGTAAGCTAAATGCACTAACCTTTAAAAACCTTAAAGAATCTCTAAATGATAAATTTATTTTTAAAGGATATTTCCTGGATCAAAGATTAGTAGGTTTTACCACATCTTTTGTTCTAGACCATGTGGTTGATGCCAATCACATAGGTATTGATTATAACTATAATGAAGATCATGCTATTTATCAAAAAATGTTGTATGATTATGTTGATCTTGCCATTTCAAAAAATGCAAGTGAACTTAGATTAGGGAGAACGGCAGAGATTATAAAAAGCTGTGTTGGGGCTAAGCCTGTAGAAATGAAATTGTATGTGCGTCATGGTAATTCGATTTCAAACACACTTCTAAAACCCTTAATTGAACTTATTTCACCTAGTGAGTATGAAGTTCGAAACCCTTTTAAACTTCAATTAGATTAAATTATCACATGGATTCATTGACTCAAATAGTTTTGGGTGCAGCAGTAGGAGAAGCTGTACTAGGAAGAAAGGTTGGCAATAAAGCTATACTTTGGGGTGCAATCGCAGGGACAATACCGGATTTAGATGTACTATCAAAGCTTTTTGTAGATAACGTAACTGCTAATGAATTACATCGTGGATTCTCTCATTCAATATTATTTAGTATTCTTGCTGCTCCCATATTTGGATGGTTAATAGCCAAACTGTATAAGAATAAAGAAGCCGATTGGAAAGACTGGAGTAAATTAATGTTCGTTGGATTATTTACGCATCCTATTTTAGATGCTTTTACTACCTGGGGAACGCAGTTGTTTTGGCCATTTGATTATAGGGTAGCCATCAATAATATTTTTGTTGTCGATCCTTTATATACCGTACCATTTTTGATTTTCGTAATCATGGCAATGTTTTATAAACGTACACATCATAAAAGAAGAAAATTCAATAACCTGGGATTGTATATAAGCAGTTGTTATATGATCATTACCTTGGTGCTACAGCAAACGGCAAGGGCTAATTTTTCGACTAATCTAGAAAATCAGCATATTAAATATAATGAAATACAAACACGTCCTACCCCATTAAATAGTATCTTATGGACAGCCAATATAGAGACCGATAGTTCATTTCTTATTGGTTACTACTCATTATTAGACGAAGATGATATTATTGATTTTTCTGAATTCCCTAAGAATCATAATTTATTAGGCGATATGAAAAATGCCCCCCTGATCCTAAGGTTAATTAAACTTTCTGAAGGATGGTATACCATTGAAAAGGTTGGTGATAGTGTATATTTTAACGATCTAAGATTTGGAACATTAGGCATTGGTGATCAAGCAAAACGTTTTGTATTTAGTTATGAATTGTATTATGACAAAAATGGAGAATTAATGGCTAAAGAAAGAGAAAGAGATATGGGTAAAGCATCACCTCTACTCAAAAAATTATTCAATCGTGTGTTAGGAAATAAATCATAAAAAAGAGGGACAATAATGTCCCTCTGCTTTTATATAAAAAATGATCTGTCCTATACAAAATGACAAATTACCCCACCCATAAGTGCTAGGCAAACTGTCCAATATCCTACATTTACAGCTATATACTTAAATCCTTTTCTTTCAAATAAAGCATTGGTTCCTAAAATCGGTAAAACCAGAAATAGTCCAGTGATTGTTCCATGTAAGACTCCATGTTTGAAAGTTCTAAAATTATCACCATATTTTGTCATATAATCCTGAGCATATTGATAGACTTCTGAACCGGCCTCATTTAAACCTGGTTCACCAAAAATACTTGAAAAAAACCCATATTGATGAATTACTATCCCAGAAAGCATACTTGCCAAGAAAAAACTAAATACATAACATAAAACAAAAATGAGGACCATATTACCTCCTTTTAGATCTTCTTCTGTAAATCCACAAGCATTCATCCATGCCGTCCCAAAAACCTTTGGATTATACCATATAAAACCTAAAACTGTAGGTATTAGTGCGGCCAGTGCGGTAATCAAAAAATTAAATTCCATATTGATTAGTATTAAAAGTTGTTTCTCAAATATAGGTAAAAACAATTTTATCGGTTTTACCACACCAGATACAACAATCGAATAGAAAATAATATAAGTAAAACTCCTGTTGCTTTAAAAAAAACAGAAAGACGCTCTGGCGATATAAACCTCTTGACTTTCTTTGACAAAAAAACTTTAAGCAAATCTGTTGTCAATATCCCCGATAGAACAGCTGTAAGAAATAGTAATAATGATTCACCTGTATCGTACTTATGTTGCCCATAATTGTATACACCAATCCATACTACAAAAACAAATGGATTAAAAAAATTAACACTAAAACCCTTTAAAAAGAAAGCTCCCAGACCTTTGGAATCAATGGAGGTTTTTGAAGTAATTATGGCTTTCTTAATCAAATAATTAATCCCTAAACCAAAGATTATTGCACTACCAATAACACCAATCCAGAACTGATTTTGTTCAAGACCTATGAATGAGGAAAGTCCATAATAACAAAGTGCTACATAAACAATATCGCTAAAAATTATTCCCAGAGCAACTGCTACACCTGCTTTAGAGCCTGATTGGAAACTACAATTCAATAGTAAAAAAAAGACAGGACCTATAAAAATAACCATCCCTAACCCTATAACGAAACCTTCTATAAATGACATGACTACCGTTACTTGTATTAAACAGCTGTAAATATAGAGTAAATACCCATAAAATGTGATAAATCTCATTCTATCACCGTTCCTCATTTTCTAAATTAGTCTTATGAAAAACACAATATCAGAACGAATCTTTGATTTCCTAAAAAACTTCCCTCCTTTTCATGTTCTTTCAGAAGAACAACTATATACTATTTCAAAAAGTGTAAAGGTTGTGTATTTACAAAAGGATAAATACATATTTAAATCAAATGAAAAAATTCATAACCATTTTTATGTTGTAAAAGATGGTGCTATTGGAATTTTTAAAGAAGACAATGGTGTATTAGTAGATGAGTGTGATGAAGGAGATATTTTTGGATTACGAGCCCTAATCAGAAAAGGAAACTATACCCTAAGTGCAAAAGCCATAGAAGAAAGTATACTATATAGTATTTCTTCAGAATTACTCGAAGGAATTATCAATACCAATGCACAAGCCAATAAATTCTTATTATCCAGTTTTGTTGCTAATACCCAAGACTCATATTCAGGTGAAAATAAAATCTCTGTATTTGGCAAGCTGGAAAATCTTAAAAAAAATGAATCTAATTTTACCGAAGTACAGTCTGCTAAATATTCAAAACATCCTATTACGTGTTCCCCTAGTGTATCTATAAAAGAGGCTGCACAAACAATGAGTGCGAAAAAAGTAGGTTCTATTGTCATCACAAATCAGAATAAACCTATTGGTATAGTAACCGATAAAGATCTCAGAACAAAAATCGCAACAGGTCAGTTTTCTATCGAAGACAATGTACAATCAATTATGTCTTCTCCTGTGATTACGTATCCAGAAAACATTACTGTCGCTGAAGCACAAATAGCCATGCTACAGCATAGAATTACCCACTTGTGTATCACCAAAGACGGAACCCATGATTCTGATCTTGTTGGTATTTTGTCCGAACATGATATTGTGGTTATTCATGGTAATAATCCTTCAGTTCTCATTAAAGAGGTAAAACGCGCAAAAAGCGCTATAGCCTTGCAATATATTAGTTCCAAAGCACAGCAATTGCTAAAAGGATATATCAAACAGAACATCCCTATTGACTTTATTTCTAAGGTTATCTCTGCAATTACGATGGCAATTACTCAAAAATCCATTTCACTTGCCTTGGAAGAGATGAATGCTCCACCTCCAGTTAACTTTAGTTGGCTTGCTATTGGTAGTCAAGGCAGAAAGGAACAGCTATTACTTACAGACCAAGATAATGCCTTAGTTTTCGAAAATATTCCTTCGGGAGACCCTTATAAAACAAAAACTTATTTCCTAGAGCTATCACAAAAAATAACTGAAAAATTAAACATTGTTGGTTATGAACTGTGCCCTGCAAATATGATGGCTAGCAATCCGCAATGGTGCTTGTCTCTAGAAGAATGGAAACAACAGTTCAATAATTGGATCACAAAGCCCGATGAAGATAAAATCATGCTATGTACTATTTTTTTTGATTATGATATAGTATACGGGGATGAGCAACTAGTAGATAAAATGTCTCAAAGCATTTTTAAGTCCATAAACAGGTATGAAATCTTCCTAAATTTTTTAGGCCTAAATGCTTTAAAAAACCCACCGCCTCTTAGTTTTTTTAGGCAATTTCTTGTCGAGCAAAGTGGCGAACACAAGGATCAGTTTGATATAAAAGCAAGGGCATTAATGCCATTAGTAGATGCTGCACGATTGCTTATCTTATCGCATAATATCAAATCTTTTAATAATACAATATTACGTTTTGAAAAACTGGCTCACTTAGAACCACAAAACAAAGATTTATATCTTTTATGTATTGATGCTTTCAAAACTCTTTTGCATTTTAGAACACAATATGGTTTACGTAATAATGATTCAGGGCGGTTTATTAACCTAAAGTCACTTAGCAAGGCAGACAGGTTAAAACTTAAAAGATGTTTTAAACCCATAAAAGAAATCCAGGAGCTTATACGAATACGTTTTAATTTATCTCAAATGCTTTAGTAATGTTTAACTGGTTACAACATAAAAACTACCCAAGTTTCTGGAATGCTTATCTAAGTCACTTTAAAGCAAAGAAAAAAATGGAATTGGCTATGGCCCGCTTTGTCATATTCGATACAGAAACTACGGGGTTAACCATAAAAGAAGATCGTATTTTGTCTATAGGAGCAATATCGGTTACTGGCAATACTATGGACGTAGCAGATAGCTTAGAGCTATATATAAAACAGGATAGATTTAATCCTAAAACAGCAGAAATACATGGTATTCTAAAAGATGGAAACATCAAAAAAGTCGATGAATCTGAAGCCATTATTCAATTTTTGAACCATATAAAAGATTCAATATTAGTAGCGCATCACGCCACTTTTGATGTTGCTATGGTAAACGAAAATCTAAAACGAATGGGGTTACCCAAACTAAAAAATAAAGTACTAGATACTGGTATCTTATTTAAAAAAACAAACCTTTGCCTTAATAGAGATAAACTATACACTCTTGATGAATTATGTGATGTATTTCATCTGAAAAAACATGATAGACACACAGCATCTGGAGATGCCTATATCACAGCGATTGTCTTTATGAAAATTATAGCTTCCATAACCGAAGCCAGAAAAATCTCTATCCAAGATTTGTTTTTCAATTCTAACAGAAGAGGACTTTTATAGAATACTCAATAAATTCACAAGAAATTCACATTTGTGCTAAGAAATGGTTCTTTTTAATACCTATATTTACACCATTCATAAAATCTTTTCGCATGAGTACATACAAAGTCACGGTAAACAAAACTCAAGAATTTGATCTTACCGATGAAGATGTTTCAAAAATTGATGCATTACAAACTTCAGAAACACAATATCACTTACTTCAGGATGACAAATCGTATCACACAGAGATCATACAAACAGATTTCAATGCTAAAAATTATACGGTTAAGGTAAATAATAACACCTATCAGATTTCAATTGCCGATGCATTGGATTTACAAATCGCTGCTATGGGTTTTTCTGTTGGGTCTTCAAAACAAGTAAATGCCATTAAGGCTCCTATGCCTGGATTACTTTTGGATATACAGGTAACAGTTGATCAAGAAGTAAAAGAAGATGATCCTTTGTTTATTTTAGAAGCCATGAAAATGGAAAACGTTATTCTATCGCCAAGAGATGGTATAATCAAATCTATCTCTGCTAACAAAGGAGATGCTGTAGATAAAGGACAATTATTAATTGAATTTGCCTAACTCATAAAAGGGCATTTAAATAGGACAAGCCTGTTCTAATTAATTATCATATGAAAAAAATATTAGTTGCAAACAGAGGTGAAATTGCCATACGAGTTATGACAACCGCCAAGAAAATGGGTATTAAAACCGTTGCTGTATACTCTACTGTAGACAGAAATGCTCCTCATGTACGATTTGCAGATGAAGCAGTTTGTATAGGAGAAGCTCCATCTAATCAATCCTATCTATTAGGGTCAAAGATTATTGAAGTTGCAAAACAACTAAATGTAGATGCTATACACCCGGGATATGGTTTTTTAAGTGAAAACGCAGACTTTGCAGAACAAGTAGAAAAAAACAATCTCATTTTTATAGGACCAAAATCCAAAGCCATTAAGGTAATGGGAAGCAAGTTGGCGGCCAAAGATGCTGTAAAAGCCTACGATATCCCTATGGTTCCTGGCATTGACCAAGCAATTACAGATACAGACAAAGCAAAGGCTATTGCAAAGGAAATCGGATTTCCTATATTGATTAAAGCCTCTGCCGGTGGTGGTGGAAAAGGAATGCGTGTTGTAGAAAAAGAAAGTGACCTAGAGTCACAAATGCAGCGTGCAATTAGCGAAGCTACTTCAGCTTTTGGTGATGGTTCTGTCTTTATAGAAAAATATGTTGCCTCACCAAGACATATCGAAATCCAAGTATTGGCAGATAGCCACGGTAATGTAATTCATCTGTTCGAAAGAGAGTGTAGCGTGCAACGACGACATCAAAAAGTGGTCGAAGAAGCACCTTCTGCGGTACTAACTCCCGAATTGCGTTCTGAAATGGGTGAAGCAGCAATCAAAGTTGCCAAAGCATGTGATTATTTGGGAGCAGGAACGGTAGAGTTTTTATTAGATGACAAGAACAATTTCTATTTCCTGGAAATGAATACCCGATTGCAAGTAGAACATCCGGTTTCCGAGTTGATCACAGGTACAGATTTGGTAGAACTTCAAATAAAAGTAGCCAGAGGTGAAAAATTACCTATGTCACAAGAAGATCTTCAAATCACAGGACATGCACTAGAGTTGCGTGTCTATGCAGAAGATCCGCTTAATGATTTCTTACCAAGTGTAGGACACCTGGATACCTACCAAATACCTGTGGGAGAGGGTATCCGTGTGGATAATGGTTTTGAAGAAGGTATGGATATCCCGATATATTACGATCCAATGTTGGCAAAGCTAATCACTTACGGAAAAACACGTGAAGAAGCGATACAACTAATGATCAAGGCTATTGGCGATTATCAAGTTGAAGGGGTACAAACCACCCTACCCTTCGGAAAATTTGTATGTGAACACGAGGCTTTTCGATCTGGGAAATTTGATACGCACTTCGTTAAGAAACATTATACTCCAGAAATTCTAAAATCCGAAATGGAAGAAGAAGCTAAAATTGCAGCTATGATTGCAATGAAACAATATAAAAAAGATCAAGAAACATTACGATTACCAATTCACTAAACTATGGACTCACAAATAAAAACGTTACAAGAAAAAATAGACCAGGCAAAGTTAGGTGGTGGTGAACAACGTATTGCTAAACAACACGAAAAGAAAAAATTAACTGCCCGAGAACGTGTAGAATATGTAATGGATGAAGGTTCTTTTGAAGAAATTGGCATCTTGGTTACTCACCGAACCACTGATTTTGGAATGGAAAAAGAAATTTATTACGGTGATGGTGTAATCACAGGATATGGAACCATAAATAGTAGACTAGTTTATATTTTTGCACAGGATTTTACTGTTTTTGGTGGAGCATTATCAGAAACCCATGCCGAAAAGATCTGCAAGGTAATGGATATGGCCGTTAAGATGGGAGCTCCAATAATTGGACTAAATGATTCTGGAGGAGCCCGAATCCAAGAAGGAGTTCGTTCGTTGGGTGGTTATGCAGATATCTTTCACAGAAATGTGCAAGCCTCTGGGGTAATTCCTCAAATATCAGCGATTATGGGCCCTTGTGCAGGGGGTGCAGTTTATTCTCCTGCCATGACCGATTTCACCCTTATGGTAGAAGATACCAGTTATATGTTCGTTACAGGACCTAATGTGGTAAAGACAGTAACCAATGAAGAGGTAACATCAGAAGAATTAGGAGGAGCAAGTACCCACTCTACTAAATCTGGAGTAGCACATGTAACTTCTGGCAATGATATTGAATGTCTTGAAGATGTAAAAAAACTACTGAGTTACTTACCACAAAGCAATAAAGAGACACCCAAAAAACTAGAATATACACTACAAGATGAAGTTCGCGAGGTGCTATCTGATATCGTACCGGATAATCCTAACAAACCTTATAATATGCACGAGGTAATCAATGGGATTATTGATGAAGATTCATTTTACGAGATCCATAAGGATTATGCAGAAAACATTATTGTAGGTTTTGCCCGTCTGGGCGGAAGAAGTGTTGGTATTGTCGCCAACCAACCTATGTTTTTGGCGGGAGTACTAGATGTAAACAGTTCTAAAAAAGCAGCACGGTTCACACGTTTCTGTGACTGTTTTAATATTCCATTACTTGTCTTGGTAGATGTTCCAGGGTTTTTACCGGGTACCGATCAGGAATGGAATGGGATTATCATTCACGGAGCCAAACTATTATATGCCCTTAGTGAAGCCACGGTACCCAAAGTAACAGTGATCACTAGAAAAGCATACGGAGGTGCATACGATGTAATGAACTCTAAACACATTGGCGCAGATCTTAATTTTGCATGGCCAACGGCCGAGATTGCAGTTATGGGCGCTAAAGGTGCAAGCGAGATTATCTTCAGACGTGAGATCAAAGCTGCAAATGATCCAGCCGCCAAACTTGCAGAAAAAGAGGCTGAGTATGCAGAGAAATTTGCAAATCCGTATCGTGCTGCACAGCGTGGTTTTATAGATGAAGTAATCTTACCACAAAATACGCGACGTAAACTACTTAAAGCGTTTAGTATGCTAGAGGATAAAACCATAGATCGCCCTAAGCGTAAGCATGGTAATATTCCTTTGTAGATAATAAATTAAAATCATTATCACAATAGCGAAGCAATCTTATCATTTAGATAAGATTGCTTCGCTATTTATTGATCCTCATAGTGACTGCCCCACAAAACCAAAAAATTCCTTTGCTGTACTCTCCTTTTTTTTAGTTTTGCACTTTTAAAGAAAAGGATATGATTTCTGTAGATGGTATAGCAGTAGAATTTAGTGGCGAAACGTTATTTAATAACGTTTCTTTTGTGATTAATGAAAATGATAAGATTGCCCTAATGGGTAAGAATGGGGCTGGTAAATCTACCATGATGAAGATCATTGCAGGAGTACAAAAAGCGACCCGAGGAAACATACGATATCCCAAAGAAGCCGTAATTGCGTATTTACCACAACATCTTTTGACTGATGATAACTGTACGGTGTTTGAAGAGGCTTCTAAGGCTTTTGGACACGTGACGGCAATGAAACATGAGATGGACCATCTTAACAAAGAGCTTGAAACCCGAACAGATTATGAATCTGAAGAGTATATGAACATTATCCAAAAGGTGACTGACCTGGGTGAAAAATTCTATGCGATCGAAGAGGTAAATTATGATGCCGAGATAGAGAAAGCTTTACAAGGGTTAGGGTTTAAAAGAGAAGATTTTAAGCGTCCTACTAGTGAATTTAGTGGTGGATGGCGTATGCGTATCGAGCTTGCCAAAATTTTATTGCAAAAACCAGATTTAATTCTGTTGGATGAGCCTACCAACCATGTAGATATAGAGTCTGTAATCTGGCTAGAGGATTTCCTGATCAATAAAGCAAAAGCCGTGATTGTGATCTCTCATGATAAAGCGTTTATTGATAATATCACCAACCGTACTATCGAAGTAACGATGGGTAGAATCTATGATTATAAGGCCAACTACTCTCATTACCTGCAATTACGAGAGGACCGCAGAGCCCACCAAATCAAAGCCTACGAGGAGCAACAAAAATTTATTGCAGACACCAAAGGTTTTATAGAACGCTTTAAGGGTACGTATTCCAAAACCAACCAGGTAAACTCGCGAGAGCGTATGCTAGAGAAATTACAGATTATAGAGATTGACGAGATTGACACTTCTGCGTTAAAGCTGCGCTTCCCTCCTTCACAACGATCTGGAGATTATCCTGTAATTGCTAAGGAGTTGTCCAAAAATTATGGAGAACATGTGGTATTTAAAGATGCGAATTTATCTATTGCCAGAGGCGAAAAAGTATCTTTTGTAGGCCGTAATGGTGAAGGAAAATCCACGATGATCAAAGCCATTATGGGCGAGATTGATTTTGATGGGGAATGTACGCTGGGACATAATGCCAAAGTGGGATATTTTGCACAAAACCAAGCCTCATTACTAGATCCTAATCTTACCGTTTTTCAAACGGTAGATGAAGTAGCCGAAGGCGATATACGAACGCAGATCAAAAATATCCTTGGGCAGTTTATGTTTAGCGGTGATGATATCGATAAAAAAGTATCTGTACTTTCTGGTGGTGAGAAAACGCGTCTGGCCATGGTAAAACTATTGCTAGAACCGGTAAATGTGTTGATCCTGGATGAACCTACCAATCATTTGGATATCAAATCCAAAGATGTACTAAAAGAAGCACTACTAGCCTTTGATGGCACATTGATATTGGTATCTCATGATCGTGACTTTTTACAAGGATTATCACAAAAGGTATTCGAATTTAAAAACCAAAGAGTAATTGAGCATTTTGAAACCATCGATGAATTCTTAAAAAGAAACAGAATCGAAAATCTGAAGCAAATTGATTTAAAAGCATAAACCACCCGTCATTGCGAATCTAGTGAAGTAATCTGCTAACTATGAAAAGACTACTTCGTCGTTACCTCCTCGCAGTGACGTTACGACTTGTCATTGCGAAAGCAGTGAAGCAATCTGCTAACTATGAAAAGACTACTCGTCGCCTTGTCTTGAGCTATAGCCAAAAGACTCGTAGTGACGTTCCTATTTCGCGCACTGAGTCTGTCGAAGTGCGTCATTGCGAAAGCAGTGAAGCAATCTGTAAATGACAGTTTATCACACTATTTGCTCGTACACCTGCACAATCTAAATGTATTTGGTAGCGGAAGTTAATTTATCTTTTTAAATTTGTAGTTACACCCCTCAAAACAATAAACATACGTTGGGTTTATGAATAAGTACCCTAATTCAAAATTTATGGTTTCAACAAATACACCATCACTACTTTGTATGTCTACAGAAAATCCCTCACAGCCATAGTTTAGTGTTAATTTACCTGATTCAACCAAATATGTTCCATTTGCACATTCGTCAAACCTGTTCGATGAAAAAGTGCCATTAATAAAAAATGTATAGGTATATCCATTTTCTATATTATACCAGGTTCCCGGACCACCTTCACTTTGAAAAACCTCTACTAATTGCCAGGTCCCTATAATTGATTCCTTGTTGTTTATTTTTTCTTCATTGCCTATTTGTTCGTCATCGTCATTGCAACCAACCAAAGAAATAATAATGAAACAAATAATTGTAAGACTTACCATCCTATTCATAGTTTTTTTGTTTACTCTAAGATGAATATGTATTGAAAAGGTTGCGTTCAAATAACGGCAAGCACATACAAATCAACTAATTAGATTATCCGAAACAAAAAACAACATACCAAGATTGCAAATACGAACTATTGCGTTAGCCTCTTCTGAAAATATAATTTATAGTTTACTATTTACTCGTGCACGTACACAATCTAAATGTATTGGTAGCAGAAGTTAATTTATCACCAATTTTAGTTAAGGTATGGCTTTGCGCTCCGTTAAAATATTTGATAACGACTTGATCATCTATGATCTCATATTCTCCTGGCACATTAAGTTTTCTTCCCAAATCAGGATTACGCTCTACCAATTCTTGTGGAACAAGATCCAAAAATAGTTTTCCAGCCTTTTTAAATCGTAGCACTGAACCAAACTTACCGTCTGGCATTTCGCAATGATACTCTCCTACAAGGTCATTACCTCCACATGAAACTAGTAATGATAATACAAATATTGTTCTTACAAATTTTTTCATTGATTAATTTTTAATTTAAGATTGTTGCCCTATGATTAATTGCTTTATAAAACTACATTAATTTTTTTAGTTAGTGCAATTTAATTAAAACTGATATCTATTTTTCTTATAATAGTCGAAAGGCTCGTAATGACATTGTTGCTCGTCATTGCGAACCTAGTGAAGCAATCTTCTGCCTATGAAAAAGACTACTTCGCCGCACGTCCTTGCCTTGAGCGATAGTCGAAAGGCTTGTAATGAAGTTACTATTGATAATTATATCATAAACCAGTAGAAGTGCCAATTTATAATCTGGCACTCTTTTTTTTATACCAATAATTACATTTGGTACTATCTATATCACACAAAAAATTTAGTAACCAAAAAACGATACCTATGAAAAATCTATGGGGCCTTGCAATTACAACACTACTACTATTCCTTGCTTTTAGTTCTTGCAAGGATGATGACGAAGAGCCTATGAATCCAACTACTGCAGATATTAATACCATTGAAAATGATGAACAGTTTATTGATTTTGTAAAAGAGACCTTTACCCTAGCTGATCAAATAACAAATTATGATAGAGCTCGAGAGCTAAATGAAAAATTAGAAAATAATACGATATCAGATAGCGAGCTGTCTGAGCTTGCTACCCTTGTTGGTTTTACGAGTTGGACTGCCGTTGAAACATACGCACTGGCCAGATACGAGGCGTATGAAGCGTTACAAAACAAATATGGCTTTACTGCCAACGATACAGAACTTCTAACAGATAAATCGCTGGCAGTGTTTGATGCCTTGTCTTCAGACGTCAATAAAGCTGCATTAGCAATGAAAGTAGATAACTTTGATTGTGACTTTGAAGATGCCGAACGTAATTGTCGTGAGGAGTACATAGATTGTGTAAGGTTTTCTATAGATAGGGAGTTTGACCTTTATGAACCTATACCACAATTTTGTTTTCCGCCTGCTGAAGATGGAGCAGACTGTTATACGCCATCAGAACTTGGATCATTTTATATAAGAAGATCTTATACGCAAGCACAATGTCTTAGTACTTTTCATTGTTGTCTTCTAGAGTTTGGAGGATGTGCAGAACAAGATGAACTTTCAAGACGATGTAGGATTAATCAAGGACCTTCATTCAACTTTTAATACGGTAATTTTCATTGTGTTTATTTAAAACAGCGTACGCATTTAGCCTTTTGTGCGCTGTTTTTTTGTATACGCCTAGGTAAGTACGAAGCTATTGCGGCATTACCTTAAACCGTAACACGGTCTTTAATTTCTCTGGAGCTACTTTTCTAAAATCGGATACATATATTTCTCGATGTACCTTGGACGTTCTGGACAAGTTATTTTCTTTGGCAAACGCTTCCATGATGGCAAAACTTTTGGGTTCGTTGTCATAACTACCCAAGTGCATCATCTGTATGCAATTACCTTCTGCAATCTTCTCAAACTTTACTTGTTCTAGTAGTGGATGTGGCTTTTTTACTTTTGTAAGTTCTATCATTTTTTGAACAAAGGCTGCATCCACAAAATCGGGTTGCCTGATCATGAGTGTAAACACAAAATCATTTTTATTTATAGTACCATCAAAAGTTTTCTTTGCTTCCTCATTAATATCCCAAACCCCTTCTAGCGGATATACCGTATAATCCACATATCCTTTTGGAGCAGGTCCTTTTTTCAGATTCATTTTTATGGCATAGGATACGGCATATAGGACACTTATATATTCCGAAAAAGAATTGCTATTAGGATTACCCTGGCCCTTAATCGTCAAAAATTGGTATGCTGGGATATTGATAATCTCTGGCTCATTTTTAGGTAGGTAGCTACTCTTTTCCTTTTTTCTCCATTCATATTTCATGACCTATGATTTTGTGATAACATATAAAGGTAAAGGTCATGTATGACAACCCTATGTCAGTAATAGCTAATGATTTAATTCTAAAGCATTATAATGTATTTGATTCCTTTTTAGTTTTTCAAGTTTATTTTACTTTTACTACTAATCATTCTTTCTAAAATCAAACATTATGGCTCATGTTTTTTTAAGTTGGTCGGGGAATCGTAGTAAAATAGTGGCCGAAGGTCTTGCAGATTGGCTCCCAAATGTGTTTCAAGGATTAAAAGTTTGGATGTCTGATAAGGACATAAGCGCTGGCGAACGTTGGTCGCAAGAATTGACAAAAGAGCTAGAATCTTCAAATTTTGGAATTGTCTGCCTTACCCCCGAAAATTTAAAATCAGAGTGGTTACTTTTTGAAGCAGGAGCGTTGTCTAAAGCTATTGATGAAGCAAGAGTTGTTCCTTATAGGTTCGATCTTAAAACTACTGATATTGCTCCTCCTCTTTCACAATTTCAAGGAGTGGACGCTACGAGAGCGGGCACTTTAAACCTTATGCGTAGTTTGCATGCCGCCATTAAAAGTCCCATCGATATTAATCAAATCGAGAATGTATTTGAAAAATGGTGGCCAGATCTTAAGAAAACACTGGATACGATTCCTATTGATCCTTCAAAAGCGCAAAGAACAGAAAGAGAGATGTTAGAAGAGTTATTGGACCTGGTTAGAGTGACAGGTAGTCGTGAGCTTCAAACTATACTTAATAAAATTCTGGCTTTACCCAATGTGAATAGCATGAAAATAACGCAGCGATTCAGAGCTGGGGAACCAACAGGAACTGTTACATTTATTGTACGAGTAAATGAAAAAAAGCCTGATGAAGAAACACCTGAAGATGAACGTATCCCAAAAGAAATATACGGGATTAGAACACATGTATATGAGGCAAGACATTAAGCTCACAAATCTGCTATACGCTGCTTCAGGTTTTAGCTTTACTTATACATCCTAAGTTATCAATATCAAAAACTTAAATATCATAAAACATGTTTCCTATTAAGATCCTACCAAAATTCACCCTCATTATTTCATTTTGTATACTGTGTATTAATCCTATGGCTGCGCAAAAGCAGTTTACAGCCTTATTAATTACCGAAACTGCCGGTTGGCATCATGAATCTATACAAAATGGTGTAACGGCAATAAATGAATTAGCCGTTACTCATAATTTTGAAGTAAGACGGCAACAAAATGCTATACCTATTACTACAGAGGGGTTAAAAGACATTGATGTGGTTATATTTCTAAGCACGACAGCAGATATTTTTGATGATAAAGAACAAACTGCCTTTGAAAAATATATACAATCTGGTAAAGGGTATGTGGGCATTCATGCGGCATCTGATACCGAATATAAATGGGAGTGGTACACCAAACTTGTAGGTAGAATGTTTCATATTCACCCAGTACAACAAACCGCAAAACTTAAAATCATAGATCATAACTTTCCTGGGTTAGAACATTTTCCTGATACGCTCCTGTGGACAGACGAGTGGTATGAGTTTGGAGAAGAAAAAGTAGCAGATCTAAAGTATCTGGTAACCGTTGATGAAACTACTTTTGACCCTAAGGTCACCTGGAAAAACAGAGACCCTGGTGCAAATGGCACTATGGTAGATCGTGTTGGAACGGGTATGGGAAAATTTCACCCTATTTCATGGTATCATGAGTTTGACGGTGGTCGATCTTTTTACACAGCACTGGGTCATATAGAAAAAGTATATGAGAACCAATGGTTTTTAGACCATTTATATGGTGGTATTTATTATGCTGCTACTGGTTTTGGAATTGAAAAGAAATAGATACTTTTACTACAATAGGATTACTTTCTTTTTTCAAGTTCGGTAACGATCAGTTTTTCGAGATCATTATATTGCTTATAAACTATGCATTGGACTCACTTTTAGTAAATAATAATTTTCTAATTGCAGCCAATTGAGAAAGCAATACGATGGGCACAATTACTGCGGGTAACCACACAAATGGAAAATAGGTAACACCTATATTAGGTTGATCAAAAGCCAATTGCTGTAATGGAGTTTGTGCACTTAAAACGGCAATCGTTAAAATGTTTATTAATAAGACCAGGCAAAAAAAGTTCCAAAATAAAAGAAACCGCTCACCTAACGTCTTCTTCACAAACACCAAATAATAAACAATTGGTGCCGTAATACCAGAAATAATATCAAAGTTATACCCTTCGAAAGTCATATAGATCGGAATCAATCCATTTAAAAATACAGCATACAATACAACCTCTACAGGAATCCTAACCACATGCAATATTGTAAGCCATTTTAGATCCAATGCATCTATAAATTGTCTTCCCTTTTTATTAAAAAACAGTACTACAACGATCAAAATAACTGGTCCAAGTAGAAAAATAAACCTTGGAGGAACTGTATCTACTTTTTGATAAAATCCCGATAATCCAAGAGCGCCAACAATTATAGTCCAAATCAGAATGGCATATACCACTTTCTTATTGTTATTACTGGCTTTATAAAATAGCCAGATCGTTGCTATTGTAGTTAAAATGAATACTAAAATTGTCAAAATTGATACGCTTTCCATTGACTTGGGTTTTAAAATACAGTCAGTATCAAGATAGCTATATTTCTGTAAAGAAGCAATCTATTAATCATTGTGATTGTAGTAGGGCATTTGTTGCATTGATAAGGTTATTTTACTCTTTTAGTCCTTAAAAACAACCCCAACAATAATGAAAACACGATCCCGGTGATAAAATTACCAATAAACGAAAATTTTGCCTGTACACTTGTGCTATAATATTTTGTCTGCTCAGTAACTTTTTGTTGTATCTGTTCTGAAGTAAGATCTAAACCCTTCATTTTTGATACAATTACTTCTACCATTTCCTGGTTATAGCTAGGATAGATTAACTCATAGAATATTACAGTAAAAACAACACCAACCAATCCTGTAGCTAAACTTGTATAGCATCCAATTTTCAGGGCTTCTGTAAATGTAAGTGTACCATTATTAAGTTTTTTAGTCTTTTTAAGTGCTATAAATATCCCAATCAGTAGAAATATGTACAATGCAATAAATAGGATGGTGCCACCATACATCAAATTATCATTTTGCACCGATTCTGGACCTAACAAATTTAAAGCCAGTAGTACCAGCATCAATATGGTTCCTGCAAGTGCGATTAAACTTCCCGCTACAATCGAAATTTTAAGCTTTTCTTTCATTGTTTTCTTAGTTTGATTATACCCTGCAAAGATTCAATATTTGTTTTGGTATTTTTAAATAAACGGGGGTGGAAAAAAGGGTGGAAATGCATTATATCCTTTGTTTACAAGCTATATCTTTCTTTAATTTCTTTACGTCCTTTCACATCTAATTTCTTATAAATGTTATTTATGTGAGTTTTTATAGTTGATAATTCTACAAAAAGCGCGTTGGCGATTTCAACATTCTTTTTTCCCTGGATAATTAGCTCAACTATTTCCTTTTCTCTGGGAGTGAGTGTATTTTCATTTGTGAGAGTTTGTTGATCAGGGGATCCTGATTGCCCCAAAATGATTCCGAAAGATAGTATCAAAGCAATGAAAGGAACCAATAGCAATGAATTGATATAATTTACCTGAACAAACCCATAATACGCAGAAAAGTAGAACACATTAAAAACCAAAACACAAATAACTATCAGCGTCGATATACCCAGCAAGAATTTATATTTTGAGAAGTATTGGATCATGTTTATTTTTACTTCGATATAGAATTACAAAGGTAAAAACATTTCTTATATACATGAGTAAGGAACTTCTCCTAGATAGAAAGGTTACTTAGCAATTTCATATTGTTAATTCTTTGTTTCTATAATTTGCCCATTATGAATGTGTCTAATATTACCGTTATCATCTGGCCATAACTCTATATTATCAAATTGAACAGGAATACTACGTGAATAGTCGATAACTGCACTATTAGAAAGGTGAAAATGCAAATGTGGCTCTGTACTATTACCACTATGCCCTATATTGCCAATAGGTTGTCCCTTTTTAACACGATCTCCTTCTTTTAGCATTACGCTACCGGGTTTAAGATGCAAATAGTACGAATACTCATTATTGCTGTGCTCAATAATTACATAATTACCTGTGGTATACTTAAACCCTTTTTGTAAAAGTTTTTGTTGATTCATCATCGTTCTGGATAAAAATTCTTCACTTGTTTCGGTAACTTGTTTTAAATTCTGGTCAGATTCTGTCATCTCATTCATGGTTGAAACCACAACTCCATCTCCAATGCTAAATACAGGCTCACCATATGCATAATACTGCTCCAACTTATCTCCTTTTCCTGAATGTGATTTATTACCCTCTCCTATTTTCACAAAATCGAAAGCAAATTCCTGAAGGGCACCCCATCTGTGATGACTAACCAAAGATGGTGTTCCAATAGCTACCCATCTCCCCGCAAGCGGAAGATCATAGGTGTTCTCTGATGTATGATTAATAACTCTTAGACTATTTTGTCCATGCATTGTTTTACCAACAGAATTTGTGGCTTTTACCTTTATATGTATAGAATCTGGTACTCTTTGAAAAAGCAAGGTGTTGTATGTACTAATTAACCCTTGATTCTCCTCAAGCATTTTATTTTCTGAAAAAGATATGTCACTCAGATATTTAGATGTTCTAAATTGAAAATCATAGAGTGCTAACACTCCCTGTTCTTTGTACATTTTAAATTTCTGTGATGTTTTAATTAAGCTGCTATCTTCGATACGCAATTTTTGCATCAGTTGCCCACCCTTATAAACATCTAACCATACTTCTTCTACAATTGCACGCTCTTTATTCAAATTAACAATCGCCATATTTTGAATAACCGCGTTGTATAGATTTAATGGAGTTCCAACTCCTTTAATTTCATATACAAAAACAGTGTCTTTGGGTTCTATTCTAATCTCAAGTTGATTTGATTCTGAAACGACTTCACTGCTGCAACCAGCCAACATTATTAATAGTAAGAAAAATGAATAATATATTGATTTAACAGACATAACTATATATAAGATTTAGTTTTTTAATTTTCCTATTCTCTGTCCCTATTGTACCGTAAGTGATGCAATTCTATTTTTTTCAAACAACAGAAGTACAGTAGACCCTCTGAAGGTAAAATGACCTAATTCTCCCCTTTGTATACTTTTATCAGGGCATTAGGTTTAATTATCTATGTACTTATCTTATCACAGTAAAATAGGCCCCTATTTTATTGACAACCTCTCAATACTTTATCTTGATTTTGAGATGCGTGGTTTAATTCTAATAACTAAAAGATATGCAATACCTAATCCAATTACAGAAAATATTATATCATTTGAGTCATAGACATTATTACCTCCCAAATTATGAACCTTAAACTCTTGTAGAATTACATAAATTGCCGATAAAAGTATGGCCAAAATATAAATCTGCTCTTCTTTAATTTGGTGTTTTGGTGGTATCCATTTATGATTAATAACTAGTCCTAGCATGGTTACTGTCATAACTCCAACAATAGCTTCACAAAAATTCGGAAATGATAATAAAAAGAGTTTAAAAAATTCAGGATAATCATTCTTAAGAACATACGGTCTTATTGCCTTAAAGAATATGAAAGGAATAAATATTCCTATTTGTATTCTTGCTAATTTTAATATATCCCCCATATTAAGCATACTGCTCTATAATATTTAAACTTCTGTACCAAAATCCCATTACGGTCACTCATTCTTTACACTCCTATATCCTCATTCCATAAATCTTTGTTGGATTGGATAAATGATTTCATTAGTTCTTTACAGCTGCTATCATCGGCTACTACAACTTCAACACCTCTTTCTGCTAACAATTTCTCTTCTCCCAGGAAGGTCTCATTCTCACCAATTATTACTTTAGGAATTCCGTAGAGTAAAATTGTACCCGAGCACATGGGACAAGGTGATAAAGTAGTATATAAAACACATTCTTGATAAACACTTGCCGATTGTCTCCCTGCATTCTCGAGAGCATCCATTTCGCCATGTAGTATCACACTACCATTTTGCACTCTACGATTATGCCCCCGACCAATAATCTTTCCGTTATGAACAAGAACAGAGCCAATTGGTATTCCTCCTTCTGCAAGACCGGATTTAGCTTCATTAATAGCTTCTAAAAGAAATTCATCCATGTTTTCTAATTTTTACATATTAGTTTGCTGAAGTATTTTTTTTATGAGTACAATCTGCCCCAAATGATAATGGGAGTGCTCAATAATTCCGTGAATATTTCTGTAATAAATCCCGTATTTTTCTTCTGAAAAAAATTCCCAAAGGGTATCCTCTGGCAATTGCTCAATTAAGTTCGCAAAGTCTTCGGCATCGGTCCAAACTTTATTCAAAAAGTTCTCCCAATCTTCTTGCGAACTAATTGGCAGGTGATCAAAGCTATATTTATCCTTAATTTCAAGTTGCCCTCCTCGTAATACCTTGAGTACTCCACTTACAAAATAGTTAATATGATAAACGAGAGTTGCAATAGTATTAAAAGAATAGGCTTGCGTTGTAGCTTGTTGCCAGGTTACATCCTCTAGAGTATCTTTAAGGTTTGACCAGGTCCAGTTTCCCCCAAAATGAATTTCTCTAAAATGTTTTGCTATTTGCGTTGTGACCTTCACGTTTTTAGTTTTTGCTTGTAATTATATAAATTTACAAAAGGTAATTATATAACTCAAATATAATGGATTAAGTTCCACTAGGAAAAGAGATAGGTCTATATCTCTATTCACCTTCATTTGTTTAGACTTCTGGGTATATTATTCACTATTCTTTATAACCTCTTCAGATGTTAATCCAAAAATTGGCGGAGTTTTTACCTTCAACATTCCTAGGTATAGATATAACTGCCCCCGATGGTGTACTTCATGCTCTACCATAGCTCGTAACCATTTCCAGATGGTAATTTCTATTCCTCCTGGTGTTTTGCATTTCTTATGAAGATTTTCTGTTCCTAACCTAGAAAATATCTTCATGGATTCGGAATTCATTTGATTGTAAAACGAAATCGTTTCTTCATAACCTTTGGCGTATTCTATTCCGCAACCGTTATACAAACTAGGTTTAAACTTTACTGTTTCTGCATACATATACCTTTCTATCGTTGCTAGATGTCTTATGATATCTCCAATAGTAAACTTTCCTGCTTGATAGGTCCATTCTATATCTTCAGATGGAATATATTCAAAAAGTCGTCGAGTTCTATTTTTGATTTTAGAATAATACTCTAAAAAACTATCAATATCCTTGATTTCCATTTTTGAATGTAATTACAATGCCTTATCCATAATCTCTTGTACCACTTCAGGGTTTAATAATGTACTTGTATCTCCTAAGTTGTTGGTATCTTTTGAAGCTATTTTACGTAAAATACGTCGCATAATCTTACCACTACGAGTTTTCGGTAATCCTGGTACAAATTGTATTTTATCAAGCTTAGCAATGGGACCAATACGTTCTGTAATCTGTTGATTAACCTCTTTACTTAGATTACCTCTATCACGATATTCACCAGTTTCTTTTAAAATCACAAATCCGTACAATGCATTTCCTTTAACATCATGTGGAAAACCAACAATGGCAGATTCTGCAACAGCGGGATGCTCATTAATAGCATCCTCAATAGGTGCTGTACCCAGGTTATGACCAGAAACAATAATTACATCATCTACTCTACCTGTGATTCTATAATATCCTACTTCATCTCGCAGCGCACCATCACCCGTGAAGTATTTATTCTCAAAAGCCGAAAAATAGGTATCCTTAAAACGTTTATGATTACCCCAAATCGTTCTTGCCATAGATGGCCAAGGAAATTTGATACATAATCGCCCGTCAACCTGATTTCCTTTTATCTCTTGTCCGTTTTCATCCATTAAAGCAGGTTGGATTCCTGGCATTGGTAAAGTTGCGTATGTAGGTTTCGTAGGTGTAGAATATGGTATAGGAGATATCATAATTCCTCCCGTTTCTGTTTGCCACCAGGTATCTACTATTGGCGATTTTTTATCCCCAACATGATCATTATACCAGTGCCATGCTTCTTCGTTAATAGGTTCTCCGACCGTTCCCAATACTTTTAGGCTAGAAAGATCACGATTAGTTACATAATCAAGGTTTTCTTTTGCCAAAGCCCTAATTGCCGTAGGAGCGGTATAAAACTGAGTTATTTTATGCTTTTGTACGATATCCCAAAAACGCCCAAAATCGGGATATGATGGTACGCCTTCAAACATCACAGTTGTTGCTCCGTTGGCCAATGGACCATATACGATATAAGAATGACCTGTGATCCAACCAATATCTGCGGTACACCAATATATATCGTCTTCTTTATATTGAAATACATTTTTAAATGTATATGCAGTATATACCATATATCCCGCAGTGGTATGTAACATACCTTTTGGCATTCCTGTAGATCCCGAAGTATATAGAATAAACAAGGGATCTTCAGCATTCATAATTTCTGGGACACAATCTTTATACGCATCATCAAGTAATGGTTGTAACCAATGATCCCGATCACTTTTCATATTGATGTCAGAATTGATACGTTTTGCAACCAAAACGGTCTTTATTCCAGGACAATTTTCTAGGGCTTCATCTACGATTCCTTTTAAATCAATAGTTTTAGCTCCTCTATATGATCCGTCTGAAGTAATGACCATTTTTGCTTCACAATCATTTATTCGTGTTGATAATGCAGTAGCAGAAAATCCAGCAAAAACTACAGAATGCACAGCCCCAATTCTGGCACAAGCCAATACAGAAATTGCTAACTCAGGAATCATCGGTAAATAGATACACACTCGATCTCCTTTACTAATACCCTGCTCTTTAAGTACATTTGCAAACTTACATACACGCTCATGTAATTGTTTGTATGTAATATGCTGGGCATCTTCACTTGGATCGTTGGGTTCAAAAAGAATGGCCGTTTTATGCCCCCTGTTACGCAAATGTCTATCGATACAGTTCTCTGTAATATTTAATTGCGCACCTTCGAACCATTTGATTTCGGGTTTTGTAAAATCCCAGCTCAATACATTATCCCATTTTTTTCGCCACATGAAATGCTCCTCGGCAACTTCTGCCCAAAAGGTTTCTGGATCTCGTACCGATTTTCGATACACTTGATAATATTCTTCTAGATGTTTTATGTGATAATTACTCATTGTGGTTGGTTTTATATTTTATTATTCTTCACTTTGTTATCATTTTTTTGTTTAAAAAGTCCAAACCAATTAGGATTTAGTACTTTTAATTTTATCAAAACCCATAAAATTACTACAAAACACAAGCCTATAGTAATTGAGTTCATTGCACTTATTGAAGTTTCATTTTCTAGTTGAAACCGAATATATAATGAAACTATAGCATAGACACTTATTATGATGTCTGACACCAGTGGGGTGAATCTTACTTTCATCTGTATATTTTTAAATTAAACAATAGTTATTTGTGCACAACTTCAAAAATGTTAATTCAACAATTCATTTATTTCTGAAACTAGTTTTTTTACTGAAAATGGTTTAGTTAAATATTTATCCGCTCCCATTTGCAATCCTTTTTCAATATCCGCTACTTTGTTCTTTGCCGAAAGAAATACTACTTTAGTATCCCTGAGATTTATATTATTCTTTATCTGTTTTAAAGTTTCATATCCATCTACATTTGGCATCATAATATCCAACAATATCACGTCAGGTATTTTATCTTCGGCTATTTGTATTGCTTCCCCTCCATCTCTAGCGATATACACTTCAAAACTTTTTTTCTTAAAAGCATATTCCAGAGACATTACAATATTAGGTTCATCGTCTACAATTAGTATTTTTTTCATAGTTGTAATAATTTCTTCTTCAATGGGGTTAACTTTGGTTGTTTTTATTTAGGTATTGTAAAAAGGAAACGTGCACCCTTATTAAACTTTTTATCTACCCATATCTTTCCTTTATGGCTTTCTATAATCTTTTTACTTATCGCTAATCCAAGTCCACTTCCTGTTGGTTTTTTAATATTCTGATGTTTTGATTGATAAAACTTATCAAAAACGTAATTTACATCTTCTTTAGGAATGCCTTTTCCATTATCTTCAACAACAACCTCTATTCCTTTTTTCTTTTTAATTGCCATTATCTTAATTGTTCCTGTTTCGGGTTCTGAAAACTTAAGGGCATTAGACAACAAATTGGTAAGTACCTGAAGCATTCGATCCTCATCATAGTTAGCAAAGATTTCATTACCGTTTTGATGAACAATTTTTATTTTCTTGTTACTTGCTATTTGCGAAATCCCTAGAATGGCTTTTCCAATCGTTTCATCAATTTGATTGGATTGTATTTCTAATATTTCTTTACCCGTAGAAAGCTTTTCCAGATCAAGAATATTATGAATCAACCTTGCCAATCGATCAGAATCCATTACTATGTTGTCTAGAAATTTGGTTCTAAGTTCTATAGGCATATCATCCCCTTCAACCAAAACCTCTGACGCGGCCTTAATTGAAGTTATTGGCGTTTTCAATTCATGAGCTACCGTATCCAGAAACTCGTCTTTTAATCGATCTTGTTCTAAGAGTTCTACATTGGCAGATTTTAGCTGCTCGGTAAGCTTAGTAAGTTCTTCGGATTTTTCTTGTAAGACCTTATTAATAGCAATGGTTTCTTTGGATTCTTCTAATATTTTTAGAACTTCCAGCAAGCTCACAGGTTCTTCTTTTGCGACACTACCTATCAAAATTCTTGCAGAAGCACTACCAATACTACCTGTAAGTAGTTTTTCAGAAAAATTTATAAGCTTTGCATCTGCCATTTCTTCTTCCTTAGAAATTCCATATTTTAAATAAAAAAGATTCAATGCTCTCTCTGTACGTTCTTCTCCCAAAAACCGATTTAACATATTACGAATGTCTGAAACATAAGCTTCTCCCTTCCACACAAAAGCTCCGTCCTGTAAATTAGTATAATTACTGTTATGAACAAACATCTCTGCATAGTTTCGCTCTCTATAATTTCCTTTAGAAAGCAATGATACGGTAAGAAAACTAAATGTATTTAGAAACATACTCCAAAAAAACGCATGTGCTTCTGGGCTTAGAAAATCTATTCCCAAAAACTCATATGGTTTCAATAAACTAATCCCAAACACCCCTTGATCCACAAATGAGTTACTTCCAGTAAGTACGTTCATAATAAATGGTAAAATCAAAGTATAGACCACAGTTAAAACACCAACAATCATCCCAATTTTTGCAGCTTTGGCAGAGCCTCTATTCCAAAAAAGTCCAATAAAAAATGAAGGCGCTAGCTGAGCTATAACTACAAAAGAGATTAGTCCAATAGAAAATAGTGACAGTTCATATGAGAAATTAACATAAAAAAAGTAAGCTATAATAATTAATGTAAATATTGATATCCTTCTTATATTTTTAATATTGTTTGCATTCTTTTCGGGGTTTCCTTTTATAAACTTATCCAAAAATCCATATGGGATAATTAAATTGTTACTCACCATGGTTGACAAAGCGAGTGTAGAAACTACTACCATAGAAATCACAGCAGAGAATCCTCCTAAAAACACAATCATAGCTAATACTATATTGTTATTCTGTAAAGGCAAAAGAAGAGTATAATAATCTTGATTAACGTTCTGGTCAAAAGAAAGATTTCCTCCCCAAGCTATAAAAATAACAAAGATGTTGAATAGTAATAGATAAAGAGGAAATACCCATATCGCTTTTTTAAGGTATCTTTCTCTATCATTTTCGACTACTGCAACATGAAATTGTCTTGGTAACAAAAAGATTGCGAAAAATGAAAGCATTATAGTAAACATCCAATTGAAACCAGATTCTAGACCATTGAATGAAGTAATCTGTTTAAAATTGTCGATTTGAGACGCTTGTTGATAAATATCCGTAGTGCCATCAAATAAGAAAAAAGTAACATATATTCCCGCGATAAGAAAGAAAGCGAGCTTTAGCACTGACTCTACCGCTACAGTAGTCATAATTCCTTTACGACGTTGTGAAGCATCTGTAGCTTGAGTACCAAAAAAAGCTACAAAGACTGCTAAAAGAACTGCTATATAAAATGTAGAATCATCTAATATAGAAGTAGATACATAACTGGTCTCATCGGTAATGATTTCAAATGTTTCAGAAATAGCTTTAAGTTGTAGCGAGATGTATGGAACAATTGCAAAAACACAAATTAAAGTAACTAATGCACCTAGAAAACGATTGTTTCCATATCGTAATGATATAAAATCTGCAATACTAGAGATTTTATGTTGCTTTGAAATTCGTATTATCTTACGCATTACAAGTATCCATAATGGTAGTGAAATCACTGGTCCCAGATAAATAGTTAAAAAGCTAATTCCGGATTGAGATGCAATACCAACACTTCCATAATATGTCCATGCAGAGCAATAGACCGCTAGTGACAAAACATAAACATACGGGTTATTGACCCATTTACTTTTGGAGTTTTTTTCTGCCCAAAAAGCAATCAAAAACAACAAAGCCAAATAGACAATAATGATGGATATCAAAAGATAATTATTCATAATGCCTATGTAAAATGAAAAGCGAAATGATTATTGCCAAAATCCAAATAAGGAAAATAAAGAAATAGATTATTGGGAAACCAAAAATTTCGCCAGAGTGATCAAAAATCAACACCAATGGTACATTCCAAAGTAAAAACAACACTAAGGAAAGTACAATAAGCTTTTGTTGATGTCTTTTCTTCATTTTTGGATAATTGATCTTATAAAGTTAGGAAAAATACAGTGCCCTGCATATTGTAGAGCACTGTATTCTTTTCTAATAAATCAATGTGAAGATGCTTCACCTGCCCCACTTGGGATTCTAATATCTTCAACAATTTCTTGAACTTTCTCTGGTGGTGGAGATGTCATTCTTGAAACAATCATTGAAATGATTACATTAACGATCATCGCTATAGTACCAAACCCTTCTGGCGAAGTACCAAACCACCACTCACCAGCAGGTCTGGGTTCCATAACTCCTATTAATCCTGTCTTATATCTAATCATATAGAATAACATTAGTGTAATACCGACAATCATACCCGATACAGCACCTTGTTTATTCATTCTTTTATCAAAAATACCAAGTATTATAGCCGGAAAAAATGATGCTGCTGCCAAACCAAAGGCCAGTGCGACGACAGCCGCTACAAACCCAGGTGGATAGATACCAAATAATCCAGCAATGATTACAGCAAACAATATACTAATACGTGCTGCCCAAAGCTCTCCTTTTTCAGAAATATTAGGTTTGATTTGTTTTTTGATCAAATCATGAGAAATTGAAGTAGAAATTACCAATAATAGCCCTGCTGCTGTAGATAATGCCGCAGCCAATCCTCCTGCAGCTACTAATGCAATTACCCAGTTTGGTAATTTTGCAATTTCTGGATTTGCAAGAACCATAATATCTCTGTCCACATATAATTCATTTGTAGAATCATTGGCATTGGATACTAACCGTTCACCATACTGTCCTCTTTGATCAATATACGCAGGTTTCCCATCAGTTGCACTTCCATTCACATATTGAATTTTACCATCTTTATTCTTATCTGTCCAGGCAATTAACCCTGTATTTTCCCAATTTTTAAACCATTCAGGAACTTCTTTATACTCTGTATTACTTACCGTTTCGATAAGATTTGTTCTTGCAAAAACAGCTATTGCTGGTGCAGTAGTATATAAAATTGCTATAAATAATAGGGCTAATCCGGCAGATTTACGTGCATCCTTTACTTTTGGGACCGTAAAAAACCGAACAATTACGTGAGGTAATCCAGCAGTACCTACCATCAATGCCAGAGTAATTGCAAATACGTCCCATGTAGATTTCGATCCACTGGTGTATTCTTTAAACCCTAATTGTGTATGTAAAGTATCTAATTTATCGAGTAAAAAAGTTCCATCTTCTACGGTTCCTCCCATTCCTATTTGTGGAATAATATTTCCGGTCATTTGCATTGATATAAAAAATGCAGGAACCATAAACGCAAATATTAAAACACAATATTGTGCTACCTGTGTATACGTGATTCCTTTCATTCCTCCTAGAAATGCAAAGACCAAAACAACCGCCATACCTATAATAACTCCTAGACTAATATCGACCTGTAAAAATTGTGAAAACACGATTCCTACACCTCTCATTTGGCCCGCTACATAGGTGAACGATACGATCAGTGCACAAATCACCGCTACGGTTCTTGCAGTATTAGAGTAATATCGATCTCCGATAAAATCGGGAACGGTGAACTTTCCAAACTTTCTTAGATAAGGTGCTAACAACAATGCTAGTAACACATAGCCACCGGTCCATCCCATTAAAAAAACAGAACCGTCATACCCCATAAACGAGATTAAACCTGCCATTGATATAAACGAAGCTGCACTCATCCAGTCGGCGGCAGTTGCCATACCATTGGCCAAGGGAGAAACTCCACCACCTGCAACATAAAATTCTTTTGTAGAACCTGCTCTAGCCCATATAGCTATCCCAAAATAAAGGGTAAAAGTAATCCCTACTAAAATCCATGTCCATACTTGAACGCTCATAATAATATATTTTTTTGGTTAGTATTAAGATTACTCATCGTAACCATATTTTTTATCCAGTTTATTCATCAATCGTACATACACAAAAATGAGTATGACAAAAACATAAATTGAACCTTGTTGTGCAAACCAGAATCCAAGTTTAAATCCTCCCAATCGAATAGTATTGAGTGCATCTTTGAACAATATTCCTGCTCCGTAGGAGACTAAAAACCAAATTGTTAATAGAATTACAAGGTATTTTAGGTTTTCTTTCCAATACGCGACGGCCTTTTGTTTATCTGTCATAATATTTAGTTTTATAAATAAATCATAGCTTGAAGGGTTACGAAACTTTGTGCTTCATTATCCCCATATTTTGTATTAAGATACTCTAAAGTTATTTTAGAATTGTGTCCACTAAAATATGCATTTGCACCTAAGCCAAAAGTCTTTGCGTTATCATCAATAGCATCTATAGATCTAGTATTGAATGAAGCATAGGGCTGAAATTTGGTTTTCTTGTTGTCATTAGGTATTACATACCCTACATGACCATAAATCATAGAACCTGTTTCATACGTCTGTCCAAGCGTGAAATCTTCTCCGTAATCACTATTTTGATAGGTAGCATATGCTGTAATAGCAGAACCATTTTCGCCTAGCGGAGCATCATAAAAAGCATCCACGGCAAATATCGCTACATCCTCACCTTCCAGTTCTCCTGCAGTATTAGCAATTACACTTCCATTTGGATGAAGAAAGAATCCTGCTCCTATATTAAAGATTTTTTTACCACCTATATACGAACCCACCTTGTAAGGCAAAAAATTTGATTCTTGATCAAAAAAATTATAGTCAAAGTATCCTGCGAAATTTTTGCCGGCATCCTTAGAACCTAATAATCGTCTACCAGCGTATACTGCTGGTTCCCCCGCGACTGGGGCGGTTACTGTTTCTTGCAAATTATTCGTACCAGATTCATTTATCGATACTCTATACTGCAATTTACCAAATGTACCTTTTGCATACATACCAATATGTCTTGCAAATTGGTCTGACAATCCAATAGTGGCCCAAGATTGTCGGTTATTATCTAGAGTCATTATGTTAAGCGTGCTCTGATTATTAAGACGTGAAATTCCATTCCAATAATGTAGCCCACCACCTATCGCATGATTTTTTCCGATACTATATTGTACCCAAACATCATGAAAGAATAGCTGAGACTCTTCTCCTCTTCCTAAAGGACTCTGGTTATTACCGTTCAGACTATTTAATCCAAAATGAGTGAGAATCATAAAATCTTTATTGATTTGCGCGTAGGTAAGAATTCTGGCTCTGCGAATACTCATACTAGTATTGCTAACGTCGTCTGGCACTTCATCTTGGTACCTTGCCCAAAATTGTGCCCATGAAATGATCCTAAAATATTTTGATCCTTCTTCATTAAGTTTCACTTTAAGTCCTCCTGTATAATCTGGTGAACCTTGTGAATACATAAACTGCGAGGCAAAAAAACTTATACCCAACAGTAATATAAATTGTTTTCTCATAGAGTTTTAAAAAGATTAGATTAGTATTAATTTGATTTTGTGCGCACTACTAATCTCTTAAAAAGTATGAGTTAACTAAAACCTAATATATTTATTCGTTAATTTAATATATTTATTCTTTAAAACGTTGCCATTTTATAAGCATAAACTTGTCACCTAGTTCAGTTACAACTACACCTGCTCCTGATAAATTATTGATATCTAGAAAATATTCGGACAACTCTGATGAATTCAATATTTTGTATGTAGGATGGTAATTAGAATTATATGGTCTTTTAATTCCATATTTTTTCACCCAATTCATTATACTCACATGAGAAATACCTAAAATACGTTCAATCTCTCTATATGTTAACCCCTCTAAATACAACTGCAGTGCCTTGTTGACGTAATAATCATCTATTTTCTTTCCAATCTTATTTACTGAAAAAAAATATCCGCACGATTTACACTTAAATCGTTGCCTATTATTTACTACTCCGCTCTTTATATATTCTCCTGAACCACAATTAGGACATGCTTCAATTTTCATATATACTTATTTAGCATAAATATAACAATTTAGCAATAAAGTAATAGATTTGATATCTTTACACCAAAAAATATACTAAAAACTTATTGCTAGCGAAATGGTTTCACATATAATAAACAAATGTCAAAAACGTTTTCTTCTTGTAAAATTCTGATTTAATTTAATACTTTTATTCATTTCCAAGTTTTAAAAATTAAATGATAGATAAGCCCCATGAATAATAAAAAAATTACCCAATATGCTATTTATGCCGTAGCCGTCCTTTGTGCAGCATTGATTAACGAACATATTATTAAGTATGTAAAAAAACATATAGACCAACAAGGATACCTGTTGGTATTAATAGACATGGCAATAGTTGTGCTTATTTTTGCTCCAGCGTTTGGACTAGTAACCAAGTACACCAAAAAACTTTCACAAGCTTACCTAAATTCTTCTAAAAAATTCTCTGCTAGTAATAAAAATGGAACCTTACTAGGGTTTACCATAGCGATTTTTATTTTATTCCTTCTGTATGCAAACCTAAGGCACAACCTAAATGTAGTTGATGATATGAAGGCAATAATACGCTAAATGGGGTTTATCCAACATCACAAATTGTGATTCCTTCTTTTAGCGCGTCTAACTTATTATCATAGGTTGGTATAAACTCTTGGGCTACGTATCCATTAAAACCAGTTTCTATAATTGCATTCATAATAGCCGGATAATTAAGCTCCTGGTTGTCATTAATTTCGTTTCTACCGGGCACACCACCAGTATGATAATGAGTGATGTACTTATTATATTTTCTGATAGTAGCAATGATATCACCTTCCATAATTTGCATATGGTATATGTCGTACAATAACTTGAAATTATCAGATCCTATTTTATCAACTAAAGCAACGCCCCAAGGAGTATGATCACATTGATAATCTTCATGATCTATTTTACTATTTAGCAACTCCATCACTATAGTAACATTGTTTTTTTCTGCATGTTTTACCAAAACATCTAATCCCTTGGCACAATGTTCTAAACCAAATTCATCAGAAACACTATTACGATTACCTGAGAAAACAATAACTTGTTTTATGCCTGCATGAGATGCTTCGGAAATAAGTTTGAGATATTGTTCTTGCAGTTTTTTATGGTTTTTGGGATCATTAAATCCGTGTGTGATACTTGCAAAAGTATCTGTTGCCAGAGAACATTCTAATCCAGCATCCTGAACTGTTTTCCATTCATTAGGTTTTAACAGATCAATCGCTTTTAAACCTATTCCTTTTCCTTTTTCTGCAAACTCTTGCAACGGAATACTCTGATAACACCATCTACAAGCGGCATGATTTATATTTCCTTTTAAAGTGTTTATAAGAACATTCGAAAAATTCATTGGGTCACTTTTTGAATATCCGGCCATAGCAGGACCTGCAACACTTATTGCTCCTATACCTAATGACATGTTTCTAACTGCCTGTCTACGATTAATTTTTTTTGCTGCCATTTCAAAATGATTGTATAATCTTATTAAAGATAGCATTTTAAAACCATATAATCACATCACATTTAAAACGTTACAAAACTGAATCCACTAACCTTGACCCATCATGAAGTTTTTTATTTCCTCCTCAGAAAAAACGGGATTGGCCCCTTCTCTACCCGCTACCATTGCCCCAATTGCACAGGCTCGATCAATAGCTTCTTGTGGTTTTTCTTTCTGAAGTAATCCTGAAATCAACGTTGCTAAGAAAGAATCTCCTGCTCCCACAGTATCAACTACTTTTACCTTATAACCACTATTGCTGTAAAAAATACCATTGTAAAACAAAGTAGCACCCTTACCTCCTTTGGTTACACAAATCTGATTTGTATTTGTATATACTGCAATGGCTTTTACTTGCTCCTCTAGTGTCGAAGTTATAATTTTAAACTCACTACAAATCTCATCCAATTCTTCATCATTTAGTTTAATAAAATCCGCTTTCTTCATTAATTCTGAAAGTAGCTTTTCGTTATAGTGTGGTGCCCTTAGGTTAACATCTAATATTCTGAATTTCGCTTTATTCAATATTTGAAATAACGTATTTCTGGACACTTCATTTCGGCTAGCCAAACTTCCAAAAATAATTGCATCAGATTGCTCTACTTCTTCTTCTATTATTTTTGAATATTCGATAAAATCCCAAGCCACGGGGCGATTAATCTCATATGTAGCGGTATTTTCATGATCTAAAGTCACCAATACCTCTCCTGTCTTATATTGTTTATCTACTTGAAATGTATGAAATGGAAGATCATGTTCTTTAACATAGTTCTTTATATCATTCCCTAAAGCATCAGCCCCAATTCTGGTGATAATTGATGAATCTACGCCCATTGCATGTAATCGCAAAGCAACATTAAGTGGTGCTCCACCAATTTTTTTATGCCCTGGAAATACATCCCACAGTACTTCTCCGAAACAAGTGATTTTCATTGATTAGTTCTTTTATATTAAATATAATCTTTTTTCTTAATAACGGCTGTTTTTCATCACAGTATAGGTTATTGGGATACAACATCCATCTTCTTGCTAATATATGGATTCCGGCCTACGCCGGAATGACAAAACCTACAGATAAAAACAATCCCCAGTGGTTAACAACTCCCCTGGGGATCTAGGCTGAAGCCAAAAAATTAAACTAACTCAACTTACACTCAATTAAACTTGCTTCAGCTTCTCTTCTATATTTTCAAGACATAGATTATTGATACTCCCAATGTGACTGTGCTTTGTGTTTTTTTCAGGTTTATAATTTCCATTTTCAATATCCAACCCAATTTTCACATAGGCATCTCTAAATGACATTCCTTGCATCACCAATTCGTTTAATGTATCTACACTAAATAAATAGTCATATTTATTATCGTTTAGGATGTTTTCATTCACCTTTACATTCTTTAGCGCATACATTGCCATTTCTAAAGATGCCTTTATATCCTGTATAGCGGGTACAATTCCTTCTTTTAATAATTGAAGATCTCTATGATATCCACTAGGTAAATTGTTTGTTAAAAGGGTCAATTCATAAGGTAATGCCTGAATCTTATTACATTTCCCTCTAATTAATTCGAAAACATCAGGGTTCTTTTTATGAGGCATGATACTGGACCCCGTTGTAAACTCTGAAGGGATACTCATAAAATCAAAATTCTGACTCATATACAAGCAAACATCCATTGCCAACTTAGAGAGTGTTCCTGCAACACTACCCATTGCAAAAGCGGTTGATTTTTCAGACTTACCTCTACTCATTTGGGCAGCAACTACGTTGTATTTTAAAGTTTCGAAGCCTAATTCCTTAGTCGTAAATTCACGATCTATAGGAAAAGAACTCCCATATCCTGCAGCACTTCCTAACGGATTCTGATCTACAACTTTTAAAGCTGCATTCACAAAATATAGGTCATCTACAAAACTCTCTGCATAGGCAGAAAACCATAATCCAAAAGAAGAAGGCATTGCTATCTGTAAATGTGTATATCCTGGCAATAAAATATGCTTATATTTTTCTGCAGAATCCAGTAAATTTCTAGACAATTCTTTGACCTGTGATTTAATTTGTAACAACTCATCTTTTAGATACAAATGCATTGCTGTCAAAACCTGATCATTTCGTGATCTTGCTGTATGAATTCGTTTACCTGCATCTCCAATTCTTTTGGTCAATTCGAATTCGATTTTAGAATGTACATCTTCAAACTGATTTTCGATCACAAAAGTTCCCTCTTCAATTTCAATGGAAAGGTTGTTCAATTCCATTTCAATACCCGAAATATCTTTATCAGAAAGCAACTCTATTTTATGCAACATTTTTGCATGCGCCAAAGTTGCTTTTACATCATATTTTGCTATTACCAAATCCAACTGCCTATCATTACCTACGGTAAACATATCTATTTTTTGATCTGTTGGTAATCCTTTATCCCAAAGTTTCATATCTACGTTTTCTTACTACTCTTTAAACTATTCCTTCTAAAATCTTTATATACAACTCCACTCCTTCTTTGATTTCATCTACATAGATAAATTCGTTTGCAGAATGAGATCTAGTGGAGTCTCCAGGTCCCAATTTTAGCGATGGGCAACTCAAAACTGATTGATCTGATAACGTTGGCGAACCATAAGTGGTTCTCCCTAATGCGATTCCTGATTTTACAATTGGATGATCTTCTGGAATGGAAGATGAACCCAGATGCAATGATCGTGGTTTCACCTCAACATTATCTGGCATTGTCTTTTTCACTATTTTCAGAATCTCTTCGTTTCTATACCTATCATTTACTCTAATATCAACTACCAAATCGCAATGTGATGGCACTACATTATGTTGGTTACCTGCACTAATCTGCGTAACAGTCATTTTTACTTTACCCAAGGCTTCAGATGATTTTTCAAACTCATAATTTTCAAACCATCTAATAACTTCTAAAGCATTATAAATTGCGTTATCATCGTTTGGATGTGCCGCATGACTTGCCGTTCCTTTTACAGAAACATCTAATACCAACAATCCTTTTTCTGCAATCGCTAATTGCATTAATGTTGGTTCTCCTACTATACCAAATTCAACATTTTTAAGATGTTTTAAAACACTTTTCAGTCCTAATGGACCACTATTTTCTTCCTCTGCAGAAGCTACAATTACAAAATTGTATTTCAGGTCTTTTTTATCATAAAAATGAGTAAATGTGGCAATTAATGAAACCAGACACCCTCCTGCATCATTACTTCCCAAACCATATAATTTCCCGTCTTCTATAAAAGCTTTAAACGGATCATTAGTATAATTTCCGTTAGGTTTTACCGTATCATGATGAGAGTTTAATAAAATAGTAGGCTTAGCCTCATCAAAGTATTTATTATATGCCCAAATATTATTGTTTTCCCTATTAAAAGGAATATCATGCTTGATGAACCAAGCTTCTATCAATTGAGCAGTCTCTTCCTCTTCTGATGAGAAAGACGATGTTTCTATCAGTTTATGTAATAATTCTATTGCTTGATCTGTTAATTCTTGTACCATTATTATAAACTCAAAGTCGTGTGTTTGGTCGTGTTATCTTTAATAAAATCTGCGTTCGCGATGTGTACTTTGTTTACGTTCTTATGCAATGCATCAAAACAATTTTGAAGTTTTGGCAACATACCGTTTGCGATCACTTCTGCATCTCTTAATCGAGTATATTTTTCCAGATCGATATGTTCAATTACGGATTCTTTATCTTCTATATTTTCTAAAACACCTTTTAGTTCGAAACAGTAAAACAAAGACACTTCATAATACTCGCTCATTGCAGAAGCGATTTCGGATGCTATGGTATCTGCATTTGTATTCAACAATTGTCCATTTGCATCATGGGTTAATGCACAAAAAACAGGTGTTATGTTTTGGTTTAAAAAGGTTTGTATTATGTTTCCATTTACTTTTAGAACATCACCCACAAAACCATAATCAACAAACTGTATAGGTCTTTTTTCTGCTAAAATCACATTACCATCTGCTCCTGTTAATCCCAAAGCATTACAATTTTGTTTTTGCAAGCCAGAAACAATAGTTTTATTCAACAATCCTGCATATGTCATCACCACAATATCAAGATTCTCTGCCGAAGTAATTCGTCGTCCATCAATCATTTCTGTTTTCACTCCCAATTTATCAGCAAGTTGAGTTGCGGATTTTCCTCCACCGTGAACCAGAATCTTCTGTCCATCAACTTTAGAAAAATCTTTTAGAAATGAAGCCAAAGCTTTTTCATCTTCTATGATGTTACCTCCTATTTTTGCTACAAGTAATTTTTGTTTCTTCATTTTTCAGGCCTTTTCAAGAATTTTCTTTAATACCAATTGAGCGGCATATGTTCTATTATTTGCTTGCTCGATTACTATAGAGTTTTCACTATCAATTACTGCATCATCTACAACAACATTTCTCCTAACCGGTAAACAATGCATAAACTTTGCATTGTTCGTATGCTTCATTTTCTGCTCTGTAATTCGCCATGATGATTCATTAGGCAGTATTTTTCCGTAATCCGCATATGAACTCCAGTTTTTCACATATATGAAATCTGCATCCTTAAATGCGTTTTCCTGATTGTAATCAATGGGCACCTCTTTAGTAATCTGACTGGCTAACTCAAATCCCACTGGGTGGGTAATTACAAAATGTGCGTCCGTGCGTTGCATCATTTCTACGAATGAATTTGCAACCGCCTGAGGCAAAGCTTTGGGATGCGGTGCCCATGATAATACAACTTTCGGTTTATCTGTTTTTTTATGTTCTGCAATAGTTATAGCGTCAGTTAATGCCTGTAATGGATGCCCTGTGGCGCTTTCCATATTTACAACTGGAATGGTAGCATATTTTATAAAGTTATTTAGTACTTTTTCACTATAATCCTCATCCCTGTTTTCTAGTTTAGCAAAAGCCCGTATGGCCAAAACATCACAATATTGAGAAACAACTTGCGCAGCTTCTTTTACATGTTCAGAATTTCCCTGATCCATCACTGTACCATCACCATATTCTAAGGACCATCCCTCGCCAGTAAAGTTCATAACAATTACATTCATCCCAAGATTTAGCGCTGCTTTTTGTGTACTTAATCGTGTACGAAGGCTAGGATTAAAAAACAATAACCCTATAGTTTTATCCTCACCCAAAGTCTTATCAGACAAAGGGTTTTTCTTCATCTTAATCGCTTCATCAATCCAGTCAGAAAGCGAATCTATATCCTGTATAGAAAAGTAATTATTCATTATACACTGCTTTAGTTATTTTGGTAAATGCAATTTTGTTCAGAATTACATTTATCATAAAATCATCTTTTAGCCCATTTACTACCCAGGTTTCTATATCTGCTTTCTGAGCTATTCGTGCTGCTTCAATTTTAGACTTCATTCCACCGGTTCCATGAGATGAAATTTCAGAAGCAATTTCGCTTTCTAACGACTCAATATCATCTACTTCATTAATAGTATCATAGGTATTATTCTCTACAGATTCTTTTGTACAAATCCCATTAGTATTTGTTGCTATTACCAATAAATCAGCCTTTAGTAAAGAAGCTGTTAGCCCTGCCAATTTATCATTGTCTCCAAACTGAATCTCATCTGTGGCAACAGTATCATTCTCATTAATGATTGGTATATAATTATTAGCAACTAGCACATTGATTGTATTGACGATATTTTTTTTGGATTGTTCTCTTTCAAAATCTGAATAAGACAGTAAACACTGCGATGTTAATAACCCAAGGTCTCTGAAACTTTCTTGAAATATTCTCATTAAATGTGGTTGACCTATAGATGCCAAAGCTTGTTTCACATTAATTGCAGCCCCGTTACTTTCTAGATTTACAAATTGTTTGGCAACCGCAATAGCGCCTGAGCTTACTATAACAAACTCATAATCATCTTGTAACGCAACTATTTGTCTACCAATATCCTCTATCTTACCTCTAGAGATATGATTAGTCCCTTTTGTAAGGACATTTGATCCTATTTTGAGTACAATTCTTTTTTTATCTGATTTGCCCATCTCCATGTATATACCATTTATTTGTTACCAAGTGCTGCAAGCCTATTGGGCCTCTTTGATGCAATTTATCGGTACTAATTGCTAATTCTCCTCCTAAACCAAGTTGAAAACCATCAGTAAATCGCGTTGATGCATTATGATACACAGCCGCACAATCTACAGATGACATAAAATTTTCTGCTTCTTCTTTATTTTTGGTTACTATTACAGCAGAATGCCCTCCGCTGTATTGGTTTATTTTTGAGATAGCCTCCAATCCATCTTCCGTTTCACCAATTACAATTTTATAGTCTAGAAATTCCTCATACCAAACAGCGTCACCCGATATTGACTTAACCTCTTCGTACTTTGATAAAGATGTATCCCCTAGTATTTCTACATCAAAATTCTTTAATGTAGTGATCAGGTTTCTAACAAAGTCTTCTTTATTAGGAAGGTTTTTATCTATCAGCACCTTATCTACTGCATTACAAGCAGAAATTTTATCTGTTTTTCCATTAATAATATTATCCAATGCAAGTGCTCTATCTGCTTCTTTATGCACGTACACAAAATTGTTTCCTCTTCCGCTTACAATAACCGGGCATGTAGCGTGTGTTTTCACAAAATCAATTAACCTTTCTCCGCCTCTTGGGACAATTAGATCTACTTTTTGCGTTGGTTTTTCAAGAAAACTCTGAGTTTCTTGTCTAGTATAGCTTAGATATTCTACCCAGTTTTTTGAAATATTATTCTCTTCTAAAGCCCGATGCCAGAGCTTAACAATTTCGAGGTTAGAGTTTAGCGATTCTTTTCCACCTTTGAGTAAAATTTTATTCCCAGATTTAAAAGCAATTCCAGCAGCTTCTATAGTTACATCTGGTCTGGATTCATAAATAATCAAAACTGTCCCAAAGGAGGCAGTTTTATTATAAACTTCCATCCCATTATCATGCATAAACCTAAATCGTTCTACTCCTACAGGATCATTTTGAGTTGCTAATTGTTGTAATGAAGAGATCATTCCTTCAATCTTAATCACATCCACTTTAAGGCGATCATACATCGCTTTATCGTCTCCTGAATAATTATTCAGATCTTTTTGGTTTGCATTAATAATAGCTTCGCTTTGTTGACCTACAAGAGTCAACATTCTTTGCAAAACAGAATTTCGTTGTTCTATACTTAGTATTATACTCATAACCCTACTTTTTCCTGTATCAATACACTTTGTACAGCTTCTATAAACTGATCAATTTCCTTTTTTCCTACAGTAAGAGGTGGAAGTATTCTCAATAATTTTTTATTCATTGCGCCACCTGTGAAAATATGTTGATCATAGATTAATTTTTTTCGAAGTTCACTAACTTCAAAATCAAACTCTACCCCTAACATTAATCCTTTACCTTTTACTTTTTGAACACCCTCAAGACTACTCGCTTTAGATAAAAAATATTCCCCTGTTAGTCCTGCGTTATCAATCAGGTTTTCTGCTTCTATTACTTCTAATACTGCTAAAGCAGCAGCACAGGCCAAGTGATTTCCGCCAAAGGTAGTTCCCAGCATTCCGTAGCTTGGTTCTATGTGAGGAGCAATCAAAATTCCACCTACAGGAAAACCATTACCCATGCCTTTTGCGATCGAAATAATATCTGGAGTAATCCCATGATGTTGATGTGCGAAGAATTTTCCTGTTCGCCCATATCCAGATTGTACTTCATCCAGTATCAAAACCACTCCAAATTCATGACATAAGATTTCTAATGTTGTAAAAAACTCTGTTGTTCCTTCGTCTAAACCTCCAACTCCTTGAATAGGTTCTATTATTACGGCACATACATCTCCTTTTTCTAATTCCGTTTTTACTAGCTCAATCTGATTTAACGGCAAAAAGGTAACATCTTGCTGATTGTTCAATGGAGCATTGATTTTGGGATTATCAGTTGCAGCCACTGCTGCAGAAGTTCTTCCGTGGAAACCATTTTTAAAGGCAACTACTCTAGATTTCTCAGTATAAAAAGATGCTAATTTTAAGGCATTCTCATTGGCTTCTGCTCCAGAATTGCATAAAAACAATTGATAATCCTCATAACCAGACAGTTTACCCAATTTGTCTGCTAATTTTGATTGCAAGCCATTTTGAACAGCGTTAGAATAAAAGCCTATTTTTTCTGCTTGCTCTTTTAGTTTTTTGATATAATGAGGATGCGAATGACCTATTGAAATCACAGCATGTCCTCCATATAAATCCAAATATTCTATTCCGTTTTTATCAACCACAATGCAGTCATACGCATTTACCGGTTCTACATCATAGAATGGGTATACATCAAATAGTTTCATATTAATAAATTATTGGTTAATTATTGTACAATTTTCACTGAGTACCTAATCAACTATTTTATGGTGTTTATTTTTTCATAAGAAGCCATCACTCCTTTTATTACAGAGGAACTAAGTCCCTGATGTTCCATCTCGTTTAATCCTTCTATAGTACATCCTTGAGGTGTTGTCACTTTATCAATCTCGCGCTCTGGGTGGGTTCCGTTTTCGGCAACCAAAGTTGCTGCTCCTATTGCCGTTTGTACTGCTATAATCTGAGCTTCATGAGGATGAAAACCCATTTGGATTCCGCCTTGAATCATTGCTCTTAAAAACCTTAAAAAGAATGCTATCCCGCTTGCTCCAAGAACAGTGGCCGCTTGCATTAACCGTTCTTCAATGATCAAAGTCTCGCCTATAGTATCAAACATTTTTTTGACAATTGTCAATTCCTCTTTAACATCTTCATTGACCGCTATACAAGTCATAGACAATTTTTTAGCCGCTCCGGTATTTGGCATTACTCGCACTACTTTATTGTTAACAACTACTTCATTAATTTCAGCAATCGATGTACCTGTTACTGTTGAAATTAAAATTTGATCATTGGTGACAACATCTTTGATTTCCTGTAATACCGCATCTAACTGTCTAGGTTGCACACAAAGAATCACCCACTTTACACCTTGTATAGATGCAATAATATCCTGTGATGTGGATACTCCAAGTTTTTCTTGAACCTCTTTTAGATTGTATTTAGATTTATCTACTACTGTAATGTTTTCTGCTTCAAACAAGTCACTACTGGCCAATCCCGATATAATCGATTTTCCTAAGTTTCCACCCCCTATGATTGTTATTTTTTTCATATCTAAAATGCACTTGCCTTTAATTCTAATCCTGTTTTTTCTTCTAATCCAAACATCAAATTCATATTGTGAATCGCTTGCCCAGATGCTCCTTTGATTAAATTATCAATCACCGAAGTAATTAATAACATTCCGTTCTTTTTCGTGATATGAAGAATACACTTATTTGTATTTACTACTTGTTTTAGGTGAATCTCATCGTCAGAAACTACTGTGAATTCTGAATCTGAATAAAATGAGGTATACAATTCTTTAGCCTCAGACTCGCTACCTTCATATTTAGTATACATCGTAGCATAAATGCCTTTACTAAAATTCCCTCTATTAGGAATAAAAAAGAGAGGAACATCAAAATCAGTTTGCAACTGTTGAAGACTTTGCTCAATTTCTCCTAAATGTTGATGCGTAAATACCTTATAGCTGGAGAAATTATTATCTCTCCAACTAAAATGAGTAGTTTTACCTGGTATTACTCCTGCTCCTGTACTTCCTGTTGTTGCATTTACATGAACCGTATCTCTTAGTTTTCCAGCTGAAGCTAACGGTAACAACCCCAATTGAATAGCTGTTGCAAAGCATCCAGGGTTTGCAATATTTTGTGCTGACTTAATGGTATCTTTTTGCAATTCTGGTAAACCATATATAAAGTCCCTATCCAAGAATTTTTGATCCTCATTCAACCTGAAATCGTTACCTAAATCAATCACTTTCGTATTTTTTGAGAATGTATTAGTCTCCAGAAATGATCTTGACCTTCCATGACCTAAACACAGGAACAGCACATCCACATGTGGATTTACGGCATCAGTAAACTCTAGGTTTATCTCCCCTATCAAATCCGGATGTTGTTTATGAATTGAAACACCTGCATTTGTCGTGCTATAGACAAAATCCAACTCCACTTTTGGGTGATGTACTAACAATCTGAGCAATTCACCTGCGGTATATCCTGACCCCCCTATGATTCCTACTTTTATCATGACTCACTTGGGTTTACGTTGTGATAAATTTTGTTGGCATTACCGTAGATTTTAATGAAGCCTTTAGCGTCCTCGGACGTCCAGGAATTATTCATCTCACCATATTGGCCAAAATCAGATTTCATCATATCAAAATCAGATTCGATTCCTTCTAACGAAAAGTGGTATGGTTTCAGTTTAACTTTTACGTCCCCGGTGACTGATTTCTGTGAATCCTGCATAAACACTTCGATATTTCTCATTACCGGATCTAGGTAATTTCCTTCGTGCAACAACATCCCGTACCAATTGGCCAACTGTTCTTTCCAGTATTGTTGCCATTTGGTTAATACATGTTTCTCTAGTAAATGATGTGCTTTAATAATAACCATTGGTGCAGCAGCTTCAAAACCGACTCTACCTTTGATCCCAATAATAGTATCACCTACATGAATATCCCTTCCAATCGCAAAAGCACTTGCCAATTCCTCAAGTTTTTGAATATTTTTAACCGGTGAGTCTTTAACCCCATCCAAACCAACTAATTCTCCTTTTACAAAATTTAGAATAACAATTTCCTCTACCTCTTTTTGTAGTTGACTTGGGTATGAAGTATCAGGTAAAGCACTATGCGAGGTTAAAGTTTCTTTTCCTCCAACGCTAGTTCCCCATATTCCTTTATTGATTGAATATTGGGCTTTTTCCCAACTATAATAAACCCCGTGTTTTTCAAGATATTCCACCTCTGCTTGTCTGGAAAGTTTGAGATCTCTAATTGGTGTAATAATTTCTATTTCTGGAGCAAGCGTTTGAAAGATCATATCGAATCTGATCTGATCGTTTCCTGCACCTGTACTACCATGTGCAATGTTCTTCGCTCCTATTCTTTTTGCATAATTTATAACTTCGATAGCCTGAAAAATTCTTTCAGCGCTTACAGAAAGTGGATATGTATTGTTTTTTAAAACATTACCAAAAATTAAGTACTTAATCGCTTTATAATAAAATTCTTCTAATATGGTTTTATTTATATGAGAAGTACTACCTAATTCATAAGCTCTTTTTTCTGTTTCTTCTAATTCTTTTTCCGAAAACCCTCCTGTGTTTACCAAAATAGTATGCACCTCTAGGTTTTGTTCGTGAATAAGGTATTTTACGCAATATGAGGTATCTAGACCTCCGCTATATGCCAATACTACTTTTTCCATAATAATAATTGTTTATTACTTGCAAGCATTGTTTGCTTGATGCTTTTTAATCTTTTTAATACTCTTTTATTGAACCATTTTCTCTTTTTTTGAACCTTTTTTGTTGGGTCATATAACATCCCAGTGCAAAGACACATTTTATGTTCTTTGGCTGTCAGAATATCGAAATTCGTACAGGTTCTACAACCCGCCCAAAACTTTGGATCATTTGTAAGCTCAGAAAAAGTAACCGGTTTATACCCCAAATCTGAATTGATTTTCATTACAGCCAATCCTGTTGTAATACCAAATACTTTTGAAGTAGGGTATTTTTTTAAAGAATGGTTAAACGTAAATTCTTTGATTTTTTTTGCCAAACCTTTATTCCTGAAATCAGGATGTACAATTAATCCGGAATGTGCAACGTATTTTTCATGCCCCCAAACTTCTATATAACAAAAGCCTGCAAACTGATTACCCGATAAGGCTATGATTGCATTCCCGTTTTGAATCTTTGTTCTTATATAATCTGGTGAACGTTTGGCAATACCTGTACCTCTTACCTTTGCAGAATCCGATATTACATCGCATATTTCATCTGCATAATGATAATGGTCTTGATTGGCTATATGTATTACTATCTGTTCCATAAACGAACTACGTTTATCAAAAAAATCTTGATGTTTAAAATTATAGGAATAGATTCCAGGTAAGGTTCGAGTATGATCAAATGAATATTCAAAGAATACAGAAATTGTATCTGATCAAATATTATTTACTAACATCGAAAATGGAATATGTCTCTAGGGGAAGTAGGACGCACCTACTTCAAAAAAAAGTTAGACCCCCAAGGGGCGGCGAATACGGCGTACTGGTATTGTAGTATTGAATAATTTGTTCAAGGATTGAACATTAACTTCCGAATAAATAATTTTTGCCGTTTTCATAATAGTAACTCTAAATCGTCGGCCGTAGCCCCTTTCGTTAACTAGATAGTACAATATTACATAAAAACTAAATACGGTTTGTAAGATGAAGCATAAAGTTTTGTAAAAATGTGATTTCCATAAAATAATGGCCTAAGATTTAAAATATTTATAAATAAATACTCAAAAAACGTATTTAAAAATTAATAAAAAGCAGGAAGTCGTGACTTCCTGCTTTTTACATTCTTTAAGACAATTCTAAATAATTTGTTTTATCAATGTGTAATACTGAGATTTTTTACTCTTACTATGCCATGAGAACCCGTATAAGAGGCACCTTTTACTGACTGTAAATAATTACCGACTTTAAAATAGTTGCCTTCTGTACTCGTATCCATTTCTTGATCGAATATTCGATTACCTCCTTCAAAAAGTTCAACTAAACCATCATTGTATACTAGTTTAAAAGTGTAACTAGTATCTAATTTATAAGTACCACTTAGAATCCTACTTCCACCAAGAACTTCTTCAGTAATATATCCACTAATTTTAATTCTTACATTTCCAGAAGATTGATCTGGATCACCAATGAACTGTACCCTAATTACATCATCCACGGTACTAGAAGGTCCATGAATTTGTCCAAAACACAATACACCATCTTTACCACTCTTACTTTTTGGCAATTGATCTACTCTCACTGTCCAGGTCATGGTGTTGTTACCATTTTTAGCATCCCAATTTGCAAGACCACCATTTTTCAACTCTCTTAATTCTACTCTTGGGTTTTGAGAATTTGCAGACCCTCCTAGCCCTCTATAGCATTTAAAATATGTCCATTCTCCATCTGTATAGAAATAGTTAGGATCTTCATACGAACTAAATGATTCGCCTGTAGTATCTAATACATCATCGCGATATGTTGCTGATGAACCAGGATTACCTGTAAAACCATTTAGTTTCCAAGTACTAGAAGTAAGCCCTAAGACATCTCCTGGGGAATTCCCACCTGGTGGCGGAGGTGGTGTAGTACCTGATGAGTGTATTTGTGTTTCTGTAATACTATTCCAAGCGTTACTAGAGTTACCAAAACAAGATATTCTAACATATCTTGCACTTACTTCATTAAAAGTATATGTTTCTAAATTTTTAGTATTACCACTACTTCCGGTTCTTTTGGCATCATAAACTGTACTTAGGCTAGAGGTAGAATTACCTACTCTAATTTTAAAATATGCCTTTCTTTGATTTCCTTTATACCAAGCAATTTTAAGACTAGATATTGTTTTCACAGAACCTAGATCGTAAGTAATATACTTTCCCGAATATCCTTTTGAAGACCATCTTGTGCTTAAATTACCATCTAAAGTATTAGCCGGCACATTACCATCATCACCATTTGCCGAAACACTAATTGGTCTAATGGCAACTTTGGTTGTAGCATCTTCGTTTATTAGTTGCGAAGTTGCATTATCGAATTCTTCAGTCTCGCAAGAAACAAAAACTAAAAGAGTAGATAATAAAATTGATTTAGCGAATTGGAAGGAAATACCTTTTTTCCAATGCATTGAATAATTTATCATAATATTAATTTTAGAACGTTAGTATAAGTTTGTGTGTTATATTTTGGTTTACCAATAATTAAATTGGTCAACCAATTTTTGGCAATAATAATGATTTTATTACACAACTCAAACGTTTTCGTAAAAAAATTACACAATAACTACTAAATAATCAATTTGTTAACACAAAAAATAAGAAATTCTTATTACCAAATTTCATGTCTAAAAATTTCTTAATTTCCTTCTGAATAACGTCAGAAATAATATTTTTGATTAACTTAGATGGTTAACCAATTACAGTTATTATGAAATTGAATTCAATAGAAGAGATTGAAAATTCAAATACAGATAAAGAAAATACCGAAGAAATCATCATTTCCAAGATTAGACAGTTAATTGTAGCTAAGCATTTGGAGCCAGGAGACAGACTACCTGCAGAGAGGAACCTTGCTGAGAAGTTTGGTGTTAGCCGAAATCAACTTCGTCAGGCCATTCAAAAATTAGAATTCTACGGTTTAGTAAAAAAATATCCTCAAAGTGGTACTCGTATTGCAAATATTGGAGTTACAGCATTAAACGGGATGATGTCTGATATCCTAGAATTACAAAAGCCAGATTTTACATCATTAGTTGAAACAAGAATAATTATTGAAACTAACGCGGTGCGATTAGCCGCAACAAGAAGAACTGATGATCAGATCGATCAGATACAAAAGGCGCATGATGCTTACAGTGAAAAAGCTATAAAGGGTCTGGAAGCAGTAGAAGAAGATTTAATGTTTCATCTCAAATTAGCTGAAGCGAGCAATAATAGCGTCATTAATTCATTAATGCTGGTAATCACTCCTGAAATTATTAGTCATTTTGTAAGTAATAAGGTATGTAATAAAGAAGATAACTACCTATTAATAAAAGAACATCAGGCCATCCTGGATGCGATTATAGAAAAGGACGCAGACAAAGCAGTCGCAAGCCTAGATAACCACTTCAAAGAACTGCACAAATATTGTAATCGTTAGCAAAGACATATCAAAGCATAAAAAAACATGATGAAATTCTATTTTTTTATGAAATAAATTTAAAAAATCGTAATACTTCCTTTGATTATTGATTTATATCCTTATTTTTGGTTTACCAAATTGGTTAACCAAAAATGATTCATGAAAGCAAAAGCACTTTATTACATTCTTATTTGTGTATCTCTATACTCTTGCAATAACACTGTCGAGAAAAAAACCGTTAAGACAATTGAGTCAGTCGATGCCTTTAATCAAGCGGTACAAAATTCAAAACCAGGGGATTCTATAATATTAGCACAGGGCATTTGGAAAGACGCTGAATTATTGTTTGAGGCTAAAGGAACCAAAGACCAGCCTATTACCTTAACCGTAGAAGAAAAAGGAAAAACTACCTTAGAGGGGGCTTCTTACTTACGTATAGCAGGCGAACATTTAATAGTAAGTGGTTTGGTGTTTAAAAATGGTTTTACCCCTACCTCTGAAGTTATTTCTTTCAAGAAAGATAAAAATAATTTTGCTTCAAATTGTCGCTTAACCGAGTGTGTAATTGACAATTATAGTAATCCCGAACGTAGAGAACAAGATTATTGGATAGGCATTTATGGAAGAAATAATCGTATTGATCACAACCATATTGAAGGAAAAAGTAATCTGGGTGTTACTATGGCCGTTCGATTAAATTCTGAGTACTTCAAAGAAAATCATCATCAGATCGATCATAACTATTTTGGCCCAAGACATACTTTGGGATCAAACGGAGGAGAAACACTACGGATAGGAACTAGTCATCATTCTTTAAGCAATTCTAATACAATTGTCGAATATAATTATTTCGACCGCTGTGGTGGTGAACTAGAAATAATCTCAAATAAATCATGCCAAAATACATTTCGGAATAATGTGTTTTATGAGTGCAGGGGGACATTGACCATGCGTCACGGTAATGAAACCAATGTAAACAACAATGTGTTTATAGGTAATGGAGTGCCTAGTACAGGTGGTATTCGAGTTATCAATGGAAAACAGACTGTAGAAAACAACTACGCTATTGGGCTTACTGGATATCGTTTTGGCGGAGCATTAGTCGTTATGAACGGGGTTCCTAATTCGCCTCTTAATCGTTATTTTCAAGTATCTGATGCAAAAATTAAGAATAATACATTTATCGATTGTGATTATATACAGTTATGTGCCGGTAGCGATGCTGAAAGAAGTGCAACTCCTGTAAATTCTGTAATGCAAAACAATATCTTTTATAATGAAAATAAGGATAATTCTTTTACTGTTTATGATGATATTAGTGGAATACATTTTAGTAACAACATTATAAGTCCAAATACAATTCCCATTACCGATATTGGGTTTTCTGCCAAGAAACTGAACTTCAAAAAAGGTGCTAATGGGCTACTGATTCCAAATGAAGTTACTGAAAATATTGGCGCTCTAATTAAAGGAGATATTCCTACAAAAGAATCTACGGGAGCTTCATGGTACACTAAAAAAGATAAAATTGTCAATTTCAACTCTGGAAGAACAATACAAATAGCACCCGGAATTAGTACTTTATTCAATGCCGTAACAAATTCGGCTCCAGGAGACATTATTGAATTAACTTCTTCTTATGGATATTTAGTGACTAAAACCATAAACATAAACCATCCCATTACGATTAAATCATTTGCAGAAAAATCTACAATTACTTTCGAAAAGAAATCCCTTTTTGATATTCAGAACGGAGGAAGTTTACAACTTAAAGGGTTAATTTTTGACGGAAAAGAAGCACCTGACTATTCTGGAAATGCGGTTATCAGAACCAGTAAATATTCAATGAATAAAAACTACAAATTACTTATTGATAATTGTGATTTCAAAAACCTAGACATTAATCATTCATATGATGTAGTGAAAGTATTTAAAAATACTATGGCAGATATAATTCGCATAGAAAATTCAACTTTCAAAAACATATCAGGTAACGTGCTTTCATTAGATAAAGAAATTGGAGAAAATGGAATTTTTAATGCTGAATTCGTAACCTTGAGAAACAACATTTTTTCAGATATCCAAGGAGCATTATTAAACTTAGTTCGAGATGGTCGTGATGAAAGTACATTTGGACCATTCTTAACCTTTGATCACAATGTCGTTTATAATGTAGGTCATGGAAAAAGAAATAAAAATAAAAAGGCTATTTCCTTGATTGGAGTACAAAATGCAGTAATCAAGAATAGTATTTTCTATAATAGTATGGGGATTCAAATGCATCTGGTAGTAGGAGGGCCAATAGCCAAAATACACAACATGAATTTCTTTGGGTCAGAAAAGACAATAGTAACTGGGGATCAAAAACATGAGATAAAGAATATTTGGTCTTTAGATCCTAAATTTAAAAATAAAAGCACATATCAACTTAGATCCGATTCTCCAATGAATGGAAAAGGAGATGATGATCTAAACTTAGGAGTAATTACTGAATAATTATGCTTAGCCAATCAAAATTTAAGTCAATCAACCTATTGAAACAATTTCTCATTGTTTTAGTTTTTGTTTTCTGTTCAAATATTTTTTCACAAGAACATCCCAATCTAATTTTAACCAAAAAAGGAGTTGAAAATATTCGAAAACAATTAGGAAGTATACCCATTTTTGATAAAACGCTAGCCGAAACAAAAAAAGAAATAGATTTAGAAATTGCTACTGGAATTCATGTCCCAATTCCAAAAGATATGGCTGGTGGTTACACACATGACAGGCATAAAAAGAATTGGTTAACTCTTCAAAAAGCTGGGGTATTATATCAACTCTTGGAAGAAGAAAAATATGCTAATTATGTACATGATGTTCTGAAAGCATATGCAGAAATATATCCAAAACTCCCCTTACATCCTCAAACAAGATCTTATGCCAGAGGAAAGATATTTTGGCAATGCTTAAACGATTCTAATTGGTTAGTATATGTAAGTCAGGCCTATGATTGTATTTATGAATATCTATCCAAGAAAGAGCGAGATTATCTAGAAAAAAACTTGTTTATTCCCTACGCAAATTTCCTTTCAGAAGAAAGCCCTCAATTTTTTAATCGAATTCATAATCACAGCACCTGGGGTAATGTAGCCGTAGGTATGATTGGTCTTGTAATGGACAACGAAGAATTAATAAACAGGGCATTATATGGATTAAAGGGTGACAAGATCGATCCTAATCAAAAAGATAATGATGGAGGTTTTATTAAACCAGAAGGTCAGAAAACAGGGTTCTTAGCAAACCTTGATGAGCCGTTTTCACCAGACGGTTACTATACAGAGGGACCATATTATCAACGATATGCAATGTACCCTTTTATGATATTTGCGGAAGCATTACAGAATACAAAACCAGAGTTAAAAATCTTTGAATATAAAGACGGTGTGCTAATCAAAGCCGTATATGCATTACTAAATTTAGCAGATTCAGATGGAGAATTTTTCCCTCTTAATGATGGACAAAAAGGAATGTCATACTATTCGCAAGAATTAATTTCAGCAGTAAACATTGCTTACCATTTTGGTGGAAACGATACTTCTCTATTGAGCATAGCCAAGAAACAAAACAAAGTACAATTAGATGATACAGGATTAGCGGTTGCTTTGGGGCTTATGCAAAATAAAGCAACTCCTTTCAAAAAAAAATCAGTTGAGCTCAAAGATGGGTCTGATGGTTCTAAAGGTGGTGTTGGTATCTTGCGCTCAAAAGATTCAGACTTAAGTTTAGTAATGAAATATACCGCACAGGGCTTAAGTCATGGGCATTATGACAAACTATCTTTTTCATATTACAATAATGGTGATGAAATATTACAAGATTATGGATTGGCAAGATTTGTAAATATTGAACAAAAGAATGGAGGCGGTTATCTTAAAGAGAATAAAACATGGGCTAAGCAAAGTATTGCGCATAATACCATTATTCAAGATGAAAGCTCTCATTTTAGAGGTGATTTCAAAACAGGAAGTAATCATCACTCAGAAAAATATCTTTTTAATATTTCAAATCCCAAATTGCAAGTAGTAAGTGCTAAAGAAGATAATGCTTATACCAATACAAAACTTCATAGAACCATGATTATGCTAGAGGATGAAGATTTTGAAAACCCATTATTAATAGATGTAATGCAATTTAGTTCAGACACTACACATCAGTTCGACTTACCATTTTATTATCACGGGCAAATAATGGACACCAACTTTGAGTACAGCAGTCCTAATAACCTCTCAGTACTAGGAAACAAAAATGGATATCAACATTTATGGCTAGAAGGCAAAGGAGTATCGCCAAATGATAAGACGGTACGAACAACATGGCTTTCAAACGACACCTTTTATACATTGTCTTCCCTTTTGGATGCTAATGATGAATTTCTTTTTACTCGTATTGGTGCAAATGACCCAAAGTTTAATTTGCGAAGAGACCCATCCTTTATTCTAAGAAAGCTCAAAATCAAAAAAGGCGCATATATAAATGTAATCGAAACACATGGATCTTATAATAGGGTAACAGAAATAGCCCATAATGCTCATAGTAACATAAAAGAAATCCAGAGATTACCTACAATAGACAATAATTATATTGCCTGGCTAATCAGAACAAAAAAAGATAAAGTACATACGTTTATTTTATGTACATCAAACACAGATAGTAAAATTGAACACAAAATCAATTTAAATAAAAAGACATATCAGTGGTCTGGCCCCTACTCTTATGTCAAAGAAAATTAATTTTATTTTAAATAATTATCAAATGAAAAGTTTTGGATCAAGTAAAGAATTTATAATCGGGGAAGAAATCAAGTGGGAAAAAGTTGGTGATGGTGTAGAGCGCCAAATTATGGGGTATGATGACAAAATTATGTTAGTAAACGTAAAATTTGACAAAGGCGGTATAGGAGTTATGCACAAGCACCATCATTCCCAGGTAACATACGTTGTTAGCGGGGAGTTTGAAGTTACTATTGCAGGAGAAACAAAAACCTTAAAAAGAGGAGATTCTTTTTATATCCCTCCTAATGTAATGCATGGCGCCATTTGTACAAAATCTGGTTTTTTGATAGACACTTTTAGTCCCATTAGAGAAGATTTCATGTAATCCGAACAAATTAACACATCATATTCACACTAATCACAAAAAGATCCCCCCCTAATTTCCTCATACAGAATAAGGAGTAATGAAATTTTAACATTAAAAACTGCAATATTTTTTTGTTTAATGTTAAAATAATATATATTTGGTAAACCAAATTGGTTACCCAGTTTGGTTTACCAAAAACAAACATTCTTTTATTCACACAAGTCAAATTATATCAAACATGAAACAAATAAGTTACTAGGAAACAAAAAAGGACAGGTGCACGCCTATCCTTTTTAAAAAATTACTTCTTTCAGAGGGAAGTAATACTTAAACACGCATGCACTTTACAAATCACATGCTATGCAAAAATACGAAATTTTGTTAATAATATAGTTATGTGATTCATTAAAGAAGGGAGAATAAGAAAAAAGTATTCTTCATTGAGGCACCTTCCAAAGTGCCAAACAAAATTGTAGGAACATAACACAATCAAAATGAATTTTAAAGTTAAATTAATTTTTATAGTCCTGATTTTATCTCAAATTCCTTTGTTAGCTCAGGACAGTTATTTGCTATCTGGTAAGGTATCAGATGCACGAAAAGTTCCCATTCCGGGAGTAAATGTAATTATCACTAACACTTCGACAGGTACATCTACCGATTTTAATGGGGAATTTCAAATTCAGGTAAAACCAGATGATATACTTCAAGTTTCTTATTTAGGATATATCACACAAACTGTAATTATTACAAATCAGAAAACCCTTGACATTCTATTTCAAGAAGATTCTACTGAACTGGATGAAATCGTCGTAGTTGGTTACGGAACACAAAAGAAATCTTTACTAACCGGAGCTATTTCAAAAGTTGTTAATGAAGATTTAGATCAAATCGCAGTATCCAGGGTAGATGAAGCCTTAATTGGTCAAGTTTCTGGGGTCAATATCAGAACCTCTGAAGGTGAAGCTGGTTCTGCACCTACGATTCGTATACGAGGTGTTGGATCAATATCTTCAAATAATGGGCCTTTAGTAGTAATCGATGGTGCTGTTGTTGATTCTGACTTTTTAACCAATATTGACATGAACAATGTAGAGTCTTTTGAAGTATTGAAAGATGCTGCTTCTGCTGCTATTTTTGGTTCAAGAGGTTCAAATGGTGTAATCCAAATTACTACTAAGCAAGGTAAAGAGGGTAAAGCTAAATTTACATATAACACCTTTACAGGATTAAAGGAAGGAAGGCGAAGTGATGCTTATGATATTGATTTTCAAGGTGAGTTGGAACGAGAGAGACAATTAACAGGTGGTCTTTCTTTGGGAAGTCAATTTAGACAATTGATAAATGCTGAAAACGACTGGCAAGACATCGTTTTAGATGGAGGTGTAATCCGAAGCCATAGTTTTAGCGTAAGAGGAGGTACTAAAAAAACTAAATACAATGTGAACTTAAGTTATGTTTCTGATGATGGCGTATTGTTGACAGATAGTTTTGAAAGATATCAAGCACAGCTCAAACTTAGTACAGACGTTACAGATAAGTTAAAGATAGGGGCGAGTTTTTCACCTTCTTACTCTAAGCGAAGACGATTTAGTGCAACAGGTGTATATGATGTTGTACGACAACCTTCTTGGGTACCTATTCGTTTAGATGAGTCCAATATAGGCTTTGTTAATCGGGTTAGAGATCCTCAAAACGGAGTGCCAAGATATTTAGATGCAGAAGTTGGAGACTATGTATTACAGAGAATGTTTGATGATTATGAATATCCTGACGGAGCAACAAGTATTTTTGATACCGCTGGCAATTTTCAGGGGGTTCCTGTAACTAGTGGTGTTGATATTAGTAATACAAGTAATATAAACCCACTTGCAAAATTAATTGAGCGTCAACGATTTGAAAATAGATATAACTTTTATGGTAACTTATATGCAGATTATAAGTTTACAGATGATTTAAGTTTTAAGTCAACATTCACCGCTACTTATGAAAACAGAATAAATACTGATTACCGAGGCATTAACTCTTCAAGACAGGGTGCCTCTCGTGCAACTGCTTCTTATGATACACGTAGCAGATATGCTTTAATTTCAGATAATATTTTAAGTTTTAACAAAACAATAGGTAAACATTCCATAAATGCCATTGCTGGTATTTCTCTAGAAAATAGATTTTTTGAAGAGTCCCAAATAGAAGCGGGTGGATTTACTTCAGATTTAATTCCCAACGTTAGTGGAGGCTCTAGCATTATAGAAGCAACTGCTTTTGATTATGAAAACTTTTTAAATGGTTTCTTAGGTAGGGTTATTTATTCTTATGACGATAAGTATTTGTTTAATGCCAGCATACGACGAGATGGTAGTTCCATTTTCGGAAAAGATGTAAAGTATGGTAACTTCCCGGCACTATCTGCTGGTTGGGTTGTTTCAAATGAAAAATTCATGGAAAATGTGGATTGGATCAACCAACTTAAATTCCGTGTTAGCTGGGGTATTACAGGTACGAATGCTATTGATACTGATTCTTTCTTGACCGACAATTACCCTTCTCTTGCACTATTAGAACCATCTACAGCCATTGTTGATGGCAATGTGGCCAATGGTTTTGATCCAGTTAATATTCCTAATGCCCTTTTGCAATGGGAGCAATCAGAAGAAATTAACCCAGGGGTTGATTTTGGCTTCTTTAACAATGCTATTTCTGGATCAGTTGATTATTATAAAAGAACAAGTGATGAACTTCTATTAAATAACCCAGTGCCAGGAACTACAGGTTTCGTAGAAGCTTTAGTGAACCTTGGTACTGTTGAAAATGAAGGGTTTGAAGTAGAATTGCGTACAAGAATAGTAAGCACAGAAAAATTTAAGTGGGAAGCTACTTTAATAGGTTCTTTCAATGAAAATACGTTGGTTGATTTTGGAGATTCAAACGGACAAGTTATTGACACTCAAGACGGAAGCCGTAGAGTACAATGGATCAATCAAGTAAGGCAGCCTATTTCATCTTTCTATGGTTATGTATATGATGGTGATATTCCATTTGAATCTTTAACCGATCCTTTTAGACAAGTAGGTAATAGAACCCAATTTGCATATGCAAAAGATTTGAATGGTGATGGTCTCATAGACGAAGATGATAAAACAATTTTAGGGGATCCTTATCCGGACTTGATTTGGAGTTTCGGTAATAATTTTAAATATGGAAATATGGATTTCAGTTTCCTATTTCAGGGTAGTCATGGAGCCAAGACCTATAATTTAGGAGATCAATATGTTTTTGATTTCTTTAATAGTAATACGGTGGATTTTGATAGAGCTAACACACCAAATCAAGAGTTTTTAGTACAACGTATATTTACAAGTCAATTAGTACAAAATGCAGGCTATGTGGCTTTACGTACGGTAAGTTTAGGATATAATTTCCCTAAAGAGGTTACCACTAATTTAAAATTATCCAGTCTTAGGTTATATGCAACTGGTCAAAACCTATTATTTATTACAGCTGATGATTATACCGGTTGGAACCCAGAACATATTAGAGAATTACCGGCTGGTCCATTAACCTTTGGTTATCAAAGAGGAGGTACGCCAATACAACAAACTATAACTCTAGGAGTAAATGTTGGATTTTAACATACTAAAAACAAAACTTATGAAATGAGCCATAACAATTAAGTTGACACCAACTAAAATGGTTACTGGCGAATTCCATCTGACAATAAAAAATAAAAAAAAAGAACAGATGAAACTAATAAAAATATATTCATTGTTTTGCTTGACTGCTTTATTATGGTCATGCGATTTAGATACAGTACCAACTTCTGCTATTGTTGCTGATACTTTTTTCAATAATGATGATGAAATAGCGGCAGGTATCATTAACATCTATGACGGTTTGCAAGGTAGTAATCCCTTGGAAGAGGATGGTGGTTTTGGTATTCCTCATTTAGCTATTCAAGTAGAATATCAAATGGCCGAAATCTTAAGTGATAATGCAAGAACGAAAAGTGGATCTCCTCAAGGTTTCGATTTTGAAACCTTTACAGTTACACCAGAAACAACAGCAATAATTACATATTATAGAAGCATGTACAATATCATTTTCAGAGCTAATATTGTATTAGAAAATTTACAAAATGCATCTAGCGAAAATATTAATAAATTTGAAGCTGAAGCACGTTTTTTAAGAGCATATGCCTATTTTAATTTAGTTCGTTTTTATGGTAATGTTCCGTTAGTAGACAGAGTCATTGGTCCAGAAGAAACTGAAATTGCCTTCACAAGGGTAGATGAAGCACTAGTTTATGATTTAATAGTCGATGATCTTCAGTTTGCAGTAAATAGTGATTTGGATAATAGTTTTAGAACTAGAGCCTCAAAAGCAGCAGCCCAAACTTTTCTTGCCAAAGTATATCTTACCTTGGGTACAAATTATTTAGAAGCCCAACGCTTGTTAGAAAATGTAATTGCTAGTGGTAATTATAACCTAGAACCTAATTTCTTTGATATTTTTTATACAGAGGCCAATAATGAGACGATATTTTCTATTGGCTTTAGTAGTACGGGTGATGTTAGTGATAGTCAAGGTTTTTCTGCAGAATTTTTGGATGCCGTAGGTCGAGGTACGGGCTCAAATTATGCTACAGATGAGCTTGTAGCTGCTTTCAATATGTTTGGTGGCAATAGAGGGCAATTCACATTTAGAGAAGATCCGGGAAATCCTGATAGATTCCAAACTGTAAAATTTTTACCAATCGAAGATCTCAATGTAGGTCCAATAATTCCAGCTCCTAATGCTAGAATTGCTGGTAATGATTGGATTGTAACACGATATGCAGATGTATTACTACTCCATGTTGAAGCTATTCTTGCAGGTGGGCAAGAAACTAGTGCTCCAGCAGCGATTGCATCTTTTCGAGCTGTTAGAGAGAGAGCGGGCATAACCGATCCTATTACCAGTGTAACCAAGCAGGCATTATTAGACGAAAGACGCGTAGAATTAGCTTTTGAAAACCATCGTTTTCTAGACTTAAAACGTTTTGGCGTGGCTCAAGAAGTCTTATCAGCCTTTTCAGCTGCAAACAATTTTGAATTTCAAGCTACGGATTTATTGTTGCCCATACCTGGTGCAGAAATTGCTATTAGCCAAGGAATCTTAATACAAAATCGAGGATATTAAAATAAAACATAACGTTATGAGAAAAATATTTTTAAACAACAGATTGATATCAAAAACCTGTACAGCTATGCTTTTGGTTTTTACACTGGTATTTGTCTCTTGTGAATTTGTAGATGAATTACCAGAGGCAAATTCTATCGCAGATGAGACACCACCAACTGCATTCTTTACCTTTACAAGCGGTGTAGAAATTGAAACTTTTACAAATGTCGCTTTTGCAAATCAATCGGATAATGCAACCAGTTATAGCTGGGATTTGGGTGACGGAAATACTTCAACAGAAATAGATCCGGTAAATGTTTATCCCGGAGAAGGTTCTTATACGGTTACATTGACTGTTACAGATGCACTAAATCAAACGTCTACCTATTCAGAAACAATAGAATTAATTGAACCAGATGTACCGGCTGTTCCGGATCCTGTATTATTGAATGCTGATTTTGACAGGCTTCCTAAGTCTTCAGGTTCTGATTGTACTTGTTCTGGTTGGATTAACAAGAGTGTCGGAGATCAAGGTGAATCTAGTAGCGGTAATGGTTCTGATGTTGTCAAATTTGATAATAATGAACCAGATCACGTGTATCAGGAATTTGCAGTTACTCCAAATGCAGATTACAGAATTGAAATCCCAGTACTTTTCCAATCAGACCAGACAGGAGATTTAGCCAGTCAATTAGAAGTAAGAGTTTTGGCAGGAGAGGGTTATGTAGACGGTTATACACCAGCATATTATACAGATACCACTGTAATTCCGCAAGATGATTTTGGTTACACTTCTGTAGCGCAAATTGAAGAAGCAGCTAATAATTTACATATTACAGTTGTAGATAACCCTAATGATTCTGAGTACCGCACTTTTACTTTCTTGTTTAATTCGGGAGCTAATGATAGTGTTGCGCTCTTCATAAGAGGTATTGGAGGACCAACTACTGGTGGTGGTGGCGGTGACTTCGGGTATAACAGTGGAGATGAAGAAATACGAGCTGATTCTGTTACTATTACAGCTGTTAATTAATTTATAAAATGAGAAACATTCAAAAAAATCTATTACCATTTTTAATAATAGTATTTCTATCTGTTAACGCTACTTGTCAATCCCAGGAAAGTAGCGTTACGGATACGAATGTCAAAAAAGAAAAAAGAAAAAAGAAAAAGAAGTATCAGTTACCTAAAATTGATTTAAGTCATTGGAAAGTAACACTGCCAATAGGTAAGCCTGATGAAGTAGCTCCTCCAGAAATTTTGAATTATGCAACCAATGAAAAGCTCAAGAAATACATGTACAATGACTCAATAGATGGATCGCTTGTATTTTATGCTTTTCCTGGCTCCAAAACCTCAAATACCAAATATTCAAGATCAGAATTACGAGAGCAAATAGCACCAGGTGACAACAACACAAATTGGACTTTTGCGCAAGGTGGTAGAATGAAAGGAAAACTGAAAGTTGAGGATATTTCTAAAAACAAAGAAGGTAAATATCACAAAACCATTATCATGCAAATTCATGGACGGTTAACCAATAAGCAACGGGACTTAATAGGGCAAAAAGACAATAATGCTCCTCCTATCTTGAAAATCTATTGGAAAGATGGTAAAGTAAGAGTAAAGACGAAAGTATTGAAAAATCCGAATGCATCAAAAACTGAAATTTTAAAAACAGATGCTTGGATCGATGATAAAGGATACACTTTTAAGGAAGAAGTGGGGTTCAAAAAATTCACTCTTGAAGTAAAAGTCGCAAACGGGAAAATGGTGATCTCACTAAATAATAATGAGTTTGCTGTTTACAAGGACTTAAATATTAAACGATGGGGAGTGTTCGAAAATTATTTCAAGGCAGGTAACTACCTAACAACCAATGATGACGGAGCATACGCAAAGGTTAAATATTATCGATTAGAAGTATCTCATTAATTTGGAACATTTCGAATCGCTAAATTGAAATAAGTAAAGGAAAGAAATTAAATTTGAGTTAGTCTTTGATTGGATCTGCTAACCCTATTGGCGTAGGGTTAGCATAATCCACAAACAGCTTAAACAAGGCAATTAAATAATTATTTTTTTTGACTATTTATATATTTTTATTATAACGAATAATTTTATAAATTTGGAAAACCAATCTGGTTAACCAATTTATTTAATACCTACATAAGACTATGAAATTAGAAATACTAACAAAGAATGAGAATCAGGAAATTCAGAAGAAAATTATTTCCCAAATAAGGGATTTGATTAACTATAAAAATTTGGAGCCTGGTGATAAATTGCCTTCAGAAAGAAGTTTATCAGAAAAATTCGAGGTTAGCAGGGGAAACATCAGAGAAGCTATTCAGAAATTAGAATTTTATGGCCTTTTGAACTCTATCCCACAAAGTGGAACTTTCGTAGCCAATATTGGAGTAATTGCCATGAACGGTATGATAGAAGATATTTTAAGACTAGAGGATCCTGAATTTAAATCTTTAGTAGAAACGCGTATTTTGTTAGAACTAAAAACTGCCAGATTAGCTGCTCTAAGAAGAACTGATGATGATTTAAAACTCATTAAAGAAGCGCTGGATGCCTACGCCGATAAAGTTATAAAAGGTGAAGATGCCGTACAGGAGGATTTATTGTTTCATCTAGCTATTGCCAAAGCAAGTGGGAATAGCACCATGAATACGTTTATGCTCATTATTACTCCCGGAATTATTACCAATTTTGAAAAGTACCATGTATGCGATTCTAATCAAGCATTTTTAGGTATCCAGGAACATACAGACATCTATAAAGCTATTAAAACACAAAACCCGAAGTTAGCTAAGGCAAAAATGAAAGCTCACTTCAAAATGTTATATCAATACTGCTATAACCAAAAGGATTAAAAAAAATATTGAAGATAAAATTGCACGAATTTATCTTCTTTAAAAAAATATAGAGGGATTTATACTTAAACCATTTTACCACTACTTAGGTATTTTAAAATTTACTTGAATCTACCTAAGGGCATTAATGGCCAGTATACTGAAATATCACTTAGTTCGCTCAAACATCTGTATAGATGATTAGCATCTTAGCATTTTTTTCAGAGAAATCTCTTTAACTAAACATAAAATATGAAAGTTAAAGGATTAAGATGGTGGATTATAGGACTTGTATGTCTGGCAACAATCATCAATTATATTGATAGGTCTGCTCTGGGAATAATGTGGCCCGAAATGCAAAAGGATTTGGGACTAACAGAAGAAGATTATGCCTGGATTATAAACATATTCACTATTACCTATGCAGCTGGTAAATTTATCTCGGGATGGGTATATGACAAAGTAGGTACCAAAATAGGATTTGTACTTTCTATCTTTTTCTGGTCTCTTGCCTCTTTGTTACACTTTTTCGCCAAAGGATTAGCTTCTCTAGGTCTGTATAGGGGTATACTTGGTGTTTCTGAGGCAGGAAACTGGCCGGGAGCGGTAAAAAACAATGCAGAATGGTTCCCAATAAAAGAACGTGCCGTAGCACAAGGGATTTTTAATGCCGGTGCCGCTATCGGCTCTATAGTTGCCGCGCCAACAATTGCAGAATTATTTGAAGGATATGGGTGGAGATGGACTTTCATTATAATTGGTACAATTGGATTTTTATGGATCATTCCATGGTTAATTTTTAATAAGAAACAACCAAAAGAGCACCCATGGATAACAGATAAGGAAAAAGATCTTATTTTATCGGGACGACCAGAAACTTCCCAAAATGATAATGAAAAAGGACTCCCCCTATTAGAAATACTTAAGTTCAAAGAGGCATGGGGAATCCTCGTATCTCGGTTTTTTATTGAACCTATATGGTGGTTATTTGTATTCTGGATGCCTATTTACCTCAATAAACAATATGGCTTTAATGTAAAAGAGATTGGTCTTTATGCCTGGTTCCCATATGTAGGTGCGGCTATAGGAAGTATTGCTGGTGGATGGTATGTTCAAAAACTAATGAAAACTCTCAGTCTTGATAAAGCCAGAAAACGAGTTATCGCTATTGGTGGAGCTATTATTTTTGTAGCGATTATAGCAGCGATTTTATTTGCAGACACACCAGAAAAGTTCGTTTCTTTTGTATTTATAGTGCTATTTGGATTCCAATTTTCTATCAGCAACATCCAAACATTATCCAGTGACCTTTTAAAGAGTAAATCAGTTGGAAAATTAGCTGGATTAGCAGGAACCATTGGGGCAATTTCGGTAGCCATTATGAACTTCATTATACCCAAGATAACAACCGTGTCTTATACTCCTGCATTTATTATTCTGGCTGTATTAGCGCCTTTATCAGTACTCTCAATCTTTGTACTGATCAAAGAAATAAAACCCTTAAAAGAAAAAAATAGAACAACTAAATTAAAAAAATTATAAAAGAAATGAATTCAAAAAGAAAAATAGCTATAGTAACTGGAGCTACCGGTGGTATTGGTTTCGAAGTTGCAAAAAGATTAGGTCATGATGGATATACTGTAATTTTAAATGGTATAGAGGATGATAAAGGAGCTCAAAGAGTCGAAGAACTTACTGCGAAAGGAATAACCGCTGAGTACTATGGATTTGATGTTACAGATGAAGATGCAGTAACTTCAAATATAAATGCAATTGGAGAAAAATATGATAAAATTGATGTACTAGTAAATAATGCTGGTGGATTAGGCGGAAGATCAAGATTTGAAGAAATGACAACAGAATTTTATAGATCTGTAATGGCATTAAACCTTGATTCAACATTTTTTACTTCTAGAGCTGCTATTCCATTCCTTAAAAAGGGAGAAAACGCTTCTATCATTAACTACACGTCAAATGCAGGATGGACAGCCGGAGGACCCGGAGCAGGAATTTACGGAACATCTAAAGCAGCAGTTAATGCAATAACCAGAGCATTAGCAAAAGACCTGGCTGAGTATGGTATTAGAGTAAATGCAGTATCTCCCGGTACTATTGATACTCCGTTCCATGCACAAATTAAATCAACAAAGCCTGAAGTTTTTGCTTCATGGAAAAATAATATTTTATTAGGAAGGTTAGGTCAACCAGAAGATGTAGCTTCTGTTGTTTCCTTCTTGGCAAGTGATGACGCCGCTTTTATAACAGCTGAAACTATACAAATTGGTGGAGGTCAAGCTTTAGGAATTTAAAAATTAAGAATTACTAAACCAAACAACGAGATGGGTAAAGTAGTAACCTTTGGAGAAGTTTTAATGCGTATAGCTCCTCTGGGAAATAAAAAATTAAAACAATCTAATCAACTAGAGTATTACTTTGGCGGAACAGAAGCCAATGTAGCTATTTCATTGTCTCAATTTGGTAATAAAACCCAGCATATAAGTGCGGTTTCAAATGATTTTATTGGTGATGCCGCCAAAAGTTATCTTAGCAAATTTGGTGTTAACACGAATGCTATCATAGATATAGATCACCCTCTAGGAATGTATTTCTTAGAGGTTGGTGCCGTCATGAGATCTAGTACAATATCGTACAATAGGTCAAATTCTGCTTTTTGTAATATTGATCCAAAAAAAATAGACTGGGAAAAGATTTTAGAAAACTGCCAGTGGTTTCATTGGACAGGCATTACTCCTGCTCTTTCTAATAATGCCTATCAAGCACTTAAAGAAGGATTAAAACTTGCCCATAAAAAAGAGATCACAATATCTGCCGATCCTGCCTATAGAAGCAATATGTGGAATTATGGAAAAGATGCAGTAAAGATACTCAATGAACTAGTTGGTCTCTCGACCATTTTTATAGGAGGACCAAATGAAATTAATGAGCTTCTCGACACAACTTTTCTAAATAGTAAAGAAGGTTTTATTCCAGCCAGTAAGCTGTTAATCGATGAACATCCAAATATTAAAAAAGTATATGATAAAACCAGAGTATCACTAAATGCAAACTGGCATAAAATTACTGCCAGAATGTGGAATGGAAATGAATATGCTCAAACCAATGAAATAGAAATTACGCATGTTGTTGATAGAATTGGAACAGGAGATGCTTATGCAGCAGGGTTAATTCATGGATTATTGCACTATGACGATGTTATGGCACTAGAATTTGCTAATGCAGCTTGTGGATTAAAACATACTATAGAAGGAGATGCTAACTTAGTTACTGAAGAAGAAGTACTGAGTATAATTAAAGGTAATTTAACAGGAAGAATAATCAGATAAATGGCAAAGTATACAAGAATAGAAGTCGCACAGATAATGAAAGATACGGGAATCGTACCTCTATTCTATCATGAGGATATCGAAACCGTAAAAAAAGTAGTCACCGCCTGTTATGATGGTGGTGCCAGAGTTTTTGAGTTTACGAATAGAGGAGATCATGCCCAGGATATCTTTTCAGAGCTATCCAAGTGGATTGCAAATACGCTCCCGGGAATGATTTTGGGTATTGGATCTATTGTAGATTCAGGTACCGCATCATTGTTCATTCAAAATGGAGCAAACTTTATTGTTTCCCCTATCCTAAACGCAGAAATAGGAAAAACGTGTAATAGACGAAAAATAGCATGGCTCCCAGGTTGTGCAACACTAAGTGAAATTAATTCTGCCGAAGAATTAGGTGCTGAGATTGTAAAAATATTTCCTGCAGCCGAAGTAGGTGGCCCAAATTTTGTTAAAAGTATCTTGGCTCCTTGCCCTTGGTCTAGCATAATGCCAAGTGGCGGAGTTTCGCCTGAAAAGGAAAACCTTACCAATTGGTTTAGAGCAGGAGTTCATTGTGTAGGTATGGGGTCTAAACTAATAGTCAAGAATAAAGATAATGATTTTGATTATCAGACAATTACTAATCTCACTAAAAGCTCAATTGAAATAGTAAACCAACTAAAAAAAGAAAACTAATCTTATGTATTGTGTTGTTATGTAATAGACCCGAAACTGAAATTAGATTACTCTTGACAATCAAATAATATGCAATTGTCAAAAAATCCCTTGTATAGTTTATGTACAAGGGTTTCTTTTATTAATAATTACTGTGAAACGAGTTTCTTATACCAAAAATTGAAACAAATCAGGTTTATCATTTAGATAATCTCCAAAGAAGTTAAGATCTTTCATTCTGGTGATAAGCGGTTCCAGATCATTTTTGTTTTTCAATTCGATACCAACCACTGCTGGCCCATTTTCTCTACTGGATTTTTTAGAATATTCGAAGTGTGTAATATCGTCATTGGGACCTAATACTTCTCCCACAAATTGTTTTAAAGCACCTGCTCTTTGCGGAAAACGAACAATAAAATAATGCTTTAAATCTGCGTATAATAGCGCTCTCTCTTTAATTTCAGCAGTACGTGTGATATCATTATTGCTTCCACTAACAATGCAAACAACATTTTTACCTTTAATTTTATCTTTATAGAACTCTAATGCCGCCAGTGTGAGTGCACCTGCAGGTTCAACAACAATAGCATCTCTATTATATAAATCCAAAATGGTTTGACATACCATTCCTTCGGGAACCGTAAACATATCCGATAAATACTCTTTACAAATATCAAAATTAAGATCTCCAACTTTTTGTACCGCTGCTCCGTCTATAAACTTGTCAATATCAAAAATCTCGGTATTCTTATTATTTTTTATCGAAGTTAACATTGAAGGTGCTCCTTGTGGCTCCACTCCTATAATTTTTGTTTTAGGAGACAGTGCTTTTAATGCCCCGCATAATCCCGAGGCCAGTCCTCCTCCTCCAATTGCCACAAAAACATAGTCGATTGGTACATCAGATTGCTTGAATATTTCTAATCCGATTGTTCCTTGCCCTTCAATAGTCTTAGGGTCTTCAAAAGGATGTACAAAAGTCTTACCTTCTAGTTGGCAAGCCTTCATCGCCGCTTTTGACGAGTCGTCAAAAGTATCTCCTTCTAAAACTATTTTAACATGATCCCCACCAAACATTTGTGTTTGTGCTACTTTTTGTTTGGGAGTTACAGAAGGCATATATATTGTTCCCTTAATTTGTAAGTGGTGACACGCAAAAGCTACCCCTTGTGCATGATTGCCCGCACTTGCACAAACCACCCCTTTATCTAGTTGTTCTTTGGAAAGTGAACTAATCTTATTAAAAGCTCCTCTGATTTTATATGAACGAACCCGTTGAAGGTCTTCTCGTTTAAGTAAAACATTTGCATCATACCGTCTAGAGTAACGAATGCTGTTCATCAAAGGCGTAACCATAGCGACTTCTTTGATCGCAGAAGCAGCTTTCTGGATATCTTCTAATTCTGGAAAATATGTAGTGGTTACAGTACTCATAATTTATTACTTTGTTCTTAACTTTTTGTCAGCCTGGACCTATCAAAGGTCACACAATACACATCTCAAAACCTTAACAGATCCGGCCAGACAAAAATTTAGTTGGTTACACTATAGGTGTCATTGCGGTCATTGACGCTCTTAATCTTGCTCCAATAACCTCGATTGGGTGATTTCTTAATGCTGCATTTACCTCAATTAATTTAGCATTATCTACCTCATTGCTTTTACCCTGATCATATGGCTTACCAATAACATTTGTATCAATATCCTTCATGAAATCTGCCAATAAAGGCTTACAAGCATGATCAAACAGGTAACAACCATATTCCGCGGTATCAGAAATTACGCGATTCATCTCAAATAATTTCTTACGAGCAATTGTATTTGCGATCAAAGGCGTTTCATGTAATGATTCATAGTATGCTGATTCTTCAATAATTCCAGAGTCAGTCATTGCTTCAAAGGCCAGCTCAACACCCGCTCTTACCATCGCAACCATTAATACTCCGTTATCATAGAATTCTTGTTCGGAAATTTCAACACTTCCCGCTAGAGTTTTTTCAAAAGCGGTTTCACCCGTGGCTGCCCTCCATGACAGTAAATTTTTATCATCACTTGCCCAATCTTCCATCATAGTTTTTGAAAAGTGACCAGAAATGATATCGTCCATGTGTTTTTGAAATAGTGGACGCATAATATCTTTTAGCTCTTCAGATAATTCAAATGCTTTAATTTTAGAAGGGTTCGATAAACGATCCATCATATTGGTAATTCCTCCATATTTTAATCCTTCTGTAATAGTTTCCCAACCATACTGGATTAATTTAGAAGCATATCCCGCATCAATACCTTTTTCTATCATTTTATCAAAACATAAAATAGATCCTGTCTGTAACAAACCACAAAGTATGGTTTGTTCACCCATAAGATCAGATTTTACTTCTGCAACAAATGACGATTCAAGTACTCCTGCTCTATCCCCTCCAGTCGCTACAGCATATGCTTTAGCCTGATCAAACCCTTGTTTCTGAGGATCATTCTCAGGATGTACTGCTATCAATGTTGGCACTCCAAACCCTCTTTTATACTCCTCTCTAACTTCTGATCCAGGACATTTTGGTGCTACCATGATCACGGTAAGATCTTCTCTTACCTTCATACCTTCTTCAACAATATTAAAACCATGTGAGTAGGACAAAGTAGCTCCTTTTTTCATAAGAGGCATTACAGTACTCACTACCTGGGTATGTTGCTTATCTGGTGTAAGATTGATTACAACATCTGCATTAGGAACAAGCTCTTCATAAGTTCCTACATTGAACCCATTATCTTTGGCATTTTTATAAGATTGTCTTTTCTCCTTTATAGCTGCATCTCTTAGTGTATATGAAATATCAAGACCTGAATCTCTCATATTAAGTCCTTGATTAAGACCTTGAGCACCACATCCTACAATAACAATTTTTTTCCCTTTTAAGGCTTCAACTCCATCCGAAAATTCTCCAGCGTCCATGAACCTACATTTTCCTAATTGTGTTAATTGATCTCTTAATGATAGCGTATTAAAATAATTTGCCATTTGTTTTTAATTTGTTGTCATTTCCTATCGGAAACTTGATTTAATTTTGATTTTAGTTGTTTCTTTTTTTTGGTGTATCCCTTCGACTTCACTTCGACAAGCTCAGTGTGACATCTCAGGGTGCGAAAAAGCAAAAAGGATGTCGCTGCTATCCCTTACACAGCTTCTTCAGTAAAACTTTCTAATATTTTAGAGATATCCATTTTGTCTTTGGTTACTGCTATTCTGCCTGAGCGCACAAATTGCATCAATCCATAAGGTTGTAACTTATGATATAATGCCTCGACTTCTCTTTTTCTTCCTGTCTTTTCAATAACAAAAAATTCTGGAGTTACTGTGACGATATTAGCATTACTATTCTTGATTACATTTTGAATTTGGCGTTCTTCAAATAACAGTTTTGATTCTACTTTGAACAAAGCGGTTTCCTGATAGATGATATCTTCTTCTCTATGATAAAAAGCCTTGATCACTTCTATTTGTTTTTCTATTTGCAAAACAATTTTCTTGACCTGTTCTTCGGTTACCTTAACAGCTATAGTAAATCGAAATACGTCTTTAATCTCAGATTGAGAAGCAGTCATACTATCCAAATTAATATGACGCTTTAAAAAAATTGCCGATATTCTATTAAGCAACCCTATATTGTTCTCGGTATATACCGATATTGTATAATTTTCTCTTTCCATAACTAACTCAATCTTATATCTGAAACAGATGCTCCTGTAGGAATCATTGGGAACACATTATTCTCCTTTTCTACACATACCTCTAAAAAATAAGGCTCTTTGGAAGCGATCATCTCTTTAATTGCATCTTGTAAATCTTCTCTCTTTGTTATTCTTTTTGCTTCGATATGATACCCTTTTGCAATTGTAACAAAATCGGGATTTACCATTTCGGTAGATGCATATCGTTTATCAAAAAACAACTGTTGCCATTGGCGTACCATTCCTAAGAAGTCGTTATTCAAGACCACAATTTTTACAGGTACTCTAGTCTGAAAAATAGTCCCTAATTCTTGTATGGTCATCTGGTAACCTCCGTCACCAATAATAGCCACAACTTCTCTTTCTGGGGCACCCATTTTTGCTCCAATAGCAGCCGGTAATGCAAACCCCATAGTACCTAAACCTCCAGAAGTCACATTACTCTTAGACTTTGTAAACTCTGCGTATCTACAAGCAATCATTTGATGTTGTCCAACATCAGAAACAATAACAGCATCCCCTTTAGTTTCTTCATTAATTCCTCTAATTACTTCTCCCATAGAAAGATTTTCTTTAGAAGGATGCAATTCTTCTTTGATTACACTGTCATACTCGATCGTATCATAATCCCTAAACTCCTGCACCCAAGAATCGTGGCTATTTGGCTTTATTAAGGGTAGTACTTGAGTTAATGTATTTTTAACATTACCCATAACCGCTATGTCTGCATGTACATTTTTATTTACCTCTGCGGGATCAATCTCGAAATGTATAATCTTAGCTTGCTTGGCATAGGTTTCTAAGTTACCAGTAACACGATCATCAAAACGCATTCCTATTGCTAATAGTAAATCACATTCGTTAGTTAATTTATTGGGCCCATAATTACCATGCATACCAACCATACCCACATTTAACGGATGTGCTGTTGGCAAAGCAGAGAGACCAAGGATTGTCCATGCAGATGGGATACCTGATTTTTCAATAAAATTTCTCAGTTCCTCTTCTGCCTCGCCCAAGATTACTCCTTGACCAAAAACAATCATAGGCTTTTTTGCTTTATTAATAAGCTTTGCTGCTGCCTCCAGACTTTTTGGATCCGTTTCAGGAACAGGCTTATAACTTCTTACGCCTTTGCATTTTTCATATTTAAAATCTAATTCTCCAAATTGTGCATCCTTGGTAATATCAATTAAAACAGGTCCCGGACGACCAGAACGAGCGATATAAAAAGCTCTTGCTAAAATAGTAGGTATATCTTCGGCTTTAGTTACCTGATGATTCCATTTTGTAATCGGTGTAGAGATTCCTATTATATCTGTCTCCTGAAAAGCATCAGACCCTAACAGATGTGACCCTACTTGACCAGTAATACAAACCATTGGAGTAGAATCAATTTGTGCATCTGCAATTCCGGTCACAAAATTGGTAGCACCCGGTCCAGAAGTAGCAATGGCTACACCAACCTTACCACTAGTTCTGGCATATCCTTGTGCAGCATGAGTGGCTCCTTGTTCATGTCTGGTTAATACATGATGTAATTGATCTTGATACTTGTATAACTCATCATATACAGGCATAATAGCTCCTCCTGGATAACCATAAACTAAATCCACACCCTCTGCCAAAAGGCATCGGATAACAGCTTCTGCACCAGTCATTTTTTCTGTTGTCACTTTAGTTTCCTTTTTTATTGTTTGCGTTTGTGTTTCCATACGCGATTTTCTTTATTTAGATTCCAGCCTACACTGGAATAGCAAATTATTGAAACTAGTGCTACACACTAGAATATCTTTAAAATTCATCTGTTACACATCCTTCTGATGCAGATGAAACAGTTTTTGCATATTTATACAATACTCCTTTACTAAACTTCAATTCTGGTTGAGTCCAAGAAGCTTTTCTTTTCTTTACTTCTGATTCATCTATAGCAACAGTAATAGAATTTGTTTCTGCATCAATCGTAATGATATCACCATCTTCTACTAGACCAATCAAACCACCTTCTTGTGCTTCAGGAGTGATATGACCAACGACAAACCCATGAGTTCCTCCAGAGAACCTTCCATCAGTTATTAGAGCCACATCCTTACCTAAACCTGCTCCCATAATTGCGGCTGTTGGTTTAAGCATTTCTGGCATTCCAGGACCTCCTTTAGGTCCCTCGTATCTAATGACGACCACATCTCCTTTTTCTACTTTCCCGTCTCTAATACCATCATTAGCAGCATACTCACCATCAAACACTTTAGCTTTTCCTTGAAAACGCAGCCCTTCTTTACCGGTTATCTTAGCAACGCACCCATCTTTTGCCAGGTTTCCAAACATAATTCTAAGGTGCCCTGTTTTCTTTATTGGGTTTTCTAAAGGTTTTATTACATCCTGACCTTCTGTAAGATCCGGAACCTCTAACAAGTTTTCTGCTAATGTTTTTCCGGTAACAGTTAAACAATCACCATGAAGTAATCCCTTCTTTAATAAGTATTTTAGTACTGCCGGGATACCACCAACTTCATGCACATCTTCCATTAAGTATTTCCCACTAGGTTTTAAATCTGCGAGAAAAGGGGTTTCATCGCTTATTCTCTGAAAATCAGCTAGTGTAAATTCTACATCTGCTGCTCTGGCAATTGCCAAAAAGTGTAAAACTGCATTAGTTGATCCACCAAGAATGGTAACCAATCGAATAGCATTTTCTAATGATTTCTTGGTAACAATATCCTTTGGTTTAATATCTTTTTCCAAGAGTGTTCTCATAGCACGACCGGCAGCCACACTTTCTTCTTCCTTATTTTTACTAATGGCAGGATTAGAAGAATTATACGGTAATGACATTCCTAAAGCCTCAATAGCCGATGCCATTGTATTTGCCGTATACATTCCGCCGCAAGCTCCAGCCCCTGGACAGGCTTTTTCGATAACATTTTTATACTCTTTTTGAGTGATCGTACCTGCTACTTTTTCTCCCCAAGCTTCAAAAGCCGAAACCACATCTAATTTTTTGCCCTCATGACATCCAGATGCAATTGTACCACCATATACTAATATAGCAGGGCGGTTTAATCTAAGCATTGCCATTAATGCTCCTGGCATATTTTTATCACAACCTACTACGGTGACCATACCATCATAAGACATAGCTTGAACCACAGTTTCCATAGAATCTGCAATTACATCTCGAGATGGAAGTGAAAAACGCATTCCTGGTGTTCCCATAGAAATTCCATCACTAACACCAATGGTATTAAATATTAAACCAACTACATCTTCTTCTAATGTTCCCTTCTTAACCAATTTGGCAAGGTCATTAAGGTGCATATTACAAGGATTCCCTTCATAACCTGTACTTGCAATACCAACTAATGGTTTTTTGAAATCCTCATCGGTAAGTCCTATAGCATGAAGCATCGCTTGTGCTGCAGGCTGCGTATCATCTTGTGTGACTTGTTTACTATATTTATTGATGCTCATTCCTTTTGAATGTGATTTTTTTATGAATTATATAAAATTTTAACAGTTTATTTACGATATAATAATCTTTATAAATAAACCACAGTATAAAATTATTTCGTTACGACTAAACCATTACATATTATTCAATAGCCTTACAATATCCAATGCCCATTTTAATATTACTATACACTGATTTACAGTTACTTAAGTGCTTTACATTTACAATCACTATTTGTTAATTTTAATTAAACATTCTTTTTTATCTAAAAAAAACTCCCTTCAAAAATTTGAAGGGAGTTGTATGGTTAATATCATATCACTATCCCCTCATGGTGAATAAATCACGACGATAATAATGATAATGACAATTATGTTTTTTAGTATCTTCATCTTATATATTGATCAAAAAAAATCCCTCTACATGAGTAAAGGGATTTTATATATTTTTAATATATCAATATCATCCCTTATCAAGGCGAAATAATCACCTCAATACTAATGACATTATTGATATTTATATTGCTTCTTTTCATTTATGATTCAAATATAGAAAAAAAATGTTTTCAAACTCGAACTTACACTTTAAATAATTTATTTTTCATACAATAGATAACGAGACCGACTCTTGTTTTGACTTCTAATTTTTTAAACACAGTCTCTCTATAATTTTCTATAGTTTTAGGACTCAAACTCATTTCGGCGGCAATATCTCTATACGTAAGTTCAGAGCACGCATGCCTTAAAAACACTCGTTCTTTGTCAGTTAATTTTTCCTGAAGACTTATGCTATTTTCGATTTCATCAGAATGGCGCAATGCGCTTTCTATTTTTCCGGAGTAATAGAAACCTTGCTCGATAACCATTTTCATGGCAAATTCGAAATTTTCCGGATGGATGTCTTTCAATAAATACCCTTTTGCTCCTGCTCTTAGCATTCTTATGATAGTTTCCTCATCATCTTCCATGGTCAAGGCCAACACTTTTTGCTCGGGTTGATTTTCCTTAAGCCATTGCATTGTCTGTACTCCATCCATTACCGGCATTTTTACATCCAAAAGGATTAAATCCGGTTTTTTTCTTTTATGTAAATAGTACTGTGTAAGCTCTTTTCCGTTTTTAAGAATAGCTAAAACCTCATATTCTTCGAGTTTAGATATCAAACTTTCTAACGACTGTGCGAATAAAAGATGATCATCTACAATAACTATGGTCTTTTTTTTCATGTGTGTTTTAATTTTTTAATGGTCACATGGGATCTTTGAGGACTAAAGTAAGCTTTTTAATCTATTCTTATCCTTTTACGGGATATGATAGCAAAAGTGACACTCCTTTTCCTGGAGCAGATTTATATTCATAACCTGCCTTTACCAAGGCAGCACGACTTTTCATATTTAACAGACCAGAATTTGCTTGTACAGAATTCATATCAAAACCAACTCCATCTTCACTGATTCTTATATCTAAATTGTTTGGTGCATATTCTAGTTCAACTTCTAGGCTTGAAGCTTCTGCATACTTTATGGTATTCGAAAAAAATTCCTGAATGATACGATACAAAATGATTTCATCCTTGGCATCGATATGAAACTCTTCTCCGGTGACTGAAAGTTTTGTTTTTAGAAAACGAAGTTTTTCGAATCGATCTAATTCTACCTGTATAGATTTCTCTAATCCTATATTGTGAATTACTTCGTTGTTCAAGGTTTTGGATAGGTTACGTATTTCTTGAAGACTATCTCCTACCAAACTACGCACATCTTCTAGAGCATCAGATGTTTTTTCATCTATGGTAGTACCTAAAATATTGATTTGCATAACAGCTGTAGATAGTAGCTGGCCGATATTATCATGAAGTTCCCAACTAACGTTTTTAAGCGCTTGCTCTTGGATTTCTATACGCGATTTAAAAATTTCATCCTCAAAACGTTGTTCTGCTCTTAATTTTTCAACTAGTAATTTGTTTTTACGTCGCTGAAATGCGACAAAGAATATTATACCAAACGAAGCAAAGAATAATATTATAATTATAAAATAAACAATTAATAAGATTTGTTCTTTCTCAAGCATACCATAAAACCAATAATATAGCAAGTATACAGAAAAATATTGGCACAAATAAGTATAAATCTACGAATTTCAACAAATTCTGGGCTTTTACCAATATCAAAATATTTGTCATATATAAACAAAGGGCAGACTACCAAATGAAATATCATTGTGCCGATTGAAATATAGAAATAAATAGATTTATTAAAATTAAGAATCTCGTCACTTTGAAGTATTTCAAAAAAATAAAACCCTACACTTAATAAAATTAAAAAAGTTCCAAATAAATAAGTATATAATGATACAGAAATAAAGAAAACATCAGAGATTATTAGATTCAAAATTGTCGAAACCAAATAGAACCCTCCCATTAGCTTCAAAAAATTTTTAAACCTAGTATTTCTCAATATGTAAGCGAAGAAAAAAATGTAAAACATAAAACTTACAATATGATATACATTATAAAGCCAGCTATTCTTTTTTTGTAAAAAAGTACCTTTCAAAAAAGAGAACCTTTCCTCATAATAAATTAAGCTAGGAAACAAACCCAATAATTCAACTAAGACTGTTAAACATAAAAAGTAAACAAAAAATCGGACTGGAATTTCAATCCGATTTTTTCTTATATAAAATATTCCAGCAATAGCTGCTAAAATTTCAACAAAATTAGTTATAAGAGTATACTTATTCATTAATAATCTACTGGTGGTTCTCCACTTTGACCTGAATTGAAAGGTGGTATATTATAATTATTAGGTGCAGTATCTCCATCTTTTCCTAAACCACCAGCTGGAGCTCCTGTAGGAGATAAAAACAAAGTTGAATACCCCTTTCCCGCTTGACATTTTGTTTCTGGATATGCGCCAAAATACATTCTTATTCCAGGATTATCAATCCCCATTTTTCGGGATTTTTTCTTTACATACTTTAGGTATTCTTGTAAATCCTCAACACTCCACCAAAACTCTCTGGTATCTTCGAATCCTATACATCGATCAATTTCAGGTGTTCTTGTATTACACCAAGTCTTTTGCAGCTCTTGTGCTTCTTCCTTGCTAATACACTTTGTTGGTACTTTTTTCGCCATTACATTCCAATTTTTAGGTTAATTATTGCTAATATATCGAAAAACCTGTCTTTTATACAAATTGGCATACCCTTTTTTAGAATTACATTATGGTTAAACCTCAGTATAAAACACTTATTAATCAATGATTTAAACAAACTTCATAAAATTTAATAAAAACACTAGTAGGGGATTTTCCCCCTATCGCCTTTAGGGGGTTTTGCCCCTAGTCATTTTATAATCAAATAAAAGTAATGGTTTTAGGTTAAACTATGAGTTGAAAACTAAATTGAGCTTTTGTTCTTTTTTGCGCAATATGATCAATAGATTTTTCACTTAGCTGTAATATTCTAGGATACCCACCCGTGGTTTGACAATCCCTCATTAACACTATGATATTACCAGAAGGAGTTAACTGCACTGTACCCGGTAACACGGGAGAAGTTAATATCGGCTGTATATCATTAGGTAACCTTTCTTCTAACTGTATCGCCATTCTGTTTGCCATATTAGAAACTGTATAACGAGAAGTAAATAATTCCACTTTTTGCTTTTCTGATAATTGATCAAATTCTGGGCCTTTAAAAACCAATAATTCATTTTCATTATTTATAAATGAAGTGACTGAAAGATTTGAAAACTGATCATAAAACAACTCATTACCTTGATACTCTATTTCATCATTTTCTTTTAGGACAAATTGTGGCGTGACCTCTTTAAAAAAGGATCTACTACCAAACACTTTTGGGGCTTGAAAACCATCTTTTACTCCTACATATCCATACATATTTTTCTTACAAAAATCCATCGTTAACACATCACCTTTTTCAACTTTAACCTGATGATACATTTTTATACTTTCACCATTCAAAAAACAATCTGTTTCAGCACCTGTTAAGCAAATAGTTGTTGAGGCCAAAAATTGTAATACAGGAGGTTGAAATACCCATTCTATGCAAGCATCATTTTTATTATTTCCTAAAAGTGAATTAGCAAAATAAAAGGAAGTTTGATCCATTGCTCCGCTTCTTGGGACTCCAAATTTTGAAAATCCCAAACGCCCTTCATCTTGTATTGTAGAAAAGAAACCTGGTTTAATAATTTTTACTTTCCCGATCATAAGACAACAGGTTGAAGTTGATAATCACCATCAATAACTCGTGAACTTATATCGTTATATTCTTCTATTTCTATAGAGATAAATTGAATCATATCTCCCGGTTCGGCAAAGCAAGGAACATCATTATTTACATCAAAAAAGGATACTGGAGACTTGCCAATTACATGCCACCCACCTGGACTGTTCATAGGGTAAATTCCAGTCTGATTCCCACCTATAGCAACAGATCCTTTTCTAATATTTAAGGAAGGGGATTCCTTTCTTGGTAAATGTAATTTTTTATCTAAACCACCTAGGTATAAAAACCCCGGTAAAAAACCTATGAAATACACCCTGTACCTAGTAGCCGCATGCAAACTAATTACCTCTTCAATTGTCATTGATTTCATCTTAGAAAACTGTTCTAAATCCTGAGCAAGAGTAGGTGAATAACAAACCGGTATCTCCCAAAGGACATTTCCTTCTTTATCATCTACTGCATTTGAGAGGTATAATGATTCTAGAAGCGAAATCTTATCATAGATATTATTTATAGATGTATGGTAAATAATTAATAATGAATTATATCCAGAAATTACCTCAACAATTACTTCAATTAATTCAGTTTCAATAGTTTTCTTAAAACACAGAAGATTTTGATGTAAATTTTCGTCTATTTCTGAAGGCCACTCGATAAGAATAGCGTTTTCAGAATATCTTTTATATTGCAATTTGTACTCCATAAGATTATTTAAGTACAAAATTCAAATTAGAAAACTTATGATACATATAGTTTAAAATTTCTACAGACTTAGGATTATCTCCATGCACACAAATTGTATCAAATACTAATGGAAATATTTGTCCATTTTTTGTTTTCACTTTTCCTTCTGAAATCATTTTAAACACATGATCAAAAACGGCTGAAGGGTTTGTAATCACAGCTTCCTTTTCTGAACGTGAAACCAAGGTTAAATCATCATTGTAATTGCGATCTGCAAAAGCCTCATGTTTTACATTCAGCTTTCCTTTACAAAGATGCGATAGCTTCGATTTATTTAAAGTCACAATCGATAAGCTTTTATCGATATTTTTGATTGAATCCATAATAGCTTCAGCCACTTTTTCATTTTTTACAGCATCATTATAGAGGGCACCATGCGGTTTAACATGGTGTAATTTTCTTCCATTTTTTTCTACAAACGATTTTATTTTTTTCACCTGTTCAGTAATAGTCTTCACTAAATCATCGTAGGAGATATTCAGACTCTTCCTTCCAAAATTTTCTCTATCCGGATACGATGGGTGGGCTCCGATTTTCACATTATACTTAAGTGCTAATTCAATTGTATTTTGAATAACCTGATCATTACCGGCATGAGCACCACAAGAAATATTGCACCAAGAAATATAAGGCATAATTTCAGCATCAAAACCAGCCTCTTCTCCAACATCTGCATTCAGGGTTATTTTATTCATATTCTTACAAAAAGTAAATATTTTTCTTACAAACTAGTAAACACTTTCCAGATACTTCTTAACCCTAGAAAAATAGTCGCTAGTACTATCAAAAAACCTAATATATTTTGAATGGTAGAATTCGTGTATTTTCCGAGTAACTTTTTCTTATTCATAACCCACAAAAGGAAACCAGCAACAATGGGCAGTAAAAGTCCGTTTGCCACTTGGGCGAATTGGATTATCTCTATTGGTTTTATCCCTAAGGATGAAAACACCACACCTAAAAGAAGAATAAACATCCAAACTGCTCTAAATTTAAAGCCTTTCAAACCTACTTCCCAGCCCAAACATCCTTTTACAACATATGCTGCAGCCAATGGAGCGGTAATTGCCGATGTAATTCCGGCTGCAAAAAGCCCTAATGAGAGCACATATTTGGCCGCTGATCCAAAAATAGGTTCTAAGCTTTTTGCCAAATCTGCCGCATTATTAACCTCAATACTCTGGATTGCAGCACCAGCAATAATAATTGCCATAGACATTACTCCTCCGGCAACAATAGCGATAATTGTATCTTTTCGGGCAAAGGGTAGCTCTTTTGGACTATTCCATTTTTCTTTCACCAAGGAAGCGTGTAAAAACAAATTATACGGAACTACTGTTGTGCCTATTAACCCAACAATCGTCAAAAGTTTTTCAGATTCAATACTTGGCATAAACCCTTTAAAAATCAAAGAAAGATCGGGTTTAGTGGCTATTGCAGTAATAATAAACGCAAAACTCATAAACAACACCAATACTATTAGACTGCGTTCTAACACCTTATAATTACCAATATACAAAAGGACAAATGCCAAGAGACCAATAATTAAGCTTAAGTAATTAAAAGTAAAACCTCCTAAATTAATATTAGGAGAACCTGTAATAGTTGACAATCCCAAAACACCACCACTAATATTTCCTGCTTCATAAGCGGCATTACCAATAAAAATCGCAGAAATGACTATCGCAATGAGAATTGATCTCACTATTTTGTTTTCAAATTGAGATTTAAGCACTTCACTTAACCCCTTTTGAGTAATAACTCCTAAACGTGCTGCCATTTCTTGCAATACAACACAAGCGACAATAGACAACATCAACGCCCACAGCAATGTATATCCAAACTTTACTCCTGCCAAGGTGCATACGGTGACAGTACCCGGACCTATAAATGCAGCAGTGACTAATGTACCCGGACCAATATTAGAAAACCATTTCTTCATAAGAATACTTGTGTATTCCTAAAAATATTGATTTCGGAATGGATACAAGATAGATTGTTAATAAGAATAGTAAATAGTTTATAAATTATCACCCCAATCAACCATCACGGTCAAGACTACGATATTGTATAGCTTCAGAAATGTGACTTCCTTTTATATTTTCTGAATTTTCGAGATCAGCAATCGTTCTTGAAAATAGTTTCAAAGGAAAATTATAAATTAATTTATACATTTAATAAAAATTAGCAAATATGCCTCTAATATTTTCTCAAGAAATAGATTTTCCTACTAATAGAGTATTGGACTGGTTATCTTTTTATGATGCAGATTATCAAAAATACACTGGATTAAATTTAAAGGATGATTTCACATTTCACGACAAAAAAATCACAATATCTTTAGGAGGAATCAATAAGAAAAATTCTATAAAGATAAAAGATAAGAATCTTGATACCGTTAATTTTTCTAAAGTGTGGTTTCGAAGACCAAATAAAGTGTCAAATCCGTTTATGGGTGATTATGAATATGAAAACATATATCCTAGAAATCTTTTCAATTATGCTTTAAAACAAAGAAATGATGTTTTTTGGAATTACTTGGGGCATAAATTAGAATCCAATAATAATTTGGGCTCATTTAAAACTACTTCGCTTAATAAACCAGTTATTCTAGAATTAGCTCAGCAATTTGGTCTTACAATTCCTAGCACTTTAATAACAAATTCTAAAGATGATTTAAAACTGTTTTTTGAAACCAATAATAATAGAATAATTACCAAATCTATTGAAGAGATTATTATAGACCACAAGCATTACATTACTGATGAAGAGTATTTTCATTTTTATCAAATCACCAATTTGATAGAGAGTCTAGACAACACTCCTAGCAAATTTGCACCTTCATTATTTCAGGAATATATAGATAAAAAATACGAAATTAGAACTGTTTTTTTTGATGGAAAATGTTACTCAGCGTCAGTGTTTACTCAGATTAACGAAAACACTAAGGTGGATATGAGGAATAGGATGGCAAATCATTTTACTCGGTATATGCCTTATAAATTAGATTCCGAAATTGAAGCCAGTATTTTACAACTAATGGATCATTTAGAGCTAAATTTTGGAGTAATTGATTTTATAAAATCAATAGATAATCAATATTACTTTTTGGAAATCAATCCCGTAGGACAATATGGAGATGTATCTTTATATTGTAACTATGGAATACATAAAAAAATCGCAGAATTCTTAATTAAAAATGAAAACAAAAAATAACACCACTCAAGTAAACATTCCTGAAAACAAGGCAATTTCTTTTGATTTACATTATATCACAAGTACCCAAAAGAAAGAAATACCTAGAGAAGACTTTAAAGTAGAAATGGATAGATATTATGGTAAAGGTATGATCATGGATTTTTATAAAAACAATTCCAATATATTTCATGATGAACAATAAGGATCATTTTCTTCTATTTTCTACTTGCATCCCCGTAAAAGGGTACGAAAGCAGTTTGATAATGGATTTGGATAAAAGTGAATATTTAGAAATCCCAAATGAGCTATATGACATTTTAACTTCTGATCATTTCACACATAATATTGAGGAAATAAAGAGCTTATTTAATAATGAGTATGATGAAGGAATTGACCAATATTTTCAGTTTTTGGTTGACAACAATTATGGTTTTTATACATCTAATCCATCGCCATTTCAAAAATTGCTTTTGCATTTTGATTCTCCGCATAAGATAATATCTTCTGTTGTAGCCATAAATAAAGAGTCAAAATATGATGTCGCAAATGTTTTTCAGCAATTGAATAAATTGGACTGTCAGTTATTGCAAATTCGTATTTATGACGAAATAGAGATTGCTCAAGTTATAGAGGCATTAAAAGCATTGAAAAAAAGCTCAATTAGAATTATAGAATTATACGTACCTGCCTCTTTAAAACTTAGTAACGAAGTTTTAAAAAAATTGATAGTTGATTTTCCAAGAATTTTAATCACTGTTTATGGAGCGCAAGAAAATAAAAAAATTAGTGTATTAAAAAACTCATCACGGGTGATTAGGTATACAGATCAAAAGCTCTTATATGATACAAAAGAGGTATATTCTACGGATCTTTTTACGGTATCACATGAAATGTATTTTGAAGCCGTAAATTATAATGCTGGACTACATAGAAAAGTATGTGTAGACCACAAAGGGAATATAAAAAACTATCTATCCCATAAAACTATTTTTGGGGACGTAAAAGACAATTTGATTGCTAAAATTATTCAAAAAGAAGAGTTTACAGAAAAGTATTATTTGAAAAACGATAGCATAGAAAAATGCAAAGATTGTCAATTTAGATATATGTGTTTGAGCAATTCTGATATAGAAAAAAAAGGTAAAAACTATTATAAAATAGATACGTGTACTTACGATCCATATAAAAATACTTGGGAGTCATCCACTGGTATTTAATTTATGGGTTACATCTAACCAATGATTTTTTCCTATCTTAGTAGAACAACTAAAATATATATCATGGAAAAAAAGAAACCAGATTCTTTGTTAAAGAAATTTAACAAACAGCAAATCGCTCAACTATCAAAAATAAAAGGTAGATCTATAGATTATGCTTGTGCACGGGGTGTTGTGGGAGGAGACTCTGGAGGTGCGTCTCACACCTGTGGCCATTCAAGATGTCCTTGTACTATAGCTTAATAAACAGAACTTAGGAGGATATAACGCTCTCCTTTTTTTAGTTAATTTTTGAAAAACTAAAACTATTCATTATGAAAAAAAAGAAAGTAGATTCTTTACTAAAGAAATTTAACAAACAAAAAATCGCACAGTTAACAAGTATAAAAGGTAGATCTATAGATTATGCTTGTGCACGTGGTGTTATGGGAGGAGACGGAGGAGGAGCTTCTGCCTATTGTCATACAAACTTAGGTAAAGAATGTACTGTACTGTAGATTCTCTATTTAATGTTTAATACAGAGAGTGTCTTTTCTCCAAAATTTAATATCAAGTTGTCGAACTCATAGGACTCTAATTGTGATTTGGCAGTACAAAAGAGTTTTGGAGGTCAAGACTCTCCTTTTCGTTAAATTTTTCAAAAATCAAAACGATTCATCATAAAAAAAAAGGAACAAGATTCGTTATTAAATAAATTTAATAAGCAAAAAATCGCCAATTTAACAAGCATAAAAGGGAAATCTATCGATTATGCTTGCGCACATGATGTTATTGGAGGGGATCAGGGAGGTTATTCCAACACTTGCGCCTCACGGATATGTTGTAATCTTATTATTGAAAACTAAATATATAATCATGAAAAAAAAGAAACAAGATTCTTTATCATTAAAATTTGATAAACAAAAAATTGCCAATTTAACAAGTATAAAAGGCAGATCTATAGATTATGCCTGTGCACGTGGGGTTATTGGAGGAGACGGAGGAGGTAATACTAACACCTGTATATCAAAGGTTTGTTGCAATCTTGAAGTAGTCAAATAATAAGATTTTATTCTGCTACAAAGATCAAATTGACTCTTGATTATATTTGTAGTTATGAGCTACTAAAATCGTAACAATAGAAAAATAAATATCATGAAAAAAAAGAAACAAGATTCTTTATCATTAAAATTTGATAAGCAAAAAATCGCCAATTTAACAAGTATAAAAGGGAAATCTATCGATTATGCTTGTGCACGTGGGATTATTGGAGGAGACGGAGCAGGTAATTCCAACAGTTGTGCATCACAGATATGTTGTGATGGAGAACTACCCATACAATAAGATTTCACCTTGCTACACGGGTCAAATTGGCGCTTGATTAGATTTTCGTAGTCATGAACTCTAAAAATCGTAACAATAGAAAAATAAGTATCATGAAAAAAAAGAAACAAGATTCTTTATTAATGAAATTTAATAAACAAAAAATAGCTCAGTTAACAAGTATAAAAGGTAGATCTATAGATTATGCTTGCGCACGTGGCGTTATTGGAGGGGATATTGCGGGTGCTACAGGCACTTGTAATTCATGCGGTTGTCTTGAAGGCGGTACAACAGGTTATTGTGCTGAGAAAACATTGGATTGTAATGTGGCTTAGTAAACAGTGCACAGGTGGGTTTAATACCCTCTTTTTTTGATCAATTTTTCAAAAATTAAAACTATTCATTATGAAAAAAAAGAAAGTAGATTCTTTATCATTGAAGTTTGATAAGCAAAGAATAGCACAGTTAACAAGTATAAAAGGGAAATCTATCGATTATGCTTGTGCGCACGGCGTTATAGGAGGAGACTATGGGAACTATACTACTGGATCAGATGGTCGTTGTTGCTCCGTATCATGTTATTCATGTGAATGTACTATAGCTTTCGAGTAATAAGCAGAATTTAGGGAGGGTTAAAACTCTCCCGTTTTTTTAAATTATGGGGTTTTATAATAATCAACAAGGACACTAGTAATCAAAATATATTATAGTACCTCAAGAATACTTGATAAATATAACACCTCTTTATCCTAACCACCCATCACGATCAAGACTACGATATTGTATAGCTTCAGAAATGTGATTTCCTTCTATATTTTTGGAGTTTTCGAGATCAGCAATTGTTCTTGAAACTTTAAGAATACGATCATACGCTCTGGCAGAAAGATTTAACCTTTCCATAGCTGTTTTTAGCAATTCTTTTGAGCTCTTATCTAACTCGCAAAATTCACGTATTTGCTTGACTCCCATTTGTGCATTATAATGGATATTAGGCAATGTCAAAAACCTTTCTGTTTGAATATCTCTTGCGATGGTTACCCGCTTTCTTATTTCGACGCTAGGTTCTCCTCTTCTTTCTTCGCTCAATTTATCAAACGGCACAGGTGTAACTTCTATATGAATATCTATTCTGTCGAGTAACGGGCCAGAAATTTTGCTTAAATAACGTTGCATTTCTGCCGGTGATGAAGTTACTGGAGCGTCTGGATCATTAAAATATCCACCGGGACTTGGGTTCATACTCGCTACAAGCATAAAACTAGACGGATATGTTACGGTAAACTTGGCTCTAGAAATTGTCACTTCTCTATCTTCAAGAGGTTGACGCATAACTTCAAGTACACTTCTTTTAAACTCTGGCAGTTCATCAAGAAACAATACCCCATTATGGGATAACGAAATTTCTCCGGGTTGAGGATATGCTCCCCCTCCTACTAGTGCCACATCAGATATTGTATGATGTGGGCTACGAAAAGGGCGTTGCGCCATTAACCCTACATTTTCCTTTACCCGACCTACTACACTATGTATTTTTGTCGTCTCTAATGCCTCCTGTAAAGACATCGGGGGCAAAATACTTGGTAATCTTTTGCTAAGCATTGTTTTTCCACTTCCAGGAGGACCAACGAGTATGATATTGTGACCTCCAGCCGCCGCAATCTCCATACAACGCTTTATACTTTCTTGCCCTTTAACATCTGCAAAATCAAATTCTGGATTATCAAGTGCTGCATAAAACTCTTCTCTGGTATCTACAATAGTCTGTTCTAAAACCCCCTTACCATCAAAATAATCAATTACTTCTTTGATATTATCCACTCCATACACTTCAAGATTATCTACGATAGCGGCTTCTTTGGCATTTTGTTTTGGAAGTATAAACCCTTTAAAACCTTCTTCACGAGCTTTGATTGCAATTGGAAGCGCTCCTTTGATTGGTTGAAGACCTCCATCTAATGATAATTCTCCCATAATCAGATATTCTGCCACATGATCATCTTTAATTTGAGAACTAGCCGCAAGAATACCAATAGCCAGCGTAAGATCGTATGCAGAACCTTCCTTTCTGAGATCCGCAGGTGCCATATTGATGGTGATCTTCTTACCTGGTAATTTGTACCCATTATTTTGCAATGCAGCCGCAATACGATAACTACTTTCTTTTATTGCATTATCAGGCAACCCAACGAGATGATATCCAATTCCTTTATCTATATTGACTTCTACCGTAATAGAAGTTGCTTCAACACCAAAAACAGCACTCCCAAAAACTTTAATTAACATACACTATGTTTTTTTGCTTATATGCAAAAGTAAGCTCGAGGAGTTTTAAAAAATGAAACTGAGAATATTTAAAGAATCAAAAAAAAGCTTAAAAACAATAAACCTGAAAACCACTAGTGGTTTTCAGGTTTATAAAAGTAGGGTTTATGCTATTTTAAAGGATATATTACGTATGATATCAAGCCCGCCCCCTACTTTATAACATAATTACATAACAAAACAATTATACAACTGCTTTTTCTGGAATCTGAAACAGTCTTTCATTTAAAAATCTTAATGTTGGTATCTTATCCCTGGTGTCTACTAAAATTGAAATATTATTATTGCTTCCCCCATAAGAAACCATTCGTACAGGGATATAATTTAGAATTTCGAAAAGTTTATACGAGTTTCTATCATTTATTACAGACTCTCCTACAATACAAATAATACTATGATCCTGTTCTACTGTTATTTCTGCATAGTTTTCTATTTCTTTTACAATTTCATCTAAATTACTAGTATCATCAATAGTTAATGATATGGCTATCTCTGAAGTTGTAATCATATCTATAGAGGTATTGAAATTATCGAAAACTTCAAAAATTCTTCTTAAATAACCATGAGCCATTAACATCCTATTAGATTTGATCTTAATAGCCGTAATACCGTCTTTGGCAGAAATTGCTTTAAGCCCTTTTCTATTAACTTTATTAGAGATGACTGTACCTTGAGCTTCGGGGTCAAAAGTATTCTTTAGTAACACAGGAATATCCTTATCTACAACAGGAGATACTGTTTGCGGATGAAGTATTTTAGCTCCAAAATAAGCCAACTCAGCCGCCTCATTATAGGTAAGATGCGCTATAGGATGAGTACCATCTACATACCTTGGGTCGTTATTATGCAAGCCATCAATGTCTGTCCAAATCTGTACTTCTGAAGCATTAAGTGCGGCTCCAATTATAGTAGCAGTATAATCACTACCTCCTCTTTTTAGATGACTTATTTGATTATTTTCATCTATACAAACAAAGCCTTGAGTAATATAGATAGGAGATTGAATATTATCATTAAGAACTTTATTTATTTTCTTACGAACCTTTTCTATATTGGGATTTTCTACAGAATCGACATGCATAAACTCTTTTGCATCCAATAATACATTGGATATGCCTATAGAGTTTAAGAAACCAGAAAAAATATACGTTAGAAGTGTTTCTCCAAATGTTATGATTCGAGAATTGATAATATCAGAATATTCCTGGCTAGACACCTCAAACATCTCCGTTATTATAGACGAAACACCATCTTTCAAGGTATTTTTCACTTCTTGATTATCAACTAGAGCATCTATAACATCATAATGTTTATTTTCAAGTCTATGTAAACTTCTAGTAATTTCTTCGGGATTATTAAACTTAATACTCTCTACCAAACGAACTAATTGATCTGTAACCCCAGACATTGCAGAACAAACCACAATTTTTTCTTCTTGGTCCGAAGTAAGAATCTCTTTTACTTTATGTAAATTTTCAACTGACCCAACAGAAGTTCCACCAAACTTTAAAATTTTCATCAATTTGTTTTTTGATATTGTTTTTTAATAGGGCATAATTAGTTAATTATCCACACAGAATAAATATTTTACAAAAAAAAGTCTAAATTTGCACAAAATGTTAAATATATAACAATGAAAACAATTACAGATTGTGTACATAATATTTTACGACATCAGCCTTTTCTAGAAGATGCATTATCTAGAAATATCATCAATTTCAGTTCTCTTGCTATTGACCTATTACCGCAAGTAGAGGCAGCAATGAGAAAACCTGTTAAAGCTGGTTCTATTGTCATGGCGCTAAGACGTTATCATCCCAAACGAATCAAACACATTGATAATCTTAGAAATTTAGGTGATATTGTGGTAAGATCAGGTATCACAGAATACACTTTTCTAAACTCTAATACTATACTAACCAGTCAAACCAATTTACTGAATAGCGTAAAAAATGAAGCGAAAGCATATTTTACATATTCAAGTAATTTTCAAGAGAGTAATATACTTGTTGCTTCATCACTTAAAGATACCGTTGAAAAACATTTTAAGAATGAAACTTGTATTTCTGTTGCAGACAACCTATCCTCTATGTCAATAGCCCTACCAGAGGATAACTCTAAAGTTATTGGTTTGTATTTTTATATATTCAAATTACTGGCTTATGAAGGAATTCCTGTTTTTGAAGTTATCTCTACATCTAACTATTTTACTTTGTTTCTAGAAAAAGAGCATGTAAACAAAGCTTTTCTATTAATGAATGAAATCAAAGAAGATTGAAATAAAAAAACCCGCATGTAAAGCGGGTTTTTTCTAATTTTGTTATTTATCTGTTACCAGATATGTACTCTTTTTTCTGGTGATAGATATAATTTATCTCCTTCCTTAATATCGAAAGCATCATAAAATGCGTCGACATTTAATAATGGCTGAATTGCTCTTGTAAAACCAGGAGAGTGCGGGTCAGTTTTTATTCTGGTTCTTAATGCATCTTCACGCATTTTTGTTCTCCATACGGTAGCCCAAGACATAAAGAAACGCTGTTCTGCATTAAAACCATCAATATCATCAGGTCTTCCGTTTTCCGCAAAGTGCATCTGCAATCCATCATAAGCTCCTAAAACTCCTCCTAAATCACCTATATTTTCACCTAGCGTAAATTTACCGTTAATAAATACACTATCTAATACTTCAATAGCACTATACTGCTCTGCCAACGCATCTCCTCTTTCTGTAAACGCTTTAAGATCATCTTCTGTCCACCAGTTTTTAAGGTTTCCGTCTCCGTCAAAACGTGCTCCAGAATCATCAAAAGCATGTGAAATCTCGTGACCAATTACTGCTCCAATACCACCATAGTTTACAGCTTCATCAGCAGTGTAATTATAAAAAGGAGGCTGTAAAATTGCTGCAGGAAATACAATTTCGTTATTAAGTGGATTAAAGTATGCATTAACCGTTTGAGGTGACATACCCCATTTAGTCTTATCAACAGGCTGTCCTATTTCTTCAAAATTCTTATCCCGCGCCCATTTGCTAACGGCAGCCATATTTTCAAAATATGTCTTATCAGCAGATACTTCCATTTCTGAATAATCTTCCCACTTGTCAGGATATCCAATTTTAACAGTAAACTTATCTAGTTTTTCAACTGCTTTTGTTTTAGTCTCATCACTCATCCAATCTAATTTTTGGATACGTGCCTTATAAGCTTCGATTACGTTAGCAATCATTTTTTCGGCCTTAGCTTTTGCTTCTGGCGGAAATTTTTCATCTACATACAATTGTCCTAATGCTTCACCAACAGTTCCGTTTACAGTAGCTAATGCACGTTCATCTGCAGGACGTTGTTCTTTTTGACCTCTTAAGTACTTGCTATAAAATTCCCAATTTGCAGTTTCAACATCTGTGGTTAAGCGATCAGTAGCACTATTAAAAGTATCCCATCTAACTAAGGTTTTTAAATCATCGATAGATGTATTTTTCAAGAAGCCATCTAACGCTTTAGTATAACGTAATTGAGCAACTATAATAGTATCAAACTCTTTTTTTACACCTAGATCACTAATCAATTTCTTGAAATCAATTGAAGAAAGCATAGCATCAGCTTCTGAAATTTTTCTAGGGTTATTATAGTTACGCGCATCTCTACTTTCAACCTTATCTAATCTAGGTTCTGCCAAAGCAGTTTCTAATTCAAGAATTTTATCTGCAGCTTTGGTAGCATCAGCTTCAGAATCTCCTAGCATTTGTAACATTCTTACAATATGCTTTTTGTATTCTACACGGATTTCTTTTGATTTTTCATCTTGATCCAGATAATAATCTCTATCAGGTAATCCTAACCCATTAGCTCCTAAATATACTGCGTTCATAGCACTATTATTAAGATCAGCTTGTACTCCAATTCCCATAAAAGGAGAAGAAACCGATGGGTTTTTGGCCAATACTGTTTGCAAATCGCTAAGATTCTTAATAGATGCAATATCCTCTAAAGCAGACTGTAATGGTTTAAGACCGGCTTCATTTCTAGCAACGGTATCTAATTTAGTATCAAAAATAGCTAGTGCTTTTGCTTGATCAGTATCTGCACCATATTTTCCACTTTCCTTGGCTTTTGCCAAAATCTCTAATACATCTTCATCTGTTGATTTGCGAAGTACTCCAAATCCTCCCCACGTTGTACGATCAGCTGGAATTTCTGTAGTTTTCATCCAGTTACCATTAACATAGTTATAGAAATCTTCTTTTGGACTAACACTTTTGTCCATGTTTTCTAAAACTATTCCGGGGATTTTTTCCACTTCAGCGACATCTTTTTCCTGTTTTGCTTCGTTTTTACAACTTACAAAAGCAAGAGCAAATGCAGCTAAAAAATATACATTTTTCATTTTTATACTCATTATGTTATTAAATTGAGATTAGTTATTAGCGATATGACGTATTAATTAAAAATTCGTTACGCAAATAATGGGGTAATTTAGATAAAATGTTAAGATGTTAACTATCATTAATTCCATTTTAACGAAAAAATAAGATTTAAAAATACGCGAACACCTCTAGTGAAGTAAATTTTTATGTATTACAATCTAAAAATCAAAGAAATAGAGCATTCAAGCTTTGTAATTACTAAAAAACTTAAAAAATTAACATTTGCCAAATCTCTAGTATCTACAGGGGATCACTGATAATTTATTGTCAAACTATGTATAAAAATCAATATTATAAAGCCAAAAATTACGGTTTTAACATAAAAATGTGTATATTGTCGTTGATTTTGTGTTTTACAGCGATATAAAATCATTTTTTGTAAGTATTAACTTACTTTTTTAATTAGAGGTTTAACCCTAAAACCAAACTTTATGAAAAGATTTTTACCCCTATTAGCTTTGTTACTAACAAGCGTTGTATTTGCAAATACAAAAATTGACATTTCATATAAGTTAATGTCTGTTACAGAAAACACTGTCATTAACGGATTAGATGAAAATACAGAAGAAGGTGTTATTTTTATTACAGAAAGCTTACACCTAGAAGCTGGAGCGCGCATAAAAATAAGAAACGCATGTTTAATAATTCTTGGAGACCTTACAGGTACTGGAATTATAGACGTCGATAGTTCTGCAACCGTTACCTTAGAAGGTGAAGAACAAGGAAGAATTACATTTATAAATAGATTCCTAGCTGACGATACTTGCCAGCAAAGTATAGATCAAAAAACTTTCAGACATATAATTGAAGTCCCTCAAGGGCTGAATTACAGCTTATACACTTTGGATGGAAGATTATTAGACAAAGGAAAGGTCGATGACTATATTCATTATCTAGTAGACCCAAAAACATATTTGATTAAAATAGAAGGATATAAACTAAGAAAGATAGTTTTTAAAGGTTAATCAAATCACAAAAAGTAAGGTTTAAAATCCACGACAAGTATTTGTTGTGGATTTTTTTTTAGTTTCACTGTAAGACAAATCATTACAATTCCTGGAGAAACATTTGGAAAAACATCCAAAAAAACCTTATATTTAAAAAATAGCAACCTCTAGATGACAGCTATTAATCCCCATTTTTCGAGTTACTAATTAAAGGTAAGAACTAACCAAATTCATCTTTATGTCACGAATACCGTGGTTCAAATCTGAAACAGCGAAGTATACATTTTACGGGATTCTATTTGGATTTTTATTCCCGACTATAGCTACATGTATAGATATTTACAGACTTAATCTGGAATTTTCCTGGAGCACTGCTGTTAATATACAAAGAAAATATCCTATTCACTATATAATAGATACAGCACCACTATTTCTAGGCTTATTTGCAATGTTTGGAGGACGTAATTTAGACAAGCTCAAAGAGAAAAATCAACACCTATTAAAAGCTTCAAAATTTAAACATGATTTTCTTGCTAACATGAGTCATGAAATCAGAACACCAATGGTTGGTGTAATTGGTATGATTGATTTACTTTTCAAAAACACAAAATTGGATACACTCCAGAAAGAATATGTAAATATAATTCATCGATCTTCACTTAACCTATTAGATATCTTGAATCAAATCTTGGATCTTTCCAAAATAGAAGCCGGAAAATTCAAGCTTTCGTCTGTAGATATTAACTTTAAGAGGCTCATCGATCAAAATATTGATCTTTTTCTTGCTACCGCTAAAGCTAAAGAAATTAATATCACCTCTGAATATTCAAAAGAATTACCAGAAAATATAGTAGCAGATAATAATCGCTTGACACAAATTATATCCAACCTTATCGGCAACGCCATAAAGTTTACTAATCAAGGGGAAATAAAAATAATGACTTCTCTTGTGTCTCAAAAAAAAGAAGAGTTGACTATTAAAGTAGAAATAATTGATTCTGGAATAGGTATAAGTAAAAAGGACCAAGAAGAATTGTTTAATCGTTTTAGCCAATTTCATGAAGCATCAATTCTCGCAGGAGAAGGTAGTGGATTGGGATTAACAATTTGTAAAAAATTAGTGCATCTTATGCATGGAAAATTAGGCGTAAAAAGCGAACTCGGAAAAGGAAGTAATTTCTGGTTCACTTTTAAATCTAAAGTCTCAAATACTATAGTAACCAAAGAGGGCAAAAACCTTGTTGCTGTACAGGCACCTAATTACAACTTACATGTTTTATTAGTCGAAGATTCTGACACAAACATTCTAGTTTCCAAACAAATTTTAAAATATCTTGGTTGTACTATAGATGTTGCAAGAGATGGTCGACAAGCAATCAAAATGTTCAAAGAAGATACTTATAATCTTATTTTAATGGATATCAATCTACCTGGACTGGATGGTGTAGAAACATGCCAAATTATACGGGAAAATTATACGAAAGTCCCCCCTATAATTGCCCTAAGCTCTAACGCTCTTCCTGGTGACGCAGAGCGTTTCATTGCAAAAGGACTTGACGACTATATAACAAAACCCTATACAACTGAAATATTGAATATTAAACTAAAAAATTGGTTTGGGGATCATTTTGGTTATCATTAGCATGATTAAATAGTGCATAAAAAGTCTTCGTTTTAACGGTTTTATGACAAAAAACCTCGGCAAAATTTATTATCTTGTAAAGTCAGTATCTTAGTAACATCAAGAATTTTAAACTAAAGAGTTAAGCTATGAATATAAAAAGTATACTATCTTACAGAAAAGATCCATCACCTCTATTGCTTGTTTTTTTGATGATTGTATATTCTACAAACATGCAAGCATTTACTTATTTTCAAGATGTAGATGCACAAAATGTTTCTATAAACTATAAGGAATATAAGGGATTGGTAATCGACAATGAAACCAACAGACCTGTTGTATCTGCAACCATTTCTGTTAATAATACAAATATCTCTACTGTCACCAATGATGAAGGGGGATTCCTTTTAAAAGTGTCTAATGATATTTTAGATGGCGAGATTACAGTTTCTCACTTAGGATATAAAGACACATCAGTAAAACTTTCCCAGTTCAGTGATAAAGCCATGAAAATAAGACTTAATTTATCAATAACAGAACTATCTGCAGTAACAATAGACCCTAGAGACCCCGAAGCTCTTATCCGTGCAGTCATGAAGAAAAAAGGGACTAATTATCTTAATGACAAAACCATAATGACAGCATTTTATAGAGAAACTATAAAAAAACGCAGAAGTTATGTATCACTTTCAGAGGCTGTCGTAGATGTATATAAAAATCCATACATATCAAGTAAGACAGATATTATTAAACTATATAGAGCTCGCAAGAGTGCAGATTATAAAAAGCTTGACACATTAACAGTTAAACTTCAAGGAGGTCCCACCAGTACATTGTATATAGATGTAATGAAAAATCCTGAAATTCTTTTTACCGCAGATATGACTGAGACATATAAGTTCTCATTTGATAAATCTACCAGAATTAATGATCGTGATATTTATGTATTAAATTTTGAACAACGTCCCGAAATAGTAGAGCCAATGTATTTTGGAAAGCTATATATAGATTCTGAAACATTAGCCATGACTAAAGCTATATTTAGTTTAAATATGGAAAACAAAGAAGAGGTTAGCAAAATGTTTGTAAGAAAAAAACCTAAAAACGCAAAAGTATACCCAACAGAAGCTACATATAATATTGATTATCGTGAAAAAGATGGGAGATGGTATTATGGATATGGAAGAATTGATCTAGCTATCAAAATAAATTGGAAGAGAAGACTATTTAATTCTGTATACAAATTAAATGTAGAAATGGCTGTTACAGATTGGAAGAAAAACATTGAAAACGAAACCCTAAAGCCCAAAGACAGATTAAAATCATCTATAGTAATTGCAGATGAAGCCTCTGGGTTTTCTGATCCAAAATTCTGGGGAGAATATAATGTTATTGAACCAGAGAAATCAATTGAATCTGCTATTAAAAAGATTCAAAAACAACTAAGAAAATTAAATTAAATAAGAAACTTAATATTTACAAAAAAAAAGAACACGCAAACGACGTGTTCTTTTTTTTATATAAAAATCATTTTCGTATCTAATTCACAGTGCAATTTTAGTAATTTTATGCCAAGGAAAACATAAGAGTTGTAACAACAACCAGTTGGAACAAGTCTTTAAACATTAATACACATTTTTTCAAAATCAAATCTTGAAGAACATAATATTTCTAATACTTTTTGGGGTAATCACCACTACAATTTATGCTCAAAAGCAAATAGATTCGCTTTCAGCACTAGAAGATTTCGAAATTTTCAAAAATATTCTTGAGAAAGGACATCCTAGCCTATATGAGTATATCGATCAAGATTCTTTGAATTATCATTTTCACAGCACAAAAGAATCAATAACCGGTCAACTGTCTGATATTGATTTATACAAAAAGATGCTTCAGGTTACTGATAAAATTAATGATGGACACCTTTTGCTTTTTGCACCAAATACTGTAAAAACCGATCAATATTATTTTCCATTGATATTGAAAGTCATCAATAATCAATTTTATACAGATACCGATGATTTTGATATTCCGATAGGGTCACAAATTAGTAGAATAAATGACAAGGAAGCTTCCAGAATCCTTGAGAATCTAAAAAAATACTCGGCCTCAGATGGGTTTAACATTACCAAAAAACATAGAGATATCGAGCTCAAATTCGGACTTTTCTATGCATATGAATATGGTATTACCAAACACTTTGATGTAACGTATACAGCACCTAATGGCAAAGTAAAAAGTGTTAAACTAGAGGCTGAATCCTTTACAAAAGTTAAATTAAGAAACACTAAACGAAATTCATACTTCGCAAAATATCACAACCAGAAAAACGGCTTTGATTTCTTTGATAAGTATATTAACAACAAGGCCCCTTTTGTATATTATAAAGAAGATTTGAGTACGGCGGTTTTAGTAGTTAACTCATTTGGAAGAGACATTAGGATATTTAAATCAAACCTGATAAAAATTTTCAAAGAAGTCAATAAGAAAAAGATACGGCATCTTGTTATAGATATCCGTCAAAACGACGGTGGTTTCAGACCTAATGCCATTCATTTATATTCATTTATTGCTAAAAACATATTTAAACAGATAACCAGCCAATATGTTGTTTCTCTTTCTGTACCTGAAAAGAAACATGCAACTAGGGTATTCTTAAACGAAAAGGAATTCTTAGAAGATAAGTTTAAAAATCACCCGGAATACGATGGTTGGAAACTTACTTTTGATGAAATGGAGGCCCTTATGGTTCCAGAAAAAAATAAATTTAATGGCAAAATTTATGTACTAGCAGGAGGTTCAACATTTTCTGCAGGCTCTACTTTTGCATTAAATGCAAAAAACAATACAGATATCACATTAATAGGACAAGAAATAGGAGGTGGATATCATTTTTTTAATGGTCAATTTCCGGTGTACTATGAACTACCCAACTCTAAAATAGTAATGGTTATGTCTATGGTAAAAGTGATAAATTATGTAAAAGACAAAACGATTCCTAAGGGATCAGGCGTTCCTCCTGATCAATATATTGAGCTTTCGGTAGATGATTTAATTAAGGGAAAAGATCCTCAATTGGATTATATTTTCAGATTGATTAAAGGGTAAGCAAAACATAATATCTGATTGCTATAGGTTTTAAGAAGTTAGTACTTTTTTGAAATATGAATTCTAAATTAAGCCTCAATACAATTAAGTATCCCCCCTTTTTTGTACTGAAGCTTAATTTCAATAATTATTTCTAGACTGCAGCTTCGTCTGCCATGACATGCATTGCTTTTACTCTACCACTTTTCTTATCCTTTAATTCTATTTTAGAATTTGAATAATATCCTATTTCAATATCTTCTGTTGTCTTTTTCGAATTAGAAATTCTTGCTTTTGACATTACACCACGTATACCTAAACTCCAGAAATGATGTCCTTTATGTTTTGGATTATAATTTACGGCAGAATTGCCAATAAGATAAGCATTATAATGGATCCGAACTTTCATAACACCTCTACTTGCTGAAAGTTGTGCAACTATAGATTCCCCAGGATTAAGTTCTACGCTAACTCCAGCTGTAGAGCCCACAGTAATCGATTTTGACTCTTGACCTCCTTTACCCCATGATTGACTAAATGATAGTGACGTTTCTCCTTCTGCTCCCGAGCCAAGAAACTTTACGCCATATTTAAATTTTTGACCAACCGAAAGTGTACTTACATTGTTCCAGGATGATGATGTTGTATTATTAACAGACTCTGTAATAGCAACGTTAAAAGTACCTTTTACACTACTACTATTCTCAAACTCTTGAGTTTTGACAATTACAGGTTCTGAAGTAATTCCTAGAATCTCTGCCTTCTGAACCACTAAAACCCTTTGTACTTGGGGCCAGCTATATTTTTCATATAGATCACCCCATGGAGTTGGACTACAAAGATATGCGTCATTAGGAGATTTATCGAAATACTCATTCACCGCATCTTTTAACTGTTTGTCTCCAAGACCAAAAGTAACTCTTTCGTCAAAAGATATCACATCTTGAATAGTTCCACTTGCATTTACGGTTGAAGCAGATTTATCTTGCCCTGCAACAATACTAATATTAATACCCATAATATTATTTTTTTTAAGTTAGAAAATTGTTAGTACTAATTTTTGTGTACTGCAAATTATGAAAAGTAAATACGCAGGGAAATACGTAGTTACACGTATTTTATAGGTAGTATTCCCAAAATCTCATTTAAAAAACGACAACCAAAAGAGTGCATAACTATTGTGTAGCCATGTTATACCGTATTTTTAGAAAAATGAGAGCTATTCTTTACGAGACAATTGTTTGAAAAGATATATCTAAGAAATGAAATGTTTTATAGGTAATTAATCTATATAGGTATTTACACTGGTTGTTAACTTACAAGAGTTATGTAGCATTTGCTTAAATCGTAAAGCGATATTTTCATCATTAAACTTCATCGCTTCACTGATACTATTAGATAATATAAGCTCACCTATAAGGTATTCAACAAAATAATTTTGATCCTCTGTTAAAAGCACGTATTCTGTCATATGATAGATTTGTTACTTGAATTTTTGTCTTAAAAACTTTTAAAAAATTCAATAAATACAAGGATAAAAATAAATTTTAAACAGTCACCTTAAAAAAAATAATCGAATACTTTTACACAGAAGTATTAACAATTTCTACTTACAACCATTTTGAGGTATAATTATTGATTATAAAAACAAGCTAATCAACGCTTATGAAAACACACACACAACTAAAGACTCTTTTACCAATATTTATTGTTTTATTTCTTTGTTCTTGTTCTCAAAAAGAACCATATCAATTACCCAAAAACGCAATCGAACTATTAGCCGGTGAATCTGGAAAAACATGGAAGATAGCTTGGCGATATAATGACGGAGTACGAATGAATATGGCAGGTTGTTTTCTTTCATACAGAATTACCTACAAACCAGATATGACAGTGAATGATAATAACGGAGAACAAGATAATTGCGGTCCATCACTTATGGGGAATTGGGAATTGATTACCAATAAAAAATCATATTTAAAACTAAACAGTGATCAACTTCCTGAAATTATGAATATTAAGGACACTCATAAGTACTTTAAGATTCTTAAAATTACAGACGACACGTTGAAGTTGCAATATAGACACAAACAATTTTCATCCAAAAGTACTTTTATAGACACTTTTGTACCAGAGCATATCAAGGTAAAAGACCGAGATTTTCACCGCTAAGGTATCAATATCACCTAGTCCAATACAGATAAAGCAAGATGCACTGATTTTTTTAATTCATCTCTTGAAGCTCCTGTTTTAAGCATCACCTTCAACCCATTATTAAATGTAAACAAAAAGGAAGCGATAGCTTTTAAGTCTTTATTCAGGTCAATTTCTTTACGCTCTACTCCCAAACTTAAATGATCATAGAACAGTTCTTCAAAAACTATTCTGTTTTCTTTAACTATTTTAAAAATCATTTCATCATCAGAAGCCAACTCTGTAGTAGCGTTCACAACAAAACAACCTTTCTTTTCAGTATCTTTTATTCCTTCATCTACCACCAACAAAAATAAATTTAAAAAACCTTCTTTTATTGAAGAATGTGAATACAAAAAAGTCTTTAACTCATCCAAAGACGTTTTTCTATATAATCTAAAAGCTTGTAAGAATAATTCTCTTTTATCTCCATAAGTATCATAAATACTTGCTCTATTAATCCCCAAGTCATTCACTAAATCCTGAATAGAAGTAGCATAAAACCCTTGTTTCCAAAATAACTTCATTGCCTTTTCTAAGACTTCTTCTCTGTCAAATAATTTAATTCTTGGCATAACTTGTAGTATTAACTAAGATCGCGGATAGCCATCCGCGATCTTACAATATTAGAACAATCGTTCCAAAATTACTCAAAAAAATATAGAATTCAATACTTGTTTACTCCTTTTGTATAAGGCAGTAGATCTAATTCTCTTATTTTTTGCTCGCAGCCAAATTAACCGAAATCACTTGGTAAGGATGATAGTCTGGTGAAGCATTACTAAAAACTTCTAACATGTTTGGGGCTTTTCCTGCTTCAATAAGTTTCACTGCTTGCTGAAGTGAAACAGCGTCTTTCCATTGTGCATATACAACGATATGATCACTATCGAGGCTTTTATGAATGTTAGCAGATATAAAACCAGGTTGATATCTCATTGTTTCGGTCATTCCTTTTTGAAGTAATTGAACGACCTCATCCTGTTGCCCTTCTTTTGGAGTTATTACATTAATAACCGTAAAATTATTAGTATCTGCTTCAATAATTGCTTTGTCGCTTATCGCTCTGGAGTTAGCCATAAAGCTTTGAGTAATTAATAAAAAACTAAGGCCTACTAATGATAGCATTAAGACTCTTTGATAACGACTGTTTATTAAATTTTTCATTTTATTTTATTTTAATTTTTAGTTAAACATATTTTCGATACAAAATTACTATAATAGAACGATCGTTCCAAATAATTAACAAAAAATTAATTATTGCAAAAAAACAAGCCACAGTTATTACCGTGACTTGAAAGCTTAAAAATTTCTATATAATCTTACTAAATTCACAGGCGTATTGGGAGGTTTTCGCCCTAACATTCCTATTACTTTAAAGACATAAGTAACTATTGTTTGTTAGCTATAACTTATCTCAACTTTTCGCAACAAGCCTATTTCTATATATTCTGAGATTTTATCGGATTTTCCGATCTTATCAGTCTCTATTGGTATCCATCCATCTATCTTAATCATATCATTAGGGTTGCTACTAAAAAACATTTCATATTCGTAATTCATTGAGCCGTTTTTAGACAAAGTAGTTTTTTGGTTATTTTTCATTTTATCTGCGATTCTTTTCTGGACAATCTCAATTTTTGAAGATAAATCGAGGTTTTCTGTATCTCTATGCACCTCTACATCTAAAAACTCTCCTATTGACGCCATAATTAACTCTTCTATATTCATAAGCATAAAATTTGGTTACTACATATTAAATTTTGGGCATATCGTTTTTAAATTAATTTCCATCACACTTAATATATACCTCGATTTTTATAGGGTACAAAAACAATAAATAACTTTTTAAATACAATAAACCTCTTCTAAAAAGTCAAATTTATATATAAAACATATAAAAATTAAAAACAACCCTCTATAAAATGGGGGTAGCTCTAAATATTTATGTATTCTAAAGAAAAGTATTATCAAAATTGTTGTTTTTGTAAAACAACAATTGAAAAAATCAGATATTTTAATCTTAATTCTCCGAAAAACAAATACAATAAGCTTAGAATACAGCAGAATTTGTTAATAAAAGACTAAAGCCGATTAAATTTCAAGAACTAGCAAGAGACTTTAATAAAAAGGAAGATTTATGTATTAAACGACTTCAATAACAATTTTCTCAAAATCGTTTTTGGAAGCATCACAAAGAGAACAAGAATAATCATTTGGTAAGTCACTAAAGCCTGTTCCCTCGGGAATTTCATTAACAACATCACCTAAAGAAGCATCGTAAATAGTTTTACAATCTCTGCATTGATAAACTTCTATTTCATGAACTTCTTTCTGAACAACTGCACCCGGGTTTTGATCATCCTCTAAGCTTCCTAAGTTTTCAAAATACGTCTTGGTAAGTTCTAGTAGTAACTCTGGTAAATCCATACGACTAACATCTTGAGCATATACCACATATTTTTTTGTATTCGGGTTAAAACTTTTAGCGTGTAATAAATTATATGTGGGACTAGCGTCAAAATCTTGAAGAACTTCAGGTATTTTATTCTTTTCGATCATGATTGAAGTAAAATATTTCTTCTGGTTTCGCTCTAATGCAATCCCAAAGGTCAATCCATAGGTACTTATATCTTTTTGATCAAAATCCATAACCAAAAACTTCTTAAGCTCAAGTGCCTCTTTATTATTAACTGGGATGTGCCAGTTTAGTTCTAAGGCAGAGTGTCGAACATTTATACCAAATTGCCCTAGTAATTTTTCTAGGGCTAATTTGCTTTCTTTAGGTATCCCTTTAAGTATAAAAGATTTCCATGGAGTTAAACATATCTTACCCACTTTGTGTTCAACGCAAAATTCGCAGAGTGCCTCTAAAAACTTTAGGTCATATTGATTGTTTCTCCAGTATAGGCCTAACCAATATTCATTCTCTCCCATTTTATTCATCCCTTCATAATATGGAAAGGGGTTAAAATTAACTTTAAGGGATTTTTCTATTACTCTATTATTAGTGTCTAAATTTTTGTTCAGAAATTGAAAAAGCTCATCTGCATTTTTCAATTCTTGATATACCTCTTCTATAGCTTCAGCTATTTTTGCAATATCCCATGTATAAATCAATACCGGATAATACATTTCTTCCCAACCAGGTAATTTCAAAAATAGATACCAATAATCTTCATGAGAAGAGGCAATAAAATTTAAATCTCCGGTAAATAGAGGTACTATTTGCTGTTTAGGGTCTGTAATGTTTATCTTTAGTTTTGGTTTGTATCTAAATTCCTCTAAAACATACAAATAGGTAGTTCCCCGCAACCACACAGTTGCATTAAAAATATCAATAGAAACATAAGAACAACAAATATTTTGCTGACTTTCTGAAGCAAAAAAAGAAGAATCAAAGGAGTTATGTGCAGCAATGGCATTTCCTTTCTTGTCTTTAAGAGGGAAGATAATATCTTGTCTGGATCCAAAATGTAATGTATCTAATCCAAAATCTTGTGCATGATTTATGATACGCTGTAATTCTACAGGAGATAATATACCACCTTTAACATCAACTCTCTGTAAGGCTTGTTCTTTTTCCATAATTAGGCCAATTGCATTACATTATTTAGCACTTCTTTTACTTCAGGTTTACAACTCCCGCAGCCTAGGCCTGCACCTGTTGCATTACACAGTTCAGTGAAGTTTTCACATCCTGATTTTATAACTTGTTCTAGATTTCCTTCTCCCACCTGGCTACAAGAACAGATAAGCTTACCCAAAACTGGTTCTCCTGGCTGAGAGGATCTTAACAATTCTTCGCGTTTTTCTGAGAGTTCTATTTTTTCTTCAATTAAACGTTTGAAATCGGCAAACTCCTTTTTATCTCCCATCAAAATAGCACCTACAAGTCTATCGTCTTTTACAATACATTTTTTATAAAAACGTTTTCTAACATCCATAAAAATCACTTCTTCAAATGAAGGGTCATTTTTTGGCATATCTATACTACCTACACTACAAAGATCAAGGTCCTCAAACTTAAGAATATTCATAAATATAGAACCTCGATATATTGCACTAAAATCACCTAATAAATACTTCGCTACAATATCTGCTTGTTGCTCTGCTGCTGCTGTAGTTCCATAAAGATTACCTTTAAATTCAGCAATTTCTCCTATTGCAAAAATATTTGAATCACTGGATTGTAAATATTGATTAACCAAAATTCCACGTCGACAATCTACTCCTATTCTTTTTGCTAGATCTATATTTGGAATCGTACCTATAGAGTATACTACTGCATTACAATTAAAAGATTTTCCTGATTTTAGATTAACCACTAAATCTCCGGTATTTTGATTAAAAACGGTATCTACTTCATTGTCAAAATGAACCTGAATCCCTTTTTCTTGTACATCTTCTGCTAATAAACGACTAGCAACAATATCCAGTTGACGTTCCATCAAACGATTTCCTCGTTGTACAATAGTAATTTTCACCTCTTTTTTGCGAAGCGCTGCGGCTAATTCAAGGCCTAATAACCCTCCTCCAACTATTGTTACATGCTGTTCATTCTCTGGCAAACCTGTTTGACTTAAATAGGTTTTCAATTTATCTGCATCACCCCGATCACGCATTGTAAACCTGCCAGGTAAATGAACAGGAACTTCTTTTGGTACAAAAGCGCGACTACCGGTAGCCATAAGAACAATATCATAGTCATGCTTTTGCCCTTTACTATCAATAATACACTGCTCTTCTCTATTAATTTCCTCGATAGGGTTGCTTGTAGATAAAGTCACATTTAGAGATTCCATACTCCCCTCCCGCATTTTCTGTAACTGCTCCCATGACAACTCTTCACTCACATATTCGGGCAATAAAACCCTATTGTAGAATGGATATGGTTCTTTTGAAAACACTATGATTTCATCCTCGGTATTATACGCTCTGTAGGTTTGAATGAAACGATAAGCAGCAGTCCCAGCCCCTATAATACAAATCTTCTGTTTAGGCTTAATATATCGCGAAACCTGAACTGCAGAAAACTTAAAATCTGGTTCTTTAGAAATTGGATCAATTATGCTTGTGGTAAGATTATTAGCTCTACCATAATCATTGCCCAAAACTTTACCCCAATGCATAGGAAGAAAAACGACTCCTTTATTAATCGTATCACTCACTTTTATTTTAACCTGTACCTTACCTCTTTTACTTTCTACTACGGCTATATCTCCATCTCTAAGCTTTCGTAAAAAAGCATCTACCTGGTTCATTTCTAAATAAGGATCCGGCACATGGGTAAGAAGCCGGTTTACTTTACCTGTTTTTGTTCTGGTATGCCACTGATCTCTTACTCTTCCTGTAGTAAGAATTAGTGGATGTTTTTGGGTAAGCAACTCTGAAGTTGGTTTTATAAATCGAGGAACTACAAATTTTGCATTTCCAGTATCGGTATAAAATTTTTTATCTTCAAAAAGGCGTAGTGTCCCTTTATGGTTATTTTCGGGCACGGGCCACTGAAAACTTCCTTCTGTTTTCAAGCGTTCGTAGCTAAGCCCAGAAATATCAATATTGGTTCCTTTAGTAAGTCTACAATGTTCTTTATAAACTTCTTCAACTCCAGTATACTCAAATCCTCTGTACCCCATTTTTCGGGCAAAATTCCAAAGAATTTCTGCGTCAGGTAGTGCTTCTCCTGGTGGATCCACTACTTTGTTCAAATAAGTTATACGTCGTTCACTATTAGTCATTGTACCTTCCTTTTCTGCCCAACCTGCAGCAGGAAGTATCAAATCGGCATATTCTGTGGTCTCAGATCGATGAGATATATCCTGAACTATAACAAATTTTGCTTGTTTTAGAGCTTTTTCGATCTTATTTGAGTTAGGAAGACTCACCAATGGATTTGTACATATAATCCAAATTGCCTTAAGTTTACCGCTCTCTAAAGCATCAAACATTTCGGTAGCTGTAAGACCAGGTTTTGCCAAAACCTCTTTCCCTCCCCAAAAATTTGCAACTTCTCTCCTATGATTATCATTTGTTAAATCCCTATGTGCCGCTAAAAGATTAGCCATTCCTCCCACTTCTCGTCCTCCCATAGCATTGGGCTGTCCTGTAAGAGAAAATGGTCCTGACCCAGGTTTACCTATATGACCAGTTAGTAATGAAAGATTAAGAAGCGCATTATTTTTGTAAACTCCTATAGAACTTTGATTAAGTCCCATTGCCCATAGCGTTATAAATCCTTTTGCATCTGCAATATAGGAAGCAGCTTTTTTAATATCTGTAATTGATACACCACATATTTTGGCAGACTCTGAAAGAGATGTAGTCTGTAGTGATTTTTTAAGTGCATCAAAATTATCCGTATGATTAGTAATAAAGTTTTTATCGACTTTTTTTCTATCAATCAATCTTTTAGCAATTGCATTGTATAATACTACATCTGTACCTGGAAGAATTTGTAAGTGTAAATCTGCTATATCACATGATTGTGTTCTTCTTGGGTCCACAACAATGATCTTTGTATTAGGGTTCTTTTCTTTATGTGCCTCTATTCTTCTAAACAAGATAGGATGGCACCAAGCTGGGTTTGCTCCTGCTATCATAAAACAATCTGCAAGCTCAATATCTTCATAGGCAATCGGCACACTATCTTCTCCTAATGCCTGTTTGTATCCAACTACAGCAGAACTCATGCACAATCTAGAATTGGTATCTATGTTGTTAGTTCCTATAAAACCTTTGGCTAACTTATTAACCAAATAATACTCTTCGGTAAGACACTGCCCCGACACATAAAAACCAACGCTATCTGGGCCATATTTTCGTATCATAGTATTAAAAACAGCAGCAGCTCTATCCAACGCTTGATCCCAAGATACCTTTTGACGTTCATGCCCTTTACTCCATCGCATTTCGGGATATAAAATTCTATCACTCTTATCTTGAACCACATGATGAAGGTTCATCCCTTTGGAACATAACATCCCTTGATTAACTGGGTGATCTGGGTCACCTTTTACAGTTATTACGCCTTTTGTGTCTTTTTTCGCAATAATTCCGCAACCTACACCGCAGTAAGAACATGTTGTTTTATATGATTTGAATGCAGACATATATCGTTAGATAGTATTTTTTAACCTCAAAACTAAGTATAAATACGTATCACACATAACTTCAATACTACTTTTTATTCAAGAATCAAAAGAATTATTAATTCAATAAAATATAGCAGATTAAAAAATGATAATAAGATTATTGAATGGTTTATTTTATCATATTCGACACAAAAAAACCGGTCACAAACTAGTTGTAACCGGTAACACAAGAAACACTTAAAGCTACTTTAGTTCTTTAAGGTTTCAACACTAAATTGTAATGAATTTATATTTTAAATTCTATGTATTATAAAAATCTGAGGTGCAAAACAAAGCACGATATAGTATAAACTTTTTTCTAAACGTACAGGGAAGTGATTTAGTCTTTGAAAATTAAAGTTTTTTCAAAAAATCAATGTAAAAGATATTCGTTTTACAATATACAAGCACTATGCCCCCAAACTTGTTTGTATTAAAAAATCTATATACACAAACTAAGGTAAAGAAATAATGCTGTTTTAACAAAAAAAATGAAAAGTCTTTATTTTAAAAATGGTAATTAGTGTTCCAGAAAATTAATTAAATGCTCTCTATATTTATAATAATCAGGATGATCCAAAACATCTTTTCGTAAGCGAGGTCTTTCAAAATCAATTTCCAGAATATCCCCTACTTTGGCCCTTGGTCCGCTAGTCATCATAATTACTCTATCCGCCAAAAATATGGATTCATCTACATCATGCGTAATCATGACGGCTGTAATTTTTTCCTGATTCCATACTTCAATCAATACATCTTGTAATTCACCTCGGGTTAATGAATCTAACATTCCAAAAGGCTCATCAAGCAACAATACTTTTGGTTTTATTGCAAATGCTCTGGCAATACCTACTCTTTGTTGCATTCCCTGTGATAATTCTTTAGCCTTTTTATGCATTGCATCCTCAAGCCCCACTTTAGCTAAGTAATACTTAACAATATCATCCCTATCTTTTTTGGAACCGTGTCCAAAAACCTGTTTCACCCCCAACATTACATTCTCATATGCGGTCATCCAAGGTAAAAGACTTGGAGACTGAAAAATGACTCCTCTATCAGGACCAGGACCTTTTATTGTTTGATTATTAACTACAATAGTTCCTCTAGAAATTGGATTGAGTCCTGCGATCATAGTAAGCAATGTAGATTTACCACAACCCGAATGCCCAATTATAGAAACAAATTCTTCGTGTTTAATTTTTAAATCCAAATCATCCAATACAACATAATCGCCATTTGGAGTAGGATAAATTTTGGTGAGCTGAGAAATATCCATCATATATTTATCCTCAAACAACCCATTATCGGTTCTACGTATTACTGATTTTTCAAGTATTTCTTCCATATCGAATTCTTTTTTAACTAAAACTTAACCTCCTAAAAGAAGTAGGTTTTATTTTAGGTTTGATATCGGGTAGTATATAATTATTCTCTTTTTTTGATGCACGTTGTTCTCCAATCTGGATCAAATATTCTATAATACCATTTCTTAGTTTCTTGTACTCTTCATTATGATTTAAAGCAGTTTTATCCCTTGGTCGTTCTAAATTAATCTTATATTCTGGACCAAGTGTAGCTTTAGGTCCGGGTTTAAGCGGAATAATTCGATCGGCCATCAATATGCCTTCATCCACATCATTAGTAATTAACAATGCAGTTTTTTTGTCCTTATTCCATATCTTAAGAATTTCTTGCTGAAGATTCCCTCTCGTTAGCGCATCTAAAGCACTAAGTGGTTCGTCCATCAAGATAACATCTGGGCTCATAGACAATGCTCTGGTTACAGAAACCCGTTGCCGCATTCCTCCTGAAAGTTCTTTTGGCAGTTTATGTATTGCAGGTGAAAGGTTTACCATATCAACGTACTCTTCAACACGCTTAACCCTATCTTTTCTTGACATTTTTTTAAAGGCTTCTTTTACCGCCATTCCAACATTGTTTTTAACATTAAGCCAGGGCAATAATGAATAATTTTGAAAAATTACTCCACGCTCATGACTAGGTCCTGTTACAGGTTCGCCTTTAAACAAAACCTCGCCTTCATCTGGCATTATAAGGCCAGAAATAAGATTAATTAAGGTTGTTTTACCACTTCCTGTAAACCCAACTATAGCTACAAACTCCCCTTCTTCGATTTCTAAGTTTATATTTGATAATACCTTCGTTCTATATTTACCTACCCCGAATGACTTTGATACGTTTCTTAATTCTATATATGCCATATCTTTAGACTTATGCGTTTTCTTCTGTGAATGTTACAAACTTCTGTATTGTTAACATGATTCTATCCAATAAGAATCCTATGATACCAATTACAAACATCGCCACTATGATTTTCGAGTTTGAGTCATTTGCTCCATTCTGAAACTCTTCCCAAACAAACGACCCTAGACCAGGGCTTTGTGCCAACAGTTCAATGGCAATTAAAACCATCCAAGCTACCGACAATGTAATTCTAAGGCCTGTAAAAATTAAAGGAAAAGAAGATGGTAGAATGATTTTAAATACTTTCTGCCCTACACTAAGCTGTAACACTTTAGCTACATTTATATAATCTTTGTCTACAGAAGACACTCCCATACTAGTATTTACCAATGTCGCCCACATTGAACACAATCCAACACTTATAAACGAAATAATAAATGAACTATCGGTGTCAGAGTTTCTGGTTAACGTTTTCACAATCATGAATACCAAAAGCAACCAAACCACTGGGGAAACTGGTTTAAAGATTTGTATCAACCAGTTTACTGATGATCTTAAAGTTTCACTCAACCCAAGCATAACACCAATAGGAACAGCAATAAAAAGTGCTAATAAAAATCCAGCAAAAACTGTCTTCAAGCTGGTAAAAATCTGATCTACAAATGATGGTCGACCCGTATACTTTATTGCTACCAAACCTTGCTCTTCTCTTTGCGCATTGGTTGCCGCCACTTTTTCAGCAAAAGCAGTTTTCTTTTCTGAAATGATCCTATGATCTGATAATAACGATTCATAAGCCGTCCAAACCTGAGCAGGTGACGGTAGCGTATTAGGTTGACAACTAATATCCCCCGATTCAATACATACTCGCATTTCATTTGCAGCAACCTCACCCCTATCTATTAATGCTTTCTCTATACGAGCATCTTTTTCAATATTATACAAATACCTTGCTCCTGAATGCCACACTACCAAAAAAAGCCCTACGGATAAGATCGGTAAAAACACTTTCTTGAATAATACTACCAAATTTTTCTTTACCTCCTCACCGGTTGCCAGTCTGATTGCCGGTTCGAAAAAACCTAAGCCTACAAAGTTTAGGACATGAATCGATCGATCTTTCATTTCTTTAAATCTTTTTAAGTTTTCCTATTGCCAATCATCAAGTACATACTTTATACCTGATGATTGGAACATGTAATTAGTTGATAACTTTAGGTTATTCAATACTTGAAACACCTTGTGAATTTTCTTTATTTCCGATCCCAAAACTATTAATGTACCCAATAGGATCTTTGGCATCATATTTTTTACCATCAATAAAATCTGTAGTTACGGGTTTATACCCATCTGTTTCTGGTAACTCAGATTTTTCCAAGTGACCTTCCGACACTAAAAGGTTAGCAGCTTTAGTCCATATATCCGGACGATAGATCTCCTTAATTGTTTTTTCGTACCACTCTGCCGGTTTACTTTCTGGTATCTGCCCCCATCTTCTCATTTGAGTTAAAAACCAAATTCCATCAGAATAGAATGGATAGGTAGCATCATAGCGATAAAACACATTGAAATCCGGCATCTCTCTTTTATCTCCTTTTTCAAACTCAAAAGTACCTGTCATAGAGTTAGCCAGTACAACCTCATCTGCTCCAACATATTCTGGCATAGATAAAATCTTAACAGCCTCTTTACGATTTCCGGGAGTATCTAACCATTTTCCTGCTCTAATCAATGCTTTAGTCACTGCAACGGCTGTATTAGGGTATTTCTCAATGAACTTTTTAGTCATCACAAATACTTTTTCCGGGTTATTCTTCCAGATATCATAATTAGTAGTAACGGGAACTCCTATTCCTTTAAAAACAGCTTGTTGATTCCAAGGTTCTCCAACACAATATCCATATATTGTTCCTGCCTCAAGCGTAGCTGGCATTTGTGGTGGCGGTGTAACAGAAAGCAACACTTCAGCATCAATTTGTCCCTGAATATTACCTTTAGAATACATTCCTGGATTTATCCCTGCAGCAGCTAACCAGTATCTTATTTCGTAATTATGTGTAGAAACAGGAAATACCATCCCCATTTTAAAAGCCTTACCATCATTTTTATATGATTCTATAACTGGTTTAAGAGCAGTTGCAGATATGGGATGAATAGGCTTACCATCTTTATCAAGAGGAACATTAGGTTTCATTTTTTTCCAGACATCATTTGAAACAGTGATACCATTGCCATTTAAATCCATAGAAAACGGGGTAACTAATTCTGCTTGCCTACCAAATCCAGCGCCAGCAGCAATGGGTTGCCCTGCAAGCATATGAGAACCATCTAGTTGTCCATCAATTACACGATCCAGAACATTTTTCCAATTAGATTGTGCTTCAACAGAAACAAAAAGGCCTTCATCTTCAAAAAAACCTTTTTCCTTTGCAATGGCCAGAGGCGCCATATCCGTCAATTTGATAAAACCAAAGGTTAATTGAGGTTTCTCTATAAGCAGTTTTGATGTTTCATCTATAGAAGAATCACTTGACGCAATTCCCTTTTTCTTTTCTCCACCACAAGATACTAAAGCTATGGTGGCAATAATCATTACAACTTTAAAACGCATTTTTTTCATAATTCTGTGTTTTTAGAATTTCGCTAATAGAATTATTCAAAACTAAGTATTATTACGTATTAAAAGTATGTAAAATTAAGAAAAAACACGTATTCATATCATTATTATGCATTACAAAATATTGCATATTCTAAACTGATTATTCGATAATTATAGCCCCCTAAAAATAGAAATAAGACAAAATGAATATTACAAATAGTAGCTAAGCACCCTAAAATTAGGGTTTAGTAGTTAAAAACATACAGTATAAACATTAAATAAATGGCTTAAACCAGAATCATCCCGAGGAGACAACTCTGCAATTTGTTTATCTAAAAATTATAAGTATTTTTACTTAACTATTATTTTTATTAACCCTAGAATAAAGCACTAGCACATGAAAACAAAAATTACCATCGTTTTTATCTCCTTAATGTTACTAAACACCTTCAAGATTCATTCACAATCTGCAAACTACGGGGCTATTAGTTTCAATAAGGCCGTAAATATTTCAGGCAAACAACGAATGCTTTCTCAAAAAATGTCCAAAGCATACCTACTAATTACTAAAGGAATAAATAGCCCTGAAATCAAAAAAGAACTCAACTCCAGTAAGTTTATTTTTGAGAAGCAATTAGATATTCTAAGTAAAAATGCTTCCAGCTCTGCCGTGAAACTTTCTATAAAGAAAGTAAGGAAACTCTGGAGTGGTTTTAAAAAAATAATCGAATCACCACCAAGCTTTATGAATTCTCAGAATATCACAAAACTAAACTCAGATCTATTAAGTGCCTGCCACGAACTAGTCTTGAGCATTGAAGTCAGCTCCAATTACAGTAACCAGTTCTTTAAAAATAAGAATCAGGATTTGGTAAGCATCATTAACACTTCTGGTAAACAAAGAATGCTGTCACAAAGACTCTGCTTATATTATACAGCCTCTTCCATGTTTCCTAATGAAAAAATTGAATTCAAGAGAATATTAACTATGGTGTTTGAAGAATTTGATAGCGTTATAGGAGATTTACTTATAAGCAGCTACAATACAACAGAATCTGAAGAAGAGCTCGGATCAGTAATGTCTTTATGGGAAAAATTTCAATCTAACAAACGAGGTTTTATTAATGGTAGAGATTTTTCTCTTGAAGAAGTTTACACCATTACCAATGAGCTTACAAAGAGTTTTAACAGAATAACTAGCATTTATGAAGTAATTGCTAAAGATTCATAATAGAAATCGAGCTAGGGAATCATTCCGTATTCCCTAGCCTTATTACTAAGTTCTAATCCATTTTTGACCCCCATCTTCTTCATCAAATTAAACCGATGTACTTCTGTAGTACGCTTACTGATATTGAGTTCTGCTGCAATATCTTTATTTGTCTTTCCGGAAATTGCTAGTTGAAGTATCTGGTTTTCTCTTTTTGTTAAATCAAAAGGATTTTTAGCAATAGTTTCGGGCTCAATACCAGAAGTTACATCATTTGAATATGAATTATCTGCCGACCTTATTTTTCTAACTAAGATAGATGACACATCCCCACTAAAATACTTCTCACCCCCGCTCACCATTGAAAGCGCCTTCAAAAATTCTTCTTTACTTGCGCCCTTTAGAAGATACCCGTCTGCACCTGCATTAATAGATTGTAAAATATATTCATCAGAATCATGCATGGACAACATTATCGTTTTGGTAGACACTCCGATCTTCTTTAACTGTTGTACCGTTTCTATCCCAGACATCTCTGGCATACGTATATCACAAATAGCGATATCCGGTTTCAGGGATTCAACTAGTTTTACAGCATCAACTCCATTTGATGCTTCTCCGACAACTTTATATCGTTCTTCATCTTCCAGAATCGCACGAATACCATCTCTTACCATAAAATGGTCATCTATTAATACTATTTTAATCATTGACTTATACTATTTATGAAATTCTAAGTAAAGTAGATACTTATTCGTTCAAATATATGAATATTTCAAAAATGACTAAGTAAGTTTAGAAAATTAGAACTAAACAGTACTTATTTTTATATTAAAATCACTTTAAAAATAAGTATTAATACTTAGATTTGTTTCAGAATTCATACTAATATAATAGTAGCTAATAGAATAATTAAATAAGGAAAATATTAAAATTTGTACGGAAACTTTACGCGTACAACAAAAACTATTTAGATGAAAAACAAATTATATCTTATCATACTATTAATAGTAATGGTATTTAAGGGAAAAGCACAAGAATTAAGTATAGATGCAGATATTAGGCCACGATTAGAATACACAAATGGTTTTGGAAACCTAATCCCAGATGGTGTAGATGCTGGATTATTTGTACAACAACGTTCTCGATTAAAATTTGGTTATAAGGAAGAAAAATTCTCAGCATATCTCAGTGTACAAGATGTAAGCGTTTGGGGAGATACTCCTCAAATAGCCGTCGCAGACAACAATAATAGTTTCTCGATTGCGCAAGCTTGGATAAATTTCAAGTTTAGAAGTGGTTGGTCTACCAAATTAGGAAGACAAGTTCTATCATACGATGATCAAAGAATTTTTGGAGGGCTAGATTGGGCAATGCAAGGACGATTTCATGACGCCGCTTTACTTAAATATAAAAGAGAAGGATTTAAACTAGACATTGGATTCGCCTTCAACCAAAATGGAATACAAGGGCAAACTACTTTATTTGACCCAAATAATGAAGGAAATGCGAGAGCGGTTTTCGATTATAAAGGAATGGTGTATGCCTGGTTACATAAAGACTGGGAAAAGTTTTCAGCAAGTTTTCTTGTTGCGAACAATTCTTATCAAAATCTAGATCCAATAGATGGTCAAACACCCGTAGATGGGAATGTAAACAGACAGACTTTTGGAACCCATCTGGTTTCTAAACCAACCAAAGGCCTTACCATTGCTGCTAACCTATATGGCCAAACGGGGGAATTTACAGAAGATGTTGATCTATCAGCATATAACGCAATGTTGGAAATAACTTATAAACCGGGAAAAACATTATTTGGAATTGGGTTTGAAACTTTAAGTGGCGATGACAATGGTGGTGCAGACGGTGAAATCAAATCTTTCTTTCCAATTTTTGGAACCAATCACAAGTTTAACGGATATATGGATTATTTCTACGTAGGGAATCATGCCAATAATATTGGTTTAAATGACATTTACGCTAAAACGGTAATCAAGACAGGAGAGAAATCCAGTTTACTTATAAAAGCGCATTACTTCTCTGGAGCAGAAAGTCTGGGAGATGATATAGATGATTATCTGGGGACAGAAGTTGACCTTGTATTTACCCAAAAACTACTACCTTTTGCTACTCTAAAAATTGGATACTCTCATATGTTCGCATCTGATTCTATGGAAATCCTAAAAGGTGTTGCGGATCCCGCAAGTACTCAAAATTGGGGTTGGGCCATGTTAGTTGTAAAACCAAACTTCTTAAAGTGGAATCCAAAACCTATTGCAACCCCAACAGAATAAAATAATAGAATATTTATGTACTATAATCGTACCCTGCAAAATGATTTTTGCAGGGTATTCTATTTATTATTTAGAAATTCTCAATTGCAGACATCCATAATTACGTAATTCTTACTATTTTAATACGTATTAATACGTAATTTTGAATTATAAATACGTAATTCATGAAAAAGATAGTCGTAATAGGTAATGGAATGGTAGGTTATAAGTTTTGTGAAAAATTTGTAGCCTCAGAAAAGTTTAAAGAATACAAGCTTACTGTTTTTGGGGAAGAGCCTCGAAGAGCTTATGACAGGGTTCATCTAAGTGAATTTTATGCTGGAAAGACTGCAGAAGATTTAAGTATGTCATCCGCCACTTGGTACGAAGAAAATAATATAGATCTTCATACTTCTGAAATGATTACTGAAATTGATAGAGCAAAAAAAACAGTTGCAAACCATCGTGGGATTAAATATTCTTATGATTACTTAATTCTGGCAACCGGATCATCTGCATTTGTACCGCCTATACCGGGTGTAGAAAAGGAAGGTGTATTTGTATATAGAACCATTGAAGACCTTGAAGCTATTGAAGCTTACGCAAAAAAACTAAAGTCAGAAGGGAAAGCACAAGCAGCTGTATTAGGTGGTGGATTGCTTGGATTAGAGGCTGCAAATGCTGTAAAAGAACTTGGATTAGATGCACATGTCGTAGAATTTGCTCCACGATTAATGCCAAGACAATTGGATCAAGGAGGTAGTGATATCTTACAAGCCAAGATAGAGAGTTTAGGTCTAAAAGTGCATGTAAGCAAGCAAACAGACTTCATCCAAGGAAACGGCGCTATTGAAGGGTTGCAATATGTGGATGGCACTGAGTTAAAGGTAGACATGTTAGTGATTTCAGCTGGTATTCGTCCTCGTGACGAAGTCGCAAAAGAATGTGGATTAGAAGCAGGGCTACGAGGAGGTATCGTCGTAGATAATAGAATGAAAACATCTGATGATTCTATCTATGCTATTGGAGAAGTAGCACTCTACAACAATATGATATATGGGCTTGTGGCTCCAGGATACGACATGGCCAGCGTAGCTGTATCTCAAATTACAGGAGAGATTGATAATCTAATGATTGACCATATAGATATGTCTACCCAATTAAAACTTATAGGAACAGAAGTCGCAAGTTTCGGAGATGCCCTTTGTGATAGTAATGATATAGATGCTATTATTTATGAAAATAAAAGAAGTGGAATTTATAAACGAATTAATATCTCCAAAGATGGAACAAAACTACTTGGTGGCATTCTGGTAGGTGATTCTTCAGATTATAACGCGTTGTTTCAAATCTATGATACGGCGATGAAATTACCAGAAAATCCTGAAAATCTAATTCTAGGAAATAGAAGTGGTGATGGAGGATCACTTTTGGGAGATGTTATGGATTTACCAGATGATGCACAAATCTGCTCCTGTGAGAGCGTAAGTAAAGGTGCTATTTGTGGAGCAATTGAAAATGGTTCTTGTGATACGCTGGGAGATGTAATCTCTTGTACCAAAGCTGGAACGGGTTGTGGTGGATGTAAACCCATGGTAAAAGATCTTGTCGATGCCACCTTAAAATCTTTGGGTAAAGAAGTGAAAGATACTATTTGCGAGCATTTTGAGTACAATAGACAAGAGCTTTATGATATTGTAAAACTCAAAGGATATAGAAAATATAACGAAGTATTAGACACACATGGTAAAGGAGATGGATGCGAAGTTTGCAAACCTTTGATTGCTTCTATAATGGCGAGTATCTATGCAGATACTGCAAACGAAGAAGCCCCAATACAAGATTCTAATGATCGTTTTCTTGCCAATATTCAACGTAACGGAACCTATTCTGTTGTTCCTAGAATTCCCGGAGGAGAAATTACTCCAGAAAAGTTAATTGTTCTTGGAGAAGTCGGTAAGAAGTATGATCTGTATACCAAAATAACAGGGGGACAACGAGTAGACTTTTTTGGAGCTCGACTAGACCAACTTCCAAAAATTTGGAAAGATTTAATTGATCATGGCTTTGAGAGCGGTCATGCATACGGTAAATCTCTACGTACCGTAAAAAGTTGTGTTGGTTCAACCTGGTGTCGATATGGTATGGATGAAAGTGTAAGCTTTGCCATAGCGCTAGAAGAACGATATAAAGGTCTCCGATCTCCGCATAAAATTAAAGGAGGTGTTTCGGGGTGCATCCGGGAATGTGCAGAGGCACGTTGTAAAGATTTTGGAGTAATTGCAGTAGAAGGAGGATGGAATCTTTATGTGTGTGGAAATGGAGGAGCTAATCCCAAACATGCAGAATTGTTGGCAGAACAAATAGACAATGAAACTGTAATTAAATATCTTGATAGGTTCTTAATGTTCTATATAAAGACAGCAGCTCCTTTGCAAAGAACTGCCAAATGGTTAGATAAGCTTGATGGTGGAATTGAATATCTAAAACAAGTAGTTATCGAAGATAAACTTGGACTCGCAGATGAACTAGAATCCGAAATGGCTGCTCTGGTAGGTAATTTTCAATGTGAGTGGACACAGGCTATAGAAGATGAAGAAATCATGAAACGATTTAATCATTTTGTAAATAGCGAAGAACCCGATGACAATCTAGTTTTTGTTCCGTTAAGGGATCAAAAGATGCCAGAGCATTGGAAATAGAAATTTTGAAGTTTATTTTTTTCAGGTTTCAATAAAGACAAAACCCGAAAACCAAAATTTGAAACTAAAAAAATTATGGAAGAAATTTTAGAAATATACAAAACTACTACTGCAGAAGATGTGAAAATATGGTTTAAGGCAGCCAAGGTGAGTGATTTTCCAAAAAATGGAGGGGCCTGCGTTAAGTACAAGGAAAAGCAAATCGCTGTATTCAATTTTGAAAGAAAAAACACCTGGTATGCATGTCAAAATGTATGTCCTCATAAAATGGAAATGGTTTTAAGTCGCGGAATGACGGGAGATCAAAATGGAATTCCGAAAGTAGCATGCCCCATGCATAAAAAAACATTCTCATTAGAAAATGGGGAAAATCTAAATGGTAATCTCGATTCCATAGCTACATATCCTGTAAAAATAGAAAACGACACAGTTTATATAGGTTTTTCTGAATAAAAGAACCTTTAGATTCTGGTCTAAAAACTCTAACTTTGTTGGGATACCAATTCATTACTTTTATGCCAACCGAAAAATTATCAGAAGCCTATATCCTTTTTGACAAAGCTAATGCTCAAGATCCCAATACTGAAGAAGCAAATGGAGATATTGTACCCAAAGAACTTCTCTACAGTCAGCGAATGACGAAAACTTTAGAGAAGTTTGAACCACAAGCTTCAGAAACATTAAAACTAGCGGCAAGATCACAACATATTTGTCGTTGGGAAATTTCTCGAGATAGTTACCCAATGGATAGAGTTGGATATCTGAAATGGAGGGAAGATTTGAAAAAATTTCATGCCAACAAAGCGTCAGAAATTCTTACAAGCATAGGTTATGATGATGAAACCATAAATCGAGTATCTTTTTTGCTTCAGAAAAAAAAATTAAAAAAAGATGTAGAAACACAAACTCTAGAAGATGTTATATGTCTTGTTTTTCTTAATTTCTATTATGAAGATTTTTTAGTCAAACATACTGATGAAAAAGTAATAGATATATTACAGAAAACATGGCGTAAAATGTCTAAAAAAGGACATCAAGCGGCACTGAAGCTTTCATATTCAAAAAAAGCATTAGATTTAATTCAACAAGCGCTAGCATAGTATAACACCATTGAGCACACAAGAACCTTTAGATCATCAAACTTTTAGCCGCCTAAGCAAGATCTATATTATTGCGCTTGGTGCGATTGCTTTGTTTACTATTGGAGGCCAGTTTTTTATACAGCAGTATCTAAATGCTCAGATAGACGATTCCAGAATTATTAATATATCCGGAAGACAAAGAATGCTAAGTCAAAAACTATCGAAAGAAATTCTTTTATTGTCCTATCTTAAAAAAAATCAAGCCAAAGATCAGTACATTGAAGATATTGAAGCTACACTAGATCTTTGGAAAGAATCACACGAAGTTCTCTCTCAGTATAACGAATCAATACAACAGGACCAAAAACACATTACAGAAATAAGAAAGATGTTTCTTGTCTTAGCACCCTATTTTCAAGAGGTTCTAGAAAGCAGTAGGCAAGTAATTAAGCTTATTAAAAATGATACAATACATCAAGAAAAACTTAAACTACATCTTGATAATATTGTTTTAAACGAGTCATTATTCCTTGAGCAAATGGATGCTATTGTATTTCAGTATGAAAAGGAAGCACAACAAAAAGTATCAAGTTTGAAGAAAATAGAATACCTTTTATTCGCTCTTATTATTCTGATTTTAATCTTCGAGTTTTTTCTGTTGTTCAGACCTGCTGCATTAAGTATCAAGAAAACTATTTCTAATTTACTTGTTTCCCAGCAAAAGGCGGAAGATATGGCTTCAAGAGCCGAAGAACTAAGAAAGCGACAGGATAAAAATGTTCAGGAATTGCTTTCACTTACAAAAGCAATTGATCAAACACTTCTTTACGCCGAAGTTGATGAGTTTGGAATGATACTAAGTTTAGGAAGCCGTTTCGCCAAACTACTAAATATTGATGAGAACTATGAGAGAAAAAACATCGCCGATCTTATGGATTTGGGGGAAATACAAAAGAATAGGTTACTAGATCTTATTTCTCAAAACAAAGGTGGTGTTTTTAATGAAGAATTTGAATTTGAAACAACATCCAAAGAAAAAATCTGGTTGGATATATCCATACTCACAGTATATAAAGAATCCGGGAGTTCTGAGCGACTTGTGTTATGCTCTGATATCTCAAAAAGAAAAGAAGCCCAAAATGAAATTGAGCGATTAAACGTTTCCAGATATAAGGAAAAAGAAGAGTTACAAAAGTCTAATGCTAGCCAAATTGTAGAAGCGCAGGAAGAAGAAAGAAAGAGGATTGCTAAGGAAATTCATGATAGTATTGGACAAATGCTAACAGCACTAAAATTTAATATTGAATCTATCAATCTGAATAATATTGAAAATGCGTTCCAAAAAATTGAAGGTCTGAAGCAGTTATCAAAAGATCTAATTCAAGGAACCAGAATTGCAACCTTTAATCTTACTCCTCCTGAACTCAAAGATTATGGTATAAGTACTGCTCTTCAAAAAATGACAAAAGAGCTTTCTAAATTAACTGGTAAAAACATAATTTTTGAAAATAAATCAAATTTTGATCAGCGATTTGATTCACTGGTAGAAACCAATTTATATAGGGTTACTCAAGAAGCTGTTAATAATTCTATCAAATATGCCCAATCTGATTATATCATGATTGCGATCAATCACTCGGATTTGCTATTGAGTATTACCATAGATGATAACGGAAAAGGATTTAATCTAGAAGATATACCATCCAAGCCTGGTAATAATGCAGAAGGTGGGATGGGCTTATTTTTTATGAAAGAGCGGATGAATTATATAAATGGTAGATTATTCATCAATTCTTCTCCTAATCAAGGAACAAGAGTTACATTAAACTACACCGTACCAGAAAGCTAAACATTACACTTTATTTGGCTTTTTTTTTATCACTTCATTACGGTAGTAATCAATAATACCATCAATTGGTCGTCTTACAATATTACCCACTGTAAGATTATATGGCCAAACGGCTGCTCTAATAATATCTTCGCTAAAATGTGCTATAGACCCAATAAAGTGAATAGGTACATTTTGCGCTTCGGGGAAACACAGTACTCGGTTTTCAACAAATTCCTGAATACCTTCTGTTACAATTTTATAAAAATACCCATTTCGTTCACTCGTAAATATAAATTCTGCAAAGGACGCCAAATAGGTATTAGGGTTGTCTTTTTTATATAAGTTCTCTTTGATAGCGTCTGAAGAAAGGTCAAAACGTTTTTCAAATTCTGAAGCTACTTCTGGAGGCATTCTTTTATAATAATAATCTCGTATTAATCTTTTTCCGAAATAATTCCCGCTAGCTTCGTCCATAAGGATATAACCCAAAGAATCTACCACCATATGGATATCATCTCCATCATAATAACAACTATTTGAACCTGTACCCAAAATACAAACAATTCCTGGTTCGGTTGTGGCTGCATATACGGCAGCAACCATATCTTCCTTTACTACTACCTCAGCAGCGTTTACAAAAAAATCTTCAAAGATCTTTTTTAACATTGCCGTTGGTTTTTTAGTACCGCATCCAGCTCCATAGAAGTTGACAATATCAATTTTCTCACGATAAGAAGTAAGTTCTTCGTTGTCTCTAATTCTTTCTTCAAGCAACGATTTTTCGAATACAGCAGGGTTTAAACCTTCTGTACGGGTTTTAAAAACGATTTCTCCAGAGTCATCAAGAAGAATCCAATCGCATTTAGTAGAACCACCATCAGCTAATAAAATCATTTGAAAATTTGTTTGTTGTTAGCAAAGAAAATAAGCCCCAAGAATTATTCTCAGGGCAAGAATTATATAGTCCTTATAAGTTTCCTACATAAGTTGATAAATCAACCAACTTAGACGAATACCCATATTCATTATCGTACCAAGATACCAGTTTAAAGAAGTTATCGTTAAGAGCAATACTTGCTCCAGAGTCAAATGTAGATGTATGCGCTTCTCCCACAAAATCCTGAGATACCACAGCCTCATCTGTATATGCTAAAACTCCTTTTAACTCATTTTCTGAAGCTTTTTTAATAACAGCCTTCACTTCATCAAAAGAAGCGGATTTTTTAGTTCTTACTGTAAGATCCACTACAGAAACATCTGCAGTAGGTACTCTAAACGCCATACCTGTAAGCTTACCATTTAATTCTGGAATTACTTTACCAACGGCCTTTGCAGCTCCTGTTGATGATGGTATGATATTATTTAAAGCAGAACGACCTCCTCTAAAGTCTTTCTTAGAAGGAGCATCAACAACAGCTTGTGTTGCTGTAGCTGCATGTACAGTTGTCATTAATCCTTCTTCAATTCCAAAATTATCATCAATAACTTTGGCCAATGGCGCTAAACAATTTGTAGTACAAGAAGCATTAGAAACTATTGTATCTGAGTCCTTTACTTGAGTGTGGTTAACTCCCATTACAAACATAGGAGCATCTGCAGATGGAGCCGAGATTACAACTTTCTTAGCACCTGCAACTAAATGTGCATTTGCTTTATCTAAAGTAGTAAAGATTCCTGTACAATCCATTACTACATCTACACCAGCTGCATCCCACTTTAATTCTTCTGGGTTACGCTCTGCAGTAATTCGGATTTCTTTTCCGTTTACAACAAGATTACCATTTTTTACTTCGATAGTTCCATCATACTTTCCGTGTACAGAATCATATTCTAATAAATAAGCTAGGTGCTCTACATCTAATAAATCATTAATCGCTACAATCTCTACGTCATTACGCTTAGAAGCAATCCTAAAAGCAATTCTTCCAATTCTTCCGAAACCGTTAATTCCAATTTTTAACGTACTCATATCTAAAAATTTAGTTGTTTAATTTAAAATGTGGTTATATAAAAAAGCTAAACCGAAGTAATATCAGCCACTTTTATTAGTCCATCGTGTTTATGTGATCTTTTGTCTAGTGCAGTTTTAAGCGGAACGATAGTGACCGTTTTATGAACAATACCAATCATAACTTCACTTTTCCCTTCTAATAATGTTTCTACAGCTCCTACTCCAAGTTTGCTAGCCAATACTCGATCATAACAACTAGGTGCACCACCTCTTTGAATATGCCCTAGCACAGACACTCTTACTTCATAATCATCAAGTTTTTCCTCTACATATTCACCTAGTTCAAAAATATTCTTACCAGATTTATCTCCTTCGGCAACCACTATAATACTAGAAGTCTTTCCTGTTTTTTTACTCTTTTTAAGTGAGTCGATAAGTCTATCGACTCCCATGTTTTCTTCTGGGATCAAAATTTCCTCTGCTCCTGCTCCTATTCCTGCATTTAAAGCAATATCACCTGCATCCCGGCCCATTACTTCTATAAGAAACAAACGATTGTGAGAACTTGCGGTATCTCTAATCTTATCAATTGCTTCTACTACCGTGTTCAAAGCTGTATCATATCCTATTGTATAATCTGTACCATTAATATCATTATCAATAGTTCCAGGAATACCTACTACTGGAAAATTATATTCTTCAGATAACTTTAAAGCGCCTGTAAAACTTCCGTCTCCCCCAATTACAACTAGGGCATCTATATTGTTTTTAATCAGGTTAGCGTAAGCTTTTTTTCTTCCTTCTACTGTTCTAAATTCCTTTGAACGAGCAGACTTAAGAAAAGTCCCTCCTTTATTTATAATATTTCTAACAGAACGTGCATTGAGTTGTTCAATTTCATTACCAATTAAACCTTCATACCCTTTATAAATACCAAAACAATTAACCTGGTAATAACTACATGCACGAACCACAGCACGAATTGCAGCATTCATTCCTGGAGCATCTCCTCCAGAAGTTAACACCGCTATATTTTTAACTTTTTTTGTCATTGAAGCCAAATCTATTGTTAATGACCATAATAACCTAATTTGCTAAAAAACTAAAACGTTTTCGGTTGATAAATTCAGTATTTACTGACAGGAAAAGTATTATTTTAACACATATTCATATATTACGTTAAGAAAAGAGTAATATCTTAAAATAGACTTTTTTAAGGTTTTTATCTCCTAAGAATTATATAAAAAACAAAAACGACCTGCCTAAGCAAGTCGTTTTCATAAATTAATATATCTATTTTTATTTATTCCTGAATAAGAATTTTGTATTCCCAAGCTTCAAGACTTTTTGAGTCGTCTGATTTCACTTCATAAGATTCTCCTGAAAGGTAGTCTTTGAACTTGCCCTCATACTCTGCAGAAAATTTCACTGATTCTTTCGTCATATTGGCTATGAACAATACAGTATTACCTTCTTTTTCCTTTTTGAATGCCAATACTTTATTATCATTAGAAGTCTTGATTCTCTCATATGAAGCTGCATTCTTGCCACCATGTAATGCCGGATTTGTGTTTTTAAGCTGCCCTAACTTTTTATACAAAGGGAAGAATTTTCCCTTCTTTTTAAGAATAGTATCTTTCTCAAAAAACAATAGTCTTTTATTCATATCATATTCCTGGCCAGAATATATCAATGGCATTCCTGGAACCAGATAGGAAAGTGCTGCAAACATTTCTTTAGAATCGCCCATTCTTTCTTCTACTGTACCATTCCATGAGTTTTCATCATGATTAGAGGTAAAGTTCATTAGTATATCATCTTTTGCATACATCGTATCTATCTGCACCATTCTTTTGTCCCATTCCTTTACATTAGCTTTTCCTTTGGCAATATCATTCATTTTATGATGTGTATCCCAGCTATACCCCATATCAAAAGCGCTTTCTAATAGTTCTGGCTTCCATCCTTCTGCAAGCATAAATATTGGTTTTATCTTTTTAAGTTCGGCAACCGTAGTATTCCAAAAATCTGTAGGTACCATTCCTGCCACATCACAGCGGAAACCATCAATATTTTCTTCTCTTAACCAATACATCATATCATTCTTCATCTGCTCTCGCATTTGTTGATTGTCATAATTAAGATCTGCAACATCGGTCCAATCTGTATCTACAGTATGTGTAATATTTCCATCCTTGTCTTTTGTATAGTAATCAGGATGTTCTTTTAACCAAACATGATCCCAACCGGTATGATTTGCAACCCAATCCAGAATTACATAAATTCCGTTATCATGTGCAGTTTTAACCAATTCTCTAAAATCTTCAATAGTTCCAAATTCTGGATTTACCTTGGTATAATCTGATATCGCATAATAGCTTCCTAGAGTTCCTTTACTCTTTGTAGTAGAAATTGGATAAATTGGCATTACCCAAAGAACCTTAACGCCTAATTGTTTAAGAATTGGAATATCTTTTGTGAATGCTTTAAACGATCCTTCCTCAGAGTATTGACGAATATTGGCTTCATAGATAACAGCATTTTCCATCATTGCATCACTTACCGGAGTAAGCTCTTTTACTTCTTCTTTAATTTCAGTTTTGGTATTGCCTAATGTATTCTCTGTTTTTGTCTTTCCGCATGAAAACAATATTCCCATTACAACAAGACTTAAAATTATCTTCTTCATTTTATAAAATTATATGTGGTTATTGGTTTATTGCAACTCTAATATCATTGATGTTTTTGCAGAAATATTAAAAGTCTCAGTAACATCAATGTTAGAATCAGTTATGATATCTTTTCCTGTTTTATAGTCTTTTAATCCTTCTTTAAAACGAGAAACATCCAATTTTTGATCTTCGGTACTATTATTAATAACAACCATTACGCTTTTCTCATCATCATATCTAAAATATACATATACATTATCAAAAGGAATAAACTGTAATAGTTTTCCAGTATGAATAACTGGTGTGTTTTTCCTCCAATTAAGTACTTTTTTGGTAAAGGAGTGAAATGCCTCCTGATCACTGGTTCTTCCTTTTTTAGTTCCTGAAGGCAAAAAAGCACTTTGTTTGTCGTTAGACCATCCACCAGGAAAATCTCTTCTTATATCACCATCTCCTTTTTTATCGCGATTACCAAGCATTCCAATTTCATCTCCATAATACATCTGCGGAATCCCACGAGTTGTAAACACTAAAGTCATGGCCATTTTATATTTATTAATGTCGCCCTGATAAATCTCATTGATACGATTGGTATCATGATTTCCTGCAAACAATAGAATATTATTAATATCCGGATATAAAAAGTCATTCGTAAAGTTATCATAGGCTTTGATCATGCCTTTATCCCAAGCTTTTTCATCTTCATTAAATATGACCATAAGTGCATCATGCAGTGTAAAGTCCATTACAGACGGTAAATACGAATTATAATTATCTAATGCCCCTATTTTACTATCCTTTTGCCAATATGCCATCTGGGCCTGATCATGCATCCATACTTCTCCAACAATATTAAAATTTGGATATTCATCCATAATAGCTTTGGTCCATTTGGCTATTCCTTCTTTGTCATTATAGGAATACGTATCTACTCTAAGTCCATCTAAATCTGCATATTCTATCCACCAAATTGCATTTTGGATAATATAATTAAGCAGGAGTGGGTTACTTTGATTCATATCTGGCATTGTGGTATCAAACCATCCATCCATACAACCTTTACTATCTACCTGAGATGCATTGATATCAAATTGAGTAGTCATTCTGTAATTACTACGTCTGAAACCTTCTGGCCATTGATGAATCCATTCTTTTGTTGGCAAATCTTTTATCATCCAGTGTTTGGATCCCCAATGATTGGTCACATAATCCATTATGAGTTTCATATCCAATTTATGCATTTCTGAAGCCAAACGCTTGTAATCCTCATTTGTTCCGTATCGTGGATCAATCTTATAAAAATCACTTTGAGCATACGTATGATAAGAAAACTCTGGCTCATTATCTTCTAGCAATGGCGTACTCCACAATGCTGTAGCTCCTAAATCTTTTAAATAATCCAAATGATCTATCACCCCTTGTATGTCACCTCCGTGGCGTCCTCCTGGTTTGCTTCTATCTGCCTTTTCAGTGGTATCTGAGTGAGAATCATTATTAGAATCTCCGTTTGCAAATCGATCAGGCATGATTAAATACATCACATCACTACTATCAAACCCTTTTCGCTCTGCAGATTTTTCTTTTCTAGACTTAAATTCGTAAGGTCTTGAGAATGCAACCGTATCATTTTTAGTAAATCGTATAGAGACTGTCCCTGGTTTTACATCTTTGGTATCAATAGTGACAAAAACATAATTTGGGTTTTCAGTTTTAGTGATATCATTTATAGTTATATCTTCAATTTGAATGTCATACTTGGCAATATCTTTTCCGTAGCACATCAATTGCAATTCACTATTATGCATGCCACTCCACCAAAAAGGAGGTTCTATTTTTTCTACCTGCCCATACGTGTATCCAAAAAGTAAACAGGAAAATAAGGTTATTAACTTGGTTTTCATTTTTTTTGCTTTATCTAGATAAAATGTTTGTGTAATTCTTCATAGAAATAAATACCCCAAAAACAAAAGTCTTTGGGGTATATTAATTTTAGTCAATGCTATTGGTTAAACAGTTATTAAACTATCCGGAGAAATTTTAAACTCCTTACCGCCTACATATATTACAAGTTCCTGATCTCCTTCTAAATTGAAAGAAGTTCCTTCTTGAGAGACATTAACTTTTAAAATTTGATTTCTGAAATTCACATTAAAAGTATATCCTTTCCATTCTTTTGGGATTCTAGGCTCAAATGATAGCCTATCATTCTTGATTCGAAGCCCGCCAAATCCTTCAACAATACTCATCCATGTACCTGCCATACTTGTGATATGCAATCCTTCTTCTACTTCTTTATTATAATCATCAAGATCCAATCTTGAAGTTCTTAAATAAAAAGTATATGCTTGATCCATTCTATCCAATGTTGCTGCCTGGATACTATGAACACAAGGTGAAAGAGAAGATTCATGAACAGTAAAAGGCTCATAGAAATCAAAATGCCTGGCTAATTCTTCTTTTGTAAATTGATCCTCAAACATGTAAAAACCTTGCAATGTATCTGCTTGTTTAATATAAGGAGAACGTAGTATTCTATCCCAGCTCCACTTTTGATTAATTGGTCTTTGAGACTTATCTAAGTCTTCTACTGAAATCAATTCTTTATCCAGGAACCCGTCTTGTTGCAAGTATACCTGATGTTTTTCAGAGTAAGGGAAATACATTTTCTCAGCAACTTTGGCCATTGCATTAATTTCTTCCTGATGCAAGTTCACCTTTTCAATAATTCTCTTATGATCGTTACTATACTCTGTTTTTACCTTATTGATATTTTCAATACAATATTCTATACACCATTTAGCTAAATAATTCGTGTACCAGTTATTGTTAATATTATTTTCATATTCATTAGGGCCTGTTACTCCTAAAATCACGTATTGATCCTTGTCTGTAGAAAACGTAGCTCGTTGGTGCCAGAAACGTGCTATAGCAATCATGACTTCTAATCCTTTTTCTGGAATATAACTATAATCACCGGTGTATCTAACATAATTATAAATTGCAAATGTCATTGCTCCGTTTCGATGTATTTCCTCAAAAGTTATTTCCCACTCATTATGACATTCTTCACCATTCATGGTTACCATTGGGTACAACGCTGCTCCATTAGTAAAGCCAAGTTTTTCTGCGTTCTCAATCGCTTTATCCAGATGATGATAACGATAGGTTAATAGGTTACGAGCAACAATCTGATCTTTGGTCGCCATATAAAACGGGATACAATATGCTTCGGTATCCCAATAGGTACTTCCTCCATATTTCTCACCTGTAAATCCTTTTGGACCAATATTAAGTCTTGCATCTTTACCTAGATATGTTTGATTTAACTGAAAAATATTAAATCGAATCCCCTGTTGGGCTTTTACATCTCCTTCGATAGCTATATCGGCCATCTCCCAAATTTTGGACCATGCTTTCTTTTGCAAATCTAACAATGCATCAAAACCAGATTCCGAAGCTTGTTTAAGTACCGCAGTACTTGCAGAGGCTAAGTCTTCTTTTTTATGATTAAGAGATACTGTATATCCTCCAAACTTTACAATACTCGCTGTTTGGCCTTTAGAAACATCAACGGCATAGTTTAATTTTACATAGTTACTATTAGTTTCTACTTTAGGATAAATGTCTTTTGGATCATTTTCAACAAATATCTGATTTAACATACCCGTGCAAGCATGAAACTCTGTCTTCATTGTTTTAGATAAAATCTGTGCAGAATTTCCCTTGTGAGATAAATCGTAAGTATCCCAGAATTTATCATCCCAATTGGTATCTTCATTAGTAATTCCAGAATCAAGGTAAGGAGTAAAAGTTACTGTAGCATCTTGATTTACAGGAGTTACTTCATATTTAATCGCTCCTACCTCATCCAAATCTAAACTAAGGAACCGTGTAGATTTTACAGAAACCTCAATATTATTCAATAAGATTACCGTAAAAGAACGTTGATACCAACCTTCTTTCATGTTTAGCTCTCTTCTGAAATTAACTACTGATTTACATCTATATAAATCCAGTTTTTCTCCATTAATTTCAACATTAATTCCTATCCAGTTTGGAGCATTAAGTACTTTAGCAAAATACTCTGGATATCCATTTTTCCACCAACCTACTCTAGTTTTATCTGGGTAATAAACTCCAGCAATATAACTTCCTTGAAAAGTAGGACCAGAATATGCTTCTTCAAAATTAGCTCTCTGTCCCATTGCTCCATTACCTATACTAAAAAGGCTCTCTGAGGATTTAACTCTTTCTACATCAAACCCTTCTTCAATAATTGACCAGTTATCTGGTTTTATATAATCCTGATTCATCGTACTGTCATACTTTTTTGGCCGAAACCAAATTATTTATAAACTCTTCTTTTATTTCTGTAAAATCACTAAAAATATAATCTGCTTCATGCAACACTTTAGGGTCACCTATTCCTATACTTATCATATTGGCTCTATTGGCTGCTTGAATTCCTGCCACTGAGTCTTCAAATACCACACAGTTTTCTGGTGAAATACCCAGTTCTTTTGCGCCTATTAGAAATACTTCTGGGTCTGGTTTTGCTTTAGACACATTAGTTCCATCCACAATAGCTTGAAACTTATCTGTTAACTGGACCTTATCCAAAATCACTCTAGCATTTTTACTAGCAGAACCTAAAGCTATAGCTTGTTCTTTTGAAATTAAACTATCCAAAACTCTTGGTACATCAGGTAAAATTTCTGAAGTATCCATTTTCGAGATATACACAAGGTATTCTTCGTTTTTTTTAGTCATTAATGTGGTAAATTCTTCTTCTGAAATGGTTTTATTTCCCCATTCTAATATTTTTTCTAAAGATCGTACTCGGCTAACTCCTTTTAGTTGTTCATTTTGTGCTGACGAAAAAGAAATACCTAAGCTATTGGCAAGATTTTGCCAAGCTAAAAAATGATATTTTGCAGTATCAACAATAACACCATCTAGATCAAATATAAATGCTTTCTTCATTATTCTGCTATTTCTTTTGGGTTATAAGTTATTGCATCCCTGTTTGTAATCAACAAGTTACAAAAACCAGCTATTATTAAACTTATTCCTGCCACTATCATTGCATTGATGGTTTGATCACCTATAAGTTTATAAGCAAAATTAATACCTCCTATGGCTGCAATAATCTGAGGTATTACAATAAACATATTGAATATCCCCATAATCACTCCCATTTTCTTGGGATCTACTGAGCTTGAAAGCATGGCGTATGGCATAGATAATATACTTCCCCATGCAAAACCCACCAATGTGAATGAAAAAGTTAACCATTCTGGTGAAGGAATAAAATACATAGATATAAAACCTATACCTCCTAAAACCAATGATCCAAGATGCACTAACTTTCTATTAATTCTTTTCCTAGAAGTATAAAAAGTTAATATTAAAGCAAAAGCCATTGATGACAAACCATAAATCCCCATATATCTACCTACATCATTAGAAGATTTTTGAAAAGCAGTGCTTGCCTCCTTAAAAGCTGCTGCAGATTCAGGGATATTCATGTTATATGCCGACTCTATCGGTACAGGGGTTTTAAATACATGTTCTGTAAGTGCGGGGTTCGCTAGACTCCACATAGTAAAAAATGCAAACCAACTAAAAAACTGTATTAACCCCAGTTTTTTCATTGTTAGTGGCATACTCCCTATATTATTTAAAATATCAGGAATAAATTGATTCTTTTTCTTTTTCTCTCTTTCAAATTCTTCCATATCCTCAGGAGGATATTCTGTGGTTTTAAAAACTGTATAAAGAATACTAGCAAGAAAAACAACACCTCCGATTGCAAAAGCAACCTTTACTGACATAGGAACAACTCCTGTAGGTGCAGAATCACTTACACCCATTTGAGAAACCGCCCATGGTAAGTTGCTTGCAACCCATGTTCCTATCCCTATTATTAATGTTTGTGTTACAAATCCATAAGACCGTTGAGATTCTGGAAGCTTGTCTGCCACCAGTGCTCTAAAAGGTTCCATAGAAATATTGATAGATGCATCTAGAATCCATAAAAACCCAGCTGCAACCCATAGAGCAGGAGAATGAGGTACTAAAAATAAAGCAATAGAACTTAAAATTGCGCCAATTAAAAAGTAAGGTCTACGACGACCCCACCTTGGACTCCAGGTTCTATCACTAAGATAACCAATAATAGGTTGTACCAATAATCCGGTCAAAGGAGCTGCAATCCATAATAAAGGTATTGCATCTTTTTCTGCACCTAAAGTTTGGAAAATTCTGGACATAAATCCGCCTTGCAATGCAAAACCGAATTGAATTCCCAGAAAACCGAAACTCATGTTCCAAATTTCCCAGAAACTTAGCTTACGCTTGTTCATTAAGTAAATTTTTTGAAATTACTATGATAAGCGCGTACACTTATCAAAACTTATTTATTTAGTAGAAAGTGAAAAATATAAGTTTTGACTGGAGCCAAAGATATTATAATTTTTTAATTAAAAAGATCACTACTTAGTTTTTTTTGTAGATTGCCTTTGAATTAAGCTGGTATCAATAATAACTGTTCTATACTCTTCAGTAGCAGCCTCATCACCTTCTAATTTATCAATTAAAAGTTTTGCTGCTCTGACCCCCATGTCTTCTCCGTGTTGACTAATTGTTGTTAAACTTGGTATAAAATGTTTAGATAAAATCCCATCTGTAAATCCTATAATGGCAATATCATCTGGCACCTTCTTGCCTTGATTATTTAAAACTTTCACAGCGGTAACTGCAAACAATTCATTTACGGCAAAAACCGCATCAATATCTTTATTCTTAAGAAAATCTGAAATTTCTGATTCACAATTATCAATATCTTCTATTTTCAAGATCAGATCTTCTCTTTCGGGAACATCATAAGCCCTCAGTGCACGCAAATAACCATTCGTTCTTAGTTTCCCAACACTAATATAATCTACAGTAGTAAGGATAGCAATTTTTTTACATCCAATAGATAACAAATGATTTGTAGCTGTTTGCGCTCCTTTAGAATCATCTATAATTACCTTATCACATACTACTTCATCTATAATTCTATCAAAAAGAACAACGGGCATACCCTGACTCATGGTTTCTTCAATATGATGATAATCTTTTTTAAGTTGAGTTTCTTTGGCAACGGAAAGAATAAAGCCATCTGCGCTACCACTTGCAAGCATTTCTAAGTTAATTACTTCTTTATCAAAAGAGTTATTAGAAGAACAGATAATTACATTATACCCTTTTTCATTAGCTACCTTCTCTACTCCACCAATTACTGTAGTAAAGAAATGATGTACAATTTCTGGTATAATAACGCCAATGGTCTTTGTTTTTCTATTCTTAAGGCTTAACGCTATGTTATTAGGCTTATAATTATACAATTTAGCGAAAGCTTTTACCTTTTGTCGAGTGTCTAAACTTATCTCTACACTATCTTTTAATGCCTTCGATACCGTAGAAATGGAAACATCCAGCTCTTTTGCAATTTGTTTTAAGGTAACTTTTTGTTTCATCTATTTTTATATTGAATTATAACTACAAAAATTACGAAGAATCATTTTGATAAGCGTCAACGCAATTCATAGCTACTTATTTTATCCCTTAGTTTTTTTATCTAAACGTTAATATTTGCCGCGAAAATATGTCATATGGCCATAATTCCACTTAAAATTTTAACGAAATTTTAAAAGTTTTCCACACGCAAACGTTTTCGTAAGGTTTCGACTACACCTCTTTCAAAATTTAACACAAAATTTACATACATTGGTTGTCAGAAAGTGAAAATATAAGACTTAAAACAATCAAAAACTAATTTAATTTTATGAAAACATTTACTAAAAGCGCATTGTTTTTATTGTGGTTGATACCGATGAGCTTTTTTGCTCAATCGACCGTTACAGGAACGGTGATTGACGCAGGAAGTGGCCAGCCAATTCCAGGTGTAAATATCATTGTAAAGGGATCCACAAACGGAACATCTTCTGATTTTGATGGAAATTATTCCCTAAGCAATCTTAGCAACGGAGATATTCTAACGTTCTCTTATGTTGGATTTATACCTCAGGAAGTTTCTTTTACAGGTCAGGCCTCAGTAAACATCACATTACAAGAAGATGCTGCAGAACTAGAACAAGTAGTACTTATTGGTTATGGTGCTGCAAGAAAAAAGGATTTAACAGGATCGGTTGCTCTGGTCACAGCAGAGGATTTTAACACCGGTAATAATGTTAGTGCAGAAAACCTATTTACAGGTAGAGTTGCAGGTGTTAACATTAACACCAATGGTGGTCCTGCCGGAAACTCTCAAATTAGAATTAGAGGTGGTGCATCATTAAATGCATCTAATGACCCTCTAATTGTAGTAGATGGTTTACCAATAAATGATGCAAATGACACGGATAATGGTGCACGATCTATTCTTTCTGCAATTAACCCTAACGATATCGAATCTTTTTCTATACTTAAAGATGCATCATCTGCCGCAATATATGGTAACCGTGGTGCAAATGGAGTAATTATTATTACTACCAAAAAAGGAAAAAAGAAGTTACAGGTTAACTTAGACACTCAAACAAGCGTTACCACTGCAAATGAAACAATTGATGTATTTTCTGGAGATGAATATAGAGCATTAATTGCCGATAATTTTCCTGATCGCGTTGCTGATTTAGGAACTGCAAATACAGATTGGCAAGATGAGATATATCGAGATGCTTTTTCTGCACAACACAATCTTTCTGTAAGTGGTTCTATTCTAGAAGTGCTACCAACAAGATTAGCTATAGGAAGATCAGATCAAGAAGGTCTTAGAAAAACCTCTAAGTTCGAAAGAACAACAACATCTCTATCGTTAAACCCAAGAGCTTTTAACAATCACTTAAAAATTGATGTAAATGCAAACCTGAATTTTGAGAAAAATAGATTTGCAGAAGGTGTAGAAAGAGATGCTGTTACTTTTGATCCAACACAACCAGTTTTTGATGAAGGCTCTTTATACGGCGGTTTTTTTGAGTATTTAGATCCATCTACTGGTTTTGCAAGAGCAAATGTTCAGAGAAACCCTGTTGCCAAATTACTTCAAACTAGAAACATTGCCAACGTAAGAAGATACTTTGGTAATGCAAAGTTTGATTATCAATTACATTTCTTCCCTGATGTAAGAGCTGTATTAAACTTAGGTTTAGATACAAGTGAAACTAGTAGGTTTGAAGAACGTTCTACAGAAAGTGCTAACACTTTTAACTCTAATCTAGGAGAGTTTAATGGTTTTAAGTCTGATACAGAGTTTGACACCAAAAACAGATTATTAGATGCATATTTGGTGTATAATAAAGATTTAGGTGCAGTTAATATTGAAGCAACTGGTGGGTATTCTTATCAAAAAATTGATATTAGAGAGTTTAAAACAGAAGATCAACGTGATCCAAATAGATCACCTGAAGAAGATATTAAAATTGATGAAGTACTTTTAGCCTATTTCTTAAGAGCAAATCTAAAAATAAGCGACAAGTATTTTTTAACTGGATCCATACGTCGTGATGGGTCATCGGCATTTGCACCAGAGACCAGATGGGGGTATTTCCCTGCAGCATCTTTTGGATGGCAAATTAGTGAAGAAAACTTTCTTAAAAATTCTTCAACACTAAGTAATCTTAGGTTAAGATTAGGTTATGGTGTAACAGGACAGCAAGATATTGGAAGAGCAGATTACCTCGAAAGATATAGAGGTAGTAACCCAAACACGCAATACATTCTTAACGGAGAAGTAATCAATATTGTTCAGGCTCAATTTAGAAACGAAGAAATTGAATGGGAAAAAATTTCTGAAATTAATGTTGGTTTGGATTATGGATTCTGGAATGATAGAATATCAGGATCTGTTGATGTGTTTAGAAAAGAGTCTGATGATTTACTTTCTGAAGCTCCTGTTCCAGATGGTGTAAATTTCTCTAACCAAGGTTTCCAAAATATTGGTAAATTTACAACTGAAGGTGTTGAATTTTCTATTGGTGCTGATATTATTAGAAATAATAATGTAAATTGGAATCTAAGCTATAATGCTACTTATATTAATCAAGAAATAAACGACTTAGCATTTGGTGCGGATATATTAATAGGTGGAATCGATGGAGGTACTGGTAATACTATTCAGATCCATAGACAAGGCCAGACTCCTTTTTCATTCTTTACATTTGCTCAAGTTTATGATGCTAATGGTGCTCCAATCGAAGGAGCATATGCTGACCTAACAGGAGATGGTGTCGTAGATAATAATGATAGATATGTTTCTGGTTCACCTGTAGCAGATATTACTATGGGACTTCAATCAAGTTTAAATTTTTATAATTTCGACTTTAACTTTAACTTAAGAGCTAGTATTGGTAACGAGGTATATAATAATGTTGCTTCAGCAAATGCGCAAACTGGTAACTTATTCAGAAATGTATTTAATAATGCACCAACATCATTGTTAGATACTAATTTTAACAATACACCAGACGTTATTCGATCTGATTATTATGTTGAAGATGCTTCTTTCTTGAGAATGGATAACATGACTTTAGGATATACGGTTAGAGATATAATGAAGGGGGTTTCAAGCCTTCGTCTCTGGGCAGGTGTACAGAATGCATTTATAATTACAGATTATTCTGGATTAGATCCTGAAATTCAAAATGACGGTAGAGATCAATCGATCTTCCCAAGAGGGCGCACTTTCTTGTTAGGTTTAAACTACAAATACTAAAAACATTAGAAATGAAAATATATAAGAATTTTTTATACGCATTTCTTTTCATAGGAATATTCACCTCTTGTGAAGGAGATTTGGATATCGAATTAGAAGATGATGACGACTTATCAGCCGAGGATGTATTTAATCAGCCAGATGGATACGAAAGAGCAATTGCTGGGGTATATGCAAACCTTGCTGTTGTGGGACTTGATGATCCAGGTACCTCTAACCTTGCAGGAATAGATGCCGGTACTGGTAATTATGTGAGAGGGTTATTTAACCTACAGGATCTATCAACTGACGAAGTGATTTTTAATTTTGAAAATGACCCTGGTATTCGTCAAATACAAAGAAACAGCTGGGATGAAAACAACGTAATTGTTCTTGGTTTTTGGGCCAGATCAACATTCGAGATTGCTTTAGCCAATGAGTTTCTTCGTCAAACTACAGATGGAAAATTAGATTCGAGAGGTGTAGATGCGCAAACAAGAGAAGAAATCAGAACATACAGAGCAGAAGCAAGAGTGTTAAGAGCATTAGCAAATTATCACCTACTAGATTTATTCCGTAGAGCTCCTTTTGCAACAGAAAATGACGCTGTTGGATTTACAAGAGTACAGGAGATTAAAGAACAAGAGTTATTTGATTATATCGAAGCAGAATTATTAGCTGTCGATGCTGATCTATTAGATGTAGCTACTAGTAACGCTTCTCTTTATGGTCGCGTAAATAAAGGAGTAGCAAAAATGATTCTTGCAAAACTTTATCTAAATGCTGAAGTTTATACAGGAACTAATCGTTATACAGATTGTTTAAGAGTTTGTGAAGAAATTATAGGAAGTGGTTATTCACTTACTCCTAATTATTCATACAACTTTCTTGCAGACAACAACACAAACGGTGCTCAAAATGAAGTTATTTTCCCTGTTATAGCTGATGGAGTATCTGTGAGAAATTTTGGTGGTGCTGGTATTATAATCCAAGGACAACAAAATGGAGATTCTGCTTCAGAACCTACTCCACAATCATTTGGTGTTGGTGGATTTGGTAACCTGTTTAGAGTAAGAGGAGAATTCTCTGAACTATTTGACAATGACCCTCTTTTCCAAAATGATTCTAGAAATTCTTTGGTTACAGAAAATGTACCTGCAGATCCAGATAGCACAGACCCTCCTACACCAAGAGATATAAATATAAGTCCAAATCTTTTAGATACATCTTCAGGATACTTAATGGCAAAATACTCTAATTTAACTTCTACCGGTGAAGCAGGACAGGATGCTACTTTTGTAGATACAGATTTTCCATTATTCAGACTTGCAGATGTGTATTTAATGTATGCAGAAGCTCATCTTAATAATGGCGGTGGTAGTCGTGCTACTGCTTTAGGATTTGTAAATGCACTTAGGGAAAGAGCATTTGGAGATACTTCTGGAAATATCGCTGATGCAGATCTTACTCTAGATTTCATAATTGACGAGCGCGGTAGAGAATTGCACTGGGAAGCACACAGAAGACAAGATCTTATTAGATTTGGCCTATACACAGGAGGAGCTTATAACTGGTCATTCAAAGGAGGACCACAAAATGGTTCTTCTATCTCAGAAGACTTGAAGTTATTCCCTGTTCCGGCATCAAGTAGGGCAGCAAATCCAAACCTGGGACAAAATTTAGGATTTTAATAAACTATGAAAAATTTAATTTATACAGTCATGAAAAAGATATCAATTTTAATGTTTGCATTTGTAGCAGTATTATGCTTCAATGCTTGTGTCGAAGATGAAGAGCCTACATTTGTTCTTCAACAAGATCAATCAGAAGGCCCACTAATTGTATCTGCAAATTCTGCAGTTACTCTTAATAAAGATATAGAAGGTGATCAAGCGTTCACACTTGTATGGGAAGATGCAGGATATAGTGTTCAAACTCCTATTACTTATACAGTTCAAGCAGCAGCAGCAGGTACTGATTTTTCAGAAGCTCAAGACGCTGCAGTAACTGTTGATCGTTTTTATTCCTGGACCGTTGGAGACCTTAACAGTCTATCAATATCATTAGGTCTTTCTCCAGATGTAGAAGCTGCACTAGAACTTCGTGTTGTTTCTTCTTTAGGAACTAACGGAGGAGCTGCTATTGATTCTAATGTAATTTCTCTTACTTTAACTCCATATAACACAGTTGTAGTACAAAAGAATTTATTTTTAGTAGGAAGTGCTACTGCTCCGGGATGGAACAATGGTGATCAACCTACCCAACATCCAAACACTGCATTAGTAAGAGATCCAGATAACGCTAACCTATTTAAGTACACTGGATGGTTTTTAGGTGGTGGCGATAATGCTTTTAAATTATTAGAAACTCCAGGTTTCTGGCAACCACAATGGGGAGACAACGGAGGAGCTATTGCTAGTAGTGATGTTCTTGGTACTGATCCAGGTACTTTTTCTTTTGGCGCAGATGGATACTATGAAATTACTGTGAATATTGAAGACCTTACATACGAAGCAGTCCCGTTTGATGCAAGTTCTTCTGCATCTTTCGCAACAATAGGAATCATTGGTGATTCTACTCCTGATGGATGGGACGCTGATACAGATATGACTCAGTCAACTTTTGATGAGCATATTTGGTATATACGAGATGTTACACTTGTAGATGGTTTACTTAAGTTTAGACATAGTAATGACTGGCCAGGAAACTGGGGCGGTACAACTGCAATAAGCGGAACAACTACTACGGATGGTGATCCACCAGCTATACCAGTAACTGCAGGAACATATGACATTTGGTTCTATGACCTTGACGGAAGATATATTTTCATTCCTAAAGGATAAATAATTCTAAAACTAAAAAGTTGAAATGAAAAACTTAAGAAATATATCAACCAAAACCTTCCTCCTTCTAGGAGGAATGGTTCTTGGTTTAACAGGGTGTACCGAGGATGATAATACCATTGATCAAGGTGAACCTGTAATAACAAGTCAATCACTAAAAATGGATCTATCTCAATTTAAAAGAGATGATTCTGGCGTATTTATGCAAGCCTTCTATTGGGATGTGGAGCCCAAAGGCGGTTGGTATGACCAAGTCTCTTCGCAAGTTGAAGATTGGGCAAATTCTGGAATAAATAGAATCTGGCTACCTGCACCAGGTAAAGGCGCGTCTGGAGGAGATTCTATGGGATATGATCCAATGGATTATTTTGATGTAGGAGAGTTTAGCCAAAGAGGAGATTCTAATGTTGAAACTCGTTTTGGGTCTAGATCAGAATTAGAAAACCTTATTAATCTTTCTCACCAAAACGGAATTGAGGTAATTGCCGATATCGTGATGGGACATAACTCTGGTGGAGGATTACAAACCAATCCTTTTAGAGGTGGAGATGAAGTATATTCGTTATTCGATGAAACTAATGGTAATGCTTCTGGTAAATTTAACCGTACCAATGAACATTTTCATCCTAATGACATACATCAAGAAGATGAGCAAGACGAATTCTTTGCCGAAACCGATCTTTGTCATGATCAACAATATGTACAAGACTGGTTATGGGGAAGAGATGATTCTGTAGCTGCATTCTATAAAAACACTTTAGGATTTGATGGATGGCGTTTTGATTATGTAAAAAGCTTTGGGCCGCAATGGGTAAAAGCCTGGAATGATAAAATTGGAGGGTTTTCTGTAGGAGAAAACTTTGATGGTAATCAACAGGTTCTTAAAGACTGGGTAGATGCCTCTGGTTCTCCAGCATTTGATTTTGCTTGCTTCTATAGATTAGATGAAACTCTTGACAGAGCTCAAGATCTTACCGCATTAGGTGAGGCTGGTAATATGTTAAGAAAGCTAGACCCTAGTAACGCGGTTACTTTTACTGCTAATCACGATACAGAAAAAAACCCAAATCCTGATGACAGAATTAGTTATGCGAACAAATTATTGGCTTATTCATATATTCTTACTCATGATGGATATCCAACTGTTTTTTATCTTGATTATCAAGCTTTCAAAGGGCAACTTAAAACCTTAATTGAAATCTATAACACATTAGCTGTTGGAGATATTGAAATAATTGAAGCTAGTAAAGATGAATATATTATGAAAAGAGGTGGAAATGGAGACAATCCAGGACTAATACTTTACATGAATATTAGCAACCAAACTAAGCAGTTTGATGTAACAACTAATTGGGCAAATAAAACATTAGTAGACTATACAGATAATTCTAGAGCAACACCAACTACTGATGCAAATGGTAACACTACCATATATGCCCCAGCAGGAAGTTACTCTATTTGGTCTGTTACCAAATAATATACCCTATAGTTTTTATTGAGTTAGCCAGTAAAATCATTAAAGAGTGCTTCTTAGCACTCTTTTTTTGTTTAAATCCACGCTCCTTTTATAAACACATCATTAGAATAGATATATAGGTATAGCATAATCAAAAAGAATTACTTTACTTTGTACAAACATCTTATTACACAAATTAAAACTTTTAATGCCAAAATTTCCATTTTATAGACAAGCAGAATCTAAAGATTGTGGTCCTACTTGTATTAAGATAATAGCAAAACACTACGGAAGAGTTCTAAACACTCAAAAACTTCGCACACTAAGTGAAACTACTAGAGAAGGAAGTTCGCTTTTGGGTATTAGTGATGCTGTTGAGGAAATTGGGTTTAGGTCACTGGGTGTCAAACTATCGCTTGAAAAACTAGATGAAGTCCCCCTACCCTGTATTGTTCATTGGAACAAAGTACATTATGTCGTTGTATATAAAATAAAAAAATCTCGTAAGGGGCAAATGACCATATATGTTTCTGATCCGGCTCATGGCTTAATTACTTATAATAAAGAAGAGTTTATTAAAGCTTGGATAGGAAATAATGCAGATGAATTCACTGAAGAAGGAGTAGCTTTACTTTTGGAACCCACTCCAAAATTCTATAATGATGATCTAGATGAAAATGAAGAAAAGTTTGGTTTTAAATTCATTTCAAAATATGTTTTTAAGTACAAAAAATTTCTCTTTCAACTTGCTTTAGGTCTTGGGGCAGGAAGTTTACTTCAACTAATAACTCCTTTCTTAACCCAAAGTATTGTAGATGTAGGTATTAAAAATCAGGATATTAACTTTATATACCTTGTTCTTATTGCCATGTTATCCCTATTTATTGGAAGAACACTTATTGAAGTACTCAGAAGTTGGATACTACTTCACCTAAGTACCCGAATTAATATCTCTTTGATTTCAGACTTTTTCATCAAACTAATGAACTTACCCATTTCTTATTTTGATGTAAAAATGACAGGAGATCTTTTACAAAGGATAAATGATCATAAACGTATAGAACAGATACTAACCATGTCTTCGCTAAATGTACTGTTCTCTATGGTAAACCTTATTGTATTCAGTATTGTTTTGATTTATTACAGCATACCAATTTTTGGTATTTTTGCTATTGGTAGCACTATTTACTTTGCATGGATACTTATATTTTTCAAAAAACGTAAAAAGTTAGATTACAAACGTTTCTCACAGATTAGTGAAGAACAAAGTAAGGTGATAGAATTGGTTAACGGTATGCAGGAAATAAAACTTCATAATGCCGAAAAAAGAAAGCGTTGGAATTGGGAATTCGTGCAAGCAAAATTATTTAAGATCTCTATTGAAAATCTTGCTTTAGAACAATATCAAAGTGTTGGATCCGGCTTTATTAATGAGCTCAAAAATATTCTTATTACCGTATTTTCTGCAAAACTAGTTATAGATGGTGACATTACATTGGGTATGATGCTTGCCATAACAGCAATAGTAGGGCAGTTAAACGCTCCAATAGCGCAATTAATAAATTTCCTTAGAGAATTACAGGATGCGCAAATTTCTTTGGAACGTTTAGGAGAAATTCATAACAAAGATGATGAGGAATATGCGGGAGATGAAAAAATAAAAGAAATTCCCGAAAATTCTGGATTTAAAGTAAAGGATTTGGCATTTAGATATGTAGGTTCAGACAAACCTGTATTAGAAAATCTGAATTTATCTATTCCTCCTAATAAAATTACGGCGGTTGTAGGCGTTAGTGGAAGTGGAAAAACAACTTTAATGAAGTTGTTACTTAAGTTTTATGAACCTAATGAAGGTTCAATATCTATTGGTGCTCATGACCTGCAGAATGTTTCTCAAAAAGCATGGAGAGATCACTTTGGTGTGGTGATGCAGGAAGGCTATATTTTTAATGATACTATAGCCAATAATATTGCAGTAGGAGAAGATTATGTAGATAAGAAAAAACTGGCACACGCTGTTGATGTAGCTAATATTAAAGAGTTTATAGAATCCCTTCCCCTGTCGTATAATACCAAAATAGGAATGGAAGGTGTTGGATTGAGTACAGGTCAAAAACAACGATTATTTATTGCTCGCGCTGTATACAAAAATCCAAAATTTCTGTTTTTTGATGAGGCAACCTCTGCTCTTGATGCTAATAATGAAAAAGTGATAATGGAAAAATTAGACACCTTTTTCAAAGATAAAACCGTTATGGTAATAGCCCACAGATTAAGTACCGTAAAAAACGCGCATCAAATTGTAGTTCTTGACAAGGGTGAAATTATTGAAGTTGGAAATCACGCAGAATTAATAAAAACAAAAGGAAGTTATTATAACTTAGTAAAAAACCAATTAGAACTCGGAAAGTAAAATGCCAGATAATTTAGATGACATACAATTAAGAAGTGAAGAGGTTCAGGAAATCTTGACTCGTGTACCACATTGGATGATTCGATGGGGTAACCTTCTAATTCTAGCTTTGGTACTATTATTATTGTTTCTTTCCTGGTTAATCAAATATCCTGATGTAATCCCAGCAGAAGCAATTGTAACAACCCAGATACCTCCTCAAAAAGAACGAGCAAGAATTACTGGAAAAATTGAATCCATATTGGTAGAAGACGGTCAAATGGTACCAGAGGGAACTCCACTTGCCATTTTAAGAAATACCGCTAATTATCAAGATGTATTCACCCTTAAATCTATTATAGATACTATTTCTTTAAACAGTAAAACTTTTAGTTTTCCTATCAATGAAATACCGGTCTTATTTCTTGGTGATATCGAAACCAGTTTCGCCATCTTTGAGAATAGTTATTCTGAATATATATTAAATAAAGAACTTAGGCCTTTTTCTAATGAAGCTCTGGCTAATCAAATATCCTTGTCTGAATTATATAGAAGGCAAGAAAGTTTAAAATCTCAAAAAAAGATTTCTAAAACAGAACTAGACTTTAAAAAGAAGGACTTTGAACGACAAAAGGAATTATATGACAAAGGTGTTATCTCTGCTCAGGAATATGAAAGTAAAAGGGTAGAGTATTTACAGTTTGAAAGAAGTTATAAAAACACAGATGTACAACTTTCACAAAACAAAGAAAGTATTAGTACAGCCACAAAGGCGTCAAGAGGTACTGAAATAAACCAGCGAAAAGAAGAAATGAACCTTTATATGAAGGTGTTGCAATCATTTAATCAGCTTAAAAAAAGTATCAAAGATTGGGAATTACAGTTTGTTTTAAAGTCTGATCTTCAAGGTAGAGTTTCTTTTCTAAATTATAGAAATGAAAACCAAACTGTAAATGCTGGTGATGTGGTTTTTATAATTATCCCTGTTGAAGAATCCTCTTATATTGCAAAAATCAAGGCACCTTCTCAAAACTCAGGAAAAATAAAAATTGGGCAAACAGCCAATATCAGGTTAGAAAATTTTCCGGATGATGAGTTTGGAACACTTAAAGGTAAAGTGAAACATATCTCCCTTTTACCAGATAAAGATGGATTATATTTGATTGATGTAGAGTTACCCGAAAAACTAATCACTACATACGACAAAGAAATCCCTTTTAAACAAGAAATGAGAGCTGTAGTAGAAATCGTTACCGAGGATCTTCGCCTTATCGAACGTTTCTTTTACCAGTTTAGAACAATAATGGATAAATAGTCTGTTCTCGTTTATTAAACATGTACTAGCTAAGCGGCCTTTGGTAATGAAATATAAAAGACACTACCCTCTCCCAGTTTACTTTCTACTTTTATTTTACCTTGATTAAGTTCAATTAGTTCTTTGCATATTCTTAAACCAAGGCCAGTTCCCGTTTCGTTTTGTGTACCTTCTGTTGTGAATGTATCTTCTGCAAATAATTTTTGAATATGACAAGGATCTATACCAACACCCGTATCTTTAAAAGAAATCTCATATCGATCTTCTTTTTCTTCAGAAAGTAACGCTATAGAATCTCCAGGGTTGCAAAACTTAATGGCATTGGCAATCAAGTTTTGGGCAACTATTGCAAACATATCTCTATCTGCAAAAATAATTGTGGGATCTAATTTATTAACGAGTCTAATTCCTTTTTGCTCAGCTTTAACCTTGAAGAAGGTAAATTTATTACAAATAACTTCAGCAATATCAAACTCTACAGGCTTAGGGTTAAGCTCTTTCATTTGTGATTTAGACCAATTTAATAAGTTATTTAATAGAATTGATGTTTGGTGCGTTCTATTAGCCAACAACGGAACAATTTCTTTAAATTCCTCGGTCGAAATAGTATCTTCTTTCAGTAAATTTAAACTCCCCTCAAGGCCATGTATTTCATTTTTAAGATCGTGAGAAATGATTGAGAATAATTTATTCTTAACTTCATTTGATTCATTAAGCTCCTTGATGTATCTCTTTCTTTCTTTTCTGGCTTTGATAATCAGTGTCATAAAAACTAGGATAATAACTATGACTGCCAAACTAATATAAGTAAGTAGCCTATATTTAAACAACGTCTCTTTTGTTTGTTGTTCTCTTTTTTCCTGTTCATCAATTAATTTTAGCTGCTTTAATTGCGCTTCATATCGAGATTTAGTTGTCTCGACCTTCTTAGCTGCAATATCGTACATTCGTTTATCTGAAAGCTTTTGATATTCTTTTTGCCAGCTCACTGCGCCTAATAAGTTGCCTCTGGTAGAATCTAATTTAAAAGAGTATTTATAGTTTTTCAATATCAATGATGTCACATTCGACTTAATTAAATCTTCTCTAGCGATTTTTAACAACTCTTCTGCCTTACTATATTCGCCTTCTTCTAATGCAATAATCCCTAGTTGTTGTTTTGCGTTAACTACTATTAGTTTATAGTTAGCCTGACTTCCCACACATAAGGTAGTATCATAATACTTTTTCGCAGCTTTATACTCCTTACCGTACATTGCAACTTTGGCCATAATACTAAAAGATTGAGCTGTATGTCTTAAATCATTTTCTTCTCTATTAATTTTCAATGCTTCAGGTAATATCCTTTTGGCCTTAGAGAGTTTACCATTTTCAGTATATAACAATGCTAAATTATTCATAACCAACCCCAACCCATTAAGTTTTAATTGTTTTCTTAAGGCTATTGACTTTAAATAATATTTTTCAGAATCCGGAATGTTTTTAAGCTCTTTATAAACAATCGCCAGATTATTATATATACCTGATAACCCTATATTATCATTTAACTGTTCCCGATACAGCTTAGCTTCCATAAGGTAATCTGCAGCTTTCTCCAAATTACCCTTATTTTGCTCTATAATAAATCTATCATTGCATACGGTTGCCAGTCCTACTAGGTTATCTATACTTTTAAAGTAATTTGTTGCTTTTTCAAAATTTTTGTCGGACTCGATGTTTCTTTGGAGCTTATCACTCAGGACCCCCTTTAGTCTATAAACAAGACCTAATCCTCGCGTATACTTTATATCATTTCCAGACTTAGTAAGTTGATCTGCTAAAGGTTGTGCCCTATCTAACTGATCCTCATTTACAAATTTCTGCAAATCTTTGACCGCATTATTAAATAATATAGAATCTTTTAATGTTCTTATTTTAGACAGATCAACTCCTGATAATTGGTTTTGCGAAAAAACCGAAAAGCTTATCAGAACCAGAGCTAAACATATAAAGGCTGTTTTGTTCATTTTGTTTATTTTGGGGATTAAACATGATAAAAAGCTTATTTAATCCGCAAAATACACAAAAATTAACATTTTATGTTATTTTGTAATACTATTCTTACTTATATTTTATGGTTTTACCGTAATTTCACTTTTTTGAAACAAAAATAGGCCTTTCATTATACGAAAGGCCTATTTCCTATTGCAGTAAAAACTCGTATTATCTTTTTAAAACGTTCCTCTTATTAATTCTGAGAAATATCGTTCTTTGAAGTGATCCAATCTTGTACTAATTCTTCTAAAACGTTTAGTGGTACAGCTCCGTTTGTTAAAACAACATCATGAAACTCTCTGATGTCGAATTTATCGCCCAATGTTTTTCTTGCATTTTCACGTAGCTCAAGAATCTTATTCATTCCAATTTTATAGGCTGTTGCCTGGCTAGGCATCACGATATGACGTTCTACCATTTTTACAGCATCACTTTCTGCATTTGGAGTATTATCTGTGTAGTACTTAATACCTTCTTCTCTTGTCCATTTTTTGGTATGAATTCCTGTATCGACCACTAACCTACAAGCTCTCCAAAGTTCCATTGCTAGTCTACCAAAATCTGAATACGGATCATTATATAGTCCTATTTCTTTTGGTAAGAATTCATTATATAATCCCCAGCCCTCTATATAAGCAGTATATCCTCCAAATTTTCTAAATTTTGGAATATCTTCTAATTCTTGAGCAATAGATATTTGCATATGATGGCCAGGTATTCCTTCATGATAGGCTAACGCTTCCATTTGATATATTGGCATAGCTTCCATATCATACAAATTTGCATAGTATGTTCCTGGTCTTGATCCATCTGGTGTTCCTCTTTGATAAAAAGCTTTTCCAGCGCTCTTTTCTCTAAATGGCTCTACAGCTTTTACGATAATATCTGCTTTTGGTTTTGTAATAAACAGCTCATCTAATCTTGATTTTAGATTATCAATTAACCCAACTGCATTTTTAAGATATTCTGCTTTGCCTTCTTCTGTATTAGGATAATAGAATTTTTTATCTTCTTTCATATACGTAAAGAAATCTTGTAATGTTCCTTCGTACTTAACTTGCTGCATAATATCACGCATTTCTTTATGAATACGGGCAACTTCTTTCAAACCAAGTTCATGAATTTGATCAGAGGTCATATTAGTGGTTGTAGTACGCTTAAGCGCATTGTTATAAAATGCTGTTCCTTTAGGAAATTTCCAACAACCATCTTCTGTAGTTGCCCTTTGTTGTTGTTGTTCCAACAAAGAAATTAATTTAGTAAAAGCTGGTTTTACGCCTTCCAACAATGCTTTTTCCGCCTTAGATACTAATTCATTAGTTTCCTTATCAGAAAGTTTAAGTGTTGCAATTTTGCTATTAAAATCAGCAAATAGCGTACTTTCATTATTCGATTTATCAAAAGGTTTTCCGCTAATTATATTACGACTATCATCTAGAACTTTAGCAAAAACAAACTTAGGAGGTAAGATCCCGTTCTTTTCTCTAATCTTCATATTTTCAATCAACTGATCAAATAACTCATTCATCCCATCTAATCTAGAAATATAGGCTTCTGCATCACTTTTATCAGCTATTCTATGCATATTAATCATAAAAGCAGGGATTTCGGCATGCATACCATGCATCTGATTTACAGGGTAGTTATAAAATCGATATTGAAAGTCCTTAATTTCATTTTCAAGATCCTGTTTCATCAATTTATAGCTAAGTATCGTTGCAGGATTTAATTTAGATAGGTCTACAGAGTCTTTTAAATATGCCAAACGTTGTTTAGAACGTTCTAAATCTTTAACCTCTTGTTTAGAGGATATATCGTCCCATTTTCCATAATCTTCTGTTTTTATCCCTAAATATGTTTGTGTCATAGGAGATTTGGCAACTTCTTCTTGAAATTGCGTTTCAAACCAATTATTTAAACTTTTAGAATGCTCAGCAATATCTTCGGCTGAAGAAGCAGCATCTTTTTGCCCTTCCTTTCCGTCTTGTTTACACCCAAATGTTATAAAAAGAGAAGAAAAAAGCAATATGCAGATTTTTGTTTTATTCATCATGGTTTATTAGATTTAGTTTATTTACTTTAAAATTGATACTTCTATTGCAGAATCGTGATATACTTTATGCGTTTGTTTAGTAAAATCAGATGCTTCAGCTTTAAAAATATTTGGAACATATGTTTGTGGATTCAAATCTATTAAAGGGAACCAGGTACTCTGAACCTGTATCTGAATTTTATGCCCTTTCTTGAATGTATGATGTATATCTTGTAACTTAATATTTACGTCAGTTTTTTGATTTGGCACAAAAGGTTCTGGTTTACTAAAATCATTTCTAAAACGCCCTCTCATTACTTCGCTACGTACCATCATATGATAGTTAGCCATTTTTAAATACTCCTGAGTTTCCTCTGTATCTTCTACATCATTAGAAAACACATCTATTAATTTCACCACCCAATCTGCATCTGTACCTGTAGTAGCTACTTTTAACTTGGCTAAAACCTCTCCGGATAAAGTAATATCCTCTTCAAGAACTGGTGTTTCAAAAACCAATACATCTGGGCGACGAGCAGCAAATCGTTGATCATCTGTCATATATTTTCTAGGTGTAAATACCAATTTGATATCTTCAGAATAAGGAACAGGTTTATTGGGGTCACTTATAAATTCAGAAAAACCACCTCCAGTTTCATTAGATAGTTGCTCATTATCCGAAAGGTAAAATGTCTTTTTGTCTACATTTTTTGGTGGCCAGCTCTCATAAGAATTCCATTCTTTTTTACCTGTATCAAAAATTTGAATTTCGGGTAAACCTGTCTTTCCAGTTGCTTCACCTTTTAGAAAGTGATTAAAGAACTTAGACTCTATATCTCTTTGAAATTTTTCAGAAAGATCATCTCCAAAATATACATTACCTACTGCCTGACGTTTATTGGTTCTTGCCCAATCCCCGTGACTCCAAGGTCCAAAAACCATAATATTATAATTCTTACTTCGGTTTTCTATATTTTCATACGTTTCAAAGGGGCCATATAAATCTTCTGCATCAAACAAACCACCTACAACCATTACGGCCGGTTTGATATTTTCTAAATGTTGAATGATTCCCCTTTTTTGCCAAAACTCATCATAGTTAGGATGTTCTTTTAATTGGGTCCAAAACACATTATCCTCTTTATAATATTTGTCTAAATTACTTAGTGGACCTATATCCTTAAAAAATTGATATTGATCTTTGCTTTTTAAATCAGGAAAGTTATACCAACTCTCGGTAGTAGGTTTTGTTTTTTCATAACCAAATACGGCAGTAGCCCTCCAATAGCTTAATAAATAAGCTCCGTTGTGGTGAAAATCATCAAAGAAAAAATCACCAATGCAAGCTTGTGGTGATACGGCTTTAAGCGCTGGGTGGGCATCTAATAAAGAATACGTTGCATAAAACCCTGGATAAGAAATACCCCATATCCCAACTTTTCCGTTATTATTGCTTATATTTTTTACCAACCAATCAATAGTATCATAAGTATCACTGGCCTCATCAAACTGCTTCCCTTTTTTATTGGGGATATAAGCTCTCATATTATCATAAACGCCTTCACTCATCCAACGACCACGAACATCCTGATACACAATAATATTCCCTTCCTTCATTAAAAATTCATTAGGTCCAATTTTGGATCTAAATTGCCCTTCTCCGTATGGTTTTGAACTATATGGGGTTCTTTGCATTAAAATAGGATACTTTTTTGAAGTATCTTTTGGAGAATAAATAGTGGTATGAAGTTTAATACCATCTCGCATTATGATATCTACCTCCTGCTTTGTGTACTGATTTTTTACTTCGTAAGTATCTGTTTGTTGAGAAAATGAAGTAATGGTGTAAAGAAGTAATATACCCTTTAAAATAATAAATTTTACTGATCGCATTAGTGTTAATATTGTTTAGCGCTGAAGATAAAAAAACAGTATTGCGAGTATCATACTTTTAAGGAGATTTTAACAAAGTACTTGTACTTACCAAATAAAAAAGCCCCCTGAGAAAAAATCTCTTGAGGCTCGTATTATTTATAAAACTCTATTTGGCTTTATCTTGAACGCTTCTGGTAATCATAGTAACCATTTTTCTAGGTATAAACCTTACAGAATTCGCTAAAACTGTATTCATAAATCCATGAATTGCGACCTGCTTACCTTTCATCATTGCTTTATAGCCATATTTGGCAACCTCTTTTGATGATGGAAGCTTTTTACCTTTTACCAATTTACTTTCTTCCATTTCGGCTACGGACTGAAAACCAGTGGACGTAGCTCCAGGACAAAGTGCTGTTACTGTAACATTTTTATCTTTAAGTTCATTAGCTATAGCTTCAGAGAAATGTAAAACATATGCTTTGGTCGCATAATAAATCGCCATTGTTGGTCCCGGTTGAAAAGCGGCTGTAGAGGCTACATTCATTATTTTCCCGTTATTGCGGGTAACCATATCTTTAAGATATAGTTTGGTGAATTGTGTAAGCGTGGTTATATTAAGCTCAATCATTCTGTGCTCCTTCTCCCAATTTGTTTCATAGAACATTCCAAAATCTCCAAAACCAGCATTATTAATTAAATAGTCAATCTGGATTTCTTTTTGATTGGTTATATTATAAACTATCTGAGCGGCATTTGGAATGGAGAGATCCTGAGTAATTACAAGTACACTAATCTTATATTGTTCCTCTAACTGCTTTTTGAGTTCCTCTAGTTTAGGCCGGTTTCGTGCAACCAAAATAAGATTATCTCCTTTTGATGCAAGTACTTTGGCCAGTTCTAATCCGATCCCACTTGATGCTCCTGTTATTAAAGCTGTTTTTTTCATTTAAAATTATTTTAGTGAATAAATATTCATTTAAAAATCAAAAAAATTATTCTCCGATACTATTCCACGCCATCTTAAAACATGTATGCATGCTATTCTTCTGAAGCTCAATATTTCCTTTCACAATCATCTTTACAATTTCATGAATTGATCCTTGTAAATGCGCCTTGATGATTTCGACATCCAATCCTTTAATATAGCCTTGTTTCTGACCGTCTAACAAGAATTGATCAAGAGATTCGAAATACGAATCTGTAGTTTCCATGTTAACTTCAGAAATATACCCACTATAAATAAACTGCTCTACAAAAAGCATTTTCTCAGGGTATTGAAGGCAATAACTAAAATATCCATACCACATAGCTTTAAAGGTTTCATAGAAAGTTTCTTTCAAATACTCCGGACTTATGATTGCAGCTGCAATTTCCTTTTTGGTTACTACATACACATCATTAATAAGATCTTCTTTACTAGAATAATATACATATAATGTACCTGTTGCCACGCCAGATTTCTTAGCTACCTCAGCCATTTTCAAGCCAGAAAAACCCGTTTTGGTAACCAATTCTATTGTGGCTTTATGAATAGCATTAACCTTATTTTGATCCTTTAACTTTGGCATAGTCCTTATAACTGTGTGCAAATATAAGTGAATTAAAATTCACTTTAAAAAATAAATGAATATTTATTCGCTATAAGAATATAAATTATATTTATTTAAGAATTATTTCCTTCTGAAGTTTTTCAAGCCTTTTTTCAACCATTTTAGGTATTCGCTAGTATCAGGAGTATATGCCGTTGTGGCATTCAGTAATTTCATATCTGTGTTTAAAAGAACATAGTATGGTTGGGAATTATTTTGGAAATTTACTGTTTGAAAAGTTGCCCATTTATCACCTACAGTTCTGATATCTTTAACTCTTCCATCTGGTTTCAAAAATTTAAATTGATCTTTTTTAGATAACTTCTCGCGATCGTCTACATATAAAGAAATTAAGATGTACTCATTTTTAAGGATTTCGATAATTTCAGGGTGGCTCCAAACTTGTTCTTCCATTTTACGGCAATTAACACAAGCCCAACCCGTAAAATCTAGCATAACAGGTTTCTTTTGCTGTTTAGCAGCTTGTATACCTTCTTCGAAATCAGTGTATGCATTCAAACCTAATGGACCATGTGCTTCTTTTTCATAAACACTATAAAATAAAGGAGGAGGAAAACCGCTTAACAGTTTTAGGTTTGCATAGGCTGTATTGCTAAGTCCCGGGAGTAAATAAATGACAAAAGCCAATGTTAGTGCCCCAAGGCTTTTTCTTGTCATGCTTAATTTTTGAATTGGGCCATCATGCGGAAACCGAATTTTTCCAAAAAGATACAATGTCATACTTATCCCGATAACTATCCAGATAGCAATAAAAACTTCTCTTTTTAGAATTCCCCAATGTTCTACAAGGTCTGCATTGGATAAAAATTTGAAAGCCAAAGCTAACTCCAGGAACCCTAATACCACTTTTACTGTATTTAACCATCCACCACTTTTAGGTAAAGAATTTAGCCAGTTTGGAAACAGTGCAAATAAAGCAAATGGTAAAGCTAAAGCAAGACCAAAACCTCCCATTCCAAAACTAAGCTGAATAGCACCTCCATCACTACTAAGAGAACCTCCCAATAGCGAACCTAAAATTGGACCTGTACACGAAAAAGACACCAAAGCCAATGTTAAAGCCATAAAAAACACTCCTAATATCCCACCAACGCTAGTTGCTTTGTTATCCATTTTATTACTCCATGAAGCTGGTAATGTAATTTCGAAATAACCAAAAAATGATATGGCGAAAACGATAAAAATGATGAAGAAAACAATATTAAGAGTGACATTTGTTGAGATATTGTTTAATATTTCTGGATCCAAGGAATCTAGTAAATGGAAAGGTAAGCTAAGTAACACATAGATTGCAAAGATGAAAAAACCGTATAATAATGCATTAAATAGTCCTTTTTTCTTATCCTTAGCGCTTTTTGTGAAAAAAGATACTGTAAGAGGTATCATTGGGAAAACACATGGTGTTAATAAAGCAATTAATCCGCCTAAAAATCCTAAAATAAATATATTTAGGTAACTTTTCTTTTCTACCTGATCCGTGGGAAAAGCTTCTTTACCCTGTACTTCTATATATAATGCTTCTGACTTATTTCTATCATCTGTAGTAATAGTCGACAGGTCACCTTTATTCTCTATTGCCTCTCCCGTAATACTTAGATCAAATTCTATAACCTCAGGTGCAAGGCATTTCTCATCATCACATACCGAGAAAAAGACTTCAGCCTTAATAACCTTTAGATTCTTATCAACAAGCTTAATTTTTTGTGTGAAATTTACTTTATCTTCAAAATACTTCACATCCATCTCGAAGATGTTGTCATATTTTTCAATACCTTTTGGTTCTATTGTTTCTCCTACAAGAGTAAAAGTATCTGCAGTATTGTTGAAAGTAAATTCTGTTGGTGTTGGAGCTATCTCATCGGTCTCTGCTTCTTTTTGTGAATATAAATGCCATCCTGGATCCAGAGTTGCTTCAAAGTGTAATATATAGACATCCTCTGCTTCCTTTTCTATACCGGCCTCCCATTTAATTGGATCCAGTGTTTGAGAAAAAAGTGTTGTAGAGAATAGTAATGTTATAAGTAATAATAAGATGTTACGCATTAGGTTATTGTAATTTTTAGAATTTGTTTCGTTTGGGGTGTTATCTTAAATCTGTTATCTGCTCTATAATTAATAATCCAGAGGATTTCTTCACCAGAACATAGTAACCATATTCTTTCTTTAGCTAATAAAGATAATTTTTCGTCTTTAAAATATTTACTTAACTTCTTTTTACCTTTCATTCCCAGTGGATAAAAGTAGTCGCCTTCTCTCCATTTTCTTACAGTAAGGGGATATTTTAACTTTTCTTTATCAGCATAAACTGTTTTCAAATCCACGTCTGACATTTCTTGAACAAACTGTAACTTCAACATTCCTGAGGGAGTCATAATCATATTTTCCTCTTCTGGGATAGTATATGTTCTGTCAGATATTTTTTCAGAAATAGGACTTAATAATAGATAATCTCTATCTTTTACTAATCTATAGGATCTTGAAAAAATCTGTTTCCCGGGCTGCGCCGTTATAATCTGTGCGATATCGTCCCAGGCAGTAAAATCATAATGATCCTTTAATAAATAATATAGACAAATCTTTGGGTTTCCGTATTCATAAAGCTCTCTTATAGGTATTTTAATTATTTCTCCTTCTCCATGTTCGTATAGTTCTGACCGTAATCTGAGCACCTGGCTTTGTATAAATTCTCTACTTTGTTTTAGGTGTTCTAAAGTAGTTTGAAAATTTTGTAAAAACTGGGGGTTCACAGATTTTAATTCTGGAATAACATTATGTCTTAACTTATTTCTCAAATATTTGGTACTGCTATTACTACTATCTTCTCTCCATAACATATTTTTTTCCTGGGCAAATTTTAAAATTTGATCTCTTGAAAAGGGTAGTAATGGTCTAATATAGGTGTCGTTTATTTCTGGTATACCTGTTAACCCTTCTATACCTGTACCCCTAGAGAGGTTTATTAAAAACGTTTCAAGATTATCATCTGCGTGGTGTGCTGTGAGAATATAATCATACTGGTATTCTTGGGCAATCTTATCAAACCAACTATACCTTAGCTCTCTTGCTGCCATTTGAATAGAAAGGCGATGATCCTTGGCATATTGTTCTGTATCAAAATCTGTACTAAAAAACGGAGCGTGTATTTGGCCTGCAAGTTCAGTTACAAACTTTTTATCTTCATCGCTCTCGGATCCTCTTAATTTAAAATTACAATGCGCCACTCCTATTTCCAAATTCAATAGAGCACTAAGCCTAGTAAGGACCACACTATCTAATCCTCCACTACAGGCAATTAGCAATCTGCCTTTGGATAAAAAGGAAAGATGAGTCGTAATATGCTCTTTAAATTCTTTTAACAACAAATTCTAAATTACTTCTTGTTATCTTTTTTCAAAGATACAATTTTGATTTGCTATGGCAATTACTATTAAAAGTGAATTTAAGTGTTGATTTTCAAGTTTTTAACATCAAATCTAGTTTGTTTTCGTTATTTTTAGGAATCAACTCTTAAATCACTCACTAATGAATAGGACACAGGAACTACAGAAATTTTACGGAGCTGATGATCAAAGAGAATTCGGCAAAAAATTATTATCTATTGTACCCCACTTGCACCCCTATGTAAAACATCGATTATATATTGCAGAGAGTGTTGGGATTTTACCTCATAACATGTATTGTTCTAATGGCGTTATTGATGATGCCATTTTAAAACTGTATTACGATGATCTTGATGTAGAAATAGATACTTTATCGTTAGAACTTAAGCTTTTCAAAATTGCAGATGGTATTATTGATGAATTATATGTGCGAGAAGGGTGGCATCAAAGAAGTATAAGTACCAATCATTTTTTAAAAATTGAACTTGAAAAACTAGAAGAAACTTATACCGTAGAAGGTGATAATGAGCTTATAATGAAAGAAGAGTTAGATGATATTTGTTATCATCAAAATTCTGAAAACAAACAAAATTTTATTTATGATGATCTTGATTCTGCTATAGTGAAAGTTATAGATTCTGAAGTTTCGTCAGCATCAAGAAAACAAAAGTTATTAGGTAAATTTTATAGTTGGCTACCTATGGAAGCCTCTAAGATTATTGATCTTTTTGTATTTGGAAGATTAAATTTTGAAGAAATTGCTACAATAAAGGATCTTACTGCTCAAGAGGTTAAACAGATTATTATTGATGTAAGAAAAAGTTTTAGACGCAATTTGATTTAGGGGTAAGGTTTAGCTTGTGGGTGATGAGTTTTTCTTAACTATTTATTCTCAATAACTCAAATACTCATCTCTAGAAAACTCACATCCCTTCTAGAACTTCTCTCATTGCTTTTGCTTTGAGCAAGCATTCTTCATATTCTTTATCTGGATCAGATTGGGCCGTTATCGCCCCTCCTACTGTATACGAAATATATTTTTCCTTTTCATTATAAAGAATACTTCGGATTACAACGTTAAAATCAAAATCTCCTCCTGGAGTAAAATAGCCAACCGCTCCGCTATACAGACCTCTTTTAGATTCTTCAAGTTCCTCTATAATTTGCATTGCAGAAATCTTTGGGGCACCAGTCATGCTTCCCATTGGGAAAGTCGTTTTTATGACATCAACAGGAGAAACTGTTTCATCGACCTCTGAAATCACGGTCGAGATCATTTGATGTACTTGCTTGAAGCTATAAATTTCACATAATTCTTCAACCAGAACCGAACCTTTTATTGCCGTTCTTGATAAATCATTACGAACCAGATCCACAATCATTATATTCTCTGACCGCTCCTTAGGATCATTTTTAAGGTCTCTTATCATTTTTTGATCATCTAGGGAATCTTCTGATCGTTTTGCTGTACCCTTAATTGGTTGAGAAATAATTTTTTGCCCTTCCTTACGTAAATAACGCTCTGGTGAAGCCGACAGCAAATATTGATCATTCATTCTAAAGAAGGTAGCAAAAGGAGGTTTTGAAATATTGTTAAGATGACAATACGTTTGTAAAGGATCTATACAACTATCTTTCGCAAAAAATTCCTGACAAAAATTAGCTTCATAAATATCTCCTCGGTGAATATATGCCAACATCCTATTCACCTTTTCTTTGTATACATCTTTGGTAATTCGTAAGCTTATTTTAACTTTTCCGCACGGAGATTCCGTATCATTCTTTGTAAATGATGACATCCAAACATCTCTTGAAAGCCCAGAAATCTCATTAAAATCTTCTTCAATTTCATCATCAACCATTCTCAAGTATTGAACCTCCAGGATATTATCTTTAAGAAAAAAAAGTTTCTTGGGTTGGAAAAAATACAAATCCGGGAAGTGCAGATCATCAAGATTATTAGAAACCAGATTTTCGGTATCATTTTTAAGATCATACGATAGATACCCAAAAATCCAATCTTTTGTTTGCTCCTGGTATTCTTTTAATTGATCAAAAGCCCCATCATAATCTGTTTTAATCGATGTAAAAGCATCAACTGCCAATACCTTATCGTAGCTAGTATATTGCTGGGTGTATTCATTTGAATCTAACCAAACAATATCATCAAATTGCTGTCCCCAATACAACAATTGATCTTTAAATTCTGATGGATTCTCTAAAGTATATTTTTTGACCCTTCGCACCTGATCATTTGATTTGATGGGCAAAAGTACTGAGAACTTCGTTTAATCCCAATAAAAGTGTCTCGTCTGTTACAGTATTTGATTCTGTAGAAAAATTATCATAAAAAGATGGAAAACTAAAGCTTTCTATTATTTCTGCACCAAATCTGGGCAATACATTCTTTGCATATTCAAGAGAGCCTACTCCTCCTCTTTTTCCGGGAGCAGTGCTCATCAATAATACTTTCTTTCCTTCTAAAAAATTACGATCTAATCGAGAAAGCCAATCTATTATGTTTTTAAAAAATGCACTCCAACTACCATTATGCTCATTTACCGAAATAATCAGAGCATCCACTTCAAAAATTTCTTGTTTCAATTCTATAGTCATTTCTGGGAAACTATTATTCTTCTCTTCATCCTCACTGTACATTGGCATTGGATAACTAGTAAGATTAATAACTTTGACCTCATGTTCTTTTATTTCTGAAGCCACAAATTCTACTAGTTTTTGATTAATAGAAGTACTACTATTAGAGCCGGAAAAGGCAAGGATGTTTTTCATTTGGACTATCTTAAGAAACCAAAAGTAACTAAAATCAAGGTAAATCTTGGCAAGAAAAAACACCTATTGTTTCAGATAGGACAATAAGTGTTTTTATGAAATATTAATGGCTAAAACTAAAGATTCTTAATTTCCAAAATTAACCAATAGGAATATCAGGGCATTGTGAATAGTCATAAGGTTCATCCCCCACCACTGTTGGTAGTTCTAAACCACAATTGTAAAAGTTACAACATGTAAAGAGAAGAAAGGCGCGGTCAAGTTCTAATGCAAATCGTTGTTCTATTGTCCTCGCGCATTCCCAGAAAGCATTATTACCTTCAGTTGTAAGACGATCAAACCCATCGCATTCACGCATTGCAATAAGATAAGGCTCTAAAGCATCTAAATACGGCGGTTCACATACTTCATAATAACAATGTACTTCTTCATTGCTCAAGTCCTTTAGTCCTATAACTTCACTAAGATCTAAATTATATCTAATTAAAAGTAATTCATTAAATATCAAACCATCAATATCTGAATAGTTTTGGTTTCCAAGATCAAAACGGCGAGTTAATAGTTCCCATTCCTCGGTAAGTTGATCATAAGCGATATTCATTTGTTCGGGATCTTCAAACCCCAATGCCAAAGCCAGTGCTGTTTGTTGAGCATCGTTTAGTTTTAATTTTCCCGAAGTTTCTAAAATCTCTAAAGCTTTTTCACGGTCTTCAATTCGGTTTAGAACGAGTCCAACGTTTTTTATATACGCTTTAAACTTTGAATCCTCTGCAAAATTCGCAAAATCTTCTACAGCCGTTTCGTCTGGGGTTTGTCCTTCATCAGCCGCATCACTGCTGCATGATAGAATAATAGTGCATACTAGACTACCTAATACTATAGCTTTAAATAAGTTTTTAATTAATAACATAATTTGTGATTTTAAGTTGATTTCCAAAAATAGATAAGAATCAGATAAAAAAAGGTTCAAATTATAATATGGCACCTCTAGATTCTTATTCTCTATTACAAATATTGATCTTAATTATGCTACTTAATAGTAAGCTAGTGAAATGAATCTCAGAAATAAGGCTACCTTTGTACTATCAAAAAAATAATCAATTGACTTTTCGAGATTTAAATTTAAGCACACAGCTTCTCAACGCCCTTGATGATTTGGGGTTCGAAACTCCCACACCAATTCAGGAACAAGCTTTTTCTGTGGTGATGTCTGGCAAAGATGTTGTTGGTATAGCACAAACAGGTACTGGTAAAACATATGCCTATATGCTTCCAATTATAAGAATGCTAAAATATTCTGTTCAAGAAAACCCCAGAGTATTAGTATTAGTTCCTACCCGTGAGTTGGTGGTACAGGTTGTAGATGAAATCGAAAAACTATCTGCTTATATTAATCTGCGAATTACAGGTGTATATGGCGGCACCAATATTAATACACAAAAACAAGCTGTTTCTGAAGGATTAGATATTATTGTAGCCACACCGGGGCGTTTATACGATCTGGCAGTGAGTAGAGTTTTACAACTAAAATCTATTCAAAAAGTAGTCATTGATGAGGTTGATGTCATGTTGGATTTAGGGTTCAGACACCAATTAATGAATATTTTTGATATTCTTCCGCAGCAGCGACAAAACATCATGTTTTCTGCTACAATGACAGACGAAGTAGATAAAATGATTTCAGAAACATTTGTAAGACCTCAAAAAATATCTGTAGCCAAAAGTGGAACACCGCTAGAAAATATACAACAGTATGGTTATAAAGTTCCAAATTTTTATACAAAAGTGAATTTATTGGAGCACCTACTTTCTGATAAAGAAACGTTCCATAAAACATTGATTTTTGTTGGGTATAAAAAAATTGCTGATCGCTTATTTGAGCAATTGGAACATAAATATGCAGATGAGATTTGTATCATACACTCTAATAAGACTCAGAATTACCGACTACGAAGCATCGAGCAATTCAGAAAAGGAGAAAACCGTATCCTTATCGCAACCGATGTTATGGCAAGAGGGTTAGATATAGAAAATGTAAGTCAGGTAATCAATCTTGACACTCCAGAATATCCTGAAAACTATATGCATCGTATTGGTAGAACCGGGCGTGCAGAAAGACAAGGTGTTTCGTTTGTACTTACTACAGAAAAAGAACAGGAATATTTGGATGCTATCGAAAACTTGATGGAGATGAACATTGAGCAGCTTAATCTACCAACTCAAGTAGAAATATCTGATCAACTCACTCCAGAAGAACAACCTAAGATTAAGGAAATCAATAATCCACATAAACGTCCTAATGAAGAAGTTGGTCCTGCTTTTCATGAAAAGAAAGAAAAAAACAGAAAGGTAAATCTTGGTGGAGCTTATCAACGTGAAATCAAAAAGAAGTATAAGAAACCAAAGACAAAAGGTGATAAAACTTATAATTTAAAAAATAAGAGAAAGAAAAGATAATCATGGACCTAAATCTTGCAGTACTAATAGACGGTGATAATATTCCATCTTCCTATATTAAAGAAATGATGGAGGAAATTGCTAAATATGGTAATCCTACAATCAAAAGAATTTATGGAGATTGGACGAACCCAAATCTTACAAAGTGGAAGAAAATTCTTCTCGAAAATGCCATAACTCCGATTCAGCAATATGGATACACCAAAGGTAAAAATGCAACAGATTCTGCAATGATTATTGACGCAATGGATATTCTATATTCCGAAAAAGTTAATGGTTTTTGTCTGGTATCTAGTGATAGCGATTTTACTCGTTTGGCAACTAGACTTCGTGAGGCCGGAATGAAAGTTTTCGGGATAGGCGAAAAGAAAACACCTAATCCTTTTATTGTTGCTTGCGATAAATTCATTTATCTCGAAATCCTAAAATACCAATCTGAAGAAGATGAACCGGAATCAGCTAATAAAAAATCCGATAGTAAGAGTAATGTAGATAAGATAACCCCAAAAGATATTAGATTAATCACCTCAACGATATCGGATTTGGGTGATGATGATGGCTGGGCTTTTTTGGGAGATGTTGGGAGTTTATTACAAAAAAAGCAACCAAATTTTGACTCTAGAAACTATGGATTCCAAAAACTAACTCCGTTGATCCAATCCATTAAAAGTTTTGAAATAGAGCAACGTGAAGCTTCAAAAGGACGTTCTAAGTTAATATATGTCCGAAATAAAAAACAAAAAAGAACAAACACTAGAAAATAATAGTCTTCAATACAAATGGCCTCCATATTCGCACATGCACTTTCGGCTTACGCATTTGGTAAAAGTTTTTCTGAAGAAATAGCTACTAGAAAATTTTGGATATTAGGAATTGTATGTGCTGTAATACCTGATGCAGACGTAATAGGGTTCAAGTTTGGTATAGCCTACGAAGGTTTTTGGGGACATAGGGGTTTTTCTCATTCATTATTATTTGCAATACTCCTTGGTATCTTAGTTACTTTTATTTTTTACAATAAAAAATTCTCTTATAAAAGTGGGCTTCCTCTTATTCTTTACTTCACCATTTGTAGTGCTTCTCATGGAATCTTGGATGCCATGACTACGGGTGGCTTAGGAGTTGCCTTCTTTTCGCCCTTTGATAATATAAGGTATTTTTTTCCTTGGAGACCAATTCAAGTTTCTCCAATTGGGGCTAGTAAGTTTTTTAGTATTTGGGGCATTAAAGTATTGTTAAGTGAATTGATCTGGGTAGGAATTCCGGCTGGGATTTATATATTAGTAATGCGTTATGCTAAAAAGAAAAAAAACATCTCTAACCTTGATGATAAGAAAATCAACTAAGCTAGTTTTATTATTAATTTTATGTATAAGTTTTAACTCTTGTAAAAGAGAGAAGGAATCAAAAATTATTAATATCTCTAAAGAACTACAAATCACTCAACTCAGTGACAATAGCTATATTCATACTTCTTATATTTATTTAGAAAGTGGATCTAAATTCCCTAGCAATGGTTTTATTTATGCTGATAATAAAAAAGCGTATGTATTTGACACTCCGGCAAATGACCAAGCAACTTTAGAATTAATAAATTGGTTAAAACAGGATAAAAATGTTAGCATAAAAGGTGTTGTATTTAATCATTTTCATAGAGATTGTACAGAAGGTGCTGATATTCTTAAAAAGGAAGGAATTCCCACTATTGCCAGTAAAAAGACTGCAAAATTAATGTTAACCAAAAATTACCCAGAGCCTAATTTGTTATTCAAAGAGCATATTACATTACAAATAGAAAACAAAACAATTGTTAATCAATTCTTTGGAGAAGCTCATACATCTGATAATATTATCTCATATTTTCCCGATGAAAAAATCATATTTGGAGGATGTATGATTAAAAGCCTTGATGCTAAAAAAGGGAATCTTGAAGATGCTAATATAAACGAATGGTCAAATACAGTTTCTAAAATCAAAGATACATATCCCGAAGTAGAAATTGTAATTCCTGGGCATGGTGACTTTGGTGATCAAAGTTTATTGGATTATACCATTTCACTATTTAAAACAAAAGAATAAGAATGAGAGAATTCAAGGATAAAAAATCAGAAAAAAAATCAAAAGTTACCATTGGGCAAGCTTTTAAAACCATCATATGGCCTAGACGAAATCTTGTTTTTATTGGATTACTTCTTATTGTTCTAAGTAGACTTGCCAGTTTAGTATTACCCGTAACTAGTAAATATCTTATGGATGACGTAATTGCCAAAAAAGATTATGAAATGCTAAAGTTATTATTAGTTGGTGTTGGAGGAGCTATATTAGTGCAAGCAATAACTTCATTCTTATTAACCAGAATATTAAGTGTACAAGCTCAATTTTTGATTTCAGAATTAAGAGCTCAGGTACAGAAAAAAGTACTTTCATTACCTATTAGTTTTTTTGACAACACAAAATCAGGAGCTCTCGTGTCTAGAATCATGAGTGATGTTGAGGGAGTTCGAAACTTAATAGGCACCGGATTGGTACAGTTGGTTGGCGGAACAATAACAGCGATTATTTCACTAGTGCTACTTATTCGAATTAGTCCGTCTATGACAATATTTGTACTCGTGCCAGTATCTATATTTGGGATTGTTGCCTTAAAAGCATTTAAGTATATAAGACCAATATTTAGAAAAAGAGGCGTAATCAATGCCGAAGTAAAAGGCAGATTAACAGAAACCCTTGCAGGAGTGCGGGTAATAAAAGGGTTTAATGCTGAAGCACAAGAAAATAAAACATTTGAAGATGGCGTTGACCGTTTATTCCAAAATGTAAAAAAGAGTTTAACAGCTACTGCATTAATGACCAGTTCCTCTACTTTTCTTCTAGGAATAGCGTCTACCGGAATTATGGGAATTGGAGGGTACAAAATTATGATTGATGAATTAACTGTTGGTGATTTTCTGTCATTCACCCTTTTACTTGGGTTTATGATTGCTCCAATTGTTCAAATGAGTAATATCGGAAGTCAATTAACCGAAGCCCTTGCAGGGTTAGATCGAACTGAGGAACTAATGAATATGACTCCAGAAGAGGAGATTGAAGATAGAACTGTAGAGCTTGAAGAAATAAAAGGAGATATAATTTTTGATAATGTGTCTTTTTCATATGAAGAAGGAAAAGAAGTACTACATAATATTAGTTTTAGGGCTCCCTCGGGTTCGGTTACGGCGCTTGTGGGCAGTTCGGGATCGGGGAAATCTACAATTGCTGGATTATCAGCTACATTCTTGAACCCAAAATCCGGACTTATTACAATAGATAGCCATGATATTTCTAAAATCAAATTAAATAGCTATCGTCGTAACCTTGGCGTAGTTTTACAAGATGAATTTTTGTTTGAAGGGACTATACGACAAAATATACTTTTCCCTAGACCTGATGCTACTGAAGAGCAATTATTACAAGCGGTAAAGGCAGCATACGTAAATGAATTTACAGATCGTTTTGATGATGGACTAGATACCCTAATCGGAGAACGAGGTGTCAAACTATCTGGAGGTCAACGTCAACGAATTGCCATCGCAAGAGCTATTCTTGCTAATCCTAAAATTATTATACTTGATGAAGCTACATCTAACCTGGACACAGAAAGCGAAGCTTTAATACAAAAAAGTCTTGGTGAATTAATGAAAGGTAGAACAACCTTCGTAATTGCTCATAGATTAAGTACAATCAAAAAAGCAGATCAAATTTTGGTAATCGAATCAGGCAAAATTGCAGAACGGGGCAATCATGATGAACTAATTACTGCAGAGGGGAGATATTTTGATCTATATACGTATCAGGCCAGAATTTAATACGCTAAAATTTCCTTAAAACCTGTAGAGATCTACTACTTCAACCGACTTACTTTTAAAATAGTCAGGATGAATAAGATATTGAATTCAAATCCTATGATAGAGGATCACTTACTATTGATACAAATGGGACCACCTGGAAATTAAATGAAAATAGATTAGAGAATACCCAAACCAAAGAGAAACTGGAACGTCTACCTTCTCATAACACATTTTGGTTTGGTTACCAGGCTGCTTTTCCTGGAGTAATTTTGATTAAGTGAAAATGACCACACAAAAATTGATATTAAACAAAGTAACCGACTGAAAATTAATCATCTACTCCTAAAAGACAAACTTGTAAAATCATAATGATGAATAGTAAAATCTTAAAGTTCATTTTTATCATTCCATTTTTACTTTTAGGGTGTAATAATGATGATGATGAAACTGACTGTCTTTTTAATAATCCAATACAGGATTTATCTTGGCTAAATGAAAAAATTACTGAAATAGAAAATACATCAGGCGATTTATTAAAATATCAGTTTATTGATCAGGCAATATGTCGGGAAAGTTTATTTCATAAAGGGAAAACAATTTTCGTCTTTAATGATTGCTGCCCCAATTGCAACACTGTAGTATCAGTGTATAGTTGTGATGGGGAATTTATTGGATTAATTGGTGCTACAGATGGTTTTATTAATCCAAATCGTATTATAGATTCCAAGAGTATATGGTTTCCAGACAATTCTTAGTGCCCAATACCTATCGATTGAGGATCATTTATATCTATCTCTGTCCAATTTAAAACCAATCTTAACTTAGGATTTGATATTTTTAGAATACAAAAAAATCAAAACTATGGAAAATAATATCAGAGGTGGTGATGCACCCATAGCGTGCGAATTAGAAGCAGATAAAAACTATGCATGGTGTAGTTGCGGGCATAGTGCAGATCAACCGTTTTGCAATGGCAATCACAAAAAAGAAGGAGGAACGAATCCTGTAATTTTTAGTATAGAAGAAACCAAAGAAGCATATTTATGTACCTGCAAACAAACGAACAACCCTCCGTACTGTGATGGGTCTCATAAGAATTGATGAAAAATTCTTGTTCAATAAATAGTTTGAACAAGAATTTCTTTTTTTCCAAAAACAACTTATTCTTTTATTCCTTCATCTTGTAACCAAGTAAATATAATTGTTACTACCCTGGAAACTACAAAAACTATGAATCCAAAAATGGTAGGTAATGCAGATACCTTTAACCCACCAGCCAACATTGGTGTAGAAATTTCTCCTAACATTTCGATCTTATCAAATGCCGCTACCAATCCAATTAATTGTCCCAATACGCCCCAAACTAGTGTCAAGAGACCGATTGAATTAATCAGATTTATATATTTTGTAGATGACAACTCCTTTTTTCTCATTGCTAATACACTTCTTATAGCGAGAAAAAACACTAATAAAAGCATTATTAGTATCGGAGTCATAAATAACATTCCTCCATGCCGCATGAAGTCAAAGAAAGAAATGAAAAGTAAATTATTTTGTAGCATCAAAACGGTAAGTGAAATCATAATTTTTAGTATTAGATTAAACATAGTATTTTTTAACTAGAATGTTTTTTCATTATTCATTTTTCTTTAATATTGATACTTCTGGATAATTTTCTTTAGAGAAACTATGAATCATATCTATGTTTTCGCCTTTTATATATTTATTAAAAAAGTGTAAGATTAACTTATTCGTAACTTGAGTCATTCTTTTGGGTACTATTGATCCTGTTTCAGTTAATGAATTAACTTTAGTCCAATACGATAAATCTCCAAAATTAGCATGGCCAGTAGATGCTATTGTTACTTCAAAAAAATCATTTTTTGCAACTTTTTCATATACATAAAAATTAGGGGTAAAAAAGTTTTTATAATCTCTATCTGCATGCATCACCATTAAAGGTTTATTTAAAGTAGTGTCAATTAGTCTTCCAAATTGAGCTCCATCCATATTGATTACAGCTCTAATCCTTTTATTTACAGATGCATTTTGCACTACAGCAGCTCCACCCCAAGAGTGACCCAAAAGCCCTATTCTATCAATACTTAATTTTTGAAATAAAAACCCATCAGGATCTCGATTTATAATTTCTAATTGATCTATGACAAAAGAAATATCCTTTGACCATCTATCTAAGCTTTTAAAATATGGAAGTTCTTGTATAATTTCATAAGTTGATTTATCACGTAACAAAGAGTCTTTTGAATGTAAAGCAAGATTCATTTTCTTTTCAATTAAATTAAAATCTAATCCTTTGTCCATGTAGTCTATATTTTCTTGACTCCATTGTAATTTCCTTCCTTTATATTCTGTAAGAAAAGATTCGTAAATATGATCAATTCCAACCACCACATATCCTTGACTTACTATTTCTTCAATAATAGAAGTATATACTTCACAATTCCAAAGTAATCCATGAGACATTACAATAATTGGTAATTGTTCATTCCTTGTAATGGGTAGTGACTTTTGGGTATGGGTTTTGGTAAGATCAAAATGCGTTGCAATAAAAGAAGGCATATTTTTACTTTCTACAAAAGCTTCAGCATACCCTTGATCCATATATCGTTTAGGGTTTGTGACTTTCTGATCAGAAGGATACCATATATGTGCGGTTAATTTTCTGTGATCTCCAACCTCTTTTGTAAGTACTTCCTGTCGTGTTTGATCCTCTAAGTATAAAGATTGTAACCCTATTGAAAAGGAACCCGATGGTTCGGGAAACTTCATTACTGGCATTAAAATTCCCAAAACAAAGCTTACACCACAAAATAGTATACCAAAACTTGACAAAATGATCTTTAACCATTTTTTGGTAATTAATTGGTAGTAAAAGAATAACCCAAATAAAAATGAGAGATACCCTAAGTAAAGTTGCCATCTATTACCTTCAATTACCAGATGAAGTATTAAAAACGATACACTAGCATAAAACAGCCATTTTTTGATTGATAAATATTTTGTAAAAAAAGCTATTAAAAGCCCAATAACGGATAGAAGTAAAAACAACTCAAAGATTCTCATAAACTATAATGGTTTTATTCTGAATCAAAATTAGAACGTTATATTCTTATATATTTTTAATTACGGCAAATAGCAAGATTAGTTATGGTTATAACAAAATCAATTGTAAATCTGTAAAACATCTTGTAAAATCCGTTATTCATCTGAATAATGAATTAGTTTTGAAAAAATATATAGATATTATAAACTATTTTTTATCATTTATGCTTTCCAGAGATTTTATATTAAAAAAAATTGCAAAACTACTACTCCACATTATATTTTGGACGGTAGTACTCTTTTGCTACACTTATTTTTTTGGATATAATAGTGAGAATATAAACTATATTTTCTCCTTCTCTTTATTTTTAATGCCAGTAACTATAGGAACTACATATACTGTAATTGATCTTTTAATACCGAAGTACTTAATCTTAGAAAAATATTTTCAGTTTATATTGTATTGTGTATATACCATTATCATTTCTGCTTTTTTCATAACCATTTCATTCTTTTATGGTTTAATTTTTTTGTCCTCTTTAAAATTGGAAGGAATGGCTCCAATGACACGTAGCCCACTTTTTCTATTTATTGCAGTATATTTTGTGGTTTTCATCGCTAGTGCTTTTAGTTTGGTGCGGCATAATTATAAATCCACATCAGTTAACCAGGAACTTAAAAATAAAATTCTAGAAGCCCAACTTAAACTGAAAGAACAAGAGTTACAATACCTCAAAATGCAAATTCATCCTCATTTCTTATTTAATACCTTAAATACAATGTATGGTTTTGCTTTAAAAAAATCAGAACAAACTACTGAAATGATCTTGAAACTGTCTAATCTTTTGGATTATTTGCTATATCAGGTAGATAAACCTTTGGTACCCTTGCAAGATGAGATCAATCACATTAAAGATTATGTAGCATTAGAAAAAATGCGTTTTAGTGACACTTTAGACATTAATATGAATTTTGAAAATGTAGACAGTACTCTGCAAATAGCCCCTATGTTACTCATCCCGTTTGTAGAAAATAGTTTTAAACATGGTCAAATTAAAAATAAAAAACTATCTATTGTCATGGGTCTAAAATGTAATGAGGAGCATATACGTTTTAGCATAAAAAACTCTATTTTGAGGCATTCTGAAAATGACCAAGAAGGCATTGGGTTGGCAAACATTAAAAAAAGATTAGTATTATTATATAAAGAAAAACATGAATTGAAGGTTTCAAAAAATGAAGACTGGTATACTGTCATTTTAACTTTGAAAAAATCAAAATTAAGTTAATGAATACTAAAATATCCTGCATAATAGTTGATGATGAGCCAACAGCCAGAGATATCATTCTGGATCATCTGTCTAAAATCGAACATATAGAAGTTGGAGCGATCTGTAAAAGTGCTTTGGAGGCCTTTAATGCTATCAATTCTCAAAAAGTTGATCTTATCTTTCTAGATATTAATATGCCTGATATTTCAGGTATTTCTTTTGCTAAATCCATTAATAAGGATATTAAAATCATTTTCACCACGGCCTACCGAGAATATGCTATTGATGGTTTTGATCTTCATGCGGTAGATTATCTATTGAAGCCAATTTCTTTTGAAAGACTTCTCAATGCTATAAATAATTACTTTGATATCCATCACAAAACAGAAATATCAAAACCTACTGAAATCACTTCTAGTAATTTTATATTTGTACGATCAGATCGTAGAATGAAAAAAATTAACTTCTCTGATATTATTTATGTCGAAAGTTATAGTGATTATATAAAAATTCATTGTTTATCCGATATTATTATTACGAGGGAAACAATTAGCACTATTGAGTCTAAATTACCTCAACAACAATTTATACGCACCCATAGATCTTATATTATTTCTGTTTCAAAAATAGATTCTTTTTCTAATGAAGAAATCGTTTTAAATAATAAATCTATACCTATTAGCAGGAATTATAAACTGGAAGTCCTGGCCAGATTAGGGCGATTGTAAAACTATTATCTTTTATAGATCAACAGGGTTAGTCAGTATGAATTGAACCATATGATTTGGCTATTTTTAACATAGGTTTAATAAAATTTTAGGCCACCATCAGAAAATTAAACATCTTTTCTACAGTTTAATTACACAATACTCAAAACCCTTAAAAAAGTAAATTATGAAGAAATTAGTTTTATTAATGCTATTGGCAACCCCATTATTATTTGTTAATTGCAGCGATGACGATGATGCACCTGCAGAAGTATCAACAACCTATACTCTTGCAGAAATTGGTGATTCTGGTGTATCCGGAACAGCAAAATTCGTAAAAGTAAATGATACCACTACTAGAATAGAGGTTCAGCTTGAGGGAACTCCTGCAGATGGTGATCACCCAATGCATATTCATGTAAATGATGCCGCCACAGGAGGTGGTATTGCTATTACTTTAGACAATGTAGATGGAAGTACAGGATCGAGCACCACTACAGTTACCAAATTGGATAACGAAGGAGATGTTATTGGCGCCGATATTACTTATGAAGGTTTAATAGCCTTTGATGGATATATCAATGTACATCTAAGTGCAGCAGACCTAGCTACAATTGTAGCTCAAGGTAATATAGGAAGTAATGCCCCTTAAAATCAAAAATATTGATAGCAAAAAAGCGTTCCAGATGTATCTTGGAACGCTTTTTTTATTTGTATTTATTAATTTAAAAAATCTAAACATGTAATGCTCTATCCTCTGTAGCGGCTAATGCTGCCTCTTTTATTGCTTCAGTAAATGTAGGATGCGCATGTGACATACGAGAAATATCTTCTGCCGACGCTCTAAACTCCATCGCGGTAACAGCCTCTGCAATTAAATCTGCACAACGAGCACCAATCATATGAACTCCCAGTACTTCATCGGTTTTTTCATCTGCTAGGATTTTTACAAAACCATCCAAATCAGCACTGGCTCTTGATCTACCTAATGCTCTAAACGGAAACTGTCCTGATTTATATTGCACTCCAGCTTCTTTAAGCTCTTCTTCGGTTTTACCAACAGCAGCAACCTCTGGCCAGGTATATACCACCCCAGGAATTAAATTATAATCTATATGTGGTTTTTGTCCAGCCAATGTTTCAGCTACAAAAACGCCTTCTTCTTCAGCTTTATGAGCTAACATAGCTCCTTTTACAACATCTCCAATGGCATAAATATTAGCAACATTGGTTTGTAAATGATCATTTACTTCAACCTGTCCACGGTCGTTTATTTTTACTCCAGCTGCATCAGCATTTAATCCATCTGTGTAGGGACGACGCCCTACAGAAACCAGGCAATAATCTCCTTTAAACTCTACAGGGTTTCCTTTCTTGTCATCTGCAGTTATAATAACTTCTTTAGCACCCGTTTTTACTTCTGTTACTTTATGCGAAGTATAGAATTTTACACCTTGTTTTTTCATTACCTTCTGTAATTCTCTAGACAACGCTTTATCCATACCTGGGATAATTCTATCCATAAATTCTACTACAGAAACTTCTGCTCCCAAACGGCGATATACTTGCCCAAGCTCTAAACCTATTACTCCTCCTCCTATAATAACTAAATGCTTTGGTATCTCCTTTAATTTTAAGGCTTCTGTAGATGTTATTACTCTCTTTTTATCAAGTTTTATAAAGGGTAGTGTAGACGGTTTAGAACCAGTAGCTATTATAATATTTTTTGCTTCAATAGTTTCGACTTTACCATCTGCCTTAGTAATATCAACATGGGTGGCATCTTTGAAAGCTCCTAAACCTTCAAAAACATCAATATTATTTTTTTTCATCAGAAAATCTACACCTCCTGTAGTCTGATCTACAACTGCCTGCTTACGAGCAATCATTTTCTTGAGGTTGATTTTCACATCTCCAGGAATTTCGATCCCATGATCTTCAAAATGCTTTGTGGCATGTTCATAATGATGAGAAGAATCTAGTAAAGCTTTACTAGGTATACACCCCACATTAAGACAAGTTCCTCCAAGTGTTGAATATTTTTCGATTATTGCGGTTTTCATACCTAGCTGTGCGCATCGAATAGCGGCCACATATCCACCAGGTCCTGAGCCAATTACGGCTACATCATATGTACTCATAATAGATTATTATGTTGTGCGTATTAATTATGGTTAGCAAATGTACAAATGTTTTGCTTCTTACAGAAGCACTGGTCTCGCCAAATTTTTATTAAAAAGCAATATTAGTACTACTTAAAAAGTTATACATTTAGCTGAAATTAGATGGAACAATCTGAAATAAAATCATAGTTCCATTTTCTGAATAAAAAAACATCTAAAAAACGAAAATAAACAATGCGTTATTTATCTACTCTTTTTTTACTTGTAATTATCATTTTATGGGGTTCATGTCGCAAAGATTTTGAGTCAGGACCCAGTACCGGAAACCTTCAATTCTCTACTGATACCTTATTTTTGGATACTGTTTTTACCAATATTGGTTCTAGCACATATAGTTTCAAAGTATATAATCGTACAGATGATGATTTTACTATTCCATCTATTGGGTTAGAACGTGGAGAAAGCTCGAATTACAGATTGAATGTAGATGGTATTCCTGGAAAATCTTTTGAAAATATTCAAGTATTAGCAAAGGACAGCATTTTTGTTTTTGTTGAAACCACTACCGATATTACAGATCAAACAGCAGGTCTGGAATTCCTGTATACAGACAGAGTTCTTTTTGATACCGATGGAAACCAGCAAGACATTGACCTAGTTACTCTTGTTAAAGATGCAACATTCTTATTTCCTTCGCGAGACGCTATGACAGGTGAAGTAGAAACACTTTTACTTGGATTAGATGAAGATAATAATGAAATTAGGATTGAAGGTTTTTTTCTTGAGGATGATCAACTTAATTTCACTAACGAAAAACCTTATGTTATCTACGGATATATTGCCGTTCCTGGTGGAAAAACACTTACTATAGATGCAGGGGCACGAATACATTTTCATGCCAACTCGGGGATTATTGTAGCTGATAACGGCACCTTACAAGTTAATGGTGAACTAAGCACTGATCCTGAATTACTGGAAAACGAAGTAATCTTTGAAGGAGATCGATTAGAACCTGGTTTTAAAGAGGTACCCGGGCAATGGGGGACGATTTGGCTAACGGCAGGAAGTACAGGACATGTAATTAATCATGCAACTATCAAAAATTCAACCGTAGGCATCCTTATGGATTCTAATGATGGTGGTCCCGATCCAACACTTACAATTTCCAATACCCAAATTTATAATAGCTCCAATGTTGGATTAATTGCCCGAACAGGTAATGTATTAGGGGAAAATTTAGTCATCAATAATGCGGGTCAGGTATCACTTAATTGTTCTCTTGGAGGAACATACAATTTTAACCATTGTACATTTGCCAATTACTCAAGTATTGGATCTGGATTTAGACAATTTCCAACAGTACTTATTGACAATAATATACAAGTCAGTGAAACTGAAATTGTAGTAGCGGATTTAGTTGAAGCCAACTTCACAAACTGTATTATATATGGAAATCAGGATATTGAATTGCTATTTAGTAAGGTAGAGGGTACTGCATTTAATTATAATTTAAAGAATTGTTTGATTCGTTTTAATGACTTTAATAACAGTTTTGCAGACAATCCTTTATATGATTTTACTGATACTACTTTGTTTGAGAATATCATTTTTAACGAAGAGCCTGATTTTAAGGAACCCTTTGAAAACATGCTTAATATTGGAGAAAACTCTGCAGCCAACGGCGCTGCTTCTACTCCAACATCAGGAACTGATATTTTAGGAACTCCAAGAAATACTACTGCACCAGATATTGGTGCTTATGAGAGTGCTGCATTTGAATGATAGAATTGTTAATTATCGCATTATCAATTTTCAGAAACCTGAAACATTTCGAAATTGCCTAACGACTACAAGTCCATTATCGTTTGCCGGAATACCGGGAGATCTCCTCATATTACCAAAAGAACCTGTTTGGCGTCCGACTGATCTTTGCGCAATTCTAGAAGAAGCTACTCTACGGCTATTTAACCTCATATTTCTGGCCCCAGCAGTTGGATTTCTTCCTGGCATACTCGCTCCGGCAAATGCACTTGCAAAACCTGAAGCCATTAAAACAAATATTTGTCTATAGATCCTTCTTAATTCATTCCTTGCTCTATGAACATCCATACCTTGGCCTATAACATAATATGCCAGATCTCTATTCCACATAGTATACGCTCTATGGTTCATTCTTGCAACAAATGAATCTCCGTTGGCGACATTTTGGCTGTACCAATTTAAATCAGAAGGATATTCTTTATACATCCCCACATTAAAAGAATTACCACTTCTGGAAGCCCGAATTACTGTTCTACCCCAACCATCACCTATAGCTGAATAAACATATACACTAACCCCTTGTGCAAAATCATGATTCATAATTGCCTCTCTAGCACTGGGGTGTATCCATGAAGGTATTCTTTCAGAGAATGGCCTACTTGATTGAGCACGCATAGTTCTTTCACCCTGGGAAATTAGTCTTTGATATTGCCCCCTTAATTGAAGTTGCATACCAGGTAAAAATGATTGTAATGCATGATTATAGGGTATTATCTGATTGCCATTTCGCTGTAAGTAAAATGTCGTATAAGTTCCATGAAGATATCTATATTCAGAATTTTGTTCAGGAGCCAAAGGTTGATTAAATGGTACTTCTACTGGCCAAATAAATCGAATTGCATGACTTGGAGTAACACTAAAATTAAAACGTATCAATGATGGATTTGACCGATCTACCCGAGCCGTTATTTGTGAACTAGAAGATCTTGCTTGTCTTGATCGCCTTTCAGCGCAACGTAGTCTTCTTTGCCTATCAGTAACGGTATAACCTATTACATTTGGGAGACATCTTCTTACATAAACAAAATTATTTCCTACTTGAAAAAACATTGGACTGAATGGGAACAAATACGGAAACGGTTCTACTTGTACTCTACGACCTAAATTAGGATTTCTTAACCCCCTACTTCTCCTTCCTCTAAATGCTCCTAGACGTTCACACATTCGCATTGTAGCAGCATCATCAGAAGGTAATTGTCTACGAGCTCTAGCTCTTTCTCTTCCCGTAAGGCGTCCTCCGGTTGCCGGATTACGTCCAAATACCAAACAATCCTCACCGTGTTCTTGTATTTTAGCCGAATAACAACCTGCCTGCAATTCACCAGATACCAATCCACTATCGCCCGTAGTTATAGGTTTAATCTCGCCTACTACAGTAAAAATATTCCCACCTCTAGCCCCTCTTCTCGTAACCTTTACTAAGTCTGCGCTTCCGGTCCTTCCAAACTGTGTACTTCCACCAAAACGGCACAGTTCTCCTCTAGGAACAACTAATTCTGTAATATTATTTAGTCGACTCCTTGCTCTAAATCTTTGTTGTATTCGTGAATGAACAATACGACCAATTCTACTTCTTAACCTCCCATTTCGGTTTGAACAATTTCTTCTTTCCCAACCTTGTATTTGGGTACAACTCGCACTTGACGCATCCAAATTTCGTTGAATATATTTGGTGTTATTACCTTTTTGTTGTAAAACATGAGTGAGTTCATGAGCTAACAAATGCTTCCCAGATCTGGAATTAGTACTGTAATTACCTTTATTAAAATAAATATCTGATCCATTTGTAAAAGCTTTTGCTCCTATTTTCCTGTTCATTTGCACCGCATTATTATCAGTATGTATGCGAACATTCTTAAAATCAGTCCCGAAACCAGACTCCATATCAGTTCGAACATCTCTGGATAATGGATTACCTTTTCCTTTTGTGCTCTGTAAATTACTCTCTAATCCCGGACTAAGCTGAAGGTTTGGTAAATTAGATTTTGCTCGGATTTTATCTCCAGAAATCTCTCTATCACTCTCAAATATAGGTTTTCGCAAAACTTCCAATTCTTCTTCTTTCTTTTGCAGTCTTTCATCTTCTTCACAGCTTTCACATTTTTTTTGTACGGGTGTAGATGTACTTGAACTATCAAGTTTCTGAACAACTTTATCAGCCATTGAGTCTGCCTCCTGCTCATATTTATCATTAGGTTGTCCTATTGTTAATTTAGGTTGAATAATCGAGGTAGTAAAAAAAGGAGTCTTTACTTCTTGATTTCCGAAAAAAAAGGATTGAGACCCACTCCTATCAAAAAAAGATTTTGACGAATGAGAATTAGAAGAATCATTAACTTTGGTTGATGAAACCCTCATAAGAACTGTGCTTTTATTTCATTAAAGAATAAATTAACTTAACTAATGAGGCATTTACGATATTATAAATATAACACCTTTATTTTAAACACTTTAACAATAAATATTTTTTTAACTATATTCATTTTAACAGCTTTAATTCTTACACAATGCCAAAACTCAAAATCGCAATAGTTATTCTAGTATAATCGTTCTTTAAAAATCAAGAATGTTCTTTAATTAGAAACTACAGTATATATTAAAATTAGCAAAGAGGTGTAGTGCAGCTTTTCAAAAACTTAAAACTCTGATTTTTAATAAAAAAATATCATGCAATCATATATATTCAAATCTCAAAGACTAGGATTTCGTAACTGGACTTTTAACGACCTACAGCCTCTTACACAAATTAACAATGATGATAATGTGATGGAGTTTTTCCCCTTTAAACCTTCTAAGCAGGATACTATGGATTTTATCAAGAGGATGCAGGCAATGCATAAAGAAAAAGGGTTCTGCTATTTTGCCGTTGATATTCTTGAAAGCAATGAATTTATTGGATTTATAGGTTTATGTGAACAAACTTATTTAGAAGAATTAGAATCTTTTGTAGATATTGGCTGGCGGCTTAAAAAAAATAGCTGGGGAAAAGGATACGCCACTGAAGGTGCTATAGCTTGTCTTAACTTTGGGTTTAACCAAATTGGATTAGAAAAAATCTATTCTGTAGCTCCTGAAATTAATACAAAATCAGAACATGTAATGAAAAAGATAGGAATGCAAAGGGTTAGAACTTTTGAGCATCCTAAATTACTAAATGATGTCCGATTGAAGACTTGTGTACTTTATGAGCTGATGAAAAGTACTATTTAATGAACCGAAACATATTCTACGGTTCTAATAAATACATTATCTTTTATATATTTCTCATCTGCGGATGTATTAGTAATTGCGGCTAAAGCTGCTTCAAGTTCACTACGAGTAAACCTTTGCTTATGCGTAAAACCATGAGCAGCAAATTCGTCATTTCCTAATTTTATAGCATTTTCATTATAGAAATAAGTCCCTTTGGCCTTAATATTTCGCCATACTACACGACTACCTATCGGAGCGTCGTCTAAAATCTTACCCATAGAAAGGCTTGTTTTTTTAGGTGCTTTTCCTGGTGTTTGCTCAAATATTGCACTTCCCATCGCTTTTCTTTGATACATTTTTACAGCATTAAACCCTGTAGAATAATGCATCCGTAAATATAGTTTTCCTCCTTTCTTTTTAATCGTTTCAGAAAAACCATCTTCTCCAAATGTATGCCTACGAGCATACATATGTGCAGCTTGTACAAACTCTGCACAATCATACGCCCAACTTTTAAGGTTTCCTGCTTCAAAAAGTTCATCTACTCCTTTCCAAGCTTCTTCTGGTGTTCCTGTAAAATAAAGCATTCCTGCTTTTTCGTCATGAAGTTGCACACTCATATCTGGGTCAGAAACTAATTTCCAATAAGACAAACCGGGTATATCAATTTCTTTTTCGTCATCCGTTGGTTCAAAATTTAGTTTAGAATTAAAAGTAACACCTTTCATTTTGGCAATAGCCTCTCTTAGATAATCTTCATAGCTCTCTTCCTCTATTTTTTTATCGATCATAGAAGTATATAAGCGATCTCGTATCCTAAGCCACTTACGCACCAAAGGCATATCTATAGATGAAGATGGATTTAGACTTCTCGTTACTCCTGTTTCTTTTTCAAATTGCCGGTCAATATCTTTATTTAATGTAGTCTGATCGGTGGTTGACATTAAATGGTACCCTTCTGACTCCCAACCTGGTCGATATGTATCTCCAGACAATAACGCAGACATCACCTTAACCAAATCTTCACCAGATAAAGTACTGATGATTTCTTTTCTGGCCGTATCAAATCTATATAATGTTTGACGTACAGGGTAAGTTGCTCGTTTAATTGTCCTCACAATATTATTAATGTTAATAGTAGAAGATGTAAGCTGTTTGTGAATTTCTGCCCAAAGTGTTCCTGTATTATAAATCTTTTTTGCCCAATTATAAATGTCATCAAATATATTTCTCTGAATAATCCCGTTCTTATTACCAGATTGTTGCAAAACATGAGTTAATTCATGAGCCAATAGCTTATTCCCTTCTCGTGTATTTGGATTATACTGTCCTTTATTAAAGTAAATATCATTGCCGTTTGTAAATGCTCTAGCACCAAGTTTATAATTCATTTGTTCCGCATCATGACCTGTATGTATTTTGACATTACTAAAATCCGCCCCAAAGTTTTTTTCCATAACTCTTTTAGCACTTCTTCCTAGCGACACTCCCCCACCCTTACTATCTTGTAATTGAGTTTCAATAGTTTTTCCTGAATCTTTATTTTGCAACGATACCTTTGATTGATCTTTTTGTGAACCCTGGTCAGATTTAGACTGAATAGTAGGTGATTTAAAAAATGAATTGCCATTTTGAGATGATGACGAAAAAATTCCTCGTCTGGTATTTTTAAAAAAAGGTTCTTCTGAAGAGTAGGTCTCTGAAGTAGGTCTTTTCCTTTTTGCTGAAGTTCTCATAAGCATTCTGTTTTCATAATTGAAGATACAAATTATTTCGTTTTCAATCCTCCTAAACAAACTGAAAACCAAAAATTTAAGGAGTAAAAAATTTCTTTTTTCAAATTTAAAAAACTACAAAGAATTGGTATCTTGCATAGTAATTAAACAAACAAATTCGTCGAAATGATCAACTCTAAAACAATATCAGCGGTATTAATTACATTGTTTTGCTTGGGAAATACAATTACAGCTCAAGAAGCTGCCATTCACAGTAAAATAAATTCAGATATGTATGAAAACTTTTCTAAAGCATTTGCGACCTTGGATTATGATTTATTTGCTTCAATTCATAGTAAAGACATGATTAGAATTACTGGAGGAGATGGTGGAGAAATAAAGGATGTAAAAACTTATTTAAAGGGGTATCAAAAAAGGTGGTCAGATCCAAAAAGAAAACCTGCTCCTATTGATTTTAGGCTTTTTGAAAGGGTATACTCTGATTCTTTAGTTTCTGAGAGAGGAATTTATAGAGTAACCTATACAGATGATAAAAATCAAGTAAGCTATTCTTATGGTCAATTTCATGTATTGTTAAGGCTAGAAGGTGGAAACTGGAGAATTTTAATTGATTACGATTCTAATGAAGGAAAAAGTATCAATAAAACTAGCTATGATAGTGCTTTTCCTCTTTCAGAGTATAAAAAGTATTGGAAACATTAGAATAATCCGCAGTTTCTATTACTTTTGAAAAATTCATTCCCCTTTTTTAAACTCAGATGAAGATTACACCAAAATTAAGAATCATACTGGTCCTTTCGCTCGTATTACTAAATATTAGTTGTGACCAGATTTCAAAAAATGTGGTACGTCGGGCTATTGAGCCATACCAACGCATAGAAATTTTTAAGGACAATTTTGTACTAACCAAAGTAGAGAATAGAGGTGCAGCATATAGTCTAGGATCTGATCTGGGCCCGGCACTAAAAATAATTCTGTTGCAAATTCTCCCGATACTTGTTTTGCTAATTCTGTTAAGACAAATACTTATCAAAACTAATTACTCTAGAGAGACCATTATTGGTTTTGCATTTATTATTGGTGGAGGAATTGGTAATCTTTTTGATCGTATTGTATATGGCTCTGTTACTGATTTTCTTATTTTGGATTTAGGAATTATAAAGACAGAGATATTCAATATGGCTGATGTTTCCATCATGTTTGGATCGCTTTTGGTTCTCACAAGTGCTATTTTCAACAAAAAAGATTCATTTTTTAGAGAAAAAACCCAATAAAATGAGCTGGATCAAAGAGATATCATATTCTGAGGCTACTGGTCAATTAAAGAAAATTTATGACCGCATAAAAGGGCCTAACAACAATATTGATAATGTATTGTCAATCCATAGTTTGCGACCGCATACCCTTATTGGGCATATGGGATTGTATAAAAATGTACTTCATAACGCTAATAACACCTTGCCCAAATGGTATTTAGAGACCCTAGGTGTGTATGTAAGTAGTCTTAACCAATGCAATTACTGTATAGATCATCATTCTGCCGGATTAAAACGATTACTTAATGATGATTCTAAATTTCACGAGATCATGTCTTGTTTGACGACTGATGATATCAAACTTCAATTTAAGTATCAATACCTAGCAGGATTGCAATACGCTAAGCAATTAACATTGTCACATCACACCATTACAGAATCTGATATTCACAGTCTTAGAGAACATAAACTTTCAGACGGAGAAATCCTAGAGATTAATCAAGTGGTTAGTTATTTTAATTATGTAAACAGAACTGTAGTTGGACTGGGAGTTAATACAGATGGAGATATCATAGGGCTTTCGCCAAACGAAAGTGATGACCCTGATAATTGGAGTCATTCATAAATAAAAAAACGCATGATTCAAAAATCATGCGTTTTTTTCTATCATTTAAAATCTGAAAAACTTATCCAACGAACAATGGTTTATCTGCCATCATTGCATTCACATCATCTGCTATAGCATGTAATGCATCTTCATTTTCTACATTCGCAATCACTCTATCAATAAGTTCAACGATTGCTAACATATCATTTTCTCTAAGCCCTCTGGTTGTAACAGCCGCAACACCAATACGAATACCCGAAGTTACAAACGGTGATTTATCATCAAATGGCACCATATTCTTGTTTACAGTAATTTCAGCTACACCCAATGCCTCCTCGGCTTGTTTACCGGTAACTCCTTTATTACGTAAATCGATAAGCATCATGTGATTATCTGTTCCGTTAGAAATCACTTCGTATCCTTTTTGTACAAATGCTTCAGCCATTACTGCAGCATTTTTCTTTACTTGCACGATATAGTGTAAAAACTTATCCGTTAGTGCTTCTCCAAATGCAATTGCTTTTGCAGCAATAATATGTTCTAAAGGTCCTCCTTGATTTCCAGGAAATACTGCACTATCTAATAAAGAAGACATCATGCGTTTTTTTCCGTTCTTAAGAGTAATCCCAAAAGGATTTTCAAAATCCTCTCCCATTAAAATAAGTCCTCCTCTAGGTCCTCTTAATGTTTTATGCGTTGTAGTACTAACTATGTGACAATGAGGAACAGGATCCGAAATGACACCTTTTGCTATCAAACCAGCTGGATGTGCGATATCCGCAAAAAGAATTGCCCCTACACTGTCTGCTATTTCTCTAAATCTTTTATAATCAATCTCTCTTGAATAAGCAGATGCTCCTGCGATGATCAATTGTGGCTTTTCGGCTGTGGCAATCTCCTGAATTTTATCATAATCTAGTCTTCCTGTCTCCTTCTCTACTCCATAAAAAACAGGATTGTATAATTTACCCGAAAAATTAACGGGTGAACCATGAGTCAAATGTCCACCATGCGAAAGATCAAAACCTAATATTTTATCTCCTGGTTTAAGACACGCATGGTACACTGCCGTATTAGCCTGTGAGCCCGAATGAGGTTGTACATTGGCATAAGCCGCTCCAAATAATTCTTTTGCTCGATCAATAGCGATCTGCTCAACAACATCTACTACTGCACAGCCTCCATAATATCTTTTGCCAGGATATCCCTCGGCGTACTTATTAGTTAGTACAGAACCTGCTGCTTCCATTACTTGTTCACTTACAAAATTCTCGGAGGCAATAAGTTCCAATCCATTAATTTGACGTTCCCTTTCGTCTTGGATTAAATCAAAAATTTGTTCGTCGCGTTGCATGTATTCTTAGTTTGTTAATAAAGGAGCAAAAGTATGAAATACATTTCTTAAATCAACTTAAACAATCCCTAATAAATATAAACAACTTGTTCACATTCTAACGCATTACAATTGATATATAGAAGTAACTAGCACATTGTTAAAAGCAGCTCTTATTTTAGGACACAATCTGCAGATGAAGGATTATATTTCTTTAAAATCATCTTACATAAAAGTAGTAAGCCCTATAGAAACATATGTATTACCAAATCTTATGATTTTTTTAAATATTTTTCATGTAATAAAAAACTTTTAACCGTACGAAAATTATATATTTGATTATAAGAATTGAAGTTCTTTAAAGTTTTAATTTCTTCGTTAAAAATTTAGATTTAAGACTCCGAAAATTGTTTTTTTATTTACCTCAGCAACATTTAAGTAAATAAAACAGTCTTTTTAAATATATTTTTTGACATATTTCACAATCAAAAGAAAGATTTTAAATAACTTCATGATCACAAAACCTAATAAAAAATTACAATGCCCATAACCGCAAATTATCCTGACAGAAAAACGTGGATTAACATCCCCTCAAATACTGATTTTCCAATACAAAATATTCCGTTTGGAGTATTCCTTACTAGAGATGATATCATTACTATAGGAACTAGAATAGGTGATACTGCAATAGATTTGGGTGCGCTTCATCAATTGGGTTACTTTGAAGGAATCCCATTAACAGATGACATTTTCTTACAAGATTCTTTAAATGACTTTATATCTGATGGAAAAAAAACCTGGAGATTGGTTCGTAATCGCATAGCGGATATCTTTGATGCTGAAAATGATGCTTTAAAAAATAACAAAAAACATAGGCAAGAAGTCTTGTTTTCATTAGATGAAATCGAAATGCAACTTCCTGTGAGTGTAGGTGACTATACCGATTTCTATAGCAGTATAGAACATGCTACAAACGTAGGCACGATGTTTAGAGGTAAGGAAAATGCTTTGATGCCTAACTGGCTGCATCTTCCTGTGGGTTATCACGGTAGAAGTAGTTCTATTATTCCATCTGGTATTCCTGTTCATCGTCCTCAAGGTCAGAAATTAACAAATGGCGCTACTGAGCCTATTTTCGGCCCTTCAAGATTGGTTGATTTTGAACTTGAAATGGCTTTTATAACCACCGATGCTAATCAATTAGGAGAACCTATTCCAATAGAAGAAGCCGAAGATTATATATTTGGAATGGTTTTATTTAATGACTGGAGCGCCAGAGATATTCAAAAATGGGAATATGTACCTCTAGGGCCATTTTTGGGTAAAAACTTTGCTTCATCTATATCACCTTGGATCGTTACGTTAGATGCTTTAGAACCCTACAGAACTAAAGGCCCTAAACCACTAAAAAAACAACTCCCATATCTTCAATCTAAAGGGGAGAAAAGTTTTGATATAAATCTTGAAGTTGCTATTCAACCAGAAAAACAGATAGAAACTATAGTTTCTAGGAGTAACTTTAAACATATGTACTGGAATATGGCTCAACAACTTACTCATCATACAATAAATGGTTGCCCTGTAAATTCTGGTGATATGATGGGTAGTGGAACTTTATCAGGCCCTACTCCTGATTCTTATGGCTCTATGTTAGAATTAAGCTGGCGTGGAGAAAAACCCGTACAACTTAAATCTGGTGGTAGTCGAAAGTTCATAGAAGATAATGACACTGTTATCATTAGAGGATACTGTGAAAAAGATGGTGTACGAATTGGCTTTGGAGAAGTATCTACCAAATTACTTCCGGTATTCAAAAAATGATACCACTACAACTATTATAAAACCTCGAAAAATTTGATTTCGAGGTTTTTTTGTTATCTTTTGGCACTAAAATTGTTTTTACTACCCACATCAAAACATTATTAACATGAAAAAACTAATACTCCTATTTACTATACTAGCGATCGCATCGTCTTGTAGCAGTGTTAAACAAACGGAAAAAGCACTTAATACGGGAAATTATGATCAAGCAATAAATATTGCCTTAAACAAACTTAAGACCAATAAAGATAAAAAAGGAAAACAACCTTATATCTTAATGCTAGAGGAAGCCTATGCAAAAGTTGTTGATCGGGATAGAAATGCTATTGATTACCTAGAAAAAGATGGGAATCCTGCAAATCTTGAACGTATGTATAATACATATCTCTCTTTGAGGGATAGACAGGAAGGTATAAAACCGTTACTCCCCTTATATCTTGCAGAACAAGGTCGTAGTGCAAATTTCTCAATGGACAATTATGACCAAAGAATTATAACTACAAAAGATAAGCTTTCTAAATACTTATATGATAGCGCCAAAGGGTTGTTGTCTACAGCAAAAAGAAAAGCTGATTTTAGATCGGTATATGAAAATCTAGTATACTTAGATAAAATTACTCCTAATTATAAAAATACAGCAGATTTAATAGAAGAAGCTCATCTAAAAGGAACTGATTTTGTAAAAGTTTCTATGAAGAATAAAACAAATGTTATTATTCCTAAACGATTAGAAACTGATTTACTAAATTTTGGAACATACGGTCTTAATGACCTATGGACAGTGTATCATAACAAACCTCAAAAATCCGTAAAGTATGACTATTCAATGGAGGTTACGTTTAGAGAAATTAATATTTCTCCGGAGCAAATTCGTGAGCGTCAGCTAGAAAGAGAGAAACAGGTTAAAGATGGCTGGGAATACCTTTTGGATGAAGAAGGAAATGTTGTAAAAGATGAAGAAGGAAATAAAATAAAGGTAGATAAAATGGCAACTGTTCGTTGTGAGTATTACGAATTCAAACAGTTTAAAGCTGCTAATGTTGTAGGTAATATTCAGTATAAAAACTTAAGAACAAAGCAACTTCTAGATGCTTTCCCTCTAGTAAGCGAGTATGTTTTTGAACATATCTATGCAAATTTTAATGGTGATAAGCGTGCCCTAGAAGATGATTTAGTGAGATACCTAGGGTTACAAGCTGTTCAGTTTCCTTCTAATGAGCAAATGGTATATGATTCTGGTGAGGATTTAAAAAACAAATTGAAGAGTATTATTACCAATTATAGTTTTAGACAATAGTCAATAATTCATAGAACAAAAAAAGAAAAAGGAGATCACGCATATGATCTCCTTTTTCTTTTTATAAAATCTACTATACAAACTGGTGTAACACCTGCGGTGTAATCATACTATGAGAAGAGTGATGAACAGTTTCTCCGTTCCTAATCACTATAAACTGCGGAGACTCATGAAAAACCTGAAACCTTGCAGAAATCTCTGAAGACACATCGCGATAATTAAGCAAATCAAGATAATACAGGTCTATTTGATTTTCATCAATATCGAAACTACTTTCAAAATTACGAATTACCATTCTACTAATACCACAGCGTGTAGAATGCTTAAATATTGCTTGGGTCTTCGTTTTAGAAGATTTTGTAATCTTATCCAATTGCTCTATAGAGTTTAACTCTTGCCAAGGCAAAGCTTGTTTTTCTTCTTTTGGTTCCTTTTCTTCAGATCCAAATAATTTATTAAATATTCCCATTCCTTACTCTTATACTAATATTCTACAAATTTAGTCAAATGATTTTTAAAATCAGCTTCGACCATTTATTTGTCGTCGTAAAATCCGTAACTTTACAATAAGCCAAAAAGTCAGTAAAACCAAGCGATAGCAAGACATTTTGACATAATCACTCAATAGGAATGTTATTTGATCTCCTAGTACCGAACTCAAAATAAATAATAATGAATTTTAATAATTTCACCATAAAATCACAAGAAGCCATACAGCAAGCGCAGCAACTTGCCCAGGGTTTCGGGCATCAACAAATCGAGAATGAACATATTTTTAAAGCAATTTTTAATGTAGATGAAAATGTGCTTCCATTTTTGTTAAAAAAACTAGATGTTAACATAACTCTTCTACAACAAGTTCTGGATAGTACTCTAGAGAGTTTTCCAAAAGTTTCTGGTGGGGAACTTCAATTATCAAGAGAAGCTGGAAAATCATTAAATGAAGCCAGTATTATTGCCAAGAAGATGAACGATGAATATGTTTCTATTGAACACTTAGTAATTGCCATTTTCAAATCCAAAAGTAAAATTGGCCAGATTCTAAAGGATCAAGGAGTCACCGAAAAGCACCTTAAAGAAGCAATAAATGAAATAAGAAAAGGTGATAGAGTTACATCGCAAAGCGCCGAAGAAACGTATCAGGCATTAAGCAAATATGCCAAAAACCTTAATGAAATGGCCGAAAGTGGTAAGCTAGATCCTGTTATAGGTCGAGACGAAGAGATCAGAAGGGTTTTGCAAATTCTTTCACGACGTACCAAAAACAATCCAATGCTTGTTGGTGAACCTGGAGTTGGTAAAACTGCAATTGCAGAAGGTTTGGCACATAGAATAATCGCGGGTGATATTCCAGAAAATCTAAAGGATAAGCAAATTTTTTCTTTAGATATGGGAGCGCTAATTGCCGGAGCCAAATTTAAAGGTGAATTTGAAGAGCGCCTCAAAGCCGTAGTAAAAGAGGTAACCACAAGTGATGGAGATATTGTATTATTCATCGATGAAATACACACCTTAGTAGGTGCAGGTGGTGGCCAAGGTGCTATGGATGCTGCAAATATTCTTAAACCAGCTTTGGCAAGAGGAGAGCTTAGAGCAATTGGTGCTACAACATTAGACGAATATCAAAAATACTTTGAAAAAGATAAAGCGTTAGAAAGGCGATTCCAGAAGGTTACGGTTGATGAACCCGATACCGAAAGTGCTATCTCTATTCTTAGAGGAATCAAAGAAAAATATGAAACACATCATAAAGTACGCATAAAGGATGAGGCTATAATAGCAGCTGTAGAACTATCACAACGATATATCACCAATAGGTTTTTACCAGATAAAGCGATTGATCTTATGGATGAAGCAGCTTCTAAACTCCGAATGGAAATTAATTCGAAGCCAGAAGAGCTTGATGTTTTAGATCGAAAAATAATGCAACTTGAAATAGAAGTCGAAGCCATAAAAAGAGAAGACGACGGCTCTAAATTAAAAGTTCTTAACGCAGACCTTGCCAATATTAAGGAGGAACGTAATGAGATTTTCTCGAAATGGCAAAGCGAAAAAGAAGTTGTAGATGCTATCCAAAATACAAAAACCAGCATCGAAGATTATAAACTTGAAGCAGAACGAGCAGAGCGTAATGGCGATTATGGAAAAGTAGCTGAAATTAGATACGGTAAAATTAAAGAGTCTCAGGAAAGACTAGAAGGTTTACAAAAGCAATTAGAAGAACAACAAAGTAATTCTTCACTAATTAAAGAAGAAGTTACAAACGATGATATTGCAGAAGTAGTCGCAAAATGGACCGGGATACCAGTAACCAAAATGCTACAGAGTGAACGAGAAAAGCTATTGGTCTTAGAAAAAGAATTGCAAAAACGAGTTGTAGGTCAAATTGAAGCCATACAAGCCGTAAGTGATGCCGTGAGAAGAAGTAGAGCCGGGTTGCAAGATCAGAAAAAACCTATTGGATCCTTTCTTTTCTTAGGAACAACTGGTGTAGGTAAAACCGAATTGGCAAAGGCTTTGGCAGAATACCTTTTTGATGATGAAAGTGCCATGACTAGAATTGATATGAGTGAGTATCAAGAACGTCATGCAGTTAGTAGATTAGTAGGAGCACCTCCTGGATATGTAGGATATGACGAAGGCGGACAATTAACTGAAGCTGTAAGAAGAAAACCTTATTCTGTTGTATTACTTGATGAAATTGAAAAGGCACACCCAGATACTTTTAATATATTATTACAAGTATTAGACGAAGGGCGATTAACAGACAATAAAGGAAGAACCGCAGATTTTAGAAATACCATCATAATCATGACCAGCAATATTGGCAGTCATATTATACAGGATAAATTAGAGGCCATTACAGATATTGACACCGCTATGGAAGCAGCCAAAATAGAAGTACTTGGATTATTAAAACAAGCTGTTCGTCCTGAGTTTTTAAACCGAATTGATGATATAGTTATGTTCTCTCCTCTTACAAAAGGAAACATTAAAGAAATTGTAAAACTTCAATTAAAAAGTGTATCACAAATGCTAGAGCATCAGCATATCACTTTAGAAGCTACAGAAGAAGCTATTATATTTCTTTCTAAAAAAGGTTTTCAACCAGAGTTTGGCGCGAGACCCGTAAAACGAACAATACAAAAAGAAGTATTAAACAAATTATCCAAAGAAATTCTTGCAGGAAAAATTTCAATAGATAGTGCTATACTATTGGATGAATTTGATAATAATTTAGTGTTCAGGAATCAAGCGGATCTTGTATCTTAAACACAAGTTAACTCCAAGAAATAGGCTACAAACACAATAATTGTATTTGTAGCCTATTTAATTTTGAAAAAAAATAAACATTACTAAAACTTTGTTAGATATCCTTAATTACGGTTTTACCGTAGATATTAACAGAATTATTCCTACAACGGTTAATAACTAAATCCAAAAAAAAAATAGCTTTTGACTACATTGCGCCCGCAATGAAACCAACCATATTACTACTTCTTCTAACGTCTAACATTTGTATTGGCCAAAATAAAAAAGGGGCCATATCTGATATTAGCAATAAATATCAATTAATCAGGGAGTTGATAAGTACAAATGCCCTGCGCCAACTTCATACTGATTATACTTGTGAGGAGACTTCAGAAGAAGGTGCTTTGACATTTTATTATAATGGAAATGAATTGAAACATATTATTCATACCCATACGCAAGGGCATGTAAAATATAGAGATGAGTTTTATATCTGGAATGATGAATTATTCTTTCAATATGCAATACATAACATTTCATATATAGACATCGAAAGAAATAAATCAAAAAAACGTCAAAAGGTAGACGTAACATTAACTCTTGAGGAACGCTTTTATTTCAAAGATAGAAAAGTAATAAAGTGTCAGTTTAAAGATTTCGAAAATAGAAGTAACAGGAAAAATATTACTACCAACTATGTTAGAAACAAAAATATAGGATGTGATCAAGCTGTAAAAGCTATTGAAAAATTTGAAATACTATTACAATACCAGGAAAGTAATATTGAAGACGCATGCAATTTACCCAAAAGCATTACGAATATAGAGCCTCAGGATATCATTTTCAGTAAATCGGGAGTACATTAACTAGATTGTAATATTTTTTTACATAAAAATATACCAATTGGTATATTTTTAATATATTTGAAAAGTTAATTCATTAAAAATGCTTACGAAAGCCGAACAAACAGCAGAATTTATCATTCAAACGGTTGCACCTATTTTTAATAAAAATGGGTATGCAGCTACAAGTTTAAGTGATATTACAAAAGCGACTGGGCTTACTAAAGGAGCTATTTATGGTAATTTCAAAAATAAAGAAGAGCTAGCCGTAGCGGCTTTCAATACTACTGTAAAAAACATGCTCCGTAGAATATCTGATCATCAATCTCTAAGTGAGTCTCCCTTAGAAAAATTATTTTTGGTCACTGATTTTTATAGAAATTACTATGATTACAGCAAAGAGTTAGGTGGATGTCCTGTTCTTAATATGGGAGTAGATGCCAAGCACCAAAACCCTATGTTGTTTCAACATGTGAAGTATACAATAAATAAAATCCAAGATAATGTCGCAAAAATCATTGAAGCTGGTAAATTAAAACATGAAATAAACCCAGAAATTGACACCATGCTATATGCAAAAAGATTATACACCATGATAATAGGTGCAATTTTTATGACACACACTATAGAGGACAATAGCTATTTAATTCAGACAATGGATCAAATAGATATCATGATTCATCAAGAACTTAAGAAATAATCATTTTTTTAAACACAAATATACCAATTGGTATATTATAAATATAACGATATGGAACTACCAAAAATACTAGAAACCAAAGCTAAAATTAGATTTCAGGACTGCGATCCATTTAACCACCTTAATAATGCCGCTTATATTAACTACATGATTAATGCGCGAGAAGATCAGATAGAAAAGCATTATGATCTTGACATTTTTGAGCTGGCCAAAACAAAAGGAATCAGCTGGGTAGTCGGATCAAACCAAATAGCATACATAAAACCTGCATTGCTTATGGAGGATGTAGTAATAGACTCGCAATTAATACATTGTACAGAAAACCAACTGCATGTAGAAATAAGAATGTGGAACCAGCATAAAACAGAGCTCAAAGCTGTTATGTGGAGTACATTTGTGCACTTTAATTTATTAAAACAAAAACGTTGGAATCACGACGAACAGCTTATGAAACTATTTCAAGATATAGTAAAACCTATTAATACAAATAACTTTGAAGAGAGAGTTTTACATTTTAAACCACAAAAAGTGTAACATTTTATCTTTTTTAAAGTCTTATATAAATATTCAACCACTTAAAACCTAGCCATATGAAATCTTCTGGCGATTTAGGACCTTCTCATAAAAAGAGAAGCTCCTACATTTATATAGGATTTTTTATCATAGCTATTCTATCCATGATTATTGTAATTTGGAAGACGGGTATGTTAGAATAATCATTTATATGTACAACATTCATTAACTAAATTCATGAAGGCACTCCCTATTTTATTCGTTTTATTTTTCTCTTTACTAAGTTGTGCACAAAACTCATCTCAAGAAGAGATAACTACAACTTATTTTTTTGTACGACATGCCGAAAAGGATATTAGTGACCCTAATAATAGAAATCCAGCACTTACAGAAGAAGGTAAAAACCGCGCTCAAAATTGGTCAAGAATTCTTTCTGACACTAAAATAGACTTGGTTTTTACAACTGATTATGACAGAACGCGACAAACGGCAATGCCTATTGCCCAAAGTCAAGGAGTAACACTAACAATTTATGACCCAAGAGACTTATATAACACAGATTTTCAACAAAAGACTAAAGGAAAAACTTGTATGATAGTTGGGCATAGTAACACCACTCCTGCTTTTGTCAATAAAATCATTGGCAAAAAGAAGTACATAGATATTGACGAAAAGGTTTATGGCAAATTATTTGTCATTAAGATTAAAGGTGATGTAGTTACAGACATCGTGCTTAACATAAACTAGCAGCAATCTCTTTCTAGGTACACATAGATATCCTCAAGCTCGATTTTTGAGAGTAGTTTGAGTTTTTTTTCTTCAAACAAAGTGTCTAAATTAAATAAAGGAGTGTTTAGATCATTTGTTTTATAATTATTATAATCCAAAAAGCGAATTCCATTTTTCATTCTTGGATTATACGCCTCTCTAAAACGTATCCCTCCCCCATTTACGGCATATTTGTATGCTAAATAATCTATAGAGAAATTGTCTTTATGAATCCAATACAAAAATTCGTCTTCAAAATCGGTACCTCCTCCTTTTTGTTCAAAAGTTACTTTAATTTTATAATATTGGTTTCCTTTTACAATTGATTCTCCAACCAATTCTTTTTTAACAGCTGGCGCATTAAGACCATAAGGCAAATTGGCAAAATAGTGTACAGAATTGACTCCATCACTAATTCTGGAAATTAACGAATCAGCAACCTTAACAGGGCAATTTTCAAGAGTTCGCTCCAAACCTGAGTTACTTACAATATCATGAATTACTCCCTTTGGGCTATCTACAAATCTTTCTAACTCATAAACTCCTTCATCTCTTTTGCTACGGTATCTTTTTCCTCTAAAAGTGAAATGAATAATTGCATTTTCAAACCTAGTACCTCCGGCTTTTTCAATCGCTTTATCCACAATCTCCTGCGCAGTAGATTGCGCATTAAGTGCTGCAAAAGAAGAGAAAATGACGAATGACAATAATAATATATAACGTTGCATAATCAAGCTTTAAAAAAACTAAATTAAACTTTATCACGTCAATAATTGTGACAATTTTGTTAAACTCACAATGGTCACAAATACTTCAATACAATTAGATGTCTTGGATGTTCTTTTCCTACTATAATTGTTTCGTTTTATAAAAGGAAGGATACATTGATTGTTAATTATTTTTCTTTATCTTTTTTAAAATTTTAAAAAAGATAATTATTTTGCAAGTCCTAAATCCCAAAATATGAATACTATGAGATATATAGTTCTACTTTTACTATGCTTTTCTTCACAATCTATACTTTCTCAGGATATCGATACTATGTATAAGAAAGTAACTCAGGCTTTCCAGGAAAGTTTTAATGCACAGGATGTAGATGCAGTTTTTGATTTATACACACCAGATTTACAGGAAGCTATGACCAAAGAAGGAGTAACACGTTTTATAAAAGGATGTCACGAGCAGTTTGGAAATTTAAAAAATCTTACTTTTATTGAAACCACTGAAGGTGTTAACAGTTACACAGCCCAGTTTGATAAAATCAGCCTGGTTATGGAGCTTCAACTTAGCGAAAATGGTAGAATTTCTACCATACAATTTCAAGAACCTTAAAAAATAAAAAATATTCATTTTTCTCACAAAGCCTTCTTTCGAGAAAGCTTTGTACTTTTGTAGGCGTTTAAAAAAGTACTCGAATAGATACACATGAATCCAAATAAGATTAATATACTAAATCGTAAAGCCAAATTCGAATACGAATTCCTTGACAAATACACTGCCGGTATTAAACTTGCCGGAACAGAAATCAAAGCTATTCGTGAAGGAAAAGCAAACATAGCAGACAGCTTTTGTGAATTTAACAATAATGAACTCTTTGTAATCAATATGCATATTGAAGAGTACTCTCATGCCACTTATTTTAACCATAGTCCTAAAACTGAACGGAAATTACTTCTCAATAAAAAAGAACTTAAAAAACTTGAAAAAGAAGTAAAAAACTCAGGACTTACTATTATCCCTACTCGTCTTTTTATTAATGATCGTGGGTTAGCAAAACTAGATATCGTTCTTGCACGTGGTAAAAAAATGTATGATAAGCGAGAAACAATTAAAGACAGAGATAATAAAAGAACCCTTGATCGCATTAAAAAAGATTACAAATAATTCAGCCTGTAATCATTGGTATTTTCACCTAATTCTTATCTTCTAATAAAGGAACAAACCTAAACTCGCCAAACTCGTGTTTTTCAAATTTTGTTTCACTTTTACGAACAAAGAGTGTCATAATTTGTGAATCATCACCAACGGGAATTACCAGGCGCCCACCAATTTGTAGCTGACTTAACAGTGGTTTCGGCACAAAAGGTGCACCTGCAGTAACTATAATTGCCTTATAAGGTGCATGTTCCTCTAACCCCTTATATCCATCTCCAAATGATAAATGTTTTGGTCGATAACCAAGTTTAGATAAAAATAATTTTGTTTTTTTGAACAATTCCTTTTGGCGCTCAATACTATACACCTTGGCTCCTAATTCACACAAAACAGCCGTTTGATATCCAGATCCAGTACCAATTTCTAACACCCTATCGCCATTTACAATTTGTAGTAATTCACTTTGAAAAGCCACAGTGTATGGTTGAGAAATAGTTTGATCTGCTGCAATGGGGAATGCTTTATCTTGGTACGCATGATCTTCAAATCCAGAATCCATAAACAAATGTCTAGGTATTTTACCTATAGCAGACAAAACTGCCTTGTTCTTAATTCCTTTCTGAATTAAAACATCAACCAATTGTTTTCTTTTTCCGGCATGTCTAAGGGTATCTTTCACTAGTCTAAGGGTTATTTAGCTGGCTAAAATTACATAAAGATTTTATCTGTTTAAGCTTTTTTGTTTAGAAAAATTCACAAAAAATATATCATATTACTCACAAGGTCTACAATTAATAAATTATAGTTCATGAATCACTAATTTCAGGAAACTAGAAAACAATAATTAATTATTTCTGTCACTAAACAAATAACTAATTTTTCATTATCCTTACTTTAAAGATTAAAGAACAATTTGTTCAATAAAATGAATATTTTTCTTTTTAGATATAATTAGGATTCAAAATTTATAAATAATACTATTTTTGTGTAAAATCTTGAATTATGCTCAAAGCCGGAGTACTCGGTGCGGGACACCTTGGTAAAATCCATTTACGCCTTCTGGAACAATCTGAAAATTACGAACTAGTAGGTTTCTATGATGCCAGCCAAAAACAAGCTAAATCAATTGCCGAAGAATTTGGTTACAAACTCTTTAACTCTATCGATGAACTAATCGATGCTGTTGATATGGTAGACATTGTTACACCAACCTTTGCCCATTTTGACGTTGCGAAGCGAGCTATTGAGGCCGGAAAACATGTTTTTATAGAAAAACCCATTACTAATACTGTTGCAGAAGCTATTGAGTTAATTGATTTAGCAAAAAAACACAACGTAAAAGGACAGGTAGGTCATGTAGAACGTTTTAATCCTGCCTATACTGCGGTAGCCGATAAAATAGACAATCCAATGTTTATTGAGACCCATAGGCTTGCTGAATTTAACCCAAGAGGAACAGATGTACCTGTAGTATTGGATCTTATGATTCATGATATTGACGCAATCCTGAGTGTAGTAAATTCTGAAGTAAAACATATAAGCGCAAGTGGAGTATCTGTAATAAGTGAAACACCAGATATAGCCAACGCAAGAATAGAATTTGAAAATGGATGTGTTGCTAACCTTACCGCAAGTAGAATTTCGCTTAAGAATATGCGGAAATCTAGGTTTTTTCAGAAAGACGCCTATATCTCAGTAGATTTTTTCGAGAAGAAATGTGAAGTCGTAAAGATGAAAGATGCTCCAGAAAACCCTGATGATTTTGCTATGATTCTTCAAAATGCTGAAGGTGTTAAGAAACAGATATATTTTGATAATCCCAATGTTCCTTCTAACAATGCAATACTTGATGAGCTGGATACATTTGCAAAAGCAATAAATAACAACACCACCCCTATAGTGTCTCTTGAACAAGGCAAAAAAGCATTAGAAGTTGCTCTAAAAATTATTGATTGTTTCAATTATTAAAATGAAAATTCACACATACACTCAAAAATAACAACAATACAGAAATGAAAAACATAGCAGTTATTGGTGCTGGAACCATGGGTAATGGCATCGCGCATACTTTTGCCCAAAAAGGATTTAAAGTACAACTTATAGATATCTCTCAACAAGCATTAGATAAAGGTATTGCCACGATTACAAAGAATTTGGATCGAATGATCGCCAAAGAGAAAATCTCTGAAGCCGACAAAGAAGCCACATTAGGCAACATATCATTGTATACAAATGTTAAAGAAGGAGTTGAATATGCAGGTCTTGTAATTGAGGCAGCAACAGAAAATCTGGACCTTAAACTAAAAATCTTCAAAGAACTTAACAATGCTTGTCCAGAAGATACAATTTTAGCTACGAATACTTCTTCTATATCTATTACACAAATAGCAGCCGTAACAGACCGGCCAGAAATGGTAATTGGGATGCACTTTATGAACCCAGTTCCAATTATGAAATTGGTAGAGATCATTAGAGGATATAACACCTCTGACGAAGTAACCAATACTATCATGGAAATATCTAAAACACTAGGTAAAATTCCTGTAGAGGTAAATGATTATCCTGGGTTTGTAGCCAATCGAATCCTAATGCCAATGATTAATGAATCTATTGAAACTTTATATAATGGAGTTGCTGGTGTTTCTGAAATTGACACTGTGATGAAATTAGGTATGGCGCATCCAATGGGACCATTACAATTAGCAGATTTTATAGGGCTTGATGTTTGCCTTTCTATTTTGAATGTGATGTATGATGGCTTCAAAAACCCAAAATATGCTCCTTGTCCATTATTAGTTAATATGGTTATGGCTGGAAAACTTGGTGTAAAAAGTGGCGAAGGGTTCTATGATTATTCTGAAAATAGAAAAGCAGAGAATGTGGCTAAACAGTTTGTTTAGTTTTATGGTGTATCTATAAGTATGATAATCAAAAAACTAACTACTTAATAAAAAATGGCAAAAATTCATCCGTTTAGAGCTATTCGTCCCACCAGAGACAAGGTAAGCCTTGTAGCTTCCAGATCGTATCAGAGTTACACGCCAAATGAGCGTGATTCGAGGATGGATTATAATCCTTATTCATTTTTGCACATCGTAAATCCAGGATACAAATATCAAAAAGAAATATCAGGTGAAGAGCGTTATAAATTGGTTCGTAACCGATATCTGGAGTTTAAAGAAGATGAAATTTTTATGCAGGATAACACCCCATGTTATTACGTATATAAAATTGTCAACCGTGAGCATGAATCTTTTTGCGGTATCATTGCAGCCGCTAGTGCAGAAGATTATGAAAATAATGTTATCAAAATACACGAAGACACCTTAAAGAATCGCGAAACTACTTTCAAAGAATATCTAAAAACAGTTGGTTTTAATGCAGAACCTGTACTATTAACCTATCCAGATAATGATGCTATTGCAACTATTATTTCAAAAACTATAGAGAACAGAGCAGAATACGAATTTACATCCACATACCGTGACACCCATTATCTCTGGAAAATAGATGATCAAAAATTAATAAAAAGCATACAAGAAGCTTTTTCTACAATTGAAACAATATATATAGCTGATGGTCATCATAGATCAGCTTCCTCTTATCTTTTATCAAAAGATCTTAAAGATAATAATCCCAATCATGAGGGAAATGAAGCATACAATTTTTTTATGAGTTACTTGATTCCCGAATCTGATTTGAGAATTTATGAATTTAATCGATTGGTAAAAGATTTAAATGGATTATCCAAAGAAGAATTTTTGATTCAGCTTGATGAATGGTTTCGTATAGAAAATAGAGGAATTGAAGTTTATAAGCCGTCAAAACCTCATCATTTTAGCATGTATTTAGATGGAGAATTCTACTCACTATACCTCAGAAAAACTATATACGATTTTGCAGACGCACTTGAAGAACTAGATGCTCAAATATTATATAAAACAGTATTAAAACCAATTTTAGGAATACACGATCTTCGCACGGATAACCGAATTGAATATTCACATGGTAAAAATGATATTATCTCTGTAAAAAGCAAAGTAGATAACCAGGAACATAGCGTTGGCTTTGGTTTGTTTCCTGCATCTGTGGAGCAAATGAAAAAAATTGCAGATCAAGGATTAAAAATGCCTCCAAAGAGTACTTACATAGAACCTAAATTAAGAAGCGGTATTACAATATATGAATTTTAACATCATAAATTTTACTACTATAACCAATCTGTAAAGATTAATTATTATTGGCAATTTTAGATATCTTTGCAAACTATGAATAGTATTCAAGAGAACCTTCAAAACATAAATAAATCAATTCCAGAAGGGGTTACTTTGGTAGCCGTATCCAAAACCAAACCTATTGCAGATTTAATGCTTGCATATGATGCCGGTCAACGTGTTTTTGGAGAAAACAAAATTCAGGAAATGGTCGAAAAATGGGAACAAATGCCTAAAGATATACGTTGGCATATGATTGGGCATGTTCAAACCAATAAAGTAAAGTACATGGCTCCCTTTGTGGATCTTATTCATGCAGTAGATAGTATAAAATTGTTAAAGGAAATCGATAAACAGGCAAAAAAGCACAATCGGATCATCAATTGTCTGCTTCAGGTTAAAATTGCCGAAGAAGATAGTAAGTTTGGTTTAAGCAATGAAGAAACCGAAATTTTATTAGCCTCAGAAGAAGTCAATAACCTTTCTAATGTTCATATACAAGGACTTATGGGAATGGCTACATTCACAAGTAACAATCAACAAATTGAAACAGAATTTGAAAAAATAAAAACTCTTTTTAATCAATTAAAAACTAAATATCCTGAGTTAAAAACGCTATCAATCGGAATGAGCGGAGATTATAAAACAGCCATTGATACCGGCAGTACTATGATTAGAATAGGAAGTTCTATATTTGGGACCAGAAATTAATTTTAAGTTTAAAGTTTTGGGTTTATAGTTCTTTACACTTAATATCATAAACTACAAACCACAAATAAGTATGTATGCAATTTTAGATATAGAAACTACTGGCGGGAAATACAATGAAGAAGGTATTACCGAAATTGCTATATACAAGTTTGATGGGCATGAAGTAGTAGACCAATTTATTAGCCTTGTAAATCCTGAAAGACCTATACAACCATTTGTCGCTAACCTTACAGGAATTAATACAAAAATGCTTCGTAATGCTCCTAAGTTTTATGAAGTAGCAAAAAGAATAGTCGAAATAACTACTGATTGTGTAGTTGTAGCGCATAATGCAAGTTTTGACTATAGGATTTTAAGAACCGAGTTTTCAAGATTAGGTTTTGACTATGAAAGACACTCTTTATGTACAGTAGAACTTTCTAAAAAACTAATTCCGGATCAAAAATCATACAGTTTAGGAAAACTGGTTCGTGGCTTAGGTATTCCTCTTTCTGATCGTCATCGTGCCAATGGTGATGCTTTGGCAACCGTAAAGCTTTTTAAGCTATTATTAGCCAAAGATTTAGAAAAAGAAATTATTACAGAAACTGTTCGTGCAGATACTAAACGACAGATCGATGATAAATTACTTAGATTGATCGAACAATCACCTACTGCTACGGGCGTATATTATATACATCGTGAAGATGGTACGATAATATATATAGGTAAAAGTAAAAATATCAAAAAACGTCTTAATCAACATTTTACAAGTGACAATAGAAAATCAAGAAGAATTCAAGAAGAAGTTGTAAAAGTTACCTACGAAATCACAGGAAGTGAACTTTTGGCATTACTTAAAGAAAGTGAAGAAATAAAACTGAACAAACCAAAATACAATAGAGCTCTTAGGAAAACTAAATTTGATCAAGCTCTTTATGAATTCATTGACGATGATGGATTTATAAATCTAAAAGTAACAAAAGCAGATAATCGTAAAAGAAGCATCACTACTTTTTCAAATAGACAACAAGCTAAATCCTTTATGCATAAATGGGCAGAGGAATACAACTTATGCCAAAAATTAATGGGTTTAGATACTGGTAAAAGCAACTGTTTTAACTATACTATAAAACAGTGTTTTGGTGCGTGTATATCTATTGAGTCCCCTCAGGAATACAATCCAAGAGTAAAACAATTAATCCATAACCATTCACTTGATGGTCAGGATATGATCATTATAGATCGTGGTCGAGATATTGACGAACAAGGTATTGTTCTTGTTGAGCAAGGAAAATTTTCAGGTATTGGATATGTTAACCTAAATTATCAAGTAAATAATCTAGATATCTTAAGATCCATTATCACCCCTATGAACCACAATAGAGATGCTCAACACATCATCCAGAGCTATATCCGGCAAAATAAAAAGCTAAAGATTATCAAATTACCAAAAGAATGATTAAAAAATTACTTGCGCTTACTCTTATAATTTTTTCATTTTCTCTATCAGCACAAAAAACATATAACAGCACTAGTATGGTTGTTAGTCTTGCTGATTTAGAAAATAGCACTTATAAAAAAGATACAACTGCTAATGCTCTCTTTTTATACGAGAAAGGATTTAGCAGAGTTGAAAATGGCGGAGATTATAATTTGTTAACCGACTATGAAGCAAAAGTAAAAATACTGAACAAACAAGGGGTTGATAAAGCAACAATACAGGTACAGTTATACAGAAATAAATCTCACAAAGAATCATTTAGGAATTTGATTGCATACACTTACAACTTGGAAAATGGTAAGGTCACAAAAACACAGATAAAAAAACAAAATATCTATTATGAAAAATATGACGAAAATTACACCTTGGTGAAATTTTCATTTCCTAATGTAAAACCTGGATCAGTATTAACGTACACATACCAACTAGAATCTCCTTTTATCTATAAATTTAATGGATGGGAGTTTCAAACAGACATCCCAAAAATTTACAGTAAATTCATAGCAGATCTTCCCGGAAACTACGTTTACAATATAAAACTTGTAGGCACCCTAAAATTAGAAACAGACGAATCTACAATTATAAAACAATGCCTAGAAGTTCCCAGAGGCGGTCATGCGGATTGTTCGCATAATGTATATGGGATGAGAGATGTTCCTGCATTTAAAGAGGAAGAATACATGACTGCCAAAAAGAATTATTTCTCTAGAATAGATTTTGAATTAAAAGAGTATAAAGGTTTTGACGGAATCAACAAAAAATATACTGAGACCTGGAAGAATGTAGACAAGGAGTTTAAAAAAGAACCTAGTGTTGGGCTTCAGCTAAAGAAAATAAATACCACCAAAGATATCTTGCCCGATTCAATACAAACTATACCAACTAGTCTTTTAAAGGCCAAGATGATTTACAAATTCGTTACTGATAATTACAAATGGAATGGCAAATATGAATTATTCAAGATCAACAATAAGGATAGTGAGATTAAAAATGTAATTGAAAACAAAACAGGAAATATATCTGGGATTAATCTTCTAATGCATAACATATTAAAACAACAAGGATTTAATGTAAACCCTATTCTTCTTTCAACAAGAAAAAATGGATATGCCACCAAACTATATCCTGTAATTTCTGATTTTAATTACCTTATTGTACAGTTATCAATAGGTGAAGAAACTTTTCTGTTGGATGCCTCTGAAAATATGTTGGCGTTTGGCGAAGTACCATTTCGTTGCTTAAATCAATACGGAAGATTATTAAATTTTGATGAAGGAAGTTTCTGGATTGACATAAAACCCAGACAACGCTCTTCTCGTTTTTATAAAGAAGATTTAACATTAACTCCTGAATTAAAATTAAATAGTGAAGCTACACACATATTCTCGGGATATCACGGATACTTTAAACGAAAAAATCTTAATCAAGTTAATATTGATGACTATTTAGAAAAACTTAAAAAACTAAATCAAGAAATTAATATTACCAATGCAAGCATAAAAAATCAGAAAAAGTTAGAAGAAGCGTATAAAGAAGAATTCAATTTTGTACGAAACACAGAACAAATTGATAATCTTATTTTTATAAAGCCATTTCTAAGACCATTTTTTGAAGAAAACCCTTTCAAACTAAATGAAAGAACCTATCCGGTTGATTTTGGATATAAAGATTCATACACGTACCTTGTTTCTATTGAATTACCTGAAGGTTATGAGTTTATTGATATTCCAAAAAGGCAAGGACACATGATCCCTAATAACCTTGGAAAAGTCAGTATAGATTTTCAACAAAATAACAACAAGCTCGTAATTAGTCATCGTATATCATTCAATTCACCCTATTATCCAACAGAATATTATTCAGTTTTAAAAGAGTTTTTTAATCTAATTGTCCAAATAGAAAACGATACTCTTATTACTGTTAAAAAGATGAATTAGTTTTTTAGTACTTTTATCAAAACTCTAAAGCTTGAAGAAAAATTCATATCATAGAACCTGGAAAGATCGGTTACACGATGTAATCTATGAAGCAGATACTCCTACGGGAAAAATATTTGATCTAATTCTTCTTGTTCTAATAGTACTGAGCATCATTTTTGTAATGATTGAAAGTGTAAAAGGATTACCCGATCATATCTATACATTATTATATTATGCAGAATGGGTTATCACTATTTTCTTCACTTTCGAATATATTGCACGTATTATTTCTATTAAAAGACCTTCAACATATATATTTAGTTTTTATGGGATGATTGATCTTTTATCTACTCTTCCACTCTATCTTTCATTTTTTATCACAGGAACTAGTGCTTTACTTGCAGTAAGAGCTCTTAGGCTTCTTCGTGTTTTTAGAATATTAAAAATCTCACGTTATATCGGTGAATCCAACAAGCTCGTTAAAGCAATAAAAGATAGTAGAGCAAAAATATTGGTGTTTCTATTTGCAGTTCTGGTTTTATGTATAATCATGGGGACAGTAATGTATCTTATTGAAGGTGAAAGAAGTGGTTTTAAAAGCATACCAATAAGCGTATATTGGTGTATTGTAACCTTAACTACAGTTGGTTATGGAGACATCGCACCTGTGACACCTTTAGGACAATTTCTTGCAGCAATTATTATGATAATGGGTTATGGTATTATTGCCGTACCTACAGGTATTGTAAGTGCAGAATACACACAACAGACAAGAAAAATTCATTTAAACACTCAAGTCTGTAGTAATTGCAATGAGGACAAACATAGTGATAGTGCAAAATTCTGTCATAAATGTGGAGAGGACTTACACAATGAATAAAAACCTTATTGTAATAATAGGACCAACCGCAATTGGCAAAACAAGCTTAAGTGTAGCACTGGCGAAACATTTTAATTGTGAGATAGTTTCTGCAGATAGCAGACAGTTTTATAAAGAAATGAGTATTGGTACCGCAGTTCCAAGTTCTGAAGAGTTAAAACAAGCCCCCCATCATTTTATACAACATAAAAGTATTCATGAATCATATAATGTTGGTGATTTTGAACGAGATGCTTTACTAAAAATTGACAAGCTTTTTATAAACAACAACTACGCTATTCTTGTTGGTGGTTCTGGCCTATATATAGATGCTATAACTAAAGGCTTAGACAGTTTCCCTGAGGTAAATACAGAAATTAGAGAAAAACTCAACAAAGAGTATAAAGACAATGGAATTGAGACACTACAAAGTCAATTGAAAGTTTTAGACCCTGTTTACTATGAAAAGGTCGATTTACTAAACACACATCGAGTAATGCGGGCTTTAGAAGTTTGTATTAGTAGCGGTAAACCATATTCTTCTTTTCTCTCTACAACAAAAAAGAATAGACCATTTAATTGTATAAAGGTTGGAATAACGGCAGACAGGCAGATTATTTATGATAGAATAAACCAAAGGGTTGATATTATGATTGATGAAGGGCTTATCAATGAAGCCAAAGGTCTTTATGAATTCAAATCATTTAACGCACTAAACACAGTAGGATACAAAGAAATATTTAATCACATTGATGGTGAATGGGACCTAGATTTTGCTATTTCTGAAATCAAAAAAAACACAAGGCGTTTTGCAAAAAGGCAACTCACCTGGTTTAAAAAAGATATAGAGATTGAATGGTTTGATTATATGTCCAATCCTGAATCTGTTATAAAATATATACAAAAAAAATCACTGTGATATAGTAATTTCACAGTGATTTTCAATTAGTTTAGTTACCGTTATATTCTTATGACTCTTCGTTTCGTACGACTAATCTAAATCCTTCGCCATGGATGTTAAGTATTTCCACATTTTCATCCTTTTTTAAATACTTTCTTAGTTTAGCAATATAAACATCCATACTACGAGATGTAAAATAATTATCGTCTCTCCATATTTTTGTTAACGCTAGTTCTCTAGGCATTAAATCATTAAGATGTAATGCAAGTAAACGAAGTAATTCATTTTCTTTTGGAGAAAGTTTTATAGGATCCTCTTCTTTATATGTTAAGAAGCGAAGCTTAGAGTTAAGATGAAAACCACCTACTTTGAACTCAAATTGCTTACTATCAGCAACAGACTCTGTACTTTTACGTTGCATAATAGCTTGTATTTTCATCAATAATACTTCACTATCAAAAGGTTTATTTAGATAATCATCTGCACCCACCTTGTATCCCTTAAGTACATCTTCTTTCATGGCTTTGGCCGTTAAAAAGATGATTGGCACCTCTTCATTTTTATCCCTTATTTCTTTTGCAAGAGTAAATCCGTCTTTGTAAGGCATCATTACATCTAGGATACACATATCATAATCATCCTTTTTAAATTTTTCGAAGCCTTCCATACCATTTTTAGCATGCACAACATCATAATCATTCATTACTAGATAATCCTTTAACACTGTTCCGAAGTTTGGATCATCCTCTACAAGCAAAATCTTTTTGTTTTCTGTTTCCATATTTTAAGATATTAACGGTAATTTAATTATAAATGTGGAGCCTTTTCCCCTTTCGCTCTCCACCCATATTTGACCATGATGGTCATCAATTATTCTTTTTACGTATGTTAATCCCAATCCGTGACCTTTTACATTGTGCAAATCTCCTGTATGTTCCCTAAAGAATTTTTCAAAGATCTTTTTCTGTGCAACTTTACTCATTCCTATTCCTTGGTCTCTAATCTTAAGAATAATACTATTTTTTATATTTTCAGTATATATATCAATTTTTGGTTCTTGCTCTGAATATTTAGTGGCATTATCCAAAATATTTACTACAACATTAGTCAAATGACTATCATTAGCCAGTATTGTAGTTTTAAGAGCTCCTAAATGTGTTTTTATATATCCTTCTCTATTTTCTACAATTAAAGAAACATGTGTGACAGCATCCTCAATAACATCATGAAGATCTTGCTTCTCTTTCTTTATATTAAGCTCATTCTTTTCTAACTGAGATATTCTTAATACATTTTCAACCTGTGCATGCATTCTCTTATTTTCTTCTCGAATCATATCCATATATCGCTGCACCTTTTGCGGATCTCCTTCTATTTTTGGATTTTTAATAGAATCTAACGCCAAGTTGATTGTTGCAATTGGTGTTTTTAACTCATGAGTCATATTATTAATAAAATCCGTTTTAATCTGTGATATCTGCCGTTGCTGCATAAGCTGCGACAATGCACTAGAATAAGCAATTACAATAATCAAAGTAAAAATTATTGATAATATGGCCATTCCTTTAATAGTAGAAAGAACATATTGCTTTTTTCCAGTAAAATTAACATATAGCTGATACTCACTCACACCCTCATCATCTACAAAAAGAGGTATCGCATATGTTGTTGGATAATCCAAACTAAAATCGTCAGAACGTACTTTTGTTGCTAAAGCATTACTATATATTGCGTATTCATAATCTACCTTTATATCACGCTCTTCGAGCTCTTTTTTAAGCAAATACTCTATCTCTTTCCTTTGAACTCTTCTATGTATGGGTATGAAACTTGCAATTTCTCCTATTACAATTTCATAATCCCTTCTTTGAAGATCTGTCAAACCTTGTATCCTCTCCAACTTAGATTCAGAACTTTCTTTGGCAAAATCATCCTGAACGTCTTGTGCTGAAATATCCACATTACGATTTAGAATATTTTTTAACTTTACCGTATCAATATTAAAGTTTATAAAAGACGAAAACAACTTATAATCTTCTTCCAAAATACCGTTTGCATAAGCAAATGATCTCGTAGTATTATCTATACTAATATCTAAAAGTTGTCGTATTGTTTTATTATCTGGTTCTTCTATGCTATCAAGAATTCCCTGTAAAGGAAAAAACATCTCTTCAAACTCTCTATACTGAATCCCATTGGAAACAGATATTAATATTTGTTTAGCATTAAAAGAAAACTGTTCTTTATTATTTTCAACCGTGTTGTTAATCCAATATCCCTGAACGAAAATAATCCCGATTAATGATAAACTCATCAGGATTATCAGTAATACGAATAACCTTTTATTCATAGATCAAAAGTAAGACTTTAACATTTAGCTACTTTACGGTTTAACCAAATGTTAACAAAATGAAAGATTCGTACTACAACGGCCTTAGGAAGATATTTCTTTGTGAATTCTATACACTTGACTTTCAGTTTCTTCTAAATCTGTATTGTATATAACAAAATCGGCCAATGGTATTTTTTGAGAATCCTCCCATTGATTATTCATTCTAGACAAAACCTGTTTCTCTGTAATTTGATCTCTTTCTAAAACTCTCTTAATTCTAGTTTCCAAAGGTGCTGAAACCAAAATTGTATAATCGCACTGCTTATACCCATCATTCTCAAATAAAATAGCAGCTTCCTTTATCACATAGTTACCAATTTGCTTGTCTTTCCATATTTTGAAATGACTAGCTACAGCCGGATGAACTATCTCATTCAATTTATCGAGTTTTGACCTGTTATTAAAAACCATATTTGCTATATATGGCCTATTTAGTTCTCCTTCACGGTACGAATCAACACCCAATAAATCAATAATTTGTTCTCGCACAGTTTTGTCATTACTCATAAGTTTTTTAGCCTCATCATCTGCAATGTAAACTGCAACTCCTAGTTGATGAAACATTTTTGCAACTGTAGATTTCCCACTACCTATCCCGCCCGTAAGACCTACCACTTTCATTCGTTTACATGTATTAGTTTCTTATTAAAAAATTTGTGTGATGTATATAAGAAATTGTTCTAATTAGAATTCAAACATTTAATCAAGTCTATTTCAAGTTCTTTTTTAAAACAACAAATTGAATTTGTTTTTCTTGTAGACGAACATCATGAATAGAACTAGGTTTATCTGCTAATTCCAGGGTTAAAAAGGAACTCTCTTCTGAAGCTTTAGCGTAATCGGCAACTACCATAAAATCACGAGAGCTTATTTCATTATACTTATCTAATCCTACTCTATACACCACCGTAATGTCTTTTGGAAAAATCTTAATCTCTATTCCTTCAGGGACATTGTTCAAGGTTATAGGCACTCTCTGGTTTCCTTCAGTAAACTTGCTAACCAAAATCTTTGCTTCAACCTTATCTGGAGTTACCATAACGTTAGGAGGTAATTCTATTGTATTTATGTTAAGCTCAGATAAATGATCAACATTTACCCCTTCAAGACTTAAAAAATCTGTGCTTATTGATTGAATTGTATCAATAATCTTTGATGGACCACTTATTGTTATAGAATCTGGGGCAATTACCAGTCCTTTATCGCTACCATACCCTGCTGCATACTGAATATCTTGTTCAAGATTAACCGGAATTTTTTTCTCTAAATTAATATCAAGCTGCAATCTTAATGTGTCCTTTTGTACAGATAGTACTCGTCCTTTAAAATCTAATTTATTCTTCAATATTTTAGATTCTTTGTCAATATAAAAGTAGTAGTCATCTTGATTATTTGCCACGGCATCCTCTACGTTAAGCTCAAGCGTTGGCTTCTTCCAATTATGGCCCATCAACCTAAAACCATTGCCATTAAGTGTCATCCTCAATATCTGGTCACTTTGGTCATTAAATATTTTGCCTTCCGGAAGGTTTGTATATCTAACACCAACTTCTACTTCTTGCGTATAATTCTTTGAAAACTGTATTAACAACCATAAAACAGAAGTGAATATTAAAAAAAACAAAAAGGTTTTTACACTATTTTTTTTGAATGAAAAATTCTTTTTTCTACTTGACATAAATGATATTTACTTTGAAAAAAACAATTTCGCAAATTGCTCTTCGGGGACTCTTTTCAATAGATGAATATAATAATAAGATTTTAGGAATCCTTTTCCATATCCATAAAATTGTATCAAAACTGCTAAAATCGACTGTAAACCAATAGAAACATTTTCAAACCTAATTGTTGCACCAAGAAATATCAGAATAAAGTATAGCCCCAACATTGCCAAAAAATGCCACCATCCTAAGAACGCAAATATGATCGCAAATATGATATAACCAATAAAAGCAAGGGGAAACCAATAGGTTATCTTTGCCGTTTCTGGATGCCATTTATTTAAGATTGGTCGTACGAGTCCAAACTTATTCACCTGTATATAGAATTTTTTCCAAGAGATTCTTCTTTTATGAAAAACCAAAGCATCTGAAATTAATGCTGTATCATATCCTAATTTCCATAATCTTATGGTAAGATCCGGGTCTTCTCCTGGATGTATATCACCAAAACCTCCTGAAGCTTGAAAAGCTTCTTTAGATAACCCCATATTAAAACTGCGAGGTTGAAATCTATTCATTGTACCTTTACGACCTCTAATGCCTCCTGTTGTAAGATAAGAGGTCATACTATAACTTATCGCTTTTTGAAGATTCGAAAAGCTTTTATGTGCATCATCAGGACCGCCATAACAATGCACAAATTTTTTGTTTAAAAACTCATCTGCCCTAGACAAATAATCATTGGGTAAAATCACATCGCTATCCAAAATAATAAAATAGTTACCTTTTGCTTTGCGCATTCCATAATTGCGCGAATCTCCCGGGCCAGTGTTTGGTTTTTGATAATAGCTTATTGACAGCTTATCTTTAAAAGATTCAACAACATGCTCTGAAGTCTCTGAAGATCCATCTTCAATGATTACAATTTCGTATTCCCCAGTATACTTCATCGCTTGCATACTTTGCAGTAACTCATCAATCTCCTGCGGCCTGTTATATACTGGTACAATAAAAGAAAAGTGTATCTTCATATTACAAAATTAAATTATAGCGCTTACCTCATAAACGATATAACCAAAAAATCCCATTACCGATTAAGAATGGGATTTATTTGATATTACATTAGTTATCCTAGGGGTTTTTATTCCTCATCCATAAACTTATCCATAACCAATTGACTTACTCCCATATTAGAGAAACCACCATCATGATATAAGTTTTGTAATGTTACTTTTTTAGTCAAATCAGAAAACATTGTTACTGTATAATCTGCACATTCACCTGCGGTAGCATTACCAAGAGGAGACATTTTATCTGCATATTCTATAAACCCATCAAAACCTTTTACTCCTTTTCCTGCTGTTGTAGGTGTTGGCGATTGCGAAATTGTATTTACTCGTACTTTTTTATCTCTTCCAAAGAAATATCCAAAACTACGTCCTATTGATTCTAAATATGCTTTATTATCAGCCATATCATTATAATCGGGAAAAACTCGTTGTGCTGCCATATATGTTAAAGCCACAATACTCCCCCACTCATTCATTGCATCTTTTTTATATAAAGTCTGCATTGTTTTATGGAAAGAAAGTGCAGACACATCCCAGCCTTTTTCACTAAATCCGTAATTAAGATCTGTATAGTGACGTCCTTTTCTAACATTTACTGACATCCCAATAGAATGTAAAACAAAATCTATTTTACCTCCTAAAATCTCCATTGATTTTTCTACAAGGTTTTCCAGATCCTCTAGTGAGGTTGCATCTGCCGGTATTACCTGAGAATTGGTTTTCTCTGCCAAGGTATTAATAGCCCCCATACGCATTGCTACAGGCGCATTAGTAAGAACAAAACTACCACCTTCTTCAAAGACACGTTCTGCCGTTTTCCAAGCAATTGAACTTTCATCAAGTGCTCCAAAAATAATCCCTCTTTTACCTTTTAATAAATTGTGTGACATTTAGTTGTAAATTAAAGTATAGTTATACAATCGGTAAAGATAACAAAACGACCCTAACCGTAGTTAAACAAAATGAATTTTAGTTTAATTATATAGTAATGATTTTGCATGTGTTAATGCAGAATCTGAAATATCTTTTCCTCCAATCATTTCGGCAATTTCATGAATTCGTTCTTCTTCACTCAACAACTTAAGCTGTGTAACTGTAGTATTATCAATATCTTCTTTATACACTTTATAATGACTTTGCCCGTTTGCGGCTATCTGTGGTAAATGTGTGATACTAAAAACTTGTAAATTCTTACTCATATCCATCATTAAATCAGCCATTTTATGAGCTACCTCACCAGAAACTCCAGTATCTATTTCATCAAAGATGATCGTTGGCAGTTGAGCGTATCTAGAAAGAATAGCCTTGATAGCTATCATAATTCTTGACAACTCCCCTCCTGAAGCTACTTTCTTAAGCTGCCCATAAGACCCTCCCTTATTGGCAGAAAACAAAAATTCAAGAACTTCTTTTCCATTGGTTAAATAGTTATCCTGCAATTCTAGAGATGCTTTAAAACTTGCATTTGGCATTCCCAAAGACTTAAGAATACTCTCTAATTCTTCAGTTAATTGAGGCAATGCTTTCTTTCTTTTACTATGAATTTTTTCTGCAACCTCATCTAGTTGAGATTGAATCGTAGACATCTCTTCTTTCAGTTTTTCTATATCTTCTGAAAGAGACTCTGTTTTAGAAACTTTTTCCTGCAACTCCTGTGTTATCAAAATAAGTTCATCAACTGTAGAGACACTATGTTTGACTTGCAAATTATGTAATAACTGCAATCGCTGCCCCGTTTCTTCTAATTGTTGCGGGTCTGCTTCTAATCTTTCTAATTCATTTAACAGAGATAGCTGTATATCATCTAATTCGATATAAACACTCTGAATTCTTTCTGAAAGTTCTTTTAACGAGCCAGAATACGATTCTATTTTAGAGAGATTGGTTTTGATTGTATTTAACTGATCTGAGACCCCTATTTCTTCTGAAGTAACTAACGAAATCGATCCCGATAATCGTTCCTGAATTTCTTCTATATTATTAAGCTGTTCGTAACGTTCTTCTAACTCCTGTAATTCCCCAGCTTTAAGTTTGGCGTCTTCTAGCTCTTTTAAGAGAAATGAATTATAATCATACTCTTTAGTAAACGTATCTTGACTTGAAACAAGAGTATTTAGTTCTTTTTCTTTCTTTTTAAGTAGCCCTAACCCCCTTTTATAAGATTCTATTTCGCGATCTGCTTCTGCCAATGCATCTAACACCTCGAATTGAAAATCGTTGGTTGTTACCTCTAATGTTTGATGTTGGCTATGAATATCTATCAATCGCGAACCAAGTCGAACCAGAGATTGTAATGTAACCGGAGTATCATTAATAAAAGCTCTAGATTTTCCTGAAGGAAGAATCTCTCTTCTAATAATGGTTTCATGCTCATAATCTAATTCCTCCTCGTCAAAAAAGGAATCTAGATTATATTGTTTTATACTAAAAACCCCCTCAATCACACATTTTTGAGTACTATCTTTAACGCTACTAAGATCAGCTCTCTTACCAAGAAGTAATCCTAACGCACCTAATAACAAAGATTTACCAGCCCCTGTTTCTCCCGTAATAGTAATTAAACCAGAATCAAAAGAGACTTGTAGCTGTTCGATTAAAGCAAAGTTTTTTATAGAAAGACCTCTAAGCAAAGGATAGAAAGATTTTTATAGTTTTTCAAAAAGTAAATATACTACAGTTTTAAAGAAGATTTCATTTGTTCTTTTCTATTTTTTTAGATAGAATTTCAAATTGTGTAGTAGTAATAGTTAAAGATGATTATAAAGCTCAAAAATGTCTATTTAAAAACAACTTCTTTTATTAAAACTTTATATCCTTCCAGTTTTCGGCATATGTTGGTGCTATTTTATTCAGAACCCTTATGGTCTCGGCGATATTAACAGAAGGTCCTCCTGAAAGAATACTTGAAACCTCATCTGCTTTGGCGTCAAAAAATACTCTCATTATATATGAATTAGGTCTTACATTGTGAAGGTCCTCAAGAGATTCCATAGCCTTAGTAACATTTTGTTTTCCTTGTTTCACGTTATTATACATAACATCCAATCCTTCTCTGTGATACGTATACATTGCAGATCTATACCCATCATAGGTACCTGATAACAGATCATCATTTAATCTGAATCTGGATTGATTTCCGTCTTGAGCATTCCATCCCAATCGATTACTAGTTTGAGCATTACCAACGATATTTTTAGCTTCCTGAAAATAGCTAGTACCGCTATTTAATTCAAAAGTATCTGCATCTACCCCTAAAATTGTATATAAATAGTAGGCTAAAACAGAAATAAGATTTGAGTCGTAGTTATTTGAATTATAATTTAAAGGCTGAAATTCGAGATAGTTAAAATTAAATTGCTTGTCATTAATATTAAAAATTGTAGTCGTAAAATTAGATCCATACACTGGGCGTGAAGCCTGTACTTGTATTGTTGCAGAGAAAGCATCATTATCATAATCAGCTATCGTAATGAAGAAACTACAATTGATTCTCTCTTCTGTACGATAATCTACGGTCGTCCAGGTCGTATTATTTATAAACTCTGTCAAAGAACGTTCTAATGTCTTAAATACCTGCAAATTAGGAGTAGTTGTTTGTTCTGCATTTACTACTACTGTGGCATTAAACTCCTGAGCAGATAAATTAAAACCTAACACTAGCAATATTATGAGGAAGAATCTATTCATTTTTTAGTAGATTGATTTCGTTGAATATATCTTTAGCAACTTCTGACTTTGTTTTTAATTCAAACGCTTTAACTTCTAATTTATGATTAATTAAGCTCACTTTATTAGTTTGCCCCTTAAAACCGGCCCCCTTATCATTTAATGAATTAAGAACAATTAAGTCTAAGTTCTTTTTCTTGAGTTTATTTTTTGCATTTTCTTCCTCATTTTCAGTCTCTAAAGCAAACCCAACCAAAAACTGGTCTTTCTTTTCACCTCCCATCCATTTAAGAATATCCTTTGTTCGTTCTAGTTCTATAGAAAACTCGGTATCTGCCTTCTTAATTTTTTGATTTGATATAGACTTCGGTCTATAGTCGGCGACAGCTGCTGATGCAATTGCAATATTACAGTTTTTATATTCTGAAACCACAGCTTGATACATATCTTCTGCGCTTACAACGTTAGTCACATTAATATTACTGTGCTCAACTTTTAATGCAGATGGTCCTAGAACCAAATTAACATTAGCTCCAAGATTAGCCGCAGTTTTGGCGAGTTCAACCCCCATTCTACCACTAGAATGATTACCTATAAATCGTACAGGATCGATCGCTTCATATGTAGGGCCAGCGGTTATTAGCACCTTTTGACCTTTTAAAGGAAGGTTATTTAAAATATCTTTTTCGATAAAATCAACAATTGTTGAAGGCTCTGCCATTCTCCCTTTACCCACTAAACCACTTGCCAATTCGCCAGATTCTGAAGGAATCATAATATTCCCAAATTCTTGTAATTTTTTAAAAGTTTCGTATGTAGAAGGATGATTATGCATATCCAAATCCATGGCAGGAGCAAAATACACTGGGCATTTTGCAGACAAATAAGTAGCAAGTAATAAATTATCGCTATTACCTGTTGCCATTTTTGATAATGTATTGGCTGTTGCGGGTGCAATAATCATCAAGTCTGCCCATAATCCCAAGTCAACATGATTATTCCACACTGCATTTTCATCCTCTTCATCAAAAAAAGAAGAATGAACAGGGTTTTTGGATAGTGTAGATAGGGTAAGCGGTGTAACAAAATCTTTGGCCGCTGGTGTCATTACAACTTGAACTTCTGCTCCGGTTTTAATAAATAATCGCACCAGAGCGGCAGCTTTATAAGCAGCAATACCAGCGGTAACACCAATTAAAATCTTTTTACCGCTTAAGATAGACATAGATTTATAGAGATTCTGTGTCGGCCTTTGTATTTCTGTGGTAGATCTTATCTTCTAACCATTCTTGAACTGCCAAAGCATGTGGTTTAGGAAGTCTTTCATAAAACTTGGAAACCTCTATTTGCTCTTTATTTTCAAAAATCTCTTCTAAACTATCGTTGTAAGTAGCGAACTCATCTAATTTTTCAAGAAGCTCCTTTTTAATATCTGTATTAATCTGGGTTGCTCTTTTTGATATTATTGAAATTGCCTCGTAAATATTATCTGTTGGCTGATCGATACGATTTTTATCAATAGTAGTCGTGTTAACCGGCGCATTACTTTTTTTCAAATCCATCTTCTACTTTATTTTCTATTTATATTGTTCTAATCTTGACTTTATATCTTCTCCTATTACTTCGGCTTTTTGAGTAAACTCTCCTCCTGTTCTGTAGTATTTCTTATAGTTATTATAATACCCTAAAGCTACCTCTAAGCGTTCTTCTACCAAGCTTTCGTAACTACCTATGGCCAAAAGATACTCAGACTCTAATTTGTAATATAGTACATTTTCTCTATAAACAGATCCAGGATAATCCACCAAATAATTATCAAATGTCGCAATTGCAACTTTATAATCTTCTCTATGGTGGTATTGTTTAGCTACCTCATAGGCCTTTCTCTCTTTTTTCTCTCTTAGCTCAGAAACCAAAGTGTTAGCTTCTTTTAGATTTTCGCTATCAGGATAAGTATTAATATAAGCCTGAAGTTTTTCTATTGCTTTTGTAGTTTCCTCTTGATCAAGACTATATCTTGGAGAAAGATAGTAGTAACTTTTTGCTCCCTTATACGCCGCCTCTTCTTTTTTATCACTATTTGGATATGATTTAGCAAATCTCTCGAATTGATATCCCGCCAAATAATAGTCCTCTAGTTGATAATATGTGTCAGAATAATAATACATTACTCTTTCTGCTTGAGGTTTACCTCTGTATTGAGGAACAACTTGTTCAAAAAGCACTAATGCCTTTTTATATTTCCCTTCTTTATACAAACTCTCTGCGGCCCTATATTTGACGCCAACATCCTCACTTTTTAACACTTTTTGGTATTCACTACAAGACCCTAGGAGTAATACAAAAATGAATAAATACAATAATCTCTTCATAGATAAAAAAACATCTGGCAAAAGTATATATTTCTGCGCTATTACAAAAACTTTAGTTCATCAATTCACCTGTCTTTACATATTGGTACCAAATTAACAGATAGAATTTACCTAAAAGTAACCTAAGCACATCTTGGGTTACTAATTTTGGCTTATTATAATAACTAGATTTCTGGGTACTTGTTGCAGGATTACAATGCTTTTCCTCAAACATTACATTTTAATTCACATCATAAATCATTTGAAAAAGTTTCATCTAACTTATCATGATCCAATATTGTATATCCGGCATCGTCATAATAAAATGCAGGGACAAATTTTTGATCTTGTTTCATGTTCTTTAGTACATACGAATGTACTTGATGAACTTCTTGTGAAAACGATTCATCATAGTAGCTCACTAGCAATAAAACTTCACCGTTTAGATGTGCAAGTTGTTCTCTGCTATATCCATATAGAGGACTAGATTCATTTATAGAATGAACTATTGTCCAGGTTGTTGGCAAGTAAGTAATCGTATTTCGTTCTAACTTAAGGTTATAAAAATTATTGACATACGCCTTATCCTTATCTTCCTGAGATAATGCTAGCGTAGCTTCAATTTTAGGTCGTATCATAACATTGGCACTTCTGCTCATTAACCGAAACATAATACTATCTACACCATTATGCTTTCTTATGACTATATTATTACTAAACTGAATATTTGCCCTTGGTTTAGAAAACCTTCCATACAACAAACCTGTAACAAACGAAAAGCATAACAAGCCTATAAGCGCTTCGAATGAAGAGATAATTCCAAAAACAAAACCCTTAGGTGACAAAGCCCCATAGCCAACAGTAGTAATTGTCTGTGCCGAGAAAAAGAATGCATTCAGAAAATCTTTGAACACATTACCTGTTGGCTCTACTATATCAGAAATACCCAAAAACATATATATTATAGCAAATAATATATTGATTAAGGTATAGCCCAGCAACACCCATAAAAAAAACCTTGACCAGCTTATTCCTATTAAATAATCATAGCTTTCAGACAAAGAACTGGGCCTGTTAATATGTTTTATATTAAAAGATCCGTCGGCATTTATAAAACGTTTGGCATGCCTATTTGAACTTCTACCTACTCCGGGGTCTTTTATTCTTTTGGCCATGGGTTATGAAACAATAAACTCTCTTATTTTTTTTGCTAAACTTTCAGAAACTGAAATTAGTGGTAGTCTGATATTATCATCACAAACACCTTTCACTTTTAAAATATTCTTTATTCCGGCAGGATTTCCTTCTTCAAAAGCATAACCTACAACTGGTAAAAGTTTATAAAGTATTTCGAATGCTTTTTCTGTTTCTCCTGACAAACCTAGTCTTATCATTTCTGAAAACTCTTTAGGGAAACCTTGGCCAATAACGCTTATAACTCCATCTCCTCCTGCTGCCACAGCAGGCAAAGCTAACGTATCATCTCCAGAAATAACCAAAAAATCTTTTGGTCTATCTTTTATAATTTTTAGAACTTGCGTAAAATCTCCTACAGCCTCTTTTATGCCCACAATTTTATCCAATTGAGCAAGGCGTAATGTAGTTTCTGCAGTCATATTGGTTCCTGTTCGGGATGGAACATTATAAAGTAAAACCGGAAGAGGTGTATTATCATTAATAGCCTTATAATGTTGATAAATCCCTTCTTGACTTGGCTTATTATACATTGGAACCACAGAAAGTATGGCATCAAAATCTGAAAGATTGGTTTCTTTTATTTCTTCAAGTATAGCCCCGGTATTGTTTCCTCCTATACCAATTACCAATGGCAGTCTCTTACTATTAACTTTTACAATATGATCTACTAATTTTTTCTTCTCATCCTTAGTAAGCGTAACCGATTCTGCTGTAGTTCCTAACACCACAAGGTATTCTACATTTCCTTCAATACAAAAATTAACTAATGAAGTAACTCCTGCATAATCTATTGAACCATCTTTATTAAATGGAGTTGCCAACGCTACTCCTGTTCCTCTAAGAAAACCACTCATACTATATAATCTGTAAAATTTTTAAATATTTCTTAAGTTCTTTTATAAAGAGATTAGTATTGTTTACAGCCGACCCTATGATCAAATCATTAATTCGATTATCTACCTCTGCAAAACCTACTTTCAATTTTGATTTTGATGCAGCCGCAACATAATTTAACTCCATTTTATCTTCTGGATAAAAACTTATCAGAACATCATAATCTTTATTAATAAAATCCTGTAGTGATTTACTTTTTATTGATCCATTTACTGCAAAACTTTTGTCATTATAGTAAGCAGCATCTTTATCATCTTCAATATCTTTCTCTTCCTTATACCCCATCACCTTTAACTTATCTGATTTTACCCCTAATTCATTAGCCAATTTTACTAATGATAAAATATTAACTGATTGAGAAGCATCAATAAGTACCGCAAGAGTATTTAGGTTAGAAATCCCTGATGGCGAAGCATTTCTTTTCTGAAGATGAGCTTCAATACTTTTTTTTATAGCATTTCTTTTAAGACCCTTTAAAATCATTTACAAAAAGATTAAGAAGCCACAAATGTAGCTATTTTACAACTTAAAACCACTCCGTCAACTTCAAGAAAACAGAAAAGCCTGAAAATCAACTAGGCTAGTATAACTTAATCATTTTAAAAATATTTTTCTTTGGAAGTTTTTTCATCAATAAGTTTTGCCTCAATCAAAAAAAATGTAAAAAAATACAAGCCCGCTATTTCTGCAATATTTATAAGTACCGTAAACACCCTTGTGTAATAATACAATTCATTTATTGCCAAAAGAGCATCAACAAACAAAGTACAACAAGCCGCTATAAAGAGATAAATAGATTTTTCATATCTGTCGGCAACATAAATAAAAAAGCTAGCTGTAACAAATAGAAGCAAACTAATGACAATCATTGCCACTGACCCAAGAGAGCCTTCAACTATAGGCATTGCTAGTTCTGTTATAGAAAATATTAGATACCCTATCAGAAATACACTTACTATAACTGGAGGAGAAGTCAACCTACTTAACTTAATATCATCTTTAGCAAGATACTCCTTAAGTAAAAAAAGACATAAAGCATAAAAAAGAGATATTAACACCGCAATAATGCTATAATATTTAATAAAATTCAAGTAATTAAAAATATCGGTTACGGCTATTACTATCATACACAATGGAAACGCTAAGTTAATCTTCTTAGTAAACCTGATGTACAACAAAATCAATGAAAGCGGGGCGAGGGGTTTAACATAAATCAATAAAGATTTATCCAAAAAGATAGCGACATAGATTACAATTAGAAAAGTAAGATAGAAAAATAAATATGTTGCTCCTATTTTTTTCAAAAGGCCTTAAAGGATTACAAGATTCGACAACAAAATACAAATCCTTGAATTAAAACATATTAATTTTCAAAATAATCTTCTTCATTTGAAACCAACTTATGTTGTTCCAGAAAAAACTTAATTAGAAAAAACTCTCCTGATATTTGTAAAAGATTACTCATAACAGTAAAAATATCTATAGAGATGTACAATTTATCCAGAGCTGTAAGTATATTGGAAATCAAAAAACAAGAGGCAGCGACCATCAAAGAATAACTTATTACGGTTCTGCTATTCATATATATATAATAGCAAAGCCCTATAAAAAGAACAAAACATATAATTAATATATTTAGAAACACCGTATGTTCATGTACTGCAGGCGTTATTAATTCTGAAACAGAAAGTACGACATAAGTGATCAATGTCATCGTTATCATCAATTGAACAGTAAAGATTTTCTTTAATTTTATTTTTACCTTCCGCAAACTCTTCCACAGTATAATCATATTCACGCTGTAATGTATTGACAGAAAAATAACTATAACCCCAAAATAACCAGAGAAGTCTCTCATTGTAAGGATCTCAGACATCATAACTAATAGCATAGTAAACAACACCAAAAAATTAATTTTTTCAGTTTTTACTATATAGATAAAACATAACGACAGAACCACAAACGGCTTAAAAAAAATCACCATTTGTCTCGCAAAAATAGCCATTAGCAACGTTAACGCTGCAAAAAAATAAAACAAACTATATACTATTTTTTCTGTTTTCACCTCTTATTGTTAATAATTCAAAACCCTTCAAATTCCTCGGATTTTAGCTTCAATGATTTTGTGACCATATAATTAACTAAGAAAACCATTGCTAATGGCTCACATATCAATATAAGTAACTGCAGCTCGTATGATTGTAAATAAAACGTATCTATAAGCAACATATAATCGCTAAATGTGAAATTTAACATTGACAAAAAATACCAAAGTGATTTTTCTGACCGTATGTTAATATAATGCATTGCACCTACCACTAACAAAATATAAAGCAACAATAGATGAAGGAATCCTAATAAATGTACATTACCCATAGGTCCCTTTAGAGTTAGGTAAGCTAAAAAAAATATAACTGTATACAACAAACTACCTAACAAAAGAGTAAACACATCTCTGCGATTATAAACAAAAGATTTATGATTATAATACAAAAAATAAAAAAGCAGAATATAGACCAATATATGTGTCGCTATCTGAAATTTTATTATACTTTCAACATTAAAGAATGTGATTAATTTCCCTATAAAAAGAACCAACAATACAATTACATGATACGTTTTTACCCTTTTAGTAACTATAAAATAAAGCACTATTACTGATACAGATAAAATTAACTCAGAACCTGTATATAAAAAATCGTTTTTAAACACAAACCCTAATACCTGGAATACAATCAAAAAAGAAATTAAAAGCTTTAGTAACTTCTCTCCATCCATTAAATTTTATTTGCACTCAAGATTAATACCTACAAGAGCACCCCTTTTGCTAAATAACTATGTATGTGTGTATGTGTGTTTTCTGTTACACAATATACTAAATTTGAAACAATTACAACTTTTGACACTTTATTCATACCTAAGAATCTTTAAGTTTCAATGAAATTGAACTTGATGTCTTGAATTGAACAAGAAAAAATACTGCCAGTAATTGATATATAGAATTAATAATCTCAAGCTCAATAGAAGGAATATAAAATCTGTTTAAAGCAAAGGAAGTATCACTAACCACAAAATTTAACACTGCGATCAAAAACCATAATGACTTTGTAGATCTAACATTTGCATACTGTAGAACTGCCCCTATAAAAAGCAGGTATAAAATTACCAGATAACTCAAGCCATACGGTCTAATATCTCCCATCGTTCCTTCGACAGCTTTATAAATCTCATATACAACATAAGTCCACGAAACAAAGAAAACAATCAAATACATCATATCGGTAGCACTGTAATCAATAGGGGAATAATTCTTGTATAAATAATAAAATAGTATAAGATAGCACACTGTATAACTTAGGAGCACATACATAAAGGCGTTTTTCATTTCGGTTAACAAAAAAATATCTCCCAAAAAACACAAAAGCAATATTACCAAAAACAAGGTATCCACCCTCTTCACATTAAACCAATACAACATAAAAAACAATGGTACAGTCGTTGGCTTAACATAAAACTCTAAATCTGGCCATTGCATAACAGTACTCAAAACACAAAGCCCACCAGTAATTAGTAGCAATATTTTAATTAGAGTTCTTATTTTCATTTTATTTTGCTAAGAAATTCATCTTCGCTAATGATTGATATCTCAAGTTTATTGGCTTTTTCTAATTTACTAGGACCCATGTTAGCTCCTGCGACAATAAAAGAAGTTTTTGACGAAATAGAACTAGAAACTTTACCTCCGTTATCTTCTATTAATTTCTTAAGTTCATTACGAGATACTCTTTCAAAAACACCAGAAACAACAAACGTCTGCCCTTGTAGTGTATCTGTTTGATTCGCTAGTTTCTCTGCAGAAATCTCTAACTGAACCCCATAACCTAACAGCTTACCAATCAGCTCTTTATTTTCATCAACAGAAAAGAACTCCCTTACACTCTGGGCAATTTTGATTCCGATTTCATCTACATTAACCAAATCTTCTTCGGTAGCTTCAATTATAGCCTGAATTGATTTATAATGTTTTGCCAATTTTTTGGCAACCGTCTCACCAACATAACGAATTCCCAAAGCAAATAAAACGCGTTCAAAAGGTATTTCTTTAGATTTCTGTATCCCATTAATAAGGTTATCGGCACTTTTATCTGCCATTCTTTCTAAAGGAACCACCTGCTCTTTTCTCAATTCATACAGATCAGCATAATTGGTAATCAAGCCTTCGTTTACCAATAAAGTTACGGTTTCTCCCCCTAACCCTTCAATATCCATTGCTTTTCTTGAAATATAATGCTGTATACGCCCCACTATTTGAGGAGTACACCCTTTATAGTTTGAACAATAATGCTGTGCTTCGCCTTCTTTTCGAATTAGCGGTGTGTTACATTCTGGGCATTCTGTTATATACAGTGTTGGTTTAGAGTTTTGATTTCTTTTCTGAAAATCGACACCTATAATTTTTGGAATTATCTCTCCTCCTTTTTCAACAAAAACGGTATCCCCAACCCTTATATCTAATTTCTCAATCTGATCTGCATTATGCAATGAAGCTCTCTTTACTGTTGTACCAGCAAGTAACACAGGATCCAGATTGGCAACAGGTGTAATTGCACCAGTTCTACCTACCTGATAAGTTATTTCTTGTAATATGGTTGAAGCCTGCTCAGCTTTAAATTTATAAGCCATAGCCCACCTAGGAGCTTTTGCGGTAAATCCAAGTTCTTCTTGTTGCTGAAGATCATTCACCTTGATTACAATTCCGTCTGTTTCGTATGGTAGATCATGACGATGCTCATCCCAATAATTCACAAAACTTAACACCTCATCAATAGAATGAACCAATTTGGATTCTGAAGGAACTTTAAAACCCCATGCTCTTGCTTTTTCTAAGCTTTCAATTTGAGATGTAATTCCTATTTTATCTCCTGTAATATTATATAATAAACATTCTAATGGACGTTTTGCGGTTTCGCTGCTATCCTGCAGCTTTAAACTACCAGAAGCCGTATTTCTTGGATTTGCATATGGTTCTTCTCCCGCTTCAATACGTTCTTGATTCATTTTTGCAAAACCCTCATAAGGCAAAACTATCTCTCCGCGTATATCAAATTTTGAAGGAAAATCCCCTTTCAGCTTTAGCGGAACAGAATTAATCGTTTTCACGTTGGTCGTAACATTGTCGCCTTGTATCCCATCTCCCCGTGTTACGGCCCTAACCAAAACCCCTTCTTCGTATGTAAGACTTATCGAGGCTCCATCATACTTAAGCTCACAAGTATAATTAATTTCTCCGTCTACTAATTTTTTTATACGTTTTTCCCAATCAAGTAAATCTTCTCTAGAATATGAATTATCCAAAGAATACATTCTGTGTTCATGGACCACAGTTTCAAAATTTTTAGTCACTTCACCTCCAACTCTTAGCGTTGGCGAATTGGGGTCGTAAAATTCTGGGTGTTTTTTTTCTAACTCTTGAAGTGTTTTAAGCTTCATATCAAATTCATAATCACTTATCACAGCTGCATCCAGTACGTAATAATTATAATTATGCTGCCTTAGTTCTTCTCTTAATTGATTGATCTGTTGTTCTATATTCATTTAACAAAAAGTAATTTCAGGTTCTTTCAGGTTTTAGCCATTTTGGCACTTGAACAGGTTTAAATGTTTTCATTTTTTCTAATAATCTATCTATATCTTCATCAACAAGGAGCAAATCATAGTTATCCATTTTCAAAAAACCTCTTCGGACCATGTTTTCAAGCAATCCAAGTAGATTATCATAAAACCCACCAATATTTAAAAGCCCAATAGGCTTTTGATGCAATCCTAACTGTGACCATGTAATAATTTCAAAAAGCTCTTCTAAGGTACCAAATCCTCCTGGTAATGTCATGAAACCATTACTAAGTTCGTGCATTTTCATTTTTCGTTCATGCATATTATTAGTAACAATTAATTCTGTTAACCCTTGATGAACCACCTCTTTTACCTTGAGAAATTCTGGAATTACACCTATCACTTTTCCTTTATGTTTAAAAGCCCCCTTAGCGACTTGTCCCATGATACCAATCTTGGCTGCACCATACACCAAAGTAATATTTTGTTGTGCCAGTTTTTCACCTAGCGCAAAAGCCTCAGAAATTATTTTAGTATCATTTCCTTCACTACTTCCACAAAACACACAAATTGAATCTAAATTATTCATACTATATATTTTTAGTTTAAGCGAGCCCGTATCATGCGCTCATTATCATATATATCTTTTCGTAAGGAGACAGAGTTAAAACCTGAAGATTCTATCATACTTTTGGTTTCTGTTCCTAAATATTGATTAATCTCGAAATACAATACTCCTTCAGGTTTTAAATTTCTTTTTGCTAATTCTGTAATTTTTCTATAAAATATCAACGGATCATGATCAGACACAAATAAAGCTTGAGAAGGTTCATTATCCAAGACATTAGGTTTCATCTCTTGTTTTTCTAATTCGCGAACATATGGAGGATTAGAAACAATAACATCAAAGTTATGAGGTAGATTTTGAACATTCAAAATATCGTTATGAATAAAAGTGATATCTACTTCATTTATTTTTGCATTTTTCCTTGCAGTATCAATCGCCTTATCAGATATATCCATGGCAAATACTTTAGCATTTGGCAATTTTTTAGCTAATGAAATCGCTATACACCCACTGCCTGTACCAATATCCAACACCCTCAAACGATCTTTTACGTCTTGTATATCTTTCAAAATCCAATCTACCAATTCTTCTGTTTCTGGTCTTGGGATTAAAACATCTTTATTTACCATAAAGGATAAACCATAGAAATGAGTATTACCAATTATATATTGAATTGGCTCTTGATTTATAATCCGTTTTTTTGCATCTTCAAATTTTGAAACTTCATCTTCAGAAAGTACCCTATCCAAATGTATCGCTACATCTACTCTTCGTAGACTTATAATTTCCTCAGAAAGGATATAAAAAAATGACAATACCTCTTCATGATCATAAATTTCAACTAAAGAATTTATAAAATCGGTTCTAATGTCTTTTATTTTCAATGTAAGTTTTGTTTAATTAGAGGTCTTTGATCATCCATGCCTGACAACTATAGTGCCCTGTATCACCAATAGGAGCATCAAGATCTTTAAAGCCTAATTTTTGATACAATTTCCTTGCTGCTTTCATGTATGGCATCGTTTCTAAGTAGCACTTAGAAAAGCCTTTTCCTTTTGCAAAATCAAGGCAAATGTTTATCATTCTAAGCCCCAATCCTCTACCTCTAGCCTCTGGTAAAAAATACATTTTCTGAAGCTCGCAGATATCCAAGTCGCCTTTCTCTAATGGAGCTACACCTCCTCCACCAATGATTTTCCTATCTTCCTCTACCACATAATAAGCACCTCTTAATTGATCATAAGTTTCATACATCTGATCTAAAGCTTCATCCTCGTATGCTGTACCCACCTTTGGAACACCCATTTCGACAAGAACACTTCGAATTAAGGCGCCTAGCGCCTCATTATCTTTATGCACTATAGTTCGGATTTTTATTTCTCCCATTATATTTTAAACACTACTTTTGCCCTATTCTATTAAATGATAGATTATCATATTTTCCTAAAAAAATATCTGATCTAATAAATTAGTTTTTATGATATTGAAATATACGCCAAATCTAACAAGGAATCAATGAAGAAATTTCTATTATTATCAACAATATTTGCACTTACAACCGCATGCACATTATCTAAAAAACCAAAATTTAAATACATTGGCAACCTAGTGGTCAAAAATGTAAGTATGCGTGATATAACATTAAAGGCAGATGCTTTTTTTGATAATCCAAATAGCCTAAAAGGAAAGCTCTCTATTGATGATATCCATGTATTTGTTGATAACATAGATGTGGGAACTATTTCATCACAAGAGTTTGAAGTCCCATCAGAGAGTGAATTCTCGATTCCGTTAGAAGGCACTTTTTCCTTATCAAAAATTTACAAAGAAAATAAAAACAAGCTTCTTGGCAGTGTTCTAAAAGTTATACAGACTGATTCTCTTAACATAGAATATAAAGGAACCATTAAATACCGTTTAGGGAGTTTTTCTTATCCATACAAAATAGAAAAAGAACAAAAAGTAAGTCTGAAACAAAAAAATTGACAGTACACCATAACTATATAAAACGATGTATTCAGCTAGCCAAAAATGGTTTGGGAACAACCTACCCTAATCCTTTGGTTGGTAGCGTGATTGTACATAATAAAAAAATTATTGGTGAAGGTTGGCACTACAAATCTGGTGAGCCCCATGCCGAAGTAAATGCTATTAAATCCGTAAAAGATCAAGATCTACTAAAAGATGCTACAATCTATGTAAGCTTAGAGCCCTGCAGCCATTACGGAAAAACACCTCCTTGCAGTGAACTTATTATAGAAAAAGGAATCAAAAGAGTTGTAATTGGCACAATAGATACGTTTGCAAAAGTATCGGGAGCGGGAATAAAAAAATTAATGAACGCCGGTTGCGACGTTACCGTTGGTGTTTTGGAAAAAGAATGCCAAGAATTAAACAAACGTTTTTTTACTTATCATAATAAGAGACGCCCATATATTATTCTGAAATGGGCAGAAACCCTTGACGGTTATGTCGCTCCAATTTCTTCTAACAAAAGAGAACCAGTATGGATCACAAACTCCTATTCAAGGCAACTGGTACACAAATGGCGTGCAGAAGAACAAGGGATTTTAGTAGGAAATCAAACAATCACAAAAGACAATCCTAAACTAACAACACGAAATTGGTCTGGAAAAAACCCAATACGAATTGCAATAGATAGATTTGATAAAATCCCAGAGGACTCAGCAATACTTAATAAAACAGAGCAGACCATAATAATCACTACAGATAAATTCAGAAAAAAAAACACCAAAAATCTAATTTATGAAGTGGTTAGTTCTGAAAAAGACATTACAAAAGACATCTGCACTATTTTACACAAACACGGTATTCAATCTGTGATTATTGAAGGCGGTACAAAAACCATTCAATCATTTATTGATAAAAATCTTTGGGACGAAGCTAGAATTTTTGAAGGAAATACTACATTTGACTCCGGAATAAAAGCACCTATCCTAAATGGAGACTTGGTTTCCGAAGAAAAAATTATAGATGATTTCTTAAGAATATATCAAAAATGATTAAGACCATAATCTTTGACTTTGGGGATGTTTTTATCAATTTAGATAAATCGGCTATGTTACGGGAGTTTTCAAAATTTGGTGATTTTCGATTAACATCAAAATTACAGGATATTCATAATTTGTACGAAACAGGACAACTCTCTACACTTGAGTTTATCAAAAACCATCAGGCCATCCTTCCAAAAGCAACCGAAAAACAATTAATCGATGGCTGGAATGCAATTTTACTTGATTTTCCAAAACGCAGATTAGATTTCATACAAGATTTAGCTTCAAAACAAAAATACAAGCTCATACTGCTTAGCAATACAAATAAACTACACATTGATTGGATCAAAAAGAACATCCCTTTTTATTCGGTGTTTAAATCTTGTTTTGATTCTTTTTATTTATCACACGAAATTCATTTACGAAAACCTAATATTGATATTTTTGAATTTGTTTTAAAACAACATCAAATACAACCTGATGAAACATTTTTTATTGACGATACCAAAAAGAACACTGATACTGCATCAAAATTGGGGATTCATACCTGGAACAACAACCCAGAGACAGAAGATATCACTAACTTATTTACCCTAAAATCCAATTTATTTTGATCTATTTAATTCTAAGTGTTTTAGCCTCAAGCCTGATATTTATAATCTTCAAGCTGTTTTCCAAATACAATGTAGACACATTACAAGCTATCATTATCAATTATGTAGTTGCATCAATATCTGGACTTATAGCATACTCAGAACCGATTGATTTGACTTATGTCTCAAAACAAGGTTGGTTCTATGGCGCTATGATATTAGGAGTTGTTTTCATCTCGGTTTTCAACCTAATGGCCATTACTACGCAAAGAAACGGTTTGTCTGTAGCTGCAGTAGCAACCAAGATGAGTTTAGCTATCCCAATTATTTTTGGCATACTAATGTATAACGAAAGCACTGGAATACTAAAAATTATTGGAATTATGATAGCTCTAATAGCGGTATACTTAACCTCTATGAAAACTGCCGAGGGAGTTTCTATCACTAAAAAGAATTTGATTTTCCCCTTACTAGTATTCTTAGGAAGCGGAATCATAGATACTAGTCTCAAATTTTTTGAAACGAATTTTGTTGCAAAAAATGATGTCCCAGTTTTTTCTGCCACCATTTTTGGATTTGCTGCAATTATTGGTGTTTTCACACTACTGTACAAAGCGATAAAGGGCAATCTGAGACTCTCCATTAAAAATGTAATTGCCGGAATTGGACTGGGAATACCTAATTATTTTTCTATTTACTTTTTAATACAAGCGCTACGCCATGAAAACATGGATAGCTCAACAGTATTTACCATAAATAATGTAGCCATATTATTAGTGTCTACAATAGCCGGAATCATTCTTTTTAAGGAAAAATTGATTCTCAAAAATTGGATTGGAATTACTTTGGCAATTCTTAGTATTATCTTAGTAGCATTCTCTATATAATTGTACTAGTTGGAAACAAAAGACACATACAAGACCATAGATATTCCTGGAGAAGAAGTCCTCTTTAAAGACAGGAATAGTAAATTTTTTGGATACACCTTTCCAATAACTTCTGAAGAAGATGCTAAACAACACATAGAAATTCTAAAAAAACAACACCATTCTGCGAGACATTGGTGTTATGCATGGCAGACGGGAATAGAAAACATAAAATATCGCGCTAATGATGACGGTGAGCCTTCTAATTCTGCAGGGCAACCAATTTATGGTCAAATTCAATCATTTGAAGCAACCAATATATTAATTGTTGTAGTTCGCTATTTTGGTGGCACAAAATTAGGAGTGGGTGGATTGATAAATGCATATAGAACTGCAGCTCAATTAGCTTTGGAAGCGTCAATCATAGTAGAAAAAACCATCAATATTAACTTCCTTATTACTTTTGAATATAAGGACATGAACAAGGTTATGCGAATTATTAAGGAAAACACACTAAATATTACCAAACAAGAGCTTGAATTAAATTGTAAAATTCAAATTTCGGTTAGAAAAAAGATGGTTGATAAAATAAAAGAGGTTTTTTCCCCGTTGTACGAAATAGAAATTAAAAGATTGGATAATTAGTGATTTTGTATTTTTTCAATTAAAAAAAGAGGACAAGGGATAGGTTTTCTAGTTTCACTATTAACAAAGACCAAAGTTGTAGAGGCTGTTGTTAGCAATTCTAGACTACTATTAAAAATTTCGTAGTCGAAAATAATCTTAACCGTAGGAATTTTCCTCAACGAAGTTTTAACAGTCAATTCATCGTCGAAGAACGCAGATTTCTTAAATTTAAGGTCTAAAGTAAACACAGGAAGCATAATACCATTTTCTTCCATTGATTTATATGAGATTCCTAATCGGGACAACCAATCAATTCGTGCTAACTCTAAATACTGTGCATAATTGCCATGATGGACAATACCCATTTGATCAGTTTCAGAGTATCGCACTTTAAATTGAGTTTCCGAGGTGATTAGCATGTTTTAAATTGAGTGATTATTAATATAAGTAAAAGTAGTACTATCAAATTATGCAAAAAAAATAATTAATATTCAACCCCCTAATCGTTTTTTTTTTACATTTTTTGTTCACATATTTGTCATGCAAAAACAGTAAGGAGTTTTTTCAACACAATTTCTTTTAGTAACCTAATAAAATAGTTAATCTAGCCAATAGAATGAATATAACTGCGCAATCAGTTTGGGATAACTGCCTATCTTTTATAGAAGACAATATTACTCCACAAGCTTTTAAAACTTGGTTTGAACCAATCAAAGCTGTAAAACTTACAGATGGCGCTTTAAGTATTCAGGTTCCTAGTAAATTTTTTTACGAATGGTTAGAAGAACATTATGTCAACCTACTCAAGGTATCTTTGACTCGTGAACTAGGAGAACATGCAAAATTGGTTTACGTTATTAAAATGGAGAATACATATGGTAATAAAAAACCATTTACAGAAAAAATCCCTAGTGCAAACCGTACTTCTGTAAACTCTCAAGAAGTAGATGTACCCATTAAAAGTAAAAATCCAGAGTTAAAAAATCCATTTGTAATTCCGGGAATACGCAACGTTAAAATTGAATCTCAACTAAATCCCAGTTATAATTTTGAAAACTTTTTAGAAGGAGACTCTAATAGACTAGCTCGTTCTGCGGGAATGGCAGTTGCCAATAAACCAGGAGGAACATCTTTTAACCCATTACTTATTTTTGGCGGGGTTGGTTTAGGAAAAACACACCTTGCCCATGCAATTGGTGTAAACATAAAAGACAATTACCCAGAGAAAACAGTTCTATATATCTCTGCTGAAAAATTTACTCAACAATATATTGAATCTGTTAAAAAGAATAACCGAAACGACTTTATTCATTTTTACCAAATCATAGATGTCCTTATTGTTGATGACATACAATTATTATCAGGCAAGGCTGGTACACAGGATGTATTTTTCCATATATTCAACCACTTGCACCAAAATGGAAAACAGGTTATACTAACTAGTGACAAGGCACCTGTAGACATGCAAGACATAGAGCAGAGATTACTTTCTCGCTTTAAGTGGGGATTATCTGCAGAATTACATCAACCAGATTTTGAAACCAGAGTTTCTATTATAAAAAACAAACTGTATCGTGATGGTGTAGAGATGCCCGAAGAAATAGTTGAATTTTTGGCAAATAATATTAAAACCAATATTCGTGAGTTAGAAGGAGCAATTATCTCTTTGATAGCACACTCCTCTTTTAACAAAAAGGATATCACAATAGATCTTGCAAAAGCAATTGTAGACAACTATGTAAAAAACACTAAGCGTGAAGTTTCTATTGATTACATTCAGAAAGTAGTAAGCGATTATTTTCAAATGGATGTTGAAACACTTCAATCCAAGACTAGAAAGCGTCATATTGTACAAGCTCGTCAATTAGCTATGTTTTTTGCAAAAAAACTTACCAAGGCTTCATTGGCCAGTATAGGAACCCAAATAGGAAAACGAGATCATGCAACCGTTTTACATGCATGTAAGACAGTAGACAATCTTTCTTCTACAGACAAACAATTTAGAAAATACGTAGAGGATCTAGGAAAGAAACTTACTCTGTAACAATCCTTACCTTAATGAAAACCAAAATTTTGATGGTATGTCTGGGGAATATTTGCAGGTCCCCTTTGGCAGAAGGCATTCTAAAATCTAAACTAGATCCCGATAAATATATCGTAGAATCATGTGGCACTAGCAACTATCACATTGGCAGTAAACCAGATAAGCGATCAATTAACATTGGCATCAAATACGGAATCGATATTAGCAACCAGAGAGCAGCCCAGTTTAGTATAGATGATTTTGAAAAATACGATTACATTTACGTAATGGATAATGCCAATTATAAAGACATCACACAACTTTCAGATGATATCAAAAATAGAAATAAGGTGAAACTTATTCTTGAAGAATTACACCCAAATGACCATTTAGATGTTCCCGATCCGTATTATGGTGGTGAACAAGGTTTTGAAGATGTATACCAAATGCTCAATAAAGCCTGCAACAATATCGTTATTAAACTAGAAAAGCTTAGTTAACTTTTACAGCCATAAAGTTTTTGTATATTTAGATTTGCAATATGACTGTACATTTTTAAATTAGGCCAAAAAAACTTAATCAAAAAAAATCATTCATTAAAAAAAACCTATGGAGCTTAAACCCCTAGATCCCAAAGGAAAACTATACTTAATACCCACTAGATTAGGAGATGACGTCCCCTTAGAAGTACTTCCTATATCTATAAAAAAAGTTTTAGAACAGGTTAATCATTATATCGTTGAAAACGAGAAACCTACCCGTAGATTCATAAAAAAGGTGAGCCCAAGTAAATCCCAACGGTCACTGGTTATCCATACAGTAAACAAATACACTGATGTCTCAGAAATCCCTGGCTATCTAACACCTTGTCTTAACGGCGAATCTATTGGTTTGCTATCTGATGCTGGTTGCCCTGGAATTGCAGATCCTGGTGCTGAAGTTATAAAAATAGCTCACGAAAAAAACATACAAGTCATACCTCTTGTTGGCCCTTCATCTATATTATTAGCAATGATGAGTAGCGGAATGAACGGTCAGAGTTTTACTTTTAACGGATACCTTCCTATTGACAAAACAGAAAGAAAGTCAACCATTAAAAGACTGGAGAAGGTTTCTTTAGAAAAAAATCAGGCACAAATTTTTATTGAAACCCCTTACCGAAACGATAAAATGTTTTCTGATTTGAAATCTATATTACATGCAAATACACGACTATGTATTGCTTGTGATATTACCCTAACAACTGAATATATTGCTACAAAAAGTGTAGAAGAATGGAAAAAAGAAGAAATTGATCTTCACAAAAGACCAACAATATATATTATTCAGAGAGATTACTAGCCACAAAAGCTATAATGAAGCTTTTGCTTTTCTGTTTGCAACTACAAAAGATGTATCATACCCACCAAATCGTTTCATGTAGTATCTAATTGTTGTTCCAAAAGCATCAGCAAAACCCTCTACTCCTCCACTACGCAGATATCTCTTTACAGAATTTGGCCCTCCTAAGTGTGCGGCTGCAAGAATTCCTGATTCTGTAATCTCGATTCCATTCATTCTTTTACCAACGAACCATTTAATATCTCTGCGTAAAACCCATTTATTTCTTGAAAGGTAAGCGTAAAATGCTTTTTCCTGAAGTGCCGGATTATTAAGAAACTCATTTCTATTAACATTCTTAATTCCTATTAGATCTAAAGTCCCTTTACCAAACTGATATTTACCAAGGTAACCAAATTGATTCACTACTCCGTAATCCCCTCTTGATTCTTTAAACGCAACAGCTTCTTTGAATCCTATATAAGATTTTCCTAGCTCTGGAGATACAATCACCCCTTCATCTTCAATCTCATTAAAATTAGGTGCAATATAATACAGATCTAAACCAGCTGTACTATAAGAACTAAAATCTAAACGTTCTTTTGTCGTAAAACTTAACAAGAGTATCCCCCCAATTGTAAGTAATATAGATAATCCTATTATCCTCTTTATCATATAAAAAATTTCTAAGTAGCCATTAAAAAAATGGTCCCCTCTACTTAAATTTTTGCCGTGCAAATATACGGCGTTTTTTCAAACAATAAGCAATTATATGTTAAAATAATTATAACGTTGAATAACAGTGTTTTACATAAAAAAAGCAGGGGAAAAACCCCCTAAAATCATTAATTACAACAAAAATCAAACACTTAAACGTCAATCTATGTGTTTTGGTCGGTAAAAATTGATTTACTCCAACCAGAAGTAATTCACAAAAAAAACACAATTTTGTTAATAAGTAAATCTGGATTTACATCAAAAAAGAAAAATATCTTGATTTTTTCCTACAAAAGCATGAGGCCAAAATTTATCGATTTATCCCCTGTTTATTAATCCAATTAACATACTGTTTTTTATTCCGATTATGTTGACTTAATGTCTTTGCAAATTTATGGTATCCCATATTTTCCACATTGGCCACAAAAAAATAATATCCATGCTTTTCATAGTTAAGAACAGCATCAATTGAAGAAATATCAGGCATAGTTATAGGCCCTGGCGGTAACTCTGCATATTTATAAGTATTATATGGACTATCTAATTCTAAATCTTTATAAAGTACCCGTTTAATTACCACATCCCAATCATTACGGTGTTTTTTTATAGCATAAATCACAGTAGGGTCTGCATCCAGCTTCCAACCATTATTATATCTATTCATATACACACCCGCCACTCTTGGTCGCTCATCAACCTTAGCTGTTTCTTTTTGCACAATAGAAGCTATTGTTACTACCTGACTAGGGTTTAAACCTATTTCTTTAGCCTTTGCCATGCGTTTATCATTCCAAAATCGCTTATACTCTTTCAACATTCTATCCCTAAATTGAATGGCAGAAGTGTTCCAGAAGAATTCATATTTATTAGGAACATACATTGATAAAGCCGTCTCTAAAGAAAACTTGTTAGCTTCTAAAAAAGAGGGAGCTCTAAATGACTCAATTAGTGAAATGCTATCTGCCTCTATCTGACCAGCAATTCTACCAGCAAGGTTTTCTAGTCGCTCTTGATTATTAAAATTGACATAGATTGGAGTATTCTTACTACGTAAAACATTAATAATTTCATTATTATTCAGCCCTTTACTTATGATATAACGTCCCGCTTTAATATTATTTACATATCCTTTCCTTCTGGCAATCCTATCAAAACTATAAATATCCTTTACAATTGGACTAACCACTTCAATAAGCTCGGTATACGTTCCTTCTGTAGGTATATAAACAGTTGTGGTTTCAGATTCAAAATTAGTGTTTGGCGAAAACACAGCCTGATAAACATTATAAGCAAAAATTCCTCCTGCCACTAATCCTATTAATGCGATTGCAAATATTATTTTTTTAATGTACATATAACAATTGATATAAAAACTCGTCTTTGTACGAGTCGTTTACTAAATTCCATTCCTTTTTTACACCTACTTTACTGAATCCCTTATTTTCAAATAAATTAATGCTCGCTTGATTATCTTGAGCAATATTGGCATACAATTGATGTAATCTAAGATGAGTAAACCCATAGTTAATTATTAACCCAAGAGCTTCTGCTCCATATCCTTTGCCTCTATCTTCATCCTCTGCTATAATTATTCCCACTCCAGATCTATTATGAGTAGGATTATAATCAAATAAATCAATAAGGCCCAAAGTTGCATGATCATTAGAGCAAATGACCAATCGTAATTGTTTTGCTTCATAAATATCCTGATGAGCATTCTCTAGATACTGTTTGATCAAAAAACGAGAATATGGAGTTTGTGTAGAGCTCATTTCCCAGATCTGTTCATTGTTTTCAATAATATATATAAAATCAAGATCTTCTGGTTCAAGAGCCCTTAGATAAATGTTTTTTCCTTTCAACGTTAACATACGATCTCTCCCTTAAAAACCTGTTCTGCCGGGCCAATTAGAAAAATATCTTCGTACCCAAGCTTAGTTTGTTTAAAAGTAACTTTTAACTCCCCTCCTTCTGTACTAATACTCACTTCTTCTTTATCTGTTCGTTTTGTTGCATGCATAGAAAGAGCAACCGCAGTTACACCCGTTCCACACGATAATGTTTCATCCTCTACACCTCTTTCATACGTACGCACAGCAAACAAATTTCCGTTTTTCTTTTCAACAAAATTCACGTTACTCCCAGATTCAAAGTAAGGGGCACCATTTCTAATTTTTCGCCCTTCATTTTCAACATCAAAATTAGACAAACCATTTACCATTGTAACATGATGAGGTGATCCGGTATCTAAAAATAAATGAGAATCATATTTTTCAATATCTGAAACATCCTGCATTTGTAGATACACTAATCCATCTTTTATAATCGCTTTGTGGTTCCCATCAATTGCAGTAAATACAGCACGATCCTTTATAACACCTAAAAAGGAAGCAAAAGCAACTAGACATCTTCCACCATTTCCACACATAGAGCTCTCATTGCCATCAGCATTAAAATACACCATTTTAAAATCATCATATTGATTTTCAGGAAGTTCTAATAGCATTAAACCATCTGCACCAATACCAAATTTTCTGTCACAAAGTCTAGAGAACAATTTGGTATTATTTTTGGACAATATTGATTTTCTATTATCAACGATAATAAAATCATTACCCGTGCCTTGATATTTATAAAAAGTAAGTGTCATTATTCTTCAATTGTAAAGAACAAAGGTACAAAGAATGTTAACACAAAACCGTTGTTAATTATGAGTTAAATTTCGAAAAAAAAGTATACTATAAGTGTAATTTTAAGAGTTATTAGCAGTCTATTAGAAAATAGACATTAGTAAAACAAAAAAAAGAAACAAGGAGATGAAAAGATTTTTGAGTTTATTGGCAGTTGCCATTCTGGCAGGAGTATTAACCCTAGGGACCTACAAATTATTTTTGGAACCCGAAAATATTGTAATTAACGAGGATCGAACAAAATCAAGTCTAATCCCAGCAAATTATACGGTATCAAACACCAATACAAACCTTACAAATGCGGGAATTGATTTTACTGTGGCTGCTGAAAAAACAGTAAATGCCGTGGTACACGTTAAACAATATGGCGTGACAAAATCCCCAAGAAATTTAATGGAATTCCTCAGAAACGGCGGGTCCGAAGAAAGAAGAATTCAAGGCGCAGGATCTGGAGTTATTATAACTGAAGATGGGTATATTGTTACAAACAATCATGTTATAGATGGAGCGACAGATCTGGAAGTAACACTAAACAACAATAAATCTTATAAGGCAAAAGTTGTAGGCACAGCGCCGCAATCGGATATTGCCTTGATTAAGATTGAAACAGACGAAAGACTCTCCTATATACCTTTCGGAGATTCTAATACTGCAAAAATTGGAGAATGGGTTCTTGCAGTAGGTAATCCATTCAACCTTACTTCTACCGTAACTGCAGGTATCATAAGTGCAAAATCAAGAGATCTGAATATATATGATGATAAAGCACAATCTTTTATACAAACTGATGCCGCTATTAATCCAGGTAACAGTGGCGGTGCTTTAGTAAATACTAGAGGTGAATTAATAGGTATAAACACAGCGATTACATCTCAAACCGGAAGTTACGTTGGATATGCCTTTGCCGTTCCTTCTAACAATGCCAAAAAAATCATAGATGATATCATTGAATTTGGAGATGTGCAACGAGGAATATTAGGGATAAGAGGTGGCACGATTAACCCAAGAGCAATGGAAGAATATTCAATTTCTGTTTCACAAGGAGTTTTTGTTGCTTCCGTAGCCGAAGATAGTGGTGCGAAAAAAGCTGGTCTTCTCAAAGGTGATGTAATACGAGAAATTGATGGTTTACAGATACGTAAATTTGCTGATTTAACGGGTTACGTAAACAGCAAGAGACCCAAAGATGTAATTAATGTTAAAGTTTTGAGGAGAAATAAAGAACTAGTTTTACCTGTGGTACTATCTAAATATGAGATCCAGAACTATAATATTACAGATGTTGGTGTTGAAGTAGTTAACCCTCCAGAAGGTTATCTTAAGAAATTCAACCTTGATCATGGCGTTGTAATAAACAAAGCGCTTAGTGCAAGAATGAAAAGATATAACCTAGAAGGACTTATAATAAGCGAAATTGATGGTAAAAAGGTGAAAAATGTGTTAGAAGTGAAAGAAATTATTGAAAGCAAATATTCTGAAGATGATATCACAATAAGCCTTGTTGACCGAAACGGAGAGAAAAAAGAATTTGTTTTTCAGAATTAAGCAAAAAACCATATATAATCATGCATCCCATTGCTTTCTTAAAGCAGTGGGATTTTTTTATTAAAAAAGACTTTACGAAAACGTTTGAAATATATACTTTTGCACGAAATTTCAAGACTATAACAAAACATAACTATTATGAGCTCTAACGAAGTTTATGAAAAAGAATTAGCATTTCAGGCAGATAGACGCCGCGCAACAGTAGCATTTATAAAAACCGTAAGTGACTTATGGTATGACAATTCTATTGAGTTAGTGCTTTTCCGAAATCAATTAATTGACAAAAATGTAAGTGAGATTATTAATCTACACGAATATGCTGGAGAATTTGTGCAAAAGCCAATCTCAATTTTTGACTCTGCAGAAATTGCTCAAGCTATTAAATTGATGGATCTACCTCCTGCAAAGTTAGATATAGGAAAATTAACTTATGAGTATCACCTGGCTAGCGATGAATATAGCACTATAAATAGTTTTGTTCAAAATAAACTAAAAGACGCAAAGAAGTTTAAGCCAATTTCTCCAAAAAATGTCGTGCTATATGGTTTTGGACGAATTGGTCGTCTAGTAGCCAGAGAGCTCATGACAATTACAGGAAAAGGAAGTCAACTAAGGCTTAGAGCAATTGTAACAAGAGGAGCTGTTACTGAAGAAGTTCTGGAAAAAAGAGCTTCTTTATTAAGAAATGATTCTGTACATGGAGATTTTGCGGGTACAGTCGAAACAGATGTAGCTAATAGTGCTCTTATCATAAATGGCACAACAGTAAAAATTATTACCGCTAATAATCCAGAAGAAATAGATTATTCTTCTTATGGAATTAATAATGCTTTGGTGATCGATAATACGGGTGCTTTTAGAGACAAAGAAGCACTAAGCAGACATTTGGCTGCAAAAGGAATTGATAAGGTATTGCTTACAGCTCCTGGAAAAGGTATTCCAAACATAGTACATGGTGTGAATCATAAAGAACATGATCCTGATAAAGTTGATATCTTCTCAGCAGCATCTTGCACAACCAATGCTATCACTCCTATTTTGCAGGCAGTAGATGAAAGTTTTGGCGTTGTTAATGGTCATCTTGAAACGATACACGCCTACACAAACGATCAGAACTTAGTAGATAATATGCATAAAAAATACCGTAGAGGGCGCGCTGCCGCGCTTAACATGGTAATTACAGAAACAGGAGCTGGAAAAGCTGTATCAAAGGCACTACCAAGTTTTGAAGGAAAATTAACTTCAAATGCTATACGAGTACCTGTTCCAAATGGTTCTTTGGCTATCCTTAATTTAAATTTGGAGAAAAAGACTTCTAAAGAAAGTATGAATGCTGTAATGAAAAAATATGCTTTAGAAGGAAATTTAGTTGAACAGATTAAATATTCTCTGGACAATGAACTTGTATCTAGTGATATTGTAGGTTCATCTGCTCCATCTATATATGATAGCAATGCAACTATTGTAGACCCTAAGGGGAATAATGTTGTACTATATGTATGGTATGACAATGAATATGGATATAGCCATCAGGTTATAAGATTATCAAAATATATTGCCAAAGTAAGAAGGTTTACCTATTATTAAGAACAAGCAATATCGTGTATATTTAAAAGCCGTTTTTATAACGGCTTTTTTTATGTTTAAAATTTTTATAACCCACAAACAATCTAAAACCTATCTAAAAAAACTGCAATCCATTATTTATCAATAAGTTAACATCTTCTTCATTTTCTCTTAAATTCTTATCAAAAAATCTTTTTAATTACTTACAATATTGTACATTTATTATCGTTACAGAAGAAATTATTAAGTAAGGAAAAAAGAAAGCCTTAGCATTATTTAAGACAATTACTAATCCGCAGACAAATAGACGGTTATTTTGTCTTATAGACTTCAAGATGTCAAAGGCATAATTTATGATCACCAAAATAAGAATAAACCTATGAAATTGCCACAGTACCTACTAGTTTTAATTATACTATTATCCTTTTCTGAAATAGTTCATTCTCAAGAGGAAAAAGTAACCGTGGAACAGGCCTTAAAACAAGAAAAGATTCAAGAGCAATTTGATATTGTTATAAAAAAATCCGGAAGATATCAGGAGTATAAGGTTGTAAAACAAGTTTGGTTAAACAAACTTAAATCAAATACTATTGATACTCTTAAAACTTTAGAATCAAAACTGAATACAACCAATCTTCAGATTGCAGAACAAAAAACTACCATAACTAGCCTTCAAGAATCACTTGCTAAAACAAATGAAAACCTCTCTGCTATTACTCAAGAGAAAGACAGCATGAGTTTTTTTGGAGCCTCAGTAACTAAATCTAGCTACAATACCATTATGTTAGTCATTATTGGTGCGTTGTTAGGATTATTAGGGTTCTTTATATATAAATTCAAAAACAGTAATGCAATAACTATACAAGCCAAAAAAGCACTTACTGAAACCGAAGAAGAGTTTGAAGAACATAGACGTAGATCATTAGAGCGAGAGCAAAAAGTAATGCGTAAACTTCAAGATGAGATAAACAAACAACGCAAAGCCGGAGCCAAGTAAGCTGTTTTTTTAGATTTTCATCATATTCTTTTGCATCTTTGCATTCATTAGTGAATTTGACAGACAGATGCGTATAGATATTATTACCGTAGTACCAGATATTTTAAAAAGCCCTTTTGAAGCATCAATAATGAAGCGATCCATAGAGAAAGGTCTTGTAGAAGTACACTTACATAATTTACGTGATTATACCACAGACAATTACCGGCAAGTTGATGACTATCAATTTGGTGGTGGTGCAGGAATGGTAATGATGATAGAACCAATTGACAAATGTATCTCCAAACTAAAATCAGAAAGGGACTATGACGAGGTTATCTATATGACACCAGATGGTGAAACGTTAAATCAAAGTATTGCAAACCAACTATCCCTAAAAGGCAATCTAATTATCCTTTGTGGTCATTACAAAGGTGTTGATCAACGAGTAAGAGAACATTTTGTAACCAAAGAAATATCTGTTGGAGATTATGTATTATCTGGTGGCGAGCTTGGAGCATTGATACTGTGTGATGCAATAATCCGTCTTATCCCAGGAGTATTAGGAAACGAAACGTCTGCCCTAACCGATTCCTTTCAAGATGATTTATTAGCGCCACCTATCTATACCAGGCCAGCAGATTATAAAGGTTGGAAGGTTCCTGAAGTTTTAACCTCTGGTAATTTCCCAAAAATTGAAACCTGGAGAGAAGAGCAAGCCTATCAAAGAACCAAAGAAAGAAGACCAGATTTATTAAAGGACTAAATAGCCAACATAAACCATATTTAAGTTATAATTATAGCTTACTGAAAACTAGCTAAATAACAAATACAAAGTCTACAATAACAATAATTAAAAAATACTTGCAAATAACTAAATAATACTTACTTTTGCATCCTGATTAGATCAACCTCTGGCGAAAATCGCGAATGTTGTTTTAATAAAACCCAGAAACTATATCAAAAATGGAAGATTTAGTAAAATTCGTACAAGACGAATTTGTAACAAAAAAAGAATTCTCAGAATTCTCTGCCGGTGATACGATCACTGTTTATTACGAAATTAAAGAAGGAAATAAAACACGTACACAGTTCTTTAGAGGAGTTGTGATCCAAAGAAGAGGTTCTGGATCTACCGAAACTTTTACTATTAGAAAAATGTCAGGAACTGTAGGTGTAGAACGTATCTTCCCAGTAAATTTACCTGCACTTCAAAAAATTGAAGTAAATAAAAGAGGTAAAGTCCGTAGAGCACGTATATTCTACTTTAGAGGACTTACTGGTAAAAAAGCACGTATAGCAGAAAAAAGAAACTAATTTCTTTTTTCTTTTACAAGTTAAAAAGGTTGCTAAAGAGCAACCTTTTTTTATGAACAAAAGTTAATAACTATAGTTCATAAACAGTTGATAACTAATGAGATAAGTTTTACCAATGAACTAATTGAATTTTCTTATCTTTATAGAACAAATTACAAGTTCATTATGATGACACAAGGATTCATAGCTTAGTAATTTACACAATACGTTCTTTGAACATTTTAAAAGACCAGTTTTTAATTAAAATAAATATGAGACGAAAGTTATTTTTTTGAGTACATCCTTGAAATCACTTTAAAGGCCTTACTTTAAAATCATTTCAAAATGAAATTCAAAGGAAAAAATTAAGTTTTGACACCTTTTTAATTTAAACGGTATTAGACTATCTGAGTGAAAAAATGAAAAATTACAATCGTAATTTCTAAACACAAACACTCTTATTGGTCGTATGAGTAGAAATAGATTAAACAAGTTATTATTTGATAAATTTAAATCTACTCAAAATTGGAAATAAAAATCTATGGTATAAAGTAACGAAAGTTCTTATTTAGTAGCGGGTAAAACAGCTAACATATCGATATTATTTCCGTGAAGCCATATCAAAATATCCGTATTCTTGATATGGCTTTTTAATTTTTTATCAATACTTTAAATTTCAGTTTTAAATTTCTCATACATCATTTTTCACGTTTTTTATTTCAAGAAATCCTAATTCAATCTCTTTAACATAAAACTATCAATACACAGGTTGCATTTACATGACTAGATTTGTATCTTCGCGCACGGAAAATTCTATGACAATTAGTTAATATCCAGAAAACACTGCCAAAATTGTTTGTCTTAGAAAAATTAAACGACTAATTATTTCCTTAAAAAATAGAATAATCTATTAGGTATCAGTTATAAGTCGAAAAAAACAGCGATACCTCGATAAAAAAACGAGAAATATGGGAGTTAACACCTCAAAAATTGTTTACACTAGAACAGACGAAGCGCCCGCTTTAGCAACCTACTCTTTTCTACCATTAATCAAGAAATTTACAAAAGCTGCAAATATTACAATTGAGACAAAAGATATATCACTTGCAGCTCGTATTCTTTCTAATTTTCCAGAAAAATTAACTGATAAACAAAAGCAAGCTGATGCTCTGGCAGAACTAGGTGAACTTGCACAAAGACCAGAAGCAAATATCATTAAACTTCCTAATATAAGTGCCTCTATCCCTCAGTTAAAAGCTGCCATTGCAGAATTACAACTTCAAGGGTTTGATATCCCAAACTACCCTGAAGAACCTGAAAATGAAGAGGAAAAAGAAATAAAATCCAGATACGATAAAATAAAAGGTAGTGCTGTAAATCCAGTTCTTAGAGAAGGTAATTCTGATCGTAGAGCCCCAAAACCTGTTAAGCAATATGCCAGAAAAAACCCTCATTCTATGGGTGCCTGGAGTTCTGATTCAAAAACACACGTAGCAACTATGTCTAGTGGAGATTTTAGATCAAACGAAAAATCTATAACACTTTCTGAAGCAGGAGATGTAAAAATCGAGTTTGTTGACCAAAATGGAAATACAATTACCTTAAAAGAAAAGACTTCTTTACTTAAAGGAGAAGTTATTGATGCTACAGTAATGAGCAAAAAAGCGCTTATTGCTTTTCTAGAAGAACAAGTTGCAGATGCGAAAGAAAAGAATGTGCTGTTTTCATTACATATGAAGGCTACAATGATGAAAGTCTCTGATCCTATTATTTTTGGTCATGCCGTAGAAGTATTTTTTAAAGATGTTTTCACGAAACACGCAGCTATTCTAGATGAAATTGGAGTGGAAGTAAATAATGGTTTTGGAGATCTTATCAACAAGCTTAAGAAGGTTCCAGATGCTAAAAGAGCAGAAATAAAAGCAGACATACAAGCTTGTTATGAAAAGGGGCCTAAATTAGCAATGGTAAATTCTGATCAAGGAATTACCAATTTACACGTTCCTAGTGATATCATTATCGATGCTTCTATGCCCGCAATGATTCGTACTTCTGGTCAAATGTGGGATGTTGATGGAAATACCCAGGATACCAAAGCAGTTATCCCTGACAGCAGTTATGCAGGAATATACCAGGAAACTATTGATTTTTGTAAAAAACATGGTGCTTTTGATCCTACAACCATGGGTACAGTACCTAATGTTGGACTTATGGCCCAAAAAGCAGAGGAATATGGGTCTCATGACAAAACTTTTGAAATCCAAGGAAATGGTATTGTTCGTGTTGTTGATACTTCTGGAAACGTATTAATAGAACATACCGTAGAGCAAGGAGATATATGGCGTATGTGCCAGACCAAAGATGCACCAATTAAAGACTGGATAAAACTAGCTGTGAATAGAGCAAGAGCTACAAAAACTCCTACAATTTTTTGGTTAGATAAAAATAGAGCGCATGATGCTGAATTAATTAAAAAAGTAAATACTTATTTACCAGAACATGACACTACTGATTTAGACATAAGAATCATGTCTCCGGTAGAAGCAACACGTTTCTCACTAGAAAGAATTAAAGATGGTAAGGACACTATCTCTGTAACAGGAAATGTATTACGAGATTATAACACAGACCTATTTCCAATTTTAGAATTGGGTACTAGTGCCAAAATGTTATCTATTGTACCATTAATGAATGGCGGTGGTCTTTTTGAAACAGGTGCGGGAGGTTCTGCTCCTAAACATGTTCAACAATTCAATAAAGAAGGACATCTTAGATGGGATTCTTTAGGAGAATTCTTAGCCTTAGCGGTATCACTAGAGCACCTTGGAGAAACTAATAATAATTCTAAAGCACTTATCATTGCCGAAGCATTGGATCAAGCAACTGTCAAATTTTTAGACAATAAAAAATCTCCGTCTAGAAAAGTAAATGAACTTGATAATAGAGGAAGTCATTTTTACCTGGCACTGTATTGGGCTCAAGAACTTGCAGAACAAACTCAGGACACAGACCTTCAAAAAGAGTTTGCCGCAATTGCGAAACAATTAGCTGACAATGAAAAACAAATTACCGATGAACTTATTGACGCACAAGGAAATACTGTAGACATGGGTGGTTATTACTGGCCGGATATAAATAAGGTTTCTAATGCAATGCGTCCTAGCAAAACGCTAAATGCTATAATTAACGCTTAAGAATATAACAACTTTAGAAAAAACCTATGAGGATGATACCCTCATAGGTTTTTTGTTTTTAAATACTGCTATTAAAAATAACGGCACAATAAATGGTTTATAGTTATTTTTTAATAATTAAATAACATTTGTCTATCAAAATAGTCTGTAGTTTTAAGCGTTGTAACTTATTTATGGACTATACAATTGAGTTGGTAGATGAATCTATAAGGTTTGTATATCCTTTTTTGATTTGAAAGGACTTTAGTATAATTTCAAACAATTAATCTTTTATTTGGCACTTCTATAGTTCATAAAAAACTTTTAAAATTATATATATCTTGAAAAAGTATTTCATAATTGGCTTCTTGCTTGTATTTATATCACAACTCAAAATCTATAGTCAGGAAAAATTTACAATAAGCGGAATAGTTTCTGAACAATCAAGTAACGAAACCCTTATTGGTGTTAATGTGCTATTTCCAGAAATGGCTAAAGGTACCGCAACTAACGAATATGGATTCTACTCAATAACATTGCCACGAGGAAAATATAAACTACAAGTCAGTTATTTAGGATTTAAAGATATAACACAGGAAATTGATTTAAATGAAGATAAAAAACTAAATTTTCAGTTAGTAGAATCTTCAGAAATGCTAGACGAAGTAGTAATCACAGAGAAAGGTGAGAAACTGAATATCAAAGACCCTCAGATGAGTATTAACAAACTCTCGGCTAATACAATCAAGCAAATTCCTGTAGTCCTTGGTGAGGCCGATGTAATCAAATCAATAATTCTTCTTCCTGGTGTTACCAGTGGTGGTGAAGGTGCTTCTGGATTCAATGTACGAGGTGGGGCTGCGGATCAAAATCTTATTTTATTAGACGAAGCCACTATTTTTAACTCCTCACACCTTTTTGGTTTTTTCTCTGTTTTTAATCCTGATGCCATTAAAGACATCAAACTATATAAAGGAGGAATCCCTGCCCGATATGGAGGAAGGATATCTTCTGTATTAGACATCTATCAGCGAGAAGGTAATAGTAAAAAATTTAAGCTGAATGGTGGTTTGGGCGCTGTATCTAGTCGATTGCTTGCAGAGGGCCCAATCGTAAAAGATAAGGGTGCTTTTTTGGTTGGCGGAAGAGCTTCTTACGCGCATTTATTTTTACCACTTTTTGATAATGATAATGTAGCCTACTTTTATGATCTCAACACCAAATTAAACTACAAAATTAATGACAATAATAGCTTATATCTCTCAGGTTATTTTGGTAGAGATGTATTTAGTATTGATGAAACTTTTGAAAATATATATGGAAATACGGTACTTAATCTAAGATGGAATCATCTATTTTCAGACAAGCTATTCTCTAATCTTTCTTTAATATACTCGGATTACTTTTATGGGCTAGAACTTGATTTTGTCGGATTTGAATGGAATTCTGGTATTCGAAATTTTAATATAAAATACGATTTCAAACATTACTTAAGCGATACTTTCCAACTCAATTATGGGCTTAACGACATTTACTTCAGATTTAATCCTGGAGAAATAAAACCAAATAGTGAAGATTCTGGAATTATTAGAGAAAAGCTTATTGATAAGTACGCAAATGAGTTTGGAGCATATATTGATGCCGAACATAAAATTTCTAATAAACTAACTGTACAATATGGGCTTAGACTTAGTAATTTTATGAGATTGGGGCAAGATGAATTAAACATTTATCAAGATGACAATCCTCTTTTGTTCGATGAAGAGCTCCAAATTTACGAAGCTGCGGATCGCATAGGTACAGAAAGAATAAGCAGAAGTGACCAAATTGAAACTTTTACAAATCTAGAACCCAGAGTTGCTCTGGCATATGCTTTTAATGATAATACTTCAATAAAAGCAAGTTATAATAGAATGGCACAATATCTTCATCTTTTATCAAACACTAACTCTCCTACTCCTCTTGATGTGTGGACACCTAGTGGTAAATACATAAAACCACAATTATTAAATCAATATGCACTTGGATATTTTAGAAGCATAAAAGATAACGAATACTCATTAGAAACTGAGATCTTTTATAAGGATATTAAAAATCGAATTGACTATATAGATGGAGCAAATCTAATCGCTAACAATGCTATTGAACAAGATATCCTAAATGGAGAAGCTCGTGCATATGGATTAGAATTATTACTTAGAAAAAATGAAGGTAAGTTTAAGGGATGGCTAGCCTATACCTTATCCAAATCAGAACAACGAACTCCGGGAAGAACACCTATCGAAACTGGGATTAATAACGGCGAATGGTATCGCACGCCCTATGACAAAACACATGATATTTCTTTTAATGGGAGTTATGAATTAAATGAAAAATGGAAATTTGGAACTAATTTTGTATTTCAAACCGGACAACCAACTAATTATCCTACCGGTCAATTTGTATTTCAAGGATTAGTAGTTCCAATTTATGACGGGTCCCGTAATGACGAACGTTTGCCTTCTTACCATCGCTTGGATATTTCGGCAACTTTAACCCCTCGAAAAAACAAAAACAGAAAATGGCAAGGAGAATGGGTATTCAGTATTTATAATTTATATAATCGTAGAAATGCTGCATCAATAACTTTTGGGCAAAATGATGAAACTTTTGTCAATGAGGCCATACGAACTTCAATTTTTGGAGTTGTGCCTGCAGTAACTTATAACTTTAAATTTTAGACAGATGAAAAAGCTAATTTACATATTTTCAATGTTATTAATCTTTACAAGTTGTGAAGACGTAATCGATGTTGATGTACCAGAAGGAGAACCCCGACTAGTCGTTGACGCTTCTTTTGAATTTTACCTTAATGAAACTCCGGTAGATGTAGAAGGAGGCATAAAACTAACCCTATCTGCTCCATTTTTTGACGAAACCTTGCCAACAGTAAGCAACGCCACCGTGTTTATTACCAATCTTTCAGATAACAGTATTGTTAATTTCGAAGAAACCGCAGAACCAGGACTCTATCTTCCTGAGAATGGAGCAATAGTTATTCCCGAATTTGGTTCGCAATATGAATTAACAGTTATATATGAAAACGAAACCTATAAGGCGATAACCGAGCTCTTTCCTACCGTTCCTATTGATAATATTGAGCAAGGTGACGGAACTTTATTTGAAGGGGATGAAACTGAAATAATAATTTCCTTCACCGATGATGGAGCTAGAGATGATTTTTATCTTTTCGATTTCGATTTTAATCTGTTAGAAGTGAGTGAGGATCGTTTTTATCAAGGTGAGGCATTTAATTTTTCATATTTCTATGAAGACATGGTTTCAGGACGAGATATAACCATCAAGATCCTGGGGATTGATAAACGATATTTTAACTATGCATCTCTACTAATAGAACAAAGTGATCAAGATGGCGGTGGACCTTTTCAAACACCTCCCGCATTATTAAGAGGTAATGTAATCAATACTACAAATCCCGACAACTATGCATTAGGATATTTTAATCTATCAGAAGCAAATAGATTCGAATTCACCATTCAAGAATAATACATCTCATTAAATAAAAATAACAGGTTATCTTAAAACCAAAAATGAGTATTTTTGAACATGTCATTTATAAAAACTACAGAGCAAACCTCTAATCATAATCATCTGGAGAAGATGAGTATTAATGAACTACTCATTAATATTAATAAAGAAGATAAAACAGTTCCTAATGCTGTAGAACGTTCAATCCCACAAATTGAAGCATTGGTTTCTCAAATTGTACAAAAACTTAAAGAAGGAGGCCGTCTTTTCTATATGGGTGCTGGAACCAGTGGTCGATTAGGTGTTGTTGATGCTAGTGAATGCCCCCCTACTTTTGGAGTTTCTCAAGATTTAGTTATTGGTTTAATAGCCGGAGGTGATTCTGCAATCAGAAAAGCTGTAGAATTTGCAGAAGACAGTATTGATCAAGGCTGGAAAGACCTAACAGCATATAAGATTTCTCAAAAAGATGTGGTAATCGGTATTGCAGCTTCAGGAACAACTCCATATGTGATAGGAGCATTAGAAAGTTGTAACAAAAATAACATCATCACAGGATGTATTACGTGTAATGAAGGAAGCCCATTGGCAACAACTGCCCAATTTCCAATTGTGGTAACTGTAGGTCCCGAATTCGTAACCGGAAGCTCACGTATGAAGGCTGGCACAGCCCAAAAACTAGTTTTGAATATGATTTCGACCGCTGCAATGATCCAACTAGGGCGAGTAAAAGGCAATAAGATGGTCGATATGCAGCTTAGCAATAACAAACTGGTAGATCGAGGTACGAGGATGATTATGGAAGAATTAAATATTGAACGACAGCAGGCAGCAAAATTATTAGAGGAATATGGTAGTGTGCGTAACGCAATAGACAATTATGAAGGAGCCTAATAGAACCGATAAAGAACTACTTGGCAAAGGTGTTCAACGCATGGCCATTGCGCTTATTTTTATGTTTATTAGCCCGGTAATTATCCACTCAGCTTTTAAAAATCAAGATCATCCACTATATGTTCCTATCCTAATTTTGGGCATAATTGGTGCCGGATTTGCCATATTTATGGCATTTAGAGGGCTAAAAACTATAATGGATTCGATGTTTGGAAAAAAATAATCTCCAATTATTTCGAATTAAATCCCTTCTCTTTTATTTATAGGAGTAGTAGGATTATACCCAAATCCAGGAATTTTAACTTCTATGCCCAAATTATCCAAGATATATCCTATTGTAGCATAATGATGAACTGCGTGGCTATTGGCATGTGCAAGAATACTTTCTAAAGTATAATTAACCGTTATCTTACCTTGCCCCATATTATCGGTAACATGTATTAAATAATCTGTGTTTACATCAATATAAGAAAGTAATATCTCTTGTAACTTATAAATATGTTGTATCGCCGATTCTATATTTGTAGATAAAATTTCATCTCTCTTACGAGCTGTTAAATCAATATTGTTAGAATCCAATCCATCAATTATACAATCAAAAAAATCAAGAGTATGCCGTATATGTGAACCTATACTTGAGTAGTAAGGCCCTACCGAGATATCTTGATACGTATTTGAGTCTATCACTTTTAATAAGGCTATAGCGTTATTAAGATTATGATTAATTGAAGATATGATGAGTTGTTTCATAAGCTATTCAGACGTAATATACATAATTAACTTACAAGACATATCCTTTAAATCATAAATTTATCTTTTTTCAAGCTCTCTTAAAATATTACAGATAAACTAACGTTGGATAAGTATCCTTATCAAAACGGAACTGATCCTCACAGAACAGTAGGATATTTATCACTAAAACTAAGGTTTACCCGTAAAAATTAAGATAAAGTGCGTATTTTATCGATTAATGACATTTTTGTTTGGATGTTATATTAAAAATATTGTATCATTGCTAAGTGATTTAAAAGCCCCATAGAATGAAAAGAATTGCTCTTATTTTATTTTTGTCTTGTTTTGCTTCTCAAATTAATGCTCAGAATTTATACGATGATGCATTAACAGCTGCTAGTTATGCATACTCGCATAGCAAGAAAGCTCACGGAGCTAATAACGTATATCATACTCAGGAATATGCAGATAAGGCGATAGAAGCTTTCCAGAAAGTAGAAGATTTGGCCGACCAATGTAATTGTAAAAATGCCAATGAAACTGCATATGCAGCTAGAGTAGACATGCAAAGTTCATTAGAACAAGATACTTACGAACGTAGTAGATTTTTTGCAAAACGCGCAAAAGAACTAGGTTCTCAATTATTAGAACAATTAACATCTTGCCAAGCTAGTGTAGGTGCTTATACATATGCAGAAGAAGCTTCGATTGATGATGAGAATGAAATAGCTGAAGCTACAGAAGAAGTTTCTAGTAAGCAAAAGGAGTTAGAAGAAAAACGCCGTCAATTAGAAATCGAACAAAGAGAATTAGAAGCACAGATCGCTGAACAAAGCAGAAAAAAAGCTGAATTTGAAGCTATGCGTGCGGCAGAGTTAAAAGAACAATCATTAATAAAATCAAAGGCAGAACAAGCACTACAAAAACTTGAAAACGCTTTACAAGAACTTAGTGTTGTGCTAAATGAAGAATCAAGTTTCGAAACGCAATCAGACTACTTGAGAAGCGAGAATGAGTTAAAGAATGAATCTTTAGATGATACAAAAAATTTCTATGTAAATAGAGCCAAAGAACTTACCCAAACAGCCATGCAACAATTTGTAGGCTATAATGTGGAAAACTAATATATAATCGAATTTTATTTTGTAGCCCCAAAATAAAATTTTTACGAACGACACCTTTTATTAGGTGTCGTTTTTTTTATTCTTAATCATGAATAAAAAGACAACATAAATTTATATACCCTCTTTTTCAAACCATATTACCTAAGTACCCCAAAAGGTTTCCCTGTTCTTCTGATAGCTTTTTACGATTATAAGTGACATCAAATCTAGGGTCTGACACATAAGGCATTCGCTCTTGTTTTATTACTTCAATACTTAAAAAATCGAATTCAGAAACTACTTTTCCAGTAATTCTATAGATTCCTTTTCCTCTAAATGGATATTTCTTGGCTACTGGCGGAAAATGCACTGTATCAATCCATTCTCCTTTCTGATCTAAAAATGTTCCAAAAAACATTCGATCTCCTTTAGATGTACCTGTATTTTTAACTGTAACCAAATATCCATAGATTACAATAACTGTATTTAAATAGGAAGCTAAATCTGAACTTAGTAAACTACTGATTGGTGATTTTTCTAGTAAGATAAAAGGGTCATAAAGTGTAAAATTTAATAATTCTAATTGATCAAAAGCATTTTCTAAATCTGTAATTGTAAACTTAGGCAATGTAAAATCCTTAGCATGGATTTTAAAAAGTTGCTGCTGAGAATCATTCATAACAATATGATTGGACTTATAATGAGCCTCCCATAATAAGCTTCGTTTATCCTTTCCTAATGACCTAAAAGCATCAATACGAACAAGAATATCCAGTTGTTCAATAGAAAGTGGTACACGTTCTATAAAATCATCCAGAGAATTAAACAACCCATTCACTCTGGCGCTCATTATTTTCAACATTGCACGTTTTTCAAGTCCTTGTAAATGCTGAAAGCCTAAATAGATTTCTTTTCCATTAATTATGGTTTCTATCGAACTGGTATTAATACAAGGTGTATGGATAATTGCACCATTCATTCGCGCTTCATGCAAATAAGTTTCTACGCGATAAAACCCTCCACCATTATTAATAGTAGCTACCATATACTCTAGAGGATAATAACACTTCAAAAAAAGACTTTGGTAAGATTCTACAGCATAAGAGGCCGAATGCCCTTTTGCAAAAGCATATCCTGCAAAGCTTTCTATTTGTCGCCATACTTCAAAAATCACATCGTCGGCTTCTCCTCGTTCTCGACAATTAGCGATAAACTTTTCTCTCACTGCTTGAAATTCGTCACGTGATCGATATTTACCACTCATCCCCCTTCGTAACACATCTGCTTCTCCCAAATCAAGACCTGCATAATGATGTGCCACCTTAATCACATCCTCCTGGTAAACCATTACTCCGTATGTATCAGGCATGATATCCCATAATACTGGGTGCGCTTGTTTTCTTCGTTCAGGATTTTTATGACGTAAAATGTACTCCCGCATCATTCCGCTTTTAGCTACCCCCGGGCGTATAATAGAACTGGCCGCTACCAGTGTTAAATAATCACGCACTCCTAGTTTTTTCAAGAGCATTCTCATCGCAGGGGATTCTACATAAAAACAACCTATACATTCTGCTCTTTCAATCATTGCATTAATATTTGGGTCTTCAAAAAAAGGGCTTGCATTATGAATGTTGGGTAAAGCAACATCCGGATAATTTTCTTTGATGATAGCAATAGCATCTTTTATCTTCCCCAATCCTCGTTGTCCCAAAATATCAAATTTATAAAGCCCTACATCTTCAGCAATATGCATATCAAATTGAACCGTAGGAAATCCCTTGGGAGGTAAATGTGTAGCCGAAAAATAATGAATAGGGTGTTCAGAAATAAGAATTCCTGCTGCATGAATACTTATATAATTTGGTCGCCCATGTAGATATTTCGCATATCGAATCACCAATCTAGAAAGTTCATCAAGTTTTTTAAGATCATATTTACCATCACTCAACTTATCAATTTCATGTTTAGGAAGACCAAATACTTTCCCTAATTCTCGTACCGCACCACTATGCTTGAAGGTTACATAAGCTCCCAATAAAGCTACCTGACCATTACTACCAAAAGCTTCAAAAATAAAACGAGTAACATCTTCTCGGTCCCAGCTAGAAAAATCAATATCAAAATCAGGGGGACTAGCACGATATAGATTCATAAAACGTTCAAAATATAAATCCAATTCTATTGGGTCCACATCGGTAATCTCTAATAAATACGCAACAATGCTATTGGCACCACTACCCCGACCTACATGATAATAATCTTTAGATTTGGCATACTGAATGATCTTCCAATTAATGAGAAAGAAACTTACAAAATTTTGTTTCTTGATTAAAGTAAGTTCTTTCTTTAAGCGTTGGCGTATGGCATCATTTACTTCTTCATAACGCCTTGGTAATCCAGATTCACATAACCAAACAAGTTTTTCATAATCTGTATCAACACTTTCAAAAACAGTTTTTAAGTTTTGATTTTCTCTATCTTTTGAAAAGTTAAATTCGATACTGCACTCAGCAAGTAACTCTTGTGTGTTCTTAAGGATATGTGGGTAATTCTCAAAAGCTTTTTCAATGGTTGTTAAAGGATACATTTTATGCTCAAGTTTACCCTGCTGTGATTCTGGTAATTTACTTAGCAACATATTGGTATCGATAGCACGCAACAATCGATGTGTATTAAAATCACGTTTGTCACGAAAAGTAACCGAATGTAACACTACCAATTTATTAGTAAACTCACTCAACTTCGAAAAACGTAACTTATTAATATCGGCAAGGCCTACACCAATAAATTCATTCTTCAAAAAAGTAGTCTTTTCTAAAGCTAATAATTTCTCAAAAGGGTAAACAACCAAACTATGATCAAAAGACGGTGCTTCGTCTGGAAAAGTTTTTTCTTGATGTAAATGTTCAGAAAGAAACCGATTTAATTCAAGAAAACCTTCATTATTCTTTGCAAGGCAAACATAACATTGCTGTGCATCATTTCGAATGTCAATACCAACAATAGGTTTGACACCATAAGAAGGAGCTTTTCTTATAAAATTTAAACAAGCTGAAGTATTATTAATATCGGTAAGAGGAAAATAGTCACACTTGCTTTGCTGAGCCATTTCTAATAGCTCTATTTCTGACATAGTACCATAACGTAAACTATAATATGAATGATTATTTAAATACATTTCCTCTTTTGTATGGTGATTATTTACAAAGTTCTATGTGCTAAAACAATAGGTGGCTCTCCATTAAAAGGATTAGTAAAATTACCTATAGTTCGTGCCCCTTCTCCCAATGTACCTGCACGCATAATACTTCGGTCTCCATAACGATTACGTATGGCATCCATTGCTTTGTATAGATTTACCGTCTTTTTTTCATCATCAAATAAATTAATTTGATATGTACCAGTTGTTAAACCACTATATCGAACACCTACAAGGCGTATTAACAACCTTCTATTAAACAGGTTTTCAAAAAGCCTCATTACCACAGGTATCAAATGATGATCTGCCGATGTATACGGTATTTTAAGTTGTTTAGAATACGTTTGAAAATCTGAATAACGAATTTTTACAGTCACACATGATGTAAGCTTTCCTCCTCGTCGTAATTGAAAAGCCAAGTTCTCTGCCATTGCAGTGATCGTAGTCTTAAGCATAGTAACATTAATTGTATCTTGGCCATATGTACGTTCACTCGAAATAGATTTACGTTCATGGTATTCTACTAAAGGCGTATGATCAATACCATTAGCACGCTGCCATATAACACGACCATTTTTCCCAAAAACAGAGGTCATCATATCTACAGGCATTTGCTGTACTGTATGTACATTCTTGATTCCCATATTACAAAAGGTACGATAAGTTTTCTCTCCTACCATTGGTATTTTCTTGATCGATAACGGGGCCAGAAATGCCTTTTCATAACCAGTATCAATTTTCAGTTGATTATTTGGTTTGGCTTCATTGGTAGCAACTTTAGAAACTGTTTTATTTACTGAAAGCCCAAAAGAGATTGGTAATCCCGCTTCATTAATAATTTTATTACGTAGTTCTGATGCAAACTTGTAACACCCAAAGAAGCGATCCATCCCTGTAAGATCTGCATAGAATTCATCTACACTGGCTTTTTCTAAAACCGGGACTTCCCTTTGTAAAATTTCAGTTACTTGTTTTGAAAATTTAGTGTATGTTCCTGCATTACCACGTATATAGATAGCGTTAGGACACAGTTGTCTGGCCATCTTCATAGGCATACCAGAATGAATACCATACTCTCTAGTTTCATAACTTGCTGCACTAACTACTCCACGATCCCCTGTACCCCCAACAATTACAGGTTTATTGTTTAGTCTGCTATCCAAAAGACGCTCGCAGGATACAAAAAAAGTATCCAGATCGAAGTGTACAATTGTTGTATTCATAATTATCCCTTTTACATATATATAACATTGTTTTCCCCGTGTTTGCGTAAGTAGCTCTTGATGATTTTTGTAGTATGATATGTATGTTTTTGTAATATTAAAAAAGTATCAAAATCATCAAAATGTGATACTTGCTCTGATTGATGTACATAGCCAAACCCTTTGTAAATTCCGTTTTGTATCATAACAAAACTGTGTTCATCTACAGTCCTACCCTTTTCCCTTATTAGGTAAGTTTCTTTTTGTTTCATTAGAAATGATAATGCCTGCTGTACTCTCATATTATATAATGCAACAGACTCTTTCCCATGACATATCCCTTTACAATTCTTTATACGATAATGAGAGCATTGCCCTGAAATACTTTGCAGGTTACAATAGCGTGGGCACAATTGATAATCAAAACATAACTGTTCTAGCTGTTGTATGGCGTCAGATCTCCTATAAAAAACTTCTAGTGAATAATCTGTGCTTTTTGATCTATCGATCGCAAGTTGTATAACACCGCTTCTATTCGTATACTGCATGATTCTATATGGAGCTACTACTTTTTTTTGAGCCCTATTAAATTTGGGGTAATGTTTCTGAATTTTCTCTGCTTCTAGTAATAAAGCAATCAATTCATTACCTGTAATTTCATAATCTATGGCATATGTATTTTGTCCAAGAGCGTATTCTTTATTCTTTTTATCATAAAAGTGACTAACTACCCTTTGTTTTATATTCTTTGCTTTACCTGCATAAATAACTTTTCCTTTCTGATCTTTAAACAAATAAACCCCTGTTTCTTCTGGCAAAGCATCTATAACATTTACATCAAGATGTGGAGGAAGTGTTGCTTCTTTGGAACGAGCATTTAAAAAAGAGTTTATCATTTTAAACTCTGGATCGAGTTCTAAAATTCGTTGAAATAAAATTACTGTAGCATCAGTATCACCTTCAGCACGATGTCGATCAACTAATGGAATACTAAGTGATGAACAAAGTCTACCCAAACTATAAGAAAATAATCCGGGTATTAATTTTCTGGAAAGGCGTACAGTGCATAGTTTTTTTCGAGTAAACGTATATCCTAAACTTTTAAATTCACCTTTTACAACATTATAATCAAAATTCACATTATGCGCCACAAAAATAGCTCCCGTAGTAATTTCGATAATACGTTCTGCAATCTCATGAAATTTAGGAGCATCTCTAACCATATCATTATCAATACCCGTAAGTCCTGTGATAAAAGGAGGAATATTCTGTTCGGGATTGACTAAAGATGTAAATTTATCTAGGACTTTATTTCCTCGTAATAGCACAATACATATCTCCGTAATACGATTACCCAAAATACCATTTCCGGTAGTTTCAACATCAATAACAGTATATAATTGGTCTTGCATTATAGTTTTGTTAAGAAATACAAAACTACTATAAAAAAATGAATTATTGGAATAATTCCTAATATTAGGAATTATTCCAATAATAAACTATTAAAAGAATACTACGGTGCTATATCACAATCAAATTTCACATTTACTTTATGGAGTTCATCCCAGATTGGGTCTTGAAATTTTTTAGGAGATAATCTGAAATAAACAAAATGTTTTCCCAAGTTACCACAATAAGACATTGATATTTTAGTGTTAAGGATTATTATTTCTTTCTTAAAGAAAGCATCGTATACTTCAATGAACCCTTCAAAAGATTTATCATCATCTTCTTTAAAAGAAGCAACAGTTTCAGGTAATTTTTTAAAAAATCTAAACTTTGTAATTAGTCCCATTTTCATTAAACCAGTAAAGTAAATATTCATATCAGATTCAATTTTTGTTATCGTTAAATCTGGGTCTTCATCTAGACTCCATAAAAAAATATAACTAAAATATGTTTCACTATTAATATCTCCCCAACCTTCGGCAAAACGTATATGTTCTTCTCCTTTATAGGGCAATGATCGAGCAAATATTAATGGAAATTCTAGTACCTCTTTTCTCCAAGTATCAGGAGCTTCTAGTAAATTATTAGTTTTTACCGTTTTGCAATTCGTAATACATATACATCCTCCTATGATTACAACGATTTGTAAAATCTTCATTCTCATAAATATATTATTTATAGATAATTAACCACTACAAATAAAAGCACAATACTTATTATGTTTTTATAAATGGGACGAACGGGAGGCTTTTGTGCCGAGATGGAAAATTCTAAATCAATTATTGTAAAATAATAAGCTTATTTATTTTGTATAACTATCAAATAATGAAACTCGTGATCTAGAAACAGGAATTTTAGCTGATACACCCTCAATTGTAAGTTGATACCCTCTAGCATTACCTTTTACTACTAAAACCCTACTAATGTTAATCACATAACAGCGATGACATTGAAATAAAAAAGAATATTCCTTTATAGAGTCATAAATATTAGTAAGTGTATTTCTTAATACAGAAAAAACAACTTCACTATCTTTCATATAAAACACTTCTATATAATTACCCCAACTTTTAATCATAATAAGCTCTTGAGGTAGTATCTCTATATGTTTTTGTTCAGTTTTAGAAGTAAAACGTATTTTTTGTGTAGTGGGTTTTAAAGAAGCCTCCAAACTTCGCTTAGAAAAAAAAGAATTTACTTTATTATTTATAGGCTTATCTAAAAAATAATATTGAATAAATAATGATAATGGGATAAATAACACTTCAAAAATCAAAATATATTTTAATGATAATCTTAACCAAGTAATATAGTTTTGATTAATAAAGCCTCCATTACCTAAGTTTATAAAAAAAGAAAATGCAAGAAATAGTATCACATCAAAAAGAACTTCAATACTAATATTTATAAACTTTCTATTTTCTTTTTCCCATTGTTTACAAAAGAAATAAGGAACTACGACTCTTGTTAATAATGTTGCCAGCAACACTAAAAAAGCAGAAAGTAATGAATCTCCAAGGGTTTTAAAAAATGTATAGGATCTATACTCAAATGGTTGAAATAAAACAAGAAGTAAAAAGACTAAACTACTAAATAGAATAGGTGTTATTAATTTATCTTTTGAAGACAATACACTATTTATAATTCTATTATACACGTTATATTCTATTTTATATCAAGCAATTAGATATTGATAAAGTTAATATGTAAAAGATTAGTATACAAATTAGATTCTCAGACTTTTATGACTTTTTTGGGTATAAAAAAACCCTTCATCGGTATTGATGAAGGGTTTCAAGGAAGGCGGTGACCTACTCTCCCACGAT
>CANMCO010000005.1 GCA_947496355.1 uncultured Aquimarina sp.
AACTAACAATGACTTTTTTAACCTTTTTTAAAACATTTTTATAACATCCTAAGAACCCAACTTTTACAAATGAAAAAAATAACCAATACCTCTAAACTTTCTCTATACGAACTACGATAGATTTACTAATAGGTGTATGACTTTTATCCGCAAAGTGATTATAAGGAACAAGAACATTGGTCTCAGGAAAATATGAAGCTAAGTTTCCTCGAGGTATATTATAAGGAATGATTAGGAAGTTAGATGCTTTTCTTTCTTTATTATTGTACCTACTAACTAAATTAACAACGTCTAGTTTTTTTAGAGAAAGTTCATTTATATCATCTATATTCATAAAAACAACTCTTCTTTCGTTGTACACTCCTCTGTACCGATCATCTAAACCATAAATTGTAGTATTAAATTGATCGTGTGAACGGATTGTCATTAATATGAACTCATCTTTCTTTAATTCATGTTTTGGCAAATCACAAAGACTGAATTGCGCTTTTTGATTTGGAAGCTTACTGAAATCTAAATCCCTAACATTATTAGGAAGATAAAATCCCGAATTTTTAGACTTATTGTTTACATCTTCAAAACCTTTAATCACCAGTCCAATTTTTTCTCTTATCATTTCATAATCGGCTCCTAAATTTTTCCAGTCTACAGAATGGTTTCCTTTGAAATAAGCATTAGCAATTTCCCCTATGATCTCTGGTTCACTTTTTAAGTCGCCCGAAGCAGGTCTTATCAAACCTTTTGACTGATGCACCTTACCCATACTATTTTCTACAGTAAAAAATCTTGGTTTTCCATTTTTAAGATCTAACTCTGATCGCCCTAATGTTGGTAGCATTAAAGCTGTTTTTCCTGCAATTAAATGGGTTCTATTTAATTTTGTACTAATATTAACAGTCAAATCGCAATTCTGAAGTGCTTGTGCGGTATACTCTGTATCCGATGCGGCCGACAAAAAATTTCCTCCTAGTGCAATAAATATTTTAGCTTTTCCTTCGTGCATTGCTTCTATTGCATGAACCGTATCTAACCCTTCTTTATCGGGAGGTATAAAACCAAAAGCTTTTTCTATGGATTTATTTAATTCTGGAGAAACGTGATGCATAATACCAACAGTTCGATCTCCTTGAACATTACTGTGCCCTCTTACGGGGCATGTTCCTGCTCCAGGTTTTCCCAAACTACCTTTAAGCAATAATAAATTGACACACTCTTTTATATTAGCAACCCCATTCTTATGTTGGGTTAACCCCATAGCCCAGCAGACAATTATTTTATTTTTATTTGCGAGTAGGTCGACTGCTTCATCCACGACCTCTTCATCTACCCCTGATAGTTTTATGAGTTCTTCAACAGAATACTTTTCCAAATCTTTAATTAACTCCTCATAACCATTGGTATATGTCTCTATAAATTCATGATCAAAGACATTTTCTTTCTCCTTATCTAAAGAGGCAAGTTTTTTTATGATCAATTTTAAAAGCGAAACATCCTGGTTTATTTTTACCTGAAGATGTACATCTGTCAGAGCTGTACCAGAAGATAAAACTCCTTTTACCTCTTGAGGATTTTTGAATCTAATTAAACCTGCCTCTTCAAGTGGGTTTACACTTATTACTTTTCCTCCATTTTCTTTACACTTTTGCAATGCAGATAACATCCTAGGATGGTTTGTTCCTGGGTTTTGACCAATAACCATAACTACTTCTGCATGGTTAAAGTCCTCTAGTTTTACTGATCCTTTTCCGATTCCTAATGTCTCATTTAATGCAACGCCACTTGACTCATGACACATATTAGAACAATCGGGCATATTATTTGTACCGAAAGCCCTAACGAATAACCCATATAAAAAAGCTGCTTCATTACTAGATCTACCTGAAGTATAAAATACCCCTTCATCTGGTGTATTCAACTTATGCAATTCTTCTGCTATTAATTCGTAAGCGTTTTCCCAGGAAATAGGCTCATAATAAATACTTCCTGCTCTCAGAACCATTGGTTCTGTAATCCTTCCGCTTTTACCGATTTGATAATCTGACCACGCGGAAAGTTCTTCTACAGAATATTTCTCAAAAAAACTTTTATCTACGCGTTTATTTGTTGCTTCTTCTGCAAGTGCCTTTGCTCCATTCTCGCAATACTCTCCTAATTTTGATGGCTTATCTGGATCTGGCCATGCACAACCAGGGCAATCAAATCCGTTTTTTTGATTCATTTGCGAGAGTGCATGAAGTGATTTCACCACTCCCATTTCTTTAAAAGCATGTTGTAGTGCAACTTTAACAGCAGGAAGACCCGCCGCATAATTAGCAGGTTCTTTTAGCTTAATTTCATTAAACTCTTGAGAGCCTATGGCAGAAACATTTCTTTTTTTGGTAGTACTCATTACTTTTTTTTGATACAAACAAAATTATGAAGCATTGTCTTTACCAAAGGTACATCAAAATACGTAATACCAGTATTCAAAAAAAGAAGAGATCAATTGCTGCACAAGGGATAGGAGCAAGTTACCTTGTAGGCGTACCCGCCTATCGGCAGACAGGTAGCCCGACTCTGTGAAACAGTGATGCATTAAAAAACACTTAATTACAATGATAGCTTTATAGAAAGAAATTCCAAACCAGACCAAATCGAATTACGGCATCTCGTGTTGCATATCCCGGAGCAGAAAATTGATCATTTTGATTAAAGGCTTCTCCAAAATTCTCTACTTTGAAGAATATACGTGTTTGCCTCACTTTAGCATTAAAAAACAGGTCGACTTGCGGAAAATCTCCTATTTCCTGATCATTTTGAACATAAAATTCTGATAGAACCGGATCATAGGCATCTGCAGTATACTTTGTAAAGTACTTAAATGTCACACCGGTTTGTACAAAAAGTGCTTTCTTAAACCATTGATCCTGATAATACAAGCTATTTCTGGTTATAATTTCTGGCACATTATATATGCTATCTCCACCTTCTACACTTTGATACATGATGGTATTATCAAGACCAATTTTCCAAAATCCTAAACTCTGACTAAGCTTTACTTTTAACAAATCTATACTCTCCGTATATTGCAAAGGAACTGTAGCAGATTCTTCATTTTTAGCAAAATAAGTATAGTTATCTATTGTACTATAACTGGCTTCAAGCTGTGCAATTTTCTTTGCCTTTATATTAAACTGTATTTTTTGAGTATCAGTGTTCTCAAAATTATTCTGCCAATTATAATTCACATAATCACTTTGATAAAGCAAGAAATTATAATTAGGTGATACAGAACTTGAGCTTATTTTTCCACTAATAGCATATTTATCATTAAGATTATAACCCGCTCCGGCATTAAAATAATTACCCTCAAAATCTCCTGAAACAATAACGTTAACATCTCCATACAACTCAAACCCCTTGTAGAGGTTCTGATACTCACCTCCTATTGAGGTTATATCTCCTTTTAGACGATTGGTGATATTGGTTTGATTACCCTCACTATCTACCTGTGTTAAAACCGAATTATATCCATAATTATAGTTTGTTGCACCACCAAATACTTTTAGATGTCCTAACCATTTATTCCTAAAATCTAGAAACACTTGATTACTAAAATCTTCTAGAGCGACTTTATCCGAAATCGGTCCAGATTCATACGACGCTCCAAAAAGGTTATCTGGAGCAATAGCAGACTGATCAAATTGAAATGACTTATCTGTGAGATCCATAATATGCCCCAGAGATAATTCTGTACTTGTGCTATCGCTTTTTTTAATTATAGCAAATTGATGGTCTAAATAAAATCTTTTACCCAAAAGAATACTTTCGGCATTTTCAAAAGTTACTGATATGGCTCCTCTATCTACAAACTCATCTTCTTCTCCTATAAAATCACCTTGTGCCAAATATTGGTCCAAGCCCTCTGCAGACAAACCACCATTTTCCTCATTGAGTAAATCCTGTGAAACAAAATGAGATTTTACTCTATATCTTTTATTCTTTGTTACATAGTTTAAGGTAGATCTAAAATTACCTGTACTTGTTAGTGCATGTTGATATTTACCTAAAGAACGTACTCCCTTATAAGCAATAGAAAGATTAAGACCTGGAGAAGTATTTATTGTAAAAAAAGAATCTAATTGTTGTCCTTGTTCAAAAGTAGTTTTGAAGTATAATTCTGTAAGGGGTGTAGGAACATGATAGTAATTAATATCATTTACTTCCATAAAATTAAAATGTCTAGCCCTTGCTCCAAAAAGAGGCATTATATGATTCTGCTCTTCGCGTTTAGCTAAACTATTATAAGTTTGACCTACATTATTTATAGGAAGTAATTCAAAATCGTCTCTGCGTAGATAATTAAAGTTATAATCCTTAACCAAAGTCAAAGTTGTATCTACATGCGTAGTATCATTTTTTACTGTTATGATTTTATACTCTGTAACCGGAGGTTTTTCTTTTTCTTGTTTTGGAGCAAACTTCCTTACGGGTCCTCCAGAATCACCTTCTGTCTCTTCTTGATCTCTATCCTGAGCCCAAATAACCGAACTTGATACAAGTGCAATTATGATTATTAAGTTTTTTCTCATTAGCATACTAAACTGTGGCAAAAATATACTTTTTTTTAACGAAAGTAAATGATACTCATTGTTTGTTTGTTTCAACTTTTTTTATTGATTTTAAAAAATAGTTTTTTTGAAATTCTGTCCATACTGTATCTTAGCATCATGCTTACATTAAAATTAAATCCGGACATCATAGAATGTGGTACAGATGAAGCAGGCCGGGGATGCCTTGCAGGCCCTGTTACCGCTGCAGCTATTATCTTACCCGACGACTTCAACAATACTGTTCTAAATGACTCTAAGCAACTAAGTGAAACTAAGAGAAAGTCTCTAAGACCTTTATTAGAAGACTGCTCTATTACCTATGGTGTTACACATATTTTTATGGAAGAAATTGATAACATCAATATTCTTAATGCTTCAATTCTTGCAATGCAACAGGCGATTGAGCAACTAAAACCACAACCAGAACATATCATAGTAGATGGGAACCGTTTTAAACCATATCATAATATACCCTACACATGCGTTATTAAAGGAGATGGAAAATATTTGAATATTGCCGCAGCTTCTGTTTTGGCAAAAACATATCGAGATGAATTTATGGAAAAAATACATGAAGAATTCCCTATGTATAACTGGAAAAAAAATAAAGGATATCCAACTGCAGAACATAGAGATGCTATTCGTAAATATGGTATTACAAAGTATCATCGCAAAAGTTTCAGGTTATTACCCGAGCAACTTGAATTAGACCTCAAACCTTGATGATTCTTTATTTACTTGAACGAACTTTATTGTGTTCATTTTATTTTGAAATAATTATATCTTTGAAACCGAAGGAAATAAAAACACCGATTTAATCCAATTATATTTCCGACATTTAATTAGACTTTATATTTTGCAAACCAGGAAACCGAATTTTTTATTTTTGAAAACCGAGTTTAGGAACACAAAAAGCACCCAAATAATGAAAAAAATAGTTGTAATTCTCTTAGCATATATAGCTATTTCTTGTGATGATGTAACTGAAAACTCAAATTCTTTAATTGACCATATCCCCAGAGATTCACAGGTTATTGTAAAAATCAACAATTTAGAAGAAGCAGAGAGCAAGCTTCGCGACAATAACTTTATTAAAAACAATAAGCAGGTTGCATTTTTTGAGTATTTTAAAAACTTATCTGTTTTAAACGAAACAAAAGAGCAAGAAGGTTTATTATGTTTCTCTCCTAGAGGAAAAAATGATTTTGAATACACCTATATCTCAAAATTGGATCCTGCATTGCTTAAAATGGATTCTTTGAAAACAAAAAATATTGAAACCATAAATTATTCTGAAAAGACTATTTATAAAATCACTTCAAAAGGAAAAACCTTTTTTGCAACACGTCAAGATAGCTTGCTCATTGCTTCATCCTCTGAGTTACTTATAGAAAATGCTATCAGAATACAAGCGAACCCTCTTCCTATTGATAAAGACTTACGAAAGGTATATGACGTTTCCGGCACAGATAACGCAATGTCTATATTAATAAATGGTAAGAAACTGCAAAATATTTATAATTCCCTTCTTCCTAATACAGAACTAAAAGCGATATACAACTTTAGCGGATGGGCATCTCTGGATACTACGATGGGACAAAATGCGATGCATCTTGACGGTATTGCGGTTGAAAAAGATTCATTATCAAGTACCATCGGGATTTTTGACAATACCATAGCTCAAGAAAATCGTATTGCAAAAATATCTCCTGTTACTACTAAAGGTTTTATCTCTTTTACATATGACGATTTCGATGTTTTAAAGAAAAACCTATCCGTAGCCCAGGATAGAGAACTAGAGGACATCCCTAATAATTTGGATGAGATATTATCTGGAGTTTCAGAAATAGGAATTATTTTTATGGAAAAAGAGAATGTTTTGGCATTAAATTCTTTGGACTCTGAAACCGCTTCAAAAAGTTTAGATGGGGATAGAGTAGATACTTATAGAAGCATCCCAATTTATAAATACCAAAACCCTTCTTCGTTTTCTCAGGTCCTAAACCCTTTGATAAAAAATTTCGAAGCTAAATTTTATTTTACCTATAATGAATTTATCGTTTTTGGGGCTACCACAAATGCACTAAAGGATATTATCGCCAATATACTAAACCAAACATTGCTCGATCAACAACAATATTATAAAAATACTATAAAAGACCTATCTGACAATTCTTCTATTCTTATTGCAGGTGATATTAAGCACTTAAAAGAACATATTTCTGAAACCGTAAAGGACACCTATAAAGAGCAATGGAGTACTTTAAAAGACAAAGGATATCAAATTGCGATACTGCAGGTGATAAAAGAAAACGACTTTGCTCATATTCATGGTGTTTTACAAAAAAACATTGCTAAGGGATCGGCGACTTCTGTTACTCAAACAGCTTCAACAACCTTAGAAAACAAGGTTATGAATAAACCAATTCTTGTAAAAAATCACCGAACAAAAGGTAAAGATATTGCCGTACAGGATATAGAGAATAATTTGTATTTAATATCCGACAAAGGATCTATTTTTTGGAAAAAACAAATCGATGGCGAGATATTAGGTGATATACAACAAATTGATATTTACAAAAACGGTAGGTATCAATTACTTTTCAACACTTCAACTTCATTGTATTTAATTGATCGCGATGGTAAAGATGTTGCTCCTTACCCAAAAAAGTTTGAAAAAACTATTACCCAACCACTAGCACTATTTGATTATGATAAAAGTAAACGTTATCGTATAATTGTCACCCAAGGCAATCAAGTAAAAATGTTTAATGCTGAAGGGGATATTGTAACTGGATTTGGTTTTAAAAACACCGAGAGCGACATTACCTTACCCCCTAAACATATCAGAATAGGTACAAAAGACTATATTCTTATACCAGAAAAAAATGGAAAACTAAATATTCTGGATAGATTGGGAAGAAGTAGAGTAAATGTAAAAGATAAAATTGATTTCTCTAAAAACGAATGGTACCAGTATCAGGATAAATTCACCTCGACCAATAAAGAAGGAAAACTTGTTCAAATACTGGAAGACGGAAATACTAAACATCAAGATTTAGGTTTAAACGAAGAAAACCGAATTGTATCTACTAATAAGACTTTGGTTACATTCTCAGAAAACAAACTCTCTATAAAAGGAAAAACTCTCGAATTAGATTTTGGAGTATATACCGAACCTAAACTCTATTTCATTAATAATAAGATTTACATTACTATTACAGACATACAAGCAAAAAAAGTGTATTTGTATGATAGTAATGCTGAGCTATTCCCTAATTTTCCAGTATACGGAAACTCTGTTTTAAGTCTTGGCAATATGGATCAAGACCCTAATTTAGAATTTGTTGTGCAGGGAGAAGATAATAGCATTCTAATCTATCAAATAAATTAATTGAATCAGCATCAAAAACTAAATACCCAAAGTTTTAAGCTTCAGCTTTTTAGTTTTCAACTGTTAGCATAAATAGTTATAATTTAAATTATAGATATACTCTTATCAAAACTGAAGAATAAGGATAATATCTGATATTAATTTTTACATTTTATTAACATTTCATAAAGATTTCCAGGCCTTTATGTTAAACATAATTTCCTGAGTACTAAACTTTATGATTCTGAGTTGTAAAGCTTAATGACATAAATTTACTAACACAAATCAAACTCAATTATGAAAACAAGTATTTTTAAAAAAATACTGATGCTCGCATTTTTACTGGCGAGTATTGGTGTTAATGCCCAACTATGGAGTCCAATATCTCCGGTAAAAACACAGGGCAAGGAAAAAGAATTAAGAAAAACCACACCAGATCAGTACAAGTTATTTAGCTTAAATACTAAACAACTGATATCTACCTTAAACAAAGCACCATCTAGAGTGCAGCAAAAAAGTTCAAATACTATAATAGATCTTCCTGTAAACGGAAAAATGAAGAAGTTTAGAATTCTTGAAGCTTCGATCCTAGATAAAGAACTGGCACAAAGATTTCCCAGCATTAAATCTTATGTAGGTTACGGCATAGATGATCCTACATCTATGGCGAGATTTAGTTTTTCTCAAGTTGGTTTACACGCCATGATAACTTCTGGAAATCACAAAGCCATTTATATCGATCCATATACAAAAGACAAGAGTAGTTATATCTCATACTCAAAAGCAGATTTACCACCCAGTCCTGATCGTTTTGAATGTTTGGTTGAAGATAATTTCAAATCAAATTTTTCTGAACAACAAATACCAACCACAAAAAATGCTAATGATGGTAAATTAAGAACTTTCAGACTTGCCGTTGCATGTACAGGAGAATATTCACAATTTCATATAAATAACCAAGGCATTAGTTCTGGTGCTTCTGACCAAGTAAAAAAGCAGGCTGTTCTTGCGGCTATAAATACTACCATGACCAGGGTAAATGGTATTTTCGAAAAAGATTTGGCTTTGACCATGGTACTTGTAAACAACAATACCGATATCATCTTCTTAAACCCAAATACAGATAACCTAAGTAATAATAGTGCTGGTTCCCTTATCAACGAAAGCCAAACTGTTTGTGATCAGTTCATTGGTCGAAACAATTATGATATAGGACATGCCTTTAGTACTGGAGGAGGGGGATTAGCCCAGCTTAGATCTCCTTGTACAAATTCTAAAGCAAGAGGAATTACAGGTAGTGGTCGTCCTATAGGAGATTCATATGACGTAGATTACGTAGCTCATGAAATGGGTCACCAATATGGCGGTAATCATACACAAAACAATAGTTGTCAAAGATCTAGTGCATCTGTTGAGCCCGGTAGTGCTTCTACAATTATGGGGTATGCAGGTATATGTTCTCCAAATGTTCAAAATAACAGTGATGCATATTTTCATGCGATAAGTATTCAAGAAATGTGGCAAAATATTTCTTCTGGAAATAGTAGATGTGGTGCACAGAGCAACACAGGTAATGCTGCACCTACTGCCAATGCAGGACAAGATTTTACTATTCCGGCCTCTACTCCATTCGTTTTAAAAGGTAACGGATCTGATGCTAATTCAGGAAATTCACTTACCTATTGCTGGGAACAAATGGACACACAACCAGCCACTATGCCTCCATCTCCTAGTTCTACTGGTGGACCAGCTTTTAGATCCTTAACACCAACCTCTTCTCCTGATAGATATATGCCTGCATTATCTACAGTTAAAGCGGGACAAACGGCATCTACATGGGAAGTTGTTCCTTCTGTGAGTAGAACAATGAATTTTAGACTTACAGTAAGAGATAATGCTTCAGGTGGTGCAAGTACTGCCAGTGATAATACTAGAATTACAGTTGCAGGTGCAGCTGGGCCTTTTGTAGTAAACGTACCAAACACCAATGTAAGTTGGTCTGCAGGGTCTACGCAAACAGTAACCTGGAATGTTGCTGGGACTACAGGTAATGGAGTGAATGCTACTAATGTGGATATTTTATTATCTACCGATGGGGGAAATACATATCCTATTACTATTGCCTCTTCAGTAACTAATGATGGTTCCCAAAATATTACGGTACCAAATGCTGTAGGAACACAAAACAGAATAATGGTTAGAGGATCTGGGCATATTTTCTATGATATTTCTAATAGCAATTTTGAAATTACTCCAGGTACGGGTGGAGATACTCAAGCACCAACAGTTCCTGGTGGTTTAACTGCTTCAAATATTACACAAACTACAATTGACCTTAACTGGAATGCTTCAACAGACAATGTTGGTGTTACAGGATATGATGTTTACCAAGGAAATACAGTTATTACAACAGTTACCGGGACTTCATACCAAGTTACAGGGTTATCACCTAATACTGCTTACAATTTTACTGTAAGAGCGAAAGATGCCGCCGGTAACGAATCAAGTTCCAGTAATACTGCAAGTGCAACAACTCTAGGTCAGCCTGATACTCAAGCACCTACAGTACCAAGCGCTTTAGCAGCTTCAAACATTACTCAAACCACAGTCGATCTTAACTGGAATGGCTCTACAGACAACGTTGGTGTTACCGGATATGACGTATACCAAGGAAACACTATAATTACAACAGTTACCGGGACTTCATATCAAGTTACAGGATTATCACCTAATACTGCTTATAGTTTTACTGTAAGAGCTAAGGATGCTGCTGGTAACGAATCAAGTGCCAGTAATACTGTAAATGCAACTACACAATCTTCTGGAGGAACTGCTTGTACAGATGGGATTTCATCATTCCCTTATTCTGAAGGATTTGAAAATACATTAGGAGCCTGGACACAAGGTACAGGTGATGATTTCAATTGGACAGTTGATGCAAATGGAACTCCTTCTAGAAATACTGGACCTTCTAGTGCAGCACAAGGTACTTATTACGTGTATATGGAGTCATCTTCTCCTAATTACCCAAGCAAAAGAGCTATTTTAAATTCTCCTTGTTTTGACCTAAGCGCTGCTACAACAGCAAACTTCACTTTTCAATATCATATGTATGGACGCTCAAATATGGGTAGCCTGGCATTAGAAGCTAGTAATGATAATGGTGCTACCTGGTCTTCAGTTTGGTCTGAATCAGGAAATCAAGGAAATTCATGGCAATCTGCAAATGTAGATTTAGCTGCATATGTTGGTTCAACTGTAAGATTACGTTTTAATGGTATTACAGGTAGTACATGGCAAGGTGATATGGCCATCGATGATGTACGTTTAACTGAAGCTGGGGGACCAACTACGTGTACAGATGTATTATTAACGCTAAATTTTGATGATTACCCGCAAGAAACAAGCTGGCAAATTACAAACGGTAGTAGTCAAGTAATTGCTTCTGGAGGAACGTATGGTTCTCAACCAGATGGATCTACTTTAACGCTTACAGAGTGCCTAGATCCTGGTACATATACACTAACAATTAATGATAGTTTTGGAGATGGTCTTTGTTGTGCTTATGGTACGGGATCATATAGTCTTGCCTCTGGTGGTGCGACTATAGCTTCTGGAGCAGAGTTTGGAACTTCAGAATCAACAACTTTTACGATTAGTGGTGGTTCTAAAGGAGTTTCTGTTGAAAACATTACTACTACAAATCAGATGATAGTAAAAGTATTCCCTAATCCAGTAGGAAAAGACAGAATACTAAATGTAACCGTTTCTAAAAAAGATACGCAATACGAAATTGTTAGTATCCTCGGTAATACTGTGATGAAAGGCGAATTGGTTCAAAAAATAATCAATACGAGTGCATTGCCATCAGGAATGTATGTACTTATTCTTAATCATGGAGGAAAGAACAAAACTATTCCATTTATACAAGAATAGTTTTTCTTTTAAGATTTAAATACGTAAGCGGTGCATTGAGAAATGTACCGCTTATTTTTTATAAAACAATTTTCTTTTTGATTCTTGTTATTCTATGTGACACTTCATTCAGCTTAAATGACAAATCAACAATAATTTCACCTTTTGTTTTTTGAAGCACAAAATTCCCTTTATTTACTTTATAGTACCCTGCTTCACCTTTGCAGAAACAATGTTTTCCAAAAAGCATATTTAGTTGTTCTAGATCCTTGTCATTAGTATTCATACTTTCAATAGCTGGGTTAATTTCAAAATGCACAGTTTCAGAATAATCGCCATCTGCAGTTCCTTCAGGTCCCTTTACTGAAAACTTATATTCAATAACTATGTTTTCCCCTTTTTCAATTACAGGATAGTAGGATTCTATAGTATCTTTTTTTACAACTATTGACGAATTTTTATAAAGCGTAATGTTACAATTTCCATCCTCTGGACAATAATCATTGTCCTCTAGAACAATACCACTAATTGCATCATGACTTGAAGAATTAAGCGTATTCGAAGTTTTGCAGGAACCAATTAGTATAAGGGGAATAAGAAAAATGTACATTTTCATGAGTATGTTTAAATTAATTACAACCAATCAACGATGAAAGGTCATTGAACTAATTAAAACCCTGTATTTACTTTTTTAGTATTAAAGTAAAATTAAACTTCTGTCTTTTGCACAATGAATTCTGCTTCAAAAAGTGTTTTGAAGTGCTTCAATAATTTTTCTTTGACTTCTTCTTCATTTACCTTTTCGATACCAAGCTCTACATTAAGTGAAGTAACAGCTTTACCCTTAATCCCACACGGAATAATATTATCAAAATATCCCAAATCTGCATTAACATTTAGGGCAAAACCATGCATGGTTACCCAACGACTGGCACGTACACCCATAGCACAAATTTTACGTGCAAATGGCGTACCCACGTCCAACCAAACTCCGGTCTCACCTTCACTCCTTGTTCCGTTAACACCATACTCTGCTAGTGTAAGAATCACCATTTCTTCAAGAAAACGAAGATATTTATGAATGTCTGTAAAGAAATTATCCAGATCAAGAATAGGATATCCAACAATTTGCCCAGGGCCATGATACGTTATATCTCCTCCTCTGTTAATTTTATAAAATGTAGCTCCTTTTTCTTTTAGTTGTTCTTCTGATAGTAAAAGATTACTAACATCACCACTTTTACCAAGTGTATATACGTGAGGATGTTCTACAAAGAGAAAATAATTAGGAGTTTCTAATCCAGCATCTTCTCTTCGATTTTTTACTTTTATATCCAAAATCTCTTTGAAAAGTTCTTCCTGATGATTCCAGGTTTCCTTGTAATCCTTATATCCTAATTCCTGTATTTCAATCTTCTTATTCATCTCTACAAAGATACGAGATTAAAAAAAGCAGCCAATCGGCTGCTTAATATTATTTTTCTAACTCTACTTCGACATCCAGAATCTTAGGATTTTCCATATACTCCATAAAACCGACTTGGAGAGTAAAACTCTTCCCATCCTGACTAAACATAGCCTTATCAGAAGATATTTTCTTTATCTTTCTTGGGAAGTGGTAATTCAATTTATACTGAGAACTAGCTAAAAACATTTTCATTTGTTCTAAGCTGTCCAGACTTTGTTTTAAAACTTGTTCATCAATAATCTCTGTAACCCTTTTAAATGTATTCCCTTTAAAAGAATAAGATACTTTGGAGCCTTCAACTTCTGGAGTACCCATAGGTATCGGAGGCCCTGCCTGTCCTTCTTGCATATTTTTACCTTTATTCCCGACTGTACTCGCAGTTTTAAAGTCATTAAATACGTCTCCTAATTCTGAAACATCCTTAAAATCTGAATACAAATCAAACTTCATTTCCTGAGCCGCGGTGTTCATAAGCATATGCATTTTAAAGTTTTCCAATCGCTTCAATCGTTTTTGTTCTTCTATTGATAGTTTAGAAATACTATCTTTCTTCTCTTCGAGGAAGTCTTTGAAAACAATTGTAGAGTCAATAACTTCTTCTTTCCCTTCAGAAAACTTATCTCCGGCCATTTGCATTAACTGAGAACCATCAAAATTAATTGCTATTTTTCCACTTCCATCTTCATTGATATGCAAATCTTCAGAAAAATTACATCCAACAATTAATAGTGATAATACAATAAGCTTAAGGCTAATAAAAAGATTCTTCATATATAAATTATTATTTATTAGGGTTGTTTAGTATAACTAAAGCGGCTATAACTCCGGGAACCCATCCACAGATTGTCAATAATAATACAATTAAAACAGATCCGCAACCTTTATCTAGAATTGATAATGGCGGAAAAAAAATGGCTAATAAAACTCTCCAAAAACTCATAAAACTGATGAAATATATTTATATGTTATACTTATAAGTAGTCTTAGGCTTTATTCTGTTACACAGTTAGAAAATTAATATCTATATTTCTGGTTTCTTTCAGGAACATGCAACTATTGTCTTATATATTTTACGCTATCCTTTTAATGAGCACCTATGGTGGTTTTGCGCAATATAAATTTTCCGGATATGTAAATCAAAAAGACTGGACAGAAGGTGTATACTTTTCACTTGCTGAAGATTATAGAAAAGTATCTGGAATCTATCCCGAGCAAATCATTCAAAAAGTTACTCCAGATTCTACAGGGTATTTTGAATTTACAGGAGATAATTTACCCCTCATAAATCATATTTATAAAATACAGGTCGATAATTGTTCGGATAAGCATAAAAACAGAGCCCACTTAAATGGATTCTGTGCAGATAGCGAAGAAGTTCTTTTTGTTGCTAATAATAATGATACAATTTCATTGCCTTTTACGTTTGACGAAGAAATGTTTTGTAAAATCATCTCGAATAATGATAAAAGCAATGCTTTTATCAAAATTGATTCTATTATTGATGAAATGAGATATGCCTTTGGAAATTACCGCAGTAAGGCTAACCGAAAAATCAATTCTACCCGATGGATTAAAACCTTGCAGCAATACGGAAAAAGTCTTGATGAACCTCTTGTAGAACTACATATCTACGCTTTCTTATCAAACAAAACTAATAACTTATACTCACACTACCTTGATGATCTTAAAAGTAATTCATACTATGATGAGTTATTAGGACGACTTCAAAAAAAGTACCCTAACAGTACATACACCCTACAATATGAAAAAGAATTAGCGTCTGATAAATTTCTGCTTGATCCTAATGAAGTAACTTCGAAACGATCATGGTTCTGGATTCTATTATTCTTGAAGACAAAACCAATAAGGAAATTGCTTCCTCGATGTTTGTAAGTGTTAGCACTGTAAAAACGCACATCAACAATCTATACAAAAAACTAGGAGTCGCCTCAAGAGAACAAGTTAAACAACTGTATAACAACAAATAAGCAAAAATCCACCCCGGGGTCTAGTACTCATTTCAAACCTACATTTATTATTTTTTAGCTTTTAAATTTTCAATTTTGACCTGGATCATTCTGAAAAATCAATAAGGATGATGCTGTGAACTTATACTAATAATCTAAAAAATAGAAGAATGAAAATAAGAATTTTAATCGCATTGACAGGAGCATTTATTATTTCAATGACATCATGCAAAAACAATGCTTCTGAAAAAGTGAAAACTGAAAATGTGCAGATGGCCGCACAAAGAGATGCAAAAACCAAAAACCTATCGATAATGACCTTTTCTAAAACAGATCATGATTTTGGAACCATCAACGAGGGTGATATTGTAGAACACGAATTTACCTTTACCAATACTGGGAAAGCACCTTTGTTAATTATCAATGCCAAAGGTAGTTGCGGATGCACAGTTCCAGAGTGGACAAAAGAACCCATTGCTCCCGGAGCATCAGGAGCATTACTCGTAGCATTCAATTCTAACGGAAAGCCTAACATGCAAACCAAGCAAATAACAATTACAACAAATACCGAAAAAGGTAAAGAAATTCTGAAAATCAAGGCTATGGTCACCCCAAAAACTAAGATAAATCGCTAATATTTTTAGATTAGACACCATTCACATTTAGGTAAAAGACCTTTAAAAACAAATCCCGCTATTAAGCGGGATTTGTATCTCTAGTGTTTTTGAAGTTTTGAAAAATACAAATCTTCAAAATTGAGTTTCTCTAAATTGAAAGATTACCCCATAGTTTGTATCTTTGCACGCTTAAAATGGCACAATTATGCAATTATCAGAACAAGAGCTTGTAAGAAGAGAGAAATTAAACGCATTACGGGATTTGGGCATCAACCCTTATCCTGCAGCATTATATCCGGTAGATCATACTTCGGATAAGATAAAAAATGAGTTTGAAGAAGGTAAAAAAGTTATAATTGCGGGTAGATTGATGTCGAGACGTATCCAAGGAAAAGCTTCTTTTGCAGAATTACAAGATGCTAACGGACGCATACAAGTCTATTTCAATAGAGATGAAATTTGTACAGGAGAGGATAAAACCAAGTACAACGAAATCTACAAAAAACTATTAGATATTGGTGATTTTGTTGGCGTAGAAGGCGAACTTTTCACTACACAAGTTGGTGAAAAGACAGTAATGGTAAAGGATTTTGTTTTGCTAAGTAAGTCTTTAAAACCGTTGCCACTTCCTAAAACCGATAAAGATGGTAACACTTTTGACGAATTTAATGATCCCGAGATGCGCTATCGCCAGCGTTATGCCGATTTGGTTGTAAATCCGCAGGTAAAAGAAGTTTTTGTAAAAAGAACAAAGCTTTTTAATGCAATGCGAGATTTTTTTAATGATCGTGGGTATTTTGAGGTTGAAACACCTATACTACAACCTATACCTGGGGGAGCAGCAGCCCGTCCATTTATGACTCACCATAACTCATTAGATATTCCTTTATATATGAGAATTGCCAATGAGTTATACTTAAAAAGGCTTATCGTTGGTGGTTTTGATGGTGTTTATGAGTTTTCAAAGAACTTCAGAAATGAAGGGATGGATCGTACTCACAATCCAGAGTTTACTGCTATGGAGATCTACGTAGCTTACAAAGACTATAACTGGATGATGGATTTTGCAGAACAGTTATTAGAGTTTTGTGCTATTGCCGTAAACGGAACCACAAAAGCCACTTTTGATAATCATGAAATTGATTTCAAGGCTCCATATGCAAGAGTCACTATGGCCGATTCTATTAAACACTTTACAGGTTTTGATATTACAGGAAAATCTGAAGATCAAATCCGAGAAGCTGCAAAGGAAATGGGAGTTGAAGTAGATAACACCATGGGGAAAGGAAAGCTTATTGATGAGATTTTTGGGGAAAAATGTGAAGGAAACTATATCCAACCCACATTTATCACTGATTACCCTAAAGAAATGAGTCCTTTATGCAAAGAGCATCGTGATAACCCAGAACTTACAGAACGTTTTGAACTAATGGTTTGCGGTAAAGAAATTGCCAATGCCTATTCTGAACTTAATGATCCCATTGATCAACGTGAACGTTTTGAAGATCAACTGAAATTAGGTGAAAAAGGAGATGACGAAGCTATGTTTATAGACCAGGATTTCCTGAGAGCCTTAGAATATGGTATGCCGCCAACATCGGGAATGGGGATTGGTATGGATCGTTTGATTATGTACCTTACCAATAATCAGTCTATTCAGGAAGTATTGTTTTTCCCGCAAATGCGTCCAGAGAAAAAACAAGTGGAGCTCAACGAAAATGAAAAAACTATTTTCGATATTCTTAAAAAAGAACAAAGTATTGCCCTGGTAGATCTTAAAAGTGCTACAGGACTTAGTAATAAGGCTTGGGATAAAGGAATGAAAGGACTTTCTAAATTAGGCCTTACAAAAGTTACCAAGACAGAGGATAGTCTTATCGTCGAGGTAGCAGAGTAAATACTATTTCATATAAATCATACTACAAAACGCAGCCTAACAAGCTGCGTTTTCTGGTTTTCCCCAATTAACATTTTTTTAACTATATTTGCTCGAAAATTAAAAAAACCTCAAACTACTATGAATAAAATTACCTATGGCTTTTTTGCCCTGGCTCTTTTTATGGCTACCCAAGGAATTGCTCAATCTTTTTCTTCTAAAATGTTAGAAATAAAAGAAGTTTCTTACCCAAAAAATCCACTACCAGAAAGTTTCAAAAATTATAGCATAGAAGCATCAGACAAGAAAAACCTAGGACCTTTCCTAAGTAATTCTGAAGTAGCTTCAACGCTAGGTTTTCAGAGTTTTGAATATACAGAACAAAACCCGCAATTTCTTATAAAATATCTTGCTTCAGAACCATTTATTACAAAAACACTTACCCCAAAAATTACAAAAGACGGTAAGCAAGAGTATAGATTTACAGTTAAAACAACAATGTCTATAAACGTAACTGTTACAGATCCTACAAAAACCAAACTTATCTACAATAAACAATATAAATTGCAAGACATTTTTCTTGATCCTTCTACAGGACAACCATCTACAGTTGTAAAACAGGAACCTGAAGACTTGCATTATAAAGTTGAACGTACAGTAACTGAAGAAGAAGTAGGAGAGTATTTTACAATCTCTGAAGACGGGAAAAAATTCAGACTTACTGAATCTTACCTTAGACAAGTTTTAGGAGCACAATTATCTCGTCTTATGCTAAAAGCAGGGAAAGATTTACAAAAACAATTTGACCTAAGAGTGAACAACAATCTTCAGCGTTATTATGTATTGAATAAAATTGAAGAAGAACCAAAATCGGACGAACTTTATTTATCTCTGCAAAATATATTCAAGAATATAGAATCTGTAGAAGATTATTACAATGCAAAATCCGATATTCAGGATCACTTAGCTTTTAACCAAAGTATTATTGATAAATATGATGTTAATGATAAAAAACAGGTTAAAGTAGTATGGGCTTCAACATTTGATCAAGCTCTTTTACTTAGTATGGTCAAAGAATTTGATAAAGCAAAAGAATATTCGAATACAGCTATAGACTTTAAGATCAGAAAACAAGTATCTAAATTACTTTTTACCACAATACTTAATGCTAAAGACGGTTATGCCCGTGTTTTTGAAGCTGATGGAACCAGAAAAGCAATAGAACCACCTTACAAAGGACTTGTACCTAACGCACCTGCTGCTGATGCTGATGCAACTGGCGGATCAACAAGTGGCGCACCTAAAAAAGTAAAAGAAGTCAAAATTGACAAACTTGCTGGATATGTTCTTAATGAAAAAGGAGAAAAGGAATACGAAGGCACAGTATATATAGAATTTGCTGGTAACAAAATGAAAAAGGTACTTGATTTAGACACAAAGCAAACTGTTGAAGAACCAAGTACAGATTATGGGAAAGAATTATTGGTGGCGTATGATAAGAAAGGGAAAATGAAGGGAAAAAAGATCAAGGCCAAAGAGTTATTTTCTTTTTATGTAAATGACACTAAAGAAACTTACGAAGGTTTTGGAACAGAAAAAGATGCCTTAGAAAAACTAATGAGTATGGCCACTCTTGGTGCTGGAAATCACAAATACTACTTAGTAAAACACGACGCCGGAAAAGTAAAAATATACGAAGACAGAACCACTGCCTTTGATGGATTTGTGTTAAAACTAACCAAAGAAGAAAAAGGTATCAAGATTGCAAAAAATATGGAGTCTGCTAAGTTCATTTCTAAAATGACCGACTTATACGGAAAATGTAAGGAACTAAAAGGACAGATCGAAAAAGGAGATTTCTCTAATACCATGGAAGATCACATAAAAATGGCTGACACCTACAGTTCTTGTGTGAAGAAATAATCTTTTTAAAAATTAAACATTAAAAAACGCAGTCATTATGACTGCGTTTTTATGGTTTTCTATAATTAATCTCTATTTACCCAAATTTAATACCCTATAAATCTATCAATACATTCTACTTATGAAGAAAATTATTTTTCTAGCATCTTTTATATGCTTTAGTCTTTTTTTATCGTGTAGCTCAGATGATTCTAGTGCACCTCAACCAACTGCTTGTTTCGAAGTCAGTAAAAACGAAGTAATCGTTGGTGAGGAAGTTCAAATATCTGATTGTTCTGAAAATGCTACAGAAATTGTATTCAGTTACAAAATTAATGGAGAAGATATCTCCACAAGTGAATCTCAGTTCGCGCTAGAGTTTTCTATCCCAGGAGAATATCAAATTACCTTAAGAGCATCCAATGCAGAGGGAGGAGTACATACCATCTTTAAAAATATAACTGTTTTAAATGGTGAAAGTAACTTTAAATATTTTGATTATCCGTTAGGAATTAACGCTATCCCTTTAGGATCAGGTATCGATACAGATACCCAAACTTTATATTTTATTGAGGACAATAGGAACTTTAGTGGACAGACCTCTGAACAAAAATTAATATATAGAGAAATAGATCTAGATAATACCATTAAACAAAGTCTGTTTGTAGGATCAACAGAAGGAAGCCGTTTTTCTGGTCACTGTATCAGAACAAAAAATAGCTCCAATCAACTTACTTTTGATTTAATACGCTCTGATATAAACTCTTCCCGATCATTTACCATTGCAGAGAATGGTACTTTTGTAAGTGAAGGTTTTACATCATTAAAAGCTACGCATGGAAATATAGATTTTAATAACGGTAAGGCATTTTATGGGGCTAATTTCGAATTTATTGACAGTACCAAGAAGTTTTTCCCGGTTATAGAAATTAGAGATGCGAATAATACAGTCACAAAAACAAATACTTATACTGTTAATTTACCAAATGCTATTATTGGTGATGTGATTGAAACATCTGACGGATATTTAGGATTTGGTGCTTCTTTTGAACATAACAATGATGACCTAATGCTCTATACTCCTGTTTTGTATTTTTTCGATACAAACCTAGATTTAGTAGACTACAAAACTTATGAAAATTCTCCACAGAGACCATTTGACATCTCTCTTTTTTATTTATCGAGTTGGTTTCATATCGAAAAACTAAATTCTGGTAACATTGTCTTATATGGTTTAGACGAAATGATTGTTACAAATTCAGAAGGTGTAGAATTAAAATCAGAAAAGTTTGGCGATCTTTCCTATGCTGAGGGCTTAGTAAATTTAGGAGATTCTTTTATAATATCAACTCCAGATTTTTTAAGAAAGTTCGATTCTTCGGGAAATGAGATTAAAAACGTTTTCTTTGATGGAGATTATACTCCAAATCTTTTCTTAAAAGACAATACCATTTTCTTCATTTCCGCATACAACACGACAGATACAATAGAAAACCTTGGTAATCTGAGCATCAGAAAAACTTTTATGGGTGCCGTTGATCAAGATCTTAATTTTGTTGATCTCAACAATTAATATATAGTTGTTTAAAAAACTTAAAACGCAACCATGATGGTTGCGTTTTTCTTTTTTAGAAACCAAATTTTAGTTTAAAACACCTTAAATACAGGACTAGATTCATTAAAATCTTGAAGTTTTATAAGAATCTGCTATATTTGAACGTATTAAAACTTAACAACCATGGCTTTTATCACAGACGAAGAATTACAAGAACTTAAGGATCAAATAGATAAAGTAGAAGAAGAAAAGCGTTCTGCCACTTACCTTAGCGAGAAAGCTGTTAAGGATGAGAAGGAAAATTCTAGAAAATTTAAAATTGCGACAATTATTCTAGGCATACTCGCTTTACTTGGTGTTGCAGGAACCGTATATTTCATGAATTTTAGCACGCCTTCTGATATGATTTCACAAAAAGATCATAAATCAGAATTAGGAATTCGTGATAATAAAATTTCTGAGTTAGAAGCAACCCTTCAAAATCTTTCTATGAATCAAGAATTAGCTTCAGACGGCAATACAGAGTCTGCTGGCTCTTTGGATGGAGAGATCGTATATGCTGTTCAAATTGGTGCTTTTGAAGAAAAGAATCTATCCCTGTACTCTGATAACTTTGTCAATTTTAAAGAAATTAAAAGTGAAGGGTTTAATAAATACGCTTTAGGAAATTTTGAAACACTCACTGAGGCAAAGCGTTTTCGAAGAGAATTAGTTCGACTAGGTTTTAGAAATGCTTTTATAGGTTCTTATCAGGATGGAAAGCGCATAAAAATAGAAGAAGCTTGGTAAAAAAATAAAAAAAGGAGGCAAATGCCTCCTTTTTTGATCAATCAACTCAACATAATCACACATTCACAACAATATAATTTCTTCCTGATCTCTTGTAATACACTCCTTTGTGCGTGTAGTACTTTGTTCCTCGAACTTTGACTACTCTATATCCTCTTGGCAATGTAGTCACTCGCACTCCCACAGGAGCAACAACAGTTCTATATGCTCTATTCTTTTTTACGTACCACACACCTCCACTTCTGTAGTACCGCACATTATTATGCACTACAATCCTAGGGTGATGTAATTTGGTTACTACAACTCCTCTAGCCGGCCTTACAGCAACTGTGGTAGCACATGACGTTGTTAAAAAAGAGACTAGTAAAATTGGTAAAAACATTTTCAGTATCGTATTCATATCCATAGTTTTTTGTTTCTTACTATCTAAGACATGAATATTCCTAAAAGGTTTAATCCTTATTTTTATTTCTCTACATAATCTTGTATCGGGATACCATCTATGATGACGTTTTCGAGGACAGATCTACCGTCTTTTACATACACCAAGGCATATACATTTTCCCTAAGATCATCACTATTGGCTTCAGTATAGGTTCGTTCTGTATCTTTAGCTTTGGTTTCTTCCATATAAAATCTATTAAAGGGAAGCTCAAAATTTATTATTTCTTTATAATTTCCAGTAACCTTTGCCATGACATAGTCTTTATTAATATCAAGAGGTTCTTTACTGATCTGAACGACTTTAGCAAAACCTTGATCATCCTTTTCAATATATACCCTTACTTTATTTCCATACGTATATGAAGTATCTTTCATTGCGAAAGAATTCATCTCATACCAAAGCGTAATATACTTTCCTCTAAAAGGATCTGTAGGGTCAATAGGTCTGGTTTTAAACTTATAAGCAGTACCAGATACCAGGATGTCTTCACTTTCCCAAATCATTTGTATAGGAACAAAAATCTGTACTAATGCTAATACTATGAATCCTATTAATATGTATATCGTTTTCATTCGTTCTTTCTTTTAGTTATTCTTAATACGTTGTTGTTTTTTTAGCATAACATAATTGGTTACAAAGAATCCAGATCCTACCAGAACAAACAATACTCCTCTAATCACGAAACTCATTCCTGTATCAAAAAACCTGCAAACAATAAGTGTTGAGACAATCAACAATCCATAGTTAAGTATTTTGAAATCGAATCTATCTGCTCCTATTTTTATAGCAGACATCCCGAGAGCAAATACCAACAGATTCATTAGTATCACAGGTAAAATTTCGACAGAATACAATAGAAAATAAACCAAACAAAAGATTACAAAGGCTGCCTGAAACAGATTGATAGTTTTCCATCCTTTTTTTGAAATTGTATACCCTAAAATAGATGATGCGATAAGAAATAAAACAATAGATACATACAATTCTTGAAGATCGTAGTTAAACGTATTAGGAAGCTCATCCCAAATCCAGCGAAAAGTAAATATCATTAAAGATATTACAGTTCCTAATGATCCAATAATAAGAGAACCATTTCTAAGTGTTCTTACATCTTTAAAAACCGAAAGTCTACCCACATTATATAACAAGCCAAACAAGGTAATGTACATTACAAACCCAAGATTGCCTTTACCCACAAAAGCACTAAGTGCTATTACAATACTTGCAGGTACAACCCAATTAAAGATTGTAGCCGTATTACTAGATACCCTATTTTTCAATAGATTATAGTAATGAGGAATGATCGCCAATAACAAAACAATGTACAACCAAGGCGTTTGCGTGTTTCTATAGTTCCATAGACCTACTTCTATAGCGTAATATGCACTTAATACTATAGTAAGCAAAGCGACCGCATGAGATCGCAATAAATAAATTAAAGGTAAAGAGAGTACAATCCAGATAAGAAGGAAAGATCCTAATTCACCAGGGATATTATAAATCTGACTTACCAAAGAGATGCAGGCTCCTACCGAAAATAGAAGAAATGTACCCGATGCTTCGCGCCACGTGTTACTTTTTTCTTTAAGAATAGAAAAACCTGCCAGTACCTGCCCTAAAACCAAAGGAACAAATGCCAACATAGTCTTTGTCAACTTCGAGAAATCATCCCAATTATGGGCTAGCATTAAAATAATACCCGCACCAACCAACATGGCACCAAAAATCCCAAAAATCATAAATAGTTTATTGGGTTTCCCTATATCTTTGATGGCATAATATTGTTCTATTTTTTCTGAAAGTTCTGGTGAGATCACTTTATCCTTTACCAAGACCTTCAGTTCTTTATTAAATTTTGAACTCATAATACTGAGATTATATAGTGTTATTAATGTAAATAAAAAAGACGGCTGCAGCCACACAACCGCCTTTCTAATCATCAAAACAAGGAGCCTCCCCCCGGACACCAATCAATTATGAAAAAACACAATTAATTAGCATGACTCCTTCTTTTGATAACTTACTTCTCCTGATTTTCGATAAACTTCTTATCCCTGGTATTCTTTTGCACCGCAATGGCTGCAAATAAACTTAAGGTAAAAGACATTCCATAAAAGCCTTTCTCACTAAGCTCCAAGTCAGAGTTCCATAAACCGATAATCAATAATAAAATTGAAGTAATGGTTGTAAACCAACTAATCCCATAATAAATATCCGTAACCGGAATCCCTTCTAATCTATCCCTAACACTTTTTTGTACAGATACTGCAGAGAACAATCCAAATAACAGGATCGTAAAGTAGTATCCTTTTTCGTTGAGCCACATATCGGCATTCCACAGACCGGTGCAATAGGATATCATACCTATAAATAATGCTGACCATGATGCCGATATAAAAGCTGGTGTTGGCTTTTGATCATAAACTTTAATCTCTTTTTTTTCTAAATTTTCGTTTACTGTATCCTCAGATACGTCATTACTAAATTTGTACTCCATGATAATTAATTTTGATGATTAATTTAATGTTCAGTTATGATGTTTGAACAGGACAAATGTGCGATGATTCTCTAATGCAGCAAATTCAATTTTTAAAAAAAACTTACGATATATTTTAACTAATTATTTACATTAATCAATATTCATAGTATATTTGACATCATCAAGCTTACGATATAATGAGTACTATTTCCTCTATAATAAGCACCCTTTCAGACGAAGAAAAGCGAAGTTTTATCGCTTTACTAAAGCAAAAGAACAAAAGAAACGATACCAAAAACATACAGCTATTCAAGCTTTTGGACGCTTCAGAAACTTCTAAAAATCTTGATATACAGATCTATGGAAAACCATCTAAAGGTGCTTTTCATGCACTTTGTAAAAGATTACATGACAGTTTAATTGATTTTGTAGCTTCTAAGAGTTTTGAAGGCGAAACTTCTGAAGAAATGGAAATCATGAAACTACTGCTAGCCAGTAGAATATTCTTTGAACAAAAGCAATATAAGATTGCTCTAAAAACGATTCAGAAAGCAGAACAAAAGGCCAAAACTTACGATCTTTTTACCATTCTTAACGAAATTTACTATACCAAAATTCAATATGCTCATATTAATACAAGTGCACCACTAGAGAGATTGATTTCAGATTTTAAAAGCAATAAAGAAGCCATACAGCAAGAAGAAAACCTGAACCTCTTCTACGCTACGGTACAGAATGCTTTGGTGCAACAGAAAAGAGGTTTTATTGATATTATAAAAAATACCCTGGCAAAATTTGGGATTTCGATTACCCAGGGTCTTACCTTCAGATCCTTGTTCAAAATCCTGGAGATCACCAATAAGGCAGCACAGGAAACCAGGGACTATTTTGCGATACTACCTTTTGTAGAAGAAACTTATACCCAGATTGAAGCCAAAGAAGACTTGATCGACAAACACTTGTTTTATCATATTCAGATCTTGTACTATGTAGCCAATGCATATTTTAGGAATAAGAATTTTGCTGCCTCACAACATTATCTTTCTTTAATGAAGGATCAGATGCAGAAACATCAACAAAAATATTACCGGAGATTTTTTCCGCAGTACACTTTACTCCACACTTTTAATCTTAATTATACGGGGCATGCAGAACAAGCAATTTCAGAATTAGCAATGTTTGATGATGACCGACATAAAGAACAAATTGTTTATCTATTGGATCTAAAACTAAGTCTAATTGTATTTTACTTTCAACAACAACAATTTAAAGAATCGCTTAGTGTACTTAACAATCTATACCACAGCGACCAATGGTATACAGAAAAAGCCGGAGTACTATGGGTGATAAAAAAGAGCTTGGTAGAAATCCTATTGCATATTGAACTTGATAACCTTGATCTGGTAGAATCCAGAGTGAATAGTTTTAGAAAAAAGTACGGTACATACCTAAAAAACCACGGAGAGATTCGTGTGCTTGAGTTCTTAAAACTTATACTAGAGTATTACCGTAAGCCAGAAATCATAACTACAGACATATTCAGAAATAAGATCCAAAACTCATTAACCATCCCTCCCGCCGAACAAGAAGATATTTTTGAAATGAGTTTCTATGCCTGGTTAAAGTCTAAAGCAGAGGAAACTGATTTATATACCACTACATTGGCATTAGTACGTTAAATACAGTTAAAAAAAACAAATTGGTATCTTAATTACGTAGTAATTATTCCTTAATAAACAGTACATTAGAAATCATTAATCTGCATCAAGACATCAATCAAAAAACACAATCATGAAAAAAACAACTGTACTATTAACTACCCTTGTCTTAATCTGGAATTTCAACACAAACGCTCAATCAGAAATTGAACAAATTAACACCACTTTACAACATTATACAGAAGGCACAGCAAATGGAGAACCAGAACGATTAAAAAAAGCGTTTCATAAAGATTTTAACCTATTTATTGTAGATAGTGACACTCTAAAAGTAATAGAAGGTGCAGGCTATATAGAGCGTGTTGAAAAGGGTAAGAAATACAATCGAGTTGGAAAAATAGTCGCTGTTGATTATGAAAATGATGCTGCATCTGCAAAGATCGAGGTCTATTTTCCTGATAGAAAAAGAATCGCCACCGATTACCTTTTGCTATTAAAAATAGAAGGTACTTGGAAAATAATGCATAAAATCATTGATCTAAATGCTTTTGAAAAAGTAGTAGATCTACAGGTCAAAAACACTTTAGAAATTGACAATATCAATACCACCTTACTACATTATATAGAAGGTACCGCAAATAGCGACACCAAAAGGTTAGACAAGGCGTTTCATAAAGATTTTAACCTGTATTACATTAAAAATGAGGCTTTGGAGATCATCTCAGGGCAAAAGTACATGACCAATTTTACCAATGGCAAAACATACAATCGTATTGGCAAAGTATTATCGATTGACTATGAAGATACAGCTGGACTTGCCAAAATACAGGTATTAATGCCCGATAGAGATAGAGTAGCCATAGATTATTTATTATTACTTAAAATAAAAGGAACCTGGAAAATAATTCATAAATCCTTTACCTCTAAAACGTATAGCAAGTAACTTAAAAATAATGCATAAAAAACGGGGTCGCATAGGAATACGAACCCGTTGTATAATTAAAATCAGCCTTATTATTTCATTAATACCTCAATAGCTCTATCAATACCGCCATCTTTTTGATCGGCAAAATCACTATCTGATAGTAGTGGTGCTTGATTTTCTGCAGATGGCCCTACTCCTATTCCTTCATATACGATTCCCTGGGCATCGCTATATACCTCATTAGACAAACTTATTAGTCCCCCGTTTGGCAGTTGATGAATAAGTACATCAGAAAAAATACCATTGGTATTTTCTCCCACGATCGTAACATTAGGTAAATCTTTCATGCATAGCGTAAATACCTCGGCCGCACTAGCAGTTAACGGACTTGTTAAAAGAACAATATCTCCTGTAAACTGAAAATCCCCCATTGGACCTAAAGAATAGGTTATTTGCTCTGTAAAACTATCTCCTAGTCGTGCTTTTTTAGAAAAAACGGTACGTTGCTGATCCATAAAACGTGATGCAATTTCTATTGAAACCCTATCAAGCCCCCCTCCATTAATCCTAACATCAATAATGAGCTTGGTAATTCCAGCATCTTTAATATCACCCATCATACGATCTACTGCTTCTTTTAATTTTGTCAACTCATCACCAGGTGTATCGCTAAACCCTGCCATCCCAAGAATATTAACATACCCAATATCATTATTAATCAACGTCCAGATAAGATTACCACTAGGATCTGATTCAAAGGTATTTTGCAGATATTTTTCAAGTACAATATTTGATTTTTGATCTACAAGATTATCATAATCTTCTTCATTTTCAATAACCAGATTTCCGCTTAGGTTTGCGTTTAATCGTTCAAATAATTTAGGCGTTCCCGCATTTACAAAAATTCCTTTTGCTTCATCAATAACGTTTACATGACCATCTTCTAGTAAAAGCACCAACTCCTCTAGCGTTGTATATAAATTAGCATCCGTGACTTGATCACGTAAGCTTTCGTATTGTGCCCAGTCTACATTTTTCTCATCAAAAAATGCATAATAATCATTAAAAGTGTTCCAGAAATGATCAAAGTTTACTTGGGCATCAGCCGTATTGGCAATTTGATCCGGAAGACAAGCTTGATTTTGATCTGATAAACGGGTAAGTGTAAGTGGTGATAAAAATTGTTCTGAGTCTAACGCAAGTTCTGTAGCGGTAGGGTTAAAGGATGAAATCGCAAAGTCACTCACATTAAAATCATCAGCAAGAACACATCCTGCAGCCGATATGTTGTACCACACATCGCTGCCTTCTTTAAACTCTATAATATACCCTTTGTCTGCAGATAGCCAAATACCATCTAGCGGATTCGTAACAGGCGGTTGATCATCATCAGACTGGCAGGATACGCCAATAAACAGTAAAGAACATAAAGAAGCGCCCCATAAGATTTTAAACATCCTTTTTTTGATAAACAGTGTTGGTTTCATATTGTTTATTTTTTTGATTTGTGAATTGTTCGTTGTTAAAGACAATAGAAAAAGTAAAACGTTACAAAAGCATCTAGATTTAATCCTCCTTCCGTCGGATCACTTTATGTGACGTAGCACCTCCATTTCACACTTACCCGTCAGTTCGAGTGTTTTGTTAGAACGTAGTAAAAACAAAATGCCCGCCTGCCGGACGGGCAGGTATCGAGAACCTTTTATGATCGAGATCTTATACACTTTATTTCTTATAATCTACTGTGGTTTCCCGTAAGGATGTTTAGAAAGTTGGTTGTAGGTTAGTAGCTATTGAAGGAATAATAGCAATTGCTATTGTACAATTGTTGTCTATAATGCTAAAAAAACAAAGATTATGAAAAAACAATCTCGAAAGAGATAAAAATCTTGATTCTCAGGGTTACTAAGTCTATTGACTTTACTATGCTCTTAGTCAGAGTTTGGCTGTCAATAAATCCACAAAATTTATTAACATCCTTAAAAACAAAGATTATGAAAAAAATAGAACAGATTAAAGGAGTTCTGAAAAGAACAAAAGTTATGAATTTTATCAAAAGTATAGTTTATGGAGTCGCATTCGTGGAGAAGATGGTCTAACTTCTGACTATAAAGTATAGAAACAAATAGATCCTTAGTGACTGAATTCAGGACTGAATGCGTGGGCAGGTTCGATTCCTGCCTTCTCTACCATTCAAAAATTAATATTTATGGAATTAGGACACTTTAAAATAACAGGACACTCAACCAAAAGAAATTGGGCTGTGTACATTTTTGTGGCAACACCGAAGAATAAAAAAGAATTGAAAAAGATTTATGTTGGAAAAGTTGGAGATAACCGAGAAGGTTGTAATCCAGTAATTTCAAGAGTTGGTAATCACTTTTCGCATAACGCAATTCATTCGCAAATTAGAAATAGTCTCGGCAAAACGGAAAATTATGATTATGATTATCATTACTGCCATTTTGATAAATACGAAATTGAAGAGAGTTTATGGAAAATAGGACGTGAAAAAACTAATGAACTTGAAAGAGAACTCAACAGAATAGTCCAAAAGAATATTAATAAGAATACATCTGAATTAATAAATGCTTATGGCGGAAATCACGTTTCAAATGATGAGAAAAAGCGTCGCTCGGAATTAATAACGGATAAAGAAAAAGCTATATTGGAAAAACTGTGCGCGAAAGCACTATAGACAACAATGTATCCTATAAAAAATAGCACAAGTCTTTGCTAACACTAAGGTTTGGGCGTTTTTGGAAAGTCGCCAAATTTTTAAATTTGACGATTTCCAGTAAAAAAAGACAAATAGTTAAATTTAAAATTCGGCTTGTGTTTTATCCGAAAAGTAACAGCTTATTTTCATCGCTACTTTTCATATATGGAGCCGTTGTAAACAATTTACGAAAACCGATATACTAATAGAAAATGGCAAAATTTTTAAACACGACTGGTGTTTCATATCATTTAGAAGAGTTGATTAAAACAACAAAAGACAGGCTGATTTTGATAAGTCCGTATCTTCAATTTCATCAAAGAGTAAAAGACCATTTAGAGAATCTGAATATCCAAAAAAGAGATATCCGAATTATTTATCGAGAGAATAAACTTCAAGTTGTCGAAAGTAATTGGCTGGAAAGTCAAATAGGAATTAGAACAAGTGTGTGCAATTCACTTCACGCGAAATGTTATTTAAACGAAAACGAGGCAATTGTAACTTCGATGAATTTATACTCTTTTTCACAGCAGAATAATGACGAAATGGGAATTCACGTCACTAAAGAAAAAGACACTAATTTATACAATGATATTTATGACGAAGTTCAAAGGTTATTAACGATTAGCGAAGAAATACGAGTTTCTGTAAAAAAAGTTGACAAGAACATAGAAAAGCAGTCTGAAAAAACAATTTCGGAAATTGTCAAAACTAAAAACAACTCGAAATCAAAACTTCTGACAACAAAGGAATTATCTCAATTAACCGGCTTGAGCAGTCGAAAAGTGAACAATTGGTTTTCTGACAAAAAACTAATGTATAAAAAAGATGACGATTGGATTACAACAAAACGTGGAAAGGAAATTGGCGGAATTGAAAAAAGTGGTCAATATGGAAAATTCGTTGTTTGGCCAGAAGATATTGCGAAACACATTGTGGAATAAAACTGTTTACAAAACGGTGTCCATAAAACATAGCTATTAATTGCTAAATCGAAAGGTTTGTGTTTATTTACAAGGACCCCCGTACCGCTATCCTGCGACAAGTGGTCGTCACATCTGGTTTTCACTCAACAACTGTTGTAACAATTTTAATCAAATCATGTCAAATAGTAAAACAATATTAATGGCTCATAATCCAAATAAAAAAGAACCAGAAAGGGAAGAGATTAATTGGCAAGTTGGCGAAGGAAATGAACTGCACTCCTCAGAATGGTTTGGTGCCCTAATTAGATATTTTTTACATTTTGGTAAAAGAAAATTCAACACATTTTATAATCCAAATGAGCTTAAAAGGAATGCTTTGGTTGGATATTGCTTTAAGGTCGTATTACTAATAATTGTTTTTGTCATTCTATATCATTATTCTCAATAAATCAATTAGCTATCTAAAACCCGATAGCGCGGAAATGTTTTCCGTGCCCTCTATTAATAAGGTTGATAAGTTTCTATTTAGATTTTGTATTAGAATATGTTACACGGATTACAAATCCCCGTTATCCTTCGTGTAAATAGTGGTCGCAACCCACTAAAGACTCTAATTTTCCCTCCTCACCAACACTCTTTTTTACGGAAAACCAGAAATTCCCCCTGCAAGAAAGGGGTATTCTCCCGATGGCGCTGCACGCTTATTTCGCTTAGGTTTGTCACTCAAACAATTCAAGTAAAAACAAACAATCAAACAGATGGCATTAGAAAATCTAATCGGTGTAACCTTTTCTGATAAAGAATTACACCAGCTTACTCATGGTATCCAAGCCATTAGAGAAGTATTATCTGGCAAAACGATTAACCTTACGCCAGAACAACGGGGACAGTATGGGCGAATCGCCAATCAAAATAAATTAATCGTAGACAAAGCCAAAAGTTATATGGAGCAGCACCCAGACTGGGTTCCTCGTTTTGTAGACAAAGAAGAATTTGATCGTGATTATGAAACTCGCCAACAGATCGAAGCACATGTACAGATGCTAGAGAACTTGTCTCAGCAGCTTATAGACACCAAAACTTTGCTGGATTATGATAACTACGCTAATGCGTTGAGTTTTTATCGCGCCATGCGCTACCTGGCAGGTGAAAATGAGCCGGGAGCCAAAACTGTATACAAAGACATGAAAGTTCTTTTTAAGAAAAATAGTGCCATACCACTGGTGAACGATCGTGAAGAATAGTTAGCCAACTATTTATTAACCAATTTAGTGTTCATCCTTGTCTTTTCCTCTCCGTCGGGGAAGAGGAAAACGGCAAGGTGTTATTATTATCTTTCTTTACAGGTACTTCGTACTAGTTTCACAACTATTTATATAGTATTTACCATGTTTTGAACCCTTTATAAAGATGGGTAATCACAAAACAGTTAAATACCTAACAAAAGGACTTTAATAAACTCTTGCTGACTGGTAATTTTAACAATACCAAAAACAACAAAACCTATAGATACAGCGTTATCTACTGCAATAAAACACTATCATCACACAAATGAGCATACTGCCAAAATATGGGCTACTACAATACCGAAACTCGGTCAGGATTTATAATAAAACTGTTGAAGAAAGTCTTCAGTCGTTTAAAGACGAAGGTGACTACAACAAGGTGACGATCTTTCTTTTTCACACCCCTGGGCAACTAGAAGAATTAGACAGTGCGATTAACTTCTTAAATAATTTTGGGGTGTTGATCTATGTAGATTGGCTAGATGAGGAGATTCCTACAGATACCAATGGTACTATTGCCAAGCACGCAAAACAAGTGATCAAAGAAAAAATAAAGACCAATAGTAAATTTATTTTTCTAGGTACCGAAGAGGCGATAACATCGCATTGGTGTAGTTGGGTATTGGGGCATGTGCATCCACAAAAACCTATGCAAGATATTGCCATCTTACCCATACGTGCCGATTTTACAGACTATGGCGGGGCAGAATACCTAGAGAAATTCCCGTATATACACGAGATAGAATCCGAAGTTTATGGCGTACGCTATCCTAACGGAGATGCCATAGAATTAGCCAAATGGATGGAATCTTAGGGCACTTTTCAACATCCTAAAAGTAAAACATAGTACCCTTCGATAGGCTCTGGGTACTAAAGTGTTTTTGCTACTTTCTGCACCGCGGCAATAGTTTCGTCTAAATCTTCGTAAGTAAGTGCCTCGGTAATAAACCAAGTTTCAAAAGCGCTTGGAGCGATATAGATACCGTTATCCAACATGCCGTGAAAAAACTTTTTAAAGGTTTCATTATTTCCGTTGGCTGCGGTGTCAAAATCCACAACCGCACCTGCATCAAAATGCACCGAAATCATAGACCCTAATCTATTGATGGTATGCGTAATGTTATTTTCTTTAAGCGCTTTGGCAATACCTGTATGCAAATACTCGGTTTTATCTGCCAGGCTTGTAAAAATACCTTGGTTGTTATTCAACTCTGTAAGCATTGCAAGTCCGGCTGCCATGGCCAACGGATTACCGCTTAATGTTCCTGCCTGATACACTGGTCCTAATGGTGCCAGGTGATTCATAATTTCTTCTCTAGCTGCAAAAGCTCCAACGGGCAGTCCACCCCCTATCACTTTCCCAAAGGTAACGATATCGGCATCTACCCCGAGTAATTCCTGTACTCCACCACGTGCCAGCCTAAAGCCAGTCATTACCTCATCAAAAATAAGTAGTACATCGTGCTCATCACATAATGCTCTTAAGCCTTCTAAAAATCCTTTTACAGGAGGAATACACCCCATGTTTCCAGCAACGGGTTCTATAATAATACAAGCAATCTCTCCCTTATTTGAAGTAATAATACGTTCTACATGATCCAAATCATTATATCGTGCTAATAAGGTATCCTGCGCCGTCCCTTTGGTCACACCCGGGCTGTTTGGACTACCAAAAGTAACTGCCCCACTGCCCGCCTGGATCAAAAAAGAATCACTGTGCCCATGATAACACCCAGCAAATTTGATGATTTTGTCTTTTTGGGTATACCCCCTGGCTAAACGCACAGCACTCATACAGGCTTCTGTACCAGAATTCACAAAGCGTATTTTATCGATATTAGGTACCATAGAAACTGCCAGCTCTGCGATCTGAGTTTCGATCTCTGTAGGCATCCCGAAACTGGTCCCTTTTTTTGCTTTTTCTACAACGGCATTTACTACTGGTGGATGGGCATGCCCAAGGATCATTGGCCCCCAGGAATTGATGTAGTCTATCAACCGATTTCCATCTTCATCATATAGATAGGCTCCTTTTGCTTCTTTTACAAATATTGGATCACCTCCAACTGCTTTAAATGCTCTTACTGGTGAGTTAACTCCGCCCGGAATCACTTTTTGCGCGGCTGCAAAAAGCGCGCTGCTTCTTTTGTAGATCATGCTTAATTAAAATCTTCTTCCTCTTCATCGGCACTAGCTACTTTTAGTACTTGACCGACTTTGATATTATTACCTGCTAGATTGTTATATGTTTTTAGTTCTTGCACAGAGATTTTATATCTACGCGAAATAGAATATAATGTATCTCCGCTTATCACAACATGTTCTCCATCTTTAGATTTGGGAACAGGAGTTGCAGCAATGGCAACAGCTGTATTTTTTTTACGAGATTTTCTGCCAAGTACCTCTCTATCGAATTCATACAACTTGTATTTTTCGATAATGCCAATTAGTTTCTCTGGGTATTTTTTATCAGTAGCATATCCCGCTTCTCTTAATCCACGTGCCCAGGATTTATAATCTTTTTTACTGAAGGTAAACAGTCTGGCATATCTTTTTCTGTCCTTTAAAAACAAAGAATGATCTCTAAATGAGTCACTTGCCTGATCATATTTCCTGAAACACTCTTGCAAACGATCATCATCATGGTATACACGATCACCTTCCCAATCATGGCATTTGATACCAAAGTGGTTTTTTGCTCTTGAAGTAAGATCTCCGTATCCCGCTCCGGATTCTAAAATACCTTGTGCAAGTGTAATACTGGCAGGAATACCATACGTTTTCATTTCGCTTTTGGCAATACCCGAAAATTGAAAAATATACTGTTGTACACGTTCTTGGTAAGAAAGTTTAGGAAGTGGTTTCTTTGCTTCAGCTGTCGAAGTTTCTTTGCGTGCAACTTCTCTTGTGCTTCGCTCTACTTTGGTAACCGAAGATTGTCTTGGTGTTGCTCTTTTTGTTCTTGATGTCGTAGTCACTTTTTTGCTTCCTCCACAAGAAATCAAAAATGCTGCAATACATAAAAGTGAAATAAATTTCCTCATTTTTATTATCAAATTGTAATAAGGGGTAGTCTCTTTTTCTTTAATTTTTTGTTCATCCCGTCTATGCCTTGTAAACCTCCGGTATGCACGGCTAAAATACGAGTATTTTTTGGAAAAACACCGTTTTGCGCCATGTCAAAAATTCCAAAAATCATCTTACCTGTATAAACTGGATCCAGAGCAATATGTTGCTGATCTTTAAAAGTATTTATGAAAGCAACACCTTCTTGATTAATCTTACCATAACCCCCAAAGTGGTATTCCTGAACTAAATCCCAATTGGTCTTTACTGTGTATTTTCTTATTTCCTCGAAAAGAAAATCCCCTTTTAAAGCTGGAAAGCCCAGAACTTTTTGATGCTCGTGAGTACTATTAACAATCCCGGCAATGGTGCCTCCTGTTCCTACTGCACAACAAATAACATCATAACCAACATCAGTATCTGTAAGGATTTCTTCACAGCCTTTGATCGCCAAAGCATTGGTACCCCCCTCGGGAATTACATAAAACTCACCAAATTCGTCTCTTAATTGTTCTATAAAAGCAGTCGAAGTTTTGTCTCTATATGCTTCTCTTGTAATAAACTTGAAATGCATCCCGCTGGAGGAAGCGAACTTTAACGTATCATTTTCTGATAATGTTTTTTCCAGATCTTTCGCTAATTCATCTCCTCTGATAATCCCAATAGTTTGTAACCCAACCATCTTTCCTGCTGCTGCAGTAGCAGCAATATGGTTGCTATACGCTCCTCCAAAAGTAAGAATGGTAGTAAATCCTTGCTTTTTGGCTTCTATCAGGTTGTATTTTAGTTTTCTGAATTTATTCCCAGAGACCTCACTATGAATCTGATCTTCTCGTTTTATTACCAAAGAGATTCCAGCTTTATCCAAAATAGGATGGGTAATTGGGTGATTTTCTGAAAATATCGTTTCCGAAGAAAAAAATTGCATTATGTATACCGTTTGTATGCTGCAAAATTACACTTTATTTATTTTTAGTTATTTTTGGTCAACCAATATTTTAAGACCCGTTTTGTAATGCCATCAAATAAAATACTTTCCAGTAAAACTTACAGTAAATTGTTTTTACTGTTATTTGTAAGTTTACTTTGCAATTGCAGTAGTTCTGAAGAAGCTATTCCCCCAGTAGAAGAACCTATTTCTGATGGGGACCCAATCGATATGCCTCCTACAGACGAAGGAGAACAAAATACAATAGTTTGGAAAAACTGGTATCTCTCTGTCCCAATTGACAGAGGCAATGGCAAAGCCACGTCTATTTTTTATGAGGCGATAGAAAATGACGGGCTTACTGCTGATCAAAAAGAGTATTTCTATAAGAATGAAGACGGCAGTTATACCTTCTACACCAAATTTACAGGATATACAACATCTGGAGAGTCGTCATTAGATGCAGGTAAATATTGCCGTACTGAATTAAGAGAATTCTGGAGAGGTAACCAAAGTACTTCAGACAATTGGTCAATGGCTACAGGGACTCACCTATTAGAATCTACACTAAAAGTAAATTATTGTGAGGGAAACAAGCAGACCTACATCGCACAAATTCATGGAATTAAAAATGAGGCCTTAGGACTTGCAAATTCGCCTGCTACCGTAAAAGCACAATGGTATGATGGTAATATTGTTATTGAATATTATCAAAAACCCGATAGTGGTGAATGGACCAGCGATGGAGACGCTAAAGTTACTATTGGAAAAGTAGGCAATGAAAAGTTTACTATTGCTTTAAAGATTGAAGATGGAAAATTACTTTACAAATTAGTATGTGCAAGTAAAAATATTGATACTGGTTATGTTACCTTATACGACTATGTAGGAAACGGGTATAATTATGATAATTACTTTAAAACGGGCAACTATTTTAAATGGAACTCTGATTACACCAAATCTGCTGAAGTTATCCTATACAGCGCCAAGACAACCCACAATTAATTATTAAGAAACGAAGAAATACAGCCTTAACTTGATCAACAGAGTTTTATAAGTACTTCAAAAAACTCCAAGGTTTTCTAGTTTTCAAGTAATCAAGGTCATGTTCATTGAAGTATGCTTCTCTTTCAAAAGAAATATTAAGATATGCTTTCTGCGAATTTCGGTATTGCATAACTCTAATGATATACTCTGTAAAATAAAAAAAATAAAAAGGTATCACTAACAATTCTGCTTGTTGTCTGATATGAATTCTTTCGTGATTGATAAATGCCTCATCCTCTTTCAGAAAAGAGTTTTTGACCACTATAAATGGCCATAATGCGATCCCTACAAAATGACGTCCTATCAAATATTTGTTAACAACTATGCGCATATAACTGCAAGATACTATTTTTGTAATATATGAATAACCCTAAAAAAGTATTAACTCCAAAAGAAGGAGATTATTATATTACCCCAGAAGGGTATCGATGTTTTACAGAACAATATCATTTAAGAAGAGGATATTGTTGTGAGAGTGGTTGCAGACATTGCCCATATGGTTATGACAAAAAAACGAATAGTTATTCTAAATAACAGCCCTGCAACACAGTACATGGTATGATTATTGTGATGTTTTAATCACAAAAAAGCTATTGTTGAACCTTAAAAATCAGGGATTATGAAATTTTTCTCACTTTTATCATTAATCCTTATCATAACTTTCACTTCCTGCACCACAGTTCGTGTTGCCTCAGATTATGATAAGCAGGCAAATTTTGACACTTATAAAAGCTTTGCGTTTTACAAACCCGGAATAGACAAGGCAGAAATAAATGATCTTGACAAAAAACGCATCCTTCGAGCAATAGAAGCTGATATGACCTCAAAAGGATTTATCAAATCTGAAAATCCAGACATGCTGGTAAGTATTTTCACCAAGACCCAGGAAAATGTAAATGTCTACCAGAACAACTGGAACTGGGGCTGGGGCTGGGGATGGGGCTACGGTTGGGGATGGAATCCTTGGTTTTGGGGAGGTAATTATAACTCTGTTTCTCGTATTACAGAAGGAACACTTTATATTGATTTAATAGATGCATCTAAAAAAGAACTAATCTGGCAAGGAATGGGTACTTCTGCGTTGACTAAAGATGTGGATAAAAAACAAGAAAAGATGAATGAAATTGTAACCGCAATCTTAGAAAAATACCCCCCACAAGTAAACCTCTAGTACAATATTTAAATATGACACATGAAGCCTTTCTTTATCGAGAGGCTTTTTTTTATGTACATTTATACTAAATTTTACAACATAATCTATGCGTAATTTTCTACTTGGTGCTGCAATAACCGCCTTATTAGCTTTTGGGATAAAATATTTTATTGATCAATCCACTACCAGAAAAACAGAGCTTCAATCATCTGACCTTATACTGAATCAAATCAAAAATGTTGGCAAGCTAGTCGTTACAGAAGGGCATTTTTCTGAGGTTATTACTTATAAAGATGATAAAAAGTTTTACCGAGATTTGTATACTGCCACCAAAACGGCTATTGTAGAGGTTAATGCTGGTGTACAGGTTTCATACGATTTAAGTAAAATTGATTACATTATCAATAAAGACATTAAAACAGTTGTAATCACCAAAATTCCTGAACCAGAAATCAATATTAATCCAGACATAAAATATCATCTCCTTATGCCGTCTTTTCTGAATAAGTTTGTTCCTAAAGATCATAATCTAATACGAAAGAAAGTAGTTAAACAACTGGAAAAGAAGGTGAAAAAATCGACACTTGTCACCAATTCGAAAAATCGGCTAATTAGTGAGTTACAAAAAATATATATTCTTACAAATTCGCTGGGCTGGACATTAAAATATAATGATACCGTAATCGATAATCAAATTAGTATAGAAGAATTAATACTATAATAGTTTAAAAAATAATTGTCATCCTGGACCGCATGGCCCAGGATCCAAGAACACAAACTCTATATGGATTCTGGTGTTATGTCTACACATACCAGAATGACAATATCAATTAGATCTATTTATTACTATAAAAAAGATGGAAAGAGAAAACCCTTTCCACCTTATTATAAAACCTGTGTATAGAAATTTGTTTTGTCCCTCAAAATTCTACGTTGTTTACAGATTATTATTTTGTTTACCTATATAAAACGCATCACTTCTTGAATACCCTACCCCTTTTTCTTTATTTTTTATAAAAATTAGTTATAAATATTAACACCAATGGAAACACTTTATATTACAAGTGATTTCAGATCATCTAATGCTTTTTTAAAGACAGATTCTACAAACTTTGCCACATCTTTTACATTAAAATCTATGTTCCAGTGATAATCTTTTCCTAATAAAGCGACATCCATTTCGGCATCAAAAAGATTACCTTTTTCTATCTCTTTTAAGCTACCAGAAATTTTGAACTTCTTTATATCTATTATATCACCTGCATGTTTTGCTACATATTCTGCAATTTTAAGAACCCCTTCTGTTCCTAGCTTGGCTGCTTCTAATGCTGCCTTAGCGGTATCAAAAGCAACAGCTTCTGTTCCTTTTTCGACAAGTTCTACTTCTTTTTTGGCAGCTTCCAAAGCAATATAAACCGTTGATCTTCCAATTGTATTAATAGCATCACTTGCAACAGCAATAGCCTTTTCACCTGTGGCTTTTACTGCACTTAAGCTTTTTAACGCCCCTTGCCATACTGTATAATCACCACCATAACGCACCCCTTCAAGTGTTTTTTTAGCAGCTTCAAATGCTGTGTAATTCACTCCTGTTTTGGCAACTTGTACTGCCTCTTTTGCTGCAGCAAAAGCAGTATAATTTGCTCCCGTTTTGGCTACTTTTAATGCATTTTTTGCAGCTTGAAACGCTGTATAATCTGCTCCGTATTTAATTCCTTCGAGAAAAGCTTTGGCCGTAGCAAGTACACCTTTGGCAATACCGTATGCCGCCAGCGTAGTACCCCAATTATAATGATGTTTTTTTAGTGAGTTACATTTACGACTAGCACTATCAACGGCTCTTTGAGCAGAACCAATGCTATTGTTATACTTTCTCTCTGCAGTTTTTACAGCGTTTTGCGCAGTTTTAATCCCGTCGTTATATTTTTTCTGAGCTATATTCAGGGCATCCTGAGCGGTTTTCATACCAGAATTGTATGTTTTTTGAGCCTTATCTACATCTCCCTGGGCTTTCTTCAAGGATTTATCATACGTACCTTTTGCTTTTTTCACATCATTCTGAGCTTTGGTAAGTTCCTTTGCATACTTGCCTTGTTCTTTCTTTAGATTAGCGGTAAGCGTTTTGAGGTAAGCATCTGCATCTTTTTGAGCTTTGGTAAGGGCCTGTTGTACAGGCACAAATTTTGCTTCGTATGCTTTTTGAGCTTTATCTACATCATTTTTAGCCTTATCAATATCTGTTTGTGCCGATTTAAGGGCTACATCGAGTCTAGCTGCAACTTCGGTTTTCAGATAATTACTAATATTATTATCCATCTCTCCCGAAAGTTTGAAATCTAAACTTTCAGGTTTAGTGATTGTTCCTATACTCTCCCCTTGAATTTCATACTTCAGCAACCCAAAGAAATTTTGATCAAACTTAAATGCAATTCCTTTATTAGATATATCAACATAAACGCCTTCTTGTGCTCCTAAAAAGGAAATACTTCCATCAATCAACAAGGATTGTTTTTCTGTGGTTAGCTCTAAATCTACTACGGCATCTTTACCTTCTTCTCCGCTAATTTTTAATGGTCCAAAAGAAAGATTATCTATATGCCCGGCTCCTTCGATACCAGAATCAGAAATACGTGTATACATTGATATTTCTTTACCCGCTATAACCAAATCTCCAGAGAAACTAAATCCAGGTTTGTATGTAATTGTACCAATAGAGCCACCTGCTGGAGCGCAGTATAATTCAAGTTCTTTCAACTCAAAGAAATCAGGAATATCCGGAATATCCGGAATATCCGGAATATCAATATGTGCGAGTTGTGTTGCAAACTCAATAAGTTGGGATGGGTTTAATTCTTCAAGTTTTCCCATAAGAATTTCTTCCATAGGGTTTTCAGAAATACTTACCGCCATATCGACGACCGTATCTGCAATTTCTAACCCACCTGCAATACCAAACTGAGAAGGAATTCCTGTAGCTACAAATTGCTCATAGATAATCCCGATTTGGACAGCAAGAGCAGGTCCTATTTTAACGCCCTCGATTCCGAATGGATTTTTCCAATAATTTTTCATGGTAACAGAACCATTTGCCTCTATTGCTCCCACAGATATTGCCATATCAAAATGAAGCGGTGTCGTTTGTTTGGGAACAGTTACTTCCATACCAAAAACTAGGACCAAAGCAGGTTGTGGAGTGATATTTATCTGGATTTTGAATGGATCACATTCTACAGAATGCCCAAGATGTAAACGGGTATCTGGTATTTCTATAGCAATATTAGTAGCAACACCCCCAAAATGAGCAGTTAATATGAGCCCTACATGTTTTTGACCTGTGAGATCTGATAATCCCGGGATTTCCTCTAATATTCCCATTAATTGCAGACCTTCCTTTACAGTATAACCAAGTCCTTCGTTTTTGGTTACACAATCTGCTGATGCGTAGATAAATCCAACTTTGTAGAACTTAAGTTCATCTACAAAAGTTCCTTTTGTAGGAGGAAAAACATTAGAAAGCCCAAATGTATCTGCTGCCAGATTAGCATACAAAACGGTAGTCCAGTCTGTGCTTTTTTCAAAATATATACCACAATCAATTGTTAATCCTTCGATAACACATTCACCAGAAATTTCGAATTTAGTAGGTTTCTGTAAAGATTTATTATAAATCTGAAAATCAAGCGCTGTTTTTGTCACTTTAACTGGTCCAAGTGTAATATTGCCTAACACACCATCAAAAACAACTCCTTTACTTGAGATCTGGGCAGTTGCATTAAGTGTATGACTATGGGCCGTTACTTCGGTATGAAGTGTAAGTCCCATTTTTACATCGGTTTTACCAATCTTACAATCTGCTGTTGCCAGGGCAATGCTTGTATTTTTGAAACTTACATCAAACTCGGGAAGCGTAAGGCCCGTGGGAGATACTTGATTAAATATATTACCCAGTTCATTTAGTGTAAAACTATCTGCTTTGGCGATGATTCCCGTAGCATCTGGAGTAATACTACCATCAAAATTAAAAGTAGTATGCCCGACTATAAATTGAGAAGAAATATCCAACGATTTGGTAGCGCCTATTTTTCCGGTAATCGCAACAGTTTCGAGATATAATTTTTCAATGCCAAAAGCACCGTTTAGATTTTTTGCATTAGCGTTTAGAATCAAAGTTTTGTTTTCTTCGGTAACCTCAAAGGTCATCTTACCAATATCCTTATCTGTAAGATCATTTACATCAAAATCACCATGAATCTTAGGGGTTATGATCCAATTTTTATCTTTCTGTGAAATATCCAATTGAAACCATGCTTTGGTAAGGGTTACCCCTTTAAACACTTCTTTATGAAATGCCATTTCACATGTAAACTTAGCATTTTGAGGGGTTATCTTTTGAGTAAGATCATCACTACTTGAAACAATACAACCCGCAATTAACAAGTTAGAATCGCTATCCATATAATCCTTAAAAACAGAAAGAGGTCCATCCATTCTTAATTTCCCTTTAAATAGGATAGTGTTTTTTAAGCCGGACAAGGATGCTTCATTAAAAATAGATAAGCTTACATCGTCAAATATAAAATCATCTATATTACTACAGTCGAAATCTTTGAATAGGTCTGATAGTTTAAAATTGTCCTTTAGAACTGAACCTGGTTGGGTTGTTGTGAGCATAGTTGTTGTTTTTTGTGCGTATTAATTGCCTTTTTTGAGATCCAAAAAGGTATACGTTGGTTGACTACTTAAAAATACGGCTATATGATTTAAATAAAGTAATCGATTACAATTTTCCTTAATTGATGGTTTTAAAAAGAAACAACTGTAACATCTATCGTAATTCTTGATCTATTAAATAAAAAATATGAAACCTAACTTCTATATACTTTATTTGTTATTGCTTCTTGGATTGAAGTTTTTTGCTCAAGAAGTAAACGATTACAAAGTTGTAGACTTAGTAAAGACTACACCTCTAAAAGATCAACAATCATCGGGAACTTGTTGGAGTTTTGCAACAACTTCTTTTATTGAGACTGAAGCCATAAGGTTAGGCAAAGATGCCGTTTCGATTTCCCCAATTTTTTATGTTTCTCCAACTTATCTTTCAAAAGCCGAAAAATACATTCAAAAAAAGGGAAATAGTTATTTTGATGCTGGAGATTTAACATTTAATGTACTTGATGCATATCGCAAATTTGGAGCGGTTCCCGAAGCCGTTTATAATGGTATAATTGATGGTGATTGGCAACATGATCATGTTGAAATGGACAATTTACTTTTTGCGATGGTGGAATCTGTTGGTGCCTCTGGATACGGAAGAATCAAACCTAACAGCTGGAAGAAATCAATTGAAGGTACATTGAGAGCTTACCTTGGAGAAGCGCCTGGTACTTTTCAATACAAAGGTCAACAATACACTCCTAAATCATTTGCCAGTACTTTTGTTGGCATTAATCCAGATGATTATGTAGAGGTTACCAGCTATACACATCATAAGTTTTATGAAAAACCTATTATTTTGGATATCCCTGCAAATTGGAATGATAATAAATATTTAAATCTCCCAATTGCCGACTTTGAAACAATAATCAATTACGCATTGAAAAATGGATTTAGCCTAGCTTGGGATGGAGATGCCTCAGAAGAGAAATTTAATTTTGACAAAGGTGTCCTAACATTAACAGATCAAGAAGAAAATTTGATAATTTCTCAGGATTTAAGACAAACTACTTTTGAAAATAAAACAACTACCGATGAGCATAATATGCATATTATTGGAGCGGCCAAAAATAAATTTGGCAAAGATTTTTATATTCTAAAAAACTCTGAAGGTAATAATGACCTAGGAGGGTATATTTATATGTCCAGAAATGCGCTTCTCTTAAAAACGATTTCGGTTTTGGTACATAAAGATGGAATTCCTAAAAAAATTAAAGCAAAAACTTATTTAAGCAAATCTTAAGTTGCTATGATTTCATAAAGAAATTGTAGTTCACCATACAATTCTGTTATGATTAAGACTGTATTTATTTTCAATTGGCCTATAAAACCCTGGGCAACATTGTCAAACTATTCTTTTCATTAAAGATTTTTCCAAATCTGTAACCTTTTAATAGATATGTGTATCCTATTGGTAATAGGAACTTAATTTATAGCATATGATTTGTAAAGCAAAAACAGTATTACCATTATTCATTCTTTTTTCAATAGGCAGCATTAATGCACAAATTGACAAAAAATCAGATTTGTTTAATACACTAAAAATAAAGGATAGTTTATTATTCGAAGAAGGGTTTAATCAATGTAATCTTAATCAGATAGAAAAATTAGTTGTAGACGACATTGAGTTTTATCATGATAAAGATGGTATCACTAATTCTAAACAACAGTTTATTGATTCATTGAGAGCGCATTTATGTCTTTCGGGTAAAAATGTAACCAAGCGTATTCTGGATAAAGCTAGTCTAGAAGTATTTCCTTTATACCAAGAAGGTAAATTATATGGTGCTCTGCAAAATGGTATACATAGTTTTGATCAAATAAAGGCAAAATTTTCTCATATATGGTTGATTGAGAATAAGGAATGGAAACTTTCCAGAGTAGTAAGCTACGATCATCATCAAGAAAAAAACGTCACAAAAAGTAAATTTGTTCAATTATCTATTGCAGACTTGAATCAATATGTTGGGGTATTTGAATTTTCTTCAGAATTCATATTAACCGTGCGAATAAAAGGTAATCAATTATACGGCGGATCTCAGGGACAGGAAGTAGCAATTAATTGTTATGATAAGCACAAGTTTATTGATAATGAACAAAGCCATGATCTAGAGTTCATAGTAGATAAAAAAGGTATTGTTACTGGTTTACACATGAAAGGCTCTGGCATGGAAATGACCGCCTTAAAAAAAAGCTAAAGTCAAATAAAATTTAAAAAAACAGACTAATAAAGAAAAGTAATTATGATTCAATCAATAGTATTTTGTATTGTGGCCGTATCGGCTATTGTAGCTTTATTTTTGGCTTGGTATTTTTATCAACAAGCAAGAGATAAAGAACGAATGTTTCTTATAGAAAAAGGTGAAAAGTTTGAGGATATTTTAAAAGCCCAAAAAGAGAATAAATTCAAATTCATTTTTCCTTGGTTACAGCTAGGGATTGTTACCAATAGTTTAAGTATTGCTTTTTTAATAATAGCATTTATCGTTCGCTGGTTAGAAAATGATCAAGAATTATTCAAAGGTTTTCTAATTACGTTTATTATAGGTATTTGTTTAAGCGCTTCCTTATTCATAATTCATTTTATAAGTAAAAAGAATAAGAATTGATATGGACGACATCTACATAGATAGAGTCCTTTCGGGTGATTTAGAAGCTTTTAGCTATTTTCTCAAAACCTATAAAAATATGGCTTACAACATAGCCATTTCTATTGTTAAAGATGAGCAATATGCCGAAGAGGTTACTCAAGATGCTTTTATGAAAGCTTTTTCAGGACTGAAATCATTTCGTAGAACAGCAAAGTTTAAATCTTGGTTTTATCGAATAGTGGTTAATGAATCTTTTCTACGATTAAGAACGCTAAAAAAGACACAAAATCTAGTATCCTTAGAAGAGCAGAGTGATGTATCTTTTGAAGATGAATTCGAAGAAATATCGAATCAAAAAATAAATAAAATTCATACAGTACTTTCACTATTAGCGCCAAAAGAAGGTTTAGTCTTACAGCTTTTTTATTTAGAAGAAGCCAGCATAAATGAAATTACTGATATTACCGGCTGGACAAAAGCCAATACAAAAGTAATCTTACACAGAGCAAGAAAAAGTGTACGTGAAATTTGGAAAAATATTGAGAATGATAAATAAAACAACAAAAGAAAGACTAGAGTTTAAGGATGATTTTATAAAAGATGTTATTGAGAAAGGAAATCGTGCAATCTCAAATGAGGGTTTTGAAAGTCAAATAATGCAAAAAATATATGACATCACCGCGCATAAGAAAGAAGTCGCATCTAGACTAAAAAAGTCCATGTACTTTTTTTACTTTGGATTATCGTTAATAGGAATCTATACAATGATTACAATTTTAAACAAATCAGTATTCTACAATACAACCTATTTACTATCTATAGTAACGCTTTTCTTTACCATCACTATTGGAATAATCGTTGTAAGCAATTACAAAAGACTTCTACATTTATTTTCTATGTGAGATGTATTTGGTGGAATTGAAATGAAAGATCGCATCTTGGTTATGCACTTATATTGTATGCAGTTTTCTTCTTATTTTAATTTCTTCCAAAACACAAATTTGTCATCGTCTTTATCATAAAATTCAGGAATTGTAGCTTGTTTTATGTAATTGCATTTATCATAGAATTTTCTTGTTAATTCAAATTCCGGTTTCCCTGATGTTTCAACGATTAAAATTCGATTACCACTATCTCTTAGGAGAGTTTCAATATAATCCATCATTTCTCTTCCTAAACCTTTGCCCTGATAATCTTTATGAACAGCTATTGCATAAAGGTTGTAGGTCCCCTCTGTAAGTCTTTCTGGTGCACAATATCCAATTGATATTGGTTTTCCCTGGTTGATTGTTGTAAACCAAATGTCAGTTGATGATTCATTGGTAAGATAATCACTAATCATATCATCAAGCATATATGACGGGAACAACTCACTTGAATCTAATACAATCTTAAGTTCAGGGATATCCTCTTTTATAACCTTTCGTATTTCTTTATTCATTTCTTCGGATTAAAGGTCAAAAGTACCCTTAACTATCATTTTAAAATTGTACGATTCTGCTATTATATGCTTTTGATGGACTTACTCCCAAAACATTCTTAAAGGAATTACTAAAATGAGCTTGGTCAAAAAAACCATTTTGAAGTGATGTTTCTGTCAAATTTTTATTTTCACTTAGATAAAGCTGGATAGCTTTTCGCAGTTTACTCCACACAAGGTATTTCTTTAAAGAAACACCTAATTGTTCTTTGAATAGATGTGACAATCTGCTTTCAGAAAGATATACTTTTGAAGTTAAAGAACTAATCAGTGTTGCGTATTCAATTTCTTCATTTTCAATAATTACAAGACATTTTTTAATTCGCTCGTCTGTTGGGTCTTTAAGATTATTTTTTTGAGCGAATAATTTAATATCTTGAAATAGGCTTTCTTTTTGAAGAAACTCTTCTTTTAAAAAATAGCCATGAGGTAATTTGATTCCTAATTTTTTAAAAAATTCGCGTAGTTCCTGATTGTTACTTTCTACCATCAGTATTTTAACAACGCAACTTTGTGAGAAAACTTGATGCTTGATATTTGAATCTATTATTGCAAAAACCAGATTTTCTGATTTTTGGTTGTTGATACTTAAGGTGAATGTTCCTTCAATTGCTATTATGATTTCCGTAACAGGGTGCGAATGGTTTTCAGTATTCAAGTCATTAAACTCGAAACTATAGATTCCTTTTCGTATGTCAAAATCATAAATTTTCATCGAATGGTAGGTAGTATTTTAAATGGCGTACAAGACCAAATATACGAATCAAGGTAAAGTTTTTTATTCTTTTAGTTCTACATAAATTGGTGTTCCCAGGATAATATTTTTAGTATCCGTTTCTATGTGATAGAGTTTTTTGGCCAAGAAGCTTAGGTTTTGTTCTGGCCCATCCACTTGTTCTATTGACTTTTTTAAGATTTTAGTAAGATTTTCAGGAGTCCATGGGCTTTTATTTGTTGGGATTATATCATTATGATGTTTTAAAATCTCATTCACATATTTTAAAAAGTAATAATTGGGTGATAATTCTCCTAAATGTAAAACCTTTTCAGGGTCAGAAATTCCAATTATATTTTTTGTTCTACCTATTAAAATCAGTACAGATTCATCTGTTTCTGTTTTAAAAAAAGTCAAGTCCGAAGCGTAGTTTTTAAATATTCCGTAAGTCATTAAGGATTCTCCTTTAAAATAACTACCAGGATAATCTATAGACCCTATATCTTCTTTCTTTGCAATATAATTCTCTACAATCTTCATCATTGAAAACAAAGTATCCTTTTCAATTTGATCTTTGAATGAAACGCTGAATATCTTCAAATCTAATTTTAGTTCTGTCGCAATCCTCTCTTTTTCTGAGTGCGGTATTTGCGGGAAAAGCATTTCGATTTTTGATTGCGACAAGTAGAGATAATACTTCATATGATCATATTTTGCTTAACAGCTTTATGAATAAAACGTAACGTGCAAAAAGATACTACATTTTTGTTTTAGTACTTATTAGCTATGTCTTATACACTTTATTAGCCAATGATTTTATTTCCTTCATTAATTTTTTCGTTTTGTCATTCAATTCCATATCGCCATCTATTCTCAAAACCTTACAATCAAGTAGTTCGATCCAATTATTATGAACTTTAAAAGATCTGCCGTCAAAATTTGGGTTTTCATATTGATTCGCCCATTGCAGGAACGCTTTTGAATTCTGCCAAATATTTTTATCTGTTAGAAGCTTTTCTCCATAACGTTCAGTTTCTCTATTTTCGAGCCGTTTCATTCTTTCCTTATTATCCAATCGGATAAAAATTGCTAAATCAAATAATGTTTCCCATTCCTTTCCCCAACTTACCATAGAACCACTTATGATAACATTTTCAAACTTTTCAAAATCAACTTTTAGATTCTTATTTCGTTCGATTAATGGTATTTTTTCTTGAAAAGGTGGCTCGGTCTTTTTCCAATAATAATCGTCAACGTCCAAATGAACAAAACTTGTCTTTTTTTCAATTTCCTTTGCCAGAGTTGTTGTTCCAGAACCGGACGCTCCAAATATTAAAATCTTCATTCTAAGTCAATCTGTTTTTTTATTCTGATCAAATTATGCATTAAGGTCTAAACTATGAGTAGGTGCACAAGCTAGCACTTAACTTTGCACGAACCCACTAAGGCAAAAATTCCTGCGCAATTATATGAGCACTCTAAAACAAGCAGTTATTTATAGCATCTATGAAAAAGCAGTAAGTCGAGTATCTTTAAAATGAACTAAAAATTAAAGATATGAATACTCAAATTACTGCCTCACCTAAGTTATACATTGGTATCGACATTCACAAGCGAAGTTGGAAAGTTCACTGTGCCACAGAATTGTTTTCTGGCAAATCATTTAGTATGACTCCAGATCCTGAGCAATTGCGAAAGTATGTTTCCAAGCATTTTATTGATCATCAAATAAGTGTGGCTTATGAAGCTGGATGTTGTGGCTATTACGCTCATCGTTATTTCGAGAGTTATGGTTGGCGCTCTTTGGTAGTTAATCCAGCCGATATACATAGAAAGGGCAAGGAGAAACATACGAAAACAGATCGGATTGATGCTCAATTGATAGCTCGCGAACTCAAAGATGGTCGTTTAGAAAGTATAGTAGTACCAGATATAGAGCGCGAACAACTTCGCAGTCTTTTCAGACGTCGCAATGATTTGGTGAAGGATTTTCGTAGGGTAAAGAGTTATATCAAAATGCAATTACTTTATTTCGGTATTAAAGAACCTGAAGAGTTTGACAATGATCATTGGAGTCATAAGTATCGTAACTGGCTAGATGAGATCGTATTTAAATATCCAACAGCGAAAGCAACTTTGGAGAGTCGTATGCGTTTTTTTCGTTTTGTAGATCAGGAATTACGTGATGTATCAACACAACTCAGGCGGTATTGTAAGGTTCATTACAAAAAGGATTATATGTTGCTTCGCAGTATACCAGGAATTGGAGGAATCGTCGCTTGTGGTATTCTTTGCGAACTGGGTGATCTTAGACGTTTTAATAATGTCAAACATTTGGCGGGTTATGTTGGTCTTGTTCCTAGTGTTCATCAAAGCGGCGGTAACCAAAGAACAATGGGAATGACGCCAAGGGCACATCGGTTAATACGTTCTTATTTCGTTGAAGCTTCTTGGCAAGCCATACGAACAGATCCTGTAATGCAATCTTATTATCGTAAGCATATGGGCAAGAATGTAAAGAGTATCATCGTTAAGGTTGCTAGAAAACTATTGAGCAGAACCTTGGCTGTAATTAAAACAGAAACTCCTTATGAAGTAGGAGTTGTTTCATAAAAATTAGAATTAAAAACCAATAACAAAGCTCGTCAAATAGCAGTAAGAACAGTATCACAAAACAACGTGGGTGTATAGGGAATCACATTTATAGCAAGTGAACTGTTCTATTATAACGAATAATCATACAGATGCTGGTGACAACTCCAAGAAGAGTTGATCACATATAGGATGCGGAGCACGTTATTTTAAAAAGAAAAAAGGTGGTTTAAGTCAAATAAAAAATATTAATTAACTTTAGAGAACTGGACTAGGGCTTTTCATAGGAGCCATTGTTGTTAGTTCTTTTTATTTTTTTTCTATAGTTGAATCGTAACAAACTAATTCGACGATATTCATTTCTGGATCTTTTAAATAGATTGATTTCCATTGTATCCAATTAAAAATTCTTGTCTCTACTTCAACCCCGTTTTTTGTAAGGGTATTTAAAATTACGTCATAATCAACCTTGTTAATTTCTAATGCTAGATGATGAAGGCTAGAATTTTTAATTTGAGGTTTTTCGCGTACTTGTCCAAAAGCTGTTGGAATAGAATTATCAAAAAGGCCTAAAATTTGTGTATGCCCTCCAAAACCTTTAGCAATCTTAAAAAAAACAAAATTGGTATCCTCTTCAAGAATTTCTAGGCCAATTATTTTTTCATAAAATTGTTTAACTTTTCTAATATTTTCAACTAAAATTATAACCTCTCCTAAGCCTTTTATTTTATCCCCTATCATATTTTACTTTAACCATTATCTTGAATTTTACATTCTCTTAATTGCGCACAACATTGTATATGAAAAGCAGCCATTTTACGCACTAGTTTTTCGGTTAAACACAGATATTAAATTTATAGTTTTCTCATCGATTACGCACCAAAATTGTTATTTTTTATATGCGTTGTGCATGTGCTTGTATTTTACTTTACTATTGCTGGTAGTATATACTCTTTTAGTATTTCTCGTGGTTGATTGCCCTTCCGGTTTCTGAAATTTCCAGAGGTTATAACAACTACTGATTCTAGCTCAGGCATTACAAAAATAAATTGACCTCCTGCTCCTCTTGCTTCAATAGATTTAATCGCTCTTCCATTGATAACATAGGTGTCGTGCCACCATAGATAACCATATTCATTTTTATCTTTTACATCTTGTAATTGCACATGTTTTGTAAACGATTCTGCTACCCAGTTTTCTGAAATAATTTGTTTTCCATTCCATTTACCTTTATTGAGATAAAGTTGACCAAATTTAAGCAGATCTCTAGGCGTTAAAAGCATGCCACCTCCAAAATACGGTATGGTCTCAGTATCATCGGTCTGATTGATGTAATTAGTAATACCTAAAGGTGCAAATAGTTTTTCATCCATGTAAATTTGAAGAGGTTTCTCTAAGCGTTCGTTTAAACAAACACCAAGCAAAAAAGGATTGGCAGACCCATAATCGGCATAAGTTCCTGGTTCTTTTACCATAGGAGCTTCAAGAACTGTAGTTAGCCAATTCTTAGAATTATTTGAATCTTGATAATAATTTTCTGATGCCAAATTATTTACGTCTAATCCAGAGCTCATGGTCAATAGATCTTTAATTCTTATTTTAGATTTTAATGAATCTTTTGTGTATTGATATGCTTCGGGTATGAAATCATAAAGCTTTTGATCAACACTCTCTAAAATATTATCATCAATAGCTATACCTATCATGGCAGACGAAATACTCTTTGAAGCTGAACGTAAATCGTGAGGAATATTGGAGTTAAATCCATCAAAATAAGTTTCAAATACCAGCTTGTTTTCTTTTGCTATAAGAACGCTATGTGTATTTACTAATTTTTTAGCGTGGATATTATCTATTAGCCTAACCAATTCATTTTTATTGATCCCAAAGTCATTGATATTGGTTGTAACCCAACCATCGTTTAATTTTGCAGGTGTATTGGTGTTTTGGTCTTGATCAACAGGCTCGGTTTCATATTCCCATTCGGCTTTAGAGTGCGTTAGGTTTGTCTTTGTAATAACAGTATCGGCTAATAAAATCTCTAACTCAATTATGTTTTTTAATAGTCTTGCTCTAAAATTAAATCCAGTATTACCATCTTTAAATGACAGGGTATCATTCTTCATTTTAAAATTGCCAGTCCAAGTCCCTCTAAATCTTTGGTCTCCTAAAAAAGGATAGGCAACTAGTGTTTCATCATCATTTTTCTCAATATATAAAAGGATATCATCAGATATTAGACCGTTATCGAGCATAAAAGGGTTCCAATTTCCGGCAAACTTTTTATCACCAAGATTGTCGAAACGCACGTGATAATAAAACTTTCCAGTTTTTATAAACCCCGTTAGTTCTTGTCCATTCTCACTAATACTTAAATTAAAATATATATGGTTATTGATATTAAATTGAATGTGATCCTCGCTAGTTGATTTTAAATTTTCATCAATGAGTATTTTATCATTGGCTATGACAAGGTGATAATTATTGCCTTCTAAATTCTCTATTGCCACATTAAAATTAAAACTACTTTTATTTGGTAAAGAACCTATCCAGTTTCCTTGATAATCTGGTGAATCTTTCTGTGCACAACCTGATAACGTTGAAAAAGTTAGAAGTACTAAAATTATTATATATCTAAACATAATTTAAGGGTTTTAGATGACAAAGGTAGATAATGACTATTCTTAGAAATTGTATGAAATTAACATCTCTAAAAAAAAATATTCAGTCACAATGTTTATTCATATGAATGCTAACCCATATATAATTAGTATCAAAATTATGTTCCCCACATTTATTGTTACTTCTTAAAAATTAACTGGTTTTACTTTATTAATAACTTCTGTGCTCACCCAATAAAAGTTTGATATCTCTCCTTCTTCGTTATATCTACCAAAAAATAAATATTTGCCATCTGGAGTGATACTAGGGCATGTTTCAGCAAAATTAGAATTGACTGTATTTCCAAGGTTAATTGGTTTTGTCCATGTTCCATCTTTCCCTTTAAAATAGACATATATATCGCTTTTTCTTTGGTCATCTTCTTTGTTTCGAGCATTTACTACTAAATAATCTTGAGATGGAGAGATAAAACCGTGAAAACCAAATTCAATTCCAACTTCTTGTGCTTTGGGGTATTTGCCATTTTTATTAGGTGCATAATACATTTTTCGTTTTGACACATTTGTATAAAAAAGATCTCCGTTTTTCGCTTGATTAGGATAAAAAACGAAATCTTCATTTACAGGGGAATCAAGTTGTATTGCGTTACTCCAAGAATTCTCAAGACGGTTTACATACCAAGTTTTAACTGATTCTTTATGGTGAGGCAATGTAAATTCGTCATGAGCTGCAAAATAAATCTTATCACCATTTGGGTTTACAAATGGGTGCATTTCTCCAACTTTTTTGCCTTTTGTGAAATTTGCTTTTTTAGGATTTGTCCATTTTTTGCCTTCTAGTTTTGAAAAATATATACTTGGGTCTTCGTCTTTTTTATTAGCTGAAAAATATACTTCATTTAAATCAGGAGAAAACGAAATAGCATGTTCATATCTTCCATTTAATGAAATAATACCAGGAGCAAAAATTTCAGCGGTCATTCCTGGTGGTTTTTGGCCAAAATAGAGACCTTCTATGTGTGGAAAGCTAGAAGCGTTTTCAATATTTTCTTGAGCAAAGACAATATTTAGGGATATAACGATAGTTAGAATTAATAATTTAGTAGTTTTCATATTATCTCCTTTTGTCAATATGTTGCATAACGGTTTGTATAAGATTAGTTTTAATTCATTTTATCTTTTGTTATAAGTTCTTCTTTCTAATTTATACCAAATTGCCTCTCGTATCATTTCATCATAAGGAGCTTGCTTATCATATATCATTCCTACCTTTTCCATTATCCTGATTGAAGCCTTGTTTTCAGGCAATGCTATCGCTATTATTAAATCAAGATTAAGTACGTTAAAGCCGTGATCAATAATGGCTTTAGAAGCCTCAGTTGCATAGCCCATGCCCCAGTATTCCTTTTTGAGTCTGTACCCAAGGTCCACTTTATCAAATTCTGGCAAATATGTTAATCCCGCCCAACCAATAAATTCACTTGTTTCCTTTTGGATTAACGCTAATCTTCCATATCCATACTTCCTATAGTCATTAAGTCTTATCCTTACGCCTGTTCTATTTCCTTCAATGATTCAACAACAGGCTCCCCTGTCCATTTTTGGACCTTTGGATCAGAGTGTAACTGAAACAATTCCTCTTTATCATCAAAGGTGATTTCTCTCAATACTAACCTTTCGGTTTCAATCAAGGTTTTCATTTTATTGCTTGTAACGGTAAATATAACAAACGTTGTTGTCCCGAAGGGCAACTATGTTTTGTTATATAGTGTTACCACCTTTTTAATTTTCAATACTAATTATTTTAACTTTTGTTTTAAAATCATTGCCATTCGAACCGGTTATTGTCGCGTTTAAACCATTTTCATCAACAGAGTAAGTTGGTAAAGGCCAAGTTCCTGTTCGATAAGTAGATAAAATTTCATAATTTTCAGCATAAGTATCTGGATTTGGATGCATCCAATATCTAGTAAATCTTACTAAGTCTTTGACTCTGTTTGCAGGTCCATTAGAAATTTCTACCCAGCATAAGATAGAATAATTATTATCTTGAATTTCAAAAATTGTAGTTGGAATTCCATTAATGACATCTTCGATTTGTGAATTCTTATAATTAGTATTAGAATTACGAGAAATGTTATTGTTATTATCAATAAAAATATTGTCTTCAAAAATCCCGACAAAACTATTATTGTTATCTAAATTAGAGTCTCTGATAGTATTCGAAGCGAATTTTTGGATAACAATCTGTTCATAATCATCTTTAAGTATATTAGTAACATTCTCAAAAGAATTATTACTTACAGAAACTGAGGTCTTAGAATTAGAGTTATTCAAGGTTTCTATTGCACTTTCCAAGTTCAAAAATGAGTTTTCATTTATTATAGTATGTCCTGCATTTTGGCCTATTTTTATGGCTGAGTTGAAGTTGTCAAAAGTATTTCCAGTAATTTTCCATAGAGATTTGCTATAAGCTTTTTCCAAAACATTTAAATTACCGTCTGAAGATCTATTAACAAATGTGTTATCGCGTAATGTTACTGTTGTAGAATCAATATCACTGGAGTAGATCAATCTATCTGCATCTTCACTATAACTACTATCAGAAATTTCAACATAATTATTTATAAAACTAATTTTTCTTTTAGAAGTCGGAATATTGTTTGAACCTACGTTAAAAATTAATCTTCCAAACTTTCCGTGTGGATTTCGGATGATGTTATTAGAAATCATAACATTTCCTGTTAGTTTTTCAAAGTGGAAAGTGGCATCGCCAGCTGTGTTTTCTATTACATTATTGGAAATAATAATTCCATCAGTATTAGTTACCCCTATAAATCTGGATTCGGTTCTAGTTGTATCAGCTGGAGTTAATCCAACATTTCTTACATTATTATTTGTAATAATCCAGTTTTTTGATGGTGCGTCAACTTCACTATTCAGTTCGATGAAATCCCTATCACAATTTTCGGAAGTACAATTATTTACTAACACATCATTAGAGCTATGGTCTCTTTGTTGGATAATTTGATACTGAGCATTTTTGAATGTACAATCCGTTATCCTTATTGAGGAACAAGTAAAAAGATGAATACAATGATCCAAATTTTCAATTCCTTCAAAAGTTACATTAGAAATACTGATGTTTTTTGTAATAGAAGAATCTTGTGGTGTAGAAATTGTAATACCTGAAATTCTATTACCTTTAATTTTCATATTGGAGATAGATACATCAGAGCTTTTAACCTTAAAAACACTTTGATTACTAGGTCCATTTTGATTAAAATCCTTTACAGATAGTATTGTTAAATCTTTATCTCCGACAATATTTACTGGTTTTAGGATTTCGATAAACTCATCTTTTAGATCATACGTACCTGCTGGAATATAAATCGTTTTATTTTCATTATCCTCAGAAAATTTAATTGCGTTACTTATCGCTTTTCTATCAGAAATAGTATTATCAGATTTAAACCATTTTGAATTAATAGACCCTTCGTAATCACGAAACCACTTTTTGTCAGAATCAGGTGAATTAAAGATTGTTCCTCCGTTAGCAGATGCATTGGTTTGCTTTAAAACAAAATGACCACTTCCGTAGTCGCCATTCTCAAAATAACCTTTTAGGTGCACATAGTCATTACCATTATAGTTTTGAAGGGTGACTAAATCTTTGATAAATGATTGCGCCGAAATTAAGTTAGTTGTTAAAAAAAATAACAAAACAAATGAAATTTTGATAAACTTGCTCATATAATAAACTTGGTTTTTAAAATTGGTGGTAACGGTCTAGTGTATGAAACGTAGCGTGCAAAAAGACACTAACTTTTCAGTTTAACACAGAGCCGAATTTTTATATTTTGTTTTTAACTTATCATTCTTAAAAGCCAAATTTAAAAATTTGGCGGATTTTCTAAATCTACACCAACCTTTCGGTTAAGCACTTATTAGCTATGTTTTATACACCGTGTTGTGTAGAGTTATTCTTCTCTATATAGTTTCTTAAAATGCATTAAAGCTCTTTCTTTAGTAGCTTCACATTCCTCAAAGTATTCTCTATATGTATTGATTATTTTAGTACCGGTTTGTTCCAATCCATCGTTTACTATTGGTATAGTCATAGGTAATTTTCTTTTCATATAATTGTTGTCTTGTAAATCCCAAGGTCCAATAGAACATAAAGGTTTGTAAGCTTGATAAAGAAGACGTTCTGTATCCCAACTTATTTTACCTCCATCAGCAGGCAATTTTCCAACTGCAGGATCCCAATAAGGAAAAAGTTTATCCGCAATTTCCATATATCTTTTTGGGATATTTTTTAGCCATCTTCTATAATATACTTGTTCAAGTTCTTCGAAAGTAACAAGTCTTATATTGGTTTTCTCAACTGCTTCAAAAGCTCCCTTTTGAAATCCGATTTTAGAAACTATAAAGCCTAAGTTAGCTCCACCATCAGCCATAACTGTTCTAAATGAATGAATAGTATCTTGAGGAATCGGACTATTCCAATATTTACATTCTACGAAAACAATAGGTTGATATTCTGATTCAATATCTTTGGCGTAAACATCAACTTCTTTTTGACCCCTTACCAGTTCAACCGTATGAGGTGACTCCGTCTCAAATCCACATTCGTCAAACATTTGTTCAACAAAATCCTGTAATTCCGTCCAAGTTGATGGTCTCGTATCAAATATCACTTAAATTGTTTTTTCTAATTCTACACAACAAGTAAATATAAACACCTTACATGCTTATATCTTCTATTCAATTTAAAATTACTCATTTTAGTTCGAAAAAATAAAATCTATACAAAATTATATTTTATTGATTATTAATTTTCAAACGATTACAAACGATTACAAACGAAACTAAACACTTCCTAACCGAATCCCATTATGAACCCGTTCTATGTTTGCATCGTCGAAACATAAGAACTCGATAGTATCAATTGTTTAACACGAAAAACTAAAATTATGAACACGCTAAAAAACAAAGTACAGTTGATTGGAAACTTAGGACAAGAACCAGAAGTCATTACTCTTGAATCTGGTAAAAAATTGGCTAAATTTTCTATCGCCACAAACGATTATTATTATAATAAAGAAGGTGAAAAAATTACTGACACCCAATGGCATAATATTGTTGCATGGGGTAAAACTGCCGATATTATAGAGAAGTATGTAAACAAAGGGCAGGAAATTGCTGTAGAAGGAAAATTAACCTCACGTAGTTATGAAGATAGTGAAGGTCAAAAGCGGTATATAACCGAGGTGGTTTGCAATGAACTATTAATGCTTTCAAACAAATAAACACCTCTCTACTAATTTAGTATACAAAAGCCCTAAAAATAGGGCTTTTGCTATTAAAAGCCATAAAAGACTAGAAAATAGACTTTTACAGATTGTCGCCTGAAGTAAGTTTCCAAAATTTATTCATTAAGGGTATTGCTAAAATTCATTACTTTTAACAATACTAACTTATAAACCATACCCCTTGAATACATATACCAAATACTGGTTTTTGGAAGGGTTCAACCTTTTTAATAAACTAGGCAGAATAACTATGATGCGTATGTGTGAGATCCTAGAAATGGACAATATTGACAAAGGAACTACCATAGAGTTACTTAACAAAGACGAGAAAAGCATCTTTTTTCTAAAAAAAGGAACCATAAAAATTGTTGATTCTCCTAACGACACAGTAAAATATATTGTGAAAAAAGGAAACATTTTTGGTGAACTTTCACTTTATGATAAAGAGGCTGCCGCCGAAGAACGAGCTGTTGCTCTTGAAGACTGTATCATATGTTATATTGAAGCCGATAGAATGGAAAAGATTATGGAGAAACATAAATCCTTAAAAAACGGTGTTCTGAAGGTATATGGATTACGAATCAAAAAACTAGAACGACGACTCAGGGACCTGTTATATAAAGATAGTACTTCAAGGATTAAAGAGTTCATTACCGATTATATTAAGGAATTTGGAGAAAGTGAAAATGACCGAATTGTCGCCAAAAACTTATTATCACATAAAGATATATCACATCTTACTAATACATCACGACAAACAGTAAGCAACGTAATGAGCACCTTAAGAAAGCAAAATATCATAAATTATGATTCTCAGTTTATATCATTACTCAAAAAAGAACAAGTAACAAAACAATAATATTAATGTTTATTACATGAAAATATTCACTCACACAAAACATCTATATTTTCTATTTTTTCTTGCATTTCAAGGGTATGCCCAAGAAATAGAAAAATCTATTTTTATTACTGCAAATACAGGAAATTCAGACTACCAGAGCATTTTAACTCAGATTGTAAAACAAGCCGACACAAAAGATGCTACTGCATTACTTATTTTGGGTAATACGGTTGGAAAAGATGGCTTCACTGATACAAAAGCGAAAAGTAAGATAGCTACTCAGCTTACTTCCATTTCTACATTTAATGGAGATGTAATATTCACTCCCGGACATCATGAATGGGCTAATAAAGGCCATAAAGGAGTGCGTAATTTGGAAAAGCATATCCAAAAAAACAGTAGTGCAAAATTCTATCCAGATGAAGGTTGCCCTATCAAGAAAAAAGACCTGAGTGAAAATGTAGTTTTAATAACTATAGATTCTCAATGGTATTTAGAAAAATGGAATAATCATATCTATTTAAATGAAGAGTGTGACATCAAAAATAGAACCTTGTTTTTTCTTGAGTTTGAAAGTATGCTCAAAAAATCTCAGGACAAAATAAAAATTGTTGCAATTCATCATCCTGTAAATTCTAATTCTGCTCATGGGCTATTGGCAAATACTGCCGGAGCTTCATTGCATGATTATCAAAACAAACAATATAGAAGTTTACGGAATCGCTTAATAACTATGGCCAGGCGTACCGAAAATATCATTTTTGTTTCAGGGCATGATAAAAATCTACAGTACATTAACAGATATGGAGTTCCTCAGATAATAAGTGGGGCATCCGGGAAAACTAAAAAAGTAAGGGATGTTCCAAACGGAGATTTTGCAATTGCAACAAAAGGATATGCAAGGCTTGATATTTATAAAAGCGGAAAAGCCACGGTTAATTTCTATACTTTGGGAAATGAAACTGCAATTTCTATATTTTCTGCTATAGTGCTGAATGGTGAAAAAAAGAAAAACGATTATACTTTTAAGCCACAAAACAGCTATTCAGCTACGCAAAACACTTCTGTCTATTCTATCGATGAAACTAAAAAAAGTAAATTATATCGTGGTTTATGGGGAGATCACTACAGAAAATATTATAGCGAACCCGTTGAGGCTCCTGTTGCGTTTCTAGATACACTTATGGGAGGGTTAACACCGGTAAGGCGTGGAGGCGGACATCAATCCATGTCATTACGATTAGAAGATAAAGATGGAAAACAGTTCGTAATGAGAGCTTTAAGAAAAAGTGCTACCAAGTTTATACAATCTACAGCTTTCCTAGATAAATATGTAGAAGATGATTTACAGGATAGTTATGCAGATAGATTCTTGCTTGATTTTTATACTACGGCCCACCCATATACTCCTTTTGCAATTAGCAAATTATCTGATGCCGTTGATATTTTTCATAGCAATCCACTGTTATATTATATTCCAAAACAAAAAACATTAGGCGAATATAATGATGAATTTGGTGATCAACTATATCTAGTAGAAGAAGCAGTAAATTCAAGCCAAACTAGTGTAACTAGTTTTGGTGAGCCGAAAGATATTTTAAGTACTAGCGAGGTATTTCAAGAAATACATAAAACAGGAAAATCTATTATAGACGAACCTTCGTATTTAAGAGCTCGATTATTCGATATGTTGATTGGAGATTGGGATCGTCATGAAGATCAATGGCGATGGGCTGTTTTTGAAAAAGAAAATGGTACACAAATTTGTAAACCAATACCAAGAGATCGAGATCAAGCATTTTCTGTATTTGATGGAAGCATCATCTCCTTTCTAACTGTAGCAATACCTGGTCTAAGAAAAATGCAATCTTTTGATGAAGAACTTAGAAGCCCAAAATGGTTTGCATTTACACCATATCCTATGGATATGACTTTTCTAAATAAATCAGATTGGAGTGCGTGGGAAAAGCAAGCAAAACATCTTCAAGATAATATGACGGATGAAGTTATCGATGAAGCCTTCGAACAAATCCCTGATGAAATTAAAGGAGCTACTATAGATGAGATCAAAACAAAACTTAAAGGAAGACGTGAAAACATCGTAGATATTGCTCGTGAATACTATGAGCATTTAAATAAGTTTGAAGTACTCGCCGGAACTCAAAAAGATGATGTTTTTGAAATAACTAGATTACCAAACGGAAAAACAACTATTGATATTAATCGTAAAGATTTAGGGATTTTTAATAGAACTTTTACCAAAGAAGAAACTAAAGAAATCTGGATATACGGACTTGATGGAAATGACACTTTTAAAATAAGCGGAAAGGGAGACAATTTAATTAAACTAAAAATTATAGGTGGTAAGAAAAACGACACCTATGATTTCAAAAATACCCGTAACGTAAAACTTTATGATTATAAAGGTAAAAACAACACCATTGTAAATAAACGATCTAAAAAATGGCTTGTTGATGATTACGGAATCAACAACTATGATCACAAAAAGCGGAAATATAACGTAAACCAACTACTTCCCCTTATCGCTTTTAATCCGGATGATGGTTTGCGAGTTGGGATATTTAACCATTTTACTCATTATGGATTACAACGTAATCCTTTTACCCAAAAACATTCAATAAGTGCCTCTTATTACACAGGCTCTTCTGGGTTTGATGTATACTACAAAGGAGAATTTTCTAATATTTTCCATAACTGGAATTTTGGTATTGAAGGGTTGTACACAAGCCCAAATTTTGCAATTAATTTTTTTGGCCTCGGTAATGACACAGCATATGACAGAGATGAAGTTGATTTAGATTTTAACCGAGTTAGGATCAGAAAATGGAATGCCGCCGTATCCTTAATTTGGAGAGGCAGAGATGGTGGTTACTTTCAATTTAAGCCACTTCTAGAGTCCTTTGAAGTAGAAAATACTGAGGGTAGGTTCGTGAACTCCTTTTTTAATGCTAATAGTACCGTTTTTGATCAACAAACCTATGCCGGAGCAGAAATCACCTATCAATTTAAGAACAAAAATGATCTTGCATTTCCAACCTTGGGAATGGATGTAGGTATCACTGCTGGTTATAAAACTAATATTGATGGCGATGATAATGATAATCGATTTGCTTATGTAGAGCCTTACATTGCTCTAGATCATAAATTGATAAAAAGCGGAAAACTAGTACTAGCAACCAAGATTGGTGGTGAAGTTATTTTAGGAGATAATTTCGAGTTTTATCACGGGGCTCAATTAGGAGGACTTCATAGTCTACGAGGTTTTAGAAACGAAAGGTTTACTGGTAAATATTCTTTGTATCAAAATACTGATTTACGCCTTCAACTCGGAAAATTCAAAACAAGCTTTATACCCTTAAAATATGGCGCGACCGCAGGTTTTGATTACGGAAGAGTTTGGTTAGAAAATGATGATTCTGATTCCTGGAATAATAGTATTGGAGGATCTTTTTGGATGAGCGGTTTAGATACTTTCACAACCAATGTTGGCTATTTTGGCAGCTCAGACGGTGGTCGATTAGTATTCGTTTTTGGCTTTGCTTTTTAGATAATTATAACATTAAACGAAAGTTTTACTAAAATTTCTAGACCAAAAAGAATATCCTTTTTGACCAAAAAGTAAAATAATTTTCTATTGAACTAATAAAAAAATTGAACTAAAAATATGAAACAACCAATAGCCATTGCTCAAATAAGTGATTTAGAAAACAAAAAGCCAGTACATGCACTGGTAAATGGATTAGATTTAGTAATTGTAAAATTTGATTCCGATATTTCTGTACTGTATGGAAGATGTCTACACAGAGGGGCACTTATGGCAGATGGGCACATTGACGGACACAACCTAATTTGTGGTGTTCACGGCTGGGATTATCGTTACGATACTGGTGTTTCTGAATATAATAATAATGAGGTTTTACATAAATTCAGCACCAAAATTGAAGGTAATAATTTATATGTGGATGAAACTGAAATTAATGAATATCTTGTTGATCATCCGCAGCCCTTTAATCGTGATGAATACCTTGGTTCTTATGCAGATACGCATCCAGAAGATACAGAACCGTATACCGGATATATCAAAGAGCTCGCAAAAAATGGTTTAAAAAATCTTGGGCATCATGGTTTTTCTGCATCTATGGGAGTAGACAGAAATACGCTGCCACAATGGAATGATATACAATTCTTACCTGCCCAGTTGGCTAGCAGGCCTTTATTAGATCATGAAGAAGTTGCTACCAAAGTGGTTATAGGGCCTAATGCTAAAAAGCCATTAGTAATTGATATGCCCCTATTTGTAAGTGATATGAGTTTTGGTGCACTTTCGCGAGAAGCAAAAATTGCATTATCCAGGGGTGCTGAAATGGCCGGAACCGGGATTTGTTCTGGAGAAGGTGGAATGCTACCCCAGGAGCAGGAAAACAACACAAAATACTTTTATGAGTTAGCGTCTGCTCAATTTGGATTTTCATGGGACAAACTTGATAAAGTTCAGGCCTTTCATTTCAAAGGAGGACAGGGAGCCAAGACTGGAACCGGTGGACATTTACCAGGAAATAAAGTAAGTAAAGAAATTGCAGAAGTTAGAGGTTTACAGCAAGGGCAAACGGCAATTTCGCCTGCTACTTTTCCAGATTTTCATGGAGTAAAAGATTTTAAAGCGTTTGCAGATGAAGTAAGAGAACGAACAGATGGCATCCCGATTGGTTTTAAAATTGCAGCCAGTCATATCGAAAAAGATATTCAATTTGCATTAGATGTAGGTGTAGACTATATCATTTTGGATGGTCGTGGTGGCGGAACAGGGTCTGCTCCTACTATTTTACGAGATAATATTAATGTCCCAACAATTCCAGCACTGGCAAGAGCAAGGAAATATTTAGATAAAGTTGGTGCTACAAACATTACCTTAATCATAACCGGAGGGCTTCGCATTGCTGAAGATTTTGCAAAAGCTATGATGCTTGGAGCTGATGCTATTGCCGTATCCAATTCGGCATTGCAAGCTATTGGTTGTTTAGGAATGCGCGCTTGCGGAAGCAATAATTGTCCTGTAGGAATTGCAACACAAAAAGAATCACTTAGAAGTAGATTGATTATAGAGTCCTCTGCTAAGCAACTACATAATTATTTTGATGCAACCAATAACCTGATAAAGGTAATTGCAAGAGCTTGTGGGTATGATGATGTTTCAAAGTTTAATCATAACGACCTTTCTACTTTTGATTACGACATGCATCGACTAACAGGGATTAACTATGCTGGAGTTATGTAATATAAAAAACACTAGTGTCTTGTTATTATTTTTTATGATAACAATAGGTATAAAAGCACAACAAGGATGGATGGTGGGAATTGCTCCTTCATTAGAATTGAACGAAGAACTTTTTGGAGCAAATGCCCGATTATACTATGGCCCTAATGATCATTTCTGTTTTGGTCCAGAAGTAACATATTTTCCTTATCAGGAAATAGACAATAATTATGAATTAACAATTACAGAGCTAAATCTTAATGCACATTATATTTTTGAATTAACCCACAAATTTGGAATATATCCCCTTTCTGGAATCAATTATACTATTGAAAAAGAAAGGCTAATTGAAGGAACCAACGAATCTGAAGAAGATAATGAGTTCGGGGTTAATTATGGTCTGGGAACACATTATAATTTAGGAAAACTATATGCTTTTGCAGAGTTTAAAGGAATCGCTGGAGAACTTAATGACCATTTTATCTCTATTGGTATTATTTTTTCGCTTTCGGGGAGTAAAGAAATACCAGAGCATTAATATTCAATTTAAAACATAACAAACAATATATATTACTCAATAAACCAATAAAATTATGACTACTCAAATGCATTTGGCAGCACAATATCTAGCAGCTGCGGCAATAAGCTTTTTAGAAAAAAAGGAAGATGATAGCCATACCAATCTAGGATTTTCTGCAACAGAAGGTAGTATGTCTACTCACCCTTTAAATAAAGAAGGAGATACCTTGTCGCTAAATTATCAACGCTTTACTTTAGAGTGGAATTCAAAAAATTCTAAAAGCTCATTACGCTTAGATGGGACCACGCATTCAGAAATTTTAAAATGGGTAGGTAAAACAGCTGTCGCAGCAAATATTGAAAAACAATACAAATATGACCTGCATTACGATTTACCATACGCAACCATTACTAATGATTTTACTTTTAAACTTCACGATGTTGGAAGATTACGTGAATTAACAAACTTCAGGATACTGGCACAACTTACTCTGGAAACTTTCTTAGAAAACCAACAATTAAAATCAGATATTAGAACCTGGCCGCATCATTTTGATACTGGCGCTTTTGTGTCTCTAAATGATAATTCAGAGTTGACTATAGGGTTAGGCCTAGCTATTCCGGATACGATGATAGATGACTATTACTTTTATATGAGTGCTTACAAAGGACATGACGGATTAGACACCTCAAATCTTAGTTCATTAACAAACGGTAAATGGTATAACGAAGGATTTAAAGGGGCTGTTTTACCAGTAACGGGTATTGATGAAATCACAGCTTCTATTTTTTTCGAAGAAGCCCTTACTGCCTACAAAAAATAAATACAATGGAACATTGGTATATCCCTGCAACTATTATCCCTGGTATAGGGCTTCTGATATTATCAACTTCTAATCTTTTGGTAAATCTTAGTACAGAGATTAAAACATTAATTGCTGAAGTAACAATCGATCAAGATTTAATCAAACAAAAATTAAAACAACTTAAATTACTTAACAGTGCTATGGTCTTTTTGTATGCTGCCGTTGCTCTTTTTGTAATTTCTGCATTGATATCTGGGGTATACAAAAGTGCAGAAACCAATTTCACTTCAGCTATCTATATAACCATAGGTGGTATTATTAGTGCTCTTTTAGGTTTGATTGTCTTAATCATTTATTCATTTAGAGCCGTAAAAATTAGACAAGACCAATTTAATAACAAATGTTAACACCCAAAAAATAACTGATCATGACTTCAAAAAAAGAAACTGTATGGTACAAAGTACTAGACAATAAAGACGAACTTCCCGAAGGAAGGGTACAAACCGTTACTGCAGGTCATCAGGGTGTTTGCTTAACGCATTTTGAAGGAAAGTTTTCGGCCTTAGATAATCGGTGTCCCCATCAGGGAGGACCATTAGGAGAAGGATCAATCGAAAACGGATTACTACGTTGTCCATGGCACGGTTGGGATTTTCATCCTTGTACAGGCTTACCTCCAGGAGGCTATGATGACGGAGTGACTACTTTTGAAGTTAAGGAAGAACATGATGCCATTTTTATCGGTATTCCTGAAGAGCCTAAACATGAAGAAACCATCTCTGATGTAATGATACAAACCATGGTAAATTGGGGTGTAGATACCGCATTTGGAATGGTAGGACACAGTAATCTTGGTGTTGCTGATGCTATGCGCAGGCAAGAAAAAGAGGGTAATTTAAAATATTTTGGTGTCCGTCATGAAGGAGCTGCCGCATTTGCTGCTTCGGGGTATGCAAAACTTACTGGTAAGCCAGCTGTTTGTTTTGGGATTGCAGGACCTGGGGCCACCAATATGTTTACTGGTATGTGGGATGCAAAAGTCGATCGTGCTCCATTACTTGCAATGTCTGGGCAAGTAAATACACAAGTGGTTGGTACCGGGGCATTTCAGGAAGTAGATCTGGTAAAAGCTTTTGACTCTGTAGCAGAATTTAATCACGCAGTACATCTAAATTCTAATCATAGTGAGTTGATGTCCTTGGCGATAAAACATGCGCTCATAAGAAGAGATGTTTCACATTTAACATTTCCTGATGAAGTGGCGTTTACTAAAAAACCTTTCAAAGAAAAAGCACAAACTCCAGAAAATAGGATTACACCTTTCAATATTTCTCCGCCCAAAGAAATGGTTGAAAAGGCAACTTCGATGATTTTATCTACCAAAAGACCTGTAATAATAGTTGGACATGGAGCTCGTTTTAATATGTCTAGTATTATCAAATATGCCAAAACGTTAAACTGTCCTGTAATCACAACATTCAAAGGAAAAGGTTTGATAGCGGATCATCATGAATTAGGATGCGGTGTTTTAGGAAGAAGTGGTACCCCTATCGCTTCATGGTTTATGAACGAGAGCGATTTACTTGTTGTTTTTGGGGCTTCTTTCTCAAATCATACGGGAATTACTCCCAAAAAACCAATAATACAGGTAGATTTTGATCCAATGGCGTTAAGTAAATTCCATAAAGTAGATGCTGCATTATGGGGTGAAATTTCAGAAACACTAGAAATTTTAGAACAGAAAACTAAAGGTAAAACCAACACAATAGATCAACGCCCTGAAATTAAAGAACGTTGGAAACTTTGGACAGAAGAAAAACGAAGTCGCTTGCAAGATAATAGTAGTAAGGGATTAAGTTCTATTGCAGTTTTTGATGCCATGAATAAGATTACTCCCGAAAATGCTGTAATAGCGGTAGACGTTGGAAACAACACTTATTCTTTTGGAAGATATTTTGAGCCAAAAAATCAATCTATCTTAATGTCTGGTTATTTGGGTTCTATTGGGTTTGCATTGCCGGCAGCAATGGGTGCTTGGGCAGCACAAGGACATGAACGGCCTATTTGGTCAGTGTCTGGAGACGGAGGTTTAGGACAATACCTTACCGAAATCACAACTTTGGTAAAATATAATATGAACATTAAACATGTTGTCCTTAACAATTCAGAACTAGGTAAAATATCCAAAGAACAACGTGCAGCAGAACTAGATGTTTGGCAGACATCATTAAAAAATCCAAGTTTTGCACAGTTTGCAGAAAACTGCGGTGCATTAGGTGTGCGTGTTGAAAAGCTCGAAGATCTAATTCCGGCTATGGAAAAAGTTCGTGATCATGATGGCCCAGCTCTTTTAGAAGTAATAACCGACGTAAACTTGATCTAATCAATGAAAAGGAAAATATATTAATGTAAAACCCTAGAAGCTATGTTACAATCCTTCAGCATTATTTTTTCGATTGCCGCTTTTTTTAGTTTTGTAAACTACAAGTGGCTAAAAATGCCATCAACAATTGCATTAATGCTGATGAGTTTAGCTACAATCCTGATTATCACAATAAGTAAAGGTATTGTCCCAGGTTTCTATCAATTCTTTTGTGATATTGTTACGAATTCGGATTTTAGAAGCTTGCTTCTTGATGGAATTTTAAGCTTCCTTCTTTTTGCAGGGGCGCTACATGTAAATATTGATGAGCTTGCCAAAGAGAAATGGCCAATTCTACTATTTGCCACTCTTGGAGTTCTTATTTCAACTTTTATTGTTGGTGGGTTAACTTTTGGTACGGCACAATTGATTGGTATTGAACTACCATTTCTACATGCACTGCTTTTTGGAGCATTAATTTCTCCAACAGATCCAATTGCGGTAATGGCTATTCTAAAAAAGGCAAATATTACGAAAAGCTTGGGAATCAAAATTGAAGGAGAGTCATTATTTAATGACGGAATTGGAGTTGTTGTGTTTTCTGGAATACTAATTCTTACCGGTATGGGAGAACATCACAGTGAAGGCTCTGTAAGTGCTGAGATAGGTAAACTTTTCCTGGAAGAAGCTGTTGGCGGAATCCTATATGGAGCACTCCTTGGTTTTCTGGGATATCAAAGTATAAAAACGGTAAAAGAAAATCCACAATTATCGGTTATGATCAGTCTAGCAATTGTAATGGGTGGATATGCCTTTGCATCACTTATCCATGTTTCTGGACCATTGGCAATGGTAGTTGCAGGAATGATCATTGGTAATAAGCTTAATGTTGCTACCAATAAAGGACCAACGAGAAAACTCATTAATGAGATCTGGGAAGTACTAGATGACGTATTTAATGGTATTCTATTCGTATTGATTGGTCTTGCAATTCATCTCTTAAAATTTAATGCTGGTCATTTAACTTTGGGAATTATTGCAATCATAATTGTTCTTTTATCAAGATTTATTTCAGTTTTCTTACCTTATTCTTTATTAAAACATTCAGAAAGCAGTCCTATAAAAACTGTAGCAATACTAACATGGGGTGGGTTGCGAGGCGGTATTTCTTTAGCATTGGCATTAAGTCTAACAGACAATTCTTCTTCAGAAGTAATTCTTTACATTACCTATGTAGTAGTGTTATTTTCTATAATAATACAAGGATTAAGCATAGGGAAATTGGTAAAAAGATTATACAAATAAAAAACTATGGCAACATCTAATAACGAAATAATCAAGAAGCAGGAAAAAGTCAAAGATAAACTGTTGATGGAAGAGCTAAATATTGATAAGAATGAATTGAAATCCTTAAAAAAGAAGTTGTCAAAAATAGCTCCTCGATCAGAACGAGGTGTAGAAACTTTATTCAGATTGGTTTCTAAAAATCAATACACTCTTAACGCAATGATTGATCGAAAATCCAATATCCTTATTTCGATCAATGCATTAATTCTTTCTATTGTACTAGGTACTGTATTAAATCAACTAGACAGAGACCCTCATCTTATTTATCCCGCTATATTGATATTGTTTACGAACCTAGCCTCTATAACATATGCTGTTATTGCTACTCGACCCGAGCTTAAACATGGAGATAGCGCATCAAATAATTTGATGTTTTATGGAAATTTCTATGAAATGACCGAAAAAGATTATGTAGACAACATAACCAATTTAATGAATCAGGGAGATGAACTTTATAAAACTATTGCCAAAGACACATTCTATTTAGGAAAAGTTATAGACGCAAAATTCAAACTACTTCGTAAGTCATTTAATGTTTTTCTAATCGGAATCATACTTTCTGTACTTGCATTTATTTTATGTCATTTACTTTTTGGACAATATTTTGGATAAGAAATTATACTTCAAATCTATTCAGAATTTTATATAAAATTAGTAATGCCTATTAATTTCTTCATGTCTTTAATTGTAATCATACTATCCTTGATGTCAATAACTTCCTCTTCTTTGAAATCATGTAATACTCTTACCAAAGATTCTATAGACGTACCTACAATATTGCTAAGGTCCCTTCTTGATAATTTGATGCAATGATCATTAAAGAATTGTTCTAGTTTTATAATAGATAATGCGGTTCTTTCTCTAACACTATGCTGGGCCAGAATCTTCGAATTCATAATAAACACTCCAAATTCGTGACTTATACTTTTTAAAAGACGATGAAGCACTTTTCTATCATTTTCAATAACCCAATAGAAGATCTTTTTAGGAATAAGTTCAAAAGTACAGTCTGTGAGACACGCCGCAGAATGTGAATACGTTTCTTCACTTAATATACTATGGTATCCAAAGATTTCATTTTCTTTTATTAAATAGAAAATATGTTCTTTACCGTTTACCCCTTGAGTATATTTCTTTACCTTTCCTGTTTTTAGTACATATATCCCCATTGGGATAGTACCTTCATGAAATAGCACTTGTCCTTTTTTAAGGTTCAGAATAGTTTTATTTTCTTCGATCTGATCTAAGATATACTTAGGAAGACTTTCCATCACGGTTTCATTTATAAACGAATACCGCTTATGAGGGAATAGGGTATTAATCATGACGATGGGTAATTTTATGTAATATAAGTTGGCTCTATATTAAACTCAGGTCTAAAATACTCATTACTAACATAATAATGAATAAATATAAGGTTTATTTAGAGTGTTTAAGAAATTTTGAGGAAAGCGAGAAGTATTCAAAAAAAGAAAATGGTCTATTCAGCTATTTTTATAAAAATCTAGGTAAAACCAAAAAAAGCCACCTTATTAGTAATAAGGTAGCTTGTTTGAGTTTGAGTTTGAGTTTAAGTTGAGTTTAATCTAATGATTTAATCATTAGCCCTAACAAGTCTTCCATTAAGTCCTTGTGCAGGTCTAAAGTTTTCATGCATAATCTGCTCAAACCTTTCTAATTGCCCATGCGATGCCTTGATCGTTTCTTTAACTACATACCAGGTAACAATTTCTGAACAAGCAGGTGTTGTTAAAGAGCCACTATAGGTGTAGAAATCCATATCGCCTGGCAACATATCTTTAATATGATACTTTTTGCTACTCACATAATGATCATCTTCATGTTCTGGAAGATGATTCATAAATCGATTTAACTCTTTATTTGTTTTTCCTTCTTCAAAGAAAATACCGATTACTGCCAATAACTTAGTTACAGGATCTTGGTGTACTAAATGCATTTCCATTGGATATCGAATTCCATCTACCGTATGTTCACTACCTGTATGAAAATGAAATTGTAAAAGGTTATAATCAATATTATTAAGGGAAGCCGAACTACCTGCATCATAATTAAATTGAATGGTATGGCCATTATTAAAAATATTTGTACCACTGACAGTGTAGTTAGTATTGATATTGTTGATACTTGCATCTTCAAGAACAGAGTCTGTTATGATGTTTATTGGAGACTGCACACTACCGTCACAATCTTTCCAATCTTCTCCACAAAGGTCTGCCCAAAACTCGGGACCAGATGATCCTTCATATTCAAAATGGCAATCTGATGATGATTTACGCCCAAAAAATGCATCAGAAAGGCTGGTTTCATCATATTTAGGAACTTCTTGATTTTGATTTTGTTCTTGAATATCGATTTGTTCATTTTCACAAGATGTAAAAACTGAGATTAACCCTAGTACTAGTACGTACTTTAAAATTTTAATTTTCATAATAAGCTGATTTTGTGTTACTAAAAACTCAAATGTATATGCTTATTATTATTTAAAGCTAAGCAATCGTCAATACAATCATTGATATTTATCATGTGTTATATTGATTAATGATAATATGTGATTTACAAAAACACATATGCTCTTTCAACAGTAGTTACTAAAAAGGCCCAAACATATTGTAATGCTCAAGTCTTTCTTTGTTTAATTATCGGGTGATCCTTTTAATAGAAATCAATTGTATTTACATGAAATTAGAAGCTTTAACTAATTTCTCTATATCTTTAGTTATAATAATACTTTCTCTAAGTTCGATAGCGCCCTCTTCTTTAAAATCATGCAAGGTTCTGACTAATGATTCGATTGATGTACCAACGAGACTACTGTGATCCTTTCTTGATAACTTGATACAACCATCATTATCAAAAAAACGTTCTAATTTTATAATCGACAATGCTGTTCTTTCTCTAACACTATGCTGAGCTAAGATTCTTGTGTTATTAGTAAATACCCCAAACTCATGGCTTATACTTTTTAATAGGCGGTGTAACATTTCATGATCATTTTCAATCATGGAAAGAAATACTTCTTTAGGGATCAGATCAAATTCACAATCCGTTAAACAAGCCGTTGTATGAGCATAGGTCTCTTTGCTTAGTAAACAATGATGTCCTACAATTTCATTTTCCTTGGCCAGATAGAAGATATGTTCCTTTCCGTTTAATCCGGTAGAGTATTTTTTTACTTTACCCGTTTTTAGAACATATACACCGGTTGGAATAGTTCCTTCATAAAATAATACTTGACCTTTTTTTAATTTCATAGAAATTTTCCTTTCTTCAATTAAGGAGGTCATATCATTTGGTAGATCAACTAGAATGGTATCATTAGCAAAAGAATACCGCTTACAGGGAAAGAGAGTATTAATCATAGGGTAATGTTAAGTTAAGACTTGTGTGCATATATATAACAAGTTCAATTTGAAAATTCCTTTTTGAATTTCAGGTTTTTTACAAATAATTACAAAACCATCATATTTTATAACACTCTGATTATTAAATCTTAAAATTACATAATTGACATATATCAATACAATCATTGATATATGTCTGGTTTTGCAATCTTATAAGAAGTTATATTTGATTTTAGCCCATTTTCTGGGTACGATTAAAGGTATTTTATTTATTTTTAACCTACTAACTTTTTACCTCAACCAATGACACAATCATCTAACCTACAGGACAAATTAATTTCTATTTTAAAGCTTTCTACTTTCCTAATTTTTCTGGGTAGAGCCTATCAACATATTGTATGGGATGCGCCATACAGAACTTTCTTGTGGGACGAAGGCATTCTAAAAGGTGTTGTCGAAAATATTTTTGGAGTCACCTGGAATGATTATGTAACCAGCCTCTCTGCCGCCAGTTCAATTTCTTTTTCTATAAGAACAATTGGTGTATTTTACCTTCTTTGTACTATAGCTACATTACTAATGAAGCCTACTATGAAAAAACTTGGTAAATTGTTTTTATTAGGAGGAAGTTTTGGACTTTTTATTCTGGCACTTTTATATTGTAAAGAAAAATTCTTTCATGTAGGGCAATTTTTTGAATACATGATTCAATTCATGACTCCTATATTACTCTACATGATGTTGTTTACTACTATTGAATTTAAAAAAATACGTCTAATCGCATTAATAGCCATTGCATTAACTTTTAGCTGCCACGGCCTATATGCTGTAGGATATTATCCTAGACCAGGGACTTTTATCGATATGACATTAAACACATTACCAATTAGTGAACCTAGTGCACATGTAATGCTAAAGATCGCAGGAGTTCTGGATTTTGTAGTTGCTATTGCCATTTTTATTCCCAGAATATCATATGCTGCTTTAGTATATGCATTTATTTGGGGAGGGCTTACGGCAATGGCAAGATTAGTTGGGCATTTTCATATTGAGTTTTTATGGAACTCATTTAGCCAATGGACCTGGGAAATGTTAATTCGATTACCCCATGCACTTATTCCATTATTTGTACTAGTTGCAGATCGTCCCGATGTACGTTTTTTGAAAAGATTCTCTTTTTCGAAAAAAACACAAACTATCTAGATCTGATTACATGGAATTATAAAAAACTGCCTGAAATTTCTTCCAGGCAGTTCAAAACAAATTAAAAGCAAAAGTTCTATTTCTTAATGAACTTTTTACTGATTTTACGGTTTCCATCCTTAATATTAACAAAATAAACTCCTTTGCTTAGTTTATCAATATTATATGTTTCAGTTTTTGACTTAATAGTGATTTGATCCACTATTCGACCAAACATATCTCTAATGATGGCTTTTAATTCTTGAGCTTTAACATAATTAGGATACGTTATGTGTAACCACCCTGATTGAACTGGATTAGGATGAACACTCAAATCAGACCCTGTAACACCAAAATCATCTATAGAAGTATTTCTTGCATTAGGAAAAGTTAAAATGGTTGGTGTAGATAGCTCTTGGGCATCCATAAATTGCGAATAATTAGCATAAATAGAATAATTAAAATCAGCTTGAGATCCGCTACCCATATTTGTTGGCATATTATTACCACCTGTAGACCAACTTGTTCCTGTAGCACTATATCTTCCATTAGTCAGCCCCCCTCCTGTTACGTAAGAAATACTAGTAGTACCACCAGAAAAAATCCAGGCTAACCATATTCTATCGCCATTATTAACAGTAATAGGGCTTTCTAAAGAAACTGTCTGCCATCCTGTAGATGAATCTGCTATTACTTCTGAGGTCTGTCCTAACTTAGCCCCTGGTTCTCCGTTATTATCGGAATATACCCCCAATTGCATATCTCCACCACTAGCAGCAAGATGTATAGTGATACTTTGCAATACTCCATTCTCTGGCATCGTATATGGCATTGCTCTTCGGTTGGTTGTAGCTATATTTCTATCTCCAATAGTTGTAGTTCCCACTGTAAGCAATTGGGTTGGAATAGCGATTGTTGTTACATTTATTGCAGTACTATTCCCTGATACATTACCAGCTGCATCTTTGGCTCTTACAGCAAAGCTATATGTCGTTTCAGCAGAAAGTCCTGTAACATTAAAGTTAGTAGTAACAGATGTTCCTATACTAGTTCCATTTTGGAAGATTTCATAAGAGCTTACTCCTATATTATCTGTAGAAGCTGTCCATGATAAATTAGTACTATTAGATGTGGTATTAGAAGCTGTCAAATTTGTTGGAGTACTTGGTGCCTCATTATCCGGAACCGATGAAATGATACTAAGGTTGTCTATTGTAATATCACTGGTAAAATCATTACCCGTAGTTCCCTTGATTTGTAGCTTTATCACACTACCACTATAGGCCACTAAGCTTACAATTTGAGAATTCCAACTATTTCCCTGATCACCAGACAGACTCCATATCGTTGTCCAGGTAACTCCATCATCTGTAGAGATTCTAAAGTCGAGTGTACCCATCGCAGCTCCAAACATATGATAATCAAAATTGAGTTCAGGGTTTGGTTGATTGGTAAGATCAATACAAGGACTTGTGAGCAATGCTATTTTATTGGGAAACCCTGTGCCATTCCCAGTAGCTTCAGTATAAATATAATTAGTGCCATCAGAAGCAGCAGAAGGTCCAGTATTATTGGATGGAGTTCCTGCACTATCGACAACCCAGTCAAGATCGTCGTTGGTTTCCTGTATCCAAACTTCAACACCAGACTCAAAGCTTTCACTATATGGAAAACTCGTTATTCCTGCACAAGGAGGCGGGGCTGTCGTATTAATATTTATTGTATTGCTATTTTCTGATGCATTACCAGCAGCATCTTTGGCTCTTAAAGCAAAGCTATAGGTGGTTTCAGCAGAAAGTCCTGTAACGCTAAAACTGCTAGTAGGAGATGTTCCAATGCTGGTTCCATTTTGAAAAATTTCATAAGCGCTCACCCCTACATTATCAGTAGAAGCTGTCCATGACAGATCTGTACCATTTGATGTGGTATTAGAAGCAGTCAAATTTGTTGGAGTACTTGGTGCCTCATTATCTGGAACTACATCAACATTCACTCCATTTACAATTAAAGAAAAATCTTGAGTTCCATTAGTTAATGATCCTTTATGAGTTACTGTTATGGTATAAGTTCCTGCAGCCAAAACAGCATCGATCTTCTCCACATTATCTCTAAAGTTATCACCTTTTTGAGCTGGAGATGTATAGTTATTGTAGTTTGCATTAGGAACCATTACCCAGGGTGAATAAGTATTACCATTTCCTGTTACTCTAACATCCAAATCATTTACCAACACAGGGGTGATTGATGATGACGATTGTACTGTACCTGCAGGATCTTGCCAAGCAATTGTTAATGCCAGAGGATTTGATCCATCTGAAGTAACTGTTTTGGTATATGTTCCTCCATTATTTAAAGTTAGTTCTTCCATAATAGATGAGCTCCCTTTACTGGTAATTACTTGAGCCGCGCGTTCAGCATTAACTAATCCCCAACCTGCACTAAAATCAGGACCATCATTTGCACCTACTTCATCAGCAGTATCTATTATTAAAGCTTTTGCCGTGGCAGCTCTCATATATACGCCATTTAAGTTTTTATAATGCTCCTGTAATAATGCTATGGTACCTGCAGTTGCCGGTGTAGACATTGAAGTACCTGTTTTTGTACCATAATCTGAATCACTACCACTATCACAAGAATATACGCTACGACCATTGTTAATGATATCGGGTTTAATCCTCCAGTCATTAGTAGGACCATAAGAACTACTAGTCCATACACTTACAGAAGAAGGTCCTGTATAATTTGGAACATCGCTAGCGTTAGCTACGGTAAAAACATTTTTTGCTAAAGTACCTGCTTTAATGATACCATAAGTATTGCCTTGGTTTGCAGCTGCTTTACAATGTAAATAAAATGGTGCATTATAAAGAACATCATCAACATCTCTCGATATAGTGACATAAGTTCCAGACGAAGTACTCTTATTGCTGTTCGAATTATTTCCTAAGATACCTCCTGCTGCAGCAAAGGATGCTACTTCCCCTACCCAACCAGAAGCTGTGTAATTTTTTACGGTTGCCCCAGAAGCCATTCCTCGGGCTGCAGGATCAACACCACTAGCAATTAAAGTTCCTGCAGTATGTGCTGCATGACTTGTGTTGGATCCTCCATCACCAGCATTTGATACTCGATTTGATCCACCTGCACCATCAAATTCCCGGTGTGTTGCTCTGGCATATCCACTCTCCCATACGCCAATTTCTATACCAGCGCCTGATAGGTTAAGCCCTGTTGAGCCTCCTTGCCAGATTCTATTAGTACGACCTGAAATTGCTGCATTAACATTACTGTCAAATGAATAAACCAGATTTCCATTCTCATCGATTTGAGTAGGAACACCTATTTGACCTTCTTTGTTTATGGCTTGTCCTTGGCTGTTTATTATTAATCCTTGTGAATTAACAGTTTGCCCTTTTGAATTCTTTTTATAAGAAGTTTTTAAAGATTCTACCTTAAGAAGAACTTGCTTCTCTAGCGCCTTAGCTTTTATTTCTATTTCTTTTAAAGCCTTTGTATTAGTACGCTGTTTAATGTAAACCCTATCATTCGCATCTTGAGCATAACTCTGAAATACTAGAAAACTACCTAAAATAACAAGAAACATGTTACTTAGTTTTGGCTTATTGTTAGTTTTATATTGATACATATTTTTTTGGTTTTAATAAATTATCTTGACCCAATTATTGAGAGATTTAGAAGAAAAAAATATTTAACTTCTGGAAAGCCTATGATTTTAAATTACCTCGGAGACTACTGAAGCAAAGCATCTGATAATTTATTGATTAAAAAGTAATTGTTTGTTAAATCATCAATTCCAAAATGATTTCATTACAAAGTCAGTATAAAAAACTACCTGAAATGAATTCCAGGTAGTTTAAAACAACTAAAACCTAAAGTTCTATTTCTTAATGAACTTTATACTTATTTTACGTTTTCCATCCTTAATACTAATAAAATAAACTCCTTTACTTAGTTTATCTATATTATATGTTTGGGTTTTCGATTTAAGAGTAATTCGATCTGCTACTCTACCAAATATATCTCTAATGATTGCTTTTGATTCTTGACCTTTAACATAATTCGGATATGTAATGTGTAACAATCCCGATTTAACTGGATTAGGATGAACACTCAAATCAAATCCAGAACTTTTAGTGTTAACTGTAGTAACATTAGTACGTAATGTCGAGCTATGTGGATTATCAATAGTAACAACACTGCCGCCTGCTGGATTCCATACATCAATATTAGAAGGTAGAGAAAATAAATTGTTATCACTCACCTGACCAACACTACTTGCATTGTCAACTTTAATGGTTCTCATTATAATTTGATTTTGATCTACCCATAACCATTTAAACTGATTGAATGACCCCGCAGCTCTGGTCCAATTCTTTGTATCCGAAGCATTTCTTAATGGAGCTCCCCAACATCCTTCTCCAACATATACAGCTTTTTTCGGATCATTATCAACCCTTACAAATCCTTCATCACTTCCCGTACCTGTAGATGGTTTTATTGGCCAAGTACGCTTTACTACATGAGAATCACTCTCCATAACCAACTGTACAGCATGGGTGTAAAATGGTTTAGACCAAGCCTCATATTGATCATTCTGTTCTGATTTTCCTGGCTCATGTGGTCTGGTAGACCTGTGGTATTGTGCAACTGCCCAGATATGACTTGCTGAATTAGCAGCCAAATCATTAGCTAACCATGTACCTTGAGTACCGGCTGGAGTTACTTCTGTATTTAAAGTATAGGTTCTCATTAAATTACCACCAAAACTTAAGGCATAATACTCTCCTCCTGCTCCTGTTGGAATGTCAAATAAATCTCTGATATCATTAGAGCTTTCATGGTTTCCTCGGGCAGCGACTACCGGAATCATTCTTCCGTCCGATCCAACAGTTAATTGCCAGTCGTTAAACCAGTTTTGCCATTGTGAACTACTACTTGAACTCGTCATATCTCCTCCAAACAACACTGCATGTGGTCTAATCTTAGCTACCAGTCTATTAGCATTTTGTCTAGGGGTACGATTGTTTCTAGAATCTCCTCCCGCTACAATCGATAATCTCGTTGTAGGATCATTTGGTGCAGTCTTAAACCAATACCGTTCTGAAACCCCTTCACTATCTCTAATTACAAAGTAATAAGCAGTATCAGGCAGAAGGCCTGTTAACCTAGCATAACGATTGTCCATCCCTTTACTCGAAACTGTTCTATCGACAATTTTACTTAAAGGATATGAACTTGAGCTTGATCCAAAATCGGTAGTTCCATAATGTACTACAGGATTGGTTCCTCGTACTTGATTCCATCCTATTACCATAGTGGTCGAAGGGTCATCTCTCCAAGTAAGACGATATTTTTCAGTAGAAGTACTGATTACTATAGCTTCCGTAAATGTTGCAGTTACAGATTTGTTCGTATTCATAGTCACAGATGATGGGTTCACATTCCCTGATAAGGCACCAGACCATTCTGTAAATTCCCAACCTGCAGCAGCAGTTGCAGTAATAGTTGCTGTTTCTCCATCATTATATGCTCCGCCACCACTTACAGTTCCTTGACCTACTGTATTTGTAGTCAATGTATACTCTATAACATTGGTAGTCGTAACGTTAACCACATTACTGTTTGTAGAAAAATTACCAGCTGCATCTTTTGCTCTTACGCTAAAACTATACCCTGTATTTGCCGTAAGACCTGTTACACTATAACTGGCAGTTGTAGATGTACCAATAATTGTACTTCCTTGATATACATCATAACCCGTAACACCAATATTATCTGTAGCGGCATTCCAACTTAAATCTACAGAAGTATTTCTTACATTAGAAGAAGTTACATTGGTCGGCGTAGAAGGAGCCTGTGCATCAACAAATTGTGTATAATTGGCATATATAGAATATCTAAAATTCGCCTGGCTTCCACTACCATAACTTGAGGGTATATTGTTTCCGCTTGTGGACCAAGTTGTCCCGGTAGCACTATACCTTCCAGGACTTCCGTTAACATAAGCAACACCTGGATTGGTTGAAAGCATCCAGGCTAGCCATATAGTATCACCATTACTGATAGTAATAGGATTTTCTAAAGCAATGGTTTGCCAACCGGTGGTTGTGTTAACAGAAGTTATAGTAGTTTGTCCTAGTTTGTTGCTAGGCACTCCATTATTATCAGCATAAACACCTAGCTGTATATCTCCAGAACCTCCTACAACATGGATAACAATGCTTTGCAGTGTTCCATTTTCGGGCATAGTATAAGGCATTGCTCTTCGGTCGGCGTGAGTAGATGTACTGGTTCCTATGGTTGTAATTCCTACTGTAAACAATTGAGTAGGAGTAGCTGTTGTTGTTACATTTATTACAATACTATTTCCAGATACATTACCTGCTGCATCTTTGGCTTTGACTGCAAAACTATATGTTGTTTCTGCAGAAAGTCCTGTAACATTAAAGTTTGTAGTAGCGGATGTTCCTATAACAGTTCCATTCTGAGAAATATCATATCCGGCTACTCCTATATCATCAGTAGAAGCGGTCCAGGAAAGGTTAGTACTGTTAGATGTGGTATTTGAAGCAGTAAGTCCAGAAGGAACAGATGGCGCCTCATTATCAACAATTTCACTAAAAGTAGCTGTTACACTTTTATCTGCATTCATCACTATCATACCTGGATTGGATGATCCAGAGAGTGAGCCACTCCATCCATCAAATTGCCAACCAGAAGAAGCTGTTGCAGTAACAGTAGCTGTTTCCCCATCATTATAAGTTCCACCACCACTTATACTTCCTTGTCCTACAGAATTAGTCGTTAAAGTATATGTAACTGGAGCTGGACCTGTTGAATAATTAGCATATATAGAATAACCCCAGTCTCCTTGAGATCCATCTCCTATATTTGTTGGCATGTTATTGCCACTGGTGGACCAGCTTGTTCCGGTAGCACGATATCTTCCGTTTGTTAAACCTACTCCGTTTACATATGAAATACTAGTGCCACCTCCAGAAAAGATCCAGGCAATCCATATTCTTTCTCCGCTATTAACGGCAACAGGGTTTCCTAAAGAAACCGTTTGCCATCCCGAGGATGAATCCGCTACTACTTCTGCAGTTTGTCCTAACTTAGCTCCTGGCACTCCATTATTGTCAGAATATACCCCCAATTGCATATCTCCACCACTGGCAGTAAGATGTATGGCAATACTTTGTAATGTACCGTTCTCTGGCATTGTATAAGGCATTGCCCTTCGATCTGTAGTCGCAATAGTTCGATCTCCAATAGTCGTAGTTCCTACTGTGGATAATGGAGTTGATTGTCCTAATAATTTAACATTGGTAATAATATCTGTATTACCTAATGTCATTTTTAAATTCTCTCCGTCTTTATTATTTCGTGCGTTTACGAATATCGAAAACAACAAAACAGTGACTAGAAAGAATATGTTCTTTCTTGAATTCATAAGTCGAGTTTTAATTATTAAATTTTTGTGTTAGAAAATTGGTTTTAAGATTTTAATAAGAAAATCTTTTATGTCTGAAATGACATTGGGGTCGGGGAAATGTAATTTTTGTTTTTTTGTTTGAGGTTTTATGAGTTTGCATATTTAAAATTTGGTTACTAATTAAGATTGCATACTGTCTATTATTAAAGACGTATAAAAGTATTACCATCCCCTATTTGATTATTGTTATTATTCAGGACCACATGATAAAATACTGATTATCATTACAATAAATCAAAAAAATAACACAAAATCATTATCTTCAAGCACCTAAATAATGACATACATCAACTCAACTATTGATATTTATCAATCAATATTTTGATTTATATCAACTGCCTATTTTATTTGTGATATTTTTTAAAATTTCAGCACTCAAAAAGCAGTTTCTATTGATATAAAATAATCAATAAGCTTTAGTTTAATTTAGTTAGGAATGTGTAAAAGAGTTTGCAGTAGTTTTTGATTTCACGAGCTTGGGGCTATGTGTAGTTAATAATATCTCAAAAGTAAATACTTACTTCTCCTCATCATCCTGAATTAATCAATCTAAATCTTGATTTTTATCAATTTTTTTGACTTATATCCGTTTGGCATTACTGAACTATAGTGAAATCTATTAGTAACTAAAGTAGGTACAGCGCAGAGTATCTCAAATTAGGTATAAAAAAACTGTTTGAAAATTACTTCCAAACAGTTTTTACATTAAAAACGAAAACTTCTCTCCTAATAATGTTTCAAATATTCATTCTCTAAAAGTTCATCAGATAATTCTTCACTAGCTATGAGTTCAGACTGAATACATAACCCACCTGCAATAGTCCCAAGTTGCATACACTTTTCTATCGAATATTCTTTTGAAAAACCGTATACAAATCCAGAAAAAAAGGCATCTCCAGCTCCATTGGTGTCATTGATTTTATATTCAGTTATAGCTGGAATTTCTAGCCACCCTTCTCTAGTCAAAGCACTAGCACCTTGTTTCCCATGAGTACAAACGACTAGCTTTTTACCTTGTTGTATCATTGATTCCATAAAGGGTTTGTAATTCTTCAGATGATCAGAACTTAGGAAAACATAATTAGAGGCATCTATAAAATCCTGGTGGTAGTTGCTTTTGCCATCATAATCATGCAAATCTGTCCATACCTCTACCCTATTTGCTTTACATATAGGTAGCACATTTCGGCAGTAATTTGAAATATTGACAACCACAAAATCCGAAGATTTGATATACTCATCAAAAATGGTATAATCTATTTCTGGATTGTCAGACATAGGATTCATAAAAATCGAAATGCGTTCTCCTTTTTTATTCATCAAATTTAAATGTCTTTCGGTACCATTGGGATCAAAATCTTTAATAAAATTAAGATTAGGGCGATCCAAATATTCCATGATCTTTTTTCCGTAGATATCTATACCAATCATAGAATGGAAAGTAACATCAAACCCTAATTTAGAAAGAGTGATCGCCTTACCAGCTCCTGTATTGCCCACCGTTTCTTTAAACTCACAATGGTGTATCGTTTTTGGTATTGGTTCTGGGAATTCATCTAAGTTAATAATTGAATTGTAGGACGCACCACCAATATTAAAAATCTTTTTCATACTATCTAATTATAACAACCTCTGTTCTCGAGATAACCCGATCCCAAAACATAGGGTCGGATTACTCGAATTGACAAGACTATTTACTTAACTCAACTATCATTGCCGTGTTTTTTGATAAACTAACTGTATTTAAGGCATTCATCTTATTTCCGGTTAGTATATCTATACCTTTAGAATATCCCTGCAAGGATTCCTTAAAGCGACTTAAATCAAATGTCTTGTAATCCTGATGGCTATTATTAATAATTACCATCGTATTTTCGGTACCAGTATGTCTAAAATATACATATATGTTGTCCAAAGGTTTATAATGAGTGAGTTTTCCTTTATGAACTGATACAGCGTTCTTTCTCCAGTTTAAAAGGGTTTTCATATAATCAAAAACTTCATTTTCTTTGGCAGTTCTTCCTGTTTTGGTAAATGCATTTCGAGTATCATCTTTCCATCCTCCAGGAAAATCCTCTCGTACCCTTCCGTCGGGCCTTTTGTTTTTCATCAAAATTTCATCACCATAATAGATCTGTGGAATTCCTCTTGTGGTTAGCACAAAGGCCATACTCAATTTAAGTTTATCTACATTTTCACCTAATAATGCTAACAACCTATCAACATCATGATTACCATTAAATACTTTATTATTATTTGGATTTCCATAAATAAAGTCTTCTGCCAAGGTTTCATATAACTCATGTATATCTCCATCTTCCCCAAAAGCTTTTATAATTGAATAATACAACGGGTAATCGCTTACACTATTAACATTAGAAACATATCCATTTCTATTGGCCTTTTCATTATTCCAATATGATAAGTATGATGCCCTTTCTGCCCAGGTTTCAGCCACCATAAAAAAATTGGGATATTCATTTGTAAGTGCTTGCATCCATCTCGTCATTACCCCTTGATTTGGATATGCATAGGTATCCATACGTATTCCATCCAACGCAGCATACTCCACCCACCAAATTGAATTTTGTATCATATAGGTTTCAAGATATGTATTCTCTAGATTTAAATCTGGAAGATTGGTATCAAACCATCCTTTGGTTAACAAATTAAAATCACTTGTAGAGGCATGAGGATCAGAGGATGTAATGTTATTGAAATTACTCCTTGTAAACGTTTCCCATTGATTAAGCCAGTCTTTTGATGGTAAATCATTCATCCACCAATGTCCAGATCCACAATGATTGAATACCTGATCCATAATAACCTTCATCCCGTTTTTATGGCTCTTATCTACCAAAGCCATGAAATCATTATTACTACCTAACCGAGAATCAGTTTTGTAATAATCCGATATTCCGTACCCATGATAGGAATATGCAGGTTGATCATTTTCTAAAAATGGATTTAACCATAAGGTGGTTACTCCCAAGTCCTTTATATAGTCAAAATGATCTAAAATTCCTTTTAAATCACCACCATGTCTCCCATTTTCATCTTTTCGATTTACTTTTTCAATCGTATCTTCTGTAGAATCATTAGATGGGTCGCCATTTGCAAATCGATCTGGCGTAATCAAATAGATAACATCAGAGCCATTTATCGCTTGTCCTTCTGTTATTCTTTTTGCTCTGGGTCTTAATTCATATTTGTAACTAATTTTTTTGTTCCCGTTAGAGAAATCTATAGAAAATTGACCGGGCTGAACTGTATCTGAAATAGTTATATCTATAAACAGATAATTTGGGTTTTCAACTTTATTGACTTTTGTTACCGTAACACCAGAATAGTCAATACTTACTTTAAAATCAGCAATATTTTCTCCATGAATCAGTAATTGTAACTCTTGATTTACCATTCCAGACCACCAAAATGGAGGTTCTACATGTTTAAGGATTTCTTTTTTTTGGGCATTCCCGAAAAAACCCCAGCAAGTTAAAACGATAATAAGAAGTGTTTTTTTATATGAATATTGCATTGTAAAAAATATTTGTTTGGAGCACTAGTTAGTTCAGAAGGTTACCAATAACAAATTGATAATACGTAATACCGCTTCCTAGGACAAACAACCATTTCACCTACTATTTTTGCTATTATTTCAAAAAAATCAGCTTTCACAACAAGCTTCTGTAATCTGTAACAGATTACTGGTTATTCGTCCTTAATTTTGTTATTTGATCAGATTTTTTCAGATTTTAGCAACTGCTATTCTGTTTACGCCTATAAATGACTCGTTTTTACATAAAAAAAATATTTTCGAATCGCATAACAAGACATATTCTTTATTGGATCGGACTAATCATTTTCTTTGGAATTACCTGGGGAACTTATGATAACGATTACATAAGATCTTTTACTATCCAATCCTTTGGATTGCCTGCTAGAATGGTACTGGTTTATGTTTCTCTATATGTATTAATTCCCAAATTCTTTAGCAGAAGGAAGTTTTTCACGTTTACGATCTCGTACCTATTGCTTTTATTGGCAACAAGTATTTGCATACAACGACCTATTATTTTCTTTTATGTAGAGCCTACATATTTTCCAGATTGGCGTAGCTCGGGCTATTTTACAATTACTGAATTGATGAATACAATTCTGGATGTAAATATTGCAGCCATCATCCCATTGGGCATAAACTTTTTCAAGTTTTTTTATGATGTTCAGCAAAAAACTTTGACCTTAGAAAAGGAAAAACTAGAGGCAGAATTAAACCAACTACGGAATCAGGTACATCCACATTTTCTTTTCAACACCCTAAATAATCTGTACTCATTAATCATCAAAAAATCCGATAGCGCCGAAACTGCTGTTCTTACCTTATCTGGATTGATGCGTTATATGTTGTATGAAGCTAATGTGCCTAAAGTACCTTTATCAAAAGAAATTGAATACCTACAGAACTATTTAGATTTGGAAAAATTGAGATTTGACGATCATGTAGATATTAGTTTTAATACAGAAACCGATACTACGTATATGATATCCCCGTTTTTGCTAATTCCTTTTGTTGAAAATGCTTTTAAACATGGCCCAACTTCAAATAAAGAATCATGGATAGTAATTAGCATCATAACAAAGAATAAAACGCTGAAGATGCAAGTCGAAAATGCTAAACTACCAAATCAAAAAACAAATTTCGAAGGAGGAATTGGGTTTGCGAATGTAAAAAAGCGACTTGAATTATTGTATCCTGACAACTACTCATTACATACACATGATAATGAGTTATCTTATGAAGTTATTCTGAAGTTAAATCTAGAAGAAAATGGTACGCAGTGATAAAATAACCTGCATCATAGTAGATGATGAGCCTTTGGCACGAGATATCATAGAGAATTATGTTTCTCGAATAGACAATCTAGAGCTAATATCTAGTTGTGGGGATGCCCTGGAGGCGTTTAATATTATTTCCAAACAGCATATTGATCTAGTATTTTTGGATATCCAAATGCCTGAAGTTACGGGAATAGACTTTTTAAAGGAATTGAATCCTGCTCCTAAAGTAATTTTTACTACTGCCTACAATGATTATGCTGTAGATGCTTTTAATCTTGAAGCTATTGATTACCTATTAAAACCTATTGCATTTTCCAGGTTTTTGAAATCGGTAAACAAAGCATTTAAACAACTAACTCCAATAGATACTTTAGCTTCAAATCACGATCACGAAACAAGTTATCCAGATGCTTTTATATATCTGAAAGTCGAAAAAAAGATGCTAAAAGTATTTCTAAAAGACATTCAGTATATCGAGAGTCTCCGAAACTATATAAAAATCAAAACCATAGATAGAGAAGTTACTGCTCTCAAAAGTATCTCATCTATCCAAGACGTTCTGCCGGTCAAGAAGTTTTTACGTGTTCATAGGTCGTTCATAATTGGTATTGACTATGTAGATGCTTTTTCTCCCAGTGAAATCGACATTAAAGGAATAAAGATACCTGTTGGAAGAAACTATAAAGATGCCGTAAAAGAAGTTTTGGGGTATTTCTGAGAACCAAAACACACATAAAACAATGACAAACAATACTTTATGTTAAAATATTACTAAAGTAGATTTTTATTTCAGGGTATAAATTCTCTTTTCAAGTACCTTAGTGAGAACTTAAAACCTTAACAATGAAATCTTATAAAAATTACTCTTTCAAAATGCTATTTTTAGCATGTTTGGCTTCATTTGTTTGCACCACAATGTCGAGTCAAACTATTTTCCAGGATGCTTCTAACCAAATTCCACAAGCCACCCCTAACGGAACCGACACTGTCGACTCTGATCTTGTAGATATCGACGGAGACGGAGATCTAGATATTTTCCTTGCAGAAGGAACAGCTAGTATAGCAGGACGCTCCAATCGTCTTTTATTAAATGACGGTTACGGCAATTTCACCGATGTCTCGCAAAGTAATTTACCCTTCTCTCCTTTTTCCTTTAACAGTACTAGTGCAGATTTTGCAGATTTTGATAGTGACGGGGATATAGATATCGTAGTTGCTAATCTTGGGCCAACACAATTGCTCCTTAATGATGGAAATGGAATTTTCACTGATGTCAGTAGCGCTATACTTCCACCACCTCCTGTTGATATTCTGGAGGATATTTCTACAGAAATTAGTTTTGAAGATGTTAACGATGATGGGATGTTAGATATTTTTGTCACAAATGAAATTCCACCTATACCCGATATAGGACCTGGTGGATCGCAAAACTTCCTATACATTCAAAATACAGACGGAACTTTTGCAGACGAGTCATTAGTTCGTCTACCCAATGTAAAAAATCAAAGTGCAAGCTTCGCTTTTGGCGATATTGATGGAGATGGGGACAACGACCTGATTGTAGCCAATGTGGGGCAAAACCAAGTGCTAATTAATGATGGTACTGGTTTTTTTATAACTGAAACAGAAACTAGAATTACACAAGAAATTACTGCAAGTCGATCCCTGGTTTTATCGGATATAGACAACGATAAGGACCTTGATCTTATTATAGCCAATAGCAACCTCGAACAAAACCAGGTTTTCATTAATGATTCTAAAGGCTTTTTTAATGAAAACACCGCAAATGCATTACCAACAGTAAATGATACCAGTAGTGATGTAAAACTATTCGATTTTAATTATGATAGGTATCCTGATATTATTTTTGCCAACTCTGTTCCTAATCCAATGGGCCCCGCCGGGGGTGGACACCCTCTTGCTCCTGCTCCAAATATCATTTATCTCAATGATGGTACTGGAACGTTCACAGATTCATCATCGGAGTTTTTACCAGAAAACAATGGTATTAGTTTTGACATTGAGATTGCCGATATTAATGGTGATCGCCTAGAAGACATATTAGTATCAAATGCAAATGATGGTGAAGAACAATTATATTTCCGTGAAATTACACCACCTACTCAATTTGAAAAGATAATACCATTTACATCTTGTCTTGTAGATAATGAAGATGGGGCTCTAACTGCTACTTTTGGATACTCTAATTTTAATGAAACTGCAGTATATATACCCGAAAGTACAAGAAATAAATTGATCCCTAACCTTGTTGATTCTACAAGTGACCAACCTGTCATTTTTTTAACTGGAACTGTTGACAGTGCATTTACGGCAACTTTTAATGTTGGCATGGCTTGGAAAGTTAATAGAAAAATAACCATTGCAAGTAGCAGAACTCCAAAATGCAATAATGACAATGAGATCATTTCTGCAGAATCTGTATTTAGTATGAGTAACCACCCTAATCCTTTTTCTTCAACTACAACAATCAATTACATCTTACCGGAGGCAAACAATGTAGAAATCGCAATATATGATCGGCTAGGAAAAATAATCAATACAATTTCAAATTCATGGATGGCTAAAGGTAGCCATGAAGTGATCGTTAATGCTAACACCTTACAGCTTAAACAGGGAGTCTATTTTTATAAAATCACCGCCGGTAAACATCAGATGGTAAAATCTTTTGTGATTAGTAAATAATAGATTAAATCACCATTATCTAACTTATTCAAGAAAAACCAATAAATAGGAGGTATTTATTGGTTTTTTTATACGCTTTTAAAGCCAGTTTGTTATTCTGAAGAGATTAACTCTCACCAGAAGTTTTACTTTTTTTAATTCCAAAATAAACTGCAACACCGCCGGTAAAAAACATTAACAGACTATATACTGCAGGAGCTATTGCAAATGATGCATTTTCTAATAACACAACCGCTATAGTAATTGCTAAAGTTCCGTTCTGAATACCAGATTCAATAGAAATTGAAATAGCACTTTTATTTTTGATATTAAATAGCTTTGCAGAAAAATAACCTACAACCATAGTAATAGCATTAAGACATAGAGCCACTAATCCTGCTTGCTGAAAATAGGATACAAAATTATCCTTTTCTTTAATCGTTAAACCTATTATCACAAGTGCTATTACAATACCTGATGCTATACGTACAGGTTTTGCCATTTTTAAAGCAAAACCTTCTTTGTATCTTCTAATCATCATACCAATACTCACAGGAATGATTGTAATAACCAAAATCTGAACGATAGTGTTAACAATATCCAGTTTTATCATTTGCCCTTCCTCTAAAAAATGCAGAAGTGCAAAATTCACTATAAAAGGTATCGTCAAAATGGTAATAAAACTGCTTATAGCTGTTAATGTAACGGATAAAGCAATATCTCCCTTAGCTAAATGAGATATCAGATTAGAAGTCGGCCCACCAGGACAAGCTGCCAAAATCATAATCCCTATGGCAACCTCTGGTTGCAAAGGAAATATAGATGCCAGACCAAATCCTAATACTGGTAAAATTATAATTTGATTGATGAGCCCAATTAGGATAGCTTTGGGGTAAATGAATATTCTTTTAAAATCATCAACAACCAGGGATAACCCCATTCCTAACATGATAATAATAAGAGATGAGGCTAAAATAATTGTTGATACATTATCCATAATTTGTGGTTCTAATTAAATGAGCAATATAAAAAATTAAAGAGTATTCTTTAAGAAAATACTCAAATCCTAATAATATATTTAGTACACAATTGGGTCCGGTCTTCTAGAAATACGTGGAAACACGTACTCATATTTTCTCAAAAAACAATTACCTTTAATGAGCACAAAACGACCAACCAACTATGAATATTACACAATACCTCTCTAACCTTATTAAGAAAGATAAAATCTGGATCATTTTTGTTACGATGATTCTTGTCATTGTGGCATTTAGCAATGTACTGGTGACTTCTGCAATCGATTTTTTATCTAGTGTAAATAGCAATATGATGTTGGGTTTAGGGCTCGCAATGGAATTAAAAAGTATAGCTACTAGTATTGATAATTCTAATATTCCATTAATTGGAGGACTGGCAACAGAACTTGAAGATATCTTTACCAAAGCAATTAATTACCTCACTTTCTCTAATATTGTAATTGCAATTCAAACTATCTTGGTAAAGATGGGGAAATCGGTACTTTTCAAACTTCTCCCTTTCATATTTCTGGCTGGTATATTTATTGAAAAATATAAGCAACTTGCCATAAAATTATTAATTGTTGCTTTACTTATTAATCCAGGGCTTTCATTATACGTTAACGGAATTCATTATGTATCAGATGTAATGGAATTAGATTTAGGTTCTGAACTGCATGAACATCTATCTACAATAAAAAATAAATACGACGCAAAGAGAAAGAAGGTTAAATCTAAACAAGAAACTCGTAAAGAAAGACAGTTGGAACGTTCTAAAGAAAAAGGTCATAAAGATATTAGCGTATTTAAGAAAGTTGAGGATGCCGTTGTAAACAAAGTTGAAGATGTTGGCGTAGATGTTGAAGAAGGGTTTTCTGAAACTTTTGAAATTTTAAAAGAAGGTAAAAAAGAATTGATGAAACTCATTATAAATTTGGCAAGCAATCTCATTGTACTTTTCTTGATTTTACCCTTATTGTATTTCTATCTTATGAGTTTTGTTCTTAAGAAATTCTTTCATTTTTCAGGGTTAAGTACTATTGGAACTACCGAAATTGAAAACCTGAAAGCGCTTGAAAAAGATCTAACAAACGACTCAAAACAATCTTAATAAACCAATATACTCTTAATAACCAAAATCCATGAAACAACTATTTCCATTGGCATTAGTGATACCACTATTATTACTATCATGCAAAACCGATAAAAACGACCCCTGCTATTCAGAAAATCAAAGAATAGAAAAAGAACCTTCCATTTTAGGAATGGATATTTCTCATTTTCAGAATAATATAAAATGGGACGAGATCAAAGGAGATGGTGTTAATTTTGTATATATCAAAGCCTCGCAAAGTACGCATTTCAAGGATCCAAAATTTAAACAAAATCATGCCGCTGCAAAAAACGAATGCATTTATAGAGGTGCTTATCATTTTTATGTTACTGGTAAAGACCCTGTAAAGCAAGCTCAAAATTTTATTGAAGCAGTTGAAAAATTAATCCCCGGTGATTTACCGCCAGTATTAGATCTTGAAGAATTAGGTATCAAAACAGCCGTGAATATAGAAACCTATCAAAGAAACACCTTGTCATGGCTAAAAACCGTAGAAGAAAAACTGGGTGTTACTCCAATTATTTATTCTAATCCTTCTTTTGCCAACAAATACCTCAACAACCCCGATTTTGCCCACTACAAACTCTGGGTTGCAGAATATACCAAAGCAAAATCCCCCAAGATACCAGATACCTGGAAAAAAGAAGGCTGGATCATTTGGCAACGAACAGATCGTGAAAAATTAGAAGGCATTGGAAAAGTTGACTATGACATATTTCAAGGAGATGCCAAAGCCTTCAGGAAATTATTGAAATGATAATGCCCATCTATATAATTTTAAAAGTCAAGCAAATAAAATATTAAATGTATTTTTTACATTAATTATTTTTATTTAAGTTTGATAGACCTATGCTATAACTACCAGTATGATCACTTTGTTCTGAGTGAATCTTTATTAAATGATTGTTGTTTTGGCAATCATAACCATTTAATAAATCGTGCTTATGCTTGCTGTTTCAACTTTTATACTTTTTACATTACTAGTTGCATATATCTCCTATCGGAAAACTAAGGGTGAAGCGCTTAATACTTCTGATGGATATTTTTTAGGAGGAAGAAGTCTTGGGTGGTTTGTGATTGGGGGATCTCTCTTTTTAACCAATATGAGCGCCAATAACTTTATTGGTGAGAATGAGCAGGTATATATTGATAGTGTGGCTGTAATGGCCTGGGGGATGACATCTATTTTATCACTAATTATAGTTTCAGAGTTTATTTTACCTATCTATTTACGTAATGGTTCTGTAACTACTCCCGATTTTTTAGAAGATCGATTTGATCCAAGTATCAAAAAATGGATATCCATCATATTTCTGGTTGGATATGTAATCAATATGATGCCTCCGGTATTGTATGCTGGTGCAGTTGCTTTTAATGGTATGTTTGATCTCTCAGGCGTTTTTGGTTTAAGTAATTGGGCTACAATTTGGATCTTAGTATGGTCTATAGGCATTGTAGGAAGTATTTATGCCATTTTTGGAGGCCTCAAAGCAATTGCAGTCTCTGATGCCATTAACGGCATAGGACTAGTAATAGGAGGGTTACTTGTGCCATTTTTTGGGTTACTCTATATTGGTGACGGAAGTTTTTCGGTAGGCTTGGATATGATAATGAATCAAAATACCGAACACCTTAACGCTATCGGAAAGCCTGATTCTCCTGTCCCATTTAGCACCCTATTTACAGGAATGTTATTAGTAAATTTAAACTATTGGGGTACTGAACAATATATTATGCAACGCGTATTGGGAGCAAAAAACCTTGCTGCGGGCCAAAAAGGTATTGCTTTAGCTAGTGTACTTAAGGTAATCTCCCCAATTCTATTAAATATCCCTGGACTTATTGCTTTACACATTTATTTTAACCTAGAAAATACAGCAGAAGTATATCCCCGATTAATTGGTGATGTAATGCCCGAATATCTAACCGGATTTATGGCGGCCATTATTTTTGGTGCAGCGCTTACTACTTTTAACTCTGGACTTAATAGTTCCAGTACTTTGTTTATGCTTAATATTTATAAACCTTATCTAAAACATAAGAACAAAGAAATAGGCGATATGACATTGATTAAACGAAGTAAATATTTACAGGTATTTTTAGCCATGACCGCTATGTTTATTGCCCCATTTATTGCCTTTGTAGATGGAGGCTTTTTTGATTATATCCAAAAAGTAGCTGGATTTTTTAGTGTGCCCATTTTTACAATTTTATTTGTGGGATTTGTAACCAAAAAAGTCCCTCCCCTAGGAGCAAAAGTTGCCTTGATATTTTTTATCACATGTTATGGCCTTACACAATTAGTATTTGATACAGGACTACATTTCTTACATATCATGGCTATTTTATTTGTAACAAGTACAGCAATTATGTTGCTTTTTGGGAAACTATATCCCATGGAAGTCCCCTACAAACCTGTAGATAAAAAACTGGTAGATATTAAACCATGGAGACATCGACATATTGTCTCTATTGTTCTTGTAATTATAGTTATTGCGGCTTATATTTTCTTTTCCCCATTGGGAGTTGCAACTTAAATAACGCTATTATGGCTAACTTAACTACAAAAGGATGGAATTTTCTTAAGGAAGTAGGTAAAGATGAACTTCCGTACAATGGGATATCCATATATTCTAAAGAAGAAGTATTGGATTTTAAACTGTCAAATAAAACTGAACAGTTAGAAAATAGACTCTTTAAAGCAACCATAAAGTTACATGCATCAATTCCTAAAAATATAAACCCGATTAAATTGGTCTGGAAAATTCCTGCGATCAATGTAAAAGGTACCTGGATGAGTAATTACGAAAGTGATCGAAGAATATATGCCGAATTTGACGCAGAACGTATGCTAGTTTCTCGAACTGCTTATGAAACTCCCGTAATTTGTCTTTATGGTCACAATGATAATAACATACACACTTTTGCATGTTCTGATGCTATAAACACATTATCTCTGGGAGCGGGACTGCGCGAAGAAGATGGTTGGGTATATTGTAATGTAATCATATTCAAAGAAAGTGTACCCGACTTTACCGAATATGAGCTTAGCATTTTGCTCGACTACCGAGATCAACGTTATGAACATTCATTAACCAAAGTTTCTAATTGGTGGTCGGGTATTTACGAATCTATGTTTGTTCCCGAAATTGCCAAATTACCCATGTATTCTACCTGGTATTCATATCATCAGGATATCACCACCAAAGATTTATTGCAAGAATGTAAAGTTGCTTCAAAAATGGGCTACAAAAGTATTATTGTTGATGATGGTTGGCAAACTGGTGATAATAATCGTGGATATGCCTACACCGGTGACTGGCTTCCAGAACGCTTTCCAGACATGCATGATTTTGTTGATCAGGTTCATGATTTGGATATGAAAGTACTATTATGGTATTCGGTTCCTTTTTTTGGAAAACATTCTAAGGCTTTCAAACAATTTAAAGGTAAGTTCTTACATTTTTCTGAAGAGTTTCAAGCGGCTATTGTAGATCCCAGATATCCTGAAATTAGAGCATACTTAATTGCCATATATGTAAAAGCACTAAAAGATTGGAATCTGGATGGATTCAAACTCGATTTTATTGATCATTTTATTCCCTATGATGACACCAAATTGACCACTGAGAATGGTAGAGATTATGCTGCTATCGGTCCGGCGGTTGATCGACTAATGACCGATGTGATGCTAGCTTTAACAGCCATAAATCCAGATATTCTCATAGAGTTCAGACAACATTATATTGGACCGGCACTGCGGAAATGTGGTAACATGTTTAGGGCACATGATTGTCCTAACGATGCCGTCACCAACAGAAGACGAATTATTGATCTACGATTACTATCGGGTGCTACTCCCGTACATTCTGATATGTTTATGTGGAATTATGATGAACCGGTTGAAATAGCAGCCTTGCAGTTTACAAATATTTTGTTTTCAGTTCCTCAATTATCAATTAGGCTCAATGACATTTCAGAAGCACATCAACAAATGATTAGTTTTTATACTGATTATTGGATCAAAAATCGAGATATATTACTCGATGGTGATCTAAAGGCTTCGGGACCTTCAGAAAATTACCCGCTAATCATAGCTTCTTCAAAAGAAAAACAAATCATCAGTGTGCATGTTGATTTTGTAATTGAATTGTCTAGCGAAATGACTTATATCGATATTATTAATGCTAAAACTTCAGAAAATGTTATTCTGAATGTCATAAACGATCTTAAAACCTATCAAGTATCTATATATAATTGTCTCGGAAATCAAGTCCAGGATAAAGTAAAAATACTTAACAAAGGTTTGATTTCCTTCAAAATACCCATATCTGGTATGATAACATTATCTGCGACTTAAAATGGAAACTAAAATCAATTTTGATAGTGTTAATTTTTGGGAAAACCCAGAAGTCTTCAATATTGGTCAAGAAACACCTCATGCAAATTTGTTTCCATATCCAGATATCGCATTTTTGCTGCAAAACAAAAAAGAGCATTCTCCTTGGTACAAATCTCTTAACGGAAATTGGAAATTCAAATATGTGGATGCTCCCAATAAACGACCAAAAGGTTTCCAGGAAGATAGTTATAATGTTTCCTCCTGGGATGACATCAAAGTACCGGCAAATTGGGAATTAGAAGGGCACGGGATTCCGATTTACGTAAATGATCGTTATCCGTTCCCCAAAAACCCTCCTTTCATTCCGCATGATAATAACCCCGTTGGTTCTTATAAGAAAATGTTTACTATTCCAGATCAGTGGCAAGGTAGACAAATCTATATCCATTTTGGATCGGTAAAATCCGCTGCACATTTCTGGATCAATGGCAAGTGGCTTGGTTATAATCAGGGTTCGATGACACCTATTGAATTTGATATTACCGAATATCTAAAAAAAGGAGAAAATACGATAGCAGTCGAAGTATACCGGTGGTGCGATGGTTCATATCTAGAGTGTCAGGATTTTTGGCGCCTAAGCGGAATCCAGCGTGAGGTATATTTGTTCTCCAGAACGCCGGTCTATATTCAAGATTTTTTTGCAAAAGGAAGCCTAACTTCAGATTATGTAGATGGGTTACTAGACTTGGATATTTCTCTTCAGAACACAACGCAACAGCAATGGAATGGGACCATACGTTATGAATTATACACTCCATCTAAAGAACTGCTCTTCTCTAAAAACATACCTTGCGAATTCTTATCAAAAAAGGCTTCTTTCTCTATACAAGAGCAGCTAAACCATCCATTGCAATGGAGTGCCGAAACACCAAATCTTTATCAACTCTCACTAACTTTATTAGATCAGGAAGAAGTTGTTTTGGAGGTTGTAGGTTGTAAAGTAGGATTCCGTAAAGTTGAAATTAAGAATGCACAACTTTTGGTTAGCGGAAAAGCAATTACAGTACGGGGTGTTAATCGACATGAACATGATGAAGTCACGGGAAGGGTTATTACCGAAGAAAGTATGATCCAGGACATTACATTGATGAAGCGATTTAACATCAATGCTGTACGTAACAGTCATTATCCCAATGCTGCCAGATGGTACGAATTATGTGATGAATATGGTTTGTACGTGGTTGATGAAGCAAATATAGAAACTCATGGTATGGGTTCAAATTATTCTACACCCTATGATGAATCTGTACATCCCTGCAACTTACCAGAGTGGAAAACGGCTCATTTAGATCGTGTAAGACGTATGTTTGAGCGCGCCAAAAATCATCCTTCGATCATAATATGGTCTTTGGGCAATGAGGCAGGAAACGGACCTAATTTTAAGGCAGCTTATCAATGGATCAAGTCCAAAGATGACTCAAGACCTGTGCAGTTTGAGCAAGCTGGTGAGGAAGAGAATACAGATATTGTTTGCCCAATGTATCCAACCTTAGAACAAGTCGAAGAATATGCCACGAAAAATTCAAAAAGACCTTACATCATGTGCGAATATGCCCATGCCATGGGAAACGGTGTAGGTAACCTGATTGATTACTGGGGTTTGATCAACGCCCATTTGGTTTTACAAGGTGGTTTTATTTGGGATTGGGTAGATCAGGGCATTGCTGCTTATACCAAAGATGGTAAGAAATACTGGAAATTTGGAGGTGATTTTGGTTCTTCCGATATACCCAGCGATGGTAATTTTTGCATTAATGGATTGTTATTTCCCGATCGTACTCCGCATCATGCCATTTGGGAAGTAAAGAAATGTTACCAGCCTATTAATTTCAAAATTATAGACCTAAAAAGAGGCATTATCGAAATAAGCAATAACTATGATTTTGTATCAATACTCGATTTTGAAATCCGATGGGAGGTTTGGTCTAAAAACAAGGTTGTAAAGCAAGGATACCTTCAAAATCCAGATATCAATGCAGGAGAGTTAAAACACTTTGGGTTTGATTTTAAAGTAGATTTTGAAGTAAATACCTCATATTATTTAAATTTTTCTGCCATTTATCAAAGAAGAAATGACAAATCAACCCCCTTTGGTCATGAAGTGGCAACAGCACAATTCTTGTTACATGATATTGCAGAGACAACTATCGCAGAAGAAAAAATCGAAGGCAATCTCTCAATTAAAGAGAATGAATCTTTGTATCTCATATCAGGAAATAATTTTGAAGTTGGCATTAGCAAAACAACAGGTTTACTTACCTACTATACATATGATCAGACCGAATGTATTGCAGAGGCATTACGACCTAATTTTTGGAGAGCTCCTAATGATAATGATTTTGGAAACCAGATGCCCGATCGTACCAAAATCTGGAGGTATGCGGGAGAAAGAAGCGAATTACAAAATAGTATAATAACTCAACAATCAGAAAAGCAGGCATTGATTACAGCAGATTTGTATCTCCCAGATGTGGATTGTAGTTTTAAAATGATGTATACCATTAGTGCTAATGGTAAGATGAAAATAGATTGTAATTTTATTGTTGGAGAAAGATCATTGCCAGAGTTACCTCGGCTTGGATTATATTTTAAAATGCCAGATTCTTTTGATCATGTGCAATGGCTGGGTCGCGGTCCTTTTGAAAACTATGTGGATCGTAAGTATGCCGCACATATCGGTTGGTACGAGAAAAAAATAGAAGACATGGGGCATGAGTATATAAGTCCACAAGAAACAGGTAACAGAGAAGAAACAAGTACATTGGTGCTAAAAAATACTAGTGGAGTGTATCTTGAAGTTTTGGGTCATCCAACCTTTGGTTTTAGTGCCTTGCCATATAGCCCTGAATCATTAACACAAGAAAAACGAGGAAGCAAACACCATATAGACCCAAAAAAAGACGACGAAATTTCTATCTGTCTGGATCATTTTCAGATGGGTATTGGTGGGATTAACTCCTGGGGAGCGTATCCGCTAGATAAATATCGTTACAAAGCAAAGGATTATAAGTTTTCTTTTAGTTTTAGAGGTAAAAAGAATTAATCTATGATCCTTTTACTCTCGATTATTTTATTCCTTATATTTAAGGTATATAGCTATCTTTTGTGACTATATATATACGTTGGCAGTAATGTAAGAAAACGCAATAATGACATTTTACAAAAAAGAACTTAATAGAATTCGTAACATTGTTTATTCGAACGAAGGACAAATTAACACCGTAATTGGAATTCGAAGCTATATCGAAAACAATTATGATGTCAATTTAAATTTGGACTTATTGTCCCATATTCAGTTTGTTTCCAAGTATCACTTGTTACGCTTGTTCAAAAAATATTATGGACTAACTCCAAGACAATACCTAATTGACAAACGAATTGAGAAATCTAAAGAGCATTTGATAAATGGAATATCGGTAACTGAAACCTGTTTTGCTGTTGGATTTGAAAGTTTAGGTTCGTTCAGCACTTTATTTAAAACAAAAACAGGAAAATCACCTACGGAATTTCAAAAAGAGCAACTTTCAAGAAGCAAAATTGATTCGAAGTTCTGAATTTTGGAGTATGAATAAATAAAACAAAGATGAAAGTAACACTAATTAGCATTCCAGTTCGAGACCAAGAAAAAGCTTTAAAATTTTATACAGAGAAATTAGGCTTCATAAAAAAGAAAGACCTACCATTAGAAGGTGGTAATCGATGGCTGACCCTAGTTTCAGCAGAATGGCAGGACGGACCAGAATTATTATTGGAACCAGCCCCCAACCATTTCGAACCATGTAAGGTATTTCAAGATGCATTAATGGAAGCAGGATTTCCTTACACGCAATTTGATGTTGACAATGTTGACGCCGAATATGAAAGACTATCAAAACTTGGAGTTGATTTTAGCGTAAAACCAACTAAAATGGGGACTGTAAAAGTTACAGTTTTTAATGATACCTGTGGAAATAATATTCAACTAGTGGAGGAATTGTAAAAACACTACTGCCAACAAGATGTATGAAATCAGGGTAATTTTCGCTCACTCAAAGGTCAATTTATGTTTGCAATGGCTCTGATTTTAATAGGTTTGTAAAAGAAATAAAAAAACAAGCGCTGCTGGATCAGTCGTCATGCCATTTTTGCAAGCCCCGATTCATGCACAAACCGTTAACGGTCATTACCAAAAAGCCTTTAATTAAAAAATATGAGATACATACCCGAAGATGGTTTTCCTTATTATTTTGAATTGGCTGAACAGGATAGCTTGTCAACACTTTTTGAAACAGCATCAACATTCACTTTTCTAAGGACAATAGATAAAAAAAAGGCTGCTCATCGTTATGACCCAAATAAATGGAGTATAAAACAAGTAATAGGACACATTACCGATCATGAAAGAATAAAAATGTTTAGGGCATTTCAACTAAGTAGAAATGAGAACATCCAACTATGGGGTTACGATCAAGATTTTCTTACTAAAAATAGTCGTTTTGATGAGTTAAAAATAGAACTTTTGGTGACCGATTTTTATAATGTAAGAAAGTCATCATTAAGTTTTATCGAAACCTTATCAGAAGCTCAATTAAAAAAAACCGGTTCAGCCAGACAATACGAAATTACGTTAATAGATTTTCTTAAATCAATTGTTGGTCATGAGCGGCACCATATAGGTATAATTAAAGAAAGATATATCTGATAGGGGTTTAACTAATCATCTCTAATCTACGTATTCGAGTGCATATTATTCATAATGAAAACTACATAAAATGAAAACTAAAATTATCATCTTAATCCTTGGTACCATCGTACTACTTAATAGTTGCCAGCAAGCTACATCAACAGATATTCCCAAAATTAAAAAGGGTATGATCAAAGTAACGATACTATATCCAAACAGTGAGGGGAAAACATTTGATATGGACTACTATTCTAATAAGCATATGCCCATGGTTGCAAGTTTATTAGGCGACTCATTAAAACTGTTAGCTATTGATAAGGGAATAGCCGGTAGGACACCCGATGAGCCAATTCCATATTTAGGTATTGGATACTTGTACTTTGACACGCTTTCGGCCTATCAAAATTCCTTTGGACCAAATGCGGAAAAAATCGTTGGTGACATCCCGAACTATACCAATATTCAGCCAGTAGTTCAAATTAGTGAAGTATTTCAATGACCAGGTAAAGGTTAGTCCTTTTAATTTCATACTACTCCTATAAAAGCCTTTACCTACAATAAAACAAATGAAAGAAATAATTATCCAAGGAATACAATTTGATGAAAAATCATCGTATCAAAAAGGGCCTAAACTTGCTCCGCCACTAATTAGGGAAGTACTACATTCTGGTTCGCTCAATTTGTTTGCCGAAAATGGAACTTCTATTGAGAATGCAGCGATTGAAGATAAAGGAGATTTTGAGATTTCACAATATTTTGATATTGAAGAAATAACAGAAAAACATCTTAACTTACATCGTAAAATCTTTACACTGGGAGGAGATCATTCAATTACGTTTCCGATTATTAAAGCCCATCATAAAAAGTATCCCAAGTTAGATATTCTGCATATTGACGCTCATGCAGATTTATATGATAACTTCGAAGGAGATAAACATTCTCATGCTTGTCCATTTGCGCGAATTATGGAAAATGGATTTGCAGCTAGGCTAGTTCAAGTAGGAATAAGAACACTTAATACACATCAAGCCGAACAAGCACAGAAATTTAATGTAGAAATTCATCAAATGAAAGATTTAGATCTAACCAAAATTCCTGTATTCGAAAATCCTTTATATATTTCTCTTGATATGGATGGGTTTGATCCTGCTTTTGCGCCTGGAGTTTCACACCACGAGCCAGGAGGCTTATCATCAAGGCAAGTGATCGAATTGATACAAAATATTAATACCGAAGTAATCGGCGCTGATATTGTTGAGTACAACCCAAATAGAGATTTTCAAAATATAACTGCATTTTTAGCAGCCAAAATGATGAAAGAAATTTTAGTAAAAATGATGTAAAATATAACTATTATAAACAGAACGAAAATATCATAATGTCACAAAAAAAATCACAAGAAAGCCAATACTGGTCACAACGATATACCGAGAATCGTATAGGTTGGGATATTGGATATGTCGCTACTCCACTCAAAGAATATATCGATCAATTAAGAGATAAAACCATTAAGATCCTTATTCCCGGAGCAGGAAATGCCTATGAAGCAGAGTATCTGTTTCAACAAGGGTTCCAGAATGTTTTTGTGTTGGACATCTCTCCAGAACCATTAAATGCTTTTGCAGAAAGAGTCCCGGATTTTCCCAGATCACAACTCTTACTAGATGATTTTTTTACACTTGACGGGGCATATGATTTGATCCTTGAGCAAACTTTTTTTTGTTCTTTTATCCCTACAGATAAAAACAGATCTGCTTATGTAACACAAATGGCAAGTCTCTTAAAACCTGAAGGAAAACTGGTAGGCCTTTGGTTTGATATACCACTCACAGACGACCTAGAAAAACGCCCTTTTGGTGGAGATAAAAAACTTTACTTATCCTATTTAGAATCACATTTTCAGGTTACAACTTTCGAGAAATGCTATAATTCTATTGCTCCCAGACAAGGAAATGAACTCTTTGGAATTTTTAAGAAAAAATAAGGTGTACTGTAGAAAACTTATATCTTTGAGATATGGGTTTTCTGTATTTTTTTTCTTTTCCAGATTTTAATCTCTATAGCACCCCCTTATTAATCCTTGCATTACAAGGACTACTTTTTTCTGGTTTATTATTTTCAAGATACAATCAAAAAAGGAATATTTCAGATCTATTATTGGGTATTATATTGCTCATAACTTGTTATCATCGTACAACATATACGATTGGTTTTATGGGGTGGTATGACACGTTCCGTAATACGAAAATCAATTACTATTTAGTGAATTTGTCACTTTTCATGGCTCCTTTGCTTTATTTCTATGTAAAATCGGTGACTACGTCTGATTTTAAGTTTACCAAGAAAGGGTATTATCATTTTATACCTGGTGTGTTTTATTTCCTTTTCAAGATGGTTGTTCTTGGCTATGATTCAACATTACCTGGATTTGATGATATACAAAATGGGTATTTAGTCGTCAATTTGCAATGGAAATATGTGGAGCCTATTTTGACCATACTTACCATGTGCCAAATGCTTTTATATTTGGCTTTCACATTTCAATTGTATTATTTGTATAGGCGTAATATTCAACATTTCTTTTCGAATACTTACAAATTAGAACTGAATTGGATACGCAATTTTCTATATATTTATTCCTTTCTCTTCATTTATGAAATCATGCAAATCGTTATTAATCTTTCTATTACGGAACTGAGTTGGAAACAAAAATGGTGGGAACAATTCTTTTCGGCTCTGGCAGTTATATATATTGGGATCAAAGGGTACTTCACCAATACAATAAAACTCACAAATCTCAATTACGGAAACTCGAATGCTATTTTTCATAATTACATTCTAGAATCTGAAGTAGTACATATTAAAAAAAATATTGAAACTAAAGGGCAGTCCCCTGATTTTATAACCAAAAAGGAACGACTTGAAAATTATATTGAGAACGAAAAACCATATCTGGATCCAGATCTTAATCTTGTCGAGCTTTCTAAAAAATTGGACATGACCAGAGCAGAACTTTCTGAATTGATTAATGAAGGTTTTGGATTCAATTTTAATGATTTCATCAATCAGTATCGTGTAGATGCAGTTAAAAAAATGCTAACCAATGGCAAGCATCAACAATTATCATTGTTGGGTATTGCATATGAATGTGGTTTCAATAGTAAAGCAACGTTTAACCGTGTATTCAAAAAAATTACCCAAAGTTCTCCTACAGAATATCTGAAATCTATTTCTAATCAAACACTTATGGACTAGTATTCACCTTGCATTTTTCTTCATTTTGACATAAAAAGAGACGACTCAAATCGTATTTGAGACGCCCCAATACAGTATGAGGCGATGAACTCGTAATGGTTTCGCAATTTTGACTTGTTCAATCACAAAAACTTATTACGATGAAAACTATGTTCTTAAAAATAATTACCCCAACAATTCAATCTTCCTGGATCGCAGATGTATCATTTGCTATTCCGCGTATTTTATGTGGATTCTTTTTAGCCGTCAATTTTGGTAGTAGCAAATTTGGAATGCCATGGACTCCGGCTGATAAAAATTTATCCCTCTTTGAAGTAGCAGAATGGTTCCCTAAAGACATTGCAGAATACGGTGGTATTTTCGCACTCACACCTGTATTTTTTGCCTGGATGGGTGCTGCCAGTGAAGCAATCGGAGGTGTTTTTCTTGCGCTTGGGTTAAAAACCAGAATCGCTTCATTTTTTATTCTATGTACCATGTTGGTAGCTATTTTCTTCCAAAAATGGGATCAAGGCCTATGGGGAATGCTTCCAGCAATGGGTTTCTTATGGGTATCCATCTATAATCTAATATTAGGATCAGGTCGTTTTGGGTTGGATTATATGCTCTCAAAAAGGATTGAAACATCTAAATATTTCAATACCCCTATTAAAGAAATTATCTAAATCATTTATCAAAATAAATTAAAAATCATGAAAACAATTTTATTACGTATCAGCCTATTCTTTACCACAATTAGTATTGCTCAAAATACTGTTCAAATCTCAGATCTTGAAGTATTACAAGGAAACTGGCAAGGTGAATTAATGTATATCAATTATAGTGATAACCAAGAAGTAACATTGAAATCTACACTACAGTTAGAAATTAAAAAGGATAAAGTAATAGGTAAAATTGGTTACACCAACGAGCCCAGTGCTAATGGAAAATTTGTAATAAAACTAAAAGAAAACGGAACATTTATCAATAACGAAGAAATCATTACAAGATCAAAACAAGATGATGGTTCCTTAAAAATCACAACAAAATATGATGGAAGTGACAATAACAAACCTGCTATAATATTCATCACATACGTCTTGAATGATACTAATTTTACGATGACTAAAGAAGTGCTTTTTGAAAATACAACAGAACGCTTTGTCCGTAATAGATACACTTACAAGAAATTATAAGACTGATGAAGCTGTCTAAAAAGTATATTTAAAAGCGTACTGTCACATTGAGCGGAGTCGAAATGTATTGATAATAAAAGGTGATTATCTCTCGACTATTAGTTTATACTGAGCGAAGTCGAAGTACTCGAAATGACAGAAGTGTTAACTTTTCTAGATAGCCTCTTCTTAATATCTCAATAATTCTTCGATTTTAGATTTTACTTTTTCAGTAGATGGAATCATTGTTTGTTCTAATGTACTATTTAAAGGAATTGCTGGCATATTTTCTGATCCAATAGTCATCACTGGTGCATCTAAATATTTAAAACACTCTTCCTGAATTTTTCCTGCTAAAGCTCTTGCAAATGAGTTATTGCTTGGCTCCTCAGTCACTACAAGGCATTTTTTTGTTTTCCTAACCGATTCCATGATCGTTTCTTCATCCAAAGGATAGAGTGTACGTAAATCGATAATTTCTACTACATCTTGTATCTCTTTTGTAGCATTTAGTGCCCAATGTACTCCCATACCATAGGTAACCACAGTGAGCGTTTCTTTCTCGTCTTGAGGCCAAATTTGCTGTACGATATTAGCTTTTCCAAAAGGAAGCATATAATCTTCAGACGGTTCGATCGTTCTCGCTGCATCAGTTCCTTTTACTTTTGACCAATACAATCCTTTATGTTCCAGAATTACCACAGGATTTGGGTCATAATAAGCCGCTTTCATCAATCCTTTAAGATCAGCTCCGTTACTTGGATAGGCAATCTTAATTCCACGGATATTTGTAACCACAGATTCTACAGAAGATGAATGATAGGGACCACCACTACCATATGCTCCTATTGGAACACGTAAAATCATAGATACCGGCCATTTCCCGTTAGACAAATAGCAAGATCGACTTACTTCAGTAAATAATTGATTCAATCCCGGCCAGATATAATCAGCAAATTGCACCTCAACAATTGGTTTTAGCCCAACGGCAGACATTCCTACTGTAGATCCTACGATAAATGCTTCCTGGATTGGAGTATTAAACACTCGTTCGTCACCAAATTTCTGAGCAAGTGTAGCTGCTTCTCTAAAAACACCTCCTAGTCTTCCTCCTACATCTTGACCATATAATAAACACTCTTTGTGCTTCTTCATCAATTCTTCAACCGCAAACAGGGCGCAATCTACCATCACCACTTCCTCTTTATCTGACGGAGATCGTTCCCCCGTTTCTTCGATAATAGATGTTGGTACAAAATCATTAGTAAACAAATCTTCTGGTTTTGGATCTTCAGCTTTCAATGCTTCTTCCAAATCTTTTGTTACAGTAGTTTTTGCTTCAGTTTCAATGGCGCGAACTTCATCTTCTGTAAAACCATTATCCAGTAACTGATTTCGTAACACAGGATATGGATCTCGAGAACGAGCTTCTTCAAGATCATCACGATACCATTCCATACGTACTCCAGAGGTATGATGATTCAACAAAGGAACCTTTGCATGTACCAGCATTGGTCTACGCTCTTTTCGAATTGTTTTAATCACTTCTTGTATTGCCAAGTAACTTTCGGTGAAATTAGCCCCATCAATAGAAATAGCATCCAACCCATTAAACCCAGCCGCATATTCAAAAGCATTTTGAGCACGGGTTTCTGCAGCATTTGCTGAGATATCCCATCCATTATCCTGTACCAGATACAAAATAGGTAATTGTTTTAACGCCGCCATCTGAAAAGCCTCTGCAATTTCACCTTCGGTAACTGATGCATCACCGAGTGAACAAAGCACCACAGGTGCGTCTAGTATCTCACTCTTGCTGGAATCGTCATGTGAAATATGATCAATTCCTACTAATTCTTTATACTGCATTCCTAAAGCCACACCTGTTGCTGGTATAGCTTGCATTCCAGTTGCTGAAGATTGATGTGGTATTTTGGGTTTATCATCATCTCTTAAACTTGGGTGACTATAATAGGTTCGCCCTCCTGAAAAAGGATCATCCTTTTTTGCCAACAATTGCAACATCAAATCATACGGTCGCATTCCGATTCCTAAAAGCATGGCATCATCTCTATAATATGGAAATGCATAATCTTGAGGCAATAACTGCATTGCCGTAGCTATCTGGATTGCTTCGTGCCCTCTGGATGTTGCATGAACATATTTAGAAACTGTCTTGAAGTTATCTTCATATAACTCCGTCATTGATTTGGCCTTACAGAGCGTTAAAAATGCTTTTTGTAATACTTCTTTTGCTATTGTTTTTTCGGCTAACATCTTATTCTTTTTTGATACTGATATAATCTATCCTTCTTTTATCCTACCTTCTCTTCAACATCTACAGGAATAATCCATCCGTGGATATCTTCTCGCTTCTGAACTTTAATTTCATCCAAGGTGTTTTTCATATCCTGACTAACAGGATTTGTCTCTGGTAATGTGATCAACTCTTCTTTATAACCAATAGCCTCTACCATAGCAATTGCCACTGCAGTACCCGTTCCAAAAGCTTCTTCAAGTGTTCCTTCTTTAGAAAACTGAATCACCTCATCGATAGTAATCGGGCGTTCTTCAACCTCAAAACCTTTATCTTTTAATAATGTGATCACACTATCTCTTGTAATTCCTTTCAAAATCGAACCTCCGGTGCTAGGCGTGATAAATTTACCCGCTACTTTAAAAAAGATATTCATCGTACCTACTTCCTGCACATATTTATGTTCATTGGCATCCAACCACAATACCTGATCATATCCTTTGGCTTTGGCTTTTTCTGTAGGCAGAATTGCTGCAGCATAATTTCCAGCTGCTTTTGCTTCTCCGGTTCCTCCATCTGCAGCTCTTATATATTCGGTTTCGGCATATAATCGGATCTTTTTTGTAAAAAATGGTCCTGCTGGTGAACAAATCACAATGAACTTATAACTTGTTGCAGCTCGCATACCGATAAAAGGTTCATCGGCATACATGAATGGTCTTAGGTACAAAGCACTTCCTTCTTGAGGTGGTATCCAATTATGTTCTACCCCAACAATTTGCTTTACCGCCTCTACAAAAAGTTCTTCTGGCACAGACGGCATTCCCATTCTCGCAGCACTATGATTCAAACGCTTTGCATTTTCCTCTGGCCTAAACAATAATGGGGTTTTATCTTTACCAACGGTGGCTTTCATACCCTCAAAAATTGCTTGCCCATAGTGTAATGCCATGGCAGCTGGATGCGTTGGAATTAATTCTAAAGGCTCTATCCTGGGGTTTTGCCATGCTCCATCTTCATATTCACAGATAAACATGTGATCCGTAAAAGTTCGTCCTAAAGGGATATTATTAAAATCAATATCCTTTAATCCTGAATTTGAAGTCCGTGTAATTTTGATTTGTTGTTCCATTGTTATCGTTTTGGGCACATCCCGCATGCTTCGGATTGGGCTACCTGTCTGCCGACAAGCAGGTTGGTTATCTCTTTTTTATTTGTTCTGCACTTCGACAAGCTCAGTATGACAAACAAAAAAGGATGTCGCTTCTATCCCTTGTGCGTTTATTATTTTATTTCTCTATTATTATCAAAAGCTTCCAGTTCATCACCTACTTTGCGTAAAAACGAGCCACCTAAAAATCCATCTACTACCCGATGATCAAATGATAAAGACAAATACATCATACTTCTAATTGCTATTTCATCGCCTTTGTCTGTTGTAATTACCTCTGGTCGTTTTTTAATTATTCCCAAAGCCAGAATTGCAACTTCAGGTTGATTAATAATCGGAGTTCCCATGAGACTTCCAAAAGTCCCTACATTAGAAATGGTAAAAGTACTTCCTCCTATTTCATCAGGTTTTAATGCATTATTTCGTGCACTATTTGCTAAATGATTTACGTTTTTAGCTAGTCCTAAAAGATTCTTTTCATCAGCATTCCTAACCACTGGAACTATAAGATTTCCACTTGGTAAAGCCGTTGCCATACCCACATTAATGTCTTTATGTACTACAATTTTTTTATCATCTACCGAAACATTAATCATAGGATACTCCTTAATTGCTTTGGCTACTGCTTCCACAAAAATTGGAGTATAGGTTAATTTCTCTCCGTGCATCTTTTGAAACTCATGCTTCATTCTGTTTCGCCAGTTTACAATATTGGTGACATCTACTTCAATATAACTTGTCACGTGTGGAGAAGTATGTTTTGAGTACACCATGTGATCTGCGATCATACCACGCATACGATCCATCTCAACAATACGATCCTTTCCCTCTATAAAAGAAATTGGCGGCGCATTGTATGAGGACTTTGAAACTGCAACTTGCGGTCTACTGGGTAAAGGGTATTTCCTGTTTTTAAGATATAGCATGACATCACTCTTGCGAATGCGTCCATCTGCGCCTGTACCAGGAATGCTTTGTACTTCTTCTATTGTCAAGTTTTCCTTTTGTGCAATACTGATTACTAAAGGGGATAAAAATGCATCAGGATCAGATACTAGTTTCTTTGCAACTCTTTCCTGGGTATCAATAGACTCTTTAATTGTGTTAGTAGGAGCAGCAGTTTCTGACTTAGCACCCTTAGGTTTAGTGCTTTTTATTGCCAATTCCTTATCTGCATGGATTATGGCAATTACCTTTCCTACCTCGATAACTTCGTTAGGTTGACAACGTATTTCAGCAATCACACCATCACATGGAGAAGGCACTTCAGAATCTACTTTGTCTGTAGCTACCTCAAGGATGGTTTCGTCCTCTAGTACCGTATCACCAACATTCTTTAACCAATTAAGAATGGTAGCTTCTGATATACTTTCGCCCATTTTAGGCATTTTTAATTCTATTGTTGTCATTTTGATTAACTAATGTTCGTTAGTTTAATGTTTATATCTTATTTCTTCTGTTTTTGGTACACTTCGACAACACTTCGACAACACTTCGACAACACTTCGACAAGCTCAGTGTGATAGCTCAGTGTGACAGTTCAGTGTACCAATATTATTTATTCTTGAACTCTTCTAATGTTTTATAAAATGCTTCTTGAGTTGGTCGATCTTTTGGTATTTCTCGTAACGGTTCTACTTCCTGTAATGATTCAAAGCAATCTGCTGGTAACTGCTGATATAATTTTGTTCCTTTTGTTTTCCAGGTTATCATCTCGTCACTCACTTCCTTAATTATTTTTGCAGGGTTTCCAACAATTAAGCTACGCTCAGGAAAAACAGCATTTGCTTTTACAAAAGACATTGCTCCAACTATACATTCATCTCCAATTTCGGCATCATCCATAATCACAGTATTCATACCAATCAAGCAATTTCGTCCTAGATTTGCTCCATGAATTACAGCTCCGTGCCCTACATGAGCACTTTCTTTGAGTAAAATTGACTTGCCTGGAAACATATGTACGGTACAATTCTCTTGCACATTTACTCCATCTTCAAGGATAATTTCACCCCAATCCCCACGAATTGCAGCTCCCGGACCGATATAACAGTTTTTACCAATAATTACATTGCCGGTTACAGCTGCCAGCGGGTGCACAAAACTACTTTCGTGTACTACGGGTATATATCCTTTGAAACTGTAAATCATATTTAAATACTAAATTATAAATGATAAATGTAAAAGTTTAAAGTGTTTTCATCTCTAAATAACTTTCTAATTTAAAATTTTACATTTTTCGGTTTTATATTCTAAAAAATTATTTAGCGGTTGATGTCTTTATACTACTCGTAAAAATCGCAACCAATTCTTTACACTCTTTCATAATCCCATCAAATTTGTCTAAATCGTTAATTAACTCTGCTTCTCTTAACACTTGTAAATTAACTTGTGATTCTCTCAACTCTTTAAGGCATATTTTCATTTTATGGATGAAATCTCTCCTTGATTCTGCACTTTGTGCTTCTCCATAATTTAAAGCTGAAGAAGTCGAAGAGCGAATCAATTGCTTAGCCAAGTGTTCTGAAGCAAAGTTCTTATTCAAACCACCTGTGTTAAGAATAATACTTGCAGAAAATTTAACAAGTCTTTCTTGCAGATCGTATTTTTGATTTATTTTCATCTCTGAATTTTGTACTCCTTTTACTTAAAACGTTTCAATGTTTCTTTGGTAAACTCACTTAGCGCCAATCTTCCACTAATTACTGCTCTATCAGCTAATAACACATCCCAATGTTCTGTTCCTTCCCAAAACACCTTTTTCATATCTTTCATTGCCTCTGGGTTATAGGTACACAAATGTTCTGCAAAAGCTTTCACTTCGCTATCCAGAGTTTCGACATCTTCAAAAACTTTGGTAAATAATCCTTTATCTCTTGCCCATTCTGCATCATAAAACGAATTAGCATCTATGGCAATTTGAGTCATCGCAGACAATCCTATTTTACGCTCTATAGCCGGCCCTACTACAAATGGACCTATACCTACGTTAAGTTCACTAAGCTTAATTGAAGCATATTTAGTAGCCATGCAATAATCTGTTGCTGCCGCTAATCCTACTCCCCCGCCAACGGTCTTTCCTTGTATGCGGCCAATGATAAATTTTGGGCATTTACGCATCGCATTAATCACATTGGCGAATCCTGAGAAAAAGATTTTCCCCGTTTCTGCATCATTGATATTGATCAGTTCTTTGAAACTTGCTCCTGCACAAAAGGTTCTATCTCGTCCACTTTTTAATACAATTACTTTAATATCCTCATTATCTCCTGCCTCTGTAATTGTTTGTGCTAATTTTGCCAGAATATCTCCAGGTAATGAATTATGGGCAGGGTGAAAAAATTCTATGGTTCCTACTCCGTTTTCTATTTCTATATTTACGTATGGTTGTGTCAATTTAATCTATGTTTATTTTATTTCTTACCTAATCTAAAAGGTTAAATTGTTCTAGATGGTGATTCAAATGTTTCACATTTAACAAATCCCATTCAAACTTATTCATTTCTCCAAACACTGCATTCTTCGTAATGGCATCTGGGTTTTCTTTGAAATATGCCTCAAATTCATCATATGCTTCTAATAATTTAACCTTTGCAGTTACCAAATCTTCGTGAATAAGATCTTCTAGTGCTCCCTCTTTCATTAAAGGGTGATACACATCCCTTGGCATCTGTTTATGATTATAAATCATTTCCTGTACTCTCTCCAAATATTTCTCTGGAGTAGCTATTTCAAAGTTCTGAATCTGTCCTGCACCAATCCTGATTGTTTTCTCAAGATGTTCCACCATATGCTGCGGAGTCATCGTTCCCCATTTTGGCTTTACATCTTCTTTTAGGCGTGTTAAATACCCTTCTAGATTTGATCTATCCACTTGTATAAATGGTGATTTTTTCTGTACCATTGTCAAAATAGTAGCTACTGCAGCCAACTCATCTTCTTGATCAAAAACCTCAACAAACCATTTTGCAATTCCGCTAGGAAGTTCTTTACCTCTATGATCACGATCAATTTTCTGTTTACACGTTAATCTAACATATACGGTATCATTATGATAAATCGGTCTCAAGAATCGACACTCTTCTAATCCATAATTAGCAGCTACCGGCCCTTTATTAGGATATACAAATAATCCCGCCGCTGCTGCCAGAATGAAGTATCCGTGGGCCGTACGTTTTTCAAAAATACTTCCCTCTAAAGAAGTGATATCCGTATGCGCATAAAAATGATCCCAAGTAAGGTTTCCAAAATTGATAATATCAGTATCGGTTATGGTGCGCTTATGTGTTTTAATAGACATACCAGCCTCGATATCTTCCCAATGGTATGAAAAAGGATGCTTTTCTGATTCTTTATATGCTGAATTTGCTTGATAAATCCCTGTAATCTCTGTAAGCGTTGTTGGCGTTCCTTGAATTGCGCATCGCTGCATATAATGTTTAATACCGCGCATTCCTCCCATTTCTTCTCCTCCTCCGGCACGTCCAGGGCCTCCATGAGTAAGCATTGGTAGTGGAGAGCCATGGCCAGTACTTTGCTTGGCATTTTCTCGGTTTCCTACCAAAATACGTCCGTGATGTGAAGCTGCACCTACAACAAACTCTTTGGCTATTTTATCATCATAAGTAAAAATAGAAGACACCAAAGATCCTTTTCCCATTTGAGATAATGTAATTGCATCATCTAATGTATCATAAGGCATAATTGTAGATACGGGACCAAAAGCTTCAATCTCATGAACACCTGTATTCTTAAAAGGGTGATCTTCTCTTAGCAAAATCGGAGGTACAAAGGCTCCTTTTTGAGCATCAGCTCCAATCGTTTCAATTTTATCCAAATTGCCATACACCATTTGGGCTGTTTTGGCTATTGCAGAAACATTATTCTTAAAACTTTCTACTTGCTGTTTACTAGCCAAAGCACCCATTCTTACTTCTTTTAATCTTGGATCTCCTATCGTCACTTTATCCAATTGATTGCCTAAAGCAATTTGTACATCTTCAACAAAGTCAGAAGGCACTATAATTCTACGAATAGCTGTACATTTTTGACCAGATTTTACAGTCATTTCTTTGCGTACCTCTTTGATAAACAAATCAAATTCTGGTGTTCCTGGTGCTGCATCTTTTCCTAATACGGAAGCATTAAGAGAATCTGCTTCCATCGTAAATGGAACGGATTCTTCAATTAATCTTGGATGGGCTTTTAAGATTCTTCCTGTATGTGCAGAACCTGTAAAGGTTACCACATCCTGAGATTCAACAGTATCTAGTATATTTTTAGTTATTCCGCTTAATAATTGCAATGATCCTTCTGGAAGAATTCCTGAATCTACAATTACCCGAACTACGGCTTCTGTTAAATATGCCGTTTGCGGTGCTGGTAGTACAACAGCTGGTACTCCAGCCATCCAATTTACCGCACATTTTTCCAGCATTCCCCAAATTGGAAAATTAAATGCATTAATATGAACTGCTACTCCTCTTTTGGGCACCAAAATATGATGTGCCATAAAACGTCCTCCACGAGAAAGATCAATCGGATCACCTTCTACATGATACGGCTGATTAGGAAATAGTTTTCTCAACGATGCATTGGCAAATAAATTCCCGAAACCACCTTCGATATCGATCCAACTATCTACACGAGTAGCGCCCGAACGATAACTTAACTCATAAAATTCTTCTTTACGTTTGGTAAGAAACAAGGCCAATTTTTTCAGCATATTACCACGCTGTTGAAATGTCATTTTTCGAAGGATTTCTCCACCTTTAGTTCTACCGTATTGCAGTACTTCAGGGATATCTAATCCGTCCGTAGTTGACACCCCTATAATTTCGCCTGTCACAGCATCATGCATTATGGTTCCATCTCCTGAACCTGCAACCCATTTTCCGTTTATATAGCTTTCTAATTTTTTCATTGTTCTAACATTTTTTTACTCCTTTTCTTTTTTGCATTGCCCAAAAAAGAAACAAAAAAGTCTAGTCTTAAGAAACCTCAGCTAAAAATATCGCTCTCTTCACTAAATTAAATGAAACTTTACTACTAGCTTGTTTATTATTTTTATCAATTATAATTTCTAAAAGATTTAATCACTCTAACTCTTTTCGAATTTAATTTTACGTTTCGCTCACTTCATTTTTCACCCAAAATCAATTCAAAACCTCATCCTCAAAGCCTAGCGGCCTCACTAACTCACATTCTCAATTACACAAGCATATCCTTGACCAACGCCTACACACATAGTGATTAAGGCGTAGCGTTTCTTTTGTTCTTGTAATTCTAAAGCTGCAGAATATGCAATTCTGGTTCCCGTTACCCCTAATGGGTGTCCTATTGCAATAGATCCTCCGTTAGGATTTATTCTTGGATCGTCATCTGCTAGCCCCCATTCTCTTATACATGCTAACGCCTGAGATGCAAACGCCTCATTAAGTTCAATTACATCAATATCATCCATGGTAATACCAGCTTTTTCTAATGCTTTATTAGAGGCCTGAACCGGGCCAATACCCATAATTCTTGGTTCTACGCCTACTACAGCAGAACTTACAATTCTGGCAATAGGTTTTAGATTATATTGTTTTACTGCATCCTCAGATGCAATTATAGTTGCAGCTGCTCCATCATTTAATCCTGAAGAATTTCCAGCGGTTACACTACCTTCTTTTTTGAAGGCTGGTCTTAGCTTTCCTAGAATTTCTTTAGTGGTTCCGGGTTTTACAAATTCATCATTAGAAAACTGAATAGGATCTTTCTTTCGTTGCGGAATTTCGACTGTAGTAATTTCTTTTGCTAATCTACCCGATTGCTGAGATTTAGTCGCTTTTATCTGACTCCAATATGCAAAAGCATCCTGATCTTCACGAGAGATCTTATATTTTTCCACTAAGTTCTCTGCGGTATTACCCATACCATCGGTCCCATATAATTCATGCATTTTTTGATTTACAAAACGCCATCCAAAACTAGAGTCATACATCTTAGAATCATTACCAAAAGCAGAAGATGGTTTTGCAATAACATAGGGGCCACGTGTCATATTTTCTACTCCACCAGAAATAAATAGATCACCATCACCAGCTTTGATTGCTCGATTAGCATGAATAATTGCTGATAATCCCGAACTGCACAAGCGATTCACTGTTTCACCAGGAACTGTAAAAGGTAATCCTGCCAATAGAGAGCACATACGTGCAACATTGCGATTATCTTCGCCTGCTTGATTGGCACATCCCATAATCACATCATCATAGGCTTCTTTTGGAATATTTGGATTCTTTGCTACCAATTTCTCAATCACCAAAGCACCTAAATCATCTGTGCGAACTGCTGATAATGTCCCTTTGTAATTTCCGATTGGAGTTCGAACTCCATCTATGATATATGCTTCCTTCAAAATCTAAAATTTTGTTTTAGTTTATATTTTATTCTTCCCAGTTTTTACTGGTTCTATATACTACGCCTTTAAATAAAGCGACAATTTCATCACCTCTCTTTACTTCAACAATATTAAAACCTATCTTCGTTTTTGTAACATCTGTTACTGCCTCGGCGGTTAGATAATCTCCTTCTTCTAAAGCTTCTATGTGGTTAATAGAAGTTTCAATAGAAACCGCATATTTCCCATGAGTATTTGCCGAAAACCCGAAAGCAGTATCTGCCAAACTATATGATATCCCTCCATGTGCTTTACCCATACTATTAAGCATTTCTTTTCTAATGGTCATCCCAACTTTACATCTGCCTTTTTCAACTTCGAGAATTTCAATCCCAAGCCAAGTACTGAAGGCATCTTGTGACAACATCTTATGTGGAATAGCTTCAGATTTTATTGTCATATTAATTACCTATTGCCTGCTTAGCGTTAAAAAACGTTTTATCCTCTCTATTCATTTTTCTTAATAAAGGACTACATCTATAGCGATCTTCACGATATTCATCATAAAGTTTATCCAATGTGTTTACGCACCAATCAATTCCTTTTTCATCAGCCCAGGACAACAACCCTTTGGGATAATTTACTCCTTTGGTCATAGCATTATCGATGTCTTCTGCAGAAGCAATATTCCAGAATAACGCATCAGCAGCTTCATTGATCAACATTACCAACACCCTATCAAAAATGTATGTTGCTAGTGCTGCATCTTCTTTAGGAGCATCCTTCACTGCATTATCACTATAATCGTAATACCCTTTACCCGATTTTCTTCCTAAATAACCAGCCTCTGATAATCTTTTTTGCGTAAAAGCAGGTTTATATCTAGGGTCATAATAAAATGCTTTGAAAACAGTTTCCGTAACAGTATAATTGATATCATTCCCTATAAAATCCATCAATTCAAAAGGTCCCATTCTAAAACCACCAAGTGTCTTTAAGCTCCAATCTATAGTCGCTAAATCTGCAATGCCTTCTTCATAAACTCGTAAAGATTCTCCATAAAAGGGTCGTGCAACGCGATTCACTATAAAACCTGGTGTATCTTTTGCGATCGCTACAACTTTTTTCCAACCTTCTATAATTTTTACAACCTTATTTGTTATTTCGGAAGACGTCTGTACTGCCGGAATTACCTCAACCAGTTTCATTAATGGAGCTGGATTGAAGAAATGAATCCCAATACAACGCTCAGGGCTTTGTAAAGATGAAGCTATTGAAGCTATTGATAATGAAGAGGTATTGGACGCAATAATGGTGTCCTTAGACACATAGCTTTCTAATTCTGAAAACACTTTCTTTTTGATATCAAGATTTTCTATAATTGCTTCAATAGTAAGGTTAGCATCCTTTAAATCTTTCAAAGAATCTACATAGGAGATATTATTTTGGATGCGATCTTTTTCCTCTTGATCAATTCTTCCTTTTTCAATTAATCGAGTAAGAATTCTTTCTAAAGCATTTTTACTTTTATCCAGCGCTTCCTGCTTTGTATCGAACACCTTTACTTTACAACCAGAAGTAGCAGCCACTTGCGCAATACCGCTTCCCATTGTTCCTGATCCTATTACGCCTACAATCATAATTTTATTTGCCTTTAAATTCAGGTTTTCTTTTTTCTATAAATGCATTTACACCCTCAGAATAATCTTCGCTCTCTGCGGCTTCTATTTGTAAATCAGATTCCATTGCCAATTGTTGTTCTAGATTATTCACCATAGACTGATTTAATAATCTTTTTGTTAACCCCAAAGCTTTTGTTGGCATCTTAGCCAGTTTTTCTGATAGTTTGGATACTTCTTCTTCAAATGTTTCTGCAGGAAACACTTTATAAAGCATCCCTAATTGCTCTGCCTCATTTGCACTCACTTTATCTCCCAACATCATTAGGGCAGAAGACTTTTGTAAACCTATTAATCTGGGTAAAAAGAATGTACCTGCACTATCAGGAATTAACCCAATCTTACTAAATGCCTGGATAAAACTAGCTGTTTCAATCGCCACTACAATATCACAAGCCAAAGCAATATTAGCCCCAGCCCCTGCTGCAACGCCATTAACCGCAGCAATAATCGGTTTTTCAATTGATCTTATTCTTTCGACTATAGGATTATAGTGTTCTTCTAATATTTTTCTGAAACCAGGATTTAATTCTGGTGAAGTTACTTCATTAAGATCCTGACCCGCGCAAAATGCTTTTCCGTTACCGGTAATTACAATTGCTCTTACTTCATTATTACTATTACAATCATCTAATGTTTTTTGTAATAATAATGCCATTTCTCTATTGAAACTATTAAATGTTTCTGGACGGTTAAGTGTAACTCTCGCTATTCCGTTCTCAACTTGTAATTGGATTGAAGGCATATTTTTATTAATCATAAATTTCAAAATCTAAATGTAAAATGATAAAGTATTATATATAATATTCATACTTAAATACCTTTTACATTTATATTTTTCAGTTTAACATTTTTAATTTCCTGCTATTAATTATAGCATCATTCCAGATATGTAATTTAGGTCTCAACCCATGAGATAAATCTACATAGCAGATAGATATTATTTTAGACATTTGAAGTAATCAAAAGGTTCCAGGCAATCTTCGCACTTAAACAATGCTTTGCAGGCTGTAGAACCAAACTGACTTACCATTTTCGTATTTGTCGAACTACATTGAGGGCATTTCACTATCTTTTTATTACCTAATAACGCTTCTTTATCTGCTTCTTCATCTAATGGGGCTGCTATCCCATATTCTTCTAAAGCTTTCCTACCTCTTGGAGTGATCCAATCGGTGGTCCAAGCAGGCGATAAAACCAGATCAACTTTTGCTTGAATGTTTTCTTCTTTAAATGCTGCAATGATATCTTCTCCTATTACATCCATCGCCGGACACCCACTATAAGTTGGAGTAATTTTAATCTGAACGACGTCATCTATTTTTTGAGCAGAACGAACTACACCCATATCCATAATAGACAATACAGGAATTTCAGGATCTGATATTTTTTCCAGAATTGAAATAAGGTTTGCGTCAATATGTTGTTCTAGTGCTATAGTCATTTTTATTATTATGGATCCCAGCCAACGATGGGGTGACAACATCTATGATAGTATTACCATTTCATATTTGGGTATGTACGTTGCATATATTGTAAATCAGAAAGTAAGTATCCCATATGTTCACTATGGATTCCTTGTTTTCCTCCTTTTTGAAACCATTTGGTTTCAGGAATAGTCAAAGTAGCTTCTTCAAGTACTTCACCTATTCTTTTATAATAGTTTTCTTTAAGTTTTGAGACATCAACTCCTACTCCCGATTGAAAAGCGAGTTCATCATCCTTGGTCATATGAAATAACTCATCTGTGAATTTCCAGAGATCATCTACTGCTTCTTGTGCTTTCTGATGGCTTTCTTCTGTTCCATCTCCTAATCTTTTCATCCAATCTGAAGAAAATCGTTGATGATAACTTACTTCTTTGATTCCTTTTTTCGCAATAGCAGAAAGAGTATCATCATTACTATTTTGTAACTCCTGAAGCAATAACAGGTGAAAAACATCATAAAAAAACTGTCTCGTAATCACATATCCAAAATGTCTATTAGGTTGCTCAACAAGCAAGACATTTTTATATTGTCTTTCAATTCTCAAAAAAGCAATATCATCTTCAGTTTTCCCATCTCCTGAAAGTTGTGCAGCATATTGATAATAACTACGAGTTTGCCCCAGTAAATCCAAGGCCATATTTGTCAAAGCAATATCGGTCTCTAGATTTGGCCCATGGCCACAAAGTTCTGATAATCGCTGACCAAGAATTAATGCATTATCTGCAACACCATAGATATACTGAATTATATTTTCGTTTTTCATTGTAATGCCCGTGTAAGCGGGTATCTTTTATTTAACTTCAATTTCATATAATGCGTTTCCCACTTTCGTGGGAATTGTAATTATTGCAACTGCAATAATTACATATGTTTTACTTCGTCTGGAAGCGTATAAAAAGTAGGATGTCTATATACTTTATCTTGAGCAGGTTCAAATAATTCACCGCTGTTCTCCGGATTAGAAGCTGTTATATGTTTGGACTCAACCACCCATATACTTACTCCTTCGTTTCTGCGCGTATATACATCTCTAGCATTTTCTAATGCCATTTCTGCATCGGCAGCATGAAGGCTTCCAAAATGACGATGTTCTAAACCATTTTTACTCCTTACAAACACTTCCCAAAGTGGCCAATTATTTTTCATATCTATTAGCCCTCACCCCCAGCCCCTCTCCCAAAAGGAGAAGGGAGTAAGCAAGGAATTTATTTAAATTGCTTTTTTAAGCTTCTTATCTTCTTGTTTTTTGGCATATGCCACGGCTGCATCTCGCACCCATTCTCCTTCTTCCCAAGCATTAACTCTTGCAGACAGTCGCTCTTTATTGCATGGACCGTGGCCTTTTACTACCTGCCAAAATTCATCCCAATCGATTTCCCCAAAATCATAATGCCCGGTTTTCTTATTCCATTTTAAATCTGGATCGGGAATAGTAAGTCCTATCAAATCTGCCTGCGGAACAGTCTGATCTATAAATTGTTGACGGAGCTCATCATTGGTTTTACGTTTCAATTTCCATTTCATGGATTGTTCTGTATGCACAGACTCTGCATCTGTAGGCCCCAACATCATCAATGATGGCCACCACCATCTATTAAGTGCATCTTGTGCCATTTCTTTTTGCTCAGGAGTGCCTTCAGCCAATTTCATCATAATCTCGAACCCCTGACGTTGATGAAAGCTTTCTTCTTTACACACACGAACCATAGCCCTTGCATATGGACCGTATGAAGTGCTACAAAGAGGCACTTGATTAATGATAGCCGCACCATCTACTAACCACCCAATAGCCCCCATATCTGCCCAAGTGACTGTTGGATAATTAAATATGCTTGAATATTTTGCCTTTCCCGTATGCAATTGTTCATACAACTCCTCACGAGAAATCCCTAAGGTTTCACATGCGCTGTATAAATACAACCCGTGACCGGCCTCATCCTGAACTTTTGCCAGCAATGCTACTTTACGTCGTAAAGATGGAGCACGTGTAATCCAGTTACCCTCTGGTAACATTCCTACAATTTCTGAATGAGCATGCTGAGAAATTTGTCGAATATGTGTTTTTCGATACTTTTCTGGCATCCAATCCTTTGGTTCAATCTTTTCATCTCTGGCAATTCTCTGCTCAAAAATCTCTTCTAAATTTTTTATTTCTTTTTCACTCATAGGGTTTGAGTTTTATACATCAAAATCTACAACTACTTTTTCTGTAGTTGGGACAGCTTGACAAGACAATACTAACCCTCTTGCCACCTCGTCGTCTTCTAATGCGTAATTTATTTTCATTTCGACTGCACCATCTACAACTTTACATTTGCAGGTGCTACACACTCCTCCTTTACACGCGAAAGGTAAATCTGCCCCCGCAGCCAAGGCTCCATCTAAAATATTATCATAATCATCATCCATAGCGAAATGAAATTCTTTTCCACCATCAATGATAGTTACTTCGGTTCCATCAAATTTATGATCTACAGCTTCTGCAGCTTTTATCTTATCTTCTTCGGTAACACCAGAAAAGAATAGTTCATAATGAATCTTATCTTTAGACAACCCAGCATCTATTAGCCCATCTCTTATCAGAAAAATCATTTCCTCTGGTCCACAAACAAAGCATTCATCTACACTAGAAACGTCTATTACTTTATCTGTAAGCTCTTTTATTTTTTCAGCTGTGAATCTTCCGTTAAGCAATGGAATATCCCGTTGCTCCTTGGTTAGAAAATAAAATATCTCTAAACGCCCAAAGTATGTATTTCTAAGTGCCTCAATCTCTTCCTTAAAGATAATTGATTTCGCCTTTCGATTCAAATAAAAGAGCTTGAAAGTGCTATTTGGCTCAGATGATAAGTGAGTTTTTATGATTGATAGAATTGGTGTAATACCACTACCTGCAGCAAAAACAATGTAATTCTTAGATTTTGAAGGATCTACTTCTACAAAGAAACTCCCTAAAGGAGGCATTAATTCTATAACATCTCCTGTTTTAAGTATATCATTTGCATAATTAGAAAAAACTCCTCCATTTATTCGCTTAACGGCAACTTGCCATTTATTTTCTACAGGGCTAGAACACAAGGAATATGAACGCCTTACTTCTTCACCGTTTATAACAGTTTTTAATGTAAGATGTTGACCTTGTCTATATAAAAATTTTTCTTTGTGCTCTTCTGGAATATCAAAAGTAATTGACGAACAATCCTTGGTTTCTTTTCGAATATCAGAAATCTGTATGGGATAAAAATCAGTCATATGCCTTGTAAACTATATCGTTATAGTTAAACAAAACTAACAATTGTTAGTTTTATACACAACTAATTCTATGTTAATTTTAATAATCGAGCATTAACACTAAACTACACCCTTAAGCAATACAGACATCATATCATGTTTAAGGATGTTCGCATCAATACTTTTTTGCCTTGGATACCACAGATAAAGGGTTCTAAGTGTCGAAAGTGTCGAAAAGACAATGATTTCAATATTATATGATTTTATTTCCTGTCTATCCACACCTTTCTGAACTATAATTCTAAAACTCTCTTCATAATCATGACGCATTTTCTCAAAGTATTGAAGGTTTTCCTCTTCAAGATGCATCCAGTCATTATTTAGAGATGCAAGACCATCTGCATTTCTCAAAGTAACATCAATATGCAAATCAATAATATTTTCTAATTTCTGAACAGCAGTTTGATCTGAGTTTACAATTTTATCCATACCAGTGGTAAACTCTTCGGCAAGATCGATTATAATTGTAGATAAGATCTCTTGTTTTGATTGAATATGATTATACAAACTTGCCGCCTTAATCCCCATAGCCTTTGCTAAGTCTCTCATGGTAACAGCACTATACCCTTTTTCTTTAAAAAGAATTGATGCTGCATTAATAATTTCTTGCTTTCGGCTTTCAACTTTCATAGACAACTTACTTGGTTTACCTATCAAAAATAAATTTTAATCTCGGAAAACATATGTTTTTGTCATTAAAAACCTAGATTACAATATATTTGTTATTTTCACAAAGCACCTTACACACAAAAACCATTAACTCTGATGAAATATACAATCCTTGTTTTATTCTTTATAACACTACCTAATACAAATAGTTGTGCTAATAAAAACACCATATCAGCTAATAAAGAGAAAAAGAACATTCAGACACCTGATAAAACAAAATTTTACATAAATGCGCTTAATGGCAAAGATGTTTCTGAAGAAAAACTCTATATAGTTTTTGATAAAGAACGTGGATTGGTTTCTGGTTACTCTGGTTGCAATACATTTTCGTGCAAATACAACCTGAATGAAGATTCTATTTCTTTTGGATTTCCAATGACCACAAAAATGTATTGTGAAAAGAAAGAAGCTCTAGAACAGAACTTTCTTAAAGCCCTTATTGAAACTAAAATCAAAATTAACAAGGAAGACTCTTTATTCTTAAAAACTAGTGATAATACTATCTTGTTTTCTGGTATAAAATCTGAGGACTAATTTTTGTAAAAATGATTTAATTAGAATCGTCCATTTAGGATTACTTTTTTTGTAAACGAAGTCCCGTCTGATGTATTTGTAATATAAATAAAATACATCCCCGAAGATCTATTTGCAATATCTATTTCCTCTATCTCATTTAAAAGTTGCCCCGAACTTATTTGCTGACCAGACATATTATAGATGATGTAATCCAATATCTTTTTTGCTTCATTAGAAATAATAATTTTAGCATCTGAAGCTTTAAAAAATACTGAAACCTCCTCTTCCTTTACAGGAGGAGTTACTGTAGAATTTTCTTGAGAAAGCATGTCCAGTGTCTCTCTTCCTGTGTTTGTAGGGTCAAGCCAATTTGAGAGCCTTGTCGCATCTGTAGCTCCAAAACTCCACGACACATCAAATCTCCCATAAAAATCTTCGGCATTATTGTCATTTAAACCATTACACGCTGCTGCACCTCCTGATAATTTACCCACAATTCTTCCGTTTTGATCAAAAAGAGCAGAACCAGAAGATCCTTTTTCCGTCACACCAATATCCCAGTCGGCAATATTCCATATTTCTGTAGTAGGATTTCCGTTAAAATTTACAGTTCCTTTTGAAGGAGATTGGTTATCTCTACAGACTTTCATGATATCTCCAGAAGGATGATGGATACCCACCACAAAATCTGGTGTTTGCCCCGTTCTATCCCATCCAGCCCATTCTAAATCCCAGGAATCATCAAGTCCTCCGTCTAAGGTAAGTAATTTCATATCAGATTCTGAATTAGAAGCCAAAAGCGTAGCACCGCTGGTTGTTTGATTAACCGTAGCATCAGGACTACTGTCAACCGTTGCGCAAGAAGGACTTGGGCTTATCCAATTAAATCTAAAGGCCCAGGTAGCTGTTGACCCAGAATCACAATGATTCGCCGTTAAAAAATAAGGAGCCTTATCATTGTTTGTATTATTAATTAACGTTCCTGAACAAACAAACCCATTGAGAATAATAAAACCAACTGATTTTTTCAACTTGTCTTTTAATGAATCAAAATCTCCTCCAACAGAACAATCTACATCTTGATTGCAGTCTCCTGAATCACCTAATGCTTTTTGCTGTATTTCGGCATCTGTAATTGATCGATATCCATGTACTACTTTTGCTATATTTAGCTTTCCTTGTCCTGAAACAGCAGCCGGTTCATGATATTCTACCCATAGATTACTCCCTTGAACAAGCCATGTACCCAACATTTCGTCAGGCCTGTTAAAAATATTCGTGTATGCTCCTAATAAATCCGTTCTATCATTATTATATAAATAAACAGATGCTCCTCTAGGAACTTTGTATGCATCAAAAACAACATTTAGCGTTTTTGCATCTTTGGATACAATGTTAATTCTCCATATTCTATTTCCATTTGATAAGTTTTCCCATACGCCATCCTCAAATCCTAGATCAACATTAAACTCATGACCAAACCTAAAGGGTATTTCTCTTTTTAAATCATTAACGGCATCTTCTGCTTTGATTTTACTTAAATCAAAACCTTTCATAACCACGGGAGCAACACTTTTTTTATTTTGTATTTGCCAACTTAACGGCTCTCCTTTATTAGTGATTTGAGCACCTATAGTGCCTACAAAAAACAATATCATTACTAAAACATTATATCTCACTATCTATTATTTTTTTTCTAAATCTAATTTAACTTTTAAAGATACTTCAATATCAAAATAAAACTATTAATTTCCCATTTGAAATTTTTTAACCAAAATTTGACTTTCAAATGTCCATAAATATAGAGTCTAATCCTTTAATTGACAAACTTCCTCCACATTTAAAGCAATTCATAAAGCCACAAAATTATGAAGAGTATACTGCAATTGACCAAGCAGTATGGCGATATGTGATGAGAAAAAACATTGCTTCACTTAGTAAAGTTGCACATGATTCTTATTTAAACGGGCTTAAAAAAACTGGTATTTCTATTGATCAAATACCCAGTATGTATGGGATGAATAGAATCCTAAAAGAAATTGGTTGGGCTGCTGTAGCGGTTGATGGTTTTATCCCACCTAATGCTTTTATGGAGTTTCAGGCGTATAATATTCTTGTAATTGCCTCAGATATAAGACAACTGGAAAACATAGAATACACTCCTGCTCCAGATATTATTCATGAAGCTGCAGGACATGCACCTATTATCGCAAATCCTGATTATGCAGAATACTTAAGACGTTTTGGAAAAATAGGCTGCAAAGCCATTTCTTCAAAAAAAGACTATGAAATGTATGAGGCGGTGCGCACCCTTTCAATTTTGAAGGAAGCTCACGACACCACACAAAAAGAGATAGATAATGCAGAAAAAAGAGTAGAAGAACTTCAAAACAAAAAGGAAGAACCTTCAGAAATGGCCTTAATTCGTAACCTTCATTGGTGGACCGTAGAATATGGCTTAATTGGGTCAACAGAAAACCCGAAAATTTACGGCGCAGGATTACTTTCTTCTATAGGTGAAAGTGAATGGTGTATGACTGATAATGTAAAAAAATTACCGTATACTCCGGATGCTGCTTATCAGGATTTTGATATTACAAAACCTCAACCTCAGCTATTTGTTACTCCTGATTTCGCATACTTATGCCAGGTATTAGAAGAATTTGCCCATACAATGGCCTTACGTAAGGGAGGGCATCGAGGGCTTGCCAAGTTAATCGAATCCGGAAATTTGGGAACTATTGAACTTAGTACTGGCTTACAAATTTCTGGAGTTTTTACTCGTATGATCAAAAATGAGGATAACGAAGTTATTTATTTTGAAACCGAAGGCCCAACTGCTCTTTCATTTAGGGAGAAAGAACTTATTGGTCATGGGATTAAGACGCACACTAATGGTTTCAGGTCTCCACTTGGGAAATTAAAAGGGATTAATCTTGCTATAGAAAATATGTCTCCTCGAGACTTGAAAGCGTATAACTTTTATGATGGAGAATACATAGAATTTGAATTCGAAAGTGGGATTACAATAGCTGGAACAAATGTTACTGGAATGCGAAACATCCAAGGAGAGCTTATTTTGATACAGTTTAGCGAATGTACTATCAGATATAAAGAAGAAGACCTTTTCAAACCAGAATGGGGTACTTTTGATCTTGCTGTAGGAAAAGAAATTGCATCTGCCTTTTCTGGTCCAGCCGATGACAACTCATTTGATTTGGTTACACATAAACCTTCTTCCACTACCAAAACACGAACATATTCTACTACTCAAAAAGAGTTGCATTCTTTATACGAATCTGTAAAAAACATAAGAGATGGAGCCAATACCAAATTTTCTTTGGAAGCTGTTTTTGATATTTTAGAAAAAGATCATCCTAAAGATTGGCTATTGCCAATAGAAATCTATGAACTAGTTTATGACAGAGATGAAAAATTTGCTTCACAGATTCTGAAACATCTAGACAACATAAAACTAAAGAACCCTAAAGTCAGTCATTTAATAAAAAGTGGATTGGAAATTATTGCAATTAATTAAAAATTCATAAAAGGATATTCTTCCTGAAGTTTACTCTTTTTTGATTCCATTTTTTTTAAGAACGAGATATGTTGATCACTGTCTGGGTTAAATGCCCTATGCGATAATCCCTTCTGAATTTCTTCAACCCTAATCATCGTTTTCTTAGTTTCTTCAGAAATCCATACTTCAGAAAAGCGTTCCCAAATATATTGGATCGCTGTATCACTGGGATGAACCATATCCGCATTATAAAATCGATAATCCCTAAGTTCATCCATCATAATTTCATACGACGGGAAATAGCTAAGATTCGGGCCAGATTCCAACACCTTATGAACGGCCTCTATTAGACAAGACTTACTCCTATTATTCTCTACAAATCCATCTTTAATATGTCTTACCGGAGAGATTGTAAATATGATTTGGGCAGAGGCATTAAGACTTCTTATCATATGAATACAGTTATGAAGACATTGATCAATTTCTGGAATCGATAATAATTCTTTGTCAAACTCTTTCTGAGGGATTTTATGGCAATTTGCTACCACCATATCCAATGCTTTTAAACGATATACCCATGCCGTTCCTAAGGTGATACAAACATGCGTTGCAGACTCAATCTTCTTTTTAGCAGAATGCAGCCCTTCATTTAAACTTCGAAGTAAAATATCCTTATCCCTATTACTTAAAGAAGAATGTGCATCAAAACAATGCCATTGTTCATTAAAGTTAAATAAATCCGTTTCGGTATATTGTTCTCCTTGGGTTGCCATCCATAAAAATGTTTCTACGGCTTTAGGGTGAAAAAGTATCCCAAAAGGGTTTATATAATTTTTGAATTTATAATACTCAAATTTTTCACCAACATTCTCTGTAAAACAGGAGCCCAGCATGAATACTTCGGATCCATAATCAATTTTAGGTTCCTTTGATCGTAATGGTATTTTAGTTTGTAGATTCATAAATCTATTGCCACCAAATCTAAATTCAAAGTAAGATTTGATGTTTGTAACTTAAGTATTATTTCAAATATTGTTTAGCATTCTCAAGCGCCTCTGCAATACCGGCTGGATTCTTACCTCCTGCAGTTGCGAAAAATGGTTGGCCTCCACCTCCACCTTGGATATACTTTCCAAGTTCACGAACCACTTGGCCCGCATTTAATTTTTTCTCTTCGACTAAATTCTTAGAAACATAACAAGATAATAATGCTTTGCCATTTTGTTCTGTTGCGAACACGATAAAAACATTTTCTACCTCCCCTCCTAATTCAAACGACAGGTCTTTAATTCCGGCAGCATCCAAATCAATGTTTTTTGCTAAAAAATTAATTCCGTTCACATCTTCAAATTGAGATTTAAGATCTCCTTTTAGGTTTTTGGCCTTATCCTTAAGCAGTATTTCAATCTGTTTTTTCAGGCTGGTATTTTCTTCTTGTATCGATTTAATAGCTTTAATAGGGTCTTTGGTTTTAAGAACCGCTTTTACCTCTCCATAAGCTTCAGACTGAGTTGTGAAAAAATCTTTTGCTGCATCACCAGTAATAGCCTCAATTCTTCTTACCCCTGCTGCAATTGCACTTTCTGATGTAATCTTAAAATGCCAAATACTACCTGTGTTTTGAACATGCGTACCACCACACAACTCCATAGATTCTCCAAATCGAATTGCTCTCACACTATCCCCATATTTTTCTCCAAACAGGGCTATTGCTCCTTCTGCAATTGCTTGATCATAAGAAATACTACGCCGTTCTTCTAGCGGAAGTTGCTCCCGGATTCTAGCATTCACAAAATCTTCTACTTCTTTTAGCTCCTCTGTAGATACTTTGGCAAAATGAGAAAAATCAAATCGTAAATTACCGCTATGTACCATCGACCCCTTTTGCTCTACATGAGTTCCTAGAATTGTTCGCAATGCCTGATGCATTAGATGAGTTGCCGTATGATTAGAAGCTGATCGTGAGCGTTGTTTTTTATCTACCACAGCAGTTAATGTTTCATTGATATGCTTGGGCAGATTCTTCGTGAAATGAATGATAAGATTATTCTCTTTTTTAGTGTCTATAATATACACAACATCTCCATTAGGCACTTCCAGATATCCCTTATCTCCAACTTGTCCTCCACCTTCTGGATAAAAAGGTGTTTTATCAAAAACGAGCTGATATAATTCTCCATCCTTTTTACTTTTTATTTTTCGGTATCGGGTAACTTTAACATCAGAAGAAAGGCTATCATAACCTATAAAGCCCTCGGTCGTGCTATCCAGTAATATTTCCCAATCACCTGTAGAAACTTGAGATGCTGCTCTTGATCTGTCTTTCTGCTTTTGCAGTTCGGTTTCAAAACCTTTTTCATCTAACTCATATCCTTGCTCGCTTAGAATTAAAGCAGTAAGATCTATAGGGAAACCGTATGTATCATATAACTCAAATGCCTTCTCTCCAGAAACCATTTTCCCTTTTGTCTTTTTTATCACACTATCCAACAACACCAGTCCTTGATCTAATGTCCTTAGAAAAGAATTTTCTTCTTCCTTGATTACATTAACAATTAGATTTTTTTGGGCTTTCAATTCTGGAAAAGCACTACTCATTTGTTTACTCAATGTCTCTACCAGCTTATAGATAAAAGGTTCTTTGGTATCCAGGAATGTAAATCCGTATCTAATTGCTCTTCTTAAAATTCTTCTGATTACGTAACCTGCTCCGGTATTACTTGGCAATTGCCCATCTGCTATTGAAAAAGCAACAGCTCTTACATGGTCTGCAATTACACGTATCGCCACACTTACTTTCCCATCTTCATTGGCTGGCAAACTATCTTTGTCATATGTAGAATTCGTAATCGTTTCTATCTCCCTGATGAGCGGAGTAAAAACATCAGTATCATAATTTGATTTTACATCCTGTAATACCATACAAAGACGTTCAAACCCCATACCAGTATCCACATGTTGAGCAGGTAACTTTTCTAATGATCCATCTGCTTTTCTATTAAACTGCATAAAAACAAGGTTCCAGATTTCTACAACTTGAGGATGATCTGCATTTACCAAGTCACGCCCAGGGGTTTTAGCTTTTTCTTCATCAGAACGAATATCAACATGGATTTCTGAACAAGGTCCGCAAGGTCCCTGGTCTCCCATTTCCCAGAAATTATCTTTCTTGTTTCCCATAATAATACGATCCTCTGGTACAATAGCTGTCCAAAGATCATATGCTTCCTGATCCATTTCCAGGTTTTCATCTTTTGCTCCTTCAAAAACAGAAACGTATAGTATATCTTTATTTATACCATATACTTCGGTAAGTAATTCCCAAGCCCATTGAATTGCCTCTTTTTTAAAATAATTTCCAAAACTCCAGTTTCCCAGCATTTCAAACATCGTATGGTGATAAGTATCCATCCCAACTTCTTCGAGATCATTATGCTTACCACTTACTCTAAGACATTTTTGCGTATCTGTAAGGCGGTTATTTTTTGGTGTGCCATTTCCCAAAAAGAATTCTTTAAACTGGTTCATCCCTGCATTAGTAAACATTAAAGTAGGATCATCTTTAATTACCATAGGCGCAGATGGCACAATATCATGTTTTTTGGATTTAAAAAACTGTAAAAACTGATTTCTGATTTCTTGGGATTTCATGAATTCTATTATATTGCTATTTATTTTAAAAAATCAAACAATTACCTGTTAAACAGTGTTTTAAATGCGATTTTCACATAAAACATAGTATTGATATTTGTCAGTTTTTTCTACACTTTGCAACATTTTACTATATTTGTTGCGTTGTCTTGTCTAAAAACAAGACTTTTTTGGTTGATATCCTGCAAAAATAGCATATTTTAGATTATGTCAAAGGTTAAATATTACTATGATAGTGAGACGCTTTCTTATCGCAGAATAGAGCAGAAGAAAGGACGTAAATTTGGTTTAGCGGCTATAGGTATTATTGGTACCTTCCTAGCTGGTTTTATCCTTCTTTTGATATACTTAAACATCCCTCAACTAGAGACTCCTAAGGAAAAAGCATATCGTAGAGAACTTGAAAATATGCAACTACAGTATGATTTAATGAATAAAAGATTGCAGCGTGATGAAGATATCTTAAACGAGATCGCTGAGCGTGATGACAATATATATCGTCTTTATTTTGGAGCGCAACCTATTCCTGAAGAATTACGTAATGCAGGATTTGGAGGAGTTAATCGTTATAAAAACTTGGAAGGCTTTGATAATTCTGAAATGATTATCGAGAGTAGTGAGCGAATAGATAAATTAACCAAACAGATTGTTGTTCAATCAAAATCTCTTGACGAAATAGCAAATCTTGCCGAACAAAAAGAAGAACTATTAGCAACAATCCCTGCTATTCAGCCAATACAAAATTCTGACTTAAAACGTATGGCTTCTGGTTACGGATGGAGAAGTGATCCGTTTACCAAAGCTAGAAAATTTCATTATGGTATGGATTTTTCTGCTCCAACCGGAACACCAATATATGCATCTGGTAATGGTGTTGTAAAAAGAGCTGATGCAAACTCTACAGGATATGGTAGACACATACGTATTGATCATGGCTTCAATTATGTAAGTCTATATGCACATTTAAGCAAATACAATGTAAAAAAAGGGCAAAAGGTCAAGCGTGGTGATGTTATTGGCTATGTTGGAAATACAGGAAGATCAGTGGCTCCACATCTGCACTATGAGATTTTTAAAGATGGCAAAAAAATCAACCCTAGAAACTTCTATTATGGAAGTTTAACACCAGAAGAATTCGCTGAGATGCTTAAAGCATCTAATCTAATCAATGAAACTTTAGACTAAACATCAATGCGCAAAATACTTCTTCTTGTTATCATTTTTGGTTTCAGTAGTACAATTCAGGCCCAAAAATATTCAAAAGAAGTAATCGATTCGATGTATTCCATCGCTCTAATTACTAAAGAAAAATTAGCAAAGCCTAAGCAAATTAAAATCATGGCCGTGGGTGACATCATGATGGGAACAAATTTTCCAAATGACAGCTACCTCCCCCCAAAAGGCAAAGGTCCTTTTGATGATGTAAATGTTGTTTTAAAACAAGCAGACATCCTTTTTGGAAACCTGGAAGGTACACTCACAGATGAAGGTGAAAATGCCAAAAGATGTTCTGATCCATCAAAATGCTACTCTTTTAGATCACCAGAGATATATGGGGAATATCTTGAAGAAACTGGGTTTGATGTAATGAGTATTGCCAACAATCATATTGGTGATTTTGGAGAAATCGGGATTAAAAATACTTCCAAAACTCTTGAAAAGCATAATATCGCTTATGCCGGAGTATTTGCACAACCTTCAACAATTTTTGAAAAAAATGGGATTACTTATGGATTTTGTGCTTTTGCGCCAAACAAAGATTGCATAAAAATTCATAACTTAACCAAAGCAAAGAAAATCGTACAAGAGCTTAAACAAAAAGTAGATATTGTTATTGTTTCTTTTCATGGTGGTGCCGAAGGTCTTAAACACACGCATGTAACCAGGAAAACAGAACGATTTTATGGCGAGGATCGAGGAAACGTATATCTTTTTGCTCACACAGTGATTGATGCTGGAGCAGATATGGTTATAGGGCACGGCCCTCATGTTTCTAGAGCTTTTGAAGTTTATAAAAACAAGTTTATTGCATATAGCTTAGGTAATTTTTGCACCTATTCAAGGTTTAATTTAAGTGGAATTAAAGGATATGCGCCTATTGCAGAAATTGAAATTGATCTTGAAGGAAATTTTATTAAAGGGAAACTTCATTCTGCTAAACAAATAGATGAAGTATACCCATTTATAGATGAGAAAAAAAGAGCGTTGAAAGAAATCAAGAAACTTACTGAAGAAGATTTCCCCGAGAGCAAGCTCTTTTTTGATGAAGATGGAAGTTTTACACAACAAAAAGAGTAGTATTATGTATGTAAACTTACCAAAAAAGATGTATTATGGTATTGGCGAAGTTGCCGAAGCATTTGATGTTAATGCTTCTTTAATTCGTTTTTGGGAAAAAGAGTTCGATATTCTGAAACCTAAAAAAAATGCCAAGGGTAATCGAAAATTCACTCCAGAAGACATTAAAAATCTTGAATTGATTTATCACTTGGTCAAGGAACGTGGATTTACGCTAGAGGGAGCCAAAATTCATCTTAAAGAACAAAAACAAGAAGCGCTTGACAGTTTTGATATTATTCGCAAACTAGAATCTATAAAAGGTCAACTTCTTAAAATCAAAGAACAGCTTTAAGCCCGTAATGGGCATCTAATATATTTAAAATTATGAAAAAAGGACTTTTTGCCGGATTAGGATGTCTGGGAATACTAATAATAGGAGTATTGGCGATTGTAGTTATCGGCGCTATAATGGCATATAGTTTTAATAATAAAGCTGTTGTCTTACAAGAAGACGCTAAAACTGCTTGGTCAAATGTAGAAAGTGCTTACCAAAGACGTAGTGATCTTATCGGGAACTTGGTAAAAACAGTACAAGGTGCCGCAGATTTTGAACGCACAACCCTAAAAGAAGTAATTGAAGCTAGATCCAAAGCTACTTCGGTTAATATAGACCCTAGCAATATTACTCCGGATCAAATGGCTCAATTTCAACAAGCACAAAGCGGGTTGACATCTGCTCTATCCAGATTATTGGTTACTGTAGAGCGCTATCCTGATCTAAAAGCCAATCAAAACTTTCTAAATTTACAAACACAATTAGAAGGAACAGAAAATCGAATTAATGTAGAGCGTAACCGCTATAACGAACAAGTCGGGGTGTACAATAAGCATATAAAGATTTTCCCTAACTCCTTTTTTGCCGGAATGTTTGGTTTTAATGAAATGGCAAGATTTGAAGCTGATGAAGGTACAGAAAAAGCACCAGATGTAGATTTTGATTTTAAATAAATGTCAAAAGTAGAAGATTTTCTCACCGCAGATCAGGAACAACAAATTGTTGCTGCGATCCGCCATGCAGAAAAAACTACCTCAGGAGAAATACGTGTACACCTTGAAAAACATACCGATTTGGATGTTTTGGATAGAACCCGAGAACTATTTCATTCACTTAAAATGGACAATACCATCCAACGCAATGGTGTACTAATTTATGTTGCTGTAGAGGATCATAGATTCGCCATTTATGGGGATCAAGGTATTAATGATGTTGTTGCAAATGACTTTTGGGAATGCACAAAAGATGCAATTCTAAGCCAATTTAAAGAAGGTGATTTTACTCAGGGATTAATCGACGGTATTCTTAGAGCGGGAGAACAATTACAAAAATATTTCCCATGGGATCATGGTGACACCAACGAACTTTCAGACGAAATCTCAAAAGGATAAATGAATACAACCAAACACTTTATATTATCCTTATTATTTACACTTGGCACGTTCTCGATATCCATTCATACGGTTTATGCGCAAAGACAAATCCCAGCTAAACCAAAATTACAAACTTCAGTCTATGATGAAGCTGGTATGCTTTCTCGAAGCCAAGCCAAACGCCTAGAAGAAAAACTTGTTCGATATTCTGACACTACGTCTACTCAGATTCTAGTAGCCACAATAAACTCCTTACAAGGAGAAAATATAGGTTTATATGCTGCAGAATGGGCTCATGAATGGGGCATTGGACAAGAAAAAGAAGATAATGGGGTTTTTATTCTGGTTGCCAAAAATGATCGGAAAATATGGATTGCTACTGGGTACGGAGTAGAAGAAAAATTAACTGATTTTACCTCTAAAACTATTGTCGATCAAATCATTACACCAGAGTTTAAAAAAGGGGACTTTTATGGTGGGTTAGACAAAGGCACTACAGCTATCTTTCAAGTCTTAGATGGCACTTTTTCCGGATCCAGAAAAGAGGATAAAGACATACCTATTGGACAATTAGTTTTATTGTTAATTTTCTTTATAATCATCATAAGAGCATTTTCTAAAAGCAATCATGGCAATAATGGTGGCAGAGGAAATCGGGGAAACAGATCCAGAGGAGGCAGTCTACTAGATGTAATCATCTTAAGCAATATGGGTCGCGGAAGCTATGGTGGAGGATCTAGTGGCGGCTTTGGCAGTGGTGGTTTTGGAGGCGGCTTTGGCGGTGGTGGCTTTGGTGGCGGTGGTGCCGGTGGGAGTTGGTAGGATTAGATTGCAGTAATTATATTTCTTCATATTTGAAATACCATAGAAATACTGATTATATAAAATTGAAAAAATAAAATAGACCTAGTTAGTTCGCTAGCTACTTTACTTCATGCGGATAGTCTGTGTTACGGTTCTGGAATCTAAGAATAGTGTCTTTTACGATTACACCTTTATCAACATTTATCGCATTTTTAATGGTCATATTTTCATTCCAACTTTCGCGACCAGATATCACAGAGGGTAAGTGCACAATTAATGCTGCAGAAATGGACCTGGAAGCACTTTCCCAAAAATAACTTGGCGTATGATCTACAGCATAGTAATCAATTTTATCAATTGCTATGATTGGGTTTTTAAAAGTAGTAGGTTTTGCAAAATAAAACCCCATACCTTCATCGCAACTCACATCTATAATTAATGTCCCAGGTTTAAGCATAGATTTTTCATCTTCTTTTACATAATCAATTGGATCATCTGTATCCTGATACGTTCCATTAATTATTATTTCAGATTCATTTATTAAATCCAATAACGGTCGTTCTGAACCATCGTGCTCAACAACAATCAATCGAGCCTCGTTCTCATTTCCTTTTCTAAGTCTTGCATAATGCACATCTAAGACTTCTTCTCTAACCTCATGATCTGGTCTTTGAATACAGATAGTAATATCTCTAAAACCATGTGCTTTTAGGGCGTAAATGGCACCTCTACTTACGGCACCAAAACTAAAAATGATTACTTTTCGTTGGTTTCCATAATGACCATCTATTCCCTTTAATTGAAGTGCGTGTATAACCGCACTATATCCAGCCATTTCATTATTTTTATAAAAAGTATGCCTTCCCATTTGCCCGTTAGGATTCCACACATACATATCTTCAAAAGCTATCAAGGTTAATTTTTTATCTATCGCCGTTTGTGTAATTTGCATTTGTTGAGCACAATGAGGATAGCCCCAAATAGTACCACCATCTTTTAGCTCTTCCAAATCAGATAAGATAGGCTTGGCAATAATAACAGAACCAATATCCGATAATATTTCACTTCGCGTAGCTATACCACCTGTTAAGTTACTAATTTCTTCGTCTTTGATATTGAAAGGCGCCCCATAACCTTTCTCAAAAATAAGTTGCCTACGAATATGTTCTGGAAGCCTTTTTAAATGCTCTGGATGAATAGGTACACGTCTTTCATCTTCTTTTTTTGAAGTTCCAATAACCCCCATTTTAAAAAAAGTCATATTCTTTTTGAATTAAAACGAATTGCAGAGTAATGACATGAGCAAAGCGTAAGATTAAAATCACTATTAGATAGTTACTCCCTAGCAATCAGGCATTAAGTTGACCACTAGAATTTTATTAATCAAAACAAGAACTTAAAAAAAGAAAGCCTCAGTAATCCGCTAAAGTAGTGCGAAGGAATAATTAATATCAATAAATAAGTAATACTATGGTAAAGATACTTTTTTAAAACCCATTATAAGGATAATACCCAAGCAATATCTATTAATGTATAAAATAGAAACCATCGGTCTTTTAATTGGAAAAGTTTACTGAAAGTTTGAAATTGAAATGCTGAATAAAAGTATTGTTAATACCGTATAAACCTTATGAATGACCAAATAGGTGTTTACTCAAAATATTACCTTTAAACAAAATTTTAGTTACACATTAAAATGAGTAAATAATAAACTTATTTCTTCCTAAAATACACTGAAACCGGTACCCCATTAAAATCAAATTCTTTGCGTAATTGATTTTCGATATAACGCTTATAAGGATCTCTAATATACTGCGGTAGATTACAGAAAAATGCAAACTGCGGTTGTGGTGTTGGTAATTGTGTGATGTACTTTATTTTTACGTACTTGCCTTTATATGCTGGTGGTGGGTTTCTCTCGATAATCGGTAATAGCGTATCGTTGAGCTCACTTGTTTTGATCTTTTTAGATCTGTTTTTATATACCTCTACTGCAGTCTCCATTGCTTTAAATAAACGTTGCTTTGTCAATGCAGATATAAACACCACAGGAACATCTGTAAAAGGTTCTATTTGTTTGCGAATATACTTTTCGAAATCTTTTAAAGTATTACTTTCCTTATTTTCGATAAGATCCCACTTATTTACTAAAATAACAACACCTTTTCGGTTGCGTTCTGCAAGCCAGAATATATTTTGCACCTGCCCATCAAATCCTCTTGTAGCATCCACCACCAAAAGACAAACGTCACTATGCTCGATAGCACGAACAGATCTCATCACCGAATAAAATTCTAAATCTTCTTTTACTTTTGATTTTCTTCGTATTCCGGCGGTATCTACCAAATTAAACTCAAATCCGAAACGATTATACTTGGTATCAATAGCATCACGAGTAGTTCCCGCAATATCAGTTACAATGTATCTATCTTCACCAATTAACGCGTTTATAAAAGATGATTTTCCTGCGTTTGGTCTGCCTACTACTGCAAATCTTGGTAATTCACTTTCTTCCTGTTCTTCTTGTTCTGGTAAGGCTTCAACCAACGCATCTAAAAGTTCACCTGTACCGCTACCATTGATACTGGCAATAGTATAATATTCACCAAGACCTAAACTATAAAATTCTACTGCATCTGCAGCTCTCTTGGCATTATCAACCTTATTTATAGCTAAAAATACAGGCTTATTGACTTTGCGAAGTAGCTTAGCAACATCTTCATCCATTCCTGTAACGCCAGACTCTACATCTACCATAAAGATAATAGCATCTGCTTCATCAATTGCTAGTTCTACTTGTTTATCTATTTCTTCTTCAAAGATATCGTCACTTCCAACAACATATCCTCCGGTATCAATTAGAGAAAACTCTACACCGTTCCAGTCACTTTTTCCATAATGACGATCACGTGTAACACCGCTTACTGCATCTACTATAGCCTCTCTTCTTTGAATTAAACGATTAAAGAAGGTTGACTTTCCGACATTAGGTCGCCCTACAATTGCCACTATACTACTCATTGGGATATATTCTAAATTTTGTGCAAAATTAGACTTTTTATTTTAGCAATGCTATAAATGTTTATATATGATTGAAATACGAAGAAAAAGGGGTAAAATAAAAAGTCCCTGGGCCAAACATTTAAGACCTAGGAACTTTTCATAATTGATAGTCAGTCAGTGAAATAATTACTTACTTCAAATATACCAAGTATTCAGTCTAAGTTGGTTACTGTAAAACAACAAACTTTTTATGGAAGTTATTTAACTTCGTAAATCGCAACCGTATTTGATACTTTACAAGCTTTTAATGCATTGGTTCTTTGAAACGAAACAATCAAAAAAGCCTGCCGAAAATATCGACAGGCTTTCATTAATATCAGGTTTTAGCACCTAATTTCTTAATTAGATTTATTGCTTATTATTATTTTCTCCATCTTAGTCCATCCATCTCCAACAATTTTTACAATGTAGATTCCTGCTGACAGTTGTTGTAACATAGAAAAATCAACACTTATTGTTTCATTATTCACATCTACAGTTTTTGTAATCATTGGCCCCATATTACCTCCGGTAAGGTTATGCAATGATATACGTATATCTTGCTTTTTATCTATTTTAAGATCTAAATTCATTTTAGTTCCAAAATTTATGATCGTAGGATATACAGAAGCAATTCTATTAGGACCACCATCGGTACAAGTTTGATCAACTGTAACAACTATTGTGGCTGTATCTGGATCTGGACAACCGTTTTTTGTAACGGTTACTGTATATTCTGTTGTTACAGTAGGTGCAACTCTAATAAATCGAACAGTGGCTATCTCACCATCTTCTGTAGTCCAAACATATGAATCGCCTCCGTTTGCCGAAATTACTGTAGATTGTCCTTTACATATAGTTACATCTTCTCCCACACTGGCTACTACGCATCCTGCTTCAACAGTTACTGTTACAGTATCTATATCTTCACATCCATTTTTAAAAGCTGAAACTGTATATTCTGTGGTCACTTCTGGAGTAACAGTAATAGATTCAGTAGTTTCTCCGATAGACCACTCATAAGTATCACCTCCGCTTGCCGTCAATATTGTAGATTGTCCTTCCTCAATTGTAACATCTTCTCCTGCATTAGCTGTAACATCATTAACCGTTACAATAACATCATCACTAACTTCACAACTTCCTTTTTTTACAATAACAGAATACTCTGTAGCTGTTGTAGGACTAACTGTGATAGATGATGTCGTTTCTCCTGTTGACCATGTAAATGAATCACCTTCACCTGCTGTTAAGGTCGTTGAATCACCAACACAAATTGCCTGATCATCTCCAAGATCTACCGTAGGAGAATTTGTAAAAGTAACTTCTACAGAATCTGACACTACACAATCGTTACAATCTTTTACCGTTACGGTATAGGTTCCTCCTTCGGTCACTGTAATAGTAGGAGTAGTTTCTCCTGTAGACCATTCATAAGTAGCTTCATTTGTTTGAGAAGTAATACAATCACCAATATTGATATTAAAATCTCCTTGGTTAAAATTTCCATCAGTTGTATCGAACCATCCAGAACCACCATATTTACCAACTTCTGTTTCGGTAACATTTGCTCCGTTACCTAACTGAAATGATGGACCTCTTCTAGAAATATCAAAAGACCAAGAACCATCCGTTTGAGTAATAGTTCCCGTTACATCGGTATAATAAACCCATCCATCAGCACTTTCGGTATGACAAAAATGATCTTTTGGGCTACCCTGAGGCACTGCAGTAGTTCTACCAGAGTAAGTAACATCAATATCTAAAATAATTTGCGAATCATTATTATCAACAACGGTTCCTTTTAACGTTGCTGTTCCATCTGCAAATTCTTTCCATTTTAAATTTACATTAGAAAATGTTCTTGTTTTGTTATTTCCGTCATCCTTCAGCCAAAGCGCATAATGTAAATTTTTTCCACACCAGCTAGTGTTTTCTATATTATATTCATTTGTACAATCAGTACATTCTGATTGACCCGAAACTGTCGCTGTAAGGATTACTTCTCCTGTATCACAAAGTTCTACATCATCCCCCGCTTCTACAGACAATGTGCATGGATTACTCTCATCAGAAGAGAAATATTCAGTTGAACTACTATTTGGGCTATTATCATTTTCATTTGACACACTAGTAAAACTGGTTGTCAATATGAAAATTACCATCATCATAAAGCTAAAAAGTATTGGTAAAACATTAGTGTTACCCATCTTTTTACTTTGAACGTTAAGTTTGCTCGTAAGTTTTGACATTTTGGTTGTTGTTTTAAGAATTCAATTAATAAATGAATTAATTCTATTTCGGTTTATAGTAAAAAAGAAATTAGTCCAGAGTTAGTTCACTAGAAATATTACAATAGTAATAACCCTAAGAATACCTTCTTAAATTTTTTATATTGATAAAACGTTAATTGATTGTTCTAAATAATAGGTGCGAAGAAGTAATTTTAAAAACATATTTGAGGCATTTTTTAAAGATTAGGACGACTAAAATATGTATTAACCGTTGAAGATCAAGCACAAAAGCACACAAAAACGTTAAACGAATAGTTTTCATCTTTAAAACACACAAATTGTAATGGATACAAAAGAAAAAACCTACAAAAAAATAGTTAATTTATTGATTAAAAACTGGTTATAAATCAATTATTATACCCAAATCGTTTAAGTTGATTTTGATTACTCCTCCAATTTTTATTGATTTTTACGTAGAGTTCTATATGTATTTGTTTACCGAAGAACTTTTCTAATTCTTTGCGCGATTCAACTCCAACTTTTTTTAATGCAGCGCCCTTATGTCCTATTATAATTCCTTTTTGAGAGTCTCGTTCTACCATAATAACAGAACGAATCCTTATAATATCATCATCTTCAAAAAATTCCTCCGTTTCCACCTCAACAGAATACGGAATTTCTTTCTTGTAGTAAAGTAATATTTTCTCACGAATAGCTTCATTAACAAAAAACCGTTCTGGTTTATCTGTTAATTGATCTTTTGGGTAAAACGCTGGGGATTTTGGCAATAATTCTACTAAACGATCAAATACTTCCCGAACATTAAATTTTTCTAGAGCAGATATTGGATACAGTTCTGCATTTGGCACTTTATTTGCCCAAAACTGAACTTGTTCTTCAAGTTTTTCCTGGTCAGATTGATCAATTTTATTAATTAACAGAAGTACAGGGATTGTTGCACTTGTAATTTTATTGAAAAAGGCTTCGTCTTTTAGATCTTTTTCGCCAATCTCTACTATATAAATCAGGACATCAGCATCTTCAAATGCAGACTTCACAAAACCCATCATAGACTCTTGAAGTTCGTAAGCTGGCTTTATGATACCTGGAGTATCTGATAGGATTACCTGAAAATCATCTCCATTTACGATACCCAAAATCCTATGCCTTGTTGTCTGAGCTTTGGATGTAATAATTGATAATTTCTCTCCTATAAACGCATTCATAAGGGTAGATTTACCAACATTTGGATTACCAATAATATTTACAAAACCTGCTTTATGAGTCATACAATTAATTTTGCCACAAAGGTAAATGAATATTGAACAAGAAAATAATTACCAACCACATTATTACTTAGTTATTCATTTGTTAACATTTTTGCCTCGAAATTGGTTCGTAACTAATACCGAGCGTATTAATTTTTAATCAATATTTTTTATAAATTTAGTTCCAGTACGTTTTCAAAAACCCCGTGAAAACTAGTTTTTATTATCAAAATACTGGGACCCTTTGAAAAATTACTTATTAATCAATTTACAAAGATTTGTAAAATGGAATTCTATATCCTTTTGGATTCTGCTTTTGTTGTCTCTAAAACTTACGGCACAGGACTTTGACAAACGCATTGATAAAGCAGATCAAAACTTTAAAGCATTTGCTTATATAGACGCCAGAGCAATTTATTTGGATGTTGCACAGAAGGGATACTCTTCTCAAAAATTATATCAAAAACTTGCAGACGCATTTTATCTTACCGGAGAACTTGAAGACTCTATAGAATGGTATGAAAAACTGATCGAGAATTACCCAGAAAATCTAAGCCCAGAGTATTTGTTCAAATACGCTCAAAGTTTGAAAAGTGTAGAACGCTACAAAGAAGCGGACAAAATCATGGATAGGTTTTATGAAATTACTGGAAATGACAAACGGGCGGAATCATTTGTGAATAAAAGAAATTATCTGGATTTTATCGAAATGCAATCAGGAAAATATGATTTATTCAAACTAAACATAAATTCGAAAAACTCTGAATACGCCCCTAGTTTCAACAATCAAAATCAAATTGTTTTTGCCTCTTCAAGAAGTAAACAAACAAAAGATTCAAAAATCCATGGTTGGACCAGGATGCCCTTTTTAGACTTATTTTCTTCAAACATAAAAGAAGACACAATTAGTCTCGATGAACCTGTTAAACTCAAAGGTAAAATCAATACAAAATTTCACGAATCATCAACAAGTTTCAGCAAAGATGGAAAAACTCTATACTTCTCAAGAAATAATTATACAAACAATAAATTAGGAACCAGTAAAAAAGGAATTGTACTATTAAAATTATACAAAGCAAGATTTAGAGAAGGAAAATGGACAGATATAGAGGAATTATCATTTTCTAGTAATGAATACTCTGCTTCCCATCCCTCACTTAGTAAAGACGGAAAAAAACTCTATTTCGCCAGTGATATGCCAGGTACTCTAGGAAAATCTGATCTATTTGTTGTAGATGTACTGTCTAACGGCCAGTTTGGGAAGCCAAAAAATTTGGGTGAAAAAATTAATACCGAAGGAAGAGAAACTTTTCCTTATATAAGTGATAGTGGTAGGTTATATTTTTCTAGTGATGGTCATGTAGGCTTAGGTGGGCTTGATATTTTTGTTACCGTTCCTGAAGAATCGGGGTTTTCAGCCGCTTATAATGTAGGTAAGCCAGTAAATAGTCCAAAAGATGACTTTACCTTTGTCCTAAACGAAGAAACAAAGATTGGGTACTTTGCAAGTAACAGAAAGGGAGGAAAAGGCAATGATGACATTTATAGCTTTAAACAAACTGAAGAGTTAATCACCTCCTGTAAACAATATATTGAAGGTATAATTTATGATCGAGACACTAACCAGAGTCTTCCAAATGCAAATGTTGTACTACTTAATGAAGATCTGGACATTATAGAACAAGTGCAATCTAATAGCTTGGGAGGATATAAATTTGAAGCTGAATGTGATCAGGAATATATGATAAAAGCATCCTTAAGTCAATATTTACCTAGAGATATAACACTTAGAACAACTGATATTTTTGAATTCACTCATGACGTATCTATCCATTTGAGTTCTGTAAACGACGGTAACAAATTATTAACAGCTGTAGAAATTAATGTAGGTGATGATCTCTCTAAAGCATTACAGCTGGAACCTATTTATTTTAGCCTAGATGATTCGGAAATAAGCCCCGAAGCCGAGGTAGAATTGCAAAAAATTATTTCTGCAATGAACAAATACCCTGAGTTAAAAATCGAAGTGCGTTCACATACAGATAGCAGATCAAGTTATTGGTATAATAAAAGATTAAGTGTAAACAGAATGCGAGCTACGATTAAATATATTGTAGAAGAGGGGGGTATTAATTGGCGTCGCGTGCGAGGAAAAGCATATGGTGAAAGAAGATTACTTAATAATTGCAAAAACGATGTTCCTTGTACAGAAGAAGAGCATCAGGAAAATAGAAGAAGTGAATTTATTGTCAGAAAATAGAACAATCAAATTCCACTCAAAGAAACACATCAAATTTTAAGTTTTCTGAAATATTCTCTGGCCTTAGCATTAACTTTGGGTGCCAAAAACAATCCTGAAATGACTGTTGGGATTGCCATTAAAGCAAATGCACTATCGATAAGGTCTATCGCGAACTCTACTTTCACCACTGCAGCTGCCACAATAGATATAATATAAATATAATTATAATATTTCCCGTATTTAGGTTTGGTCAAAAACCCTAAACACACAGTGCCATAATATGAGTAAGAGAATAAGGTTGAAAAAGCAAATACCAATACCATTACAACGACCACAATATCACCCAATCCATAAGGTAAAACTGAGTTGAAGGCTTCTAGTGTTAGGGATATACCATTATCATCGGTTTTCTTCCAAACTCCAGTTGATAAAATTGCCAAAGCCGTCAAAGTACATACTAGTAGTGTATCTATAGCCGGACCAATCATTGCAACTAAACCTTCGCGGATTGGTTCATTGGTTTTTGCTGTCCCGTGCATCATTGGGGCGGTTCCTATCCCAGCCTCATTAGAAAATGCAGCTCTTTTTACACCATTTTTAATTAAATAACCTAATGACCCTCCAGCAACAGCCTCACCAGAAAACGCATCTGAAAAAATAAGCATAAACATTTCGGGAATAACCTCAATTTGTAAAATTAGTATTGTAATTACCGTGATAAAATATAAAATCACCATAAAAGGAACTAACTTACTTGCTACTATACCGATTCTTTTGATTCCTCCTAATATCACCAAAGATGCAATAACGGCTAGTACAATACCTATGTATAATTTATAACCATCTTCCCAATCCATAACGTCTACTAATGTTTGTGTAAGCTGGTTGGCTGTAAATGCAGGGAGTGTGCCAATCAATCCTGCCAACGCAAAAAATATTGCTAATGGTTTCCACCCTTTACCAAGACCATTACTAATCACATACATTGGACCACTAAGCAAAGTACCTTTTTCATCTTGAGAACGATACATTACGGCAAGAGAGCAGGTATAAAATTTAGTTGCCATACCAATTAAAGCACTAATCCACATCCAGAAAACCGCTCCCGGTCCTCCCATAACAATAGCCACTGCAACACCACTAATATTACCCATACCAACCGTAGCAGCAATAGCAGACGATAACGCTTGAAAATGAGTTAGCTGACCAGGATCACTATCGTCATCATACTTTCCTCTTAGGATTTCTATAGCATGCTTAAAATATAAAAACGGTGTAAATCTGGAATAAAATAAAAAGAATATACCGCCTCCGATAAGTAGAATCAGTAAAGGCCAATCCCAAACCCATGAACTGAAATTAGCAACAAGATCTTTTATTGTTTCGAACATAAACTAGTAGAAGTTATCATTATAAATGTAGCAACAAAAATCGTAATAGCCCTTTCTTAACTTTTAAGGTCACCAAAAAATTAATAGCATCATTCTGTAGATCTTATAAACCTAGGTTTATCAATGCCACGATCATACATGATAATACTACCTGCTACAGCTACATTGATACTTAACTCAGACTTAAATTTCACAAGAAAATGCGACTTTACTATTGCTGTTTTGGACAATCCATGGTCCTCGGCCCCTAATAGATATACACAACGTTTTGGGTGTTTAAAAGTTTCAAGAGACTCTGCATCATCTGTGAGTTCAACCCCTACCAACATAGCCCCTTTTGGAAGGTGTTTATAAAAATCTTCAAATGTATCATAATGAAAATAAGGCATGGCTTTTACGGCATTATGAGTATCACTTGCCTGCTTAGCATAACGATTACCAATCGTGAAAATAAAACTAGCGCCCATATTTTGCGCAGAACGCCATAAGACTCCTAAATTTTCTGGTGTTTTCCCGTTTTGGATACCGATTCCAAAAAACTCATTTTCGAAATTATCAATCATGAAAGTAAAAATATAAAAAGATCAAAAACAAGAAAGGGATTTTGCAGTGATCATTTTAAAAATTCTGGTGCGACCTAAACTTAATTAGTAGAATTAACCATTTCTATACTTATTATAAGCATTTCTCAATTTGATATCATATTTATTCTTTTTATATCCCGGACCATTATACCCCTCGGCAAATTTTGCCCAATTCTTTACTTTAATCCAATCAATCAATTTCTTTCCTTTGAAAGAGGTTTTCTGAATAAATTTACCAAAAGCAATTAAATGCTCTCTCTCGTGTTCATACATTTCTGACACAAACTGATCTATTGAGGAATACCCCAAATGTTCATAATGGAAGCCCATAATCTGGAAAGCCCCCCAGGAAGCCGAACTATACGCTGCATCATGAAATGCAGGTAAATCCGATATCCCAGCTGCTTTTTCAAGACGATCAAACTCTCCTGACCCGCCTCTATAGTGGGTTCTCGTCCATTTTTTATATAACACATCTTTAGTGCGATCTGTTACATAATCTGATGGCTTTATCCCTCTTTTTTCGAGTTCTCTCCAAAATATATGACCTTCAAACAAGATTACCGGTCTTCCATCAACCAAAAAACCTTTACCTCTACTCTCAACTTCATTAACAGCTTTTACCATAGCCAGTTCTAAACCAAACTGGTCTGCAAAATCTTTAGCATCTTGCTCTGATAAAAACTTATCTGCAAATGCCATTGCATTTCTTTCTGCCTCTATAAGTTTGGTCCAAGACTTGAGTCCAACTATACCATCCACTACCAAGCCATTCTTAGTTTGAAAATCCTTAACGGCCAGATCCGTATCTTTTCCAAAGAAATTAGACACATAAACTGTATATCCCAACTTAGTTAAAATTTCTTCCAAATAATGAACATCCTCACCTCTAGAACGATATCTTATTGTTTTCATGATCTATTTTTTAAGTACCATGAATTTAATCATAAATGATCATGATGCATTGATCTTTTATACTTTTTTTCATTCGTTGCAGTAAATACCTCTAATTCTCGATTTCTTATAAAAGTCAATCATTTCATCTATATACCAGAAGTATTAGGTAAAAAAATGATATCCATTTTCAACATGAAACGAATACTAAATGGATCGTAACGAATACTAAAACCATATGCATTGAGACAAACTAAGAGATTATATTTACATTAAATAGCCAACCTCAAAATAAGCTGTTATGAAAAATGTAGCCATAATCATTATTCTATTTCAAAGTTTTCAGTTCATCAATGCCCAAGAAGGATTTACTGAAACTACAAAGTATTTAGTTACAACTGAAATCAAAGATCAGGGACAAGACTACCCTGCTTATGTTGTCAATTTGGTTAGCGCTGGAAATAGCTCCGAAAATATAACCACGCTTACCATTGAAGACACAGAGCTTTTTGAGGACATCTTTATTACCACCTTAGAGAATCCTGGTTTAGAAGGAATCTCTGAGGTGATTAAGATGGAAGTTGAATACCTAGCATGCTGTGCACATGTAGAATCTTATTATTTTATGGTTGCAGATAATAATGAAATTATCGAATTACCTGATCTTAAAAATGTGTACTGCGAAAACTCAGACACAGATTCTCAATACATATTCCCAAATCAGGAATATGGCATAGTAGGAAATATTTTACAAACACAAACATTTTATAAAAATACATCAGATATAAAATATGTTAATCTTAAACAAAGCTTTGCGTGGAATGATGGTATAATAGACGATTCCAAAACCACTGCAATAACCGGGTATTAACACCCACACAAACTCAATCTGATAAACAAAAAGGGGGAAACTTTTGTTTATTATACCGACAAGCCTTAGGGTTTTGTCGGTTTTTGTTTTAAATATAGTAACCATATATGATATCACTTACCAAATCAAAAGACAGTTTGACTATATTTGTTCTCAACCTCATTAATCTTTTATGAACAAGTACCAGTTTACATATATTTTTTCCTTTCTGATATGGTGTTGTATCGCTTCTTTGTCTGCTCAGAATAATCGACTTAGAGCATTCACATTAGAAGATGGACTGCCACAATCACAGGTCTATGATATCATACAAGACGAGATGGGGTATTTATGGATGGGAACCCAAGGCGGAGGGCTGTGTAGGTTTAATGGTGAAGAATTTAAAATCTGGAACGAAACCGACGGCTTACAATCCAATTATATTCACGGACTTACTTTTGTAAATGACAGTCTCTTTATAGGAACCAAAGGAGGATTGTCAATTAAAACCAAAAACAAGTTTACAAATCTCGAAGGGCCTAGAATTACCAAAATATATAGAATAAAAAATAGAACATATCTTGCTACTAACGTTGGAATATATCAATACCAAAAAAAGGTTGGGTTAAGTAAGATAAAATTAAATGCTAAAATCAACACTAGTATCATAAATGATATTGTTTTTGATGGTAAGTTGTTTTGGATCGCAACCAATAAAGGGTTATGGAAACTAAATGCCATCAAAAAAAATGCAAGCATTATGGAACGACATAGTGCTCACAATTTTACTGCAGCCATTTTTTATAAAAATAAAATTTTTGCAGCTGCTTTTAATGAGGGCATTTTAGTGCTAAATACCAATGCCAAATCTTATGGTAATCGCTGGATTTCGCAACCATTGAGAGTGACCAATATTTCTATACATAATGATAACGAATTATGGTTTGCTACAGACAATGAAGGAATAACTATTATTAACGGGGATAAGCGATCAAGAAAGAAAAAAATTAATCGAAGAAATGGCTTAGCGGTCTCTCATGTTAGAAAAAGCATTGTGGATCGTCAGTCCAATATTTGGATCGCTACATCTGGAGGAGGGTTTTACAAATATTTTCAGAACAACTTTATACACTATGATCAAAACTCAGGCTTAAAGGGTAATCGCGTCTATGCCATACATAGTATAAAAGATGAAATTTGGGCTTCTAATTCTGAGGCCGGATTAATAAAAATAGATTCTCTTGGGATACATCATATAGAACAAGATGAACGACTATCTGAAGTAAAGGTCAAAACTATAACAAGTGATGCTTCGGGAAATATTTGGGCCGGTACAGACGGTAAAGGAATTCTTTTTAAAGAAATAAAACAAGTCGATAGCATAGTTGTAGATAGCAGTAAACAACAGAAATCCAGAACCGATTCGATTATAAAAATAGATACCATTGTAAAAACCGTCATTAAAAATCATATCATAGATGGTGACAAAGGATTGCCTTCTGATTGGATTAGAACAATACTTGTTGATAATAATACCATATGGGCCGCTTCATGGTCAACAGGAATTGTAAGATTTAGATATGATCCCGAAAAAAAGCGCTTACTAGCTGTAAAAAGATTCGAACGCAAAAACGGCATCAAGGATTTACAGATTAGACATATGGTACAAGATTCCCTTGGAAAAATCTGGTATGCCACTCAAAATGGGCATTTAGGGTATATAAAAAACAACAGAGTTACACATCTGGGGAATATTTTGAATCAAAAAACCGCTATTAGCACCTTATTATTTCATAAAAACAAGCTTTATATAGGTACAGCAGGTAGGGGTATCTGGTGGTCTGAACTTAATAAAATCTCTGTCAAAAAATTAAAAGGGAGAAAGAAGCCTTATTCAGATAATATTTACCAGATGATATTTGATGATCAAGATAATTTATGGGCTGGAAGTGAAAGAGGAGTTGACAAAATTGAACTTAATCAAGATAATGATATTGTCGACATTTTTCATTTCGGTAGAAATGACGGTTTTTTAGGAATAGAAACTCATCTTAATGCAGTTACCAAGGATCAAAAGGGAAATCTTTGGTTTGGTGCAATATATGGACTCACTAAATATAAACCCACAGAAACTACAAAAACAACTATTAAACCGAGATTGTTTTTTGAAGATGTAGAGGTAGCTTATCGCAGTGTAGATTCTATAAATCTTAATAAATGGGCTAATAGTGATAACATTTTACGACTAAAACCAAATCAAACTGAATTATCATTCAGCTACAAAACTGTAGACCTTGATCACCCAAATGACATACAGTATCGTTTTAGGTTAAATAACTCTGAATGGAGCCCATGGTCATCAGAAAATAAACAAAACCTGGCTGGATTAGCATATGGGTCCCATTATTTCTCTGCTCAATCCAGAAATTATAGATGGGAAGAAAGTGATCTTACAACTTTTCGATTTTTTATTGATAGTCCTATATATGAAAAAGCCTGGTTCCAATTAGCCGTCTTAGCAGTATTATTATTAATTGGTGGAGGCTATGCCTTATCTTATATTAGAAGAGTAAAACAAAAAAACAAAGAAGAACGAGAACGTTTACAAATGCAAAATCACTTACTCTCTCTAGAACAGAAAGCATTACGTCTACAGATGAATCCACATTTCATCTTCAATGCTCTTAATGGTATTAAGGCAATGGGAACTAGCAATCCGCAACGTATGAACAATACTATTAATACCTTTGCTACCCTATTAAGAGAAACATTATACAATTCAAGAAAAGATTATATCACTTTGGATCAAGAGATACAAACATTAAAACATTATATAGAGATTGAACAATTAATGGCGAGCAAGCCTTTTACTTATGAGATTGCAATAGATACAGATTTTGATCCCGAAGAAATACTTATCCCACCTATGCTTATTCAACCTTTCGTAGAAAATGCAGTACGTCATGGAATTCTAAAAGGCAGTAGAGCAGGTAAATTAAAGGTTCAGTTTCATACTACAGAAGAGTTCTTACATTGTACTGTGATAGATAACGGGCAGGGTATTTTTCAATCGCAAAAAACTAAAACCAAAACCGATCATCAATCTATGGCACTAACCGTAACAAGAGAAAGATTAGAATCTATTTCCGGAAAAGATTCATTAGATATAAAAGAAATTATCAATAATGGCAAAACCGTTGCCGGAACCCAAATAGCATTTAAAATTCCTTTACAAACCGACTATTAAAAAGATTATGCTTACAGCAATTATTGTAGAAGACATGCCCGACGCACTTCAGCTTTTGAAAAATGACTTGAAGGCCAATCATCCTGAAATAAAGGTAGTAGATACAGCGCAAAGTGTTGTTGAAGCTGCAAAATCATTGCGAAACACCGAACCCGACATCCTATTTTTGGATATCATGTTAGGAGATGGGACTGGTTTTGATGTTCTCGAAATATTTCCGGACCTAAAATCAAAAATTATTTTTGTTACTGCCAGTGATGAGTATGCTATTAGAGCTTTTAAATTTGCCGCTATAGATTATGTTTTAAAGCCATACTCAAACGAAGAATTGGCACAAGCAATTGCAAAAGCAAAGAAACAAATACAACCTAATAAAGAACGATTAAACATCCTAAAAGACACACTGTCTGCTCCCGAGCAAAAACCCGATAAAATTTCGTTACATACTCTGGATAAGATTATTATAGTAAGTCTTGATGATATAATCAGATGTGAATCTGATAGCAACAATACTATTTTTTATTTACAGGACGGACAAAAAATCTTTGTGACTAAAACGTTAAAATACTTTGCCGATATGCTAAAGAATTATCAGTTCCTAAGAGTACATCAAAGTCACTTGGTAAATTTGCAATGTATTAGCGCATTTATTAAAACAGATGGAGGGTATCTTATGCTTAAAAATGGAGAGAATATTCCAGTATCTGTTAGAAAGAAAAATGAGGTAATGGAAATTTTAGATCGTCTTCATAGATAATCCCGGTTAAGAAATCTATAAATTAAGCCAATATGTAATTTTTAATACTAATGAACGAGTCCTAACATCAAAAGCAAAGCGATCCAAAGGATCCACATCTCCGGTAAGAAAATTGTCTGTATATACCAAAATCAAATCAGAAACAGGCGCAAAACGCCACTGGATTCTGGCATTAATATTTGTATTGTCATCCTGAGAGTTATATTGCACAAAAAGTGAAGTAAACAGGCTTTTAGAAAATGTATAATCAATCCTTGGGCTAATCAAAAAGGTCTCTCTACTCCCATCCAAATGTGGTAAATCAAAATAATTTACTGCATAGTTTAGTGAAAAAGAGCCTTTAGGCTGATAACGAATATTGAAACTCCCCCGGGTACCGTATCTCCAACCATTAAAATACTCTCCAATGTATGGACTTAAACTCCAGCTGAATGCTTTGCGATTATCACTTCTATAATTTCCTGTAAAACTAAAATATGAAAAATCTTGATCGGCGTCCAACTCTACAGAATCTGTTCCTGTTGGATCAAACGGATCAAAAAGATATACATAATTATGATTAAGATTAAGTCCAAAATTTGACCTTTGAGCAAATTCTCCTCCCCATCCCACAGAAAATATATGATCTGTTTTTCCAAAACCAGGGCGCCAAAAAACGTCAGCTTCGGCACTATAACTATGATTGTTTAATACTTCGTTTTGCGGATAATACCTAAGTTCTGTAACAGGATTTATTCTAAAATAATCTGTTCTGGGCACAAAACCTACTTCGGCATTGTAATCTTCATCCACATATTCGTGTTTCCAAAGTGCCCCAAATTTTCTGGTGTTGTAATTCAATGTGCTTCCTTGTGCAATTGCCAAAGATGTATTTGGCGAAAAAGTACTATGTGCAAATGTTTTACCAGACCAGGTATTATCTCTTGTGGCATAATTAAAATCCACCCCTACCATTCTATTATATCTATTGATATCTAGCGTATCCAGCTCTTTTAAATCAAGTACTTCTTTATTCACAACTATCATCCCAATATTAGAACGTGTCCATAATTTATGTTGCGCCACTGCGACTCCATAATTAACACTTGGTATTCCTTGCTCTTTACTCGCTTCGGTCTGCATATTCAACAAACCTATTCTAGTATTTGAACCAAGCTTTCCACTCACTCGTAAACCGCCATATATCCTATTCTGTACAAGCTCTTCTGTTATTAGATCTTCGCTAGCACCTATACGTCTTGAAAAGAAAGGGTTAATATTAGAAAAGCCAAATTGACCAAACAGATCTGCATTTTCAAGAAAGAATTGTCTACGTTCTGGAAAAAAGATCTCAAAACGGTTCAAATTAGTAATTTGTTCATCTACTTCTACCTGAGAAAAATCGGGATTAACCGTTAAATCTAAATTAAGGCCCGGAGTAAGTGCTATTTTAACATCCCCTCCTGCTTCAAAGAATTCATCAGCCGGAGTATTATCTTCAAAATCTTTATTAAACCCAGATGACACAAAAGGAATTATTGAAACCGCACTACTCTTTGTGGTTAGCTCTTCTTCCCAAATCATATCTGCCATATACGCTAGTGTAAAAAGAATCTGATTACGTGGTACTCCAGAATAGGTACTAATCTCATTAGATTGTGTATCAAATCTATAGCTAGAAAATCCCCATTTTTTAGAAGGAGTTGGATATCGTAGTGTACTAAAAGGGATTTCTAACTCTGCTGTATAATATCCATCATATTTCTTGGCTTCTCCTCTCCATTTATTATCCCATGATGTAGAAAAATCTGCACCTACACTTCCACCATTACTTATAATCCCCTCTCTAAGAACTCCTTCTGGATTTATTCCGAAATAAAGTGCATTTGTACCATCGTCAAAAGTATCAAACAGCAATGTAATATTATCTGATCCACCGGCACGATAATCTCTTCGCAACGAATTTACAATCCATTCATTACCTGTGGCATAACACTTTATACCAATATAAAGATTCTTCTTATCGGCACACATATAAATCTCTGTCTGCGCTTTTGCTTGTAATGAGTCTGATGGAAAAAATTGTGTAAAATCTTTAGCAGGGGTTAATCTACTCCATATTACTTCTTTTAAATCACCATCGATTTTGATACTATCATTTTGGGTGGTTGCACCTACTATAAAAGATTTCTTGTTATTAATATTAGTTTGAGCCCAGCTTGATAAAAATGAGGTTACACAGATTAGAAATATCAAAAATCGCATAGAAAATTCTTCGTATAAATATTATGTTGAATTTGTTGCGTGGTTATAACATTAATAAAAAAATAAAAATAGGATACGAAAATTTAGTTTCTGTTAAAATTATTAAAAACTCTCATCTATTCATCCATTCTTTAAAATCATTTGTTTTCTGTCTACTAACAATAAATTCTTGATCTCTTGGATTAGAAATAGAAAGCTTTACCCGATGATTGAAATAAGGTTCTATTTTCTGGATTGAATTTTTCCAAATAATCTGTCCACGATTAATCCTATAGAATTGATAATGATCCAATGAATCAAATAATTGATCCATAGTCTCATCGACAATATATCGTTTATTGGAGGTGACTCCAAAAGTGATACTATCTTCAGAATAAAAGTATAACACATCAGAAATTCTAATTTGAACAAATCCACTTCCATCTTTGACTAGTATGCCCTCTCGGTTATTAGTTGCTTGCATGCTACCAAGGAGTTGTTTTAAAATGTTAGGATCGACTGTCGATGATTTATTTGATTTGACAAATTTATCTAATGCATTGGTTAATTCATCCTGCTGAACGGGTTTTAGCAGATAATCTATGCTGTTGACTTTAAATGCCTGTATCGCATATTGATCAAAAGCCGTTGTAAAAATGATTGGTGTTTCCACATCTATTTTCTGAAATATCTCAAAACTCAATCCGTCAGCTAATTGGATGTCCATAAATACCAGATCAGGAGCAGTATGTTTTTGAAACCATAACACAGCATCTTCTACGGTATCAATTATATCTAATAATTGATAATCGAAACCACATGTTTTTAACATGCTTTGCAATTGGCTTGCGGCCCGGGATTCATCTTCAATGATCAGTATTTGCATAATTGTTTTTTTGATCAGATAATTTTAGTAATGGAAGGGAAACAACAAATCGATTTCCGTCATTTTTTATAGTAATTGATTTACCAGAAATCAACGTATATCGTTTTTCAATATTCTTCAACCCAACTTTTGTTGATGGTATTTGAGTAGATTTTGATTGAATTTTATTATCAACTAATAAATGATTCCCTTTTACTTCTACATTTATAATTAACGGTTTAGCTTTAGAAATTACATTGTGCTTTATTGCATTTTCTAATAAAAGCTGAAGACTCATGGGTACGATCATTGCCTCCAAAGAAGTTTCTTGGATATTCCAATTCAATTTTAAGTTATCTCCAAATCTCTCTGATTGTATATGAATATAGGCTTTGGCAAATTTTAATTCATCTCTAAGCACGGTTAGGTTGGTATTTCCCGACTCTAAGATAAAACGGTATACATCCGATAACTTGTCGACAAATTGCTTTGCCTCTTCCTTTGAATTTTGATCAATAATATCACGTAGTGTATTAAGTGTATTGAACAAAAAATGCGGTTGTGCCTGATTTCTTAATGTGTCTAATTGTGCTTGTACAATAATTCGTTTTGCCTGTTCTTCTTCTCTAATTGATTTTTTGAGTCGTATATTATAATAAACGGCCTCATAAATAGCCATCGTCATCATACTAATTATAATGATGGGTATGAGTACTCTAAAATTACTAATGGGACTTCGGTCTTGATCAAAAATATACGACACTAATTTATTCCCTAATAAATCAACTAGTATTACAATACTAATAATGGCAAAAAATAACAACATAACTCGTTTTGAATCATCATTAAAATCCGGATATTTTTTCCGTAAAAGGATAATTACTGCTCGTATGGTAAACCAATCACAAATAGTAAAGAACAAAGACACACCCCAAGTAATAACAGCTGTTTCGAAAGGATAACTAGAAAATGAATTATTAAAAAGAAGGTCGGTAATAAAACTTAAAACGAGAATACCGATAACTATAAACCAAAAGTCATTAAAGCCCAAATATTGTATCCGTTTCTTCTTATTGATTAGCATGGAAGTTGGTTTATAATTTAATTAATGGTATACCCTGCTTTGCTTGATAAAATGTAAACCCAATCCAGCCAGCGTATAATAATCCAAAAACGGTCACAGCTAGAATCTGACTTCTATTTGTAGCTTTCCATTTATTAGATAGCCATAATGCGAATAACGGAATTATTTGTATGCCATGCAATCCAAAAAAGTGCGCTATTCTTAAATCTCCGGCAATTGTGCTCCAATTTACTAATGGCAATCCCGCACCTCCGTCAGCCACGCCAACATTATGAGACATCTGACTTATCATCTGGCCACCAACCCAACTACCAAAGAGTACGACAGACCAGCCTATTAATATCGCCCATTGAACAGACCTAGTTGTTTTCAATTTCAGTCTTATGGTTTCGAAAATAAATAATATCATAATCAAAACATTAACGGCAATCAATATTCCCATTGCTGCAAAAAGTAATCCATCAAGCAACGTGGTCTCATTGTAATGAGATTGCACCCCTCTTGATGCCTGATACACGATGATACCTGTTTCTATTAGTAGTGTCCAGGATACAAGGTTGTTTATTATATTCTTTTTTCTTATTGAGAACGGGTATAAAGTATTAAGGTATCCAACAGTTAAGATGAATATACCTGTTGAGATACAAAATTTCAAGGGTTTAATCCAAACATTGATGCCCATAAGTGTTCTGTCATCAATAAAGAGTCCTACTATGCATCCAATGGCAGAAATGAAATGGATCATTACAATCCCATAAAGTATCGGGCTTTCTGCTTTTACTGTACTCAATATTTTTTTTAGGTAAGTCATTATTTTGATTGTTTTTGTTTGATTGTTTTGATGATCATAAAAAGTAGAAAGCCAACTGGACCAAACATAAATGTTCCAAAAAGACATGGGGCCATTACTAATTGAGGAACTCCTGTTTTTTTGTTTTGATCCAACATCCACATCCCAACTAAAAGATCAAAAGCTAGATAATGAACCCAGCCAGCTAGGACAGCATTTTCTTCTGTAAATAATTCCATAACCGAAGCTAAACTGCCAAAATCCATCCATCCACCTATCTGCATGGCTTGAAAAATATAGATTGCATATATCACTGACAATGCTAATGGAACTACCTTGAAATCAATTAAGAATCTGGTAACTTTCCATTTGGGTAAGAGAATCATCAAGATCCACATTGGCATAGTAATCGTACCTGCTATTGAAAAAACTTGTGTAGGAGTCATATTTATCTATTTTTAAAAAGGAATAATTTGATGAATTAATGACTCAAATATGTAACTGTTGGGTAAGAAAGAAAATGACTTTACGTTCAATTGTCGTAAAATGCCATTGAATTGTAAAATTTCAGCTTCAACTTAAAGTTTTACATTGGAAAAGAAGTAAGATTTCATATAACCTTGTAGGTGTATACAAAAAATGATTTCTAGTAAACTACTTCGGGCAAGCCCGCGAGGCATCGGTTGGAAAATAATTTTGATTTCGAGGCAAGCCTCAGAGCATTTAGACCTCGATTATCGAGTAAAGATCAACAAATATCTGTTGCTATTGAAAAGCTTGGTAAGTTTAAAAAATGGTTATCGGTATAACAAGAATAGTTGCAATAGGACAATATTCCCTTCCGCAAAGGAATTTTGCGGAAGAGTATACCTTGGATTTAATTAGCAAATACTTTCGACCCGCTTCACTCTGAATAAGCATGAGTATGGACATCCTGTCGTTGATCTACAATTCGCCCAATAAGCCAGATAAATGGCTCAACCTGCCCTTTTAGCACGCAGGTTCCATCACAAATGCTATGAAGCAGTCCTTGTACATCATATGATTGCAAAGCAGAAACCGCTGCCCTATCAGTAAGAAGCAACGAACAAGAAGGCAAATCACAACTTTCATGAGCACTCAATGTTACCTCTCCATCTTTACATAAAATTGTGATGGGCTCAGATTGTTTAGAAACACTAACAGATATGGCGAGATTTGGAGTTGGAGCAGAAACCTCAGCTATCGATTTTTTCAAGTAGTCGGTGAATGCATTAGCCCAGATCTGGACATCAGATTGCGTTATATTTAAGTCCCTTGTTTCATAACGTGTCGCAGTGAGTTGTTCATCCACTTCACGTTCTGCTTCAATAAGAGCTTCTAGTGTTTTGTCTACATCTTCATATGTGTGAGCGGCTGAGCAGATGAGTCTTAAACGGCCTCGTCCACTTTCCACAATTGGATAGGTCACTGCAGATGTTTGAACGCCACGCTGATATAAGCTCTGTACTATTGCATAAAGCTTATCCTTGTCGCTAAAATGAGGTGTGACGATAGGTCCATCTCCAGTCCCCAGATCATACCCTGCATCTTCGAATCGCTGGCGCATGTAGCGAGTGGTGTCCCACAGTCGTGCACGCAATGCTTTATCAGAGCGGAGGCGTCGTAATGAAGTGAGTGCTGCTGCTATATCTGCCGGGCTAATGGAAGCCTGAAAGATATAGGCCCTGGAAGATGACTTCAAAAGGTCAATGTGCTCCTGGCTAGCAGCTATAACTCCACCAAGACTACCTAAGGCCTTGCTAAGTGTTGTCATGATAAAATCCACTTCTTCAGTAACACCTTGAGCGGCACAAATGCCAGCCCCACCTTCACCGTAAAAGCCAAAAGAATGCGCTTCGTCGACTAGAACAAGTGCATCGTATTTTTTTGCCGTTCGCACGATTTCTGCAACCGGTGCAGCACCTTCGCCCATGCTATATACGCCTTCTAGAACCACTAGAATAGTACGATAGGGTGACACTTCCGATTCAAGGACAGCCTCCAAGTCAGACGCATTGTTGTGTTGGAATGTTCTGATAGTCGCACCGCATAGACGGGCACCATCAACAATAGATGCATGACAGAGCTGATCGATAACGACGACATCGTTTTTTCCTAGAAGTCCTGCTACAGCTCCAACATTGGCTGTATACCCTGTTGGAAATAAACAGGCACTGGGCTTTCCTACTAAATCAGCAAACTCTGTTTCGAACTCCAAGTGTTGATTGGTCATACCTGACGCTGCAGCTGAGGTACCCATTCCGGTCCCAAAACGGGCTAAAGCAATAGAAGCTTCTTCCATGACTTTCTGGTCACGGTTCAAGCCAAGATATAGGTTGGTTGTCCATATAATTGCTTCTTGCTCTTCATTATTGTAGGCATCGCCAACTATACCTCTAGTTGCACTTCCTGTTCGTAACACTTTACTGTAAGGGTTTCTGCGATCGTCGTTCACCATTCGCAAGACTTCTTGAACCAGCTTGCTCTTATCAGTTGCGTTCCAAGCAGGTGCTTTTGCTGCCTGAAATGTCGGATGACTGGACTGAATATGTGTTTGAAAGCTGGCAAGTGTATCTGTAGTAACACTTGGTAACTTATCTACTGAAGGTTTATCTGCACCACTTCCCATTATATGGATAATATAATTGACCAGTGCATTTGGGGTTGAATGTTCAAAAATCGCACGAGCTGGTAACTCTAGACCCAATAGTTTGGTAAGTCTACAACTAAACTCTAACGTAGTCAGCGAGTCAAGGCCATGGCTATCGAATGAATCGTCTGGAAATACCTGTGATGGATTACCTAAGTTAAGGAGTGAAGCCACCTCGCTTTGAATAATTGACAATATTGCTTCTTGCCGCTCGTTGTTTGAACCTACCAAACGTTGTATAAGAATGTTAGTACTATTGATTGCATCTGCACTTGGAGGTATTGCAGCTGAAACTTGTTCAAAACGTGTCTCATCTTCTAGGCTTATGAGTTTCTTGCGATCGAGTTTGTCATTAGGTAAAAAAGGTAGTGCCTTTAGATATTTCACAACTTGAGGAACCATATACTTTGGTAGTAGTTTCGATAAATAGGACTTTATTCTCGCTTCTGTTACCGTTTCATCTCTACTTACAACATAGACTACTAGTATTTTCTGGCCAATACCTCCATCTACGGCTGCTGCAGCGGCAGCGTCAATACCTAGCATCGATTCAAGTGTCGACTCAATCTCCTCAAGTTCAATTCGAAAACCTCTGATCTTTACTTGTTGGTCAACTCTGCCAAGAAATTCAATCTCTTCATTTTCTGTCCAGCTACACAAATCGCCCGTTTTGTACAACCGATTATCTGGAATCAGATCACTAGGCTGCATCTCTATAAAACGCTCCTTGGTCAGCGCTTCATCATACAAGTACCCACGTGCAAGTTTGCTTCCTGCAAGATACAATTCTCCAGCTACCCCAGCAGAAACAGGTTGCAAAGCATCATCCAAAATGTATGCCCGCGAGTTTGGCACCGACTTGCCAATTGTAACAACTTTGGTATCACGAGGAACTTCAGCAATAGTTGAATACACCGTATCTTCAGTAGGACCATATGCATTTAACACGCGTAGATCTGGATTTTGCGCATACACTTGTTCTACCAATGAACGTTTGAGTGCTTCGCCTCCAAAAACCAGGCATTTTATCCCTTTAGGTAATCTTTCGGTAGCGAGTAATGCCTGCATTGCCGATGCAACCATTACGCATGTTCTCACCTGATCCAACGCAGGAAGTTTGGTCAGCTCAAGTGCATTTTCTGCAAGTATCACTGTGCCTCCCAGTGACAAAGTGCCCATAATTTCCATCACCGAAGTATCGAAACATACAGAGGCACCAGCAAACACCCCTTTCAGCTCTTCATCACTGAATAGTTCGCGCATTGACTGACGCATGTGCACCACACTTCTGTGCTCGACAGCAACCCCTTTTGGTTGCCCTGTTGAACCCGAGGTATAGATGACATATGCCAAATCGTTCGCGGTTGATCGTACCGAGCTATCTGTATGATCGCCCAATGTATTAGTCCACACCAGTTCACGCACTTCACTACATAAATTTGCAGTGTCATCACTATCTACGATAGCCGCCACAGCACGAGAATGCTCTAACATATATCGAACCCGATCTTGTGGATATGCGGGATCCAACGGTACATATGCACACCCTGCCTGCATCACACCAATTAGAGTAGCAACCAGTTCCCAAGAGCGGTTCATACAAACCCCAACAAACGATCCTTGTTCTACTCCGCGGTGGCCGAGTTCTCCGGCAACCTCATTAGCTCGTTTCATGAGACCCTTATAGTCAATTTTGATCTCGCCATCTATAATTGCAGTACGCTTTGGATATTCCAGCACTTGCTTTGCAATCAGTCCACAAATTGTTGTTTCCAAATGATTGCCTGTTTTTTGAGTTACCTCCTTCTCTATTAATTTTTGCAAATCCGGGGCAGCCATCCTAATGATTTCTCCAGCAGGTTTCACTCCTGCTGCATCTAACATACGCTGTCGATTACTAGCAATTTCGTCTTTGCTTGATCCTGCATTAAAACGGTCTAATTTGTCTTCGTTGGTTAACAGTTCGCTAAAAAACTGAGTTAATTTGTCCATCTATTCCTTGTTTTTCGTAAAAGTAAAGGGAGCATAGATATGTCTAATAAAAAGGAAGTATACAATAAGTAGACCGAGAGAAACAAGGTGTTAAAAAAAAGTGTACAAGGAGTAGACAAGAACTATTAAATCACTAGCTATCAAGCTATCATAAATTCATAGAAAAACTATTTTATATGATATTAAGTCTGAATTTACAGGTATAATATGATAGTAGAATTTTTTCAGCAATGAATACGGTATGGTTTGGTTCTAGTAAACATCAATTATTTTCATTTGCTACCCGACTTATATATTTACCTACCACAATAGCAGTAAGAATCACCAAATAGAACTGCCCCATCATCCCAATTAAAATAGCTATAGAACAATTCTGAAACTTTTGTATTTTCATCATCTTGCAAATAACCACAAATTAGTGTTTTTTAAAAAAACTTTTTTATAAAATTATAGGCTACGAGATCTCCATAAAGAATGTAAAAAAATTATAGAGCTGCAATGACAGGAGATAGTCATAAAAACACTTCCTATTTTTCAAAAAACAGAACAAATTCATCTATTTTCAGGATATTATACATTTTTTTAATCTCATTAAAATTGAATTTAAGCATATCAAAAAGCTTAAGTTACCCAAATAGGGAAGATTTTCCAATGAATCACATATACTTGATTTTCAGTTTTATAAATACAAACTTCCGTTCTTTTTCCATAATTATAAGTTAACGTCATGAGTTTTTGCGAACGCTAAATATTTTTACATTTTTAAATATTTAGCGAACGTTCGCTTTTTTATTAAAAAACTTTTTTATAATATTGTCCTGTAATTAATCATCTATGATGAATAGTAAATTATTAATACAGTAAAAAAAATGGAAATGATGAAATCTCAAGTAAAAACTAAAACACTGGTTACAAATTGGGCTATTAATAATACGATTGATTATAACACGTATGATTACAGTGCGCAGACAAAACAATGATTTAAAATAAAGACATTAACCTTAACATAAAACTTAAAAAGTAACATTATGAGTAATTATAATTCAGCCCTTGACATTGTACGTAAACTAAAGGCAAAACATGGAAATACCTGGGCAACCATACGCCCAGAAAATGCGGCACGTATTGCTGTACAAAATAGATTTAAAACAGGATTAGATATTGCTAAGTACACAGCGGCTATCATGCGTAAAGACATGGCAGAATATGATACTAATAGTGTAAACTATACACAATCATTGGGTTGCTGGCACGGTTTTGTAGCACAACAAAAAATGATTGCTGTAAAAAAACATAAAGGCACAACCGATAAATCATACTTATATCTTTCTGGTTGGATGGTAGCGGCATTACGTTCAGAGTTAGGACCTTTACCAGATCAGTCAATGCACGAAAAAACTTCGGTTCCTAAGTTAATCGAAGAAATATATACATTCTTACGTCAAGCTGATGCAGTAGAATTAAATGATCTTTTTCGTCGTCTAGATGCTGGAGAAGATGTTCAAGCTGAAATCGATAATTTTGAAACACATGTTGTACCAATCATTGCCGATATTGATGCAGGTTTTGGTAATGAAGAAGCGACGTATCTTTTAGCGAAAAAAATGATTGAAGCTGGTGCTTGTGCACTTCAAATCGAAAATCAAGTATCTGATGCTAAGCAATGTGGTCACCAAGATGGTAAAGTAACGGTACCACATGAAGATTTTATCGCTAAGATAAATGCACTTCGATATGCTTTCTTAGAACTAGGTGTAGAGGAAGGTGTAATTGTTGCTAGAACAGATTCTGAAGGTGCTGGTTTAACACAAAAACTACCCGTATCTACAGAGGAAGGCGACTTAGCTTCGCAGTATATGGATTTTGTTGAAGCAGAAGAAGTTAGCTTAGATGAGGTGAATCAAAATGATGTATTATTTAAGCGTGATGGTAAATTGGTTCGTCCTGTACGTATGCCAAACGGATTATATAAATTTAAAGAAGGATCTAACATTGATCGTGTTGTATTAGACTGTGTTACAAGTCTTGAAAATGGTGCTGATTTATTATGGATCGAGACTCCAACACCAAATGTGAAGCAAATTGCACATATGGTAAACCGAGTTAAGGAACAGGTACCTAATGCAAAATTAGTATACAACAATTCTCCATCTTTCAATTGGACGCTTAATTTCCGTCAACAGGCATTTGATGCTATGGTAGAAGCAGGAGAAGATGTATCTGCCTATAATAGAGCTGAACTAATGGAAGCAAATTACGATGGTACTGAATTATCAAACAGAGCAGATGAAATGATTCGTATGTTCCAAGCAGAAGCGTCTCGTGATGCTGGTGTATTCCATCACTTAATTACGCTACCAACATACCACACAACTGCGTTACATATGAATGATCTTGTAGAAGGTTATTTTGGAGACGAGGGAATGTTGGCTTATGTAGGTTCTGTTCAACGTCAAGAAATACGAAAAGGCGTATCTTGTGTAAAACACCAACGTATGGCAGGATCTGACTTAGGAGATGATCATAAAACCTTCTTTGCAGGTGAAAAAGCCTTAAAAGCTGGTGGTGAGAAAAACACTAGTAATCAATTTGAAGTTAAAACAAGTGCTAAAGTGCCAGAAATGGCTTTAGATAAATAAAACTTGCGTTGAAGTTTTTTATAAAGGTGATCCATAATAGGGGTCACCTTTTTTTATGGTCAACGAAGAATAAGTTTATACTTGAAAATCATTACAAATAAACACATATCTTAAACTACCTATTATCGAAACTCAGATTGATAAACAATGGGAATTAGCACAACGTATTGAAGATATTTATACTACTCTTGAACAAAAAACAACAGATATTTTCAAGCTACCTATAAATAATGTTTTGACCTACAAAGAAGTAAAAACAAGTTATGTTTTAATCAAAAGCCACCTAATTTCTTGGGTGGTTTCGGTTGTAAACAAATCTATTATGTTCCCTACTTCCAAAATGTGATCTTAAATCGGTTATCTTCCGTGTAATTCCATATTTGGCAAGTCATTAAGGTCTTTTACATAAAAATCGAAAAAGCTTTTGGTTTGGGCAAAAAACTCTTTTCGGAATTCTCTTATTCCATGATCAGCTCCTTCAAATAAAATATATCGCACAGGATGTTTATATTCATACAATTTGCTTACTAACTCTAGCGACTCTGAAGCTTGAACACGCCAATCAGAACTACCATGCATTATTAAAAGCGGGGTAGTTTTACACATTTTATCTGCCCAAAATACTGCTGATCGAGCTGTAAGCTCTTTTTCTTTATTCTTACGATAATTTGGGATGAATTTCTCGTATACATGTTTTTCAAATTCTGGTCGATTTTCAAGTGCTTTAAAAGCATTGGCCGCACCAGCAAGAACAACAGCAGCCTTGAATTGACAAGATTCTTTAAGAGCAAGATATGTCATCATACCACCTCTACTTGCTCCTTCTATACCTATTCTTGAAGTATCTGCATTATCAATTTCATCTAGAGTAGGCACGAGATTTAAAACATCATTTAAGTCCTTTCCCCCTACTTCCTCTTTTCCTTCGCTACCACTATTTCCTCGATATTGACTGGCCACTACGACGTATCCCCAGCTAGCAAGTTTTCCCAAAAAAAAGCCTACCCCAGTTTCATTCCATTGTCCAAATTCGCCAGTTCCTCCTCGATTTGAAATAACACAAGGAAAACTGCCTTCCTGAATCGGTTTGGCTATAAAACCTTTAATCTTAAGAGAATCGGATAGATAGGTGATTCTAAAAAACTCAATTTCTTTAAGAGCTTTAATCATGGCTGAATCGGCCTTATGAATTTTGGCAATGGTTGAATCGCTTAAAATTAACCTTTCTTTTTCTATAATTTTCCCATTCTGAGAATGAGAAAGAAAACACTTAAAAAAAGTTAAAAGTAGAAGTATTGTTAGTTTGGATCTCATTATTGGGTTTTACTTTATGATATACAACATTTAGGCTACATCGAAAGGTTTATTTACGACCTCTAAGAATTCTTTTCTAGTATCGGATTCAACAAACTTTCCTCTATATTCGATTGTAGTAGTGAAACTGCCTTTATCTTTAATTCCTCTTGAAGAAACACAAAGATGTTTAGCCTGTATTACTACAATGACATCTTCAGTTCCTAGAGTTTCCTGCAAGTCTTTTAGAATCTGTAAGCAAAGTCTCTCCTGTACCTGAGGACGATGTGCATAATAATCAACTAACCTATTGATCTTAGACAATCCAATTACTTTATTTTTTGGAATATATCCTACGTGAGCAGTACCTATGATTGGCAGGAAATGATGTTCGCAAGCTGAATCAATTGTTATATTTTGCTCCACTAACATCTTCTTGTATTGATATTTATTCTCAAAAATGGAAGTTTTTGGACGGTTTTTAGGATTTAAACCATAAAAGAGTTCTTTTACATACATTTTAGCCACTCTATAGGGAGTTCCAGAAAGACTATCATCTGTTAAATCTAATCCTAGCTCCTTCATAATTTCTGCAAAATGATATTGTATATTTTGAATCTTATCATCATCAGATGTATCAAAAGCATCTGCTCGTAAAGGTGTTTCTGTCGCACTGGAAATATGTGCATCACCAATGGATTCTATTTCATTTCTAGTGCTCATGATAATTTAATTTGTACAGCATTTTTTATTGTTACATCTACAAGACTTTTGATTGTAAAAATGTAGGCTAGCTAAAAAAATAGCAATAACATACATAAACTCTTCAGCTAATGGTACAAGGTCCAGTTTTTCATTAATTACAATTGCGAATAGAAAAGACCAGCATATCCAAAAAACATATTTTAGTTTTTGATTTGAAGTAGTCTGTGTAGTTCTATATACAGCTATAAAAGATAGTCCTAAAAAAATAAAATCTAAAGATTTCCACCAAAAAGGATGTGTTCCTTCAGAAATTATCAATCCTGCATGAGCCAAAAATAAAAAAGGAGTTGCTAAGCAGTGCACTAAACATAAACTACTGGCTATAATACCTAATGTATCAGAGTTACTACGTATGTGTGAAATGTTCAAAATAAAAGTGTATATATTTTAATGAGGGCAAAGATACTATATATTTTATAAATGCAACTTTGTTGCGTTAATAAATTTATTTATTTTTGACAAAAATGATTTTATGATCAGAACGACATCGTTAAGGTTTACATATCAGAATACGAAAACTCATACTTTTAATTTTCCTGATATAGATTTATCATTTGAACAAAATGCACTAATTCTAGGTCCTTCAGGTGTTGGCAAAACCACTTTATTACACCTTATGGCAGGTCTTTTAATTCCTAAAAAGGGAAATGTGTTTATTGGTAATACTTGTGTACACCAACTCACAAGAAATCAACTAAATAATTTCAGAGGAAAACATATTGGAATAATTTTTCAAAGAGCATATTTTATTAAGTCTTTAACTTTATTAGAAAACCTGAGGATACGAGAGAAACTATCCAAAAAAACAACTGATCAACACAGAAGAAAACGGTTACTTGAGCAATTAGAGTTAACCGAAGTTAGAAATAAGAAAGTTCATGAATTAAGCGAAGGCCAACGGCAGCGACTTTTGATTGCTCTTGGGGTGATACACAAACCAAAGGTCATATTTGCAGATGAACCTACCTCTAATTTAGATGATAAGAATTGTGAAAAGGTCATCTCCTTATTGAAAAAAGAGGCCCAAATTTGTAAAAGTAATTTGGTCATTATAACCCATGACCAAAGAGTAAAATCACATTTCAACAAACATATAATTCTATAAAATTGTTATACTTAGCTTTCAAAAATCTAATTTCTAAGCCTTTGAATACGCTGCTTAGTATTTTGCTTTTAACGTTAAGCATTTTGTTAGCTACTTTTGTTTTACAAATAAGCAAACAGCTTAACCACCATCTGGAGAAAAATAGTAAACCATTTGATATGGTAATTGGCGCAAAAGGGAGTCCGCTACAGCTGGTATTATCCGCTATTCTACATATAGACAATCCAACGGGTAATATATCTCTAGATGAAGCTTTAAGAATAAGCAAAAATCCTATGATAAAAGAAGCTATACCAGTTTCTTACGGTGATAACTATAGGGGTTACAGGATTCTTGGAACTTCAGATGAATATGTACGTAAATATGGTGCGACCTTAAAAGAGGGAGAATTAAACACAAAAAACTTTGAAACAGTATTTGGTGCTGAAGTAGCCAAAAACCTGAACCTTAGTATAGGAGACTCTTTTGTTAGTTCGCATGGGCTAATACAAAATGAAATAGAGGCTCATGATGAAAAACCTTTTGTGATGACCGGTATCTTAGCGCCTACTGGAACAGTGGTAGATCACCTTATTATAACAAATCTTGAAAGTATTTGGGAAGTTCATGAGCATAAGGATGAACGTTTAGAACATCACGAAGAACATAAAGAAATTACAGCGTTATTGCTGAATTTTAGGAATCCTATTGGGGCGCTGCAACTTTCTAGATCTATCAATAAAGACACTTCATTACAGGGAGCACTCCCAAAATTCGAAATTGACCGATTATTAAATTTTTTAGGTATTGGTTTTCAGGCAATCAATGCCATTGCTATGGCAATACTTCTAGTGGCAGGTTTAAGTATTTTTATTAGTCTTATAAAAACCGTAAGAGAAAGAAAACATGAATTAGCTTTATTAAGAACATATGGAGCTACTACCTTTCAATTATTAAAACTAGTTTTTTTCGAAGCACTTTTTTTATCTTTAATAGGGTATATCTTAGGATGGCTTTTAGGAAGAATAAGCATTTTATTATTTTCAGCTTTAGACTCAGATACATATAAATATCATTTTGAAGCAAGTACACCAGATATAAAGGAGTTTTTAATATTGGTTATAGTGATTTTCATGACCATACTTGCAGCTATTTTAGCCTCATATTCTTTATTTAAATTAAATATTTCTAAAAATCTAGCCGATGCGTAACGTACTTTTATTACTTATTTTCATAAGTATCCCATTTCATCTTTTTGCTCAGCAAAAATTATCCTGGAACGATTTAGCAGAAGTTAGTTTTCATAATGTTTATAATGTGTATTATGACGACTATTTTTTGAAACCAACATTTGGCCCTGTGATAAAATCGTATGAAGGATCCAAAATTAGTATCAGAGGCTATTTCTTGGATTTTTCTTATGAAGAAGAATTTCATATGGTTTCCAAAAAACCTATGTCCTCCTGTTTTTTTTGTGGAGGTGCAGGTCCTGAAACTATTGTAGAAGTTATTTTCAAAAATAAACCAAACTATAAAACAGATCAGGTAGTAGAAGTTACTGGAATACTGGAACTGAATACCGATGATGTAGATCACTGTAATTATATACTAAAAGAAGCAACAGCTAGATTGGTGCAGTAAATTGAATTAAACCCGGATTATGCATTAAAAAATCCCCGTCTGCCATTTACGGCGGGCAGGTATTACAGTTTGAAACTGCTTCAAATCCTTTGCTTCGCAACATTTTCAAGTTTAACCAAAGCCCTTCGACCCTGCTCAGGGTAAACTGCTATGCAAAAACTTGTAAAATATTAGGCTTTATTGCATTTTCAACCTTCACTACGAAGTTTTAATGCATAATCCGGGTTAAAATTATACCTTAGTTGTTAAATAAAGGATTCATCAAGTTTTAGAATACATGGATAAAATAGCACATCATAATTGCCTCCTAAAAAACATAATTTGCAAAAGCTTCTTTTTACTCACATTTACAATAGTGCTCTCATCTTGTCAGAAAAAGGAACACCTTATACAAGTAGAAGGAGTAAGAATTGAAATCAACGATACTACTCCTAATAACTTAGATATAGAGGCTTTTATTAAACCATACAGGGCACACGTAAACAAGACTTTAGATAGTGTTTTGGCTTACGCACCAGAGACATATTCCAAAAGAGATGGAATCTTGAATACTGCTATAGGCAACTTAATGGCCGATATTATTTTAGAGCAAGCCAATCCTTTTTTTATATCAAAGACCAAAAATGCAATTGATATGGTGCTATTAAACCATGGTGGAATACGAGCACCAATCCCAAAAGGTAATATTACGGCACGTACGGCCTATCAGGTAATGCCATTTGAGAATAGTATTATAGTGACTGAAATGAAAGGTACCCATATCAGAAAACTGATTGAGTATTTACAAAAATCTCGAAAAGCACATCCTATTTCTGGATTAAAATTAACCGTTGATGAAGATTTTGATATTGTTAAAGCGTTGATCAATAAAAAGGAAATTGAAGATGAAGAAGTTTATTTTGTAGCTACTAATGACTATTTATATTACGGAGGTGATGAAATGTATTTTTTTGAGCACGCTGAGAAGGCGCATAAGTTAAATTATAAAATACGAAATGCAATGATCGATTATTTTAAAAAGGTAGATACGATCTCACCAATAATAGATGATAGATTTTTACAAATTAATTAACAAATATAGAAATGAAACGAAGAGAATTTGTAAAACATACAGCGTTAACCGCAGGTTTGATGACTATTGGAGGGGTTAGTTTATCATCTTTTTCTGCTAGCCAAGCAAAAAAAATAACGATTTTACATACAAATGATGTACATAGTCATATAGATCCATTTGGTCCTGAAGAAGGTAGGAATTCAAATAAGGGAGGCATTGCAAGAAGAGCAACCATTATTGAAAATATCAGAAAACAGAACCCAAATACATTACTGTTAGACGCTGGTGATATTTTTCAAGGAACTCCTTATTTTAATTTTTATGGAGGCGAACTAGAATTCAAGTTAATGAGTATGCTTAAATATGATGTCGCAACTATAGGTAATCATGATTTTGATAATGGTATTGAAGGGTTACATGCGCAAATGCCTTACGCCGGATTTAAATTTGTTTCTGCCAATTATGATTTTTCTAATACGGTAATGGATACGTTTGTTAAACCTTATGAAATAATAGTAAAAGATACTATTAAGATAGGAATATTTGGTTTGGGAATTGCGCTGGAAGGATTAGTAATGAAAGATCTATATAAGGAAACTAAATATCTTAACCCTATAGACATTGCTCAGGATATGAGTGCGGTATTAAAAAATGAGGAAAAATGTGATTTGGTTATATGCTTATCCCATTTAGGATATGATTACAAAAATGAACCAAATAAAGTAAGTGATTTGAGTCTTGCCAAAGCAACAGAAAACATTGATCTTATCATTGGGGGACATACACATACCTTCCTTAAAGAACCAACTGTAGTAAAAAACAGGAAGGATAAAGATGTACTTGTAAATCAGGTTGGTTGTTATGGTTTATATTTAGGAAGAATAGATTTCTATTTTGATAGCGAAAAAAGTAAGGTTTCTAAAGCAAGTACGATTGTAGTATAGAGGTACTTCATTTATTAATAATAGTTTTTCGAATCTCCAATGGATTCTATTTCATTTTTATTTCTAGTGCTCATGAGAAATTAATCTGTGCAGCATTTTTCATCGTTATATATACAATACGTTTGATTGTAAAATGTAGGCTAGCTAAAAAAAATAAAATCTAAGGATTTTAACCAAAAAGAATGCATTCCTCCAGAAATTATCAATCCTGTACGAGAAAAAAATAGAAAAGGAATAACAAGGCAATACATTAAACATAAGATACTTGCTAAAATCCCTAACCTGTCTGAGTTCCTATGTAAACTTGGTAACCTCAATGAAAATAAGTTTTTTAAATCAGAACAAATATAGTATTATTTTATTAAATGCAACATTGTTGCTTTAGTAAAAGTATTTTAAAGTTTAAGATGGCATAAATTACTTATGTAGGTAAAGTTGATTGCAGCCAATACATCTTATCAAAATCATATGGTTGCGTTAAAAAATAGTTAATTATCGTTAAAATGTGTTAACAAAATAATTATTTAATTATGGAAATTTCCTACAAATTTGTGGTGAAAGATTTTTCTGGTTAAATACGTAGTGATACGTTGTTTTTGCTAAAGCAACAAAATTGCAATAATGTTTTTTGTTATCATGTAAATTCCTTCTTAATTTTTGTTTTTCAGTAATTTAGCTTATGGTTTTGCCATAATGACTTTTTCATTTGAATTTATACATTTGGGCTCTAACACAAATTTTAACTCAATATGAAAAATTTAAGTAAGCTAGCTTTAGGTACACTACTTTTAGCAATAGTAATGACTTCTTGTCAAAATGAAAATCTCTCTGATGGAGCAGTAGAAACGATTGTAGAACCTACCAGTACAGAAGGGAAAATAATTCCAGGACAATATATTGTAGTTTTCAAAGATTCAGAGATACAACCGACTTCGAAAGTTCTTGCAAAATCTACCTTTACCAGTAGAGATGCAAAAGCCAAATCGGTGAGAGATATTTCTGAAGTTTCTATTCAAAAAATGAATAAGATTTTATTAGATTATGATGTTGATCAATCTAAGGTTTTAAACTATTACACGACTGCTATTTCAGGAATGGCTATAAAGTTAGGAGATGGCGAATTTCAGAAACTTTCTAAGGATCCTAATGTTGCATCTATTGAATATGATAGAATAGTAACATTACCAAAGTTTGAGGTCGAAGAAGTAATTCAAAGTGATTCTTCTTCAAGAATGGCGCAACAAACGCCTTGTGGTATCTCACGAGCGGGAGGAGCAGCTGATGGAGGCAATAGAAATGAATGGATTTGGATCATCGATAGTGGGATTGACTTAGATCACCCAGATCTTAACGTAGTTACGGATTCAAGATATTCAAGAACTTTTGTTGGAGGTTCTCCTAACGACTGTAATGGCCATGGAACTCACGTTGCGGGAACTGCCGGAGCAATCAATAATAGTGTTGGTGTTGTAGGTGTTTCTGCTGGTGCTCCCGTTGTTTCAGTTAGAGTTTTTGGCTGTAGTGGTGGTAGTTCTACATCTACCATTTTAAATGGAATTAATCATGTAGCTGCTAATGCTATCGCAGGAGATGTAGCTAATCTAAGTTTAGGTGGTTTCTTTGGGTCTGGATGTGCTAATAACTCTTCTTACCGCAGTGCTATATCAAATTTAGCTAGCACAGGAACTCTTATTGCTATTGCCGCGGGTAATAGTAGTGCTAATGCTGCGAGTTATCAACCTGCCTGTGTTAATGGTACAAATATATATACCGTAGCTTCGATGACCTGTAACCGTGGGTTTTCATCTTTCTCTAATTTTAATATGAATCCGATTGATGTTATTGCTACTGGTAGTAGTGTAAGAAGTACATATTTGAATGGAGGTTATGCTACATTAAGCGGGACTTCAATGGCATCGCCCCACGTTGCCGGAATTATGCACGCCAGAGGAAATGGACCTAGAACATCTGGTACTGTACGTAACAGAGGAGAAAACTATCCTATAGCTGTAAGATAAAAGACATCATGACCTATGTTTAAGTGGGATGTGTAGTTACGAAACCATCAGCTGGAGAGCGGGTGGTTTCACTTTATTTACACTTATTACAGATACCTATTACCAAGAACTGAGTCTCCTGAATGGTAAACCCTTCTAAATTTGGGATATGCAGTATATTGGGTTGACAAGTTACCTCTTTACACATTTGACATTCAAAATGTATGTGATTATGAATCTTATGAGATGTTCCACAGCTATTACAAAGTGCATAATACGCTTTACCATTTTTACCAGTTACGAAATGAACCTCTCCTTTCTCAGCAAATCGATCTAAAATCCTATATATAGTTGTTTTGTTAACCTTTATAGGTATTGCAGCCATAATATCTTCAGCAGACATAGCATGTTCCGTTTCAGAAAGGATTTTCTTGACAAGATTTTGCTTTTCAGTATTTCTTGATTTTTTGATTTCCATGGTACAGTATTCAAACTCCTTTACTTTATCGAAAGTAGTAATTTTTTAGTCATTAGAGATTTTTTTCTGTGAAATTGAAAAAGTCATGCTTTAATACTTTGTCTTTTAATGAATTTATTTTTTCATTTATTACAATTATGAACCTAGACTTTTTGCACTGATTTAAACACTAGTTTACAAATAGATAGCTAACACAATTCATAGCATTCAATCTAATTATGACACAATAATTATAAATTGTATACCTATCCTGAACTACTTATTAATCAACAGAATCATTCAATGTAAGGATAAAGGTTTTTAGGACTTTATCTGGAAGTGTAAAAACGTAGAATTCTTCCTCTACAAATTGACTTAAATATTTCCGTAAATACAATAATTAGTATTGAACGGTTATTGGTCTTAACCCCACATTATATCATAATCTAGAAAAGACAGTATTATTAAAAAGCCATGCAAAATTGTCAGGTTTGAGGAAAAAAATGTCTTGAATTAGCGAGAACGGGGCTAGAACCCTGTGACCAATTAGTTATGAGTATAAATACAAGCAATTTTTGAGTACCATTTAGTAACTATTACTTAAATTATTCAATTTGATATTTTCTTTCTTTTTATACCTTCTTCCATACCAAAGTAAAATACCACTTACTGGTAATGAAGCACAAATCAAACTGACTAGAAAGGCAATAATTTTTCCGGTGATACCTCCAATAGCACCTATGTGAATATCATAATTCATTCGGATGACTTTATCGGCAAACTTGGCATCCTTGTATTTACCATAAATACTGGTAGTTTCAATTTCTTTGAGAGTATGTTGATCAAAGAAAAGGTAATCCATATTGTAATACAATCCTTTAGAGTTACTTACTTCTACAAGAACTGAAGTTGAGTCGTTTTCAGGATAATGTAGTTCAAAAGTTTTGGCATCCTTATATGTTTTATAAAGCATTGGTATGATTTGATCATAAGGTGGATTTTGGTCTTTTTCAACAACTACTGTACTTATACTTTCCGGAATGATAAATTGTGGCGCTTTATCTCCGCCTGTAGCTTTATAAGCAATAAAATAAAACCAATTGAATGCCATCACACATCCCGTAAATGCCAGGATCAATCCAAAAGAAGAAATGTAAAATCCAACTACGGTATGGAAGTCAAAGTTTTTACGTTTCCATCTTGTTTTAGAGTTCCAATCAAATTTAAGGCGTTGTTTCCAGTTTTTATTATTTCTTGGCCACCAAAGAAATAAACCACTTACCAAAATAATTAGAAACAATAAAACTGAATATGATACAACCCTAGATCCAATCGCATCAGGCAACCATAGTCTTAAATGTCCTTTTAATACAAAACCAAAAAAGCCCGCATCATTATCAATTCGTTTGATAAAGTTTCCTGTATACGGATTTAAGAAAACACTATGATAAAACACTTTTGGTTCTGCTTCATAAAATACAACTTCTATGGCTTCATTGGGTTTTCCGTAGATAACCCCATGAATAGTTCTATCAGGAATAGCCTGCTTGGCCAGTTCTTTTATTTTGGACGCAGATAAGAATTCTTGATTCTGAGGAGTTACATATTTATAGTCATCATAAAAGCTTTCTATCTCCTCTTTAAACACCCAAAAACAACCTGTGATTGAAACAACAAAAATCACTAAACCCGTTGTTAACCCTAATAATTTGTGGATTTTTAAGATGGTTTTACGAGTATTTTTCTTCTTCCCCATAGCTATTCTGATCATTTATATAAAAATGACACTCTCAGAAGCAATAAGTATCCGAGAGTGTTCTTTTCAAGTCGAATGGTTAGTTAGTTACTTTGAAAATTCCTTTTAATCCTAAACCTAGAACTTTGGCTCCTTTTGTTGCCGTAGCTGTTTCTGGATCTATAACATAAACATATGTTTCTGTATCTGTAGAACAACTAATATAGGCTTTACCGTCTTCAACAAACATTGGTGCCGTGTAACGATGCCCATGAGTTGGTACCCCTGTAACATCTGTGACCGTTTTGTTTACTAAATCAATCACAACCATTTTGAATACATCTTTCTTAAAGAATGCTCCCCACTCTCCTGCACCATTGGTATCATCTACAATGATTCTTGCAATCGCTTTTCCATTACCTAAATAATCCATCCAGAATAGTTTACCGCCATTAGTGGCTTCTTCTATGTTGAAGAAATAATCGGTATCAAACTCGGTTGCGCCACTCTTAATTCTTAAAATTCCAGAAGGTTTTGTTGCAGCAGTGAACCCAGCACTTAGCGCAGAAGTTGAAAATGAATAAATATCCCCAGTTTCTGTTTTTTCGATTCCTGTGCTGTGTCCATTTACACCAATCGGACTTGTTCTAGTATCTTCGATGATTTTTTCAAGTTCCATTTCGGGGTATTTGAATATCGCTACATAGGCACGATCCACATCTGGAGTAATGAATGATCCATCTGCTAACCATTTATGATATGACACAAACAGTTTACCATCTCTAAGGACCATACCTGTTACCCACGGAATTGAGCCAGGATCTTCTGCCGTACCAGTACCCATATCAATATCGATAGGGTGTTCTACAATTTTCTCTAATTTACCTGTTTCAGCATTTACAAAGTGGAAACGTTTATCAGAAAGTCCACCATAGGCTAACTCTACGGCCAATAATGTATTATCATCCAATGCAGCATAATTATCCAATGTAGATTGAAATGCAAAGTTTGCCTTTTCTTTTAATTCTCCTTCTTCATTTAATTCATAGGCGATGCACTTATCGTCATCTGCATACCCCGCTGTAAAAATTGTATTCCCCGAACTATGAAAGAATCTCCATCCTCGTAAAGGAGTTCCTTGTCCTTCAACACTAATCTCTCCAGAGGTTAAAGATTCTAAAGAAGGGAGTTCTAAAATGTAATCTACTGGCTCTGCCTGACCTACAGGAAAAGCTTCGAATCCTACCACATATTTTGAAACTGATGTAGGTCCACCACCATCTGGTTCGTTGTCGTCATCACTACTACATGAAATGGCACATGCTGCTAAAGCAACAAGAACCATCATATTTTTAATCCATTGTATTGTTTTCATTTTTGTTATGATTTTTAAAATTATTAGTATTTAGTTTGATATATAGTACCTTAGTTTCAAGTAAAAGGCTCTTCCTGGTTGTTGAATCTCAAAATTGTCATAGATTTTGGCATCAGTAATGTTTCTGGCTAATAGCGAAAGGTTATATTTTCCATTATCAAAAGAATAGCCTACCTGTAGATTATGTGAAATTTGTTCTGGGATAATGTCTCGATTTTCTGGATTTCCTTCTATAAAAGAGGTAAGGGGATACTCATGAACATAATACGTACTCCAGGAAATATTGAATTGATCCTTGACTGCAATAACATTTTTAAATCTCCCTCCCATTCTAGCATTTCCAAACAAATAAGGAATATTGGCGATGCGTTGGTTCTTTAAGAAATCGACCCCCGAATTTTCGCCTGCATTTTGATCTATTATATTTTGATACGTAGCATTCACATCCAAAAAGAATTTATCTTTGAATAGGGTTCTAACTTCACCTTCAACTCCTGTACTTCTTGCATCAGCAGTATTATAATATCTCGAGAAGATTCCTTCAGATCTAATGGCGATAAAATTTTCTGATTCTCTTAAAAAAGCATTTGTATCAAATTGAAGTTTGAAGTTATCAATCTCTGTACTAAAAAGAGCTCCCAGGTTGGCGTTATAACTTTTTTCAGGTAATAACTCAGGATTAGATTTTAATAAAAATCCATCTCCAAAAACTTCATACCCTTCTGGAATTCTAAATGTTCTTTCAAAAGATCCTTTTATTTGAAGGTTTTCTAAAATTTTATATGTTGAAGCAAAACCATACCCCAATTCTTCAAAAGTATTTTCGAATCGAGTAAATCGATCTTCCTCTATATTGGTAAAAAAATCTTCTATAATTCCTTCAGAATTAAGAATATATCCTTTAGCAAATAATGAAGTATTCCATTTAGAATCTAATAGCTTTACATCATAAGAAACACCAAATATATTTTTGTTTATGATGTGAGGGTCCTGAAAGGCTATTCTTCCAGATCTAGCTGGGTCTTCACCTTTTCTTCTAATATAATTTTTGGTATAATTAAAATGTACTGAATGAGATTCATTAAAGGAATACGTTGCCAAAGCATTTATAAGATGTAAATTATCCTTGAATTCAAATAAAGTTTTACTTGCTTCAAACTCTCCTAATGTTTGATCACCTCGCTCTATAAAATTTCCGAACCAGTCATATTTACGAGAAGAAGTATCTACAACTTTCTCGCTATTTTGAGTAATGGATCCGTAAATTTTTAATTTGAGTTTTTCTTTTAGCAAATCGTTCTTTTCAAACTCTATAGATCCCGAAATAATATCATTTTCTGTAAAAACTTCACCAAATGGGTTCTGCGGATCAATAGGGTGTTGAATTTCGTTTTCATTAGCAGAAATAGTAAAGCCAACCAATAATCGATCTGCAAACGTTTGATCCATCAATCCAGTTTTCACATTTACCATCTGCGAGTTATACCCATCATGAAAACGCTCTACATCATCAACACGAACACCTGTATCATTTCCTAGTTCGTCTCTAACTTCTATACCATCAATAGTATAGTTATTGTCAGAATAATTGTAAAATGACGATAATTGAAATACCCATCCTTTTTTACTGTAATATTGGCCATTTACAGTTGCACGATGCGTATTAAAAGAACCAAAATCATAGGACGCATCCAGAAAATCATTTTTACGCCTATTGGTTATAATATCTACTGCACCACCCAAAGCATCTGCTCCAAGATAAATGGGAACAACGCCTTTGTAGATTTCGGCTCTTTCTATAAGTGTAGCCGGAAAATTATTTAGCGATAAAGAGCTTCCAAAATTTTCTAATGGAATTCCATCTATAAAGAATTTTACTTGTTTACCAGATAATCCATTGAGTGAGAAATCAAAAGCAGATCCTAAACCTCCTCTTTGGCGAACATTAACTCCAGGAATCGTAGTTAACACCGAATTGATATCTACACTTACGTTCTTTAATTCTTTAGTTTGAATAACCTCAACTTCGAAAGCTTTTTCTTTTGTCTTTCTAGCATCAGTTTTACTCTTAACAATAACGTCTTTGAGTTCTTCAACACTTTCTCTTAGGACAACCCTAATAAATGCTGTCTGAGAAGTATTTACATTAATAGATGTAAGCTCCGTTTTAAAACCAATAAAGCTAGTCTGTAATGTGTATGTTCCTTTAGGGAGTTTTATGTTAAATTTTCCATCAAAATCACTATTAGCCCCAATGTTTTTGAGCCCAACAACCCTTATTGACGCCTCTGGTATAGGGTTTGAATCTTGATCTAATACCACACCTTGTACTATTTCTTGTCCACTACAAAAAAGTGTAACAAAAAACAGGAAAAAGATGCTACTTTTTCTTTTTAAAATAACCACTGACTATAATTATTTTTTGTTTAATTTAGCGACTAGAAAAATATTATTTATAATTAGTCTAAATAAATTTAAAGTGCAAAATTAGTATCTACGGGAAGAGAAAAATGACGCATTATGGATAAAAAAAGACGCAAAAAAACGTCGCTTAAAACAAAAAACAAAAAAAAGATCGACACATTATATTCAATTTTAGAACTAACAAAGACCAAAGAACAATGTGGTATTCTATCAAAAAAGTTTAGGTTTCTAGAAGAATTTGGCACAGGGTATTTTGAATATAACCGCTTTGACGGTCTTTATATTGGCATATTTGATGTGTTATTGAAAGAAGATCTTATAATTGATGGTTATCTTTCTAAAGATTTTCTTGAACTTTCATTTCTTATTGAAGGTGAACAAATCATCAAAATTGATGGTATTGAGCGTGATCTTATCTATGAAAGCCAAGAGTCCTACCTTTTATATCTATCAAAGATTCAAGGATCTGTATCCTATCATAAACGTAAACGACTTAAAGAAGTTAAGATTAGAATGAGTATTAATTTTATAAAAAGGCATCGACTTGATGAAGAACATAATATTCTAGAAAAATATTCTTTAGTAAAATTACAGAATAGCTTTTTAAAGCCCTTATGCCCTAAAACTCAAGACATACTCTCTGAAATTTTAACAGACAAAAGAAATGGGCTTCTTAAGCGGCTTTTTTTAGAATCAAAAACACTTGAATTAATTGCATTAAAATTAGAAAATTCATCAAAACCTAAATCAATTGTAACCACTCCGGCAGATCATTTGGTTAAAAAATTATATCAAACACAACACTTGATTGCTTCTGATCTTTCAATTCAACACTCTATACAACAATTATCGAGACAAATAGGACTGAACGATTTTGTATTAAAGAAAGAATTTAAAAGTTTATTTGACAAAACTATATTTGAGTATGCTACAGAACTTCGAATGAATAAGGCAAAACAATTATTGCATCATAGTAAAAAACCCATTTATGAAATTTCTGAAATAGTAGGGTATAAAAACTCTACACACTTTACGGCCGCATTCAAAAAAACAGAAGGTGTTACTCCAAAGCTATATCGAAACAATAAGAAACTGCAATAACATACTAAGCAGTGGATGTTTTCATCTTTCTTGATTGTGCATTTACCAAAATTTCCATTTTCCGTAAATCAAAGGATTCTATTTTCATACATGCTTTTACCCAAAGATTCGTGATCTCTAAAAGCTCCTTTTTTAATAAGGGATTGATCATTTTTTTGCACTGAATATGGTGATATTCAAAATTAAATTGCTCCATAATCTTATTGGTAAATTGATGTAATATCGCTGTTGATTTTCCTTTTTCAGCTACTTTTTCTATTAATCCTAGTGACTGTAAATACCTGGTTTTATATATCCTGCTACTTCTTATCAATCTATCAGCTTCTATAATATCAATCTTCCTTGTTAACAAACTATGAGCACCCATACCCGGAAACAAGTTGAATTTATTTTCTGGTAGGCAAAATTGTGTTTGTTCTTCGGCAATAATAAAATCATGAGCCAAGGCGCATTCAAATCCACCACCATAAGCGTTTCCTTCTACCAATGCAATGGTTATCGAGGGTAAACCAAAAGAGGTATAGATATTATAAATAGCATCAATACAAAGATGTGCATATGTGATTAGTTTCTCGGTATTCTTGGTGCGAATACAATCCAGGAAAAAAGCCAAATCTCCTCCCATATTGTAAATACAGCGATGTTCTGATCCCGAAACGATAAATTTTAGAGGCCTATCAGGGTGGGAAAAGTACGTATTAACCCAGTCACAAAATTCTCGAAACTCCTGAAGACCCTGTAGACAAAAGTTGGGCATTCCGGTATCTTTTATTTTCCAAAGTAAGAGTTCTTCTTCTCTAGAATATTCTATAGAAATGCAATCAAATTGTCTCATGACATCATGTTTTGGGTATGGCTATTTGTTTTTTAGCAATACGGGTTTGTTTTTTAGATTTTTTTGTAGCCGATAATTTATCCAATACAACCTTTTGAACACCAAGTGTCAATAGCATATAAAAAGGAATTAACAAGAGTACACCGGTTACCCCAAATTGCTGATACCCCAAAGCGCCCATCCCCCAGCAAATAAGTACCCATTGGATTATATAGATTGTGGTTACGCGTTTACTGCAATAGTAAAAGAACGTAAAGGCCTTATTTTCTCTTATTCTGGTAACTAAAAGATTAGCCAGCCATAGTAATACCAAATTAAATCCTGCTAAATACATAGTTCCTCCTGGGCCTAAATGAAAGTAATCTCCAAAATGGTAATCAAAATTATAATAACACAATACTCCGCCAATTAGCATTAAAATAACTCCAGCAATACCCATCCTGTTAAAAAGGTACTTCGTACTATTCCTTTTCTCTTTATACCACATTCCAAAGAACATTCCTGTAAGGATAAATGAGAACCAAGGAAATACTGCGAAATATACATTCCACTCGGCTCCCCACATAAGATCAAGGATGTAATCACCTCCTCCTATTCCTAATCGGAAACCGTGTACTTCCTTGGTAACTGCAGCTATGAATAATGCAATTATTAGTGGTACATATTTATTTTTTGAAAAATGATTAATAATCCCCATAAATAATAAAGAAACTCCGGCTAGTTGCAAGATATCTCCTGTACCAAGCATATGGATCATATTATCCAACGTAGCAGGAGTAGTCCATCCATAAGCTTCAATGAAATTATCAGGAACGGTTCCCACTAAAACTGGAAGCACAAACTTTAAAAAATTCATGAGATACCCCACTCCCAAAATGTAGAATGCTCTTTTGATAGAGAGAACCATACTTTGATTACGTGATAATGTGAACGATACTCCCATAGCAATCAAAAACATAGGAGTTCCTTTACCGATAAAATGAACTATACCTCCTAACCAGGTCTCAGATTGCGTAGCAATATCTCCGTATATCCATAAGGTGTGCACAATGATTACCATCAATACACTTACCCCTCTTGCCAAGTCTATAGCTAAAATTCTATTAGGTCTACTATTTTTCATGAGGTTTCTTTATTAGATTTAGTTGTCTTCTACAAGTTCAGACTGCCAATTGTTTACTTTTAGGTTCTTAAATTTTGCTATTGGATTTTGTAATGTTCCTTCTAGAATTAAACTATCCATAGGATTCGCTAGATTTAGCATTTGTTGTGTATTTTTAAGTTGAAGTCGATTCAGACAGCAACGGTCAAATTCTGGAATAAAAAGATCATATTTTTCAAATTTTGATTGTAGCTCAGGATATCTTAACTGGTACATATGGATATTCTCGGCTACCAGTTCCCAGAAGCAATCCTCTGGGTAGCCCAAGTGTTTTTCTAATATTGCGGACATAAAGCGGAAAAAACAATCAAATACATCAGTAAATAGTGACAACACCTTCATTTTATCAGAAGTTTTAGTATACAGGCGTTTTACCTTCTCCGGCATATCCAAGTCTACATCAAAAACAATGATTTCTTCAGTAATATCTTTCATTAATATCTTCACAGGGGCTTGATTTTCCATAACCATAATGATATTTTCTCCATGAGGCATAAACACCAATTCATAAGTATAGAAACAATGCAATAAAGGACTTAGGTATGCATGTAAATATTTACGAAGCCATGTATTGGTATCAAATGGTGATAGTTTTATCATTTCTGCTAGTAGAGAATTTCCTTCTTTGTCTACATGAAGAAAAGCTGCCATTGTCATCAATTGTTGTCCTTTTTTGATTTTGGTGTTTGGACTTTCTCGCCACAAAGCCGACAACATTTTGTTATGAACATTAGTCTTACCTAATACTTCATAATATGTATTCTGAAAACCAACAGTAGCAACTTCGCCAAGCATGGCAAACCCAACCTCTTTAAGATATCTATCCTTTTCTAGCAATGAGCCAATCCATTCAGTAATATGGGGTGTGCTTTGCATGTAATGCGGTGAAAGCCCCCGCATAAAGCCCATATTTAATATAGAAAGGGCCATTTTTGTATACATCTTTTCTGGATGAGAAGTATTATATAATGTACGAATGGACTGTTGTGCAGAATAGTAATCTTCTCCCTCTCCCAAAAATACAAGCATGTGATTTGCAATATCCGCTGCAAAGACTTGAGAGATTTTATTCTTCCATTGCCAGGGATGTACCGGGATAAAAATATAAGACTCCATATCCAGCCCTAAAGATTGAAGCTTGGTTTGAAATTTGACAACGGTATTAATCCCTAGTTCTTTTTTCATTAGCGATTTATACTCGTGCTTCTTAATAGCGGTATAGGTTGCTTTACTCTTATGCCCAGCCAGCCAATAAACTTTAAAGGGTTGATTGGTTTCAGGGGCATACTTGATATAGTCTTCATTATTAAAACCTATTCGGCCATTATTGGCTACAAAACAAGGATGACCTTCAGTCATGGCATGTTCAATAATCTGAAAAGAGCTATTTACTAGTTCTCGCGAAGTAAATTTTTGATAATGAAGCTTGTATGACGCACTTGATAATGTACTTGAAATTTCTTCTAAATATACTGGGAGTAAATGTTCAGGAACTCCTAATGTATGTCTAAACTCTACAATAAAATCAAGTGCATTAATATGATCAATACCACCATTTCGTTTTTTTACTAGTGTGTTTTCATCGATCTCCCAATGATCCAGCGCTCTTTTTTGAGCCTCGAATTCATAGGTAATACCTGGTGTATCTGAAATCAAAAAATAATGATAGCCGTCTTTGGTTTCTTTAATTTTTTTAGGCTGCAAAACCAATTCATGAGCAAATTCACTAATCGCTTTTTTTACTAAGACAATATTTGCCCTTTTCCACACCTCTGGAGTTAGGTGGTCCATAGTAGATTCAGGTTTGGCATTGGTTATAGTTGCGTTGGTCATAGGTTTTAGTGATGAAAGCAATAGTCTTTTAGCTTCTTGATAATCTTGAAGTTCGCAAAAAGCTAGTGCTGCTTTTTTTTCTGGTAGCTCAATTTCTTTTTGATATCTAAACCCTGCTTTTTTATTGAGTCTGTGAATTTTTTCATTTCTAACATCGGGTTCGACCACTACTCTATCTATATTAGGCTGCTCAAAAAAGTATTCTAGAACCGTACTGAATACATTCCAAGTAAACCCATGTATTCTATTTTTAGGAGGAGCAATCAGAATATGCATGCCATAATCAGTATCTCTGGGACTATAATATTTTGAAATACGATCTTCTGAGGCTTTGTATTTTTCCATCAGAAAAACAGGTTCGTTCTTATATACCCCTATAAATACTTCATAATGCGAGGCAGATATGAGTTTTGTATATTCAGAACGAACTTCATCTAGAGATTTGTTGGTCATACCCCAATACTCAGCATATGGCTTTGTAACCCATTGGTGGATAATTTCTACGTCATTATCAAGATCTAATCGATGTAAACGTATTTTTCCAAAGTCTTTAATCGTTCTTGAGAATACAAGGTTGGATATGATTCTATTTTCGTTCATAATTGTTATATCTAATCAAGAAACTGCTTCAATACTATCCTTTTTGAATGCTGCAACGGGATTTTCTAATTTTCCTGCAAATTGTAGCAGGGCAACTGGATCATCCAGGTCAATCATTTGTTTATGATTATTGAGCTGAAGACGATTTAAACAAGACAATTGAAAATCCGGAGCAAACAAATCATATTGTTTAAATTTTGCTTCTTTTTCTGGATAACGGTTTTGATATTCCTGAATATTCTCAGCTACGACTTTCCAGAATCTATCTTCTGAAAAATTAGTATGTTCTTCCAAAATATGAGCCATGAATCTGAAGAAACCATCAAAAATATCAGTGAAAATTGAAAGTAATTTTACATCTTCTGGTACTGGAACGTACATACGCTTCAGATGATCTGGCAATTCAACTTCTGAGTTCAAAATGCAAGCCTCTTCAGTAATATCTTTCATAAAGACTTTAACAGGGATGTGATCTTCCAACACCATAATAATATTCTCGCCATGGGGCATAAACACCAAATCAAAATGATAGAAACAATGTAATAATGGGCTCAGATAGGCTTTTAAATATAAGCTTAACCAATCTTCTATAATTAAGCCCGATTTCTGAATGATTTTTGGCAGTAAAGCCTCACCATGATGATCCACATGAAGAAATGCTGCCATGGTCATTGGTTGTTGCTCCTTTTTAATATTCGCAATCGGACTTTCTCTCCACAAAGAGGCTAACATTTTGTTATAATCATTATGTGGACCAAACTCTTCAAAATAAGGGTTTACGTAGCTTACTGAAGCAATCTCCCCCAGCATTCTAAATCCTGTTTCTTGAATGTATAGATCACTATATAGTAATTCTTCAAGCCAGACCGCCATTTTGGGTGCGGTACCCAGGTAGTACAAAGGAAGCCCTCTCATAAAGCCCATATTCAAAATAGACAAAGCTGTTTTTGTGTAAAACTTATTTGGGTTAGTACTATTGAATAGTGTACGTACCGATTGTTGGGCAAGATATTGATCTGGACCGTAACCCAGGCAGATCAGATTTCCGGTAGCAATTTCTGGTGAAAATATGTTAGCTAACTTATTGAACCATTGCCACGGATGCATTGGGATGAAGAAATAATCATCCGGATCATAACCTTTACTTTTTATAATAGTTTCAAAAGAAGTTAACGTTTCAATAGCTAATTCCTGTTGTATCAAAGTATCGTAGGATAATTCGGCAGTAGCGGCATATACTGCCCTACTTTTATGGCCAGCTAACCACAATAATGAAAAGGAGTTTCCTGCTTCGGGAGCATAGGACCTATAATCGCTACTATCAAAACCAATCCGGCCATTATTGGCTACAAAACCAGGATGACCTTCGGTCATAGATTGTTCTATGGTTTGAAAATCGGCATCAACTAACTCTTGAACTGTTGGGTTACCTTTCAGGAATTTAAAAGCACTACCGTAAAGGGTACTTATAACCTCTTCAAGATATACCGGTATTTGGCTATCTTTAATCCCTAATTGTTTCCTGAATTCTTTTATGAATACAATAGCATCTAATGCTACAGTGTTACTTTCTTCATATTTTTTGATAGACTCTTTATCTATCCATAAATGATTTAAAGAAAGTGATTTTGCATTGAATTGATATTGAATAGTGGGGTTATCGGTCTTCAGAATATAGCTATTCCAACCATCTTTTAATTGTTCTAATACTATAGGTTTTATTAAGAGTTCATGGCTAAATTCGCATATAGCCTTTGCTATTAATACTGTATTTGCTTTTACCCAAACTGCGGGTTGTAAATGAGCAATCGATTGTTGGGGTGAAACGGCATTATCTAACGTATTCATTGCGCTGCGTTTATTGATTTGTGAAATTGGGGTTACTAATTGATATCGCTCTCTTGTTAAAAAAGCCAATTGAGCGGTTTTATGAGGGAGTTCTACTATTTTATCCAATTGAAATCCGATTCTCTGACATAATGCGAACATTTTTTTATTACGAATATCGGGCTCTACCAAAATTCGATCCACTTTAAGGTCTTGAAAAACAAAGTCCATAATAGTGGTAAACAAATACCATGTAAAATCAGGAATCCTGACTTCGGGTGGTGCTACAATGATATGAATACCGCAATCTCCATTTTGTGAAGGATATAAGGTTCCTATAGGATCATAAGTAGGATCATATCGTTCTAATATAAAAACGGGTTGTTCTTGAAATAGTCCAACAAAGACATCATAGTGATCAGGCTCCATCAATCGGGCGTATTCTTGTTGCACTTCTTGTAAATTGCTCCCTTGCATCCCCCAAAAAATAGCATAATCCAAATTTACCCAACGATGAAGTAGCTCACTATCTTCGGTAATTCTGAATGGACGAATATCAACAGCCCCCAAACCAACAAAAGACTTGGTGAAAAGTTTATGATAATCATGTTCTATATTTGCTTTTGATTTTTTCATTCGGGGTTTCTTAAGTTTTTGCTAATGTCTTCGAAGCAGTTTTTACAGCCACCTTAAAAACAAAATAGTATAGCACTAGTGTGATAATAAATCCAACAAAGGCAACCATAAATGGGATGTGCAACCCATGATTATCGACTAGTAGCCCAACAGAAAAAGAAGAAATTAATACTCCTAAATTCTGAAAGAAATGTACTTTACTGTAATCTACGGCATACGATTCTGGTGTACTCATTTCGAATAGCAAAACATCGAATTTTACAACACCTTGAAAAATTGCATATCCATAGATAATTCTTCCCAATACAACTATCGCTTCAAATGGGATACCTTGTAATAACAGTCCAATAGCTCCAAAAAGCAATACCGAAATAATACCTTGAAAACCATTGTTGGACACTTTTCTTTTAGAATTCACCCACAAGGCAATTAAGGCTACAAAACCTGGGATGGCATAGATGATTCCCGAAATCCACATAGAATCATAACCTGAAATACTTTCCCAGTAACTAGAGAAAAAAGGTCGGATCAGAAAATCACTGAAATACAAAATCATTGTTATCAATCCTATTTTGAGGATGAATCCCTTTGGCATCATTTTCTTATCAGTTTGAGCTGTTGATTGGGCTTCTAGAGAAATTGAAGTATCATACATATCGCTTCTTAGCAGATATATACTCATTCCCATTTGGATAAAATCACCAATCGCCATAATTAAAAAGATATAACTGGCATCAATAAAATCGACAGTTAGACCACCAATTACTGCTCCTAAAATTCCACCCAGATGTACTACCACAGACAATAATCCAATAGTCCCAGGGTGTTCTTTTTTGGTGATAATTTTTAATATATAAGGATAAACCAAAAGATAACTTCCTTTGAACAAAATCATCACCAGCGAGATAATCCAAAAGTTGATATATGAGTTAGTCCAATAACAAAACATGGCTAATATTCCAGCAATACATTGGGTATAAACCAGAATTTTAAGTTCTGTAATTTTTTTAGAAACATAAGCCCAAAACGGAAATGAAATCATAACCATTAAGCAGATCGCTCCAAAGTAATATCCAACCCATTTTGGATCAGTAACTCCAAATCGAGCTTGGAAGAACTGCGGGTAAAATGGATGTAGCAAATAATCACTTATTACAGCCACCAAGGTCATTATGATCAAAAATTTCTTCATATCGCAGATACTTCCTTCTTAATTTCTTCTTCTTCGGTGACCTCAAATTGCTGAAAAGCAATTCGTTTTTCGATTGGGTAATAATCTGTTCCTGTAAGTTCTTTGATGATATATGAATTACGATAAGCCGCCATTCCAAGATCAGGGGTAACAAAACCATGAGTATGCAGCTCTGCATTTTGCACAAAAATGTCTGTACCCTTTAGATCTATAGCATAATTACGATGCACCTCATATCTACCTTTTTCATCCCATCGAATTTGGGTTTTAATTCCTTCTATAAAATTGGGTTGCTGATACGTATAGCCAGTTGCTAAAACTAACCCTTCAGTTTGATTACGGTAATACTTATCCTGCTCACATTGATATAATTCTAGGTAAAACTTACCCAGCGCTTGGTCATATTCTGCTTTTTGAAGTTCAGAATTTGTTCTTAGGTTTATTTTTACATCACTTAACAGCTGCTTGGTATAGATCAAATCAAAAATATCAGCTATTAGATCCTGGTTGATTCCTTTGTACAAATGCTTCTGATTTTTGATCAATTCGTCTCTTTTCTGAGACGGAAGGTTATAAAAATAATCTACATACTCTGGTGAGGTCATTTCTAAAGTAAGCTTTGAATATTCTAAAGGGAAAAATCTTGGTGATCTTGTGATCCAATTGAGTTCATATCCCTTGGTATCAACATCTTGTAAGAGATCGTAAAAAATTTCTGCTGCGCTTTGTCCGCTACCTAATACGGTAATCGATTTTTTAGATTGTAGTTGTTCTTTATTAGAAAGATACGTCGAAGAATGAACGGCTTTCCCTTTCAAACCTGCGAAGCACTCAGGAATATATGGTGTAGTCCCGGTACCCAAAACTAACTTTCGGGTTTTGTATACTTTTTGTTCATTGGTTTTATTGCAAATTGAAAAAACTGTATAGTATTTTTCTTCTTGATGATAAAGAATCCTATTAACCTCTGTATTAAAATGAATATTAGGTAATTTCTGAATGGCCCATTGGCAATACAGATTATATTCATTTCTTAATACCAAGAAGTTTTCTCTAATATAAAATGAATAGATGCGCCCTTGCTCCTTGATATAATTTAGAAAACTGAATGGATTTGTAGGATCTGCCAACGTTACCAAATCTGCCATAAAAGGGATTTGAAGTGTTGTATCCTGAAGCATCATTCCGGGATGCCAATCAAATTTCTCTTTTTTATCTAGAAATACGCCATCTAATTCGGCAATAGTTTCTGTTAAACATGCCAATCCCAAATTCATTGGACCAACTCCGATAGCCACAAAATCGATAATATCTTCCTTCGTCATTTTTGTGTTTATTTTAATTATGGATTTCATATTTACCTCCTGTTTCCTTAATCATCTGTATGATATTCAACAAATCATCGATAGTACTTTTAGGATTAAGCAGGGTGAATTTTAGATATATTTTCCCGTCGAGTTTAGTGCTCGCTACTGAAGCCTGACCTGATTTAAAAAGTGTATTCTTTATATACAAGTTGATTGTATCATGAATAGTATCAGTAGCTACCCCAGGAGTTGTATACCTAAATACCAATGTACTGAGCTCTGGTTTATGAACAGTTTCAAAATAAAGATCATTTTTAATGCTGTAATAAAGATCTAAGGCTAGATAATGTACTTTTTCTAAGAATGATCCTATCGTTTTAGCTCCAGTCATTTTTAAGCTAAACCAAAGCTTCAGAGCATCAAATCTACGGGTCGTCTGGATGGATTTTTCAATAAGATTAGGGCATGCTACATCTCTATGTTCTAAAGGGTTCAAATAGTCAGCATAATAAGATACATATTTGAAATGTTTTGTGTCGCGTACCAAAAAGGCACTAGAACAAACAGGCTGAAACATGGTTTTATGAAAATCAATAGTCACTGAATCTGCCTGTTCTATTCCGTTAAGCAAATGTTGGTGTGTCTCTGTTAATATATAGCTACCGCCGTAAGCACCATCTACATGAAACCAGACATCATATTCTTTAGCTATTTTAGCAATAGTTTCTAAAGGATCAAAGCTTCCAAAGTCGGTAGTTCCTGCTGTCGCAATTATCGCAATAGGAATGTTCCCTGATTGTTTCTCTTTCTCGATAGCTTGTACCAAAGCGTCAGGTTTCATCTTCATCTTATCGTCGGTTACTACAGGGATCACAGAACTGTATCCCATTCCCATTAGAGCTGCATTTTTCTTGATACTGAAATGAGCTTTTTCTGAGCAAAAAAAACGAAATTTTGACACTACGTTAGACCATCCGTTTTCTTTTAGATTAAGCCCAAAATGCTTGAATGCATAATTATCTCTAGCTAAAAGTAGCGCCATAAAATTAGACTGAGTACCACCGCTAGTGAATACTCCATCTGAGGTTTCAGGCAACCTCATTTCGGCACAGATCCATCGGATCATTTCTTGTTCTATTAAGGTTGCAGAAGTACTTTGATCCCAAGTTTCAATAGCAGTATTTACCGATGATGCCACTAGATCTCCTACTATGGCAGGCAGCAATACGGGGCAATTAAGATGCGCTACATAAGTAGGATGATGGAATGCTATCGTATGGTCCAGATACAATTCTTTTATCTCTTGTAAAGCTTCTTTAATATCTAATCTAACATCAGGATTTGATGCGATTAAATGCCGCTTTGAACCAAAATCACTAGCAAAATCTCCACTATAAAATTGATCCCTATCCAAAAACGACTTTACATGTTGCACGGCTTTTTGAATATATTCTTCATAAGTGTATTTTGATTCAGAATCAAAAAACTGTTCTATTTCATGGTCAATAACCAAATTAGTTTGTGTGTCGAGGAGCATATTATTTTTATTTAATCTAAATAAGATTTTGCAAATTTAGATCGATATAAAAATAAATTCATGACGTATGTTGGATAAAAAAAGACGTAGAAGTGAAGATTAGAATTATTTGTGATTGAAATAGGTATAAAGTACTTTGTATTTTCAAAACAAAAAATGGCTTTTCATCACATTGCACAAGGCTATGCACATGAATCACCATATATATTGATCTTTTGTGTTATATGCTATCCAGGAATGGTAATAAATCCTGTAATTAATGATACGATGCTTCACTTTTGTCTTGCAATCCATTTATCAATTACGGATTTCTCTTTATCGATAGAATAATATTTAGTTTTATTACCTCCTATGACCTCCCCAAATCTAACATCATCATTTGGGTATCTACTTTTATACCCATTTAATTGATCGGTTATCATATCAACCATAGGTCTGTTAACTAAACCAGCTCCTATAGCTTTTTGAACATTAAAATAATACGATCCTGCTGGTTTAGGTTTCCACAAAGGCACTATTTTATAGGGTAATAATTTATTTTCTATTAAGAAATCTCCATCAATCCAATATAATTTTTTTGGCATATCTGTAGCTAAAACAAGGCTTGATACAAAGTCTTTAAACGGTGTTGAATGATAGGCTACATTATACTCGCCGTAAGTTTTAGTTCTAGAACAGTGCAAAATGAAGTTTGACAGACTTTGAACATCTGTTACCTGAATATGATGATCCTGTACATTTGGTAAAAGTATCTCTCCCCCCCTATAAAATCTTATAGGCCAAAAAGGTTGAGTATTTGGGTCATTTGGTCTGGTAGTCCTAAAATCTTTCATGCCATGTGATCTATATATGGTATAGTTATTCACTCTTTCGCGTATAGCTTCCTCAGAAAGAGTTTTTCTTATAGCATATCTAAAATCCTCACGTATTGTTTTAGGAAATTTTGGGAGCGGGTTTAGAGGTTCTGTTTCCTCAATAAATTTTTTATCCCATTTATCATACACAGAAACTGTTGATATGTAGTGATAGTGACCAATACGCCCTTTAAATTCATCAAGAAAATCTGCAACTGCTTTTGGAGATTTCTGCCATGTATCTACCACGATATCCCAATGAGTTTCTCTGTACTTTTTATCTATATCCTTGAGGCCTTTCTTATCTTCTTTTTCTCTATCACATATAATAATAGGTAGGTTATTAAAAAGTGTTGGATTGGTTTTTCCTCTATTTAATAAAGTCACCTTATAACCGGCTTTTAAAAAAACCTGAACTATACTAGGACCTATAAAACCTCTTCCTCCTAATATGAGTACATTTTTATTTATCGGATTAATTGTGGTGCTGGCTAAAATTTCTATTGGATTAACAAATGTTAATGCCGAAGCTGCTGCGAATGTTTTAATAAATTCTCTTTTATCCATTTAGTTCTGCTATTGAAGGGGTTATTTAATATGTTCTTAAATTTTTACGATCATCATTAAATTCTTCAAAAAGAGAATGTAGACGACCATATTATAGGTCATTATGAATTTCACTTTTTACATTTTGTAATTCAGGATAAACAATACCATTGAATATATATTTATCAATACGGTTTTTGGATACCTTAACTATTTCTTAGGTAAATAGCTAGTCATAATTTTCAAAAAAAGAAAATCCTGGATTTCTATTAACAGTAGAATTATTTATTACTGTGAAACAAATATTGAAGTTTTAATTGATGTATTAGAAGGTCTTAATTAATTCGTACTCATTTCTTTCTTATACTGCCCAGGCGTTTTTCCTGTTTGTTTTTTAAAATGATAAAAAAACACCGACTTAGAGTTAAATCCACAATCATAGCCTAAACCTTCCATTGTTAAATAAGAGCTCTCCCCTTCTCTAATTTTATGAGTAGCATATTCAATTCTTTTAGTGTTGACCAAATCATAAAAAGTAGTTTCCATCTCAGAATTTATTACTTGAGATAAATGATGCTTACGGATATCTATTGATCTGGATAACTTTGTCAAAGAAAAATCAGGATTTAAATATGATTTGTTTTCTTTAAAGTATTGATTGATTAGACGACGAATGTTATTAATTTCATTCATCTGTAATGGACTGTGTTTATATTTTTTTTGATTTGATTTTAGATAGTCAGATACTTCTTCAGGTTTATAAATAGTTCCATACTTTAACCCATAAAAACCAATTATCATTACCAAAACAGTATAACGAAGTACATCTACAAATTCAAAATATGATACGCCTACATTTAGTTCTATGACCATTCGTATAATACTAATCCCCATACTGATTAAGAAAATAATAGCGGCTGTTTTAATCCAGAAATACTCTAAAATTTTACTATTTGAAGTCTTTGATTTTAAAAACCCTATTTTATTCTTGAAATGATACAGTATAAAAGAAGGGTAAAAAATCAATGAAATTAGTTTCACAATAAGGAGTATTACTTCCCAATTGGGGTCATGAATATCCTCAACATAAAAACATCCTATAAAAAAGAACAAAAATGGGATGAAATGTAAGAGATCTTTTTTTGTAAAACGCTCTCCGAGAATTGAATTTGAATAGAACAAAAAAAATGGACCGTGTAAGAAACTAATAGTCATTATTAAAATGTCTATACTAGTCACTTCATAAAACTCAATGCTTAATTTTAATGATAAATGAATTGAGAATATAAGAAACCATATCATCAGTATCCAGTCTGATTTGTTCCTCTCTTTTTTGACAAAAATTAATAAGGCAAATAATATACTTTGAATTGCACCAATTCCCGAAACTATAGCTACTGAAGTGGCCATTTAATGAATTTTTGAAGTATGTACACGCATCGCTAAAGTAGCAATAATTTAACTTTTTTCAATTGGGAGCCGAATAAATGAGTTATTGGAAAGGAATTGGTACAATACTAAATTACTGGGTGCGAGAATTTATGAAGTTCGTCTTTGTAGCCTATTTCACGAATAGCTTTCTTTTTAATTGCTGTATTAATCTTTATAGCACAAAACATGAATGAAATCATATTAGATTAAATCGAAACAAAATTATTAAAGCCTTATAAAGAAGCGTAATGATGTACCGTATATAAAATAAAAGTTTTTTTGGTAGCAAAAACAGGATTAACGCTCTCTAAAAGTATTTTATCCTACATGAAATCTTTTAAAATACCTTTTAGAACCAAAGTATCGTTTTCCATATTTCTAATCAATTTGTTTGCGTCATTACACTCAAACAAAGCATAGTTAACCTCAACCAAACGTAGTTTTTTGGTACGAATGGCTTTCTTTTTAAGCTCGTTATAATATTTTATTTGTGCTTTCCGCGCCTGTTCTTTCTCATCCAACTCTTCGGTAACCTCATCTTTTCTAAAAAACTCAAGAACCAATTTCAAATCCTCATAATAGGCATCTAGAGGGAGTTTTGTTCTTCCTTTTCCTCTCTTGTGGAGATTTCCTACTAGGGTATCAAAAGTATGTTTTCTTGATGCTTTTTGTTGTAACAATTCATCACATAAATTTACTAGATAATACTCATCACTATTTTGAATAGCTCGTAAATTTTGTTCTTTTTTGCTGATTGGACTTATTAATTCTTTTGGTGTATATTTCTTACCAGATGCTACAAAATACCAATAGATACTACCTAATCTTCTTTCTACATGTACAGTTGGTATTTTAGCAAGCTGTGATTCTAGATCTAATTTCCGCAATACTTTACGAATCGGCAATCCCTTTTTTTTGTCCTTATTAAAAACTCCTGCTTCAATTAATGCAGGCATAATTGCTTTTACAGGAATCCAATCAATAGAAGGGTTTGTATTAAAATAATGAGTTATCACATCATTAATCTTTACTATATTTTCTTCGCTCATAACATTTAATCTTACCAATTAATTTGGGATTATATAAAACATCCTGTTTTCATTAAGATATAATTTTCAAAAGTAATGTATTATCCAATACTTCTCTTATATCTCTTCAATGGAAAATAAATTAAAGAAGGTTCTTTTGGATGTTTCCAAAAAATCGAGGTTGAAGACTATTGAATTTTTAACAAACATTATGTGCTACTCCAAAACTTTTTAAAAGTAGCAGGAACAGGACTCGAACCTGTGACCTTCGGGTTATGAGGCTAAATCGACACAAATCTAATCCTTTATTTATAAGCTATTTGTATTTTCACCATCTTGCAAACGGCAACAAATGACTACAAATTAGCACTTAAAAATGGTACTTTTTGATAAAGTACCGTTTTTTGAATTTTCAATTGCATTTAATCTTTTATGTGACGAATTTGAAAGAAATAAAAAATATCATTTAGTTCTTAAATCTTTTATCGGAATTTTTCTTTTAAACATCATAAGTTAAAAAGAAAAAGTAAAATGTAACAGTAAGGAGTTTTGAGCGTTTTTTTATATAATTTAGTAATCTGCAGTTACGCCAATTATTTGAATAAAAAACACACATCCAATTCCATCAAAGAGGCCAAATTCTCCAATTTGTTTGATAGACACTATAACAGATTGTACAATTATGCCTTTAAAGTTTTAAAAGAATCTGACCCTTCTAAAGAGTTGACTCAAGAAACATTTATTAAGCTTTGGGAGAACTTTGAGCATATCAACCAATCAGAACGCTCTATAGAATCATTTTTAATTACTACACTAAAAAATAAAATCATTGATGCGTATAGAAAAAAACAGACTAGAGAAAAACACACAAATGTATATGCGCTCAATACCAGTATTGAAACTGAGATCGATAAACAATGGGAATTGATAGAACGCATTGAAGATATCTATACTACGTTGGAACAAAAAACAACAGATATTTTCAAATTATCAAGAGATAAAGGCCTTACCTACAAAGAAATTTCTCAAAAAAAAGGTATTTCTATAAAAACCGTAGAACTTCATATTTCAAAGGCTTTAGCAGCATTTGAGAAAGGCTTAAAGGATTATTTATAAAGAAAAATACAAATCATAATAGGGTACTCCTGCTCCGCATACGTCTTATAAGTAATTAACACCTTTTGGGTATGGAGCATTTTAAAATCACAGAAACTGAACTTTGGGAATATATTTCGCAAACTGCGGACGATAATACTATCCTAAAGGTAGAAAAATGGATAGATTCTCCGGATTTCGATAAAGCATTATTTACCAAAATAACAGCCATTCATAAGCATACTTCTGAGAAAGACCCATCTGTCGAAGAAGCTAAAAAACGTTTTTTCACTACAGTTAAACCAAAAACAGTAGTTTGGAAAGAGATGTTAAAGTATGCGGCTATCTTTGTTATACTCATTTCCGGAGTATATTTCTTTAATACCTTATCCTCCAATACCAATCAAATAGTTGTACAGACAATTTTTGGTGAACAAAAAAGCATTGAACTATCAGATGGCTCTAAAGTATGGCTAAATGCTTCTAGTAATTTATCCTATAACTCAGAAGACCCAAGAACTTTATATCTGGAAGGAGAAGCATTTTTTGAGGTAGCAAAAGATACATTACATCCCTTTACAGTAACTACTGCTGATCATATTACAGTAAAAGCTTTGGGTACCAGTTTTAATGTAAAGTCATATAAAGAAAGTGCAATTACAGAAACAAAATTACTAACTGGTAAAGTAGCCGTTACTTCTGAAACCCAGTTTGAAGAAAGCGTAATCCTGATTCCGAATGAAAAAGTAACCTTCTACAAGAAAACTAAAGAAGTGTTTAAGTCCAATATGGATCCTAATGAGACTAACATTGCCTGGAAAGCAGGGAAAATACAATTCAAAAACAAAACTTTTAGAGAAATAGCAATCGACCTAAAAGCTCAATTTGGCATTCCAATACGCTTTAAAAATGAAAAGATTGCAGCTAGTAAATTTACCGGAACTTTTGACAATACAACTCCTATAAATGAGATTTTTGAAATACTTAAAATTTCTAAAGATTTTACATATGAACTAAACACCAAAAAGAATGAGTGGATAATACAATAAAAAAAGTGGGAAAACTGGCATTTTCCCACTATAAATGTTAAAAAATTCTAATCGCAAAATCAGTATCAATTAACAATACTCAAATGTATGAAAATAAACCTTTTTGAGGTCATCCCATGGCCAAAAATCAGTTATGGAAAAACTATTTTTTTAATGAAACTATCTTTATTTTTTTATATAGTTTTTTGTTTTCAACTTCTGGCGTTTAACGGGTTTTCTCAAAACAACGTTACGCTAGCCGAAGAAAATAGTTCATTACAATCAATTATAAGTAAAATTGAAGAACAGACATCTTACACATTCATATTTAGTAATGATGTGATCGATGTGGATCAAAATTTTAGTATAACAGTTATAAAGGAAAATATAGCAGAAACGCTTGCATTGCTTTTTAAGAATGTTACGATCTCCTATAAAATCAAGAAAAAACATATCATTCTTTCTAAAGCTAAAAGACAACGAAACGATTTTACGATTAGTGGGGTTGTTACAGATGCAGATACTGGCGAAATACTTTTAGGTGCCAGTATTATCATAAAAAATAGTAACAATGGAGTATTTACTAATGCTTATGGTTTTTATTCCATAACATTGCCCAGAGGAGACTATATTTTGGAGATTTCGTATCTTGGCTATGTAACCAAAGCGCTGGATATTCAATTAGAAACTAATAAAAACATAAAGATAGAGCTTCAGCCATCCTCAAGTGCATTAGAAGAAGTTCTAATACAGACAAATCAAAATAATAAAAGTCAGGTAGAACCCATTCTTGGAGGCACTACTAGTTTAACTACTTCAGAAATTAAAAAACTACCATCTCTTTTAGGAGAACCTGATATTACTCGTGCAGTTTTAACGCAACCAGGGATTAGTAGTATTGGCGAAGGAACTAGTGGTTTTAATGTAAGAGGTGGAAATGTAGATCAAAATTTAATTCTACTCGATGAAGCTCCCTTGTACAACACATCGCATTTATTTGGATTGTTTTCTATTTTTAATGCAGATGCAGTTAAAATATTAAAATTATATAAAGGCGAAATACCAGCTCGTTTTGGAGGCAGAGCATCATCAGTACTAGAAATTCGACAAAAAAATGGTAACTCAAAGAGAATTAAAGGAGAAGGTGGATTAGGATTATTGTTTTCTAAATTTACGATAGAAGGTCCTATTAAAAAGGATAAAATAAGCTTCTTAGCTTCTGGTCGGAGATCTTATTTTGATGTGTTTTTTCCGTTATTTAAAGGTAATGAGGCTGTTGATAAATTTCATTTTTATGATTTAAACACAAAACTTACCTGGAATATCAATAAAAACAATAGGCTATATGCATCAGGTATTTTTGCTGCAGATGTCTTAAAATTTAATCAAGAAGAGGAAAATGGAGAAGGAGGTTTCGATTCTGATTTAGATCTTGGATGGATAAATACTACTGCTACCATACGATGGAATCATACTTTTTCTAATAGATTATTTTCTAATATAACAGGTATCTATAGTAAATACGATTTCTCATTAGGGCAGAGAGAAGATCTTCGAGAAGAAAACATTGAAGAAGATATTGAAGAAACTGTTGAAAGATCTATTGAAAATTGGATCTTTAAGCCAGATTTCACTTATTATTCAAGCCCTAGTACCCTAATGCGATTTGGTCTCTATGGTAATTTATATCAATTCACTCCCAAAATTATTAGTACAGCAGGTAACGAAATTCTAGACAAAGAAAAAGCATTAGAACTAGCAGCCTACTATAGTATTGAAAAACAATGGAATAAACTGTCATTATCAACGGGTATACGCTTCTCTTGGTTTGCCAATTTTGGAGAAGAAAACATTGCTATCTACGACCCTAACCTTCCGCAAACACAAAACTCAATTATTGGGAACAGAAATGTAAAAAATAACGAGATATCGAAAACTTATTTTGGGCTCGAACCACGCATATCCTTAAAATATGATATTAATGATCATAAAGCCTTTAAAATAGGATATAACAGAATGTTTCAATACATACATTCCATTAATAGGCAAACGATAACATTACCAAATGATACTTGGAAACCTTCTGGTGAACATATTGCTCCATTAAAAGTAAATCAATTTTCTGCTGGATATGCCTATGACACCAAAGATCAAAGTTATAATTTTTCAGTAGAGGGATATTACAAAACATTTGATGATCTAATAGTCTATAAAAATGGAGCTAGATTAGGAGTTTTTGACAACTTAGAAACCGAATTAGTGGCTGCCGAAGGTTTTTCTTATGGATTAGAACTAGCCGCTCATAAAAACAAGGGAAAACTAACCGGAAATGTAAATTACACCTATTCTGTATCAAAACGAAAAACGAAAAGTAATTTCTCTTCAGAGCAAATTAATAACAACAGGTACTTTCCTTCGAATTTTGATCGGCCTCATATATTCAATATAACAGCGAATTATAAATTATCCAAAAAGTGGGAAGTAGGAGCATTTTTTACCTTTCAAACAGGAAGACCTATCACCCAGCCCAATGGTAGACTGACTTTAGACGGAGATTCATTTATCACCTATTCTGATAGAAATGCATTTAGAATTCCGAATACGCATAGAGCAGACATCTCGTTTACTTATACACCCACCGACAATCCTAAAACTAACTGGAAAGGAAGCTGGAATTTTGGTGTATATAACGTATATGGGCGTAAAAATGCGTTTTCTATTAATTCTGTTTTTGACGATAATCAATTAGAAACGTCTCAAATTTCTTTTATCGCTGCACCAATTCCATTCATATCCTACAATTTTAAATTTTAGAACCATGAAAAAACTACCTATATACATAACATTTATTTCATTATTCACATTCATAAGTTGTGTTGAAGATATTAGTCAGGATTTTGAATTTAAAGAGCAGGTATTTATTTCTGGGTTATTGACCAGCGAAGAGGGTTTTGTTTCTATTCAGGTTCAAAAGACCGTTCCAGTAACTGATACGTCTTTTAGTGCTGTAAATGACGCGCAAATATCCTTATTTACCCGAGATGTATCCAATGACACCTCGTTAGTTTCAGATTCGTTTATGGTAAATAATGGCGTCTATACTACTTCAGAGATGATTACTCCCATTATAGGCAACACGTATTGGATAGAAGTAATGTTACAAGATCAAACTGTGCTGAAATCCGAAGAAGAAATTTTAAAACCACCTATCCCTATTATGGATATGATAAAAACCGATGATAGTATTCGAATTACTTTCACCGGTCCAATTGATGTACAGAATTTCTATTTAATTCATTTAGAAATTCTTAAAGATGATGTATTAATTTCTGATGAATTAATCGTCTCCAATGACAGAATTATTAATGAAGAAGAAGAAAAAATTCTTGTTATTACTGGTATGAATGAAGGCGAAACGTTACGCGTAGACATCAGTAATATTAACTTTACTACGTTTCAGTTTTATAGCAATGTCATTAGTAACCAAGGAAATGAACCGGAAGTATCCTCTTTATTTTTACCTGTCAATCTTGTTGGCAATATTACTAACACTATAACGGATGAATTGGTTCTCGGCAATTTTGGTGTAGCAGGATTAACTTCAATTACTATAGATTTCTAACCAATCACCAAATATATTTTTTATAGATAAATCAGGACACCAAACTATACTGATCCTATCCTTTGATTTCAATCAATTACTACATTTTTAGGAGGTTACCTTAATGGAGGTGTACCCTATCAAATTATTACAAACAATTTAAATTTAAATTATTATGAAACATTATCGCATGTACACAACAGCACTTATCGTATCCTTATTTTTTATAAGCTGTGGCTCTGATGATACAGAGATTCCTCTTAGCATATCACAGGAAATTAAAGATTTAATTTATTTTAAAGGAGAAGAAGATGCTCCTGTCGTTCTGATCAATGTACAAAGTGGTCCTGATACTGCACTCAGTACGGGTGAAGTAGACGAAATTTTTCAAACTTTCGACGTCACCAATCTTTTAGCTGTAAACGTACATCAAGCACAAACATTAAATACAAGCATAATCGAAAATGATGATGTAACATTTGATCAGGCTATTAATTATAATTCGGAAAGTGTAGAAATGCTGTACAAAGTTGTCAACTATTTTAAAAATCAAGGTAGAACAGTCTATGTATTAGGAATTTCATTTGGAGCTTTCGTGACACAAGATTTTATCGCAAAAAAAGGGATAGACGTAGCAGACAACTATTTAATTATGGTAGGTAGGCTAGATATGGATGCAATTGTATGGGAAGCTTTTTCTGAAGGAAGGGCTGGGTATTTCGAAAACGGAATTAATCCAATTCTGGATCAGGAACCAGAAATGGATGTTATCGATAGAAACTTAAACCGATTAGCTGCAGGATTTGCAATGAATAGATATACCGAACTTCTTGCTTCTTTTGATGACTTATCTAGCATTACCTATGTATACGGAGAAACAGATCAGGCAGTCGGTAGACTTAAACCTGCAGAAATTGAACTTTTACAGTCTAAAAACACAAATATAATCACTGGTTCCGGAGATCATGATGAAACGATTAATGACTTCATTGTACAAGGTTTTGAAGAGGCATTTGGTATATCATTGCAATAGTTATAGTACTGTTAGTATTAGAACCGAAATAAATCAATATTGATCAAAAGCTACTCTCTCGGTTCCATAAAATGATAAAAACCGTACTTTTTTATAAAACTGAAGTGTTTTTACAAAGGTGAAATAATTCTAAACAAAAATAACCCCTTCGTTATGAAGGAGTTATTTTTAATAGCGGGAACAGGACTCCCTTCAACTCATACCTCGCTCAGGATAAATCTGTCTGCCTACAGGCAGGCTTCTCGTCCTGTCAAGTCTTCAAAACATTTATAACAATAAAAAAGCTTCAGAATATTTCTGAAGCTTTTTTCCAATAACTAATATCTATTACAATATTACTTTTGATCAGATTCAGCTTCTTTAGCTTTCTCTTGATCGTCTTTCATCATTTTTTGATCTTCTTCAGTAATGCGTTTATGTTCAGTCGCGACTTGTTGATGCTCCTTCTCCATGTTTTCATGCTCATCTTTCATAGATTCATGTTCTGAAATCATTTGTTCTAGCGTAATCTCTCCAGAAGCATGTTTTATTTCCAATTCAGCATGCTTTTCTATCAATGTATTATGTGCTGCAATAAGCTCACTGTGTTTAGCTAATACTGCTGTGTGATTCTTCTCGGTTACAACATGAATAGAATCATTTTCAATATTTTTATGAGCTGATACCATTTGCTGGTGATCATCTTTCATGGTATTGTGTTCTTTTACCATGGCTTCATGAGAAGCTTCCATTTCTTGATGCTCTTCTACCATAGCTTTATGCTCAGGAGCTTCAGCTGGGTTTTGTTTACAGGAAACAAAGAAAAGAACTGCTGCAATTACTGTTAATTTACTAAGTGTTTTCATGATTTTGGTTAATTGGTTTAAGATTCAAATAAATATAAACTAATATTTTGACAGATTATTTTCTATCAAGTTTTTAAAATTCTATTTAAACTCATAAAAACGACCTAAACTTTTGTTAAAATAAAAAAATCCTATTTCAATATTCCTGATCTTGCACTTATGCACCAACGTGTACTCACGCATATCATTACTCTGTTGTTTACGGCGGCATTCCTTGTTCCAAGGGTGGCAAACTTACATGCTTTGAGCCATTTATTAGATGATGATACTTCTATTTCTTGTGAACTTTGCGATATTATAGTTGATTCTCATCAGTTTGATCTAATCAATAATAATAATTCCCATTTAGAAAATGAACAACAAAGTATACCAAGTTCATTTGTTGTAGTACCCCAATACAATACTCCGCAAGAAAAGATTGTTTCTCCAACTTGTATTCATAATAAGCCTCCACCTTTTGTGTAAAGGATATACCAATTGTTTATAAAGTTTATGAATGATGCGAGTTTTTGATTTGCATTATAAATTTTGTGCATTCTCATTTGTGATTCGCGCTATAGAATAACGAATTATACATTCACTTATAATAGCGTATTACACGTTCTGCTTTGGTACCTATCCCTTCATATCCAAACTATTATCGGTTCTAACCGAAATTACAAATACGAATAGTCAAACTTATTTTTACATAATACATATGCTAAAAGCAATCAATCTTACCAAAACATACGGTAAGCACTCAGCACTTAGTCAGTTGAATTTATCCGTTGACAATGGAGAAATTTTTTGTTTACTAGGTCAAAATGGTGCTGGTAAAACAACAACAATCAATCTATTTTTAGGACTAATTGAGCCTTCAAGTGGTGAAGCTTCGATCAATGGAATTACTGTCAGATCCAACAGTAATAAAACCACTAAAATGATAGCATACATCCCCGAGGTTGTCCAACTATATGGCAATCTTTCGGGTGTGGAGAACCTTAACTTCTTTAGCAGGTTAGCTGGATTTAAATATAAGAGCTCTGAGTTGTCTGATTTTTTATCAAAAGCTGGTCTTCAAGAAACTGCCCATCAAAACAAACTATCTTCTTATTCCAAAGGGATGCGGCAAAAAGTTGGTATTGCCATCGCACTCTCTAAAAATGCGGATTACATTTTTATGGATGAACCTATTTCTGGCCTAGATCCCAAAGCTACATTAGAATTTACTAAAATATGCAAAGAACTTAGCAATGAAGGTAAAGCAATTTTTATGGCTACTCACGACATCTTTAATGCGGTAAATGTAGGCACCAAAATTGGTATTATGAAAGAAGGTCAATTAGTTCATACATCAAACACAGATGCTATTAATGCAACCCAATTACAAGATTTATACTTAAAAACTATCTAAACGTACTACAAATCAATTAACATAATGAACCTTTTTAAATTAGTACCCATCCTTTTATTTCTGTTATTTAGTTACGCGACTTTTGCGCAAGTACAGGTAACAGGAACCATCGTCGACACTCAAAATATTCCTATTGTGGGAGCTTCAATTTCTTTAAAAAACAAAGCCAACACTTTTGGGAAACTTACAGATAATTCAGGGCAATTTGAAATAAATGCTCCTTCGGGATCTTATACTATAGAAGTACGCTATTTAGGTTTTCAGCCTTATAAAAACATTATAGAAACTGGAAATGGTTCTACATATGATATAAGAACTGTTCAGTTAGAAGAAGGCGCAGAGCAGCTTCAAACCGTTGAAATCGTTGGTCGTCCTCGAACGGATTACAATAGTGATTACTCTTTTTCATCTACCAAAATAGCGATTAAGAATAAAGAGCTACCTCAAGCAGTTTCTACAATCACAAAAGAATTAATTAATGATCGTCAGGCATTTCAGATAGCAGATGCTATAAAAACGGCAAGTAGTGTTACACATACAGGCTTCTACAATCATTTTAATATTCGAGGTATTATTCAAGCCGAAGATGGTCAACTCATTAATGGTTTTAGGACACGTCAATATTATTTTTTGCAACCCATTACATCTCATATAGAAAGAGCAGAAGTTATTAAAGGGCCGTCTTCAGTAACTTTTTCAAGTGTAGATCCAGGTGGATCAGTTAATTTAGTAACTAAAAAACCTTTAAAAGAAAAAAGAAATGAAGTAAGTGCCACCGTTGGAAGTTTCGGAACGTTAAGAGCAACTGCAGATTTTACAGGACCTTTAAATGATTCAGGAACTTTATTATACCGTTTTAATACTGCTATCCAAGAAGCTAGGTCTTTCCGAGACTTGGTACAAAACAATCAATTTTTAATCGCACCTTCCATCACTTTTTTACCTAATAACACTACCGCTCTTAATGTGGAAATGATATACAGTAATGGAGTCGGAAATCTTGATCGTGGTCAACCACTCTTTGGAGCTATCAACGGTCAATTTGATCTAAATAGTACTGATATTGAAACAAATGTAGCTGCTGCCAATGACTTTTATGCTTCCAAAGAGTTTATGGTGATTAGCAATTTTAGTAAGCAGATTACTAATGATATAGGGTTTAATGCTTCCTATATGAAACAAACTTGGGAAGAAGACCTTGCAGAACATCGTGTGGCAGGTTCTGCTGCTGTAGACATAGATGGAAATGCCATTCCAACACTTGCTGAATTACGTTATACGGAGAGGCAGCAGTTTTGGATAACGGATAACTATACCGCATATATCAATTTTGATTTTGAAAATGACACGTACCAATACCCTTTTGGTTGGATATGATGGTAGTAGATGGGAAAGAACTGTCGGTGGAGCTTCTAATGGTGCTCGTCGTTACCGAAGATTAAATGGTACAGCGACTTCGTTTGATCCTGCTCAAGCAGATCAATTTGAAACTATAGAAATTGATGATGTAACTGCTCCAAGGCCAAATGTAGATCATTTCGATCTTGCCAATCCTAATAATACAGCAAGAGAAACTTCTGGTTATATAACCTCAGAATTTGCAATTCCCGCAAATCTTACTACTTCAAATGGTATTTATATTCAAAACCAATTTAAGATAGGTAAATTTTCTGCTCTTCTGAATCTTCGTTATGACTGGTATGAAGATATATTCGATTACAAATCAAATAATGAGCAATCATTTAAAAACGAAGCTTTTATTCCTAGAATTGGTTTGACTTATGAAGCTACAAAAGCAATTAGTGTATATGCTTCCTACGTAGAAGGGTTTCAGCCACAGTCTAACACGGTCACACTTTCACCTGCTACCGAAGATTTTTTCTGGGCAGGTTCCCCTGCTAGTTTTGACCCTTTAGAAAGTAATAACATAGAATTTGGTAGTAAAGGAGAATTTTTAGGCGGAAAACTAACTGTGAATGCTGCTGTATATCAAATCACTCAAAAAAATCTATTACAGCAAGATCCAAATGATGAAACTGTATTAACAGAACGAGGAGAACAACGTAGCCGAGGTTTTGAATGGGATCTTACAGGATATGTATTACCTAATCTTCAACTAAGTGCTTCGTATGCCTTTATCGATGCCGAAATTATAGAAGATGATGACTCAACATTAATTGGTGAACGCATTGGAGGAGCACCTGAGCATAGCGCTAATTTTTGGGGTCGATATGATTTTATGCAAGGTGTACTTAAAAATGTAGGTGTGGGTCTAGGTATGGTATATCGTGGAGATCGTTTGTCCTGGTATGGAGATCGTATAGTATTACCATCATACACGGTATTTGATGCAGCTTTGTATTATCGCCCAACAGGTATGGATATGCAGATAGCGTTAAAGCTTAATAATGTATTTGATGAAACGTATTGGAATGGTGCATTGAATGCAACCAGAGTTTTTCCGGGAGCTCCCAGAAATGTATTACTAACTACAACGTATAAATTCTAAAAAGATGCAATGGGCAACTATTCGATTATTCGCAGTTCACTTTTGGCGTAACGCGACAGCACCCAAAAGTTTTTATCTATTATTTTTCATTTTTATACTGTTAACGGCGTATTCAGCTGTTAGCGGTATAAAAAATCATACCACTCAAAATAATATTAGACAAGAACACCAGGTTAAAGCAAGACAAAGTTGGGAGGCAAATCCCGATAAGCATCCACACAGAATGGCTCATTTTGGGACATTTGCATTTCGAATACACCCTACTTTGGGAATATTTGATTATGGACTAGAAAGTTTTACAGGAAGTACAGTTTTTTTAGAAGCACATCGACAAAATAGTGTAAATTTTTCTGAAGCTACATTTTCTACAGGCATACTACGATTTGGTGAATTGAGTTTAGCATTATTACTACAATTGGTATTGCCTTTAATGCTGTTCTTTATAGGTTTTTCTAGCGTTGCAGGAGATAAACAGAATGGAACTTTAAAAATACTTTTATCCCAAGGTGCTACTTGGAAAGAGACAATATTTGGAAAATCTATTGGCCTTTTTGCAATTTCTTTACTGTTTTTTACACCTATTCTTTTAGTGGTAATTATTGCACTTTTACTATTTGAAAATCCGATAGTAAATGACTTTAGATGGCTACGTCTATTGATAATTGGTATGAGTTATTTGGTATTTCTTTTTATTATATCTGCTATTACTGTTGTTGTATCGGCAAGTAGTAATGCACCTAAAAATGCTTTATTACGATTATTAGGAATTTGGCTATTGTTAGTAATTCTATTACCAAAATCTGCACAAGCTATGGGAAATTACTGGTTTCCTACTCCTAGTAAATTGGCCTTTCAATCTGCTATCGAAAAAGAAGTAGTCCAAAAAGGTGACAGTCATAATCCTAATGATCCACATTATAACCACCTAAGAGATTCTGTATTCAAAGTTCATAATGTAAGCAAGGTAACTGACTTACCTTTTAACTATTCGGGTTTTGTAATGCGAGAAGGCGAGAAAATAACGGCTGCTTTGTACAGAAAACATCAAGCTAAGCTGGTAGATATTTATAAAAACCAAAATAATGTAACTCGATTTTCTTCAATTATCAATCCTTTTACTGCAATAAAATTAATATCAATGACGATGTCTGGTACCGATTTTTCCTCTTACATCGATTTTCAAGATAAAACAGATGATTATCGATATCAACTAGCGCAAACCATGAATGAATTGCAAATGGAATATATCAGTCCGAAAAAAGAAAGTGGTTCTGAAGGGAAAACCCACGTAATTGGACATGAACATTGGGAAGATTTTCAAGATTTTAGACATGAACCAATGGCATTTGCAAATTCTATGAAAGAAGCTTTTCCTGCATTACTGTCTATCTTGTTTTGGGCAATAGGTACTATGGGTTTATTACTATTCATTTCAAAAAGAGCAAAAGCAATATGATGTTATATAAATTATTTTTACAACAATGTATTAGATCCAAAGAAGTATGGATAAGCCTGATATTAATAACGTTATTGGGCATAGTAGGAATCGTAATTGGCAATAAACATCTAGAAAGACAACAAGATTCAATTGCTGAAGTAAAAACGTATCAAGAGCAACATTTTGACCGACAAGTATCACTACATAATGATGATTTAGGGCTATTATTATATTATACAAATTTCGCCTATATCAATAACTTAAATCCATTAGCTGGATTATCGATTGGTCAGTCAGATATACATCCAACGGTAAAAAGAATTACAATTAAAACCTTTGAAGCCCAAAAATATGATACCGATTTGGTAAACCCAATGAACCTGCAATCGGGTAATCTCGATCTTTCTTTTGTGATCATTTACCTCTTTCCTCTATTGGTAATTGTGTTAACTTTTAATGCAGTTTCCGAAGAGACAGAAACAGGTACCTGGAGACTGGTAGCTATTCAATCGAAATCTAAACTTGGATTTATCATCTCCAAACTTTTGGTACGATTAATACTATTATATACAATATTGATCTTTCTTTTTTTTATTGCAAAACTAATCCTGAACTTATCTCTAGATATTGACTTTTTTTGGATGTTCGGATTATCTATACTTTACATACTTTTTTGGTTTACGGTTAGCTTTTTTATCATAAGTTTTAAAAAATCTTCTGGTTTTAATGCATTACTACTTTTATCTGTTTGGTTGATGTTAATTATTCTTTTGCCGGCTGGAATCAATGCGTATGTAACCTCAAAATATCCTGTGCCAGAGGCTTTGAGTGCCGCAATAGCACAAAGAGATGGCTACCACGTTAAATGGGATACCGACAAGCAAGCTACTATTGAGAAGTTTTATCGACATTATCCACAATTTAAGAAGTATGGATATCCTACTGATGGATTCAACTGGTTATGGTATTACGCTATGCAACAGATGGGAGATGACGATTCAAAAAAACAGCGCGATGCATTTAATAAGAAGATTACATTACGTGAAAACAAGAGCAACCAAATTGCCTCTGTAATTCCTAATATGCATCTGCAATTAGCTTTTAATCAATTGGCAGGAACTAGTATGAGCCAACAATTAGAATATCTGAATGCTACCGATGCATTTCATGAAAAATTAAGGTTGTTTTTTTATCCGAAAATATTTGAAGGTCAACTTGCTGATACCGTAGATTGGAAACAATTCGTACCAGAATATTATAAGACAAAAACAACTTTAAAACCGATGAAGGTTATTGCTCCGCTTATTATAGCATCAATTGTTATGATAGTAATTTCGATGCCAATGACGAAACGATTATAATGTTAACTTAAGATAAGACACCTATACTCATAATATTATCATCCTTATTAACAGGGGGAGTACCAATCATATATAAGATCATTCCACTTTGTAGTACTTTAATAACAAACGTTATATGGATATAAATCTTTGGGTGTATATCGATAAAAAATCAGCTACTGTCACAACTGGTTTTCTTCTTAGCGGGAACTTGGCTCCCTGCGACTCATACCTCGCTCAGGATTAACCTGTCTACCGACAGGCAGGCTTCTCGCCCTTTCAAGTCTTCAAAACATTATAACAATAAAAAAGCTTCACAGAAATGTGAAGCTTTTTCTTAGTAGCGGGAACAGGACTCGAACCTGTGACCTTCGGGTTATGAGCCATTTCGGCCGTAATAAAACCACACTGAATGTCAGTGCTTTAACTTTTTTGAAGTACCTATAAACTTGCAAATACCTACAAATGGGTACTTAAAACAGGTACTTTTTTATGAAGTACCTATTTAACGTACACAAACACTAACAAATAAAAACAAATAAATACGTAAAAACTGTACACAATTGCTACATACAGTTTTTAGCTTTTCCCTTTTAATAATTCATTAAATTATTATCATATTCAAAAAATTACTTGTAGATAACCAAATGTTTAGAATAGATTTTCCGTAAAAACCTAAAACCTATGATTTATGTAACATTCAATTCTTATTGTATAACCATATATCAGTTAATTATAAGCACCTTCGTAATAGACATTCTAAATAAAATACATAATTATTTTAAACCTGAATCACCTAGAATTACCTAAATGATAATGGAAGCGTAGTTTTTGATATATACTACAAAACATTTTCTGGTAAAAAAGGCAGAAACTAAAAGCTCTGCCTTTTTTGTTTATAGTTGAATAAAATTCATTTCATAAAGAACATGAATTTCAAAAGAATAGCTATTGGATGATTCTTTTAGCATTTTTTTAGATAATAAATAGAACAAAACATTACTTATAACACTATAAATTAACTCATTAACACTATTATTAAAGACAGAGATAAATAACATATCGTTTAAAGCCATTCGTTATAGGATTTTACTATTGTCTTTATTATTGCTGATTCTTTGTATCCTCAGAGGTTATTTATTCATAAACTAATTCTCTGGGGGTCAAAAGAAATAAAAAAAAAGCCTCTTCAAAATATTAATTATGAAACTGAATAAAAATGTAATTCTAAAATATGAAGTAGGTGATACAGTATTCACTAAAATAAACCCTAGTATTTCGCTGATAGTAAAGCGATATATTGATGGAATATATTACTGCGGATTTCAAAATGATCCTGATAGATGGGAATTGGGTTTGCATGGAAGAGCACTAGTAGGAAGTTAAAATCTTTCTGAAGTTAATTTAATAATCTTACGTCACTTAAATATGAAAACATCGGCAATAGTTTATTGCGAAAACGAATTTGGCAAATTGGATGGTAAAGTTGCAAATGGTCTTGTCAGACATTCTGGGAAGTATGAAATCGTTGGTATTATAGATAGCAGTAAATCAGGTCTTGATGCAGGTGAGTATCTCGATGGAACTAAAAATGGGATACCAATATTCCAGAATTTCAACCACGCTATTCAAATACTAGATAGTGCTCCAGAATACTTTATCTACGGAATTGCTCCCCTTAAGCCATTACTTAGTGATGATGAGAAAAAAATTATTCACACTGCCATTAAGACTGGAATGCATATTGTAAACGGACTTCCAGAGTTTCTTTCGGATGACGAAGTTTGTATGAATCTTGCAAAAAAATACAACGTATCCATTTTTGATGTAAGAAAACCACCTTCAAAAGAAAATCTCCACAACTTTACAGGACAGATAAGAGACGTTCAAACCCCTATAATAACAGTATCTGGTACAGATTGTGCAGTTGGTAAGCGAACTACAGCACTTAAGTTAGTAGAATCTCTAAAAAAAGAAGGTTTAAACGCCATCTTCATAACTACAGGTCAGACAGGAATACTTCAAGGTTCAAAATACGGTATTGCGATAGATATGCTAAGTTCTGGCTTTGCAACTGGAGAAGTTGAAAATGCTATTCTGGAAGCACTCAAAGAACAACCCGATATTATTGTAGTAGAGGGGCAGGGAGCGCTTAGTCATCCTGCATTTACCTCCTCAAGTGCAATCATTAGAGGTGCTATGCCTAAGGCTATTATCCTCCAACATCCACCAAAAAGGCTTGCCAGATGTGATTTTCCTAAAATCCCAATGCCAACACTTGAAAGCGAAATAAAAATGTTAGAAGTTTTCTCAGGATCCAAAGTAATTGCAATCACTATCAATCATGAAGAAATGAATGACCAAGAAATTGAAAGTACAACAAAGGCTTATGAAGATAAGTATCAATTACCTGTCACTGATGTCTTAAAAAATGACTGCAGCAAGCTGATAGAAAAACTTCATGAAATATTTCCTGATTTAATTCGTGTCAATCCTCTATTATGTCAACCCCAAGAATAGACATCCATCTTAGCAAGATCGCTCATAACGCTAAGACTTTGAGTACCCTTTTTAGATCAAAAGGTATAGATATAATTGCTGTTACTAAAGGTGTTTGTGCGCATCCACATATTGCCAATATTTTGGTAAAGAGTGGAATTAAAATTCTTGCTGACTCAAGAATCGCAAATATCAAAAAAATGCGTGACGCTGGAGTGAAAGCTTCTTTTTTATTGATTAGGACACCCATGATAAGTCAGGCAGAATCAGTAGTATTAGATATTGATATGAGTTTAAATTCGGAGTTGTCTGTTATAAAAAAACTTTCAGAATTTGCTATCATACATGGTAAGATACATAAGATCATAATCATGATAGAATTAGGAGATTTGCGCGAAGGAATAATACCATCTCAACTCGAAAATACCATTGAAAAAGTATTACGCCTTCAAGGAATTAAACTCACTGGGATAGGTACAAACCTTGCTTGTTTTTCGGGAGTTAAGCCTACAGCAGAAAAGATGGAATTACTGTCTTCTATTGCTATTAATATTGAAAAAAAGTTCCATATAAAGCTATCTATGATCTCAGGAGGAAACTCAGCTAATTATAATTGGTTCAGCACTACAAAAGATGTTGGTAGGATAAATAATTTGAGATTAGGAGAATCTATATTTTTAGGTTATGAACCTTTAACAGGAAAACCGATTCCAAAACTTTATCAGGACGCCTTTATGTTGGTGGCTGAAGTTATAGAATTGAAAAACAAATCATCAGTACCAGATGGTGAGATCGGTCTGGACGCTTTTGGCAACAAACCAAAATTTAAAGACCAAGGCATAATAAGACGAGCTATCTTGGCAATGGGTGTTCAAGATGTAATGGTCACTGGATTAACTCCAAAATTAGATATCGAAATCTTGGGAGCAGGTGGCGATCACATTATAATCAATGCCAAAAAAGAGGACTTAAAAGTTGGAAGCGATGTATCATTTACATTAAAGTATGGAGCATTAGTTACTGCCATGAATTCATCCTATATTTTTAAAAATATCATTACCCCTATAAGCGCGAAAGAGTATTGCGCAATAGTAGAAGAAAAAGACAGGTTGCACAAAAAGAAAACGGCCATTATACCTGTCAAGGAGGATCACACTCCATTGATAAGTCTTCAGGATTCAGATTTTAATTTAATATTTGAAAAATCCATTCAAAAAAACTATCGCTATTTAGTTAGAAAAGAGGTATATGAAAAAATAGGTCGGATTAGTAAACTTCTGGATAATCAGGGCAAAAAGCTAATTATTAGATCAGCCTGGAGATCATTTGAGCATCAACAAAAACTATGGGATCAAAAAGCCGATTTTTTAAAAAAGAAATACCCTAAAAAAACAGTAGAAGAAATTAGCAAGATAGTATCTAGATTTATTGCTCCTCAAAAGCAATCTACCCATTCAACAGGAGGTGCGGTTGATGCCCTGATTTATGATTTGCGAAAGAAATGCGTACTGGATTTTGGAACCAACGATGGACTACATATTGATTTAAATGAAAAATGTTATCCCAAACATCCAGACATTAGTGAAGAAGCAAAGAAAAATCGTAAGCTTCTGATGAAACTTTTCGAGGATGAAGATTTTGTATGTGATCATAAAGAATATTGGCATTTTGACTATGGCAATATTGGTTGGGCGGTAGAAAAGTATAAGAAATACGCTAACTATGGTATTTTAAAAGAATCGTATGTACAATCAGCCGCTCTTAATTATCCAGATAAAGTGTTCTTTTATCTTTAGGCATATTGTATTTATAAAAATGTTCTTATTACGCGATTCAACAATCTTTCCAGATGTATACTCACGTAGCACTTTAGCTAAAATATATATTCTTTTCTCATATATCTGTTTCAATATTCTTATATAAGTTCTAAAGTAGTTGGTTGAATAATGCCAAAGATGTCCGACTCTTTCATAATAAGCGCATCAATACCCTCAATAGTAATTTCCGTTCCAGAATACTTTCCATATAATACGCCATCACCAACTTTTACAGTCATGGGTTCATCTTTTTTACCTTTTCCTACGGCTAATACGATTCCCTTTTGAGGTTTTTCCTTAGCAGTATCAGGGATGATAATGCCCCCCTTTGATTTTTTTTCTGCTATATCGGCTTTTACCAATACCCCATCGGCTAGCGGTTGTATTTTGAATTTATGCATCATTTTTTTTCTTAATTACAGTTCAATAGGTTTGGAGCTCAGCAAAAAGCAATTCTAACTCTGCTCTGGTTTTCTTAAGTTTAACTTCAAGATTATCAAGCATCATTTCTTTTTGCTCATCTTTAAAGTCAAAATCCTTGTCGGATAGAAAAGGAAATCTCCGTTTGAGCATTACCTTTTGTTCTCGCCAACTTCTTGTAATATTCGTTTTAGTCATTTTAATATTTATTTGTTCCCATTAAGCATTTGTTTCGTTGATGGACTTATGATTGTTTCTGGATCTAATAGGGCACTTTTTTTTGTATCAATATTAAGCGTTTGAACAAGGTTAAAATCAATACTATTAGAATTATTTATTATTTGATTTGTTGTCAAAACTTTCTCCAAAGTATCCAATATAGATTCATCAACTCTTTCATCAAATTTTCGGGCAAATAAGTTATCTCCTTGCATTAAAAAGTCAATATCCGATCCTGTCAAAGTTTTTGGTTTCAATTTTATATCACCATCAGCTATCCATATAACAACTCTTTTATCATCGTTTATGATTGTTTCTTTGAATGAAGTATTCATTAGTGCAGTTTGAAAAAATGATTCATCAGCAATTAGGATCTTATGATAGAAATCTTCAAACTTTTTCACTTCGGGACTCTCACAGATAAATTCGCAGCATGCTCTGGTCAAGATCATCCATTGTCCGCCGACATACGAGGTCACATTTTTCATGAAAGATCTTTTATAGGGTATCCCCGAAAAGCCAATATCTATCTCCTGAAAATAGTTTTCAACGCGGTTCGGCGTACTAGGTCGTTCCATAATTTGATTGACTATTTTTATGAAGTTTTTCCCTTTATTCCTGTTCAAAAAATCAAGGATAAAATCTTGAGATTTCAAAGGGAAATCCTGATCGCTTAGATTAATAAAAAAATCCCATTTCAGACAACGGTTTAAAAGGTACTTCATTCCATTAATTTGAGACTGTACCATGCTGTATCCACCACATACTATATTTTCATTTTTTAAGACATAAGCGTTGGAGTAATCTTCTATAAAAGCTTTAATATCCTTTTTTATATTGATATCTGTTTTTTGGTCGATATGGATTAAGTAATGGTTTTCTGGATGGTAAATGGCTTTGAATAATCGTTTGAACTGTCTAGGGAAACGATAAACTAATATGAAGTAGGCTATTTTCGGCTTCTTTTTTGGAATGTTAAAATGAAAGCTTTGCTTTTTTGTTATACCTAATTCTTGTGTCATTTTATATATGTGTTATTTAGTTCTTAACTTTTGTCGTTACAATCAATCATTATAAAAGTTCTCTTTCAAAAAATACTACTTCCTTTTTCTCAGGATCTTCTGCAAACGTACAGTAGTATATTCTACGGTAATATAATCGTACAATCAATTTAACTTCAGGGTTTGCTTTAGCGTAAACAGTATCGCCTGGTTTGAATTTACTTTCTTGTCCTAACATGTATTATTATATTTAAATGCTTATGTCCTCATAACCACTCTTAATGATGGTTGACAACATTTTAAAACGCTTGTTAGCCTTTACTATATTCCTTGCATGAGCAGGGATTATGATTGCCTGACCAGTTTCAATTGTACTCGATTTTTCGTTAATAATAATCTCAGCTTCTCCATCTATAATCTGAATGAGGTTATCAAAAGGAGATATTTTTGAGGGTAATGCTTCTCCCATATCAAATGATGATATAGTTACAGTTCCTGTTTTTTTCTTCAGAATTGCCTTCATAACTACAGATCCAGGTATGTAATCAACGGTGTTAGCTAATTCATGCGTACAGGATTTTTCTAATTCACTATTTTTCATTGATAATATGTTATAGAAGGTTAAGACTAACTAGGAGAAGGTGATCAGATGGTTTCTTTTATAACATTTAATCATCATTTCTTTTCTGCTTTCTTTTTGCTGCTTTTGCTGCCCTTTTTTCTTTCAAATTTTTTGCAGGTGTTTTTTTACCTGACTTGGCTTTACCTTCTTTTTCTTTTGACATGATTCTCTGTTTTAAGATTATGAATAACGCACCCCATATGGGACGGTTTTAATGTGTATACAAAAATCAGTTAATTAAAGACTTAATGAGTTACACTAGTCTGAACCTACATTACATATATCACACTTTTGTATGATATTACATTAAATATATGGCAACCTATTTACCAGGATTAGTATGATTATATAGTAAGTTGACTTTAGAAAAGAGGCAAATAATTATAATGAAGAAGGTATTATATCGCTCTTCTTTTCCAAAGGTTTTTTATAGACAATTGTACGATGTGGATATGGAATTTCAATGCCTTCCTTATCAAACCTTTTTTTAGTGGATTGATTAATATCATAATGCATTTCGAAGGCTTTGTATGGATTATCACACCATACTCTTGCTTTCAGATTCACAGAACTCTCTCCAAATCCAATGAGAAAAACCTGAACAATTTCTAAACCTTTATTTTTTTCCTTCTTAGATCGATTATCAATACAAAAAGGGTGTTTTTCTGCTTCTTCTCGCATAATGGTTATGGCGGTATCAATATCGCTTTCGTAACTAATTCCAATAACAATTGACTCACATATTTTTTCGTTTGCTATGCTACTGTTGATGACCGTTTCACTACTTATGATTGAGTTGGGGATAATAATCCTTCTATTTTCAAAATTGACAATTACGGTGTGTCTTAAAGTAATATCTTCTACCGTTCCTGTATGTTGATTAGCTATTGTGATAAAATCACCTACTCTAAAGGGCTTAAAAATAACAATAAAAGTTCCACTAACAATATTAGATAAAGCTTGTTGTGCGGCTAATCCAAGAATAGCTAGAAAAATACCTGCACTTGCAAAAACCGTAAGGGCATAAGCTTTGAGGGGAGGAATTAGAAAAGTAATGGTAGCTAAGGCAATTAGCCAAAATAGCAAAGCAACAGCATTTTTAAAAAAATGATAATGAGTAGGCGCTATTTGAGAGTTTTTTGAAGTATGTAGAATATATTTATTGAGTATCCATATCGATAATTTGATAAGTACTATAGTAATGATAATAACAATGATAATTATGAAGAGGTAATTGTTACTCCATCTCGTTATAAACTCTATTATTTCCATAAGTTGTGATTTGACTTTAGCAGACCGAATGATAAGCTCTATGCTTATTTTGATTATTACCAGAAATCAAATGAATCAGCACAAATAAAATTGTTAAGAATCATAGAGATTAAAACCCCAGGGTCATAATATCATTCTTTTTGTTTTTTAACCACATCACTGACTCCAATAAATGGTATAGCACCTGCACCTGTAACATGCGGTAAAATCCCATTCCATTTTTCTATCGCTTTAAGGTTTGCTTCTATCTTTCTGAGTTCAATCAAATCAGGTGAAATATTCATTTTTTGTAAACGTAGCGCCTCTGCTTCAGCTGTTGCAGCAGCAATAGTTTGCTCTGCCTCCACTTTTATCCTATCTAAATCTCGCTTTGCTTTTAATGCATTTTGTTCTGCGGTTTGTTTTGCTTCAATGGCATCTGTAAAAGTTTGAGAAAAGCTAAAAGAGATAATCGAAAAGGCATCAACAGATATATTTGATGCAAGTAATCTCAAAGTGAGTGCCTCTTGCATTTCGGTGCTGACCGCAGGTCTTTTGGTAATTAATTCTTCTGCAGTATACCTGGCTGAAACGGCTTTCATCACCTCTTGAATTGCCGGATCAATAATGCGCTCTTTAAATTCTACTCCGATGGTTTGATACACCAGATTTGCTTTATCCGGTATGATATGATAATTCAGTGCTACTGATAAATCTACATCCTGAAGATCAGAAGAGGAAGAGGCAGCATCAGTCATTGCTTTTTGGATTTTTACATCTATTAGAGTAACTGTTTGTACTATAGGTATTTTGAAATGAATCCCTTCTCCTAGTACTACGTCTTGAACTGCACCAAAATTCTGAACAATTCCTCTTTCACCAGCTCCCACTTGAGTCCATGGCTTAAATACTATCAATAATATAGGTATTATTGCCAAAATAAATAATTTCTTCCATTTACCATTTTTCAATATGTCATTTATTTTGTTTATATCTTGATTATCCATCATAATTTTATTTTGATACAAAAATGAGATAATTAACGGCTAACTGAGTTACACCACGTAAGACCTATATTACATATATCACACATTATCAAATGTCAAAAAAAGAAAAGATTACTTAGGATAAAAAACAACTTTCAACGCTACCGATTGTCTGTAAAAATAACCTCATTTTTATGGTGATGAATAAAAGGGTGATTTCGTTTATAGGGATCACCCATTAGCATAAGGAATAGGGCTGAAAAAATAGTAGCCATCAAACCTAATGAGGGGTATTTTGTGGTATACAAGTATCAGAACAATATATCCGTTTATCTGAATGATACAAAATTAAGAAAATGGTATCCTGTAAATTAGTATAAAAGATTGGTCTATACATTTAGAATTTGGTTAATATGGTATTAGTCGATTATAAATCTTCTAAATTTTGTTTACGCTTTTCTTTCAGTTGCTTATAAAATGTAGGTGTCAAACCTGTAGTTTTTTTGAATTGATTAGATAAATGTGCAACACTACTGTAGTGTAGTTTATGGGAAATCTCAGTAAGATTTAATTCATCATAAATAATCAATTCTTTGACTCTTTCAATTTTATGAATAATAATAAATTGCTGAATAGTAATTCCCTTCACTTCTGAAAATATATTAGCCAGATAGGTATAGTCATAACCTATTTTTTCACTGATATAATCAGAGTAATTCACTTTGGGTAGTTCATCTGTGTAATGGATCATTTCGATAATAACATTTCTGATTTTTTCAATCAGAATACTTTTTTTATTATCCATCAATTCCAAGCCAGATTTGCTTAGATTTCTCTTCAGTTGTAGACGTTGTTCCTTAGTTATATCTTCTAAGACTTCAATAATACCTAGTTCAACAACTACATAATGCAATCCAAGTTTTTTCAACTCTTCTTTTACCATGAGTTTACATCGTAAACTGACCATATATTTTATGAAGAGTTTTGTGCTCATGATTTTATCCATTTATATTTCACAAGGTATTTGTTTTATATTATAAATAGGACAGTTTAAGAAAATAAACTCTATAAGAATCTCTAAATTATGAGTAGCTTTTTCCTATAGAGCCAAACAAGGATTCAGACCTTTTACTATTGAAAATTGAGGTTTTATATCATTTTCGAAGATGATGCCAAGACACAAGCTTCTGTAGGCGTATTATAGTCGATACTTCTCTGCTACCTTTTTCCTCCATAATTATATCCTTAGTAAACGAGATTATGAAATTTTGTCCAACATGTTTATTGATATATAATGGATATTTTTCAAGTATAATAGATAGAATTTCGTTAAAAACTATTGTCCTTTCAAGTCCTGATTCAGTTTTATAACAAAACGAATAACCGTCCTCGATACGACCTTGGTATATTCCTTCTAATTTTTCGATCCCCTCTATTTTTTGATAAGGAAAAACAACAAATGAGGTCAATGTTAAGATTAATAGTGTGATCTGCATCATTGTTTTCATCTTTTGTTAGGAATTTAATACCAGAATTTATTTTAGATCCTTCTGACCAAAACACAATATACACCCTTTTATTCTTTTAGCTTGATCCATAAGATCTTCTTTTCATAGATATACTAATACCAGATAAGAAAAGGATGTTAATATGATCTTACGAAAACTACTTGTTAACTTGATATTTAGACTGCTATCAATTTTAGTAACGTAAATTCCAGAACAACGAAACACGGTACTTTAAGCAATATAATCTTTTAAGTATATTGCAAAAATCGAGGTCTTATCGTACTACCTAAATAATGCCTAAGTTTACATTAATAAGACAAATAATAGCCTTAGACCCTCTCGAGCATTCTACCCAAAGGACACAATTTTCACATAACAAAAGCATTCATGAAACCTAATACCTAGAAACTCATATATCAAATACTTACACAAAACCCATAAACAAAGAAGAGTAATCCTATTTGTAGAAAAAAACTCTTTTATTGCGTTTTTTTAATAAAAACTGTACGTAAGTCTAAACTCTTTCTTTTGTAACAACTCCAAATACCTGATTTTCGGTTTTCATATATAAAAACTTCAAAAATAGGTACTTCGTTTGGGTACTTCAAAAGGTGCTTTTATTATTCAAAATATTTTTGAATCAATTTAATTCACACATTTACAATCATTTACACCTATAAATTACCAAAAATGTATTTTGAGACCTTCGGGTGGATGATACGAAAAGTCCGCCCTTTGCAAGATGAAATTGGACTAAAAAATAAAAGCTAAAACATTAAATTTCAATGTTTTAGCTTTAAAAAGTAGCGGGAACAGGACTCGAACCTGTGACCTTCGGGTTATGAGCCCGACGAGCTGCCTACTGCTCTATCCCGCGCTATTGGACGGCAAATATACAACCATTTTTAGTTTAAACAATACTATTTATACTAAAAAAATCAAAAATAACTCAATGCATTAATAATGAATATTTTACAACTATTGCTCGATGCTCAACGCTTCAAAAGATAATAATTCTTGCTCTTCAAACCTGGGATGTAACTCTATAGGATTGCAACAAACTTCACAGTCTTCGACATATACTTGATAAGTAATAGACGGATCTAAAAGCATGGAAATTTCCTCCCAGCAATATGGGCATTGAAAGAAGTGTTCGAACATAATTCTTTAGAATAACTACCAGAAGACACTTCGACAAGCGTAGTGTCCAACTAGATTACGTTTAAAACTCTGTATTTAGTAATTGACCAGTAAGCTGCAACAATTGTAACTCTGCGATCTTAGCATCATATTTTGCAGAATTTTTATTGGTTTCTGCTAAGATTAAGTTAATCTGCGCCTGTCTGAATTCTATCGATGTAATTTGGCCAAGTTTAAATCGCTCTTTTGAGCGTTCAAAATTATTTTGATTGGTAATCACATTTTGCTGTTGGATTTTATAAACATTCAGCCTATTTTCATAATTTCCTGATGCGTTAGCAATATCTCTTTTTACTTCTTGTTCTATTTGTTTTTGTTGAATCTCCTGATTTTCTAGAGCTATTCTGGCATTCTTGATTTGCGTAATAGTACTTCCTCCATCAAACAGATTCCAGCTAAGGTTAAGAGACCCAGAAAGCCCATCAGAAGTAAGTGTTGCTAAAAAAGAAGCCGCATTATTATTATTTTTATTCCATCCATAGGACCCCGTTAAACCAATAGTTGGTAAATACCCTGATTTGCTTACCTTGAGATCATATTCATTAATCTTAATATTGCTCTTGTTTCGCAAAATCCTTACGTTGTTCTCCATCGTCTTTTCCACAAAACCATCTAGTTGCAGCTGATTAATAAAACTAATGGTAGTATCTACATCAAACACATGAGACAGGTCTTTGTCTATAATCAAATTTAAATCACGCTTGGTGTTTTGTAACTGCTGTCTTGTGCTGATAAGATTAATACTGTCATTAGCCACGTCTACTTCGGCATTTAGCACATCCAGTTTTGTGTTTTGTCCATACTCAAACTGATAATCAGCCCGGGTTATTCTCTCCTGAGATATCTGTAAAGTTTCTTCTAAAATCTCAACATTTTCAGTTAATCTTGCGATTTCAAAATACACAGTGCATAGCTGAAGTATTGTATTTTCAATGGTTTCACGAGCTTGCAGTTCGGACAAATTATATTGTTCTTTTAGTCTTTTATAATTGTAAAAACGTCCTAATCCATCAAAAAGAGTATAATTTAAATCTATCCCTGCATTATAACGATCACTTTCGGCACCATCTAAAACATTTATTTCTCCATTCGAAAACTCGGCCTCTATGTTATCTCTGTTATATACTGCCGAGGCATTACCTGATACATTAGGTAAATACCCCGAATTAAGGATATTCTTATTATTCTTTGAAATTTCAATGTTGTTGGTAGCTACAAGTATTCCAAAATTGTTTTCTAACGTTAATCGTATAGCCTCGTCTTTTGTTAACTTCTGGGCAATGGTATTCCCTGAAACCAAAAGAAGAAGAAACATTATTTTTAATATATATCTATGCTTGCAATTCATGATGCTCTTCACGTTCTTCTTTTTGTTCTTTAATCGCTCGTTCTACTTCTTCTTTGGTGATTTTATCTCCCGTGGCTAGCCACTTAGTTCCTACTTTAATTTTATTGCTAAAAGATAAATACAAAGGCAATACCAACAAGGTAAGCACTGTCGCAAAACCGATGCCATAAGCTATAGAAATAGCCATAGGTTTTAGAAATTGAGCTTGTCTACTTTTTTCAAAAATTAATGGTGCCAATCCTGCAATTGTGGTCAATGAAGTAAGAAAAATAGCTCTAAAACGAGATTTTCCGGCTTCATTAATAGCTTCATCAAAAGCCATTCCTGATCGTAGATTACTATTGAATTTCCCTATGAGTACTAGTCCATCATTTACCATAATCCCAATAAGCGCAATGATTCCTAACAGGGATAATATATTGATAGGGAAACCATGTACCCAATGCCCAAATGCCACAGCGGGTAAGCTTAATGGAATCAAAAGTAATAATAATAATGGCTGGCTATAACTTCTAAATGTAAATGCAATAGTAATATATATTAATGCTAAAGCCGTAAGGCCAACAGGTCCTAAGGATCCTAAAAACTTTCCTGCCTCTCTATTCTGCCCTTCGTAAGAAGGAGTCACTGTAGGATATTTAGAAATAATATCTGGCATTATAACTGTTCTGATTTCATCTAACACATCTGTAGAGCTGGTAGTTTCTGGGTTTTTTAAATCTGCAGAAATCTGGATTTCCCGTCTACCATCTAAGTGATTTACTGCCACATCCCCTCTTTCGATAGTATAATCTGCAATTTCATTAAGCGGTATTCTTTCTCCCGTAGCAGTAGCTATGCGCATATTATCCAAATCTAAGATTGAAGAACGATTCTCCCGGTCATAACGCACCCAAACTCTAATTTCGTCCTGCCCACGTTGAAATCGTTGCGCCTGTACTCCAAAAAAACCTGATCGAACTTGCACCATTACATCTCTCAAATTAAGACCAAGGGCATAGGCATTTTCTTTAAGTTCTAATCTGATTTCTTTAATTCCTGCCGGATCATTATCTGCAATATCCTTTAGTCTTGCATCATTCTGTAAAACCTTTTTGAATTCTTCTTTTGCCGCTTTCAATTCTTGAATATTATTCCCTAACAGGGAAACTGAAACGGGGCTTCCTCCAAAATTACCTCCGGATCCAAAAATTAATCGTTCTGCACCAAATACAGGACCCACTTTTTCACGTAAGCGGTTAGCTACTAATCCAGAATTTATGGCATTAGGACGTTCTTCACCAGGTAACAAATTAATCCGTAAAGAAGCATCAGAAGATGCCGTTACTCTTCTAATTACGTTTTCAAATAGTTCTTTTCCCTGGTAATCTTCAGTTTGCAAAAACTCTTCTGTAAGCTCTTGATTTACAAGCCAAGCCTTCTCCTCGATCATCGAGATTATAGAATCTGTAACTTTTTCGTTGGTTCCATTGGGCATTCCCAAATCAACAGATACAACATCACTGGCAATACGCGGAAAAAATGCTGTCCTTACAATTCCTCCTCCTATGCTTCCTATAGTTAATATAAGGATCACGATAAAAATAGAGAACGTGAAAAATTTATTTTTTAATGCGAATTGCAATGTAGGATTGTACATATTATCGCGCAGCCATTTCATGATTTTATCTCCAAACGCATTTATATATCGAAGCTTAGAAAACAACTTGGCTATTCCTTTTTTGGGAGCTGTACTCTCTGCCCTTAACGCTTTAGAATGTGCCAAATGTGCAGGAAGGATTATTAAAGCTTCTACCAAAGATACAGTAAGTGTCAGAATAACAATAACAGATACTTCTCCAAAAAAATCTCCGATTCGACCGTCTAGAAACAAGAAGATTCCAAAAGCCAAAATTGTGGTAATAATGGCAGAAACAATAGCAGGGATTACTTCCATCGTTCCATCTATCGCAGCCTGAACGGGGGTTTTCCCTTTTTCATAATGTTGATAGATATTCTCAGCAATCACGATACCATCATCCACCAAGATACCAATCACGATAATCATCCCAAAAAGAGATAGTACATTAATTGTTACATTAAAGTAGCCCGCAAATACAAACATTCCTAAAAAAGCTATCGGTAAACCAAAAGCCACCCAAAATGCCAATCTCGTATTAAGAAACAATGATAAAAATATAAGCACCAAAAACATGCCAATAACAGCATTTTCTGTTAGCAACTTTGTTCTCTGTACCAATGTTATAGAGCGATCACTAATTACATTGAGCTGTATATTGTTATATTTTTGATTAAACTCTTCTATATATTCTTTTGCATTTTCTGCTGAAGAAATAAGATCTTCAGTATTTGTACTGGTTATTTCGACATTAACAGAAAGATCACCATTAAAATAGCTTGCGTTTGGAGATTCTGAGAAACGATCTCTTATCTCTGCAACATCTTTTAATCGTATGGAACGCCCTGAAGCATCTGCTCTAATAATTAAGTTAGAAAGCTCACTACCATAATACGAGCGATTGTTTGCCCTAATAAGATACTCTTCTGCATTGGTTTTAATAGTTCCCCCTGTGGTTAAAATGTTTGCCTGACTTACAGCTTGTGCAACTTCGCTAAAACTAAGCCTATATGCAAGCAGACTATTCTCATTCACGGCTATTTCAATTTCCTCATCGGGATAACCACTAATGTTAATTTGGGAAATTCCATCAATACCCCTAAGGTCATTTTCAATCTGTCTGGTAATTTGTTTGAGTGTACTTAGAGGAATATTATTACCACTTACCGCAAAATTTATAGTAGGGCGAATAGCCTCTTGCTTGGCTACTACAATAGGCTCCATCCCTGTGGGAAATGAAGGTACTCGATCTACTGCATTCTTAACCTCAAGCAACATAAAGTCAATATCCTTACCTTTCTCAATTTCAACATTTATGCTACCACTATTTTCTCTTGATGTTGATGTTACGCGCTCTACCCCTTCTAAGCCCTTAAGGTTGTCTTCTATCTTAAGTACTACACCCTCTTCAATTTCTAAAGGAGATGCTCCGGGATAAACTACACTAATGCTTATGTTTTTGGAATCTGTAAGCGGAAAAAACGATGATTTTAAAGAAAGTGCTCCAAAAACTCCGAATCCGATAAAAGCAATCACTATTACATCTACAGCAACATGATACTTGATAAAATAAGAAATGATCTTGCGCATGGTTACTGTTTTGTGTTAGTACTTATAATGTTACTATCAGGTACTGATGTTTTGTTTCCCTTATTTGCATATACTCGTACTAACATTCCAGCATAAGCGCCCGGAACAGGTTTGTTTAATATTACATCACCATCCGGAACCCCTTTTAGCACAACTTTTTTATCTGAAAAATAAACCGGGATTACATCTACAACGTCTAAAATACTATCTCTAACTACAAAGATTTTATCACCTTCTTGAAGTAGATTACGATCGATCTCAATAGCATTTTGTTCTTTTTTGGCATCCAGATTGGCTTCTAAATACATTCCTTCCTTTAAAGAAGGTTCGGCAACCTCTATATAAGATGTGATTGTCTGTGTCGCTTGATCCACCCGACTATTAATCCTTGTAACTTTTCCTTTATAGGTTTTTGTTTTATTTAGATTAGAAAGATCTACAGATTCTCCAATTTGAAGGAGATCACTATATTCTTTACCTATGGCAACTTCCATCTCATAGACACTGGTATCTATAAACTCTCCTAATTTTTGACCTTGTCGTATTAATGTTCCTTCGTTTACCAATGCTTCTGTAAGCACCCCATTAAACGGAGCCGAAATTGTATATTTGGCTAAGCGTTGTTCTAAATTTTTTACATTATAATAAGAGGTATAGATATTTCTTCCTGTAATAAAATATTTTTCTTTATCTGAAGACGTTTCTGGTAGCTTTGGCGTAGGCTTATTCATATCAAAACTACTGAGATATGACTGCCATTTATCATAAATCTCTGGATAATCTAGTCGTAAATCTGGCATTATAGAAGTGACCTGATTATAGAGATTACTTTTTGCGGATTGCACATTCGCGTAGTATTCTGAAGCATCTATGCGTATCAGGGACTGCCCTTTGTTATATTTTTGACCTGTTTTAAAAAGTTTGGACCCTCCCCTAAAAACTCCTTGAACCTCTGCATATAATTCTAACCTTCTTTTCGCAGTTAAATTACCATTGGCAGCAATTTGAATGGGTATTGTTTTATTTGTAACTGTATCAACAAAAACAGTCTTAATTACTTTGGAAGGTCTGGGTTTTGGTCTTTTTTTACTATCAATTATTTTACCAGCAAAAAATACTGCTCCAACTATTAATAACAATCCAAGCACAGAAAGTATAATGTTTCTCATATAAGCAACTTTGTTTAAGCTTTTTGGTTCAAAAGCTTCACAAAACTATCAACAACTAACCTACGTTGCCGTTAAAGAACTCATAAAAGTTAACATGTGTTTTTTTCTTATATACAAAAACGAAAAAAACACCTACCAAGCAGATGTTTTTTTCGACAAAAATATATTGGATATAAATGTTATCCTTCTGCTATATCCGCAATTTTTGCTTTTACTTTCTTTAGTGCCGTAATTAAGACGTCTATTTCTTCTTCCGTCAAGCTTTCTTGTACCGCAGGAATTAAATCATACATTATGGGTTGTACTTTTTCAATTACTTCTTTGCCATGATCTGTAAGAAAAATGCGGTTAACTCTTCTGTCATTTTCATCACTTTTTCTAACCACCAGGTTTTTACTTTCCATAGTATTTACCAATCGAGTCATAGAAGTTTTATCCCTATGTGTTATAAAAGCCAAATCGTTTTGTGGTTGTCCATCATCTACATGTAATCGCTTTAAAACACTCCATTGTTCTTTGGAGAGGTCTAATCCATTTTCTTGAAATGCTTTTTGAACTAAAAATCCAAAATCATAATGAATCTTACCTACCCATGATAATGCATGGGAATTTAAATCGATGGCTTTTGTATTATTCATAAATACTATTATTTAATTTTCAGGTACAAAAATATTCATAAAAATCTAGTTGTACTTGCAACTAACGATAAAAATATCACAAAAGTATTTGGCAATTTTTAACTTAACGGTAAGGTAACAAACGACAATTTTAGAAATCTTTAAAAAAGAAATTGAATAACTAAAAATATCATAATTTACTCCCTTAATTATCTTTAATTTTATAACAGAAAGACCATTATTTTAGCTATTTGACATCGAATCAATTTCCTCTTGTATTTGCTCCCAATCATCCATTAACGAAGCTAATTTATCTTTTTTAGCCTGATATGTATCAAAAAAATTAGGTTGTGCTATCGTTTTATCATAATCAATTGCCAAACTCACATCAATTTCTTTGATTTCTTTTTCGAGTTTATTGATTTTAGATTCTGTGTTGCTTAACTTATTGTTTAATGATTTCAGCTTCTTTTGATCTTCATAAGATTGTTTGGCCGTTTCTTTAGAACTCGAAACTGACTTAGCTTGTTTATCTTTTTTCTCGATGTCTCGAAGATCACTAACTCTTCGTTCTTCTAGATAGAAATTAATGTCTCCCAGATACTCTTTAATCTTTTTATTCTTGAACTCGTAAACCGTATTACTTAATCCTTGTAAAAAATCTCTATCATGTGATACCAAAATAAGGGTTCCTTCAAAGTTTTTCAGTGCTTCCTTTAATACATTTTTAGATTTAATATCCAAGTGGTTTGTTGGCTCATCCATCACTAGCACATTAAAAGGCTGCAGGAGCATTTTACACAATGCCAACCTATTACGCTCTCCTCCAGATAATACTTTTACTTTTTTATCTACTTCTTCCCCCCTAAACAAAAAGGCTCCCAGCATATCCCGAACTTTGCTTCGTGTCTTCTCATCTGCCGCATGTATCATGGTATCATGCACAGTGAGTTCTCCATCAAGATATTCAGATTGATTCTGTGCAAAATATCCTATTTGCACATTATGCCCCAACTTAAACTTACCATCGTGGGATATTTCATTAATTATAATTTTGGCCAATGTAGATTTACCCTGACCATTTTGACCTACAAATGCAATTTTTGATCCACGCTCTACGAGTAAATCGATACCCTTTAAGATTTCTTTGTCTCCATAATTTTTTCCAACGGCTTCCGCTTCGATAACTACTTTTCCTGGCTGTACACTTATCGGAAAATTAATATTCATTACTGCATTATCATCCTCATCGACCTCTATTCTATCAATTTTATCCAATTTCTTGATTAGTGATTGCGCCATAGACGCTTTAGACGCTTTGGCCCTAAACTTTTCAATCAATTTTTCGGTTTGCTCGATCTGTTTAGATTGATTTTTCTGCGTTGCAAGTTGTTGCTCCCTAATTTCTTTACGTAATACCAGATACTTAGAGTATGGTTTATTATAATCATAAATGCGACCCAAAGAAATTTCGATCGTTCTATTGGTCACATTATCCAGAAACATTTTATCGTGAGAAACGATAACCACAACACCAGCATAATTTTTCAGAAAACTTTCTAACCAAATAATAGATTCTATATCTAGGTGATTTGTTGGCTCATCCAACAATAAAATATCATTATTTTGAAGTAGAAGCTTTGCCAATTCTATACGCATACGCCATCCCCCAGAAAATGTATCTGTTAAGCGATCAAAATCTTCTCTTACAAATCCCAAACCTTGTAGAACTCTTTCGGTTTCTCCCTGGTAATTATATCCTCCTATAATTTCATAATGATGCGTATGATCACTTAAATTTGTTATAAGTTGATTATACTCCTCACTTTCATAATCGGTACGCTCTGCCAGTTTGTTATTAATGACATCTATTTCTCGTTCTATCTTTTTAATTTCGATAAAAGCTTCATAGGCCTCCTCAAGAACGGTACGACCCTGAACAAAATCGATATCCTGTTTAAGGAAACCAATCTTTACTTCTTTATCCATTGCAATCTGGCCAGAATCAGGTTCTTGTTCTTTAGACAAAATTTTAAGCATCGTAGATTTCCCTGCACCGTTCTTTCCTACCAATCCTACGCGATCTCCTGCACTAAGCATAAAGCTTATTTCCTCAAAAAGGTATTCCCCTCCAAATGAAATCGACAAGTTATGTATGTTTAACATCAGCTTTTGAATATTTTGTGCAAAGATGACTAATTTTGTGTTATCATAAAAGCCACATATGAACTTCTTAAAAGGAACCAAGATTTATAGCATTTTAACAGGAAGTTGTCCTGTATGCCACGAAGAAAACATGTATAAAGTTTCTAACCCATATCGATTAAGTCATACACTAAAAATGCAGGAACGCTGTAGTCATTGTAACACAAAGTATAAAATAGAGCCTTCTTTTTTTTATGGTGCCATGTATGTAAGTTATCCTGTAGGAATAGCCTTTGCAGTAGCTGCTTTTGTAATCAGTCACTTTCTCTTTAAATTCAATTTGGTAGCTACTTTTCTGGTAATTGCAGGAACTATGATTATTTCACTACCAATTATCCTAAGGTTATCTAGAAATATTTGGATTAACTTTTTTATGCATTATAGCAAAGAGAAAAGTTTATCGTAGTTTATTAAATCTTGAGATATCGACCTCTTGATCTAAAGAGATTCCTTTTTCTATATAGTTGTATAGATTTTCTGCTACTGAAGGTCCAATTAATATTCCTCTACTACCCAATCCATTAAGAATATGAATATTTCGATGTTCTGGATGCGTGCCAATTAAGGGTCTTCTATCCTTTACTGTAGGTCGTATTCCTGCTACTTGATCCACAACCTCATATGGCACTTTTAAAAAACGTTTTAGTTTTTTTTCGAGTTCTTCTTTTGCAGAAGTAGTTGTTTCTGGTGATTTATCCTGGTTATTATAGGTCGCACCAACCTTATACATGTCTTTTCCTAACGGAATAATAAATACAGATGACTTTACCGCTTCTTTTAGTTTTAAGGCTTCAGATCTAATAATAATGTACTCTCCTTTATTACCTACAACAGGTAGGTAATTAAAATATGGGTTATTATTAACACCAAATCCCTCGCTAAAAAGAATATGTTTTGCCTTATAGCCTTTATACTCAATAAAATCCTTTTTAATCATAAGCGCATCATGTGCAAAAGATTCTCTAATTATCGATTTTTTTTGTTCAAGATATTGCAAATAAGATGACAACAAATTTTTGATATCGATTCTTCCAGTGTGCTTTACTTTTCCATATTCATACGGTATATCTAAAGCCTTATTTATGTTTTGAAATAGTTTTGCAGAAAGGAATTGGTCTAGGATTGGCTTATCGCAGGCTTCAAACCAAGTGTTCTGCTCTTCAACAGAATTGAATCTTCGAAATACAGGAAGTTCAAAAATTAGTGGCTTTTGAAGTTTAGCCTCTATACTTTTGTAGAAAGGTATCGCTTTTTCCATTTGTTCTACTACCTGCCATGCAGCTGTAAAACGTTTTAGAATTACAGGGTTATATAACCCTCCTGCTACTCTTGAAGATTTCTGAGAGTAATCTTCAAAAACTACATAAGATTTACCTTCACTTTCTAGTTGTTCAACAAATGACAAGCCTGACAATCCAAACCCTACTACAATATAATCTAGCATATCCCAAAAATAATAAAACGCCCAACTAATGTTGGACGTTTTATTAATAACTTATTAAATATAGTAGAGTTTAGTAACTCCACATATCCATTTCAAAATTTCGTATGCTTTCTTTGATTCTTTCACTCTCAAGAAGTTGCATCAAGGCGTTATCAACAATATAATCATTAATTGATCTATCTCCTTGTTCGTTATCTTCCTTGTAAATTACAGAATTAAATCGTCTTGCATTTAAAATATGATCTAATGTAAATGGCATAGAAGTATTTCTTCTGTTAAACGCTGATGTATTATGTAGAATCTCTCTTACATCTGGATACCATACCCAAAATAATGCAACCATATCTGGCTCATCATCATCGATAAAGTTAACATCCGGAGCTACAGGAGCTAATCCTAGCATTCTGTATCTTAATTCTCCTTGACGTTTATCAAAATACCAATATCCTCTTATCTTATATTCTGCAATATCAGCAGAAGAAATATCTCTTCTGTTAATATACTGAGGATCTACAGTTTCTCCTGCATTATACTGCTCATATCCTAAATCAGTAGTGTCTATCTTAGACATTGTAGACTCAAGATCCTGAAAAGTACGAGTTTCGGTAAAATATGAATCTGAATATATATTCTTGATTTTTCCGCTTTTAATATTTGATACTAATACATCGTATAAAGAACGACGATTAACACCTATATTATTGGTATCTATAGGATAGTACAATGGAAAATTTATACGCTCATCAAGATCGATAGTCTCCCATGTAGTCTTAGCCCATAGTACATCACGTTTATCTACATAACCATACTCTAATGGATGATCATTATCATACATGATCTGTTCTGCAGTTTTCTTTCCTATATCATCTGGTGTGTCAGCGTTTAAAACGTTGGTCTGACCATATGAAATAATCGAAACGAATAGACCTAAAACGGTTAATAAAAAATTTCTCAAATTCATAATTAATAAGTTTATTTTAATTTGTTAACTCAACAATTACCGGAGATATTTTCTTCAACTTATATCCAGCGTTTGTAGTTAACTGTGCTTTTATATCTATAATCTGTACAGAAGATCCTCTCTTTGCCTTACGCAAAGCGGATTTTGCCTTAGAATCTAATCTTCCTCCACGAATACTAACCGTAGGTTGACCTTCAACTTTAAATTTGAAGCCAGTTACTTTAAGTTTAATATCGAAGTCAAAATCTGGTAAAATCGCACCAATAGAAGAAATTTCTAATGCATTTCTAGCCATTTTGATAGATCCATCTTCTCCACGAACTGTTCCAACTGGTCTAGGAATATCTTTAATTCTAAATTTCTTACTATCACTCACTGTAGTACCATTTGCAAGTGCACCACTTACTCTAATACTTACTTCTCTAGACTTAACGGTAGTAACATTCATCATGTATTTACCAGCACCACCAACTTTTCTAAGTCCAGGAGCTTTTGCATTTACATTTGGTACACCAGGAATAGAGATTGTCATAGGGTTATTTACACCTCTATATACAACGTTCATTTTATCAGCCGAAATAACCGCTGAATTTGGTCTAGGTATTACGGTATATGAACTCTTGATTGGAATTTTTACAATTGAATCTCCTTCTTTAAACTCAAGCTCACCAGCTACATCTCTTTCTCCAACATTTCCTGCAGGGAAATCTAACATGATTTGACCATTTTGAACTTCTGTTTGCTCTTTACCATTAACCATAACTTTAGTTGGCTTAAGTGTAGCATCAAAACGTCCTAGTACAATTCTTCCTTTAAATTTCTCTCCGCTAAAGAAAGCTGTTTTATCAGCGACAACAATAGCTTCATAGTTACTAAATGAAAGTTCTGAAGCTTGTTGACCAGCCAATAAAGCAGATAACACTTTACTCTCAGTAGTTTTAACATCGGCTTGCATTTGAGTAAGCTTAGTTAAAGTAGCAACTAGAGGAAATCCTTCAAAATTGTAGTTTAACCATTTTTTATTTACTCCTGACCTATCTTTTACATCATCAGTAGAAAAAGTTTTTATAACATCATTTGCAACCGATTCATCAACTTCTTTTACTTCTTTGATCGCAGCAGATACACCATCTCTATATTTTGATACATTATCAAGAAATTCTTGAGCACCTGGTGTAACTTTACCTCCTGCAAAAAACTTCTGATCCAATGTTGTAGACTTATCCATAGCCTCATAATCTGTTGCATCACTTAAATCTGCAGTAATTTCAGACTTAACCTTATCAAGATAAGCATTAAACTCATTAGACAAAACACTAATTTGATCAGCTTTTTCTTTTAAAGGTGTATACTTCTCTGGTTGTTCTGAAACTTTTTCAGCCAAACCAGTCATAAATGAATTATTACGTTCTGTAGAAAGTGTATTTGACTCTGTCAGCTTTTCGTTCATTAAACCGAATGCTGATAATACTTCTTTTGACATATTTAGTGCCATCATCGCGATGAAAACCAGATACATCAGGTTAATCATCTTCTGCCTTGGGGATAATTTTCCTCCTGCCATTTCTTCTTAGATTTTGGTAGTTATTATAAAATATTTAATTAAAAAATGTTAACTTCTGTTCATTGCAGTTAACATACCACCATACACTCCATTAAGTGAAGAAAGGTTACTTGAAAGGCTTTTCATCTGTTCTTCAAGCATTTTAGCATTATCAGCAATTGCCTGATTAGCTTCTGCTTGAGATGCCGTAGATTCTATTTGCACTTTATAAAGACTGTTCAAAGATTCTAATTGAGCTGCAGCTTTTGACATCTCTTCACTATATTTTTTCTGTCCTTGGATAGAATCGATAGTTGGAGAAATACCTTTAGCAGCTCCTTCAAAATTTCGAATACTTTCACCAAGGCTACTCATAAGACTTGAATCAACTCTAGCTTCTTTAAGCATTTCATCTAATTTCTTAGATAATAATCCTTCTGGAGTTTCATTTTGTTTTTTATCTTTTCTGTTTCCTCCAGCTAATTCTGGATATACTAAAGACCAATCTAATTCATCATCTACTGGTTCGAATGCAGATACCGTAAATACGAATGCTTCTGTAATCAAACCAATGATAAGCATCTGATTACCAAATGGCCAGTGCATAATCTTAAAAAGTGCACCTAATATTACAACGGCCGCTCCCAGACCGTATACCATATTCATTAATTTTTTGCTTGCTTTTGAATTTGCCATAATAAATTTGTTTTGTTTTTTTAAATCTAAATAATTGTTAAAAAAAAGGGTTAGTAATTAAGTTGATAGAAATTTTGGGACTTATTTTTGATTCTGAGTATTATCTTCTCCAGTAACGTCAGTACCCATGTAGTCCTGAACTGTTCTAAATCCGATATAACTTCTTGCAGAATCCGCGTATTCATAATCTCTGGTACTTACCTGTAGGAAATAAGCAACATCTTTCCATGATCCTCCACGTACTACTTTACGTTTGTTTTCATCATCATTAACATTTGGGTTCATTGATGAAACGTATTCATATGCTGACGGATCATAAGATGACTGTACCCACTCAGAAACATTACCTGCCATATTATATAAATTATAATCATTTGGCTCAAATGTTTTGGCTTCTACAGTATATAAGAAATTATCTGCCGCGTAGTTTCCTCTAAGAGGTTTAAAATTTGCCAGGAAACACCCTCTGTCATTTAAGGCATAAGGCCCTCCCCATGGATAGGTAGCTGATTCCAGACCCCCTCTTGCAGCATACTCCCATTCTGCTTCGGTAGGTAGTCTAAAGTAGTTTACAAATTCTTTATTTCTCTTCTTTTGGAATGTATTTTTCTCGATAGTTCTCCAACGACAAAAGGCTTTAGCTTGTTCCCAAGAAACTCCTACCACTGGATAATCGTCATATGCACTATGCCAGAAATAGTCATTATGCATTGGTTCATTGTATGAGTAACTAAAATCCTTGATCCAAACTGTTGTATCAGGATATATCTCTATTACCTCTTCTTTTACGAAATCTTTTCTTCCTCCTTTTCTAGCACGTGCTGCAGCCTGAATATCCATCCAAGTAAATCTGAATTCAAACTTACTTACATCTAATGTACGTCTACCATTATACGATTCTTCTAACGGGACATACATGGTATCCATAACTTCAGCATAAAACTCATCTGGATAATCCTCTATATCCCACTCGATATCGATGTCTTTATTAAGTCTTCTTCCTTCGTAGCCAGTTGTTCCTGTACCACTATAATTATCATAGACATACTTTTCGTAAACAGTCATGTTTTCTGTGTCCGCATCTAAAAATGCATACTCACCAATACCATCATCACCAGGAGTCTTTCCTAGTTCATCTGCCATTATTGCAAGTCTCATTCGGATTGTAGAATCCCGAACCCAGTTAACAAATTGTCTATATTCACTATTGGTGATTTCGGTTTCGTCCATGTAGAAAGAACGAACAGTAACCATTTTCGTTGGCGCATTTGCCAACGCGGCCTTATCATCATCAGATTTACCCATAATGAATGATCCTCCGGGGATGAGTGCCATACCATATGGTTTCTGTGGGTGCCATTTTTTTCCTTGTGCTCCGGTCAGTTCTCCTCGGCTTCCGCCTCCACAACTGTAGAGCATTGCTAAAATAGCAAAGAGTGATACAAATTTCTTCATAACGTGTTTTAGGTTAAGATCTTCTAGATTTAAGGACGTAAACCTATTTATTTATTTCCAGAAAAACAATTTTTTTCCAAAAAAAACCTTAAATCTGCCTAATAAAAATGTTAAACTTCGTTTTTTCGTTTTGCCTTATACCATCTTTCAGGTATTTCTTGATTACAAGCACGCTCATAATCGTTGTATGTGCAAGGTAATAACGTATGTCTTTTCAATTTATTATTACCAGATGAAATAAAAGGTATTTCTATCCACCACCTTCCTGTTTTAGAACTCTTATAAAAGGACAAGATTTCATCTTCAACTGGCACATTATAATGCACTGTGCTTTTCAGGTTTTTTATATTTAATTCATTTGACCTGAAATTAACACCTTCTATGAAGTACCAAACTATTTGAGCAATTAGTAATGATATCGTTTCTTCATTTTTGAAATTTTTAAATTCATAAATTCCAAAACTTTTTACCTTATCACTAATACCTGCATATCTGGCAATAGCACATATCTCTCTCCCATCAAATCCATTAGGAGAAACTGCAGCCCCATTTACACTACTAGAGCTCATGACACCAAGGTCTATAGAAACAATATCTGCATCCCGCATAATAGGTTCTACTATTGTGACATCAGAAATAACTTCTCCCAGACGATATGCATCAAAATATAATTTTTCTATAAGATCAATTTCTTCTTGAGCATTGAAATAGGTTTGATACCCTATATTACTATAATTAAATAGATTATAAGGTTGCTCTACGATAATTTTACCAACAAACGATGTATTAGTTATAGGTTCTGAAGAATTTCCTAAATCAAACTTACTATCTACATTAGCCAAATTCACCATTCGCTCTAAGATATCAAAAGATCGATATTGGGCATAAACCAAATCCTGACTACCTCCCAAAACTATTGGGATAATATTTTTTTGCAACAATGTAGAAAGGACTTCTTGTACCAAATAATAGGTGTCACTAACTTCATTACCCGGAACAACATCACCTAGGTCTACTATATTAGAATCCCAGTTTCCAGGAAAAAGCTCATATAAAGATTTACGAATGGTATCAAAATTTAATTTCTCTCCCAGAAAATTAACATCATTACGGTTTTCTTGTACTCCAAGAATAGCAACATCTACTTTTTCTAAATCTGGTACTCCATTAGCTGCAGTATGGATGTTAACCTTTTTCCCTAATGAATGATCAGAAAGCAATTTGGTATGCGCTGCTACTAAATCACTAACTGGCGCGAGAAATTCGAAAGACATGTATTATTTCTTTTTGGTAGTAGTTTTCTTTTTAGCGGTTTTTTTCTTGGGCGCGTTTTTCTCAATAAGGTCTTTTACTTTATCCAGAGTTAGTTTTGAAGCATCTACGGTTTTTGGCAATTCAATTTTCACCTTACCTTTTATTATATTACTTCTACCCCATCTAGCTTTTTCTACCCGGATTCCTTCTTCCTCCCAATTATGGATAACTTTATCAATTTCCTTCTGCTTCTTCTCTTCAATAAGAGTTACAATATCATCATCTGATAAATTATCAAAGTCATACTTCTTATTTACATTGATAAACATACCATTCCATTTAATGAATGGTCCAAAACGTCCAGTTCCTTTTTGAACCGGAAGGTCTTCATATGTATATATAGGAGCATCTGCTTTTTCTTTTGCATCAATTAATTCGATAGCTCTGTCTAAAGAAGTATTAAGTGGATCTTCTCCTTTTTCTAAGGAAACAAATTTTGCACCAAACTTCACATAAGGCCCAAAACGACCATTATTAACCACAATAGTCTCTCCTTTATAATCCCCTAATTCTTTTGGCAACTGAAATAATTCCATTGCCTCTTCAAATGTTATACTGCTTAACGTTTGTCCTGGAGGTAAACTGGCAAATTTTGGTTTATCTTCATCATCTACTGTACCTACCTGAACCATAGGTCCAAACTTTCCTAATCTAACACTTACAGGTTTACCTGTAACAGGATCTTCTCCTAGGATACGCTCACCGACTTCTCGATCTGCATTTTGAGCCACATCTTCTACTCTTGGATGAAACTCCTGATAGAACTCTCTCATCACTTGTGTCCAGTCTTCTTGACCTTCTGCGATTTCATCAAAATCTTGCTCAACTTTTGCTGTAAAATTATAATCCAGAATTGAAGAGAAATGATTTACCAAAAAGTCATTAACAACCATCCCTACATCTGTTGGAATTAGTTTTCCTTTATCACTACCTACTTTTTCAGACAAATTTTTCTCTTTAACCTCATCACCCGAAAGAGTCATCTGAATGTATCCACGTACCTCTCCTTCTTTAGCACCTTTCTCTACATAATTTCTATTCTGAATTGTCGAGATAGTAGGCGCATATGTCGATGGACGGCCAATACCTAACTCTTCTAGCTTTTTAACCAATGCGGCTTCGGTATACCTACTAGGAGGCCTGGTAAATCTTTCTGTAGCTGAAATGTATTTATTAAACAACATTTCATTCACCTTCATTGCAGGAAGAATCCCTTCTTGTTCTTCGTCTTCATCATCATTACCTTCTAAATACACCTTTAGAAACCCTTCAAATTTTATAACCTCTCCGTTAGCCGTAAATTGTTCATTATGTGTATTAGAGTCAATCTTTACATTAGTTCTTTCTAATCTAGCATCGCTCATTTGCGAAGCAATTGCTCGTTTCCAAATTAGCTCATATAATCGTTGCTGATCATAATCAACATTTACCGTATGTCTAGAAAAATCTGTTGGTCGTATTGCTTCGTGAGCTTCCTGAGCTCCTTTTGATTTACCTTTATATTGTCTTGGATTACTAAAATCATCTCCGTAAGCAGAAATTATTTCTGCTTTTGCACTATTTTGGGCTTCAACAGAAAGATTTACACTATCTGTTCTCATATAAGTAATCAATCCAGCCTCATACAATCGTTGAGCCATGGTCATTGTCTTACTCACAGAAAAGTATAATTTCCTGGAAGCTTCTTGTTGCAATGTTGAAGTTGTAAATGGTGGCGCGGGTGATTTTTTAGCAGGCTTTGTAGAAAGATCAGCAACACTAAAAGATGCTCCAATATTTTTATTTAAAAATGCTTCAGCTTCCTCTTTAGTTTTAAAATTCTTGGGAAGTTTAGCCTTAAAAGACTTACCTGCCTCATTTGAAAATTCTGCATCAATCCTATAAGATCCCACAGGTTTAAAACCTAATATATCGCGTTCACGCTCTACTATTAATCGTACTGAAACAGATTGTACACGACCTGCAGACAACCCTCCTTTTACTTTACGCCATAGTACAGGTGACAATTCGTACCCTACTAATCGATCCAAAACTCGTCTTGCTTGTTGCGCATTAACCAGATTATAATCTATAGTACGAGGATTCTCTATTGCTTTGAGAATAGCATTTTTAGTAATTTCATGAAAAACAATTCTACGCGTTCTATCCTTGTCTAGTTTAAGAGTTTCTGCAAGATGCCAAGCAATAGCTTCCCCCTCACGATCCTCATCACTAGCAAGCCATACCATCTCTGCTTTCTTAGAAAGATCTTTTAGCTTTTTTACTACATCTTTTTTATCTTTAGAAACAATGTATTTAGGTTTAAAATCCCCATCAACATCAACTCCTAATTCTTTAGAAGGTAAATCTGCGATGTGCCCAAAACTGGATGCAACTATATAATCTTTTCCAAGAAATTTTTCTATTGTTTTTGCCTTAGCGGGTGACTCCACAATCACTAAATTCTTAGCCATATTCCTTTAATTTCTGACCACAAAAGTATATCAATTTTTTGAGATCAAGATTCATTATCAAAAAATTAGTTCAAAAAAAACCTGCCGATCAGCAGGTTTTCATAATTTTTATTTTACAAATAAGGTGTCTTCTTGTTTCGACTCTTCATCATCCTTAAAACCAATTGTATCCTTATAGAGATAATAAATTGGCATATACACAAAGGAAGCTGTAAAGAATATACCTATAAAACATAGTAGCATTCCTACAAACTGAGATAAAATTGAAGAAATAAGAATCAACCCAAAAGCCACTAGCCATATTTTGTTACCCAATTTAAAACTTGCTTTTATTAAATCAGAAGCACCAAGATCAGGATTAAATGCAAAAATCACACCCAACAATTGTAATGGCACCATTACATAAAAGAGAGGAAGATAACACAATAGCGTAGCTAACAGTGCAATACCAAAAGTAGATATTGCTATAGTAAACACTTTTCCTAAATATTTCCCTTTAAGAAACATAAAATATGAAGACGTCTCAGAAAGCCCTAAATCTACTTGCTTACAAACTCTATAAAAATGCGCAGTAATACCAAATTGCAGTGCAGTTGCAATCATTGTAACTACCAAAATCAGAACAATAAATAAAATCATTAGACCAACTGATAACTCTTCACCAGGATATCCAGAACCACCATACTCACCATAAGCATCTTCAAACCCAGATATACCTGCAATAGCAAAAAGAGGAATATACATCACAAAAATCAACGGAAGTATCACAACCAGTGAAATAAGTAAATGAATAAATCCTTGAACCCATACTTTTTTAAAGAGATCAAAACTTTTATTAAAGATATTTCCAAAATCCACAGAGGGGCTATTTTCTATTTTTTCAAAGAGCTGATTAGCTGACATACATTAAATTTATTGGTTGATAAAGATCAAATATAGATTTTTTAGAAAATAAAACCCTGACACTTTGTCATAAACCGTATTAAAAAGTATCTTTGCATATTATTTGACGCCAATTGGTAAGGAATTATTTTTATGGAGAAGATCATAGATGAAAATGCACAGGGACAACCTCTTGTTCTTGAAGAGAAGAAAGAAAACAAACGAAAGCTTTTTATAGAAAGTTACGGTTGCCAAATGAACTTTAGTGATAGTGAGATCGTAGCATCCATTCTTGCTAAAGAAGGCTTTAATACTACGCAAAACTTAGAAGACGCTGATCTTGTACTAGTCAATACTTGTTCTATTCGTGAAAAAGCAGAACTAACTGTAAGAAAACGTTTAGAAAAATATAATGCCGTAAAAAGAATCAATCCTAAGATGAAAGTTGGTGTTTTGGGTTGCATGGCAGAGCGCTTAAAAAGTAAGTTTCTAGAAGAAGAAAAGATCGTTGATTTGGTTGTTGGGCCAGACGCTTACAAAGATTTACCAAATCTAATTGAAGAAGTTGATGCTGGACGTAATGCGGTAAATGTGGTTCTTTCAAAAGAAGAAACCTATGGTGATATCTCTCCGGTGCGCATACAGAGCAATGGAGTTTCTGCTTTTGTCTCAATTACACGAGGATGTGATAATATGTGTACATTTTGTGTAGTACCATTTACGAGAGGTAGGGAACGTAGTCGTGATCCACAAAGTATCTTAAAAGAAATCGATGATCTTGTAACCCAAAACTTCAAAGAAATAACCCTACTTGGCCAAAACGTAGATAGTTATCTGTGGTATGGTGGTGGCCTAAAAAAAGATTTTGAAAAAGCTTCTGATTTTCAAAAAGCAACTGCAGTAGATTTTGCAAAACTTTTGGACATGACCGCAGAGAAATATCCAAAGTTACGTATTCGTTTCTCTACATCTAATCCTCAAGATATGACGCTGGATGTAATTGAAATCATGGCAAAGCATAAGAATATTTGTAAGCACATCCACTTGCCCATACAAAGCGGGAGCGATCGAATTCTAAAAGAAATGAATCGTCTACATACACGCCAGGAGTATATGGATTTGATAGATAATATTAAAAAAATAATCCCAGACTGTGCTATAACGCAAGACATGATTATTGGTTTCCCTACAGAAACAGAGGAAGACCATCAAGATACATTGTCACTATTAGAACATGTAAAATACGAACACGGTTACATGTATGCATATTCTGAAAGACCTGGAACACTTGCAGAGCGAAAATTAGAAGATGATGTACCAGAGGAAGTTAAAAAACGAAGACTTGCAGAAGTTATAGCCTTACAACGTAGCCATAGTGCATATAGACATGAGACTTATATTGACCAAACTTTTGAAGTGCTAATCGAAAAAGAATCAAAAAAATCAGATCAGCACTGGAGTGGGCGAACTACAAAAAATATTGTAGCTATATTTCCCAAAGGGAATTATAAAATTGGAGATTTCGTAATGGTACGAATTGATGAATGTACCAGTGCAACCTTACTTGGCGAAGCCATTGGATATTCTGATAATAATTAATCCTCTTTTTATATTTATAAATTAAAATCACACGATAAACTCAAAAATGGAATCAGTTCAAGCCACAAAACAACGATTTGGAATTATAGGAAACGACCTTAAACTAAACCGTGCGGTAGAAAAAGCTATCCAAGTTGCTCCTACCGACATCTCGGTCCTAGTAACAGGAGAAAGTGGAGTTGGTAAAGAGAGTATTCCTAAAATTATACATTCACTATCCCATCGCAAGCATGGTAAATATATAGCTGTAAACTGCGGTGCAATCCCAGAAGGAACAATTGACAGTGAACTTTTTGGACATGAAAAAGGAGCCTTTACTGGTGCAACTCAAACTCGTAACGGTTATTTTGAAGTAGCCGATGGAGGCACTATATTTCTGGATGAAGTTGGTGAACTTCCGTTAACTACCCAAGTAAGATTATTAAGAGTTCTTGAAAATGGTGAATTTATCAAAGTAGGTTCATCTAAGGTCCAAAAAACAGATGTTCGTATTGTAGCGGCTACCAACGTGAATATGTTTGAAGCGATAAAAAAAGAAAAGTTTAGAGAAGATCTTTATTATCGATTAAGTACTGTTGAAATTCTTTTACCTCCTCTTAGAGACCGAAAAGATGATATTCATCTTTTATTTAGGAAATTTGCTTCGGATTTTGCTAGTAAGTATAAAATGCCAACCATTCGCTTAGCAGATGACGCAGTAACTTTATTAGAAAAGTATCACTGGAGCGGTAATATCAGACAATTACGCAACATTGCAGAGCAAATTTCAGTCCTTGAACAAAACAGAACAATATCTGCAGTAACTTTACACGGGTATTTACCTAATATGGGAAGTAACCTACCTGCGGTTATCTCTTCGGGGAAAAAAGAAAGTGATTTCAGTAATGAACGAGAAATTCTATACAAAGTGCTTTTTGATATGAAAGCTGATCTTAACGATCTCAAAAAACTAACCATGGAACTTATGCAAAGTGGTAATAATCAAGAAGTACAAAAAGAAAATGAAGGTCTAATAAGAAAAATATATAGAGAAGACAATGAGGAAGAAGTGCGTTTTGAAGAACCTGCAACACCTTCTGCCGAGGTTCTACAAATACCTTCTGCCTCTACATTATCAAAAGATGAGGACAAATATCATTTTGCTGAAGAAATTGAAGAAGAAGAAACACTTTCGTTACATGACAAAGAGCTTGAGTTGATTAAAAAATCTCTAGAACGCAATAGAGGAAAACGCAAGGCAGCGGCAGAAGAATTAGGAATCAGCGAACGCACATTATATAGAAAAATAAAACAATACGATCTTTAAATTAATGAAGAAACTACAACATATTGCAATAGGGTTAATTGCACTAGTATTAATACAAGGATGTGGAGCCTATTCTTTTAGCGGGATATCCATTTCTCCTGAAACTAAGACTTTTCAGGTAAATTTTTTCCAAAATCAATCCCCAAGAATTTTTCCAGGAGTTGATCAAACGTTTACGAATCAATTACAGGATTTAATCTTGAATCAAACCAATCTTGACCTTGTTACTTCTAGTGCAGACTTAATATATGAAGGAGAGATTGTGCAAGATTATGTCTCTCCCAATACGGCAACATCAGACATTACTGCGGCTCAAAACCGGCTTACCATTTCTGTAAACATGAGATTTTATGACTCCAAAGATCCCGCCCAAGACTTAGAGCAACGTTTCTCATTTTTCTTTGACTACCCTGCTTCTGCATCAGAAAACACAGTGCGAGACGAAGCATTGCAGGTTATTTTTGAACGAATTACACAAGATATTTTTAATGCTACTTTAGCTAGGTGGTAAATACAAATAACATTACTTGAATACAAAAGAACTCACATACTTGATTCAAAACCCTGGAAAACTAAATAAAGAACAGGTACGTTCATTGGAGAAACTTTCGCGTGAGTTTCCTTATTTCCAATCTATAAGACCATTATTATTAAAAGGATTAAAAGACCAGGAAAGCTTTAGGTATAATCAAGAATTAAAAACAACTGCAGCATATACTACTGATCGAAATATTTTATTTGATTTTATCACATCAGATCTTTTTAGAGAGAATAAAAATTTGGAATTCACAAAAAAGAAAAGTAGATCAGATATCCCCGTAATCGACCCAAAAGAAGTAAAAGTATTGCCCAGAATGGCAATGGATGATGCAGTCCGAATGAAAATGGAAGAGGCTGAAGACGTACTTGATCCCGCCTTATTTTCAGCAAGAAACCCAGATAACGCAAAGGAACAAGACACCAATATTGACCCTGCTAAAGCTAAAAAAGAAGACAAAACACCAGAGGAGATAACACAAATCAACAAGCCCTTGGATTTTGATAAAAAAGAATCACATTCTTTTGCTGAATGGTTAAAGTTGACTTCTTTGACACCAATTGATCAAGAAAATGATCAAAACACTAGCGCTTCTATTCCTGAAACTCAAGAAGAACAGCCCTCGAAATCACTAGATCAAAAAGATAAATTTAATTTAATTGATGAATTTATAGCCAATAATCCAAAGATCAAACCTTCGGCAAAAAATGCCTCTTCCCGCAATTTAGCGAAGAAAAACATAGTCCCTACAGATGAGCTAATGACCGAAACTTTAGCCAAGGTATACCTGGCTCAAAAAAACTATAAAAAAGCAATTCAAGCTTATAACATATTAATTTTGAAAAATCCCGAAAAAAGTGGTTTCTTTGCAGACCAAATTCGAGCAATAAAGAAATTACAAGAAAATAAATAACAATATATAATGACAACGTTTTCAATCTTTTTAATACTAATCGTTATCGTATCATTCTTACTTATAGTAGTAATAATGGTACAAAACCCTAAAGGAGGCGGATTATCTTCTTCTTTTGGAGGAGGTGGAACACAACAGCTAGGTGGTGTAAAAAAGACGACAGACTTTTTAGACAAAAGCACCTGGACTCTTGCAACACTACTACTGGTATTGATTTTACTATCTAATGTTGGTTTAATGAACGAAGGTTCTGTTCAGGACTCAAAGGTAAATACTGATGATGTTCAGATCGAAACTCCTGTCACTCCAACTCCAGATGATGACACTCAAGAATAATATCTTTTGAAAAACAATTACAAAAATGTCGACTTGTCATAATAGTCGACATTTTTTGTTTCAATTTGTCAGTAACAGCCTGCTGGCATAATTTCTGAAATAAACAGCATCATAATATTTCATTTTAATTTTATAATAAAAACTAATCATAATGGGTGTAAACATTAAACCTCTTTCAGATCGCGTGGTTGTTGAACCACTTCCTGCTGAAACTCAAACGGCATCTGGATTATTTATTCCAGACTCTGCTCAGGAAAAACAACAAAAAGGTAAAGTTGCTGCTGTAGGTAGTGGTAAAAAAGATCATGACATGACTGTTAAAGTTGGTGACACTGTTCTTTACGGAAAATATTCTGGTACAGAACTAAAATTAGATGGGAAAGATTATTTAATCATGCGTGAGGATGATATCCTAGCCATCGTATAAAACTAATTCTAAAAACACAAATCACAAATTCTAATTGTATTTCAATTTGGGATTAAAATCTTCAAAATAAATAAATATTATGGCAAAAGACATAAAATTTGATATAGAAGCACGCGACGGTATCAAACGTGGCGTAGATGCATTAGCAAATGCAGTAAAAGTAACATTAGGACCTAAAGGACGTAACGTGATTATCAGTAAATCATTTGGCGCTCCGACAGTAACTAAAGATGGTGTTTCAGTAGCTAAAGAAGTAGAACTAGAAGATGCTCTAGAAAATATGGGAGCTCAAATGGTAAAAGAAGTAGCTTCTAAAACCAATGACCTTGCCGGTGATGGTACTACAACAGCTACAGTACTAGCTCAAGCCATCGTAAAAGAAGGACTTAAAAATGTTGCCGCAGGTGCAAATCCTATGGATCTTAAGCGTGGGATTGATAAGGCAGTAAAAGTAATTACTGATGACCTTGTTAAGCAAACAAAAGAAGTAGGAGATTCTTCTGATAAAATCAAACAAGTAGCGGCTATTTCTGCCAATAATGACGAAACTATTGGTGATCTTATTGCCAAAGCTTTTGAAAAAGTAGGTAAAGAAGGGGTAATCACTGTTGAGGAAGCAAAAGGTACAGATACACATGTAGATATCGTAGAAGGAATGCAGTTTGACAGAGGGTATCTTTCTCCATATTTTGTTACAAATAGTGAGAAAATGACTGCTGATCTAGAGAATCCGTATATTTTGCTATACGACAAGAAGATCTCTGCAATGAAAGATCTACTTCCAGTTCTTGAGCCTGTTGCTCAAACGGGAAAACCACTTTTAATCATTGCCGAAGATGTAGATGGTGAGGCATTGGCAACATTAGTAGTGAATAAACTACGTGGTGCATTAAAAATAGCAGCTGTAAAAGCTCCTGGTTTTGGAGACAGACGTAAAGCAATGCTAGAAGATATTGCTATCCTTACTGGCGGAACAGTTATTTCTGAAGAGCGTGGATTTACTTTAGAGAACACCACAATAGAGCACTTAGGTACAGCAGAAAAAGTAGCTATTGATAAGGACAATACTACAGTAGTTAATGGTTCTGGCGGTGAAGATTTAATCAAAAATAGAGTAAATCAGATCAAAGCTCAGATCGAAACTACAACTTCTGATTATGACAAAGAAAAATTACAGGAGCGTTTGGCTAAGTTAGCTGGTGGTGTTGCTGTATTATATGTAGGTGCTGCTTCTGAAGTAGAAATGAAAGAAAAGAAAGACCGTGTTGATGACGCACTTCATGCTACCCGTGCAGCAGTAGAAGAAGGCATTGTTGCCGGTGGTGGTGTTGCTCTAGTAAGAGCTAAATCTGTATTGGATACAGTAAAAATAGAAAATGCAGATGAAGCTACAGGGGTACAGATTGTAAACCGCGCCATAGAGTCTCCATTAAGAACTATTGTTGAAAATGCTGGAGGTGAAGGATCTGTAGTAATCGCAAAAGTTCTTGAAGGCAAAGGTGATTTTGGATACGATGCAAAATCTGAAACTTATGTAGATATGCTAAAAGCTGGGATTATTGATCCTAAGAAAGTGACGCGTATTGCTCTTGAGAATGCTGCTTCCGTTTCAGGTATGATTTTGACCACAGAATGTGCACTAACAGATATTAAAGAGGATGCTCCTGCCGGAGGAGGTGGAATGCCACCAATGGGCGGAGGTATGCCAGGGATGATGTAGTCTAGAGCCTGGACAAACAAATAACTTAGCAAGTTTGCATAAGAAAAATGCGACCTTAGCTAAATATAATATGAGAAACCCATTTTGAAAATTTCAAAATGGGTTTCGTTTTTTAAAAATTCAAGTCTAAGGACACCATCAAATAACGAGGAATTAAATTGCTTTGATGAATTGTCGTAGAGAAATCCGAGTTATTTATTTGTTCAAAAACACTAGTGTCAAGTAAATTTCGACCAATGATACGACCAGAAAACCATTTCAACTTTTCTGGTTTATATCGTAGACTAAAATCTAAAAATGAAATATTATTGCTACTTTTCAAATTGGGTATATAGAAATAATTAAAAACACTAAATACCAAAGATTTATTAGGCTTATAAATTATTCTAAAAGTATTTGTAATAGCATTATTTGTGTTGCTGAAATTTTCTGAACCCATAAATGTAGCTGTCGTATAACTGAAGTTATTTTCAAAATTAACAGGAATGGCAAATGAGGTTTTGAAAAAAATATCTCCAGTATAATTTTTTGAATTGTTATTCCTTAATTCTGATTCATTAACAACATTATTAAAATTCGCAAATGTATATTTTGAAGTGTGCACAAAAGTAGTCCTCAAAAATCTTACATATCGGCTGATTGAAAATTCAGAAAATAAATTCTCTGTAGTTACCGGTGCCTGAAAATAGGTTCGTGAGATAAAATCATCATTAATATCATAGGATAACAAATAAGGATTTTCTCTTTTTAGATATCCCAAAGAAAAGTCTAATTCAATATTCTTTGCAAGATCATCTATCCTATAACTTAGCTTATAATTATTTTTTTTAGAAAGTTCTAATGACACCAGGTTATTTGTCAAAGTTCTATTTGAAGAGACAATATCGCTAGAAAACAAATAATTTTCATTAGGTGTAATATAATCTAATTCTGCCTTAAAATTAATTTTAGAAAATTTATTTATGAAATACTGGAAACTAAGTAAAATTTTGGGATAAAACATATCTTCAAATTTACTCTGTAACAGATCCTGATTATCTTTAAAATCTTGCCGAAGATAATTAAGTTGTAATATTGAACTAAATCGCCATTGTTCCTTTTTATAATTAAATGAAAAATTTGATAAATAATTAGTCTTTTTGTAGTTTGAATTATTTCGAAAACCTTGAATCATTTCAGAATCTTGATTTTTTAATTCAGACAAAAATGGGACTTCATAAAAATTTGCTCCAAGAGAAAAAGTATATTTAACTCTTCCTTTTCTCCCTAGTAATGTTACATGATTTTGAAAAGCCTCTTTTCTAAATTCACTGTTTTGCTCTAACCTATCCCCTTCATTCGTTCCTAAAATAAAATCGCCAATTGTTCGAAATAACTGAGGTGTATTATTTTTAGAATATAAGGAAGAAAATTGCATAACAAGCGAATCATTTAATTTTTGGGTATACAATAATCTGTTTTTCCAAAAAAAGCTTTCTGTATCTAAACTTGAAAAAGTAGCCTCACCAAAATTTCTTTGGAAATTAATTTGGTCTGATAAATTTTCATAACTTAATGAGGATTCTATTTCTAATAATGATTTTGAAGAAATATTATAGTTCATCTTAATATCAAATCTTCCTTGTTCAGGTTTTTGAACGATTTCAGTTTTGTCTCGATATGATAAATTATCCTCTCCAGTAAAAAAAATATTTTCAAATGAGTTTTGAGATCGCAATTTATCTTTCACATAAAACACATTATATCTCATTTTAAATTTAGGACTCACTTTATGAATTAAATTATAATTGCCGGACCATTCATCATTTAATCGTATCCGTGCATCCCCAATTCTGGGTTTAAAAAGTATTACGTTAATATTCTTTTTGCTGTAAAGATCTCTGTTTAAGATTTCTTCTAGTGTTAGATCAGAAGAAAAATAATCAAACGAAGATTTGTTTAAACCTATGTTATTTAATGAAAATAATCCAAAGGATTTTACTTTTTTGGATACACCTAGTACTGTCGAAGACAAATCATAACGCAATTTATCCCCATATCCTAATCCTAATTCACCATTACCTGAATAATCTACCCTGCCTTTTTTCAATTTTAGATTTAAAGCTACGGTTTCTGAACTTTCTACCCCTTTTAGAAATAAATTTTTAGAATAATTTTCTATTGCTTCTATCTTGTCAATAATATCTACAGATATATTTTTGGTACCTACTGAATAATTACTACCAAAAAGGTCATCTCCATCCAATTGCACTTCTTGCACTTTTTTCCCTCTATACTTTATAGATCCATTACCTAAAACCTTAATTCCTGGTATTTTTTTTAATAAATCCTCTACCTTTTCTTCTGTGCCATCTTTATAAGCCTGAGGATTATAAACAACTGTATCTTTTTTTATCTTAAAAGGCCTTTTAGCAACAAGAATCACTTCTTCTAATTCTGTGCTTTTAGAAATCAAGGTGAAATCAAATTCATATGTTTTTCCTTTACGTGGTAATTTGACACTATCTTCTTGTTTTTGATATCCCAAAGCAGAAGATGATAAATATAATGTATTGTCGTATTTTTCTTTTACCGTATAAAAAAAGTTACCTTCTTCATCAGAAGTGAAAAATTCTGAGATAGTAGAAATGTTTTTATCCTTTTTTACTAAAAAAGTGACTCCTGGAATTCTGTTCCCTTCTTCATTCTTAACAGAACCTGTTATTGTCTGGGAAATTAGACTATTTGTACAAAGAAAAATCAATAAGAATGCTACTGATTTATTTTTAATCATTAATTAATTTTGTCTAGTTTTTCCAAAATTCCCTTTGGGATATCAATAAAATATCCTGTAAAAAAATTTGGCAGATACGTTATAGCAGCATCGCTCTCATACCCTCTTTCTTTTGCCCATTTGGCCTTAATAGCTGCATTTGTTGCCAGTTTTTGTCTTTTAAAATCCATCAATGCTAGTGAAGCGGTATCTTCATAGCTACAGTAATCCATTACTTTATGATTTGAAAAGAATTTTTTATGAAAACCAAACACCTGATCGCTATTTTTATTCTTTACACTAAGTAATTTCCATTGGCGACCGCTCTTATTTTCTGGATTAGCAAATACCATAACTTCTACAATCATACCAGGTAACCCATTTAAACGAAAAGGACCAAACGAAATAGGCACTTCGGTTGTAAACCAAGCCTCATAATATCTACCATGAAGTTGTAAAGTTGCCTTTTGACAATTATATATATCTATTTTTTTAGCATCATCTGTAAATTGCCAATCAAGTTTCTCCTTACCAAATTTATAAATGAATTCTTTTTGTTTGCCTTTGGTAAAAGGAACTCTTACAAAAACTTCATCTTTGGTCGAATACGAAAAACTAGAAAGCTTATCTGTGTTTTTCCTTTGAAATACAACCACCATAGCTCCTTCATTAGAATTTTTGTTTGTATTATCTAATTGATCATCATCTTTTACCTTAAAAACAGCTTCATGTGCCTTAATAATAAGATCGGCATTACTGCTATTACCTAACATATCTTTAAAACTATATTCTAGAACGTACTCTTGACTATTAATCAAATTAAAAAAAAAGAAAAAAATAGCTGTACAAAAAAAGTATCGCATAACTTTATATTTATTAATTAAATAAATAAGGGCATAATCCCAAAAAGGATTATGCCCTTGATAACAAAATTGATCTATTTTTTCATAGACTCTATAGCAAGTGCTCTTGCATCAGCACAAGTTGAACCCCAGCCCCAACCTACTAATTCCCCATTTCCATCTCTAATTTCAACGGTACAACCGTATGCTTCATCAGAAATTTCAACAGTTTTTTCTACATTAGTAAAACTCATTAAGGTCCCGGCTACTAATAGCCCTAAAAATACTTTCTTCATTTATAAAAATTTAAAGATTAAACTAAAGGGCAATCTTAAGTATAAAGCAGATAGTAAAAGTTCTGGATCTGTATAAAGTTGAAGATTCAGGACTTATTTATCTCCTGCTGTCAAGAATTTATAATTGAAAGTTACAAATTTCAAGAATCTTCTTTTGTTTAGCATTTGATATTTAGCTAACTTCAAAGAATAATTATTAAACTTAAAACCATGAAAAAAAGCATTTTAATTTTAGAAGGCGTGAAAATAATTGATAAAAAAGCGCAAAGTAAGGTAAACGGAGGAAGATCAAGATGTGGTTGCGGACCTGCTTTCACTATCCCAGGAACTTGTCTATGCCTTATCTCGGTATAATATTGATGAAATTGTGTCTGCTATGTGTGTAGCAAAAAAATATAGCAGACACAATACTTTTTTTTACAAGAATATTCTCTATGAATATTGCTTCACAATATCCTCAACCAGCTTTGCTGTTCTTTTATATTTCTCTTTAGCAAATAATCGTTTTGGCGGCGCAACTCTATCCTTACAATCCTTAAGAGAACATGATTCACACGTTACCCCTACCTTGACTTTTGGGATTTTGGCATCATTAACAAAACTTATTTTTTTCTCTAGAGCAGGAGAGATTAAAAACCCTATTCCTATACTACGATAGTAATCTTTTCTAAAAGGGTCCTTGGTTCCAGAAGTAAATACTAGATATTGTTGATCTGTATCTGCATAGTCAGAAATCTGAATATTAAATGCATAATCCAAGTCTTCTTTAGCAGTTCTCTGTAATGTTTTTATAGCCATCCAACGCCTACAATAATGTTCATTAACCTCATTAGCATGTGGTTGTTGTTGATGAGTGATATGCAACTCTTTAACAAGATTAAACTTTTCTATACCTAGCTTATGCGTAAATCTAAGAAAGAACACATTCTGCATTCCAAAATCCTTTGGCAATATATTAGTTAAACGTTGGTAAAAAGATTCTGGAGAAGCATTATACATATTCATGATCTTATGAAAAGCTTCCTCAGAAAAACGTTTCATACTAAAAAGTTTTTTAAGATGATCTCTTAAATGATTTCTAGGTATAACAAGTGCGCCGGCAAAATAAGACGCATAAAAATTATGCAACACTTCTTCAAAATTATCGTAACGTATCCATGAGAACGTATATGGCCTATCTGTAATTCCTAAATACTGATAACCCAATTCTTTGGCATAAATAAATGTTTTTTGAGCCTCGTCTACTCGATCTGACAACAAAAGTGTTTTTGTAGTGGGTACAAAAACTGATCTTAAGTTATCGAGTTCTTCCTCTTTTGGAATACCTTTAGTATTTATTGTATATCCATATTCTTCTTTCAGAATTTCTTCTAGTTCTTCTGAAGATATTTCACCATTTAAATCTAATTGATATGAGTTTGCGCATTTCACAGCCTTATCTTCAAGATCTTTGAAAAAATTATTGTGTGCTTCCTGATAAGACCGCAAAGAAGCTAAATAAAACCCCTCACGACTCATATTGTAATGCTGTGCAATCTCAATTATCGTACTAATAAATGCATTAACCTTTGATGGTGCATTGGCAATAATATCGATTAGATCACTTTGCTGAATCCCAAATAATTCAAGCGGAATCTCATCCAGTATTCCAGACTGCAAAATCTCACCAATCGGAGCCAGATTCTTATCCAATTTAAGAGACACCAAACTATCATAAGGCACATCTAATGTCTCTGCAAGTTTGATAATTTTATCTGTTTTAGGGTACTTTTTCCCCTTTTCTATTTCATTTAAATACGACTTAGAAAGCCCACACAACTTGGATAATCCAAAAAGCGACAAATCCTTTTCTGATCGTATCTGCTTGATTTTCAAACCAAAAATCAATCTAATATATTCTTCTGCTATTGCCATAAGATCAAAAGTAATACTTTTTGCGTAATTCCCGAAAAAAGAAAAAATCCACATTTAGCGAACGTTCGCTTGTTTTATAAAAAACTTTTTTATAATATTGTTCACTCAAAACGATATAGTTATGGAAACACAGACAAATCTTAGTCAGAAAATCAGCTTCACTAAAGAAGTTAGAAATTACCATCCAGAAATCTTAACCGATGGTGCACTGACCTTTTTAGAAGCTTTGCAAGATCGTTTTAATGAAAGACGATTAACACTTTTGAAAAACCGTGAGTGTCAACAGCAGTTGTTTGATCTGGGAACGTATCCTTCATTTCCAGAAAACACAAAAGAAATTCGCAACAGCGAATGGTCAGCTGCTCCAATTCCTGAAGACCTACAAGATCGTAGAGTCGAGATTACAGGTCCTGTGGATAGAAAAATGGTTATTAACGCTCTAAATTCTGGAGCCAAAACGTTCATGGCCGATTTCGAAGACAGTAATGCTCCACTTTGGGAAAACTGCCTACAAGGGCAACAAAATCTAAAAGATGCCGTCAATAAAACTATTTCGTTCTATAATCCAAAAAGAGATAAAACCTATCAATTAAAGGAAAGAACTGCCACATTAATTGTACGCCCAAGAGGACTACACCTTAATGAAAAACATCTTTTGATAAAGGATCAGGAAATGAGTGCTTCTTTATTTGATTTTGCATTATATCTATTTCATAATAATGAGCAATTAAAAGAAAATGGAACCGGAGCATATTATTACATACCAAAACTAGAGCACTTTACAGAAGCAATCTGGTGGAATGATGTAATCGATTTCTCTGAAGAGTATTTAGGCATAGAGCAAGGATCTGTAAAGGTTACTGTTCTTGTAGAAACCATTACGGCCAGTTTCCAACTTGATGAGATAATTTATGCTTTAAAAGATCATATTGTTGGGCTTAACTGCGGAAGATGGGATTACATCTTCAGTTATATCAAAAAATTAAGAAACCACAATGGTTTTGTCGTACCAGATCGTGCTCAGGTAACAATGACCAGCCCATTTATGGATGCATATAGCAAATTAGTAATCCAAAGATGCCATAAAAGAAATATTTTGGCTATTGGAGGAATGGCTGCTCAAATTCCGATCAAGGATGATGAAGAGAAGAATGCAGTTGCATTTGCCAAAGTAAAAGCAGATAAGGAACGTGAAGTAAAAAATGGTCATGATGGTACATGGGTTGCACATCCAGGGCTAGTACGATTGGCAATGAATGTTTTTGATGAACACATGCCTACTTCTAACCAAATGGATGTAAAGAGAAATGATGTAGTTGTTACAGAAGCTGATCTTTTAGCAATCCCAGAAGGCAGTATAACCGAAAAAGGGATCCAGGAAAACATAAATGTAGGAATTCATTATATCGCCAATTGGCTTAGCGGAAACGGTGCAGTAGCATTGTATAATCTTATGGAAGATGCTGCTACGGCAGAAATAAGCCGAACTCAATTATGGCAATGGTTAAAAAATGAAGTAACTCTTGAGGACGAAAGGACTTTGGATCGAACATTATTTGATATCCTATTTGAGAACGAATTAAGAGTAATTAAAGAACAAGTTGGAGATCAGCTTTATGAAACTGAAAATTATCAGAATGCAATTTCAATTTTCAAAGAATTAATAATCTCTAATGAGTTTGAAGAATTCCTTACTACAAGAGCATATCAATATTTATAAAGAAAGATCTTGTTGCTGGATTAGTTACATTAACAGGTAATCTAGCGGTACAACAAGTCGAACAATTCTAATTTTTTCCGATTTTACAATTGTGCTCAAAAACGGCGTCTACTTAATGTAGGTGTCGTTTTTTCTTTGATACTATTCACATTTCCATCTAAAATCTGATATCTTATACTTGGTAGTGCTTTTAAAATTATAATGCCACCACTCTGTTCTTATGGTCTTAAAACCGTATTTTTCCATGGTACTTCGTAATAATTTACGATTCTCTAGCACTTCTTTTGATAATGCAGTATAAGAATGGTGTGCTTTTTTTCCAAAATAGTCAAAATCTGTACCCATATCGACTGATCCACCACCAGATCTCACCAGAGTAATATCAACCGCTGCTCCCTTATTATGAATAGATCCTCCTTTGGGATCTGCAACATAGCCTGGGTTAGGGAAAATCTTCCACATTTTTTTCTGAACACTGTGTGGGCGGTAGCAATCAAAGAGTTTTATTCTGTAACCTTGCTTAAGTAAAGCTTTGTTTGCTTCTATAAGTGATTTTGCAACTTCCTCTCTAACAAAACACTTTGCACAGGAATACACTTTTTCCTTCAGAAAATTATCTTTGGTTGCATATTTCATATCCAATACAAAATCATCTGATAACTCCTGAATATTTACAAAATCAACGTCTTGTGTATTACTTTTTATATTGCTGTAACCAGAAAGACGTTCTATAGAATCCTTCTTTTTATATAACCTTTGCTCTACTTTTTCTCCTCTTAATTTTAATGCTTTTGATCGCTCCAAAAGTGCCATTGTACGGCTTTCGGGAACCACCTCTGCATTAGTACAGGAAAAAAATACTGTAGAAAAAATCAATAGTAATAGTTTTTTCATAATCTCACCTTTCTTTGTTTATTCCAATTATAAATATATCAGAATTTTAAAACTAATCTTCCCTCAAAAACTATGTTTCTATACCTCCTGATATCTTTTAAAGATACTTAATATTACTTGTACTCTTCTTTTACACTTCCACAAATAAGCATTTCCTTTCCAAAATATGGATTTCTTATTTCTTCAGAATCTGATAACCAATACCCCCCTTTTCCATCAAAAGCCATAGGACAATACTGTTTAAACACCTTTCCTGATGTGATTTTTGATTTACTTACTCTTTTTACGACCTCATCGGTCATCGTAACAAAAAAATCTCTTTGTTTCTTGATATCCTTTGTAAGAGCAATCAACTTTGATGTCGCTTTTAATTGCTTATCATCTTCAGAATCATCAAGAATACCTTCTAGTTTCTTTGACCCTGATCTTACTGCGTCATTATTTGAATTAACCAAACCTGCTTTAACATTAAGATATGCCTTATAAATCTCTTGGACTTTTTTTTCAGAAAACACAACCTTTGATTTTGAATCTGTCTTATTAAGATCGACTATTTTGTTTTCTATATTGGATTCTAAATTTTTATCTTTTTTACAAGATATGGCGATCATTATCAATACAACTGATAGTGCCATAAAAGACCTTCCTATTATCTTCAAAACATTTTAATTTTAAAATTACACTTCAAAAAAAGCAAATCTACTGTATATATAAAACAATTACTAGGAGTGTTTTTCCTTTTTAAAATATTTTTTAACAAAACTATACCACTCTAAATAGGCTTCTTTTCTAAATATTTTAGATATTTTTGCCCGAAAAATTGTTGGAATGCTATTAGAAAGTTTGAAACCCGAAGTAACGGGTATACTTAAAAATGAAGATTTATCTATCACAGAAAGACTTCATATGGTTTGTCAACTCCTAAAGAATAATGTAGAACATTATGATTGGGTGGGTTTTTATTTCAAAAATGGCGATAAAGAAGAATTAAAACTGCGCACCTATTCAGGGATAGAAACTGACCATGAAATTATTCCGTTCGGAAAAGGAATTTGCGGTCAGGTGGCTATTTCTAATGAAAATTTTGTTGTTCCCGATGTACAGGCTCAAGATAATTACTTGTCTTGTAGTATTAATGTGAAATCAGAGATTGTGATACCATTGTTTAAAAATGGTGAAAATATAGGGCAAATAGATATTGATTCTGATACTCCAGATCCTTTTAGCGAAAAAGACGAAAGGTTTTTAGAGTTCGTGAATCTAGAAGTGGCCAAAATCCTATAATCAAGAAGACATCATATTGTTAATGTATAATGATGATCACTTTGCATACGAATGGTATTTGCTGCCTGTTCTGCTGTGATATCTCTTTGTGGATCTGCAAACATCTCATAACCTACCATAAATTTCTTGACCGTAGAAGATCTTAGTAATGGAGGATAAAAAGACATATGCATGTGCCACTCCTCATGTAATAATCCATCTGTAGGGGCTTGATGTATTCCTGCAGAATAAGGAAATGATGTTTTAAAGATATTATCGTACTTGGTTGTAAGTGTTTTTATAATTTCGGCAAAGTGGTTTACCTCTACTTTGGTTAACTGATCTATTCTTTCAATCTTTCTTTTAGGAATAATCATTGTTTCATATGGCCAAACGGCCCAATATGGTACCAGCGCTACAAAATCTTCATTTTCAATTAATATTCTTTCTTTTAATTCTAATTCCTGATCAAGATATGACCCTAATAAGGATTTCTTATTTCTATCCCAATATTGTTTTTGCTGTTTTGTTTTTTTTACAATCTCTTCAGGAATAGAACTTTGCGCCCAAATTTGTCCGTGAGGATGAGGGTTACTACATCCCATTACAGCTCCTTTATTCTCAAAAATCTGCACATAATTAATATCCTTTTTATTACCTAAAGAAACGTATTCTTCTTGCCATAGCTTTATTACCATAGCAATTTCTTCTATTTTCATTACAGGTAATGTATGTGAATGGTTAGGAGAAAAACAAATTACTTTGCAAATCCCACTCTCAGATTGCGCCCGTAATAACCTATCGGTAAAATTAATTTGAGGAATACCCTGTAGTAGAGCCGAAAAATCATTTACAAAAGAAAATGGTTTCTCATAGTTTGGGTTTACTCCGCCACTAGCCCTAGTGTTCCCTGGACAGAGATAACAACTTTTATCATACGATTCTTTGGAAAACTTAGCTGGTTCTTCATTCTTTCCTTGCCATGGTCTTTTTGTTCTATGTGGTGATACCAATACCCATTCTGCAGTGAGTATATTAAATCGTTTATGGGGGTTGTCATTAAAATCGTCCATAATTATTCTTGTATTGAGGTTCCGTGGCTAGGCACTGTAGTGAATGAGGTTAAGTCGATATTAAACTTATCCTTATATGCTTTCTTTACTCTCACTATGTAATCATTTATATCATCCTTATGAATCAGGTTTATGGTACATCCACCAAAACCACCTCCCATCATTCTTGATCCAATGATTTTATCATTATTTTCAGAAAAGTCTACTAAAAAATCTAATTCTTCACAGCTTACTTCATATTGATTTTGAAGCCCTCTATGAGATTGATACATTAACTCTCCAAATCGAACAAGATCTCCTTTCTCTAATAACTCTGAAGCTTGAAGTACCCTGTTATTTTCTTCAATTACATAAGATGCTCTATTAAAAAGCGTAGTCGACAATTTATTTTTGAATTCATTCAACACACTTTTAGTAATGTCTCTTAAGGACTTTATTTCATTATATTTTGAAGAAACAATTTTTATCACTTCCTCGCATTCTTCTCTACGGGTATTATACTCGCTAGATGCAAGATTATGAGAAACATTGGTGTTTAACAATAAAATCTTATACGGTTCAAAATTAGCATCTATTAATCGGTGGGTCTGACTTTTACAATCCAAAAGAATTACTTTTTGATCTTTACTCATAACAGAAGCAAATTGATCCATAATACCACACTTGGTCCCAACATAAAGATGTTCAGCTCTTTGTGATAACTCTATTAGTGCTATTTTGGGTAATCCAAGACCAAATAACTCATTAAGCCCAAATGCCAAACCACATTCTAATGCTGCCGATGAACTAATACCAGCCCCTATAGGCAATTCACTTTTAATTATACAGTTAAAGCCTTTTACGCTATCTGTTATCTGGAGCAGCTCATTAATAACTCCAAGAATATAATTCTCCCACTCGATGGTGCTTTGTCTTATTTCAAATAAAGAAAAATCTAACATCTTACCATAAGAAATACTATAAACCTTACATTGATCTTCTGTATCATTACGTTCAAATGAAAAAACAATTTTTTTATCTATCGCAGTAGGTAAAACAAACCCATTATTATAATCTGTATGCTCTCCTATAAAATTAATTCTGCCTGGTGAAAAAATCACCAGCTCTTCATTAAAATTTTCAATAAACTCCTTATGATTTTTGTTCATATCTATTTTTTCATAGCACTTCAACCAATTCTAAATCAGTTGATTTAAAAACAAATATAATAAATGTAAAAAATACATTTATTATATTGAGATTATATTTTTCCTTATTTTGCAATTAAAACCAGAACTTCGTAAAAATTTCCTTACCCGAAAATGGACTTATATAGTGATAAAGACAAATTTTATGTGGCCGTAGATTGCATAATTTTCGGGTTTGATAATGAGAAATTAAAATTATTAGTTTTCAATCGCAAAATTGATCCTTTTAGAGGGTCCTTATCATTGATTGGTAGTTTTGTGAAAATTGGAGAAAGTGTCTCTGATGCCTCAATCAGAGTCCTTAAAGAGTTTACTGGATTAGAAAACGTCTATACAAAAGAGTTAAGAACATATAGTTCTGTAGATCGAGATCCAGGATATCGTTGTATCTCTGTCGCTCACTATGCCTTGATTCGTGTTAATGAAACCATTAAAAAGCTTGTTGAAGAAAAAGGTGCCAAATGGTACGATATAGATAATGTTCCAGAACTAATTTTGGATCATAATGAAATGACCAATGCCGCCTTAAAAAGAATTGAACAAATTGCCCGATATAAACCAATTGGGTTTGAGCTATTACCAAAGAAATTTACAATCCCAAAATTACAAACACTATATGAGGCTATTTACAGAAGAAAACTAGATCCTCGGAATTTTAGAAAAAAAATTCTTTCTTTTAATATAATTATAAAGTTGGAAGAAAAAGATAGAACTAGCTCTAAGAAAGGAGCATTTCTTTATAAATTTGACAATACCAAATACAAGAAATTACAAGAATCTGGGTATGATTTTGAAATATAAACTCAAGATTATGCTTTTTGAAAACCTATAACAACGTATGCAACCCCTTTTAGAGAAGATTTACGACTTACAGAATATACACACAATCTCAAAACACGAGCAAATTGTACTTGGTATAATTGAGGCAATAGATTTAGATATTCTTAAGGTAGGAGATAAACTACCTTCAATAAATGAAATGGTCGCAGAGGTTGGATATGCCAGAAAAACATTCGTAAAAGCCTATACCGAATTGAAAGAAAGAGGCCTTGTAGAATCTAAAAATCTAAAAGGCTATTATATCATAAGCAAAGAGACCAATGTTACTCTGAAAGTGGCTTTAATTCTATTTGCTTTTCATAGTTTTCAAGAAGATTTCTATAATACTTTTAGAAAAGAACTTGGAAAAAAATATCATATTGATGTTTTTTTTCATCATAACAATCTTACCTTGTTTAAAACTATCATGGATAACATTTCACGTAAATACGGAATGTATGTTATCGCGCCCATACAAGAAGACAATATCATCCCAATTCTAAAAAAAATACCTTCAGATAGATTATTACTAGTTGACAGGCATCTACAAATGCCTAAAGATTATTCCTATATAACGCAGGAGTTTGAAGAAATAACCTATACCAGGCTTGTAGAATTGGCACCTCAGATAAAGAAATACAATAAGTTCGTCCTTTTCTTTAAAGAAAATACAGACCTGCCACCTGAGATATTATATGCTTTCAATCGTTTTGTAAAAGAATATAATATCGATAATGAAGTAGTTGAAAATTACGAATCGGCTATCTTAAAAAAAGGAACTGTGTATTTTTCTATTAGTGATACCTACTTATGGCAAGTATTAAAAGATGCCAGAAAAATGGAATATCGCATTGGTTCAGATATTGGGATAATTGCACATGATGATAATATTGTAAAAGAAATCGCATTTGGTGGGATAACTACAATCTCTACAGATTTTGAAATCATGGCAAAAAAGGCGGCTATTTTTGTTAAGAAACGTGATATTATTCAAGAGGTTATTCCTACTTACCTAAGACGAAGAAATTCGTTGTGATCTTTTTTTTTAAAAATCCGTTTGTCAAAATGAAATTTATCAAAAACTCAATCTAAACGGCTCATTTTTTATTTCAACGGTGCTGAACATCTCTTAATCAAAAAATGCCAGATATCACCATACGTATTTTCCTACCTTCCTGAAAAACAAATGTTAAATAATCACAATATTTTAACATTTTTCATGTAGTATTACTTATTTTGTAAACAACAAACTGAATTTTTCTAAAAAAATTGTTTACTTTTACAAAGTAGCATAGTGTATCATAGCATATAAATACATAACAAAATATGCTATGATTCTAAACACAAAAAATCATCAATAAACACAAATCATATGGATCAAAAAACATTCACTTTCTTTATGATGTTTTTATTCGGGCTTATCACTACAGTTTGCGCACAACAAACAGTTTCTGGTACAGTATCCGAAACTCTGGGACCACTCCCCGGAGTAAACATCTTAGTAAAAGATACTCAAAATGGTACAACTACTGATTTTGATGGTAGGTATACTTTATCAAACGTAGCAGAAGATGCTATTCTGATTTTTAGTTATCTAGGTTTTATAACCCAAGAAGTACCTATCAACGGACAGACTATAATAGACATTACAATGCAGGAAGATGCCGCTGCTCTAGATGAGATTATAGTAGTAGGTTATGGTACACAATCAAAAAGAGAAGTTACTGGCGCAATTTCACAGATCAAATCCGAAGATATTGCACAAATAGTGGTTGCCAATCCTACTGCGGCATTACAGGGAAAACTTGCGGGAGTGCAGGTTGAAAGTGCCGGTGGTGCTCCAGGTAGTGCGACTAATGTATTTGTTAGGGGTGTTAGCTCATTAACTAATTCCTTTCCCCTATATGTAATAGATGGAACTGTGGTAGACGATATTGTTTTCCTCAATCCCAAAGACATTATAGATATACAGGTGTTGAAAGACGCTACTTCTGCCGCTATTTACGGAACAAGAGCAGCTAATGGAGTTATTATAATAACAACAAACCGCGGTAAGAAAAACACCTCTCCTACTGTTAATGTTGATATACGTGGTGGCGTAAACACTCAAACCAAGAAACTCGATTTGTTAAACGGACCAGAATTCATTCAATTCTTAAATGAAAGAAGAATCAACGATGGTTTAGCAGGAGATATCGTTGACCCGGGAATTGATACAGATTTTCAGGATTTAACCATTAATTCAGGAGCCATTCAGGATTATGGTTTCAATATTTCTGGAGGTAATGATGATTCTTCTTACTTCTTTTCTTCCAACTATTATAATGAAGAAGGATTATTAATTAGTGAAGATTTTCAGAGAATAAATGCTCGCTTAAACAGTCAGTTTAATATTGGTAAATTTAAGATTCAAGAATCATTTTCTTTTGCAGAAAACTCTTTTACCAGAAATCAAGCATTTGGAAACCAAGGACCTACAGCTCCAATTCTTAATCCTTTCAATCCAAATAACGAAGGAGGTTTTGAAGCTATCGATGGGGATATATACGGTATAGGAGGAACAAATAAATTTGCACAGGCCAATTTATTAGACGATGAAAATACAGAACGCAATCTTCTAGGAAACATAAACATTGAATATGAAATCCTAGAGGGACTAAAAGCAACCATAAATCTTGGTTTAGATTATAAGAGTATATACAGAAATACGTTTCTGCCAACTTATTTTCAAAGTATAACAGATGCCACTAACAATATTAATGAGGCAAATGACCTTACCGAAGTAAGAGCAGAAATTCTATCTACAAATGTAGAACCAACACTTAATTATAAAAAGACATTTGGCAATCACGGTGTTGATCTACTATTGGGTGGTGCACGACAAGAGATAGATAATAATTCATTAGCTATTTATGCACAAGGACTGCCAAGTAATAATATCCGAAATATAGGAAACTTTACTGATCAAGTAGAAAATACAGGTGGGGGTCGATTTTTATCTCGGTTATTCTCTTACTATGCCAGATTGAATTATAAATTCAACAATCGCTACTTATTTACGGGTATTACTCGAAGAGATGCAACTTCTAGGTTTTCATCAGAAGATGATCGAAATATTGGTTTTTATTCATCTTTCTCTCTAGGTTGGATTGTAAGTGAAGAAAACTTTTGGCCAGAAGATGGATTTATAAACACTTTGAAACTGCGAGGTGGTTATGGAGAATTAGGGTCACAAAATGTTGGAGATTATGTGTATCAATCTGTTCTTAATCCAACTTCGAATGTTGCTTTTGCCGATAATCCAACTCAAGGTTTTGCTATTATCTCCCTGGTGGATAAAAATATCAGTTTTGAAACTGCCATCACCACGAATATAGGAGCAGATCTATCCATGTTTGACAACTCTTTAAAATTGAGTTTAGATTATTTTAGTAGAGATAATGAAGATGTTTTACTTGCTGTCGATATTCCTTCTACAACTGGAACAGGCGACCCGGTCTTTCAAAACGCAGCTTCTATAAATAATAAAGGTTATGAAATCGAAGCAAGCTATTCTTATGATACCGAGAGTGAATTTAAATTTGATCTTCGCTTCAATTTTTCGGCAATAACAAATGAGTTAACATCAGCCACAAATCCTATTCTTGGGCCTATCATAAACGAAGAGCAAGCCAGAGTAAATAAATATGAAGAAGGTGAACCTCTGGGCTTTTTCTTTGGATTTGAAACAGATGGGATTTACAACAGTCAGGAAGAAATTAACAACGATCCATTCTTGGCCAATGATCCTGATAGAAGGGCATTGCTGCAACCAGGAGATTTTAGACGAGTAGATATCAATGGAGATGGTAGAATTGATGAAACAGACAGAACCAATCTGGGAGACCCAACTCCCGATTTTACATATGGCATTAATTTTACTGGTAGTTATAAAAAACTTGATTTTGGACTGTTCTTTAATGGGGTTCAAGGAAATGAAATTTACAATGTAACCAAGTTCTTTGGAGTATTTTTTGCCGACGATAATAAATTTGGATTGGTAAGAGATGCTTACACTTCTACTAACACTAACACCAATATACCAAGAGTATCTAATTTGGACCCAGCTGGTAATCAATTGCCTTCAGATTTCTTTGTAGAAGACGGTTCATTCTTTAGATTAAAAACATTAGAAATAGGATATGATCTAACAGACATTATTGGATCTGATTGGGTAAAAAGCGGAAGAGTGTTCTTTAACATGCAAAATGTTTTTGTAATCACAGGCTATTCTGGATATGATCCCGAAATTGGTTCTACTTCTGGAGCACAAGCGGATGCAGATACCGGTTTCTTTGGCTTTAGAGATGTAACCAATCCTATTCTTGGTAGAGGTTTGGATGTAAGAGCCCAACCTAGACCAAGAACATTTATCATGGGAGTTCAGTTTTCTTTCTGATAAAAGAAAAATACATTAAAAAATACTTAAGTTATATGTTATGAAATCAAAAAGTAATTTTCTCACCATTACCATCTTAATAGGCCTAGCATTGGCTATAAATGGTTGTAATGAAGATCAATTAGAGCTTTCTAATCCAAATACGGTGGCAGAACCTGATTTTTTTCAGACTGATGCAGATTTTAGATTAGCGGTAAACGGAATGTATCACCCTATTACGGCGGTCCTCTTTTGGGGAAGAGTCATACACACCGGTGCATTACTTCGTTCTGATGCCTTCAATATTGTTCCCTTTCAGCAAAACACCACCATGTCTACATTAGAAGGGCAACCGGGTATTGCAAGATGGTCATCAGATATGTTTCCTCAATTATATCAAACTATTTTTAGGGCAAATACGATCATAGAAAAATTAAATGAGGAAAATGTTCCTAATGAGAATGCGAGAAACGAGATATTAGGGCAAGCCTATTTTATGAGGGCGTTTGCAAATTGGTATCTTGCTCAACTATGGGGTAATGTACCATTAGTTTTAAAAACACCAACTACGACAGAAGAATTCTTTCCACTTCCTTCTACTCAAGATGGTATAAATGCTGCTGTGATTGAAGATCTTACCGAAGCAGCTAATAGATTACCTGATTCTTGGCCCGATACAGAAAAAGGAAGACCAACTGCTGGCTCTGCACTTGCCTTGCGAGGCAAAACACATTTATACATGAAGAACTACCCTCTTGCAATAAATGATTTAAGAGCAGTAACAACAGATTTTAGCTATGCTTTACTACCTGCTAACCGATATGAAGAAAACTTCACCACAGTGAATGAAAATAATGTAGAATCTGTTTTCGAACTACAGTACTTAGGACAGGATAATTTTATTTGGGGTACAGACATCCCGGGTACCGGAACACAAGGACATTATTTAATAGATTATGCCCCGCCAGAGTTAAGTCCTGATAATGGCCATTTTATTAACCCACACATATTACAGGTATTTGAAGATAATGGCGATACTGTAAGAAGAAATGCCACAATTGCTTTCGATTATCCGGGAGCTACGGGATATGGAGGTCTTCCTTTTACAGAGGATTTTGCGGCAGATATTAACGTTGCCAATACAATTACAGATCCTATGGGTAATGTAGGAGTTCCGGCATTATTCACAAAAAAATATGCAGGGTTTGAAGAAGGTATACGAGAAGAAATACCTGTACTAGGGCAAACGATTGGAAATAACTGGAGAATCATACGGTACTCTGATGTATTACTGATGTTAGCCGAAGCACTTAACGAAAATATGGCAACTGCAGAAGCTATTCCTTTTATTAATCAAGTTAGAGAAAGAGCTCAAATCACACCACTATCACTAACCCTTAATAAAACGCAAGTTGAACAAGCTATTATTGATGAACGCATTATGGAACTTACTGGTGAAGGACATCGTTTTTTTGATTTAGTCCGCTGGGAAATTGCAGACGAAGTGCTAGGGTCTGACTCTACTATTGCAGGTGGACGTCATCCAAAATCTCTTGCTGGACCAACAGCAGTATTTACTGTTGGACAAGATGAGCTTTTATGGATTCCTGTGCCAGAATTAGCAGCTAATCCTAATCTAAGGCCAAATCCCGGGTATTAAGTCATACTATTAAGAACTGTTTGATTGTTTGTGAATATATTTTGTTTTAGTCCATGGGTAAATCCTAGGGTTTACCCGGCACTAAAACCTTTTAACCCAAAGATTCTTGAAAAGACTACTCTATCATATTATACTAGTCATTATATTCTCTAGTTGTAAAAATAACGAAGATCATTTATTCACTTCTATAGATCCATCTGTTTCTAACATCTATTTTGAAAATACAATTATAGAAGACGATCAGATTAATGTGATTGATTTTCAATATTGCTACAATGGCGGTGGTGTTGGTATTGGAGATTTTAATATAGATGGATTACCCGATATTGTTTTTACCGGAAATCAGGTGTCTAGTAAAATCTACATTAATCAAGGCAATATGAAATTCAAAGACGTATCGATCCCATCCAATTTTAAAACAAAAACTTGGGTTACAGGAGTGAGTATTGTTGATATAAACAGTGATGGACTTGATGATATTTATCTTAACGTAGGTGGTGCTAATTGCAAGAATGATTGCCACAATTTATTGTTTATAAACAATGGAGTCAATAAAAATGGAGTTCCAAATTTTACCGAAAAAGCAACAATTTATGGCTTAGATGATGGAAATTATAGTCAACAAACTGTATTTTTTGATTACGATCAAGATGGAGATCTTGATGCATATATAGTACACAACGGAAATACAAACAGAGATAGAAATATTCCGTTACCCAAAAAGTATTTTCCAAACCATCTAGCCGATTACTTACTTGAAAACAAAACTAAAAAAGATACCGATCAAACGTATTTTGTAAATGTGTCCGATAGCCTAGGAATTAATCAAAAAGGATTTGGATTGGGCATTGCCATAAATGATCTAAACGATGATCATTTACCTGACATATATATAAGTAATGATTTTATAACGAATGACCTGATTTATATAAACAAAGGCAAAGACCCTAATGGAATTCATCAAGGATTCAAGGAAATGAATAATCAAATTTTATCCAAACAAACCTATAACGCAATGGGAGTGGATATGGCAGACATCAATAACGACATATTACCTGATATACTTGTTGTAGATATGTTGCCTAATGATTATGAGCGCCAAAAAAAGATGCTTGGTCTTAATAATTATGATAAGTTTTTGCTCTCTCAAAAAAATGGATATACTCCGCAATACATTCACAATACACTACAAATTCACAATGGTTATTTTGATGATGAAATACTACCTGCATCAGAAATAGGGTATGCTGCCGGTATTGCCAGTACAGATTGGAGCTGGTCTCCACTTGTTGCCGATTACAACAATGACGGGAAAAAAGATATTTATATCACAAATGGGTATGTAAAAGATATTACAGATCTTGATTTTATCAATTATTCTGGGCAAAACAACACTTTTGGCACCCCAGCGGCCCGCAAACAAAAACTTAAGGGCTTTATTGATCAACTCCCAGGAATACATCTCCCAAATGTAATATATCAGAATAATGGAGAGACTCTGTTTAACGATGTTTCATCTGAATGGATCAAACCGCAAAATTCTTTTTCTAATGGTTCTGCCTATGCCGATCTCGATCTTGATGGTGACTTGGACTTGATCATAAATAACATTAACTATCCTGCATTTATTCTTGAAAATCATACTTCTGAAAAAAACAAAAAATACTTAAGAATAAAACTTGATGGAACAGTAAAAAATAAGAACGCAATTGGTTCTAAAGTAATTTTATGGGAAAATGGGACAAGTCAAATTCAGTATCAATCAGTAATTAAAGGATATCTTTCCTCAGTAGAATCAATTATTCATTTTGGTGTAAACTCTCAAAAAATTGATTCTCTAAAAATAATTTGGCCCGATGGTACAATCTCTAAAAAGAGAAACATTGTTGCCAATCAGATAGTTACAATTTCACATCACCAATCAGAAATACAAAACTTCAATAAAGAATCAAAAAAATTGTTTGCAAAAAAGCATAATATTTTTGCTTACAAACATGAAGAGAATTCTTTAAATGACTACGTTAATCAATCCTTGTTACCACACCAATTCAATGCCGCCGGCCCTTGTATAGTAGCAGCAAACATCGACAATCATATGGGTGATGAATTTTTTATTGGAGGCAGTAAAGGTAAATCAGGGCAGCTTTTTGGCGCAGATGAAAACCAAAAATACAGGATTATTCAAGAGTTTGATGCTAAATATGAAGACACAGCAACATTATTTGTAGATATAGATAATGATGGCGACAAAGATTTATATCTTGGAAGTGGAGGTACAGATTCTGGAAATAACCTTGATTTACTACAAGATCGTCTTTTCATAAATGATGGAAACGGAAATTACAAAGCTTCAATAGAACAACCCCTCCCTAAACTTGCTACAAATACATCATGTGTCAAAGCAAGTGATTATGATAACGATGGTGATCTTGATATTTTTATTGGAGGGGGTGTGCATCCAGGTAAATATCCATTATCCACATCAAGTTATATCTTAACTAATAACAGCGGAAGACTTTCGATTAACACAAACGTTACTTTTCCAAACCAAGGAATCGTAACAGATGCTATTTGGGCCGATATTAATAATTCTCAAACCAAAGAACTTATTATGGTTGGGCAATGGATGCCCATAACGATCTATGAAATCAAAAAAAATAGTGCAAAAGAGATTCCTATAAAATGGCAAAATGTTAAAGGAGAAACAATCCAAATGTCTGGCTGGTGGAAAAGCGTTACAACTGCAGATTTTGATAATGATGGAGATCAAGACATTCTCGCAGGCAACCAAGGTATAAACGGCTTTATTAAGCCCGTTTTTGACAAACCAATCTACGTATATAAGGAAGACTTTGATGATAATGGAAGTATTGACCCTATTCTTGCTCAATATTTTGAAACTATAGAAGGAATATCTCTTATGCCCATTCATACTCGTGATGATATTATGAAGCAACTCGTCACTCTTAAAAAGAAATTTGGAACCTATGACAAGTTTGCCAAAGCTTCTTTCAAAGAATTATTAAACATAACTAACCTAGAAAAACAAACGTTAAGTGCCAGCATTTTTGAATCTATATATGCCGAAAATATTGGGGATAACACTTTTGTTGTTCAATACCTACCAGATGTTTGCCAAATGTCACCTATAAATGATTTTTTGGTTGATGATTTTAATCAAGATAACTACAAAGATGTTTTGATTGTTGGGAATGATTACTCTGCCGAAGCTAACTATGGTAGACATGATGCTATAATCGGCATCTATTTAGAAGGATCAAAAAACGGCTTTACACCTATCAAAAATTCAGAAAGTGGTTTCCTGGTTCCTAATCAATCCAATCATATCATTTCGGCTAAAAATACAAAAGGAGAAAAACTCATCATTGCAACTCAAAATAACGATAGTATTAGAGTATTTAGGATTGAGAATAAAGAAAATAGTGTTTTAGTCAACCAATGATCCTACTAAAACATTTTGAACAAAACTTTGCTATATGAAGGATGTAATTGCTAATAAAATAGAGATACAAGGAAAAACCAGTGAGTTTGATGTCTCTATAAATTTAAAATCTGAAAACGACGGAGTTTTGATCTATAAGGTTGATTTTACTGCAGGTACAGATTTTGATCCACATCCAATAACTTTGCGATGGAAAATACCTGCGATCAACGTAAAAGGAGTCTGGAAACCAACAACAGACTTTGCAAAAAGGATTATGGATGATTGGGAGTTAGATCACATGGAGTCTAGAATTTCAGTTGACTCACCTATAATTTCTCTTTTTGATCATAACGACATAAATGTAGTCACCTTTGCATGTTCTGATGTTATTAACACTACAGAACTCAATGCCTTATATAGGGAAGAGGATAATTGTATCTACTGTCATGTTTCTTTTTTTATAGAAAGACATCATAAAATTAGTAACTACACCACACAAATACGTATCGATCAAAAAAATCAACACTTTTCTAAATCCATAAAAGATATTAGTTCCTGGTGGAGTGATTTTGAAAATTTAAAACCGATTAGAACTCCAGATCTTGCAAAAGTACCAGTATATTCTACCTGGTATCAATTTCATCAAAAATTAGACACAAGTGAACTTATTGAGGAGTGCAATATAGCTTCAGAATTGGGTTATGAATTAATTATTCTTGATGATGGGTGGCAAACTATTGATGAAAACAGAGGGTATGATTTCACAGGAGATTGGCAACCCGAAAGAATCCCTGAAATGAAGGACTTTGTAGCTTCTGTTCATCAAACCGGAATGAAATTAGCATTATGGTATTCTGTACCATTTTGCGGCAAAAAATCCCAGGCTTATAGAAAATTTAATGGCAAATTTCTTACCGAGAAACATCGTTGGGCACCAGTTTTTGACCCTAGATATCCCGAAGTAAGAGACCACCTAATAAACCTATATGTAAATGCATTAAACAAATGGGATATCGATGGATTTAAACTTGATTTTATTGACGAATTTAAAGTATACCCAGATACAATATTAACCAAAGAAAATGGAAGAGACTTTTCATCTGTAAACCTTGCTGTTGATCGCTTAATGACAGATATCATGAAATCTTTGCTCGCCATTAATCCAGAAATAGTAATAGAATTCAGGCAGAAATATACTGGCCCGGCAATGCGTAAATACGGTAATATGTTTAGAGCGTTTGACTGCCCGGGAGATTCTGTAATGAATCGTGTTCGCATTACAGATATCAAAATGTTATGCGCAGAAACAGCGGTTCATAGTGATATGTTCACTTATCATCAAGACGAACCTTTAGAAATCAAAGCGTTACAAATAGTTAACACTTTATTTGGTGTACCTCAACTTTCAATATTGCTTCAAAAAGCAACAGAAAAGGAACTATCAATGATTCGTTTCTACACTCAATATTGGAAGGCAAATTCCAGTGTCTTTTTAAATGGAACATTTGAGCCTAGCAGGCCTTTAGCAAATTATCCGATACTCAAATCTTGTTCTGAAGAATTAACAATAATTGGACTATATGATAACTATGTAATTCAGTTTGAAGAAAAATCAAATCAAATAGATATCATTAATGGACAAATTACTACTGATATTGTATTGAGTAGCACAAAAAATTATGGTTCATATCAATGTGTGATATACAACTGTGAAGGAGAAAAAATCGAAGAATATAATGTAATGATTCTAATTGGGGTATTGCAAATAAAGGCACCTATTTGTGGATTAGTGCAATTAAAAAAACTTTAATAACTAAAATATGGGACATGAAATTAGCACTATAGATATTGGTGTAATAGCATTTTACTTTATAGCAGTTATGGCAATAGGGTTATATGTGGCCAGAGGAACAAAAACGGGAGAAGATCTATTTCTTGGCGGAAGATCTTTTGGATGGGGATTGATAGGTTTGTCTCTTTTTGCTTCAAATATATCGACTTCAACAATAATTGGTCTGTCGGGAGCTGCATATAGCTCAGGAATAGTCCAATCTGTATACGAATGGATGACCGGAATTCCTCTAATTATTGCGGCACTAATATTTATTCCGCTCTACCTGAAGTCAAGAATAACTACTATACCCGAGTTCCTCGAACTTCGTTTTGATAGAAGATCTCGTACTTTCTTTTCAGCAATAACAATATTTACAAGTATTGTTGTTGATACAGCTGGGGGACTATATGCCGGTGCCATCGTATTGCAAGCATTTTTTCCAAACCTTATCATATGGCAAACCTGTCTGGTTTTGGCTGTTTTTGCAGGTTTATATACGGCTTTTGGGGGACTAAAAGCTGTTGTTTATACAGATGCTATCCAAGCAATAATTCTAATTTTTGGATGTTCAATCCTGTCTTATATGTTATTCGCAAAACTGGACTTCTCTTGGGATAATGTTTTAGCAGCAGCGCCAGACGGTCACTTATCCATTATCAGACCGGCAGATGACAAGTCCCTACCTTGGCCAGGATTAATTATGGCTGTACCTATTTTGGGGTTCTGGTATTGGACAACCAATCAATATATCGTACAAAGGATTCTTGGAGCCAAAGACATTCAAAACGCCAGATGGGGTGTCATTTTAGCCAGTTTTCTAAAGATTATTCCACTTTTTATCATGGTAATTCCCGGTACTATGGCAATCGGTCTTTTTCCTGGTTTAGAAAATCCCGACCAAGTATTTCCAACTACTGTAGTAAATATATTACCTGTAGGATTAATAGGTTTAGTACTTGCCGGATTGATCTCGGCCATTATGTCTAGTGTAGACTCCACATTAAATTCTGCCTCAACTTTGGTGGTTATCGATTTTATAAAAGCAAAGAAACCGGACCTTACCGAAAAGGAAATTGTAAAATATGGTAGAATCACAACGGTTATATTAATGATTGTAGCGGCGGTCTGGGCGCCGTTGATTGTTAATTTTGGTGGAATTTGGGTGTACCTTCAACAAATGTTCTCAATAATTGTTCCTCCAATTGCTGTTCTCTTTTTGGTTGGTGTTTTTTATAAAAGAGGCAACGGAACTGGTGCTTTTTGGACATTGATTTTGGGTACTCTAGGAGGTGCATTTTTATTTATCTTTGGTCAAATTAATATTTGGCCATTACACTACACCTATAATGTAGGAATCATGGTTATAATAAGTACTATTTTATTTATTGTAATAAGTAATCTTAGTCCTGCTCCCGATCCTGAGCAAATCAAAGCGTACACCTTCAGGAAAGAACTAATGAATAATGAAAGCAAAATGATTTGGTATAAGGATTATAGATACCATATTGTAATTCTACTCGTAGTTATTGGGTTTCTTATGATAGAATTTTGGTAGTGGTTTTAAGATAAGTCTTTTATCTGATAACTTTCTAGTTATATATCAATTGCATAAATTTGCTACTCTTATTTATTAAGGATTTCAATTGCTTAATCTAGAAAACAAAAACAATGAAAATACTAGTAACTGGTGGATTAGGATTTATAGGCTCTCATACCGTCGTAGAATTGCAAAACAAGGGATATGAGGTTGTTATAGTTGACAATTGCTCAAATTCGTCTCCAAACGTAATCAATGGTATCGTAGCAATAACTGGAAAGAAACCACTTTTTGAGCAATTTGATCTTAGAGAAAAAGATAAGGTCCAAGATTTTTTCAAACGTCATAGTGATATTGAAGGTGTTATTCATTTTGCGGCATCAAAAGCTGTAGGAGAAAGTGTAGAAAACCCCTTGTTATATTATGAAAACAATTTATCTACTTTAGTATACATTTTACAACAACTTGCAGATAAAGCTTCTTCTAGTTTTATTTTTAGTTCTTCCTGTACTGTGTATGGGCAGGCAGATGAATTACCTATTACTGAAAATGCTCCTGTAAAAGTAGCAGAATCTCCTTATGGAAACACAAAACAGATTGGCGAAGAAATTATTAGAGACACTTGTAAAGTGACTCCTAATCTGAATGCTATCGCTCTTAGATATTTTAACCCAACAGGAGCTCATCCTTCTGCTGAAATTGGTGAATTGCCTATTGGTGTACCTCAAAACCTTATCCCTTTTATTACGCAAACTGCAATCGGATTAAGAGAACAGTTATCTGTTTTTGGTGATGATTACCCAACATCAGATGGTACATGTATTAGAGATTATATTCATGTCGTAGATTTGGCGAAAGCGCATGTTGTGGCTTTACAACGATTGCTAACAAATAAAAATGCTACCAATTACGAAGTATTTAATGTTGGAACCGGAACCGGAAGCACGGTTATGGAAGTAATACAATCTTTTGAAAAAGTCTCTGACCAAAAATTAAATTATAAAATAGTAGGAAGAAGAGAAGGTGATATTACTGCTGCTTATGCAGATACTACTAAGGCTAATAATGAATTAGGGTGGGAAGCAAAAAGTGGCCTAGATGATTCGCTTAGCTCAGCCTGGAAATGGGAACAGAAGATTAGAAGCTAGAAAGAATAAAGAGTATTCTATAAAGTAAAAAATCCTGAAAAATAAATATTCTTCAGGATTTTTTTTATAATTTAAAATCTTCTATTCCTAGTAGAATTTAGCTCTTTTATCTTCTATTTCTGCAGCTTCTTTTAGAGCTTCAAAAACTTTAGAATTAACCAAACCTGCTTGAGATTTTGATGCTTGTACTGCATAACTCAAATAAGTATCTAATCCACTTGCCGGAGTATTTTTGGTAACTTCCACAACATAGACACCATTAGTACCAACAATTGGTTTAGAAACATTTCCAACCGGTGTTGCAAAAGCAGCTCCTACAACCTTTGGTTCAGTACCTGCACCACTAATCGTTGGCGTTTTCATATTCAAGGCCGAGGCTACTCTTACCGTTTGCCCTGCATTCTTAGCAATATCATCAACAGTACTACCAGAAATCTTATTTTTTAGTAAAGCAACTTTCTTTTCTTTAAGCAAAATTGGTTTCACTGTTGGACTAGCATCTTCAGCAGTCATTGTACCTTTACTTACTTTCGCAGTTAATTGTACTACTGCATATCCTTCTGCAATATCAAATCGCTTTACAGTTCCTACTTCTGTATCTTCTTTAAATGCCCATTGTACAATAGATCTTTGACTTCCAATCCCTGGGATATTCTCGTCTAATTCTTTGATTTTATTTACAGGACGTGTAGTTAATTGATTTTCTTTTGATACTTCAGCAAAATCTTTATCCTTTGTTGCAATTTGAAATTTAGTTGTTTCGGTAAAAATAGCATTGATAGTTTTCTCACTTGGTTCAATTTTTTGTGCTACTGTTGCTACTTGTACAGTTTTTTGCTGATTTTTTTGATCCTCTATACTAATAACATGATATCCAAACTGTGTTTCAACAACTCCGATATCTCCTGTTTTACCTTCAAAACAATAGTCATTGAAAGCAGTAGTCATAGCTCCTGGTACAAAATACCCCAAATCTCCTGCTTTATCCTTATTACTATTATCAGCAGAAAATGTTGTTGCAAGAGAAGAAAACTTACTCTTATCTCCTTTAATAACATTAAAAATACTATCTGCAAGTGTTTTTGCTTCTTCTTTAGTACGCTTTGTATCACCTGCGGTACGAAGCCCTTCCCAAGAAACTAAAATATGGCTAGCTTTAACAGAGTCTGGCATTTGTTTTTGTGCAACTACCTTAGATATTTTAATGTACCCGTCATCCTTATAAGGGCCATACACCTCTCCTACAGCTAAGTTATAAATACTATCTGCTACAGTGCTAGGTAGATCTTTTTTATATTGATAACGCTCGTCAAACTTTAATGCAGAGTTTTGGTTTATAAACTCTTTTACATTTTCTACGTTTCTAAATCCCTTTACAGAATCTGAAGTCTTAGTAGCTTCTATAAACTCTACTTTATCATCCAACAATGCTGCTACCTTTGCTCTGATTTCGTTTTCATCTTCTTCACTTGCCTCTTCCTTAAAAACTACATAACGTATACTACTAGAAGCATCTGCTTTATATTGCTCTGCATGTTTATCTATATACGATTTTATTTCTGCGTCGGTCACAGTTACTTCTGTATCCTGTATACTTGAAAATGGAAGTTGAACATATTTTATATTAACATTATCATTTTCCATCTTATAAGCTAGCTCACCTTCTTTTAATGTAGAACCTACACCCGCCTTAATCATGTTAAGATACGTCTCTTCTCTAGCTCCTTTGCTTATAGAAGTCTCATAATCTAACCACTGCTGGTATGCTTGTGGAGAAGTTGCTTTTATATTTGCAACATATTCTTGCATTTTGGCTTTATCAAAAACTCCTGCTTCATTTTGAAAAGTAGGGTTATTAGCTAGTGATTCTGCTAATAGTTGATTTACTTGTGCTTCTCCTGCTTTAATTCCTAGTTCATCAAACTGCTCCTCGAAAACAACTTGACGCACCTCTTGGTTCCAAACATAATTTACTGCCTGTATACTAGATCCTCCACTACCAAAACTCCTAGAAGCTGTTTCTACTTTTCTGGCAAACTCAGTCCTATCAATATCTCTTCCATTTATCGTAGCGATCGTATTTTCTGCTTTTTGAGAAATCGCTCCTCCATTACGAATCAAATCTGCTAGTACAAAAGAAAAAAGTGCTAGTGCAATGATCACAATTAAAAAAAAGGAACGTTGTCTGATTTTATTTAAAACTGCCATGATTTATTATAATTTATTCAAAATATAGTGGGCGAAAATACCATTTTATTGTAATAATACCAATTAAAAATATCAAAGTCTTTTGAAGTTTTTTTTCTTTTCTTTTTTACTGAAGAATTGAACTGTTTTTAGCACCTTGTATTAAACAAAACTTAGGCTTGTTTTTTGCTTTACAATCCCGTAAACAATTAAAAATTGAGCAACTGCATACGTAGTCATAATCCATATATTACTCAAAGGTAATGATTTATAAAACATATTAATAGCCAAAAGACTATCTGAAAGCATAAAAAGCAAAGCACCCACAAAGACTAATAAATAACTTATTTGTGAACCTTTATTAGATCTTAGAAAAGAAGCATTAGCCATGAGTAATATTACGATCATGTAGAGTATTACGGGAATTAACATTTCTTCAAGTTTATTATGCAGCAAACTAAATAACCCAAAACCATACACCCCAGTAAGTATTGGAAAAATCCAATTTCCCAATTGTTTCTTTCTTTCTCTATTAAAAACAATAATATACATGATGTGAGCGAGTAAGAAAGATGCTAAACCAGCAATAAAAAAATTCTGTGATTTATCTGTGAATAAAAGCAAAATATAACCTAATAAAGAAAAAATCAATGCTAAATTCATTAATCGAAATACAGTTACCGAGATACTCTTTTTATTGATGAAAAGAAAAGTGATAAGAGAACCTAAAATTGATGGCTTTGTAAAATTCCTGAGATTAGAATAAGATTCATGACTACTAAAAATAAGATCGCACAAAACGATCATTATATATACAATAACAAAAATAAAGGTTTTTTGATTCAGTATATTTTTGCTCATTATTTAGAACATAAATTAATCTTCAGGAATCACATTTAATTCTACAATCTCTATTTTAGTATTTGAAGTTTCTTCAATCTTAATTCTGAAAGTGTTGATTACAACTTCATCTCCTTGCTCTGGAATTTCTTCGGTATGGTTTACAATCATTCCGCCAAGGGTTTCATAATTTTCTCCCTCGGGAAGGTTTAATTTATAAACTTCATTAATATAATCTACTTCTATTCTTGCCGAAAAACGATAATGATTTTCTTCAATCTGCTCCTCAATAAGCTCTATTGAGTCATGCTCATCTTCAATCTCCCCAAAAAGCTCTTCTACAATATCTTCTACTGTAATTATACCACTAGTCCCTCCGTATTCATCAATCACCACCGCTATGCTTTTATGTTTTTTGGTCAAAAGGTTAAGTACATCTTTAACAAACATAGTTTCTGGAACAAAAACTACAGGAAGCAATATAGATCTCAATCCTTTTGGTTTTTTAAATAGATCAAAAGAATGCACATACCCAATAATATCATCAACAGTACCTTTATATACAATTACCTTGGATAACCCTGTGTCGATAAACAACTTACTTACTTCTTCTATGGATTGTGATTTTTCTACCGCAACTATTTCTGTCCTGGGAACCATTACTTCTCTTGATTTCACGTCTGAAAAATCAAGTGCATTCTGAAAAATCTGAATCTCACTATCTATTTCATCATGTTCCTCAACGGTTTCCATTTGTTCACTAATATAATCCCCTAGTTCTGTTTTACTGAAGGCAAGTTGAACTTCATCTCCATCGGTCTTAAAAAATCTTTTCAAAACAAAATCTGAAATCCAGATCACAAAAGATGAAATGGGTGAAAAAACAACGTAAAAAAAATATGCTGGAAATGAAAAAGCTTTTAATAATGTATTTGAATAAATTTGAAAAAATACTTTTGGAAGAAACTCTGCTGTAATTAAAATCACTCCAGTAGTAATAACTGTCTGAGTCAAAAGCCTTAACTCTACAAGAAAATAATCCAACAACCAAAAACTTGAAGGAAGAAACGAATTAAATGTACTCATCAATACCTCGCCCATATAGAATCCATATACCACTAACGCAATATTGTTTCCCACAAGCATAGTTGCAATAAATTTGGATGGTTTCTTAGTTAAGCGAGAGAGAATATTAGAGATAAATCCTTCTTGCTTTTTTTCAATCTCTATATGAATTTTGTTTGAAGAAACATAAGCTATCTCCATTCCTGAAAAAAAAGCTGAAAGAAGAAGAGAAAATACAATAACAACAAGGTGTAATTCCATGAATTAGTCTTTGTTATTTGCTTCAAATTTTTTTCTGAAATTTCTTTTAAAGAAAAACATGAAAATAGCAGCTACTGCAAAAAAAAGATAAAGAAAACTTCTTCCACCTTCTTGTCCCCATTCTACATATGTTTGATATAGAAAAAAACACATAATAGCCAAATAGGCATATTCAAAAAATTTAAACGCTTTCATCATAGCAATTAATTACTCATCGATGAACATAACTCCATCATTAATTCTTGAATTCAAGATAGTAAAATCCTGATTAGCATCAAAACCATCAGCCTCGTTAATAGTACCATCAGGTAAATAACTCTTATATGGTTGATCGGTAAATACCCAATTAATATTTTGATCCCAATATAGTTGTTTTGCCTGTAAATGTGTACTATCTGCTGTCTTAATATCTACATTACCTCTCATATCTATTAAACCAGTATCCTGATAAGATATTGCGTAATCCGATTTGATTATACTTACTTTTCCTTCCTTATCTATCACATCCAACACAATACCTTCTGGAAACTCATGATAGCCAAAAGACTTATTTGTAAAATCCAGCACTTTTTTAGTTTTAAGTACCGCTGTAAGTCTTCCAGAATCGGTATACTTTAGGTTTACATTAAAAGCTTCTGCAATTGGAGCCTCTTCAGAAATTAGATAACCTTGGGTATTCGACACATTTGACTGGCACGAAAAAAACAATGTCACAGCAAAAGCTGTGACAAAGTTTAATAATATATGATAGTTTTTATTTTGCATTATAGCTTTGGAACTCTAACTGTTTCTCCTATCCAACATCCTATTTTTACCGAAGTAACACCAGGGTTATTGAAAATATCTGTCTTTGACGGAGCCTTTGCTTTATAATTAGCTGCAGTTTTTGAAGCTGTTGATTTTAAACTTGGATCAACTTTTCCTGCTCTTCTTGCATAATTCTCGGCTAACCAATATACTGCTCTTTTACTAAACACATCTGTTCCACAGGCATTTGCACTACTTGCAACCATACTTGCTATTCTAAGGTATGCTGTGCCTAAAGACGGCTTATATTTCAGTGCTTTTCTGTAATAACCTCTTGCTTTTCCTTTGCTTCCTTGCTTTTTTAATACTTCACCTATTCTAAAATATACTTTTGCTTTATCGCTACCTTTCTCTTCCATTTCTGCAGATTGATTAAAATATTTCAATGCTACAGATGTCTTTTTATCTTTTAAAGCAAGTATCCCCAGATAATACGCTGTCTTTGCTGAAGGTTCAAGTTTATGTTGAGATTCAACAAGTTTGAAGAATAGTGGGTCGTCTGTACATTCTTTTGCGTACAATCTTCTTGAAGCACTTTTAACCCATTTGATATCACCATTTTTAGCATCAAATTGACCTGTATATAATGGTATCAAATTAGTACAATCCGCTCTTACACCAAGTTTTTGATTAATCCCAGCTTTAACTTTACTAAACGCTGTAAGGTTAATTCCTGCATTTTTAAGTTTCTTTTTTTCTTTTGATGACAAAGCAGTTCCTGATTCTTCTTTTTCGGTTAACTCAGAAATAGTTTTTGCTTTCGCACTCTCTTCTTCTTCTATTTTTTCTGTTATATCATCATAAAGATCAAAAACTTCTTGTAATTCTTTTTTGCCTTCATCATGTAAATCTACAAATAAGGAAAAATAAGTATATAGTTTCTTTGCTCCTTTGAAGTTAACTTTATCTTCTGTATATGCTTTATGAAACTCTGCAAATTGCTCATCCTTTGTCCCGATTTTGTTATCAAACATGATCTGACCAATATCCGAATACAAATCACCTAGTTTCGTTTTACCAGGAAAATATTGAAAACGTTCTTTTTCAAGAGTAATAAGTTCTTTTGCAATGGCATTTTTTTCTCCATCAGCTGCCTTCTTAATTTTATACTTTAACAATTTCTCCCCAAATTGGTATGTGGCAACACTATATGTTGGGCATTCTTTTCTAACTTTCCATAATGGCTCTTCAGCCGCTTGGTAATTTTTCACTTTAGCATGCTCATAGGCAATAGATGCCGTAGTAGCACAGTCTGTTGCTTGAGCACTAATGTTTGTAGTACCTATAACTAAGCCAGCTGCTATTGTAAATAAAAATTTGGTATTCATAGCTGTATAATTGTATTAATTAAATTTTATTTTTCTAAACCATTTGTCATTTAAAGACAAACTTACAGATATGTTGAAAAAGTCCTCCCTTACTAGTCCAAAGTCTTTTGTTCCTCTTTGACCGTACTCAAAACCAACATTGGCATTTGAGAATAATCTTCCAACTGGTAATCCTACTCCAAAAGATATGCCAAACTCATCTATTGAAGTTTCATTTATGTTTAATCCCGTTTCTTCGTAACGAAATCCAGCTCTATATACAACGCGACTGAAATAACTAGTTAACGAATTATATTTTGGGATGTAAAACCCTCCTAATTTAAGTTTTGAGGCCGCTTTATACTCTACATTATCACCAACAAATAACGCATTCGCGTAATCCCCAGAATCTAAATAGGTATATTCACCTCCTACAAACCATTTTTTTGGCTCTCCTATTCCCCCTCCTACTTTTACTTCTGCAGGAAGATCGATATCTCTTTCTTCTAGCTCTGTCTCTTGTCTATCAATAACAATTTCCTGACCACTATTACCAAGTACAATAGTAGATAACTCTATAGAACTATCTGATGTTAGCCCAAATGAAGGCGTAGAAACTACTGATGCCTGTAATTCTAATTTGTCAGATACCATAGTCCTGTACATCAACCCCAAAGATAAACTAAATGAAGATAAATTCGAACTAGTAATTTCTCTGGTATCGAATTGTACATCTGGCCTTATTAATATGGCCTTATTCTCTATATTACCAAAGTTATAATTAAAATCCAAACCTACACTGAGATTCTTGTTAACTTTCACTCCTGCAGACAGAAACACTTTATTTAACCCCCCTGTTCCAGAAAATTGTTGTTCGCTTTCATCGGCACCTACAGAGCTAAGTTGATATCCAACAGATGTAAGTGGAATCACACCAAAACCAAAGCCAAATTTACCCGCAGGAATCCCAATAGCCAAATAATCTAAAGATGCATCATCAACTGAGGCCGACTCGTTTTGGTTTTTAATGGTAGTACTGCTAAACGATGTTCCTACCGAATAAGTGGTTAATTTAAGTTCCCCAAAAGAGGCTGGGTTTTGAAGATTTAAATGAACGCTATCAGCATAAACACTTATTCCTCCCATCGATCTATTTTCTACCGTTCCCTTAAACTTCTGAGCTCCTATTCCAAAAAGAGAATAGGGCGATGAAGTACTTTCCTGTGCATTTGATGTTAGGGCTACAAACGCCAACATGATTACAATAATCTTCTTTATCATCTACTATTATTAAAAGCTAAAATGTAGTTTAATCCTTCCAATAAAAAATTGGAAGTGGCAAATATGCCATTTTTTAATCTTTTAGACAAAAAATGTACATCTCCTCCGGTTAAAATAACTGTTAAATCAGGATAAATGTTGCAATAATCTTCAATTACTCCATTTATTTCATATAAAATCCCTTGTATTACTCCAGAATGAATAGCCTCTTCTGTACTATTACCAATAAGATTTTTAGGTTCTTTTATCTCTAACAAAGGTAATTTTGCTGTAAAATCATTTAGACTACGATACCTCAATTTAATTCCTGGTGCAATTGCACCACCTAAATATTCTTCTTTTTTATTTTTAAAATCATATGTAATACATGTTCCTGCATCAATAATCAAAACATTTTTACCAGGAAACTGACCTACTGCTGCAGCAACCAAAGCTAACCTATCTATCCCCAAAGTTTTTGGGGTTGCATATAAATTTTTAAAAGGCATTTTGACCAAATGATCAAGTACTATTGTGTTAAAAAGTTCTTTAACATACGCTATAGATTTTTCATCCAAATTAGAAACTGAAGAAATTATTGCATCGCCAATCAAAGGGTAAGCTTTTTTTGTTTCACCTATAGCCTTTTTAAAATCAGGCAGTTCTATACTCTTTTTATAGATAATTTTTGAATTATCATATACCCCGATTTTTGTATACGTGTTTCCTACGTCAATAACAAGATTCATACTTTATACCCTAAGCGGCAAAAGTACGAAACGATTTTTTTAATTTTTTCTTTTGAGTATTAAAAAAAGCGTTCTATATTTGCATCCGCTTACAGCAAGGTGCCTTAGCTCAGTTGGTAGAGCAAAGGACTGAAAATCCTTGTGTCCCTGGTTCGATTCCTGGAGGCACCACCTTAAAAACCCGAACAGTTTGTTCGGGTTTTTTGTTTATAAAATTGATTTTTGAGAATTATCTCCAATAGTTATTTGCTGCAGAAATTGTCTAGAAATTTAAAGCTATAACATTAGAAGCAGCAGTAAGACCCGAAGTACTATTTGCATAATCCTTTCGCAATCGTTTTAAAACCTCTATATCAGGTTGGGTAGTTTTAACCCCCATTCTAGAAAGTTTTATTGCTAATTCATACCCATCTTTAGGACTTTCTGTAATTAAGCTTCAACCATATTTCTTTTTGTTCCATCTTTTTTTATTTAGTTTAATTTCTTTAAAAAATCAAAAACCTGTACTACATCAGATTAAAAATTGTAATAACTATACTGAATATGACACTAGCGACAAGCAGATTAAAACTTATTTTAGGTTTTTGCTGAGATAAAATTGCAGCATTGTAAAACATGCACATGATCGTGACTATGAATAGTTGGATCATTTGAAGCATTGAATTTCCATTCATTAATATAAACATTGCTGCTACAGATCCTAAACAACTTTGTCCAATAATTGCTAATGGTGAATACCCTATAATTCCTTTTTTATATTCTTCTAAATAATTTTGATAAATTCTCATTTGTTCTTTTTTATGAAAACTAAAAACACTTCTAGCCTCAATTTCACTCTTTAGTTTATTCTTTGTAATCGATATTAAGGTCTATGTTTCCAAATGGACAAATATTGACTTGTGGCCATTTTTCTTGATGCATCTTTTGCTCTTTGTGCTAACTCACCTACATAAAGCGAATCGATTGTGTTAAACCACAGCTGTAACCATTTTCCAAAATGAACCTGGTCTACGGTATGGTTTAAATTTTTATCCACATTTCTATGCGTTTCTCCTGGATTTCCCTTAAAACAAGCAACCCCAAACAATGCAGTTACCCAAAAATCTGTAAGTTTTTCAAGATGTGCCGGCCATTGTTCTTCGGATATATGACCATTAAATATTGGCCCAAGTAATTCATCTTTTCTAATTGCTTTGTAAAAGGTAGATACCAATAAAAAAACATCTTCTCTGTTCTGTATTTTTCTCATGTTTTTCAATTTTCACCAGTTTGAGTCAGATAAATTCTGATATGTACTGGTTTATCATTGCAGTTTTTTTTCATTTCTATCTTTTTAATGCATTAAAACTGTTTAGACTAAATTTTTAACTCTATCTGTAGTATCAAAACTTGAAATGGATAATCTAACAATGCAATCATCTATACATGTTAGATCATGTAGTACATTCTCATCTAATGCAATTAAGTCTCCTTTTTTGAGGAGTTTCTTTTCACCATTAACACCAAAGTCAATTGCACCTTCGAATATTTCAATCACTATAGGGAAGGGAGCTTTGTGTTCTTTCATTAATTGTCCTTTTTTCATAACAATTCTAATTTCTTTAGAGGCTTTTGTTTTTAGTAAAACCGTTATCGCTGGTTTATCTTCTTTGTACATTAAGCTTTCTGTAAGGGATACTATTTTCATATTTTTTATTAGTTTTTATTTATAATTCTAAAGAGTAATTCATCAATTGTCTTGTATTATCACACTACAACGCAATAAGACAAGTCCTCCCGTACTAATATATTTTTATAAGAGATTTAAGGATCTTTTTATCCTTTTTAAAATTAAATTTTTATCTTTTTAATATTGTCAAATCTGCAGTCATATCATCAGCAACAGATTTTAATGATGTGTTTTCTAGCATATTCCTAAGACTGTCTCTTATCTCTACGAACTTAAAATGAAGCGGACATGGCGAATTAGCATCACATTGTTTTAAACCTAATCCACACCCTGTATATATAGAATCCCCATCTAATACACTAACAACTTCACTAAGTTTTGTGTTCATTTTCTCTTTTTCAATCGTAAAACCACCATATGGGCCTTTAATTGACTTTACGATATCATTTCTGGTAAGCTTTTGTAAAATTTTAGCTGTAAAGGCCTGAGGTGAATTTATTTCTTCTGAAATGGTACCTAAGCTCACTTTATTATTTTGAGTAGTTTGTTGCGCTATAAAAATAACCGCTCTAAGACCATATTCACAAGACTTTGAAAACATACATGAATTATTAGAGTATAAAATTAAGTATTATTTCAATAACGGACAAAAATATCCTTTATAAAAACCAAAACCTATGATTTTAAGAGCCAGGGTTTTTATTAAGGCGTTTTATATAATAGGATGGGTTTAGGTTTGTTTTATCCTTAAAAACTTTAACAAAAGTGTTACTGCTTTTGTATCCCACTTCACGGGCTATAGCTTCTATGGTATAAGAACGAAATTTTATATCATCCTGTAATTTTAACATTACGTGATGTACCCTTAGTTCATTCAAATATTGATTAAATGATTGTTTTTTGTATTTATTTAATGTCTTAGATAGATATGACGTATTTGTATTGATCTTTTTTGCTGTAGTATACAAATTGCATTCTTTAGAAAGAAAAAAAGATGAATCTTGAAGGTTTTCCAGTTTTTCTAAAATACTATTCACCTTTTCATCTTTAATATGTTTTTGTTTCTTGCTTTTCTGTTTAATTTCAATTCGCTTTTCTTCAAAATTTTGAGTGAGTTCTCGAAAAAGCTTTTCATTTTTTCTTGACTTCATTTTAAACATAAAGCCGCCTATAACCAAAAGTAACAATAACATAATAGCAATGCCTATAGAAACTGTAGTGATAAATTTCTTTTGATCATATTGATTTTCTAGCCTTTTATTATCAATCTTAAGGTTTGAAATATCACGATCATATATTGCATCCCTAGCCTTAAGCTGATCATTACTCATAGCATGAAGAACATTTCTATATTCTTTATTTAGTGAGATTATAAGATCTTTATCCTTCCTTTTTTCTGCAATCTGTATCGCTAGTTCGTACATTTTATCTAACTGATCTGTTTTCTGAAAGTCATTCTCTTTTACAACATTAAAATTCTTACTTAATAAATCCAATGCTTCTTGATATCTTTCTAATTCAAAGAAACATTGCGCACTATAAAATCTTGCCAAAAAAATACTGGAAAGGTTAGGGGATTCTATACTTTCTAATATCTTAATACCTTCGTTTAAATGTCCTAAAGCATTATAGTATTCCTTTTTTTGATAGAAAGTATTTCCTGTATTAATGTAGAAATTTCCTTTAATTCCATTAAGATTATGGGTGTTTGCTAAAGCTATTCCTTGCTGATTGGTAGCCAATGCCTCATCTAACCTGCCTAGTTCTCTTAGGCAAAGACCTTTAGATAAAATAACACTAGCATAGATATGCGTAAACTGTTCTTTTGCTTCTTTATAGTCTTCTTTTTCCAACTTTGACAATATTGATTCAAAGCTATCTAAAGCATGAGAGTATCGTTGCATCTCTGCCTTAATAAAACCAATATTAGCTTCACAAATCAATTCTTTACTCTTGAGGCTTTTTGCTACCGCTATTTCTTCCGCTTTGATATAAGACTCTAATGCTGCACTATAGTAAGACAGCCTAAATTGAATCCCTCCTCGTAGAATATAATTATCCACCATCCCAAGAGAATCAGGTATTTTAATACCTGCACTAATTGCTGCATTAGTATGAACCAAAGCCTTTTCATATTTTGATTGGTAATAGTTTATATAGCTTAGATACTTATTAGCATATTGCTGTATCGTGTAGTTTTTTTGATTTATTCCTCGTTTTAAGAAGTGAGTACAATATTCTAAACACAGGTCCTTATCTGTATTAAACGTATTGGATATCAATGATTTTACTTCTTTTACTGGTAGCTTATAAATTTTATCTACATCAATTGTTTCCACAATAACATCTTTGTCCTGTGCAATAATAACTAGGTTGCAAAGCAAAAAGAGAATGTAAAAAAATACCGATAATACTTTCTGTGACATTTTAATTTGAACAAATTTATTCCTTAAAAGTATCTAATATTTAATTAATACTTGCTTTATCCAATTTCAAGCACAATTCTTCTCTCATAATTTCTTGCATTAGCGATATAGTATCCTAAAATTTATAAATATGACGAAACCCGAAAAAAACATGTACTTCTTTGAATTACTTTTATCTCAAAGTGATTATTCAAAATGATAATCGCTTTGATAAATTATAAACTAAGTTCAATTTAAAAACACGATCTCATGTTAAAAAAAAATTTATTAGATGTTAACGTAACGGTATTAGACAAGGAACAAGCTTCCCAAACAATTGGAGGTGATGGAAGAACATATTTTATTCTAAAAGGTGCCGATGGCAAAGATTACTTTACTCGTAAAGGGAAAGATGGTAAAGATTATTTTGGTATATAATTTAATTATCAAAGAATCCAAAACCATATTATTTAACTTGTTAAGAGGCAATCATAAATACTTCTATTGCTTTTTCAGGTTTTGCAAATCATGTTTAATTCTAAAATAACTATTATGTTAAAAAACATTTTAAATTTAAAAGGGGCTCAGCAACTGAGCCAAAACGAAAAAAAAGCTATTAAAGCGGGTGATGAAATGTATGGAGAGGCTTACTACAATTGTATAAGAACTTGCGGAGGCAGCTGTACTGCTACAGGGCGTTGCTTTGAGATGATAAAATAAATGCAAAAAAAGTAGTTTTTATTTTCCAAAAATGTTAATTGTTTTTATTACAAACTGGATGTTAAAAAATCAAACATCCAGTTTTTTTATCTATCCTCAATCAATTTATAATTGCCGCATAAAAAAGATAAAAGCCTAATCATCTAAAATATTTCAAATCTAGATCCAAAAAATATGACAAGTTATTCTTTAATAAATGTCTTAATAATCTTTTCCCCATTCTGATAAACATGACAGTAATAAATCCCAGGAGGGAATTGCGAAATATCATAAATAAATGTGTTCTTTATCGTTCTATTAAAAGATTTTACCTCTTTTCTATCAATCAATAAACCATGAATATTATAGAGTAATAATTCTTCTGCAATTACACCTTTTATCGATATTTGATTCTGAGCAGGGTTAGGGTATAATTTAACTGATTGTTGGATGTCTCTTTTCTTAAGAAGTAGTGCATGCGAAATATTATTTGTTTCATTAGATTCGGATAAGCTATTACCAGAATCTACAACATAAAGTATATAATAATCTTTATCTGAATCTATTGTCACTTGCACATGCCTATATCCTATTTTTATTTCTGCAGTTTGCTGATGATCTAATGATGGTATTGGTTTATTAACTAAAAAAACATCTTTCTTATCTAATATAGTATCCGTAGAAATATAATGAGCAATTGTTGTTTCTGCCGCAAGATTTTTTCCAATATTAGATACTGTACAAGTAGACTGCAATTGCCCCACTGTAATATCTCCTGTTTTTAACTCCGCTTTTGCCGAAGTTGTAATAAGATCAGGGAGGGCACTGTTTACATTAATCAATTTAAATACTGACCCGGCTACACTATTATATCCTGAAGATATTGCGTTATCCCAAAAATATCTTGAAGTCAAATTTAGAATAAGACTATTAGCGTTAAATGGCAATATACAATCCGAAATAAATTCATAAGTAGATGTTCTTACTGAAGGAGGGGGAATCACAATTATAGGACTCTGAACTCCCATCAAAGGATACTCCGACTCATTATCAGCGCAAGGCAGTAAAGCGTCATCAAATATAGCAAAATGAGGAATTCTACTTGAATTCGGGTTATTAATAACAAATTTTAATTTCACCAAATCTGTCTCATAAAACTCATTGGGTATTGGGTTGATCAATTCTAAAAAATATGTCTCTTTATCAATAATATCAATCTTGATTTCTATTAAGTAATCATAACCCGTATCTGGAGAATTTTGTGAAATCAACAATGTTGAAAATAAAAGCATAGAAAAAAAAAGTACTCTCGTGACTATCATATCTAGTTTTTTAAAGTATTTGAAAGATTAGCAGTATTCCAAAAATATCAAGGATAAAACGTTAAAACACTAACCCTTATCCTCAAATTTATAAATTTGAGGTTTAACAAAAGAGATTGGGGTCGAAAAGATAAAGATTCCTGTTTTTTTATGACAAAAGTATAATTACAAACATTTTCACTTCATAAGAAAGTGATTAGTTTTTGGAGGTCAAACAAGAATTTTGGTTCTAAATTGAATCTATTCAACTCCCTTTGTTTTCAACCGTTTCATCTGTAATTACCGACCAAAATTATAATTATTTCTAATACATTATTTTAAACAATTTGGGGAATCATCGCTTAGGAATTTGTTTCTAAACACCTAAATTCACAATGTATTAACCAATAATTATTATCATGAAAAATAACAATTTTTTGATTGCGAGCATTGTATTTGCCACATTCACCTTTTTAACTTCTTGCGAACTAGAAACAGAACAATTACCTGAGGAAACTAAATTAGATCAAACCATTGAAGTAGACGAAAAATCGAGTTTTAGACGCGAAAATGTCTACCGATATTACAGTGGGGGTTCTAAAACCATGCACACCTACAAAACACGTAATGGCAATGGGATTGCTATTGGAAGCGGAGAAGGAATATCTTTTGCTACACCTGTTACGTCAAACATCAACAGTGTTGATAGTAATGTGTACAATGTGCTCTTTTTCATGTTACACCCACAACAAAAAGATTTTGTAATAGGCTCAGGTGTTGGAGAATTTGTTGATCTGAAAGGGAAGGGTTGGAAAGATGTAACTGGTAGAGGTTATGTACTTATTCACAAAAAACCAGGTAATGGAAGAAAAAAACTACATCGTTTTTATGGTGTTAGTAATTCTGATCATTTGTATACCAAAAACTATTCTGAAGGAATTAACGCCGGATACAGATACGAAGGAGTGACAGGATGGGTATATTAAATATTTAGAAAAAGGCACTTCTGATACAAAACAGGTAAATTTTGGGGAGGAAAATATCTATTAATAATTGTCTTAGAGTGTCTAATTTAAAACCCGAGTAGCTTACTCGGGTTTTTTGTTTTTACACAAGTATAATACTGGTAATTATGAATAAGTTACTATTTTTGCCAAGTAAATTTTTACTATGACATATACCAAAATCCTACTTACTAGTATACTACTTGCCCTTGTTACGTATACCGGCCATTCTCAAAACTCTGAGCAAAACTCTGAAAACACAAGCAGTACTCAGGATACAGTAGATGTAAAAGATACCCAAAATACAATGACGCGCTGGCAAATGATCAAACACGATGGATTATCTGTATATGGTGGTGTAAAACATGTATATACAGGGCCGTTAAGATGGAAAGGGAAAGATTGGTTGACTTTTGGCGGAGTCATTGCTGGAAATGCCATTCTTCTTGCAGTCGATGAACCTGCTGATGAAATTTTCAGAAAACAGGGTGATGGGGTTCCTGACCTTATAAAAGAAGCTGGTTTTAGATTTGGAAAGCCGCTCTTAAATTATGGTTTGACAACTAGTGTCTATACGCTAGGGCTTATCACAAAAAATGAAAAAATTAGGCGAACCGGTGTCTTACTTATTGCTTCTGCAACCGCGGGAGGACTACTGCAAACTCTTGGAAAAACTGCTGTTGGACGTGCACGCCCTCTAGAAGAGGAAGGAAACTTAAGCTTCCGTTTTTGGTCTAGTGAAGCTGGATATCACTCATTCCCTTCTGGACATGCAATTCTAGCATTTACTACAGCACATGCATTTGCGAAACAATTTGATAACTTATGGGTAAAAGGTGGAATTTATGCGTTGGGGCTAGTTACTCCTGTTTCTAGATTATGGAGCGGCGCACACTGGCTAACCGATGTAACACTTGGTCTTGCTATGAGTGTATTAATCGTTGATAGTGTTGATAATTACTTAAAAAAAGACAAACGCTATGCCCACAGAAGTAAAAAGCCTAAAATTAGGTGGAACCTAAGGGTCGGAGCTGGTCAAGTAGGTGTAGTGGGTAGGTTTTAAAATCAATTCTTAATTAAATTCTTTTTCATAATACGTGGCAGCATCCTGTAATAACAAATCCAGATATTGATTTTCTGATTTCAGGCGTATTTCATCCCAGTTCAGGTACTTTATAAGATCTTCTTCTACAATAGATCTATATTTATGTACACTGGCAATATCAAAATAAAGTCTACCTGTTCTTCTTACAAAGAAATCGGCTAATCCATTTGTCATTTCATGATGCACACTATACCATAATTCTGCTCTAATTAATCTTTCTTCTATAGACTCATTTAAGAAATAATTCACTTTATTTATAATGATATCTGTTTGTTTACCATATGTAGAAACCAAGTACGAACCATAATATGGGTCTTCGATTTTCAAATCCTTTAACCGCTTTGAGACTTGATCCATATATACATTTACTTCTTTTACATTCTTAAGCGGTGTACTCGTAAGCTGGACTTTTTGTGTTTGTGATTTTGAAAATGTTTCTCTTCTTTTACTAATCATCGTTTTTAGAACGGTATCAATAACACGCTGTGCCATTTTTCTATATCCTGTAAGTTTTCCTCCGGCAATAGATATTAATCCCGTTTTTGAAACAAAAATCTCATCTTTTCTAGACAATTCTGAAGGGTCTTTCCCGTCCTCATGAATCAGAGGTCTTAAACCTGCCCAATTAGATTCAATATCTTCCTGGGTGAGTCCTAAACTGGGAAACATTTGATTTACAGCTTTAAGAAGATATTCTGCATCATCATTTGTAGCAACCACCCTATTAAGATTAGCACTATAGTTCGTATCTGTTGTACCAACATAGGTTGCTCTTCCTCGCGGAATAGCAAAAATCATTCTTCCATCTGGTACATCAAAATAAATTGACTGTGTAAGTGGGAATCGCTCTCTTGAAAAAACCAGGTGCACTCCTTTTGTTAAATGCAAATGCTTATTATTCATAGAATGATCTTTCTCCCGTAAAAGATCTACCCATGGTCCAGCAGCAGAAACAAAGTTTCTTGATCGAATCTTAAAACTTTTCTTTGTGTTATGATCTATGCATTGTAAACTTTTAATTTTTCCTTTTTCATCATAATTAAAAGAAGTCATCTCACAATAATTAATACTATTAGCTCCAAAAGAAGCAGCTTTTTTGAGCAATTCTACCGTAAGTCTTGCATCGTCGGTCCTGTACTCTGCATAATACCCTCCTCCCGTAAGTCCTTTTGCACTAAGTAACGGTTCTTTATCTAGAGTTTCTTTTGCACTAAGCATTTTTCGTTTATCATCTCCTTCTACATTAGCCAGAAAATCATAAACTTTTAACCCTACAGATGCCATAAACTTGCCATATGTCCCTCCCTCGATAAGAGGCAATAACATTTTTTCGGGCACAACAAGATGTGGAGCAAGTTTATGTACGGTGGCTCGTTCACTTCCGGATTCCTTAACTAAACCTATTTCCATTTGTTTTAAATACCGTAATCCACCATGAATCAGCTTTGTTGATTTATTACTAGTTCCTGATGCAAAATCATTTTTCTCTACCAAGCAAACCTTTAAACCTCTTGAAGCCGCATCCAGAGCTATTCCTGCACCCGTCACTCCACCACCAATTACGACTAGGTCATATTTTTCATTTTTTGCTCTGCGAAGTTGTTCTCGACGATCAAGAATAGAGAAACGGATTGGTCCTTCCTCCTTTACAGCAAGCATATTTTTATTTACTGTTTTGGTGCGTGCTACAGCCTGTTGCCAACCTATATACTTTCTACTGCGCTCATGTTCTGTGATTTCAGGTTTAAAAACGGTATCAATAGTTCTTATTTCAGAGATATCCTTTTTAGTCCAAACTCCTGCTTTTATTCCTGCAAGAAAAGCGGCACCCATTGCAGTTACTTCTAACATTTTTGGGCGGTCTACATCTACGTTAAGAATATCTGACTGAAATTGCATCAAGTAATTATTAGCTGATGCTCCACCATCTACCTTTAGCTCCTTCATTTGTTTACCACTATCTTCGACCATAGCTTCCAGAACATCCCTTGTTTGAAATGCCAATGCTTCTACTGTTGCTTTTATGATCTCATTTTTACCAGAATCTAATGTAAGACCATATATTGCTCCTTTGGCTTCCATATCCCAATGTGGAGCTCCTAATCCTGCAAAAGCAGGCACAACATAAAGATCTTCTGGAGAATTAGTTGATTTACATATTGCCTCTGTCTCTGCCGCGTTATCTATTACCTGAAGTTTATCTCGCAACCACTGTATCGAAGCTCCGCCTACAAAAATACTACCTTCTAGTGCGTACTTAATATTATCATCTGGTAAACTACAACACAATGTAGTTAATAAACCATTTTTAGAAGCATATGGCTTTTTACCTGTATTAAGTAACATAAAACAGCCAGTACCATACGTATTTTTTGCAATTCCTGATTTGTAACCTCCTTGCCCAAAAAGTGAAGCTTGTTGATCTCCCGCCACCCCATAAATGGGAATATCATGACCTTTATAACTAATATTCCCAAAATCTGAAGAAGAATGTTGCACTCCCGGAAGTACAGACTTTGGAATATCCAAAGCACTTAACAATTTTTCATCCCAATCAAGATCAATAATATTATAGAGCATGGTTCTAGATACATTAGAATGATCTGTAACGTGTTTCGCTCCTTTTGTAAACTTCCAGATAAGCCAAGTATCAATGGTTCCAAATAACACATCTCCTTTTAAAGCTTTTTCTCGTACACCTTCTACATTATCTAAGATCCACTTTAACTTTGTTCCCGAAAAGTATGAATCGATTACTAGTCCGGTATTTTTGGCTACGTATTCACTAAATCCTTGGGATTTAAGATTTTCACAAATTTTGGTGGTTCTCTTATCTAACCAAACTATAGCATTGTATACTGGTATACCTGTATTTTTATCCCAAACTACGGTAGTCTCCCGTTGATTAGTAATTCCAACACTGGCAATCTCTTCAATAGATATTCCCGATTTTAAAAGAACTTCATTAAAAACTTCTTCCTGGTGAGAAAAAATCTCTAATGGATCATGTTCTACCCATCCCGGTTTTGGATAATGTTGCGTTAATTCCTTCTGAGAAATCCCGCAAATCTCACCTAAATTATTAAAAAGAATTGCTCTTGTACTTGTGGTTCCCTGATCGAACGCAATGATATATTTTTTAGCCATATCCAAAAATTTGTAGACATCAAGTTGTTGAAGTAGAATTCTTATAAAAAATCATAAAAATTCACACATAACCTAAAAAAAATATTGGTTATCTACAAATATCTAAAGTATTAACGCAATACAAAAGTTAATTCTCAATTAAAAAAAATGTAATCGTTTGTATTATTATTTTTACATTATCTCAACTGAAAAATGACTGTAAAATGTATTTTGCAGAAGGTTTTACGTTTTTGTATCGGCTTTTTTTTATTCAATTCAGAATTAATCTATTCATTATCACGAATTGGCAGAAATATTTCTGCTTTCCATTCTATTTCATTTCCGCCTTGCATAGGGTTATTATAAAAAATCTCAAGAGGTTTTTGTTCTACTACAATACCATTTAACCTGGCATATTCTAACAATGCGAACCACGCTTCATCACTTTTTATATAATTACCATAATAGGTCGCTTTTAGAGCTTTTTGCGCATTTATTCTTCTATATTGAATAATCGAATCAATCGGTAACGAATCTTTATGAACTATTGGGAATCCAAAATTCATTTGCAGTATATCTTTATTGATATCCCATTGTTCTATTTTCACAAAAGGATATCCTTTTTTTTCTACTTTACCTTCTTTTAACTTTGGATAGAGATAGCTATTTTGAGACATCATTTCTTGAGCTTTTCTATTTCGCTGGGTTTCTGAAGAAACCAACAGAACATCCATAGGAGGTATTTCGGTCTTACCGTCTATTATAATTTTAAAAGTATCAGAATATCTTCTAAGTTCTTTTCTAAACTTTATGAGATCGTCTTTTATTAATTTTATCAGAGAAGATGATCCGGTTATAACTTGTACTCTATTTTTTACCGAATGATCTTTTGAAACAATTCCTACTTTTATTTTGGTAATGGTATCGTTAACACTTTCAAATTTCCAATCCAAAAACACCTTTTCATTAGCAAAGATTACTTCTTGCTTTAAATCAATGTCTGAAAAGTTAAGAGTTTCATTAACCAATTTATCAGCATTAGATGTTATATTTTTTACCTGGTGATATGCTCCAATGGGAGCCATATTAGCCATAAAAGTGATCTCATAATCATACTTCTTGATGAATAGATACCATATACTAGCTCCAAAAAGCATGATCAAAATACTAATTATTATTCTCTTCATTTGGATTATTACTTTATACTAAAGATGATTTTTTAATTATTCGTTGTCATTTGAAGTTTATTTACAACAAATTTCCCCAATTCCCGCCCTTGATCAAGACCTAAATCTATTGCTGCACGATAATGAATTCCTCCGTACAATCTGCTAATAGCCGCTTCGTCTGCTGCTTGATTAAACGATGTAAAAGAACGTATTGGCAATCCATATTTTAATTCGGTATCATCATTAAATGCAAAATTATCTCCAAAAATTTCAGTGAGGACTGTGGATGCCGCACCAGATACTACAGAATGCCCGCTGGTATACTCAGGAAAAGGGGGAGTTTGCAAAACTGGTTCCCAGTTTTCATCGATATGTTGATTGATTAGTGTTTCGGGTCGAATGAGATTGCTCCTGTATTTTTCATCCCAGCAACTTATAAATGCATCAGCTATAGTAATAGAAGTTTTGGTATAAGCATATATGGTTTTGGCAAAATCTGCTTCGGTTTTTTTGCTTGCTATTTTACAGATCCCAATCCAATGCGCACCCGGAGTTATCTTTTTGGTCGCAAACATCAAATGTCCTTTATGAGTAGACACGTAGGGGTTACAATCCCAAAACTGTGCTATTTCTAATTTTTCTGATGTTTCTCCTTCTTTCTTTATTTCTAAACCAACCTCATAGGTTTCAGTAAGTTCTTTATAAAACGGAGTATCTTTTTCTAAAGAAAAATCAGGGTGTTTTGAGGGAGTGAATTGTGATGCAGAGTCTATAATTGATGGTCTTATTTCTCGCCAATGAGGTTCTATGCCATCCATATAATCTGGAGGTGTAGGTTGCCATCGCCCGGGATCATCTGTGTTTACTGAAAATTTTGGCATTGTACGAGTCTGTGCATAATTATCGGTAGCCAACCAATCCTTTATGTGCTTTGACACCTGTAATCCATAAGTTTTGGAGTTATTGAAACTGCTTTCATTTATCCTCGACCACGCATTATATAAACTATCTCTATATGTTTCTATCTTGTCTTCAGAAAAAACCAATTCTTTTCCTACATCAAGATACGCCACTAGGGCTGCAACTTTTAAGTTAATAGTTTTTGTTGTATCCAAAACAGGGATCGGAGTAAGACCATGTAATTGACCCGATAATGTCTTATAGGTTTTATTATTTTGGCAAATTATTTCATAAGCCGCAATGTTTGGATAATTATAGATTCTACTTGCCACTGGTGGTGAGAAAATATCGTGAACCATCACCTCTGTAATTTTATCCACAGCTTGATGATAATTATCCTGTGTAATTTCTATCGTCGGCTTTTCTTTTTTACATGAAACCAACACTATGAACAACAGGAAAGAGTATAATAGCACTTTCAATCCTGAGGATTCCCTCTTCAAAGAGGGGATATCTATTTTATTTATTGCGTTCATAAATTTCAATTTTTCCATTGTTTACAGTAATCAATAGATACTCCTTATTATCAAAATTAATAATATTTAGCCCTCTTACAGACTTTTGAGTAAGGTTAACATTTAATATATTGGCATTAATAATTGTTGTGTCATTTTGGAGTATAGCCCCGGCAAAACCATCAAATCTACCATGATAGGGTATGACTCCAAAATAATTTCCTCCCAGGAATACTTCTTTGCTACCATCTTTATCAAAATCATACTTCAACATTTTGGTGATTGGCGCTACTTGAAGTTCGTCTTTGAACGGAACAAAAGTAAAAATACCATTTTCATTTTTTAAATACCCTGAGGCCATTTGATGCACTTTAAACAAGGTAGCTTTATCCAAGGTATTTTTATCAAAGACCTGCGCTACAGTTTTACCTGCAAATGATGTATAATTTGTGAATTTTTTGCGAAGAAAATTTAGCTGACCCGATAATTCATCAAGCCCTAAAGCAGTATAATATTTTCCTTCTTTGGCAATAGCAATTATAGTTTCTGTTTTTTGATTATTATCAAAATCTGCATAATACATCTTTAAAGGAAAATCTTCTGAAGCGGTAAATTTGGTATTCAAACCGAAGTTTCCGAGCAGATAATCCTTGTCGCCATCTTGATCGATATCAAATTCCTGAATTGTTTGCCATAAACCATTCAGTTTTTCTTTAGAAATCGTATTGGTTACATCAACAAGTTTCCCTGAATCATTCTTAAAAAAATGTGGTGACATCCATTCACCAATAACAATTAAATCTTTGATTGCGTCACCATCGAAATCACTCCAAACCGCATCGGTTACCATCCCTACTTTTTGAAGTGCTGAATTTTCTTTTAAACTGAAATTTCCTTTGTCGTTTACCAATACATATGAATTCGGAATTTGTCCAAAATCATTCGAAACCGCATATCCTCCTAAAAACAAATCCAGGTCTCCATCTTGATCTATATCATTAGGTTTAATAACTGATTCGTTTTCAAAAAGTTCAGGAAACTGACCTTTGATCAATCCCTGATTCGAATTTAGATACAATCGATCTACCAGCTCTTTTGAGTTTCCAAAAAATTCTCCTCCTGAAGAAGCTATTAAAAGATCATTTTTACCATCTTGATTAAGGTCTTCAATAATTGCAGTGACATCTTCTTTACGAATATCTGCTTTCATCTCGGCTATATCTTGCTCTTGAAAACCATCTGATGTCTGAAAGAACACTTTGGAAGTTTCATTTTTTGAACTTCCGAAGAAAACATCATCGTTACCATCTCCATTAAGATCCCCAACGGCTATTGCAGGCCCCTTATCTGAAATTTTATACGGAATTAATTTCTGTCTATTAAAATCTGTATAATTATTCTCTTTATGAACATAATCAAATCCCGGTAGGCTATCAACTTGCTTAAACCACCCCTTTGTTTCGGGAAACAGTTTATTATAATCTACCTTTTTTCTTTTGTGAAGCAACTTAATCTTCAAAGTCTGATTTGTCTTGATATTCTCGGCCATTTGTATGGTGTTATCTGGCCAGATAATCTTTAGCGAATCTATTGTTTCCACCTTGCCATACCCAAAATGAATCATTGCTTCTGAAGATGATTGAAATCCTTTGGAAACGAATAATTGTTTGTACTGTTGCATCCCATTATGATACGATATCACCTTGGTTCCAATTCCAAATTTATTGGGGTTTTTGAAATTAAACTTAAGTTTTAGATAATTCGATTTTTTATTGGTTTTATTTCTGTAAAAACTAGCTAGGTTATCTATTGTATTGGTTACTATATCAAGATCTCCATCATTATCAAAATCTGCATAAGCACTTCCTGTAGATATGTTTTTTTCGTTCGGTAACCAATTCAAAGATTTATCTTCAAAACTTATACCTCTTTTACCTTGAAAAATATAATTTTGAACTGCTCCTTCTGGCATTACATCTAATGCTTCTTGATCTACCAATTTTGTTTTGGTTAATTTATTTTGAATTTTTTCATTAGAAATATACTTAATATAATCAAGGTTATTTGGACGTTTGGGTATCCCGTTAGAGATAAAAACATCTGGTTCACCATCTTGATCATAATCGCCAAATAATGCAGACCAACTCCAGTCTGTAAAAGCTACATTACTCAACAATGCCGTCTCAGTAAAGTATTGCCCCTTATGATTTATCTGAAGCATATTTCGGGCATACTGATAATGATATCCTAATCGATTGATTCGCATACTCAACATATCTACTGTTTCATCTCCGGCAGAAGCTTTTAGTACTTTCTCGTCTTCTGGAGTCATATCCAAAGTCAAAATATCTAGATACCCATCATGGTTAATATCTGCAACATCACTACCCATAGAAAAACGACTGGTATGTCCAAATTTTTTCTTTAACTGCTCACTAAAAGCTCCATTGCTGTCATTAATATAATAGTAATCATCCTCATGAAAATCGTTACTCACATAGATATCGGTAAATCCATCATTATTAAAATCAGCGGTAGCTATCCCCAAACCATATCCGTTTGCTCCTCCAAAAATACCTGATTCCTCACTTACATCTGTAAATCTCTCTACATCGTTACGCAATAACTTATCACCACTCTCATTACTTCTTGTGTCACGCAAAGAAGCTTTCCCAAAAGAATTTTGTGTATGAATGGCATGATTAAGCAAATACATGTCTAAATCCCCATCATTATCATAATCAAAGAAACTAGCCGAAGTTGAATAATTCTGAAAATCTAATCCATATTGAGACGCTTTTTCGGTAAACGTACCATCTCCATTATTTATGTACAGTTCATTTTTTCCTTGAAGCCCTTGAAGCCCGACTACGGCACAGACATAGATATCCAGGAAACCGTCTCCATTTACATCTGCCATCGTAGTACCTGTATTCCAATCAGAATTTCCAGAGACACCCGCTTTTTGGGTGATATCTTCAAACTCAAAGTTTCCTTTATTGAGATAGAGTTTATTTTTGCCTTGGTTTGAAGTAAAAAACACATCTACCAGATCGTCATTATTGATATCTCCAACGGCAACTCCGGCTCCGTTATAGAAATATAGGTAATCCAAAATATTTAAATCCTCAGTTGGAGTCAGGGTATTTTGAAAAGTAACTTTCGTAGTTTCTGAAGGCACTTTCTCGAACAAACTACTCTCTTTAACATCCTGATCATTGCACGATAAAAAACATCCTACAATAAAAATTATAAAAATGTGCTTATTCATCAAACTTATAAATTACCCAATTATCTTTTTTGCATTATATGAAACGTTATAGCTTTATAATGTATTTATTTCAGTCTATCAACTCTTTAAAGCACATACCTTTTATTGAATGAGATCTCGGTTCAAATCTGATATGAAGAACATTTTCAGATTAATTATATACATTTTAATGAATATCATACTACGATTTAAAGGAAAAAATTGAAATAACGCAATAATTATGAAACAAATTATTTCAATGATAAATATTAATCCTAAACAATTTAAATGCAAAGTACGAAAGAATACTTTAAGTCTTATTAAAAAATATCAGAAGAATTTTTAAGTTAGGAGTCGATTAAAGATATCCAACACAAAGCTTTTGACGAAGTTAAAAAATTTAAACTATTTGCAATATTGCGGAGATATATTTTATAACTTTAAAACTTAGGTAAATTCACTCAGTAAATGAAATTGATTTAATTTTTGTTCCAAGAAAATCTTGACTCATCAAGCAGGTTTCTGTTTTCGGAAAGAGTATTCCACCTTTAAAATTTCAATAACAGTTAGAACAACAATATTATGATAAGGCTTGATTATTAATACAGACAGTAAAGAAGATGTAATGAGAGTTTACCAACAGAAGATATGTAAGGTTCAACTAGGGTCGTTTCTTAGACTCTTTCAATGAGAATATAAAGAGAACGTGTAGATATCGAAATAGAGATACGTATTAGGTTAGAGTTAAGCTAGAATACAACTCTCGTTATTTTAAAATAGTGAGTATATGATCAATTCTAAAAAGATATCATTGAACATATTCTATAAAATTAGAGAAAAAAACTTGTTGAATCCTGACACAAATTCAATCGAAAGTATTTATAGTAAAAGATTTTTTGATAAACTTATAGTTGCAATCACATTACCATACTACTATACAAGCAGATAAACAAAAAAATGTAACAATTACTTATGAAACATACAGCACTCTTAAATAAAAAACTCAAAGAAATAAGCAGTATCCTACAAAAGCAGCATACAGATGTGACTGATGTTGGGGTAATGTCGGGATTATCAGGGATAGCTCTGTTTCAATTCTACTACTCCAAATATTTAGATGTTGATAAACATTCAGACATTGGAATAGAGATGATTTCTAATTGTATAGAAAAGATAAACGACGGTTACAGCACACCTACCTTTTGTAGTGGAATTGCGGGTTTGGGTTGGGCAATTCAACATTTGAAAACGATGGACTTTATTGATCTTGATTGCGATAGTTTATTATCACAATTTGATAATTACCTATGTAACCAAATGATATTAGATTTTAATCAAGGTGATTATGATTTTATGCACGGAGCATTGGGCTACGCATTCTATTTTTTAAATCGTTTTCGTCATACAGAAGACAAAGATTTAAAAAAGCGATATCAATCGTACCTTTCAGAATCCATAATTAGTCTAAAAAGTCTATCCGTCTCAAAAGACAAAACTCTAAAATGGAAATCTGACCTAGATATTGTGAAAAGTAAAAAAGTATATAATTTATCTCTTTCTCATGGTATGTCCAGTATAATCAATTTTTTATCACGCTTACATGAAATCGATATATTTAAAAAAGAAACTGAGGAACTTGTTCTTGGCGGTATAAATTACATTCTTAGTTTTGAAAATACAAATCCACAAAATATATCATTATTTCCTAACTGGATTGAAAAAAATGTCTTGCCCGAATATAATAGTAGAATTGCTTGGTGCTATGGTGACTTGGGAATTGGTCTCTCTCTATTACGCGCTGGAAAATCGCTTGGAGATATTCCCTTGCAAAACCATGCATTAGAAATATTACATCTTACTGCAACACGAAATTTACCGCATAACACATTAGTTTATGATGCCGGAGTGTGTCATGGTTCCTACGGCAATGCTTTAATCTACAAAAGGCTTTTTCAAAAAAGTAATGAGACATCATTTAAGAAATCACTTAATTTTTGGATTGAGGATGGTATTCAAAAGGCGATTCACCAAGATGGCTATGCTGGATATAAACAGTGGAATGCTTTTAAGAAAAGTTGGACTACCGAACTATCTTTATTAGAAGGAATAGCTGGGATTGGCCTTGTGATTATCGATTGCTTATCTAATGAACCAAACTCATGGGACGAATGTTTAATGATAAGTTAATTGCCCGATAATCTTATTAAAATTTCTTGAAAAGATTTGTAGAGCTTTTTTTTTAACCTTTACTACATGTACTTTTATCATTATAGAAAACTTCTCAAAGAAAATATCATTGCAAACCCTTAAATTTACATAACTTCTGGAAGTTGTTGATCCTCTTGAATATTTCAAATAAAAAAGATCATCCATCAAAATAAATGATCTTTATATTATCGCATATATAATAGTAATGCTAATTGTCATTAACCACAGGCATGTCCACTACATGATAAAGAACAAGTATTACTACCACCATTACAGCCACATGCTGATGGATAACTACCTCCAAGAATTTTGCGTTGATTTGTTCTATCAAGTTCACTAATTTTTTCTTTTTTCAATGTTAGTCGAAGATTTTTCTTTTTTTTCATGATACAAGTTTTAAGTTAATAAGTGATATTTATATTCTATCTAAATATAATCTGTTTATATTTAGATAGAGTTAAATTCCTTATAAATAACAATTAATGTATTTAATTCTTAATATAAAATATTTAAATACAAAAAACTCTAAATCTCTAATAATCAGGTTTAATGAAAATTATACAAAGTTATTGGTCAAAGCCTTCCAGAATCAATAAAGCGAGCTTTAATGACAAAGCCTATGGAGGGTGGCGTCATAAAAAATATGAGTATATGAGTTGGGCATTAAGTTGTTTAACACTCAAAAAGTTTTATCCCGATATTGAAGTAGTCACCGATCTTGCCGGAAAAAAACTCTTAATAGATCAACTAGAATTACCTTATAAGAATGTACGAATAGAATTAGACTGTTTAGACAAATATCCTGAGGAATTGTGGGCTGTGGGCAAGTTACTTGCATATGGACTGCAAGACGAACCGTTCATCCACGTAGATAACGATATATTTATCTGGGAAAAATTTAGTGCTAAAATTGAAAAAGCACAGTTAGTTGCACAACATGTTGATGATGAGGAAACTCATTATAATTTTGCAATGGATCACTTAAAAACAAACAATATCCAAATTCCATCAATTTTGTTAAAAGATTTAAGAAGGTATAACAAGTATAATGCTAGTAATGCAGGCATTATTGGAGGAAATAATATTGACTTTTTTAAGGAATATGTGAAGGAGGCATTTGATTTTATTGATTCTCAATTTGGCAAAACACATAAAACCATTATAGGATCATCCTGTGCTATCATATATGAACAATATCTCTATAGTGCCTTGGCACGAAAGAACACTATAAAAATCTGTCATCTTTTTGAAGAAAAAGAAAAAAAAACAATGAATTTGGTAAATTTCATGAACAAATATGGAAGAAAAAAGTACGTACACCTTTATTCATTTTCAAAGTTTTTCCCTGAATATTGTAGGGAACTAGAACATCAGTTATTACTTGAATATCCAGAGTATCATGAAAGAATTATTTCACTTATCAAAGATGAACTTAACAACTAAACACTTTGGCAGAACAATAGAACTGAGCCAAATCACTGTAATAGATCTTGAAAAATCTTTTAATTTTCAGGTAATCACTGATCATAGTAACTTCAATAAGTTATTCAAACAAATCGACAGATATATCAATAGATCTAAAAACATTCATCTCAATAGAGTCAAAGAAATATATGCCATTGAAAAGGAGAAATTGTATTTACAAGATTCAAAAATAGTAACTGAAGAGATTTTTAAAAAAGAAGCATTCTATAATGTAGAGAGGGAGAAATTATTATCATTTAGTTTTCACAAATTACAAAAAGTAAGACTTGTCATAAACCCTTTAGTCCATATCTACGAATCCAATTGGAAGTGGTGTGATAGTGATCCATTTCATGGAATATTTGATTTAAAAAAAATATTGATAACAGAAAAAGATGACCATTATTTTCTTCTAGAAAAAACAGGAACTTTTGATGTATGGCTCGATAGTAATATTTCAGAATCCTACCTAACAGAATATCAATATTTTTTACTTCAACTTTTCGAAGAAGAAAAAAAAGTAAAAGATGTACTATTAGAATTTACTCAGGTATTCGAGGTTACCAATGCAGAAGAAAAAAAAGAACTATTTGTTATAACTGAAAGATTAATAAAAGAACTTATATTCAGAAGGTTCATTGTTAAACCTGATGTTGCAACGTTCTAAAAGGGTTATATTTACACTTCCATATCAACTAAAAAAACTCAAAAAACTATAAGTTCAAACTACTACTATTATCAATAAAATGCATTCAACTATCTTCAAACCTTATTCAATAATCAGCGAAATGCGTTCAAATCTATTCTGACCTTATTCAACTATCAACGAAGTGCATCCAAGATTTTTCCAACCTTTTTCAAGTACTAGTGAAGTGAATTTAAGATACGTTTTACCTTAATCAATCATCGACGAAGTGTATTCATGCATCTCCTAACTACTTTTAAATCTCTTAGGATCTTGTCCTTAATCTTTTCAAATACTATAAAAATACTACTTCTTCAATTTAAAAATCATAGGAGCATTGTTATTAATGACTGCAACAAGGTGTTTTTCTCCAGAACTATTTGTTATCCACTGCATAGCCCGTACTTCGTTCTGAACCAGAAATCCTGTTGATTTTTGATCAACATACCAACCATTTTCATTACTAATCATGATATTTCCTCTACTAGCATCCAATCTGGAAAACTGTGGTTTAAAATTATGTTGGTTACCCGCCAGAATGAGGTCTAAAACACCATCGTTATTAAAATCTGCTGTTTCAATGTCATTAATACAAGATAGTTGGACCTCTTTGGGAAGTTCTTTCACTTCAAAATCTCCTTTTCCATCATTATACGCTATTAAACTTGCAAAATTATTTGTGCTTTTGATTATGGTATTTTTTAATACTTCTTCAGAAAATAGTTCATCAATAGACTTTGTTGCATACTCGGTATATTTAAGGTTTTGCTTTTTCAAAGCATTGATTTGACCTGTGATTTCATTTTTTAGATGTATAGGAACGTCCTTTCCTTTAATCGTTTGTGTTATAATCTGCTCTATTGTACCATTGTTATCAAAATCATTGATATACATTTTAATCGGAGCATCTGCACTTGCCTTATGCATAGCGTTTAACCCTCGATTTCCTAACACCAAATCTATATCACCATCCTGATCCAGATCTTTTGCTTCGACCGTATTAAACCAACCAGAATAATTATCCAGGGTAGTAGAAAGTGCGGTAAGTCCTTCTGAGGTATTCTTAAATATTTTGGGAGACATCCATTCTCCCACAATTACTAGGTCCTTTTTACCATCTGCATTAATGTCTTGCCAGGTAGCATCTGTTACTATGCCTACCTCACCAATTCCTGGGACTTTCTTTATAGTAACATCTTCAAAATTACCATTCCCATCATTTTCCATAAGGTAACTTTTTGGAGTAACTCCATAAGTACCCACTATGCCCTGGCTTCCAAGAAATAGATCTATATCCCCATCCTGATCATAATCTGACGCGGCAATGGTAGCTATATTAGTATAAGTAGGCAGGATAATACCTCCTATTGAAAAATTACCCGATCCGTCGTTGGTATAATATCGAACTCCCGTTCTCGCTTTGGTAAAATTTCCTCCAGAACCAATAATGAGATCCAAATCTTTATCACCGTCAATATCTTCAAAACTTGCAACTACATCTTCAAAAGCTTCTTCTGTTTCAAATTTTGCAGGCTTTAGTGTACCATTTGCCGTTTGCAAATATAGTTTTCCCGTTTGACCGTATGCCCCTCCTATGAAGACATCGTCGTTTCCATCATTATTAACATCCCCTACTGCAAGAGCAGGACCTTCTCTAGACTGCATTTTATAAATTAGTCCTTCGTAATCAAAATCTACATAGGGATCCTCTTTATGAGCGGGTATTTTATGTTCAACAACTTCAAAATATTTTTTCTTGGTAACCGAGTTTTTGCGATACTCAACAATAGCATCTCTTTGATCTAAGGTAATCAAGGAATTCAGTTTAAGATCTTTGACAGTCGTTGTTTTTCTGTTTGGAAATATAACTCGCATAGAATCTATAGCTTTGGTTTTACCCAAACCGATAGTCATTACATACTCGATAGATGATTGAAAACCTCTTGATGGTATTAACTCTTGTCTCAGAATCTGGTCTTCAGAAAATACTTCAACAATACTACCAATCCCAAATGTATTTTTATCAGCTCCTTTTAGTTTAACTTTCAAGTAGTTATTTTGTTCTTTCTCGCTATTGTTTTGATAAACTGAAACGGGCATATTAAAATTATTCACAATCAGATCCAGATCTCCATCATTATCCAGATCTCCATATGCCGATCCATTTGAAAAAGTAGGTTCATCGAATCCCCAATCTTTGGTTGCATTAGAAAAAGTAAGGTCTTTATTATTTTTAAATGCATAATTAGGGATCGGTGTAGACGGCATTTTGCTAATAATTGAATCTACTTCTTCTTTTTTACCAGTGAGCACCATTTTTTGCATGATATCATTGGCAAAAAAGTTCATGAAATCCTGATTAGTTAGATCATGATAAATACCATTACTTACGAATATATCACGATAACCATCATTATCCATATCAAATAATAAGGCTCCCCAGCTCCAGTCTGTTTTTGCCACACCACTGTAAAAGGCGATTTCAGAAAAAGAATGATCACCATTATTGAGCTGCAATGAGTTTTGCATATACTGGTTATAAAAATCTCTACTTTTTTTCAACGTATATACATCATAACTTTCAAAAGAACTTGTTTCCTTCAATCGTTGATCATCTTCGGGTAACATATCGGTCACAAAAATCTCTGGATAGCCATCGTTATTTATATCAGCCATATCAGCTCCCATTGATGATATACTTACATGCTGCATCCAATCTTTTATTTCTTCAGAAAAAGTACCATCGCCCTTATTGATGTATAAATAATCTCGTTCATAAAAATCATTAGATACATAAATATCTGGTAACAAATCTTTATTAACATCTCCAATGGTAACTCCTAATCCAAAACCGATGAGGCTACCATAAATCCCTGCAGACTCACTTACATCGGTAAAAATACCGCTATCATTTCTAAGCAATTTATCTCCGCCTCCTTTCAATATCTCAGGGATATTCCAGTCTTTGGCCCTCAGATTTCGTTTGTTCGCATATCCAAGGCTACTTACTGGTATAAAACTATTGTTAAGCAAATACACATCAAGATCTCCATCTTGATCATAATCAAAAAAAGCTGCATGAGTAGTAAACCCATTATCGGCCAAGTTATATTGGGCAGCTTTTTCTGTAAATGTTATGGTTCCTGAGCTTGTTGAAGGACCATTATTGATAAACAATTCGTTTTTTTGATCATCTCCTTTTGCATTTCCTGCATTACAGACATAGATATCTAACAATCCATCTGCATTAATATCAACCATAACCACTCCTGTAGACCATGCATTTTTTCCTGTTGTTTTAGAAGAAACCGAAATATCTTCAAATTGAAAGTTTCCTTTATTGAGGTATAGTTTATTTTCTTTTTGGTTGGCAGTAAGATATACATCTGGGAGGCCATCATTATTGATATCGCCTATAGCAACCCCTCCACCATTGTAGAAATTTCGGTATTTAAAAATATTGAAATCCTTTTGGTTGGCTACTTGGTTTATAAACTGAATTCCGGTTGTATTTGACTCTAATTTTGTAAAAAGAGATGCTACCTGCTTTGTTTGATCTTTTGCTTCTTTTTTTTCTTGGGTACAAGAAAACAGAAAGAATACAATCAATAATTGTATAAAAACCTTATGAATCATAATTATAAATATAGTACAAAATGTTCCACTTCTTTCTATAAATCTAAGGTTGTTGAACCTAACGTTTTATTATTATCTCCTGTAGAAAACATTATAAAAAAAGTGGAATAGAAAAAATAACAAAGCCCTTCGAGAAGACGAAGGACTTTGCATAATTGATCAAGAATTTAGGACGTTTAATATCCTGGATTTTGAGTTAAATTTGGATTAGTTGCCAATGCTTCTGCCGGGATAGGCATTAACAATGATTTTGCGGTAGAAGCAGTTTCTTTTTCCTGCCAAGTCCCTAAAAAGGTTCCAAATCTTATTTGATCGTTTCTTCTCCATCCTTCCCAGTACAATTCACGAGCTCTCTCGTCTAAGATATCATCTAATGATACAGTACCTAAATCTGAGGCATTTCTTATTTGTCTCAATTCACTTACTATAGTAAGTGCTGTTTCTCCTTGTGAATCTGTTCCTCCTCTAAGGATTGCTTCAGCTTTCATTAACAGAGCATCAGCATATCTAAAGAATACATAATCATTACCTGGAGCATCGTCATTTCCAAATTGTAAAGAATTATTTTCGCTGTTAATGTTAAAGTCTGTATTAGGAATATACTTAACTACCCTAATTCCTCTTCGTTCATCAGAGTTAAATAAGTCAACATCTTCGGTAAAAATTAATGGTTCTTGTTGACGATCTTTTAAATCTTCAATCACTAAATCTCCATTTAAAGGCCCTCTTTGTTGCCCAAGTAAGAACCCTGCATTATATCCAAACGTATCACTAAGACCATCAACAGAACTACTTTTTCTTACATCACCATCCTCAAAAAGATTATATAGTTCCACAGTTGCTACAAAACCATTCCATCCACTAGGCTGTTGATTATAGTGCATACTCATATGCCATCTATTATTAATTCTTCCAGTAGCACCTGCTTCATCATTTTCAGATACAAAAATTATTTCTGTTGAAGTTTGTGAATTTGCTGGAATGAAACTGCTAAAATACTCATCTTCCAATTCTCGGCCATTGATGTCATTTATATAATTAACAACAGAAGTCATGTCAGCACTTTCAAAAGTATAAGGTCCTTCTTGTGCGCCTCCATCTGCAGCTGTGGCTTTATAAACGGCTCTATTCAAATATAATTTAGCCAAAAGCATTCTTGCTCCGTTTTGAGTGGCGATAGTTGGATCGGTTCCTGACGGTAAATCGTCAAAAACCTCTTCTAATTCTGATATTAAAACATCAACACCATTAATTCTGTCTAGTTGTTGAGTAGGTGGTAATAACAAATCTTCTCCACATTCTCTTCTAGGAACCACTCCAAACAAATCTAAGATAAAAAAGTCTGTAAATGTTCTTAAAAAGATAGCTTGAGCAGCTTCGCTCAAAGTTGCATCTCCAGCACAAAGTACCTGTGCGGCATTAAAAGATCTACTGTTTAAATCTCTCCAGGTCTTATCAATGTGGGCGTGTGTATTCGTCCAACCATGAAGATGGTGATCTCGCCATAATCCAGCATCATCCCAATCCCCACCTCTTGTCGGCGGAATTAACTCATCTGATGAGTGTACATAAGAAGGTAATAGATCTTGCTCATGTTGCAGTTCTCTAAGAGAAGAGTATGCCCCTGTCAATAAATCAGAAGCACTAAAATTAGCACCTTCTGCAACCGAAGAGTTCAAATTTTCTTCTAAATCGGTACATCCAAATATCAGGAAAATTCCGATCAAACTAATAGTTATATTTTTAATTTTCATTTTATTTTTTTTTAGAATGTTGCATTAAATCCTATAGAAAATGTTCTTGCTCTTGGATAAGCAGAGTAGTCTATTCCAAATGAAGGAACTCCATCTACTTGCTTATTCGTATTTACTTCGGGATCAAATCCATCGTAAGGAGTAATTACAAACAAATTTTGCCCTGTCGCATAAAATCTTAATGATTGAATCCAACGACCAATTTCATTATCCTTTAATGTATAGCCAATTGTCAAATTATTAAGTCTCAAAAAATCTCCACTTTTTAGATATTGAGTTGAAGGTTTCGGCGTTTGCACTGCTTCTCCAGACGAGATAACTTGTTGACTTACATTACCCCCGGCATTTAAAGCTGCAGCTGTAAATATTGCATTAGAAGTATTGTCATAAATCTGATGCCCGTAAGCACCGTTAAAAAATACACTAGCATCAAATTTTTTGTATCTAAATGAAGATGATATCCCCACCGTAAAATCAGGATTAGGATCCCCAACAAAAGTCCTATCTCCTTCTCCAGGAGCAGTAATTCCACTAGAAGTATCTATTCCATCTCCATCTAAATCGGCATACCGAGAAACTCCATTTTCATCAAAACCTTCCCAAACTGGTAAGTAAAATGCATTTATTGGCTGCCCATCGAATAACAATTGCCCTCTTTGTCCTGACAACCCTTGCCCATTCAAATCTCCTGTTAGAATTCCTGCAGGAAAGATACTTGATACATTATTAATCTCATTACTAAGGAAACTTGCATTTACTCCGACTTCCCAACTTATATCATCATTATCTATGATAATACCATTAATAGCAATATCAACTCCTGAATTTTCTACCTCTACACCATCTAGGTTTCTCCAGACAAAGACGTTGGGTGCTTGCTGGGCAACTCGTGTTCTAAATAAAAGGTCTTCTGTTGTCCTGCTGTAGTAATCTACTGATCCATTTAAGCGATTATCGAAAAAACCAAAGTCTATCCCCGTATTAATTTGAACAGTACTCTCCCACTTTAAATTTGGATTACCTACAGTAGATAATACTATTCCACCAGAACCATCCGGAGTAAATTGAGTCTGCGCAGAACCCGAAGGAAATTCTTGATTTCCAGTTATACCGTATCCAATCCTTAACTTAAGATCACTAAAAGCTTCTGGAATAAACTCTTCTTCAGACAACCTCCAGGCTACAGCCGCTGAAGGAAAATAACCGTATTGATTATCTTCACCAAATCGACTTGAACCATCTGCCCTAAGTGTTGCTGTTATCAAATATTTATTATACAATGTCACATTAGCCCTACCAAAATACGATTGTAATTCAGTATTTGGATCAAAGAAAGAAGTATTTCCTCCTGATAACGTATTATCCGGATTAAGTATTGGCGCTGGTCTTTCAGAACCAAAATTTATATTATTAATATAAAAATTCTGATCATCTATTGAAAAATCCTGCACTCTGATATTATCTCCTTTACGCTCAAACTCTTGATAAGAATACCCAATTACAGCATCTAATTGAACTGCATCACTTAATTGTTTATTGTAGTTTAGTGTATGTTCGAATAATAAATTTGACGTAAAAATACTTTGAATATCAGCAATACCGTTATTTACAAAATTAGCTTGCATTAATCTAGACACCCCAACTCTTCTTGTAGACTCAGTACGACCAACACCAAAATTAAATTTATACTTTAATGCATCGTTGAAACTATACGAAGCTGACAAATTTCCGAGGATATTTGATGTTTCTGCAATATCTGTGTAATAAGATAAAAATGCCAAAGGGTTTCTGGGATTGTCATTAAACTGAAGAAAACTACCATCAGGATTAAAAAGAGATCTTGTGGGATTCCATCGCAAAGCAGAAATTATTAAATCTCCTTCAGCTCCAACATTATCAGATAAAGCTGTTGCTTCATCTCTAATAAATGAAGTTATTATTTTTGTATCTATCTGTAATTTTTCATCGAAAAATTTTTCAGTTAAATTTAGAGCTGCGGTATATTTTTCCTGCCCAGTATTCTTTACAATACCTTCCTGATCTTGTAACGATAGTGAGAATCTATATCTACCTGTATCAGAACCTCCTCCATAACTTATATTATAATTTTGAGTAATTGCGGTTCTTAAAACCTCATCTAAAGCATCTACATCTTGCCCGAAGTCCAAACCTGGATTTCCCAAATCATTGACTGCGTTAGAAAATTCTGAAGCACTTAGTAAATCATATTCATTTGCGATTGTAGAGATACCCACAGTTGAAGAAAAATCTAATTGAGGTTTACCTGATTTACCTTTCTTTGTTGTAATGATAACGACACCATTAGAACCTCTCGATCCATAAATAGCAGTGGCTGAAGCATCTTTCAATACATCAATACTTGCAATATCATTTGGATTGATGAAATTTAGAGGGTTTCTGGATGAGGAGCTACCTGCTCCGACATCTGAACCAGGGCTTGTATCACCCCCATCTAAGGGAACGCCATCTACAACAATCAAAGGATTATTACCCCCTCGTATTGACGATGTACCTCTAATTCGAATATTATTGGCGGCACCAGGTTCTCCACTTGCCGCAGTCACTTGAACCCCAGCTACACGTCCTTGTATTAATTGATCGGGAGAAGTCTGCACTCCTTGGTTAAAATCTTCAGGTTTTACGGTTGCAACTGCTCCTGTAACATCTTGTTTTCTCACACTACCATAACCAATTACTACAACTGCCTCTAACTCTGCTGCGTCTTCCTGCATTGTGACATTTATTGTAGTCTGTCCATTAACATTAATTTCCTGGGCTTTAAAACCTACATAACTAAACACTAAAATTGCATCTTCTGCAACGTTATCCAGTGTATAATTTCCATCAAAATCAGAAACAGCCCCATTTGATGTTCCTCGTACAAGAACATTAACACCAGGGATTGGGCCTCCAGTGTCAGAAATCACCCCCGAAACTGTGATTTGTGCATGCAACATACTTCCTGATAAAAATACCAGCAGAAATATGAGCTTTTTAAGTATCATACTTTTCATAATATAGCGTTTGATTTAAATTTGAATTGTTTCGTTGTTTAATTACTTTTACGATAAAAAAATTGTTTTTTTAAGTAACAGTGGGGCGCCCAAGTCTTTTTTACCACATTTGACTAATTCTGTAACTATAAAACCAATATTCAAAAACCAAAAGTTACAAAAAAAATAAACGCCCCAGATGTTACATCTTTGAGGAAGTTTTATTAAAAAAACTCCTCTGCTAACAAACAAAAACTAATTTCACTTTCTACTTGATTCATAGTTTGTTTATAATTTTAAAATTATTCCCTGATAAGCCTTAAGACTAATTGTGTCCTTAAAAATCTCTATACTACTATAGTTGTTTATTAGTACTTCTGCATCATTAATATTTTCAGAAGTACTAAATTTAGTGTTGGTACTACTAAAATTTAAAATCACCATGATTTTCTCTTTTCCAAATACTTTACTATATGCATATATACTAGGATCATTAAATTCTAGTTCTTCAACATCCCCGTAAACAAAAACATCATGATTTTTTCTAACTTTTAATAGATTTCTATAAAAATTAAGAATAGAATCTGGGTCTTTATCTTGTTTTTCTACATTAATTGTATGATAGTTTGGATTTACCTTAAGCCAAGGTTCTTTTATCGAAAAACCTCCATTTATTTCATCATTCCATTGTATGGGAGTTCTTGCATTATCACGCCCTTCTCTATTTATCATTTCTAATGCTAATTCCTTCGAATATCTTTGTGTTTCCAGGTTTTCGTTATAGAAATTTAAAGATTGTATATCTTTTACTTCATTTATAGAATCTAAAACTATATTAGTCATTCCGATCTCGTCACCCTGATAAATATTCAGTGTTCCGTTTTGAGTGGACTGTAAGATGAATAGCATTTTTGCTGATTCTGACCAATACTGCTTATCATTTCCAAATCTAGACACCATACGGGCAAAATCATGATTACCCATTGCGTTGGCCAACCATCCTTTTTCATGTACTGCATCTCTCCACCTTTTGAAGATGTTTTTCATGTTAACCAGATCAAATGGGGAAGCTTCTTCAAACTTTCCATTAACAATAGTACATTCTAAAATATCGAAATGATATAGCATATCAAGTTCCTTACGGTCATGATTAATATACAATCCGGCATTATTATGATTAATCCCTACTCCTTCTGCCAGTGAGAATGCATCGTAACGACTAACCACTTTCTCGGTCATTTCTTTTAAGTATTCATGTAGTCTAGGTCCATTGGCATATATATCTTCTATAATCTTTCTAAAACCTACATTAGGTGCATCGGGATATCCTTCACGTTTTGATATTAACGGAATGACATCCATTCTAAATCCATCAACACCTTTATCCAACCAAAACCTCATTGCGTTATAGATTTCTTCTCTAACCTTAGGGTTTTCCCAATTTAAGTCAGGTTGTTTTTTGGTAAAAAGATGTAAATAATATTCTCCAGATACTGAATCATACTCCCAGGCACTACCTCCAAAAAAAGACTTCCAGTTATTAGGAGGTCCTCCATCTGAAGCTGGTTTTCTCCAATGAAAATAGTCTCTGTACGAATTATCTTTTGATTTTTTAGCCTCTTCAAACCATCTGTGTTCATCTGAGCAATGATTGGCAACCAAATCCAATATCAATCGCATCCCTCTATCATGAGTTTTCTGAAGCAATTCGTCAAAATCCTCCATGGTGCCAAATTCTGGCATTATATTGCAATAATCACTTATATCGTAACCATTATCATCATTTGGGGAACTAAAAATTGGGCTCAACCATAGTATATCTACATTAAGGCTTTGTAAATAATCTAATTTCTCTATTATCCCTCTTAAATCTCCAATTCCATCACCATTGCTATCATTAAAACTTCTAGGATAAATTTGATAGACAGTTCCTTTCTTGAACCAAGTAAGACTCATGCAATTAGGTTTTAAAATTCTAAAATTTAAATAACTGTAAATATTTAATCTCCTTACTGCATTTTAAACAATGTTTATATTTAAGTAAACATTATTTATCCTAAATTAGCATAGTCATATCATCTTGAACGTAAGTGTCTTTTTGGGGAAGGCTTTATTGTAAAGAAATATTTTAAGTAGGTAATTTATTAATTGTTCAAAATCTTTGTATGACTATTACAAATTACTAAACTATTCACATAACAGTAAAGCAATCCTTCAACTTTAAAAAATGTAAACGTTTGTATTATTATATTTTTAGCGAAAATGATGTTTTAATAACAATTTTTTAACGAAATTCTAATGACTTCCAAAAAAAGAAGAGTAAAACTTGAGGATATTGCCAGAAAGCTTAACATTTCTATTGCAACTGTTTCAAGAGCATTGGATGAAAACCCTAGAGTAAAACTTAGCACAAGAGAGAAGGTTATTAATGCCGCAAAAACTATGGGATATATGCCCAATCAAATTGCAAAAAGCCTAAGTTCTGGAAAAACCAATATTATTGGTGTTATTATCCCTAGATATGATGAACCTTTTTTTATAGAGGTATGCCGGGGTATTGATAATTATGCAAGAGAACATAACTATAAAATACTTATAAGTTCTTCACGAAATTCGTTTGAATTTGAAAGAGAAAATCTTATTTCTTTTGAACGCGGATTAGTAGATGGCATCATTCTTTCTCCAACTCATGAGACTGAAATGTTTGCTCATATTAAAAATATAATTAATAAAGGGATTCCTGTTGTCTTATTTGACAATATCAGGGAAGAAGTTCCAGGAGCTGATCATGTTATTATAGAAGATGACAAAGCCTCTTTTGAAGCTGTTGAATTTTTAATCAAAAAAGGCAAAACAAGAATTGCATTCATTGGAGGAATCATGGAAAAGAAAGTGTTTCAAAATCGTTACAAAGGGTATATTGATGCTATGAAAAAATATAATATGCCTATTCATGATGATCTGATTCTACATTGTAAATCACTGGATCGAGAATTTGAAGATGTAGAAATTCAAAGTTTTTTAAAAGGTGTTTCAATAATTCCAGACGCCATTTTTACATGCACCGATAATTATGGTTTACTTACTATGAAAACATTGCTTAGAATGGGTTATAATATCCCAGATGACGTTGCTGTAATTGGTTTTGGTGATTTAGGTCTTGGTGAAGTCTTTGTCCCCTCTATGACATGCATAGCACAACCAAGTTATGAAATGGGTCAAAAAGTAGCAGAACTTTTAATTAACCAATTTAACGAATCAAATGATGTTTCTCATCGTAAAAAAGTCGTAAAACTAAAGACCCAATTGGTTTTAAGAGATAGCACTTAAAAAATATATCACTCTAAATTGAATGATATTTATATTATTGAGCTCTTTTAATTAGTCGAATCCCTCACAATTAAAGAAGTTTTAACCACCTCTGTTTCGCTTTTATAGTTTTCAACAAAATTATCAAGATGCGTCAGTAATATTTGAGCGGCTTTTGCCCCAAGGTCTTCAGCATGCTGAGAAACCGTTGTAAGCTTTGGATAAGAATGTTTTGATAATAAACCATCTGTAAACCCAATTACCGAAATGTCCTTTGGAATCTTGTACCCTAACTTATGTGACATATTTATAGTAATTGCAGCTGCTGTTTCATCCAATCCTAAAACAGCATCTATATCGTTTTGTTCAAGAAAATCTTCTATTTCTTTTTCTACATTATTAGAATCCTTGGCCAACACATCGATTATAGAATCTTTTACGGCTAATTCTACAATAGAAACTTGATCATTTGCATGAACTACTTCTTTTGCTCCTTCTAATCTTAATTTCGCAACACTCAATTCACTAATTGTTGTAATCACAGCAATTTTTTTACAACCTGTATCTATAAGGTATTGAACGGCATTTTTTGAAGCCACTTTATCATCAACTATAACTTTATCACAATCAACCTCATCACTTACTCTATCAAACATCACTACAGGAACATTATCTCTTTTCAAAGCTGTAAAATGATCAAACTTATTAACCATCTGTGTCTCTTGACTTAATGCCACTATAAACCCATCTACACTACTATAATTTAACATCTCTACATATTCAATCTCCTTTTCATAGGATTCATTGGTAATACAAGTCACAATTTTGTATCCATTTTTTGAAGCTTCCTGTTCAATTCCATAAAGTGCTTTAGCAAAAAAATGATTTAGAATTTCGGGTAGTATAACTCCAATGGTTTTGGTTTTATTACTTTTTAAACTTACGGCAAGGGCATTTGGCTTATAGTTATAGAAGTTTGCTAATTCATGAACTCTATTAATTGTCTTTTGACTTATCTCTGGATCGTTTTTTAGCGATTTAGAAACTGTAGAAATAGATAAATTTAATTCTTTTGCAAGTTGTTTTAGTGTAACTTTTTTCCTCATGACCTCAATTTTGGCATTTCTCATTTATATAAGAAATTCGAGTCTAAAATAAGCTTTTTTCTTAATGTAGTATTAATATCAAAAGTACTTTGTCTAGTTATTCTTATATTTTGAGTAAAAAAAATTGTGCCTTAATTAACTAAGGTTTTTTATCTTACCTCACTTTTAAAAAATTAGAAACTTTTTTTAATCAATTAAGTAACTTTTATTGTAAGTATTGATACATAATTAACGACAGAAATAGTTTATGTCTGTAATCAAAAAAATAAAACAGCATGTCAAAAACATATTATGATCCAGCGGATCTAAGAAAATTCGGAAAAATTACAGAGTGGAGCGAAGAGCTAGGCACTAAATTCTTTGATTATTATGGAAAAGTATTCGAAGAAGGAGCTTTAACCGCTAGAGAAAAATCACTAATCGCTCTTGCTGTATCGCATGTTGTGAAATGCCCATATTGCATTGATGCATATACCAAAGATGGGTTACAAAGAGGAATCACGAAAGAAGAAATGATGGAAGCTGTACATGCCGGCGCTGCTATTGAAAGTGGAGCAACTTTGGTACACGGAGTGCAAATGATGAATAAATATGAAAAACTTTCAATGTAAGTGAATTGTTAGTTTTTTAATACAAAACAGAATCAATAAACCCTGTCTTGTTATAAAATGCAAAAATGTTGCCCGACAAATCATTAATAATTGAACAAAGGAAGATGTCTGAAGCCAAAACAAAACAATCTTTACATAAAAGAAACGACCAATTAGCAAACGCCAACAAACAGTTGGAAATCTTGAATAATGGTATTTTCGCAAATGGTGAATTACCAAAATTCGCAGATAAAATAGCTGAAATCGGTCATTTCCCACTTCGGCCTAACAAATTAGAAATACTGCAAATCAATGTAGGATACATGTGTAATCAGGTATGTGAACATTGCCATGTTGATGCTGGTCCCGATAGAAAAGAGATAATGACCAGAGAAACTATGCAACAATGTCTGGAAGTTATTAAGAAAACAGGAGCACATACTTTGGACCTAACCGGCGGTGCACCTGAAATGAATCCAAATTTCAGATGGTTTGTAGAAGAAGCTAGTAAAGCCGGAATCAAAGATTTTATTGTAAGGAGTAACTTAACAATAATTAGAGCTAACAAAAAATATTATGACCTCCCTGATTTTTTCAAAAAGCATAATGTGCATGTAGTCTCATCAATGCCGCATTGGACCAGAGGAAAAACTGACAAACAACGTGGTGATGGTGTTTTTGACAAATCTATAAAGGCATTGCAAGAACTTAACGAACGAGGATATGGTATGCCAAATAACGACCTCAGGTTGGATTTGGTTTATAATCCATCCGGAGCATTTTTGCCAGGCGATCAAGCGGCAATGGAAAAAGATTTCAAAAAAGCATTATTAGAAGATTTCGGAATACAGTTTCATAATCTTTTTGCCATTACCAATCTACCCATAAGTAGGTTTTTGGACTATCTCATCGCTTCAGAAAACTATGAAGATTATATGTATGCACTTGTAGAGGCTTATAATCCATCTGCAGTGGCTAATGTGATGTGTACTAATACCATTTCTATAAGTTGGGATGGATGGCTATATGACTGTGACTTCAATCAAATGTTAGATCTTAAAGTAGCGAGCAAAGTGAAACATATAAGTGAGTATAACGAAGAATTGCTTCAGAATAGAAATATCATTATTTCGCAACATTGTTATGGATGTACGGCAGGAGCAGGAAGTAGTTGCCAGGGAACTGTAGCATAATGAAGATTAAAATATTCTACATATTCTTATTTACATTTCACTTTTGCATTGCCCAAAATTCATTAAGTGAATTGTTGGATCAATACAATAATGAAAGCATCCCTTATATTTCGGTTTCAGAATTAAAAGATATTCGGGATCAGGTAATAATATTTGACGCAAGAGAAAAAAATGAATTTGAAGTAAGCCATATAGAACATGCAAAATTTGTTGGATATAATCATTTCAAAATAGAATCCATTGCCCGCCAAAATATTCAAAAAGACACTACAATTGTGGTGTACTGTAGTTTAGGAGTGCGTTCTGAAGATATTTCTGAAAAACTTAAAAAAGCTGGTTATACCAATGTTTATAACTTGTACGGAGGGATTTTTGAATGGAAAAACAAAAATTATGATGTTATAAACTCTGAAGGAAAAGTAACAGATCAGGTGCATGCATGTTCCAAACATTGGGCTAAATGGTTACTCAATGGAAAAAAAGTATATTCAAATTGAAAGAAAAAAAATTACTCATAATCTTTACCCGAAATCCAGAATTGGGTAAATGCAAGACACGCCTTGCTGCAACCGTAGGAGATCAGGCTGCTTTGGATATTTATTCATTTCTATTGCAACATACCGTTACAATAACAGCAAATCTTAAGGTCACCAAAGAAGTTCATTACTCTGTAAAAATTCGAGAAAACGACCTCTGGAACGAGAATATTTATAACAAAAAACAGCAATTTGGTGATAATTTGGGGCAACGAATGGAAAATGCATTTAGAGAAGGATTCAATAGCGATTTTCAAAATATCATTATTATCGGAAGTGATATGTATGACTTACATCAAAAAGATTTGGAAAAAGCATTTCAGGCTTTAGAATCTCATGATTATGTAATTGGCCCCGCACAAGACGGAGGATATTATTTATTTGGAATGAAATCCTTAAATTCACAGGTTTTTAAAAATAAAATCTGGGGTACAGAAACGGTATTAAAAGACACATTAAACGATTTAAAAGGAAAACACATAAAATTATTAGACGAACGCAATGATGTTGATTACTATGACGATATTAAGGACATCGAGGTTTTTCAAAAATTTATAAACTAACAACATGATTAAATACATTAAAGAAACAACAGAGTTCCTTCAGGAAAAGGGTTTTAGAAACCCCGAGATAGGAATTATACTAGGGACGGGATTAGGGCAATTAATTAATGAAATAGAAATTATCAAAGAGATTAGTTATAATCATATCCCTAATTTCCCAACGGCAACCGTAGAATTTCATAAAGGAAAATTAATTTACGGAAAACTAGAAGGTAAAACGGTGATCGTAATGCAAGGGCGTTTTCATTTATACGAAGGGTATTCTCTTAAGGATGTAACTTACCCTGTTAGAATTATGCACAATTTGGGGGTTAAAACTTTATTGGTATCAAATGCATCAGGAGCTGTTAATTTAAACTTTAAAAAAGGTGAATTAATGCTTATAGATGACCATATCAATCTACAAGGAGGCTCTCCTTTAGCTTTTAAAGGTGTAGAACAAATGGGAACTCGATTTACAGATATGAGCGCTCCTTATGATCCAAAAATCAACACCAAACTAGAGGCAATAGCCAAAGAGAAGAATATCAATCTTCATAAAGGAGTGTATGCCTCTGTAATAGGACCTCAACTTGAAACTAGAGCAGAGTATCGATATCTTAAAACCATTGGAGCAGATGCAGTAGGAATGAGTACGGTTCCCGAAGTAATTGTGGCAAATCATCTAGGTCTTCCGGTTGCAGCGGTATCTGTACTTACAGATGAGTGTGACCCAGATAATCTGAAACCTATTGATATAGACGAAATTATTGCATTGGCAGGTAAAGCAGAACCACAAATGATAATGCTTTTCAGAGAATTAATAAAAACCCTGTAATCAGGAAAATCAAACCATTTTTTAGTCCGAAAGTTCTAGTTTAACTTTACGACTAAAACTATTTAACCCAAAATAACTTATATTTCCAATAAAAAGGAAAGTCAAAAATCAATTTATGAGCTATTTAGATACTACTCACGATGTGTATAAAGAAGCAGCATTAACACCAGATGTAGGTTTATGCTGTACTACTAATCCTATTTGGGAGCTACCTGGTCTTAAAATCCCTAGAATCATGCAAGAAATGAACTATGGTTGCGGTAGCACGGTAAATGCTAGAGATTTAACTAATAACCCCAAGGTTTTATACGTTGGTGTTGGAGGAGGAATGGAATTATTGCAGTTCTCTTATTTCTCTCGTCAAAAGAGTGGTGTAATTGGTGTCGACGTGGTAGACGAAATGCTAGAAGCTTCTCGTAAAAATTTTAAGGAAGCAGAAACTCAAAACGATTGGTTTAAAAGTGAATTTGTAGATCTTAGATACGGGGATGCTTTAAATCTTCCTGTTGAAGATAATAGTATAGATGTAGCGGCTCAAAACTGTTTATTTAATATCTTTAAGGCAGAAGATTTAAAAAAGGCAATTGAGGAAATGTATCGCGTACTAAAACCTCACGGAAGATTAGTAATGAGTGATCCTACTTGTGAACAACCCATGAATGACAATCTTCGTAACGACGAAAGACTAAGAGCACTGTGTTTAAGTGGAAGTTTACCTATTGCTGAATATGTAAAAGCGCTAACTGATGTTGGATTTGGAACTATTGAAATAAGAGCGCGCAAACCCTATCGCATTCTTGACCCAAAAAACTATGACACAGATGACTTAATCTACATAGAGTCTATTGAGGTAGCTGCGATTAAAGATCCAATGCCAGAAGACGGACCTTGTATCTTTACAGGAAAGGCAGCAATATACTTTGGCAAAGAGGATTATTTCGACGATAAAAAAGGACATGTATTACTGAAAAATCAACCTATAGCTATCTGTGACAAAACTGCTGGTGCATTGGCTGATTTAGGCAGAGATGATATATTTATTAGCGAATCTACCTATCATTATGATGGTGGAGGATGTTGTTAAGTTAGATGGCTAACTTAGTATAGTCCGGAAGCCGATTACAAGCATTTGTTTTCGGCTTCTTTTTTTATAATAAGTTTATTATTACCCTATGACACTTTTTAAAATTCATAAATCATTACCTTTAGAAGACAAATTATTCTAAAGATAAAATGTCATGGATAGAAGACAATGGTTAAAATCAACTTCGATAGGCGGTGGTTTTGCACTACTAGGTGGGCTAGAGATAGCCAATGCTTTAACCACAGAAGAAATCACAAAGTTCAACCCTAGACCACTTACAAAACTTATCAGGTTAAGTTCTAATGAAAACCCTTATGGCCCTTCTGAAAAAGTAAGAAATGCAATTACATCTGCTTTTGAACATAGTTGTAGATATCCATATGCATATGCAGATGAGCTGGCAGAAATATTAGCCAAAAAGGAAGGGGTTACAAAAGATCATATTATTATATGCGGTGGCTCAACAGAAGGACTTAAGGTCACTGGTCTTACTTTTGCATCTAACGGAGGGGAAATTATTGCAGCCAAACCTACATTTTTAGCAATGATGACCTATGCAAAACAATGGGGAGCAGAAGTTAATTGGGTACCTGTGGGTGAAGATAAAGGATATGATATGCCTGAAATAGAAAAGCGTATTTCTTCAAAAACTAAATTGGTCTTTCTGTGCAATCCTAATAACCCAACATCTACTATACTTCCTTCAAAAAAACTTATGGATTTTTGCGATACGATTAGTAATAAAACCATTTTGTTTAGTGATGAAGCCTATTATGATTATATCCAGAACCCCAATTATCCTTCAATGACAGAACTAGTCAAAAAAGATAAGAATGTAATTGTTTCTAGAACTTTTTCAAAAGTATACGGTATGGCGGGTTTACGTATTGGTTACTTAATCGCAAAACCATCTTTAGCAGAAAAGCTTCGAAAAAACATGGTGGCTTATAGTAATGTTCTGGCAATTGCCGGGGCTAAGGAAGCACTAAAAGATCAAGAATTCTACACATTTAGTTTACAAAAGACCCTTGAAGCGAAGAACCTAATATACAAAACCCTAGATACTTTAGAATTGCCATATGTAAAATCACACACTAACTTTATTTTCTTCAAATCCGGAAAAGAAATTCGAACATTGCATAAAGAAATGATGAGTAAGGGCATTCTAATAGGTCGACCGTTCCCCCCTTTTTTTGATTGGTGCAGAATTAGCACAGGAACTATAGAAGAAGTTACTCTTTTCTCAAAAGCATTAACAAGTTTATATAATTAAGAAGTGCTTAAAACAACTGTGAAAATTTAACTTCCCCTCAAAATCTAAAGTGCAATCTTCTTAGCCATTGCCTTTTTAAATTCATAAATCACTAAAAACATAGAACACCATAATGGACTCATATTTACTTTTAGTCTTTTACCTTTAGAAAAACGGATTAATTGTCGAGCATAAAAACCACCCTCTGCAGAATCTTCAAATTGCTTTATCCCCGTACGTAGTACTAAGTTTTCAAGATTTGGGATATCCCCATTTAAAAATCCAGAGATATCCTCTTTATTAGTTATAAAAGGGCGCGCCATACCTATGAGATCTACTTCTCCGTTTTTTAATACTTCATTACAAAAATCATAAGATCTAAAACCGCCAGTAATCATTAAAGGTAATTTGCAAATCGCTCTTACTTTTCTAGCAAAATCAATAAAGTAAGCTTCTCTCCTTTTGGTACTTTCTTTTACTTCTGCACCTTCTTCATTCAAAATAAAGAAAGCCAATTTTTCATATGTCCCACCAGAAATCTCGAGTAAATCAATCTTTTCCTTATCCAACATTTTCACTACTTCTAGGGATTCTTCTTCAGTAAAACCTCCTCTTTGAAAATCGGCAGAATTTAACTTCACCGATATCGGAAAATCTGCTCCAACGGTATTTCTGACTTCTCTAATAATAGTAATTAATAAACGACTACGGTTTTCTAAACTGCCACCCCATTGGTCTGTCCTAATATTCGTTCTTGGAGATAAAAACTGACTAAGTAAATATCCATGTGCAGAGTGAATTTGAAGTCCTGTAAAGCCCGCTTCTTTTGCCAACTTTGCTGCCTTTACAAAACCCTGGATCACATTTTGAATATTCTCTTCGGTCATGGCTTTTGGCTTACCAAAAAGTCCCATTTTTTTCAACTGTACCTCAGAAGGTGCTAATGGTCGATTAGTACCAAACCTATTGGTTTGCCTTCCAGAATGTGAAATCTGTACCCATATATGATTCCCATTCTTCTTACCTGCTTCTGCCCATGATTTCAATTTAGGAAGCATCTTTTCATCATCAAAACATACATTCCCTGCAGATTCAAGGTGTTTTCTATCTACTACTACATTGCCCGTAATCAACAAACCTGCTCCAGTTTCAGACCAATCGTTATATAATCGCTCATGGCCTTTTATCGGTTCAAACCTTCTATTACTTATACGCTCTGTCATAGCAGATTTAACCAATCTATTCTTTAACGTTGCGCCACATGGCAATACTAATTTTGTACTAATCATAATCAAATAGTTCGATTGCAATGATACGTAATCTTGATAATTCATACAATTAATAAACATGATTACAGATTAAAATGTAGATGATAAACTTAAAAAAAACAGCAATTTCTTTTGTAAACAGTACTAATCATAACATAATTACTCCTAAGAAAATATAGCTTTCCAAAATATTTTCCAGGTTCACCAAAGATTTTAAGTGTGAAGGTTCTTTGGTTTCCTTTTTAAACAAATATTCTAAAATCACTATTAGTGAAGCTGCCAAAAAAAGTTTTAAGCCTTATGACTGGAACTTAAATGAAAAAAAATGGATTTTAACAAATAATCCATGTCACAAAAAGACAGTAGAACCAATAAAAATTATTGTAATAGAAGTAGTATTATCCCTATTTTTGTTATGATGGAAAAATACATTGAAATAATAACAAGCTCATATTCTGGATACTGGAATTACCTAAAAAATGAAATATTATTTCAGAATAACTGGGATAATTATTTCTATGGGTTGATTATAGTTTCTCTTCTAGTTTGGGTATTAGAGATTCTGTTTCCATGGAGAAAAAACCAATCTAAATTCAGAAAAGATTTTTGGTTGGACTTTTTCTATATGTTTTTCAATTTCTTTTTGCTTAATCTAGTAGTCCTTATAGCTTTATCCAATTCAGCAGCTACCTTCTTTAATGACATTCTAAGTGTTTTAGGGATGTCGGTTTCAAGTTTCCAGATTTTTGATGTGGATATGTTGCCAAAAGCACTGGGACTCTTAATTTTCTTTTTGGTAAGTGATTTTACACAATGGAACACTCATCGATTACTGCATCGTATTCCTTTTTTATGGAATTTCCATAAAGTACATCATTCTGTAAAGGAAATGGGGTTTGCAGCACATCTTAGATATCACTGGATGGAACCAGTTGTATATAAATCAATGTTATATTTACCTATCGCCATCATAGGTGGATTTGACGCACAAGATGTAGCAATCGTCCATTTCTTTGCTCTGACAATTGGCCATTTAAATCATGCTAATCTGGGCTGGGACTATGGTATTTTCAAATATATATTCAATAATCCTAAGATGCATATCTGGCATCATGCCAAGAATTTATCACCAAATACAAAGTATGGCGTGAATTTTGGTCTTACCCTAAGTACATGGGATTACTTATTCAAAACCAATCACATTCCAAATAATGGAAGAGACATTGAACTTGGGTTTGAAGGAGATGAAAGTTTTCCTCAAAATTTTATACAACAGGAAATATATCCTATGAAATTAAAAAAATGAACAAGTTTATAAAAAAAACACTTATTATTATATCGATTGGCCTATTCTGTGCTTGTGGCGGAACTAAGAAGATTGTCCAGAATACCCCAAAAACACCGGCTGTTGAAAATAATATTCCCAAAGAAAAAGTTGATGCGCCCAAAGTTACAACTCCGATAGAAGAGAAAGCACCTGAAACCGAAATCATACAAGAAACACCTCAACCCCCAGTAATAAAAGAAAAACCAAAAACGGATACCAAAGCCATACTACATGAACCCTGGAATACTTTACTAACTAAACATGTTACCAAAGACGGAATTGTGAGTTATAAAGGTTTTAAACAAGATCGCACAGCATTAAAGACATATCTTAACACGCTAAGTGATAACATGCCCAACGAAACCTGGGCGAAAGCTGATAAACTTGCCTATTGGATAAATGTATATAATGCCTTTACTGTCAAATTAATAATTGATAACTATCCAGTAAATAGCATAAAAGATATTAAGGACCCTTGGGATCTAAGATTCTTCAAGCTAGGGAAAAAGTGGTACAATCTTAATGATGTAGAGCATAGGGTTTTAAGAAAAATGGGGGACCCAAGAATTCATTTTGGTATTAACTGTGCTTCATTTTCTTGTCCTCCCCTTCTAAATAAAGCGTTTACACCACAAAACGTGGATCAAGAGCTTGAAAAGTTAGCAATTGCCTTTATTAATGATCCTAAACGAAATACAATTACAGAACAAAACATTCAATTATCTAAAATATTTTCTTGGTTTGCCAAGGATTTTAAGCGTGAAGGTACTTTAATCAATTTCCTAAATAAGTACTCCAAAATTGCTATACATGATAATGCAAAAAAGAGTTTCAGAACGTATGATTGGAATCTAAATGAATAACAAAACACTTATTTATTAAAATACTATAGGGTAAAAAGTAGAGGTTTCAACCAAAAAAGAAGACCAATTTTTAAGTTTTTAAAAGTTAAAATTTTGACAAAAAAATCAATAACTATTTAAGTGTTCTCTTTCCAAATCAATCCTTAAAAAACTTATTCTAAAAAACTGATAATCTTTATATTACATGTATTTTGGTTTTAGTTTTTATTGTTTCAAAACTATAGTTTTTTGAATCTCAATTTATTTTCTACAAAATTATTTCTTACGTTTTTATTGTAAGGTAATTTCACGATCCTCTACTAAAGTTCTATGTTTTGGATAATGCCTTTTTATGATACATATCGTAATAAGATATCCTTAAAAAAATAACCAATTCTAAAAAATCTGAAAAATATGAAAGCTCCAAGACTTATAATAGTAGCATTAATAGTATTATTCTTTAATCAAGTACAATCACAAAAGGGATTTGATCACTATGTTTGGGATCAAGCATTATTACTTAATGTATCTGAAGATGGGAAAGTAGATTATAACGGATTCATGAGAGACAGCTCTCAACTATATAAATATTTTAAACAACTTTCTGAAAATCCACCTCAAGAAGATTGGACCAGAGATGAAAAACTAGCATACTGGATTAATGCATATAATGCATACACTATAAAACTAATCATTGATAGTTACCCATTAAAAAGTATTAAAGATCTTGAGGATCCTTGGGGTAAAAAATTCTTCAAAATTAACGGAGAATGGTATAGCCTGGGAGATCTTGAACATAAAATTCTTAGAAAATTTGGTGACCCAAGAATTCATTTTGCAATTAACTGCGCTTCTATTTCTTGCCCTGTAGTATGGAACCGAGCGTACACTGCAGAAAATTTACAAACAGCACTAGATCAACAAACAGAAAAATTTATTAATGATCCAATCCGAAATACAATTACAGAAAATGTAGTAAGTGTTTCAAAAATATTCTCTTGGTACAAAAAAGATTTTAAAGTGAATGGTGGTGATGTTAAAGATTTCATTAACCGATATGCCGCAGTGAAGATTGAGAACCAGCCTAAAAAAGGGTATAAAGATTATGATTGGAACCTAAATGAAGAAGCAGTAGTGACTCCGGCATTTGTATTAGACTAAACAAAAAAGAGCCTAAAGAATGGGTTTGGGACTTAATTGAGTAAATTTATAGCCTAAAAATATCCCAAAATTGAAAATATCGATCGTCATTCCTATCCTTAACGAAGCAGCTACCATTGGTATGCTGCTTTCTCACTTAATAAATAATGCTACCAAAAATAACTTGGAAGAAATCATTGTAGTAGACGGGGGCAGCATAGATGGATCACAAGATGTGGTTGATAGCTTATCCAAAGATACAGAGGTAGCTATCAGATGCATTCCTTCAAAAAAAGGTCGTGCTGTACAATTAAACACCGGAGCCAGAGTCGCAAAAGGAGATATTTTATACTTTTTGCACGCCGATTCTTTTCCTCCTAAACATTATGATAATGATATTATAAAAGAAGTCGAAAAGGGAAATAATGCAGGGTGTTTCAGAATGAAATTTGATTCTAATCATTGGTGGTTGTTATTTCTTGGATGGTTAACACAGTTCCGAAGTAAACGATGTCGAGGGGGTGATCAAAGCCAGTTTATTACCAAAAAATTGTTTGCTCAAATCGATGGGTATGATGAATCCTACATTGTTTACGAGGATAATGATCTTGTGGATCGATTATTTGCTATTAATGAGTTTGTCATTATTCCGAAATATGTTATCACTTCTGCAAGGCGTTATCGAGAAATTGGTGTGCTAAGATTACAATACCATTTCTTTAATATTCATATGAGAAGATGGATGGGAGCATCTTCAGAAGACTTGTATCGATATTATAAAGAAAGAGTCGTTAATTAACAGTAGAAAGTGCCTTGATAATTTCTGAAATTCTATTCTTGAATGTGACAATTACAGCACTTTGATCATCTGTGTTATCGGTATCAACTATGTATTTTTTTGTTTTCCCTTCAGAAGTAGTAATCTCAAAATAAAAACCTCCCTGGTCTGCGCAATCAGGGCATCCATATGTTTTATCGGATCCATTAATAAGTTCTCGTGGAATCTCATTCAAGATATTTTTATACATAGAATATTGTTCTTCAGAAAATGTAAAAGACCCTTTAAAACTATAATTCTCTATAAAAAAATCAACTACCTGATCTTCTTCAAGTGTAGTGCCGTTAATTCTGAAAACATCAAAACAGTCACCAAAACATTCTCCGGCAAACGTACCAAAAATTAAAGATTCGCCATTATTAATTGTTTGATCGTCATCATTACTACATGAGAGCAATAAAAATATACTAAAGACAAAGATGGTATAATACAATTTCATGATACTTTGATTTTTGATTGATTCCTATTAAACAGATGAATAATCAAGTAAAAAGTTGCGTACTATTGTTCCTTAGATGCTCTTTCCTATCTTTAAAGTGATGAAAACATCAGAAATACTTCTAATCATATTATTGTGCACTGGTCTCTGGTGATAATAGCGATAGCTATAATACTACTTTTTATTATAAAGACGGAAAACTCTACGGTACTACTCATGCTATAGAGCGCGGTTTTTTATCTGTTTGAATTGCCGAAAAAGTGAAGTAATACACCCATTGATGATAAAATAAAAAAGACCCGTAAGGTTTTAAAAAAACTAAACGGGTCCATATTGGCATTAGAAAATTTTAGTTAACGTGAGTTTGATATAAGAAAATTTACGTCCAACTCAGGTTTAAAAAGATGAAAACATCAGAAATACTTCTAATCACAATTGTTTTCTTGTGTACAAGTATTGTATTCATCATTGCACACTTTACCAGCTCTATCTTGTTCTAACAATTCCATGATTTTACAGATCAAAGAATCTCTTCCACAAATAGTTAAATTAAAATTAAATCTAATGTAGACATTTTTTATACACTCTAGATAAGATTCCTCGCAATCCCTACATGGATCAAAATTGTCTGAATTTTTTGAAGCACTTTTAAAATTTGTTCCTGTGTAGATTTCAGCAAATAAGGAAGATACCATATCTATGTTTTGTTGCAGATCATATTTTTTATCTAATTGCTCTTGTTTTTCAAGAATTGCTGCACTTGTAGTTTCTAAACTTGCATAATTTTGATAACCAAATGCAATCGCCAACGCTTCTTTTTCTTCAATACTTAATTCGTCAATACCCCTATTAGAATTTAAAAATTGATCTATAGTCTCTGTATCAATAATCTTTTCTGAAGATTCCTTGATATCATTTACAAAGTTTATAAAAATGGGATCTTCCTCAAGTAGTGCGATATCTGTGAAATTTTCTTCTTCTGAACCTGGTGTAGATTCATCATCACTACAAGCACTAGTATAAAAAAGAATACATAATAAGCAGATAATCGGATTTTTTAAAAGTTTCATGAGTCTAGGTTTTAAGGATTAATTAATATCTAAAATAATTATCTCTAAAAAGAAAATCGCTCCAAATTATAAATTGACACCTCTTTGTAGCATATACATTTTTGATTCGCTGTGTATTTGGGTATAACCAAGAATCAAACTTTATGAATTGATATGTTGTTACTTTTTTTCAGGATGCACTATTTGGGAGTATTTGAAACAAAAAAGACCCGCCAGGTTTTAAAAAAACCAGACGGGTCCTTATTGGCATTAGAAAATTTTAGTTAACGTGAGTTTGATATAACTTACTTTTAAAATTTATTTTAAGTAATTTATAATGAAACCTTTGTGTTTCCTCTCCCTCTGGGAGAGGATTAAGGTGAGGGTGTGCACTATAAAAAACCCTCATCCTAGCCTTCTCCCAGAGGGAGAAGGAACTAATCAAGTTTATAAAAAACTGATTATTATAAATCTTATATCAAACCCACCTTAATTTAGCACTACCGTATTTTCTTGCTCTTGATCATCCTCTTGATTGTTGGCCAAGCGTGTATTGATGATCTGTTGGTATCTTTTTGCTAGTGTTTTTAGTTCATTATTTAGAGTATCAAAAGCATTTTTCTCATCTAATTCTGTAAATGCATTGATACGCTTAAAGAGTTTCTCGTATACCGCAATAGCTTCTGGCTTTACGGTCGTAAAAGATTGCTTTGCTGCAGCACTCTCTACTGTGATACGTTCCTGATATTTGGCTCTAAATGCCTCATTGGTATTTTTAAGAATAGTTGCCCAATCCACCATTTCGACCTTTTTTAGCGCCTTGATTAACTTGGGCTGGGTTTCATAATCCTCAGAGATATTAACTAGCACCGTGCTTTGTGCCTCATAATTAAGCCTGGCAATACCACTACCATAGGTATCTATATGGTCTAGTAACAATTGTCCGGCTGCTTTTTTGGTCGCATTCTGGTGATAGCTGTTCATCAAGAATCCGTATCGCATTCCGTTTACGGCATTATCTCTATCCAGATCAAGTTTTTCTAGCTCTAGAGTAAAGTCACTTTTGCGATCATAAATCAAAGCATCGTCCAACTGCTCTATCACTACATCTAGATTGGATATCTGAGACTTGATATCGAGCGTTATGGGATTATTTTGATTGCAGATATCTGCGGTACTTCTTAGGTATTCTATAACCTCTTCTTTACTTAGTCTGGTTACATTGGTTGGTGATAACATGTGTGAATTTTTAAAATTTGTGGGCAAATATATTGGGTTCTCTTTTGGATAAATAATACGCCTAGGGGGGATAATAACCCTTTTTTATAAACTGCTGATTATCTGATTTGTAAATAGCTCTCGCAGGGGTGCGAGAGCTATTTATATACTATACAATTGGCTGTTGCAGGGGTGCGAGAGCTTGTTGTATACCATATAAATAGCTGTTGCAAGGGTGCAGGAGCTCGTTGTATACCATACAAATATCTCTTGCAGGAGTGCGAGAGCTTATCTTATGGTATACATATAACTGTTGCGGGGGTGTGGGTGGTATTTTTAGGAGGTTTGGTCGTTGGTGTATGAGGCACGGATTACAACCTTAAATCCGCGCCAGCGGGGTTATTATTCTTCCTCTTCATTTATTTCAGGCACTTCAAATATCATAGGAACATTTGATTTAAATGCTTTTCCAACTGCAATTGCTTGTCTGAATTTTAAATTCGGAAGTATTTTTACAAATTCCTGTCCCATATAATTGGAAAGGAAATCACTACTTGTTTTATCTAATTCCTGAAAAGATATTATTGAATTACATTGAGTTAAAACTGTTTTTGAAACATTAGCTGTTCTTTGAGCAATAACAAAAAATCCTATATTGTATTTTCTCCCTTGTAAAGCAATTTGAGAAATTGTATTTACAGACGCTTTTGATGCAAAATCTGAAACTCCCATTGCATTTAATTCAGGAATTATTGTATGAGCTTCTTCAAGAACTACACAAACTCTTTTTCCAAAACTGTCTTTAGTTTTCGCTGTTTTGAATAATGTTAAGAAAAACCATTTTGTGTAATCTAAAACATTTGAACTGTTAGAAATGTCTGGTAATTCAAAGATTGATTCTGTTTCATCTCCTTCTAGAAAAAGCTTTATTGAGTTATAGAATTCAGTTTTTATAATCTTTTCTTGAGCCTCAATTAATTCGTGATTCCATTGATTTTGAAATTTTGCTTTTTCTTTACTTAATAACTCGATTGCATCAAATGCTTTTTTAGCATTATCATCAGTAATTATAGCGTTTATGTCATTTATTTTATCTCTGTATTCTCCTGTCAAATCTATTATAATAACTTTAGTTGTGTCTGAAGTTATTTGTTTTATAAGATTTCTAGTGAATACTGATTTTCCAGAACCTGTTATTCCTAAAATAGCTGTATGATGAGTTATTGATGTTTCTTTATCTATAATTACAGGATAGTTGGTATTAGGAATATATCCAATCGTATATTCATTATCATTATTTTGTTGTTCTTCTATTCTTGAAGAAAGGTATATTGGTGAGTTTATTTCAGGAACCCATCCAAATTGTTCGAATCTTGAAAGTTCAGTATTCCAAGTACCAAGTTGAATTGCTTCACCGATTATTAAACCCGTTTGGTTTTTTTGCTCTAACTGTTCGATTTTAGTTGTTCCTTCGACAATTTGATAAAGAATCTTTTGACTATGAATATTAACTTCTAATAGTTGACCTTCGTTAATTTTTATTTTAGAATTATAAATAAATCTAATTTTATTAATTGTACTATTTTCAGTAACAATACCTACAAATCTATTTAGATAATCATTTTCAGGGATATTGTCGATTCTATAAACAACATCTGATTTGTGATTGTCAAAAATGTTTTTGTCAAATATTTTTTCTATTTCATTGTTGGATAAGACTTTTACCCATTGTTGTTGGTTTAGTAAATATGTATCAAGAAGTAAACCTTTTCGTATTTTTTTATCTGTAGAATATTTAAATTCCACGAAGTCAAATATTCTAGTATTTACAATTCTTTCGGAAGAATCATAAAGACGCACTAAAAATGTGTTTTTAGATTGAACACCAAAAATTTGACCCAAAGCGAGTTTGTTACTTTTGTCTTTACCTATTTGAAATAAATCTTCAATTGCTTTTGATAAAGATGGAATATTTAAAATTATGAAGATTGCCCAAAATAGTAGTAACCCGTTGAATTGATTATTTCCAGTTCCAAATTGCTTGAATACTCCCCAAATGAAAAAACTAGAAAACAAGGTTTCGGGTTTGCCGATTTCTCTGTTAATTCTAGATATAAACCTTATTATTTTTGATTCTAAACCTAAACTTTTTTGTCTTAACCATAATAATAGATAACTGCTTATAATTAGATATGTTATTACTGAAAGAAAAGCGTAAAAAATAAAATCTCTGTCAGCTTCTTTAACTATTAAAAGTGAAATTCCAGCTGTAATAGCATTTACAAATATATTTGAATCTTTAGAGAAATGAGGTTGATCAATTAGTGAAAGTAATATTAATAGAAGTAAACCAGAAGTAAACCAAAAATGGTTTAAAATAAAATCAAAATTACCAGTTAGAAACTTTCCTAAAACTATTAAAATAAGAAATGATAAGCCTAAAAAAGAAAGTCTATATGTTTTACTCATTCTCTATTTTCGTTGTTTTGGTTAATTACAGGTAACGTTTAATATAACAAACGTTGCTGACCTAAAGGGCAGCTATGTTTTGTTATATAGTGTTAGGTAGTGTTTTCATTTCATTTCTGGTTTACCAATAGATTTTAGCTTTTGGTTTAAAGCATCTTTTCTTTTTTTAGTTTTGGCAGGTTGTACGTAGAAAAAATCAAACAAAAATTCAAGTGTTTCTATATTCCATTCGGCTTCTCCAGGTTCAACAGGAAGAACTTCTCCTGAATTTGTATCTTTCATTGGATGTGCTGCAAAATTCCCTATATTCCTGATTGCATCAAGACTTTCCGTGATATGGGAGGGAAGTTTACCGCTATCTATTGCTAATTGTATTTCTTTGAATAGACTTTTATCCGAAAAACCTTGCTCCCTTAATAGAGCTTGTAAACATCTTCTACTGAGCGCTGAACTAGCTTTGGGGCTGTCACCAAGAACTAAACAAGCTTCTTGGTAATCCTCAGATAAATCTTTCGGAACTTCAGATAAATCAAAAACTCTATTGTTCGACTTTGGATAAATCATTGAAGATTTATCTCTGTTCCAAATGGAGACTTTTTGGCAATGAACACATTTTGAAAATGCATATTCATCAATTGTACCCATTTGTGATGTTACATTTTGATACTCCGCTTTAAACTTATCAATAGCAAGTGCTAAAAACCATTCTTGGTTTGCAAATGCTCCACATCTTGGACAATTAAATGCTGCTTTGTCAAATTCTGGTATTACTTGTTCTGCCATTATAAATTAGTTTTATTTATATAATACTACCTAACAATTGAATAGCAGCCATTGCTACTATTTCTATGATACTTTGTTTCCGTGCACCTATTAGCACACCAATACGCGAACTAAGCTACATAATTATGGCACGCGCTGTTTATGGGTTTCCGTAAAGGGTTGTTTTTATGGGATAGTTAGCAGTTGATTGTGTATTCATACACCTATACAAATGTCTGTTGTAGGGGTGTTGGGGGTATTGTTAAGCCATGTCCTAAAATAGTTTTGCTCAAAAGTGTAACAAGTATGCATTATAAGAATCTTTATAAAAACTAAAACACAATCATGAAAACTATCCAAAGCAAATACCCTCTTCTTCTTGTATTAGCTATTCTACTTATTAGCATCATTTCTTGTAAAGATGCAACACAAAAACCTAAGCCTGATGCTATACTAACCTTTAGCGGGCAACGTATTCTCTTTACAGAAATGGATCAATTTCTAAAATCTCAGATGGATTCGTTAGGGATTCCCGGCCTATCTATTGTCATTATTAATGATTCAAAAGTAGTGTACCATCGTGCATTGGGGTTAAAAGATATGGATACCCAAGAAAAATTAGACGAGAAAACACTTTTTGATGCTGGTTCTACATCCAAAACACCGTTTGCATACCTAACCCTAAAAATGGTCGAACAGGGAATTTTAGATTTAGACACTCCGTTACACACCTATTTGCCTTATCCCGACATCGCTCATGACGAACGTTATAAGCTTATAACGGCACGTATGGTATTGAGCCATACTTCTGGTTTTCCGAATTGGCGATTTTTTAATGAAGATGGAAAATTGGATATTAAATTTACCCCAGGAACAGCGTTTCTATATTCAGGTGAAGGATTTGAATACTTGGCCGATGTACTTGCACATTTAAAAAATGTAGACCGTAATGAGCTTCAAAAACTTTTTGAAAACGAGGTTGCTACACCTTTAAAAATGGATCATGCGTATTACACCTGGAATGATTATGTAACCACACACAGAGCATCAGGTCACTTTGAAGGAAAAGTAAATCCTGGCTGGGGGGCTACAGAAAAGAAACCAGATTTTAGAGCTTCATACAGCCTACAAACCGAAGCAATAAGTTATGCAGGATTTATTATTGGGTTAATGGAAGAAAAAGGCTTAGAAAAGAAAACATTTGATGAACTATTTAAAATACATGTTGAAAACCCCGAAGAAGACGAAGGTGACAGATTAGATGACCGTTCCTGGGGGCTTGGGATAACTATAAAACCAACTATTTATGGCCCGCTTTATGGGCATAGTGGTGGTAATTTAAGTTTTACGTGTGACTACAAATTTTCAAGAGAGAAAAAGATCGGATATGTATTTTTTACGAATTCAGAATTTGCAGGTAAGCTTGAAGAAAAACTACTCCCCTTTCTTATGAAAAAATAATCCGAGTTTGGACTTGGCCCCTAGTCACAGACTAGGAGTATCGTGGGAGCATCTTCAGAAGACTTGTATCGATATTATAAAGAAAGAGTTGCATCCTGATACTGACCGAAAATCACTACTTTTAGTAAAAAGTAGCATTTAGAAAATAAATTCTCAATGATTTTTGTGTGTTATGAAGGTAGTACCACAAGTATTTTATAAAAACTCTAATATAGAAAAAGTTTTAGTTGATGGGCTTTCTTGTGTGATTCTTAAAAGTGTACAACAAGCAGATTTACAAAACGAGCGCTATCTGGCTTCACATGCATTGACATTGGTTTTAAATGGTGCCTTGCAAGTAGAAGATCCTGAAGGCAATTTGACCATTGTAAATAAAAATGAGATCCTCCTATTACCAAAAGGGCTATATATGATCTCTGATGTTATTCCAAAAGATGAATCTTTTGAAGCTATCGTTTTCTTTTTTGATGAAGAGATTACAGATGAGTTTCTTATGAATTTTGAAATGACAAAATCAGAAAGTACATCTGATGTTTTACTTATCAAGTACGATCATAATCTACGTTTGTTTGTTGACGCTTTACTGACATTGTACAAAGGAAAACATCAACATCAGTTTACCAAACCAAAATTATTAGAATTGCTTCATCTTATAGCACTTTCTGACCAAGGTAAAGCTTTTATAAGTAAGCTACAGTCACTTAAAAGCAGAGAACGTAAACCTATCAAAAAATTCATGGCAGAAAATTTTGACAAGCCCCTAGACATTGAAGATTATGCATACCTTACCGGTAGAAGCATCTCTACTTTCAGAAGAGATTTTAAATCAAAAATTGGCATTTCTCCCAAGAAATGGCTGATCGAAAAACGTTTAGAAAAGGCAACACTCCTGTTGAAAGAACAAAGTGATTCGGTAACTAATATTGCACTTCGGGTAGGATATGAAAACACTTCTCATTTCATTAAAGCCTTCCATAAAAAACATGGCATTTCTCCCAAACAATTTCAAATAAATCATAGAAAAAATATCATGATCTAACCTTCTGACCGAAAAACACCATTTTTTGAGTTTATGAAGATTAATCCTTTTTCGTTTGAAGGACATTTGTATAGAAATTAAAATATACAAAATGAAAACTATAGGATGTATTGGTTTAGGTATTATGGGTAGTCGTATGGCGATTAACTTACAAAAAGAAGGGTATGAACTTATTGTTTATAACCGCACAAAAGAAAAAGCCGACGATTTACTTAAAAACGGAGCTATTTGGGCCAACTCTACCAAAGAAGTGGGAGAAAAATCAGATATTGTGATTACCATGCTTTCTACCCCCGAAGTAGTTAAAAAAACAGCTTTGGAAGAAAATGGGTTACTAACCGGGATGAAAAAGAATAGTTTATGGATAAATTGTAGTACCGTAAATCCTTCTTTTGCTAAAGAGATGGAGATTCTTGCCAAAAAACATCATGTGAGATACCTTGATGCCCCAGTTGCTGGTACCAAAGCCCCTGCAGAAAACGGAGAATTAGTATTTCTTGCGGGCGGAAACAAACATGATATAGAGGAAGCGACTCCTTTATTTGAGATTATGGGTAAAAAAACAGTCCACCTTGGCGAGGTAAGCAAAGGTGCTGCCATGAAAATCTTAATCAATCAACTTTTAGGGCAATCAATGGTTGCTTTTGCAGAGGCTCTTGTCATGGGCGAAGCAATGGGGCTAGAGAAAGAAATTTTGTTTAATGTATTATTAAATACCCCAGTAGTTGCCCCGGTAATGTCTGCTATACGCCCAAAACTCGAAAATGGGAATTATGAACCCAATTTCCCATTACAATGGATCCAAAAAGATCTTCACCTATCCAGTATTTCTGCTTATGAAAGCGGGGTAGCTACCCCTAACCTTAATGCAACCAAAGAAGTTTTTGCGCAAGCAAAACAATATGGGTTTGGTGAGCAGGATTTTACTGCAGTTTATGAGTTTTTGAAATCAAAATAATAGAGAAAAAGTAATACTTCAATCATATCAATGTTTTTGGTATATAATTTGCAGCTAGATTAATCTATGAAAACAATTTTTGCATGTACACTATTCTTGGTTGGCTCTGTATTTGGGTATAGTCAAGAATCAAAATTTCTTGATGGGTATGTTGTTACTATTTCCCAGGATACCCTATTTGGAGGTATTAAGGATCGAAAATTAGGGTGGCAAGACGAGCTGACCAATAAAATACATATCAAATTAGATAACGGCAGGGTTAAAAAAATCAAGAAAAAAGCAGTAGCTGCTTATAAAAGAGGTAGCGAGGTTTTTGTGAGAACGGCTATACGAGAACAACTCCCAATATTAAAAACTAAAGTCGATTCAGAATATTTTTTGGTCAAATTAGTATCTGGTTCTGTAGAGATTTATAAACATTATTTTAATGATCAGGATAGTGGAATAATTGACTCTGTTTTTTTTATTAGATCAAAGAATAATAATACCTATAAAAGACTTCCTGTACTAGGTTTTAAGAAGGTTTTGAAAACCCATTTTAAAAATCCTTCTTTTGCAGAAAAGTTAAAAAAGAAAAGGTATCGATATGCAGATATCCCAGCACTCGTACATGAATTTAATTTAAGTACAAACTAGTACATATAGCACAAAGATATCTGGTTTTCTTAAGAAGTATTAATGACTTAATGATAAGAAACGTGTAAATAATAGGTGATTATAAACCAGAAAATGATCGTGAAACCTATTGCGTTTTGTATTACTTTATTTTTCTTTGATTTGGCTGTTTGCATTTTCATACCTCTTGCTTTTATATTCAACTTATTAGTACAAACAGTACTATAAATGTTACAGTTTCTATTTGAAAAAAAGATCGCCTTTATTAATTGTAACGGTTTTGCATAACCGTTGGTAATGGTTTTTTTATAGGTTAATTTTCTGTTTGGTCAGTATCTTTTGTAATTACGACGAGATTGGGATGTAATTGATTACACCGCAATTGCGTTTTTTTAATTTTGTTTTTATTCACTTGTTTTTCTTGAGTTCAGTTCTGTTTTTATTTTTTTCATAGAAACGAACTGTATCGGAAGCATAGCACCGCAGGAAATAGCAACAGCAAATAATGCAATAAATGTTGATTTATTATCTTTCATTATGAATCCATAAGTCGTTATCCCTACCAAAAGTGTTAATACCACAATTAGGGCAATACAAGTAGCTTTAATCAAATTCAGATTAGTTTGTAATTCTTCGGTTGTTTTGTTCTTCAATTCGTTATTTTTCATCTTCATTCGTTTTTGTTTGTGATAACGGTTAATGCAAAAAGTCATTTTTAATGCTTCTTACAAAGTGTGGGTAGTTTTTATTTCGGTTATTCTTGCTAAATGATGGTCATCATGTTCGGCTACAAACAAAAACAAATCCATTGTTCTCATTGGTTTTTTTAGCCTAGGATGTAGGGCGGTTTTGTATACTTCCTGTTCTTTCAGTTCAATTAATTTATCCAAAGTTATTTTCCGTAAATCCTGAAATTGTGATAGCAAATTATTAATATCTGTTTTATTGTGTAGGGCTATGTCTGTCTTTTTATTTTCCAAATCAGTCGCCCTTAAATATTCCTTATTTGCCAATATGTCGTCAAGTCGTCCTTGCCATAGCGGTTCTAAATCAATCAGATGTCCGATATTTTCTTTTATAGACCATTTCTCACCCGGTTTAACTTCCAACAATTCAAGCGGAATTCGTTCAATTTTAGTTTTTAAACGTATGTAGGTTCCATCAAGTCGCTCAATAATTGATGGAAAAATATTCTGCTGAAAGGAAAAATCAAATTTTCGTTCAAACCATTTTATTTGTTGCATAATATTCGTTTTAATTACACATAACGATTGATGTATGAGACGTAATGTCCCGCTAGGGCATTATGACTTCATACATTCGTGTTACAAACTTTTTAATCAAATTTGATAATTTTTTTGTATTCAATCCTTTTAGTGCTTTTATTTTCTACCAGAATCTTAGCTATATATATACCTTTTGTTAGTTTAGATAGTATTGATAGTGGTATTGAAATATTTGTCTCTCCTTTAGAAAATTCTCCCAATTTTTGTTTGATAATTTGATTTCCATTTATACCAAAAATATTAATCGTTACATTACTAGTTAAATCTAAACTAAGTTTTATAAATAGTTTTTCCTTAAAAGGATTGGGATTGAAATTGATTTTGGTAGTAAATTTCTTTTCTAAATTTCTTTTAGCTGATAATCCACTAAGATTCTTACCATCAAAGTTACCTACCTGTAATTCTTGACCTTCAACACCAAAATTGGTAAGCCAAACAGAAGGAGTAGGTTCAAAATTATTAGTCCCATTTGAAATAGCTACGCGATATTGTGAATCAATCTGTTCTGTACCTTTTTTCCATAGCAAAATATCATCCATACCATCTCCATTGAAATCTCCGATTTCTAGTTCTTGATCTTCTTCTCCAAACCCCCATTCCCATTCGGTATCGGAAGACCAAGGAAACTTCGTTCCGTTAGAAAGTGCAACAAAATATTTAGAATCATTCAAATCTCTGATCAATAAATCATCTTTACCATCTCCATTAAAATCTCCAATATGTAAATCTTGGTTTTCCTTCCCAAAATTTTCTAACCAAATTGAAGGCCAAGTAGGTCTGAATTCATCAATACCATTTGATAGAGCAATATGGTATTTAGAATCTGATTGATAAGATCCTTTGTTCCACAATAAGATATCATCCATACCATCACCATTAAAATCACCAATTTTTAATTCTTGACTAGCTACTCCAAATCCTTCTTCCCATATGACTTTTGAAGATGATAAAAATTTGATGCCATTAGAAAGTTTGACAGAGTAAATTGAATTTTCTTTATTTCTTATCAGTAAATCATCTCTACCATCACCATTAAAATCGCCAATATGTAATTCATTATTACTATTTCCAAAGTTATTAAGCCATTGTGAGGGCCATGGTGTTTTAAATTCATTGATTCCATTTGAAAGAGAAACATAATATTTAGAATCATTTTTATCTCTTATTAGGAGATCATCTTTACTATCACCATTAAAATCACCAATTTTTAATTCTTGACTAGCTACTCCAAATCCCTCTTCCCATAATGTGTCCGATGAATATGGAAACTCTGTTCCATTCGAAAGAGCTACATAAAACTTAGACTCATTTACTGTATTTCCACTATTTCTTATTAATATGTCATCGTTATCTTTATAATTTAAGAAAGGAATATTTTTAATATCTGGTTGTACTATATATACTTCCTGTGGTAGTAAAGTTTTAGTTATTTGATTTGGCAAATGAAATATCCCGTTTTCAGTAATACTCCCATTTACTACAATATAGTAATATTCATTTTCAGATACCTTGAATAAACCACTATGAACATTACCTATTCTAGTTGAATTTAATAATTCACCTTTAAAAATATGTTGATTATTTTTTAATTCTAACGCTAATCCCTTTGTTCTCTCCCAAAGTTTATACCTGATGTCTTCAGAAGTATAATCATTATCATTTACAAAAACACCTTCTCTCCAAAACAAAACACCTGTTGCTCCGTGTATTATGGAAGTGTAAGCTTTTGCCTTATTTCCTTTACTATATAAATCTATATCTATTATACCTTGATCTTCATGATCGGCATCTAAAAACAGAAAAGATGGAGTTTTGGGAGCAAATTTAATTTTATTTAAAAGTTTTAGAGAATTATTAATTGCATTTCCATTAATCGAATAATGTTGATGTGAATACAAATCCACTTTAAGTTCATTTCTTAGATCTATAATTTTGGGACAAGGATTACAGACATCTCTATCCTCGTCAAATTTGTGATCAAAAAAAGTAAGAACTCCTGGGTCATAATTATTTATATAGGATTTCCATTTCTTTAAAATAGTATATACTTTGTCAAGATTTTGGTTAATACCAGGTAAGTTTAATATTCCATTTCCTAATGGTTCATCTAACATATAAATATAATCGTTTGGATTTATAGTTGAATCAGCCCAATAATTTATCATTGCCCTTGATGCATCTTCCGCTTTTTTTTCAACTGTTTGAGCATTTGATTTTTTGTAAAAGAATGTAAAATCACCATTACCTACAAATAGAACTTTATCCTTAAAAAAAGATCTATCTAACCCTCTATCCACATACATAGTATTAAAATTCCCAAATTCTCTAATAAAATCAATTTCATTATTAATTATATTAAGACCGTCAGTGCGATTGATGTCGTACCCTCTTGTATACCATATTCCAATTGGAAAGAATTTTTCTCCGTCTTTATATAACCATTGATGATCACTAGTGATTTGCGAGAATGATAATGATACTGAAGTCAATAATATTAAAAGGGTGCATATCTTTTTTTTCATCTTATATTTTTATTGTTTGTAACAATTGTATATGTGTAAAAGTACGCATATTTTAATTTTATATTTCTTTGCTTATTTAATATGCCTGTATCTTAGTTGTCATTAGGTTTAAATGACAGGCTTAACTTTTGAACCATAGGAACTTTTTCTGGTGTAAGGGTAAAGAATACTTTAACATTACCATTTTCACATTGCATTGTAAAATCACCTCGTAATTGGTTCCTTGGCACTATATCATGAATGTTTATAACGGTACCGGCATTATCTAAAATTTCTTGAATTTCTTTTGTCCGCTTTTCTTTAGATATATCCAGGAAAAAGTTTTCTGCAAAAATCTCTTTATCCAAATTCACTTTTCCATTTTTAATAAGACCGGCAATTTCTTCTTTTCTTTGCTTTAAAATATCAGAAAAAGGAAGCTTTCGGGCTTGTAAATCTAAAGTACTAAATAGGAGCTTTTCTACCTTATCATAAGGAATGGGTGTGGTATACGTTAAATTTCCGAAGGCCATAATTCCAATACCATACTTAGGAAAAAAAGCATAATTGCTTCCAAAACCGGGTAAAGCACCCCCGTGTGAAATTCTTGTAATTCGTTTACAATCCATAGAAATACCAAGTCCATAACCATAACCAATCATACTAGCACAAGGCTCATTATTCCAGTCTCTATTCCATGAATTTAAAAAATTGAATTGAGGTGTATGCATTTCTCTGATAGAATTACGTTTTACGGGACCATTATCTTGATCGCTCCTTGCCGGCCAAGCGGATAAATGAAAGCTTACATATTTGCTAAAATCTTCAATAGAAGTTATTAATCCACCCATTGCGCCAAATGCACCATCATGAAGGATAGGTTCTTTTTCCCACTTATCTTCTTCCCATCGATAACCACTCGCCAATTGTTCATCAGGGACATTGGTGTATTCCCAATAGGTATTATTCATACCCAATGGTAATAAAATATGCCTTTTAATATATTCCTGATATGGTATCCCAGAAACCTGTGAAATGATGTAGCCAAGCATGGCATAACCGGTATTACTATATTCATATTGATATGAAGGAACTTTAGACATCGACAATCCCTCAGAAACAATATCCAGAAATGCCTTATTGGATATTGCAAGTTGGCGGTCTCCCCATGGGTTATCTTCTGGAAATCCAGCCGTCATCGTCAGTAAATTTTCAATATTAATTATGGGAGAATCTTGTGTAAGGTATTCTAGATTTTCTATTTCGGAAATATATTTGGCAACCGGATCATCTAAATGTAACTTACCCTCATCTCTCAATTTCAAAACAGCCATAGCCGTAAAACTTTTTGTCATAGAAGCGATTCTAAAGGATGTGCCGGTAGAAGCAAGAATTTTATTTTTAATTTGAGACAGCCCAGTTGCTGAAGCGATTACCAAAGAATCATCTACAACCACACCGTAGGCTATTCCTGGTATTTTTTTACTTTTTGAATGTTCATCAAATATTTGTTGTAATTCTGGTGCTATGCTTTTTATTTTTTCTAGTCGCTGGTCATTAATGAACCTAGGTTTTTTATATGTACTCGAAACAGATTTCTTTACAAAAACTTTGTTGTCATCTATTGGCGTTTTATCGTTACAGGATATTAGCAACATTGTACCACCTACTAAAAGAAAAATTAAAATAGTTTTCATATTGTGCTTTTAAAGCATAGACAAGTAAATTTTGAAATTGTTACATACTTTTCTTATCGTGTATTACGCTCTTTTTATAGTGCATATAAAAATATGTGGAGTTTATGTCTTTTATGAGAGGTATTAGTCAATAGTATATGATAAATGGAAATGCTACCATCAACCAAATATCAAAAATACTGCCCTATCCCAAATACGAAACCATTGGTAGCATCTTCGGTCACTCCAAACCCATAATCGATTCTAAAAATGGCATTGAAGATCTTTTTGTGCATAAAGCGTAATCCTACTCCGGGATATAGTCTGAAGTTTTGTGAGTCGCCAAAATCATCAAAGTCTCCTCCGGGATTTCGCCAACTACCGCCATCTACAAACACATTACTTTGCAATACAAACCAGTTTTTTTCATAAAGCGTATGGCGATACTCTGTATTAAGTACGATCACCCCGGTACCACGATCAATCACATTACCTACTCCACGAATGTTTAGGTTATTGTCTACCGCAAAAGGGGCGAAGGGAGATTCATCATTACTGGCCAACCCAAACCGAAGTCTTGAGGCCCAGTTGCCTTTCTTACCTATTCTATGATAATAGAAAAAGTCGTTCCACCAGATAAAAAAGTCTGGCAATACATTTTCTGTACTAATCACGTATTGTGTATTAAGAAGACTTCTAAACCCAGAGACATATTGATAGTCATAATTGAGATTATTATACTCATAAATGAATTTATATAGCAATTTGTTTACATCAAAATCCTGCGGCACAGATGCATCTGTGGCACCTTGCTTGTACTCATAGTCTTCATTAAAATAATTAACCCCTAATTCAATTCGGTTTTGAAGGTTAAACTGATACAGTCCTAAAACCTCGTAAGATGTATTATTATATTTATAGTCTGCTGTTCCGTTTTCAAGAAACACCGGTTCTTGGGTAGTAATGTTACTATAATTAAGGGCTAATCCCAGTTTCTTACTAAACAGAAAGGGGGCTCTTATGTTTCCAAGATATGAAGGATAAATATCATTTTGATAAATCCCCCCAAGTGTAATGTTTTGACCAAATAAATTAAACTCATACAATCCCACACGAAAAGCAAATTCGTCATCGTTGGTGGTATATACATTGGCAGAAGGTATAATAGTAAAGTTTTCTTCTACGCCATAAACTACCTGATATCCTTTTTCTTTTTTATGTACTTGGTAATAGGCATGTGCAATAGATGGTAATCTTTTTAATCGTTTAATATCATTTTTGATACGCAATGAGTCTAATACTTCGCCTTTTTTAACACTTGTAAGTTTGATCAGGGCCGAAGTTTTGGTCTTGTTATTACCTTGCACAATAATGTCGGTAATGATATTGTCTTGTGCTAAAGTAATGCTGGTTATAAGCAGGATAATAAAAGTAAGGGGTGTTTTCACGGTTTCTAAATTTCAATGATCAACTTAAGTTTATAATTATAATTTAAGGTTTCCTCTCCCTTTGGGAGAGGATTAAGGTGAGGGTTATTAATACAAAATCCCCTCATCCTAACCTTCTCCCCTGGGAGAAGGAACTTCCAGTTTCTTTATAAAAAACAACGATGTACTTAAGTTAACTGTTCTCTAATAAATTAGTATTCGTTTCATTTGTGCGTTGAGTAAAACTCCTTTATTATCTTTTCTGATGGTTTATTCTGTATTGTAAATCTGTTATTGCTTTCACCTCCTACCTCATCATGATTATGAAACCATTTCCATAAAAATCCTCCTGCAAACCAAGGTTCTTGCCAGAACTCTTCGTACAAAGCTGTTAATGCATTGTTTTGTGCTTCAAAATCTATATTGCCTTCTATTCTATTAGAATTCCAGGGCTCTTTACCAGTATAGTGAACGCTTCGATATCCATACTCTGTAAACAAAACGGGTTTATCGACCTTATTATGCAAAGCAATGATATCATTTTTATGTTTTTGCCAACCTTGTTTCATTTCTTCAATGGTAGGCGACTTACTGTCTGAAACCGGAAAATATGCATCTACACCTATATAATCTAACCGGTCCCAAAAGGGCGCATTACCAAACTGGTCCCAGTTTTCTGCATAGGTTAATTTTCCTTTATATCGGGATCTTATTTTTGTAATAAGCTGATCCCAAAACTCTGATCTTGTTTGAACAAATGTATGCAACTCTGTACCTATACATAGCACCGGCACTTTCATTTCTTCTGCCAGCTCAGCATATAACATCATAAACTGCTCATAAGATCTTTCAAAAGTTTTCCATTCTTCTTCAGAATTCATTTTTATGTTCCCGGTAAACTCTCCTTGCCAAACCCAAATCTGTGGTTTTAGCATTACCTGGATTCCTCTTTCATTAAGTAGTTCTATGGTTCTTTTAGCACCGTCTCTGCGCTCTCCCCACCATTGTCGTTTTATATTAAAAACTACGTTTGGTGTTTCTAAACTTCTTACAAATCCAAAAGGCATGACAGCAGCCCAATTTGCATTTACTTGTACAACAGGTTCTATGGCATCGGCACTAATTTCTCTAGGAGAACCCACAAAACTAACTCCGTTGATTTTGGGTTCTTGACCAGAGCAATTAAAGAAAATAAAAGGTAATAGCAGTAGAAAAAACTTCTTCATTCTTGTTTTTTACCGCTGAAATTACAATTTTATTAGAATACCGCTCTTAATCCTATATTAAAAGTTTCTCCCAGACCAGTCGCTTCTCCTCTTACAAAATTTGTATAAAGCGTTTCAATATTCAGTTCTTTTGTAAGCTGATATTTGGCTCCTCCACCTAGGGCCGTAAAGTTTTGATCAAAATCATTGCCTAAATCAATTAGTTGCGAGTGCTGTGCTAATGCCAAAACTGTAAACTTAGAACTTGGGAAGTAGCTAAAGAATACCCCTGGAGTAAGCCTAAGACTATTATTAGCAAAACTATCTTCTTCTTTTCCAAAATTCAGTTCAGAATTTACCTCTCCAAAGATTTGAAACTTATTCCCGGTAAATGTGTGATCGTAGAAAAATCTATTTTGCCAGGTAAATCCATTTTGATCAAGGAATACTCCATTTTCAACCTCATTATCTACCAACGGAATAAAGAAAGAACTCTGGATAGAAAAATTATTTACAGTTGCAAAGGGAACAAATTTTACCGACGGTGCAATAGATGTTAATCCTGATCTGGCCGTATTACTTTCTCCATCAAATTTAAATACATCTAGTGCATCACGGTCAGCTACCACATTAGATCTAAATTCTAAGATAGCACCAACATTCCATCGCTTATTATTCCCTACTCCAGTATAGGCTTCAAGTGTAGAAGTAAAAAATGTTTGTCTTGGGATATCACGTTTCTCACCCCCTGGACCAAAAAGGTCTTCAGTTTCTGTATATAAATTATTAAACCACTTAATATCAAATTGACCTTTACCAATTAATTTAGAAGGTGTTAATGTCTGAATTACTGATCCCTGATCATCAGCTCGATTCTGATCTTGAGCAAATCCTATTGCAAGAACAAAAAACCCTAATACTGCTAATACTATTTTTTTAGTTTTCATTTTTGTGAGTTTTATTTGCACAAGTATCCCCTTAAAGCATTCTTTTATAAGCATACCTATCCAATATTAATTAATTTGAAAATTTATTTGATTTGATTTAAGCTCCAGTTATATGGATAATAGGATACTTTGGCATCTGTTGGTATTTTCTCTTTTCTAAACTTGTTTACGAAGTCAATTTCGGATCCATTCCTAGTAAAATCTACTTTATACCATTCAAAAATCTGAGACAATTGCACTTTTTTTCCTTTAACTTTTATAAAATTAGGATTGTTTAGAGATTTTGTTGTTTGGCGTTGTAATTGTTGCTCTAAAATAGCCGGTTTATACGCAGAAGGAATTATAGGAGGGCATCCTAATCCAGCACATACTAATACGAAATGAAAACGCGCCTCTCCTGGGAAGTTTTCACGAAGTATCTTATTTTCTAAGTCATTAAGTGTTATTGTTTTTCCGCCCAAACTATAAGTAGTTTTATCAAAAAAACCTTGAATACTTGTAGGTGATTTTACAGGGTATTTATTTACCACACCTTTGATTACTGCTAGATTATATGAATTAATATAAAATGCCTGAAAAGTCTTAGGTTTGCTCTTTGATACACTTATTTTAGAGGCAATATCTAACAATTGATCTAAAGAAGAAGGATCTTTCTTTATAGCACCATATTTTACTTTACCATTAGACACGTATGTTTTAAAAAAAGTATCTGCCTTTGCAAAAAAGTCCGCAGTGCTTTGAGAAAACCCTAATTGTGTCGAGAAAATAAATGTTAAGATTATTATCTTTTTCATGATTTACCATTTATCAGTTTAATATAAAACTGCATTTAAACTATGTTTTAAAATGTTAAAATTTACCTCGGTAACGGGCATTCAGTCGAACGACAAATCAGCAACTTACAAACTAAGTAACATTTATTTTTTTTAACTAATCTATTGACTAAATAAAGATAAAACAAGTTCGAAAAATGACATGCCTCCTTACAAAATCAATAGACTTTTAGATTCATTCTAAATTAATTCAACCACTTAAGTTCTTATATTTATGTGCGACTTACTTACAGAAGTGTTCACTTCTCTAGTAAATATTGACAACCAACAATCATCTTTTATGGAACATATTGTAATTATCGGCAATGGAATTTCAGGAGTTACTGCTGCCAGGCACATACGTAAAATGTCTGACAAAAGAATTACTATTATTTCTGCCGAAACCGATTATTTCTTTTCGCGTACTGCACTTATGTACATCTACATGGGTCATATGAAGTTTGAACATACACAACCTTACGAGAACTGGTTTTGGGAAAAAAATAGAATAGAACTTAAAAGCGGTTTTGTCTCTAAAGTAAATCATCAAGCTAATAAACTGGAGTTCTCTAACGGAGAAACTCTTGCATACGATAAACTCATTATTGCCGTAGGCTCTAAACCAAATAAGTTTGGGTGGCCTGGTCAGGATCTTGATGGTGTCATGGGAATGTATCATAAACAAGACCTTGAAAATCTCGAAAAGCATGCTCCAAACAATAAAGTATGTAAACGTGCCGTAGTCGTAGGTGGCGGATTAATTGGTATTGAATTAGTAGAGATGCTACATTCTAGAGGTATTCCTGTAACTTTTTTGGTTAGAGAAAAAAGCTTCTGGAACGCTGTATTACCTGCCGGTGAAAGTGGTATGATTAATAGACATATAAACAACCATCATATCGACCTAAGATTAGGAGTAAATTTAAAAGAAATTATTGCAGATGAAAATGGCAAGGCCAAAGCTGTAGTCGTTCAAGAAACTGGTGAAATAATTGATTGTGATGTAGTAGGACTTACACCGGGTGTATCGCCCAATGTAGATTTCTTAAAAGATTCTGGTATCGAATTAGGTCGTGGAGTAAAAGTGAATCGATTTCTTGAAACCAATATCCCAAATATATATGCAATAGGAGACTGTGCAGAACAGCATGAAGCTATCGGAAACCGTAGACCTATAGAAGCCGTTTGGTATACTGGTCGTATGATGGGAGAAACTGTGGCACAAACTATTTGCGGAAATAAAATTGAGTACAAACCTGGACATTGGTTTAATAGTGCTAAGTTCATGGATATCGAATATCAAACTTACGGATGGGTATTTGGTCAACCCAAAGAATACGAGCAACAGTTTCATTGGATACACCAAGATGACACTAAGTGTATAACGGTATCTTATCATAAAGAAACTCAGGAATTTTTAGGAATAAATACTTTCGGAATCAGGATGCGTCATGAGGTTTTTGATCGATGGTTGACAGAAAAAAGGGATGTGAATTATGTAATGCAACATTTGGCTGAAGCTAATTTTGACCCAGAATTCTATTCGGTTTATGAATCTGATATCCTATCAGCCTATAAAAAATCGCAACTTCAAACAACATAAAAATTTTATGATCGTAGACTATAATGACACGATCAGTTAAAACATAAAAAAAATGAGTAATAAATTAGATCATAGCATGTCACTTGCTAATCCCGAAGCCAAAGGGATTTCGACAAAGCAAAAAATAGCATTAGCAATCGGTTTAGTTGGGCTTTTTATTTTGGTCCTGGCATTATTTAATTCTAATTTTCCAAATCAAGGAGCATTTTTGACCATCTCTTTAGGGTTAATTACTGCTGGAACTATATTATTTGCAAATGATGCTTATCTAACCAAACTAGAGGGAATCAAAAATGATGGTGTTTGGTTTAAATCTATATCATCCAGAGGGATTATAGGATGGCTTACGGGAGTTGGGTTAACAACATTCTATATTGTCTTGTATTTTTATGCAGAACTACTGGGATTGGGAACCAATGGTGAAGCCAATACAGGGTTAGTAGCATTATTTGATCCATTAAGCAGATTATTAAGCGGTAATCCTGCCAGTCAATGGTTTGTTTATGGAACTTTATACACTATTGCTATTATAGCTTTTGGGTACAAGTTTATATTAAAATACAGGCACAATAGATACCAGCAGATCAGAACATTTTCGGTTATGTTTTTTCAATTAGGTTTCGCATTCCTGATCCCCGAATTTATGGCTAGGTTAAATTCTGAAACTTTTAAACTACCGTATTACGATTTAAAAAATGTATGGCCTCTTAACTATTATAACTTCGAGCAATATAGAATCGATGAATTTATTAATGCTGGTAATATTGGATTAGGGTTATTAATCTTTGGGGTCGCTTCTATTTTTATTATTACACCAATCCTTACTTACAAATTTGGAAAAAGATGGTACTGTTCCTGGGTTTGTGGATGTGGAGGACTGGCCGAAACAGCAGGAGATTCTTTTAGACAATTATCCAGTAAAAAAGTAAGTGCATGGAAATTAGAACGCTGGTTAATCCATACTGTATTGGTGTTCGCTGTGGTAATGACTACCGCCGTAGTGTATACATATCTAGGTTATGATCCTAATAAATACTGGCTTACTAAAGATGTATTTCTTATGAGCGTGGCCGGATTCTTGACCTTTATTTTTATTGGCGTAATGCTATTTAAGAGAAAAGAACTTGGTAAAGATGCTCGATATGGTGCTATAGGATACTTTGCAGTAATCATGTTATTAATTGGTATTCATGTTTTTGGTGATGGAGGTAAGATCTTTTTCCTTAAAGCGGAAACGCTTAGATCTTCTTATGGATTTTTAATTGGATCTATCTTTTCGGGAGTAATTGGTACTGGCTTTTATCCTATTCTAGGAAACCGAGCATGGTGTCGATTTGGTTGTCCTATGGCAGCAATCCTTGGATTTCAACAACGACTATTTTCAAAATTCAGAATTACTACTAACGGAGGACAATGTATCTCTTGTGGTAACTGTTCTACCTATTGTGAGATGGGAATCGATGTAAGAGCTTATGCACAAAAAGGTGAAAATATCGTGAGATCAAGTTGTGTAGGGTGTGGAATCTGTTCTGCAGTTTGCCCAAGAGGAGTACTTAAACTTGAAAATGATAAATTATACGGAAGAATAAGCTCTAATGAGATTTTACTAGGTAATGATGTAGATCTTATGGATTACGTAAATAAAAAATAGTTTATTGGATAAAATTGAAACTAAAAATTACAACTCTTAATTGTATATGTATAAGAGTTGTAATTTTTAGTTTTTAGCATGCTTGTTGACTAACCGGGAAATACATGCAAATGGTGGTCCCTTGATTATACTGACTCTGTATCTCGAATATACCATTTTGTTTTTCGACCAATTTTTTAGAGATGCTTAATCCATAACCACTGCCTTTTTCATTATCGGTACCTACAGTACTTTCATTTTTGTCATTAACAAAAAGCATGTTTAACCTTTTCTCACTTATCCCTATACCATTGTCTACAATATCAATTCTGATCTGATCACCTACTTTTTCTGATTGTACGATAATTTCAGAACCTATGTGAGAAAATTTAATAGCATTCGCGATTAAATTCCTCATTACAGTTTCCATCATCATAGGGTTTATAGTAAGTTCTAAATGATCAGGAATATTATTAATCAATGTAATTTCTTTTTTCTTTCTTTTAATTTCAGAAAAATCAAAAACACGTTTAATTGTTGCATTTAGGTATGTTTTTTCTAATGAAACCTCATATTTATGTTGGTAAGTATTCCCCCACTGTAGCAAATCTTCGAGTAATTGATTTCCTTTATCGGCAGATTCGATTAATAAGGATTTTATCTCTTCTCTTTCAGATTCATCCTCAACTTCGTTTATCATTTCCACTAATGATTTAAGCTGAAAAAAGGGAGTTCGCAGATCATGACCAATAATCCTAAAAAGTTGATCTTTTGCAAGATTCATTTTTTTAAGTTCTTCATTTTGATTTTTTATTAGAATATTGGCTTCCTTTACTTTTTGAGATAATCTTACAAAAGCACTTTGACCCGCATATGTCATTACACCAGAACCACATACAATCATCCCATGATAAATAAACTTATCTATTGCATACCCATTACCAACGGTGAGATAACAACAAATAACAAAAAATAGGTTGAAAATCAATAAATTCTTCACCTCTTTATAGTGAACCAACATCAATAAAGATAAAATCATTTCTGCTTGCAGAAAATTAGGTTCAAATCTAAAATTAGGGTCATAAGCTCCAATAATAAATGTTATTGCAACTGCCCCTACAATAGCGTATATTGTTACTGGGAACAGGCTTGATTTCTGTATAAGCGAAAATCTATATAGTAATAATCCTAATGCTATAATGGCTAAAGCACATATATCTCTTATAAAGTAACTACTATAACCTCCTTCTAGGAACTCATTAATACTATGAATAAATGTGCCGGGGGCTATAATAAAAATGATAGGAGTAAGTACACTATCAAATTTAAAAAAAGGGTATTTTTTTTTCATACATAACATATTATAACAGTGATAAGCCCATTATATCAATCCATCACTGGATAAGTGATGTTAAACCCCAAAAAACATGTGGCAATTTAACATAAAATTTAAATAAAAGAAAGAAACAACTTACTTTTTATTGTTAAAAATCACATTTTTTATCTTTTAAAGCTTATTTATATCGTTAAAATACACAAATATCAAATCAATAGTTGTTAGTCATGAATATAAATTATATCTAAAAAGTCTATTTTTGTGTTAGTAACAGTTTTTATTTTCGTCTAAGGAACTTTATACAAACCCATCATTATGATTGAAAAGTTTTTCATACTCATTCTTTTTGTTTCTTTTTCGGGACACTCGGTAATTTCTAAAAAAGATTACCATTATGAATATTATGCCAACGGAACAATAAAAGCTGAGGGTTGGAAAGTAGCTGGAGGCAAAGTTGATTTCTGGCACTTCTATCACACCAATGGCAAAGTTTCACACGAAGGACATTTCAAGAATAATAAAAAGAATGGGTACTGGTATTTTTATTCTGAAGAAAGTAAACTACTCAAAGAAGGACATTTTATCAACGATAAAGCCGAAAAGTGGTGGATTATTTACGATATTGCAGCCGGAATAACCCGTAAGTACCAATATAAAAACAATAAAAAAGAAGGGTATTGTTTACTGTATAAAAAAAACAAACTTTTTAAAGCTGAGCTATACATCGATAATAAGAAAACTGGTGAATGGACTGATGTATTTAGTTTTAAAAGAGATAATCCCAACGCTTCCCTATAAAAATGCCTCCAATTATAAAAGTTATTATACCCGCTTTTAACGAAGAAGATTCAATTGCTCATGTGATCAATGAGATTCCTGATATGGTATCTGAAGTCATTGTTGTGAGTAATAATTCTACAGATAGTACAGAAAGTGTTGCAAAAAAAGCAGGAGCAACGGTTCTAAAAGAAGAACAAAAAGGATATGGATATGCATGTCTGAAAGGAATGGAATACATTGCATCAAAAGATAGTACACCTGAAATAGTGGTTTTCTTAGATGGTGACTATAGTGATTATCCTAAGGAGCTTGTTAAAATTGTCGCTCCTATCATAGATAATGATATCGATATGGTAATTGGATCCAGGGTAAAAGAATTGCGAGAACCTGGCTCAATGACATTTCCACAGATTTTTGGTAACTGGCTAGCAACCAGCCTTATGAAGCTTTTTTTTAATGCAAAATTTACCGACCTTGGCCCTTTCAGAGCTATGAAATACGATAAGCTTTTGGCTTTGGAAATGGTAGATAAAACCTATGGCTGGACTGTAGAAATGCAACTAAAAGCCCTAAAGAAGAAGTATTCATATACCGAGGTCCCAGTATCTTACAAAAAGAGAATAGGTGTCTCAAAAGTTTCAGGAACCATAAAAGGTGCTATATTTGCAGGCGTTAAGATTTTAAGTTGGATTTTTAAATATAGCTTTGCATAATGGATGTTGCTATCATCATAACCTACACACTAGCCTTACTAATCATATTTATGTATAGTCTGGCTCAACTGAATCTGCTTTTTAATTATCTAAAGTCCCGAAAACAAACTGACAGTTCTCCTACTTTTGATTTTTCTAAAAAAGAAGAGATTCCTAATATAACTGTACAGTTACCTGTATTCAATGAATTATATGTAATGGACCGCTTGCTGGACAACATTGCAGAATTAGAATACCCTAAAGACAAACTAGAGATACAGGTATTAGATGATTCTACAGATGAATCAGTTATTACTACTGCAGCTCATATCAAAAAACTTCAGGAATCTGGATTGGATATTAAACACATCTGCCGTGAAGACAGAAGTGGTTTTAAGGCAGGTGCCTTAAAAGAAGGTTTAAAAATTGCTAAAGGCGAATATATAGCCATTTTTGATGCAGATTTTCTTCCGGGCAAGAAGTGGTTGTTACAAACTATCCCATATTTTAAAGACGAGAATATAGGAGTAGTTCAAACTCGATGGGGACATATCAACAGAGATTATTCTATGCTTACGAAAATTCAGGCATTTGCCTTGGATTTCCATTTTACAATGGAGCAGGTAGGACGTAATTATAAGGATCACTTCATCAACTTTAATGGAACTGCTGGTGTCTGGAGAAAGACATGTATAGAAGATGCCGGAAATTGGCAAGGAGATACGCTTACTGAAGATTTAGACCTAAGTTATCGTGCTCAGTTAAAAAAATGGAAGTTCAAGTACCTTGAAGAGGTTGAAACTCCTGCAGAATTACCTATAGTAATAAGTGCCGCGAGATCTCAACAGTTTAGATGGAATAAAGGTGCCGCTGAAAATTTTCAGAAATTATATTGGAAATTACTTAGAGACAAAACAGTTTCTTTTAAAACTAAATTTCATAGTTTTTTCCATTTACTAAACAGCAGTATGTTCTTATTAGTATTACTAGTTGCTGTATTAAGTGTACCTGTAATGTACATAAAAAATAGTAATCCAATGTTTAGCTGGTATTTTAATGTAATTGCTTTTTTTGCACTAAGTACAGTTATATTTTTCTTTTGCTATTGGCATACATTCAAAAAAATACATGGTAAAGGATTCTGGAATTTTATGGAATATATAAAAATGTTTTTTACATTTTTCTCTATAGCAATGGGATTCTCTGTGCATAACTCGATGGCAGTGCTAGAAGGCCATTTAGGAAAGAAAAGTGAATTTGTTCGTACTCCAAAATTTAATGTCAGCTCCCTTAAGGATTCCTGGAAAGGGAATAAGTATGTGAGCAAAAACATCTCTGGCAACACAATTATCGAAGCCCTTTTGATGGGATACTTTGGTTTTGCATTGTATAGCGCTTTTGAGCTTCAGGATTTTGGATTATTCTTGTTTCATATTATGCTATTCCTTGGGTTTGGATTTGTATTTTTTAAATCCGTAACTTCGAAACTATAATGTTACGGCTATGGAAATATCATAAATTTTCCATACTTTTTATCATAATCGGTATTCTCTTTTACTGGAGTTTTGCCTATCAATTAGAAAGAACAGATTTTGTGAAGATGATTAGCCTATGGATAGGACTTTTCGTTGTTTCATATAAAATCATACAGCTCAACCCTACTAATTGGAAACTTCTTGCAGGTGCTGCATTGTTCTTTAGAATCATATTTCTATTTGCTATCCCTAATTTATCTCAGGATTTTTATCGATTTATCTGGGATGGTCGAATGTTACTAGAAGGGTTCAACCCTTATCTATCCTTACCAGAAGTATGGATTGCTCAAGGAAATGCTCCTATTGCACAAGCACAGGAGTTATACAATGGCATGGGACAACTTAATGGTAGCCATTTTACTAACTACCCCCCAGTTAGTCAATTTTGCTACTTTATCAGTGCTTTGTTTGCTTCTAAAAGCGTTTTAGGATCTGCTATTGTATTTAGAATCCTTATCATTTTAGCAGATGTGGGTACATTTTTCTTCGGAAGAAAATTATTGCAACTTCTTAATCTCTCAGAGAACAGAATCTTTTGGTATATTCTTAATCCCTTTATTATAATAGAACTTACAGGCAACCTTCATTTTGAAGCGGTAATGATATTTTTCATTATTTGGTCATTATATCTTTTACATAAAGGATATTGGTACTGGGCAGCTGTGGTTTTAGCCCTTTCAGTTTCTGTAAAACTAATACCTCTACTATTTTTGCCATTATTTTTTCAGAAATTTGTTCTAGATAATAGAAAAAACTACAATACATATAGCTTTACAAAAGGATTCCCAAAATTGATAGCATTTTATAGCATCATTATCCTTGTCGTTTTTCTATGTTTTGCGCCGTTCCTTTCAGGGGCATTTTTAAGTAATTTTAGTAAAACGATTAGTCTTTGGTTTCAGAATTTTGAGTTTAATGCAAGTGTTTTCTACATTATTAGATGGATTGGATATCAAATTGTAGGGTGGAATGTTATTGAAACTGCTGGTAAGATCTTACCTATTGTAGTACTTGTAATTCTTCTGATCCTAACTTTCTTTAGAAAAAATAATACTACTCAACAATTGGTCACTGCAATGGTTTTGGGGATTTGTTCATATTATTTTTTGTCAACAACCGTACACCCTTGGTACATTGCCGTACCATTATCTTTATGTGTATTTACAAAGTATAAATTCCCGATAGCTTGGTCTTTTGTAATTATCCTGAGTTATACAGCCTATTTACATCCCGATTTTAAAGAAAACCTATGGATGGTGGGATTAGAGTATACATTGCTTTTTGTTGTTTTTAGTTGGGAAATATATAAAACAACGAAATCTTCAAAAGAATTAATCACTACATCATCCTTAGATTAATAACTTCTTGTTCTGTAAGTATTCGCCAATGGCCACGAGGTAAGTCTTTCTTGGTTAACCCTCCAAAAATTACACGATCTAATTTGATTACATCGTAATTAAGATGATCAAAAAGCTTTTGGATAACATTATTTTTTGCAGATTGTAGTTCTATCCCGATTTCATTCTTAGAAGCACCTTCAATATAACTAACCTCATCTACTTGTATAAACCCATCCTGTAACTTAATTCCGTTTTTGATCTTTTCTAGATCTTCAAATTTCAGGTTACGATCTAGTTCTACATGAAATATTTTACGAACACCACTTTTATGATGCGTTAATTTCTTTTCTAAATCTACATCATTAGTAAACAAAAGTAGTCCAGTTGTATTTCTTTCTAGTCTACCTACTGGTTTAAGTGGATATTTGGATGCATTCGATACCAAATCCATAACCGTTCTGGTCTTCTCTGGACTAGTACTAGTAACAAAACCTTTAGGCTTATTAAGAAGAACGTATTCTTTTTTATGAGGAGTAATGAGTCTACCATCAAACTTTACTTCATCGGTTAGCTTTACTTTATAACCCATTTCAGTAATTGGCTTTCCATTTACCCATACACTTCCGGTTTGGATATATAAATCAGCCTCTCTTCTGGAACAAACACCAGAATTGGCGACAAACCTATTGAGTCTTATTTCATCTGAATCAGAAATTTTCTTAGGTGCAGTTTTTGCTTTTTTCGCAGCGGAATTATTTCGACCAAAAGATTTTCCTCTTGGCTTACCTGCTGATTTTCCACTTCTCTTTCCTCCACCGGAATTATCTCCACGACTCATATCTTAAATTTTTTGCAAAGATAGTTGATTACCTAATAGGTTCAACAACTATTCTGTATCAAACTTAATGGTACTCTGGCGCTCCCTATTTATATGTAATTGAGTAACATCTGGTCTTGAATAATGGCCAACGGGATCAAAATTTTGTCGCTCCTGCAATACTCGATTAAAGTCTAATGTTTGGATCAATAGTCCTTCTTTTTGCAAAACCGGTTCAAGAATCCATTCGCCATCGGGACCGGCAATACATGAACCACCATTTCCTAAAACATCAGGAGCTTCTTTTAAAATCTCATCAAGATAAGGAGTAGCGGTTGGAAAATCTTCTTTTCGCATCAAGCTAGAAACCGAAATCACATAAGAACGTGACTCTCTTGCAATAAAACGAGTTATATCTTTGGTATTATAATCACTTCCTGGCCAAACTGCAATATGTAAATTCTCTCCTTGTCCATAAAGCGCAGCTCTTGGTAAAGGCATCCAATTTTCCCAACAGTTTAGGCCTCCTGCGGTAAAAGCTTTTAAGGGGTGTACAAGTAATCCGTTACCATCTCCGGGTGACCAGGTCAAACGTTCTTCATAGGTGGGTTGTAACTTTCGGTGTACCGATTTGATATCCCCTTTCTCATTAATATACACCAGTGATGCATATAGACTATGTCCTCCTCGATCCAAAGGACGTTCAATAACACCTAAATATATGGCAATTTGATGCTTTTCGGCAAGTTCGCATATTGAATCCAGATCTCCTTTTTCTATAACAACAGCATTTTGAGCATAATGTGCATGAAGTTCCTTTTGAATTGTACTATTAAATTTTGCTCCATTAGTAAGCTCAATCCAAAAAGGGTACCCTGGTAAGAGTGCTTCTCCAAAAACAATTAATTCTGCCTTTTGGGAAGCGGCTTCAACGATAGAATTTTCAATTTTACTAATAGTAGCTGTTTTATCTAACCAAACAGGAGAAATCTGTGCCAGCGCAACAGTTAATAATTGGTCTTTCATTTATTCTTTCTTAATTATATTATTTATTTAGATGCTATTTTTCATAGCATTTAGGTCTGTATTGAACTGTTTAAATAAAAGTAAACCTCTGGTATTTGTAATCAGGATTTTGGGAATATTTCAATATTATGTTAACAAATAATTAACATGTAAAAAATTGATTTTCAGATCATTAAATCCCGAAATTAAAAATACGTTTTCGCCGCTCCTTAACCTTTAGATAACATTAGAACACCCCTAAAACCTAAAAATCAACAACAATCTAATCCAAACTTTGAGGATCCAATACCTTAAAAACCATTTTCATATTCATTCTTAAGAAGTAAACATATAAAAAGTATGTATTAGTCAAAGTTTAATTTTCGTTAAATCCTAAAGGTTTTTACATAATGGTAATAGTTATGGTACCTTCTAATAAAATTGAAAATCAAAATATTATGACTTTCAAAACTACATTTGCTTTGTAAAATTAAAATAAATTATATCTCAAATCTTTAAAAACACAAAAAATGAAAAAGTTAACAGTTTTATTATTCGCAATTGTATTAGGGTCAAGTCAAGTTTTCGCATTAGATAATAATACCCCTATGAACACAGAATCGCAACTTAGAAACGAAGTTGCTGCGCTTTTAAAAAGTCCTGAAATCAAAGTAGAAAGAGGCGAAATTACAGCTGATATCGAATTTACACTGAACAACAATGGAGAAATTGTAGTGTTAACTGTTGATTCTGATAAAGATCCTGTAATTAATTACATTAAATCAAGACTAAATTACAAGAAGGTAAGAACAGAGAATACCAACAATAAGAATAGAGTATTCCACCTTACTTTGAGAATTAAGAAACCTCAGAACGCATAATTAGATTAGCCTCTATTATTAGGTAAAGCAGTTATAATACTTTATAGCTGCTTTCTTTTTACCAAAGAATTCTATCTAGAATCATATTCACATCAATCAATACAATACTAAAAGTTCCAGAAACAATAATTAGTTTCAGGATATTATGTAACCATATGTAATGTGGTTTTCCTTTGGATATCCAAAGTGCTACTAAAAACAAGAATAAAAGAGCGAAGCATCCATAGAAATAAAGATTCATAAAACCAATTTCATACTTTGTTAGTAAAAGGTAGATGGGAACTCCAGAAGTTAAGATCAAAGCACTTATTATTCCTTTAGAAGCTAACTCTCCATAAACCACTGGTATCGTCTTATAATTTTGAGCCATGTCTCCTTTTAAATTACCCAAATCCTTTACCATTTCACGTATCATCAACATCAAAAACAGAAAAGTTGCATGCACAAAGATCACTTCATCAAAATTTTTGTAATAGATAAATACTGCAAAAAATGGTGTTATTGCTAACACTGAAGCCACTGTATTTCCTATGATAGGGTATTTCTTTAATTTGTGCGAATACAACCAAATTCCAAAAATATAAAGAGAGAAAAAAAGAACCGCTCTAAAGGACACATAACTCACAAGTACTACAGACAGAAAATTTAATACGAAATAACCTGTAAGTTTAGTTTGTTGACTCACCAAACGATCAAGCATTGTTTTTTGCGGTCTATTGATAAGGTCTTTTTCTCTATCATAAAAATTATTAATGATATATCCTCCCGCAATAACCCCAGCTGAAGCTAAAACAATAACAAACAAATTAGCATCAAGAATAACTTTCTTTAAGGGAATATCTGGCGCTAAAATAAATATAGAAGTGAGGTATTGGGCGATTACAATGATCAGTATATTGTATCCTCTTACCACAGAAAATAAACTCAGTAATTTAAGAAGTATGAGTTTGTTTTTTCTATTAAGCATGGCAATGCTTATTAAAAATTGTAAACTACCTCTAACTTGTAATCTTTAAGTGAAGTTTGTGCCTTGTTAAAATCTTGTGTAAAACCTAGGATATAACCTCCTCCACCAGAACCACATAACTTAAGATAGTAATCATTAGTTTCAATACCTTTTTTCCACAACGTATGAAACTCTTTTGGAATCATGGGCTTAAAGTTATCAAGGACTACATGAGAAAGCTCTTTAATATTTAAAAACAAGGATTTAACATCACCTTTCAAGAAATCATCTACACAGGCATCTGTATATTTAACAAATTGATTTTTAAGCATACTCCTAAAACCTTCTTGCTTCATACTTTCCATAAAGATGCTAACCATTGGTGCCGTTTCTCCCACAATACCACTATCTAACAAGAAAACGGCACCTTTCTTGTTTTCTGTACTCTGAGAAGGAATTCCTGCAGGTTCTATATTATCTTTAGAATGAATAAGTATGGGAAGGCTTAAATAACTATTTAATGGATCTAATCCCGAACTACTACCATGAAAGAAGGACTCCATTAATCCAAAAACCTCTTTAAGCTTCAATAATTTATCACGAGTCAGGTTTTCTAGCACTGTAATTTTATCTTCTGCATATTTGTCATAAATAGCAGCTACAAGAGCTCCACTACTCCCAACACCGTAACCTTGTGGGATACTACTATCAAAATACATCCCAGAGTCTATATCTGCATTAAGTTTACCTAAATCAAATTTTACTATTCCTTCACTCTGGATTTCTTCAAGATACTTTGCAAAAGCTTTAAGATTAGTATTAGATTTTATTGCCTCTTGATCTGGATTTTCAGAAACTTTTAGTGCTCCTTTGAAAAAGTTATATGGTATAGAAAGACCTTTCGAATCTTTTATAATTCCATATTCTCCAAACAAAAGTATTTTAGAATAAAATAACGGTCCCTTCATTATTTTTTGATGTAGTTATATTGTATTAGTATTCCTTACTAAGATAAAGTTACAATAATTTTGCTCCCAATCCTATTTTGTCGCAAATATACTGCCCATTCTGACAATACACAACTAACTCATTGGTAATGAATTCCAAAATCTGATCTTTTTCAATATTTGGATATAATAAATGTACATTTGCTCCTGCATCCAAAGTAAAACACAATTTAGAGCCTGTTTTTTTACGATATTCCCAAACTTTATTAATTACCGATAATGTATTCGGTTTCATTAAAATAAAATATGGCAAGGAAGTCATCATCATCGCATGCAATGTAAGTGCTTCGCTCTCGACCACTTCAATAAAAGAATTCAAATCTCCTGAAATTAATATTTCTTTCAGTTTGATTATATTTCCTGAAGCTTGTTCAAACCGTTTTGCAGCAAATGGGTGACCATGCATCAGATCATGTCCTACTGTACTACTAACCTGTTTCTCTCCTTTATCAATCAACAAAATAGTATCTTGGTAATCCTCAAAATTTTGATGAACCTTATCCGGAAACTTTATTGCAAACGCATCACTGCTATCTTGAATATCTGCATGTTTTCCCCAAACCGTAATTGGCCCCTGTATACTTCTGCATGCACTCCCAGAACCAAGACGAGCCAGAAACGAAGCTTTTTGAATACATTCTACTTCTGACATTGCTGGGTTGATCATTTTTTCTAATTGCATTAAGCAATATGCTATAGCACTCATACCGCTAGCAGAAGAAGCAATCCCACTGCTATGCGGGAACGTATTACTGGTTTCTATTGTAAAATGATACTGTTTTAAGAAAGGGAGATATGTTTCTATTCTTGAAAAAAAACTTTGAATTTTTGGTTTAAAATCAAGTTTATGTTTCCCTTCAAAAATTAGATCAAAATCAAAATTCTCTGAAACTTTATCGTGTTTTTTGTAGTGTAAACTAGTAATTGTTTTACACGCATCTAGTGTAAAACTAATAGATGCATTTTCAGGAAGTTGAACCGGTCTTTTACCCCAATATTTTACCAAAGCTATGTTGCTGGGAGAAGAGCAAGATATTGTACCTTTGTCAGGTAATTCTGAAAGTATAGGTGAAGTAAATTCGGGATAATTTGTCATAGTTATACAAAAATTTTAGGCAAATATAAGTGCTGTAAGATATTTAAGCACATAGTAGTGAAAATAAATTGCTATTTTAGTACTGCACTAATTCATTTTGATGAAAAAAAAGTTATCTCGTATCGGTATTTCGGTATTATTGTGTTTAATAATTGGGTTTATGAGTAGTATAGCTACTCAGACTTCTATTGATACATGGTATGTAACTTTAAAAAAACCTTCTTTTACTCCGCCCAATTGGATTTTTGCTCCAGTATGGACAATCCTATATACTTTAATGGGAATTGCAGCTGGAATTGTTTGGAGCAAAGGTTTTTATCATAAATGGGTAAAAGTTGCGTTATATCATTTTGGGTTTCAATTATTGCTTAATGCAGCGTGGTCCATTTTTTTCTTTGGACTACAAAACCCATTACTAGCTTTATTGGATATAGTTGCCCTATTTATCCTATTATTATTTACAATTAAATGGTTTACCGTTGTAAATTCTATTGCTGCCTACCTACTTATCCCTTATGCCGTTTGGGTTGCTTTTGCGACCGCATTGAATTTTGGTATATGGCAATTAAATTAAAAAGAATAAGGAACATCATTTTTTATGAGTAAAAAAGCAATAGTCTTACAGACTACTCTAGAATTAATAACAAAACAAGGTATCAACGCTACTTCTCTTTCTCAAATTATTAAAGAATCAGGTGTAGCAAATGGCACCGTATATCATCATTTTAAGAATAAAGAAGAAATCATTACTGAATTGTATTTGATGCTCACCCAAGATTTTGGTACCGTTGTGATGCGTAATATCCCAGAAGATGACATAAAAAAGCAATTTACTGTGATGTGGCTAAACCTGTTTTATTATTTTGTAAATAATCCTCTTGCCTTTATATTTTCTGAGCAAATTGCACGCTCACCAGAAATACCACAATCTCTGAAAGACAAGGCGAGGCAATACTTCAGTGAAATTGAAGATTATTTCAAAGAAGGAGTCAAGAAAAAAGTCTTTAAATCCTACAACACTTTGGTTATGGAAGAACTATTTTTTGGCAATGTGGTTTCATTAGTAAAAATTCACGAAAACGAACAAGTAAAACTTCAGGAAAAACACATTAATCAAGCTATAGAAATCTCATGGAGAGGTTTTCTAAAAGATGCCACGATTATATAGCTCAATATATCGTAAACAAAGTGTTACATATATTAATAGTAAGCGCAGTTGAAATATGGGAGAATGTATCCTTATTTTTCGACTGCGCTCGAAATGACATTAACTATGTTTCCTGAAGGGAATTAAGATTAATTGAAAACAATATTCACACAGGAATCTTTATATAAATCCTTAAGTACAAATTCGACAGCTTTTCTGGCATTATCAGCCTTTCCTATTGCCCCTCCTTTAAACGTTAGTTTTCCGGTATCCCTGCTCCAGTAAAACTCATTACTATCAGATTTGATAATTCGCTTATCATTTTTGGTAGTTACTTGAAAAGCATCAAATTCCTGACTATATTCTAATCCCGAAGGAAAATATACTTCAGTAACAAATTTTGTCGAGCCTTTTCCGTAAACATAACATACACACTCTCCTATATCTTTTGCTTCAGACACTCTAACCATATTGTTTTGCACAATTTTCCATCCTCCGTTTGAACTTATAGCAACAATATCCATTAGCATTGTTCCTTTTTCAGCAATTTTCTTATCGATATAAGATTCAAAATTTATAACCGCAGAAATTGTTCCTGCTCTTTCCTTTTGTGTTTGAAAGACAACTTTATCCAGTGTTAGCCTAAATGTATAATTGTTATCATTAATAATATCGTCTAATTGCTTAGAAATATCATTTTTGCTATAATTTTTTCTTACCAGAGCCCCTGACAAATTCACATAAACAGTATTCCCATTATATTTTTCATCGAATAGGTCAAGTACATCTTCTTTTTTGGTTCCCTGTGTTAGCGCATTCATCTTGTCGATGTACTCCATTAATAACGTTTTTATAGGCTCTTTTTCGTTATTGGCTTGCGCCTGATGCTGTCCACTAAATAAAAATGCTAAAATGAGAAGAAGGGTAATTTTTTTCATAGTTAATAAGGTGTTAGTTAAACCCCATTAAGGTACAAAATTTTAAATAGAAAACCGAATCTTCCTTGTGGTATTTTTCAGGACAAACTACTCAATTCTAACAATTTAATTACTGTTTTTAGGTTTCTGGTGGTTGCGCTACACTTCAATTTTTTCTCAAAAAAATTAGTATTCAATTTCGTTCTTCCGTAACCATTTGCAGCAAAAAAATACACTACTTTAGATGTAATTACAAACTCTTCCTCTCCGTATGAATTAGATTGCAATTCCTCTACTGCAGAAGGATATGGCTGCCCAGATAGTAAAGTAAAATACATCTTTTCATCTTCAATCTCGTGGTTTTCAAGTCGCTTTAAAAATGGATTATTGGTATGAATAGACTCTAATATATCCCTTTTAAGTACCAAAACCGGAACATCAAAACCAAAGTGTTTCTCGATCCCTTTTTTAATTAAATTACTTAATACATCTTCTTGATCCTCTTGCTTGCTCTCAAAAAGCACATTTCCGCTTTGGATATAAGTAACGACAGAATAAAAGCCCAGATCTTCAAACATAGTCTTAAGATCTACCATTTTGATCTTTTTCTGACCACTTACATTAATGCCACGTAATAATGCGATGTATGTTTTCATTATTGAAATTTATCTTAGAATATAATTGCAGTTCCTTCTCCCTGGGGAGAAGTTTAGGATGAGGGGATTTTAATCGAAAACCCTCACCTTAATCCTCTCCCATAGGGAGAGGAAACTCAATTTTTGATTATTTAGAAAAATAATTAAACAAACCCTATCCCGATGTAATCGCCTGTGCTGCAATAAATGCTCCTGTCCAAGCATTTTGAAAATTAAATCCACCGGTGATCGCATCAATATTTAATACCTCACCTGCAAAATACAAATTCTTATGTTTCTTACTCTCATACGTCTTGAAGTTAACTTCTTTAAGATTAATTCCCCCTGCTGTGACAAACTCTTCCTTAAAAGTGCTCTTGCCTTTTACCTGAAAAATACCTTGAGTCAATTGCCCAGACAACTCATCCATTTGAGATTTATTCAAATCTGCCCAACGGGTTTCTTTTTGAATGCCCGAGGCTAACACCAAACTCTGCCATAGTCTTTTTGGTAATTCAAACTGTGCGTATTTAAATACTTGTTGCTTTGGGTTATTGTTTTTAAGTTCTTTTATTTCTTCAATTGCATCTTGAGCAGAATAATGTTGAAGCCAATTCACATTAATTTCAAAATTATAATCAAGTGCATTAAGTTCTATGGCTCCCCAGGCTGATAGCTTAAGGATTGCAGGGCCACTCATTCCCCAATGTGTAACTAACAAAGGACCTTCGCTGGTTAACTTTGAATTTTTAACCGTAACAGAAGCCTCTGTTACCACCCCTGGTAAATCTTTGATTCTAGTATCTTTAATATTAAAGGTGAATAATGATGGAACAGCATCTATAGTATCATGACCCAATTCTTGAAGCAGTTTCCATATTTTAGGGTTACTGCCCGTCGCTATCATAAGTTTTGAAGTAGTAAAATCGCCTTGACTGGTTACCACTAACCACTTTTCATTTTTTTCTTGAAAGCTTTTGACAGCATGATTTTTAAGCACCTCTACATTAAGTCGTCTAGCTTCAGACAAAAAACAATTAATGATCGTTTCTGAAGAATCTGAAATCGGAAATATCCTGCCATCATCTTCAATCTTTAATGCTACTCCTCTACGATCAAACCAATCCATAGTATCCCCAGTCATGAAAGTATGAAAAGGGCCTTTTAATTCCTTTTCTCCTCTGGGATAATTCTTACTTAATTCATTCGGAATAAACTCGGCATGAGTAACATTACATCGCCCACCACCAGAAACCCGCACTTTGGACAAAACTTCTTTTCCTCTTTCAAGGATTGCAATTTTTAGGTTTGGATTGTTTTCTGCTGCATTAATAGCGGTGAAAAAACCTGCGGCACCACCACCAACGATTATTAAATCATAGTTCATACGGCAAAATTCGGAAAATCTGTGATGATACCATCAACATTCCATGATTTTGATTGGTCAATCAACATTTCTTGATTTACCGTCCAAACATATACTTTATACCCATGCTTTTGGGCAAGTGCAACCTCATCTTTAGTCAAAGTAGTAATAGGAGGATGAACAGAAAATGCTTGTAGGTCATTAGCAACCGGTAACGCTTTGGTAATGTTTTCTTCGGTCAGCACACCTAACTTAAATTTTGATGTAATTTCTTTTATCTGAAACAATTGAGAATGATCAAAACTGGATATAATAAAATGATCATGGGTCCAATTTGTATTCTTAATATACGTTTCAACCAATTTGATAGTTGGTTTTGCAGTATTATTTCCTTTTAATTCAATATTAAGTTCGCACCGCGCATCTACTAAACGTAGCACTTCTTCTAATGTGGGTATTGCATATCCTTCATGAGTGGTAAACTGTTGTAATTCCTGTAAGGCATAGCCTGCAACTTCTCCTTTACCATTGGTTGTTCTATCTAGTATTTCATCGTGGATCACTACCAATTCGCTACTTTTACAACAATGTACATCGATTTCTATCCCATCTACATCATGTATCAAAGCTTCTTTAATAGATTCTAAAGTGTTCTCAGCAACCAAACCAGCTGCACCGCGATGTCCGTATTTTTTCATAAGCACTCCATTTTTTCGACATAAAAATAAGGAAATATACCTCTAGAGCCTACAGGGATAATCCTACTAAGGTTTAATTACGGTATAGTACTATAAATATCGCCCTTGTAAACCCTTTCTTAGAAGACATCTTTTTGTCATCCCAGCGTAGGCTGGGATCTAGTTTGATATAGCAATATTTTTTTAGAGTGTTTATAGATTCCTGCCTACGCCGGAATGACAAGCCTAAGGTTAAAGATGATTTTTTCTTCGATATAAAAACAAACTCCCTAGTAACACAGTCAACATCAATATTCCTAATACCCAATACAACTGACTATTATCACTAAACGCTATCGGTGCCGAGTCTCCTACCAAATAAAAACCACCCCAATAAAAAGGATGCACACGGTTTACATTAGCCGTTTTTAGATATTGCAATTTGGCTTGTTGTAATGCTTTGGATTTGTTCATCCCCAACTTTAGATTGGTATAGAAATACCTCATTAACTCTGGGGTCGTTTGATCAGACACCTCCCAACTGCTGAGTAATAAACTTTTGGTCCCTGCATACTGAAAAGCACTCCCTAAACTCATAATCCCTTCGCCCTTAGCTATTTTACCTGTTCCTGTATTGCATGCGCTTAGCACAGTAAGTTCTGCAGGAATATCCAAAGCAAATAATTCATGAGCATACAATAAATTATCTTCTATCGTATCCTTACTTTTGGTAAAATATAGCTTAGAGTTTTCTGGGCGTTGGTTATCTACGTCTCCGTGCAATGCCAAGTGAAGTATGTTATACTCGCCTGCATTTTTCTTAAAATTGGACTCTACAGCCTGTGATCCAAAATAATACCGCCCATCAATAATATCAGAAATCGCCCTGATCTCTTTGCGTGTGCCCGGTAAATCGTCACCAGTATCTCGCAAAGTTGCCAAACTCATCGTTTTTGTATCTACGATATTGGTACTGTCTGTAAATGAAAAAGCCAGACATTCTTGCCGTTTTTTGGCTCCCTGATTCTTTTGAGTTCTAAATAACAAATTAGCAGAGTTAGCATACGTCACAGCATAGTCTTTAAGCAAATACGATAGTGTTTTAGGGTTGTTAGAGACATCTTTTTGGGTAAGCAACAACTCAAAATTAAGGTGCCACAATGGTCCATCGGGTATAACAATAAGTTCATCTCCTACAAGTTTATCTGTAATTGGAGCGAGAAGCTCATCATATAAACCATAAGCAAATTGTTTGTAATCTTCTATGTTTTTTGAAGTAATCGCCTCTCTTAATTGCTCAATCCTATGGGTTAAATTTTGGGTTTTCAGCTCTTGTACGGCAAGATTATTTTTGGAAATTATAAACGCATAGCTACTACTATCTGCTACAAAAAACTCTAGCAAGGTGGTATTTTCTTTAAGGTTTTTCTGGATATCTACAACAGAAGTAATGTTGTTTTCATGTTTTACTTGATAATATTTTGGATAGTTTTTTTCTAAAACAGCTGTTAGAGAATCTTGCCGTCTATTGATGTCAAATAATCGACTCTCATAATTAGTGATTTTGGTAGAATCTGTTGCTTGAGATGATCGTTCCTCGGTGATTTTTGATTTATAGAATGAATTATTGATTCTAAGCTCTTTTTCTAACTCCAACAAATCTGTTGATATCCCAGTAAAATTCTTGGCATTAGATGCTGCAAGCAACTCTTTAAGGGTATTGGACTTACTCTTTTCTGCATAATAAAAGGCTTGCTCTAGTGATTTTTGATCTTGGTTATGATCATAAAGCAATAATTGGGCCTCTATCGCTCCTTGATATAACTCTTTGGCTTTTTTTGCAAACGCTACTTTATCCTGGTAATTGGTAAACGTTTGTCTGATCTTATTGATTAGTGTATCTGCTTTTTGATATGTTTTGATAGCATTGTTAAGCATACCTATATCTTTACTCTTCTGGAAAAGTTTTTTATAAGTTTTGGCTTTACCCTTAAGTGTTGACAATAAAACATCCAAATTTAAATATTGACCAGCATTAGTATTAGACATGGTGTTTGCGGTTATAGCATTTTCATAATTAATTAATGCCTTTTCAAAATCATTTTGTGCAAAGTACACTTTTGCAACATCATTATAGGATTGTGCTACTTTTGGGTGATGTTCGCCAAATAACCTTTGTCTTATTTCTAAAGCTGTATTGTAGTTTCCTAAAGCTGTACTATATTCTAATTCATTTTTATAAATAGCACCTAAACTGGCATAGGAATCGGCTACATCGGGATGATATTTTCCAAATACCTCTATTCTTATTGTTAGCGATTTAATACAATAATCTATTGCTTTGCTATAATCATTTTTATCACTATATAACTCTCCAATATCATTATACGAATCTGCAATTTTAGAATTACCTTGATCAAATATCTTTCTTCTTATTGCTAATGCTTTGGTATAATATATTAGTGATCTATTATAATCTCCTTTTAACCTATATAGATTCCCAACATTGTTGTAACTAGTGGATACATCTTTATGATTTTCACCGTTAATTTTGATGTTATCATCAATACCTTTTTTACAGTAAATTAATGCCTTGTCATACTCTCCTTTATATTTGTAAATAATTCCAATGTTATTAAAAACATAAGGAACAATAATGTTTTCATCTTGTTCTTCTATTTTCCTTTTAACATTAAGAGCTTGTTTATAATAATATAATGCCTTGTCATACTGTCCCATATTCTTATAACAAATTCCAATATAATTATTGGCTGTAATTAAACTTTTATGTTTTTCCCCTTTGTTATAGATTAAAATGGACAGTCTACTTTGCAAATGAACCAAAGCTTTGTCATACTTTCCTTTCATTTTATATATCCTGCCAATAAGATCATTACAATTTGCTAACTCTATATGGTTTTCAGGTAACACTTTGGTTCTAATAGATAAAACTGTTTTCAAATAGTTTAATGCTTTATCGAATTCTTCCTGTCTATAATATATCAGACCAATATTAAAATAGGTTCTACTGGTATTTATATGAGATGTTCCTAATTTTTCCTTCCTAATCTGTAACGATTTTTGGTAGTAAGGCAATGCTTTATTACCTTTATGTTGTCTAACAAGTATGGTTCCAATATTGCTATAAGAATAAGCAATATCCAAATGATCCTTAGGGAAAATTTCCAATCTAATCTTTAATGCCTTGTGGCAATAATCCAATGCCATTTCAAAATCTAATCTGTTCCAATTATAATAATTACCAATATTATCATAAGAATATGCTTCTTCTCCATTACTTTTTTTAAGGTATCGACTACTAATTTCTAGCGCTTTTTTAGCATTATCTAAAGACTCTACATATTTTTCATCAAAGATTTGACTCTCAGAAATCTTATTATAACATCGGGCTACCCGCTCCCAAGTTTTTGCGTTGCGATAGATGGGTAGGGCTTTTTCAAAATATACTACCGCACTATCTAGTTTTCTATCGGTTAAGAACGCATCTCCTTTTTTAAAATATTGAGACGCAGGTATCGTATCGGTTATGGTTTGGGCGTAACTAAGGGTAGTAAATAAAAAGATGACACAACTCACTACCCATATGGGTGATATTTTTTTTTGTTTCATGAATTTTATGTCAATAATCATCTTCTTGTTATTGTATTATGTATTTTTCTTTTTTTCGTTACCGATTTATAGATACTATTTATCATCCAGCATTTGATCAGTAATTCACCTTATAACATGTAATTATAGATCCCTGCCTACGCTGGGATGACAACTTTAATGGATTCCGGCTTATTTTATTAATTGTTTCCTTTTTATATTAATAGCAAAGAAACTAAAATTGTTACTTTTATATCTGATTTAATGCCTGCAAAGGGTAACAATCTATTGTTTTAGTACATAAACCTATGAGTAACATCGAAGATCGTAAATTTTTGGAAGGTATCCTTTCTGGTGACGAGGTTATTATTAAAGCTTTTTACAAAAAAAACCTCTCCTATATAAGCGGATACATTCTTAAGAATTCTGGTAATGAAGCCGATGTAGAAGATGTTTTTCAGGATGCATTGATTTTGATATATCAAAAATTAAAGTCTGATTCGCTAGAGCTTCATTCTTCATTGTCTACTTACTTTTACGGTATTTGTAGAAACATTTGGAGAAATAGATTACGAAAAAACAAAAAAATGGTAATTACAGAAGATGTTGTACACGATGAAGAAGGTATACCTCCTGAAATTATTGAAGAAATTGCACAAAAGGAGCGTGAACATGTATACCGAAAACATTTCTTGAAACTTAGCAATACGTGTCGCGAAGTATTGGGTTTGCTTTTTCAAGGAAATAGCATGAAAGAAATTGCTCATATCACGGGATATTCTGAAGGATACACCAGGAAGAAGAAATTTGAGTGTAAAAAATCGCTGATAGAAATGATCGAAAAAGATCCTGCATACAAGGAGTTACAATTAACTCCAGAAAAGAAATAGATTTTATGGACAGAACTCCAGAAATATTTGAAAAAATAGAAGGGTATCTTAATAATACATTACCCAAGGAAGAACTACTTGCCTTTGAAAAGGAAATATCTAATACTCCTGCATTAAAACAAGAGATTGAAAAGCATAGATCTTTACATGTAACATTAAGTGATCAAGATACACTAGAGTTTAAAGAAAAACTGGTAAAAATCAGTACTGAAATCAAAAAGGAAGAAACCTCATCCTCATTTTTTTCTCTATTCTGGAAAATTGCAGCTTCTATCGTTGTGATATTTGGTGTAGGGACACTGTTTTGGTATACGATCAACAATCAAGATCAAACACAAGAATTATATGCTCAATATTATGAACCTTTTCCCGTAGAAGATGTTTCTCGTGGAGAAGATGATAACGCCCTACAAGATGTTATGAAAAGTTATAGAAATGGGGATTATTCTATTGTAATTTCTGAGCTGGAAGAACTTCCTAATACCATCAAAAAAGATCTAATTCACTTATATTTGGGCAATAGCTATCTAAACACAAATCAGGAAGAAAAAGCTATCGGCCAATTTGAAAGTATCCAAAAAAATAGTCAGTATTACGAAAATACTAGATGGTATCTAGCACTAACTTATCTTAAATTGGGCAACCCTAAAAAAATAAAACCAATCCTTCAAGAAATTATTGAATACAATGGCGTTTATAAAGAAAATGCTACTCAATTAATGAACGCCTTAACTAAGTAACCAACACTTTCCTAAATATTTCTCTCTTTTTAAACACTCTGGTTGTCTTAACAACAACCCAGGTTTTTCTTACCTATATATTAGGTAAGAACTTATTATTACCTCTACACTAATAAAAAACTAAAGAATTTTAAAAAAATCTAATTATTAAGGTAACAAAACTATTTGTTGATACATAAACATAAGACCCCCACAATACATATTGATAATCGGAATAACAAAAAAAGGAATACTTATGAATGTTATCATCAAACAAATTGAACTAATCGAGAGAATTGATCAACTTATTCGTTTAAAAGCGACAGGAAGCCCAACGGAGCTTGCCTATCGTTTAGACATCTCAAAAACTAAGTTATATCGAATCATTAATACGATGCGTCAATTAAATGCTCCTGTCATTTATGATGTTTCTCTACAAAGTTTTGTATATGAAGAAGCTGTGGGATTCAAATTTGGGTTCTATCAAAGAAAACTAAACACTAAGGAATTGAATCCTCTTGTTGGGTAATAACCAACTTGATGAATTAAAGCATTTTTTTTTCAAAATAAAAATCCCAGTTCCGAAAAATGAAACTGGCGTGTACTATTCTTGCATTAGAAATGAGTTGAGTTAATCATTTTCAATATGTAGTTAGCCATTACAGTTATGAAAAAGATCCAATATTCGGTTTAGACTAGGGGTAGGAGAAATTGATATTGGGTCTAGAGGAGGTAAAGTTACCCCTTGATTTTTCGGCGTTAGCTGATTTTTTGTAATTCCCTTAATTCTCCCATACTGTGGTATGGGAGAATTTTCAAGGGAAATTATATCTAATAGAACTATACTGGAATTCTTTTTATTTAAATGCAGAAAAACCGGTAATATCCATACCTGTTATTAATAAATGAATATCGTGAGTCCCCTCGTAAGTTATTACACTTTCTAAGTTCATCATATGACGCATAATACTGTACTCACCTGTGATTCCCATTCCACCAAGGATTTGTCTAGCTTCTCTGGCTATTTTTATAGCCATATCTACATTATTACGTTTTGCCATAGAGATTTGAGCAGAAGTTGCTTTACCTTCATTACGCAACACTCCCAATCGCCATGCTAGTAATTGTGCTTTGGTAATTTCGGTAATCATTTCTGCTAGTTTCTTTTGTTGTAACTGAGTGGCGCCAATGGGTTTATCAAACTGAATACGCTCCTTAGCATATCGTAAAGCTGTATCATAACAATCCATTGCAGCACCAATTGCTCCCCAAGCAATACCATATCGTGCAGAATCCAAGCATCCAAGGGGGGCTCCTAATCCGCTTTTATTTGGTAATAAATTCTCTTTTGGCACCTTTACATTATCAAAAATCAACTCCCCGGTTGCAGATGCTCGTAGCGACCATTTGTTATGTGTCTCTGGCGTAGAAAAGCCTTCCATACCACGCTCTACTACCAACCCATGAATTCTTCCTTCTTCATTTTTGGCCCATACCACGGCAACATCTGCAAAAGGTGCATTAGATATCCAAAGTTTTGCTCCGTTAAGTAGATAATGATCTCCTTTATCTTTAAAGTTAGTTGTCATCCCTCCAGGATTTGATCCATGATCAGGTTCTGTAAGACCAAAACATCCCATAAATTCCCCAGATGCTAACTTTGGCAAGTATTTTTTACATTGTTCTTCGTTTCCATATTTCCAGATGGGATACATAACCAATGATGATTGTACAGACGAAGTAGATCGTACTCCAGAATCTCCTCGTTCTATCTCCTGCATGATCAATCCATAACTTATCTGATCTAATCCTGCTCCTCCGTACTCTTCTGGAATATAAGGACCAAAAGCTCCAATCTCTGCAAGACCTTTGATAATTTGATTCGGAAATTCTGCACGTTGTGCATATTCTTCGATAATTGGTGACACTTCACGTTTTACCCAACTACGGGCAGCATCACGTACCAGTTTATGCTCATCACTAAGCAATTCATCTAAATTATAATAATCTGGAGCTTCAAAAAGATCAGGTTTCATTCAGTATTGTTTTAAACTATTATCAAAATTGATGCATCAAAGTGCGTAACAAATGTAATTAATGGAAAAAGAGCAAGCAATTTTTTTGATGTTTTTAAAAAAGTATGTAATTAAATACTAACTCTAATATATTTTTAATATTAAAATCCCACACTTTCCTTTACGTAGTTTTTTAACTAAATCCGTGTACAAATTCCGCAGTTCAATACTTTTTTCTACACAAATAAGAATTCTTTAACAATTGTTTCTACAACTAACAATTATCTATTAAACAACTGAATAACAGAATTTTAACCGAGTTAACCAATCTTATTTCTGGCTGTGGCACAATTATTCTAGTATGTTTGATGTAACAAAATGTAAATCTTAAAAGAAATAACAAAATGAAAAAATTATTTTTATTACCAGTATTAGCTTTCGGATTATTAGTAGGTACTCAAGAAATCAACGCACAAGAAGTTGCTTCTAATGATAATACTGAAATTGCTACACCTGCTCAGGATAAATATATTGATTTGGCGGTAGAGAATTTACCTCAAAAAGTTCTTGACGCGGTAGCTAAAGATTTTGCTGGTGCAACTATAGAAAAAGCAGGTGCAAAAGAAGATGCTTCAGAATTTATGTTAGTATTGAAGCAGGGAGAAAAAACTATGGAAGTTTTTTGTGACGCAGATGGAAATTGGGTCACTAAGTAATAAACTTTGACTACAATTAAGAAGACTTAATTTATAACCATAGATTAAACTTCATAGAGTGATTGAATTTAGAAGAGGAGGGTTTATTTAAACTCTCCTTTTTTTATACAGTGAAGAATAGTTCACATTTTTAAATAAAAATCTTTGGTAAGATTGATATATGGATTAGTATACTGATGACGTGAATTTTCTATCACTAATTCATCAATCTTAGTATTTGCCTGATTAAACCCAAAAAGCAACATACTCCTTTTAATTTCTGAAGTTGGATTGCCTTTTACTCTGGTAATTTTTTTAGGAAACAAATTAATATTCGCAGCAATCTCAATAACTCGCTCTTCTTCTTTATACGGAATGATAAGGGCCAGAAGTCCATGATCTGATAACAATCGTGAAGCTCCTACTATTAAATGATCAAATGGAAGAGCGTCTTGAAATCTTGCAATATCACGTTGCACATCTGAAGTTTTATAATTCTCGGTATAAAAAGGAGGATTACTGATTAATAAGTCATATTTATCCTCAATTTCATCAACAAACTCCTGAAAAGAAGCATGATAGCAAAATAATCTATCACCCCAATCAGAAGATTCAAAATTATCTACAGCTTGCTCATACGCCTCTGTATCAATTTCAAGAGCATCGATAATTTCGGCTTCAGATCTTTGAGCAGCCATTAAAGCGATAACACCTGTTCCAGTTCCTATATCCAGAATTGAATTTACTGAATCATCAATTGGGACCCAAGCACCAAGAAGTACACCGTCTGTTCCAATTTTCATGGCGCAGCGATCTTGATTAACTGTGAATTGTTTGAATTTGAAAGGTTTCATTTATAAATTTTCAACATCAAAATCTAAAATTCCAAATTCTTATGATTTTAACAGAATTGCAGATAAAATTTTCCTTAATTCCTGAACTTCTTGAATTAAGTGACTCAGTTCTCTATCAAGGTCAGGATTCAAATCCTTTAATAGCATTAACCAATATTGCGATTCCTTTGCCTCTTTTCTAGATATTTTTACTCGATACCTAAAATCCTTATCTCCTAATTTTTCATTAGCTTCAATATAATTAGCTCCAACAGAACCTGAAGATCTTATTAATTGTTTTCCATCTTCAATATTAGAAACGCTTCTAGGTAATTTTTTCACAAAAAGTCTACAATTTCTAGCGAACAAATAAGTTCTTTCTTCTAAATTATAAACTTTTGTCTTACCCATATGTATTTTTTGGAGTTTGGTTTTTGGAATTTGAAATTTCTTTATCTAAAGATATAGTTCAATCAGTCCCTCTGGAGTATTTACTCTTACTACTTTTTGTTCTCTATCTATTTTATCTATGAATTCATCATTCATTGGGATCAAAATCTCGGTACCATTACGATCAATTTCGAATAATGCCTGGGCAGTACTATCATTAATTGATTTGATAACTCCTACTTCTCCAAAAGTGTTATCTAAAATGGTAAACCCAATTACCTCGTGATAATAAAATTGATCTCCCTCAAGTTTTGGTAATAAGGTAAGTGGAAGATAAATTTTAGCTTTCATAAGATCATCTGCATCCTCTTCTGAATCTACATCTTCAAATTTTACTCTAAGTAAATCGCTTTTGTGCAATGAGCACTTTTCAATAAAAAATGGAACCAGATTATTGTTGTAGTCAACAAATACTGATTCCATTTTCACATAACTTTCGGGTTCGTCAGTATCTAATTTGATCAATACCTCTCCCCTAAAACTAAATTTACTTACGATTTTACCTAGATAGAAGCATTCTTCTTTCTTCATCGTTAATAATGCAACTATTCTTCCTCGTTGCTAGCTTCTTTAGTTACTTCTTCTGTTGCAGCTTCAGCTTCTGGAGCTTCTACTACATCTGCTTCTTCAGTTGTTTCTGCTTCAGCTTCAACTTCTTCTGCATTTGCAGCCGCAGCTTCTGCTTCACGTTTAGCATTAACTTCTTTTTCAGCTTCAAGTGCTTTTGCTTTAGCAGCAGCCTCAGCTTTTGCCAATTGATCCTTCTTAGCATTAACGTTTCCTTCTTTTTCAGATAACCAAGCATTGAATTTTTCTTCAGCTTGCTCCTCTGTCAAAGCACCTTTTCTTACTCCACCGGCAAGGTGATTTTTAAGTAAAGCTCCTTTATAAGATAGAATAGCTTTTGCAGTATCGGTAGGTTGCGCACCGTTCTGTAACCATTTTACAGCTCCGTCAACATCAAGGTCAACACTAGCTGGGTTTACATTAGGGTTGTAAGTACCTAATTTTTCAAGGTATCTACCATCTCTTTTTGATCTAGCATCTGCTGCTACGATCCAGTAAAAAGGTTTTCCTTTTTTACCGTGTCTCTGTAATCTAATTTTAACAGACATAAAAAATTAATTTTTGGGTACACGACCCTGTTTATAATTAAGGGCGCAAAGTTAACTATTTTAATTAGAACGAAATCAACAATTTAAAAGTTTATTCTTTATTCTACACGGATTTATATTTTTAAAGATTGTCAAATTAAATGATCAAACATCAATTATTGAAGGATAAATTCCTATAAAATCATTATTTTTATCTTAAATATCCATTTTTTGTGTATTTCATCGATAATATATGCTTTTTTTCGATTAAAAAATTGTTTTATACGAATTTAAATTATATGTTTGTACTGTAATTATTTGATTACGGTAAATCGTAGTTAAAATTTCAAAAGCCCCAAATATGATTAGAATAACTACCCTAATGGCAGTTTTTTGCCTTATTTTTACTTCTTGTTCAACAGATACTGAAATCAACGACCCAGCTCTACAGGCTAAAGTTGATGGTGAAATCTTTAGATCTTCAATAAAAAAGGCCGTTATCTATGATGATGGGACGTTAGTAATCTCTGGAAGTGAAGGAGAAAAATCTATAAGTTTTACGACTTCATCAACCAAGATAGGAGCTTATAAAATAGGCCAACAGCAAACCGTCAACAAAGTTAGTTTTCAAAAAAATAAAGTAAAATTTATTTCTGAAGACGGAACAACCGAAGGAACGGTTAACATTACTCAGATACATAACAATGAAATTTCTGGTAATTTTTATTTCAAAGACCTTAAAGATAATAGTGGCAATTTGATGAATTTTGATAATGGATGGTTCTATAGAGTTCCTATTGAAACAGGCGTTATCGCCGAAGAAGTAATTGTTACTCAAGAAATCAACCCTTGCTTACTTAACGCTTCATTAACGGCTATGATAGATGGATCTGAAATGATTACCGATGATCATTCTGCCGCAATCATTGGTGTTGAAAATGCGTCTATCCTAATTACAGCAACCAACCAAGATGGAGTAATATCAATAGTATTTCCATCGGATGCGTTACCAGGAAGTTGGTCATTAACAGGATCAGGTGATTATAGCGCTACATACACAGCAAATAGAGATAAATCTTCTGCAATATCAGGAAGATTAACAATTTCAGAACATGATACAGATTCTAAATGTATAAGTGGAAGTTTCGAATTTGAAACCAGAAGTGGAGTTCAAGTATCAGAAGGATTCTTTGATTTTGGCTACTAGACCACGACTCAACTTAACGACGAAAGGCGCTCATTAACACTAATGGGCGTTTTTCTTTTTTTAAGAACTAAAGTTCATTTTGCACAAATAGGTATTATTTTTTCATCTAGAGCCACACTTATGCCGTAATAACCATTGTAAACATTTTAGCCATCTAACATTTACGCTTTTTTATTTGACTGACAAATCATATAAATTCTGTTAATTAATTGCAAAAATAGCTGTGTTACATTTAACACATAATTATCTACAAACCTTTTAAAAACGGTGCTTTTCACCTCTAAAAGCATCTAATACTCACAAATCGCAATATTTTTTATTTTTTTCCTCTGTAAGAATAAAATATTGCTATCGTCTGAACATATATCAAAACTTAAATATTAGCTTTTGAAACCTAAAAATGATTGGCCAATTGTTTTTTAAAGACACAAAAATTTAAAAAACAAAATCATGAAAAATTTAAAAACAATACTCTTAACCCTATTTGTCACATCAATATTTATAGCATGCAGTAATGATGATGCTGCAGTAATAGAAGATCAAGCAGCAGTAAAAGAAGAAGCAGATGCAAAATCTTTTCAATCTATTAGAGCTCTAAGAGAAGCCAAACTACTATTAAATAGTATCCGAAGAGATGGAGGAACTCCATATAACGTATTTAACCCTGCACTTCGTTTTACACCAGAGCAAAATGTCTTTTTACCAAGTGTATTAGGTATCGATTACCGAATAGACAGATCAGTAGTTCCTGCTGGACCTACAGCCAGGTTCCCTATGTTTCAAGGTTGGGAAACTTTGCCTGACGGAAGCCGAAGAAAAGGTTATTACGTAATAACCGAAGCATCTAACAAAGTAATGGCTAAAAAATTAGGCGTTATTTTTTCTCCCAGAATGGCTGCTTCTGTAGGCTCTGGAGGTGAGCAAAGGGCTCATTGGAATCGCAGAGGAAGACTCGTATTTGAAGGGTCTGTAGATTTTTCACCAAAAAGGTCTTTGGTTGCCGGTGCAGCATCAGATGATGGATTATTATTTGGTTTCCCCCCTGCAGAAGCCAACCCTGGAGCCATAGCAGATTCTAAATGGTCTTCTTATGTTGTATTACCTAGTGGAGTTGTAATTAATGCTCAGTTAGTAGCAAACAGTACTGGTATTCACGATAGAATCCCTAATCCTAACGGAAATGGCATTGCAGATCAAGATGATTTAAACAATCCAAATCTAGCCATCGATCAAGCATCAGTTGTAATGCAACTTTTAGACGGATGGCAAAATGGACAACCATATTACTTCCATATTGTAACAGATACTTCTGATCCAGGGCCGGCTGCTATCGAATTAGGTGTTTTTGCCCCAAGATTAGCAAGCTTACCAACATTTGGATTATTCCCAGGAGGTTCAATGTTACCTTTTAGCCCAACAGCCAATGGAAGAACTACAGACACAGACGGGTTTGGGGTACAAGGTTTAAACACAGCTTCTTTAAGTGACCAACAAGCACAAGACCCGACAAACACGTTCCCTATTGATCCTAGAGATAGTAGATATGCACCAATGTGGGACGCACAAGTTACTGAATTCACAATACCTGAAGCTGAGCGCCCAATCTTAAGAAGTTTTGACCAGGTAAATCAACTTTTAGCAGATGGTACTTTAATTCCATTTAGAGGTAATGCAAACCCAAGTCCTTTGGCAAATTCGTTATCAGATTTGTTAACTGCAACAGGGGCAATTATTAACTGCCCTGTAATTACGCAACCTGAAGCAAGTGTAATTGGCACGCAAATTGGATTACCGCGAAACGATTAATAGTGATAAATTAAAGATAGAAAGCTTAGAAGCATCGAATGTTTCTAAGCTTTTTTTATTGTTAAACTTTAAGCTCAATAATTAGTTAATAATTCGGGATAACTTTTTAAGAAATGAACGTTGTGTTTTAGTTATTTTTGAAAGTCTTTAGTAAGGACAAATTTTTCGAAATATCTCTTTTATGTACTTAGTTTTTGATACTGAAACCACCGGATTACCAAAACGATGGGATGCACCAATTAGCGATACCGATAACTGGCCCAGATGTATACAAATTGCCTGGCAATTGCATGATGCAATGGGTAATTGTATCGAACACGAAGATTACTTGGTAAAACCTGATGGTTTTAATATCCCTTATGACGCAGAAAAGATTCATGGCATATCTACAGAACTAGCGGATCAGGATGGCATTACTTTACAGGAAGTTCTGGAAAAATTCAATATTGCATTATCAAAAACAAAATATGTCGTTGGTCAAAATGTAGGTTTTGACGTAAATATCATGGGAGCAGAATTCTATCGCCTTGGTATAGGAAACGATTTACAAGAACTCCCTGTTCTGGATACTTGTACAGAAACTACAGCACAGCTATGTCAAATTCCGGGAGGACGAGGAGGTAAATTCAAGCTCCCTACATTGACCGAGCTGCATCAACATCTTTTTAGGGTTGCCTTTGGTGAAGCTCATAACGCAACCGCCGATGTAGAAGCAACTACGCGCTGTTTTCTGGAACTAATTCGAAAACAGATCTTCACCCTTGAAGAACTTGATGCACAGCCAGATTATTTTGAAAATTTTAAAGAAACTAATCCTGAGCCTATTCAGCTTATTGGATTAAAACATATTAATCTCAAAAAAGCTTCACAAAAAATTCGTGAAGCGCTTGACAAAAAAGAAGCTCCCGATTTATCTCAACAAGAGATTGATCAAAATATTGCAGCCCTTGACGAGGTAAATTTTGCTCATCTGCATAACCATACTCAATTTTCTGTATTACAATCGACTACCAGTATTCCAGATCTTGTAAACGTGGCTGCACAACATAAAATGAAGGCGGTTGCTATGACTGATCATGCCAATATGATGGGGGCATTTCATTTTGTGCAGGCGGTTTCTAATCATAATAAAAATGTAAAAGCAGCCAATGAAGAAGCTATCGAAAATGGTGAAGAACCTGTAGGTATAGAAATAAAACCCATTGTAGGTTGTGAGTTTTTTGTATGCGAAAATCATAAAGACAAGTCTAGAAAAGATAATGGATACCAAATTGTAATGCTCGCAAAAAACAAAAACGGGTATCATAATTTGGCAAAAATGTCTTCTACAGCTTTTGTTGATGGATTCTATTATCTACCCAGAATAGACAAAGAGGTAATTAAGAAGTATAAAGAAGATATTATTGTACTTACCGGTAACCTTTATGGCGAGGTTCCTAGTAAGGTTCTAAACATTGGAGAAAAACAAGCAGAAGAAGCTTTGCTATGGTGGCATCAGGAGTTTGGTGATGATTTATATATCGAAATCATGCGCCATAATCAGGAAGATGAAAATAGAGTAAACCAAGTACTCATTGAGTTTTCAAAAAAACATAATATAAAAACCGTTGCTACAAACAACACCTATTACTGTGAAAAGAAAGATGCCAACGCCCATGATATTTTATTGTGTGTAAAAGATGGTGAAAAGCAAGCAACTCCAATAGGTCGGGGAAGAGGATATCGATACGGACTACCAAATCAAGAATACTACTTCAAAACGCAAGAAGAAATGAAAAGCCTCTTCAAGGATTTACCTGAGGCGATAATAAATGTACAGGAAATCGTTGATAAAATTGAGCCTTTCGTACTTGCCAGAGATGTACTATTGCCAGCCTTTGATATCCCAGAACAATTTCAGTCTGAAGAAGATAAAATTGATGGAGGTAAACGCGGAGAGAATGCATACTTAAGACATATCACCTATGAAGGTGCCAAAAAACGTTACGCAGATATCACTCCAGAGATAGATGAGCGCTTAGACTTTGAACTTAAAGTAATCGAAAAAACAGGATATCCAGGGTATTTCCTAATTGTTGAAGATTTTATTCGTGCTGCTCGGGAAATGGGCGTATCTGTAGGGCCGGGCCGTGGATCTGCTGCGGGATCTGCGGTTGCCTATTGTTTATGGATAACGAATCTGGATCCTATTAAATATGACTTACTTTTTGAGAGATTCCTAAATCCGGATCGTGTAAGTATGCCCGATATTGATATTGATTTTGATGACGAAGGGCGTAGTCGTGTAATGGATTATGTAATCGAAAAATATGGGTCAAATCAGGTTGCACAGATAATCACATACGGAACGATGGCAGCAAAGTCATCGATACGCGATACTGCACGTGTATTAGACCTTCCTCTTAGTGATGCGGATCGAATTGCCAAGTTGATCCCTAACATGTCTAAGCTTGGAAAAATCTTTGGTGTGGATGAAGCTACGCTAAAGAAAAAATTTAGAAGTGACGAATTAGAAAAAGTAAACGAACTTTTAAACATTGCAGATGGTAGTGATCTAGAAGCAGAAACCCTAAACCAAGCAAGAGTATTAGAAGGATCAGTTCGAAACACCGGTATACATGCCTGCGGGGTAATTATCACGCCAGATGATATCACCAAATTCGTTCCCGTGGCGTTGGCTAAGGATTCTGACATGTACTGTACCCAGTTTGACAACTCTGTGGTTGAAAGTGCGGGATTGCTAAAAATGGATTTCCTGGGATTAAAGACATTAACTTTAATTAAAGATACAGTCAAGATTGTAAAAGCAAAACACAATGTAGAATTAGATCCTGAAAATTTCCCATTAGACGACGAAGAAACCTATGCTTTATTCCAGAGAGGCGAAACAGTTGGTGTATTTCAATATGAATCACCAGGGATGCAAAAATATATGAAGGAACTTAAACCTACAGTTTTTGCAGATCTTATCGCCATGAATGCATTATATCGTCCCGGACCATTAGAATACATTCCAAGTTTTATTAACAGGAAACATGGTACAGAGGAAATCAATTATGACCTTGAAGCTTGTGAGGAATATCTAAAAGAAACATACGGAATTACGGTTTACCAGGAGCAAGTAATGCTACTATCTCAAAAACTTGCTGATTTCACAAAGGGTGAGGCCGATGTACTACGTAAAGCGATGGGTAAAAAGCAAAAAGCCGTTCTAGATAAAATGAAGCCTAAATTTATTTCTCAGGCTTCTGCCAAAGGTCATGCCGAAGATAAATTAGAAAAAATATGGAAAGATTGGGAAGCTTTTGCAGCTTACGCATTTAACAAATCTCACTCTACTTGCTATGCCTGGATTGCATATCAAACCGCTTACCTAAAGGCACATTATCCTGCAGAATATATGGCAGCAGTACTTTCTAACAACATGAACGACATCAAACAGGTTACCTTCTTCATGGAAGAATGTAAACGCATGAAATTAGATGTACTAGGCCCCGATGTAAACGAATCCTACCGTAAATTCTCTGTGAATAAAGATGGTGCCGTACGTTTTGGAATGGGAGCTGTTAAAGGTGTTGGAACTGGTGCTGTAGACACCATTGTAGAAAACAGAAAAGAAGGCGGGCCTTACAAGTCAATTTTTGATATGGCTAAGCGCATTGACTTGAGAGCTGCTAATAAAAAAGCATTCGAAAGTCTAGCCTTAGCAGGTGGGTTTGATTCTTTTGCAGAAACGCACAGAGGTCAATATTTTCATAAAGATGGAGACGAAACTACTTTTCTTGAAAAGGCAATGAAGTATGGTTCTAAATACCAAGAAAACGAAAATTCCTCACAAGTAAGTCTTTTTGGAGAAGCTAGCGATGTTCAAATCCCAGAACCTGTAGTTCCTCCTTGCGAAGAATGGGGAACCATGGAAAAACTTGCCCGAGAAAAAGAAGTGGTTGGTATTTATCTTTCTGGTCATCCTTTGGATGATTTTAAATACGAAATGAAATACTTCTGCAATGGCACTCTTCTAAATTTTGCAGATTTAGAAAGCAATATAAATCGTGAAATATCATTTGGGGGTGTAATTACAGGAGTAGAACACCGCACCTCAAAGAACGGAAAAGGTTGGGCTACTTTTACCATAGAGGATTACAATACTGCTCATGAATTCAGAATTTTTGGAGAAGAATATCTAAAACATCGTCCGTTTTTAGTACAAAGCACCTTTGTTTACGGCAAAGCTTTTATAAAAGAAGGTTGGGTAAACCGTGATACTGGTAAAAAAGGAGACCCAAGGATTCAGTTCAATAGTTTTCAATTACTTCATGATGTCATGGAAACGTATGCAAGAAAACTAACAATTCAATTAGATATTAATAATCTTTCTGACTCTAGAATTGACTCCTTAAAAGAACTTTTAATAGAACACTCTGGAAATCACACTTTAAATTTTGTAATATTTGAAATGGCCGAAAAACTAAAATTACACATGCCCAGTAGGAAACAAAAGGTAAATATTTCCCAAGAACTACTAGCTGCCTTAGAAAATGACTCGGTTTATTATAAGTTGAATTAGGTTTAACCTTTTCTTGGACGCATTTGATTACCCATTCCATCTTCATCCCTATTGTAAGATATAGAATTACTGGTATTTCCTCCTTTAATTTTTATAAGGCTGTCTCTTTTTACTTTGTTTGTTTCAGAAATAGTTTTTAAGGTTTTCATATGAATGAATTATAGTTATAAATATAATTAAATTATAAAAACCGGCTCTTATATTCTATTCCTATTCTAAAATCATCTGCCAATCTATTTTTAAATTATTCTATCTTGTAAGAGAATTACACGCAACAGCATATGCAAAAAAAGAAGTTATATATTCTAAGTTTTGGAGTTATCCTTATTGGAGTTCTATCTTATTTTGCTTTTTATCAGGCAAAACAAAACAATGCAAATGACTATATAGCTATTACACCAATTGCTATACATCAAAACGGAATGGAATTCATCGATTCTTCAGTATGCATAGAATGCCATAAGCAGATAGTCGAAGACCATTATAAAACTGCTCATTATAACTCCTTTAAACTCGCAAATGAGAATACCATAAAAGGAAGCTTCAAAAAAAGTAGCAACCGTTTTAGGTTAAATCAAAACACAGTTTTTAATATGATTGCTCGTGACTCAGGTTTTTATCAGGAACCGATTATCGATAATCAGAAAACCCCTTTCTACAGTGCCAAAATGGACCTTGTGGTTGGATCAGGAACCAAAGGACAATCCTACCTTATGTGGAACGACAATAACTTATTTCAACTACAAGCTTCCTATTTTACTCCAACCAACAGCTGGATCAATAGTCCAGGAGCTCCAGATCAACTTGCACCAGCCAGACCTGTTATTGAGCGTTGCCTGGAATGCCATACTACATATGCTCAAAACATTTCAGACAAAAAAAACGGCAATCAATTTCATAGAAAAAATATTGTTTACGGTATTGATTGCCAACGTTGTCATGGTCCCGTAACTAAACACATAAGATATCACAAACAAAACCCTACGGAAAAAGCCGCTAAACACATTTTAAAATACGGCTCCTTATCTAGGCAACAACGACTAGATGCTTGTGCATTGTGCCACTCAGGTTTACGAGTTAAAACTACCGAACGAGCTTTTACATTTATGACTGGAGATTCCTTAAAAAAATTTTCTTTCCCAGATTATGATGAAACAAGTCTTGCTAATTTAGATGTTCATGGAAATCAATATGGATTATTAAAAGCTAGCAAGTGCTTTCAACAAAGTCAGACTTTGGACTGTACCTCTTGCCACAATCCTCACAAAAATGAAAGAGGCGATTTTGCTGCATTTAATCAAAAATGCATTCAATGTCATACTACGATAAAGAATCCTGTAAATTGCTCTGGCAATAAAAATGAAGTTGAAAAAATGGGAAATAACTGTGTACAATGCCACATGCCCTTGGCAGACAGTAAAACCATGAAAATACAAATCCCGGAGAGTGATGAAATTTCTGTACAGGTGCGAACACACTTAATTGGGATATACAATCAAGTTAACAATTAGAAACACTAGTCAAAAAAACTTCCTGCCCAATTTTCTGCCTCTTCTAATTCTTTAAAAAATGTAAAAGCTTCATTCCACAAAGGCTGTTCTTGCATTGCTCTTCTTATTTCTTCTGGATTCTCAGAAACTATAGCAAAACCAATCATATTTTTTAAAATCTTCCCTTTATAAACATTGAGATCTATATCATGAGGAAACTTGCGATGTGTAATAAAAACAAATCTCCTACCAGCATAATAATCTTCTAAATATGATGTGATTTCACCTGCCGTTTCCATAGTAATAGCAGACCCCTTATGCATTACCAAAATCGCATGAGATTCTTTAAAAGTTAAGGTGCAATATGGTAATTGAGTTTCTTTTATCATCTTTACTATAGCCCTACAAATATAATGTTAATTTTTTTCTTACAACACTTTATCTGCTAATCTAGGATTTAAACATAAGTATTGTTTTATAACACTATAAATTAGATTATATTTCAACCATTAATTCGTTCTTTAGTTTTGGTATCAAAAAATTAAATGACTCCATAGTCAAAACAAATATATTGATTGTAAGCTTTGGGAAAATTATTGACTAATTTTGTGAATATTAAAATAAAATAAGAATTTTAAACAATAAATAACTATGGCACTAGAAATAACAGATGCTACTTTTGATGAGGTAGTACTTAAAAGTGAGAAACCAGTATTAGTTGATTTTTGGGCGGCTTGGTGTGGTCCTTGTAGAATGGTAGGCCCTATCATTGAACAAATCAGTGAGGAATACAACGGCAAAGCCGTTGTTGGAAAAGTAGATGTTGATGCTAATCAAGAATTTGCTGCTAAATATGGTGTAAGAAACATCCCTACCGTTTTGGTTTTTCAAAATGGAGAAGTAGTAGGTCGCCAAGTAGGTGTATCTCCAAAAAATGTATACGCAGAAGCATTAGATTCTCTTTTGTAAAAGATACTAAAGATAAAAAATAAGAAAAGGTTTGACGATTTGTCAAACCTTTTCTATTTTCACAGAAATCTGTTCTTATGGATATTCAAAAAGAAATAAATAAAACTGGTGGATTTACCAACCTTGAACTCTTAGCCAAACAGGTTGTAGAGGGTTTTATTTCTGGTATGCATAAGAGTCCTTTTCATGGTTTTTCTGCAGAATTTGCAGAGCATAAAGTTTACAACAATGGCGAAAGCACCAAACATATTGACTGGAAACTTTTTGCAAAAACCGACAAACTTTTTACCAAACGTTACGAAGAAGAAACCAATCTAAGGTGTCATATTATTATCGATAGTTCTTCTTCTATGCATTATCCAAAGGTAAAAGAACATCATTTAGGCTCATTAAATAAAATTAGTTTTTCTGTTTTGGCCACAGCATGTTTGATGAATATTTTAAAAAAACAACGAGATGCTATCGGCCTAAGTATTTACAGCGACAAGTATGACTATTATGCTCCAGAAAAAGGAAGCGAGAGACATCATCAAATGCTGCTCAATAAACTAAATGAAACGATTACAAACGTATCCAGAAATAAGAATACAGAAACTTTTAAGTTTCTACATTTAATTGCCGAAAAGATTCATCGTAGATCATTAATTTTTTTATTCACCGATATGCTACAGGCTACTTCTAGTCCCGAAAAACTATTCGAGGCTTTAAGGCACCTTAAGTACAATAAACATGAAGTTATTCTTTTTCATACTTTTGATAGTGAAAAAGAACTTAATTTTGATTTCAGTAACCGTCCTACTCGATTTATTGATGTAGAAACAGGTGAACACATTAATTTATACGCTGATAATATTAAGGATAACTACCAAAAAGCTGTTTCTTCATACTTTTATGATTTAAAAATGAAATGTGCTCAATACGGTATAAAGTATGTAGAAGCAGATACAACGAAAGATTTTGATAAAATACTAACAACATATTTAGTTGAAAGACAGAAATTTACTTGATTTTAGAAAAACAAAGTCAAAAAAAACAAAAAAAACATTTGCGGGTAATAAAATGAGGTGTATATTTGCATCCGCAATAAGGCCTTGGTCTGGTAGTTCAGTTGGTTAGAATACCTGCCTGTCACGCAGGGGGTCGCGGGTTCGAGTCCCGTCCAGACCGCAAAATTGCTAAAGCTTCAATCACCGTTGAAGCTTTTTTTGGCAATTAAAAATGTTGTGTTGTCTCACGCCTAGCGTGAGTGGTTTAGTAGTAAACCGATGAGAAGCTTTTCCATATAAACTTGGAGAGGCTTTTTTTAGTTTTGGGAATAATCATTAAAATATCTTACCCCAGTGATCCCAAATTTCACTAATAAATAAAATCAAAAAGGCTATCGAAACAATAAACTTGATAAATGTGCCTGCCAGAAAACCAATAAAAGAACCAAAAGCAGCTTTTAATGCTCTAGAAGAATCACTACTGTCTCTAATAAATTCACCAATAAACGCTCCTGCAAATGGGCCTATAATAATTCCAAATGGCCCCATAAATATAATTCCCACTATAAGTCCAAGAGAACTACCTATCATTCCATATTTTGTTCCTCCAAACTTTTTCGTCCCTAGCGCCGGGACAATATAATCGAGTATCCATACCACTATTGATATCGCCAAAGTAATACCCAAAAAAGTCCAATTTTGTGGAACTGCATCAGTCAAATGAAGAATCAATAGACCTATCCATGCAGTAAAAGGCCCAGGCAACACAGGAAGAAAACTCCCAATAACACCTAAAAGACAAAATAAAAAACCAATTATGATTAATGCTATATCCATATTCTTTTGCTTATATGACGATAATGCTTCTGATTTGTTACGCGAATATCAAATAATCAACCTCACCCCTTACTTTGCACTTCAAAAGAAGGGGAAAGATTAACAGACAACCAATAACATCGGTTTTTTATACCTAAAACATTGATTTATTTTATTGAGTTTCTAATACTCTTATCGGTAAAACCTTGTTTTTGTAACTAAAAAATTAGTTAAAACTAAATATTTAGTTATATTTGCTCCCACAGAACTAAAAAAATAGTTTTTTTAATTACATGAAACAACTTACCAAAGCCGAAGAAGAAGTAATGCAACTGTTATGGCAACAAGAAGAGGCCAATGTGGCATCAATCATTGAGCAAATGCCAGAACCCAAGCCTGCATATAATACTATTTCTACAATCATAAGAATTTTAGAAAATAAACAATTTGTATCTCATCGAAAGAAAGGTAAAGGATATATCTATTTTCCAATAGTAAAAAAGGAGGATTACAGCAGTCAATCTTTAAATAAGTTGATGAATAACTATTTTAATGGATCTTTTAGAAACATGGTTTCCTTTTTTGTAAAAAAGAACGATATGGATATTAAAGATCTAGAACAAATTTTAAAAGAACTTGATAAAGAAAACTAATTATTATGCTCCACTACCTACTACAAACTCTTGCTTTTCAAGTGTTATTTTTAGCGCTTTATGACGTGTTTCATAAAAAAGATACATTTTTTGCCTGGAACAGATTATACCTTATCATCACACCAATCTTATCATTGGTATTTCCCTTTATAAAAATTCCAGCCTTAAGCTCTCCTACACCTCAGGGATATATTACCCAATTAGAAAGAGTAATAACAATCTCTTCAGAAAATCTTACAGTTCTTGGTACAACCGGACCGGAGCAAAATCCAACAAACTGGTGGATCATACTTTATTACGTAGGTGCTGCAATTAGTTTAGTCTTATTAATAATGAAGTTTTATAAGCTTAACATTTTGACCAGCTTTTCTTTTACATCTAATGTTAGCAATAAAAAAGTAGTTTCACTCCCAAACAGTAACCAAGCATTTTCTTTTTGGAACACTATTTACTTAGGCGAGAGACTTAATGAAGAAGAAAAAAAGCAAATCCTAGTTCATGAGATGGTACATGTGGAACAAAAACATTCATTGGATCAAATATGTTTTGAAATCCTTAAAATAGTACTGTGGTGGAATCCGATGATTTACATTTATCAATCAAGAATAACCGTATTACATGAATACTTGGCCGATGAAGCAGTTATATCTACTATAGATAAGAGGAATTATATAGAACAATTACTGAATGCGACTTTTCAAACTCAGGAAATCACATTTGTCAATCAATTTTTTAATCAATCATTAATCAAAAAACGAATCGTTATGTTACAAAAATCCAAATCTAAAACAATTGCCAGGTTTAAGTACCTACTTTTAATTCCGGCAATAACAGGGGTACTTACATACACCTCTTGTAGCCAATCTACTTCTAATACTGAAGAAGTTGACGTAGTCGAAACTGATACTCAAAAAGCAACAAAACGTGCTATCGAGTTAGCTAAAATGGCAGAAAATGCAGAATCAGAATGCCCAAATCAAAACTCTGAATACGACAAGAAACTTGATAACTATCTAGAAATAACCTCTGGTAAAAATGCTGAAGTAATTCTGCATATGGTATCAACAGAAACTGAAAAAGAGATTAGAACCGTTCACTTAACTAGAAATCAAATCTATAAAATCAGACATATACCAGAGGGGCATTATAGATTAGATATTGAGTACGGAGAAGAATATTATGAAAAAACAGTAGACGGAGTATGTAAGGCTCTTTTTAAGAATGAAAAAATAAAGGAAACGGGAGATCAAATTCTTGATTATACAACAGTTACAACTGAAAAAGGTTTAAATGTTCCTTCGTATAGACTAACTGTAGATTTAAATGACGAAGATTATGATGATCACGATCACTAAAGCGATCCATCTTAATTTATAAATAGTAGTTATAGTTAAATAAAAAAGGTTACCCGAAATGGGTAACCTTTTTTTAAAAATCTACACTTGTTATTATTGTTTTATGATCTTTCTTGTAGACATAACTTTGTTGGTTTTATTTTGCTCAAAAACGTTCAAAATATAATACCCAGAAGGTAAATCATACATATCTATCCAATTTTGGCCTTCTTTTATAATTACTTCCTTTTGTAACATACCTGTAGAGTTAAATATTTTAACTCTTGAACCAATAGATGCTCCAGAAACGCTAACTCTATCTGTTATAGGATTAGGAAATACTGAAATATTACTATTGTCACTTACCAGACTTTGCTGTCTAGCGCTGGTATAAGTAATAACTAATTGAGGAGGTTTGTTGATTCCATTCTCTTTAGATGCAAATGCAAAGTCGTTTCCTGAAGTCATTCTTAATATAAGCGATAACTTGTTGCCAGATACCGCTACTGCATTCAGGTTTATTGTTTTTGCATTCCCTATTGCATAAGTATTATTCAAACTTCCTAATAAATTTCCTACAGAAGGCTTATTTCCATTAGCTAAATCGTTTTCAGTCCAATTATTAGAAGTTCCTCTATGCACTGTAAGATTACCATTGCCTGGGTCTGAATTTACGGTGAATTTTAGCTGTGCATTAGTAATAGTCCCATTAATAGACGAAAGATCAAACATTAGATATCCAGTTCTCTTACTCTGCTCTACTCGAACAATATCACTATTAAATCTAGTTGCTCCTTGTAAATAGGCATCATGAATTGGAGAAAGTGTTATTGTTTGTTCTACAGGAGCGGCTACTATAGTAGTACTAACTTTATCTACATTAAATAGATAACCTGCCCCTCCTTTATATAATAATCTTAGGGCTTTCTCTCCTTTGGTTAATGAAACATCTACAGAATATTTCTTATAATTATGCCATTGCCCTGTTACAGGAAGTGTTATAGAACCTACAGTGTTACCCGCTTCAATGATATCTACACTTCCACCTACTCCTGCGCTAGAAGCATAAAAATCGAAAGTATACATTCCGTTGGAAGCTATATTGACATTATACTCTGTATAATCTCCATTTTTAATATACCCCAAATTCTGATTTGTAGTACCCGGTGTATTTTCGATACGTATACTTCCTGATTTTGAATCAAAACTCTCTGCTTCAAAGGCCCCGGGAATATCAATTGTACCTGTTGGTGGAGGTGTATTTCCTTCTATTTGAATATTTATTGCTGTAGAAGTAGTAACTGCACCATCATTATCTGTAGCCTTTGCAGTGATTGCATAACTTCCCACATTAGCAATAGTTGTAGAAGTTTGATAAGGTGCCTGTTGCTCTGTTGCCACTAAATTACCATTTACGTAAAACTCAACTTTTGCAATTGTTCCGTCTGTATCTGATGCATTTGCACTTAGAGAAATTGTTTCCCCTTCTTGAAAAGTTGTTCCATTAGATGGTGAGGTAACGTTTACTTGAGGTGCGCTATTTTGGTCTCCACAATCTACTAGCACCTCAGCAGGGCCATTCCCGCTTGGTTTGGTATAGGTTTTAGATAATACAAATTTATCCATTTCAAACCCATCTTCTCTCATAGAAAATGAAATCGTATGAACGCCTGCGCTTGGAACATTAATAAATATTTTCTGAGCTTCACCACAGTGGTTAGCAGCTGTGCGTTGCTTACTCTCCCAAGTCCATTGATTTTTGCCAGCACACCATTGCATTCTCTGACCAGATGCTGGCCAAGTCCCATCTATTCCTACATGTACTCCATTATCTTCAGAACCCATAGAATGAGCCCTTACCCAAACAAAATACTTACCAGGTGTTGTAAACTTCACTTTGTAGTTAATTATTGCCAATTGACCTGCTGTATTGGAAAAATTTTCTCCATTAATCAATGGATCACCGTGCGTCACTCTTGTATCAGGTAATATTTCTAAATATCCCCCGTCACTTGCTCCATTAGAGTGATCTGGATCTGGGTCAGGTGTGGGTGTTGATCCACTACCATTAAGCACATACCATTTTCTTTTATCACTTTTAGATTGGCTTTCAAAATGTTCTGCTTCAACAGCAACAACTCCATTTTGCTCAAGAGCAACACAATCACCATCACCGCCGCCGTCTCCGCCACCATTTCCGTTCTTCTTTCTAATCAAAGCAACCCAATCATTATTATCTGGTGCCACCAAATTACCGTCCAAAGTAGTTTTTGCAGTAAGATTACCCCCTGATCTTGGGTTATACCATTGTACATCATACTTGTCATTTCCTGAAGGCAAGTTTAACCCTGTAGATCCTCCATTTGGTCTATACACAGCATACACATCACCAGTTTTGGCCAACACATAATCATTACCATCTGACGTCACTCCATCAGAAGATATCATATCGGTTAAACTTCCTAATAAATTATCATTAAAAAACTGTAATGCTCTAGCTGCATCAGAATATTTACCATCTCTGGACCTATGATTTTGAGCAGATAGATCAGTTTCACCGGTTTGATATCCATAATAATACTCTACACCTGTTCCACCAGCCATGAGTGTACCCCAAAGTACTTTATGCCTAACCAGTTTGTCTTCTTTACCATCTTGATCCACACCAATATTAGCACTTCCTTGCTCATCATTGGCCACTACCCATTTCTTACCAGCGTTACGGGATTTTTCTAACCATCTTTTTACATCATCATGTACTTTATTTTTGTCGGTTTGTACAGAGGCACCTGTAAGTTCTGAGTTATTACCTAACAATGGGTTGTATCGTTGATCTTGTTGTCCCGGATAGGTATGAATTACTATGTGATGATCATATGGATCCATTTGTTTGATATATGCGGCGGTAGATTTCACCACATTATCAGGAATAGTAGTTTCTTCTGAAAGATTCCAGTTTAAGGCTAAATGATGCCCGAAACGCGCTATCAGTTCGCGATAGTATAATTTTCTCTGTCTTCCAAAACCATTATTGTCCATGATATTGTCATTCTCTGTTTCGAGAGTTTTGAAATGCATAAACATTCCTTTTTTATCGGCATACTCAAACACCTTTTCCCATTGCGCAAGTTTAGACACATCAAATCTATCCTTGTGTACGCCCTGGTTCCATTGTTGACCATCATTATACCCATTATAGGTGTTCTCATTCACTTTTAATAAATGCGGAAATACGTTTTCATCATCTCCATGCAGACTTAAGGTTAAGAAAGAAAATGCATTTAGTCCCTTATTAGATAAGTACCTCACTACTCCCAATAGTTCGGTCCCTTTTCCTCCACTCCAAGTATAGGCACTAGCATCTGAAGCTTGGTAATCTTGTTGGTGAGGGTTCCAGGATTTTCGACGATTTCCTCTGTTTGGTGTTGCATCAAAATCTACATATGCCAACGTATTTTCTGGAGCATCGGCACCAGCTTTTACAAACCAATTTCCATTTGGACTAGTTGGATTAGTTCCTGTATATCTAAGATAATGTTGTCCTACATATCGCAACATCCCTTTGTTCTTTGCTCTATGATCTCGTCCACCTTTATCAGATTCTGAAACAGAAAATGACCCATTACTTCCGTCCATAAATCCAGCACCAGATCCCCCACCATTAATGGCAACATTAGATCCTGATTTAAAAGACGCAGACCAGTTCCAGGTTCCTATTTGTTCTGGTGCAAAATGCACTCTCCATTTATTTCCTGAAGTACAACTATTGTTCTCGGCATTTCCACAGGCCGCATAATATCCTGGTACTTTATAACTCCTGTTACTTTCTTGATGCGTAAATGTGACTTCTAACCTATAGTCTGAGAACGGATTAGGGTTAGCTGTCTCTGAGGTATTAGGTCCATTAAAGGTTAAACTGACCTTATGCCACCTTTTTAATTCTCCTTCGGGGATCTGGGCTTTTATCACCAACCCAAGAAGGAAAAATGCAATTAAACAATTGAGTTTTGTAAGTTTCATAATTAAAAGATTTGTTTGATTAAAAATTGGTATTTACATTACTTATAGAAATATTCTTATCATGAATGTTTATTGACCACATTTCATGATTAATTTATGAGGAGTTTATTGTATCAAGAACCTTGTTTTAATGCCGCTATCGCTTTGAAGAAAATATACTCCACTTGGCAGTTGGTCTACTTTCATCACATTACCCCTTAATCGGGAGTTGATTACTTCATTTCCATAAAAATCAAAAACCCTAATTAAAGAATTATTTGGTATACCTAGAATGGTAATGGCATCTTTTGCCGGGTTAGGATACAATATAACTCTGGTGTTATTATCTTTTATTTGGTTGGCACTAAGACTTCTATCCGTAATAATTGCTAGTCTCCATTTCTGATTTTGATTCGTAGCATTATACCCCCAGGTATGGATATTGGCATTAACAGCACCGGCTGCTCTATCCAAAGCTACGTTTTGACAATGCACAGGTTTAAAAGAATACACATCTCCATTTTTTACTACTTTCCACTTCTGGTGACTATTATTTGCACTTGTATACGTGGCTACATTATTACCGTTACCGCACTTAGCATAGGGCACTTCTAAATATCTATTGGTACTTGTGTTTTTGATTGTGTATACATTATCTCCCAAATGATTAAAAATCCACTTCTGGTCATTATAGTTACCTGGATTATGCATTCTAGCATTATGGTTTCCTTGTGATCGCGATAATATTCTCTGGTTAGATGTAGTAGAAATTATAAAATAAGTCCCATTAGCAATGAATTGATTGTTGTTATTGGTAGCGCCTACCTTAAAAGTCAAGGTTTTAATAGTTTTACCTCCTTCATTGTCTGTTGCTTCAGCTTTTAAGGTATACGAACCATCAGCCAGATTCTTAAGTTGTTCATCTTTATTTGCTAAGTGACCCCATTCGTATGGAGCTACATTTTCTTGCCTGACAAATCCATTATTCAGGTATAATTTTACATTGGTGATACTTCCATCGGTATCTGAAGCATTAACTACAGGTTTAATACTGGCTCCTTCATCCAATTGTGCTCCTTCTGTAATTCCTGAAAAACCAACATTAGGTAATTGATTTTGTCCACCACCATTACCTCCGCTTCGCTTCATGGCATATAGTGTACCATATTTTGGAGGTGTGCTGAACATTGGAACCACATTTCTATTTGTATTAAATGTATATACCTTCTTGTCTGTATATTTTTTTCCGTTATTTCCATCAATCACATCATTATCATAGAACATGTTTCCTTGTCCCGGATCTCCATGATAACTTGCACCTGTACCAATCACCTTCCATAAATGCCAATAAGGTCTATGAAGTTTACTTTTTTCGATTAAATTAAGCCCTAGATCACCTTGGTGAAAATTCATATCGGTTTCACTGTGACAATCATACACCACATTGTAAATAGCTCCTTGTTGAATTGCCCAATGACGTACATTTTTAACTGTGGTCTTTACCATTAATACGTAAGTCCCTGAAGAATTAATTCCGTATCCATGGCCATTGTTTCCTTTCTGAAAAGCTCCCTGAACAAGGGTATTTCTAATGGTAATATGTTTACTTGGGTTTGAGATAATAAGATGTGCAGATCCAGAATCTCTGAAATTACAATTATCGATCCAACAGTTTTTTGTATTTCCATCCATTCTTACATAAGTAACGTCTATGTTCTTGACTGTATGATATTTGAAATTGGGACGGTCATGATACACTCTTTCGTTCGGATAGTTTTGGCTTCTTATTGGATAAGCAGAAAAATAAGTAAAAGCCCAATCATGGTCGAGAGGAAACATTTGTTTCCCGTTGTAATCGGCATTATAGATCATCGAGAAATCTTCTAGACCTGCATTTTGTATATTTTGCCAAAAGAAGACTTCCTTCTTTTTTGGTTCTGAAGCTCCTTGAAATCGCATAAAAACTTCTAATAAAACCCCATTTTTGCTTTGTCCTCGAAGAATAACATTGGATTTCATTATGATCTGACTTCTGATAGGATAGGTTCCATTTTTCAGTAACACTACCCCTCCTCCCGAAGAATTCACAGTATTAATGGCTGATTGAATATTATTTGCCATATCCGAATCCCCAGACACAACAGAAAGGGTTTGTTTTACCGGGTTGCTGGAACGATAAGGAATGCCCCCCTGAACACCTGCTTTTGCATACTCTCGCATTGCAGGAAATCGATTATCGTATTTACTTTCATCAAAAACCCATCCTGGATCTCCGATTTGTTGTGCTATTGATAAATTTGATAGCAATAACATGGTAATTATTACCAAAAAATGATGAATTGATTTCATATATTTATGTGATTTTATTTTATAGCAAACTTTATTTTTATGCCTTTTTCGGTTTGTAAAAAATAGATTCCGCTAGGTAGTTTGTCAACTTTTAGAATATTCCCGTTTAACCTAGTATTAATAACTTCATAGCCATAAAAATCAATTACTGTAACCTTAGTATTGTGTTTTACACCCTGAATACGAATTATATCGGCTGCCGGGTTTGGGTATAGATCAATTTTATTTTGTTTGAAAATTTCAGAAGTTGTTACACGACTATTAGAAGATGGTTTTATATTCCATTTCTGATTATTGTTTGTAGCACTATACCCCCAAGTATGAACATTGGCATTAATAGCCCCAGCTGCCCTATCCAAAGCTACATTTTGACAATGCACAGGTTTAAAAGAATACAGATCTCCGTTCTTAACAGCCTTCCACTTCTGGTGGTTATTATTTGCACTCGTATAGGTAGCAACATTATTACCATTACCACATTTGGCATAGGGTACTTCTAAATATCTATTGGTCCCTTTATTTTGTATAGTATATACATTATCTCCTAAGTGGTCAAAAACCCATAGTTGATCATCATAATTCCCAGGATCATGCATTCTGGCACTATGATTCTCTACACCTCTGGATAATAATCGTTGATCATTTTGACTAGAAGTAATAAAATAAGTTCCATTGGCGATTAATGGCTCTGCAGAAGGAGGACTTGTCACTTCTACAACAGTCACATTAGTAATTGCATCGGTATCCAAAGCCTGTTGCCAATTGGTTCCTATAGGGCGAATATGTGACTTATAAGCATATCCAGATCCTACAGTAGGAAGAGAAGGTAAATTTACAGTAATTGCTTTGATACCAGAACCTTCATTAACCCGTTCCACTTTGCTAGCGATCCATGTATTGTTTTTCCAAAAGCTTACTGCAATTTCACGATCAATAGATGCAGAATATTGCATATTAAATGTATACGATCTTTCAGGATTTATAGTAGTTGAAGGATTTTTAAAGCTCACTTCATCTACTATTGATGGAGGTGTACCATCATTTACAGGTTTGTACGTTCGAACCCAGTCAACATAATATTTATTTTTATTCTGATTAGCAAGTTCTGCATCGGTTGCAACTATACCTTGATTTGATCTCCACGCATGATCTTCTATATCGATAATCATAAACGAGTCTCTATTAAGGCCCAATCCTTCTGGATCATTGATACCATCTCGGCGAAGCTTATGTACTAACTTACCATCATAATAAAAATCAACTGTAAATGCATCTTTCCAGTAAGCTCCAAAGGTGTGCCAATCGTTTCTCCACGGTTCTTGGTTTGGTAATGTATGATGCTGTTGATCATTTAGATCCTGAAGAATTTGATTATTAGCACCTCGCACAAAAACATGGTAATTAGAAGAAGCTCTCGCTGCAAACCAGGTCTGATTAGGTCTATCACCACCATAGATCTCTAGAATATCAATTTCTCGTTTATCATCGGGGCTTAAGAACCAAAAATTTGATGACAACACCTGATTGGCTACTTTTGCTCTAACTTCAGTATAGATAGGGTATTTTATTGGAGTTTTTGAAGTAATAACTCCACAATGAACTTTGTTTGTTCCTTGCTTTCGAGAGGCTTTTATTATTAAATTCCCGCCAGAAACATTAGAATTATTCCGAGTCCATTCTGTCAAGCCAGGACCTGACCATCCATTAAAATAAGTATCTTTCCATTTACTATTGAATTGATTTCCTTTACCATTATAATTGAAATCATCAGAATAGTTTGGCAATAATTCCCATTTCTTACCATTTCCGGCATTCGCGGGAACCGGAATTCCTTGCCAATCCAAACCGCCATTAGCATTCTCTATGACTACATTATCGATCTGATCTCTATCAATTGCTTCTCTCCAGGTTGTACCCATTGGTCTAATATGTGTCTTATACATATATCCAGATCCTGTATTGGGCAAAGCAGGTAAAGTAACTGTAATCGACTTTGTACCCTTTCCTTTGACGACTATTTCTTTTTGTTGAGCAATCCAACTGGTAGCGGACCAAAATTCTACAACTATTTCTCTATTATCTGATGCTTCATAATCAATATTAAAAGTATAGCTGGTTTGAGGATTAATAATTGTTGGAGCATTTTTAAATCCTACTTTATCTACTTCTGCATTTCCATTATCATCGACCAATTTATATGACCGTACCCAATCGTAATAGGTAGTACGATTAGCAACAGAATCGTTCATTCCATCTTGTCCCGCTTTGGGTGGATTCCAATCATATGTTTCTACTACCATACGCAGATACATTGGCAAATCAAAATCTGCTGGAGGGATAATTGTATTTACAAGTTTTCCGTCTAAATAAAATAGTACTTCGTTTTTATTTTTCCACCATACTCCATACGTATGATAACCCTGCCAGGATTGACCGCCAAGTTCTGCTTTGCCTCCTTTTTGTCCGACCGGTGTACTGTTACAATTGGTATTTCTGCTATGGGTATTTGAATTCATACTTTTGATCATTGTATTAATCCAATTAGCATTACCAGAATTAACCCCAACAGTTTCAGTAATATCCAATTCTGTTGTTCTTATATTACAGCCAGAACCTTCATTTTTTTTATTAATAAGCCAAAAAGTTGAAGACATAAAAGTTTTATTAGCTTTCATTCGTGCCTCATAGTAACCATATAGATTTTTTGTTTTTGATCTTACTAGTCCGCCATTATGAGTCCATCCATTAGATGGGTTTGATTTTTTCGAGGCTGAAATTTTAAGGTTTCCGTCCGAAACAGATACCGATGATTCTTCAAACCTGGCAGGTCGCCTACCCTCCCATTGAGGAGTATTTATTGCCCATTTGGCAGTATTAAGAGATGTACCATTAAATTCATCTGAGAGTTCATCTATTTTCTCCCATTTTTTACCATTAGGAGCTGTTGGTGTTTGCGCTTTCGATGATACTGTTATCATGCAGAAAAACAGTATCGAAATCATAAGTTTTATGACATTCATTGTGTGATTGTTTTTAGTTTCAATGTTTAGAAATGATATAGGAATCCTCTCTGCAGTTTCTTGCAGAGATTGTTTCTATCTTATAGACATTAGATAATGTATTAGGGTCTTATTTATCAGGCCAAATCAAGTTAAGTAGTAAATGCTTTTGCAATAGCAAATAACAAATACCTGGATGACCAAAAGATTTTTGAACGAAGAAATGTAGGTATAGGAATACCCTTAAGTAGTGCTGTTTTCATGATTGAGTTTGCGTTAGTTTGTGTAAATGGGTTAATTCAATTTTAATAGTTATTACTTTATATTTCACTTTATTAATAAAAGCTGATTTTGAAATAAAATCTATTATGGTTTATTGCTAATACTAAGTCTAAAGTTCTCTATTCTAACGCGCAAATACATTTTTATAAAGGGTACATTAGGGGTACATTGCATAAAAAAAGAATACATACAGCGTACTATTTTTTATTTTATACGTTGTTATAAAATAATACTAACTAACCCCGATTAATGTGAAGCATTTAACCTACTGGATTATACTATTTATGCTACTGCAAAACCTTAATCCATTATATAGTCAAGATTCTCAAGAATATGAAAACCAAATTAAGTATATAGACAGTTTATGTACAATAGCACAAGAAGATCTTATAGGTAATGGCGACCTGTGGAAAGAACAAATAAAGCTGTCACAAAAAGCAAAGTATCCAAAAGGAGAAGTGCGAAGTTTAGTCAATCTCGGAATTTATTACACAAACAACTCTATGGTTGATAGCGCCAACATTGTTTATGACCAAGGTGAAAAAATTATAAAACAACACCTCGATCTAGAATATGCTTTAGCATATATTTATAACAACAAGGCATCTATTTTGAATAATCAGGAATTACATTATCAAGCCTTAAAATATTATCATAAAGCCTACAAAATAAACATAAAACAAGAAGATCAAAAAGCAGCATTGATCACCAAAATTAATATGTTAAATTGTCATTTGGCTCTTGGTGAGCCCGATAAAGTTTTGGCTTATTCAAAAGAGTTATTAGAAGATTCAACTGTTGTAAGTCATGAAGATCTAAAATATCCATTATATACCAGTTTGGCCACAGCACATTTTGACAAAAAAGAATATGGAAAAGCAATAAACTGGTGGGCCGCCAATCTGGAAAGCATTCAACACTCTAATAAGAAAGGCGAGAAAAGCTTCTTAATGACTTCTATTGCAGACGCCTATAGAAGCCTTGGAGATTATAAACTCGCATTAGAAAAAGCTCTAGATGCCAAGAAGATTTTAGCCGACAAACCAGAATTAAGCGCTTATACCGCAACAAACGCGTTGGTACTAGGTAAAATTTACAATTCACTAGACAATCCTGATCAGGCCATAGCACATTTTGAAAATGCAATTCTTCAAAACCCCGATGATCCTATGGATGTGGCCTTCTCATATAAGAACTTGGGTGCCTTATATAAGAGAATAGAATCATTGGATCTTTCTGCAAATTATTACGAAAAATATGGTAGTCTAATAGACAGTCTTTATCGCCATAGAAATGAAGATATTTCTAAAATATCAGAAGGAAAAATACAATTAATCGAAGAAGAATATAAAAATGATCTCTTGACAAAAGACAATGATATTTTGACCTACAAAACCGAAAAACAAGAACTATATATTATTTCTCTGGCCGTTGGGTTTTTTAGTCTTTTGTTTGTATTATTATCCTTGATTTTATACAAAAAATACAATAAAAGTGAACTGCAAATCGAATTATTAAAAGAGAATGAAAAAAAGATCTTAGAAAATCATTTGCAAAGTAGAGAAGAAGAATTCTTGGCAACTATGATCTCTGTAAATGAAAGATTAGATAAATTATCTGCCATAAAAAAGAATCTCTCTTCGGCTATAAAATATAATAACAGAGAAGAAATTGTAGCCGCTGAAAAAAGACTGGATGTTTTTATTAAATCCACATCAGACCTAACTGTGCTAAAAGATAGAATCGAATCACAATATCCCGGTATAACAGCCCAAATTAACACTACTTTCCCTGATTTATCTACAAATGACATTAGGCATTGTCTTTTGATGAAACTTAATTTATCGATAAAAGAATCAGCTCAATTACTTAGCGTTTCGACGCATGCTGTAAAAATGGCAAGAAAACGATTAAAGAAGAAAATGAATATTCCAGAGGATACTTCTCTAAAAGATCATCTTCAAAGTTTTATTTCATAAATCTGGTATTCTTTCATTTATAAAAAATCACTTTTTACACTCTTAAAAATTTTATGTAGTTTGGCTATCCGAAACTGTTCACGGATGATGCGTAAAAGAATTTGGTATATTGGTTTATTAGCGTTCGCTTTATTTTCTTGTGATAATTTTGTTCTCAAAAAAGAGAATAAGCAACAAATCATAAAAGAAGGACTGGATAAGCTAAACTGGAACGAAGTAGAACAACCTCCTTTATTTAAGGCTTGTAGAGATAAACAGGAGGAAGAACTTGAACGATGTTTCCAAAATACCATAACCGAGCATATTCATAAGCACCTTACAAAAATTGCGGTCGAGACAAGTGAAGCTATTCATGATACTATCTGGGTTCCTTTATTAATAACAAAGGACAGTCAAATCTTGTTAGAAGATTTTGAGTTACCAGATATAATCCAGTCAGAAATACCAGGTCTAAAAGATATCCTTGAAGAAAGTATTAGTACACTTCCAAAAGTTGAGCCTGCACATACCCGCGGGACCCCTGTGACGGCTCTTTACAAACTTCCGTTAGTAATTCGTATAGATTAACTCCTTTGCTTACTACGAATTATGTAGTTTTGCAGTATCTGAAAATACAAACGCAATCTTGAGCACCGAAAAAATTATATTAGGCATAGATCCAGGTACTACAATTATGGGATTTGGACTTATTAAGGTTCAAAATAAGAAAATGTCTTTTTTACAGTTGAATGAACTTCAATTAAGTAAATATGATGATCATTATATCAAACTAAAACTTATTTTTGAACGTACCATTGAGCTCATAGACACCTATCACCCAGATGAAATTGCTATAGAAGCTCCTTTTTTTGGAAAAAATGTACAATCAATGTTAAAATTAGGAAGAGCACAAGGAGTGGCTATGGCTGCCGGACTTAGTAGAGAAGTACCCATTACAGAATACTCTCCAAAAAAAATCAAAATGGCAATTACTGGTAACGGTAATGCAAGTAAAGAACAAGTAGCCAAAATGCTACAAAGTCTTTTACAGCTTAAAACGTTACCAAAAAATCTGGATTCTACAGATGGATTGGCGGCAGCAGTGTGTCATTTTTATAATATGGGACGAGCCGATATCACAGGTAAAAGCTATACGGGTTGGGCAGCTTTTGTAAAACAAAATGAGAAACGGGTTAAAAAATAACTATCCTTTCTTAAACTTCTCTCTAGGGGGAAGGAATTCTAATTAATTTCAAAAACCTAGAATTATTAGCGGAATCTATATACATATCCCGTTTTGCAAGCAAGCATGTCACTATTGTGATTTTCATTTTTCTACTTCGATGAAGAAAAAAGAGGATATGATTACGGCTATTTGCTCTGAAATCAAAATACGATCTTCTGAGATAAGAGATAATGAAATTATTGAAACCATCTATTTTGGAGGAGGTACACCCACTGTGTTATCTATACATGATCTTCAAAAAATTATTGATGTTATTTATGAATATTATTCGATATCAGAGGATGCCGAGATCACAGTAGAAGCCAATCCCGATGATCTTACCCAAGAAAAAATTGAATCCTTAGTCAAAAGCCCTGTAAATAGATTAAGTATTGGTATACAATCTTTTTTTGAAGAAGATTTGCAAATGATGAACCGTGCTCATAATGCTCAAGAAGCAATAGATTGCTTGTCCCTCGCGACTCGCAAGTTTAATAATATATCTATAGATTTAATCTACGGCATTCCAAACATGTCTTTAGATCGTTGGGAGCAGAATATTCAACTTGCTCTGGATTATGGAGTACCTCACATATCCTGTTATGCCTTAACAGTAGAACCCAATACCGCTTTGCCAAAACTTATTGAAAAAGGAGAAATTGCTCCTGTAAATGATGCATTAGCACAACAGCATTTCGAAATTTTGGTTGAAACTTTACAAAAAGAAGGATTTGTACATTATGAATTATCAAATTTTGGAAAGCCCGGTTATTTCAGCAAAAACAACACTGCATATTGGCAAGGGAAACAATATTTAGGCATCGGGCCATCTGCACATTCTTATAATGGAACACAACGTAGTTGGAATATCAACAACAACACAAAGTACATTAAATCCATACAACAAAATGAACTCCCTCGTGAAATCGAAACCCTAACCACTACAGACAAATATAATGAATATGTAATGACCGGTTTGCGGACTGTTTGGGGGGTTTCACTTCAAAAAATAACTCAAGAATTTGGTATAACTTACAAAGAGTATCTACTAAAACAAGCTCAAAAACATATAGAAAAGCATCTATTGTTTCTAGATAATGACATCCTATTAGTTACTAAAAAAGGAAAGTTTTTGAGTGATGGTATCGCAAGTGATCTTTTCTTAGTAAATTTAGGGTAGATTCAAAAAAAACAGAGGCAGTGCAAGAAAAGTACGATATCATTGGGGTTGATTATAATGCAACCCGAAAAGCCGATCCTTACCTGTTTGACAGGTTGTTTTCACTTCTTGACCCTAATCCTGAAGGAAAGTATTTGGATATTGGTTGTGGGACTGGTAATTATACATCAGAATTTGCAAAAAAAGGATATACTTTTATTGGTATAGACCCTTCTATTGAAATGTTAGAAAAAGCCAAACTGCAGCATAATGCTATAACTTGGAAAATAGGCAAAGCTGAAAAAATAGCAATGCCTTCAGAAAGTATCGATGGTATTATTGCAAGTTTAACACTTCATCATTGGCAAAGCTTACGTCAAGGGTTTTCTGAATTAAACAATGTTTTAAAGCCCGAAGGGAAAATTGTGATTTTTACTGCTACTCCTCATCAAATGAAAGGATATTGGCTCAACCATTATTTTCCAAAAATGCTAAAGGACTCTATGGAACAAATGCCTACTTATGATACAATTGAATCTAATCTTGAAGCTAATGGCTTGAGAATTGATAACACAGAAAAATATTTTATCAAACCAGATCTACAAGACCTTTTTCTTTACTCTGGGAAACATAATCCCAAGTTATATATTAACCCCAAAGTACGCCATGGGATATCTTCTTTCTCGTCGCTTGCTAATGCAAAAGAAGTAGCACAAGGATTAAAAACATTGGAACAGGATATTGCTACAGGAGAAATAAACAATATCAGTACAACTTATGAAAATACAGAAGGTGATTATCTGTTTATGGTCGCTAAAAAAGCTTGATTACACTATATGATTACAACTATATCGCACAATGACCAATCCTACCAAATAGATCTATCTAAACCTCTAGACATATCTATCCTTTTAAGAGCTTCAAAAGAAAATGTAAATGCCTGGTATATCCAGGAGCCTAAAATCGAACCGGTAACCGATGGGAAATGGATAGGAAAGGTTTCTGAAGGAGCTTCTACAAACTTTAACAATATTACATTTAACCCTCACGGTCATGGCACGCATACAGAATGTGTTGGACACATCACACCAGAATTTCACAGTATAAATGATACTCTAAAACAATTCTTTTTCCTGGCTGAGGTCATTACTATTTCACCAGAAAAAAAAGGAAGTGATCGTGTGATTACCGCAGATCAAATTAAAAGTACAATACGCTCAAAAGATGTTAAAGCTTTGATCATAAGAACGCTTCCTAACAAAGAAAATAAACTTAATAGGCAATACTCAAATACCAATTGGCCCTATTTTACAGAGGATGCTGCAACTTATATTAGAGAAATTAGTATCGAACATTTACTTATTGATCTTCCATCAGTAGACAAAGAAAAAGATGAAGGGAAATTGCTTGCACATAAAGCATTCTGGAACTATCCCAAAGCAACTCGTTTTCAGGCTACGATAACAGAGATGATTTATGTAGATAATGAAATCGAAGACGGTACGTATCTGTTGAATCTGCAGATCGCTTCTTTTCAAAATGATGCAACCCCCAGTAAACCTATTCTATATAAAACACTGTAATAATGAAAACAACCATACAACTTGAAGAAATTGCAATGCTTGGACTGGGGATATACCTATTTAGTCTACTCTCATACCCCTGGTGGGTATTTTTGGTCTTATTTCTTGCTCCTGATATTGGGATGATTGGTTATCTTCTAAATAATAAAATTGGCGCATTAAGCTACAATATATTTCATCATAAAGGTATCGCTATTTTAGTATACATTGCAGGAATTTATGTATCGAATGATATACTTCAATTATCTGGAATCATCCTTTTTGCACATTCGGCTTTTGATAGAATATTAGGATATGGCTTGAAATATGAAAAAGGGTTTAAATTTACACACTTAGGTGAAATAGGGAAAAAAAATTAGAATGGAATTATTGTTTATAGGACTTTTGGGAGGAGCAATCCTGGCTTACTTTATTTTTGCAAGATTTAGTGCCGTAAAAAATAAATCAGCCATAAAAACCCAATCTATGGTTCTTATGGAAAAAATTAAAAGCGTTTGTAAACTGGTTACCGTAGAGGGTGATTTTGCCGAAATTTATCATTATGAAAGCGTAAAAGAAAAGTTTTTTAATCTCCTTACCGGCACAAAAAAAGCACTAATCCTAATTGATGCCAAAGCCTATGTAGGTTTTGATTTATCAAAAGTGAAACTAGAGAGTGACACCAAAAACAAGCGTATTATCTTAACTCATTTTCCGCAGCCAAAACTATTAACTATAGAAACCGACTTTAAGTATTATGATAAAAAAGAAGGTTGGCTTAATCCTTTTACGTCTAGTGACCTTACCGATCTTAATAAAGATGCAAAACAATTTATAAAGGATAAGATCCCGCAAAGTGGTTTAATGGAATCTGCAAAACAAGAAGCACTAACCGTTATTTCTTTGATGGAGACTCTTGCAGAATCAATTGGCTGGACATTAGATTATGCTGCCTTAGAACTAGACAACAATAACAAAGACACAAAACAGTTAGATTAATGAGTGCTATTGTCTCTACCGATAAGCAAAAGTTAGATCTTGATTTTATTCATCAGTTTCTAACCAATTCTTATTGGGCCAAAGGAAGAACCAAAGAAGAAATTAGGATTAGCATCGATAACTCTTTGAGTTTTGGAATCTATCTTGACGATAAACAAATAGGCTTTGCTAGAGTAGTAACCGATTATGTTGTATTTGGATATATAATGGATGTATTTATAAGCAAAGAATATAGAGGAAAAGGATACTCAAAACAATTAATGAACGTAATTATGGAACATCTAGACTTACAACAAATTAAAAGATGGATGCTAATGACAAAAGATGCTCATGGAGTATATCGGCAATTTGGATTTACAACAATCGAAGACCCTTCTTTACTTATGAGTAAACTAACACACACTTAAAAAATGAATGTTGAAACGTTTAGAGACTATTGTCTATCCAAAAAAGGTGTTACAGAATCATTTCCTTTTGATAAAACTACGCTAGTTTTTAAAGTGATGGGGAAGATGTTTGCGTTAACAGGGCTAGACAGAATCCCATTTAGTGTAAATCTGAAATGTGACCCTGATCGGGGTGTTGAACTGCGAGAATATCATCCAGAAATAACGCCAGGATATCATATGAGCAAGGTACATTGGAATACTGTAGACTTTACAGGTAGTTTGCCTGCTACAATGTTATTTGAATTAATAGATCATTCGTACGATTTGGTGGTAAGCAGCCTAACCAAAAAACTAAAACAAGAATTAGAAAATCTTTGATTTTTAAATGAATACGCCTAAAGAATTTTACAAAGAGCAAATTGCTCTGCACAACATATCACTTAAGAAAGTAAAAAAGCAATTAGCCCTATCAAGCACCATACGTCTATTCGTTTTTTTGGCAATAGTTTCTATCGTGTATTTTGGATATCCAAACGGTCAAATCATTATCGGAAGTATTGTTTTGGGGATCATAGCCTTTATTTTCCTGGTAACGCGCCATACAGATCTTACCTACTCTAAAAATAAGTTTGAAAAATTGATCCAGATCAATCAATTAGAGTTGGATGTTTTTGAAGATAAGATTGCTAATCTTGCGACCGGAAAAGAATTTATAGACACTACCCACCCCTATAGTCATGATATAGATTTGTTTGGTGAACGATCTTTCTTTCAGTACGGAAATCGCACCACTACTCTGGCGGGAAAAAGTAAATTAGCAGCTATCCTTGCTGAAAATTCAATTAAGAATATTGAGTCTAAACAAGAAGCCATCCAGAATCTATCTAAACTTCCCAAATGGCGACAAGAATTTTCTGCTATCGCATCTCTATCTAATGTTACAGTATCAGTTTCAACAATACAAAACTGGTTGCAAAACTACACCTCTTTTGTTCCTAAAATTATGAAGGTATTACCTGCAATCGTATCAGGAATATCCTTAGTAATGCTTACATTATTATTTTTGGATGTTATTACTTTTCAACTATTTCTTTTTTGGTCTTTTATAGGACTAATCATTACCGGAACGCAACTTAAAAAGATCAATGCCTTATATAATAATGCCGGTAAAGTAAAAGATACTTTTGAGCAGTATTACAAACTGGTAGATAAGATCGAGAATACTAATTTTGATGCTTCATTACTTAAAGAAAAGCAACAATTGGTGATTAGTGAAAGAGAAAAAGCTTCACAAACACTAAAGCAATTTGCTCGTATCCTTAGTGCTTTTGATCAACGAAACAATATGATGTTTGGTGTTCTGGCCAATGGGTTAATGCTTTGGGATATTTTACAGAGTTACAGAATCGAACAATGGATCGCAAAAAATCACGATAAAGTCACACAATGGTTTGCCGTTATTGCATTTTTTGATGCGTATAATTCATTAGGGAATTTTGCTTTTAACCACCCTGATTATGTGTATCCCACAATAACATCTGGTCGAATAACTCTGAAAGCAGAACAACTGGGCCATCCTATGCTTACCACACACAAAAGAGTAGACAACAATATTACCATAAACAAAGAGCAATTCTTTATTATTACAGGAGCAAATATGGCTGGTAAAAGTACTTTTTTACGTACTGTAGCCTTGCAAATTGTAATGTCAAATATTGGATTGCCTGTTTGTGCAGCTGCTTGTGAGTATCGCCCTATTAAACTAATTTCTAGTATGCGAACCTCAGATTCGCTTAGTGATGACGCCTCCTATTTCTTTTCAGAATTAACACAACTCAAAAAGATTGTAGACAAGCTAGACCAGGATGAATACTTTATTATTTTAGACGAAATCCTAAAAGGAACCAATAGTAAAGATAAAGCAGCCGGATCACGCAAGTTTGTAGAGAAATTAGTAGCAGCCAAAGCAACCGGGATCATTGCTACGCACGATTTAAGTCTTTGCGAGATCGCCTCAGATTTATCGCAGGTAAAAAATCGATTTTTTGATGCCCAGATTGTGAATGATGAACTCTATTTTGATTATAAATTTAAAGACGGGGTATGCCAAAATATGAATGCTTCTTTTTTATTAAAAAAAATGGGGATCGTAGATTCTTAAAAAGTTATCTATTAATTTAGAAACCTTCAAATTCCTGCTTTTTATGAAATTAAAACATCTATTAAACCTCTTCTTTTCTTTAGTCTTGCTATTAACAACATTGGGATGCGGAAATGACGACAATGCTATTGATCTATTTAATCCTTGTATAGAAACTTTATCAGGATGGGAAGACATTATTTTATCTGATTTTTCAATACAAGTTATTGATGAACCCGATAATAGAGGATATCTAATTACAGCAACCATTACAAACAATAGTCAGGAGTCTCGTAATGGTTTTCCTCATTTTGTATTTCGAGCAAACAGAATATTCTCGACGTATTCGACCTCAAATAGTGCATCTGCCTCTTCATGCCTTGATATAGAAGCCTCCTCTTCTTGTAATTTTAGCACAGCATTTACTTTTTTCGATCAAGAAGAAAATATTGACCCCAATCCAGAATTTCTTTGTTTCTATTATTCTAAATTCTAACTTAAATACAGCGGTCTCTAATACTGTACAAAACTACTTTTGGCTGCTCTACCTCCTGAAGATTTAGTATCTAGGTCTTCTAGCCTCGGTCTATGATTGGGGGAGAGCAAGTAATTACTTGTAACCATTATTGTTGTATAGTTTTAATACACATACAAAACATTTTTATCAGAGTTTGTAATATTCAATAAGACTTGATTTCCCTCAACTTGTAAATTTGAAATATTAAAAGTGAATTCCTTTGTGATAACAGCATCACAAAGCTCTTCATTCTTTAAAGACAGTCTTAAATTTCTTTGCGGTGGATTAGATTCGAAAATATCTTCTGAATCAATCAATTTAATTTCCCAGCTATCTCCACTACAACCACTAGAACTAAAGCTTATTTTTAAACAGCTATTTTCTATACTTACACTACTAATAACCAATTGATCTGCTGGAGCATTTAAATATTGTTCTGCACTAATTACAGTATCAAAATTACAATTGTTTTGAGTCTCATCATCATCATTTGAGCAACCTAACATCATGATAATTAAAACCAGGGATACTATTCTTTTCATAATAATTGGTTTTTTATGTAGATGTTGTTTTGGTGAAATAGTTGCGCCAAAATATATTCTCGAAGTAAGAAAATCCTTTTCACAAAAATGGTTTATCTACCGCAGTTTTAGCTATAGTTTTGCCACACATTTACTAGAAAATAGAACAGATTTATGGTATATATAAAGTTTATTAGGACATAGCCGTAGTAAAACAACGGATTTATATACTCATGTTGCTGTAAATAATTTCAGAACGATCAAAAATCCATTAGATTTGTAACCGATATAAAGAATATGATAGCAATTGCTATTATACAATTGTTATGCAACATTTGAATTAGCACTTCCAAGATTAAAAGTGCTTACTTAGAAAAAAATTACTGTCATTCAATTTTAACAACTTTACTTTCTTTTTTAATAGTATTACTATTAAATATTTGTTAATATTAGAGAGGGGTATTAGGGCAAACATTATTTTTGTTTAGTTTTTAATCTAAATACTTAAACAAATGAAAAAACTTAAATTAACTTTAGCCTCCTTATCTATAATAGTAATCCTAACATCTTGTAATGAAACTAAAGAATCTGAATCAACAATACAGCAAAAACAAGTAGAATTGATTGAAGAAAAAGTTGTTGGTAGCATACTTACGGCTGAAGAACAAGCAGGAATGACACCCGAAGAAATTGTAGGACGCCTAAAGAAAGGAAATGAGAACTTTGTTAATAATAACCTTACACAACGTGACCACTCTGCTCAGCGCAGAAAAGCAATGATTGGTCAATTCCCTAAAGCTATCGTGCTATCCTGTGTTGATAGCAGAGTGCCTGTTGAAGACGTTTTTGATTTAGGAATTGGCGATATATTTGTTGCTCGTGTAGCAGGAAATATCGAAAATGAAGATATTGTTGGCTCAATGGAATTTGCAACTGCAGTCGCAGGCTCAAAATTAGTAATTGTTATGGGTCATACTGCTTGTGGTGCTGTAAAATCTACTATCGACAAAGTAGACGCTGAGGCCATGGGAATGCAATCGTTAGCAGATTTAATGGACGAGATTGAACCAGCTGTTATTGAAACAGAATTAGAAGGAGAACGTAGTTCGAAGAACACTGGATTTACTAATAATGTTATTACATACAATGCAATGCGAACCGTGAAAAATATTAGAGAAGCTTCGCCAACGATGGCGAAAATGGAAGATGAAGGGGAAATTATGATAATTTCCGCTGTTTATGATATGAAAAGTGGAAAAGTCAAGTTTAACAATGATTAATCATTAATAGTTTAAAATAAAACATTGCACAACAAAGGCATATATAAAAAATAGCGGTTTGGGTACTAACTCGAACCGCTTTTTCATTTGATTAAACTATATTGTAAATTGAAAAGTAATCGCTCAAAATCCACTACTGCTCATACACAAACCGTTGTACATAATGCGGAAAAATGATAATCCGACCACATAAAATATTGCTAATCAAGAAAAACTTCATCGAGTTTTCATTTAATGAAAACGAAGACGACGATACCGAAATGATTCCTGATTTTGATAAATTTAAAACTCTGAATACAGCGGAACAATATTTTCTTGCGGATAATTACAATTGGGATGATGGAACAATTGTGTTGGATTGGATAATTGATAGTCCAAAATGTGATAAAGGAACTGCTTCACTAATATTTTGGAGAGCGGAACCTGACTTTTATTTTGACTATACAGCAGAAACAATTGAGGATTATGAAAAACCCGTTTGGAATTTATTACAGAAAATTGTAAAAAAATTTAAAGAAAACGGGTTTAAAAACAACAAACTCAAGTTTGACCCAATAGCAGAAGGATATAAAACTGTCTGGAAAACGGAACTAAATATTTGGGAAATCCCAACGGAATTAAAAATAGCAACGAAAGGAAAAAAGCCATTCGCATTCGGACTATAAAAAATGAAAAAGCACTATGTACAACAACGTATCCTATGTAAAGCCTTTTCCCAAGCCTTAGGTTAAAAATACGATATTTTTAACATTCTAATTAACTCATATTGATGA
>CANMCO010000006.1 GCA_947496355.1 uncultured Aquimarina sp.
CAAAATCTTATAATGCCAAGTATGACTGAAAAATATGACCCTTATCAAAATGCAATTGCTGAAAGAATCAATGGTATATTAAAACAAGAATTCAATGTGTCCAAAGAAATCAAATCGATCCAAACAAAGAAAAAACTTGTAAGAGATGCTGTTCATGTATACAACAATATAAGACCACACCTATCTAATCACATGCTAACGCCAGTGCAAATGCACAAACAAAATAAATTAAAAAGAAAACAGTATAAAATTAAAATTCCCAATGAAGCTAGCTTCATTGGGAATTAAATGATAAATATAATCTAGTAATAATCTGTATCGATTATTTAGGACTAGTCAATGTTATGCTTTTATACCCTCTGGCACAAAATCAAATCGTACCATCCCATCATCATCTATATCTTTCAAATTAACTTTATGTAATGTGTTTACATAAGATGGATTCCAGGGCATTTTTACTTTGACGTAATTCTCTGTAAACCCATGTATATATCCTTCTTTATTTTCAGACTCAAACAAAACTGTTCTCTCAGTCCCTAATTGTCTTTCATAAAATGCTCTTCTCTTTTTGGCAGATAAACCACGAAGCATTTTACTTCTTTTTTTACGCACATTAATAGGAATCACACCCTCTAAATCCGCCGCGACTGTATTATCTCTTTCAGAGTATGTAAACACATGAAGATATGAAATATCTAATTCTGAAAGAAAGTTATAGGTATCCAAAAAATGATCATCGGTTTCACCAGGAAAACCAACAATAACATCAACCCCAATACACGCATGAGGCATCACTTTTTTGATTTTGTTAACGCGATCTACATACAAGTTAGTAAGATACCTTCTTCTCATTAGTTTAAGAATCTCATCATTTCCAGACTGCAACGGAATATGAAAATGAGGAACAAATGTCCTTGAACCCGCAACAAAATCTATAGTTTCATTTTTCAATAGGTTAGGTTCTATCGAAGATATTCTCAAACGCTCTATCCCCGCTACCTGATCTAATGCTTGTACTAGTTCAAAAAAAGTATGCTCGTGCTTCTTGTTTCCAAACTCACCTTTACCATAATCACCAATATTCACTCCAGTCAGTACAATTTCTTTAATTCCTTTCTCAGAGATTTCCTTAGCATTTGTTAACACGTTACTTAATGTATCACTACGCGAAATACCTCTTGCCAATGGAATAGTACAATACGTGCATTTGTAATCGCACCCGTCCTGCACTTTTAAAAATGCCCTTGTACGATCTCCTATCGAGTAGCTTCCCACATAAAAATCAGCATCTTCAATTTCACAAGAATGCACCTCACCATATTCATTTTTAGAAAGATCATTGATATAATCTGTGATCTTAAACTTCTCTGTAGCTCCTAATACCAAGTCCACACCATCTACGGCAACCAACTCTTCAGGTTTTAACTGGGCATAACAGCCAACGGCTGCTACAAAGGCATCTGGATTACTCTTTTGTGCCTGTTTTACAATAGTTTTAAATCTCTTATCTGCATTTTCAGTAACAGAGCATGTATTGATTACATAAATATCTGCATTTTCAGAAAAATCTACACGATCAAAGCCTTCGTCAGTAAAATTTCTGGCTATAGTAGAGGTTTCTGAAAAATTCAGTTTACAACCTAATGTATAAAAAGCGACTTTTTTTCTCATAAAACTAATTGTCATTTCGGCAACGGCAGAAATCTCTTTATATTTACCCTTCATTTAAACTCAACAAAGAATTGAGCTATTCAGGAATAAATTTTAAGGCTGCAAATATACCAACAATAATTCGTTTACTAAAATTGAAAACCAACCATTTTGATAGCGTAATTCATTATTTAGCAATACTTTACCTATTCACTTCTTTATTCTCTTGTGAAAAATCTTCAAAGCAGAACAGAGATCACGAAGTATTTAGATACAATCAATATGAGAATATTAGTTCGTTAGACCCCGCATTCGCGCGTGATGTAGCCAATATATGGTCTACCAATCAATTATTTAACGGATTGGTGCAGCTTGACGACTCGTTACATATTATTCCTGATATCGCAAAGAAATGGGATATCTCAGAAAATGGATTAGACTATACTTTTGTTCTTCGAGGAGATGTAAAATTTCACAAGCACGAACAATTCAAAACTAAAGATTGTACCCGTTTAGTAACGGCAAAGGATTTTGCCTATAGTTTTGACAGGCTTATAAGCCCTAAAGTAGCCTCACCAGGAAACTGGGTCTTGAAAAATGTTGATACGTACAAAGCTATAAATGACACCATTTTTGAAATAAAACTAAAAAAGCCTTTTCCTGCTTTTCTGGGATTAATGAGCATGCGCTACTGTTCTGTTGTTCCTAAAGAAGTTGTAACGTTCTACGGAAACGAATTTAGATCCAACCCAATAGGTACCGGCCCTTTTAAATTTAAGTTATGGGAAGAAAACGTAAAGCTCGTATTACGCAAAAATGAATTGTACTTCGAAAAAGATAAAAACGGCAAGCAATTACCATATCTAGAAGCTGTAGCCATCACATTTTTACCCGATAAACAAAGTGAGTTTTTACAATTTGCACAAGGTAAAATTGATTTATTGAATAGCCTGGATGCCTCTTACAAAGATGAGTTATTAACTCCTAGTGGTAAGTTACGCGAAAAATATCAGAACCGAATACATATTAGTAAAGGACCTTATCTAAATTCTGAATACCTTGGATTTTATTTAGACACCGATAAAAAAGAAATACAATCAGAATCTTTAAGGAAAGCCATAAATTATGGTTTTGACAGAGAAAAAATGATCACGTATTTAAAAAATGGTATCGGAACTCCCGCTATACATGGTTTTATACCCAAAGGAATCCCCGGGTTTAATAATGTACCTGGTTATGAATATGATCCAAAAAAGGCCCGTGAGTTTATAGAAATATATAAAAAAGAAACAGGAGACACTTCTCCTACCATTCGTATTGCTACAGATTCAAACTACCAGAGCATTTGTGAGTTCATACAACGAGAATTAGAAAAAATTGGACTGAATATAATTGTAGATATTATGTCACCCTCTACGATACGGCAAAAAAAATGGAGTGGCGAACTAGAGGTTTTTAGAGCGAGCTGGATTGCAGATTATCCAGATGCGGAAAATTTCTTATCTCCTTATTATAGTAAAAACCATACACCAAACGGTCCAAATTATACGCATTTTAAAAATGACACCTTTGATAGGTTATACGAAGAAAGCTTTCTTATAACAGATACAAAAGTAAGAGAGCAACACTACGCCAAAATGGATTCTATTATCGTTTCTCACGCCCCTATTGTACCGCTGTATTATGACGAAGTAGTACGGTTCACTCAAAAAAACGTGAGAGGTCTTACCAACAATCCTCAGAACTTTCTGATTTTGAAACGCGTTTGGAAGGAAAAGAAAAAGTAAGCGAACATCTTAAAACACTGACATTTAACAGCTATAACCGATTTATTTGCGCTTTATCGATTATTTTTTTATATATTCGTGCTTCATTAATTAATTTTTAACAAATCAATTAACCCTAATCTTATGAAAAAAATCAATTTATTTTTACTATCAACTCTTTTTCTAGGAGTAATTTCATGTGGTAGTGATGATGATGCTTCAGGTGAGCTAGTATCTGTAGACCCTAATCCGGTAGAAGATACAATTTTAGATGAAAACACTGTATCTCAAGGTATTTCCGTAGATGGCGCTACAAGAGTTACAGGAAATGCTCCTACACCAACAGGTGGTATTACTTTTACACCAAGCACCACAACCCAGTCTGCTTTTTTATCAAATGGATTTAATATTCGTTTAACTGCTCCAGATGTTGCAACTGGTGCATATTTACAGGTTGTGCAAGACGGAACTCCTGCTGGAGATTATTTGGATATCTCTTTAGCTGCGTTTAGAGCTAGTGCTTTGCAAAACAAGAAGTCCGGTTTTATGAAGAACTCTAAAATGATGGAAAATGAAGTTGAGATAGATGTTGATTTTGGAGAAACTGTAACTCCAGGTAAATTTTGCTACTTACTTTGTATTTATGATGAAGCGGGTAACATTAGTGAGCCGGTTGAAATATGTGTAGAAGTTGAAGCTTGGGGAGGAAATCCTAATATCGTTGGAACTTGGAATTTTGTTAAATCGGTAGAAAACGGAAACACTCAACTTCTTGGTGAAGAGGATTGTGAAGATGCTACAGTATTTTGTAACGATCAAACTGAAATAACAGTTGAAAACGCTTATTGTGACACATTACTTTCTCTTCCTGTTACATTTAATGCAGACGGAACGTACGAGTATGTTGAAACATCTAAGTATACCGAAATTAATTATGGTGCATCAGCAGAAACTTGTACTGCTACTTTTGAAGCAGAAAAAGATGAAAAATATACATCTAGAGGGAACTGGGCATATGATGAAGAAGAAAAGAAACTTACGCTAGTAGAGTTTACGTATATTGATGAGTATGACGGACAAGTTAATAACGGTGTAGAAGAAGACGGCTACCTTTTATTTGACGGTGATGCTTCAGTAACAGCTTCTACTTTAGTAATCAAACAAACATTTGATGAAGACGGTATTTCTGAAACATTTGAGATTTTTTTCGAAAAATAAAATCAGAGATAAATAATATTACTAAAAAACCATCCCGATTATATAATCGGGATGGTTTTTTTATTTCGTATTAAGAGTCATAACTCTTTCGCCATGTCTTTGTTTCCTCGAAAACATGCTCCAGAATCTCTTCTTCTTGCTTGGTAAAGGCTATTTCTCGTCGAGACATCACCACTCTGGCCACTTCAAAAGCTTTTTTGGTTAAATACGTAGTGAATCCACCACTACCACCCCAGCTATAACTAGGTATAAAATTACGAGGAAAGCCTCCTCCAAATATATTTGCATTAACTCCCACTACGGTACCTGTATTAAACATGGTATTAATCCCACATTTAGAATGATCCCCCATCATTAAGCCACAAAACTGTAATCCTGTCTTTGCAAAACCTTCTGTCTCATAACTCCACAATCGCACAGGCGCATAATTATTCTTAAGATTAGAGGTATTGGTATCAGCGCCAAGGTTACACCATTCTCCCAGTACAGAATTACCTAGATATCCATCATGCCCTTTGTTAGAATATCCAAAAATAACAGAATTGGTGACCTCTCCTCCTACTTTAGAGTACGGACCTACAGTTGTCCCTCCGTAGATTTTTGCACCCATTTTAATAGTAGCATGATCACATAGCGCAAAAGGACCTCTAATGATACTTCCTTCCATGATTTCTGCATCCTTACCAATATAAATAGGGCCATTACTTGCATTAAGTATTGCAAACTCTAGCGTTGCTCCTTCTTCTATAAATATACTCTCGCTAGCAATTACATTATTACTCTCTGGGATGGGTTGACTTTCTCTACCATCGGTAAGTAATCTAAAATCGTCATTAATCGCTTGTTCATTTTTAGAAAAAATATCCCAAGTATATTTTACAGTGAATACATCTTGATCATACTGCAGTATTTCATAAGAATCAAAATCTACTTCCTCATCTTCTTTTACAAAAAACGCGATAGGCTCTTCTTTATAAAAGATTGCTTGATTTGGTTGCAGTGCTGTAATTTTTGAGACAAGTTCTTTTGACGGAAGAAAAGACGCATTAATCATTATATTTTCTTCTAGCTCCACCATAGGAAATTTCTCACTAAGGTAGTCCTCGGTCACGGTAGATGTAGTATATCCTAAGTGTTTTTCCCATTTTTCACGAATGGTAAGTATCCCTATACGAATATCTGCAACAGGTCTTGTAAAGGTAAAAGGTAATAAGGCATTGCGCGAAGCCCCATCAAAAAGAATATAATTCATAGACTTGATCTTGTATTGTATGATTTATCGCAAAAGTACATGAAGATATAAAAACAAAAAAGCCTTTCTGGTTAAGAAAGGCTCTTGAATACTTCTTATTACTAAATTACTTTTTGAATTTAGCATATTTGTTTTTGAACTTGTCGATACGTCCTGCAGTATCGATAAGTTTTGATTTCCCTGTATAGAAAGGATGAGAAGATCTTGAAATTTCTAATTTCACCAACGGATACTCAACACCATCAACTTCTAGTGTTTCTTTTGTATTCGCTGTAGACTTAGTTAAAAAAACATCATCGTTAGACATGTCTTTAAAAGCTACCAATCTATAATTCTCTGGGTGAATATCTTTTCTCATTATATATAATCTTTTCTTTTTTTCGAGCTGCAAATTTACAACTATTTTTTAATCTACAAAAGATTTTTCACTAGATTAAATGGGAATTTAAATAAATAGTACTAAGCTGTATCTGCATCTGCATCACAACTACATGTATATCTAATCAAATCACCAAGAAGACTATCTCCAGAATTACTACCAATTGCACAACATCCACCAATCTTACCTGACTCCTGTGTTGAATTTATTCTTAAATATTCGAATTGATCAGCGATACTAAGAAATTCTTCTGAAGAAAGATTTAAAGCTTCCAATTTATAATATACACTTAAAAACTGTTGAGTTTGATCACCAAGAAAATCTTGAAGTAATATCTCTAATTCTGTAGAAGTTAATTGATCCAAAGACGATTTCTGATATACAGAATTAATAAATTCTCTATATTTCCCAGTCTTAACAGCACTTTTATTAAATTCAATAAGCGTTTGCTTTACCAGGTATTCTTTTTCTTCCTGAGAAACTTCAGTATGCTCCTCATCTTTAGAACAAGACACTGTCCCAAGTAAAGAAATTACGAATGTAAAAAGTAATAGTTTTCTCATAAATAATAATTTCGTTAATATATTTTTATACAATTAAAAATTGGGGTATTTAATTATAAACTTGGGGCAAATCTAAAATTTAACAGTCACTTTAAGCTTATAAAACACATTCTTTCAACTCATTAACATTTGAATGTTTTTTCGGGGAAACCCCTATTTTACACTTATTGAGACCTTTTAAAAACTACGGGGAAACCGTAATTATTTTGTAAATATACGATAAAAATGTAAATTAACCCGATAAAAAGGTTATTTTATTAAAACTGTAACATTTTATTATATTTGCATACTGATGTTATATTGACAATCTAAAAAAATAATTTTGATGTATGGATGATACTACTATTTCTGCAAAAAAATATATTATTAAGTATGGTATAATTCTGGGAATTATTTTTGTTTTATACAATGTTATTATCCATGTAACTGATAGTGTTGAAAGTAGAAACTGGATACATACAGTTCTTGACTTAACACTTAGAGTTGCTATAATCACCTATGGAATATATAACTACAAATTTAATAATAATGGTCTTTTAAAATTAACCGAAGCTTTAAAAATAGGTATCGGTATTGCCATAATAGGTGGGATATTTGCCGTGGGTTGGAATCTTATACTAACTAATATAATTGAACCCGATATGATCAATCAAAAACTTGTTACTCAACAGGAGCAAATGATAAAGAATAATCCGGATATGTCTCAAGAACAAATTAACCAAAGCATGGAAATGGTAAAAAAATTCAGTACTCCATATATAACATCAGCACTTGTACTAATCTGGAATTCTTTCCTAGGACTTATTATTTCTTTAATTGGAGGTGCCATTATGCAAAGAAATAAAGATGTTTTTTAATAAATCAAGTAAACTATAGAAAACTCTTACTTAAAACATTTATTTCGGCATACATGTAACAATTTACTATATTTGAATACTTATGGTTATAAATAACCTAAACTATAGTATACATGGAAAATGATAAAGCATCTTCAAAAAAAATTATTATAAATTACGGAGTAATACTAGGAATAGTTTCTGTACTTCTTGGCGTTGTAATGTATGTAACCAACGTGTACACTGATCCGCATTGGATATTCTCTGTAATTGGCTTCTTAATCCTTATTGGCGTTATTACCTATGGTATAAAGGCTTACAAAACTTCTAATAATGGATTTCTTGAACTAACAGACGCATTAAAAGTAGGTATAGGAATTGCCCTTATTGGAGGCATTATTGGTGCCATCTGGACACTTTTGCTAACCTCGATTATAGAGCCGGAGTACACACAACAAGTAATGGAAGTTCAAAGAGAAAAGCTGTTAGAAAATCCAGATATGACTGAAGCAATGGTGGATCAAAGTATAGAAATGATGGAAAAATTTAGCAGTCCGTATATAAGTATTGCCTTTTCTATTATAGGTAGCTTATTCTTTGGATTTATTATTTCACTTTTTGCCGGATTAATCATGAAAAAGAAACAAGATTTATATTAATATATCTGATGACAAATTATATATAATTGAGGTTGTCTTAAAAGTATATTTTAAAATTAATGTCACATTGAGCGGAGTCGAAATGTATTGATAATCAAAGATAATTATCTCTCGACTATTAGTTTATACTGAGCAAAGTCGAAGTACTCGAGATGACAGAAGAATTCACTTTTAAAACAGCCTCAATTTTTTTATACCGCTTTTTTTCTTCCCAAAGCCGTTAATTAGATCAACTGCAAGAAAAACTAAGTGTTTTTTAACTTGTTTATAAAAGATGAAGGATAAATTCCTGTTTTTTTATGAAATGCTTTTGAAAACGACTCACTGGTCTTGAATCCTACTTCTTCAGAAATACCTTTTATAGAATACAATCTAAACTTTTCATCATCCCTCAGTCGTTCAATAGCGTACCCAATCCTAAGATCATGTAAATAATTAGAAAAATTCTTTTCTTTATACACATTAATAATTTTTGATAAATAGGTAGAATTGGTTTTTAACTCTTTTGATAATACATTTTGGGTGTATTTTTTAGATAAATAACGCTTGTTGCCCTCAAAACCCTGTAGACCTTCTAAAATTTTCTGAATACTCTCTGGCGATATATTTAAATCATCTAGTTGCTGTTTTTTATTTTTTTCAGCATTAGGCTCTACAACCTGTACCTTGTTGGTATACGAGACTACTGCACGAAAACTCTTTCTGTAACGATTACGATCATTGTAGAAATATATGATAATTCCAATAGTACTAATGAGCAGAAACACCATAAGAATAATTATAAGTTTATAATTATATAGAATAGCTCTCAATCTGGAAATTTTAACATCTTTCTTTAAAACTATTGGGGGAAAATCATATCTCTCTATGGTTTTCATTAATGAACCTGTCGTATTCTTAGCCAAAATACTATCAAGTTCACTTATTCTTTGTGCATACATCAATTTGTTTTTATTATCTTTTAAATTCTCACTATGATTTAACAACAGCTCATATCCTTTTCTTAAATCAGGAGTTATTAGTTTATCGATTTGAGCAATCGAATCCATTTTCTTTAGATAGAATATGCTTTTATTCTTTTCATTAAGCTTAGAAAAAGAAGCACCTAAATAAAAATAAGAAGTTATCAAAGGCTCAATTTCTTTACTTGTGTTCAAATATGGTAACGCTTTCAAAATAGCATCTGTTCCCGATCGATATTCTCCCTCATGGTATTTGGTAACACCTGTATTTAAAAGAAATAGATTGTGACTATATTTATTATTATTCTCAAGTGCCTTTTTTACACCTAAATCATTATAGTATTTGGCAGAATCCAAAACATTCATACGTACCCACTCTCTGGATATAATATATATATCCTCTTGTTGACTCTCTAAGTCCTCTTTTTTAGCGTACTCATAACACTTTTCAAAAATTTTGAGTACCTCCTCATGCTTTCCCAATCGACTTTTTAACCGTCCAATAGAACGATTATAGTAGTACCTATTTTTTTTATTCGGGTATTTTAGAGCAATAACTTCTGCCTTTGTATAATTATCCCATGCATCTTTAAATTGCCCTTTGCTCAAAAAATAATCACCAATTAAGAGATGTCCTTGCGTTAAAAGTCCAGTGTTTTTAGTCTTTTTGGATAATTGTATCATACTATCCACGTATTTTAGATATAACTCATTTCCTTTATATAAATGAGATACCAAATAATAACCATGCCCCTGAGTATTTTTTTTATTTTCATTTCTACTTTTTTCAAGATAAGCTCTAGCATACACATGAGCCTTTTGAAGGTCTTCTCTATAATTAGTAAAGAAAAGTTCATATAACTCAAAATAAGTCTTCGATTCTAAAGAATCCGGAACTTTGCTCACCTGACTTTCACTTTGAGAAGAAGCGGTAATACACGTTAAAAAGATCAAAAGTAAAATTCGTTTCATTCAAATGTTTAATAGAATTTATCCTAATTCCTTATACCAAAAGTAAAGATAGCCCAAATTATTTCCCAATTTTATTCATCAACTTTTTAAAGTTATCGGGGTATCTTAACTAATAAACATTTAACCCAAAAGGTTATGTGGGTAATTTTATTATTTTTGTCAACTATATTTTCTTCATAACTAACCATCATGAAACCCAATAATATTTCAACCCAAAAATTTATTCTTAAATACGGGCTAATACTGGGAATTATAGGGGGAATCTATTTCTACATTAGATTTGCTACTGATAACGTATACACTATAAACTGGTTTTTTTCTAGTATTGATTTAGTGCTGTATATTAGCCCGGTGTACCCCATATATCTATATAAATCAAACAACAAAGGCTTTCTAAAGCTTGGTGAAGCATTAAAAATTGGTATGGGTATTTCTTTGATAACCACTTCAATATTAATAACCTTAAATATCATTCTAATTGAAATCATTCAATCAGAATATATAATACAAAACTTAAATGATACAAGAGAAGAAATATTACTTAATAACCCTAATATGTCTCCAGAGGACATAAAAGAAATTAGGATATCCAATAAAATTTCTAGTACATTATGGTTCTTTATATTTAATTTAATGTTTGGTTTTGTAGTATCCTTAATTTCCGGAGCCATTATGCGTAGGAAAAAAAGAATTATAGAAAAGTATGAAAAATAAAATTATTTCAATCAAAAAATTCATTCTTAAATACGGTCTAATTCTAGGGGCAATTTGGGTTATTTATTTTTTCATTAAATATTTAGTGACTAACTCTATTTACCACAAAAAAGATGATCTTTTTTCAATTATTCTAGAAATAGCTATTCATACTATTTTAGTTTACCCAATATATCGGTATAAATTGAATAACAATGGTTTTCTGAGCTTAAAACAAGCTTTGAAAATAGGCATGAGCATTGCTTTAATTACTTATTTGATATGTAGAATTCACTTTATTGTCGTAAACAAAATCATTGAACCCAAAGAAATGGTACAAACACTAAATAATGCAAGAGAAAAAATGCTAATTATTAATCCTGATACTTCCCCAGAAAATGCACGAAAAACTATAAATAGCACTTCGTATTTTGATTCATTTTATATAGGACAATTAATAGGGCTAACACTGGATTTAATGTTTGGTTTCGTTATTTCCTTAATCGCCGGAGCAATCATGCGTAAGAAAAAAGAATTATAGAAAAGTATGAATGATAAAACTATTTCAACCCCAAAATTCATTCTTAAATATGGCCTAATTCTGGGAATTATATGGGGCATCTATTTCTGCATTAGATTTGCAACTGATAATGTATATACTAGAAACTGGTTTTTTTCTAGTATGGAGCTCGTACTGTATATTAGCCTGATTTACCCAATATACCTTTATAAATCATTTAATAAAGGTATCCTAAAACTTAGTGAAGCATTAAAAATAGGTATGGGTGTTTCTTTGATAATCGGATTAATATGGATAATCTTGAGTATCGTCCTAGAAGAAATCATTCAGTCCGAATATATAATACAAAACTTAAATGATATAAGAGAAGAAATGTTAATTAATAACCCTAATATGTCTCCAGAAGACATACAAGAAACTATGAGGTCTGATAAAACATTCTTTTTACTCATGGACTTTACATTTAGGTTATTTTTTGGTTTTGTCATATCGTTAGTTGCTGGGGCAATCATGCGTAAGAAAAAAGAATTATAGAAAAGTATGAACGATAAAACTATTTCAACCTCTAAATTCATTCTTAAATATGGCCTAATTTTAGGGGCAATTTGGGTTATTTATTATTTTATTAAATATTTAGTGACTAACTCTATTTACCACAAAAAAGATGATCTTTTTTCAATTATTCTAGAAATAGCTATTCATATTATTTTAGTTTACCCAATATATCGGTATAAATTGAATAACAATGGTTTTCTGAGCTTAAAACAAGCTTTGAAAATAGGCATGAGCATTGCTTTAATTACTTATTTGATATGTAGAATTCACTTTATTGTCGTAAACAAAATCATTGAACCCAAAGAAATGGTACAAACACTAAATAATGCAAGAGAAAAAATGCTAATTATTAATCCTGATACTTCCCCAGAAAATGCACGAGAAACTATAAATAGCACTTCGTATTTTGATTCATTTTATATAGGACAATTAATAGGGCTAACACTGGATTTAATGTTTGGTTTCGTTATTTCCTTAATCGCCGGAGCAATCATGCGTAAGAAAAAAGAGCTATAAACACTTGTTATAGTAACGCTCTAAACTAGGAATTAACCTTATCACAAAACACACGATTATATAGCAAAAGCATGCTAACTTATAACATTTTACTATATTTGACTATTGGTTACTTATTTACCTACTATATATGAATATATCTGTGGTCATACCACTGCTCAATGAGCAGGAATCACTTAACGAATTATATAATTGGATTGCAAAAGTTATGCAATCCAATTCTTTTTCTTACGAAATTCTCTTTATTGATGATGGCAGTACAGATGGATCCTGGGATACGATCTCAACACTGTCTAAACAAGATCAGCATGTAAAAGGAATTCGTTTCCTGAAAAACTTTGGAAAATCACAAGCTCTACATGCTGGTTTTGAAGCCGCTCAAGGTGATGTAGTGATTACTATGGATGCAGATTTGCAGGATAATCCAGAGGAAATTCCGGAAATGTATACGCTTATCAGTCAGGATGGATATGATCTAATCTCTGGATGGAAGAAAAAGAGATACGACTCTGTATTAGCAAAAAACTTACCTTCAAAACTATTTAATGCTGCTGCCAGAAAGACTTCTGGGGTTAAATTACACGATTTTAATTGTGGGTTAAAAGCGTTTAAAAATATCGTTATCAAAAATATCGATGTACATGGCGAAATGCATCGATACATTCCTGTACTTGCCAAAAATGCAGGTTTTACAAAAATTGGTGAAAAAGTTGTGCTACACCAGGCACGAAAATATGGGAAGACAAAATTTGGGATGAACCGCTTTGTAAACGGTTTTCTGGATTTAGTCACGATTTGGTTTATGTCGCGTTTTGGTAAAAGACCCATGCATTTCTTTGGACTTATTGGTACCTTATTATTTATAGTAGGATTTGGTTTTTCGTTATATCTAGGTATTGATAAATTGTTTATTGAAACCAAAGGAAGACTTATTGCGCAACGACCCGAGTTTTATGTAGCTTTAACATCTATGATATTAGGAACACAATTTTTTCTGGCTGGGTTTTTGGGTGAAATCATTTTAACCAGTAAACGAGATAAGGAACGATATAAGATTTCTGGTAAAATAAACCTGTAATATATGCTTTATTGATACCTACAAAGACTTCACCGAAAACTTAGCTTAGACAAAACACAATCGTATATTTGATTAAAAGCCGTCAAATTGAGTGATTTTTCGTAATGAAATGAAGAAACATTGTATCGAAATTAGGCTTTTTGATTAGAAATTACTCGTTTTCGATGCATCCCGATAAGAAATCGGGACACTCAAACTGACGTAATTTCCAGAAATAGAACAGACGATATTTTAGTACCAAATCAAAGAAATTAAATAGTATTTTTGCAATTAAAATTAAAGCACATGCAAATCCAGAATTCTGAAATAAGCAAGAGAGTCAATGAATGGTTGACTCCTATTTTTGATAAGGATACACAAATAGAAATTCAAAATTTACAAAATAACAATCCAGAGGAGTTAAAAGAAAGCTTCTATAAAGACCTGGAGTTTGGTACCGGTGGTATGCGCGGTATTATGGGTACTGGGACTAATAGAATTAATCAGTATACTCTAGGAAAAAGCACCCAGGGATTAAGCAATTATCTTATTAGCCAATTTCCTGGGGAACAACCTAAGGCCGTAATTGCTTATGATTGCAGGCATAATAGTGATACATTGGCTCAGATTGTTGCCAATGTTTTTTCTGCAAATGGAATTAAGGTGTATTTATTTTCTAGCTTACGCCCTACTCCAGAATTATCCTTTGCCGTAAAAGAATTAGGATGTCATTGTGGGATCGTGTTAACAGCTAGTCATAATCCACCAGAGTATAACGGTTACAAAGTATACTGGCAAGATGGCGGACAATTGGTTCCGCCGCAAGATGGCGAGATCATTTCAGAAATAAGCTCCTTAAAATATTCGGATATTAAATTTGAACCAAATTCTAGTCTAATTCAAAAAATAGATAAAGAAATTGATACGACTTTCATTGATCAAAGTGTAAAAAATGGAAGTTTTGCCGCCAGTCAAGAAGCTAAAGACGATGTAACTATTGTTTTCACTTCATTACATGGCACCTCTATTACCGCTGTGCCGGAAACCCTGGAAAAAGCAGGGTATAAAAATGTACATATTGTAAAAGAACAAGCAGAACCAGATGGTAATTTTCCAACAGTAAAATCTCCTAATCCAGAAGAACCTGAAGCACTAACCATGGCAATGGCTCTTGCAAAAGATGTTGACGCAGATATTGTAATAGGTACAGATCCCGATTGTGATCGATTAGGAATTGCAGTTCGTAATAGTCATGGTCAATTGCAATTACTAAATGGTAATCAGACTATGGTGGTAATGACCTGGTTTCTTTTAGAATATTATAAGAATCAAAAAGGATTAAAAGGTAATGAATATATTGCCTCTACAATTGTGTCAACACCAATGATGCGAACTCTTTCTCAAGCATATGGCGTAGAATATAAAGAAGTATTAACAGGTTTTAAATGGATTGCAAAACTTATAAAAGATTATCCTGAAAAACACTTTATTGGTGGTGGTGAAGAAAGTTTTGGATTTATGGTAGGCGATTTTGTTAGGGATAAAGATGCTGTAACCGCTACCCTATTAGCTTGCGAAATTGTAGCGTATACCAAATCAAAAGGAAGTTCTTTTTACAATACGTTACTAGATTTATACACCAAACATGGTTTTTATAAAGAGAGTTTAGTCTCTTTGGTACGAAAAGGAATTGATGGCGCCGCAGAAATTAAGCAAACTATGGTGGATCTTAGAAACAACCCTCCTAAATATATTAATGAGGAAAAAGTGGTTTTGATAGAAGATTATCAAACTAGCGTTGCCAAAAACATTCAGAATCATTCTGAAAATAATATTGACGTTCCAAAATCAAATGTTTTAATATTTTACACTGAAGATGGTAGTAAAATTGCCGCAAGACCTAGCGGAACTGAGCCTAAAATCAAATTTTATATCAGTGTTCAAAGTTCACTTGACAACATTTCGGATTTTAAGAACGAAGAACAACACTTAAATGGCAAAATTGAAGCCATTAAAAAAGATTTAAAACTCTAACTTAAATAGCGATACAAATCGTTGAAGATACTTAATGAACTATTTTAAACAAATTCTTCGCTTTGCGAAACCATATAAGATATACGCCGTCTTAAACATAATTTCTAATGTTTTCTATGCGCTTTTTGGAACCCTTGCTATGGTTTCATTATTCCCAATGCTTAATGTATTATTTGGAAAAACTGAAAAAGTAAGAATCGAACCAAAATGGAATGGAATACTTGAAGCACGTGAATATAGTGAGGCATACTTAAATTATTATGTAACGCAAAAAGCAGATCAAGGTAATGAGGATGTACTTATTTTCATGGTACTTCTTGTTGTAAGTATGTTCTTTTTAAAGAATATTTTTGGTTATTTAGCAATGTACTTCATCACATTCCTAAGAAATGGAGTGTTAAAAGACATCCGAAATGAATTGTATCAAAAAACAGTAGAATTACCTCTGTCCTACTTTTCTGAAAAAAGGAAAGGTGATACTATGGCCAGAATATCAACAGATGTTCTAGAGATTCAACATTCTTTTTTATCAATACTAGAACTCATAGTAAGGGAACCACTAAGTATTCTCTTCGCTATATCTGCAATGTTAATTATTAGTCCAAAACTTACTCTTTTCGTTTTTATTTTTATACCTGTATCGGGGTTTTTAATCTCTTTGATTGGAAAAAAATTAAAAAAACACTCTGATAAAGTCCAACAAGAACAAGGTTTTTTTCTTTCTATCGTTGAAGAGACCCTTGGAGGACTAAAAGTTGTTAAAGGGTTTAATGCTGAAAAAATATTTGGTGAGAAATTCCAAGAATCTACTTCTCGATTCTATAAATTTTCAAATTCATTACTTAATAGACAAAACCTTGCATCTCCAACTAGTGAATTTCTTGGAATAACAACTATTTCTGTTTTATTATGGTATGGTGGGCAAATGGTTTTGGTTGAAAAATCTTTAGAACCAAGTCTTTTTCTAATTTACATGGGATTAGCATATCAAATACTGACTCCTGCTAAAGCTATTTCTAAAGCAAGTTATGGTGTAAAAAGAGGAAACGCAGCTGCAGAACGTGTTTTAGAGATCTTAAATACTATTTCTCCATTACAGGATAAACCAAATGCAGAAGAGAAAAAAGATTTTAATTCTGAGATAAGTATTGAAAATATATCTTTTAAATATGAAGATGAATATGTTCTTAATGATTTTACATTAAAAGTTCCTAAAGGTAGTGCTGTTGCATTGGTTGGTCAATCCGGAAGTGGTAAATCTACCATAGCAAATTTAGTAACCCGTTTCTATGATGTAAATGAAGGAAGTATTAAAATTGACAATACGGATATAAGAGATCTAACCAAAAAATCGCTGCGAGGTCTAATGGGACTGGTAACTCAAGATTCTATATTGTTTAATGACACGATCAAAAATAACTTGCTGGTTGGAGATGAATTGGCGTCTGATAAAGAAATTATCGAAGCTTTGAAGGTTGCAAATGCATGGGAATTTGTGAAAGAACTTCCTAAAGGAATAGAAACCAATATTGGTGATAGCGGTAATAAATTAAGTGGCGGACAAAAACAACGCTTGTCTATTGCTAGAGCCGTTCTTAAAAATCCTCCGATCATGATATTAGATGAAGCAACATCTGCTCTAGATACAGAAAGTGAACGATTAGTACAGTCTGCATTAGAAAATATGATGAAAAATAGAACTAGTATAGTTATTGCGCATAGGCTATCTACGATACAAAATTCTGATTTGATCGTTGTAATGCAAAAAGGGAAAATTGTAGAAAAAGGTCGCCATGAAGAACTAATTACCAAGAATGGCACATATCAAAAGCTAGTAACTATGCAATCTTTTGATTCGTAATATACTAAAATACATGTATTTAAAAATAAAAAAGAGTGCTCTCGCACTCTTTTTCTTCACACAAATCATCTTAATTTAGGGGCTTACTCTAAAATTAAAACTCACTCTTATTTAAAATCTTTCATCTTGGGGAAAATGAAAGGGCTAACTCCATTATTATGATGTAAATATAAAACAAATAATTCGACTAAAAAAGAAAAAAATGGTTTTTATCTAAAAAAAATACATTTAATCTATAAAAAATAACTACAAATCATTTTTTTGTAAGTTTTTTACTACAAATTATCGAACACCATCATCCCTCATTTGACATCAAGCATCACACAAAAACAAATAAAAAACATTCCAAAATGAAAAAAGAGTGCTTTCGCACTCTTTTTCTTCACACAAATCATCTTAATTTAGGGGCTTACTCTAAAATTAAAACTCACTTTTATTAAAACTTTCATCTTGGGGGAAATGAAAGTGTTAAGTCATTTTTACTTTGTAAAGATACATCTTTTTTTAGAACCACCAAACAAAAAGTGTATTTTATCTAAAAAAAGTGCTTTTTAACATTATAATGTACGTATAATATTCATTTTTGTAAGTTTTTTACTACAATTACTATTTTATACAAGTAGCAATGAAATAATTACAAAATAAAAAAGAGTGCTCTCGCACTCTTTTTCTTCACACAAATCATCTTAATTTAGGGGCTTACTCTAAAATTAAAACTCACTTTTATTAAAATCTTTCATCTTGGGGAGAATGAAAGCGTTAACTCATTATTACGATGTAAAGATACTATCTTTTTTTAATCTACCAAACAAAAAGCGTATTTTATCTATAAAAAAAGTAAATAACCTTAAATTTTAACATTTATTCTTACAAATTCCTACAAATATATCGTTTTCAAATTTATTATTTACAGAATTAAACCTTTTTTATGTACATTAGTCATATAGGTAAGTTTTTAGAAAATATAATCCTAAATACATAAAACAAGTATTACTTTTGAATATTCAAGAAGAAGAACGCCTACTCATCTCTTTGCAAAATGATAAAGATATCAACGCGGCATTTAGTCAATTAGTTAAACTATATAAGCAGCGACTTTATTGGCATATACGTAATATGGTAAAAAATCATGATGATGCAGATGATATATTGCAAAATGTATTTATTAAGGTGTACAAAAACATCAAAAAATTTAAAGGAGATAGTAAATTATACTCCTGGTTATATCGTATTGCCACCAACGAATCAATTACCTTTCTTAACCAAAAATCAAAGAAATATAATATTAGTAATGAAGAACTAAGTCAAAAACTAATACAAAACCTAGAGGCAGATGTTTATTTTGAAGGGGATGAAATGCAGTTAAAATTACAAAAAGCAATAGCGCTACTACCCCAAAAACAACAGCAAGTATTTAATATGAAATATTTTCAGGAATTAAAATATAGAGAAATCTCTGAAATTTTAGAAACCAGTGAAGGCTCATTAAAAGCCTCATACCATTTAGCTTCTAAAAAAATTGAAGAGTTTTTAAAGGAGGGTTAAACCTTTTTATCATTAAATAGTCATAATTATAGTGAAAGAAAAGAATCTACATAAAAATAAAAGCGGTTTCACAGTGCCCAAGGACTATTTTGACAGTTTTGAAAATAAACTATCAGAAAAGCTATCCCTTAATCTCGAAAAAGAAGGCTTAACTAATAACTCTGATACAGGGTTTAAAGTTCCTGAAGATTATTTTGATACCTTGCAGGACAGTATCATACAAAAAATAAACCCAAAAGAATCAAAAGGAAAAGTTGTTTCTTTAATTACCCGAAAGAATCTTTTATACTTCTCTGGTATTGCAGCAATGATTGCTATAGTAATTTCGTTATCGATTAATAAAGAGTCTGAATTGAACTTTGATGATATTCAAATTGCAGACATACATACCTATTTTAGTGAAGGTAATATTGAGTTAAGTAGTTCTGAAATGTTTGCATTATTAGGAGAAGAAACCGATTACGTAGAAACTTTTGAAAACGAATTAATAAGTGATGAAGTCTTACTAGATTATCTGTCTGAAGAAGATCTGGAGGGTGAGATTATATTTACAGAATAAAATACATATGAAAAAGATACTACTACTATATATTGTTTTTATCTCTATGAGTGCCGTTGCTCAAAATGGCCCAAGAGAAAGAATGAAAGCATTTAAAATTGCATATATTACAGAAAAACTAAACCTGAGTAGCAAAGAAGCTCAACAATTTTGGCCTGTTTATAATACTCATGAAGAAACAGTTGAAAAACTGAAAGCGCAAGAACGCAGGTTGATAAAAGGTTTGAAAGATGCAAATAATGGTCCTGAAGGTTTAAGCGACAAACAAGCTGGAAATTTTCTAGATGACTATTTACGTATGGAAGAACAGAAGTCGCAGGCCAAGAAAAAACTTATCTCAGATTTGAAACAAATTATGTCCAATAAAAAAATCTTAAGGCTTATAAAGGCAGAGTCTGATTTTAATAAACGTATCCTCGAAAAAATAAGAGAACGAAGAAATAATAGAAACTAACAATAGATATCCGAATTTAAAAAGTGATCGCACGATCACTTTTTTTACTTAAAGGCAATTTGTGCAATTCTCCCCTTCCCTGCTGCTATTGCTGTACTATCATTTATAAATCTTAAGGTATAAAATCCTTCTTTACTGACTTCTTTCCAGTTTCTACCATAATCATTTGAAATCGATATCCCTGTAAAACCTACCACAACCATCTCTTTCCCTCCACTATTTGGAACATAACGAACACAACTTTTATATCCCGGTCCATTATTATTAGAAATTAGTCGCCACGTTTTTCCTCCATCCTCAGTTATAGCTTTGTTATTCACATTACTATCAGGTTGCGTATAATCACCTCCATAAATAATTCCATTATTTTGATCATAGAAATGCATAGCATAGGCACCAGTGGTCGGCTTTCCTTGCAAAATAGGGGTATTAAAAACCTCCCATGTCATTCCTTTGTCTGGTGAATAGAAAACCCTGGATTTCATTCCTCCAGATACAATCCAAGTATGATCACCAACAATCGAGATATTACCATTGCTTGCAGCAAAAGCAGCTTCTCCTTCAAAAGTACTCGGAAGCTTCTTGCATGAAACTTTATTCCATGTTTCTCCAGCATCTCGTGTAATAAGTATTGACAAGCAATCATCAGTTGGGTCCCCCATGACTATGCCTTCGTTGTCATTCCAAAAAGCTATGGCATCATAAAAAACTTTCTCATGTGACTCGGTATATACAATTTTCTCTTCTCCATTTTTCAGGTTAACCTTCCTTAATCTCGCTGGAGAACCAATACCAAGACTAAAGAAACAGTTATTAGCAAACACTACAGCACGCTGTTCGGCTATCCAATTATTGTGTTCTTGCATCGAGTCTGTCACTTCAAAATTAACAAGGTCCTTTTTATTTGTATTAAGGTTAATAAAACCATATCCTTTATTAAATCCAAAACCTAATAAGGTATCATTATATATATCAATGGCTCTTACGCTAATAGAATCTATATAAATCGTTTCAATTTCAACTTTAGAAAAATTATGGTTCACAATCTTATCCTCTGGATTACAGCAGATACAGATTATAACTAACAGTGGTATGACAATTAATCTCATTCTTAAAATTATACTCAAATATAATTGTATTTGATTACAAAGGTCTACCTTTGCAGACCTTAAAAAAAATACAATGCGCTTACATAGAAACCTTGTCTTTGCTGTTATAGATGGATTGAATGAAATATTCAATGAAGGAGCTTATGCAGATAAAGTTGTACAAAAACTATTGAAACGAGATAAAAGATGGGGATCTCGAGACCGTAGTTTTGTTGCAGAAACGGTATATGAGATAGTACGGTGGAAAAGATTGTATGCAGAAATAGCTGAAGTTAAAGATCCTTTTTCCAGAGAAAACTTATGGAGGATTTTTGCAGTCTGGGCTACATTACGAGGAATTACCCTACCCGATTGGAAACAAATTGCCCCTACTCCTACTCGACGTATTAAAGGACGGTTTGATGAATTAAGTAAAACTAGAAAGTATAAAGAGTCAATCCCCGATTGGATGGATGAGCTTGGAGAAAAAGAACTTGGTGCAAAATGGGATAAAGAAATTAATGCATTAAACCAACAAGCACCTGTTGTTCTAAGAGCAAATACATTAAAAATATCTCGAGATAAGCTAAGAGGTAAGCTCGAAGATGAAAATATTGATACCGAATTTATTAAAGGATATCCAGATGCCTTACAACTTGTAGAGCGAACTAATGTTTTTAGTACTGAAGCTTTTAAAGGTGGGTTATTTGAAGTTCAAGATGCGTCTTCACAATTGGTAGCCGATTTTCTAGATGTACAACCAGGGCAACGTGTCGTAGATACTTGTGCCGGTGCAGGAGGTAAAACACTTCACCTCGCTGCCTTAATGCAAAACAAAGGGCAGATTGTCGCAATGGACATTTATGAAAACAAACTTAAAGAATTAAAAAGAAGAGCCCGCAGAGCAGGTGCGCATAATGTAGAGCCAAGAGTAATTGCAAGCACAAAAGACATCAAAAAACTTTACAGCAAAGCAGATCGTGTCTTGATTGATGCGCCTTGTAGTGGTTTAGGTGTATTAAGTCGTAATCCAGATGCTAAATGGAAACTACAGCCAGAATTTCTAGATAAAATACGCACTACACAATCAGAAATACTAGAAAATTATTCTAAAATGGTAAAACCAGGCGGAAAATTGGTTTATGCTACTTGTTCTATTCTTCCTTCCGAAAATCAAGATCAGGTGAAAAAATTCCTTTCTACAGAAATCGGAAATGGTTTTACAATGATCAAAGACAAAAAAATATTATCCCATCAATCAGGCTATGATGGTTTCTATATGGCGCTACTAGAAAAAAAGGCTGAATAGATAACTGTTTATCTTTTTTCTCTAATTTATAGAAGTAGTCACTCTTTAATATTTAATCTGAATATCATTGTTCAAAATTTGGTGGATAACTCTAATATTGAATTCTAGTTTTATGCAAAACTTTACATAGAAAATAGTAAATTTGCTGCTTGTTCAATACAACACAATTATCCACAAAATGATTCATTTCTTCGGAAACCAAAACGAGAAAGTATTTGCTGTTCAAACTGCTAATGAAATCTCACCTGAAAACATTAAAAAACTTGTCTGGTTATTTGGCAACCAACCTATACTCTCTACGGCGTCTATTGACGCTTTTTTTGTTGGTCCCCGGGCAGCAATGATTACTCCATGGAGTACCAATGCTGTAGAAATCACTCAAAATATGGGTATTGAGGGAATCATTCGTATAGAGGAGTTTAAAGTAGTTTCAAAAGAGTTTTCGGGTTTTGACCCAATGCTTTCCCAAAAGTATGATGGGTTGGATCAAGATATTTATACTATTAATATTGAGCCAGAACCTATTTTGGAAATTGATGATATTTCAGCATATAATGCTAGTGAAGGACTAGCGCTTAATGATGAGGAAATTGAATACCTAGAAGGCGTAAGTAAGAAAATAGGAAGAAAACTTACCGATTCAGAGGTTTTTGGTTTTTCGCAAGTGAATTCTGAACACTGTCGTCATAAAATATTTAACGGCACGTTCATAATTGATGGTGAAGAACAACCTACTTCGCTTTTCAAATTGATTAAAAAAACTTCAGAAACAAATCCAAACGATATTGTTTCTGCATACAAAGATAATGTTGCCTTTATAAAAGGGCCAAAAGTCACTCAATTTGCGCCAAAAACCGCAGATAAACCTGACTTTTATCAAGAAAAAGAATTTAATAGTGTGATTTCTCTTAAAGCAGAAACTCACAATTTCCCAACTACTGTAGAGCCATTTAATGGAGCTGCGACAGGCTCTGGAGGAGAAATAAGAGATCGCCTAGCAGGAGGAAAAGGCTCTCTGCCATTGGCTGGGACTGCGGTTTATATGACTTCGTATTCCAGGCTAGAAGAAAATCGTCCCTGGGAACAAGCAATGAATGAAAGAGAATGGCTATATCAAACACCAATTGATATCTTAATAAAAGCCTCAAACGGAGCTTCGGATTTTGGAAACAAATTTGGGCAGCCACTAATTGTAGGTTCTGTACTTACATTTGAACATCAGGAAGAGCACTTCGACAAGCTCAGCAGTACACCTCGTAAACTTGGTTTTGACAAAGTAATTATGCAAGCTGGTGGTATTGGTTATGGTAAAGCTGAACAAGCTATCAAAGCCATACCAGAAACTGGTGACAAAATTGTGATCCTTGGAGGTGAAAATTACCGCATTGGTATGGGTGGTGCTGCAGTATCTTCAGCAGATACAGGAGAATTTAGTAGCGGCATCGAATTGAATGCTATACAACGTTCTAATCCAGAAATGCAAAAACGTGCTGCCAATGCCATTCGTGGTATGGTAGAAAGTGAAGAAAACACTATCGTTTCTATTCATGATCATGGTGCAGGAGGACATTTAAATTGTCTTTCAGAATTAGTTGAAGAAACAGGTGGGAAAATTGATCTGGATAAACTACCAGTTGGTGACCCAACACTTTCTGCAAAAGAAATAATAGGTAACGAGTCCCAGGAACGTATGGGTTTGGTTATAGGACCTAAAGACATCGACACTCTAGAACGTATCGCAGAACGTGAGCGTTCCCCTATGTACCAGGTTGGTGATGTTTCGGGAGATCATCGTTTTGCTTTTACATCCAAAACCAAAGGTGATACACCAATGGATTTGGCACTAGAAGACATGTTTGGTAGTTCTCCTAAAACAATCATGAAAGATATTACTATAGATCGAAATTATAGTGAGATTACATATAATACAAACAATTTCCAAAGCTATTTGGAGCAAGTTTTACAATTAGAAGCAGTGGCATGTAAAGATTGGTTAACAAATAAAGTTGATCGATGTGTTGGCGGAAAAGTTGCAAAACAACAATGTGTTGGACCTTTACAATTGCCTCTAAATAATTGCGGGGTAATGGCTCTTGACTATAATGGTAAAGAAGGTATCGCAACAAGCATTGGCCACTCCCCCATTTCTGGACTAATTAATCCAGAAGCAGGAAGTAAAAACTCAATAGCAGAAGCATTAACTAATATTATTTGGGCACCTCTTAAGGATGGTCTTAATTCTGTTTCATTATCTGCTAATTGGATGTGGCCCTGTAAAAATGAAGGGGAAGATGCCAGACTATACAAAGCTGTACAGGCAATTTCTGAATTTGCAATTGACTTAGGAATTAATGTACCTACGGGTAAAGATTCTTTGTCGATGAAACAAAAATATCCTAATGATGAAGTAATAGCTCCGGGAACCGTTATTATTTCTGCTGCCGGAAATTGTGATGATATTAGTAAAGTTGTAGAACCAGTGCTCCAAAAAAATGGGGGGAACATCTATTATATTAATCTTTCAAAAGATAAGCACCAATTAGGAGGTTCTTCATTTGCTCAAATTGTTAATAAAATTGGTTCTGAAGCACCAAATATTAAAGATGCAGCGAGTTTTAAGAAGACATTTGATGTAATTCAGAACTTAATTCGGGATAACAAAATTGTAGCTGGTCATGATATCGCTTCAGGTGGTTTGATTACTACTTTACTAGAACTATGTTTTGCAGATGTTAATATTGGTGCAGAACTTGATCTCACAGGTATTAATGAATCAGATTCAGTAAAGTTATTATTTGCCGAAAACGCCGGAATTGTAATTCAAAGCTCTTTGAATTCTAATATTGAATCGGTGTTTTCAAAAAATGGTATTGAATTTTTCAATATCGGAAAAGCAAAAGAAGGCGAATCTTTACATATAAAGAATGCAGATGATTCCTTTACACTAAATATTGCAGCCTTAAGAAATACCTGGTACAAAACATCATTCTTACTAGATCAAAAACAAACTGCAAATAATCTTGCAAAAGATAGGTTTGAAAATTTTAAGAAACAACCGCTTAAATATGAATTCCCTATTCATTTTATGGGAAGAAAACCTATCATAAATACTTCTAAGCCTAGGCCAAAGGCAGCTATTATACGTGAAAAAGGAAGTAATTCTGAACGTGAAATGGCGAATGCTATGTACTTAGCTGGTTTTGATGTCAAAGATGTACATATGACAGATTTGATTTCGGGTCGTGAAACATTAGAAGATATCCAGTTTATTGGTGCGGTTGGTGGTTTTTCAAACAGTGATGTACTTGGTTCTGCAAAAGGATGGGCCGGAGCTTTTTTATATAATGAAAAAGCCAACGCAGCATTAAAAAACTTCTTTAAAAGAGAAGATACACTTTCTGTAGGTATCTGTAACGGTTGCCAACTGTTTATGGAACTTGAAGTAATTAATCCAGAGCATAAAGAACATGGTAAATTAGTTCATAATGAATCACAAAAGCACGAAAGTGGTTTTACATCGGTGAAAATACAAGATAATAATTCGGTAATGTTATCTACCTTAAGTGGAAGTACATTAGGAGTTTGGATTTCTCATGGAGAAGGAAAGTTTAACCTGCCTCTTTCAGAAGATCAATATAATATTGTAGCCAAATATGGGTATGAAGAATACCCTGCTAATCCCAATGGATCTGATTATAACACAGCAATGATGAGTGATAAGACAGGCCGTCATTTGGTAATGATGCCACATATCGAGAGATCAACTTTTCAATGGAATTGGGCAAATTATCCAAAAGGAAGACGAGACGAAGTGTCACCGTGGATAGAAGCTTTTGTAAATGCAAGAAAGTGGATAGAAAACAAATAAAATAATCTATTCTCAAGAAAATTAGGCGCATATATTCGCAATAAAAATGTCATAAGAATATTAATTAGGCAACATTTTGAAGATATATGAGACAAACATATCAACAAAAACAATAAAATATTAAGGAGTTATCAAATTACACCTCCTTTTTTTATATATTAGGGTTGCGTATTATTAGATTTTTTATAATTTGCGAAACTATGCACGCATAGTAGTTATTCTGAAGTTCCCAAAAGTAAGCTGTATAAGTAAAAGTATTGCATATTATTTCTTAAAATGGGTATTGAGAAAAGAACTTCAAAAACTACTACGAAAATATTATAAAACAACTTATGACAACAATTACTAGACTATTTGATTTTCCACATTATCAATTAAAAAATTTCAATTTAGATAAGGCTTTAATCACCAAATACGATGGCGAATGGATAGCAACATCATCTGCAGAATATGTAGCCAAAGCAAACCAAATTAGTCGTGGCCTTTTAAAATTAGGTGTGAAGCCAAATGATAAAATAGCAATTATATCTTCCAATAACAGAACAGAATGGAACATAATCGATATTGGAGTATTACAAATCGGTGCTCAGGATGTTCCTATTTATCCAACAATTTCTCAGGATGATTATGAATATGTATTAAACCATTCAGAATCTACACACTGTTTTGTTTCTGATGATGAAGTTTATCAAAAAGTCAAAAATATTCAAGACAAAGTACCATCATTAAAAGAAGTATATTCTTTTAATGATATTAAAGGGTGTAAGAGTTGGAATGAAGTTTTAGAACTTGGTAAAGACGATAGCACTCAAGAAGAAGTAGAAAAAATTATGGCTTCGATCAAAGAAGATGATCTAGCCACATTAATATATACATCAGGCACAACCGGAAGGCCAAAAGGTGTAATGCTTAGCCATAAAAATATAGTAAGTAATGCATTAGCAAGTTCTACAAGATTTCCTCTAGAAAGCGGAAATAGCAAAGCATTAAGTTTTTTACCAGTATGTCACATCTATGAAAGAATGACTATGTATTTTTACCAATATTGTGGTGTGTCTATCTATTTTGCAGAATCTTTAGAGACTATTAGTGATAATCTTAAAGAAATTAAACCAGATGTAATGACAGCTGTTCCTAGGCTTCTGGAGAAAGTATACGATAAAATTATTGCAAAAGGTGCAGATCTTACAGGTATCAAAAAGAAGCTTTTCTTTTGGGCTGTAGAACTAGGATTAAAATATGAACCCTATGGTGCTAATGGCTGGTGGTATGAGAAAAAATTAGGTATTGCCAGAAAACTTATATTTAGTAAATGGCAAGAAGCCCTTGGAAATAACATGAAAGTAATTGCTTCAGGAAGCGCCGCGTTGCAACCAAGACTTGCTAGAGTATTTAATGCCGCTGGTCTTCCGGTTATGGAAGGATACGGTTTGACAGAAACGTCTCCAGTAATCTCTGTTAATGATGTAAGAGACGGAGGATTCAAAATAGGTACTGTAGGGAGAATTCTTCCGGACACAGAAGTTAAAATTGCCGATGATGGAGAAATCCTGGTAAAAGGTCAACAGGTAATGCAAGGGTATTACAAAGATGAGGAAAAAACCAAGGAGGTTTTAAAAGGTGGATATTTTCATACTGGTGATATTGGTGAAATCGATAGTGAAGGATTTTTAAAAATTACCGATCGTAAAAAAGAAATGTTCAAGACTTCTGGAGGTAAATATGTTGCTCCTCAGCTAATAGAAAATGCAATGAAACAATCACGTTTTATTGAGCAGATTATGGTTATTGGTGAAGGAGAAAAAATGCCTGCTGCTTTCGTGCAACCTAATTTCGAGTTTTTAAAGGATTGGGCAGAGCGAAAAGGACTTAAGGTAGGCGATTCTTTTGATGAAATAATTTCTAATCAAATTGTAATAGATCGCTATCAGGAAGAAATAGATGAGCATAATGAAAAGTTTGGTAAATGGGAGCGAGTAAAGAAATTCGAACTCACTGCAGACGAATGGAGTATCGATGGTGGTCACCTTACACCAACAATGAAACTAAGAAGAAAAATAATAAAGGAAAAATATAAAGAATTGTATTCTAAAATTTATGGCTAATTCAATTCACTGATTACAATGCAAAACGCATACAAGCTTAACTGTTAATCAGTAAACTCCTCATTTTATGGGGAGTTTTTTTATTAATTCAATAGAAAAACGTAAATTACTTCATTAATTCATGAATTTTTACCTTATTTATTATGCATGCATAATAAATTTTTCTTACCTTTACCTTCATAATATTTTTTGAATGAGGGAAAAAACAATCGATTATGCACTTAGAGCTACCTGGATGGCAGTTGCTAAAATGTATAATGAAGAAGCTAGTAAAAAAGGGAGTACAATGGCAACTGGATTTGCATTGCTAAGTATTGATCCGGAAAGTGGCACCCCATCGACTTCATTAGGCCCCAAAATGGGTATGGAAGCCACAAGTCTATCACGTACTTTGAAAACCATGGAAGAAAAAGGGTTAATCTTTAGAAAGAAGAATCCTCAGGACGGTCGTGGTGTATTAATATATTTAACTCCTTTTGGCGTAGAAATGAGAAATTTCTCGAAAGATGTTGTTTTCACTTTCGACAATGCTGTCAAAAAAAATATTCCAAAAGAAAAATTGGATACTTTTTTAGAAGTATTCCAAATGATCAATGATCTAATCGCTTCCAAGAAAGTGTACACAAAAAAAGAATCTATAACACCTTAACAACTTTAAGTCAAAAAATGAAAAGAATCATTAAAAAAGTTGCAGTCGTCGGCTCAGGAATTATGGGGTCGGGCATTGCATGTCATTTCGCCAATATTGGTGTCGAAGTACTTTTATTAGACATCGTTCCTAGAGAACTAAATGACAAAGAAAAAGCAAAAGGGCTTACTCTAGAAGATAAAGTAGTCCGTAATAGGTTAGTGAATGACTCTCTTACCGCCGCTCTTAAATCTAAGCCTTCTCCTATTTATCATCAAAAATTTGCAAACCGTATCGCTACAGGAAATCTTGAAGATGATATTGCAAAAGTTGCAGATGTAGATTGGATTATTGAGGTTGTTGTAGAAAGACTGGATATCAAAAAAATGGTCTTTGAAAATCTTGAGAAACACAGAACGCCAGGTACTTTGATTACCTCTAATACCTCTGGTATTCCTATAAAATTTATGAACGAAGGAAGAAGTGAGGATTTCCAGAAACATTTCTGCGGAACTCATTTCTTTAACCCTGCTCGTTACCTTAAATTATTCGAAATCATTCCTGGACCTAATACTTCTCAAGAAGTTTTAGATTTCCTTAATGGATATGGTGAACAATATTTGGGTAAAACTTCAGTCGTTGCAAAAGATACACCTGCATTTATTGGTAACAGAATTGGTATCTTTAGTATCATGAGTTTATTCCATATGGTTAAAGAAATGGGATTAACTATTGAAGAGGTTGATAAGCTTTCTGGTCCTGTTATTGGCCGTCCAAAATCAGCTACATTTCGTACGGTAGACGTTGTAGGATTGGACACTTTGGTTCATGTGGCTAACGGAATTGCTGAAAACTGCCCAGATGATGAGCAACTTGAATTATTTAAGCTTCCGGCTTTCATCAATACAATGATGGAAAACAAATGGTTAGGAAGTAAAACGAAACAAGGTTTCTATAAAAAGAATGTATCTGCCGAAGGAAAAAAAGAAATTCTTTCATTAGACTTAGACACATTAGAATACAGAGCTAACAAAAGAGCATCTTTTGCTACTTTAGAAATGACCAAAACAATTGACAAAGTTGTAGATCGTTTCAAAGTACTTGTTGCAGGAAAAGATAAAGCGGGTGAATTTTATCGTAAAACCTTATCTGCCTTATTTGCATATGTTTCTAATCGTATTCCTGAAATCACAGATGATTTATATAAAATAGATGATGCTATGAAAGCTGGTTTTGGATGGGAACATGGTCCTTTCCAAATCTGGGATGCTGTTGGTGTCGAAAAAGGAATAGAAATGATGAAAGCTGAAGGTCTTGAACCGGCAGCTTGGGTAAATGACATGATTTCAGCTGGAAATACATCTTTCTACTCTGTAAAAGATGGTGCTACTTTCTACTACGATATACCAAAGAAAGCGCAAGTAAAAGTGCCGGGACAAGATGCATTTATTATTCTTGACAACATTCGTAAATCTTCAGAGGTATTCAAAAATAGCGGTGTTGTTGTTGAAGATCTTGGTGATGGCATCTTAAACTTAGAATTCCAAAGTAAAATGAACACCATTGGTGGAGATGTATTAGCTGGACTTAATAAAGCAATTGATTTAGCCGAGAAAGATTTCCAGGGATTAGTAGTGGGTAATCAAGCAGCTAATTTCTCTGTTGGAGCTAACATTGGTATGATATTTATGATGGCAGTTGAGCAGGAATATGATGAGCTTAATATGGCAATCAAATACTTCCAAGATTCAATGATGCGTATGCGTTACTCTGCAATACCAACAATAGCTGCTCCTCATGGTATGGCTCTTGGTGGTGGATGTGAAATTTCACTTCATGCCGATAAAGTAGTTGCAGCGGCTGAAACATATATGGGACTGGTTGAATTTGGAGTTGGTGTTATCCCTGGTGGGGGTGGATCCAAAGAAATGGCATTAAGAGCTTCTGATCTTTTCAAGAAAGATGATGTAGAACTTAATATACTTCAAGAACATTTCTTAACTATTGGTATGGCCAAAGTATCAACATCTGCTTACGAAGCTTTTGATACAAATCTTCTTCAGAAAGGAAAAGATATCGTTGTAGTAAATAAAGATCGCCAAATCGCTACTGCAAAAGCGCATGCAAAATTAATTGCAGAGCAAGGATATACACAACCACCTAAACGTAAAGATATAAAGGTACTTGGAAAACAAGCGCTAGGTATGTTCTTAGTAGGTACCGATTCTATGGAAGCTAGTAAATACATTTCTGAGCATGATCACAAAATAGCGAATAAGTTGGGTTATGTAATGGCCGGTGGAGATTTATCTGAACCAACCCTGGTAACAGAACAATACTTACTAGACTTAGAAAGAGAAGCTTTCTTATCTCTTTGTACAGAACGTAAGACTCTTGAGCGTATCGAGCACATGCTTAAGAAAGGTAAACCGCTAAGAAACTAGAAAAAGAAAAAAAATGAAAACAGCATATATAGTAAAAGCATATAGAACAGCCGTGGGAAAAGCACCTCGCGGAGTATTCAGATTCAAAAGAACTGATGAATTGGCAGCTGAGACCATCCAACACATGATGAAAGAGCTTCCACAATTAGATAAAGCACGTATCGATGATGTAATTGTTGGTAACGCAATGCCAGAAGGATCTCAAGGACTTAATATGGCACGTTTGATCTCATTAATGGGATTAGAATCTATAGATGTTCCCGGAGTAACTGTAAATAGATTTTGTTCATCAGGAATAGAAACTATTGGTATGGCTACTGCAAAAATACAAGCTGGTATGGCCGATTGTATTATTGCCGGTGGTGCAGAAAGCATGAGTTCTGTTCCTATGACTGGATACAAAACAGAGCTTAATTACGACTTAGCAAAGGCTGGACATGAAGATTACTATTGGGGAATGGGGAATACTGCAGAAGCAGTTGCTCACCAATTTAAAGTATCTCGTGAAGATCAGGATGAATTCGCCTACCATTCACATATGAAAGCCCTAAAAGCTCAAGCCGAAGATCGTTTCCAAGATCAAATAGTACCGATAAATGTAGAGCAAATTTATATTGACCAAAGCGGAAAAAAAGCTTCAAAATCATATACCGTTACTAAAGACGAAGGTCCTAGAGCAGGAACAAGTAAAGAAGTACTTGGTAAACTTAGACCTGTATTTGAAGCTGGAGGAAGTGTTACAGCTGGTAATTCATCACAAATGAGTGATGGTGCTGCTTTTGTAATGGTTATGAGTGAAGATATGGTAAAAGAATTGAATCTTGAACCAATTGCAAGACTTGTTAATTATGCTGCAGCAGGTGTTGAACCAAGAATTATGGGTATAGGTCCTGTTAAGGCTATTCCAAAAGCGCTAAAACAAGCAGGACTAAAACAAGATGATATTGAGTTAATCGAACTTAACGAAGCATTTGCTTCTCAATCTCTAGCCGTAATGCGTGAGCTAAATATCAATCAGGATATTGTAAATGTAAACGGTGGAGCTATTGCTCTGGGTCACCCATTAGGATGTACAGGAGCCAAACTTTCGGTACAATTATTTGATGAAATGCGTAAGCGTGATATGAAAGGTAAATATGGTATGGTTACCATGTGTGTAGGTACAGGACAAGGAGCTGCCGGTATCTTTGAATTTTTGAATTAAAAACTATAGAAAAGAGAATAACACTAGAAAAATGAGTACAGAAACTATAAACAAAGACATTCTTAGAGGAGGGCAATTCCTTGTCAAAGAAACTAAAGCTGAAGATGTATTTACTCCTGAAGATTTTTCTGAGGAGCAAAGAATGATGCGTGATAGCGCAAGAGAATTTGTTGACCGTGAACTATGGGCACATTGGGAAAGATTTGAAGGTAAAGATTATGCATATACCGAAGCGTGTATGAAAAAAGCCGGTGAACTTGGTTTACTTGGTGTATCTGTTCCCGAAGCTTACGATGGACTAGGAATGGGATTTGTATCTACAATGTTAGTTTGTGATTATATTTCTGGAGCTACGGGATCATTTAGTACTGCTTTTGGAGCACACACAGGTATTGGTACAATGCCAATCTCTTTATATGGTAACGAAGAGCAAAAGAAAAAATATGTTTCCAAACTAGCAACAGGTGAATGGATGGGAGCATATTGCTTGACTGAGCCAGGTGCTGGATCCGATGCAAACTCTGGTAAAACCAAAGCTGTTTTATCTGATGACGGAAAACATTACCTGATTTCTGGTCAGAAAATGTGGATCTCTAATGCCGGATTCTGCGATGTAATGATCGTTTTTGCTCGTATAGAAGATGATAAAAACATTACTGGATTTATTGTAGAGCATGATCCTTCAAATGGTATTACTCTTGGTGATGAAGAAAAGAAATTAGGAATTCACTCCTCCTCTACTCGTCAGGTATTTTTTAGCGATACCAAAGTACCAGTAGAAAACATGTTATCAGAAAGAGGTAACGGTTTCAAAATTGCAATGAATGCTCTTAACGTTGGTCGTATTAAGCTTGCTGCTGCTTGTTTGGATGCACAACGTCGAGTAATTGGTGAAGCAACGAAATATGCTAACGAGCGTATTCAGTTTAAGACTCCTATTATGAACTTTGGAGCTATTAAAGGTAAAATTGCAGAGATGGCTACCAATACTTATGCTGATGAGTCTGCAAGTTATAGAGCTGCAAAAAATATCGAAGATAGAATTGCCCTAAGACAAGCTGAAGGAAATTCACATCAAGAAGCAGAACTTAAAGGTGTAGAAGAATACGCTATTGAGTGTTCTATCCTTAAGGTTGCTGTTTCTGAAGACGTTCAGAGCTGTGCTGATGAAGGTGTACAGATTTTTGGTGGTATGGGATTCTCTGCTGATACTCCAATGGAGTCTGCTTGGAGAGATGCGCGTATTTCTCGTATTTATGAAGGAACAAATGAGATCAATCGTATGCTAGCAGTAGGTATGCTAGTTAAGAAAGCTATGAAAGGTCATGTAGATCTTCTTGGTCCTGCTACACAAGTAGGTAACGAACTTACTGGAATTCCTTCTTTTGATACTCCAGACTATTCTGAGTTATTTGCAGAAGAGAAATCAATCGTTGCTAACCTAAAGAAGGTTTTCCTTATGGTTGCTGGATCTGCAGTTCAAAAATTTGGTCCACAACTAGAAGAGCACCAACAATTATTAATGGCTGCATCTGATATTTTGATCGAAATCTATATGGCAGAATCTACGATTCTACGTACAGAGAAAAACGCTAAACGTTTTGGAGAAGCTGCACAAGAAACTCAAATCGCAATGAGTCAGTTATATCTTTATAATGCAGTTGATATTGCCATCAAAAAAGGTAAAGAAGCTATTGTCTCTTTTGCTGAAGGTGATGAGCAAAGAATGATGCTTATGGGACTTAAGCGTTTTACTAAATATGCAAACCAACCTAACGTTGTTGCATTAAGAACTAAAATTGCTGATAAAATTTCTGAAGAAAACGGATATTTTATTGGATAACAATACTGCCCTCCCAATGGCATTAAACTAGGGAGTTGTTTAATTTTGATTTAAGATACCGTCTTTCTGTTGGGGAAAGACGGTTTTTTTATGCGAACTATTTGATGAAGTAAAAATTCAGACAATTACAAAACATTCTATTCCTAGTATAAATTTTAAACATTTTTGTTGATCATTTCCCTCTAATTTTGCCTCTAATTTTGCCTCTATTAAATAAAAAACTGTAAAAAGATGACCAAAATTTTGTGTTTACTAGTATTCGGTATTAGTTTGAATGGATACACGAAAAAAGAATTCTTAGAATTCAACCTTCAAACCAATCACATAACCGAAAATTACTCAAACTCTACTTCAAGTAATCTGATACCACTTTTGGACAGCGCACCCCCTACTCCTCCTGGAAATTTCACCTATTTCTTAGGAGACACCGGTTTTAATACAGGAATAGATTTATCCTGGTCATTTTCTACAGACAATGTTGGTGTTGAAGGTTATGAAATGTATAAAGATGGAGTACTATTACAAACTCTTCTGGCCACTGAAACATATTATCCTGCAGGAATTTTTGAGCCAGAAACTATTTTCGAGTTTTACATTATAGCATATGAAGCTGCGGGTAATCGTTCTCTACCTAGTACAATTCTAGTAACTACTTTACCTAATGATCCAAAAACGTATTGCATATCCACAAGTTATAATATGAGCTATGAATATATCGATTATGTAGGTATTAATGGAATTTCAAATCATACGGCTTCTGATAATGGATATGGAGATTACACCCATATGTTGACACTGCTTCAGTCAGGATTTAATACTATAAAATTAAGCGTAGGATTTGCTGATACTATATATGAAAAGACTTTCGTTGTATGGATAGACTTTAACCAAAACGAAATATATGAATCAACAGAACAAGTTGTATCATCTGCAATTAAAAGTGCAGATATTACTTCACATAATTTTATAATTCCTGGATCTTTTCCCTTTGGCACTAGGTTAAGAATGCGTGTAGCCCTAAAATGGGATGGTGTTCCAGATGCATGTGGGGGTATTAATTATTTTGGAGAAGTAGAAGATTACATCCTTGTTGTTATGAATTTATCATTGAAATCGGCTATTTCGAGAAAGTCAACAGTCAAAAAAGAACTACCTATCATCATATACCCAAATTCTGCAGGTCAATACATAAAGATTAATCTTTCAGGCAAGAGCCCAAGTCAACTATACTATAAATGACATATCTGGGCGAATGGTAAAGTCCGGTGTGATACATGATAATACGATTTTGGTACAGAAAACCTAGAATTTGGTGCTTATTTTATTTCAATACCCTACGAGAAAAAGAGGATTACGAAAAGATTTATCAAAGAATAAAACATTATTTCTTTAATACCGTCTTCATTAAAAATACTTCACAAAAAACAAAACTTAACTATTTATTCTTCAATTATATAAGCATTTTACAGAAAGGTTAAGAATTTATCAACACGAAAACGTTGTAGTTTAAGAGTAATCCTACAAAATTGAATATTTCGTAATAACTTAGTAGAAATTTAACACAGGAAACACTTTTATAAACAAAAAACTACTTATTATGAAATCAAATTCTCCTCCAACGAAAATTATTAATTTGTTTGAGCTACAGCTTTCAATTAGCAAAAACACTACTTCTTTACTTTAAAGAATTGTAATTATTTCATTTATTAGATTTAATCTTAAGGAAATATCGTGTTTAGGTGTGTTCTTTTTCACTATGCTTTTTTAGAATAACCATTCGAAATATTTTTTAAAGGCATCACTTAAAAAAATCACAAAACTCTATATATCAAACATATACACTATATCACCATAACTTCTATGATTTATCTAGGGGAATGTTTAGACTGGTAAAGCTCCTTAAAATTTCATCTACTTGTATACGTTTATATAATTTTTTATGCGTAGACACAAACTCAATATGATAATGTAAAATATTATCGAACTAAACTTAAAAAATTGCAAAATGAAACGAAAAAATGTAAAATCAATTTTAGTAATCTTACTTTTCTGTATACCTTTTCTAGGTATTCAGGCACAAGATGAAGATGTACTATTTCAAGCTTTTGATTGGAATGTCCAGAACCAACCTGCAGGACAAACATGGTATGATGTTGTATCTCAAAATAGAAACCTCATCAAAGACGCTGGTATTGATATGATTTGGATGCCACCACCAAGTAACTCTGCAGCTCCGCAAGGATACCTACCTAGAGAGCTAAATAATTTAAACAGTGCCTATGGTACACAAGCTCAATTAATAAACTTGATTAATCAGTACCACGCTTTAGATATTAAAGTTTTAAGTGATATTGTAATCAATCATCGAGTTGGAACCAATGATGCGGTAACATTCACTAATCCTTCTTGGCCAACTTTTTATATTACTGCAGATGACGAAGGAAGAAATTTTGTACCTGGTCCTGTTGAGTTTAGTATCAATGGGGATTATGTTCCTGGATTTGCTCTAAAATCTGATGGATCTAATGGTACTTTTGCAGCAGCAAGGGATCTTGATCATAAAAACCCTGCAGTAAGAGCAGAGATAATAAAATGGATGAATTTCTTAAAGAATGATATTGGTTTTGATGGATGGCGATATGATTTTGTGCATGGGTATGATCCTATCTACAACAAAGAGTATAACGATGCCACTAACCCTTATTTTGCAGTTGGAGAGCTTTTAGAAAGTAGTAGAGTACAGACTAATAACTTTGTGAATTTTGCTCAACAATCCTCTTCTGCTTTTGATTTTAATACAAAAGTAAGTCTACAAAATGCTATCCGAGACAACAATCTATCTTATCTAAGAGATGGTCAAGGAAGGCCTTCTGGAATGATTGGTATCAACCCTTCTAAATCTGTAACATTTTTAGATAATCACGATACTGGGTTTGCACAACAATGTTGTGGATCTGGTTATGTTTTTCCGGGAGGAGAAACAAACCTTAGAAAAGGATACGCATATATTTTAACACACCCTGGTAATCCAGCAGTTTTCTGGACACACTTTATGGATGGTGGTTCTGGAGTACGTAATGCGATCAAAGATCTTATTTCAGCAAGAAAGAGTGTTAGAGTACATTCAGCTTCTACTATTAGTATTGCAGAAGCAAGGAATGACCTTTATGCTGCTTATATTGACGGCAAAAGTGGAACATTGGCAATGAAGTTAGGTAGTGGTAATTGGTCTCCAAACGGAAATGGTTGGGTATTGCAAACATCTGGAACTGATTACGCTGTTTGGACTCAAGGAGGTAATACAGGAGGTGGAGAAACCGTCGCTCCATTTACCGTGAATTTTAAAAAACCAAATGGATGGGGCAATACTATAAACGCCTATTTCTATGATGCTTCTGTCAATGCAACCTTACCAGGAACTTCTGGATGGCCAGGTCAACAAACAACGAACATTTCTGGAACACAATGGTATTCATACACGGTTACCCCACAAGCAGGAACCTCTGCAGCGAATATAAGAGTTATTTTTAACGATGGTGCCGGTAACCAAACTGGTGATTTATCCAGAAGTACAACTGGATGGTATACTAACGGAACCTGGACAAATACCTGTCCTTCTGGATGTAGTGGATCTTCAACCCCGAACCAAGTAACGCTTAATTTTAGGAAGCCCGGTGGTGGATGGGGAAATAACACTAATATCTACCTTTATAATAAAGCTACAAACCAAACCATCTCTGGTACTCCTGGATGGCCAGGGCAATCCATGAGCAATATTAGTGGTACCTCTTGGTGTAGAAATACCTTTACATTACCTGGTGGAGTATCTGCAAATAATGTGGGTGTTGTATTTAATAACGGAGCCGGGCAACAAACAGTTGATCTTACCAGAGGCAACGATGGATGGTTTAGCGTAACCGGCAGTAGTAGCGGACAGAGAACAGGGACATGGTCAAATAATTGCCCTACAGGTTGTCCTTCTAGAAGTGCTCTAGAATTTGTTGATAACGGAGGAAAAACTAAAAATACTTTGGGTGAAGCAATGCTCTCTCCTAATCCAATGACTAATCAGACCAAATTATATTTAACAACTTTGGAAAAAGGAACTTTAGAAGTAACTGTATCCAACCTATTAGGACAAACCAAAATAATCTATAATCAAAATGTGCAAATTGGCAGACAGGTAATAGATATTAATAATACTATGGCAAATCCAAAAGGGATGTATTTCTATACAATCAGGTTAAATGGAAATGTGATTAAACAGTTAAAGGCTGTTAAACAATAATCTTCTACCTACCCTTATTTTCACTTTCAGTTTTTATGCTGTTAGAAGGGCATGCGGTTGTTACTTATTTATAAGTAGCAACCGCTTTTTAAATTTAGTTTACTATTTTTATCATAAAATATGCTTCCAAATCTTGCTATGAAAAAAATTGTATTCTTATTAGTTTTAGTATTTACATTTGGCTGTAAAGAAGAAAAACATAACTTCACAGATATACATTTAGCACATGCCTCAATAGCAAATTTAAGAGATCAAAACAAAATTGATCACCAGATTAGAGAAGTAAAAAAAGCTATCATTGTGCCCAAAATTGATGGTATCATGAATGATCCTATTTGGAAAGATGTTATGTGGTATGGCCTTGATCAGAAGTGGTTAGGAGAATCGTACGAATTCAATGATTTTTTTGGACGTTATAAAATGGCATGGACTCCAGAAGCATTATATCTTTTGGTAGAAATAAAAGATGATATTCTTTATGACCAGAACAAAGATCCGCTTAAATTTTGGTGGGATGATGATTGCGTAGAAATTTTTATAGATGCAGATAATTCTGGAGGTGATCACCAATACTCTAACAATGCTTTTGCTTATCATGTTGCACTTGATGGAAACGTAATCGATCTGGATAAAAATAAAAAACCTTTACTATATAATAATCATGTAACTTCAAGAAGAATAACCAACGATGATGTGTCTGTTTGGGAGTTTGAAATTACCGTTTATGATGATTCATATACAGAAGGAAAAATTAATGATCCTATTGTATTAACAAAAGATCAAAAGCTTGGTTTTGCCATTGCTTATAATGATAATGATAGTAGTAAAGAAAGGGAAAACTTTATAGGCTCTGTTTTTATACCTGGAGAAGAAAAAAATCTAGGTTGGATTAATGCTGATGTTTTTGGAACAATTATCTTGATCGAATAATTAAAAATCCAAAAACTCTACAAACTCGAAACATATTAATGAATCGTTTCCATTAACTCCTCCTCTTTGGTTATTCCACCAGAAAAATTAGCTGCAGTCTCAATAAGCGCTAAATGCGAATATGCCTGCGGAAAATTACCTAATAATCTTTTGGTTTTGAAATCAATATCTTCACTAAAAAGTCCCAAGTGGTTACTATATGACAACAACTGATCAAAAAGCCTTTTTGCTTTTTCATGATCTCCTATCTTATATAAACTATTAATAAACCAAAAGCTACAAATTGTAAATGAAGATGAAGGCAAACCAAAATCATCTTTGTTCTTATAACGATACATCAAACCATCATTACACAATTCCTTCTCAGTCGCTTTTACAGTACTAATAAAACGAGGGTCATGCGGTTCTATAAATCCATAAGACTCCATCAACAATGTTGAGGCATCCAAATCAGAAGAACCATAAGACTGTGCATATGCCTGTTTCTCATCGTTCCAGGCGTTTTCATAAATATCGTCATGTATCTTACTTCTTAATTGCTTCCACCTCTCATTTTTATAAGTTTTATTAATTAGCTCACCTATTTTTATTGCTCTGTCTATTGCTACCCAACATAATAGTTTAGAGAAGGTAAAATGTCGTTCTTCAGTCCTAAATTCCCATATTCCTTTATCTGGTTTTTCCCAATTAATATGTACAATATGAACAATACTTTTACAAATTGTCCATAATCCCTCGCTGTTATCTAAATCACAATCAAATTTCATAAACTGTTGATAGATAACATCCATTAAGATTCCGTAAATATCGTTCTGCTTCTGATGATATGCTGCATTTCCAATTCTTACTGGGCTAGAATCTTGATATCCACTAAGATGATCTAGTGTTTTTTCGGTTAGTTTCTTTTCCCCGTTAATACCGTACATAATCTGGATTTTCTCATCTTTATCAGGTATGATATCAATAATAAACTGAAGAAAGCGTTCTGCCAGTCTTTTATGGCCCAAATTGGAGATAACTTTGATCACCATCGAAGCATCACGTATCCAACAAAATCTATAATCCCAATTACGTACTTCACCGATAGTTTCTGGCAATGATGTGGTTGCCGCCGCCAAAACAGCTCCCGATTTATCGTAACTTAACAATTTAAGAACTAATGCACTTCGAAGAATCTGATCATTATAGTACTTATAAGATGTTGTATTCTCGCACCAATTGAGCCAATACACTCTTGTTCTTTGCATTTTAAGATAGCACCTTTCCAGAGATTGAGTTAGTATTTTTTCATGATAACTTATCAAAAAATAAGCATGATTTTCTAATGTAATTTCTTCCGAGTTTAAAATCGAATCAAAATTCAGGTCAGAATACAAATACAGCGTATCATATTTTTCTTCATTTGTAATCCCTTTAATATAGTCCGTTTTAACTTCTAGATCCGTTGTACCCATAGCATATTCTAACTTGGGATCATACTTAACTCTAAATTTAGGCGCTCCTGAGATTAGCTTCACATAACGCACAATGTCTGATGGAGCATAGAAAGTACCGTCTTCATTTTTATACCGGGGCATAAAATCTATTATTTCGAAAACATCTTTGCCATTATTAAACTCGGTTACTAGAATATTTGTTTTATTTATATATTTTTGAGAAACTTGATAATCATCACTTACCAAAACCTCAAAACTTCCCCCTTTATCTTCATCAAGTATTTTTGCAAAAACAGAATAAGAATCAAAATTGGGTAAACAACACCAATCTAACGACCCGTATTTTGATATTAGAGCAGCACTCTGGCAGTTTCCTATAATTCCATAGTCAAGATTATTCATACGCTGTGTATTAATGAATTTTGGAAATTAAATGAAATCACATAGTGGTCATTTCATAAATTTCTTTTAAATAGCCTTTTTTTAAATCTTCTTTTCCGAAATTTAACAAAAATCAAAAAGAGTTAACCAACTTTAAACCAATTTATGAGTAAAACTATCATAATCTCAAATAGACTGCCCTTACAATTACAAATTCGTGAAGGTGCTGTAGAAGCAATCCCTAGTATTGGAGGATTAGCAACAGGAATGAAATCTGTACATTCTGACAACGATAGTGTTTGGATTGGCTGGAGCGGACTTACCGAGGAAGAATTTAATCTAGATTTAAAAAACCAGGTTACCGAAGCGCTAGAAAAACATCAATGCATAGGAGTCCCTTTGACAGAAGAGGATATCCAAGGGTTCTATTACGGATTTAGTAACAATACACTCTGGCCCCTGTTTCATTATTTTATGGAATATACAGAGTTTGAAAAAAATAATTGGGAAACCTATAAATCAGTGAATCAAAAATTTGCTGATGTAATTTTACAAAATTTAGAAGTTGGTGATACCGTATGGATTCATGATTATCAACTACTCTTACTACCAGAATTAATACGCAAAAAGAGACCAGAAGTATCTATCGGTTTCTTTTTACACATACCTTTCCCATCTTATGAGGTATTTAGAACCATACCCTGTAGAGAAGAATTATTAAAAGGAATGCTGGGTGCTGATTTATTAGGTTTTCATACGTATGATTACGAGAGGCATTTTTTAAGTTCTGTTCAAAGGGTTTTAGGTCATGAGATTAATTTTAATAACATCCATCTAGATAACCGTATTGTAAAAGTAGATTCCTTCCCCATGGGAATTGATTACGATAAATTTCATAATGCCGCTGTGATACATGATCAGAAATCCAGAAAAGATCAAACCGAAATACAACAAGAAATCAATAAACATTTAAAGGAAGGTAGTAATCAGGCAAAACTCATTCTTTCTATTGATCGTCTTGATTATACAAAAGGTATTGCTAATCGTTTGCGAGCATTTGAATATTTTCTGGATAAATACCCTCAGTTTAGAGGAAAAGCAAGATTAGTTATGCTCGCAGTTCCATCAAGAGCAAATGTTCCGCAGTATCAAATATTAAAAAATGAAATAGATCAACTGGTTGGACGTATCAATGGAAAATACGCAGAAGTAAGCTGGACTCCAATCTGGTACTTTTATAGATCCATGCCTTTTGAAAACCTCATCGATTTATACACCTCTAGTGAAGTAGCATTACTGACTCCTATAAGAGATGGAATGAATTTGGTTGCAAAAGAATATATTGCCTCCAGAGTTGATAAGAAGGGAGTTTTGATACTTTCTGAAATGACGGGAGCATCAAATGAGATGAGTGAGGCTCTCATCATTAACCCTAATAATTTTGAAGAAATAGCAGATACGTTGAAATTTGCTTTAGAAATGCCTGAAGAAGAACAAATTAAACGAAATAACGCCCTTCAAAAAAGACTAAAAAGATACAATGTAGAAAAATGGGCTAACGATTTTATGGAAGCATTGGAGTCTACTAAGAGCGCTACTGAAAAATATACATTGAAGAAAGTAAACACAGTAATAAAAAAAGAAATTGTAACTAAATTCAATTCTGCATCAAATAAAATATTATTTCTTGATTACGATGGTACAATGGTTCCTTTTGAAAAATTACCAGAAAATGCTAAACCTACACAAAGGGTATTTGATATCTTAGATGCGCTGCACCAAAAGCCAAACACCAAAATAATTATTATTACTGGAAGAGATAGAGATACGATTCAAGAATGGTTTGGTCATAAAGATTATACACTTATAACAGAACATGGGGCTTGGCTAAAAGAGAAGAATAAAGATTGGGAGTTAATGGAACGAGTAGACAATTATTGGTTCAAGTCTATTGCTCCTATACTAGAATCTTTTACAGATCGTACCCCGGGATCTCTTGTAGAAGAAAAAAGATATTCACTAGCTTGGCACTTTAGAAATGTGGACCCAGATTTAGGAAAAAAAAGAGCTAATTCTTTAAAAACTACAATTCAGCAATTAATTGCTAATCATAATTTAGAAATTCTTGAAGGAGACAAAGTATTAGAAATCAAAGTAAGCGGAGTAAGTAAAGGAAAATCTGCTTCAAAAATGTTACTCGAAAAAGAGTATGATTTTATTTTTGCTATAGGTGATGATTGGACAGATGAACATATGTTTAAGGAGTTACCCAACACTGCTTTTACTGTAAAAGTAGGCCTTAAAAATACCGTTGCGCAATACTATGTTAATGACATAGATCAAGTACATGAACTTTTAAACGCTTTTAAATAATTTATGATATCTTTATAAATAATCAAACATACTTCTGAAACCTAAATTTTACATACTTCCGATAATTATTCTTTCGCAATTTTTTTGCACCTCTCTTTGGTTTGCAGGTAATGCGGTTATTGATGATTTGGCCACTCAGTTTAATGTAGGTTTCAATATTCTTGGCTATCTCTTATCTTTTGTACAATTTGGGTTTATTGTAGGGACACTTACATTTGCATTATTGACACTCGCTGATAGATTTTCTCCATCTCGTATATTTATGATTTGTGCAATATTAGGTGGTGTTTTCAATTTATCGCTACTCATACCAAACATTAATGTCATTAATTTGCTAACCGCCCGTTTTGCTACAGGTTTTTTTCTTGCCGGAATATACCCTGTAGGAATGAAAATAGCTTCAGACTATTATAAAGGTGGATTGGGACGTGCATTAGGATATTTAGTAGGTGCTTTAGTATTAGGAACAGCATTTCCTCATTTTATTAATGAATTTTCCTGGAGCAGTGATTATAAAGCAGTAATAATCAGCACTTCGTTATTGGCTTTTATTGGTGGTTTTAGCATGTGGTTGTTTGTTCCAGACGGACCATATAGGAGGCCAGTTTCTAAACTACAACTTGGAGTGATTACTCAACTCTTTAGCATTCCAAATTTCAGAAAAGCAGCCTTTGGATATTTTGGACACATGTGGGAATTATATGCTTTTTGGGGGTTTGTACCCATTATCCTTAAGACATATGCCAATCTGCACAGAATTGAATTACAGATTTCGTTTTTATCCTTCATAATAATAGGCATTGGTGCGATATCTTGTGTCATAGGCGGTTTAATATCTTTGAGAAGCGGTAGTCGAAAAGTAGCTAGAAATTCATTATTGATTTCTGGGATCTTTTGTTTAGTTTCTCCGCTACTCTTTCTATTGCCAGCACAACTTTTCATACTTGCTTTATGCATTTGGGGGATGCTAGTGATATCAGATTCACCTCAATTCTCAACTATGGTTGCAGCAACAGCACCACCAGAGTTAAGAGGTACTGGACTTACTATTATTAATTGTATTGGTTTCGCTATTACTATTATAAGTATTCAATTGTTATCTTTCCTTACTGATAAAATTGATAACACTTTATTATACCTATTTTTAGGAATTGGACCGTTATTTGGATTATACGGCATGAGGAAATAGAATCTGTTTTTCTTAGCAGATTTTCAAGAAAAAATAATTATAATTCCATATGTTTTAGAACACAAAAACAATGAAGAACATAGTTTTTCTTTTACATAAATTAATCATGAAAAAAACAATAATCACATTAATTGCAATATTGATTAATTGCTTAATCCTTTCCTCTCAATCTATATTAATAGAAAATATTACCGTTATTGACGTAGAAACTGGAAAAGCAAAACCTCAACAAAACATATTAGTAGAAAAAAATAAAATTTCAAAAATCTCTTCAAATGAAATTACTTCTAAAGAAAATATGCAAACTATTGATGGTAAAGGTAGATATATTATACCTGGAATGATCGATGCCCATATCCATTTTTTTCAAACTGGTAGTTTATACACTCGTCCGGATGCTTTAGATTTAAAGCATATATTTTCCTATGAGGATGAGATTGAATTTGCTAAGGAAATTATTCCTGATAATTTTAAGAGGTATTTAAGACTAGGTATTACATCTATCATGGATGTTGGAGGACCATTTTCTAATTTTTCAATTAGAGATAGTGTTGCCAAAAACAATATTTCTCCTAATGTTTATGTGACTGGCCCTCTGTTCTCTCCTTATCAACCAGAGGCTTTTTCTAAACTCGAAGATATACCGATTGAAAAAATCACTTCAAAAGAAGAAGCTACAACTCTTTTTAATAAAATATTGCCATATAAACCTGATTTTATAAAAATTTGGTATATCACTCATAAAGATTTTCCTGCAGAAAAAACCTTTCCTGTTGTCAAACATATAGCAGAGCTTTCACATAAAAACAATCTCAAGCTTGCAGTACATGCTACTGATCTAAATACTGCTAAATTGGCTATAAAAGCAGGCGCTAATATATTAGTACATAGTGTAAGTGATACTGTTGTTGATGAAGATTTTATTAAGCTACTTAAAGACAATAATGTTACCTATATCCCTACCCTTATTGTTTCTAAAAACTATGGTAAAGCTTTTTTAGCAAAACCCGATAACCATCCTCAAGATTTAGCTTTTGCTCATCCTATTGTTTATGGCACATTAACAGATTTAAAAAGATATTCTGATGACGAAGTACATGAAAGGATTAAAAATTTAAGAAAAACCCAGAAGCAGTATTTTGAGCGATCTGCTTCTAGAGATAAAATTATGTTTCAGAACTTAAAAAAACTTATAGGATCTGATGTAAATGTTGCCACTGGAACAGATGCAGGAAATATAGGAACAGTTCATGCCTCATCATATATACAAGAAATTGAAGCCATGCAAAAGTCAGGAATGTCTAATTTTGATATTTTAAAAGCCTGTACGATAAATGCCGCAAAGGGATTCGGTTTAGATAATAAGATAGGATCTATAGTAGAAGGAAAAGTTGCTGATTTAGTGATTCTAAATAAAAACCCGCTAAATGATCTTCAAAACCTTAATACGATACAAGAAGTTATTAAAGATGGTAAGATATTGAATGTTTTAAGTTTAATTCAAGAAACGCCTGAACAAGTTGTTCAGAGGCAAGTAAACGCATATAATGCCAGAAATATAGATGCTTTTATGGATACCTATGCCGATGATATTAAGATATATAATTTTCCGGATGAGATTTCAATAGAAGGGAAGGAAAAAATGCAAGAACGTTTTGAGAGTATGTTTGAACGTGTTCCAAATCTTTACTGTGAAATCAAAAATCGTATTGTGTTAGGAAATAAAATAGTAGACAGAGAATATGTAAGATTTAATGATAAATACTCTAATGTAGTCGCTATCTATGAAGTTATCAATGGAAAGATTTCTAAAGTTACTTTTTTGAGATAAACCCATTAAAACCTTAGTTATTCAACATTGAAATCTTTCTTAATAGAAACTGGCACTCCATTATCTGTAAAACCTTCTAACGTGATTTCAAAATCACCTGTAACATCTGAGGTATAAAATTCAAGAATAGTTTTCTTTCCAGGTAGACTAACATTTGGTTGCCAGAGCAATTGATTTCTGAAATCCGGAATTCTGTTATATGAGGCATCACCATTATACCTTTGCTTAAAGTACTTTTTACCTGCTTGCAAAGAGGATAAAGTAATTGAAGAGTTATTATTTCTATTCGTTGAATTCAAATAATCACCAGCTATAGTTTGAATAATCACAATACCTTCAAAAATCTGAGTTCCTAAATAATAACGATCCCTAATAAAGCTAATGCTCTTAACTTTTCTAGCATCATAATTTATGACTTCACTATGATCTTGAACAAAAACACCATCAACCACTAACATTGGTATAAAATTCTGCTTCTTTTCTGAAGGGTAATATCCTCGTATTGCAAATATTTCATTTCCATCATCATCTTTTTTCGTCCATACACTTTCTACTACTTCTACGATTGTTTCCTTAACGGTTCCAAACCTTGTGTAGTCATCTAGGTTATAAGTTTCAATATCGGTTCCATAAAAAGGAACTGCACTGCTTGATTCTCTTATGGTATCCGGTTTTACGCTATAAAATATATTATCAATTTGATTAAAAACACTTCTCTTGATGATACTATCTTTTAAGGAAGGTGAAATTTTAAATTGGTAAAATTCTAAATCCGGACCTTCTATTTCTGGAATTTCAAAAATTTGAATAGTATAGTTGTCTTTACCTTTACCAAATACCTGAACTAATATTTCATTCCTATCATTTCTGTCATTTAGACTGAATACAAAATTACCTGTATCGTCTGTAGAAGCAATTTTCACATCACTCGTTTTACCTTGTATAGAAAGGCTTACAGATTGTTTGGAAACCGGATACGAGGGATCTTTTGGTAAAATTTTTCCATATATCAATTCTCCTCTCATCTCTGGCAAAAACACTGAAGATCCAACAGGTGTATTCAAACTTTTAACAGGTACATTTTTTGAGGAAGAAAAATCTATAGCGGTACGAGTTAATGCTTTATCAAAAGCATCTTTCTTTCTAACAGAAAGAGAGAAATTACCTCGTTCTAATTTTAACTGTGACCCATCAATATTTAGTTTTACAAGGCTTCTCGTTTTATACGTTTTACTATCAGTGATAAGTCTTATGCCTTTGCTAGAGGCCTCGCCTGATATTTTGCTTAATTTATTACTATCTAATGCTTTTGTTATTGGTTCGTTAGTCAAAGAATCATTTGTAATGTCTCTAGAAAGGATTTTATCTTGATTTCCTTGATATGGATTCAAAACACTAATATCTGCCTGGAAAAAATGAGCATCAGCATTCAGCATCCATTGCGTATAACCTATTAATTTATAATTTCCTGAAGGAACAGATACCGGAACGAAAAAATCACCCTGCCCAAGGCCATTTTCGAGTTTTACTTTATGCTTAAAAATAGTATTTTTATTTTCATCCAAAAGAACCAAATACGCAATTTTGCTTATTGTACTTAAAGCATTACTCTTTGTATTAAAACAATATGCACGATAATAGAAGTATTCACCTGCAAATAATAATGATGTATTGTAATGTATAAAAACTTTTTCCTGAGGAACAAGATTATATCCATAAACATCCTTATTGGTTTTTAAAACAGACTGTCGTTGTGCATAAGCATTTGACGTCAAAAGAAATATGATATATAGTATTGATATAATTCTCACAGGTATAATTTTATATTAAAATTTTTCACTTCTTAAACTCATTTTGCAATATCAATTAATCCACCCAAAACTCTGGCACAGTACTTTTACCTAATACAGTACAATCTCCACACGGTCGATTAACAAAAACATAAGGGCCCGCAGAATCTTCAGGAGCATTCTCTAAAAATTTCAGAAGCCCCCCGATAATAAAATCTCGAAGTTTCTCAAGAAATGTTTCTTCAGTATCTAAAGGATCAGGAACAGGTAAAATTCGATTACATTCTAAAGCAAATGGTTCTAAATCTTCTAAAATATCATCATGATTAAAAAATATACGTTTTTCTGAAACCGATGAAACATCAAAAAAACCTAATACTTGTTCTTCTGGGTTATCTTCAGAAACGATATTACCCGTAATGAATCCAGGTTGTATTTGAGAAAACAAACTCTCAGATTCAGAAAAACTATTAAGCGTTTCATAAAATCCATTTGCTTCTCTTGACTGCACATATTGTCTCACCAAAACACTATATCTATCTGCAATACTTATGTCTCCTGCATCAATAAAATTTATAGAAAATCCAGTAAGTCTGTCTTCGCCAAAAGCAGTAGTAGTTGTAGAAATAATCTCATTTGATATATTACTTTTATAACATACTTTTTGAGCTTCTGGTCTATCAACAAAATCAAACATTATTTCTCCATCCTCTGTAAATGTTATGATATCTACAGGCACCCAAAACGGAGCAATAATTCTATAGGTTTCTTCATACTCATAACGATAATACTGTGAACTTCCTGTTGGGTCAAATGCATCAACAAGAATTCCAACCCCTTCTACTCCTTTATCATTTATCATTCTTTTGGGATATACTCTTTCAATTGGCGTTTCTTGTGGTAAAATCACCTTGTCAGAAAGATAAGATTTCCCGTCTAGGGTTGTAATTGACAATTGATATTCCTTACCAGGGCTTGCTGCAAATTCTTGCACAGAACGATATACTCCTGGGGCAGGTTCTTCAAAAAGATATTCTACATTAGAATCTTCAATTATTTTTACGGTAGCACTTTGTTCTGAAAGCGGACCGTTATCTTCAAACTTAAATGTTCTGGTTAATAAAACTTGTTGGCGTTTTACTTCATTAGTAATAGTTGTATTAATTACTAAAATATTTTCAAAATCCTCTATCTCTACCTCAAAAGGCTCAACACAGTTAGAAAACATTGCAGAAACCAATACTACAGTTATAATTCGTATTGTTTTTATGTATTTGTATACTATTGTCATTTTAAAATTTAAAAAATCGAAATCTTTATTTTACATCATTAATCCTCCCAAAAATCAGGAGCTTCACTATTACCCAGAGCGGTACAATCACCACAAGCTCTAGGCATAAAAACAAAAAGATTTGGTGGCGCGTCAGGGATCGAGTTTGGATCTGGAAAATATCTTAACTGATCACTATTTATAAAATTACGAATACGCTCATGAAAAGTTATTAGATCGTCACCTGTACTTTCTGGTATAAGCAATTTACATTCTAAAGCAAACTTTGGCAAATCCTCTATTAAATCATTACGATCAATAAAAATTCGTTGTTCAGAAAAAGAAGAAACATCAAAAAATCCCAATACTTGATCCCTTGGATTATTTTCTGAAATGATATTACCGGTTATAAATCCTGGTTGTATTTGAGAAAATAAATTTTCCGATTCTGAAAAACTGCTAAGCGTTTCATAAAATCCATAAGCTTCTCTCGATTGCACATATTGCTTAACTAAGATACTATATCTATCCTCGATCCTTATGTCTTCTGCAGGTATAAAGTTGACTTCTAGACCAATTATACGATCTTCTGTAAAACTAGAGGTATTAGTTAATTTGATATTATTAGAAATATTAGTAGCATAACATACCCTTTGACTTTCTGGTCTTGGTATTAGGCCGAATTCAAAAAATTCCTCTCCTTCTGCAACAACTATAAGATCAAAAGGATGCCAAAATGGTGCGTTAACTTTATAGGTTTCTTCAAACTCATACCTGTAGTAGGTAGAATTGCCTGTTGGATCAAATGTATCAACAAGTATTCCTATTCCCTCTACCTCTTTGTCATTTACTATTCTTTTAGGATATAACCTATCAATAGGCGTATCTTGTGGTAAAGTTACCTTATCTGAAATATAAGATTTTCCATCTAGCGTTTTAATTGACAGTTGATATTCTTTACCAGCACTGGCTCCAAATTCCTGTACAGAACGATATACTCCCGGTGAAAGTTCTTCAAAAAGGTATTCTGTAGTGGCATCTTCTATTATTTTTACTGTAGCACCTTGTTCTGAAAGTGGTCCGCTATCCTCAAACTTAAAAGTTCTTGTTAATAAAACTTGTTGTCGTTTTACTTCATTGGTAACGGTAGTATTTATTACCAAAATATTCTCAAAATCCTCTATCTCAACTTCAAAAGGCTCTACACAACCGGGCAGTATACTACAAATCAATACTAGAATTAAAATTCTAATATTCATAGTGTATTTAATAAACTTACTCAAAAGTATCATCTGCTTAAAATTTAAAATTGTAAGTTACAGAAGGTACCGGGACAGAAAAAATAGAACTCTGTAACCCTTTAACTTCTCCATCTTCTGTGACAAAAAACACAGAGAACGGATTGTTTCTACCTAAAACATTATAAATTGATATTGTCCAAAAACTATGTCCTACTTTATTTTTCTTATGATTTCCTTCAATATTAAATCCAAGGTCTAATCGATAAAAATCAGGGATTCTAAACTTGTTTCTATCACTAAAAACTGTGAAGTCCGCCCCGTTGAATGTAAAAGTACCTACAGGAAAAGTAACAGGTCTTCCTGTTTGATATACAAAGTTAGTAGCTAAACTAAAACGTCTTGTAAATTTATAATTTGCAACCAAGCTAAAGTCGTGAGGCTTATCAAAATTAGAAGGAAAAAAATCTCCTCCATTTACTCTTTCTTCTCTAAACTGACTATCTAATTGAATTAAAGAACGTGAGTAGGTATATCCAAGCCAGCCATAAAGTTTTCCTTTTTGTTTTTTTAGTAAAAACTCAACGCCATAAGCTTTGCCATTTCCCTGTAATATTTCGGTTTCTATATTATCATTAAGTAATATTTCTGCTCCTGTTTTAAAATCGACAATATTTTTGGATTTCTTATAAAACCCTTCCAAACTAAGCTCATAGGCATTACCATCAAAATTTTTATATACACCAAGTGCATATTGTTGCGAGCTTTGAGGTTCTATATTTAAATCAGACAATTTCCAGGTATCAATTGGTGAAACCGTAGTATTGTTAGAGAGTGTATGAATAAATTGAAAAGTCTTGTTGTAGGATGCCTTAACAGACAAGTCTTCTCCTAATAAATATCTCCCAGAGATTCTAAATTCTGGACCGCCATAAGTTTCTATTACTTCATTTTTATCAAAAGACAAGGTTTCTTGTATAGTTTCTTCACTTCTTGGCACTCCTTCTTGGTACACATTTTGTGTTCCTTCCCCCAAAGGATTAAAAACGGAATATCTTATACCAGCATCAAGGGTTAGGTTTTTAGTCAGATCAATTTCTGCAGATAAAAAAGCGGCAGATTCTAGCGCTCGTTCCTCTTCTATTTCGAAAGGTGTTACGATAGATTCTTCACCCTTAGGATCAATGCTTCCTGGGTTTACAGTATATAATTTACTAGATATACCATAATCAAATTTTAATCTACTACTATATAAATATTTGAATAGAAGTTTTAACTCTGTCTCATCGATACCATACCTTAAATCAAAATCATTATTTGTTTGGCCATCAAATTCTATATCAAACTTGTATTGGCTATTGGACAAGGCCAGTTTTCCTGTATTTTTTTCATTAAAGCGATAGTTCCATCTAAAAGATAGAGCTCTATTTTTATATACATATAATGAATCTGAAGTGATACTAAAGTCATCTCTACTTAAATACGCTGTTGCCTCTATTTTTGATTTATCAGTAATTTGATGATTATACTTTGCAACAACATCATAGAATGATGCTTCACTGTCCTTAAGTGATTCTTCGTCTAAAGAACTTAAAACCCAATTAGCATAAGCTCCTCTTCCTCCTACCATTAGTCCGGCTTTATCCTTGACAATTGGAGTTTCTATTAGCACATTTCCTGTAACTGGCCCTATGGATGCTTCACCTTTAAATTTATCAACACTAGCATCTTTTGTGCTTAAGTCAAATACCGATGACAATCTACCTCCATACGCGGCAGGAATACTATTTTTATATATATTGGCATCTCCCAATGCAAAAGGGTTTAGCGCTGAAAAGATCCCGAAAAAATGTTGTGGATTATATACAACTGCATCATCCAAAAGTATGAGATTCTGATCAGACTTTCCTCCTCTAACATTATAACCCGATGCACCTTCACCGGCAGTAGTAATACCTGGTAATGTTGTTGCTACCTTCAGGACATCTCGCTCTCCTAGCGCCAAAGGAATGTTCTTAGATTCTTCTACGTCGATTTCTGTTTTGGTTACAACTTCGCTTACATTATTATTAATCTCAGCATTTAAAATTACTTCATCCAATAACTCTAATTTTTCATTGAGGCTTACGTCATATCTTCCATCATTATAAATTATTATGCGTTTTTTGAAATCCTCCATTTCCAGAGCATTAATCTCAACTATATTCACACCTACTGTAAGTTCTGTTTCAAAATATCCCTTGTCATCTGTATCTGCACCTACGTCATTTCCATTTACTACAATAATGGCACCAGGTATTGGTTTTCCTGTTTGTTTATTTGTAAGGTAGCCATAGAATTTGAACTTCTGTTTTAAACTACCTCTAAGAGCCTTACCTATAGTAATTGTTTCTATTTTTTTCTTTTTCGAGGTACTCTTGGTACTTGCAAAAACTGGTGAAACAACTTTACTTCTTTTCTTTTCTATTTCAATTTTATCATCTTCGTATTGACCAAAAAATCTATCAGGAAGTGTGTTGTAAATAATACTATTTTGGGCAAGAACTACTCTATTGTCATCCATTATATAAAAGTTAACAATAGTATCCTTAAAGAGATCTTCTAGAACTTTAGAGACGGGAATATTGTTATAATTACCTGATATGTCTTTATACTCTGTTAACCAAGAATCAATAAAATAAAAACTATAATCTGTTTTTTTTTCTATTTCGGTTAAAACAGAAACCAAATCAGAGTTTTCAAAAGAGAGTGTGATCAAGGGATCTTTTTGTTGAGTCCAACTATTTTGAGCAAACAATAAAAACAATAACACAAAACATTTTCTCATAATACTACGCCTCTTTTTTTGATGGTGATGACTGTCTAATAACTTTTTCAAACAATCTTTGTATAAACCTATCTGGTTTTGATTTCCTAAGTGCTTTATTTTTATTATAAAACTGGTTGATTTCCTTTTTCAAAGCAGGGTAAATTTTTATAATATCTGTTTTGGATTTAATACTTCTATAATTCCCATCAGCAAACAAAACATATTTATTAGCACTTAAAAATTCAGAATACAATTTGTTTCCTCCAAGATTTTCTAATCTTTTCCTTTTTGTTTTTTTATGTCTCTTTAATAATTGGTAAGAGGCGTTCTGTAATAAGATCTCATGAAATCCGTTTATTACCGTATTATTTTCAGTGAATCCATCAATTCTAATGAACTTATAGTCATTAATAGTAAATTCATCTACTTTATCACGTATTAATTGTAAAATTGAAGCTACCGCACCAGGTTTAAGTGCCACTAAAAGTTTATCTGTTTCAAGGTTGTATTTCATATCTACACCATAATATGTCTGGCCATCATATGTAATAGAACCTTTCAAAACTTTATCAGAAAGGAAAAATGCATGTTTCTCACCGAAAACTCGATTAATGTCTAGGTTTACATATTGTTTCCCGTTGTACAATCCAGTATGCTCTTGCCCTATGACATTATCAAACCAATTATAATAAGTGATTTCTTCTTTTTGGGCCTGACCCAAAAAGACAAATGGTAAGAATAAAAAAACAATCGTACTCTTATTAATTTTCCCCATACTTAAATGATATACAACATACTACTAACTAGTATTAAGAGTCTGTATTGTTAAAAAATAACAACAAAACACCTAAAGGACTACTAGTTATATGTAAATTGGTTTTAAAAGACTAAAAACTATCCCCTATAGCTTTCTTAATATTATTCAATATATATCAAAAATCAAGAATAAAAATCACAACAAGTGTTAAGAAAACAATAAATTGATTAACTACTACTAGTTTCTATTTTCATGAAAGTACATCACAACATTAAACCTAAGGGTATTACTAAAATCCTTACAAGCTTAATTCAATATCGACTACAACCTTTTAGTCTTGATAAATTTTTATACATATATCTAGTCTACCCAAAAATCCGGAACAACACTTTGTCCAAAAACAGTACAGTCACCGCATTCTCGTTGCACAAAAATATAAAACCCTTCCCCAGGGTTTGAATCTATAAGTTTTTCGAAAAACTTGGCGCTTTCTTCTTCTATTAATCGAATTAATCTAAGATTATAGTCCTCTATACTTTCAAACATACCAATAGTTAATATTATTTGTACACAACCCGGCGTGAATTGAGGTAAACCTTCCAGCACTTCTCCTCTATTAAAAAACATTCTTTTTTCTGAAACTGAAGACAAATCAAAGAAACCCAATACACTTTCTTCTGGATTGTTTTCTGAAATAATATTTCCTGTAATAAAACCAGGTTGAATTTGAGAAAATAAACTTTGAGTATCCGAAAATTTCTTAAGGGTCTCATAAAACCTACCAGCCTCTCTTGATTGAACAAATTGTCTAACCAAAACACTATAACGGTCGGCTACGCTAATATCTTCTGCATCGATAAATTTTAAGAGAAAGCCTATAATTCTATCTTCCTCAAAAGCACTTGTGTTAGCAAGGATTATTTCATTAGATACTCTGGTATTATAACATATTCGCTCTCCCAATGGCCGATCTGTAAATAGATCAAATTCAATCATTCCTGTTTCAGGGTTTATTAAAACATCCTTTAAATCTTTTGTAACCCATAAAGGAGCAGTAATTTTGTATGTTTCTTCATATTCGAACCGATAGTACATTAAAGCCCCACTAGCATCAAAACTATCTATAAAAATACCAAGTCCTTCAACTCCTTCATCACTAACCATTCGTTTTGGATATAGATTCTCTATAGATGATTCTGCAGGTAAAGTAACTTTATCAGATATATAAGACCTACCATTTTGTGTTGTAATCAACAATTGGTATTGGTTTCCTGCTGTGACAGCAAACTTTTCTTTAGAAATATAAATTCCTGAAGTAGTTTCATCAAAAAAATACTCTTCTCCCGTATCTCTTACCACCTTAACTTGTGCATTTTGCTCGGGTAGTGGTCCTTCTTCCTCAAATCTAAATGTTCTGGACAGTTCAATTTGCTGATTTTTTAATTCATTAGTAATGGTAGTGTTGATCACCAAAATACTTTCAAAACTTTCAGTTTCTATATCAAATGGTTCTACACAATTTGAAACGCACATACTTAATTGTGCGAATAACATCAACCTAGCTGCTCTTATATATTTCATTAATAACTAAAAGATTAATCGTTAATAGAAATATATTGTGATTCAATCTGCTATTAGGTAACCCCTATCAATGTTTACTTATAGTAAACACTCTTTCATATGAAAATAACGCATCTAAAAAAACGTAAGTTTAGCCTTATCGCCTCTTATAAATTTGTTAACACCTTCTTTTTCCTTAACACTTTTATTTAAATTAGGCGATCAAATTAACATAAATGAAAATTTTACTCACCTCAACATTACTTTTATTCACTGCTTTTTTAAGTGCACAAACTGATCAAAAAATTTACGATATAATCAAAGAAGTATCTGCTGAAAGAATTGAAAACGATATAAAAAAACTAGCAGATTTTGGAACTCGTCATACACTAAGTGATACCGTTTCTACCACCAGAGGTATTGGTGCCGCCAGAAGATGGATTAAATCTGAGTTTGATAACATTTCAAACGATTGTAATAATTGCCTTGAAGTATTTTATCAGAAAGATTTAGTTAAGAAAGGTACCAACCAGCGAATTGTAAAAGATGTTTGGGTAGTTAATGTTGTAGCTATACAAAGAGGTACTAAACATCCAAATCGTTTTATCATGATGAGTGGCGATATCGATTCGCGTATTTCAGACCCTACAGATTTCACAAACGATTCACCAGGAGCAAATGATAATGCCAGTGGTATGGCTGGTGCAATTGAGGCTGCAAGAGTGCTTTCTAAATATAAATTTGAAAATAGCATTATCTATGTAGGCTTATCTGGTGAAGAACAAGGGCTTTTTGGCGGGCAAGGACTAGCAAAATACGCCAAAGAAAAAAATTGGGAGATTATTGGTATTATGAATAATGATATGATAGGCAATATAGAAGGTGTGGATGGTGTGATTGATAATAGAACCTTTAGAATATTTTCTGAACCTGTACCTCCTACAGAAACAGAAAAACAAAGAAAATCTAGACGTTTTTATGGTGGTGAAGTAGATGGTATCTCTCGACAACTAGCACGATATGTTCATAAAACGGTAAAAACATATATGCCAGAAATGAACCCTATGCTTGTATATCGACTTGATCGATTTGGTAGAGGTGGTCATCACAGACCATTCAATGATGCTGGGTATGCCGGAATCCGAATTATGGAAGCTCATGAAAATTATACGCAGCAACATCAAGATATCCGTAAAGAAAACGGTATCGAATATGGGGATGTAGTCGAGCATGTTAATTTTGATTATGCTGCAAAACTTACTGCCGTTAATGCAATTAATCTCGCCAGCATAGCATGGGCTCCTCCCGCTCCCACCGAGGTTGGGATTGGGGGTATAGTAGAACCATCAGCCAAGTTTCAGTGGAAAAAAGTAAATGATCCCAACATAGCGGGGTACAAAATCTATTGGAGAGATACTACTTCTCCAACTTGGGATCATAGTCGCTTTGTAGGTGATGTAGATAATTTTATGCTTGATGGTATTGTTATTGACAACTACCTTTTCGGAATTACAACTGTGGGAAAAAACGGGTTTGAAAGCCCTGTTGTGTTTCCTTCAAAAATCTTTAGATAGAAATAATTAGCTAATTATAAATATACTATAATGAGAAATCTGACCGCACTACTAATGCTCACAGCATTTGTCACATTAGGATGCAAGCAAGAATCAAAAGACAAAAACAATCGTATTATAGCGAGAACTACTGAAAAACCAGTGCCAAAAGAAAGTGAAATCATTCTATACGAAAATTTTGAATCTAAGTATGTCATCCCTCGTAATGTTGAAGTTTTTTTACCAGAAGGATATGATGCTACTTCAAAAGAAAAATACAAAGTATTATACATGCACGATGGGCAAAATGTATTTAACCCAGAAACATCATATACAGGAATCGATTGGGGCGTTGATGAAGCTATTGATAGTCTGATGAAATTAGGAAAAATTAAGAACACTATTGTCGTTGCTCCCTGGAATACAGTAAAAAAGCGGTTTTCAGAATATATGCCCAAAGCTCCAGCGGCATTAACCGAATCTCCAGAAGTCAAAGCGGCATTAAAGGAAAACACGGGATATGACTCCGTGTATTCTGATGAGTATTTAAAGTTTTTGGTTGAGGAATTGAAACCTTTTATTGAGAAAAATTATAACGTATCTCCTAAAAAGGAAGATACTTCTGTAATGGGATCATCAATGGGGGGCTTAATCTCGTTATACGCAATATGCAAATATCCAGAGGTTTTTGGAGCGGCTGGCTGTGTATCTACTCATTGGCCAGTACAAGTACTAGGAGAAGCCTATATAAGTACATTGCCCACTACATTACCTGATCCTACAACTCATAAAATCTATTTTGATTTTGGAACCGAAACTCTGGATGCAGAATATGAACCTTTTCAAAAGAAAGTTGATGAAATTATGGTTGCAAAAGGATATACTCAAGGCACTAACTGGATAACAAAAAAGTTTGAAGGGGCTGCGCACAATGAGAAAAGCTGGAATGAACGTGTTCATATCCCACTAGAGTTTTTGTTGAAGTAGAAACTATAATTGCCCATTGATATCATAAATTCTCAATTATTACTGCGAGTAGGAATTAACTATAAGTTTATGCAACAATAATTGTTCAAATTAATGGAAACTAATCACTTTTGAAATTATCCATTTCTCATCTTCATTTCTCCATACAAGGAGAAATCTACTGGGTTTAGATTTGGCATTGGGTTCTTGGTTATTGTAAAATTTATGGTACCCCATCTCTATTGCTCCATAATTAGGAATAGGATATACTTCTACGCTTCCTTCTATTAATGTTCGAGTCACTTTTCCGCAAATGTTATTCTTAAGAGACTTCAATAAATCCGGCTTAGAAGTTGACAACCCACCTTTGTCGTGAAAAAATTCCAAATCCTCAGCGTATAACGAGGCTTGTGTATCCATGTCGCATTCATTGTAGGCATCAAAATATTTTTTATCCATAGCAAGGATAACTTCATAAAGTGCTTTATCTGCAGGGGTATACTCAGTATCAAGAATATCCTGATATTCATTTTGAGCATAGTTAGACAGACTAAATAATGACAATATAACAATGAGGAAAACTGTGTTTTTTTGATTTTTCATTTGAATATTAATACTATTATTTTACTTGGTTTTGAAAGCCTTTAATAAGGATTTCAATGGTAAGCTAATATACTATTAATCGATCTATAACAGCATAGTTTAAAATCCTTTTATTCTTACACAATCTTTGATTTTATTTAATTTTCTACTACAATATCTTATAAAAAACCCTTGAACTTATAAAAGTTCAAGGGTTTAAAACAATTTAAAAAAACAAAGCTTAACTAATATAATACCATGTTGTACCTCTTAATTCTACTCGTCTCCATCTGTCTTGGCTAGCATCCCAATACCACCATACATCACTCCAACGATATACTCTTACGCCATAAATTGTGTAATAGTTTCCGTTTTCATAAACTTCTCCACCACCATTACCGGGATACATTTTATTGATTCCGGTAAGATCGCCAGATGATAGTCCGTTGCGTTGTGTACTATAACCACTACCATCTTTTTTGGTAATTGTACGTTGTCCGTTTTTAGAAAATGCGGTAGAATGATACATCATAATTGATCCAAAATCAAGATTATTGGTATATTCATCACCATCGCGTCCACGCTGTATATATGTCTGAAAATTATGTTCTTTACCAGATTGTATGTTTTGCCATTGTATAGTGATAGAATTATCTCTATCTGCCCTGCTTTGTTCATGCCATAAGCCCACTGCATGTCCTATTTCATGTATAGTACTACCTGTAGAACACCCATCGGCAAGATTAATATTCTGGCGGCCTCCTATCATACCAACACTAGAAGAACATCCAGACCCTTTTCTAAAATACACATAATTACTTTGATTGTTTCGTTGAACAAATTTCAAAGATGTATTAGCTTCCCAATGTGCAATGGCATCTGTTACTCTATAACTTTTAGGCAGACCCGATTCTACAGCATAGTACACTATGTTATTTGGCCACCTACCTCCTGTTCTACCAACACTTTTATAGGCTGAAGTTTCTCCATCTTCAAAAACTAATTTATTAGGGTGTATCGTTAGCATATCCCTTTCAAAAATAATATCTCCTTCGTAGATATATTCTCCATTTATCTCCTCTAAAGGAAGTTTCATCCCGGCGTAGTACATTGAAGTTACTTTGCCTGACATATTGGGATATGCCATTTCGGTCTGTCTCGTCGTATCAATGTCTACAGAAACTGCTGTAGTTTCATCCAATCGTTCTGTAGTACAAGCTGTAATTACTAAAGCCAGTATCAACAATCGTGTGATTTGATTTTTAATCATAATAATTGAGTTTGTGTTAGTTTATGTGTTAAAATTACTCTTTGAATTACTCCACCTAAATAGGTTTAATTTTCAATGTTAAGGATATAAAATTCTATCCTGGTTCTAGATGCAATACTTTCTGTTTTATATATCAATCCTAGTTCTTAATAAACCGTTTCGTTTTACCAGTTTTTAGATCTTTATAAAAGTATACTCCTTTATTTAATGCACCAATATTGATTGTATTATCATTAAAATCTCCTTTTAATACTACCCGTCCTTTACTATCAAGAATAATATATGATCCGGATGCTTTTGGGTTCTTAATTCTTAAAAAATCTGAGGTTGGATTTGGAAAAAGTATAATCTCGTTAAATAAACTTTCACCAGCACTCCCCATTATTTTTACAGTTTTTGTATTGGCTGAAGAATCAATCGCGCTAATTTTCAACCAATTAATATTCCATCCTCCAGTTAATGCTTTAATAGCAATTTGTTGTGCCCCTGCATCCAGATTTACCGTATGCTGAACAGTGGTCCAGTTTTGCCACCCGCCAGTATTAGGAATACCCAGCGTACCGTAAACAGTAACTCCTCCTGCTTTTTCAAGCTGAAGCTCGCCTCCTGTATTTGGGGTTGCAACTCTGTACTCAATAAGGTAGCTACCATTATTAGGGATGTTAACATCCCATACAAGCCAGTCATTGGTATCTATCCAACCTACATTTAGCCCTCCTTCTGAGCAGGATTCAGTTTGAGTTCCTGATTGTGTTATCGTATTTTCCGCTTCAATCAGGGTCGACCACGATGATGTAACTTCTGATACAACCACAGCACTAACTTTATCATTAAACCCATCATCGACCAAGCAGTTATCATCGTCAGTTTTTATTAAAGTAGTACCTGAAAAATCAGGATGCTCATACAATCTAATTTGATACCCTTCTTTGACTTGTACAGAAGAAATATCATTATCTGAAACCCCTAAAGCTTGTAATTGATCAAGGGTATAACTCCCTACGTTAAGGGAAGCTGAGTATCCACCATAATCACAATGTTGAAAGAGTGTTACAGGACCTGTTGATGTATTTGTTTTTTGGTACACACGAACATAATCTACCAACATTCTTGCAGGAAAAGCATTGTTATCTACATTAAATCCAGGCCAGTTTCCACCTATTGCCATATTGATCAAAATAAAAAAGCTATTATGAAACTCTGATGTACCGTTAACTCCGTTAGCAATACTTGCTTCGTGATAAAGATTTCCATCAACAAACCATTTTATTGCTGAAGCATCCCACTCGATAGTATATACATGATAATTAGTAACTGAGCTAACAGGTGTTGATTCACTATAATTTGCATAATTATTAGTATGATCCTGCCAGTGAATGGTTCCATGCGTTTGAGCTTCAATATTTACGTGCTCCATAATATCAATTTCCCCACAGGAAGGCCATCCAACCGATGATATATTATCCCCCAACATCCAAAATGCGGGCCACGACCCCATGAAAGAAGGCATTGCAATTCGTGCTTCAATTTTACCATATTTCCAGGATTTCCTTCCTTGCGTTTTCATCCTTGTAGAGGTATAATTAAATCCACCTACGCTTTCACGTTTTGCTGTAATAACAAGATTTCCATTTTCTACAGTAGCATTCTCACGCTTGTAATATTGTAATTCATTATTACCCCATCCAGAATTTCCGTTACCAATTTCGAAAACCCAATCTGCACTAATACCATTAGTAAATTCATCTTGCCAAACCAAATTCCAGTTTTGTGAAAATGAAAATTGACATAAGGATAAGGCTATAAAAGATAAAATAATATGTTGTTTCATTGTAAATACCAAAGTTCGTACTGGTATTGCCAACTGCATAATTTGATTTCTAAACATAATAATTAGGATTGATTTAGTCTATATATCTAGGTTACAGCATTATTTTTTTATTACTCTACCAGAATAGGTTTGATCTTTGACTTTAAGTGTATAAAAATATATTCCAGATTCTAGACCATCTACATTCACCGTTTCGGTTGTCTTTTCACTATTTTGTTCTTTTTTATGAACGAATACCTTTATTCCTAAATGATCATAAAATTCAAGAACATAAGAAGCAGTTATATCAAGTTGAATATTTAATTGTTCTTTCATAGGATTAGGATATAGTAGTACTTCTGGATTTTTTATAAGAGCAGTACTTATGTTATTACTTCTTAATGTTAGTCCATCCAAATAAGCTCTAACGGCATTAGAAAAAGAGAGGTTTTCAAATTTATCCCAGTTAATAGACCAGCTCATTATTCCTCTAAGATTGGGATACGTTTGTGAAAGCCGATATTGTCCTCCAAAAGAGTTATTATTTATCAAATAATCCAATGCCTTAATTACTCCTTGCGATCCTGTATGCCCATTTCCAGCATTAACTGTAGCTGGAACTCCAATAAGCACTTGATCAGGACGTAAAGCAGGAAAGAACTTATTTGGATCTTTTGTTATAGGAAAACCCTTTAGTAACATATCGACTAAGGATACATAAAAATCAGAATTCCCCATATTATAATATTGATCATCTAACGCTGTTATTGGGCCGGAATTATAATATTGTACTTGCAAGAAAGTAAGTTTATCTCGTAATGCATGAATAAGTGGTAAGTAAGCTCCTGCTCTCCTGTCTGCACCTACAGAAATGCCCCCATAGAATTGATATCCAAGCTGCACAAAAAATGTTTCTGGTGCCATAGTTAAAAGAAAATCATTTCCAAAATGATCACAAACACTTTGTACAGCTTCAATAGTATTTACAATTACCGGAGTTGTAGGATTTGCAAAATCTGTATCACCTAATTCGAATGAAAGTGAATTTCCTTCAAAGTCAATATCCATTCCATCAAATCCATATTCTTCTATAATAGATATCATAGAATTGATAAATTTATCTCGTGCAGTAGTTGTATTTAATCTCACCTGACCTTCTGCTCCACCTATAGAAATGATTACTTTTTTGCCTTGACTTTGCAAAAACTGAACATCTGATTTAAATTCTGAATCAACATATCCAATAGCATCAAAATCTGAAGAAAGTTCAAATTCTATCTCACCGTCTGTTGGTGAAATCTTTGCCACTGCAAAAGATACATTAACCACATCCCAAGCTGAAGAAACATCTTTCAATTTTATTAATGTGGACCCATTATTAAAATTATGCCAATAACCGTTTAATATTCTCGCCGGTAATCCTGTAGTAGGTGGATTTACAGACCCCACAGATATAGAAATAGGAAGCGAATCACCTATCGCTCCTTTATCATCTGTTGCTTTTGCCACAATAGTATGATTACCTTGTATGGCCGTCCAATTTGAAGTATAGGGAGCTGTAATATCTTCGCTTATTTTGTTTCCGTCAATAAAAAATTCCACTTTTACAACTGATCCATCTGCGTCTGAAGCTATGGCTATAATATTTACCGTTTGACCAACTTCAAAATTAGAGTTATTAAAGGGTTCTGTGACTGAAACTGTAGGATTTTGATTATTTGGTGGATTGGTTCCGCCACATTCTCGTAATTCTTTCCATGCGTTAGGCCACGCCCAACCATTGGGGTCACCGGGTGCATAAGGCCCACCTACTGAGCACCAACCACCTACAATACATTCGTACTCTTTACCTAAGTTTTGGACTTTATCTCCAGTGCTATACGAAGAACCATCTACGTATTGGGCTGCATCACAATTACTATCACCTCCGCCACCAGAGTCATTTACTATTATATTTACAGCAGCAGAAAGGGTTGCTGCATTTTTGTCATCATATGCCTTAACAGTTAAGGTATAGTTTCCAACCAAAATATTATCAAGAGTGAAACTATATGGAAAAGTAGCATCGGTATCAATAAGGACATTATTTCTAAAAAACTCTACTTTGACTATAGATCCGTCAATGTCTGAAGCATTAGCATTAATGGTTACATTGTCACCTTGTGTAAAGGTACTTCCGTTAGATGGAGAAATAATAGTTGCTACAGGAGCTTCATTGGGGTTGCCACCAACCCCGTCACAAGGTCCAAGGTTCCTCCATTCATCGTCTCTACCAGAATTGTTCTCAGGATTTTGATTTTGATTCCACCACTTGGCTTCATATAAAACTTCATTATATTTTACTCGATTACCTCCTACATAGATTTCATTTGAACTCCAAACCGGTATATTATCACAAGAAGCTATGAGTTCATAATCATGGTGTGTGTTATCATTTGCTATTACTGCTGGAATCAATGTCAAGTACAATATTAATGTGATAAGACAATTTATATGCTTAGATATTGATTTTTGATTACATATTATTTTCATGATAAAATTTATTTTATAAGATTTCGCAGAGATATACCAGATCAAGTTTGATACAAACCTATGAGATTCACTATTTATTGTTTCACTATTTTAAACGTCTTTACTTCGTTACCAATTCTCATTTTGAGGAAATACATTCCAGAAGGTAAGCCTGAAACATCTTTCATAATTTCTAGTTTTCCTTTTTTAAGAGTATGCACAGAAGAGTTAATAACATCTTGCCCTGTAAAATCTATAATTCTTATTAAAGCTTTAGTTTCTAGGTCAGTACCAAAATTAATGTACAATTGATTCTTGAAAGGATTAGGAGACAATTCAATCTGTAAAGAAGACAAAGCATTGTTCATTATGGTATGTAGTTCGATGTCTTCTGGTTCTATTCCTGAGAAAGGTTCCATTATTGCACAACCACATTCTGAGCAATCATCATTATCTAAATCTGTAGATACATTAAATATCCCTGTAAATTTTTTATAATGTCCAATACGGTGTGTCGGTTTCAGTTCCTCATAACCTTCACCACATTCTACGCCTCCGTTAATAATATTTATGGTCATTCCTAATCCAGGTTTTCTATTACGTTCGAGATCATAAGAAGACGGTGTCCAATTACCTACCATAACATCATGAGCAGACGGTTTTGGATATTGCGGTGTCATCCAGAACCAAATTGCAGCTTGAAAAGCTAATGCACCATCTTGTGTTAACATTTCAGGATTGTTTAGCAATACATTTTTATCTCCGAAGATAAACTCACTTAGTTGACCATAATTGTAATTATAGCTAATCTGCATTGGACCCCGACCATGATATGATTTTCCTTGAACAGCGGGGTATAAAGAACTACCAACTACATAAGGGCTAGCAGGATTAACTTCTTCTCTGAAATGTAACCCCCAGGCATATCTACCGCCTGGAGCAGTATCCCACCCACCAGTAGTTTCTTGCGCAATGTTGGCAAAAAATGCTGCTAGTTCTCGTTTACGTATAATTTCACTACCTTGATTAGAAAACATTCCGTAATCCACAACTTGTATTATGATAGGTTTTGATTGATTCCAATCTGCATCAAAATCTGGATCTGTTCTGATCACTTTAGATTGATTGGTTTGTTTATCTTTTCTCGTTAAACGATACAAATTAGTTCCTTTTCGTCTTTCGAATGTCACTTCGATATTCTTCATTCGTTCTATAGACTCTACAAAGGCTTCATAGGTAAAGAAATCTTTAGCAGGATCTATCTCGTAGGTAGTAAGATCAACACCATATCGATATGGAAACAGATCATTGTATTCTTGTTTAGAAATCAAAAAATCTCCTCCCTGTACTCTTTCTTTTATAGTAATTTCGAATGAAAACTGGTTCACTTTATCTTTTTTATCAATTGCCATTCCGGTATACGAATAGGTTTTATATTCTGAAAAAGACCAGTCAGCTTCATATACGTCGTCACCTTGCGGTAGTAAAGGCAATGCTCCTCCAGGGACATTTACATAAACAGGTAATTGTATGCCATCAGGATCAGTTACACGCACTTTAAAGGGAACGGTTACTGGTAATGCATCTGCATATACAATTGTTGGTATGAGAATAGTTACATCTGGCGGTGTATTTCCGCCACTACAAGGACCTAATTCTTCCCAAGCCAGTGGCCATGCCCAATCATCTGGTCCACCGGGAGTATAAGCGCCTCCAGCAGAACACCATCCTCCTACTTTGCAACGATATTTTTTTCCAAGGTTCTGAACCTCATCACCTGTATGATATGTATTTCCATTCACATATACTACTGTAGTACAACCTTCATCTCCAGTTTCTCCTTCTATTGAAATATCTATTGTTCTTGATCTAGTAGTTCCTCCTTGATTATCGGTCGCAACAACTACCAAAGTATGATCGCCATCTACAGGAGAAAATTCGAGTTCGAACGGTTGATCAGTATCTATTCCTATTTCAACTTCATCCATCAAAAAAGTTACACTAGTTATGGTGCCATCTATATCTGTTGCATTGGCTTCAATTTTTATTATATCTCCCGATAGAAATTGTTCTCCATCAGATGGTGAAGTAATATTTACCATAGGCAATTCATTAACGCCGTCACCGTCACATATCCCTAGATCTTCCCAAGCACTTGGCCATGCCCAATCATCTGGTCCGCCTGGAGAATAAACCCCTCCGAGGCTACACCATCCTCCTACTAAACACTTATACTTTTTGCCAAGATTGTGAACTTCCTCACCTGTTTGATATGTATTTCCGTTTACGTATTGCGCTGCTCCGCAAGGAGCTGACAATGATTCCATTTTGTCCTCAGATAAGGCAAATGTAGTTACACAACTACCTATTTCTCTCCAAGCATTCGGCCATGCCCAACCATTAGGATCACCAGGTGCATAAGGACCGCCTATACTACACCATCCACCAACCAAACATTCATATTTTTTGCCTAGATTTTGTACCTCATCTCCCGTTTTGTATGCTGATCCGTCTATATATTGTGCCACATTACAAATACCGCCTCCTGTATCAGTATTTACTATTACACTGCTGGTAGAAGAGCTTGTTTTTGCATTATCATTATCAATTGCTATGGCACTTATGGTATAATTTCCTTGCACAGCGGACCAATTGATTGAATAAGGTGAAGAATCATCAGTGGCTACTAAATTCCCATCAAGTAAAAATTCTACTTGCTTGATAGTGCCATCTATATCACTAGCGTTAGCATTAATATTAACTGTTTGCCCAACAGTATATTCACTTCCGGATATAGGAGAAGTAAGACTCACTGTTGGTGGTTGATTTGGTGTAGTAGTATTTCTAAATATTAAATGATCTAAATTAAAATCATTACTATCCATTACTATTCTCATTACTTTCTCTCCTTCACTTAAGAAAATACTAGTAGTCACTGTTTCCCAGTTTTGCCAGCCACCTGTATTAGGAATATTGATTTGACCGCTTACATTTTGACCATCTAATTCGATGTGAAAGCTTTTTCCAATATTGGTTGCTGCTACTCTGGATTCTACAGTATAGGTATTTGACACGATTACATTCACTGTATATTCTAGCCATTCACCTGATTTGATCCAGCCTACGTTATATCCGCCCTCTGAACTGGTTTCAATATCAACGTTATCATTTCTATACGCTCCTCCCTGATTAGTATTGGTAATATCTTTAAAAGCTATATTCTGACCTCCAATATCATAATTTTCAGCTTCGATCTTACCAGGAATGCCCCAAGGTATTCCTGCATAAGGTGATTGTTGTTGAGATGGTGGAGTAACATCTCCTGGTTCGGGTATCCACCAGTTTCCTGAGATCACCAGCATGCTCAATAGATTGATACTGGTACCATAATAATCTGTTTGTTTATTTTTAATGTAATTCCAACCAGCATTTAAAAAACTTTGATTTGAATTATTTGTAATAGCTGCAGTTACCAACGGAGCTACAAAAGCTGAGGGGCCATAACGACTACCTACTACTTGTCCGTTTACGGCATATCCTGATGCAAAGTTTTCAAAATTAGTTCCTATATCAGTTTTTGCCCAGTTTACAAATCTATTAGATTGTGTTCTTGCAGCTTGTGTTCCATAATGAGCAAAATCAGTAGCAATTCTTAAAGGGGTACGACAAGCATTCCAATAATAATCTTGAGAGTTAGGCTCTCCTGTAGCATTGTTAGCATCTGGTCTAGCAGGGATACCATCAACAAAATCTGGTAAAATCCCTAAATTATTGGTATTAAGTTGATCCACCATCTGGTACACCATATTTGCTACATTATTCCAGGAATTATCTCCAGTAGCCTTTTGATATGCCCTAAAATGTGCGGTCATCCAATCTGATGATCGGGTTTCTAAAGCATTATTATCCCAATCTCCCATCATCACACGAAGAGAAGATGGATGTATTAAGGAAGCTTTGACTCCAGTGGTAATCATATCTTTCGCCTCTTGCAGATAATTAATCGATCCACTCGATCCCCATTGATAATGAGCCAGTAATAAAGCATACGCAATATCCATATCACCATCTGCTGCAGAACTGAAAGCATTGGTTCGCTCATCAACCGCTACATTCCACCCCATTAGTTCTGAATTTATGGTACTACGATGTGTGTCAAAAAATTTATATAATCCATCAAAATAGGCTTTAGCCTGAGCATCATAACCACCCATTAATGCAGTGATAATCATTCCGTACCCATGACCTTCAGAAGTTCCTTTACTTGGCACACTACACCCTGTACATCCCCCTTTTATATAATACCCTCCTGAGAGATTGGTGGGTTTGAGGAAATTAGATTTCCAGTAATTGTACATATTCTGTACAGAAGTATTCATTTGTTGTTGAGAGACATTGCTTGGTTTAATACATCCATTCCAATCTTTTTGCTGAGGAAAGGGTTTATTTTGGGCAGTAGATTTAAAAAAAGAGCCAACAATGAAAAAATAGCAACATAATACTTTTAGTATCGTAAGTTTTGTTTTCATAGCCTAGGTTTAAGAGGAAGTGATAAAGAAAGGATAAAAAAAACCATCCGATGATGTGGTTGAAATGATCACCGGATGGCTAAAAAATTGGGACTAACGCTTTATAAGCTTACCTGTAGTTTGTCCTCTGGATGTTGAAATTGTATAGAAATACAATCCTTCTTCTAATTTACTTACATCAAAAGTTCTAAGGTTATTCCCTTTCTGAATCTTACTATTTTGATATTGTAGTACCTGGATACCCGCGGCATTAAATATCTGAAGGCTAAATACAGAATTTGGTAGTTCACTTTTTATACTTAAGTTGATTACGTCACCTCCTACCGGATTTGGAGAAAGTGAAATTTCATTTGCATCTTGCTTTTGAACTATAGCTGTTCTACCATCTAATCCATCTAAGTACGCTCTATGTGGATTAGAAAATCCAAAACCACTTACGATATCCCAATTGATGGACCAAGTCATTAATCCTCTAAAATTAGCATATCCTGATGAATTTCTTAATGTATATCGACCTCCAAAAGACTGACCTTTGATTAAATAATCTAAAGCTTTATGTACTTCTGCGGCCGGAGTAAATCCTCCGTTAGGAGCTGCAGGAACATTCGCTGGTAATCCAATAAGTACTTGATCTGGTCGTAATGCCGGGAAGTCTCCTCCGCCTCCACGAACTGGGAAACCATTTAATAACATTTCTGCCATCGCTACCTGAAAATCTGCAGTACCTTGAGTATAATTTTGACCATCAAGTGCAGTCATACTCCCTGTATTATAATGTTGCACGTGGATATAATCCATCTCGTTACGCAATGCATAGATTATTGGTAAGTACGCACCAGCTGCTCCTCCATAGCCACTTATTCCACCTTGTACAAATAAGGTTTCCGGAGCCATTGACAATACGAAATCAGATCCAAACTGCGATAAGATCGATCTAAATGCGCTAATCAAATTAACTACTTTTGGTCCTACAGGATTTCTAAAATCAGTATCACCAGCTAAGCTAACAGAACTTCCTTCAAAGTCGATATCCATACCACTGAACCCATATTCTCTTATAATATTGGTCATAGAGTTACTAAACTCTTGCGCATCAGAAGGGCTGCTTACATCAACTGCTCCTGTGGCTCCTCCCATAGAGATCAATACTTTTTTACCTCTACTTTTTAATAGTGCTACATCGTTTTTAAATTCTTGTACACTCGAATAAATAGCAGGATCTGGTGTAAATGTCATATTAGATCCACCAAGAACCGTTGGTATCGCAAAAGATACATTGATCACGTCCCATTTATCAGAAACATCTCTAAGCTTAACAATAGTAGAGCTATTGTCAAAATTATGCCAGTATCCAACCAATAATCTCTTAGGAAGATCTCCTCCCGGATTTGGTGGGTTTGTTGATCCTACAGAAATAGATACAGCGGGTGAATCTCCTGTTGCATTATCATTATCAGTAGCTTTTGCAGTCAATGTATAATTTCCGTTTGAAGCATTGTTCCATGTATAACTATAAGGACTTGTTGTATCTTCTCCTAGTTTTGATCCATTACTAAAGAATTCTACTTTAGAAACAGTTCCATCAACATCAGATGCTGAAGCGCTTATGTTTATCGTACTTCCTGCGGTAAAAGATTGTCCATTACCTGGTGAAGTGATTGAAACTGTTGGAGCTTGATTTCCTCCAGGAGGGTTTCCTCCTCCACAGTCTCCCAATTCTTTCCAAGCATTATCCCATGCCCATCCTTCACCTGGAGCGTAAGGTCCACCTACTGTGCACCATCCACCGACTAAACACTCATACTTTTTACCAAGATTCTGTACCGTATCTCCTGTATTATAGGCTGATCCATCAACATATTGTGCTTCATCACAACCGCCGCCGGTATCTGTTTGTACTGTAATGTTAATAGCTATTGAGGTACTGCTATCATTATCATCATCTGTTGCCATAGCCGTTAAAGTATGATTACCTATAGTTGCCGTCCAGTTTGCAGTATATGGTGATGAAGTATCTTCACTAATCATATTTCCATCTACATAGAAAACAACTTTAGTAACGTTTCCATCGGTATCATTTGCATTTGCACTAATGCCTACACTATTCCCTACAGTAAATGTTGCATTATCACCCGGTTCCGTTATAGAAACTGTTGGGGGTTGATTATTTGTTCCTCCAGTTACTGAAATCGAAACCGCAGATGAGATAGTTACTGCTCCATCATTATCTATTGCTCTAGCTGTTATATTGTGATTTCCTGAAGTAGCAGTCCAATTTGCTGTATATGGAGATGAAGTATCTTCACTTATCATATTTTCATCCACATAGAATACTACTTTAGTAACGTTTCCATCAGTATCACTTGCATTTGCATTTATGACAACATTGTTTCCAACTGTATATGAAGCTCCGTTTTGTGGTGAGGTAACCGCAACTTGTGGGGCTACATTATCCGGACCACAAGGATCACCGGCTACTTGATTGATCGCAGTTAGCAGAGAAGTTGATTGATCACTGGTATCGTGCGATAATTCCCATATCATAATACCACCTGCTCGCTGTTGTGCTAATTCGGTTTTTGCTTTGATTGTTGGGATTCCGTTATAATTTCTTCCTTGAAAAGAATCACTATTCGGACTTGCTCCCATTGCTAATAAATTTGCATAACTTTCTGGTTGTGGTCTACAATAGAATGGTACTCCCAGAACTGCTTTGGATTTTGGTAATCCTCTTCCTAACCAATAGTCTAATCCTCCTGTAGCCTGTGACATAGATCCATGATTATTACCATCATAGGCCATTATATTTAAGAAATCTACATCATCAAACACCCCACTTAATACACCATCTGCATTCCATCCTGAAACTACTACTGCCGCAGTAAGTAATTTACCTCTACTATGCATCGCTTGGCCTAACTCCTGCATTAATAATTCAAAATGCTGTGGCTCACTACCCTCGCGAGGATATTCCCAATCCATATCTACCCCATCAAGATCATACTGATTAACAAAATTCACAAGATTATTTACAAATGCAGTTCTTGTTGAAGGATTAGCAGCTAACTGTGAGAATCGTCTGTCAACTCCCCCACCATCACCAAGTTCCCATCCACCGACAGCAATGAGTACTTTTGTTCCTTGTGCATGTCCTAAACTTACTATCTGTTGTAATTTATTTGGACTAGCTAAGGGCTCTAAACTACCATCTGCTCTTGGAATAGCGAATGCATAGTTGATATGAGTCAATTTGTCATACTGAATATTATTTATATTGCCCCATGATGGAGTATATCCTACCACTTTGAAACCATTACCTGTACAACCTCCATCCGAAGTTACACTTATACTAACGGTACTTGAAGTAGTAGATTGATTAGCATTATCGGTAGCCTTTGCTGTGATGTTATGACCACCTAAAGTAGCGATCCAGTTAACGGTATACGGAGCAGAGTTATCCTGCTCTATCATATTACCATCAACATAGAATTCTACATTCGAAATAGTACCATCGGTATCTGAGGCATTGGCATTAATTGTTATATTAGTGTTTTCAACAAAAGATTGACCACTTGTTGGTGAAGTAATAGATACAGTTGGAGCACCATTTCCTCCTCCTCCTCCACTGCAAGGACCTATTAATTCCCAAACATTTTCTCTGTTGGTAACTGGATCATTATTTTGTGTCCACCACTTGGCTTTGTATTCATTTCCTTGATATGAGACTATATCTCCTCCGGTATACACTTGTCCGGGAACATAAGCGGGTGCTGTACAGGAGCTACCACTTCCGTTTACGATAATCGAAACAGATGAAGAACCCTCTCCATTTTCATTATCAAAAGCTTTTACAGTAATTGTATAGCTTCCTTCTGCTACGTTTGCCCAACTATAACTATAGGGCGCACTCGTATCTTCACTTAGCATTGTATTTCCGTTATAAAACTCTACGCGGCTTATTGTGCCATCGGTATCTGATGCATTTGCAGCAATATTAATTGTAGATCCGGCAGTAAAAGTTGCTCCTTGAGTTGGAGATGTTATAGCTACTGTGGGTAACTCGTTTCCACCAATTCCATTAACAGTAATGGAAACTGAGGAAGTTGAACTTGCTCCCTCATTATCATATGCTTTTGCAATAATTGTATAACTGCCAGCGGATACATTCGTCCAGTTATACGTGTATGGTGCAGTAGAATCTTCCCCCAATAAAGAAGACCCATTATAAAATTCAACACGAGCGACACTACCATTATCAGTTGCATTAGCTCCAATATTAATAGTAGCTCCTGCCTCAAAAGTAGCTCCTTGAGAAGGTGAAGTAATTGACACGGATGGTGCAGGATTTCCTGAACCTCCAGAAGCAAACACATCATTCATCTTATTAACTAAAGGAGATTTTACGTTGGACCATCTTTTAAGTTTTAAACCGAAAGATTGGTAAGATCCACTAAACTCTAGGTCTCCATATACTGTCCATACAATAGTACCTGCCAGATTATTATCATTAATAAATTGCGCTTTTACACCTATAGACTCTTCATCATCATAACTTAAAAAGTAATTACCTTTAGTCATATAAGGCACCTTCGCTTGATCATCCCATTGTCGTGTCCATCCGCTACCAGCACCTGTTTTTTGTTTTACATAGAAATGATTTGGAGTACCGTCATAAGCGGTCCAATTTGTATAATCAGCACAGGTACTTACGGGGCCATCTGGTTGTATCGTGACATTTCTTTTGGTAGTAGGTGCATTAAGCGATGCATTACCGGTAGTAATTACACCTCTTCCATAGAACGGGGCTCCAAAATTTATTTTATTAGAAGGAACTCCAAGTGAATTCAATTTATTTAAGGTTGATTGCCAATTAAAATCTGGTGCCTCTGCTCCATCATAAGGATATACTGGAGCATTATGCCCTGCAATATTAGACCATCCCCCATTGAAGTCATAGGTCATCATATTGAAGTAATCCATAGTACTAGCCAATTGCGACCAGTTAAAGCCATCAAGTTTCTTTGGATCTGCAGCCATGGCTGCCGTAATTAATTTTTCTGGACCAATGGCATTTCTTATTTCTTGTACCAAATTTCCAAAATTGGCAAAATCGGCGTTTGTTCCTGTAAAATTCATTCCAGGAAACGGACCTGGGTATTCCCAATCAAGGTCAATACCGTCAAACCCCATATCGATAAGTCTTTTACAATCTGCAATGAATCGTGCTCTTTTTACTGGGTCTGCAGCCATTTCTGGGAAGTGCTTACACATACTCCATCCACCAATCGATGCCATTACTTTGACTCCTTTTTGATGAGCCAATTCTAATAACCCTGGAGCTCCACCTTCTTTATGTAATGGTAAAGGCAAGGTACCGCTCAATCCCAATCCTGGATGCGTCCACGTATTTCCACCTACAGTTACCTGAAACCCCTGAGCCTCGGCTCGTTGTTTTACCGCTTCACTTATGTATTGAATAGATTCAGTTTCTCCAAACAAAATATGCCAGTCCCAACTATCCGTAAGAATTGTATGAATTAAATCATTAGGTTGCTGAACTGCACCAGGTTGGTAAATTTCTTTATTACGATGATCTCCACTATGTAGAGATCCGTCAACGGCAACTCCAAAGAATGAAAAATTAAGAATAGTATACTTAGAATAATCTATGTTAAGATGAGTTAATGCTCCTGCAGAAGGTACTCCTGCACTTGCTGATTTCCACGCATCCCAATTGGTAATATAACCAATGATTTGTTTGTTATGGTTCGATGTGGTTGCACTACCTCCGGTATTAACTTGGGCATTTACAATACCTGAAATGCTTACAAGAATTAAAAAGAGAAGTGTCATTGGAAACAATTTCCAATAGAACCGCCACTCTTTGAGAGTAAATTTTGGGTCTTTCATAATCGACTGTGTTAAGTTTTAAAAGAATTTATTTGTGTTATATGAAAAAGAGTTTCTCGACTCTTTTCTTTCTATCTGAAAAGTATAAAGAAGTGTTAACGACAAAAAACTAATTAGCTGAATGACTTAAAAATGTAGCTGTTTAGGACTTAAATTGGAATAAGAGGATTCTTAAAGTTTTGATGTGATTAATATCGAAAACCTTGTTGTTTGGCTAAAAAAAAGAAAGCTTTAACAAAAAAAACGGTATTTTCATTAAAAATTTGACAACATAGCCATTAAACCTTTTTCAAAATCAAAATAAATAAAGAAATACTACATCATGGCCTATTTTGGCTTATCTACTTCACGCTAAACACGTTGCGATGGGGTAGTTATTTTGATGATTATTTATATTCTTTTCAATCCAACCTTGTTGAATTTATCGTACATATTATTTTGGTGTACTTCAACCTATATTTCTTACTTCCAAAATTGATTCCTAATAAATATTTAGAATATCTTTTTATACTACTCGTTTCTATTTTAACCATGACCTTGGTAAGAATTATTTTTACTTATGAATTTGTTACTACCGATGTTTTTCCGGAGTCAGAAAGGTCAGAGGGTTCAATTTTTGATTTTAACTATATCACTGCAGCCTTTATAGGAGAAATTTATGTGATTGGATTTACGACTGCCATAAAAATTACGATTGACTACGTAAAAAATCTACGTAAAACTGAAGCTTTAGAAAAACAAGGACTTAAAAATGAGCTATCTCTTCTTAAATCTCAATTACAACCTCATTTCTTTTTCAACACTTTAAATAACTTATATTCTCTAACATTAGAAAAATCTGATCAGGCTCCCGAAACGGTAGTTAAGCTCTCAGAATTCATGAGTTATGTTATTTATCAGGGAAACAAAAAGAAAGTTTCATTAATTGATGAGATAAAATACATTCAGAATTATATCGATTTAGAACGTTTGCGATTTGGAGATCGAGTACAGGTCGATTTTTCTCTTCTAGGAAGTATAGAAGATTATAAAATCCCCCCGCTCCTCTTGTTACAATTTGTAGAAAATGCTTTTAAGCATGGTACTGATTATGAGTTGGGTGAAGTTCTTTTGTATATCGAACTTGAGGTTAAAGATTCCTGGTTATACTTTAAAACTAAGAATAGAAAAAATAGCTATAAAACTGGGGAACTTGAAAAAGAAGGCATAGGACATAAAAACACCAAGAGAAGGCTAGGGTTATTATTTGACGATGATTACGAATTTATTATCAAAGAAGATGAAACAAACTATGCTATAACCCTAAAAATACCTTTAGAATAGAATAATAACTCTCGGTAAACTATAAACCTCTATATAATCGTTTGTATTTTGAGTTATATCAATAAATACAAATTCACAATAATAATCATAGTAAGATATGATTTTAAATTCTGTCCAGGGAATGACAATAAATAAAACTTCTATATCAATTCTGTTATTTTTCATGCTCTCTCAAATTGTTTGGGTGCAAGAAAATGAGAATAATTATGTTATCACCCATTTTGGAAGCAGAGAAGGTTTATCGCATGGTTATGTTAATAGTATTGTAAGTGATGAACAAAATATCAAATGGATTGCTACAGAGAATGGGATAACTAAATACAATGGTTCTGAATTTGATTACATACGATTAAACAAAAAATATGCTGAATTAAAAAATGAGAACATTGAAATTTTATTTTTAGATAATGATAATAATCTTTGGATCGGTACCAGAGGTGGTGGAGTTTCTGTATTAAATATTGAAAAAGATACGATTAAAAACTATAACTATCTTATAGATCCAGATAATAAAAGTGATCAGCGAATACTAAGCATTGCGCAAGATGATACAGGAAATATTTGGATTGGAACATGGGGCAACGGTATTTTTGTTATTAATCCAAATAACAACTCACTTATCCGTCATTTTAATACTACATGCTTAGTATATACCATTTTAAAAGATTTGTATGGAAATATGTGGTTTGGTAATTATAATATCTTAACCAGATACAACCCTTTAAATAATGCCGTAACAGAATTTCCTCTTGACACAGAAATAACGGATCTGGTAAACGATTCTTTTCGTAACAAAATATGGATAGGTACGGCAACAAATCCAAGCACCAACATTTATAGTTTTAATCATGAAAATCAACAAATTGATAGTCTAAAAACAGGAATAGAAACAAGTTTTGCAAGATATTTGGGTATTGATCAGAAAGGAAAACTTTGGATAGGGACATGGAGTAATGGTTTATATATAAGTGATCCCAATTTGAAAAGCTTTACCAAGCTTAACATACAAAGAACTAATTCTAGAAAAGATAATATTAATTATGATACTGTTCTTGATGTACACATCGATAAAAATAATATTGTTTGGTTATCAATGGCATTTGGTGGAGGTGTAATACAAATGATTCCGAAAAAAGGATTCATTAATGCTTACAGTAGTATTAAGAATGATGCTATTCTGAGAGATTGTAATATTCAATCCATATACAAAGACTCAGAAAAATTATGGTTAGGAACATTAGAGAGTGGAGTATTTATAGGCAATGATTTTTCCACATTAGAAAACCTAGAACCAAAAGACCATAAAACCGCTATTCATAAATATCAAGAAATGCTATTTATAGGCTTTGAGGAAGGTTTTATAATATATGATGTAAAAAATCAAACAGAAATATTCAGGTTTCCTACCATAGAGCGAGTAACTTCTTTTTTAGTCGATAAGAAAGAACGTTTATGGATAGGAACAGAACATGATGGTGTTGCTATGGTACCATTAGGAGCTCTTGAAAAATCTGATAAATATATATACTTTCATGATGGGGGAACTGGTAATTTTAAACTCAATAATACAGATAGAATCACCGATATAAAATCTGATGAGAAAGGTAACATCTGGGTAGGAACCCACAACGGTTTTCATTTATTTGATGAAAAATCGAAGTCATTTTTACATCATACAACCTTGATGAATGAAGAACTGCCTAGTACAATTGTTAATAATATTCATTTCAAAGATAATACAGCCTGGATAGGAACCGCTAACGGTTTATTAGCATTAGAGTTAAAAAAAGAAAAACTAATTCTTAAAAATAAATATACAAAAACAGATGGTCTTAACACCAACTTTATTTCTGCAGTTACCAGTGACGATAAAGGCAACTTGTGGTTAAGTACGACTACCGAAATTGTAAAATTCGTAGTGGATAAGAATATTTTTATTAATTATGGAGAAGCGGATGGCATAGAAACTTCATCTTTTAATCCAAAAGCAGTTTTTAATTATGATAACAAACAAATTTATTTTGGAGGGATCGATAATGTAACCTATTTCAATCCTGAAAAAATTACCGATACCCAAATTAAACCTGAGATTATAATTTCGAAAACAGTAATTGACAATCAACATATTACTCCTGGATATAGTCTAAACGGAAGAGTGATATTGGACAAAAATATAAACTCGACAAGTGCAATTGTATTAACTCATAAAGAAAAGTCCATTTTAATCAACTTTGGACTAAATGACTATTTAGGAGAATTAAATGCAAAATATAAATATAGACTTGATGGTTTTCAGGATGAATGGGTAGACCTGAAAAATAGAAATCAAATTAGTTTTACTGGTCTCCCAAGTGGTAGTTATGTACTATATATTATTGGGTCTCGGGATAATCAAATGTGGAGTACACCCAGAATTCTAGAATTAAAAATAAAACCTTCGCCATGGTCAAGTACGGTAGCTTATCTTCTTTATATAGCTATTTTTATAGTTATCCTTTGGCTATTGTACACCGTAAAAACAAGACAAACTAAATTAAAAAACATTCTTGAAATCGCGAAAATTGACAAACAGAAAGAAACAGAACTTACAGAAGCTAAGCTCAATTTTTTCACCAATATATCTCACGAATTTAGAACCCCGCTCACACTAATAATTAGCCCTTTAACAGAAATACTTGAAAATAAAAACCTTGATCCAGTAGTACAAGAAAAGTTATCAATTGTACAAAAAAACGCGAACCGTCTTCTTAACCTTGTAAGTCAATTATTAGACTTTAGAAAAGCAGATCACAACTTGTTTACACTTAGTGTAGATACACAAAATTTTGTATGTTTTGCTCATGAGGTTTTTCTATCCTTTAAAGAACTTGCTGCATCAAGAAATATACAATATACTTATGAAGCTTTTCCTGAAGATGTTTCTTTTCCATTTGATAAAAACAATATGGAGATTGTTTTAAGTAATCTACTATTTAATGCTTTTAAGAATACTAAAAGCGGGGATCACATTACACTAGGTATTGAAAAAAAAGACGATTATCTTATAATTACTGTTAAAGATTCTGGTAAGGGAATTGAAAAAAAGGACTTAGAAAGAATTTTTGATCGTTATTATCAAATAAAAGCAAGTGAATCAGCCAAAATGCTAGGAAGTGGTATTGGATTGGCATTCTCAAAAAAGATCATTGAGTTACATCAAGGTACTATAAAAGTAAATAGCATTCCCAATAAAGGTTCAGAGTTTATTATTACTATGACATTACATCCCATATATCCAGATCATAGCTATAACAATTCCAGTTCTTTAGATCTTATAAATACAGAAATACAAACAATTAAACAGACGATACCCTTCGAAAAAGACATCAAAAAAGAAGGTACAATACTAATTATAGATGATAACGACGATATTAGAAAATATTTATATACACTCTTATCCGACAAATACACTATACAAGAAGCCGAAAATGGTGAAATAGGTTATAAAATAGCAACAGAACAACATCCTGATTTGATTATTTGTGATGTAATGATGCCAATAAAAGATGGATTAGCTGTTTGCAAAGACCTTAAAAAACAAATTGCCACTTCTCATATCCCAATTATTTTGCTAACCGCCCGCAGTTCCACTTTTTTTGAGATTGAAGGACTAGAGACAGGAGCAGATGATTACATTACAAAACCCTTTAATCCTATTATTGTTAAGACCAAAATAGGAACTCTACTTGCCAATCGTAACAAATTAAGAGCCTACTTACAAAACAAAGTGAGGTTTGAACCCAAGGAACAAAAAACGCTTCAATATAACGAGGAGGAAGAGTTCGTAATACGAGCTATTGAGCTAGTAGAGGCTAATCTGCAAAACAATGAATTTGGATTACAGATGATGGTAGATAAACTACATATGAGTCAATCTTCTTTATACAGAAAAATAAAATCGTTAACAGGGCTTTCTCTTACAGCTTTTATACGTTCAATTCGGTTAAAAAATGCCGCACGTATTATCCAGAATAGTAATGCCAAATTAAGCCATGTTGCTTATGAAGTTGGTTTTAATGATTATTCATATTTCAAAAAATCTTTCGAAGAACATTTCAATTGTTTACCATCAGATTACAGAGCTCAAAAAAAGAAATAAAAGCATTTAAAACTATCTAAATAAGTATGCGGTATTCTTTATTTTAATAAATAAATTCTCGCATATATATCAAATTAATTAAGTGTTTGAACCATTTACCCTATGCTTTGCATTATTTGACATGTTTTGATTATTCTTAATAGGATACTTTAGTTCTACCTTTTTACTTAACGTCATACAAATTATCATAATCCCCACTTTCTCATGAAAATAAAATGCTTAGTACTGGATGATGAACCACTAGCCATAAAGATCATTAAGAAACATTTGGAAAACTTTGAAGATTTTGAAGTTACTCATGCTTGTAATAATCCGATAGAGGCATTTAATTTACTCGCACAAGAGCCTATTGACCTTATCTTTCTGGATATTAACATGCCTAGATTAAATGGAATAGAATTTATACAAAATCTTAATGTATCTCCTTTTATCATTATCACAACGGCTTATCGAGAATATGCCGTAGAAGGTTTTGAACTAGATGTAATGGATTATTTAGTTAAACCTATATCATTAAAAAGGTTAATGAGGGCTTTAAATAAAGTAACCCGATTTGTAAATCTTCAAAATGAATTTTCAAAAAACAGCATTAACAACTCTTTAGAATTGCAAGAAAAGAAGCAATATTTCTTTGTGAAAGTTGGAAAAAAAATGGTGAAAATTCATTTTAACGATATTCTATATATTGAAAGTCTAAAAGATTATGTATCCATTAAGACCATCACTAAAGATTATATTACGCATTATAATCTATCGGCAATAACCAAATTAATCCCTGAATATGAATTCATGCGAATTCATAGATCTTTTACCATTGCGGTAAATAAAGTTAAAGCTATTGAGGGTAATTGTATTCATATTCATGATAAAAAGATTCCAATAGGTCGTAATTATGTAAAAGAAGTTAAAGGAAAAATATTAAGTGGTTCTTTTGCTTAACTTTAAATCAAACCAAAAACATCTATTTATAGCATGAGTATATTATTTATTAATAATCTTTTTTTGATTTTTTTTTAAGTATTCAATTAGTTTTTCAAAAGAATCTATCACCATTAGTTCGACATCAACAACTGGTATTTTAGCTTTTTCCATATGTATCTTGAGCTTTTCTTCTTGAGTAGCATTGATTTCATTATTCTTGAGATAATATCTTAAAATATTGGATATCCCAGACAGGTTTTGCGCAATGGGTTTTATTTCATTAATAATTGGGTTATTAAATCGATCCAAATTACTGGATAATAGACTCCATTTTTGTAAATAATAATTTATAGTTGCACGCATCTTTTTATCATTGGGTTGGTCAATAAATTTCAATATTAATTTATTGAACTCTTTGGCATCAATAGCATCACTTGTACAAGCATCTGCAAATAAAGTAAATGGAGCATATGTCTGATACTCAATCCCACCAGCATTACGACTGTATACTTTTAAGGGTTCACATACACGGGCTAGTTCTGAAAGTGCTTTAATATCATCTGTTTTAGTAATGTTACGAAGTATAACATCCCTGTTTCTAATATGTGTAATTCCTAATTTTTCTAATTGTAAGCTTATACTTTTCAATCTCAACTTCATTTCATCGATATTAGCAACTTCTTTTGGTGACCAAAACCTTTCTGCTATTGCCGCAGTTCTAGGCCAAATACGGGAGTCAATAGTAACGGGTGTTACTAATTCTCCCCACATGGTTACTTCTCCTCCTAGGATCTTTTTTTCCTGTTCTTCAGTGAATTCAAATCCATCTGGTATAGGATCAACAAGATAATGTTCTTCAATTGGTAACATACGGTCTATATAATATCCATTAGACAAGATAGCCTGATATCCTAATTGTACAGCATTAGTTAAAGATTGACCGTCTGGTAATCCTTCATTGGCCCCTCTCCATGAATGAAGTATTGCAGACTTCTCAATTGCTGGGTTCATGATTTCTTCCCACCCAACAATTTTCTTATCATAACGTTTAAGGATTTTCTGTAATCTGATGTTAAAATAAGCTTGCAATTCATGGTTTGATTTCAAACTATTCTTTTCTTTAAACTCCTTAATACGTTCATTACTATCCCAATGTTTTCCTTCATTTTCATCACCTCCAATATGGAAATATTCATCAGGAAAGAGGCTTGTCATTTCTTCAAATAAATTTGATAACATCTCATATGTTTTCTCATTGGTGGGGTCAAGTGTAGGGTCAAAAACTCCAGCATTTCTCTCTATTTGATATATTGTATCCTTACTTCCTATTTCTGGGTAAGCAGCCAAAATAGCAGTAGCATGACCTGGCACATCAAACTCCGGCAATACTCGTATACCCCTATCAGAAGCGTATTTTACAATTTCTTTTACCTGTTCATGAGTATAATACTCTCCATCAGATCCTAACTCATGAAGTTTTGGGTATACTTTCGACTCTACTCTAAAGCCTTGATCATCTGTAAGGTGCCAATGAAAAACATTTAACTTAACTGCAGCCATTGCATCCAGGTTCCGTTTTAACACCTCTAATGGCTGAAAATGCCTTGCCACATCAATCATCAATCCTCGCCATGGGAATCTAGGCACATCAACAATTCTGGCAGATGGAATATAAAAGTAATTGGCATTAGAATCTATGAGTTGAAGAATAGTTTCTAAACCTCTTAACACCCCTATATCCGTAACTGCTTTAAGCTCTATTCCTTTATTTGTAACATCAATTGCATAGGATTCATCTTCAAATAATTCTAATTTACCTTCTCTTTCATACACGATTCTTAATGAAGGTACAATATTTGAGTCAGATATAGGAAAACCATGAGTTACAAACACACCAGTCCCATTACTTAAACGCCTAATGAAACGTGTAACGGCCCCATAAATACGTGTATTAGAACTATCGTTTATGTAAACGGTGAAGTTTTTATCGATTATAAATTTATTAACCCCCAGCTCTACTACTTTTGGCATAGGCATTAAACTATTTGATTTTTCGCTTTTATATTGTCCAAAAGCTAACTGAATAGTCAATATATTGACTAAAAGAACAAAGAAATATTTTCTCATTAAAAGTTTTTAAAAATGATATCGTTTAAATGCCTCTATAGCTGCATAATTTGCAAGTCCTAATTGATGGTATTTCTTGGCAGTTTGCTGATTACGTTCTTCTGCCCTAACCCAAAACTCTCGAGAGTCATCACCTTGAAACATAACCCCATCCTTTTGCGATTGGTGAAAAAAGATTGCCTTCCTTTTTTTAAGAACCTCATCAGGGCTTAAAGGAACTGCCATTTCAATATCATGGATGTCCCATTCGTGCCACGCTCCCCTATAAAGCCAAACCCAACAATCCTTAATAAAATCCTCTTCTTTAAGGTCTTCTAACGCCTTAAAAAGTACATCAAGACATACTTTATGAGTACCATGAGGATCTGCCAAATCTCCAGCTGCAAAAATCTGATGTGGCTTTATTTTTTTTATTATTTTCACCATTGCTGCTATATCATCTTTTGCATAAGGTTTCTTTTTTGCAGTACCAGTTTCATAGAATGGTAAATCTAAAAAATGAACATATGCATCAGGTAAACCAAGAAAACGAGTCGCTCCCATTGATTCATGTCTACGAATTAGTCCCTTAAGACTTCTTACATCAATAGAATCGATAGTATCTTTTTGTTTCATTTTTAAGTCTATCAAGATATCATTGACTTTGTTACTGCTTTCTATTTCAGGTTCTATATTCTTTATTACTTCGGCATATTTTATTGCTTCTTCATCAGATACCGCAATATTACCAGAAGTTTGATAAGCGATATGCACCGTATGTTCTTGCTCTATAAGACGATGAAAAGTGCCACCCATAGAAATAACATCGTCATCGGGATGTGGACTTAAGATTAAAATCCGTTTCTTATGCGGCACATTTCTTTCGGGTCTATTACTATCATCGGCTTTTGGTTTTCCTCCAGGCCACCCTGTAATCGTATGTTGTAACGTATTAAACATCTTAATATTAAGATCATAAGATGACCCTTCTTCTGCCAAAAGACTAGACATACCATGATCATTGTAATCTTTATCCGTTAATTTTAAAATCGGTTTTTGAACCTCGTAACTCAACCATATAATAGCTTTACTTTTAAGCTTTTGATTCCAACGACAAGGCCCTACTAACCAGGGCGTTTTGATTCTAGTAAGTTCTTCTGAGGCTTCCTGATCTAAAATAAAAGTTGTATTGGCATGATACTGAAGGTAGGTAGCAGGAATAATCGCAGACACTTTCCCTTCTATAGTTTGCTTTACTATATCTGCTTTTTTATGCCCCCAAGCCATAATAACAATGCGTTTAGCCTTTTTAATCGTTCCTATACCCATAGTTATTGCCCTTTTTGGAACATTATCAATTCCAAAAAAAGAAGAAGCTGCATCAGAGCGCGTTAAGTGATCCAAAGTTATACTTCTAGTTACAGAATTATAATGTGATCCGGGTTCATTAAATCCAATATGCCCTGTTCTTCCAATACCCAATAATTGAAAATCTAATCCTCCAAACGAATTAATCTTCAATTCATAATCAATACAGTATTGATGCAAATCTTCTTGCGGAATTGCACCGTTTGGAATATGGATATTCTCTGGCAAAATGTCTATATGATCGAAAAGATGCTCAAACATGAAGTAATGATAACTCTGCATATCACTTTTACCCATAGGGTAGTATTCATCTAAGTTAAACGTTACTACATTAGCAAAACTTAATTCTTCTTCTTTATGAAGCCTTACCAATTCTTCATATACTTTAATCGGAGAAGAACCCGTTGCAAGTCCTAAAACACAAGATTCTTGTTTGGATTGTTTTTCTTTGATTAGTGTGGCTATTTCTCGTGCAATGATAACAGATGCATAATCTGAGCTTTTGAATATAACATTATGGATTTTTTCAAATCTAGTTTCCTCAAATTTCCCCGCTTCGCGATAACTAATATCTTTATAATATGGCAATGCACTATCTTTATTCAATGTATTCTCAAATCGAGTTTCTGAATTCATTTTCTAGCTTAAATTAATTGTTTAGTGGCTTACGAAAAATGAAACTATTACCTTAATCGTTTTTATAAAAAAAAATTCGACAGATGACACAAAAGGAATCACTAATGACCTAAAAAATCCACTATACGATTTTTATAGAATGTACTCCTACTTTTAAGTTTCCCTGTATTTTTTAATATGACCGTAATATTTAGTTATATACAGAATTAAGTCGTTAGTCGACAGAAGAATGTTGTTTATAGGATGGGACTTCAATAAAGAAAACCCCAATAATAACTAAAGTTATATCAGGGTTTTCGACTATCAAAATCTAATGTATGTAAAAGAAAGTTTTAATTATTTTTAATTGCAAGACCCAATAGTTTTCCACCAATGTTCACCACTTCCGGGAGTCACCCAAATTGGTCCAACTTGTGCTTCATACAATACGCCTTGATGCACAGCACGATCTCCTTGATTATATACTTTTGGATATGGTTCCCAAGTTGCAACTCCACTACAGGAACCACCATTACCTCCACCACCAGAAGACTGAACTGTTATTGTGATAGAAGAAGATGTAGTTGTATCTCCTGAATTATCCGTAGCAACTGCTGTTATAGAATAATTTCCTACTGAAGCATTAGACCAGCTATAATCATAGGGGCTGGTAGCATCTTCTCCTAATTTAGTATTTCCCTGGAAGAATTCTACTTTAGTTATATTTCCATCACTATCAGAAGCAGTTGCAGATATGTTTATCGCTTGACCTTCTGTTATCGTTGTATTATTTGAAGGAGCTGTAATATTTACTGTTGGTGCCTGGTTATTACCCGTACCTCCGCCATCGCAATTCTGAATAAACTCCCATGGGTTTGGATCTGTATTTGCCGATGGAACATCACCTTTTGTCCACCATTTTGCTCTATATAATTTATTTTGATACACTGCTTCTTGTCCAGCTGTATATGTATTAGCTGCTGTCCATTGAGCAGATTCACAACCGGTACCATTACCGCCTCCGCCGCCATCTCCACCACCAGAATACGGTGATTCAGGGTAATTTTCTGCATTTGCAATTGCTTGAGATTGAGAGACCCCATTAAGTATCTGACTGGCAACATGAAGATATCCATATGCCGAAGATGAACTATCTCCTAATAATAATTGCCAAATCATTATCCCATCATTATTGGTATTGGTGGCTGCAATATGCCCCGAAAGGTCTGCCATTGTTTGATATGTATATGTATAATAAGGACCCCAAGGTTCATTTGGATAATGAGTACCAGCAGCAATAGAAAACCCATACTGATCTGCATAATGCTTATATGCATCATACATTATTTTTCTATTGCTTGCTGCACCGGTATTATACCCTTGATATGCTATTAAATCAATTTTATCTCCTACGGCTTCCATAACCGGTATCATGTGACCCGTAGTGGCAAATCCATATAAACTAATCGCTTGATTAGGGGATGTAGCATTATATAGATTGGCATCAGACTCTCCTGTAACCACATTTCGGTTGCTATAGGCAAAAGGAGAAGAAGGATCATCATTGTTTAATCCACCTAGAGCTCCAACACCTGCAGGTGCACAAGCAAGTAAATACTGGCCTTTGGGCATAATTGCCCTAGAGTTATTAAAAAAATCTATGAATCGTTGTACATTTATTGGGTCTCCAATAGTAGCAAAGCTTCCATTAGGCTCAAAATCCCAATCTATTCCTTCAAACCCCATATCATCTACCAAATCTTTTATTTGTTGATAGTTTATATCATACGCTGCATTTGTACCCCAATAGGTCTCACCACCAACAGACAAGATCACCTTTGTTCCTTTTGATTTTAAAGCAGCAACCGACTCTTTTAGCGTTGCTCCACCATATGGTGTTTGAATTCCTGTATTTGTAATGTCTAATGAACCTTTTTGATATCGTAAATTTGGTTTTGCAAACGCCAAAAAAACATGTGTTATATGCTTAGGAATATCTCTTAATTTAGACCCTTGCCCGGTTGTAGTCCAGCTTTCTGACCACGAAGGAAAATATCCTAAAATAATGGGTTCTGTTAAAACAGATTTATTAGAATTTAATGATTCCGCAGGATTTGTTGCTTCTAATGTTTCTTCTAAGAAGTTTTCATTAGTACACGAAAACAAACAAGACAGAAATAGTATGACGACTATAAGTTTATTAAGTAGTTTCATAATTTTAAGTTAGTATGCATTCATAATATTTTTTTTGAATCCTTGTTAGGCTTCCATTTTTTCAGTTTACATCCCACCATATAGAAGTCGACATCTCATCTGGTCCTTGATCTTGTATTGCTTTATTTACATTAGCTTCATTACTCACTAGCTCGGTTGAGGAATATGGTAATCTCTTAGGAACAATACCATTGTTAGGTTGTGTAACAAAGAATTGAGTATTGTCTGTCAAATCATTTATCAAATTTGTTCTACGTACCAATGCCCACGATTCGTATCCATTCGTTAATGAAGCCAGCCATCGCTGGTTCCAAATAGCTTCAAGGTTTTGTTGGTTACCACCGGGGAGCTGTGCTATTGCTTCGCTAGTCATAAAAGCTTCTATATTTCCGCTAGGTACTCCCCAATAATTCATATTAGCTCGAATTCCCATTTGATATAATGCATTACCATCGCCTCCATATCCTAAGATCGCAGCTTCTGCTTGCAAAAAATAAGACTCTGCAGCACTTAAAACCATTATAGGAGTTAAAGTAGCAATATCAGTAGTAGTTAATCCGATAATTTTCTCAGAAGGGATTGCCATATCTTCTCTTATTGCTTGTGTTCTTGATCCAATAAAAGATCCGCCATATCCACCGTTAGGGGCTTCTTCAGCAACCTCAAAAAGTCTTGGGTCATTATTATCTTCAAGTAACGAAAGATAATGCTCAGTAAATATCCACTTTGGTCCCAACGTTTCTCCAAAACCATGATAAATATCTTCAAACCCTCCATCAAGATTTGATAATTCTAAAGGTTCTATCGATCTTTGTAATAGTGCCTGGGTGGATTCATCGATAAGATCATTAGCTAAGCTTTCATTAATAACCTCATCTATAAAAGTTTGTTCTCCATCCCGTATATAAGCATCACGAGCTCTTAGTGCCATTCTTAATCGTAAGGTATTAGCAAAAGCTTTCCATTTTTGAGGGTCTCCTGCATATATATAATCTCCTTCTTCTCCATCGATAATGTCTGTTGAAGCACCTATGATTTTGATTTGCTCTTCTAGATCATTTATAATTGCAGTATAAATATCTTGTTGACTATCATATGTAGGCAAATTGTTTTCGGGAAGTAACTCCTCAATAGCAACTTCACTGTAAGGAATATTTCCGAAAATATCGGTCATTTTTTGGTAGAACCATGACATCATAATTCGTGTTGCCGCCGCTCCATTTTTATCTCCCAAACTAGTATACATGGCCAATAAGTTCCTGAGATTAAGAGAAACCTTTTTATAAGATGAGTCAAATACGGCATTGGTCCACCCCTGATTATTCTGGTAGGCATCAGCTCCAAACCACGAGGATGTAACATTATAACTAAATTGATGTGAAAACTGAGATGTATATATTAAGTTGCCTCTCCAGGTTAAAAATCGAGGTTCTGCAAACTCAAAATACTGTACACCTGCCATAACCCCCTCGATACTCGCAAATTGTGGGTCAATAGGGTCGGCATTAATCTCTTCAAAATCTTCGGTACAAGAGATTATAAAGATGATCATAAGTGAGAAGATCGTTTTTCTTGATATATATATTGGTAATTTCATAATGCTTACTTTTAAAATGATACATTCATTTTGAATCCATGACTTGTTGTACTGGGAAAACCAAAAAACTCGATTCCTGAGAAGCTGGTATTAAATCCATTTTCGGGATCAAAGTTTGGAGTTTCCTTGTGTAATATTGCCAAGTTTCTTCCAATGTAACTTAATGATAATGTATTGATTCCTATGGTTTTAAGCCAATTACTTGTGAAGTTGTAGGCCAAAGAAACCTCTCGAAGTTTAATGAAGCTGGCATCATATATCCAAGCCTCAGATATTGCTCCCAGTCGGGTCCAATAAGCTTCTGGATTTACCCCTCTCTGTTGTATTTCTGCTGGTAATACGCCATCAACAACAGCAGTATTAGGCACTAATATTCCTTGCCCTCCTGTAAAAAACTCTCGTCCCGCTAATGTCCTTTGGTCGGTTCCATTGGTAGCTAAGGATATATCCGAAAATGAAAAAATATCACCACCAAACCTAGAGTCTAATAAAACTCCTAGTGTGAAATTTTTGTACGAAAACGTATTTTGCCATCCTACTAAAAAATCAGGTGTAACATTTCCGATGACTCCCAGTTCTCCAATCACTGGCAATCCATCTGTATCGTAAATGATTCTTCCCTGATCATCTCTTTCATAGGTTGAGCCTACCAAATCACCATAAGGTTTTCCTTCGGAAGCTACTAATTGTACCACATCGTTAAACTGTCTTGCAAGCACTTGTGTTTCTACACCTTCTGCCAATTCTTCAACTTCGGATTCATTTTTGGAAAAATTAACAGTGGTATTCCATGAAAATTTATCTGATTTAATAGGTGTTGCATTTAATGCAATTTCGAGACCAGAGTTGCTAACTAATCCCGCATTAATAATTCTAGATTCTGCACCATAAGAAGATGGTAGTGTTAAATCTAAAATTTGATTTTCGGTATCATTATTATAATACGTAACATCAAGACTTAATCTATTATTAAAAAACTTGGCATCAAAACCAAATTCGTAGGTGGTGGATAGCTCTGCTTCGAGATTGGCATTCGATAAATCTATACCAGCTGCAGCACCTTCTTCGGCATTTGGTGTATTGGCTCCAAAGAAAAAGAATGACTGTCCATTGTAGGTATTTGATGAAATATTATATGTATTTCGAAGTCTGTATGGTTCTGTAGCATTTCCGACCCTAGCATAACTACCTCTAAGTTTTAGGTAACTTAATACGTTGCTATCCATATTAAATGCATCTGTAGCTACAAAACTAGCCCCTACCGAAGGATAAAAAAATGAGGCATTGTCAATTGGTAGTGTTGAACTCCAGTCATTTCTACCTGTTACTTCAAGAAAAACGAAATCTTTGTATCCTAAAGATATCGAACCAAATATAGAATTAGATTTAGTTTTTGCTATATCAGTGCTTACATTTTTGTTAGAGAAATTATCAATTGAAAAAAGGCCCGGTACTAATATATTTTCTCCTGTTGCTCTCACTAACTTAAAAGAGTCTGTAGCCTGGCTTAACCCTAAAGTTGTACCTAGCGAAACATTTGGAATAATGTCGTTCTTATTAAAATTTAGTAAGAAGTCATAATTATTGATTGTTGTAGTAGATGTTAAATCTATCATACCTCCATTTGGGCGTATATTAAATGCTCCAAACTGTTGGAATATTAACGCGTTGGTATGACTTTGATCCTGCGATATTCTTATAGAAGCTAATAATCCATCAGTAACGTTATAATCCAATTTGATCAACCCGAGATATCTATCTTTTTTATCGGTATTAAGCCTGGTTTGAGCTGCGTAATAAGGATTTTGTATGAATGCACCATTCCAGTTATTAAGAGTACCATCTTCATTAAGGAAATTATCCCTTAATAATGCATTAGAAATGTTTCTTGGCCTAAACGCCAAGTTTTTTACTGTATTTGCCTGTCCATCTGTTAAGTCTGGTCTGTTTAAAGCGCCAGAACGTATATAATCTATCTTACTGGTTAATTTTATTTTGCTTGTAATATCCAGGCTTCCTTTTAAACTAAAGTTATGTCTATCAAAACTACTACCGGGTAATATGGATTCGTTATCCAGATAAGAATATGAAAATCTATACGTTGCTTTTTCTAAAGCTTGTGCAATCGAAATTGAATTTGTAATTGTATATCCTAATCGATAAAAATCTTCAAAAGAATTATCATTGGCGCTGTAAGGCGCTGTCCCTACACCATCAAAACGAGTCCTTTGTGAACCATCCAAACGTGGCCCCCAACTGGTTCCTACATCTATATCGTATACCAATTGTCCGCTACCCGTATCAAATCTTCCTTGTCCATATTCATTCTGGAATTTGGGCGACACTAGTACATCATCTAGCGTTATTGAGGAACTAAAATCAACTTGTACCTTTCCTGTCTTACCATTCTTGGATGTAATCAATACCACTCCATTTGCCCCTCTATACCCATAAAGTGCAGTTGCATTTCCACCTTTAAGTATATTTATAGATGCGATATCTTCGGGGTTGATATCAGACAGAGCATTACCATAGTCAATACCACCTGCAAAATCACCTTGTCCTAATCCACCGTTATCAACAATAACTCCGTCAATTACAATTAGCGGTTGATTATCTGGTGATAATGATGCGACACCACGCACTAGAATACTAGATGAGCCGGCTATACCTGTACCGTTTTGATTAATCTGTACTCCTGTTGCTCTTCCGGATAATGCATTGGTAACATTAACCGTTTTCACATTACTTACATCGTCTCCTTGTACGGTTTGGATTGAGTACCCTAACTTTTTAGCTTCTTTTTTTAGGCCGTATGCTGTTACCACAACATCTTCGAGCTGTTCTAGGTCTTGTTCCATTCCAATATCAATTACGCTGGATGCACCTACAGTTACAAATGTTGATTTGAGCCCTAGATAACTGAATTCTAAAACCTCTCCCAATGATGCTTCAATTGTATATCGGCCGTCAAAATCTGTTTGTACTCCTTTTGTTGTTCCCTTTACAACAACATTCACTCCCGGAAGTGGCGTAGCATTTGCACCTTTAGAAGTTACTGTCCCCGAAATTGTTTTTTCTTGTGCTTTTACCTGCTGAATGATTAACAATGATAAAAAAGTAGAAAAAATCAAAATAGTTTTTTTCATGAAATTAAGATTGAATTTGTTCGTTTATTCTTTTCTAAAGGTATATCTGAATAAAATTAAAATGGAAATTAAATATCCAAACAACACAAAAGAAACAATAAACAGCACAATTTCGGATACAAGTGTTTTGGAAATTAACTCATTTTAAAATAATCCTTCAACTATTTTGCTTTTAAACAAAAAAACACATAATTTTTTCACGTTTTTTAACAGTTTTTTACAAAATAATGCCACAAAAAGGAAATGCTCAATTGGATATCTAAAACATACAACAATCAAATTTCTTTAAAATATCATCTCTTATTTTGGGTTGGTTATTTTATGATAAATTTTATCCGTTGGGGGAGTTATTTTGACGATTACACATATTCCTTAAAATCAAATTTGGTTGAGTTTCCAATTCATATTCTACTTACCTATTTCAATATTTTCTACCTAATTCCAAAATTTATTCTGAAGAGGAAGTTTTTGTTATACTTTGTATACCTTATGATTGCTTTAGCTACAGTGTATGTAGTTAGAACCGGGTTAAATTATTTTCTGGTAACAGAAAATATATGGCCAGAAGCCGAAGGAAGCCAGCGTGCTTTCAGTTTTAATCACATTTTAGCTGTGATTATAGGAGAGCTTTATGTGGTAGCATTGGTTACTGCTATCAAACTCACCGCAGATTGGATTACCGAACGTACCAAAAATGAGTCACTAAAACAGCTTCAGCTACAAACAGAATTAAAGTACTTGAAATCTCAAATTCAACCTCATTTCTTTTTTAACACCTTAAACAATTTGTACTCTTTAATCATTGAAAAATCTGAAAAGGCTTCTGATGTCGTTCTCAAACTATCAGAAATCATGCAATATGTACTATATGATGTTAAAGAACCTAAGATAGAGTTATTTAATGAGATAAATTACATTCATAGTTATCTAGAATTAGAAGAATTACGGCATGGAAACAAAGTCTCCTCAAAAATAGAAATTAAAGGAGATATTGATAACATCAATATACCACCATTGTTACTTTTACCATTCATTGAAAACTGTTTTAAGCACGGAACCAAAAACAATGACCTTATTAATTTGAACATTTATTTTGAAAACTCGAAGGATGAACAGCTTATCTTTAAAGCAAAGAATAATTTTAACCTTCATAATAAGATTGTAGAAAAGCATGGAATCGGAATAGAAAACATAAGACGGCGATTAGAGCTTTTATATAAAAATAAGTATTTGCTAGAAACTAAAATCATAGGTGATACTTTTAATGTATTACTAAAAATCCCAATTTTATGAGCATAAAATGTATAATCATAGACGATGAGCCATTAGCCATAAAGGTAATAGAATCGCATTTGGCCGAGTTCAAAAATATTGAATTGGTCAATTCTTTTGACAATCCATTAGATGCCATCCCAACCATTGAAAATGGAGACATTGATGCTGTATTTCTAGATATCAATATGCCAGGAATGAGCGGATTAGATTTTATTAAAAATAGTAGACATGATTATCAAATAATTATTACAACAGCATACAGAGAATATGCAGTAGAGAGTTTTGAATTAGATGTTTTGGATTATTTGGTTAAACCAATCCCTTTTAATAGATTCTTAAAAACGATAAACAAATTAAACCAAACAATAAACCAGAGTCATTCTAAAACTGGTGATTATTTAGGAAATAAGGAGCCATTTATTTTCCTAAAGGTCGATAAAAAGCTAGTTAAAATTCTACTTAAAGACATCTTGTTTATTGAAAGCCTCAAAGATTACATTAAAGTGATTACCATGCACGGTAATTACCTAGTACACAAATCACTAACAGGAATTACAGACGAACTACCCAAGTCCAATTTCATACGAGTTCATAGATCTTATACCATTGCAATTGATAAAATAAAATCGGTAGAAGGCAATTTGATTGAAATTGACACCAAAAGAATCCCTATAGGACGTAATTATGTTAAGCATGTAAAAGAGACCATTTTTAACAACAATAAAGATTTACACATTTAAAAAATCATCTTAATGATCACACTTTCCAATTTAGACATCATTCTAATATTTTCATTTTTCACATTAACTCTAGTTATCGGGATCGTAGTTTCGAAAAAGTCCGGGAAAAACACTAGTGAATTTTTCTTATCCGGAAGAAATATGCCCTGGTGGCTTTTAGGGTTATCTATGGTTGCAACCACTTTTTCTACTGACACCCCCAACCTGGTAACAGATATTGTTAGAAAAGGTGGTGTCTCTGGTAACTGGGCTTGGTGGGCTTTTTTAATTACAGGCCTACTAACAGTATTTGTTTATGCAAAATTATGGAGAAAATCTAATGTAAATACCGATATAGAATTCTACGACCTTCGCTACGGGGGAAAACCGGCTCATTTCCTAAGAGGTTTTCGAGCGGTTTATCTTGGTGTTATTTTTAACGTCCTCGCCATGTCTGGAGTAACACTTGCAGCTATTAAAATTGGCCAAGTAATGCTTGGACTCTCTGCTTTTGAAACAGTAGGCATAGCATCATTGGTAACTGTAATTTTTAGTGCAATCGGAGGTTTTAAAGGAGTTGTTTATACAGATTTCATATTGTTTTTCACAGCATTGGTAGGTGCCGTTGGTGCTGCCTATTATATTGTGAATTTACCTGAGGTTGATGGTGTCGCTAATCTGATTACACATCCTCAGGTTGTAGATAAAATCTCATTATTGCCTGATTTTGATAATACAGAATTACTTGTTGTATTATTGATCATCCCGCTAGCTGTGCAATGGTGGAGTTCCTGGTATCCTGGTGCAGAACCAGGTGGAGGTGGATATATAGCACAGCGTATGCTCGCTGCTAAAGATGAAAACCATGCTATTGGTGCTACTTTTTTCTTTAACATTATGCATTATGCAATACGCCCATGGCCATGGATTCTTGTAGCTCTTGCTTCATTAGTATTATATCCTATGGATGATCCCAATACCATGGAGGCTGCGAAACAAAACTATGTTGAAATGCAAACATTGGAAGAAACCAGAACTCTTACTGATGAAGAAAAAGATAGAATGGACACTTATTATTTTGCGTCAGAAGGACTTACTGCCATTCGCGAGGCCTTCCCAGAGGATAAGGTTCAAAAAGACAAAATAGGTCACGATATTGCTTATTCTGCAATGCTAACCAGGTTACCTTCTGGGTTGTTAGGAATAGTGCTGGCATCACTTATAGCCGCATTTATGTCAACGATTTCTACACACCTTAATTGGGGGTCTTCCTATATCGTAAACGATTTCTATACGCAGCAAGTAAACAAAAATGCCTCTGAAAAAGAACTTGTACGAGTAGGTAGAATTTCTACAGCAATATTAATGGTGTTGAGTGCTTTATTAGCATTATTACTTACTAATGCAAAACAAATTTTTGATTATATCATCATGTTTGGTGCCGGTACTGGATTAATTTTTATCCTTAGATGGTTTTGGTGGCGAATCAATGCATGGAGTGAGATTTCTGCAATGTTTGCTTCTGGTATTGTTTCGGTTATCTTTAATTTAGAATCTGTCAATCTTGCTCTATTTCAAGAAGGAATGTTACCCGGTTGGTCAAAGTATCCGATAATTGTTGGTATCACCACAATTATCTGGGTCGCGGTAACTTATTTAACCAAACCAGAAGACGATAAGGTGTTATTCGATTTTTACAAGAAAATACAACCAGGAGGACCAGGCTGGAAAACAACACTTCAGGCAGCAGAAAAACAAGGAATAACCATCAAAACAGATTTTACTCAATGGAGCGTGCCTTCGGGAATCTTAGCGATGCTTGTAGCCTCTGTTCTTATCTACGGTGTACTATTTGCAATGGGTTATTGGATCTATGGCAACTATACTCTTGCTATAATTTTAACAATTGTTGTGATTATTGCAACCTACATTTTAAGTAAGTTGTGGAAGAAAATCAGAACCACCATTTTATAATTTTTTAAGTATTATATGAATAGATTACGCTTAGCCCTGCTATTTTTATTGTCTACATTTTTTGTTTTTGCACAAGAACATCAATTTACCCGTCAGGATTCACTTCGCGGGTCGATTACCCCTGAACGTGAATGGTGGGATTTGACATATTACCATCTTGATATTAAAGTTAACCCAGACAACAAAACGATTCAAGGCAAAAACACAATTACATATAAGGTATTGAAAAATCATAATGTGATTCAAATTGATCTACAGCCGCCTTTGAGAATTGAAAAAGTAATTCAAAATGATGAAGAATTAAAAGTAAAATCTGATGGTAATGCACATTTTATTACACTTTCTGCGGAGCAAAAAGAAAATAGCATTAACACTATAGAAGTTTTCTACAATGGAAAACCTCGCGAAGCTGTTAGAGCACCTTGGGATGGTGGTATTTCATGGAAAAAAGATAATAATGGTAAGCATTTTATCGCATCATCATGTCAGGGATTAGGAGCAAGTGTTTGGTGGCCCAACAAAGATCATATGTATGATGAAGTCGATAGTCTTTTAATAAGTGTTAATGTGCCAAAAAACCTAATGAATGTATCCAACGGACGATTACGAAAAGTAGAAGATCACGATAATAATACTAAAACGTTTCACTGGTTTGTAAATAATCCAATTAATAATTACGGTGTAAATATAAACATCGGAGATTATGTACATTTTGGAGAGAAGTATGAAGGCGAAAAGGGTACACTTGATATGGATTATTATGTGTTACGAGATAATCTAGAAAAAGCCAAAGAGCAATTCAAAGATGCTCCCAAAATGATGAAAGCCTTTGAGCATTGGTTTGGTCCCTACCCTTTTTACGAAGATAGTTTTAAACTGGTTGAAGTACCTTATTTGGGGATGGAGCATCAAAGTTCTGTGACTTATGGCAATAAATATGTTAATGGTTACTTGGGAAATGATCTTTCAGGTTCTGGATGGGGTTTAAAGTTTGATTTTATCATCATTCACGAAGCTGGGCATGAATGGTTTGCCAATAATATTACTTATAAAGACGCAGCAGACATGTGGGTGCATGAAGGATTTACGGCATATTCTGAAAATTTGTTTCTTGATTATCATTATGGAAAAAAAGCATCGTCAGAATATGTTATAGGAACCAGAAAAAACATTCAAAATGACAGACCTATTATTGGCACCTACAATGTTAATAGCGAAGGATCTAGTGATATGTATTACAAAGGCGCAAATATGTTGCATACACTACGTCAATTAGTAGAAGACGATGAAAAATGGCGATCTATTTTAAGGGGACTTAATAAAGAGTTCTATCACCAGACGGTTACTTCACAACAAATCGAAGATTATATAAGTGCCGCAACTAAAATAGATCTTACCGCGTTTTTTAATCAATACCTTAGAACAACCCAAATTCCCACTTTAGAATATAACATAAAAGAAGGGAAATTGAAATACCGATATATTGATATTGTTGAAAAGTTTGATATGCCTGTGCGTATTGTTATAGGTGATTCTTCAAAATGGATACAACCAAACGCAGATTGGCAAACTATGGATGTGGAAGGGAGTAAATTAAGTATAGATCCTAATTTTTATGTGAACGTGAAATCACTGTAATGAAAATTGAAAAAACGGCTTTCCCGGAAAATTCTATATTATCAAAAAGCAATTGTAATTATGCAGATAGTTATTGCGGAATTATTTCTAAAGAAGATTATACAATTACATCTGTTGATATAGGTAAGGCCTTTTTTTCTTCTTCACCCAAATGGGTTACCACACTTTTAAAATTAAGAAACAAAATGGTTTCATTTTTTGGATTGAAGACGGGTGAAACTTCCAATAAAAAAGATATTTGTATTGATGATAGTGATTTGGAGAAAGGAAAACAGATTGGACTATTCAAAATCTTTGATAAAACAGATAATGAACTGATTTTAGGAGAAGACGATAAACATCTCAATTTTAGAGTTTCGTTGCTACTCGACATTCAGTCCAAAACGAAAAAAAAGTTAATCATTTCGACAACAGTACTATATAATAATTGGTTTGGTAGATTATATTTTTTACCTGTAAAATCATTTCACAAATTAATTGTTCCAAGTATGCTAAAAAGCACAATAAAGGTTCTAGAAAGTTAAGAGGTTATATATAATAACAAAATGAAAATCTATTTCCCACAATGGCAAGGTTCTGGCACAGGTCAAAGTATTGAAACTGGTGCAGCAACAATATGTACTTATCTAGATGATCCAAATTTTATAAATATTCCGCTTTCTGATATTCCTGCAGGAAAAAATGGTCTGCGTAAAAATGATATAAACAACTATGATGCTATTACAGAACAGTTAACTCGTCTTAAAGAGAGCATTGAATCTCATAAACCCAATACTATTCGAACAATTGGAGGGGATTGCGGTTTGGAAATTGTACCTGTATCATACTTAAATCAACAATACCCAAATCTAGGCGTAATCTGGTTTGATGCACATGCCGATATCAACCGCCCTTGCGACTCTCCTAGTTGTAACTTTCATGGTATGCCATTAAGAACATTACTTGGTGAAGGTGAAAAAAAAATGAACCCTCTATTGTTTTCAACTATTAAAACATCACAAATTCATTATATAGGGTTACGTGATATAGATAAAGCAGAAAAAGATAGAATCAAAAACGGAAATATTTATGCCCCAATCAAATTGGACATTAGTGATTTGGAACAAACACTTAAATCAAAAAAAATAACTCACCTCTACCTCCATTTTGATTTTGACTGTCTTGAGCCAGAAGATTATAACAAAACCTATTACAAAGTTCCGCATGGGTTGACAATCAAGGATGCAGAATTATGTATCAATTCATTAAAAAACAATTTTAGCATCGTTGGAAGTAGTGTTTTAGAATCTATTACAACGATTTCTTCAGAATTAAAGCCTATAGAAAGTATAATTCAACTATTGATGAAAGATTAGTTATAACTAATTTGATTTAAGAAAAATATAGGAAAAATATAGGAATCGTTTCCTATATTTCGATATCCGATTCAATTACAAATAAAATGGGAAGGTACATTTTTATATCAATCTTGATTTTCACTTTTTGTGCTTGTCAATCACAATCGAAAAAAGAAAAAATGACTCAACTGGTTGGTGGTCCTTGTAAAGGATGTGAGGCTATATTTGAATATGGTGATAATACCCTAAGAGCTATAGACACTTTACCTGGTTATGAAGAAAATAAACCCAAACTGGTACTAACCGGCACAGTATTTCAAAAAGATGGTAAGACACCTGCAAAAGATATAATTTTATATATCTATCATACTAATCGAAAAGGTATTTATGAGACTACAGGAAATGAAAAGAACTGGGCTAGAAGACATGGTATTTTTCGGGGTTGGATAAAAACCAATACTGATGGCAGATATACTTTTTACACCTTCAGACCGGCTTCTTATCCCAATACAAGAATTCAACAACATATCCATATTACCGTAAAAGAACCTGATAGGAATGAATATTATATTGATGACTATGTTTTTGATGATGATCCATTCCTTACTTCTTCCCAAAGAAAGAGGTTAAAAAACAGAGGAGGTTCAGGACTTGTTAAACCAACATTAGAAAAACATAGATATTTGATCAATAGGGATATTATTCTTGGATTAAATATTCCAAATTATGATTAATCCATAATATTAAAAACAAAAATATAAATAAGTGAAGGTAAAAGTTGGTGTAGTTCAGGATAACCCAATATTTTTTGACAAAGATGAAACCATCAAAAAGGTAGAACATCTTACTCAAAAATACGCTAAAAAAGGTTGTGAACTTCTTGTATTCCCAGAGTCATTCATACCAGGATATCCTAGAGGGTTTTCTTTTGGTGCCAAAGTGGGGAATAGAACCAATGAGGGAAGAAAATTATACTCAGAATATTATAAAAATAGTATTGATTTAGATAGTGAGGATTTGAAAAAACTTGAAAAACTGTCGAAATCTCAAAATATCTATCTAGTCATTGGTATAACCGAAAAACAAGATCCTAATGGAAGTTTATACTGCTCAACGGTATACATTTCACCTAAAGACGGTTTATTAGGAGTGCACAGAAAGATTAAACCAACCGGAACCGAAAGAATTATTTGGAGTGAAGCAGCTGGTGAATCTTTAGTAACTTTTAAAACAAAAATAGGAAAGCTTGGAGGACTTATCTGTTGGGAAAATTATATGCCTTTGGCAAGAATGGCCATGTATCAAAAAGGTGTCGAGATTTATATCGCACCAACTGCAGATTCAAGAGAAGAGTGGACCTCTACCATGAAACATATTGCTCTCGAGGGTAGATGTTTTGTTTTGGGGTGCAATCAATATTATACAAAATCGATGTATCCCAAAAAATATCAATCCTTGGTTGAGGGTGACCCAGAAAATATTTGCCCGGGCGGCAGTATTATTGTCTCACCCTTAGGAAAGGTAATTGCGGGACCTCTTTTTAATACATCGGGAGTTTTAGTCGCAGAATTAGATTTGGAAGAAATTAATCATAGTAAATTAGATTTTGATGTTATAGGGCACTATGCCCGGAATGATATATTTAAGTTTAAAGCAAAAGATCAACCAGATATTATAAAAGAAAAAAAAGCTAAGGATTAGAGATTCTAAAGTAACTCATTATGAAAAAAATAATGCTGATTACCCTCTTGGGGGTGTTTGGAACAAGTTCATCTCAACAAGTAGCAGATGAAAGTTATGCGCCTATTATTTCAAGTCCAGAATATGAATCTGGTAAAGGCCCAATAGTATTTATCGATGAAGGTCACCATAATTTTCATACTAAAAATGGTAGATACAAAGGGTTTTCAAATATTTTAGAAAGTGACGGATATATTGTAAAAGCATACAAAGGTGCTTTTGAAAAGAAGAAATTAGAAACCGGTAAAATTCTGGTGATATCCAATGCCCAAAATGAGATTAATGTACAAAATTGGTATCTCCCTAACCCTTCTGCGTTTACGAAATCAGAAATAAAAAATATAGAACAATGGGTTCATGAAGGAGGGAGTTTATTTCTTATTGCTGATCATATGCCAATGGCGGGGGCAGCACAAGATTTGGCAGCCGCTTTCAAGTTTGAATTTACCAACGGGTTTGCAATGGATACCCTTATAAGAGGACCTGCCTATTTTAATATAAAAGAAGGTACTCTAATAGAAAGTAATATTACCAAGGGAAGAAATTCCACCGAAAATATAACGCAAATCGCAACATTTACTGGCCAGGCATTCAAAATACCATCTGATGCAAAACCAATTTTAGTATTCAATGAACGATATGTAAACAGATTACCAGATACTGCATGGGTTTTTGAAAAGAAAACCCCCGTATATAATGCTAAAGGATTGTCACAAGGGGCATATAAAAAATATGGCAAAGGTAGAATCGTTGCATTTGGTGAAGCCGCTATGTTCACAACGCAATTAGCAGGACCCAATAAAATAAAAGTAGGAATGAATAGAGATGACGCTAAGGAAAACTATCAGTTACTTCTAAATATCATACATTGGTTAGATCAAAAATTCGATTAATTTACCATCTCTATAAAAATTCAAAAATAAAAGGAACATCAAAAGAAAATGATCAGTATTTTCCCAAATTTAGAAACAAAAAGATTGTTGCTTAGACAACTGGAAAATGGAGATAGTAAGGCAATTCAGTTCTTAAGATCTGATAAAACTGTAAATAAATTTGTAAAAAGACCTAGAACAAATACCATTAATGAGGCCACTGCATTTATTAACAAAATCAATATTGGAATCCTGGAAAATGATTGGCTGTTTTGGAGCATTACCATAAAAGAAGATCCAGAATTGATTGGCACTATTTGTATTTGGAATTTTTCAAAAGATAGAAAAACAGCCGAGATAGGTTATGACTTAAATCCAAAATATCATAGACAAGGAGTAATGAATGAGGCATTATCGACTGTCCTTAATTATGGGTTCCAAACCCTAAATTTAACAACTATTGAGGCTTTCACCCATAGAAACAATGAGTCATCAAAAAAGTTACTAATCAAAAACAATTTTATTCATATACCTGATAGAAAAGATAAAAATAATCTTGATAACATTATTTATGCTATTCATAGAAATCAGCATAAACTATAAAACTTTATAATAGAATAGTAAAAGATAAATCATGAAAAAACATTGGTGTTTCAAACTTTCTATTTTTCTAGTTCTTATGATTGGTAATGTACAACTTGTTACTTCTCAGGAAAAAGAAGAAAAAATATTGCTGAAGAGTATTGAAAACTTCAATCTGGCATTTAAAAAAGGTGACGTAGAAAAACTCGAATCAATGATTACAGATCAATACGTTCATACAAATGGTAACTCTAAATCAATTGACAAAAATACATGGATTACCTATCTCTATAAAAGAAAAAAAGAGATTGAAAATAAAGACTTAATTGTCAATAGTTATGAGATGAGAGAAACAGAAATACAATTACATAACAATACTGCCATTGTAACTGGAAAAATTGTTGTCTCAAACACCAAAAATGATGAACTTATAGAAAATCAATATAGAGTTACAAATATTTGGGTCTATAAAAACAATCAATGGAAAAGAGCAGCTTTTCATGATGGGAAAATAAAATAGCGAACTAATTAAGGGAAATTAAATAAACCATTCATCCAAAAATAATAACAATTGAGTAACTACAAGTTTGTACATCTTAGTAAAAATTTGATCTTTGAATCATAATTAGAAAACTAATTGATGGAACAAACAATTAAAATCTTTATTTACATTCATGCATTTTTTGGTGGGCTAGGATTAATAACAGGAGCTATAAGTATTATTTCAAAAAAAGGTAGTCTAGTACACAAAAGGACAGGTAAGTTATTCTCTATAGCTATGCTTGCAAGTTCATTAATATCTTTACCGATTGCATGGATGCCCAATCACAAAAATTTATTTCTTTTCTTAATAGGTTTGTTTACAATTTACATGGTTCTGGCAGGAAACAGAGCATTATCCTTTAAATCAAAACATAAAAAACAAGCAGATTGGACAGACAAGATAATTTCTGGAAGTATGTTGTTCTTCTCAATACTTATGACAGCTCTAGGAACTTACGGAGTTTTGTATAGTGTAGAAAACAGCATTTTATTCCTATTTTTTGGAGGATTTGGTTTATTCATGACCATAAAAGATTTTAGATTTTTCAAAAACTTTACTAAGACTAAGAATTCATGGCTTACAATTCATATTGGTAAAATGATTGGGTCTTTTATAGCATCTATTACTGCGTTTATAGTAGCTGGTTTGGGAATAGGAAGTTTAATGGCTTGGTTGGCTCCAACCATTTTTGGTACGATTTATATTATATATTGGAACAGAAAATTGGGGGTTAAACCTGCGATAAGTAAAATATAAAATCGCTTAAATATTGTTTCCTAAATATTTTAATAAAGCTATCTTTATTCGACAATAAGATAAATTGAATAAAAATAGATGTATGGAACTAGTTTCTGAAATAAAATTATCAGGAAAGAAATCTCTTCAATTATTTAAAGGAGATCTAACAGATATACCTGATAATCATAAAGTTGATTTTCTTATCCTTTCAGCATTTCAAGATAATTACTCCCCCACTACTACTTCTTTGATAGGAGCATTATTTCGTAAAGGTTTATCTGTCGGTAAGTTATCTCGAGACAAAGATCTTGACCTAAGGGCATATTCTCATTGTTGGATTTCGAAAGAAGTTAAATATCCTAATGTAAAAAGAATTTTATGTTTTGAACCTGAACCTATTTCTAATCCTTATTCTCAAATTGCCGAAATATTTCAAAGTCTTACTTTGGTCTCAAAAAGTCATTCGATAAAGTCTATAGCAATGCCCTTATTAATGACCGGAAATCAAAATTATTCGACAGAACTTGTTATAAAGGAATTGGTAAATACAAGTCTTCTATGGTTAGAAAAAGAACCTTTTGAAACCATTAAAATTGTAGAAATAGACGATTCAAAAATAGAACTATTAAAATCTCTATTTAAAGAAAAAGCGCTTCACTTTGAAAAAAACGATTCAGAGGCCTACGATTTCTTTATTAGTTATAGTAGAAAAAATGCTGAAGAAGTAGAAATTATTGAAAAAGAGCTGGGAAATAAATTTAATCTGTTTATAGATACCCAAGAAATTGATGTAGGTACCAATTGGTTAGATAAAATAAACCAATCCATGGCAAATTCTAAAAGATTTATCGTTTGTTTATCAGATACGTACATCCAATCCAATGTATGCAAATATGAGTATTCTTTCTGCAACTTAAAATACATTACAGAAGGCAGCGGTTTTGTTTTGCCCATATACTTATATTCTGCAGATTTACCCTTTGAAATGAGTATCCTCAATTTTTATAATGCCAGAGAGGGTAATAAACAAAAGATAAGTGATTTTTGTGATATGATACTAGACAAATATAAGCTGTGATTGCTCTCAAAGATATTTTATTAGCCCCTTAATCTTCTAACAACTATTTAACTATAAGGAGGTTGGTTTTATCTTATTTTTGATAACTACATAAAAATCAGGGTCATGATTAGGTTAACTTTCTTTTTTTTGCTCTTTACTTCTGTTGTTTTTTCGCAAAGTATTAAGGGAGTTGTCTTTGATAAAAAAAGTAATGAACCCTTAGAAAATGTAAATATTTATTTCGGAAAAACTAAAGAAGGTACTATAACTAATGAGAAAGGTAAGTTTTATATAAGATATAGATCAAAAGTTAACAAAAAAGATACTGTGTATTTCTCACACATAGGATATAAAACATTAGGGTTACCGGTACTAGAACTAAAAAGCAATAGGCAAACCGTTTACCTCATTCAAGATTCAGAAAAATTAAATGAAATAAGGATTACATCAAACAAAAAATTAAAGTCTAAAATTGATTTTACCAAATTAGCTTCATTAAAATATCCCCTTTATGCCTTTGGGTCTATTATTATCGATAATAACATTTATATAATAGGAGGTGATCGATCTTATGAAACAAAAACGTATCAACAAGTCATTCTAGATAATCCAGATCTACAATTTCCAGGCACTACTATGAGTCAGGTTTTTAAAAAAGTAGCAACCCAGCAACGTTCTTCCTGGAAGGGTTACAATCAAAATCTAATAATATTTGACACAAAATCAAATTTATTGAAAATGCCTAATACCACATTTAGAAAACGTGCATATCATAACCTTAATTATTACAATAACAAAATTTATGTTTTAGGTGGTAAAAGACTTTCTACAAATAAAAGATACGAATATTTAGAGAATAAAATTGAAATCTATGACTTAAAGAACAACGCTATTATTGTAGATGATACCAACCCCCATCAGGCAATAGATTTTATGTCTTTTTCCTATAATCATCATCTTATTCTTATGGGCGGGGCTATAAAAATCAGATCTAATGGTACCAAAGAATATTCAAAAAAAATACACTCTTTTAATTTAAAAACAGGATATTGGTATGAACTGGAGGACATGCCAGTTGCTAAAAAAACCAAAGGCGTTCTAATTAATGATAAGATATATCTTATCGGAGGTTATAATAAAAAAGCATTGGTAGGAATAGAGACTTTTGATCTAATTTCCGGAAAATGGAAAAAAGAAGGAAATTTATTTGATCCTGTTGATCAACATTCAATTACTAGTAATGGTAACATCATATATATATTTAAATACAATAAATTATATACTTACGACACAGGAATCAATGAATTAAATGAGTACTCAATTAATTTACCTTTAAAATCATCAAAATTACATTTCATAAATGATAAATTATATATTATTGGTGGTTATATAGAAGAGTCATTTTCCCGCGTACCATCATCTGGTATATATAGTATAGACATAAATGAATTTGAGAAAACAAAGATTAACAGGTCCAAAACTTTACTATCATTAGTAGAATAACCATCAAACAAGAAAAAAGTATAAAAACGAATAATCAACAAGGAATATTTAGTAAATTATAGTAGTTTAGTACAGACTTATGTAGTCATACCCCTCCTTTATTTCATCTAATTATTAATTTATTAAGTACACTTTTATGAATCTATTAGTACAATCCAAATCTGATTTACCAGATCAAAATACAGTTATTATTGTCATGATTATTGTTGGTATCGTTTTTTACTTTATTCCATCGATAATAGCTTTGGTCAGAATGAAAAAAAATCTACTAGCCATCATTGCCTTAAACTTTTTTTTAGGTTGGAGCCTTATTGGTTGGGTAGTTTCTTTAGTATGGAGTTTATCCAGCGATAGTAAACCACAACCCATTATCGTAAATCAACAGGCACCAAAAACAAAAGAAGATAATATTGATAAATTAACGAAGCTGAAAAAACTATTGGATGATGGAGTTATCACTCAGGACGAGTTCAATCAACAAAAAGGTGCTATTTTGAAAAACTAGTAATTTTATTATTTACCTACCTATACCAAGGAAGAATAACATGCAAACAAATACACTCGAAAAACTACTATAATTGCTTGTGACTAATCATGAATACATAATACGAGATGCTATTTCTAGTGAATTTAAGAAAATTGGAAAACTAATGGTTAATGTTTATTCACAACTAGAAGGATTCCCAAACAAAGATGAGCAACCAAATTATTATAAAACACTTGCCAATATTGGGAGTTTGACTAAAAATCCAAAAACCCGATTATTAGTTGCAGTTTCATCAAATAAAAAAATTGAAGGCGCAGTTGTGTATTTTGGAGATATGAAATATTATGGATCAGGAGGGACTGCAACGCATGAAAAAAATGCCTCAGGTTTTAGGTTATTGGCCGTTGATCCAGGAGCAAGAGGTAAAGGTGTTGGTAGACTTTTGATTAATACTTGTCTACAAATTGCAAAAGATGAAAGTCAAAAACAAATGATAATTCATTCTACAAAAGCAATGCAAATAGCATGGGAAATGTATGAAAGTATGGGTTTTACAAGATCTCACGATTTAGATTTTGCACAAGAAGATCTTCAAGTTTTTGGATTTAGATTAAACCTTTAAAAAATAGTATTACACTATATCTGAATATTTATTAAAACACATTAGCAAGATTCGGATTTTATTATTACAAAATACGCTAGACATTTGTGTTGTAAAAATCAACAAATGATATCCATGAAAATTATAAACTCTATAGCAGAAGATATTAATGAAATATTTCGCTTGTATGCCATTGCCTCTAACTACCAAAGGTCTAAACAAGAAGTAGTAGTATGGCCAAAATTTGAAAGAAAACTTGTAGAAACGGAAATTTCTGAAAACAGACAATGGAAATTGATAATAGATGGGCAAATTGCTTGTGTTTGGGCTACTACTTTTAGTGATGAACAAATTTGGGAAGAAAAAAACAAAGACAAAGCTATTTATATACACCGCATAGCAACTAATCCTGATTTTAGAGGCAATAATTTCATTAATATAATAGTAGAATGGGCTAAGGAATTTACCCAAAAGAATCAAAAAGACTTCATACGATTAGATACTCTTGGCAATAACACTAAGTTGATCAAGCATTACACAAATGCGGGTTTTAACTTTTTAGGAATGTTCGATTTGACTAATACCAAAGGATTGCCAGAGCACTACCACAATACTCCCGTCTGTTTATTTGAAATAAGCCTAAAACCTTAAGTACAACCACACTACTTTTACTTTTTTTCCGTAACATTTAAGAAAACTTTCAAACTTAATTGCCAGATATCCCATATTTTAGGGGAGAAAACTAATAACCTACTCAATGAATAACACAGTCAAAATTGTAATCGTACTAGCATTATATCTAATTTTTTCACCCCAAACCTATTCTCAAGAATCAAAACCCATACCCAAAGATTCCCTTGTGCATATGGTAGAGGATTATTACACTCTAAATGTGAAAGCCTTTCAAGCAAACTCCACCAAGAAAGATATAGATACTATTTTCGATTTATTTACTAATGACTTTACCTATATACACCCAAAACATGGAGGTACTTACTCCAGGCAAAAGTTATACGAGGGCTATATCCGTAATCAAGAAAAAGGAAGCTATGATGGCAGTGTTGTAGATATTAAAGTGGTCAATATGATCAAAGGGCTAAATGCTGTAGTAGTAGAAAGAAAATATATCAATAAAATCGAAAACGGCACGCAAGATGGTGAATATCAAATGACTCTATTTGAATTTGATAATGGAAAAATTTCTAAAATAATCGAATATTGGTAATAAATTCACGTTTATAATCTAAATCACACACTCAACATCTAAAAAATAGGGAACTAATGAAACCTAACCACACGATCACATCTTTTATCTTCTCACTTATCATAATACAGGCTACTTTGGGGCAAATGTCCAAACCTGGTGAGAAATCTGAACATATCAACACTAAGCCAATAGCTTTTGTAGAACAGCATACCCTAAAATCTAAGATATTAGAACAGAATGTAGCATTTGATGTTTACCTGCCAGAAACCTATAATGAAACCTCTACGTCGCATACCTATCCAGTAATTCTTTTGCTCGAAAATGAATTCTTTTATCAAATCACCGGAGTCGTAAAACATTTAAGCTCTGTGAGTAGTATGCCAGAGGCTATTGTAATTGGCTTTCCTAAAGGTTTCGAAAAATTTTATGCCCCAAAGGTATACACAAACAATAGTGCCTTTTGGCCAAAAAGCTGGAAGCAAATGCCTTTTGATGGTGCTCCAGATGTTTATACAAAATTCTTAAAAGAGGAGTTATTCACTTATCTGGCTTCTCATTACCGAACAGCCAATTATAGAATGGTAATTGGAACCTCCCCAACCTCAACATTTCCGTTACATGCCTTTTGCAAAACACCTGATTTGTTTCAGGCGCATATTGCAATTGCCGCAGGAGATATCTTAGGCATGGGATATAAACCAGGAGAAAACTTTATTGAAGCTATTACTAAAAGTATAGAAGACAATCCAAACAGAAAGGCTAATTTATATGTAACTTCTGCCGATTCTGATGCCAATTATGATGAGAAAATTGGTTCAAATTTAAAGGAATTAGAGCAACAAATGTCTAAGTTTAGATCACAAAACTTAAAATTGAAAGCAGAAGTTTTCCCGAATGAAAGCCATTATGGTGTAGTACTTTCGGGGTTTATCTCGGCTATGGAAGTCTTTTTCCCAAAAGAGAAATGGAATGTAGATTTTAGAGATTTTGAAAAACAACCTGGAAACACTTTGAGTAATATTGACACATATTACCAAAGTTTATCTTCAGAATATGGATATACCGTTTTACCAAGAGCCGATCGATGGAATAGCGGAAGTAGTCTAAGAGCTAGTGCTAATAGACTCTTTAGGCAAAAGCGTTTTAACGAATCTATAGAAGTATACAAACGTTTGGTAGCTTATTGCCCAAAATCTGCAGAAGCACTTAGTAGTCTCGCATCTGCATTAGAAGCCAATAATAATTTCCCAGAAGCTCTAGCTATTCAAGAAAAAGCCTTGAAACTTGCAAAGCAATATGATAGCAACCATGTTAAGTATTATGAAGAACATATGGAAAAAATAGCGTTCAAGATGGCATCTTCAAAGGAGTAGTTAAATAATCATTGTATTTTTTTGTTTTTATTTCATCCCAGTGTAACAATTTTGAAACTTCTGCATCAAAGGGGAAAATCAAAACATAAAAACAATGAAAACATTTAGAATCACTCTCGTATTTTTAATAATTTTTAATATTGGATTTAGTCAAACTCCTGCCATAATAACTGAAATTGTAGGAAAAGGAGATCCGGTATTATTTCTTCCTGGTTTTACTACTCCGGGATCAATATGGAATGACACCGTAGATCATTTGACTTCAAAAAACCAAGCTCACCTAGTTTCGTATGCTGGGTTTAACGGTATTCAACCAATTGCACTGCCTTGGTACGATACCATTAAAAAAGAATTGATGGCTTATATCAAGGATAAAAAACTTACTAACGTTAAGATTATAGGACACAGTATGGGAGGTAATCTTGCTGTTGATCTTGCCGCAGAACTGCCCCACGCAATTACTCATTTGATTATAGTAGATGCAATCCCTTGTATGAGAGAACTTATGATGCCAGGTGTACCCGTAAGTAATATTCAATATGATAGCCCTTACAATAAACAAATGCTTGCGATGGAAGAAACACAATTTAGACAAACTGCAACAATGATGGGGCAAAATATGACCAACAATAAAGATAAGGTTGATACATTGATCAACTGGATTATGGAAGCTGATCGCGAAACTTACGTTTATGGATATACCGACCTTCTGAAATTAGATTTGAGAGCAGTATTGAATAAAGTAACAGCAAAAACCTTAATTTTAGGAGCCTCATTCCCTACCGTAGAAATTGCAAAATCTAATTATAAAAAACAATATGCGAATCTATCCAACAAAACTATTCAAATGGCATTAGATAGTAAACACTTCATAATGTTTGATCAACCAGAGTGGTTCTATAACCAAGTAAATGCCTTTCTAGCAAATGAGTAAGAAGAACCAACAACTTTTTGAAGTTGTATATCGGGAATGTTATCCCATGGTACTACAAATGTGTCTGGGTTTTATGAAAGGAGATCAAAATCTGGCAAATGACCTCTCGCAAGAAGTATTTATCAATATCTGGAATGCTCTTATAAATTTCAAAGGAGAATCTACACATAAAACCTGGGTATATAGAATCACTGTTAACACTTGTCTGCAATACATCCGTAAAGAAAAAAAGAAGAAAAAACTGTCTTTAGAAAAAATCGAACATACATTGGTAGATGAATCACAGGCGTTAAATACGGACCAAAATCAAAGTTTGTATCGAGCCATTGGTAAACTAGAGGAATTAGACAGATTAATCATTATGATGGTACTAGAAGGACAGGATTACGACAATATATCCAATGTCTTGGGTATCAAACCTACTAATGTTAGGGTAAAAATTCACAGAATAAAAAAAAGACTAAAAAAAATATTAGACCATGAATAGCGATTTTAATGAATTACAACGCCAGTGGCAAAAAGATAAAGAAGATATAGAAAGTAATCCCGAAATAATAGACAATATGTTATCATCTGTAAAGAAGAAAAAAGACGCAACTATACGTTTTCAATTCGGAAATATCATTGTATTGCTTATTACTATGATTGGAATTTCGGTCTTTTTCTACTATGTCGCTCCAGTAAAAGAGTTTATTAGCAGAATTGGTGTTGGTTTGATGATTGGTGGGTTACTGATTAGGATCATTATCGAGCTGATTAGTGTAGTAAAATCCAAAAAAATTGATGTTGGAGATGAAGTCTTAGAAGCAACACAAAATGCTCTTAATTTCTATACATTCAGAAAAAAGATCCATGGACCCGTGACTATCATTATAATAGCGTTATACACCATCGGTTTTTATATGATCACTCCAGAATTTAGTTTATATTTCGATACTTGGCAAATGATCCTTATTGATGTTTCATACCTAGTAGCCGCTCTTATTTTTATTCCTATAGTAAGAAAAAGTATTAAGAAAGAAGTAAAGACATTATTAGAGATTATTGAGTTAAAAAATAAAATGGTTAATGAAAACCCAAAATAAAAATCAACCTATAATCAACTACTTCAGGATATAGTATCTTAGTAAAAAAATAAACTATCAAAAAGATTATTTTTATCATACCACCCAAAGTTCATTTACTAGATATTAATGGTCCTGCGCATATCTTTTATGAAGCTAGAGACTATGGTGCCGATGTTAGTCTTCATTTTGTTACCTTAGATAATCAAGAACAAGTAGAAAGTAGTGCAGGGTTATACTTTTCTAAGCTCTCAAGATTCGAAGAATTTGAACTTAAAGAAAATGATTTTATTTTTATTCCAGGAATAGAATTCCATCTACTCTCTGATATAAATTTTATAAAAAAAAGAGACGTATTCTTTAGCTGGCTTCGCCGTCAATATAAAAACGGGGTGACCATTTGTTCAGTTTGTACAGGTACGTTCTTATTAGCAGAATCAGGATTACTAGATAATCGTACATGTACAACTCACTGGAAATATTTTTCTGAATTTACTGATAGATTTCCTCAAGTAGAGCTCATTGATAATAGGTTATTTGTAATAGATAATCGTTTATTTTCTAGTGCAGGAGTTAGCTCTGGCATTGATCTTTCTCTATATATCATAGAACGGCTATACGGGCCTAAATTTGCGACTGACATTGCCAAAGAGGTTGTTTTGTATTTTCGTCGTAGCGAGTCTGATCCTCAGTTAAGTGTTTTTCTACAATACAGAAATCATATGGATACTCGCATCCATGATGCCCAAGATTATATTACAAATAACTTTCATTCTTCATTTACTATAGATGATATGGCACAACATTTACATATGAGTAGTCGTAATTTGACCCGTCTTTTTAAAAAGATCACAGGAATCACAGTGGGTTTATACTTAGAAAAACTAAGAGTAGACAAAGCCCGGCTTCTTTTATCTGAAGGTAACAAAGTCGATTATGTAACTACTCTATGTGGGTTGAAAAGTACTAATCAATTAAGGAGTTTATTAAAAAAACATCTTGGGATTGTTCCTAAGGACATTTCTACTCTCTAATACTTGTCCTAATACTGCGCATTGTTGTCCTTTCTTTACCTATAAAATACCTTTAGTTTTATAGTCAGAAATCCGAAATCAAAAAACAATGCAAAAATTATTCTTTATATTACTCATTATTAATTTCTCTGTTTTTTCGCAATCCGTCACAGAGAATAACAATATTTATGTATGCCCACCTTGCAACAGTAGTTGTGATACTTTAGAATTTGGCAAACCCGGAATTTGTAATCATTGCAATATGAAACTTATTACAAAAAAAGAATTAAAAGAACTTACTACTGAAAAAAAGAAAATAGCCTTCTACCTTCAACCTGGAATAGAAATATTAGATTTTGCCGGGCCAATGGAGGTGTTTGCTTATGCTAACTTCGAAGTTTTTACGGTTTCTAAAACCAAGGACCCCATTATATCTCAAGGAATATTAAAAATTATTCCAGATTATAGTATAGCCGATAGCCCTAAAGCTGATATTCTGGCATTTTTTGGAGGAAACTCTTCTTCTGCTTTTAGCGATACCAAAGTGATTCAATGGATCAAATCACAAAAAGATATTGATTATCATTTCTCTGTTTGTACTGGTGCTTTTGCATTAGCAAAAGCAGGAATTTTACATGATAAAACGGCTACTACTTTTCATAGCGCATTAAATGATTTAGAAAAAAACCATCCAGATATTACGGTTATTAAAGGTGCTCGATTTGTCGATAACGGAAAAGTAATTACTACTGCAGGTATTTCTGCAGGTATTGATGGAGCCTTGCATCTGGTTGCAAAGTTACAAGGGTTTAATGAAGCTAGAAAAATAGCCTATCATATGGAATACGATAAATGGATTCCCGGTGAGGGGTTGATCATATCAGAAGACGATCCCTACAAAAATTTTAAAGACACTGCAGTACTCGAAATGTATACCGGAACCTTTGAATATCTCAATGGGACTCAAGTAGAACTAAAAATCAATCAAAGAGAAAAATCTCTTTATGCCATTGTTGAAGGAATGAATTATCCTATTTTCTACATGGGAGATAATACATTTACAAATATTGCTGAACATGAAATCAACTTTGTTACCGATGAAAACGAAAATATTATAGGTTTTACATCCTCTGAACATCCAGATACACTATTTAATAAGTTAGAAAAGTGAGCATATCACCCAATATGTTAAATTTTATAATGATTTGGTAGAATGTTTAAAATGCTCGCAGGTTATAAAAAATCATGCCTTTTCTATCAAAACACAAAGTCCTAAAAGATATAGGTCGCACCTAGTAATCTTTTAGGACTTAATTATTTTAACAAATTAATTATATACCATTATTTCTTTTTCCATTTGCCATTACCTCCTACCTCAAATAACGAAATACCTAAACAAGGACCATTATATTGCCCTATAGGAGTTTTCCCTTTTAAGAATGTAATCTGGAATATCCCTCCTCCTTTAGAAATCCCTTGGGCATGATAACCTGTAGTGTTTTTCCATAATCCATCCCAACTACTATAAGCCGTATATATCATTCCCACAGATGAGATAGCTGCTACTCCTGCACCCCACGACTTTTGTTTAAAAATATAAGGCTTGTCCATGGGTTCGCAAGTCACCTGTCCAAAAACTCCTACAAAAGTAATTGATCCAGTTGCCGCAATTGGTGCTGGAGCATTGGCCCCTCTTATAGATTCTAGAAAATCATTAACTTCTTTCTCCTCTAACCTTCCTTTAAATGCTTCTTGTGTTGCTATATCTGCAACTTCAATAAGTTTTTGTGTATTCACTTCATTGTTACTAATCATAATATACCTCTTTTCTAATGATGACCCCTACTCTATTTACCTTCAGGCTTTTCGGATAACGCCTTCGTAACAAAAAACAATAGTGGCTACTTAATCGAATATTTTGTTTTAAGTACCTTACAAATATCCTATCGCCAACTCTTAAATAAAAGACCATAAATACCCTTTTTATAGAAACAGGAAAACTACGTGGTTATATATCACAACCCGCAATAAGCATTATAAAACTCTTAAAATTCGATGTAGTATTCTTCAAAGACCCAATTGTAGATTGGCTCTTATCCGTTATTATACGCGATGATTCTTAGAAAATTAATAAATATCACTAGGCAACCATTTAGTAAAAATTTACGTTTATAATAGTGAACTAAATACTTAAAAACATGACGGATACAAAAAACAAAGCTAAAACCTCTAAAATTTTTCGTATTGTCGGAAGCAGCCTTTTGTTGATCATGGCCGTATTTCATGGTAGTGGTTTTTCGTATGTTAGTAAATCCATAGCAACCTCGAATGTAGAAGGTTTTCTTAAAGAAATTGTACCAGCATTATTTGCTCACCCAACAATTCACCTTATTGGACTTGCCGCTTTTGGGATTTTGACACTTTACCTAAAACAAGAAATTAAAAAAGTAGTACTCTTACTTTCGCTACTCATTGTCACTGATGCCTTGTTAGCATTTTATTTGGGTGGTATAATACCTGATCTTTTACTTACTGTAGCGGCATTATGCTTTGTAATTACAGGTTGGAGACCCAGTTCTGATCATACGGATTTGTAATTACCTGCTATGTTAATAATCGAATCAAGAAAAATTACGACCTTTATTCAGATCATACAGGCAATCAGAATTAGTTATGAAGATTTTATCAAAAGGTATATATTATGGTTCAAAGAAATCAGAGCTCCATATTAATGGTATAATATTGTCTGAATATAATTATGACATACCCAGAACGGATTGGCATTTTCATGAAAATCCATATTTTATGTATCTACTTCAAGGGAATTTGTATGACTATAATAAAAAACGAAAAACAAATTGTCCAAATGGAAGTTTACTATTGCATAACTGGCAAGAACAGCATTGTAATGAAAAAGAATCTCAATTTGCTAGGGGATTTCATATTGAATTTGAAAGGAAATGGTTTGAGGATAAAAAATTGAATATTGAACTTTGGGAAGGTAGTCAATTGATTATAAATCCTAGACTATATCACCTCATCGGAAAGCTGTATTATGAATTCAAGACTCAAGATGAATATTCTGAGCTTGCCATTGAATTATTATTACTACAATTGTGTGAAAACACTCAGGAAATCCAAAGTCAATCTCTAATTTACGAACCTTCTTGGGTAAAAGACCTTAAAGAATTGCTGCATGACGCACATGAAAAAATAAGTTTAAAATCCCTGTCTGAGCAATTAGGAGTCCATCCGGTTCATATATCCAGGGCAATACCTAAATATTTGTCTGTTAATCTAGGTGAATACCTACGTCAGGCTAAAATAAAACAATCCCTTAATTTTTTGATCGACAACAAGTACTCACTGACCGAAGTTGCTTACAAAAGTGGGTTTTCTGATCAAAGTCATTTTACCAAAACCTTTAAATCCTATTTTGGGATGACTCCAAAAGTATATGAAAGGATGCTACACGAATAATTATGTATGTTAATTTCATTCTATCATACTTTATATAAAGGTCCCACATTGCAACCAACAGAAAAATTATTACCTTGATGCAGCAATCTTATCCAGGTATTTTTTATGACCAATAAACCCGAATTATATTTCAAAAATGATCAGGAATGGCGTTTCTGGTTACATGACAACCATAACAATTCTGATGGGGTCTATTTGATTTTTTTTAAAGTAGAAACCAAAAAAACCAGCATGCGATGGGAAGAAGCCGTAAAAGTAGCATTATGTTATGGGTGGATAGATTCTACCGTTAAAAGATTGGATAATGAGCGTCGTAGACAATATTTCTGCCCTCGTAAACCCAAAAGTGTGTGGAGCAAAGTCAACAAAAACTACATCTTAGAGCTAATAAAAGATAAATTAATGCATGAGAGTGGTTTGGCTAGTATTGAAATTGCCAAAAAAAATGGTTCTTGGATTGCTCTAGATGATGTTGAAAACGGTATTATCCCAGAGGATCTTCAAAAAGCATTTGACCGGCATTCTAAAGCTTTTAAAAATTATCAAAATTTTGCGAAAGGTTACAGGAAAAGCTATTTATATTGGCTTAATCAGGCCAAACGCCAGGAAACCCGAGATAAACGCATAGTGGAGATCATCAAATTTTGCGAAGCAAACCAGAAAAATAGAGGAAACTGGGGATAGTCTGCATTAACACCACTTTAAGATAATTTATGATTGAAATCATTATTTTCGATTCACATAAATTACTCGTCATGCACAAGCACATTATTACATCTCTAATATTGGGATTATTTATAATTACAACTACACAAGCTCAAAAAGACAAAAAGGATAAAAAAGAAGAAGAAAAGTGGAACGTTTCTAACCCTAAGGGAGAGTTTAACTATAAAGATCATAAGTTTTCTACCGATCAAGGTACCTGGATGAACCTGGATATAAGTCCAGATGGAAAAACTATCGTTTTTGACCTTCTAGGTGATATTTACAGCATGCCAGTTACAGGTGGGAAAGCAAAAGTATTGCGTACAGGAATCCCTTTTGAAGTTCAACCTCGTTTTAGTCCAGATGGTAAGAAAATATCTTTCACTAGTGATGCAGGGGGTGGTGATAATATATGGATAATGAATAATGACGGAAGCAATCCTAAACAGATCACCAAAGAGAAATTTCGACTATTAAATAATGCTACATGGATGCCTGATGGTAATTATTTGGTCGCTAGAAAACATTTTACTTCACAACGTTCACTGGGAGCTGGAGAAATGTGGCAATATCATATCACAGGCGGTACAGGACTACAGTTGACAAAGAAAAAAAATGAACAACAAGATGTAAACGAACCTAACATCTCTTCAGATGGTAAATACATGTATTATAGCGAAGATATGTATCCCGGAGGATTCTTCCAATATAACAAAGATCCAAACAAACAGATTTATGTTATAAAAAGATATGAGTTTGAAACTGGCAAAACAATAACTATTACAGGTGGACCAGGAGGAGCTGCCAGACCACAAGTTTCGAGGGATGGTAAAAAGCTGGCATTTGTTAAGCGAGTTAGAACAAAAACTGTTTTATACATCCACGATCTCGAAACTGGTGAAGAATGGCCAATTTATGATCAATTAAACAAAGATCAACAAGAAGCATGGGCCATTTTTGGTATCTATCCAAACTATAGCTGGATGCCAAACAATAAGGAAATTGTTTTTTGGTCAGGCGGAAAGATTAATAAAATTAATGTAGAAAGTAAATCGGTAACTAATATTCCATTTACTGTGGATGCGACTATAAAGATTGCAGAAACCTTACATTTTGACTCACCAGTAGCTCCTGATAATTTTACATCTAAAGTAATTCGTAATGCGATTACTTCTCCAGACGGAAAAACTGTAGTATTTAGTGCTCTGGGGTATTTATGGAGTAAATCTCTACCAAAAGGAAAACCGCAACGGCTTACCAATCAATCAACTCATTTCGAATTTGAGCCAAGTTTTTCTCCTGATGGAAAACACATTGTTTATGTAACCTGGAATGATGAAGATTTAGGTGCTGTTAGCAAAATACCTGTTACCGGAGGAACACCAACCAAGTTAACAACTGAAAAAGGCATATACAGAACTCCTGTTTATAATGCTTCTAACGACTTGATAACCTATAGAAAAGAGGGCGGAAATAGTGATCAAGGATTAAGTTTTACAAAAAATACAGGGATTTATACCATGTCTTCTACAGGTGCTAATAATAAACTTGTTACCGATGAAGGTGAATATCCTATATTCTCTACTAACGGCAAACGTATTTTTTATCAAACCGGAGGTACTTATTTTGGTGAGCTTACCAAAAAACTAATGTCCGTAGACCTTAATGGTAAAGACAAGAAGACACACATTAAATCAAAATATGCCAATCGATTGGTCCCAAGCCCTGATAATAAATGGATTGCTTTCACAAACTTGCACAAGGCATTTATTGCTCCCTTAGTATTAAATGGAAAAGAGATTGATCTTGATAATAAGTCCAAAGTAGTGCCCGTTTCTCAGATTTCCAAAGATGCCGGTATCAACCTACATTGGTCTAAGGATAGCAAGAAAGTTTTTTGGACACTGGGAGATGAATATTTCTCTAACGATGTTAAAGATAGGTTTACCTTTTTACCAAGTTCTCCCGAAAAGGTTGGTGAAGTAACTTCCAAAGGAATTAAAATTGATTTATCTGTTAAAACTGATGTTCCGCAAGGTAGGATAGCATTTACTAATGCTCGAATCATTACCATGGAAGGAGATCAAGTGATTGAAGATGGAGCTATTATAATTAAAGACAATCGTATAGAAAAAATTGGCAATGCCTCGGAGATAACAGTCCCAGTAGATGCAAAAGTGTATGATATTAAAGGAAAAACGATCATGCCTGGAATTGTTGATGCACATGCGCATATTGGTGGTTTTAGATATGGATTAACTACTCAGAAACATTGGCAATTATATGCTAATCTCGCCTTTGGTGTGACTACTGCTCACGACCCTTCTGCAAATACCGAATCTATTTTCACCATGTCTGAAATGATAAAGAGCGGAAAAATGGTTGGTCCTCGCCTCTACTCTACAGGAATCATTCTGTACGGAGCAGATGGTGATTTTAAAGCTGTAGTAAACAAATTAGAAGATGCAAAGTCATCAATAAGACGAACTAAAGCATTTGGTGCTAAATCGGTAAAAAGTTACAATCAACCACGTAGAGATCAGCGTCAACAGGTACTTCAGGCAGCACGAGAGCTTCAAATTAATGTAGTTCCAGAAGGAGGATCTACTTTTTATCACAATATGACTATGATTATGGATGGTCATACCGGAGTAGAACATAATATTCCGGTCGCACCTGTTTATAAAGACGTAAATGAATTATGGAAAACTAGTAAAACAGGATATACACCAACACTAATCGTGAATTATGGTGGTATGAATGGTGAATATTATTTCTACCAAAAGGATAATGTTTGGGAGAATGAAAAACTACTGAAGTACACACCAAGGTCAATCGTAGATGCCAGATCAAGACATAGAACAATGGTACCAGATGAAGAATATGAAAATGGCCATATTTTAGTATCAAAAACCTGTAAAGCATTGACCGATCAAGGCGTTAAAGTAAATCTTGGTGCTCATGGACAACTACAAGGATTAGGAGCACATTGGGAATTATGGATGCTTCAACAAGGAGGTATGACTAATATTCAGGCACTACAAGCTGCTACAATTAACGGAGCTGAATACATTGGTGCAGGAAATGATATTGGTTCTCTAAAAGAAGGTAAACTTGCAGATTTAATTGTTCTTGATAAAAACCCTTTAGAAGACATTAAAAATACCGAGACAGTAAAATATACAATGGTGAATGGTAGACTATATGATACCGATACTATGAATGAAATAGGTAATACTACAAAAGAAAGAACTCGATTTTGGTGGGAGAATAATAAATATAGCCAGGCATTTCCTTGGCATCAGGAATCTCAGAGTTTTATGAGGCCTGGCTGTGGGTGTCATTTAGGGCATAATTAGAATAATTGGGCTTATAAAATAATTTAAAAATGAAAAAATATGTTTTCCTACTAGTTACATTATTGATTGCCTCTTGTGCTCAGCCTCAAAAACAGGTTAGTAAAACAGCAATAATAATTACAGATGTGAATATTATCAATGTTATAGATGGCTCAATACTTGAAAAACAGCAAATTGTAATAGATTCAGGGAAAATTCAAAATATTTCTGAAACCATTGAAAATGCTAATGATTATACTACTATAATTAACGGTAAGGAAAAATACATTATTCCTGGGTTAGCAGAAATGCATGCACATATCCCGCAACCATCAACCAGTAAAAAACGGATAGAAGAAGTTTTATTTTTGTATCTGTCTAATGGGATCACCACTATTAGAGGGATGTTAGGGCATCCCAGCCATCTTGAATTACGAGAGAAAGCAGCGAATAATCTTATTCTTAGCCCTCGGATTTTCACTTCTAGTCCTTCACTTAACGGGAATTCTATAAAAACCAAAGAAGAAGCTATATCCAAAGTAACCACTTATCAAAAAGAAGGGTATGATTTTCTAAAAATACATCCAGGTATTAAATTAGAGGTATTTGATCAATTGGTAAAAACTGCTAATAATGTTGGTATCACTTTTTCAGGACATGTTCCCACAGATGTTGGTATACGTCATGCAATAAGAAGTAAATACGCATCTATTGATCATATAGATGGGTTTATAGAAGGGTTAGTTCCAGAATCTGAAAATGTAAACCCAAACGATAACGGATTTTTTGGATATAACTTTACCCTATTGGCAGATGAATCTAAAATTGATGAATTGGTGCAATTAGCAAACGATCATAAAATCTGGATTGTTCCTACTCAAAGTTTATTTGAAAGATGGTTTGCACCTATATCGGCTGATGAGTTATTGAAAGGTGCAGAAATGAAATATATGCCCACCGCTACCCTCCAAAATTGGAAACAAAGAAAAGGGCATTACACAGAGAGTAATCCAAATTTCAATAAAGATCAATGGAATCAATTTAATTCTATAAGAAGAAAGCTACTCAAGAAATTAAATGAGAATGGAAATCGAATATTACTAGGATCAGATGCTCCCCAGTTGTTTAATGTTCCAGGATTCTCTATCCATCATGAAATTGATGGAATGGTTAAAGCGGGATTAACTCCTTTAGAAATAATACAATCCGGAACAATCAATCCTGCTATATTTTTAAACAAAGAAGATACATTTGGGCAGATAAAAGTTGGATTAGATGCTGATATAATTATGCTCGATTCAAATCCTATTGAGAACATTAAAGCCTTGAAACACATCTCTGGCCTTATGGTAAGGGGAAAGTGGTTATCTAAAGAAATGATCGATATTCGATTAAATGAGATTGCTAAAAACTAAACATTAATTCGTCACAATTCAATAATGAAAAATATACTTTCAATACTACTTACTTTATTTATTTTCGTGCTCAATGCAAAAGCTCAAAAAGTAGAAGTGCCTGTTGATACTACTGTAGTAACCAATCACTCTACTGTCATTAAAGGGAAAACTATACCATATAAAGCTACGGTTGGTTTTCAGCCAGTTTGGGATGAAAACAGAACACCTATTGCTTCTTTGTGCTATACCTATTACAAAAGATCAGATATCAAGAATGATGAGAATCGCCCGTTATTAATTTCGTTTAACGGTGGTCCAGGATCTGCTTCAGTATGGATGCATATAGCATATACCGGCCCTCGCATCCTTAAAATTGATCAAGAAGGTTTCCCTATTCAACCTTATGGTATTAAAGCAAACCCCAATTCTGTTCTGGATGTGGCTGATATTGTTTTTGTAAATCCTGTAAACACTGGATATTCTAGAATGATCCCACGAAAAGATGATAAAATGCCAGATAAAAAATTATTCTTTGGTGTTAATGCAGATGTAAAATATCTTGCCGATTGGGTAAATACATTTGTTACTCGTAATAATCGTTGGCGATCTCCCAAATATCTCATTGGTGAAAGCTATGGGACAACTCGTGTTTCTGGTTTGGCTTTAGAATTGCAAAACCGCCAATGGATGTATCTTAATGGTGTGATTCTAGTATCACCCACAGAAATTGGATTCAAATTTGCGGGTCCTGTAGAAGTGGCCAATCGCCTCCCCTATTTTGCAGCGGCAGCATGGTACCATAAAATGTTACCTCCAGAGCTTCAAAACAAAGATTTATTAGAAGTGCTTCCAGAGGTAGAGAACTACACTATTAATGAGTTACTCCCTTCCATTGTAAAAAGTGGATACCTGGATTCTACTAAGAAAGAAGAGATTATTAGCAAAATGGCGTATTATTCTGGATTATCAGAAAAGACTATACGCCAACATAATCTAGAGGTACCAAAATGGTATTTCTGGAAAGATCTTTTGCGCGATAGAGAAGGTTATACTATAGGAAGATTAGATTCACGATATAAAGGAATGGATATAAAGGAAGCTGGAGATGCCCCTGATTACAATAGCGAATTAACCGCTTGGCTTCATGCTTTTACCCCTGCAATTAATTATTACTATAGTCATGAATTAAAATTTAAAACCGATCTTAAGTATAATATGTTTGGACCTGTTCGACCGTGGGATAGAAATAAAGATAATAATACCGGTGAGAATCTTAGGAGCGCTATGGCTATGAATGCTAATCTGCATACCATGATCCAATCTGGATACTATGATGGGGCAACAACATATTTTAATGCTAAATATGTAATGTGGCAATTAAATGCAAATGGAAAATTAAAAGATCGTCTTAGCTTTAAAGGATATCGTAGTGGACATATGATGTATTTAAGAAATGAAGATCTAATCAAAGCAAATGAAGATATTAGAGAATTTATAACCAAATCCTCTACAAATATTAACAAAGGGTCTAAATATTAACCAAACACCGAAGAAACAGCATGCATTTAGCACAGGTAAATATTGCAGAGATGATAGCTCCTATCAATGATCCCGTTATGGCAGATTTTGTAAATAATCTTGATCGCATCAATGCTCTGGCAGAGGAAAGTAGTGGTTTTATCTGGAGGCTTAAAGGTGATGAAGGTAATGCCACAGCCATTACTGTCTTTGACAATATTTTTTTGATTATTAATATGTCTGTTTGGAAAGATATCGATACATTATTTGACTTTACTTATAAAACAGTACATGTAGAAATCTTAAAACGAAAAAAAGAATGGTTTAAAAACATGCCAAGGATGCACATGGCATTTTGGTACATAGAAAATGATCATGAGCCTACACCCGAAGAAGCAAAAGAGCGATTATACTACTTACAGGAACACGGAGAGACTCCATATGCGTTTTCATTTAAAAAGAAGTTTACAGAAAAAGAGGCACAAGAATACATAGTTAAAAATTGAATGACCTAATAAATTAAAACATGCCCGGTATTTCGACAATAAGAACCCTTATATTTTTCATTTGCTATTGCTATGGGTTTACCACGTACGGGCAAATCAAGTTCGAAAGAGAATACCGTATAAAACCTGAACAAGTTCCCGGTGCTGCCATGACTTTTATAGATTCTTGTTTTAAAGAACAAAAGGTAAAATGGTATGTCGAAGAAAGTCAAGATGGAAAAACCTACGAGGCTAAGACTTTTTTCAATAATACTAAATATAGTATTGAGTTTGATACTATTGGCAACCCTCTGGATGTAGAACAAAAAATAGCATTTAAGCGTCTTAAAAATGACTTGAAAAACGACATAACAGCAACACTAGATGCCCTTTTTGTGAAGCACCAGATAATAAAAACTCAAATTCAATGGAAAGCAGATCGTGAAACTCTTTTAAAACTAATAAAAAACTCCAGCAGTACAGAATCTTACGCTTTGCATTATGAGATTATACTTAAAGCCAAAAAAGAAGGGGTTTTCAAGAAGTATGAGATACTTTTTGATAGTAGCGGGACTGCACAAAAAGTTCTTGAAATTACTCAAAGGCCTACAGATAATCTGGAATTTTAAAAGAGAGGAATGCTTGTGATATGAGAAAAGTTTTAGTCATGTTTTTATTTCTGTTTTTTGTTCAATCTGTAGATGCACAATCTTCTTTTTCTTCTGGTATTTTACCTCGAGTACGAGTATCAGCCAAAGTAACGGAAGGAATAAAGTGGGTGAACGGTATCGAATCAAGACAACTCTTTGTTGATGACACAAAGGATGAGTCTCTAGACTATGAATATGTACTTACAGATATATCATCATTACTTTCTATGAAGATTGGAGCTAATGGAGCAGTCAACGGAGGGTACTTATTAAGATTTGAAGGTGACGAAGTAATTCATAGGGCTATTCAGCAGTTTACCATTGTGCAAAATTATGATATTATACGATTGGGGCATCGATTTGTAACCGATCAAACTTTTAGCAAAAATAAATTACCAGAATTTAGATTACGTTACCGTATAGCATTAGAAAAACCACTTTCGGGAAGTGAGATAGATCCGAAAGAATTTTATTTTAAACTAAGTAATGAATACCTTTTAAAGTTTCAAAGTTCAGAATCAGAGCTAGAGACCAGGATATTACCGTTTTTAGGATACGAAATTGATAAAAACAATAAAATAGAGTTGGGATTAGACTATCGTTTGGATGGGTTATTAACATCTGGTTCAGAAAATGATCTTTGGCTTAGTATTAATTGGTTCTATACTCTTAAAATGAAGCGCAAATCAATATGACATATGAACCAGGTTTTAACCATTTGTTATTATAATTTCTTATGTCAAAACTATAAATTTCATCACAAAAAAAATATTTATGTCGGCAATCATCAAAATTAAACCTTTAGGCTTTCCTTGGGAAACCAGCGATCCATTTCTGTTTTGTGCATATCATGAAGATCAATATCCAAAAGGAAATCTGGATTTAGGCCCTGCAGCATCTTTAGAAGGAAGAAATATAGGACAAGATTTCACCCTTAAAGATGGATGGCGTATGTATCATGGAACTAAAGTACCTGGATTTCCGGCACATCCGCATCGTGGTTTTGAGACTGTAACTGTTGTTCAAAAAGGATTAGTAGATCATTCAGATTCATTGGGTGCGGCCGGACGATTTGGTAATGGCGATGTGCAATGGATGACCGCTGGTAAAGGTGTACAACATTCAGAAATGTTTCCATTGTTGAATGCTGAAAAAGAAAACCCTTTTTTGTTGTTTCAGATCTGGCTCAATCTCCCCAGAGATAAAAAAATGGTAGCACCACATTTTAAGATGTTATGGAATGAAGAAATCCCTAAAGTAACTCTTACAGATAAAGATACTAATACAATTGAAATAATATTGATTGCAGGAAAACTGAACAACAAAACAGCTCCAGATCCCGCTCCAGATTCTTGGGCTGCCAACCCAGATAATGAAGTCGCCATATGGACAATAAAAATGGGCCCTAATGCAATATACATGTTTCCAAAAGCCTCAGAAGGAATAAACAGATCCCTATATTTTTTTAAAGGCAACGAAATTACTTCAGAAGGATATACCATTCCTGTAAATCATGAAATTGTTCTTGCTGCAAATCAAGAATTCAAAATAAAGAATGGTGATACCGAAGCACACATGTTAATGCTGCAGGGAAGACCAATTAATGAAACGGTAATAAAAAATGGGCCTTTTGTTATGAATAGTCAGATCGAGATCAGAGAAGCAATTCAAGAGTACCAGCAAACAGAATTTGGAGGATGGCCATGGCCAAGTCATGATCACGTACATGATAAATCCAAAGGTAGGTTTGCCTTATACCCAGACGGGAAGGAAATAAAAATGTAATTTATGTTTATCATTAACAGGTGATAAAATAATTATTAATTGTAAAATGTTGATAGTAATATTTCCATTATTACATATTTTTATATTAGAAAAGAACTAGAACTCATTATGCAAATGTATTACGGAAAATCACTTATTTTACCGCTATTACTTTTATTGTATTTGTCTCTGTTTTTTTCCTGTTCGCAAAGGGATTTACTAACAAGCGAAGAAAGGAAGTGGTTGACCGAAAATGATAAAATTACAATCGCGTTTTTTCCATATTACCCACCCTATGAATTCATAAATGAAAATAATACTATTGAAGGTATTTTTATAGAGTACATCAATTTAATCGAAAGTAAAATAAATCACAAATTTAAAAGAAAGTACTACTTCAATTGGCCAGAGCTGATGGAAGATTTAAAAAACGAGAAGATTGATATCGTTATGCAGATACAATCTACAAAAGATCGAAACACCTACTTAAATTTTTATGCCGAACTTTTTGAGTCACCTCATGTAATTACTACAAGAAAAAACTCTGATCTGGGAAATCGAATCACCGATTTTCAGAACAAAACTGTAACTGTTCCAGAGGATTATGCAATTTTTGAAAATCTAAAACGTAAATATCCAAATCTTACATTTATTGAGGATGAAAATGATTTGACGTGTCTTCAGAAATTAAACTCGGGAGAATATGATGCTTACATTGGACCAAGAGCGGTAGTTAATTACCTGATCAGGACACAAAATCTGACTAATCTAACTATTACCGGAGAAACTAATCTAACCTATAAACCAGGAATTGGAGTCCTTAAAAGTAATGAAGTACTCAGTCAAATTTTTCAAAAAGTAATTGATGAAATTTCTGAATCAGAAAGTCAAGAGATTATTGAAAATTGGCTGTATATAAAAACAAAACCGTTTTACAAAAAAACAGATTTCCTAATACCCTTAGGGATTTTAATATTATCAGGAGGGTTAATCATTCTAATGATTAATTTTTACTTGGGATTTATAGTCAACAGAAAAACCAAAGAGCTTCGAATCGCAAAAGAAGTTGCAGAAAAAGACAATCAATTAAAAGCAGCCTTTATTCGTAATGTATCCTATGAAATCAGGACACCAATGAACAATGTTATAGGTTTTTCAAAATTTCTGAATGAGCCCAAACTCACAGACAAAAACAAAGCAAAATACGCCAATATCATAATCAATAGTGGTAAAAAACTAATTCATAGTGTAGATAACATCCTACAAATCTCACAACTTCAAACAGAACAAGTAGATCTTCATATTGAAGAGGTAGATGTATCTGAAACTCTGAATGATATTTATAATCTTTTTGAAGAACAAGCAAAAGAAAAGAGCATATCATTAATACTTAATAATAACCTGAAAGAAAATCAACAATTCATAGCAACTGATAAATCAAAGCTTACCAAAATTATTCATAATTTGGTTGAAAATTCTATCAATTTCACTGAAAAAGGAGCAGTTCTTATTTCATGTATTGTACAAAACTCATCTCTAATTATCACTATAAGAGATTCCGGAGTAGGAATGTACAATAAGGATCGACAGCTTATACTTGAAAAAGATTATAAATCTGTGAATCAAATATCAGAAAAAAACGGAGGACTGGGATTAGGGTTACTCATTGCAAAGGAACATACAAAATTAATGAGAGGTAAATTATCTTTTTCATCTATTCTTACCAAAGGTTCTACCTTTAGGCTAGAATTGCCATATCACCCTTTGGATCATAGTAATTCTCCTACACTATCCTATACAAATGTAGATGGTACCAAAACGAAACAATATATAGTTTTAATAGCAGAAGATGGTGAGGTTAATTTTATATTTCTCAAAACAATTTTATCAAAAATAGAAGAGTATAACTTTACCATTCATAGAGCTAAAAACGGAAAAGAAGCTGTTATATTTTGTATAAAAAACAAACAGGTTAATATTGTTTTCATGGACATAAAAATGCCAAAAATGAATGGATACGAAGCAACTAGAATAATAAAGAAAATGAACCCCAAATTACCTATTATTGCACAAACAGCATACTCTACAAATGAAGACATTCAAAATGCCCTTAATGCCGGTTGTGATAATTTCATATCAAAACCCATACATCCCAAAACGCTAAGAAAAATATTAAAAAAGCACCTTCAGGTTTCTTAATTTTTTTTATTATACTGTAACGTTATAAATCTATAGAAGTGATTTTCTATGACGTAAACACCATTAAGAATTAATCATAAAATATCACCAGCTATTTCTTTTGAAAGAGTAATGATTATAGTATCTTTAATATACTAGCAATAATAATAAGAGAGCTATTTTATACTAATATTATGGTAAAGAAACTAGAGTATACTTTTCTTGTGATTTTTGCTTGCATAGGTCTTTTTTCATGCGCCAAAGTAGATGTTTTAGACAAAACTGAAAAAGCATGGTTAAAAAGTAATAGCGACCTATCGATAGCCGTTTTTCCCTATTATGCTCCTTATCAATTCATTAATAACAATAGGAAAATAGATGGGGTTCTTATCGATTACTTCGGCCTTATTGAAAACAAAATTGATTATAAATTTAAAAGGAAGTTGTATACTAATTGGGAACAATTATTAAAGGATGCAAAAAATGGTAAAGTTGATATCATCCTTGAAATACAACAAACATATACTCGAGATGCTTATCTTAATTTTTACTCTCAACTTTTTGAATCTGACTATACCATTGTGACCCGAAAAGATGTTGATTACGGTTCAAAATTAAAGGATTATTATGATAAAACCATAACCGTTCCTCAAAACTATGGTATTCACGAACTCCTTCAAGAACAAGAAAAAAAACTCTCGATCGCTACAGAAATTGATGACTTAACATGTTTGAGACAAGTTAGTAATGGTAAGTATCATGCTTATATTGGCCCTAAAGCCGTAGCCAATTATCTTATTAAAACAGAAAACCTCAATAATCTCAAACTTGTATCAGAAACAAAGTATAGTTATGCCCCTAGCATGGCGGTACAAAAAAATAATCAGATTCTAAATCAAATTATTACAAAGGTTTCTAAAAGTATTACAGATAGTGAAAAAGAAATAATCTTTGACAATTGGTTATATCACAATGTTGTCCCTTTCTATAAGAGAACAAAGTTTTGGGTAGTTTTTGCTATAGCCGCTTTTTCTCTAATGCTCATTATTTTAGGATTAAACAGGTATCTTAAATTTCTTATCAGGAAAAAAACAAAAGAATTAATCATTGCTAAAGAGCTTGCAGAAGAAAGTAATCGATTAAAAACAACATTTATACATAATATTTCTCATGAAATTAGAACTCCAATGAATGGTATTATCGGTTTTTCAGAACTACTTAATGATCCAAAATTAACTAGTGAAGAACAAGAACAGTATACAAAAATAGTAATGGACAGCAGTAATCAATTAATCAATATCATTGGGGATATTACTGAAATTTCAAAATTACAAACCAATCAAGTACAGGTCAATACAGAAAAAACAGACCTAAATGAAATCATTGAGGCATTATCTTCTGAATTTCAGGATAAAGCAAAAAACAAGGGGATCACAATCAGTTTGATAAATAAGCTAATCCCGCCCGATAATATGGTACAAATTGATAAACCAAAAATTTATAAGATTTTGTATAACCTCATAGATAACGCCATTAAATTCACGAATCATGGTGGAGTAGAAATTTCTTCTCGATTACAGAATAACCAGCTTATATTTAGTATAAAAGATACAGGGATTGGTATCCAGCAAAAGGATCAGGAGTTAATTTTTAGAAATTTCTCTCAATCAGATAAGGATATTACAAAAATTTATGATGGCCTGGGGCTGGGATTATCTATCTCAAGAAAAAATGCACGACTTCTTGGTGGTGATATTTCATTTACTTCTGTTCTTAATGAGGGATCCACTTTTGTTTTGAAGCTACCACATTACCCAATTAATGATTAGCCAATTACTCAATAAACTTTATCTGTAAAAGCATAATTTTTAAGTCTCGTATTTTTAAAAGTGTTACTATTATACTATCTTTATTAAAGAAATGTTAAAGCAAACCCTGAAGAAAACCTATGTAATGCCAAAAAAATTACCCCTTTTCTTACTTCTTACCATGGTTCTTGTTCTATACTCATCTTGCTCATCGAACGATTCGATATTGAGTAAAAAGCAAAATGAATGGCTACAACAACAGGATAGTATTAAAGTGGCAATTTATCCTTTTCACCCTCCATATCAAATTATTAATGCACAAGGTAGTGTAGATGGTGTATTTACTGAATACCTAGAGCTTATTGAAGAAAAAATCGGATATAAATTTCATCAAAAAATTTATAATACCTGGCCAGATTTGATGGATGATGTAAGAAATGAGAGAGTGGATCTCATTGTCGAAATACATCCTACAGAAAAACGAAAAGAATACCTAAATTTTTATGCTTTTCTGTTCGAAAGCCCTCATATGATTATAACCCGGAAATCAGATAGCCAGCAAAGAAAAATTTCTGACTATAGTGATAAAACGATAGTTCTCCCCAAAGATTATGCAATTGCTGAAATCTTAAAAAACAAGTATCCCAATTACAATTTTGCCATCGGCGGTAAAGATGATTTAGAATGTTTGCAAAAATTAAGTTCAGGTGAATATGATGCATATATAGGTCCCAAAGCAGTAGCACATTATTTAATAAGAACCAAAAACTTAAATAATTTAAAAATTGCAGGAGAAACGGGTCTAAGCTACAAAACTGGCCTTGCAGTTTTTAAGAAAAATACCATTCTTAATGACATTATAGCCAGTGCAACCAAAGCTATATCAAGAAAAGAAAAGCAAACTATGCTGGATAATTGGATGTTCAATGTTGTAACGCCATTTTACCAAAAAACTCAATTTTGGATAGCTTTCTCTATAGGCATTATACTTATTCTTTTTTCTATATTACTAATCAATAGGTATCTTAAATTTAAAATAAGACAAAAAACAAAAGAATTAAGGATCGCAAAAGAAAATGCTGAAAACAGCAATCAACTTAAAACCAACTTTATCCATAACATTTCTCATGAAATTAGGACACCTATGAATGGTATAATAGGGTTTTCAGAATTTCTGAATGACCCCAGTTTAACTCAAGAACAACGCAAAGAATACACTAATATTATTATTAATAGTAGTCAACAATTAATGCATATAATTGATGACATTATGGAAATCTCTAAACTAAGATCTAAACAATTCGAAATCCTCGAAGAGGAAACAGATTTACCCGATTTGTTTAAAAAACTGATTTCTGATTTCGAAATTACGGCAAAAGAAAAAAATGTAGTATTACATTATGAAAATGAGATCCCACTAGATCAATCACTTATTTTAATAGATAAATCTAAAGTAAACAAGATACTCAACAAACTTATAGACAATGCAATTAAATTTACCTCTATAGGTTCTGTAAAAATTCATAGTTCTATTCAGAAAAATTTATTAATAATTACTATTGAAGATACAGGAATAGGAATTAACCCTGAAGATCAAAAAATTATATTTAATAGTTTTTCGCAATCAGAGAAGGAAATTGCAAGAACTTACGGTGGCTTAGGACTAGGATTAACTATTGCCAAAGAAAATGCCAATATAATAAAAGGAAAAATTTCATTTACATCAAAAATGGATAAAGGATCTTCCTTTACTCTCACTGTACCATATCGCCCAATAATTACATCCAATAAAAATAGTATGAAATCAGATTCTGATGAAAATTATGTTAAACCATTTAAGCACGTAATTCTTATAGCTGAAGATGGAGAAGTTAATTTCTTATTTCTTAAAACCATTCTACAAAAAATGGAAGGATATAAGTTTATTATTCATAGAGCAGAGAATGGAAAAAAAGCCGTAGACATATGTCAGGAAAATAAAAATATCGATCTTGTTTTAATGGATATTAAAATGCCAATAATGGATGGGTATGTGGCTACTAGAAAGATTAAAAATTTAAGACCAAAACTGCCGGTTATTGCACAAACAGCATATTCTACAGCAGAAGATATACAAAGAGCCTTAAATGCAGGTTGTGACGACTTCGTGTCTAAACCTGTAGACCATAAAATTCTTAAACCAATGCTTAAAAAGTATTTTTCTTTTTTCCAGAATCAAAATTAAATTTGACATCTTTAAAACAGCAATATTTAGGTTTCTTAAACGGTAATTCTTTATGGAATTCTGAAACTCTTTTTGGTTTATCACGGTTTAATTTTGAAGAATTATCTAAAGAGGTCGCACGACCAAATAGTATTAGCATAACTATACCTGATAATGAAGTATTAGGTAAACGTATCGAGGTTTTTTTTGAATACTGTATTGAAACTTCCGAAAACTATGAAGTGATTGCAAAAAACCTACAAGTTTTCAAAGAAAAAATTACGATTGGTGAATTAGATTTCTTGATTAGAGATTTACAAAACGACAAGGTTATTCATATCGAATTGATCTACAAGTTTTACCTATACGATCCTAGTATGAATCAAGAGTTTGATCGATGGATTGGACCAAATCGCAAAGATTCTTTGCTTCAAAAAATAGACAAACTAAAAAACAAACAACTTCCGCTACTATTTAGAGATGAAACCACGTCTGTTTTAGAGCATTTCAATTTGAGAGCATCCACAATCAACCAAAAAGTATGTTTTTTAGCCAATTTGTTTATCCCTTATTCGCATCGCGATGAAAGTATGCCCCATCTTAATAAGAATTGTATTGTTGGATATTGGATGAGACTTGAAGAATTTATTGTTGAAGAACACACTTCCTTTCTTTTTTATATACCCAAAAAACAAAACTGGGGTATAAACCCAAAATACAATGTGATGTGGTTTTCTTTTGAAGATATTTGCAATGAAGTCCAACTATATCTATCACAAAAAAAATCTCCATTAGTTTGGGTAAAAACTAATGAAGATTCCTATAAAAAACTTTTCATTATTTGGTGGTAATTATACTCTTTGGTTATTATTCTTAATCCAAATCCTATAAACCACTTATATAACTTCCATATATATCCTTGAAACGAAAACCTTCAGACAATCGATACTTACTTAGCTTTTTGTGCTCTACCAATCCCCACAATAAGAATTCTTTCATAAAATACTGATCTTCGGCAGATAACTCCGGCTGGTATTCTTTAATTAAATCGCTAAGAGGGGTAATTTCATTTAATTTTGATTTGTATTCGTCCTCAGGAACATCATCCAATAATTCAAATCCACTCTCCTCGAAAAACCAATTTATCAGCTCCTGATATGGGCTTTCATAGTCTTCTTTTTCTAATTTTTCTATGGCGGGAAAATAATTAGGGAATAATGTCTTAATAGCGCCCGAAATGAGAGAATGGGCTACAGAGGCGGCTCCCTCTTGCTCTCCCTCATAGACTAATTCTACCTTCCCAGTAATCGAAGGTACAATTCCCATAAAATCACTTAGTCGTATACTTGTACTATCATTTTTTGATCGTAATGAACGGTACTCCGCGGTACTTAATAAATTTTCATATGCTGTAATACTCAATCTCGCACTTATACCACTCTTATGATCTATAAATTCACTTTCTCTAGCTTGAAAACTAATTTGTTCTAAAAGATCTTTTGCCAAATCAGGAACATGGATCAAATCACTTTGTTTATTGTCTGATTTAGCTTCCTGTTGCGTAATTGTTTTTGCTATTTCTATATTCTCTGGGTAATGAGTAAGAATTTGCGATCCTATTCTATCCTTAAGTGGGGTGACAATGCTTCCTCTATTGGTATAATCCTCTGGGTTGGCCGTAAACACAAATTGAATATCCAGCGGTAGCCTTAATTTAAACCCCCTAATCTGAATATCCCCTTCTTGTAAGATATTAAATAACGCCACTTGGATCCGAGCCTGTAAATCTGGTAATTCGTTTATTACAAAAATACTTCGATTTGCTCTAGGGATCATTCCAAAATGGATTACACGGTCGTCTGCGTAGCTTAATTTTAAATTCGCAGCTTTTATTGGATCTACATCTCCTATAATATCTGCTACTGTAACATCTGGGGTAGCTAATTTTTCTGCAAACCTATTGGATCTATGCAACCAATCAATCGGTGTTTTATCTCCTTTTTCTGCTAGTAAATTAACCGCATACCTAGAGATGGGATTAAAAGGGTCGTCATTTATTTCTGATCCTTCGATTACAGGAATCCATTCGTCTAACAGGTTGATCATTTGCCTGGCCAATCGCGTTTTGGCCTGACCTCTTAAGCCTAATAAATTAATATTATGTCTTGAAAGAATTGCTCTTTCCAACTCAGGAATTACTGTGTTCTCATATCCATGAATTCCAGTAAAAGTGTCTTCGCCTTTATTTATTTTAGTTCTTAAATTACTCCTAAGTTCATCTTTGATAGATTTACTTTGATATCCCGACGCTTTTAGTTCGCCAAACGTTTTTATATTCTCAATTTTCATATTTTTCTATTTCTCTGTAATGCTATTTTTTTGAATCAAAACCCAAAAAGAATTTATCCTCTTACTCTTTTTTTTCTATTAGTTTCATAATCTTCAAAAATCATTTCACCTAAACCTTTAAGTCCGGTATAAAATGCTTTTCCTTGATTAGCATAGGTAAACTCCCTTACAAACTGCATCAGATATGGATCTTGTGCAATCATAAAAGTAGTAATTGGTATATGCAATTTACGTGCTTGTTGTGCCATCATATAGCATTTATTGACAATATGTCGATCTAACCCATTACTGTTTTTATAATATTGTCCATCTGGTAATCTAAGGCAACTAGGTTTACCGTCTGTAATCATAAAAATTTGTTTGTTTGTATTTCGTTTTCTACGCAACATATCCATTGCTAATTGCAAGCCTGCAACTGTATTGGTATGATAAGGTCCAACTTGCAAATATGGTAGATCTTTTATCGCAATGGGCCAGGCATCATTACCGAACACTAAAATATCAAGAGTGTCTTTAGGATATCTTGTAGTAATGAGTTCTGCCAGAGCCATCGCTACTTTTTTAGCCGGAGTAATACGATCTTCGCCATAAAGAATCATACTATGACTTATATCAATCATTAATACAGTGCTCATCTGAGCTTTAAACTGAGTTTCTTCAACAACTAGATCTTCTTCGGTAAGGTTTAAGTCTCCAATACCATGATTAATTTGTGCATTTTTAAGACTCTCGGTTATAGAAATTCTTTCCAAAGCATCTCCATATTGGTAATTACGAAACTCCCCAGCATGTTCATCTCCTCTACCCGTATAATTTGTTCTATGATTTCCTGATCCACTGCGTTTTAGCTTTCCGAAAATCTGATCCAAGGCTCGTTTCCGTATAGCTTGTTCGGTTTTAGCGGTAATAGACATCCCACCATTACCATTTGGCTTTAACTCTTCTCGAATATATCCTTTCTTCTTCAAATCTTCTACAAAATCATCCATTGTATAATTCTCATCAGTAAGATTATATTCTTTATCCAGTTCATTCATCCAATCTAAAGCTTCGTCCAGATCACCAGAAGTATGTGTGATAATTTCCTGAAAGATGTCAAAAAGTTTTTCGAACGGAGATTGCTCTTCTGCTTCATAGAGTTTAAAAGAAAAGCCCTTTTTAAAAATTTTCTTTTTCTTTTTCATACACTAAAGTTAGTACATTTTATATTAAGATAAATACACATGATACATCGAAGAAATGAGAATTAACATTTGTTTTGGATAATTATAGACGAATAGCTAATCATCAAATTACAAATTGCAAACAATTATTATCTTTGAGAGGAAAGTGAGTATTGAAGAAACACTTCTAATATTCTTTTTTTAATCACATAATACACATGATACTACACTTATGAAAAAATTAATTCTCTTTTCTTTGTTTTTGACTTTTATATACTCGACTTATGCTCAAGATGAGGTAGAAAAAGTTAAATCTACAGTTTCTAAAAGTAAAATTGAAGGACATATCTATTTTTTGGCTTCAGATGAATTAAAAGGTAGACAAACAGGATCATCAGAAAATAAAATTGCAGCTCAATATTTAGCCAATACCATAAGAAGTTATGGCGTTAAGCCTATACCTGATACTCAAAGTTACCTGCAACCTGTAGCGCTTAAAAAGACTTCTGGTGCAACAAAAACCGAATTTAAATCCGGGAACTTAACTATAAATCAAATACTAACCATAAATCAGATCAATACAAATTATAAAGGTAAAGCCGTTTTCTTAAACTATGGATTAGAAGAAGATTACAAAGATATAGATGTAAGGGGAAAATATGTAATCTGTATTATTGGAAGTAAAGATGAAAAGGCAATAAGAGCTGCTTTTTCAAAAACCAAAGAAAAAAGTAAACTTGCCGAAGAAAAAGGAGCTTTGGGCATTATCGAAATATGTAATCTAGATGATCAAACAAGAATGCAAATGGAACATTATTTTAATAGTGATAAAATGTCTGTATCTAATACCGATAAAGAAGAAAAAAATGAATTTGCATACCTATGGATTAATGATAAAAATGAAGAAATCAGTAAAATATTTACAGATAAAAAAGAAGCAGATATAGAATTAACCATAACCGGAATCAAGGAAAGTAATGTATATTCTCAAAATGTTGTTGGTATAGTTGAAGGTACAGATCCTAAGTTAAAAAATGAGTATATTATTTATTCTGCTCACTATGATCACGTTGGCATTGGTAAACCCGTAGAAAACGATTCTATTTATAATGGAGCTAGAGATAATGCCGTAGGAACTGTTACAGTGCTTTCTGCAGCAGAAAATATAGCAAAGTATCCTACAAAAAGATCAGCTCTCTTCATTCTTTTTACTGGCGAAGAAAAAGGACTCTTAGGAAGTAGGTGGTATGTTGAACACCCTGTAATTCCTTTAAAACAAATGGTGTATTGTTTTAACAGTGATAATGGTGGGTATAATGATATCACTAAAGCTACTATTATTGGGTTAAGTAGAACTACAGCTCAAACCGATATCATCGAAGCAACCAAAAAATTTGGTCTAGAAGCCATTGATGATCCCGCTCCAGAACAAGGATTATTTGATCGATCTGATAATGTTAACTTTGCCGTAAAAGGTATTCCTGCTCCTACATTTAGCATGGGTTTTACTTCATTTAATGAAGAAATCACTAAGTATTACCATCAAGTAACGGATAATCCAGATTCTTTAGATTACAGTTACTTATTTAAATTTTTTCAGTCTTACGTTCTGGCATGTAGAAAAATAGGAAACAACCCTAAAACTCCTTTTTGGATAGAGGGCGACAAATATTACGAAGCAGGTATAAAATTGTATCAAAAGTAAAACAGCTACATATTGTTTTTATTTCGAAATCATATAAAATATTACTTATCACTACTAACAATAGTCACTTTTATAACCTCATGTGATCAAAAAACCCCATTAGAGATAGCCCTCGAGTCCGAATCCAAGTATATTGTACCAGTGATGCAGGATCCAGAGGGTTATGAATTACAGATTATATATACTCAAATCAACAAAAGTAAAAACGGGAAGGTAAATTTTACAGATTTCGAATTTAATGTTAACGATAGTGTTTACTTTTATCCTGCAAGCGCTGTAAAATTTCCGGTAGCATTAATTGCTCTAGAAAAATTAAAAGAATTGCAAGAAAAAGGGATCGATGTAGACAGAAAGACCAATTTTAAAAAAGAACGCGATACTCTTTATACTAGTATTGAGAAAGAAATTATTAAAATTTTTGCTGTCAGTGATAATCAAGCATATAATCGCTTGTTCGAATTTCTTGGTCAGGATTATATTAATCAAAAACTGCGCTCCAAAAATATAGAAGGAAGAATTTCTCATAGAGTATCGGCTTATCATTCGCATAATCTGAAAACCCAACCTATTTTTTTTAAAGAAAATATAGAAGATAGCACCTTAATATATCAACAGGCAGCTATCGAAAATTCACCTCAACCAAAATTATCTTTAAAAAAACTATTAAAAGGCAAAGGTTATATTTACAATGACACGTTAATTATGGAGCCTAAAGATTTTTCTGAAAAAAATTATCTCCCTATAAAGTCTTTACATGAAATGATGAAACGTATTCAATTCCCGGATATGTATTCAGAATCTCAGCATTTTAATATTACTTCCAACGACTATAACTTTGTTCTAAATGCTATGAGTACATTGCCCCACAGAGCGGGATACAACAAAAAAGAATATTACGATTCTTATGGTAAATTTTTTATGTTTGGAGACACCAAAAAGAATATTCCTGAACATATTAAAATTTATAATAAAGTTGGATATGCTTACGGGTATTTAACAGATTGTGCCTACATAAAAGACACAAAAAATGATATTGAATTCATATTATCTGCTACTATTCATGTGAATAAAAACAAGATCTACAATGACAACAATTATGAATACGATGATATTGGTATTCCGTTTTTAGCACAACTAGGAAGAGAGATCTATAAATTAGAAAAAGCCACAAAGGAATAACCACGAAAAAATTACGGTTTATTAAGTATTTCACAAAAATACATTAAAAAAGCAATATAAAAATCAAAATTTTAAGAAATATTACCTTTTTTTTAACGTTACCTTTATCGTAGAAAGAGCCTTTAAAGGTTAATTTTACTCTACCCCTAGTTCAGATAATTGTTAAAGCACTAGACAAATACATATGAATGAATACGTAAACCCCATGTGATTACATAATATGTAGGTAAATGACATAGTATGTAATTCATAAAATCATTGGATGATGAAAAATTACATATTACCCCTACTCCTATTTTCAATTTATTTATTGTACCCTAATACTCTGATCGAAAATCATAAATATTCAATCAATATCGATCAAAGTCAAAACCCAAAAGATCGTAAGCTCTCTGTAGAAGAAGTAAAACAAAGAGGTATCGACCTTATGGTTAATCATGTCATAGAAAACATTGAGGAAATTGATTTGAAGAAAATGGCAAGATCAGCCATTTTTGAAACATCTTATGGCTTTCGTTGGAAAATGGTTAATCTACATACCGGAAAAAAAATCATTATTAAAGTCGATAAAGACTTTAAACTAATTTCTGCAAGGGATAGTAAAAATAATTCAAAAATTATCTGATGTCTTAAAATGTTGACGCAATGCTTCTTAAACGAGATAATGCCTTAGAAATATGTATTTCTACAGTCTTTTTTGAAATTCCCATTATATCAGCAATTTCTTGATATTTTAAGTTCTCAAATTTGCTTAATTTAAAAGCTTCTTTACATTTGGGGGGTAACATTTCTATAGCTCGAGATAATTTTTCAATTCTTTCATTATTAAATCCCCCTTCTTCCTTTTGTAATTCATAAAGTGTTTCTAATTTAATATTATCTAGGCTCGTTCTTATCATCTTCTTTTTATTTTTTCTTAAATATTCTAAAAAACGATTATGACAGGCCTTAAAAAGATAACTTCTATAAGAATGAATAGTAACCCTTCCTCTTTTATTCCAGATATCGATAAAAACTTCCTGAACGATATCCTCTGTAAGATCAAAATCTCCCGATAATTTAAAAATATAATCACAAAGCCATTGATAATGTTCATCAAAAACGGCTTTAAATTTAGAAGAACTCAATTTTCCTTTAGTGCTCTGCAATTTTTTTGATTTTTTAAATAAAGAAATAAAAAAAATTCACCTACGAATATAAAAAAAATAAAAATAGTAAGGGTTTTTTAATAAAAGTGCATCTTATTAGTAAAAAACGTTTATTAAATACAGAATGTTAACATTAATTCAAAAATACTTAGATGGTGTAGCTTCTCCTGCAGAGATTGAGGAACTTGAATTATGGATACAAGAAGATAAACAGAATTCAAAAATTTTCAAGGAACAGATTAAACTTCATTATTACTCAAAGAAGAACATATATAAAGCATTTAATAAAGAAATTGCCTTACAAAAAATAATACAATCTATTGATAAAAAAAGGAAAAAGAGAGACATAAAGCAATGGCACAAATATGCAGCTATTGTGATAATAATCATTACTTCCTCTATACTCGGGAAATTAATGATATTTGATAGAAATGTTTATAAAACAAAGAACTTGATTACAGAAAAGAATATAAACGCAGAAGATATTTTACTCACTTTAGCCGATGGAACTGTAAAGGTGTTAGGGCAGCAAAACTTATCTTCAAAAAGCACATATCAAGAGCATAGTGAGCTATCCTATCAATCAGCACCTGTACAAGATAATTCTGAAGTAGAATATCACACCATTTCTATTCCGAGAGGAAGAAAATTCAAATTAACATTATCCGACAACACAATAGTTTGGCTAAATGCAGAAAGCAAATTAAAATTTCCTAAGGTATTTAATAGAAATGAAACAACTCGCATCGTCTTTTTGGAAGGAGAAGCTTTTTTTGAAGTTACCACTGATGCATCTCAACCATTTATAGTAAAAACCTCTGGGGTCGATGTTAAGGTTTTAGGCACAAAATTTAATGTTTCATCTTATTTTATAGATTCGATGGTTAAAACTACTCTTGTCGAAGGTTCTGTAGAAATAAGTGAAGTAAAAAAACACGAAAACAACATAAAATTATTACCGGGACATCAAGCATCATTTAATAAGAAAAATAGAAACCTGGATACTAAAAAGGTAGACATAAATCAATATATATCTTGGCTTGATAATAAATTAATATTTTTTAATGAAAAATTCGAAAATATAATAAAACGAATTGAACGCACCTACGATGTTTCTATCGTAAATGAGTATCCCGAAATAAATACAAAAAAATACACTGGGGAGTTTGATATAGAAACTATAGAAGATATTTTCAGAATATTATCAACTAGCACTTCTTTTAACTACACTATTAATCAAAATCAGATCACTATACGAAAGAAAAATTAAAGTAAAAGGGAAGTGTTCGCATCACTCCCCTTTATAGAAATGACTGTCAATCAGTTTATAATTAACAAATCAAAAATCATTCAAAATTATGAAAAAAAATCTTCCTATTGAAGAAAGGGAACAATACATTCATTCCTTTTTTAAGAATTTAAAGATGAAAATTACCGGGCTTATTCTAATTGTATGTGCTTTTCAGGTCACCGCAGAGGTTACTTATTCGCAAGAAAAAATAGACTTAGATCTTAACCAAGTTCCTATAAACAAAGTATTTTCAGAAATTAAAAAACAAACATCATACAAGTTTTTTTACAGTAATTCTGAAATTGATGATAAAAGAATTATTTCTATAAAAGTAAAAGAAGCATCCTTGAGTAATGTGTTGTTCAAATTATTTACAGGCCAGGGCATTACCTATCGATTAATTAATAAACAAATTGTATTAAAAAAAGAGAGCCCAAAGAGTCAACAAAAAATACCAGAATTGGCTGATAATCTAAAAACGATAACTGGTAAAATTACCGAAGAAGGCTCAGGCACACCTCTACCAGGGGCTTCAGTAATCATCGAAGGCACAGAAAAAGGGGTTGTTACTGATTTTGATGGTAATTTCAGCATTGATGCAAACCTAGGCGATGTTCTTATTATCTCATTTCTTGGTTTTGAAACCGTTACAATCTATGTGACCGATCAAGATGTGTATAATATACAACTAAAACCTGCTGCAAGTCAACTGGATGATATCGTGCTAGTAGGATCAAGAGCAAGACCTAGAACCGATGTAGAAAGAGCGGTTCCTGTAGATGTTATAAACTCTAGGGATCTTGTAAGTACAGGCCAAACAGATTTAGGACAACAAGTGCAATTTACATCTCCTTCTTTCAACTCAGCAAAATATGGTGTAAATGGAACTACCAACTATGCCGAGCCTGCAACATTAAGAGGTTTGGCTCCAGATCAATCTTTGGTATTAGTAAATGGTAAGAGAAGGCACCAATTTTCTGCACTTCAGCTTAATGTAGCTCCAGGTTTAGGAACCATAGTTACGGATCTAAACTCTATTCCAACAGGAGCCGTTAAGAGGTTGGAAGTCTTACGTGATGGTGCTGCCGCACAATACGGTTCTGATGCTATTGCAGGTATTATAAACATCTCATTAAATGATCAAAATGAAGGTGGAAACTTAGCCTCCACAGCCGGGATTTACAATGAGGGAGACGGTTTCACTTTCAAAAATAGTTTGAATTACGGATTTAGCTTAGGTAAAGAAAAAAGTTATTTTAATTTTACATTAGAACTTTTCAGATTTGATGGAACCAATCGATCTGATCCTTACACCGGAAATGTTTATTCTAATGACGATGCCGAAGAAGCGGCCATCCGTGCAGAACGGGGAGTATATCCCGAAGAGCCTTTTGTAGTAGGTAATTACGGTGCTAATCAAAACGAAACGTATCAAGGGTTTGTAAATATAGGATACCCAATTAGTGAAAATTGGAAATTATATGGTTTTGGAGGTGTTTCTAGAAAAGACATTTTGGCTTTTGGTTTTTTCAGGAATCCCGCTAGAGCATCAAGAGCAGTGCCCGAGATTTTCCCTGATGGTTATGTTCCTGAGCTTCCAGGAACCTCGTTTGATTTTTCTACGGCTATAGGTATAGAGAGAACTCTTAAAGATGGCTGGAACTACGATTTTAGCTATAACGCAGGTAGAAATTATTTAGACCTATTTGCTAATAATACTACAAATCCATCTTTAGGTGTTGCTAGCCCTACCGAATTTGAAGTTGGACGCTATGATTTTAGGCAACAAATAGCAGAGGCAAACATCACTAAATCTTTACAAATCGGTAACCTTGAATCTTTTGATCTAGCCATTGGAGCTGCATTTCGCAATGATAGATTTCTTTTGGTAAAAGGATCACCTGAATCTTTTGCTGTTGGACCACTTGCAGCAACCGACGGAAAAGATATTGGATCTAGTGCGCGCCCTGGAATAGCTGATACTGATGAAAATGACTTATCCAGAGATAATTTTGGGTTTTATGTAGACATAGAATCCGATATAACCCAAAAATGGTTGTTGGGAGCTGCTATACGATTTGAAAATTATAGTGACTTTGGCAGTAATTTATCGGGTAAACTTGCAGCCAGATATAAAATCACAGATAATTTCTCTATCAGAGGCTCTTACAACAGGGGATTTAGAGCACCGTCACTAGGACAAATAGGAAATAGAGTAAATACCTCATCAGCACAAAACGGAGAGATTATTATTACCAGACAAATCTCAAGTGATAACCCGGCTCTTGCGCAATTGGGAGTTCAAGATCCCGAAGCCGAGATATCCAACAACTTCAATCTGGGTTTAACCGCCAAGCTATTTGATGATAATTTATTACTTACGATAGATGCTTTTCAAATCCTAATCGATGATAGAATTGCGATTACAGATAGACTTAGTGCTAATGATTTTCCAATAATTAATAGTCTATTTGAAAACACAAGAGAGATTAGATTCTTTACCAATCAGATCGACACCCAAACTTTAGGATTGGATATAGTTGCAACTTATAAAAATCGTTTTTCAGAAAGGAGTAACCTTACTACTACATTGGCATTTACGTTTAATGAAACTACTATTGAGGATCAAAGGCCTATTCCGCAAGGATTACTTGAAGGAGCCGATCCATCCCAAGCAGATAAATTATTGGTAGGAGAAGTGGCACAACAATTAATTGAAGTGGCACAGCCAAGAACCAAACTTTTGTTCTCTCTAAATTATAAATATTCAAAAGTAGCCTTTACCTCAAGAATATCTCATTTTGGTTCCGTAATCGCACGAGATGCAACGATCGGAGATCAAAAGTTTACCGCAAAAACATTAACCGATTTGGCCTTGTCTTATGATTTCTCTGATAAATTCACATTTACGTTAGGTAGTAATAATATATTCGACGTTTTTCCAGATAAATGGAGAAACTTTCAGGATGGAGATAGTGAACAAGCAGCCTCGTATGCCAATGGCCAAATTCCGTATACTCGAAATGCCAATCAATTTGGTTTTAATGGTGCATACTATTATCTAAGCACCAATATTACTTTTTAAAAGCTCATATTGAGTGGTTTGTTTGAAATTTGAACACACCGGATAATACTATATATTTGAGTATTATCCGGTTATTCAAACAAAGTAATGTTCAATAAAAACTTAATACCCAAAAGAACAAGTGATAAAACTATTAACAATACTAGGTTGCATAGGATTGGGAATGATGCTGAAAAAGGTAAAACAACTTCCCGAAAACTTGTATCTCAAGTTAAACAGATTACTGATTCGTTTTTTTATTCCGGTTTTAATTGTATTACATATTCCTGAAACTATTTTTACCAAAGCCCATATTTGGCCTGTATTATCTGCCTGGATTGTCTTTTGTGGAAGTTTGTTGTTCTTTTTTATTATAGGAAAATTGAAACCTATAGATCGGAATTCACTGGGAGGCCTTACTGTTACTGCTGGTATAGGAAGTATTTCTTTTGTTGGTTTTCCAATTTTTGAAATGTTATACGGTTCGGAAGGCCTAAAAATAGGGATAATAATCAGCACAATGGGCACCTTTGTAATATGCGTAACTGCAGGTGTTTTAGTGAGTTCGTGGTTCGCAGCCAAACAACCAAGTCCACGGTCAATCCTATTACCAATATTAAAATTTCCGCCATTCATTGCTTTTGCACTAGCATTGGTTTTAAATTTAAGTCTATACCGACATCCAGAGTGGCTAAGGAATATTCTTACCACAGTTAATTCAATTTTCCCATTTTTAGCATTAATAACTATAGGATTGGCCATAAAATTTTCATTCAAAGAACTAAAAGACAGGCATCTTATATTAGGGCTTTCCTATAAATTATTTATAGCACCAATACTAGTTTTTCTATTTTTTTATGTTCTAGTAAAAAGAATAGATCTTATGGCTCAGGTATGTATTATAGCTGCCGGAATAGGATCTATGAATACGATTGCTATTGTTGCTATGGAATTAGGTCTTAATCCTGCTCTTTGTTCAAAAATGGTCGGGATTGGTATTCCTTTATCTATACCCATGTTGTTTGTCATAAACTTTTTACTAAACACTTAAATGAGAACCACTTCAAAAATAAATTCTAAAAATGTAGGTATGATAAGCGGCCCTCTAGCCTTTCTTATCGTAAAACTATTCTTTAATCCAGAAGGATTATCACAAGAAGCCAATGCAATTCTAGCTAGTACATTATGGATTGCTATATGGTGGATTACCGAAGCTATTCCTATTGCTGTAACCTCATTATTACCCATTATTCTGTTTCCAATGTCTGGAGGTTTAGATATTAAAACAACTACAGCGGCTTTTGGTAATCACAATATTTTCTTATACCTAGGAGGATTTATTCTTGCAATTGGTATTGAAAAATGGAACCTCCACAAACGTATCGCATTAAACATTATTGCCATCATTGGCACTAATGTTAAAACCATGATATTAGGTTTTATGATTGCTACTGCTTTTTTATCAATGTGGATTTCTAATACAGCCACATCGGTAATGATGCTACCAATAGGAATTGCAATTATATCTCAACTTTCAGACAATCCGAATACTATCGAAAATGAAAATAAAATCTTCGGGAAAGCCCTGATGTTGAGTATAGCATATAGTGCATCTATAGGAGGTATCGCATCTTTAATTGGCACTCCAACAAATCTCATTCTTGCAGGGATTATCAAAGAGATCTATGGGTATGAAATTACATTTACAAACTGGATTATGATTGGATTACCAATATCACTATTAATGCTTTTTTTAAGCTGGAGATATTTGGTTCAAATTGCTTTTACATTCAAACAAAAAGAATTTCCAGGGGGAAAAAATGAAGTAAAAAAACAACTAAAAGAACTAGGGAAAATTTCTTTTGAAGAAAAATGGGTACTCGCGGTATTCATATTTACGGCATTCGCTTGGATTAGCAGATCTTTTTTATTGCAACGCGTATTTCCAGCTATTGATGATACAATAATCGCAATATTTGCAGCATTATTGCTTTTTGTTTTACCAAGTAAACAAAAAGGAAAGCCTTTAATGAATTGGAAATCTGCTACCAAATTACCTTGGGGAGTCTTGCTCCTATTTGGAGGTGGACTAGCATTGGCCTCAGGTTTTAAAGAATCTGGATTGGCCCAATGGATAGGTGCACAAATGACATTACTTGATGGAGTTCATTTATTTATACTGTTAGCCTGTATTGTGACTATAGTAAATTTCTTAACCGAAATCACTTCCAATGTTGCAACAACTTCGATGCTTTTACCCGTGTTAGCTTCAATGGCACTATCCTTAGATGTACATCCATTTATATTAATGGTAGGAGCTACCATAGCAGCATCTTGTGCTTTTATGCTACCTGTAGCAACCCCCCCTAATGCAGTAGTTTTTGGATCTGGATATTTAACCATTCCGGATATGATGCGTAAAGGATTTTGGCTAAATATGATTTCAATTCTTATCATCATTGGGTTTACCTACTATGCGCTTCCGTATCTATGGGATTTTAAGCCCAATTTTTTTCCAACAGAATTAAAATAGAATAAATAATGTTCAAAAATTTCAAAAAAGATAAAATAAAAGTAAAGAGCATAAAGATAAACTATGTTATAGCAGGTAATGGTCCTCCGTTGCTATTATTACATGGTTATCCTCAAACACTCATTATTTGGCACAAAATAGCACCGGCATTAACAAAAAAATTTACAGTTGTTGCAAGTGATCTAAGAGGTTATGGTGATAGCGATAAACCCAAAACTACAGAAGATCATAAACCATACTCAAAAAGAGAAATGGCAAAAGATCAAGTACATTTGATGAATGCTTTAGGTTTTGATGAATTCTTTCTGGCTGGTCATGACCGAGGCGGTAGAGTTGCACATCGTATGGCTCTGGATCACCCCGAGGTTATAAAAAAAATGGCAGTTTTGGATATAGCCCCAACATATACCATGTATAAAACAACAGACATGGACTTTGCAAAAGCATATTATCATTGGTATTTTCTTATTCAGCCGTATGATATTCCAGAACGAATGATAGGAGCTGATCCTCTATTCTATCTCAATAAAAAATTTGGCCAATGGGGACGAGATAGTGAAGCATTTACGCGAGAGGCATTTGCTGAATATCTACGCTGTCTAACACCAGAAACTATACATGCCAGTTGCGAAGATTATCGAGCATCTGCTTCTATAGATATAGAGCATGATCAACAAGATATTGACAATGGAAACAAAATAAAATGTCCTGTTCTATGTATTTGGGGACAAAAAGGATATGTAGGAAGAAAGTATGATGTTGTTTCCGAATGGAAAAAATGGGGAGATGATGTACAAGGTTATGGATTACCATGTGGACACTATTTGCCAGAAGAAGCTCCTAGAGAAACATTACAAGCAATTCTGGATTTCTTTTATTTTAATTAAAAAAAACAATTATGAATACTTATAAAATAGCAACCGTTCCCGGAGATGGAATAGGAAACGAAGTAATACCTGAGTCCATTCAATTATTAGATGTAGTCGCTTCAAAATGTGGTTTCAAATTAACATATCAAAATTATGATTATTCGTGCAAACGATACAAAGAAACTGGAAAAATGATGCCAGATGACGGATTGAATCGCCTTCGGGATAGTGATAGTATCTTCCTGGGTGCCGTAGGTTATCCAGGAGTACCAGATCATGTATCGCTATGGGGGTTACTCGTTCCAATTCGTAGATCATTTCAGCAATATATTAATTTAAGACCCGTGAAATTGCTAAAAGGTGTTGAATCGCCTTTGCGAAACCCAGGGAATATAGATTTCTATATTGTAAGAGAAAATAATGAAGGGGAATATTCTTCTATTGGAGGAAAACTAAACGAAGGTACAGAGTATGAAGTTGTAGTCCAAGAAAGTATTTTTACCAAACGTGGTGTTGATCGAGTAATGCGATTTGCATATGATCTTGCAAAAAAAAGAAATAAAAAATTAGCCAGCGCAACCAAATCAAATGGTATTATTCATACAATGCCGTATTGGGACGAAAGATTCAAGGACATCGGAAAAGAATATCCAGATATTGAACAATCACAGTTTCATATCGATATTTTGTCGGCACATTTTGTACAACATCCCGATTGGTTTGATGTAGTTGTTGCCAGCAACTTGTTTGGCGACATTTTATCAGACCTAGGGCCTGCTGTAGTTGGCGGAATGGGAATTGCCCCCGGAGCCAATATCAATCCAGAAAAAAAATATCCTAGTATGTTTGAGCCAGTTCATGGGAGTGCTCCCGATATTACTGGAAAAAATTTAGCAAATCCAATAGCTTGCTTTTGGACTGGAGCTATGATGTTGGATCATTTGGGAGAAGCCGATGGTGCTACATTGATAGTAGATAGTATTGAAAAATTAACTTCAGAAGGAAGAGTGTTAACTCGAGATTTGGGAGGTAAAGCTTCTACCCAAGAAGTTACCAAAGAAATTATCAAAATAATTAAGAACAGTTAGCCTGAAAAAACTAAGAGAACCTCAAAAGTCTTCATCGCGAGTATAGTTAAAGAATCTGTCAAATTTAAGTCACTAAAGGACAGACCCTTTTAAAATTAAAATTTCTCGTGATGACTTTTTTGGGCCTTTTCAGAGAGCCTCTTTTAGTTTAGGTTAAAATTATTCTTTTAATTTGATTATAGTCTTGTCCATATTTCCAATAGATAATTCTATCATAAACATATTTCGCGCTCACCGATAGAATTCTATCTATCTTAACTAGTAGCATTACAGAAGCATTTTCCAACTTGGACTTCTAAAATGACTTCTTGGTTTCTTTCATCAAAGCCATGAAGAATTGTGTGGTTTTTGATAGTAAGCTCTATAAATTTCATTATAAATTGTTTTTTTCGCATTTCAAAAGTACCAGATTTTAACTTAACACCCCTTTAAGACTTTAGCATTTCCATTTTATTTACTTTAGGGTCTTCATAGTCAATCATCAAAAAGTGCCAAAAATACTTCTTCTTTTCGCTGTAATTACTCTTAGTTTTATTAGTAGAGCCCAGGAAAATATTACTATAACCTATACCGGAAATATGGGATTATATATCTCGGATAACCAATTTTCGGTGCTTATAGATGGTTTACATACTAAGTACGGAGATGACTATCTATTTCCTACAGAAGAATTAGTAAATAAGATAAGTACCAAATTAAAACCGGATGTTATTTTGTTTACTCATTACCACGGTGACCATTTTAGCGCACAACTAGCCAAAAATTATCTCCAAACAAATCAAAAAGCTAAGATTTTTGGGCCAAATCAAGTAACAAATAATGTAACCACATTTAATGATCGTGTGCACAGTATATCAGTAAAAAATTACACCAAACAAACAACCATTGTTGGCAATAATAAAATTATTGGTCTTAAAATAGATCATGCTGGAAAAAGACATGCTAAAGTAGAAAATGTAGGATATATTGTGAATATAGGAAGCAAAAAAATATTACATGTTGGGGATACGAATTGGTTAGAAGAAATTCAATTATTTGATAAATTAGAATTATTCAAAGAAGAAATAGACATTGCAATTCTCCCCTATTGGATGCTTATGCAAAATAACGCTGCGGACTTGATTAAAAAACATATCGGTTCTAAACTTATAATTGCTACTCATATATCTCCAAGAATTAAAGAACAAGAACTCTTAAAATTAAAGGATCAATATCCAAACATACATTTTCTGACAAAATTAGAACAACAAATACAACTATAATTAACTCACATTGATAAAATGAAAAAAATAATTTTTCTACTTCAACTTATAATTATTTCTACGATATCAGCACAGGAATTCTCTATGGATCTTGTTAAGGATCTTACTCCGCGTAATATTGGTCCAGGAGGAATGAGTGGACGAGTCACAGCAATAGACGTCGTAACTTCAAATCCTAATATTATATATGCGGGAACGGCATCTGGCGGTTTATGGAAATCAACCTCTGGAGGTATTAAATGGCAACCTATTTTTGAAAATGAGGTTACAGCTTCTATTGGTGCAGTTGCGATACAACAATCTAATCCTTCGGTAATTTGGGTTGGAACGGGAGAAGGAAACCCAAGAAATAGCCTTAACGGAGGATATGGTGTTTTTAAATCTCTTGACGGCGGTAAAAGTTGGAAAAGTATGGGGTTAGAAAAAACACGCCATATTCATAGGGTCATCGTTGATCCTACTAATCCAAGTACGGTTTATGTAGCTGCAATCGGTTCACCTTGGGGAGAGCATCCAGAAAGAGGAATCTTTAAAACTACCGATGGTGGTGTGACCTGGAATAAAATCTTATTTGCTAATAATAAAACAGGGGCGGCAGACCTCATTATGGATCCTAAGAACCCTAATAAATTAATTGCGGCCATGTGGGAACATAAGCGTGACCCATGGTTTTTTAAATCAGGTGGTAAAGGTTCTGGACTTCATATTACACATGATGGTGGTAAAACCTGGGAGAAACGTACCGAAGAAGATGGTCTTCCTAAAGGTGATTTAGGTAGAATTGGAATAGCAATAGCACCTAATAAACCTGAAATTATCTATGCATTAATCGAAGCAAAAAAGAATGCGCTTTACAAATCAACAGACGGGGGATTTAAATGGGAAAAAGTCAATGACAAAAATGATATTGGAAACCGCCCATTTTATTATTCAGATATATTTGTTGATCCACAAAACGAAAACAGAGTATATTCTGTATTTACCTACGTAAATGTTTCTGAAGACGGGGGGAAAAACTTTTCGCAGTTAATGCCTGCTTATGGTGTTGATAATGGCGTACATCCCGATCATCATGCCTGGTGGATTCACCCTAATGATGGTAATTACATGATTGATGGTAATGATGGTGGTTTAAATATCACTCGCGATGGAGGAAAAACCTGGCGTTTTATTGGTAATTTGCCTGTTGCACAGTTTTATCATATTAGTATAGATAATGAGTTTCCATATAACGTATACGGAGGTATGCAAGATAACGGAAGTTGGAGAGGTCCTGCTTATGTATGGAAGGCACAAGGGATAAGAAACTCATATTGGCAAGAAATCTCTTTTGGAGATGGTTTTGATGTTGTACCAGACAGAGATGATTCTCGTTATGGTTGGTCAATGAGCCAGCAAGGATTTGTACTTAGGTATGACTGGAAAACGGGTAATAATTATATCGTAAAACCTACACATCCTGATCCTGAGGTAAAATTACGCTTTAACTGGAATTCTGCTATTAATATTGATCCCTTTAATAATAGTACTCTTTATTTTGGTAGTCAATTTGTACATAAAAGTGCAGACAAAGGAAATACTTGGGAAATTATTTCCCCAGATTTAACTACTAATGATCCTGAAAAACAAAAACAAGCAGAAAGTGGTGGATTAACTATGGATGCTACCGGAGCAGAGAATCATTGTACTGTTCTAGTAGTAGAACCTTCTCCGTTAGAACAAAATATGCTTTGGGCAGGTACCGATGATGGACGGGTACATGTTACTCAAAACGGGGGAGCAAATTGGACAGATGTTTCAAAAAACATAAAAGGACTACCCGTGGGCAGTTGGATTGTACAAATCAAAGCTTCAAACAAAAAGAAAGGAGAGGCACTATTGGTGGCAAATGACTATAGAAGATTTAACTATACACCTTATGCATATAGAACCTCTGATTATGGTAAAACCTGGACCAGAATAGTCGACCAAAACGATGTAAAAAGTTATGCGCTTAGTATTGTAGAAGATCCTATTGAAAAGAATCTTTTGTTTTTAGGTACAGACGATGGATTATATATTTCTATAACTGGCGGAAATAGTTGGGTAAAATGGACAAAAGGATTTCCTACTGTTTCTGTAAAAGATTTGGTGATCCAACCACGAGAGCACGATTTGGTAATCGGTACTTTTGGTAGAGCTGCATGGGTTTTAGACGATATCAGGCCATTAAGAGCTCTTGCAAAAAACAAAGCTGTTTTGAATCAAAAATTACAACTTTTTGAGCCTCCAACGGCATATCAAGCAGCATATCAGCAACCTACCGGAAGTCGTTTTGGAGGAGATGCCCTATATAGTGGAAAGAATCGTGAATATGGCGCGCTTTTATCATATTTTATACAAGTAGAAGAGAAAAAGAAAGAAGATACTGAGAAGGAAGAAGAAGATAAAGAAGATGCTGCAGATGATGAAAAAGATGAAGCCAAAGTAAAATGGGATTCAATTCATTTAAAAATTTATGATGGAGATCGTTTAATTAGAACACTCAAAGAAAAGACGCCTGACTCAACCGGTTTTCATAAAACGAAATGGCTTATGGATGAAAAAGGTGTCGATCGTCCTTCTAGAAAAATAGAAAAACAAGATAAAGAACCTGGCGGAGTTACTGTGAAACCAGGGAAATATAAATTGGTGATGGAATATGGAGATCAAAAATCTGAAGCTATGATCGAAATACAATCCGATCCAAGACTAGAAGTTTCTCAGAAAAATATTAATGATTTATATACTACTTCAAAAGATTTGGAAAAAATGACCCAAACGGCTGCAGATGCTGTAAAACAGCTTGTTGAAAGTAAGAATATAGCTTCCAAATATCAGAAGGAACTTAAGAAATTGGATAAAAAGAAGTTCAAAGACCAAATTAAATTATCTAAAGATATTTCCAAAAAAATCGATAGTGTAATAGCTTTCTATATTGGTAAAGAAGATAAACGTCAGGGAATCACACGTAATCCAGAGGTAACGGTGATGCAACGTCTTGGTATGGCCGGTTGGTATGTAGGTAGTCGTCAAAATGGTTTAACATCTACAGAAAACACTCTTATTAAACAGGCAAAAAACGCATTAAAAGATGCGTTGACCAAAACCAATGTCTTTTTTACTGATGAATGGAAATCATATCGTGAAATGATTGAAAAATTAGAAGTATCTCCTTTTAAAGAATCTAAAACGTTTGCTTTAGATTAAATCCTAGAAACTTAGATACAAAACCCCATTTTTTTTGTAAAAAAATGGGGTTTTGTATTCATTGAATTACTAATTAGTTTTAGAATATAATAATTCATTAATATTATAATATTCCCAATCAATTCGATCTCTAATAAAATCTACAAGAATATCTTTATGCCCCGCTCCATATACAACAAGGATTCTGTCATCGGGTTCAACAATTCTATTTAGATTTGTAAAAATCTTCAAATTTCTAAGGTACCAATCAGAAACTACTTCTGTACCAACATAATCATCTTCCTTACCAAACCCAATAAGCTGTTTTAAGTAAAAAGTCTGATTATAATTTTTGTCAAAATTCTCCGAGTTCGTAAACCTAATAATTTCTAAAATAGAACCTTTTGATATATTCTCAATATCACTTTGCATAGTTTTCATTAAATTTTCAAACTCTTTCAATTGTTCACCAAAACCGTTCCTTTCAGCATATACAATTACAGAGTCTAAATTAAAATTACCAAAAGCATCGATCCCATATAGTTTGCGATGATTCATTTTTTGAGCTAAAGGGTAACATATTTGAACTATTTCGCTTGACAAAAGAAACTTATCATCCTCCCCTATTTTCTCTTTAAGGGTGTTTTTTTGATAATAGTCATAATACCTCTCATTCCATAATGTATCCTCAGGTGAAATCTCAATAGCTATTTTAGTTGGTTTAAACTTGGCTATTAACTGGATGAGCTCTTGTAATTCTGCCTGTTTTTTACTTGAGTGAATATTGCCCATATCCATATTTACAGCATCTGCTCCCGGGTTATGTAAATGTGTCATTCCTAAGACACTGATAATCGGTTTATGTTCCTGAGCTTTAGAAGTTACTCCTATAGTTAACGTTATTATGAAAGTTAAAATGATAATACGCATAGAGTTGCTATTTTTTGTTTAAAATTTGTTTTTACTATCCAAAATCGTCTAAACATTACTTTAAAATCTTATTAGGTGTTACTGCTTTGTCTAAAGGAAGGATCAATTGGTAATCATATCCATCTAAAAGTTGTTTCATACGATGATAATTTCCATTTGTTGGTAATGCTATTCGACCATTTTTTATATCATTACGAATAGATTCTAAATCAATAATTGTCCATTCACTTGTTTTTGCCATTACCATAAAGTCATGTACACGTTTGTAGTATCTAGCATATTTTTTGAGATAGTCTATTTCTTTACCTTTTTTGTTACTATAATAACGATTCCAAGAGTTAATGATAGTCGCTTTGGTCCCACTTTTATTTGCCAATTCGGTAATGAGATTACCCAAATCATAACAACCATTAGTTACTATTTTTGAAGCGTGAAGGTTTCCAAATTTCAAGAATACCTTTGGTCGAGTTTCCGTTTCTAAAGCTTCTCGATAATGCTTCATAAAATTATTACGCATATAACTAATTCGATCTGCATGCGAATCACTACGCCAACGAGAATAAATATCCCAACTAATTTCCAAATCATTTATTATTACTTTAGTAGTTTCATCATTTCTGAAACGATTCAGATATTGTTGCACTGCAGGTTCTTTTTGGATTTCCTTAAAAAGATCAATATCAGTGTCTGAGTTTTCTTCTTTGGCATACCATGAAGTAATTATCTTGGATGCCTCTTCTTTTTCTGATTTGATGATAGTGTAATCTGCATCATTTTTAACAAAAGAGAGCAACTCGTCCATAAAATATAATGTTGATGAATAATATTCCTGATCTAATCCCCAAAGATTAATATCATGCTCTCGTATCGATTGAAGAAAATATGCATCTTCAAGGCCATCAAAAAAAGGAATTGGAACTTGATTATCTTCCTTACCAGCATACCGTGAAGTAAATTTCTTTAAATTCTCTACGGTAGCTGATGGTGGCGTACTTAGATTAACTAATTTCTTGGCAGAATAAGGACCGACTTCAAAAGCAGTGTGATTAAATCCAGCTTTATGTAACAATGGGATCAACGCAGTAATCATTTGTGAAGTGTTTTTTGACCCGTGAAGTTCTCCAAACATAATAAATTGCGATGTAGCTATTAAAGTGTCTAATGTGGTACGACCATCTCCAATAATAGCTCCGTCCTGAATTTTAAAATAAGTTGTTTGGGTAGCAACATACGACGAATCTATAACAGGTATCTTGCCTACATGCTTACTTTTGTCCACAATAACCTCTGATTGTTTTTCTTTACAAGAGAAGAATAGAAATAACGTAACAAGTAAAATAAATGGTTTCATCATTTTTTGATTTTGAAACAAAATATAGTGTTACTATTCTAAAAGATTTTCAATTTACACGTAATAGGTAAACTGCAGGATAAAGAGAGATAATTGAGCTAATAGATATTTGGTTGTATAGTTTACCGTTTTTGTATAAGAAAACAAGGGTTTGTAACCAATTATGAATAAGTTAAATATTCTAAATGCTATTTTTGGATTATGACAACATTCAAACATCGTTGGAGATATCATATCATACTTAGCACATTAATCATCATAATGGATTTATATGGTGATTATATATACAAGAATAAAAGTAGTTGGGCAGAATATTTTGATTACCCAATATATTTATTTGGTATTACTATGTACATCGCTTTTTTCAGTATTTATGTACTCAACTATAAAGTATTATGTCCTCTTACGCTTTCGAGAAAGCACATTGTTAAATTTAGTATCGGAATCATTGCCCTGGCATTTTTATTTGCCGGCATTCGATATTTGTTAGAGGAAGTGATGTTATACGCTATTACAGGAAGACACAATTACGCAGAACGTACGCGTCATTTTGGTTACTATGTATTTGATAATTCTTACTATGCTTCAAAAAGTCTTCTTTTTAGCACAGCAATGTATCTTTTCTTTAGATTTATTGATAATAAAGACACTTTGCATCAATTAAAAATTGAAAACAAAAAATCAGAACTCCAATTGCTTAAATCACAATTGAGTCCACATTTTTTATTTAACACCTTAAATAGTTTTTATTCAGAACTTATAGAGAGTCAACCCAAAACTGCAGCAGATATTCATAGACTTTCTGATCTCTTACGATTCGTTACTTATGAAGCGCAATATGATAACATACGGTTAGATAAAGACCTGAAGTTTATTGAAGATTATATTTATTTTTTTCAAAAACGGTACGAAGATAACTTATCGGTGAATTACGAGGTAAATGGTGTTGTTTCAGATCAAGAAGTACCAGCAATGTTACTCATTCATTTTGTAGAAAACGTATTCAAACATGGTATTGTTAATGATATTTCTTCTCCTGCAACTATCACCATTTCTGTATTGCCAGAGGCTCTTGAAATTAATACCAAAAATAAAGTTACCACTTCTGAACATTACGCAGCATCTGGTATTGGATATACTAGTATTCAAAAAAGGCTACGTGCTCTTTTCAAAAATAATTTCACATTACATAAAACAGAAGAAAAACCTTATTTTCAAGCTTATTTAAAAATTCCGCTATGACAAAATTGATACGATGTCTTATTGTAGATGATGAACCCCCAGCAATACGTCTGCTTAAAAACTACATCGAAAAAGCACCTTTTCTCGAACTTATCAATAGCACAACAAAAGCTTTGGAAGCATTACAATATATTGAGAAGGGCAATATAGATTTGGTATTTCTTGATATTCAAATGCCAGATTTATCAGGAATTCAATTATCAAAAATCATTAAGAATGATGTACAAATTATTTTCACAACAGCATATCCACAATTTGCAATAGAAGGATATGATCTAAATGCAGTTGATTACTTATTAAAACCTTTTGAGTTTGATCGTTTTTATCAAGCAATTCTAAAGGTAAAGCACAATGACAATATTCATCAAGAAAACAAACCCGAAAAAGAATATGTTTTTGTAAAAACCGATGGTAAAAACAATTATGAAAAAATAGATCTAAGCAAAATATTGTATATAGAAGGGTTAAAGAATTATGTTGCTATTCATTTACTAGATAAACAGATTATTACATACAGTACACTAAAGCATATAGAAAGTACTCTTCCTTCGACTACATTTATTAAAATTCACAAATCATATATTGTCTCCATCGACCATATTATCAAAACAGATTCACTTCATGTCTATATTCAAAATCAGACACTACCAATAAGTGATACCTACCGCAAATCCTTTTTTGAGATGATTAATAAAATAAAATTATAATTTATTATTACAATCAGTATTAGTTTGCTTTATATTTACAGTTGATTTTCTAATCTCAAAATTTTTGTACAAGATTAATTTTCAAATTTGAATAAAACACAGATCACGCATGAACACAAAATTTCTACTTCTTTTTTTAGTTTTACTTTCTATAATTAATTTTACTAATGCTCAAGATACCGGAGAGGATGAATGGGGTGCATGGTATATGTATTTTGGGACTAATCAAATAAGTGATAAATTGAGTATTCATTCTGAAGCACAATTTAGGTATTATGAGGTGACTTCTTCGTTTAATCAATTATTACTGCGTACAGGATTAAACTATCATATTAATGACGAAGCCATAGCTACTATTGGTTATGGATATATTAATACTGATGGTACTTTTGCTGACATTCCTGATGAAGAGAATTCTAACGAGCATAGAATATTTGAGCAATTCATTTTAAAAAACAAAGTTGGAAAATTTAAATTTGAGCATAGATATCGTCTAGAACAAAGATTTATTAGTACACAAAATGATGATTTTACAGAACATAGAGCCCGCTATAGATTACAGCTTACCTACCCTATTAATGAAAAGTGGTTTTTAAATGCTTATGATGAAGTATTCATAAATCTGCAAGAACCAATTTTTGGGCAAAACCGATTGTATGGGGCTATAGGATATAATGTGAAATCCAATTTTAGTATTCAATTAGGCTATCTTAAAAATCATTTTACAGGAATTAATTTTGACAGGTTACAGTTAGGAGTTATCTATAATACCGACTTTAGAAAAAAGGAAAACAACTAATGGTTATTTTAAAAGAAAACAACCCTGCTTTACTTCTTATAGATATCCAAAAAGGATTTGAAGATATTCAATACTGGGGAGGAGAACGTAATAATCTTAGTACTGAAGAAAACATGAAGCAACTTCTGAAATTCTGGAGAGCCAATAATCTTCCTGTATTTCATATTAAACATTGCTCTACAAATCCTATTTCTCCGTTAGCAAAAGGAAATCCAGGAAACGATTTTATGGATTTTAATACTCCATTGCCAAATGAGCCAACTATAGAAAAAGGTGTTAATAGTGCTTTTATAGGTACAGATCTTGAAAAGCAGTTAGAAGATAAGAATATAAATACTTTAGTAATTATTGGACTCACAACCGATCATTGCGTATCTACTACAACAAGAATGGCAGGTAATTTTGGTTTTAAAACCTTTTTAATTGAAGATGCTGTTGCAACTTTTAATAAGGTAGGAGCCAACGGACAAGAATATAGTGCCCAACTGATTCATGATACGGCAATAGCTAGCTTAAAAGATGAATTTGCAACTGTTTTATCTACAAAATCTATGATAACGGGTTTAGGCTAAATTATTATAAAACTTTACTAAAACGCTCAATATCATTAGTGTTACAGGTTGGAAGTAATAAACTTTAAGATATCCTCTAGGATAACATTTTGCTCTGGTTCATTATGTATCTCATGATACAATCCTTCATAACCCTTAAATTGAATTATCTTATTGGTTGATGCAAATTCCTGAGACCCTTTAAAACTCGTAAGGCGATCATCCGTTCCGTGCATAACTAATGTTGGAATAGTTAATTTTTCTCCGTTATTTTTTGCCCATTTTCCCGCTTCAAAGCAAGATAAAAAGAAAGATGGAGTGATTTTTCCATGAACCAATTCATCTTTACGATAGGCATCAACTACATTCTCATCTCTACTGATTGCAGTAACATCCAGGTTTGTGTTATCACCAAAGGCCGGGTATATTTTATTCATGAATTTTGCTAAACCTACTTTTAGTTTTGGAGGTTCAAAAGACAACGTAAACCAAGGAGCAGTTAAAATTGCAGCATTAACACTAGGATTTCTCTTAAGTAAATAATTAGCAACAACATTACCTCCCATGCTATGACCATATATAAATAGTGGTATATCTTTATTTTCTGAGTTTGCTATAGAAATTATCTTTTCTACACTATCCAATAAAAAACCATAATTAGGCGTATGACCTCTTTTTCCTTCCGACTTACCATGTCCTATATGATCAAAAGAATACACACTAATATTTTGAGTATTCAAAAATCTAACAACATGTGTATATCTGGAACTATGCTCACCCATACCATGCACCAAACACACTATCGCAATTGGATTAATAACCTGCCACGATTGGGCATATATATTTTTATTTTCTTGCTGCCAATTAAATTCTTTATACACAACGCATCATTTTATGTATACAATATAACGAATAAAAAAGCGTGTCTATTTTTAAATGATTACTTCTTGTTATGACCTAACCTTCCCTTAAAAACGAAATAGTAATTGGTCTACACTTAGTTAATTTAAAGGAATTGAAATAAACTATCCTGAAACTTTATCAAGATACTGAGTTGGGGTCATTGCTGTGACTTTTTTAAAAGCTCTATAAAAACTTGTTTTACTACTAAAACCGCACTCCTCTCCTATGGCTTGTATAGATAATTTTTCTAATGCACCAGACTGTAGCATTTCTTTTGCTTTTTCTATACGATGCTGATTAACTATTTCATAAAAATTAGAGTTCATCCTTTCACTTAGTACTTGCGAAATATGATGTGAGGGTATATTAATGGTTTCAGAAACATCTGCAATTTTTAGATCAGATACTAAGTACATTTTTTCATCTTTGAAAAACGACTGTATCCGTTCCTGAATTTCTTTTGAACGTGTTTCAGATAAGGGTGAAGTTTTGTATTTTCTTCCTTCTAATACAGGAAGTATTTGTTTGATATCTACAATCCAATATCCCAATAATAATATTGTTATTGACATTAGTCCAGAAAGAATAATTTCTGTAGTAATGGCTGAAGCTCCCGTAAACAAAAATCCTGTTTGTACTATCAATTCTGTAAATGCTAATGAAACCAGGAGCATACCAAATCGCTTCAGTAATATGCTATTTTTTTTATCTCGCTTGTAAACCATGACTAAGGCCGCTAATCCATAAACCAATAATATCACCAAGTGCAAACTAGCTTGTAACCAATCTGAAAAAGCTACTGCTCCATTAGGTAAAATATCATAATAATACGTGATAACAACTTGTTTCTCTTCAATACTACCTAAATACCTAGGAATCAAAAGAATCAATATCATTATAAAAGGTAAGATATGTATGACATCTGTTTTTTTCAGCTTAAAAGATGACTCTCCATAACTCTTTACAAACAAATAAAAGCTAGGACCCACCAAAAACAATAGTGGATATCCAATTCCTAGCAGATGTGGCAATACCTTGATAAGCTGAGTTGTAAACAAAAGATAGGTAAACAAATGTTGTATTAAGCCAAAAAGTGCAATCACCAAAAAGAATCTGGATAGTTTTAACGATGTACTTTTTAAAACAACCAAAATAACAAAACACCCAACCAGAATAACTCCTCCTAATAAAAAAGTAATGATAAAGGCAAAAGACTCGATACTGTTCATATGATAAAAATAGTGCTACTTAATTAAATGGAAAAGCATCTCCTACCCCAATATGTTACAAAAAGGTTTCAATTAATTAAGAGCTCCCTATTTACTGATAATTCGGGGGATTTCTTGGGTACTTTTATATCACAAAAATGAACAATTATGATACGTAAAATTTTAAAAGGACTGGCACTTTTTCTAGTAATCGACATTGTCATATTACTGATTTACGGGTTTGTCCAATACCCAAAAGCCAAAGGTGAGCAGCATTTCATGGCAGAACGAATTATTCATGCATCTAATGAGCAAGTATGGGAAATAATATCAGATGTAGGTAATTATCATGAAGTAACTGCCCCTAATATTCATCATGTTGAAATTGTAGCGGGACAAGGATTAGGAATGAAACGAGTTTGTAGCGCTCCTGATGGCACAAGTTGGGAAGAAACTTGCACTGTATGGAATCCCGGTAAAGAGTTTCAGTTTACTGTAAACACCAAAAAGAAAGACTATCCTTTTCCGTTGAAATCTCTATCTGGTTCTTGGAAAATAGAACAAGTGAGTCCAATGCAAACACGTCTTTTACTAGACTTTGCTTATGAGTTTAAAAATCCTTTTTTGAGTGGGTATTTCCTTTCTATGGGCATGAAGCAAGCCAAACAAGACACCGAATTTTTATTAGATAATTGGCAACGGTTAGCTGAGAATAAAAAACAACTTTCAAAAATAACATTATGAAAACATATATAGTAACGATCCTATTTTTTTGCATTACAAATATTACCATGTCGCAACAAAAAATCCCCGATTGGTTTATTAAAAACATGGAAGAATCTATTGGCACTTGGATTACCGATAACTCGAAATACCAAAACGAAAAAGAGCCCTTTGATCACTACGGTATGGATTGGGAATGGGGAATCAGAAAACAAAGTATCACTGGTAGGCTTTATGGACTAATTAATGGACAGCAACAAGGTGTATTCTGGGAGTTTCGTCAATACTGGGATTTCGCTAAAAACACAGGAATTGTAGCCCAATATGGTAGTGATGGTACTGTTGGTATCGGTCCTATGGAAGTAAAGGAAGGCAATCAAACTGAATTAACACAAGAATTTGTAAGTCCAAACGGCGCTAAAAATATACATGGGCATAAATCTACACTTAAGGAAGGTATTCTCACCACTACTTCATATGATATTTCTAATGATGGAAAATGGGAAAAAAGTAGATCCTATGTTTGGAACATTGACAAACAAACAAAAAACACAGATCTAGGAACTTTTTCAATGTCATTGGCGGTAAAAGACATTAAAGTTTCTAAAAATTTCTATGAAAAATTAGGTTTTGAAATTGTTGATGGCAACTTGGATCAAAAATGGGCTATTTTAAGAAATGGAAAATCCAAAATTGGATTATTTCAAGGAATGTACCCCAGTAACACATTAACTTTTAATCCTAAAGACGCAAGAAATATTGGTAAAGAAGCAAAGGCAAAAGGAATAACAATTACTATGGTTAATGGATTAGATAAAAAAGAAGGAGCGGCATCTTTCATGATTACAGATCCAGACGGAAATCCAATTTTGGTAGATCAGCATTAAGCTTTTTATCTGCTTTTGTTATGAAATAGTTAGCATATAGATTTAGTAACTTTGGATTGAAAAATTTATCTTTAGGAGCAAGTATTTGCCATTACAACCGACTCTTAAAAATAAATGATTCTATAATGAGCCTATCCAAAGTTACTTTTACCAATGCAGAAGGTCAAACCCTATCTGGTCGATTAGAACTTCCTGCCGATCAACATCCACATAATTTTGCCCTATTCGCACATTGTTTTACCTGCAATAAAAATCTAGGAGCCGTACGAAACATAAGTAGAGGACTTACCTCTCTGGGTTTTGGAGTGCTTCGGTTTGATTTTACAGGATTAGGAGACAGTGAAGGAGATTTTGCAGACACCAACTTTTCTGGTAATGTAGAAGATCTTGTTGCTGCAGCTGATTTTTTAGCCAAAGATTACAAAGCCCCTTCCCTACTTGTAGGGCATTCGTTGGGTGGTGCTGCAGCCATATTTGCCGCTGCACAAATTGACGCCATTCAAGCGGTAGCTACAATAGGAGCGCCCTCTAATCCTAAACATGTAAAGCATTTACTAAAAAGTGGATTAGAAGAGATTGAGGCTAACGGAAAAGCGGTAGTAAACCTCAGCGGAAGGGATTTTACCATCAAAAAACAATTTCTGGATGATCTGGATACCAAATCATTACCAGAAGTTGCAAAAAACCTTAACAAAGCATTGTTAGTAATGCATTCTCCCCAGGATACCACAGTAGGGATTAAAAATGCAGAAGAAATTTATCATGCCGCCAAACATCCTAAAAGTTTTGTTACTCTAGATGGTGCCGATCACTTGTTAATGCAAAAAGAAGACTCGGTATATGCAGGTAAAGTTATTGCCGGTTGGTCATCGAGATATGTTAACATGCCCGAAACTCCAAAAATCAATAGCCTACACCATGTTGTTGCTAGTCTGGGAGGTGGTGAAGGATTTACTACCCAAATGAAAGTAGGTAATCATTATATGGTAGCAGATGAACCCGAAAGTGTTGGTGGCAATGATTTCGGCCCTACACCTTATGAATTGGTCTCTGCGGGATTATCGGCATGTACTGCAATGACGATCAAAATGTATGTGGCTAGAAAAGGCTGGGATCTGCAAAATATAGAAGTACATACGAGTTATGATAAAAAGCATATGGTCGATTGCGAGAATTGCGAAGATCCAGCCGCAAAGATTGACACCTTTGAAAGAGAGATCAAGCTAGAAGGGAATCTTGATGAAAAACAAATCACCAGAATATTGCAAATAGCAGATAAGTGTCCCGTGCATAAAACACTACATAGCGAGACACAGGTGATTACAAGGTTGATTAAGTAAAGAATCTGATCAATGGGGTTGCATTAACTAAGCATTTACAAGTACTTACAAATAAGTACAATTGAAAATATGTGTACATTTACACATACATAATTGTTGTGCATAATTGAGAATGAAAAAACATCAACTCATATTTGACAAGATTAAGAAACTTCTCTCTGAAAAGTTCGGAACGGATTTGGATGAATATGAAGAGGGGACACATTTAAGCATTGGTGATTCTGGAATATGGATTTCTGTAGATGACTCTGAACTGACAGTAGGTTATGGAATGAACCATCGACATTATCATTATGAATATAATGACATTAACGAAGCCGTAGATGATTTTTTTAATTTACTAACAAGGAAAAAGCGGATTACAGAATTTTACAAAGGAAAATACGCCTACAAGAGCAAAGCTGAAATTGAAAATGGAATTGGAGAATTTAAAGAATTAAGTACTTCATTGACCTGGTTATTCCCGTATTGGAAAAGAACACGAACAAAAGTAAAAATTGAACAAAACCTAATTGATTACGCAAGAATTAAAAAGGAAATACTGGAAATAAAAAACTATGCACAACACGATATATGTGCTCATAGCAGCTAAGTGATCAATCCAACGGTTCTTGTATATTTGGTAAGGCGCAATGCTTGCAAAGTGTAAAAGTTAGCAACCAATGCGAAGAAAAATCGAACAGCAAGGTAACATTTTGCTCTGCTACGACACATATATTAAACGTTGGCGTTCATTTAAAAATAATTGTACATTTTGTATAATTTTTGTATCTTTGAGTTAGAATTAAGATATAAATGAATGTCAAAATAATAGAGCTTAAGACTAAATCTGAGGTTAAATCTAAAATTTCGTTAATTACTAAAAACAAAGCTAAACTACCCTCAATCAATGATGGATGGAGATTTAATTTTAGTAAACATTCAAAAGGAAAAGACTACCAAACCTATACGCTTACAACGAATGCAACACCTGAAATAATTGAAGGATGTTTAATCATAAATACTAAAACACCATTTCAAGTCTATATGGCATTTGTTGAGGTAGCACCACACAATAGAGGAAATAAAAAAAAGTATGATAGGATCGCAGGATGTTTAATTGCTTTTGCCTGTAGACAAAGTTTTATTAATAATAAAGAAGGCTATCTAGCTTTTGATGTATTAGAGGAGAAAAAAGAAGATGAAACAAAATTGATGGAATTATATAGTCAAAAATATAATGCTGTAAGACTAGATAATTCAACAACAATGATTATTCTGCCTGAAGGAAGTGAAGAACTCATAAATGAATTTTTAAAGTAAGTGATTATGAAAAATAAAGAAATATTACCTAAAGATATTTGGAACGATAAAAAAATTAGTGATGTAAACGAGTTTATCAAAAAGCACTCAGATAACCAATCCAAAGAAAAAAAAATCAGAAATAAACTTCTTTCTATCCAATATAAATTAGAAGATTATATAGAAAAGGATGATATTAAAGAAAATGAAGTACTTGATATATTAGATTTTGTGAAGATGTATTTAAAAGCATTGGATATTACTAAAAGAGATTTAGCTAAATATTTTGGAATGAGGGATAGTAATCTACATAAGTATTTGACTGGGAAAAGGAAATTAAATCCAGAAGTTGTATTAAAAATCAGTTCATTTTCTCGAACAAAACCTGAATATTGGTATAGGGTACAAGTCAAAAATGAAATAGTAAAATTAAAAAGAGAGAAAACAAAGGATTACGAAAAGTATGATTATAAAAAATTGTTATCCATATAAAAACGAAACGCCAACACTATATAACAAAACATAGTTGCCCTTCGGGGCAACAACGTTTGTTATATTTACCGTTGTAGAGTATTGAAAAAATCCAAAAATTAAATGAAACAGACTATAATAATTTTATTAATAGGAGTTCTAGTTTCCTGTACTGATAATAACATAAAAAAAGATTCCTTCACGTTTCGAGTGCACAAATCTAGTCTTGAAATTGATCATTATGAATTAATAGGAGAAATTACAAAAGAAAATTTCATACGAGAATTTGAAAAAATTAACTGGGATAAAGAGTATTTGGCTCAAATAAATGAAATAGATTATAATGTTCCGAGTATTGAAGTTATGGATAATCTAAATTTTAAATATTTATCAATTTCAATAGGACCAAATACTTTTGAAAGCGGGTACTTTGTTATCGGATTGGGAAAACATTCTCAATCTAAGAATAAAATTGAGCGAATCGTAAAGCTGTATAACACAAAAACTAATGACAAAAATAAAATTATTGAGTTTATAAAAATATTTTTTAGCCGAGATACTGAAAAGCTAAAGAAAAAAGTTCAAGAATTTGAGTTTTTAGATGAAATTGAAGATTTATATATAAATACGAAGTAAAACACTCTACAACATTATATATAAAATCAGAGCAATTTAATGCTAAATCAAGAGGTAATTTCCTTTTTGCTGTGGCGCTAAGTTTTTATAAATTGAACAAGAAACAAAAATAGCGCGGTTTAATCGATTGGTTCAAGTGTATTTACCTTGCTCCGATTCATATATTCAGCGTTAGCCACAAGCTGAAGAAACACCTGTACACAAATTGAACAACATCGAAACAACGGAAAATATATTCGCTCATTTTGAAAAGTTTATTAAACTTTCTGAAGACTTGAAATCTGAGCTTTCAAAACGAATAAAACCAATAGTATTTCAGAAAGGAGAACTCGTTTTAGATGCAAACAATATTTCTAAAAAAAGCTATTTCATCAATAAAGGCATTTTACGAACTTATTTTATTAAAGATGGAAAAGAAATCAGCGAATATTTTTCTGGAATAAATGAGTGGGTCAACTCACCAAAAAGCTTTATGCAAAGAGAAAAAGACATTTACTATATTGATGCAATTGAAAATACCGAGACATTTTTTATAAACGTAAACGACCTTGTATATCTTTTTGACAATTTTCCTGAAATGGAACGATACGCTCGTTTATCAATGGGCACAGTTTTTGGTCATTTTATGGAACGTATAACCTCTATGCGATTTACATCTGCCAAAGAAAGATATAATCATTTTCAAAAAAATTATTCTAATATTTATCATCGTATTCCGTTGGGTATGGTTGCTTCTTATTTAGGAATAACTCAAGAAACATTAAGTAGGATCCGCGCAGGAAAATGATTATTTGATATAAGTCAAAAGTTTTAAGTATTAAAATTCTAACCTTTGGTCAAACCTTAATAATTATGAATAAAATAAGAATACAAATAATATTTTTTATTGCTTTTTTCTCAGTATTATCAATAAAAACTTACGCGCAAGAAACCTTGAAAACCAGTAATATAGAATCTGTTCTATATCTTGGTAGCGGTGAATGTCAACCACTAATTGTTGGATTTGGTGGTTCAGAAGGTGGAAATGCTTGGACAAGTGATTATTGGAAAAAAACAAGAGACCAATTTATAGAAAAAGGGTATGCTTTTTTAGCAATTGGGTATTTCGGAGCTATTGGGACACCAAAATTACTAGAAAAAATTGCAATAGAAGATGTTTATAATGCAATTAAAAAAGCTACGAATAATAAGAAAGTTAATGGAAAAAAGATTGCTATTGTAGGTGGCTCAAGAGGTGCCGATTTAGCTTTACTGGTAGGTAGTTATTATAAAGATATTGATTGTGTAATTGGTTTAGTTGCCAGTAATGTCGTTTTCCCCGGAAATACAAATCATTTTACAACATCAACTTGGACTTTTGAAGGTAAAGAACTTCCTTTTGTGCCAGTGAATGAAGAAGCAGTACCGTATTTGATGAAAAGGGATTTAAGAGGAACATTTGAGACTATGCTTAAAGACTCTGTAGCAGAAAAGAAAGCGCTTATAAAAGTAGAAAAAATCAAAGGCACAATTCTTTTGATTTCAGCAACAGAAGATGAAGTTGCGCCAACCACACCAATGTCAGATAAGATAATTGCAAGACTAAAAGAGCAAAAATTCAAGTATCACAACGAACATATTGCAATAGAAGGAGGGCACGCTGAGCCTATTAAACATTTTGATTTGGTATTTGATTTTTTAGATAAATATTTTTCTGTAAAATAGCCAGTGGCTAACACCGTTTATAATTAATTGCTGTTTTCTTCTCTACCCGTGAATATTCCTGCGGAATATTCACGGGTTCGTAAATGTTTACTAACTTAGTTGCTTAACCACGCAACTAACCATACACAATCACGTTGTCATTAATATGAAAAAATTTGAGTATAAGAAACTATCTGAAATTCAAAAAGAAAAAAATGACAGTGATTTGACATACGCTGATCTTTTATCTACTATTGAATGGAGGGAATTTCGTAGCAAAATAATAAATCGTGACAATGGAAAGTGTCTAAAATGCGGAGAAAGAAATAATCAATTAGCTTGGTGGATTGATGGACCTTTTGAAGTTTTTGCTCGACTAGCTGATGATGTTGAAAAAAAGTATTTAAGAGAAGATATCATATTATCTTCTGAGCATATTATTCTCAACGTCCATCACAAATACTATATAAAAGGAAAGTATCCCTGGGAATATGAGCAGGACTCATTAATGACGGGTTGCTCAATGTGCCACACTAAAATTCACGATACCGAAGAAATATTAATTTATGAAAATGAGAATCTGGAAAATCCAAAAATAGTAACAAAATGTAATAAATGTAAGGGAACAGGCTATCTTAACGAATATCAATATCATATGAATGGTATTTGTTTTGGATGCAATGGTAAAGGAATACTGAATTGAAAACTAATGACAACATTATATGAAATCAGAGCAAAAGTTAAGCGCTAGATCGAAAGGTTATTTCCTTTTTGCGATGGCGCTAGATTTTTATAAATTAAACAAGAAATAAAAATGCGCAGATAAATCGATTGGTTCAGGTATACTTGTCTTGCTCCGATTCATATATTTGGCGTTATGAGCAAGCAAAAAAATGAAAATACTGATATTAATATTTGGAATTACGCTTCTTGGATGCTCTTGGACATCTAAACCGGAGAAGCCTCTAAACTTTTCTAATGACTCACTGATCAAAATTGTGGAAGAACAAAAAATTGATTTTACCAAACAAAATGTTGACTCTATATTATCTTTTGACCAATTAAAAATCGGACAAAAAACTTTATATACTGGTAGTGGAAAAACTCAAAATGGAGAAACAAAAACTAACGGAATTTATATCAAAAAAATATCCAACACTAAAATTGAATATTCTTACTCACAACTAATAAACTGGAAAAAAGAATTTGATAAAAAAGGTAAAGCTGATTTGATAGGTGTTTCTGATTCTATTACTACTATTAAAGAACTAAGAGAGTCTACATATAAATTTATGGATTCTGAAAATGATATCGTGATTTTTGTAACTAAAAACGACAGAATTAATGTTACAAAATCCAAAGTATTTAACAAAGCTGGACAACCGATTTCGGAATTGATGTACAACAAATGAGAAGCAAGCTCATAACATCATATGTGATCATAGCAGCTAAGTGATGAATCGAATGGTTCTTGTATATTTGGTAATGCGCAATGCTTGCAGAAAGTAAAAGTTAGCAATCAACGCGCAGAAAAATCAAAAAGCAAGGTAACACTTTGCCTTGCTACGAAACATATATTAAACGTTAGCGGTAATTAAAACCAAAGTTTGTGGCAGATAAGAAAAATATCGAAAAATTAATAGTTCAAAACAAAAAAAGTAATCTTAAAAATCATTGGAATGATGCTTTTTTTTATAATACAACAAAATACAGCTGAGAGATAAAACCAAATGAACTTTTGATATGGAGGTCGGCTCAATTTCTAAGAGGAGCATATCCCATTTTTCATCTAACTTTTAACCAGAATGGAAAACTTAATGGAATTAAAACAGAGAAAAATCCTTATCATAAATTACTTAATAAAATTACAATTGGATTTATAATTGTAGTCATTTCAGGTTTGTTTCTAACCACTAATATTACAATGGCAGTTATTGGAACAATTGGAATTTCTATAATCGGATTTTTATTACATTTAGTTTTGTCTAAATCTAAAAAATATGAGACTGAACTTTTGACTGACGAATTAAAAGATTCCATAGAAAACATCGAACGAGAGAATAACCCTGAACTAATAAATAACCCAAAAACGGAATTAAAAAAAGAAAAAGTCAAAGAGTGGACTTTTACAAAAGTTTTGACAAGACTACTACTCTATCCCTTTTGCCTACTCATTTTATGGTTTTCAATAACTGGATTTTTGCCTGAAGGGAAAACTTTATATGGAATATTTGGAATAGTTGTAGCTTTGGCCTACCCAATAGCTGACATAATGTTGATAATCGGAAAAAACAAAAACAGCTAACAATTTGTATATTGCATATGCACCCTTTAGGTCGCAAACGCAACATACAAGAAGCGTTACCTGCAAGCTGAAAACTACTTCATTGAAAATTCATCTGTAAAGTTTGAAATGAAATCTTGAATATATTTTTTTGTTTTATCTGACTTTCTAACCACTACATAATGAATTCTTTTTAATCCATTTTTACCAATTCTTTTATATACCAGATTATCCGAAATTTTAAACGATTTTAATGCCCATTTTGGCATACACATTATACCAAAATTTGCATTAATCATTTCTAAAGCTACTTCTGTAAGTGGAACAGCAGAAATTTTAGACGGAATTATCTTATTTGGCTTCAAGTACTGTTCATAAACTGATACGGTTTCTAATGGAAAAGAATGAATAATTAAATGTGCTTCTGAGAAATTACTTACATCAATAAATTCTAATTTATTTAATTTATTCTCTCTATGAATTATTCCAAAAATCTCATCTTCAAAAACCTCAATGCTTACTAGTAAATCATTTTCAGGTTTTGAGGTTACTATGGCTATATCAATTTCATTTGATAATATTTTAGTAATTGGTTGATGTGTAGCTTCAAGAATTAAATCAACACTAATTTCAGGATATAATAAGCCCATTTTTTGAATAAAGCCGGGCAAACCTTGATAAAAAGAATAACATTCTGTACTTACTTTTATACTACCAACTGAACCAATTTGTATTTGCTGGATGTTCTCAAAACTTTTGTCAATACTTTCAAATATAGTGTTACCCAGCTTATACAACTCTGTACCTTCTTCTGTAAGTTCCCATTTATTTCGGGTTCTATGAAATACCTTAAAACCTAATTGTCCTTCTAAATCTTTAAGCTGATGACTTAAAGCAGATTGTGTTAAAAATAATTTTTCAGATGAATTCGCAATGCTTCCTTCTTCTGCTATTGTTTTTATTAATCTAAAATACTTTATTTCCATAGGATCAAAGTTATAATAATACTCTTTACAATATATCTGAAAATTTTTCAACCAATCTTTAAAATCATTCAATTCTAAAACTATATCTGTCCTAATAATGACTTTAGTTTTGTAGAAAATAAATAATATGCAAAAACAAAATATGAATTCAACTTCCGACTTACTAAACGCAGTGCAAACTTATTTCGATGCTCTTTATCATTGTGATACTAAAAAACTTAATAAGGTGTTTCACAAAAGCTCTAGCCTTTTTGATGTTGATCAAGGCAAGGTTTTTGTCGAGTCTATTGCTAGTTTTAGCAAAGATGTTGGAGGAAGGGTGTCGCCCGCGAGTAAAGAGCAAGAGCCTGAAGCAGAAATTTTAATGATTGATTGGTTATCCCAAGCTTGTGCGACCGTAAAAATACGAATCAGAGCACACAATAACGTATTTCTAGATCATCTTGGTTTTGTTAATGGAGAAAATGGATGGCAAATAGTTTCCAAAATATGGCATTTAGAAAAGGTAATAAGCTAGCACCTTAATCTATAAAAGTTTTAATTTTCCTGCTACGAATGGTGAACACTCGAGAGCTAAAAAACAGCAGATAACAGTTGCTAAAAGAAATACAAGGCTCTGGTACTTTCCGAAAGGAATTGTGTAAATCGAAATCCGTAAAACCTTATTTTGAATTTTTATTATTAAATTTAAAAACCAAAAATAAGGCTTTACTATGTCGTTAGACAAAAAGGTTTGTACTTAACCCTCCTACTATTACTTATAGCCTAAACATTACAGATGATAAAAAATGAATAAATATTACGCTATTATATTTCTTACAACCTTTTCCTTCTCTTGCAAGCAAAGTAGAGATATTGAATCTCAGTTGAATGAAATTAGCAACAGTATACAGTTAACCAAAAATGAAAATAAAGCTATAGATAAAATTTTAAATTTTTATAACGGATCTTGTGAATATACAGGTGGTATATTAACATCAAATGAAAATACTTACAAGAAATTTATTGAGCTCAAAATGAGTAAGAGTGATAAACTTCATCAGCTCTAAGATAAATTAGTAGTACATGCATCTAATATTGCATATCGATTTTACAATGATCTTAAAGAAGAGAAGGGAAATTATGCCAAAATAGATGTGACCTTTATAACTAAAGATAACTTTGAAGAATCTTATTCTTTTGATTCAAAAACTTTAGATTCTATACATATAAAAGCTGTTTTGGTAAATAAAATTATAGATTCAATGAAGGTGGGAAAATATCATTATGTAGAGTCCTTATTAAGCAATGAACGTTATGGAAAAAATAAAGGGAAATTGATTAATGATTTAAAAAGAATGGATAGTATTTATGGCAAAGTTTCTAGTTTCAATTCTTTTGGATATGATGTATATAAAACTAAGAAACAACGAAACATAATTCATATTTCGGGATTCGTGAAAAGAGGAGAGCAAAATCATGCATTAAGTTTTTATTTAGATTTCCAATCAGAAATCCCAGAAATACTTAAACTTCAGGGAGAGTTATAAAAAAAGTATATGATTATTGAGCATAAAGTTTTGCACAAAATGGGACTAAATTCAAAGCTGACATTAAGAAATTAAAAAAAGATGGATCGAAAACAAAGCTAGTTTCTGCAAAATTACCTGAGCTTACTGTAAATCCTTATGAAGAATTATTAACGTTTGAAATATAAAAAACTCTATATACAACGACGGCTATAATTCATTGTGGTGACATTTCCTGCCAAAAATTCATATCTTTAAACCGACACTTGGTTCTCACAGAATAGTCCTAGCGGGCAATTCCACAAAGAAACCCTAGTCCAATTGTTACACGACATATAAACACAGAACTACTAAATGAATAAAGCTAAAAGGAAATTATTTGGGAATTGGAAAAAATATGTTTTGGAATTCTTAATGTTATTTTTGGCTGTTTTTTTAGGCTTCTTTGCTGACAATTATAGAGACGAAATATCTGAAAAATCAAGGGAAAAGGAATATGTTAGATCACTAATCGAAGACGTAAAAACAGATAAAACAACTATCGATAATGTTATTAAAAATAATATATCAAGAAAATCTTATCTTGATACATTATCTAATATATGTTTCAATTTCGATTCAAAAGAAAATAGTAATCAAAAGCTATACAAATTTTATCCCATTGTAATTATACGACCAGACTTTTTTATTCCTAATGAGCTTACAATGTTACAGTTGAAAAATGCCGGTGGAATGAGATTGATTCATAATAAAACAACTATCAAAGAAATATTAAGATATGACTTACAAAAAACATTAGTATCTAATCAACAAAAGTATTACGAAAATTATCACAACAATGTCATAAATTTAGGGCTAAAAATTTTCAATCATAAGCAAGTTCGAGAAATGATTGATCTGTATAAGAGTAAGGATACATCGAAACTGAAAACTCTCGAATACGAATTGATACAAACTGATAAAAAAATAATTGCTCAATTTGGTAATGAAGTTGATATGTACGGTAGAATCGTTGATTATTACAAAAGACTTTTAGAAGAGACAAATAAACAAGCCGACTCTCTCATCGTAAAATTGAAAGAAGAATATAAAATTGAATAAAAAATACAATCACACATCAATGCCCATAAGTAATTGCTTATTCTAGTCTGCTCAAAGAAACCTACGAAATTTTCAGCGGGAGTATACTTACAAAAGTTCGTGTTAGTCCATGCAACTACTTATAAGCGTGACCTTAACTTTTATTAGCATGAGATATATAATCCAAAACATTATTCAACAATATAAAGAAGTCCAAAATGGAAAATTATGGATAGGGAGCACATTTACTAGTAAATTGAGTCAAGTTGATGAAAATATGGTTTTTAAAAGACCGATTATGGGTTTACACAGTATCGCAGAAATAATTTCCCATTTGACATTATGGAGAAAAGAGACAATCTTAAAAATTCAGACAGGTCAAGGAAGTAAAACGGATGATTGTGAGGAAAACTGGTTGACTAATGACAAACTGGAATTAATAGGTTGGCGATATATCAAATCAGAATATGATAAAACACTGACCGAATTGATTGATTTATTAAAATCAAAAGATGATGAATTTCTGAATAGAGAATATTATGATACAGATTTTAAAGGCAATTATAAGTATAGTTTTGTAATTAACGGAATGCTACATCACGACATTTATCATTTAGGACAACTTGGGATAATCATTAAATATTTGAAAGAAAATAACAACGGCTATAAGTAATTGCTCGTTTTCATCTACTCACTAAAATTCTTGGCACAAACCCTTTAAGTTTAATAACAAGCCTCACCCCATAAATTATCTATATTTTCTAAAAATATTTGCGTAACCGAATGGCTTCATATATATTTGTAACCAATCAGTTACATAAAAAAATGAGACGAGATGTTTTTCAGGCAATTGCAGATCCGGTAAGAAGGGACATAATTACTCTTTTAGCAGAACAAACGCTTACGATAAACTCTGTTGCCGAAAAATTTGAAGTAAGCCGCCCTGCAATTTCAAAACATTTAAAAATCTTAGAAGAGTGCGAAATAATAGTTATCAATAAACAAGGAAGAGAGCGTTTTTGTCAAATTCAACCCAAAAACCTGATCCCTGCATTTCTCTGGATAGAGCAATATCGAAGTCTATGGGAGAAAAAACTAGACTCTTTCGAGAATTATTTAGGCAAATTACAATCAAAAACTCAAAAAAATGAATAATCTTAACAATCGAACACTTACACTAAAAAGAACCTTTAATGCACCTCTACAATTAGTTTGGGAAGCCTGGACACAACCAGAACACATCGCATTATGGTGGGGACCAAAAGGAATGCAAACCAAAGTAATTAAGCACGACTTTAAAGTTGGTGGACAGTGGAAATATGCCATGACCATGCCTGATGGAGGCGAATTTATAGCCGATGGAGTGTATTCAGAAATTATAGAGTTTGTAAAAATAGTTACATCGGCAAACTTTAAACCAATGACCGAAAATGTTGAATTACAAGCACTATTTGAAGTCAATGGAGATAAAACCAATTTTACTTTTAATGTTGTTCATGCAACTGAAGAATATTGCAAACAACAAGAAAAAATGGGCTTTTATAATGGTTGGGGTTCTACATTTGATAGATTAGATACTTATATAAATGCGCTTATCAAGTAAAAAACATTCTTATTAGAGTATATGGCATAAAGGACCACTTCATTTTTAAAAACGAAGTGGTTCTTTGTTGGTAATAACTGTTTAGTTTATTCTTTTATTAATCTTTTTGTTTCGATAATTTTATTATTCTCATCACGAATCGAAAGTAAATAAATTCCTGAATTAGTAACTCCGGGAGTAATCGTTATTATTCCGTTCCTTGACATATCCTCAACATTTTCCTCATGAATAATCTTTCCACTTAAGCTGTAAATAACAACATTGTATGGCTTCTTAATTTCTAACAAGGAAGTTGAAATAGTGATATCATTAGTAAAGGGGTTTGGATGTATATCAAAAGATTTCCCTTGGGTAATGTTAATTTTAGAAGACCTTACTCCTGCTGTTATATACTCAACGACTAATTTTGCTGCTTTGCTTGCCCCCCCCTCATAAGAATCCGCCACTCTTTTTGCCGATGTATTGGTTAAACTATTTCCTTTTCCTCTAATGATGAAACTCAAATTATTTCCAGAAGCCCAACCACTTTTATTTACAAGGCTTTGTACCATATTTTTGAGATTAGGAGAACGCTGGGCACTTCCATTTTGATTACTGGACCATGAAGATGGTGTCCAGGTTACTTTACTTGAAAAAGTAGCTCTACCCGAAACATTATTTGAGGAAGAAAATGCCGGAGAGCTGTTACTATCATGAAGTGATATCTCTAATTCTGCACTTGCACTATTACTTTCATCTGCAGTAAACTGCAGATAAGCATTTGTAATAGTAGCATTCTTTGGCAATTGCACCGATTTAAACCTCAAGCCTATTTTCTGATACCCATTACTATTATGACTATCATAAACCATCTCTAGATCACTACTATTAGTATATAAAGTACCATTCTGCGCTTCTTCTACATCATCATTTCCATCGGTGATACTTACTTCAACAGATCCAGTTTGTCCACCGCCTGTAACTTCGCTAAATGTTGCGGTAACATTCTTATTAGAATTCATAACAAGGTTAGCCGGGTTTGTTGCTCCAGAAAGTGATCCACTCCACCCATCAAATTTCCAACCAGATGCTGGATTTGCCGTTACTGAAACTGAAGTTCCCTCGTTATAGGTTCCTCCTCCTGTTACTGTACCTTGTCCTACAGTATTTGTTGTTACTGTATATGTGGTTGTTGACGAATTTCTCTGGTAATTTGCATATACAGAGTATCTATAATTGCTTTGAGCTCCGCTACCATAATTAGATGGCATATTACCTCCATTAGTTGACCAACTTGTACCTGTTGCCTGATACCTTCCTGGGGTTCCAGAAACATATGCAATCCCAGGATTATTAGAAAACATCCAGGCTAACCATACCGTATCACCAGTATTTACTGTAACCGGGTTTTGCAAAGAAATAGTTTGCCACCCACGAGTTGATCTAACGGGAGTTATAGATGTGCTTCCTAATCTACTACCAGGTGCTCCATTATTATCTGCATACACACCAAGTTGTACATCACCCGTACCACCTTCAATATGAAAAGAAATACTTTGTAATATACCGTTTTCAGTCATCTTATATGGCATTGCCCTTCGTGTAGTATGAGTAGAATTACTTCCACCTATAGTAGTAATTCCAATTGTATATAATGTTGTCGAACCATCTAATGTAGTAACATTCTCTGTGTTACTAAACCCAGAACTATTTCCCGCAGCATCTTTTGCTTTAACTTTAAAAGAATATGACGTATTTGGAGATAACCCATTCACATCATAACCGGTAGAACTGGTACTTCCGATTACTGTGTTATTTTGATATACAGCATACCCAGAAACCGAAACGTTATCGGTAGAGGCGTTCCAGTTTAAAGAAGCCGTACTTGCCGTAACATTAAATGAATTAAGATTAGTTGGTGCCGATGGTGGCTCTGTATCAGTTACGCTCGTATTATTAATTGTAACTACGCTACCATTTGATGGGTTCCAAATATCCAGATTACTGGGTATTGCAAAAACATTGTTATTAGAAACTGATCCTACTTGTGCTTCATTGTCAACCTTGATTGTTCTAACTTCAATTTTGCTTTCATCCACAAAAATCCATTTAAACTGATTAAATTTTGCTGAGTTACGTGTCCAATTTTTACTGTCGTTATTTGTTCTTAACGGAGCTCCCCAGCATCCTTCTCCTGCATATACAGTTCCGTTTTGGTTATCTCTTACAAACCCTTCATCACTTCCAGATCCTGTAGATGGGCGCACTGGCCAAGTTGTTTTCACGGTATGTGCATCGCATTCTACCACTAATTTTACTCCTTTGTCATAAAACAACTGCGCCCAATTATTATATTGATTGATTCCTTCAGATTTTGAAGAAACATGAGGCCGCATTGGTTTATGATATTGTGCCATTTTCCAAATGGTATTGGGATTTGCATTCAAATCATTTCGTAACCAGGTTGTCTGATTTCCCGAGATTGAAATTTCGGTATTCAACGTATAGGTCCGTACTAGGTTGTTTCCAAAGGTAATTGCATAATATACATTTGATGATGGGACATCAAAAAGATTGTAAATACTATTATTACTATCTTCATGATTTCCACGCGTAGCAACAATAGGAAACATTCTATTATCATTAGCAATTGTTAACTGCCAATCATTAAACCAATCTCTCCACTCTCCATTACTATCACCATTGGTCATATCACCTCCAAATAATACTGCATGAGGCTTTAATTTTGCAACTAATCGATTTGCTCTTTGTCTTGGCGTACGATTATTTCTAGAATCTCCTCCTGCTATAAAAGATAACCTGCTATTATCAGCTGGAGCAGTTTTAAACCAAAAACGTTCACTAGTTCCTTGACTATCTCTTATTACAAAATAGTAGGCTGTATTAGGAGTTAAACCAGTTAAGCGCACAAAATTATTGTTCATTCCTTTATAGGAAACTGTTCTACTAGGAGCTTTAGAATTGGGATAGTTGTTATAATTAGTTCCATAATCTGTTGTACCATAATGTACGACAGGATTATTACCAGAAATTTGGTCCCAGCCAATTACTATAGAGGTTGCGGGATTGTCTCGTAACGTTAAACGGTATTTACCATTAGAGGAATACGAGTTAATTGCTAATAATGAAATTAGCAATAAAAATACTCTTTTCATATTGTAGGTTTTAAGAGGTTAGTGTTTGTTAAACGTATTTATATATTTTTAGGCGTATTCAATTTTTAACATTTATTCTACAAGGAACATTGAACCTTAACAATATTAAGACTACATTAACATAAATTCGACATGTTACTTTCTCTTCAGAATTCTATAAAATTAATTCGCTAAAGCATATAAAATTCAATGAGAAAAGATTTTTAATCTAGAATTAAATTGGGTAATACTATCATTAAGAAAATTTCACAAATACCTCATATTAAATTAACATAAAGAGATCTCCTAGAACATAATCCTATATCTGAAGGCATCAAAATAATCGTTATTTGCTTCATCTACAAATATTTAGAAACAAAAAAGACCGCCTTTCGACGGTCTTTTACGTTTAAAAATTCTCAACAAATCAAATTATTTAATAATAAATCGTTGTGTTGAATCCTCAATTCTAAGTATATACATACCAGATTCAAGACGACTAACATTTATAGTATTGTTACTATCTAGTTTGCCTTTTCCGACTACTTGCCCTAGAATATTTACAATTGAATATGGTGCATCTAATACACTACTTCTATTAGGAAGTACTACTCTCAATAAATTTCCTTTACTCACAGGATTAGGTACAAGTCTCATTGAAGAGAATACTCCTTCGTCCTCATCTCCGTACGTTGGCACAACAGATCCAAAATCTGAAACTAATGCTGCGGATCCACCACATGAACCTTCGTAGATCTTCACATTAGAGAATGTAGAATTATTTCCTGATCCAGCATCATTGTCATTTATAAATACCAATCGATCCATAGCTCCTGTATAGAATGTACCTACAGGGATAACATATTTTGTAGTACCACTAGAATAATTATCATAGGTTGTTACACCATAGTTTTGAGTACCATGAACTTTGAAATATCTTGTTGATGTTAATGTATTATCATTTTCAAAACCAACTGCATGTATTTCTCCTTGAGCAGTACTACTAAAATCAAACTCTATCACTGTGCTTGCAGTAACAGTATAGTTTAATGCAATATACTTCCAAGTATTATTTGTCATAGATAATCCAGCTCCTCCATTTACGATTGAGGCGTTACCTGCAATATCTTGATTAGAGAATGGTGTAATTGTAAAATCATTAAAGCTTAATGCTTCACAAGTTGGGTCAGGTCCTGGTCCTCCTGTTCCATTTTGGATAGAAACAGCATCTATAGCAATATCACTTTGCCATCCACTACCACCTGAACCTGTTACGACATTAAATCGTAGTTGTACACTTGCTTCTCCCGCATAAGCAGCAAGATCAACATCTGCAGCATTCCACGCATTTCCTTGTGCTCCATTTCTACTAAATATACTTGTCCAGTTTCCGTCATTATTCGTTCTAGCCTCAACAGTTAAACTATTGATAGCACTACCAAACATATGATATTGGAAAGTAAGTCTTGGAGTAGTAAGAGAACTCATATTTAAACATGGAGAGTTTAAGATAGCTCTTTTATTAGGGAACCCTGTTCCATTTCCTGAAGCTTCTACATAAACATAGAAATTACCATCGGCACCACTGCTTGGTCCAGTTTGGTTAGAAGGAGTACCTCCAGAATCTCTTGTCCAGTCTATATCATCTCCAGAAGTAGCATTTGACCATTCACCTAGATTAGTTTCAAAACTTTCGCTGAATGGGAAAGAAGCTACATCTCCAGAACATTCTCCTGTTCCAGGCCCAGGTCCACCACCATCACATGGATTTACGAAAGAAACAGTTTGATCGGTCTGACCATTAGATCCTCCATTATTATTTTCATTAGCATCCTGTCCAACTCCTCTTTCTGCGAATGCTTTCCAGATTAAACATCTGTACGCTCCACCATATAAATCCTGATCTGCCTGTAGAATACCATCACGCCCAGAAACAAACCCAGGATTACTCGCAGTATTTTTCAATCCTTCAATTACAAGAGCCATAGCAATATTATTACCACCGGTACCATTATAAAAATCTGAGTCAAAACCTTGGTCATCAATTAGTAACCATGTCATATCCCATAGAATAGTAGCAAAAGCATAACCAACACCATGAGGTCTTGCCAAACCACCAATATCTGCATAATCCGTATTATTTATTGATCTATTTGTAGAATATCTAGTTGGTCGGATTCCAGCTCCAGTAGTTGGCTGATTTAATGCGTATGTACCGATTCCTCTTCCATCTGTACCAACGTCACCAGCTCTCATGGTAAGCATTAATCCAAACCAGTCAGACCATCCTTCACCCATTTGTTCAGAACCCCCTAGTTGATTTGAAGAAGGACCTCCAACTAATCGAATAGAAATACCGTGCCCATATTCGTGAGCAATTATTCCATTATCAAGATCACCGTCTCTATCTGGGTTAGGAGCACTCCATGTAAACATCTGCATTCTTGGATTACCTCCATCACCAGGAGTAGAGAAATTAGCATTATTGCTACCACTTCCATCTTGTGCATCTGCATTTACAGAATCGCTTCCTGCTCCTCCATTACCATAGTTATTTTCCTGAAAGTTACCACTAGCCTCATCAAATCCATATTGATAGAATACGTCATGCATGATATTATTCCAGTAAAAAAGATTAGTAATAGCCGCACTTTGGTAATTACTTGGAGCTTGATTAAGGTTTATTGGAAAGTCAAAATCAAGGCTTGCTCCTCCATCAGGAGAAAAACCGGTTCCATTATTTCCATTTCTATCTTCTTGAGCCCAAACATTATTACCTCTGGTAATAGTATGTTCTGCTCCAGCACTTCCATTAGTATCATGCCATCCAAAAGGCGAAGCCGTAGCGTTAGCAGGATCTGTAACTATAGAACGGTTACCATGACTAGGGCTTTCTAAAGGCATTGCATAAACATTATAAGAATCAGGAGCTAATGCACTAGCTGTAGCAGCAGTTTTTGCTGGTGCTGGCATTGGTCCAACCATTTTCTTAGTATCTTCTATAAGCACTGATTCATGATTATGTGATTCATGATCAGGAGCGTCAAAATTACATGTGATTACCCAGTTATGCTCTAATAGAATTTTATTTGTAGTAGCATCAACATAACTATTCCACCAGTTTTGACCTCCTTTTTCGTATAGACTTACATTCCAGCATAAATGTAATTCATCGTTATGCAATACATAAGCTTTCTTAACATCAATAGACTTGTTCTCTAAAGTAATTCCGGAGTTAATAAATTTTGCAACATCACTTCCTTTAGATTTACTCATCGTTTTAGTCAATCTAGGAGAAGACAGATTATGCGCTTTTACTACAGCATTAATAGCCGTTGCCTCTGTAGATGACACCTTGGTTGAAGTAATTTTTGATTTAACCCCTTCTACAAATTGGTTAATTTCATAAGTAACTTGATTATTCTGTACTGTTAACTTATAAGTTCCATTAATAATCGGAATCTTATTGTAAAGCTGCTGAATATATACATGAGTGATACCAGGCTTTAAAGAGGGTACCTGGTCAGTAATTATATATTCTGTATAATCATTAATTGTAGCGGCAGATTTTGAAGAAGTTGTAACTGCATCGCTAAAATGATTTCGGACTATGGTGTTCATGTCCTGTGCAAAAGTTGTTTGCCCTATTAAAAACAATAGTAAGACAAACGAGTAGACTTTTTTCATAAAAAATAAGTATTTGAGTTTGTGTTATGCAAAATTAAAGAAAACTAAAGAATCTTTATTCATAATTGCCAAAACCATACTAAATTATTATAAATTAACATATACTTTGAATTTTATCTAACCTTCTTGTTAAAAATAGTTTTTTAGTAAATTTACTCTTGTTAGCTATTATAAATGCTAAGGTTCAATAAAATTAAAAGTTGTTGAAAATTTTAAGTCTGTAAATCAGAAGAATATGAATACCGTTTTAACATTACGGTAAAAGTGTTAAAATTTGCTAAAAAAAAGTTCTAAAATTTGTTTTGTTACCTTTATAAAAGTGAAAATTGATTAACAAAAACATGTAAAACCTAAACAAGAAATTCGTAAATCATAAGTTTATCTTAAAAGTCAATTTTTAAAACATTCATAAATGAAAAATCAATCTTTTGAAACTTCACTACAATCCAGCCACAGTATAATAGTACCGGATAACGTGGCTCTTTACTTTTCAGAGGTTGATCAGAAAAGAGTATTGGTAAAAATCACTTTCAACAACTTATCTGTACAGTTTCATGCAGCTTTGCAGAAATTTAAAGGAAGCCTCCACATTACTTTCAACAAATCAAATCAAAAGAAAATAGGTGTTACTCCCACAGATTTTTTTTATGTCGAATTATTTGAAGACTCATCTAAATATGGAGTCGAAATGCCAGAGGAATTTGATGCAGTACTACAAAGTGACCCCGAATCTCTTTATATATTTGAATCATTAACAGATGGTAAAAAACGAAGTCTTATTTATTATATTTTAAAGATTAAAAATTCTCAATCTAGAATAGACAAAGCTCTTGTGATTACAGAAAATTTAAAACGAGGGATTAGGGATAATAAAGAATTGATAAAAAAACTATAATTCTTAAATCAATAATTACAAAAAATAATAGCTTTATCCATTAAACGTCCTAAAACAGAAACGGCATCCCAAGATCAATATTTGTACTATTATTTAGTATAGTGACTGTTAAAAAACCGTAGCTATTTTAACATAATTAATGGATTCCTATTTAATTCTTTTGCCATAAACTAAAACTACATTATCTTACGTTTACAAAAGACAAACAAATCAAGAACTATGAAAACGTTACAATTGGTAATAATTGCTTTTTTAACTATAACCATTTTTAGTTGTAAAGGAGAAAAGAAAGAAGCAAAAGATCAAGAAAACAATACAGAAACCGTTAAAAAAGCTTCTGACAAAAAAGAAGTTGTGGTAAAAGATTTAGAGTTCAAATTAGAACCAAAAAGTGATAGCAAAGTTTCTGGAAAAGTTACTTTTACAGAGTCTGAAGGTATGGTTAATATGGTTGCTGAATTATCAGGACTTAGCGAAGGAGAGCATGCAATACATATTCATGAGAAAGCAGATTGTTCTTCTCCAGATGGTAAATCAACCGGTGGTCATTGGAATCCAACAATGCAGCCTCATGGAAAATGGGGAGCAAAGGAAGGTTTTCATAAAGGGGATATAGGAAACTTTAAAGCAGATGCAGATGGGAAAGGATATATTACTTTTGCTACCAATGAATGGTGTATTGGTTGTGATGACGATAAAAAGAACATTGTTGGCAAGGCAATAATTGTACACCAGGGTGTGGATGATTTCACATCTCAACCATCTGGTGCAGCAGGAAGTAGAGTAAGCTGCGGTGGTATAATACAATAATTGTTTACCTTATAAAACAAAAAGAGGTCGTTTATTCACGACCTCTTTTTGTTTTCAATATTGAAGATAAAATACAATCTGATTCTCATCATCTAATTCAAATTATAAGGAATCCAATAAGTTGATATATGTTTGGCAGTTTCTGTAACATTGTTTAGCGAGACAAAGAAAACAACCTGAAGCCTTTGATACTAACTAATCTCCCAATGTAGGACTATTGTATACTTTTAGGAGTGGTAACATCCTGACGAATCATAGTTGCAAAATAAAAAAACAGGAGTAAGATTTTTATAATCCCACCCCTGTTTTCTATAATATGTTTTCTTAATATAGTACTACTATATAAGAGTTTTTGCTTAATTACTTCTCTGTAATTTTTGCTCCGCTATTCATAAAGATATTCGCTCCAGAAAGCTTATCAATTTCAAAACTAAATGTAGTTACCGGAGTATCAAATTGCTCAGAATATGTATTTGGAGTATTAAAGCCAGAAGTACCATAGCTGAAATTTAGCTCACACATTTCGTAACCTGCATCCATTTGGTATACTATTTTTAATTTAGTATCACTTGCAGATGAAATATTTACATGTCCAACTTCTGGGCTATTTGAAATATCACATCCATTAGGATTGGTGATTAACTCTATATCTACCCCTGCATCACCTCTATTATCAATAAAGGTATAGGCTAGGAAAGTATTAAAGACATCATTTTCGCAAAAACCACATGCTTCATGATAAGCATATGCTTGTATACACTCTACTTCACATTTCTGAACACAGTATTCAAATGATCTTACCCAGTCACTGAAGTACCAGCATCCAGAATTCTGATCATAATCATACTCTTGTGTAAGATTTTTGTCATAAGCAAAAGCTGAATAGAAACAACCGCTATCCTTATCATAGATTTTAGAATACGCTACGATCTCAAAACAATCTAAATTGATTGAAGATAATGGAATAACATAAGTAGCTTTTTTAGTCCCTCCATAATAGTATGGAAAAGCTTTAAAATTAAATTCCCCAATTTTTGGGAATCCATTAGAATAAAAAGGAATACTTCCTTTTTCACCAATATACAGATACACTTTTTTCATGTATCTCTTTTTATTAGCCTTAAAGGTCAAGTATAGATTTTCCCCGTCATTAGATACTATAACTTTTCCAACTTTTTTCTTTCTTGATCCTACTAATAAAGGTATAACCTTTTTCTCCCCACAAGCGATAGAATCAACATCTTTTTGTTTTAAACCAGAAGGTTTTAGTAATGTGTAGTCGTAGCTCCAACTTTTTGCATTCGTAATAACAGGAGCTTCTTCTTCTCCTTTTAGCTCTTCAGTTGACAATCCAACAGAACCTTCTTTTTCAAAAAAATCAGGCTCAATTTTACTTGTTGCCGTCTCTTCAACTAATTCATTTTCATCTTTACTACAAGAAGTGAAGACTAAAAACAAAGCAATAAGAGAATAAAATAATAAGTAACTTTTTTTCATAAAAGTGAAATTTTTGGTTAGTAATCGCGCAAAATTAATAAAAAAAAACTTCTTGTATATCATTAAAAGTAAATCATATAGTAATTAATTTTACTTAAAAAAAATAACTCAACCGTGGTGTTACCGTAAATCACTGATTCTAAAAATTTATTACAAGTATAAAAAAACAAAAAGGCTTCAAATTACAAATCTGAAGCCTTAAATGCACTATTTACTGCTAAGATTATTAAATCATTACCTATACTTTTCGTTTATAATATCGACAACGGTATCTTTGAGTACCTGAATGTATGTTTTCAGAAGTTCTCCTTGATTGGTTGCAGCAATCCAAGGGTTCATAAATGTAGAAATGATAAAGTTTAAAGGCACATCTTCTACCTTTGACAAACCAGCTCTACTGTAGAGATATGTCATAAATTTTTTACAATAATTATTAGGATCAAACTCAGATGCAGTAACAATTAACGGTGTTTTCTCGATATCATCTTGCCAAGGGTGAAAACTAAGCCTATTGTAAAGCTCATTGTTTAGATCACTCATTTTTTTCGGATCGGTATTTAATGTGCCATCCGCATTCTTAAAATTAAACATATAGGTAACAATGGTCTGATCTTGCCCCATATTTTTCAACAACTCCATTGCAGGCTTATCTGCAATAATTTCCTGATTGGGTACATCAATAATACGACTCTTCAGGAATAACAATTCGTCTATTATTTCATTCTTACTTTTTCCTTCTTTGGCAGCTGGAAGTTCTATCAATGGTATACAAACAAACGGATTATCCTCAAGATCCATGCAAGCTAATTCTGCATAGAATTTTTTGGCAGCAAAAGTACATTCACTTAAAATTTTACCATATCCATCCTGATTTGTTTCAATAACTCTATGAGATAAATATACTGAAGCGGCTGCAGCTCCTGGTTTTGAACCTTCTACACCATACACTCCTACGGTAGGATCCAATCCTCCATGAAAAACCACGGGTGCTGTGAAAGCAACCAGGTTGCGCATAGCCGAGTTACGATAACACAATCCTCCAGCTGGATAAGGTACATAACCAGCCTTATGTGGGTCTATAGTAATAGAATCTGTATGGGCGAGCATTTGATACTGGCGCACAACATAATCACTAATTGGTAAATAAGAAAAGTCATTTGAACCATCTTTGCTGCGGATCATAGAAGGGAAATAACCTCCCCAAGCGGCATCACCATGGATCGTAAACTCCAGCCCTTTTTTACGATATTTTTCACGAAGCTGTAGTACTTTTTCGAGATCATCGACTGCGCCTTCTTGTGTGGTTCCAATAATAGCAACTGCACTTATAACAGGAATTTGGTTTTCTACACAATCGGCTAATATGGCATCTAGTCTATCTATATCCATTCTTGTCGTCTTACCATTTGGTACAATTCTGAGGTTTTGTTGCCCCAATCCTAATAGAGCAGCTGCTTTAGGCCATGAATAGTGTTGCGTATTTGGAGTTATAGCTACTGGAGCCTGAGAAACACCGCTAAGATATTGTTGATAAAAATTAAAAAAACCAAGTGTTTGAATTGAGTATTTACTTGTAGCTTTTTCTAACTCTTCTATTGTTATCTCAGGGTGGTTTTCTGTAATTATAGATGGTAGCGCTAACACCTCATCTATTGGTAAATTTAATGACTCCCATATATTAACTTCTAAAAGGCGCTTGTTTTCGCCTCTTAAAGTTTTTATTTCTAATGTACTTAGGGGCTTTAAAATCTTTTCGTTTCTAATTGCATTTTGAAGAGCAATGGCATAAAATTTCAGGTTACGAGCCATCCAAAGTCCTTCAATATTTGCTACGGTACCATCACATGTAATATGCCCCCATCCTACAATACCAGATTCTGTAGGCTGAAAATCTTGGTTTGGAGCATGAATAGGAGTTGTTTTATACCCCAACATTTCACAAAGATCATTACCCACTTGCATTTCTAAAAGAGTAGTAACCGGAGAGGTTTCTGCCGCTACATTATTCTGATTATACAAGAGTGCCGAAAAATATCCCAAAATACTGGGAATATTAATATCCCAGAGCATATGCCCTGCACTTCGCATACTAAAAAATGGTGCCGATTTTTTTAATTCTTTTAGTAACTTATGATATTCTTCTTCTAAGGTGGTAAGACTATTCTGGTATTCTTCAGATTCTTTTATCTCTTGGGTAATAAAATGAGGATCTTCGGGAAAATATGAATTTCTAACTTCTGTATTGGCTTGTATTGCTTCAAGAATCATCTTAGAAAACCAATCGGCATTTTCTCCTTTTGATCCCAGGAACCATGCACCAGTTTTATTAATATCATCTTTTCGAGTAGGTTTTGATAGCGCAAGATCTCTATCGAGTAACGTTTCTGTTATCATTTTTAATATTTTAGATTTGGGGAAATAAAGATACATTGGGGCATTTGGTAGGCTCCTGCCCCAATGTTCTATAGAAATATTTTAATACTGAAAACTAAAGAAGTACCTCTTTCTAGTGAGTTTCTAATTCTTTACTATGAATAAACCACAGGTGCTTCTCAAGGTTAATTTTGTGAAGGCCTTTTTTACCACTAATGACCACTTCATAAGAAGTTTCAGTTAAAGGTTTCTTATCAATATACTTTGATTCTGACATTGCCAACCCAGGAAAGGAAATCATCATTCCGTTACGCAATTCTTGTTTTGATATTCCTGAAGGGACTTCTTTAAGCTTAACAATATGCTGAAAACTTGGTCCTTTTAATACATAATGCGATATAAAAGCTTCATCTCCTTTTCCGAACAAATAATATGTTAAATTAGGAGGATACATTGCATTATTGTCCAAAGTATAGTGGTGATATACGATTAAGTTTTCTAAAGTTGCTTTTTTACTTGCTGTTACAGCTTTATTGTACTTTATGAATTGCCCATCGCTAATGATATGATCAACACCATCCATCCAGGGAAAGTTATTGTAAAAAATATCATATCGTATTTCTTTTTTATCATCTTGGTTATACTCTCCTTTTTCGTTTAAAAACATGTCTGCCAGTACCATATTCTCAGCTTCTACTTTTGACCATTGGGATAGATTAGCCAAAAAATAAGGAGCTTCATTGTTTTTTTCATAAAACGTGCTTAAATGTTTTTGAACATCTGCTCCAAGATCCAACTCTGCTATAATTTGGTATTGATGATTAGGGTTACTAAACATAGGAATATGGCAGTAGTATACAGAATTTTTCCCTACCACTACATAACCACCATGAGCATCAGGTATTTCTTTTTTATCATCATGAACAACTTTTACATGACCATTATTAAATACGGTAATTGGTTTCTTGTGTCCATTTTCATGAGAAGTTTCATGACTCTCATGTGCCTCTTCTTTTGAAACACCATAATCACTTTTAGTATCGTTTGATGGTTTTTGAGTACAACCAGCTAATAATAAAGTTAATAGAAAGATTAAATAATTTTGCATAATAGATTTATTTTAAAGATTAAGGGTGAATTCTTACATAAAATTTTCATTTCTAAATTTTGGCGCGATAGCATTCTTTTTGAAAGCAATGCGTAATTTCAAATTATCGTAATCAACAGATTATCATGTGTTTACATTAAAAATCGAAAAATTCGATGCAAAGGTATTTCAAGATAGATCATATTGGGTTGTCAAAAACTTATGAATTTGGTCTTTCAAAAAACTGATCAAAATTTTGTTAACCTCATTTTTTAAATAGTATTCCAAGTTGATATCGTTTTGATAAAAAATAAAACTAACTTTGTAACAAACCTTAACAAATGAATCCTTCAACTTCTGGTTGGATAGAAAAATTTTTAAGAGATCTTAATCCTGACCAACACATCTCTGAATGGTCATTTGAAAAACTATATTCTAGTTTAAGACGGGTTGGGTTTATCTACGGTACATCTGTTAATACCATTGTTTATGACAATTCGGAAATTATCTATTCTGAAGAAGAAAAAACAAAAATCAATCTGTTTACTGCATTAGTAGTGGTTTACTATGATACTATAGAAAACGCAAATAAAGAAGATTGTTTGGAAGCTCTACTTCAATTTTACGATTTTCTTGATACCAAAAAATCTATTTTTTCATTTACCAATGTGCTGCCTACCAACAAAAATGAGAAGCTCGAAAATATTATTCATGCGCGCATACAAACGAATGAATCCATTTTTAAAAAGAACTTCAGTCACTTATTAACCAATGCATTACTTTTTATTGACGTTTTAGCTTTTGATTATTATTTAATACATGATAAAAACCCCTTTGATTATGCCGCAAAACTGGAAGAAACATTAACCAACACCGTTTTTCTGGCGTTAAAGTCGAAGGAAGAACAAGATGATTACGACAAGCTATTGGTTAAGTTATTTGCTTCATCGGTACGTTATACTGATATTTCTACAGAAGAAGAAGCTAGTTTTGATTATATAGAATTAGATCCTTATACCGATGATATTGAAAAAAAGTATATTCTTGACCTTACTAGTTTGGCCGTCTGGAATGATAAAGAACTAGATAAAGGCGAACAGATTTTCATGTCTGCCCTTGGGGCAGAGTTGCAATTGCCCGATGATGTCGTAAAAGAATCCATCGATTTGGTAATTACCTTCATAAATGACCACAAGGAGGATATTTCTTTTTTTAATTACTCGCATCCGGCACTACACTTTTATCAGCAAACATCAAGGACTGTAAGTGTTTTAATACTAAGAAATAAAAAAAGATTAATCAAAGAAATCTCTGAAAGCAAAGACCTTATGGTCTTATTAGGGCAATCTACAGTAAGAGATTTATCGAAACAAGAAAAAAAGAAAGTAAAACAACAACTACTAGATGTATGCAAAACGATTCCATCTTTGGCCATTTTCATTCTTCCTGGCGGGAGTCTTCTACTACCTCTTTTAGTAAAGTTTATCCCTAAATTACTACCTTCAGCTTTTAATGAAAATAAATAATTATACTTCTAGTTTTTCAAGTTCTTTATAATTTCTTTTCAATCTACGCGTCAGAATACCATAAACTAATCTGTAGAACAATGCAATCATTCCTGCAAAAACAATAGTCATGAACACTGTTGTTGTGATAATAAGCCACAATGGAGGCTGTTCTTCTACTGCACTTTTTTGGAACTCATCAGTAAAGAAAACCAAATATACCATCGTACCTATCATCAGTATTGAAAAAAGGCTAATATTTACCCAAATATAATGCTTCACAGTTCTTCTTGTTCTTATGATATTCTCCATAAGAACTTTGGTAGAGTCTGTAGATTGAATCTTCTTATAATTCAAATAAAATCGAACAATAAAATAGATCAAAATACCATAGGATAAGAATGAAGCTATTAATGAAAATGTCTCCATATTATTAATTTCCACCTCATCGTGTACACCAGTAGCTCTAAATATAATGTCTAATGAAGCCCACAACAAAAATTCGATAATACTGATTATAAAAATCCACCTTACAATAGAAGAGGATTTTTTTAATATCATCTGATAAATTTCCTGATAGGACAATCTAGGAAGCACTTCCTCTTGCCTCTTCCAATCTTTTTTTAATAGTTCTAATTCGTCCATGGGGTTAGGGATTTAATATTTTTTTCAATTTTGTCTTTACTCGATTCATTTTCACCCTTGCATTTACTTCACTTATACCCATTGTTTCGGCAATTTCTTTATACGATTTGTCTTCTAAGTATAGAAAAACTAAAGCTTTCTCGATATCATTCAGCTGTTTAACCGCTGCATACATTAGTTTTAATTGTTGCTCTACTTCATCATCATAATCTTCAGCCTTTATCTTAAAATTTATAACGTCAATATCAGTAGTCTTAAGACTTCTTTTAGACCTACGATATAAGGTAATAGCTGTATTCAGCGCTACCCTATACATCCATGTGCTAAATTTAGCATCTCCCCTAAACTTAGGATATGCTTTCCATAGCTGAATGGTTATCTCCTGAAACAAATCATTGTGCGAATCAGGGTCACTTGTATAAATTCTACACACCTTGTGCACAATATTCTGATTTTGCTCAAGGTTGGTTACGAAACTATGTTCTAATTCTTTATTCACTTTGGTCAGTTACACCTTATAAGTAGTCAAGAAAACATTTCTGTTACAGATAAAATTAAAATTGTTACAATTTTAATACAAAAACAAACTTTCTATAGGGTTTATAGTTTTATCATTTTACCTTTGTAATCCTATCCTCTTATAAGAAAACAGGGTATGAAAGTAAGGATATAATTACTCTGAATTATAAGCGGTGATTTCAACGGAAAACTAAAAAAATAAGAAAGAATAGATGAACATCCCTTATACGAATTTACCACGATTAGTAATTATTGGTGGTGGTTTTGCTGGAGTTGCATTGGCAAGAAAAATGATAAAAGAAAATGTACAGCTCGTATTATTAGACAGGCATAATTACCACACTTTTCAGCCTTTGCTCTACCAGGTATCTACGTCATCTCTAGAACCCGATTCTATTGCTTATCCTCTTCGAAAAGTTATAAAAAGAGGGAAAAATACTTTCTTTAGGATGGCAGAAGTAGCATCAATAGATCCCAATAATCAAAAGGTTAATACAAACATTGGTAGTATTTCTTATGATTACCTTGTTATTGCCACCGGTGCTAAAACAAATTTTTTCGGAAACACAACTATCGAAAATAACGCTATGCGCATGAAAAACCTACCGCAAGCATTAAATTTACGAAGCTTAATGCTTGAAAATCTAGAACAGGCAGTTATTACGACAGATCCTGAGAAAAGAAAAGAGCTTCTTAGTTTTGTGTTAGCCGGTGCAGGCCCTACTGGAGTAGAGCTAGCTGGAGGTATTGCAGAACTAAAACTAAATGTATTACCAAGAGATTATCCAGATATGGATTTTAGTGAAATGGAAATTCATTTAATTGAAGGTGCTTCTCGCATCCTTCCCCCAATGAGTGAATATGCTTCTGAAAAAGCAACTAAATTTTTGGAAAAGCTAGGAGTTCATATCCATGTAAATACTCAAGTAAAAAACTATGATGACGAAATAGTATCTACCAATACAGACCTTTCTATTAGGACAGCAACTTTTATATGGTCTGCAGGAGTAACAGGAGCACCTGTATCTGGAATAAATGCTGAATCCCTAATTCCAAGAGCTAATCGTTATAAGGTAAATGAATATAATCAAATTAATGGGTACGAAAATATCTTTGCCATTGGTGATATTTCGGTAATGGAAACTGAAATTTATCCTAAAGGGCACCCAATGGTTGCCCAACCCGCTATTCAACAAGGGAAACATCTTGCTAAAAATCTAAAGCTCCATTTAAGAGGTAAATCTATGACCCCATTTAAATATCTAGACAAAGGGTCAATGGCTACTATTGGTCGTAATAAGGCAGTAGTTGATATTGGCAAGCTTAGATTTGGCGGTTTTTTTGCGTGGTTTATCTGGATGTTTATCCATTTATGGTTCTTGGTTGGTTTTAGAAATAGATTTGTTACCTTTTTTAACTGGACGTATAACTATATCAATTATGATAAAGCGGCACGATTAATAGTACGCCCATTTAAAAATAAAGATGAAGTAATCGAGCGGGTATAAATGATCTTAGATAGAGAAACTTAATTAGTTTTCCATAAACTCTAGAATAGGGAGACGTTTGAAACCTTCTCTACTTACTCTCTTGCCTTTGGTTGGTGGTTCTACTTTAAAAGATCCAATATCAAAAACAACCTTATCCAATAATATGTAAGTCGAACCTTCACGTATTTCTAAAATAAGCCCTGGTAATCCCCAATACCCAATTGGTCCGTGACTAGATTGAATATCTTTGGTAAACCAAGCCTCTGTAAGGTGAATATGTTCATGTTCATCCACCTGAATTTCAGAATCATCGTGTTCATGCTTTAAGATTGCTTTTTGACATCTGTACTTTCCTATAACTTTCTTCTCATTAGTAATCTCCCAATCATATTCCTGAAGTTTTTCAGAAACCAGATAGTCTTTACCAGAATAGCGATCTGTACTTGTTTTTTCCTTAGCGTTAATATTCATATAAGTGATGGCATAATCTTTTTTAGAAACCTCCCTACTTATAAAAGTCTCTCCATTTTCGCCATATTTAATAGAATTATTAATGGTATCATTGGTTATTTCATTCTGTGGATAATGAATAGATGTATCTCCATTAATTCTTAAAACACTTATATATTCAAATAATGAAAGTTCTTTTTCGTGTGTTTTAGCCTTATCTCTTACAAGATCTCTTACTTCTTTTTCTACATAATGTTCAACCTCCCATTCACTTGATCGTAGACTGTGGTAATCTGCTTTTCGCATTTCTTTATAAAACACTGTAATTTCCTGTGCATGTGCAGATAATGCAAACATTGCTACAATTAAAGCTATTACTTTTTTCATGATTTGATTGATGATGTTAACGTGGCAAAAGTAAATTATTTTTTTCAACTAAAAAATTAGTTACAATGTTTTGTTCCTAAATATTACAACTTATCCTTCTATTTTGACAGTTGAGAAATATACAATTTCATTTTTTGAACGGATGCAGCACTTTTGGAGCATCAATCAGAATATAAAACAATAATGAGATTACCACTAACCATCACATTTTTACTAATTGTTTCTTCAATTAATGCTCAAAACACCATTACAGGAACAATAACAGATCCTTCAGGAACTCCTATACAAGGAGCTAATGTTTACCTAGATGGCACCTATGATGGAAGTTCTTCTGATGAAAAAGGAGTATTTTCTTTTACTTCCGCAGAAGAAGGACCTCAAACATTAATAATTTCATTCTTATCTTTTGAAACATACTCATTACTGGGCGAAGTTTCGGAAATGAAAAACCTGAACGTCGTATTAAAAGAAGATATTAACTCTCTTGGGAGTGTTATTTTAAATGCCGGAACACTTTCTACTGGTGATAATAGTAAAGCATCTGTACTTACACCTTTAGATATTGTTACCACTGCAGGGGCAGATGGCGATTATATTGGTGCACTAAAAACATTGCCAGGGACATCTAATGTATCCGAAGATGGAAGGCTTTTTGTAAGAGGTGGTGATGCAAACGAAACCAACATATACATTGACGGACAAAGAGTTTTTCAGCCATTTACTGCCACTACCAATAATATACCGGCTAGAGGAAGATTTTCTTCTTTCCTTTTTAAAGGAACCAACTTTTCTACAGGTGGATACTCCGCAGAATACGGAGATGCGCTATCCAGTGTATTATTACTGAATACAATCGATGAGCCCAACCAAGAAAAAACCGAATTTCAGTTTATAAATGTAGGTATTGGCGCTGGGAATACTCAAAAATGGAAGAAAAATTCATTAAGTGTAAACGCTTTTTATGTAAACCTAAAACCATATCAAAACATAGTAGAGCAGCGAGTGAACTGGATAAAACCCTTCCAATCACTATCAGGAGAAGCGGTCTACAGACATAAATTTGATAATGGGCTTTTAAAAGTCTATGGAGGACTAAGCTACACCGATTTTGAACTTATTCAAGAAGATATTAATGTAGCTGACGGAGTGCGTTTTGGGCTTAAAAACCGTAATCTATATCTAAATGCAACATATAGAGGAAGTTTAGGAAATGATTGGGATATTACAACCGGAAGTAGTTTTGCGAATGATCATGACAACATTAATGTTATAAATACCAATATACTTGATGATGAAAATAATTTTCATTTTAAATTAAAACTCAGAAAAAGGTTCAGTAATCGATTTAAACTTAATCTTGGTGTAGAACAATTTCTAAATACATTTTCTGAAAAAGCCCAGAACCCCGATTCTGATGCTTTCGAAACTTCATACGACAACAATAGTTCAGCCATTTTCTCTGAAGCCAATATATTCTTTAGCAAAAAATTTGCAATGCAAGTAGGTATAAGAGGTACATATAATTCGTTATTGGATTATACCAAAATTTCTCCCAGAACCTCTCTGGCATATAAAACTTCTTCTAAATCACAAATATCCCTGGCATACGGCGACTTTTATCAATCCCCGTTACAAGAAGTTTTAAAATATAACACTACACTAGAACCCGAAAAATCATCTCATTACATCATTAACTACTTATATCAGGATAAAGGAAAAACACTAAGAGCAGAAGGTTATTATAAATCCTATAATAAACTGGTCAAATTTGATACCGATTTTCCAGAATTTGCTAGCTTATACACTAATAATGGAGATGGTTATGCAACAGGACTAGATCTCTTCTGGAGAGATAGTAAATCTATTAAAAATTTTGATTATTGGGTAAGCTATTCTTATTTAAACACCAAGAGAGATTATAGAAATTATCCAGATAAAGCTACACCTAATTTTGCCGCAGAACACAATCTTTCTTTGGTTACTAAGTATTGGATCAACGACTGGAAGTCTTTATTAAGCACAACCTATAACTTTGGTTCAGGTAGACCGTATAATGATCCAAATGAAAGTGTTTTCCAAAATCAAAAAACAAGAACATTTAATGCACTTAATTTTAGTTGGGCCTACCTAATTAGCCCGCAAAAAATCTTGTACTTCTCGGTTTCGAATGTACTAGGCTTTGACAATGTTTTTAACTATCAATACTCAGATACTCCCAATGTAAATGGTGAGTTCGCCAGACGTGCAATAAGACCAACAGCAGACAGATTTTTCATTCTTGGATTCTTTTGGACCATAAGCGATAATAAAACTGATAATCAATTAGATAATTTATAATCCTAAAAAAACAACAATTATGAAAACTACATTTTTTACATTAACAATTTTACTTCTTGCATTTTCAACATCGGGTTTTGGTCAACAAAATGGTCAATCTATAAGTGTCAGTATTGATAATATAAAATCAAATGACGGAACCTTAAAAATTGGTTTGTACAACAATAAGGATAATTTTCTAAGAAAACCCTACAAATCGATCAGTATAAAAGCTAAAAAGGAAGGTGTAAAAGTCACTTTTGAAAACATTGAAGATGGAGCATATGCAATTTCTTTATATCATGACGAGGATGATAATCAAAAAATGAACACTTTTTTCAAAATCCCCACAGAACCATATGGTACTAGTAATAATGCAAAAGGTCGATTTGGACCTCCACAATGGGAAGATGCCATGTTCATTGTTTCTGGAAAAAGTGTAACACAACATATTAGTCTGTAAAAAAACACAACATTTCATACCCAAAAAATTACAGTTGGGTCATAAATACTATAAAAAAAGACCTCCCCTATCGATATTTACATCATCAATTTAAACAATACAACTATGAAAATTATTGTAACAGTACTAACCCTTTTTATAGCGGTCACAATGAATGCTCAAACTTCTTATAAGAATGGGATGACTAAGGCATTCGAGTTGTGGGAAAACAAAAAGAATGACGACGCCATCAATCTTTTTGAGCGCATTGCAAAGGCAGAAAAAGAAAATTGGCTACCTTATTATTATGCGGCACAAGTGCATATTGTAACAACATTTATGATTAAAGATGCCCAGGAAATAGAATCAAGATTAACCAAAGCACAGGATTTTCTTAATGAAGCCAAAACTTTTTCTAAAGAAAATGCTGAAATTCTTATTATGGAAGCCATGCTTTATACTGCATATGTAGTATACAACCCATCAGTTTATGGGGCTACACACTCTGCAAAAGTAGAAGCATTATATCAACAGGCAAAAACACTAGAGCCAGAAAACCCAAGGGCAACATTGTATCATGCAGAATGGAAAATGGGAGGCGCCAAATTCTGGGGTAAAGACCCTAAGGCCTTTTGTCCTGAAATAGAAAAAGCTATCTTGTACTTTGAAAAAGAATCTAAAAATGATACTCCTTTTTATCCAAAATGGGGAGCAGATCAAGTAAAAAGAATTCAGCAAAGCTGCAAATAGAAATTAAGTTTCAGAAAAGATATAGAATAGATGAAAGCCAGTATCCTAAAAATAATAAAAATAAGTGCCATCATTGCGATAATTATAGAGTTGGTATTCTTACTATTCAAAATAGGTAAACCTATTACTTGGCAAGGTGAACTTGAAAACCTAATGGTGCATTTTATGTTTGCTTTCCCATTAACAATAGTGAACGGATATTTCTTTTATTTTTTAGGTAAATGGTATACCTGGGAGAAACATTATAATCAGCGATTATGGTATGGAGCTATAGGCTCTATAGTTCTAACAATGATAACCCTGGCCATAGTACGATTAACATTAGTAGTAGGTATTTATGGAAAACCTTTAGATGAGTTCATAAAAGATGAAAGATTAAGTTTTTACATTATTGGGTTTATAATCACAATGATTGCATCGCTCTTTTTTCATGCATTTTACTTCTATAAAGAATTACAAAAACAAAAAATAACAGAACAGAAAATCATTGCAGGAACGGCTTCAGCAAAGTTTGCAGCTCTAAAAAATCAATTAGATCCTCATTTCTTGTTTAATAGTCTTAATGTATTAACATCGCTCATTGAAGAAAACCCCAGGATGGCACAAAAATTTACTACTTCGCTATCCAAGGTGTATCGATATGTATTAGAACAAAAAGATAAAGAATTAGTAACAGTAGATGAAGAGTTGAATTTTGCAAAAACGTATATGACATTGATTCAACTACGTTTTGAAGATAGTATCATATTTGAATTGCCAGAAAAGGCCTCTAATCCTGAGGCAAAGGTAGTACCATTATCCTTACAAATATTGTTAGAGAATACAGTAAAACACAATGTAGTAATGCCCCAAAAACCACTACATATTAAGATTTATGAAAAAGATGGTTTTTTACTAGTAGAAAACAACCTTCAACCTAAGGAAGTAATAAAACAAAGCAGCGGTGTAGGATTAGGTAATGTACAACAACGGTATGCATTACTAACAAAAAGAAAATTTTCGGTTTACAAAACGGAAGATGCTTTTATAGCTGAACTTCCGATATTAACTAAAAAAATAAAATTCGCAGATATGGAAATCTCACAAACCTTAGAAAGCATAGAACATGCAAAAAGTTTGAAATATGAGCGTGCTAAAGAACAAGTAAAAAGAATGAAAGAATTCTACGGTAACCTAACCGCTTATTGCATTGTTATCCCTTTTTTAATATTTCTTAATTATAAAACAACAGGTTTTGACCTTCCCTGGGTAATTTTTCCAATTGCTGGCTGGGGAATAGGATTAATCTTTCACTATGCAGAAGCCTATGACCAACACCCAATATTTGGAAAAGATTGGGAAAAAAGAAAAATCAAAAAATACATGGAGGAATCTAAAGGAAAGAATTATGAATGATTTTGATAAAGAAAAAGCCTATGAAGAAGCTAAAAAAAGATTAAGTGAAGAAAGAGCTTTTTACACGCATTTAGTCGCATATGTTGTAATGAATTTGGTTATTGCATTTTTTAAAATCAAAGTAGGTCAATATGTCGATAGTGCAGAATACAATAATTGGCTATTTTGGAACATCATTGCAACTCCTCTTTTTTGGGGCATAGGATTACTGGGTCACGGACTATGGACTTTTAATAGACGAAAAATTGAGAAAAAATGGTTTAGTAAATCCGTATATGGGGAAGAATGGGAAAAACGTAAGATTGAAGAGATAATGAAAAAAGATGATTTTTAATCACTAAAGAGCTATTACAATGGAAAAATTTGAAGAACAAAAACGATACGAGAAAGCTAAAAAAAGGTTAGAACGAGAAAAAGGGTTTTATTCACACCTTACAGTCTTTATAGTTATCAATATTGCGTTACTATTTATCAACTCCGATTTTATTGATGAAGGGTTTAATAATTGGTTGGATTGGAACTTATATATAACTCCGATAGCCTGGGGAATAGGTTTATTTTTTCATGGGATATCTGTTTTTGGCAGAAACACCTTTTTTAACAAAAACTGGGAAGAAAAAAAGATTAAAGAATTAATGGATAAAGACGATTTTTAGATTAATAATTATGGAACATCATCAAACAGAAAAAGCATCTAAAATAGCTTATGAGAAAGCGAAAAAGCGAGTAGAAGAACAAAAAGGATTCTATTATCACCTTTCGGTGTATATAGTGATCAATATTGCACTACTTTTTTTAAAAGGAGATTATATAATTTTCAGCGAGGGTATAGATCTTGAAACCCGTGACATGATAAAAGAGGGGTTTGAAAAAACACTATCAATTATCCCAATACTATGGGGACTAACATTATTAGGCTATGGAGCTTTGATTTTTGTTAGAACATTCCTTCTAAATACGAGCTGGGAAAAAAAGAAAATCCAAAAATACCTGAATAAAAATTAATAATAATGAGAAATTTTGAAGAACAAAAACGGTATGATCGTGCAAAAGATCGTGTAGAAGAGCTAAAGAAATTTTATAATAATCTCTTCTCTTATGTTGTAATTATTGGATTTCTAGCGGGATTAAATTATTATCAAAACGAATGGCGATATGCATGGTTCCTATGGGCTGCATTTGGTTGGGGAATTGGTCTTGTCTTTCATGCAATTAAAGCTTACAGAGTAAATCCAATGTTCAATAAAGATTGGGAAGAACGTAAAATCAGAAAATACATGGAAGAAGAGCAGGATAAAGACAAACAACTTTGGGAATAAACAAATATACTAGTACAAACTACAATCAATCAAAAATGAAAACAATAATCCATCTTCTATTTTTTCTTATTGCGGCATACCTCAATGCTCAGGAATCTTTTGTAATCAAAGATGTAATGTTATTTGATGGCGAAAAGCTTAGTCAAAAAACCTCTGTCCTTGTCGAAAATGGCAAAATCACCAAAGTATCTAAAGAAATACAGAATAATGTAACTGTTATAGATGGAAGAGGTAAATTCCTCATGCCAGGAATGACAAATGCCCATGTTCACGCTTGGGCTCCTAATGCATTACAACAAGCTGCTCAAGCTGGTGTTCTCAATTTATTGGATATGCATGGTGTTGAACCTTATCAAAGTAAGATGAAATCTATGCGTGATTCTACAAATTATGCAAGATTCTACGTGGCTGGTTATGCGGCTACGGCCCCAGAAGGGCATGGAACCCAATATGGTTTCCCTGTCCCTACGCTAACGAAACCGGAAGATGCTGTAAAGTTTATTCAAGACCGTGTTGATGCCAATGTAGACCATATCAAAATTATCGTTGAACCCTGGAAACCAACACTATCACATGAAACTGTAAAAGCTATTATTGACGAAGGACATAAACAAGAAAAAAAAGTAGTTGTACATGTATCGAAAATGGAAGATGGCTATCAGGTAATTAATAATCATGCTGATGGATTAGTTCATATTTGGAGTGACAAACCCATGCCGGAAGAAAAATTAAAAGAATTAGCAAGAGACAGAGATTTCTTTGTTATTCCTACACTACTTGTAAATATTCTAGCACAAAAGCTATATCGCAAAAAAACTGAGGAGCAATTGGCAGAAATAGAAAAATTCCTGAAAAATGAAGTAAAAAGGTTATACGAAGCAGGAGTACCTATTCTTACTGGGACTGATCCCCCTAATGCTAATATAAACCATGGGAGTGATTTGTATAAGGAATTAATTTTATTATCTGAATCAGGAATCCCTAATCTTGATGTACTTAAGGGAGCTACATCACATCCGGCAGATTGCTTTAAGCTTGACAAACTAGGATATATCAAAGAGGGATATATTGCAGATATGTTGTTATTGGATAAAAATCCCATTGAAGACATTAATAATATTGAAACCATTACCTCTATTTGGAAAGCAGGTAAACAAGTAAAACAAAAAAATAAGCAGTAGAAAAATGAACGTAATAATTATAGAAGACGAAAAACCAGCTGCCCGACGTCTTAGTAGAATGCTTAGCGAATTAAACCTCAATGTAAATACTATGTTGCATTCTGTACAAGAATCTATAGAGTGGTTTAGCAATAATGAACATCCCGATCTCATATTTCTTGATATTCAGTTGAGTGATGGATTGTCTTTTGAAATTTTTGATACAATCACAATAAAGAGCGCTATTATATTCACAACTGCTTATGATGAATATGCATTGAAAGCGTTTAAATTAAACAGTATTGATTATTTACTAAAACCAATAGATGATGAAGAATTAGAAAGCGCAGTAAATAAATACAAAGAACAGATTCCTAAAAAACAACAACTTCAGGTGGATTTTGATGATATCAAAAAACTATTAATAAACCCTATAGATCGAAACTACAAAAAACGTTTCACGGCACGAGTGGGGCAACACTTAAAAATATTCTCTGTTGAAGACATTGAATGTTTTTATTCTGAAAATAAAGGAACCTATCTTTACACAACAGACAATAGAAATTATCTAATTGACACCACATTAGAATCTCTTGAAGACGAATTGAATCCGCAACAGTTCTTTAGGGTATCCAGGAAATTCTATGTCAATATAAATGCAATAAAAGACATCATCTCTTACACTAATTCCAGGCTTCAAATAAAACTTAATCATTTTAATGAGCAAGAGATTATTGTAGCACGGGAACGGGTAAAAGATTTTAAAATGTGGTTAGAATAACAAAAATTAGCCTTAAGAATAAGGTAAAAAGTCTAGTATTCCCACTGTCTTTTTTTGTTTAATTCTTCTTCTGCTTCTAATTCTTCTTGTGGAATTACTTTTAAAAAAGATGGATGCTGTTCTATAGCATATTCAAGTTTTTCTACGATATCATCTATAGAATCATTCTCATAGTCAATATCGAGAGGTGGTTTGATAACCATGGATTGTAGAATTCCTTTTTTCTTAATTACTACTCCTTTTTTATCAAAAGACCTCCTAAATCCATCGATTACGATTGGAATAACAATTGGCTTATACTGCCTTATAATGTGAGCGGTACCTTTACGAATTGGTTTAAAAGGTTTTGTAGTTCCTTGCGGAAATGTAATTACCCAACCATCTTCTAGAGCTTTAGAAATATTAGTAATATCACTCATTTTAACCTGGCGATTAACCTCTTTTCCTTTCTCTCTCCATGTTCGCTCTACAGTTATCGCTCCGGCATAAGCCAATATTCTTGCCAATAGTCCTGCTTGCATAGTCTCTTTGGCGGCAACATAATATAAATTCATCTTTGGTTGCCATAGGTATCCTACATTTTTAATAGAATCTGTACGGCCACTTAAGCTTGCATTAAATACATGAAACATTGCCACTACATCTGCAAAATAAGTTTGATGATTAGATACAAAAAGCACACCATTATCAGGAAGTTCCTTAAAAATCTCACTTCCTTCTATCTTTAGCTCATTAAAACCACGATAACGCCTGTGGGTCATGGTTCCCATGATGCGAATGAGCCATTTTTTTAGAAATAATATATGTCCAAAAGGGTTTCTCTTAAACAATCCCATAAATAATTTTAATTTACTAATTACCTACATAAAATAGAACATCGCTAGTTTATGCATTTTGTGCATAGTTAAGATTTTCTTAAAAAAATACTAGCATTTTTAACCATTTTTTTAAAATCTCTATACAATATAACCTATAATAACCTGAATAACATATACTTTAATATGAATTTTTAATTTTCAGAATATACTTCGAGTATTTGGAGAAGGTTTTCAAAGAAAACCATACTAAAGATACAAAATCATTCTTCCATAGACATCCTTAAAAACATTTTAAGTTCACTTAACATCATTGCTGTTGCACCCCAGACTGTATAGCCTCTTAATTCAAAGGATGGTACTTCTATATTTTTTGCATAAGACGTAGATAAATTTTGTGAAGTAACATTATTTTCATCTAACAATTCTACCAACGGGACCTCGATCACTTTCTCAACCTCTTCTTTTTGCAACACAAAATCTGGTCTTGTCTCAGTAAATCCTAAAAATGGATGCACCCAAAAATTAGAAGGTGGTATATATACTTTTGTTAATGGCTTCAAGACTTCAACAGTAGTCATGAGAACACCTACTTCTTCCTGAGTTTCTCGTAGCGCTGTTTTAGTATAATTTATATCATATGTCTCTACTTTTCCTCCTGGTAATGCAATTTGTCCAGAATGAACACCTTCATATTCTGGCCGTAAAATTAATGCAATATGAGTCAAGGCCTCTTTTGGATAAAAAAGCATCATTACAGCAGCATTTCTAGGGTTTCTTTCTTCAATTCTAACATTATTCAATTCCTTCATCCTAATTTCAGGAGCCATAATAAAATGTGAAGATTCCCCTGGTACTGACATTTTCTTTATTTTTGGAATTAAATTTTTAAATGTTTCAAATGTCATTTAGTCGATCATTTTTTTTCTTTTGCACAAGCATTATTTTATTCTCTAATTGTGAAGATACACAATCTAAAAAAAATAAGCAGAATACCATAAAAAATACGGATTCTATTTCTGTAAAAGATAATAGCCAAGAAAATACTCTTGAATTAAATAAGAAAATTAAGCAAGAAGATACTGTATTAGATGATGAACCTTTTAAACTCACCAATGAAAACCTTAGGGAATTCATGACCAATTATGGAAAAGAAAACCCTGAGACTTTGGTTAGAATAAAGACAAAATTTGGGGATATCCATATTCAATTATATACACAGACACCTGTTCATAGGGCAAATTTTATTTATCTGGTAAAGAACAATTATTTTGATGAAACCTTTTTCTATCGTGTGGCCAAAGGTTTTGTTATACAAGGTGGAAATAGTGATCGTCAACAAATGGCCAAGAAACGTTTTGAAATAGGAGATTACACAATTCCTCAAGAGCCCGTAAAAGGCTTAAAACATAATCGGGGTGCTGTGGCCTTGTCAAAACAATGGGTTGACAACCCATCAAACCGATCAACCCCCTATGAGTTTTTTATCGTAATTGCCAAAAAAGGTGCATACCATTTGGATGGAGAGCATACCATTTTTGGAAAAGTTGTAAAAGGTATGAACGTTGCAGATAAAATATCAAATGTTCCTGTAGATGGCAGTGAATGGCCCAAGGAAAATATTTTTATTAAAGCAGAAGTAATTAAATAAGCATGTTAAGCTATTAAAAAAAAGAAAAGCGGACCTAAGTCCGCTTTGAAAATTTAGCATGGTGCAGCAATAGTTTCACATTGACATGTATTATGAGTTCCTACATACCACTTTACACGGTCCTTATATTCTCCCATTGGGTGTGGCGCTAACCCTCCTTTTAACTGTACCACTGTCTCTTTACTTAATTGTAATTTTTTGAAGTTCTCTTTTTTCATGATGTGAAAATTTATGATTTATAACATCATATCAACAATAAAAAAAAATGTTACCCCTAAAAATGAAAAATAGTTAGCTTTTAACTATCTACCCTACAATTTCTGGGTATAATAATTATAATCTGCGATTACTCTGTCTACAAATTGTAAGGGATTCTCTTTTGGAGTTATATCCATTAAAGTACTAACTTTTTTAGAAAGTTGTAAAATCACATTATGATCTGCATCCCTTTTTGCTTCGGTATATATCATCTTTATTTTACGCATTTGGGCATCGCTAAAAACAGTAACTTGTGGGTATACAGCAACATAATCTTCTGGCAGATCAACAAGTATAGTTTGGCTAAACTGAACTCTCTGCCGTTCACTAATTACCGTTGTCCCTGCAGCCATATCCCCTAGTCTTTGTCCTCTTCCTCCTAATAAAATAGAGACTACCGCAACACCCCCAAAAGCCAAAGAAACATCCAACAATCTTAGCAACCATCTTATCAAGTAGTTCGAAAACGCAGGTCTTGATCCATCCAATCGTACCACCTTAATTTTCATGGTTGCTTTACCAGGGGTCCTACCATTCCAAAAGGTTTCCCATAATAAAAAGTATAAAAATGGAGGCATGCTCAAAATCAACCAAAATGCCCATTGGTCACCCATATCCAGATCCAATGCGCCAATTATAAAAAGTATAACGATAAAATATGCTATGAAAATTAAAATATCAATAAAATAAGCAAGTATACGCTCCCCTATACCGGCAGCATTTTGCTGTATACTGACATTTTGAGCGGTTTCTATTTGAAAATTATCCATTAATTATGTTTCTTTGAGCCTCTTAATCTATGATACATGCGTGAGGCTGCTTTTGTGAAGCAAAATAAAGATAAATGGTTAAAATTTGAAAGTGTTCTGGGCAATAATACGATAATCTCGCCAGATAACCTTTCAGATTTATATATTGAAATAACCGATCACCTAAGCTATGCCCAGACTTTTTATCCAAATAGCCAAACACTAAACTACTTAAACAGTTTAGCGTCTAGCGCTCATCAAAAGATATATAAAACAAAAAAAGAAAAGAAAAACCGATTCTATTCTTTTTGGGTTAAAGAATTCCCTTTAGAGTTTTACAAATATCAAAAAGAACTATTAATTGCATTTTTAATCTCTGTACTTTTTACGGCTATTGGTGCATATTCATCAGCAACAGATGGTGCTTTTGTACGATCCATTTTAGGAGATGGTTACGTAAATATGACATTAGAGAACATTAATAATGATGATCCTATGGCTGTATACAAGCAAATGGGAGAAACCAATATGTTTCTTGGTATCACTATTAATAATATTAGAGTAGCACTAAATTGCTTCATATTTGGAATACTATTCGGGATAGGAACTATCTATATGCTTATGCAAAACTTTATTATGCTTGGTTCATTTCAATACTTTTTCTATGATAAAGGATTGCTATGGGAAAGTGCTCGTACTATTTGGATTCATGGAACTATAGAAATTTCCGTAATTATTATAGCCGGTTGTGCTGGTTTGGTAGTTGGTAACTCTATTTTATTTCCAAAAACGTTTACACGCCTTACTTCTTTTGTAAGGGGAGTTAAAGCGGGATTAAAAATCGTTATTAGCACTGTTCCCTTCTTTATCCTTGCCGGATTTTTAGAAGGTTTTGTTACAAGACATACCGAAATGCCAGATTGGTTAGCTATTCTTATCATTTCTGGATCATTGGCTTTGATCCTATTTTATTATGTAATTTACCCCAGACAGCTTTATAAAAAACTGAAAAATGAATAACAACAACTATATCGAATTTAAGAAAAAGAGAGAGTTGGGAGATATTCTTACCGATACTTTTGCTTTTGTAAGACAAGAAGGTAAATCTCTACTTTCTGTTTTAATGAAAACCTGTGGAATACCGTTTGCTATTCTCTTACTTGCATCTGCATATTACGCATACACAACGGCCAATGTACTTGACCCGGCAAGCATTAGAGCTGGAGGAATGTTAAATACTGGTGGCTTTTTGATTTCTATATTTGTCATGATAGCCGCTCTTCTTGCTTTCTATGGCTTACTTTTTGGTACTGTTCTACATTATATCAAGGATTACATTGACTTAAAAGGCACAATTAATAAAGATACTATTGTGCAAGGCGTGAAGAAAGATTTTGGAAGTATTCTTGGACTAGGAGTACTTTCTGGAATCATCATTTTCTTTGGGTTTATGCTTTGTGTGTTACCTGGTATATATTTATATGTACCTATGAGTCTTGTATTTTCTATACTCGTATTTCGTAATGTCAGTGTGTCGGATGCTATAAGTGAAAGTTTTCAACTTATAAAAGATGAATGGTGGATCACTTTTGCTACACTTTTTGTATTAGGATTGATAATATGGATAATAGGTATGGTATTTTCTGTTCCTGCATTGATTTACACCTATACAAAACAAATTACATCTGTAACAGAAGTATCTACTACCGATGCATCAGGCACTGTTGATTGGGTTTTTATTGCACTAAATACGTTGTCTTCTGCTGTTCAATACATATTATATGTTATTACGGCTATTTCAACTGCATTTATATATTATAACCTAAACGAAAGAAAACACTCAACAGGAGCTTTAGAGCAAATAAATTCTTTAGGAGAAAACAAATAATTATTGCTTTGAGAATTCTTTATTGTTTACTGTTTTTACTATCCTTTTCCTTATCTGCAAAGAGTCAGGATAGTACAAGTATTTCAATAAATCAAGAAGTAATATACGATCTTGACACTGAGAAAAACATTCAAGAATTTGATACGCAAGAGATAGAAGAATATAAAAAACTTGACGCTTTTAATTATACCGAATATCAGGAAGTTGATAATTGGTGGACCCAGTTTAAGAAGTGGATATATCAGCTTTGGATCAAACTTTTTGAATGGCTTTTCGGAGCAGGTGAAATCAGTGGGTTCTGGACAATAATCTTTAGGATTTTACCCTATCTAGTAGTTATTGGAGTTTTATTTTTATTGGGATGGTTGTTTATGAAAGTAAATCCAAGTGATATGCTTCTAGAAAAACAAATACCCCCACAGGTAGAGTTAACAGATGATGAAGATATCATGCAAAATCAAGATATTCGAGAGTTAATTAATCTAGCTGTAAAAAACAATAACTATAGACTGGCAATACGATATTACTACCTTTTTGTATTGAAAAGAATGTCTGATCTGGAGTTTATTAATTGGGAATCTCAAAAAACGAATACGGATTACATTAAAGAACTAACAGATAGCTCTGTAAAAGATCAATTTAAGACTATTACCAGATTATATGACTACATCTGGTACGGAAGCTTTGAGGTAAATGAAAAGTCCTACCTACAAGCAGAAAAAGAATTTCAATCAATAACCAATAGTATCCAACGCTAATTAGATGTCAAATAAATCCAAAATATTTATCTTGATTATCGTGTTAGCAATAGGTATGCTCACGTATCTTGAAACCAGTGAAAGAGAACCTATAAACTGGTTTCCAAGCTATGCCAAAACAGATAAAATACCACTAGGCACTTTCGTTTCGTATAACTTAATTAAGTCAACTTTTGATGCTGAAGGAATAAAAGACGTAAACCAACCACCATACGAGTTTCTGGACAGTAATGATTCTATTCTGGGGACGTACTTTTTTGTAAATGGTTCAATAAGTTTTGATAAAGCAGAACTTGGTAAGATTTTGAGTTGGGTAGAAAAAGGAAATTCGTTGTTCATTTCGGCAAAGACGATAGAAAATAAGCTATTAGATACCCTAAATATTGAAACCGACAACCTTTTATCACTAGACAACATCTCTACTAAACCCATTGTAGAATTAACTAATACCAACCTAAAAGGAAAGTCTCCGTTTTTATATGATCGGGATATTTACAATCCATATTTTAACGAATTAGACACATTAAATACTACGGTTCTTGGTATTTCTCAACTATACAATGATACGTTGAAGATAAAAAAACCTAATGTAAATTATATACAACAATCGTTTGGTGAAGGAAAAATTTTCCTACACACCTTTCCTGAAGCCTTTGGAAACTATTTTATGCTAAAAGATAAAAACTATGAGTATACTCAAAATCTATTGGCCTATATAAATCCAACTCATAAAATCATTTGGGACAATTATTACAAGTCTGGAAAAACATTCTATACCTCTCCTCTTTTCTTATTGTTAAGTAATCGATATCTAAAATGGGCTTATTATTTTGTTCTTATCGGGGTTCTTTTATTTGTGCTATTTGAAGGGAAACGTAAACAAAGAAGTATTCCGGTCATAGCACCGCTAAAAAACCAAACATTGGCTTTTACCAGAACGATTAGTGGGATGTACTTTGAAAAGGAAAAGCACAAAGAAATTGCCACAAAACAGAATCTGTTATTTTTGGATTATGTACGTAATGTATTGCGAATCCCTACAGATCATCTTGATGAGAAAACATTGATCGATATATCTGCCAGAAGCAACAATGATATAGAGGACACTAAAAAGTTATTCAGATATTTTGATGAATTAAGTAAAAAACCAAAAATCGAAAAAGAGGAATTAAGCAAGCTTTATGAGTTAATTATAACGTTTAAAAGTAAAGCTTAAGATTATTGATTATTTTAAAAGAATCATATATGGAAAACGAAGAAACAACCAACAATACGAATCCCGAGCAAACTCCGAAAACTGAATCATCTGATCAAAACCTTGGATTTCGGAACAGGATTGATCTTAGTGAACTACAAGAAGTTGTTGGAAAACTAAAGGCAGAATTGGCCAAAGTTATCGTTGGGCAACAAGATTTTGTTGAATTATTAATTGTATCCCTGTTATCTAATGGTCATGTACTCATAGAAGGTGTTCCTGGAATTGCAAAAACTGTGACTGCTAAGTTATTTGCAAAAACATTAGATACCGGTTTTAATAGAATTCAGTTTACACCAGATCTTATGCCTAGTGATGTATTGGGAACATCTGTACTAAATATGAAAACCAGTGACTTTGAATTTAAAAAAGGTCCTATTTTCTCAAATATGGTGCTTATAGATGAAATTAACCGAGCTCCGGCCAAAACGCAAGCAGCTTTGTTTGAGGTTATGGAAGAAAAACAAGTAACGATAGACGGTGTGAGATATCCCATGGATCCTCCGTTTATGGTACTGGCAACACAAAATCCAATAGAGCAAGAAGGAACCTATGCTCTACCAGAAGCGCAATTAGACCGATTTTTGTTTAAGATAAAAGTAGATTACCCTTCTCTTGAAGACGAAGTAAGTATATTGAAAACACATCACGAAAGGAAAACTCAAAAACCATTAGAGTTGGTTAATGCTGTGATGACTCCAGAAAAACTACAAGAATTTAAAGCAAAAACGCAAGAAGTTATCGTTGAAGAAAAGATTTTAGGATACATTGCAGAGATTGTTACCAAAACACGAACTCACCCTCATCTGTATTTGGGTGGTTCACCGCGTGCATCTATTGCCATAATGAATGCATCCAAAGCGTTTGCTGCCATAAGCGGAAGAGATTTCGTAACTCCAGAGGACATCAAAAAATCGTTATTTCCTGTATTACGTCACCGTATAATTTTATCTCCAGAACGTGAGATGGAAGGAATGACCACCGAAAATGTTATCGAAATGATATTACAATCTGTAGAAATACCAAGATAGTGTTGATCAAATTTTTAAAATCCTTATACCTAAGCCACAGGGTATTTTATATACTCACAGCGATATCAGTACTATTCCTGCTATCGTACTGGTTTAATGCGCTGTATCCTATCACTTGGTTAACTGTATGGGGATTAATAATTATCTTTTTATTCGATACAGTAATTTTATACAATTCAAAAAATGGAATCGATGCCAGCAGAATTCTACCCGATAAATTTTCGAATAGTGATTTCAATGCGATTCCAATAAGAATCAAAAGCAATTATAACTTTACTACCAAGGTTGAAATTATTGACGAAATTCCAGTTCAATTTCAAAAACGTGATTTTCTTAAAACTGGTAGTATACCTGGTAAATCAACTCTTGATTTTGAATATTCTATTCGACCGGTAAAGCGAGGAGAATATGTCTTTGGAAACCTTCATATATACACGATGACCAGCTTAGGATTCGTGAAACGACGTTATAGTTTTGATAAATCTGCAATGGTTAAGGTATATCCTTCTTTTATCCAGATGAAAAAATATGATTTTCTGGCTATTGATAATAAATTGACTCAAATCGGGCTTAAAAAAATACGTCGCATTGGACATACGATGGAGTTTGAACAAATCAAAGAATACGTACTTGGCGATGATGTACGTACGATAAACTGGAAAGCAACGGCAAAGCACGGCAACCTGATGATTAATCAGTTTCAGGATGAAAAATCACAACCCATCTATTCTATTATTGATGCCAGTAGGGTAATGAAAATGCCGTTTAATGAGTTGAGTTTACTTGATTATGCAGTGAATAGTACTTTGGCGTTTTCAAATATTGCCTTAAAAAAGCACGATAAAGTGGGGATGCTTACTTTTTCTAATACGGTAAATGATTTTTTACCCGATAGCGGAAAGAAAACCTACATCAATAATATTTCTGAAACATTATATAACGTAAAAACTCAATTTCTTGATGCCGATTTTGGGTTGTTATATGCTCATATAAAAAGACAAATCAATCATAGGAGTTTACTGTTGCTGTATACTAATTTTGAGCATATTTCATCTCTAAAAAGACAACTTCCCTTTTTGCAGGCATTGGCAAAAAAGCATTTGCTTGTTGTTATTTTCTTTGAAAACACAGAGCTAGATGCTTTGATTACCAAAAAAGCCGAAGACACCCAAACCATTTATGATCAAACCATTGCCCAGCAATTTGCATATGATAAAAAGGTGATGGTCAAAGAACTACAAAAACATGGTATCCAAACGGTATTGACCACCCCAGAAAATCTTACGGTAAATACAATCAATAAATACCTCGAGATTAAAGCAAGAGGGCTTTTATAATTGTTAATTTAAAACCTAGTAGATTTGTAGTAAATAAGAATACATAGAAAATAAAGGACATATATCTTCTATCTAATTGTTATAAACGATTACTCCAAATATTTAGGTAACAATTTTCAGTAATAGGACATATACTTATACAAGGAATAAAAAACGAACTTAGAAAATGAAAAAAAAATTATTGTCTTTAGGGTTAATTGGTTTTGTGTTATACACAAATGCTCAAGAGAATAAAATAGAGTCAACAGGTAACGTCGGGATTGGAACAATAAACCCTACTTCTACTCTTGCGGTTATAGGAGAAAATTTAGTGGATCAAATTCCTAAAGTACTATCTGTGGCTGATCCTAGTGCCTCGAATAAAACTATTTCTATGGGATATGATAAAAGATATGACGCTGGTGTCATTGCTTCTGTTCATCAGTGGAATGGTTGGAAAAATACATTAATTCAACCAAGCGGAGGAAATGTAGGAATAGGAACAACTAATCCTAGCTCGAAGTTAGCTATTGTAGGTGAAAATTTAAGCGATCAAATTCCTAAAGTACTATCAATTGCAGATCCTAGTAATATAGCTAAAACTATTTCATTAGGTTATGATAAAAGATATGATGCCGGTGTTCTTGCATCTGTTCATCAATATACTGGTTGGAAAAATACATTAATCCAACCAAATGGTGGAAATGTAGGAATTGGCACTGTTAATCCTAATGGTTGGAAATTAGCCGTTAATGGAAAAATCAGAGCGAAAGAAATAAAAGTAGAAACAGGATGGTCTGATTTTGTGTTTTTTGATGACTACAAATTACCAACATTGCAAGAAGTCGAAAATCATATTAAAGAAAATGGCCATTTGAAAGACATCCCTAGTGCTAAAGAAGTTGAAGAAGATGGAATTTTTCTAGGGGAATTGAATTCTAAATTACTTCAAAAGATCGAGGAATTGACTTTATATACAATTCAACAAGAGAAAAAAATAAAAAAACAGACTCAAAAAATCGAGAACTTAGAATCTCTAAATGAAAAACTTCTTGATTTACAATCAAGATTGGAAAAACTGGAATCTAAATAATAATAGCTTGTAGCAATATATAACAAACGTTACTGACATAAAGGGCAGCCATGTTTCGTGGTATTTAACATTAGCAAATATTAAAAAAACAACCTAATTTGAAAACTACTAAACTCTTAATATTATTAATCATTTCTTTTAATTATACTTTTTCCCAAAATCAAGATGCTATATTTTTTTAATGATCGAAGTTCACTGTAAGGGGTACGAAATGATTCATAAGGGAAATTAAATTTTGAATTTCTCTTAAGGATGAACCCAATATTTGGAAAGATTTAATGGTTAAAAGCATTATCTTTTATGGATTTGAAATGGGTGTTAAATATGAATATGTGACATTAGAACCTCATGGACAAATATAGCTTTTGAAAGTTCTAGCATAAGGAAATGTTAACTTATATGCTGATATTAAAAAAACAAAGTATGCGGTTTATTCCAATTTTTGAAACGGTCTTGGGACTAATATATCTAATACCTAAAAGGAAAAGTTACGCTATTTTGTTAGAAAAATAAATAAGAAATATCTGACTGCATTATTTGGAATTGGGAATTTAGAAAGAACGTTAAATTATATTTTTCAGGTTTTATAGGGAGTGTTTAAAAATTAAAGCCACAGATATTTATTTTTCTAAATCAACTGAGCAGATCGATGTTTTAAGAAAAAGTGGCTTTATATATTCTAAATTATTAAAAACTTTGAAATATCTAATCAATAAATACGATTCGCCCAAAAACTAAATCGTATTCTAAAATAAGATTTTTCATACTAATTCGTTACTTTTAAGGTCAAACACCTTTGCTAACCCTAAAGACATCTACTTTGAAGATTAAAAAATTCTGGAAACGAATTTTATTAGGACTAATCTTAGTTCCAATTGTATTAGTAGGAGGCCTAATGCTATATATTCAGAGCAACCAATCTGAAATTATCAAAGAGGAGATCGCAACCCTAAACAAAGAACACAAAGGCCTTATTCGTGTTGGCAAAAGTGAATTATCGCTTTTTGGTAACTTTCCGTACATCTCAATCAAAGTTTATGATGTGCAAATTTTGGAAACAAAAGAAGACAATGCGCCCATCATCATGGATGTAAAAGATATATACATAGGTTTTAACCTATGGGATATGGTGAAAGGAAATTATGATATTCAGTCTTTAGTAGTAGAAGAAGGCGTTTTTAATATTGTGATTCATGAAAATAATACGACGAATATTCAAAACTCCCTAGCCAGCACTTCTGAAACCGAAACACCTTCTACCAATATTCATCTAAAAAAAATTCGATTTAAAAGTCTGGACATCCACACCCTAGATGAAGCTACGAATACAGATGTCGAAAAATTCATGTACGCTGGTAAAGGTGGTTTTAGTCAAAAAGATAGTATCATCGCTGGGCATATAGACACCCATTTTGAATTAAATGTAATCAAAGATGGAGATACCACTTTTATCCATAATAAACATTTTGAAGTGCATACAGACCTGGTATTTAATGAATACACAGGCATCCTCGATATACAACCTTCGGGTATTGTCATGGAAAATGGCGATTTTGAATTAGAAGGGGCTATAGACACAAAGAATGATGTGGATCTTGACCTTTCTATAAAAGGAACAAAGCCCAATTTTGATATGCTGATTGCTTTTGCTCCAACAGATGTCATACCTGTATTAGAAAAATACAGAAATGCCGGTGAAATCTATTTTAATGCTAAAATCCAAGGACCTGCTAACAAAGGAAACAGACCTTTTATCAATGCCAGTTTTGGAGCTGGAAAAGCCTTTTTGGAAAATACCAAAAGAGCAAAAAAGATAGATAATATGGGGTTCAACGGTCATTTTACTAATGGAGAAAATAGAGACGCAAGTACCATGGAATTTTCTCTAACCGATATGACTGCATCCCTGGAAAAGGGAGAGTTTGAAGGTTCTATTTTTGTGAAGAATTTTGAATCCCCAGAAGTGGATATGCAAATAAACTCCAATTTTAATCTTGATTTTGTTGCAGACTTTCTAGAACTAGAACAAGTACAAGAGGCCTCCGGACAAGTTTCGCTGAAAATGAATTTTCACGATATTATTGATATTAACAACCCCGAAAAGGCATTACAAAAACTCAATCAAGCGTATTTTACAGAATTGATTGTAAAAGACTTGAGTTTAGTCGCCAAAGAACTTCCCGCTCCCCTGCACGATTTGAATGTACATTTAGTAATGAAAGGCAAGGAAGCGACCCTAAACCAGTTTGAACTGTTGATGGGAAATTCTGACCTATCAATACGTGGTTTTCTTTCGGACTTACCTGCAATTGTACATCATACGAACATCCCGGTAGAAGCCCATTTAGATATTGCCTCCAAAACCTTAGATATTGCCCAATTAACCCGTTTTTCAAAACAGGATACTACCCAAACCGGTTTCGATGAACAAATAAAAGACTTAAGTTTGGGGCTTTCTTTTAAAGCTTCTGCGAAAGATTTTACAGAATCTGAGTATTTACCGAAAGGTGAATTTTTTATTGATAGTTTATATGCAGACCTAAAGCATTATCCGCATAAACTTCATGATTTTCATGCCGATGTGTTAATAGATGACAAAGACTTAGAAATAATAGATTTTACAGGGTATATAGATGATAGTGATTTTCATGTTGACGGGCTAATACATGATTATGCTTTTTGGATGCAACCTCAACTTAACGGAGATGTAGGTTTAGATATCAATCTTACTTCTAAAAAGTTAAGACTGGAAGATGTTTTTTCGTATCAGGGAGAAAATTATGTTCCAAAAGAGTACAGACATGAAACTTTTGATGATTTGGCATTGCATTTTGCCTCTAGTATGCATTATAAAGATTCTGCTTTACATTCTATCGATCTGGCTTTAGACAAGTTAGATACAAAAATGAAATTGCATCCACTTCGCTTTCATGATTTTAGAGGAAACATACATTATGAAGACCAGCATATCTTGATAAAAGACTTTCACGGGGAAATAGGAACCACTAATTTTAATTTCGATTTAAACTATTATTTAGGAGAAGATCAACAGATAAAGAAAAGAGATAATTATCTTGAACTAAAGGCAAATTATATCGACTTTGATGCACTTTTCAATTTCAATTTAAGTCCGCCAAAACCTACAGCAATTGTTACTTCAAAAACAGCAGATGTAAAAGAACATTCAGATGCCTTCAATTTATATGAATTGCCATTTACAGATATGCAATTTAAAGCAGATATCGCTCACTTTATATACCATAGAATAGATCTTCAAAATATAAAAGCAGATATAAGAACAACACCAAATCATTACATTTATATAGATACGTTACATATGGATGCTGCAGGAGGAAATATTCGATTAAGTGGTTATTTTAATGGTAGCGATCCAAAACATATCTATATGCAGCCGGATTTGGTTATGAATAATGTTGATTTGGATAAATTGCTCTTCAAATTCGAAAATTTTGGGCAAGACCATCTCGTTTCAGAAAATTTACAAGGGAAACTTACCTCTAGAATTAAAGGTAAGATTAGAGTATACCCCGATATGGTGCCAGATCTGGACCAATCTACTATAGAAATGGACGTAAAAGTATTAAATGGAAGATTAAAAAATTACGATCCAATGTTGGCGCTTTCAGATTACATAGGAGATAAAAACCTGCAAAACATTAGGTTTGACACTTTACAAAATAGCTTAGATATTAAGAAAGGGAAGATTAATATTCCGGCTATGACGATCGAATCTACTTTGGGCCATATTGAATTGTCTGGTACGCATGATAATAATCAAAATATCGATTATTATTTACGTATTCCTTGGAAAACTGTAAGAAAAGCTGCTTCACAAAAAATATTTGGAAACAAGAAGGATGCTGCTATTAATGAGGAGCAAGAAGATGAGATTGTAGAAATAGATCCTAACGAAAAAATAAAGTATCTCAATCTAAAGATCAAAGGAAGCATAGATGACTATAAGATTTCATTGGGTAAGAAAAAAGAAAAGTAACCTCTGATTTTGAAAGATTGGATTGAAAAACAAATAGAAAGCACTCTACAACATTTGCTAACATCATGTATAAAATCAGAGCAAAGTTTAGTACCAGATCCAAAGTCATTTCCTTTTTGATATGACACTAAATTTTTATAGATCGAACTTGTCTGTCTGCATATGATCAATTGTACCAGAATTTTTCATATTTCGACTTAGTTCTTCACAAATATTAGAAATTCAATTGTATTGATTATCTTTAGGAATAGTACAACATGTTTTCTTATAACAACTATACGAACCCATTCTAAGTGATTTGTATAAGATAAGTTATAGCTACAATTCCATTTATGATTTCACTCTTAAACACCTTCACAAATCATGTCAGAAACAATAAAATATCGCACATGTCACCTTTGCGAGGCTATGTGCGGCTTAGCCATTGAAGTAAAAGACAATGAAGTAATTGCAATTAAAGGACACAAAGAAGATATTTATAGTCATGGGCATATTTGTCCTAAGGGAGTAGCTCTTAAAGATTTACACGATGACCCAAACCGTTTAAAACAACCGATCAAAAAAACACCAACCGGATGGGAAACTATATCTTGGGAAGAAGCCTTTGATATAGCAGAGAAGGAATTCAAAAAAATACGAAAAAAGTATGGTAATGACGCTATAGGTACCTATACCGGAAACCCTACGGTGCACAATACGGGTACCGCAATAACTTTATACGACACCATCAATGCTCTTAATACCCGAAATCGTTATGCATCACATAGTCTAGACTCTGTTCCTGTTTTTTTAGTAAACCAAATGATGTTCGGTCATGCTATGATGGCCCCTATTCCAGATATAGATCATCTTGATTATATGCTCATCATTGGTGCCAATCCCATGGCATCTAATGGTAGTTTTATGTCGACACCAAATATTAGAGAGAAAATCAAAACTATTCAGCAAAAGGGAGGAAAAGTAGTTGTCATTGATCCTCGTAAAACTGAAACTGCAGACAAAGCGAGTGAGCATTATTTTATTCATCCGGAAAAAGATGTATTGCTACTATTGGCAATTATCAATGAATTAGTATTACGAAATGCGATACCTGCTTCTAAAGCGCTACGGCTTTCGGATCATTTAGAAGAATTAAAAGTGATGGTTCAACCCTATACTAAAGAAGTTGTTGCTACTCTAACGGGTATTAATTCTAAAGATATTGCACACATTGTTGATGATTTAATAAAACATTCTAATAGTGTAGTTTATGGAAGATTAGGGGTCAATACTCAATCATATGGAACCTTATGCCAATGGCTAATCACTAGTATTAATATTTTACTTGGAAAATTAGATGAAAAAGGTGGGTTACTATTTACCTTACCCGCTATAGATTATGTGACTTTAATGGCACATGAATCAAAAATGTTTCGTTATAGTAGCAGGGTTAAATCCTATAAAGAGATTGTTGGTGAGTTTCCAACAGCCACATTGGCTGATGAAATATTGACCAAAGGTAAAAATCAAATTCGAGGTTTTATTAGTATTGCTGGTAATCCTGCTCGTTCTGCTCCCAATTCCAAACTAATGGAAAAAGCATTAGCCGATCTAGAATTTATGCTGGCTATTGACATGTATATCAATGAAACCACACAACATGCAGATCTTATTATGCCTCCGGCGGTGGGATTAGAAACGATGCATTATTCGTTTGTATTACATATAATAGCTACCCGAAATACGTCAAAGTTTAGTCCCGCGCCTTTGTCTATTTCTGAAGAGCAACGCTATGACTGGCAAATCATGGGTGAGTTACAACGACGATTATTTACCGGAACCATTTTTCAAAGAATGAAAAGCAATATCATGTCAAGGATTCATCCAAGGACAAAGCTGGATTTGGCATTAAAAACGGGTGCTTATGGTGTATGGGGTGGGCGTTTTCTAAGAAAAGATGGTTTAAGTTTAAAACGTCTAGAACAAAAACCAGAAGGTGTAGAATTGTCATCTTTAACCTCAGTTTTACCTAAGCGTTTATTTACAAAAACCAAACGTATAGAATTGATGCCCGAACTTTTTGTAAAAGAAATGGAAAAGGTGAAAGAACTTCTTATCCCAGAAAAAACAGAGCAATATCCACTTAAGTTAATTGGCAGAAGGCATTTACGCAGTAATAATTCCTGGATGCATAATTTACCGGTTTTAGAAGGAGGGTCACGAACATGTACCATGATGATTCATCCTGATGATGCTGCATCTCATGGAATTCTGACTCAGGAAATAGTAGAAGTATATTCTAAGTTTGGAGCTATCTCTATTGAAGCCGAAATCACTTCAAATATAATTCAGGGAACGATCAGTATACCTCATGGGTGGGGGCACCATGGAGACGGAGTACAAATGGAAACAGCTAAACGTAATGGTGGTGCTAACATTAACCAATTGATGGATCATGATAGATTAGATCCTTTGTCATATAATATGGCTTTTAATGGTCATCCCGTGGCTATTAGAAAAATTGAATCTGTATAAGATGAGATTGGTATATTTAAAAGCAATCATAATTAGCTTCAAATTTCAAAATAGGACGACGAGCATCCAGAATAATTTTGGTTGCTCGTTTTTACTATTTACAACGAATACATTTTATACTTCAAAAGGCTTTCTACGTTAAGAGTAAAAGTTTCGAGAAAGCTTTCTTTATAGATTTATACTACAATCTCACAAAGAAAAATCGAACATTAATTAGTAATCTACAATCCATCCCTTAATATCTACAATTGGGTAATAAGCTTTATAAAAAGTATACTGTTTTATAGACATTTGAATCATCAAAAAACAAATAACTATAAAAACTGTAATCATATGAAAACTCTCGCATTATTAGTAGCCATGTTAATCTCTAATTTTTTTATTCAGGCTCAAGACGACTCCAAAGGAATAACAATAACTGTTACTGTACCTAATGTAACAAGTTCTGAAGGAGAAGTTCTTTTTGGCTTATATGATGAAAATACTTTCATGAAAGCCGCACCAATACAAGGTGAAAAAAGTAGTATTAAGGATGGTACTGCAAAAATCATATTTACTAACGTGCCTAAAGGCGTATTCGCCATTTCTTGTTTTCATGATAAAAACGGAAACAACCGAATGGATTTTGAAGAAAATGGTATGCCAAAAGAAAGTTACGGAGTATCTAATAACAATATGAGTTATGGGCCACCTATGTGGGCAGATGCAAAATTTGAAGTAGGAACTAAAGATTTGGATCTGGAAATTAGAATGTAGGAATACAAACCAATCATCAATCAAAAAGGCTCAACCCAATATTAGGTTGAGCCTTTTACATTAAGCAAAAAAAGTAGGTTAGTTTACAATTTTCTTTGTGTAGTTTTTGCCGTTTACTGTTCCTCTAAGTAAGTAAATTCCTTTTAAAGGAAGATCTAGCTCTAAAGTTTTGTGTTTTTGACTATTTATTTGCTGATAACTCTTAATTAAATGACCAGCCAGATCATAAACATTAAGATTAATATCATCAGAAACTATTGCACTTATATCTATAATAAACCTATTTTCATGCTTCCTATATACCACAATATCATCATTTTTTTGAGAATCAATCTGATTTTGCTCTTTGGTTTTGGCTCTATTCTTTGATGTTACTATTACATCTTTAATAAAGGTTTTTTTCTGACTTCCCCTATAGTCTTCTAATCGTATCTGACTAGGAGAAAATGTATAGTTTGGATGCGAAAATGTGATTACCCTAGACTCTCCTGGGCGAGCAGGAAAAGAGTAATGCAGTCTAGCTCTGGTTTTAGCTCGATGTTGATACCAAGGATTTTCTCCATTTAAATTAGAATTAGTAATTACATACTCTGTAAAATCTGCCCCATTGGATAATGTAAAACGTCCTCTCACCTCGTTAATATTATTTCCATTAGCAATTACATTGCGAGCAGAATAATTGTTTCTTTCATAGAAATCTACAGCCATAGACGGTCGCTTAGCAAAAGAGAACCAACTACGAATAAACTTTGTATTCATTTTGCCGTACTCATTGGCATCTGCAGCCTTATTACCATCTCCGTAACCGAGAGGTTTATCGGTAGCAAAATTATTAATTGTTAACAATGAAGAGCGATTATCTCCTCTCCCGGGATTACCGGCAATATCATATTTATGGGCCTGCAGGAGTTCACTAACCTTGTTCGCAGCATAATCGTTTTGACGAGTATATCCAAACTCTGGATGTAACCATGATGGGGCTCTACTACCAAAATCTTTCTCTGATAACACAACAAGGCGTTTATTTGTATTAATCATAGTAGTTAACGATGGCCATCTTTTGTTTCGCTGCGGTTGTGAATACAAATAATGATCAATATCTGCTCTTGAGTTACATCGATTACCTCTGCCATTAAAAGCATCCCTAATATGATTTATCGTTACATCACCGTCGATTTGCATGTGCAGCGTAATGATCTCATTGCGATTTCGATCCAAAAATCTTTTGATATCTTCCAAAAAATCACACATCTCCATCCAATGCCAATATCCACCAGCTCCATGGCCAAGATGCAGAAAAGAACCTTTAAAAAGATTAGACACCCTACCATACTGTAGGTCGATCATAAAGCTGCTGATCCCATTGTTAAGCTGTGTGTCAATAGAATGTTGCTGATTCTTACCTCCTGCTCCTCCATCGGTGGCACCTATTTCAGGGTTTTGAAATGCATTGTGAGTGATTAACCAAGAAACTTCATCATAACGACGAGACTGGTTTAAGTCTTTTGTTTTTTGACTGTTACCAAAAGTACAGCATAAACAGATAATAATTAATAAAGTAATTTTTGAATTCATAAAATTGATTTTGTGTTAATACTATTTTCAACTTAACATTGAATTCAATTACAATATCTTCCCTTATATTATATGTAAGTATGTCAAACAAAAACTCTAGATAATGAATAGTTTACTTCATCTGACTTACCATTAAAGCTACAAGTACTGTTTGTATAATCGCGACAATAAATATGAGCACTATAATTATGTTTACAACATCCCATTTCTTCTTTTGCAGGTCTATTTTGGGTTTCATAGGGTATGGTTTTAGCAATCGTAGATGTCTAAAATTAACAAAGGAACTTGTAACAATCATTAAATCATGGGTTACAATAGGTTGACATTATTAAAAAACAGGTTTACATTTAGTTTACATACCCTCAAACCATTAGTAAAGACTGAATTTATTACTATATTAGAGTTTCTATAATAGTAGCGTTAACGTGATATTCGATTTAGGCCTTTTTAAGAAAAATCTGATTAAAAATAAAGATGAAATTTCGTATCCAAATGCTTATAGAAAAATAACACTTTGTATTCCTTAACATAAAAACAAAAGATGGTACCCCACAATGCATTTCTTTTTTTATGGATAGCCCTTATCTTAAGTTATTCTACACAAAGCCAAAGTAGAGAAACTATAATCAAAGAGGTGGATAGCTTAAATTGTCATTACCATGATGATGATGCAAATAAAACTTTTGAAAACTTGTATTCCCGGCTCAAAAAATCTCAATCTGTTAGCTATGCACATGGATTACTTGACACCTATAATGATTTAATGTGGATTTACGGGCGGCAGCAAAACTTGGATAGTGTATTATATTATTCAAGTAAGTATGAAGCTATAGAAATGATACATCCAAATAAAAGACATCGGATAAGTTATCTAATGGACAAAGGGAATATTTTCTTATATTTTCTTGGACACAATAATGAAGGGATCGATATTTATTCTGAAGCATATAGACTTGCTATCGATGAGGATGACCTTATAAAATCTAAAATACGGGCCAATCTTGCCGTTGGTTATATCCAAAAAGGGCAATATGATAAGGGAATTACCATGTTAAAACATTCCCTTAACGATTCTACTTCTATTGGTGAGCGGTATAAGTTCGTTCAGTTGTCTCATCTGGCTTTAGCTTATCAATACAAAAAAATGCCAAAAAAAAGTACTCCAATACTTCATAAAATGTTAGCCTATGGGAAGAAACATCAAGATATACAGATGGAACTATATTCGACACATCTTCTTGCTCATGATTATTTTCTTTTAGGAAACTATCAAAAGGCTATTGATAGTGGTTTGGCGGTTAGGAAAAAGCTTATTGCAAACAATTTTAATAGGTTTATAGCGGCTAATTCAGAATATCTTGCCGATTCTTATAATGCTATTGGGGATGCAAAAAATGCGATTTATTATCTTGAAGATGCGATTAACACCACTGATAATCTTGCTGACATCCCAAAATATTATAAAAGCCTTGGGGAGTTTTACAAAAACAGTGGTTCTTTGATGTCTGCTATACATAGTTATGAAAAAAGAGAAGCTATAATTGATAGTTTACGTGCACTCGAAAAAAAGAAATTTACAGGCTTATATGATACCAAAATAAAGTACATCAATCAAACAAAAGAAACACAAAGAGTGTTGTTAGAAAAAGACATTCTTTCTGAAAAAAATGGAAGACAAAAACTGTATATCATCTCTTTAAGTATTGGGTTATCCTGTTTGTTAATGATTATTGTAAGTTTTTTGATCTATAAAAAATATCACAAATCAAAAAAGACCGTTGTAGCCCTGAAACAGAAAGAAAAAGAGGTTCTAAAAAACCATATCAAAGTTAGAGAAGATGAACTATCTGCCCTCCTTATTGCACAAACCAAAAATATGGAAGAACTTACTGCAATAGAACACAATCTTTGTAGTGCTATTAGACATAATGATGCTAATGATATTATCGCTGCCAAAGAATCGTTAAGCCTTTACATCACTTCTCAAGGAAATTATGATATATTCTCTGATCGCATAGGATCGCAGTATCCTGGTATTGTACACCAACTTAAAAAAGAACATCCCAAATTATCTACTAATGAAATTAAACATTGTCTACTCCTTAAATTAAGGTTATCACTTAAAGAATCAGCACAATTGCTTAATGTATCGATAAGTACCGTAAAAATGACACGAAACAGGGCAAAAGCCAAAATGAATCTCCCAGAAGAACTTTCTTTAAAAGAATATCTGGATCAAATAGTTAATGAAGAAATTCTGGCGTGATCTGTATTTTTTTGGTGGGAATAAAAAAGCGAACAGGCAAAACCGTATCCGCTTTTCAAACTCAAATAGTCATTTAATGTACTACTTCTCTTAATTGCTACAACTAACGTGAGTTATATATTGAGACCCACATTACTTATGATATCATTATACTTTATATCTGAATTACCTAAAATTACCCCCTTATATCTTTTATCATATCCTCTATCTCCTTGGATTTGGTAGGATATCCAGATGATAGTATCATATTATTTTCGTCGAGTATGATGGTCGTAGGAGTTCCTTGTATCCTATACGATAGTGCAACAGTTTGGTCTCCTGCTAGCACGTTAAAAGTATACTCATTATTAGTAATAAGTTGCTTGTTACTCTCTGGGGTAGATGCAGCTTGAATTACCACTACAGCTACATCACTGTTGGCTTTAGTAAATTTATCTAACTCAGGGTAGTATTCTGTACAATAATGGCAATCTGGGCTAGAGAATACCAGTATTTTCTTTTTATTGGGGTTCATCGTTGCCAATGATACCTCTTTACCTTCACTATTTTTGAGCATAAACTCTGGCGCAGGTGTACCTATAGCAAGAGGTTGTGATGCTTGTTGTGCATCTATTGCTTTTTTGAACTCTGTATGGATATAAGATAGTTCTGTTTGCATTTGGGTTTGTATGCTTTTGGTGCTATTCAAGGATGTGTAGCCCAAATAACCTATTGTGCTCACGACTGCAATCACTACAATCTGTAATAACACGACTATTTTTATGGTCTTTTTCATGGGTTTATATTTTGATGGTTTGTATGCTATTGAATGTTAAAAATAAGGAGAGAAAAGCCTATACTTGATCTGATCAATGTTGGATCAATACAGTATAACACATGCATTCTCTCCTTACTATATTATCTAATATTTATATGCGCAACTTAAATTATTTCCAACGTACATGATATGAAGATGCAGCATCATTACGATTCATTCGTACTAAGGAAACTGCACCTGGAAAAGCAATATCATCATGAAGCTTATATTGAAAATTTCGACTAAAAATTATAGCGCCAGCTTGTGTATTTCTTACCGATCTAAATGAACTAATTTGGTCATTAAATTTCTGTAACTCACCATTTAACCGGCCTTTGAGTACATTTCCGCCCATCCATATTGGAAAAAACGCTCCTCTAAAATAAGCATCTTTATATGCAAATCCTGCTAATCGCTTTTTACTGTCACCAACATTGTATCTTACTACATCCCCTTTTCTAAAATCACATCTATCTGACTGTGGTGCTAAGTCTCGCTTACGCCAATCACCAAGTCCCCTTCTATTTACATTAAATATTACTTTATTATTCCTAAGAACTTGTACATGAGTATTGGCTCTAATGCTAATAGAAAACACTTCCATTGTGAGCTTATGACTCCACCACTGATTAACTGCACTTCTATTTTGCCATAGAAGTCTATTTCCTCCGCCAAAATTTCTTCTCTGATGAAGTGATACCGCTAAAACATTGTTCCCATTATTGTAAAGGTTTGTATTAGCTGCTGCACCTTTAATTTGACCTTGAGCCTGATCTAGATCTGCGCCACCTCTTGGATCACGCTCTGACATTTCTAAAAGTTCTTGGTGCATTGCTTTCTCGCTATCCGATAGGCCTGCTAACCACTCGTCATAACTTACAAACCCATTTTCTTCCTCAATTGATTCTACAGAAGTTTCATTTTCTATTTTTTCTTTTTCGCAACTTACCAGTAGAATTGATAAGAATACTACAAAACCTATTACTTTAATTATATTTTTCATTTTTAATATTTTTTTAATTATTGTTTATAAACCGAATGCAACTCCATTGCATCGCTGAGCATCTCGCTTACATGTCCCAAATCCTCCACGAGCAGTTATCACTATTGCTACTGCTGCTGCAAAAGTTCCTATACCAGCATTAACTAAAGATATCGTCGTACTCCCTTGTTGGAAAATAGGTCCCGTAGCAGCCAGTAATAAATCTCCTTGTAATGAAAGAGGACCTGTAAGTAAAGCTAAGCACATATGGTACGCCTGTTGGCATCTTTTAAGTTCAAAACGGATCAATTGATATCTTGCTTCATTATACATAGGAAGTGCAACTTGACTGGGAGGTTGTTTATTCAACTTCCCATTATATGCGATTTTTGCCATCCCATCTAGTTCTGGTTCAAAAGCCATTTCTAACATACTATTAAATACCATCTTTTTTGTTATTTGAGTTTTAGTATTTCCTTTAGACTGAAGTTTATTGAATACAAATAATATTTCATTTTCTAAATTCTTCTTTTCACTCGAATTTGATTTAGATTGCAAAAATGACAGTTTAAAAGCTTCTTTACTAAATCCAGGTGGATAATTCGATTTATAAAAGGTTTTGATCTTATACACCGTCGTCAATGTATTGATCATATTTTCTAGAACTTGCTCTCTCTCTGAAAACTTATCGTATTTACCCCAATTATCTAAGTCAAGAGGTTCATCATATGATTGTGTCTTACTTTGCTGACTATAACTAAGAAAGCAAAAAAACAACATCATGCATAATGTTATAACTACATTTTTCATAAGTGTTAATTTTTATTATTAATTGATATATGTTAGTTAAAAAACTATTATCGAAGTCAACAGTAAATTACTGAGGTATAAATACATCTCCTTGACACTGCCTTAATGTCTCTCTACAGTAGTTACGACCATAGTAGATAGTGACGGCCATAGCCCAAAGTGCAAAAGGAGTTTTGATTCCTAATTGAGTAAAAGCTACAGTATTACCGCTACCTGCTAAACCAATGAAACCTTGTATATTGAAAGTTGTTACGGCTAAACCTATACTAAATGTTGTAATCATTAGTCCTAAACAAAACTGATAATTGCTGACACATAGCTGTAATCCTCTTACTCTTCTTCGTAATTCTCGATCAGCTTCTTCAGCAGTTGTTCGTGATACTTGACCTGGTGGCACTTTGTTCGAAACACCTTTATGCGCAATGGCGGTCATACCATCAAAATCTGGATTAAATGATATTGTGGCTACTATATCAAAAGCATCTTCTTTGGTTATTACTTTTGCTGGTTTTTGATCAACTTTATCTAGCTTATTGACTATAAGGAACATTTCATTTACTAAATTCCTTTTTTCTAATGAAGAATTCTTGTCGATTTTCAAAAACTCCTGTTTAAAAGCCTCTTTAGTCAAACCTTGTTTGCTTTTTACATTGTAAAAAGTTTTAAGCTTGTGGGCTGTTGACAGTAGCGCTACAAAATTTTGCATTCCTTGTTCTCGTACTGCAAACTTTTCGTATTTGCCCCAATTATTTGGGTCTAATGGTTCCAAGCCTGGATCGGATATTGTTTCCTGACCATAACTAGGAAAAAAACAGATACATAATAAGCAGATGCTTACTATTACTTTCAAATTTTTCATTTTAGTTACTTTTAAATTATTATTAATTTGTGTACTTGTTGATCAACACCTCTAAAGTAGAAACACAACTCATAAAACATTAAAAATCAGGGTATACAAAAGGTTACCATCGAACAAAAAGGAGGTATACATTTGGTTAGCACACTCTCGAAGTACCAGAAAATACTATCGTTTTGATCTATTCATAAAAACCAAAAAAAGAAGAAATTTTATTTTATATGTTATTTAGGCTCTTATACCCTTTCAAAAACCAAAAATAAGAGTACCTATGCCCTCATAAAAGGGTACAGATTAATGAAAATTGAACAAATGTTAGAGTTTAGTTAACGTTCATAACTGTATATATAAAAACTGTACATTACATATACCAACGTAAATTACACGAAAGATGAAACCCCATATCATATTCTGTGTATTGCTATGCTATGCTAGTATTACATATAGTCAAAATAGAGAAGATACTATTGAAGAAATAGATAGTCTTTTTTTCACTTATTTGTTTAAAGTTTCGCCAGAAGCTATAAAAAGTCATCATGATCAACTCAAAAAATCTGAAGCTATTAATTATTATAATGGCATTTTAAAATCTTATTTTAATCTCATGTGGGATCATGGATATCATAAAAATGCAGATAGTACATTTTATTATTGTCATAAATTTGAATCTTTAGAACGGTCGCACCCTAATAAAATCCTTACATCAAAATATTTATTTAATAAAGGGATGGTTTTTGAGCATAATTTAGGGCTAACCGAAGAAGCGCTAAGTATTTTAACACAGGCTTATAAACGTATTGAAAAAGAACAGGAGCAGGAAAACAAAAAATTGCTCCCCTTAATATCAGCAAATATTGCAGTTTGTTATCTTAGAAAAAAACAATACGATAAGGCGGTCACTATTTTAAAAAAAAGTCTTGATGATTCGATTTCTGCCTCTCCAATTAATACACAATATCAATTATCATACTTATCAATGGCCTATCAACGCAAAAACATGCCAAATAAAAGTATACCTATATTGCATAGAGTTTTAGAATATGGTAAAAAATACAGCGATACCAATGCTAATATATATGCCAGAAATAATATTATCTACGATTATTATCTTATGAGACAATATCAAAAGGCAATCGATTCTGGCTTAGTGATTCGAAAAAAACTATCAAAACCCGATCCTTTTACACAAATCCCCATTAACTCAAGAACATTATCACTGTCTTATCATGCCCTTGGAGACATCAAAAAAGCAATTTATTATCTAAACCATGCTATTGATAATACGCAAGAATATAACGAGCTACCAGAATTGTATTCTGATCTTGCTACCTATTATCAAAAAAATGATAATACGAAACTAACCATAGCTACGTATAAAAAAAGAAAGGTGATTGTAGATAGTATTCGTGCCATGGAAAAAAAGGTATTCACGGATTATTATGATACCAAAATCAAGTTTATTGATCAAACGCAAAAAAACGAAAAAATCCTACTCGAAAAAAACATTCTTACTGCTCAAAATGACAAGCAAAAGCTATATATCGTATCCTTAATTGTTGGACTATCTTGTATCCTACTGGTTGTACTAAGTTCTATTATCTATAGGAAATATTACAAAGCAGAAAAAAAGGTAATCGCACTTAAGAAAAAGGAAAAAGAACTCCTAAAAAATCATATTAAGGTTAGAGAAGATGAACTTGCTGCAATACTTGTAATCCAAGCTCGTAAAACAGAAGAGCTTGCACAGATAGAAAGTAGTTTTGATAACGCTATTGTTACTAATGATCATCATAAAATCCTGCAATCCAAAAAATTATTGAGCGAGTTTATCAATGCCTCAGAAAGTAATGACATCTTCTCAGAGCGTATAGAATCACAATACCCTGGTATCGTACATCAGCTACAACAGGAACATCCCGAATTATCGAGTAATGACATCAAACATTGTTTATTTCTAAAACTTGGACTATCACTTAAAGAATCTGCACAATTGCTTAATGTAGCCATAGGTACTGTAAAAACATCAAGAAACAGAGCCAAAGCAAAAATGAACCTATCTGATGAAGTGTCATTAAAAGAGTATATTGATCAATTGGTTAATGAAGAGATTCTGGCTTAATTTATTATTTGGCTATTTTAATTTAGTTAAACATCAATTGATCATGATAAATGATCTTATCCATTATAAATTCATACACCCGATTACTTATATCTTCTTCACTTTCATTCATCTTTAAACTTTTTAAGTAGTCCACCACCTCTAGCATTGTTGTCGACTCTTCAAAAACAGGTAGTACTTTTGCCAAACCTTCTAGCAATATCTTATCTCCTGTGATTTTATTTTTTATATAATCTTCTCCCACAACCTGACTTGGACTTAAAATTATTGGGGTATTAATGATCTCAGAAAAAGTACTGCTTTCTAAAACGGAATACGCTTTAAAACGGCGTTCAAGTTGATCTGTTTTTTGTTCTAAAATATTGACCAATTCAAGCTTCTTGGCATATCGATTATACGCATCAGGAAAGTGATATGCAAGTCTAGATTCTAATTGTACTATAGTGTATGGGTTTCTTTTTGAGAATCCAAGAGCATGAACATACCTAGATTTTTGCGGTAAAACATGCCATTTAAGCACTTCAGTAAATATTTGATCGACATTATCAAAAAGAGGGCTAATTTGTTTTTTATCAAACAAACAATAATAGATATATTGATCTATTAGTAACGTTAATTCAGAATTATCGATCTTATGAATACAATCTTTATTGACATTGACAAAATTGAAAACTTCTTCAGCTATTTCATGAATACGTTTTAGATCATTCCCGCCTATTACTCCAGCATTAATACTAATTAAATCTTCTTTAGGGTTTCGTTTAAAATAAGTAGGACAAAAATCCAATTTATTGACTTCGTCAAGAACGTTATTATAAACATCTAGATTTTTAGTTAGATTTTGACAAATAAGACCTCCTTGCAGTATTTGATGATTTATTTTTCCGAATAGATACACATCACTATCTATATGAAGAAAAGGCTCATTTACAAGAGCAAGAGTCTTTGTTTTTCCGATTGTCCATAGATCAGGAGAATATTCTTTTTCTAAATCATTAAGAGCGACATGTATTTTACTATACGGAAGCTCTAAATCATCAACCAACAACTCTTTTCCATAATTATCTGTATACAGGTCGATCTTACCATAATGCTTTTTGGCAAGTAAACAACTTAATATCCAACTTAAGTAATGGTATCGTGTGTGAGGCCATCCTCCGGCAAGGCGGTTTCGTTTGTCATCTTTTTTAGAACGTATAGGGTAGGTCCAAAAACTGTGGATAAGTTTCATTATAAGGCATATTTAGAGTTTCTAATATCAAAAAATCATGTATTATCATTTTATCAAACCGAATAAAACCGGATGAGACAAAAAAAGTGTAATCAAAAGTAAACCTGTTAAGAATACTCTTGAATACACCTTTTTATAAAATGCGATTCATTTAAATTAATTACAAACCGTAACTAACACTCCTGCACTATTATAATAACTGTAGCATCCTCCACCACTTGGGTGCCAGCATCCTCCTGCAATAGTTTCTGCTTCTTTTCTAGATAATTCTTTAGTACTAATGTTTTTTAATTTTTCAAATTTTTTCATGTAATTAGGTTTTAAGAAGATTTATATTGAGTAGTAGAACATTTTTCTATGAGAAAGCAAAACTATTCTACTTACCATCTCTTTAAATGTACGTTATTTCAATAAAATTGGCAAGTAAAATAATAATGCACATAGCACATTTTGGATAGTTAAAAATTCTATGCAAGCAATTCTAACTCAATAAAATAAAAATTAAAAAAACCTTCTCGAATGATTCTTAATCGCAAAAGCTATAGATAAAATAAATTTTTAATTAAATTTTAATAGTTTTTTTCAATTGCTTTTCTATTTTTGTGAACCAAATTGATAAAAATGACAATCACACAGCTTAAATATGTTCTTGCTGTTGCAGAACATAAAAACTTTACTAAAGCAGCAGAAAAAACTTTTGTAACTCAGCCAACACTTAGTATGCAAATCCAAAAACTTGAAGAGGAACTGGATATACTTATTTTTGATCGAAGTAAAAAGCCCATTGCACTTACAGAAGTTGGAGCCAAGTTGGTAAATCAAGCTCGCAATATTGTTAATGAAAGTGAACGTATACAAGATATAGTAGATCAGCAAAAAGGGTTTATTGGAGGCGAATTTAAACTGGGAGTAATCCCAACGGTGATGCCTACACTTCTACCCATGTTTTTAAATAATTTTATAAAAAAACACCCAAAAGTTAAACTGAAAATTGAGGAGTTAAATACAGAAACAATTGTAGAGCAACTTTTAGATGGGCATTTGGATGCTGCAATCGCGGCTACACCTCTAGAAAATGAAAATATTAAAGAACGTGTTTTGTATTATGAACCTTTTGTTGGATACATTCCTTCTACTCATCGATTAAGTCAAAAGAAAAAGATTGATATTTCAGATTTAGATATTGATGATATGCTCCTTTTAGAAGACGGCCATTGTTTCAGAGATGGTATCATCAATCTATGTAAGACCAAAAAGAGCTACGAAGAAGATCATTTTCAATTAGAAAGTGGAAGTTTTGAAACCTTGATAAAACTAGCAAATGAAGGTTTGGGTATGACGCTTTTACCCTACCTACATACTTTGGATATAAAAAATAGTGAAAAAAGTAATCTCCATTACTTTAATGAGCCTTCTCCCGCACGTGAAGTTAGTCTAATTTTTAACAAAAGTGAATTGAAAATGCAAATCATAGATGCCTTGCATTCAACAATAGCAGGAGTCGTAAAAGGAGCCATTACATTCCAGAATGTTCAAATTATAAGCCCTCTTACAAAAGCAAAAAGCGACTAAAAAGTCGCTTTTTCTATTATGTTTTTAGATAAATTAAACAAGATTGTAATTCTGGTTGTTTAACTGTCAACGATTGAATCCAAATCTTTAATTCTTCAATTTCATGTGGAAGTAGTCTGTTTAGTGCTTTTAAAACTTCCTTTGTAAAAAGATTAACATCAAAACTAACTTTTCTAAGTACAGTTTTTGTGTAATCAAACATTGCTCTTGCCATATATTAATAGGGGTTTAGAATGTTAGGTTTAAACAAGTAATTGTAGGAATAGGCTTACATTTTTAAAGTTGTCTAATGCTAATATATGTAAATAAAACCAATAAAAGAGTTATTTAGCGCTTATTTAACATCATTAAAAACTATTATCGCCATCCAATAAATCTCCTATTCCACCTAGAATACTACCTTCACCTTTACTTTTTCCTCCACCTCTAGGCGCTAGTGCTAATACTCGATTTGCTAACCTACTAAAAGGTAATGACTGGACGTATACAACTCCGGGGCCCGTTAATGTGGCAAAGAACAACCCTTCACCACCAAAGATTGTATTTTTTATTCCTCCAACAAATTCGATATCATAGTTAACGTCTTTAGAAAATCCAATAATACAGCCTGTATCAATCTTTAATTTCTGGCCAGGTTGCAGTTCTTTACGAGCTGTTGTCCCTCCTGCATGAACAAATGCCATACCATCTCCTTCTAACTTTTGCATAATGAATCCTTCACCTCCAAATAATCCCCTTCCTAATTTTCTTGAAAACTCTATTCCTACCGAAACTCCTTTTGCTGCACACAAAAAGGCGTCTTTTTGGCAAATAAATTTCCCTCCGTAATTCGTAAGATCTATTGGAATAATTTTACCTGGATAAGGAGAAGCAAAACTTACTTTCTTCTTACCTCCCACTTGATTATAAAAAGCGGTCATAAACAAACTTTCTCCTGTAAGCAGACGTTTTCCTGCTCCAAAGATTTTTCCCATAACCCCTTTATCTTTGCCTGAACCATCTCCAAAAATGGTATCCATTTTGATACCATCATCCATCATCATGAAACTCCCTGCTTCTGCAATGACACCTTCCTGTGGATCAAGTTCAATCTCCACATATTGCATTTCTTCACCAATTATCTCGTAGTCGATTTCGTGTGCTGTCATTTTTTTACTATTTAATTTATATTGATTAATGAATTATTCACTTTATAAGTAAACGCTTTTCACAAAGTGTTACAATTAAATAATTATTAGCACATAAATTATTTGCCTTTTACCTTAACAGTCCATTCAAAATTAAAAATTGAAACCACTACTCCTTCTTTATTGGTTCCTACGGATTTCATCCATACTGTTTGTCCTTCTCCGGTTTCAATTGTTTTGTCTATTGCTTTTTGAACCAACTCGCCATCGTTGCACACAAAAGTTATTCTTCCAGTCGCTTTTTTAGTAAAAGTCGCATTATTATTTGCAACAAGCATTGAAATCTTTTTTCCACTATTCTTTATGTAACCAGTTACAAGGGCACCAGTAGTTAACTCAGCTGCCATACCTTGTACTGCCCAAAACATCGAATTAAATGGATTTTGATTTATCCATCTATGTTTTACTGTAACGGTACAATTTTCTCTATCTATCTGTTTTAATCTTACTCCACATAACCAAGCAGAAGGTAACTTAAGCAATAAGAAGGTATTAAGTTTTCTAGGCGTGATATTCATTGTATATACTTTTAGTTGGTACAATATAAGTAAAAAGAAATGCAGCTCAAAGGATTATAATTTCTTAAATTTATGTTAAATTATGGTACTATGTTTTGCATAATACCTTTTTTTAACCATATATTTGCATAAGAAACTATTATATACTTTTAATAATGTCAGTCAATAATCACAAAAACATCGCAACATTCATGCACTTAGGAGCATTTTCAAAGTACTTTATCCCTTTTGGAAATTACATCATTCCTATATTGTTATGGACTACAAATAAGGATAAATCAGATTTTATAGATCACAATGGTAAAGAAGCTATCAATTTTCAGCTTAGTATCTTACTGTACACAGTGATATTAGGAATGCTTTCGTTTCCTTTTTTCATTTTCAATGTTTTTGGAGATGCTACGATTACAGATTTATTTCATTTCAATGATATATCCATTAATTTTTCCGATGCAGGAGGATTTAGAACACTAATTGGCGCTTCTTTTATAGGAGTTATTGCTTTAGTCGGATTTTTTCTTGAAATAATTTTCGTCATCACAGCAGCTCTAAAGGCCAATAAAGGTGAAACATATAAATACCCCTTATGCATACGATTTATAAAATAAACCATTAACCATCAATCATCAATCAAAAAATGAACAGTTTAACTTTTAAAAAATAGTTTTATGAAGATCGAAAACACAAAAGCGCAAATGCGCAAAGGTGTTCTGGAATATTGCATACTTTCTATCCTCAAGGACGATGATGCTTATGTAGCTGAAATTTTAGAGACCCTTAAAGATGCAAAGATGCTTGTGGTAGAAGGTACTATATATCCCTTACTAACCAGGCTAAAAAATGCTGGATTACTCAATTACCGTTGGGAAGAATCCACATCTGGACCACCACGTAAATATTATGGACTAACAGAAACGGGAAAATTGTTTCTAAAAGAATTAAATACCACTTGGGACGAATTACGCAATGCTGTAAATCTGGTAACCAAACAAAAAAAGAAGTAAAATGAACAAGACAGTTAATATAAATTTAGCAGGTATATTTTTTCATATAGATGAAGATGCTTATCTAAAATTACAACGCTACTTGGATGCTATAAGACGTTCCTTTACAGACTCACAAGGTAGAGACGAGATTATAGCAGATATTGAAGCTCGTGTAGCAGAATTATTTAGTGAAAAAATAAAGGATGAAAAACAGGTTATTGGCAATAAAGAAGTAGACGAAGTGATAACCGTTATGGGGCAACCCGAAGATTATAGATTAGATGAAGAAATCTTTGAGGATGAACCTAGAACATCTTATCAAAAAACAAAATCTTCAAAACAACTATTTAGAGATACAACAAGCTCATACGTTGGTGGAGTAAGCTCTGGATTATCCCATTATCTGGGTATAGAACCAATATGGATACGATTAGCATGGATCTTATTTACAATTTTCTCTAGTGGTGCCTTTGTGTTAATCTATATTGCGTTCTGGATTTTTGTTCCGGAAGCTAAAACAACTGCCGATTTTTTAGCAATGAAAGGAGAAGCAGTAAATATTAGTAATATAGAAAAAAAGATTAAAGAGGGTTTCGATGGAGTCGCTGACACAGTAAAAAATGTAGACTATCAAAAGTACAGCGACAAAGTAAAAAATAGTTCTACTACTTTTTTCGATGCGCTGGGTGATGTATTATTATTCTTTCTAAAGATATTTGTAAAGTTCATAGGAGTTATTCTTATTATTACTGCAGGAATTACCTTAATAAGTCTATTTATTGGACTATTTACCTTAGGAACTTTTGGATTCATGGATATGCCATGGGTAGAATATTTTGAAGTAGGTAGTCACCCCGAAGTTCCGCTATGGTTAATATCATTATTATCTTTCCTTGCCGTGGGAATTCCGTTTTTCTTCCTATTTATCCTAGGATTAAAAATACTAATAAACAACCTTAAGTCTATTGGTACTCCGGCAAAACTAGGGTTATTAGGAGTTTGGATACTTTCATTAATAGGTTTGGGTATTTTAGGAGTTAGACAAGCTACTCTAGAAGCGTACGATGCAGAAGTGATTAGTGAGAAGAAACTGCTACCTGTTACAAGTAGCGATACCCTAACCATTAAAATGGAAGGAAATAACAGATATGCGAAACACCTTCATAGAGGAAATAATTATAAAATTAAAAGAGATCCTCAAGGTAATAAGCTAATCGTTATCAGAGATGTAGAACTGTATATTAAAACCACAAAAAGAGATTCTGTTGTGGGTATAACAATAGAGAAAAAAGCAGAAGGAAGATCTTATGACGCTGCTGCGCAAAGAGCAGAAGATCTCAAATATAGTTATATACTTGATGGCAACACCTTATTATTGGACGGTTACGCAATCACCGATTATGCTAGTAAATATAGAGATCAGGAGATTAACGTAGTATTAACCCTTCCCGAAGGAATTACCATTATTGCCGATAACAATACATCTCGATATAATAATTCCTGGAAATATGACGATTATAAAATAATTGATGGTAGAGAAGGTGAATATCTAAAGCTAATCGACGGAGAATTTCAATGTGATAACTGCCCTGAAGAAGATAATGATTGGAAGCACAATGAATGGCAGGATGATGATGATGCAGGCATTAAAATCAGATCAAATGACGACAGTTTCAATTTAAAAATTGATGAAGATGGCGTAGAATTAAATAATGAGCCAGTAAAAGTAAAAATAGACGAAGACGGTATAGAAATCAAAACCGATAATTAAAAATCAATCTATCTGCCGAAAGGTAGGTCAAAAAACGAACAGTTAAATACATAAAAATTAAAATCATGACAACACTAGCTAAAATTTTAGTAACCTTTTGTTTATCCATGGCATGCTGCTCTTGCAATGTTGTTTTTGACGGGGTCAAAGGTCAAGGAGAAGTAGTAAGTAAAGAAAGAACCATCAACGAAAACTTTGATGCAGTTAAAGCAAGTAGAGGGTTAGACGTAATTCTTATACGCAATAATGACAGAAAAGTTATTGTAGAAGCCAATAAAAATTTGCACGAACATATAGAAATATATGTAAAGGATAATACATTGCACGTCACCTCAGACCAAAATATATATTTGGCAGATGAAAAAAATGTATATGTATCTTATAATAAATTAAACCAACTAAAAGTCAATAGTGGCGCTAGTATCTCTTCAGAAGAGGCAGTTGTGCAAAAAGATCTTGCTCTTAGTGCTACAAGTGGAGCTGATATTAGATTAAAAATAAAAGCCGAAAATGTAACCTCCTCTGTAACTAGCGGAGCCATGATTGATTTGCAAGGAAAAGTGAATAACCACAAAGCAAGTGCTACGAGTGGAGCCGATATCCGAGCAGAAGAACTCTTAAGTTTGGTTTCTGAAGCAAAAGCAACAAGTGGTGCTTCAATCAGGATTCATGCAAAAGAAGAATTTACAGGTAAAGCAACCAGTGGAGCCGATATTCGTTATTATGGTAAACCTGAGAAAGTGTCTGAAGTCGATAACTCTGGGGGAGATGTAAGAAGACAATAACCTAATAGTCTAACCAATTTATAGGCCAACCAAAATTAACTGCCTGAAAGCAAAACTAACCAACCAATTAATAGTTTTTCAGGTAGTTTTTTGTTTCTAAACAAAAGATCGTTTCATAAAACTTAATCAATCAAAGATAAATAGCATAAAAGCCATTACCGCAACTTTTTTCTAAACAAATAGTCTATTTATATTTGTAAACAAGTTTTGTATTATAACATACTTAAATGCAAAATAATCTGTTTATTAAATATAAATTTTATATAAATATGAAAACATCTCTTCTTATATTATTTTCTCTTCTATTATTAGGGAATCTATACGGGCAAAAGGAAAAAGTAAAGGGTAATAAAATTGTTAGTACCGAAGAATTTGATCTTGAAGGTTTTCATACGATAGAAGTATATGAAAATTTTGATGTTTCATTTGATGAAAGCAGTGATAGTCAAGTTAAGGTTGAAGCTGACAGCAATTTGCAAGATTTAATACAAGTTGCGGTCCAGGATAGCATTTTGACTATTACATCTGATAAGGATCTAAGACGAGCCAAAGCACTAAATATTGAAATTTTCTACGGTTCAGAATTAAAGAAAATCAAACTATTCGATAAAGTAACGGCAAAATCATTATCTGCTATAAACTCTGGCGAGCTAGATATAGAAATTAACGATAATGCTGAAGTTTTTCTTACTGCAGACACAGGTAAACTTACATGTATTGCCTACGGAAGAGCAAATGCAGAATTGCATGTTACTGCTAAAGAAATTATCTATCAAGTTAATGAAGCTTCAGAAATAAAAGGAATTGTGACTGCAGATAGTCTTAAAATAGATTTATACCAGAAAGGATCTGCTACTCTTGAAGGAGAAGTAAAATCTATGCTAGTTAGGGCAGATAATGAAACCAATTTTTACGGTGAAAAACTAAGCACAACCAAAACTTCTATAATAGCAGAAGGATCTAGCGATTGTTATATTTTGACAAACGAAGAAATAATGATAGAAGCAATAGACAAGGCAGAAATCTTTTTGTTAGGTGAACCCAAAGTCAATTTGAATAACTTCTCAAACGAAGCATCATTATATAAGAAAAACATCGACTATGTACCTAGCAAACTTAGATTGAACTAAAAAAGTTACATAGTACTCGAAAAACTAAAAAGGCATCTTGAAAATTTCAAGATGCCTTTTTTGATTGTATATAATTATTTCTAAACTATGCAGAAACTTCTTCACTAGTCTCTACAGTTGCCAAATAACGCTCTGCATCTAATGCCGCCATACATCCAGTTCCTGCAGCCGTCACAGCTTGTCTATATTCTTTGTCTTGAACATCACCTGATGCAAATACCCCTGGGATATTAGTTTTGGTCGACTTACCTTCAGTAATAATATATCCAGTATCATCCATATCAACCTGACCTTTAAAGATATCTGTATTAGGCTTATGACCAATAGCAATGAACAATCCTGTTATTTCTATTTCAGATTTCTCTCCAGTTTGATTGTTTACCATTCGTAACCCATCTACAACCTGATCTCCTATTACTTCGTCAACTTCAGTATTATATAATACTTTAAGATTTGGAGTATTATTTACTCGATGTTGCATTGCTTTTGATGCTCTCATATAGTCTTTACGAACTAACATGGTAACGTTTTTACAAATATTAGCAAGATAGGTTGCCTCTTCTGCCGCAGTATCCCCTGCCCCAACAATTGCTACGTCCTGTCCTTTATAAAAGAAACCATCACAAACCGCACAGGCAGAAACTCCCCCTCCTCGTAACTTCTGTTCACTTGGCAATCCTAAATATTTTGCAGTAGCTCCTGTAGAAATGATAATTGACTCAGCTTCAATTTGTGTACTATTATCAACAGTTACTTTATGAATCCCTCCTACTTCTTTACTAAAATCAACGGCGGTAACCATTCCAATACGTACTTCTGTACCAAAACGCTCAGCTTGTTGCTGTAACTGTACCATCATTGTTGGCCCATCTATACCTTCTGGATATCCTGGAAAATTATCAACTTCTGTTGTAGTTGTTAATTGTCCTCCTGGTTCCATACCGGTGTACATAACAGGTTTTAGATCAGCTCTTGCTGCATATATCGCTGCAGTATAACCTGCAGGTCCCGAACCAATGATTAGGCATTTTATTCTTTCTATTGTATCAGACATATTCATTTCGTTTTTATCTGATGTAAAAGTAGCAATTTGATCATAAACCTTACACGAAAGTTATTAAGAATTGTTATTATCCTATAGACATCATAAATAAATATTAAAATCAAATATTCTAAAACAATACACATATATATTTGTACATCAATCAAGTAAATAAATATGCGAGTTGTTCTAATTATCTTTTTGATACTATTAGGTTCAAATTTTTATGGACAAAACAAAAAGGCAGATAGCCTAAAAAAGTTACTTAATCAATACCAACAAGATGATACTAGAAAAGTAGACCTACTCAATGCTATTGGTCTTGAATACTGGATTACAGATACAGGTGAGTCATTAAAATATGGTAACGAGGCACTTCTGTTATCTCAAAAAACAAAATACTTATTAGGAAATGCAAAAGCCAATCGTGTAATAGGGGTTGCTTATTGGGCACAAGGGAACCAAAATAAAGCTCTTCAATATCTTACAGATTCTCAAAAAACTTTTCAAGATATAAATAATGAAGAAGGTATTGCCAATACAGTGCTCAATATAGGCATGGTATATGCCGACTTGAAACAATATGAAAAAGCCATACAAAACTATAATCTGGCAATTGACAATTTTACAGCATTAGATCTGACTAGTCGTATTGCAACTACTTTTACCAAAATTGGAGCGATATACATAGAAAGAGGTTTATATGATGATGCCAGAAAATATATTTCAGATGCCCTAAAACTTCATAATCAAAATAATTTCAAATATGGCGTTGCAGAGGCTCATAACCGCTTAGGAATTCTTTATCTAAACGAAAGAAAACTCGCTCAGGCAAAATATCATCTAGAAAGATCTATTTCTATAGGTAAACAAATAGACGATAAAGACGGTATAACAAGTAACTTAATACAATATGGTAAACTACTTCGTATAGAAAAAAAATATGACCCAGCAGATATTCATCTACAGCTTGGGTTAGAAAGAGCAAAAAAAAGTAACTTAAAGAAGTATGAGTTATTGGCCTATGAAGAATTAAAAGAGCTAAACAAATTGCAAAATAAATCTGATGAAGCTCTTAAATATTATGATAGTTATGTACAACTAAAAGATTCTATTTTCAATACTGAGAAATCAAAACAAATAGCTTATTTAGAATTCGAAAATGAGCTCGAACAAAAAAATAAAGAACTAGAATTTCTTCAGGAAAAGGAAAAGGTTGACAATCTTATTAAGTCAAGTTTAATACTTGGAATTATAGTTATATCCATAAGCGGGTATATAATACTTTGGAACAATAGACAGCGTTCTAAAAGAAATAAAGAGCTTCTGGAAAAAAGAAATGAGTTATTAAAATCAAAAGAAATTTTAGCAAAACAAGCAATAGAAAATGCACGTCTAAAACAACAAGAATTAAAACAACAGTTAGAATTTAAAAATAAGGAACTTACGTCGTACACTATAAATTTTGTACAAAAAAATGAATTGTTGGAGCAATTGCAGGGTACAGCTGCATTGGCAAAGAAAGCGACATCAAAGGAAAAAGATAGACTTATTGATGAGTTAAATAAAACTATACGACAAAACCTAAATATCGACAAGAGTTGGGAAGATTTTAAAAGATTCTTTGAAGAAGTGCACGTAGGGTTTTATTCTAAACTAAAATCTAGACATCCGGATCTAAGTACTAATGACATTAAGATATGTTCATTGACCAGACTTAATCTTAATATTAAAGAAACTGCCAGCATTCTTAGGATCTCACCAGAAAGTGTAAAAACTGCGCGTTACAGGCTTCGTAAAAAACTTGAATTAAAGCCTAATCAAGAGATTTTTACATACTTACTGGGTCTTGAAAGCAAATAGGCCCATTATTTGATAATTCTAAATCAAAAATCCTCTTAAATTAACATATATTCAAATAACTGATTAACAGGTGTTTGAAGATAATCGTCTATCTAATGTCTACTTCATTTTAAGAAAAGAAAAAATCTTGTCTACTAATTATAAAACAAGGCGCACTTAGTGTATACCTATCCTATTTTTATACAGTTACCTCTTATTCTACTTTTGATTCGGAAACAAAAAATAGCAATTAAAAATTTGAAAATGATTAACAGCAGCAGAAATGAAAAGTGGCTTACCCTAAAAAATTGTTGGGTAAGAAGGAAAAATGAATTTAAAAATAAGTGAAACAACAAAAAGTAAGAAGATGGAAGAGTTATTAAAAACATTACCAACACCATTAGAAATATTATTAGACCCAATATCATTAGTTGTTTTGGGTATATATGTCGCCTTGATGATCTGGGAAGCAATTGCTCCTGCTCGTCAATTGCCAAAAGTGAAATATTGGAAATTAAAAGGAGTTATAGCCTTTACCACCTTTTTCTATTTATCTACTTACTTCCCATTACTATGGGATGGGTATTTAGCAAAGTATCAATTATTAGATCTAACAATTTTAGGTACAGTATGGGGAGCAATTGTAGGAGTTTTTATTTATGAAATTGGTTTATATGCCTGGCATAGAAAGATGCATAGTAGCAATACTTTATGGAAAGTCTTTCATCAAATGCATCATAGTGCAGAAAGACTAGACAGTTATGGAGCTTTTTATTTTAGCCCTATGGACATGATTGGCTTTACATTTCTAAGTAGTTTATGTCTTGTACTAGTAGCTGGTTTTACACCAGAGGCTACGACTTTGATCATATTAAGCACCACATTTTTGGCAATTTTCCAACATAGTAACATAAAAACACCAAGTTGGCTGGGCTATATTATCCAAAGACCAGAAGCACATACTTACCATCATGCCAGAGGGATACATGCATATAACTACGCAGATTTTCCAATTATCGATATTGTTTTTGGCACATTTAAGAACCCTAAAACCTATAGCCATGAGACGGGGTTCTACGATGGGGGTTCAAATAAAGTAAAGGATATGCTTCTATTTAGGGATATATCTCAAAAAAAGTAACGGATTGGGTTTGGTTGAAGTTGTTCCCGGGCTATAGTTTTTACTAAAATCCGGGTCAGCTTCTCTATTAAAATAAAACATGTTAACAAATGAAAACAATAATAAACATCTCTAACAAAATAAGGAGACAATTGCTTGCACTTCGAACCTTATTTAGCGCAGTATTATATGGCATACTAATCTTTACGATTGTTATACCAAGTGAAAACTCAAGCGAGTATTTATATCTAGAAGTTTATAACATCACTTTATTATACATAATCATAAATATGCTTCTATTTGCCAGGGATATTCTGTCTCCAAAAACAGAACATCTTTTTTCCAGGGAATTTGTAGAAATATTACTAGTCATTGTAATTTCAACAATACTTATCATTTCTTTATTCGTCCTTAGAAACATGACCAATACACATTCTACAAGCCTTTTATTTATAAAAGTCAATGCTATATTGGTTATTACAATTTCTTCTTTAATGTATAAAAAAATAGAATCAAAACTTACTTAAAATAGTCAAGTATCAAATTAAGAAAGTAGAAGAGGATTATATGTTTAAGGAAAAAACAATTGTGAATGTACAGTTTAAATCAAGTTTATCGCAGGAAAGGTTACAAGAAATTTCTAATCAGGATCTGGATAAGATGGCAAATGTAAATGGTCTTATCTATAAATATTACTACACAAATACTGAAACAAAAATTATTGGAGGTACTTATATATTTGAAAATGTAAGACTTGCCAGGGAGTATTTAAAATCTTTTTTCGTTAACGGAATAGGCTTGAAATACGGCATTATTCCGGACACCTTAAAAATGGAGGTTGGCATTATCACTTTAGAAGTAAAAGGAAAGAACTCAAAATATCAAAGTAAGAATCATAATTTAGAATAGATATCATACATTTAATCCCAAAATAAATTAGGATGACCTTCTTTGATACTTTAGATATTTTAGGAACAATAGCTTTTGCAATTTCGGGTGCTTTAAGTGCTATGAATCGTAGACTCGATCTTTTTGGAATTTTTATTATCGCCTTTGTAACCGCTATTGGAGGTGGAACTATTCGGGATATACTTATAGGAAACACACCAGTAGCCTGGATGCAAAACACAATTACTATTTATCTAATCGGTGGCGTTGCCGCCCTTTCAATTATTTTTCGGAATAAATTGGATTTCCTAAAAAAATCTCTTTTCCTATTTGATACAATAGGATTGGGAATCTTTACAATTATAGGAGTAGAAACGGGTATTCAAGCTGGTTTAGATCCTATTGTTTCAATAGGTCTAGGAGCCATAACAGGATGTTTTGGTGGGGTAATTAGAGATATTCTGTGTAACGAGATTCCTGTAATCTTTAGAAAAGAAATTTATGCGATTGCATCCATAGCCGGAGGGATTTGTTTTATGAGTTTGTTTTATGCCAAAATAGATCAAAATATCATTTACATATCCACTACCCTACTAATTATAATAATACGCTTATTGGTAGTACGCTATAAAGTATCATTACCATTATTTACCGTGAGAAGTCAAAGTGATGTTAAATAAGAAACTTGGTAGAAGAAGAATTAGTAATTTATAACCACTTATTCACAAATATCTATTCTAAATGAAAACTACCGGGAATTCACTAGACAGAAGAAATTTTCTAAAACGAACCACATTAGCAACATTAGGAACAGGAAGCCTACTTGTATTACCGCAAACAACAAATGCCTTTCCAACCACCAATGAGAATGAGATTAATATTTTTGGGCCAAAAGAAGGATTCACTCCACAAATAGGGACATTAATATCTATGTTAAACTGGATGCGAAGCGTCATTCTTAATCCGGTTAGAGGAATGAGTATTCAGGATTTAGATTATATACACGATAAAGATGCTAACTCTATTGGTGCTATGTTACTTCATTTAGCAGCTACAGAACGTTTTTATCAAATACATACTTTCGAAGGAAAAAATTGGGGAGATTGGAGCGAAACAGATAGATCAAGTTGGAATGTTGCATCTCGTTTGGGTGAAAGAGCTCGAAAAACGATAAAAGGAAATTCTCTTGATTTTTATTTATCAAAATTAAATGATGTTAGACAACATACGCTAGAAGAGCTGGCAAAACGTGATGACAATTGGTTAATGGCAGTTGATAAAAACTGGTCATGGGGACCAACTAATAATTATTGTAAATGGTTCCATGTATGTGAGCACGAATCCAACCATAACGGGCAGATTAAGTGGTTAATAAGCAGACTCCCTTCGGCTAAATAAGAAACCAAAAAAAACTATTGATAATTATATTAAATGAAATTCGAACCTAAGTCAATTCATTACAAAAAGAAAGTACAAGAAAGTTTTGAACGTCAAAAATTCATGAAGCTTATAAATGCAGAATTAATTGATGTTCAACCTGGCTATTGCGAAATTCATGTTCCACACCACCCAGATCTTACGCAACAACATGGCTTTTTTCATGCAGGTGTTATTAGTACTGTAGCAGACAATACTGCCGGTTATGCGGGGTTTTCATTAATGGAAGAAAATTCTTCGGTACTAACTGTAGAATTCAAAATTAATTTAATTGCTCCGGGAGATGGAGATGTTTTAATAGGCAAATCCAATGTTTTGAAAAACGGAAGAACGTTAACCATATGTAGATCAGAAGTTTTCATCGTTAAAAACGGGGAAGAAAAACTATGTGCCGCCGCGCAATTAACGTTAATCGAACTTAAAAATAGTCCTGACAAAAAATAAAAAAGTGCCGCCCAGTTATAGTGCAGCACTTCATTCATTCAAAATTAACAAATAACCTACTTAGGCATAACAACATCACTGATCACATGGATAACTCCATTTGTAGCCATGACATCTGTTTTTGCTATTTCACTGTACTTTCCGTTTTGGTCTTTTAACCAAATCTTACCATCTTTTTGTAAGACCATAATTTTAGCCCCTCCCAGTGTAGTTAATTCTGCTTTTCCATTTCCTTTTTTCAACGCATTAACAACATCTGCAGCGGCAATTTTACCTGCTACCACATGATAGGTAAGAATAGCTGTTAACTTTTCTTTGTTCGCGGGTTCAAGTAATGAGCTTAATGTTTTAGAATCAATTTTTCCAAAAGCATCATTAGTAGGAGCAAAAACAGTAAAAGGTCCGTCGCCTTTTAAGGCGCCGACAAGATCAGCCGCCTTTAAAGCAGTTACTAATGTAGAAAAGTCATCTACTGATACGGCAACGTCTACAATATCTTTGTTTGCTTTTTGGGCAGACACTGTTTGTGCTAAAAGGAATAAGATAAGGGTTGAGGCAATAAAAACTAATTTTTTCATGATTTCTATTTTAATGATTAAATGATTTTTGAGCGCGCTTTACATATACATATACACAAGTTTGAACCTTTTGGATGAGGTTGGATTATTTTTTTCTTAAATTTGAGTAATTCCACAGATGAAATGCAAGATGATTTAGGGCTCATACAACAATTACAAAAACAGGATAGTAAGGCATTGTCTGCTATCTACGACAAATACTCAGGCGCTTTGTATGGTGTGATTTTACGTATCTGTAAAAATGAAGAACAAGCTCAAGATTTATTACAAGAAACATTCTTAAAAATCTGGCAAAAGTCTAATCAGTACGATCCTAAAAAGGGAAAATTTTTTACCTGGGCATACCGTATTGCAAAAAATATAGCATTAAATGCACAAAGAAGACCTTATAAACTCATCCAAAACGAAGATCTGAGTGTATATGAAAATGAAGAAACTCATGAATCTGAAATTGATATGTTACAATTAAATGGTTCATTGAAACAATTAGAACCACATCATCAAAAAGCATTACAGCTTGTATATTTTAATGGTCTAACTCATCGTGAAGCACATGAAGAGATGAATGTACCTTTGGGTACATTTAAGTCCTACATAAAACAGGCATTAAAAAAATTGCGAGAGGCATATCAAAAAGAACTCTTTTTATTGTGGGTGATAATAGAAAAGATGATATGATGGATAGGAATTCTATAAAAGATACAGGAATATTAGAGCAATACCTTCTAGGTGAGCTTTCAGATAGTCAACGAATTGAAGTTGAAAATATATTGAAAGAAGATCTAGAATTGCGTAATTATTTCAATAAAATAGAAGACGATTTTGAGAAACTAGCAATGGAGAATGCTATTACCCCACCATCTGGTATAAAGGATTCTTTATTGAATAGTATAGAAAACTCTATAACCAAAGAGGAAAAGGTAATTCCTATAAGTAAAAAAAGTAATCGCCAATTGTATCTTGCCATAGCATCTGGTTTTGCATTGCTTTTTATGCTTACCTCTGGCTGGTTATTTAATCAATGGCAGAATTCTAAAAATACTGTAGAGATTGTACAGAATGAAGCTACAGATTTACGTAATCAAATTCAAACCTTAGAGGATAGTTTTAATGAAACCAATTCCTGGTACCAAGCAATAAATAATCCAAATACAGTTCAACTTGTACTAAGGGGAAATCAAATTTCTCCCAATTCTAATGCTATCACTTATGTAAATCATACAGAAAAAACGGTGATTTTAAACCCCAAAGGATTAACTAAGTTGGATGATGATAAGACCTATCAGATGTGGGCAGATGTTGATGGAGAGATGATTGATATGGGTATTATACCATCTAATAAAGAAATGATTGCTATGAAATACATAGATAATGCAGAATCTATTAATATTACCATAGAGCCCGCAGGTGGAAATGATCACCCTACAGTAGAACAATTGATATCTAATGTTTTACTTTAATCATGATATTTAGAAAAGCAACTCAAGAAGATCTTCAATTCATTGTACAAATGATTGCTTATGATAACCTTGGCAAAACCAGAGAAAAATATCAAAACCCTTTACCAAAAGAATATATTAAGGCCTATAAAAACATTAGTTCGGACCCCAATCAGGAATTAATTGTTGTTGAGAATCATGACCAAGAAATAGTAGGTACTCTACAACTTACTTTTATTCAATACTTAACCTATACAGGTGGAATTAGAGCTCAAATTGAAGCTGTCAGAATTAGAGAAGATCAAAGAGGTAAGGGAGTTGGGCAAAAAATGTTTGAATGGGCTATAGAACAAGCTAAACAAAGAGGTGCACATTTACTTCAGCTAACAACTGATAAAAAAAGACCTGAAGCAATTCAATTTTATAAAAAACTAGGGTTTAAAAGTTCACACGAAGGCATGAAACTTCACCTCTAATTCTAATTTTACCAAAACCTTAATAATCAAATTAATCACTAATATTTATATTTCGACAACAACAATACAAATTTTAATGAATAAATTTACTTTACTTCTACTTCTTATTTTAACGCAAATAGGTAATGCTCAGGAAGCAACTAAAATTAATCATGTATTACCAGAAATAATCTCCAAATTTCCTAATGTAAGAGACTTTACCATATCTCCAGATCAGGATGAAGTGTATTTTACGGTACAGGGATACTCTGGTGAACTTTCAACTATAGTCAAAGTCAGTAAAAAGAATGATGAATGGTCAACTCCTGAAATCGCACCTTTTTCAGGAAAATATGAAGATCTAGAATCCATGTTTTCTCCAGATGGGTTAAAACTTTATTTCGTTTCTGCCAGACCATTAGAGAACACAACGAAAGAAGCAAAAGATCGTGATATCTGGTATATCGAAAGATCAAATACTGCTTCTGAGTGGTCTACACCAAAAAATATTGGAAGTCCTATAAATACAGATGGAGATGAATTTTATCCTTCTGTAGCCAAAAATGGTAACTTATATTTCACCAGTACTGCTACTCCTTCTAAAGGAAAAGATGATATTTTCGTTAGTAGATGGGAAGACAATAAATATACAGCGCCAATATCACTTAGTGAAGCTATTAATTCTGAGGGGTATGAGTATAACTCCTATATAGCTCCAGATGAATCTTTTCTGATTTTTGGAGGATATAAAAGAGATGATGGTTTGGGAAGTGGTGATCTGTATATTTCTTATCTAAAAGAAGGAAAGTGGTCAAAAGCTAAGAATCTTACAAAAGAAGTAAATTCTAACAAAATGGATTATTGCCCGTTTTATGATGCAAAGACTAATACATTGTACTTTACAAGTAAAAGAAGTGCAATAAAAGCAGAGCGTCAATCTCAAAATCTGAAAAAACTTCTACAGACTATGAATTCTTATGAAAATGGTTTGAGCAGAATTTATAGTACTTATATCAAATTTTAACTCAAAATAATGTTGTCATTTTAACAACACCTTATTTCATTTTAAGACCAAATAATAATTCAATTTTGTAATTTTGCAAAAATTTAAAAGGTATTGATTAGAATTCTGTTCTCCATACTATTATTTGCAACCTTTGCAGTACGTCCTGTTATGGAAATCAGTACGGTACTATATTATCAACTCAACATTGATTATATCGTTGATAAATATTGTGTAAATAAAGAACGACCACAGTTAAACTGTAATGGAAAGTGTTATTTGATGAGCCAAATAAAAACAGAATCACAATCTTCAAAAGAAAATTCTGACACTATAATTATCACAGAATCATTTATCCCTTTATTTTTTCAAGAAACCACATTTAGGCTAGAAAAAATGATAACCAATTATAATATTGCGCATAACTGGAAACTTCATCATCTTCAATTTTTAGAAGTTTCTAATAGCATAGATCACCCTCCTCAATACATATAGATTCATACATGTTTATTTATTTCTAAATCTAGCGATTAGGTTTAGAATATCTTTTTATGAATAATTTTCAAAGGAATCACATCGTACAAAATTCCTAAGAAACAACTATATATAATAATTAATGAAAAAATATATTCTACTCGTATTATCGTGTACGAGTTTCTTGAATTATGCCCAACAATCCTATCAAGAAAAAGTAACAGATAGTGTAACTCTTGATGAAGTTTTGGTCACCTCGGCTAGTAGAGAAATACAAAAACGATCAGAAGTACCAGGATCTATTGCAACTATCGATGCAAAAACAATAAAGGAAACTAAAGCGTTTAGTATTGATCAATTGGTAAATCAAGTCCCTGGAGTATTTATGTCCACATCCCGAGCGGCTAGTAATGAGCAACATTTTATGGCGGTACGCTCTCCTATTTCAACAAAAGCATTGTTTTTATATCTGGAAGATGGATTACAAATTCGTCCTACTTCGGTATTTAATCATAATGCTTTATTAGAAATGAATGATATTTCATTTGGCCGCATTGAAGTTCTAAAAGGACCGGCATCTAGCATTTATGGTAGCGAAGCTATTGGTGGTAGTTTTAATTTCATTACAAAAAACCCTACAGAAAAGCTTAGTGGTAGTCTTGGTTTTCAAACCAATGATTTAGGATTGACTAGATATGAATTTGAAGTTTCAGATCAGGTCAACAAAAATCTCGGCTTCTATCTGGGTGGTCAATATGGTGAACGTGCTGGGGGTCCAATTGAGCATAGTGATTATGAAAAAACGGCCGTAACGTTTAAAACCGTTTATGATATAAATGAAACCACCAAATGGTCCACAGTTTTCGATGTGGTAGATTATAGGTCCGATATGACTGGTTCACTAAGTGAAGCTGATTACAACGGTGGAAACTATGAAAGTGACCAGACTTTTACAGAACGAGAAGCTATCTCTTTTAGAGCTAGAACAACGTTAGACAAACTATGGGATGACAACAATAAGACTTCGTTTAATTTTATTGTTAGAGACAATCGAATGGATCAAAATCCTTCATACAGAGTTCGTCAAACAAGAGAAAATGGTCAATTAACCGGTTTTGGTACTGGAGAAGTAAATTCTAACCAGTTTAAGAGCTTTGTGGGATTAATTCAACATAAACTTGATTTTGAATTTGCAAATTCGTCATTGATCATTGGAGCCACAGCTGATTATTCTCCACAAGAGTATGTATCAGAAACAATTGATGTCATAGTAGATATAGAGACAGGTAGAAACACTGGTTTTAGTATTAACACAGGAGATTTTATTCTGAATTATAATGCTAATATTTTTAATTATGCCGGATTCTTCCAGTATGAAATATCACCTGCTGATGCACTAAAAGTTACCGCCGCATTAAGGTATGATGGATTTGAGTATGATTATGATAATCTTGCAGACGGAATAGTAGGTGTTGACGATTCTGTAGATAATTTTAATAACCTTACTCCAAAATTGGGTGTTAATTATAATTTCACCAAAAAGGCCGGAGTTTATACAAATTATTCTCAAGGTTTTACTCCTCCTCAGGTTTCTACACTTTATCGTAATCGAGATGAGTTACGCGGTATAAAACCAAGTCGATACCATAACTATGAAATTGGAGGTTATTTTACCGTACCCTCCAGAATTAAGCTAGATGCTGCTATTTATGTTCTGGAAGGAAATAACACACTAATCACTTTACGAGATGAAAATGACCTGTTTTTTAATACCAATGCTGGTAAAACCAGATCATATGGTGTAGAATATGGGTTAACCTGGTTTCCTATGAAAGAACTATCTATAACACATAACGGCAGCTATGCTATGCATCGTTATGTCGATTTTTTTGATAATGGAGTAGATTATTCTGATACCGATAGAGAAACAGCTCCTAATTTATTAGGTACTTCTTTGATCACATATCGTAAGAGTTTTGAAAATGATTTTGGGTTTAGCCTTACTGCAGAGCATGAACTAGTGGGTAAGTACAACACCAGTTTTGAAAATCAAATAGATAATGAAGATGGCACCTCTAGTACAGCTACTTATTCAGGGCATAACATTTTTAATCTAAGAGCAAGTGTAAACTACAAAAGTTTTGAATTATGGACACATGCTCTTAATGTTTTTGATGAATTGTATGCGGCACGAGCTTCGTTTAATCGATTTAGAGGAGAGAATAGCTATACAATAGGTAATCCAAGAGCGTTTCATTTTGGAGCAAGGTATAATTTTTAGTAACCAAATCTCACGGGTTTTGAAGTCCGTGGGGTTCAATTTACTTAAACAATGAAAAAAAATGAAAAATTAAATAAATGGCTTTGGAAATGGCACTTTATAGCCGGGATTGTTTCGCTTCCGTTTATCCTGATATTATCATTAACAGGAGCAATTTATCTTTTCAAAAGTGATTATGAAAAACCCAGACAACGGCATATTAAAGAAGTAGTCGTGGCTGGAAAACCTATACCATTTCAAAAACAATGGGAAATTGCCAACGCGATGGCTACTAAAAAACCAAATTCAATGGTATTATCCACATCGGCCAATCAAGCTAGTGAGTTTATATCTGGTCGTTTTGGAGGAAAAAGTAGCTTATATGTAAACCCATATTCAGGAGAAGTTTCGGGAGAAATTGTTTCCAGTAAAACCGATATGTTCAAAATAAGAAAACTGCACGGAGAACTGTTAATGGGTAAGTTTGGTACTAAAATCATAGAACTTATTGCCAGTTGGATGGTGGTTTTGATTATAACGGGGCTTTATGTTTGGTGGCCAGGACGCGGATGGAGTCTAAAAGGTTTTTTTATTCCAAGAACAAAAGAAGGAAAAAGAACGTTCTTTAGAGATTTACATTCAATCACCGGATTTTGGATTTCTGGTCTATTAATACTCATTTTGGCAGGCGGTTTTCCTTGGACCGATGTATTTGGAGAAAATTTCAAACAACTACAAAAAATAACCAATACCGGTTATCCCAAAACTTGGGAAGGTCGTGAATTACAATCAAAACCAAACGGTAAATCATTGTCATTAGATCAAATGATTACCAAAGTCGAAGAACTTCAGCTTCCAGGAAAAGTAACTGTGCACTTTCCAAAAGGACCAAAAGGTATTTTTAGTGTATCAAACATAAATCCATCAGATTTAGAGACTCAAAAAAAGATTCATTTTGATCAATATTCTGGAAAACAAATTTTATCGAATAATTGGCAAGATGTTGGTGTTTTAATGAGAGGCAGAATGTGGGTAATGGCTTTTCATCAGGGAGAGTTTGGAAAGTGGAACTGGTGGTTAATGCTATTTACAACAATTGCATTAGCCATTATGAGTGTTTCGGCACTGGTATCTTACGTCTTACGAAAACGTAAAAACTCCTGGGGAACACCAAAAGTACCAACACGTTTCAAAATTGGATATGGCATAATCATTATAGTAGGCATTCTTGCTATTATGTTTCCGCTATTTGGTGCTAGTCTACTATTAATTGCCATTATAAACCGAAAGCAAACCTTAAAACCTAATTAATATGCTAACTTATATTTTAATTGCAGCAATTGCTTTTTGTATTTTCCAGATTATTTTACAAAGCCGTAAAATGAGTAAAATCGGGAAGCAGTTTGAAGAAACAGAACTTCAACAGAAAAAAGAAAAATAATACCTTTAAAACAACAAAAAATCAATACTTATGAAATCACCATTTTTATATTCGACACTCGCTTTAATTTTATTATTTATATCGTGTAATCAATTGTCTAAAGAAGAACAGGAGTTTGATGCTCTAATGCAAAAGGTGATAGATGTTCACGATGAAGTAATGCCAAAAATGGGCGAGATGAGTACTTTGATCAAAGAGTTAGAATCTAAAATTGATACAACAGCTTCAGGAAAATCTCATGCCAAAGCTCAGGAAAACCTTAAAGATTCGTATGATTTTATGATGCAATGGATGGGTGATTTTAGTGAAAAATTTCCTCATACAGAAGAAAAACTGAGTTCCGAAAAAATGAATACACAAATGAAATTACTTAAAGAAGAAGAAGTTAAGGTAAATAAACTACGAGATCAAATCAATGCTAGCATCGATGATGCTAAGAGACTATTAGAAAAGTCATAGCAGGCTATTGCTTTATTATTTGCAAAAAAGTTTTACTTTAGCGGTTGCAACAAATCATATTAAAATCGATGAAAAGAATTATTTTATTTGCTACAGTATTATTCATTTCAATCTCTTCTGTAAATGCACAGAAGAAAAAAGATCTTCTTGATGAAATAGATAAACTAAGAAAAGAACTAAAAACGACTAAAGGAGAGTTAAACGATTCTCGTAAAAAAGAAAAAGCCACTTTAACCAGAATTGAAACTGTTGAAGCCCAGATTAAGGATCTTAAAGAGACTAACGCCACGCTATTATCCAATATGGGAAATTTTACTGAACTGTCTAAAAAGAAAGCTCAAAATCTTGAGTCTTCATTAGTGAGTCTTCAGGAAAAAGACAAACAGCTTAAAACTATTAATGATGCCATAAGTGATAGTGATGCAGCTAAGCTTGAAACCTTAAAGGTGTTAAAGAATGCATTAGGAGATCAAGCTAATACTATTGCCATAAAAAATGGAAGTGTACTCATAACCTTAGCCAATACCATGTTATTTGGTGACAACGATAAAAGCTATGTTCTTGACGAAAAAGCAAAAGGCATATTGGGCAAAATAGGAAGTGCATTGAATGCAAAACCAGATTTGAAAATAATTGTTGAAGGAAATAGCAATGCTCTTAATATAAAGGATAAAAGCACAACCGACAATTGGGATCTAAGTGCCAAACAAGCTGCCGCTGTAGTAAGAGCGTTGCAAAATGATTTTAAAGTAGATCCAAAAAGAATGGAAGTTCTGGGAAAAAGTGAATATGGTTCAGAAAGTATCGAAACTTCAACTAGAATTATTATAGATGCTAAGTTTGATGAGTTTTATGGGCTTGTAAAAGAAAACATGAAAAATGCATCCAAAGGATAAGTAAACTAACTACAGTTTTATATTAAATCCGATCAATATGATCGGATTTTTTTTCCCTACACCTAAGATTTAACATGAACTTTTGAATGCTAGTTTAATAATTTAATATATTTACGTAACTAGTTACGTAAATAATTATATAAATGAACTTTTTTGATAATGTTGGCTTCATGGCTATCGGTACCAGGCTAAGGATGCTTAGCGAAAAAATGACCGAAGATGCTTCTAAAATCTATGAAATGTATAATGTTGATTTAAAACCTAAATGGTTTCCTGTTTTTTATGTTTTATCCCAAAATGAAGAAAAATCCATTACTATAATCGCCAATGAGATTGGGCACTCTCACCCTTCTGTAAGCAAGATCGTAAAGGAGATGATTAAAACAGGAATTCTATCCGAAAAAAAAGACACAAACGATGGAAGAAAAAACAACATAAAGCTTACAAAAATGGGCAAAACAATCGCCAATCAAATTAAGGATCAGTATATAGACGTAGAAAATGCAGTAGCCAAAACTCTAGATCAAAGCAGACACAATATGTGGCGAGCTATGGAGGAGTTTGAATTCTTACTAGACCAAAAATCTATGTTACAACGTGTTACTGAACAGAAGAAAGCCAGGGAAGCAAAACAAGTAAAAATTATACCTTATACTCCTAAGTATAAGATATTATTTAAGCAGCTAAATGAAGAATGGATTAGGGCACACTTCAAAATGGAAGAAACAGATCGAAAATCTCTTGATAATCCGAAAGAGTATATCTTGGACAAAGGCGGTGAAATATTGATTGCATTATATAAGGAAGAACCTGTTGGTGTTTGTGCTTTGATAAAAATGGAAGATCCAAACTATGATTTTGAGCTTGCAAAAATGGCCGTTTCCCCCAAAGCAACAGGAAAAGGCATTGGTTGGATTCTTGGTGATGCTGTTATCAAAAAAGCGCATGTAATGGGTGCTCAAAAAATTTATTTAGAAAGTAATACGGTTTTAAAACCGGCAATTAATCTATATCATAAACTAGGGTTCAAAAAAGTAATTGGGTATCCTACACCATACGAGCGATGTAATATCCAGATGGAATTGGAATTAAAAAATTACCCAAATATTAATTAAAATATAAGGACTTGTTTTCGGTGATGGAAAGGAGTTGAATATAAAAATCCTTCATAATGGATTTGTTTACATGTTTCACCTCAACTCCCCCATCCCGAATTATAATTTAACAAACATTGTATTTAAAATACATATCAAAAATACCATTTAGTAAATATATTGCGCTATGATTTTTTAGATATTACTTTGTAGGCTACAATAACACAAAGAATTCTACTTGTGTGTTTTATTACATATCTCTTAAAATAAAATGAACTTAACACCATTCTATAAATAAATGCTAAAAGGGTTTTTAAGCAAACTAATCTCACCAAAAATTCGTAACTTATTAAGATATAGACTTTAAACCTCATCCACAATGAAAACCTTAGTACTGATTCTTTTCGTGATTTGTCCTTTTGTTTTAAATACACAAGAGAACAAAACTACCCCTACTGAGCCATATAACCTTGAAGGTGTTTGGGAACTAAAACATCAATTTTTGTATGAAGATAATCACATATCCGATACTATTTACAATCAAAATGGATATAGGCAGGTAAAAATGTATAGTAAAGGAAAAGTCATGTGGACCCGATATGATCCCAAAGATAATAACGAATGGTTTGGTTATGGTACCTACACTATAAAAGATGGTATTCTTGAAGAACGATTAGAGTATGCCTCTGGCCCAATGATGAAAATAGTAGACACTATCCAAGTATTTAGATTTGAACTTATTATGAGCAAAGACTCCTACCAACAAATCGATATTGACGAAGAAGGTCATTATTCTCTGGCAGAAAATTATGATAAAGTGAAATAAGTATCTTACCAAATAACTATAATCCAAGTAATAATTATCTACTTTTCTAAATGTTATAATTGTACTTTTTAAATTGGTTTATATTACTTTCTTATGTAAACAAAGAACCCCATATCCAAAATTACGGATACGGGGTTTATGACTTTATTGATTATATAATTAATGTACAAAAAAAAGCTAACTAATTGATAATCTATTATTTTTTTGATCTAGTAGCGATTCAAAAACAGAAATTTTCAACAACTGAAAGCATATTTTGAAAGAAAACTTGAAGAAGGAAAAAACAAAATGCTCATCTTAAATAATATTAGAAACAAACTTTTGGGTAGGGTATTTACGGTAGTAAAAAGACAGCAACCTTATGTAAATACAAATAAATTTACTCTCCCAAATTGTATGAATTTTCACTTGTTTTTATCCACAGAATTCGGTAGCGTGGGTTACGAATAGTTGCAAGAAAGTACGCGAATATTTTTCGCTATTGATAAAGATAATTAATTCATCTATTTATTGAATTTTGGATCTAAAAAGAATAAGTGCAAATCCCAAGATAAAAATAATAGGCCCAGAAATAAGGAAATGATATAATCCGGGCCAATGAAGTATTTTAAATAATACGCCTAAGCCAAATAATAAAATCCCCAGCACCAAAAGTATTATTCCTGCAATTCTTAATGTATTCATCCTTTATTTGAATTTTAGATTTTTGATTAATCTCTATCAAATCTTCTTTTAAGTGCATTGATTTTCTTCTTGTCTTTGATCAATATATAAATACAATCTCTTTTTACAAGAATTTTTTCATAAAATCACCCTTATAAGCCCTGCCCAAAGGAACTGTCTTCTGATTTGCTAAATAAATCTGATTACTGGACACCCTCTCAATTTTTGAAGTATTGATAATATATGATTTGTGTACCCTCATAAATTTCTTTGAAGGCAAAAGTTCTTCCCAGTAACGTAGTGTTTCAGAGCATACGTGTTTTTTATTTTGTAGGTGAAGTTCTGTATAATCAGCATCAGATACGATGTAGGCAATAGTATCGATAAGAATACGCACATGGTCATAGCCTACCTTAATGTACACTTCATTCATTTCTGTGGTTTCTACACCAGGAATTAAATTTTGCTGTTTGGTCTCGACCTTCGAAATAGCTTTAATAAACCGCTGAAATGAAAATGGTTTCAACAAATAGTCCACCACATCAAATTCATAGCTCTCCAAAGCATAATCAGGGAAAGCCGTTGTGAGGATAACCTGGGGTGGATTGGATAGCGTTTTTAAAAAATCGATACCTGATATCTTAGGTAAATGAATGTCTAAAAAAATGATATCTACTTTAGTCGATTTCATCATTTCCATAGCTTCTAGGGCATCAGTAAAAGCTCCTATGAGTACTAGTGAACCGCTATCATCTATGTATTTTTTCAAAATACGCTGTGCCGGTAGTTGGTCTTCTATAATAATACACTTCATTGTTCCCGAGACTTTTTTAGATCAATGGTTAATTCAACTTCGTATGTTTTTTTATCAGCCTTAATCTGTAATGTATGTGCCTTTGGATATATAATGGCAAGCCGTTTTTTCACATTTTCCAAGCCAATCCCACTATCTAAATTGTTTATATTGGTTTGGGTTTTGTAGGTGTTCGAGCATTTGAAATAAAGCAATCCGTCCTTTGTAACCTTGATATCTACATCAATAATTATACCGTCTATTTGACTAGAACCTCCGTGTTTTAAAGCGTTCTCAACAAAAACAATCAAAATCAGGGGAGCTATCCAAAAATTTGATTGCGCGATACTTTTTGAGAATGTAACTGTGCCACGCCCTTCTATTTGCAAACGCCCAAGATTGATAAAGTTTTCTAATTGTTCAACCTCTTTTGAAAGTGAAACGTATTTTGCCTTGCACTCATAAAGCATATACCGCAGCACACCCGACAACTCCAGGATGAGCTCTGGTGTACGTGGGGATTTTTCGATGGCATATGAATACAGATTGTTCATATTATTAAATAGGAAATGAGGATTAATTTGCGACTTCAGGAATTGGAGTTCGCTTTCCTTTACAGAATCTTTCAATTCTTTGACCTCCCTTTGTTTGATAAGGGCATCCCAGCCAAATTTGAACCCTGCCAAGACCGATAAAGTGGGCAAAGTGCTCATAAGGTTATATCCTACACCCAAAAACCTTTTACCGCGAGTGTCCGGGAAATAGATTTTTTCTAATATAGCTTCTTCTATAAAAATTACCCATACCGCTACCAATCCAACATACAATGCAAACTTCAAGTATGACCCGGGATATAGAAACTTTGGAAGGAGTACATAATTCACTACAAGACCGGCAATTACAAAATTCAAAAAGAACACATATTTATAGGTCTGTATTTCAGGATTACGACGGTCAAATGAATAGAAGGTAAATACCACGATATGCAATATCACCTGAAACCAAATCTCTTTATTTAAGAATATTCTTTTCACAATTTCAAAAGCTATATAACAAATATAGTTTTTTGCTTCCCCAACTACTAGATTTAGGAGGTAATCGTCTCAAAAGCCCCTCTAAACAGCAGATCTATCAAGATGAATAACAACAATGTCGTTTGTAGGTTTAGTATGGCTGTTTACCCAAGTGAATTTTTATAAATCTTTTTTACTTCCGTTCTTTGAATTCTGAAATTATAATGATACACATGATGAATATACGGTTTCTTTTACTCCTATTATTGTTTACAGTTGGGACCTGGGCTCAAGATGAAAAAATATTAGTTTCAGGATCGTTGGTTGAAGCTGAAACTGGCCAACCTATACCTTATGCCACAGTTGTGTTGAAAGATATAAGTTCTAACGCTACAATTTTGGGAGCAATTACAGATGAACAGGGAGTATTTCAAGTAAATTCATTAACCAAAGACTTTTACGTTGAAATCAGTTTTATGGGGTTTAAAACGATTAAGCTACACGATTTTAAAGTAAAAGGGAATAAAGTTACCTTGGGTACAATCAAACTTTTTCAAGACAACCAAATGCTAGACGAAGTGGTGGTTAGAGGAGAAGTTTCTAAAACCGAGTTTAAACTAGATAAACGTGTTTTTAATGTTGGAAAAGACCTAAGTAGTACAGGAGCCAGCGCATTAGAGGTACTCAATAATGTACCATCTGTCAATGTTAATATAGAAGGAGAGATAAGTTTACGAGGAGCCGGAGGAGTCCAAATCCTGATTAATGGCAAGCCATCGGTATTAGCCGATGAATCAAGCAATGCTTTAGGAACCATCACAGCGGATATGATCAAGAGTATCGAAGTTATCACCAACCCTTCTGCCAAATATGAAGCTTCGGGTACTTCGGGTATTTTAAATATCATCCTGAAAAAAGAAGAAAAACAAGGATGGAACGGTTCTGTATCTATCAATACCGGTGTTCCTGATAACCATAGTATAGGAGGAAGCTTAAACCGCAGAACTGAAAAATTCAACTTGTTTACTCAATTTGGTGCAGGATATCGTTCCTTGCCCAGGGATAATGAGGCGATCAACCGAAACCTGATAAATAACGAAGTAATTTTTAGCGAAGGAGAGAACTTTAGAAATGAGACTTTCTTCAACATTACATTGGGTACAGACTATCATTTGAATAAATACAATGTATTCACCCTTTCGGGAAATTTTGCTTACGAAATTGAGGACCAGCCTTCAGAAACTAACTTTCGCTTTTTTGATGCAAGTAATACCTTGGTATCTAGATGGGTGCGTGATGAAATTACCGAAGCCACCAATCCCAAATGGCAGTATGAGTTTAATTGGAGAAAGCAATTTAAAAATAATAAAAACCATACGTTTCAACTAAGTGCTTTAGGAAGTTTCTTCGGAAAAGATCAGTCTTCCTTATTTACAGATACTACTCTAGAAGGAGAAAATGTAGATAATAATCAACGTACCGCTACTAATTTTCAGCAAGCAGATTTTACCTTCAAAGCAGATTATACCAATCCGTTAACTAAAGAATATGGTATAGAGACCGGAGCGCAATATGTTATAAACGATGTAGGAAATGATTTTGAGGTCGAGGATCTTATCGATGGAGAATTTGTAATCAATGAAAATCTGACCAATGATTTTGAGTGGAACCAAAAGGTGTTGGGAGTATATGCAACAGGAGCCTATGAAAATGATACCTGGGGCATCAAGGCTGGCTTACGTATAGAAAATACTGATTTAGAAACTTTATTAGCAAATACGAACGAAGGGAACTCTCGAAATTTTACCAATTTTTTCCCTAGTTTTCACACCTCTTATACGTTTAGCGAGAAGTTTTCACTACAGGCAGGCTACTCAAAACGTATATTCAGGCCTAGGCTTTGGGATTTAAATCCTTTTTTCAACATTCGAAATAATTTCAATATACGAACTGGAAATCCAGAATTACAACCTGAGTTTACTAATTCCTATGAATTAACGAGTATTTATAAAATTGGAAAGGCAAGTATGAGTTCGAGTTTGTACCATCGCTATACGACAGATGTGGTAGAACGCGTATCGACATTTGTAGATAATGTGAATTTTACTACCCCAGAAAACATTGGTACTAATTCTTCTATAGGTTTTGAAACCAATGGGAAATATAATCTTACAAAATGGTTGACTTTTACTGGAGATTTTAATTTTAATTATTTTGACCGAAAAGGAACTTTTGAAGGCCAGGTTTTTGACTTTACTGGGAATCAATGGTCTACTAGATTAGGTTCAAAAATTAGTTTACCCGCAGATATCGACTTAGAATTGAATGGAAACTATCGCTCTGGATTTGAAACTGTGCAAGGGGAGCAAAGTGGTTTTGCCTTTCTAGATATAGGTATACGTAAAAAAATCCTAAAGGGAAAAATAGTGGCGAATCTTGGTATTCGTGATGTATTTGCTTCTAGAATTCAAGAACGTTTTGTGAACCAACCCACTTTTGAAACCTACAATTTTGGGCAACGCGGACGCTTTATTACTTTTGGACTAAGCTATGCTTTTGGTAAAGGAGAGGCAATGACTTATTCGGGCAGAAGACGCTAATTAAAATAGTTAAAATTACAAAATATGTATCCAAGTATACCCTAATCTAATGTTCTTTTAAAAATATTGTATTCACCAATGTTGCGTTCCTGGTTCCCCTTTAAAAGGTCCGACCAGGTCTGAAGTGATCCATCCTGCATAAAACTCACTAGATTGCGCCTCTACTTGTTTCCCATCGATATAACATTCAAGATGCTGAGGATAGAACGCTATATGATTTTTTAATGCTGAAAATTCTGGAAAAGGTTTCGGATACGACCATGCCACGGGCTGGTCCGCCATGATCTTCAATACCCAGTAAACCGCACTCCCCTTCCATTCACACATCGAGGTCTTGTCTGGTATTCTAACAAGCGTACTCATATCAATATCTGCCTTAGGTAAATAATATGTTGGTGGACTTGCGGTCTCAAGCACTGCTAGGGCGTCGTGGGAATATGCGATCCTTATACCCTTATGATTGACCATTACCGGTTTACTTACTTTTTCGATAATTGGAGGGCGTGGAAAATCCCAAACAGATCGCTGGCCTTTTTTTGGTTCTATTGCAAATGGAGGTCTTTTATTACCTGTATGACTCCAGCTTTCACGGGCCTTTTGCAACCAATTTACCTTCATTTTTCTTTTCTCATTTGGTCCCATGGATTTAACTTAAATCTTTTATCGGTTTATTGAACTTTAATTGGTTAACATTTGTATAGCTAGGGATGGGATCTGTTTAATAGATTCAATTCCAAGTTCCTTTATCTTTGGTTTAATTCTGTTCCAAACACCATCATTACACAAAGCTTCATATGTTTGATGTCCAGAATTAGTTAATCTATATCTCGTTGATATATTTGCCGAAATAACATTATTAGAGGTAAATGAAAACCCGAGGTTATTATCATTATTACTTAAACATTGAATTAACTTACAATCATTGAGTATACCTAAATAGAAATAAAGAGTCTTAAGATCATCACTATTTTTCCAATCCAGGCATAAAGAATCTGCTAAATCCATCATCCTCAATTGAGATTCATTACTATCAATAAATGCTTTTAGTGTATCTTGAAATATATTCTTATCAATTTTCATTATCCAATGGTTTACGATTAGATTTAGCCTTGGAAGAAATATCATTATATATATTCTTTTCCGGCTCACCTTCTTTTAACAATGCATTTACTTGTAAATTGAAGTTTTGAGATGACGCACTTATACGTACATATCCAAACAATATGTAAAATATATCTATAAATTTAAACTTAATAATTATACCAATAAAATATACTTATTCTGAATTATTAACGACGAAATTTAAAGGGTTTGCAAAAATGGCCAATAAAATGAAGCAATTAATAACAAAAAAACTGACCTAATAGATCGGGCTTACTCAACAATAAAAACACTTTTACAAGAAGTTTGTGTTATTGTATACATTAGGACGATTTCATTTTTTTCTTTTATTATGTTAGATCTTAATTAACCTAAATACAGAAAATATGAAATCACTTTTAGCAAAATTTTCAAACCATGTGATACATCGTAAAGAATTAGCATTAATAAATGCCGGTACTAGAGGCCAATGTCATTTTGGTTGTTGGTCTAATTATGATGAAAACACCTTTGAGGGTCGTAATAAAATTGACAACTGTATAAATGAATGCGATGGCATCTATGACCAGTTAGAAGGAGTTCATTAAATTACAAAAACCCCTTTTTTTAAGGGGTTTTAAAGATGTCGGGTAGAGAGGATTCGAACCTCCGATCTCTGGTCCCCCAGACCAGCACTTTAACCGGACTAAGCTACTACCCGAAAATTGGATAGCAAATATAACTTTTAATTCCAATTTCCGGGAATGGATCACCTACTAAAATTTAAAGTTTTGGTCGATATTGTCTTTATATGTTAACCTCATTAAAAAAACAATTTCACCAAAAGCCAAAAAAATAGACTGTCAAATTATTTTGACAGTCTTTACTATATTATCGGATTGCTATTAGGTCTATGTCCGAGCAAATAAGTTTTGCCGTACAGGCCTCCATATCAAGGTGCCAATTACAACCATGTGGCGGCGGTGCCAGAGGGAATATACATTCATCACTAATACCGATTGGAATTCTTGCTCTACCCCCTTTAATTCCTTTTTGTTGGGATTTACTTAATGGTTTCCCAAGTTTCTGTAAGTCTTTCATGATTACTCTTTTTAAGAAATTACAGATTAATGAAAATCAGCACTCGTTCCTGTAAGGTTGCTCAAATTCTCGATAGCGTCCAATTGTCTTTGTATTTCAGCTGCAGCTGCAACAATAGCAAAAGCAATATCAGTTCCTCCGTTAGTTTCTCTTAATTCTAGACTAGTTAAATTTCTCATTTTGATTGAATTTTAATTAAAGATTATTTTTTACGTTGTTTCTCTTTGAAAACTTTGGTAAAACTAATCTTCACATGTCTCAAATTCTGAGACTACATAAAAAAGTCCCAACATGATGTCGAGACTTTTCAAAATTCATTCTTTTCAGACTAGGTTATTGAATATTCAATTTCTCTAAATGAAGTTGTACTGTTTTTTCTTTTCTGTTATACTCTAGTAACATCACATTCCCTAATTTACCTGGCATAACTCTGTATTCGATTTTTCCTTTATCTTCTTCTAGGTAGATTTTATCTTCAGAGAAAGTTCCGTCGTTATACATAATTGCCTTAAATGCGAACTTGTCTTTTGCTCCTTTTAGTCTTTCATAGTCAATAAAAGCCGCATAAAATCTGTCTCTCTTCGTATCCATTTGCGTAAACTCATAATCAAAAGCTCCGAAAGTTTTTAAAGCATGTGCGTTTAATTGTGGACTACCAAAATCCGTAAGGCTAGGTGCTCTTGATTTTCCTTTTTCGAATACCTTGATATCCTTAAGTTCAAATTTGCTATCAAATTCAAAAACGGCAGCATTTGTAATAGTTAATTGCGTCACAGATGTTCCTGCTCTACCTCCACTTAATGCCATAGCAGCAATACCTCCTGCACTTGCAGTTTTACGATATCTTTCACCAATAGCATAATACGTTCCTTTTTGAGTTCTTACGATATCATGAAAGTAGATATATCCTCTTTTCTTTTTCTTACCATCAATATTAGCTGGCATAATAGGATCGATTTTATCAACCCAACTTATTTTAGAATCACTAATTACATTACCGGTAAGATCAACAGTTTCTGCAAATAAACCTTCACTTTTATCTTTCATGATATTATCACCAGCTGCAAAATACTCTCCTAACATTACTAAGTTTTTATCAGGAGTTAAAAATGCATTGGTAATTAATCTTGGATCACCTTTTCTATCAAAATTTTTCTCAAACAAGAATTTTCCTGTTTTAATATCGATAACAATTACTTTGTAATTAATTGTCTGACTTAGTAACGATTTTTTTGATCCTTCAAGCGCTACTACTACCTCATCATTAGCTTCGATAGGGTTTAATGTTAGGATTGATTTTGAATCATCTGGAGAATTATAATCCCAAGAAGCACCACCATCTGTAGGCACATATTTAAGTCCGTATCCAAGTTTATTGTTATCTCTTATATAATTGAATAAGAACCCTTTATTATCAACCGGGAAAAGAAAATTGAAATTTCCAGTTTGTTTCATAGCATTAAGCCATCTCATTTCCTTTTTAGACACAGGAATTTTAATGTTCTCTACCTGATTTGCTTGTCTGTCAAAAGTAATCAGCTTATAGAATTTCTCCTTGTAATTGGTCATTGCAAAAATCAGAGCCTGATTGTTAAATTTACTCTGTACCAAAACAGTGTTCTTGTTATCTACATAGGATTTTGTAGCTAAATCATTAAGGTTGTTATCAAGAATTCTAATAGCAAACTCTCTATCTCCTTTTTTAAGTTTATCTACTTCATAAAAGAAATAATATCCATCTACATCATTATTTTTATCCATTAAAGTCCCAGAATTTCTAGGCTTAAATGAAGAGATTTCATTAATTGTTTTTTCCTGTGCATTTGCGAAACCGACCAAAGCCAGTATCAACAGTAAAGTGATTGTTTTTTTCATGTTTATTGATTGTGATTAGATTAATTTAAATCTTTAAAGAATTGAAATGCTTCTTTAAAATCTTCGTTGTTGGTTATTTTAGAACTATGGGCATTGCAAAATGCCTGCCCTATTTTCTTTATTTCAGATAATTCAAGATTGTGTATAAATCGTCGTATATCGTTTAATGTTTTTTCGTCTGAGAATGAATTTTGCTGAAAAACGTACTTTCCTAATTTATGATTCTTTCTTGCCTCATAAATCTGCTTTAGCACATTTGCCATTGTTCCGTAATAATCTTCGGGAGTCATTAACCCTTCAGAAAATTGTTGTATTAATAAGTATATCGAAAGATCCAGAATTTTTAAATCTATTGTATATTGAATACTTTGTGGGACTGTAATCGTTTTAATTGGGTCTAGATGATCTTTTGTATGAGCACTAGCGTCATTTGATTTTATATTAAACTCTTTTTTTAGCTTATCAATCCTGGATTGAATCTCTGGGTGAGTTCTTATGGTATCTGAAGAAAGCCTGAACTCATCTATTTCTTCGTCGGTATCAAATAGTGATGTTTCCTCCTCTAACCAAAAACTTTTGAATGGATATTCTTTAAAATCAAATACACTATCCAGTTTGACATCATAATCAAAGTAGATATCATCTTCATTACTTAATCTTTTCAATGAAGTAACAGCTGCATTTTTTTGATATGTAGTTTTTGAAAATAATACATAGCCCAAAGAGTCTGCCTGAGTTTCTGAATGTTTAGAATGATCTAACATATCTATATACAATTCATCAACTAATAAGCGTCCGGCTTTGGTTCTACCGTATTTTTGCCTTTTTATCTTACTAACTTTTTTTCTTGTCTCTTTCGAGTTAAGATCTTCGTATCGTTTTGTAACACTTTTTAGTGAATGTTCCAATACCAAATGGGCAATCTCGTGACAAATAATAAATGCAACTTCATCATCTGTTTTACAACTTGTAAATAATCCTAAGTTAATTTCGTATCTACCATCTCCGTAACATGCCGCATTGGGAATAACATTATTTTTTATAAAGAAATAAAAGTCTTTTGAGTCAATTTCTGGATTGGCATCATATATATTTTGCAAAACTGCATCTAGATTGCTCTTTATAGTTGGATGAAAGAAGTAAGTGCTATCATTAATAGCATCAATCATTTTTTCGTCTTGATTTTTGAATGCTTTCTTAATTTTTGAAGAATACTTCCCTTCTATCCTATTAATGTGGGTTCTGTTTGTATTCTCAATGTATGTTTTGAGTGCCTCAAAATTTTCAGGAATGTAGCTATTAGCAGTATTTTCCTGCGCTTTTACACACAAGAAAAATAGCGATGCTATCACTAAAGTATAGTATAATTTTTTCAAATCGGTAAATTTTACGGGGAGGCACAAAGATAATTATTCGTTAATAATACGCAAATAATGTCATAATTTATTGGGTGAAACGTGGTTTTAACAAAATTTATCGCTCTAAAATCTTTATCATCCCAAACGATTTCAGTAAATGAAATAAGCCTGGTAGAATAACGGTTCCGCCAATCAACAAAGAAATCCCTAGTACTTTAATCACACTATCAGGAGCAATATTATCCAATAAACTAATACTGCTTGTTTCGGTAATAATGATATTAGGAAAATGAGAAATCAAAGCCGCTACAAGAATCAAAAAAACTTGTAAACCTGCAAAAAAACGACTCCATACTTTATTTCCCTTTTTAATCGTTTTCCACAACGGTAGTAGCAACGCTGCCGATAGTACAACCAAAACTATAGCAGCTGGATCTTTTACAAAATTTTGTACAAAAACATTTCCTGAAATGAATCCGTAGCCAAAAGTTACTAATCCAACAATGAAAACCACAATAGTCGCAATTGCCGATTTCCTGATATAAATATTCTCATTCTTACCTTCAGACTCCCCTATCAGAAAAATAGATGATAAAAACGCACAAAGCGCCGCAAAAAACAATCCTACCAATACACTAAAAATATTAAACCAAGGCCTAATAAAAGCTTCATAAAATGTAAGGGTAGTCACATCTTCTACAATCTTAATCTTACCGCTTATCAATCCCCCAAATACGATACCCAGAAATATGGGAGTAACAAGGCTAGATATTTTAAACATGGCATCATATAACTTCTGAGAATTATCTATCACAGCATCATAATGCCTAAAAACAAACGCCACTCCTCTTAAAGTAACACCAAGCAACACAATGGTTAAAGGTATATGAAGATAAATAACCATAATATTGTAATATGCAGGAAAAGCAATCCATAAAATAACCACGAGAATAATAATCCAAATATGATTAGCCTCCCAAACTGGTCCCATTACACGATAGACAGTTTTCTTCGTAATTTTCTGGTTTTCTTCAGACGAAAAAAGCTCTACAATCCCTGCACCATAATCCGCACCTCCCAAAACCACATATAGAAACAGTGAAAATATTAGAAAAAATAAAACAACATATAACATACTTAGTAATTTGAGTTATTTAGAACTTTGATTTGTCGTAACATCAACCAGGTAACGGCAATAGACAAGGTTAGATATACCACTATATAGGTATAAAAACTAAAAACAATACCCGGCATAGGTGTTACTGCATCTTTGGTTCTCATTATTTTATGTATAATCCAGGGTTGTCTTCCTACTTCGGTTACAATCCATCCGGCTTCTAGGGCTATAAATCCCATTGGAGCCAGAATAATAAATAATAACCAATACCTATTACTATCAAACCATTTCTTTCTTTTAAGAGATACAAAATATAATATCCCCGATAAGAGTAACAGCGTTCCAATTCCTACCATTATCTGAAAAGCATAGTGTACCATAGGTACATTTGGCCGTTCATCCTCTGGAAAATCGTTTAGTCCTTTTACCTCAGCGTCAAAATCACCAAAGGCAAGAAAAGATAATGCCCCGGGAATAGCGATTTTATATTTTACTTCTTGTGTTTCGTCATTTACTATACCACCTATGTATAGTGGCGCTCCCTTTTCTGTATTATAGTGAGCTTCCATTGCGGCTAATTTAACTGGTTGCCTTTTTGCAATATCTTTTGCAGAAATATCTCCGCTTATAGGTTGTAAAATAGCGGCTATGGCACCAAATGTAATCGCAATCTTAAATGCCTTTTTATGCAACTCTACTTTTCGTTTCTTGTATACCTGATATGCATGAATACCAGCTACTGCAAAACCTGTGGCAGTAAACGCAGCTAATGTCATGTGTAAGGCCTGTGTAAACCATGCTGGGTTTAGCATTGCTTGAATGGGGTCAATGTTAAGAAACTGCCCATCTATATAATCAAATCCACTTGGGGAGTTCATCCACCCATTTGCGGCTACCACCAAAATTCCTGAAGCGACTCCTGATACCCCAATAATAATACCGGTAATCCAATGAAAACGTTCTGGTAATTTATTCCAGCCGTATAGATAAAACCCTAACGCGATTGCCTCTACAAAAAATGCTGCTCCTTCCAAAGAAAATGGCATTCCTATAATTGGTCCGGCATGTTTCATAAACTCGGGCCATAGTAGTCCCAATTCAAAAGATAAAGCCGTTCCTGAAACAGCTCCTGTAACAAAAAAAATTGCTACACCTTTTTGCCAGGATTTTGTAAGTGTAAGATAAATCTGATCTCGGGTCTTTAGCCATTTATAATGAGATACTACCATAAAAAAAGGCATAACCATCCCAATACAAGCAAAAACAATATGAAATATAAGGGTAAATGCCATCTGGAGTCTTGCCGCATCAAGGTTTTCCATAGATATAATTTAGAGAAGAAATTAGTTTCCAATTAGTACGATAAAGATACGTTTCACAGCCGGTTTTAGAAAGAAAAAGCTCCTGTGTTTTATTAAAAAATGAGTTAAACTTCTGCCAATAAAATTTATTGTTTTATATCTATAAATAACGCCTTGTATCTTAAAATAGCCATTTTGAAAAATAGCAAAATCCATAATCAATTAAAATCTAGTTTTTCATAAAGTTCTACTGCCTTTTGAAAGTTAAAATTTCTTTCATCTTGTAGAACTAATTTTAATTGCTCTTCTGTTTTTTGTTTATTCCCTTGTTTAAGATATACCATGGCTTTATACCAATATCCTTTAGAACTATCAACGGTATTACTGTTCAATAATTGGTCAAAAGTAAGTATTGCGTTTTCGTAGTCATTCAATTCTAAATAGGAAGCGCCTAAATATGACAAAATATAAGGGTTAAGGTTTTGTTTCTGTACTGAAGAATCCCCTAGCTCTTGAGAGAAAATCATAATCGCTTTAGTGTACTCTGCTTCAAAAAAAAGATGCTCGCCTTCGGCAAGAATATTTTCATTATCGTCTTGAATGGTAAGAGATGGTAACTCTTTCCAATTACTATATTCTGCATACAATGAAGTCGTAGATTGATTGTTATTATAATAGTTTATAAAAAATGCGATACAAATAACGGCAGCAACTGCACTTATATAATACAACCATTTTTTGTTCCCTTTAGGTTTTATTTCATTTTCAAAATACTGATCACCTGCCTCTTGTATTGATGCTTCTATATTGGCATATTTCTTACTTCTTCTACTATTTTTAATCTGATTAAACTCTTTATTATCTTTTACATTTTCTGTTAAATGCCATTCCTTGTCCTGAATAACGTTTTTTAAAGATCGATGCAATTCGACTTCTTTTTCAAGGTCTTTGTCAGATTGAATTTTTACCTCGAATAGTTTTTTGTCATCTTCGCCCATCTCTCCTGAAATGAAGGCTTCGATCTGCTCGTATATGCTATTATCAAATTCCATAATTAAGGGGATATTAATTAAACCTGGAGTCAGATTTTATTAATTTAATCAGTTTACTTTTACATTTAAATATTCTTTGTCGAGCCGTATTAATTGTTGCATATGATAATTCTAGAACAATATCTTCATACGACACATCATTAAAAAAAAGAGATAAAATTTCCTTACAATTATCAGAAAGCAAACTAAACTTTTCATGATATAATTCTAACCGTTCTTGTTCAATCATAAAAGAAGCAAAATTCGTCTCTTTATCCTCTAGTGTATGTAAACCATCTTTTATTACCCGTTTTTTTTGCTTTTCTATTTCTCGTCGCCACATATTTTTACAAATGGTAAATAAATAGGCTTCAAAATTATCTATCTTTAAGTTTCTTTCTTTCACTCCGATTATGATGTACATTAAAGATTCCTGAAAAATATCCTTGGCCTGAGCGCGAGTTCCATGATTTTGTAAAATAAAACGTAAAGCTTTTGGAAAAAAGCGTGAATAAATTTCTGAAATAACTACACTATTGTTTTTCAGCAATGCATCTATAAACCTATCTAATGATTGTTTTGATGTATCATCATTCATAAAACCAATCTATTTTCGAGTTTGTTTTCTAACAAATTATTTAGTTGCCCTTTATAATTACATTATAAATTTTAAAACATTTTACGTACTTTAAAAGTACTATTATAGCTCATAAACAGAAACTTATCCTAAAATATTTAAAAAAACTAAAAATAATGGGTAATAAATTCATCATTCATATACTATATCATAAAAGTACTACTTAAAACACACAAAAAAAATGGGAAATTTAAACTCTTTGTTACCACTATTGGTAACTTATCTTGTACTTATGGGGTGTACGAGAGAAGAAATCAATACTATTGATTTAGGACAAAAAATAAATGTAAAAAATAATACTACATATAGTGAAGTAAGTGGTCCTGTAGAATCTGCTACAGAGCTAATTATTGAATATCCTAAAGACAGATTCACGACTGAGGATCAGAGGGATAATTTACGAAAAAAACATGGCGTAATTCGTTATGAAACCTGCGATTGCTCGAATAAACAGATAGAAAAATGGGTATTTGGAGATGGAGTAAATATTGAAGAAGAAGAAGCAGAAATTCAAGACAAGGGAATTGATGTTGAAAATGAATTCTACTATAATAATTCATACCCAATTCCTTCAAACTTAGCCGTAACAAACGTAGAACAAAGTATAGCCTTAATTAAATCTAATATTGTGTCTGCTCCTACTAAAATAACTCTTGCAACTCTAGATACAGGTATAGACCTAAATCAATTGCCTAATACTGGTCCTTTTTTATATCAACTTAGACCAAATGAATCGGGCTGCGTAGAAAACGGAAAACGGGAACTATCGGGGTGGGATTTTGTGAATCACGATAATAATCCGCATGATGATAATGGACATGGGACTATAGTTACAGGTATTATAAAATCAGGGCTATCTTCTAATCCTAATGATTTTGAAATTCTGCCTGTTAAGGTTTTTGATCACGAAGGTGAAGGATCGTATTTCACTTTGCTTTGTGGTTATAAATATGCTACGAGTAAACCTTCTGTTTCTATTATTAATATGAGTTTTGGATGGTATTACAAAAGAGGCAGATTGCTAAATAGGTATATTTCTGAAAACGATCATATACTACACGTAACATCGGCAGGAAACGATTCTATCAATAATGATATTGAACCTCATTTCCCTTCATCATATAGGCAAACGCACAGCGTTGCTATTGGAAGCATAAACGCTACTAAAACTGAAATTGCCCAGTTTTCTAATTACGGAACATCTAGTGTTGATTTTCTCTCCTTAGGTGATCAAGTCATTTTTTATGATAATAATGGTGATAAGTATCTAGTTTCTGGCACTTCATATGCAGCACCTTTTGTAACGGCTAAATCAGCGATACAATTTATCGATGGTTATAGAAATCCTGAAGATATTCTAAAACAACTTGTTACAAATGCGACTCCATTAGATCCTAATATTACGCTCCCAGTGAGATGTAAAGATAAAATCATAGATTGAATACTTTTCTACCTATCAGAAAATATTTTTCGTTCCAAAATGACTAAAAATGTAGCATTTCGCTACATTTTTGGGTTTAATAGTAGTGCCATGAGCAGATTTGCAATATCTGTACTACTGAAAATTGGGAAAGTAGAATATCTTTAGCTTAATTATATCCACACAGCAAAAGAGAATTTCTATTTTCATCGATCTGTAATTATAAAAAAATACCTAATTTTATAATACACTTACTATATTGGCATGGACAAGAACTCATTTATACAATCTTGGTATTATGTCATTCTCTATATGTTCATTTTGGGTATTTTAAATCCTGGATGTGCTCAGAATACTGCAGATTCTTTAGCTTTACAATATAAAAGTTTAGAAACTTCTGATATCGAATATAACTGTAAGATCGAAAAAGCAAACCTATTACTCGAAACCGAAGAAGCAAGTCTTGATTCTATCCAGTTAAGTTATAGATACAATGATCTAAGTAAATTTAACTACAGAAACGGAGACTATGAAAATGCTATTCTAAATATAAAAAAAGCACTTGCTATTCAGAAAAAATTTATTGATAGTATTCCCACAAGTGTCAATAAAAGTTATCATAATCTCGCCTTATTTTATCTTCGTTCGGGGGACGAAGCTAAGGCAATGGAAACCTTTAAAACCCTGACCAAACAATTCTATAAAGACCGATATGTCATTAATGCCTACACAACAGGGTTAGCGGACTTACATAGGGATCGCGGAGATTATTACAAAGCCATTAATTATTTAAAAGAAGCCGAGAATACTATTATACGAGCTAATGATTCTATTCTCAACAAAGAATTGTTTCATGTGTATCTTGGTTTTGCTCGCTTATATTCTAAGATTTCGAAAGATACACACTATAAAAAAGCAATAGCATACCTTAAAAAAACGGAAGAAGCTATTACCCATTTATCTAAGAAAGATCAATTAAAAAATCTGTTCATTATATATAACCGGTATGGTTCCATATATTCAGGACAAAAGCACTATGATAAAGCTTTAGAGAATCGTAAAAAAGCACTTAAACTGGGGTTAAAAATTATTCCAATAAACAAATCTGACATAGCCAGTTGCTATAATAATTTAGGCTTGACTTCTGCAAAAATGAATAAGTATACTTTGGCCAATGAATACTATACCAAAGCAATACAATATGATTCGCTATCCAGCGCAGTCTATAACAACCTAGGAGATATCTATTTGACTAAACAAAATTATGAAGAATCACTATTCAATTACCAGAAAGCCATCAGTTATAAGCTCAAAGAATATCAAAATATTGATTATAAAACATTACCAAAAATAGAGCAATTGGTTCAATCCAATCATAAAGTTAATTTGGTAAGCAATCTAAAAGATAAAGCAAAGGGATGGTTCGCATATTTCTCAAAAACCAAAAACACAACATATTTGCATCATGCCCTGGAAACTACTAAACTAGCAGATCAGTTAATCGACATCATTCGATCAGAAAGCATCGAGCAACAGTCAAAGTATTTCTGGCGAGAAAAAGGAGTTGACTTATATATGCTGGCGACCTCTATATGCTATGAACTAGACAATCCTAAACAAGCGTTCTATTTTATGGAAAAAAGTAAGTCATTGTCTTTATTAGAAAACTTAACCCATGAAGAAGCAAAAAACAAGGCAAAACTTCCAGATTTCATAATAGAAAAAGAGTATACCTTAAAACGTGAGATTCATGAGGTTAGTGAACGATTAAAAGATGACGATTCCTATACAGAATTAGAAAAACAATCACTCATTTTTGAGCAGAAAAAAGTATATGAAAGTTTCATAAACTCTTTAGAACATAAATACCCCGGATATTACAATTACAAAAAGCAAATCGATATTTCTTCGTTTGAAGAAAGTCGTTCAAAAATCGTTTCTTCTACCAATAATTTGCTGCAATATATTTTAACCGAAAATGAGGGATATGGTATATTGATATCGAGTGACACGACCCGTTTTTTCAAAATTTCTGATGCCAAACTTTTAAATAAAGAAATAAATATATTAGGCAAACTTATCACAGCGCCTCTTATCACTAGTCAACAGCAAAATGAATATGCAAAATTGTCTTTTTCTGTATATCAGAAGCTGTTTCCTTTTTCTGACGCTTCAACATTACTTTCTAACAAAAATTTGCTCATAATACCAGATTATAGCTTACAATATTTACCCTTTGAAGCCCTTGTAACGAAACCTTATTCCAAAGAAAGCATAATTCCATATTTAATTTATAATTCAGAAATTAGTTATGCCTATTCTATGTCTCTATTAAAAAAAATAGAACAGAAAAAACGAAACCCAAAATCCTTTTTAATTGGTTTTGCCCCCATACACTTCAAAAAACATGGACTGTATGATCTAAATAGAAGTGAAAGTAAAATGAAGGAGATAGGCGATCATTTTTCGAGTACCATAGTACTAAGAGAAGACGCTTCTAAATCTAACTTTGTGGCTCAAGCCAACGAGTACAGCATAATTCATTTATCTACACATGCTAGTTCTGTAAGTGATCAAGAGCCTTGGATAGCATTTTACGAAGACCTATTGACCTTAAATGAGTTATATTTTGTTAAAAACCAAGCAGATTTGGTGGTTTTAGATGCTTGTAAATCAGGTATAGGAAAACTTCATTCTGGAGAAGGTGTCATGAGTTTATCTCGTGGTTTTTTTCATTCGGGAGCCAACAGTGTTATTTCATCATTATGGAGTACCAATGAAAAGTCCAGCGCAACAATTATATCTAATTTTTACAACCATTTTAAAAAGGGAGAAACAAAATCTGCAGCACTTCGAAAAGCAAAACTTCAATATTTACAAGAAAATAGATTCTCAGAAAATTCTCCTTGCTTTTGGGCACCTCTAATTTTGACTGGAAGTATCAAAAACTCTATACCCTCAACAACGAATAACACTTACTTGTATATTGGATTACTCTTTCTTTCCCTTGTATTTATAGTCATTAGGTATAAAACTAAACCCTAGCAAACTACCTATTTTTCTACCATTCCAAATAATAATTCAAAAAAACTAAATTTTTTGGGTAATGAATTTCGCATATGTACCCTTTACTATGATGAGTCCCTAAAAAGGGATAGGCCTAATAATATATTCATCAATATAGGATACTAGAAAAGCTCTGGTATAAAAAATTAATTAAACACATAAATTATGAAAAATTCAATTTTAAAAACATCAATTTTAATAATGATCCTTGGGGTGGTATTTGTTGCTTGCGAAAAATCAGAAGATGTAATTCCTGAAGAAGCTATCGAATTTAATAATGAAGGAGCACAAAGTGAGGTAGATAATCATGATCACTTAGTAAGTACTAAAGACGCACAAGTAGGATCGGTATTACACATGAGTTTCGATAAAAATTTAAGCGATGATGAAGCTGAGCGTGCTTGGGACAGTGCGGTCAAAAATTATTTGATTAAAAATCCTAATCAAAACAAAGGAGTGAGTACAGAAGCATATTACCAAGTTGTTACCAAAACCGGTAGTCAAGCCACTAATGGTACTGATGCCTTGGTACAGGCTTCAGCAGATTTTAATCATAGTGGAGGATCATTCCATACTGATTATATTACCTTAAACAATCCTGGCGATGACAGAGAAGAAGGACAAAAGGATTTTTACCTTATTAGAATCTATTTTCCAAACATAACCATATCATGGATCGAAGTAGAACATGCACATATCCGATTACAAGGTACAGATGGATGGGTTGTTAATTCTTTCAAAACCAAAATACTACCTGAACACCAAACTGTTCCAGCTACTGGAGTTTCAAAAGTAGTTACATACCCTGAGATTTGGTTGACTGGTGATAATGCAACAGATTGGGATTATTATACTACACCAGTAGTTCTTTCTCCGGGTAGGTTGAATTTTTAAGCTTTAAAAATATAACCAAATAAATGCTCATCTTTTGTTGGTTTAAAGAGGGTATCAGAATTATAGATATCCTCTTTACTAGTCATAAACCCAAGATGTAGGTATCTAATTTCTACAATTAGTATTACCATATACAAGATTAGAAAGTAAAAAGAAATCAACTCTTAGGTTTTTAATCATAGACTATATAAGCCTATAGATAAAAAATGGGATCACTTTAAAAACATAAATTATGAAAACAAATAAAATTAGCCAAGTGCTAAATCAAAATAGAAAAGGTACTTTATTTTTTTGTACTACTCTACTACTTGCCATTATTTTTACAATACAAAGTTGCGAGAAAGAAGGAATTACTGAAAGTAAAAACGAAGTAATGCAACTTGAAACATCAAAAATTAGTGCCGTTGGATCTATCCAAAGTACTGCTAACAAACCGATAGCAAATGCTATTATAAAATTGAGAGAGCAAAAAATAGCGCGAAGCAATCAACAAGGAAATTTTATACTAGGAGATAATTTTGAAATTGGAGATGTTATGACCATCGAACATCCGGATTTTGTAACCCTGTATAAAGTCATTAACGAAAATACCAAATTCTTTTTTCTAATGAAAGAAAGGGCAAAACCCAATCGTATCAACTCTGAAAGCGAATCGATAATAGATGTAGGGCCCGGCGGACAAATAACGATCCCTCCAAACGCATTTAGTAACAATGGTGTTATGTATATTGGCGACATTGATATTCGTGCGACTTATATCGACGTAACCAATGATTCTGAACTAGAAAGTGCACCAGGGGCTTATATTTCCGAAAATAATTCTGGTACGAATCTTTCCCCATTAGAGTCATACGGAATGATGGAAATCACTGCAACAATTCCAGGAACCCTCTTGCCTTTAGAGCTTATTAACGGTATGTCTATACAAGTATCATTTCCAATTCTTGATGACGAGACTCCCGATAAAGTTAATTTATATGCATTAAATGAAACGTCAGGGTATTGGTCTTCGGTAGGAGTTCTCACTGCCGTAAATAATGTACTACAAGGCTCAATTACTTCAGTCAACAACAGCTATAACGCAGATATACCTTGTGCTAATGAACTTATATGCGTAAAAATTAAAATCGTATACACCAATGGTAATCCTGGGTGTGGTATTGGGGCTAAAGGACTTTCTTATAGAGGCCGTGACGGGTTTTATTATCCTAATCAAAATGGGTATGTACGTTTTTGGGTCTGTCCGGATAGTGCGTTTCAGTTACAAGCTTGTAGATCCCAAAATGCAGAATTCAACCAAATCTTTGACATATCAAATGCAATCATACCCCCTTCGGGATGTATAGATTTAGGAGTTTGGACAATTAACAATTAAATAAAAACAAAAACCTGCTATAGAAATGATATCTATAGCAGGTTTTATTATGATAAAAAACTTATTACTTAACCAATTTAATCATTTCAGTACCTGTTTGAGAGGCAACCTGTAATAAATAAATTCCTTTTGGTAATGAAGATGTATCCATGGTAATATTGTTTGATCTTATATTTCCATTTGGAGCTACTTTCATTCTTTCTCCACTTAGATTATACATTACCACTCTTACGGGGTTTTTAGTTGTATCCCCAGTAAAAGATAATGTTAATGTATCACCAAATGGATTTGATGATGCCTTAACCATACTAGTTGTATTCCTTTCGAATCCGTTTGAATTAGCTGGCATTGCATTAGATCCAGGGCATTCGCTTGGACATGTATCGAACCATTGGTTATCATACCAACCATCTGTTGTTCTAATCAGATCATCAGTTTGAGCCCCACCATTGTCGTTAAAAACAATACCAACATCAACAGATTCATCTATTGTAATTGAGTACCAAGGAGAACCAACAAAAACTTTCATTTCTACTCCAGGCCAAGACGGTGCTCCTGAAATTGGGGCATTAGCATTCTTATCATAAATATATACGTATGCCGTATTCCATGAAGCCGGTTTCTTAAAATACACATCAAACGAAGTAGGCAAAACTATGCCTGGGCAATCGTTTGGGCACATATCTGTCCATTGATTATCATACCAGCCATCTGTGGCTCTAAACAGGTCATCAGTTTGAGCTGCTCCATTGTCATTAAACACAATTCCAACCTCAACAGATTGCTCAATTGTGTACGTGTACCAAGGAGAGTCACCAAGGGCAGACATTTCTATTCCTGGCCAAGCCGGGAATCCTGGTAGTGAAGTATTACCATTCTTATCGTAAAGATATATATATGCAGAACTCCAATCTGCCGGTTTTTTGAAATTAACAGTGTAACCTGTTGTATCTTCAATAGTATATGTTCTTGTAATTACGGAAGAACTTCCCGAACTATTAATTGCAATTGCATTTAGAACTGTAGTACCAATATTAGAAATCACAAAAGTACCGGTGTACGAAGTGCTAGAACTGTTTGGCGTAGAACCATCCAAAGTATAGAATACCGATCCGACATTGGTTGCACTCATGTTTACATTTACGGCTCCGTTATATGTTCCAGAATCAGGAGAAACTGTTAAAACAGGTACTCCCATTGGCGCCGGACAGTCGCTTGGGCAACTATCAAACCATTGATTATCATACCAGCCATCTGTTATTCTAGTGGTATCATCGGTCTGAGCTCCACCATTGTCATTAAAAACAATCCCTACTTGTACGGCTTGATCCACAGTATATTTATACCAAGGAGAATCTCCTTCTTTTTCCATAGCTATTCCTGGCCAAGCTGGGGACCCAGGTAGTGCTTCTCCTGTATTTTGGTTAAAAATATATACAAAAGCTGAACTCCAATCTGCCGGTTTTTTGAAATGAATATCAAAAGGTCCACCTTCTCCTATAACATAATCTCTAGTTACTACTTCAGATTCATTTCCTTCAGAATCTATTGCTATTGATTTAATAGTTGTATTAGTGGTAATTTCAAAAGCACCGTTATATAGTGTACTGGCGCTTGTAGGTGTGTCACCACCTATTGCATAAAATATAGAAACAGAAGCTCCTTGTACTGTAGATGAAGCTGTCATTTCTACATTAATAGCATCATTATATAATCCCGAAGCAGGATTAACCGATAGACTTACTGAATCTGTTAATTCAAAAGGTTCACCTACCAAAACCATCCCAAAGGCAGTTCCAAAATTTACTGTTCCTCCAGAAACCGTAGCAGTAAGATCAGAAAAATAATCTTTAAGTAATGTTCCGTCAGGCCACATTCCGAAGACGTTAAGTTGTCCTGCAAAATCTCCATCTTGACCCTGAAAAACTAATACCTTATCACTTTCTCCGTTACGATTGTACTCTCTTTTGAAAATATAGGGAGAGTCACTTAGTTTTTGGTGAGACCCAGCTCCTACAGACGTGTGTTCTCTTCTAAACGTACCTAGTTTTCTCCAGTGAAACAACATACCATCATCTATTGAATCCCAGTTCATATCTCCGCGATATCCCGCATCTAAGTATGTTTCTGCATTAAAAAACTCTCTCCCTGATTCATCACCATAATATATTTGAACTCCACCGGGAGAAAGTAACAGAGTTGTTCCTCCATAATACATATTACCTGTATAAAACTCACTAAAATCATGAGATCTTAGATAACTAACCATATTATATTCACCCGGAGTATTAAACCCGCCATCATTATTATTAAGTTTTGCTGCAAAAGAGCTAAATATTTCCTCCTGCCCTAAATCGGTATATGCTTCCTTTGGAGAACGGAAATTTATCATACTATTAAATTTACCAACTGTAAAGTCATCTGGTAATTGATCTCCTACATTACCTATAATATTTACTCCAGAATGCTCTCCTGTCATATAAAAGTCAAGATCATCCAATTTTTTAGTAGGGTTGTTCTGTTTCCACTCTTTTAATGCTAAAACAGCTTCATCTTTAAGTTCTGCCCAAGCATCTACACCAACATGTCTTTCGGTATCCACTCTAAATCCATCAATACCGTATTCTCTAACCCAATCAGTAAGCCATTTGATTAAATAGTATCTTGGTGCTCTTGGCTTTCCGGTTCTTGCAAAATACGCATCAAGTTCATCAAGCTCTTGTTGTTTTCTTCCTTCTGTCTCCCATTTATCCAATAACCATTGTGGAAGCGCTACAGGATTAAAAGACTCTGTTCTGATATCTGGTAATCCAAAAAGAGGAGTAGTTAAATCATCACAAGGAAGTTCCCCATTTTCTGTACCACATTTTAATCTTACCCAATCATTAGGGTAGTCATCATCAACAAATTCTAATTGACCATTTACTTCCTTGAAAGTACGATAACCAGAATGATTCATCACGATATCTATCAGCACACGAATCCCATGATTATGTGCCTCGTCAATAAATTCTTGAAATTGCTCTGCAGAAGTAAAGTTAGGATCAAATGCGGTCCAGTCATTAGTGTGATATCCATGATACGGATAATCTCTAAATGTAGGATCATCTGCTGGTGGATTATTAAATCCATGTCTATTCTCTACTACTGGTGTAACCCAAATAGCACTTACACCAAGTTTATCAAAGTATCCTTCTCTGATTTTTTGAGTAACCCCTGGAATATCTCCTCCATGAAAATCTATTTCATTATTCCTACTATCCTGTTTCCGATCAAAATTAATATCGTTGGTAGTATCTCCATTATTAAAACGATCAGTGATAAGAAAATAAATTGTGACATTATCCCACGAGAATGGTAGATTTCTACCAGATTGAGCTATACTGATTTTTGGTAAAAATATAGCCAGTAAAAGCCCTAAATAAAGTACTTTTTTCATAATAAGTGTTAGTTTGTGTGTATTAATTCTTTAATCATCTGAGAATCTATTTTTTAAATATTTCCTCAAACGTTGTAATAAATATTTCTAAAAAAAAATGGCATTTTATACCTATAGAAGTATCAATTTTTCGCGCAAACGTTTGAGTGTTGATATTTTATTTTTCTTCCGTTAAAAAACTAAAAACTCCATAAAAAAACGCCCCGTATTTTGAAGAATTCGAAATCATATTTCGGAAAAAAACTTACCCACAAGGTATTGTTCTTATAATTTCCCGTTTAGGGAAGAATTGACAAGCATAAAGGGAAAAAGTACATTTTTAACCAGCGATCATGGCCGCATCTTTACATCATCAATTTATTAGAGTAATTAATCCTAAAAAACACTACAAAATGGAAAGTACAATCGAGAAAAACCTTAAACATATTCATGAATTACTATCAAGAGGAGAATTTATTGAAGCTATGGAAACTTATCTACATGATGATGTAGAATTAAAAGAAGCTAATGATCATCCCAAAAAAGGAAAAGCATTCAATGTAAAGTTTGAACAGGATTTTATAGACAATCAGTTGGCAGAATTTATAAAATACGAAGTGAACAATTATGCCGTAAATGGGAATCATTCATTCTATGATGCAGTTATGGAATTAAAACTAAAAGATGGTAGTACTATGCTTTCAGAACAAACTGTTGTTACAGAATGGAAAGATGAAAAAATCTATAGAGAACGATACTATCACGCATAAAAAATATCATATTTTTATTACACAAACTGACCCTTTGTATTTAACGTAACACAAAGGGTTTTCTTGATCGAAGTAGTTCTATACTTGTTTCAAGACCAACCAGAACATACCAATTAACAAAATATCTATTATTTTATTCATTAATTTTATTTTTAAACTAAATGATTTACTTATATTTGCACCCTCAAAAGGAAAAGCTATACTTCGGGGTGTAGCGTAGCCCGGTTATCGCGCCGCGTTTGGGACGCGGAGGTCGCAGGTTCGAATCCTGCCACCCCGACTTTTATGAAATCAAATAGTAACAAAGACTTGGTAATCGTATGATTATCAAGTTTTTGTCGTTTTAGGGCAATCATTTAATTTGAATTGATATGGTAAAATAAGTTACCTATTCGGTTACCAAGTATCAAATTATAGTAAAAAGGTAACCGAGACAACTGATTTGACTTTTGTTTTTAATGTTTAATTCTTAAAACAAAAAAGTATGAAAAACACGCACACCTTCAGTATTCTGTTTTGGTTAAAACTTGCTAATACCAAAAATGGAAAAGCACCGCTCTATGCTCGAATTACAGTAAATGGAAAACGAGCTGAACTTTCTTTGAAAAGAAAAGTGCTAATATCTCATTGGGATACGCATAAGAATAAGCTTAAAGGATTAAGTGGTGAAACTCGATTAATCAATACCTATCTCGAACAAGTCCATGGTAAACTCTTTGATTGTTATCAAAAATTACAACATGAGAATAAATTAATTTCTTCTCGTATTATTAAAGCTCATTTTTTAGGAACTAATGAAAATCGTTACACTATATCTAATATTATTGAATATCATAATGAGCATATGAAAGGTACCTTACGATGGGGGGAACTCAGAAGAATTATTTCACGACACATAAATATCTTTTTCTCTTTCTTCGGCAAAAGATGAACACAACTGATATGTATCTATCAGAACTAAGCTATAAATTCATTATAGATTTTGAACGCTTTTTAAGACATCAAGAGTCTATAGGTAATAATACAGTCATGAAGCATATAGAACGCTTACGTAAGATGGCTAATCTTGCCTTTAAAATGGAATGGATAGATAAAGACCCATTTATTAAGTTCAAGGCTAAATACATTAAAAAGGAAAGAGCTTTTTTGACCAGAGATGAACTAAACAATATAGAACAAAAAGAATTTTCTATTTCTAGACTAGAACTTATTAAAGACTTATTTGTGTTTAGTTGTTATACAGGATTATCTTATGGTGATGTTATGAGCTTAACAGATGATAATATATGCATAGGCATTGATAGAAAGCAATGGATATTTTCTCAGAGACAGAAAACAAGCATTCCAGTTAAGATTCCATTACTATCCAAAGCATTAGAAATAATCGAAAAATACAAGCTTCACCCCTCTTCTATTAATAAAGAAAGATTGTTTCCTACTATTTCTAATCAAAAACTAAATTCATACTTAAAAGAAATAGCAAATGTTTGTGGAATTAAAAAGAACTTGACGTTTCACATCGCCAGACACACCTTTGCAACAACAATAACCTTAAGCAATGGAGTGCCTATTGAAACAGTTTCTAAATTATTAGGTCATTCTAAGATTACTACAACTCAAATCTATGCGAAAGTTATTGAGAGAAAAGTAAGTCAAGATATGATACAATTAGAAAAACGTATGTAAATTTCATGCATAAAAGAAATCCGTTTTTAAAGTAATGGATTCAGAGGTTGGGTATCATTAACATCTTCTTATTTTAATTCCTTATCAATAGGAGAATCCGTTACTTTAAAAATGAATCAAATCCGCCATGCGGATGCGGTAGTTTTCACTCCTATCAATTCAACATAAAAAGTAACATATTTTATGATTTGCAGCAAATTTACAGTAAAAAAATGCCTGTTCATAGGGCTTCCTGAAGGATTTGCAGTAATTTGCTGCAAATCTAAGTTCTGAGTGATTCTATAATCATCTGTTTTTAAATGAATTAAGTACTCGTAACATCGCGTAGCGTGTTACCCTCTTGCTATTCCCCTTAGTTATTACGAACACGCTTTATTTAGAGATAATTTATATATTGGTAAGCTTCTGTAATTGTTAACTTTCTATCGGGGAATACTTTTTGAATTGCTCAAGGTTCAATATGGATAAAAAAAGATGAATTGAATTCATGAAAAAGGATTTAACAAATTCATAGAAATCAGAAGGTCTATCTACAATCCTTAAGCGAGGAAAGTAAGGTAACAAGAGTCTCCTCATTCTAGTATTCATCTAGATATTTATTATGTATTACTAAACCATTAAAACACTAACGCTCATTTCTACTATTTTTTTGATCAAAGTTTTAATTTTAATCGACCATAAAAAATGTGTCATTAAAAATTAGGAATTTCATCTTACTTTTCTAAATCAAATTTTTAGTTTTGCAATATGAATTTCTTAAGTGTATTTCCCTTGCTAAGTACAATTTTCGGACTGGTCTTAATCGGATTTGTCCTATTTAGTAAGTCTGGTCTAGGAAAGAATAAAAAGATACGATATGTGCTATCTTCGTTGCTATTTATTTATGTAATCACCTCGTTAGACTATTACCTTACAATCAATAATCAAATAAGTGCAGCTTATTCTGGAATAACTTACTTCTTCTATCATTTCACAGGATTGTTATTTTACTATTTCATTGCTCTTTATACCAAAACTGAAATTAATTTAAAAAAATGGCTACCTATAGTGGTTGTATATACCCTACTTAGAATTTTAGTATTTCTTCCGTTTGATCACTTTCAAAATCTACTGGATTTTGTAGCAGCATTAGAAACATCAAACTATGGTTTGTTAGTGCTAGTAGAATATATTTTGGTGAGTATAATTAATACAGTACTCATGTTTTTTGCATACAAAAAATTAAAATATGTTCCATTAATAATGGAGTTAAGTAAAAGTCAAAAAATCAATTACAAATGGATTAAGATTATTATGGTTGCAATAGTACTATTGCAAATTGTTGTCTTTGTAAACACCATTCTAGGCAGTTTAGACATTGGCAATTTTAACTATTATCTAAAATTCGAAACACTTATCTATTCAATATTCTTCTTCATATTCACATTTTCTGTTATGCATTTTCCGGTATTTGCTTATACTGGCCATTTTGAAGATCTACCCAATACTACTATCCAGAAATATGCGAAATCTTCATTATCGGATTCTTCAGAACTTTATGGGCAAATAAAAATTATTGTAAATGAGGAAAAGCTTTATTTGGACTTCGATTTAAAATTGAATACAGTCGCTAAAAAATTAAATGAATCCATTCATCATATATCGCAAGCTATCAACCAGAATGCAAAAATGAGTTTCCCTGATTTTATAAATAGTTTCAGAATTGAAGAAGCTAAAAAGAAACTCATAGAGCCTAAACCAGCAACAATCTTTGCAATTTCCTTAGACGTAGGCTTTAATAGCAAAGCTGCTTTTTATACTGCTTTCAAAAAAAACACGAAAATGACCCCCACCGCATTTAAAAAACTTCACACCGCTAAGAGTTAATGTAACTCATTGATTATATCATTTTTAAATAAAAACTCATCTTCCCCCTTGTATTTTATCTTTTTATCGCTTCGTAGCACTGCTATGAAGCTTAAAAAAGTCTTTATTCAAGCAAAAAATATTAATTTTTCGGTCAAATGAAAAAAGTTAAGATAAGTTCTAAACTAAAAGTGTCTTCCCTATAAATGAAGACACTTTTTTTTGTCTCACATTATAGGGCGAAATATTAAAATGGTTCTCCTAGAATATATTTGTCCTCTCAATTAATTTGAGAACAAAATAATTCTAATGAAAAAAGTATCAAAAAATTTAAAAACAAGTCTCAACGCGCTTGTAATTACTGCCTTGTTAATACTGACTATATGTAACGAAACATATGCTCAACAAAGTGACATAAATCAGCTATGCAACATGTGGCATCTAGAGACCTATATCGTTAATGGAAAAAAGTATCCACCCAACAAAAAGGAAAGAGATGATTTTATTCTTTTTACCGAAGACCTTAATTTTACTTCAAAATCAGAAAGCAAACAAGAAGAGGGAACATATATACTAAATACGAACGGAGCATATGTATTAATGATCGATAAAAAGGGAGAAGAATTAAAGGCCTACATCATTTCAATAACAAAAAACAACTTAATACTAAAGTTCGATATTAATGAAATTAGAGATGTAGAATTCCACTATAATAGTTCTATTTAATAAATAATCGATGAAAGAAACGATTAATATCTTATTCATAATTTTTAGTTATACTCTCTGTTTTTCGCAGACCATTATAGATTTAAAAATTATTCCATTCGAGATTAAAAATCAGAATTTTTATATAGACAAAGTCTTTGATGATCGTCAAGAGATGTACCTCTCATTTATAGAAGATAATTCTGAGAAAAAAGTAACGTTACGCTTAAAATATAGTCTTTCCGTAACGGTCAAGAAATTCATGGATACTGCTCTACCTAAAACTGGTAACAAAACCCCTATAATTATAAGGATTAACGACTTGAAAATTGAACAGGCACAAACAAGCATTGATAAGCGTACGGCTAGGATTTATATTGAACTAAGTTTCTATTCAGAAAGTGGCGATAAACTTTACAAGATTGCCCACTATGAGAATCAAGTCTTTCCATTATCAAGTTTAAAGAAGATAAACGAAACTCACGAACAAAGAATACGAGCAGCATTAGAATATTGCCTGTGGGGTTTCATCAATAGACCAAAAGCTGATTTAACCAATAACACCGTAAAAGGCATAAACTCTGGCAATAAAAATTTTACTGTAAAAGAATCCGATTTTGAACCCTACATCCCTTTAGGTAAGTGGTACAATATATTGTCAATCAAAAGGGTGTTAGATAAGTATAATGAGGGTTGGGAAGTTGCCTATACTGGTTTTTTAGATAATGAAAAAGACTTTATTATTCCTTTTGAAATAGCCTATAGTCAATCTAACGCTAAATCAGATTTAGTAAAAGAACGCAACTATAGTTCGGTCAATGCATTTACCTTAGGTTTTGGGTTAAATGGTTATATCAAAATAGTACCTGGTCTTTATGTCGATCTTGGTCTAAATGTCCCTATTGGAATAGAAGTGCTAAGAGATTTACAAAACAAAAAATCAACTAATTTTTTGATTGGCCTAACTACGCATCAGGGCGTTAAAATAATTCCTTGGAAAGGTTTAGGAATCGTTATAGGCACGGGTCTCTTTCAACGATTGCAGACATCTAAAATAGAAAATAGAAATTTTGGGTTTGAGTTAGAATTAGGAATTAATTTTTAGTCAAATTATATATAGCAAGACACCTGCAGAGTTTATCTGTTAAAATTAAAATGCTAAAAAAAAAGGCCTTGCATCCATTAAAAAAACATTCATGAAACAAAGAATCATAGGAATAGATGTCGCTAGAGCACTGGCAGTTATAGGAATGATAATCGTCAATTTTAAAGTTGCTTTTGGCGAAAACGGATCGAACTTACTAAGTTTTTTTATTCGTTTTTTCGATGGAAAAGCAGCTGCAACATTTGTCGTTTTAGCCGGTGTTGGCCTTGCGTTAATGACAAACTCTGCCCTTAAAAAAAACAACCCCATTAAATTAAAAGCAATTAGGAAAAGAATTGCCAAAAAAGCAATATTCTTATTTATTGTTGGAGTTTCTTATCTACCAATTTGGCCAGCAGATATACTACATTTTTATGGAATTTATATGGGAGTCTTAATCTTCTTGCTAAGTAGTAAAGAAAAAACCATTTTAGTTTCTACTATTTTCTTAATCATCGTTTTTCCTATACTTATGATGCTATGGAATTACGATACTGGTTGGAATTTTGACAGCTTAGTATATCAAGATTTTTGGACTATAAAAGGATTTGTTCGAAATCTCTTTTATAATGGTTTTCACCCCGTAATTCCTTGGTCTGCTTTTATGTTATTTGGTTATTGGTTTGGGAAACAGGATTTAAACAATACGAAATTTGTTATAAAAGCATTTTTAATAAGCATAATTGTTTTTACAGGTATTCAAGCTGTTTCTTACTTGTCCATATCATTTTTATCAGAAGGAAATCAGGAATCTGCACAAGAATTAGTTCAAATTCTTGGAACCAATCCAATGCCACCATTACCAATTTATATGTTCAACGGTATTGCGATTGCCATTACGATAATTTCAGCCTGTATTTTAGTTGCAAAACGATATGAAAATACTATAATAATAATTGCTTTAAACAAAACTGGACAACTAGCATTAACTTTTTATGTAGCACACGTCCTTATCGGAATGGGGATTGTTGAAGCAATAAATCCCGAAAAAATGAGGCATTACTCTATTACATTTTCTGTAATCTATGCGTTAGCATTTAGTATAGTGTGTGTATTATTTGCGGTCATTTGGAAAAAACACAAGACGTCTGGACCATTAGAATGGGTGATGAGAAAAATAACAGATTAATCTGCTATGACACATACATAGAAAGTAAAATATAGCTGGACTAATATAAAACTTCAATCTCAAATGAAAACAATGATTTTAACAATAGCATGTACTGTCTTATTTATAAAAAACACTTCAGCACAGTTGCCTGAAACTAATTTTAAAAATTATATAGGTGTAGGAATTGGATATAGTCTGGACCGTATTAATGACCAAAATTTTTCTCCGTTAAATCAAAAAGGGAATACCTTAGTGTACTCCCTTTTCTACGAAAGACATTCAGAAAATATACTAAAAATAGCTCTTAAGTATGGCAACGGAAATCTAAATTCTGGCCCAAAAGATAGATTTAAAACCTCTTATTATTTTGGCAATATAGATGTTTCCTATTTTAAAAATGTATCGCCTTCACAATCCTCTACTAAATTTTATATTGGAGGTGCCTATACTTTAAAAGTACTGTATATGGATTGGTTTGATCGAGATGCTTTTAGCTTTGTTTCTACCAACGGCTTATCTATTTCTGGTCTCATCTCAAAAGAATTAAATGAAAAACAACGTATTGAAAGTTCTGTTTCTATTCCTTTTTTGCAACTTTTAAGCAGACCACCCTATAATGGCGTAGATGAGCATATTATTGAAAATCAAGATAATCCAATTTCTATAGCTCTTGATGGCAAATTAACATCGTTCAAAAAATATAAAGCCATTAACTGGAATGTAAATTATAGGTATGAAATTTTGGATCATTTTGATTGGAAGGCTGATTATACCCTAAACATTCAAAAAGTAGATGATGTAAATGAATTCAAAAGTATCTCTAATCATATTTCAACAAGTATATTATATAAATTTTGATATGAAAAAAGCAATTGTATTTATAGCGTTAATTATACTATCTTCTTGTTCTAGTATAATTTTAGATGAAGATGAACAGAATACTCAAAGCAACAATTTTGACCTTTTCTGGAATGATTTTGACCAACATTACGGCCTATTTGGGGTTAGAAATATTAATTGGAATGATTTGTACACCATGTATCAGCCACAAGTAAACGATAACCTGTCTAATGAGGAACTTTGGAATGTTATGTCTAATCTTATAGAGCATTTAGATGATAGTCACACCACGCTATATGATGGTCGTGGTAACCGTTACACATCGGGTAATGTATTAAACGAACAATCCAAAACTGAAATTAGTGAAGAACTCATTGTTTCCAAATATTTAGATTTTCATACAGAAATACCTTCTGAAAATAACCTGTCCTTTGGAAAAATTAAAAATAAGAATATTGGATATATCTATTTAGGAAGTATGAAGGGGGAAAACCCATCAATAATCGATGATATCGTTAATAAACTTGACAATTACAATGCTATCATATTTGACATAAGACAAAATACAGGAGGAGATGACCGGTATGTTGCAAGAATAGCCAAAGCCTTTTCAGATGGGGAGCATTTTATATATACTGTTCAAACAAGAAATGGCCCTAATCATAGCGATTTTGATGAGAAAAAAAAATACTATACTCAATATGATGAAAATAAAATATTCCCTAAACCTGTCCTTGTTTTAACAGATAGAGCAACTGTAAGTGCTGCAGAAGTGTTTTTATTGCATATGAAATCCTTTGCTAATGTTACTCAAATAGGTGACACAACAGCCGGAGATTTTTCGGTAGTGGGCAATATGCGCTTTTTACCTAATGGATGGCATTACCACTATTCTATTCAAAAATTCTTATTGCCAAATGGAGAAAGCCTGGATGGGGTTGGGCATATTCCTGATATATATGTAAAAAATTCAGAAGTAGATATCACAGCCAAAAATGACAAAGTAATTGATACTGCAATTGAATACCTATTTAATGAATATGGTATAGAATAAAAATTTAAATTAGTGCAATGAAAAAGATAATTACCATAATATTAGCAATAAGTTTTGGTATATCTACATATGCTCAAATCAATGATTCTATTTCGAAAAAACTTACTAAAGATTTAGAACAAGTTTATTCAAGAGGCCATATAAACGGATTCTCTGTAGCCATTGTAAATCAGGATGGCACATTATCAATGTACACGCTTAGGGTTAAAGATCTTTTAGTATCCAGAAGAACTATAGAAGATAACTTATTTGCAATTAATGCAGGCAAAACTACCCATAATGGTATCGAGTTAGATTTTAATTTTGACATTATAAAAAGAAGAGCAGCAAGGTTGAAATTCTTTTTCAACACATCAATATTTGATCATAAATTTGATAATTTCATTGATCTGGATGATGATTTCTCGGGTAATAACCTTACAGGAGCCCCCTCAGAAGTTATCAATCTTGGGTTAGATTTTACTAAAGAAAAAGGCATTTATGGAAATATTAATTTCCAAACTGTAGGCAAAATACCTGCCAACGATGCAAATACAGTCTTTAGCAATAGTTATGAACTTATACATGGTAAAATAGGCTATCGAAATACTATAGATAAACATCTTTTTTATGATATATCTATTGGCGTAAACAATATTCTTGATACCAAATATGCTTCTCAACTTCAGATTAATGCAAGAGGTTTTGGCGGTAATGCCCCCAGGTATTTTTATTCTGGACTACCTTTTAATATGTATGGTGGGATTAACATAAAATATAGATTACAAACAATATTTCTTTGTATTTTTCTAATGTAAATATTGTATCCATGAAGAATTCTATTTTCTTAGTCATTTTTGTGTTTTTCACTACTTTATCCTTTGCCCAGGAAAAGAAAAATGATATCGCATTAGAAGAAGATCCTAAAAACTATACAAAAGAATTGGTTGTTCCGGGATTACAAATCCCATGGGGAATGGTTTGGTTGCCAGATGGGAGCATGCTTATCACAGAAAAAAGCGGCGAACTTATCCATTTCAAAAATGGAAATAAAACTTTAATCAATAATGTTCCTGAAGTTTACAATAGAAACCAAGGAGGGTTATTAGATATCGAATTACACCCAAAATATGAAGAAAACGGGTGGATTTACATTTCATATTCCTCTAAAGAAGGAACTGAAAAAGGTGGGAACACAGCCCTAATTAGAGCAAAACTAGACGGTAATCGATTAACCAATATCCAAAAATTATATAAAGCAATACCAAACACTACTCGAGGTCATCATTTTGGGTCACGTATAGAATTTGACAATAATGGGTATCTATATTTTTGCATTGGTGATCGAGGAAATCGAGATGTTAACCCACAGGACATTACAAAAGATGGCGGAAAAATATATCGATTAAATGATGATGGAAGCATCCCAAAGGATAATCCTTTTATAAACAAAAAGGGCGCCAAAAAGGCAATTTTCTCCTATGGACATCGTAACCCACAAGGAATGGCAATACATCCCAATGGATCAATTTGGATACATGAACACGGTCCCAAAGGTGGTGATGAAATTAATATCATCAAAAAAGGTGTAAACTACGGATGGCCAGTAATAACATATGGTTTAAATTATAGTGGCACTTCTATAACCAACATTACCAAAAAAGAAGGAATGGAGCAACCTTTATACTACTGGACCCCATCCATTGCACCAAGTGGTATGGACTTTATTACTAGTGATAAATACCCCGATTGGAAAAATGATTTACTGGTAGGTTCATTAGTATTTCAGTATCTAGAGTTGGTTGAATTGACCAATAATAAAGTCACCGGGAGGAAAAAATTACTGGATGGCATGGGTAGAGTTCGCAATATAAGACAAGGCCCAGATGGATTCATTTATGTGGCAATAGAAAATAAAGGCATTGTAAAAATAATCCCAAATTAGAATGAGAAAGCATATAAAAAGATTTTTTATTTTAGAGATTATAGTATTGATTATTAGTATTTCTATAACAGCACAAAAAGGAAAATCCAATTCTAAATATGTTCATTATTTAGAACTAGAAACTCAGGATATAAAACTATCAGAAAGCATCATTCGAGGTGAAGAAATCTATGTTGATTTTTGTATGCAATGTCATTTACCCAATGGAAAAGGAACACCAAACGTCTTTCCTCCTCTTGCAGGATCAGATTGGTTAATTAATAAACGAAAAGAAAGTATACATTCAATAAAATACGGATTAAATGGACCTATCAAAGTTAATGGAAAGCCTTATAATAGTGCAATGACGTCTTTGGGATTAGAGGACGAAGAAATTGTAGACGTAATGAACTATATCATGAATAGTTGGGGTAATACTCAAGAAAAAATTGTTACCTTACAGGAAGTTTCCGATATAAAGAATTAATTATATAACAATCATAGAATATTTTACGTTAATCATAATATTCTATGTACACACAAATGAGGGGCAAAAATTCGGTTAACGAGATATTCTTTATGGGGTTTTTAACATTTTTTTCAATGTCAATAACCTCACACTCGATTAATGCTCAAAACGAAATAGATTCTCCTAATAGATATAGATTTAAATATAAGTCAGAATTATATAAAGGAACCAGGCTTCAGATAACCGGACAGTTAAGAGCATTAAAAAACGATTCAAAATTTGTAGATATTCCTAATGAGATCGAAGAAGAACTTACTTCGCTTTTTATAACAACCAAGAAACAAGCGATACCCAAATTTTACAAAAAACACGCAATTACATTTCTAGACGCACTATATAGTTATGAGGACTTTGCTAATGTTTATGAAAACGCCTTATATGAAATCATAAAAAAAGTAAAAAATGATATTTACGTGGTTGATTTTAAATTTGAAAGGCAGTTTATAAAAAGTAAAGTGAAATTTGATCGTATCTTGAAAGAAGACATAACAAATCTGGAAAAATTTGAACAAGCCAAAAAAGACCTTGTTGATAGTCAAACCAAATTATCATGCCATCGTTGGATGAAGAACAAGTTTGAGAAATATAAAAATATAGACATCATTAAAAATCCAGATGAATTAATGAAAGCTTTCAAAAAAACAGAAGCGGTGCATGTCTACAAACTATACATCGAAAATCATATCGAAAAAATTAAACCTTACTTAGAGAATCAGGTTATCGATTTTTATTATAAAAAATCCTTGCACGAAATCAATCCAGAGGTACTCGACCTTCATTATATAACCAAAATATAATTTGCTAAAAAAATGTTCTTAAAATTATTTTATTAGCTTGGTGTATTAAATGAATGCTTCTCAAAAAACATATAATGTCATTGGTTTGATGTCCGGAACCTCTCTGGATGGTTTGGATATTGCATATTGCGTATTTGAAAAGAAAAACGATTCCTGGTCTTTTTCCCTTAAAAAAACAGAAGCTATTGATTATTCTTCAGAATTAAAAGAGGAATTAAAGAACACTGTATACTTAGAAGCTTCAAAGTTATTGGCGTTTCATAATATGTACGGAAATTGGTTGGGAAAGCAAGTCAAAAGTTTTATTGACAAAAATGAGATCAACATTGATTTTATTGCTAGCCATGGTCATACCGTTTTTCATCAACCGGAAATTGGTCTAACATATCAAATCGGATCTGGGCAACATATTGCAAACACAAGTGGCGAAAAAGTAATTTGTGATTTTAGAACTAACGATGTTGCCTTAGGCGGTCAAGGAGCTCCGCTAGTACCAATTGGAGATCAATTATTGTTTGGTGACTATGACTTTTGCTTAAATCTGGGTGGGATTAGCAACATTTCTTTTGATAGTGCTGGAAAAAGGATGGCATATGATATTTCACCTGCCAATATGCTGTTAAATTTGATTTGTAAAAAAATAAACCTGGAGTTTGATGAAGGAGGTAAACTTGCAGCCACCGGAACCACAAACATCGATTTATTAAACAAGTTGGATACTTTGGAGTATTACAAACTCCCCTACCCCAAATCTCTGGGATATGAATGGTTTAAGGAGAATATTATTCCCCTTATCCAAAACACGCACGATTCTATAGAAAACCTCCTGAATACCTCTATTTCTCATATTACAAGGCAAATAGCTAACGATATTAAAAATACAAGAAAAGAAAACTCAACACTTCTTGTCACAGGAGGAGGTGCAAAAAATAAGTTTTTGATTGAAAAACTACAGCAAGAACTAGGCGAATTTTCGAAGGTTATTGTGCCAAAAGAGCAAATTATCGATTATAAAGAAGCTATAATCTTTGGATTTATGGGCGTTCTTAGAGAAAGAAATGAAGTAAATTGCCTACAATCAGTGACCGGAGCTAGCAAAAATTCTTCTTCAGGAGTTATTTACTATCCATCGTGAATAAGTTTTATACCAAAGATTAACTTGCATTCTGTAAATTTGCCAAAAAACAAATAAAGATGCTAATTATTGGTATTGCCGGAGGTACAGGTTGCGGAAAAACTACTGTTGTTAACCACATTGTTAATGAACTACCTGAAAATGAAGTATGTGTAATTTCACAAGATTCCTATTATAAAGACACTAGTCATCTAACCTATGACGAGAGAACCAAAATAAATTTTGATCACCCTCAATCTATTGATTTTGATTTATTAGTAGAACATTTGTCCGAATTAAGAGATGGAAAAACAATCCAACAACCTGTGTACTCTTTTGTTGAGCATAACCGCACAAGCGAAACCGTTAGCACCAAACCAAGTAAGGTAATTATCGTAGAGGGTATTTTGATTCTCACCAATCAAAAAATTCGTGATATGTTTGATATAAAAATATATGTACATACCGATAGTGATGAACGACTAATTAGAAGGCTTAAACGTGATATTGCAGAACGTGGAAGAGATATTGATGAAGTTTTGGACAGATATCAAAATACCTTAAAGCCAATGCATCAACAGTTCATTGACCCTACCAAAGAATATGCTGACCTCATTATCCCCAATAATCATTACAACAATGTAGCTGTTGATATTGTTCGCACTATAATAAAGGAACGCTTGAATTAACTTTTGTACCTTTACATCAAACATTATCCTACTTAGATTGAAGCTTAAAAGTTATTTTCAGAAACTAAAAAACAAACCGGCATTGATACCGATATTTGCTATATTTTTAAATAAATATGTGCTTATCGTATTACTTTTTGTGGTGTGGATGCTATTTCTGGATACCAACTCATGGTTAATTCATAGAGAACTGGATCAGGAAATTCAGGAACTAGAGGATAACAAAAAATATTACATCAAGGAGATCATTAAAGATCAAAAAGATATAAAAGTATTGAAGGACAGCAACGAGCTAGAAAAATTTGCACGAGAAGAGTATTTTATGAAACGTGAGAATGAAGAAATTTATATCATCGAATATGAAGATAGCGTGCCTAAAACCAAGATAGATGACTAAATCCTTATTTGATAGTTTTGAAGAAGTATCTTCGAAGCAATGGAAACAAAAAATTCAGTTCGATCTCAAGGGTGCAGATTATAATGAAGCGCTCATTTTTAAAACTTTAGAAGGGATTGATATAAAACCATTTTATAATCAAGAAGACCTTGATGGAATTACCAACCCGGTTTCACACCCTTCAACATGGGATAATTCAATAAGAATAGAAGCTACAGGGACGTCGTCTGCTAATCAAAAAGCAATTAAAGCAATAGATAAAGGTGCAGAAAGCCTATTTTTTGTGATCAAAGATGAAAATGTAGATCCAGAAGGGCTTTTACATAACATTCCCAAGGACACCTCCATCTTTATTGAAACTAAATTTCTTTCGAGTTCTTATGTTCAAAAACTAAATACCATTGCTCAAACTAATAGAAATGATATTTACGTATTAACCGATATCATAAACAATCTTGCAGCTACCGGAAATTGGTTCAAGAACTTAAAAGAAGATCATCACAATATCGAAGAAATTACTAAATACGACTCGTTAAAGAGTGTTATGAGTATAGATATAAGTTTGTACCAAAATTCAGGCGCTACTATGGTGCAACAATTAGCATATTCTTTGGCTCATGCTAATGAATATCTCAATTTCTTTAGTAATAATGATTTTAATCCTTTTAAGAAAACTAAGCCTATATTTAAAGTTTCTATTGGCGGAAATTATTTCTTCGAGATCGCCAAACTAAGAGCAATTAGATTACTTTGGTCTACATTAGCCGCGGAATATGAAGTCAAAGAAGATTGTCACATTCTGGCCTATCCTTCTCATAGAAACAAAACAATTTTAGATTACAATGTAAATATGTTACGAACGACTACAGAATGTATGAGTGCAATACTAGGTGGTGCAAATACAATCTATAATATTGCATATGATGACATTTATAATCTTGAAAATGATTTTGGTACCAGAATTTCTTTGAATCAACTTTTGATATTAAAGAATGAAAGCTATATGGATCTGGTTAGCAATCCAGCTTCAGGATCCTATTATATCGAGAGTCTAACGGACCAATTAGCCGAAAAAGGCCTTTCATTATTCAAAAACATTGAAGAAGGTGGTGGTTTTTTAAAGCAACTAAAATCTGGGATTATTCAGAAAAAAATTAAAGAAAGTGCAAACAAAGAACAAGAGCTATTTGATAACGAAAAGATTATTCTAACGGGCTCAAACAAATACAAAAATCAAGAAGAAGTAATTCCGGCTTTTCAAAAAAATGTATTTCAAAGTAAAAATGTAAGAAAAACACTACTTGAACCTGTTTTAAAAAGTCGATTAAGTGAGCTAATCGAGAAAAAAGTGTAAATAATCGTTAATATTTCCTAACTTATTGTTAACTTGCATCTAAATTATTAAAATAGAGCTTATACATTAACTTTACTAAACCCTAATCAATGCCCCTTAAGATTAGATCTAGGATTATCGTCTTATTCTTGATAGTATCTCCTCGATTTACATATGCGCAATCTGCTAATAATTGCCTTAGTGTAGACGATACCGGTATTATAAAAAGAGCATATGAATCTTTCGAAAATGATTTATTTAGTTATTACCAATTTGGTAACGATTCTATAAAAACATATAGAACCTTCTTAGCAGAAGTTGCCAGTTTGTCAATAAATCTCAGAAAACTACCTTCAGATAATTCTATTCAGCTGGCTCGCGAATTTAAAAAAATAGCCGATAATAAAAATTCTCTTTGGATAAAGTTAAGTGAGTATGAAAACCAGGAGGCAGTAAAAAAATCGTCCCCTACGACATCTGGTAAAAAGGAGAAAGAAGTTCTCATTTTTAATTATAGAGGCGGATTTATACAATGTCTTAAAAACACAAGCGATAGCGATGATTTTAAGGATATCGTAAACTCTCTGGAAGAAGATGGAAATGTAAGTACTTCGCTTATTTCTCAAAAAATCTATTATATGACAGATAGAGAGTTTTCAAAAATTGAGATCAAAAATTTTATTGCATTTGATATTTACTATTCAATATTAATGGTGATAGAAAAAGCTTTTGGGTAATATAGACAACATCTCAAATAGTTAATTATTTATTATTAATACTTTCTGGAATAAATTATCAATAAAACCGTAATTTTGCATTTTTACTAATGATTACGCTTTTCCATGAAAAAAAATTATGGTTTTCTCATTTGTGTGCTTTTACTTTTAACATCTTGCAATATTGTAATAAAAGAAGCTGGCAATTGGATTGAGAAATCAAACTCAAATTCTCCAGAAGATATAACTGGTAATTATTTTGCTCTAGAAAATGGATTGGTTAAAACTTACTTGCCACATGGTTTTAAACAATGTACCATTGAGCAATATGAATCTATTCTTGATTCTTCATTAACTAAAAATCAAATTAAGGCAGAAATCAGCAGACTTGAAGGTATGCGAAACCTAAAAGGCTCTTTTTACTTGTTTTTTGACTCATATACCCGATCTACATATACTATTAATAATATGCCCTACTTAAGTTTCAATAAGAATGACGCTAAAATGTTGTTATCAATAATAAAACAAAATAACGACAGGGTAAGCCTATCAACCGACTTGAATTTTAAAAAGTTGACAGCTTCTTACGCAAAAACCAAAGAATTTACCATGTTTCGGTCTATATTTCAGATTAACAACTTCAAAACAGAAATGAAAGCTTTCAATACATCTTATATTCTTTCGGCTAATAAGAAAACATTCATGATCAATTTAACAACTCCTTTCAAAACAAATTTTGATGGATATATTGAAAAAATGAAATTTTAAAATGACTAGAAAAAAACTTCAACATATTCAGTTAAAAAAAGAAAAATCACACTCCAAAAAAGTGAATTTTTCAACACATACAACTTCAGAAGGAATTGACATTAAATCTTCCTATATCAAGGACAATGTTGCTAAGTTAGATCATCTTAATTTCTCCGCGGGATTACCTCCATTTTTGCGAGGACCATACTCAACAATGTACGTTCGAAGACCATGGACCATTAGACAATATGCTGGTTTTTCGACTGCTGAAGAAAGTAATGCATTCTATCGTAGAAATCTTGCCGCAGGACAAAAAGGGCTTTCTGTAGCTTTTGACCTAGCAACGCATAGAGGTTATGACAGTGATCACGAAAGAGTGGTTGGAGACGTTGGTATGGCAGGGGTGGCTATAGACACAGTGGAAGACATGAAAGTGCTTTTTGATCAAATTCCACTAGATAAGATGTCGGTTTCTATGACAATGAATGGTGCAGTATTGCCTATTATGGCATTTTATATTGTAGCAGCAGAAGAACAAGGTGTTGACAAAAACCTGCTATCAGGAACTATTCAAAACGATATCCTAAAAGAGTTCATGGTGCGTAATACATACGTTTATCCTCCTACTCCATCAATGCGAATCATAGGTGATATTTTCAAATATTGCTCTAAAAATATGCCGAAATTTAACCCGATAAGTATTTCGGGATATCATATGCAAGAAGCGGGAGCTACATGCGATATAGAGTTAGCATATACCTTGGCCGATGGTCTTGAATATATTAGAAAAGGGATAGAGGCAGGAATGGATATCGATTCTTTTGCTCCTCGCCTATCTTTTTTCTGGGCAATAGGAATGAATCATTTTATGGAAATTGCCAAAATGAGAGCGGCGAGAATGCTTTGGGCAAAATTAATTAAACAATTCGATCCAAAAAACCTCAAGTCATTGATGCTACGAACTCATTGCCAAACTAGCGGATGGAGTTTAACAGCGCAAGATCCATTTAACAATGTAGCACGTACATGTATTGAAGCCAGTGCAGCCGCCTTTGGAGGAACACAAAGTTTACATACCAATGCTTTGGATGAGGCTATAGCATTACCAACCGATTTTTCTGCAAGAATTGCCAGAAATACACAAATATATCTACAAGAAGAAACCCAAATCACAAGAACTGTTGACCCCTGGGCAGGAAGTTATTATGTAGAATCTCTAACCAATGACATTGCAGAAAAAGCCTGGAAACTGATTGAAGAGGTTGAAGAATTAGGAGGAATGACCAAAGCTATAGAAGCAGGAATTCCTAAAATGAGAATTGAAGAAGCTGCAGCTCGAAAACAAGCGAGAATTGATAGTGAACAAGATGTAATTATTGGGGTTAATAAATACAAATTAGAAGAGGAAGAAGCGATCAGTACTCTTAAAGTAGATAATAATGCTGTACGAACTCAGCAAATAGAAGGGTTAGAAAAAGTAAAATCTATTAGAGATAATGAAGCTGTAAAAAGAATTTTAGCCAAATTAACTACGGCTGCAAGTGATGCAAATGCAAATCTATTAACTTTAGCCGTTGAAGCAGCTAGATTACGAGCAACCCTAGGTGAAATTAGTGACGCTCTAGAGAAAGAATACGGACGACATAAAGCACAAATTAAAACGTTCACAGGAGTGTATGCAAAAGAAATAAAAAACGATGAATCTTTTAATAAAGCAAGAGAATTAGCAAATCAATTTGCAGAATTAGAAGGTCGTAGACCCAGAATCATGATTGCCAAAATGGGACAAGATGGCCATGATCGTGGAGCCAAGGTAGTAGCTACAAGTTATGCAGATGTAGGTTTTGATGTTGATATTGGCCCTCTTTTTCAAACTCCGGTAGAAGCTGCTAAACAGGCTGTTGAGAATGACGTACATATTGTTGGTGTTTCTTCCCTTGCGGGTGGACATAAGACGTTGGTACCGCAAATTGTTGGCGAACTTAAAAAATATGGTAGAGAAGATATCATGATTATTGTTGGGGGTGTAATTCCTCCTGATGATTATGATTTCCTATTTGAGGCAGGAGCTGTCGCTATTTTTGGTCCGGGAACAAAAATCAGTGATGCTGCTATTACAATCTTAGAAATATTAATCTCAACGTTTGAGTAAAGAACAAAAAATACTATGCATGCATAGCTTTTTTGAAGTATTAATCGTAACTTTCACCAAATATTGACAATCATACACCTATGAGTTATACAGATAAAATGCTTCGTGATGGAGCACTAAAAGGAAAAAACATTGTCGTTACCGGAGGTGGTAGCGGATTAGGAAAAGCGATGACCAAGTGTTTTCTAGAACTTGGTGCCAAAGTTGCTATAACATCTCGTAATCTTGAAAAACTAGAAAACACGGCTAAAGAACTTGAAACTGAAACAGGTGGCACGTGCTTACCTTTGCAATGTGATGTTAGACATTATGACCAAGTAGAAGCAATGAGAGACAAAGCTCTTGCCGAGTTTGGCTCTATAGATGTATTACTTAATAATGCAGCTGGAAACTTTATTTCTCCAACAGAACGTTTATCGGCAAATGCATTTGATACCATAATAGATATTGTTCTTAAAGGAACTAAGAATTGTACATTGGCTTTTGGAAAACATTGGATTGATACAAAGTCTAAAAATACAGTCGTTCTTAATATTGTTACTACGTATGCATGGACGGGATCTGCTTATGTTGTACCAAGTGCTACAGCCAAAGCAGGCGTACTTGCAATGACAAGATCTCTTGCGGTAGAATGGGCAAAGTACGGAATGCGATTTAATGCAATTGCACCAGGACCATTTCCAACAAAAGGAGCATGGGATAGATTAATGCCTGGAGATTTAAAAGAAAAACTTGATATCACTAAACAAGTACCTTTGGGTCGTGTAGGTGATCATCAAGAGCTTGCCAATTTAGCTTCATATTTAGTTTCAGATTTCTCTGCCTATGTTAACGGTGAAGTAGTTACAATAGATGGTGGAGAATGGTTAAAAGGTGCTGGAGAGTTTAATATGCTTGAGCAAGTTCCGGAAGAAATGTGGGACATGCTAGAGGCTTCTATACGATCTAAAAACAAGAAATAACTAGTTATTAACAATAATTAAGGTACACTAGACCATCCCCAAAGGCGGATGGTCTTTTTTATCTCTCACTGTTAACATTTTTCATTTTTATAATTTATAATAAATTGTATTTTTACCTCTTAAATCCAAATCTCCCCTTATGGGTAAAATAATAGCGATTGCCAATCAAAAAGGTGGTGTAGGTAAAACTACAACCTCTGTAAATTTAGCAGCCTCTCTAGGTGTTTTAGAGAAAAAAGTATTACTTATTGATGCCGATCCCCAGGCTAACGCCACATCGGGACTTGGGTTAGATGTTGAAAGTATCGAAAAAGGTACATATCAGATCTTAGAGCATACTATAAAGCCAGAAGATGCTATAATGGAAACCAGTTCACCAAATGTGCATATAATACCTTCGCATATAGATCTGGTTGCAATTGAGATCGAGCTCGTTGATAAAGATGAACGTGAATATATGCTAAAAAAAGCAATTCAAGGACTCAAATCTCAATACGATTATATACTTATAGATTGCGCACCATCTCTTGGTCTACTAACATTAAATGCATTAACGTCTGCGGATTCGGTTATGATCCCAATCCAATGTGAATATTTTGCTCTAGAAGGATTAGGTAAACTATTAAATACCATCAAGAGTGTGCAAAAAGTGCATAATAAAAATCTTGATATTGAGGGGTTATTACTTACTATGTATGATTCACGATTAAGACTATCAAATCAAGTAGTAGAAGAAGTACAAAAACACTTTAATGAGATGGTATTTAAAACAATCATCCAAAGAAATATACGTTTAAGTGAAGCACCAAGTTATGGTGAAAGTATAATTAATTATGATGCAGCTAGTAAAGGTGCTAGTAATTATTTAAGTTTAGCACACGAAATTATTAAGAAAAATAGCTAAGGATTCATGGCGAAGGCAACAAAAAAACAAGCTTTAGGAAGAGGGCTTTCAGCATTGCTGAAAGATCCAGATAATGACATAAAATCTGTTGATGATAAAAATGCGGATAAAGTAGTTGGTAATATTATAGAATTAGAACTAGAAAGCATTGATGTAAACCCGTTTCAACCTCGTACTAGTTTTAATGATGAGACATTACGTGAGCTTGCAACTTCTATAAAGGAAGTTGGGGTTATCCAACCAATTACAGTTAGAAAACTTGATTTCAACAACTTTCAATTAGTAAGTGGTGAAAGACGTTTTCGTGCTTCTAAACTAGCTGGTTTAAAAACTATCCCTGCTTACATAAGAATAGCTAATGACCAGGAGTCACTTACAATGGCTTTGGTAGAAAATATCCAAAGACAAGATTTAGATCCTATTGAGATTGCATTATCATACCAACGCCTTATTGATGAAATTAGTCTTACACAGGAACAATTAAGTGATAGAGTCGGTAAAAAAAGATCTACAATAGCCAATTATCTTAGATTATTAAAACTGGATCCAATAGTACAGACCGGAATGCGTGATGGTTTTATCTCTATGGGGCACGGTCGAGCACTTATTAATGTAGAAGATCAGCAACAACAGTTAGATATTTATGAAAAAATAATAGGGAACTCGTTATCTGTTCGCAACACCGAAAGTTTAGTTAGGTCTTTAAACAGTAAAACAGAAGACTCGAATACTGCAAAAACAGAAAGTTTAGGAGCTCCGAAATATATTTTAAAAGGAGTTAAAGACTTTTCCGAATATTTTGGTGCAAAAATTGATGTAAAAGTTTCGAGTAAAGGAAGTGGTAAATTAATTATACCTTTTTCTTCTGAAGAAGATTTTAAACGTTTAAAGAAACTTATCGATAGTGAAGATTAAATTCTTTTATATTATTTTTTTAATACTTTTTTCTACTCAAAGTATCCTTTCACAAGAAAACGATGACCTAAAAGTAGCTACAGAAGAAGTCGCAAAAAAGAAAAAGAAAAGGAAGGAGAAAAAAATTCGTCCTTATGAACCTTTGGCTCCCGCACGAGCAGCATTTTATTCTGCTGCCTTACCAGGTCTTGGACAAGCATATACAAGAAAGTATTGGAAAATACCAGTGGTTTATGCCGCCATTGGTACTGGAATTTATTTTTATATTGACAACAACAATAGATACAATGAGTTTCGAGACATATTCAAGCGAAGGCTTGCTGGATTTACAGATGATCAATTCTATGGTGTACCAGATGCTAATGGTGATCCAACTTTAGTGACCAATGACCAATTAATTGCAATTCAGGATCGTTTTAGACGTGACAAAGAACTATCATTACTACTAACAGTAGCCGCTTATGTTTTGAATATTGTAGATGCCAATGTTACTGCTCATTTACAACAATATAACATTAACGAAGATCTCTCTTTTAAACCCAAAGTAAACTTTAACGAATTCAACACAGGACTCAATTATGGAGTCTCACTCAATTATAGTTTTTGAAAATAAACATTGTACTTTTATAAACAATTAACCAACACATGAAAATTGCATTATTAGGATATGGTAAAATGGGTAAAACCATAGAAAAAATTGCTATAGAAAGAGGCCATAATATCGTGCTTACAGTAGATAAGGATGATAAAGCTTATGATCTTTCTAAAGCCGATGTTGCAATTGATTTCAGCATTCCATCTGCAGCAGTAAATAACCTTACTAATTGTTTTAATGCCAATGTACCAGTTGTATCTGGAACTACAGGATGGTTAGAGCACTATGAACAAATGGTTCTGTTATGCAAAGAAAAAAAAGGAGGATTTATTTACGCTTCTAATTATAGTCTTGGAGTGAACTTATTCTTTGAGCTAAATAAAAAACTAGCGAGCATGATGAAACCACTAGAGGGATATAATATTTCTATGGAAGAAATTCATCATACCGAAAAACTAGATGCACCTAGTGGCACTGCGATAACACTTGCAGAGGGAATCATTGAAAATAGCAGTAAAAACAACTGGCAATTAGATACTGGAGATAAAAATACTATCCCTATTATTGCAAAGAGAATTGATAAAGTGCCTGGCACACATACTGTCACCTATTCATCTCTAGTAGATGATATAGAAATTAAGCATACTGCCCACAATCGCAATGGATTTGCTTTGGGTGCTGTAGTTGCTGCAGAATGGTTGAAAGATAAAACAGGGGTTTTCGGCATGAAGGATGTTTTAGGCCTATAAAAAGTGTAACGCTTTTAGAAAAGCGAATACTTATACTACAAAATATATTAAAGATGATACTTACAGAATGGTTTATTTTTTTCCTGATACTACAGGTAATTCATTTTTTAGGAACATGGAAATTATATGTTAAAGCTGGTAGAAAAGCCTGGGAAGCAATAGTACCTGTATATAATGCCGTGGTTTTAATGAAGATCATAAATCGACCATGGTGGTGGGTGATCTTACTTTTTATCCCAGTTATAAATGTTATTATGTTACCCGTGATTTGGGTAGAAACCATTAGAAGCTTCGGTAAAAATTCTACCACAGATACCATCCTTGTTATTGTTACTTTAGGGTTTTACATCTTTTATGTAAACTATATGTTGGATGTAACCTATATTGAAGATCGAGATTTAAAACCAAAAACAGCAACAGGAGAATGGATTAGCTCTATATTATTTGCAGTAGTTGCTGCTACTATTGTACATACATACTTCATGCAGCCATATACTATTCCAACAGGCTCTTTAGAGCGTACCTTACTTGTTGGGGATTTCCTTTTCGTAAGTAAATTTCATTACGGAGCACGGACCCCTATGACTGCGGTATCTTTTCCAATGGTACATGATACTATTCCATTGGTTAGAACTAAATCATATACAAGTAAACCACAGTATCCGTATTTTAGATTACCTGGTTTTCAAAAAATCAAGCGCAATGATATTGTAGTATTTAGTTGGCCAATTGACACTGTCCGTTTTTTTAGAGATAGATCAAAGAAAAGCTTTTATAAACCTATTGATAAAAAATCTAATTACGTAAAACGTTGTGTAGCTATCCCAGGGGATTCTCTATCCGTAGTAGATGGTTATGTACATATTAATGGAGGAAGAACCAAATTACCTAGCCGTGCTCAGGTACAATTTTCGTATACAGGAACTACAAAAGGTAACAATTTCAACCTTCAGAATTTATATGATCGCTACAAAATAAAAGCAAAAAACCCTCAAGAATTTGGATACGACAACCAACGTTTTTTCGTTAAAGGAATGACTGAAGAGGCCGCTACCAGGTTTAAAAACCACCCAAACGTAGCCAGTATTCAAAGAATGATAGCCTCGGAAGGGCAGAAAGATCCAAATATTTTTCCCAACAACGGTAAAGTAAACTGGAACTCTGATAACTTCGGTCCTATTTATATTCCTGAAGCCGGAAAAACGGTAAAAATGGATCTTAAAAGTTTTTCTTTATATCGAAGAATTATCGAAGTGTATGAAGGGTCTGAACTAGGGATTGACAACAAACTATCGGTAAACGGAACCCAGATACTACTTAATGGAGAACCGATACAGAGTTACACCTTTAAGCAAGATTATTATTGGATGATGGGTGACAATCGTCACAATAGTGAAGATAGTCGTGCCTGGGGGTATGTTCCTGAAAACCATGTAGTAGGAAAACCTGTCTTTGTATGGTTTAGTTGGGATACAGATGCAAAAGGATTATTTAATAAAATAAGATGGGAACGTATGTTCACAACTGTAGGCGGAGATGGTGAACCTGTTTCTTATTTTAAATATTTCTTGATACTACTGGCGGGTTGGATCATTTATGGCCAATATCGTAAAAGAAAAAAAGGAGCATAATCATAAATAAGAACATTGAAGAATACCTTATTGCACCCTATGTACTTTGGGTCTATAGCACAATATGCTGCTATAGCTCAATCTGAAACTGTGGTTTTTGAAAACGAAGATAACTATCAAAAACAGACCTATCGTAATCGAACGTATATCTACGGAGCAAACGGTAAATTATTACTTACTATTCCCATAAAGCACGTAGGAAAAGAAAGAAGACAATTGTATAAGGATGTTCGTATAGAAAATGATTTCGAATGGCAAATATTGCACTGGAGGTCAATAGAGACCGCATATAGAACCTCTCCTTTTTTTGAATATTACGAAGATGAATTTGCTCATTTATACGAAAAAAAGAAGGGCTTCCTCTTAGATTTCAATTATGAATGTATGCAAGCAGTTAACGATTGCCTTCAATTAGATTATCCTTTTACAAAAACCAACGAATATTTTAAGGAACCAAAAGATTTATTAGACTTTAGAGGATTAGTCAATGCCAAAAAGGAAAAAACTCACCAAATAGAAACTTATATACAAGTGTTTACTGAAAAACACGGTTTTATATCCAACCTTTCTATTCTGGATTTATTATTTAATGAAGGCACCAATGCTTTGACTTATTTAGAGAAGCAATCAATTTTATAATGATCAGACCAATTATACATTATGGTCTCCACCTTTTTGTCCCACTAGTTATTGCTTTAATTTTCTTCCCAAAGCAATGGAAAAAAATATATCTTATCTTTTTAGGGGCTATGTTAATCGATCTGGATCATTTATTAACGTATCCTATTTTTGACCCTAGTCGTTGCAGTATCGGGTTTCACCCTTTACATAGTTATTATGCAATTATTGGATATCTAATTATGTTATTTTCTCCAAAATTTCGAGTTATTGCATTAGCCTTACTTTGGCACATTATTACCGATCAAATTGACTGTTGGATTATGTAAAGGCACACCATACTTGACTCTTTTGCAAAATAATTATTACATTTATTACAAATCTAGGACCAATTGTTCCTTTTAATCCATTCTTTTGCCTATGAACAGATTTATACTTTACATCGTAATTTTTGCATTATTTTCCTGTGGTAAAAAATCTCAAGAACCCAAAAACAATACTGATCAAGCTTCAAAAGAAGATTTTACAGAGGTAGTAGAACTAAAAAGAAGTGATACTATATCTATTGATTCAACATTAGCACGTAGACTCTCTGACAAAGAGATTTCTAAAGTTTTCACTAAAAGGAAACAAAATCTGTTAGGTATTTCAAACACTGTTTATCAAGCATATTCTTATAATGATGAATCTGGTAAATATTATCTATTATTAACAGATCACATGAAAACAATAGATGAAGAAAAAGACACCTTATACGATAACATATTTGCAATGAAAGTAAGCAACAAAAACAATCAACTCAAAAAGAGTTCCTCTATTAAAGATGAAATAGATCAAGATTGGGAAACAACGATTGGTTTTTGGAACAAATACTCAGAAATATCTGATCTAGACAAAGATGGTTTGGCTGATCTTATATTGGTTTATGGGACCGAAGGTCAAGATGAGTATGTAGATGGCAGGGTAAAGATCATGATATACCATAAGAAGAGAAGAATTACAATTAGGCATCAGAATAGCGATATTAAAGGTGGCAGGCTAACTAAAATAAGCAGCAAGTTTTACACTTTACCTACACAAATACAACAAGTTATAAAAGAAAAAATGCGGCTAATGGTAAAAAATAAACACGCAAATTTTTCAGAGAATTGGGAAAGCCAAATGACAAAAGAAGCTACTCGTTTAGAAGATAATTAATAATCCTTTATAATTTTATTCTCGAAAATATAGGATAATGATCTGAAAGCTCTTGATCGAAATTTTTGAACTCTAATACTTCAAAATTTTCAGACACTAAAATAAAATCAATTCGCAAAGGAAATAAATCAAAATCAAAAGTTCTTCCAAATCCCTTGCCTGCTTCCTTAAAAGCATCTTGTAAGCCTTCTGATTTTACCTTATTATACACATAAGAATATGGCGAATTATTAAAATCCCCAAGAACTATATTCTTATAGGGTGACGTTTTAATATGTTCTATCAACTTCTCAGTTTGTTCTTGCTGTGTCTCGAAAGACATTGCTATTCTTTTTAAGAGCTTCTGAGAATCTTCCCTTGCCAATTCGCCAGTATTAGGACTTATCTTATGAGATTGCAGATGTACATTATAAACTCGTATTGTATCGCTTTTTATTACTATATCGGTAAAAATAATATTATTCGCAGTTCTCTTAAAATGTAAGGAGCCTTTGTTCACAATAGGAAACTTTGAAAAAACTACCATTGCCAATTCTCCGTTATCGTTATTGAAATCCTGGTATTCATATGTATATTGACTAAAATCAATATCAGGATTATTATAAAACTCCTGAGCACAAAATATATCTGGGTTTTGTTCCTTTACTAACTTAGAAATATCTTGAGGTATTGAATCAGAATCAATCCAATCAAAACGATTAAAGCTATGCACATTATAACTAAGCAAAGAGATACTATCCTCTATATGATCAGATGATTTTCCACTTAATTTATACAATGAAGAAACATGAGTAGCTCCCAAAATAAGCACTACCAAGGAAAGTATCAATTTTTTATTAAGTAAAACCGTCCAATATAATAGAAAAATCAGATTAACAATTATCAAAATAGGGACTGTTAAACTGAGAACGGAAAGTGATGGAAACGTTTTGGGTGAAACATACGGCAATAAATATGATAACAATAGCGCAAACGCTGCTATAGAATTCATAACAAAGACGAACTTATTAATCAACTTCCCCATTATAGTTTATTCCTTACCCGCTTTAAACAAAAAGTCTTTTTCTTCTTTGGTTAGGCTATCGTATCCACTTTTGCTAATCTTATCAAGAATAGCATCAATTTGTTGTTGATTTAGAGATTTAATATGAGTTTTCTTTACAGAACCTGTTGTTTTCTTAGTTGATTTTGTATAGGACTTAGACTTGTGCACAGTTTTTAAAGGGCTTTTCTTTTTTGATTTAAATAGATTTACAAATCCATCCATTAACTTTTCAAACCAAGCACCGATATCATTTCCTTTTTTGAGTTGAATGGCATATAGGTACCCAAAAATAGCTCCGCCCATATGAGCAATCAATCCACCTGCATTGCCAGAAGTAGGAATCTGAATCAAATCAGACAATACTACAAATACTCCTATCTGCCATAGTTTAACATTAAAGAAAATTATTCTTACTTCGCTATTTGGAGTATATGTAGCAATAAAAATCATTATTGCTCTAACAGCTGCCGATGCACCAATTAAATATGCCAATGAGCCTGACAATACTGGAAACACATTATATGCCAAAACAAACAATAGCCCGCCACAAATAGCCCCAAGTAGGTAAATAGTAAGAAATCTTTTTTCTGTAAATAAGTTTAAGACATATTGCCCAAACCAATATAGGACTAACATATTCCAGAAGATATGCCAAAAGTCAAAATGTAAAAAACTATACGTAAGTACACTCCAAACTTGAATAATTAAGGATTCAGGATCAACTGGTAGCACAAACCACTCCATCAAAATTCCTGGGCTAATCTTAAAAACCCATGAACCAAGTGTAGCAAATAAAAACAGAGCCACATTAATAACAATTAACTTAATAATGATATTAGCTGTCTTAAACTGATATGTCAAATTATTAGTAGCCATATTAATACCAACGATGTTGATTAAACGAATTCTTTTTCCAGTACCACATCGTAATAAAACCAATTACAGCTCCACCTATATGCGCCCAATGAGCAACATTAGATGGCCCTAGAATAGCTTGACCCGTAATACCGCCATATAAATCTAACAAGAAATATCCACCTATTAAATATTTTGCTTTGATTGGTATAGGAATAAATATGATGTATAAAGGCAGGTTAGGAAATAATACCGCAAATGCCGCTAAAACACCAAAAATCGCACCAGATGCTCCCACCATTGGTGTAACGTAGGCTCCGATCATATTTTCAGTAACTTCCTGAGGAATATTGGGATATACGCTATATCGACCAGCTGTAACGGCTTCGTTAATAAACTTACCTATTTCTACAGAAGAAAAGCCTGCTTCTAGGTAAGCTTGATACCCAGGGTTAAACTGAAAATAAGTGAATAAAATTTGAAAACCCACTGCGCCAAGGCCCGAGAAGAAATAAATAAAAAGAAATTTATTCTTACCAATAGAAGTTTCTAAATGGCTACCAAACATATACAAAGCAAACATATTGAAAAATATATGCCCTGTACCTCCATGCATAAACATGTGTGAGACAATCTGCCATATCTGAAAGTTCTCATTCTTCGGAAACCATAATGCGAACCATTCATAGGCTTTATCTCCAAGGCTCAAAGAGCCAATAAAGAAAATGACATTAATAATCAATAAAACCTTTACTGTTTCTGTAATTCTCCCCATCTATTTTTTAAAATTTCTTATCGATCTCATCTACTGTTAACGTGATGAAAGTTGGCTTATTATCTGGTGTTATTGTTGGCTCTGTACAAGCAAAAAGGCTATTTGCCATATACTGCAACTGCTCGGGTGCTAACTCTACCCCTGTTCGTATTGCAACACTTTTGGCTATTGATTTTGCTAGCAAATCTGTTTGTGAAAAACCACTATCCGGGACTTCATTTTCCAGATCACTAAGCAATTGCTCCAACAAAACAGAAACCTCTTTTTCTGATATAACCGAGGGTATTCCTGTGATTTCTACTTCACCCGCTGTTAGTTTTCCAAATACAAAACCAGTGTTTTCTAATTGCTCCCTTACGGTTTTAAGAAGTGTAATCTCCTGTTTAGAGAAGGATAGCTTTAACGGAAACAACAATTGTTGGCTAACAGTACTTGCCATTGTAATACCGCGCAATATTTCTTCATAAAGTATTCTTTGATGTGCTCGATTTTGATTAATAATTACCATTCCACTTTTAATGGTGGTTACTATATATTTTCTTCTAAGTTGATATGTAGTTTGATGTTTTACTTTTTTTTCATCTTCTTCAAACAATGAGCCCGTAACTTCTGTGCTTTCAAACTCTACTGTAGAAAACTCATCATCTTTGGTTTTAGAAATATTTGATTCTGATTCTAGACCCACATATAAATTTTCCCAGCTTCCGGCGGGTTCTTTTTTAAAGTGTGTATATTTTTTTCCTGTACTACCTCCTCCTGATGTCTTTTCCTCTTTGAAAGGATTAAAACTTCTATCTACCTCTATAGTAGGAGCCTGAGCCATTTTGCTTTTATATTCATAAGGAGTGTCCATTGAAGCATCCCTATTAAAATCTAACACCGGCGCTACATTAAATTGCCCCAAACTATGTTTTATTGTAGAACGAAGCATAGCATATAAAGCATGCTCATCCTCAAACTTGATTTCAGTTTTAGTAGGATGAATATTAATATCTATGGACTTAGGGTCCACTTTCAGATAAATAAAATAGCTTGGATGTGCTTTATCCTTCAACAACCCCTCAAAAGCAGCACTAACAGCATGATTTAGATATGCGCTTTTAATAAATCTATTATTCACAAAGAAAAATTGTTCTCCTCGTGATCTTTTCGCGTATTCGGGCTTACCAACAAAACCACTAATGGTAACAAGATCAGTTTCTTCTTCAACCGGAACTAATTTCTCGTTTGTTTTTCCTCCAAAAATATTTACAATACGCTGACGATTATTAGAGTCTGGCAGATTAAAAACTTCGCTCCCATTATGATACATATCAAATTTTATTGCAGGGTGCGCCATCGCTACACGATGAAACTCATCAATAATATGGCGTAATTCTACAGAATTTGACTTTAAGAAATTTCGTCTTGCAGGAATGTTGTAAAATAAATTTTTAACACTTATCGAAGTTCCTTTTGGAGTGACACAAACTTCTTGTGAAATCACTTCACTTCCTTCTATTTTAATTTCTGTGCCTACCTCGTCGTTTTCCTGCTTAGTCTTTAGTTCTACATGTGCAATAGCCGCTATAGAAGCTAATGCTTCCCCTCTAAAACCTTTGGTGTTTAATTCAAAAAGGTCTTCTGCAGCTTTTATTTTTGAAGTAGCATGGCGTTCGAAACTAAGTCTGGCATCGGTAACACTCATTCCCATTCCATCATCAATAACTTGAATAAGAGTCTTACCCGCTTCTTTGATAATTAATTTTATATGAGTACCATTAGCATCAATTGCATTTTCCAACAATTCTTTTACTACAGAAGCCGGTCTTTGCACGACCTCTCCCGCCGCAATTTGGTTGGCAACATGATCTGGTAGTAGTTGTATTATATCAGACATTTATAGTCAAGAAGTAAATATGGATAAATCAAAATCTATGAGAAATAAAAAAATAAAAACCAAAATAAGGACAATCCATAAAATTCTTCGATTTGCTTTCCGGTCAGAATCATGTCTCAATTCTTCCCAAGCTGTTTTAAACTTGTCCTTAATATTATTAGTTTTTCCTACCGTACTTCGAAATTTATCAAACCTATTTTCTATCTGATATGGATTACCTTCTCCATTATCATCCCAATAGCGAGGAGAATAACTAAATTTTTTATTTTTTCTTGTTTTAAATATTCCCATAATCAAATCAAATATAATTAAAATGCGGTGTAATCTAAAGCTTTTAGCATTACAATAACATTGAGAATAACATCAAGGACAATGCCGTTTTGATAAATATGCAAAATATACTTTAAACTTGAGTTACAGAAATTACATCTATTTTGTTACAAAGAAATTCTTTAAAACACTAAATTAAAAAATGCATAATGCATCAATCTATTATCTTATTTATAGAATTTAGCATCTTTGCGTAATTGTGCCATTTTGATAGCCGCAATTGCTGCCTCTGTACCTTTATTACCATGTTTACCGCCAGAACGATCAATAGATTGTTGTTGTGTGTTATCTGTAAGTACACAGAAAATCACAGGAATATCACTTTGGATGTTTAGGTCTTTGATTCCTTGAGTAACTCCGTCGCAAACAAAATCAAAATGCTTAGTTTCTCCTTGGATTACACAACCAATGGCAATAACGACATCTAACATATCAAAAGACTCCTGCATCTTTTTACAACCATACACTAGTTCGAAGCTACCAGGCACGTTCCAACGTACAATATTTTCTTTTATCGCTCCACAATCAATAAGTGCATCAAATGCTCCTTGAAACAATCCCTGAGTAACGCCTTCGTTCCATTCTGAAACAACAATCCCAAACCGAAAATTCTTCGCGTCTGGGATTGTTGTTTTATCGTATTCTGATAAATTTTTATTCTCTGTAGCCATATTAGTCTAAGTTATACTGTTTCAGGTTCAAAGTTTCTTTTAAAACTTGAAACGATAAACTTGAAACTAAAAACTATTGTTGCATCGCCTGAGCTTTACCAAGGTGCACATCTACTTGATTAGCTTCTACACTCTTAGGAAATTCTTCCTTGATTCTCTCCAAATAAGGAGCTGCCACTGTAGGTTTGTTTAAAGATAATGCAGTGATTGCCGCTTTTAGCAAAAACTTTGGCGTAGTATAATTGTTATTTTTAGCTTTTGCAGCTTTTTCATAATACCCTAATGCCTCTTCTATCTGACCCAATTGTGAAAATGCATCTCCAATACCACCAAGTGCTAATGGACCTAACATTTCATCATCGCTTTTGAAATCATCAAGATAATCAATTGCTTCTTGATACTTATTCATATTAAGGTAAGAAAAACCTGCATAGTAATTAGCTAAGTTAGCTGCTTTAGTACTACCGTAGTTTTCAATAATTTCTAAAAACCCGTATTTACCTTCTCCACCATTCAACGCTAAATTATATAGAGAATCACGAACAACAGAATTGCCATTAACTGCATTATCAAAATATTGTTGAGCTTTAAACATTTCATTTGCTGCCTCTTGCTCTTTAGGCTCCTGAATAAATTTCTGGAATCCCAAATATCCTAAAACAACAATTGCGATAAGCGCTACTGCACCAAGAATATATTTTTGGTTAGCTGCAACCCACTCTTCGGTTTTAGAAGCTCCTTCATCTAAGGTGTTAAATACCTCTGCGGTAGTCGAATTATCTTGAATTTGCTCTACTTCTTCAGCTTTACTTTTAGGTTTGTGTCCTCGTTTCTTGTAAGTTGCCATAAATTTTCTTTAATGAAGGGCAAAAATAAAATTTTTATTCATAATAAAAAGCACAACTATTTATTATTTTTCAATATTTTGCACAGATAAATTATGAATTCCCCAAAAGTTACGACCCCTTGATCATCAGTGTTTTATGATTTTAAAATCTCTTTCATTAATCAATTACAAAAATTTTGAATCCATCAATTTTGAATTTGATGACAAGATAAACTGTTTAGTTGGAAATAATGGAGTAGGAAAAACGAACATTCTGGATGCAATATATCATTTATCCTTTGGCAAAAGTTATTTTAACCCTATCACCGGTCAAAATATTAAACATAACACAGATTTTTTTGTCATTGATGGTTTTTATGAAAAAGATGGTCGTGATGAAAAAGTTATTGTAAGTGCCAAAAGAGGGCAAAAGAAAGTTATTAAGCGAAATGGAAAAGTATATGATACATTTAGTGCTCATATTGGTTTTTTACCATTGGTAATTATTTCTCCAGCTGATAGAGATCTAATAACCGATGGAAGTGATACGCGCAGAAAATTTATTGACGGAGTTATTTCACAAAGTGATCAAAGTTACCTTAGTACTCTTTTAAAATACTCAAAAATAGTATCACAGCGTAATGCTTTGTTAAAGTATTTTGCCGCTAATAATACTTTTGATGCTGCTCAATTAGAAATTTATAATCAACAATTAGATGAATACGGAAATATCATCTATAAAAAGAGAGCTTCGTTTTTAGACGACTTTATTCCGATATTTATAAACCGTTACCAAGCCATTAGCTCTGGTGAAGAAAAAGTTTCGCTTGGTTACCAAAGTAAATTATCCGAGACTGATCTATCGACATTGCTTGAGCAAAATCTTGCAAAAGACAGAATGCTACAATACACAAGTGTGGGAGTCCATAAAGATGATTTATCTTTTGAAATTGAAGGACACCCAATCAAAAAATTTGGAAGCCAAGGACAACAAAAATCGTTTCTTATTGCATTAAAACTTGCACAATTTGATTTTATAAAAAATCAAAGCAAGGTAAACCCTATACTTCTATTAGATGATATTTTTGACAAGCTTGATGAAAAGCGTGTTGAACACATAATAGAACTGGTTGATGATCAAAATTTTGGGCAACTTTTTATAAGTGATACTCATGCAGATCGAACAGAAGAAGTGGTAAAAAAAATATCTCAATCTTATAAAATCATCAGGCTTAAAAATAATGAAGAAGTAAAGTAACATGAAAAATATCCTGTATATATTAGTACTCATATCTATTGTTTCCTGTTCAAAAACTGATCCTAAAAGTTACATACAGTATATTAATGGATATTGGGAAATAGAAAAAGTAATATTAGCTGATGGTACAGAGAAAAAATATAACTTTAATCAGAGTATTGATTTTTTTGAGGTCAATGACTCAATAGGTATTCGTAAAAAAGTACAACCAAAATTGGATGGAAGTTTTATCATTACTGATGACAGTGAATTATTTACTTTACGAATAGAAAATGACAGCTTAAGGGTGTATTATAAAACTTCTTTAGCCTCCTGGAAAGAAACTGTGATTAATGCAAAAGAAAACAGGATTGTGATTAAAAATGAAGTAGGAAATATGTACTTTTATAAACGGTATCAAAAGATAAATTTATAATGGCTAAACGTCATCAAGAACATCAAAGTCTAAGTGAAGTTTTAAAGGATTTTGTATCTGATAATAAACTAGAAAAAGGTTTGGATAAAGTTGCGGTACGAGATGTTTGGGAGAAAACCATGGGACCTGCAATTACCAAATACACTCAAAATATTAAATTAGAACGAGGCACCTTATATGTTCAACTTACGTCATCTGTACTACGCGAAGAACTTAGCTACGGGACACAAAAGATCATTATTAATTTAAATGAAGAATTAGGTAAAGAATTGATCAAAAAACTCGTTTTAAGATAATCAATCATTTGCAAAGTCGATTTTTGTCTTTCCGTGGGGTTTTGGTTTTCCATTTTCATCCAGATTAACCACGGTAATATTCTCTACTTGTATAATAGTTTTACGAGTAAGTTTATTACGCACTGCGCATTTTAATATTAAAGAAGTATTTCCAAATTTAACAACATCCATTCCTATTTCTATAATATCCCCTTGTATAGCAGAGCTTACAAAATTAATTTCGGACATAAATTTGGTAACTACTTTTCTGCTTTCTAATTGTATTATGGCATACAATGCTGCCTCTTCATCTATCCATTCAAGTAATCTGCCTCCAAATAATGTCTCATTAGGGTTTAAATCCCCAGGTTTAACAATTTTTCTGGTATGATATCTCATAATTTTGAGGTTTATTGATAGACAAAATTATGTAAAATATCTCGGGAAAATCCTAATTTAGAACAGTTTTAGAGAGAACTATGACTCTAAAAATTTAATAAGAAATACACTAACTGATTAAAAATTACGGGTAGAATATTTTGTTAATCTAACAGTGTAGCATAATAAATAAACTAGCAACACATGTAAATTATAGTATTATGGAATATCTAAAGTAACACAAAACCTGGTTCCATCTGTGCATCCTTCGATTTCAGTTACTATACAGATTTCATAAGAGGTTGCCGGATCAAATTGAAAAGTAAATCTATTATCACCACCTGCTCCACCATCACTTTCTTGTGGCTCACCATTAATTGTCCATTGATATGTGATCGTATCCATTCCGGGGAATTCTGCAAAAAAATCATAGGTATTGGTACTTCCTTGTTGTTCTGACATAAAAAACAACTCAGGACAAACGATTATTTCTTCACAAAAATCTGTACCAGCTGGACAATCTGGCGTCACTACTTTTAAGCATACTTCATAACTACCTGGGCCTCCAGGAACACTTCCGTCTAATACTGCAAGAAAATCATATTCAAAAATATTCATCCCAGCGTCTCCCACAAGTTCGTTGTTAATAAACCAGAAGAAAACAGCGTCACTTAATTCTATACTGGATGTAAATCGATATGCGGCTGGACTTTCTATTAGTTCTTTTTTGAATTCAGCATTGGGACATCCTACACAATCATTGATGATTTGATAAAACTCAAAATAATTATCTACTTCTTCTTTAGATGAAAAATTAGGACCAACCAATATACTAACAGGTAATTTAAATAATGGTTGATAATCCGCTCCTTGACTAGAGTAAAAACTATCAAACTCTTCTTTAGAAGATAATGATACTTCTCCTCCATCTCTGTTTACTAAAGTCACGGGGTAATCAAACTTAAAACATTGTCTGAATAATCTATCAAAGTCTTGTCTTAAGGTATTAAAATTACATTCCCGCAGGATATTAATTAGACTTTCTTCATTATCTATTGTCAACCTGGTGTCACTATTATCGTTAAAAACAATTTGAACAGGAAATTGAAGCCCTGAAATATTAAAATTTATACTTTGACCAGATATTACACTTATCAATCCGTCATAGTTATTAATCTTAATACTAGAATCTGTGTTATATCCCAATACAATTGGGTATACAAACCTAAAACACAGATCCGTTTCAGAAATAGTTTCATCACCCATAGAATCAAAATTATTGAGTACTGTTACTAGTGCTGCACTTTGAGTTATATCATCTCCATTCTCATCCGGAAAGAAAGAATCATCATTAACACAAGAACTAACCAAAATGACTAATGCTAGTAAAAATCCTTGATGATATGTAATAATTTTTTTCAATATATTGTCCTTATATACACTTATAACGCTTAAAAAGGTATTTACCCTACCTTTTTTGAATAAAACATTAGGTCATTAATACGATTACAATCTAATACATCTTCTTGGTATAAACAAAATTCCCTGAAAGTATGGCATTGCTTCCAGGGAATTTAACCTAATTAATCTAACCTAAACAACTATATAATTATTCTACTGTTAACGTTTTGCAATATTTGACTCCATTTGGGCAATCTGGAGTTTCAGTTTGTATGCAAATCTCATATGTACCTGAATCAAACTGGTAATACATGTAATCATCTTTATCATCATTAGGTCCTAAAATCTCTCTATCTACTACTTCACCATTAATTGTCCACTCATATGACAGTTCTTTCATTCCTTCGAAGTTTGCATAGAAATTATATCCTGGTGTACTTCCTTCTTGTTCAATCTCAAAAGACAGGTCTGGACATGCACTTGATGCTTCTACTACAATCGTTTTACAGAACTTCTCGCTTTGCTCTCTTGGACAATTAGAAGTTTCAATTTGAAGACAAATCTCATATTCGCCAGGTCCCCCGGGCACATTTCCAGTTTGATCTAATAAAAAATCATATATAAAATAATACTGCCCTACATCTCCTGCCAACTGTCCATTGATATACCAATAGTAAAGTGCATCCTCTCTCTGAACCTCTGTAATAAACTTATATACTCCTTCGTGATCTTGCGGTTGTGCATCAAATATGGTTTCAGGACAACCTTCTTCACCAATGGCAATCTCTTTACAGTAAATCACTCCCTCAGGACAATCAGCAGTAAATACTTTTAAACATACTTTGTATTCTCCAGGTTCAAATTCATATACAAAAACTCTGTTCCCTCCCTGTTGATCGGTTGCATTTTCAATAAGACGATCATTTACGAACCATTGTATCTCACTCACCTCATCGGCACCCTCAATTATAGATTCAAAAACGTAAGTCCCCGTGGTTCCTGGTTCCATTTCTTTAGAGAAAGAAACTTCAGGGCATTTTTCACTAACCTCTTCTATTACTATTTCTTTACAATATCTTACTCCGTTTGGACATTCTGGAGTCTCAGTAGCTATACATACTTCATATCTTCCTGGTTCATCAAAATTCCAAATCAAGTAGTTATCTTCATCAGGAGCTGAATCTTCTACAAGCTCTCCATTTATAAACCAACCGTAAGACACTTCTTCAATCCCTCTAAAATCTGCGATAAACTTGTATTGCATTGGCCTTTCGTACTGTCTTGACTCAAAGAAAAGATCAGGACAAGGATCATTTTCATCACGCTCTACTTCTATTTCTGTACAAACCTGGATTGGGCATTCATCACTTGCTACCTTTACACAAACTGTGTATGTACCCGGTTCAAATTTGTAATCAAAAATTTGACTTGCCAAATCATTTAGATTTCCTGTATCAACATCTTCTCCATCAATAGACCAAGTAAATCTTACATCCTCAATACTTTCTAATTGAGCAGCGAAACGATATACTGCACTACCTGTCTCATTTTCTACATTGATATTTACTTCTGGACATGTTTCAAATTCTTCAACGTCATCACAAGAAGTGAATCCTAATACAATTGTTAAAATGGATATAAACCAAATGCTAAGTTTTTTCATCGTATAATATTTTTGGGTTATTTACTTTCTTTAGAAACTTTTTACAAGCTCTCATAAATGAAACGCGTCAAAAAAAACTTACCCTACCCTTACCATTTTTATTTTTTGATAGCTTAAAAAAAAAATCTAGATTTGAGGATATATTTTTTCATACCCCAAATGTCTGACAACAAAAACTCTACGTGTAACGAAAAAGTCTTTGATAATTTCTTCAAAAGTCACTCTAAACTTTTGAGGAATTATGTCTATTATAAATTTGGAGATCTTGATCAAGCAGAAGATATTGTTCAGGATACATTTATCAAATTATGGAATAATTGCTCTAAAGTAGATCTCGACAAGGCCAAAAGTTACATTTATACAGTAGCGACAAATTTGGGCATAAGTATAGCCCGTCATCAAAAAGTAAAATTTAAATACAAAGATTACATTATACAACGTAAAACAGACGTCAATAATGAATCACCTGAATTTATTGCACTCGAAAAAGAATACATGCAGAAGTTAAAAAGTGCAATAGCAGAGCTACCTGAAAGGCAAAGAGAAGTTTTTCTTTTGAGCAGGATTGACAAGAAAACATACCGGGAAATTGCTGAATTATCAAATGTATCCGTTAAAGCAATAGAGAAACTGATGCACAAAGCGTTATTAACACTTAGAAAAAAAATAGGAAATATTTAAAAAGTAATTAAGAATATAAATATAGAAAAATGTGCGATTTAATATGTTTTTCGAAAAAAAGCAAATTTTTAAACAAAAAGGGTAGGGTAATTTGAAAATAGAACGTTCACATTATATAGCGCTAAAATCATGTTAGACGATAAAAAAGACGACATATTCTTATCCAGATGGATTAACGGCAAGCTTTCTGAAGAAGAACTTCGTGAGTTTCAGGCCCATCCAGAGTATGAGCATTATGCAAAAATAATGGCAGGTGCTGATGCCCTGGACTTAAAAGACTATGATAGCAACAAAGAACTAATTAAGTTAAAGTCTAAACGTAACAACAAGAAGCCTGGTTCTGTTATCAAATTGTGGCCATATTTTGCTGCAGCAGCCTCTATTGCAATTATTTTAGGAATATTCTTATTTAATCCCAATCAATCACTTACTGCTGATTATGGTGAAAAATTAGCGGTCACACTACCTGATGGCTCTGAAATGATTTTAAATGCAAAATCCAACGCAATTTTTGATAAAGGAAATTGGGAAAAGAATAGGTTAGTTACGTTAGAAGGAGAAGCTTTTTTTAAAGTAAAAAAAGGAAGTAAATTTACTGTAGCTACCAAGAACGGAGAGGTTTCGGTTCTAGGAACACAGTTTAGTGTGCATTCTCAAAACTCCTTATTTGAAGTTAATTGTTTTGAGGGTAAAGTAAGCGTTGTTAACAAAGGACACAATAAGGTCTTAACAGCAGGAAAAGCATATAGAAACCTAGGAAATACTCCAGAAAACTGGACTTTCAAAACGTTAGAACCTACATGGTTATCCAATACAAGTTCATTTAGGAGCATCCCAATACATTATGTATTTAAGGAACTCGAAGAACAATATAATATAAAGATTGAACAAGAAGATCTGGATCTTGGATATAAATACACCGGGACTTTCCCAAATGATAATATAGACGTTGCGCTTAAAACGGTTTTTAGTACCTTAGGCATTGATTATAGCCTATCTCAAGATGGTAAGACCGTCGTACTAGAAAAGTAATAGCATGATAAGACTTTTATGTGCATGTATTTTTTTATGGAGCATATCTGTTTTTTCTCAAGAAGAAGCAAAAGTCATTGTGTTAGAAAACATTCCATTATCCAAGGCTGTTTCAATAATAGAACAGCAGTATGCTATTAAGTTCTCCTACATAGACAATATACTAGATGATAAATCTATCTCTACATTGCTAGATCCAAAACTACCACTAGAAAAATTAATAGAAGAATTAAGACAACAAACACTCTTAAAATTTGAAATCACCGGAAATAATTTTATAACTATTAGTGCTTTTAACAAGAAGGATAATCTATTTATTTGCGGTTATGTTTTAGATGAGGACCAAAAACCCCTTGATGATATTCGGGTATTTCTAAAAGCAACCCGAACTAATATTACTACGAATAAAGACGGCTATTTCGAGAGTCCAGACGTACCTTATGGCTCTGTTGTCCTAATTAGTGCTCCTGGTTTCAGGCAAAGTGTGCTAAATACAGCATCTTTTTTAAGCAAGGAATGCATTAAAATATACCTTATTAATCTTCCTGAAGAGCAACTCGACGAAGTTCTTATCCAAGAATATTTGGCCAAAGGAATTACACAAAATAAAAAAATAATCAACATCAATCTAAATGATGTTGAAGTACTTCCCGGAAGAACAGAACCAGATATTCTGCAAAGCGTGCAACTTACTCCCGGGGTTAATAATCCATACGAAACGGCTTCAGGGCTTTTTGTAAGAGGGAGTACACCTCATCAAAACCTTGTCTTATGGAATGGTATAAAAACATATAATCAAGGACATTTCTTTGGGATGTTATCAGCTTTTAATCCTTATGTTGCAAAAGAAGTGAACTTTTCAAAAAGCGGAGTAAGTGCCAGATATGGAGATCGCATCGCTGGGGTAATAGATATCAAATCAGAAAATCAAATTGCAGAACGTTTTACAGGAGGAGCAGGTTTTAATATGATTAATGCAGATGCCATAATTCACACGCCTATTATCCAAGATAAAATGTCCTTACAGGTTTCAGGAAGAAGGTCATTTACCGATGTGCTAGAAACATTTACATACAAACAATTATCAGAACGTGTTTTTCAGAATACTAAAATTGCAGAAACTGTTGTGCTTGATAATCAAGATAATGATTTCTTTTATGCCGATTATAATGCCAACCTACTAATCCAGCCTTCAGCATCTCAGAAAATTGAAATCAATTCTATTTATAGTATGAATGACCTTGATTTTAGACGAAGTGATGACATTGAGTCATTTAGTGACGATCTCACAACTGAAAATGAAGGGTATAATATCAAATGGGAAAGTTCCTATTCTGATAACATATCACTAGATATAAGTGGATATTACGCCAAATATATCCTAAACTATCAGTTTATAACCAGGGATCCAATCGCTATAGCAGAAATCGAAAGTAAAAAGAATAGTGTTCGGGATTATGGCGCTGAGTTAAATTTGAATTACGAATTTTCTACTTATCAAAATTTATCAGCAGGTTATCAGTATTCTAATAATAGCACCAGATATGCATTTGTGACCACAACCCCAAGTTATGAACTGATTCTTGATGAAGATGACCAGTTTCTAAATACACATGCCTTTTATTCTGAATACAAATATGAAAACCCAAAGAATTTTTACTTTTCAGCAGGGCTAAGATTTAATCATTACTCAGAACTTAACCAATCCTTTATAGAACCAAGAGTTTTTGTTCAAAAATACTTAAGTAAATACTGGGAAATTAATACTAGTGCAGAATACAGGAGTCAGGCAACAAGTCAGATCCAGGAATCTGTTATAAGTGATTTATCTCTTGAAAATCAAGTATGGACTCTTGCAAATAATGACCAGTTTCCAATAATTTCGAGTTATCAATATACATTAGGCAGTAGTTTTAGAAAAAATAAATGGTACTTGGATGTAGATAGTTATTATAAGCGAATTGAAGACATTACATCTCTTACCGCAGGGTTTATCAATCCTATAGACAACACATATCATAATGGGGAAAGTAGAATTTTTGGTATTGATTTTTTTCTAAAAAAGAGATTTAAAAAGTATAAAACCTGGGTAAGCTATTCATATATTAATACGCGTAATAAATTTGAGTCCATTAATAATAATGAATTCTTTCCAGGAAACTGGAACATAGAACATACGGTAAAATGGTCACACTTTTATAAATTAAAAAACCTTCAATTCTCTTTAGGGTGGGTATGGCATACAGGAAAAGCTTATACTAATGCGTCAGAGGTTGATCAAAATGGTGAAGTTGTTATTTTAGAATTTGACGATATAAATGGTAATAATCTGCCCATATATCATAGACTTGATTTTTCTGCCATTTATGATTTTAAGATAGGGCATAATTCAAGGATAAAATATCGCCTTGGGCTTTCTGTACTTAACCTTTACGATAGAAAAAATTTACTAAACAGAGAATTCAGAACTACAAACTCTTTAAATAATCAACTCATTAACTCTGATATTTTTTCATTGGGTATTACTCCTAATATAAGTTTTAGGGTATTTTGGTAAGCTTAAAACATCTTGTTTCTTTTGATTCAATTTTCGATTATAAAGCATTTTCTTGTACCTTCATATCCTACAAATCATAGAACTAATGAAAAATATTCTTTTTATCAATTTCCTTCTTCTATTTGTATGCATAGGAAATGCACAGGAAATACATGCAGATTATTCAATTACTGACGAAACATTTATTGAATGTACGCCTGTTATTAGTCAAGGAAAATCGGGTACTTGTTGGAGTTTTTCTACAACATCATATATTGAATCTGAAATTGCTCGTTTAGGGCACGGCACTCATGATTTATCAGAATTGTATCAGGTAAGAAACACGTATACCGATAAAGCAAGAAATTACATCTTAAGACAAGGAAAGGCACAGTTTGGTGAAGGCGCTCTTTCTCATGATGTAATAAACTCTATTCGTAACTACGGAATTGTTCCTAATGACATGTATACAGGTCTTTCGGGAAGTGAAACGAATCTTCATGATCACAGGGAATTAATCAAACTGCTAACCAATATGGTCGACAATGCCGTAACTCACAAAATTCTTTCGGAAAATTGGTGGAAAAGTTACGAAGCCATGCTTGATATCTATATTGGAAAAAGACCTGTGACTTTTGACTATAACAATAAAACATATACTCCAGCTCAGTTTGCAAAAGAACTTGGCATCGAACCCGATAATTACATAACCCTTACCTCTTTCACTCATCACCCAATGAACAGTAGTTTTATTTTAGAAATTCCAGATAATTTCTCTAATGGAATCTATCACAACATTTCGTTAGATGAGCTACAACAAACGGTTGATTATGCATTGAAAGAAGGGTACACTATAGCATGGGACGGAGATGTAAGCGAAGTTGGTTTTTCTCAGAAAACTGGTTTAGCAATCCTAACAAACAAGAAAGAGAAGAAAGGCTTATTTAAGGAATATAACGAAGAAGAAAAAGTAACTTCTGAATCTCGACAAAAAGAATTCGAGAACTACAATACCACTGATGATCATTTAATGCACATTGTTGGTAAGGGTATTGATAAAAAAGGGAAAACTTATTATAAAATCAAAAATTCTTGGGGAGGCAAAGGAGTTCAAAAAGGATATATTTACATGTCTGAAGCCTATTTCCGAATGAAAACTGTAGGCGTGTTACTTCATAAAGATGGTATACCAAAAAGAATAAAAGAAAAGGTTTGATATAAAAACGAAAGGCCATCTAATTATAAATGGCCTTTTATTTTCTTAAAAAATATAGTCTATTTAGAACTGCTCTCTTCCCGAAAAATGGAAAGCTCCTTCGATAGCAGCGTTCTCATCACTGTCACTACCGTGAACAGCATTTTCACTAATAGAAGTTGCATATTTTTTACGGATTGTCCCTTCTGCAGCTTCTTCTGGATTAGTTGCTCCAATTAGAGTTCTAAAATCTTCTACTGCATTTTCCTTTTCTAAAATAGCTGCTACAATAGGACCGCTGGTCATATACTCTACTAATTCCCCATAAAAAGGACGCTCACTATGTACTTCATAAAATGCTTTCGCATCATTAGTTGTAAGCTGAGTTAATTTAAGCGCTACGATTCTAAATCCTGAAGCTGTAATTTGTTCAAGGATTGCACCAATATATCCTTTTCTTACCGCATCGGGCTTAAGCATTGTAAAAGTTCTGTTTGTTGCCATAGTATTTTTTGTTGATTACTCCTACCAAAAAAAGAGTACTTTAAATTATTTTCCAAGGAATTTATACCTCGATTTCTAAATTTTTGTGCAAAAGTATATATAAAACTGTCAAAAACAAGAATTATAATAAGAAAGTATAGTACTTATTATAATTCTATATAAAAAATTAATCTTTAGGATATTGTTTATTAAAATTCTGCAGTAATATATTATTTACACTCCTCATTTCCATTGAAACTTCGTAAGAATCAAAATCAAATTTTAACATTCCAAAACTTGGGATTGAAATTACATTTCCTATCCTGTACTTATTTGACTCTCCTTTATAGTCGGTATACGAATGCGTTAATCCACTTGAAGTGAAATCTATTAATGGATATTTTAGCCCTTTTATCTTGGTAGTAGAAAATTCAGAAATATGACGATCTCCACTTAATATGATTGCATTTCTAACCGCTTTACTCACTAAAACTTCTTTGAGTCGTTCTACTTCATGAGGAAAATTACCCCAAGTCTCAAAACCGTGTTCAGAAGATAAAAACTGAATACTACTTACAATGATTACAAAATCAGAATAATTACTTTCTAATTCTTTTTCAAGCCATTTCCATTGTACCTGCCCTAATATTGTACCTTCATTATTTTCAAAAGGCTCATAACGCCTACCAATTACATTACTTTTCTTTAATGGAGATCTAAAATACCTGGTATCCAATACAATTACTTTTATACTTCCTTTTTCGATCTCAAATATTTTAGACGTATACACCCCGTCTTGTGATCGTCTTATGTCTTCTTTTGGTACTTCAAAAAAATCTAAAAACAATTGTTGGCTTTCTTCTTTCATCCCCCACTCTGCCCCAACATCATTTTTCCCGTAATCATGATCATCCCAAGTGGCCATTATTGGAATTGATTGTTTTAGTTTTTGATATAGAATATTGCTGTTTTGAGTTTTATAATCCTCTTCAACCTTTGACATATCATCCGAATCTGCATAAATGTTATCCCCTCCCCATATAAAAACATCGGGATTATTATTTAAAATTTCTTTCCAAAAAGGTTGTGGTTTATTCTGATCATTACAACTCCCAAAGGCAATAACAAAATCAACATTGTCTTTCTTGACCGCTTTTTGCCCGAAACACATATTTACAGAGATGATAAATAATAGTATAAAAAGATTCTTGTTTTCCATATCGAGCAGGTAAGATAATTAAGACAAAATTAGCGGTTCTAATATTACTAAAATATTATTTATTGTATATTCGCTGACCTATGCATATTAAAGAAGTAAAAGAGCTCTTAGGCTCACCAAAAAACATCGTTATAACCACCCATAAAAACCCAGATGGAGATGCTATTGGCTCTACATTAGCATTACAACATTATCTTAGGGCAAAGGGGCATGATGCTGTTACTATTACTCCTAATGAATATCCAGATTTTTTGAAATGGATTCCGGGACAAGAAACCATCATAAAATATAGCTGTGATACTCAAATAGCTCAATCCAAAATCGATCAAGCAGATCTTATTTTCACATTAGATTTCAATCATTTATCCAGAAGTGGTGATATGGAGGGTATTTTAAATAAGGTTCAGGCTACTTTTGTAATGATCGATCATCATCAACAACCTGATACTTATGCCAAATACACATATAGCGATACAGGCATGAGTTCTACATGTCAAATGATCTATCATTTTATAGAAATATTAGGTGATTTGGATAAAATTACTCCTGAAATTGCAACTTGTATATATGTTGGTATTATGACCGACACAGGCTCTTTTAGGTTTAGATCAACTACTAGTACAACCCATCTTGTAATTGCGGATCTTATTAAGCAAGGTGCCGACAACACCAAAATACATGAAGAAATTTATGATGCTAATACATTATCCAGACTTCAGTTAAAAGGAGTAGCTTTAAATAACCTTAAAGTACTTCCAGAGTATAGTACTGCATACATAACTATGTCTCAGAAGGAATTAGACTCTCATAATTTCAAAAAAGGAGATACAGAAGGGTTTGTAAACCTGGGATTATCTATACAAGGGATAAAGTTTGCTATAATTTTTATAGAAAATAAAGGTGAAGGAATTATAAAGATTTCTCTACGCTCTAAAGGTGATTTTTCGGTAAATGAGTTCTCACGAAATCATTTTGAAGGAGGTGGTCATCATAATGCTGCAGGAGGAAAAAGTAATCTTTCGCTATCTGATACCGTAGAAAAATTTATTAGTATCTTGCCGGCTTATAAAAACCTCCTAAATCAATGAGAATACTACTTCACATTCTTTGCATTGTCTTACTAATCTGTTCGTGCAAAACTCCTGAAGCCAGAAAACCTGTAAGTATCAAATCAGGATCATTTATTACCGAATCTATCAACAGAAACAAAAAACTTGCTGCCAAAGAAGAAGCCTTAATCCAAAAAATTATTAAAAATGACACCCTAAATACTTATATCACATCCAAGGGTGGATTTTGGTATTTTTATAATAAAAAAGATACAACATCCTCTATTACTGCAAAGTTTGGAGACTTTGTAAGTTTCAATTACGATGTAAAAGATCTAAATAACAATGTTATCTATACTCAGAAAGAATTGGATACAATAATCTATTATATTGATAAAGAAGAACTTTTCTTGGGTCTTAGAGAAGGATTAAAGCTTATGAAAGAAGGTGAAGTGGTTACATTTCTATTTCCTTCATATCAAGCTTACGGATATTATGGGGATGATAATAAGATTGGGACAAATATTCCGTTAAAGACTGAAGTAACACTTAATAAAATTACAAAAGAATCAACAACAAAAAATTAATTAGTAACAAAAAATGAGAAAATTAAATCTATTATTCCTAGCTATTTCAGCAATAGTTTTCAGTAGTTGTAATGATAAATATCCAGAATTACAAGATGGTATTTATGCAGAAATCGTAACCAATAAAGGTACAGCTGTTGCTGAACTTTATTACGACCTTACGCCAATGACCGTGGCAAATTTTGTATCTCTTGCAGAGGGAACAAACTCAATGGTAGACAGTACTTACAAAGGTAAAAAATACTACAACGGTATTGTTTTTCACAGGGTGATTAAAGACTTTATGATTCAAACTGGTGATCCTTTAGGTACTGGTACAGGTGACCCTGGTTATAAATTTCCTGACGAAATTGTAGATTCACTTACTCACAAGTCTAAAGGAATTTTATCTATGGCCAATTCTGGCCCAGCTACTAATGGTAGTCAATTCTTTATTACACTAAAAGAAACTCCTTGGTTAAACGGTAAGCATACAATTTTTGGAGAAATTGTGGTAGGACAAGATATCGTAGATAGTATTGGTACCACAAAAACTGGTCCTAGAGACAAACCCGAAAGTGAAATAAAAATGCTAGAAGTAAACATTATTCGTAAAGGATCAGATGCAAAAGCTTTTGATACAGATAAGGCGTTTACTGAAAAACTTAAAGTTATTGAAGAAGAAAAGGCAGAAAAGGAACGTCTTGTAAAAGAAAGAGGTGAGAAAGTTTCTGCTAAATATGCGGAACAAAAAGAAAAGGCTACAAAATTAGATAGTGGATTGGAAATTCTTTTCCTTAATAAAGGTACAGGTGAAAAACTTAAGTTTGGTGATAACATATTAGTAAACTATCAAGGTTATCTATCTGACGGTCGAATGTTTGACACTACTTTTGAAGATTTAGCAAAGGAATTTGAAGTATACGATCAAAGAAGACCTTATAAGCCAATGCCAATGCCTTATTCTCCAGATGCGAAAATGATTCCTGGTTTTAAGGAAGGGGCTTTACAAATGAAAAATGTTGGAGATAAAGCTATATTATTCATTCCTTCACATTTAGGTTATGGAGAAAGAGGAGCAGGAAGAGTAATTCCACCAAACACAGATCTAATCTTTGAATTAGAGATTATGGGTATTCAACCTAAAGAAGCTGCTCAAAAATAGTAGTAAAAAATGATATCAATAAAAAACATCCTGATATGATCAGGATGTTTTTTGTTTTTATAATCTATTTGCACAAGTATTTTAAAGTTTATGTGACAATTTTAATGATTGGGATACTAATACTATACAACTATAAAATTATGTAGCCATGAACAAGAGCAAAAAACACCAAACTTTAAAAAGTAAACTAGTACAATTTTATAACTGTGAGGTAAGATTTTTTAATGCAATTTTGGGTATAAAATAATTGGCTACTAACAATCTATCAATACTATTTACAGGCTAGTCATGGTGAGTTGGTAATGCATTTTAATCCAATTGCTTCATCAATTTATAAGAAAAGCCTTTATCTTTTTCTCCTAAAACCGAAACATACAATTCATTGCTATTTAGAATTTTGTATTGGATCTTTTTAGGAAAATCATGTTGCGGGTTTTCAAAGGAAAATAGATTTTTTTCCAATGATTTTAATGTAAAAGGTATCCCTTTACCATCGTTTTGATTAAACACCGTAGGCATATACATTATTTGATCACCTACTAATACCACTTCTATGTTCTCGGAAACAAATTTTTGTCCATTCTTAATTTTGTATGATTAATTGAGTGTGACAAACAATAATGATTTCCTTGCAGAACTAAGATAGCAAATTGTGTGTGAAATCATATTGAGAATTTGGTGATCAAACAAAACTTCTTTTTTGCTGTGTCACCACTAGAGATAGCCGGATATAACTAGTAAATATTAAAACAATTAGTGAATTCATTTTCAAATCTAAATGTTTTTTTGTTATTGATTATTACTGTTAACGGCCTCAGCTATGATTTCGTTGTGGAATCATTAATAGGATTATTCAGCAGTAAAAATCAGCGGTATTTTATAAATTAAATTTTGTATTAATGCTCTGCCAGAATGAACAATAGTAATTGTTAGCTGATGTTTTTCTTACTGTCTTTGTAGATCCATTTCTTAATGTTAACGCCCATTATTAATAGCCACAACATCAATATTAATTCAGAAATGTGAGTAATGATTAGTACAGGATTTGTCCATAGAGTTGCTTCTGTTCCCGGAAATAGAAAACCTTGCATAAAATTTATTAAGTACCCAAAACAACCAATCATCAGAAAGATTCCTAATATTTTTGGAAGATAACTAGATTTAAATACAAGATACCCCAAAGGAAGTAGCCATAGGCCGAAAAAAATCGAAACAATAAATCCGCCATTCTTGTATAAATGAAGATAAAATATCATTTGTTCTTGCATTTGTTCTTTGGCAGAAATTAATACGGCAAATAGATTTAGTTGATTCATCAAAAATATTGGAACTGGTAATAAGGCCAAAATCAACATTAAAGTAGCATAATTTTTACAGACGGGTCTTAATAATTTATATAAGAGGAAAGCATAAAAGACAAAAACAGTTTCCATAATCAAACCACTAACAAAACTTAAACGAAACAATGATTCAGATGAAAGAATATTGTTCGTGGTTTCTGCGGCATTGTCAAAATTTAAAAGTTTCGTGTTAACGGAATGGGCAAAAGAACCAGTTACTAATACAATAATTCCAATTAAGCCTGTAAATCGTGCAGTTTTTTTAGGTAATTTCATTTCAGTTGGTTAAATAGTACTTAAAAGACGATTTAGCCCTTGATTTGTTACTTAATTATTACCAACGCTAAATATATGAATCGGAGCAAGGCAAACATACCTGAACCAATCGATCTATCTGCGTGTTTTTATTTCTTGTTTAATTTATAAAAATCTAGCGCCTTCGCAAAAAGGAAATGACCTTTCGATTTAGCACTAAACTTTGCTCTGATTTCATATATGATGTTTAACCAGTTTATTTTTCGTTTTCATTACTGTAAATCAGCACATATTTTAGTCGATCAGCGATAACTATTGAATCCTTTGAAAAATATAAAATCTTTTTTTTAACTGGTTTTTGATAATAAAAACCATCTTTCCTATTTTTAACTGTTTTAAGTTTTTTGGCAATTTCAATATATTTATCATCAGGAGCAATTTTTAATTCCAAATTGATTTCGTTATTTTTTTTATCAAAATACCAAGTTCCATATGAAGTACTTAATGGATTAAAACTTTTATAAGTTCAGTCTTTTTTTAAAATATAACTATCTCTGTTTACTTTTTCAACACCTCTATTTTGACCAAACCTAGTCAAAGGAATTTCAGTCAGCTTGCTTCCTTTTTCATCTTGCAATTCTATAAATGTCCATTCTCCAATTAAATTTTCCTGAGTAAGTTCTTGAGAAGATATAAAATTGATAGACATCCAAAAAACTGATAGAATAGAAAGTGTTTTTTTCATATTAAGTGTAATTGCTTATAACTCATGTACATAATTACTAAGGTAATTATGTATTACAAATATCAAAAGTATGGGCACAAAAGGCAAGTATACTTTATGGTTTTGTAATCTTTAGTCTTTTTTCTATAGTTTTAGGTATAAAAACATAGTGGTCGAGAATTAATAACTGGCATCTAATCATAAAAAAGCCCCAGCGGTTTACAATTTCTGGGGCTTATATTTCTTCTATTTTTTAGGTATCTCTTTCAAAATTTCAAGTACGAAGTTCCAATATTTTTGTGCAGAGGATATGCTCGCACGCTCATCTGGTGAGTGTGCTCCTAAAATTGTTGGTCCAAAAGAGATCATATCCATATCCGGATAATTTTGCCCGAGGATCCCGCATTCTAGACCTGCATGACAGGCAGCCACATGGGCTTTTTCTCCGTTTAATTTTTGGTACAATTCATCTAGAACCTTTAAAACAGGAGAGTCCATATTTGGTGCCCAACCTGGGTAATCTCCACTAGTCGTTACTTCGCATCCAATAAGCTCAAAAGTAGCTCTAAGTTTATTAACCAAATCCATCTTAGAGGATTCAACACTACTCCTGGTCAAACATTCAATAGTAATCTCCCCTTTTCCTATAGTTACTTTGGCAATATTATTAGAAGTTTCCACCAAATCAGGAATAGACGCACTCATAATATATACGCCATTATGCGCCGCATATAAGGCCTTTAAAAGACCTTCTTGTACACCTAGTTCTATCACATTTTTAGGTAAATTTGTAGTATTCACTTCAATTTGCAGATCGGCTTCCATTACAGAAAGTTCATGCTTGATGGTTTTAGACAATTCTGCAATCTCAAATTCAAAAGCCTCAGCATGAATAGTATCTACCACAACTGTAGCAAAACTTTCTCTAGGGATTGCATTACGCAAACTTCCTCCTTTGATTTCGTTTACTTGTAGTCCAAAATTTTCGAACCCATCAAACAATAACCTATTCATAATCTTATTGGCATTACCCAAGCCCTTATGAATATCCATACCTGAGTGACCACCATTAAGTCCTGTCACAGAAATTGTATACGCCGCTTTACCGTCAGAAACTGGTTCTTCTTTGTAACTTCTTTTTGCCGTAACATCGATTCCACCGGCACATCCTACTCCTATTTCATCATCTTCTTCAGTATCAAGATTTAATAATATATCTCCTTGCAACCAGCCTCCTTCTAATCCCATAGCTCCGGTCATTCCGGTTTCTTCATCAATAGTAAATAGCGCTTCAATAGCAGGATGTTGGATATCTTTGGCTTCAAGAATTGCCATGATTGTTGCTACACCCAACCCATTATCTGCTCCTAATGTGGTCCCTTTAGCTCGTACCCAATCTCCATCAACATACATTTCTATTCCCTGGGTATCAAAATCAAAGTTGGTATCTGCATTTTTTTGATGTACCATATCCAAATGAGATTGCATAACCACAGTTTTACGGCCTTCCATCCCAGGTGTTGCAGGTTTTCTAATTAAAACATTACCTACCTTATCTATTTCCGTATTGAGCCCTAAAGATTCGCCAAATTCCTTCATAAATGCTATAACGCGTTCTTCTTTTTTTGAAGGTCGTGGTACTGCATTAAGATCTGCAAACTTATTCCAAAGTGCTTTGGGTTCAAGATTTCTTATTTCTGAATTCATATTGTGTATTGTATTTTCGCAAATGTACTATATTATGATAACCTTAAATCAAATGAAATATTAAATGTTGTAGTTTTGTCAATGAAAATTATATTTGTTTCATGCAATCCAAAACAAAGCTATTTCTTACCCTATTATTACCAGTTCAAATTATCCTGATCAAGATTATTTCTTTTTTTCCAGGTTTTGTTGAGCATTTCTATAGCAATGGTATTTTTTTATTTACCTCCAAAATTCTTCGCTATGTATTTGGATGGATCCCTTTTTCTTTTGGAGACATTTTGTATTCTGTTTTAATCATTATGGCAATACGATTTTTGTTTAAAAGAGTATTTCGAAAAAAGATCGCCTGGAAAGAAGTATTACTCGATACCGGAGCCACTTTATCAATCGTTTATGCCTGTTTTCATATATTGTGGGGAATGAATTATTACAGGTTACCGTTGCATGAAATCTTAAAGATTGATGATCAATATACTGAAAAAGAACTTATTAAAGTCTCTGAAACACTAATAGCTCAAGCTAATTTTTTACACTCAAAATTAGAGTCAAATGATTCGTTATCTATAAAAATACCCTATTCAAAGGAGGAAATATTTCAAAAGACCGTTCCTGCATATGATCGATTAAATGGTATTTTTCCTGAATTAAACTATCATCCAAAGAGCATTAAGAAATCAATTTTGAGTTTACCTCTTACCTATATGGGGTTTAGTGGGTATTTGAATCCTATTACAAATGAAGCACAGGTAAACGGCCTAATACTTAATTATAAAGCGCCTACTACCAGTTGTCATGAGGAAGCACATCAATTAGGGTTTGCTAAAGAAAATGAAGCTAATTTTATCGCTGCACTTACAACGATGAAGTATAATGACTTATATTTTAATTATAGCGGTACGACCTTTGCATTAAAATTTTGTCTTAACGATTTGTATCTTCGTAATGAAGAAAAAGCAATTTGTCTTATAGAAGAATTAAGACCCGGTATCAGAAAAAATTATCGTGAGGTAAACGAATTTTGGGAATCTTATGAAAACCCTTTAGAACCTATTTTTAAGGGTACATACGATAGTTACCTCAAAGCCAATAATCAACCAGATGGTATTGAAACCTACAGTTACGTAGTGGCATTATTGGTAAACTATTATAAAGTAAACCCTATTGCGCACAAGAAGTAATGCAAATACCATTACTGTTGTTAAATAATTGCTAATTACAAAGCTAATTTTACTTCAACTGCTATCTTTAAAATCAATTCAAACACTTTACACAATTTTTATGAAAAAACTTCTATTATCGCTAACGGTAATGTTTTGGGCCTTCAATTTCTACGGTCAGGAATACTTTCCAAAAAACGATGGAGTCAAAACAACAGATTCTAATTATACCGTGTTCAAAAATGCGACGATTCACACCACACCTGATTCAGAAATCAAAAATGGAACCCTTGTTATACATAAAGGTAAGATTGTCCAGGTTGGAAATACCGTTCCGGTTCCTGAAAACAGTGTAGTTATCGACCTGAAAGGGAAACACATCTACGCATCTTTTATCGATCCTTTCACAAATTTTGGTATTGAAAAACCAAAAAGAAAAGGAGGTAGTATATTCAGTCCAGGAGCTAAATTAGATTGGAAAGCCACAAGAGAAGGCTATTATTGGAATGATCACATACGACCAGAAACCAATGCCCTAACCGATTTTAAATATGATAGTAAAAAAGCTACTGAATATGTAAAAGAGGGGTTTGGAGTATTAAATACTCATATGCCGGATGGAATTATTAGAGGTACTGGGTTATTAGTCGCTTTAAATAATGAAGGAACGGCAGGTGAACGTTTACTAAGTGATCGATCTGCTCAGTTTTTATCTTTTTCAAAAAGTAATAAAAGTAATCAAGTATACCCAACATCTTTAATGGGAGCCATGGCTTTGTTAAGACAGTTTTACCACGATGCTAATTGGTATCCTTCAAGTAAATCAGATAACAAAGATTTATCAATTGAAGCATTAAACAGAAATAAGAATCTACCACAAATCTTTGAAGCAGGAAGTAGAATTAATGGATTTAGAGCCGATAAAGTGGGAGATCAATTTAATATACAGTATACAATCGTTGGTGGTGGTGATGAATATGCCAGAATAGATAAAGTAAAAGCAACCAATGCTAGGTATATCATCCCTTTAGATTTCCCAGAAGCTTACGATGTGTCAGATCCTTATATGGCTAATATGGTTAGCCTTGGAGATATGCGTCATTGGAACCAAGCACCAACAAATCCAGCAATTTTATCTAAGAATGGGATTTCTTTCTCCTTAACTACGCATAAGTTAAAAAAAGTTGCCGATCTTAAAACAAGGATCATGAAAGCAATAGAACATGGTTTGGATAAGAAAATTGCTCTTGCAAGTCTGACTACAGTTCCTGCTCAAATTTTAGGAAAAAGTGATCTATTAGGGAGTCTTAAGAAAGGGGCATATGCTAATTTTCTAATAACTAAGGATGAACTGTTTTCAAAAGATAATATCATTTTTGAAAACTGGGTACAAGGTCACAAGAATGTTGTTAATGACATGACAGTTAAAGATATTAATGGTAAATATGAATTATCTGTTGCCGGAAAATCATATGATTTATCTATTTCTGGGAAGCCTTCTAAACCAAAAGCAGAAATTAAACTTGGGGAAACTAAACTAGGTTCAAAAATTAACTACAAAAATAATTGGGTAACGCTTACATTTACTGATACAGACACCACAAAAACCACATATACCAGAGTAGTTACTGCTATAGGCGATACTCCCAATTTCTGGAGCGGAAAAGCAATCTTACCTAATGGTTCTGAAACGTCTTTTACAGCTAAAAAGAAACCCGATGATGCTTCAGATAAGAAAAAAGATAAAAAACCTTCTGACAAAGAAGAAAAACCAGAAGTATTACCGCTTGCCTACCCTAATATAGCATATGGTAATTCTCAATTACCGAAATCTGAAACTATCTTATTAAAAAATGCTACCGTTTGGACTAATGAAACTGATGGTATTTTGACAGAAACGGATGTATTAGTAAAAAATGGTAAAATTTCTGCTGTTGGTAAAAACCTAAGTGCAAATAACGCGAAAGTAATAGATGCCACAGGAAAACATGTTACTGCCGGTATTATTGATGAGCATTCACATATTGCTGCAGATGCCATTAATGAAGCTGGTCATAACTCTTCTGCCGAGGTGACCATTGAAGATGTTGTTTCACCAAGCGATATTAATATCTATAGAAACCTAGCTGGTGGAGTAACTTCTATTCAAGTCCTGCACGGTTCTGCCAATCCAATTGGTGGTCGATCTGCGATTCTGAAATTAAAATGGGGAGAAAGTGCAGAAAATCTCATTTATAAAAATTCGCCTAAGTTTATAAAATTCGCACTTGGTGAAAATGTAAAACAAAGTAATTGGGGAAGCACAACCCGATTCCCACAAACCAGAATGGGGGTTGAACAGCTCTATGTTGACTATTTCAACAGAGCAAAAGAATACGAAAAACTAAAGAAAAGCGGGAAGCCCTATCGTAAGGATATAGAAATGGAAACTTTGGTTGAGATTCTTAATGGCCAGCGATTTATTAGTTGTCATTCTTATGTGCAAAGCGAAATTAATATGCTCATGAAAGTAGCAGAGAAATTTAACTTTAGAGTCAACACTTTTACACATATCCTTGAAGGATATAAAGTAGCTGATAAAATGGCTGCGCATGGTGTGGGTGGATCCACTTTCTCAGATTGGTGGGCGTACAAATACGAAGTTAATGATGCAATACCATACAATGCTACTATAATGCATAATCAAGGTGTCGTAACAGCAATTAATAGCGATGACGCAGAAATGTCACGTAGATTAAATCAGGAAGCTGCAAAATCAATTAAGTATGGAGGGATAAGTGAAGAAGATGCGCTGAAATTTGTTACTCTAAATCCAGCAAAATTACTTCACATTGATGATCGAGTAGGAAGTATTAAAGTTGGTAAAGATGCTGATTTAGTACTATGGACTGATCATCCGCTTTCTATATATGCAAAAGCGGAAAAAACTATTATTGAAGGCGCTATTTATTTTGATCTTGAAAAGGATAAAAATATGAGAAAGTCTATCGCTTCAGAGAAAAATAAGTTATCTACCATGATGCTAAAAGCCAAAAATAATGGTTTAAAAACTCAGCCTCCTAAGAAAAAGGAAAAGCAACACTTTGAGTGTGAAACTATAGAAACTATTAATTAAGGGATTATAACAATTAAGGTCTGATAGTTGAAACTAATCAGATCAATAATCACAAAGAATATGAAAAAAATAATATTTATAATAACGTTGCTAATAGTTTTCTCTGGAAAAGTAAACGCACAACAAACCCCTGTCAAAGCGCAAAGTGAAACTATCTCAATTACCGGTGCTACTGCGCATATTGGTAATGGTGAGATCATTGAAAATAGCATTATCATTTTTGAAAATGGTAAAATCACTGCAATTGGCACAAGTGGAAGCGCAACTCCAAAAGGAAAAGTAATAGATGCTTCTGGAAAACATGTATACCCTGGTTTTATAGCCCCTAATTCAACATTAGGATTAGTAGAGATCAGTGCCGTAAGAGCAACTGATGATGATAGCGAACTAGGAAGTTATAATCCACATATACGTAGTATTATTGCCTATAATGCAGAAAGTAAAATTGTAGAAAGTATGCGTCCTAATGGTGTTCTAACTGCACAAATAACTCCGCGTGGAGGTGTGTTTTCTGGAACATCATCTATCGTGCAATTAGACGCATGGAATTGGGAAGATGCTACCATAAAAGCAGATGACGGAGTACATATGAACTGGCCAAACATTTTTACAAGAGGCCGCTGGTGGATGGGCGAAGATCCTGGATTTAAGCCTAATAAAGAGTACTCAAAACAGGTTTCCCAATTAGAAAGTTTCATTAATCAGGCAAAAGCTTCTTTGAAATCAGCATCTACAGATAATTTACCTCATCTGGCAATGAAAGGTATTTTTGATGGGACTAAAACACTATTTGTGCATGTAAATGCTGAAAAAGCAATCTTAGATGTAATTTCTTTCGCTAAAAAACACAATGTCAAAAAACTGGTATTGGTTGACGCATATGAAGCATACAAAGTGGCAAATCAGCTAAAACAAAATGATATTGCCGTTTTATCAGGGAGAACACACAAGACACCAAATCTTGAAGATGAAGATTATGATCTTCCGTATAAAAATGCCAAATTACTAATGGATGCCGGTGTATTAGTCGCTTTACAAAATAGCGGTGGTATGGAACGTGCTAATGCGAGAAATCTTCCTTTTCAAGCAGGAACTGTAGCTGCGCATGGCCTAAATAAAGAAAAAGCACTACAACTTATTACAGGAAATAGTGCTAAAATCTTAGGAATTGATGATTTTACAGGTACATTAGAGGTTGGTAAAGATGCAACTCTATTTATTAGTATAGGTGATGCTTTAGATATGCGAACCAATCAATTAGAAAAAGCTTTCATTCAAGGTCGTGATATTAGTCTAGAAAGCCATCAGACTAAACTTTGGCAGCGATACAGTGGTAAACATTCTAAATAGTTTGTTTTTCTGAAACTGAAACATCCCATCATATTAGAAAATGATGGGATGTTTATTTTTTCAGCTTTTGAATTCCTTCATATCTTCAAGAGCACTAATCAACATATTGACATGATTACGTGTACAACTCTCTCCCATTATTCCAATTCTCCATATTTTTCCGGCGAAAGCACCTAATCCACCTCCCACTTCTATATTATAATCACTAAGCAACTTACTTCTGATCAAAGCTTCATCATTACCCTCTGGCAAGAATACAGAATTTAGGTTTGGTAATCTATATTGTTCTTCGACCAAATATCTAAACCCTAGAGATTCTAGTTTTGTTTTTAATACATGATGTACTTCTTGATGTCTTTTCCATCGATTCTCGAGACCTTCTTCCAAAACAATTCGTAATGACTCTCTTAATGCAAAAACCGAAGATACTGGTGCGGTATGATGATACGCTCTTTTGGCGCCTCCCCAATAATTCTTAACCAAGCTAAGGTCTAAAAACCAACTTTGAACCTTTGTTTTTCTATTTTCTAATGCTTTCACAGCGCTATCAGAAAAACTAACAGGTGATAATCCCGGAGGAGCACTTAAACACTTTTGTGTTCCGGTATAAATAGCATCTATGCCCCATTCGTCTACCTTAAGTTCCATACCACAATATGACGTTACGGCATCAACCATCAATAAACCTCCTGCATCATGAACTAAGTCACTAATCTCTTTTATTGGTTGCAAAGCTCCGGTAGAAGTTTCTGCATGCACCAAAGCCACTAATTTTGGTTTTGGACACTTATCCAATGCTTTTTTAACATCTTCAGGAGAGGCAACAGTTCCCCATTCTTTTTCTACTTTATGAACTATTGCACCACAACGTTCTGCTATATCTACCATTCTGCCACCAAAAACTCCATTTATACATATAATCACTTCATCACCAGGCTCCACTAGATTTACCAAACATGTTTCCATACCTGCACTACCGGGTGCAGATACTACAAATGATAGATGATTTTTAGTGATGAATGTTTCTTGCGTCATGGTTTTTACCTCATCCATAATCTTCACAAACTCTGGATCCAAATGTCCTATCAGAGGAGTAGACATAGCTTTGAGCACCCTTGGATGTGCATCAGACGGACCTGGCCCCATTAAAATTCTATTACTCGTGTTAAGTTCATTGTACATAGTCTATATTTTTATTAGTTGCTCACTATATCGATTTCGTAAATAAAATTAAATAAAGGATATAAAGTTAGATAATTCTATTATTTACGGATTTCGGGTTCCTTAGGCTTTTTGTTAAAACCCCATTTTAGAATATCAATTATATATTCTGAAAGTAAGATATGCTATAAAAATTATTAGATTCAAAAAAAAGCAGCTGGATTTTTATCAAAAAAAGTTTTTAGGTTTTTATGAAAAACAAAACCCACCAAACATATTGGCAGGTTTTGTTTTAAATATATATTGTCAGAAATACTTATTGCTTTTCTACGGGCTCTTCAAAAAGAGAAACTTCAGCTTTTTCCTTACTTGCTATGGTATTAATAAAATTTCTTTCACTTTTTACTTCTCCAACTACTCCATTCTCATAATTTCTCCATTTCAAAGTTTTAGGAAGTAATAATCCATTTACGTCACTCCAATCCGCATATTCAATCAAACTGATTTTTTCGCTGGCTTCTTTACTAAAAAAGGTTACGGTATATCCTAGAAATTTCATCTTTCTGGATGAAGCATCATAATAAAGAAAATAATTGTCCTTTGGAGAATCTCCTACACCATCGCCATATGATATTTTATACCCAGGGTATACAACATTATCTACTTTAAGATCGTCAACTTTTTGATAAGATATACCACTATCCCCAAGAACAAATGGCATGGCATAGAAATAAAACATCAGGTTATGGTAAAAACGTGGATTTCCTTTGAAATAGGTCGAATCTTGTTTTAACCAAGCATCCTTCCCATCAAAACCCAGAACAAATTTATCTGTTTCAACACGTGCTTTACGAGTTTTAAGATCTGTTGTATGTTTTTCATTTCCCTCTGGGTTAACCAATTCAAAAATCAAAGTATTCATTTCATCAAAAGCCTGAATACCTCCATGAGCACTAAAAATGGCAGCAATTTCTTTTGGAAAATCCTTAGAACGGTCTATTACTTCTTCTTTTTGTGAAGCATCTATAGTACTATTTTCTTTTTCTGGCTTTGCCTCTTGTTTACAGGAGATCGTAGTTGTAACTATTAATAGTAGTGTGAATAGTTTTTTCATAAGTAAGGTTTAGTTATCAGTGATTTTAAAAAGAATGTAGTCGAATCGTTTACATAACCTTACAACAAAAATCAGGTTTTTTGTTTTTTCTTTTTTGCAGCCGGAAACAGAACATTATTCAATATCAAACGATATCCCGGAGAATTGGGATGTAATTCTAATTCTGTCTTAGGGTCCCCCACTCTGTGCGTGTAATCTTCTGGATCATGACCGCCATAAAATGTAAAGAAACCTTTTCCTTTTATACCATGTATGTATCGAGCTTCTCCGTTGGTTCTATTCTCCCCCAATATTAGCACATTTGATTTTATTTCATTAGGGTTATAGGCGGTAGTTTGCCCCATAAATCCCTTCACCAGTGCTGTATGATTCTGACATAGCATGGTAGGAATGGGATCCCATTTTGCCGAAAAATCCATAAGTGTGAAGTAATCCGTTGTCTTTGAAATACGACGATTACGAGTCATATCTATAGAAGAAAATTCATAAACATTAGGGCTACGTTCTAAAGTAAAATTCTTGAATGCAAAAGTTTTACCATAATCAATTTTGGATTGGTAACCAGGCTCACTTGGATCACCGTCGAACATTGGTTCACATATATCTATACCTTCAGCTGACAATGCAATCTCAAAACTATCAGTAGCACTGCACATAGCAAACATAAACCCTCCACCCACAACGTAGTCTCTAATTTTTAAAGCAACTGCTAATTTTTCCTGGGAAACTTTTTGATAGCCCAATGTATTTGCCAATTTTTCGGCTGCCGCTTTTTCTCGAATATACCATGGCGCCGCTCTATAAGAAGCATAAAACTTACCATATTGCCCTGTAAAATCTTCATGATGCAGGTGAAGCCAATCGTAAAGAATTAAATTATCTTCTAATACCTCCTCATCATAGATGGTTTCATAAGGGATTTCAGCAAAGGTTAATACCATAGTAACCGCATCATCCCAGGGTTGATTTCCTTTTGGAGAATATACAGCGATTTTTGGTGCCTTTTCCAAGACCACAGCCTCCATATTTTGAGAAGGACTACTAATTTCTTCAAGAATTTCTTCAGTTTCGGGATCACTTAAAATTTCATATGTAATGCCTCTAATTGTACACTCTTTTCTAATAGATTCTGTATCTGGAAGAAGAAAAGATCCTCCTCTGTAGTTTAACAGCCATTTTACCTTAAGATCTTTACTAAGTGTCCAATAGGTTATACCGTAAGCTTTAAGATGATTTTGTTGTCCATCTGCATCCATAGGGATTAGGACATAAGAAGCATACGATTGAATGGAAAACAGAAGAAACAACGCACATAGAACAGAAGGAATAACCTTCTTTTCTATGAAAAATTGTTTTACAAAAAACATTGTTTTAGAAAGGTACTTCATCATCGTCACCAGAATCATTTATACTGCTCCCAAAAGCTTCATCTGCGCTAGGAAGATGGCTTGTGCCAAAAGGCTCTTCTTCTTTACCATCATTCATTTTAGAATGAAACTCAAAAGGAGTACTAAAATCATCTAAGTTATCAAATTTACCTAAGTGACCAATGAATTTTAACCTAATATTTTCTAGACCACCATTACGGTGCTTAGCAACAATAAATTCTCCTTGCCCTTGCGTAGGAGATCTTTCTTCATCATCCCACTCATCTATTTTATAATATTCTGGTCGATAAATAAATGAAACAATATCCGCATCTTGCTCGATCGCTCCAGATTCACGAAGGTCACTAAGTAATGGTCTTTTACTTCCTCCACGTGTTTCAACTGCTCGTGATAACTGAGATAGAGCAATTACGGGTACACTTAATTCTTTTGCCAAAGCCTTAAGGTTACGTGAAATAGTCGAGATTTCCTGTTCTCTGTTTCCATTTTTACCAGATCCCCCAGCCGTCATTAGTTGCAAATAATCAATAACGATCATTTTTATACCATGTTGAGAGGCCAGGCGTCGTGCTTTTGCTCTAAGGTCAAAAATTGACAACGAGGGTGTATCATCAATAAATAATGGAGCTTTTTCAAGATCCTTTACCTTCACGTTTAACTGTTCCCATTCGTGTTTTTCTAATTTACCAGTACGTAATTTTTCTGATGAAAGACCAGTTTCTGATGAAATTAAACGGGTAATCAACTGTACCGATGACATCTCTAATGAGAAAAAAGCAACAGGGATATTCTGCCCAACTGCCATATTCCTTGCCATAGAAAGTGTTAAAGCCGTTTTACCCATACCCGGACGGGCAGCCACAATGATCAAATCACTTGGCTGCCAACCCGAAGTAAGTTTATCTAACTTATCAAAGCCAGATGGGATTCCACTTAAACCTTCTTTGTTTGAGATTTCTTGTATTTTTTTCTTAGCCTGTATTACTAAGTTTTGAGCACTCTCTGTTGATCTCTTAATATTTCCTTGTGTAACTTCATACAATCTAGATTCTGCCATATCTAAGAGGTCGAAAACATCTGTGGTTTCATCGTATGATTCTTCTATAATCTCATTTGAAATTTTAATAAGACTACGCTGAATGTATTTTTGTAGAATAATACGTGCATGAAACTCTATATGGGCAGAAGAGGCTACTTTTTGAGTTAATTGTATTAGATAATAATCACCCCCAGCTAGTTCTAGTCTCGAATCCTTTTTGAGTTGGCTAGAAACCGTTAATAAGTCTATTGGTTCAGAGTTTTCGAAGAGTTTAAAGATTGCCTCGAAGATGTATTGATGCGCCTCTCGATAAAAAACATCAGGATTAAGAATGTCAATAATTTCATCAACCCCTTTCTTATCAATCATCATTGCCCCGAGCACAACTTCCTCTAAATCAACTGCTTGAGGAGGTATTTTTCCTTTCTCAAGCGAAATTACGTTCCCCCGACCGTAATTTATTTGCTGAGCTTGCTGTACTTTTTCCATAACCACGAATGTAAAAAATTTGTAAAGAGATGTACCCAATTACAAAGATACGAATGTCCACCGGTCTTCAACAAATGAACTGTTAATAAGTTAATTTTATTGTTAATAAGCAAAAAAAAATCTGAAGTTTAACACTTCAGATTTAGGTAGTAAGTGATTCTTTAGGGGTTACCCTTTAAAGACTCCCATATCTGCATATTTGTTCATTCGATTTTCAACCAAATCTTCTGGTGATAAGTTTTTTAATTCATCATAGGTAGAAGAAATTTTATCTCGAACGGTTTTAAATATTTTTTCACGATCACTATGAGCACCTCCAAGAGGTTCTTTCACAATTTCGTCAATTAGTTTTTGTTTCTTCATATCTGAAGCGGTCAGTTTCAAAGCTTCAGCTGCTTGCTCTTTAAACTCCCAACTGCGCCATAGAATTGAAGAACAGGATTCTGGCGAAATAACAGAGTACCATGTATTTTCTAACATCAGTACTTTGTCACCTACTCCTATACCCAATGCTCCTCCACTTGCTCCTTCTCCTATTATTACAACTATAATAGGAACTTTAAGACGAGTCATTTCTAGAATATTACGGGCAATTGCCTCTCCTTGTCCACGCTCTTCAGCTTCTAATCCGGGGTAAGCCCCTGGTGTATCAATAAAACATACTACAGGAAGATTAAATTTCTCAGCACTTTTCATTAATCGAAGTGCTTTGCGATACCCTTCTGGATTCGCCATTCCGAAATTACGATATTGCCTGGTCTTGGTGTTATATCCTTTTTGTTGACCAACGAACATAAAGCTTTGATTACCAATTTTTCCAAGACCACCAATCATCGCTTTATCGTCCTTAACATTACGATCACCATGTAATTCTAAAAACGATTCTCCACAAATCGCATCTATATAATCCAAAGTGTAAGGTCTAGAAGGATGCCTTGACAGCTGAACTCGCTGCCATGGTGTGAGGTTTTTATATATTTCTTTCTTGGTTTCTTTCAGTTTTTTTTCAATTTGCTTACAGGTGTCCGTAACATCTACTTCACTCTCTTCACCAATGGCGCAAGCTTTCTCAAACTGATCTTCAAGATCTTTAATGGGGAGTTCAAATTCTAAATATTCCATAATCAAGAATATAATTTATGTTAACTAGGGTTAGCCGACAAATATAAAAACTTTACTTCGTAATGTTATGCAAAGTTGGTGGTCTTTTTCTTTTTTTAGCATTTTTGAATATTCCGTTCAATATTACGGTCCCAATTATAATCAGTGCTCCATAATAAAATTGAGGGCTCATTTTTTCTGAATTTCCAAAAATTAAAACGGCTAATAATATCCCGTATACAGGTTCTAAATTCACTGTTAACATAACGGTATAGGGGCTTAAGTACTTCATTACCTGCACAGAACCGATAAATGCATATGCAGTACAAACAGACGCCAATATTAGCATATATAACCAATCTGAAGTTGATAATTGAAAGAAAGAAACTGTAAAACCTTCAGCTTCATGCCCAAAAAAGGTTATCCCTAGTAGATAAAGAGTTATTACACCTACTCCACTTAATAATTCATAAAAAGAAATCAACGAAGGATTGTATTGCTGAGCTATTTTTCCATTTATCAATGAGAAAACAGAAGATAAAAATGCAGAACACAATGCATAGATGATACCTTCACTATAATCTCCTTCCACCTTAAAAATGATATATAACCCTGTGATTACTAATAATCCAAAAACAACCTCATACCAAATTATTCTTCTTTTATAAAAAATAGGTTCTAGAATCGATGTGAAAAAAGCGCCAGTAGATAGTGTTGCTAAAGTTATGGATACGTTAGAAACCTTAATAGCCGCAAAAAAGGTTATCCAATGCAATGCTATTATTATACCGGATAAAAAAAGTATCAGAAACAATTTTCTGGTTACTATTAAAGATATTTTTTTGATATAAATAAATAAGTAAATAAAACCAGATGCCAAAAGCATTCTATACCAAACCAATGGTAATGCATCGATAGAAATTAATTCTCCTAATATTGCGGTAAAGCCCCAAACAAAAACTATAAAATGTAAATGAAGATAATTTTGGAGTTTAACGTTTGGCATTGTATAACAGATAAATTGCTAAAATTCCAAAGGAAACGTTAGGAAACCAAACGGCAACAATAGGAGGGAAATCAGATTGATTGGCCAACGTACCCAGTACCTTGTCAAAAAATATAAAAACAAATGCCAATGAAATACCAACAGCAAGATTAACTCCCATTCCTCCACGTCTCTTCATTGAGGACACTGCAACCCCAATAATAGTAAGAATAAAAGCGGATATAGGTATACTCCATCTTTTATATGCAACTACTTTGTAGCGATTTATATCTGAGGAACCTCGCTTACTTTCCTTTTCTATAAACTTGCTTAACTGTGTGTAATTAAGTGTTTCTGCTACATAAGTAACAGGTGTAAACTCATCTATATTAAAGGGTAGAATCGTATCTTTTTTTCTTGCTTTTTCCAGAATATCCCCGTCATCTAATATCTTCCGTTTTACAAAATCTGTTAACTCATAAATACTATCTTTAAAAGTAATTTTTCTGGCAGAAATCTTGGTATCTAAAACATTACCATTAAAATATTCTAAAGTAAAATTTGTAGCAGACTTTTCTAAAGGTTTAAAATTATTTGCATACAAAAATATACTATCGTTAAGTTGACGGTATACATTTTTGGTTTCTTGTACTTTTTTACCTTTCTTAAGGTAAGAGTACTTAAATTCATTAAACCCTTGACTAGCTTTTGGAGCTAAAAACAACCCCATAGCTAGTGCACCTACACAAATAATTATAGCACCTATCATATAAGGTCTTAAAAACCTCCAAAAAGAAACTCCAGAACTAAGGAATGCAATAATCTCGGTTTTATTAGCAAGCTTAGACGTAAACCATATTACAGACAGAAACACAAACAGAGGAAACAATAAATTAGCAAAATAAATTGTAAAATCTAAATAATAGCCTACAACTGCAGCAACAGGAACTTTGTGCTCTAGCATATTGTCTATTTTTTCAGAAAGATCTACAATGATTCCAATAGGAATAAACAATAATATCATTGTAAAAAATGTCCCTAAATACCTCTTAAGTATGTACCAATCTAGTATTTTCAAATTATAATCTTTTATCCATTTGTTTAACCATCATATTTTTCCAGGAATAAAAATCTCCAGCTAAGATATGTTTTCTTGCTTCTCTAACCAACCACATATAAAAACCTAAATTATGAATCGTAGCAATCTGTTTTCCTAATAACTCATTCACAGAAAATAAATGTTTCAAATACGCTTTAGAATATTCGGTGTCGACAAAAGTAATTCCCATCTCGTCAATAGGCGAAAAATCATCTTCCCATTTCTTATTTTTCATATTAATAGTCCCATGTGCCGTAAATAACATCCCATTACGAGCATTACGTGTTGGCATAACACAATCAAACATATCTACTCCTAATGCAATATTCTCTAGAATATTAATTGGTGTACCTACTCCCATCAAGTAGCGGGGTTTATCTTCTGGTAAAATATCGGTAACAACTTCAGTCATCGCGTACATCTCTTCTGCGGGCTCTCCAACAGACAGTCCTCCGATTGCATTACCTACCGCTCCTGCATTTGCAATATACTCTGCAGATTGCATCCTTAGGTCCTTATAAGTACTCCCTTGCACTATGGGGAAAAAAGCTTGATCATAACCATACTTAACAGGAATTTTTTGAAGATGTTGCATACAGCGGTCTAGCCACCTATGTGTCATATACATACTACGCTTAGCATAATTATAATCACAAGGATAAGGAGTACACTCATCAAAAGCCATAATAATATCAGCACCAATAGTACGTTGGATCTCCATTACATTTTCTGGAGTAAAAACATGATACGACCCATCAATATGTGATTTGAACTTTACACCTTCTTCTTTAATTTTTCGATTAGCAGAAAGAGAGTAAACTTGATAGCCTCCACTATCAGTAAGAATATTTCGATCCCAATTCATAAATTTATGCAATCCACCTGCCTTTTCAAGAATTGGAGTTTTAGGCCTTAAATATAAATGGTAAGTATTACCTAAAATAATATCAGGATTAATATCATTTTTCAATTCACGTTGGTGAACCCCCTTTACTGTTGCAACCGTTCCTACGGGCATAAAAATTGGCGTTTCAATCACACCGTGATCTGTAGTTATTTTTCCTGCCCTTGCTTTACTTTGAGGGTCTTTAGACAAAAGGTCAAATTGCATATTTTCTTTTTGATAGAGCGCAAAGATAACTAACTAAAATTACATTGATAAACTTAGGTTTTCGAAAACTTTTCGTTATTAACAACGCTTTCTTGATTAAAAGCTGCATATACATTTTGTCACCGTATACAAAACCTGTATTTTTGGGGCTTTATTATCAAGAAATCAGCATTATAATGCCAAAAACACAACAATTAGAAGATTTTGCAACACAGGTTCGTAGAGATATTCTACGCCAGGTACACAAAGTAAACTCAGGGCACCCAGGTGGTTCTTTGGGGTGTACAGAATTTTTTGTCGCTCTTTATCAAGAAATTCTTGAAAGAAAAGATGGTTTTGATATGGATGGAATTGGAGAAGATCTTTTCTTCTTATCTAACGGTCATATCTCACCAGTATACTATAGTGTATTAGCTCGTAGTGGGTATTTTCCTGTAGAGGAATTAAATACGTTCAGACTAATCAATAGTAGACTACAAGGACACCCAACAACACATGAAGGTCTTCCTGGAGTGCGTATAGCTTCTGGGTCATTAGGTCAAGGGATGTCTGTAGCACTTGGTGCTGCCCAAGCTAAAAAGCTCAACAAGGACCCTCATTTGGTATTTAGTCTGCACGGCGATGGTGAACTGCAAGAAGGACAAAATTGGGAAGCTATTATGTATGCAGCTGGTAAAAAAGTTGACAACATAATTGCAACCATTGATCTTAACGGTCAGCAAATTGATGGCTCTACAGATGATGTACTTCCTATGGGAAATGTAAAAGCGAAATTTGAAGCTTTTGGTTGGGATGTTATGGAAATTAAAGAAGGTAATAGTCTTAGCGCCGTAATTGAAGGGTTGAAAAAAGCTAAAAGTAGAACAGGTAAAGGAAAACCTGTTTGTATACTAATGCATACTGTAATGGGGCATGGTGTAGATTTTATGATGCATACTCACGCATGGCACGGTAAAGCTCCTAATGATGAACAATTGCAAATAGGATTAGATCAAAACCCTGAAACTCTTGGAGATTATTAATATATCCAAACTAAAAAGAAAATGAAAAAATATATAGATACAGGAAAAAAAGATACTCGTTCAGGATTTGGCGCTGGTTTGGAAGAATTGGGTAAGACAAATGAGAATGTTGTTGCATTGTGTGCCGATCTAATTGGATCGCTTAAAATGGATGCTTTTATTGCCAATCATCCAGAGCGATTTTTTCAGATTGGGATTGCAGAAGCCAATATGATGGGAATTGCTGCCGGATTAACAATTGGAGGAAAAATTCCGTTTACTGGGACATTTGCAAACTTTTCTACAGGGCGTGTTTATGATCAAATTCGTCAATCTATTGCTTACAGTGATAAAAACGTGAAAATTTGTGCTTCGCATGCTGGTTTAACTTTAGGAGAAGATGGTGCTACGCACCAAATTCTTGAAGACATCGGTCTTATGAAGATGTTACCAGGAATGACAGTTATAAACACTTGTGATTATAATCAAACTAAAGCAGCTACTATTGCTATTGCTGATCATCATGGGCCAGTTTATCTAAGATTTGGTAGACCAAAAGTAGCAAATTTTACTCCTGAAGATCAAAAATTTGAAATTGGAAAAGCCGTACGATTACAAGAAGGTGCAGATGTAACTATTGTAGCCACTGGTCATTTGGTATGGGAAGCCCTTCAGGCTGCAGCCTCTTTAAATGAAGAAGGAATAAGTGCCGAAGTGATTAATATTCATACTATTAAGCCGCTGGATGATGAAGCAATACTAAATTCAGTAAAGAAAACTGGATGTATAGTTACAGCTGAAGAACATAATTATTTAGGAGGGCTTGGAGAAAGTGTTTCTAGAGTTCTTGCCAAAAATCACCCTACTCCTCAAGAATTTATTGCAACCAAAGATACTTTTGGAGAAAGTGGAACACCAGAGCAACTTATGGAAAAATATGGCTTAAATGCTGAAGCCATTCATAATGCTGCACATAATGTTATAAAGAGAAAATAGAAATTCTACACATTAGTAATATAGCCTTCTGAAGAGATTCAGAAGGTTTTTTGTTTATAGACAAAATCAGAACCACAAGTATCCTACTTTAGAATAAGCCCCTAAATAATATGGGTTATCTCCATAACTTTGCTGGATATTCTGGCAGGCTTTTTGATATTCTAAACAGAATAAAAATAGACTATAATCGTTTTATAAACACTAGCCATTACACCAATTCATTCAATTATTTATTAATCAAAAAATTATTTTACAATGAAAAATGTATTTGTATTTTTAATTCTATTTAGCTCATTTTCTGTTTTTTCTCAGGAAAACAGAATAACTTTTGGAGTAAAAGCCGGTCTTAACTATGGTGATAATGGCAAAATTGAAGTAGCCGACATTACCAACTCAGGAAATAATATTTTATCAGAGAGAGCAGATGACCGGGTTGGATATCATATAGGTGTTTTCTTGAGAGGAAAACTAACCGATAATATCTACATAAAACCCGAATTACAGTATACGGTTAACAATAGTTCTTATGATATCTCAGGGTCTAGTTTGGATTATGATATTAAAAAATTAGACCTACCAATACTTGTAGGAATATCTGTTTTAGGTCCGATTCATGTTTTTGGAGGTCCTGCTCTTCAATTTATAGTAGATAATGATCTTGAAGATGTACGGTTAGGAGATGTAAAAAATGAATTTACTGTAGGTATGCAATTTGGTGCAGGTATTCAATTAGGAAAACTAAATGCCGATATTAGATATGAGCGAGGACTAAGTAAAAATAGAGCCGAATCAATCGACCCAGGAATTAGAGTAGATTCCAGACCAAATCAATTTATTCTTGGTTTAGCTTTAGACTTATAAAATCCATATTAATCTAAAAAAAACTCCAGTAAAATATTTTACCGGAGTTTTTTTTATTGCTCATTTTTAGACTCTCTATCGTCAGGATCTAGATGGTTATATATTCCATCTCCATCATCGTCATAAAATGTTATCTCATCCAAAGTAACAAAACCGTCTTCTAAGGCATCAGCAGCAAGAGTAATCTCATCCATAGTTTGTGTACCATCACCATCATCATCTGTATCCGCATAATTAGCTAAACGATCTTCATCTGTATTATCGTCTTCATCCAATACTAATCTATCTCCATCTGTATCTTCAAGGTATGATGGGATACCATCTCTATCATGATCAGATTCATTTACACGATATAATTGAATATTAAATATTAATGGAGCATATAAAGGAATCCCAGAATTTGTAGGTGGTGTAGCAAAATAAGCAAGTCCAGAAGGCATAAATACAGTAAACTCACCAAAATCATCATTATAATCAACTGTACCGTCTGAATTAGTCATAAATCCTGAAGCTCCGCTATAATCAACCAAAGCTTCTCTCCAACCTTCTACCACGGTAACCTGATCAAACCATAGTGGAGTCGTTCTATTGTCAAAAATTCTACGATTAGGATTATTATTATCTACAGGATCTTTATCATCTATGATTCCATCGTTATCCGAATCCGGCTCTGATGCTAAGTCAGGGTTATCAGCATCACTATCATCAGCTATACCATCATTATCAGCATCTGGTCTAGTTGTAGGAGTCTCATCTTCACCAAAAGCGGATCCATCTTCTCTAGAATCAATATCTGCAGCATTAGGAATTCCGTCTCCATCTCTATCTTGATAATCAAATAACAATTCGCCTCTATAAGTCACCAAAGTAGAATCTGCAAATGTAGGTTGCCTTTGGTCTGGTGCTCCTTGATCAAAGCGTAAAAAGTACATTTTATATGTTACGTCATCTCGTGTAACTTCTTTTGACACTAAAGAATCTGAATCTTTTAAACGTTGGCGACCACTGTTTTCACCAGCAATAGTATCAAATCGTACGATTTTATAATCTGGATTAATAGGATTATCAACCAAAGTATAAAAATGGGTTTCAAGATACTTTTCTAATATTTCAGCATCTATAACTTGTTGTTCAGCCCTGTCTCTTAAAGGTTCAGTGGTAACACCTCCATCATCATCATCATCATCGTTATTACAAGCATATAATGCTGCCAAAGCTGTTACAATGGCAAAAATATATTTTCTTACATTCATCTGATTACTTTTTTGAGGGCGCAAGATACGATTTTCTTGTACTTTTGTTTCACTATTAATTAATATAAAACGCATTTTAATAATTTTTTATGCGAGTTGACAAATATTTATGGTGTATCCGATACTTTAAAACAAGAAGTATTGCTACTAAAGCTTGTAAAGAAGGTAAAGTAAGAGTCAATGGTGACCTTATAAAACCTTCCAGAGAAATCTATCCTATGGATAAAATTACTGTTCGAAAAAATCAAATAAACTATGAACTTGTTGTATTGGACACACCTGACAGCCGTATTGGGGCTAAATTGGTCGACATATATCGTAAAGACACCACTTTGAAAGAATCGTTGCAGAAACTTGACCTTTTAAAGTATTCTAAAGATTACTATCGAAAAAAAGGAACTGGCAGACCTACCAAAAAGGATCGTAGAGATATTGATGATTGGTATACTGACACACCCCAAGATGATAGCGAAGAATAGTAAAAACAATTTTAATAATTCTATTGATTCACTAACATATACAGAACTCTTTTTTATATTTGAGAACCTTTAAGAATGATCTATTTGAAGACAAAATCCGTAAACATTAAGAACATGATTATCGCGGATAGTCTATCTTTGGATCTATAATGACAATTTATAATTCAATATATGCAAACTGATAATAATATTATACTTACCCACGAACAGATACAGCATAAAATAAAACGTATCGCTTATCAGATATATGAAACCAATGTTGATGAGAAAGAATTAGTCATTGCAGGAATTGCTGAAAACGGGTTTATTTTTGCCAAACGCTTAAAGGAAACCCTAGAGAACATTTCTAATATTAAAGTAATACTATGTGAGGTGACTATGGATAAAAAATCTCCAAATAAAACAATACAAACTTCTATTGAACCTGAAGAATACAAGAATAAACCAATTATACTTGCCGATGATGTACTTAATTCTGGAACAGCTCTTATTTATGGTGTAAAACATTTTTTAAATGTCCCTCTAACAAGATTTAAAACTGCTGTTTTAGTAAATCGAAATCACAAAAAATACCCAATTAAAGCAGACTTTAAAGGGATTTCTTTATCAACATCATTACATGAACATGTAGAAGTAAAATTTGGAACCCAAGATCTTGCTATCTTAAAGTAATAAAGATACAATCTCTTCAGTTATTTGATTTTTATCTTTTTGATCAGTAACAACCTTATAATCTGCTTGATTATAATAAAATGATCTCTCAAATAAGTGTTTACGAATAAAATCCTTGAGCTCTTCTTTCGTTTCAAGATGTGCAATTATTGGCCGTTTCCCGCGTTCAACAAATAATCTTTGCGTTAATTCATCTAGAGATGTATGCAGGTAAATACTTTTTACCCCCTTTTTGTTTTTAATGACATCCAGATTACCAGCAAAACAAGGGGTTCCTCCTCCTAATGAAATAACAGTGTTATTATGAATATCTAATGCTTCTTGTAGATATATAGATTCTATTTTCCTAAAATATATTTCCCCTTTCTCTTCAAAAACCTGAGAAATTGTTTTTTTTTCTTGATTTTCGATATAATCATCAAGATCTAAGTATTCCAATTTCTTTTCCTGGGCCAAGTCTCTACCAATCAATGATTTTCCGCTCCCCATATATCCTAACAAAACTATATTCATACTGTCAAAATTAACTAGATATTGCTTAAAAAAAATACCATTTTAAATAAAACGCAAATTTATATCAAATTCTTCTTGAAAAATAAATTAATGATAGTATATTTGCACCCGCATTGAAGGAAAAAAATGCATGACCTGGTAGCTCAGTTGGTAGAGCATCTCCCTTTTAAGGAGAGGGTCCTGGGTTCGAGCCCCAGCCCGGTCACAAAAAAATAAATAATGACGATTATTTATTGTTAGTTCTTTAAAATAATTTGATAGTAAATTTATCAATGACCTGGTAGCTCAGTTGGTAGAGCATCTCCCTTTTAAGGAGAGGGTCCTGGGTTCGAGCCCCAGCCCGGTCACA
>CANMCO010000007.1 GCA_947496355.1 uncultured Aquimarina sp.
TTAACAGATCGTCTTTCTGGCGATATACATCCAGAGATATTATTTAATTATTTAGGTGATTTTGGAGATCAAGTTGGGGGAGACAAAGGAGGTTTCTTTGATTATTCTAATGAGCATATTGGTGCTAGTGTTGCCAAGGAGAATAGTCAGGATACTCTTTTAGATATCTCAGGTATTATGATGGGAGGTCGCTTAAATATTTCTATACGTTATTGTGATGAAGTGTATGAGTCAGATACCATCAAGAGATTGAGTGCATCATATAATCAACATTTAGAAGAGTTAATACTACAGTTATCAGAGCAAGAAGAACATTGTATTACGCCATCAGATTTAACATATAAAGGTCTTACTATCCAAGAATTGGCAGAGATAAATAAAGATCAAACAATAGAAGATATATACAAATTATCTCCTTTACAGTTAGGAATATATTACCATTGGCTGACCAGTAGCTCTACTCTATTATATTTTGAACAAACAACGTATAGAATAAGCTCTTCAAACCTAAATCCAAAGGATTTAAAAGAAGCTTATGATAAATTAGTTTCTAGATATGCAGTATTAAGAACAAGTTTTACGAATGCATATGCAGGAATGCCACTTCAGGTTGTTCATAAAACAATTTCAAGTAATTTTTTCTATGAAAAAGTACCAAATACTTTAGACAAAGATGAACAAGAAAAGTATGTTGAAGAAGCAAAAGTAAAAGATAGAGAAGAAGGGTTTGACTTAGAAGCACCTTCACAAATGAGATTAAAAATATTTGAACTTGAAAGTGGGGAGTTTGAGTTTATCTGGAGTCATCACCATGTAATATTAGATGGCTGGTGTACCAGTATACTAATTAATGACTTTTATCAAATATTAGACTCCATCAGACAGAAAAAAGAACTGAAACTATCTAAACCAGCAGCTTATGTAAATTATATAAATTGGTTAGAACGAAGAGATAAAAAAATCTCACTTGATTTTTGGAAAGACTATCTTTTAGATTTCAATGAGGTATCCGAAGTTCCTTTTAAAAATATTGGATATGACGATACAACATATAAAGAGTCAAAAGAGAGATTATGTATCGAAGGAGAGCTATTTGATAAGATAAATGAACTATGTCAAGTAAAAGGGGTCACATTAAATTCATTAATGCAAAGTGTTTGGGGATATTTGCTTTCTAGATATAATGATGTTAATGATGTAGTTTTTGGTACTGTTGTTTCTGGTAGACCTGGTGATTTGCAAGATATTGAAGAAATGATTGGTTTGTTCAGTAATATGATACCAGTTCGATTAACGTATGATAGTAGTTCTACTCCGGTTGATTTGATACATAAAATGAAAGAGAATTCGATAAACTGTGGATCTCATCATTATCTAAACTTAGCTGAAGTTCAATCTCAAAGTACAATAAAGAAAGATCTTATTAATAGTATTATTGTTTTTGAAAATTTTCCAATTCAAGAACGTTTGAGCCAGTCAAGTTCTGTTGATATTAATATAGAATCTGTTGGAGGAACCGATCAATCAAATTATGATTTTAACTTAACTATTTTACCCACTGCTTCTTCTATTAGAATAAATTTCAGATATAACGAGACTAAATATGATTCAAATGGAATTAATCAATTAGTAAGTCATTTTTATAGATTACTTGAACGCTTTTCAAGCGCTCCAGAAGAACCGTTAGATTCTTTTAATTATATATCTGATGAAGAAGCAAATCAAATTACAAATGTTTTTAATGTTTCAGAAATAAAGCCTTCAAATCAAACAATCCTTGATGATTTTTCTGAACAAGCAAAACAAAAACCTAATGCGATAGCAGTTAGAGATGTAAATGGAGAATTGACGTATGAAGAGATAGATAAACTATCAGATCATTTAGCTTACGATTTAAAAAATAATCACGACATTAATAAAAGAGATTTAGTAGGTATCCAAATAGAACCTAGCAATTGGGTTTTAGTTGCTGTTTTAGGAATATTGAAATCTGGAGCAGCATTTGTGCCTATCGACCAAAAATTGCCAAAGATTCGAAAAGAATTTATTGTTAATGATGCTAACATCAAATTATTGATCACTGATTCAAATAGTATGTTTGATCTTGATTATTATGAAGAAAAAGTATTAGCAATTGATATCGAATTAGATATTTCAAAAGAAATAGATCCTTTAGATTACAATCTATCAAATGACTTGCCGGCATACATTATTTATACTTCGGGATCTACTGGAAACCCTAAAGGAGTTATTATAGAACATAAATCTTTATATAATTATATATCCTGGGGTAAATCTTATTACTTAGAAAATAATTTGATCAATACTAATTTTGGGTTATTTACATCTCTTTCTTTTGATCTTACTATATCGAGTTTGTTTTTACCTCTTGTTTCAGGAGGAGTGTTACAAGTATTTGAAGCGTCAGATAATTTGACAGATGTATTATCAGCATACTTAGAAAATAATATATCATGTATCAAACTAACTCCTGCTCACGTTAGCTTATTGGATGGTCTTGATTTAAAATCAGAAACTATAGAATTAGCAATCATAGGAGGAGATGCATTAACAAAACAACACATTAGAATACTTAGAGATATAAACCCTTCAATTAAAATATTTAATGAATATGGTCCTACAGAAAGTACAGTAGGGTGTATAACCGAGGAAGTTAATAATGATCAAAGTTTAATTCCTATAGGCCATCCTATTGATAATACTAAAGTTTATATACTAGACCAAAATAAGAACATGCAGCCTAAAGGAGTCATTGGTGAAATTTGTCTTGCAGGAACAGGTTTGGCAAAAGGATATCTTAATCGCCCAGAACTGACTAAAGAAAAGTTCATTCAAAATCCATTTAATACATCTGAAAAATTGTATAAAACAGGTGATCTGGGACGATGGCTAGAAGATGGAAAAATCGAGTTTTTAGGAAGAAAGGATGATCAAGTAAAGATTAGAGGGTTTAGAATAGAACTTAATGAGATTGTTTCTTGCATGCAAACTTCTGAACAAATTGAAGATTGTATTGTTATTACTAAACCAAATAGTTTGGGAGGGAACGAATTGGTGGCATATTATGTTTCTAAACAAGAAATCAAATCAGAAGATATACAAGGTTACTTATTAGAAAGACTACCAGAATATATGGTTCCTGATCATATTATCAGTATCGATAAAATTCCGTTAACGATTAATGGCAAAGTGGATAAAAATCAATTACCAAAAGTAAATAAGTCTATTTCTTCAAATAATTATGTTGCTCCTAGAAATGAAATTGAAGAAAGATTAATACAATTAATTGCAGATTTATTACGAAGAGATAAAAATGAAATCGGAATTAATGACAACTTTTTCGACCTAGGAATGAATTCGTTAGAAATGATGAAAATGGAAAACTTAATACGACGAGAATTTGAAGTTGAGATTAGAATGGCCCTATTGTTTAGGTATCCAAATGTTAATGAATTAACTAATCTGTTTTTGCAAGATAATACCGATAAAAGGGAAAAAGAAGAAGAGAAAGATTATGCTCCCGAGATCGATGAGATCCTTGACATTATTTCAGAATAATATTTGATTTTATGAAAAATAAAGTTAGTAAAAAAGACATTGCAGTAATTGGACTTTCCTGCAAGTTTAATAAAGCATCCAATTACACCGAATATTGGGATAACCTAGTTAATGGTGTGGAAATGTTGGATCGTTATGAGGCTAAAGATCTTATAAATAAAGGTATTGATAAAGATATTGTCAATAATCCAAATTTTATAAAAGTTAGTTCATTTGTTAACAGCCCAGAGAGTTTTGATTATCCTTTTTTTGGATATACCAAAGAAGAAGCAAATGCAATGGACCCTCAAATAAGAATTTTACATGAACAAGTTTGGCTAGCTCTAGAAGATGCAGGGTGCAATATTTCTAAGTATAGAGATAAAATAGGGCTCTATTTAGCAGCTAGTGAAAACCTAAATTGGCTTGCGCATTCAATGCTTAATCAAAATGAAAAAATAGCGCCATTTTATCAATCAAAAATCTCAAATAAAAATTATATAAGTTCATTAATTTCGTATAATCTTAATCTAACAGGACCAAGTTATTATATCGATACAGCATGTTCAAGTTCATTATCTGCTGTTCATATGGCATGCAGAAGTTTATTGTTAAGAGAATGTTCTATTGCTGTTTCTGGAGGAATTAAAATAAATCCCATAAAGAATTATGGGTACTTTTATCAAGATGGAATGACTGCTTCCAAGGATGGTAGATGTAGATCATTTGATAGTGATTCCTCGGGAACTGTTGGAGGAAATGGAGCTGGAATTGTGGTGCTTAAAAGGTTAGAAGAAGCTATAGAAGATGGGGATCCAATTCATGCAGTAATCAAATCCTCGGCAGTAAACAACGATGGAAGAAGAAAAGTTGGATATACTGCGCCAAGTGTTACTGGTCAAGCTGATTGCATCAAATCTGCTCATAAGTTTGCTGGGGTAGAGTCAAAAACAATTACATATGTAGAAACACATGGGACAGCTACGAAGTTAGGAGACCCGATAGAAATTGATGCTTTAAATGAAGCCTTTGATTATAACTCAGAACATCAATGCGCTATAGGTTCTGTTAAAACAAATCTTGGTCACCTGGATACAGCGGCAGGAGTTGCAGGTTTAATAAAAACTTGCCTGGCATTGAGCAAAAGAATCATACCTCCTTCTTTACATTTTAATGAGCCTAATCCAAATATTGATTTTAATTCAGGACCTTTTTATGTGAATAGTAAAACACAACCATGGGAAACTGAAGATAATTTACCATTAAGAGCAGGTTTAAGTAGTATAGGTATTGGAGGTACAAATGTGCACATGGTATTGGAAGAATTTTTAGAAAACAAGAAAGTTCCATCCGTTGATTCTCAATTAATTTTATTATCTGCAAAAACAGCCAAATCATTAAAAAATTATTATTCCAAATTGATAGGTTTCCTAAAAGAAGAACAGGAAATTAATATTGCAGATTTGTCATATACTCTGGGAACTGGCCGTACCTTTCATAAATATCGAAATTATATAGTTTGTAAGGATAAAGATGGTCTTTTAACAGGTTTAAATAATCTAATTCAAGAAGAGCATTATAAATTAGATACTAAAAAAGAGATTGTTTTCTTGTTTCCAGGACAAGGAAGTCAATATTTTGGAATGGCAAAAAAGTTATATCATGAAATTAATTTTTTTAAAGAAAATATTGATTCTGGTTTAGAGGTTTTAAAAACAAAAACAGGAGAGGATTTTACGGCTATTTTGGGATATGGTAAAGAAGAAGAGGACTCAACATTAATTCATGAGACTAGATATACACAGCCACTATTGTTTTTGATCGAATATTCGTTGGCAAAATTGTTAATAGATTGGGGGGTGACTCCTAATTATATGATAGGTCATAGTCTCGGAGAGTATGTATCGGCTTGTTTATCGGGTGTTTTTTCTTTAGATGATGCTATAGAAATTATTTTAAAACGGGCTTCTTTAATGGATAAAATGAAAAAGGGAGCAATGTTATATGTTGGTACCCCTTTAAGTGATATCAAGCCTTTATTAAATGACAATATCTCAATTGCTGCTATTAATACAGAAAATTCTGTAGTTGTATCAGGAACAACACAAAGTATCGATCAACTTCAAAATTTGTTAGAACAGCAAGACACCCCTAATAAAGTTTTAAAAACTTCTCATGCATTCCATTCATACATGATGGATGATATGTTAGATGATTTTGAAAAAGAATTAGAGATGATTTCATTTTCTGATCCAACGATTCCCTTTATATCAAATGTTACCGGAGAACCGATAAAGAATGAAGAAGTGAAATCGACAAAATATTGGGTAGATCATTTAAGGAATACAGTAAATTTTTCTAAAGGAATAGCGTACTTGGCCAAAAAAGATTGCTTCTTTATAGAAATTGGAGCAGGCAGAACATTAACATCGTTTTGTAAGCAAAACGGGCATTATTCTAATACAAAACATGTTTCGGTTAATTTAATAGCTCAAGCTCAGCAGAATATTGATGATTTACAATTTTTCATGAATGGACTTGGTAAACTATGGGTTCATGGTTTAGAGATGAATTGGGATAAGGTGTTCTATGCTAAAAATAAAAGAAAAGTTAGTGTGCCTGGTTATAGTTTTGATCAGTATAAACTTGATTTTGATATTAATCCATTTGAAAAAATCGCAAATCAAAGTTTTGTAAGCCGAAAGCCAATTTCTGAATGGTTTTATACCTCAAATTGGAAAAAATCTATTTTACAAGATAGTAACCTTGAAAATAAGAAGGGTACCTATTTAATCTTCTCTAATGAGAGTCTTTTATTAGATAATTTAATAGCACAACTTAGAAAGGTAGGCAATACTGTTCATGTTGTTTTACAATCAAATGATTTTAAGAAAATTGATGAAGAGACATTTGGTTTAAACCCTGATATTAAGAAAGATGTAATAGAATTGTTTAAATCTATTGATGATTACAGTATAGATAAAATCATTTTTGGTTGGGATTATACAGGAAATGATCAATCAGAAATTGTAAATGTTTACAAGAAATATTTAAATCTTGGTAAGGGATTATTGAATCTTAGTCCTATTCCAGATAGAAAGGTATATTTCTTATCAAGTATAAATAATAACGTTTTAGGTGAAGAAAGTATAAATATTGCAATGTTGATATCTCAAATGTTAGGAAAAATAATAGCTCAAGAAAACCCTAATATATCAACTCGCTTTATAGATATTGATACAACTAATACAGAATTAGATTTGATTAATAAGGTTATCAAAGAACTATATGTCAATGATGATTATAAAAATATAGCATATAGAAAAAAAGAAAGATGGGTTGAGTTTTATGATCAAATTAAAATAGATAGTCATAAAAAACCAGATTTAAATAAGAAACTGATTTTAATTACAGGAGGGTTAGGTAAAATAGGACAATATTTCACAAGTTATTTATGTGAGACTCATAATGCAGAAGTGGTTTTGATTGGTCGAAGTAAGCTTCCTAAAGAGGAAGAATGGCAAAGTTACTTAGAGGGTAATACTATAATTGAGGACTCAATAAAATCGAATGTTTTTAAATTAAAATCTCTAAGAGATAAAGGTTTTGATGTTACTTACTATGATTCAGATGTTTCTGATATATTGGATTTTGAACAAACTATTCATAAAATAGAAAAAGTGCATGGTCGAATTTCTGGAATTGTACATACCGCGGGAAACCATGATATTAAATCCTTTAAACCAGTAGAGGAAATAGATGAAAAGGCAATAATTAGCCAATTTAATCCAAAGGTTGAAGGGACTTTTAATATTCATAAAGTTTTTCATGATCAAAACCTTGATTTTGTATGGATAACATCAAGTCTCTCTTCGATATTAGGAGGACTTACTTATGGGGCTTATGCTTGTGCCAATAGGTTTATAGATGGATTTATACAACACCATAGGAAAGATCTTAAAAATTGGATAGGTATAAACCTTGATGGGGTAGGAGATAATATGATTTCCCCTCATGAATTAATACTGATTTTTGAAAAATCATTGAGTTTGATTGACCATAAACAACTAATTATATCCATTAAAGATATCAATAGTGTAATTCAAAAAATTTCTAATGTATCAGATCAAGAAACTAAAGAGGATACAGATAATGAAATAGAGCGGCCATTACTTCGTACAGATTTTGTATTACCAACAACAGATTTAGAAACTGAATTATGCCAAATGTATCAATCTTTTTTTGGTATTAGCGAAATTGGAGTGAAAGATGATTTTTTCGAATTAGGTGGCGACTCACTTAAAGCGATGACTTTTATAAAACGTGTTAATACTCAATTTGGTGTTGAGATTAATTTGAAAGAATTCTTTTCAATGTCAGATGTTAAAAGATTAAGCTTGAAAATTGATTTATTAAAAAAGGTAGATAAAATTCAAAATAAAGAAAGAGGTAAAAATATAATCAAAATATAGTTCATTAAATGATTTAATATTTTATATTTACATATCTTTTTATTATAATGTAATACCTTCTGTGACCGGAGGTAGCGTAGCAATATTTAATTATTCTACAGAAAAATACAAAAAACACCATTATATTTATTAGTAACCTTCTAGAGAGGTTATCATTCTATGCTTAAAATTCTATAATAAGTAATATTGTTCCAAACAATAGAAATTTGATTCAATATAGAGCTCTCATAATTATCATACTAATTCACGTTTTAAAGGCAATGTACCTTGTATCTGTTCGTGAATGTAAAAGTAACAATCAATAGTATTACAAAAGATCAGTATTTGATTATTACCTACAAGATTATTAGATCTGTCTCAATTAATATTTAATAAGATCCACAAAAATGTATAGTTTAATTAACGAATTAGATGAGAATGATATTCGCTTATCGCTATCTGAAGGTGAATTAGAAATTAGTTTTGATACACCCGAAATAGATGAAGTTATTCTTCAAAAGATAAAGGAAAACAAGGAAGAATTGATTGCCTTTATGAAGCAGAACTCTAGCTTGATAGAAGAAAATATTACTCCATTACAAAAAAAAGATAAATACCTTGCCTCTAGTGCACAGCAGCGATTGTGGATCCAATTAAGACTTGATGGTAATTCTAGTACATACAATATCCCCAATACCTTAGAACTAGAAGGGGATATTTGCAAAAAAGAATTAATTGATGCCATAGAAGCTACGGTAGATCGTCATGAAATTTTAAGAACAGTTTTTATCGAAGAAAACGATATACTATATCAAAAAGTTTTAGATAGAAGAAATCTCGATTTTAAAGTTGACTATCATAATTTTACTCGTGTAAAGAGAGCTGAAGAAGCTGTTAAAGAATATATTTCAGAAGATTCGTTTATAACTTTCAATTTAGAGAAAGGTCCGTTAATGAGAGTCACGTTATTCAAAATTTCTGAAACCAAATGGGCACTTTATTTTAATATGCATCATATCATTAGCGATGGATGGTCAATGCACATATTAGAGAAAGATATCAAAGCTTTCTATACTGCTTTTTTGAACAATGTTACACCTAAACTACCAGTATTAAAAATACATTATAAGGACTATAGTGCATGGCAATTAGAACAAATAGTAAGTCCAAAATTTGAAGAACATAAAAGGTATTGGTTGCAAAAACTAGATAGAGAATGGACATATCTAGACTTACCATTTAGGAAGAAGAATAAAGGTATTAAATCTAATGTAGGAGAAGCTCTTAGGACCTATATATCATCAGAAAACACAAAAAAGCTAAAGTTATTTACTCAAGAGAATAAAGGAAGTGTTTTTATTAGTCTTTTGAGCATTTGTAAGGTGTTGCTAAACCGATATACGTCTCAAAAAGATATTATCATAGGAACTGCAGTTGATGGGAGAGATCACTCTGATCTTGAAGGTCAAATAGGATTTTATGTAAATACACTCATTTTAAGAAATACTATTGAACCTTCACATTCTTTTGACAGCATTCATAAAGATATTAAGGAGTCTACATTATCTGCATTTAATCACAAACTCTTTCCATTTGATAAACTATTAGAATATCTTAGTATAGAAAGAGATGTTTCTAGAAATTCGATTTTTGATGTGTTCATAAACTATAATTCTAATTCAATAAACTCTACTAATGAGGTTGTTGATGATAAAATAGAATTTTTAGGAGATAGTTTGGCTAAGTTTGACCTTAGTATAATATTTGAAGAAGTAGGCGAAAATATATTATTTCATATTAGCTACAACACTAGTATTTATGATAGATGGATGATGGAAGAATTTATGGAGTTGTTTAAGCAGTTATTGTCTTCGGTCCTTGAGTGTCCAGACAAGCCTATAAATGAAATTGACTTATTGAGTAAAGAGAAAAAAAACAAGCTACAATACAAATTCAACAATACCCAGGTTTCTTTCGATTTAGAAAAAACAATACTAGATCATTTTAATGAAAACGTTAAAAATAATCCGAATACAATTGCTCTTATTTTTGAAGATGAAAATTTAACTTATCTAGAATTAGACAAAAAAGCTACACAACTGTCTAAATTTCTCATGAGAAAAGGAATAGAACCGGGCAATTTTATACCCATTTGTATAAATCGATCTTTTGAGATGATAATAGGGATATTGGGTATTTTAAAATCTGGCGCCTGTTATGTTCCAATAGAACCTTCATATCCCAAAGACAGGATCAATCATATTTTAAAAGAAACAGAAGCTAAACTTATTTTAAGTAAAAAATCTGTTGAATTTGAATTACAAAAAACAGAAAGAGTTGATATAGATGATTTTCAAGATGAGGAGCTAATTGTAAATGATATTGAAATAGCTTCTGAGGATTTAGCGTATATGATATATACATCTGGTACTACAGGAAATCCTAAAGGTGTTATGAATAATCATAAAGGAGTTATAAATAGATTGCTTTGGCAAAAAAGCTATTTAACTCTAGATGCTTCTGATATATTTTTATTAAAGACTCCATTTACTTTTGATGTTTCTGTTTGGGAGATTTTTCTTCCGTTACTCTGTGGAAGCAAGTTAGTTATTGCATCACCAGACGGACATAAAAACCCTTTTTACTTAAAAGATATTATCAAAAAGGAAAAAGTAAGTTTAGTACATTTTGTTCCTTCAATGTTAGGAGTTTATATGCAGAGTGTAAAAGAAAATTCCTTTGATTCTATTCGAAATTTAATATGTAGTGGTGAGGAATTACCGATAGAGTTTGTAGAAGAGTTTAGAAAAAGTAACAAAAAATCAAAGATTCATAATTTATATGGTCCAACTGAAGCCGCAATAGATGTTACCGCAATAGATTTGACAGAATCAAGCTTAGACCACTTAGGAGTTAGTATAGGAAGGCCCATTGCAAATACAGAAATATATATTGTAGATGAATTTAACACCCTGTTACCTATGGGGGTAATTGGTGAGATTGTTATAGGAGGAATCCAAGTTGCCGAAGGATATTTCAAGAAAGAACAATTAACTTCTGATAAATTTATACCTAATCCTTTTTCAGGATTAGGAAAAGTATATAAAACTGGTGATTTAGGCATGTGGTTAAATGATGGCTACATCTATTATAAAGGAAGAAAAGATAATCAAGTAAAGATTAGAGGCAATAGAATCGAACTTCGAGAAGTAGAGCAAGCAATATTAGCTTTGGATGAAGTTGATCAGGTAGTAGTTTTGGCAGATGATACAAGTAACGAAAAAATTCTAACGGCATATTTAGTTGCCAAAGGAATTAGTTTGGATCATTTAAAAGGTTTTTTGAGAAACAAATTACCAATTTTTATGATTCCAGAAATTTTTTATGTCGTTTCTACCATTCCACTATCCACAAACGGAAAAATTGATAAGCGAGCCCTACTTCTTAATAAGGGCGAGGTACTTAAAAGCAATGTGAAGTTTGAAAAACCTAAAAACGAAATTCAAGAAAAGTTAATAAAATTATTAAGAACAGAATTGAATGAAGATACAAAAATAGGTATCCATGATAATTTTTTTGATTTAGGATTAAACTCAATAAAACTACTCAGGTTTTTAGAATTAATTAATTCAGCGTTTGATGTTACTATTATGCCAGAAGTATTATTTGAATATCCAAGTATATACGAATTAGCTAAGGTATTTTCTGATGAAAAAGAAGAAGATAAAAGTGACAATTTCGAAAACAATGTGAAAGAGATGGATGATTTCTTTGATATGATGGTAGAATAATTATAACACGTACTACAATGGGAAAAAAAGATATAGCAATTATAGGGCTTGCAGGACGATTTCATGGATCTGAGGATATCAAGGAGTTTTGGGAAAACTTGGCTGGTTCAAAAGAATTACTTCAGTTTTTTACTAAGGAGGAACTATTGGAACTTGGTGTTGATAAATCCATTGCCAATAATCCAAAATTTGTGCCAGTAGATTCTGTTATAGAGAATGCAGAAAGTTTTGACTTTTCGTTTTTTGGATATACAAGAGATGAAGCCAATTTAATGGATCCGCAAATTAGAATTATGCATGAACTTGTATGGACTGCCTTAGAAGATGCAGGTTGTGATCCACACAGTTATTTAGAAAATATAGGTTTGTTCTTGTCGGCCTCAAATAACTTAAGATGGGTTGCCCATGCATTAACCCAAAAAAGTGACGTAAATCCTTTTTTTATTTCACAAATAGCTAATAAAGATTTTTTAAGTTCATTAATATCATATTCCTTAGATCTAAAAGGACCAAGTTATCTTACTTCTACAGCTTGTTCAAGTTCATTAACTTCTGTGCATTTGGCATGTAGAAGTTTATTGATGAGAGAGTGTTCAATAGCTATTGCAGGAGGGATTAGTATAAACTGTAAAGAAGATATAGGTTATTTTCATAAAGAAGGAATGATAGAATCTGTTGATGGTCATTGTAAGCCATTTGACAAGGATTCTACGGGTACAGTAGGGGGAAATGGAGGTGCAGTAGTAGTTTTTAAAAGACTTGAAGATGCCATAAGAGATAATGACAATATATATGGGGTTGTTCGCTCTACAGCTGCAAATAATGACGGTAAAAGAAAAGTAGGGTATACGGCTCCTAGTATTAAAGGACAGGCAGAGTGTATTAATCTGGCGCATAAAATTGCAAATGTTACTCCAGAATCTATTTCATATATCGAAACCCATGGAACAGGTACTAAATTGGGTGATCCTATAGAAATTTCTGCTTTGAACAATGTCTTTAATAGCACTACACATAAATGTGCTATAGGATCCGTAAAATCTAATATAGGTCATCTGGATGCAGCTGCTGGTATTGCTGGTTTTATTAAAACTTGTCTTTCTCTTAAGAATAGAAAAATACCTGCTTCATTACACTTTAAGGAATCTAATCCTAATATAAGCTTTAAATCTGGGCCGTTTCATGTAAATAACAAACTTGTAGATTGGAATACTAATGATGATACTCCCCTAAGAGCAGGAGTTAGTAGTTTTGGTATAGGAGGGACTAATGTGCATGTAGTTATGGAAGAATTTTTGTCGAATAAAAAGACTCAAAATGATAACCTAAGATCTACCCGTTTATTACCTATTTCAGGAAAAACACCTTATGTTCTAGATAAGAATAAGAAAGATGTAGAAGAATTTATCAAAGAAATTGATCAAAATCAGCTTTCAAATTTATCATATACTCTTATTAATGGCCGTAGACATTTTGATTATCGCAATTACTTGACCTGTCAAAACAATCAGGAAAGATTAGAAGTTACTAGTGATTATAAAACAATAGTTAAGAAAGATATTAATAATGTTGTTTTTCTATTTCCTGGTCAAGGAAGTCAATATTTCGAAATGGCGAAAGGGCTTTATGAAGAAGAACCATTTTTTAGATCAATGCTTGATAAAGGTTTTGAGCAATTAGAGGGTCTAACGGGTACAGATTTTAAATTGATTATTGGTTTTAAGAAAAACCAAATACCTGATGAAACATTGATTCATAAAACACTATATACTCAACCTTTAGTCTTTTTGATAGAGTATAGTTTAGCATCCTATTTAATGTACTTAGGGGTTCAGCCCACCTATATGATTGGACATAGCTTAGGAGAGTATGTAGCTGCAACAATAGCTGGAGTATTTTCTTTTGAAAAGGCTATTGAGATTATTGTAAAACGTGCAGAACTTATGAATAAAGTCCCTCAAGGCACAATGGTTTCGGTTGGGATATCTGCAGAAAAAATACGTAGTCTGATTGATAAAGATATTTCGATTGCCGCAATCAATTCTTCAGATTCTTGTGTGATTTCAGGTCAGGATGAAAGTATAAGTAAATGTATTAAGGACCTTGATGAAAAAGATATAAATTATAAGATATTAAAAACCTCACATGCATTTCATTCTAATATGATGGATGATATTTTACTTGAGTATCAAGAGTTTTTAAAGAGCTTTAAATTTTCAGAACCAGTTTTAGACTTTATCTCAAACTTAACAGGTCAACCAATAAAAAGTGAAGAAGCTACTTCAGTAAAATATTGGGTTAAACATTTAAGAGAAACAGTAAATTTTTCTAAAGGATTAGAGTATTTAAATAAAAAAGAAAACAACATTTTTATAGAAATAGGTTCAGGAAAAACACTGATACCTTATGCTAAACAAAAAAAGAATATTAGAGGTCAAGAAACATTAAATCTGTTAAAATCACCTAAAGAAGATGTAAACGATACTTTTTATTTCACAAATGTGATAGGAAAGTTATGGAGCTATGGTTTAAATTTAGATTGGGATAAATACTTCGAAAATGAAAATGTAAACAAAATTTCAGCACCAACTTATAACTTTGACCATACTTCATTAGATTATAAAGTGGATCCATATTCAGGAATAGGAGCCCTTTTCGGACAAGAAGCAAGTTCCTATGATAATTGGTTTTACACTAAGAACTGGAAAAAATCATCTGTAAAACAAATTACGGAGAATATAAACAAAGGGTTTATTGTTTTTTCAAATGATAAAAAATTCAATTTATCTATAAAGTCAGAGTTAGAAAATCAAGGAGAAACATGTATAGATGTTTTGCAAGGAGACTCTTTTAAAAAAGTTGGAAACTCGTCTTACCAAATTAAAGATGATCTGAAAAAACTATTTATAGCAATCAAAGAACAAGAGATTTGTTTGAACAATATTATTTTAAAATTTTCTTTTGTTGATGACTTATCTAAATTACAAGATTACTTTATTTACTTCTTAAATGTTTGCAGAGAAATAATTGCATATTATCCAGATCAACAAAAGAAAATAACACTTATTTCTGATTATAATAACGAAGTGCTAGGAGGGGAAAAGATTAACGTTTCTGCATCCACAATTAGTACCCTATTCAAAATATTAGCGCAAGAGAACCCTATCGTATCATTTTCACAATTGGATATTAATGAATCAGATCGTTCAGAGGATTTATTGCAGAGTGTAATAAAGGATATTAAATATAATTTTAAAGATCAGAATATAGCTTATAGAAATAAGTACAGATGGGTAGAGTTTTATGATAGTATCGAGCTACCTAAAAATAATACGATTACCATAACGAATGAAAAAACATACCTTATAACTGGTGGTTTGGGACATCTAGGGTATACTATTGCATCCTACCTGGGAGCAAATTATAATGCTACAATAATATTAACTGGTAGATCTGAACTTCCTATAGAAGATACTTGGGAAGCATATCTTTCTAATGAAGATTCAAAAAGCAGTTTAGTAAACAAAATAAAAAGATTTAAAAAGTTAAAGGAACAAGGTTTAAAGGTTCATTATTATAGAATGGATGTATCAAGTTTACAGGAAATGCAATCGGTAGTTAGTAGTATTGAAAATAATCTAGGTAAAATTTCAGGAATTGTTCACGCTGCAGGAGTAATTGATAATCATTCTTTTAAACCAGTAGGGGATATAGATATTCAAAATATTGAAACTCATTTTAATCCTAAAATACATGGTACGCTAAACCTATATAATGCCTTTAAAAACAGTAATCTGGATTTTGTTTGGATCAGCTCAAGCCTTTCATCAATATTAGGGGGATTGACTTATGGTTCTTATGCTGCAGCAAATAAGTTTATAGATGCATTTATAGAGAATAATAGAGAGGAGTTGCAAAATTGGAGAGTTGTTAATCTAGATGGTTTAGGTCAAGGAGCAATTCAGGATCACGAATTAATAAACATATTTGAGGATACTTTAAGCCTTGAAAACTGTCACCAGTCAATTATTAGCTTAAATGATCCAAATAAATTTGAATTTAAAAAGGAAATAATACCGGAAAAAGAAGAAAAAAAGATCTTTTTAGAAAAAGAGAATTATGATCCTCCTAGTACAGAAACTGAAAAGGTTTTATGCGAATTATGGCAATCATTTTTTGGATACGAAAGTATAAGTATTACAGATAGTTTCTTTGATTTAGGAGGAGATTCTCTAAAAGCGATGACACTGGTAAAAAGAATACAAGGTAGGTTTGAATTAGAAATCAACTTATTGGATTTCTTTGGAAAGCCAACCATAAAAGAACTAGCCAAAGACATAGATGTCGCAAAAAATATTTTTAAGCTTAATAAACAGTCGGTCAAAAAGAATAAAATTACTATATAATGGAAAAGCTAATAAAAAGACTCATAAAGGAAGATATAGGTATTTCAATTAATAGTAAAAATGAATTAGAATTAAGTTATGATAGTGATTATATAGATGGTAATCTATTAGAAGAAATAACAAAGCATAAACAAGAATTAATACAGTATTTAAGAAGGTTTCATAATAAAACTCCACACAAAATATCACAAGTTGTAGAGAAAACTAAATACAAAGCATCTTTAGGGCAAAAAAGAATATGGATGTTAAGCCAATTTAAAGAAGGGTCTGTTGCTTATAATCTTTCTAATCTAAGAGATATTGGACATTTTGAAATAACAAAATTTAAAAAAGCACTAGATTACTTAATTCATCGTCATGAGATATTGAGAACGGTTTTTAAAATAGAAGAAGATGGAGAATTATATCAGTATATATCAAAAGTACATCCAGTAGATTCTTTTTTTGAATATAAAGATTACAGAGATAAATCTAATGAGCAAATAAAAGAGGAGATCAAGCAATATGCAAAAATACCATTTGATTTAGCACAAGGGCCATTATTCAAAGTATATATTTTTCAGACAGACTCAGATAGATATATGATGTATTATAATATGCATCATATAATTAGTGATGGATGGTCGCTAGAAGTAATACAAAAAGATTTGATGTTTTTTTATGAAGCTTTAGTGGCAGGCACAGAAATAAACAAAGAAAAATTATCAATACAATATAAAGATTATTCTTCATGGCAATTAGAATCAATTGAAAACGGATCCTTTGATAAGGAAAAAAAATATTGGACAGAACACCTTAAAGGAGATTTCCCTTTACTAAATCTATCCTCCAATACAAAAAGGCCTGAAATAAAAACTTTTAATGGGAAAAAGCTGCAAACAATAATAAATATTGAAGCTACAAATGAAATAAAGAGTTTTGTAAATAAATATAGAGGGAGTATATATTCATTTTTGTTAACAACTTGGAATATATTGCTATACAAGTACACAGGAGAAAAAGAGTTTATTGTAGGAGTACCAGTTGCAGGAAGAGGTATAGAAGAATTAGAAAACCAAATAGGGTTTTATGTCAATACAATTCCATTAAAAAATAACATTAACTCTGAAGATACTTTTCTTGAAACGTTTAAGAGAATTAGTGAAAATATGCTCGAGGGGATTTCAAATCAAATGTATCCATTAGATAGAATTATTGAAGATCTAGGAGTAAATAAGGATGTGAGTAGAAACCCTTTATTCGATATACTACTTACTTATCAAAGCATTAGGAAAATGAAGCTTGAATCCAGCCAGGAAAAAGCTTTGGAGAATATGAAGCTTGATAAAACAACAACTAAGGCTAAATTAGATTTAGACATTGATTTTCTGGAACATCAAAATTATATAACTTTTGAAGTAACATACAATACAGATATTTTTCAAGAAGGATTTGTGAGGAAGTTAATATCGCATTTTAAACAGTTAATAGATTCTATTCTAAAAACTCCTGATTCAGATATAAAAAAGATCGATTTTTTATCAAGTGAAGAAAAAATACATCAATTAAAAGAGCTTAATAATACACAAAAACAGTTTGATTTAGATAAAACAATAGTAGAGGTATTTAGGGAACAAGTAAACAAAACACCTAATGCTATAGCTATCTCTTTTAAAAATGAGTCAATAACCTTTAAAGAGTTAGATAGAAAATCAAATTACTTGGCTCATGAACTTATAAGAAAAGGAGTAGAAAAAGAAGATTTAGTTCCAATTTGTATCGATAAAAATATAGAAATGGTGATAGGGATTTTAGCTGTTTTAAAAAGCGGAGGAGCTTATGTTCCTGTAGATCCTAATTACCCTAAGGAACGCCTCGATTTTATTATAGAAGATACAAATTCTAGTTTTATATTATCCTCTTCAAATTTTAAGAGCATTGTTGGAAGATATGATTCTAAAAATATAATATACCTAGATGAAAAGCTGGAAATAGTACCTGAAGACAATTGGGATTCTCCAAAAACCGAATTTTCGACAAATAATTTGGCGTATGTTATTTATACTTCAGGAAGTACAGGAAAACCAAAAGGAGTAAAAATTGAGCATAAATCTTTGATGAATTTTTTATTTAGCATGAGTGACTACTTCACTTTTAATCAGAATCTAAAGTTTTTAAGCCTTACGACTTTTACATTTGATATTTCTATACTAGAGCTTTTATCTCCGTTACTTTCAGGAGGAAAATTGATTTTGGTTGGAGATAAAGAATCTAAGGACCCAGAACAAATTATAGATATTATAAATACAACTAAACCTAATTGTATTCAAGCAACACCATCAAGGTGGCAAATGTTAATGACTAGTGGATGGAATAATAATGAAAATATTACCCTGTTGTCTGGAGGTGAAAGTATTGATTATGAGCTTAAAGAACGACTTACAGAAGTGAGCAATAAAGTTTGGAATCTATACGGACCAACAGAAACAACTATATGGTCATGTATCTCTAGGTTAGAAAAGGGAAAAAAAATAAACATAGGAAAACCTATTGCCAATACCGATGTATACATATTAGATGAGCATTTATCTTTAATCCCTCAAGGGATGGTTGGTCAACTATGTATTGGAGGGTTAGGATTATCTAGAGGATATTTAAATCGTCCAAATTTAACTTCAGAAAAGTTTATTCCTCACCCTTTTAAAAAAGAAGAACATCTTTATCTAACTGGAGATTTAGCTCGTTGGTCGCCAGATGGTACTATTGAATTTTTAGGAAGAAACGATCATCAAGTAAAAATAAATGGATATCGTATCGAAATGGGAGAAATAGAATCTGCATTAATTGATATTGATAATATTCAACAAGCAGTAGTTTTAGCTATCAAAAATAGTGGCGTTAAGCAACTAGTGGGATATCTTGTTAGTGAAGAAGAAATAGATCAACAGGAGATACAGAGTATCTTAATGCATAAACTTCCTGAATACATGGTTCCAAGGATCTATGTGAAACTTGAGAAAATGCCATTAACACATAATGATAAAATAAATCGTAAAGTTTTACCTCTTCCTGTTTTGAAACAGGATTATGTAGCCCCTTCTAATCAAATTGAAAAAGTAATTGCTGAATTATGGGGGGAAAATTTGAATATAGAAAAAATAGGGGTTAACGATAACTTTTTTAGACTAGGAGGTGATAGTCTAAAGGCCATACGAATCAATTTAGAAATAAATAGCAAGTTTAATATTGATTTTGAGATGTCAGAATTGTTTAAGTTGACAACAATAAAAAAACTTTCCGAAGCTATTATTTCGAAACAACAAAACGAAAAAGAAACCCAAAGGCAAATTGTAGATAAGATTACAATATAACCTTCCATTTATTTTATATAAAAATCATTTTTCGATTTCTCACAAATCAATAACCTATGGTTTATAGGGTGGTATGCTATTCTATAAACTCAAATAATAATCAGTATAAAAATAAAATTATCAGTTATGAGTACAATAAATGAAACTCAGTCATATTTAAAATTAAACGTAGCTATAGAGGCGTTAATTGATAGATGGTATGCTTGGTCCCATTTGGTTTCGCCAGCAACCGCTGCTTTAAACATTAAAGACAGACATTTAAAAATTATGGAATCTTATGTTAAGAATCCAAAAATTCATCAAGCCGCTGTTAAAAAACCTGAAATGTTAGGAGGGCCTTTTATAGATTATGATGGAGGAAGAGTAGAAGAGATAAAAGAATTATTAGAGCATACAAAAGAGAAAAGGACAAAGGTTCTTAAGCTAACAGAAGCCATTCACGAATTAAATGGATTATTGCAGAGTGAAGCAGATGGACATTCACTAGACTCTTTATATCCTAAGGTTCCGGAAGAGCTTAAAGGATTAGTAGAACTATATTATGATTTAAATAATCAACCTAATTTTAGATTTTTTGAATCGTTATTGTATAATACAGAATATTATGATGAATCTACACAAACAATATCCTTACAATTAGTAGACTCTGACGATTCTAGATCTTTTGTTCTTAGTACTCCCAGACTAGATGATGATCATCTTTTGCACTTAGACATGCCTTTTAAAAATAACTTAATAGATGAGTTATTTAAAATGAAAAGAACACCAGGGGATTATAATAAAATAAAAGAAGCTTTAGGAATCAAACCAGAACAAGAAGAGCTGTTCAAGAGCTTTTTTACCAGTGAACCTCCAGTCAAATACGAAGGGTATCAGGGAAAAGGAATAAGAACCAGATATTTTGGACATGCCTGTGTCCTTGTAGAAACCGATGAAATGTCTATTCTGGTAGATCCAGTAATTAGTTATGATGGGTATGAAACAGATGTTAACAGATATACGGTTAATGACCTGCCCGAAGTAATAGATTATGTATTGATTACTCATAATCATCAAGATCATGTGTTATTAGAAACATTACTTCAATTAAGACATTGTATAAAAAATATTATTGTACCAAGTAGCGGAAAAGGAGATTTGCAAGATCCAAGTTTAAAATTAATGTTTAAGGCTATAGGGTTTGATAATGTCATAGAATTGGATGAAATGGAATCTGTAAAACTTGATAAATGTGAAATTACAGGGATACCATTTTTAGGTGAGCATAGTGATATAGATGTGCGCTCAAAACTGTCGTATCATGTAGGATTACATAATGATTTCAAAGTGTTATTTGTAGCCGATTCTTGTAATGTAGAACCTAAAGTATATGAAAGAGTTCATGAAATATTAGGCGACACTGATGTGATTTTTTTAGGAATGGAATGTGATGGAGCGCCTTTATCATGGTTATACGGCCCACTGATGTATGAAAAACTAGAAAGATCAAAAGATCAGTCAAGAAGATTAGCAGGATGTAATTATGACCAAGGGATATCACTCATCAATATTTTTAACCCTAAGAATGTATTTGTGTATGCCATGGGATTAGAACCATGGTTACAATTTATAAGTTCTATAAAATACACAGATGAATCAAAGCCAATAATAGAATCAAATAAATTAGTTGATAAATGTATTGAGATAGGAATGGATGCAGAAAGATTATTTGGCGAAAAGACGATAGAGTATTAGTAATTCATATAAAGGAACTAAAGATGAGTACTGCAAAGGAAATTGTTTTGAAGCTTAAGCAAAAGAATATCGAGTTGTTCTATAATGATGGCAATATAGATATTAACTCTTATGAAAATAAAATAGATCAAGAAGATATTGATGTAATAAGGTCATACAAAAATGATTTAATCGCCTATCTAAAAACTGATCTAGAAAATAAAAGCTCAAAAATAAAGAAAGCAGAACCTACATCTTTTTATCCATTGTCTGCTCAGCAAAAAGCCTTATGGATGATAAGTCAAGATACTAAGACTTCTACGGCATATAATACATATAATTTTGTTGAACTTCATTCTGAAAGCGATTTCCAAATTCTTGAAAAAGCGATCAGAGCAGTAATCAAAAGGCATGAGATATTAAGAACTGTCTTTAAGAAAGATGAAAACGGAGAACCAAAACAATGTATTGTAGAGATAGAAGATCTTGAAAGTACACCGTATAGTTTTGTATATAATGATAAAGAAGAAGATGCTTATCATAAAATAATTAAAGAAGACATTGTAACCCCTTTTGATTTAGAAAAAGGCCCACTATTAAGAGTTTATTTTTTTCAAATTTCAGAGGGTAGGAAATTGTGTTTTTATAATATGCATCATATTATAACAGATGGATGGTCTATCGATGTTTTATCAAAGGATTTACTAAGATTTTATAACGTATTTAAGAATAAGGAAAATTTATTACCACAACCTCTTAAAATCCAATATAAAGACTATGCTGTATGGCAATCAAATAAATTTCTAGAACAAGATTTTATTAAAGCCAATAAATCATTTTGGAAACAACAATTAGACGGAGAATTACCTGTATTGGATTTACCATTTTCTATGAATAGGCCTCCAATTAAAACCTATAATGGTCATAATTTAAAAACTAATATTTCTAAGGAATGTACTGAAAAGCTAACTAAATATTGCTTAAATCGAGATGGGAGCTTATTTATTGGTTTATTATCAGTATTAAATGTTTTATTTAATAAATATACTTCTCAATCAGATATTATAATTGGTAGTTTGGTTGCCGGAAGAAATCACATAGATTTGATTGATCAAATAGGTTACTATGTCAATACTATCCCTTTAAGAAATTACCTAGATAAAGAAGATAATTTTGATTCATTTTTTGAAAAAGTTAAAAAGAATACTTTTTCAGCTCTTCAACATCAAGAATACCCTTTCGTTAAAATCATAGAAGATATAGACTATAAAAGTGATATCTCTAGGAATCCTTTTTTTGATACCGTATTAATTTTTGAGAAAAGTAAGAAAAACGAAAGACATATAATTTCTCTAAACGATGAACAAATAGAAGATAAAGGAGCTATAACTTCAAAGTTTGATTTAAAAATAACTTTTATAGAGAAAGGTGACAGATTATGTTTTGATGTGGTCTACAATAGTAATATTTTCAAAAAGGATGTTATAGGTAATTTCATAAGAAATTTTAAAGAATTATTAAAAAATTTACTTGTTTTTCCTTCTCAAAAAATCACATCTATAAATTATCTAACAAAAGAAGAACGAAAACAGTTAATAGATGATTTTAGTACTAGTTATGAAGATTATCCAAAAGAAAAAACAATAGTAGACTTATTCGTTGAACAGGTTGAAACCACCCCAAATAAGGAAGCTTTAAGGTTTCATGAAGAGACAATTACGTATAAAGAATTATATGAAAAATCTTTACAGCTCAAAACTGAGTTATTAAAAAGAGGAGCATCACATGAAACAATGATTCCTGTTTTTTTAGATGGATCAATAGAAATGGTAATTGGAATCTTAGGTATTATGATGAGTGGAGCCGCATATGTTCCTCTAGACTATGATTTTCCCATAAATCGTATTGACTTGATACTTGAAGAAATTAGTGCTGATTTTTTGGTTACAGAATCTAAATGGTTAAAAAAATTAGAAGGCCTAACCAGAAAACTCGATTTGGTATATGTAGATCAATTATCAAAAACTTTAAATAATGATTTAGCTCAAGTCAAACCAAAACCTAATGATTTAGCTTATATTTTGTTTACATCCGGATCTACAGGAGCTCCAAAGGGTGTAATGATAGAACATGGTAATATTGTTGATTATACGTTTGGTTTTATAGAAAGAGTAGAAATAGATATGAATAAATCATTTGCTACAATGTCTACTTTTTCAACAGATTTAGCTAATACTTTTCTATACATATCCCTTATAACAGGTGGAGTTATTCATATATTTTCAAAAGAAGATTTACAAGACTCTAATTTGGTGTATAACTATCTGAATTCGAATAGTCTAGATTATTTAAAAATGACACCTTCCTATTGGATATCGTTAAACTACAATGACGGATTAAACTTACCAAAAAAAGGAATTGTTTTAGGAGGAGAAGAACTTAGTCCTGAAATTATAAAGGATATAAAACAAAAAGATGATTCATTGGTAGTGGTTAATCATTATGGCCCAACTGAAACAACTATAGGTAAAGTACTTAATAAGGTTGATTTTAGTAAAGAATACAATAAAGTACCATTAGGAAAACCTTTTTCAAATGCTCGAGTATATATAGTTGATGATAATCAAAATTTGGTTCCAGTAGGTATAGAAGGAGAACTGTATATAGGAGGACCAGGAGTGGCTAGAGGGTATTTAAACAATACGAAGCTAACAAATGAGAAATTTATAGATAATCCATTTGTTTCAGGAGAAAGAGTATATAAGACCGGAGATTTGGTAAAGTGGCTACCTAATGGAGAATTAGAATTTATAAGTAGAAAAGATTACCAAGTAAAGATAAGAGGATACCGCGTTGAATTAGGCGAAATAGAATCGGTGATACAAGAATTAGAAGAAATTAACCAAGCTGTAGTCATTATAAATGAAAATGAATTAAAAGATAAAAAAATTATTGCCTTTATCAAATGTAACCTGACTATAGATAATAAGCGTATCCAAAGTCTACTTTTAGAAAGATTACCTGTTTATATGGTGCCTTCTGTTTTTGTTCAACTAGATGAATTTCCATTAACCTCAAACGGAAAAGTTGATCGTAAAAAATTAGATTATGTAGAGACTAAAGAAGAAAGTAATACATATGTCACGCCTAAAAATGATATAGAATCTGATTTAATCAAAATATGGGAAAAAGTTTTGTGTTGCTCTGGAGTAGGTGTATTAGATAATTTCTACGAAATAGGTGGTAATTCTCTTGATTTGATTAAAGTAATGGCAAAATGTAGAAATATAGGCTATGAAATCGGTTTTCGAGATTTTATTATTAATCCTACCATAAGAGCTATTTCTAATGGTATCTCTGAAAGTAGAAATGTTTCGATTGTACGACAAATAAAAGCAGGAAACGAAAAAGAAAACTCAAAATATTTTCCACTTTCAGAGAACCAAAACTATATGAAAGAAAGGAGTGTTGTTTGTCTTTTTACTCCAATAATTATTAACAAGTATAGTATAGAAGATTTTAAAACATCTTTTTTAAACTTTATAAGTTACCACCCTTCATTATGCGTATCATTTAAAGCCATCAAAGGAGAATTAATGCAATATTTTGTAGAGGCAAATGAGGTTAAAGTAAATTTCTTTGAAAATGATACATCTCCTAGAGAAACATTATTAGAACGCTATGATAATTTAGAGAGCGAAATAATTAGGGTTTCTGTTGTTGAAAATGAAGAAAGCCTAAAAGTGCAAATTAGTATTCCATACTTCATAATTGATGCAAAAAGCAAAGCTTTGCTAACAAGAGAATTAGAATCGTTTTTGACAATAGATAATTATAAAATGCAAAAATCTTTGTCTAACAATAATTTCTTGAAAAACCAACAACAAATCCTTAATTCTAATAGAGGTGAATTAGCAAAAACATTTTGGAAAGAAAAACTATCAAGTTTAGAATTAATAAAGACATACCCTAAAATAGAAAAATGGGATAATGAATATATAAGTCAAAGAAGTTTTATCACAGGAGAATATTTTGAAGGGATTATCACTTTCTCTAAACAACTTAATATATCTCCTTCGGTGTTGGTAATGCTATTTTTTAAGTACATGCTAAAAGAACTAAATTTTAATTCAACATTAATTAATGTAAGAGTAGACGGGAGAGAGTATTCAGATTCAGAATTTGATGCAGAAAGATTTATTGGTGTTATGAATAATTCAATTCCAATTTCTGTAAATATTGATGATAGAAAGAGTTTTGAAAATAATCTGCACAATAATTTTTTAGAGTTTAATGAAGCTAGAATGTATCAATACTTGCCATTTTCTGTAATTAGAAGAGATTATTATTCTGAGCAAAAACAGAATATAGAAGATTATATTATTGGAGTATTTAATTATAATAAATTATTTAAAAGTTATAAATCAGGACAAGGTAATGTCAATTACAAAAATAATGTAAAACTCTATATGAAAGACAAGATTGTCTTCAACTGCTACGAACATGAAGATGCTTTTGAAATAGAGTTATTATGTATTGATCATTTATATAATGAGGCTTCAAAAAGCTACGAATTACCTTTTCAACTTAAAGCGTTTTTTGAGAAAATTCAGAAAGAAATAAACAATACTGCGGTATAAAAGGTCAGATGAGTTCAAAAAATGCATTTTTTCAGCAGTTTATAGACGAAGCTATACTGTCTGATAAGTTAATTGTACAGCCAAGAATGGGGTTTAGTTGTAAAGAATCTATGAGAAATGGTCTTATAGCTACTAAAAATCTTAACATACCGGCAATTGGAACGATTACTATAGATAGTTTTACAAGGGTACGAGATTTTGAAAAAGCATCTAGAGCAATTAAAATGTCAAAGCCATTAAATGGCTATCCAATTGTATCTTATTCTACTGAAGAGAATAAAAAACTTATCTCAAAAGTTAGGAGCATAGATTTCCCGGTTCAAGTTAGACATGGAAGTCCTACTCCTGAAGAGATTTTTAGAGCAACGATTAGGTGTGGTATAGATGCCATTGAAGGGGGACCTATTTCATATTGTTTACCATATAGCAGAGTTCCAATCAAAGAAAGTATTGACTCTTGGAGAACTTGTTGTAAAATTTTTGCAGAAGCAAATAATGGTCAGAATCATATCGAAAGTTTTGGTGGATGCATGATGGGACAACTATGCCCTCCATCTTTGCTAATAGCTATCACGATACTAGAAGCTATTTTTTTTGAATATTACGGTATAAAATCCATATCCCTAAGTCTTACTCAAGGATACAATTCACAGCAAGATTTGGCAGCTCTAAGGGTTTTAAAAAAATTAAGCGCAAAGCATTTGGGTGAAAAAATCAAGCAACATATAGTGTATTACACGTTTATGGGAAAATTTCCAAAAACAATTAGTGGGGCGAAATCAATTATTAGTGAAAGCGCAATTATAGCCAAAAAAGGAGGCGCACGTAGATTGATTGTAAAAACAATTAAAGAAGCCTATCAAATACCAACACTAGAAGATAATCTAGAAGCTTTATTATTAACAAATAAAATTACCAATCAAAACCAAGGATCCATTGGCCAGGAAATAATGATAAATACATTGCTAGAAGAACAAATTTATACTGAAGCAAAAGCCCTTATAGAATCGGTGCTAAATATATCGAAAGATCCAAGCATAGCAATAGAAATAGCATTTAACAAGGGGTATTTAGATATTCCATTTTGTTTGCATCAAAGTAATAGAAAATTAACCTTAGCTCATATAGATTCTTCAGGTTGTATTTCGTGGACTCGCATAGGTAATTTACAAATTTCTGATGTAATCCATTATAACAAATCTAATGTAGAGAGTAACCTAAACTCTAAAGCATTTTTAAGAATGTTATCATTTAACGAACTAAAATATGATAGCTATAAAAAAGAGATATACGCTTAATTATACCAATTCCTAATGAATACTGCAGTAATGAAACCGCTAGCTTTAATTACAACAATACCTTCTGATTCACATCATTGGAATTTAATTTTTATTGAATTATTACTCAAAGAACATGGGTTTGAAATAATGAATTTAGGGGCTTGTGTACCTTTTGCAGAAACTATAAAATACTATAACACATATAAACCAGAAATGTTGGTAGTATCTACAATAAATGGTCATGGTTTTATCGAGGGTAAACAATTAATTAATGAACTAAAGAAAAAATCTATCTCGATAAAAAACATTTTTATTGGAGGCAACTTGAGTACAAACTTAGAATTAACAGAGCATCATGCCGCAGAATTAGAAAATGAAGGATATACAAAAGCCTTTGGTAGAGAGGGAGACTTAATAGATTTTAAACATAGAATGAAAAGAATAGTAGATAGATATAAAGAGAAAAAAAATTTATTAATCAAATAAGAAGAACATAATGATATCGTCATTATAGAATAACAAAATAAAATCAAAAAATGAATAATATAAAAACAAAGCGTCATTATCATATTAGAATTCTAGTTTTAATGTTAGTTCCATTATTTAGTTTTAGTCAGATTCAGATTAAGGGGCAGATAAATGATGAAAAAGAAACTATTCCTTTTGTAAATATTATAATCAAAGACAAGGAGAATAAAATAGTAACAGGAAGCATTACAGATGATTTAGGTTTTTTTTCACTCGAAGTTCAAGAAGGAAATTACAAAATAGTCCTAAGTCATATTGGATATAGAGAGTTAGAAAAAGAAATACAGGCATCAAACGATACTCCTATCATTGATTTAGGGAGTATTATTTTAGAAGCAGATAATGAATTAGATGAGGTAGTTATCATAAAAAATAAAAAGCGGATAACACAAAAGGTTGATCGTTTGGTTTATAATAATGAAAATAATGGAATGACCGGTGGTGGAACGGGATTAGATGTTTTAAGGGTGGCTCCCGGTGTAACGCTTAGTGATGATCAATTGGTGATGATAGGGAAGAGTGGAATGCGATTAATGGTAGATGGGCGGTTAGTTCCTTTGGCAGGTAGTGATTTAGTAAATTACATATCCTCTATTTCATCAGATGATATTAAAGAAGTAGAAGTAATTACTAATCCACCAGCAAAATATGAAGCTGAGGGTAATAGTGGGCTTATAAACATAATTTACAAAAGGGAAACAGAAAAAACTTGGAGTAACAGAGTAAATTTATCATATACACAAGCAAAGTATCCGATTTACAATTTGAATAACAGCTTTAGTTACAATAAGAATAAATTAAAGTTATTATTAGGTTTCAATGCAACTTTAGGAAATAATGAAGTACAAAGAAGAACAGAAATCTTTTATGATAGAGGACTTTGGGAATTGGATAGAGTAGATAAATGGAGAGAAGATAAATTATCAAGTAGGTTAATGTTGGATTATAGTATTTCTAAAAATACTACTATCGGAATGCAATATTTAAATAACCTAAACTATCCTGATGCAGACATAAGAAATAAAAATAATGTTTTCGAACAACAAAATCTAGAGTCTATTCTAAATGGAAATTCTGTAAGAAATGTACAGAATATATACAATGCAGTGAACTTCAATTTTGTAACAAAGCTAGATACATTAGGAAGAAAAGTATCAGTCGATTTAGATTTTTTTAATAATGTAAAAGATGAAGATATAGCTGTAGATACTGATTCATTTGCACCAGACGGAACAAAAATAGAAGACGTTTTTTCTAACTTAAATATATCTGATGAAGATCTCAAAAATTATAGTGCAAGAATAGATGTAGAATATCCTTTGTCAGATATTAATCTGTCGTTCGGAGGAAAGATTAATCATTCAGAAAGTTTATATAAAATAGAGAATTTTAATACTTTATCAGGTAACAATATATTAAATCCAGAATTTGGAGATGATTTTAAATATCTTGAAACGCAACAAGCAGTCTATGTAAGTGCCACAAAGAGTCTGGGGAAGAAGGTTGATGTGAAATTGGGATTGCGATTAGAGAATACTGAAACAGAAGGGATTTCTTTTGTAGAAAATGAAACAAATGAGTTTGATTATCTAAGACTTTTTCCCACATTTTATTTGTCGTATAAAAAAAGTGAGACTAGTGTATTTTCTATTAATTACGGGAGGAGAATTAGAAGACCTTTATATTATGAATTAAGTCCCGTAAGACGTTATTATACAAATACATTTTATTTAGAAGGAAATCCTCTACTAAGACCTTCATTTTCTGATAATCTTGAGTTTTCACATGCTTATAAGAATAAATTGTTTTCAGGAGTATTCTTGAATATAGAGTCTGATGGTTTTGGAGAAGTAGCAGTAATAAGTGAGGATTCAGAAGAGCAAGCCTATAGCGTACAAAATTACTATACTCTATATAACTATGGGATTAGTGAGCATTATTCATTTGAAAAGTTTAATTGGTGGGAAAGCCAAAACGCGATATATGTTTTAGGAAGTGATGTTAAGTTTGATAGGGAAATAAATACAAGAACCCGACAAGGGCTAAGATTTTACTTCGAAACAAATAATACAATACACTTAAATGCTAAGAAGAGCTTAAAAGCTCAAATTAACTACAGTTATAGTTCTCCATACAATAAAAATCAATTTAAATATGAGGAACGCCATAAACTAGATGTTTCTTTTCAATATCAACTCCTAAATAATAATCTTCAGTTTACTGCGGGAGCCTTTGATATATTAAGGTTAAATGAGCTTGGTAAAACGGCCTTTGTTAATGATATCAGGCAGTTTTACAGAGTATATATGAGAGACCGATCAGTAAGATTTTCTGTAATGTACAAATTCGGAAATAAAAAAATAAGAGTAAAACAAAGGAAGTTTGGAAATGAAGAAGAGAGAAGAAGGGCTGGTAATTAAATCAAAAATAAATGAATAATAAGTTTCAAGTATTTGCTTTACATTTTGCTGGAGGTGGTTTTTACTCATATAACTTTCTGAAAAATTATATAAGTTTTGATATCGAATTTATCTCTCTGGAATTACCGGGCAGAGGAAAAAGAGTTAAGGAAGATTTAATTAAAGATAAAGCATTGGCTATCGAAGATTATTTTGATCAAGTCAAAACATTAAGAAATAAGAATCCTTATATTATTTATGGGCACAGCATGGGGGCAACAATGGGATTATCACTAGCGAAAAAAATGGAAGATATTCAAGATCCTCCAGTAGGGTTGGTTGTATCAGGGAATCCGGGACCGGGGATCAAAAAAACCAATAAAGATGGCACAAGAAAAGTAAGGCCAAAGCGGTATTTAATGAGCGATGATGGTTTTAAAGACGAATTAAGAGAATTAGGGGGAATTCCCGAAGAAATATTAGAAAATAATGAACTATTTCAATTCTTTAACCCAATCATGCGCGCTGATTTTGAAATACTAGAAAAAGATAACTTCTCAGAAAAAGAGATAGTACTTAATGTTCCTATATATGCAGTTATGGGTTCTGAAGAGGAATATCACCATAGTATAGAAAACTGGAGGAGGTTTACTTGTTCTAGTTTTCAAAGTAAAATTTTACCAGGAGATCACTTTTTTATAAAGAAATATCCAAAAGAATTGATTGATGTTATGATGCATTACTTTAAACATTCAGTTACTTATTAATACAGCTTGTAGTTCAAATACACATAAATAAGAATTAATAAATGATTTAACTATTGATTTGACTATGTATTATTATAAGTCTCAACTTCCTAAAAAGGACTAAATCACATCATTAAATTAAGTATGGATATAGGATTATTAAGTTAACCCTATTCTGTATACACTCATATATCTATATCCGAAATTCTATTTTGGATAATCAATAAAGGAATAAATCTTCACACGAAAACATAACTATAAAACTTATAAGATGCTAAAATTAAAACCAAAAGATATTGTTCTTTTATTATTATATGCCATACCAAATACGATTCTAAGTTTTGCGATTATATATATAATAAATAATGTGCTCTCTGGGAATGAACAATTCTTAAAAGACTACATGATTATAGTTTTTTTATCTATCGTTGGATACACATACTTGTTAAATATAGTGTTTCAAAAAGGGCTGAATAAATATGCTTTTGAAATTTTGTATAAAAACGAAAAAAACTTGTTTAATCAAATACTAAGAGCTCCGTTAGCAACTCTCGAAAAGTTTGGGACGCAACGTTTTTATACGGCAATGGAGGATTTACGAATATTTTCTAATTTACCTTATACTGTTACGCATACAGTTAGCTCATTATTAATGTTAGTACTCGGAGTTGTATACATGTTCACACTATCAGCCGTGTCTGCAGGAATAGTTCTTGCTCTTATAGTTTTGGTAGCCATTTGTTATTTTATAGTTATGAATTCAATGTCAAATCAAGTTGGAAAACTTAGAAAAATGAATGAACATTACTATAAATATGTGAATGATTTGATATTGGGGTTCAAAGAATTAAAGTTGAGTGTTTCTCGGAGAAAAAATATTATGAGAGATTACTTAGGCCCAAACCGTGATTCTTCAGAAAAATTAGATTTTAATATCAATTATGTTTTTCTGTCAATAAATATGGTTAGCCAATATGGGTTATATGTTGTAATTGCTGCTATTTTATTTGGATTACCTGCTTTAGGTTTTTTAGAAAGAGCAGATGTAATTGCATATGTTGTGGTGATTCTTTTTATCTCTGGACCAATAAATAACTTGATAAACTTACAGCAGATGTATACTCGATTTATGGTTGCAAATAAGAGGATTAAAACTTTTATGGAAGACTTTCAAATTAGTGATGAAGTAGAGGTCTTAGCAGAAAATAAAGAAGATCATAAGTTTCATTCGTTGCAGTTTAAAAATATATCTTTTGATTATGAAAATGAGAATGACGAAAAAACTTTCGCATTAGGCCCCATAGATCTTACGATCAATCAAGGAGAAGTTTTATTTATAGTAGGAGGTAATGGTTCAGGAAAAAGCACGTTTATTAATGTTTTAACTGGTTTGTATACCCCCACAAAAGGAAGAGTCGTTTTGAATGATAATATGGATCTGAATATCAAGAATGATTTGCAAGATTCTATGACCGCAATTTTTACCAACAATCATATATTTTCTCACAATTATGACGATTATCAGCTCGAAGGGAATGATGAATATAAGGAGCTGTTAAAAACAATGCAGTTGGATCAAGTAGTTACTGATGATAAAGAAGAATCTGCCAGAAGAAAATTTTCTAAAGGACAAAGTAAGCGAATGTCAATGATTTTTGCCTTGCTAGAAAAGAAACCAATTTTAATATTAGATGAATGGGCTGCTGATCAAGATCCATATTTTAGAAAATATTTTTACGAAGAGCTAATCCCAAAATTAAGAGCAGAAGGAAAGACTATTATTGCAGTCACACATGATGATGCCTATTTTCACCTAGCAGATCGTATCATAAAATTTGATTACGGAAAAATCGTAAAGGATGTAAACGTAATAAATAATAAAGAAGAACTGGCCGAAAATCTCTGGGCATAGGCAGAATAAACTCTTATAAATAAGAGTAGATATTTTTAATAATCATATAGAACTTTTTGATATGAAATTGACACTTCCACAACAAGATGTCTATTTTGAGCAATTGTTATATCCAAACGAACCTATTTATAATATAGGTGCCAAAATAGTGATTAAGGGTGATATAGATTTTGAAACCCTAAATGAAGCATATATAAAGCTAATTGATCAACATGATGCATATAGAAGTATTGTTGTGCATGCCTCAGAAAATGCCGAGATAGAGACTTTGTCAGAGCATAATTCCTCTCTTGGTTATGTAGATTTTTCTGATCAAGAAAATGCAAATAATCTTGCTAATGTATTTATGCAAAGCACTTTTGAAGAACCTTTTGACTTTACTTCTAAAGAATTATTGCACAAGTTTATTCTAGTTAAGGTAGATAAAACATATCATTATTTATTTTCTGTATATCATCATATTATTACTGATGGTTGGGGAACATCATTAATGTTTCAGAGGTTAGTTAAGAATTATAATGAACTTATAGAATTAGGGCATGTAGATACAGAGTACCCTTTTTACTACAAAGATTTTGCTAGCGATGATAGAGAATATAGCAATTCAGAGGCTTTTTTAAAAGATAAACTTTTTTGGAAAGAGAAGTTTCAAAACCTTCCTGAACGCTTATTTGAGAAACTTGATGAAACTATTGACGTTAATAAGAGTAGTCGAAAAGAATTAATAGTTAAAAGATCGGTATATAATCAACTTTCAGACATAGCTAAAGCATATAGGAGTTCTACTTTTCATGTGATTCTGGCATTGTTATACCTTTATTTTGGAAGAAAACATCAAAACAAAGATTTTGCAATTGGGCTTCCTGTTTTGAATAGAAGTAAGTCAGTTTTTAAAAAAACAGTAGGGCTTTTTATGGGAGTTTCTGCTTTGCGAATACCTCTTGATTTTGAAGATACATTTGAAGATTTAGTTAGTCAAATCAAACAAGAATTAAGACAAGATTATCGTCACCAACGTTTTCCACTAGGGAAACTTATCAAAGAATTGGATGTTTTCAGGGAAAAAGACAGATTGTTTAATATCACATTGTCTTATGAGAAACAGAACTATTCTGATCATTTTAAGAATACAACAACAAGAGTTATTCCACTTACGCACCAGTCTGAAAGGGTAGCCTTAGCAGTATATATTAGAGAATTTGACGAGCTAGAAGATGTAAAAATCGATTTTGATTATAATATTAATTATTTTGATGAAGATTCTGCCAGTCAGTTAGTTTCGCATTTTGAACATCTTATGGAAGATGTTATTAGAAATACGAAGAAAAAATTATCTGATTATAACTACTTAGCACAGAAAGAACGACAACAAGTATTAAGTGCTTTTAATCATACACAGTCGGTTTATAATAAAGAAGCAACACTATTGTCCTTTTTTGATGATCAAGTAAAGAAAAACCCAAATAGTATTGCGATTCAAGATAGGTTTAACACCTATAGCTATAAAGAATTAGATGTTAAATCAAATCAAGTAGCCAATTATATATTTCAAGAGTTTGGAGACAAGGATAAATCTCCCATAGCCATTTTAATGCATCGTTCTTCAGACTTGGTAGCAATTTTGATGGGAGTTTTTAAGTCAGGAAGAGCTTATATTCCTTTGGATCCAAGTTTCCCTAAAGAACGACTTGAGTACATAATTGTACATAGTGGTGTAAAGTGTATAATAGGAGATGCTCAACAAGAGGATATAATTAGTACGGCAGTTAGGTTTATAAACGTAGAAACCATATTCAATACTAATGATCTTAATAAATCTCGTTTAAGTAGAGTACAATCATCTGATACGGCCTATGTAATATATACTTCGGGATCTACAGGAGCCCCTAAAGGAGTAGAAGTAAGACATCAATCTCTATTAAATTTTTTGTTAAGCATTAAGCAAAAGCCAGGGATTACAAATGAAGATATACTGTTTTCTGTAACTACTCAGTCTTTTGATATTTCTATATTAGAATTTTTTACTCCGTTAATTTCTGGAGCAAAATTATATGTTATCGATAATGATACTTTGATTGATCCTTTGGCTATAATAAAAGAACTAAAGCACATTAATCCTACCATTATACAAGCAACGCCTAGTTTTTATCAGATGCTTTACAATGCGAATTGGGAAGGAGATAATACTCTAAAAATATTATGTGGAGGAGATCTGTTGAGTGAATCTCTTGCAGAAAACCTAATAAATACTTGTTCAGAGGTCTGGAACATGTATGGCCCTACAGAAACAACAATTTGGTCAAGTATAAAAAAAGTGACTATACCCAAAGATGCTTCCAATATTGGAAGGCCCATATGTAATACTAATATTTATGTGCTTGATGAATATAAAAAGCTGTTACCAATAGGTACTCCTGGTAATATTTATATAGGTGGAGATGGATTGGCAAAAGGGTATTTTAAAAATGAAACCTTAACGAAAGAAAAATTTATAAAGAATCCGTTTAATGAAAAAGGAAAGATCTATGATACCGGGGATATAGGTAGATGGAATACCCATGGCGAAATTGAGTTTTTAGGGCGTAATGATCATCAGGTTAAAATTAGAGGGTATCGTATTGAGTTAGGCGAAATAGAAACCAAGTTAAACCAATTAGAAACAATAAAATCTTCTGTTGTTGTTGCCAAAAAGAGAACAAATCAAGAAGCTTCTTTAATAGCTTATGTAATTTTAAATCAAAAGTTGATTAATGTAGATAGTATAATCAGCCATTTACAAAAAGAATTACCAGAGTATATGATACCATATACATTTATTCCATTAGAGAGTTTTCCATTAACGCCTAATAAAAAAGTAAACAGAAAAATACTAGCACAAAGAGATTTAGAAACTTCTGTAGTTACATCAAAACATAAAAAGCCCAAAACCACTTTAGAAATTAAACTTTGTAAATATTATAAAGAAGTTTTAGATACAAAAAATGAAATAGGCACAACAGATAATTTTTTCAGACTAGGAGGGCACTCGCTAAATGCTGTGAGATTAATAGGTAGAATAGAAAAAGAATTAGGACACCAGATTTCTTTAAAAACTATTTTTGATCATCCAACGATAACTTCATTATCAATGTTTTTAGAACAGAGGGATGCCCAAGAATTAAAATCGATAACTCGAACAGAAATAAAATCGCACTACCCTATTACATTACCTCAATATGCAATATGGTTGGCTTCATTTCAAAGTGAAAAATCAGTAGCATATAATATGTTTAGATCATATAAAGTAAAGGGTAGATTTGATCATGTTTTGTTGGAAAAAGCTTTTAGAAAAATTATTGATAAACATGAAACACTGCGAACAAACTTTGTTGAGTTTAAGGGTTTCCCATATCAAGTAATTAAATCGAGTAAAGAAACTTTTTTTAAAATAGACCGGTTTTTTGTAGATGACTCTAAGGTAAAAAGAGAATTGGAAGAGTATGCCAATCAAGAGTTTGATCTTAAGGAAGAGACATTAGTACGTCTGGGTATGTTTGAAACATCAACAGGGGATAGTTTATTGTTATTTGTCACTCATCATATCATGATGGACGGATGGTCTTTAGAAGTCTTGATTAAAGAAGTTGTTAAGCACTATATTTCATTTACTTCGGGGAAAAGTTTTCAAGAAGAAACACTTAGTCTTCAATTTAAGGATTATGCAGTTTGGCAACATAATATTGAGCTTGATAATAAAAATGCTAACGATCAATTTTGGAAACAGTATCTTAATAATTATAAGTGGAGAAGCCTAATTTCTTATGATCAAGAAGGAGGGTTGGGCGAGAAATATTCAGGTAGTTTTTATCATTTTAATTGGGATAGAACGTTTCTGGAAAAGTTAAATCAAACTGCGTTAAAGCAAAAAATTACGCTTCATACGTTATTGGCTACTGTATTTAATATACTGATTTATAAAATGCAAGGCCTTAATGATATTTGTATAGGTACAATAAATTCTGGTAGACCTTTCTCAGATTTACACTCTCAAATTGGGATGTTTGTAAAAACATTGCCATTACGTTTAAAGATAGAACCAGATCAATTGTTTACAGATATGTTGCAAAATGTCCAAAAGGATATGTTGGCTATTGACAAACATCAAGATATCCCTGAAGATGTACTTAGTTCTCTAAGGTTAGAAGCGATTTTAGTATTGCAAAACCCAACATTCAATTATGAGAAAATTGAAATAAGCCAGGATTTTTCTTTGGAGTTTAATCCTGTGGATGCAAAATACAATAGATTACCTCTTTTAATTAGTTTTTCTATAAATGAAGAACATCTACACGGGTCTGTTTATTATGACACCAATAAATACGAAAAAGAAACTATTGAACTTCTAATTCTAAAATTCAAAAAAATATTGGATGAGGTTATAATCAACCCTAATGTTTTAATAGATCATATAGATGCTAGCTTAGATTTCGAAAAAGAAAAAACTATTGAGATAGATTTTAGTTTCTAGAACTACCTATTTAATAACATTTACCCTTTTACATAAACTATTATGAGATTTAATAATAAAATAAGAAAGGTACTTACAGTAGTAAGTATTCTATCGTTTTGCATCATGTCAGCTCAAAATGCAAGTTTTGAGAAAACACAATCGTTCTTCCCAAATTCTGATGTTTTGGCTAAAGAGAATATTGTTTGGGGATATCTTAATGTTCCAGAAAATTGGGATCATCCAAAAGGTAAAAAAATTAAAGTCGCCGTTTCTGTAGTGAAAAGCACTTCAAAGAAAGCTACAAGAAATGCTGTGGTTTTTATCCAGGGAGGTCCTGGTGCTGCAGGTATTCAAAATATGGGATATTGGATTAGGCATCCTTTACGCAAAAAAAATGATATTGTTTTATTAGATATTAGAGGAACGGGTTTCTCAGAGCCTAGATTATGTCCTGATTTAGGGAAAGAATTCATGAAAATTTTAGCAAAAAATCAATCAGAAGAAGATGACGAGAAGCAAAAATCAATTGCAGCATTGTCTTGTAAACAGGATATTTTAAACAAGAATATTGATGTTAGTGGATATCATAGTTTTGCTGTCTCAAAAGATTTACATGAATTAAAAAAACAACTCGGATATCGTATTTGGAATGTATATGGAGTGTCCTATGGCACTCACATGGCTCAAGTGTATGTGAGCGAATATCCAGACGATATAAAAGCGCTACTACTTGATTCGTCGATTTCTAATATAGCTACATACTATACGAAAAATACTAGTAATTATATAAGCAGTCTTTCTAAAGTTTTTGAAAAATGTTTAAGTAATAACGATTGCAATAAAGAGTACCCAAATTTAGAAAATGTGTATTACAAAGTTATTGAAGATTTGGAACGAGAACCAATTACAGTATCGGTTGACAAAAAAGTAATAGACTCAGAAGAGTTTACCTATAATGCAGAAGATTTTAAAATAGCAATCCAGCAAGCCCTTTATCATAAGAAACTTATCGAAATCGTACCATTGTTAATTTACCAGTTTAGAGATAGAAATAAAAAAGCATTAGGAAACCTAGTGCAAGCCTTTTCTAGCTTATTAAATATGGACTATGGAATGTATTATTGTGTGAGTTGCAATGAAACACTACCGATGAACAATATTTCTGAATATAAACAAGATGTTATGAAGTATAAAAAGATACGAGGTGGGGTGTCTTTTTATAAGTCTGATTATAAGGTCTGTGAAAAATGGAATTTAAATCGGAAAGATACTTTAACATCCTTGGATTATTCAAAACTAGAAAACTTGTCCTTTCCGGTATTAGTGCTTTCTGGAGAATATGATCCGATTACACCTGCGGAAAATGCAGAGAAAACCGCTAAATCTTTTTATAATGGTCATAGTATTATGGCCCCTTCTTATGGTCATGCTCCTAGTTTTACTAAAATAGGAGCAAAATTTACAGCAGCCTTTTTTAATCACCCATATCAAGAATCTCGTTTAGATATGTTTGATAATCAAAAAGAATTAAGTTTTGTTAGTGGAGTTACGATAAATTCAGGTATTTCCAGTATCGGGAATAGTCTTAGCGAGTTGAATCTAATTTTTCTATCCCCCTTGATGATTGCTTTGATGGTTATGATAGCATTTATTTTTACTTATATAGTAAAATTAGTTCGAAAGAAATATAGCGCTACACAAGATAAAATAATTAGAATTTCGAGTGCAATAACCTCGATAATTGGGATTACAGGTTTAGTTATTCTTCTTTTAGCATTAATTAAAGTTGCAGGGCAGAATTATTTCGTTTTAGCTTTTGGCTTACCTGATGATTTTAATTATGTATTCAACTTGCTATTAATTTTTGGGATACTACTCGTGATTACGTTACTTTATTTTATACTACAATTAAAAAAGATAAATAATAGAAGTATTGTATTTTCTGTGTTATTCTCAAATCTCCTGTTAATCACATATTTATTCTATTGGGGTATTTTATAAAGATGAATTTCCTGCTAAGGAAAATAATAGGATGCCGTTAAGGAGTTGTTGCCTCAAAAAAAACATTTAGAGATGGACCGGTCGAACTCATAACGTTCTCAATTCTACAATAAAAATAGTGATTATGGAAAATGATAAATCAAAAATATTGGATAAAAAAAATATACCCATATGTAAAAGAAAATTAAATTTAGTCACAAAGAACGGTATGTCTATGGATGAAGTTTCAAATTTTGCTTGTTCTTGTAGATGCTCACTTAAAATGAAGTAATTAATTAATATAACTCTAGATAATGACGCAAATACTTTATTCTTATATATCCGAGAAAAATCATGAGCTCCTTTTGAAAGAAATATTACCCGAGTTTTCCATTGATTTTAGGAATAGAATATTAAAATACCGACGATGGCAGGATACTCAGTTATCATTGATCGGGAGAGTTCTTCTGAGAAATGGTTTTAATATGTTAAACAAACAATTTTCTGAAGAGGATATTTGTTATACTAAGTATAACAAGCCATATTTCGAAAATGAAAATATAAAATTTAATATTTCTCATTCGGGAAATATAGTCGTTTGCGCAGTAACAGAAAATTTTGAAGTGGGTATTGATATAGAAGTTTTACAGGATATTAAAATAGAAAATTTTAAATCACAAATGACAGAACTAGAATGGGAGCGAATAGTTTCTTCTAATAATACCAAGAACTCTTTTTTTAAGTATTGGACACAAAAAGAAGCGGTCATAAAAGCAAGTGGGAAAGGATTGTCGATTCCTCTAGATTCATTTGAGGTTATAAATAATCAAACCAAGATCGACCATGAAGGCTTTTTTCTTAGAGAAATTGAGTTAAATGATCAGTATAAATGTCATCTCGCATTTAAAGGAAATTCAGTAAATCTAAACTCAAATACCCTAACCCCTTTAGTGTCAGAGTATCAATTCTAATAGGTTGGTTTCTTTATGAATGCCTGTTGTTTTTGATTTAAAACAATATTATTTTGAGTCGTCCTAAAATAGGTTGACAGTTTTTAAAGATTTAATTAATTCCTGTGAAGCTAGCTTCACAGGAATTTTTGTTTTGTCTTAAAAGTTAGATTTTGATTTATGTAACCATTGTGAAGTTAGTATAGGTTATTAAAGTAGGGTTAAATAAACTACAAATATCATAAGGATCATTTAGGGATTTGTATATTGTTTATTATATCGGTGGATAACCTTTATTGTAAAATATTTCATTGAATATGATAAAGAACTCATTACTTTTTATACCGGATATCTCTGGATTTACTCAGTTTGTTCGAAATACAGAAATTGAGCATAGCCAGCATGTTATATCAGAGTTGTTAGAAGTTTTAATTAATGCCAATACACAAAAACTCAAATTGGCAGAGGTAGAAGGCGATGCATTATTTTTTTATAAAGAAAACGAGATACCATCGCAAGAGAAGCTCCTTGCTCAAATTGAAACCATGTTTACTGCGTTTTATAGTCACCTGAAACTCTTAGAAAAAAATAGAATTTGTCCTTGTAATGCCTGTGCAACAGCTCCTAATTTACAATTAAAAATTGCTGTTCATTGTGGAGATATACAATTTATTACCGTTCAGGATAAACGCAAGCCTTTTGGTCAAGCTGTTATTGAAGCTCATAGATTACTTAAGAATTCCATAGCAAGCGATAATTATGCGTTATTAAGTGAAGATGTGTCAAAAATTATTGGCCTTCCCGTAGAGTATAAAAGTAAATTATACACTTTTAGAGAGGGTCGAGATACATATGACAATAAGGAAATTACATATCTATTTTCTGAAATAAATAAAAGGGATCTAAAACTTAACCCTTATGATATTCCTGAAGTTGTTGATTTTAAATCTGCTCCTAGTATTACTCTTAATCGGTCTTTTTCAATTTCTTCAGATGCGTTGTTAGAATATATTACGAACTATAGCTATCGACATTATTGGGTAAAAGGAGTTGATAAATTTGAATATAATCCAGATGAGGTTACTCGATTAGGAACGGAGCATGTGTGTGTAGTTGATGGAAAACGTTTAAATTTTACAACTGTTACCAAAAAATCAAAGTTTAATGAAATTGTTTACGGAGAGCTTACAACAGATATTCCAATAGATGCATTGTACCAATTTTTTATTGTAAAAACTATATCAGAAAATAGTTGTGAATTGAGGGTTGAAATATATCTAAAAGCTAAATCATTGTTTAAAAAACTCCTTTTATCTTTAATTATGAAAAGAGCTATTCGAAATTCATTAAAAACATCCATAAGTAACCTACAGGAAGCTGTTCAGGGTAATACACTAACTTCTTAGATAAGATCTAGTATTCTTTCAAGTTTCATTCCACGTGATCCTTTAATCAAAATTGCACTTTCTTTGTTTTCTAGTTTCAAATGATCTTTAATCTGGTCAAAAGACTCATATTTTTTTATTCTTGGATCTTTGCAGTTTGTTTCATAAAAATTACTTCCCAAAAGATAAATTTCATTAACTCTGGTACTAGCAATCTGGTCAGATATTTTTTGATGCTCTGCGGGCGCATCACTTCCTAATTCAAACATGTCACCCAGAAAAGCAATCTTATATTTATAATTTAATGTGATAAAATTATTAATGGCTGCATCCATACTAGATGGATTGGCATTGTAAGCATCTAAAATGATTGTAAAGTTCTCTTTTTTTATAATTTGTGAGCGATTATTGGAGGGGATATAAGATTCAATAGCTGTTTTAATTTGATCAGGATTTAATTTAAAATAATGTCCTATTGCAATTGCTGCGGCTATATTAGTAAAATTGTATTGGCCGATTAAATTACTTTTTATAGTCAAATTCTGATATGAAATAATCACATTCGGATCCGTATCTAATAACTTAACGGTGGTATCAGTTTCACTTGATTGTGAAAATTTGTAGGTATTCATGTGTGAAGAAGCATTAAGTAGCTTTTCATCTTCGCTATTAAGAAAGATCAACTTATTGTTTTGTTTTAAATGTCTATATAACTCAGTTTTTCCTTTTAAAACACCTTCAATGCCACCAAAACCTTCTAGATGGGCTTTACCAATATTGGTAATATACCCATAATCTGGCTTCACAATTGAACATAAAAAATCAATTTCACCTTGGTGATTTGCTCCCATTTCTACAATTCCTATTTCGGTGTCTTTTGTCATCGATAATAAAGTGAGAGGGACGCCAATATGGTTATTTAGGTTACCAACAGTGGCAGTAGTTCTATATCCGGAAGAGAGAACACAGTTTATTAGTTCTTTAGTAGTGGTTTTACCATTACTACCGGTTAATGCTATTATTGGAATGTCTAGGTATTGTCTATGATAGGAAGATAGATCTTGTAGTGTTTTTAGTACGTCATCTACAAGAATATGCCTTTCTGTGGTTTGATATTCTTTTTCATCAATGATAGTGTATGAAGCCCCAAGCTCAAGAGCCTTTGCAGCATATGTATTTCCGTTAAAATTTTCCCCTTTTAAGGCAAAAAAGAGTGTATTTGGTTTAATTTTTCGAGTATCAGTGCATACACCGTTACTCTCTCTATATAATTGATGTATTTGTGCAATAGTCATATGACAAAAATCATGTATTAAAAAAGCCCTGACAATTATGTACAGGGCTTTTTATTTATAACGAACATTAATTTTCTATATTATTATCCTCTAGGTTTTTGATGTCTAGGAGTTTTTGCTTTTTTAGCCTTAGTACCAACTCTAGACATTGCGTTTCTGAAACCGATATAATCGGTCGCCATATCTTGTGGCATAAATCTTCTTTGTGCAGGGTCTAACCAATATGCTCTGTCTTTCCAAGATCCACCTTTGTATACACGTACATTATCATCTACAATGGTAGTTCTTTTACTAGACTCGTCATATCTTCTGTCTAATTTTGTACTATCTTCTGCATCTGGTCCAACATAATGAATAGGAGCATTATACATTCTTCTGTTAGGTAGATTCTCGTCTTGGTAGCCCTCATAGTATCTAGAAGAACTTTTATCACCGTCTCTATAGTTTCTATTGTCACTATCAGTAAAATTAGTTCTCATGTAAGTGTCTTCTTCATCTATAGGCACTTGTAAGATTCCTCCTGGTAATACTCTTGCAATAATTTTACCATTACTTAAAGTATCATAAACTATAGAATCTGTCATTACTACTTTTACAGTTCCGTCGGGGTTAATAGCATTCTTTGTGTAGATATTACCTCTGTAGTAATTAAAATCATTATACTCATCATCAACTATTGGTCGGTATACATCAGCTACCCATTCTGCAACATTTCCTGCCATATCGTATAACCCATAATCGTTAGGATCGTAAGATTTTACAGGAGCAGTAATATCTGCACCATCGTCACTCCATCCGGCAATTCCACCGTAATCACCATCACCTTGCTTAAAGTTTGCTAATTGATCACCTCTGGTACTTCTTTTTCCAGAACGTGTATATTTTCCACTCCAAGGGTATTTTTTTCTACCTCTATAGATATTATAACTTCTGATTTCTACAAGACCTAAGGCTGCATATTCCCATTCAGCTTCAGTTGGAAGTCTGTATTTTGGTAAAAGTAATCCGTCCTTACGTTGAATGTATAACCCAGTAGAGTCATTTGTTTTTTCATATTTTTCAGAAGCTCTACCTCCTCTAATGGCTTCATCATTACCACCATAAGTTTGTGAAGGAGCATTTAAATATGTTTCTGTATCAAAAGTACTTTCTGCAGAAACATCCTCAAAAGGAGCATTTTCTTTTATTACATTTTCTTCTTCAAGAATTCTTTCGTTAACGCGATTTGTTCTCCAGTTACTAAATTCTACTGCCTGAACCCAATTTACACCAACAACAGGATAATTTGCATATGCTGGGTGACGAAGATAGTTATTAGTCATCATCTCATTAAAACCAAGACGATTTCTCCATACAAGAGTATCAGGAAGAGCACCATAATAAATATTTCTGTATTTTGGTTCAGTAGGAGGGTAAACACCTTTTAACCAATCAAGGTATTCAAGGTACATAATGTTAGTAACCTCAGTTTCATCCATGTAGAATGATTGAACATGTTGCTGTGTAGGAGTGTTATTCCAATCATGCATAACATCATCCTGGACACGTCCCATGGTAAAAGTACCACCTTCAATAAATACTAATCCAGGTCCAGTTTCTTGCTCTTTATAATTTGTGGCAACTTGAAATCCACCATCTTTGGAATTGTATTTCCAACCAGTGGCTCTAGAATTACTTCCATAGTCGTTTTTGGTACAACTAAATAGAAATACACTAACGGTAAGTGCCATCAGCGACCTAAAAATAAACGCGTTTTTCATAATCTTAAGTTCGTTAAAGTAGAATTAGGGATCGCAATATAAATAATAAACGTTAAATTTACCCTAATTTTTTTAAAATATTATCGATTCATATTTTTTAATGAATTTCCAACGACTTTGGTTTAACGCAATATTTCTAAAATTATTATTTATGACCAAATAAAAACTGCAAAAATTTAATTGTTAAAAAAACTAAGCCCACTTCCTTGTAATATACTTGTGTTTCTTTTGTAATATAGTAGTGTGTGTAGTTGTGACATCTGAGGTTTTGAAAAATAAACCCTAATAGTAAGTGTATTTTTTGTTGGGCAAATTTAAAATGATTTGAAAGATATAAGATATCACCAAAAAATGCGTTAACAAAAGAGTGAGTTGAAAAAATTAAATGGCTCACTATTTTTTAATCACTAAATAACTATATATTTGTCAAACTCAATTTTTGCAGGTATGAAAAAAACACTTATTCTTGGTCTTATATTTTTAACATTTTTTAAATTTGATGCCAAAGCACAGGGAGATAGAGCAATCACAACAGCTACACCATTTTTAATAATAGCTGCTGATGCAAGAGCAGCAGGTCTAGCCGATCAGGGGGTTGCAACCTCACCCGATGCATTTTCACAACAATGGAACCCAGCTAAATATGCTTTTATTAAAAGTAAACAAGCAGTAGGGGTTAATTATACACCTTACCTTAGTAGTCTGGTTAATGATATTTTCCTAGGAAATGTTAATTACTATAATCGTATCAATGAAAAGAGTGCTTTCGCTGCGAGTTTTAGATATTTTAGTTTGGGAGATATAGAATTTAGACAAACTGCTGATGGCGCTGGTAATACACAACGTCCTAATGAGTTTACTCTAGATATTTCTTATGCATTAAAACTGAATGACTATTTTTCTATGGCTGTAGGCGGACGCTATTTGAGGTCTGATTTAAGATTACAGACTCTTGATGCCGACGATGCAAGTGCGGCAGGTAGTGTTGGTGTTGATATTGCTGGTTTCTACAGAAGTGATGAAATAGCATTTAATTCTTTTAATGGTAGATGGAGAGTTGGAGCGACCATTTCTAATATAGGGCCTAAGATTACATATGATGATGCAGGTCAGGAAAATTTTATACCAACAAACTTTAGATTAGGAGGATCATTTGATTTTATTCTGGATGAGGATAATAGGATAACACCTTCTTTAGAATTCAGTAAGTTGCTTGTTCCCACTCCACAAGATTTTGATAATGATGGAGACATAGATGGTAATGATAATACAGAATATCAGGATATAAATGAATTTGGGGCTATCTTTTCTTCTTGGGGAGATGCAGATGGAGGATTTAGTGAAGAACTAAAAGAAGTTACTTGGTCATTAGGAGCAGAGTATATGTATAGAGAAGTTTTTGCTTTTAGAGCAGGTTTCTTTAATGAAAGTGAAGAAAAAGGAGGTCGCCAATTTTTATCGTTGGGTACCGGTTTTAAATATAATGTTATAAACTTAAACGTTTCGTATTTATTTTCTACATCATCAATTACGAGCCCACTAGAGAGAACGCTTCGCTTTGGTCTTACTTTTGATTTCGGAGATGAATATTACGATTAATACCTAGATATATTAATTATAAAAAAAGTATCAAGCCTTAGGGTTTGATACTTTTTTTGTTTGTAGTACATTGTATTGCTGTTACCGATAAGTTCAAAATAACTAGGGATAAAAAATGAAAGAACTAGAAATAAAATCTGTATTACAAGTGTATGACTCATTTGATGAATTGCCAGAAGAAATTCAAAATCTAATGAGTGAATCTATAACCATAAGAGATAAAGCGTATGCTCCATATTCAGAATTTTTGGTTGGGGCGGCTTTGTTGTTAGAAAACGGTGAAGTAGTTCTGGGAAATAATCAGGAAAATGCATGTTATCCTTCTGGATTATGTGCAGAGCGTACTGCTATATATTATGCTGGAGCTAATTTTCCAGACGTTCCAATTGTAAAAATGGCACTTTCAGCCAGATCTCTTAAGTATCAATTACTTACTCCCACGCCTCCATGTGGTGCTTGTAGGCAATCAATAGCCGAGTATGAAGTGAAACAGGACAAGCCTATAGAGATTTATTTTATGGGAGAGACAGGAAAAGTGGTTAAATCTTCTTCTTTAGCTAATTTATTGCCACTTGTTTTTGATAATTCGTATTTATAACGTTTTCGTTGATTTTATTATCAAACTACTTTTTCCTTAATTTCGAATATGTTATTTTTGTTTTTCGTTCTCTCAATAAATTAAGAGGGAAACTAAATGATTTCTAGTTTTATGACTAGTTCTTTATACATATATCAGCACAATTGTAAATGAAAAAAATAACCAAAGAAGTTTACCTTAATTGGTACGAAGAAATGCTTTTCTGGAGAAAGTTTGAGGATAAGCTTGCTCAGGTATACATTCAGCAAAAAGTAAGAGGGTTTTTACACTTATATAATGGTCAGGAAGCTATTTTAGCGGGGGCATTACATGCTATGGATCTTACAAAAGATAAGATGATTACTGCATATCGTAATCACGTACAACCCATAGGTATGGGGGTAGATCCAAAACGTGTAATGGCAGAATTATATGGTAAAGCCACTGGTACTTCTCAAGGTTTGGGAGGATCAATGCATATTTTCTCGAAAGAACATAGATTCTACGGAGGGCACGGAATCGTAGGAGGACAAATACCACTAGGAGCTGGCTTAGCTTTTGCGGATAAATACCATAAAAGAGATGCAGTAACACTTACATTTTTTGGTGATGGGGCTGCGCGTCAAGGATCATTACATGAAGCTTTCAATCTTGCAATGTTATGGAAACTACCTGTTGTGTTTTGTGTAGAGAATAATGGATATGCAATGGGAACTTCGGTAGAAAGAACAGCTAATCATACAGATATCTGGAAATTAGGAAATGGATATGAAATGCCGTCGGGTCCTGTAGACGCTATGAATCCAATAAAAGTGGCCGAGGCTATGGATGAAGCAATTACAAGAGCCAGAACTGGAGGAGGACCAACTTTCTTAGAACTTAAAACATATCGTTACAGAGGTCATTCGATGAGTGATGCTCAAAAGTATCGTACCAAAGAAGAGGTAGCAGAATATCAGAAAATTGATCCAATTACTCAAGTACTTGATATTATTAAGGAGAAAAATTATGCAAGTGAAGATGAAATAGCAGTAATAAATAAAAGAGTAAAAGAAAGGGTTGCAGAATGTCAGAAATTTGCTGAAGAATCACCATTTCCAGAAAAGAATGTTATGTATGATGTTGTATATGACCAGGATGATTATCAATTTTTATCACACAAACCACAATAAATATGGCTACAGTAATAAATATGCCACGATTAAGTGACACCATGGAAGAAGGGGTGGTTGCGAAGTGGCTTGTCAAGAAGGGAGATAAAATTAGTGAAGGAGATATTCTCGCAGAAATAGAGACTGATAAGGCAACTATGGAGTTTGAGTCTTTTTATGAAGGAACATTACTTCATATAGGGATTCAGGAAGGAGAAACAGCTCCTGTAGATCAATTACTTGCTATTATTGGAGATGAAGGAGAAGATATTTCTGGGTTGTTAAATGGAAATACTAGTCCTAAAGCTGAAACTCCAAAAGAACAAAAAGTAGAAGAATCTGTTCCGGCCACATCGGGAAGCACTTCGATTCCAGAAGGTGTTGAAATTATTACTATGCCAAGACTAAGTGATACCATGGAAGAAGGAACTGTGGCTACATGGCTTAAAAAAGTTGGTGATACTGTGGAAGAAGGAGATATCCTTGCCGAGATAGAAACTGATAAGGCTACAATGGAGTTTGAATCTTTCTATAACGGAACCTTATTGCATATTGGAATAGACGAAGGTCAAACAGCTCCTGTAGATGCTTTATTGGCGATTATTGGCCCTGCAGGAACCGATGTTTCAGGTCTTAAAGATGGAGTTAGTACTCCTCCTTCTCAGGAAAATGCACCTGCAACACCAAATAAAGAGGTTAAGACGGAAACTAAAGTAGAAGAAACTACAACCAGTAGCGCTACCGGTGGTAGAATTATTGCTTCACCGCTAGCTAAGAAAATAGCTGCAGATAAAGGAATTGATCTTTCTCAGGTAAAAGGAACTGGTGAAAATGGACGTATTATTAAAAAGGATGTAGAATCATTTACCCCTGCGGCTGTTGCTACAGCCCCTGCTTCGGTAAAAGAAACTGCAGCCTCTGTGGTGCAGGCATATACTCCTGCAGGAGAGGTAAGTTTTGAAGAAGTTAAGAATTCACAAATGCGTAAAGCTATTGCTAAGAGTCTATCGGCTTCAAAATTCTCTGCACCTCATTATTATCTTACTATCGAGGTAGATATGCATAGCGCAATGGCTTCTCGTAAGAATATTAATGAATTACCAGATACTAAGGTGTCTTTTAATGATATGGTGGTTAAGGCTTGTGCTATGGCACTTCGCAAACATCCACAGGTAAATACACAGTGGACAGATAATAATACAGTTTATGCAAAGCATATTAGTGTGGGTGTAGCTGTTGCTGTACCAGATGGATTAGTAGTTCCTGTATTGCCATTTACAGATCAAATGTCGTTGACTCAGATAGGAACTAAAGTCAAAGACTTGGCTGGTAGAGCGAGAAATAAGAAATTGACTCCTCAAGAAATGAGTGGTAGTACGTTTACAGTTTCTAATTTAGGAATGTTTGGTATTCAGGAGTTTACTTCAATTATTAATCAACCTAACTCTGCAATTTTATCTGTAGGTGCAATTGTAGAAAAACCTGTCGTTAGAGATGGTCAGATAGTTGTTGGTAATACGATGAAAGTTACTCTGGCGTGCGATCATAGAACGGTTGATGGAGCTACAGGTGCTCAGTTTTTACAAACATTAAGACAATATCTTGAAAATCCAGTTACTATGTTAGCTTAATTCAAGTGATCAAATATTTATAAAAAATCCCACTTCAATCGAAGTGGGATTTTTTTATCTTTATCCAAAACTAGATTCTTATGCAGAAAAATATTTTTATAATTCTTGTTGCTTTGGTGTTATTTGTTAATTGTAAACAATCTACAATAGCCCAGTCGGAAAAGAAAGATGCACACCCAAATATTGAAGAAGCAGATGCGTCTTTACTTACTGCGACTAACCCGTCAGAAGTAAAAGAAATTTTAAGTTTTTTAGCTAGTGATGAACTTGGAGGTAGAGATACCGGAAGTGAAGGCTTAGAAAAGGCAGCTCAGTTTATTGAAGGAGAATTTGAGAAATATGGCATAGCTCCTTATTTTGAAACGTATAGAAATACTTTTGATGCAAAAGGAATTTCAACTTTTAATGTTGTAGGATATCTTAAAGGTACCGATAAAACACTGGCAAATGAGTTTGTTATTGTTGGAGCACATTTTGATCATATAGGAACAGGAAAAGAGGTTAATGGTGATACTATTGCAAATGGAGCCAATGATAATGCGGCAGGAAGTACGGCAGTTATTTCTTTGGCAAAACAATTTGCTAAGTTAAAAAATAACAAAAGAAGTATACTGTTTGTGTTATTTGGTGCTGAAGAAAAAGGGCTACTTGGATCTCAACATCTGGCTGAGGTGTTAAAGGAAAAGGATATAGACCTGTATGCTATGGTGAATTTTGAAATGATTGGTGTGCCATTAAATGAGAAGTCTTTTAAAGCATATATTACGGGATACGAGGTGTCCAACATGGCAAAAAAGATAAATGAATATACAGGTTCTGAATTAATAGGATATTTACCAAAGGCGAAAGAATTTCATTTATTTCAAAGAAGTGATAATTATCCTTTCTACAAGCAATTCAACGTGCCATGTCAGACTATTTCTACCTTCGATTTTACAAATTATGATTACTATCACCATGTAGATGATGAAGCATCTGAGATGAATTTTGAATTTATCGCAGAACTAATAAATGAGTGCATTCCGGCGATTGAAAAAATGGCTAATACACCAAGTAAAGAGATTAAATTGAACTAATTTTAGGCCATTACAAATGGTCTTTGAAAGTATATGAAAAACATTATTATTACTGGAGCAAGTAGAGGAATTGGATATGAATTGGCAAAGTTATTTGCAGACGAAGGGCATAAGATTTTAGCGCTATCCCGAAACGAAAAACCTATTGCTGCTCTTCAGCATAAAAATATACATACGTTTTCATTCGATATTTGTAATAATAGAGATCTAAATAAGATGGTCAATTATATTTCAGAGACATGGGAACAGGTGGATATTTTAATTAATAATGCGGGTAAACTTCTTAATAAACCGTTTAGTGAGATGTCTGCTCAAGACTTTGAAGATGTGTATAAGGTAAATGTTTTTGGAGTAGCAGAAATTACACGTTTGGTTTTGCCTTTTATGAAATCAGGATCACATGTCGTTACAATTAGCAGTATGGGTGGTATTCAAGGAAGTATGAAATTTCCTGGATTGGCCGCTTATAGTTCTAGTAAAGGGGCAGTTATTACGTTAAGCGAATTGTTGGCAGAAGAATATAAAGAAAGTGGTATTGCATTTAATGTGTTGGCATTGGGAGCAGTGCAAACCGAAATGTTAGAAGAAGCTTTCCCTGGATATCAAGCCCCGCTAACGGCTTTGGAAATGGCAAATTATATTAAAGGTTTTTCGCTAACAGGAAATAAAATATATAATGGAAAAGTGCTGCAAGTATCTAGCAGCACTCCATGATTACTTCTGATTAAAATTGAAAAATAGGACCTCTAAAAACCTGCTACAGATACATTTTGCAAGTTTAAGTATTGATAAAATTGATCTACCGTAAGTACTTTTTTCAACTCTTCGTTCTGAAAGTATATGATGTTGCTTAAGCTTTTAGATTTTTCTCGTGCGGATAATTTAGACTGCAATACTTTATTAGCTTTCATAGAATAATCAAAAATTGTCTTTTGAAGGATTTGACTAGCGCGAATGGTTAAATTGAGTTCCTTTTGCAATTCTATCGCTTTTTCTACTGCTAACTTTCTAAGTATTTTTTTATCTTTTTCTTGATCTTCAACCTGAGTTTGTGCTATAGTATTTGTCGTACAGACAAAAAGAATAACCAAAGTTATTAGTGTTCTCATATGAGTGTGCCTTTATGGTTTGTGTTAGTAAATGTTAAGGTTTTAAAAATATTAATAATTGATTAACAACAAGTTAAAAACATCAAATAATCGTTAAGTGTTAATTTTTATCCGATTAAAAACTGCATAATGATAGTTTTACAGGAGTTTTTTGGTTATAAAACCGTAAAATGATGAATTAGGATTTACAATTTGCCAAAACGGTATTTTTGACCATTTTTTGTGTGGATCGATCCATTAAAGTAAAGTCGATATAGTAGGTGTGTTTTCTTTTTATCTTTCGTTTGGTAGGTTTGGCTTTTAGCTTTATAGTATATAGATTGTTTTGATAAGTCTCATTCCAAGCGCTGCCGGGTTTTCGGTTTTTTGCTCTTGATTTAACAATAGAAACTAATTGTTTCTCTGTATTTTTTCCAAGTTGTATAATTCCGGTTGTATCACCTTTAAAACGACCAAAATATAGCTTCTTGTATGTAGTGTTTTCGGCTTTTACCATATACAAACAATCGCAAGCATTAATATCTTCCCATGTAAAACTAAGATCTCTTAGAGAAAAGCTTTCTACATGAATAGGTTTTTTAGAAACTGCTTTTCTGGGAGAAATAACTTTTAGTTTTTTAAGACTTTCAAAAGAAAAAAGGTCAGCATTAATACATTCTCCACCTATATCTGTTTCCAAAGTTTTAATTGTAGTAAGTATGGTGTCGGTTTCTGATTCAAAAATAACTTTCGTTTTGATTTTTTTGATAGAATCTGAAGTAATAATATAAGGTTCAATAAGTTCAACCTTTTTGATGGTGGTTTTTTCTGTAGAGAAAATTCTGTCTTGATTTTGAGGGTTCAATTTGTCCCTATGAAGATACTGCTGAAGTTTCTGAAATATCACAACAGTATATTCTTCTTTGTTGCTAATAAGCGTATCCTCTTTATTATCTATGGTATCAGTCGATTTAATATCTATTTCTTTGGACGCGTTTGTGCATCCAATGGTGCATGAAAAGGTCAATATGTAAATAAAAAATAGCTTAATAATTTTATTTTAAATTATGAATACTACAAGATAAAAAATATAACAATGAAAATTGACAAAATATGATTGATAATGAATGGCTTATGATCACTTTTATTGTTATTTGCCATTTTCTGATTTTAAAATAAGAAATACCAGAAAAGGATGGGTTTGCAAACATAAAATAAGACTTTATGAACCGATTCTTATTTTGTATTTTGTGCCCGTGAAACAAATACTTGCCAGATATATACCTGAGCGTGCATTAGAACCTGCATTTGACTTGATAGTAAAATGTAATGTACATCTTAAGATTGTTAATGAACGTGTTACTAGGCATGGGGATTACAGAAAAATGGCAGATGGAGGACATCAGATTACTGTAAATGCTTCTCTAAATAAGTACCGGTTTCTTATTACATTGATTCATGAGATTGCTCACCTGGTGGCTTTTGAGAAATATGGGCGTTATATAAAACCACACGGAATAGAATGGAAAAAGGTCTTTCAGCAATTAATGCTGCCTTATATTAATCCAGAGGTTTTTCCTTCTAAACTGTTGCCGGTTATTGCTAATCATTTCAGAAATCCAAGAGCAAGTAGCGATACTGATGAAAAATTATCTCTTGCTTTAAAACAATATGATCCTGAAAGTGATAAAAATTATATCTTTGAATTACCTTTCGGAAGTACCTTTAGATTGTATAATGGAAAGATATTTAAAAAAGGTAATAAAAAGGTGAAACGATATGAATGTGTAGAACTTAGCACTGGTAGAATCTACCTTTTTAACCCTAATGCGGAAGTAGAACTGTTGAATTGATTATGAATAAAAATTATTATGCCATATTAATGGCTGGTGGAGTAGGATCTCGATTTTGGCCGGTAAGTACAACCGATTTTCCAAAGCAATTTCATGATATGTTGGGTACAGGAGAAACTCTTATTCAGCGTACATTTTCACGTTTGGCCAAAATAATTCCAACCGAAAACATATTTATTCTTACGAATGAAAGGTACAACGATCTTGTCTTGGAACAGCTTCCCATGGCAGATCAGCGGCAGGTGGTAACAGAACCTGCAATGCGTAATACTGCTCCCTGTATTTTATATGCTGCAATGAAAATTCAAAAGGAAAACCCAAACGCTGTTATGATAGTGGCCCCTAGTGATCATTGGATCGAAGACGAGGATGCCTTTATATCAAATTTGAATCAATGTTTTACAGCATGTTCTGAAAGTGACATCCTAATGACGTTAGGCATTCAGCCTACATTTCCTAATACGGGATATGGATATATTCAATATAATAAAGAGGATGATGCTATTAAAAAAGTAACGCAGTTTACTGAGAAACCAGATTATAATACTGCAAAAACATTTTTAAATGCTGGTAATTATTTATGGAATGCCGGTATTTTTATCTGGAGTGTTGAAAGTATTGTAGATGCATTTGCAAGTTTTCAGAAAAAAATGACTTCTTTATTTGAAAAAGGAACAGATCTCTATAATACCAAAAAGGAAAAGGATTTCATTTGTGCAAATTATCCCTTGGCAGAAAACATATCTATAGATTATGCAATTCTAGAAAAAGCAGAAAACGTATATGTACTACCTGCTACTTTTGATTGGAATGATTTAGGTACATGGGGCTCACTATATGAAAAATTAGATAAAACCAGTGATAATAACGCTGTTGTAAATGCGCGTGTACTTTCTCAGGAAGCTACTGGTAATATGATTAGAACTTCAAATGATAAAATTGTAGTTGTAGACGGACTAGAAGATTATATCATTGTGGATAAAGAAGATGTGCTTTTGATCTATCCTAAAAAGAAGGAACAAGACATCAAAGAAGTACTTAAGAAAGTAAAAGAAACATACGGAGAACAATACGGATAAACTAATGGAAGAAAACACAAATCAACCAATTCCTAATAAAGAAGAGGTTACTGAATCTGTTAAAAGAGATGCTAAAGGTCTTTTTGCAAGTATTAATAAATTTCTTAGAGAATTATTAAATATTAGAGCAGAAACAGATAAAGATCAAACTATTGAGGACGTCAAAAATGATATTCCGTTTAAGGGGCATAATGCCTGGATTCTTATTTTTTCTGTATTTGTAGCATCCATTGGTCTTAATGTAAGTTCTACTGCAGTGGTTATAGGGGCCATGTTAATTTCTCCGTTAATGGGGCCAATTGTAGGTGTTGGATTATCTATTGCTATTAATGATATTGATACCTTAAGAAGATCATTGGTTAATCTAGGAGTGATGGTCGGATTGAGTGTACTTGCTGCTACGTTATATTTCTGGGCGTCTCCCTTGACCGAACTCACTCCGGAGCTCGAGGCTAGAACAGCGCCTACAATTCTGGATGTATTGGTTGCAGTTTTTGGTGGTTTGGCTCTGATTGTTGCTAAATCTAAGAAAGGAACAATGCCTAATGCTATAGCGGGAGTAGCTATTGCAACCGCATTAATGCCTCCATTGTGTACTGTTGGATATGGTATTGCAGAATGGCAACCGGATTATGCTTTGGGAGCATTGTATTTATTTTCAATAAATGCCATATTTATTGCCTTATCTACCTTTATCATTGCAAAGTTGTTACGTTTTCCCATGTTACGTTATGCAAATTCTGCAAAAAGAAAACGTACTGCGCAATTAGCTTCTTTACTGGCGGTATTGGTTATGATTCCTGCGAGCTGGACATTCTATGTAACGCTGCAAGAAAGTAATGCAGAACATGACTATAAAATTTTTCTGGAAAACGAGATCGAAGCAAATGAAAATTTGTATCTAAGAAAAGATTTTTATAATTATAATGAGAAAACTATAAAGCTATATTTTGATGGAGAAATTCCTGATGCAATAGTTAGTGACCTTAAAAATGAAATCAAGAAATATGATGATCTTGATGACTTTGAATTATCTGTTAACGGTAACAAATCAAGAGGGCTCGATCAAGTATCTAAAGCATATGATCGCGCAATAGTGGAGTTGGACCGACTAGAAAAGGAGAATACTAATTTGTTAGATGAAATCGAGGATCTTAAAATCCAGATTGCAGGTTTGGAAACCAATTTAAGAGAAGCTAATAAAGTAGTTCCTGTACAAGTGTTGCCTTATTTTAATATCTCTAAAGATGCTAAAATAAGATTTCCTGATCTTGAAACTCTTGGGTATAGTGAGGTTTTACAATCTAATTTCTTGAAAATGGATACTATACAAATGATCTTTCCAAGTTGGAAATTCCAGGTATCAGATAGTTTGGATGCCGTAAGAACAAATGCTCTTAGAGAATGGATCACTAAAGAATTGAAGGCCGATACCCTACACGTAAGATAGCTTAATAGCGTTTTTCAAAATCATAATAATATTTTGCCTACAGCGGTAACATTTTTGTCTTGGATAACATAGATAAGAATAGACTTTATAAAAATAAACAAAATGAAAATTAAAATAGTATTGATTGGCCTGTTTGGGATTGCATTTGGACTTAATGCTCAAAATGTTGACCTGAATAACTCTACAGATTATATAAGAGTACAAAAAAATGGAGAGTCTGGGTTTACAAGGGCTTTTGGACTTAATGGTTCTAATCAATTATATATTGGGAGTGTAGAAAAAACTGTTGGAAATATCCACTTTTATAACAAGGGAACGGGTCACTTAATGACCATTATGCCTAGTGGTAATGTTGGAATAGGAACTACCACTCCTAAAGAGCAGTTGCATTTGGAAGGTAGTTTTTTATTAGATAGTTATAGTAGAGGAAATGAGACTGGAATCTTTTTTAGAGAAGGTTTTAACTCAACAAACAAGTATAATCTTTCAATTTTAACTTATGATCATTCGAATATGGGAGCAAGCCCCGATGGTTTTAGTTTTAATGCCTATGATGGTATTAGTTTTTCTACGGGATCAAATACTCGTAATGAGAGAATGAGGATAGGTGTAAATGGTAATGTAGGAGTAGGTACCACGAACCCACAAAGAAAATTGCATATTTCCAGTAAAGGGGCTAGTACGGCGGATCAACCATTAAGACCTGAGAAATGGCAAGTAGGTATTGGTCATGTAGATGGTACAGATCAAGGAGAAGTTTTGATTGGCACCTATGGAAAACAACCTGCAATTCAGGGTCATGGTACGGGAACTAGTTATAAACTACTTTTAAACCCATACAATGGAAGTGTTGGTGTTGGAACAATAAATCCTTCCGGTAAATTAGAAGTTTTAAAAAATGCGGATTTATCAAATGCTATAACATTACCAAATAGTGGTTTGGTTATAAGAGCTGATAATGACGGTAGTGATGCAAGTCTTAGGTTTGGTGTTGATAATACTAACTTAAAAGCTGTAATTCAAACACAGCAAACCACAACTGCTTCAAAATTTGATTTACTGATCAACCCTTTTGGTGGAAATGTAGGAATTGGGACAAAAAATTCAGGTTCGTGGAAGTTAGCTGTAAATGGAAAAATAAGAGCAAAAGAAATCAAAGTGGAAACTGGATGGTCCGATTTTGTGTTTTATGATGATTATAAGTTACCTACTCTTATGGAAGTAGAAAATCATATCAAAGAAAATGGGCATTTGAAGGATATTCCAAGCGAAAAAGATGTTAAAGAAAATGGAATTTTTCTTGGAGAAATGGACGCTAAATTACTTCAAAAGATTGAAGAACTGACACTGTATACGATTCAGCAGCAAAAAGAAATCCAAGAACTAAAAAAACATAACTCTCGTATAAAACAACAAGAAAAGGAAATTACCAAATTAAAATCTCTAGTTGAGAGTTTATTGGAATCTAAAAGATAAAAGTGTAGTGTATTTTTTATAATACATATACAATCTTCTGTCTACAACTTAAAGTAAAAGTATCTTACGTCAATCATTTCGGTCAACAAAATAAAGGCATTGACATTTGAAACGCACATATTAGAATATCCTTTAGATAATTTGATCGAATCAGTTTTCTATTTTAAAAACTTTCAACCCGATCATTCTATAGAACGGGTTGTCCCAACAGGGCATTTGTTTGTTATTTTTGAATTGGATGGAATTCCTAGAAATACTTTTGATAATAAAACGCTTCAACCCAATGCGACTTTTGAGCAAGTGTGGATCTCGGGAATGCACAAAAACTATCTTTCAATTTCGGCTCATCAAGATTCAGAAATGCTAGTTATTCAATTTAAACCTAATGGGCCACATCCCTTTTTACACATTCCGGTTCAGCAACTAAACAACAAAGTAATTGCAGCACAAGAGGTTTTAGGAAATGAAATTTTGGATTTGAGAAAAGCGGTTTTAGAAAAAGAAGTAGTTGTTGAAAAATTTAAAGCTGTTGAGACTTGGTTGTATAATAGATTTAAATCAAGTAAGATGGCTCCAAAAGAGTTAGTGACGATCGTTGATAAATTAATGATTGGGCCGTATACAGAACACAGCGAGATAGTGTCATTATACCCTAAAACTCAAAAACACTTAATAGAACAATTTAAAAAGTATTGCGGTTTGACCCCAAAAGTATTTCATAGAATATTTCGATTCAATGAAATTTTGCAACAAATACATGCCAAACAAAATATTGCTTGGTCGCAAATAGCTTATCAATTTGGGTATACAGATCAATCCCATTTTATCAAAGAATTCAAAGAGTTTTCAGGATTCAATCCTCAAGAATTCATTACAGCAGAGTATAACAAAGAACAATCCAATTTCTTCCCATTAGATAAAAAAGGTTAATTTTTTACTATCTTATCTTACATCGATTTCAGTAATTTGTTACTTATACAAATCGTTATGAAGAAGACAGTTTTATATTTTATTATGCTACTGATTTCAGTTAGTCAGTATGCTCAAAATAAACCTAAGTTATCAGAAAACAGGGTTGTTTCAGTTGTAGACTCAACACATGCAAACAATATGGTGTTGACGCAAATGTTTGAGGTTAACGCTAATTTGGATCAAGTTTGGGATGCCTATACCACAAAAAAAGGTTGGGAGAGTTGGGTAGCTCCTGTTGCCGAAGTTGATTTTAAAATTGGAGGACTTATACAAACCAACTATGATAAGAATGCAAAAATTGGGGATAAAGGAACTGTTCGCCTTCATGTTATTAACTATGTTCCTAATAAAATGATCACTTTGCAGGCTGAAGTGACAGAAAATTTCCCAGATATTCTACAAAGAGATGCTAAGAACTTGTTTAATGTTATTGTATTTGAAGAAACCCAAACGAATACCATAAAGGTCACTTCGTACGGTATTGGGTATAGGAAAAGCCCAGAATACATAAAGATGATGAAATTTTTTATCTCTGGAAACGAGGCGAGTCATCAACAACTGATTTCATATTTAGAATCAGGACAACAAATAAAATTTTAGTTATGGATAAAGCACTACAAACAATGATTGATAATATGCAAGAAAAAACTGGAAAATCATTAAATGAATGGAAATTGATATTAAAAGAAAAATCTTTTATAAAACATTCTGAAGCCGTAAAGTATTTGAAAGGAGAACATAACGTTACACATGGATTTGCAAATACGATTGTGACGTTGTCTAAAGATGAAAAAGAAACACCAGATGATCTATCGAGAATCAATATAAAGGAAAAGAAGAGTTAATGCCTATTTATGAGAAGTTAATTTCTCTAGTAAAAACTTTAGGTGCTGATGTTACTATCACACCAAAAAAAGGAAGTGTGAGCATTATTAGAAAAAAGCAATTCACTTTAATAAAACCGGCTACCAAAACAAGAATTGATTTAGGGCTGAAATTAAAAGATAAGCCTATAACCAATAGACTAGAAAATTCTGGACCCTTTGGAACTATGTGTACGCATAGAGTTAAGATCACAACTATAGAAGAAATAGATGAAGAGTTAAAACAATGGATCGAAGAGGCGTATAAGAAAGCTAATTAATTTTTTAAAGTAATTGATTAGCTTACAACCCTTTTAATTGGGCATCGCGCACTTTTTTAAATAGATTTGAAGAGTATACAAAATCTGTAACAGCTTTATTATCTGTCTTAAAAATCTGACTCTTATCACCTTCCCACTCTAAATGTCCATTTTTAAGAAAAACGATTTTTTCTCCAATTTCCATTACCGAATTCATGTCGTGAGTATTAATTACAGTAGTAATATCGTTTTCCTCGGTGATTTCTTTAATTAGATTGTCGATTACGATAGCGGTTCTAGGATCAAGTCCAGAGTTAGGCTCATCGCAGAATAAGTATTTTGGTCTGGTTACAATAGCACGTGCTATAGCAACACGTTTTTGCATTCCTCCACTAATTTCAGACGGAAGCTTGTTATTGGCATTTTCTAGATTTACCCTATCCAATACCTCATTTACTCTATCCTGCATTTCTTCCTTCTTCTGCTTGGTAAACATCATAAGAGGAAACATCACATTTTCCTCAACGGTCATAGAGTCAAACAAAGCACTTCCTTGAAAAACCATTCCCATTTGCTCTCTTAGATCTCTTTGTTGTTGTTCATTAAGTTCAGAATAGGTAGCACCGTCATAACAAATGGCTCCCTTTTCTGGAGTAAAAAGACCAAGTAAACATTTTAAGAAAACCGTTTTACCACTACCACTGGTACCAATGATCAGATTGGTTTTACCACGATCAAATGATGTAGTAATTCCTTTTAGAATCTCTTCTCCGTTAAAACCTTTATGTAGATTGGTAACTTCTATCATTGGCTTAGTAATAATTGAGTAAGTACATAATTTGATATAATAATAACCACCGTGGTCCAAACAAAGGCAGAAGTACTTGCTTTTCCAACTTCTAAGGCACCACCTTTCATATAATATCCATGAAAAGAAGGTATAGTTGCTAATAAAAACGAATACAAAAAGGTTTTTATAAATGCATATACCAAATGATAAGGGATAAACTCTTCTCTAAGCCCGGTCAAAAAATCTGTGCTTGATACAAACCCTCCGTAAACACCGGCAACATATGCTCCAAATATACCAGTAAACATAGCTATTGCAATCACAAAAGGATAGGTAAGCATTGCTATAATCTTTGGGAAAACTAAATAGTTAAGAGAGTTGATACCCATAACTTCTAGTGCATCTATTTGTTCGGTAACCCTCATTGTTCCAATGCTAGAGGTAATAAATGAACCTACTTTACCTGCCATAATTACTGAAATAAAAGTAGGGGCAAACTCCAGAATCACCGATTGTCTGGATGCAAAGGCAATAAGTTTCTTGGGAATTAAAGGGTTATTAAGGTTAAGTGCTGTTTGAATTGCAACAACAGCCCCAATAAAGAAAGCCAGAAATACTGTGATACCCAAAGAACCAATAATTAGGTCATCTATTTCTTTGAATATCAGATTTCTAATCACAGAACCTTTTGTCATTCGACTAAAAATTCCCTTCAGCATCAAAAAGTAACGACCGATATCGTCCAGATAAAACATACGTTCTTTATTAGAAAGGCTAAAATAGAAAAAAAAAAATCCACAGCATTTAACCTTGCATTAAAGTTTTACATTTGCATAAATGCTATTTTCGCTGAACTTAAGATGAGTTCTAGTATCTAAACTAAAAAATAATGACAAAGAAAATATTTCTAATCATATTGCTAACAGTATTATCTATTACTTGTAAATCCCAGGAGTCTGTTAATAGCTCCCCAAAACTTGTTGTTGGTATAGTGGTGGACCAAATGCGATACGATTATTTAACACGTTTTTATAATCGATTTGGAGAAGGTGGTTTTAAACGTATGATTAATGAAGGGTATAATTGTAAGAATAACCACTTTAACTATGTGCCAACTTATACTGGTCCTGGACATACTTCAGTCTATACAGGAACAACTCCACAAAATCACGGGGTAATTTCTAATAACTGGTATGATAAATTTAGTAAGAAGATGGTGTATTGTGCTAGTGATCCTTCAGTAAAGGCCGTAGGATCTGATAGCGAATGGGAAAGAATGTCTCCGCACCGTATGAAAACAACTACGGTAACAGATCAGAATAGGTTACATACACAAGGTAAAGGAAAAACTATTGGAATTGCTATAAAGGATCGTGGAGCAATACTTCCTGCAGGGCATACTGCAAATGCGGCATATTGGTTTACTGGTAAAGATGAAGGTAAATGGATTACAAGTACATATTATAGGAAAGACTTACCAAATTGGGTTAAAGATTTTAATACATCAGATAAAGCAGAATCTTATTTTAAAGAATGGAACACATTATATGATATTGAAACGTATGTCGAAAGTGGAGCTGATCTAAATACGTTTGAAGCGGGATATAAAGGAAAAGAGACCGCTACATTTCCTTATGATTTGGCTAAATTAAAAGATCAAAATTTAGGATATGACATTATTAAGTCTTCTGCTTTTGGAAATAGCCTTACTGCAGATTTTGCAATTGAAGCAATTAGCGGTGAAAAATTGGGAGATGATGAGGTAACCGATTTTCTTACTGTTAGTTTTTCTAGTACAGATTATGTAGGACACAATTTTGGAGTTAATTCTAAAGAGATTCAAGATACTTATTTACGATTGGATAAAGATTTAGAACGATTTTTAAATGCTTTAGATAGCAAAGTAGGTAAGGGGCAATATACTGTTTTTCTAACAGCAGATCACGGAGCGGTGCATGTGCCATCATACCTGAAATCACTTAAAATACCAGCAGGTTATTTTAATCGAGATGTATTTACAAAAAAGGTTGAGGCATTTGTGAAGAATAAATTTAAGATCGATAGTTTGATTGAGAATATGTCTAATAATCAAGTTTTTTTCAATTATGAAGTTGTATCAAAAAATGGAGTTAATGCCGAAGAACTTCAAAAATCCATAGCACATTTTGTATTACAGGAAGACCAAATTGATAAAGTATTCACCAGAAATCAGCTAGAATCAAGTAATTATACCTCTGGAATCGCACATTTAATACAAAAAGGGTTTAATCAAAAAAGAAGCGGAGATGTTGTTATTGTGTATGATCCTGCAACTATTATGTATTCTCGAACTGGATCTACTCATGGTAGTGGATTAACATATGATACACATGTTCCTTTACTATTCTTTGGTAAGGGAATAAAAAAAGGAAGTACGGTTAAAGAGACGTGTATTACAGATATAGCACCTACAATTTCAGCTATGTTAGGAATTGCATTTCCTAATGGTGCCACAGGGAATGTTTTATCTTTTGTATTAGAATGAAAATATTAAGTCAAACTGAGTTTATCTAAAAAACTCAGTTTGACTTAATATTCAGAATATCTCTTAATTTCTTCCTGCAATTACACCTCCATCGGTATCCCATATGGCACCAGTAACCCATGAAGCTTGGTCAGATAACAAGAAGGTGATACTATTTGCTATGTCTTGCGGTGTGCCATTTCTTCCAATTGGATGAAAATGGTTAAACCCTACTAAAGCTTTTTTTGCCTCTTCCGCACCTCCAAAAACGCTATCATATACAGGAGTGTCAACTACAGCAGGAGATACTGCATTTACACGTATTCCGTGATCTGCCAATTCCATAGCAAGATGTTGTGTAAGTGAATGTAGTCCGGCTTTTTGCATAGAATATGCAGAGGAAGGGGTAGCTTTTACTGCTTGTTTTGCCCACATAGAGCCTACGTTAACAATGGCACCTCTATTATTTTCTTTCATTTTTTTCGCGGCAGATTGCGTAATGAAAAAGAAGCCACGATTCAAATCCTGATAAGAGTCATAATCTGCTACAGTATGATCCAAAAACGCTTTTGGACCAAAAATTCCCGAAGCATTTACCAGATAATCCAATTGATCCAATTTAGAAATGGTTTGTGTGAGATCATTTACACTTTCTGAGTTTGTAATATCAACCTGATGTTTTATAATGTTTGCATGATCTACTATCTTAGAAGGATTTCGTCCTACCACATGTACGGTAGCGCCTCCTTTAATTAATGTGTCTACGGTTGCTTTTCCGATTCCACTGGTTCCACCAATTACTAACGCAGTTTTGTTTTTGAATTGAGTCATTTTTAAATATATTTAGTTAATAAATGAACAGACAAGTCTGTCTTTTTGTGAATAAATTTTTTTTAGTTTAAAATATTTCTACAGAGCGATAAACCTGCTTTAATAGGCCATGGATCTTGATGTAATTTACTTTCAGAAATTGAGCCTTCATATACCAAATAAATTTGTCTGGCAAGTGCTTCGTTTTTTTGGTCAGAATCTTGAGGGTAGTTTTTGTCTATTAATTCTTCTATATACGCAATAAACTCTCCCTTCTGTTTTTGGATCTCTTTTTTTATCTTTTCATTTTCTTTGGGGATTTCTGCTATCGTATTTAAACACCAGCATCCATTAAAATCTTTTTGATCAAAGAACTCCTGAAGAAAATAGAATAATGCATATAGTTTATTTTTCCCTTCTTCAGCATTATTAACAAAGACTTTTATATCATTAATGAATGTTTCATTTCTATATGTAAGATATGCAAGGCAGATTTCTTCTTTTGAAGCAAAATGGTTATATAATGTGGCCTTGGCTATACCAGCTTCTTTAATAATTTCATTGATACCTGTAAGGTTGTATCCTTTACTATAAAAAAGGTTTGAAGCAGTTTCAATAATATGCTGTCTAATTAATGAATGTTTCATGGAAGCAAATATATAAAATAGTTCTAAAAATAGACAGACTTGTCTGTTTTTAGAACTATTTTAACTTTTTAACTAGGCTATAGTGGTTAAGATGTTTTCGAATAATCTTATTTCTTTTCCTAAAAAATCTTTTCTTTAATTTTTTTCCATCGCAGTTTGCGAATAAACTTTCCTTCGTCTTTAGACACAAGAAATGGCTGTTTTTTTGCTTTGAAATAGCCTTTTAGGTAATCAATGATGAGCTTGGGTTGCTTTTTAAGAAAGGCTAACTTTAATGAAGCTATTACCGTAATCCAAAAACCATAACGCATGCGATAGAATGCTTCACCTTGTTTGTATTTTGCTTTAGGATTATAAGTATTTCCTGTTGGTTTAAGGTGCTTAACGATCAATGATGAATCGGTTTTAATTTCCCAATTATGATATTGTGCCAGTAATTCATCTATAGTATCCCATCCCATAGCTGGCTTTAGGCCATTAATATCCTCAAAGCAAGCTTTACGATATGCTTTTAATGCACCACGTATGTGATCTTTGTTGGTTAAATTTTCTAATATCCATTCTTGACCTTTTTCAATATGACAAAAACCTCCTACCATTCCTATATTATTCTGATTATTGAAATGCCTTGTCATTTTTTCTAAATAATTTGAGGGAAAAATGAGATCAGCATCGAACTTGCAAATGATATCGTAGTCACTATCCAATGTCTGAAAACCTTGATAAAAAGCATTAATCACTTTGCTGCCAGGCATATGATCTTGCGATGATTTAGTTTTTACCTGGTCTATAAAATCATACCTGTTCCTATAGTCGTCAAGAATGCGCTCAGTATTATCAGTAGAATTATCATTAACAACAACAATTTTTTTAGGAAGAAGTGTTTGTGTAACCAAAGACTCAAGTGTTTTAGAAATAAAACGTTCTTCGTTATGAGCAGGTATGACAATGTATATTTTCAAGAGACGATTTCAGTTTTAAAATTAAAAACCACTAGCTAAAAGTGCTAACTATTAGTTTTTTATCCTTTCTGCATAAACAATATAATATCTTGGTGTAAAAAGACGAAGTAAGGGGCGAAATCCAAGTTTCTTAACAGGGTGTGTCCATTTGTCTCTAGCTTTAATTTCCCAGCCAGCTTTTTCGAGTAACCAGTCAAATTGCCAATCTTCAAATTCGTGATAGTGCCTGTCCCATGGGTCAGTTTTACTTTGATAAGCAGGGGAGAACCATAATTTTAAAGGTACAGAGGCTACTAATTTATCGGCTTTTATGTCTTTCAGTATATTAAAAGGAGCAATCAAATGTTCAAAAATTTCAAAAGCGGTTATAATCTCGGCATCGGCCGTTTTTACAACTTCGGTATTTAGATCCAAATCTTCTCCAGAAGTATTGGATACTGTATATCCTTCTTTTTCCATAAATTCTACGAAGGGATTTCTAACTCCAAGATCAAGAATCTTTGATGGAGCAGGAGTATGCTCTCGCAGAAATTCAAGTGTTTTTTGATAACGTTTATGAGGAAAAGTTCCTTCGTACATAATGGTATAATCAGTAATTGCAGATGTAAAAATAGACAATTACTCAGATTACTATATCTACTTAAGATATAATTTTAACAGAAGCCTTTAAAACTGATATAGAAAAGCATTAATATTCATACCGGCACCCACGCTAGCAAATAACAACATATCTCCTTTCTTGATTTGCTGATTTTCTATTTTTCCATTCAAAATTAAGTCATATAAAGTTGGGATAGTAGCAACACTGCTATTTCCCAATTTCTGAATACTCATTGGCATGACACCATGTGGTACTTCTTGACCAAATAAATCGTAGAACCTTTTTACAATGGCTTCATCCATTTTTTCATTTGCCTGATGGATTAGAATTTTCTTTATGTCGGTGATATCTACATTAGTTTTATCCAGACAAGCTTTCATGGCTAATGGTACATGGTTTAGAGCAAATTCGTATATTTTTCTACCATACATCTTAATATACTTATTGTTGTCATCAGAGGTATTCTTATACGTTTTTCCGAAGAATAGGAAATTACTTTCTTCAAATGTATGAGAGGCGCTTATTGTAGAAATTATTCCTCCAGTTTCTTTTGTGATTTCAAGTATTGAAGCCCCCGCACCATCAGAATAAATCATAGAATCCCTATCGTGTTCATCTATAACACGTGACAATGTCTCTGCACCAATAACAAGGCACTTTTTGGCCATGTTACTTTTTATGAATGACTGTGCTTGTATTACACCTTCGATCCAGCCCGGACATCCAAAAAGCACATCGTAGGCTACACAATACGGGTTTTTTATTTTTAATTTATGTTTTACTCTTGCAGCGAGGCTAGGTACTGTATCTGCCTGGGAAGAGTTACTATCAACGTCTCCGAAATTATGAGCTACTATTATGTAATCAAGTGTTTCAGGGTCGATTTTAGCATTTTTTATTGCTTTTTCTGCAGAAAGAAAGGCTAGGTCAGAGGTGTTTTGTTGTTGAGATGCATATCTACGCTCTTCAATGCCCGTTATTTTTCTGAATTTTTCTATTATTACATTAGTTGGGTGCTGGATTTGTTCTCCATTTCCAGTATAGAATTGATGATCGAAAAAATCTTCATTTTTCTCTATTTCATTAGGAATGTAGCTTCCTGTGCCTGTTATTTTGATATTCATCATTCCTAATTATATGTTAGATTAGGAAAGATAGGTATAATAAATGGTTTTATTATGCATGCATAATATGTTTTACGATGCCCAAACCTTTCTAGTAGGTAACATACGAATAAAACGCGTAGTATTATATCCTTAATTGCATTACTGTGGCGATTGATAAAGCTCTTGTTTTAATAAGCTCTGCTTTTTCCCCCTTAAAATTACTATCTACTGTTTTATGAAATAAAGACAACCAAGTGTCAAAATGAATTTTTTCTAGCTTTTTTTTACTACTTAAGTTTTTATGAATTTGCATGACATTCTTTTTATAACCTCCTGTTCTTAGTAATTGCTGTTCCCAGAAATCTGTAATTTCTGGTATATGGTCATCTAGGTTAATTTTTGCAATTTCGGTAAAGAACATGCCTATCGTTGGATTTACCAGGGCATCATTATAAAAAGCTCTCATCAGAAACTCTATATCTTTTCTTGTTGTAATGTCTTGCACTATCATTTGATTTTAAAAAAAAAGAGGTAGCTGCCAAGCTACCTCTTACTAGTTTTATTCAGAATTCACTTTTAAGCTTCTGCTTCCATGTACTCCTCGATAGGAGCACAGGTACAAATTAAATTTCTATCTCCATATGCATCATCTACACGACGTACAGATGGCCAAAATTTATTTTCGGCAATATACGACAGAGGATATGCGGCCTGCTCTCTTGAATAAGGGAAGTCCCATTTATCTGAGGTAAGCATAGCCAGTGTATGCGGAGCGTTTTTCATTACATTGTTTGGGTTGTCCACATTTGCTTCTGCAATTTCTTGACGTATAGATAACAAAGCATCACAAAAGCGATCTAATTCGGCTTTGCTCTCACTTTCTGTTGGTTCTATCATGATCGTTCCGGCAACCGGAAAAGAAACTGTAGGGGCATGGAAACCATAATCCATTAATCGTTTTGCAATATCCGTAACTTCAATACCGTTTGCTTTAAAAGGTCTACAATCAATTATCATTTCGTGTGCAGCTCTTCCTCTTTCACCTACATACAACACACTATATTGTCCATCTAGACGCTCTTTGATATAGTTGGCATTCAATATTGCGTATTGAGTAGCTTCTTTTAAACCACCTGCACCCAACATAGTGATATATCCATAAGATATTAAACATGCCAGAGCAGATCCCCAAGGAGCTGCAGAAATAGCTGTAATGGCATTATCTCCACCTGTTGGTATAATAGGGTTGCCTGGTAAAAATGGAACCAATTGTTCTGCAACACAGATTGGTCCAACACCTGGTCCACCACCACCGTGAGGGATTGCAAATGTTTTGTGTAAGTTAAGGTGGCAAACATCTGCACCAATAGCCCCAGGGTTAGTCAAGCCAACCTGAGCATTCATATTTGCACCGTCCATATATACTTGTCCACCATTATCATGAATAATTTTGGTAATTTCTTTAATAGCTGATTCATATACTCCGTGAGTAGAAGGATAAGTGACCATTAAAGCAGCAAGATTGTCCTTATATTTCAGAGCTTTGTCTCGTAAATCATCTACATCTATATTTCCTTCTTCGGTAGATTTAGTAACAACTACTTTCATCCCAGCCATAACAGCAGAAGCAGGATTTGTTCCATGGGCAGACGACGGAATCAAACAAATATTTCTATGATGATCGTTTCTGGATTCATGATAAGCACGTATCACCATTAATCCTGCAAACTCTCCTTGGGCACCAGAATTTGGTTGTAAAGATGTTGCAGCAAAACCTGTAATCTCAGTAAGTTGATTTTCCAGTTTTTTGAGAATTTCCTGATATCCTTGAGCTTGTTGTACAGGTGCAAAAGGATGTATATTTCCCCATTGTGGGTCACTTAGAGGTAACATTTCTGAAGCCGCATTAAGTTTCATGGTACATGACCCAAGAGCAATCATAGAATGATTTAATGAAAGATCCTTTCGCTCTAACTTTTTGATATAACGCATCAATTCTGTTTCAGAATGATAAATATTAAATACCTCATTAGTCAGGAATTCAGTATTTCGCCTTAAGGTTTGATCAATATTCTTGCTGTTCTCGATTTTAAGAATCTCAGGTGTATCTTTTCCTGAAACTTGAGCAAAGATTGAAATTATGGCATTTAAGTCTTCAATTGTAGTTGCTTCATTTAAAGAAATAGACACTGTATTAGTATCAGGGTAATAAAAGTTTACCTCTTGTTTTTCTGCTATTTCTTTTACTTTATTAACATCGACTTCTATACGAATGGTATCAAAATAGGATGTATTAAGTTGTTTGAAACCTAGTTTTTCTAGAGCTTCACTTAATACAACAGTAGAATTATTCACTTTTGAAGCAATGTATTCTAATCCTTCTGGCCCGTGATAAACCGCATACATCCCTGCCATTACAGCTAGTAAGACCTGTGCAGTACATATATTTGATGTGGCTTTGTCGCGTTTTATATGTTGCTCTCTAGTTTGAAGCGCCATACGAAGGGCGCGATTACCATTCATGTCTTGGGTAACTCCAATAATTCTACCAGGAATATTTCTTTTATATTCTTCTCTTGTTGCAAAATATGCTGCATGCGGTCCTCCGTAACCTAACGGAATTCCGAAACGCTGCGTTGTACCTACAACAACATCTGCATCAAAACTTCCTGGAGATTTTAAAGATACCAAGCTTAAAATATCTGCTGCAACTGCAACTTTAATCTCTGATTTATGTGCTTTTTCTACAAAATCCGCATAGTCATATACTTGTCCTGATTTTCCAGGATACTGTAAAATGGCTCCATAAAATTCTGTAGAAAAGGTAAATTGTTGATGATCTCCAACAACTAATTCAATATCAAGAGGTATTGCACGGGTTTTTAATAATGAAAGTGTTTGCGGAAGAATTTCTTCGGAAACAAAAAACTTATTTATGCCGCTCTTTTTTTGATCTCTAGAACGTACCGCATAAAGCATAGTCATGGCTTCTGCAGCAGCAGTGCTTTCGTCTAGTAAAGATGCATTTGCTAGTTCCATACCAGTAAGATCGCAGATCATTGTTTGGTAATTCAATAGTGCTTCTAATCTACCTTGAGCAATTTCTGCTTGATATGGCGTATAAGCGGTGTACCAACCCGGATTTTCTAAAATATTACGTTGGATAACTGCAGGTAAACAAGCTTCATGATACCCTAATCCAATATAGGTCTTGAAAACCTTGTTTTTTGATGATAGTTTTTGAATATGTGCTGAATATTCTTGCTCACTCATTGCAGCATCAAGATTGAGTGATTTGTTTAAAAGAATATCGTCAGGAACAGTCTCATAAATCAATTGTTCCATAGAGTCTACCTTAACGGTATTCAACATGCTGTCTAAATCCTTTGTTGAAGGACCAATATGACGCAGTTTAAAAGAGTCAGTTTTCATAGCGAAAAAACAGTTGAGATTCAGACGGCAAAAGTACATATTTAATTGCTAAAAATTTCACAATTAATTAACCCTACCGTATGAAGTTTTTAACCAATTTCGGGGGTTATTAACAGATACCCTTAAATTTGTAACGTGGAAACCCTAAAAAGTATATTTAGATTTTATATCAATGGTAGTATTCATGTTGCCCTAGCGATTTGCGCATTGGTGAATATTACATTCATGAAATTTGAAATAACAGGGGGGAATACGTTTCTTTTTTTTATTTTTTTAAGCTCTATTACGGCTTATAATTTTGTGAAATATTCGAAGACTTCTAAATTATATCATAGACGATTAACCAGGTCAATGAAGGGAATTCGTTTGTTGACTGTACTTTCTTGTACCCTTTTTGTGTATGTTGCTTTTCAGGTATCTATAAAGACACTATTATATATGATCCCCTTTATAGCACTTACTATATTATATGCTGTACCAATTTTTCCAAATAGCAAAAACCTTAGAAGTGTTGCCGGAGTAAAGATTTTTATTATAGGAGTAGTTTGGGCGGGGATAACTGTGTTTGTGCCATTAATCTACGCAGAAGGAATTTTGAATTTTGATTTTTTAATTGAACTAACACAGCGATTTTTGTTTATTGTTGTTATCATGCTACCCTTCGAGATAAGAGATCTTGAATATGATGCCGCTACGTTGGAAACGGTGCCGCAAAAAATTGGAGTGACAAGAACAAAAGTTTTTGGAAGTGTTTTATTGGTAATATTTTTATTATTGACAGCAATAAAAGATAATATCACATCAATAGAGATTTTGAGCACAATTCTGGTTACTACAATTAGCCTTTTATTTTTATGGGGTACAGAGCGAAAACAATCAGAATACTATTGCTCTTTTTGGGTAGAAAGCGTTCCTTTAATGTGGTTAATAATCTTGATTCTGTTACAGAACCTATTTAGTTAACTCTTCTTGTAATCGTTGTTTCATTACTTGTTTCTCAGAAGAACTAAAGCTCTGGATATTAGATTTTTTTAGGGTCTTTGTGAGCTTTGTGTTTCTTTTGGAATAAGCACGAGTGACTTTACAGTATATTAGTCGAATATTTAGTTTTATTATTTCCAAAACTGAAGCTTCTCCATACTGGTTTTTATCACAGATATGTTTTGCTTGTTCGCAGGATACAAATAACTTATTAGTAGTTTTCATTACAAATTTTGGTAATTTCTTTTTATTGGGGTAATTCTTTTAATTATTCTTATTACTCGTTCATTTTTTGTTTTAATCGCTCTTTCATTGCATCCTTTTCGTATTGATTAATATTGATAACTTTTGGGTCTTTAATCAATTTGGTCAACTTGTTATTCTTTGTAGAATATTTTCTACATGCTTTACAATATATAAGATGTATGTTAAGCTTTACTTTTTCCCAAAAAGTAGCTTCTTTATACTGATTCTTATCACAAAAGTGATTAGCTTCAGAACAACTTACAAATATTCCATTTTTATTTTTTTCCTTACTCATTTCTTTCTTAAAACCAATTTTTTTCTAGGCATTCGGCCATTGCTGTACGTGCCCTGTGTATGATGACCCATAGATTAGACGCAGTAATATCAAATTCATTACAGATGGCCTCTGTATCAAAACCTTGTATTGTTTTCATTTTAAAAATAGTGGCTTGCTTTTCGGGTAATTTGCCCATGCAATTATGTATTGCCAGACCAAGCTCTTCATTTTCAATATCACCTTCGGCATTTTTATCAAAAGGATCCGCTACTCGTTCTTCTAACCAATCTCCTTCGGTTTCAGAATCGGTTGAATAATTTATTCTAACTTCAGCTTTACCTTTATTACTATTGATTTTACGATAGTGATCAATGATTTTTCTTTTCAAGATAGAGATCAACCAAGTCCGTTCACTTGCTTCACCTTTAAAATTTTTCATTGATTTCAGACCAGCAAAGAATGTTTCTTGCACAAGATCCTGAGCAATTTCTTTATCATCAACTCTTACAATAGTGTAGTTAAAAAGGTAATCACTGTATTTATCCACCCATGTGTTGGGGTCTATGGTGTTTGTTGACATTGTTATATCTATTGTTGCGTTCACCAAAAATAGGATAAAAAGTTGAAACTGAATATGCTTTAACAATCTTAAAATAAGTAGGGTTAATTATAGATTCCTTACAAAAGATTTTTTATTTGCTATACTTCATGATTTTTGGTTTCTAAATGAAGCTTTATTGCTAGATTTCTTGAAGTAAGAAAATGTGTAAGGTGCCTTTTTAGGATTGTAATATTGAATAAGGCACCAAAGATCGAGTAAGGGGGTTCATATTCAAGAATATCAATCATTTCTGTTCCAGAAGTGGTTTTATGAAAAATGTGCTGATGTTTGAATGATGTAAAATGACCGGTAATCATTTCGTCTGTAAATTTATTGGGATACTCAAAACATGTAATCTTACTTTGATGTGTTAGATATATTCCAAAATGTTTTCCTCGCCATTTTACAGTTTCTCCTAATCCTATTAACCTAGAGGTAGTTCCTGAAATAGCTTTTTCGTTAGTTTTTTTGGCAGAATACATGTGGAAATCAATATCTCTAGATAAGTCAAATACTTCTATTACCGGAGCATTTATTTTGGTTTTGATGTAGATAGTAGTCATAAAGAATTAATTAGTAAGATCGTATAAGGCATTTTTTAAATTAGGATATTTAAAAACAAAACCATGATCTTGAAGTTTTTTAGGAACTACATTTCGACTTTTAAGTATTAATTCAGTTTCAGTTCTAATGATACGAGCTCCAAATGCTAACATGGGTTTTGATAATGATACTCCAAAAGGAATTTTTATGAGTTTTCTAAGAGTTTTCATAAACATCTGATTTGTTGTAGGCTTTGGTGATACGATATTAATGACACCTGCGATTTTTTGATTATTAATAATGAATTCTAAACTCCGGGCAAAATCTATTTCATGAATCCAACTTAGTTTTTGATTTCCAGGGCCTTGTTTTCCTCCAAATCCAATTTTGGTTAAGTTTAATATTGGTTGTAAAGCACCTCCATTTTTACCTAAAACGATAGAAGTTCTTAATGCAACCTTTCTGGTTTTTGGCGTTTGCTGTTCAAAAAATATTTTTTCCCATGATGTTGCAACATGAACAGAAAAACCAGTGCCTATCTCACCACTTATTTCATCCATTTCTTTATCTAACGAGTGGCGGTAGATAGTTGCTGTAGAGGAGTTAAGCCAGGTCTTAGGAGGATTTCGGCACTCTTTAATTGCTTTTCCTAAAATTGCTGTAGATGCTACTCTAGAATTTAATATTAAGTCTTTGTTCTTTTTGTTATACCTGCAATCTACTGATTTGCCTGTCATATTAATAAGAACATCTGCATTGTCTAATTCATTTTTCCAATTTCCAATAGTTTTAGCATCCCAATTAACAAACTTAATATTGTTTTCTATTCTACTTTTTCCGCGAGTTAGAATGATTATGGTTTCTGACTTAGATTTAAGGTATTCTATAAGTGTTTTTCCTAAGAAACCGGTTCCAGCTGCTATGATTACTTTTTTCATTTGTTTATTTATTTTTCGGCTGTTATTAAATAGTATCCAAAGCTGTTCAAGTGCAACCCAGAAAGTAAAGCGAATAATGATCCTTTTAAGTTTTTCCAGCTTTGTGGTTTCAAGGATTCTTTTTTAATTAGCTTTTTTATGATAAATCCGGTAATTGCAAAAGGCACATGCAAAACCGAAGGTGCAACTCTAAAGGATACATCCTCTATTTTTATATTTCTATATCCAATTTGTTCCAAATCATTTTTGACGTTTTGAATACTTCCTAGACCTTCCAGACTCCACCCTTTGCAAAGTTGTTCGTAGCAATATGTACTGCCCAGGCATAACTCTTCTTCGTTCCTTTTTAGAAATGCATCTGCAATTACTAATCTTGAGTTTGGTTTCAATATTCTATATGTTTCTTTTAATGTTTCTTTACTATGGCCAGAGTGGCAAAAACTTTCGATAGCATAAGCACCATTTACACTATTAGTTTTGAATGAAGTATTATTGTAATTTTCTTCTAGAATTAATCCATTCATATTTTTCAATCTTTTATTTCCTTCTTTGACCTGAAAACAAGAAAGGGTAACTCCAATAATGTTAAGCAAAGGATACTTTCTTAAACCGTATTTCATTGCACCGCCAATACCGCAACCTAGATCAGCAACCAACGAGTTCTGTTTGGGAACGTTTAATCGATTAAATACCTGTTGATTCATCTCATTAAGCATAGAATCTCTCTTAAATAAATTAGTTTTAAAGGGAATATAGTATCCAAAATGCATGTTGAAATCTCTACTCCAGAATTCATAATCTTCAGAAGCCTCGTCATAAAACTGGATTATTTTTTCTTTTGTACTTGATCTTTTAAGTCTTAGTTTGTGAAGTATTGTAAATGTACTCATGAGGTTATATTTTTAGTTAAAGATTAAAAAAACCAATACAGTTATAGATGAATAATAATGTATAGACAGAAGCGAAGAGTATAAATAGACAATTCATGAAGTAACTTCCGATTTTAAATATTCTTTTTTTAGGAATTTCATACATTGGATAATACGCTATTTGTGTTAATACTTTACCAACCCAGTACGCTGCGATTAACCCGGTAAATGCAATTGCCAATTCAGATTGTTCTTTAAGATTAGCGGTAAATAGAATTGCAATAAGTCCAAATGAAAAATTTAAACCTTGGATGTATCTTCCATAAGTTTTTGCAATTTCTTGATTAAGAGGTTTTAGTTGTTTTACATCATTGTACCAGTCAAATACTTTATGTCTAATATATGGGTATATTAATGCAGTAAATATTTGACCTACTCCACCTATAATTATTAACCAATTTGGAATGTAGAATTTCATATTTCTAGTATTTTAAAGTTTCAGAAAAAATTGAAAGCATTATTGAAAATAAAAAGGAGTAAATAGCTCCTTTCTAGATTTAATAGTACGTTTATTATTTAATTAGTTTTACCAATGCCTTCGCGATCCAGTTTTGATCCTGACCAATAACTTTGTTCATCATAATATCCAGGGTGTCGGCCATTTCATGTAATGCCTTGGTTTGTTTTATTAATTCTTTGGTTTTAGCTGTTCCGTCTTCTTTAATGTTAGAAACATCATTCAGAATTTTTATTGTAGGTTGTAATTCCCGTCTACTTCTTTCTTTGGCAATCTGTCGTGCGAGCTCCTGTACATCTTTTTCAGAGGTAAAGTATTCTTTTCTCTCCCCCATTTTATTCTCTTTAAAAACGATACCCCAATCCATTAACTGACGTAAATTCATGCTGGTATTTCCTCTTGATATTTGTAATTCTTCCATGATATCTTCCATAGAGAGCGGTTCTGGCGATATAATTAGTAACGCATGTATCTGCGCCATTGCTTTGTTAATACCCCATAATGTACCTAAGGCTCCCCAGGTGGAAATAAACTTATTTTTTGCTTCATCGTAATTCATAGTGCAAATATATAAAATTTTTCGAACTTTCAATAAAAAATGAAAGTTAAATGTTTTTAGACCAAAATATGTTAATACAGTTATTATTTTGTGGGCGAGCCATTTTTGTTAAAGTTTGATTTTATGTAAGTTATACACTCACACAAACTCATATAAAAATGAAAAAATTAAATCTAATTATTTCAGCGTTTTTGCTATGTTTATTTTTCTCTCATAGCTACGCTCAAGAACAAACTAAAATGTTTTTTGCAACCATGCAAACCAGGGATGCTCAAGGACTTAAAATCGATCATCCGGAAGACATTAAAATCATTAGTTCAAAGAATGGATATAGCGCTGTAATGCTTAGTCCAAATGCTGCCGAAGAATTACATCACAAAGTATTAGTTCATGGCCCAGGGTTCATTTACGAAACATCTGAAAAAAATGCACTTTCTGCGATTCAGAATATTAACAAAAGACCTGCCCAGAAACAAAGAGCCGTTTTTTCGATTACTCAAGATGCATTGGTAAGACAGAGCTTAGACATGGTAAATAACCTTAATATAGCCAATCAAATTCAGGAATTAGAAGATTATGGTACACGATACCATACTACTAATAGTGCTAGACAAGCCGTTCTTGACCTAAAAACAAAGTGGGAAGGTTTAGCAGCAGGTCGAAGTGATGTGTCCGTTAGGATTGTAAACCATAACAGTACTAACATGCCTTCTTTAGTTATGACAATAACAGGAACCGATGAGCCTGATGAATTTGTTATTATAGGTGGTCACATTGATTCTACCGCCAGTGGAAATAACAGTACAAACGCCCCGGGAGCCGATGATAATGCTTCTGGAATTGCTACGATAACTGAAGCTGCTAGAGTATTATTTGATATGAATTTTAAACCAAAACGAACTACAGAATTTATGGCATTTGCGGCTGAAGAAGTTGGTCTTCGTGGGTCCAAAGAAATCGCCCAAGATTATAAAAACCGAAACGTAAATGTAGTAAGTTATATGCAATTAGATATGACTAATTATAAAGGTTCTACTAATGATATTTATGTATCAACAGATTCTTATAATGATGATACATTAAATGATTTTCTTATTGAATTAATGAACTATTATAATGCATCAGGAACGCATAAGCTCACTTACGGAACTTCTCAATGTAATTATGGATGTTCTGATCACTATAGCTGGGCACAACAGGGATATGATGTTGCTTTCCCGTTTGAGGCTACTTTTAACCAGAGTAATCCTAATATTCATACTACCAGAGATACTTTTGACCGTTCACCAACACCTAATGCAACTCATGCCGCTAAATTTGCAAAACTGGCGTTAGAATATTTAATCGAAATTTCAAATGGGGTAACTGGCGGTTCTGGACCAATACCTAATGAGTGCAATGGAAATATTTCTACTTTCCCATATAATCAGAGTTTTGAAGGAAATATTGGTGCATGGATACAATCTACAGGAGATGATATTAACTGGACCGTAGATTCTAATGGAACTCCATCTAATGGTACAGGCCCAAGTAGTGCTGCAGATGGGGCTTCTTATATTTACGTAGAAGCATCTGGTAATGGAACAGGGTTTCCAAATAAAAGAGCAATACTTACTTCTCCTTGTTTTGATCTTAGTGGGTTGTCTACACCTAGTTTAACTTTTAAATATCACATGCTAGGAGAATCAATGGGCGATTTATTTGTTGAAGCAAGTACAGATAATGGTTCCTCATGGACTAATGTTTTTAGTAAATCTGGATCCCAGGGTAGTAATTGGAATACTGCTAGTATTGATCTTTCTTCTTATACAGGAAATCCCGTACAGATTAGATTTAACGCGGTTACCGGTAGTGGAGGCAGCGGATGGCAAAGTGATATTGCTATTGATGATGTTTCTATTCAAAATGGTACCGGAAATCCAGATCCTGATCCAACATGCGAAACATTAAATTTTAATGATTTTCAGATAGCAGGGTTCTCTAATCAAGATACTACAGGTGATTACTCAGTTGTAAATGGAGGTTCGGGATTATCTTTACAGAATAACTCTTGGAAATATATATTACTAAATTATACGGTAACGGCATCAACGGTTATAGAATTTGATTTTAGTAGTACATCTCAAGGAGAAATTCATGGGATTGGTTTCGAAAATGATAATAATTTAACGGCAAATAGATACTTTAAGGTTCACGGTACTCAGAATTACGGTGTTACCAATTATGACAATTACTCAAGTGGTACTACAAGATATACTATTCCTGTTGGAAATTTCTATTCCGGTAGTATGGATCGATTAGTGTTTGTTAATGATAATGATGCAGGAAGTGGTAACACCTCTGTCTTTTCTAATGTAAAGATTTATGAAGGCTCTTGCGGAAGATCTGAAAAAGGAGTTGAAAATTTTGGATCAATCACTCCAATACTTGGAAACGAAAAAGAAGGTATACTATCTACGATAAAGATAAATCCTAATCCCACAAAAGATAGTTTTGTCATTAATTTAGGGAATAAAAGTGGGAACGAAGTAACCGCTTTTATCTATTCAATCTCTGGAAGAAAAATATCTATGATTGAATTAAACGATGGAGCGAATAGGATATCTGCTAAAAAATTATCCTTAAGATCAGGGGTATATCTCATCGAAATTGAAACTGACGGAGAAGAAACGGTAACGCAAAAAATAGTAATTCAATAAACTTTTTTGTAAAAATTATAAAGGGTGCTTCAAGATAATTGAAGCACCCTTTTGTTTGTTAAAAACTAAATGATCCTAAATTATTTAATCAATCCAGCACGTTTCAATAATGCTTCTGGTTTAGGCTCTTGACCACGGAAACGTTTGTATAATGTCATTGGATTTTCAGTACCTCCTTTAGACAATACATTCTCTTTAAACTTGGAGGCAATCTCCTTATTAAAGATTCCGTTTTCCTTAAAATGTTCAAAAGCGTCAGCATCTAGTACCTCTGCCCATTTGTAGGAATAATATCCAGCAGAATAACCTCCTTGAAAAATGTGAGAAAAAGCAGTGCTCATACAGTTCTCAGATACATCCGGATATAAAGAAGTTTCAGAGAACGTCTTCTTCTCGTGTTCCTTTACATTTTTTATAGCACTAGGATCTTGCCCATGCCATGCCATATCTAATAACCCAAAACTTAATTGGCGTAATGTTGCCATACCTTCCATAAAAGTTGCAGATTCTTTAATTTTTGTAACAAGTTCCATAGGGATTACTTCTTCAGTCTCATAGTGTTTGGCAAAAAGCTCTAATGCTTCTTTCTCATAGCACCAGTTTTCTAATACCTGACTTGGTAATTCTACAAAATCCCAATACACACTTGTTCCGGATAAGCCTGGGTAAGTAGTATTCGCTAACATACCGTGTAGAGCATGCCCAAACTCATGAAAAAGAGTTGTTACTTCATTAAATGTTAATAATGAAGGTTTGCTTGGTGTTGGTTTTGTGAAATTACAAACGATAGATATATGTGGTCTTACATTTTTATCATCTTTCCTCATTTGTGATTTGTATGATGTCATCCATGCGCCATTTCGCTTGCCAGGTCTGGGATGAAAATCTGCATAAAACAATGCTACAAACTCACCCTCAGGATTCGTAACCTCATATGTTTTTACTTCTTCATTATATTTATCTACCTCAGTAGTTTCTTTAAACTGAAGGCCAAATAGTTTAGAAGCAATTGTAAATACCCCATTAATTACATTTTCTAATTTGAAATAGGGTTTTAGCTTCTCATCATCAAGATTAAAAAGTTTTTGCTTTAATTTTTCTGAGTAGTATGGCCCATCCCATTTTTGAAGTTGTTCAATTCCATCAAGTTCTTTGGCAAAAGCCTCAAGTTGTTTGAATTCTCTTTCGGCAGCAGGTTTTGCCTTTTCTAAAATCTCATTTAGAAACGTGAAGACCTTTTCTGGGGTTTCTGCCATTCTTTCTTCAAGAACGTAGTGTGCATGCGATTTATATCCTAATAACTGTGCACGTTGATGTCTAAGATTGGCAATTCTTAAAACATTTTCTTGATTATCAAGGTTGTCGCTATGAAAACCCTTAGACCCAAAAGCAATAGCTAATTTTTTACGCAGCTCTCTCTTTTTTGCATAGGTAATAAAAGGTATATAACTTGGATAGTCTAGTGTTATTAGCCAGCCTTTTTTTTCATTAGCTTCGGCCAAGGCTTTTGCAGCCTCTTTAGCTCCGTCAGGAAGTCCATCCAAATCAGATTCATTAGTGAGTAACATTTCAAATTTGTTGGTTTCTGCTAAAATATTTTCACCAAAATTTAAACTTAATTTTGAAAGTTCTTTATCAATTTCTCTTAGCCTTTCCTTTTTATCCTCAGGAAGGTTAGCTCCATTTCTAGAAAATGATTTATATCTTTTTGTGAGTAAGGTATCTTGTTCAGGACTTAGGTCTAATGCTGATTTTTGATTATAGACTGTCTCTATTTTTTTAAACAAATCTAAGTTAAGTGCTATGTCATTACTGAATTCTGATAGTAAAGGAGAAGCTTCTTGTGCTATTTTTTGAATTTCTTCATTGGTTTCAGCACTATTAAGATTAAAGAATACACTTGTCACTCTATCTAATAATTCCCCACTATATTCAAGCGCTTCAATAGTATTTGAAAAAGATGGTTCTTCAGTATTAGCAACAATAGTATTGATTTCTTCCTTAGCAACAGATATTCCGTTCTTTATAGCGGGTAAAAAATGCTCGGGTTTTGTTCTTGAAAATGGAGCTGAGTCAAATAATTCTAATAATGGATTGTTCATTGTGGTAATGCTGATTTTTTTTAGTTTTTAATATTTTGTTCCTTATATCGAAGAAAGTGTTCTTTTGTCGAAAAACCCACCTTCCATTTTATCTTCTTTTGACTAAACTAATTTTAATATCAATAGATTTGATCAGGTTTATTAGTGATGGTCTGGCAATGAAAGTATAACATTATTTCAGTCTGGGGTATGGATTTTAATAATTGTTTTTCAAAGCAAAGACCAAATATATTGAAAGAGCTGCAATAATTGCAGCTCTTTTTATTTTTGTTAAAAAAAGACTTTTGTGAGTAATTTATCAATTTGTGTATGTCTTTTCTGTTAAAAAAATTGCTTTAAATTTTTGAAAAGTGCATTTCGTCGAAAAAAAACGCACTTTATCTAAAATTGTTAATAAATTTTCATTACTTTTATTGTGTAATTAAGGTAAGGTTTTACCTTTGTTGCAGGTTTTAAGAGTATGGTCTTACGATGAATTTTTTGTGTAATATATTTAAGTTGGTTAATAAATATTGTTATATTCTTTCGTAAGGCCTGATATTTAAAAGAGTCACTGAAAAGTGGCTCTTTTTTTATTTGTATATAAATAGGTATATAAAAGATTATTTATTTTGTGTAAAATTCTCGTTCTTCAATAGTAAAATTGAAGATACTACTCGATGCAATAATGAAGTCTAACTAATTATACTTGTTTATTTCTTTATTTCCTTGGCTCCCTGGATAACTTTTTGTTTTAGCCCTTCTTTATACACTAATATTTTATCTAATACACAAGTATCACTTGCACCAATAATCTGCGCTGCAAGTATTCCGGCGTTTAAAGCACCATCCAGTGCTACGGTCGCCACGGGAACTCCTCCTGGCATTTGTAAAATTGATAATACAGAGTCCCAACCATCAATAGAGTTTCTTGATTTTACAGGAACACCAATTACAGGTAAAGGGGATAAGGATGCTACCATTCCGGGTAAGTGTGCTGCACCACCTGCTCCGGCAATTATTACACACACCCCTCTGGTATGAGCATTTTTTGCATAATCAAACAATTTTTCGGGTGTACGATGAGCCGAAACAATATCAACTTCAACTTCAATATCAAACCCTTGTAATATTTCAATTGCTTTTTCCATTACAGGCATATCACTAGTACTGCCCATTATTATTCCCACCTTGCTCATAACTTACTTTTTGCTTATTACTTTTATAGTATTCTTTACTTCTTCGGCAATTTTTCTTGCTTCATCTATATTTTCATGAATTATAGTGACATGTCCCATTTTTCTGAAAGGCCGAGTTTGTTTCTTACCATAAATATGCGGTGTAACACCTTTCATTTTCATGATATTCTCAATATTTTTATAAATAACTTCTCCAGTATGTCCTTCTTCACCCACAAGATTAACCATAATACCACCAACTTTACTTTCTACGGCTCCTAGGGGTAAATCCAGAATCGCCCTTATATGTTGTTCAAATTGATTGGTATAACTGGCTTCGATACTATAATGTCCACTATTATGAGGTCTTGGGGCCACTTCGTTTACAAGAATTTCATCATCATGTGTTTGAAACATTTCTACAGCTAGCACGCCAACATGTTCAAAGGCTTTTGAAACCTTTTCGGCAATATTAATCGCTTTTTGTGCCACTTTACTGTCGATTCTTGCAGGACAAATTACATATTCTACCTGATTTGCTTCAGGGTGAAATTCCATTTCAACAATGGGGTATATCTTTATGTCACCACTTACGTTACGAATGACAATTACTGCCAGCTCATTTTTAAAATTCACTAAATCCTCTGCAATGCATTCTACATCTGGTAGTTTGGCAACATCAGCTCCAGATCTTATAACAGATACACCTTTACCATCATACCCTCCTTGTGTGCTTTTCCATACAAATGGAAGTTTAATTCTATTGCTTGTAATGCCTTCGGTAAGATGGGCTTTATTAGAAAATTTCGTAAAACCAGCAGTAGGAATATTATTTTCCTGGTAAAATAGCTTCTGTTTTCCTTTATTCTGGATTTTTTTTAAAGTTTTTGGACTTGGATATACCTTTGTCCCTTCTTTTTCAAGTTTTTCTAGGGCTTTTATATTCACTGTTTCAATTTCGAAAGTTAGCACATCCACTTTTTTTCCAAAATTATAAACGGTGTCATAATCCATTAAACTCCCCTGTTGGAAATAGTTACATGCAATCTTACAGGGTGCCTCTGGGTTTGGGTCTAGTACATAAGTCTGAATGTCATATTTTCTGGTCTCATATAGCATCATCTTGCCTAATTGACCACCACCTAAAATTCCTAACTTAAAACTTGACGAGAAAAAATTTGCCATTATTGGGGTTTCAAATTTGTCTTAAAGGACAAAAATAAATTTTTCAGAAAGAATAACCATAATAATACGAAGTAAATGCTATATCCAAACTTTTATAATCACTATCTTTGCCGCTTTAAATTAAAAGACCTGTTAGAGGGTAAGTACAAGATAACATGATAAAGCTGCACGATTTACAGTTTGTTCCGTTTATTGCCGAGGATGAAATCACAACTGCAATTGATAAATTGGCTGTGAGATTCAATCAAGATTTAGAGGATAAAAACCCTTTGTTCATAGGTGTCTTAAATGGTGCTTTTATGTTCGCTTCAGAAGTAATAAAGCGGTTTAAGTTTGATTGTGAGGTTAGTTTTGTTAAGATGTCATCATATCAAGGTACCCAAACAACAAATCAGGTTAATGAATTAATTGGATTAAATGAAGAGGTATGGGGAAGAACAATTGTTGTTCTCGAGGATATTGTTGATACAGGTAATACTATAGAAGTGTTATCTAAACTTTTAACGGATAAAGGTTGTAAAGACATTAAAATAGCGACTCTTTTCTTCAAAGAAGAGGCGTATACTAAGAAAATAAATATAGACTATTTTGGGTTTAAGATCCCAAATAAATTTATTGTTGGATACGGATTAGATTATAATGGTCTTGGACGTAATCTTACAGAAGTTTACCAATTAAAATCAAGCAACATGACAAATTTGGTGTTATTCGGCCCTCCGGGGGCAGGAAAGGGGACACAAGCAGAAGTTTTAAAACAGAAATATGATCTGGTACATATCTCTACTGGAGATGTATTTAGATATAATATAAAAAATGCTACTGAATTAGGTACATTGGCAAAATCATATATCGATAAGGGACAATTGGTTCCAGATGAAGTAACTATTAATATGCTTAATGCTGAAGTAGATAAGAATCCAGACGCTAAAGGTTTTATTTTTGACGGTTTCCCAAGAACCGAAGCTCAGGCAGATTCATTAGCAAAATTACTAGATTCTAAAGGAGCAGATGTTAGTGCTATGGTAGCTCTTGAGGTTGATGATGAAGTTTTGGTACAACGATTATTAGAAAGAGGTAAAACATCTGGACGTCCCGATGATGCCGATGAAAATGTAATTCGTAATCGTATTAAAGTATATTATGATGAAACCGCAATCCTTAAAAAATATTATCAGAAGGAAGATAAGTATTTTGGCGTTGATGGAGTAGGAGGTATTAATGAGATTACGGATCGCTTAAGTACGGTTATAGATAAATTATAGTTGTCTATTTGACCTGACCAGGAAAATAAGAAAAGAGTTATGACAGAAGGGAATTTTGTAGATTATGTAAAATTGCATGTTACTTCCGGAAATGGGGGTAAAGGCTCTGCACATTTACATCGCGAAAAGTATATTACCAAAGGGGGGCCAGATGGAGGAGATGGAGGTCGTGGTGGTCATATTATTCTAAAAGGGAATTCTAATATGTGGACTCTTCTTCATCTTAAGTTTAAGCGTCATTTAAGAGCTGAACATGGAGGACATGGTAGTAAGAGTAGGAGTACTGGTGCTGATGGAGAAGATGTTTATGTTGATGTACCTCTTGGAACAGTAATACGCGATACCGAGACTCAAAATATCATTCACGAAATTACTGAAGACGGACAAGAATATATTGCGGCAGAAGGAGGAATGGGAGGTCGAGGAAACTGGCATTTTAAAAGCTCAACAAACCAAACTCCTCGTTATGCTCAACCTGGTATCGAAGGACAAGAACATGATATCACTCTAGAGCTTAAAATATTAGCAGATGTTGGCTTAGTAGGGTTTCCTAATGCCGGAAAATCTACATTATTGTCTGTTGTAACATCTGCAAAACCTAAGATAGCAGATTATGAATTTACTACACTGAAACCTAATTTAGGGATTGTAGAGTATAGGGATTTTCAAACTTTTGTGATGGCAGATATACCCGGGATCATTGAAGGAGCTGCAGAAGGTAAGGGTATTGGACATCGTTTTCTTCGTCATATAGAACGTAATTCTACATTGTTATTTTTGGTGCCTGCTGATGCTCCGGATATTAAAGAACAGTATGAGATTCTATTAGATGAATTACGTCGTTATAATCCTGACTTGTTAGATAAAGAAAGGCTTGTTGCAATTTCAAAATGCGATATGCTAGATGATGAATTAAAAGCAGAACTTAAATCAGAGCTTGATACACAACTCAATGTTCCATATTTATTTATTTCTTCTGTTGCACAACAAGGTATACAAGAATTAAAGGATAAACTCTGGCAGATGTTGAATGCGTAAAGTATTAATTTTTAAACAGAGTATCCTTGTTTTAAAATTCCATTAGCATCTTCTGGATGTCTTTTTAGATAAGCTGCTACAAAAGGACATAACGGAATCATTTTATATCCTTTTTTACGTATATAATCTAATGCTTTTTTTACTATAATACTACCTAGTCCATTACCTTCTAAAGAACGAGGAACTTCTGTATGAGTAAGATATATAGAGTTGTCCTTGGTAAGGATATACTCAATAAATATAATTTCATTTTCTAGTTGAAGCTCAAAACGTTTTTTAGGGCGATTAGTATTGTTAACTAACGGGATTTCTACCCAATCTTTCTTTTCCATAGTAGCAATTTGTATTTATTTAAATTTAAATATTCTTAGGCTATAATGATTTAAGATAAGGTTAAAGTTTTATAATGACAAAGCGTGCAAGCTGATTGCTTTTTAGAATTCGATAATCACTTATTTTCTACTTAAAAGAGAGTCCAGTTCAAGATATTTCTCTTTTATTAAACTTAATCCAAATCCAGCAGCGGCGGCCGTGAAAACAGAGTAATCCAAAGGAGCTTTTATGCCTATTGTTAGTGTCATCGCTATTCCAAAAATTAATAATAAAAAACCACTAAGTTTAGCAGATAAGGAGGTTTTGAACCCCAAGATTAAAAATAACCCTAATATAACTTCAGCTAGTGTCGCAATTATAGCGACTGTATTAATAAAACTAGCAGGAAACCAAGGGTTAATTAGTTTTGTGTACTCTAGAAAACTACTCCAATCTCCCCAGGCTGAATTTTCTTTTGGCCACATTCCCAACCGGTCTGCAACTGCAGAAAAAAAACCAAAGGCGATACTTACTCTAAGAAATAGTTTGATATAAATGTTTTTCATTTTTATTGATTTAAGAGTTAGCTTTGAGAAGGTACTGGAGTCATTAATGTAGCTCTGCCAATTCTGTTCCAAACATTTATACAACATATTGCCATAATAATATCGGATACTTTTTTATTACCAAAAAGTTTGATGGCTTTTTGATATAGCTCTTCATCTAATCCATCTATAGAAATGTTAGTTACTTGCTCTGTTATTTCGAGAATAACTTGCTCTTCTTTTGTGAAAAAAGGAGACTCTTTCCATGCAGTTAATGCATGAATGCGATATTGTTTTTCTTCTTGTTCTACTGCTTCTTTAATATGAGATTGTATACAGTAAGCGCATCCATTGATTTGTGATGCTTTAATTTGTATCAATGAAAATTCTGATGAAGTTAGAGAGCTATCTTTGATACTATTGTATAGGTCAAATACCGGTTTATATGCATTGGGGTTAACTTCACTAATGTTAATTCTTTTCGCTTTCATATTTTTGTTTTAATTGTTTAAGACAAAGTTCAGGATATGAAATCATGAAAAAATTAATCTAGATTAAGAAATGCATTATGCTTTTTTCTTACCTCTGATTTTACTTAAAAATTCTGGAGTGAAACCTAAATAGGAAGCCAGCATATATTGTGGAACACGTTGAACAAAATCTGGATTTTGTTCGTAAAAAACATCATAGAGTTCTTCTCCGGATAAATTATACATAAATTGGATTCTGCGTTGGTCGGCAATCCTGACTTTTTCTAATATAATTCTGAAGTATCGATTTAATTCTAAAGAATGTTTTAAAACACTATCCAGTTTTTCTTTACTGATTTTTAAAACCAGCGAATCTTCCGCAGCTTGTATATTTAATTCAGAAAGTGTTTGATTGATAAAGCTATCAAAGTTGGTAAGCCACCAATTTTCAATTCCGAAATTAACTACTTTTTCAACTCCTTTTCTATTTACAAAAAATGCCCTGAAGCAGCCTTTAAGAATGAAATATTGATATTTACAATATTGTCCTTCTTTCAGAAGGTATTCTTTGTTATTAATGCTTTCAAAATCTAAAGTGCTTAAAAAAGACTGAAGTTCACTTTCTGAGGGAGTTACAAATTTCAGGATATGTTCTTTAAGTTGATCTTTCATTTTTTATAAAGAAAATCTAAACTTGAAATTATTTTTCTTTTTTCAGAATCAAAAACTCATCGTCCATTACATTTCCTGTTAAGATCAAATCTTCATAAGGAGCAGCAATCGTAGATCCAGACATAGCGCTACCGTCACCAATATAAATGGTTTCAATAGAATAGTCAGCCTTTCCGCGATAGGCTATCATTATCAATTCAGAAGGAGAAGTCTCTTTTTTTCCCTGCGCGTATGCCTTAAATCTTAATAAATTAGGATGTCCACCTATCCAAAGATTGCCTTTTTTGTCAATTTCGATATTATCAACTCCTGTGCCACATGGTATATCTTCTATAAATTCTAGGGCTCCATCATTTTTTCTTGAGTATACTTTGACTAGAAACTTTCTGGGAGAGGCTACATAAAGTAGATTACGTTTAGGATCAAAATTTATTCCATTGGCATATGCAATTCCATCTGCGACTTCTATAAAATTTTCACCATCAAAATACACTACATTTGATACAGAAAGCCCGGCATATTCTTCAAGAAATTTACCAACTCCTTTTGCATACCCATGGTCATTTGTAAAATAAAAACGATTTTCATCAATAAGTACAATATCATTGGGACTAATCATAGAAGGATCAGTAATGGATTTTTCAAAAACCAAGTTATTTTTATATTTTGTAAATACCTCTATAGAATGCCCTTGAGGAGTATGGTTAATAGCCATTATTTTATAGGTACTATCTCTTTTGATCATTGAAATTCCGTGAGGGGCAAATGGTTTCGAAAAAGAGGCAGTAAGATGTGTGGTTTCGAATTCTCCATTTTTTAAATCAATGGCATATAATCCACCGTGTTCTTGTTCTTCTGGAGGATAAACACTTCTATTGGTAGATGAGATTAGTGCAAAACCATCAGGTTCACTTATTGTGATGTCTTCTGCACCAGGAAGCGGTATTTTCTTTACAATGGTTCCTTCAAATTGGTTTTCTACCGTCCTAAAAAAACCAGTAGAAATTAAAGTGTGTGCAATAAAAGCAATGATAAAAACTAAAATGACTAATAAAATTCTTTTTGTTATGCGCATGGATGGTTATTTAGTACTATTTCTGAAATTATTTGCTTCCTATTTTTTTGCATTTTAAATATAACAAATAAATACTACTGGGTGGTTGTTATAGTTCTTTCTTTTAAGAGGAACGATGAATAATGTAACGACCTAGTTTTATGAAATGCCAAAAATATTTTTAGGGTTTTATTAACATTTATTTAACCAAAGATTACCAAAGGAAATGGTTTTTCTTGCGTTAAAGAAATCTAAAAAAAGAAAAACTCTAACCATGAACTATAGAAGTGTATTACCCATTTTTGTTTTGTCTGTATTGTTGCTAACCACTGCATGCAATGAGAGCGAAAAATATATTGTTACCAAGGATGAAAATGGAAAATTAATAGCACAAAAAATATCAGATATATCGTCTGTGAAAGAGGCTGAAGAAAAGGTGCCGACTATAGCTGAATTCATTTCACTTGATAAGGGTTTTTCGATATTTACAGATGCATTAAAAGCTATTGAACTTGATAAAACGCTAGATAATGATGGCCAATTCACAATTTTTGCTCCAATAAATTCTGCATTTGAAACTTTACCAGAGGGTGCGGTTGAAAAATTATTAAAACCTGAAAATAAAGAAGAACTTATTTCTATCTTAAAATATCATATCATTCCTAGCAAAATAAACAAACAAGATATTATAATCGCAATTAATGAAGGAAGAGGTAGTGTTCCCCTAAGAACACTAGGTGGAACTTTACTTACTGCTTCTTTAAAAGGAAATAGTATATTTCTAATTGACGAGAGAGGGAATGGAGGAAAATTGATAACGACTGATCTTGAAGCGTCTAATGGATTTATTAATACAATTGATGCTGTAATGATGCCTAAAAAATAGCCACACTCTTAAAACTCGTTTTATATTAAAAAAAGGGAATCTATGTGTATAGATATCCCTTTTTTTTTGTTTTTGATGCTTAACAAATCTCTATAAAGATTATTTACTTGTTTTCTTTGTGTATAGAAAGAAGTCGAAAATCATAAGGTGTCCATAAACAAGCCTTTATGTTGCTTTGTTTTAACCCAGTATTTATCCAGCTATTACAGGTATTAAAGCAAGTATAATTTCCTGTAGCTTCATAAAAATCATCATTTTTATAATACCCTAAATCAGGAAGTAAATTTTTTTTGTTATTGGAGTCTAATTGAAATGCCTTTTGAATATACACATTCAATTTTCTTAATTGATCTGCATTGACTTTAATTTCTACCCAATCGTTGTGGACGTCAGGATATCTAGTTACGTGTAATAAAGCCGAGGTATTAACAAATAATGCTCGAAACCCATTGATAAAAGTGAGATCAGCCCAAGTAGGTGTTTCCACATAAAAATTTTTATCTCCCCACCCAAATGAGAAATATAGTTCCTGATCATTGTATTTAAGATCGTCAATTATTGTAGGGTATAAGTCGCTTTTGGGAATAATAATTTCCAAATGAATCCCATTCGTGACTAAATATATACTGTGATCTGCCTTAGTTAAGTTATTATTTTTATTTACAGAGATATAAGATAGAATCAAAGATAAAATTAGATAAACCATTGGAAAGATTAATAGTATCCCGATATACTTTAATATTTTCTTCGCTTTTCCCATTCTTATAATTAAGCCGCATAAGATATTTCTTATTGGTCTTACTTTTTAGCCCCCACAAATTTCAAAATTTATGAGGTCTACATAACTTAAAAATAATATATTTTATTTAATACTCACGCGTACTCCTTCAGAATGACTTGAAAACTCAGGGGCATACATACTTTGTATTGTTGTAATTCCATTAGAGAAATCTCCTTTATTATTAACACGAAGATCATATTCAAAAACATAGACTCCTTTTGGTAAATAGTCAAAGAAAAAGTTTGTAGAAGCATCTTTTGTGCTCTCGTAATATCCTAAACCATCTTGCCATTTGTACTGTGAGATCACATTTATTGGTTCTAGACCAGAAGCACGCATATCTTTCATATGCACAAACTCCATTGCACGGTCTGATCTTAATTCAATACGAACTCTTACCAAATCACCTAACTGTAAATTGGTTTTTTCAGTAATCTCAGTAATTTCTTCTCCTGTATCGGTGTTCTTTTTTAAGAATAACTTTTTCTTAAGGGATAATGGAGTTTCTGCAGATGTAATTTTGTCTAGATCTTCAAAATATTGCCAATAGAGCGCTCCCCATGCAATCCCTTTTCCTTTCTTTGAGATTTTGGCCGTTGCCATGTCGGGTTTTACATCACTACCATTCCATGAGGTTTTAAAGTACCCGGTTCCAGCTTCTACTTTTACATCTTCCATTTTACTGGGATCAATTTTTTGATCACCTAGTACGATTTCTACCATGTCTGTTACAGACAACCAATCGCTTCCTTGTAGCAATAAGGCATATACGGCATCTGATGTAGCTTTAGTAGTTTTCCAACGATTGGTTTGCTTATTTTTTAGCAACCAGATTTTTAGGTTATCTACAATTTCTGTACGTTTTGGTTCTTTTTCAACTTCAGAAAAGACTTCAATCATTAGTGACTGTGTCTCAATAGGTGCTTGATACCAGTACCAGCTTGCAGTATTCGATTTCCAATACATACCCAGTTCTTCACTAGTGATACTTTTTTCATCTAATGATCTAATAATTTTCGTAGCATTCGCATTATCATCGTTACGATTTAAAATAAGCGCTAACATTCCTTGGGCATATAAACTCTGACTTAACCAATATTTTTTGGATTGTCCCAAATAATATTGCCATGCTTCATTAGTGTTCTTTGGTCTGTCAATATCTGCAAAGAAGCTACGCATGTATAGGTAATGAATCTGAGTATAACTCAAGTGATTTTTATTAATGTCAATCTTATTTTTGGTGCAATATCTTTTCAGATCCTCATATTCTCTTACAAATTCCTTATCTAGAAAACGAATAGCATTTTGAAGCATGCTAGAAGTGTTATTGTCAAACTTGGTAACTCCCAGTTTTTTGAGATGGCCAAATCCTGTGGCAATATGCTGAGTAATAAAACGATTTTCTCTGCCTCCTTTAAACCATGGAAACCCACCAGAACCATATTGCATTTGTCTTAATTTGTTTAATGCAGATTGTAGCTCTGTATTCATCTTATTTAGATCAAAAAGCAAGGCAATTCGTTTCTTTTGCTCGGTTTCACTTTGCGCATCACGTAACCAAGGTGTTTCTTGTATGATCAGGGATTTTAACTCCTGGTTTTTTTCAAGATTGCTTAGTAAAGCATTAGTAGATTTCCATTGATTAAAAACTTCCTGAATTCTAGGATTAGAATTTGCAATATGACTAGCTAATGCATTTGCATAGTACCTAGAGAATGTTTGCTCAGAACATTCGTAAGGATACTCCATAAGATAAGGTAATGCTTGTACGGCGTACCATGCTGGGTTAGAAGTCATTTCTAAGGTGAGCTTATGATGTTTCAGTGTGTTAGAAGTATTGTCCTTTAATTTATCCAGAGTAAATGTTTTCGTTTGATTCGAACGAATCCACATAGGCAATGTTTCGGTAACTAATATTCGATTACTAAGTACCGGTAGTACGTTCTGTTCGCCATCAGAAAAATCACCAGCTTTAGCAACGATTTTATACTGTACAGTTTGCACATTGTCTGGAATGCGTAACTCCCAGGATACACTTGTGTTTCCTTTGGTTTTTACTTCAAAATTCTGTCGGGCATTATTGTTTTGAAGATCAGCATCAATAGTTTTATTCGTTAATGCATCAAATAATTGTAATTCTATCACTCCGCTAAGATCTTTGGTAGCCAGATTTGATATTTTAGAACTCAAAATAATTTTATCACCTTCTCTAAGAAATCTTGGCGGATTAGGAAGGATCATTAACTCTTTCTGTGTTACAGTTTCTAAGGTTGTTGTTGTCGCGTTTAACTCTTTTGTATGCGCTAATAATTGCAGTTTCCATCTCGTTAAGGCTTCTGGGGCTGTAAAATTAAAGCTTATATTACCATCTGTATCAGTAGTTAGTTGTGGAAAGAAAAAAGCAGTTTCCTGAAGGTTTTTACGGATTTTTATTCCTTCGAGAGAGGTTTCTTGAGCCTGCTGGTCGTTCGATTCTTTAGGTTTTTCTGATGTACCATCACTTTCTTTCTCAATAACTTCTTCTTCTAATTCAGCATCATCAGCCATACCATCTAAAGCCATTGATTTTTGCATCATGGGTGCAGCAGCATTTTCCATTACTGCGAATCTTTTATTTCTACCACCAAAGTATTGCTGACCAAAATATAGCCCAAACCAATTAAACTGATCGTAACCCTGATGAGCAAAATATTGCCTCAGCTTATTATTGTTTCTAAGGTTAAAAATATTAACCCCAAAACTCTGTGTAGCTTGTCTTTTGCTTTGAGAATAATATGTAGGACGGTTAATAGGGTTAAAATACCATTGATGCTCTTTAAACTGATCTAACGATGCATCGTACATGCTTGCAAGAAGTTCTGCACTTACTTTGTCTCCTTTGGGTCCTTTTATGGCGAAACTCCATGTTTCTTGTTGTCCCGGAGCTAATTTATCCCTAAAAGTTTTTGTCTCGATACTAAGTTCTGTTGGTTCGTAGGGCACAGGAACTAAAATCGAACTGCTCTGATAACCATTATAGTTTACAAAACTATATCCCACAGAAAAACCACCTAGATCTTCTTTTTTAACCGGGATTTTTATGGTTTTACTATTTTTAGAAAGCTTTATCAGATTTGTTTCTATAATCTTATGATTTTTTTCAATATCTATCGTAATAGTAATATCCTCTGAGGCTGAACTTAATTTTAAGATTACTTCGTCACCAATTTTATATGATGCTTTGTTTATTGAAACCTCAAATAATTGTTGGTCACTAATTGTATTATCATCTTGGCTATATAATGTGAAATACTGTATATCTTTTACCTCTTGACCGAATTTGTCCTTAGTATTTAATTCTATAACATATTTGCCGGATTCCCATTTCTTGATAGTTCCCAAAGTCAGGTTTTGACTACCTTTATTGTTGTCTTTTGTTTCTGAAGTATTAAAAGTCTTGTCTAAAACCAATTTACCTTTATCCCAGGTTCGGTAATCATGTTCGTCTTCATAAGCATCATGTGGGAATAGTTTTGAAAACTCACCCTCTTTAAACCCTTCATAATCTGGTGCTTTCCATGGTCGTAAACGCATTGGTTTGTCTGGCCCTTTTAGTTTAAAAACTTTCACACTTCCGGTAGCGGCAATAGATTCATTATTTAGATTTAATGTCGTAATGGCTAATGAATGATCCTTTAGCGTTTTATCAATTTTATCGTTTATAGTAACAACGGCAGTCATTGCATGATAACCCACATTTACGATAGTTGTCGTACTTCTTGTTTCCCCATTAATATCTGTAACATCTGCAGTAATTTCATAGTTGAAGATTGGTAGATTTTCTTTAGAAACGCTAGGATCAGGAAGGGCGGCAAAATTAATTTTGTACTCTCCTTTATCATTTGTTTTTGTTTCTCCGTGAGTAATTTCTTGTGCCTCAGAATTATATCTGGGGTACCAATAACACCATCTGGGATATTGTACTTTTCTGTGCACACGATACACTACTTTTGCATCGGTTATATTGCTGCCGGCATACGCTGTTGCTGTACCAGTTAATTTGATTGTGTCGTTTATTTTATAAGTTTCTGTAATGGGATCAAATTTGGTTTCAAACTTAGGTCGTTTATACTCTTCTACAGAAACAGAAGTACTTTGATAGTTATTAGTATGGATAGTATATACTCCTGTTAATCCTGAGGAAGGCAATATAAATTCACCATTAAATGATCCATACTCATTTGTCTTAAAGTTTAATGTATGTACCTCTTGGCCATTAACATCTTTTAATGTTGCAAAAGCAGGTTGGCTTGGCATTACCTTAAAATCTTCATTACCATTCGAATGCATCATTATTCCCTTGAAATATAGAGTTTGCCCTGGTCTATAAATACTTCGATCTGTAAAAAGAAAAGTGTTATATCTAGTGTTTTGATCATTGTGGGCGGTTTTGTAAGATTGGTTTAGATAGTATCCTTCAAAATACGCGCTATCTTTTTCATAAGACACAGTTATAGTCACATCATAGTAATAGGTGTTTATTATTAGATCAGCCTGACCATTTTTGTCTGTTGTAACAGTTTTATCTATTTTCTTTCCATGACCTCTTTCGTTACTAGTCTTGAAATGTATTTTGGCATTGGCAATTGGCATTCCATTGTTTCTGTCCAGGACCTGAAAAATAGACTTCTCTTGGGTTTTGTTTTCTATTACTGCCAAATTACTTATTTGTATATCTGCATAAGAAAACATGGTTTTTTCTGTAAGATCGTTGGATAAAGTAGCTAAAACAAGATATGATCCCTGTTCTAGTTCTGGCAAAAGAACTTCTATAGTGTGAGTTTGGTAATCATGTTCATCACAGATTTCTGCTTCCCAGGTTTTATTTACGGCTAATCCATTTAAGAATTTTATTTGATCTTCAACTTTATATAATCGTTTTAAAGACTTTAGTTGTTTTGGTTTAATTTTTAATGCTTTAAAATGGAGCTTGTTTAGATTTTTGTAGGTAATAAGTAATCGTCCGGGTTTTTGTATTGGTACATATTTTTCGGTTTTTATGGCAAGTTCAGAATCAAGGATGTTATCTTTTAATGTACTACACTTATTTGCTCCTCTGGAGTCAGGAAATTTTTGAATAGTAGTATTGCAAATTTCTATGGCTTCTTTCAATTTCCATCTATGGATTTCATTTTCCTTAGGGATATAAGAAGCTGCTTGTTGTTGATATTGATTAGCAATTTCATAATCATATAATGCAGAAGCTTTATCAGTGCTGAATTTTTCTTTTTCAGAAGATAATGTTTCTAAAAGTGTAGCTTGTTTGTTTGTAAACACAGCATTCTCATAAACAAAATTTAAGCGCTCGATGTTTACTTCAATTAATGCATCTGGCGCGTTATCTCTAACATGAAATTTTATGAGATTCTGGTATAATTGTAGCGCGTTTCCTTGTAAAGACAAAGAGTCTTTTGGTGTTATTTTTAATGAAGCGAACTTTGCATGTTCTGCTAAATATTCAGAATCGTCTATTGAAAAAGCGTAGGACGGTTTAGTAATATTAGTTTCCGAAGTCTTATAAAACTCTAAAGCGTTGTGAGCTAAGAAATCATAAAGTGTAGGACGGTATTTTTTAGAACCCGAAGCTTTTGTTAAAATCTGATCAAATCTTGATAGGTCTGTTTGTTGTGCCAGAACACCATTTTGAAGAGATTTTTGATAATGTAAGTGTATTTCAGTAAATAATGTTTCTAGATCCCATGTTCTGAAATCTTCTTGATCTACTTTTTCTGATGTTTGAGTCCTATTATAAAATTTCCAGCGATTTTGTTGAAAATATTGCCAGTATAAATTTGCTAAAACGCTTTCTAGTATGTTCTTTTTTGGAAACTCACTTTGGGTGATTTCGTTTTGTAATTCTTTGATAATAGTGAGTTGCGCATTCTCTTCTAGCGTAAGTGTATATTTTGCTTTATGAAGTAATGCTTTTATTATTTGATTGTTATTATTTTCCTTTTTTGCTTGGTTATAAATGGCAGTAACAACCTCTATAGCAGATTTTGGTAACCCTTTTTTGTCAAAGGCTTCAACTTTTTTCCAATCGCTCTGGTATTCATTTTGACCTTTCATATAACTTAGGTTTGATATACAGATAATAATAAGGATGATATGCTTTTTCATCATAAAAGTTTTAGGTGTGTTACACAAACATAAACAAGAGGTGTACCAAATTTATTTTACTACTTCTTGGGATTTGTAAACAACATTATAAAGCTACGTATTTGAAATGAGCCCTAACAGTTTTGTTGTTATAAATCGATACTAAGAAAATACTAAATTAATTTCTTTGAAATGATAAATGAGTGAAGTGGCCTTTTCATTTAGTTGTCAAGGTGGTTTATGAAGTCGTAGATTTGACGTATTGAAAATCGAATACAGGTTTTGTTTTCCATTTTATTGTTTCATTCTTTCATTATTCATTGTAGATTGTATCTTTACGATTCGATTTAAAAGTTTACTATGCGTGTACATTTTATAGCAATAGGAGGGAGCGCGATGCATAACCTTGCCATTGCGTTACATCAAAAAGCATATCAGGTAACCGGAAGTGATGATACTATTTTTGAGCCTTCAAAATCAAGATTAGATCGTTATGGGTTACTGCCAGAAGAATTTGGCTGGTTTTCTGATAAAATTACGTCAGATATTGATGCAATTATTTTAGGTATGCACGCCAAAGAGGATAATGCAGAACTTCTTAAGGCCAAAGAACTGGGGATAAAGATATATTCATATCCAGAGTTTTTATATGAACAATCCAAAAATAAGACTCGAGTTGTAATTGGTGGTTCCCATGGTAAAACAACTATAACCTCTATGATTTTGCATGTGCTTCACTATCATGAAAAAGAAGTGGATTATATGGTAGGAGCACAACTAGAAGGTTTTGATACAATGGTACACCTAACAGAAGAGAACGATTTTATGGTGTTAGAAGGAGATGAATATTTATCTTCTCCAATTGATCGTAGACCAAAATTTCATCTATATAAACCTAATATAGCTTTGGTAAGTGGTATAGCTTGGGATCATATTAATGTGTTTCCGACTTTTGATAATTATGTAGAGCAATTTAGGATTTTTATGAACTCTATTGTTAACGGAGGAGCTTTAGTGTATAACGAAGAAGATGAGGAGGTGAAAAAGTTAGCAGAAGCAGCAGAAAACCCTATGCGCAAGTTTCCATACATAACCCCAGAGTATCGAGTAGAAGATGGAGAAACATTATTGTATACTCCAGAAGGAGAAATGCCAATTGAAATATTTGGAGGACATAACTTAAGCAATCTAGCCGGGGCCAAGTGGATTTGCCAGCATATGGGAATTGATGAGGACGATTTCTATGAGGCTATAGCTTCTTTTAAAGGAGCCTCTAAACGATTAGAAAAAATTGCCGAAAATAGCACAGCTGTAGCGTATAAGGATTTTGCACATAGTCCATCAAAAGTAAGTGCAACAACAAAAGCAATGAAGGAGCAATACGGTAATAGAGATGTTATCGCTTGTCTTGAACTACATACATATAGTAGTTTGAATACAGAATTCTTGGAAGAATATAGAGGAGCACTTGATGCCGCAGATGAAGCTGTTGTATTTTATTCACCACATGCGGTAAAAATTAAGCAATTAGAAGAAGTGTCTGCTTCTCAAATTGCAAATGCATTTAGTAGAGATGATTTAATTATCTATACCAACCCAGAGGAATTCAAAGAATATCTAAAGCAGAAGAAGTTTTCTAATACTGCCTTGTTGTTAATGAGTAGTGGTAACTATGGTGGTTTGGACTTTGATGAGGTGAAGAGCTGGTTTTGATTATCCTATATGCTTAATGGAGACCTTAAAAATGTTTTTCAAATAAGTTATTTACAAAATCAGCAACGCTTTTTTGATTGTTTTTAATAAGTTCTTGTTTTGCATTATTGATATCAGCAGGAGTTTTATCCTGACTTAATTTGAATTTTCCTTCCCAGTTTTGCACTTCGATCTCAAAACAATGAATATAAGGAACCAGACGATCCATTCTGGGGTCATTAAGATCCAAAATGAATTTTTGATCGGGATTTTCAAGAAATTCTGTCATGGTAACTATAGACTTTTTAGTCGTATTTGGATCGTTTATTTGTCTGACTACGCCAGTTGCGTGAGCAATGATATAATTCCAGGTGGGTAATTGTTTTGTGGTATATATCGAAGGAGAAATGTATGTTTGAGGCCCTTGAAATATTGCTGTGATGGGATAATTGTCCTTTAATAATTTGGTATGTGGGTTGTTCTTGTCTATATGACCAACAAGTTTTTCTCCTTGAAATATTAGTGGAGCATGAGTAATAAAGGAAGTTTGACCTTCTGCAGATACAAGTACCGAAAAAGGATATGCTTTGGCTACCTCTTTAATGTTTTCTATGCTATAATCCTGATGATGTTTTGGTGGGTACACTAGCTATACGTTAAATTGTTGAAGATGATGATCCAGGTGCTTGTATTGCATTTTCCCCCATTGATCTTGTGTGAATTTTCCAAACATTGGATGGGGGTCCCAAACTTTTTTATCTCTTTGATTTGAAAACTCAATGACAAGATTTAGGAGTTCTTCTTTTTCTTTATCAAATTCCTTTTGCTCGACTACCTTTAGTTTGGAATGTGTTGGTAAATTCTTTTTCCATAGTTTATCATTATACAATGCTTTTTTGAAAAACAACTTTGCTAATAAACTAGGTTTTAGTTGAGGATGATCTTTATGCAATGCAATTTTTAATGGAAACTGACAATGATAAAACATTTGTGATACATCCATTTTTCCCCAAGTTGGATTACTGGTATTTGATAGTTTTGTTATGCGGGTTTCTATTTCCTGAAGTGTAGACTCCTCAAACAAAGATTTCATAAATGGAGATTTTTAAGATAGCAATACTTAAAAGTAATATATTAATTTATCATGAGGGTGTAAAAATAACAAAGGCGAATCATTTGATTCGCCTTTGTTATATAATTATATAAGATTTTTTTAACTTACTTCATCAAAGAAAAGACCTAAAAATCCATCTAGATCATCATTACTTGCAATGTCTTTTGGAGTTCCCAAATTGATCATTAGTGGTTGGTCTTTAATAGTACCTCTCAAAAAATATTGATAGGTTGTTCCCATTTTAAATTTATATCCTTTTAGTTGTGCGCCAAAAGAAGTAAAAGTAACTTCTGTTTTAGAGGTATTACTTTCTGCAAATGCACTTATAGTAGCATCAAAAACTGCAGATAACATATCATCATTATAATAATCCCATTTTATAGAAGTTCCATCGCATGCTTGCAATTCATATTCAGATTGGGCTTGACATCCATTAGGTACTTGTATGTTATTTCCTACTAGGTTTAAAAAGGAAACTTTCTTGTCCTGACCGTAAAAACTAAGCGTTGCAAGAAATAAAACGATAGTAAAAATATTCTTCATAAATAGGTTAATTTGAAGTTGTTAAAATGTTCATTTTTTAATTTAGGGTGCCCAAATATAGTAAAACTTTCATTTTCAAACAAATATATGTCGTAAATATTGATAAATATTTAATGTAGTACTCCTCTTTTTTTTGGATTAATTGCTTAATAATAGCTTGTTTTTGAGATAAATAGTTTATACTTATACGGTATAAAAATCATAATTTTTTAACAGTTAAAATTACCAGATGAAGGAATTAAACTCTTCGTTTTCCATCAAGGAATGGAGTGAAGATGATCGCCCAAGGGAAAAATTGATCGTCAAAGGGAAGAATGCGTTAACCGATGCAGAACTTATAGCAATACTCATAGGCTCTGGTAATAGAAATGAGAGTGCAGTTGCATTGAGTAAACGAATATTAGCAAGTGTCGATCATAAAATCAATGCCTTAGGGAAATTATCTATTAAACAATTAATGGCTTTTAAAGGAATCGGAGAAGCCAAGGCAATTGCCATAATAGCTGGTCTAGAACTTGGTCGTAGAAGGAGAGACGAAGATGCCGAGATTGTCCCAAAAATAACCTGTAGTAAAGACGCTTTTAATCTTTTACAACCAGTTATTGGTGATATTGATCACGAAGAATTTTGGGTCTTGTTTTTAAACAATGCAAATAAGGTATTACAAAAGAAACAGATTAGTATGGGAGGAAAGACCGGAACCTTGGTTGACGCTCGTATTATTTTTAGATATGCATTAGAATATGGCGCTACAGGTATAGTTATTAGTCATAATCATCCAAGTGGTTCACTAAGCCCAAGTAAATCAGATATAGATTTAACAAAAAAACTAAAACAGGCAGGGTTAAGTTTAGATATCAATGTACTTGATCACCTTATTATAACAGAAAAAAACTATTTTAGCTTTGCAGATGAATCAATATTGTAATTCAAAGTTTCGATGCTATTAATCCATGTACAAAAAGTAACTCCAAGAGTCTCTTATACTTTTAAACAAATTTGTAAACGAATTTTGGGTATTGATGTAAGTTTGACCTCAAAAATAGAGACTTTCATAGCTCATGATGGACCTAAGCTTTCCTACGGGAAACAACCACTGGGTAAGGAGCTTTATTTTCAGAGTGTAGATTTACTTTTTGAACATGGATTAAATGATATTGATATTCAGGTGTTTGATTGGGAAGAAACAAAATGTTTTTTTGAAGTTAAAAACCCGGATTCAGCATTACCGTATGATATTTTTGCAGCTACTTTTTATCTCCTAACCCGTTACGAAGAGTATTTACCCCATGTAAAAGATAACCTGGGAAGGTTTCCCGCTACTGAAAGTATAGGGTATACCAATAATTTTCTAGAAGATCCAGTAGTAGATATATGGGCGTTTAAATTCAAAAAAATTCTTCTTGAAAAATATGTTGACCTACAGTTTGACGAAAAAAAGTTTACCATAATGCCAGTTGTTTCTGTTGCTCAAACTTTTGCATACAAGAATAAAGGAGTTTTAAGATCAATAGGAGGAGGGATTAGAGATTTATGGAGGCTAAAATTAGATGAGTTTACTGATAGGATTAAAGTCTCATTAGGGTTAAAAAAAGACCCTTATGATACCTTTGATTTTATCATTGGTTTGCAAAAAAATAAAAAACGTAAATCCAAGGTTTTATTTGGTTTAGGAGATTACTCTAACTATGAAAAAAATGTTGGTTATAATCGACCAGAGCACCATACAATTATTAAGCATATAGCTGATTACATCGATATAGGCTTAAAAGTGTCCTATGAAGCTGTAGGAAGTTTAAGTATACTAAAAAAGGAAAAACAAAGAATAGAAAATATTTTAAATAGAAGATTGGAATATTCAATTTGCTCTTTTTTTAAAATTAAACTACCAGAAGCTTATCGTAATTTTATCGAACTGGAGATTGGTGAAGATTACTCTATGGGGTATTCAGGATATTCGGGTTTTAGAGCCGGTACCTGTACTCCTTTTATGTTTTATGATTTGGATTATGAAGTGCAAACACCATTAGTGATTTATTCATTTTGTTTTGTAAATCAGGGTATTCGAGAAGATTTTCAGAATGAAGAATCTGTAAAGAATGAAATCATCGGATATATCGAGAAAATAAAAAAGGTTAACGGAATTTTTATCCCTATTTTTAGTAATACTTTATTTAGTGACCTTTATGGGCAACCGTTTTGGAAATCAATTTTTGAATTTATTTGGAATATAGAAGATGAATAACACAATAAAGCATGTTTTTTTTGACCTTGATCATACGCTATGGGATTTTGATAAGAATTCTTCATTGGCTTTTCAAATGATCTTCGAGAAATATAGAGTTGGGTTTAGTCTTAATGATTTTCTAGAGATTTATCAGCCAATTAATATGAAATATTGGAAACTTTATAGGGAAGAAAGAGTAAGTAAACAAGAGCTAAGAAGAGGCCGTTTAATGGACGCTTTCTCTGCCTTCAATAAAGAATTTTCTATAGATGCTATTGATAATATGTCTGATGATTATATAGCTTTTTTGCCTTATAATAACCATTTAATTAATGGAGCAAAGGAATTACTTGAGTATTTAAATCCAAAATATAATCTGCATATTATTACAAATGGATTTATGGAAGTCCAAAATAATAAATTGTCAAGCTCTGGAATAAAACACTATTTCAAAACGGTAACCAATAGTGAAGAGGTTGGTGTAAAAAAACCAAATCCAATCATTTTTAAGCATGCAATTGAAATTTCTGGAGCAAAAACCAATAATAGTATTATGATTGGTGATAATTATGAAGCAGATATTTTAGGAGCAGAAGCACTGGGGTTAAAAACGATTTGTTTTAATTATCATAAAGAAGAATTACCAAGGCAAAATATTCAAGTTTCTGAATTAATGGCGATTAAAGACCATCTTTAATTATTAATATTTGTATTTTAGTATTTTATTAACATTTTGCCCCAAAGATGAAAACAAAAAAGATATACCTAATATTGCTCGCTTTAGCTTTAGTGTTGCAATCCGTTTCTTGCGTTAAAGATGTGGATTTCGACCAGGTTGAAGATGTTGTACTTACTCCTGTGTTTGAAGCAGATTTTATTTTTTCAACATTTGATACAGCTCAGTTTGTTGATCCTGATATCGATCCAACAATAATTATTCCTGAGGTTGTGGTTGACGATACACTCAATTATGACTTATTGGGTTCTGATTTTATTGTTGATAATTTAGAACAAGTAGAACTGACTTTTGAATTTAGTAATACCATCGAGCGAGAATTCGAATTTGATTTTGGTTTCTTAAATGGTGCCGGTCAACGTATAGGGCCATCGTTTTCTATTACGGTTAATGCAGGAATGGGTCTGGGAACAGACCCCGTACCAACCAATGAAATCATTATTTTGGATAATGCCACTATCAATATTTTGGGAGCAGCTACAAAACTTGTTTCAGAAATAAGGGTGCAAAATGTGAATAGCACTTTAGATGGAGTGCTAGAATTAAAATCCAAAGGTACTTACTTTATCAATTATGAATTATGAGAGCTATAATATTCTTATGCGTAGGTTTATTAAGTTTCTCTATGTTTTCCCAAAATAAAGAAACTTTATATGATTTTACAGACCTACCACAGTCTTTAATGCTAAATCCAGGAGCAGATACAAATTTTAAGTATCATGTAGGAATCCCTTTTTTATCTCAATTTCATGCTAATGCAGGGTTGAGAGGAGCATCACTTTTTGATGTTTTTGCTGATGATGGAAGAAGTATTAATGAAAAGATAGAAACTACTCTTAATACGCTTACAAACTATGATTATTTGACATTGACTCAACAATTAGAGATTTTTAATTTTGGATGGGAAAGTAAAAAAGACAAAAACACATATTTTTCGGGTGGGGTGTACCAAGAGTTAGATGTCATAGGATATTTTCCAAAGGATTTTGCAGTTCTTGCCTATCAAGGAAATCGGGATTTTCTTAACAGACCCTTTCGTTTTTCTTCGGTAAGTGGATCAGGCGAGTTACTTATGGTGTATCATTTTGGATTTAATAAGAAAATAAGTAAAAGATTCACCTTTGGAGCAAGAGCTAAATTGTATTCCAGCATGCTTCATTTGCGTAGTGCTAGAAACAGAGGAACGTTTACTACGGTAGAAACCCCTCAAGGAAGCAATATATACCAACACATAATTGGTAATGCAGATGTTACATTAAGAACTTCGGGAATTTCTTCTCTTAGGGAAATTGAAAGTGAAAATACTGCTGATGGCGCAAAACAGGTTGTGAATAAGTTGATAGGAAGAGCACTATTAGGTGGTAATTTGGGCCTTGGCGTAGATGTTGGATTTACACATAAAATAGATGAACAATGGTCAGTAACCGGTAGTATAAATGATTTTGGAGCCGTTCTTTATACAAAAGATGTTGAAACCTATAGAGCTAGAGGAAATTTCGTTTTTGAAGGTTTTGAAACTCCGATTCAGATTTCTGGAGATGGAGATCAAGATTTTTTGGATGAACTAGAAGAAGCAATCCCATTAGATACCTTAAATAATAGCTATATAACCATGCGATCGTTAAAAGTTAATGGGTCAATTAAATACTCATTTAATCAATATGATAATGGTACCTGCAATTGTGCTCTTGATGGGCAGAAAGGAGAATTTTTAGATGCTTTTGGGGTTCAGCTATTTTCGCAATTTAGACCCAAAAGGCCTCAGTATGCCGCTTCGTTATTCTATTATAAAAGATTATTTCATTTTTTAAGAGCAAAAGCAACTTACACGATTGATGATTATTCGTATAAGAATATTGGGTTTCTGGTATCTACACATATAAATAAAATTAATTTTTATATTTCGGCTAATAATTTGCTAGAATATACTAATCTTGCTAAAGCAAGAGGAGCCTCTTTGCAGCTTGGTTTTAATTTTATAATGTGATAAATATGTTACGTACTTTATTTTTCGGAATTATTTTGGCTTCTACCATAAATGGTTACGCCCAAAAAAGTGTAAATGATTATAAATATATTGTTATACCACAAAGTTTTGATTTTCTTGAAGGGACAGATAAGTACCAATTAAACTCTTTGACCAAGTTTTTATTTAATAAACATGGTTTTAAGGCTTTTATTAAAGGTGAAGATATGCCCGGAGACCTTTTAAAGAATGGCTGCAAAGGACTGCAAGTAGCAGTAAAAAAGAATTCAACGATATTTCTTACTAAGTTGGTAATTGAACTGTCTAATTGTAGTAGTACGGTAGTATTCTCTTCATCTGAAGGTACAAGTAGAGAGAAAGAATTTAAGAAAGCATATCATGAAGCTTTAAGAGATGCATTTAAAGATATTCAAAGTCTTAATTATAAATATAATGAAGTAAATGATAGCGACGATACCGAAAAAGTGGTCGTAGTATCAGATAAAAATGAGAAAAACGTAGAATCTTCTAAAGCAGATGAAAAAAAGAATCTAAAAGCAGAAGATGGAAATATACCTGCTCAATCAGAAAAAATACTTTTATATACTTTTAATAGTGACAACATCGTGTTTAAGACACAAGACTATGGGTATGAGTTATTGCAAAAGAAAGGGGATAATCAGGTTTCTTTAGGGAAGATGTATAAATTGAATAGAGAGAACAGTTATTTGGTTGATGCCAAAGATTTAAGTGGAGTAGGTTACTTTGATGGATATGGAAATTTTATTCTAGAAAGAGTAAATCCAGCTACCAATAAAATCATAGAAGATACATTGGCCAGGCAGTAAATTTATGATATTCTTTCAAAATACTGCTTAGTAGTTATATTTGTTTCCCCATCTAGTTTTGAGAAAATTTCTAAACGAATTTTCCCGTTGATTATCTCCAGGTTCGTATAATTTTGTATCCGTTATTTCATCAGGAAGGAACTCTTGATTAACAAAATTATCTTTGTGATCATGAGCATATTTGTAATCTTCTCCGTAGCCAAGTTCTTTCATCAGTTTTGTCGGAGCATTCCTGATATGTAAAGGTATAGTTAGATCCCCCGTTTTTTTGACCAGTTGTTGAGCTTTATTTATGGCCATATAGGATGCATTGCTTTTGGGGGAAGTTGCAAGATAAACAGTACATTGACTCAAAATTATCCTTGCTTCGGGATATCCAATTGTATTGACCGCCTGAAATGTGTTATTTGCCATTATTAACGCAGTGGGGTTTGCATTTCCTACGTCTTCTGAAGCTAGTATAATTAATCTACGAGCAATAAATTTTAGATCTTCTCCGCCTTCTATCATTCGGGCTAACCAATATACCGCGGCATTGGGATCACTTCCTCTAACGGACTTAATAAATGCCGAGATTATGTCATAATGTTGTTCTCCTGTTTTGTCATACCTAACCGTGTTTTGCTGAACCAATTTTAGGACCAAATCATTAGTTATAATAATAGTGTCCTGATCTTGGCTAGAGACAACAAGTTCAAATATATTAAGTAGCTTTCTTGCATCGCCACCACTTAATCTTAATAAAGCGTCAGTTTCTTTAAGCTCAATTTTCTTAGTGCGCAAATATTCATCTTCACTCATTGCACGAGTCAATAGTGTTTCCAGTTCTTTTTTTCCGAAAGGGTTTAGTACATATACCTGGCATCGAGATAAAAGAGCAGGTATTACTTCAAAACTTGGGTTTTCGGTAGTTGCACCAATTAGCGTAACCCAACCTTTCTCTACAGCTCCTAAAAGCGAATCTTGCTGAGATTTGCTAAACCTATGAATTTCATCAATAAATAAAATCGGGTTTTTTGCGGTAAATAACCCTCCGCTTTGTTTGGCTTTATCAATTACCTCTCGAACTTCTTTTACGCCGCTATTTATTGCACTTAGTATATAAAATGGTCTTTGTGATTCCTGAGCAATAATGTTTGCCAAAGTCGTTTTGCCAACACCCGGTGGTCCCCAAAGTATTAGCGAGGGAATTATACCCTTTTTGATTTGTTGTGTTAGTGATCCGTTATCTCCTACAAGGTGTTCTTGACTAAGATATTCTTCTAATGATTTTGGTCGAATTCTTTCTGCCAAAGGTTTATTTGTGTTCATAACTGCAAAGTTACAAAGCTTTGTTAGATCTTTAATAAAAAGAAAGTTAGTAGATGATCAAATTTGTTGATGAATTTTATAATACACTAAAAAAACTGCCATTTTAGCTGAAGTCTATGTTTTGGACTTTTTTTTGATATACATTTGGTATTATGGTGAAAGAACATGATCATTTTAAATTTAATACAGGAGTTGTTGGTTACCCTTTGTTATTTGTGCTAATAATTTGGATTGTATTTTGGTTTGAAGTCCGTTTTGGTTTTGATTTTAACCACTTAGGAGTATATCCAAGAAATATAGTAGGGCTGAGAGGAATATTGTTTTCTCCTTTCATTCATTCGGATATCACACATTTATGGCATAATACACTACCGCTTCTTATACTGTCTATGGCACTTTTTTATTTTTATCAACCCAATGCATGGAAGGTATTAGCAATTGGTCTTTTTCTAACTGGGTTTTTAACATGGTCTTTTGGGCGACCAGCAAATCATATTGGAGCGAGTGGAGTGATTTATATGCTTTTCGGATTTTTGTTTTTTAAAGGAATTGTTGCAAAACATTTTCGATTAATTGCTTTGTCATTTGTTGTGGTATTTATTTATGGAAGTATGGTGATGTATGTTCTTCCCATAGATCCTAAAATCTCTTGGGAAGGTCATTTGTCTGGTTTGTTGTCTGGTACGGCGTTAGGATTTTTTATTAGAAAGGGAGTATCGCGTCCAAAATTATATACTTGGGAATCCCCCGATTATGATCCCGAAGAAGATGAGTTTTTAAAGCATTTTGATGAAAATGGTAATTTTATTGAACGTTTACCAGAAGAAACTCTGGAGGATGATAATGATATAAAAGTGTTTTATGAATATAAGCCGGGAGAGAAAAATATTGATGATGAGCAATAGGGGGCATGTTTCAATACCGCTAGCTATTATATAAAAAGCAACCTATTTATAGTCTTTGTCGGATTACTTCATATAAAAATACACCACAAGCCACAGAAACATTAAGTGAACCAATTTCTCCATACATAGGTAGTTTTGCCTGCTGATCGACTAATTTTAGCACAGAACTGGATATACCTTTTCCTTCACTACCCATAATAATGGCTATAGGATTGGTTAAATTTGTATTGTAAATAGGTTCTGAAGCTTTTTCTGTAGCCGCTACAACTTGAATACCTGAACCTTGAAGATAAAACATGGCATCTTTAATATGATCTACTTTACATATTGGGATGTTAAATACGGCTCCAGCTGATGTTTTTATAGTATCTGCACTTACAGGAGCTCCTCCTTTTTTTTGTATAATTATGCCATGCACTCCAGTACATTCTGCAGTTCTAATTATAGCACCAAAATTACGTACATCAGATAGTTGATCTAAAATCAAGAATAGTGGTGTTTCACCAGACTCTACGACCGTGATCACTAGGTTCTCTAACTCATGAAAATCGATAGGGGAGATATGGGCAACAACACCTTGATGGTTTTTTTTGGTTAGCCTGTTTAGTTTTTCAACTGGGACATAAGAAAAGGTAATTCCGTTTTTTTTGATAAGAGACATTAGCTCTCTGGAAAGTTCTCCTTGTAATCCCTTTTGAACGAATAGTTTATCAATAGTTTTTCCCGAAGTTATAGCTTCAATTATAGCTCTAATACCAAAAATTTGTGATTCGTTGTTCATAGAGCGCAAAGATAGATATAAAAAAACATCTGATTGAAAATTTTCAATCAGATGTTTTTTAGACTTGGTATCTAATTAGATTTAGATATAAATGATGTTTTTTATAAATTTAGATTAGTAATCCCTGGGCTATCATAGTCATAGTGATAACCTCGCCAATGTAAGCTACTATCCGCATCAAATTTCCAAATAACTTCTTTATTCTCATTAACTTCCCAGAAACCAAATGATCCTTGAGTTATCAATGTATTTCCATTGGCCAACCTAACTGCGCCAGATACCAAGGGCGAATATAATTCAGAATTTGTGAATCCCCAGATAATTTCTGGTTCATTGTTTTGATTGGGATTAAGAGCTAAAGTTTGTGGTAATTTAAGTTCATAAACCGTAGACTGCTCATTACCCGGTATGTTACCATTCATATACATTAATACATTACCTGCTCCAATTTCGTTTTCAAGAAGTATATTTGGGAAATGGTTATTGTAAAATAATCTTGCACCAACGCTATTTTTATAGGTTGTTGGATTTCCAAATCTATACACCAGATCTCCACCTTTGTTATAATTTCCAGATGTATGTGTGGCAGCTTGTACCGTTGTGGTACTATGATCAATTACCCATATCTCACTATAAAAATTAATACTAAGATAGATTAAATCTGTAGCGGGATCATAATCCATACCATTACCGTGCATAAAATCACCGCGATCATCATAGTGATAGTTTATGTCTATTAATTGGGGGTTTTGACTTATATCCCCAAAGTTATCTTTCGTAGCATCATGATCTTGAATTAGGTGATCCCAAGAATCCCATTCCCAAACAATTTCATCTGTTTGTGGATTGATTTCTATTATAGATTCTGGCATTAGTAAGTCGTTAGGATTACTAAGATCATAGCCGGCTTGTTCTGCTTCAGCCATTGTCCTAATTTTCCATGCCATTACAAGTACATTTCCATTAGGTAATAATTCTATATCATGATGAGCAAGATGCTTGTCGTCAGAATATGTATATTCCCAATCAATAGAACTATCAGGATTTATTAATTGGATCTTACCACCATATCCTCCAATATCATAAAAAGCATCCGAATCTTTTAGTGAAGCTAATAGTTTTCCATTGTCTAATAAAACAACGTCGTTACCTAAACGAGAGGTTAACGTCCATTCATGCTTTATTTTTGCATCAAGCTTATCCATAAGATATACTCTGGCATTAGTGATATCATTCACAAGGATATAGCCTTCTTTTATCTTTGAAGGATTTAAAGCAACTATTTTACCTGTTTCACCAACAATAGGGTTGATACTACTTATAGGATCAATTACTGGACTACCACCGTCATTACCTACTGATTCGTCATCATTATTGCAAGAGAAACATGTAATTACTATACATACTACGAGAATTTTGACGAAAAATTTACTTACTGAAACATTCATAAGGATTAGTTTATGACAAAGAAAGCCATCATTTTTGATGGCTTTCTATAATTATTTAATGATATATAATTTTCATTATATACTACTTTTAGTTCTTTTTTCCAGCAAGGGCACTAGTACCAAAACTACCAGCGTCTACTGTGTATTGAATAGCAAAAGCTAAGCTTCCAGAGCAAGAAAACATAAAGCTAGTACCTGGATTTGAATTAACATTACCCCCTGAGTATCCAAAAAAGGCATCTTCAACAGGTTGTCTAGCTATCGTAGCCTCACCAGTAACTGGGTCTACATCAACATTAAAAGGTTGTGTAAATAATCCTGTAATCGTTACAGAGTTAGCAGTTGGTCCAGCGGATACTTCAAAAGTAGAGTTGGCTAAACCAAAATCATCTACGGTCACAGAATATGTCCCTAAGGCATCTGCTCTTGTAAAATCTGGACAAGCATAAGTGAAGTTAAATAACATCGCATTTCTATATCCAGGACCATTTACTAGGTTGTCAGATATATTTCCACCAGTTAAGGTAGCCGGTTCTGTGTCAGTCGCTGCTGTAAACGTGGGTCTTTCCCAGGAGAACTCAACACCGTCATTCCTTACAGCAGTACCCCTAAATACAAAATTATCACCTCCACCTATTGAAGAAGGATCAACATTAAAAATGTTAGCTAGACTTTCTGCAGTTACTGTTAATTGAGCAGGAAAACTAGTAATAGTAATTGCATTTTCAGCGATACTTTGAACACCAGCAAGAGTTGCTACAACATCTATAGAGTAACTCTGGGTATTTTCATTAACATCTTCAATAGTTAATGAAAATCCTGATGAATTATCTTCTGCTACAATCGTTAGAGGAGGGGTTTCATCTACAAATCTAATAAAAGATCCTTCAGTAAAACCTTGAAAAAAGTCCTTATCCTCATCTTCGCAGGATACTAAAGTCGCTATCGACAATAGTAAAATTAGTATTTTATATGTACTTTTCATTGTTTAATAAATTAAATTAGTCAATAAAACCAGTTGCAGGATTGTTATCCCAAAAAACTTGATCAGTAAGTTGATTACCGGTTACATTAGGGTTAGCTGTGATTTCATTACTAGGTACAAGTAATGATCTAGGGAATGCTGAAGGTGAAATAGGATCTTGAAGCTCAGGCAATCCTGTCTTTCTGTAAAAATTATATGCTTCTATTCCATTACCATAATTGGCAATGTAATACTGATTTAGTACAACAGCCAGTCTTCCGTTATCATCAGTAGCTGCATCATAATCTGCAAGAACACTTGCAACATAGCTATCAACGTCAGTTTGGTCTGGAGCCAAATCTCCGGCATCAGCCGCTCCAAAATTCATCACTTTCATGATGTGATTTCTCGTTCCTTCTTCTAATAAAGTTCTAGGGTTTCCTGTTGTTCCTAAGGAAATAGCTGCTTCTGCTTGGATAAATTTAGCATAACTTGATAATAGTATAGGATTAATTCCTGCTCCACCTAAACCAGGGTTCTGAACACCTGGAAAAGAAGTTGGATCACCTGGATTAACCGTAAATGGATTGTTGTCAAATTTACCACCACCAGGATATACTCCATAAATTGTTCTAGCTAAGTTATCAGCAGGAACCCCTTGTGAAAAAGCATGTACTCTTCCCCAGTAGAAATCACCAATATAACATTCGTCTTGAGAAATATTACATGGTAAATCATCACCTGTTGGATCTGTTAGGGATTGTCTATAGAAATAATAACGTAATCTAGGATCATTGGTTTCTTTTAAATCACGCATAAATGAATTACTCATATATAAAGTAACACTAGCACCTCCACCTAAATAAGGATCTGTAAAGAAGTCGTGTCTACTTTCACCAGGAGCAGAAGACGTTAAAAATTGAAATTGAAAATCATCTGCTACTGTCTCTAGTAAGCTCCCATTTGCAATAACATCGTTGATACCAGCTGCGGCTCTTGTAGCATCTATATTACTCAACTGATTGTACATCTTCAATTTAAGTGTATTTCCAAACTTTATCCATTTTGATAAATCACCATTATAGTACAAGTCTTGGGTAATAGTATTAGCAGTACTTCCAGATAATTCTGATAAACTTTCATCTATCAAAGTAAAGATACTCTCATAAATTTCAGCACCACCGTCTGGTGATGGACTAGGAAACTCATTAGGGTTATTAGCCTCACTAAATGGAATATCTCCTAAAATATCAGTTAATGTTACAAAAGTGTAAGATGCTATTAAACCAGCTACAGCTTTATGTTTTATTAAATCTGGATTACTGGCTGCAAGATCAGCAAGAACCTTTCTGTTACCATTAATTCTATAAGATCTGAACCAAACATTTTGATCATTTGGCGCAGCAAAAGTATCAAAAGTAGTTACATCTATATTTGCGGGATAGGCGTCAAACATATTTATAAGCCTTGTTATTGGCATTACCTCATCTCTTACACCACCAAACATTCTATTAAGGTCAATTTGTATTTGGTTTAATATGAAATCAGGATCTCCACTCTCTGGTGTAAGAGTGTTTGGCGATACTGTTAGGTCAAGTTCTGTAGTATCACAAGAGCTAAACAACATCATAATAGATGCTATCATGAAGATCGCATATCTATTAACTTTATGTTTTATATTTTTCATTTTTACTAAATTTTTCATTTAAAAAGTTGCTTTTATACTAAATGAGTATCTTTTAGATGTAGGAGCTGTTTGGAAATCTAATCCCTGTCCGTTACCTACACCTGTACTCAATACCTCAGGATCAAAGTTCAAATGCTCTGGAAAGTTAAAAGCTTTGTACCAAATATTTTGACCTGCTACTGTAAATGATAAACTACCAAAAGGAGTCTTGGATAAAAATTGTTCTGGTAACTTATATCCAAGTGATACTTCTCTAAGTCTTAAGTTTGAACCATCAAATATAGATCCTTCATTTGCTCTAAAAATATTTTGAAAATAAATATCATTAGCACCAAGTTGAACAGTATTAGGTATTGTATTTCCAGCACTATCTAAAATAGGCTGTCCTGTTGCAGGATTACCAGCAACTCCTGGTAAAATTGTGGTAGATTCTCGATCGTCAGTATCTTGAGTTACACCTCTTAATAGAAGTAATGTGGCCGTGTTGGAGAATATGTCTCCACCATGAGTATATTCCATTTGAGCCGATAAAGTAAGATCTTTATATGTAAAAGAGTTGATTGAAGATAGTTTCCAGTCTGGATTTGGATCTCCAATAACACCAATAATATCATCTACAGGAACATCATTACTAGTAAGATACCTGCCTTCTGTAGTTGAATTTGCAGAATCGACAAGAATATTACCTTGATCGTCTCTTATATAGTAAGTTCCTACTATAACACCTAGAGGTAAGCCTTCAATTGCAGCATTACCAAGTGTTCCAAAACCAGCGGTAATAACCCTGTCCTGTGGAAGGTCTACTACTTCAGTTTCGTATGCACTAAAGTTATTTTGAATATTCCAAGTAAAAGAGTCTGTTTTGATAGGCACTAGTCCTAAAGCGATTTCTATACCTTCTCCATCAATTTGCCCCGCATTGAAGAATCTAGTATTAAATCCTGATGAAGGAGGAAGAGGTTGTTGTAATATCTGATCTTTAGAAACTCTAGAGTATACACTTGCATCTAAAGTAATTCTATTGTTAAAGAAATTCGCTTCGATACCAAGTTCAATTTCTCTATGCAATTCAGGTTTTAAATCTGGGTTTGCAATTATTGAGCTTAAAGTATTTGTTGTTGTAGGGTTATTATTGTCTCCAAATACATTTGGATTAGAACTTAATTGTTGTGTAGTTCTAAATAAAGTTGGGAAACCTGCAGAAGTTGCATATCCACCCCTAAGCTTCAAGTAATTCAAAACATCACCTCGTAAACCGTCGAAAGCAGATGTTGGGATAAATGATAAGGTCGCACTTGGGTAAAAAATAGATCTGTTATCGGGTTGAACATTAGAAACCCAATCATTTCTACCCGATACCGTAGCGTAAAGATAATCATTATAATCTACTTTAAGTTCTCCAAAGAAACCTACAACATTTCTTTTATCTTCAAATTGAAGATCAACCCCAGAAATTGGGTCAAGGTTGGCATGATTTAAATAGTTGTCATGATTGGTACGTCCAAAAACGATTTGATTAGTACTTGCTATACCATCCCTTCTAAAACTATCTGATCTACTTTCAAAACCAAAAAGAGCACCAAATCGGAATCCTCCAGTTCTGTAATCATCAAAACTTAAAATGGCTCTGTGATTTAAAATTTCATTGGTTGAATTACTAGTTCTGAGAAAACCTTGTTGATATTCAACTCTGTCAATACCTCCTCTATTAACAAAGAAGCGCTGTATGTCAGAGTAAGTATCTAAACCAAATGTATATTGCAAATTAACGTGATCGTTAAAAGTATACCCAGCATTAAAAGATCCATACGTTCTTCTTGTATCAGAAAAATCAGAACTATTCTCTAATAACCAGTATGGATTCTCTAAATCAGGTCTATAATAAACACTACCTCCAGTTACAGGGTTAGTAAAAGGAAGGTTAGATAAGTCCAAGTTTCTAGGTATAAATAATAGTCTTTCGAAAATAGAAATTGCGTTAGCACCATTATTTGCAGAAATAGGAGGAGTCTTTAATTTTGTATTTACATAATTAAGGGTAGCTCCAATATTAAAATTGTTGTCTAATCTTAGATTCCCACCTACACTAAAACTATTTTTTCTTAAGTTGTTTTCAGGGATATAACCATCTTCATCAGTATTGTTATAACTGAAGTTTATATTACCTTTTTCGCTTGAGCTGGTAACTCCAATAGAAGTTGATCTACCTAATCCAGATCTAAAGAAATCTGAAACGTTATTCTTTGCAGCTTCATAAGGAATTTGGATTCCAAAAAACTGAGGAAATAATTGATCAAAACCTGGATTTCTACCATTGGCATAAGGATGAATAACAGTTTCTATCTCTGAAAAAGGCGCACCCCAGTTACCCACAAAACCTGGGTTGAAAACTTGATCGGCTCCTTGTCCATAAGTGTTTTGAAAATCTGGTAAGTTAGATATCTCTGTAACATAAGTAGTATTAGAAATACTTACTTCAAACTTCTTGTTTGTTTTCTGCGTACTACCTGCCTTAGTAGTAATTAAAATTACTCCGTTTCGTCCACGAGAACCATATAAGTTAGCTGCACTTAGACCTTTAAGTACACTTATACTCTCTATGTTGTCTGGATTTAGATCTAATGTACGGTTACTAGTACTTGTGGTACCACTTGTGAATGTACCGAGCGTATTCGCACCAGATTCAAAAGGAACCCCATCAACTATATATAACGGTTGATTTGATTGTGTGATAGAAACATTAGTCCTAATAATTACGTTAGTTCCACTACCTGTAGCACCACCTGATCCTGTAATTTGAACACCTGGTATTTTACCATTTAATGCTCTGTTAAGATCAGCTTCAGGTTTTTGCTCAATCTCATCATTTTTTATAACACTTACAGCATATCCAAGAGATTTTTTCTCTCTTCTAATACCCTGTGCAGTTACAACCACTTCTTCAAGTTGAGAAGCTGAAGCATCTAATTGAACATTTACGGTGTCGCCATCTGCAACAACCACTTCTTTCGTTGTGAATCCTACATAGCTAAAGGTAAGTACTGCACCTCTATTAGTCTCGATAGTATAATTACCATCAAAATCGGTTTGTGTACCAGTAGCTGTGTTTTTCACAACAATATTCACCCCAGGAAGCGGTAACCCTTTATCATCGGTTACTGTACCTGAGATTGTTTTTTCTTGTGCAAAAGTGATTTGCACAACAAACGCCAAAAATAGCGTTAAAATTCCACTAAACTTTGTTCTCATTTTACAATTTATTTGAATTAGCCAGCTCCAAAAATGATAATAATATCTTTATAAAACAACTTTTTACTATTAAAATTTGAATTATTGTATTGAGTGATGGGCTTAGTGAATATGCGCTACTATAACGTTATAGTAAGGAATATTGTCTAATGTTTTGTGTATCAATCTTTTTTTAAATTGATTCTTTTGTACTTGAAGAGGAATTGCCTTTTGTTTCTGAAATTCAGTTTTTTATACTAAATGAATCGTAATGTATGTGCTTGTTTTTTATTGATGTGTAAAACGATGTATAGGTATGGATGGGGGTAGAGGATTTAATTGATTACTTGTTTAAATATAAAAGCCTCTCATTTGAGAGGCCATTATATTAAGATTTGTAAATAAGAAGTGTTATCTTGTTAAAAGCGCTGGCCAAATTTTACCGTCTGGACGGGTAAGTATTACTGTACCTCTATCTCCGGCAGAGTTACCAAAGTCTATCGTCATGTCGGATCCACTTGTTGCTACGATTGTATAAATATAAGTGAAATCGTCTTCCTTGTTATTACTGTCTTGAACAGTTTCTATAGTTCCTTCAGAGACCAAATTGATGCAATCCCATACTACTTGTATATCATCAAAAGTAATTTCTTTAAAAACATCAACATAACAACTATCAAACTGCCCGAAGCTAATATCTGAAGTCGTGTACTCTCCTGGAGTATCGGTTTCTTCCCATGTAACTTCACCTGTTAATGGAGCCACTGGGCAATTGCTTCTTCCACCAGGAGCTGATGTTAAAGAAGTGATTTGATATGTGTATGTGTCTGCAAGGCTTTCGGTTATAGCACAGGCAATAGGTGTTCTATATGAGTACGGAGAAGAGAAATATGATCCGCCGGACACATTACCATTTGCATCATCTGCAGAGAATGTTCTTCCGTCTGTGAGTTTAAGTAAGAATGTTAACTCAAAGTCATCTCTACCTTCAACCATACTTTCATCAACTCCAGTAAAAGAAACTAATTCTTCTGCTGTAAATGTTATAACTGATGTTGGCACACCTCTTTCTCCGGTTTGAAAATCAGAAACTGAAAGTGTTCTTATTAATCCTAATTCTGTAGAAAGGTCATCATCGTTTTCGTCTACAACACCATCATTATTGGTGTCTAATCTTGTGTTTTCAACAAAACGAGCAGATATTTCAACTTCACTCAAAAGCCCGCCATTCTGTGCATCTTGCTCTTCAAGTGTAAGTACATAATCTGATCCTGCCTCAAAGGCAAGAGTAAGGTCATTGTAAACTAAATTATTGTCGATATCAATGGTTCTTAAAACAGCTCCATTTGTTACGCCGTCAATAACATCGTCAACAATTTTATCATCTCCGCTACAACCTAATACTAGAGTGGCGAGTAATGCTATGTTGCTATATTTAAATATGTTTTTCATTTTTTTATATTTTAATGATTCCAAAACTTTAAATTTTGTCAAAAATTAATTTGCAACTGGAAAAGTTGGTGAATCAGGGTTGTCATCCCAAAAAACTTTTTGATCCGTATCTGTTTTTTGTGTTACTGAAGAGTTATTAGTTACTAAGTCCGCAGGATAAAAGAAAGATCTTATTAATCCCCCTGGACTTGGTTCTATGTTTGGCTGTAATGTAGTTGGGTAACCTGTTCTGCGATAGAAATTATAGGCGTCTACACCATTCCCAAATAACGCTACCCAGTATTGTTCTGCAATAACATTCCATTTTTGTTCTGGAGTAATGGCATTCATGAAATTTGTTGATATTAAATTTTTAAATGTATCAACCGCCATGGCATTAGGTTCGAAATCTAAATTAGCAGAACTGTCTCGGGTGCCAAAACTTGCTACTTTGGTGATTGATTTATCAATGCCATTCATTAAAGCAGTCATGGCGCCAGCATCATTCATTTCTTCCATGGCTACTTCAGCAATCATGAAATCTACCCATGATGATAACAGTATAGGTGTAATTCCAGCACCTTGAGCTCCATCGCCTTGTGATGTTCCTTCAAAACTACTGTCATCAAAACGTCCTCCTGCCGGATATACTCCAAAAGTGGTTCTTAAGAATCCATCTGGTGGTGTTCCGTCATCGTCTCCATGATCTCGTCCCCAATAGCCATTATTTAAGAAGCAAAATGTAAATCCACCATCAATATAATGTTGTGGGGGGCTTTCAAGTGAGCAGCTTAAGGTTTCTTCGTTAGGTGCAACTTCTGCTCCTGGAACTACATTTGTTTGTCTATAATAGTAATATCTTATTCTTGGATCATCCGAAGTAGACATGAGGTTCATTAGCCAATTTGATAAATATTCATCTGCGCCATCTCCTTCATAGTTATTGGCGTATCTAGGATGGCGGTTATCTGGTTGGATAACATTGGTTCCCCAAGAGAACTGGAAATCTTCTGTTATATCTTGAATGTAATTGCCCGTAGCTACAATATCGTTAAAACTTGTAATAGCATTAGCATCTACCAACCTTCTTTGAAGAAAAATTTTCATTTTTAAAGTGTTTGCTAATTTGATCCATTTATCCCAATCTTTACCGTAGTAAAAATCATTTAATGGTTCAGCAGATACGTCTCTACCAAAATTTTGAATGGCATCATCTAGGATATTTAGTGCAGCTTCATAAACCAAAGCTCCGTCGTCTACTTTTGGGTTAAAATTGTCACTTTCTTGAAGCGCTTCAGAGTAAGGAATGTCGCCAAAGAAATCTACTAATGTTACAATTACATATGCTTCAATAACTTGGCTGATTGCCAAATGATGATAAAGTTCGTTGTTAATTGCAATGGGTTCTAGAGCTCTTGCATCCGCCAATATGCCATTAAAGGTTTGGTTATGACCATTTTGATCTGCAAATGATACTCCTGTGGATTGATAAGCTCCACTCCAGACATCGTTAAAGTCAGATGGGGAATACGTGTTTTGATAATCCCTACCAAACATATTATCTATACGTGTGACTTGAGCACCAATGGCACCAAAGCGTTCAACCAATTTTCCGAAATCTACTTGTATAGAGTTTACGAATAAATCAGGGTCAGATTGGTCTCCGTCCAGCTGGTTAGGGTTCTCTGCGAGATCAAGCTCTGTGCTTTCGCATGAAGTTAATAACAGTCCTAATGATAGGATTGTTATCAATGAAATTTTATATGATAATCTTATTATATTCATGATTTTATTTTTTTTATTAAAATGAAGCTTTAATACTCATACCGTATCTTTTAGAACTCGGTCCGTTCAAAAAGTCAAAGCCTCGCCCGTTTCCTACTCCAAGTCCAGCAACGTTAGGGTCAAAATTCGTTCCGTCAGGAATATTGAAAGCATCAAACCATAGATTGTATCCTGTAACATTTATGCTGATTGCCCCAAAAGGAGTTTTGTCTAAAGCCTTTGTGGGTACTGTATAACCTAATGAAAGCTCTTGTAGTCTTAAAACAGTGCCATCAAAAACACCTAGCTCATCTGGTCCAAATAGTACATTTGAAAAATAGAATGTAGAATTGTTAATCTGAACATTGTTTTGTGAACCATCTTCTCTAACTCCCGGAAGAATAAAAGTGTTTTCACGATCTTCAGTGTCTGTTGTAAGTCCACGACCAAGTAAAGTAGACACTGTTCTTGAGTAGATGTCTCCACCTTTAACAAAAGTAAATAAGAAGCTAAGATTTAGATTTTTGTATGAAAAAGTGTTAGAGACATTTAATAGGTAATCTGGGTTTGGGTCCCCAATTACAAATGTTCCTTCTTCCTCTTTGTAACTACCTGCATCATTAACAACGAAATCTCCATTAGCATCTCTTTCTATTCTACTTCCAACTATAACTCCTAAGGGTTCGCCTTCGATTGCTGCATTACCTAAGTTCGAAAATCCAGAGTATACAATGATATCCGTATCAGCTCCAAGGTCTTCTACAGTAGTTTCGCTTGCAGTGAAATTCACATTAGTGTTCCATGAGAAACCTTTGCTATCTCCAGATTTAAGTATATCTACGCCAAGATCTACTTCAAAACCATCACTTTTTATTTCTCCAATGTTTTCGCTTCTTATGGCGGAACCTGTAGATGGGTCTAATGGTCGATCTATGATAAGATCTTTGGTGGTACGATTATAATAGGAAGCATTTAGATTAATTCTGTTTCTGAAAAAACGAGATTCTATACCAAATTCCAATTCATTCAAACGTTCCGGTTTTAAATTTGGATTTCCGCTTCTTGCTGGTATTGAATTTGTTACAATATCCCTTCCTGTGTCTGGATCTTGAAAATATTGAGTGTCCAGATCTAGAGTCACTGCAATGGGAAATCCTGTTGGAAAGTTTGCAGAGGTACCATAACCCCCTCTTATTTTAAGGTAATTGATTCCGTTTTCAGATTTCAACCCTTCAATAGCAGATGTTGGTAAAAAAGATACACTTGCACTAGGGTAGAATATAGAACGGTTAGCTGTACTTAAGTTTGATACCCAGTCATTTCGTCCTGCAAGGGTAAGATAAAGCATTCTCTTGTAGTCAAAATCTGCTTGACCATATAATCCTACGATGTTTCGTTCTTGTTCAAATTCGATTTCATTTTGATTAAGGAAATTTACATGTTTAAAAAAATCAAATCGTACTTGGTCACTACTTGCAACTCCGTTACGTTGAAAAACTTCTCTTCTACTTGTGGCTCCAAGATTGAAAGTCATTCCTATTTCATCTGTCAGTGTAAAATCACCGTTTAAGATGATATTGTGATCAAAAATAGTGTTTGTATTGGTCCATGTTTGATAAATTCCACTTCGCAAGGCGGCATCGTCACTTACCCCTCCTTTGTTTTGCTGGTTCGTATTGAACTCGGTATAGTTATCTATCCCAAATCGATACACTAGATTTATGTTTTCTGAAAAATCATATTGTAATGTGCCATTACCAAAAAGACGATTCGTAACTTGCCTGTTTAATGCATTGTTTATTGTCCATAATGGGTGTTGTATACTATTGTTTTGGCGATAGTACACACTAGACCCATCGATTGGATTTTGAAACGGTAAACCTATAAGGTCAACACTACGAGGAGTAAAAAACAATTCTCCAAAAACTGAGGACCCTGTTCCAGTAGCACCATTACCTAAACTAGCAGAAACAGGAGGGCTTTTAAAATCTGTTTTAGAGTAATTTAATGTATTCGAAAGAGTAATCTTATTAGATAGTTGCGCTCTTCCTCCAAAACCAAGTGTGTTTCTTCTTAATGTGTTTCCAGGAGTAAACCCTTGGTCTTCTAGATAACTGTAGTTAGCGTTGTAGCTTATAGTGTTGTCAGGAGTTGTACCTCTAAAATTAATAGCCGTATTGGAAACTGTTCCTGTTTCAAAAAAATCTTCTACACTGTTATATGGTCTCCAGTCGTATCTTGCGCCGGCAAATTCTGGAAATGCATCGGGTATTCCTGTTGCTGCTGCCGCTGTGCTGTAAGGGTGTGCTAATGTTCCATTTTCATCATACCCTACATTAGGTCTGTCGTCAATACCATTGCCCCATCCTGCAACCCCGTCTCTTTCAAAACTTGGTCCCCAGTTGCTGAAAAACCATCCAAATGCCTGGTCAAATCCATTTCCGAACTTATCCTGATAATCAGGTAGGGAGGCGATCTCATTAAAAAAGAAAGAAGAGGTTATAGTAACTTCGTTCTTTTTAACCGCACTACCTGCTGATCCGTTTTTAGTAGTTATAAGGATAACACCATTTCGACCTGCGGTTCCGTAAAGTGTTGCGGCTGCTAAACCTTTTAATACATTGACACTTTCGATACTATTTGGATCGAGATCAAGAAATCTACTAGACCCTGAGTTTCCGTCAACAAAATCATTTTGACTATTTCCGTCATTGGATCCTTGTGAATTAGTGTCACTACTGAAAGGTACACCATCTACAATAAACAAGGGTTGGTTACTGCCGCTAAAAGAACTTAGTCCTCTAATTACTATATTAGTTCCTGAGCCTGACAAACCATTTTGTTGGGTAATGTTAACCCCAGAAGCTTTACCGAATAATACTCGACCAATATCACCTTCTGCTCGTTGTTCTAATTGTTCATTTTTTACTTCTGCTACTGCATAACCTAAGGCTTGCTTTTCTCGCTTAATACCTTGTGCTGTTACAATTACTTCTTCTAACTCAGATGCCGAAGCTTCTAGTTCTACATTAATATTATCATCAGATCCTACGGCTACTTCTTTATCCGAGAAGCCAAGGTAACTAAAAACAAGAATACTCCCTTCAGAGGTTTGTAATGTGTACAAACCGTCAAAATCTGATTGAGTTCCATTATTAGTGTTCTTAATGATAATGTTTACCCCGGGTAAAGGAGAGCCTTTGTCATCTGTTACTTTACCGGTTATTGTTTTTTCTTGTGCAAAAGATAATTGCACGACTAATGCCATGAAAAGCATTAGAATTTGCCTCATTGAAAATTTCATTATTTGTGTGTTTATTTAAATTAGCCTTTTCAAAATTGATAATAAAAAGGGGTTTATGAATATTTTTTTTGAATATTTTAACTTTTATTAGCTATTTTGTTTGTTAAATTATAATAATTTAATATGACTTATCTTTTTTGTTAAGACTGGTTTTGTTGTCTATGGTTCCTTGTTTATAGAGGTGATACTAGTGTTATTGGTACAGCTAAATAAGATTATAATTATGGCAGTATGAGCTAAAGATTTTTTAATATTCTCCTAATCAAAATATTGTCATATATGTAATATTGACTTTGAGATGTAAATTTCACTATGCCTTAATTCGTTGTTGGTAGAAAATGGGTTTTTTTGAGAAAAAAAATCTTCACTTTTCGTGTTGTTAAATGAGGATAGGGTAAATCTATTTGAAAATTAATCTATTAGGATTTGATTTGCTCAAAAATATTTCTACCTTTGCAGCCCTTTAAAAGGGATATTAAAATTTTTTAACAATATAAGTGTAAAGCAAATTTATGCCAACAATTTCACAATTAGTAAGAAAAGGTAGAGCCAAAATAACTAAGAAGAGTAAATCGGCTGCTTTGGATTCGTGCCCGCAACGCCGCGGTGTTTGTACGCGTGTTTATACCACTACACCAAAAAAACCAAATTCAGCTATGCGTAAAGTAGCTCGTGTAAGGTTAACAAATGGTAAAGAGGTAAACGCATACATCGGTGGTGAAGGTCATAACCTCCAGGAGCACTCGATAGTATTAGTTAGAGGTGGAAGGGTAAAAGATTTACCAGGAGTTAGATATCACATTGTTCGTGGAGCTTTAGACACCGCAGGTGTAGAAGGAAGAACGCAACGTAGATCTAAGTATGGTGCAAAACGCCCTAAGAAGTAATTAAAAAACTTTAAGAAGAAGACATGAGAAAAAGAAAGGCTAAAAAAAGACCTATTTTACCAGATCCACGTTTTAACGATCAATTAGTGACTCGTTTCGTAAATATGATGATGTGGGATGGTAAAAAGTCAACTGCTTTTAAAATTTTCTATGATGCAATTGATATTGTAGAAGAGAAAAAACAAAATGACGAAAAAACGTCATTAGAGATTTGGAAAGACGCATTGTCTAATGTTATGCCGCACGTAGAAGTAAGAAGTCGTCGTGTTGGTGGAGCTACTTTTCAGATTCCAAATCCAATCAGGCCAGATCGTAAAATATCTACCGCTATGAAGTGGTTGATTCAGTTTTCTCGTAAAAGAAACGAGAAATCTATGGCTCAAAAACTTGCTGCTGAAATTATTGCTGCTGAAAAAGAAGAAGGAGCTGCGGTTAAGAAAAGAGTAGATACTCACAAAATGGCTGAGGCAAATAAAGCATTCTCACACTTTAGATTTTAATCATTAAGAAATGGCTAGAGATTTAAAATATACTAGAAATATAGGAATTGCTGCGCATATTGACGCAGGAAAAACTACAACAACTGAGCGTATCCTTTACTATACAGGGGTAAGTCATAAGATTGGTGAGGTGCATGATGGTGCGGCTACAATGGACTGGATGGAGCAAGAGCAGGAAAGAGGTATTACAATTACTTCTGCTGCTACAACTTGTGAGTGGAAATTCCCAACAGAAAATGGTCAGCCAGTAGATGATACTAAAGGTTATCATTTTAATATTATCGATACTCCGGGTCACGTAGATTTTACGGTTGAAGTTAACCGTTCTCTTCGTGTTCTTGATGGATTAGTATTCTTGTTTAGTGCTGTTGATGGTGTTGAGCCACAATCAGAAACTAACTGGAGACTTGCTGATAATTATAAAGTACCTCGTATAGGCTTTGTAAATAAAATGGATCGTCAAGGGTCTAACTTTATGGCAGTTTGTCAACAAGTTAAAGATATGTTAGGGTCTAATGCAGTGCCAATTGTAATGAATATTGGTGATGAGGCAGATTTTAAAGGTATTGTAGATTTGGTTAAAAACCGTGCTATTGTTTGGCATGATGAAACACAAGGATCTACATTTGATGTTGTTGATATCCCTGAAGAATTAAAAGCGGAAGCTGCTGAATTAAGAGGTAAACTTATTGAAGAGGTAGCTGCGTATGATGAAAATCTTTTAGAGAAGTTTATGGAAGATGAAGATTCTATTACTGAAGATGAAGTGCATGCTGCTCTTCGTGCTGCTGTAATGGATATGTCTATTATTCCAATGATTTGTGGATCTGCATTTAAAAATAAAGGAGTTCAATTCCTTTTGGATGCTGTATGTCGTTACTTACCTTCTCCAACAGATAAAGAGGGTATTGTAGGGGTTAATCCTAATACAGATAAAGAAGAATTACGTAAACCAGATGTTAAGGAGCCATTTGCTGCTTTAGCTTTTAAAATTGCTACGGATCCTTTTGTTGGTCGTTTGGCATTCTTTAGAGCGTATTCTGGTCGTTTAGATGCTGGTTCATATATATTAAATAACCGTTCAGGTAAGAAAGAGCGTATTTCTCGTATTTACCAAATGCACTCTAATAAGCAAAATGCTATTGATTATATAGAAGCGGGAGATATTGGAGCTGCTGTTGGATTTAAAGATATCAAGACTGGTGATACTATGTCTGATGAAAAAAATCCTATCGTACTAGAATCTATGGACTTTCCAGATCCTGTAATTGGTATTGCGGTTGAGCCTAAGACGAAAGCTGATGTTGATAAGTTGGGAATGTCTTTAGCGAAATTAGCTGAGGAAGACCCAACATTTACAGTAAGAACTGATGAAGCTTCAGGACAGACCATTATTTCTGGAATGGGTGAGCTTCACCTAGATATTATTGTTGATCGTTTGAAACGTGAGTTCAAGGTAGAGGTTAACCAAGGACAACCACAGGTGGAGTATAAAGAAGCTATTACGGCTTCTGCAGATCATAGAGAAGTGTACAAGAAACAATCTGGTGGTCGTGGTAAATTTGCAGATATTGTATTTACTATCGAGCCAGCTGATGAAGGTGCTGTAGGTCTTCAGTTTGAATCTACAATTAAAGGTGGTAACGTTCCTAAGGAATTTATCCCTTCAATTGAAAAAGGATTCAAAATGGCTATGGTAAATGGTCCTTTGGCAGGATATGAAGTTGATGCTGTTAAAGTAACATTAAAGGATGGTTCTTATCACGATGTGGATTCTGATCAATTATCATTCGAATTGGCTGCTAAATTAGGATTTAAGAATTCGGCAAAAGCAGCAAAAGCGGTGATTATGGAGCCTATAATGAAACTGGAGGTTATTACTCCAGAAGAGAATATGGGTGATATCGTAGGTGATCTTAACCGTCGTAGAGGACAAGTAAGTGATATGGGTGATCGTGCGGGTGCGAAAACTGTAAAGGCTACTGTTCCACTTTCTGAGATGTTTGGATATGTTACAACGTTAAGAACATTGTCATCAGGTAGAGCAACATCTACAATGGAATTTTCTCACTATGCTGAAACTCCTTCTAATATTTCAGAAGAAGTAATCGCAGCTGCAAAAGGAGTTAACGCTTAATTATTACAGAAATGAGTCAAAAAATTAGAATAAAACTAAAATCTTACGATCATAATTTGGTAGATAAGTCTGCTGAGAAAATCGTAAAGACGGTAAAGAGTACTGGAGCTGTAGTAACAGGACCAATTCCATTGCCAACACATAAGAAGATTTTTACAGTGCTTCGTTCTCCACACGTAAACAAAAAATCCAGAGAGCAGTTTCAATTAAGTTCTTATAAAAGACTTTTGGATATCTATAGCTCTTCTTCAAAAACGATTGATGCGTTGATGAAGTTGGAATTACCAAGTGGAGTTGAAGTTGAAATCAAAGTATGATAGAACTTTAAAGTAAGAAAGAAGTCTTACAATAAAATGTCCCAAGCTTTGTGCGAGGGAAAAACGGCAAAAAAATACATTCAGGGTTGAAGTATTTTGACCCTGTTTTTTTGCAAATACTTAAAGAGAATACTAATTAATAATTAATAAATATGTCTGGGTTAATAGGAAAAAAGATCGGTATGACCAGCATCTTCGACGAAAATGGAAAAAACATTCCATGTACGGTGATCGAAGCTGGGCCATGCGTTGTTACCCAAGTCAGAACTGAAGAGATTGACGGCTATGAAGGCGTTCAATTAGGTTTCGATGACAAAGCAGACAAAAATGCTACTAAAGCGGCTTTAGGTCACTTTAAAAAAGCAGGAACTGTTGCTAAACGTAAAGTTGTTGAATTCAAAGGTTTTGAGGAGGAGTACAAATTAGGAGATACGGTAACAGTAGAACATTTTACTGAAGGAGAATTTGTTGATGTTTCAGCAACTTCAAAAGGAAAAGGTTTTCAAGGTGTTGTTAAAAGACATGGCTTTGGTGGTGTTGGACAAGCGACACATGGTCAACATAACCGTCTTAGAGCTCCTGGTTCGATAGGTGCTGCATCTTATCCTGCAAGAGTTTTCAAAGGAATGAAAATGGCAGGAAGAATGGGTGGAGAAAAAGTAAAAGTTCAAAACTTAAGAGTGTTAAAGGTGGTTCCTGAAAAGAACTTACTGGTTGTTAAAGGATGTGTTCCTGGACATAAAAACGCTTATGTAACGATTCAGAAGTAATGAAAGTAGCGGTAATTGATATAAACGGAAAAGAAACAGGAAGAAAGGCAGACCTTTCAGACGCTGTTTTCGGTATAGAACCAAACGATCATGCGGTGTATTTAGATGTGAAACAATATCTTGCGAATCAACGTCAAGGTACTCACAAAGCTAAAGAGCGTGCTGAGATTACTGGTAGTACCAGAAAGATCAAGAAACAAAAAGGAACTGGTACTGCCAGAGCTGGTAGTATCAAGTCTCCTGTGTTTAAAGGAGGGGGTAGAGTATTTGGTCCAAGACCTCGTAACTACTCATTCAAATTAAATAAGAACTTAAAAAGATTAGCTCGTAAATCTGCGTTAAGTATTAAAGCAAATGATAAAGCAATTACGGTTTTAGAGGACTTTACTTTTGATACAGTAAAAACGAAGAATTTTACCGCTGTTTTGAAGTCTTTAGGGCTTGAAAACAAAAAGTCTTTGTTTGTGTTGGCTGAGTCAAATAAAAATGTATATTTGTCGTCACGCAATTTAAAAAGCTCGGAAGTTGTAACTTCTTCAGAATTAAGTACTTACAAAATACTTAATGCTAATAATGTTATACTTCTTGAGAGTTCTTTGAAAGGAATTGAAACGAATTTAAGTAAATAGAAGCCATGAGTATCTTAATAAAACCTATTATTACGGAAAAGGCTACTGCAGAAAGTGAAGTGTTTAATCGCTATGGTTTTGTGGTAGATAAGAAAGCGAATAAGGTGGAGATCAAAAAAGCAGTTGAAGCTGCTTATGGTGTATCTGTAACTAAAGTTCGTACAATAAATGTTCGTCCAGATCGTAAAACTCGTTATACAAAAACAGGTATGGTCTCTGGTAAAACAAGTGCTTATAAAAAAGCAATTGTACAGGTGGCGGACGGTGAAGTAATTGATTTATATAGTAATCTTTAAGACTAAAAAATGTCAGTAAGAAAATTAAAACCAATTACCCCAGGTCAGCGTTTTAGAGTAGTAAATGGGTATGACGCCATTACTACTGATAAGCCGGAGAAGAGTTTATTAACTCCGAAAAAAAGATCTGGAGGTAGAAACAGTCAAGGAAAAATGACTATGCGCTACAAAGGTGGTGGTCATAAAAGAAGGTATCGTGTTATCGATTTTAAGCGTGACAAGCAAGGAATCCCTGCTACCGTTGCAACAATAGAATACGATCCAAATAGAACTGCATTTATAGCGCTTGTAAATTACCAAGATGGTGAAAAGCGTTATGTTATCGCTCAAAATGGTTTACAAGTTGGTCAAAATATCGTTTCTGGTGCTAATGTTGCTCCAGAAATAGGTAATGCAATGCCGCTTAGTGATATTCCATTAGGTACAATTATTTCTTGTATAGAATTACGACCGGGACAAGGTGCTGTTATGGCGCGTAGTGCTGGTTCATTTGCTCAGCTTATGGCTAGAGATGGTAAGTTTGCTACGGTAAAGTTACCTTCTGGCGAAGTGAGAATGATTCTGGTTAATTGTGTTGCAACTATCGGTGCTATATCTAACAGTGATCATCAGTTGATTGTTGGTGGTAAGGCGGGTAGAACAAGATGGTTAGGTCGTCGTCCACGTACAAGGCCTGTAGCGATGAACCCTGTCGATCACCCAATGGGTGGTGGTGAAGGACGTTCTTCTGGAGGTCACCCACGTTCTAGAAAAGGTCTTCCTGCTAAAGGATATAGAACCCGTTCTAAGACGAAAGCGAGTAATAAATATATTGTAGAACGTAGAAAGAAATAATTAAGATATGGCACGTTCATTAAAAAAAGGACCTTACGTTCACTATAAGTTAGAGAAAAAAGTAGCTGCAAATGTAGAAGCTAATAAAAAGTCTGTTATAAAGACTTGGTCTAGAGCATCTATGATTACTCCTGACTTTGTAGGGCAAACAATTGCAGTTCATAATGGTCGACAGTTTGTTCCGGTATATGTTACTGAGAATATGGTAGGTCATAAATTAGGAGAGTTTTCGCCAACACGTTCATTTAGAGGACACGCTGGTGCTAAAAATAAAGGTAAAAAATAATTTAAGTCATGGGAGTTCGTAAAAGAGAAATGGCAGAAAGAATTAAGGAAGACAAAAAGCAAATTGCTTTTGCTAAGCTTAATAACTGCCCTACGTCACCTCGTAAGATGCGTTTAGTTGCAGATTTAGTTCGTGGTGAAAAAGTTGAAAAGGCGCTTCATATTCTTAGATTTAACCCTAAAGAAGCATCACGTCGTTTAGAGAAGTTATTGCTTTCTGCAATAGCTAACTGGCAGGCGAAAAATGAAGACGCAAGCATTGAAGATGCTGATCTTTTTGTAAAAGAGATTCGTGTAGATGGAGGAAGTATGTTAAAAAGACTTCGTCCTGCTCCACAGGGTCGCGCACACAGAATAAGAAAACGCTCTAACCACGTTACTATAGTGGTTGCAGCAAACAATAATACACAAAGCTAATATAAACTATGGGACAGAAGACAAATCCAATCGGAAATCGCCTTGGTATCATCAGAGGATGGGAATCCAACTGGTATGGAGGTAATGACTACGGTGATAAACTTGCCGAAGACGATAAGATTAGAAAGTATGTGCACGCACGTTTATCAAAAGCTAGTGTATCTAGAGTGATTATTGAGCGTACGCTTAAACTTGTAACCGTTACTATCACTACAGCCAGACCTGGTATTATTATCGGTAAAGGAGGTCAAGAGGTAGACAAGTTGAAAGAAGAGCTTAAGAAAATTACTGAAAAGGAAGTTCAGATCAATATTTTTGAAATCAAAAGACCAGAACTTGATGCGTTTTTGGTTGGATCTAGTGTAGCAAGACAGATAGAAAGTCGTATTTCTTATCGTCGTGCTATTAAGATGGCTATTGCCGCTGCAATTCGAATGAATGCAGAAGGTATTAAGATTCAGATTTCAGGGCGTTTGAATGGGGCAGAAATGGCGCGTTCAGAGTCTTATAAAGAAGGTCGTATTCCTTTGTCAACATTTAGAGCTGACATAGATTATGCTTTAGTAGAAGCACATACTACTTATGGTAGATTAGGTGTTAAAGTATGGATTATGAAAGGCGAAGTATATGGTAAAAGAGAGCTTTCTCCTTTAGTTGGTTTGTCCAAAAAACAAGGAAAAGGTGATAGAGGTAGCCGTGGAGGTGATAAGAACAAATCACGTCGTAGAAAGTAATTTTTTAAAGTAAATTAACAATGTTACAGCCTAAAAGAACAAAATTCCGTAAGCAACAAAAAGGACGTATGAAAGGTCTTTCTCAAAGAGGACATACACTTTCTAACGGTACTTTCGGAATCAAATCATTAGATTCAAGTTTTGTTACTGCTAGACAAATTGAGGCAGCTCGTATTTCTGCTACTCGTTATATGAAAAGAGAAGGTTCTCTGTGGATTAAAATTTTCCCAGACAAGCCAATAACTAAGAAACCTCTTGAAGTACGTATGGGTAAAGGAAAAGGTGCAGTTGAGTATTGGGCAGCAGTAGTGAAACCAGGAAGAATATTATTTGAAATCAGTGGTGTGCCATATGATGTAGCAAAAGAGGCATTACGTCTTGCTGCTCAGAAGCTACCTGTGAAAACTAAGTTTATTGTATCAAGAACCTATCAAGGTTAAATTCGAAAGAGACTATGAAACAATCACAAGTAAAAGAATCGTCTACAGCTGAATTACAAGAGGAACTTGGTAAAACTCGTAAAGAATATTCAGATTTAAGAATGGCTCATGCTATGTCTCCGCTAGAAAATCCTTTACAACTGCGTAAAGTAAGAAGATCTATTGCAAGAATGGCAACTGAGTTAACAAAAAGAGAATTAAACGGTTAATTCTGCTGAAAGATGGAAAAAAGAAACTTAAGAAAAGAACGTATAGGAGTTGTTACAAGTAACAAAATGCAGAAATCAATCGTGGTTGCTGAAGTTAAAAAAGTAAAACATCCTATGTACGGAAAGTTCGTGTTAAAAACGAAAAAATACGTTGCACACGACGAGAAAAATGACTGCAATATTGGTGATACTGTAAAGATCATGGAAACAAGACCTATGAGTAAAACCAAGTGCTGGAGATTAGTAGAAGTAATTGAAAGAGCGAAGTAATTATGGTACAACAAGAGTCTAGATTAAAGGTAGCCGATAACACAGGTGGTAAAGAAGTTTTAGTTATTCGTGTTTTAGGTGGTACAGGAAGAAGATACGCCTCTGTAGGAGACAAAATCGTTGTCAGTGTAAAAGAAGCAACTCCAAATGGTAATATCAAAAAAGGAGCGGTTTCAACTGCAGTTGTAGTTCGTACTAAAAAAGAAGTGCGCAGACCAGATGGTTCTTATATTCGTTTTGACGATAATGCATGTGTTCTTTTGAACCCTGCAGGCGAAATGAGAGGAACACGTGTTTTTGGTCCTGTTGCAAGAGAGCTTCGTGATAAGCAGTTCATGAAGATTGTTTCACTAGCGCCAGAAGTGCTTTAAATATTTTTAAAGATGACAAAGCTAAAGATAAAATCAGGAGATACAGTACGTGTTACTGCTGGAGACAATAAAGGTCAAGAGGGTACAGTACAGAAAGTATTGAAAGATAAGAACAAGGCGATCGTAGAAGGTGTTAACCTAGTGTCTAAACACCAGAAGCCTAGTGCTACTAATCCACAGGGTGGTATTGTAAAGCAAGAAGCACCTATTCATATTTCTAACTTAACATTGTTAACTTCTAAAGGAGAAGCAACTAGAGTTGGATATAGAGTAGAAGGAGATAAGAAAGTGAGATTTTCTAAAAAATCTAATGAAGTAATATAATTATGGCTTATATCCCAAGATTAAAACAAGAGTATAAAGACAGAGTAGTGTCTGCTCTTACAGAAGAATTCAGCTATGATAATGTAATGCAAGTACCAAAGCTTAAAAAAATAGTTTTGAGTAGAGGTGTTGGAGCAGCAGTAGCTGATAAAAAGTTAATCGACTATGCAGTAGACGAATTAACAAATATAACTGGTCAGAAAGCTATAGCAACTATATCTAAAAAGGATGTTGCATCTTTCAAATTACGTAAAGGAATGCCAATTGGTGCTAAGGTTACGCTACGAGGAGAAAGAATGTATGAATTTTTAGATCGTTTAATTACTTCGGCACTTCCACGTGTTAGAGATTTTAACGGAATTAAAGCTACAGGTTTTGATGGTAGAGGGAACTATTCCTTAGGAATTTTAGAACAAATTATTTTTCCAGAAATTGATATCGATAAGGTAAATAAAATTTCAGGAATGAATATTACATTCGAAACTTCTGCTAAGACTGATAAAGAATCAAAATCATTGTTAACCGAACTAGGATTACCTTTTAAAAAGAATTAATTATGGCTAAAGAATCAATGAAAGCCCGTGAGGTAAAGAGAGCAAAGACTGTAGAGAAATATGCTGAAAAACGTAAGGCTTTGAAGGAAGCTGGAGATTATGAAGCGCTACAGAAGTTACCAAAAAACGCTTCTCCTGTCCGTAAACACAATCGTTGTAAATTGACTGGAAGACCAAAAGGATATATGCGTCAGTTTGGTATTTCTCGTGTTACATTTAGAGAAATGGCTAATAAAGGATTAATTCCTGGAGTAACAAAAGCTAGTTGGTAATAATAAAGTAAATTAATTGGTTTAAGGTTCAATGTAATTGTTGAAAACCAAAACCATAAATTATATACAATGAATACAGATCCTATAGCAGATTATTTAACCAGAATTCGTAATGCAAATAGTGCTCAACATAGAGTAGTTGAAATTCCTGCATCGAAGGTTAAAAAAGAAATCACTAAAATATTATTCGATCAAGGATATATTTTAAGTTATAAATTTGAAGATAATACAACTCAAGGTACAATCAAGATTGCACTTAAGTACGATAAGATGACAAAAGAACCTGTAATAAAAGAATTACAAAGAATCAGTAAACCTGGTTTGCGTAAATATGCGGGATCTTCGGAAATTCCTAGAATTCTTAACGGATTAGGTATAGCAATAGTTTCTACTTCTCATGGTGTTATGACTGGTAAACAGGCAAGACAAGATAACGTGGGTGGTGAAGTACTTTGTTACGTATATTAACAGTATAAAAGGCAAAAGAAATGTCAAGAATAGGAAAAAATCCAGTAACTATTCCGTCTGGTGTCACTATAGAAGTGACAGGTAATGTTGTTACTGTTAAAGGAAAATTAGGAGAGCTTTCTCAAGAAATCGATAGTATTGATGTGAAAGTAGAAGAAGGCCAGGTAGTTCTAGAAAGACCAAGTGAGTCCAAAGATCATAAAGCGAAACACGGATTGTACAGAGCTTTGATCAATAATATGGTGCAAGGTGTTTCTGAAGGTTTTACCAAAGAATTAGAATTGGTTGGGGTTGGATACAGAGCTTCAAACCAAGGCCAAAAACTAGATTTGGCTTTAGGATTCTCGCATAATATAGTTTTAGACTTGGCTCCAGAGGTTAAAGTAGAAACTATTTCTGAGAAAGGTAAAAACCCTATCGTAAAATTGACTTCTCATGATAAGCAATTGGTTGGACAGGTAGCTGCTAAAATTAGAGGCTTCCGTAAACCAGAACCTTATAAAGGGAAGGGAATTAAATTCGTAGGAGAACAATTAAGAAGAAAAGCAGGTAAATCTGCATAATAACGAAGTTATGGCATTCTCAAAAGACTTAAGAAGATTAAAGATAAGAAAGCGAATCCGCGGAAATGTAAGCGGAACAGAGCAACGTCCTAGGTTATCTGTTTTTAGAAGTAATAAAGAAATCTATGCTCAAATCATAGATGATGTAACTGGTAAAACTATCGGTGCAGCTTCTTCAAGAGATAAAGACATCGTTTCTGCATCTGGAAACAAGATAGATAAGGCTAATTTAGTAGGAAAAGCCCTTGCTGAAAAAGCTAAGAAAGCTGGTATTGATACAGTTTCCTTTGATAGAGGAGGATATTTGTATCATGGTAGAGTAAAATCATTAGCAGAAGGTGCTAGAGAAGCAGGACTTAAATTCTAAGAAATTATGTATCAAAAATATAAAAACGCAGAATTAGTAAAACCAAGCGGACTTGAATTGAAAGATCGTCTAGTTGGTGTACAACGTGTTACCAAAGTAACTAAAGGTGGTAGAGCATTTGGATTCTCTGCAATCGTAGTTGTAGGTGATGAAAATGGTGTTGTGGGTCACGGTTTAGGAAAGTCTAAAGAGGTAGCAGAAGCTATCGCTAAGGCAGTAGAAGATGCAAAAAAGAATTTGGTTCGTATTCCATTGCATAAAGGTACCTTGCCTCATGAACAAAAAGGTAAGTATGGTGGAGCTAGAGTATTATTACTTCCTGCTGCTACAGGTACTGGGGTAATTGCTGGTGGTGCTATACGTGCAGTATTAGAATCTGTAGGAGTGCATGATGTACTTTCTAAGAACCAAGGATCGTCTAACCCACACAATGTGGTGAAAGCAACATTTGATGCCCTATTGCAAATGCGCAGTGCGCAGCAAGTAGCAACTCAACGTGGTGTTTCACTTGAGAAAGTGTTTAAAGGATAAATATAGGAACGATGGCAAAGATTAAAATTACTAAAGTTAAAAGTGCGATTAACCGCACTCAGAGACAAAAGAGAACTCTTGAGGCTCTAGGTCTTAGAAAGATCGGCCAGGTTGTGGAGCATGATGATACTCCTAATATCCTTGGGATGGTAAATAAAGTTAAACATTTAGTTTCTATAGAAACAAAATAATATAAGCACATGGATTTAAGTAACTTAAAACCTGCTGCAGGTTCGGTAAAAAATAACAGTAAACGAGTTGGTCGTGGACAAGGTTCTGGAAAAGGCGGAACTGCAACCCGTGGTCATAAAGGAGCAAAATCACGTTCTGGGTACTCTAAAAAAATCGGTTTTGAAGGAGGTCAAATGCCACTTCAGAGACGTGTGCCTAAATTTGGTTTCAAGAACATTAATAGAAAAGAGTATCAGGGAATTAACCTAGACACGCTACAGAAATTAGTAGATGAAGGAAAAATTACAGATACTGTAAATCTAGAAGTGATCTTAGCTACACGCCTTGCAGGGAAAAATGATTTGGTTAAGATACTGGGAAGAGGTGAATTGAAGGCGAAGTTGAAAGTCTCAGCTCACAAATTTACAGCCACAGCAAAAGCAGCTATAGAAGCAGCAGGTGGTGAAGCAGTAACCTTATAATAGACAATTCATGAAATTTATTGATACAATAAAAAACATTTGGAAAATCGAAGAACTAAAAAATAGAATCTTAGTTACTCTAGGGTTGCTTTTAGTATATCGTTTTGGAGCTCAGGTTGTACTTCCTGGGGTAGATGCATCTCAATTAGCAAATTTAGCGTCTCAAACGGATCAAGGAATACTTGGTCTGTTAAACGCGTTTACCGGAGGTGCATTTTCTAATGCTTCAGTATTTGCATTAGGTATTATGCCGTATATTTCTGCTTCGATTGTTGTACAGTTAATGGGGATAGCTATTCCTTATTTACAAAAACTTCAGAAAGAAGGAGAGAGTGGTAGAAAGAAAATCAATCAAATAACACGTTGGTTGACTATTGCTATTACCTTGGTTCAAGGACCTGGATATATCTATAATTTATTTTCAATATTACCAGGAGAAGCTTTTGTAATTCCTAATCAAACTGTTTTTGTTGTATCTTCTGTAATCATTATATCTACAGGATGTATTTTTGCAATGTGGTTAGGAGAGAAGATTACTGATAAAGGTATTGGTAATGGTATTTCTTTACTAATTATGGTTGGTATTATTGCTACATTACCACAATCATTCGTACAGAACTTTGTATCCAGAGTTTCTGGTGATGCTGGTGGGATGATTATGGTATTAATCGAATTGGTGATTTGGTTCGTTATTATTCTTGCTTCTGTATTGTTAGTAATGGCGGTTCGTCAGATACCTGTACAATACGCCAGAAGAACAGCTGGAGGAGGATATGAAAAGAATGTTTTTGGATCACGACAGTATATTCCATTAAAATTAAATGCTTCAGGAGTTATGCCTATCATTTTTGCTCAGGCAATTATGTTTGTTCCTTCTGCCGTAGCTAGTCTATCAGAATCAGATGTTTCTCAAAGTATAAAAGCGGCATTTAGTGATATATTTGGATTTTGGTATAATGTAGTATTTGCACTATTGATTATAATCTTCACGTTTTTCTATACGGCTATTACGGTTCCGACTAATAAAATGGCTGATGATTTAAAACGTAGTGGTGGTTTTATCCCCGGTATTCGTCCAGGAAGTGAAACTTCGGAGTTTTTAGATAGAATCATGTCTCAGATAACATTGCCAGGGTCAATATTTTTAGCACTAATAGCTGTATTTCCTGCAATAGCGGTTAAATTGTTGAATGTACAGCAAGGTTGGGCATTGTTTTTTGGAGGAACGTCTCTATTGATTATGGTAGGAGTCGCTATTGATACTATGCAACAGGTTAATTCATATTTGTTAAATAGACATTACGATGGATTAATGAAATCTGGTAAAAACCGTAAAGCAGTAGCATAATGGCAAAACAACCAGCAATAGAACAAGACGGAAGTATTATTGAAGCATTATCAAATGCAATGTTTCGTGTAGAGCTAGAAAATGGTCACGTTGTGACGGCTCATATCTCAGGTAAGATGCGTATGCATTATATAAAATTACTACCAGGAGATAAGGTGAAGTTAGAAATGAGTCCTTATGATTTATCTAAGGCTCGTATAACATATAGATACTAATAATTTAAGAATATTAGGTAATTAAGATTTTTTCTGTAATTTTGCAGGCTGAAAAATCTTGTTAAAAAATACCTTCTGAAAGAGTATAGTTTATTTTTCAGAAATTAAATAAAAAGAGATGAAAGTTAGAGCATCAATAAAAAAGAGAAGTGCCGAGTGCAAGATTGTGCGTAGAAAAGGCCGACTTTACGTGATTAATAAAAAGAATCCTAGATTTAAACAAAGACAAGGGTAATTATGGCAAGAATTGCAGGGGTAGATATACCTAAACAAAAGCGAGGAGTTATAGCATTAACCTATATCTTCGGAATTGGTAGAAGTAGAGCTAAAGAAATTTTAGATGCTGCCAAAGTAGATGAGAATGTAAAAGTTTCTGACTGGGATGATGATCAAATAGGTCGTATCCGTGAAGCTGTAGGAACCTATACTATAGAAGGTGAATTACGTTCTGAAGTTCAGTTGAATATCAAGCGTCTTATGGATATAGGATGTTATAGAGGTATACGCCATAGAGCAGGATTACCGCTTAGAGGACAACGTACTAAGAACAACTCTAGAACACGTAAAGGAAGAAGAAAAACAGTTGCTAACAAGAAAAAAGCAACTAAATAATAAGTAGTATGGCAAAGTCAACTTCAAAAAAACGTAAAGTAATTGTTGAATCAGTAGGAGAGGCGCACGTAACTGCTTCTTTTAACAACATCATTATTTCGTTAACAAACAAAAAAGGAGATGTTATTTCTTGGTCTTCAGCAGGTAAGATGGGATTCAGAGGTTCTAAAAAGAATACTCCGTATGCTGCTCAGTTAGCTGCAGAAGATGCTTCTAAAGTGGCTATCGAAGCTGGACTTAAGAAAGTAAAGGTATACGTTAAAGGTCCTGGTAATGGTAGAGAATCAGCAATTCGTTCTCTTCACAATTCAGGAATTGAGGTTTCAGAGATTATCGATGTAACACCAATGCCGCATAACGGTTGTCGTCCTCCTAAAAGACGAAGAGTATAAATATTTATCCCGAAAACTTGTTTTCGGGATCTTTATATAAGTAAACAATAGGTAAATCGAAACGAGGAGTAATGATTATCGAAGGAAAGAGACCTTAATTCATAATCACCTCATTAACTAAATTATTAATAATGGCAAGATATACTGGTCCAAAAACTAAAATCGCTCGTAAATTTGGTGAAGCGATCTTCGGAGATGATAAATCATTCGAAAGAAGAAATTACCCTCCTGGGCAACATGGTAACAACAGACGTAGAGGTAAGAAAAGTGAATATGCTATCCAATTAATGGAGAAGCAAAAAGCTAAATACACATATGGTGTACTTGAACGTCAATTCCGTAACATGTTTGAAAAAGCAACTCGCGCACAAGGTATTACTGGTGAGGTTTTACTTCAGCTTTGTGAGTCGCGTTTGGATAACGTAGTTTTCAGAATGGGATTGTCTAATTCTCGTAGAGGTGCTAGGCAATTAGTTTCTCACAGACATATAACTGTTAACGGACAACAAGTAAACATTCCTTCTTATCAATTAAAAGCTGGAGATGTTGTTGGTGTAAGAGAAAAATCAAAATCATTAGAAGTAATCCAAAACTCTCTTGCAAATAATAGTAAAGTATACGAATGGATTACATTTAATAATGATACGAAAGAAGGTACTTTTGTATCCGTTCCGGCAAGAATCCAGATTCCGGAAAACATTAATGAACAATTCATTGTCGAATTATATTCTAAGTAATAACTCAAAGAAGAAACAATAACATGGCAATATTAAATTTTCAGAAGCCCGATAAAGTTATCATGATCGACTCTACTGAGTTCGATGGTAAATTTGAATTTAGACCATTAGAACCAGGGTATGGATTAACAGTTGGTAACGCTTTACGAAGAGTTTTGCTGTCTTCTTTAGAGGGATTCGCTATAACTTCTCTTAGAATAGAAGGTGTAGATCACGAGTTCTCGACTATTTCTGGAGTAGTAGAAGATGTTACAGAGATTATCTTAAATCTTAAACAAGTGCGTTTTAAGCGTCAGATAGAAGATATAGATAATGAATCTGTTACTATTTCTATTTCAGGTCAGGAACAATTAACGGCTGGTGACTTTCAGAAATTTATTTCTGGATTCCAAGTGCTAAACCCTGATTTGGTAATCTGTAATATGGATAAGAAAGTAGCGCTTAACCTTGAAATTACCATTGAAAAAGGTAGAGGTTATGTTCCTGCTGAAGAAAATAAAAAAGCAAATGCTCCTATCGGAACCATTTTTACAGATTCTATTTACACTCCAATCAAAAATGTTAAATATAGCATTGAGAACTATCGTGTAGAGCAAAAAACAGATTACGAAAAGTTAGTTTTCGAAATTGTAACAGATGGATCTATTCATCCTAAAGATGCACTTACTGAAGCGGCTAAAATATTAATCCATCACTTTATGTTATTCTCTGATGAGCGTATTACATTGGAGGCTGATGAGATTGCACAAACAGAAACTTATGATGAAGAATCACTTCATATGAGACAGTTGTTGAAAACTAAGTTGATCGATATGGATCTTTCTGTACGTGCACTTAACTGTTTAAAAGCTGCAGAAGTTGATACTTTAGGAGATCTGGTATCTTACAATAAAAACGACTTAATGAAGTTCCGTAACTTTGGTAAAAAATCTTTAACAGAGCTCGAAGAGCTTGTTAATGTTAAAGGACTTAACTTTGGTATGGATCTTTCTAAATATAAATTAGATAAAGACTAATCCATCATAATTTGCTCCTCAGAATGGGTTGTAGCAAGATGATGATTAAAATTAAATGTCATGAGACACGGAAAAAAAATAAATCACTTAGGAAGAAAAACCGCACATCGTAAAGCTATGCTTGCGAATATGGCTTGTTCCTTAATTGAACATAAAAGAATTAACACTACAGTTGCAAAAGCAAAAGCGCTGAAACAATTTGTAGAGCCGTTAGTAACTAAATCTAAAGAAGATACAACACATAATCGTCGTATTGTATTTAGTAGATTGCGTAATAAATATGCAGTGACTGAATTATTTAGAGAAGTTGCGACCAAAGTTGGAGATCGTCCAGGAGGATACACAAGAATTATTAAGCTTGGTAATCGTCTTGGTGATAACGCTGATATGGCAATGATAGAATTAGTGGATTATAACGAGCTTTATAACGCTGGTAAGCCTGCTAAGAAGAAATCAAGAAGAAGAGGAGGTAAGGGAAAGAAAGCTGAAACTGCTCCTGTAGCACCAGCTCCAGAAACTGCTAACTCTGAAGAAGAATAAATGAAAAGTGTGAATCACACATAATGTCTAAAGGATAAACGTTTAACGTTTATCCTTTTTTTTTGAATAAATTTTTGTGATAATTTGTAATAGATTATAAAATTTTAAAAGGATGAAATATCAATCTCGAAAAAAAGCGATTCTTTTATTGGCTGATGGTACTATTTTTCATGGCAAAGCCGTGGGAAGAGAAGGTAGTGCGTTTGGTGAAGTGTGTTTTAATACTGGAATGACCGGCTATCAAGAAATTTTTACAGACCCCTCATATTATGGCCAATTGATGGTGACAACCAATGCGCATATTGGTAATTATGGAACTAATGAAGATGAGATAGAATCCGATTCTATTAAAATCGCTGGCTTGATTGTAAAGAATTTTAGTTACGACTACTCCAGAGATCTTGCAGATAGCTCGTTACAAGACTTTTTAGAGAAACATAATCTCTTGGCTATTTCAGATGTGGATACGCGTGCTTTGGTAAGCTATATTAGAGATAACGGAGCAATGAATGCCGTGATATCTACAGAAGTAGGGGATATTGATAAATTAAAAGAACAGTTAGCTGCTGTGCCAGATATGAATGGTTTAGAACTAGCCTCCAAAGTGTCGACAAGTGAACCATATTTCTTTGGAGATCCTAATGCAACGTATAAGATTTCAGCTCTTGATATAGGAATAAAAAAGAATATTTTACGCAATCTAGCTAAAAGAGATGCTTATATAAAAGTGTTTCCTTATAATGCTACATTTGCCGAAATGAGTGAATGGGAACCAGATGGGTATTTCTTGTCTAATGGGCCTGGAGATCCAGAGCCATTAACACAGGCGATTAGTACTGCAAAGGAGATTTTGAATAGAGATTTACCTCTATTTGGCATATGTCTTGGGCATCAAGTTATAGCATTGGCTAATGGAATTAGTACCTATAAGATGCATCACGGACACCGAGGAATAAATCACCCTGTCAAGAATTTAATAACAGGTAAAGGAGAAATCACTTCGCAGAATCATGGTTTTGCAATACATAAAGAAGAAACCGAAAAACATACTGATGTAGAGATTACACATCTACATTTAAATGATGATACTGTAGCGGGGATCAAAATGAAAAATAAAAATTGTTTTTCAGTTCAATATCATCCAGAAGCTAGTCCTGGACCAAATGATTCAATATACTTGTTTGATCAATTTATTGAAAATATTAAAAAAGTAAAAGTTACTGCGTAAAAATTAGATTATTTATATGGTAATTACAGTATTCTTGTAATGTATTAATCTATAACGTTATAGTTGATAACTTAACAGCAATATTGCGGTTTCCGTAATAAATTAAGGCTTTTTTCGCGGTGTCAGAATTTACCGGTTTTGTATATTGCGGAGAATTAAAATTATCCAACAAAATAAATAAAAAATGAGTATAATTATTAATATTCACGCTAGACAGATTTTAGATTCACGTGGTAACCCAACTGTAGAAGTAGACGTGATTACCGAAAATGGTGTTTTAGGAAGAGCAGCTGTTCCTTCGGGAGCTTCAACAGGAGAGCATGAAGCAGTTGAATTAAGAGATGGTGGTAAAAGCTATATGGGTAAAGGAGTTCTTAAAGCTGTAGAAAATGTTAATACAATAATTGCTGAAGAGCTATTAGGATATTCTATATTCGATCAAAATTTGTTAGATCAAACAATGATCCAATTAGATGGAACTCCCAATAAATCAAGACTTGGAGCAAATGCTATATTAGGAGTTTCATTGGCAGCAGCGAAAGCCGCGGCAAATGAACTTAATATGCCACTGTATCGCTATGTTGGAGGAGTAAGTGCAAATACACTTCCTGTTCCTATGATGAATATAATTAATGGTGGTTCACATAGTGATGCGCCAATTGCATTTCAAGAGTTTATGGTAATGCCAGTAAAGGCAGAGAACTTTACACATGCAATGCAAATGGGAACAGAGATTTTTCATAACCTTAAAAAAGTACTACATGATCGTGGATTAAGTACCGCAGTTGGTGATGAAGGTGGTTTTGCTCCTACTTTAGACGGAACAGAAGATGCATTAGATTCAATAGCTCTTGCTGTAGAGAAAGCTGGATATAAATTTGGTGATGAAGTGATGGTGGCATTAGATTGTGCCGCAGCAGAATTTTATGTTAATGGTAAATACGATTATACTAAATTTGAAGGCGATACGGGTAAAATTCGTTCTAGTGAAGAGCAAGCGGATTACCTCGCAGAATTAGCTTCAAAATATCCAATTATATCTATAGAAGATGGTATGGATGAAAACGATTGGGATGGATGGAAATACCTAACGGATAAGATTGGAGATAAAGTTCAACTAGTAGGTGATGATTTATTTGTAACTAACGTTGAAAGACTCTTTAGAGGGATTGAAAATGGTATTGCGAACTCAATTTTGATTAAAGTGAATCAAATTGGAACACTTACTGAAACTATTGCGGCGGTAAACATGGCACATAATGCAGGATATACTTCTGTAATGTCTCACAGATCTGGTGAAACCGAAGATAATACTATTGCAGATTTGGCTGTTGCCTTAAATACAGGACAGATTAAGACCGGTTCGGCTTCTCGTAGTGATAGAATGGCAAAGTACAATCAATTGCTTCGTATAGAAGAAGAATTAGGAAGTATTGCTTATTATCCAAAGCAAAATGCTTTTAAAGTTAAATAAGAATATGTCTATATTTATAAAGAAAAGAGGTTATCTAAGCAGATAGCCTCTTTTTTTTACAGATAATTTTGAAAAAGTGCTGTAAGGTTAAAAATCATCTAACGATTAATAATATATTAACACTATATTTCGTAATTTAGCGACCCTTATAATAAAGCAAAATTCTAAAATAATCCAATGTCAAAAAAAGCTACTTTAGAAGTCGACGGTAATAAATATGAGTTCCCAATAATTAAAGGAACAGAGAACGAATTAGGAATAGAAATTAAAACACTTAGAGGTGTTACTGGTGGGATCACAACTATTGATCCTGGTTATAAAAATACCGGAAGCTGTGAGAGTGCAATTACTTTTCTTGATGGAGAAAAAGGAATCTTACGGTACCGTGGATATTCTATCGAAGAGCTTGCAGATAAGGCAGACTTTTTAGAAGTATGTTATTTATTGATATTTGGAGAATTACCTACAGCAGTACAATTAGAAAAATTTGATAAAGATATCAAAGAAGAATCTCAGGTAGATGAGGATATGAAGAAAATCCTGGATGGTTTTCCTAAAAGTGCTCACCCAATGGGAGTATTGTCGTCTTTAACGAGTGCCTTAATAGCTTTTAATCCGGGATCGGTAGACGTAGATTCTGAAGAAGAAATGTATGGAGCTATTGTAAAAATACTAGCAAAATTCCCTGTACTCGCAGCATGGACAATGAGAAAAAGAAAAAGTCTTCCATTGGATTATGGAGATAATTCTTTAGGATATGTAGAAAATTTGCATAAAATGATGTTTGCCAAACCAAATCAAACTTATGAAGCAAACAAAATAGTAAACGATGCTTTGGACAAATTGTTAATTCTACATGCTGATCACGAACAAAACTGTTCAACATCTACGGTAAGAATAGTTGGTTCTTCACATGCTGGATTATTCGCATCATTATCCGCTGGAATATCTGCACTTTGGGGCCCTCTTCATGGTGGTGCTAATCAAGCAGTAATAGAAATGCTTGAAGCCATAAAAGAAGATGGTGGTGATACTGCTAAGTATATTAATAAAGCAAAAGATAAAAACGACCCTTTTAGATTAATGGGATTTGGGCATAGAGTATATAAGAATTTTGATCCTAGAGCCAAAATCATCAAGAAATCAGCAGAGGAGGTATTAGGAAACCTAGGGGTAGAAGACCCTGTTCTTGATATCGCAAAAGGACTGGCAGAAGTAGCACTAAAAGATGAGTACTTTGTACAGAGAAAATTATATCCAAATGTAGATTTCTACTCAGGAATTATTTATAGAGCATTAGGTATTCCTACAGAAATGTTTACAGTAATGTTTGCTTTAGGAAGACTTCCAGGTTGGATTGCCCAATGGAAAGAAATGCGTCTTCGTAAGGAACCTATTGGACGACCAAGACAAATTTATATTGGAGAAAATTATAGACCATTCAAATCTATCTCTGAGCGATAGAATTTTTCTTAAAATAAATATAAAGGCGTTGAAGAAATTCAACGCTTTTTTTGTAAAATATTCAATACGACTGCCCAAAAACATTTATTTTTTTAGAATTTGATAAAATACTTGCAATTTTTTCGAAGAAAGTCTTAGTGATAAAACACGCTATTTATATATTTGCGTAACTACTCAAAATTAATAATAGTACACTTAAAAGATTCAATTTTTGAAACTAAACATACAAAACGAAACATCAAGACTTAGAGCTGTCGTTTTAGGAATAGCCTTGGATAATGGCCCCGTGCCTAAAATAGAAGATGCCTATGATCCTAAGTCTATTCAACATATCAAAGCTGGTACGTATCCCAAAGAATCCGCGATGGTTTCCGAAATGGAAGCGGTGGCTAGAGTTTTTGAAAAATATGACGTAAAAGTTTATCGACCAGAAATTATAAAGGAGTATAACCAGATTTTTGCAAGGGATATAGCATTAGTTATAGAAGATAAGTTTATAAAATCAAATATACTTCCGGATCGCGAAAAAGAGATAAAAGCGATTCAGCATGTGATTGACGAAATCGATCCTAAAAAAGTATACAAAGCTCCTTCTGAAGACATCCATTTTGAAGGAGGAGATATTATGATCCATAATGATCATATTTTTATAGGTACCTATAAAGGAGATGATTATCCCGATTGTATTGTAGCGCGTACAAATATGAAGGGAGTTGAATATATAAGGTCACTTTTTCCAAATAAAACGATAAAAGAGTTTGACCTTAATAAATCTATGGAAGATCCGCGAGATAATGCATTGCATCTGGATTGTTGTTTTCAGCCGGTAGGAAGAGATAAGGCTATAATTCATAAGGAAGGATTCAGAGATCAGTTGGATTATGAATATTTAGTTGATTTTTTTGGAAAAGAAAACCTTTTCCATATTAATAAGGACGAAATGTATCACATGAATTCTAATATCTTTTCTATTGCAGAAGACGTAGTAATTTCTGAGCAAAATTTTACACGTTTGAACACATGGCTTAGAAGTCTTGGGATAACTGTAGAAGAGGTGCCTTATGCAGAAATTGCAAAGCAAGAAGGTTTATTACGATGTTCTACTATGCCACTAATAAGAGATTAAAACATGAAATCGGCCGAATCATTTTGTTGATTTTTTAAGAAATGAATATTGGCTAATTACATCTGATAATTTAAAAAATAAGGATATACAGATGAAACAAGTAACTAATACAATAGTGATGATTCGTCCAGTAAAGTTTAGGATGAATGAACAAACCGCAGTAAATAATTATTATCAGGAAGACAAAGGAATTGTAGATGCAAATACGAAAGCTCAGCAAGAGTTTGATGGGTTTGTGAATGTATTGAAAGAAGTAGGTGTACAGGTTATCGTTATTAATGATGATCCAAAAAACGATACCCCAGACTCTATCTTTCCTAATAACTGGGTTTCTTTTCATGAAAATGGTGATGTAGGACTATATCCCATGTTTGCTATAAATAGAAGAAGAGAAAGAAGACCAGAGATTTTGGATCTTATAGAAACTTCTGGTTTTGAAATAAAAAATATAATTGATTATACAGAAGCAGAAGATGAAGAAGTATTTCTTGAAGGAACTGGTAGTCTTGTTTTAGACAGAACCAATAAGAAAGCGTATTGTGCTCTTTCTGCAAGAGCAGATGAAGAGTTGCTTATAGAATTTTGCGAAGATTTTGAATATACACCGGTAATCTTTACTGCTTATCAAACGGTTGACGCTAAAAGACTCCCAATATATCATACTAATGTTATGATGGGTATAGCAGAAACATTTGTTGTGGTGTGTCTGGATTGTATAGATGATAAAAAGGAACGTAAGAATTTGGTTAATCATTTAAAAAATGATGGCAAAGAAATTATTTCCATTACAGAAGATCAGGTGAATAGCTTTGCAGGTAATATGCTTCAAGTTGCAGGTTCGGGAGATAAGCGGTATCTTGTAATGTCATTGGCAGCTTTTAAAAGTTTAACCAAAGAACAGGTTAATAAGATAGAAAAGCATTGTGCAATTCTTTACAGTGATCTCACTACAATAGAAACGTTAGGAGGTGGAAGTGCAAGATGTATGATGGCTGAAGTCTTTTTGCCAGCAAATAAATAACGGTAATTTGTTAAAACCGATAAAGTGGTTTTAAAAAGATTTCTTTTAACTACTTAGGGGATAATAAAGTATCAACGGTTGAAATAATAGTATATGCTTTCGAAGAAAACAAAATATGGAATAAAGGCGCTTACGTATATTGCTAGAAAAAGATGTGATTATCCCGTTCAGATATCTGAGATTGCAAAAAACGAAAATATTTCTCAAAAATTTCTAGAGAGTATATTACTAACCTTGAGAAAGAATGGTTTTTTAGGATCCAAAAAGGGAAAAGGAGGTGGGTATTATCTTATTAAGGAACCAAAGGAAATAGTAATGGCGGCAATAATTAGAGTGCTAGAGGGTCCCATTGCAATGCTTCCTTGTGTAAGTCTTAATTTTTATGAGAAATGTGATGACTGCCCAGATGAAGACAGATGTGCCGTACATAGCTTAATGATTGAGGTTAGAGATAATACATTAAAGGTTTTAGAAAATAAAACTTTGGCTGACTTTGTAGATTGATTTATTTTTTTTTAGAGATCCTTTGGTATTTATAAGGCCCTTTTATTTTCCCCCATATTTGTTTCCCTAAATTATTATAGCCTCTGTTCCAAATAGATATTTTTTCCCGGCTAATAACAAAATTTGCGGTAATATACTCTACATTAGTGATGCTGCTAGAACAGAATTTCTTGTTGGTTTTTCCAGAATATATGGTAGAAGTGTTTTTCTTGAAATAGACGTCACAACCATCCCTTATTTCTAAACTATCGATAGTCAGTTTATCAAAAATACTTTTATTCTTCCAACCACTTTGGTAATATTTAGCATTTGGTATTTTATAACTCATATTTTTAAACGTGGTTGAATCTACTCTTTCGTATTTTAATATTCTTTGACCATATATATTGTTATTCTCTTTCGCATCATATAATTCTGAGTATACCCAATATCCAGGCCTATCTTGCCAGATAATTACATTTACCAGATTCAAATGTGCATAACCAGAATCATCTTTTGCTTGTTGTTCATTAGAAAATTCACCTACAAGCAACCCAACCAAATTGTCTAATTCAGGATCTGTTAAAGGTTTATCACTGCACCCAGAGAGTAGTGTGAATGTAAAAACAAAAAGTAAAATTTGCTTCATGTGATTGTTTTACTAAATATATAAAAAAACTAAAAAAACTGCAATTTATCGATAAAACAAAGCGTTTTGTCCTAGTAGAATTAAATTTCACTCGCAATTCTGCGAATCATACCGCCAAAAATGAAGTAATGAAAAGGAATCATAAGATACCAATACGCTCTTCCCCAGATACCTTTTGGTCTAAAGGTGGCTGTTTGATGCAATATATTGTTATTGTCAATATCAAATTCTAACCAAGCTTCTCCGGGAACTTTCATTTCGGCAAACAGCAGTAATCGCATGTTGTTTTTATCTGCTACCAATACTCTCCAAAAATCCAGAGCATCGCCAGACGATATTTCATCGGGATGTGTTCTTCCTCTTCGCAGACCTACTCCGCCAAAAAATTTATCAAAATAGCCTCGTATTTTCCATAACCAATTACCATAATACCAACCTGTTTCTCCACCTATGGCCCAGATGCGGTTTAAGGCACTTTCAGGGTTTTTTAGTTTTATTTTTTTTTGATCTGTGTAGCATCCTCTTTTAGGTACAGTTATATATTTCTGAATATTTTTTCTAAACCGACCACTTATCATAGAATCCTTCCAGCTAGAGACCACTTGATTTTGTTCAATTTTTATAAATGCCAATTCCAATGCTTTAGTATACGTCATTGGTTGAATGTTTAGAATTTCCTGTAATTGTTTACCATTTGCAATAACAGGGATACTCATGCTGTCTACCAGGTTTAGTGCCAATTTGTATGATGTTGATGTAACAAAATATAACCAATATGAAGATAATCTTGGTGTCATTATGGGTAGTGTGAATATAAACAGTTTGATATTTCTAATTTTAGCATATTGGTAAAGCATTTGTTTATAAGTCAAAACATCTGGTCCACTAATATCATATGATTTATTATAACACTCAGTATTTCCTAGTACACCGGTCATAAAATTAAGAACATCTCTTATAGCAATTGGTTGGGTTTTGGTGTTTACCCATTTTGGAGTAATCATGACAGGGAGTTTTTCGCATAGATCTCTTATGATTTCAAAAGAGGAGCTTCCAGAACCAACAATTATTCCTGATCTTAATACCGTTAGATTGTAATTACCCTTGTATAATGTTTCTTCTACGTTTTTTCTAGACCATAAATGCTTAGATAAATTTTTCTCGTTTACAATACCACTTAAGTAGATTACTTGCTTGATATTAGTGTTTTTTACATAAATGTTGAAATTTTGCGCAGATATTTCTTCTTGCTTATCAAAGTCCTTTGTAGAAGAACTCATAGAATGAATTAGATAGTATGCAGCATCTATATTTTTAGGGAGTTTTGATGGGTCTGGGGTAGTTAAAAAATCTATTTCAATGACAGAAACTTTTTTTCTTGTTTCCTGATCGATCGAGAGTCTATTTTTATCTCGCACACAACATATAATATCATGACCAGATTCTAATAATAAGGGTAAAATTCGCATTCCAATGTACCCATTAGTTCCAGTAAGAAGAATTCGCATCTTTTTCTGTATAAGTTACAAATAAATTTGGCTACGATAACATTCTTGTGACCATAAATTTTATAAATCTCCAATGTTTGTTGGCAGACACTTTACCTTAAATTTTAGTATTTTTTTTATGTATTTGTGTATAGCGATATCATTTTTTGATGCCTTAAATTTTATAAAATAGTGATCCTTATAAATCGAATATTCCTCTGCTTTTCCTTTATAAAGATTCAACTTGTAAAAAGGAATGATAAGAAGATACGTTTCCAGGCGTACTTGAAAACCTACCAAAATACCTTTGGGCCTTAATTCAATATTGCATGTTTTGATACTGCTATCTAGAATTAATAAATTATGTATTTCCAAACTACTACCTGTAATATGAAGTTTAGGTGATCCAATTCCTCCAAGTTTTATTCGCTCTATTAGTGTAAAAGCAGAGCCAACTTCTGTATTTATTCTATAAATTAACTCAGGGTCCTTATATGAGTTATTAATCAACATTCTTTTTAACTACAAGATAGCAAAATCAACTCTAAAGAAATAATTATTCGAGTATATGAAATGATACTAAAACACATAGTATTGCAGTATATTTTCTATTATCTTTGCAGCTTAATTTTTTAGAAGATGAGTTTACAACAAACTATTTCAGAAGGTGCAAAAACTGCAGTACGCGAATTATATAGCGCTAATCTGGAATCTGTTGAATTACAAGCAACTCGAAAAGAGTTTGAAGGCGATATTACCGTAGTTGTATTTCCAATGCTTCGCGTTGTGAAGGGAAATCCTGTACAAATTGGAGAAGATTTGGGTAAATATATGGTAGAGCATATAAAAGAGATAAAGGATTATAATGTGGTAAAGGGATTTCTAAACCTTGTGATCTCTGATTCATACTACCTTGATTTTTTTGACGCTATACGAGAAGATAAACAATATGGTTTTGTAAGTCCTTCAAAAGACAGTAAAGCTGTTATGGTAGAGTATTCTTCACCCAATACTAATAAACCTTTACATTTAGGCCATATAAGAAACAACCTTTTAGGATACGCTGTTGCCCAAGTTATTAAGGCAAGTGGAAAAAAGGTTATTAAAACACAAATTATTAATGATAGGGGAATACATATTTGTAAATCTATGCTTGCATGGGAAAAATATGGGAATAGAGAAACTCCTGAATCTACTGGTCTCAAAGGAGATAAGCTTGTTGGGAATTATTATGTGAAGTTTGATAAGGTTTATAAAGAACAAATCGCGGAAGCAATTGCAAGTGGAAAACCCGAGGAAGATGCAAAAAAAGAAGCGCCAATTTTAATTGAAGCTCAAGAAATGCTGCGTAAATGGGAGGCTGGAGATAAAGAAGTAGTAAAGCTTTGGGAAATGATGAACAAATGGGTCTATGAAGGGTTTGATCAAACATATAAAACCCTGGGTGTAGATTTTGATAGCTATTATTATGAGAGTAATACCTACCTATTAGGTAAGGATAATATAGAAGAAGGCCTTGTAAAAGGTGTTTTCTTCAAAAAAGAAGATGGGTCTGTTTGGTGTGATCTCACAGATGAAGGTCTTGATGAGAAACTCGTATTACGAAGTGATGGAACTGCTGTATATATGACTCAGGATATTGGAACTGCCATACAACGTGTAAAGGATAATCCAAATGTTGGAGGGATGATATATACTGTAGGAAATGAACAAGATTATCATTTTAAGGTATTGTTCTTAATCCTAAAGAAATTGGGATACGATTGGGCTAAGAATTTACACCATCTAAGTTATGGAATGGTTGATTTGCCTAGCGGAAAAATGAAGAGTAGAGAAGGTACGGTTGTAGATGCTGATGATTTAATTGTCGAAATGACAGAAACGGCAGGAAATATCTCTAAAGACCTAGGTAAACTAGAAGGTTATTCTGAAGAAGAAAAAGCGGAAGTGTATAAAACTATTGGTCTTGGCGCTCTAAAATATTTCATCCTTAAAGTAGATCCAAAAAAACGTATTCTTTTTGATCCAAAAGAGTCTGTAGATTTTCAAGGGAATACAGGGCCATTTATTCAATATACATATGCAAGAATTCAAGCTATTTTGCGTAAAGCAGATTTTGATTGGAGTAAACCAGCCGGCAATATAATCTTGCATGAAAAAGAAAGGGAGTTGATAAAACAGCTTGAGTTCTATCCAGAGGTTATTCAAAGTGCTGCGAATGACCTTAGTCCTGCAATAATTGCTAATTATACGTATGATTTGGTTAAAAGCTATAATTCATTCTTTCAAAACGTATCTATATTTGGGGCTAATACAGAGAAAGAAAAACAATTTAGAGTTCAACTCTCTGGTGTTGTAGGAAATGTAATCAAATCGGCATTTAGTCTTTTGGGAATAAGAGTTCCCGAAAGAATGTAACAATTATTGAAATTTGTTTATTATCTGTTGAAAATCAGTATTTTTACGACTCAAAAGAGAAGAATAACGGTTTTTTATTCATTTCGTCTGGAAAGCGTAAGAAAAAAGTAGACATTTACTTCAACATTAGTAATTGTTTTTTTATTTTGAGAGTATGAAATATCAAATAACTAGAGCCACTAGTAGTGATTTATCACTTATGCAGCGTTTGTTTTATCAAACGGTTACCACTTATGGGACTATGTTATTTACTAAATCTGAAATTAAAATTTACTCTAGATTAGCGACAAATAAAATATACTGGAATAAAAAGTTTGAAAAGGACTTTATTTACAATGCCAAACTAAATGGCGAAATTGTAGGTTCTTTCTCAATGGATTCTAAAGGAAATATTGAATATATTTTTGTTCATATGAACTACCATGGCCAAGGTATCGCAAGAGAACTTTATAAAACAATAGAGGAGGTGGCCAAGAAATCAAACATAAACACACTTACTACCCAAATAAATCCACTCACGAGATCATTTTTTGAAAAAAATGGTTTTGAGATTGTAAAGAATGCCGTAAAAGTTGTTGGAGGAGAAGAAGTACTAAGTTATAGTGGGGTAAAACAACTTTAAAAATTGATACGAAAAACTGCATTTGGCGTTATCCCTAGGCCCAGTTGTCTAATTTCTTCAATATTGTTTTCTGCATTTATTCTATAATAGTTATTTACTATGTTTTTTTGCCCTAAGATATTCCATATTGAAATCCCAACCATACCATTAACTTTTTTGGATAAGTTAAAATTATAAGTTGTTGAGGCATCCCACCTAAAATAATCCATTAATGTATCACTATTTGGATGTTGATAATTAATATTACCATTGGTATCAATTTCATCTCCAGAAACAGGTCTCGTTGTTGGCTTACCACTGTGCCAGTTTATACCACTAGAGACTTTAAAGCTTTCCAGGATGTATGTTAAGGCAAAATTAAGATTGTGATTAATATCTATATTATTAGGGAAGTTTCTTTCACTTAAAGTGTTAAAAACATAATCATTTTCTGCGAATGAATAACTCAACCATGTGCTAAAGTTTTTAAACCTTTTGTTTATTAAAAAATCAATTCCTTTAACTGTGTATTTGCCATGATCTTGCTCAAACTCCAATTGGTTCTGAAACCCTTGACTTTGTGTAATGATTCCATCCACATTTTTATAGTAAACATCTGTACTAATTAACCAATTATTATGATTGTAACTTAATCCAAGAGAAGCCTGCTGACTTTTTATGATTGGTATGTTTTCATCATTAGAAAGTATCCATTTTTTGTTCTCTATTCCTAAAAAATCATTCTGAGACTCGATTATTTGAGAAGTTACCTGACTTTTTAATTCACCTAGTGCTTCTAAAGTAAAGTGATTATTAAACCTATGATTAATACTTAAACGTGGTTCAATCAAATATTCATCAAACTTATCAAAATGATTAAGGCGCATTCCAAAATTTAGATGCGTATTATTGTCTTTTGATTTAAATTCAATTTCAGAAAAAAGGCTATTAGTGCGAATGACCTCTTTGGTGAAATTTCTAAAAGTTGGATTGTTTACATCTCTAAGATTAGAAACTCCTGTTTCATTAAATTGATACCCGGTAGTAAGGTTAATATTTGGCCTTAGTTTAAGTAAGTTGTTTAGTTTGAAACCATTTTCTAATACTTCATTTTCCTGCAATAAACGTTGATCATTTAGGATATCCGAGTTTGTAGCTTCCAAAGCGTAGTTTGTGCCATATATTTGTAGTTCACTTCTAAAAAAATCATTCCATTTTCTCTGGTAAAAGATACTACCTGCACTATTATTTTGTTTTAAATTACTTTCTCTGGAAATGTTTTCTTCATTGATTATAGCATTTTCTTCAAAAGTTAAATCGTTTCTAATGATTAAAGCGTTTACCTTCAATAAATCCTTAGAACTTAATTTATATAACCACCTTAGACTCATATCATAAAAAGAAAATTCATCATCAGTATTAGATATGTTTTCCATGTTATTTACTAATTCCGAATCCTGAAAGGCTTTATCAAAGAATTGATTATATATTGGGGTCTCTAATAGCTCACTTATCGATTTTCTTGCCGATAATTGTAGGGATGATTTTTTACCAATAGGAGTATCGATGTAACCATCTGCACTTATCATATTTATTCCCAAACTTGCATCTAGGTTTGAATTAATTTCATCTGTAGTGCTCATGGCGATTACACTTGAGACTCCGTCTCCATAACTGGCACTCGAGCCATTCCTAATTAACTGTACATTCTTTGTTAGATAGGGGTTAAAAGCTGAGATAAGCCCAAAAAAATGACCAGATTGGTACATTTTTATACCATCCCATAGAATTAGATTTTGATCATTAGTACCTCCTCGTACGTTAATATCTGAAACCGTTTCTTCTACACTTAGAATACCCGGTAGGGCTTGTATGGTTTGTAATAAATCAGGTTCAATCAAACCTGGAAGTATTCCAAAATCTGTGTAATCAATAATTATGGACCCGTCAGATTTTTTATTGACACCTTTTACCAAGTAATCATTAAGTACTACTTCACTTAAATATTGAACTTCTGGAGTTAAAATAATTGTAGTACAAAGCGTATTTTCAAAATCCTTAGCTGTAAGAAATATAGTTTTATAGCCTATGAAACTAATCTTAATAAGTTCTTCAGAATTTTTAATTGTGAGTTTAAATTCTCCCTTATTATTACTCGTCGTAGATTTTTTTCTGGTACGTATTGTCGCATTTACTATTACTGTATTATCAATCTTTGCTCTAAGTATTCCGCACACTTCAATTTTGTTGGATTTAGAACGGATAGCAATGTTCTTATCGCCTAGAGAAATATACTCAAATGGAGTGTTCTGTTCTAAATATTTAATAGTCTCATTAAAATCAAAAGCGTTAGAAGGCTTTTGCAGTGAGATTCCTTCTAGATCTTCATCTACAAAAGTAAAACTACAATCAAACTTTTTCTGGGTGTCACTTAATATTGAAATTAAGGATGAAGAATTCTTCTCAGACTGGGAGTAAATCTGACAGCATATAAAAAAAAGAAGAGTAAGTATACCTGATACTTTGGTTTTGATCACTCTTTATACAGGGTTACGTTGTTGTTTTTAATTTCATATTTCAAACGCATGGGTATGGTAATAGATTGTAATGCTGTTTGAATATCTGAATGTACAAAATTACCTGTAAAAAGTTTATTTTGATCTATATTTTTTGTAGAGATTGTTACATTATACTGTCTTTCAAACTCTTTGAGTATATAGATATAAGGAATACTAGAAAATGTACTGCGATTATCTGTCCAATTTGGCTTGATTAATGATGTATTGTCATTAATAACCTTATTTTGTATTACTTTAAACACTTTTCCGGTGGGAAGATCTATTATGTTTTCTTTGTAAGTAACTCTTACTAGTCCTTCATAACAAACAACTTCAAAGTAATTTTCTCGTTGTTTTATATTAAACTCTGTACCCAAGACACTAATAATCCCTGATGAAGTGATTACATCGAATTTTTTCCCTTTTGCAACATCAAAATAAGCTTCACCATCAAGTTTGACTTCTCGATTATTTTCCCAATCCTTCTTTTTGTAATCAATAGAGGACAATGCATTAAGCCTAACGATAGTTTGATCTGGTAATTCAATAGATGTTTTTTGACTAACTAGGGTATTTACACTGGTTATATCTGTGGTAAAGAAAGTGAAATAAGCTCCTATTCCTAAAACAAATATTGCTGCAATTCTAATTAAAATATTTAATGCAGACTTAGAACCTTTAATGGTTTTACGTTCCTCTAGTTTTACTTTTAAGTCCTTTAGACCACTATCTGTGTCGTACTTTGGAGTATCTATTCTTTTTGCCGTTTCAGAAATTTTAATGTAAGAATCGTAGGCGTCTAAACTTTTAAACGCCTCTGATTCTAATGTTGTTAGCTGTTCATTATCCAGCCACTTCTTTATGAGATCTTTTTTTTTCATAGCAAGATTTCTATGTATATAACAATTATATGTCGAAAATTCCTACCCTTGACTTCTAAATTCCGTCAATTTCTTTTCTAAGCCTTTCTAAGCCTCCGTAAATCCTTTTTTCTACAGCTTTTCTAGAGATTCCCAGCAACTCAGCAATTTCTTTATGTTTCTTACCTTCAACTCTGTTAAGTAAGAATGCAACTCGTTGAGGTTCTGTGAGTTTTGCTAGAGCATTTTGATATTTCAAAAGATATTCTTTTTCTTCTAAAACAAACTCGGGGCTTTCATTAGTTCTATCAGAATACTCGTTTTGTTGAAATTTTAGTTTTACCTTATTGTGTTTTAATTGGTTTAAAGTTAGGTTATTGGCAACAGTAAAAAGAAAACTTCTGGCTTTTTGAAGTGATATTTTCTTACAGTTATCCCATAGCTTGATAAATGCTTCCTGGACTTTATCTTTTGGATCAACGCTTTCTCCATATTTATAATAGATGAAATCGTGCAGTTCTTTAGAATGCTTAAGGAAAAGCTCTGAGAATAACTTCTCTTCACAAATATTGTCAAATAGATTTTTTGGCATTCTGTTTTTTTTTGTTAAAATTAAAAAAAATAGCCTTTATGAGTAGGAATTTTGCTCCGTATATTGTTTTAAATTAAATTAGTATAGGAAAAATTACTAAATAATGGAGAAGAAAATTTTGTATTTGCTTGCGGTTGGGATGATCTTATTTGTATCCTGTCAAGAAGAAGAAGAGGTAGTTATCGATCCAACTATTGATAATACGATTCTCAGGGGTTCTCAGTTAGAGAGTCTAATGAAAAAGGTTGTTATACATGATGGCTCTTTTGATGATGTTGTAGATGGGGGTAATTGTTTTAGTATTAATTTACCTTATACCATTCTTCAGAATGGAGAAGAACATCTTATAAATGAACTTTCTGATTATCAAGGATTATTTGATACAGATATAATTGAAATTCAATTTCCTATTACCATAACTTTATTTGATCATTCCGAGGAAATAATAAGTACAATATCACACTTGGTTGATTTTGCTAATATGTGCCAAGTAAATGATGATGACATAGAATGTGTTGATTTTATATACCCAATACGCTTATCAACATTTGATAACAGGTCAAACGCTTTTAGTTCTTTAGACATTGGACATGACTCTGGGATGTTCGAATTTATGTCTAACGTAGACGAAAATACTTCAGTTAGCATCAATTATCCTATCAATTTGCAATTGCATAATGGGCAAAGGGTGGGAGCACAGCATAACAGTGATTTGCTAAAAATAATTTTGGATGTTGTCTCTGTTTGTGATGAAAATGATAATTGAGAAATAATAAAACTATATATTTGATGAGTCGTCTATAAAAGGCGACTTTTTTTGTTTAACATTTAGTGTTTAAACATTAAACAAAAAGTTAAAATAATGCTAAAGTCATTTTTGAGGGTTAGAGTTTCTTTGTATAAGTTGTTTAATCATCAAACAACAAATTTTAAAACCATGAAAATTAAAAAAATCTTTAAAACAGTTTTAATTACATTATTTGTAGTAACTATTTTTTCTTGTAGTGATGACGATGATACTACATTTCCACAATCGTCTGAGACTATTGCAGATTATGTAGCAGGAAATCCGAACTATAGTTCTTTATTGGCCGCATTACAAAAAGCAGAGTTGGTTGAGACGTTAGACGGTAATGGAAGTTTTACCGTTTTTGCTCCTAATAATGCTGCTTTTGATACCTTCCTTACAGGTTTGGGAGTTACATTAGATGATCTTTCAAAAGAGGATTTAACTCCAATATTACTTAATCATGTAATTGGATCTGAAGTAACTTCAGCACAATTGTCTACAGGGTATGTTTCTAACTTGGCTAATGTAAGTACGTATGTGAATACTTCAAATGGAGTAGTACTTAATGGTGATGTTACGGTAACCACACCGGATATAGATCAATCTAATGGAGTAATTCATGCCGTGGATAAGGTAATCCCATTACCATCATTATTAACTTTTGTAGCAGCAGATACAGATTTAACTTCTTTAGCTACAACCGCGACTGCTGATATTGCTGCGGCATTAGGTGATGCGGATGCCGAATTAACACTCTTGGCTCCTGATAACGGTGCTTTTACAGCTCTTGGAGATATTTCAGGAGTTTCTACAGCTGAATTGGAGCAAATTTTACTAAACCATGTAATCGCAGGAACAAACCTATCTTCTGGTTTAACTACCGGATATGGAGAAACATTAGCAACTTATGGTGATACAAATAATAACCTAAATATTTATATCAACACTGATGGTGGTGTCAAATTTAATGGAATATCTGACGTTACAACTGCAGATATAGTAGCAAATAACGGTGTGATTCATAAAGTTAATGCAGTGATTACTTTACCAACGGTTGTGACTTTTGCAACTGCAGATGCTACATTTAGTACGCTTGTAGCGGCATTAACCAGAGAGACTGATTTTACTTTTGTAGCAACTTTAAGTACAGAAAATGGTACAGCACCAGCACCATTTACCGTATTTGCTCCTACAAACGATGCTTTCGGAGATTTGTTAACAGAGCTTAGTCTTGCAGATTTAAATGCTATTCCTACAGCTACCTTATCGGCAACGTTAAGTTACCATGTTGTAGCCGAGGCAAATGTAAGATCTACTAACCTTACAGACGGACAGGTTGTTACTACTTTAGAAACAGGCACTTTTACCGTTAATACTACAAGTGGAGTTACAATTACAGATGAAAATAGCAGAGTTACCAATGTTGTTGTTCCAGATGTTCAGGCGGCTAATGGTGTGATCCATGTAGTGGATCAAGTATTGTTACCAATGGAATAATAATAATAATTTCCCCCAAAATTGTTTTTCTGGGCTGTTTCAAATATCACTTTTATCATGTAACAGCCCAGATTCTCTTACACACACTTCTTTTTACAAATTAAAACCTTACAGTAATGAAAACGCTAATCAAAAGATTGACGGTACCTTTCTTGTGCCTATTTGTAATGAATTTTTTTCTATCCTGTCAAAATGATGACGGCTTTGAAAATGAACAAGAACTTGTTGAATTTGAAGAATCTAAAATCATCAGCTTTGACGAGATTGAATTAATGACTCAGAATATTATTGATGGTGAATTATCCGAGCCAGAAAGTAAATCCTTTGGTGAAAATAAATCTACATTAAACAGAATAAGTAGAGAAAGAAGAATTTATGATTTTTCTGCAGCAGTAAATAGTGGAGCAGGAACCGGGAGAGAAATATCGGGAGAGCTTAAACTAAATTTCACGCTCTATCATGCTAGTTTTACTATTGTTAGAGGATATTTAGAACTACCCGATGGTACAAAAGCAAGAGCTCGTGGTGCCATCATAAGTGATGGAGTAGTATATCTAATAATTAATCCTCCTGGAAGAGATTTGATTTTGGGTATAGGAAAAGTAGGAGATAACGGTGATATAGATGGTAGTTTTAAATTATTTAGCTCTGAAGGTTTTGGAAGAGGTACTTGGGACGCTAAGTTAAAAGAAACAATTTTCCCTAATAAATCTATTGTAGAATTAATTGTTGAAGATGGAAGATTTACTTCTTTAGTTGGTGCGTTGCAGGCAACAGATCTTGTAGACCCATTAACGGGAGAAGGACCATTTACAGTATTTGCTCCTACAGATGAAGCGTTTGCTGCATTAGATGAAGTTCCAGAATTAGAAGTTTTAAAGCAAGTTTTGTTATATCATGTCGCTAGTGGGAGATTTAACACTTCTCAACTACTTAGTGAAGAAATGATAACCACTCTACAAGGAGAAAATATAAAAGTAAGCCTTACTGATAATAATGAAATTGTTATTAATGATACTGTAAAATTACTTTCGGCAAATATCGGTGGATCAAATGGAGTCATTCAGGTAATTGACGCGGTGTTAATACCTCCATCATTCCAACCATTACAGTCTATAGTTGAAATTGCAGTTAATACTCCAGAACTATCCACTCTAGTTGGGGCATTACAAGCGGCTAATTTAGTTGATGCGCTTAGCGGAGAAGGACCTTTCACAGTTTTTGCACCTACAAATGCTGCTTTTGACGCGCTAGATGCAATTCCTCAGGGTGACGCGTTGACCGAAGTCTTGTTATATCATGTTGCTTCAGGTAGGTTTACTGCAGAAGATTTGATTCAAGGGCAAACAGTAACTACATTACAAGGAGAAGAAGTTACGATTGCCGTTGATGGAGAAGGAAATGTTATTCTAAACGGAACAATTAAAGTTGCGATTGCAGATATTGAGGCATCAAATGGTGTTGTTCATGTAATAGAAGGTGTTTTAATACCCCCAGCACCATTACAGTCTATAGTTGAAATAGCAGTTAATACTCCAGACTTATCTACTCTTGTGGGAGCATTGCAAGCAGCGGATTTGGTTGATGCACTTAGCGGAGAAGGACCTTTCACAGTTTTTGCACCTACAAATGCTGCTTTTGACGCGCTAGATGCAATTCCTCAGGGTGACGCGTTGACCGAAGTCTTGTTATATCATGTTGCTTCAGGTAGGTTTACTGCAGAAGATTTGATTCAAGGGCAAACAGTAACTACATTACAAGGAGAAGAAGTTACGATTGCCGTTGATGGAGAAGGAAATGTTATCCTAAATGGAACAATTAAAGTTGCAATAGCCAATGTTGAAGCTTCAAATGGTATTGTTCATGTTATAGAAGGGGTATTGATCCCCTAATATATTCCATAATTGAGTGTTTTTTAATTAGCCAAAAAAGCAAAAGGTTATTTGTGCGTCTTAAAGTACGTTGCTCATAACCTTTTGTTTTATTTTAATAATTTGAAAATCAAGGCTATATTGTTTTTATTAAAATTGTTCTATAAAATAAAGAATGGATTTACAATTCTATAAACCCATTCTTTATTTATACACTTCAAATCCTTAAATTTGCACCTGTCTATCGATAAAGATAGAATTCTCAAAACAGGATACATATTATGTTTGATAATTTAAGTGATAAGTTAGATAAGGCTCTACATATTCTAAAAGGGCATGGTCAAATAACAGAAATAAATGTTGCTGAGACACTTAAGGAGGTGCGTAGAGCATTAGTTGATGCCGATGTAAATTATAAAATTGCAAAAGAGTTTACTGCTACAGTAAAAGAGAAAGCTCTTGGTCAAGACGTATTAAAAAGCTTGAAGCCAGGACAATTAATGGTGAAGTTGGTTAAAGATGAACTAACTGAATTAATGGGCGGTGAGGTAGCAGGAGTTAATCTGTCAGGAAACCCTTCAGTTGTCCTAATGTCTGGTTTACAGGGGTCTGGTAAAACTACTTTTTCTGGTAAATTAGCCAATTTTCTTAAAACTAAAAAAACTAAAAAGCCTCTTCTTGTTGCTTGTGATGTATATAGACCAGCGGCAATTGATCAGTTGCATGTTGTAGGAGAACAAATTGGTGTTGAGGTTTTTAGTGATAGAGGAAATAATGATCCAGTTGCTATTGCCAAAGCCGGTGTTGCACATGCAAAAGCTAATGGGTTTAATGTAGTTATTATTGATACAGCTGGTCGTTTGGCAGTAGATGAAGTAATGATGACCGAAATTGCAAATATACATAAGGAAATTACTCCCGATGAAACATTGTTTGTGGTTGACTCTATGACTGGTCAAGATGCGGTAAATACTGCCAAAGCTTTTAATGATATTCTTAATTTTGATGGAGTAATTCTGACTAAGCTAGATGGTGATACTAGAGGTGGAGCAGCAATATCAATTAAATCAGTAGTTAATAAACCTATCAAGTTTATTGGTACTGGAGAGAAAATGGAAGCTATTGATGTTTTCTATCCATCCCGTATGGCAGATCGTATTCTTGGGATGGGTGATGTAGTTTCTTTGGTAGAAAGAGCTCAAGAGCAATTTGATGAAGAAGAAGCTAGAAAACTGCAAAAGAAGATTGCAAAAAATCAATTTGGGTTTGATGATTTCTTAAAGCAAATTCAGCAAATCAAGAAGATGGGGAATATGAAAGACCTGGTTGGAATGATACCCGGAGCTGGGAAGATGATGAAAAACATGGATATTGATGATGATGCTTTTAAGCATATTGAAGCTATAATACATTCTATGACACCAGATGAGAGAACGAAACCTCAAATTATTAATGCGAGTAGAAAGAAACGCATAGGTAAAGGTTCGGGAACATCTATTCAACAAGTGAATCAATTACTTAAACAGTTTGATCAAATGAGTAAGATGATGAAAATGATGCAAGGTGGCGGAGGAAAGAAGATGATGCAGATGATGGGTAAAATGAGATAATATTTGAATTTAATTTAAAACTTATATAAGTAAATAAGGGTAATGGAAATATTAGATGGGAAAAAAGTAAGCAACGATATTAAAGATGAAATCGCCGCCGAAGTTCAAAAAATGAAAGAACGTGGTGAGAAAGTCCCACATCTGGCAGCCGTTTTAGTTGGTAGTGACGGTGCCAGTCTGACATATGTTGGTAGTAAAGTAAAAGCATGTGAGCGAGTAGGTTTTGAATCTACTTTGGTTAGAATGCCTAGTACAACTAGTGAAATAGAGCTACTTGCTAAGATCAAAGAGTTAAACGAAAATGACGATATCGATGGTTTTATTGTTCAATTACCATTACCACCACAAATTGATACACAAAAAGTGTTATTGGCAGTGGACCCTGATAAAGATGTAGATGGTTTTCATCCAATGAACTTTGGTAAAATGGCATTAGATATGTCTACTTTTATTCCTGCAACTCCTTTTGGTATTCTAGAACTACTAGAACGATATGATGTGGACACAAAAGGAAAACATACTGTTGTAATAGGTAGAAGTCACATTGTAGGTAGGCCTATGAGTATTTTGATGGGAAGAAAAGGTTGGCCTGGTAATTCTACCGTTACTTTAACCCATAGTCATACAAAAAATATTACCCAGATTATTTCTCAGGCAGATATAGTAATTTCAGCACTTGGTGTTCCTAATTTTTTAAAAGCAGAGATGGTTAAAGATGATGCTGTTGTTATTGATGTAGGTATTACAAGAGTATCTGATGATTCTAGACCTAAAGGATATAAAATTGTTGGTGATGTTGATTTTGAAAATGTAAGTAAGAAGGCCTCGTATATTACTCCAGTTCCAGGAGGTGTAGGTCCAATGACAATAGCTATGCTATTGAAAAATACTTTGTTGGCTAGAGAAAGACATCGTGCCGATTAGGTAAACAATTATTACACTAAATAATAAAATAAAAAGCCTGGTAATGTTTATTGCCAGGCTTTTTATATGTGAAAAATACTTCGAATTTAATTCGAAGTATTAACTTAACTAACCAAAAAGTTAGGACTATTACAGTCCTAACTTTTTGCTACATTTATATTTTGGTGATTATAAATTGTATGTATTATCCTTTTAAGTCATTAAACTCATTAGGAGAGATATTATCTTGATCTTCGTTTCCATAACCACTTCCGTTAGGTAAAAGGTCAAGTGATAAGTTATAAGAAGGAACGTTAATACCTTTAGATGTTTTTACAGTATTATAGTCTAACACTTGTACACCTTTTTCGTATAACGCATTCTTAGTAAAGGTTCCAACACGTTTTCCATCAACTATGTTTTCTCTCCAGTCTCTACCATAAGCTATTTTTAGGTAGTACTCACCTTCAGGAATGTTTCTGATAAACTGGGTTGTATTAGTGTTAATGTAGGTAATACGAACAAGCTCATCTTGTTTTTCAGTTTGACCCATTTTGTATAACTTAACAACAACTTCTGTGTTTTTACCAACTTTAATTTTAAGGTAGTTGTCTAACTTGTAGTCAAACTTACCTTTAAAGTTAAATGATTTTGGAGTTGCACCAGACTTATAAGTCTTTTTCTCCCAACTAGAGTATTTGTCCTCTCTTGTTACAGACATGTTAGCTGCCTTTGGTGAACTAGCTCTTTTAGCAGAGCTACTTGAACCATATGAAGGAGTTGTAGACTCGATAGGGTTAGAAGCAACGCTAGAACCTTTAGCAGCTCTACGATTAGCTTCTTCTAATGCTTTTCTTGTTTCTTCGGTATCAGCAAGAGCTCTTCTTGCTGCCGCATCTTTTGATCTTTTTGCTGCATCGGCATCAGCGATAGCTTTAGCTGCACTTGCTTCAGCTTCTCTTTGTAAACGCTCTGCATCAGCAATAGCTCTTCTTGCAGCTTCTTCAGCCGCTCTTTTAGCCGCTTCGGCTTGTGCAATTGCTGCTTTTGCAGCTGCTTTTGCAGCTTCTCTTTTAGCTGCAGCTTCTTGAGCAGCTCTTTCAGCATCTGCAATTCGGCTATCTTCTGTTAAAAGGTTGGTAAGTACAAAACCGTTCATTTTTTTGAACTGTATCGCACTCCAATCTCCGTAGTTAGAACTCATTACATATACTTGAGTACCTTGAGGAACTTCAGCAATAGTATTAAAGTTTAGACCTGGACCACTTCGAACCTCTAATTTATTAGAAGACATCAAATATTGCCCATCACTTTGAGCGTGGGCCGAGAAAGTAATCACCAAAAGCAGAATAAATGTAAAAATAGATTTCATATCTCTTGTTTTTAATAGATTGGGTTATAATTTAATTTCAATATTAATTTTCTTATTCAAAATTTCCAAATAAAATTTAGAATTTACCGTCAAAAATTGCTTTTCAAAAACGATGCCAAAGTTTGTTTGGCTCTAAATTCTTCCTAAAAACTAACTTTTATAATTAGTACAAAGGAACAGTTTTTAAAAGAACATCTGATTTATTAACAGCTTGTTTTTCAGTAGTTTATATAAACTTTTCTTCAGTAAAACTTCAATATTTTTTATTAAAACACTGAAAAGAAAACCATTAAATCAGATCCAAAAGTAGTGTTTTAATATTAAAAACACAACATCTTTTCATTTTATTTGAGTAAAAATATCATTTTTTTTTCAATGATTTGTGTTTTTCAACGATTTTTTGTGTTATTACAACCGATTTAGAGCTTGTTTTTGAGTTTAATTGTCGGTTTTAATGTTCGCTTTTAAAAGGCTGTTGAAAATGAGTTGTTTAGCTATCGTAAAGATTGTAGGTCAATAGGTGTTATCTTTTAATGAGTTTCTTTAATAAGTTCTGGGAATTTGGCTTGAAATCTTTTCAAACGAGGTATAGATACGTTTCTTATATATCCATTATTTGGGTTTCTTTTTTCAAAGTCCTGATGATATGATTCTCCTATCCAGAATTTTTGAAATGGAAGTATTTCTGCTGCAATTCTCTTTTTTAGTTTCTTGCTTAGCGCTTCTTTCTTTTGTTCGATTATATTTTTCTGTTTTTCATTTTGATAAAAAATTATTGATCTGTATTGAGGGCCATGATCTGGACCTTGCCCATTTACTTGGGTAGGGTTTTGAGAACCAAAGTATACATCTACTAATGTTGCGAAAGAAACAACCTTAGAGTCATAAATGATTTCTACTGCTTCGGCATGTCCTGTTCTTCCTGTATTGCTTGATTGGTATGTTGGGTTTTCTGTGTGCCCTCCAGAATATCCTGATATGGATTCTTTTACTCCTTTTACACTTTCATAAATAGCTTCTACGCACCAAAAACATCCGCTCGCAAAATATGCTCTCTCTAATCCGTCAATTGGCTCTACCTGTATAGGCGTAGGGTTTTGGTTTTGTGTAATTTCCTTATTGTTTTTCTTGGATTGGCTATTAGTCTGGCAGCTTGTCAATAAAAAGAGTGCTGTGAGTAATATGTAGGATGTTTGTTTCATAACGGTATAATTTTTATGATTGGTCAGTATCTTTATCCAAACCTTTCATAGATACACTTCTTAGATGAGTAAATTTAGAAATATTGCAATTAGACATTTCTTAAATGAACGATAAAAAAACGGCTATCAAATTTGATAGCCGTTTTTTTTACATTGTATAGATGTGTATTATCCATTCATAGAAATTAAGAATTCATCATTATTACGAGTTTGTTTGAAACGCTCGTTGATAAATTCCATTGCTTCTACAGGATTCATATCTGCCAGATACTTACGCATTACCCACATTCTTTGGATTGTTGTTTCATCAAGTAGTATGTCATCACGACGTGTGCTTGAAGAAGTAAGATCGATAGCTGGGAAAATACGACGATTAGAAATTTTACGATCTAATTGTAACTCCATATTACCTGTACCCTTAAACTCTTCAAAGATAACTTCATCCATTTTTGACCCTGTTTCGGTTAATGCCGTAGCAATTATAGTAAGCGATCCGCCATTTTCTATGTTACGGGCAGCACCAAAAAAGCGCTTTGGTTTATGTAAGGCATTTGCGTCAACACCACCACTTAAAATTTTACCAGAGGCAGGTTGAACTGTGTTGTATGCTCTAGCTAATCGTGTTATCGAATCTAGTAATATTACAACATCATGTCCGCACTCTACTAGTCTTTTTGCTTTTTCAAGCACAATATTTGCGACCTTCACATGCTCGTTGGCTTCTTTGTCAAATGTAGAGGCGATTACTTCTCCTTTTACATTACGCTGCATATCGGTAACCTCTTCCGGTCTTTCGTCTATAAGGAGAATCATTTGATAAACTTCTGGATGGTTTGCGGCTATAGCATTTGCAACATCCTTGAGTAGCATTGTTTTACCGGTTTTAGGTTGCGATACAATCATTCCTCGCTGTCCTTTACCTATAGGTGAAAACAAATCCATTATTCTGGTAGAAATAGTACTTTGTCTTTCTGCTAAATTAAATTTTTCTTGAGGAAATAAAGGTGTTAAGTGTTCAAAAGAAACTCTATCACGAACCACTTGAGGGTCCATTCCGTTAATCTTATTTACTTTGATTAAAGGAAAGTACTTTTCTCCTTCTTTTGGAGGTCTAACTTGTCCTAGTACAGTATCTCCTGTTTTTAAACCAAAAAGTCTAATTTGCGATTGAGATACATAGATATCATCTGGAGAAGAAAGGTAATTGTAGTCACTAGAGCGTAAAAACCCATAACCATCTTGCATGATATCTAATACGCCTTCACTTTGTATGATAGCATCAAATTCGAAATCCGGTTCTTTGTAGCGATTTCTGTTATCTCTATTGCCGTTTTCTTTTTTGTTGTTTCTATTTTTGTTTTGTTGAGATTTATCGTTTCCTCTATTTCTGTCGTCCTTATTTTGTTGAGGTTTGTCGTTTCCTCTATTTCTATCGTCCTTGTTTTGACGAGGTCTTTTAGATTCTTTACTGTCATCACTCTTGGATGGACTTTCTGCATTGTCCTTTGGACTGTCTTCGGTTTTTGTAAACAAAGTCGCATCTTTACTTTTCTCCACAACAGGTTTTGTGTCCTTGCTAACAGGATTGTTAGGGCCTGCTGGCTTTCTAGTACGAGGTCTTGATTGACGAGGGTTAGTACTCTTTTTTTCAGTGGTTTCTTTTGCTGAAGAGCCCTCGTTCGTAGCTCCTTTTAGTTTGTTGGGGTTTGCGGCTTGGTGATCTAATATTTGGTATACTAAATCTAACTTTTTTAGAGTGCGGTACTTAGGCACGTTAAGGGTCTTTGCAATCTCCTGCAATTCAGGAAGCTTTTTCGCTTTTAATTCTGAAATCTCTAACATTTAAATGTGTTATATAATTTACGTTTTGGTATAAATTTTCTAAAGAAGAATTCTAGGAAAATTTTATTTTGAAGGTAAGTAACCTTTGTTGAGTAGGTTACAGGTTTTGTGCTGCAAGTATACGACTTTATTTTTAATTTTTTACACATATTTATAAAAAGAAACTCTTATTTTTGCTTTCCCATAAGAAAAATTAGAATGTTACAGAGAATTCAAACTATATATCTTTTATTGGCTGCAGGTGCTTCTGCTGGTCTAAGTATGTTTTTGTCTTATGCAATGGGTATAAATGGGTTGGCTATGTATGTAAAAGATGATACTTTTCTTTTGGGAATGTTTATGGGATCAGCGATATTATCCTTGATTGCCATTTTTTTATTTAAAAATAGAAAGCTTCAATTTGTTTTGGGGCGTATCAATATAATATTAAACTTTATTTTACTAGGAGTATTTGTTTATTGGTCACTAACGGTATCTGGAGAAACCAAAATTTCTGAGAAAGGTATTGGGATGTTGATTCCTATTATTTCTATCGTTTTATTAGTAATGGCTAACAAAGCCATTAAAAAGGATGAAAATCTCGTAAAATCTGTAGATCGATTACGATAAACCTAAAATCTTAGTAGTATTAGTGCGTTAAAACCCGGAGTGTGCCAACTTCGGGTTTTATTTTTTACCCAGTTCTATAACTTCCAAATTTTCAATTTTACCAGAATCCAAAGTGAATCTAAGCATTGTTCTAACTTTATGAAATCCATGTTTTCCTGCTGCTCCCGGATTCATATGTAGCAATCCGTTTTTATGATCAGGAATAACTTTTAGAATATGTGAATGCCCACATATAAAAAGCTTTGGTGGGTTTGATTTAATCTCATCTCTAGTATTTATATTGTATTTAGGAGGATAACCTCCAATATGAGTGATCCATACCGAAACCCCTTCGCAAGTAAATCGTTGATTCAAAGGAAAAGTTGTACGTGCTTTATCATCATCAATATTTCCATATACACCTCTAAGTGGTTTTATGGCCTCGATAGCATCTGTTACTTTAAGGTCTCCAATATCTCCCGCATGCCAAACTTCATCGGCACCCTCTACATAATGTAAAATGCGGTTGTCAATATAACTATGTGTGTCGCTAAGTAGAAGTATCTTTTTCAAATCAGTAATAAAAAGTAGTTATAGGATAATAAAAAAAACAGAAATACATGCTTATACTTATCTCTATTATAAAAGGTATATTTGCGATCTGCTTTGCAACAAAAATAGCATATTGATTTGAGATATTTTTTAGAACTTTCTTATAATGGAACCCCTTATCATGGATGGCAACGACAACCCAATGCGATTTCCGTTCAAGAAGTTGTAGAGGACTCTTTGTCGATTTTGTTGCGGATAAAAATAGAGATTATGGGTGCGGGCAGAACAGATACGGGTGTTCATGCGAAACAGATAATGGCACATTTTGATTACCATGGTGAGTTGGAAATGGATAGTTTTAAGTATAAACTTAATTCTATTTTACCTGCAGAGATTGCTATTCAAAATCTGTATAATGTTAAAGATGATGCTCACGCTCGTTTTGATGCTTTAAGCAGGTCGTATAAGTATTATGTAACTATAGAAAAAGATCCTTTTAGGATTAATAAGTCTTATTATTTGAAAAAGTCTTTGGATGTAGACCTCATGAATGAAGCTGCTAAATTACTGTTAAACTACACTAATTTTAAATGTTTCAGTAAGTCTAAAACCGATGTAAAAACGTATAATTGTACAATTACGAATGCGGTTTGGGAGCAGAATGGAAGTCAATTAATTTTTAGTATTTCAGCAAATCGTTTCCTAAGAAATATGGTAAGAGCTATTGTAGGTACGCTTATCGAAATAGGAGAACATAAGTTAAATCTAAGCGATTTGATTCGTATTATAAAGAGTGAAGATCGTAGCCAGGCTGGATATTCTGTCCCTGCTCATGGCTTATATTTAACAGAAGTAAAATATCCAAAAACAATATATAAAACAGATGGCAGAAAAGAGTGGTAAAGCTTTTGATTTTAAACTTTTCAAGCGATTGATTACATATACTAATCCTTATCGTTTGACTTTTTATTTTGTAGCTTTTTCGGCTATTTTATTAGCCGCCTTGTCTATAGTAAGCCCTCATTTACTTAAAGAATTTATTGATAAAACTATAATTCCCAAGGATAGTGACCTGTTGGTATATTATATCACCTTAATGATAGGAGCATTATTACTTGATGTTATTTTACAATTCCTGTTTATTTATTTTGCGAATTGGTTGGGGCAAGAGGTGATTCGTGATATTAGAATTAAACTTTTTAATCACATGCTGGGCTTTAAAAAGCAATATTATGATCAATCGGCAGTAGGAAGATTAGTAACAAGGGCGGTAAGTGATATAGAGACTATTGCTAGTATTTTTAGTCAGGGGTTATTTATGATTATTAGTGACCTTCTAAAAATGTTGGCGATTTTGATCTATATGTTATATCAAAGTTGGGAACTTACTTTGTTTGTTTTTGCAGTGCTACCATTAATTGTTTATGCTACACGAGTTTTTCAGAAAAAGATGAAAGCGGCTTTTGAAGAAGTACGAACTCAGGTTTCTAATTTGAATTCTTTTGTACAAGAACGAATTACTGGAATGAAAATAGTTCAGCTATTTACAAGAGAAGAAATTGAATATGCTAGTTTTAAAGAGATTAATGAAAAGCATAAGAAAGGTTGGATCAAAACAGTTTGGTATAATTCTATATTTTTTCCGATTGCAGAGATGTCGAGTTCAATTACCATTGGATTGATAGTTTGGTATGGTGGATTAAAAGCTGCCCAGATTGATGGTATGACATTGGGACTTGTGGTAGGGTTTATCCAGTTGTCTCAAATCTTATTCAGGCCATTACGTCAAATTGCTGATAAATTTAACACCTTGCAAATGGGAATGGTGGCGGCTAATAGAGTGTTTGCAGTGCTTGATACTGATTCTGTAATAGAAGATAATGGGGGCGTAATGCTTGAAAATGTTAAAGGCGATATCTCTTTTGATAATGTGCGATTTGGTTATATTGATGATGAAGAGGTGTTGAAAGGGATTTCACTTAAGGTCAATGCGGGAGAAACTGTAGCTATTGTTGGTGCAACAGGAGCAGGAAAATCTACAATCATTAATTTACTGAGTAGATTTTATGAGATTGACAGTGGTACCATTTCTATAGATAATACTGATGTCAAAACTATAGCTCTTAAAAATTTACGAAGCCATATTGCGGTGGTATTACAAGATGTATTTTTATTTGCAGATACAATCTTGAATAACATTACATTAAATAATCCTGAAATCACAGAAGAGCAGGTGCATAGTGCTTCAAAAGAAATAGGGATCCATGATTTTATTATGAGCCTTCCTAATGGATATCATTATAATGTAAAAGAAAGAGGGGCAATGCTTTCTTCTGGGCAACGACAATTGATTTCTTTCTTAAGAGCCTACGTTACTAACCCAGGAGTTTTGGTGCTGGATGAGGCTACGTCTTCTATAGATTCGCATAGTGAACAATTAATTCAGGATGCTACTAATAAGATAACAAAAGGGAGGACCTCTATTGTTATAGCGCATCGATTAGCAACTATTAAAAATGCCGATAAGATCATTGTGATGGATCAGGGCAAAATAGTTGAAGAAGGCAATCATAATGAGCTTCTTAAAATCGCAGATGGGTACTATCGAAATTTATATGAAGTGCAATTTGCAGAAGTATAACTTGGATTTTATAACCCTCCTAATGCTGATGCTTCGGTAGCTGCAGATAAATATGCTGCTATTGCAGATATAATAGCAACTCCTATTACAAATAATAAAAATGTGCCAGTAAGTATTAATAAAAACAATACAGTTTTTATCAATATTTTCTTTAAGCTCATTTTATATAGTCTCTTCAGAGCAAAGCCTATGTATGAAAAATATGCAATAAATGGAAGGAATGCTACGGTGAAGTAATTATTACTTAAGAAAATGAGAGGTATTAGTAGTAAGGAGATCAAACCGACAATATGAGAATAAGTGTATAGGTAGATCACAAAATGCTCTGTTAAGTTATATTTTTTATAATTAAGAAATACCAATCTAGACATCATGGCCAATATAGGTATCAATAAAAAACTTAATACAGATTGATATTGGTATGATACATCAAGACCATTTATCTGTGCATCGAGCTGTTCTTTTGAAAGAAAAGAACCCATAGAACTAATCAAGAGTTCATTTAGACGATCCCTTACTATAAAACCATAAAAACCAGTAATGGTAACTGAAATAGCAAAATAACTGAAAGGGTTTACATAACGTTTTCTAAGCCCATTAATATAGCCGTCAACTACCTCTTCGGGTTTTGTAAACAGATGTACAAATGTTCTGATAAAAGAATTATCAAGATTAAGAAAACGGTCAACGAAATCTATAACCAAGTTTTTAAATGTAATTCTCTTTGTTATTTTTTTAGCACCACAATCTGGGCAAAAATTATAAGTTTCTATCTGTTGTCCACAGTTTTTGCAATCGGTGATCGTAATTAAATTATTCATTAAGCTAAATCCCTTTTTATTTTTTCCTCTAATTCTTCTTGTGTTTTGAAAATTACAAACTCGCCATTTCTGATATAGGATAACTTGCCGGTTTCCTCACTTACCACTAGTGCCAAAGCATCTGTTTTTTCTGTAATCCCAACGGCAGCACGATGGCGCAATCCAAAACGTAGGGGCATATTATTATCGTTAGACACAGGAAGTATAACACGAGTTGCTACTATATGATTGTCTTCTATAATCATGGCTCCGTCATGAAGGGGACTATTTTTGTAAAATACACTTTCTAAAATAGGAGTATTTACGACCATGTCCATAGAATCACCAGAAGTTTTTACAAAATCCAAAGAAGTATTTCTTTTAATGACTATAAGTGCTCCTGTATTTGTGGCTCCCATGTTTTTACATGCATCTAGGATAGCTTTTACATTGGTAACACTATCTTCAGGAGTATCTCTAATAAATTTAAGCTGGCGTAAAAATTTTCGTCTTCTTCCAAAATTCGTAGAACCTATCATCAATAGGAATTTTCGTATTTCTTGTTGAAAAACTACAATAAGAGCAAACATTCCAACGCCAATAAATTCACCCAAAACGCTACTTAACATTTCCATCGCAAGAAATTGAGTAAGTTTCCAAACCAGGTAAATGATAACAATTCCTATAAAAATGTTTATTGCTGCCGTGCCCTTAACCAACTTGTAGATGTAGTATAGTAAAAAGGCTACTAATACAATATCAAGTACATCGAGTATTCTAAGGTTGATTAAATCCAAATGTTAGGAGTTTTTGTAAAAATAGAAAAAATTAACTTCTAATAGCATTTACCAAAGTAATACATTCTACAGCTTCTTTAACATCATGTACTCGTAGGAGTGAAGCTCCGTTAAGCAGAGCAATAGTATTTAGTACTGTGGTTCCGTTAAGAGCATCAGTAGGTTCTATTTCAAGGGTTTTGTAAATCATTGATTTTCTAGATACTCCTGCAAGTATTGGTAAGTCGTTCAATTGTAAAAGACTTAGTTTTTTTAAAAGCTCAAAATTCTGATCTGTATTTTTTGCAAACCCAAATCCGGGATCTATAATAATATCATCGATACCATTTTTTCGTGCATCGGCTATTTTTTCCGAAAAATAAAAGTTTATTTCATTAATTAGATTGTCATATTGATCTAATGTCTTCATAGTTTGCGGCGTCCCCTTCATATGCATCATTATATAAGGCACCTTATGTTTACCAATGGTATTAAACATCTTAGAGTCCATATTTCCAGCAGAAATATCATTAATTAATACGGCGCCAGCTTCAATGCAGTACGTTGCGATTTCACTTCTAAACGTATCTATGGATATCAATATTTCAGGGAATTTATTTGTTAATAGGGTTACAATTGGTAAAACGCGACTTTTTTCTTCCTCTAAAGAAATATGATCAGCTCCAGGTCTAGATGAATATGCTCCTATATCAATGAAAGTTGCTCCTTCTACAAGCATTTTTTCTGTTTGTTTTAAAATCTGAGCTTCATTTTTATACATACCGCCATCATAGAAAGAATCTGGAGTGATATTAAGAATACCCATTACTTTTGGTATAGTTAGATCTATTAAAGAACCTTTACAGTTGATCGTCATTTTAGAGATTTGATGTTTTTTGTTTCTAAACTTTAGATATGATTTTTTTAATTCCCATATTAAAGCGAAATTTACGCAAAATTGAACAGTTATATGCAAGATACGTCTACACAATATGATACAGTGATTACTACATGCCGTGACTTATTTGTTAAAAAAATGAAAGACTACGGAAGCGCTTGGAGAATATTAAGACTTCCTTCCTTAACAGATCAGATTTTTATAAAAGCACAACGAATCAGAAGCTTGCAAGAAAATGAAGTACGTAAGGTGGATGAAGGTGAAGTTTCAGAGTTTATTGGTATTATTAATTATAGTATTATGGCTTTGATACAAATAGAAAAAGGAATTGCAGAGCAACCAGATTTATCTACAGAAGAGGCTACAGAGCAATACGACAAGCATATCAATATTACTAAGGCATTAATGATGAATAAAAATCACGATTATGGCGAAGCATGGCGTGACATGAGAGTAAGTTCTCTTACAGATTTAATTATTCAGAAATTACTTCGTGTAAAGCAAATCGAAGATAATAAAGGAAAAACTTTGGTTAGCGAAGGGATCGATGCAAATTACCAGGATATGATTAATTATGCTGTGTTTGCAATGATTCACTTGGATGAATCAAAACGTTAGAGATATAAAATACTGTTAAACTAAAAATTGCCAAAAGCAATCTATGTTATCTTGTAAAATTTTAGAATAAAATATCACTTTTAGAATATGAAAATATTAGTTACGTTCTCCAGGATTTTTGTAGCCGCCCTTTTTTTGTTTTCGGGGTTTATAAAATTGAATGACCCACTTGGATTCTCGTATAAACTTCAGGAATACTTTGGAGAGGGTGTGCTTAATTTGGAGTTCTTAATTCCTTTTGCCTTATTGATCGCTGTCTTTTTGGTGATTTTTGAAATCATACTCGGGATTACTTTGATATTAGGGTATTTGCCTAAGTTTACCGTATGGTCATTGTTATTAATGATTGTGTTCTTTACATTTCTGACATTTTATTCAGCGTACTTTAATAAAGTGACGGATTGCGGTTGTTTTGGAGATGCTTTACCTTTAACTCCTTGGGAGTCATTTACTAAAGATATAATACTCCTTGTTTTAGTATTGGTTCTGTTTTTTGGAAGAAAGTACATTACGCCAATTAATCCCATAGAAGCTCATAAATGGATTGTATTTGCGGGTTTTACCGCATGCCTTGGGTTTGCGTATTATGTTTTGATGCATCTTCCGGTTTTTGACTTTAGAGCTTATAAAATTGGAACAAATATCGAGGAAGGAATGCAGGTTCCCGATGATGCTCCAAAAGCAGAATTTGCTTATCACTGGAAATTTGATGTAAATGGAACCGAAAAAATTATTACCACTAGCGGTGATTATCCTAAAGTAGAGGGTAAATTTATTGCCGTTGAAACCGAAACTATTAAAGAGGGGTATGAACCTCCAATTCATGATTTTGCCATCGAAAAAGATGGAACAGATTATACAACAGAATTTCTGGAAAAAGAAAATGTTATACTTATAGTAATGTATAATTTATCTAAAAGTGAAGCAGAAGGGTTAAATGCTATAAAAGGAGTTACAGATGGGGCAATCGCCCAAGGCTATGATGTTATAGGGCTTACAGCTTCAACACCAAAAGATATGTCAGAAGTTAGGAAAAAGTACAACCTTAATTTTGAATTATATACAACAGATGAGACCGCATTAAAAACAATTCTAAGGTCTAATCCCGGTATTGTAAAACTTAAGAAAGGAACAATTGTAGAAAAATTGCATTGGAATGATGCTCAAGAACTTGATTTAGAAAAAGTTGGACCAGCTAAACCTCAAATCAATTTGGTATTAAAAACTCAGTTGGATAGTGTTTTTAAATTGGATCAAGCAGGAAGAGATCTAGGCACTATCTCTTGGGAAGAACAATTGGCTGTAGACAGTACAAATACCTTGTTTGTTGAGCATGTTTTCGAAAAATATGGGTATCCGGGTAAATCGTTGGTAGGAGCACCTACTAGTGCAGTGGCATGGTCCGTAATTCAACACTCTAATAAAATAGAGAAATATTTACCGCTCATCAAAAAAGCAGGAAAGGATGGAGAATTGGATTTAATACTAGTAGCCATGATGGAAGATCGATATTTGATGAAGCTGGGTAAAGAGCAATTATATGGAACACAAAGCACTACGTTGAATGTAAATGATAAAAATCCAATACCGCTTATATGGCCAATTAAAGACCCAAAGGGAGTTAATACAAGAAGAAAAGAACTTGGATTTAAAGAAATGATTGAAGAGTATTGTGAACGTTTGCTAGGGGTAACATATAGAGCGTATACCTTACAAGAAGTAGAGAAACTTAACAAAAAAACTAATTAGGAATGCTAGGTTACTTCATTAATAAAATAGGCTATGCTTTACTTACTTTATTTGGTGTGGTAACTGTTATTTTTTTGTTATTCACTTTACTTCCTGGGGATCCGGCTCAAATGATGTTAGGTCAAAATGAAAGTAAGGAACAATTGGAAAACGTAAGGAAAAAATATGGTTTTGATAAACCATTAATTACTCAATACAGGTATTATCTTAATGATCTGTCTCCAATTTCTCTTCATAGTTTAGATAAAGAAGATTTCTCATATTTTGATAATAAAAAGTACGCTGCAACTCGATTATTCACTACCGGAAATGCGGTAATGGTTATGAAATATCCATATTTAAGAGATTCTTTTCAAAAGAATGGAAAAAAAGTAAGTGATGTTATTCGTGAAACATTACCTAATACTGCTATACTTGCTGTGTCTGCAATATGTATTGCAATAGTTGCAGGAATTTTGTTAGGTATTGTAAGTGCTCTAACCAAAGACCAATGGGCGGACAGATTAATTCAATTATTTAGCACATTAGGAATGAGTGTTCCTTCTTTTTTTAGTGCAATCATTTTTGCATGGTTATTTGGGTATATATTGCATGAGTATACTAATCTTAATATGAATGGGAGTCTTTATGAAGTGGATGATTTTGGAGAAGGGAGTTACATTCAGCTTAAAAATTTGATTTTGCCAGCAATAGTATTGGGTATAAGACCTCTTGCAGTGGTTACACAGTTAATGCGTAATTCGTTATTAGAAGTAATGAGTCAGGATTATATACGAACTGCAAAAGCAAAAGGTCTTTCAATGTTTCAGATTATTAGAAAACATGCCCTAAAAAATTCTCTTAACCCCGTTGTCACCGCAATTTCAGGATGGTTTGCTTCAATGCTTGCAGGTGCTGTGTTTGTTGAGTATATTTTTGGGTGGAATGGATTAGGAAAAGAAATCGTAGATGCTTTAAATACATTAGATCTTCCAATAATAATGGGGGCTGTTTTGGTAATAGCCACTATGTTTATTCTAATCAATATATTTGTCGATATCATATACGGATGGCTTGATCCAAAAATAAGAATGTAAATATTACATCATTTATAATTAGTAAATAACCAAACTTTTAACCACAACGTAAATATTAAATTAATGAGAAAAAAAATTATAGCAGGAAACTGGAAAATGAATAAAAATTTGATAGAAACAGGAGCGTTGCTATCAGATTTAAAATCAAAAGTAGGAAATGTGCAAGCAGCAGAAATTATAGTGGCGCCTACATTTACTAATTTACATAAGGCTACCGAAGAACTAAAAGGGGCCGATATAACGGTAGCGGCACAAAATATGCATCAGGCAGAAAATGGCGCATATACAGGTGAAATTTCTGCAGATATGCTAAAAAGTATCGATATTAACACGGTAATTTTAGGGCATAGTGAACGTAGAGCATATTTTGGAGAAACTGATGAATTACTAGCTCAAAAAGTTGACACAGCCCTTAAGCATAATATGACTGTAATTTTCTGTTTTGGAGAAGAGTTGCAAGACCGTAAAAGCAATAATCACTTTTCTCTTGTAGAAAACCAATTAAAAAATGGAATCTTCCATGTCGATCCAAGTGCATGGAAAAACATAATCCTTGCTTACGAGCCTGTTTGGGCCATTGGTACCGGAGAGACAGCATCACCAGAACAAGCTCAAGAAATGCATGCATTTATACGAAACGCGATTGGTAAAGCTTATAATCAAGAGATTGCAGATGAGGTTTCCATTTTATACGGAGGTAGCGTAAAACCTAATAATGCAGAAGAGATTTTTGCAAAACCTGATGTTGACGGAGGGTTGATAGGTGGTGCCGCATTAGATGCAGAAAGTTTTGCAGCAATCGCAAATGCGATCTAGTAAAATTTGAAACTAAACAATACAAAAAAGCATCTCATTATTATAATGAGATGCTTTTTTATTGAACATAAAGATTAACTTTGCAGCTTAATAAAATTAAGTATGTCGAACCCCGTATACCTTGGATATTATTTTAAAGTGTTACCACTTCAGCCTACTACCGAAATTCTAATTGCCGAATTAGGGTATGCCGGATTTGAGAGCTTTGTAGAAACGGAAGATGGAGTTAATGCCTTTATTCAAAAAGAAGATTGGCGAGATGAAATACTAGATGATATCCATGTGCTACATTCTAAAGAGTTTGAAATCCAATATGAATCTGAAGAGATAGAACAGGTTAATTGGAATATTGAATGGGAGAAGAATTTCACTCCAATTACTGTAGACGATGTTTGTAGTATAAGAGCACCCTTTCATGATAAGCCCAATACAAAATATGATATCATAATAGAACCAAAAATGTCTTTTGGTACAGGGCATCATGAAACGACTCATATGATGATTCAACACCTATTAAAAACAGACCTAAAGGGTAAAAAGGTTCTAGATATGGGTTGTGGGACTGGTGTTTTGGCTATTTTGGCAGAAATGAAAGGTGCTAGTGCAATAGATGCTATAGATATTGATAACTGGTGTTATCTAAATACTGTAGAGAACGTAGAGCGCAATAATTGCAATAATATCAAAGCTTATGAGGGAGATGTATCTCTTTTGTCAGGGAAAAAATATGATGTCATTATTGCTAATATTAATCGCAATATCTTACTAAGTGATATTCGATCTTATGCTAAATCCCTACACTCTCAAGGAATGTTGTTTTTAAGCGGGTTTTATGAAGAGGACTTGGATATAATAACTACTGAATGTCATAAAAACAACCTGAATTTCATGAGTAATATTGATAGAAATAATTGGATAGCAGCGTCTTATGAGTTAAAATAATATGTTCGTTAGTAATTAAATGCGTTAAGTTGTTATATTTGTACAAAAGAATTTTATCATGAGTACCAAGGAAGAAGTTTTAGAAGAAGTTCTTGAGAAAACGACCATACAAGACAATAGTGAGATTGTCTTGTACAATGATGATGTTAATACCTTTGATCACGTAATAGAAACTCTGATTTATACTTGCGAACATAGTCCTGTACAAGCAGAACAATGTGCTTTATTAGTACATTATAAAGGAAAGTGTACAGTTAAAACAGGTTCTTATGAAGAACTTGTTCCCAGATGTTCAAAATTACTACAAGCTGGACTTAGTGCAGAAATAGTTTAATTCTAAAAAATTAAGATTTTTCTTTTAATAATATCAAAAGCTCATTTAGGAGCTTTTTTTATGTTTAATCACCTTAGTTTTGTCAAATTCTGTTTCGCAATTTTTGTTCTATGCGAGTATAGAAATTCATTAATGGTTAAATATTTAACTTTTTAAGATTTTGTTAACGTATTGAAATTAAATTTTATAATTTGTAAGAAAAAACTTTCTTTTTATGTCTCTTTTAACTGACTTTAGCACTATTTATTACTAGTAGTTTGCCCTTATTTTTTAATAGCTCAATAGTTAAATTACTCTGATTCAGAATAGTGTATTTAATCGATTTTATGGTTAGTTAAAAAATAGATTTTTGCCGCTTTCTTTAAAATAATCTTACGGTTTCACCGTATTTGTAATAAATAGTTTAAAAAATTAACTGATATTTAAAAATAAATATCATATCTTCAAACCGCAAATTTGGTAAAAGTTCAAAGCTTTTTTACATAAATTTTGTTAAAAAATAGAGTGTTAGAATTCTATTTTAATAACTACACAAACTCAACTTATTAAAAATGAAAAAAATCAAATTTTTAGCGCTTTGCGCTATCGTGGCAGGAGTAGTAACTTCTTGTCAAAAAAATGAAATTGCTAATGAAGTACAACCAGAAGCGATTGAACAATTAACTAAATCTCAGATTCTAGCCTTAGAAGCGGGAGGATTAAGTGCTAGTAATGCTGTAATTACTACACAAACTCATTTAGATGGAGTAGCTGTAAAAGGTATTCAGGTAAATGATATTTTTGTTGCGATGAATCAATTAGAAGATATTGCGTTGGCAGTGTCTGATGATGGCACAAAGCAATATAGAACACGTAACTTAGTTACTGGTTCTAATAGAACTATTGATATTTTAGGATACACAGGTTCTGGTAATGCGTTAACAAGTACTATGCAAACCGGATTACAGTGGGCAGTTAATAATTATAACAGAATAAATAGTTCTCTTAATTTCAGACTTACTTTTGGAACGAATTTCCAAGCTGCCGATATGGTTGTATATAATAACAACCAAGGTGGTGGTGGTGGATCTGCAGGATTCCCTGATGGTCAAGGTAGACCAAATAAATTTATCCAAATCAATGCGGGTACTAGTTCTTTTGGTAATAATGTAAATGAGCATGTAATCGGTCATGAAATAGGTCACTCTATTGGTCTAAGACATACAAATTATGCTCGTAGAAACTGTCCTGATGGCTCTAACGAAGGCGATGGAGGTGTAGGAGCAATCCACATTCCGGGTACTCCAACTGCAAATCAAGCTGGCCAAGCTGGTTTGGATAATGATTCTCTTATGATTGCTTGTTTCAGTGGTAATGAAGATGGAGAATTCAGTAGATTTGATACTATTGCTTTAGAATTCTTATATTAAAATAAATAAAGGCTTTGGACTTATACAAAAAACCATCCCTCTAGGGGATGGTTTTTTTATTTATAAGTAGTTTTTATTGTGTCAAAATAATTTCTTTAGCATTTAACGCAGCTTCAAGATTTGCCTTTACAGATACTATACTATTAAAGAATTTTTTTCCATCGGTCTTCTTTATAGAAATCTTAGTTTGTCCTTCCTTATTTTTACTTACTTGAGTAACCGTTACACTATTACCAACGATTTTTTTGAAGTTAGCAATTCCTCCTTTCTTAATGATAAAATTTGTTTTTGGAAACAAAACATGTTGATAATGCTGTCCAGAAGGTTTTCCTATAATTAATTTATCCCCTACCTGAATGGTTGCTTGTGTAGAAGTCTGGTTTTCTTGTCCATAAAGTATAGAAAATGAGAATAATACAAATATTAGAATGTTTTTCATGGCTATTGTGGTTTATTGTTAATTATCTGGGTGTTTTATGTAAAAATAATAATTGAAAGCGTAGAAGCAAAAAGGGCATTGGTTAAATAAAAGTTAATCTATTATGTTTTAATAGTATTGCTTTTATTTTTGCGGTATATATTGTTAATTTGTGATAATCTATCACCAAAGACTTTGATGTTTTATTAAGTATTGGTTTGTAAATCAAATTAGACAATAAAGGAATAATAAAAGCAAGCAGATGAAATATTTACTTCAAGATTTAAAAGTTAGGATTAATGATAAGATTTATATCAAGGACCCTGAGTCATCGGCACTTGGTAAAAGGATTATTGAGAATAGCATTCTTATGATTCATGACTTAGGCTTTGAAAGCTTTACATTTAAGAAATTGGGAGAAAAAATAGGCTCTAATGAGAGCTCTATTTACCGCTATTTTGAAAATAAGCATAAACTACTTTTGTATTTGACTTCTTGGTATTGGGGATGGTTAGAGTACCAGTTGGTTTTTGATACAAATAGTATTTCTAATCCAGAGGAAAAATTAAAAAAAGCTATTGAAATTATAACTAGATCTGTTAAAGAAGATTCTTCATTCTCTCATATTAATGAGGTACTTTTAAATAAAATTGTAGTTAATGAATATTCGAAATCCTATTTAACCAAAGAGGTAGACAATGAAAATAAAGACGGTTATTTTTCAATTTACAAACGTTTGGTTACAAGAATTAAAGATATGATTATAGAGGTTAATAATGAATACCCATATCCTTCTAGTTTATCTAGTACGGTTATTGAAGGAGCATTACATCAGCATTTTCTTAAGGAGCATTTTATCTCACTTACAGATTGTAATAACAAGGTTACTCCGGCAAAGTATTTCATAGATTTAGTATTCAATTCTTTAAGAAAATAAGTATATGGATAAAGGTGTTTTGACAGCTTGGCAAAGGTTGATAGGACTTTTGAAGCTAGATAAAAAAGATGTTCTGCAAACATTTTATTATGCAATTTTTGCAGGATTAGTTAGTCTTTCACTCCCTCTTGGAATCCAGGCAATAATAAATCTTGTACAAGGAGCCCAGATTAGTACTTCATGGATTATATTGGTAGTTTTGGTTACCATTGGGGTATTATTTGTGGGATTACTTCAATTGATGCAAATGCGTATTATTGAAAATGTACAACAAAAAATATTTACTCGAGCATCTTTTGAGTTTGCTTATCGTTTTCCTAAGATTAAAATGAGTGAATTACGAGATTATTATCCCCCAGAATTGGCGAATCGTTTTTTTGATACTTTGACTGCTCAAAAAGGTCTGGCAAAAATTCTTATAGATTTCCCGGCTGCTCTGGTACAGATAGTTTTTGGTTTAATGTTATTGTCATTTTATCACCCTTTCTTCATCATATATGGTTTACTACTAATTTTGTTAATTTACATAGTGTTTAAGTATACTGCAAGACGTGGATTAGAGACAAGCTTAAAAGAATCTAAGAGTAAATATAAAGTAGCACACTGGATACAAGAAGTTGCAAGAACAATTGTAAGTTTTAAGCTTTCGGGAAAAACTAGTCACGCACTACGAAAAAATGATGCTCTTGTTACAGAATACCTAGACGCTAGAGAGAGCCATTTTAAGATACTAGTTATACAATTTATTCAAATGATAGGTTTCAAGGTACTTGTTACTGCTGGTCTTCTTTTGATAGGTGGTATTTTGGTACTTAATCAAGAAATGAATATTGGTCAATTCGTAGCTGCAGAAATCATTATTGTACTAGTTATTGGGTCGGTAGAAAAATTAATTACAGGTCTAGAATCCTTTTATGACATACTTACATCATTAGAAAAACTTGGTCAAGTAGTAGATAAAGAGTTAGAGCCTCAAGAAGGTGAGAAACCATTTAGAGAAGATGAGGGTTTTACCTTAGAATTGGATCATGTCTCTTACACAGTACCCGGAGGCAAAAAGAAAATTATAGATGATTTATCACTTACAATAACAAAAAATTGTACCATTCTTATACAGGGGCCTAACGGGTCTGGTAAATCAACCTTATTGCGATTAATTGCCGGTTTAATAGAACCAAACGGTGGTAGTGTGTATATTAATAATGTTAATCTTAAAGGAATTAACCTGAATTACTTTCGATCACATTTGGGACAATCATTAACCGAAGAATCCCCGTTTGAAGGTACCATTTTAGAAAATATAACATTTGGAGATACGACTATTCCTTTTCATGATGTATACTGGGCTCTTGACAAGGTAGGACTTACACAATTTGTAAAAGAACAACCAAAGGGATTAAATACTGTTCTCTACCCAGAAGGAAAACAAATGTCATATACCGTATCCAAGAAGATAGTTCTTGCCCGAGGTATTGTAAGAAAACCCCAACTTTTAATTCTAAAAGATCCATTAGATCAATTTGATGAAGATGAAGTTACCAGAATTATGGATTTTCTTACTGAGCCATCAAACCCATGGGCTTTGGTAGTTGTAAGTCAAAATCAAAAATGGTCGAAAAGATGCGGTAGAGTTATAACTATTGAAAATGGTAAAATAATAAGCGAAAAATAGAAAGATATGTTGAATATATCACATAATACTTTAAATAAGAAAGTAGATCTTTCAGGATATAATGCAATCCAAAAAGTTATTCATAGGAAGCATTATAAGTATTTCAATCGATTTTTGAAGGTCTTTACAGTAACAGTATTTATTATTCTGTTTCTTCCATGGACACAGAATGTTTCTGGGAATGGTTTCTTAACTACTTTAAAACCAGATCAACGTCCACAAACTATTCAATCTCCTATTCCCGGTAGAATTGAGCAATGGTACGTAAAAGAAGGTGATTTTGTAAAAAAAGGAGATACCATCCTATTTATTTCTGAAATAAAGAATGAATATTTTGATCCTAATTTAGTTGCCCGTACGGGAATGCAAATCAAAGCAAAATCAATGGCCGTAACTTCATATGAAGGAAAAGTAAAGGCATTGGAAAATCAAGCAGATGCATTGGTAAATGAACGCTCTTTAAAGTTAAAACAAGCAAGTAATAAACTGCTTCAGTCAAGATTGAAGGTGCAAAGTGATAGCATAGCTTTTGAAGCTGCTAAGACGAATATAAGTATTGCAGAACGTCAATTTGATAGAACAACTCAGTTAGAAAAGGAAGGGCTTAAGGCAGTTACAGATGTAGAAGAAAAACGGTTAAAGTTACAAGAAACACAGGCAAAACTAATCGAGCAGGAAAATAAGTTGTTGGCCAGTAAAAATGAGGTAATCAATGCTCAGATAGAACTTAATCGGATTAAAGCAGAATACACCGACAAAATATCAAAATCACAAAGTGATAAGTTTACCGCTCAGTCTAATCAGTTTGATGCAGAAGCACAGGTCACTAAACTCGAAAATGAATTTACGAATTACGAAATGCGTAATGATCTTTACTACATCAGAGCACCACAAAATGGATTTATTAATAAAGCTTTGTATTCTGGAGTTGGTGAAACCTTTAAAGAAGGTGATCAATTAGTCAATATTATGCCGTCAGACTACGAACTTGCTGTAGAAACTTATGTTAAACCAATTGATCTTCCGTTAATTCATTTAGGAGAAGAAGTACGAATTCAATTTGATGGTTGGCCTGCCATAGTTTTTAGTGGATGGCCAAATATATCTTACGGAACCTACGGAGGAAAAGTTGTAGCTATAGAAACATTTATTAGTGATAATGGAAAATATAGGATATTAATCGCCCCTGATCCAAATGATCATGAATGGCCAAAAATACAAGTGGGTTCTGGTGCCAGAACATTAGCTTTATTAGAAGATGTGCCTATTTGGTTTGAGTTATGGAGACAATTAAACGGTTTTCCGCCTAATTATTATCAGCCAGAAAACGCGAAAGTGTCCAAATCTGAAAAAAAATAAGATGAAGAAATACGTATTGTATTCCCTGTTTTTTTTGGTAACTTCCCTATTCTCGCAGCAGCAAGATACCAATACTCTTAATTTTAAAGAGTATTTAGGGTATGTAAAAAAGTATCATCCAGTTGCCAAACAGGCAGAGTTAAATATTGATATTGGCCAGGCTAACTTAATGAAAGCCAGAGGAGGATTTGATCCGAAGATTGAAGTAGATTATGATAGAAAAAAGTTCAAAGGATCTGAGTATTACGATTTGTTAAATGGTACTTTCAAAATTCCTACATGGTACGGAATAGAATTTAAAGGTGGTTTTGAGCAGAATGATGGAGAATTCTTAAATCCGCAAAATTTTGTGCCCGACGATGGACTTTTTAATGCTGGCGTTTCGGTTCCTGTTGCCCAAGGATTATTAATTAATGATCGTATGGCAACATTACGAAAAGCAAAATTTTTTAGAGAACAAACCAAAGCAGATCGGGATCTATTGGTTAATCAAATCTTATACGATGCTTCATTAGCCTATTTTGATTGGTTGAAAGCTTATAACGAAAAAGAAATCTATGATAACTTTTTAAATAACGCTTTAATACGATTTGAAGGGATAAAGAAAAGAGCTTTAGCAGGTGATAAAGCAACTATTGATACAGTAGAAGCCAAAATAGCCTACCAAAATAGGGCATTGAGTCTAGAGCAAGCAAAGGTGAAGTTAATGAAATCGACTTTGGAACTTTCCAACTTTTTATGGTTAGAAAATAATATTCCTGTAGAATTACAATCTGATGTGATCCCGGATCCTAATGTTGAACAGGATATAGATAGTACATTAGAGATTCAAGGAAATCCATTAGATAGTTTTACTATAGAAAACCATCCTAAGTTAAGATCGTTACAATATAAAATAGATGGTTTAGAGGTCGATCAGAGGCTTAAAGCAAATAAACTACTTCCAAGAATTGATTTAGAATATAACTTCTTGACCGAAACACCAGAGGTAGGTAATTCTTTTAACACGGCAGAATATAAAGCAGGGATTTCGTTTAGATTTCCACTCTTCTTAAGGAAAGAAAGAGGGGATCTTAAATTAGCCAAATTTAAAGTTCAGGATGCACAATTTGAGCAAGAAACCACTCAATTGCAAATCAAAAATAAGGTGATGGCCATCTATGTAGAACTGGAATCTTTTGTTAACCAAAATGAACTTATATCCAGTATTGTAAGTGATTATAGTACACTACTTGCTGCAGAAGAGCGTAAGTTTAGTTTTGGTGAAAGCTCTCTTTTCCTAATTAACTCACGAGAAAGAAGTCTTATAGATGCTAAACTTAAAGAGATCGAAGTGCAAAATAAGTTCTTTGAGGCAAAAGCCAAACTATTTAATAGCTTGGCCGTAAACCCTGAAAATCTTTAAAGAATTCGTGTTTTCTAATTAAAAATACTTTGAAATAGATATCCTGAAGAAACTATCTTCTCTAAAATTAGAAAGGATGAATTCGTTTCTGTCAATATCATTGAAAATTCGTGCTTCAATTTCTGCGGTCCAACTGCTTCCAAAACGTCTTGAAGCTTCTAAACTAAAGATGGTACTGCTGGATTCAAGATCAGCAATTCCTCCAATCAATATAGAAGTGTCTTGTGTGTCATTAAAAGCAATACGGCTTCCAAAAAATACATCATTTTGCAATGCATTTAATGCCAATTCATCTCGTTCATCATATAAATATTCACCAAGGAGACCTATATCCAATCCATTTCCATCAATATTAGAAAAAGTGTATTCTAACCCTGCCACTAATGCAAAGAAATCTTGAACATCAGCATTGCGATAAATGGATTCTAGTTTCCATAGAAAAGCGTCATGTGTGATTTGTAATTCTAAACCCGTTTGATTGATTACGGGATAAAAAGCATTTATATTTCCTTCGGTATCAAATGTAAAGAGTGGTTCTCTACCAGTTCCATAAAAATGAGATAATCCGATATCAAAAATATCAAAGTAATGTTTCCAACGAAAAGCGAGATCTTGTCTCCACTCCTTAGCACTGCTTTCATATTCCAAGTCATCTTTATCAATCACTGTTGGAAAGCGTAACCTTCCTTTTTCTCCGGCAAAGGTACGTTTGCGGTGATAGGGGAGGTAAAAGAAATCAAAGGTTCCAAATTTTTGAGTTATCCAGGTAAACTGCGCCATGGGTTGCCCTAACTTTTCTTCTCCATCAAACGTTTCCACAGCATCGGTTTGATTAATAATATCTACCAAGTGATTGCTCTCGGCAACGCCCCAATACACTTTTTTAAGTCCCAGGCTAAACTCCCAGTTGTTTTTGGCTTTTTGATAATATAATTCGCGAATATCCCAATGCGTACGTTCGTCATCCACATCCAAGCGGAAAAAACCCTTGAAATTAATACTTTCATAGCCTTTATTCCAGTCTATTGTATATTCTGGCCGTATCGCCAAAGAAGGGAAATGATCTTCTTGTCCTTCAAAAAGCGCATCTTCATAGAAGTAGCGATACTCTGACTCTAATTCTAACTCAAAATCATGATTCACGTTCTTAGGTGTTTCGTTTTGAGAGTACATGCTAATTATGCCAAATAGCAGAGATGTTACAAGATAGATATATTTAATCCTCATGTATTAAATTTTAATGCTTTGTATATGGTAAAACACAAGGCCAGGTCGCAACAATAGTAACAATCCACTAACCAAAAGAACCGCCATGGGGTATAATAGACTTAGCCTTGTGTATTTCATTATTTTTTATTTATTGTCCAGCTCTCTGAAGCGCAACTTGTGTAAAATCTTCATCAGCAAGTTCTGCTTCAAAGTTGTATTCACTAAATTTCAGTAATGTTTCTTTATTACTTTGGTGATTAACCATATTGAATGTTAATGCTCTCCAAAATTTTCCTTTGTATAATTTGTAGTCACTATAAGTTAGGGTCTTTAAAAGAGAATTTTTGCGGTCATAGAATTCAACTTTTTCAATACGATATCCTTTGTCCTTGTTATAGGAAACAATGCGTCTAGTATATCCTGATTTTGGATCAACCGGGTCTTGTTCTACAATTAAAAGACTTCCTTTTTCTTCCAAAAATTTATAAGAATATTTTTCAACTTCTTGCGAAGAAAGGTCTTCATACGCAAACTCACTACCCACAAACGGACCGGACTTATTATTAGATGATATTCTTTTTACTCTTTTGATTGAAGGTAAGAACAACCATTGATCATCTGATCCAACTTTATGAGTAAAAGTCAGGGTCGAGGTTCCTTTTACATCTTTTGGACTATTAAAAACAATCATGGATTTATCCCCATCTTCCGTTTGTTCTAATGTTCTGGTCACTAGTAAACGTTCACTAGTCTGACCATTTTTGTTTTTTAAGGTCATTTTCAGGTTTACAATAGAGCTATTAAACCCTTGGTCTGCTTTGTCTGCCGCAACGGCAATTTGTAATCCTCGTTCTTCTGCACTTTGGGCAGATGCTATTGAAATGGTTAGGAATGCTATTCCTGCTAAAATTATTGTCTTCATAATGATACTTATTATTGTTTTTGATTTATTATTTATCAAGTTGTACTTGTGGTTTTAAATTTTTCACAGGTTTTGTTGCTTCACTTTTTTTACTAACAAGGATAAGTAGCGATGGTAGCAGAATGAAATCAATGATTAATGCAGAAAGGATAATGATAACGGTTATCCTTGCCATGTAACTATTTAAGGCAAATGAAGAGGTAGAAAGAACCGCAAACCCTGCTAATAGTACAATTGTAGTGGTTACTAATGCTTTACCAACCGTTTCAAAAGCATAAATAACTGCTTGTCTGGAATCATAACCTAATTCACGCCTTGCTCTAAGGAACTTACTCATAAAATGTACTGTATCATCTACTATAATTCCTAGAGTCATTCCAAAAACAATCACCATCCCAGTATTGATCTGTGCCTTGTACATTGCCCAAAAACCGAAACCTACCAAAACAGGAGTTACATTAGGAATAATACTAAGTAGTCCTAGTTTAAAATTTCTTAAGGCAAACATTAAGACTAACGAAATCAATAATAGTGCTATTATGTTTCCTTTAAACATACTGTCTGCCTGGCGAAACCCAAGTGTAGAGAACATTAAAGTAGGACTTACACCAATGGCGTGCATAGATTCTGGTGTGTTTTTCTCTAACCAGTTTTCGGCTCTTTTAGAAAAAGCAATCATCTCTGCGCTCGAAATATTTTCAATAGTTACGGTAACACGAGTTTCTGATTTGTCTACATTAATTTGATTGTTTAAGTCTAAACCAAATGGCAGTGACAGTTCATATAACAGTAAGTATTGAGCCGCTTCTTCGCGATTATCCGGAGTTCGATAATAGTTTTCATTATCACCATGCATGGATCGATTAACTCTACGGGCAACCTCACTAAAAGCATTTACATGAACCACCTCGGGTTGTTCGTTTAACCAATCTTCAAAGGCATTTAATTTCTGAAGGTATTCGGGATTATTTATACCTCCACTTTCTCCACTTCCCACAGAAAATTCAACGTTATAAATTCCTGTAAGATTTTCACTGATATAATCAGTATCACTTCTAAATTGTACAGTTTCATCAAAGTAATTGATAAACTCGTCATTAAACTGATTTTTTGTTGCTAGATAGGTAAGTCCGCCAATAACAACTAATGAAATTAGAGTCAGTCTCACAGGTTGTTTAGCTACAAAATGACCAAGATTAGTATACGAACTAATTTTTTCTACAGTAGCTTCTTTTTTAGCTTTTACTTTGATAGGTAAAATAGCCATAAGTGCCGGCAAAGCGGTAGTAGAATATAAAAAAGCCATTGTCATCCCAAAAGCTGTAATATTACCTAAATCCCAAAACGGGGGAACATCTCCAAAGTTCATGGTCAAAAACCCAATTACTGTGGTCAAGCTGGTAATAAATACGGGCATAAAGTTGAGGCGCATGGATTCTGCTAATGCATCTTTTTTGGTGTATCCATCTTTCCGCATTTTTTGTAACATGGTGATGAGAATGTGAATACTGTCGGCCACCGCTAGTGTTAATATCATGGTTGGAAATACTGACGAAGGAGGGGTAAGTTTTATCCCCATGATTCCCACAAATCCAATAGCACTCATAATAGAAAATAGCACTACTACCAAGGTAGCTATGGTGCTAAAAAAGCTTCTGGTAAGAATTAAAGTGGTAATAATTACAATAACTAACATAATCATAGTAAGCATTAAATCTCTCATAGAGGATTCAAAGAAAGCCGTGTTTAAAGGAACCAAGCCAGATGAATGTACTTGAAAATTAGGATGTTTTTCCTTAAAATCTGAAATTGCTCCACGAACAAAGGCCGTTACCTCAGGTATTTCTTTAGCACTGTCTTCTCCGGGGAGGCGAACAGTAACATTGATAGCCGTCACGCTCCCTTTTTCGTTTAGTAAACGATTTACTAAAAGCGGTTCTTTTAATGCTTTTTCTTTAATTACCTTGATTTCTGCATCTGTTTTGGAAGCGGATTCATAAGATAGATCATCTACATACAAATCGTCTCCTTGTGCACTGGTATGCTGAAAATTAGTAATTGCATCTACTCTGGAAGAATAAGGAGTGTTCCAGGCCTCTGCGGTTAATTCTTCTATGGCGATTAAGTTTTCTTTTGTGAAAACATCTCCGTTAGAAGGGGAGAGTACGATTACAATGTTGTCATCTTTTGTGTATTTTTCTTGAAGTGCATCAAAAGCTTCCAATTCTGGATTGGATTCACTGAAAAATACATGATAATCCCCATCAAACTCCATATTACCTTGTGAGCCAAGCCCTATAGCAATAATCAAAGTTGTAATTAATACGGGCCACTTGAACTTAATTGTAAATTCTGCCCATTTTTTTGCAAACGCATTGGTAGCGTTACTAGCTTTTTTAAGTGCATTCATATTATTTTAATTAGTTGACCAGTCGACTATATGTTTTAACGGAAGTCCTCCTGGTGCAGGTTGTTGTGAGTTTTATATTTAGACGATTTAATTCCGGATAATTGGACAGGTCATAAAAGAAATTGAACTAAAATTATTAAATAATTGACCGGTCGGTTATTAGTTTATGTATTTTTATTTGATTGCTAGATTATAGTTTATATGTTATTCGAATATTGTTTTTAAATAAATAATTGACCAGTCGTCTATTAAGTGCTCAAAAAAAAATTATTTTAAAAGAATCATTCTGACCATATTAGTGAAATTGTCGATAGGGTAGGCACTATCCATTTCTTTCATAGACACCATTGCCCCTTTACCTGCATCTTCCATAAAAGCAACAAGATCCGAAGCCTCAATTTTAGAGTCCATCTCACCTAGATTTTGTGCCTCTTCTATTACCTCTGTTATATATGTCTTTACCATTTCGGTTTTAGCATTAATTGCATTTCGAATTGCTTCATTATGCTCAGCCATCTCGTTAGCTAGGTTACAGCCCATACATCCCATTTTGCAATCAAATTCCTCTTTTAGAACCTTAGATCGAAATTCATAGAAGTCTATCACACGTTGTCTTGGTGACACCGACCTATTTTGCAAAATCTCTAATGCCGGCGGAAATTGCATATCAAAATACTTTTCAATAGACTTAACTGCAAAATCTTCCTTGCTTTCAAAATAAAAGTAGAAAGACCCCTTGGGGACACCAGCTTCTTTTACAATATCATTTACGCTTGTAGCATTATAACCTTTTGACCATAGTAGCATCATACCCTTTTCGATAAGGGCATCAGCTTTTATTTCATGTTTTAGTGTCTTTGACATTGTTTGTTATAATTCTGAGACAAAAGTATGACCACTCGTCTAGTAAAACAAAATTTTGAGTGTTAAAGTTTTGTTTATGCTCTGTGAACCACTGTCAATTAAGAAAATTGAATATTTCTTCAAGCTGTCTATTCCAATTTTTAAAATCATGACCTCCCTTTGTTTCGAGAGTTTTGATAGTATAGTTTTTAGAAGTATAAATAGTATAAAGATCATTAAAGTAGCTTTCGGCATCATTAGTACCTGTAGAAAGAAAAATGTTTAGATCTTTATTTTTTGAAAAGCTAATATCTCTTATCAATTCTTCTTTTTTTGGATAGGTAACAGGAGAAAGTAACCCAAAGTTCTTAAATGCAGAAGATTTTGCCGAGAAGTAAGCTCCATTCAACCCGCCAAAGGAAATCCCTATCAATGATCGATCTTTGGGATTAAAAGTTTGACCAAATGACTTTTCTATGGTTGGGATCAACTCTTCTTCAAAAAATGCTATATATTTTGGATTATTAAAAAAATAGTTATTGCGATAATCATTACCTGTTTTTGGATCAATAGTACTTACAAAAACATAAAATGCTTTTGGAATTTTGCCTTCACTAGACAGTTTTTTAATTAGACTTAAGCTTCCATTTTTTATAAATTTTTTACCATCTGTAACATATACAATAGGTTTATTTTTATTACTAGAATCGGTGTCATAAGTGATGATAGTAATGTTTTTTGACAGTTGTTTGCTGGCGAATATAGTAGATTGCTCTTGTGCCAGAGAAGTAAAACATATTAATAATGGGCACAATAGTTTGAAAAAGCATTTCATTGTAGCATAATTTTGATTGAAGATGCTTGAAAATCTACTTTTCAAGCATCTCTTAAATATACTAAACAACATCTTACTTAGACGCTGCAATGGCAATATTGGCAATCATCTCACCCGCCGATTGGTTCAAAAATCCCAAAAACTGTTCTTCAGTCATCTGGGGGTTTTTCAAAAATTGTTCATAGCTACTTGTCCAAACAATCATAGATTTTTTGTACCCCAGATCGACTACCTTGAAATTGTTGACCATTCCTTTTACCGGAACACCTTCCAACAGCGCATAAGTATACGTTCTACCTTGATCGTCAAATCCTACTATACTTTCTTTAAAATACCCTTTTCCGTCGGGAGTTGTACAAACACGTTGTCCTCCAACCCCATGATTCCCTGTCCATTTTACATTGGCAACAGTAGATGAATATTTGTCAATATCATCCATTTGTCTTAGTTTCCCCCATACGTTATCGGCAGAAGTTTCTACTACTTTGGTCAACGTTACATTGGCATTTGCTTTTTGTGCATTGATTTGTGTAAAACCAAATATGGCCATAGCTGCAAAGCTTATTAATTTTACTAGTTTCATGATCTATGTTTTTAAAAGTTACTAATGCTTTTTAGATTCAGAAATAAAGAAGTGTGACAATATAAATAATGTTTAAAAAGAGTTCTTTTAGAAATATTTAATAATTGTAGTATTACTGACTAATTAAATTCTCTTTATTTTTAGTTCGTGAATCATTTTACCACACTACATGATTATTGCAAAGGCATAAACATTGCACCACCCAAATGGGAACACTTTGATGTACGCACTTTTGAAGAAAATATGAAAACCGTACACCAGCAAATGCCTCCTTTTAAACATGAATTTTATGCTATTGCGGTAAAGTTGGATGGAGGAGGATTTGCCAAAACAGGTAATTATTCAACCGAAAATTTAAAAGCCACCGTTTTTTTTAATTCTCCCTATCAAATTTTGCAATGGGATATTGCACCTGATTGGGAGGGCTTTTATATCATTTTTTCTGAAGATTTTTATCGCAGGGAAAATGAGAAAAAACAGATTAGCATAGATTTCCCTTTTCTTTTGGTAGACAATACAGTACCTATTGAAATTTCTAATCATGAAGCAGTAACTTTCATGAAAACCCTTGAAGAAATATATACAGAGTATCATAATGGCGCCAAGTTTTCTGAAGCTATTATCTTTCATCATACACAAGTTTTACTGCATAAAGTGGCTAGGCTTTTTCAGGAAAAGGTTCCCAGGGATCAACAAACTTTTATACGTCGAGATAATGATTTGGGGTTGGTTAGCAGATTCAAAACATTGGTAGAAACTAGTTTTTATCCAAATTTGGGATATGAAAATGGAGAACCTCATAGAGTTCAGTTTTATGCAGATCAACTTAATATTCACCCTAATCACCTTAATGCTGTAGTAAAGCGCATTGCTTCACAATCTGCCTCAGAACTGATCTATAAGCATATGGTTTCTCTTGCCAAATCCAAACTTCAGAATACTGATATTTCGGTCAAGGAAATCGCTTTCGAATTGTATTATAACTATCCCAATCATTTTGCTAATTTCTTCAAAAAACAGATGGGGATGACTCCTAATCAATTCCGAAAAGGATAAGAAAACTCACTCTTTTTCATTCTTCTTTGAAATCTGTACTTCTTACTTTGAAATCTGTACTATTAACCTTCGATAGTCGCTGTAGATTTGTAGTGTAATTAATTAATTAATAATATTCATAACACTAAAAAATAAAGCCATGAAAAAGATATTTATAACTACAGTAATCCTATTAATAAGTGTATTAGTAAGCGCACAAAATGAAAATTCAATTCAAAAAAATAGCACTATGAAAAAAGTAACATTCAAAAGAGATAATTTACAATTAGTTGGTCACCTTTTTACTCCAAATGATTTTGACGAGAATAAAAAATATCCAGCAGTACTTATCGGTGGTTCTTTAACATCAGTAAAAGAACAAATGGCAAGTACATACGCCCGGGAGTTGGTAAAAGAGGGTATTGTAGCACTTGCATTTGATTATAGTCATTATGGAGAAAGTGATGGGTTACCACGTCAATTTGAAGATCCGGCACAAAAACTAAAAGATTTGCAGGCTGCAGTAACCTATTTAGAGCACCTGGATTATGTTTCAGGAGTGGGCGCGTTAGGAGTATGTACTTCTGGAGGGAATATGGCTTATCTCGCAGAAACCGATGATCGAATAAAAGCTGTAATCACTGTAGCTGCCTGGTTGCCCAATGAGGAAACACTTCCTTTATTATATGGAAGTGAAGAGAACCTGGAAACACTTCGTGAATCAGGTAACCAAGCTAAAGAAAAATATGACGCTCAAGGAGAAAACAAAATCGTCCTTGCTTATAGTGATACAGATAAAACAGCCTCTCATTTTGGTCCGATGGAATACTATATGGACACAACCCGCGGTGGTGGAGTAGAAGAATGGAAAAATGAATTTGCAACTATGAGCTGGCCTACCTGGTTAGGTTTTAATCCAATGGATAAGGCTAAAAATATCAAGGCACCCGTTATGGTGATCCATTCAGACGGAAGTGCGTTGCCCGATAATGCAAAACAATTCTATAATGACCTTGAGGGTGAAAAAGAATTGGTTTGGTTAGATGGATATCACTTTGATTTTTATGATCAGGAAAAACAAGTTCAAGAAGCATCAGAAAATGCTGTGAGATTTATCAAAACACATTTGTAATAATCGACTAAAACAAGATACAATGAAAACCATACATACCATGCTGTTATTGGTATTAACCATCATAGCATGTAAAACTGAAAAGAAAGAAAGTCATACTACTAAAGATGATACCGCAATGATAACTAAAAATATAAATTCAATAGAAAAAGACCAAAAGGAAATTAATCATTTGATCCATACGTTGTTTGGCGAAGTTGATAATCGCAATTGGGAATTGATTAAGTCTACTATGGCAGATAGCGTATACACAGATTATACTGCTCTAGGCGGAGATGCTGGATTCAAATCACCCGATGAAATTCTTACAGGTTGGAAAGCCTTGCTTCCCGGATTCGAAAAAACAATACACCAGATACATAATGAAGCCATTTGGGTCGCTGGAAATCGAGCAAGTGCAACTTTGGATGCAATTGCTACACATTACCTTGATGGAAAACAATGGACCGTTTTTGTTGGCTACGATACCGAATATATTAAGGAGGATGGAAACTGGAAACTAGCCCGTATCGACCTAAGTCTTTATGATCAAAAGGGAGAAACTTCGCTTCCTGCACAAGCACTTAAAAATGTTGAAGAAGGTAAAAATTTCAAGATCCATGAAGACAATAAGGCTAAACAAAATGTTGATCGTTTTTTCCAGGCTTTGGAAGAAAGAAATCTTGATCAAGTATTAGCTACAATGGATCAAAATGTCGAGCAGATTATGCCATTAGCACCTAGTAATTTTCCAAAAACATTAAAAGGAATTGATGCCATGCGTAATCAATATGCTGGTGTGATGAAGTACACACAGAAATATAACCGAGCGTATTATTCAACTACAGATCCTAATATCGTTTTGGTAAAGTATAATGGAATTATTACAACAGGCGAAGGAAAACCCTATAACAATCATTACGTAGGTGTTTTTAAAACTAAAGGTAATAAAATCATTGAGTTTACCGAGTTTTTTAATCCAAACATTCTATTAAACAGCTGGCCTGGCCTGCAACCAGAAACCTTTTCTGTACATGATGCCGGAGCTAGAACCGATAGTGGCGTTATTCGTGAGAAAGTAAGTTTCACAAGTAATGGAGTGATATTAAAAGGGCATTTATTTTTGCCTCCAGCGTTCAATACTTCAAAAAAATATCCTACGGCTATCGTTACCGGAAGTTGGACTAGCGTAAAAGAACAAATGCCAGACGAATATGCTAGTTTAATGGCCAAAGATGGATTTGTAACAATGACCTTTGATTTTACAGGTTTTGGTGAAAGTGAAGGACAACCCAGACAGGTAGAAGATTATGAGTTGAAAATTGCAGATATCAAAGCAGCTATAGATTTTCTAAGTGTTCATAAAAATGTTGATATCAACAGTATTTCGGGCATAGGGGTCTGTGCGAGTTCGGGGTATATGGCTCATGCAGTAGCACAGGATGAAAGGATGAGTACTTTAGTTTTGGTGGCTCCATGGTTACATAATCCCGAAATAGCCAAAAGTATTTACGATATGCGTCCTGGAGGAACAGATGGATTGGTTAAAGCTGCCAAGGAAGCTAAGGTCAATTATGCCAAAACAGGTGAAATGGAATATGTATTGGCAGCGAGTGAGCTGGATCCATTAAGTGCTATGTACGTTCCTGAAAATGCATTTGACTATTACTTGAATTCATCAAAAGCAGCTGGAAAATATTATGACAATCGATTTGCGGTAAGTAGTTGGGAGCCGTGGTTAACGTTTGATGGAATTTCGGCAGGAAAAAAGATAAAACAACCGGTTTTTATTGTGCATAGTGAAAGTGGGGCAGTACCCGAGGGGACAAAGCAGTTTTATAATCTTTTGGTAGGCCAAAAAGAGATTAAGTGGTTAAATCAATATAATCAGCAACAATTATATTTTGAAAAGGAAGCTGTGCAAAATGCGATAAATGCTGTGGTGAATTATTTGAGAAAATAAGCTTTCAGAGAAGTAAAAATAAAAGCAGTTTTTTTGAAAGCTGCTTTTATTTTTAATGATAGTATTGAACATTGATCTATGAAGGCAATTAGTATGCTGCACCCACATAAACCAGACTGTTTTTAGTATGATACTTGGGCATTTCAGGAGAAATCATACAACAGGTAGAGCCTAAGTAAAATAGAGCGATTTCATCAAGCATAGAAACTGTAGCGCCTACTTTTATTTTTTTAGGTAGTTCAATAGTCCCCACTGCTGGACCTCCTACAATAGACAAATGCCATGTTCTATTGTTATTATCTTTGATATCAATATTAATTCGTTCATTCCTAAAAGCAGGAATAGAGGGGTTATTTTTATAAAACCATGGGCGCAAAATAACTAAGTCTCCCTTAATATATTGAACCCGGGTAATAACTCCATCAACTGGGGCGTGTATTCTGTGATAATTCTTATTATGTAAGAATACATTGGTAAATACATAATTCTTATCAATAGTATATTCATCTAATCCAAAGATTTGATGCACAGATCTTATATCTCCTTTAACATTAGTTTTTCCAATTTTACGCAAATGATCGATATCGCACAATACCCCCTCGCAGGGCCAAATATGTTTAGAACTTACCTTAGGAAGTTTTTTGAATTTTCGTATAAAAAAATCCTGAAAAGTATGATATTCGGTTTTACCAAAAGGAGGTGTAAATTGATCTAGATAATTATCCTCTTCGTAGTGAAATTTGCAATACGGATTAATTAGATGTCTGGATATTTTAAGGTTGAAAATTTTAGTATATACTTTAGAGATCAGGCGTTGAAATTGACTTGGTAAACTACCCCATATCTTTAAAGAAAAAAACTCATATAATGAGGCATGCTTAATTTTTGGGGGATCTGAAACATCAATTTTGTAATCAAATTGAGAAGAAATTTGAATCTGGTCAGACATGATTTTTTGATTAATGAATGAAACAAATTTCAATGTATGGACTTTTATATAGTATGTCAATAGGGTATTACCCAAAATCTTCTTAAATATACTAAGATGCCTTAAAGTTATTAATTATTTGATTATCAATTATTTATGTTAATTTTTGCTTTAAAATGGTGCAAAATCGATAAAAAAGATTAAGAAAATTTTAGGTAATATTAAAAGTGATCAAGACACATTATTTTAAGTCTGAGCGCACCGAAAACGAATATTTATTACGTTAAACTTCGATACACTCAGGATGAGATTTATGATAAGTTTTGAATCTAATTAGATCTTAAAGTCCTCTGGTTTAAATCCGTTATTAAATTTGATATCGGTAGAAATTTCGGATAATGATGGTTCTTCAGGAAATTCACCCTTATCATTAGGAATATAGGCATATCGATGTGTCGGTACCTGTATGCCATCGATTTCGGTATATTTTACTTTCATTAATAATACCGTATCATTAATCCCCCAAGCTGGTAATGAGAAATAGAATTGATCGATTAATTTAGTTTCAGGATTCACATATAAAATATAGGCATCATTTGCTTCTTTACCTGTTTTTATGGGATCGTAAGTAACGGTAACTTTATCATAAGTTTTTCCATCAACAGTTTCCTGCCCTAAATATTCATAAGTAGTTCCTGGATCACCGATTTTAAAATTCATCATAAACCAATAATAATTCACCTGTCGCAGGAAATCTGCAGTTCCCAGTATTTTTTCATCAGTTACTTCTTTACCATCCATACTTACTGTAGCTTTGCCTTTTGCATAGTTTTGGATAATAGATTGATTGCCTTCTGGTAATACATTTACCTGATGAGTTGTGTACTTACCCCAAGAGTACTCACCATCAAAAATATAGCGTTCTATAGATACGTCTTTTTTACCATCTGCTTGTTCATAAGTGTAGGTGTATTCAACATCTTTAAGGTTCCAAAGGGTGTTCCACCCACCAGAAGCTTGAGATATGGCTTTTATAATTGTTTCAGGTTTTTTGACATCATAAGTGATCTCCTTATGTTCCGGTTCTTCTTTTTTTGAAACTTCTTCGGAAGTGGTTTTAGTAGAGGTATCACCTTCTTTTTTTTGATTACAACTTAGAAATACTAATAAAAGACTTAGCATTGCTACTTTAATGATTTGTGTAGTTTTCATAATGATCGTGTTTAAGAGGTTATGTGTTGTTTTGTCATATTTTGTTTCTGATCAGAAATCTTGGTCTTTTCTGATTTTGTAGCTGGAGTTAACCAATGGGTAAATGTTTTTCGTAAAAATGGCATTACCAGAAGCGTCATTAAAGGTACTAAAATCAAGGTTAAGAATAAAGTTCTCAACGGAAGAGTAACATGGCTCAGGTTTTCTCCAAACAACCATAAAATTAGGGTGATCAATGGGTAAATCCCTACCCAGGTCAGCAAGGTTAATTTAAGTGTAGTTTTCATAATATTTTTTTTGAAGGTTAATACTTAATTAGATATGATGGTTAATCCTAACATCATTAGGGTTATTGATGTCATCATATATAGTATGGTAATAATGATTAGCTTTTTCATCACAATTTTTTATTGTTATTATTTACACTACAAATTTAGGTTGAGAAGAGGGTAGATCTTTGGTAGTATTTACAGTAGGAATGGTAGATTTATAATGTAAAACAGGTTGCATTCGCAACCTGTTTATGATTTAGTATATTAAGATTTCGCTACCTTTTCACTGGCCCAGAGATATGTTCATGAATGATTTTCCATCCATTCTTCTTTTTTGACCAAATAAGAGTAGAGTGAAACTCGCCCTCTACAGGCGAACCGTCATTTAAAGAACCTTTACCAGAAAAGAGTAAGGTGGTTAATGCCATATTCTGATCTATGGTAATTTGTATATCATCCAGCTTATAGATCGTCCATGTATTAAAATTTTGCATAGCTTGGCTCCATAATGCCTGATAATTATCCCAACCTTTGATTACCGTACTTTCTGGTGACATTAGATCAAAGGCCAACAATTGATCGGTATGATCATATAGGTGTTCAATTTTTTCAATCTTATAAGGTTTTTCGGTTATGCTCCATAGTTTATAATCTTCTATAAGCTGTTGCAAACTTATTTTGTCTTGTTCCATGTTGTTTTGAGCACTACTGACGCTAAACGATAGTATAGCAATTAAAAGCAACGAATATCTATTCGTAATTTTACTTAAAGTTTTCATTTTTTTAATTCTTTTAGGTTTATAATTCTTCTACGAATTCTATGAGATTATTGTTATTATCTTTAATAACAGCCCACTTGAAGGCTACTTGATTGTCCTTGTCTTCAAAAAGTCTAGGCGGCACGTCTATTTTCACATCTCTTTGTTGTAGTTTGGTGATATATTTGTCGAGATTTTTTACTTTGAAAGCGATACGCTTTACCCCTTGTACAGCAAGGTCTGTAAACGTATTCTTTCTATGCTCGGGAGTGTTTTTAGAGTCTTTACTTTTCATTAGCATGAGCTCAAAATGATCCATTTTTAGTAGTTGTGCGGTTAGCTCTTTTTCGGGGACATTAAACTTTTTACAGGCCACAAAATCAAGTTTTTCGATGTACCAATTTGCAGCTTCTTCGACATCTGGCACAGAGATGACTAGATGAAGAGGTTTAAAAGTCGTTTTATTTTCTACTTGAGCGTTCAATAAGCCGGAAATCAAGAGTAGGGCTATGCCAAGTATTTTTTTTGTAAAAGTTATTTTTAACGTTTTCATGATTCCTATTGTTTTATTTTTATACTACAAATTTAGGTTAGTAAGGGGTTAGATCTTTGGTAGTATTTACAGTAAAAATGGTAGATTTTCAAGCATAAAAAAGACTCCCTGTAAAAAGGGAGCCTTTGATCTAACCAAAATTTGGGGTCATACCCGGTTAGACTCACTTACTATATTATAAACTCCGTAAGCAAATGGTTTTTGAAGCATTGGTGTGGCTTTCTCAAAAAAGTTAGTAATATGCTTTGATTTTTGGTGTGCATCGCTTAGTAAGTACTCTTTATTTTGCCATTCCTCGAAAATGATAAAGTCTTCAGGGTGTTCTGGATTCTGATACATATTAATGCTTAATGCATACGGTTCTTTTAAAGCTTCAACACTAGTTTGCTGTGCGATAGATTTAAATTGCTCTAGTTGATCTGGTTTTATAGTGGCTGTTATATGAAGTACCACTTTTTCTGTTGTTTTCATGATTAATCTTATTTTGCAGTTTCTAATAAATAATTCCATGTATCTATATAGGAATGAGAGTAGATTTCTATAATATTCCCCCAGGGATCTTCACAATAAACTAGTTTGCGATCTCCTCCGGGAAAAATATCCCAGTTCTTTGTGCGTTGTTTTCCTCCGTTCGAAACAATTTTTGTTGCCAGTTGTTCTGGGTTTGGATCCGTGATAGCGAAATGGAAAATTCCATTTTTCCAATACTCCATATTGTTTTCTTTGCTCCCAGATTCGGGATCATCAAATTCAAATAATTCTAAACCTATACCATTTCCCGTTTTAAGGTGTGCAAATTGTCCGCTCTTAAGACGATCGCCTAGGATGTCTATTGCTAATTGTCCAAAATGTGAGTCATCATGTTGTAAAGGTAATGGGCCAATGATCAGTTCAAAACCAAAAAGGTCGCTGTACCATTCTATGGCTTTCTCAATATTAGATACGGTTAAACCAATGTGATTGATTGCTACTTGTGTTTTCATAACTATATTGTTTTAAATGATTATTATTTAATTTTATAGTACAAAGTTACCCCAAGGCAGCGCCAGATCTTTGGTAGTTTTTACAGTAAGAATGGTAATTTTTACAAAAAATCGAAATATAGAGTGAGTCAGCCTTTATTTGTTTTTTGAAATTGCCCGGGTGTCAAGCCTTCAGAGCTTTTAAAAAATTTAGTGAAGTATGAAGTATCATTGAATTTTAAGAAGTTGGCCACCTCAGAAACAGTCATATCTGTTGAAAGAAGTAAAGATTTAGCTTCAAGAATCGTACGATTCTTAATCAATTGACCAGCAGTTTTTCCAGTATGTTTTTTAAGTGTATTGCTTAAGTGATTTGGGTGGGTATGAAGAGTATCTGCAAAATCATTGACAGAGAAAATGTGTTCAGCTTTGTTTGATGCAATATCATAAAAATGTTTTTCTAAGGCAGTATTAAAATCAATAACTAATCGTGTGTCGGGTTTTTCTTCTGTTTCTTCATATAATTCTTGATGCAATTTTTGGGATTCGTTCAGTATAATATAAAGTTGATACCAACAGTTGTCTAGTTGAGAGGCTATAAAATAGTCATATAATTGTGTAATAAGTAGAGTAAATTTTTGAAGTAATGCTCCTTCAAGCTGAAATTTTTGATTTCCTTTTAAACTATAAAAAGGATAATCATTAAAATGATTGGGCAATTTGGTATTGGTAGTAAATTCATCGGTAAAAATACAGACAAAGCCTTTCCAGTTGTTTTTGTTTCGTTTATAATACCTTAAGTGTTGTGGTCCAAGAAAATAGAGTGAACCAGGACACATATGATAGTCACGAAGTCCAATTTTATAATCGGCTTCTCCGTCGAGTAATAAAATAACTACATATGTATTGCTGCGAAAAATAGCAGTTTCGTTAATCTGAGTCTCTGGCGCATCCTCAAAACGATGAATCTGGAAATGCTCATGTCCGGGCGTAACTGTTTTAAGACCTCTAAGCAAAGTAGCAATATCTTTAAAAACAACAATTTCTTTACTCATAGATTAAAAATATAGATTTTGAATGAGACAAATCGTTAGAAGAATTGTAAATTATCAATGTATGGCTATTACCTCAAAACAAAGTTGTCACACATTCAAAAGTATTACATCTAAGTCTTAAACATATATTATGGAAAATCCATTTTTAAGGGAATATATAGGTGATGTGACAGATATTCAGCTAGTTAATGAAGCCAAATCGGGTAATAAAAAGTCATTGGAGGTCTTAATTTTAAAGCATCAACCATACATATATAACATTGCATGGAAGATGGTGCGAAATCCAACCGATGCAGAAGATCTAACTCAGGAAGTAAACATCAAAATCATTACCAAACTTTCTCAGTTTGAAGGGAAAAGCGCTTTCAGGACTTGGTTATACAGAATCGTTGCAAACCATTTTTTGATGTCTAAACGTAAGACTTCGGGTACTGTTCTTAATAGTTTTGATAGTATGGAGCAGGCATTGGACGGTACGCCCGATGCTCCCTTAACGGAATTAGAGCAGGTCGAAAACAAACAGGTGATAAGAGAGATGAACTATATGTGTATGAGTGGAATGCTATTATGTTTGACCAAAGAACAACGGTTAACATTTATTTTAGGAGAGATGTTTAATGCAGATCATACTATTGGTTCTGAAATTTTGGGAATTTCCAAGGACAATTTTAGAAAAAGACTTTCCCGCGCAAGAGCAGATATATTTAACTTCATGAACAATAAGTGTGGTTTGGTCAATAAGAGTAATCCATGTCGTTGTCACAAAAAAGTAACCTATGCTATCAAAGGCAAGGCTATCGATAGTAAAAATCTCCTTTTTAACCGTTCAGAATATTCTAAATTCAGAATTATTGTAAAGCCTAAAGCAGATCTTATGATGGAATATATCGATGAAAAGTACAGCGAATTATATCAAAAACTTCCTTTTAAAAAAGACTTTAATAAAAAGACGGTTCTACAAGATATCGTTAATGACGAACACATCAAAAACCTAATGAATCTTAATTGAAAAAAAACCTTTAAAAAATGCCCGAACTAACTGTTCGGGCTTTTTTTTGCAAAGTCGTCACAGTTCTTTCTTTCGCACATCTAAGATGTAAATGCAAAATATAGTATTATGAAAATTCAACAAACTATTAGTGTAGAAGCACCCGCCCAGAAGATATGGGAAGTGCTTTGGGATCAATATGACCGGGCCTGTGATTGGGCTAGTACAGTAAACCATTCCGAAAAAAGGAAGGTGTCTGATTCAAAATATACTGGACGTAGCTGCCATTCGACCTGGGGAGAGATTAGTGAGATAGTGGATAATGTAGATGAGAAAAACATGACCTATACCTATCACGCCGATGGACTCCCTTCAATGATGAGGAAAGCCAAAAATACTTGGAAAGTATACCCCAAGAGTGTGAATACCTCAGAAGTTTCTATTGATTTAGAGATAGTGTTAGCTCCTGTTCCAAAAGCATTGATGAGTTGGATGATAGTGCCAAGGATGAAAAAAGATATCATTCAAACATTAGTAGATTTAAGATATTTTGTGGAAACCGGTCAGCAAACTTCAGCAAAAATTAAGTCGGATATAAAATACTTTAAAAAGAATCCTGTAAAAGCCTTCTAAACATAAATACATAGAAAATGAAATCAATTAATACAAAATCCTTGCTATTACTAATGATATCCTTATCAATGATATCATGCAATATGCAAACAAAAGAACCGAAAACTGTCGAAAAAGAAGTAATCAAAGAAATCTATAAACCAATGGATATACAAGTTTTAAAATCTCAATATGATCTGCACGCAGGTCTGTTTTCAAAAAACCTGAATGGTATAACCGATACTGAAGCAAATAAACGAATCAATAATGCAAATAGTTTGGCATGGATTGTAGGACATACGCTTAATATTCAAAATAACCTTTCTATGCTATTGGGGGTGGAGACGCAAAATCCATACGCAGAACAATTTGCATTTGGAAAAAAGTTTGATCCTAATGCTCAATATCCTTCATTGTCAAAAATGATATCCGACTGGGATATTTTATCTCCTAAGATTTCTGAAGCTCTTGGTAAATTGACTCAGGAACAGTTGGATGCAAAGGCACCATTTCCGATTCCTTTTCCCGAACAAACTATGAGAGGTTTATATGCTTTCCAAATGCATCATCTGGGATATGAATTCGGACAAATTGGATTATACCGTAAGTTCCTAGGGAAATCATCATTTAGTTATCAATAAAACTTAACATACACTGAGCTTGTGGAAGTGTAAAACACCTCTATAACATAAATATAAAAACTATGAAAACAACAATGAAAACATTGGTTGCGAGTATTGTATTGGCAATATTTAGCATTTCAGGATTCTCCCAGAGCATGTCAAAAAAGTATAAAACCCTTAAAGTGGAAACCAAAATTAATGCTTCGGCAGAACGTGTTTGGGAAGCTATGGTTTTGGATTACGGAGAAATAGCTAATTTTTCACCATACATTTATGCATCAAATTATATAAGTGGATCAATAAAAGGAGAAAAAGGAGCAAAGCGCAAATGCAGCTTTAATGAAAAAGGAACACGTTGGACCCATGAACGTATCGTAGAAATTGATAATTCAGCAATGGTAATGCGTAATATTGTAATCGATGCAGAAAAATTCCCATTAGATATGGATAATTCTCAGGCGTTTTATCGGGTAAAGGACAATGGAGATGGAACTGCTACGGCGTCTTACGAGTTTCAGTTCAGGACTAAACCTGCTTTTATGGGAACTATTGCAAAGGGAAGTTTTCGTAAAACTTTAGCCGGTACTTTGGTAGGTTTAAAGCACTACGTTGAGACAGGAGAAAAAGTAAATGCTGAAAATGGTAAGTATAAAGCAATCAAAAAGAAATATCCAAAAGCAACTCTAGTCAAAACCAGATGAAAGCATAAACCAAAGATTTTATATAAAAAAACTCGCATGTATTTGCGAGTTTTTTTGTTCTTTCATATTTGACTTGAATTCAATGATAGTGAATATTAATGTTTTGACTCTGGTCATGCAGAACTACTTTTATGGATCTTTTTATGTTTTATAGAAATCATAATTTACTTAAACGTTTGCGAAAAAAGGAACATTCTATTTTATTTTTAATTAAATTATTGATAATCAATATATTATATTATTTTTTTGAAGAAAAAATATTTTTTCAACAGTATTTTTATAAGACTATCGTTGTATGCTAAAACCTTACTTTTTTTGAATGAGGTTTTATAAAAATTAATTTAGATCCATCAAAATTCACAAAAAACAATCAATTAATAATTTAAAACAGTCAGTATGAAAAATAACTTACTAAGGATTCTTTTTATAGGAATCTTTTTGATGGTAAGTAACACTTATTCACAGAGTGTTTCGGGAATAGTTACTGGAGAAAATGGGATTCCAGTCCCAGGAGCAAATGTAATTGTTAAAGGAACCAATAACGGAGCATCTACAGATTTTGATGGTAATTATACCATAGATAATGTACAACAAGATGCTGTCTTGATTTTTAGTTATGTTGGTTTTTTAACTCAAGAGATTCCAGTAGCCGGACGAGCTGTGTTAAATGTTACTTTAATTTCAGATGCTCAGGCATTGGATGAGGTTATTATCTTAGGGTATGGCCAGGTTCAAAATAAAAGAACTTTGACCACTGCGGTGTCAACTATATCTCCAGACCAAATAGAAGAATTACCAATTCAAAGGGCAGAGGCAGCTTTACAAGGAACCGCTCCTGGTGTGGTCGTTTCCCAAACTTCTGGTTCTCCAGGTTCTGCATTGACGGTTAGGATAAGAGGGGTTGGTTCTCCAAATGTTTCACAACCTTTGTATATCGTTGATGGATTGCAAGTGCCTAATCTAGAGTACCTCAATCCAAATGATATAGGAAAATTATCCATTCTTAAAGATGCAGCTTCTGCTGCTATATACGGATCTAGAGGTGGAAATGGAGTAGTTCTAATAGAAACGAAAAAAGGAAGAAGAAATAGGTCAAAACCAGATATTTCTGTAAGAGGATTTTATGGTTTCCAAAGCTTGGGTAACAAACCTGATCTTATGGGTAAAGATGAATATATTGATTATTACAATGCTGGTGTTGCGTCTGCCGGCGGAAACCTTGCACAAGGGTTTAGAGGAGCGTTTACAGATGCAGAGCGTGCATTACTGCCTGATACCGATTGGTACGAAGTGCTTTTTGACGAGGCACCAATACAAGATATCCATGTTTCTTTATCAGATGGTTCAGAGAAAATAGCATATTCTGTTTCGGGTGGTTCTTTTGATCAAGAGGGAATAGTAGGAGGAGAAGGTAAATCAGAGTTTAATAGAAGAAATATACGTGGTAGCTTAAGCGGAGATATCACTAAAAACCTAACCGTTGATCTTACAGCAGACTATCAAAAGGTACAACGGTATTTTTTAAGCGAAAATAATGGAGGACCAGGAAATGCATTAATGAATTTTATTACTGCACTTCCTCCAATTTACCCTGTTTTTGCAGAAAGCGGAGAAATCTTTAATCCGGGAAGGCAAAACCCTAATCCTTCATATAGAGGAGTACCACTTAATGTACTTGGGGCGGTTACTAACCCAATATGGAGTATTGCAATTCAAAACAATGAAGCAGCACAAGAAATATCGGTGTTGGGTGGATCCTTAAATTGGGAGCCAGTAAAAGGTTTAAATATTAGAGGTACATACTCATCTTTTGGTTTATCTGCATTAAACAGAAGTTTTACGCCAACAATATCCATACCTACACAAATATTCAATAGTGGACCATTTGGAAATTACTCAGAATTTACTACAAAATTTGAGAATAGACAATGGGGTGCAATTGTAGAATACACTTTTGAAAGTTTAGCAGAAAAAAATCATTATCTTAAAGTTCTAGGTGGACATGAAATTGTGGACAACAGATTAACTAATGGGAATTTAGTATCAGACCCCGGAGAATTTTTCACCAACGATTTTGACTCAGTTAATTTTGGGTTATCCTTGGATCCTTCAGATGCACTATTGACGCCTTTACGAGTGCAAGAAGTTTCTTTGGTATCTTATTTTGGAAAGATAGATTATAATTATAGAGAAAAATATTTGTTAAGTGCCACATTAAGAAATGACCAATCATCAAACTTTGGAGAAAATTATCGTTCTGGTTGGTTCCCTTCTGCATCAGCAGGATGGGTTGTTTCAGAAGAAAACTTTCTGCGTAATTCTGAGTTGATTGATCTATTAAAATTTAGAGCAAGTTGGGGTATTAGTGGTAACGATGCCTCTCCCAGAGCATTGGCCTTTGCAGCTTCTGCAAATGCTGCTGCGGGATATGGTGGAGCGCCTGGTATTGTACTTACAGGTTTGGCTAATCCCGATCTTAAATGGGAAGAATTAGATCAAATTAATTTTGGTCTCGATTTAAATGCATTTAATAATGCCTTGGGGTTAACAGTAGAATATTATACAAAAGACTCTAGTGATGTATTGCTTTTAGGAGATACACCGCTTACTTCAGGACTTGATCCATCTGTAGTGAATATTGCAAATGTAAAGAATGAAGGTTTCGAGGTATTGTTATCATATAGGGATGTGTATAAAAACGGGTTTTCATGGAATGCTTCTGTAAATGTTGGATTCAATGAGAATGAAGTAACCGGTTTGGGTAACAAAGGGCAAGCTATCGGAGGAGGATTTACAGCTCCGTTGTTTGCAGATAACATCACATTAACCGCCGTAGGCGAACCCATTTCTAGTTTTTATGGTTTCCAGGTAGAAGGAATTGATGCTGCGGGAAATTTATTATTTGCTGACTTGGATGACAGCGGTAATGATAAAACAAGGCCTAATGCCGAGGATAAAACATTTATAGGAGATCCTTTTCCGGATTATACTTACGGAATAAATTTAGGCGCTAATTACAAAGGGTTTGATTTTTCTACATTTTTATTTGGATCCCAAGGAAATGATATTTTTGATGCTACTATCCGTTATGATGCAATCGGATCAAATAGACCTGTTTCATACTCAGAAACAGGAGCCCCAAGAAGTTTGGCAGCAACCAGTATAACTAATGGAGAAAACCTAGTTTCAGATTTTCACGTAAAAGACGGATCTTTTCTAAAAGTAAAAAATATTTCCATTGGATATAGTCTCCCTGATAGTGCAATAAGTGCAATCGGAGCAGAAAAAGTGCGCATTTATGTTTCAGGACAAAATGTATTTACGTTTACCGATTACGACGGAGTAGATCCAGAAATCGGAGAAAACACTATCAATAGCTCTTTAGATATTGGTATTGATAGAGGGTTTTATCCTCAACCAAGACAATTTTTATTAGGTTTTGAATTTAACTTTTAAAAAAAGCGATGAAAATGAAAGAGTTTTATCAATTAAAATATATAAAAGCAGGGGTTGTTATAGTAATGATAATGACAACAATAATGTCCTGCAATACAGATGATTTTTTAGAAAAAGAACCTGTTACAGAGATAACGGCAGAAAACGCATTTACTAGAGAGAAAGATGTTTTGGCATCCTTATCAGCAGTATACGATCCTTTACAATGGCAGTTTGTAAACGGTTCTCATACGTTTCCACAGATGTTTCAAAGTATTCGTTCAGATGATGAACATTCTCAACAAGCCGCATTTTGGGCAATTGGTGCTAATTTTGATCAATTTAATACAATTTTACCAAATAATGCAAGTGTTGCAGGGGTATGGAGTAAGTGGTATCAAGGAATCGCTAGAGCTAACTTTACTATTAAATTAGCTAATGAATTTCCAAGATTTGAAACCGAAGGAATAAAAGATAGAATTATAGGTGAGGCAAAATTTTTAAGAGGACTATACTATTTTGAATTAGTTAGACTTTTTGGAGGAGTGCCTATTTTTACTGAGCCTGTTATAACTACGGAAGACGAGTTGTTTAAACCAAGATCTACAGTAGCCCAGGTTTATGAGCAAATAGAAGAAGATCTTAGAGATGCTGTTCAATTGCTTCCTAGAAAAGGTGAAACAGATGTTTGGAGAGCGACCTCTGGTGCAGCCTTAGGTATATTGGCAAAAGCACACTTGTATCAGAAAGAATATCCTGAGGTAGTTCAATATACCGAAGAAATAATGACTCATGGATATGCTCTTGAAGAGAATTTTGGAGATAATTTTAAACTAAATAATGAATTTGGAAAAGAATCTCTTTTTGAAATCAATTATGTAGATGGTTTAGTTGGTGGTGGTTTTGAAACTCCAACACCAATCCAGGAAGGTTCTGGTTCATGGAAATTTATGTTCATGTTTATCGATAGTTATGAGTCTTTTGGTAATATGCTTCCGCGTAGATCTCTGGTAGAGTTCTTTGATGATAGTGATACCAGAAAAGAAGCTACTTTTATTTTACCTGGTTCTAGAACATTTTCCCCAGGATTAGAAGCAAGAGGATGGGATCCTGCTCCGGCTAGTTTTCCATTTGCGATAGGAAATGATGCCATGAGCAGAAAGTATTTCTTAACATTTGAGGAAGTAGAAGGATTATTGTCTCCATTTCAATCTCCTTTGAACGAAAAAGTCCTACGCTATGCAGATGTATTATTAATGCATGCAGAAGCTTCTCTTATGGGAGGTGGAGGTGATGGAGCCAATTCTTTCCAACAGGTTATCGATAGAGCATATGGGCCGGGTAATCCTGCAGCTCCTGCGTATGATCTTCAAGGTGTAAAAGATGAGCGAAGAAGAGAATTAGCTACAGAAGGATGGAACAGATTTACCGATCTGGTACGATGGGGAGACGCCAAACAAGCCTTAGATGCTGTCGGAAAGACTTTTACCGTAGATAGAGATGAATTATTGCCAATTCCTTCAGTTGAAATAGCAATATATCCTCCAGGCATGCTACAGCAAAACTTAGGTTATTAATAGAAAATTTAAACGAATTAAAATGAAAAATATATTTCAAATAAAGTCACTTTTAAAATATGGCGTTTTTATTCTTGGATTATTTTTAATCGCTTCTTGTGAAGATAATGATCCAGAATTTGATTTTGCTGTACTGCCTTCTTACCATGATGGGATTCAAAATCTTGATGAAGACGGAATAGATTGCGGTGGTGGAAGCGGAGTAGTATGTCCTAGCTGTACTGATGGTATTCAGAATCAAGGAGAAGCAGGGGTAGATTGTGGAGGTCCTTGCGGTAATGAATGTCCAGAAGCAACACCAAGATTTGATGCTTTGGTTGGTTTAGGATTACCGTATTTCCACACATTCGAGCTAGAGGGATCCTCAGCAAATTTAGAGCTTCCTGCAGATAATAGCGTTACATTAGATTTTGGTGTAGCAGACCCAGCAGGATCAGGAGAGATTGTTGGTAGATATACGCGTCCAGAAGGAAATGTTGCTGATGGTTTTTCAGATTTTAAGTTTGCAGCTTTTTCTTCAACAATAGATTTTTCGGCGTATAATAAATTTACCTTAGATGTTTTTATGCCTTCTACCAATGCGTATGATGCTAATCTTGTTCCATTAGTAGAGATAATTTTATTAGACTCTACAAATCCAGCTTTTTGGGAGACATGGACGGTTCTAAATATGGCAGTTGATCCTGCAGATTTTGATTCTTGGGTTACTATTGGTCTTAATGGGGGTGATGCACTTGCTGCGACTACTATTTATGATACTATTGCAATTAGAATAGGAGGATCAAATCATCAGATTCCCGCAACATTCTATGTTAGAGATTTTCTTCCAACAACGAGTTTAGTATTACCCGGTACACCAAGAGCAGATGCTTTTGCATCTAGCGGATTACCAAGATATTTTACTTTTGAAGCAGGCGATGCTACTTCAGGAATGAATCTTGAACCTAGAACAACTAATGCAGATGGTAGTCCTTATGGACAAGGAGTTGATGTTACATATGGAGCTGCAGATCCTGCAGGAAGTAATGCAGGAGTGGCTAGAGTTTATAGGCCAGATGATGGTCGATTTGGTGGTTTTGAAGATTTTAAATTTCAACCTCAGGCAGAAGTAATAGACTTTTCAGAATATTTTAAATTTAAGGTAGATGTGTTTATTCCATCTGGACAGGATTTCTCTGGAGCGTTAACGCCAACTGTAGAATTGATTTTACATGATGATAATGCTAATTTCTTTGAAAGATGGACCATTATTTCTCAAACAGTAACAGAGTTTGATACATGGGTTACCTTAGAGTTTGACGGTACTGCGGCTGCGGCTGCAGGCTCAGGTACACTATTACCCGATAATTCAACATATACAGTATTTACATTACGCTTTGGTGGTAGTGGACATACGGTTGCCGGTGAATTTTATGTCAAAGATTTTGTACCTTTTATGTAAGAAAAATAATGAATGGGAGAAGAAATTTTTCTCCCATAATTTAATGCTATGATTATGATTAAAACAAATATATACATATGCTTCTTTATCCTATTGGGAATTATTTCTGTGGCATGCTCATCAAGTGATGATGATACAGACGAACCAATTCAAGCAACATGTACCGATGGGATAATGAATGGCGACGAAACCGGTGTGGATTGCGGTGGCAGTAGTTGTCAAAATTGCCCAACAGGAGTGGTTATCCCTACATCGGGATTTGATGCGCCCCTGTCCTATGATGGTTATAATATGGTGTTTAGTGATGAATTTAACGATGGAAAATTATCATCAGATAAATGGTCTTTTCATTTAGGTGATGGATGTCCTGGTTTATGTTTTTGGGGGAATAGTGAACTTCAATATTATACGGATAACGAAAAGAATCTATTTTTTGAAGAAGGTAACCTAATTATCGGTGCCCGAAGTGAGAATCTAGGAGGTTTGGATTATACATCCTCAAGAATTCATACCGATAATAAATTCGAATTTCAGTATGGAAGGGTTGACATAAGAGCCAGTATGCCTTCTGCCCAAGGTTCATGGGTTGCATTATGGCTTCTAAATCATAATTATACTATTGCCGACCCTGGAACATGGTGGCCAAGCGGAGGAGAAATAGATGTTATGGAATACCTGGGAGAAGACCCTACAGAGGTTTTTGGAACTGCACATTATGGAAGTGATTTTAATAACCGTAGATTTAATTCTATGCAATATCCGGCCCCTGATGAAAACTACAATAAAATATACTATGTTTTTTCAATTGTTTGGGAAGAAAATAAGATTACCTGGTTAGTAAATAATGTAGAATATCATTCGATTACTCCAACTCAAACCAATGGTCAACCATATCCGTTTAACGATGAGTTTTATTTGTTAATGAACCTTTCGGTTGGAGGTAATTTACCAACGGCACCTTTGGTATCAGATTACCCTGCTTTTTTAATTATTGACTATATCAGAGTATACCAAAAAAATTAAATATACCCCCCATAAATATATTTGATAAAAGCTAGTTTTTGATTGATTTAGAAAGGGAGTTTTTTCTCTCATTTTACAGAAAACTCCTTTTCTAATCTTATCTAGAAGCTTTTAGAATAGAATGTTATAGCTAATTACGAAAACTCTAGATGCGGGTTTTCGATGATTTTTTAGATAGAAGTTTTGTTTCTCCTTAATAAATCGAACTTTTATCCCAACAAAAATTACATAATGTATTACATAGGATTTGACATAGGTAGTTCTTCTATAAAAGCGGCTTTAATTAGTGCAAAAACGGGTAAATCTATTGCTTCGGTTAATGAACCTGAAGAAGAAATGAATATTATCTCGATACATAAGGAATGGGCAGAACAGAATCCAGAGTTTTGGTGGGAGTATGTATGTAAGGCTTCAAAAAGATTACTTAAAGAGAATACCATCAATCCAGATCAAATTATAGGTATAGGAATTTCGTATCAAATGCATGGCTTAGTATTATTGGATAAAGAAGGAGAACTGATCAGAAATTCTATAATTTGGTGTGATAGTAGAGCTGTAGAGATTGGTAATAAAGCTTTTCGAGAGATTGGTGAAGCAAAATGTATGACTACACTACTTAATTCTCCAGCTAATTTTACCGCTTCAAAACTAAAATGGGTAAGAGATAATGAGCCCGAAATTTATAAAAGAATTTATAATTTTTTATTACCGGGAGATTATATTGCATACAAATTTAGCGGAATCGTAAATACTACAAAATCAGGACTTTCAGAAGGTACACTGTGGGATTTTAAGAAAGATAAACCGGCGAAATGGTTATTACAACATTATGGTATTAGCCCTAGTCTTATACCAGATGTAGTTCCTACTTTTTCACGTCAGAGTGAGCTGTCTTCAAAAGGAGCAGATGAAAGTGGACTTAAAGAAGGTACTCCAATTCTTTATAGGGCAGGAGATCAACCCAATAATGCATTATCCCTTAATGTGCTTAATGCAGGAGAAGTTGCGGCAACCGGAGGAACATCTGGTGTGATTTATGCCATTACTGATAATCTTTTTGCAAAAGAAGGATTGAAGCTAAACAATTTTGCTCATGTAAATCATTCCGAAGAACAGGTACGTATAGGAAAACTTTTGTGCATTAATGGAGCAGGGATTCAGTACAGGTGGTTAAAAAATAACCTTAACCTAGAAACCAATTCTTACCAAACCATGAATTCGCATGCCTCAAAAGTTCCCGTTGGTTCTAATAATTTACAACTAATTCCTTTTGGTAATGGTGCAGAACGAATGTTTAACAACCAAAATATTGGTACCCATATATGCAACCTAAATTTAAATAAACATACAAGATCACACATTTTTAGAGCGGCTTTAGAAGGAATCGCATTTTCCTTTGTATACGGGATGGAGATTCTGAAAAAAGATGGTACTGAGATCAAAGTAATACGAGCAGGTAATGATAATCTGTTTCGCTCAGAAATTTTTTCAAATACCGTAGCTACATTAATTAATCAGGAAATAGAAATTTATAATACCACAGGAGCAATTGGAGCGGCACGAGCGGCTGGATTAAGTGATGGTACATTTAAAGATTTTGGTACAATGATTACCAAAAATGATCATGTAATGACATATCATCCGCTTCAGAATCAAGAAGATTATATAGAAGCATATAAAAATTGGAAAAGAGAATTAAATAGAATTATAAAAAAATAAAAGTACAGATGACCTTAATAGGAAATAAAGAATATTTTAAAGGAATCAACGATATAAAGTTTGAAGGAGCAGCTTCAGATAACCCAATGGCATTTAAGTATTATGATGCTGATAAAGTGGTTGCAGGTAAGACTATGAAAGAGCACTTTAAGTTTGCTATTGCCTATTGGCATACCTTCTGCGGAACAGGTGCAGACCCTTTTGGTCCAGGAACATTAAATTTTTCCTGGGATCAATCTAAAGATCCCATTACTGCAGCAAAAGAAAAAGCTGATGCAGCTTTTGAATTTATTACCAAAATGGGTTTTGACTATTTCTGTTTTCATGATTATGATTTAGTAAACGAAGCTGCGACATTTTCTGAATCGGAAAAAAGACTTTCTGCTATTGTTGACTACATCAAAGAAAAGCAGCAATCTTCTGGAGTAAAACTTCTTTGGGGTACTGCCAATTGCTTTTCGAATCCTAGATATATGAATGGTGCCGCTACTAATCCTGATTTTAATGTACTTGCAAGAGCAGGCGGTCAGGTGAAATTGGCTTTGGATGCTACCATTGCACTTAATGGTGAAAACTATGTATTTTGGGGAGGTAGAGAAGGGTATATGTCCCTGCTTAACACCCAAATGAAACGTGAATTGGATCACATGGCCAAATTCTTGACAGCTGCAAGAGATTATGCAAGAGGGCAAGGATTTAAAGGGACTTTCTTTATAGAGCCTAAGCCTATGGAGCCTATGAAACATCAATATGATTTTGATACGGCTACATCCATTGCTTTCTTAAAAGAACATGGTCTTGATAAAGATTTTAAAATCAATATTGAGGTAAATCATGCCACGTTGGCTCAACATACTTTTCAGCATGAAATACAAGTTGCTGCAGATGCAGGAATGTTAGGTAGTATAGATGCAAATAGAGGCGATTACCAAAATGGTTGGGATACAGACCAGTTTCCAAGTAATATTGCAGAAGTTACTGAAGCTATGCTAGTATTCCTGAAATCAGGAGGATTGCAAGGTGGTGGTGTTAATTTTGATGCTAAAGTAAGAAGAAATTCTACAGATATGGAAGATGTCTTTCTCGCCCATATCGGAGGTGCGGATGTATTTGCAAGAGCGCTAACTATAGCAGATAGAATCATTTCGTCATCATCATATGACAGTTTAAGAGAGAAAAGATATAGCTCTTTTGATTCTGGAAATGGTAAGGCATTTGAAGAAGGAAAACTTGATCTAAATAAGCTTTATGATATTGCCAAAGAAAATGGAGAACTAGAATTACAAAGCGGTAAGCAAGAATTGTTTGAAAATATTATTAACCAATATATATAGATTCTAAAAGTATGCAATCAGTATTAGAATTTGGAGATTGGATCGTTTTAGGGTTGTATTTTTTGGCTTTAATTGGGGTCGCTGTATGGGTGATTCTTCAAAAAAACAAAAACACCGAAGATTACTTTCTGGCAGGTAGAAATGTAGGTTGGTTTGTTATTGGCGCTTCAATCTTTGCTTCTAATATAGGTTCTGAACATGTCGTAGGATTAGCAGGGACAGGAGCAGAATCAGGAATGCCAATGGCACATTATGAGCTTCATGCATGGATAGTATTGGTACTGGGATGGCTGTTTCTTCCTTTCTATATGCGAAGTAAAGTATTCACAATGCCCGAGTTTCTGGAAAAACGATTCGATAGCCGATCTAGATGGTTTTTATCCGTTTTTTCATTAGCAGGATATGTTATCACCAAAGTGTCTGTAACCATATATGCCGGTGGAATTGTGGTTTCAGAATTAATAGGAATCCCTTTTTGGTATGGCGCCATAGGAATTGTAGTTTTTACCGGTATTTATACTGTGGTAGGAGGTATGAAAGCTGTAATTTATACTGAAACTTTGCAAACGGTTATTTTAATAGCGGGATCTCTTATTATTACATTTTTGGGATTACAGGAAGTAGGTGGCTGGAATACATTAAGAGAAACCGTAGGGTCTGATCATTTTAATATGTGGAGACCAATGAATGATCCTGATTTTCCATGGACAGGGTTACTGTTTGGAGGAACCATTGTGGGAATCTGGTATTGGTGTACCGACCAGTATATTGTTCAACGTACGCTGGCAGCAAATAATATAAAAATCGGAAGAAGAGGAGCCATATTTGGTGCATACCTTAAGATTTTACCCATTTTCATATTCCTTATTCCGGGAATCATAGCATTTGCCCTGGCAAAACAAGGAGTTTTAACATATGAAAAAGCAGACGAGGTTTTTCCAATATTAGTAAAAACACTACTACCGGTTGGGCTTAAAGGACTAGTGGCAGGAGGATTGATGGCTGCGCTAATGAGTTCATTGGCATCAGTATTTAACTCTTGCTCTACAATTTTCACAATTGATATCTATAAAAAGCTTAAGCCATATACTTCAGAAAGACGATTGCTAAACATAGGAAAACTTGCTACAGTTATGATGGTAGTTTTGGGAATCATATGGATACCAATTATGCAAAAAATCGGAGGAGGTGTTCTATATCAATATTTACAAAGTGTGCAATCGTATATAGCACCACCAATCACAGCAGTATTCTTGTTAGGGGTATTATGGAAGAGAGTAAATTCACAAGCAGCTATAGTAACCTTGTTTTCTGGGTTAGTTGTGGCCGCGTTACGAATTACAGCCGAGATATTCAAAGATGATTTATCCGGTATCTTGTTTCAGTTTGCAACTATAAATTTTGCTCATATGGCAATTTTTATGTTTGTCTTTTCTGTAATCATATGCATTACGATCAGTTTGCTTACTAATCCGCCAAGTTATACTGCTATTGCAGGATTATCATTTGGGACATTAACCAAAGAACATAAACTAGAGAATAAGCAGAGTATTACCTTATCAGATATCATATTATCTGTTTTATTAGTACTTATAGTAATAACCATACTGTCCTACTTCGTAGGGTAAAATCAGAAATCATGAAATAAGCCATTTCAATAAGGTTGATAGTCACTAATACAGAAGATGGCGAATTCCATCTGACAATTAGAAAATAATAAATATAACAGATGAAATTTTTTATAGATACAGCAAATTTAGATCAGATTAAAGAAGCCCAGTCGTTAGGGGTACTAGATGGAGTCACCACAAACCCATCATTAATGGCAAAAGAGGGAGTGAATGGTAAAGAAAATATACTAAATCATTATCGTAATATTTGCAAAGTTGTAGAGGGAGATGTATCTGCAGAGGTTATAGGAACGACTTTGGATGAAATGATTAAGGAAGGTGAAGAATTGGCTGAGTTGCATCCACAAATCGTAGTAAAAATTCCAATGATAAAAGATGGGATAAAAGCTATAAAGTATTTTACAGATAAAGGAATTAAAACTAATTGTACGCTTGTTTTTTCAAGCGGACAAGCGTTATTGGCCGCAAAAGCAGGAGCAACGTATGTATCACCATTTATAGGAAGATTAGATGATATATCAACAGATGGGTTATTGCTTATAGATGAGATACGAAGAGTATATGATAATTATGGCTTTGCAACACAAATTCTTGCAGCCTCGGTACGACATACTATGCATGTTGTGAATTGCGCCAAAATAGGCGCTGATGTGATGACAGGACCACTTTCGGCAATAGAAGGGTTGCTAAAACATCCATTAACAGATAGCGGTCTGAAGAAATTTCTAGAAGATGCAAAATTGATGAAAGCATAGCTTTATAGATTATAAAACAAAGAAGTAATATGGATGAGGATTTAATAATGGATGAGTTTTGGGAAAAAGGTTTCATCGTTTTTGAAAACTTTTTCAGCGCTGCGTTAATGGATGAGTATAATGACAAAATACTTGATCATTATGGAGTTAATCCAAATTGGGAGCATACAGATGAGTTTATTACAAAATCTGCCGTAGAAGTAATCCCTTGGTTTCCATACAGAGAAGGAAAACGATATTTTGAAAGGATTAATAACGACAAGCATTTTAATGCTATTACAGATATTATTCTAAAAGATGGTTGGAACAATTTGTATTGTATGATGATGTTTTCTAAAGCCGGAAGTATTGGTCAGGCATGGCATCAAGATTGTTCACCAGATGATAAAAAGTTATATAACCTTAATAGATTAGTGTATACACATGATATTACAGAAGAAACCGGAGGAGAAATAGTGATTTTTCCTAACACACATAAAGCAGGAATGCTTCCAGCGGGTATTCCTAATGAAGATTTAGAGGGGCAATTAGTACTTAAACCAAAAAAAGGAACAGTAATTTTCTTGCATGGTCATTGTTGGCATAGAGTAATGCCTGTAAAAAAAGATCGAGTTTCATCTAATTTTAGAGCCGTACCCAAAGGAACTCCAGAAGATATAACCGACATATGTGTATATCGAAATATGCGATATAAGTTTTCAACAAGTGAAGTAATAGAAGAACGCAGTTAAATGAGAAAGCATAGTTTTTTATTGATACTTATTTATACATTTTTTTTCTCTTGTATAACAACAGGTCAGAAAAAAGGGAATGATCTTAGTACATCTTCTTTTGTCGAAATTAAAGAGGTGGATGGGCAGTATAATTTTTACGTAAATGATGAAGTTTTTGAGATAAAAGGCGTTGGTATTAACTATACCGATGGTCATGATTTTGAAGCTTTAGATAAAGCAGGAGGAAATGCTTTTAGAACCTGGACGGTGAAAAATGCTGGAGCAGAATTGGCTGCTGCCGAAAAATATGGATTTATGGTAGCTATGGGAATTAGTATTGGCAAAGAACTCTACGGTTTTGATTATAATGATAAAAAGGCAGTTGCTAAACAATTTAAGGAAGTAAAAGCCATTGTAAAAAGATATAAGAATCACCCTAATGTATTATGTTGGGTGGTTGGTAACGAATTAAATTTACTATTTAATAAGAACGGTACGCTGCGGCCTGTAAACCCAAAAGTGTATGATGCCATGGCAGATATAGTGAATTTTATACACAAAGAAGATCCTAATCATCCTGTTACAATGACCTTTGCAGGGGTTATAGATGAGCATTTAAAAGTAGCTTTAGAACGATGTCCACAGATTGATATTGTATCGGTACAGGTATATGGAGATCTAGAAAATGTAGAGGAACGTATGAAGAATACAGGCATTCAAAAACCATATATGATTACTGAATTTGGACCAATGGGGTTTTGGGAAATGCCAAAAACAGTATGGAATAGAGAGATAGAAGAGGTTAGTGGCCCGAAAGCAGATGGTATTTTGAAGAGAATAAAAAAGGGACTAATTAATAACACCTCAGGTAAATGTTTAGGAGGGTTTGCTTTTGAATGGGGGCAAAAACAAGAACGTACACCTACCTGGTACGGGATGTTTCATAAAGACGGTAGTCAGACAGAAACCATAGACAACCTAACCAAATTATGGACTGGGAAATATCCCGAAAACCGTGCTCCAAGAGTAGATTCGTTGTGGCTTGATGGTAAAAAAGCTACCGACAATATTTATCTGAAACCAAATCAAAAGTATACAGCACAAGTATTTGCATCAGAACCAGATAATGATACTTTAGTCTATAAATGGGTAGTTTCAAAAGAAGTAATCAAAAGAAGTCAAGGGGGCGAAAAAGAACTAGAGCCACCGGTAATAAATATAGAGGTTCTTGTAGATAAAGAAGGTAAGTTTACCTTTTTGGCCCCAAAAGAAGGGGAGTATCGAATTTTAGTGTATGTCTACGATAATAAAGGTAAAGCAGGAGGAGGTAATATTCCATTCATGGTAAAAAGGTAAATTGTTTAGTGGTAGAGTATAGAAAGATAAAATGGGGGATCATTGGCCTAGGTAATATAGCACATCAATTTGCTAAGGACCTAGCGCTTGTAACTGATGCAGAATTAACTGCAGTGGGTTCTCGAACCATTACTAAAGCCCAAAAATTTGCTAAACAATACACTGTTGAAAAAAGTTATGGATCGTATGAGCAAGTAATAGCAGATCCAGATATTGATATCATATATATCGCAACACCGCATGACTCTCATGCAAGCTTAACAATAAAATGTTTAGAACAAGGTAAACATGTACTTTGTGAGAAACCGATAGCTCTCAATTATAACCAAGCTATACAAATGGTAGAAACATCCAGGGCAAACAACAAGTTTTTCATGGAAGCTTTCTGGACACGTTTTAACCCTTCTGTACAAGAAGTAGTATTGAAAATCAAAAATAGAGAAATAGGCGAGGTGAAATACATTAATGCAGATTTCGCTTTTAATGTAGGTACTCCTCAAGGAAGAATGATTGATATCAAAACAGGTGGTGGATCACTTTTAGATATGGGTGTCTATCCGTTATTTTTGGCATATGTAATTTTAGGATCTCCGGATAAAGTACTGGCTTTAGCAAATTTTTATGAGTCAGGGGCAGATAAACAAACGTCTATGATCTTGCAATACGAAAACTCGCAAGCTATATTACATAGTAGTTTTGTTTCTCCTTCGGATATGGCAGCAACAATTAGCGGAACAGAAGGAAGAATCCGGTTAAATAGTGTTTGGCACGAAACGCAATCGTATTCTGTTATTAAAAATAATCATGTAGTGGATTATCAATTTCCTACCAAAGGGAAAGGATTTACGTATGAGATAGAAGAATGTCATCTATGTATAAGGAATAAGAGAATAGAGAGTAAGATTTGGTCACATCAAAATAGCCTGGATCTTATTAAAATTGTAGATGAGGTAAGAAAACAAACAGGGTTAGAGTTTCCTTCAGAAAAACAACTTAATTAATTTTAGAAAATAGTATGTCAAGAAAAACACTTTTTATAGCATTTGTAGTTTCCTTGGGAGGGTTCCTATTTGGTTTTGATGCAGGAATTATCTCAGGAGTTATGGAGTATGCCGGCCCGCAGTTCGATTTAAGTGTTGGTCAATTGGGATGGGCAGTTAGTAGTCCATCTTTTGCGGCCATGATTGCGATGCTACTGGCAGGTAGATTAAGTGATCTTGTTGGAAGAAAAAAAATATTAATAATCGTAGCATTTTTGTACGCACTATCTGCTCTTTTATCTGCATATGCAATATCGTATCACATGTTATGGATTGCCAGAATGGTAGGAGGGCTGGCTTTTGGAGCTGCATTGATACTAGCACCTACTTATATTGCAGAGATTTCAACGGCAAAGAATAGAGGAAAACTAGTATCAATACAGCAACTAAATATTGTATTAGGGTTCTTTGGTGCATTCCTTTGTAATAACTATTTGAATGGATTGAATACTATTGAAGGTGGTTTTTTTACTGATCAAAGCGTCTGGCGATGGATGTTGGGAGTGGAGTTAATACCTGCAGTATTATATTTTATATTATTATTCTTTGTTCCCAGAAGCCCTCGTTGGTTATTTGTAAAAGGAAAAGAAGATGAGGCAAAAAGTGTGTTGATTAAGTTACATGGAAAAGCTACAGCCAGTATTGAAGCAGAAGCGATAGCCAGTAATATCAATAAAGAAATAGGGAATAAAAATGCTTCTATATCTGAGTTATTCAAACCTGCCATTCGTTTTATTCTTATTGTTGGATTGACTATCGGAGTATTACAGCAAATTACAGGTATTAATGCTGTTTATTTTTATGCTACATCTATTTTTAAACAAACTGGTATCGGTACCAATGCCGCATTTGCTTCGGGAGTTTTGTTAAGTTTTACCACAGTTGTATTCACTATAGTAGCAATGTTTCTGATTGATAGATTAGGAAGAAGACCATTACTTTTGATTGGTATTGGAGGCATTGCAATTAGTCTATTACTCTGTGCCTATGGATTTAATCAAGCTACTTATCAATTAACTCAAGAAGAAATAGTACAATTAGAAGATATTGATCAACAAAAACTAATGCCGATTTCGGGTAAAATTTTTGAAAATGATGTTGATTTTAAAAATACAATGATAGAAAGCCTGGGAACGCAAGTGTATGCAAAAAACGAAGGAACAATCCTAGAGGCGGCGACTAATATGAATGCTACTTTGGTTCTAATTGGTATTTTAGGATTTATTGCATGTTTTGCATTTTCATTAGGCCCGGTCATGTGGGTAATGTTGTCAGAATTATATCCCAATAAATATAGAGGATTGGCCATTGGTTTTATTGGGTTTGTGAATTCATTTGCAAGCTGGATAGTACAGCAAGTATTCCCCTGGGAGCTTGCTAATTTGGGTAATGCGATGAGTTTCCTGATTTTTGGAGTAGTAGCACTTATTGGATTTTTTGCTTTACTAAAAATATTACCAGAGACTAAAGGAAAGTCCCTGGAACAAATAGAAAAAGATTTGATTACAAATTAATGACCATGATCCATAATCCAATATTAAAAGGTTTTAATCCGGACCCGTCAATTATACGAGTAGGAGAGGATTACTATATTGCTACCTCTACTTTTGAGTGGTTTCCGGGAGTACAAATACACCATTCCAGAGATCTCAAAAATTGGAAAGTAATTGCACAACCACTTAATAGGATATCTCAATTAGATATGAAAGGTAATCCAGATTCTTGCGGAGTATGGGCACCTTGTTTGTCTTATGATAATGGAATATTTTATTTGGTCTACTCTAATGTGCGGTCGTTTGATGGAGTTTGGAAAGACACGCCTAATTATTTAGTGTCTACTACAGATATTGAAGGAGAATGGTCGGATCCGATTTACCTAAGTTCTAGAGGTTTTGATGGATCTATGTTCCATGACAATGACGGGAAAAAGTATTTTCTAAATATGTTGGTTGATCATAGACAAAGTAAACTGTTTGGAGGTATAGAACTACAAGAATATGATCCCATACAAAAACAATTAGTTGGAGAAGTTCATTATTTACATTCAGGTTCCTCTTTTGGATGTACCGAGGGGCCGCATATTTTCAAGAAAGATGAGTATTATTATTTACTACTTGCCGAAGGCGGAACGGAATATGGTCATGCAGAATCTATAGCCAGATCAAAAGCATTATTGGGGCCATATGAAATGCATCCGGATACAGTAATTGTTACTAGTACAGCAGATCCATCACATACTCTTCAAAAATCAGGACATGGTGATTTTGTAGAAACCCCAGATGGGCGATGGTACTTTGTATTCTTAGTAGGAAGACCGTTATCAGAAAAAGGAAGATGTATTTTAGGGCGTGAAACGGCTATCGAAGAAATAGAATGGAGATCAGACGGCTGGCCATATTTAAAAAGCGGATCAAAATTACCTCGACTAGAAGTTCCTGGGCCAGATGCAGATGTTGAAGAATATAAGTTCAAGGAGATTTCAATAAGAGATAACTTTGATGCAGAAGAACTCAGAATCGATTTTCAATCCTTACGAATTCCTAGAGATGAGAGCTGGGTTTCACTTCGGGAAAGAAAAGGTTTTTTAAGACTTAAAGGAAAAGAAAGCCTGACATCTACGCATACGCAAGCACTAATAGCTAGAAGAATACAACATTTTAATGTTGAGGTTGCTACATCATTAGAATTTGATCCAAATGATATTCTGGAAATGGCCGGATTGGTATTTTATTACAATACAGGGCATTATCATTATTTGCATATTACTTCTAATTATGGGGGTACTAAAAAGTTACTGAGAATCATTTCTTCGGATCATTTTGAGATGTCAGAACAGGTACAAGAAATCGATATTACAGGACAAAGAAATATCATTTTAAAAGGAATCCTTGATCATGACAAACTTCAGTTCTATTACAGTATTGATCAAGAAGAGAATTTCTTTCCGATAGGAGAAACTCTTGATGCCAGTATCTTATCAGATGATTATGTGCGAGATAGAGATGAACGATATAGACCAGCATTTACAGGGATGTTTGTGGGAATGTGTTGTCAGGATTTGGCATATAATAAAAAACATGCTGATTTTGATTGGTTTGAGTATAAAGAAGTAAACTAAAAACGAGGTTATGTATAAAAAAGTAATCATTGTATTAAGTATCTTAAGCATTTTAGGGTGCAAGAACGAGTCGAAATCTAAAATCGTTTCAGAAGAAGGAACTAGAGAAGAAAAAGTAGAAACATCTAAAAGAAAACTAGCTAAGTTCGAACCTAAAGAAGGCGAAGTATTACTTTTTGTTGGTCAGGAATTAGAGGCTGTCGGAGGTTTAGAAAAATACAATGATGGCTACCTAGATCATTTTGATACACCTGCCGGTTGGACAACGTATACAAATATTAATCCTGGAGAAAATTCCTTTGGAAGAATACAGGAAGGTTTAGATGGCCTATGGGAGACACATGATTGGGGAGATAATGATTATAATGCAACACTACAACTAAATGATCCGGATTATGCAAATATGGCTTTGGCCATAGGACTTCAGTTTGTAAATCACGAAGAAAAAGTGGCCGATGGTACACATGATGAGTACATTAATAAACTTGGAGACTTTTTATTATCTTTAGGTAAACGACCGGTGTTTTTACGTATTGCTTACGAGTTTGATGGTGATCCCTGGAATCATTATGATCAAGAAAGTACGATAAAAGCATATAAAAGAATGGTAGATATGCTTAGAGCCAAAGGAGTAACAAACACTGCCTATGTATGGCAATCTACAGGGTTTATGTCTCCTGAAGATGGACAATTAGAAGCGTGGTACCCAGGAGATGATTATGTAGATTGGTTAGGTTTTTCATTTTTTAACCGCTGGGAAGATCAAAGAATGATTGAATTTGCACGCAAAAAAGGGAAACCAGTGTTCATTGCTGAAGCTTCCCCAACCATTTCAGATGTAGACGCAAAAACAACAGGGAATACAATAGAAACGCAATTGAGTAATCCTATTCAAGCTGAAGAGGCCTGGCAAAAATGGTTTATTCCCTTCTTTAAAACTATAGACGAGAACCCAGATGTGGTAAAAGCTGTTCATTATATCAATTGTCATTGGGATTCGCATCGTATGTGGTTTGATAATCCAACCTTTAAAAAGATTGATGCTAGATTGCAGCTTAGTGACTCGATTAGTAAACGTTGGAGAACAATTACATCAAACCCTAAATACATCAAATCTTCTTCGGGATTATATGATAAATTATGGCATAAAGCTCAATAAAGGACTGGAAAATTGAAGACAAAAAGAAAAATAAAACAGAAATCATTTGGTTTTCATAATCAAAACGAACTCCTAGTATTATCCCTAAGAAATGATAACGGCATGCGATTACGTATTACCAATTTTGCAGCGACCCTAATGAGTTTAGAGGTTCCTAATGCCAATGGAAAACTCGTCAATGTTGTTGTGGGATATGAATCCCTGCAAGATTATATCGAAAAATCGAAGGGCAAAGTATCTAGATTTCTTGGAGCTTCTATTGGGAGATATGCAGGAAGGATTTCTAATCAAAAAATATCAGTTAATACTGTTGATTATCCACTGTATCATGAAGAAGGCATTCACTTGCACGGAGGTAAGAATGGTTTTGACGAAAAGGTTTGGGAAATAGACTATATCGATGAGGATGAATTGTCAATTTCTCTATCATATCTAAGTGAACATCTAGAGGAAGGATATCCCGGTAACCTTAGAGTAAAAGTGATTTATCAACTAACAAATGATAATGAACTAAAAATTACATATCAGGGAATTTCTGATCGAGATACCGTTGTAAATCTAACTAATCATGCCTATTATAACCTAAGCGGAGAGCAAACCATTACCAATCATATATTGAAATTGAATTGCTCTAATTATCTTGAAGTAGATAAGAAACAGTTTCCTACGGGGAATATAAACTCTGTTTTGGGTACTAAATATGATTTTCTTAATTGGCGAAAATTAGATGAGCTTGAAGAAAAAGGGATTTTAGATGATACATTTATATTTGATGATGAAGGAGATAGAAAAGTACTAATTAAGTCCGAGGAAAGTGGTATTAAAATGGAGGTATCAACCAATCAACCGGCAGTAGTTATTTATACTCATAAACAATTTCCAGATTGGAATTTTAGGAAAGGAGTTAAATATGATAAGTTTCCTGCGATTTGTTTTGAAACGCAAAATTATCCTGATGCTCCAAATCATAGTAACTTTCCCACAGCGCAAATAAAAGCAGGCGAACTCTATGAAAATCGTAGTGTTTTTAAATTTAGCATACAGAACTAATTAAATCCTAAAAACCTATGCTACGAGATTTTAAAAACTCTTGTCTTTGTATAATCGCTTCTTGTGCGTTTTTATAGCTTAATCCAGATCAAATATATGATTTAATACAGACCATATATACATAAACAAATAGCCTTTTCTTTCTTCTTTTAGATATTCAAAAGCCTTAACATGTTTTCATTTTAGAAGGAGACCTCTTCTTTGAGTGAAATTCTTATATCTATTTATAATTACCCACAAAACTTAAAAATACTTGGCTGTATTCAATGTTATTTTTTCCTTTTTAAGGTCATTTTTTCCCTTTCATAAAATTTAATTTCATTCGCATGCCTTTATATATGGTTATTTGCTTCATCATTCAAACATTAAATAATTTTTTAAAATGAAAACAATGAAAAACTTTTTTTTACGAACAATTGTAATTGGTGTATTGGGGCTTTTATCCACCAATTGTGAAGACGGTGATATCGGTCCTGCCGGACAAGATGGAATCGTTGGAGTAGATGGTGTTGATGGTGCCAATGGCCAAAATGGAACCAATGGCCAAAATGGTGTTGGTTTTGATGAACTAGCCAAGTTTGGTAGTATTACACTTACACTAGAAGGAACCAGACCAGACAATGTACCATTTACCAAAACAGATGTCTTTAAGTTTACCGGTGTAGAAGATATTGACTTTGATAACGATGTAGAAATTGAAGAAAACAGTTTAGAGTTTAGTATAGTACGGACTTTAAGTGCACCTGATGGCGATTTTCAGGGTTCAGAAATAGATGTTTTCCTTGTTCTTACTAACCTGGGAGAAGCTGATGAAATCATTGAGTTCGGTTTATTCGTAGATGATTATACAATGATTTTTGATGATCTCACCTACTTTGGTTTTACTGGTGATTTTGCTAACGATCAAATAGGGGTTACTAATTTTAGTATGACCAATTTCAATTTTGATGATGAAACCAATGCGGTTACATTTTCATTTTCTTTTAATGTTGATGCAGCAAATAATGATACGGGTAATGATCTAACTATCTCTGGCGAAGTAGATGTCATAGTTGTAGAAGATATAGATGGTCTAGTACTTTAAATAATTATAAAAAAATAAATATCATGAAACGATTTAATCATATCAACATATATAAAACAATTTTAATATGCTTCTTTGGGGTATTATTTGCCAATTGCGAAGGTGAAGATGGTGACATTGGACCAGCTGGACAAAATGCTGGTAATGGCATTGATGGAACCGATGGAATTAACGGAACAGACGGAACGGATGGATTAGGTTTTGGTGAACTTACACAGTTTGGAAGTATAACACTTACTTTAGAAGGCACAAGACCAGATGATGTAGCTTTTACTGATAGCAATGTATTTCGATTCACACCTTTATCTTCAGAAATTTTACCACAATCAAATTCAGTTATTATCGGGGAGTCTTCTCTACGATTTGACTTCGGAAGATTTCTAAGTGTTCCCGGTGGCGAAGAATTCCAAAGCGTTGGTACAACATTTAGTTTACAAGTCACCAACCCCGAATCAAACAACCCAGAGTTTACCGAATCTCTTTTTACCATATTTCAATACCCTGTTATTTCAGAAGATCTCACTGTACTTGATATAACAACATTTGTAGGCAGTGATACAGACATAGAGAATTTTAATATCACAAATTTCAATTTTAATAACGAAACAAATGCGCTTACGTTTTCATTTACGCTAGATGTACCTGCAAACAGAAATACTACAGGTAATGAGCTTTCAGTATCAGGAGAAGTAGATGTGATTTTACTAAGAGAGATACAAGGAGTAGTAGAAGAATTATAATATATTAAAAACTATTAAAATAAACGTAAAAAATGAAACATATACATTTAACAACAATATATAAAATACTTTTGATTGGTTTTCTTGGGATATCCCTTGTCAATTGTGAAGGTGAAGATGGTGCGGCCGGGCCTGATGGTTTAGATGGTACTAATGGTATCGATGGTATTGATGGCACGGATGGTGTTAACGGGCAAGATGGCGTTGGTTTTGAAGAACTTACTCAATTTGGAAGTATCAATCTTACCCTTAATGGAACCAGAGCTGATACTAACGAAGCGTTTACAGATACAAAAATTTTGGAATTTACAGCCATTGATGCCATATCACTTATCAATTTTAATTCATTTACCACAAATGAAACAGGTGATATTACCTTTAATCTATTACGATTTCTAAATACTCCCGATGATGATTCTCAAGAATTTACGGCTGGAATTACACTTAATGTAGTTAATCCAGGAACCGACACTCAGGAATTCGAATTTGAATTAGAGCTCAACGAATATAACATGATTTTTGAGGACTTGGTAGTATTACAATTGAATGATTCTTTTGATACTCAAGATATAGATATTCCAATATCTAATTTTAGTATTACTGGTTTCAATTTTAATGATACTACAAATAATCTTACGTTCTCATTCTCTTTTAATGTCGATGGCGATAACAACGATAGTGATAATGATTTATCCATATCCGGAGAAGTAGATGTTGTTGTTTTAGAAAATATCCCTGGAGTCGGTATACTATAGAATAACATAAAAAGGGATTTTATTTCCCCAATACCTAAATCCTGTTGGTTACGAATGAGACTGGCAGGATTTTTTTAAATTAATAATGATATTTAGTAAGGAAGTAATTTCGTTGTTTCTCTCTCTATTAAATTAGTCTTGACCACTTTTGTAGTATGAGAAGTCTCTGAATCTTCATTTTCTAACTTCTCGATTAACATCTTTGTTGCTGTTTCACCCAGATAAATACCATGTTGACTAATTGTTGTAATCGATGGAGTAACGTGTCTAGGTAATACTCCGTTAGTAAAACCAATAATAGAAATATCCTCGGGTACTTTAAATCCTTTTGAGCATACCATTCTTAACGTGCTAACAGCAGAATCTTCTTCAAGACATAACATAGCGTCAACTTTTTTAGAGCCCAATAGAATTTTAAGCAATGTGTCAATGTCATTGAATTCATCTATTTTAAGAATTAAAGATTCATCAATAGGTATGTTAGCTTCCTGAAGTGCTTTTTTATATCCTTCCAGGCGTAGTTTTCCTACACTAAGGTTATGTATAGTAGATACAATAGCTATATTTTTACAACCAGTTTCAATAAAATGGTTCGTAGCGTTATAAGCACCTTCTTTATCATTAACAATTACTTTATCACATTCAATTTGATCGGTAACACGATCAAACATTACTATAGGAATACCTTGATTAATTGTATTTTGAAAATGACTAAAATTTTGCTTTACCTGTGTTTCTTCAGCGATAGAAAGTATAAAACCATCCAAAGCAGAATTTTTAAGAAGTTCCATTGCATTTACTTCTTTTTCATAGGATTCATTTGAAATACAAGTAATGAGATTATATCCTTTTTCTGCAGCTGTTTTTTCAATTCCAACAAATACTTTGGTAAAAAAATGATTTAAAATATTAGGAATAATTACCCCTATGGTCTTGGTTTTTTTGTTTTGTAAATTTAAAGCAATGCTATTAGGTTTATAATGATGTTCTTTTGCATATTCCTGGATTTTAGCTTTAGTCTTGGTACTTATTTCATAACTATCATTTAATGCTTTAGAAACAGTGGCAATAGAGACGCTAAACTCATTTGCTATATCCTTTAGGGTTATTCTTTTCTTTTTTTTCATTAGACCAAAATAATTGTGCTTCAATTTATGAGAAACATTTGATAAATAGCAATAATAGTAGAAAAGATATAAGGGTTTGATAACTTTTGGTATCAAACCCTTATAGTAATTTTAGGGCAAAATATAACAATAAATGAATTGCTTCATCAATTACACATGGGGGTTTTATTTATTTGAATCATATCTTCTAGATGCAGCATTTACACCAGGTTGCCATGTTCTAGTAAAATTTGCCATATTATCTTGAACTGTCTGTGGTAGGTCTCCTGCATATTTATCTAATGCACCATCACCTAAGTATAATCCAACGTATGCCAATACATCGTCTGTTGCAAGCCCACCATTGATCGTAAAGATAGGTTCAAGGTTTAATACCTGACGTGGATCAGAACCTTTTGCCTGACTAGCTTCATTTCTTGTTAAAATACCATCATTATTAGTATCAAGTAAATTTGTGAATTCTGTTGCAAATTGATCACCAGTTTTACCATTGATATTGATGTTGATAAACAACGCTTTCATGTATATAAGAAAATCACTTTTTGTCATAGTAGGATTAATAGATGGTACATTTCCTTGATAACCACACTGTGCGATAAATTGGTCGTCAATATTAATGCCTAAATTTCTTTCGATATCCAAAACGGCTTCTTTTGTATTACAAGGATTACTTACAACACCTTTACTACTTACAAATAAACCATCACTGTTCATACATCCGCTTCCATTGGCAACAGTTGTTACACAGTTTAAATTATTCGGATCGTAGTTATAATCCCCACATGGTGTTCCTCCACCACTATTTCCACCGCCGTTGTTTCCACCGCCGTTGTTTCCACCGCCGTTGTTTCCACCGCCATTATTTCCACCGCCGTTGTTTCCACCTTCGTTACAGCCAGCAGATTGTGCTTGATTTGCGTCTGTCCAACATTGACCACAAGCCGAGTATGGATGAGAAGATGGACAGTCATTATTTTGGTTTCCACCATTGTTATCTCCACCACCATTATCACCACCACCGTTGTTACCTCCGGTATCATTACAACCTCCAGATTGCGCTTGATTTACATCTGTCCAGCAGGCACCACATGCTTCATAAGGGTGAGATCCAGGACAGCTTGCTTTACCATTGGCATCAATAACTTTTGATACTGAAGTCTCTGAGGCAAATTCTTCATTTTCACAAGAAACTGTTACTGCTAATAGTAACATTGAGAAAATGGCTAAGTTAATTACATGTTTCATTTCTATCAATTTTAATGTTTACTTAAAGTTTATTTGCAAATATTTTTATTAAAAAATTACGAACTCAATCGTTTGAGCTAATTTCGATAAAAATGCTCTTTAATTAATAGTTAATAATACTTTAACAGTTCCTGATTCATACACTTTTACCACGCATTTTGGGCTAAATGCAATTTTCGGACTACTTTTTTAGATAAAATTCTGTTTTTTTGCTAAAAAATTAATTTTAATGAAGTCAGTATCAGGTTATTTGGGTTTACTATTTATCTTCGTGTTTATTATAGGTTGTAACCCTGAAACAAACGTAAAAAAGACAGCAATAGTACAATTGCAGAAAGATTATATCAGCACAGGAGGAGAACTTCACGGTAAACTACTTTGTCCTAAAACAGTAAATGATGTTATTGTTAAATTGGATAGTCTGAACCCTTCGCCAAAAGAAGGAGATCCAGAAATGACAATTAATGGTATTATGAGTTTTATGCAAAAGAATAATATCAAAACCATTGTTGAATTATTAAATCGACTTCCAGAACATTATAAAAATAACTTTTCTCTTGTAGAACACACCAAGGGAGAGGGACAATCTTCTTTAAGATTTCCCAGGATAGTTTTGTTTGGTCCTGATGGTACATTTTTAATGAATATTAGCACTAAACCAGATGATCCTAAACATGATTTGTTGGATTGTGCCCAACTCAATGAAGAAAATGGTAATTGGGAGTTTTCTCAATTTGATTTTACAGATGAAACACCAAAACTTCACAGAAGTCCAGAATCATGTGTTAAATGCCATGGTGATAAACCTAGACCAGTATGGGGCACTAATATGGACTGGCCTGGAGTCTTTGGGGATAATGAGGCGGCTGGACCTAACGGTGAAGCATTATCATACAGACATGTATTACGAATGAATGAAATCAAAGAAGGAAAAACGTTCTCTGATCGATTTGATTTTCTTAAATGGTCAAATAAGGAATTAAGCTCTGGCGGTATACGACGCATAGCTGATAATGCTTTTGGTGCAGAGCTATTGATCTCTAATTTAGCAATGGGCACGGCAACTGCGAGAGGCGTTTTTATGAGAATGAAAAAAGAGCATCCTAAAAAATATATTGCATTGCGAGAGGCACTTTTATTATTGGGATATGAACATATGATAAACGGAATCCTAAGTGATCTGGATAAAGAAAACATAAGTAATTTGATTAAAACCCATGGTGCAGCTAGTGGGAGTTTGGATGAATTATTTATGGTTTTAGGAATTGATACTAAAGAATCCTTTTCTTTAGCAACATTGGCAAAAGAAGAAGAACCAAAGACAGACTGGAGCCTTGGAGCTGGGGATTTATATGAACAGGTTTTTCTACAGGTGCTAAGTGATATGGCTAAAGATGATAATGATTTGAGTGCGCTATTAAGCGCCGTGCCTAATTCGCCTGGGATTTTTGGTTGCGAAGATTTAGGGAAAAGTATAAAAGAAGTAATTGATTTTAAAATGCTTCATATGCATTCCCTTTTAGGGAGAGCCCGTTATGAGGTGAATAAAGTCTATTATCCTCAGGATGTAGAAAATATAAAAGAAAAGGTTTTTGTGCCAGTTTATGAAAAACTAGCCCCTTATTTGAAGCAAAAAATTAATTTAAGCCAAGCATTATAAAATGAACCTGTAAAAACTGAGGTATTAAAAAAGGGTTTGATCTTATGAATCAAACCCTTTTTGCTAATATAAACAATTGGTATTTTGAAGTTGAGTTTGTGTTCTAGTTTACGATCAGTCTATTTGTGGTTTTGGTTTTGTTAATATTAAATGTGGTTATTAAATACATTCCTTTTTCTACATCTGCAATGTTTATTCTTACTTCTTTATCAGAAGAATTTGGAGTTATATTTTTAATAATTCTTCCGTTCAAATCACTAATTAGTATCCGAGAAAGATTTTTACCTCTTATTGTAAATACACCTTCTGATGGATTTGGATGTATTGATATACTAAATTCACTCTTTTTAGAAGGTTCTTTAGATAACCTTAATTGAGATTGCAACAATTGACTATTAAGGGTACTACTACCGTGTAGCCATACTGGTTTATCTATTTCAGACTTCCAGTTATTAGCAATAGTCGAATTAATATGTACTCCCGCACGCCCCCAATAGCCATTGGCTCTATTTCCTTGTCCAAATAATGCAGTATCATCTTCCCAATTGGCATTGATATAATGTACTTGTCTTATTACATCACTATTGTCGTAAATATACTCAAAGAAAGGAGCGAACCACTCATTCCAAAGGCCATTGGCAGATTTATTCTGGCAACCTTGAGCTGCAGTGCCATCCCAAACATTAGAAATATTACAATCTACGAGGTTTATCAAGTCATATCCTTGTGGAGTTGATTCCGCAATATATACAGGTTTGTTTTTTTGTCTGGCAAAAGTAACTACTTCATTCGCTTTTTCTCGTTGAGTTGGTATTCCTGGTAGTACTGATGTAGTCTCATCTGGAGTAACGAACCATGATAACCCCATCCAATCGACATAATTATCTCCTGGATACCAACTTTTGATATCTCCAAAGTTACCTTCCCCAAATTGTATATCTAATACGTCATCAATAGGAGAAGAACTAGATTGCCAGACGTAAGCAACATTGGTAACACCTTCTGCTCGCATTACATCTACCACTCTTTTATATGCATTAATATAGTTGCTTCGATTTTCGTAGCCCACATTCCAGTTGCCATCAAATTCATAGGCTATTCTAAGGTATATCGCTCTATCCCCATATCGTTTACAAAAAGAAGCTAATCTTTTGATCTGATTATCCCATTGTCCTTGCCCAACTTGTGCTAGACATCCTTGGCACCAATAGTTAATTCCATTAGCGGTTGCTTCTCCTTCAGTCATGCTTAAACCAATAGATAAACTTGAGTTAGGATATGCCAAGATAGAACTTCTGGCATTTAAAGGACCAGCTCCCCAATCTACATCAATAGTAGAGCCGTTTCCGTTGGTAGCTGTACCGCCATTTGCAGTTTCTCCAAGAGCTCCGTATTGAGGGAACTGTGAATCCAATAGACTATAAAATGAGATATAGGTAGTAGTTCCTCCCATTTCAGGAAATCCTTTACCTTGAACACCACCATCGTTATAATCCTTTATTGTTTTAAGATCTTGTCCAAGGGTAAGTAAAATTTTGTCATTAGGCGGTAGTAATTTTGCGGTTAAACTACTTATACTACATGGCTCACAACTACCCCCACAATCAACACCGGTTTCATCTCCATTTTGGATTCCGTCATTACATGTAGGATCTATGGTACAAGGTTGACAGCTTCCTCCACAATCAATACCGGTTTCGTTACCATTCTGAATGCCATCATCACATGTTGGTGTAGCCACATTTTCAAAAATTCTAACGTTACGGAAATAACTTGTGTTCCCTGAACCGGAATCAAAATCATTAACCAATACCAGATACATGTCGTTTCCGGTGTAATAGTCTCCCACAGGAATACTAAAGGATATATACCCTCCTGGAGTATAATCAAAGTCTCGATTACCCCAGTTTTGTGTTCCATATAATTGAAAAATTTGGGCTGCAGTCAATGATTCGTTACTGTCAAACCCTATACCGTGTATCTCACCTTGTTGTGTGCTTTGAAATTCAAATTCTAACACAGTATTAGTGGTAATGTTATATTTGGTGTTAGTTCTTCTCCAGGTGTTATCTGTTAGTACTGCCGTAGTACCATTATCTTGAATATTGATATTGGCAGCATTATCCTGATTTGAAAAAGAAGAAGTACCCGTCTGATCGAAGTTGATACAATCTGAACATCCCCCACTATTACCTTCGGCAATGGTTACGGTTCCAAGATTTTGTGGGCACTCGTTATTACCCCACCTCGTGAATAGTTGATACGTTCCGGAAGCTAAATTTGAAACTGTAGTGGAACCTGTATTATCTTCAACATTGTATGGATATGATGAACCTCCATCTATGCTAAACTCTATATTTGTTCTACCTGAAGTGTCTGAGAAACTAAATGTTATACTACCATCATTTGCTCCCTGTATACTTTCATCGGTTTTACCTATAGTTGCATTTGGAATATCTGATCCCGTACATGGTTGATTACCACCTCCATTATTTTCACTTATAAAGTTTAGATAATCTACATTTAAAGCTTCATCTCCGCTATTATTTATAACCTGAAAAGAAGCCCCTTCAGGAACAACAGTATTTATTGTTGCTGTGGTGTATGATCCAACCCAAGCACCATTGGATACGAAATTAAGATCTCCTCGATTTTGACCATTAACTCGTATTGAAATCTTTCCTGAGTTTTGTGAAGCATATATTAATTCGATTTTGTCTGCTTTCGGAGCATTAGAAATTGTAAATCCATTACCTATACCATCAAGATATGCAACACCTTGTCCGCTACTAGCCGCACCATCATTATAGTATTGTGCTTGCCCTGTTAAACTTCCAGTTTCAGCTTCAATTTTTGTGGTAACGTCGCCACCGGTAGTACAAGGAGCACAACTTCCTCCACAATCTACTCCTGTTTCATTCCCGTTCTGGATACCATCATTACAAGTTGGTGTTGTTTGGCAAGGTTGACAACTTCCACCACAATCTATACCAGTTTCATCTCCATTCTGGATTCCGTCATTACAACTAGGATTGTTTCCTCCTGTTATTCCAAGGTCACTTAATAAATTAGGGCTGCCATGCAGAAAATTACCATTATTGATATAATTATTCCAGTTTGTTGAGATCGTATTATTTGCTTCGATTCTGGTGTCTCCCCAAAAACCATTGTTGGCATCAGGCCATTTCCATTGTGGTTGTGACTGCCAGTCAGCATTAATATATGCAACAGATCTTATTACATCTCTATTATCATCTACAAATGGAATAAGTTGATCTCTGAAGAATTGATTCCAGATCCCTTGACCTCCTAACTGCTGTGGTGCACCGGGATTATCAAATGGATGAAATGTTCCCTGGTCAAATTCATGATATTGGGCTGATACTTCAGCCATCATAATAGGTTTATTTTTACTACGGGCAAAATTTAGGATATAATCTAGGTTATTCCCATTAAAATTTTCATCAAAAAAGAAAAATGAAAGTCCTACATAGTCTACATATTGATCCCCTGGATAGTAACTGTCAATTCCATTTGCAGGAGTAGCCCCCCAAGTTGCAGATTGCCAAACATAAGCTACATTGTTAACTTGCTTTTGGTTAAGGTAGTTTACGATATATCTATATGCTGCTTGATATTTACCTGGGTTATAGTTGTTCCAGGGCCCGTCAAATTCATATCCAATTCTTAGATAAATGGGTCGTGGCGAATTTCTTTTTGCAAAGGCAGCAAACTTGTCCAGTTCATCATTGTGCTGACCATTTACAATTTCTGTTAATCCGTTGGGATGATCTTCTCCTTGACCATCATTTTCTTCTACCATCCATAACCCTATCGCCAGAGCAGAATTTGGATATCTATCCAATGCAGCCTGTGAACCGATATTGCCTGCGCCATAGTTGGTAATGTTATTTAATCCGGCCATTGTATAAATATCTGTATACATAGTTACTCCAGCGGGAGTGGGGAAACGACCACTGTTTACGTAACCGGCTACAGAGCCTAAATCCTGACCTATGATCAACATGGTTTTACCATTTACAGGCGCAAACTTACCGGGTATTATATTTTGTGAAAATGAGGTAAAATTCCCTATCCAGAATAGACAACATAGTAGGAATATACCTTTATTGTTAAGAGTTAACATGATTTGTGATTTTTTAAATTAACGATTAGTTAAATAATCGACCTTTATTTTAGCTACAAATCAAATTTAGGGCATGTTTTATGAAGATTATTTAATGCTGGTACTATTAAAATACTAGAGCACTACAGTTTTACTACGCAAAGCGAATTTTAATGAATTTTCAATATAAATTTTTGATGGAAAAATATAGTTAATTAAAGTTCGATTTAAGACCAAATTAAATTTTTACACAAATAACTACAGAACAATACTTTGAGTTTCCTCTCCTTATGGGAGAGGACTAAGGTGAGGGGTTTTAATGTGAAAATCCCCTCATCTTAAACTTCTCCCCAAGGAGAAGGAACCTAATATGTACTATAAAAGACTGGATAGGAGTAGGCTTTATATCCAATTCACGTTATTTAAAATCGTATAATATAATCGGTGAGATTTACAGAAGTATCCAGGTTCATTTTTTTTCTAACCCTGAATCTTAAGGATTCAACTCCTCTATATGAAATACCCATTAATGGAGCAATCTCTTTACTGGATAAGTTTAATTTTAGATAAGCACATAATCGTATTTCTCTATGACTTAAATCTGGATATTCTTCCTTCAATCGTTCTAAAGAGTTGTCATGAATTTGATTAAAATGCGTTTCAAAATGTTTCCAATTATTGTCTCCTTTTATTTGATCTTCTAATACTTTTAAAGTATCCCGAAGTTGTTTTCTGATTCTTCCTTCGGACTCATTATAAATCTCATCTAAAGATTTCTTTAGTTGTAGTAATTGATTATCTATTTGTACGGTTTGCATAGCAGAGGATGCAAGTTCTTTGTTTCTGGATTCAAGATTTTCTTTAAGGGATTTATTGTCTTTTTTGATTTTCTCATTTTTGGCTTTAAGCCTCTTTTCTTCAAACTTTATTTTTTGCAGTTCAATTTCCCTTTTGTGTGCGATTTTTAATTTTTCGACACTTTTTTTACGTTGATCATTCTTAATCCTAATAAAAGAGTAAAGAGCAAGAATTAATAATATAAAATAGACAATAAACATTGGTATAGATTTATACCAAGGCGGTTTGATTTCAAATTTGAAAACGGTTTCTTTTCCAATTTTATTATATACATTTTTTGCTCTAACCTTAAATGTGTATTCCCCAGGAGGTAGAAAGTTGTATTCTTTATGTGTTTTTGCATCCCAGGTTGACCAATTTTCATCTAAACCTTCTAAATAAGTTTGGTATGTTACAGAGCTTGGATGTTCATAAAAAGGAGCTACAAACGAAAAGTTTAACTTATTTGAATTGAAGGGAACAGGTTTAAATATAGAATCTTTTCTTATATCGGTAACATAATCATCCACATTACCATATACGATAGAGTCTTTGATTTTTACATTTCTTAATAGAGTATTAAGTTCTTTGTTATAGTCTAGATTAGAATCTTCTTGATATATAATTAATCCGTTTTTAGAAGTGAAGCCTAAGTCGCCATTTTTAAAGGTTATAAATTTTTCAAATGCCGGTATAAGCTGATTTTTTAGCCGTTGAAACGGCACACGCTGGGTAGAATGATCTCCGTTTGGTGTAAATTTTATAATCCCTATGTCATCATCTCTATCATATCCTTGAATAAAGAGAATTTCATTTTCTGAAACGCTAGTCAACCTTCGTACCAGATTGTGATTAGTTAATATGCTGGTATATTTGCTGTTAACAACCATAGAGTCAGTTTTCTCATCATGATTATATACTCCTAATTGTGTGCCAAATAACTGAGGGTCATTTGTCTTCAGTAAACTAATAAATAGATTACCAGGAAATCCTTTTTGCTGATCATAAAGAGTGGTTTTAATTATTTCATTATAACCTTGATCTATACTTAGACGAAAAATGCCTTTATATCCATGTGATATCCATAGTTTATTATTAACTCCAAATGCCACTTCTCTTGATGTCTCATAAAAACCTTTGATTTGATTTCTTAATTTCCAAGTACCATTGTTCTTTTCATACACTACTAACCCAGTATATGTTCCTTGAAGGATTAGATTTTTATTACCTGGTATTTTTACAAAATTCCATCCTCCTTTAATTTCGCTTATGGGTTCAATTTTGTTATTTTGAAAGATAAAGGACCCATTATGAGCTCCGATAAATAATGTATTATCGATTACAGATAAATTCCATACTTGTCCTTCGACTCCCTGAATTTGTTTGAACGCATTAGCATAGTTACCAGGGGGCCATTTACAATAGTATAAACCATTTGATGTAGCTACAAACAATGTGTCATTGTGCTTTTTTACATCATATGTAGAACCATATATGCCATCATCTTCTGATAATGTGTGAAAAGGAGATTTTAGTTCTATATAACTTATACTTCCTTCTAGAGTTATCCATAAATTTTCAGAGCCATCTATATATAAGTCTAGTATAGTGTTGCTTAGTAGTTCGTTATCTCTATTAAGTTTTTGAAGAAGATTACCTTTCTTATCTAAAAAAAGAACACCATTATTGGTTGTTCCAATACAATATACATTATTACTTAAAAGAATTGCAGAAGATATATTGATACTTGAAAGGTCGAAGTATTTCTTATTTCCCCATGGTTTTAGTGTATCGTTTTCTAATAACTGAATGCCATTTTTAGCCGTAACAATTAAAAACGAATTTCTACCATAAGGAAGTATTCTGTCTACTGTGTAATTAGAAAGTAACGTAGAGGAATATACTTGTTTGATTTGGTTGTCAACAAGAATATTGATGTTATCAGAGTTATCTATAAAATAAAGCTTGTTATTGATTTTTGCAACATGCTTTATCCCATTACTAGCGGCTATGCATTGGATCTTATTTTTTAAAATATCATATTTTATAAACTGGTCATTGGTACAGAAATAAATAACATTTTGAATTTCAAAAATCCCCCAGACTTGCGAAAAATTGATACAACTATCAGGTAACAATTCATTTAAGGAAACATAGTAGATTTGATCAAAAATGTTTTTTGCTGTATACCCTATTTCATTATTACTACCTACATAAACTCTTGACCCGTATGATAATAAAGAACTTATAGGGGAACGATTTTTTGGTTGTAAAAGAATTTTCCATGTATTGCCAGTAAATTCTAACAACCCATATTCATTGGCAAAGTATATTAGTCCTTGCGAATCTTGTGTGATGTCAAAAGTTTTTGGAGCTGCTTTGCCTATATCATTGTTTGAGTAATTTCTAACCTCAGAAACTTTTTTCCACTCTTCTTGTGCATCCAGATAGGAAATAGAGAAAAATGTCAGGAGCACAGATGCTACAAGATATTGTATTGTTATTTTGGCTAGTGACGAATGCATTTAGATGTTTTACAACAACCTTCTTTTTTTGTTAAAAATATGTCAAATTAGTAAATAATCAACGAAAAGAAAAGAAATGTATCATTCGCTCTTTTGCAGATTTTAATTAAATTATACGTCGTTAGAGGTTTTTGCCAAAAATTGTAGGGTATTCAGATAGGAGATTATAAACGAAAACGTTTGAGTGATTTTCTTATTTCTAAATTGATTATAATTTCTAAAAATTTATATCTCGAACAGGATTTAGGGCAATTGTACTTGTTTAGAAAATTAAGTAGATCTCATGTTGAATTAATAATTTGTATTATTGTAATTGTAATGTATTTCTTTAATTAATTGGGATTCAATAAAGTAATATCGTTTTTTCTTGGAGTTATTTTTTGTGTTATTGCCAAAGCACAGGAGTTACCTCCTATTCAAAATTATTCACCTAAAGACTACAATGCAGAAAATCAAAACTGGGGAATTTCTCAATCTTTAGATAAATTGATTTATGTTGCTAATAATAAAGGATTATTAGAGTTTAATGGTGCTAGTTGGAAACTTTATCCTTCTCCAAATGGGAGTATCATGAGGTCAGTTCATGTCGTCAATGATCGTGTTTATACAGGTTGTTTTAAGGAGTTTGGTTATTGGCAGAAAGACAATTTAGGAATTTTAAACTATACTTCTTTATCCAAACAAGTAGATATTAAATTAGTAGAAGATGAAGAGTTTTGGAACATTATCAATATAGATGATTGGGTAGTTTTTCAATCTTTAAAACGTATCTATATCTACAATGTTAGTAACAAATCTGTAAATGTTATAGAATCAAAAGATACTATAACCAAAATGTTTAAGGTTGACCAGAGTATATATTTCCAAAGAATTAACCAAGGAATATTTAAAATTGAATATGGAGAGAGTTTTTTGACTTTTGATGATGATGTAGTAAAGAATAATGAAGTAATTAATATTTTTAAAAGTGGGAAAGAGTTATTAATATTAACTCGGGACAATGGTTTTTATGTTACGGAAAATAATTCACTGGTAAAATATGATAAAATTTCAAATGAGTTATTAGAGAAAGTTAGCGTTTATGATGGTATCAGGTTAAAAGATAAAAGATTTGCTTTAGGAACCATATCTCATGGTTTAATTTTTCTTAATGAAAAAGGAGAACTACTTTCTAATATGGATCAAAACAAGGGACTATCAAATAATACGGTCTTATCACTTTTTGAAGATAGAGATAGTAATATTTGGTTAGGTCTTGATAATGGGATCAATTACATAAATATTAATTCACCTTTTAGAATTTACAATGATAATAAAGGAATTTTAGGTAGCGTATATGCTTCTGCGATTAGTAATGGTAACCTATACCTGGGTACTAATCAAGGGTTATTTTACAAAAATCTTGAAAGTAATAAAGGCTTTAGTTTTATTGAAGGTACAGAGGGTCAGGTATGGTATTTAAAAGAGATTGATCAAACATTATTTTGTGGGCATAATTCTGGAACATATATAATTAATGGTAATCAAGGAAAAAAAATATCAAATATTCAGGGAACTTGGAGTATAGATAAATTTAATGACAAACCTAATTTTCTAATCCAGGCTAATTACGATGGTATTTATATTTTGGAAAAAATAAATAATACCTGGCAGGTAAAAAATAAGATTAAAGGATTTAACAATTCATCCAGATATTTTGAAACACTGGGAAATGAAATTTTTGTAAATCATGAATACAACGGTGTATACAAAGTAAAAGTAGATAGTACTTTTTCTAATGCAAAAAGTGTTTTTATTGATTCATTAATTAAAGGTGCAAATTCTGGAATCATAAAGTATAATGGAGATTTATTGTATGCCTATAAAAATGGCATCCTTAAATATAATTACACTAATAAAAAGTTTGTTAAAGACAGTGTTTTAAGTAATGTATACAGCGAAGATGAATACATTTCTGGAAAATTAATATTAGATGAGGAGAGCAATAATCTATGGATTTTTACAAAATCCAATATAAATTATATTTCTCCGGGAGGGTTAACGAATATTGCAAAAATTAAGAGCATACCTTTAACCAAAGAATTGAGAAATGGTACTCTTGGCTATGAAAATATAATACGCCTTAACGATGAGAGTAAATATTTGATAGGAACCACATCGGGGTATATAACTATTGATATAAACGAACTAAAAACCAAGAAATTTCAAGTTCATATCGGTAGTATTAAGAAAGGGAGAAATGAAAAAAGCAAGAGCTTACTTGATAAAAAAATAAACGGCGATTTTAGAACTAATGAAAATAACCTTGAATTTTCTTTCTATGCTCCAGAATTCAATAAGTGTATAAACACTCAATATCAATATCAACTCAAAGGAATCTATAATGATTGGAGTGATTGGTCAGAACATTCATATGTATTTTTTGAAAACCTTCCTTTTGGTGATTATACATTTAGCGTGAGAGCAAAAATAGGAAATGTCATTTCTAGTAATGTTGTTTCATATTCTTTTAATATAGCAAAGCCATGGTATATTTCAAATCTACTGTTAGCTGTTTATGCTTTAGCGATTATTTTGTTTTCTGTTTTTATGCATAATATGTATAAAAGATATTACAATAAAGAACAAAAAAAATTGATAGAGAAGAATAAGCGTGAGTTAGAATTTACGAAGGTTCAAAACGAAAAAGAAATTATTAGAATCAAAAATGAACAACTAAAGCAAGAATTTAAAAGTAAGAGTAAAGAATTAGCAGCTTCTACCATAGACATTGCAAAAAAGAATGAATTATTAACACAAATCAAAAATCACCTTACCAAGGTTTCAGATCAAAGTTCTGTTAAACCTGTTATAAATATTATAGATAAAAATTTAGATCATAATGATAATTGGGAGTTTTTTAAGGAGGCATTTAATAATGTAGATAGAAAATTTTTAAAAAAACTAAAGAAGACGCACCCTGATTTGTCTCCTAATGATCTAAAGCTTTGTGTATATTTACGTCTTAATTTATCATCAAAAGAAATAGCTCCACTATTCAGTATATCTGCAAGAAGTGTTGAAATTAAGCGTTACAGACTTCGAAAAAAACTAAATCTGCAACACGAAGAAAACCTGGTAAATTACATTCTTCAATTGTAAATACCTATACAGATAGAATTAACACCTATACATTACCTATACAATTTGCTGTTATAAGCTTTTTTAACGGTTGTTTAATGTGTTTTATTGAAACCTTTAAACCGCGGGCCTTAAAGTATTAATAATGCAAAAAAACACCTCTTTTATTGCGATGTATGTTTTTTGTTGAGGTATTTTTTATGGATCTCATAGTTTTTTAAAATAAGTTTATCCTGTCAACATAGACATATAACAAAACACAATCAGTCACTTAATTCAAGAAGGTCATGCTAAAAAGTATTTGGGGCGAATACAGCAAAAAAAGTTTCTTCACATTTTTTACGGTCATTCTTAAAATCAATACATACAATGGGAACTAATTTTCTAAAATTAATACTTTTCTTGTTTACAATAATTGGGGTTGCACAGACTGATCAGGTTTCAATAGTGAATAATGATCAAGGAGTGAAATTAGTAGTAAACGGAAAAGATTTCATGGTCAATGGGGTGAATTGGGATTATGTTCCAATTGGCTCTACAATAACAGATTCCGGAATTTGGGGAAAGTCTGATGATATAATCAAAGCGGCTATAGATGGCGAAATGCCCTTATTAAGAAATATGGGGGTTAATGCCATTCGTACTTACAACCTTAAGCCAAAGTGGATTAAATACATCTATGAAAATTATGGTATTTACACTATGCTCAACATTACTTTTGGAGCCTATGGACTCACCATAAATGGCGCTTGGGTGCCACAAACTGACTATGCTGATCCAGATACAAGACAAGTCTTAATGAAAGAAGCCAGAGATATGGCTACCACTTATAAAAATACACCAGGTCTGTTATTATACATGATTGGTAACGAAAATAATTACCATTTATCATGGACAGGAGCAGAAACCGAGGATATTCCAATTAACGATACGAGTTCAGGAATTAGACTTGCAGCTCATGCATTGTATAAAGCATTTAATGATGCTGCCAAAGAAGTAAAAGCTATTGACCAATCACATCCAATAGCTATATGTAATGGTGATCTGTTATATGCAGACATAGTAAAAGAAGAATGTACTGATATTGATATTTATGGTACAAATATGTATCGTGGTATTTCATTTGGAGACGCTTTTCAAAGAGTTAGGGACGAACTGGGTATGCCAATTCTTTTTGCAGAGTTTGGTGCAGATGCATTCAATGCAAGAGATAATCAAGAAGATCAATACTCTCAGGCGTACTATAACCTTGGAAATTGGAAAGAAATTTATGAAAATGCTGCTGGACTTGGAAAATCCGAAAACTCTATAGGTGGTTTTACCTTTCAATTTAGTGATGGATGGTGGAAATATAAGCAGACCGAAAACTTAGATGTTCATGATAACGCCGCTTCTTGGTCTAATGGGGGTTATAACAGAGATCAAGCAAAAAAAGACGATAATAATATGAATGAAGAGTGGTTTGGTATTTGCGCCAAAGGGCCAACTAACGAAAGAGGACTCTACGAATTATATCCGCGTGCCGCTTACTACGCTTTAAAAGAAGCGCACAGACTTAATCCATACGAAGAAGGTATGACCCTTGATTTTATGGATAATTATTTCGATAACATTCAGATAATGGATGCTATGTTAAGAGCAAGGGGAGATAAAGCAGCTTTGGAAGCTGAAAGTGGAGGAAAAATAAGATTAAGTCAACTAAGAGCAGAATTCACTACGTACAATACTGGGGGAGAATTAATCACAACTCCGGATAATGAAGATCCAAATGCAAATGTATTTCCTAATCAATTGGGTTTTGATCATATGCAGTCCTATTATATTGGCGTAGAAGGAAGACCTACACCCAGTATGAGAGCCAATGTTAATTTTAATATTCTTGGTAATGTTGCTGAGAATCCCATTAATGAATTATTTTATGAAAGTGTAGGTAGACCAGTTGTAGTTCAAGGCGTAGAAGGAGGAAATGATTTAGATGTTGAAATAGCTGATTTTAATAGACTACGTGTTTATAATGCAGAATACGAATGGAACACTAAAATTGCCGATATAAAAGGATTCTATAGAACCGGGCATTACCATTGGGGCTATGAAGGTGACTTTTTTGGTTTGTATCCAGAGGCTAACTATGGGCCAAACTTAGATATCTATAATGGTGAAATTTTAGGCATGGAGATAAATGGTAAAGGCAGTCTAAACGGTTTGAAAGCCGCATTCGGTCCTCAAATATGGTGGGGAGCTAACCCTACAGCATTACTAAAGTATAGTACCAAAATAAAAAAATTCGATATAACAGGTATTTACCATAGAGATTTCGAGACGGATATATCATTAGATGAAACTGGGAGTCGTGTCTTAGATGCAAATCAAGTAAGAAGTGGTGTAATTCCACCTTGGCCTACAGAGAGAGCTACGTTAGTTGTAGATAGAGACTTTGGTGCATTTGGGGTTACACTCGGAGGGATATGGGCAGGTAGTCCACTAAACGATATTGCATATCAAGATGTAAGAGGTGAATCAGGAAATTATGTAGTATATGAGGATAAGGTAAATAGTGACGATAATTGGGGAGCTAAAGCAAGAATTACATTTTCAAAAGGAAAGTTTAATTGGTATGCTCAAGGTGCTGCCACTGGATTGGTAGCGAATGGGGGAGCAGATCAAACACAATCATTTGCAGGATGGAAACTAAGAGATAATGGAAGTGGAAATCAAAATAGTTTTCTAACAGGTTTTACTTATACTTTAGGAGATTGGCAAATAGCTCCTAATTTTTTATGGCAAGAACCTTTAGTAGATGCAATACCAAATGATGCTGGTGGAACTGCAAGATTAAGAAACATACTTGCAGATCCTTTTGTAGTAAGAGCGAATAGAAAAACCACAGCCGCAGAATTATTGTTTACTTATGATCCCACACCAGGTTCTTGGTTTTATCAATGGGATAGCGATAGATCAGAAGATGCTAAACTTGCATTTAATTTAGGATTTGTGTATTGGCACCTTCCAACAACAATGGATGCGCATATTGGTTTTTTAGCAGATCGTACCATATTTGCTTTTCCTAATTCTGTGCCTGCTAAGGATTTATGGGAAGTTAACTCACGTATTGTATCTAAAATAAGTCCAGATTTAGCCTTAATAGCCAAATTATTTGCAGGTAATGGCCAAGCAAATGGTAGCGACTCTAGAGAAATTGATAGAATTGGAGGAGATATTCGTGTGATTTACAAAAAATGGAAGTTTCAACATACCTTCCAAATAGATGATTGGGGGCCCTATGATTATCATCGAGATTTCAATTTAACATATCCAGTACAATTAATGTTAGATATATCGACATCTATTGGTAAACCAGATTGGTTCGTTTTACCCACTACTAGAATTGGGATTCGGGGCACTTGGCGTTCATTAAATGAGTTTTCTCCTCGTTACTCGCCATTAACGGTATCGCCAAACACATTTCCGCCAGAACCCATATTAAGCCCTGTGGGATTTGATGATGGTAACGAATGGGAGATAAGAACATATGTACACATTAACATAGGAAAATAATACCATGAAATGAGCCATAACTATTGGTTGATACCAACTGAAATATTCAATGGCGAATTCCATCTGACAACTAAAAAAACAATAAAAAAGAACAGATGAAAATGAAAAATATAAAAAATATCAATTTAAAAACCATATGCTCTTTAATATTGGTTATGATAGTTCTATCTGGCTGTGATAGAGATCTTTCAGACGAAGCAGTTTTTGCTACCTTTCCAAATACTGCCGACATTTTTACAGATAGCCCAGTAGGTCTTACAGACAGGTTTTTTATATCGTTTGACCCTGCCCTAGGAGCTAACACAGAAGCTTTTGGTACAGATGATGATGTTGCCTATGAGGGAAACTCTTCGATAAGAATTGACGTTCCCGCCCCAAATGATCCAAACGGAAATTTTGTAGGAGGTATTTTTTTAGATAGAGGAGAAGGAAGAGATTTAACAGGGTATACTGCCTTATCCTTTTGGGCTAGGGGCTCGATCACTGCAACGATTGGTCTAGTAGGCTTTGGAACTGATTTCGAAGAGGATAAATTTACAGTGGAACGACCAAACATTCAGCTATCTACAGATTGGCGAAAATACATTGTACCAATTCCCGATCCTTCAAAATTAGTTCAAGAGAGTGGTATGTTTGTTTTCTCTGCAGGTGGCTTGGATATAATCGATTCAGTACCTAACGGAAATGAGATTGGCTATACCTTTTGGATAGACGAATTAAGATTTGAGAACTTAGGTACAATAGCACAGCTAAGACCAGCAATATTTTCTGGAGAAGATCTTATAGAGCAAGGTTTTGTAGGCTCAACTAGACTAATTACTGATTTAGGAGCAACTTTTAATGCTCCAACTGGTGAAGATATTATGGTTATACCAGCACCTCGTTATTTTGATTTTTCGTCATCCAATACAAATATTGCGTTTGTTAATGAACTTGGAGAGATAGAAATTGTTGGTGAGGGTACGACAACCATAACAGGTCAGCTTAATGGGGTTTTGGCCGAAGGGTCTTTGAGTTTAGAAGTACTCGGTAGTTTTGTTGGTGCAGAAACGCCTCCAGAAAGAGATCCCTCAGATGTTATATCAATATTTAGTGATGCTTATACTAATGTTAATAATTTGAATTTCGCTGCATTTAATGATCAAAATGTACAGATCGAAACACAAAATTTCAATGGGGATCAGATTGTTACTTACGATAATTTAAGTTTTGTAGGACTTGGTTGGGATGGAACTGAAGATGTATCAAGTATGACGCACCTGCATGTAGATGTACAATTGAGCAGTTCTGAAACCCCTGCGTTTACCGTTCAGTTAATTGACTTTGGGGCAGATAATGCTGACGGAGGTGGAGATGACACAGGAGGAGGGTTCACTGTATCAAGCTCAGAATTAACAGAAGGCACCTGGGTAGGCATAGACATACCTATAAATGACTTTACAGAAGCAACGGCAGTTTTCCCAGGTTCTCCTAATTTAAATAACATAGCAAGAGTAGCTTTTGTATCAAATGGTAGCTCTTTTATAATTGATAATATATACTTCTACAGAGAATAAAAAATTAAAAAATGGATAAGAATTTAAATAAGATAATTGGATTTCTTTTTGTTCCCTGCCTTTTTATAATGAGCTGTGGGACTGATGATACTCAAACAGTGGCCACATTCAATACTTTGGTGGCAGAAGATAATTTTGATGTGGATGGCCAGATTGATACTTCTTTTTGGAATTTTGACATCGGCGATGGCTCAGAAGAAGGTATCCCAGGTTGGGGAAATAATGAACTGCAATTCTATACAGATCGAACTGAAAATGTTACTGTTGAGAACGGGTTTTTATTGATTACCGCTAAAGAAGAGGATTTTAATGGAGCACAATATACCTCTGCAAGATTACAGACTAAAGGAAAAATCCAGCAACGTTACGGTCGTTTTGAAGCACGCATACGCCTACCTTTTGGTCAGGGAATGTGGCCAGCCTTTTGGTTGTTAGGAGACGATAGCGATGGTAGCGTCTGGCCACAGATAGGTGAGATAGATATTATGGAGAATACCGGTGATGCGCCAACGGAAATATTTGGCACTGTCCATGGGCCTGGGTACTCAGGTGAAAATTCCATATCAAAAAAGTATACCTTAGAAGATAGTAGGGTGGATACCGGCTTCCATATATATGGCATAGAATGGGGACCAGACTATATAAACTATTATGTAGATAACGTGTTGTATTACCAGATCACCCCAGAAGATGTGGAAGAAGAAACCGATGGATCTGGTGAATGGGTATTTAATGATAGACAGTTCTACATTGTTTTAAATCTGGCCGTTGGAGGCAACTTACCTGGAGCACCTAATGCAGAAACAGTCTTTCCGCAAACAATGGTTGTAGACTATGTGCGCGTATATGAATTTACACAATCAAACTAATTCACTTAATAAAAAACTCATGAAACAATTAATCAAAAAAACTAATATAATTTGGCTTTTAATTATAGCCGTTTCCCTTTTTTTTGGTTGCGAAGATGATGATGATACCAACTTACCACAGGTTATTGCAAGTTTCGCACAAACAATAAATGAAGACACAGGTATAGTATCTTTTATTAACCTTTCTGAAAATGCCGATAACTATACTTGGGATTTTGGAGATGGTACAACTTCTACCGAAATTAATCCAACTAAAACATATCCAACAGGTAGCTATACCGTAGTATTAACTGCAAAAAATGTAGCTGGAGCAGAAGGTACTTTTCAAGATGAAATATTTATAAACATTCCTGTACCTATAACATTTCCCATCAATTTTGATGCAGATAATGTTAACTATCAAGCTGAGGTTTTTGGAGGTGCATCTTTTCAAGTCGTAGAAAACCCTGACCTTTCAGGAGCAAATACAAGTGCATCTAATGTTGGTGCTATTACTAATAGTGGAGCAGCATTTGAAGGTATTGTCTTTGATTTAGGTGAGCCGTTAAATTTATCCGAACAAAAATCTATAAAAGTTGTTTTTTGGTCAGACACTCCAATTGATGTACTATTGAAACTTGAAGATGGAAGTACGTTTGTAGAGACAACTGCAAGTCATGGAGGAACAGGTTGGGAGGAAATTTACTTTACATTTGATTCTTCAGACGTATTTTCAAAACTCACCATATTTGTTGATGGACCAGGTACGACAACAGGAACATTTTATATAGATGATATTTCTCAAATTGATACTGCAGATATTCCTTGTACGGATATGTTATTAGAAATTCCAATAGATTTTGACTGTAATGGAATTGATTATGCTACTAAGATTGTTGGTAATGTTTCATTTACCGTTGTGGATAATCCAGAATTATCGGGTATAAATAGTGAACCAACTATGGTTGGACAAATAACTAATGTGGGCGCTAACTTCGAAAATGCCTTTTTTAACCTAGATACTGCTATTGATTTTTCAATGGATAAAGGTGTTAAAATAAAGTTGTATTCAGATCAAGCGCTGCCAATTTTATTAAAGTTCGAAGATGGTACAGAGGCACCTGTGGAGAACACACAAAATCATGGAGGCTCAGGTTGGGAAGAACTAACGTTCACCCTTAACTCATCTGCTTCATACAATGATATGGTAATTTTTGTAGACGGCCCAGGTACCGCTGCGGGTACTTTTTATGTAGATGATATTGAGCAGGTGACTGGGACGGTTGCAGATCCATGTACTCCAGAAACGAGTCAATCACTAGATGCATCAGATTTTGATTTAACGTTCCAGACAGACCCTACAGCGAGTATTGCATCCTTTGATGCTGGCCTAACTTGGGTTGATAATCCTGATTTTGATAATGATGTAAATAAATCATGTAAAGTAGGTCAAATCGATAGATCAGGAGCGGCATTATTTGCTAATAATCAGATTGATTTTGATGCAAAATTTGATTTTAATGCCAATGCAGGGTTTAAACTAAAGGTTTGGTCTCCAAATGTAGGTACAAATGTTCTAGTAAAACTAGAAGATAAGACTAATAATGGGATTAATGTAGAAGTAGGAGCGGTTACTAGTGTAGCAAGTGGTTGGGAAGAATTGACTTTTAACTTTGCAAGTGGCGAAAGCGGAAAATATGATAAGATAATATTGTTTTTCGAACTAAATACAAATACTACAGAGACTTATTATATTGATGATTTCAGACTATATAGTTCTGGCGGTGGCACTGGCGGTGGCGGATGTACTACGACATTAGTTGCAGCAACATCACTTCCATTAGATTTTGAAGGTTGTGAGACCTTCCTTTCAAGTGCTAATTTTGGTGCAGGGCTTACTTCAGAGCTTGTAGCAAACCCTTTTCAAACAGGGATTAATACTTCATCTTTTGTTTTACAAGTCGATAAACCAGCTGGTTCAGAATTTTTCGCTGGAATTCAAAATACGTTTAACAATTTTGACTTGACTACAACGATGACTTTTAAAACTAAAGTTTACTCAACCAAAGCAAATGTAGTAATGCGTTTTGAGCTAGCTGTTATACCTAATGATGGAAGTATTGGTAATCCTGCTCCCGTATTTGTAACAATAGCAAATGCAAACGAATGGACAGAAGTCGAATTTACTTTTATCAATTTACCTGCATCGCCAACAACATACAATCATTTAGTCATAAAACCAGACAATGATCAGACTGATAGTGCAATAACATCAGATGGAACATATTATTTTGATGATATAAGACTTGAATAATTAATTGAATTAGTAGCAATTATAAGGGGTTGAAGGAAATATTCAACCTCTTTTAACCTAAAAAAACAAAAGGTCCAATAAGAGACCTTTTAAATCGAAGTATATAAAATGATAAAGGACTCTGTATTAACTCCTGGAAGAGAAGAAGGTAAAGAAGTAAAACTCGAGCACATTACTATTAATGGTGAGATGTTTAATAAGATTTCTAATAGTGATGTAATGCGTCCCTTTTTCATGAGTATCGTTAGTGATTCTAATCATTGGATGTTCATATCTAGTAACGGAGGGTTATCTGCAGGTAGAAAAGATTCAGACAATGCACTTTTCCCATATTATACAGATGATAAGATTACCGAATCCTATGACACCACAGGTAGCAAGACCATTTTTAGAATAAAAAAAGAAGGTAAACTAATTATATGGGAGCCGTTTTCTGAACGCTATTCCGGAACTTACCAATATTCCAGAAATATTTATAAGAATGCTTACGGGAATAAGATTTTATTTGAAGAAATAAATCATGATCTAAGTTTGACATATACTTATATATGGAATTCTAGTAATGAGTATGGTTTTGTCAGAAAAAGTACCTTAAAAAATAATTCCAAAGAATCTGTACATATTGAAATATTAGATGGTTTACAAAACATTATACCCTATGGAGTCAATGCGGATTTACAAGCAATACGGAGTAACTTAGTAGATGCTTATAAAAGAAGTCAGCTTGTGCCAGCTAATGGACTCGGTATATATGCACTTAGTGCTATCATTGTAGATCGTGCAGAGCCAAGTGAAGCATTAAAGGCAAATGTAGTTTGGTCTAAGGGTTTAGAAAATCCAAAATATCTCTTATCATCATTGCAGTTGAATAGCTATAGGAATGGACACGATATAAACGAAGAAGGTGATATTAAAGCTGAAAAAGGTGCGTATTTTGTTAATTGTAGCATCACTTTACCTGCCAAAGAAAGTAAAGACTGGATGATGGTGGCTAATGTTAATCAAGGACCTTCTCAAGTAGTAGAAATTTCAGAAATAATTAAAAACAGCAACGATTTAATTCAGAAGGTTAATGATGACATAGAATTAGGAACACAACGTTTAATCAATTTAGTATATGCATCAGACGGATTTCAGTTAACTGCCGATAAAAGACGAAATGCAAGGCATTATTCAAATACTCTTTTTAATATCATGCGAGGCGGTATTTTTGATGCTAATTATACAATAGAAAAATGGGATTTCACGAACTATTTAGCATCGGCTAATAGAAAAGTATATCGTAAGAATGAAGGATTGTTAGAAAATTTTCCAGGTGCTTTTACGCTTTTCGATCTTAGAGAAGTAGCTCATCAAAATGAAGATAAAAATTTTAGGAGATTAGCTTTAGAATACATGCCGCTTAAGTTTAGTAGGCGTCATGGTGATCCTAGCCGTCCTTGGAATAAATTCTCAATAAATACTCAGAGTGAAATAGATGGGTCTAAGATTTTAGATTATGAAGGTAACTGGAGGGATATTTTTCAAAACTGGGAAGCCCTGGCGTATTCTTATCCAGAGTTTGTAGAAAGTATGATCCACAAATTTCTAAACGCTAGTACTTTTGATGGTTATAATCCTTATAGAATTACAAAAGGAGGTATAGACTGGGAAGTTATAGAGGAACATGACCCTTGGTCTTATATTGGATACTGGGGAGATCATCAAATCATTTACTTATTAAAGTTTTTAGAATTTTTTCATGATCATTACCCAAACAGACTACAAAACTTTCTTAATAAGGATATGTTCGTGTATGCTAATGTACCTTATAAAATTAAGCCTTATGAAGATCTTTTAAGGAATCCTAAAGATACGATTGAGTTTGATTATAATCTTGATAAAAAGTTACAGGAAAAACGTGCTGAATTTGGAGCAGATGGAATATTACTAAGAGACGAAAACTATTTTATTCATAAGGTAAATTTCATAGAAAAGATATTAGCTACAACACTACCCAAGTTATCTAACTTTATTCCAGAAGCAGGTATTTGGTTAAATACACAGCGCCCTGAGTGGAATGATGCCAATAATGCTTTGGTAGGTGATGGAGTTTCAATGGTAACGCTTTATTACTTAAGGCGTTTCTTCAAGTTTTTTAAAATCGTTTTTGAAGGCACAGAAGACACAGACATTGAAATTTCTAAAGAACTCTTAGAGTTTTATAATACTATAAATAACACCTTCAAAAACTACGAAGGGCTGTTATCAAGGAGCTTATCAAATATAGAGAGAAAGGAAATTCTTGATGGTTTAGGAACGGCCGGAAGTAAGTATAGAACTAAAGTTTATGACCATGCTTTGTCAGGCAAGAAAGAAACGCTTAAACTTAGTGACTTAAAAGCATTTATTGATTTAACATTGAAATATTTGAATCATTCAATAAAGGCGAATAAAAGAGAAGATAATATGTACCATGCATATAATCTAATGACGGTGGATAATGAAAACGAAATCTCTATTACTTATTTGGATGAAATGCTCGAAGGCCAGGTAGCAGTGTTAAGCTCTGGGTATTTATCATCAAAAGAAAGCTTAAGTCTATTAGATGCTATGAAGAACAGTACTTTATTTAGGGCAGATCAATATAGTTATTTACTATATCCAAATAAGGAATTGCCAAAATTTACAGAAAAAAATAGTATCCCTAAAGAGTATGTAGAAAACTCAAGGTTGCTAATACAGTTACTTGCAGATAATAATACACAAATCATTGAAAAAGATGTAAACGGAAATTACCATTTTAATGGAAGTTTTAATAATGCAGAGAGTTTAAAACAAGAATTAGAAAATCTATCAGTTAAAGGATATCATATTTTAGTTGAAAAATATAAAGGTTTAGTAATAGAGACTTTCGAGAAAGTATTTAATCACAAAGCATTTACAGGACGTTCCGGAACATTTTACGGCTATGAAGGATTGGGTTCTATTTACTGGCATATGGTTTCAAAACTATTACTTGCCGTAGAGGAATGTTGTTTAAAAGCTATAGATGATCAAGAATCTGATGAAGTAGTAGGAAGGTTGTTAGAACATTATTACGAAATTAATGAAGGCATTGGGGTTCACAAATCCCCAGAATTATATGGAGCTTTCCCAACAGACCCTTACTCGCATACACCTACTGGCAAAGGAGCACAACAACCAGGAATGACTGGGCAAGTAAAAGAAGATATCTTAAGCCGTATAGGAGAATTGGGTGTGTCTGTAAAAAATGGTGAGTTGCAATTTTACCCATGTTTGTTAAGAATAGGAGAGTTCTTAAAAGAGCCAAAGATGTTCCGTTACGTAGATGTAAATCAAAATAAAAAACAATTACAATTATATAGACACGAATTGGCTTTTACATATTGCCAAGTACCTATTGTGTATTCATTGTCGGGAGAAAACAGTCTTGAAATAACCTACCATGATGGCTCGATAAACTCACATACGGGTTTAACATTAGACACCTCTATTAGTGAAAAACTATTTAGAAGAACTGCAGAAATAGAGAGTATAAAAGTAAATATTGAGAAAACCATTTTAAAATAAAAACAAATGAAACCAAGACATGACATAGTACTCACATTCTTATTTACGGTACTTGTGGTGTCTTGCAATCAAGAACATAAAAGTAAGCAATCTATGCAGCCCCAAAAAAGCATTACCGCAAAAGACATTTTAGGCAATCCAAATTATCTTGCTATATCTTATGGAGGTTATCGTAAATCATCAAGAGAGTTTCAACCTAATATTGTACAGCTAAAAGAAGATATGAAAATTCTTCAAGCCATGAATATTAAAATTCTAAGAACCTATAATGTTCAATTGGCTCAAGCTTCTAATGTATTGAAAGCGATACATCAACTCAAGACAGAAGATGAAACTTTCGAAATGTATGTAATGCTTGGTGCTTGGATCGATTGCAAGAACGCCTGGACTGATAAAGAACCAGATCATACTATAGAAAGTGCTCAAAACGAAAGTGAGATAAATAGAGCAATAGCATTGGCTAATCAATATCCAGATATTGTAAAAGTAATTGCCGTAGGTAATGAAGCCATGGTTAGATGGGCAACTAGTTATTATGTGCAGCCCAATGTGATATTAAAATGGGTTAATTATTTACAGAACTTAAAGAAAGAAGATAAACTCTCTAAAGATCTATGGATTACTTCTTCAGATGATTTTGCATCTTGGGGAGGAGGCGAAGAAAGTTATCAGGTTAAAGATTTAGAAGACTTAATCAAAGCAGTGGATTATGTATCCTTGCACACCTACCCATATCATAATACGCATTATAACCCAGAATTTTGGGGAATAAATGATGATGAAAAAGAACTCTCTTCAGATGAAAAATTAGAAGCAGCAATGCAAAGAACACTACAATTTGCCCAAAAGCAATATAAAGCTGTTTCGAATTATGTTGAGAGTTTAGGTGTAAAAAAACCTATTCATATAGGTGAGACGGGCTGGGCTACCGTTTCTAATGGACATTATGGACCAAATGGCTCTAAAGCCACAGATGAGTTTAAAGAAGCATTGTATTATAAATACATGAGAGAGTGGACCAATAAAGAAGGTATTTCATGCTTTTATTTTGAAGCCTTTGACGAACCATGGAAAGATACCCACAATCATAAAGGCTCAGAAAATCATTTTGGATTAATTACTGTTGATGGTAAAGCTAAATATGTGCTTTGGGATTCAGTGGATCAAGGTGTGTTTGAGGGCTTGACACGAGGTGGTAATCCAATTACCAAAACATACAATGGTGATAAAAACGACATGATGAAAGATGTAGAGTTACCAGATGTTAAAGAAGTAAAGCCAGTTGACTTTTGAAAGATGAGAAAAAAGATTTACATAATACTATTAGTTGTTATAACCATGTGTGCATGTGATAATATACAAAGTCTTGAAGTTGAGGTTTTTGAAACTTCTGCAAGCGGTAATAAGCTAACGAAAATTACAGAATTTTCAATTTTAGAAACCAAGGTTAGTATTACCTTAAATCCTGAAAAAACCTATCAAACCATTACAGGTTTTGGAGGTGCTTTTACAGAATCTTCAGCATATTTATTGAATAAGTTAAGTAAAGAAAATCGCCATAAAATCATTAAAGCATATTTTGGAAGAGAGGGTGCCAATTACTCACTTACAAGAACACATATGAATTCTTGTGATTTCTCACTAAACCAATATTCATATACACCTAACGAAGACAAAGAGCTTAAAGATTTTTCGGTAAAAGAAGATATGGAGGACTTAATCCCAATGATTAAAGAAGCCATGGCAACTTCAGAAGATGGTTTTAAAATTTTTGCATCACCCTGGACTGCACCGCCATGGATGAAAGACAATAACAAATGGGTTGGCGGAAAACTCCTTCCAAAATACTACGATACATGGGCATTATTCTTTTCTAAGTATGTAGAAGCTTACAAAGAACAAGGAATCGATATTTGGGGGTTTACTGTTGAAAATGAACCACATGGCAATGGCGATAACTGGGAAAGTATGCATTTTACACCAGAAGAAATGACAGATTTTGTGCAACATCACCTGGGCCCGAAGCTGGAAGCTGATGGTTATGGAGACAAAATTATCTTAGGTTATGACCAGAATAGAGCAGGTTTAAAAGAGTGGGTAGATGTGATGTACAAGGATGAAGCTTCTTCAAAATACTATGATGGTACTGCGATTCATTGGTATGAAAGTACATATGAAATATTTCCCGAAGCCTTACAATACGCTCACAACAAAGCACCTAATAAATTCTTAATTGAAACTGAAGGCTGTGTAGATTCCGAAGTACCTAAGTGGCAAAATGATCAATGGTATTGGAGTAAAGAAGCAACCGATTGGGGTTGGGATTGGGCAGCTGAGGATGAAAAATATCTACATCCCAAATATGCCCCTGTAAATCGTTATGCCAGAGATATAATAGGCTGTTTGAATAATTGGGTAGATGGATGGGTAGATTGGAACATGGTACTAGATAAACAAGGTGGCCCAAATTGGTTTAAAAACTGGTGTGTAGCACCAGTGATTGTAGACCCCGATAGTGATGAGGTATACTTTACACCCTTGTATTATACCATGGCACATTTTAGTAAATATATTCGCCCTGAAGCAAAAGTAATTGATGTACAGGTTTCAGATGAGAAAGTAACGGTTACTGCTGCTAAAAACCCAGATGGTTCTATTGCGGTGGTTGTATTTAATCCTACAGAAGAAGCAAAACAGTTTTCATTGGCCCTAGGTGAAAAATCAAAGGATATTTCTATTAATGCACAGGCTATTCAAACAATAGTCCTTGCCAATTAAAATTAAAACTATGTCAACTATTAAAACTGCCGCAAAAGATAAAGTACCCGTGGGTCAAAAAGCGGCCTTTGGTGCAGGCCATTTTATATTAAATATACTACCTGGAACGCTTGGGGTTTTTATCCAATTCTTTTTACTAACGGCTTGGGGGGTTGATCCTTTGTGGGCTGGGCTTTTAGGTGGTTTGCCAAGAATATTTGACTCGATAACAGATCCAATAATGGGTTTCATTTCTGATAATACTACATCTAGATGGGGGCGTAGAAGACCTTATATTTTTGTAGGCGCAATCATAAGTGGTATACTTTTCTTTTTAATGTGGCAAATTGATGATAATGCTTCTCAACCCTATATTATTTGGCATGTGATGGTACTTCAATTACTATTTCTTATTGGTAATACCATGTTTGCCACTCCATTGGTTGGACTCGGCTATGAAATGACATCAGATTATAACGAAAGAACACGTTTAATGGCATTTTCTAACACTATGGGGCAAATTGCTTGGATGATTGTACCGTGGTTGTATGTTATTATTCCAGACACAAATACATTTAATACGCAGACAGAGGGTGTACGTACTATGGCACTTATTGTAGGTGCTATGTGTATCCTTTTTGGAATTTTACCTGCATTGTTTTGTAAGGGTATTGATTCCTCACATATGGAAAATCGAAAAGAGATTAATTTCAAGACGCTTGTTGCTAACATGAAGGACTTATTTGCAGGAATTGTTCAGGTTTCTAAAAATAAACCTTTCATGAAATTATGTGGTGCAACATTCTTGGTTTTTAATGGCTTTCAACTTGTTGCCGCCTTTGGTGTTTTTATCATTGTATTTTATATGTACAATGGTAGTTATGAACTAGCTGGTACTTGGCCAGCATGGTTTAATACGATTAATGCCATAATTACTGCATTTATTGTTATACCTATTATTTCAAGAATGGCGAATAAATGCGGAAAGAAAAAAGCGTTTATAATTTCAACAGTTTTATCAATAGTAGGCTACCTTTTAAAATGGTGGGGTTTTGATAAGGAACTTAACAGTCAATTTAGTCAAACTGGATTAGGTAAATCATTGAACGCTGGAATAGGCTCAATATTCGAAACTTTAAACCCAGTATTAGATACTATAGGCATGTCTTGGTTTAGTATAGATCCAGGTAGTGAAGTACCATGGCTTATATTTTTACCAATTCCATTATTTGCTTTCGGGATGGGAGGATTATTTACATTAATGATGTCTATGACTGCAGATGTGTGTGACTTGGATGAATTAGAAAATGGAATGCCTCGTAAAGAGGGGACTTTTGGAGCCATTTATTGGTTGATGGTGAAAATTGGTCAGTCTATTGCACTAGTTTTAGGTGGATTAATTCTGAGTATTGTTGGATTTGACCCTAATGTTACTGAACAATCTGTAGAAACCATGAATGGACTTAGGGTAGCTGATATATTGGTTCCATCGGTAACTGCAGCATTAGCAATATGGGTAATGTGGAAATATGGCCTTACTGAAAAAAGAGCTAGAGAAATAAAAGCCACATTGGTAGAACGAAGAGGAGAGCTTTAATAATATTAATTAATATATCTTATGTCTATTAGAAAAGAAAAGTTTTTGACCTTAGCCACTCTAGAGTATGCTAACAAAACTACAGAAGACTTAAAACAAATGTATAGACAGGTTTTAGAAAATGCTATGCATGGCCTATGTTTTAGTCCGTATGTAGAAGGTCAACAACCCGGAGACCAAATTACCGAAGATCAAATACGGCGAAGGTTAGAAATTATCAAACCATATACCAAATGGATAAGATCGTTTTCCTGTACTGATGGAAATGAAACTATTCCTAAGATAGCAAAGGAATATGGAATCAAAACATTAGTTGGGGCATGGTTAGGCGATAATGATGAGATTAATAGAAAAGAAGTCAAGAATCTTATAGCATTGTGTAATGCAGGTTATGTTGATATCGCAGCAGTAGGTAATGAAGTGATGTATCGAGGAGACCTTACAGAAGATGAACTATTGAGTCATATTCATTTGGTAAAAGAAGCGATTGCTGGTATTCCTGTGGGATATGTTGATGCATATTATGAGTTTGTTGATCGTCCTAGGATTACAGAAGCTTGTGATATTATTTTAGCAAATTGTTACCCTTTCTGGGAAGGTTGTGACCTAGATTACTCCTTGTTATATATGAAAGATATGTATCATAGAGCACTTCGTGCAGGAAATGGAAAAAAAGTAATCATTTCTGAAACAGGATGGCCGAGTATGGGAACGAACCTTGAAGGGGCATTTCCATCCTATGAAAATGCTATAAAATATTTTATCAATACACAAAAATGGTCTAAAGAGGATAACATCGAGGTATTCTTCTTTTCATCTTTTGATGAATCCTGGAAAGTAGGAGACGAAGGTGATGTAGGTGCTTATTGGGGGATTTGGGATAAAAATGAGCAGCTGAAATACTAAAAATATTGTTCTTGTTTGTTGCCACCTTGGTAGGATTAATTTGTATTGATCTAGAGAAAGCTCTGCTTTGGGTATTTATTTTGGAACGGTAAATCCCGGATCTACCTTTGGCGTTGCTGGATCTGTAATATTAATCCTATTATGGGTTTCATATTCTAGTCTTATTTTATTCTTTGGGGCAGAATTCACAAAAGCGCTTGCCTTGACATATGGATCAGGAATAAAACCTTCTTCGTATGCAGAAAAAGTTTCTTGAAAAGAAAATGAGCAAATACTCTGATGATGATGCAATATTTATACTATACACTCGTATTACATATGTAATACAATCTCACGAAGAAAAGAACAAATATATTTATATAGTACCTTACATTTCTTATGATTACCTTTTAAAAAAAATCAGAATTAGAGGATAAAAAAAGCAAATCAAATGAAAAAACTTGGCGGATTCGTTTTATTTTTGGCATTATTTCAATTATTTGGATGTTCAGAAGAAAAAACACCCTTTTTAGATTGTGCAACACCACATTTTGCATCAAAAAACATAGACATAAAAACCGAATTAAAGAGATTTGAAAAAACGTTAATTGATCAAAAAACAATTAAAGATAGTTCTGCAATATCTTATAGAAGACTATATGCGCTTATTCATTCACATGGCTATTACGACTACATATATTCTGAACAGCATAAAACGGAGCTTAAAGGAATGGAATTCGACTACATTGCCAAAGAGATAACATGGTATGCTTCACATCCAGAATGTCACGTCATATTTGATAAAGATTTTGAAGAAAGTATCCGCAGGGTCGTCAACTCAGAAATATCTAAGAAAAAGCTTACTTTGGAGATTCTTGAAAGCGGAGAAATTGTAAAAATCCTGTATAATGCATACAACAAAATCCCAATAAAACATTTCGAAAAAATTGATAATCAATTTTATGTTTTGTTTAGAGTATATGAGTATGGAAGTCTAAGAAATGAAGTATATTATTAAAGATTTAAGCTTATTAATAAAACAGTTCTTATTCCAAAACCAAAATCAATCTAACAGATACTATAAAATAATCAATTACTTTATAAGGAAAGCTTATGGTATTATAATAATTTATGTTTAATGGGTAAGCCAAAAAATTAAACATTTTTGTAATTTTAAATAAAAAAATTACGGAATTAATACAAAAAGCTTTGGCATTCGAGAGTATGAAGATGAGTAATATGACGACAAGTGATAGAGTTGCAGCTTCTAGAGAAGCGAAATCTCTTATTTTGGCACTAAATGAGGTCTATAAAAGAACCAAAGATTCAAAACTTATGGATATCATGAAACTCCTCACAGCTAAAAAACAGAAAATTGAAAAACGATTGAAAGGTACACCTGTAGTGTAGATATTCACTTTGTAATTAATAGAGTAAGAATTTTGAAATGATATTAGAAACCACATATGCGAATAAGAAGAATAAAAAGCTTATCAACGACTTAATTGGTAAGCCTTTTTCATTTTTAGAATCCTTTAAAATTAAAGGTATTGGCTCTAAACGCATGATTATAGATGACGTAAGTCCCAACTTAAAATCATATTTAAATCTCGTTTCGGATATAAACTATGCAAGTATTGAATTACGACCAAATGGAATTTTGATTGTCATAAATAAGGGACTAAAGAATTATGCTTGGGCTATACCGTATTATCAATTCTATTTATACAAAACAAACGGAGTTAGCATTCATGCGCAAGGCAGATTTATTCATTTTAAGAATAACAGAACACATAAGGAAAATACCGCTTTCTTTGATAAATTAATACGCTTAAAAGTAGATTATGATTATAGGTTTCCTCATGTGGATTCAATTTGAATTATGTACTAGGAACTCCTTTAAAATCTAGCTATTTTGATTCAATAAATAGTCATTTCAGAGACAGGTATTACTAAACTATACAACATTTCTTACAAGGGTATCTCAATCAATTGACAATCTTTTGTTGTCATAATATAACCGATATAGGTATATTCATTTTTATTGGACTTAATCCTTAACTGATATCGCCTTTCATCTCCATGTAAGCAAATTATGATTTTGCAATAGCCTTCAATTTTTTTTGGATTCAAAATTATGTCTTACCGAAGAGAAACCACAATTATTTTCTAAGGATATAATATCCTTTAAAACTCCAAAAATCTTCTTTACTGATACAGAAGTTACCGCCAAAGCGCCACTCATTATCCTATTATCTACTATTTTCCAGGTAGTAATATCAATATTATTATTATTAAAATCAAAAATGAGTAATGAGTTGTTTATCAACTTAAAAAGGGAATAGAATAAAAGTAAATAATTAAAGAAGCTTACCAGAAATTCCTTATATATCCAAAAAGAACAACGCTTCAGTCAATAAAGTTTATAGCATTATCCTTAATATTGTTTAATAAATATTGAAAATAGTTAAACATTTTGTAATTTTATAAATAAAGTAATATTGTTTTACCTTATTGACAGGTGAAATTCCTTATGAAAATTTCTGTGTATTGAATCTTAATTGATAAAAGGGGTATCAACTCCACTTTAAAAAAAAGAACCAATGAAATTAGAATCTAAAATTTTAATACCACATAACAACAGCATAATTAATAATTAAAAGCTCTTAAACGAAAAGATAGAATGAGAACAATAGTGATAGTAGGGGGAAGCAAAGGAATAGGAAGTTCGCTTACAAATAATCTATTAGAAAAAAACAAAGTAATCAATATTAGTAGAACACTTCCTTCTTTCAATCATAATAATTTGACACACTTTTCTTGTGATTTTCTTAAGAATGAATTGCCAGAGGTTGATCAGGTAGATAGTTTAGTATATTGTCCAGGTCGTATTAATTTAAAACCAATTTCTAGATTGAGTTTAGCCAATTTTAGAGAAGATTTTGAAATCAATGTTTTGTGTGCTGTAAAAATAATTCAAAAATATATAACAGGTAAAAAATGGACAGTTCATAGACTACTACTTCACGACTAGTAACTTAAGTTCAAAAATCAGAACGCACATAAAATAAATTATAAAACACATTTAAAAGAAAGTTATATTCGGATTATTTAAGAAACAATCAGAAATAGAAGTTCTGTAAAAAAAGTATGCAAAATTGATGAAGCAATGGCACAAGCTAACAAGTATTGATCGTACTGAAAGTGACAAAAAATATGCAGAAGTCGAAGATATTTTAAAACAAATAGAAACACTTCAAAAAAATAGATTAGAGGTCAATAATCTTTAAATAAAAACATAAGATGAACATTAGATATTTTTTAGGCTCAATTCTAACGATCCCTCTATTACCTTTGATGTATTTGCAAGGAAAACGAATACGATCAAAAGTTCCATCTTTGCCAGAAGCTGAAGGGACAGAAGGGATTGTAAGTTGTGGTAATAAAAATAGATTAAAAATGCTCACAATTGGAGAAAGCACAATAGCTGGTGTAGGTGTAAAAACCCATAAAGAAGGTTTTTCTGGTACTTTGGCCAAAGAGTTATCATCAAAATTAAATACTGATATCCACTGGAAAGTTTATGCTAAAAGTGGATATACTGCAAAAAAAGTAACAGAAAAAATAGTTACTCGAATACAAGAACATAAAGTAGATATTGTTGTAATCGGTCTGGGAGGTAATGATGCTTTTACTCTTAATAATCCAAAAAAGTGGAGAATTCATATACAACAGTTAATTAATACACTTAAGGCGAAATTTAAAAATGCAGTAATCGTATTTGCTAACATGCCTCCAATAAAAGAATTTCCGGCATTTACACCATTAATAAAAGCTACACTCGGAAATCTAGTAGAAATTTTAGGTAAAGAACTAGAACAATTAGTCAAAAATCAAAAAGGCGTATACTATTACTCACGTATCATAACAATAGAAAGCTGGATCAAAAGATTAAATATAAAGGCAGAATCTTCGGTATTCTTTAGTGATGGGGTGCATCCTTCAAAATTTACATATCAAGTTTGGGCTAAGGATCTTTCAAACTTTATTATTAATCAACAAGAAATAAAAATCATTTTGCAACAACGGTTAAATTGATAAAATGAGTTTAGAAAACACTAAATTGCTTTTTGATTTTGGATTACTAGTACTCATCTGGTTAATACAGCTTGTAGTGTATCCAAGTTTTTCTTATTACCAAAAAAATGATCTACTACAATGGCACCAAAAGTATACGTTACGAATAGGCTATGTTGTAATGTCATTAATGATAGTCCAGTTATCCATAGCAATAATAGGAACTCTTCGAGAACTCACGATATTTAATACTTTGATATTGGTATTGATAATTGCAGCTTGGCTATATACACTTTTACAATTTGTCCCATTGCATTATAAAATTTCATTTAATTCTGCAAATAACATCATATTATATCGACTATTAAGTCGTAATTGGTTACGCACTGGATTGTGGACATTTGTTTTTACTTTAAGTTGCGTGCAAATGAATTAATTTATAATCTAAAACCATTTTACAACTTCGTGTTGTAGTAGAATGATGTAATTTTAAATATAAAATAATCTGATGAAACCCATAGGATCAAGAATACCTTTACTAGTTTTTAATAACAAAGGCATCTATTGTGAAGTAGCGGGGGTTTATCTTGATCCATGGCAGCCTGTAGAAAAAGCAATTATTACGCACGGCCATGCAGACCATAGTCGTTGGGGACATAAACAATATATTACCCATCACACCAATGTTCCAATAATTAAACACAGACTAGGTGATATTAATGTTACCGGCAAAAAATATAATGAGACTTTTGTGATCAACAACGTAAAGTTTTCTTTTCATCCTGCAGGTCATATTATTGGGAGTTCTCAAATAAGGGTAGAGCATAAAGGAGAAGTTTGGGTATTTACTGGAGACTATAAAATTGAAGATGATGGAATTTCCGTTCCTTATGAATCTATAAAATGTCAAACGTTTATTACAGAATGTACTTTTGGATTACCAGCGTTTAAATGGATTCCGCAAGCAGAAGTATTTGAAGACATTAACTCCTGGTGGGCTGCCAATAAAGACGAAGGAAAAACGTCTATTCTTTTTGGTTATTCTTTAGGAAAAGCACAACGTTTATTGAAATATTTAGACACTTCTATTGGAAAAATATACACCCACGGAGCTATAGAAAACATGACAGAAGTAATCCGTCCAATGGTTGAATTTCCTGAAACTACCTTAATAACGAGAGATACTAAAAAAGATGAACTGTTAGGTAATATAGTTCTGGCTCCTCCTAGTACTCACGGAAGTACCTGGATTCGCAAAATGGTACCCTATGTAACTGCCTCAGCAAGTGGTTGGATGGCTTTTAGAGGAGCACGCCGTCGTAGAGCAATTGATAAAGGATTTGTTTTATCAGATCATTGTGATTGGCAAGGATTATTAAAGGCCATAGAAGCTACGGGGGCCGAGAAAATCATTAGCACGCATGGATACACTGATATTTTTTCGCGATACCTAAGAGAGCAGGGATATGATGCACGTACCGAAAAAACTCAATATGAAGGAGAATTATCCGAAATAGAAAATACTAAAGAAAGTGAGGTAGTCGAATGAAACATTTTGCCGATTTGATAAAGAAATTGGACAGTACCAATAAAACAAATGCAAAAGTAGCTGCATTAGCTTCGTATTTTGAAAAGGCTTCTGATACAGACAAAGTATGGACCATTGCCATACTTTCGCACCGCCGTCCATCACGCCCTGTAAACACTACTTTATTAAGAACATGGGCTTCAGAATTATCAAATATTCCACTTTGGCTGTTCGAAGAATCCTATCACATTGTGGGAGATTTAGCCGAGACCATAGCATTGGTTATCCCAACTTCAGAAAAAAGTACTGAAAAATCGTTGACTACATTCCTAAATGAATTTATAGATCTCAAAAAAAAGAGCGAAGAAGACAAAAAAGAATATGTATTCAAAAATTGGAAAGTACTAAATTATTATGAACGATTTGTATTCACCAAACTTATTACAGGTGGTTTTAGAATCGGGATAAGTCAAAAGTTAATGACTCGTGCATTGGCAAAAGCTACTGGAGTTGATGAAGATGTTTTAGCATATAAACTGATGGGTAATTGGAACCCTCAAACCATTTCATTTCATGATTTAATTCTCGAAGAAAAAGCATCTGATTTTTTATCAAAACCATATCCTTTTTACCTGGCTTATGCCATTGAAGGAGAAGTTTCAGACCTGGGAGAGGTACAAGATTGGAGCGTAGAACATAAATGGGATGGCATACGATCACAGGTTATCATACGCGATCGCGAACTCTTTGTTTGGAGCCGTGGAGAAGAATTAGTGACCGATAAATATCCTGAGTTTCATTCTTTTGCGGACCAGATTCCTGATGGTACCGTGCTCGATGGTGAGATTTTACCATTTCCTAACGGAAACATTGGTACATTTAATGATTTACAAACCCGCATAGGGCGTAAAACGATATCTAAAGCATTACTTACAAAAACCCCTGTAATCCTTAAGGCTTATGATTTATTAGAATGGAAAGGAAAAGATATTCGAAATACACCCTTTAAAGAACGCAGAGAACTTCTAGAAAGTTTATATAAAGACTATCTTTTAAATCAAGCAGAATCGAGATCCAATACACTACAGCTATCCGAGAAAATGTATTTTGATTCCTGGCAAGCAATCGCAAAAGAAAGGTCACGCGCTCGTGAAATGAAAAGTGAAGGGTTAATGCTTAAAAGAAAAAACTCCCCATACCAGGTAGGTCGCAAAAAAGGAGATTGGTGGAAATGGAAAGTTGATCCACTCACTATAGATGCAGTATTAACCTATGCTATGCGTGGACACGGACGACGATCTAATCTTTTTACAGACTATACGTTTGCACTTTGGGATACCGATAAAAACGAATTAGTAACCTTTGCTAAGGCATATTCTGGCCTAACCGATGCCGAATTTAGAAAAGTAGATGCATGGATCAAGAAAAATACACTAGAGCGTTTTGGTCCTGTGCGTAGTGTGACTCCAGAATTGGTATTTGAAATCGCTTTTGAAGGAATTGCTTTATCAAAACGACATAAGAGTGGAATTGCAACACGGTTTCCTCGAATTTTGAGATGGCGACAAGACAAAAAAATAGAAGAAGCTAATGCGTTAGAAGATTTAAAAGCTATGATTCCTTCTTGATGAGATGAATAAAAAAGAACTCCATAATATTGCAGAAGAATGGTTCTCAAACCAATCATGGAAACCCTTTCCTTTTCAGAAACAGACCTGGAATGCTTTTTTACAAAGTAAAAACGGGCTGTTAAATGCTCCAACAGGGAGCGGTAAGACGTATGCCTTATGGATACCCATTGTATTAGAATATATTAAAAGAAATCCAGATTATGGTACAAAACATAAAAAAGGACTGAAAGCCATATGGATTACTCCATTACGTGCATTGTCTATTGAAATCAAACAAGCCACCGAACGCTTTGTCCAAGAAATTGGAGTACCACTTACGGTAGGTATTCGAACCGGTGACACTTCTCAAAAAGAACGTGCAGCTCAAAAAAGAGCAATGCCCGACTTATTAATTACCACGCCAGAAAGTTTACAGTTGCTCCTAGCTTCAAAAGGATATGATAAAACGTTTAAAGAAGTCAATGCAATCGTTATCGATGAATGGCACGAACTACTGGGTAGTAAACGAGGAGTACAAATGGAGTTGGCCTTGTCCAGGCTTAAAACGATATCACCATCGTTACGAATATGGGGGATTTCTGCGACCATCGGTAACCTCGAACAGGCCCAGGATGTATTACTTGGACCAGATTCTAAAGCTTTACAAAATTCAGTATTAATCAAAGCAAATATTAGAAAGAAGATTACCGTAAAGTCTATTATCCCTAAGAAAATGGAGACTTTTCCTTGGAGAGGTCATCTGGGGCTGCATTTGCTTGAAGAAGTGATTCCTATTATTAAAAAAAGTAAAACTACGTTGCTTTTTACCAATACGCGAGCCCAATGCGAAATCTGGTTTCAGAAATTATTAGAAAAGCACCCCGAACTTGCAGGAGAAATAGCGATGCACCATGGCAGCATTAATAAAGAAACTCGTTTGTGGGTAGAACAGGCGATTAGAAATGAATCTTTAAAAGCAGTTGTATGTACCTCTAGCCTTGATCTGGGCGTAGATTTTGCTCCTGTAGAAACGATTATCCAGATTGGTGGCCCTAAAGGAGTTGCTCGCTTTTTACAAAGAGCTGGGCGTAGTGGGCATCAACCTGGAAAAAAAAGTGTCATTCATTTTTTACCCACACACGCCATTGAACTCATAGAAGCATCTGCGCTACAGAAAGCTGTGCAAAACAAAAAAGTTGAGGATCGCATCCCCTACTTAAACAGCTTTGATGTATTGGTGCAATACTTAACTACATTAGCAGTTTCTGGCGGTTTTTATCCTGATGAAATATTCCCCGAAGTGAAAAGTACATTTTGTTTCCAATCCATCACCCAAGAACAGTTTCGATGGATTTTAAATTTTCTTACACTAGGAAGTCAAAGCTTACAAAGTTATGATGAATATAAAAAAGTTGATATTGAAGCTGATGGAAAATTTAAAGTGCATAGCCGTGCGGTGGCCATGCGACATCGTTTACAAATAGGAACTATCGTAAGTGATGCAGTGCTTACCGTGAAGTATTTAAAAGGTGGATTTTTAGGATCTATCGAAGAGTGGTTTATTTCTAAATTGAAACCTGGTGATGTATTTACGTTTGCCGGACGTAATTTAGAGCTTTTCCGTGTGAAGAACATGCAGGTTTTAGTCAAAAAATCAAAACAAAAAACTTCAAAAATTCCAAGTTGGATGGGAGGGCGTATGAGTTTTTCTTCTGAAATGAGTACGCTACTAAGAGAAGAATTGTACAGGGTTTCTTCAACCGATGCCAAAATTTCTAAAGAACTTGTATCACTCTCGCACATCTTTAATAGACAACAAAGAGAAAGTATAGTGCCTGGACCCAATGAGTTTTTGATCGAAACTTTTAAAACCCGTGATGGATTTCATGCTATTTTTTATCCTTTTGAAGGTAGATTTGTTCACGAAGCACTGGGAAGCTTAATGGCTTATCGTATTAGTTTGTTGCTTCCGATTACATTTTCTATCGCATTTAATGATTATGGATTCGAACTATTATCAGATCAGCAGGTCGATATGCAACAGGTCTTGGATAATGATCTCTTTACTACCCAGGATCTAAAAAGTGATTTACAAAAAAGCCTGAACGCTACAGAAATGGCCAAGCGTAAATTTAGGGATGTTGCGGTTATTGCCGGATTGGTATTTACAGGATATCCGGATAAATTAATTAAGGGCAAACATCTTCAATCCAGTTCTCAATTACTTTTTGATGTTTTTAAGGACTACGAACCTGATAATCTGTTGTATCAGCAAGCATTTATAGAAACTTTTGAACATCAGCTAGAAGAAGGTCGACTGCAATTAGCAATGGAGCGTATCGTTTCTCAAACTATAGTATGGAAAGAATGTAAAAAGCCTACACCTTTTTCCTTTCCGATTATTACAGATCGGCTAAGAGAAAAACTCTCTTCAGAAAAATTAGCAGATCGTATTAAGAGGATGACAGCAATGCTAGAAAAAGCTTAACTTTAGAACTATCATGACAGTCATAACCCAAGAGATTACAATACATTCTCAAACCTTTGTACTTCATCCAAATGGTGCTGCCTACTGGAAAGAAAAAAGTATACTATTGATTGCAGATGTTCATTTGGGTAAAATAACACATTTCAGAAAAAATGGAAGTGCAATTCCTGAATCAGCTATGTATCAGAATTTTGATCAATTGAACGATGCATTACAATATTTTCAGCCCAAAACCCTTTGTTTTTTAGGAGACTTATTCCACAGTTTTATCAATAAAGAATGGTTGTTGTTTTCAGAATGGATTAGAAAAACAACTTCTAAGATAATTTTGATTGCCGGAAATCATGATGTGATTTCCCCCTTGAAGTACGAAGAACTAAAAATTAGTGTTGTATACGAATGGATAATTGATTTTGTTTTGCTTACTCATCATCCTGAAGAAAGGGAGGATTTTTTTAATATTTCAGGACATATCCATCCTGGAATTAGATTACTAGGATTAGGCAAGCAATCATTGAGTGTCTCCTGTTTTTTTAAACGAAAACATCAACTAATCTTGCCTGCATTTGGAGCTTTTACCGGTAAATATATACTTACACCACAAGAAGAAGAAGATGTTTTCGCTATTACAAAGGATGAAGTAATTAAAATCTCAAAAAAATAGTCTTAAATTACTTTATATTCTGTTAAAGCTTTATTAGTAATTCTTTATTTGTTTAATCATTTTGTATTTTTGTTAAACAATATAGATTTATGAGCAAAAGTAATCTTCCGTCAAAAATTTGCTTAGTGTGCGAGCGTCCTTTTAATTGGCGTAAAAAATGGAAGAACGTTTGGGATGATGTAAAATATTGTAGTGAGCGATGTCGAAGAAATAAAAGTAAATAGTGGGAAATACAGGCTTAGTTTGGTTTAGAAATGATTTGAGAGTACAGGATAATGTATCTCTTTACAAAGCCATATCCGAAAATAAAAAGGTAGTAGCTATTTATTTTTTTGATCCCCGACATTTCGAATCTGAAATTTTTGGTTTTCGGAAAATAGAAAAGTACAGAGCGCAATTTTTACTAGAAACCATAACAGAACTTGAAGAAAATCTAGAGAAACTTAATATCACACTATTTGTATATCGTCAGCTTCCTGAAGATGTCATGCCTCAATTTCTAGAGGGAAGAAATATAGATATAATATATCTACAAAAAGAATGGACCCAGGAAGAGGAAAAGGTTCTTAATAATGTAAAAAAAGTTACAACCCGTTATGACTTGAAGTGGATAGAAAGCTACGATCAATTTTTATTTCATCCAGCTGATATTCCGTTTCAAATAGACGATGTCCCCAGGGTATTTACTAATTTCAGAAAGCAATGTGAAAAGAGCGCTTCAATAAGGCCAATATTTATTAACATGCCTTTGCCTACTGGCAATAAGGTTGAGAATCCAACAGAAATCCCACTCCTCGTAGATCTGGAATATGAAGCGTTTACTGTACATCAAAATAGTGCATTTCCTTTTAAAGGAGGTGAAAATCAAGCTTTGGATAGAATTGAAACTTATTTTTGGGAGACAAAAAAACTCTCCTATTATAAAAAAACCAGAAATGGTCTCATAGGAAAAGATTACAGTTCAAAACTTTCAGCTTGGCTGGCTAATGGAAGTATTTCTCCAAGAACAATATATTATGAAGTGAAAAAATATGAGAAGCAGATTGGTAAAAACGACTCTACCTATTGGTTAATTTTCGAACTCATCTGGCGTGATTTTTTTAAATATATTTCGCTTAAACATAATAATGAAATTTTCAAAATTGGAGGGATTCTTCATAAGGGATATGAGTGGAAAAATGATCAAGAATTAATTGAACAGTGGATTAATGGGGAAACCAGAGAACCTTTTGTGAATGCCAATATGATTGAACTCAAAAAAACAGGTTGGATGAGCAATCGAGGTAGACAGAATGTAGCTTCTTATTTTGCTAAAGAATTAGAATTAGACTGGAGAATTGGTGCAGCATATTTCGAATCTCTTTTGATTGATTATGATGTACATAGTAATTATGGAAATTGGCAATATGTGGCTGGAGTAGGTAATGACCCAAGAGATAGGAAATTCAATATCAAACTACAAGCACAACGCTATGATCCGCAACAAAAATTTCAACAGCTATGGCTTCAAACTAAATTATTTTAATTTATGATTCTACGACTTGTCCTTGGTGATCAACTTAATCATCAACATTCTTGGTATTCTGATGATCACAAATATATTTGTTATTTTATGGCAGAAATGCGCCAGGAAACAGATTATACCACGCATCATATCCAGAAAGTTGTTGCTTTTTTTCAGAGTATGCGAAATTTTTCAAATTGGTTATACGAAAAAAAGTTTGACGTTACCTACTTTGAATTAGACCATAAAGACAATGAGCAAAATCTGGTGCGCAATCTTAAAAAAATAATCCGTAAAAAGAAGATTACCAAATTTGAATATCAGTTGCCTGATGAATATCGCTTAGACCAACAGCTAAAAGAGTTTTGTAATACACTAGAAATAGAAACAGAAGCTTTTGATACCGAGCACTTTTTAACATCAAGAACTGATCTAACGGATTTCTTCAAAGGAAAAAAGCAATACATCATGGAGTATTTCTATCGCTATATGCGAAAGCGATACGACATTATGATGATTACTAAAACAGATCCTGAAGGTGGAAAATGGAATTTTGACCAAAGTAATCGTAAAAAGTGGACTGGAACTCCTTCAATTCCAGATGAAAAAAAAATTAATAAAGATGTTGCCGAGATTGTAGAACTCATTAATAATTGTGAAGTCAAGACTATAGGAAGTATTATTCCCGAAGACTTTAACTGGCCAACTTCAAGAACAGAAAGTCTAAATGTGCTAGATTATTTCTGTCAGAACTTATTGATTCATTTCGGAGACTATCAAGATGCGATGCATCCCGATGAAAAGTATCTTTTTCACAGCCGACTTTCTTTTGCCATGAATAGTAAACTACTACATCCTAGGGAGGTCATAGAAACAGTAATAAATTTTTGGCGAGCGCATCAGGATGATATCCACATTTCTCAAGTCGAAGGATTTGTTCGCCAAATCTTGGGATGGCGTGAATACATGCGAGGAATTTACTGGATGAAAATGCCAGAGTATCAAACTGTCAATCATCTAAATAATCAAAATCCACTTCCTGATTTCTATTGGACGGCAAATACCAAAATGAATTGTTTACATCACTCTATCAAACAAAGTCTTGATGATGCCTATGCACACCATATCCAACGATTAATGATTACCGGTAACTATGCTTTACTAACACAAACACACCCAGATGAAGTAGATCAATGGTACCTAGGTGTTTATATTGATGCTATTGAGTGGGTAGAAATTACCAACACCCGAGGGATGAGTCAATTTGCTGATGGGGGTATCGTAGCAACTAAACCTTATGTATCGAGTGGGAGTTACATTAATAAAATGAGCACATATTGCAAGGGTTGTCATTATAAAGTATCAAAAAAAATAGAAAAAGATGCTTGTCCCTTTAACGCACTATACTGGAATTTTCTAGATGAGAAAAGAGCCTATTTTAAAGACAATCAACGAATGACGATGATGCTAAGTTTACTTGATAAAATGAATAAAGAAAAATTAGAAGCTCTTAAAAATAGAGCAAACGCTATTATAGAAAACCCAAATGACTATTAATAAGAACGAACATATCAATATTGTCTGGTTTAAACGAGACTTAAGGCTGCAGGACAATGAGGCGGTTTATAGTGCTATAGCCTCTGGTAAGCCGACCCTTTTATTATATGTTTTTGAAAATTCATTAAAGAATGATAAACATTATAGTGATCGCCATTGGAATTTTATTAAACAGTCTTTAGAGGACATAAACACAGAATTGCTTCCTTTTAACACAAAGGTATTAACAGTCTCATCAGAAGTACTTAAAGCCTTTGGGACATTACAACAATTTTGGAAAATAGATACAGTTTTTTCGCATCAGGAGACTGGTATTAAAATTACGTATGATAGAGATAAATCATTTAAAGTGTTTTGTAAAAACAATCTAATCTCTTGGGTCGAAAATGGAAATAATGGTATTCTTCGCGGGTTAAAAGATAGGAATACTTGGCGAGAGGATTGTGAGCAATATATGTCAGAACCTGTTCTTGAATTTAATCCAAAAGAGAGCAGTTTTATCCCATTACAAACAATTAAGGAAGTTGAGCGGGTTTTTAAATTGGAAAACTTAGAAACTCCTGAAAATTCAAGTTTTCAAAAAGGAGGAACTACTACTGCTCAAAAATATTTAGAATCTTTTTTTTACAAAGGGCGATATAAAAACTATAGTTTTCATATTTCAAAACCAGAATTGGCCCGTAAAGGTTGCAGTCGGTTATCTCCTTATATTGCCTGGGGTAACCTCTCTATCCGGCAGGTGTGGCAATATGCGATGGAGTTTAGAAAAGTATCTGTTAATAAAAAACAAATTGATGCTTTTGCCTCTAGATTGCATTGGCAGGTACATTTTGTTCAGAAATTTGAAATGGAAGATATTATGGAGTTTGAAAGTATTAATAAAGGATATCACAAGCTTAAAAAGAATATTTCTGAAGCCTATCAAACTGCATGGAAAGAAGGCAAAACGGGATACCCTCTTGTAGATGCCTGCATGCGTTGTTTGCGAGAAACGGGATATATTAATTTCAGGATGCGTGCTATGGTAGTTTCCTTCTTTACACACAACCTATGGCAACCCTGGCAAGAAGCAAGCGCGTATTTGTCTCGGATGTTTTTGGATTTCGAACCTGGTATTCATTTTCCTCAATTACAAATGCAGGCAGGAGAAACGGGTATTAACACATTAAGAATCTATAACCCTATCAAAAATAGTATTGAACACGATCCCGAAGGGATTTTTATCAAAAAATGGGTTCCAGAACTACAAAATGTACCTTTAGAGTTCATACACGAACCTTATAAAATGACCCCATTAGATCAAAAATTTAATAATATAACCTTAGGAAAAGAGTATCCAATGCCTATTGTCGATATAAACAGTACCAGAAAAAAAGCAAGTGACACCCTATGGAGCATGAAAGATGATAATCTGGTAAAAAAAGAAAGTTATCGTATCCTTAAAAAACATACACTACCTCATAGAAAAAATCGAAAATAATGATAAAGAAAAAATTATCGATAAGAAATATCGACCGAATCATTGAAATGGCATGGGAAGATAGAACACCTTTTGACGCCATTTTAATACAATTTGGATTAAAAGAACAAGATGTTATTAATCTAATGCGCAAAGAGATGAAGCCATCTAGTTTCAGAATGTGGCGAAAAAGGGTGCAAGGCAGAAAGACCAAGCACCTCAAAAAACGTGTTTTTGAAGACGGAAGGTTTAAGTGTTCTCGCCAACGGCAAATAACTCATAACAAAATTTCAAAAAGATAAAATATGAGCGACAAAAAACCAGATCAGGTAGTCTATAATGAAGAGGAAGAACATTATGATGCGGCATTAAAACCCTATGCGACAAGTGTAGGAGCCCCGGTAATCACCACTCAGGATACCATAGCCTGGAAAAACACCAATATTCATAAGGTAAACAAACAAGTTAAGGCAAAATATGATGAATTCAAGGCAGAGTACGATGCTTTAATGAAGCAATTTGAATACAACAATTTAGTCTATAACGCTAGGTTTAATTTTGAGCCTATAGTGGGAGAAGAATATCATTTATACAAAAACAAAAAAGAAGAATCTTTTTTATCCATTATATCTCCTTCTGAATGTAATTTTGAGCATTTAGGTAGTTTTAGATTGAATACGGATAAAATGTGGGAAAGTTTTTAGCTCTAAATAAAGCACTAATTTTTTAAAGAAAGTTCAAGGAGTAATCTGAATTTAATTCGTAGATTTTGTACAAATAAAAAGAGTTACTACGAATGTTGCACGGTCATAATTTTCATATTCTCAAAAATAAGTCTTGAGGTTTTCTTTCTAATATTTTACCATTCCTTCTTTAGGAAGAAGTAGATTTTGCTTATTGATAGAAAAGATTATGTTACCAGTAATTATGGATATTCCCAATAACTGAAATATGAATTCATATGATTAAGAAACCTTTTCGACATATGAAGAAAGTTTTATTCCTGATCCATATGTTAAGGCAAGCGCTTTTGTGAATTCTGCCCCAAAGAATAAAATAAGACTAGAATATGAAACCCATAATAGGATTAATATTACAGATCCAGCAGCGCCAAAGGTAGATCCAGGATTTACCGTTCCAAAATAAATACCCAAAGCAGATTTTCCAATACTAAATAAAATTGTAGTTACGAAAGCACCTAACCAAACATCTCTCCATTTCATTTTTACATCAGGTAATACTTTAAATATCATAGCAAATAAAATAGTGGTTAAAACAATTGATAATATAATATTGATAACCTGAATCACATAAATGATAATATTTGGAAAATGTAGACCAATCCAATCGGTAGTTGCTGTGATCAATGCTGTTAATATGAGAGAGGTTAATAACAAAAAACCAATCATCAAAATCAACCCTAAAGAGAAAATTCGGTCTTTAATCATTTTTAAGATTTCGCTTTTAGGTTTTGGTTTTACACCCCAAATCGTATTCAACGATTTTTGCAAAGCAATAAACATCCCAGTAGCTCCGTAAAGGAGTGTAACAATACCTATAACAATCACCAAAGTAGATTGGTCTTGATCTACGGCATTTTTAAGCATTACTTCTATAGTTTTAGCCACATCTTTTCCTAAAACATCGGTTATTTCGTTTATAATCTTTCCTTTAATCTCATTCTTTTCATAAAATAGACCTGTGGTTTGAATAATGATAATTAACAATGCGGGAAAAGAGAATAATGCATAATAGCTTACCGCTGCACTCATTTGAAAAGGCTCATTAGCATTCCAATTTTTATAGGTGGTTCCTATAATCTTAAAGAATGATTTTATAGATACTGTTGTGTACTTCATAATACTTAAGGGTAAGTTAGTCAATGACTTCATTTATAATATTTCCTGTAGCTCCATTAGGTAATACAATATTTAATAGTGTAGTGATCGTGGGCGCAATATCTGATACTGTTGTTCTCCTGATAGTTGCACCTTGTTTAATTCCAGAACCATAAAATAATAGTGGGACATGAGTGTCATAGTTATATCCACTACCATGTGTAGATCCTGTTTTTGCGAAGGCGATAACTCCAGGATCTAAAACGTAACAAACATCTCCGCTTCTGGTAAGATTAAAACCTTTTTGTATTAAACTCCCTGTTCCCGAACTAAAATTTGAGGTTTCTAATTGTGCACGGGTATACACTTTATCAATTCCATTTGTTTGCAAGAGAAAATATGCAATTTTATTCTGGATTTCTTCAGAATCCAGTGCATTGTTTTTAATGGTTTTATGATTTAAAAACACTTGACTTTGAGATATAGATTCGATAATGCTATCTGTTTTATAAAAAGATTTGATATGATTTTTCAGCTCTAAATGTACTGTAGCTTCCTTAAAATATCCTGCGGGTATTTTTATAGATTGTAAATATTGAGGAACTTGGGTGGCTCCATGATCAGAGGTCAGGAATACAGTATATTTATCTTGACTTACTTTCTTATCTAAAATCAATAATAGACGTTCTATATCTTGATCCAGGCGAAGATAAGTGTCTTCAATTTCCTTAGAATTTACTCCGAAATTATGCCCGATATAATCTGTACTCGAAAAGCTAATCGTTAAAAAGTCGGTATGATTATCTTTCCCTAATTCTTCTTCAATGATTGCTGCAATGGCAAAATCAACGGTTAAACTATTTCCATATGGAGTATGCTTGATAATATCATACTCGCTGTTAAATTCCTTTAGTTTTTGTAAATCATAAGGAAATATGGCTTTATCCTTTCCTTTAAAACCTCTTTCAAAATGTGTATTATCATTTCCGCTTGCGGTATAAGAATCGATTTCATAAAGTGTATCCCAATCTCTAAAATAAGAATCAATAATGTTCGATTCGTTAAAATCTACAACCCATTTAGGTAGTTTTGTCATGTAATAAGAAGATGAAATCCAGTTTCCTTGCCCCTTTCCTCTAAACCAGTACGCAGCATTCGCTGTATGTCCTCCAGGAAGTATTGCTCCTCTGTCTTTAATGGCAATACTAATTGTCTTTCCTCGCATTTGAGTATGCAGACGATTTTGATCGGCTATAGTATTATTTTTTAGTTTTGTTGGAGACATCTTACCTTCAAAACTGCTTGTTCCAACAGGAGAGACTGTATTGTCTTCAACACAATATACTTTTTGTTTACTTATTTTATCATACCAAATATTACCAATAATACCATGGTTTTGAGGAGTGGTACCTGTAAAAATAGAAGCATGCCCAGGCGCAGTAGTGGTCGGGATGTAATCAAAATGATGATTTTTACAAGAAAAACCATATCTAATCATTCTTTTAAACCCGCCTTCACCAAATCGATTATAAAAACGAGTGAGATAATCATAACGCATTTGATCAACTACAATACCCACAACAAGTTTAGGTTTTATTTTTTTGTCATCGTTTTCAATTTTTTGTTGAGCGTTTGCTGTTAAAAAAAATACGAAAGTGATAATAATTAATCTGTTCATCATAGACTCTAATTCAGAATAAACCATAAAGTAGTCAAAAAGTATGTAAATTGATAGCTATTTATGAATACAGGTAAAACTTCTATGGATTGTGTCACAATTTGGTGCTATTTATTTGAATCTTTGTATTATTAAGAATAATATTTACTAAAAAGACTTAATGAAATTTGAAAAATATGCATTTCTATTATATACACTGACGCTTTTATGTCATTCTCAACTACAATCCCAAGATATTGAGAAGTTAGCTCCTAAAGTAGAGAGTTATTGTATTGATATAGAGAATAAGATCATCTTATGGAATTTTAAGTTGCCTTACTATTCGAAATCTAAGATCAATAAGTTGGAAATTACATTTAAAAAAGAGCATATCTTTTCTTCATCAATAGATAGTTTATCCTATACAAGAAGTTATGATGTGAACCATAATGATGAAGTCTTTACATTGTATATTACTAAGTTACCTATTATTCAAATAACTTCAGAAAAAGTTATAAGAGATGATCCAAAAGTTCCTTCTCAATTTACATTTGCTGATCAAGATAATGTTAAGAGTGCTATAGCAGGCGTTGAATTGCGAGGAAATATTTCATTAAAATTTCCAAAGAAATCTTATGACTTAGAATTTTGGGAATCTCCTGAAGAAGAAATTTCGATAGATATGAAGTTTGGAGACTTAAGAGAAGACGATGATTGGATCCTAGATGGTTTATATAATGAACCTCTTCGTTTACGATCATATTTTTGTAACAAACTTTGGTTATCAATTCATAAACCTTCGTACTTGGAACATCAAGAAGACGCAAAAAGTGGTATTGATTTAATGTATACAGAAGTCTTTTTGAATTCGAAATACATAGGAATTCATGCCCTGACAGAGCAAGTAGATCGAAAACTTTTACAACTCAAAAAATATAAAAAAGGAAAAGTAAGAGGTGAGTTGTTTAAGGCAGGAAGTCATAATGGAGCTCCTGCTTACAAAATGGCACCAAAGTATAAAAATATTTTTCCTCATTGGGCAGGATACGAGGTTGAGTATCCTTTTATAAATTACAAAGCACAATGGAAAAATATACACAGGTTTACCAAATTTGTGATCAAATCTAAAGATTCAACATTCAAAAAAAGGGTAGCTGCAAAGTTTGATTTGGATAATGCTATTGATTATTTTTTGTTCATTAATCTTGTTCGTGCTACAGATAATTTAGGGAAAAACTTTTATGTTGCCAGATATGATAAGAAAACGCCCTATTTTAATGTACCTTGGGATTTGGATGGTGTTTTAGGAACTATTCAGGATGGAAAAAGAATTCCGACAACAAATGATATTTTAAGCAACGGACTATTTGATAGATTGCTCAAAGTAAATCCTGATAATTACCGACAACGATTAAAAACTCGATGGTTTTTATTGCGAAAGCACGAGTTTAGTAATGCCGCTTTATTAGGAAACATCAGAACAGCATATGATTTTTTTCAAAATAACAAAGTATACGAAAGAGAAACATTAGTTTGGCCTTCTGGTGTAACGTTATCTGAGCACCTAGATTACGTAGAGTCGTGGCTAACCGATCGTCTTCAATATTTGGATACTTATTTTAATAAATTACCTTAGTTTTATGGTTGTAACCCCAAAAAAGTGCTCTTTTTGGTAAAAAAATAACCGAATCCATTAAAAGAGTTACCCTTTCTATCATATGCATTAATGTCTTTACGAGTTCTAATTTATCTTGCCATTAATAAAATGCAGTATTCAGAAATTTTTAAAACAATTCTAGTTATTAGTCTTTACTCATTGACTATAAATCAAACTATGGCTTCATTCGATAATATACATTTTAAGAATAAAATTATTCCTTCACTAATTATTAATGAGGCTGGGACGGCGTTGTCACATTACCCTGAATTGGAAAAAGTTTCAATTGAGTTTAAATTCAAATCTTCTTTGAAAAAATCATTTATGAAAGCCCAGCCAAAGTTTTCTTCGATTTTTAGATCAAAAAAGAACAGAAGTTATGTGATCTTGATGAGTGAGACTTTCAAAATCGACGGTATGAAGTTACCTATTACAGATATCCCAAAAAATGTATTAATAGGTTGGTTGGGACACGAGTTAGGTCATATTATGGATTATCACACAAGAAGCAGTTTAAATTTGATATTATTTGGTGTACAATATTGGATTTCTCCAAATTATATAAGAGAAGCAGAACGCGCAGCAGACACATATGCAGTAACTCATGCTATGAAAGATTATATTTTAGCAACCAAAAAATTTATTCTCAATCACAGTTCCTTATCAGAAAAATATAAGGCACGTATCAGACGATTGTATTTATCTCCTGATGAAATATTGCTTTTGGTTAAAGAGCAAGAAGCAAACTAATTGAAATTCTAAATATACTCAACTAACCATTATTCAATTAAAAAAGAATACAAATGAAAGCTATACTGGAAAAAGCGGAAAATTACATATTCGAACTCTTTAAAGATAAATTACCCAAAACGTATTTATACCATAATTTCCTCCATACACAAAGAGTTGTAGAAAGTGTTCAAGAGATTATTGAAAAATCTAATATCAGCAATGAAGACTCAGAAGCTGTTCAGATAGCAGCTTGGTTTCATGATGCAGGATATGTTAAAGGAGCAGAAAATCATGAAAAAGAAAGTGTAAGAATAGCAACAGATTTTTTATCTGAATATCAAATAAGTGATCAAAAAATAGAGATAATACAAAACTGTATTCTAGCTACAGAGTTTGGAAAAAAACCAAATACGATACTTGAAGAAATTATTAAAGATGCCGACAGCTCCCACTTGGCTAAAGATTATTTTACTGAAGTGAGTGAACTGCTGCACCAAGAGCTAACTCTTCAAGGTATTTCGGAACTCTCGGGAAAAGAATGGAGAGCAGAAAACGTAAAATTATTTTCTGAGCAACATCAATATTATACCAGATACGCAGTTGAAAATTGGGAGCCAGAAAAAAATAAAAATTTATTAAGTCTTCTTAAAAAACAGAAGAAAAATAAAAAAAAGCAAAAAAAAGAGGTTGTTAAAGCAAAATTGAAGGCAAAATATAAGAATGAAAGCCCAGAGAGAAGTATTCAAACCTTGTTTAGAGTTACCCTTAGAAACCATATTAAGTTAAGTGATATAGCAGATACGAAGGCTAATATTTTACTTTCTGTGAATGCGATTATTATTTCATTGGCGCTGGCTAATCTAATTCCTAAACTCGATGCAGTAAGTAACCGCCATTTAATGATTCCCAGTTTAGTTTTAGTACTCTTTAGTGTAGCATCTATTATTTTGTCAATAATGTCTACACAACCGAAGGTAACAGGTGGGGAGTTTACCACAGAGCAGGTAAAGAATAGAAAAGTGAACTTATTGTTTTTTGGGAATTTCTATAAAATGCCATACGATCGATACCAATGGGCAATAGATGAAATCATCAATGATAAGTCTTATGTGTATAAAATGCTGACCAAGGATCTTTATTTACTTGGGTTAGTATTGAAGAAAAAATACGCTTTACTCAAAATAACATATATCGTATTTACTGTAGGAATTATTCTATCGGTAGTCGCTTTTATTGTTGCTTTCGCAGGTATTGATTTAGTAGAGCAAGTAGGCAATCCAGAAATTTTAGAAAAAATCACAGAATAGTTATGGCAATTGTAGGATCATTAATAAAAGGGGTAATCGCACTAAAAGATGCATTGTCTTTTGAACCCAATCATGTAGAGGCACAAAAAAAAGTGCTTAAAGAATTACTCAAAACTGCTTCAAATACTGATTTTGGAAAAAAATATCTTTTTGAGTTTATTGCTATATCAGATGATATCCAGAAAAACTTTGCGCAAGAAGTACCTTATTTTGATTATCATGAGTTACATAAAGAATGGTGGAGTAGAGTAATTGATGGTGAAGAAAACGTTACTTGGCCAGGTAATCCGGATTATTTTGCATTGAGTTCTGGTACGACTGGCAAAAAAAGTAAGCGTATCCCGGTAACTGATGATATGATCGAGGCTATTCGTAATGCAGGGATTAAACAGGTCGAAGCATTATCTAATTTTGACTTACCAGCAGAATTCTTTGAAAAAGAGATTATGATGTTGGGTAGTTCTACAGATTTACAAGAAAAAAATGATCACCTCGAAGGCGAAATCAGCGGTATTAGTGCCAGCAATATTCCTTTTTGGTTCGAAGGGTATTATAAACCTGGTCGTGACATAGCAAAAATTGATGATTGGGACAAACGTGTTCAACGTATTGCAGAAAAAGCAAAAGATTGGGACATAGGTGCATTAAGTGGTATCCCATCTTGGATGGAGTTAATGCTTCAGAAAGTTATTGAATATCATAATGCTAAAACTATACATGATATTTGGCCAAACTTGCAAGTATACACTTCTGGTGGTGTTGCTTTTTCACCTTATGAGAAAAGCTTTACTAATTTATTAGAACATCCTATCACAATAATAGATACTTATCTCGCTTCAGAAGGGTTTATAGCCTATCAGGAACGTCCTGAAACTGATGCAATGAAATTGATTACAGATAACGGTATTTATTTTGAATTTGTTCCTTTTCTACCAGAATATATCAACCAAGATGGTTCTTTAAAACAGGATGCTCCTTCGATCACATTAGCAGAAGTCGAAACCGATCAAGATTATGTTTTATTGATTAGTACTGTTTCTGGCGCGTGGCGATATATCATTGGCGATACTATAGAGTTTACTGATGTAGCAAGGGCTGAAATTAGAATAACCGGGCGTACTAAGTTCTTTCTAAATGTTGTTGGTTCGCAACTATCAGTGAATAAGATGAATGCAGCTCTACGAGAGATTGAAGAAAAGTTTGATCTCGAAATCCCAGAGTTCACGTTGGCTGCAACTCGAATCAATGGTGAGTTTCATCACCATTGGTATTTGGGCACAGAAACTTCTGTAGAAAATACCGTTTTAGCAGATGCGCTTGATGAAGCACTCAAGAAAGCAAATAAAAACTATAAAGTTGCTCGAAGTAAAGCATTAAAAGGGGTAAAGGTGACTACAGTTCCATCATCAACTTTTTCAGAATGGAGCGGTGCACAAAAGAAAAAAGGAGGGCAAGTAAAAATGGAACGCGTAATGTCTGAAGAAAAGTTTGCCGAATGGGAAGCCTTTGTGTCAGAAAATATTTCAAATTAAACCGATCAACATATGAACTGCAAATACATAGCACTTACAATACTAACCGTTTTAGTTTCAGGTTGTGCACTGTATGAACCAAAATACAGAGAACCCTTTGATGAATCTTTTATTCCACAAGGAAGTGAAATAGAAAAAACCTTTTATCTAATTGGTGATGCGGGATACGCTAAGCCCGGTCAAAGCACACCTGCACTATTAGCTTTAGAAAAATATTTAGAGGATCATAAACAAAAAGGGAACTATGCCATTTTCTTAGGAGATAATATATATCCCGATGGAATGCCAGAAGAAGGCGAAAAAGATCGGGAACTAGCAGAGCATAGATTAGATGCTCAGATAGATGCTGTCAAAAACTTTGACGGTCAAATATATTTTATACCAGGCAATCACGACTGGTATAATGAAGGTTTAAAAGGTTTAGAACGTGAAGAAAAATACTTCGAGAAGAAATTAAAGGATAAGAAGGTATTTAGACCAGCAAAAGGATGTGCTTTAGAAAGCATTGAGATTACAGATAATATTCAACTTATCATTTTAGATTCGCAATGGTATCTAGAGGATTGGGATAAACACCCAACAATCAACGATAACTGCCCTGAGATCAAGACTAGAGAAGCTATGTTTCTTGAAGTTGAAAGTGAGTTTAAGAAAAATCAAGATAAAACGATCCTTTTTACATTACATCACCCATTATACACAAATGGGGTTCATGGTGGAAAATATGCACCTGTTAAGCATCTATTTCCTTCTCAAAAAAAATTACCCTTACCTGTTTTGGGATCTTTGGCTATGCAAATTCGTACAAGTGGAGCTATTTCTACTCAAGATAACCAAAATAAACAATACAAATCGTTGGTAAGACGATTAGAAACATTGGCTAAAGGAGCGAACAGAATTATTTTTGCTTCGGGACATGAACACTCACTTCAATACATAGAACACCGGGGAATTAAACAGATTGTATCGGGAGCAGGAGCCAAAAACTCGTATGCGACCTTAAGTAATGACGGACTTTTTGCCTATGGCGATCAAGGTTTTGTAAGATTAGATATCTATAAAGACGGCTCTTCGTGGGCTACATATTATGGAAGTGAAAATAATGAACCGAAATTATTGTTCAGAAAAGAAATCTATAAAGAAGTTCCAAAGTATGATGTGAGTATAATTCCAGAAGTAAATCAGCAAACTATTGCGGCTTCAGTGTATGAAAAAGAAGGCACGGATAAAACTGAATTTTATGAAAGCATTTGGGGCGATCATTATCGCGATTTATATGGAAAGAAAATTCAGGCTAAAGTTGCCATCTTAGATACGTTGTACGGAGGGTTAGAAGTAGTTAGAAAAGGTGGGGGACATCAAACCAGATCTTTACGACTTCAAAGTAAAGAAGGTAAGCAATACAATATGCGAGCACTGAAAAAAAGTGGGATCAAGTTTCTGCAATCCACGGTTTTTCAGAACAACTATGTAGAAGAATCCCTTGAGAATACTATTTCAGAAGATATTTTACTCGATTTTTATACAGCTGCACACCCTTATATATTTACCGTCATTCCAGAGTTATCTGATGCAGTTGGTGTTTTTCATACCAATCCCAAGGTATACTTTGTTCCAAAACAAAAAGCCTTGGGGAAATATAATGCAGATCACGGGGGAGAACTCTATATGATAGAGGAACGCCCAGAAGAAAATCATAAAGATTTGGCTTCTTTTGGAAAGCCTGATGATATTGAAAGTACCTCTGATGTTTATGAAAGACTACGTAGAGACGAAAAATATAAAATTGATGAATCAGCTTATATACGAGCCAGAGTATTTGATATGTTGATTGGTGATTGGGATCGTCATCAGGATCAATGGCGATGGGCAGAATATGAACTAGAGAATGGTGATCATATTTTTAAACCTATTCCCAGAGATCGAGATCAAGCATTCTCTAATTTTGATGGCGGGTTCTTGGGCACATTAAAAGGTCTTATGGGATTTGCGAATCAGTTTCAGGTCTATGATGATGAATTAAAAGATGTAAAATGGATAAATGCATCTGCGACAAGGTTGGATCGTACACTCATTAGAAATAGTGGAAGAGAAGAATGGTTAAATCAGGCAAAATTTATACAAGAAAACCTAACAGATGCAGCTATAGAAAGTGCTTTTCAGAATATTCCTTCTGAAGCAGAGGGAGAAGATTTGGATACTATAAAGAGAAATTTAAAGGGAAGGCGACAAAATATAGTTGATATAGCAAATCGTTACTATGATTATCTCACCACTTTAGCCATCGTTACGGGAACAGATAAAGATGATCTCATTCATATAGAACGCATGAAAAAAGGAAAAACTAGAATAATAGTTTCTAGAATCAAAGATGGAGAAAAGGGAGTTGTGGTAAGTGATAAAACATTTGATAAAAAAGACACCAAAGAAATTTGGATTTATGGGTTGGATGATGATGATGTGTTTGAGTCCAATGGAAAAGCTGATAATCCTATTCGTATCAATATTATTGGAGGACAAAACAATGATATTTATAGATTTAAAAAGGGAAGAAGGATTGCGGTTTACGATCATAAAAGTAAGCCTAATACAATAGACAAAAAAGGTGGAGCAAAAATTCGATTTACAGATAATTATCAAATTAATAATTTTGATAAAAACGAAGGTGTACTAACTACTTCTTCCATACTACCGGTTATTGGTTTTAATCCTGATGATGGAGTTCGTATTGGACCTATGGCGGTATACACGATCAATGGGTTCCATAGAAACCCTTTTTCTAGCAGTCATAGCTTTTCTGGGGGATATTATTTTGCTACGCAAGGTTTTGATCTTGGATACAGAGGAGAGTTTGCAGGAATATTGGGAGATTATAATCTATTAGTTGGTTTGAAATACACCAGTCCTAACTTTGCAGTGAACTTTTTTGGATTCGGAAATGAAACTGAAAATAATCAAGACGAATTAGATTTTGATTACAACCGAGTAAAGTTAAGTACATATAGTGCTTCTCTTGGGGCGGTTAAAAATGGACGTTTAGGCAGTTATTTTGAATATAAGGGTTCTATAGAAGGAATAAAAATTGATGATACACCAGATCGTTTTATTACTCAGGAAGCGAATTTACAAGATCCGGAAGCCTTTGATCGTAAATGGTTCTTAGGATTAGATGGAACTTATCGCTATGAAAGCTATGATGTTGTCGTAAATCCAACTAGAGGAATGAAATTTGAAGTTAATATTGGGGGACGGATGAATGTTGACGATGCAGAAAGGATTTTTGGATATATCAAACCCCATCTTGGATTTTATAATGCACTAACCCGTAACCGTAAGCTAGTTTTAAAAACTGCTGCTCAAGGACAATTTAATATTGGAGATAATTATGAGTTTTATCAGGCTGCTCAGTTAGGTGATGAAAACTTATTAAGAGGTTATAGAACTGAACGTTTTACTGGGCAATCTTCACTGGCCGGAAGTGCAGATATTCGGTATAGCTTTAAACAATTTAAAACTCGTGTTTTACCATTACAGATAGGAGTATTTGCCGGTGCAGATACTGGTAGAGTCTGGATTGATGATAATGATACATCAGATAAATGGCATAGTGATTATGGTGGTGGTCTATGGATTAATAGTGCTAATGCCATGAGTGGAACTTTTAATCTTTTTACTGGAGAGGACGGAGAAAGATTTTCATTTTCCTTCGCTTTTAAGTTTTAAAAATTAAAATATGTCACATAAATATATTCTATTTCTTGTAATTCTAATTTTTACAATAACTATTCAGGCTCAACTATCAGATCTGGCTCGAGTAGAATATACTTTTTTTCCGCAACGTAATAGTGATAATTCGTTTAGAAGGCTGCGGATATTTGCAAAATACCCAATAAAGTTGAATGATAAAAGTAGCTATCTGGTACCTGGGATAGAATATAGAAATGTGAATTTTATATATAGAGATCAAACTTCTTTTGATACTAATGATTTAGAACGATTTAGTTCTTTTGAAGGAAGTTTGATATATACATTTAAGTTAGAAAATGATTGGCGTTTTGCAGCACAAGCAGGAGCCATAGTTGCCTCTAATTTTGCAGGGAAGGGTATAAATGATGAAGATTTATTATTTACTGGTTCTTTATTATTTTTAAAAGATAAGACAGAGAAAACTAACCTAAAACCATGGCGTCTTATTCTGGGAGTACGATATTCTACCACAGCAGGAAGACCCTTTCCGTTACCTTTCGTGAATTATTATAGAGAATTTAGGCCCGATTGGTCCTTTGTTTTAGGAGTGCCAAAATCGAATATTAAATATCGCTTTATGGAGAAAAATGTATTTCAAGGTTTTATTACTCTAGATGGTTTTTTTGCCAACATTCAAAATAATCAAAGCTTTACAGATATAATAACTTCTGAAGAGAAAATAGCAAATAATATATCTATGACTATTGTGCTTGCAGGATTAGGATATGAAAGGTACTTAACGAATCACTTGGTGTTATATAGTTATGCGGGATTTACAGTAGTAAACGATATACGACTGCGTAATAATGATCAAGAAGATGTATTGACCATCAATGATCAAAATAGCTTATATGTTCGTGCAGGGTTGAAGTTTAAGCTATAGTTTTCTTAAGGGCGAAGAATACCTGTTTTTTCTACAACAAAGGACTAAAGAATCGTGCGATACCTTCTGATAATTTTCGTTTTATACCTCTTTTTTTATAGGTTTCATAGTCTAATAACACACTTTCTTTGCAATCTTCGATAAAGTCTTGACAAATACTTTTTGCGATTGGAGAGTCATAGATCAAAGCATTAGTTTCAAAATTATGTTCAAAACTTCGGTGATCAAAATTACCCGAACCTACAGAAGCAATTTCTCCATCTAACACAATAACTTTGCTATGTAAAAAATCATCTTTTTGTTGGTGGATCTCAATACCTAGAAATAATAATTCTTCAAAAAACGAAAGCATACTATGTTTTGCCAACCAGGAATCTGATTTTTTTGGCACTAATAATTTAATAGTTACTCCACTTAGAGCTGCTATTCTTAGAGCTTCAAGCATTGCATTGTTTGGAATGAAATATGGGTTAGAAATATAAATATATTCTTCAGCAAGGTTAATCATAGTAATGTATTGTTGCATAATCGAAGGATGATCGGCATCTGGTCCACCCGCTACAATCTGCACAGCTACATCTCCCTTTTTTTCAATTTTAGGAAGGTATTCATTGGTTAATAATAACTCTTCGTTGCTTGCGAAATAATAATCTTTTATAAACACTCGATGTAGGCTGTCTACTGCTGGGCCATTCAGATATAAATGTGTGTCATCCCAAATACCCAATTCTGATTTAGGGTTAATATATTTGTCAGAGATGTTGACACCTCCGGTAAAACCAACTTTACCATCTATAATTATAATTTTCCTATGGTTACGATAATTTAGAGTAAACAAAAAGCTTCCAAAATGTAATGGCATTATAGGATACACACTTGCTCCAATGTTTCTAAATTTTTTAATTGCTTTTTTTCGCAATGAATAGCTACCTATTGCGTCATATAAAATTCTTACTTCGACATTATTTTCTAACTTTTCCTTTAGTAGGGAATACAGTCTATCAAATAATTCTCCTTCTTCAAAAATATAGTATTGTAGATGAATGAATTTTTCAGCTTTTTGTAGTTCTTCGAAAATGATGTCAAAAGTCTTTTTTCCATTTTGTAGTACTTTAACTTGATTTGCCGGTTGAGTAACAAAATTTGAACTGTTCCGTAATAGTTTGGATAACTTAGCGCTCTTTTTGTTTTTAAATTCAATTTTTTGCTCTTTGACTAATCTATCTCGGAAATTTTGATCATACAAACGCCTTCTAACCGTCTGCTTAAGTTTGAAAAATTTAAACCTTCTTCTGTTAATACCAAAAACAATGTATAGTAGGATGCCTATAAATGGAAATAGTAAGACAATAAGAAGCCAACTTAAGGATTTTGTAGGTCTAGAGCCGTAAAGAATAATATGCAGAATAGCTAAAACAGTAAAAATTCCATAAAAACTAATGGCAATGATCATATCAAATATGTTTTAAGATTGTTTGTAATATTTATCTTTTTTAATGAATTACCATTTATAAGTATTGAATTAAGATGACACAGTTTAAAAATAGAATTTTATTAAAAGTAAAGATTTAAAAATTCTAGGAATAATTTCTACTGATGAAAATAAAATCACGTTGGTTAATTATCGACACTTCAAAAGCTAATATAAAGGAATACAATGGCTGGAAATTGCAAATGGTCTTGATCTGGAAATCTCAAATTCGATCCATAAAAAACTAATTATAGAAAGTATATGTTTCAGAAACAAATCTTAATAAGGAAGAGTGAGGTGTTTGAAGAAAGCTAACTTTATAAAAACAAAAACAATTTTGTTTATAGGTTACAAAAGATTTTGGTTATTCGATATATTTCCCTCGGGAATATCATTAAAAAAATTTAGCACCTCTGAATCTTGTGCCGTATCATTTTTGAATAAAAAAGTTCCTTTTGATCTATTAGTTGTTTTGATAATATATAGAGTTACTATATATTCGGGATTATGTATGCTCTCGAATAAATATTTCGCTACAATGTATACTTCTTGTGCTGTAAACTCCTTTAAATCTGATATATCTACTAATTTATTTTTGTTTACTATAAACTCTGCGGTATACCCTTTTGCTTGATAAGTCCTTATGTACTTATTTTCATTTTCATTATTTGCAAATTTTTGCTTCATCACAAGACAATTTTATTTATAATAAAAACGGGTAACTTGTCTACCCAAAAATTACCCGTTTATTTTTTATTCCAAAAACATTTTTTTTGCCTTACAAAAGATTAGTTGTCATCAGTAGCATCCTCAACAGCATCTTCTACTTCTTCAGCACCATCTTCTACTGCATCGCCTACTTCTTCTACTGCATCTTCTACTTTTTCTCCCGTACTTTTCTTTTCTCTACAACTTGTAGTTGCAACGATCAAACAAAGTGCTGCAAATGATAAAACTATTTTTTTCATGATAATTCAATTTTTAGGATTAGTTATGCTTTGAATCTTTTACCAAATATGAGAGATAAAATAAACAGTACTATAAATATGAAAAATAAGATTTTAGCAATACTGGCAGCTCCTGCTGCAATACCTCCAAAACCAAAAATTCCTGCAACAATTGCCAGAATAATAAAGATAATAGTGTAACGTAACATAGTGATTATTTTTAATTAATAATGGCTCCTTACTCCAGAGCAATTTGATTCTCAAATTTTTACACTGTAAATTACTTAAAATACTAAGTACTCTATTAACTGTATCACTAAGATTATTAACCGTATTACAGTATGTGACCTGTTTTTCACTCAAAATGATTAATTTAGAAGTATCTTTATGCTTACACCTGCCAATAATCAAAATAGATGAATAAAAGAATAGAAGTACAAGACCATCACGTAAAAAATTTGGTTATTGATTTGGCCGATAGTCTAGGTATAGATTATGAGAATTCTGATCACGAATATTGTGTGCGATTGCCTCAGGAATTTGGCTCAGGCTATATGAAATCTTATCAGTTTGATTTTGGAATTGGAGTTGTCGAAACCGATTACTTATTGAAAAAAGAGCTTCAATATGAATTGAAGAAAGGAATAGTTCATCCCTTGAAAATTATGTTCAATAGGGAATCTGGTTTTTATCATAAGTTTGAAAATAGTGAAGAATTTCATGAAATACGCAGGTTAGAGAATGTAATGATTTCTAGTACTTCTAAAAATAATCACGTTTTTAAAACTCCAGCTAATACACCTATTTGTATTTTTAGTATTCAGATCAACAGAAAACTATTTGAGGAAAAAATAGAATCCTTTTTACCCAATATGAATGAGGATCTTATTGAGTTGTTTAGAGATGTAAATGGGATCAATGAATTCTACTATAAAAATTATTACAGTCTTGAGATTTCTAAATTTATTTCAGAGTTTACCGAGTGTGAGCTCACTGGCTTTATGCGCCAGGTATATCTAGAAGGAAAGGCATATGAAATATTAACCCATCAATTACAACAATATCTTGATGACCTTAACGAACCAGACAAAAGGTTGATTCTGCGGCAGGCGACTATCGAGAGTATAGAAGAAGCTGTATCTATAATCAAAGAGGAAATTGATAGTATAGGTAATATTGTAGATTTAGCAAAGCGCGTGGGGTTAAACCAAAATACGTTGCAAAATGGGTTTAAGCAACTGTATAAAACATCGGTAAACGAGTATATCAAAAGCCATAGAATAGATACAGCGAAGGAACTGCTTGAATCTTCAAATCTTAATATTACCGAGATTACTTACAAAGTAGGGATCAACTCCAGAAGTTATTTTGCTAAATTATTTAAGAAACGTTTTGGTGTAAGCCCAAAACAATACTTAAATCAGGTACGGAACAAAAAAGACAATACCAAATCTGCATAACACTGTTAAGGTTAATAAAATATTCAATAGAACTCTTTTTATCTGTAAAATTCATTATTTTTTTGGGTTAAAACTGATCAATAGTGTTATTATATGTTTCAAAATTGTTAATCTGTTTACTCTAAATCTAATTTCTTTGCACAAAACATAAAATACAGCATAGAATTTAGAACGAGAATGCAAAAAATTGAGATACATAGCATAGATGGTGCAGAAATTTTAGAACAATTAAATGTTCATTTGAAAGGAAAATTAACCGATCAATGGGGAGAATACGTGCTAGAATTTGATAATGAATTCGGAAAAGGAATTATGCGTAGTATTGCCTTTGATTGGGGAGTTTCTTTGGTAGATTATGATGTTAGTTTTGTTCAGGATACTAAAATTGTATTTAGTATTGAAAAAGCTAATCCTATAGAATTTATTTTTATATCCGAAGGCAAACTCGATTATGCTAATAATATAGAAGATAGACCATATACTTTTGAACGCTATCAAAACATTATCATATCTACACAGAAGTTTTCTAAAGAAACCTATATTTTTCCTAAAACAGCTAATATAAAGGTTAATTTTATTTATGTGTTACCCAGTGAGTATGCTAAGAAAAAGAATAATAACCTGTCTTATTTGAGTAAGAGTTTATTCTCTGCTTTTACCGAAGAAAATGAAAAATCTCCATATAAACATTATGGTAATTACAATCTGAAGATAGCAGATCAGATCAAACAACTACAGGAAAGTTATGAAAGTGGTATTGTACGTACACTTTCGATTGAGGGGCAACTCAATCTGATTTTGGCAATGCAGATGTTAGAACATAACAATTATGAAAACGGTTTAGCATTGCCAGAATCCCTTTCCAAAGAAGATATTAAAAAAATTCACAATCTGTCAGGATATATTATTGATAACATTTCAGAACCATTGCAAGTACAATCTTTGGCAACAAAGACCGGTATGAGTCCCAAGAAATTGCAAATGGGATTTAGAGTTTTATATTCTAAATCTGTAAACGAATATATAAGACAGCTAAAACTGGAAATCTCTAGAGATTACATAAAAAATACTGATGATTCTATTTCTGAAATAGTGTACAACATAGGTTTTAAAAGTAGAAGTTACTTCTCGAAGATTTTTTCTGAACGGTACGGAATTTTACCAACGGAATATAGAAGAATGAATAAAGTAAAAGAGTAGCGTTAACAATTTCCTTTTTTGGATTAAAAAACAGCGCTATTTTCTATCCTAAATTTACCCCAGAACTTAAACCTGATGGTAGCCTACTAATACTGTCAGGTTTTTGATTCATAACCTAAATCAAAATTATTTAAATGCAGCACAAAAAAACAATAGTTAACCTTAAATTTAAATCAAATTTACCTACCGAAAAAGTTTGTGAAATATCAAAAACACGAAAAACCCTATTGAAAAATACTAAAGGACTGATTTCATTATTTTGCTATACGAATGAAGAAACTAATACCGTTGGTGGCACTTATATTTTTGAAAATATACAACTTGCACATCAGTATTTAAGTCAGTTTTTAACCGAAGGTCTTGGTCCAAAATATGGAATAATCCCAATGACATTAAAGATAGATATTGGCTGTTTGAAAGATGAAATACAAGGAGATAATGTAGAATAACCTAATGCTATGGTAAAGGGATGCCTTCATAATAGACAGGTTCGAGCATAGATTCGTAAGTGATATCATTCTTAAAAAATTCTTTGGCGATTGGGTGTGCTTTTAATTCTAGTGTATTAGGAAGATTTAGGATATGATTGATTTCATTCATATCAGTTTTAGAATTTAACCAACTATTCCTTAAATCATCAGGAATAAATATTGGCATTGTTGTACTTAGATTTTGTATTTTATCTACAATACCTGTCGTTTTTGTCATTAGCATTGAACAAGTAATGAACCCATCATCCAGTATATTATAAATTCCAGCCATATAAAAAGGTTTTTTAGCGTTCAGATATACATAATAAGGATATAGAGAACCGTTGTGTAAATGGTATATAAAAAAACCGGTTATAATAATAAGACAACGTCGTTTGTGGTAAGATTCTTCAAATATTCCATTAGAATTTAAATTTTCTTTAGAAACATTTAAGGTGTCCAAAGCTTTTTGAAAATCAGACCATTCGCCCTCATAATTATTAGGCAGAAGCCCCCAAATTGCATATGATATATGATTTCGTTGATCCATTGTAATTATAGATAATATAGCCTCTTGGGTACCATCGATAACAGAGCTGGGAGTGTATAATCTTGGAAACTTATACTTAATACCTAATTCTTTTTCGATGAATTCTCTCTCTGCAATATTTGAAATCTTCTTATACATTATTATAAATTACTTCTGCAAGTAAAAAAAAAACGGACTGCTAAGTTAACGCGTATCATTTAAATAATAACGCATTCAATAAGTTGAACGTTAAAATTTGATAATTGTTTGCTGATTTGCACAATAGCGATAAGTAAATACTCAAAAACGTTAAACAATGGTAGATCAACCAACTACTTTTGTAGTGTAGATATATTACGTAACTATCTTATAATCAATAAATAAACCATTAAGAAGGATATTATGAAAAAATTAGAAAATGATTTGGTGAGCGTTCCTTCTGAGTTAAATATTCTTAAAGAGCATCTCAAAGGAAATATTACTGTAGATTATGATATTCATACGCTAACTTTAGATCCGGTGGTCGGTAATGGGCAAGTACGTTATACTAATTTGCAAAGCGGTTTACAAACGTTTGATTTCAATTTAAAATTAAATGAAGATATTGAAATCCCCATAGATTATATGACATCAGAATCCATTCAGTTTTTGTATTGTTTAGAGGGTCATTGTTATCATCAATTTGAATCTTTCGAAAAAATCAATTTGATTGGTCAATTTCAAACTGCAGTTGCACATAGCGATAAAGGTTTGGTAAGCAAAATTATTATTAAAAAAGATAATCATTTGATGCTTAATATTATCTGTGTAAATAAGAAAGAATACTTCGATAAGTTCAGTAAAGAGAACAATCCATTTGGTAAAAAACTTCAAAGTTTACTCTATGATATCGGAAAGAAATCAAAACATTTTCATTTAGGTGGCTATAGTTTGAAAATCGCAGAGCAATTAAAATTGTTATTTGGGATTGAGTATAGTAATGAAGTTTCTGAATTATTGTCCCAAAAAGGCAGGTATTATCTTGTCTTGGCAAAGCATATAGAACAATTTCAGACGGAAATTGAAAACACATCAAATACAAGTGGGCTTCTGAAAAACGAGTTAAAGTTGATTTCTCAAGTTAGTGATTATATAAAAGAATATCCAGAGATACAACATAGTATCAAAACCTTGTGTCTAGAGTCTGGACTTTCTCCTGCAAAGTTACAAGAAGGTTTTAAGTTTATGTTTGAGAGAACAGTTTCTGATTTTGTAAGGAATGTGCGTTTAGAAAAATCAGAAAAGCTTATTAAAACTACAGATTTAACCATTTCGGAAATCGTATATTCTGTAGGACTTACAAGTAGGAGCTATTTCTGCAAGATCTTTAAAAAGAAATATCATTATAGTCCCAAAGAATATAAATCAAAAAAATAACGCAAATTAACAGATGAAATAATTTGATCTCTTTGTTAGACTTTCAGGATGGTTTAAGAGAATAGCTTTAGCTTTTAGATATTGAAGATCCCCTCTTTAAAAAAATATTTAAAACTTATAAATGATAAGTGAATGAGTTATTGAAATACCTAAATGAGTTAATCTGGCATGATGAGGTTATTAAATTTGTAATAACTTAAAATTCTATATTATGAAAAAAATGACAATATGCTTGGCATTATCAGCCTCAGTTCTGTTTTCAAGTTGTTTAGGATCTTTTAGTGCTTTCAATGGATTAAAAGATTGGAACAATGATTTAAGCGACAGTAGGTTTGTAAATAATCTCGTATTCTGGGGGCTAAACATTGTCCCTGTTTATGGGTTATTCTTCTTAGGAGATGCAATAATCTTTAACGTAATCGAATTCTGGAGTGGTTCAAATCCATTGGCGATGAATGAAGGAGAAGAAGAGGTACAAATTGTTGAGCGTGATGGAAGTACCTTCAAAATGACGGCAACCAAAAACAGATTACAGATTAATGTGATTGATGGTCAAAGACAAGGAGAAAAACTTGATCTTGTATATAGTCCTTCACAAAAATCCTGGAGTGCCATCAAACCTAATGGAGAAGTAATTAAACTTTCTTCTTTCGAAGAGGGGTTTTTTGTAGTGCATCTTCCAGATGGGGGTAAAGTAAAGATTGATCCAAACACTCCGCGCAGTGAAGGTTTGGCTTTATTAGATCGTAAAGTAACTTCATATCAAGATTGTTTACTGGCAGAAAACAACTAGAGTGTTTTTTTTGATTGTGAGAATAAAAAAGAGGTTGTTCCAAAAGCAACTTCTTTTTTTTAGCTTTAATGTAGAAAATTAAGTTATGAAACGTTATAAAAATAGAAACATGTATAGAAAAAAAAGAATTATTATTCCAACTGTAATAATACTTCTTTTGATAGTAGGTAGGTTATTGTTGCCATATTACGTAAAGAAATACGTGAATAAGGTATTGGCAGATATTCCTGGTTATTATGGTCAAGTAGATGATATAGATATCTCATTGTTAAGAGGTGCTTATGTTATTGATGGGTTATATCTTAATAAAGTCGATGCAGGATCTCAGATTCCATTTCTGGATTTTGAAAAAACTGATATTTCTATTGAATGGCGATCTATTTTTAGAGGTAAAATAGTAAGTGAAATCATAATGATCAGACCAAAGCTTACCTATATTTTTGAAGATCACGAAAACGAAGATTCAAAAAGCCCTGAGATCAACGACTGGACAAAAGCATTAACTAATTTGATACCTATTGATATCAATAGATTGCAGATTAATAATGGTAAAGCAGCATTTGTTCAATTATCTGCTGATCCTAATATCGATTTACATTTTGATCGAATTAAGTTAGAAGCTAAAAACTTGCGTAATGTGATTCGTAAAGACCAAAAATTACCTTCTTCACTAATGGCTAATGCAGTTTCTGTAGGAAAAGGTAATGTAAAATTACAAGGAAATATGGATCTAGTTAAGAAAATTCCAGATATGGATTTAACATTTGCATTAGAAGATGCAAATGCTAGGTCTTTGAATGACTTTACAAATCACTATGCAGGTATCGATTTCAAAAAAGGAGAATACAATATTTATAGCGAGTTGGCTATCGCAGATGGCTATCTTAAGGGGTATATAAAACCTATGTTGATAGATTCAGAGCTTATAGGTAAAGAGGATGGATTTCTGGAAGCGCTATGGGAAGGTTTTGTTGGATTCTTCAAATTTGTGCTTAAAAATCATAAAAATGATACATTGGCAACCAAAGTACCGTTAGAAGGAGACTTAAATAGTGTGCAAAGTAATATTTGGGCAACGATATTTAATATTTTTGAAAATGCCTGGTTTGAAGCTTTTAAAGGGATGACAGATGATTCTGTGAATTTTGAAGATGCCAAAGAAGCATCTGAGAAGAGAAAAGAATAAAAAGGAAAGATCATTCAGAAAAGTCTTTTTTATCCCCCGATTAGACTATTGTGTTGTTTAGCACGTTCTGAATGACCTCTTCTTGGAAAATAAACCAATAATATCTCTAATTCAGATCTTCTAATCTTCTTATAGAAGATAATCCGGTCATGATTTTGTTTTTTTGTTGCATAAGTAATACTTGCGTGCTATTGGGTAAGTTGGTTTCAGATAAAATATCATCATACTCTTCAACAGCCGACTCTTCTCCTCTGATGGCTTCCTCTAGCATAGATTCTTTATTATCTGAAGAAAATAACGCCTTAATGTCCATCCAGGTTCGGTGAGCAGCTCCTGTTGTGCTTCCTCCTTTGTCAACTTCTTGCCCAAAAGCTTTAATCTCGTTTTTTAATTCATGACCAAAGTCATAGCGTTCTTGAGATTTTTGATTAAAATAATTCTTTAATCCAGTATGCTCTACATTCTCTGCTGCCTTTTTAAAGCCTTTTTCTGCATCATACGTTTTTTCTAATAAATCATTTAATTTGTTTCCAACATCTTCAGAATAGGTTTTCATAGATTTTAGTTTTTTATGTGAACGATAATTTGTTTAAAGATGCTTATCGATTAACATCTTATGGTGTATGTAAGTGCTATTTATTTTCTGCCTCTTTTTCGTATTATTCCTCTTGTAACTACCGTAATAACTCCAGATGCAAATCCACTTACTATTAATAAAATAAATTGAAGGATCATGGTCTAAGTATTATTTTTATTCAAAGATAATTTTGTCGTAAGGCTCTTATTTGCTCAAATAATTGAAAAATTGACTCATTTAAAATTTAACTTTTATGAGTTAAACCAGCTATTTGTAGAGGTTTTGAGTCAAAAAATACTTTGATTGCATTAATGATTCTGAATTGTATTATTGAAATTGCAACAAAAACAAAAAGATGATACAAAAAGGGGCTAAAGTAAAGTGGAAATGGGGTAATGGTTATGCTAAAGGTAAAGTAGAAGAAACATATACAGAAAAAGTGACCAAAACCATTAAAGGAACAGAAGTTACTAGAAATGGCGAAGAAACCAACAAAGCCTTGTTTATAAAACAAGATGACGGGGATTACGTACTTAAAAGTGAAAGTGAAATAATTTAAATATAGTAATAGACTTTTATATCTAATATAAAATCACGAAGTAGAACTGATTAATAAATTTAGCATTTTTTTCAACCAAAAACTTAATTATACATTTACAAAAAAAATAACATTATGTCTTTACTAACTATTATCTTAAATATTATTTTACCTCCGTTAGCTGTTTTTCTTAAACATGGACTAGGTACAACATTTTTAATAAGTTTATTACTTACTCTAATTGGCTGGCTCCCTGGTGTAATACATGCATTCATAGTGAATAAGTAGCCATACATTCTATGAAAAAAAATTACCAGAAAATTCAAGCGCTCTTAAAAATGACTTTTGAATCTGAAAAAAGATATTATGAGACCGCTGAGGATATACAAATTGTAGAACTCAAAAGGTTCTTAAATCATCAAAGTGTAGAGCGAAATAAGTATGCAAATGAGTTGGTAGAAGCTTTCACTTTTAATGAAATCGAACCAGAAATGCTATTTATTAAAAAAGGAAGTCAAAAACATAATGGTTTGGATTTGAAAATAGTCCTTGAAAACTCAAAGTATTTACCTATTGTGAGGAAATGTTTGAATTATGATGAAGATATTATTGAAAAATGTGCTATGTTGGTAAGAGATAAATCTATACCAGTAGATATTTTAGAAGTAATTACCAGGTTAATGACATTTTTAATTTTTCAAGGAATAGAAGGTAATCACATTATTGAAGAATTGAAAGCAAAAAATAATCAACAATATCAAACAAAAGTAGTACAACTAAGAAACAATTTTTTGCGATAATGGTTTTGTTGTGCGTATAACAAGGTTTGATATTTCTTACGATTACTGAAAAATGATGTTTTTATAATTTTTGATCTCCTTGTATACCTGATTTGCCATATTCTGATTTGTAAATCTGTACCACAATAAGAAATAAACTTATCAGCAGTGGACCAAAAATAAGCCCTATAAAGCCAAATAAAGGAACCCCAACAATGACTCCAATAAGGGTTATTATTGGATGTACATTATCTAATCGTTTTAAAACATATAATCGTACTAAATTGTCAGAGGAACCGACAACAACAAGACCATATATCAAAATACCCCACGCCTGAAAAGTATGCCCCATAGAGTGTGTAATTATAAAAACAGGTAATATGGCTATCAGTGTACCAATAAAAGGGATCATAGATCCTACTGTAACAATTATAAACCAAAAAAATGGATCTTCAATACCAAAAATCAAAAAGCCTATAAGAGCAACAACTCCTTGTATGATAGCAACCAATGGGATGCCAACGGCATTAGATCGTACCATTTTCTGGCTTTCATCGCCTATGATTTTTAAGTTATCTTCGTTAATAGGGATGTACTCAAAAAGAGATTCCCTTAATTTCCTTCGGTTTGTAAACATATAGTATAGTAAAAAGTACATTATTCCAATAGAAATAAATACGTTAAATGTACCTCCAGCAAATCTTTGTAAATTCTCTGTAACCCAAGAAGAAATAGCATCTGGATCCATTTGAGAACTAATATCATAACCTAATTGGTTTTCCCAGGTATCTAGACGTCCTTTCAAGGCAATAACGATTCTTTTAGAGTTTTCAGTAACATCACCAATTTTATTGCCCAACATGAATAAGACTCCGGTTACAGGCATTAAAATGCCTACAAAAGAGCCTATCATCAAAGTAATCGCTGCAAGATCTGGTTGCCAGCCTTTTCGTACTAATTTTACCATCCATTTACGTAGGATCACATAAATGGTTATGGCTCCTAATATACCCGAAAGGTAAGGTAAGATTTCTCTGAAGATAAGTCCACCAATCAAGAATATAAGAAGTAATACAAAAACCTGCCGTATGATGTTTGGGCTAATACTTTTCATTATAATTTTGGTATTTGCGGGTGTTTTATGCTTCTTCAGTTTCTTTTATCAGCTCAAAATTTTTAGGAAAATCTAATGTTCGTATTGGGAATGGGATGTTGATATTATTTTTATCATATGCTTCTTTCATCAACATCATGGTTTCACTTTTGGCTTTGGCAACTTCTAAGGCAGAAGTAGAGTTAATCCAAAAACGAAGTTCATAGTTAATTGAACTATCTCCAAATTCTCTCCATAAGAACAAAACGTCATCTTTTTTCTGCACTGCTTCAAAATTATTGACTATGGTTTCTTTTGTGAGTTTTTCGACAAATCGTAAATCTGACTCATATCCAACACCACACTCAAGAATAACACGGGATTGTGCAGTAGTTGAGTAATTCTTAATTGGGTTGTCTACAACCAGTTTATTGGGGATATATACCAAATTATTATCTACTTGCTTTATGGTAACGGCACGTAAATCAATATCGATAACTTCTCCTTCAAAGTCATTGGTTTCTATCCAGTCTCCAAATTTGATGTGTTTTATATAAGAAAGGATAATACCAGAATAGGTATTGGCTAATGCTCCTTGTAATGCTAAACCAACAGCAAGACCAGCTACCCCAGCACCTGCAAGAATGGTATTAAGCGCTTTATCTAGATTAAGAATACCTAAAATCAGAAATAAACCTATAATGACAACAGCTATAGAAATAAATTTTGAAATCAGATTTTTCATTGATGGTTGAAGTCTACTCTTATCAAGTATCTTTCGTGCTAGTTTGCTAATGTATTTTGAAGCGATAAGTGCTACTATGAATACAAAAACGGCGATCAAAATATTGGGTAAGTTTACTATAATCGAGTCTAGCCACGATTCTAGTTTTTCGTACATCTTTTTCCAGGCGTTGATTAGTTTATCATTCATTCTTTTAACTTTTGATTATTCAATATTTTTTAAAAATTTTGGTGTGTAGTCTTCTAATAATTTTAAAATAGCATGTTCTGAATTGGTGAAATAATCCTCTAATTGATCAGAAGTACTAAGTTGGTTAAATACTTTTTTTATAGAACCATTTTCATAAGATGATACTACAAAAGGATGTACATAGTATTTACGACATACATTTCTGGTGTTTCCCAAACTAGTTGCAGCAACATCGTATGCTTTTAAAATATTCTTTTGTATTTCTTTTTCTTTGGTACTAATTCCCAAATCCATCAAGGTTTCAAAAAAAACTGTAGTCGCGGCCCAGGTTCTGAAATCTTTTGCCGTAAAAAGATCACCACTAATGTTATGAAGGTACTTGTTGACCATGCTACTTTCAATACTATGTTTTTCTCCATGCTCATCATAATATTGAAACAACTCCCAACCTGGTATTTCTTCACAACGATTGACTAATCGGATTAGTCTTTTATTGCGTAGTGTTACAGAATGCTTCTTTCCTTTTTTACCTACAAACTCAAACTTAAGTCTGTCCTTTTCTATATTAACATGTCGTGTTCTCATGGTAGATAAACCATAGGTTTTATTACGTTGGGCATATTGCTCATTACCGATGCGAATATGAGTTTCTTCCATTAGTCGTATGATAAGTGCCAGTACTTTGGTTTTTGTCCAACTTTTTTGTTCTAGATCCCGGTCTACTTGTTTTCTTATTTTGGGAAGCTGTTTGCCAAAGGCAGTCATTTTATAAAACTTGGTTTGGTTGCGTATAGTATTCCAGAGTGGGTGATAACGGTATTGTTTGCGATTTTTTAAGTCTCTGCCAATAGCTTGTAAATGTCCATTGTCTATAGCAGCAATTCTAACTTGATTCCAGGCAGGAGGGATTACGAGACTTTTTATTCTCTCTAGATCTTTTTTGGTTGATAGCTGTGTTCCATTTAAAAGATATCGAAAACCTTTCTTATGTTTTAACCTGGTTATCGTTAATGTATCATCATTCACATATACCAAATTTAGTTGATCAATCACTGTTTCAGGTGCTTTAATGATCTGTGTCAAAAACTTAGAATTTGTAAAATCTGTTTTCATAGTAACAATAGTAGTAATTTATCGCTTATCATCAACATATGTAATGTAGTCTTTAGCTAAATTACTTTTTTCCTTTTCGGATAAAACTTTACCAGCGATTTGAAATACTTCATGTTCTTCTTCGTCAAGATGGTGCTCAACTTGTTCTTTAAGTTGTTTGGCTATTTTTAGCCAGGCAGACGAAGAGTATTCTATTTCTTCTAATTTCTCGATAAGCTCATCAATTTCGTGATGCTCTGCAATGCTGTGTCTTGCTTTTTCCTGAGTTTTATCACTATCGATTAGTGGTACATAAAAATGTCTTTCTTCAGCATCGGCATGGATTGCAAGCTCTTTTTTAAGTTGTTCAAAAGTTTGATCTCTTTTATCAGTATCACCAGAAGTGTTTATAAGATTTTCTAAAAGTGACCTTTGTAAGTCGTGATCTTTCCGTAAAGCTTCAAATATATTCATCATTATAAATTTTAAAATAAAAATGACCTCTTTAAATTTTATCTAAAGAGGCCATTTCGTCAACTAACCATATCTATCTGGAATTAGATATACTATTTAGTGAAAATCACTTTAGATTTTTTTAAGCTCGATTTAAAAGCATTAATGTCTTTCACATACTTAAATTGGTCATTGAAAACACGATCCGGTTTTTCACCTATAATAATGTGTTTTACATTAAGATCAGGTGCGTTAAGGATTACACGATCAGAAACTCTTAACTTTTTGTCTCCCAGATCTTGATCTAGTTCTTTCAATCTAGAAATCACATATAGTTTATCGTTGGCAGCAATGATCTCCTTTATATCAATAGAGTGCTCTTTGCCAGTTACTTCTGCTTCTACAGTTAGTGTTAATTCTTCCTTCTCTCCAGAATTTGGCATATCCACATCAATATAAGGTACCTCAATTTCTTCTTCTTCCATGACCACCACAACTTTTGGGATCGTAACTTTTTTAGTTCTTGTACCTACATTAACATCTGCCCAATCGACATCAAATGTTGGAAGTTGCCCTGCTTCAGTATCTATTTCCACATCTACATCAGGTAATTTTGCTTCTTTCTTTTGTTGAACATCACAACTACTTACTAAAAGGATAATCATCAATAATCCTATAAAATTTTTCATAATAAAAAGGTTTTTTAGTTTTAGAATTATAAGGGCTACCGTGTATTAACAAATCACATTTGCTCTAGTGATATTTTTTTACGTTTTAAGACTGTAAGCAGCCCCTATTTTATATTCCAAAAGTAAGGTCGATATTTTGATAAGTTGTGCGCATATACAATTTTCATTGACTGTTTTGATTGTTAAGTTGAAAAGCATAGAGAATACTATTAATAGGTATTGAGTTAATAAACATGGTAATTGCGCACAGAAACTAAAAATTAATTTCTCAAATTGTATTTTGTAATCATCCTTAAAGCTAAAATGATATGAGCTCAAAAAAAAAACCTGATTTTTCTAATTTGAAAGCATTATATATTAATTGCACCTTAAAACGTTCAGACCAAAAAAGTCACACCGAGGGACTCATGAATGTATCTAAGAAAATTATGAAATCTGAAAATGTAACGGTGGAATATCTTCGATTAGTAGATTATGATGTTGCATACGGATTGATGCCCGACATGAAGGAAGAAGGGAAAGAAAAAGATGACTGGCCCAAAATCTACGAAAAAGTAATAGATGCTGATATCCTAATTATAGGGACACCTATATGGTTAGGAGAAAAATCATCTGTCGCCACCAAATTAATTGAAAGATTATATGGGATGAGTGGTAAAACCAATAAAAAAGGGCAGTATATTTATTATGGAAAAGTCGGTGGATGTGTCATTACGGGTAATGAAGATGGGATAAAACATTGTGCAATGGGTATCTTATACGCCTTACAACATTTAGGTTATAGTATACCACCACAGGCAGACTGTGGGTGGATTGGTGAAGCCGGACCAGGACCAAGTTATCTGGATGAAGAGTCTGGTGCAAAAAACAATGCTTTTACAAATAGAAACACTACTTTTATGACTTATAACTTACTTCATTTAGCCGCTATGTTAAAGAACAATAATGGTTATGATTCATATGGTAATTCTAGGGAAGATTGGGATGATGGTACACGATGGAATTTTGAAAACCCTGAATATCGTTAATCTGTTACTTTAAGAAAAACACATAGATTGCTATGAAATCCACATTAAAGTTTTTAAAAAGAGTAAAGAGTACTATCTTTCATAGCATCGCATTTTATCCTGTGTTGATTAGTGCAGGATTCTTCTTTTTGGCAATTACTTTATTATTTGTAGAGAATTTAGAGATTATTAATACATTAAAAAAAGAAGTGCCTTATCTTTTGGTACAGGATAATGAAACTGCTAGAACGATTCTTTCTACATTGTTTGGCGGAATATTATCATTAACCGTTTTTAGTTTTACAATGGTAATGGTAGTATTAAATCAAGCTTCTTCTAACTTTTCTCCAAGACTTTTACCGGGGTTAATTTCCAATAAAAAGCATCAAATCATATTAGGGTTTTATATAGGCACAATATTATATGCGATAATTGTTTTGATGTCATTGGGTGCTTATGGTTCATCTACAAATGCTGTAGGATTTTCTGTAATGGTGTCAGCAGTACTGGGAGCATTTTGTATTGGGTTGTTTGTATATTTTATTCACAGTATATCTCAAGCCATACAAATACATAATATTATAGACAAGATTTATGCATCCAGTACTAAATTACTTAAAAAAGAAAAAGTAGAGCAAGAAGAGAAAGATTTTGAAAACCAAAATACCTCATATCAATATTGGAAAACAATACCTAGTAACAAAACTGGTTATTATCGATCCTTTGATATCTCATTATTACAGAATTCTTTGAAAAACAAAGAAAATACGATTGAAATTATCCCCTATGCAGATCAACATATCTGGAAAGGAGACCCTGTACTTGGTATCAAAGAACCTATTTCTGAAGAGGAATTAACATCCTTACATATTTGCTTATATATTCTATCTAATCGGCATGAAGACGATAGTGGAGTTGGCGGTATGATAAAATTGACCGAGGTAGCTGTAAAAGCATTGTCACCTGGTATTAATGATCCGGGAACTGCTATCAATGCTATTTCTAAATTAGGTCAATTAGTACACCAAGCATTGAAAATTCAACCCAAAACTATTGTGGGTATAGCCGATTGTGAGATTAGTATTATTCATAATAAAATAAGTGCTTCAGAATTGATGCGTATTGTGATCGAACCGATTCGTGTATACGCCAAGGCAGATAGCACGGTTTCCTATGAACTTTTGAGTGCCTTGATTTTTGTTAGAAATAGTAAAGATATATACCCTGGTTATGTTGAAGCCGTACAAAATGAAATTATGGCATTGAACAATGATTTAAAAAAATATATAAGTAATAATCAAGATCTAAAACGTATCTTAGAGTTATTAGAGGCATAACATTTTTCTTCAATATATGATTGCAACACCAACATTACTATGCATACCTGATATAAGTGGTTTTACTGAATTTATGAGTACTACAAATATAGAATTAAGCTCTAAAGTCATACCATCCTTACTTAACAGAGTAATATATGCGAATAAATTAGATCTTAAAGTCTCAGAAATTGAAGGAGATGCTATTTTGTTTTATAGAACAGGACCACTACCAACATTCACAGAACTGGTTTATCAGTGTAGATTGTTTTACACGGAATTTTATGAACAATTAAAAATACTCCATAAACAATATAAAAATACAGAAGAAGGGAAGAACATTCCAGAGATGCTTGGTCTAAAAATTGTATTACATTATGGTCAGGAGATTAGTGCGGTTCCAATAGGTAAAAACATAAAACTTATGGGAGAAGATGTTATTATTGCGCATAGATTATTAAAAAACAAAATCCCAATAGACGAATATATTTTACTTTCTGAAGATTTATTATTGGAGTTTAAGGATGAAACTATTGAACGAAATTTTGGTTGGGGAAAGCTTCATGATCACGAAACTGAATATAAACATATAGGAGAAATTAACTATAGTTATATTAACCTCGAACCTTTGGTGGATTAAGAATTGTCCAACTGCCATTTTTATAACGTTTCATTTAATTTACAAAAGGTATTTATTTTCAATTTACACTAAGTTTCTAAAATCATATTCTTACAGTTTTCGTCTAGTGTTTCCTCGCTTTACGATAGAGTTAAGATAAATAGTATATGAGCAAAAGATGCCATTCTACTCAAGGTATCTTTGTAATGAGCAAAAGAAGGACGATATAATCCTGTTGTTCAATTTCAATATATTATTAATCTTAAAAAATTGCTATGAATTATTTGAATATGAATGAGAAAAAGCTTTTACCTGTTGTATTAGAGTTAAATATACTTTTAGCCGATTACAATATTTACTACCAAAAATTAAGAGGTTTCCATTGGAATATTTTAGGAAAAAACTTCTTTGATCTTCACGTAAAATTTGAAGAATTATACAATGATGCCAAATTAAAAATTGATGAAATCGCAGAGCGTGTTCTAACATTACAGCATCACCCAGTAAGTCAGTTTAAAGAATATATAAAAATGGCTACTGTAGAAGAAATTACACCATTGATGAAAGATACAGAAATGGTAGAAGAACTACTTGAGGATCATAAAAAATTACTGACCCAGATGCGAGTAATATTAACACATGCGGAAGAGGCAGGTGATGAGGGAAGTATTGACATGATAGGAGCTTATATAAGGGAGTTAGAAAAATCAAGCTGGATGCTAAATGCTTGGTCAAAAAACACTTCTGACCATTTAGACACTAGTATGATAAGAGAAGCATAATCAAAAAAAACGAAATTAATAACCATTAAAAATTATATAAAATGAAAATGATAAAGTTAATAACTACATTGTTAATCACATTTACTCTTACAGGGGCAATTGCACAGAGCAATTCGCAAATGATAAAGACAAGAACAACAAAAACATTTGAGTTCAAAAAAGACGGTAAAACAATACCATACAGAGTAACGGTATATAAAACAAGTAAAACCCCCTTAAAGTTGAACTCAGCAGAAAAAGGAGAATTAAACCAAGATAGAAAAATTACTCCAGCTCAAGTAACTAAGCTAATCTATATTGACAACGACATGTATAGCGACTATGATAAATACATCGTATTACGATATACCAAAGATGCCAATGATAGTTTTGAATTAAAGGCTACGGATAGAGGTTTCAAAGTTATTGTTGATAAGAAAAATGTAGAGTATATTTTTGGAGAAGGTCTATATTTTGTGAATAATGCAGACAAAGATTACTTTTTTGTGGATGAATTTGATTCGATCTAAAAAGTACTCGAAAATAATAGTTTTTCAAAAACTCCCTTTTTGGGAGTTTTTTTGATTTTATAAAATGTTTTATTTTTTGATGTATATTAACAAAACCTTATGCACAGTATTTTAAAATAGTTGGTTTTTGTTTATTATTTTTAACGTTGTGTTAAACAAAATAACTCACTCTTATAATCATTTTAAAGATGCACTCAGAACCAACAACCGCCATAGAAATTAATATTACCGCCAAGGATACAGAAGGAACAGTTAGGCAAATTCAGGAAGTTATAGGAGGAAAAATAGAGGAACGATGGGGGGAGTATATACTTACTGTTAATAATCTTAATGCACACGGTTCAATTAGATTTATTACGTTCGATTGGGGAGTAAACTTATTAGAATATGATATTATATTTCATAAAGAGTTTGTATTAATTATGGATGCTTCAGAATATAATCCTATTCATTTTGCCTATTGCCTTACGGGACATTGTGGGCATCGATTTGGATACCAAAATGAAATACATACATTAGAACAGTTTCAGTCAGTTATTATTACCAGTCGTGATGGTGGATATAACTACGGTTATTTTCCAAAAGAAGAAAAATTAGAGATTAATGTAATACAAATTGCTAGAAAAAAATATTTAAAAAAACGACTTAATAACGTGTCACAGCTCAACGAAAGGCTGTATCAGGTTTTTATGGATGAAGATCATGAGAAGGCCTTTGCTTATTTTGGTACATTTAATCTAAAATTAGCAGATCAGATTGGTGCTTTACGCAAAATAAAGCAAAAAGGCATGATAAGGATATTACAAATAGAAGGTATGATTTACCAAATTCTGTCTATGCACATTCAGCAACATGATCGGGCTATGAAAGAAGAAGTATTACCCACTACACTTTTAAAAAGAGAATTAAAGTCAATAAGAAGTTTGGCTAATAAAATTATCAAGGATGTAGCCAAAGATTATTCTTTAGAACAACTTTCAGAAGAAACTGGATTACCACAAGCAAAGCTTCAAGAAGGATTCAAATTATTATATGCCAGAACAGTAACAGAATATATACGGCACGTACGATTAGAAGCTGCCAGAGATTTAATAAGAACTACTGATATGAATATCTCAGAGATTGTATATTCTATTGGATTTAGTAGTAGAAGTTATTTTTCGAAAATTTTTAAAGAAAAGTATGATATTAGCCCCAATGATTTTAAAAACAGGACTGAATTGCCTGTAGAAGAAGTTGTAGGCGTGTCATAATTTTACTACCTAAAGAGCCTTTTGATCAAATAGAAGATTCCATATTTTTTAACTGCACTAAGGATAGTTGAGACCCATTGATACGGTTGCAAATCTTCTTTGAACTCAGACTTCAGAAGTTTCATTTCTTCAAGGCATATCTGACGTTGTAAATTTAGTTTACGCAAGTCTTGTTCTATTTCTTTAAAAGAAGTGTATGTTTTTTTCATAAGGTTAATCAAAAAATTCTTTCGACATTTTTTTAATAATATTTTCATCAATTTTTCTACGAAGAAGATATGATATTCCAGTAAAAATGAAAAGAGCTGCGGCCATTAATAAACAGGCCAGCGCAGTACTGCCAATAAGTTGACCCAACCAAATTGCTCCGGATACAGTTAAGAATATCAACGCTAGAAAAAGCAAGCCACCAACAATGGCCAACTTGCTTAAAAAGGAAAATGCCCTTGCCAATTGCTGGAAAGCTTTTAGCTTATAATATTCTTGAGAAACTTTAACATAGGTTTCTCCAGAATCAAATGCTTTGTTTGACGTTTCGTTTATTGCATTAATTACTCCCATTACGATTTCTGTAATTTTTTGTTCTTAGCTTTCAACTCACTTAATTTTTTTTCAAGAGAGGTAATCACGTCGTCTGCTTTGTAACTTGCATCAGAAACAAGAGATTCAATTTTGGTATCTAATGTTTCTTTTTGAGTAGATACTGTATTGGCAATTTGATGTTGTAAATTAGAGGCCTCTTTTGCTAAATGATCTTTGGTTGCTTGTGCTTCATCCGCTATTCTTCTTCGCGTATTTACTCCTTTATCGGGAGCAAATAAGATGCCTAAAGTTGCGCCAATTGCTGTTCCTGCTATAATTCCTAAAAATGTATTACTACTATTACTCATTGTTATTTTTTTTAAGTTTTTAAATTATTTACTACAAAATTCATCAAAAATAGCTGTAAGCTTTGACTCAAACCGTAAGGATGTTAACGGAAATGATTTTTGGCAAACGAATTAACATTTATATCAAAAGCGTTCACCCTTTTACTGCTCTGGATCTATCTTTGATGTGTAATTAAAATAAGATCAAATGGCAAATACAATCACGACAACCTATCCTTTTACGGGAGAAGTTTTAAAAGAATATACTTTATTTACAGACGAAGCAATTGATACTTCACTACATAGATCTAAAGAAGTATTTCTAGAGTGGAAAAAACTACCATTACAGGATCGTACCAAGCTTTTGCAAAAATTAGCTGATGTGTTGGATCAACAAAAAGAAGAATATGCAAATTTGATCACCATGGAGATGGGTAAACCTTATCGGGAAAGCATTGCTGAAATAGAAAAATGTGTTTGGTTGATTGACTTTTACGAAAAAAATACTGAGCAATTTCTTGCAGATGAACTTATAGAAACAGAGGCAAAGGAAAGCTTCATTAGTTATGATCCGTTAGGATGTATTTTAGCTATCATGCCTTGGAATTATCCTTTCTGGCAGGTAATGCGCTTTGCCATTCCTACTATTACTGCAGGAAATACAGCTATATTGAAACATGCAAATAATGTCACAGGATGTGCTTTGGCCATTCAGGATCTTTTTGAAGCTGCAGGATATCCTGTAGGTTGTTTTCAAACCATACTTGCTAGTCACAAACAAGTAGAGAAGGTAATAGAAAATGATATAATAAAGGCAGTAAGTCTTACTGGAAGTGAAAAAGCTGGTCGCACTATTGCTGAAATAGCGGGAAAAAACCTTAAGAAAACGGTATTAGAATTGGGAGGCAATAATGCTTGTATCATATGGGAAGATGCAGATCTTGATAAGTATATGGATACCATAGTAAAAGCCAGAATGCAAAACGCAGGTCAGAGCTGCATAGCCGCTAAACGCTTTATTGTAGTTGATGAAATTTATGACAATTTCTTAGAAAAATTTAAAGAAGCATTAAAAAATATAAAATTTGGAACTCCATTAGATCCTAAAACTGAACTAGGTACATTGGCAAGGATTGATCTTGCAAAAGAAGTACAACGACAAATCAATGAATCTTTAGAAAAAGGAGCAACAGTATTAGTGGGTAATAGAAGGAATAATACATTTTTTGAACCCACTATTATTATTAATGTAAAGCCTGGAATGCCAGCTTTTGATGAAGAAATTTTTGGCCCTGTAGCTTCCGTAATCAAGGCAAAAGACAGAGATCAAGCTTTTAAATTGGCAGCGCAATCTACTTTTGGATTGGGCATTATGTTATTTACACAGAATATTGAAGAGGCAAGAAAACAAATTGATAATGTCGAGGATGGCGCTTTTTTTATCAACGAAATGGTAAAATCAGATCCAAGATTACCTTTTGGTGGTACTAAGGCTTCAGGATATGGTAGAGAGCTTTCCAGAGAAGGGATTTTGGAATTTGTAAATAAGAAAACGGTTTACATAAATTAATATTAATTAAAATACACAAAAATGAAATTTGTAAAGGAAGAAGACGAACAAAGAAAAGACTATATTTTTCAGAAAAATAAAAAGACAAAAGTAGGAACAAAGTTTATTGTTCTAGTATTGATTTTATTAATCATAGGAGTTATTGCATCAGGGGTGTTCTTAGAATTCTTTTAATTATTAATGATAGTAGAGCAAGTGAGAAAAATTTTTTCAAAATGGGATTGAATAATAATTACTAATCCCCATTTTTAATTTTAAAATTATAACGATATGGCAAAGATAAAAGAAGTAACCCTCGACAAAATTCCAGAATATGTTGATGTAGATGATACCAAAACAAATACAATAATCGTAAAAACTGAAATAGAATTTCATCCATTAGATATATCCGGAAATATGGAGTATTTATTGCATCTTTTTGTGTATGATGTTCACGGAGTTAAAGATGTTCCTGTATTGATTTCTAATTGGGATGATACCAAAGTGTTGCGAGTAGTTAGAAATGAACGGAAGGACGATTTCTTATGCAAAGAAAGTGTTTTGATAAGGTCAGAAGAGGCAAAAAAAGAAAGTTTGAGTATCAAAACACCTATGACAATAAAACTGGGTAAACTGCAAGACAATACTTCAGTATACACCAGGAAATTTGAAGTCTTTGCTACACTTATTCCTGCAGTGGATAGAGTGTCAAAGTGGTCAAAACCTTTTGAATCACAGCTGGTTTTTTAAAAATAATGGATGCTAAGGTTTAATACTTATATTTAAAAATAAAATAATGAATGTATCTGAACAGTTATTAGAAATATTGCAGAATGAAGGGGTGAAACACATTTTCGGAGTAGCAGGAGATGCTCTTAACCCTCTTATAGATGCTATTGGTAAACAGGATATTATTAGGTGGATTGGCGTACATCATGAAGGAAATGCCTCTTATGCAGCATTTGCACAGGGAGAACTTAATAATAACTTTGGTGTCTGTGCCAGTACTGTAGGCCCTGGTGCGTTACACTTAATTAATGGCTTATATAATGCTAAAAAAGAACGTTCTCCAGTAATCGCAATTACTGGTCAAATACCTATAGAACATTTAGGCACCAACTATCATCAAGAAGCAGATCTTAAAAAAATATATGATGATGTTTGTGAATATCAAGCGGTCATTAGATCTCCTGAAGAAGCTCCCAGAGTAATCCTGCGAGCTATACGAATAGCGATTAATCACCAATGTGTATGCAGAATAGAGCTTCCTGCTGATATAGCCAAAATGAAAGCTGAAAACAAGGATTATGTTCATAATGTTTTTCGATCCAAAAGTGTAACTATTCCAATCAAAGATGATTTAGATAATGCAATAAAACTCATTGATAATTCCCTTAAAATTGCAATTCTGGCAGGAGCAGGGTGTCGAGATGCAAGAGAAGAAGTGATTTATCTTGCTACGAAATTAAAAGCACCAATAACACATACGTTAAGAGCTTCAGATATATTTGATCATAACATAGAAAATGTTGTTGGGCTTACTGGATTAATAGGTAATCCTTCTGGGTACAAGGCAGTAATGGATTGTGATCTTTTGCTGATGCTGGGAACAGATTTTCCGTATACTGATTTTTTGCCCTATGATACTAATACAATTCAAATAGATATTCGACCTGAAAATGTAGGTAATCGTTCTCCTGTTACATTGGGTTTACATGGAGACATAAAAACTACAATTACATCATTATATTCATTATGTGCAGAAAAAAAAGATGATTCCTTCTTAAAAAGCTTAACAGAAAAGTTTAGTGATTGGAAAGCATCCAATGACAAGAAAGCAAATCCAGCTAGAGATATGGAACCCTTGCATCCTCACATCTTTGCGAAAGCGGCAAGTGATCTGGCATCCAATGATGCTATTTTTGCAATAGATACAGGAACTGCAGCAATCTGGGCTTCTAATTTTATGAATTTTCATTCTGGTCGGCGAATCATAGGGTCCTTTAATCATGGATCAATGGCAGTTGGTCTGCCAGCTGCTATTGGAGCACAGCTTCAATTTCCTGATAGAGAAGTCTGGGGACTAATTGGAGATGGCGCTTTTAATATGTCACTGCAAGATTTTTCTACTGCTGTGAAGTATGAATTGCCAATCAAGATTATCGTATTCAATAATTCTCAATTAGGTTTTGTGAAAATTGAAATGGAAGAAGCGGGGCTCGCACCAAATTTTGAGGCATTAAAAGTAGATAATTTCAATTTTGCGGAATACGCAAAATTATGTGGAGGCGATGGAATAAAAGTAGAGCATGCCAAAGACATTTTAGTAGCCATACAGATGGCCAAAAATGCCAAAAAACCTTTTATTATTGACGCAGTGGTTACCAATGCTGAATTGTCTTTACCTCCTAAAATAGGTTTCGAAGAAGCTAAGGGTTTTGGTATTTCAAAAATTAAAGAGATATTTAGAGCGTTTAATGGAGAAAAAGAACAATGGGAAAATATTAAACAAGAAATCGAAGCTTATTTTGATTGAAATATTATGAACTATGTAACAGGTAGTTGTAATTTATTGATATGTTAAAATAAAATTATTGAAGTTATGGAGAATTTAAAAGTTAGTACAGATCCCAAGGATTTATATTATAAAGATAGGATGATAACGGCTGCAAAATTTGACAAAGTTGAGTTTGCAAAAACATTTGAACATAGAAGGACAAAAGTTGGAGATGTCGATATTCATTATGTAATTGGTGGAACAGGGCCAGTAATACTCTTTGGTCATGGATGGCCGGCTTCTTGGTTTGAATGGAGAAAAGTATTGCCGCAATTAGCAAACGATTTTACATGTATTGCATTCGATATGCCAGGATTGGGAGATAGTGATCCACCACCAGCGTTTGATAATAAGACCATTGCAGACCTGATTAAGAAATTCATTTCAGAAAACTTAGGATTAGAGGAAATATATGTAGTTGGTCATGATGTGAGTGGCCCGGGCCTTATTACTATGAGTGCTTATTATCCTGATTTAGTAAAAAAATTATTTTTAACAGAAACATCGATTGCGGGTCCTGAAATGGGAAAAGTGCTCGCTCAAAACATAAATGACATCTGGCATTTTCCGGTAAATGCTTCTCGTCTTGCCACAACGGTAGCTATAGGCCGCGAAGAACAATTTATAGGTCAATTTTTTAGCAAATGGGTTTATAATGTTGGGGCTATACATTTGGATGATATTAATGAGTATGTGCGAACGGCAAAAATACCTGGAGTTATAGAATGTGGAGCCTCATATTACCATAAGCAACAACATGTAACAGAAAGCGGAGATGTTTTACCTGAAAAATCGTTAACAATGCCAATTCATTTTGTTGGTGCAGAGTTAGGATTTGGTGGTAGACTTGGGGGTGATGAAAAAGCGGCTTTTAAAACTATAGAAAGATACGCTACGAATATATCATATGAGGTAGTAGAAAAATGTAGTCATTGGGTTTCAGAAGACAGACCTGTATTTCTGGCAGATAAAATCAGAAGTTTCTTTACAAATTAAATTACTTTTAGAAAACATAAATCTATTGAGGTCAATAGTAAAAATATATTTTTAATAATTGAGAAATAAAATGGAAAAATTAGGACTTACAAAAGAAAACTGGGAACAATTTTTAGAATGGGTTTGGGACTTTGTACCAGGTGTACTCTCAGCAATTGTTGTTTTTTTCGTAGGAATATGGATGATCAACTTGTTTAGTAGGGGATTACGTAAATTCTTTCAAAAAAAGGATTATGATGAAACTTTAGAAAGCTTTTTGTATGATTTAATAAATATCGGTCTTAAGATATTATTGATCATCTTAGTTATTACGCAGTTAGGGGTTCAGACTTCTTCTTTGGTAGCCGTTTTGGGTGCTGCTGGTTTGGCAGTTGGCTTAGCATTGCAAGGTTCTTTATCTAATTTTGCCGGTGGAGTATTGATTCTATTTTTTAAACCATTTAAAATTGGTGATTTTATTGAAGCACAAGGAGTCTCAGGGACAGTAAAAGAAATTTCAATATTTAAGACTAAACTGAACACTTTCGGAAATCAATTGGCAATTATTCCGAATGGGAAACTATCCAATGAGAACATTATCAACTATTCTGCAGAACCTATACGACGTAATAACTTAGAGATTGGGGTTTCATATGGTAGTAATATAAAAGAGGCAAAAGATACTCTTTTAGATCTTATTAATAGTCAAGAAGGAGTTATTCAAGACCCACCGCCAGAAGTTGTAGTTTCAAACTTAGGTGATAGTGCGGTAACTTTATCGCTTAGATATTGGGCATCAATCGAGGATTTTTGGCGAATTCATTTCTTTACTGTCGAAGATGCTAAAAAGCGATTAGAAGATAAAGGTATTTCCTTACCATTTCCTCAAAGAGAGGTTCATGTATACAATAAAGACGGTCGAAACGCTAAAAAAACGAGTTTTGGAGCAGATAAAACTACGGTAGATATAAATACAAAAGAAGAAAATGATGGAGAACAATAGACCAAGTATGAAAAATTAAGATCGATATAAAGCACTTCGAGACAAAGGCAATAAGAAATAATTAAAACTAAACTACTCATCATGAATTATGTAATCATTATTATGCAAGTTATCGTAGGAATAAGTATACTAAACGTATGGCTTATTCAGAATAAAAAAGCTACAAAATGGAGAGGTGGTAATGCCAATACCATTATCGAAGAGTTTCAAGTTTATGGGCTTCCAACTTGGTCCTGTTATCTTATTGGAGCGCTAAAGGTTATTTTGGCAATCTTATTAATAGTGTCGATACGGTATCCTGCACTAAAAGAAATATCAGCACTTGGTCTGGCAACTCTTTTATTAGGATCAATAGCTATGCATTTCAAAATTAAAGATCCATTATATAAATCTTTTCCAGCTTTTCTGTTTTTTGTAATGTGTACTATTATTGCAGCGAGTAGCCACATAAGACTTTATTTTTAAAACAGTTTTGGAATAGAACTATATTGAAGAAATAAATATAAGTTAAGAATAGCATATAATAATGACGGAATAGAAGCCAGGATTGGGTCTTTAATTTTTATTCGTACTCCAAAACCAAGTAGCATTAGTACGGCAAGACAGATGGAAGTTATTGCTATAAGAATAGGAAAATAAAAATAACCAATAATTAATCCTAAGCCTCCAAGTATTTGTAATATGCCCGTTACATTTCTTCTCTTTTCAAGACCAAACCGAATAAATTCATTTTTCATATGGTTAGAAAATAGGCAACTGAATCCATAGAAGAGAAAGGATATTGCTGAAAAGAATGTGATGATGGTTAACAAGTTCATATTGTACTAAGATATTGAATAATCTATTTACACCTAGTTTAATCTTTATATAAAAAAATGCAGGACTTCAAAGTTCCTGCATTTTATGTATAACAGATAATTTGCTGTCAAAGATTTAATTCTTCAACATATTGAATAATTTCTCTGCTACTTCTTCAGAAGATGCTGGGTTTTGTCCGGTGATCAAGTTACCATCCTGCACAGAATAGGCTTTCCAATCATCTGCTTTGCTATATGTTCCTCCGTTCTCTTTTAGCATATCTTCTACTAAAAATGGGACTACGTCAATCAATTCTACTGCAGCTTCTTCACTATTTGTAAAACCGGTAACTTTTTTACCTTTCACAAGATATTCTCCAGTACTGATTTTTACATTTTTTAAGGCAGCAGGAGCATGACAGACTAGTCCTGTTGGCTTATTGTTTTCAAAAAATAGTTGCAATAGTTTTATAGAATTTTGGTCTTCTGTCAAATCCCATAATGGTCCGTGACCACCGGGATAGAAAATACCATCATAATCTTCTTCATTTACGTTTGCTAATTTTAGTGTTTTACTCAATTTTTCCTGCAGCTCTTTATCTTTATGAAAGCGTTGTGTAGCTTCTGTCTGGTTTTCTGCTTTGTCACTGCTTGGATCAATTGGGGGTTGTCCTCCTTTTGGTGAGGCTAGTGTAATTTCTGCTCCTTTATCTCTTAAATAATAATATGGGGCGGCAAACTCTTCTATCCAAAACCCTGTTTTCTCACCGGTATCGCCAAGCTTATCGTGAGAGGTTAACACAAATAATAGTTTCATAATTTTTCTTTTTTACAATTAATATGTTTTCATTTTGTCTTTTCGTTTCTCTAATTGGTCGCCTAGATCTCTCACAGTTTCGGCGATGGCTTCCTCGAAACTTTTCTCATCAGATGATGCATACAACCTAGGGCCTGGTGCACTTAATCGTATTCCGCAAATATGGCCAGTATCATCGCTTCGATTTTCTTTTTTTAAAAAAATATCTCCTCGTATTAAGAATGGGTATTTTGTGGCTAGATTCTGTAATTTTTCTTGAGCGTGAGACTCTAGACGGTCACTTTGACTCACATTGGTATATTCGAAAACTGTTCTCATATAATTTCACTTTTGTTTTATGTTATCTATTTTTAAAGTATCAATTCCTTCTGCTATTTTTTGCTTGGGGTTGTGTTTTTTTGGTATAATAAATTTCTATTAATGATTACCATTAGCTTTTTTCACCACAACAGGTTCAATAGCTTGATATTCGGGTTTTAATTTTTTATAAAGTTTTAATTGTGGTCGAGTAAGAATATCACCCATATCCGCACTTTCCATATCATAGTTTTTTCGAAGGTCTACAAGTTTTTGTTTTGTAGATAAATTGCTGTTTCTTATTTTTTGTTCATTGATTAAAAACTCTTCAACTTTAATTTCAAACAAATTCATTTGTTCTGCTCTTAGCGCCAATTGATCATTATATTTTTTGGTTAGAGCTTTTGCTTCTTTTTCTAATTTAAGGTTATTAGAATTTTGCGTAAGAGGATTTTGGCCAACTACAGAAGTAGTAATTACCATTACGAGAATTGTTAAGATGTTTTTCATAGTATGTTCTTTAAGTTAATTGTGAATTAGATTTTTAACCCGAATCTACCAATTTAATATAAGCCTTATGTTTTTTGTGGGTTAATACAATCGAGAGATATGTTGACTCAATCAGAAAGTAAGAAGTATCCTTATTTTTGACCAGCTTACTAAGAATACTATTAATGAGAAAACTTAAAGTGTTGTAAACTTTTAGAAATGAACTTTTTTTTAAAAAGAAAATCACCTTATTACATTAATTGTTTTTTAATATAGTAAGGTGATTAAAATAGTATTGTTTTATCGACTCATTGCATACCAACTAGCCGAGGGTAGATTATTAATTAAGCGTTTAAATCTTTTCATATCCACAATCAGAATACCGTAAAATAATTTTTTCATAGCCCTAAATTTTTAAATTAAACGTCAAATACAATCGATTCTCAATTGCACAACTATATTTTTTATTTATTGGTAGTAAAATATTACTTCAGATAAATTCATCTAAAAAAGTAATTGCAATTACTTAATCTGTTACTTTAATATAATTATAATTAGACATATAGTCAAGTGATTTAACGAGTTTTAACTCGATGTGAAAAAGGCTTTAACTTTTTTTAAGTAAAGGCCTTTTTTATAGTATATTTTTAGGGTTATGAATAGGATTAAATCCCAAAATTAATAGCAAATGACAATCCATCATATTTTGCTAGTGTATAATCAACATTAAATCTAAAAAATGCCAAAGTAATTTTGGCTCCGAGAGTAGCTCTTACTCCAGATACTTCACTTCTTACAGAGAATGGATCTGTTATGGTTTCTGATGAAACTATACCTGATTGAACTCGATAAGTCCCTTTAAGATCTGTAGTTGATTTACCAGAAAGGTATCCCAGTCCACCGTATACATTAAAAACAGGAAGTTTCGTAGACCCTATAAGTTGGAATAAGTAAGTATTAGTATTGTTTTCAAATCTTTGATTTTCACCTTCTACAATATTGGTATCAGTAAAGTCATAACTACCGTCTAAATGAGTATAGGCAATTAACCCAGAGATTGCCACAGGAAAAATCTTGTCAGCAGGCAACCAAGATGTAAATTCATGTTGTAATCCAAATCCATAAAAACCCACTTCAGCATCATTGGTTTTAATTTTTGGAAAAAACCTTGCTTTTACTTCAGTACCTTTTACAAATCCAAAGCTAGCTTGCAAAAAAGCTGTAGGAACAAAATTGATGTTAGATTCTCCCAATCCTGTAGGGAGTTCAAATTCAGCATCTTGAGGAGGTAACCCAGGTATAGTGCTTTCCCCTTCTACAACAACAATTATACCATCAATATCTCCAAATGCTGTTGCAACAGATCGAGGCTCATTTGGATTATCCCTAAAACGTAAATTCTCATAATTTGCAGGATCAAGAACAAAAGATTTGTTATCATCACTTACAAATGCTGCATTTGCAACTAGTGAAATCTCGAAACCTAAAAGTTTTTTTGATTTTCCACTGCTAAACCATCCATTATTCATACTGTACATTAATCCATCTGAAGCAGGGCGCAAGTAGTCTGAAGTAAATTTTTGTGCATCATTTACTCCTGCAGCTAATAAATCATCTACATTTTGTTGAGCAAAAGTTGAAATAGAAATTAGAATTAGGAAAATAGGAATAATACTTTTCATAAGATTTGGTTTTCAGTAAATTTATTAAGCCTAATATATAAAAAATTGACTTGTTTTATCGATGAAGCAATCAAAACATAGATAAAAAGTCGAAAATAAGTGTCATTTTCTCTCTAAAAATGCGGTTTTCCATAATAAAAATTATGGTTATCCGTAAGAAAATTAACTCATTTAATCAAAATGTTATCTTTTTATACATTTTCTTGTAGAAGGGTTTTCTAAATATTTTGAATTAATTGTGAAACGATTTTTAAATTAAAAAAGCTCTTCAAAATAACTATTCATAGTAGTTATGGGTAAAATATCTAATAGTAACTGGGTAGGTTTATTTTCTTAAAAAAAACAAAAAATACGGTTAAACCGTAAATATATTGCGTTAATAATACAGATAAATATGCTTATTAAATTCTAAATTTATATAAAAAAAATTACCCCTCAATATGAAATTTAAGATATGTACGAAAACTCTGCCCAGTCCCTACTTACTGTTGTGTATGAAGAAAATTACTTAAAGAGGGAGTTATACGCCCTAATTAAAGAAGAAGAATCAATTTTTGATTTTATCCAGAAATCTGCTCTAGATGGGCTCTGGTTCTGGGATTTAGAAAATCCCGAGAACGAATGGATGAATCCAAAATTTTGGACAACATTGGGTTACGATCCCGATGATATGCCTCATAAGGCAGCTGCCTGGCAAGATATCATTAATCAAGATGATTTGGCTTTGGCTCTGGATAACTTTAATAAACACTGCGCAAATCCTTCTTATCCCTACGACCAAGTGGTACGATATCAACACAGGTTAGGACACACCGTTTGGATTCATTGTAAAGGTATAGTAGTTCGTGATGATAAGGGTGACCCTAAACGAATGCTTGGCGCACATACTGATGTTACCCAACTTAAGAAAGCCGAAATAAAATTACAAAAGCAAGTAGAGCGTTATGAGCATATTATAGATGGAACTAATATTGGTACCTGGGAGTGGAATGTACAAACAGGCGAAACTGTTTATAATGAAAGTTGGGCAGGAATACTAGGCTATACCCTTTTAGAATTAGAGCCTGTTTCTATAAAGACATGGACTAATAGCATGCACCCAGATGATTTGGAAAAATCAAATAAAGCTTTACAAGATCATATTGATGGAGAAACACCATTTTATGAATTTGAAGCGAGGATGAAGCATAAAAATGGTCATTGGATTTGGATATTAGATAAGGGTAAAGTCGTGAGCCGAAACATGAAAGGTGACCCAGAATGGGTGATAGGCTCTCATCAGGAAATAACACAACAAAAAAAAGATCTTACAAAGCACAAACTGTTTATAGAACAAGCACCTAGTGCTATAGCTATGTTGGACACCAATATGTGTTATCTCGCACATTCAAAAAAATGGAAGATAGATTACAAAATTAAGGATGATGACATTATAGGTAAGTCACATTATGAGATTTTTCCTGAGATAGGAGAGGAGTGGAGAAAAGATCATCAAGATTGTCTTTCGGGAAAAGTGTTACGTAGTGACGAGGATAAATTTGAAAGAGCAGACGGGTCTGTGCAGTGGATAGCATGGGAATTGCATCCATGGTATAAAGATAATAACAAAGTAGGTGGAGTTATTATGCTTACTACTGATATAACAAGAACAAAAAAGGCCGAATTAGAACTTAAATTAAGCGAAAGACGATTTAGAGGTAATTTTGAAAACGCCGCAATAGGTATGGCGATTCTTAATCTTGAAGGTAAATGGATCGAGGTAAATAAAACTTTATGTGATATTCTGGGGTACACTACCAAGGAGTTAATGGGACTTACATTTCAAGATATTACTCATCCTGATGATCTTGAAGCTGACTTAGGTTTAGTGCAAGAATTATTGGATGAAAAAAGATCTTATTATCATATGGAGAAGAGATATTTTCATAAAAATGGAAGTATTATTTATGTTATTCTTTCTGCCTCTATAATTAGAGATGAAAACAAGAAACCGCTCCACTTTATTTCTCAAATTACAGATATTACTCCTCGAATGAAAGCTCGTGAAAAGCTTCAGGAAACACTTAATACACTAGAAGGAGTGCTCGAAGCGAGTACACAGGTTAGTATCGTAGGTACAGATACCAATGGAAAGATTACTACTTTTAACAAAGGAGCAGAAAACCTTCTGGGATATTCAAAAGAAGAAATGATTATGAAAAATTCTCCGGCAATCTTTCATCTTGAGTCTGAAGTTATTGAGAGAGGTAAAACATTGTCAGAAGAACTTGAAGAAGATGTTTCTGGTTTTGAAGTTTTTGTAGCGCTACCAAAAAGAGATAAATTCGATACCAGAGAATGGACCTTTGTTCGTAAAGATGGAACTCAGTTCCCGGTACAATTAACAGTGACAGCTATCAAAGAAAATAACAATATTATCGGTTATTTGGGAGTGGCTGCAGAAATCACAGAAATTAAAAAAGTAGAGAAAGAAATAAAGTCTTTATTAGCGGTGGCAAATAACCAAAATGATAGACTTAAAAATTTTGCACATATTGTATCTCATAATTTGAAATCTCATTCAGGTAATTTTAATATGCTCTTAGATTTGTACATTCAGGAAAATCCAGAATGTGAAAAGAATGAAATTATTCAGCTTTTTAGAATGGCTTCAGGTAATTTGACCGAAACGATTAAACACCTTAATGAGGTAGTTTTAATGAATACTTCTGTTGATCAAAACATGGTCGGAATAAATCTTCATAGTATTATAGATAACGTAATGAATAATACACTTCTTAGTTCGAGAAAGGCTAATGTGAAAATTGTTAATGCAGTAGATAAAAAGTTAAAAGTTCTTGGGGTTTCGGCGTATTTGGATAGTATCATACTTAATTTTACTACCAATGGCATTAAGTATCGGTCTCCAGAAAGGGATAGTTATGTGATCCTTAGTGCATTTATCGAAGGCGATTATGCTGTGTTAAGTGTAGAAGATAATGGTTTGGGAATAGATTTGGATAAACATCATGCAAAATTATTTGGGATGTATAAAACTTTTCATGATAATGAAGAAGCTAGAGGAATAGGGCTTTTTATTACAAAAAATCAAGTTGAAGCACTTGGTGGTAAAATAGAAGTTGAAAGTGAAGTAAATGAAGGTACAACCTTTAAAATATATATGAAGTATGAAAAAGAAAATTGATGTTGCCTGTATTATTGATGACGATCCAATATTTATTTTTGGAGCACGTAAAGTAATGGAACTAGCTGATGTTTGTAATGGTTTCTTGATTTATAGTAATGGACAAGAAGCTCTAGAGGCTTTACAATCTCTCATTTTTGCAAATGAAAAGTTACCTGATGTTATACTTCTGGATCTAAATATGCCTATTCTTGATGGATGGCAATTTCTGGAAGAATTTGTAAAAGTACCCGTACATAAAAAGATTATAATTTATATTGTGTCTTCCTCTGTAGATCCACAAGATGTATTAAGAGCAAAATCTTTTGAAATAGTAAGCAATTATATCGTTAAACCTATAACAATGAAGAGTCTTGTAACTGTTTTGGAAGAAATTGAACACTTAGAAGATTGAAATTTTTATAATAGTCCTATTAAACATTTTAAAAGACAATATATGAAAACTCCTAACAATGATTTTTTTATTATTAGATATTTTAAAATTACTCTACGGCTAATTTCTTGGGTTTAGAAATATTACCTTTGATCCGTTTTTGAACATTTCGTAAAAAAGCTTTACTACCAAATCTTTTTTTGCGTAGTCCTGGACTTTGAATATTATTTTTGTTTTCCATTAATTAGATTTTAAATGATGATTATTTATTTTTATTGTCAATCCCTTACTGTATACTAGGTCATTATTAATAGTAATGATATCATAAATAGAAAGATTGATGATAAAGATAGCAGTATAAAAGCTTTTTTACGGTTTTTCATGTATTTAATTTATTAATATTACCTGTGTATAGCATATCTACTTGCACCTGGCAATTCTTTTAAAAACTTTAAAAATGGGTTAAAATAAATTTTCAGATATCTTGAATATAATTCCATGCCTGTATTAATTTAATGATTTGTAAAAATTTTAAATGTGCTTCGATTGCTGCTACCTAATGTTAACCCCGTGTGTTGGATTAATGGTATAACTTTAGATTTGTAGTCTACACTTTTGTTTAGGTCTAGTAATTACTTTTACATAAATATTTATGAATATTGTGATCTCAAGTAAATGATTAAAAGTTATATATAGAGAGTCTCAAAAAGGACAATACAATATATTTTTCTAATAATGTTGACTTATAATTTAAGCACATTTATAATATATATGTTCAAAAAAAAATGTCAACTCCTTTAACGGGCTTTAACCTGATACTACATTTTTTAACATAAAAAATGTTAAAAATCAATCATAGATATTAATGAATTTAACAATATGGCAGGACTGAAAAAAGTAAGTATTAAAAGCAAATACTCTTTAAAAAATTGATTTCCATAAAAAAAAGATCACCTTATAATAAAAATGACCTTTTCTTTAATTTTAAAAGTTCAGGATTATGATGATTTGGACCAAGCTGTAAACATCCAGTGTCTTTTTTCTAACCTTCTCATGAACTGAGTCACAATTTCTTCAGTTACCGTATCTCCTGATGATAAAGCGGCATTTAGAACATCTAATAGTGAATCGTGTAATATTCTAAGGTCTTTAAGTACTTCTTGAATCATAGCTAATGGTGCTAAATCATCTTCTAGTTCCTTAATATCTGATAAACCTAAATGTTGTTGTAAAGTATATTTAGGTTTTAATCCAAACACCCTTATTCTTTCTGCGATAGTATCAGTTTGTAATTTTACTTGGTTGTATTCTATTTCAAATTGTTCGTGTAATTCAAAAAAATCACCTCCTTCTACATTCCAATGAAATGTTCGCAGTTTATGATAGTGTACTATATAATTAGCTAAAAGTTTATTTAATGCTACAACGATTTCTGCAGTTTCCAGATAAGTAAACCCTAATTTTTTATAAGGCTTTTGTTTTTTTATTATTTCTGCCATAATAATTTCATGTTTTTATATTATTTTTCTACCTGTCCTTCAGATAGTATACTTTTTGCTTCTGGTTCTGTTAACTTTTCATTTTCTTTAACTAGTGATTTTACTTTTTTTTGAGATTGATCTCTAAGCTTTTTTAAGTGGTATATTGTTGGTATAATAGCAACGACTGTTATTAATATAGCTATTGAAAATGTAGTAAATAGGATCATAGACAAAGATGCTTCGGCTTCCCAAAAAAATAGTTTAATAGCAACTATTTGAGAATTTTGTAATGTAAAAATGGTGATGCCTATTAATGATATTGCCGCTATGGTTAGCATAACTAGTTTTTTCATTTCTATTTTTTTATACTCTACACTTTAATTTTGAATCAATTAAATTTTGAAAAAAAATTAAAGCATAAGTTAATTAATGTATGTAGTTAAGTAAATGAAATTCTATAGATTATATTAACGCATTTGATTCAAATGGTATCTCAAATGGAATATATTATTCTGGATTAATAAAAAGATGTTCTGCAAGTAATTATTGGCGATATTATATGAAGCTATAACCATTTCTTTTTTCTAAAAAAAATCAATAATCCAATAAAAATTAAAGTCATAATGCAGACTAGGATGTGATACCCGTATTTGTATTTAAGTTCGGGCATGTACTCAAAGTTCATCCCATATATTCCTGCAATAAAAGTTAAAGGAATGAATATCGTTGCTATAATGGTTAGTACTTTCATAATACCATTCATTTTATTGCTAATAGTAGTCATATACATATCCATAAGCCCCCAGATCATTTCTCGATAAACATCAATATTCTCTTGTATATGAATAATGTGATCATATAAATCCCTGTAATAGTCTTTATTTTTTTCTAGAATAAGAGCAGTATCAGATTTAACAATCCTACCGATAACCTCCCTAAGTGGTAAAATACTTCTTCTAATACGTAGGATTTCACGTTTAAGCGATTGTATTTCCTGCGTGATATTATCGCCTTCTTTTTCATTAAATAACTCTTCTTCTAATTGTTCTACTTTATCACCAAGGTCATCGATAACCACGAAATAATTATCAAAAATGGCATCAAGCAAGGAGTAGGCAAGGTACCCTGCTCCAGAGTTACGAATTCTACTTTTGGCATTAGTTATTCGGATTCTTACAGGATCAAAAATATCTTCGTCGGATTCTTGAAAAGTAATGACATGATCTTTTCCTAATACTATAGAAATATGCTCTACAATAAACTCTTTTTCTTTATTGAAATACATCATTTTTAGTACCAAAAATATATAGTCTTCATATTCATCTATCTTCGGGCGTTGATCTGTATTTACTATATCTTCAAGAATTAATGGATGTAATCCATAAAATTCACCAATGCTAATAATCTCTTTGGTGTGATTTAGTCCATTTACATTAATCCAGGTAACATGATCATTCCCTTTAAAAGAAAATGCATCTTTAACATTGTCTGTTTCAGAAATATTATGGGTGTCTTTTGTGTAATCCTGAATTTCTATTTTGGTTTCAAGATGTTCTTTTTCACCAATATACACTACGGTTCCTGGTGCTTTTCCTAAACTTTGAGAGGATTTTGGTCTTTTATTTTTTTTGTGAATAAGTTTATTTTTCTTCATAGTGTAGTGCTTTTTGTGTAAATGTATTAAAAAGAAATTTGTATAAAATTTTGATAACAATACCCAAATACATTCTAAAAAAATGTAATTTCAATCTAAATTAATAGTAATTTTCATGTGTTATGGATATATGTAAAAGCTTTTGTGCTGTATCAATTTTTTTTCTTGCTCTATCGGGGTGCACTAAACAAAATCCTAACAAACAATTAGAACAAGGAATACTTAAAGAAAACACGATTACAGATAATGAAAAGTTTAATTACCCGATAAAACAACAAATGTATGTGCCTATTTATTCCGACATCTATAATAAGACCAAAGATTATCGATTTCTGCTTACAGCTACATTGAGCATCAGAAATACCAGTCCAAAAGATTCATTATTTATTAAAAATGCAGATTATTATAATACTCAAGGAGATTTTGTGAGAAGTTATATAAAGAAACCTATTTATCTTAAGCCATTAGAATCTATTGAATATGTGATTGAGGAGAAGGATACTTTGGGTGGTAGTGGAGCCAATTTTTTGATTACATGGGGAGCTAATAAAACTATGAAACCAATTTTTCAAGGAGTTATGGTGGGTATTCTTGGGCAACAAGGTTTTGCCTTTACTACTGATGGAGTCGTTGTTTCAGAATAGAAGCCTGATGATTAGTAGTAAATTATCTTAGCACAATTATTACTTCTTCTATACATTTCCTGTATATGAAGATTAGTCTTCAGGCTTTATTTCTTGTATGTCATTGTTTGCTAAAATTTCTATACCTTTTTGCATCACCATTGATGTCGGAAAAGTAATATCACGACCATCATCGGTTTTCATAAAAAGATAGAAACCCGTAATATTTTTTACCTCTCCTGTCCAATCAAAATCTTTATCCAAAATTCTAATTCTATCCCCAATTCGCATGGGGTGACTAAAAAATAGGATTACACTTGCAGTTAAATTGGACAGAATTGACCATTGCGCGAAAAAACCAACACCTAAAACTGCTAAAATTGAGGAGATAAATACTGCAAATTGCCTATGATCGACACCCCAAATAATAGCTAGAAAAGAGCCTCCAGTTATGTAGATGATTAGATAGCTTAGGTTAAAGATAACTTTTCTTCGGTTTACATCAATAGCTTTAACAAAACTAAATCTTCTTATGGCTTTCTTAGTAGCAAATATTACCACAGCCATAATAACGAATAATATTGTAGTAAATAATAACTCTTGTTTATATATCAACATAGAAGATGTATTACGGTTAGTTTTTAGTAATTTTTTTATTCATATCTAAAGAAAAAAGATATTTTCAAAGAAGTAGAAAATTATAATAAAAAAGAACGCAGTAGTGGTAAGTCAATCTGATATTTTAAATATTCTACTTATTCGTAACGTTTTTTTTGATTTAACTCAGGCAATATCAATAAAGGTAAAGGACTATTAAATGATATTTTGTCTACTACATCTTCGTCTAATAATCTTTGAAAAAAATTTTGTTTATGATGTACTAAAGCGATTAAATCACTTTCTGTTTGCTGGGCAAAATCTTTTAGCGCTTTAGTTTCGGATGTTTCAACATCAATTTTACAAAAAATATAATCTAGATCTTTGAAAAGAGTTTTTAGAGTTTCTTTATTTACCTTTTGATGATCGTTTAAATATTCTTCCATCATGATTCTGGCAATATTAATTTTTGAGGTATTAGATATTACAATATTAATTAATGGTTTTAATTCCTCTGAAAAAAAAGGTCGTTTAAAATTTGTCGAAAATGCTATAAGTGAAGGTGTTTTTGGTTCATAATTTTGAGGCACTACAATTATTGGACAGTTGGCAATACCATTAATAACTTTAACAGTGTTGCTACCTAAAAAAACTTCTTTAGTCCCTTTAGCTCCTTTTGTTCCCATTACTATATAATCTATTTTTTTGGAAACTACCGCCCAATTAATAGCTTTTAATAATGTGTCTGCTCTTGAGGTAATTTCAAAATGATGATTTTGATTTTGATTCTCTTTATTGATTTTACTTAATAATATTTTAAGATCTTTTTCAGACTCGACCGCCATTTCACCTAGCATAGATGTATTATATTCTTCATTTAAAAGAGTAGACGGATTAATTAGATATACATTTAATAAGAAGAATGTACAAACATCATTTCGAAATAATATTTTGGCATATTGTACGGCATTATATGAATTATCTGAAAAATCTATCGGCACCAAAATTTGTTTCATTTTCTTTAAAATTTAATCTTCTATTAAATATACTAAATATTAAATTGTTAATTATTAATGTGTTTAATACATTTTTCGAAAAAAAAGTAATTAAACCAGTAATTACAGTTACATTTATGTATGCTTATAATCTCTAATCTAGAACCAATTATACAAGTCATCTCTATTCTTGCAATATTAGTTATTGCACTTAGTATTGTCTTAAGAAAATTGAACCAAACGTATATTATTGGATATATTTTGGTTGGAGTTTTTCTTGGGGAGCAAGGATTAAAAGTTGTTGAAGATAAAGATTCAGTGGAACTTTTAGGAGAATTGGGTGTAATTCTTTTACTATTTTTTATAGGAATGGAAATTAATCTTATTGATTTTCTTAAACGATGGAAATTGGCAGTAATAGGTACATTACTACAAATCACATTAAGTGTGATATTAGTATTTCTAATTGGATATTTCTATGATTGGAGTTTTGCCAGATCGGTAGTTTTAGGATTTGTAATTGCTTTGAGCAGTTCGGCAGTTGTGATCAAACTCTTACAAGATAAGAAACTAATTGATACTAGAATTGGTAAAAATGTCCTCAGTATTTTATTGTCCCAAGATGTAGTTTTTGTACCTCTATTGATAATCATTTCTCAGTTAGGAGGAAAAGTTGAATCTATAGAGAATATTGTATTAATGATTGTTGGAGCAATTATAATCGTATTCGTCTTAGTATATATTTATATTAAAGGAGTGATTATATTACCGTTTTCTAAAAAGATCTATAGAGATCATGAGTTACAAGTTTTTATGGCTATTTTTCTATGTTTTGGTTGTGCTTTGGTGACTTCTTTTTTTGGAATATCGCCGGCATTAGGTGCTTTTGTTGGAGGAATGATTATCAATGCAGCAAAAGCAACACATTGGATACACGACACGTTGCACTCGTTTAGAGTCTTGTTCGTATCCTTATTTTTTGTTAGCGTTGGATTGCAAATAGACCTTAGTTTTTTGTATAATAACCTTTGGACTATACTCTTGGTTATTTTTGTAGTATACATAACTAATCATTTATTAAACACAATAATTTTAAAAGTTTTCTCGAATAGTTGGAAAGAAGCTTTTTTGGGAGGAGCTCTTCTTGCTCAAATAGGGGAGTTAAGTTTTTTGATTAGCTCCACAGCGCTAAGTCTAGGAATAATAGAAGATTTCTCTTATAATTTTACTATAAGTCTTATTTCTTTAACACTAATAATTAGCCCATTTTGGATCGCACTGTCAGAAAAACTAATTTACTGGAGCAAGAAAAATAAGATAGAAAAATCGTTTTAATTTGAAAGTTGCAACTCTACAGTGTTTTTTCTTTTATAGGTTTTAATTTTGATTTGATTTTGTTTGTGCATTTGTTGTGGAGTTAACATACTAAAGGATAAATGTGGTCTTTTAGTGTTATAAATGACAATACTAAATAATCGGTGTTTTATATTATTTTGACTACTATTTGTTTATAGATTTTATGTCTTTAATTAATGTTTTTGTGTGTAAATTTTGTGCAAATTAATTAGGTATACCCAAAAGTGAATTACTATGAGTTATAGTATTTTGATTTTTCATTGTTTCCAGGATATTTTTCTTCAAAGTGGGTCGGTTTAAGTACCTAGATTCCTGTATTTGGGATTTTGTATGCAAATGTAGCACCTGTTTTTTAAAGTACTTAAAGTGCTCCATTTTTTTAGCTGTTTGGGTTGATTGTTATTTTAATTTGTTTTATCAAATGATCAGAGCTATGACAGATAAAAAGTTAATGTTTAGATTAAGGTTTTATGTGCAAATTTTGTGCAAATAAAAAAGAGTCACAGTATTTTATTTCTGTAACTCTTTGATTATTCAGTGACCTCGGAAAGACAAATGTCGAAACACTTTGAAAATGAATTACTAAAAACCAAGGAGTTAGTAGAGTACTTTAAAGTTGCTTGATTAAATCGATAAAGTTTTACAAAGGTAACACAGGTTGATCTGTTGGATATTCAGTGGGAGGACTTAACCTAACATTTTATATTTTTGCAATGTGAATCAACAATCAAAATACTACCGGGATATAGAAAGTCTCCTAAAAGGATTAAAAACGGTAAAACATTTAAGTGAGGACTTCCACATCCATAAATTTTCTGATACGCCTAACACTTGGGTCAAGGAGACCAGTATTTTTAGAAGTGACACCTATTCCATTATTCTTTTAACCAAAGGAGAGGCAAAATATAAGATTGGATTATCAGAATATCATATTACCGATGGCAGTATTTATTTTCAAGCACCGCAACATTTACGGTACTATAACAGACTATCGAATTGGGAAGGTTATGTAATCGTATTTATGGATAGCTTCTTTGAAAATCATACTACTCTAAAAGAACTTGCCACACAATTTGATGGTTTTAAAATCACATCCAAAGTAGTTGTGCCATTAAAGGAAGAAATTCTTAACGAAACGGAACAGATGTTTCAACACCTATATGACATTAGCTATTCAAATAGTGTAAATAGATTTGATAAAGCCAAAGCGTTGTTAGAACTTATCTTACTTCAAAGTACCGAACATTACAAACTACGCTATCAAAATGTTAAGGAAACTAAACAAAACCGTATCGTAAAACAGTTTGAGCAAATTGTAGAGGAACATCTTTATAATATCACTCAAGATAAAGTAGAGCGGTTAATCACTATTTCAGAAATCGCTGAACAAATTAATATAAATGCTACCTATTTAGGCGAAGTCCTAAAAAAAGTAACAGGCAAAACACCAAAAGAAGTTTTTTCAGATAGAATCATTCTCGAAGCACGTTCACTTTTGCACAATACGGACATGGCTATAAATGAGATTGCCTACTTCTTAAAATTTCAAGATGCCTCTAACTTCACTAAGTTTTTTAAACTAAAAACTGGTGTTTCACCATCAGAATATCGAGATTAAATCCAATTTTCATTAAAAAACTGGAAAATTTACCAGTCATTCTGATTTCTTCACCATAAAAAGCACTCTTATCCATCTGATATTTGTACTGTAATTAAAAAAACAGTATAAAATGAAAACAGATAATACATTCAAATTAGGAGATTTCGAAATCAACAGAATAGGCTTCGGAACAATGAGAGCTTCAACCGGAGCTGGTATTTGGGGTGATAACCTGAATAAAGAAAACACTATTAAGGTCATAAGAACCGCGATTGAAAACGGTGTCAACTTTATTGACACAGCGGATTCTTATGGTCCGTATACTTCAGAACTTTTGGTTCAGGAAGCCATAAGACCTTTCGGCGATAAAGTGATGCTTGCTACCAAAGGTGGTGCAGTAAAATATAAGCCAGGTGCAATTATGGCAAACGGACATCCTTACTACTTGCGTACTGCAATAGAGGGTAGTCTAAAACGATTGGAAAGAGAAACCATCGATATGTATTTCCTACACCGTGTAGACTCTAATATTCCGATTGAAGAATCAGTAGGTGCTTTAGCTCAATTTCAAAAGGAAGGTAAAATAAAGCATATCGGTATTTCTAATGTGACCGTTGAGCAATTGGAAAAAGCGCAAACCGTTGCTAAAATCGAGGCGGTTCAAAATGCCTTCAATTTTAATGACAGACGTTATGCCGAAGTGGTACAAAAAACTACCGAGCAAAACATCGCCTTTGTTGCACACACACCAGTTGCGGTTAACAATTGGGATGATACCGCTTTTTCGAAAGCAAAACAAGGAAACATTTCCGTGAATCAATTATCCCTTGCTTGGTTGCTAAACTACGCACCTAATGTGATTTCAATTCCAGGGACATCTTCAGAGAAACATTTGATTGAAAATTTAGCTTCCTACGATGTAAACATCAAGTTTTAAAATAAACAATAACATATAAAAAATCAGAAATAATGAAAAAAGTAATAGCAATAACAGCAGTACTATTAGTAGCACTAGGAATTTATGGATTCGCAACTTTAGAATCCAACGAAAAAAAGGACAAAGGTCTTGCCACCTTAAGTTCAGACCACATAGCGATAGGAGTAACGGATTTTGAAGAATCGGTTACTTGGTACAAGGAAATTTTAGGTTTTAAGGAAGAATTACGGTGGGAAGTTGACGGACTTGACGGTTTGAATTTCGCTTATTTAGTGACCGATAACTATAGAATTGAAATCATAGGTAATAAAAATGTAACAACTACGAATTCGAGTCCTAAAACTTTTGGAGACCACCTTTCACAGCAAGGGTATGTTCATCTTGCTTTTGAAGTAGAGGATATAGATTTAGCCTTTAAACAGTTAGAAGAAAAAGGGCAAACCATTTTTATTCAACCCTTTACAGCACCTATGCATACAACGCACGAAAGACGCATTGCATTTATAAAAGACCCAAGTGGCAACGTCATTGAGTTTGCAGGGACTTTCCATCAATTAACAAATAAAAAATAGAAATAATGAAAACTACAGTAATAACAGTAATTGCTGGGCTTTTGTTCAACATAGCATTAGCTCAGCCAAAAAATGAAGATTCTAATTACCAAAGTATAGAAGTTTTTGGGCAAACCTTAAAATACATTGAAAAAGGGCAAGGAGAAACCTTGATTTTATTACACGGTTTAGGAAGCAATTCTGAAAGGTGGAGCAAAAATATTGATGAGTTGGCTAAAGGTTATAACGTAATTGCTTTGGACCAAATAGGATTCGGCTACTCAGACAAACCTTTAATGCCTTACAAAGGTTCTACATTAGTCGAATTTTTGAACGAATTTTTAGTTCAGAAAAATATCGAGAAAGCTACACTAATCGGTAACTCAATGGGCGGTTGGGTGTCTTCATTATTTGCAGTAAAGTATCCCGAAAAGCTGAAAAAACTAATTTTAGTAGACCCAGCATTTTTATTAGGATTATCAGATGATGCCGATATCGACGAAATATATGCCTTTGCCAATCCAACAACAGTTGAAGGTATGGCGAACTATGTAAAACGAATTTACTATCAAAACGAAGATTTATTAAAACCAGAAAACCTTAGAAAAAGTTTGATAAAGAAATTGAGCTGGAACGATGGTTATACGGTATATCAAATTATAAAATCCTTAGCTCAAAGGAAAGATTTGTTAAAAGCTTCTTTAGATAAAATAACAGTTCGAACACTAATAATACACGGAGAAAAGGATGCCGTAGTGCCAATGGAAACTATACGAACATTGGAAAAACAAATAAGTGACAACGTTACTATATATTACAAGAATAGCGGGCATTCCCCTATGGTCGAAGAATCAGAAAGGTTTAACACCGAAGTATTACAATTTTTAAAAGAAAAATAAAATGAAAAAGCTAAAATCAACAGTCATAGTTTGGATAGCGATTTATCCAGCAATAACGACAATTCAATTACTTTTTGGGGAATACTTAAATGAATTGCCTGTACTGATAAGAACCTTTATTCTTACGATTATTTTGGTTCCGGCTATGGTATATGTTTTGATACCATTTTGGACAAAAATAATCGACTGTAGAGTACAGGGATCAAAGAAAATTAATAGCAGTGCAAAAGTGACATCTCGTAGTATGTGAAATTACTATAATTTTGAAAAATGCACACGTTCTTTATCATAAAACATAAAGAGTTCATTATCGATGCACACAGAAATAATAAGAAAGTTTAGCTTAACTTCACTAATACCCAAAAGAGCACCACCAAAAGTTTCGAAAAAGTTTCTCAGGCTGATAAATAACTAATTATATTTATAATGAAATGAGGTCTATGTTCTGTTGGAATTAAGTAATAAATATTGTCTATAGATAATCGCCTTATAATTATAAAACAAAGTGTGCCTTTATAGAATTAGGTGATTTTAAAGAAGAGATAATAAAAGCGATTAACCGAAGCTCAATAATACGATAACTAAAGTTCAATAAACCGATTAATAATCCAACACTACTCAAAGTTTCTAAAAATAATAGAAGATTTAATTACGATCATAGAGTGTGAGATTCATACACATAAATCGAGCGTTAAAATGTAATTATTCCTACATAAAAGCAACAACCCCTAGAAAAGATTCAAACTTTTTAATTTAATTTTCAATTAGTTACAAAAGTGTAAAAATAATAAACCCTTGAAACCGTCTGATTTTCAATGATCTAATTAGCTAAAGTGACCGTGGAGGGATTAACTATCGTTGATCCCTACAACGCTCCACTTTGCAAATAGAAAACCACGCCATTAGCGTGGTTTTCTGCTTGTAGTGACCCCGATGATTCAAAGTTCAAACTTTTTGATTCAAGATATTCAAGACATTAATAGCTTTATGAATAAACATAATAACTTATTAAATATTCGAAAACAATAAGTTAGCACTAGTTTCATTCTAATATGTGAAACTAAATAAATGAAATTTATTTAACACAAATTAACAATGCTTAATTAAGTTTTTGATAATAATCATGAATACTAATTTATAACTTTTGTTGAACCTCAAACTCATAACTCGAAGGTCGCTGGTTCGAGTCCTGCTTCCGCTACTTTAAAAATTAAACCCTTGTAAATTAATGTTTTACAAGGGTTTCTTTTTTTGTTAAAACTTTACCCTTGGGTTAAGTATTTGATTTTCAGATAATAAATAGTTCGATAAATCACAAAGTCCGGATTAGGTTAGTAGGAAGAATCTTAAATAAAATGGATTAAGACCAATTGTTGTTTTTAGGCAAAAATTCTGGTTAATCTAAAGAGGAAGAATTATACATTTTCCAATTTGTTTACCGTTAATAATTTGGGCCAATTAAGTCTATAAAAAAACTGCCTGAAATAGATTTCAGGCAGTTTTCATCATGAATTGCTAATTGTAATTGATATAAAGCCCCTTAATTCTCTATACAATAATTAGCATTTTTTTTGATTATCAAATCAAGCAAAAGATAATCGTAGTATGATGTAAAACATCAATCCGTAAAATACCAGTATGGTCATGGTTAGCCTATCTGTTATAATCTTTTTTATGTTCATATTTATATTGTTTAAACCAGCTTTTATCTGCTTAGAATTTTAATTTTATTTTTCTTAGGTTTTCCATGCTTATTGGGTAGTTGCTACATCTTTTTTCATAAGTAATAGCCACAAGCAATTGAGCATTGTATTACCTTTTCATAACTCGTTTTACCGTATTTCCTTTATTTGTAAAAATATGTACCAGATAGATTCCTGATCTATATGATGACATTTCAATACTATTGTTATTAGTTTCTAGGATTTTTTGCCCTGTAATAGTATGGATAATTACTTTTTCAACTTCTCTAGAAATAAACAATGTATCTGAGGTTGGGTTTGGATATATTTCTAAACTTTCAATTTCATTCTCTTCAACATTTAGAAGGGCAGATACATTTACTGTTCTGGTTACTTCTGCTGCGGTATTTCCTGCAGTATCCATTACATTGTAAGTTATCGTATAGGTTCCTTCTACAGAGGTGTCTACCGGATTCACAGTAACAATATCTGCTGTGATATCACCATCTAAAGAGTCAAAAGCTGTTGCACCTGCATCTATATAGATTTCTCCTTGTGCTATTTCTATTGGATCATCTCCGATCAAAGTAATTATTGGTAAGGTCTTATCTACAACAGTAACTTGTCTAGTGACTTCGGTTGCAGCATTTCCTGCAGAATTCGTTACATTATAGGTAATGTTATACACTCCAGGAACAGTGGTGTCTACTGGATTTACAGTAACAATTGCTGTTGTGATGTCTCCATCAGTAGCGTCATTGGCTGTTGCTCCCGCGTCTGAATACGTAGTTCCTGCTTCTACAGTTACTGTTGCATCACCTGATAGTGTTATTACCGGTACAGACGTATTTACTACGGTTACTTCTCTTGTTACTTCTACAGCATTATTTCCAGCTGCGTCGCTTACATTATAAGTAATTGTGTACACTCCTGGTAGAGCAGTATTCACTGGATTTACGGTAACAATGTCTGCCGTGATATCACCATCAAAAGAATCAGAAGCTGTAGCTCCTACATCGGAATACGTAGTTCCTACTTCCACAGTTAACGCGACATCTCCAGTTAATGTAATGATTGGTATGGTACTATCAGAAACGGTTACTTCTCTGGTTATTTGTACTGCATCATTTCCAGCTGCATCGCTTACGTTATAGGTTACTGTGTATATTCCTGGTACAGATGTATCTACTGGGTTTACTACCACAATACTTGTTGTGATATCTCCATCTACTAGATCATTAGCGGTAGCACCAACATCTGTATAGGTACTTCCTGCTTCAACAGTCACTGCCGCATCTCCTGTTAAACTAATTACAGGAACAGTTGTATCTGCTACAGTAACTTCTCTGGTTACTTCTGCTGCAGCATTACCAGCAGCATCACTTATATTGTAGGTAACAGTGTACACTCCAGGAATAGAAGTGTCTACCGGGTTTACCGTAACAATAGCTGCTGTAATATCTCCATCTCTATCATCTAATGCAGTAGCTCCTGCATCAGAATAGGTAGTTGCTGCCTCTACTGTAACAGCAACGTCTCCAGTTAAAGAAATTACCGGTGCGGTTGTATCAGGAGCACCTCCGGAAGAATCGAAGGTGTCATTGGTAATTTGTACACCTGGGTTGTTCGTGCAATCAGGTAAACCAAAAGTTGCAGGCCCACAAGCGGTAAAGAACTGATCTAAAAATACAGCACCAGTTTCGAAAGTAACTCTTGGTTCTTCATTGATATCTTCATACTTAATTTTTATACTGAATAAATGTTTTGGGGTACTAGTAACATTGTTTGCGGTAATGGTACCACTGCTTAATCCTTGTTGAAAGGAAGTGGACACTCTAGAATTTGTGTTGTCATTTGTAATAAAAGATGAATAAGCAGGAAAACCACTATAGGTTTCTGCTAAGATAGAACCATCAGGCTGTAAGTATTCAAAATTTCCACTACCATCTGTATTTTCACCAAAAGCAGCGATATTGTAGGTGAAATAAATTTGTCCTGATCCTAGCTTGAAATCAGTAGAAGATTCAATGTAAACATCAGCTTCATAAAAATCATCTGTTCCGTCATTGGTGTTTCTGGCATTCTGAAACGTAAATGTTATGTCCTGCGCACCAACCATAGCGGTAAGAAGGAAACATATAATCAAAAAGGTAATTTTTTTCATCGTATTTTAGGTTTAATGTGTTCTAGCTATTTTGAAAATTGCTTAAAATTTGGGCAAACAGATCCCTATTAGCTGCGCTATGGGGAAAGGGTAAAGCGGAGTACTGCAACTAATAAAAGGATACTATGTTGCCTGCGTTATCTCTTCGTTATTCTTTGATTAACTTGTAACTTTTCTGGGAGTTTTGAGTGTTTATTTTTACAAAGTATACACCAGTTTGTAGTTGTGAAATATTAATAATGTTCTGTAGTGGATGGCTAGGTAGCATTTGTACCAATTTGCCATTGATATCTGTAATATGAATATTGGTTTCAATATTGCCTAATCCTTGTATTAAGAAATATTGTTGCGCTGGATTGGGATACAAACTAACTGCTGTAATATCTTGCACTTCTATACTTAGGGTTTGCAAGGAAGCACCACTAGAATCATACGTATCATTTACCAATTGTATACCAGGTAAGTTAGCGCAATCGGGAAATCCTGCCTTGGCACCTGTCTTGAGCATACTTCTACAAGCAGTAAAGAACTGATCCTGAAATACTGATCCTTCCTCAAAAGCAACCATTGGATCCTTGGTAGCATCCACATATTTTAGCTTGATATGAAATAAGGGTTTTGCCGTTATCGCAACATTCTCTTCGGTTATTGACTCAGCACTTACGCCTTGCTGGAACGTAAAGGATACACGATTAGAAGTATTATCATTTTGTATAAAACTTTTGTACGCTGGAAACACATAACTTTCGCCTAAAATATATCCGGATTCATGACCATATATTATACTATGTTGTTTTGAAACATTATCTCCAAACGCCTCCTGATTATACGTCAGGTACATCTGACCAGATCCTAGTTTAAAAGCTTCTGTAGCTTCAATCATTACATCTGCTTCATAATAATAATTTCCATTTTCTATAGTATTTTGAGCATTGACAAAAGTAAAATGGATATCCTGTGCTTGTATCACTATGGTTACAAATAATAACCATATACTTAGTTTTATCTGTCTTTTATATGGGCTATATGTCGATTTTATATTTTTCATAATAAGGGGCTATTATTTGTTTTTAAAATTGTTGTCCTTTTCCTGCGTTAGGATTCATTAGGTTATTGATATCGGTATTTTGTATCTGGCCATTCATATCCATATCTGCATTACTATAGCCAGAATTGCCTAGTTCTTTTATCACCTCATTAATATCTGAGTTCTGAATCTGTCCATTATTGTCATAATCTCCTGCAACCATTGCAAAAATCCCGTTACCCATATTAATTAGAGCATTAGTTCCACCTAAAACCGAAGTACTATCATTACTCAAATCAATAGTAGCAGAGATTTGGGATAAAGCTATGATATTGGCAGATTGAATTGCCAAGTGATTACGATGACTGATTACGATATAGTAATCGTTGGCAGGCACATCAAAGGTTAACGGTGTGATACGATCGTCATCTGTCGCTACGATATCTCCATCGCGTTGCAATATCCCCGATTTACCTGCTATTACTATTGTAGGATCTGAAGCATCGCGTAATTCTACCCACACCCAGTCGACTGTGGAGTTTGCACCCGCATCATCTACACCTACACTTATACTTATTGTTGCACCATCGCCATAAGGGGAAGTTGGACCGTATAATCCACCTTCTGTTCTTAAATCGTCTCGCATTAGGGTTTCTTCGCCAGCAATAGGATTTATCATTGCGCCTTGTAAAAATACTTTTGCGGCAACTATAACACCACAAGACACCTCATTAAAACTAGCTGTACCATCTATTCCTAAACTCCAATTGGTTGTACTGTAAGCTGCATTATCTACCAGAACACACGATAATTCTGAATTATTTAAGGCATTGAACACCGTAACATTGCTATTATTTCCGTTTTTGACATTTAAACTGGTTAACATATTATTAGACACATCTATGTATCTTAATGCTGCGTTAGAACTTAAATCTAAGCCTACGATATCATTGTTTTGACATAATATACTTTCAAGATTTACATTGTTACTAAGATCTAATGTAGTTAGGTTATTATCAAAAATGGTTACGATTTTTAATGCTGTATTATTACTAAAATCAACCGTCGTAAACCCACAATTGGATGCAAATACTTCTTCTAAGGCTGTATTATTTGTTACATTCATAGAGGTAAGATTAGCGTTATCTGAAACGTCCAGTATTTTTAGATTTAGATTAGTACTAAAATCTAATGAGGTAAATGAGTTATTAACAATATAGAGGTTTTCTAGTGCTATAAAATCTTCTATACCCGTTAAATCAATAATTCCTTTATTACTAACATTTAATGACGTTACTACTTCGATTAACGCTGTTGGTACTTGTCCATCACTTGAAATATCGTCATAGCCTAAAGCTTCTAATGCGGCCTCAAAATTGGCGTCTGGAATTGCTGTGTAGCGGCAATAGGTATCGCTAAAGCTTGTGGTAGCGTCAACATTGGACCAAGTTGCGCTACTATACGTCGCATCATCTACTAAGATACAAGTTAAGTTAGGGTTTCCTGAGGCACTAAAACCACCATTTGGAATAGCTGAATTGTTACCATTTCTTAGATTTAAGGTTTCTAATAAACCATTGTGTCCAAAAAATCCTACTAGGGATGGCTGGTTGGTTAAATCTAATTCTGTAATGTTTGTTTCCCAGGTACGTAAAGATTTTAGGGATATATTGTTAGTTAAGTCCAGCGATGAAATAGGCGAACCGTTGATCCAAAGGGTTTCTAAATTTGGATTTGCTGAAACATCTATACTCGTAAGCGTAGTGTTCATTAATCTAAGAGACCTAAGGACGATATTTTGACTTAAATCTATGGTCGTTAGACTAAGATTATTGGCATCAAAATAGTCAAGCTGGGTAAGATTTGTAACATCAAAAGCGGTAATATTTGTTCCATTACATTCTATTCTTGTGATTAAATTGTTACTCGAAACATCTAATACGGAAATAGGATTGTTTCTTATATCGATTCTGGTTAAAGCTACATTTTGAGAAAAATCAATAGACGTTATCTCGTTATCCTTTGCAAAAAGAAACTCTAAAGTGACAATATTAGAAATATCTAGTGATGTTAAACTATTATCTTCAATATTTAAAGAAGTTAAAGACGTAAAATCTTCTATTCCTGTTACATCTGAAATAGTTTTATCACTTATATCTAAGGAAGTTACTACTTCAATAAGAGCCGTAGGTACCTGTCCATCACCAGAAATATCATCATAACCTAATACTTCTAATGCAGCTTCAAAGTTAGCATCAGGTATTGCTGTATAACGACAATAGGTATCGCTAAAACTTGCCGTTGCATTAACATTGGTCCAATTAGTTGAGCTGAATGTTGCGTCATCTACAAGAATACATGTTAAATTTGGATTTTGATTTGAATAAAAATCAGTAATAATTGTATTTGTTCCATTTTTAAGGTTTAGGAAAGATAAAGACGTTTGAGATATTTCAATTTCTTCAAGCGCCGCATTATTACTTAAATCTAAATCTGTAATTGGCACATCAATAACCAATAGCTTAGTTAATAATGCATTATTAGTTACATCAAGACTTGTAAAATTTACATCTGAAAAACCTAAAGTCTCTAAATTCAAATTTTGTGATACATCAATTGAAGTTAAATTAGTATTATGACTTAAACCTAGATATTCAAGAGCAGTGTTATTTGTTACATCTAGACTAGTAAAATTACTTCCATTACACGCTAATGATTTGAGAAGTGTATTATTTGACACATCCAAATTTGTTAGGTCATAATTGTTATTAGTGCGTAAGTCTACTAATTGTAAGTTGTGTGATAAATCCATAGTAACAAAATTATGCCCACTTACATCTAAGGTTTCTAAAGCTGTAAAATCTTCTAATCCTGTTAAATCTGTAATATCAACAAATCCATAACTTATATCTAGGTTTGTAACACTCTCTATTAAAACGGTGGGCACTTGGTTGTCTCCAGAAATATCATCATAACCTAAGGCATCTAATCTAGATTCAAAATTGGCGTCTGGAATTGCAGTGTAGCGGCAATAGGTTCCATCGTTAAAAGTTACTCCTGAATCTATATTATCAGTCCAAATAGTATTACTACTACTATAAGCTGCATCATCTACTAGAATACAGGTTAAATTAGGATTGCTCCAAGCATCAAATCTTGTAACATTAGTGTTGTTCCCATTTTGAAGATTTAAGTTATGTAGCTTAGCTTGAAAACAACGTAAATACGTTAAATTAGTTTGAATTGATAAATCTAGATCTTCAATCCGGGTTTGATCGATTCTTAATTCTTCAATAAGCGGATTATTAGAAAAATCGATACTTGTTATAGCATTATTGTGTATTTCAAGAATTCTTAGCAATGGGTTATTAGAAAAATCAAACGCTGTAATTTTTGTTGAATAGGCTGCTAATTGATTCAGCATTGGGTTATTACTTAAATCTAACGTAGTTAAATCCGTTCCATAAACCTTTAATGTTTCTAATGCTGGATTATTAGTAACATCTAAAACCGTTAAATTAGCATCTCTACAGCTTAGAAAATTCAATTGTGTATTATTTGAAACATTTAGACTTACTAAGGGGTTTAAATGACATCGTAATTCTTGTAAATTTAGATTACTAGTAAAATCTAATGCTGTAATATTATTTGTGTGACATTTTAAAACTATTAAGGCTACAAAATCTTCTATTCCTGTTAAATCTGAAATATTCTCACTACTTACATTTAATTCTGTAACGACTTCTATAAGTTCTGTAGGCACCTGTCCATCACCAGAAATATCATCATACCCTAAAGCTTCTAATTCAGCTTCAAAGTTGGCGTCGGGAATTGCTGTGTAGCGGCAATATGTATCACTGTAGCTAGCTGTTACATCTTTAGTCCAAGTACTATAATCATTATCAAGATCATCTACTACAATACAACTTAGGTTAGTGTTGCTAGAAGCATCAAAATCAGTAATAGCTGTATTATTCCCATTCTTTACATTTAAATACGACAGACTATTTTGAGAACAATTTAAATTTGTTAATGCGGTTTGTAAAGACAAATCTAGTGTAGTAATTTGTGTGTTTTGCAACCTTAATTCTTCAATTAAAGGGTTTTGGCTAAAATCTACATCAGCAATTGAAGTCTGATGCAGGTAAGCTAATCTTAACAACGGATTGTTTGAAAAATCTATAGCAGTAATGCCTGTATTATTAGCTTTAAGCGACTGTAGAATTGTATTAGAATCAATATTTAAACTGGTTAATGTCGCCATATTATACACATCTAAGTTTACTAATTGTGTATTATTTGAAACATCTAAAGCGGTTAAGTTATTTGTATCACATCGCAATGTTGATAAATTGACATTATTAGAAACATCAAGTGTTGTTAAGTTATTATCTGATATTCTTAATGACACCAACTCCGTATTATTAAGAACATTTACCGTTGAAAGCAAGTTCTCTTTCAACATCAAACTTTCTAGATTTAAATTATTAGAAAGGTCTATTGTTGTTAAAGCATTATCGAAGCATGATAGTGATGTTAGTGCTGTAAAATCCTCTATTCCTGTTAGATCTGAAATGCTTTCACTGTCTACATTTAGGTCTGTAACAACTTCTATTAAAGCTGTTGGCACTTGACCATCTCCAGAAATATCATCATAAGCTAAATTCTCTAAAGCAGCTTCAAAATTAGCATCTGGAATAGCCGTATAACGACAATACGTATCACTAAAAATTGTGGTAGCATCTTTAATCCAGAAAGTATAATCTTTATTTAAATCATCTACCAAAACACAGCTTAGATTAGTATTTCCAGAAGCATCAAAATCTGTTATGATTTGATTGAAACCGTTTTTAAAATTGAAAGAGCTCAACTCATTATCTGCACATTCAACTTGTGTTAAAGCAACATTTGTGGTAAGATCTAATTCCGTTAAATTATTTCCAGAAAGTCTTACTACTCTTAAAACGGTTTGATTAGATAAATCTATAGTAGTTAAATCGCTATCGGTTAGATTTATATTTTCTAGTAATGGATTTTGCGAAACATCAATACTCGTTAATGAATTTCCACTTAAATATAGGTAGGCTAAATCTGGATTATTAGTTACATCCAAACTTGTAATTCCTGTTTGATTTAGGTTAAGCGTTGTAAGACTTGTATTTGCTGAAACATCAACAGTACTAAAACTATTATTTCTTAAATTTAAATTTGTTAAACCTGTATTCGCACTTACAGACACAGTTGTTAATTGATTATACCTTCCTGATACTTCACTTAGTATTGTATTTGTTCCTAAGGATAAAGTAGCTACATCATTATTATCAAAATTTACCGTTTCTAGATTTTCGTTATTACTTAGATCTAAACTTGTTAAAGTATTATCATTTACATCTAAATCTACTAAGGCTGTAAAACCTGCAATACCTGTTATATCTGAAATAGACTGACTGCTTACATCTAAACCAGTTACTACTTCTATTAAAGGAGTTGGTACTTGTCCATCATTCGAAATATCATCATAACCTAAGGCTTCTAGAGCGGCTTCAAAATTTGCGTCTGGAATAGCGGTGTATTCACAAAATGTACTGCTATAAGTTGCGCCTCCATTTTGAGTCCAATTGGTAGTACTCCAAGCGGCATCATCTACTAAAATACAAGTTAAACTTGAATTTCCTCTTGCATCAAAATAGGTGAAGTTGGTGTTATTACCATTTTTGACATTTAAACCTGTTAGGTTGTTGTTTTGAACAGAAAAACTCGTTAAAGACGTATATGTTGAAAAATCATAATCCCCTGATAAATTACAATCAGATAATGTAATCCTTGTAATTATAGATGGATCTGCTACAGTAAAAGATGATAAATTAGCGTTATTGTACACTATTAATTCCTTAAGTGCGGTATTACTACTTACATCTACCGTAGTTAGATCATTATTGTCTGCATATAGTTCTTCTAGTACTGTAAAGTCTTCAATACCTGTTAAATCGGTAATATTTTCTAAACGTATATTTAATGAAGTAACCGTATTAATTAATGACGTAGGTACTTTGTCATCTCCCAAATAGTTATCATACCCTAAGTTGTATAGAGCCGCTTCAAAATTCGCATCTGGGATTTGGGTGTAGGCCATTTCATTTACTGTAAAGTTTCCTATACGTTTCGCACACAATTCATCTCCATAAGTTGCCCATACCTCATAGGTATCCGCAGCTAAATCAGTTAATTCTGCAGTCCCTGTATTATCATTGAATACATAACCGTATGAAATTCCTCCATCTATACTAAACTTTATTTGTGTTTGTGTTGCTTCATCTGGAAAACTAACTTGTATAATTCCATTAATTTCAGCAATATCAGCTTCAATAATAGCATCTACTGTAGCAGTTACTGTTGGTATTGAAGCTACTGTGTAGGTTCCAACTTCTATTGGACATTCATCTCCACCTCTTCGTACCCAGACATTATAATCGCCTGCTGCTAAATCTGATATGGTTTGCGAGCCTGAAGTATCTGCATAGTTATAAGGATAGGTAGCTCCTCCATCAATACTGAATTCTATGTTATTCAATCCTGCGACATTATTAAAATTAACTGTTAATGAACCGTCTGTAGTACTTGTACATCCTGCGCCATTTGGTACTACACTCGTTACATCAGGCAATGTTTTTACATATAAATATCTATTGTTTGTGGTTGAAGTAGCACCACAATCGTTAGAAAATTGTAATCTATAACGTACACCATCTAATGATATATCAGGATTTGTAACAGTTAAGGTATTTGTCGTTACTCCAGAATATGTTGTATCATTACTCAAATCTACCCAAGATCCACCAACATCGTTTTGCCAAACCATACTATTTGCGTAATCTGCTTCGGCATAAAATGTTCCTGTTCCGCCTACGCATATATTTAGATTTGAATTATCTACCGTAACCACTGGAGTTTGACCACTATATACAGCTCCCACTCCTACGGCATACCAAGCATTTGTTACTGCTTCTTCTTCATTAGAACAGTTGCCATATAAATCTTTAGTAGCTTGTATTGATGCTGCTCTTGCATCTTCATAATCCGAAGTAGATGTTAAATAAACGGACTCCATTCGGTACGCAATCGCAGCTGATTTATCTATACCTATTGCCGAAACTGAATAACTATCAGCATTATCATTAGTTCCTGATCCACCTTCTGTTATTAAATAAAACCAATAATTTAAAACACCACTATTAGTATGTACACCACAATAATCATTATTTGTACCGTCTGGTGTACATCCTACAACATCGTACCAAAAAGTACCACCATAGGTATCTGGTTGTCCATAAGCATTCGGATTAGACATGGATCTGAAAGTACCTCCTCCATTTTCATCATTAATTAACCACGGGGATTTTGTTGTTCCATGGTTCGTTGTAGCATACATATCAATTGCAGCTGCCCATATATCAGACATACCTTCATTTAATGCTCCAGATTCTAACTCATAATCCAAATTAGAATTTGCATTAGTAATACCATGTCCTATTTCATGACCAACAACATCTAGATTTGTTAGTGGAGTAAATGAGCCTGCTCCATCACCATACACCATAAAACCTCTTTGGTTGTTAAAAGAAATCCAAGCCGCATTGGTGTAATCAGTGTCAAAATGCACATAAGATACTATTGAGGCATCATTACCATCATAACTATCTCTTCCGTGTTCGTTTTTCCAATAGTCATAAACTAATTGTGCTCCCCAATGCGCATCTAATGCATATTGATCTTCATTTGCACTCATTTCTCCGGCTGTCCAGTTGTTATCATTATCGGTAAAATCAGTTACAAAAGCTGAGTTGTAATCATTTAAAACATCATGATTATTAAAATTAACAGTTACAATTCCGTTACGTGTTCCAGCGCCATGATTATGACCTTGTCCTGTACTCGCTCTGGTTTGATCGTATAAAACATAATCGGTATCTAGGGTAGTTTCTATAGTTTTTGAACCAGAATAAACTGTTTCTCCTACACCTGAAACTAAAGGAACATTCATATTTCCTGTATGATTATGAGGTGCATCTGCATGATTAGAATCAAAACAAGATCTAATTAAACTTGTATATTTTATTACACTACCGGTTTGCGCGTCTATATAAACCCTTCCCATTTTTAATTCTGGGGTAGAAGTTCCAATACCAATAGCATACGCTAAACGCATAGTTTCATCTTTTCTATTTGGAAGTATCAATAATTCTGGTTCTGGAACAACTTTTTTAGAAAAATCATTATCACCAATCCAAAATACATCATTAGACCCTATATAGTTTTTTGCTATATTTTCTATTTGCGTAGTAGAAATATTAATAGTTGTCTTAATTCCTTCAGCATCAAAATAAACTCCATTGAAGCTTTCTTTCGATCCGTTTTTTTCGTGCATTTTTATAATACCGTGTATTACTTTTATTCCGTTATAATACTGCTGATACGTTTTATGAACATGTCCTTTTCTATCTGTTTTCGTATTAACAAGTCGAAACTCTGTTTGTGTATTAGATCGAATATTTTTACCCAACACTGTAGTCTGCATCTTTTCACTTAAAATACTAGTAATCGAAGCTGTTTTTTGCGTAGGTGGAATTTCTGTTAAAGGGATTTTTACAATTTTTGATTGCTGTCCAATTGCAACTACTGTAAACAACATGAAATAGAGGTGTAATAGTTTTCTCATAAATTTGGGGATTAGGAATATTATATCTTAATTAACTCTAAATGTTTTGTTAATTAAATGCAAAAATACCCTCCCTGATCGAGATAACACATATTCAATAGGGTGCAAAATGAGGTGCTGCTTTTTAATTTAGGGGTGCAAAATGGGGTGCAAAAAAAATAAATAACTGATTATCAATGATTTTAATGTATTTTCATAAACCCTAATTAAACTTTAGAAATGAAATTAATATAATAAAATGTTAGTCTAAAGTGAACGAATATATTGGTCTAAGGAATCATTTTGGGTTAGATTTAGTTTCTTTTTAAGTCTAAACCTAGTTGATTTTATAGCATCAAGACTTGTATTTCTTAAATTAGAAATTTCTTTTCTTGAAAGACCAATTTTTATAAAAGAACAAATTTCAATATCAGTTTTTGTAAGATTAGGATGGAGATTTTTTAAGCTTTTTAAGAAATCATAATTCAGCGTTTCAATGTTCTTTTTAAGCACTAATATTTTTGAATCTTCTAATTTATCTGCTTTTAAATCTGCAATAATACCTTTAAGTGTAATACCTTCTTCTTCTTGTGATAATTTGGCTAAATTTTCGGCTAACTTTCCTTTGGTATTCAAATGAATTACAGTTTCAGTTAAGAGCTCATTTACTTCTTCTGCTAATTTTTGTTTATCAGAACTTAAAACCGAAATTTTCTCATCACTCTGCTTTAATTTTCTTTCAAACTGTTCTCCTAACTTGCGCTCTTTTAACCATTTTTTTCTAAGAGCTCTTATGATAAAGAATGTAATAAACAAACCGATAAAGCTTAATAAACCAATAAATTTATTTTGAGCTAAGGCTTTATCTTTTTCCAAAACCAAGATCTCCTTCTGTTTAACAAAGAGAATACTGTCCTTTACTTTCTTCTTAGCAAATTCATTAGCTATCTCTATCTCTCTTATTTCTTTTGATTTCTTATCTGTATAAATTTCATTTTGAGTTTTCTCATATTTCTTGTAGTCCCTTAAAGCATTACCAAGCTTCCCTAATTTCTCATTTATCTGACTTCTTAGTTCATAAGTCTTCGACTCTAGGTGCTTCTTTTCAATTTGATGAGCAATATTTATAGTTGTATCAGCATATTTTTTAGCTAAAGAATATTTCTTAAACTCAAAATTAATATTTGCCAAATCATAATAACTTTCACTTAAATAGTGTTTGTGCCCCTCTTTTTTAAAAAAACTTGTGGTCTCATTGGCGATTTTAATCAAATCGTGATAAGAACGGCTTACATTTATATCTTCTAACTTATACTTTCCATCCAAATTTTCTAAAGAATACGTTTCATCCAAATCTTCTAGAGAATATCTAACAAACTGAATATTAGATGCGAAATATTCAATATCCGCATTAATATCTTTAAAAATTGCCCTTGCTTTTTTTAAATAATAAAAAGCTGAATCCCTTATCTTTCTGTGATTATAATTACCAGAAAGTAATCTGTAGCTTACTCCTAATTTTTTTTTAAAAGGTTTCGTATTTATCTCAATAGATTTTTTAAAGTACTTATTGCCATTTACATAATCGTATTGATAATCATATAAATTACCAATATTATTGTTAATAGTTATTAATTTAGAGGTATCCTTTATCTCCTCATAAATATCTTTCGCTTTATTATAATTGCGTAGTGATTTTGGGTAATTACTTCTTATCCTTGAAATGATTCCTCTTCTACTAAATATTTGACCTCGATGTTTTCTAGAGTCATATTGAACTGTATCTAACATTACTAAAATCTCACTCAAAAGAGAATCAGCTTTATTTAAATCACGAACGTGATAATACTTATTTAACCATAAATAATTAACTATTTTAATTGAATCGTTGTCCGATTTTCTTATAGCTTCTCTTATTCTTAGTAATGTAGAATCAGCTTGTTGAGAAAAAGAACTCAAGGAAAAAAATATCAATAAAAAACAGATAAATTTATGCATATGTTACAGGGGACAATTAGAATTATTTAAAATTATATTAATTATGACTAGTCCTAAATAATCGATACAGATTATTACTAGATTATATTTATCATTTAATTCCCAATGAAGCTAGCTTCAT
>CANMCO010000008.1 GCA_947496355.1 uncultured Aquimarina sp.
TGGTAGCTCAGTTGGTAGAGCATCTCCCTTTTAAGGAGAGGGTCCTGGGTTCGAGCCCCAGCCCGGTCACAAAAAAAGTATCGTAATTTCTACGATACTTTTTTAGTTTTAAGCTATATTGTATTACTATTTACTGCCCAGGTGCTGGAACTGGTAGACAGGCATGGTTGAGGGCCATGTGTCCATTAGGGCGTGCGGGTTCGACTCCCGCTCTGGGCACTAAAATGTTTTACTTGATTTATTTTCTTCCACAACTTTTTATGGATTCATAAAAAATATAATATTCTGCAACAGGAACAGCTTTACCTTTTTTACTTAATGTTATTGGTTTATTACTAGCATAATTCCTTAGGGATAAAAAGTTTATAGCATACCCCTTATATACCACTTCAAAATGACTTTGGTCTTTAATTCTTAGCTCATCTACCTTAAATTCAAAAGAACCATCATCACTAGTATACGCTCCCATACAATCATCCTCATCGAGATAGAGTTTTACCGCTGCATGAGCAATAGCTTGTCTTTTTTCATCAACTACTTTTCCTTGAATCACCTTTAATTCGTCAGTCGCTGTGAAATTTCCATCAGCTCCATTACCTCCTCCTGAATTCTTACAGGAAACCAACAACAGACAGCATAGGTAAAAAATAATAGTTTTTTTCATACACATCAAATTTTAATCTTGAAAATGATTTTTATTTTTTTAAAGTATCCCAACTTTCTTTTAGCTTTTAAAGCTATAGCTAAATATACAAAATATAAATTCTTGATTCAAGAATGTATTTTTTCTAATGAGTATTTATGAAGAAAACATCTGTGTAAAGCAATCTAAATTGATCTTTAGGGGCACTACAAACCTATTCTTTTAAGAAAATCAGTTTTGTAACTATCCCCTATTGGAATTCTTACACTGTCTACAATTACTTTACTGCGCTGTATAGCGTCAATACTCCTTAGATTAACGATATATGATCTATGCACTCTTAAAAACTGATTTTCTGGTAACTTGATTTGAATATCCTTAAAAGTCATAAGTGTTAGAACAGGTTTTTCCTCTGATATATGAATTTTAAGATAATCCTTTAATCCTTGAATATATTTAATATCCTTTAATTTAATTTTTACTGTTCCGTAATCAGATTTCACAAAGACAAATTGATTAGCCCCCGTTGAACCAATAACATCTGAAACAATAAGTGCTGATGACTTCTTATTTCCTTTTTTAAGTTCATAAATTTCTTTCGCTCGATTTACCGCTTTTACAAATCTTGGAAAAGGAATTGGTTTCACTAAATAGTCTACAGCATTAATCTCGAATCCCTCTAGAGCATATTGAGAATAAGCAGTAGTAAAAATAAAAAGAGGTTTATAATCTAACGTTTTAATAAAATCAATCCCGTTGATTTGAGGCATCTCTATATCCAAAAAAACCAAATCTATAACTGCGTCACTTAAAAGAGGAATAGCTTCTAAAGCATTTGTAAAAGCACCCATTATTTCCAAAGTACCAATATCCTCGCAATATGATTTGATAATACCAAGAGCCAAGGGTTCGTCATCTATAATAATACATTTCATGCTATGTAAGAATTAATGTTAAATCAACCATATGCCGGCCATTTTTCTCTTGTATACCCAAGGTATATAAATTAGGATATAAAAGTTCGAGTCGGTTTTTGATATTGATTAAGCCCACTCCAGAATTGTTCTTGTTTTTTCTATATACCCCAATGACATTATCTACACTAAAAGTAAGGGTGTTTTCTACAACTTGAATCCTGATATTGATATCAGTAACTCCCTTAAAATCTGTACCATATTTAAATGCATTTTCAATAAAGGAAATAAGAAGTAAAGGGTATATTTTCTTCTTCTCATACTCACCTTTAATTGACAATCTCACATCTTCACTATTTGATAGTCGGAGTCTTTGAAGAGACACATAATTTTTGATATATTCAATTTCCTTTATTAAAGGTACGATCTCTTGGTTTGCCTCATAAAGCATATACCTCATTAACTCTGATAAAGTTAATACGGCTTCTGGGGCATCATTTGACTTATTGCGCACCAAAGAATACACACTATTTAATGAATTGAAAAGAAAATGCGGGTTTAATTGTGCTTTTAAAAATTGGAGTTCTGTTTCTGTTCGCTGAACCTCGGTTTCCTTAGATACCTTGTCTCTTTTATAAAAATCAACCATTAGACAAAAAATTCCTCCTAACAGAAAAAAGGCAAAGAAAAAAATACCTCTCATTGCATATTTCAAATTCCTAGGAGGTGGAAATGAATATTTTAAATGCTTAAGGTTATCCAACCTATCAAAAGGAGCATGCACTGGAATTTTATTGACAATAAAATTGATCAGTATTAAAAAACCAATTGAAGCGAAGATATACAGTACGATCTTCTTTTTAAGAAGAAGTTTTGGTGCTAAAAAAGAATAATTAGCATAAAACACAATTGGATTAAAGAATATCTGTGACAAAAAAGCTGGTTGTATCTTACCATTCTGTACAAGAGTGATTCCTATTGGAAATGACAATAAGCAAATCCAGGAAATTAAATGGATCCAAACTTCTTTAATACGAAATGTTCTTTTCACACTATTACTTTTTATACATAACTAGTTTTGGAAATCTATGTGACAACTATCTAGCTCCATTTTGGTTATATATGGCGCAACTCTTCGCTCCAGTTTATCAATAACCAAAAGTGCTATTCGCTCTGCTTGTTGATTTGATTTAAAATACTGATTTCCTCGTGCTCCTGGAATATTTTTCTGTTTAATCAATAGATTATCTCCTTGATATATTTCATAATACCATCCGTGATCATCAGGAAACTCCTTTACCCTCACCCTATAATATTTAGTATAATGATTGGATTCTGGTTCTTTTTCTAAGAAATAATTTCCAATGAGTACACCAAATACAATAATCTCAAAAATCAATAAATAATTTAAGGGTGTTTTCATATTCAATTATAAAAAATTAAGGTTTAGGAGTTCACTGACAAGCAAACAAACAAATGAACAATCAATCATCTTCATCTTCTTCTTCAAAGGGGAAAAACTCCCAATTATCATCTAAATACAGGTTACCACTTCTCCCTAGGGCAACAAATGCTCTTATACCATTATTAAAAACTACTGCATCTTGTCTTGTAAAACCTTCAAAAGAAGTTTTTTCGTCCCAAAAATCTGTATCTGGATTATATTCCCATACCGATGTAGTAATCCCGCTACCATTATCTCCGCCAACCAGATAACCACGAGTACCAATTGTAAAGCCTACTGCGTTACTTCTGGTGACATCATAATCATCTGTATCAAGGTCGGTCAACGGGCTCCATGTCTCTGAAGTGGTATCAAAAACCCAAAAATCATCTTGATTTAAACCATTAGATATTCCTGTACCCATATACACTTTGTCTCCAATTGTAAAAGTTGTAGCTTCTCTTCTTTTATTGCCTCCAAAACCAACCAGTTCTTCCCAACTATCTGTTTGAGGAGAGTATCTCCAAAAATCTTTCTTGTCATTATCACCATCAAACCCCGTACCTACATAACCAGAAGTATCAGAACTAAATGCAAGCGCACCTCGCCTAGGAGTTCCTGGAAATTGCGCTATTGGACCCCATGTATTATTTGCAGGATCATACTTATGAAAATCTCCCAGCTCATTATCTCCATCAAAACCTAAGCCTATATATCCATTCCCGCTATTTTCAAAAGCTACTGCTGCACTTCTGGCGCTTCCCGAAAAATCAGCCAATTGACTCCAAAAATTACCTTCTAGATCATAAACCCAAAAATCTTTTAAATAATCATCTCCATCAAAACCAGTCCCCATATACCCCTTATTTCCTATGGTAAAAGTTACTGCACTACTTCTTGGGGTTCCGTCAAAAACCGAACTATCAACCCAGTTACCTAATTTATCATCATCATCATCATCATTAGAGCAGCTTATACTAAGGATTAGTATACAAAAGCATAGATAAATTCTTGCATTAGCCACTAAAAACTGTTTCAGTTTACTATTTGTTTTCATTGCTTATTTGTTTAAATTAAACTTTAGTCCCATGGATACGAATATCGAACCGTTGGTTTCAAAATCATATATTTCATTGTTTTCATCATCCAAGATTTTTAGCTGATTCCAGGGCGAGTATCCTATCTTAATTACAGTAGTCCAATTAGGCTGTATTCTGTATACATAATCTAGACTAGTATCAAGAGAGTTATACTGTAATTTGGTGTCAGTTAGGGTTTGTGAATTCTGAAAATCAATTGAGGAAGAGGCGTTTCCAAAAAGACCATTAAAACTTGCCGTTCCAGATATTGTATGTCTTGAATAAAATTGATAATTAATTTTGGTTCGAGGAACTCCAAGACTATAGCTCCAGTTGGCATCTATTTCTTTCTGAAATGAAACAACCGGAATAAATTGAGGTTTTCCAAAATAGGTTCCATAACCAACGCCAAAATTAAGCAAAGACATTTTTTTTCCATTTTGCCACTTTTTTGACAGTGTTACCATCGAATTTAATATAATGTCTTCATGACTAAGGCTCCCCTTTAAATTAGATGATAATGAAGGAGCGAACAACAAATTTGCCGACCATGTTGAGCTTATAAAATACTTAAAAAACATTCTCGTCTTTACATTATGAATTTTCTCATAAGACTCAATATTAAAATCCAAGGATGCCTTATTAAAAATGAAGTCATAATAATCATAAGACACTCCAAAACCAATCATTGCTCTTTTTTTAAATCTCTTTCCGAAATTTAAATTCATGCTATACTTTTCGATACTCACTCCCCCTAAATCAGGAATTAAACTATATTCAAAACTGGCAATTTCCATATTAGGATTTTGGGCACACATAATATTCATTGTTCCAAATACCAAAATGAAATAATTAAAATGACGTTGCATTCAGATTTTTTTGATAAAAGTATCTTGGTAGTGGTATTAAGAAAAAAAAGATATACAAGGATTAAAACTCTATAGACTAAATTGATTTTTATATCTATCAATTCATTTATTCCAACTTCGTCGAAGAAAAACAGAGATTAGTCTATGAGTTTCATGTATAGGTATAATATAATTTTAGAAAGGTAACTTCTCTCCTTCTTTTGTTAGACAATTAATATACTCTTATGAAATTATTGGTCATTATTTTATGCTCTGTATTAATATTAGTGTCTTGCTCTGAAAGAGAAGATATACCTTCACTAGAAGTGGGGCAAGACTTCACAAACTCTAATGTTAGAATATTATCTATTGATACGCTTACTGTAGAGTTATCCACATATAAGTTTGATAGCATTATAACCTCATCCTCAAGTAGGATTTTGGTAGGGCAATACACAGATGATATATTTGGTACCACAAGAGCAGAAAGCTATTTAGAACTCACACCTTTAGATTATTCTGTATCTGATGATGCTGAATTAGACAGTATTGCTTTAATTCTAAACTATGATGGGTATTCCTATAGTGATACCACAAAGCTTTCCTCGATAAATGTACATCTATTAAAAGATGAAGTTTTAGCACAGGAAGATGTTTTCTATAATACAAGCAAAATCGCCTATGAGGAAATACCAATAGCGATTATCGAATATTATCCAGAACCTACAGATGAAGATTCTCTTCACATTCCAATACCAAAAATTGTAGGTCAGGAATTATTCGAAAAAATTCGAAAAGGAGATGTTAATGATGAAAATGAAGTCCGAAATGAATTAAAGGGTTTTACAATACAACCCGGACAACTTGATGATTCTTCGGTTATTGGATTTACCGTTAATACTGGCGAAACATATCTCAGGTTTTTTTATACTGTTCCCGGTGAATTTGAAGATGACGAACAAACATTTGATTTGGTTATAAACTCGACTCCATCATTCCCTACCTATTTTAACAATATTCAAAGTGACGTCACCGGAACCTTTTTTGAGCCTCTCACAAATCAAGAAATAAACTTACCATCTAATAACGCCAACAACAGAAGCTATATACAAGCTGGCGTAGGAATGGTAACAAGGATTCAGTTTCCAACAATCAAAAAAATATCCGAAATCCCAGGTACTGGAACAATTTTGGATGCAACATTAAGAATAAAACCACCACCCGAGACATTTAATGACCTCATCCCTATTAAAGATTCTCTTTCCGTAAATATTTCTGATCAAAATAATGATCTTATTAGTCAGTTATTTAATGGATTTGGTAGTGTTTTCGCCGGTATAAGTGAAAATGATAATGAATTTAATGAAATTGCTTATGAAATTAAACTGGGCGTCTATTTAGAAGATGAATTATCAGAAGCACCAGAAATTGATAATGCCCTTGTTATTTTTCCTGAAAATTTTAATAACACGGTGGATCGCATTGTATTAGAAGGAGAAAACAGTGACGATTTTGAAGCGCAATTAATTCTTACCTACGCAATATATGATGAGAATGAATAAGTATTTTGGAATCCTAATAGTCCTATTGTTTTCAGAAAGTTTGGCTTCTCAAACCAATAACCTAACCGGATCCCCCTACTCATTATTTGGTCTAGGAGTACAATCAAATTCTAATATAGGAGCAAATAGCGCCCTAGGGAGAGGAGGGATTGCCCTGGGAAGCGAAGGGTTCATTAATAATTACAACCCTGCATCTTTTTCTACAATTTCTAAAGAAAGTTTTTTATTAGATATAGGATTCCTAGGTGAATTAAATAATATTTCTAATAATAGTAAAGATGAATTAAGATTGGCCGCCAATTTTTCTAATCTTGCATTTGCATTTAGTTTAAATAATCGATCAGGAATTGGATTATCAGTGGTTCCATTTACAGATGTTGGCTATGCTCTAGTTGGCATAGAAAGCAATGTAGAAGGGTCACAAGATGATTTTATAAGCAATATAAAAGGCTCTGGTGGACTTAATGATTTAAGGCTAAATTATGGCTATGAATTATATGACTATTTTAGAATCGGTATCCGAACTTCTTATCTATTTGGCGCCATCAACGAAACCGAAAACATTCTTGTTGGTGATTCTTTTTTAAATATCAATGAAGAAAACTACTATAGAGGTATTAGATTTGGGTTAGGAGTTCAGTTTGATGTAAACGACAGATACTCAATAGGGCTTATTGTAGACTTACCAACAGTATTAAATAGCTCTCAAGATAGACAAGTAAATAAAAGTCTTGATTTTAATGCAGCCAATGTCGAAGACGAAGAAGGTTTAAATATCTCCAATTTTAAATTACCTTTAGACATAGGTTTTGGAATACGATATAAACCAATCGATGGACTTACTATAAATGCGGATTACAAGACAAGTTTATGGGACTTAACAGATCAGAGGGATGATATTGGAAAGTTTGTTGATCAATCAATTTTAAGCCTTGGAGCACAATATCGAGCAAGAGAAAGAGGTCTAAAATATTGGCAAAATATAGAATTTAGGGCCGGATTTAACTATGATAGTGGTTACTTAAAGGTAAATAATGAAATTATTGATAATTATAGCTTTTCTACCGGTATTGGATTACCAATAAGTAGACGAGGAACATCTATGCTTAACATATCATTTACATCTGGCCAAAGAGGAAATATACAAGGTATCCTAATCGAAGAAAAATTCAACCTCATAAATGTTAACCTAAGCCTTAAAGATATCTGGTTTAAAAAATTAAAGTTTAATTAAATGATCAATTCATTTGATAATCATCCTTAAAAACTCTTTGGCTATTTTAACAACTATTGCCATTTTTTTAACAAATATTGAAAAAATATGTGAATTCTTTTAATTAAGTTTGTTTAACCATTTTTTATAAAAAGTGAACAACATTAAACAGACTTTCAGTATTAAAGATCTTGAAAACCTATGTGGTGTAAAGGCTCATACCATAAGAATTTGGGAAAAAAGATATAACTTACTCTCTCCAAATCGTACTGAAACTAACATAAGAACTTACAATTTAAAAAGTCTTCAAAAGCTACTAAATGTAACATATCTTGTAAATAGTGGATACAAAATATCAAGAATTTCAAAACTTAACGAACAAGAAATTAATGAATATGTAAGAAGTATTTTATCGGACAGCAGTAGTAAAAATCAGGCGATCAATTCGTTTAAAATTTCTATGCTTAATTATGATCTTGAATTATTTCTTGCAACTTATGAGCAACTAGAGAGCCGAAGAAATTTTAGACAAATTTTTACTGATGTTTTTATTCCACTTCTTAAGGAAATTGGTTTATTATGGCAAACTGATACTATTAGTCCGGCACATGAACATTTTATAACCAATTTGATCAAACAAAAATTATTACTTAACATTGAAAGGTTGCAGTATTCTAAACCCTCAAAAAAAGAAAAGGCTTTCATATTATTCTTACCCGAAAATGAAATACATGAATTAGGGTTGTTGTATATAAATTATGAAATCTTGTTACATGGTTATAAGGCTATTTATTTAGGTCCCAGTATCCCTTTGGATAGTTTACCTAATATGCTATCTTTTCATGAGAAAACTGTGTTTTTATCGTATTTTACAATAAAACCAGAAAAAGATAATATTAATAGTTACTTAGAAAGCTTTGATAATATTGTTTGTGCTGAGCGAGAGAGTGAATTATGGATGCTTGGAAAACAAATAATGCATGTATCAAAAAATAGCGGATCCAATCATAGATATTTCGATTCTATTAGTGATCTAATTTCTGAACTTTAATTTCTACACCCCCACTTTTATGTCTAAGAAAATTGTAATCATTGGCTCTGGATTTTCATCTCTTTCTGCTGCATCTTATCTAGCAGATTTAGGATATGTAGTAGAGATCTATGAAAAAAATCCAACAATAGGTGGTAGAGCAAGACAGTTAAAAAAAGAAGGGTTCACTTTTGACATAGGACCTTCATGGTATTGGATGCCCGATGTATTCGAAAGTTTTTTTAATGATTTTAACTGCTCTGTGTCTGATTTCTATACCTTAGAAAAACTTAATCCAGCATACAAAGTTTTCTTTAAAGACAATGAAAGTATTATAATAGAAGACACATTAGATAAAATATATAAAGCTTTTGAAGATGAGGAAAAGGGAAGCTCTCTAAAACTAAGAAAGTTTATCAAAACGGCTCAGGATAATTATAACATTGCAATCAAAAACTTAGTATATCGACCTGGTGTTTCTCCTTTAGAATTGGTTACAAAAGAAACCATTCAACGTATAGGTCAGTTTTTTAGCACTATTTCAAAAGAAGTCCGTAAGGAGTTTAAAAATGAAAAATTAATTCAAATACTTGAATTCCCTGTGTTGTTTCTGGGAGCAAAACCAAGTGACACTCCAGCTTTTTATAGCTTTATGAATTATGCTGATTTTGGACTAGGAACCTGGCACCCAAAAGGAGGTATGTATCAGGTGATATTAGGAATGGAGAAATTAGCAAAATCTCTTGGAGTTAAAATCAACACTGATTCTAATGTTGAGAAAATAATTATTGAAAATGGTAAAGCAAAAAGTATAATAGTAAACTCTGAAAAAATTGATGCTGATATTGTTTTATGTGCAGCAGATTATCATCACGGGGAAACATTATTAGAACCCAAATACAGGCAATATTCTGAAAAATATTGGGAGAATAGAACTTTTGCTCCATCCTCTTTACTCTTTTATGTAGGATTTAGTAAAAAATTAAAAAACGTTAATCATCATAATTTATTTTTTGACACAGATTTTGATGTACATGCAAGAGACATCTATGATGTCCCGAAATGGCCAGAAAAACCACTTTTTTATGCAAATTTTACATCACTAACAGATTCAGGTACAGCGCCAGAAGGTCAGGAGAATGGTTTTTTCCTCATTCCTCTGGCACCGGGAATAGAAGACACTCCTGAGTTAAGAGAAACCTATTTTGAAAAAATCATCACCCGTTTTGAAAATCTAACCAATCAAAATGTTAAAAATAATATTATCTTTAAGGAGTCCTTTTGTGTTAAAGACTTTGTAAAAGAATATAATTCATATAAAGGAAATGCATATGGTATGGCAAATACATTGTTGCAAACCGCATTTTTAAGACCTAAGTTGAAAAGCAAAAAAGTGCAAGGTTTATTTTTTACCGGACAACTAACCGTTCCCGGACCCGGAGTGCCGCCGTCACTAATCTCTGGAAAACTAGTTGCCGGACTTATTGAAGCTCAATACAAACAGTCAAAAGAATTAAATTATAGTTTACAAAGTGAACCTAAAGCCATAAATTCTTAAAACCGAACCCTATGAAAGTTATCTTTGACACAGTATCCTATCATTGTAGTAAAATTGTTACCAATTCGTATAGCACATCATTTTCTTTGGCTTCAAAAATGCTATCTAATACCATAAGACAAGATATTTACAACATATATGGTTTTGTAAGATTTGCAGATGAAATTGTAGACACATTTCATGATTACAATAAAGAAGAGCTTTTTGATGATTTTGAAAAAGAAATGTACAAAGCTATACAAAACAAGATAAGTTTAAACCCTATTCTTAACGCTTTTCAAAAAACCGTACATCAATATAATATTAAGCCAGAATTGTATGAAGCATTCATGAAAAGTATGCGACTAGATCTTCATAAAACTAATTATTTAACAGATGAAGAATACAAAGAATACATATATGGATCTGCCGATGTAGTAGGCTTAATGTGTCTGAAAGTATTCGTAAACGGTGATGAAAACAGATATGAAGAGCTAAAAGAAAGTGCAATGCATTTGGGATCTGCATTTCAGAAAGTAAACTTTTTACGAGACTTAAAAGCCGATTATGAAGACCTTGATAGAACATATTTTCCAAATACAGATCTTAAAAAATTAGATGAGCCCTCTAAAATGAGAATCATTAAGGAGATTGAAGAAGATTTTGAAAAAGGGCTTGTAGGTATTTTAAAACTACCAGTAGAAGCAAAATTTGGTGTGTATACAGCATTCATATATTACAAAAAACTACTCTACAAGCTTAGAAAAACACCTTCATTAGAAATAAAAAACACACGAATAAGAGTACCTAACTATCAAAAATTCGGATTGTTGGCTAAATCTTATTTTGATTATAGATTAAATCTAATTTAACCGTATTTTTGCATAAAATTTTGCTTGTGAAAGTTTTCATTCAAATATTAGTCTTTCTAACCGCCTTTTCCATTATGGAATTTATGGCTTGGTTTACTCATAAATATGTGATGCATGGTTTTCTCTGGTCTCTGCACAAGGATCATCATCATAAAGATCATGGTAGTTGGTGGGAGCGTAATGACTTTTTCTTTGTATTCTATGCAGTGGTAAGCATGTCTTGTATTTTATTTCATGATGCTGAGACATTTTGGATAGGAAGACCAATAGGTTTAGGGATTTTGGCTTATGGAATTGCTTATTTTATTGTGCACGATATTTTTATTCATCAGCGTTTCAAACTATTTAGAAATGCAAATAATTGGTATGCCAAAGGCGTACGAAGGGCTCATAAAATACACCACAAAAATATAGGTAAAGAAAAAGGAGAATGCTTTGGCATGCTTGTAGTTCCTTTTAAATATTTTAAAAAATAAATTTACTCTGCCAATAAATTATCTATTATTTCTCTGACTTTGTCGCTATTCCAATTCCAAGCATTTGATTTATCGATAACAATATTTCCTTTTTTATCAATAAGATATGTTTGAGGAACAGGATCATTTATAAAAGGTTCAGGATGCTCGGATAATGCTCTGTACACAGGGTAATTATATTTTTTAGCATTCATAAATTTCGAAATATCTTCATCTACCTCGTTTGTAACGAACAAAAACATAACATTTTCTTGATAATCATTATACAACTCTTGTAATGAAGGCATTTCTGCAATGCAAGGCGGACACCAGGTAGCCCAATAATTAATCAAAACGACTTTATCTTTGGCTATAGTAAAATCAATAGACTCGGTATTTACCCCATGCAATTTCCAATCATATGACGCCACTTGTTTTCTGTCTTCTACATTAACTACTCCAGGGCTGAAACTAAAGATTCTGGTCAAAAATATTTGCATCATTCCTCTTGTATTTGGTATAAAAAATAACACTAATAGAATTACAAAAAGGGCGTTCGATACATTCTTTTTATTGAATTTCATTTATCTATGATTAAGTATAATATTCTAAAGTTTTGACAAATCTATAAATTAATAAAGCGCAATCAATGATTGCGCTTTAAAACTAACAAAAAAACAACGAACTAAGTTGATAGTGTTCCCTTATATAAGGAGGTAATCATTCAGTTCGAATGAATAAATTGTTTTTATGTTATTAATTACGAGTAACCTGGATAGAATTAGATAGATCAAATGTTCCGGTTATACCGCTCACTGTAGTTGCCATTTTAAGATTTGAATCATTCTCATAACGCGCATACCAAATAAAACAAACCCCAGCTCCCGCTGCATTAAAATCTACTCCTTCAACATCTGCCAATGTATCAGGAGCACCTAAAATATTCCCCATGTCATCGGTAATAACCCATGTACTATTTGTTCCAAATACGTTAGTTGAATCCAATGTAATACCACTTACAAAATCAGAAGTCATATCAACAGTAAAAGTAAAAGGCCCTCCTGATATCTTTCCGGCATTTGTAACCTGGTTACGAGTTACTTCTATAGAGTTGGACAAGTCGAATGTTCCTGTAATTTCTGGAACAGTTGCTGCTGTCGTGATAGTAGAATCGTCTTCATAACGAGCATACCAGATAAAACAAGTTCCTACTCCTGCATCATCAAAGTTTACTCCTTCTACCATTTCTAATGTTCCTGGTCGACCCAAAATATTTCCCATATCATCTGTAATCACCCAAGTACTATTGGCACCAAATGCATTGGCATTATCAAGTGTTATTCCTGACACAAAATCTGCTTCGCCATCTACATCAAATTCAAATGGTCCTCCAGAAATTGTTCCAGCATTTGTCACTTGGTTACGAACCACCTCGATAGAGTTTGATAAATCAAACATTCCTGTAATTTCGGCTACCGTAGCTGCAGTTGTGATATTAGAATCATCTTCAAAACGAGCATACCAAATAAAACAAGTTCCTGCCCCTGCTTCATCAAAATTGACTCCTTCGACCATTTCTAGTGTCCCAGGACGTCCCAAAATATTTCCTGCATCATCAGTAATTACCCAAGTACTATTGGTACCGAAAGCATTAGCATTATCAAGTGTAATTCCCGATACAAAATCTGGTTCTCCATCAACATCAAATTCAAATGGCCCTCCAGAAATACTTCCGGCATTAGTAACTTGATTACGAATCACTTCAATAGAATTGGATAAATCAAATGTTCCAGTAATTTCTGCTACCGTAGCGGCTGTAGTGATATTAGAATCATCTTCAAAACGGGCATACCAAATAAAACAAGTTCCTGCACCCGCTTCATCAAAATTGACTCCCTCGACCATTTCTAGTGTTCCTGGACGTCCTAAAATACTCCCTGCATCATCGGTAATAACCCAAGTACGATTAGTACCTACAGAAGTAGACGAATCCAAAGTGATTCCGGTCACAAAATCAGGTTCCCCATCAACGTCAAATTCAAACGGTCCTCCCGCTATAGTTCCTGCATTCACCACAGGTGTATTATCATCATCGTCACTACAAGAGACTGCAATAAAACCTATTGCTAAAACCCCTATAATTAATTTTTTAAACATTGCTTTTCTTTTTATGATTATTAGATCATAAAAATATTGACAACTAACTTATTAAAGTGTTAGCCATCTAACATTAGGCAACATTTTTTAATCGAATTTCTTTTCTATTGAAATCAATAATATTAGAGCCTTTCAATTCATTAAGAATAATATTTAAGGTAGGTCTGGATGTACCGATAAGATTAGCGATGTCTTTTTGCGTGTAAGGATGTTCTATTACCATATCCCCAGTATCAGGACAGCAGTGCCCATAATCTTCTTTTAGTTCATTTAAAAATTCTAGTAATCGTGTTTTGGTATCTTTAAAAAGTAGCACTTGCAATCTCCTTTCTAATCGCTTAAAGCGCAACCCAATAAACTTATAAATTTTTAGGCTAAAGGATTGATTATCTCTCATAAGTCCATGCATAGTTTCCACACCAATTGGACAAATAGAAGTGGTATTATCAACCGATTGCGCAAATTCAGTTCTTTTATTTACCCCAAGTATTGCTTTTTCTCCAAAAATCTCCCCTCTTGTAAGAATAGCCTTTATTACTTCATGTCCGTCTTCTGCATAATATCCGATTTTCACTTTTCCCTTTTCAATAAGATAAACTTTATTCGCAGAATCTTCTTCAAAATAAATATAATCGTTTTTTCGATAAGCATCAAAATCGTGGTCTTTTTTATACCTTTTGAATTTATGAGGGCATAATACCTTAAAAAGATTTGCATCCTCAAAAAACCAGATAGCACTCATAATGATTGTGTTTAAAAGTTAGTTATCTTTTATGTCGCTTGAAACTGAAAAACCTTACTCAAAGTTGCCGAAAGAGCATATAAAAATTATCCTATTTTGTGATTTTTTTGAAATATGGATAAGAATTATTCTTGTGCCTACTCACATAGTTTTTATTCTAGTAGTACATATGCAAATTGTAAATATTTACTTCACACACCCAGGATAGCTATATCGTAAGGTTGATTACAAATTATAAAGAGATTATCTAAAAAGTAAATTTTCTGATCAATCTGACCGGAGAATATGCTTTTTAGATAATCTCAAAAAATTAAAACTGATTCCTTATATATGAATCAAGCCAACTAATAATAAAGTTGTTAAAAATTATGACCTAGTCATTCTGATCTTGATTAGGAATGTTCTCTCAGCATTTTTTGCCCAACAAAATTCTTAAAAACTTTGATTTAAAAAAACTATCACATTTTTAATAGCCATATTTTGGTAGTACAAAGGTTAGTCAGTTAGTTACGTACTACACGAAAAGAAGAAATTACATCATTCCATCCGTATTGCACTAAACAATCGATATTAGAAGTGGCACTTGCGGCACGACCGTTAAAATTACCATTGACATATATTATAATCTTATACCCTTGTGCTACTTTGAAACTAGAGATATCATCGTTTCTTGTTCCGTTACCTATTAGATCATTAACATCATAATTACCTAATCCATAATTTTGAGAGCTTCCTCCATATGAGCAATCTCTGTAAACGGTTACTATATTAGTGTTTCCTCCACCGCCGCCACTTCCGGGGTATAGAGTACGAATAGAAACCAAATCAAAATTAGTGAACCCTCGCCAAGGTAACACAGAAGAATTCATTACAGAATTAGGATCTCTTAGTGGGGTTCCTTCAATTACAGAACCTCTATTCTGATTGGTATGAAGCAGTCCGAAATTATGCCCCATTTCATGAACCATAGTAAACAGCTTTCTTCCAGATTCCATACTGTTGAATCTTGTATTAATTTCAATCCAGCTACCAACTCTTCTTGAAGCATTGGGCAACAACGCTCTTGCTACCCAGTTTTCATTAGAAAAACCATTAAAAATACGTGCATCTGCCCTATTCCTATCATTGGTTAAAGAGATTCGTAATCCTGATCCGCTAATTGCATTATATTGCGCCACCGCTCCATTGATAGCCGTTTTCCATGACTGCGGCACGTTACTTTCTACAAAATAAGTAACACTACGGGCGTTATTTGCACTAACAATGTATGTACCACGTCGTTGTTTAGTATGAATATCGACATCTAAACCGTCTCTTTTGATATAATTATCGACTTCACTTCTTAAAATTAGAAGATCCCCGCCGATAATGAACATATCAGTTTCCTGATCGAACTTAATTTCATCTTTTTCAAATCCTGAATTTACAAGAAAGGAATAGTACTTGTCTAAATCGGTAGCTGAATTTACTGAATCCTCAAATTCTTCATTAGAACATGATATAAAAAATGTTGTAGCTACTATTACCAAATTAATGGCAAAGTTTTTTCTAAAATGTTGAATACTTCGTGTTTTCATACGTATAAGTTTATTATTAAAAATGAATTTGTGTTGTATGAAAATATTAGAATCGTATTTCTAAGAAAAATAAATTAGCTATGTAGACACAACCTATAGCTTAACAACTAAAAATATATGCTATTTGACAAATTAGATACAAAAGATAATCAACAGGAAAATAATTTTTAGTATTGATTATCTAAATATGGATATATGGTAATCAGTTTTATAAAGCAATAGAAAACAATAAGATTCTTGAAACCAACTATGAGTAAGTCTGAGTCATCAAAGAATTATTTGGATGAAATCATTTGTTGCTATGCATTCAAATAAAAAAAATAGCTAACAAGAACTATTGATTCTTTTTATCATTACAAACTTGATCAGAATATTAATCTTTTATTAAAAAATAAAACTCCTCAAGATGTTTCCTGAGGAGTTTATATATTAAAACAGCGTATAATTAAGTTCTATTAAGCATTCTGTTTCTTAATTAAATTCAATGCAGAACCTTCGTTAAACCACTCTATCTGAGAAGCGTTATAAGTATGGTTTAACATGACTGTATCTTTTGAGCCATCTGCGTGTACAACTTCTAAAGTAAGTTGCTTATTTGGAGCAAATTGATCTAAATCAGTAAAGTTGAACGTATCATCTTCCTGTATTAAGTCATAATCCGCTTCGTTTACAAATGTTAACCCCAACATCCCTTGCTTTTTAAGGTTTGTTTCGTGTATACGCGCAAATGATTTTACAATTACCGCCACGACACCTAAGTGTCTTGGTTCCATAGCTGCGTGCTCTCTTGAAGAACCTTCTCCATAATTATGATCTCCTACTACTATTGAAGGTACACCGGCAGCTTTATATGCTCTTGCCGTATCTGGTACACCACCAAACTCTCCTGTTAATTGGCTTTTAACAAAGTTTGTTTTTTTACCAAATGCATTAACGGCTCCTATTAAACAGTTATTAGAAATATTATCAAGATGACCTCTATAACGTAACCAAGGACCGGCCATAGAAATATGATCTGTAGTACATTTTCCGAAAGCTTTGATTAAAAGTTTTGCTCCTTTTACCTCATTGCCAATTGGCTCAAAAGGAGTTAACAATTGTAATCTTTCAGAAGTTTCACTCACCTTCACTTCTACACCACTACCATCTTCAACGGGGGCTAAATATCCATTATCTTTTACTTCAAAACCTTTAGGTGGTAATTCCCATCCTGTTGGTTCATCGAACATAACCTCTTCACCATTTTCATTAATCAACTTATCTGTCATTGGGTTGAAGTCTAAACGCCCTGCAACTGCAATAGCTGCTGTTAATTCTGGTGATGCAACAAAGGCATGCGTATTAGGGTTACCATCTGCACGTTTAGCAAAGTTTCTATTAAAAGAGTGTACAATACTATTTTTTGGTGCATTTTTAGGGTCGCTATATCTTGCCCATTGTCCTATACAAGGTCCACAAGCATTTGTAAATATTTTCGCATCAAGTTTTTCGAATATCCCAAGGATACCATCTCTATCTGCTGTATATCTTACTTGTTCAGAACCTGGATTGATCCCTAGTTCTGCTTTCATTTTTAAACCTTTATCTAAAGCTTGTTGTGCGATCGAAGAGGCACGCGATAAATCTTCATAAGAAGAGTTTGTACAAGAACCAATTAACCCCCATTCTACCTGAATAGGCCAATCATTAGTTTTTGCTTTTTCTGTCATTGTTTTACCAACTTCAGTTGACAAATCTGGAGTAAAAGGTCCATTTAATAAGGGTCCTAATTCAGATAGATTAATTTCAATTACTTGATCGAAATATTGTTCCGGATCTGCATACACTTCGGGGTCCGCTGTTAAATGCTCTTTTACTTGGTTTGCTGCATCGGCTACATCTGCTCTTTCAGTAGCGCGTAAATAACGCTCCATAGACTCATCGTAACCAAATGTAGATGTAGTTGCGCCAATTTCGGCACCCATATTACAAATAGTACCTTTTCCTGTACATGACATTGATGTTGCTCCAGGCCCGAAATATTCAACAATAGCACCAGTTCCTCCTTTTACAGTAAGAATTTCTGCTACTTTTAAAATTACATCTTTTGGCGCAGTCCATCCCGATAACTTACCTGTTAATTTTACACCTATTAACTTGGGAAATTTAAGCTCCCAAGGCATTCCGGCCATTACATCTACCGCATCTGCTCCTCCGACTCCAATAGCTACCATTCCTAATCCACCTGCATTAACTGTATGTGAATCTGTACCTATCATCATTCCTCCTGGAAAAGCATAATTTTCTAGAACTACTTGGTGAATAATCCCTGCTCCAGGTTTCCAAAATCCGATTCCATATTTATCGGATACAGATTCTAAGAAGTTAAACACCTCACTACTAACATCATTAGCATGTTTTAAATCTGTCGCTGCGCCTTCCTTAGCTTGAATTAAGTGATCACAATGAACCGTGGTAGGCACTGCTACTTTATTCTTTCCTGCCTGCATAAATTGCAATAAAGCCATCTGTGCAGTTGCATCTTGGCAAGCAATACGGTCCGGTGCAAAATCAACATAATCCTTTCCTCTTGTAAATGCAGTATTTGCCTTACCATCCCAAAGATGTGAATATAAAATTTTCTCTGCTAATGTTAAAGGTTTACCGGTAATTTCACGTGCTGCATTTACACGTTCTGCTACCTGACTGTAGACCTTTTTTATCATATCGATATCGAATGCCATATACTATTAGTTTTATGTATTGAAAAGTCTTGCGAAAATACGAATTTTAAAGGATTTTATTAAATGATTAGTCTTAATCCTATGTTTTTGCATTTTTCAAAAAATAAGAGTGTTCATTTCTGGAAATTCATAAATTCCATTTAGGAATACTATAAAATCATTAAAAAAACATATAAGAAAATGACAAGCTATAATTATAATTTACGAAAACGTTATAGTAAATCATTGAAAAATGATCAAAAAAAGACAAGTTTCTTTAACAAAGAAAAAAGTGAAGTCGGACAACTTCACTTTTGATACTTAAAAATTTATCTCAAAATCCTAATTATCTTTTGAGTGTCTTTTTCTTTTCTTAAATTGTTCTTGTAATGCTAACTGTTCCTCGTTAAGAGAGGCATTAAACTTCTCTTTCCTATCTTTCATTACGGTCATGTGATTTTGACTCATTTCGCGTTGTTCTTCACTAAAAGTTGACCTCAACGCTTTTCTACGTTCTCGCTTTGCTATGCTTTTATCGTTTGCAATCTTTAGTTGTTCTTCTGAAAAAGTAGCCTCAAAAGCAGCTTTTTGTTGTTTTCTTAGCTGCTTCTGATTATCTAATTCGATTTTCTGATCTTCAGAAAGACTTTGATAAAACTCCTTTTTCAATTCTTTGCGCCCTCTATGGTCATCATCAGATTGTGCGGATAGAGAAAACACACCAATAAACATAGCCATTATGGCTGTTAATACACTTTTCATACACTATAACTATTTATTCATATTAATTTATATGTAAGACTGTTATAGATAGAAAAGGTTTAATAACCCTTAAAGAATTTTAAGAAAATCAATACACCACTATGAAACAGTGCACCTTAAGATTTTAAAAGCAGAAAATATTTAAGATTCTGGTTTCTAAAAAAGACTAGCAATAATATCTTCAATGCTAACGCCTTCTGCCTCTGCTTTGTAGTTTTTAATGATACGGTGCCTAAGAATTCCCATAGCCACAGATTGAACATCTTCAATATCAGGAGAAAATTTTCCTTTGATCGCTGCATTTGCCTTGGCTGCCAGAATAAGATTCTGAGATGCTCTTGGACCAGCTCCCCAATCAATATAATTTTTAACTAGATCTGTTGCAGAATCACCGCCTGGCCTTGTTTTTCCTACTATTCCTACTGCATACTCTATAACATTATCAGCTACGGGAATACGACGAATAAGGTGCTGAAAATCTATTATCTCCTGAGAAGTAAACAATGCATTGATCGTTTGAGTAGTATCGCCAGTTGTACTTTTAACCACGTCGACCTCTTCTTGAAAACTTGGATATTTTAACTCTATCGCAAACATAAATCTATCCAATTGCGCTTCTGGTAGTGGATAGGTTCCTTCTTGTTCGATTGGATTTTGTGTGGCGAGAACAAAATATGGTAAATCTAATTTATAATGATGTCCCGCTACTGTTACAGCCCTTTCCTGCATTGCCTCTAATAATGCTGCTTGTGTTTTGGGCGGAGTACGGTTAATTTCATCTGCTAAAATAATGTTAGAAAAAACGGGGCCTTTGATAAATTTGAAGTGCCTGGTTTCATCGAGTATTTCGCTTCCTAATATATCACTAGGCATGAGATCTGGAGTAAACTGAATTCGTTTAAAATCTAGCCCTAAAGCTTGTGATATTGTATTAACCATTAACGTTTTGGCTAATCCTGGAACACCGATTAATAATGCATGGCCGCCAGAGAAAACAGAAATAAGAATCTGATCGATAACCTTTTCTTGCCCAATAATTACTTTGGATATTTCTTTTTTGAGTTCGGAATGTTTTTTTACCAGTTTCTCTACAGCTGCTACGTCGTCTGACATATTTTTTTTATTTTTTTAACCAGTTTCCGCTATAGTCGCAGTCTCTGTACTCACCATTTATTTTTATATAAGTATCCATTATTTTTTCATTCTGCCATTTTCTAATAGCATCTATTTGCTTTTTTCTAATCGCCAACTCCTGAATTTTAAGATAGTCTTGTGCATAATCTGCAATGTGCTCATCATATCTTTTAAGCACGGTAATAAGCTTATATTTCTTTCGGCCTTGACGGTCCTGATCAGGAATAACTAATGAAACATCGTTTGTTTTTAATTTAGACACTTGGTCATACAATATAGGATCAATTTTGGTAAGTTCAAAATGAGTATCTCCTGTAGTTGGATTAAGCAATTGTCCTCCATCTTCACGAGTCTCTTTTTCATCACTAAATTTTCTAGCGGCTTCTTTAAAATCAATTGTACCAGAAATAATGGTCGTTCTAAGCGAATCTATTAACTTTTTTGCTTTATCGACACTTTGTCTGGTTACTTCTGGAGTTAATAATATATGCCTTACATCAATCTCTTCACCTCTTATCTTATCGACCTTAACAATATGCCAACCAAAATCTGTTTTAAACGGCTCACTTACCTCTCCCTCTTGTAGACTAAAAGCAACATCTTTAAATTCTTTGGCAAAATTTGTTTGGCGATCCAAGGTATATTTTCCTCCTGTAGATTTAGACCCAGGATCTTGTGAATACAACACAGCTTTTGTAGCAAAACTACTTCCCTTTTCAACAATATCCTCTCTAAATTGATTAAGCCTATCAACTACCTTCTGTTCCTCTTCCTCTGGTATTTCTGGCTCTATAACAATCTGAGCTAACTCAACTTCAGTTCCAAAAAGTGGTCTTTCAGATTCTGGAATTTCATCAAAGAACTCTCTTATCTCTTCTGGAGTAATTTCAATACCATCAATAATTTTGGTTCTCATTCTCTCTGAAAGTCTATTTGCTTTATTTATTTCAAATAGCTCTTTTCTAAAATCATCAATGTTATCTTTTTTATAGAACCGAAGAACCTTATCCAATGAACCTAATTCATTAGTCATATAACTAAGCTGTTGGTCCACCATAGAATTTACTTCTGCATCCCTTACCTCTATACTATCCTGAACCGCATGATGAGCGTATAATTTGTTCTCGAATAAACTTCCCGCCAACTCACAACGACTTACATCATTTGCAGAGACACCTTCACTTATTAATTGTTTATAGGCAATATCTATATCGCTATCTAATATTACGCTTTCACCAATAACAGCAGCTACACCATCCACTTTTGTTCTTTGAAATGGTTTTATGGGGTCTTTTGTTACTTTTAAGGAGTCTACTACTGTATTTATCGTATCTTTCTTTGCTAACGTATCATTAGCTACATCTGTAATAACCTCTTGTGCATAAAGCTGCGAACCAATACTTATCGAAAATATTGCAGTTAGTAATAAGGTAGTTTTAATTGTAGACTTCAAATTGTTTGTTCTCGACTGCATCTCTTGTAATATCTTTTTCTATTTTTTTTATCAGCTCTAGCTTTCTCTTATTTATAATGATCTGCCTTATGGTAGGTTTGATATATTCTAATGGAGCTATTTCTTTACGCTTCAGAACATCTTTAACTTTCACCATATATATTCCTGTTGAATCCCTGAGTTGCATATATTTCCCACTTCTCAGTAATTTTGACTTATCTTGTTTTTTTAGAATCCTGATTCTATTTAAAACTTGATCAAATCTTACCCAGGCAGAATCATTTAATGAAAAAGCAAGATATTCTTCTTTTTTCGTTCTAAGCTCTTCTATATCTTCTTCATTAAAACGATTTAATTGTCGCTGTGTTGCAACAATATTTCCATAACCCGGTGGCAAATGTAAGTAACGTAACTTTACTAATTCCTCATTAAGATTAAAATTTTCTAAATTTTGATTATAATATGATTCGAGGTCCTGTTCTGTCACCTCCATATCTATAGATTTGTTAATCACTGCATTCTTGTAAGCATTAATATATAATGTACTTTGATAGCTTTCTACAAGATCATCAAACTCTTTAAGCTCACCCTCTGTAAGATTCCTTTTTGCCTGATCAATAAATAATTGACGCGTTGCCCAAGTATTAATATAGTTATTCACAATATTAATACTATCTTGTTTTGAAGTGTTTTTAGGTACTAGATCCTTGATATCGTCTTTATACAAATAAGTTTCATTAACTCTTGCAATAGTTTCTTTTTTTATTTGATCGCCAAATTTCTGACAAGAAACGATTACCACCAATAATATAAATATGCTATATCTCATTTATTTAGATAATTCTTTTTTTATCTTTTTTAAAGATTTTTTATCAACCTTAACACTATACTTGGTCTTAAGTTGATCTAACCAATCATTTTCTAAACTCTCTTGAAAGTCATTAATTATTTCCCCTTTAATATCTTCGAAGCTTTTGATTTTGGAAGGTAGTATTTCTTTAACCATAATCAAAGTAATAAAATTCTCTTCTTTGACTACTGTAATTTTATCTTTCTCTGCTAAAAAGTCCTGCGGAAATTCATCTATTCCTTTTTCTAATTCTTCTTCTGAAAAAATTACCAAAACAACATCTCCTTTATTGATTTCTTTTTTTATTTCCTTAACTGATTTTTGTTCTTCTAAAAGTTGTTTTACTTTTTCAATGTTTTCAAGTTTTGATGAAGACGCTTTTAGAACTTTATATGTTTCATTTTGAGTATACGCTTCTTTTCTAGATTCATAAAACTTTTTAAGTCCAACAGTATCTGTTTTTGAGGTATTCCAAATTTTGGATTCCATTAGATCAAAAAGCAAAAGTCCATCACGATATTCGCCAATCACATTGGCAAAATCCTGATTATCTTCTTCTAAATGTTTTTCATAGTACGTTAAAAGTGTCGATGCCTCGAATTGAGAATATGCTTCTTCAACAAAAGTTGGAACATTTGTATCTTTCGTAACTCTTACTTTCTTACTAAAGAAAAACTTTATAAAATCATTATAGGTATATAGCTCTTTTTTTATTTTAAATAATTCTTTATTCAAGTATTCATCCTTAGGCACATCCCATCCCTTTTCAAAAATAGAATCTGGAACAACTTCTTTGAAATAATCAACTGCTTCTTGATTACGAATAATGCTATATTTTTCTTTTAGTGAATTAATAAACGAGGTAGTAACTAATTTTGATCTACTATCTCTCTTCACTTTTTTGATCAATTCGTCTTTTTGTTCTTCAAAAGACTGCAGAGGGTGCTTTTCTAATAATTTTATAATATGCCAACCATATTTAGTCTTTACGGGTTCAGAAAGTTCTCCTTTATTTTGAAGACTAAATGCAACTTTTTCAAATTTTTCAGAATTCAGCGCTCCTTGGCTAAAACGTCTGATCTCTCCACCATCTACTGCAGTACTGGGATCATCACTATATTGTTTTGCTAGAGAAGCAAAAGGAACTCCTTGATCAAGCTGTTGTGAAATCTCTTTTACTCTTGCCTTTGCTTCTTCATCTGTTCTGCTATCATTAATAGCAACCATAATATGAGCTACAGAAACTTCACCAAGTCTTTTTTCTCGTTTGTGAACCTTAAGAATATGGTAACCAAATTGAGTTCTAAAAGGTTTAGAAAGTTCTCCCACCTTGGTTTTATAGGCAGCATCTTCAAATGAGTACACCATTCTAAAGGCAGAAAACCAACCTAGGTTCCCATTGTTTTTAGATACAGATGGGTCTTGACTATAGGTCTTGGCTACATCTTCAAATTTCTCTCCATTGTTAATTTTATCTCTAGCTTCGGTAATTTTTTGGTAAGCCGATGTAGTGTCTTTAGGTGAAGCATTTGGGCTTACCGTTATTAAAATATGGCTCGCATTTATTCTTTCCTGGGAGCGATTATATGCTTCTTTCACTAAAGCTTCTGAAGTTCTAGTATCTGTAAGGTAACCAGCAGCCAATTGTTTTTTATAACCATTTAACTCTTTCAAGTAAGACTCCTTTTTATCTAAGCCCAAAGCCTGAGCTTCTCTAAGCTTTAATTTGTAGTTTATAAACAACTCTAAATATTCATCGATATCTTTTTGAGAATCATCTTTGACCAAATCAATATTCTTAAGATATACTCTCTTAAATTCTGATATATATACAGGTGAGTTATCAACTGTAAGCAATACTTCTTCTTCCTGTTGTGCATTTGCTAACCCGAAAAAAATAAACCCGAAAAAAAATATCAAAGATTTTTTGTGCATAGTAATTTTGTGATGAAGTCCCTTAACCGGACAAAAATAATAATATTAAGATGTTTTACAAGCTACTTTTCTAACGAAGCTATATGTTGTATTAGTATTAACTTTTAAAACTTTTACGATCTACGTATATTGTATGCGCTAAACAAACTAACAAACAAAAGATTAAATCATGGAGTATACATTAGATATTGAGATAAAATTACCTAGAAATGAGGTGGTTGCAAAATTTGACAGTGAGGAAAACCTGAAGCATTGGCAAAAAGGATTTGTAAGCATGGAACATTTAAGTGGCGCAAAAGGAAAAACCGGTGCCACTTCAAAATTGAAATATAAGATGGGAAAAAGAGAGTTCGAGATGATAGAGACCATAACTCTTTTGGATCCTCCCGAAGCGTTTCATCTCACTTTTGATGCTAAAAATGTTTATAATATCCAGGAAAATCACTTTGAGGAGCTTCCTAATGGCAATACGAAATGGATTTCCAAAAACGAATTTAAATTCAGTGGATTCATGAAAATAATGGGGTTCTTAATGCCGGGAGCATTTAAGAAGCAATCTTATGCATACATGACCGATTTTAAATCTTTTGCCGAAGAAGGAAAAAGCGTATTAAATAATTAATGGAAAGAAAACTCAAACTAATCTGGGATTTTAAAGGTCCCAATGCAAGTAAAACGGCTCAACATCATGAGATTCATCTTAAAGAATATATATCCTTAGAAAAATTATCTCTTGATATCACCGGCTATTTGGACTTAACAGAAATGCATAGCATTGCTTATATGGTTGTAACAGATTCTGAAATGAGAGTGGTTAGAGATACCTTAAAACCACACAGAGGCCAGTTGTATGAGCAATAAATTTTCAAAAATATATTGATTGGTACGGATATTGTCTTAGACCTTTTATATTTGCAAAAGTTTAAAAATCAGTAAACAAAAATTCAAATGAAGAAAGTAATATTATCAATCTTAGTATTAGCAACAAGTTTTCAATTAAGCGCACAATCAAAAACAGGAACAATAGACACAGAATTTATTCTTTCTAAAATGCCAGAACTCGTAAAAGTTCAGGAAGATTTAAAAGCTTACAATACCAAATTAGAGGGGCAGTTGAAGGTAAAGGTAGATGAATACCAAGCTAAAGTGAAAGAATATCAAGAAAAAGTAGCTTCTTTTACTGAACCAATGAAAAAAACAAAACAAGAAGAAATCATTAATTTAGAAAATGATATTGCAAAATTCCGTCAGAATGGGTCACAATTAGTTCAATTAGAGCAAAACAAATTATTACAGCCGTTATATCAGAAAATTGGCAAAGCACTTGAAGAAGTTGCAAAAGCCGAAAAATATACTCAAGTGTTCACAATCACTACTAGTGGATTAGCATATATCGACCCTAACTATGATGTTACAAAAACAGTTATGGCTAAGTTAGGAATCAAGGAAGAAGCAACTAAACAGTAAAAACTGTTTGACACGTCCTAAATAATCTGTATTGCTTATTTAGGACGTGTTAATATTTTGATTATCGCCTACTATAATTTGGCGATTCTTTGGTAATAGTTACATCGTGTGGATGGCTTTCATTAATACCACTTGCCGTAATCTTTACAAAACGCCCATTATCTTGTAATGTGGTAATATCTTTGGCTCCACAATATCCCATACCTGCACGTAATCCCCCAATAAATTGATGAATACTTTCTAAAAGATCTCCTTTATAAGCTACACGACCAACAATTCCTTCGGGCACTAATTTCTTGATATCATCCTCTACATCCTGAAAATATCTATCCTTGGACCCTTTTTTCATAGCTTCTACAGATCCCATACCACGGTACGTCTTATACTTTCTTCCTTCATATATGACTGTTTCACCAGGAGATTCTTTTGTGCCCGCTAATAACGATCCAAGCATTACAGTATCCGCACCTGCGGCAATTGCTTTAGGAATATCTCCGGTGTATCTGATTCCTCCATCTGCAATCACTGGAACGCCTGATCCTTTAATAGCACTTGCAACTTCTAATACAGCAGAGAACTGAGGAAACCCAACACCTGCTACTACCCTAGTGGTGCATATAGATCCAGGTCCTATTCCTACTTTTACTGCATCGGCTCCCGCTTCTACCAAATATTTTGCTGCATCTGCAGTTGCAATATTACCAACAATAACTTCTAGATCTGGAAATTTGGATTTCACCTCTTTTAATACTGAAACAACACCCTTGGTGTGTCCATGGGCTGTATCGATAACCACTGCATCCACACCAGATTTAACCAAGGCTTCTGCTCTATCAACAGCATCACCAGTTACTCCAATTGCGGCTGCAACTCGTAAACGTCCCAAGTTATCCTTATTCGCCATTGGTTTTAGGGTTAACTTAGTGATATCTCTAAAAGTTATTAAACCAACTAATGTATTTTCTTTATCTACTACTGGGAGTTTTTCGATCTTATTTTCCTGAAGAATAACTTCTGCCTGCTGTAACGATGTTCCTTCTCCTACTGTTACGAGATTACTACTTGTCATAACCTCTGATATAGGTCGGGCATCATTTTTCTCAAAACGAAGATCTCTATTGGTAACAATCCCTATCAATTTATGGTTATCATCAACAATAGGAATTCCACCAATACTATGCTCTCGCATATTGTTTTTGGCATCAATGACTTTGGCATCTTTTGGTAAAGTTACGGGATCGATAATCATACCACTTTCTGCACGCTTAACTTTGCGAACTTTTATTGCCTGTTCCTCTATAGTCATATTCTTATGCAACACTCCTATTCCTCCTTCCTGAGCCATAGCAATAGCCATACGGCTTTCTGTAACGGTATCCATAGCTGCAGAAACTATAGGAACGTTAAGCGTAATATTTTTTGTAAACTTAGTCTGAATACTTACTTCTCTTGGCAGTACTTCTGAGAATGCTGGAACTAAAAGAACATCGTCGTAGGTAAGACCTTCACCAAGAATTTTGGAATCGTGTGCTGTCATTGCAATCAAAATTTAATTGCATGCAAATGTACACCTTTTTTAATGAATAGACGGTCGATACTTATTTAATTTAATCTTCAGAATATGGAACTAGTCATATTACATAAATTTAAGCATACAAAAATATTCATCCACACACTTCCTTACAAGTAAAACATCGTTAAAAAGTAATTTTTAATCGTTAAAAAACACTTTTTTATCAACAAAACGTTTTTTTAACATTTTTTTAATGATTTTATTTTATCTTTCAACTACTGTAACCCCAAACTACAGAATAACCCCCAAAATGAGTACCTATGAAAACCCTATTATGCTTATTATTGTTATGCTTATGTGTTAATATTACAAGTGCCCAATTTACCGATGCGAATACCCAAAATCAAAAATCCACTAATTACGAGAAAATAGAATTCAAGCCCAAGAATAACCTATTTATTAAAAGGATTATTCCAGTTGCATTGATTACTACTGGATTTTTACTTTCTACTAGTAATTTTGAGAAATCACTTCAAAAAGATATAAGAAATACTGTAGGTAATGATTTCCAGTTTAGCATGGATGATTATACCAGGTACGCCCCTGTTATTCAATTATATGCCGCAGATATTTTAGGTGCAAAATCAAAGAATCATTGGTTCGACCAAACCAAAAACCTTATCCTATCATCCATCATAAGTAATGGAACTTCTACATTATTAAAAAAAGAAATCTATAAAGAAAGACCTGGTACCTATGGAGATGGTTCTACTCATGCAAACTCTTTTCCATCTGGTCATACTACAACTGCATTCACTACAGCTACTGTTTTGTACGAAGAATTTATAGACACCAACCCTCTATTAGCATATAGTGGATATGCATTTGCAATTGCAACAGGTAGTTTAAGACTAATGAACAATGCGCATTACCTCTCTGATGTATTGGTTGGTGCAGGGATAGGAATACTAGCAACAAGACTCGTTTATCATTTTGATAATCTTATCTCGTGGAATCCCTTCAAGAAAACAGATGGAATTGCTTTTGTTCCGCAATTTAATAATAACGGATTAGGGTTCTACTTTTCGAAAATTCTTTAGTTATCAAAAGCCTCTATTAATAGGTAATACCCGGGGCTTTATGTAAATAGGTTTTATCGTGCAATTGACTTAGCATAAAATGTGCTACATCTGCTCTGGAAATTATCTTCGTTAGAATATAATGTCCAACCTTGGGACCGTGTTTATAATTTTCGCGTATTTTACCATTAAAAAGTTGACCCGGTCTTACTATTGTCCATTCTAATCCACTCTTTCTAATTAATTTCTCTTGTTTTGATTTATCCAAAAAATAGAAGAATAATATTACTGGGATAGTAAACAGGGTATAGTATAAACCAAGCCTATATCTACTGTCATTGACTCCCAAAGATGTGATACAAATAAGTCGTCTCACCTCATTTTTATTCATAGCGTTAATAATATTATTAGTGCCTTTTGAAAGGATGGTTGTTTTAATAAAAAAACGTTTATGACCAAGAGCCGATAGCACCGCATCCTGACCTATAACAGCTCTTTCTACACTATTACTATCCAAAACATTCCCTTCCAAAATTCGAAGATTAGGATGTACCGTATGCACTTTTTTCGGGTTGCGAACTAGTACAGTGATCTCATGATCCTCATCTAACGCCCGTTTAATAAGCTCTTTACCTGTCCCGCCTGTACCTCCTATAATTAGTAGTTTCATTTTTTCATATTCTGAATTTATAATCTCAAGCTAATTCTTTCAATATCCATATCAAAGTCTGAATTACCGAATTGTTGTTTTTTATACATGAATCGTAACCATAAGAAAATCAACAACTTTTATACAACATTTCAAACCAAAATATCTTATAAACAAGGCGTTCCTTTTTAACATTTAAACTTTATCCAACAAGCTTCTTAAGAATACAAAATTAACGATAAGGGGAAATACCCCCTTGCAAAAATCCGTGTTTTCCCTCTACCACAAGTGCATTATGAATGGTACTTTTGAGGAAACGAAAATAATTATTACCACATTCAAAAAATCACACATCATGATTGTTTCGAGGAAAATAGAAAGTTATAGTATTCAGATTGTAAGTAATTATTCAGGTGGTGGTGGATACCAAATGGGTTTCGTTTATTTATACGGGGAAAACTTAAACTATCTGGGGCATTTAGGAATTATTAAAGATGGACAATCTTTACCTCAAAACAGACAGGACAGCAATGGAGTTTTAAACATTTATTTTCATGAAACCGAATTACAATCAATAATTGATACACTAAGAAATGAAAGATCGGTATCATTAGAGTTTAACCCTAGTTCAAAATGGGCGTCAATCAAAACGGACAAAGAATCAGTAAGCAAGGGGGAGCTTGCTGCATAATCATAAAAGACCTGAAAAGGCCGGTGTTACTATAACTCTCACTTAACGCATGGGCCAGCTGGAAAACGAGAGTACCTAAAAAATATAAATTGTGAAAAATGTAATTGGTTCACAATCCGGCAACAGTGGAAGTGCGCTAAATCAATAGCAACTATCGTTTTTTCAGGTCTTTTATGTTTTTAAAATTAAAGCCAATACTATTCCCTACTTCTAGAGATTCTTCTGTCAGTCAAGACATTATAAAGCAATAACACTATCGTTTGCTCTTCCCTATAAAACTCCAAACGGCATTCATTAAAAGTCGTTGATCAACATTTCTAACGCAAACAGCTAATTTCTTTTTAGAAAGAATCTGATTCACATACTTTTAGTGTAACATAAACGTAACACAACTCAAAACCTAACCCCATGAAAACTAATAAACTTTATGTTGCACTGCTTTGTCCTATACTCTTATTCTTTTGCTTTTCTTCCCTAAAAGCTCAAGTTACTATATATCAACATTGTGGCTATGGTGGTTGGAATGCACAATTCGATGTTGGTAATTTCAATAGTAGTGCAATACGTACTGCTGGTGGGATTCCTAACGATGCCTCTTCATTAAAAATAGCAGACGGTTATCAGATAACTGTGTATAGTGGAGATAATTTTACCGGTAATACAACCACATACTCAAATGATGATGACTGCTTTGTAAATGAGGGATTTAATGATGTCATATCGTCTATCAAAGTAGAAACCCAGAATGTAGCTACCCTATACCAGCATTGCGGTTATACCGGATGGAACGCCAAATTTGGTGTCGGCAGTTTTAATAGCGCCGCGATACAGGCCGCTGGTGGTCGACCCAATGATGCTTCTTCTTTTAAAATTAATCAAGGATACCAGATGACTGTGTATAGTGGAGATAATTTTACCGGTAATTCAATAACTTATAACAATACAGACAATTGTTTCTGGAACGAAGGATTCAACGATGTGATCTCATCATTTAAAATTGAAAAGAAAAATAATACCGGAGATTGGAGTAATTTCCCTTATCCTACTATAAATATTATAGACCAAGCATCATATCATAATGGTTCCCGAATATTTTGGAATGCATTTCCAAATGCAGAGGAAACTATTAAGCAACTTATCCTGGAGGTTTGCAAAAAAATATATTATAACGACCGCGACAACCTATTAACATTCAATAAATTAAACCTATATCTACGTGATGAAGGCGGAGTTGCTGCAAAATGGGGAAGCCCTCCAGAAATAAGTATAAAAATTAGTGTCCGTCATATTCAAAATGTATTTAATAGTCAAGGGGGAAATCTTCAAGCTGTAAAAGAAGAAATTGAAGGAATCTTATCTCATGAATGCACACATGCATATCAATGGGGACCACGTAATGCGGGTGGCTACCAACAAGGAACCGAATTTTATGGTTTTATAGAAGGGCTGGCAGATTACGTAAGAATCTCTCTTGGGCGACACCCAGATCGTTCTCCAAGACGAGGAGGTAGCTGGACTAGCGGTTATACAACAACTGGATTCTTTATAAATTGGTTGGTAGATAATAAAGACCCTGAGTTTGCCATAAAATTTAATCATACCGCTAGAACATACGGTACTTGGTCCTGGGATTCAGCATGTAAGAATATATTAGGTGAAGGAGTACAATCACTTTGGAATCAATATCAGCAAAGTTTACGAAGCAGAATATCCAAAAATGATAGTGATATTACAAAAGAAAGTCAATATGATCATCATTTGGATTGTAATATGAAGAACACCATGACTTTTGACAAAGAACAGGCAAGCATACAAGCAAAATTGTACCCAAATCCTGCGATTACTGAAATTAATATTCAAATTATAGGCAAGCAATATATCAAATCCAGTGACATCGAAATACGAAACCTTTCTGGAAAACTAATTAAAGAACTACAATGTAAAGGAAATCAATGTAAAATTGATCTATTAGACTTGCAATCTGGAATTTATATAGCCATTATAAAAAACGGAAAGAACCGAATTAAAAAGAGAATCATTAAAAAATAAATTAATCATTCAGTTTTTTTAGATTACCACAATAGGCGTCTGAACATTTTAAATCACATTGTACTGAAAAGTATCCCCTATTTTTTATTTCTCAGGCGCCTTTTTGATAACATAACACTAGTAAAAAATGAAAAAAATAACTAAACTCATTGTTATCTCTATACTAATATTCATATACTCCTGCGAGCAGGAAGAGTTAACCCAAACAGTAGATAAAACCTCTAAAGAAATAAATGCTAAATCTACCATTCACCCGGGCGTATGGCAAAATGTATTTACAGATGAATTTAATGGCACATCATATACTACTTTTAATAATACTTGGAACTATCTTTACCCATGGGGTAGTGACCATAATGGTTCTGCTCGTATGTATGGTAGTAAAGATGATCATAATCATATCTACAAAACCGGGCGTGGGTATTTGGTGATTAAAGCCTCAAGAATCAATTGGAACGAAGGTAATAGTGGTCATGATCCATGGTTACCGATTCGGTATCATTCTGGAGCTATTCATGCAAAGCAAAAAGTTAAAATAAATGACACCTACCCAGAATGGTCTCTCGAAGCCCGAATCAAAGCTCCGTCATCTTATGGAACATGGCCTGCATTTTGGATCACTCATGATGGGCCATGGAATGCAGAAAGTGATATTATGGAATACAAAGGATCAAAAGTTTGCTGGCAAAATACCTGGGATTTGGGTTGGGAAGAGACGCTAACGAGAGTTTCTAATCCAGCTACATGGCATACCTATAAAGTATGGATTACCAAAGAAGGTAACCATGTGGATATACATTATTATATTGACGGTATATGGAAAGCAAAACATAGAGGGAATTATTTTACCAATAAAAACATGAATATTATCTTAAATCTACAGATGGAAGGAGCCTCTGGTAATTATGGTCCTAATGGTAATACATATATGCTAGTAGATTGGATAAAAATTGATAGAAAAAAAAGAATCTAGTTAACCAAAAGGCCTGAAAAAATACATTTATATATCACACTCTTAATCATTTAGTATATGGGCCAGCCAAACAAAGAGTAATATACACATCTGTCATAATTAATGATGTATTATTATTGGCAATAGTGGAAGTATACTAAAACAATGGCAACCATAATTTTTTCAGGTCTTTTTTATGCTATTTTAATCAAAATCTGTCTTACGCATCATGAGATGATGCACATACAATTATTTATAATCTAAGCTAGTAGAATACTATATACTAAATTTGTTTCTTTTGATCATTATTGTTTTTTTAAGAGTATTTTAAAAATCTCTTAAACTTTTGAACAAGAAGCCTATCATCATTTTGCCATCCCCTCTATTTTTCGTAACTTTAGTAAGAACTTCAATACCTAAACTGGAAACTTCCTTTTTTGATATTAGTATTACAAAAAAAGAACGGAACTATTTTCTAATCATCCCTTTCTTTTTATCCTTTAATGAGTTTTCATTAAACAGATCATAACGTAAAAGCAATCTTATTTCACATATTATGAACCCTTCAATAGTATTAAGTATTGTCATTGGGCTATTCTTTTTTGGAGGAATACGCATTGTTTTTGAATACAAAAGAGCTATAAAATTTCGATTTGGGAAATACATAAAAATACTACAACCAGGATTTAGATGGATTATCCCCATTGTAGAAACCATTCAAGTGGTCGATGTTAGGGTGATCACGATTAACATTCTATCTCAAGAAGTTATGACAGAAGATAATGTACCATGTAGTATTGATGGTGTTGTTTTTTTTAGAATTAATAATCCCGAAAAAGCTGTTCTTGAAGTTGAAGAATACAAATTTGCAATTTCGCAATTATCTCAAGCGGCTTTAAGAGATGTTTGTGGTAAAGTAGAATTAGATATTATTTTGTCTAAAAGAGAAGAAATGGGTAAAAATATTAAAGGTATAGTTGAATTAGAAACGAAAGAATGGGGGATTGAAATTATAGATGTAAAGATTAAAGACATTCAGCTACCAGAAAATATGAAAAGGATGATGGCTAATCAAGCAGAAGCAGAACGATCAAGGCGAGCAAGAATTATTTTAGCCTTAGCTGAAGAGCAAGCAGCAGGCAAATTGCTTGAAGCAGGTAAATTAATTGATCAATCTCCATCTGCAATTAAACTGAGGCTATATCAAACCTTATCAAACATAGCAGCAGAAAAGAACTCAACCATTCTTTTCCCCTTCCCAGAGGAAGTATTGCCAGCAAAGACAAAAAGAACAAAGAAAAAATCTAAATCGTAAAAAAACAGATATTTCCAATTTTGATAAAATTAATACTGATTTAGCGTAGTCTTTAGAATTTTAAACCATTTCAAAATATTAAGTAGAACTATATTCGTGGTCTTTTAAGTTTAACCTTTACACAAATTTATTAGAAAAGTAATTCATCTATTCTATAACAGATAGATTCTTAAAATTTAAGTTAACTAATATTCAATATGATACAGAGTGGTGTATCTTTATGTTGATGTCTAGAATTATACAATTTTTCACGTTATTTTGTTTGTGCCAAGTACTACACGCACAGGTAAACCCTAAATTTTACGGAGTAAAATCCCATTTAGGCTTCATCATAGCTCACACACCAGATTTAAAACCTATATCACAGACCAATCCTTATGGAATACAAATAGAAATGAGCAAATTACGAACCAGTAATGAAGCTTGGAAAACTTGTTTTTGTTATGGGCGAACCGGTTTTGCATTTACTTATTTTAATTATGCCAACCCTAGTGTACTAGGTAGTTCTTATAACCTCATTTATTTTGTAGAGCCCTACTTTACTTATCAAGGGCCTTTTAAGTTTTCTCTAAGAGGATCTATAGGTGCCACCTATCTAGATACTATATTTGATGAAGTTTCAAATCCCGATAACGTACTGTTTAGTACTAAATTTAGTTTTTACCTTGCTTTATCCCTCAATCTTAATTATCACTTCAACGACAAATATGCTATAAATCTGTCTGCGAATTACAACCATATTTCTAATGGAGGTCAAAAACAACCCAATAAAGGCATGAATTTTCCGACCTTTTCTATTGGGGTTGATCGAATTATTAATAATACTAAATTAACACCTAAGCCGGATGAGCTAAAAAAATACAGTCGGTCGTGGAGTTACTATTTTGGATCGTTTGCCAGTTTAAGATCTGCAGATCGAGAAGCCGAATCGACCAACCATCCTTTGATAGGAGCTTTTGGAGGTGCTTTGAAACCGCTATCAGGAATCAATGGTTTTAATGTAGGAGCAGAATTATGGTATGATTGGTCAGATCGCAAACAAGTACAACAAAGAGAACTAAATGAATCCTCTTTTTCTTCTGCTATTACCGCTGGTCATCATTTTTTGATAGGCGACTTTTACTTCCTACAACAGTTTGGGATGTATATCACTCGTCCAAAAAACATACAAGAAAACTGGCTATATCAAAGATATTCTTTCTGGTATCGTATTACCAATCGCTGGACAATAGGAGCTTCACTAATTGCTTATGGAAGGGCTGCCGATCATATGGATGGTCGATTAATCTATGTAATCCGATAAAACGCTTGGATTTTTTGTAAAATAAAAACGGAGTTGGTAATCCCCCTCCGTTTTAAAATGGTTTACGTCTCGTTATTTAAAATACAATTATAACGAAGCTGCTAATATAACTTTTTTATGAAATAATGTAGTGAAATTTCTTTCCAACTATAATATCACCTAAAAAAAACGTCTGTACGCCCTTATAAAACAAGGGATACAGAGTTTGGCACGACAATTGAAAATATAATATGAAAAGTTGAACAAATAATTTAAAAATCAAGGCTTATGAAAACTTTATACATTAAATTCGGATTAAATCTTCAACCATTTATTAACTTTTTAAAGGAACTTCCTGCTTCATCTAGCTATGCTATCCATAGGTAGTACGGCTTCTAGAATAAGCAACAAAACAGTTACCAACGCACTGTAGGTAACTGTTTTGTTTTTAGTATCGGCTCAAAAAAATGAAGTTTAAAACTCGGTATATGTATGACTGTCTAATCGTTTCCCAAATTCACAATCTGTAGAAAGTGCTTTTGAATATGCCGTTCTCGTATTCATATCCATAATTAGATACACCTTATCTTTTATAAGTATTGTTGTACAATTTTTTTGCCATTGAACAGAAATATCCTTTTTTCTTAGGTTTTTGACAAAACTGTATTGATTTGCAAACGCAATTGGTAAGGGTTCATCCTTTTTTATTACTTTCTCAGAATCTACATCAAAGGTATCAGGATTCACAACAGTACATAATAATCCTTCAAAATCTATTTCTTCTTTATTATCGCTTAACATATGTGTCCAGACGGCATATTCATCTTCTTCAATGATCAATGTCCTATTAGATTTTGGATCAGTTTCTGTAAAAAAAATCTTGTTAGATCTACACTCAGAGTTTTCTTTGTTTTCCTTGGTAAACAATCCATCTAACATCGATAAAAATAGGGTTCTCATTTGGGGAGTTTTTGGGGCATTATTATTTCTTTATTTATGTATGTTAATTATCACATGTACAATAAGTTTAACTTATATATAAGCTTGAAAAAAATCATAAGAAGTGTGTGAGAAGTAGCAAACTTAAGTAATAATTCTCAAAGTTGGCTACGGTTTTTACCCATTAATTCATGGGGTGTTTTCCCCTGATAATAGCTCAAAACCCTTATAAAACAAGGAAAAAAATTCGATACAGGAGGTTTAAAAAAAATGGGGTTTTTGATATTAAATGTAATTTTTATATTTTTTAATTGAAGTTTTATGGGAATTTCACAAAAGTAAAGCTAAAAGAACCTAACCTGATACCTTAGCTATTTTGTCCCTAAGAAATTGTTTTTCTTTTTTTGACTGGGTAAGCTCCATAGCTCTTTTAAAACAGGAAACGGCCTTAACGTACTCTTCTAATCTTTCATAAATTTCTCCTAGAGTAGCGTGGTATACATAATATTTTTCTAGTAGTTTATTTCCTTTTACCAATTCTAATGTATTTAGAGCATCTTTTGGGCCATCTAGTTCTAAAATCACCAAACATCTGTTCAGAAAAACAATTGGATCATAAGCTATATTTAAGAGCGCATCATAATATTTTAAAATCTCTTGCCAATCGGTTTCTAAATAACTTTTAGCTTTGCAATGCTGGAACGCTATAGCTGCCTCTAAGTGATAATTGGTCAATGTTTCCCCATAAGCAGCACTGTTAAGATATTGTTCTCCCGACTGTATTAATGCGGTATTCCATTTTGTTCTATCTTGATTAGATAATAAAATAAGCTCGCCATGATCAGATAATCGACTATCTGCACGTGCAGCATGAAAACACATTAGCGCCATTAAAGCAAATACCTCTGGCAGTTGCGTACGTTTCTCTGATAATAGCGATCTGCATAATAACATGGCTTGCTTTATCAAATCTTTACGAATGAGTTGATCCACATGCGTAGAATTATATCCTTCATTAAACATTAGATAAATAGCACTAAGGACGGTTCCTGTTCTTGAAGCAATCTGATCTGGTAATGGGATTATTGGACGAATCTTATTTTTTCGAAAATATTCTTTTGTACGATATAAGCGTTTAGAAATAGTGTCTTCACTTGTAAGAAATGATTTCGCTACTTCTTTGGTACTAAATCCACAAAGCGATTTTAGAATAAAAGTTATTTGATTCTCTTGGCTAATATCGGGATGACAACAAGCGTACATCATCCCTAGGAAATCATCTTTAATATGATCTTCTTTCCAGTAATCATTCATAGTAGTTTCGAGAGTATAACTCGAAGTAAGTAACTGTTTTTGAGGGTCTGAAAAATCAATAAGTCGACTATGTTTATTGCGTCTGACAATATCTATTGCTCTATTCTTGGCAGTTCTATAAAGCCAAGCTCTAGGGTTATCTGGTATCTCTTTAAATTTCCATGTTTCTAAAGCTCTTACTAATGCATCCTGTACAACATCTTCTGCCAGCTCTATATTTTCGGTACCAAATATCTTGATCAATACAGCAACCATCTTTCCAGACTCTTGTCTAAAAAGATGGTTTAATGTATTGTCTATGTGCTCTCCGTTTTTCAAAAAGTATTACATTGGACTTATTTCTCTTACTTCTACAGTACATCCATATTCAAATCCAGGACAATCTTTTGAGATATTTGTTGCTTCTTCTAGTGAATTTGATCTTATTAATAGATATCCACCAACTAGTTCTTTACCTTCTGCGAGAGGGCGGTCTATTACTTTTTCACCTCTTTCAATAAGTGTTTTACCTTCATTCATTAAAGGTTGACCACCAACAAGTAAATTTTGCTGAGCAAGATTACCCATCCATTGTTGCCAATGTTCCATGTGCTTTTGCATTTCTTCTGGAGATCGTGTACCAGTATCATCATGTCCTCCTCTGATTAACAGTAAGAATTCTTTCATTTTTTTAGTTTTTATCATTATTAATTAACCTTCGGGCCAGATTTCACGCACTTCTACTCCACTACAGTCCCATTGTAAACCTGGACACCCCTTGGCCATTTCCTTGGCTTCCTCTACTGAATCAGCTTTTACTCTAAGATATCCTCCCACTAACTCTTTTCCTTCTGTAAAAGGGCGATCTATTATTTTTGCTCCACCATCTATCCAAGTACTTCCATGAGATCGCAATCTTTCTCCGCCTACAAATTTTCCTTTTTTAGCAATCTCACCGATCCATTTCTGCCAATGCTGCATGTGTTCTTGTTGTTCTTCGGGAGATTTGGTATTCCATATATCATCTCCTCCTCTGAAAAGAAACATAAATTCTTTCATACCTTTGTCTTTTTTAAAAGGTTAACATATTTTTATACCACTAAGACGAACCTACTTTCAAAATTTGGATAATCATTTAAAATTATCTGTATTCCAAGCTTCCAAATGCGGCTCCTTTTCCCGTTTGACAATATTGCCGAAGGCTTTCCAAATAACGCCCCCAAGCAAAACTACATATCGCATAAAAATCATCTTGTTCTGTCCATCCATTGTGTGAAAATCGTACTTGAGTTTTGCCTTCATTCTCATCTAGAGAAAATATAAAAGTATGTCTTTTCCACCTATGTTGACTTGCTGTACATTCCCAGATAAGCTCCTCAAAAGGCTTTAAATCAACGATTTTCATTTCAGGCCCTATGCTACTTCCAAAGTTAAACTGAATTGTGTCATTCAATCCATCTCCTCCTTTTGTTTGCGTTGTCCACCAATTTGATAATCCTTCTATTGTAGAAATGGCTTCAAATACTTTTTCTTTTGGAGCATCGATATGAAAAAGATGTTTGATTGAATATTTCATACTATATTATTTTTTGATTCCACTCTATGACGAAATAATATGTAAGATTAGGACAGCATTGTATAAATTTAAAATAAAAATTCCGACATAAAATGCCGGAATCAAAGTTATCTATCATTAGAACTTCCTAAAAAATAGATAAAGTCACATGAAATAAGGTATCTATTAATTTATCTATGTATTGCCAAATATCTTTTTTTTACTGACCATTTATCTTAAGCATATTTGTAGTTAAGTAAGATTTTCTTAAAACTTTACTTTTTTGCTATATCTTTAGTTTTCTTATAGAAAATTTTGCTCACCACTTTCCACTCTCCGTCAATTTTTAACAGATTCATATAATCGATAAATGTAAAAGTTGGATACTCTATTTCTAATTTAGCATTTGCCGCATGACCAGTAATATTAATATAATCAATTTTAGTTTTTCGATTATTTTTAGGCCCAGGTTTTATTGCTTTTTTAAAAAACTCTAATGCGTTGACTTCTTTATAACCATCTCTAATATATCGCATTGTCGCAGTTTCATGAAAAGCTTTTTTAAGAGTTTCAAAATCATTATTTGTACCTCCATCCAAATAATAATTAACTGTTTTTTCAACCATTGCATAATCAGATTCTTGAGCATTTACCGAAGTAGTAAAGGTCAATAATAATAGTATTGTTAAAAGTGATTTCATTTGATGATTTTTATATTAAACATTGATTAGATTTTATCTGAATAAATCTTTAGATTGCACTACGTCTACCCTACTTACTTTTCCGTTGTCAAACGTGAATATTTCCAAAATATCCCTACCTTCTCCATCAGTATCATTCAACCACACCTTATCATGCATAATTACTTTATTGTCTATTTCCAATAGATATTGTATTTCTGAGTATACCTGTGGATATTTTCTAAAATGATTTGCTCTGTTTATTTGTAGTTCCTTTTTACCATTGACTTTGGGTTCTGACTCTAGATAAACAACAACATTATCTGCGAAGTTTTTCACATACTCTTCCGCATCTTTATCGTTAACTGCCTGAATCATTTCTTTAATGATCTGGCTTTGCTTACCATCGCTAAGCTTCTGGTTTTCTGAAACACAACTAGCTATCAAGATGATTGTAAACAGAAAATAAATTACTTTGTTCATATACCAATATATTTTAGAATTAGAAAGCCAAAGGACAATATGATCGTCCTAAATTAGAAAAAGATTTTTGTTCCTATTCATAAAAAAAACTTAATCATTTCCCATTTTGACGTTTAATTTTTATAAAAAAACAGTAGTGGGTAGGGTAATTTTATTTTAAAACGTTTTACTATAAAAACACCCATAACTTATCTATAACGTAAATGGTAAAGGGGAGCACTATCATATTGTGTTCCCTTTTTTTGCGCTTCATATTCATTTGTCAGGCTTCTATTTCAGATACGCTCTATTCTACATATATAGCATCCTGCTTCAGAATTTCTGGCATGCATAAACGAAATATCTTTATGTTCAGAAAATATCTTTGGGATCGTAAGATCAACATCATGATCACCAACCATTTTAGTAAATACCATTTTTTGATCTTCACTATACCCAATTAATGATAACGGAAAATTTTGTTTATCTGCCTTGATCTCTGGCGGAAACTTATAAATATTTTTATAAGGTTCTACTGCTTGCTTATGAATAAAAATAGGGCCTGATTGATTGAATGCATTGTCAATCTCAAAAGGGCTATGACTTATAAGAATCCTTTTCAAAAGGTTTTAAAGATACTCTACATGGCCCTCTACCTGTGGCCACCTGCTCTACAATTTTGTTTCCGAAGTCATCGATTTCGGTTTCACGTATTCTTGATGCATATTGAGCTTCTAATGGAATAATTTTAAACTTATTCATTTTTATATCTTTTGATGTTTGATATAAAGATCCCTTTTCCACTAAAGATTTACCACCCAATTCTTGCTTAATTTTGATCATTTTTTGCTGCTTCCCAACCAATCATTGCCGTTTTACGAGTACTCCCCCAATGATATTGGCCAAAATCACCTGTAGATTGAATCACTCTATGACAAGGGATTAAAAATGCAACAGGATTATTACCGATTGCAGTCCCCACTGCTCGTGATGCCTTGGGCTTATCCATCTGTTTTGCAATGGTTCCGTATGTTGTTAGTCCTCCTTTTGGAATCTTAAGCAAGGTATCCCAGACTTTCAGCTGAAAATCTGTGCCTTTAAGATGTAATTTCACTTGGTCCAACTCATTCCAATCTCTTGTAAAAATAAACAGTGCATTTTGTTGTATTCTATCTACAACTTGGTTGAATTGAGCATTTGGGAAACGATTCAACAATACTATAAATGCATTTTTTTCATTATCTACAAATCCCATATGACAGATGCCTTTTGCGGTAGAAGCAACCAAAATTTTTCCAAATGGACTTTCTGCATAACTATAATTGATCAACAAATTTTGTCCTCCTTTTTTGTATTCTCCAGGTGTCATTCCCTCAATTTTCACAAAAAGGTCATGAAGTCTTCCAGTACCTGAAAGTCCAGTTTCATAGGTTGCATCAAATAAGGTTTTTCCTTGATTTTTAAGAATTTTCTTTGCGTATTCTACACTAGTGTATTGCAAAAATTTCTTAGGGCTAACACCCACCCAATTTGTAAAAAGTCGTTGAAAATGAAATGGGCTTATATGCACCTTCTCTGCAACCTCATCAAGACTTGGTTGATTCTTAAAATTTTGTTGGATATATTCTATTGCTTCTGCAATACGGTTATATTGAATTTTGCTTTGCTCGTTCATTTTTATAATACTTTAAGAAATTTAAAAGTATTTGAATTTGATCAGTTAAAAAACCCAGAACTTGCTTGATACAACTTTTATTTAGTTTAAAACCTAGTCCATCACAAAATTAAATCCTCCTGAAAATAAACTTGAACTTAAACCTGTACTACGTTCATATTGTCTGAATCTAAGATCAATGCTCTTCAAACCAAATTTAGAGATATGGAATTTTGTAAAGATATCGGTATAACTAACCCCAAAACCATATTGATTAGCATCAAAATCTGATAAATCAAAATCTGATGTATAAAATTCTTGAGTAGATAAATGCTGATTAAACGGGGCAAAATGATCTGCTTGGGTTTGATTATAGAATCGATAACTTGGATATATCGTAAACTTATTTGTAATCTTGATTGGTACTTCTATACTTGCCGTATGCGAATTAATCCCCCAATCATCCGTATAATATCTATAAAAGGTTCGTAGTGAAAAAATCTCATTGATATAGTAATGTAATCTCCCACCTGCCGCAATTTTAAATCTTGAATCCGGTAATCTTTCTACATCATCTCCATATGTAAATTGATCAACAATAATATCGGTCACATCTGCAAATTGAACTCGTTGAAATGGTGTAGATAGTAACCCCTCTTGTTGTATAATATCAAGTGATAAAGACCCTTGTAGTTTTTTGGACAATATTTGTGAGAACCCAAGTCCCAGCGAGTATGAATTACGAGACTCGTCATCAAATTTAATAAATGCAGGTTGATCTCTTAATTCTGAGGGGTAAATGGCATTCCATGTATCTAAAAACACATTGGCTTTTATACTTACTTCTGTATTTTTTTCGTTAAATAATTTGGTATAACTACCTCCAAAACCTACAGAAAAATAATCGTATTCGTTTGCTACGGCTAAGTTAGCAGACCATATATCGTTACGATCATCACTACTATGACTGTAATTAGCTATAATCGTTGTTAATACATCTTTCCTCGATGCTCCTGAAGAGGCCACAAATGGGTCAGCCGGTGCATCTCCGTCAAAAGGGTTTACATTACTAGAAGATGCAGATGTATATGCAGATATACCCGCATCTATAGTTAACACATCATCGTCGTTTAACGGAATAGATACAACAATGGTTGGAGTAAGATCTGTAAGTTCCTCTGTACCTATACCTCCGGTTACGGCTGCATTATCACCATCCTGAGTGTAATAACTCATTAAAAAATCTACTTCGGTAGATTCTAAAACTCGTTTTTTGTAAGTCTCTGGAGTATCTTGCTGTGTCTCCTGGGCAATTAATGTAATTGTAGAGAACAATACTAATATTGTGATAAATCTTTTCAAAAGATATATTGTTTTTGAATACTTTTTATGGTAGTAGATATTATAGAATTGGTTTTAATTGCAACCACAACCTCCGCCAGTTTTTCCTCCGTTTGCTCCTGCTGCGGACTCTCTATATGCTTGAAAATTTGTTTCGAAACGATCACATTTCTTTAAAGCCAGTTCCATGTCTGGATCATTGAGTTGTACTTTTTCATATTCTTTTACAACTACACAAGAGTTCAGAGAAAGTAAAAGCCCTAAAACTATAATTAACCTATTCATGAAGCACTGTTTTTAAATACTAATTATTGATTGTCTATTTTGATGTTGTCCGAGGTATGAATATTTCCTTTATCATCAATAATCACACATTCGATTCCTTCTAATTGGTTTATTCTATTCACCCCAACCTCTATTCCCATTACAAAAACGGATGTAGCTAGAGCATCTGCTAACTCTGCTTTTGGTGCAAAAACAGTGGCACTCACAATCCCAGTTGATGGATAACCTGTTCTGGGATTGATGATATGGGAGTATCGTTTACCACCCAAAGTAACATATTTTTCATAATTCCCAGAGGTTACTACTGCTTTATTTACAACAGGTAACAAAGCAAATGCATTGTTTTTATTTAAAGGATTAGTTATTGCTACTTTCCAATCACTGTTATCCGGTTGTTTTCCCCAGGTATTCATATCACCAGAAGCATTTATAATTCCGGCTTCAACCCCCTCAGCGATCAGAAGATCCTTTGCCTTATCTGCTGCATACCCTTTACCAATAGCTCCAAAACCTATTTTCATTCCTTTTTCAGTAAGAAATACGGTAGATAACTCTTGATTCAAAACAATTTTTTGATATCCTACTCTGGATATTGATCGTCTAATTTTTTCCTTGGAAGGTAACTCTGTCATACTACCATCAAACTTCCATAGTTTATCCATTGATGCATAACTAATATCAAAAGCTCCATCTGTAAGTTTAGAAATTCCAATAGCTCGTATAATTAAATCAAAAAGCTCCTTATCAACCTTTACTGCTTGTATTCCTGCATTACGATTAATTAAAGAAGTCTGAGAATTTTTATCCCATGAAGAGATTAATTTTTCTATTCTTCCAATTTCATTGACTGCAACATCGATATAGTTGTCTGCCATAATTTGATCTTTTGCGACAACAGTAATATCAAAACGGCTACCCATTAAGGTAAGAGTGCGTTTATATATCTGCTGGGAAAATCCAGCAGTGCTTATAACAACGAATAATAAAAAGGTAACGAGAAGTCTCAAAATACTATTTGATCATTTTGTTTAACATTCCCAGATATGATTCTGGAGTAACTTTTTTATATCCTATTTCCCCCAATTTCTTACCGGTTTCATCCAATACCACCACCAGTGGGAAGCCTCCACTTTTGTTATATGTCTCAGCCAATTTATTATTTTGAGCTTGTAATGCTTCTGATAATTGGTTTTTTCTTCTTCTTGGAAAATCCGCCTTTACCAATACATAATTTTCATTTGCATATTCTTGAAACTCTTTGGTATCGAGTACTTGTTTTTCTAATTTAATACATGGTGCACACCAATCTGAACCCGAAAACACTAAAACAATCGGTTTACTATTTTCTAAAGCCACTTTTTGAGCTTCGTTAAAATCGGTTAACCATTCTTGAGCATTAGTTGTTAAAACTCCAACAAAAATGAGCAATCCAACTAGAATATTCTTTTTCATATCAATGTAAATCTACTTTATATTAACTGTTTAAACAAGATATTTAGTGTCTTATAAAGTTCATCAAATTATAATATCCACCAAATCTAGACAATGACAATTATCACTTCAAATAGTATATCTCAAAAGACATAAGTTTCTTCTTACTAGTTATAATAGCCAATTTGGCTTCTGCATATTATACAGTTATATAGAAAAATACCCTACAATTTAATTAATTGAATCATTTGTTTAGAAAATAAAAAAACGGAGATACAATTTGTATTTCCGTTTTTGTGAATGGAGCAAGAGTCCATTATATTTAATAAAAATCCTTAAACTATAGTTTTGGACATCTTTTACAGTTTGATTTCCCTTTCTTTTTATATTTTTTACAACATTTCTTCTTTTTTCCTCCACAGGCTATATCACAATTAACAGCTAAACAAGGAGAATATAATGATGGGGTGTCTAAACTTTGCACTATTTTTAATTTTTATTGAATCTAAATAAAGTGCAAAAATATAAAAAAAAGATTCCTATAAAAGAAATATTTAATTTTTCTTTATCAACTTATTAACAACTACTTAGGTTGATTTGTAGCTTGAAAAGTATTAATATCTCTATCGAATAAATAATGCCCAGATTTATCGTCTCCAATAATTTTTAGTTTGTCTAATAATGTACGTGCTGTAGCTTCTTCTTCTAACTGTTCTGCTACATACCATTGCATAAAATTATGCACATTATAATCTTTAAGTTTAAGGCACTCATAAATGATATTATTAATTTTGGCGGTAACAAATTCTTCACTTTCAAGAAATGTTTCAAAAAGCTCCATTAGCGACTTAAAATCATCTCTTGGTTTATCTATTGCAGGAATAACTGCAGTCCCGCTTCGTTCATTAATAAACTTAACTAGTTTGGTCATATGCACTCTCTCTTCTTCAGATTGGGTATAAAAAAAATCTGCAACACCATTATAACCTCGTATATCTGCCCAACTAGCCATAGAAAGATACTGTGCAGAAGCTTTGGCTTCAAAAGTTATTTGTTCATTTAATAGTTTCTCTATTTGTGGTATCATTTTTTGATTCAGTTTATTTTGTAAAGAAACTAAATTACGGAATTTATTACGTTCTAAGTAGTAAACACAAATGGTTTTATCTAATTTAAAATAAGACTACTTAACGATTTTGAAGATATTAATAAACCAAATCCTACAATAGAGATTTCTCAGGCCTTCACATATTGCTTTGTAAAAAATAGAGAACCTAATTATGCTGCTTTCTCAAATGCGATATAATTTACCAATTTGCCTTTTTTATTATAAACAGGAAACCCCTTTATTAAGCATACATATGGGGTAGTATCTTTTTTATAGTTAAGAATGGAAACCTCAAAAGGTTGTTGGTTATCAACAGCACTTCTAACCTTTGCAGACACACTACTACATGTACCTTCTCCTTGAAACATTTTAGGAGAATTACCAATAACCTCTTCAGGAGAGTACCCATTCATTTTATGCATATTATTTGATGCGTACACAATTTCAAGATTAGGATTAGTTATTACAATTACTGATTGTTCTTCAATAAGCTCCTTGTAATAATTTCTAGTGCTTTTCCAATTTTTCGTAAGCTTCTGTAGGGTACTGAAATCTTCTTTAAAAATTTCCAATTCAGCATGGTGTTCGCCGTAGAATTCCCAGGAGAGTAATGGTAATAAATGATTAGACATTTTGTTGTAATACTCTGACATCATTTGGTCATAACCTAGAAACTCTTTCATAAAAACATCCTTTTTTCAAAAATATACAATTAAAGTCCTATTCAAGATTGAACAAAAGTTAATTCTTTGATTAAACAAAGGTTAAATATTTAAAATAACTATAACTTAAATTGAACAGTTGCGTACCATGATACCGGAGCGGATGGAATAATTCCCGGGCCTGGATATCCAGTAGCTCTTTGAGTAAAATAACGCTCATCTAAAAGGTTATTAACTCCTGTCTCTACTCTAAATTGTTTATATGTATATGAAAAAGATATATCCATAATCGAATACGAAGGAATTTTACCCAAAGTGCCTTCTTCCTTACTTCCAGGTGTTCCGCGATCTGCATTAGTAACTTCTGTAAATTGTTCTGACAAATGAGTGAATTGAATACTTCCCAAAAAGTTTTTATATCCAAATCCAATTCCCGTTTTTAGATTAACAAGAGGAATAAATTCAACTTTATTTCCTTCAATAGTATCTTCAGATCTGGTATACTCAGAATCTGTAATTGCCAAATTAGTAAACGCATTTAAAACATAATCTGTATTATCTTCCAAAAATGAATTAGCCAGATTCCAATTCACATAACTCTCTACTCCATAAATAAAAGCATCTCCAATATTACCACGAACTCTTTGTGCTCTATCATTAAAAACTTCTCCTATTCTATCCTTATACCATAATCCAAAAATGCTAGCATCATAGGTTAAAACATTATTGTACTTTCCTCTTATACCCAGATCAGCAGTAAAACCTTCTTCGTCACTGATATCAGGGCGTATTACAAAAGTTGGATTAACAATTCGAATATCATTAAATGTTACTGATCGATAGTTTTGAGATATGTTTGCATATGTTTCAAGATTCGAATTAAACTTATAACTTGACCCTATACCAAGTAAAATAAAAGATCGATCAAACGTCTCATCATCATTTTCTATAGTATTATTAATTGGATTTCCTGCATTATCAAAAACAACATTGTTATAAATCCCTTCTGCCTCTGTTTTTATATATTCGAATCGAACTCCTGGGGTTATTGAAAATTTATCAGAAATATTAAAAATATTCTCTCCAAACACTGCTATATTTTGGTTTGGAAAATCAAAGGTTGATTGATTGGCATAGTCAGGGAAACTATTATCTTGAAAATCAAAATTTGCATCAGTTCCTAGGCTTCCTGGCCCTTGTCTGGCATCATTATCAGCCTTATAGAACTTAGTACCTAATAAAAATACAGATTCTTTACCAAAAAGATTGTATTTATTCAATAACCTTGCTTCTACCCCCCAGTTCTTAAAATTACCGACGATCAAATCCCTTGGATTCACAAAATTACCATCTACATCTGTTTCATCTTCTACCGTAATAGGGTTAGAATTTAAATCAGTAGGTATCCCTCTAAAGCCAACAGCTCTCCTTGAAGCATCCAAACCAAAAAGATTTAAACTAAAGTCTGTTTTTTCTGAAAATTCATGCTCTAGTTTCAAGGAAAAAAGTTTCCAATCTACTTCAAACCAATTTCGTGTACGATTACTAAAATCAGCATCCTGTTCAAACTGAGTATCCGTTAAGCCTCCAGGTTGTTGTGCCAAATAATCCAAATATGTAAACTCACCTGCTAATTTGGTTTTCTTTGATATTTGATAACCTAAATGGGCATACACATTTTTAGATTCAAATTCAGAATTTGGTCTAAATCCATCTCCTTTTTTATAATTAAAATATGTGTAATAACTCACCTTTCCTACAGTACCACTTAAACTATTAAAGCTACTAAACAAGTTAAATGATCCAAACGATTGACGAGTTACTAATTCTATTTTTTTGTTTGGATTGGGCTCTCTCATTTTGAAATTGATCAATCCTCCAAATTGAGTTCCGTATTGTAAGGATGCAGCTCCTCTAACTACTTGTATTTCACTCAATGCTTCAGCCGGAGGGGTATAATAACTTTCTGGATATCCCAATACATCGGCACTAATATCATATCCATTCTGACGTGTATTAAAATTAGCCGTTCTATTTGGATCCAGACCTCTTCCTCCAATATTAAGTTGTAGCCCTCCTACACTATTCTCATAAATATTTAATCCCACAACCTGTGCATATATCTGTCGTGCATTATTCGATGCAAGGTTACCAAGCGTATTTTCTAATAAAACTACTTCGCTTTTCTTTCCTGCGTAGATTGCTGTTCCTTCTATAGGTTTAAGTTGTTTTAAACCAAAAATCTTCTCTCTTCGTTGTGTGATCAAAACTTCAGAAAGTTTTTCTCCTAAAGGGGTCATTACAAAATTTAGACTAGTATCATTGTCTACTACTACTTGTTGTTCAAGAATTTCATAATCATAACTAAAAACCGTAACATTATATACTCCCTGTTTAAGATCTGTAAATTCAAAACTTCCGTCTTCGGCTGTAGTAGTTTGCTTACCTATATTTTGATTATACACCTCTGCATCTGCAATAACCTGATTGTCTTGATCCACTACAGTTCCTTTCAATTTGTATTGTGAAAATGTAAAACCCGTAATAAAAAATACAATGAAAAATATTCTATAATCCCTTAATTTCATCCTTAAATGGAATAATCCACGTTTTATGTTTTAATGACTCTTTTTGTGTTCCCAAATCTATATTCGGATCAATATATGGGCTACTCAACCTTCCATTAAGTGCCACATAGCTTTCTACGAATACTTGTACATTTTGATGTCCCTCTCTCTCAAAATGCTTTTTAAGATACTGTGCATATTGTAAAATAAAATCTGGCTGTGTTGCCATTTGTTTCTGTTGAAACGGAGTAAGAAAATCATCATTATCAATATAAAATCTCTTACCAGTTCCACTATCAACAATCTTGAAATTTGCATAACCAGCCTTTTCCATTAACATGACTCTCCACGAAAAACGATACCCTTCCTCTGTCCAAAAAAGTTCTCCGGGATATAACAAATAACGAAACGGCAAAAGTAGTTGAATTATAAAAAATAAGGACAGCGTATTAATAATAATTTTATGCTGTATAGATGCCAAACTGAAGGTTTTTTCAGTATCAAAAACCTCTTTATTTATTCTAAAAACATTAGAAATAGCAGCTAATACTTTGTGATGGAAATTTGCACTAAAAAAGATCAAAGTACTTATAATCATGATGTATGGAAACATCCCAATAGGAAAAAGCACTCTAGTTAATGCATGAAATACGACAACCAAAATAAATGCAACCATTCTAGTTCTTCGATACAATAATAAAAATGGAATGGTGATATCGTATAAAGCTCCTGTATAACTGAATAGGTAATGTATCCACTCTTGCTGCATTAAATCTCCTAATAATGGCACATCATATTTTGAAGGTAACCAAATTTTAAGAGGCATTGCTTTTATTAACCAATCTGAATTAAGTTTTGCAATTCCTGCATAAAAATATACAATACCAAGAAGTAATTTAATAGCATCAATAGACCATCTAGGAATAAATTGAAATGAATTATCGTTCTTTTTTGCATCAACAGAGTAATATGCATTCGCAGGTAAAAATATCATTAGAAAGCTGAGTATACTTATAAAATAATAGTGATTAAGATATGTTGTTTTATCCATCAACTCTATATAAGTAAAGCTTAGAAAAAAAGTAATTATTGCTATCCTATACTTAAACCCAATTGCTACAAAAATTGCCGAAAGTCCACAAATTATAAAAACCAAATATGTATACCCTCCGATAGGTTTTATGAAATCAAAACCATAATATGAGAAAAAAAACTTGGGTTGAATATATAATTTATCAATCCACCCGTAACTCCAGAAACGAACAATACTTAGTAGCATCATTACTCCAAAAAAAATACGAAAGACTGCAATTGGTGCAGCCTCTGTATTTTTATTGAAATATTCTTTTAATCTGGAATTCATAAACTACTCACTATACTTAGTCTCCATCTGCATCCACAAAATCTACTCTTACAGAAAATGCTTGTAGCATATCAACTTTCATATTAACAACATTCTTTTGAAGTTCATCATATGTATTGAGCATTAGATTATTGTTGGTTCGTACCTGATTAGTGAAACTCTCATCTAAATTTGATGCAGTAGTTTTGGTAAGATTAAATTGATCATTGATAATTTTAGCAAGATCGGCTCCATTTTTAATAGTATTTAAGAAATCTAAATAGCTCTTGAAACTCTCACCTGTTGTATTACTCCCAAAATGTTTTCCATTAAAGAAGTTTTGCATCGCATCCAAATTAGCATCAAAAAGAACTTTAGACAAATCACCCTTATAAAAAGCTTCTACTTTATCATCAAAAGTCTGAGTAGCAAATACCCCAGCAGGTATTCCTATTTTCCCAGCTCTTAGATGTTTCTCATAATGAAAAAGGAAATCGTTCACCAATTTATCAACAGAACTTGTTGCCGAAGATCCATTATTATCAACAAATACATCTCTATAATTAGCAGTTGTCCAGTCTGAAAGTACTTCACTAGTAAGAGTATTCATTCTGTTTACCACATCGGTTAGATAATCTTTATACTTACCTCCGTTTGTAGTATCTGTAAAAAAGACAACAATACCTGCATCCGAATCAGATAAACCATTGATCATATAATCTAAAGCTGCAAATCCTTGTTCATCTTGTTTTGAAACTGAGGCAAGATCATAAGACCCAGAATTAATATTCGATTCGATATCTGTGGCATTGACAGGATAAACATTCATAAAATTTCTGTAAGAAAGTTCTTCTGCTTTTCCTATTTCGAACATGCTAACTGATTGCCAAGATACATAAGCCCTTGACCATGCAGATCTAAGAGCAATTAAATTTGCCTCATTTGTTGCTGTAACAAAAGTAGAAGTTGCATCTCTTAAAGATGTCATATCTGTAGAAAAACTTTGATAAGCCGGTACTATTATATTATCTGCTAGGTTTTCAAGCATTGCTTTCCTATCAAAACCATCACTCGCATTCTCTCCGGCATCATCACTCGATGAACATGCTGATAATAATAATACCGTAAAAATCGAAAACAAAAATCTCTTCATACTATTTTTATTTATTCTTAATAAAGATGTGCAAATGTAAAAAAAGAGGTTGAAAATCACATGTAAACAACCTCTTTTTTTATCATTTTATATTTTGTTTAATCTTTTAACTTCCCGCCTCTTCAACTGTAAAGTCAAACTTAGCCGCAATTGCGTCAGAAATTGATTGTAATGTGGTTGGTTCAACATCCCATAACCCATTTGCACCACCCATTAACTGGTCAATAAACCCTTGCACCTCTGTACGAGTAAAGTATGGTGCATTAGTATCTGGGTTTCTGGTAAATTGTAAACTGTATATAAAACCGTAACCTTCAGACAAGTCATGAAACACACTTGCATAATCAATTGCAGCACTATCAAGTCCGCTTTTACCTTGTTGTAAATAATATACGGCTCTTATAGCTATTACTTCAGATATTTTTTCTCTAATTATGGCTGCTTGCGCATCACGAACATCGTATTGTTTTGCTACAATAGCAGCTCTTCCTAATTTGAAAGCATTATATATCTCTAAAGCAATTCCCGCAAAATCTGTATCTCTTTCAACTCTACTTATATATTTACTTAAGAAGCTGTCGTCTCCTGATCCTCCAATAATATTGTCATTAGGAGTAGATGGATTTGATGCAGCACCATACAAATAACCATAGGCTTCATCCCATTTATGCTCCATAATAGTGTAATTCTTACCATCTGCAACTACTTCAGCATCATTATTATCTATATTATCCGCTTCATCAAGTACCGCTGTACCCAAATAGTTATTTAATGCCTGATCAGTCATCAAAGCTCCTATTAAACCTTTACCAAACGCCTGGTTTAACTCCAAACCTTTGGCCGTAACATAACGTGTTGCAGGATCAGCTCCTCCTTCTTGTATAAAACCTGCCGTACCGGAGGTTGCTTCTGTGGTCCAATTTGGAAATACTTCTTCCGCCTGTCGTTTGATCCAACCGTCAAATTCTTCTTTAATAGCTGTAGCATCTGTTGTATTTGCAGAAAAATAATCTCTTGATGCTGCTGTTTTACTTCTCACGCTTTTATCAGAACTATTTAAATCTGCATCAGAAAAGTCATTCGCTCCTTCTACATGAGCAAACATTGCATCTATTGTGGCTTCTGGATTAGTAAGGGTATTATTTTTTAAAGCACTTATAATCTCTTCGGACATTGCTATCCTGGTGGTTTGCCCACTAAAACTTACTGTACTCTCTCCGTTACGTTCAAAAACATACGTATCTGGAGCAACTACTTGTGGCACTCCTGGGGTATCATCATCAGAAGAGCATGAACCTAAAACAAGTACCCCTGATATGCATATAATTCTTAATAAACTGTTGATTTTCATTGATTTTTATTTAGACTTAATACAAATAAACAATTAATATTGTGCAAATATATCCATCAAAATGGATTTAACAAATATTATTTGTATTAAATCTAAATAAAATTACTGGTCAGATTGTGTTAAATACATAATACACTAGTAATCAGAAATAAACATAATTACCAAGCGTTTATCAATCGCAAAAAGAAATTGCGATTACAATTATTCGATAGCATATTGCGCCCTAAGTTCTTTTGCCCAATTGATCAACAGTTCTTTTTCGTGTTCTTCTAAATCTCCATGAATCCAGGTATATGACTCGAGTGGCATTTCAGTCTCTTCAACTTCTTCAATTAACTCCTCTAGCTTATGATCTTTCTTTTTATCTTCATATTTCTTCCAATCTGAAACATTAAAATGTTCTTTCCCTTCATCTACGTGATGAGACAACCAATATGAAATTGGAGCAACTTCTGCATACCAAGGATATACTGTTTGGTTGCTATGACAATCATAACAGTTATCTTTTAATATTTTTTTTATTTGGTCATTGGGTTTAGTTTCATTTTCAAAATAAGCTATCGACTCATAACCCGCTTCATTTTTATCTGGTCTTATAAACTGCATTACAACTAGTGTAATCAATACTAGTAGACTTATAATCTTGGTAATTCTTTTCATTCTTTATGTTGTTTAATGGTATTGAGTAAATATTTTGGTTGCCTCATTATATGAAGATTCGAAACTTAGCGGTCTTACATTAGTATCTGCTTTTACTGTTGTAAAATAAGAGACCATTCGCTCTGTAGGCATATTACCAGTCAACTCATCTTTGGCCATTGGGCAGCCACCAAACCCCTGAATAGCCCCGTCAAATCGTCTGCATCCTGCTTTATATGCAGCATCTACTTTTTCAAACCAGGTGGTAGGTGTTGTATGCAAATGCGCACCAAATTCTATCTCAGGATATTTTGTGATCAAGTTAGAGAACAAATAATCAATAATTTCTGGAGTTGACGTTCCTACTGTATCAGACAATGAAAGGATCTTTACTCCCATCTTACTTAATTTTTCTGTCCACTCTCCTACAATTTCCACATTCCAAGGATCACCATATGGGTTACCAAAACCCATAGAAAGGTATGCCACAACTTCTTTATTCGTTTTGTCTGCAATATTTAAAATTTCCTGTAGCGTCTCGACTGATTCTGCAATTGTTTTATGCGTATTACGCATCTGGAAATTCTCTGAAATCGAAAAAGGATATCCTAGATAATCTATTGGCCCGTGTTGTACTGCATCATTTGCTCCTCTTACATTTGCTATAATAGCTAATAATTTACTTTCTGTGTCTGAAAGATCTAATTGAGATAAAACTTCGGCGGTATCTACCATTTGTGGTATTGCCTTAGGAGACACAAAGCTTCCAAAATCAATAGTATCAAAACCGCAACGCAATAATGATTGAATATATTGAGTCTTTTTCTCGGTAGGAATAAACTCTTTTATACCTTGCATAGCATCTCTTGGGCATTCAATAATTTTTACTTTTTCTATCATTTTAGCGTTGCAAACTATAAGATTTTCAATTTGAAGTATAAAAGTATAATTATTTTTCAGAAAAAAGGATAAAAATTCCTATTCCTATAAAGACAACAATCTGTAACCATTTTAAAACTAAACCAACTTTTGAATTCTTTTTTAAATAACCCGAAATAGTCCCGGATAAGATTGCTATTAACCCAAAAATAAGTAGTGAAACTAAAATAAAAAGAAACCCTAGGATATAAAATTGCAGAACGCTACCCATTTCTTTGCTAAACAGAAATCCCGGGAAAAATGCTAAAAAAAATATCGAAACCTTAGGGTTTAATACATTCATGATAAACCCCTGTCTAAATAATTGCCCCAAGCTTTTCTTTGGCATACTATCTTCAGAAAGGTTTACAGAGGCTTCGCTTCTAAATACTTTGTAAGCCAGAGAAAATAAATACAATGCTCCAAACAGCTTAATGGTAAAAAAAAGCACTTCGCTTTGCTTTATAATCACAGATACGCCAAAAGCGACCAAAGTAGTATGAATCAAACACCCAGACATTAAACCTGCAACAACCGCAAGACCATACTTCTTACCATTTACTACACTTTGCATCAAAACAAATATATTATCTGGTCCTGGCGAAATCGATAAGGCTGATGTGGCTAAGATAAATGTGTAAAGGGTTTCGTAGTTTATATCCATCAAAAACTATTTTCTAAGAAGTGCTTTGTTTATATCCTTAATTAATTTAGGCCCTTCGTAAATAAAACCAGTATATAATTGTATAAGACTGGCACCTGCATCTAGTTTTTCCAAAGCATCTTCTACACTATGTATTCCTCCTACTCCAATAATTGGAAATGCTTTATTACTCTTATCAGATAAAAATCTAATCACTTCTGTAGATCGATTTGTTAATGGCTTTCCGCTCAAACCGCCTTTTTCGTTTTTAAGTGTATCATTTGATTTTAATCCTTGTCGGGAAATTGTAGTATTTGTAGCAATTACACCGGCTATTTTAGTTTCTGTAACAATATCTATAATATCTATTAGTTGCTCATCTGTTAGATCTGGTGCAATTTTTAATAAAATTGGTTTTTGAGAGGGTTTTTCATTATTCTTATTTTGCAAAGTATTCAATAGTTCTGTCAATGGTTCTTTATCTTGTAAAGCCCTTAGATTAGGTGTATTTGGTGAGCTCACATTAACTACAAAATAATCTACATAATCAAAAAGTGCATCAAAACATATTTTATAATCTTCTACGGCGTTCTCATTTGGTGTAACTTTATTTTTACCAATATTACCTCCAATCAAAACTCCTTTATTCTTTTTAAGTCGTTTTACCGCATCATTCACACCCCCATTGTTAAAACCCATTCGATTTATAATCGCATTATCCTCTTTGAGTCGAAATAGTCTCTTTTTAGGATTTCCATCTTGTGGTTTTGGTGTTAACGTACCAATCTCGATGAATCCAAACCCAAAATTGTGAAGCTCATTATACAATTTTGCATCCTTATCAAAACCAGCGGCCAACCCAACCGGGTTCTTAAATTTTAATCCAAAAACTTCTCTCTCAAGCCTGCTGTCATTAACCCGGTAAAGCCCCCTGAATATTGAAGACATCAAAGGAATTTTAGATAGAAAACGAATCATTTTAAATGTAAAATGGTGAACATTTTCTGGATCATAATTGAATAGTACGGGGCGTAATAAGAATTTATACATTACATATGATTTTGCTTGCGCAAAAATAGAGGATTACTAATGAAATAAGAAAAGAATTTAAAATAATAAAACCTGCGCTAAAAATTATAGAGCAGGCTTAAAATTATGAAAATGAAATCTCTTTATTTTAAAACAAAACTAAGTCTTGCAAATAAAAATCGCCCTCCAATACCAAACTGTTGTGATCTACGAGACCAATCAAATCTACCACTACTTCGGTTACCAAATTCTTCTTCAGCTCTATCGGGATACACATCAAATAGATTATTAGCTCCTACAGTTACTGTCAACGTTTCAGTTGCTTTATAACCAAAAGAAAGATCTGTCACTACTTTTGCTCCAAACACTTGTTGATTAGCAACGGTGGTGGTAGCCTCTGTAACTTCTCCAAAATATACATTTCGTAAAAAGACATTGAATTTATCTGTAGTTAAACTATTTGATAAATTAACCTTCGTTCTAGGCACCGCTTCTTCAAGGTATACCCTACTATCCTCAGGAAAGTAAGTATCAATAAGTCCGGCATCCTCTAATACTTGTGATGCCTGAATGTCACCAACTTTTCTAGTTTGTGAAAAAGTAGCTGCCAAATCTGATTTCAACTCCATATTTGTACCAATACCTGTTTTATGCGTTAGTACCACATCTAATCCTTTGGATTCTGTATCTATAGCATTAGCAAAAAATGCTGCTCTTGTCGCATTAGCTTGCGCTAATAGATTATCCAATTCTGTACCGGTTCCTGGTCCTTGAAACTGACCTGTAAAAACTACTCTATCGTCTATTGCAACAAAATACCCGTCTATAGTAATTGATAAGTTAAGGCTAGGTATTTTTGCCGTGGTCCCTACAGAAATACTTCGTGAAGTTTCTTCTTTCAATTGCGGAATACCAAGTAAACTAGCTGCTCTACTATCATTAGCAAAAGTACCAACTTCTTGAGGATTTCCTTCATTATCAAAAATAGTAGATGTGGAATTGAAATTTAATTGATGTAAAGACGGTGCTCTAAACCCTGTATTACCTGCTGCTCTTATATTTATGTTATCAGTGACTTTATAACGTGTAGCTAGTTTGAAGTTTATGGTTGATCCAAAATCACTATAATCTTCAAATCTAGACGCTAGAGCTACCAAAAACTTTTCTGTAAAATCGACTTCCAAATCTACATAACCCGCAATACTGGTTCTGTCTCTTGATAATTCATTGACAGGGCTAAACCCAGGAAACACTTGTGATCCTCCCGGTCTTGTTCTGCCAAAAAAATCTGTTGGAGCCACTTGTGTAGCCGTTGTTATTGGTTGACCATTAATATCATATTGTGCATATGACTCTTCTTCTCCGGCAATTATCTCATAATTCTCCAATCTATGCTCTGCTCCAAAGGCAACATTAAACCCCGCTAGTACATCTTCATAGAATTTGGTAATATCTAAGTTTGTAGTATTCTGAAGAAAAGAAAACCCTCCTGCATCAAAAGTAGTTGGTGTTGCATTTAAAAGGGAAGCATTTGAGGTATTTGAGATGGTATATAAAAAACTATTCTTTCCGTATGTGTTACTGAAATCCACATCCCAATCACCAACCTTACCTTTAATTCCTACGGCAATTGATTTATCTGAAATTTTAGAATTAATTTCAGGTAAAAATCCATTAATATAAGCAGGGGTATAGGTCCTTTCTTGATTAGGAAGTCTATAGAATCCTGCAGAATTCCCTTTTCTTGTACTAATCCCTGCAAAAGAATAAAGCTCGGTATCGTTATCATCTAATGGTAATGAGAAATTAGCAAAAAATCGGCCTCCCCTAAGTTCTGATTGCCCTACCCTCATGTTATAATCACTTCTTGATTGTCCACGAACAGTTAATTCTTGTTCTGTAAAATCTAGAGGAGCAATTCCTGTTATATCGCCATCACCATTAAAAGTTAATGCTGAAAGAAAACCTGCTACGGAAGCCGCTCCATTATTAATCCCATATATTTCATCAAAAGATGTTGCTGTAGAGATATTATCTCTAAGACTTTGATCAAAATATGCAACTTGCTGTGCAGACTGCTGAACCTGAGTCAAGGTAAGGCTCGAAATATCAAATCCAGCATCTGAAGCGGTTCTTTCTATAGCATTTTGCCCATGAAAAATAGCACCTTCCCATTCCTTCATTCGGCTATAATAATCGCGATAATCAAAATCACCACTAAAATTTATAAAACCTCCGTTTTCTCCTAGCGATAAACCATAACTTGCCGCTACGTTAATCGTCTCTCCATCAACACCACCCGTTTGTTCTTCTGCATTTCTTGAAACATTGGCCCCACTAGTTACAGAAAGATTTAACTCATTAACACTTTTATTTAGTACAATATTTATAACTCCGGCAATAGCATCTGATCCGTATTGTGCAGCAGCACCATCTCTAAGCACCTCGATTCGTTGAATTGCGGCCGCAGGGATAGCATTAAGGTCTGTACCAACACTTCCTCTACCAAAAGTCCCGTTTACATTAACCAATGAAGTTGTATGTCGTCTTTTTCCATTTATTAGTACCAAAACCTGATCTGGTCCTAGACCCCGCAATGATGCTGGGTCTATATGATCTGTACCATCAGATATGGTTTGAGTATTAGAAGAAAAAGAAGGAGCCACATAGTTTAGAATCTGATTTAGATTTACCTGGGGTGAGGCACTTGCTAGCTCTTTTATATCCAATACATCTATAGGAACGGGAGTTTCTATTACGGTTCGATTTGCATTTCTTGTACCTACCAAAACTATTTCATCAAGAGCAACTCCTGACTGAAGCACTATGTCAAGAGTAGATCCAGAAACCGTAACCTCTTGTTTTTCAAATCCCACATAAGAAAATACTAATACCTGACCGGCACTAGCGCCTATAATATATTTACCATCAAAATCTGTTACCGTACCTGTTTGGGTACCTTTAATAACGACAGAAACACCAGGTAATGGTTGCGATTGATCATCTACAATAGTTCCTGATACTTCTTGTGCCTTGGCAATTGTTATACCCCCTAAAGAAAACAACAATACCATTACGTAAAGTCTAAACATAATTATATTTTTGATTAATAATTGGATGATTGTGTATTTAAATGTAATTTAAATTACGCAACACATTAACTAATTTTTAATATCATTAACATTTAAAAGTTGTTTTTGTTAAAAAAAATTCAATAATAACTTTAAAAAAATGAATTTTTATCAAAATATGATTTCAAAAAAAAATATCATCAATCGGTTTGTAAGCTACGTAACTATAGACACAGAAAGTGATCCAGAAAGCACTACTACTCCAAGCACAAAAAAACAATGGGATTTAGCCAATAAACTTGCAGAAGAACTAAAAGAAATAGGGTTAGAAGATGTAAACATTGATGAGAATGCGTACATCATGGCTACTTTACCTTCTAATATAGATAAAGAAGTACCAACAATTGGTTTTATATCGCATTTTGATACTAGTCCAGATTTTACCGGAGCCAATGTTAATCCACAGATTATTGAAGATTATGACGGTAAGGATATCCTATTAAATAAATCGCAGAATATTGTACTATCGCCAGATTATTTTGATGATTTAAAACTATACAAAGGTCAAACATTAATTACCACTGATGGCACTACTCTTCTGGGAGCAGATGATAAAGCAGGGATTACAGAAATAGTTACTGCTATGGAATATCTTGTTCAGCATCCTGAAATCAAGCATGGAAAAATTCGTGTTGGATTTACACCAGATGAGGAGATTGGCAGGGGCGCTCATAAATTTGATGTTGCAAAATTTGGTGCAGACTGGGCTTATACTATGGATGGAAGTGAGATCGGGGAATTAGAATATGAGAATTTTAATGCTGCAGGAGCAGTAGTTACCGTTAAAGGAAAAATTGTACATCCAGGATATGCCAAAGGAAAAATGGTAAATAGCATGTATATCGCTCAAGATTTTATCAATTCCCTGCCTAGACTAGAAACTCCTGAGCATACTAGTGGTCGTGAAGGCTTTTTTCATTTACATAATATAAAGGGTGATGTCGAAGAAACTCAATTACAATATATAATTAGAGATCACGATAAAAAGCATTTTGAAGCCAGAAAAGAAGTAATGAAAAAATTGGCTCAAGAAATTAATATACAACATGGAAAAGAGGTTATACATATTGAAATTAAGGATCAGTACTATAACATGCGTGAAAAAGTCGAGCCAGTTATGCATATCGTGGATATAGCAGAAGAAGCAATGAAATCAGTCAACATCAAACCTCTTATAAAACCAATACGAGGTGGGACAGATGGCTCTCAATTAAGCTATATGGGGTTACCTTGTCCAAACATCTTTGCGGGAGGGCATAATTTTCATGGACGATACGAATATGTCCCAGTAGAAAGTATGATAAAAGCAGTAGAAGTAATAGTGAAAATTGCAGAGTTAACAGCAGATAAGAAACCTTTATAATAAATAAATTTCGTTAAAGTTTAGTATCATGGGCAAGCAACTGTTTTTGTTTTTTTAGCATCTATTTTTAATACAAAAACAAAATAATTATGAGTTTAAACTTGATGCATCAAAAATTCTTTGAACATCAACTTTTCTAAGAGCATATAAAACATAAAAAAGGCGATGTAACAGTGTTACATCGCCTTTTTTTATATAAGTTAGTTACTATTTCTTTTCAGCTGGTGGAGCATTTAATTTCTGACTCATCTCTAGAGATATAGCAGATTTATCAAAGGTTAATTTTCCTGCACCTGTTTCAATAATAACGGCATTATTTTTTTCGCTAAAGTCAAAAACTTTTCCATGCAGACCACTTTTTGTTACAACACGGTCTCCCTTTTTAAGTTCTTCAGCAAATTTTTTCTCCTTTTTTGCTTTTTGCATTTGAGGTCGTATCATAAAAAAATACATTACCACAAATATAAGCAGTATAAAAGGTAACTGTCCTCCAAATCCTTCCATAAAAATTATTCGCTTACAGGAGTTCCAGTTGTTGCCTTAGCTTTTGGAGTTACTAAAGCTTTTATCTTAAGGATTTCTTTCCCAGCTTCAGTATTAGTAGTTATAGTTACTTGCTTAGTCTGCTGATTAGGCTTCCCATTAGAGTTAAACTTAACTAGCATCTCTCCTGCAGCTCCAGGAGCGATTGGCTCTTTTGTCCATTGTGGTACAGTACAACCACAGCTTCCTTTTGCATTTACGATTACTAAAGGAGCTTTACCAGTATTAGTGAATGTAAATTTATGCTCTACTACATCTCCTTCATTAATAGTTCCGAAATCGTGCTCAGTTTCAGCAAAAGTCATTACAGGAAAATCTGTATTCTTTGCATCACGTTCTGCAGCTATTTCTACATTTTCTTCTTTAACTTTCTTTGTAGCATCATCTTTACAAGACACAAATGTCATAGCAAAAATTCCAGCTAAAATTAAGATTCCTTTTTTCATTACTTGGGTTTTTAATTATATAAGGGTTAAAAATACTATTTTTTTTGGATTACAAAAGTCCACGACCTACTTTATTTAATTTGCCGTTTTCTTGGTACTCCTTGGATATCTTATCAAGAATTCCATTGATAAAAATACTACTTTTAGGAGTACTATATTCTTTTGCAATTTCTAAATATTCGTTAATTGTTACTTTTATTGGTATTGATGGAAACTTAATAAACTCACAAATTGCCATCTTTATTATAGCTTTATCTAATTCTGCTATACGATCTTGATCCCAATTTGGTGTTCTTCCGTCTATTTCTTTAGCAAATTCTACGGCATTAAGCACCGTTTTTCTAAAAACGTCTATAGCAAACTTTTTATCGTCTATGTCTTTATATAGCTTAGGAAGTGACCTATTTTCATCATGAGACGCCTTTACTTTTCGAAGCATCTTTATTATTGCTGTATTAACAAGAGGCAGGTCATCAATCCATGTAAGCTTTTTATCCTCTATATATTCATACAGTTTATCATTAGGAGCGATGACTTCTTTAAAAATATCAATTATAAAATCTTTATCCTCTCTAAAAGAACTAAGCTTTGTACTCATATAATCCTCATACAACTCACTCTCCTTGATTGAACTCCATAATATTTTCACGTATTCATCATCCAACTCCCAACAATTGAGTTTTTTTCTTTCTATTTCTTCTTTTAATTGGGCATTGTTCTGAAGTAACAACAAAACTTCGTTGTTAATGAATTTGGTATTGGGGTTTTTGTCTTCGGATGTAGCGAGATGCTTTTTTTGACTTTTTGTCAAAAAATCTTCTGCATGTTTTCTAATTTCCACCAGAAGTTGCAGATTTATTAGAAACAAATCATACATCTGATCAATACTAAAAAGAAGAAATTTCTCTTCCTTATCAAGGTTGTCATTTTGCGTCTGCTCCATCGAATAGAGTGACTGCATTACTTTTACTCTAATATGTCTTCTGGTTAACATAGAATATTACAAAGAACTTTATATTAAAAATGGGCGAAAGTTATATTATTCTTTCGCCCTGCAAAAATACTATTATTTTTAATCTAGTGAGTTTAAAAGTTCTTTTTTTACAAAGTAAATTACTGCTCTCTTTTTCTATCAGCAATTCTATCCTCTGCAATACTAAGAGCTGCCTCATTTGTTGTCACATTGGTAGCTTTTGCTTTATTCAAAATATCTAGAGTAGTATCATAAATATTTTCGGTCTTAGCCATGATCTGATCTCTTCCGTATCCTTCAATTTCTGCATATACATTTATGATCCCACCAGCATTAATCAAGAAATCTGGTGCGTAAACGATTCCTTTCTTTTGCAATAACGAACCATGAATATTCTCATTTGCTAACTGATTATTAGCTGCTCCGGCAATAACTTTTACATTTAATTTATTAATTGTTTCATCATTTACCGTTGCCCCAAGTGCACATGGTGCATAGATATCTGCAGTTTCTGAATACAAGTCATCTCCTCTAAAAATATCTACACCGTATTTTTTACTAATTGAAGTTAGTCTTTCTTCATTAATATCACTAATAACAACATTTGCTCCTTCTTCTGATGCAAGTCTTACTAGTTCCTCTCCTACATGACCGATACCTTGTACTAAAATTCGTTTTCCGGCCAAAGCATCATTTCCATATGTAAATTTAGTTGCAGCTTTCATCCCCATATAAACACCATATGCTGTTACTGGAGAAGGGTTTCCTGCACCTCCTTTTGACTCAGAGATACCAGTTACATAAGGTGTAACTTCTCTCACGGTATCCATATCAGATGTTTCCATACCCACATCTTCTGCTGTGTAATACTTTCCACCTAAAGTATGAACAAACTTACCAAAGCGTTTCATTAATTCTGGTGTCTTAATCTTTTTAGGATCTCCTATAATAACAGCTTTTCCTCCACCCAGATTTAACCCGGTAATTGCAGCTTTATAAGTCATTCCTCTAGACAATCGTAAAACATCATTAAGTGCATCCCACTCTGTTTTATAATCATACATCCTGGTACCTCCCAAAGCAGGTCCCAAAATTGTGTTATGCACACCAATTATTGCCTTCAATCCTGTATCTTTGTCTTGACAAAAAACAACTTGTTCGTGATTATCAAAAGATAGTTGACCAAATACAGGTGCTTCTTTTTTTAATTGATTAGCAGTAAACACTTCGGTTATCATGTAGTGAAAATTTTAAAATGTTATAATTATATTATATTCAAAATCAGGATGCTAAAATAATATTTTTTTACGAATTTTAAATCTAAAGCTGTTAAACTTTACGAATATATTAATAAACAGATCATTAAACATTAATTTTTTATGCGCGCATTACGCCATTTAAACAAATACTTCTTAAAATATAAATATCGACTTCTTATTGGTTTGGTGATTACTATTATAGCTAGAGTTTTTGCCACTTTAATCCCTTCATTTGTAGGAAAATCTGTAGATGTTGTACAACACTATCTTGATGGTAAGATCACTGATATCGCTGAAGTAAAAAGCGGTCTCATGATTAACATTCTCCTGATTCTAGGGTCTGTACTTATTTCCGCTTTTTTTACTTTCTTAATGCGTCAAACATTTATTGTTGTTTCTCGATTTATAGAATTCGACTTAAAAAATGAAGTTTTTCAGCATTATCAGAAATTGTCACTTAATTTTTATAAGAAAAATCGAACTGGAGATCTTATGAACAGAATTAGTGAAGATGTTGGCAAAGTTAGGATGTATGTAGGCCCTGCAATTATGTATAGTGTAAATACTTTCACTCTTTTTATTGTGGTAATTGGCTATATGATCAGTATCGCTCCAGAACTTACATTATATACGATAGCACCTTTACCAATATTATCTATCTCGATATACAAATTAAGTGTAGAGATACATAAACGTAGTACAGTTGTTCAGGAATTTTTATCTAAATTAACTACATTCACTCAAGAATCTTTTAGTGGTATCACGGTAATTAAAGCTTATGGAATTGAACCTCAAACTGAGAGCGACTTTACAGAACTATCAAATACAAGTAAAGACAAGAATTTAGATTTAGCCAAAGTACAAGCATTATTTTTTCCTCTAATGGTATTGCTAATAGGTTTTAGTAATATTTTAGTCATTTATATTGGTGGCCAACAATATATTGATGGCACTATAAAAGATGTAGGAATTATTATACAGTTTATTTTGTATGTCAACATGCTCACATGGCCCGTAGCAACAGTGGGTTGGGTAAGCTCAATAGTGCAACAAGCTGAAGCGTCTCAAGTACGAATCAACGAATTTCTAAGCCAAGAACCAGAAATAACGAATACGGTAACTCAAAAAACTCCTATAAAAGGAAACATTAGTTTCGATAATGTCTCCTTTACTTATGATGACACAAATATTACGGCTTTAAAAAACATGAGTTTTGAAATCCAAAACGGTGAAACAATAGGTATAATAGGAAAAACAGGGGCCGGAAAATCTACTATATTAGATTTATTGGGAAGACTATACGATGTTTCATCAGGAGAAATACGCATTGATGGAATCCCTATAGGAAACCTCAACTTATTAGATTTAAGAGAAAGAATTGGTTATGTACCTCAAGATGCATTTTTGTTTAGTGATAGTATCAAAAACAATATAAAGTTTGGAAAAGAAAATGCAACAGATGATGAAGTTTATGCTGCGGCAAAAAATGCCGTTGTACACAAAAACATTATAGGTTTTAACAAAGGATATGATACAATTTTAGGAGAGCGAGGTATAACGCTATCTGGTGGTCAAAAACAAAGAGTATCTATAGCTAGAGCGATTATTAAGAACCCATCTATTCTTCTTTTTGATGATTGTTTATCTGCTGTAGATACCGAAACTGAGGAAGAAATTTTACAAAACATAAACAAAATATCTAAAGATAAAACTACTTTTATTGTTAGTCATAGAGTATCTACAACCAAAAATGCTGATAAAATCATTGTTTTAGAAGATGGTAAAATAATACAGCAAGGCACTCATAATCAGCTCATAAACACTCCCGGACACTATAAAGAACTTTATTTAAAACAACTTAGCGAAAAAGAAATCTGAGTTTTTTTTGTGCGATTAACAATTTTTTTGGATTTTTGAGACGTACATAGCAAATTAATTAATTTAAGAAATACGTATTATGAGTGATAATGAAATGATGGAGAAAGAAGAAATTTTCTCAAAAGTTTTAAGAGCTGGAAGAAGAACATATTTCTTTGATGTAAGGGCTACCAAAGCAGGGGATTACTATTTGACAATAACAGAAAGTAAAAAATTCACTAACGACGATGGGTCTTTTCACTACAAGAAACATAAAATCTACCTTTACAAAGAAGATTTTGTTGGGTTTACAGAGATCTTAAATGAAATGACTCAATTCATTGTTGAGGAAAAAGGTGAAGAAGTAATTAGTGAAAGACATCAAAAAGATTATCAAAAATCTTATGAGAATGATTCATCTGAAACAACAAAAGAAGAAGTTTCTGCTTCTACAGAAAGTTTTACAGATGTAAGTTTTGATGATATCTAAAAATAACGATCAAACTTAAGTTAAAGTTATCTAAACCGTTTCATTGTCTGAAACGGTTTTTTTTATATTCACACGGATTATAAAATAACTCAACTGGGATGAAACATATATTTACTATTCTCTTATTATTCGCAAACCTCATTTCTTATAGTCAAAACGATCTTTCTTTAGACTACTATTTACCAACAAATGTCTCTTATAACTCTGAAATTCCTACTCCGCAAAGTGTTTTAGGATTCGTTCCAGGTAAATGGCACGTTACACATGACAAATTGGTAAGCTACATGAAGGCACTTGCAAAAGCTTCTTCAAGAATAACAATTGAGGAAAGAGGGAAAACTTTTGAAGATCGACCAATTTTATTGCTTACGATAACTTCAGAAAAAAATCATCAAAACCTTCAAGAAATAAGAGAGAAACACATTCAACTCACCGAAAGTAATTCCGGTTCTATTGACTTAGAAACTCTACCTGCGGTTATATACCAAGGATTTTCGATTCATGGTAATGAACCTAGTGGTTCTAATGCAGCGCTAATAGCAGCCTATTATCTTGCTGCCGGTCAAGGTCAGGAAATAGATAATCTTCTTAATAACACAATCATTTTGCTAGACCCATCGTTTAACCCTGATGGACTACAACGATTTGCCTATTGGGCAAACACAAACAAAAGCAAAAACATAAGTACAGACCCACAAGATAGAGAATATAGAGAGGTATGGCCCGGAGGTAGAACAAATCATTATTGGTTTGACATGAATCGTGACTGGCTACCAGTACAACTACCAGAATCCAGAGCTCGTATTGCAACATTTCACAAGTGGTACCCAAACATCCTTACAGATCATCATGAAATGGGATCAAATAGTACTTTCTTTTTTCAACCTGGGATACAATCCAGAACACATCCATTGACTCCAAAATTAAATCAAGAACTCACAAAAAAGATTGCTAATTTTCACGCTAAAGCACTCGATAATATTGGCTCACTATACTATACAGAAGAAAATTTTGATGATTTTTATTACGGAAAAGGGTCTACATTTCCTGATATAAATGGAGGTATAGGAATTTTATTTGAGCAAGGCAGCTCACGTGGCCATGCGCAACAAACCGATAATGGTATACTTACCTTCCCTTTTACCATAAGAAATCAATTTACAGCAGCTTTATCAACGCTTGAAGCGGGAAAAAATATGCGTAAGGAATTATTATCATATAAACGAGAGTTTTTTAACAATGCTAGAAGAGAATCGTTTAAAGACTCATACGTTTTTGGAAATGAAAAAGATGCGGCCTCTACATACCATTTGGCAGAAATCTTAAAGAGACACAAAATTAAATTTCACGATTTAAAACAAGATATTTCTGTACAAGGTAAAAACTTCAAAAAAGGATATAGTTTTATTGTTCCTAAAAGTCAACGCCAAAGTAGATTAATAAAGGCTATTTTTGAAAAAAGAACAACATTTCAGGACAGTCTCTTTTATGATATTTCTGCCTGGACCTTCCCCTTAGCCTTTAATCTTGATTATGCAGACAATGTATCGGTATCTAATCTAGGCAATGAAATATCTGATTTTTCTCATCGTAAACCAAATGTAGTCACAAAAAGTAATTATGCATATGTAATGCAATGGCATGAATACTATAGTCCAAGAGCATTATATCAAATCTTAGCAAAAGGACTACGAGCAAAAGTAGGGATGAAACCTTTCACCTTAGAAAATAACGAGTATGATTATGGGACTATCCTAATCTCTGTTCAAAATCAAAAATTGAACGCTGAAGATCTGCATAAATTCATACAAAAAGTAGCATCAGATAATCATATAAATGTTACCGCTGTATCTACTGGTCTAACCAAAGGAATAGACCTAGGAAGTAGCCAATTTAGGGCATTATCCCTACCAAAAATAGGTTTGTTCACCGGTTCAGGAATAACCCCTTACGACTCAGGAGAAATTTGGCACTTGATGGACCAACGCTATGATATCCCAATTACAAAATTAACAACCGACAACTTTAATAGAACAAACTTATCGCCATATTCCCACATCATTTTACCCAACAATCGTGGACAAAATTTTAGTAAAGAACAAATAGAGAAGCTTAAAACCTGGATCAATGCTGGTGGAACATTAATAGGGTATAGAAATGTGGCACAATTCTTTGCTAACAATGAATTTATGATGATTGATTTTGCCAAACCAACAAATGATGCCAAGAATGTTTCTTTTGAACAAAAACAAGATTTCTCTGGAGCACAAGTAATAGGAGGCGCAATTTTTGAAGCTAAAATTGATAGGTCGCACCCTATTAATTTTGGATATAAAAACAATAAAATCTCATTGTTTAGAAATACTACGCTATTTGTTAAGCCAGACAAACAAAGTTATAATAACCCTATTCAATATACCAAAAATCCCCTGCTAAGTGGGTATATAAGCAAAAAGAACTTAGATTCATTATCAGGAACAGTGCCCTTTAGACATAATGATCTTGGAAAAGGTAATGTAATCTTATTTACAGACAACACTAATTTTAGAGCCTTTTGGTATGGCACCAATAAACTACTGATGAATGCAATTTTCTTTGATGATGAAATGTAATCTAAACATTCAAAATCAGTAATTATAGTTTTTCCCGAAATGCGTAATAATGTGATAGGACTTCTTTAGGAGCTTCCACTTGCGGGTAATGCCCAATATCTTCAAGAATAACAACATCTGCATTAGGCACAATTGCTTTATAAAATTCTGCCATGTGTTTTCCTGAGATTGGATCAACACCTCCATCGATTAATCGTTTGGGCATATCTGTATATTGTATAGCCTCTCTCCATCTAATCTTATGCGTATCGCGTTCAGTAAGATATTTGATCAATTTAGGAATTACATTTTTTCCATCATTATAATCAACAACCTCCCAAAATTCATCAATCTCCCGATCACTGGGCTGTGTATTTTTTCCAAAAATCTTTTTAAAATTTTTAGCCAATGTATTTCTTCCCATAAAATGCTTGAGGATAACTCCAAAAGGTGTAAGTAAAAGCTTTTGGGTAATTGTGGGAAAATTGGTCTCGGGAAACATCCCTCCATTTAAAAAACAAACTGATTTAATATCAAATTCATATCTGGGATTTTCTTTGAACCTTGCCAGCATTTCTTGCACAACGGTATCTCCATAATCATGGGCCAAAATGTGAAATGATGAAAGTTTTTTCTCCCTAAAATATGTTTCCCATAAATCTACTTGAGCAGCAATGGTGTATTTAAAATTCATTGGTTTTGAAGAAAACCCATACCCCATCATATCTAGAGTATATACACTGTATTTTTCTACAAGGGAGTCCCAGATTTTACACCAATCCCAAGAAGATGTTGGGAAACCATGAACAAGAATAAGAGGTTCTCCTACTCCTGATTCTACATGAAATATCTGATAATTACCCTTGTACTTAAAATAAGTCCCTGAATCCTTCCAATCTTTTAATGTCATACTATTTCTTTCCAAACATTTTTTGAATTACCCATGCAGGACCTATTAACAAAAATTGTAAATCTTCTGCTGCAGACGGTTTTTTACCTTCTATACTATGTCCATAAAATTGTCCGATCCACGCAACGACAAAAATGATTAAAGAAACCATCCACAATGGTGCGTACTGACCGATATAGTAATTAGCAATGATACAAAAAGCAATAAAAATAAGGATTTGCAGTGCCATTTTTACTGATAATCGGATATAAAACAATAATATAAACAAAGAAACAACGAAAGCCCAATTTTCAATAAAAGGGTTATCTCCAGGAATAATAGAAGCCAAAAAACCACTAGGAATACTCATTATTAATCCCACAATAGAGAAAAATATAGCAGGTACACATATGAAGTGAATTGCAATATTTGTTTTGTTTTGATGGCTTACAGCATATTCTTTAAACCAAGTTTCCAGAGTTTTCATTTGTCCTAATTTTTATTGTTTTTGAAATAGTCAAATCGAATTCGTCAATTATCATTTATGCTCATATTCGCAAAACACCAACTGCATATTTACCAAAAGGGTATTACAGATGTTACATTGATATTAGACTCGATTGTGACTCATGTTATAAAGTTGAATTTAGTTGTAACTAAGATACTATTTTTTAGACTTATTATATAGAAAATTGTAATTTCGAATTGTTTAAAAAATAAAAATTATGGCACGTACTCCTTCAAATATGCTACCACTTGGCACTACTGCTCCAGAATTCACTCTAATTGATGCAGTTACAAAAAACACCATCTCATTAAAAAATGTAAAAGGAGAAAAAGGAACCGTAATTATGTTTATATGTAATCATTGTCCTTTCGTAATTCATGTAAACGAAGAAATAGTCAGAATTGCAAATGATTACCGTTCTCAAGGGTTTGGTTTTATAGCTATAAGCAGTAATGATGTTGAAAAATACCCACAGGACTCTCCTGAAAAGATGTGGAAGGTAGCTCAAGCAAACAATTACACTTTTCCGTATTTATATGATGAAACCCAAGAAATAGCCAGAATGTACGACGCTGCATGCACACCTGATTTTTATTTATTTGATGCAGAGTTAAAACTTATCTATCGTGGTCAACTTGATGACTCGCGCCCGGGTAATGGAATACCAGTAAATGGACGAGATCTTCGTCAAGCACTAGATGCAGTATTGCGCAATGCAGCAGTTTCTGACGACCAAAAACCAAGTATTGGGTGCAATATAAAATGGAAGGAGTAAAAGCATGAGTTCAGAAATCACTTTCAAGCCTTGTTCAGAAAGCGACATTGATGTTCTTGTAAAAATCAGCCAACAATTTTATCCCGAACATTATATTCATATCTGGAAAAACAACGATCCTAGTTATTATGTAAATCTTAGCTTTACTAAGAAAGCCTTCTATGATGATTTTAAGGTTGATAATATTAAGTATTTTTTAGCTCAAGAAGCTTCAAAAAATCTAGGGTTATTAAAAATCCGAAAAGATGAACAGGTAGATGGATTTGAAAGTTCTGAAGCGCTTCAACTAGAAAAAATTTACCTCTTAAAAGAATCCACCGGCACAGGTGTTGGTAAAAAAGGAATGGAGTTTATAAAAAATTACGCACTTAGTCTTAATAAAAAGGTAATATGGCTTGACGTAATGACGACAAGTCCTGCTCTTTTTTTCTACAAGAAAATAGGTTTTAGCACTATTTTATTTTATGATTTGGATTATCCTGGTTTAAAAGATGGGTACAAAGAAATGCAGCGAATGATATTACCAATTTAAGTATGCCTCGCTACAATTTCTAAATGTGCCAAATGATGATTACCGTGCCAGGCATATATTCCTATATCTTCTCCTAGAGAAATTGCTACACTACCTTCTGGATGAATAAACTCTTTAGCTAGATCCTGAGGAGATAATCCTTTTAAAAAATACACCCATTTGGTATGCAAGGCTTTTAATAGATCTAATGACAAATTAATAGGCGCAGATTTTGTATCAAATAATTCTGCCCACAATTTTTCATCGTATGCCTTAATAATAGGCCTATCCTCTGTCATTGCCCATTTAAAACGAATGTATCCGTTATGATGACTATCATGAATATGATGTATTACTTGTCTGGCAGTCCACCCACCAGGGCGATATGGAGTCTCCAATTGTTTATCAGTAAAACCAGAAACTAGATTAGATATTTTTAAAGGTAGTTCTTCAATATCAGATATCCACTTTTCTATATGTGCTGAAGTAATATTTTCAGGACATATAAATTTTCCAGTGGGGTATCTAAGATCCATGCTGTTATATGTTATTCAACCTTTGCGTAAACAAATTCTTCATTAGAAAAAAGATCTTTAAGCGTAAGTATATTATTGTCTAGGTTTTCGATCTTGTATCTATAGATGCGATCATCCATAGGAAAAAAACACTCTAAAACACCTTCTTCTATTCTTGTTTTTAAACGATTTGCAAATTTACCATTATAAAAATTAAATCGTATTGTACCTTCAAAAATGATATAATCATCGGTGTTTTGAACAAAAAGCCATCTTCCTTGTAATGCTCTATAGGTATCTCTGTTATAAAATTTATTATCTAACAGATATTTCATCTTATTGGCATACCCCAAAAAATCCTCTTCAACAACTACATCATCAAGAGGATAACCGGTCTCCTTCTTCTCTACTAGGCTACCATTATCAAAAAAAGACTTTGATTCATACTTAGTAAATGTTCTCTCATAATCCATCATCTTTTGCCCATTTGCATTTGTTGCTGTTAGATAAGGTTTTTGAACATAATTTACATAGATCAATTGATCATTCCAGAAATAAAACGTAGTTAACAAATCTGCTGTACGTGTACCAACTTTTCTAACTATCTTTTTTAATCTTTCGTGTTCATAGTACCCATTAAGCTCTGCACCATGATCAGCCATCTTATCTAGAAACTCCTCTGGATCAAGATAAAAGGTGTCAAATTCTATATAACTATCAATAATCTCCATTTGATCATTGATGTTACTTAAAACCTCGTCTTTTCCTTGTCCAAAAGAAAAATGAACATTGCTAATGACAAGAAAAGCTAATAATAATTGTTTCATATCTAGGGGTCTAACAATTTTGTTTACTTTACATACAAAAGTTATGATATAATTGTTTTAACAAAATTATTTTTAGCAAAGTAAAAAATTCTAATGTTAAATTAAATTTAAAATCATAAAAATATAGTGAATATCATATTTTTTTTTCTTTACAGTATAACAATTCACTTCTTTATTATCCTTTTGTTTTATATATAAACTCAGAAACACTGCATTTAAAGGCCGTATTTTGAATTATTCTCAAAAAAAGCCCCTTAATATTCTGATTAAGGGACTTTTACAATTTTTTATGTTTTTATTATAATCTAAAAACTATTTTACTTCTACTAACTCAACATCGAAAATAAGTGTTGCGTTAGGTGGGATTACTCCTCCAGCACCTCTTTCTCCATATCCAAGATATGGCGGAATCACAAAACGAGCTTTATCTCCAACTTGTAACAATGCAATACCTTCATCCCATCCAGAAATTACTTGTCCCATTCCCAGTGGAAAATCAATAGGTTGATTACGCTTATACGAAGAATCAAATACTGTGCCATCTGTCAAACTTCCTTTATAATGTACAGAAACGGTTTTCCCTTTTTCCGCTTTTACTCCATCCCCTTTTTGAATCACTTTATAACGTAATCCACTCTCTGTTTTATCAAATCCCGCAGCAAGTTCTTCTAATAACTCTTCAGATTTCTTTTTTGCCGCAGCTTCTCTTTCTGCCTTAGCTCCATTAAACTTTCTAAATGTTTCTACTGCATTAAAACTTTCTGCCTCTGCTCCTACTCTTATAATTTCTATTTCATCAATAAGATCACCTTGAGCAACAGAATTAACGACATCTTGTCCTTCTAACACTTTTCCAAATACTGTGTGCTTACCATCTAACCATGATGTTTCGACATGCGTAATAAAAAACTGACTTCCATTTGTTCCTGGACCCGCATTCGCCATAGATAATACTCCGGGGCCATCATGTTTCAAATCTGGATGTATTTCATCGTCGAACTGATAGCCTGGTCCACCTGCTCCACTTCCTTGAGGGTCTCCTCCTTGAATCATAAAATCAGGAATTACCCGATGAAACTTTAATCCATTGTAATAAGGTTTTCCCTGAGGAATAGCTTGATTTTCTATATTCCCTTCTGCCAAACCAATAAAGTTACCTACTGTTCCTGGTGTTTTCTGATATTCAAGGTTAATAAGAATATCTCCTTTTGTTGTTTTGAATTTTGCGTATAATCCGTCTTGCATAACTGCGTATATTTAAGCTTTTTAATTTAAAGATGCAAAGATAAGTAATTGGCAATGGTTTACTATATTTATTCTTTAATCTTAAATAAATTTTATAATGTTAACAAACTTCAAAGAATTTGAGATTAAAAATCCCAAAATGATTTACGGAGGAAGTTACAATATTAGAGATCATGGAGACAATCTAGATGTACCTAATGACAATTAATACAAACCATTAAGACTCAAAAACGTAATGCAACGATTTATACTTCAATGTTTTTTCTTTAACTGATAGTCAGATTATTTATTTTGAATTTTTAAGTAGCCTTGAATAAACCTAAAGCCTTTCTTTCAAGATGAATATACTTTCAAAAACTCAACAAGTTTATCTAAAGAAGGTGATTAGAAACGTTACAAATAAGAACATACTGGTAAAAAAGAGGAGAACCAATGGTTCTCCTCTTTTTTTAATTTGGAAAACAAATTAATTCCTAATTTGCCACTTCACTGATAAACTTAATACGATACAAACGAAGTTCTTCGTCATCATAGTCGCCGTCAAATTCTTCTATAGCCATGTCTATCTTATCATTTTCTGCTTCAATAAAATATTCATGAATTTCTTCTTGTTGATCTTCATCCAGAATTTCATCAATCCAGTATGCAATATTGAGTTTGGTCCCACTATAAACAATTGCCTCCATCTCCTTAATAAAGGCAGTCATATCCATTCCTTTGGCCGCCGCAATATCATCCAAAGGAAGTTTGCGATCAACATTTTGTATGATATATAACTTTAATCCACTATTGGCACCTGTGCTTTTGACAACAAAATCATCAGGGCGCATAATATCATTTTCGTCTACATATTTGGCAATAAACTCTACAAACGCAGCACCATATTTCTTTGCCTTTCCTTCTCCTACTCCATGAACATTTGCAAGTTCTTCTATGCTAACAGGATATTTTAAAGCCATATCATCAATAGATGGATCCTGAAACACTACAAATGGGGGTACTCCCAATTTTTTGGCAACAGTTTTTCGTAAATCCCTAAGCATCCCAGCCAATTTATCATCACCTCCGCCCTTACCGCCAGATTTTGCAGCAGTTATTATAGCATCATCACTTGTATCATCATAAATATGATCCTCTGTCATCATGAAACTAGTGGGGTCATCTATAAAATCTTTTCCTTCGGCAGTAATCCTAATCACTCCATAGGTTTCAATATCTTTACGTAGATATCCTGCAACAAGTACTTGACGAACTAGGGCCATCCAATATTTACCATCCTTTGCCTTACCACTCCCAAAGAAAGATTGCAGATGTGTTTTATGAGAAATAATTAAGGCATTGCTTTTACCAATAAGCGTACTTACAAGATCTTTTGACTTATAAATTTCTCCTGTTTTACTTACTACCTCCAGTAAGAGTTTTACCTCATCTTTGGCTTCATGTTTTTTCTTTGGGTTACGCACATTATCATCCATATCCGCACCATCCCCATTTACACCATCAAATTCTTCACCAAAATAATGTAAAATAAATTTACGCCTCGATATTGAAGTCTCTGCAAAAGCCACGACTTCTTGTAACAATGCGTGGCCAATCTCCTGCTCAGCCACAGGTTTGCCACTCATAAATTTTTCTAGTTTTTCAATATCTTTATATGCATAATATGCAAGACAATGTCCTTCGCCTCCATCACGGCCCGCACGACCAGTTTCTTGATAATAGCTTTCAATACTTTTAGGCATGTCGTGATGAATCACGAAACGTACATCGGGCTTATCAATCCCCATTCCAAAAGCTATCGTAGCAACTACAACATCGGTATCTTCCATCAAGAACATATCCTGATGTTTTGCTCTAGTCTTGGCATCTAACCCCGCATGATAAGGAACAGCTTTTACCCCATTAACTTCTAGAGTTTGCGCTAGTTCTTCTACTCGTTTCCTACTCAGACAATAAACGATACCACTTTTTCCGCTATTTTGTTTTACAAATCGGGTGATATCAGCATCAACGTTTTTAGTCTTTGGTCGTATTTCGTAGTACAAATTAGGTCTGTTAAATGATGCTTTGAAAGTTCGAGCATCACTCATCGCTAAATTTTTCAGAATATCTTCTTGTACTTTGGGTGTAGCTGTTGCGGTAAGGCCAATAATAGGAATATTCTCACCAATTCTTCTAATAATATTACGTAGATTTCGATATTCTGGTCTAAAATCATGTCCCCATTCACTAATACAATGGGCTTCATCTACTGCCAAAAAAGAAATTTTTTGAGATTTTAAAAAATCTACATATTCTTCTTTGGTAAGAGATTCTGGAGCGACATATAACAATTTAGTAACTCCATTAATGATATCATCCTTTACTTTTTTTACCTCAGATTTATTCAAAGATGAATTTAATACATGGGCAATCCCTTCTTGCGATGATATACTACGAATAGCATCTACTTGATTTTTCATTAATGCGATCAAAGGTGACACCACAATAGCGGTTCCTTCGCACATCAACGCTGGCAGTTGGTAACATAGGGACTTTCCACCGCCTGTAGGCATTATTACAAAAGTATTTTGTTTTTCAAGAACACTTTGCACTACCTTTTCCTGTAATCCTCTAAATTGACTAAAACCAAAGTACTTTTTTAAAGCACTTTGTAAGTCAGCTTCATTCAAACTCATTAAATCCTTTAACTTTTATATCCAATTAAATAAAGACTTCACTAACACTAAAACCTGTTTCCCCAAACACAAATCTAGTGGACGTTTTCATTTTTAATTTTTGTATGCCAAATATAATGAAAGCATAAATTAATATGCTTTTTTTTGACAGTATTTAAAATTAATAAGGTATTGTATACCTTTGCGTAAATTAAAGATAATAAAATCTTTATTTATAACACGCAAATTTTTTAAATTTTGAACACCCAAGATACTATAATCTCATACGCAAAAAAAACGATCGCAGAGGAAGCCCGAGCGATAGCCTACCTAGAAGAACTTATCGATGAAGAATTTTCTAAAGCTGTTGAAACCATACGAGACTCTAACGGTAGAGTTATAATTACAGGAATTGGTAAGAGCGCTATTATTGCCAATAAAATTGTTGCTACAATGAATTCTACAGGAACACCTGCAGTATTTATGCATGCTGCAGATGCTATTCATGGAGATTTAGGAAACATTCTTAAAGATGATGTGGTAATTTGTATTTCTAAAAGTGGAAATACTCCTGAAATCAAAGTACTAGTCCCGTTAATTAAAAGTTTTAATAACCCGTTAATTGGGATTACCGCAAATAAAAAATCATTTTTAGGAGAAGAAGCCGATTATGTTCTTCATGCATATGTAGAAAAAGAAGCATGCCCAAATAATCTTGCTCCAACAACCAGTACTACGGCACAGTTGGTTATTGGAGATGCTCTTGCAGTTTGTTTATTACACCTAAAAGGTTTTTCGAGTAATGATTTTGCAAAATATCATCCCGGAGGCGCGTTAGGAAAAAAATTATATTTACGTGTAAGCGATATCACATCCCGCAACGAAAAACCACAGGTGTCGCCAGAGTCTAATATTAATAGTGTTATTGTTGAAATGACCGAAAAACGTCTTGGGGTAACTGCCGTTACTGAAAACGGAACTATTATTGGCATTATAACAGACGGCGACCTACGTAGAATGCTCACCACAAATACTTCTTACGAAGGTTTAACGGCTAAAGATATTATGTCTCCAAATCCCAAAAGCATTAACAATAATGCTATGGCAGTAGATGCGCTTGAGAAATTAGAAGAGAACTCTATAACGCAATTATTAGCCGAAGAAGATGGAAAATATGCCGGCCTTATACATATTCATGATTTAATGAGAGAAGGTATTTTATAATGACAAAAAACACAAAAAACCCTCAATCCATGTCCTTTCTGGACCATCTAGAAGAGCTGCGTTGGCATCTTATTAGAGCTACAATCGCAATACTTATTGCTGGTATTGTTGCATTCGTAGCCAAGGAATTTATTTTCGATGTACTAATTTTTGGGCCAAAAAAACCAGATTTCCCAACCTATACAAGCCTCTGTCGTTTATCACAGTTTCTTGGGTTAGACCAAAGTTTATGTTTTAAAGAATTGCCTTTTAGCGTACAAAGCAGAAAGGTAGCCGGACAGTTTTCGGTTCATATTTGGACCTCAATAACCGCTGGTTTTATAATTGCTTTTCCTTATGTTTTATACGAATTTTGGAAATTTATTGCTCCTGCTTTATATGACAAGGAGAAAAAATATTCCAAAGGGTTTATAATTATCTGTTCATTATTATTTTTTATGGGAGTGCTTTTTGGGTACTATATCATTACTCCTCTATCTATTAATTTCTTGGGAGGTTATCAAGTAAGTAAGGAAGTCCTTAATGAGTTTGATATTGATAGTTATATAGCTTTGGTAAGGGCATCAGTTATTGCATGTGGGTTGATATTTGAACTACCTGTGATTATGTTTTTTCTAACAAAAATAGGATTAGTCACACCCGAGTTTCTAAAAAAATATCGCAAATTTGCTTTGGTCATTGTACTAATACTTTCAGCAATTATTACACCTCCTGATATTGCTAGTCAGGTTATAGTTGCTATTCCCGTTTTGGGATTATATGAAGTAAGTATTTTTATTTCTAAGGCCGTTATTAAAAAAGAAAAGAAAAAATTACAAAAACAATCAAAATGAGTAATATCGTTGAAGAATTCAATGCATACCGAGAAAAAATGAATTCACGAATTCTTGAAGATAACAATAAAGTTATTAAAAGAATATTTAACCTTGATACCAATGCCTTTACAGAAGGCGCGCTAAACGTAAAGACTAAGGAATTACTAGGGCTTGTCGCATCCGCAGTAATGCGCTGCGATGACTGTGTGCGTTACCACTTGGAAACCTGCCATAAAGAAGGATTAACAAAAGAAGAAGTAGCCGAAACACTTAGCATCGCTACTTTGATAGGAGGCACTATTGTAATACCACATTTACGCCGTGCTTATGAATATTGGGATGCACTAGAAGCGCAGCAATCTTAACATAATAGAATAAGGTAAAAAAGAATAGTGTACATTTACAAACACATTTTAGCAACACATTCAATCTAAAGAAGTCATTCTGTTATGAAGTTGAAAGCAGACAATTTAATGAAGTCTTACAAAGGCCGAAAAGTAGTAAAGGGAATTTCTCTTGAAGTAAATCAAGGAGAAATTGTTGGACTTTTGGGACCAAACGGCGCAGGTAAAACAACCTCATTTTATATGATTGTAGGGCTGGTAAAACCTAATGGTGGTAAGATCACTTTGGAAAATACAGATATCACAAAATACCCTATGTATAAAAGGGCTCAAAATGGTATTGGTTATCTGGCACAAGAAGCATCTGTTTTTAGAAAACTTAGCATAGAAGATAACATTCTTAGTGTACTTCAACTTACCAAACTTTCTAAAAAAGAACAATTACACAAAATGGAAGCCCTTATAGAAGAATTTGGTTTGGGGCACATACGCAAAAATCGTGGTGATTTACTTAGTGGTGGTGAACGACGTCGTACCGAAATTGCTCGTGCATTGGCAACAGATCCTAACTTTATTCTTCTTGATGAACCTTTTGCTGGTGTGGATCCAGTAGCTGTAGAAGATATCCAACGTATTGTGGCACAACTTAAGAATAAAAACATTGGCATCTTGATCACTGACCATAATGTACAGGAAACACTTGCCATAACGGATAGAACCTATCTTATGTTTGAAGGAAGTATCCTAAAAGCAGGTATTCCCGAAGAGCTAGCCGAAGATGAAATGGTTCGCAAGGTATATTTGGGGCAAAATTTCGAGCTTAGAAAGAAAAAATTAGATTTCAATTAATCTACTAGGTTTGTGATTCAAAGCGTAAACTAAATAGTTAAAAAAGAGTTCATTGCAATACGAACTCAACTTCTCACCTCTCAAACACTGATTTTCTCACCTCTAAACGTAAGTGACATCAAAACATAAAGCAAGATCACACAAGGAATTGCTATAAACTTAAAAATAATAATTAAAGACACGGTAAGTAGTAGAAAAACATATCTAACTATATTTTCCTTGAATCCCCATGTTTTGAATTTCAAAGAAAACAACGGAATTTCGGCATTCAACATATAACAACTTACCAAAGTAAGGGTTATTAAAAACCATCCATTACCTATAATTTGAGCAATCCATACTTCTTGCTGAAATTTAAACATCAGAGGCAAGCTAATAATCAGTAATGTATTAGCAGGTGTAGGCAACCCAATAAATGATGAAGTCTGACGGGTGTCAATATTAAATTTAGCCAATCGATATGCCGAAGCTAAGGTTATTAATAAACCGATCAGAGAGAGGTAAGACAAATCAAGATTGGTAAAAACTAGATCAGAACCCCAAGAGTTTGAGTTTTCATGAAATGGGCTTCCAAATACATTCGATAATAGTTGAAACATCACTATTCCTGGGGCTACTCCACTGGTAACCATATCTGCCAATGAGTCAAGCTGTAATCCCAATTCACTATGCGCATTTAATATACGTGCCGCAAAACCATCAAAAAAATCAAACCCAATACCCAATGCAACGAATAATGCCGTTAACTCTAAATGTCCTTGAACTCCAAAAATAACAGCTATACACCCACAAAAGAGATTAAGGAGGGTTATAATGTTAGGGATTTGCTTTTTCAGCCACATAAAATTTGATTTTGTGTAAAAATAATAAACTATTTTGGTCTGTTGACGTATAATTAAAATATGCGCTAATAATCTTAGAGAAAAAGAAATCTTCATTTTTATAATTTGTAACTAAATAATTTTAATTTCGTTACTATATAGTGTACACCTATAATATGAAAAACATCTTATTTGCCGTTCTAACGGGATTGCTACTTGCAATAAGCTGGCCTACCTATGGTTTTCCTTTGTTTTTATTCTTCGGATTTGTTCCTCTTTTGGTTGCTGAGCATAATATCCGCAAAAACAAACGTAGTAAAAGACAAGTTTTTGGGCTTGCATTTATTGCTTTTTTACTTTGGAATTTTATTACTACTGGGTGGTTGTTTTATTTACCAACAGCATTTGCAGCCTCTTTTGCAATTATAGCGAATACATTATTAATGTCTACAGTCTTTTTATTTTACCACATCGTTGCTAAAAAGACAACATTTATAGTGGGTAGTATTTTTTTAATATGCTTCTGGATGAGTTTCGAATATCTACATTTGCACTGGGAATTTTCCTGGCCTTGGCTTAATCTAGGTAATGGGTTTGCACGTTTTACCTCATGGATACAATGGTATGAATATACAGGAAGTTTTGGGGGAACCCTTTGGATCTGGATTGTGAACATTGGTATTTTTAAAAGCGTATTACTTTTCCTAGAGCATAGAGATAAAACTATTCTTTATAAATCTGCAATTCATAATGGGTTAATTATTTTGATCCCAATTATAATCTCATTTATCATACTAAAAACATATAATGAGACTGGTAAAGATATAGAAGTAGTAATTTTACAACCTAATATTAACCCATATACTGAAAAATATAATACTACGGATCAACGAGTAAGTGTGTTATTAGATTCACTTACAAACACAGAAATCACCGCAAATACAGATTTTGTTATTGCTCCTGAAACGGTTTTTGCCGACACTAATCGATTAAACAATTTCTCTAGGTCTATTGCAAAAGAAACTGCTTTGAAGATTCTTAATCAATATCCCAATGCAAATATCCTTTCTGGTATTTCGTTGATTGATGTATTCAAGGATCCATCAAAAGTGCACAGACAAACTAACGAACCTAGACCTGGCATTTTTTATGATGATTATAATTCTGCCTTCTTTGTTAGGCCAGACGGAAGCACTGAATTATATCACAAAAGTAAACTTGTAGTTGGGGTAGAAAACTTTCCTTATCAAAGTGTATTAAAACCTATTGTTGGGGATGCAATGCTTGACCTTGGTGGTACAGTAGCCAAAAAAACCACACAAGATGATCGAGAAGTATTTTTTACTAAAGATAATATTGGTGTAGCTCCTATTATTTGCTATGAAAGTGTGTATGGCGAATATGTAACAGGATATGTTAGAAATAAAGCAAGTTTTCTGGCAATTATAACCAACGATGCATGGTGGGACAACACCCAAGGACACAAACAACATTTATCATATGCAAAGTTAAGAGCTATAGAAACACGAAGAAGTATTGCACGCAGTGCCAATACAGGAATTTCTGCAATCATAAATCAGACCGGAGATATTATTATGTCGCTTGGGTACGAAAAACAAGGGGTACTAAAAGGAACTTTAAAAACAAATGATACAATTACTTTTTATACAAAAACCGGAAATTATCTTGCTAGGATTTCTATTTTTATGTCTGTTCTCATTTTTTTGTTTTCTGTAACCAGACGAAAGAGAAAATTACCTTTTTAAGAAACCTGAGTAGTACATAAATCAAAGCTCTTCATTTTATTACTTCATAACTTTGTACCTTTGCAACCTTATAAAAAATTGTGAATTACGTATCAGTAGAAAATATAGCCAAAGCCTTTGGAGAACGCATTCTCTTTAAGAACATTTCTTTTGGGATTAATGAAGGGCAAAAAATTGGATTTGTAGCCAAAAACGGAACCGGGAAAACATCATTGTTAGACATTATAGCAGGAGACGAGGATCCCGACGAAGGCCAAGTTGTATATCGGAAAAATCTAAAAGTTGCCTTCCTACCCCAAGAACCCAATCTAGACCCTGGTCTCACTATTGAACAAACTATTTTTGCTTCAGATAATGATACACTTCAGGTTATAAATAACTATGAAAGAGCATTACAAAATCCAGATGATGCCGAGGCATATCAAGATGCTTTTGAGAAAATGGATGCTATTAATGCATGGGATTTTGAAACCCAATACAAGCAAATACTTTTCAAACTTAAATTAGACGACTTAAGCAAGAAAGTAAGCGAATTATCTGGCGGTCAAAAGAAACGTTTAGCGCTTGCAAACATTTTATTAAGCAAACCCGATTTACTATATCTGGATGAGCCAACCAACCATCTTGATTTAGAAATGATAGAGTGGTTAGAAGAGTACTTTGCTAAGGAAAATTTCACACTGTTTATGGTAACACATGACCGCTATTTTCTTGAAAATGTATGTAACGAAATTGTAGAATTAGAAAATGGTCAATTATATAGTTATAAAGGTAATTACGCATATTATCTAGACAACAAAGAAGCTAGAGTCGTAAACGAGCAAACTGCAACAGACAAGGCAAAACAACTATATAAGAAAGAGTTAGATTGGATGCGTCGTCAACCAAAAGCACGTACTACCAAGTCTAAATCCAGAATTGATGATTTCTATGAAATCAAGGAACGAGCTCACAAACGTCGCAATGACCACGAAGTACAGCTTGAAATCAATATGGAACGAATGGGAAGTAAAATCCTTGAGTTACATAAAATATCCAAGAGCTTTGACAACTTACTCCTTCTTGACAAATTTGAGTATGTTTTCAAAAAAGGGGAACGCATTGGGATAATAGGCAAAAATGGAACTGGTAAGTCTACTTTCCTGAATATGCTTACTGGTGGTATCACTCCGGATCATGGTAAAATTATTGTTGGTGATACTATAAAATTTGGTTACTATACACAAAGTGGTATCCAGATCAAAGAAGGGCAAAAAGTTATTGATGTTATACGAGAATTTGGTGACTATATTCCATTAAAAAAGGGAAGGCAAATCTCTGCTCAACAATTACTGGAACGTTTTCTATTTGATCGTAAAAAGCAATATGATTTTGTAGAAAAACTAAGTGGCGGAGAAAGAAAAAGATTATACCTCTGTACTGTGCTCATTCAGAACCCAAATTTTTTAATTCTCGATGAGCCCACAAATGACCTGGATATTGTTACTCTTAATGTACTTGAAAATTTCTTATTAGATTTTCCTGGTTGTTTACTGGTAGTATCTCATGATCGTTATTTTATGGATAAAATTGTAGATCATTTATTTGTATTTAGAGGTAACGGAATCATTCAGGATTTCCCAGGTAATTATACCGATTATCGAGTATACGAAGGTAGTACAACACCTAAAATTGCTAAATCAGAGAATACTGAAACAAAAAAGACCTGGAAAAAGGATACTAAAGCTGGTCTTTCTTATAATGAGCAAAAGGAATTCAGTAGAATTGAACGGGATCTCAAAAAACTAGAACTTCAAAAAAGAGAAATCGAAAATTTATTTGTTGAAGGCAATCTTGAAGGAGAAAAAATAAATGAGGAATCCCAAAAGCTTCAAAAAATTATTGAACAAATCGAGGAAAACGAAATGCGTTGGCTTGAACTTTCTGAAATGATGGAAGAATAATAAACGAAACATTTTTTTAGTTTTAAGATAGTTATCAAAAAATGCTCTTCAGAATAACATCATATCTCAAATTCCTTCTCAAATCGACCAATCAACATGGGGTACATTCGCCTTTTGTATATGATTTGGTAACACGATGCTTCTACGATACAAAGAAACAAGTAACACATAAATCAATTAAAAGACTATTTAAAGATTATAATGGAAAACGATCAATTAACAGTCTAAAAACGACAAAACTCTTAAGTCGTTTATCATCCTATTTTGGTTATACAAAAGTTGCTATCGCAGATAACTCGTCTGATTTTGTATCTAAGGTTTTATCAATTGATAATTCAATTTCTATAGTAGATTTAGATAAGCAAAATGACCTATGCGATTTAATATATGTGAACTTAAACACGACAAATCTGAATAACCTAGAGGATTTATTTTCTAAAACACATAATAACAGTTTAATAATTGTAAGCAACATATATCAGTCAAAAGAAAATACTTCAACTTGGAAAAAAGTAAAATGCCTTTCGGCTGTTCGGGTAACTATTGATACGTACCGTTTAGGTTTTATATTTTTTCGGAAAGAACAAGTTAAAGAACATTTTGCAATTAGAGTGTAACAACTTTTTAGCTACTGCGTCATATATTCTAATATTGTATCTTACAATCAGTAAAGGCTATCTATGGAAAACGTTATAGAAATCAAGGGGATTATTAGAAATTTTCAACTCGGTCAGGAAACTGTCTATGTCTTAAAAGGAATTGATTTAGTAATCCCACGTGGTGAGTATGTTGCGATTATGGGACCTTCGGGTTCCGGAAAATCTACCCTCATGAATCTTCTTGGATGCCTTGACACTCCTACTGATGGGAAGTATATCCTAAATGGAAATGACGTGAGCCAAATGACAGATAATGAATTGGCTGATATTCGAAATCGGGAAATTGGATTTGTTTTTCAAACCTTTAATTTACTACCAAGAACAACAGCATTAGATAATGTTGCATTACCCATGGTATATGCCGGAACCTCTAAAAAAGATAGAGTAATTAGAGCTGAAGAAGTACTTACAGATGTTGGTCTTGCTGATCGCATGGATCATAAACCAAATCAACTCTCTGGTGGACAGCGACAACGAGTTGCTGTTGGTCGTGCTCTGGTAAATAAACCCTCTATCATTCTTGCCGATGAGCCCACAGGTAATCTTGATTCCAAAACATCTATAGAAATAATGAATTTGTTTGATGACATTCATGCAGCGGGAAATACTGTCATTATCGTAACTCATGAAGAAGAAGTTGCGGCCCATGCACACAGAGTTATTCGTTTGCGTGATGGTATGATCGAGAGTGATGTTAGAAACAAATAGTTTTATGTTTATGGTTTGGAGTTTCTAGTTAATTTGTATTTTGGCGACTCATTATAACCAAAATTTATGCAGCCTTTACATATTCTGCTTTTAATTGCAGCCTATTTTGGAATTCTATTACTAATATCTTATTTCACCGGAAAAAATGCCGGAAATGAAGCTTTTTTCAAAGCCAACAGACAATCACCTTGGTACATTGTAGCATTTGGTATGATTGGTGCTTCGTTAAGTGGCGTTACCTTTATTTCTGTTCCAGGATGGATCGAAGCTTCTCAGTTTAGCTATATGCAGGTTGTATTAGGTTATATTTTGGGATATACTGTAATCGGTACAATTTTACTTCCTTTATATTATAGACTTAATCTGACTTCAATCTATACCTATTTAGATGGTCGTTTTGGTAATTATTCATACAAAACAGGCGCTTCCTTTTTTTTATTGTCAAGAGTTGTTGGTGCAAGCTTTAGGTTATTTTTGGTAGCAAACGTACTTCAATCTATTCTGTTTGATGCCCTTGGAGTTCCTTTTTGGGTTACCGTAATTATAACAATCCTATTGATCTGGTTGTATACATTTAAGTCTGGAATAAAAACTATTGTTTGGACCGATACCTTGCAAACATTATTTATGTTAATCGCAGTGGGTGTCGCCATATATTATGTATCTGATGATCTTGGTATTAATGGATCTAACTTGCTTGGTTATGTATTAGAAAGTGATTTATCAAAAATGTTCTTTTTTGATGATTTTAAAAGCGGTAATTATTTCTGGAAACAATTTTTATCCGGAGCTTTTATAGCCATTGTAATGACAGGCTTAGATCAGGATATGATGCAAAAAAACCTTACCTGTCGTAGTTTGAAAGATGCACAAAAAAACATGTTTTGGTTCACTATTGTTTTAACAATTGTGAATTTTATATTTCTAGGTTTGGGCCTATTACTTACTCAATATGCATCGCAAAATGGAATTGAAGCGCATAAAGATCAACTTTTTCCGGTAATCGCCACCCAAAGTGGCCTCGGTTTTGGAATTGCCATTTTCTTCGTACTTGGCCTTATCGCAGCCGCTTATAGTAGTGCAGATAGCGCATTAACTTCGCTAACGACTTCATTTAGCATTGATATCATGGATATTGAAAAGAAATACACTCCTTCAGATCAAGTAAAAACCCGAAAAAAGATTCATATCCTATTTTCCCTAATATTAGTTTTAGTAATTATTTCCTTTAAATACATCATAAAGGATGAAAGCGTAATTGCCAAATTGTTCGTTTTTGCAGGATATACATACGGCCCTTTATTGGGGCTTTATGCATTTGGTTTGTTTACAAAACTAAAGGTGATGGATAAACTAGTACCAATAGTAGCTGTATTGTCACCAATATTATCATATATCATAAGTGTCAATAGTGCTGCATGGTTTGGTTTCGAATTTGGTTTCTTTATTCTAATCCTGAATGGATTTTTAACTTTTCTGGGGTTAGTACTGATTCGTAGAAAGTAACACCAATGTACAAGCTACATCAACTTCTATATTTGCTTTTCTAAGTAACTGATAAAATTCTGGGTTTTCTGTACCTGGATTAAAAATGACTCTTCTTGGGTTAAGATTTACTATATAATCATAATATGGCTTTTGTCTTAGTGGGTTTAAATAGAGTGTTACTGTATCTATACCATTTATATCTTCTAATTCTGTTTGTATTTCCACGCCTGCAACTTCTCCCGCTCTTAAACCAATGGCAAGAACTTCATGCTGATTATCTACCAGTCTATTTATTACATAATTAGAATATCGATTTGCCTTTAATGATGCCCCAAGTACTAATGTTTTTTTATCCATATATAGTGATCCGAATTTGTTAGTTATTTAGTCGTTTAAAAATCTCTAAAATTAAAGTTTAAACGTTAAAAAAGTAAGTCAAAATGTTAAAAACAAAAGAAGTCTGTAACACAAACCAAAGCTCTACGTCTTACTTATAAAGATATGATTTTTCATAAATTTAGTTAGTTAGTTACTTTATAATAATCAAATTTTATTCATAGTTGATGGTTAGTGTTACTATTTGGTTATTATAGAAAACCGCCTTATCCAAGGCGGTTTTTGTTTTTAAACATAATGTTAAAAACAAAATATAATGTAACAGAAATTCTTCTTATTCGTCTAGTACTATATATGCCTAATCACCATATAAATTATAAAACAAATGTGCTTGTATTATGTAATACAAAGTACAATGCATAACACTCAATCAAACAAACGTTCAAATGAAAACAATCAATCAATCAACACTAATACTGTTTTTCTTATCCTTTTGGTCTATTGCAACAATAGCGCAACCAAAAAATGATGCCATTGTAGGCACCATAAAAGGTAAAGTAATAGACAAGAATCTAAAAGAACCTATTCCTTATGCCACTATTGTAATAAATGAAGGTGTGGATAAAATTATAAGTGGTGGGATTACTACAGAGACAGGGGACTTTTTAATTGTAGACATTCCTTCTGGGAATTATACCTTAAAAATTCAATTTATAGGGTATGCAACGCACTCTCAACCGATAGAAATTTCAAGAAAAAGCAAAGATATCAATGTTGGGATAATCACACTTGAAGAAACAGCAGAATCGCTGGAAGGTGTAACAGTAATTGCCGAAAGAACCACAATAGAACAAAAAATCGATCGCAAGGTAATTAATGTTGGAAAGGATCTGACGACTACAGGAGGTACTGCCGCAGAGATAATGAATAATATACCATCTGTTAATGTTGATCAGGATGGTAATATTGCACTAAGAGGAAATCAAAATGTCCGCATTCTTATAGATGGCAAACCAACTAATATTAGCGCCACCCAACTACTAAAACAGATTCCTTCAACATCGATTAAGAAAATCGAATTAATTACAAATCCATCTGCAAAATACAATCCAGAAGGGATGAGTGGTATCATCAATATCGTATTGCATAAAAATAGCAATATTGGATTTAATGGTAATATAAACATGGGAGTAAATTTTGATAAAAATGCTCGGTTCAATAACTCTATAGACTTGAACTATAGAACAGGAAAAGTTAATGTTTATGGTAATTATGGTACTAATATTACAAAGAATCTAAATGCCGGTTTCGTATTTAGAGAAGATGACAATACGAGGCAAAATTTTACATTTCTAGACAATAATAAGTCTCATTTATTTAAGGTTGGTCTTGATTATTATATAAATGATAACAATACAATTTCTATATATACTAACCAAAATTTATTTGATGGACTAACAAACGGAATTACCGATGTTCTTTTCTTAAATAACGATCAAAACGACCTCATCCAAAACTTAGTAAGTGATAGTGATAATCTTGGATCTACATATAATTTTGATTACAAACATGATTTTAAAAAAGATGGACATAATATCGAATTGGAAGTAGATTACAATGTCTTTGACGGAGATAATGATGATGATTTCAGTTTTATAGGTGGAGATGGGGCTTCTACTGGCTATAATGATCTTATAAATAATGATAGAAAAAACACAACCATCAATCTGGATTATGTAAATCCTTTATCTGAAACAGCAAAATTAGAGTTGGGATACGAAACCAGACTTCGTAGAACGGATAACATCTATCAATCAACATTATTTCCAAATTCAGATTTTAAATATGATCGTGACATACATTCACTCTATGCTACCTATGGAAATAGCCTTGAAAAATGGTCATATCAAATCGGGGCCAGGTTCGAAAGTTATCAGGTTGATTCAGTTTTTAAAGAAAAACTCGAATCTGGTGATGATAGAATACAAGAATTTGAAGATGATATTCTAACGGTATACCCTTCAGCATATCTTACCTATTCACCTGGTGAAAAAAATAGTTATCAATTAAGCTATAGCCGAAGAGTAGATAGACCAGGGTTAAATCAAGTAAATCCAATTAGGGAATGGAGTGTACCCAGAATTACCTCAAGAGGTAACCAAAGCTTAGAACCCCAGTTCACTAATTCTATTGAAGCTAATTATACAAGAAAACTTGAAAAAGGATCATTTACCAGCGGGGTTTTTTATCGACTTATAGATAATGAAATCAACCAGACACTTATTACTGACCCTGTGCAAAACAATGCACAAATACTAACCTTTGATAATTTTGATAACAACTCTGCCTATGGTGTTGAGCTATCTGGAAATTATAAAGCCACAAAATGGTGGAGTTTTAATGCAAGTTTTGATTTATATGGTCAGACTCAAAAAGGGATTGTGGATGAAATTGCAAGAGAGGTAGATGCTGTGATTTACAATTTTAGAATAAACAATAGTCTTAAAGCAACCAAAAATCTAACATTTCAAGTATTTGGATTCTACAGAGGGCCGCAGGAAGGTGTTCAATTCGAAACCAAATCTTTTTATTTTATTAATACTGGTGCGAGATATAATTTCTTAGAAGGAAAAGGAACGTTTAGTATTAACTATAATGACATTTTTAACACTCTGCGTTTTAGGTTTGAAAGCGATGTCCCATTTCAACAAAACGGAAGATTTAAAGGTGAAACTCAAACAGTTTATTTAGGGCTCTCATATCGGTTCGGAAGTGGAAAAAATAGAAAAGCTTCAAGAAAAAGACGAGAAGATAACGAAAAATCAGGCGGAGGTATACTTTAACTAAATTTTTGACAAAAAAAATGTTAATTCACTGATAAACAATCAATAAAATAGTTAAATTTATTAATAATTATACGAAACCTTATTAAAGTTAAATAATTGTAAAAATTTCACAGATTCTGTAACACATTGCAATTTATGACGTTTAATATAGTATAATCATGGTTATGATTTATTTGAATTAGCCTTTAAAAAATTAATAACCGAGTTATTAAATACGAAACGCGAAGCTTAATTGCTTCGCGTTTTTCAGTTTATATCAATATTTATAGTTCTAACTACCATCTTATAATGGCACTACCCCATGTAAATCCACTTCCAAAGGCTGCTAAAACAACCAGATCTCCTTCTTTTATTTTACCCTCTTCCCAAGCTTCAGTAAGTGCAATAGGGATTGATGCCGCAGTAGTATTTCCATATTTCTGAATATTATTATACACCTTATCATCAGATAACCTAAACTGCTTTTGAACGAATTGAGAGATTCTAAGGTTTGCTTGATGTGGTATCAACATATTAATATCAGATGCAGTAAGATTATTAGTTTGTAAACCTTCGTTAATAACTTCAGAGAAACGAACTACTGCATTTTTAAATACAAATTGCCCATTCATATATGGATAATACGGTATATCCTCTTGTGGGTTTTCTGCTATAATTTCAGGAACCCAATGTTCTGTACTTGGACCTTCTAGAGACAACTCTTTAGCATGAGCTCCCTCACTATGTAGATGAGTAGATAAAATACCACTACCCTTCTCTTCACTTCTTGTTAATACCGCAGCTCCGGCTCCATCTCCAAAAATCACAGAAACACCTCTTCCACGGGTAGTCATATCCAAACCTCCACTGTGATTCTCACTACCAATAACTAGTACGTTTTTATACATTCCGGTCTTAATAAATTGATCGGCAACAGAAATAGAATAAACAAATCCACTACACTGATTACGTACATCAAGTGCTGGAATAGTTTTCATGTTCATCATTTCCTGAACTCGCACTCCTCCTCCAGGAAAATACATATCAGGACTAAGAGTAGCAAATATGATTAGATCTATATCATCGGTTGTAAGATTAGCTCTTTCTAAGGCGATTCTAGCAGCTTTAACACCCATTACCGAGGTACTATTACCATCTCCTTTCTTAATATGTCGTCTTTCTTTGATCCCAGTACGCTCCTGAATCCAAGCATCATTAGTATCCATTATTTTAGAAAGATCATTATTTGTAACCACATTCTCAGGAACATATGATCCCAATCCAGATATTTTTGAAGTATACATATAGCTAATTATTGTGTATTGTGCGTGATTTTATGCTTAATTAAAAACTGGCAGACAATATATGTATTCTTAACATCTTGATAAAAGAAACAGGACTGATATTGTATGCGTGCATAATAGTTTCTTAGGTTTTCGCCATAAACGTCTTATTTGCAGTATATTTTTACGTATCATAAAAAAACAAAAAGGCTACAAACCGGAAAACGTTTGTAGCCTTTTTTCCCCCAATCTTTCTAAAACTATAGTTTTAGAAATTTTTTGATCATTACCTCGTGTCTGTTTTTAATTTTTACGGTATACATTCCCACTGGTAATGCTTTTAATGAAATCGTATTTCTAATAATTAAGTCATTATTGGCTGATATAACTTGTTTTTGTGCGTTCAACACTTCATATGATGTGTGTGCAGACTTATCTACCAAATCTATATAAACTTCTCCCAATTTAGGATTTGCATATACCGAAAATGTATGTATTGCCGCACTGCTTGTCATTTTTCAAAAACCCGTTTTGTACTAATAGATTATTACTATCTTAAATTTTGATATGTACAAATCTAAATACTAGATCATAAAAAAAACATACGTAGCCCCACGTAATTGTGCAAAACAGATATCTTAGACTTACTTATAGTAATAATTCTTTATTCTTTTGCGACCAAATAAGGAGTGAATTTGGCTTATGATCAATATCGAGTTTTCTAATAATGTTTGCGCGATGCTTCTCTACTGTTCGAACAGATATACTTAAGAAATCTGCCACCTGACTACTTGTCTTTTCATCAGCAATAAGTTTCAATATTTTAATTTCTGAAGGTGTTAGATTTTCAATATTTACACTATCATTAGTGGTATGGGAAAATCTTCGGTAAATCTTTTCACTAAAATAAGGTTTTCCTTGACAGACACTTGTAATGCAATCTTCTATCTCGGTCAAAGCAAACTCTTTTAACAAATACCCGTGTATATTATATTTTACAGCATCTTCAAATATTTTCTTCTCTTTATGTAGTGTAATTAAGACAATTTTTGTGTCAATTTGATGTCGTTTACATTGTTTGGCAACATCTATACCTGTCATGTTTGGCATTTCAATATCCAAAATAGCAATATCTGGTTTCTCTTTTACAATGGTGTTATACGCAGAAAGACCATCAGGGCAAGCCGCAATAAGGTTATATTTTTTTTCTTTAAGAAAATCCTCAAGTCCTTTCAATAATAAAGGATGATCATCTGCAATTAGTATATTAGGCTTAAACATGCTTTGGAATATTAAATATCAATGTAGTTCCTTGATTAATCTCAGAAAGTATTCTAAAATTAGCTTTTAAAAACTTTGAACGCTCACTCAATGTTTTTAATCCTATTTTGGATTTTGATATCCTTTCTTTTGAAACATCAAATCCTTTACCGTTATCCTTAATAATTATCTCTACATCTTGATCCTTATTCACAACCTTGATCTCTGCAGATTTTGCATTAGAATGCTTTATGATATTGTTAAAACTTTCTTGTACCAATCTATAAATATTTATTTCTCTTTCTTGATCAAAAATGGTATCGATATTATCTATTTCTGCAGAAATGAAAAGATCGTAGCTTTCATCTATCATTTCTACACTGCTTTGTATAGTAACAGTAAGACCCAATTCATCTAATTTAAAAGGATGTAAACTTCTTGATATCCCGCGTACTTCGTCTATCACACCATCAACAATATTTGCGGTCTGGTCATCTTTATTTTGTAAAACCTTATTTTTAATAATTAACAAACTTTGACCAACACTATCATGTAAATCTTTTGAAATACGCTTACTAACTCGTTCTTGAGTTTGTAAAAGTTCTTGCAAAAATGACTGTTGCAATTTCTTATTACGTAATAATAGCGTTCTATTTCTGTATAGATATATAGAAAAGAATAATAAGCTTAACCCAATGCTTCCAAAAAGCATGAGATTTCTTTTTGCTTTATCTTTTGCCTCTAAGACATCTATATTAGCTTTTTGAATCGCAATCTGACTGTCTCTCTTTTCGGTTTCATATAGTGTTTTGTAATAAATAACACTATTTGATCTTTTTATGTTATACAATGAGTCCTTAAGAAGCATATATCTTTCTAGATGGGCCGTAGCATCTGAAAACTTATTTAATTTCTGATTAGCTTTATACAAACATTCTTCAACGTCTAATTGAGACTGTACATCATTCATTTTTACAAAAACCTCCATTTTTTTTTCTAAAAAAGGAATTGCTTCTTTATACCTACCTTTAGCCATTTCTAATTCTGCCATAAGATCCCAATAAAGTATATCACCACTTGGTGTATTGAAAAAATCAGCATCTAACTTAATTGTATCCAAATATTTTTCAGCTATTTCGGGTTGTTTTTTGTGTTTCGAATAAAACACCGAAAGATATACTCTGGTATACGTTATACTGACTTTACTAGGGCCTTTTTTAGAAAATTCTAGTGCCTTCAATAGCGAAGTTTCTGCCTTATCCAACTTTTTTTGTTTGGCAAAATCTCTATAGTCCAACACACTTAGCTGTGATAATGCAGGATAATTTTTAAGCTTTTTACTTAACAAAAGTTCTCTCGCTTCCTCCCTTTCTTTTAGTGCCTCTTCTAGTAAATTTAATTGACTAAAAATATGAGATATATTTATCTTACTGTACCCCATATATACTGTATCGTTAAGTTGAGTATACAGCTCATTTACCTTTTGATATTCTATAATAGCATTAGTTAAATTCCCCAATCTTTGGTTAGTATGACCCGAAAAATAAATTGCATTTGCTTCAGAAACTGAATCTTTGGCTTTATGATATATCGTTTCTGCTCTTTTATAATCTATAATCGCTTTTTCTAAATCGGCTATTTCAAAACTAATATCGGCACGTTTAGTATACAGATGACCTAAGTTAACTCTGTTTTCAATTTTGTTACTATCTCTAATAATTGCATTAACAATTACACTTGCAGAATCAGGTTTACCTACTGCTTTAAGATAATAATCTACTATTCCGGATGTTTTAGAAGCTACTAAATCAATACTATCCAATTCTTTTGCTAATTCAATATATTGAAGGGTATATTTGGAAAAATACTTCTTATAAAAATCGAAATTGCTAGGTCGCATTTTTCCAATTTTATTGGATAGGGTATCTAACAGATATAGTTTTTCTATCTTTTCTGTTGTGTTTTCAACCTTATCAATGAGGTCTTGAACCTCTTCTTTTTGCTGTGAAAATGAATAAACCTGAAAGATCAAAGCAACAATACATACATATATTCTGCGTCTAAACATACTAGGGGGAAATTTGTAATTGTGAAGATAAGGATAAAAGTATTTTTTAAAAGTGTTTGTTTTCAAATTTTAACACGAAGTTTATTCCTACAACTCTTCCTAGGTAAGGGTATCTAAAAAGCGAAAGATGCGCCAACCACAGCGCATCTTTCTAACAACCTAACCAATAAATAAACAAACCAAGCCGATCGAGCGACCGACTAAAGGTACTTTTCAAAATTGTTTACAACGATCCTAGCTTTCAGATCATGTAATAAATTATATAAGCCAAAAAATGTTCTGTTGATATACAAAAAGTGCTTACTTCCTCTATTACCATTCATCTTTCTTAACTCTGTATCCTTAGAATATTTGTCACTAAGTTCTGTAATCTTATTCCAGAATTCTTCATTTGCAAAATCAAAAGTTGCTTCATTAAACGGTTTTGTAAGAAGACTTAGCATCTCATGGAACAACTCCGAGAAGAATCTTTTTTCTTCAGGGTTATCATCCTCTCGGAGTATTTCCAATTGAAACATCTTTTGGGCAAAAAAACGTGGGTTATCTATATTTTTTTTATCTGCTAACTCGAAATATGGCGTGTAAAATTCCATAGGTACTTTCTTAACACACCCAAAATCTATAGCTATGAGATTATTATCTTGGTCTACCAGAAAATTACCAGGATGCGGATCTGCATGTACTGCTTTAAGAATATGCATTTGATACATATAAAAATCCCATAACGCTTGACCTACTTTGTCCGCTTTTTCCTGATCATTATTCTGCTTAGCGAATTCACTTAAATGTAAGCCGTCCATCCAATCCATTGTAATTATTCGTTCACTAGACAGTTTATCATAGTACTTGGGAAACCTTAAATTAGGAATTTTTGCACATGCTTCTGTAATTTCTCTACTTTGCCTTAATTCTAGTTTATAATCTGTTTCTTCAAGTAATTTGCCTTCTAATTCTTTAAAATATTTATCAGAATCTTTTCCCTTTAAGTTAAACATTCTGACGGCGATGGGTTTTACCATCGCCAAATCAGAACTTATGCTGTTTGCAACTCCAGGATATTGAATTTTCACAGCAAGTTTTTTCCCATCTTTAATTGCTTTGTGTACCTGTCCGATACTCGCCGCATTTATAGATTGAGTTGCAAACGTATCATATAAATCTTCTGGGTATTGCCCATGATATTTTTTAAATGTCTTTCTAACCAATGGTGCAGACAATGGTGGAACACTAAACTGTGCCAACGAAAACTTTTCTACATAGGCATTTGGCAGTATGCTTTTTTCCATAGAAAGCATTTGTGCAACTTTTAATGCGCTCCCTTTAAGGCTCTTTAATCCATCATATATATCAGCGGCATTATCTTCATTTAACTGATCTTTAGTCGTATTAGGGTTTACCGCTTTTTTACTATAATATTTAAGATAATTTCCGCCAACCTTCACGCCAGTTTTCACAAGCTCTGCAGTTCGTCCTAGTTTTGAAGTTGGTATTTTATCTATTGTCTTCATATATTAATTGCTTTCCTAAAAGTCTAGAGTATTTCTAATTCCTTACACTAATTCCACATTACTTTTTCTTTCCATAGAAATTTCCCGAAATCCAACACATTATCCAAAGGCGTATTATCAAAAAGGTCAAAAATGGTACTTACAGACTTTTCAATCGCCACATCTGTCTTTTCAAAACTAGCAGATTCGTCTCCGATCCAAAAATTCAATAGAAACAAAAATTGTAACCAAGCCCCCTCAGAAAATATTGATACAGGATTTTTAGTTAATCTATTCGTTTTTTCATCATTATCTTCCTCAATAAGTTCAGATGCGAAATTCTTAATATGCGATCGTAAACCAGTTAATTGCGAAAGATTTTTAAGAGGTAAATCATAGCGCTTTAGGGCAAACAAAACGTAACTACGATTTAAAGTTAACATCTCGAAAAAGGTATAGAAAAGCGTTAACATTTTATCCCTACTAGAAAAGCTCGAATATTCATCATTGGCATTCATAGCATTTATAGTTGTAGCAAAAAAAATATTCCACACATTCTTATCAAGACTTTCCAGACTTCCAAAAAACTTATAGAACTCCTCCTCGGTAATTTTAATGTCTTTACAAAATTTGTATACCGATTTAGGATAACCATCATGCTCTAATACATAATCCATATACTTAGAAATAATATAATCCTTATCTATCACTTGTTTTTTATTTGATGAAGCCATAATTGAATCGAAATTTACAGTAAATATAATAATTGTTTAACTTTTTTCACAAAAAGCTAAACAAAAAATATGTTAAAGTTGTTTCAGAAAAAATGAAACCTGTACCTTTTACATTTAAGTAGACGTAATTGTCTGTAAACACTTACTTTATAGCATAAAAATTAGTATTTCAATGTCAGTTTGTCAGATACGCTTTATTGGTATTTTTTTTGACCATAGAACAAACAGAAAAGACAATAAAATTAAAACCTTATAAAAATGACAACAGGAAGTATTAATGTATCCGTAGAGAATATTTTTCCTTTAATTAAAAAATTCTTGTATTCTGATCACGAAATCTTTTTAAGAGAACTAATTTCTAATGCTACAGATGCGACCTTAAAATTAAAACACTTAACTAGTATTGGTGAAACCAAAATAGAATATGGTAATCCAATTATTGAAGTTAAGGTTGACAAAGAAAAAAAGCAATTACATATTATCGATCAGGGAATCGGTATGACCGCTGAAGAGGTAGAAAAATATATTAATCAAGTTGCTTTTTCTGGAGCCGAAGAATTTCTTGAAAAATATAAAGATAGCGCAAAGGATTCTGGAATTATTGGACATTTTGGTCTTGGTTTCTACTCTGCTTTTATGGTAGCAAATAAAGTAGAAATTATTACAAAATCTTATAAGGATGAACCTGCGGCTCACTGGACTTGTGACGGATCTCCTACATACAGTATCGAAGCACATGATAAAACAGAGAGAGGAACAGAAATTATTCTTCATATAGGTGATGATGACACTGAATTTCTAGAAGAAAGTAGAATTCAAGAGTTATTGATAAAGTATAATAAATTTATGCCTGTATCAATAAAATTTGGCACCAAAACTGAAACATTACCAAAACCAGAAGGTGCCAAAGATGAAGATCCAGCTCCTACTCAAGAAGTAGATAATATTATCAATAATCCAAATCCTGCCTGGACTAAGCAACCAACAGATTTGAAAGATGAAGATTATAAAGGTTTCTATAGAGAGCTGTATCCAATGCAATTTGAGGAACCATTATTTAACATTCATCTTAATGTAGATTATCCTTTTAACCTAACCGGAATCTTGTATTTCCCAAAATTAGGTCAGGATATGAATATACAGAAGGATAGAATTCAATTATATCAAAATCAGGTATTTGTAACGGATAATGTAGAAGGAATCGTTCCTGAATTCCTTACGATGTTACGTGGTGTAATAGATTCTCCAGATATTCCACTAAATGTATCACGTTCTTACCTTCAGGCAGACGGAAACGTAAAGAAAATATCAAGCTATATTACTCGTAAAGTAGGCGATAAACTAAGCTCTATGTTTAAAAGCAATAGAGAAGATTTTGAGCAAAAATGGAATGACATTAAAATCGTTATCGAATACGGAATGCTTTCTGAAGATAAGTTCTTCGAAAAAGCTGACAAATTTGCACTATACCCAACTGTAGACAATACATTTTTGACTTTTGAAGAATTACAAGAAAAGATCAAAGACAGCCAGACAGATAAAGATAATAAACTGGTGATTCTTTATGCTTCAAATAAAGATGAGCAACATTCATATATAACCGCTGCAAAAGATAAAGGATACGAAGTATTATTATTAGACTCTCCTATAGTTTCACATTTAATCCAGAAGTTAGAAACCAGTAAAGAAAACATCACTTTTGCTCGTGTAGATGCAGATCATGTAGATAACCTTATCAAAAAAGACGAAGAGACCATCTCTAAATTATCCGATGAAGAAAAAGATGCGCTTAAGGTGGATCTGGAGAAAGTGATTCCTGCGGAAAAATATACGGTACAACTAGAAGCAATGGATAGTAACGCTTCACCATTTATGATTACACAGCCAGAATTCATGCGCCGTATGAAAGAAATGCAACAGACCGGTGGCGGTGGCGGAATGTTTGGTATGGGTAATATGCCAGAGATGTATAATCTGGTAGTAAATACAAACCATGAATTGATTGGTCAAATTGCCAATACCAAAACCGATAAGAAAAAGGAACGTTTAATCAAACAATCTCTTGACTTAGCTAGACTTTCTCAAAATTTGCTTAAAGGTGAAGAACTAACAGATTTCATTAAACGTAGTTTTGAGATGATCAAATAAGAAATCAATATTTTTAGCATATAAACCGCTTCACTGACAAACAGCAGAAGCGGTTTTTTTTGTTATATAACTTTTGTAATAAACTACAAAACTTTTACATTCGTATTTATCCTTTATATCATACGGGAATGAAAAGTTTAAACTTCCTTTTTGTATTTCAACTAATCCTTTGTTCACAACTATTTGGGCAAAACTGTGTTTCAGGATATGTAACCCTTGAGCATCCCGAAAAATGGGAACAACGAGTGTATTTGAGTACAATCGAACTCGAAGAAAATAAAGGTACCTATCACGCTAAAACTATTGCTTCTACTCCTATTGCTGAAAATGGTTTTTTTGCTTTTGACCAAAACCTTTTTAGCACAAAAGATCAAATTTATAAAGTACAACTTAACCCTATATCTCCTGAGGAGAAAAAGAAGCTCTCAGATACAATAAAAAACTTCAAATTATTTATTACATCCAAAGATGACACGATATACTTTAATAAAGCAGAAGCTCTCTTTAAGGACTACACTACCAATAATAAAGCAGATCAAGAATGGCAGAAATTAAAAAAGTTTGAAGCTAGATATGAAAACCTAACTTCTGACTTTGATCCAAAGCAATATTTATTAGAAACCAAAGGATATGTAAAAGACTCGTTGCAAATTCTGTTAGTAAAATTAATAGGTATAAAAAGGCTAGATGATCAAAACTTGCTTGACAAAGACATTAAAACTAATCCTGATTATTATCTTGATCTTTTACAAGAGCTAAAATCCAGCGAATTAGATCCAATAACCTATGCTTATCTAGAAAACAAACTCGCCTTTATCTCCCAAGAATTAACAAATAAAAAATATCAAGTTAGCTTATGGATTAATGGTATTGCATTTTTTATTATCGCTTTCTTGACGGGTTCTATTATTATATCTAAAAAAAGGTCAAAAAATAATAATTATGTCCCCTTGAGCAAGCAAGAGAAAATCGTAAAAGACCTCATCATATCTGGAAAAAGTAATAAAGAGATTGCGACAGAGTTATTTGTAAGTCTTAGTACTGTAAAGACTCACATATCCAATATTTATAGCAAACTAAACATCTCTAACAGACAGGAATTACTTCTTAAAAAATAAAATTCATACCGGTACTAGTACCTTATTCAGCTTACCAAAAATATACATCCTACTTGTTTCTATAGTTATTTGTTTTCAGAAAAATGAAATAACATGAAACGAGTAATTTGTTTATTATTTTTACCATTTTCCTTTATCGTATACGGACAGCAACAGTACTCATTATCTGGTACTATTTCTTCTCATAACAATATACCATTAGATACAGGAGATGTATTCCTTCTAAATAACAAAGATCAAAGTATTGTGAAATATACATTTATCGACAACGGTAAATTCAATTTTGGAAAAATAACTACCGGAGAATACATACTATCTGTTTCTTGTCTTGGATTTCAAAAAGAAGAACAAGAAATTGTACTAAACGATGACATGGTCATAAACGTAAAGCTAAGAAAAAGCACTGTTGAACTGGATGAGGTAACTATAAAAAGCACCAAAAATGATATTAGTTTTGATAAGGGGAATATAAAAGTAATCATCGAAAACTCGATTTTTGAATCCCTCCCTACTCCTACTGATATATTATCCAAATTACCGGGAATACAAATTAGCCCCAATCAAGAATCTATATCAATTATAGGACGAGGGAGCCCATTATTGTATTTAGATAATCAAAAAATTGATATTGATCAATTAAAATCATTATCAGTAGACGATATTAAGGAAATTGAAATCATTGATAATCCATCTGCAAAATATGAAGCCGAAGGTAGAAGCTTAATTCTCATCACAAGAAAGCAGCAACAAAAAAGTGGTTACACCGTACAGTTATCAGAAACGTTATCATTTAAAAGAAGATTTAGCAATTATGCTGCTGTAAACACAACATTTAAAAAAGACAAATTAGAATTACAGGCAAACTTTAACTACAATCAATTAGGGTTTTGGGAAGGAGCTGATTCCAAAATTATTGTGCCCTCTAGAAACATTATATCACAGCATGATATCAAAGCAATTGGCCCAAGGCCTCAATTTATTATGGGTGGTGGTTTTTTCTATCAATTTGCAAAGAGTAATTACATCTCTGGGCGGTTAAATTACAGAGCACATACCGACAAATTTCCAATTACCACAAATTCTACGCTAAATGTAGACCAAACAGAAGATTTTATTATCTCAGAAACACAAAATGATGCTCCACGCAGTTTTTTAACCACAAATTTCAACTTCAATAAAAAACTTAACACAACAGACAACCTATTTTTTGGAGTACAATATTCTAATTACAAAAGGGACTTGAAAAGTTCCATTTTTAATAATGTAAACCAAGCCGGATTCGAATTATCTCAAAACCGTGATCAACAATATCAAATAGGTGTTTTTGCTTCAAGAATAGACTTTGAAAAGGAAATTAATAAACACTTTAAAATAGAAATAGGAGGAAGTATATCTATTGGGGATGCGGTGGCTTTTTCGGATTTTGAGTTTATTAACTCTGATCAACGCAATACCTCAACCTATAACTATGATGAAGATATGTACGCATCCTATGCACAACTATCTGGTACTATTAGTCATATAGATTATGCCGCAGGTATTAGATCCGAAACTAATATTGTAAAAGGAGGTTTTAGAAATGAATCTGATCTATTGGTAGATAGAGAACAAACACGATTGTTTCCAAGAATTAGACTTAACCTACCTATAGACAGCACAAAAAGTATCACTCTTAATTATAATACAACCATAAACAGACCTAGTTATCTTAATGCCAGTTCTATAACAACATTTATCAATCCACTTATTGAATTTTCCAGAAATGTAAATTTGAAACCAACACTAACAGAGGAAGTATCTGCCAACTTTAGATATAAAAAAAATGAATTGAATTTGAGCTATTTCAATACAAGGAATCCTGTTTTTTATAGTGCAAACTTTGATTCTTCCCAAGAAAGAATTATCACATCCCCTCAAAATTTTGAGAAAGAAACAGGGTATACCATACAGGTGCGCAATACACTCGCATATAAGTTTTGGAACACCACTAATCAAATAAACGGGATTTATAGCAAAATAATTAATCCATCCGCAGTCGTTAACAAAACAAGACCATATCTATATTATTACTCTAACAACGAGTTTAAGATTGCTTCAAGGACGACTTTAGGTATGAATTTTTGGGGACTCACGAAACGTTATCAAGGTATTTTTGAAAGAAATGCTATGTTCATTTTGGGTGCATCATTCTCTAAAACATTTTTTAAAGACTTAGATCTAACCATAAATGTTAACGACATGTTTAGAAATATGAACTTTGAAGATATATATACGGTCAATGATATTATAACCGAGGATATATTTTATGTAAACGCACAAGAAATCTCATTTTCAATTAAATATTCCTTCGGAAAAGTAAAAAAATCATCTTTTAAGAATGAAGATGTAGATGAAAATCTAAAAAGGATACAATAAATCAATGATTGAATGGCTTGTTTTATTGAGCCTCACCTCTACTCTATTTAAAAAAAAGATAAAAATCCTATTTAGTTAGGATTCCTTACTATATTTGTATCGCAATATTGCATAAACATATAAATCTATACAAATGAGTAAATCAATTTTTTATCACGCCGGTTGCCCAGTATGCATTAGCGCAGAACATGACATTATAAATCTAATTGGATCTGATAATGTAAACATTGTGCATCTAGGTGAAGATCGCTCCCAAATCCAGAATGCCGAACAAGCGGGGGTTCAATCGGTCCCAGCGCTATTGACTCCAAACGGAAATGTACTGCATATCAACTATGGAGCGTCATTAGCCGATGTAAAAGCATAATTTTTTAATCCAAATAGTTAGGATTCCTAATATAAATAAGGACCCTAACTATTTTCTAAAAACAAAAAAAATGAAACATACAATCTTAACTTTAATATTTATCATTCTAACCTCTACGCTAACGGCTTGTGAAGAATGTAAAAAATATAATGACGATAACTTCAAAATAATTGATGTATTAGTGATGCATGACCAATCAATAGCCAGTACTATCTGGAAAATCAATGTGAAAGGAAAAGCAGGTGCAACAACACCCACTCCAGCCGGACAATTGCATGGCGCACCAGTTTTGGGGTATGTCTTCCCAACAACCCTAAAATCAACTGATGTAGGATTCAGTACTACAGAAGGTATAGTAGCGTTAGCATTGACCTCTCATCCCGATTTTGATGACACACCTTTATGGGATGAAAATAACGATAGCGCCTACGATAATGATGGTATTATCTGGCATCCACATTGGGTAATTTTGCACAAAGACAAGCGAGTAGATGGTGGATTATCTGTAAAACAATTTAACAAAGATGATAAAACAGTTATATTACCACCAACAAACCCTGGAATGCCAATGTATATGGATTCACCAGGTTTTCAGGTAATTACCAAAGGTAACAGTATCAAAGTAGTTATTCCTGACTATCGTATGAACCATCAAACCGATTTCAAATTTGATGCGGTTTCAGCTTATATGCAAGTTAATACCGAAGTTAAAGATAAACCCATGCTAGGTGTATACAAAGTATATAGTGTTCTAAGTACAGATTTATCCCTTCCATATAGTGTTCAATCAAAATAATAACATTATGAAAATAGCAGTATGGGAAACCTATGTTAGCAGAAAAGATGGACTAGTAATGCATTTTGACATTTTAGTCCCCGATACACTTACAAACGAAAATAAAGTATTTGAATACGGTAAATCATATCTTAATTCAAAACCTTTCGACACCAAAAGTTTAACTTCAAAAGAATGCAAAATTTGTCATATTGATCAGGCAACTCCAGAGATCATTAAAGATATCCGAATACATGGCTATTCTATTATTGAAATGGAAAATTGTCAATAACAACGCAATAAATAATTAGGATTACTAACTTTGCTAATGAGAAGAACGAGAATTTACACTTCTCATTAGCAGTTTTTTTATGGATAGAAGTATTTTCGACTTAGCATTTCAACACAAAGATGTAGCGGCCAAAATTGTAATAGGATTAGAGCGTATTTCTGAAGTTTTTAGAGCTTTGTTATGGGAGCATGCCAAAACTATTGGTTTAAGTCCAATACAAATACAAATCTTAATCTTTGTTGCTTATCATAAAGAAGATTTATGTACGGTAAGTCATCTCGCCAAAGAATTTAATGTAACTAAGCCAACAATAAGTGATGCTGTTAAAGTATTAGAAAAAAAAGATCTGATTTTTAAGAACAAAACGGCTACAGATAGCAGAAGTTATTACATTTCTTTAACTCCAAAAGGAGAAAAAAGTGTTTCTGAAACCGAAAACTTTGCAAACCCAATTAAAAAAGAGCTTCAAAATTTTAATAAGGATGAACAAGAATCTTTACTAAAAAACATAACGACTTTAATCTACAAATTAAACAGATCCGGAATCATATCAGTACAAAGAACCTGTTACGCTTGTAAGTTTTACGAAAAGGGTAAAAACTCTGACTATTGTAATCTTATACAAACCAATCTTACATCTACAGATATAAGGCTAGATTGCCCAGAATTTGAGGAGAAGCCCTAAATTTCAATTCTATCTCGTAACCAAAACTGTCCTGCATGCGTCATACCACTATATCAATCAAAAAGACATATCATGACAATCTTAAAACACTTGTTAATACTATTACTCCTATCTTTACCATTACTTTCTTTCTCTCAAAACCTAGAAGAAAAATTTGATTCCCTATTAGAAGAAAAATACAAACCCGATGGTCCGGGAGCGACAGTTCTGATTTCAAAAAAAGGCAAAATTATATATCATAAGGCTTTTGGCATGGCCAATATGGAATTAGAAACACCTATGAAAACCGATAATGTATTTGAAATTGGTTCGATTACCAAACAATTCACGGCGGTTTCCATCCTTATGCTGATGGAACAGGGAAAGCTTACAATAGAAGATGAAATCACAAAATTCATCCCCGATTACCCTACCAATGGAAAAAAAATCACAATACACCATCTTTTAAATCATACATCTGGGATCAAAAGCTATACTTCTATGAATCTATCTGAAATAGCTGCCAAAGATATGACTCCCAAAGAATTAATAGATTATTTTAAGAATGAACCTATGGATTTTGATCCAGGTGAGAAATGGAGTTATAATAATTCCGGATATATTATCCTGGGATATGTTATTGAAAAAGTTACAGGACAAACTTATGAGGATTTTGTAGAACAAAACATTTTCAAAAAACTACAAATGAACAACTCTAGATATGGACACAAGGGTGAAATTATCAAAAATCGCGCTTCGGGATATCAAACTCGCGATGGTTATGTAAATGCTAATTACTTAAGCATGACCTTACCCTATGCAGCAGGTTCATTAATGAGTACAGTAGAAGATTTGAGCAAATGGCAAACCGGACTCAATACTAATATTTTAATCAAAAAAGAAACGCTACAAAAAGCCCACACTAACTACCCTATTAATAACGGAGATCTTACCAATTATGGATATGGATGGTTAACTTATGATATTAACGGAGTCTTGGCTATCCAACATGGAGGTGGTATTTTTGGATATACTTCTTACGAGGTTTATATTCCTGAAGAAGACGTTTTTGTTGCTACACTTACCAATTGTAATTGTAATAGCCCAGGAAATGTAACTAAAAGAATTGCAGCAATAGCAATAGGAAAACCATTTCCAACAGCAGAAACTGCAATACATATTCCAAATAATGAATTAGAGAAACTAATTGGTGTGTATGAATTTGAGGATAAAGCCGTTAGAATTATCACCTTGGAAGGCAATCAATTATATAGCAAAAGAGAAGGAAGTACGCCTTTCAAAATTTTCCCTAAAACTAAATCTATCTTTTTCTTTGAAGACAGTTTTTCTGAATATGAATTTGATATGTCAAAAAGTCCTCTAAAAGTAAAATTTACTAATCAGAATTCTAACGATATTTCAAAAGGGATAAAAACTAACAAACCTATTCCATCTGAAAAAATTGCCATTGAAGTTAAAGAGGAAATTTTAAAGCAATATGTGGGTGTTTATGAAATTCAACCGGGTTTTGATCTCACAGTTACCCTAGAAAATGGAAAACTAATTTCGCAAGCCACAGGACAAGGATCATTTGAAATGCATGCCGAAACCGAAACCAAGTTTTTTATTAAAGAGTTTCCTGCTGCATTAGAGTTTATAACCGAAAATAAAAAAGTTACCAGCGCTATATTATATCAAGGAGGTCAAAAAACACCTGCAAAAAAGAAAGGGTAGCAATTATAATTTCAAGATATATTCTAAGCCATGTTTTTTATTAGTATAGCATGGTTTTTTTAAGTTCACTATCTGTTACAGTTTTCATAAATACTATGTTTCGAATATGGGTTTTAGTAATTTTAACATTCGTAACACAAACTTTTAAACAATGAAATATTTTTGGATTTTACTACTGATCATTATGGTAACAGGTTGTAATCAAGATCATAAGAAAAAAACTACTGATACTGAAAAAATGATGCCCGTAGAACCTGACGGAGGTATCGGTGACGGAGCTCTTTCTATAATTGACAACTATGTTCAAAGCATAGAGAAAGCCCACAAAAAAGAGAAATTTTTAAAACACAAAGCAATAAGTTTTAATGTAAATATTTTCTTTGGTGGGGAACAACATCTTGAAGGTAAAATTACAATGTTGACCAACTCATCCAAAATTAGAATTGACAAAAAAGACAAGAGTAAACTAATTTATAACGGAGAAAAAGTTTTTTTATGTCCAGAAGGTGCTAGTAATAAAGCCGTACGTTTTGATATGTTTACCTGGACATATTTCTTTGGTATGCCCTACAAATTGAACGATCCTGGAACAAAACTAGAATTTACAAACGATATGCCTCTTGATGGGATAGATCATAGAACGTCAAGACTCACTTTTGAAGAGGGTACAGGTGATGCACCAGACGATTGGTATGTCATTTATACTGACCATAAGACCAACGTATTAAAAGCCGCTGCTTATATAGTTACTTTTGGAAGTGGTGGTGATACTTCTAAGGCCGAAGCAGATCCACATGCAATTCATTACAAAAATTTCCAAATCATTGATGGGATTCCTTTTGCCACCAAATGGGAGTTTTATGGATGGACCCAAGAAAAAGGAATGACCAATAAATTAGGGGAAGCAACTATTACAGATATTACTTTCCTCGATGAAGAAAGTTCTATATTTGAAACTCCAGATAATGCAAAAGAGATAACACTTTAATGTATAATTAAAAAATCCCTCCGAATTAATTTTCAGAGGGATTTTACTTTTAATTTACTTTAAAACTTCTTCTTAAGAAAATTAGTCTTTAGAAACATCATTAAGATCGGCTATAGATTGCCCTGAGTCTCTAGATGACCCACAAGGCCCTACAAACTCCCATCCACTAGATAACTTTCTCCATAAATTTCCTTGGTATGTAACAAGATCACCTGCCTGATAAAATTGTGAACTTGACCATGGAGCAACACCATCGCAAATGTCTCCACCTCCACCACCGGTACCAGGATACATAAGAGCTATTCCTGCAATATCTCCAGAAGAAAGTCCATTACGTTGTGCGTTATAAGTAGAACCATTATTTCTAACTATAGTTGGCTGTCCATTGGCAGAAAATGCAAAAGATCCATACAACATGATTGAATTGAAATCTAAAGTACTTGTATACTCATCACCATCTACTCCTTGTTGTGTATACGTTTGAAAGTTAAATGCTCTACCCGATTGTATGTTCTGAAAATTGATAGTAATATATTGATCTCTATCTTTTCTACTTTGTTCATGCCACAGTCCTACTGCATGACCAATTTCATGAATAGTATTACCCGTAGAACAACCATTTGCAAGATTGATATTCTGTCTTCCTCCGGTACGTCCTACAGAAGAAGAACATCCACTACCTGACCTAAAATAAATATAAGCAGACTGATTAGTTCTTCTTATAAAGGTAAGATCTGTATTTGCCTCCCAATGTGCAATTGCATCCGTAACTCTTCTTTGATTAGGCAAGCTACTTTGTATATCATAATACACAGTATTATTTGGCCAACGTCTTGTAGTACGACCTGTACTTTTGTTGCTTTCTGATGCCAAATCTTCTTTGGTAAAGATCATATCACCATCCAAAATATACTTTCCATCAATCTCTTCTACTTCAACAGATTGCCCATACAATTGAACGGTAACAAGTTTTCCCGTTTCACTTGGAAAAGCTTGTTCTTGTACAAAACTTTGCTCCAACAATACTTGATTGTCTAATTGTTCCTGGGTAGCGTCTAATTGTTCATCCTCGCAAGAAATGAACATCGCACACATGGCTAACGCCAAGGTGCTAATCGCACCTTTTTTAAAAGTGTTTTTCATAATTAATATATTTAAGTTGAACTGATCAAACTGTAAAACCAAATGGCTTATTGTGCAAAATTTAATGTATTTTCAATTTTTTAGAACAAACACTAAAGTTTTCTTAGCTAGAAACCCTATTTTTACTTGAATACATCGAAATATTATTTATTTGTTAAATATTCTATATTTTTTATTTTAGAAAACATCAGGATCAATTTTGTTTAACATCCCCTCTTTTTTTGTATCTTTAAGAAGCACAAATACTGTTTTTAAATTAATTCTCATGACTCCGCTTTTTAAAAAACTACAACTTCCTCCTTCATTAGATGAAGTTTTAATACTTAATGAACCTGAAGGGTTTTGCAAAGAACTGGATTGTCTTAAAGATGTAGTGGTTAAAGAATCTTTGATACAAGTGTCAGAAGTTGATTTTGCTATCATTTTTGTGACAGAAAAAAAACAAATAGAAAACCGTATTGAGACAGTATATCCAAAACTTGTTGGAGATGGAATACTTTGGTTTGCTTATCCAAAGAAGAGTTCCAAAAAATACAAATCTGAAATCACTAGAGATCATGGTTGGGGAGTTCTAGGTGATTACAATCTAGAACCGGTAAGGCAAGTATCTATTGATGAAGATTGGACGGCTTTACGTTTCAGAAAAGTTAGTTTTATAAGAAAAATGACGCGAAGTAAAGATTTTGCAATTAGTAATGCTGGCAAACAAAAAACCACAGGAGTTTAATGAACTGGCATTTATATATTCTTTCCTTTATATTTATTCTTGCTGGGGTTTTTCATTTAATTCGTCCTAAAGCATTTATGCGAATAATGCCGCTGTATATACCTTACCATAGATTAATAGTTTATATAAGTGGTATTGCAGAAATAGTAGTAGGTTTTGGAGTGCTATTTACGCATACTAAAACACTTTCGCTTTGGGCAATGGTAGTGATGCTCATTTTATTTTTTCCGGTACATATTCATATGCTCATGAACAAAAAGGCGAGTCTTAATTTCCCAAAATCAATTCTTGTTTTTAGGCTATTATTGCAATTTGGTATAATTTATTGGGCGTATCAATACATTTAAAGGCTATTGATGGATACAGATTTGTTTAATATAGATACTACTCCTATTCGATTAGATATGCCAGATGCTGATGTATTATATTATCCGCATTTTTTTAATCAGCAAAAATCAAACGAATTTTTTGAAATATTTATGGAGACGGTGATATGGAAACAGGATGATATTAAGGTTTTCGGAAAAACATATCCTCAACCGCGTCTTACTGCATTATATGCAAGCAATAATAAAGCATATAGCTATTCTAATGTTACCATGTTTCCTAATTCATTTACTAAAGAATTACTGCACGTTAAGAAAAAAATAGAAATCATAGTTCCTATCGATTTTACAACTTGTTTACTTAATATGTATAGAGATGGTCAAGATAGCAACGGTTGGCATGCAGATAATGAAAAAGAGCTTGGTCCTAACCCCGTTATTGCTTCTGTCACTTTTGGAGAAGAAAGGTGGTTTCATTTTAAACACAGAACAATTAAAAGCCTGAAAAAAAAGATCTTATTAAAGCATGGTAGCCTATTGCTCATGCAAGGGAAAACACAAGAATGTTGGTTACATCAGATTCCCAAGACAAAAAGAATAATTAAACCTCGAATCAATCTTACTTTTAGGGTAATTAAATAAAATCCCCCTACAGATACCCAACAAGTAATTAATCATCAAACAAAAAACTAACTTATACAGGCTTCTTATTAGGCAGAAAGAATATTTGTCTATTGTATAATCTGATATGAGTTTCTGGTAAATTCCCTAGAACTCCAATCATAATTATCATTCCTAAATAATACCATCGAAATTATACAAAAAAACAAATGTATAAGTGCACAGTAATTATGACCGGCATCAAATAAAAACATCGCAAAAAAGGCGAATAAAATCATTGAGGCAATCAATGTTTTTTTCTTAAACATCCCTAATGCAAGAAAAAAACCTATTACAAATTCTTCAAATGGAACTAACGGTGCTAGTGACTCTAATAAGAATAGATCAAATATTGAAACAGTATTAAAATATCCATCTAATCTATCTAAGAAACCAGAATATCTAATTACGTTGTATGTACCATTTAAAACCAGCAACATACCAAATGATATTCGAATAATATTGTATAAATAAACTTTAAATTTCATGTGAAGAATTTAAACTAAGGTTTTCCACAAATTTAATTCTAACCAAATTATTATTCTTGTATAATCCCTGTAATTACTTGTACAAAAAGACATGTAACTAATTAATTATCAACAATATCAAACGATATCGTTTAAATTTACTAGTAAAAAAAATTGTTAATTTATTGATTTTATTTTCGTAACTTTAGTAAATATGTTAAAGAATTGTTTATGAATCGCTACACCTTACACGAAACCTTTTTAGTACATCAATATTCTATAGACGAATGGGAAGCGGAACCTCATAATCATAATTACTTCGAGATTATTTTTATCGAAAAAGGAAATGGTCATCATACGATTAATGGTATTCGATTCCCGTATGCTGAAAATGATATCTTTTTATTAGCTCCAGAGGATACCCATCATTTTGAAATTGAAAATCACACAAAATTTACATACTTTAAGTTTACTGAGCTTTTATTTTCTAGCAAGGTGAACCTACCTGATAGGAAATATTGGTTACAACGTATCGAACAGCTACTACATCGCCCTAATATAATCCCTGGTGATGTGATTTCTCATGAAGAAGATAGAACGATTGTTTGGGATATTCATAATGTGGTTCTTGAAGAATTTAAAAATGAAAAAATCTATTACCAAGAAATTATCTCAAATGCTATTAGTACAATTCTAAGTATTATAGTACGAAATATCTCTGAAAAATATAATTCAAATCAAAAGGAAGTAATGATCAATCACACAAAAATTGATCAAATCCTGAGTCATATCAGACAAAATGTTTATGATAATGATCTCACTAAGATAAATTTCTTAGCGAATAAGTTTAACATGTCTCAAAGCTCCATTAGCACATATTTTAAAAGAAAAACCGGAGAATCTATACATCAATATGTTACCAAATATAAAATGAAATTGGTAGAGTATAGATTACAACATACTGAATTTACTATTGCAGAAATTGCGTATCAATTAGGATATACAGATGAAAGTCACTTAACAAAAACGTTTAAAAAACACTTCTCTATGTCCCCCAAACAATATCGAAAAGAATTAGAATTAAGTAACTAATTCTTATCCGAAAATATCGTTTAATACTTTTGCCAAACGTATTCCGCCTTTTTGCAATTGAGCGCGTACCATTGGGAAATAATTGTACATGTATTTGTACCCTAATTTCTCACCTACATTAGCAGAAGCATACACTTTTTTTGCTAATCCTTGAGATTCATGTACCCAATCCAAAACACTACCATTATTGATTGTTTCTATTTGATTCTTAGGTAATAAAGCTGAATTTATTGATAGTTCTGTGTAGCTCATCCCGTAATAATCTAGCATATCGCTATCCCAAACTCTGTGTAAATTAGACCCATCATTAAACCATTGTACCTGGATATCATTACCTCCTTTATCTTCTCCTCTACCCACATGAAGTGGTTGATGAAGATCCCCTATGAAATGTACAAGCATTTTAAGATGAAACTTCTTTTCATCATCTGAAGACTTTTCGTCCTTAAGAATTTCAATACACTTATGAATCCCTTGCACTAAATCTCCAAACTCACTAGGTGTTTCTTCTCCATACTTATTATCAAAGGAGAAATTAACATAATGCCACGGGCTATATCCTCTATACTTTTTATCGCTTTTGATATCATCTGCATACGTAGATACTAATGCAAGACTTTCTCCATTAAGAATTTTAGTAATACCTCTTTTTGCCTTTTTTGTAAGATATTTTTCGGCAATTTGACCTGTTGCTCTATGGCCTGTTTTTCCCCAATCATAATTGGCAGAAAAAACAGTAGAAGAAATTAATACTATGAAAAGTAGTATGGTATTACGTAGATTCATTATCTTATATTTTGAAGCAAAGATAAAAAAGGGTATGTTAGTGATTCGTTAAAAATTATATGAAATATATTATTTTATAAACAGGTTTTTTGGCATCAAAGAATTTGGTAACATCAAAAACAAAACATAAAGTGACTATTGAGATCATATAGAAATTTTCCCAAATCAAAATATGGTATACCTTTTGTCGTTTTATTTGTTTGTATGTATTGTTTTTACTTGAACATATAGCATCTATCATTAATTTTTATCAGTATTAACCTAATTCTTATACCAAATCTTAAGTTTAAGGCATTTATAAATTTACCTACTATGAAGTTTAGAATCTCATTATTTATTATTGCTTTTACATCCATTTGCTGGGCTCAGGAAAAAGAATTTAACTCTGCGATTGTAAAAATCAATAAATATATTGAGGGCTCATTAGTAACACCGTATTCTGATAAGGATGTTCCTTTAGTGATTTTTATAATGGATTCTGGAGCAATAAATAGAGATGGTAACGACAGAATGTCTAGAAATGATACCTTCAAAGGTTTATCGTATGAGTTGGCCAAAGTAGGAATAGCTACGTATAGATATGATAAGAGGCTTTTTAAAATGGATGGGCTGGGAATTCGACAACACGAAATTTCTTTTGATAATTTCATTGAAGACGCAAAGTCTGTAGTAACCTATTTCAAACAAAATAAAAATTACTCTAAAATTATTGTTTTAGGTCATGGGCAAGGCTCTCTTGTGGGTATGATAGCAGCCAAAGAAAATGCCGATGGCTTTATTTCTATTGCAGGAAATGCACAGTCTATAGATGAAGTTATAATTGAACAAATAGCAAAACAAGCTCCAGGTCTAGATAAAAGTGCCACAATAGCCTTTAAACAATTAAAAGAAAATGGCAGAGCCACAGGATATGATCCTGCTCTAGAATCAATTTTCGGATACGAACTTCAGTCTTTTATGAGATCATGGATAAAGTATGACCCCTCTGATGAAATTTCTCAATTAGAAATACCCATCCTAATAATTCATGGAGACAAGGATATTCAGGTTGAATTATCACAAGCCGAAAAACTAAAGGAATCAGCTCCAAAGGCAGAATATTTCGTTATAGAAAACATGAATCACATTCTAAAAGAAATAAAGGGAGGTAGATTAGAAAATCATAAATCATACAATGAAGTCTGGCGAAAAATAATGCCTGAAGTTATTAACAGTATTGCTAACTTTGTAAATCAATAATTCATTTATTAATTTAATATAATCCTTTAACGCATAATGCAACATCGCATTGTTTTCTCAGATATTGACGGCACATTATTAAATCCTGAAAGAGAACTTTCAGAGTTTACTATTTCACAGATTAAAAGAATAAAAGATACTATTCCAGTAGTATTAATATCTTCAAGAATGCCCAGTGCAATGACACATTTGCAAGAAGAGTTACAAATTACGAATCAACCCTTAATATGTTATAATGGTGGATTAATATTACTGGATCAAAAACCTATACACTCTACATTTATATCTCCAGAAATTATTCAAATACTTAGTGATTTCAATAAAGACCAAAAGATTCATATTAGTTTGTACCACAATGATGATTGGTTCGTACCAGAAATGGATTTTTGGGCTAACCGAGAGGCGCAAAATACCAAAGTCAACCCCACCATAAAAACAATTGAAAATGTAATCCAGGATTGGAGAACTGAAAATAAAGGAGCGCATAAAATAATGTGCATGGGTGAGGAAAACTACATTGATGATGTATTCAAATTTTTGGAAGGAAATTTTGGGGATAAATTACACTTATATCGTTCTAAATCTACTTATATTGAAATTGCCCATAAAAGTATTTCAAAACTTACGGCCATTGAAATTTTGTTAAATACTCATTTCAAAATTCCAATTTCCGATGTAGTAGCGTTTGGTGATAATTATAATGATATCGAAATGCTAAAAGCTGTAGGAACTGGAGTAGCCGTAGGCAATGCAAAACCAGAGACCATAAAAGTTTCTAATTCGATTACATTACCAGGAAAAGAAGACGGAGTTGCTATTTATATTAAAAACAATATCAAATAACTGTGCTAAAAACAACAAATATTACGAATTGGTTACTTACTATATTATTGTTTAATATACTGGTATGCTGTAAAGCAACACAATCTATTGCAACAATAAGCACTTCACCAATATTAGCTACTATTGATTTGGTTAATGTAATCGATGATAAAGTTAAAGTTGAAATAAAAACTAATAATCTTGATACTGATACTATAAGTTACTATCTCCCCAAAATCGTTCCGGGCACCTATCAAAATAATAATTACGGAAAATATGTAGAAGATTTTAAGGCCTATGATAAACAAGGAAACTCATTATATGTGCAAAAGTATGGAGATAATAGATGGAAAATCAATAATGCCAGACAATTAGACAAAATTACATACTGGGTAAATGACACTTTTGATTCTGAAGACACTCATGATATTTTCTCCCCTACTGGCTCTAATATTTTAGCAAACAAAAACTTTATTTTAAACTTATATGCCTTTATAGGATATTTTGATGGACGCAAAGAAACTAAATACAAACTATTTATAAATCATCCTAAGAACTTAGAAGCATCAACTTCAAGCATTAAGATTACTCCAGAAAACGCAATAGAAAACATTAACTATGATACAGATTTTTTCACCTTCAAAAGGTATGCAGATGTGTCAGACTCACCAATAATGTATTCTGAACCTGATAAGGTTACTTTTACCATTAATGGCATCGAAATACTTTTAAGTATATATTCACCAAATAAAATTCATCGTGCCGCAAGGTTAATGCCCCATATGGAAAGAATGATAAGAGCACAACGTAATTTTCTTGGTGAGATTAATTCTACAAAAAAATACAGTATCTTATTATACCTTTCATCTACAAAACAAGATGACGCACAAGGTTTTGGAGCACTAGAACATAACACTTCGACTGTGGTAGTGCTACCAGAATCCATTTCAAAAAAGAAACTAAACGAATCCCTTACTGATGTTGTTTCTCACGAATTTTTTCACATCGTTACTCCGTTAACTATCCATTCAAAAGAAATACACAATTTTGACTATAATAACCCAAAGATGTCAGAACACATCTGGTTATATGAAGGAACTACGGAGTATTTTTCTATTTTATTTCAAATATCCCAAGGGCTAATATCAAAAGAAGAGTTTTTAGGTAAAATATTAGATAAAATAGAAATGTCTAAAAAATTTGACAATACAATGTCTTTCACAACAATGAGTAAAAACATATTAGAAGAGCCTTATCGTACGAATTACAGAAACGTCTACGAAAAAGGAGCATTAATTTCTATGTGTCTGGATATCATTATGCGAGAAAAAAGTGATGGTAAATATGGCATATTAGATCTCATTAAAAACTTGTCTAGCGAATTTGGTATAAACACTCCTTTTGAAGATAAAGATCTAATCAAAACCATAAAAGATATTTCGTACCCCGAAATTAATGATTTTTTAGAGAATCATGTAGTAAACAACACCCCTATTGATTATGCTTTTTATCTTGAAAAAGTAGGAATAAAGTACGGAACAAAAAATGTCACATCATCATATTTCATTCATGAACAACAACCCTTTGTATCTGGATCCGAAGCCTCGCAAGAAGTTATTTTTGAATCAGGTATAGAATATAATAGTTTTTTAAAAAATCTAGGAGTACTTGGAGGAGATGTACTACTTGGTATAAACGACAAAAAATATAACATTAAGAACATTTACGATCTTTTTGGAGATTCAAGTCGTTGGAAAATAGGTGACGAAATTACTTTTCTTGTAAAGCGTAACAATAAAGAGATTACTTTAAAATCGAAAGTAATTGAGCCCTCTGTAACGCAAATTATTTTAGAACAGGCTCCCAATGCTTCAGAACAACAAATAAACCTTTTGAAGAATTGGATTAATGACTAAAACTTTCTTAAGATTCTGGTAGGGACTTTTCCAAAAAACTGTATTTTGCACGACATCTTCTACAAATTAAACACTCAATAATGGAAAATACTCCTTTTTTTACAAATGACACTATTGTCTTTGGTATCCTAATGCTTTGTTTAGGTCTGGTTTTCTATACAGCATCGCTCAAATCAAGTTTTTGGAAATCATTTTATAAATACGTTCCGGCTTTATTACTTTGCTATCTTCTTCCAGCCATATTTAATTCTTTAGGAATTATTTCACCAGAATGGAATGAATTAAATGCGGATGGAGAACTAATAGAAAAGTCTTCGAACGTATACTATATTGCAAGTAGGTATCTCTTACCGGCTTCTTTGGTATTAATGACATTAAGTATAGATCTCAAAGGAATTTTCAATTTGGGTCCAAAAGCACTCATTATGTTTTTAACAGGAACATTTGGTATTATTTTAGGAGGTCCTATAGCTATCTTATTGATTTCTGCTATCTCGCCAGAAACTGTTGGAGGAGCGGGATTTGATGCAGTTTGGAGAGGATTATCTACGCTAGCCGGAAGTTGGATTGGTGGAGGAGCAAATCAAGCTGCAATGTTAGAGATTTACCAATATAACCCAGACAAGTACGGAGGGATGGTATTAGTCGATATTGTTGTAGCCAACTTATGGATGGCAATATTATTGATCGGAATTGGCAAAAGTAACAAGATTGATCGCTGGTTAAAAGCGGATAATAGCGCAATAGAATCTCTAAAACAACAAGTATCAAGTTATGCAGAAAGTGTAACACGCAATCCTTCTTTGACAGATTATATCATAATGCTTTCAATAGCATTTGTAACTGTAGGAATAGCGCATTGGGGAGCTGGGGGAGTTTCTGATTTATTATCTGATAATTTTGAAGTTTTTAATGATAAAAGCTCTGCACTATCTTCTTTTACTTCAAAATTTTTCTGGATGATCACTATAGCCACTGCTATTGGTATCATATTATCATATACTAAGGTGAAAAAATATGAAGGCGCCGGAGCTAGTAAACTTGGTAGTATTTTTATTTATATTCTTGTAGCTACTATTGGAATGAAAATGGATCTAGGGATGATATTTGAAAACCCCGGATTAATTGCAATTGGACTTGTCTGGATGACAATTCATGCAGTACTGCTTATTGGAGTGGCAAAATTGATAAAAGCTCCTTACTTTTTTCTTGCAGTAGGTAGCCAGGCCAATGTAGGTGGTGCAGCATCTGCTCCGGTAGTCGCAGCCGCTTTTCATCCGTCATTAGCAGCCGTTGGTGTTTTATTAGCCGTATTTGGATATGTCGTAGGGACATATGGCGCCATATTGTGTACTATTTTAATGCAAATAGCCTCTGGAAGTTAGTATTTCAATCCAAATTATAGCATCTTTGTAACCCGATTAAAAACAATAAACTTATTAATGAAACAATTTTTTACCATACTATTTTTAGCTGTATTTTTAACCAACTGCAGTAGCCCACCAAAGAAAGGAAATGTTACTGTCGCAGGTAATATTAAAGGGTTAAAAAAAGGAACATTATATCTGCAAAAAGTACAAGATACTGTGCTTATTAATGTTGACTCTGTAACTATAGATGGGAACTCAGAATTTATGTTGAAATCTGAAGTCAAAGAACCCGAAATTCATTATTTATATTTAGACAAAAAGGATGGTGCACAATATAATGATCGTATCGATTTTTTTGCAGAACCCGGAGAAATAAACATAGTTACAACACTTGAAGACTTTGAAAAAGACCTGAAAATAAGTGGAGGAAAGAATGAGACTAAATATCGCGAATACAAAAAGATGCTTCAACGATTTAATGACAGAAATCTAAGAATTATAAAAGAAGATTTTGAAGCCAGTAAACAAAATGATGATGAAAAGTTGATGGAAAATGATGAAACTTATAAAAAGTTACTGCGACAAAAATATCTATACACCATCAATTTTGCGATCTACAACAAAAAACTAGAGGTATCTCCGTATATAACACTTAGTGAAGTTTATGATGCTAATATCAAATACTTGGATACTGTAGCCAGATCATTATCTCCTAAAGTAAAGAAATCTTTATACGGCAAACAACTCATAGAATATATAAAAGAACGAAAAGCAAAAGAAGAATCTAACATCAAGAAAAACGATTCGCTTAATTAGATTTTTTGAGTTAATTCAAGCTTACGAAAACAATAAAAACACTAGCATATATCTAGTACTTTTATTGTTTTCTTCTACAATTTTCGCAAACCAATTCTCTTCTCGAACTAAGAAATAACAACTTTAAATAGTTTTTATTTCTGTAAGGTTATTACATCAAAAAAGCAAAATTAATTGGTGTTCAGTTATTTAGGCTCTTAAAAAAAGAGCAAAAAATTTTGTATATAAGAATTACTTGTTTACTTTTGAAGTGTACTAGATAACTAATACACTAGAAATGATACAAATCAAAAATTTACGATTCTACTATCCAAAAAACAAAATGGTTCTCGATGATGTATCATTAAATTTCACTTCTGGAAACATTTATGGGCTATTCGGTAAAAACGGTGAAGGAAAAAGCACATTAATAAAGATAATGACAGGACTACTATTTCCAAAAGCTGGATACTGTACTGTTCTAGATCAAAATGTTTCTAGAAGAAAAGTAAAGTGTCTTCAAGATATTTTTATGGTACCAGAAGATTTTGAGTTGCCTGCATTAAAGATTTCTACCTACGAAAAAATAAATTCTGTTTTTTACCCAAGATTCTCCAAGGACCAGTTTTATGAATTAATCCAGGAATTTAAACTTTCTTCTGATCAAAAGATATCAACCTTATCCTTTGGACAAAAGAAGAAAGTACTTATCGCATTTGGCATAGCTACAAATACAAAACTGCTACTCATGGATGAACCAACCAATGGACTTGACATCCCATCAAAAAGTCAGTTTAGGAAGATCATGGCTTCAGAAGTCGACCAAGGTAGATGTATTGTTATTTCAACACATCAAGTAAGAGATTTACACAGCTTAATAAATCATGTGGTCATCCTGGATCAGTCCAAAGTAGTGTTTGACCATACCCTTTCTGATATTTCAGAAAATTTATGGTTCGGAAGACCGACGCGAGATGCAGCAGAATCTATAATTTATTCTGAAGCATCCTTTGGAGGAAAAGCGGTTCTTGTAAGACAAGATAGAAATGAAACAGAGGTCGATCTTGAACTTCTGTTTAACGCTGTTTTAAGTGAACCAAACAGAATAAACAATATATTAAAAAATACCTATCATGACACCACAGTTTAATATCCAAAGAATAGGTAATTTTATCTATAGAGACATTACTTTACTAAAAGGAACAATAATTACAACATTATCAGTTGCAGGTGGTCTTTTGTTTATCTTCTTCTTGTTTGGCTTAAGAAAAGATCACCTCCTAACTCCTGACGAGTTTGTGAGTATATTTACCAAGTTTTATATTATAATTGGACTACTGCTCACTTTTTCTATTTTTAAAGAAGCTCAAAATAAGAAAGCAAATCATTTTTACTTTGCCCTACCCGTTTCGGCCTACGAAAAAACAGTAGCAATATGGCTTACTACAAGCATTTTATATACAATTGTGTTTACCGTATTCGCGTATTTGGTTGGGCAGTTAGCCATTATAACAGGGAGTGTGCTTTCTGAAACAAATTTTCATTTTTTGTCCATATTCTCTGAAAGTTATTGGGAACTGATTAATGGTTACTTTTTTATACAACCTTTATTTCTTTTAGGTGCAATAACCTTTAGTAAAAACAGAATAGGTAAAACCTTGCTTTTGACAATGTTTATCATTTTTGGTTTGTTTATGTTCAATTTTATACTTTTTGCAATACTCAATTATGATATATATGATTTTTTCTCAGAAGAGCAGGATACTAATGCTTGTAGTTTAGCACTTGAAGATTTTTCACCTATGGGAAGATGGTTATTTGGTATTGTCTTAGGACCTGTTATGATGATTGCGGCATATTTCAAAATAATCGAAAAGGAAGTTTAACAATGGATTTTGATAATAGCAGACCAATCTATTTACAAATCGTAGACTTTTTTTACGAAAACATTCTTATTCGAAGATGGAAAGAAGAAGAAAGAATACCTTCTGTAAGAGAAATTGCTATGATGGTAGAAGTAAATCCTAACACAGCTATACGGGCCTTTACTTATCTGCAAGAACAAGAAGTAATTTATAATAAAAGAGGTATCGGTTATTTCGTTTCAGAAAACGGTTACGATAAAGTTCTTACAATCAAAAAGAATGAATTTATGGAAGTAATAATTCCCGATGTATTTAAAAAAATGGGGTTGCTTGATATAAAATTCGAAGAACTAGAAAGTGCCTTTAACAACTATTTAAAGAATTTAGATCATGAAAAAAAGTAGTTTAATCTTACTGGTATCATTAGGTGCGATTGTCATCTTTTTCTTCGCACTACAGTTGTCAATGCATAGTTACCTAAAAGAAGAAGCTGTTCTAGACGAAAAGTACAAAGATGTTAATGACATTACAGCCGAAACAAGAAAGGTTTCAGATTTTAAAAAGATAGCCGTAAGTCATGGGATTAAAGTGCTTTTCAAACAGGATAGCTTAAAAAATATAAAGATAGAAGCATCTAAAAAACTAATGTCATACATCAAAACCGAAGTAATAAATGAAAAACTGGTTATTGAAAAAACAGAGAGGATAAAAAAGAACGACTCTATAACTGTATTTGTTCAAAACAGTATTCTTGATTCATTAATTGTAAGTTCTGGAGCAAACTTTGAAACTATTGAAAACGTCTCTGGAGCAGACTTGAAAATCGAATTTAATGATGATAGCATAGGAAACCTCGAATTATCATACACATCTGTAAAATGCAAAACATCATCAGATGCTAAGGTAAACTTAAAAGGAAACTCTAAGGAAATCGAATTCTCTAATTAAAACCAATAATCATCAATACAAAAACGAGCTTTATGAATTAAAAAAATAAACCTAATCAATTTATTTCAAGTTTTTAAAGAGTCTCATCAACTCATAATCAATCATCAATCAAAAAACGAACATTATGAAATCAAACAAAAAAACAGGAAGAATTCTGGGAGTGCTACTTCTAATTCACTTTATTTTAGGCGTTTTAATTAATCAATTCTTATTAGGCCCCATTATATTTACATCGGATTTTCTCACCAATGTCTCTACAAATACTACTCAGATAATACTATCTGTACTACTTGGTTTAATAGGCAGTGCACTATCTGTGGGTATGGCTGTTTTATTATTACCGATGTTTAAAAAATGTAGTAAAGGTATTGCTTTTTGGTATCTCAGTTTTAGCATTATCGGTTTCACTATGAGCCTAATTGATAATACCGGTGTTTTATCAATATTGTCATTAAGCCAGGAATTTGTAAAATCAGAAACCACAAATGTAAATTATTTTGAAAATTTAGGTGCATTACTTTATGCCACTCGATGGTGGACTCACTATTTGGATATGCTTATTGCCATATTTGCCCTTCCTGTCTTTTACTATGTCCTATATAATTTAAAACTCGTTCCTCGATTTATCTCAATTTGGGGGCTTATCGGAGTTGCGTTAATGCTAACAGGAATCTTACTAACGATTTTTGATCAGGGTACACATGATACAGAAATGATGCTGCTCGTTCCATTAGGTTTGAACCGTTTATTTTTAGCAATCTGGCTATTGACAAAAGGGTTTAATTCTTCAGAAATAGCCGAAAAACCTCTATAAACTACAAGCATAATTATTAATCAAAAAACGAACAATATGGAATCAAACAAAAAAGCCGGAAGAATTGTTGGTGTATTGCTCCTACTCATTATTGCAGCAGGAATCCCATCCACAATGTTAAGAGGGTTATCTGCAACATTAGCTGGTTCAGAGAATTTTCTGAATGATGTTTTTCAAAATTCAATGCAAATGAGAATATCAATCCTTTTAGATATGATGGCAAGCGTACTCTGGGTTGGGATAGCAATCATGCTGTTTCCAATTTTAAAACAATATAAAAGCAGCCTAGCGTTTTGGTTTTTCGGTTTGTGGATCACCTATTTCGCTGTAATCATATTTAGTAATATCAGTCACCTTTCTCTTTTATCCCTAAGCCAGCAATTTACTGAAACGACTATCCCGGATCTGGGACATTTTAGAACTTTAAGTATCCTAAAAGTAGAAGAGTATTTTTGGGCTCATTTTATGAGCATAATGCTATACAGCTCTGCTGCTCTAGTACTTTACTATTATTTATTCAAGACAAAACTAATACCACAATTGTTATCGCTTTGGGGCATTATAGCGGTCTCTGTGGTATTTGTAGCTTGTTGGCTAAACATTTTCGACTATAGTCCGGGAATGATTGTATTTGGTCAAAATGGGCTGCATATGATAATGCTAACATTATGGCTTTTAGCTAAAGGCTTCAATCCTCATCAGATTACTTCCAAGCCTGTATAACCGACTTTTCATCATCAATCAAAAAACAGATATTATGAATTCATCTAATCAAATTATAAATGCAGATAAGGCCTTGAATGCAACAGCAGCTTTTTGGTTTCTGGTTGCAATTGCAGGACAATGGCTATTCGCCTATTATATCGCCGTCTTTTATGGAGGTACTCTTATCCAAGGAAATTTAGGAGAATGGACAAAGAGAATGATTCATGGCTTTATAGAAGGTGATTATATCGGTAATGCTTTTGTGCTTCTTCATATATTACTGGCTTTCGTAATCACATTTGGAGGTCCACTTCAGCTAATTCCACAACTCAGGACCAAATCAAGGTTATTTCATCGGTGGAATGGGCGTATATATATTCTAACCGCAATAATCATAAGTCTAGGAGCTCTTTATATGGTTTGGTCAAGAGAGGCAATCGTAGGTGGTCTATATGGTCAGATTGCAATCTCAGGAAATGCATTATTGATCATGTTCTTTGCTATTATGACGATACGAACTGCCATGAAAGGTAATTTTATAGCACACCGTCGTTGGGCTATTCGTACTTTTTTGGTCGTGAGCGGAGTGTGGTTTTTTCGAGTAGGGTTTGGCTTATGGATTTTTCTAAACAATGGCAGTGCTCCAGGTTCTACACAAGATCTCACTGGTCCATTTGACATGTTTCTATATTTAGCCAATTACCTCTTACCCCTAGTATTTCTTGAACTTTATTTGTATACGAAAGACAAAGCGAACGCATCAGGTAAATTTACCATGGCGGGCACATTGATTATTTTGACTACCCTAATGGCTTGTGGAATTTTTATGGCCGCACAGATCTTTTGGTTACCAAATATTTAATTAAGGTACATCTTTTAGTAATAACCAAAGAAAACTAAGGAAATAGTTTTCTGCTAAAAAAAAATAAAATGAATAATCTCATAATAGAAACAAAACAAGGTGAATTAGAAAAGATCTGTGTTAAACTTCATGAAATTGAGCACTCTAAAAATTATGAAGAATTTTATTCCTTTATAAAAACTACAGAGGTATACAGAGGTACCGTTTATCCCTTGCTATACAAAAAGTGCAAAAGTAATTCATCAAAAATGCTTTAGAACATTACACAAAATCGGTGAAATTTCGATACCCGTGTCTATTGCATTATCGATGCACTATTATATTTTGGCATCTTTGTCATCATATCCATTTTCAATTAAAAGTAAACAATACTGGAAAAGGGAAATGCTATTAAAAAAAATTGAACAAGAAAGATTATTAATAGCAAATACAGGTTCGGTACGCACTTTCAAAGACATCTCTGGTAACAAAAGTATAATAGCACAAAAAGAAGAAGGAAGGTATCTAATTAATGGTGAAGCTCCTTTTATGTCCTTATCTGGCGTTGCTGATTATTTTGTATTTACCGCGGCATTATCTAATGGTGACAAAGCGATATTTTTTGCACCACTGGATGATGATGGTATTGAGTTTTACAATTCTGCATTTGGAGAAACCATGCAAGGGTCGTTTACAAAATCGGTTAAATTCAAAAACTTAGTTGTTAATAATGATAATATTATAAAACTAACTGATTCTGAAGATGCAAATTGTGAAATACTTGTGTATCAAAGATCATGGTTTCAAGCTCTTATCCCAAGTTCTTATTTAGGTGCATCACTTCGCGTTATTACGCTTTTGAAGGAATTTAGCAAAAGAAAAATTAAGAATGGTAAAAAATTATCAGAATCTGATAGCTTCCTGAATGATATCGGTGAATTAATGATAAAATACAAAGGGGCTTTGCAGTTATGTGAGAATGCTCGAAATTGTATTTCCGGTTTTAAAAAAGGAGATAAATTATCTTTGGAAAAAATGTTTGAAGCATCGGTACTATCAAAACATTTTTCCACACATTTTTCTGAAGAAATCATAACTAAGGCTAGACATTTGATGGGGTCAAAATTTTTATCTCCAAATTCCTTAACAAATAAAATCTACAAAGAAATAGTCTACGGGATTTTGCAACCTATGACCGATATCGACATAAAAGAGTATTTTGGGCAATCAATTATAAACGATAATAGCATCTAAAGAATCAGAAGATTGTTATAACTAAGATAATATCATAAAAAAGAAAAGTCTTGAATATGTATATTCAGGACTTTATTATAGAGCCGATGGAGGGACTCGAACCCACGACCTGCTGATTACAAATCAGCTGCTCTAGCCAGCTGAGCTACATCGGCGTAAGCGATTGCAAATATAATTTCTAGAATCATATTTGCAAATACTTTTTAAAAAAAATTATAATGAATTTACTTTAGCGATTAAGGCTTGTGCAGTTTTTTCTAAATCCTCACGGATAGCCTTAAAATGCTTAGAAGGATTTTCAACTTTTCGATCATTAACCCTAGCCATAAAACCATCAAAAGATGTAATTGCTTCGTCAATGATTGCTTCTCCGGATTTACCGTCTTTATCAGGGTTATCTAATTCCCACACGTAAACTTCTTCTATGATATCACCCAATACATAGTTGATATCTTTCTTAAGGTCTCTTCTATTTGCCATTTCAAATTTGTTTTGTGCAAAATTAATGTTTTCATTTAAATATTTGCTTTACAATATGCAGTAATAAAGCAAAGGTTACATATTTACTAGCTCCTTTACTTTTGTCATGGCTTTATTTAAATGCTTTGACGCGTTTAAACTATTAAATTTTAATTGAATAACACCCTCTTTATCTATTACATAAGTTTCTCTTCCTGGTAATAATCCTAATAATTCTGATTTTACTCCAAAAAGTTTTCTAAGTTTTCCTTTAGCATCAGATAAAAATATAAATGGAAGTTGATATTTGTTTTTAAATCGTATATGAGATTTTACGCTATCAGAGCTTATTCCTATAACTTCGGCACCCAAAGATTTAAAATCTTCATAACCATCTCTGAAATCGCAAGCTTCTTTTATGCAGCCTGGTGTAAAATTTTTAGGATAAAAATAGATTACTACTGGTTTTTGACCGATTACTTTGGAACTTTGAAAATCTTCTCCTTCATCATTTTTAGTGCTAAAATCAGGGACTTTGTCTCCTATTCTTAATGCCATTTTATTCGCCTTTATATATTACAAAATTACGAGGAGTTTCATATAGAGTAACCTCTATTTCATACTTAGAATCAATTTTGTTTCGTAATCTAGTCCATATTACTGAAGCTATATTTTCGACAGTAGGATTTAGAGTAGCAAACTCTTTAACTTCTTCATTAAGGTTTTTATGATCCATATAATCTTCAACCTCGGTTTTAATATAATCTTTTAGAATTTTAAGATCTATTAAATAACCTGTCTCCGGATCAATATCGCCAATAACCCCAACAATGAGTTCATAATTATGCCCATGATACTTAGGGTTGCTACATTTACCAAATACCTGAAGGTTTTTCTCATCGCTCCAGTCTTTTCTGTATAATCGATGGGCTGCATTAAAATGTGCTTTTCTACAAGCTTTGATTCTCATAATGTTATATGTGAATAAAATTTATCAAAGATAATCTTGAACCACTCAGTATAAATCTCTGGGTTTTCAGAAATATCATTTTTCACCTTCTCGATAGGCATCCATTTCCAATCTGCCACTTCATCAGGATTGATAACAGGATTTTCTTCATACCTTCCAACTAAAACATGATCAAATTCATGCTCTGTAAGTCCATTATCAAAAGGAGCTTTATAAATAAATGAAACAGTATCTCTAAGTGAGGTTACAAATCCCATTTCTTCTTGTAACCTACGAGTTCCAGCTTCTATGTTGCTTTCTCCATTTCTTTGATGACTACAACAGGTATTGGTCCATAAACCTGGTGAATGATATTTATGAAGAGCTCTTTGTTGAAGCATTAATTCGTTCTTACTATTAAGAACAAATACTGAAAAAGCTCGATGTAATACTGCTTTTTCGTGCGCTTCTAATTTAGGCATTAATCCTATTTGCTCATCATTTTCATTAACCAAAATGACTTTTTCTTCTTCCATTCTTTTTTATTAGTTCAAAATTACGAAATCACTCTAGTAATTCGTCTATTTTTGGTTATAGTTTTTTTAGAGTAATAAGATTCTATTAATTTTTATTTCAGCTCTACGGTATTTTTATACAACATATATTTTACTATATAACCTTTTATTATTGAATATAGTATAATTAAATCAAAAGCAAAAAACACCCTAATTGTTAAGGTGTTTTTATATAGTTTTTTTGAATGTAATGAAATGTCTATTACTTTATGATAATAAACTCACTACGTCTATTTAATTGATATTCTGATTTTTTACAATTCGTATCATTACCACAATCATTAATAGGTTGTGTTTCCCCATATCCTTTGCCCATTAATCGATCAACTGCTATTCCTTTATCGATAATGTATGCAACGGTGGCCTTAGCTCGTCTTTCTGATAATTCTAAATTATATTGATCATCTCCATGGCTATCTGTATGAGATCGCACTTCCACTTTCATTTGTGGATACTGATTCATTACTTCAACTATTTTTGCTAATTCAATAGTAGCATCAGTACGTATATAATCGCCATTAAAATCAAAATAGATTGGTTTGAGAGATAATATTTTTGCCAAATCATCTCCAACATCAGCAGATTTTATTTTCTTTTCCATTGCCAAAGGTATGTTCATTGTCTGTGTTTCATCTAATGTATTTACAAGCCTTTCGAGTGTTACATATTCCTCCTTTTCTGCTCTTATAAAATACTTTGACCCACATTCTACTTGCTGATTATACGATGCTTCTACTCCTACTATGAAACTTTGAATCAAACTATTACTACTATCATAAACAGAAATTTTTGCTCCCGGTAATATCTCATTTGTATCCTTATCTGTTATCACTCCCGCAATAGTAATTTTACAAAAACTCTTAAGGTCTTCTAATTGTAAAAAGCTATAAATATCATCTCCTCCTACTCCACCTTGACGATTAGAAGAAAAATATCCTCTTTTCGATTTATCATCAACAATAAAGGCAAAATCATCTTTTGAGCTGTTTACAGGTTTTCCAACATTAATTACTAAACCTTCCTCTTTTGTTTCCGGGTTTAGACGAGTCACAAAAACATCTAATCCTCCTAGGCCCATATGTCCATTAGATGCAAAGTACAAATCATTGTTAGCGCTAATAAAAGGAAAAGTATCTTTTCCGGGTGTATTAATTCTACTTCCCAAGTTTTCAGGTTCTCCAAAACTTCCATCAGGGTTAATTGTCACTTTATATATATCGGATAACCCCTTCCCCCCAGGCATGTCTGATGAAAAATATAATATTTTCTCATCTATATTTAATGCTGGATGCGCTACAGAATACTCATTGCTATTAAAGGATAAGCTCTCTGGAGTTGTCCAGCCTCCTTGTTCCTTTTTAAAAGAGCGATAAATCTTTAATCGATTAATTCCTTTTTCATCTTTGCCATATTTTCCTTCATTGAAATTATTTCTGGTAAAATATACTGTCTGTCCGTCTTTTGTAAAAACAGGCGTAGATTCATGAAATTTGGTATTTATTGTCTTACTAAATTTTTCTATTTCTGAAAGCTCTCCATTTGTAGGATCATATTCTGCTTTATATAAATCTAAAAAAGATGCATCATTCCATTGATGAATGGTTTTTTCAAATATCAAAGTATCTCTAGAGGAAGAAAAAACTACAAATCTATCATAAAAAGTTGTTCCAAAATCTGTGTATGAAGAGTTTACAGAAGAGTTCTCTATTTCATATCTACCCGATTGAAAATCTATTCGACCCAAATACTCAGAACTATCCAAAAGTAATTTTGTTTCATTATCAGGAGTAAGCTCAATAAATTTTTGCATGTATTTATCTGCTTCTTTATAATACTCATTAGCTCTTAATGTTTGTGCATATCTGAAATAGTGTTCAGGTTCAACTTCATCAGTATAAGAATCTATTAGTTCTTTATACCACGGTAAAGCTTCCTTAAACTGACTATTAAAATAGTAACTATTAGCTAGATTTTTGAGAAGATCTGCATCTTTATACCCCTTCTCTATAATTTTTAAGTAAGTTTTCTGGGCATCAATATATTGATACCTATCATACTTTTTCTTTCCTTTCTCTAGTTTTTTCTCTTGAGCAAAAAGAGTTTGTCCTAACAAAAGAATTATAAAAACTAACCCTATCTTAAGTAAATATCTCCCCATATTATATTTTTAATCAGTAAATATCACTAAAAAAAACGTGGTGTTAGCATTCTATTATATTTTTTAAAGAGCTCGAATCGTAACATCACTTCGTAACTACCATCATTAAATTGTGATTGCCCTAATGCTGTAGTCTCTCTATCATATGCAAACCCTATCATCATCGCATCAGATATCTGAAACCCTATCGTACCTGTTACCGCAGCACTCCAACGATATGCAACACCCAAGGTCAAACGATCATACAATAAAAAATTAGCCGATACATCTACCTGCAATGGAGCCCCAAAAACCAACTTACTTAATACAGCAGGTTTAAATTTAACATCATCACTTAAATCAAAAACATGACCCGCAATCAAATAATAATTAATACGCTCTTCTGCCAGAAAACTAACCGCATCACTATCACTACTGGTAGAACTCTCATCAAAATGGTCCGTCTCTAATAAATTAGGAGCACTTAATCCAAAATAAAACTTATTGGTATGATAATATACACCAATACCAACATTTGGACTAAACTTATTATCAATATTGTTTCCAAATAAAGCATCATTCTGATTGAACTGCGTTAATCGAAGAAAATCAATATTTAATAAATGTGCTCCGGCTTTTAAACCAAAGCTTAATTTCCCATCATCTGAGGTAGGAATCGTATATGAAAAATCAATATCAATATAAGTCTCATCGACAGGACCAATCTCATCATTAACAACAGATAAACCTAATCCAACCCGTTCATTATTGCCTATTGGTGTATTAAGAGTTAGTGTTTGAGTTCGAGGGGCACCATCCAAACCAACCCACTGGCTTCGATGAAGTCCCATGATACTCATAACCCCTCTACTACCTGCGTATGCAGGATTAACGGTGATGGTATTATACATATATTGGGTATATTGAGCATCTTGTTGTGCATTACTATGAAAGGAGAAAAAACCTAACACACCAAGCATAAACCTAATCAGTAGTTTATTCATTAGTAGTTTATTTGATTTAGGGAATAACAAATATATACTATTCCTAATAATTTATTCTTTTATATACAGGTATTCGCCCCTGGATTAACGATACTTCACTGCAATCCTTTTTATGCTTTACCCAGTCAAACATCATAATGACTCCAAAACCAATAAAACCAACTATCAATTCCCAATAGTGTGCTCCAAAAAAATTTCTAGAAGAAAGCGTAAATAGTGATAGAAATACTATAAAAAAAACCTTTTGTTTAAGTAGGTTATTAGATTGGTATGCTTCAATTATTTGGGCATACACCTTGAGTACACCAGAAAAGATCAGGGTAATTTTTTTCATGTTGACAATGTGTTTACTTTAGTATATACGAAAAAAAACTAGGGGTAGTTTCCGTATATTAAGCTTTTCTAAACATTTAAAATCAAAATTATAATACAAAAAACTACGGTTAAACCGTAGTTTATCGTTATCAAAACTAAGGAAATAAATTCAATTCTCAAGTCATTTTTATTATCTTTTTTAAAATTTTATCGTTGTAATGTTATTTTTAAACGACAAAATACACAATTATCAATTTCCTTGGCATCTATTAAAAAAAGAGTTTAAAGACTAAAAAAACGGTTTTTTATTAATTTTCAAATTGTATTAATTAAGGTAAATTAATTTTAACCCCTACCCTAATTGTTGTATGTCTGTTGGCTACTATTTCAAATTTTTTAGTGTTTAATTCTGTCTCTACAGAATCTGTATTGTTGGATAAATCAATATCTCTTGACCCCGTATCAACATTTGCTGTATTCGTTATAGATGAAGCATTTTGGTTTGATATAATCCCTCTTATCAATAAAGTTTTAGATTCATTATCTTTAAGATTTAAATACGTAATGCAGCCAAACCAATCTATCCAGGTATTCCTATTATCTATAGAGTATTCTGCAGAAACGATTTCTTCTGGCAGTGTGTCATTTACTTCTATTTCGAGAGCTTCATTAGGTCCATTATTTGAAATCGTTAACTCATAAATAATTTGAGATCCAACATCCTTTTTCTACGAGCATCTTTTAGTATTTCTAAGCTTGCTTGCCTACTTAATGCATCGCATATAGCAGAAGTAGCTAGGCAATCTTCATCTTGTGAAGGCAAATCGTTACTGCCATTAACAGCACCATTTTACACTTACCTTCCAGAATCCTGAATTTTCTATGATACCATTCTCAACTCTAACAGCTCCGTTACCGGTTAGGCCCTCATTATCATCGTTATCCAGACCAGAAGTGTTTACAAAATTACATTAATTAAGATAAGACAATTAAAGTTATGTACCACGGCACCTTCATTTTTGATGTTACCATTACTAGAATAGATATACGATTTGGAGGTTTCAAAATATCCGCCTGGTTTGACATCTAAATTTTGCTCGACATCGAGCTTACCCGATATCATAAATAGCTTCCCTCCATCTTCGATAACGATATTCACATCTGAATCTGCAATAATATCATGCTTAATGGCAACAGTTTTTCCATCTTCAATTTTATCTGTTGGTGGTCTACAATTACATCGAGTAGTGCCGTTATCCAATGACCAAACATCGCGATCATCATAATTGCCATTTTTGATCATTGTATAAGTTTGACCAAAAACATTGGTTACTGAATAAAATAATAGCACAAAAACAACAAATTGAACAGCGTTACTCGTTACCAATAAAAAAGCTGCCTCTTGCAAGTAAGTTTTTAAAACCGGGGTAGTATTTTTCATAATATAGTTCTGTTTATAACATTACTTACGCATGAAAAACTTATTCGGTGTTGTTAAAAAAGCATAAAAAACAAAACTATCAAAACCATAAAAAATCGTTAATATTTTATGTGTATTAAAGTACGTTGTATCAAAAACTAAGTTTATACAAATCAAAAATTGGATACTTACCATGTGATGAATCAACATTGTCATGCAACTTGATAAACTGCTTTTAATCTGCTTATTTGTATGATGGAATACTTCAGACTTTTGGTAGGATAAGTCATATCATAGATTGTGTTTTTAATACTATATTTGCAACCTCATCACAAAATACATAATGAAATTTATAGACGAAATAGAAAGAAGAAGGACATTTGGAATCATCTCTCACCCAGATGCCGGTAAAACCACATTAACAGAAAAATTATTACTCTTTGGAGGCGCTATCCAAGAGGCCGGAGCGGTAAAATCTAATAAAATAAAGAAGGGTGCTACTAGTGATTTCATGGAGATTGAACGTCAACGTGGGATATCTGTTGCTACTTCGGTTTTGGCTTTTGAATATAAAAATATAAAAATCAATATTCTTGATACTCCAGGGCATAAGGATTTTGCAGAAGATACATTTAGAACTTTAACGGCTGTTGATAGTGTAATCGTGGTTATTGATGTTGCAAAGGGTGTAGAGGAACAAACAGAGAAATTAGTATCTGTGTGTAGAATGCGAAAAATCCCAATGATCGTTTTTATCAATAAATTAGATCGCGAAGGTAAAGATGCTTTTGAATTACTTGACGAAATTGAACAAAAACTAGGGTTAACCGTTACTCCTTTAAGCTTTCCTATCGGAATGGGTTATGATTTTAAAGGTATTTATAATATTTGGGAAAGAAATATTAATCTTTTTAGTGGCGATAGTAGAAAAAACATTGAGGAAACTGTTGAAATTTCTGATTTATCTTCAAAAGAACTTAACAAAATTATAGGTGATGATCCTGCCCAAAGCCTACGAGAAGAACTAGAACTTGTAGAAGGAATTTATCCAAAGTTTGAAAAAGAAGCTTATCAAAACGGGGATTTACAGCCTGTATTTTTTGGCTCTGCATTAAATAATTTTGGTGTTCGAGAATTATTGGATTGCTTTGTTAACATTGCTCCTACTCCAAGACCTAAGGAAAGTGATACCCGTATAGTACGACCAGAAGAAAAGGATTTTACAGGATTTGTGTTTAAAATTCATGCCAATATGGATCCTAAACATAGAGATAGATTAGCTTTTATTAAGATCGTTTCGGGAACTTTTGAAAGAAACGTACCGTATCTTCATACCAGGCACAATAAAAAATTTAAATTTTCTAGTCCTAACGCGTTTTTTGCGGAAAAAAAAGAAATTGTTGACATCTCTTACCCTGGAGATATTGTTGGGTTACATGACACAGGAAACTTCAAAATAGGCGACACGCTAACCAAAGGTGAGATATTGCATTATAAGGGAGTACCGAGTTTCTCACCAGAACATTTCAGGTATATCAATAATGCAGACCCTATGAAGTCTAAACAATTGGCCAAGGGTATTGATCAACTAATGGATGAAGGTGTAGCCCAGTTATTCACATTAGAATTAAACGGAAGAAAAGTTATTGGCACAGTAGGAGCATTACAATACGAGGTGATACAATATAGATTAGAGCATGAATATGGTGCAAAATGTACTTATGAAAACCTAAATGTGCATAAAGCCTGTTGGGTAGAACCAATAGAGATAGATAATGAGGAGTTCAAAGATTTTAAACGTGTAAAAAGTAAATTTTTAGCCAAAGATAAACAGGGTCAATTGGTCTTTTTGGCCGACTCATCTTTTAGCTTACAAATGACACAGCAAAAATATCCTTCAATTCAGTTTCATTTTACATCAGAGTTCTAAAATCGATTTAAATGCTGTTTTAAGGGATTTTAACCCTTCCTTCATAGACAAATATTTCTTAAAAAATTAAACAGATTAAAACCTGGTTAATATAATTAGTTTTTTCTTATCTATTTTCGATAGCTATAGTAAAATTAAAATCAATAGAATCAATCTATCCTTAAACTTTTCGAAAATTACTACCGAGCATTAACAAAAAAAAACTAGTAAAATTTTACATCTACCAGGTTTTTTTATTTGTAATAAACAATTATTTCTAAGCCTCACCAGTTGGTCCAAAATTCATAGGAATTGGTGCTTGCTCATAGTCCTTTATCTCACCGTGTGCAGATTCAAATCTAGTTACATTATCATTAAGGGCTTTTAGTAGTCTTTTGGCATGTTGAGGAGTTAAGATAATCCTACTCTTCACTTTACTTTTAGGCCTACCGGGCATAATATTAACAAAATCCACCACAAACTCTGAAACAGAATGATTTATAATTGCCAAATTACTATATATGCCATCTGCTACAGCTTCATCAAGTTCTATATTTAGTTGATTCTGTTTCTGATTCTTACTGTCTGCCATATCAAGGTTTTTGATTTAAATTCTTTTAAATAAAAAAAGAAAGCCTGCCTAAATAGGCAGGCTTTGATAATTAGTTATAATTTACTTCCTGTCGCTGTTCCATTCGGTCTTCGAACTCTTCTTTGGATCCAACGATAATGCTCTCATAGTCTCTCATTCCAGTACCTGCTGGGATTCTATGTCCAACAATTACATTTTCCTTAAGACCTTCAAGCGTATCTACTTTACCACTTACGGCAGCTTCATTCAATACTTTTGTAGTTTCCTGGAAGGATGCTGCAGAAATAAATGATTTAGTCTGCAACGATGCTCTTGTAATACCTTGAAGTATAGGAGTAGCTGTCGCAGGAGATACATCCCTTGCACTAACTAAGTTCTTATCATCTCTACGTAAAACAGAGTTTTCATCTCTTAAATCACGAGGTGAAATAATCTGTCCCGCTTTAAGATTTTCACTATCTCCAGCATCTTCAACTACTTTCATTCCGAACATTTCATCATTTTCTTCAATGAAATCTGCTTTATGAACTAATTGATTTTCAAGGAAAATAGTATCACCAGGATCTTGAATTCTCACTTTACGCATCATTTGTCTTACGACTACCTCAAAGTGCTTATCATTAATCTTTACACCTTGTAGTCGATAAACTTCTTGTACTTCATTCACAAGATATTGTTGTACAGCAGAAGGCCCTTTAATTTTAAGGATATCTTCTGGTGTTACAGAACCATCTGACAACGGCATTCCTGCACGTACATAATCATTTTCCTGAACTAGTATTTGATTAGAAAGTTTTACTAGATATTTCTTGATTTCTCCTAATCTAGATTCTACAATTATTTCACGGTTACCTCTTTTTATCTTACCAAAAGATACTACCCCATCTATTTCACTTACTACAGCTGGGTTAGAAGGATTACGCGCTTCAAATAATTCTGTTACTCTAGGAAGACCTCCTGTAATATCACCCGCTTTTGCAGATTTACGAGGGATCTTAACTAAGATTTTACCAACCTTGATCTTATCATTGTCATCAACCATTAAGTGGGCTCCTACCGGAAGGTTATATGAACGTAATACTTCATCACCTTTACCCATTACCAGCAGTGTAGGTATTTTTTTCTTATCTCTAGATTCAGAAATTACTTTTTCTTGGAAACCGGTTTGTTCATCAATTTCAACTTGATATGTTATTCCCTGTTCAATATTTTCATACTTTACCTTACCAGCAAATTCTGAAATTATCACACCATTATATGGATCCCATTGACAAACAACCTGATCTGCTTCCAATTTATCACCATCTTTGATGAATAATTGTGAACCATATGGAATCAAATTAGTACTTAAAACAATCTTAGTCTTAGGATCGATTAATTTAATTTCTGAAGTACGTGAAATCACTACGTCTATCTCATTACCTTCAGCATCTTCACCTTTAACCGTTTTAAGTTCTTCTATTTCTGCTTTACCGGCAAATTTAGACCTCAATTGGTTTTCTTCGGAAATGTTACCTGCAATACCACCTACGTGGAATGTACGTAATGTAAGCTGTGTACCCGGTTCACCAATTGATTGTGCAGCAACTACACCAACAGCTTCACCTCTTTGTACTGTTTTACCAGTAGCAAGATTACGACCATAACATTTAACACAGATTCCTTTTTTCGCTTCACAAGTAAGCGCTGATCTAACTTCTACTGATTCTACAGGAGAGTTTTCTATAATTTTAGCAACATCATCATCGATTTCGACACCTGCCTCTACCAATACCTCTTGCGTAAGTGGATTGACAACATCTTGAAGTGAAGTTCTACCTACAATTCTAGCTGCTAAACCTTCTATTATTTCTTCATTCTTCTTTAGCGGAGATACTTCAACTCCTCTTAAAGTACCACAGTCTTCGATATTTACAATAACATCCTGTGCCACATCAACCAAACGACGTGTCAGATATCCGGCATCTGCAGTTTTAAGTGCTGTATCCGCAAGACCTTTACGAGCACCGTGAGTAGAGATAAAGTATTCAAGAATCGAAAGACCTTCCTTAAAGTTAGAAAGAATTGGATTTTCAATAATCTCACCACCAGCAGAGTTTGACTTTTTCGGCTTAGCCATTAATCCACGCATACCGGTTAACTGACGAATCTGTTCTTTAGATCCCCTTGCACCAGAATCAAGCATCATGTATACCGAGTTAAATCCTTGCTGATCTTCTCTAATACGTTTCATTGACAATTCTGTCAACTCTGCGTTTGTCGAAGTCCAAATATCAATAACCTGATTATAACGTTCATTATTGGTAATTAGACCCATATTATAGTTTGCTACGATGTTATCAACTTGTGAGTTGGCATCGGCAATCATAGTATGTTTTTCTTTAGGAATAATAATATCTCCTAAACTAAATGATAACCCACCCTGGAATGCAAAATTATAACCTAAGGTTTTAATCTCATCTAAGAAAGCAGCAGTTTCAGGAACGCTCGTTACTTTAAGAATTCCACCTATAATATCTCTAAGAGATTTTTTGGTCAATACTTCATTAATATAACCTGCTTGTTCTGGAACCTTATCATTAAATAAAACTCTACCCGTAGTAGTCTCGATAATCATTGTTACCAATTCTCCTTCGTCATTGAAGTCTTTGGTTCTAACTTTGATATTAGCATTAATATCTAGCCTTTTCTCGTTATAAGCAATAACAACCTCTTCTGGAGAATAGAATGTTAGACCCTCACCCTTAATTTCTAATTCTGGTGTAGACTTACGTGACTTAGTCATGTAATAAAGACCAAGTACCATATCTTGAGAAGGTACTGTTACCGGTGAACCATTTGCAGGGTTAAGAATATTATGAGATGCAAGCATCAACAATTGAGATTCAAGTATTGCTTCTGGTCCTAATGGTAAGTGTACCGCCATCTGATCTCCATCAAAATCGGCATTAAATGCAGTACAAACTAATGGGTGTAATTGTATTGCTTTACCTTCTATAAGTTTAGGCTGGAATGCCTGAATACCCAGACGGTGAAGCGTAGGAGCACGGTTTAGTAATACCGGATGTCCTTTTAGAACATTTTCCAGGATATCCCAAACAACAGGCTCTTTTCTATCTATAATCTTTTTAGCAGATTTTACTGTTTTTACAATACCACGCTCGATCAATTTCCTGATAACGAATGGCTTATATAATTCTGCTGCCATATTTTTTGGAAGACCACATTCAAATAATTTCAATTCTGGTCCTACGACAATAACAGAACGTGCTGAATAATCCACACGCTTACCAAGTAAGTTTTGACGGAAACGCCCTTGCTTACCTTTTAATGAATCAGATAATGACTTAAGCGGTCTATTAGAATCAGTCTTAACGGCTGAAGCCTTACGTGTATTATCAAATAATGAATCAACAGATTCCTGAAGCATACGTTTTTCATTACGTAAAATTACTTCTGGAGCTTTGATTTCCATCAAACGCTTTAAACGGTTATTACGTATGATTACACGACGATACAGATCATTTAAATCTGAAGTTGCAAAACGACCCCCATCTAAAGGTACTAATGGACGTAATTCTGGTGGAATTACTGGAACCACTTTAAGAATCATCCATTCTGGTCGATTCTCTCTATTTTTATTTGCATCACGTAATGACTCTACAACCTGAAGTCTTTTAAGGGCTTCAGTTTTACGTTGCTTAGATGTTTCATTGTTTGCCTTATGTCTTAGTTCGTAAGAAAGTGCATCAAGATCAATTCTTCTAAGGATCTCGATAAGACATTCTGCACCCATCTTAGCGATAAACTTATTAGGATCATTATCATCAAGATATAAATTTTCTTGAGGAAGACTATCTAATATATTTAAGTACTCTTCTTCTGTAAGGAAATCCATTTTTTGCACTGGCTCACCTTCTTCATTCTTTGCAATACCTGGTTGAATTACTACATAACGTTCGTAGTAAATAATCATATCCAGTTTCTTAGAAGGAAGGCCTAATAAATATCCTATTTTATTTGGTAACGAACGGAAGTACCAGATATGTGCAACTGGAACAACCAAGTTAATATGCCCAACACGGTCTCTTCGTACTTTCTTTTCTGTTACTTCTACACCACATCGATCACAAACAATACCTTTGTAACGAATTCTTTTATATTTACCACAAGCACATTCGAAGTCCTTTACAGGGCCAAAAATACGCTCACAGAACAAACCATCTCGCTCTGGTTTGTGAGTACGATAATTGATAGTTTCAGGTTTTAAAACCTCTCCTTGAGACGCCGCCAAAATTGACTCAGGAGATGCTAAACCAATAGAGATTTTATTAAATCTCTTTATTGTATTCTTATCATTATTTCTTGCCATAATATATGGTTGCTAAAGAATTATTGTAATTTAAATTTGAATAATAATTTGATAACAAACTGTCTCCTTCGACAAGCTCAGGATGACAGTTTGATTAATCTTATATTATTCTTCTAATCTGATATCCAGACCAAGACCTTTTAATTCGTGCATTAATACGTTAAAAGATTCTGGTAATCCTGGTTCTGGCATAGGTTCACCTTTCACAATACTTTCGTATGTTTTTGCTCTTCCTATAACATCATCAGATTTCACAGTCAATATCTCACGAAGTGTGCTTGAAGCTCCATAAGCTTCTAGAGCCCAAACCTCCATCTCTCCAAAACGCTGACCTCCAAACTGAGCTTTACCACCAAGTGGCTGCTGAGTAATCAACGAGTATGGACCAATAGAACGAGCGTGCATCTTATCGTCTACCATGTGACCTAACTTAAGCATGTAAATCACACCAACGGTAGCTGGCTGATGGAAACGATCTCCCGTTCCTCCATCATAAAGATATGTATGACCAAATCTTGGGATTCCTGCTTCATCAGTGAATCCATTAATCTGTTCAAGAGAGGCTCCATCAAAAATAGGGGTAGCAAACTTTCTATCCAATTTTTGTCCGGCCCATCCTAAAACAGTTTCATAAATCTGACCAATGTTCATACGCGATGGTACACCTAGTGGATTCAATACGATATCTACTGGAGTTCCATCTTCTAAAAATGGCATATCTTCTTCTCTTACGATACGTGCAACAATACCTTTGTTACCGTGACGACCTGCCATCTTATCTCCTACCTTTAGCTTACGTTTCTTAGCAATGTAAACTTTGGCAAGTTTTATAATTCCTGAAGGCAATTCATCCCCTACAGAGATGGTAAATTTCTCTCTTCTAAGGTTACCTTGTAAATCATTTTCTTTAATCTTGTAGTTATGGATAAGATCTGCAACCATCGCATTAAGATCATCATCTGTAGTCCAAGTACCTTTAGTAAGGTGAGCATAATCATCAACGCTATTAAGCATTTTCTGAGTATACTTTTTACCTTTTGGAAGCACTTCTTCTCCGAGATCATTCATAACCCCTTGAGAAGTTTTACCTCCCACAATAGCAAACAGTTTATCTACTAATTCAGATTTTAACAATTCAAACTTCGTATCATAAGATCTTTCAAGGATATCAATATCTTCTTTATCCTGAGAACGTTTTCTCTTATCTTTTATAGCACGGGCAAATAATTTCTTATCAATTACAACACCATGTAAAGAAGGAGATGCTTTTAAAGATGCATCTTTAACATCACCTGCTTTATCACCAAATATTGCTCTTAATAACTTCTCTTCTGGAGTTGGATCACTTTCACCTTTTGGAGTAATTTTACCAATAAGAATGTCTCCTGGTTTGATCTCTGCTCCAACTCTAATCATTCCGTTCTCATCAAGATCTTTGGTAGCTTCTTCAGAAACATTAGGTATATCATTAGTTAACTCTTCGTTACCCAATTTTGTATCTCTAACCTCCAATGAGTACTCATCAATATGGATAGATGTAAAAATATCATCTCTAACCACTTTTTCAGAAATCACGATTGCATCCTCAAAGTTATACCCTTTCCAAGGCATAAAGGCCACTTTCATGTTTCTACCAAGAGCAAGTTCTCCATTTTCTGTAGCATATCCTTGACATAAGACTTGACCTTTGGCAACCTTATCACCAACTCTAACGATTGGTTTAAGGTTAATACTAGTACCTTGGTTTGTCTTACGGAATTTTATTAAGTCATATGTTTTAGAGTCACCATCAAAACTTACCATTCTTTGTTCATCAGTTCTGTCGTACTTAATGGTAATTTTTTGCGCATCTACATATTCTACAACCCCAGATCCCTCTGCATTAATTAATACTCTAGAATCTGAAGCTACCTGACGTTCAAGTCCGGTACCAACGATAGGAGCATCAACTCTTAATAACGGTACTGCCTGACGCATCATATTTGACCCCATCAAAGCTCGGTTTGCATCATCATGCTCCAAGAAAGGAATCAAAGAAGCAGAAATAGATGCGATCTGATTTGGTGCAACATCAGCATAATTCACATTAGCTGGATCTATTACCGGGAAGTCTCCTTCCATACGGGCAATTACCTTATCCGAAGTAATATCACCAGTTTCTGTCATAGGGATATTAGCTTGTGCGATTAGCTTTTCTTCCTCCTCTTCAGCACTTAAGTATCTAAATTCAGCAATATCAACTTTACCATCAGTAACTTTACGATAAGGAGTTTCTAAGAACCCCATTGAATTCACCTTTGCAAAAACTGCTAATGAAGATATCAACCCAATATTTGGTCCTTCGGGAGTTTCAATAGGACACAGACGTCCATAATGAGTATAGTGTACATCACGTACCTCGAAACCTGCACGCTCACGAGATAAACCACCGGGCCCTAGAGCCGAAAGTCTACGTTTGTGAGTTATCTCTGCCAATGGATTTGTTTGATCCATAAACTGAGATAGCTGATTTGTTCCGAAGAATGAATTAATTACAGATGACAAAGTCTTTGCATTGATCAAATCAATTGGTGTAAAAACCTCATTATCTCTAACATTCATACGCTCACGAATCGTACGAGCCATACGAGCTAAACCAACGCCAAACTGCTGTGATAATTGTTCCCCTACTGTCCTTACACGACGGTTAGAAAGGTGATCAATATCATCAATTTCAGCTTTAGAGTTAATTAACTCTATTAAATATTTTATAATAGTAATGATATCTTCCTTGGTAAGCACTTGCTTATCCATAGCAATATCAAGACCTAATTTTTTATTCATTCTATAACGACCAACTTCACCAAGGTTATAACGTTGATCCGAGAAGAATAATTTATCTATAATACCTCTTGCAGTTTCCTCATCAGGCGGTTCTGCATTACGTAATTGACGGTATATATGCTCTACCGCTTCTTTTTCAGAATTGGTAGGATCTTTTTGCAGTGTATTATGGATAATCGCATAATCTCCCTTTTGATTATCTTCTTTATGGAGTAAAATAGTTTTTGCTCCAGATTCAATAATCTCTTCAAGATGATCCTTGTCAAGAATTGTATCACGATCCAGAACAATTTCATTACGTTCTATTGATACAACTTCTCCTGTATCTTCATCCACAAAATCTTCGTGCCAAGTATTCAAAACACGTGCCGCTAATTTACGACCTAATACTTTTTTTAATCCGGACTTAGAAACCTTTATTTCTTCAGCAAGATCAAATATTTCTAAGATATCTTTATCACGCTCGAAACCAATAGCACGGAAAAGCGTGGTAACCGGTAATTTTTTCTTTCTATCGATATATGCGTACATAACGCTATTGATATCGGTAGCAAATTCTATCCAAGAACCTTTAAAAGGAATAACTCTGGCAGAATAAAGTTTAGTTCCATTTGCATGGAATGATTGTCCAAAGAATACTCCAGGAGAACGGTGTAATTGCGATACCACAACACGCTCTGCCCCGTTGATACAAAACGTACCACTAGGTGTCATATAAGGAATTGTACCTAAATACACATCCTGAACAATTGTTTCAAAATCTTCGTGTTCTGGGTCAGTACAGAATAATTTAAGACGTGCTTTTAAAGGCACACTATAAGTAAGACCTCTTTCTATACACTCCTGAAGATCATATCTTGGAGGGTCAACGAAATAATCTAAAAATTCTAGTACAAATTGATTACGTGTATCCGTAATCGGGAAGTTTTCCATGAAGGTATTATATAGACCTTCGTTTCCTCTTTCTTCAGATTTTGTTTCTAATTGAAAGAAATCCTGAAATGATTTGATCTGAATATCAAGAAAATCTGGATAATCAGGTCTATTCTTTACAGAAGAGAAATTCAATCTTTCAGTTTGCGTTGCTAACATCAATGGACGGAATTAAATTAAAATTTTAAAAAGGGTCGCGTATTTCAACACTTAACGTGTATATACGCAAAATGGTTTAGACCTCAGGGAATACTCCCTGGGTCTAAACCTATGTGTCAATCTATGGTAAGCTTACTTAAGCTCAACCTCAGCTCCAGCCTCTTCTAATTGAGCTTTAAGAGCTTCTGCTTCATCCTTAGCGATTCCTTCTTTAATAGCACTAGGAGCATCATCAACTAATCCTTTAGCCTCTTTAAGACCTAGACCAGTTAATTCTTTAACTAGCTTCACAACAGCTAATTTAGAACCACCAGCTGCTTTAAGGATTACGTCAAATTCTGATTTTTCTTCAGCAGCATCACCACCAGCAGCAGCGCCACCAGCTACAGCTACTGCAGCTGCAGCAGGCTCGATACCATATTCATCTTTTAATATATCAGCTAACTCATTAACTTCTTTTACTGTTAAGTTAACTAATTGTTCTGCGAAATCTTTTAAATCTGCCATTTTCTATCGTTTTAAATAATTTTTTTTAATTGAAATATAATTTGTTAAAAAGTGCGTACACATTTTGATTATCCTTCTTTCTCGGATAATGTTTTAAGGATACCAGCGATAGTACCTCCTCCTGATTTTAATGCCGAAATAACATTCTTAGCAGGAGACTGTAATAGACCAATAATATCTCCGATAACTTCTTCCTTAGACTTAATATTAACTAATGCCTCAAGGTTTTCGTCACCTACAAATACTGCCTCTTCTACGAATGCTCCTTTTAATAAAGGCATTTCTGATTTCTTACGAAACTCTTTGATCACCTTCGCTGGTGCATTACCAGCCTGTGCGAACATTAGAGATGTATTACCTTTCAATACATTAGGTAAGTCTCCAAAATCCTTATCAGAATTCTCCATTGCCTTAGCAAGAAGTGTATTCTTCACTACTTTTAATGATACATTAGCTTTAAAACAAGCTCTACGTAAATTTGAAGTTGTTCCTGCGTCTAAACCTGAAATATCAGCTAAATAGATATTAGAATTTTCAGCTAACTGAGCAGTTAAGTCTTCAATTACTTGTGATTTTTCTTCTCTTGTCATAATCGTTTATCTTAATTACCCAGCAAAGTTTTTAGCGTCTATCTCTACACCAGGACTCATTGTAGATGACATATATATTGACTTAATATATATACCTTTAGCTGTCTGAGGTTTCAACTTTACCAATGTTGTTAATAATTCTTTAGCATTTCCAGCTATCTTCTCTGCATCGAAAGAAGATTTTCCAATTGCCGCATGAACAATACCTGTCTTATCAACTTTAAAATCAATCTTACCAGCCTTAACATCAGAAACAGCTTTTGCTATATCCATTGTTACTGTTCCTGTCTTTGGGTTAGGCATTAATCCACGAGGTCCTAATACTCTACCTAATGGTCCTAATTTACCCATAACACTTGGCATTGTGATAATAACATCTACATCAGTCCATCCACCTTTGATTTTATCAAGGTATTCATCAAGACCTACAAAATCCGCCCCTGCCTCTTTAGCTTCAGCTTCTTTGTCTGGTGTTACTAACGCCAATACTTTAACATCTTTTCCTGTTCCGTGAGGTAATGTTACCACACCACGCACCATTTGATTAGCTTTACGTGGATCTACGTTCAAACGAACAGCAAGATCTACAGAAGCATCAAAATTTACGCTTGTTATTTCTTTTACTAAAGCAGAAGCCTCATCTACTGAATACGCCTTGTTCTTATCAACTTTAGCGTTTGCCTCTTTTTGCTTTTTAGTTACTTTTGCCATTTTGTAAACGTTTTTGGATTAAAAAGGAGCTTGTCCTTTTACAGTTACACCCATTGAACGAGCGGTACCAGCAATCATTTTCATAGCTGATTCAATAGTAAATGCATTTAAATCTGCCATTTTATCTTCTGCTATTGTACGAACTTGATCCCAAGTAACACTTGCTACTTTTTTACGATTAGGCTCTCCAGAACCTTTCTTCTGTTTTGCTGCTTCCAGTATCTGAACAGCTGCAGGAGGAGTTTTAATAACAAAGTCAAAAGACTTGTCTTTATACACATTAATTACAACAGGTAATACTTTACCAGCTTTATCTTGTGTTCTACCATTGAATTGCTTACAGAATTCCATGATATTTACTCCGGCAGCACCTAAAGCAGGTCCAACTGGTGGGGATGGGTTTGCCGCTCCACCACGTACTTGTAATTTTACAACCTTACTTAACTCTTTAGCCATTTTTCTAATTTTAAATTAGAATTGTTCTATATGTGGAAGCAAAAGAACAACTCTGAATATATAATGTAACAATTATTATACTTTTTCTACTTGCATATAGCTTAATTCTAATGGAGTTTTTCTACCAAAAATCTTAACCATTACTTCTAGCTTACGCTTTTCTTCATTTACTTTTTCGACAGTTCCATTAAAACCATTAAAAGGACCATCAATAACTTTTACAGTTTCTCCTACTGTATATGGTATAGCCACATTATCAGTTTTAACCGCTAACTCATCAACTTTACCAAGCATTCTATTAATTTCAGCTTTTCTCAAAGGAACAGGATCACCCCCCTTAACTTCTCCAAGAAAACCTATCACGCCGTTAATAGATTTTATAATATGCGGTATTTCACCAGAAAGATTTGCTTCTATCATCACATACCCAGGAAAATACACGCGTTCTTTATTTATTTTTTTTCCATTACGGATTTGAACCACCTTTTCTGTTGGAACAAGAATCTGAGCAACATAATCTTCTAGTCCCATATGAGCAATTTCTCGCTCAATATAGTCCTTGATCTTATTCTCCTGACCACTTACCGCCCTAACAACGTACCATTTCTTTGTATTATCCACCTCGGCCATTTTGATAATTTAAGATTTAACTAAAGTAAAGTAATACTCAACCATGTTACTAAACACCGTATCTATCCCCCAGATAGCCAAAGAAAAAATAACCGAAAAAACAATCACAACCAGAGTAAGTCTTTGAGCTTCTGCCCAAGGAGTCCAGGTTACATGATTTTTTAACTCGTTATACGATTCTGATATATAATTTACTAATCCAGCCATCTTATTATTTTTTATTTAAACAAACATCGAAACAAACTTTACACACTTCAATAGTCTCTTTATCTGCAATTTTATTCATTAAAACGCCTTCTATCTGTGCAACAAACATCCAACACTTTATAAGCACGGGTTGAGAGACTCGAACTCCCGACACCTGGTTTTGGAGACCAGTGCTCTACCAACTGAGCTAAACCCGTATACATAAGTCAAGGTATTCGCCTAAGCGAATACCTCACACTTATATATAATATATTGTATTAGTCTAAAATTTCAGTAACCTGACCAGCACCTACTGTTCTACCACCTTCACGGATAGCAAAACGAAGACCAACATTCATTGCAATTGTCTGAATCAACTCAACAGTAATTGTTAAGTTATCCCCAGGCATAACCATTTCAACTCCATCAGGAAGTGCAATATTTCCTGTTACATCAGTTGTACGTACGTAGAACTGAGGACGGTAGTTATTATGGAATGGAGTATGACGTCCACCTTCTTCTTTCTTAAGGATATAAACCTCAGCTTTGAATTTTTTATGTGGAGTTACAGAACCTGGCTTAGTAATTACCATACCACGAGAAATCTGAGTCTTTTCAATACCTCTTAATAAGATACCTACATTATCTCCAGCTTCTCCTCTATCTAATATCTTACGGAACATTTCAACACCAGTAATAGTAGAACTTAATTTCTCAGCTCCCATACCAATGATATCAACAGCGTCTCCCGTATTAGCTACACCAGTTTCGATACGTCCAGTTGCAACAGTACCACGACCAGTAATAGAGAATACATCTTCGATAGGCATTAAGAAATCCTTTTCAACATCACGCTTTGGTAATTCGATCCACTCATCAACAGCTTTCATTAATTCCATAACAGTATCTACCCATTTTTGCTCTCCGTTAAGAGCTCCAAGTGCAGAACCAGCTATTACAGGACCATTATCACCATCATACTCATAGAAAGAAAGAAGATCTCTAACTTCCATTTCAACAAGCTCTAATAATTCCTCATCATCAACCATATCCACTTTATTCATGAATACAACAATTCTTGGAATACCAACTTGACGACCTAATAAGATATGCTCACGAGTTTGTGGCATAGGACCATCTGTAGCAGCAACTACTAAGATCGCACCATCCATTTGAGCAGCACCAGTAACCATGTTCTTTACATAATCGGCGTGACCTGGACAGTCAACGTGTGCGTAGTGACGATTTTCTGTTTGATACTCTACGTGAGAAGTATTAATTGTAATACCTCTTTCCTTTTCTTCAGGAGCATTATCGATTTGATCGAAATCTCTTGCTTCAGAAAGACCTGCATCTGATAATACCTTAGTAATCGCAGCAGTTAAAGTCGTTTTACCGTGATCTACGTGTCCAATAGTACCAATATTTAAGTGCGGTTTGGAACGATCAAAAGTTTCCTTTGCCATAATGAATTTATTTAATCTTAGTTATATATTAGTGTTCAATTTATGCTTTAGCACTAAGAGCCAATGACGAGATTTGAACTCGTGACCTCTTCCTTACCAAGGAAACGCTCTACCCCTGAGCTACACCGGCTTTTTAACGAGTATAATGAAAAACCAGAACGCTTTCATAACTTTTGAAAGAAATCTGATTTTTCATCACATTTATCTTAAAAACCCAATTTTAACGAGTGCTCATTAAAATTAGCCCTGCTTGAGCGGGAGACCGGGTTCGAACCGGCGACATTCAGCTTGGAAGGCTGACGCTCTACCAACTGAGCTACTCCCGCATTTTAAATTCTAAAAAATATAAATTCTAGAATTAATGGTATTTAAGAATTAACTAGTCAAACCTAGTAATTCTCGTTCGAAAAATCGAACTTCAATTTTTAAATTAAGTGGGGAGAGCAGGATTCGAACCTGCGAAGACGTAGTCAGCAGATTTACAGTCTGCCCTCGTTGGCCGCTTGAGTATCTCCCCAATTGATATATTCACAATTTCAACATGAACTTATGAAATTTGAGTGCGCAAAATTAGTAAAAATTTTTACAATACAAAATTTCATCAAAAAAGCTTTTATTTTAATTAAAATTTTAACCTTTTTTGAGCCGATGGAGGGACTCGAACCCACGACCTGCTGATTACAAATCAGCTGCTCTAGCCAGCTGAGCTACATCGGCTTTTCACTATGTTTTAGAACATAAAAAAGTCCGCTATTTCTAACGGACTGCAAATGTATATAATTTATTTTGTACACAAAACTATTTTTAAAAAAAAATAACTAAACATGTGCATTTAATTTTTCCTTCCGTTTTCTCAACTGTCTCTCCAATGAACTAACACACTCATCCACACCTCCTTCGAAGGTTTTATTAATTTTTTTGATAATAAATTCATCTCCAGGCACACTTAATAAAATTTCAGTAATTTTATTCTCTTTACCACTTGTATTCATAACTTTTAAGAACACATCTGCATGAATAATACGATTAAAATGGCTCTCAAGTTTATCCAATTTGGTTTGAGTAAAATTCACCAGCTTTTCATCTACATTAAAATTTACGGATTGCAAGTTCACTTTCATACTTTGTTAGTTTAATTAGTTAAACAAAAATTTAAGCCTAAAAGAACGACAAGCAAGTGACTTATCTTTACTTTTTATTCCTTGGGTGGGATTCTTTGTAAACTTTTGTTAGTTGAGCAACACTATGATGGGTATAAACCTGAGTAGCGGCTAAACTAGAATGACCAAGTAATTCTTTTACAGCATTTAAATTAGCGCCTTCATTAAGCAAATGAGTAGCAAATGAGTGTCTCAGTATATGCGGACTCTTTTTTACCTTTGAAGATGCCTTACTAAAATAGCTATTTATGATTCGATAAACAAGCGTTTCATAGATTTTAACTCCTTTTTTAGTCAATAACAAGAAAGCACTTGTATTATCATTTATTAAATCCGATCGAAGCTTCAAATACAACTTAAGTGTCTCACAAACAGAAGAAAGGAGCGGCAAATATCTTTCTTTATTTCTTTTTCCAAGCACTTTAATTTGCTTGGAATTAATATCCACATCAGAAATTTTCAGATTTACCAATTCTATCCTTCGCATTCCGGTGGCATAAAAAAGCTCAACAATCAATCTATCTCGAACACTTTCAAAATCCCGATTATCCACAAAATCATGAAGAACATCTTCTACTTCTTTAACAGAGAAAGGAATTTGAAGTTTTTTAGGAGCTTTTAAAGCTTGATGTTTAGCCAAAGGATTATACGCCACCTCTCCAATTTTGAGTAAAAATTTATAATATGTTTTTAATGAAGATATTTTTCTATTCATAGTGCGATTAGAAACTCCTTTATCAACCAACAATACAATCCAGGAACGAATCTGCGGATAATTTACTTCGGAAAGTTCATCGTTACCATATTCGCTTTGATAAAATTGTAAGAACGACAACAAATCAGACTTATATGCTGCCACGGTATGCTTAGAGTATTTTTTCTCTAGAAACAAATAATCAATAAACTCAGAAATAAGCATAAAAAAACCGTTAGAAAACAAAAGTATGAAACTTTTAGTATCCTAACGGTTAAAATTTATACTGAAAAACGGGATCTTGTTTCCTATTACAGAAACATTATAAAGACGACGTTATATCTTATTAAATTTCTTCTTGATCTCTTAAGTGCTGAATATATTGCGCTTTTTGGATCTGAGCTCTTCTTTCAACAGAAGGCTTTGAAAACGCTTGACGTTTACGAAGCTGACGCATCGTTCCTGTTCGATCAAATTTTCTTTTAAAACGCTTTAACGCTCTATCTATATTTTCTCCGTCTTTAACTGGTATAATTAACATAGTGGCACCTCCTTTCTTTAGAAATAATTAGGGTGCAAAGATAATACAATACTATTATCCACAAAGTCTTTTTTGATTTTATTTTAAAGACCAAACTGTATATCCTTTTGGCGGCGCCTGAATCTTAACCCATCTACCTCCTTGAGTGGTTGGTTCCCACCCTGAATTACCAGTATAATCCTTAATTTGTCTGTTAGACCAATTTGTTTCAATCCATCTTTCTTTCCATGAATTAGAATTATTTATATACACAATCAAACCATTTTTACCTCCACCACCATTTCTTCTTGCGATATACTCATCATTATCTGTCCAAAGGTTTGAAGTGTTACCTCCGGCAAGGTTATTATGAATCCAAATCAGATTATTAAGCTTGTTCTTATCTAACCAATCTTCATAATCTCTATAGAACAGTGCAGGATACCCTTCATGAGTAAGAATATAAGCATATGCTAGTATCTTATTGTTGATAATTTCATCAGTATCATGATTAGCCACAAAAGTAACGGCTCTGGAAGAATTTCTTTTCCATAACATATCCCCACTAAGTGCATTTAAGTTATTACCCATAAATGCATCCCTCATTTTATAGTAACAAGCAAAGTCAAAAGCAGACATCTGCGCTTCATTTGTCCACCAATCTAAGGTATTTGTATTTCCATCCCAATATTCACCAACGGCAAAACCACCAACCGCTCTATTAAACTCTTTTGCTACCCATGGTGCAAAACCTTTCACATAATCAAATCTCCACCCATCAAACTTCATTGTGTTTTTATAGTATTTTGCTACAGAATTTGATCTTTTCCATAACCAATCTTGTACATATGGCTTATTATGACTTAAATCTGGAAACCCACCAAAGCGTCCACTGTCTGAATTATATTGTTCATTAGGATGAAAATCATACTTTGTTCTATTGAACTTACCTGATAATGGGGTGAATTTTGTATAGGTATCTTCTCCTGCAAATTCATTAGGTTCTAGGTCTCCTCCACTGTTATGATTGATTACAATATCGGCAATTACACTTAAGTTGTAATTATGTGCTCTGGAAATTAAACTTTCCAATTCAGATCTTGAACCAAATCTAGTTTCTGTACTACCCATTTGATTAAATTCTCCAAAATCATAATAATCAAAAGGATCATACCCCATGGAAAAAGTACCATTTTGTGCTTTGCTTACTGGCGGGAGCCAAATTGCATCCACACCCGCATTACTCCAATCATCCACCTTACCTTTTATAACATTCCACCAGGTACCACCAGCAGGAACATCCCAATAAAATGCTTGCATCATTACCCCAGAGCCTATTGGCTTGAGAGCCTTTGCAGAGTACTCTTGTTGAAGCTCTCCTGACTCCTGCTCTGCAGGATCAAAAACTTCATCTTTACTACAGCTAGTGAATAGAAAAGCCGCAGCAAGAAATCCGTAAAATAACTTACTTAATTTCATGAATATTTAGTGTTTTGTGTTAATATTTTTTGAAATTAAGAATTTCATTAAGAACGAAAACGTTTGAAAAATAACGAAAACGTTTTCGTGTTAACAAAATATAAAGTTTAACATTATTTACAAGTAAATAATGTACAAAGGAAAGCTATTCACATAAAAAAAGTGCTAAAAAACATGTAATTAGCACTTTAAAAACTATTGATGTATTTTTTAAAAAGTTATGTAGCAGGTTTATACTCTTTTTTATCAATTACAATCTTTGCTATAATTTCTCTCAAAATTTCTGATGTTCCTCCTCCTATTGGACCTAGCCTACTGTCTCTAAATAATCGCGCAAGTGGGTATTCCTCCATATAACCATATCCTCCTAGAAGTTGTAGGCATTTATAAATTACCTCATCTGCCATTTTCGTAGATAACAACTTTGACATACTCGCTTCCTTAACTACATACTGCCCATCGTTTAGTCTTTTAGCGATCGAATAATTAAACTCTTTACACATCTCTACTTCACTGGCCATGTCGGCAACAGTATGTCTTAACGCCTGAAACTTGTCAATCGTTCTACCAAAAGCTTCTCTCTCTGACATATATTGTATGGCATAGTCCAAGGCATACTCTGCTCTTGCATGGGAATTAACCCCCATGATTAACCTTTCGAGAGCAAAATGCTGCATAATGTATGAGAAACCTAAATTTTCCTCTCCCATCAAATTATGCGCTGGTATCTTTACATTATCAAAGGCAATCTCTCCAGTATCAGAGGCTCTCCAACCTAATTTTTCTAACTTGGTAGCAGAAATACCAGGGGTATCTCTGTCCATCACAAATATGCTTATACCTTTATTACCTAATTCAGGGGTAGTCTTCGCAGCTACCACAAGATAATCACTATATAGGCCATTTGTTATGAACGTTTTTGAGCCGTTTATAACATATTGATCACCATCTTTTACAGCTGTAGTTCTCATTCCTGCAACATCAGAACCTCCAAATGGTTCTGTAATACACAGGCATCCTATTTTTTCTCCCGAGATACTTGACCTTAAATACTCTTCTTTAATCCTATGGTCTCCTTCTTTATTAATATGAGTCATCGCCAAATAAGCATGTGCCCATATTGCAGCAGCAAAACCACCAGAGTTAATTTTCTGTAACTCTTCAAGAAGTATTATGGTATAAAAAAGATCTAACCCCAAACCGTCATATTCCTCTGGGTAAGCTATACCAAAATAGCCCATTTCTCCAAATTTCTGCCAAATAAAGCGATCAATTGTTCCCGATTTTTCCCACTTCTCTATATGTGGGACTACTTCTTTTTTGAGAAATTCTTTCAAACTCTCCCTAAATAATTCGTGCTCTTCTGTAAAATACATGCTATTCATATGATAACTTTTGCTTTGGTAGTTAGCATATCACTGTGTAAGGTGATGTTACAAAAACTATAGATTAACAAGGTCAGATAATGATATCGTTAATTTGTTTAGGATTCATCAGAATTCACAGCAATTTTTTTCCGATTTTTAATTTACTGTCAAATATAAAGCTATTCTATCTATTTTTTCTAAAGAAAAACCCTCGATTTTTCCTAATTCGTCAAAGTTAGAAATACTGCCTTGTTCTTTAATAAAATCTTTTATCTCTAAAGCCATTTCAAAATCAAAATATGGAATTTCAATTAATTCATTCACCGATGCTTTATTAATATTAACTTTACTAATAATTTTTGGGGTTTTGACCGTAAATAACGATAATATATTATTTCTTTGATTATCATAGAGTCCCCGGACGTCTTTTAATTGAATATCAGAAACAAAACCTCCCATCTTGTTTTTATACTTTATAATTCTTTCTGCTATAAAATCAGGTATATTTATCTTTTCCTGAAGCTCTTGTGAGGATACAGCATTTAAATCTCCTTTCTGACTATATGGTAATGCAGCATGTAACTTTTTTGAATACTTTTTAACTCCTCTATTTTTTTTTGTCCATTCTGGAAACTTAAATAAAGGAGAAATTGTTGCTAGTAAAGAATCTGAAATTTTTGTTACCTTTTTAAAATCCGAAACAGAATTAATCCACTTGTCCTGATTTCGGTATTCATAAAGGCGATCAAGTTCTTTTGCAGAAAGACCCAATTGATATCCCTTGTGATCAGAAATAAAGTTGGGATTAAATGGTTTTAAACGATATTGTTCTTTTTTCAGTTCTCCCAGTTTCTTTAATGAATCTACTTGGGTCTGAAAATCAGTCAACTCTATAAAGTTACTTTTTAACTTCACCGACCTTGGATAGAGATAATATGCAACAATACATACGAATAGAATTATAGATAAAAGAAAAATCCCATTTCGAAAACGTGAATGTACTTCGAAATGGGATTTCATATTATTCATAAAAACGTATGTTCTTATTTACTACTTGAAACTTTGATAGCTTCAAAATATCTTACCAATTGTTTTTTAACTACAGGGAAAAGGAAGTACAATCCAATCATGTTTGGAAATACCATTGCAAAAATCATTGCATCAGAGAAATCCCATATAGATTTCATACTTGCTGCTGCACCGATAATAACAAAAGTTAAAAATAATAATTTGTATACCAAATCGGCTTTCTTACCTCTTCCAAATAAAAACTTCCATGACTGTAATCCATAATAAGACCATGAAATCATTGTAGAAACTGCAAAGAGAACTACCGCAATTGTAAGGAATACGTTTGAAAAAGGAATATATTTTGCAAATGCTTTTTGAGTAATACCTGCACCTTCATAAGACGCACCATCAATTATCACGGCTCCACTACCGTCTCCTCCATAAACAAAGGCCCCATCTGAATTAAAGATAATGATTACTAATGCAGTCATGGTACAGATTACTACTGTATCAATAAAAGGCTCTAGCAATGCCACTAACCCTTCTGATGCAGAATACTTGGTTTTAACGGCAGAGTGAGCAATTGATGCAGATCCTGCTCCTGCTTCATTAGAGAAAGCGGCTCTTTTGAATCCTACTAATAAAACTCCTATAACTCCTCCTACTCCAATAGCTTTAGGATTAAAAGCTTCAGTAATGATCATTCCTATAGCATCATCAATAAAAGAAAAATTACTTAAAATAATATACAAACAAGCAATTATATAAAGTACCGCCATAAAAGGCACTACCTTTTCTGTAACAGAGGCAATACGTTTGATTCCACCAATAATAATGATTCCTACTAATATTGCTAAGATTATTCCAATCCAAAATCCAGCTGCTGTGCTTTCCAATCCTAATAGTTCTTTTAAAACCACGGTTGCTTGATTTGATTGTGCTGCATTTCCACCACCAAAAGAACCTCCTATACAAAAGACCGCAAAAATCACGGCTGCAACTTTACCTAACCATACAAACCCTCTTTCTTTAAGCCCTTTACTTAAGTAATACATTGGTCCTCCATACACTGTTCCATCTTCTCCTACATCCCTATATTGAACTCCCAGAGTACACTCAACAAACTTAGTAGACATTCCTAAAAATCCACAGATGATCATCCAAAATGTTGCTCCGGGACCACCCAAGGCAATTGCCAGCGCAACACCTGCGATGTTTCCATTACCAACAGTACCAGAAACTGCAGTTGCTAATGCCTGAAAGTGTGAGACTTCTCCTTCTTGGGATTCATCTCTAATTGTATCTTTAATATCTCCTTCTACTATATTTACTTCTGGTTTACCTTCTATTCCATGGCCTTCGACATCATCATATTTTCCACGCACCACATTAATTGCTTTTGCAAAGTATCTAATATTTGGAAAGCCAAAATAAATAGTAAAAAACAAGGCACTTAATACCAGTAATATTAGTACAAATGGGGTTCCTAAAACTTCAAAGAAAATTACCGCAGAGAAAAAATCCGATACAGGTTTAAAAGCCTCATCAATTTTTTGGTCTAAGCCAACTTCCTGAGTTTCTTGTGCAAATGTTATAAATGGGGTTGTTAATGCTAAAAGTGAAAGAAGAATTCTCTTCATGATTATGTGAGTTAATTGAATTTAATTATTAAGAAGTCAGCAAGATGCTAAAAAAAAAGATTGCGTACAATTTTTAGAGAGTTAAATGTTTTGTAACTGTTAAATATTAAACTCCCTATTTAGTAAATTAATTTGCTCCGGGCGTCCAAGAACCACAATCTTAGATCCTGGTTTTAATAATGTATTAGCCTCTGGATTTACAATATATTCTCCTTCTGGAGATTTATATCCAATAATAGTACACCCTGTTCTTGATCTCATATCTATATTAAGGATAGTTCGTTCTTTACCATCATCAAACATGTCTTCAAAAGAGACTTCTTCTATATTTATTGATCTTTTCCCTACAATAGAGAGGTTATCCAAAAACTCTATTAAATCAGGAACAACTACTAATGATGCCATATGGTCTCCCCCTATACGATCAGGCATAATCACATTATCTGCTCCTGCTAATCTTATTTTTTTATACGAAGTATCTTGAGAGGCTCTACTAATTATTTTAAGATTCTTATTTATTTGTCTCGCAGATAGCACAATAAATAAATTATCAGCATCTTCTGGCAATGTACAAATCAAACATTCGGCATTCTTGATACCAGCTTCTTTCAAGACTTCATCTTCTGTGGCATTACCTTTTAAAAACAGGAGTTCATCATTCTGATATCTTTCTATAACTGCCTCATCTTTTTCGATAATAATAAATGGTTTATTATATGCTAGCAGCTTAACTGCAGATTGCTTACCATTACGTCCATAACCAATGATAATAATATGGTTTTCAAGCTTATTAATCATTTTTTGTGTTTTTCGATATTGAACTCTCTCGGGATCACTTTTACTTACAATATATTCTGTTATTACCGATACAGAGTAAGCAAATATAGATACACTGGTGGCAATTAAAAAGATTGTGAATAGTTTTGCATTATCATCTAATGGATGTACTTCACTAAAGCCAACTGTAGACATTGTGATTACGGTCATATATAATGCATCTATCCATGAATAATCTGAAAAAAAACGAAATCCTAACACCCCTATAGAGATCACAAGAATCAATAAAATTATAGCAATGTATATTTTAGGTCTACCCCAATTATGAATTTTTATCATAGGTCAAATACAGAGGTTCGTTTGGTATATACTAAATCTTTTATTTTCAACCAGAAGGCCATATTAAGATATATTACAAAACCTAAGCCAGCCGTAGCAAAAGTTAAATAAATAAAGAATAGGCGCATATTTTTGGCCCTCATTCCTAACCTATCGGCTAACCGTGAGGATACATAAAACCCATTTCGCTCCAAAAAGTGTCTTAAATTAGATAGCATACCGCAAAATAATTATATTATCCTAAACTTCGATCTTGATTTAATAAATAATTGCCTATGGCACATTTCAAACAAGCTTTTTGATCACAATATACATTCTTGAGTTGTATCATGGCTTGAGAATGCATAGCACTTTCTATGTTAACATTTAAGGATGTAAAGCTATCAACAATACTGTTCTTTTCATGCGGTAATTGAGATATCAATTCAAAAATCTCTTCACCAGGGTTTACACCCTGACTCCTGGCATAAACAAATTTAATTGGTATAATTGTATTAATTAGAATCAGATCTATAAACGACTTTGTTAAACTTTTTTTCCTTGTACTAGATTCTTTCTCAAAAGTATAATGATTCTCCCAAAAATCACTTGTGCCTATTTTAAAAAGCTCATAAATTCCTTCTACATTATCTGTTTGAATAATATCACTAAATAGTTTTTTATTTTTATAGTATAGACTGGCAAATTGTGCTAATCTTATTGTTGGGAAATTTGGAGGTCTTAATCTAAAGAACTCAAAAGGCATAACTCCAGCTGAATCTAGCTTAAATTTATTCTTCAAAAAATCATATTCTATTTGAAGTTTTCTAAAATATTCTGAGTTGTTAGAAACATCCAAAAAACCTGCCTGACCAAAAAATAATGCTTCTAGTTGATGTAAGTGTGCACTACATTTCCGAATTATTGAAAATTCCATTGAATTAGCAAGACTCAAAAAAGCTTCTCCGTTTACTTTCAATCCAAAGTTTTTGGCTAGAAGTTTAAAAAGAACTGTTTCCCAATTATTAGTTGAATCTTCTAGTAACTCTAATATCAAAAGTGATTTTTGTTCTAATCTTTCTAAATACAATCTATCCTGCCAATTAGCCGTAATAAAACTAGAAACCTTTGGCAATTGCTTTTCACAAGCAATCAATTGATTGTTATTATTCTCAAAAAGCTTATGATACCCAACCAAGAGTTTTTTTGACACATAATCTTTTAATTGTAAAGTGGGTATTGAGGTATTGTCTTTTCTGAAAATTTCAATATTGTCATCCCAAACGACATGAAGAATAACATTATCATAAGATCGATCATTTTCATGATTATGCGCATACCAATCACTAGATTTAATATGTATCTCTACATTTCCCGCCCATTTCTGGCCTTGGATGATGATGTGGGCATTAAAAAAATCGGGTCCCGAATTTTCAATGTTATGAATTCCTACATTCTGAACAACAATCTCTTGTTTACTTGTAGTTTTAAGGTTAGAAAATTCAAATCTCTTGTGTTTCCATAGATAATGGAGAAAATCCTCTTTCATTTGTTTTATTTATAGCTATATAGTTCTGATGCTTACCCCATGGGTAAAACTGGTAGAATTTGCTATTAACATTTTGGGTAGGATAAAGAAAAATGTGTAGCTTCTCTAAAATTGGTGATGAAAATAATAAAAATTATTCTAATCTTGTAAGTCTATTACTATAACATTGACTAAATCATAAACTAGCGTCTAGAATGATAAATATTTTAAAATCCATTTTTATATCTGTATTCCCAGTAGTTGCACTTTATTTCGCAATCGATGGTATTGTACACCTTTTTAATCATGGAATATCTTATCGATATATAGGTAGAATATTAATTGCATCTACTATCGCTATTTTTTTTATAATGATTTTTATAAGATCAGTTGCACGTACAGACGCTAATCTAAAATTACACACCTTACCAATTGCAATTGGCTTACTAATTAGTTTAATCTTTGGAGGGATTATTGATCAGGATCTAAATGGATCTCTACCTAGTGTTGGGTTATTTTTGGGGTGGGTACTTTATATAAAATGGTATTCAATTTTTGAAGACAGAAAATCTAATGAAATTCTAAAAATTGGTAATCAATTACCCAAACTTGATTTACAAAATTCTGAAAAAAATACTGTTAACACTTCTAAATTCATTGGCAATCCATCAATATTTCTTTTTTACCGCGGTAATTGGTGTCCTTTATGTATGGCTCAGATCAAGGAAATTGCTTCACAATATAAAGAGCTTGAAAAAAGAAATGTGAATATGGTACTGATTAGTCCGCAACCGCATGGGAATACTAAATCTCTTTCTCAAAAATTTAATTTGAATTTTCATTTTCTAGTAGACGAGGGAAATAAAGTAGCTAAAAAATTACATATCTTGGCCAAAAACGGTTTACCAATGGGTTTTCAAACCCTAGGATATGACAGTGATACAGTTATGCCTACAGTAATTATAACGAACAAAGAGGGAAAGATTATTTTTGCTGATCTCACAAATAATTACAGGGTTAGACCAGAACCAGAAACATTTCTTAAAATCCTGGATCATCAAAAAATATAATTTAGTTTTTACGGATCTGAACCCCATTAAAATCAATGGTAAGTTCTTCTTAATTCCAAGAAACACACCTCTAACCCATATTAAATTACCTTAATAAACTGGTTTAATTCTTAAAATCAAGTTAATTACATGTAAAATGTACTATTGGTAAGATTTTATGTATTAATGGAAAACCCTACAACAATTTCATTTCTTTACTTTGTTATAGAATTAAAGGGAAAATAATTCAAAAACGACATAAAAATTACAAAACCCTAAGCTAAGTTGAGTTTGTGTTAGGTTATAGAAGGCTGTCATTTTTTGACAGCCTTCTTTATGTTTACAGGTTTATATCTGGATAAATATCAAACTTATTGAAAAATGCTTTCTTGAATTTTGAAGAATTAGAGTAGTTAAGTGTATCCATTACTTCTTTAATAGATAACCCATCGCTAAATATCATATTATAAGAGCTTTCGAGTTTTTTATTATTAAAAAACTCTAGTGGGGTTTGATCATGAATCTCCTTGAACATATTAAAAAAGTTGGTTCTACTCATATGCGCCATTATGGCCAATTGATCTACACCTACAAATGGTTCATGAAGATTATCCTTAAGATAGTTACTTACCTTATAAATATTACCTACTTGCGAACTATTAATATTAAAAGGATTACTTTCTGTTTCCCATTTTAAAACATCTTTCCAGAACGTTTCTAACAAACGAATACCTCGAGCTATATAATATAAATAATTCTCTATAGTATTAAGATTTGGTTGTACTATCTGATCAAAAAGGATGGACTGTTTATAGGAAAGATAAAACTTATTGATGTGCTGATGAGAATATTGTATATAGTTATCCACGCGTTCTGCCAAATCGCTGCTTTTCATAAAATAGGGTTTGGTATACGAACTCTTAAGTACAATCATTGTAGATTTAACCACGGCACCTTTGGTAATGAAAACCTGTTCTCCTTGTTGGGCATGCATGCACCTCATATTACCTGGAGTATAATTATCAGAATAATTACTAATAATCCGGTTCCCTTCAATCTGATGATCTAATGCGTATTTCCTAAAATGTAAAATAATGTCTTTTTCATCTATAGGCTGTCTTACATATTCGATATCAGCATTTGCTTTATAATTATTAACCAATAGAAAAACTTCTGGAGATATTTTATAGTAAGACAAATACCCTTCTCCTATTTCGGGTGGAAAATAAATACGGTCTGAAGAACTATCTGGATCTAACTGAGATCTAAAATAATTCCTTAACTTATCTATATCCGAAAAATCAAATGTGTATTTGTTCATACCCCCTCATTTTACACGTACTATCATTTCTATAGATCACAACTTTTCAATAAAGTTGCGTAATGTGATCAAATAAAAATATAAAAACAACCCCTTTATCAGCAAATAACGCCAATAGAGGGGGAAATTATATTTAAATATAAGGATTTATTTTATATGACTGATCACATCATACTTTGTAATGATATGGTGCTTACCGTTTCCTAAGTCTACTAAGACGGCTGGGTTACCATTCTTTATTAGCTTAGAAATCTCGTCTAATGAGGTTTTGGCATTTACAATAGGAAAAGGATCTTTCATTACTTCTTTAATAGGAGTACTATCCATATTTTTATCATCCATAAATGCTTTAAACAGTGCACTTTCATCTACAGAACCAACAAACCCTTCACTATCTACAACTGGTATTTGAGAAATTTGAAATTTACGCATACGCTCAATTGCATGCGAAACCAATTCTTCGGTTTTTACTGTAACCAAAGGCTTTTCTACATGGTCTTTTACCAGGTCCACAGCAGTAGATGCTTCTTCATCCAGAAAACCTCTGTCACGCATCCAATCATCATTAAACATTTTACCTACATATCGACTACCGTGATCATGGTATAAAACAACCACAACATCATCTTTTGTAAAATTTTCTTTTAACTGAAGTAATCCTTTAATTGCTGCCCCTGCGCTATTGCCTAAAAACATACCTTCTTCTTTTGCTAATCGCTGTGTGTATATTGCAGCATCTTTATCTGTTACTTTGGTAAATCCGTCAATAACAGAAAAATCAACATTCTTAGGAAGAATATCTTCTCCAATTCCTTCAGTGATGTAAGAATAGATTTCATTTTCATCAAAAATCCCAGTCTCATGATATTTTTTAAATACAGAGCCGTAGGTGTCTACTCCCCATATTTTGATATTAGGGTTTTTTTCTTTTAAATATTTACCTACACCAGATATAGTTCCGCCGGTACCTACTCCTACTATAAAATGAGTAATCTTACCATCGGTCTGTTTCCAGATTTCTGGGCCGGTACTTTCATAATGTGCCGTAGCATTAGATGGGTTATCATATTGGTTAACATACCAAGAATTTGGAGTTTCTTCTGCCAGTCGTTTAGAAACAGAATAATATGATCTTGGATCATCAGGTTCTACATTGGTAGGGCACACCATAACTTTAGCTCCAACTGCACGAAGAATATCCATCTTTTCTTTGGACTGTTTATCTGCCATTACGCAAATCAATTTATATCCTTTTATGATAGCAACCAATGCCAATCCCATCCCAGTATTTCCAGATGTCCCCTCTATTATCGTACCTCCTGGTTTTAATCGCCCATCTGCTTCTGCATCTTCAATCATTTTTAAAGCCATACGATCCTTTACAGAATTTCCTGGATTAAAAGTTTCGTATTTAGACAATACCAAAGCATCTACATCTTTTACCAAGGCATTCATTTTTACCAAAGGAGTATTACCTATGGTCTCTAATATATTCTTTGCGTATTCCACTCGTATAATTTTATAACCCAGTCATGGGTATTTTAACTTTACAAAGATACAATCTAGATTATCGATTACAATGAACTGATCTCAACTTTTTAAGAAACCAGAATAAGCTATTGAAAACGTATTGATTTTGTTGGAGAAATTTTAGACACAATATATGAAGGAATGAGTAGCATGACTAAACATAAAACCATAGTACCTAGGTTAAGTGCCAAAATATGGCTAAAATTAATATAAACAGGGGCCGTACTAACATAATACGTTTCTGGATTAAGCCCTACAACTCCATATTGATCTTGTATAAATAATAATCCAATTCCTATAAGATTACCCCAAAACAAACCAATTAGAATTAAATATGTCGCATTATACAAAAACATTTTTCTTATGCTCCAATCATTACTACCTAGCGCTTTTAGTATACCTATCATAGGAGTTTTCTCTAGAATCAAAACCAGTAGAGCTGTAATCATATTAATCCCTGCAACCAGAATTATAATCCCAATAATGCCTATAATATTTAGATCAAAAAGTTTTAACCATTCAAAGATCGTTGCATATTTCAGCGTTATTGTCTGACTATCTAATGTTGAAGGAATATTTTCATATATTTCTTGTCCCTTTTGATCAATTTGATCGAAATTATCAATAAAAACCTCAAAATTCCCAACCTCATTAGGTTTCCATTTATTCATTTTTTGAATATGGCGTATATCTGCGAAAAGAAAAGTTTCATCAAACTCAAGAAATCCAGAATTATAAATTCCAACAATTTCAAATGCCCTTATATTAGCTTTAGAGTTGGATTGAGAATTCTTCTTTAAAAAATAAGTAATCGCTTTATCCCCTATTTTAAGTCCTAAACGATTTGCAATATGCGAAGACAATAAAATCTCATCGTTCAGCTTTTCTTTAAAATTTGGAATTCTGCCTTCGACAAGGTATTCTTTAAAATATCTCCAGTCGTAATCTTTATCAACTCCCTTTACAACAATACCGTCAAAATCTGTCGATGTACGTATTAGCCCCATCTTGGTTGCAACGGCCTGCATATGCACAATACCTTCAACTTCTGGAAACTCTGGATAAAAATTTTGATCTGCAGTTATAGGAATTAAAGACTCTACACTACTATTGTTATCAAAACTGGAAATTAAAATATGACCATTAAAAGCGGCAACTTTTTCTCTTATTTTACGTTGTAAACCTGTACCAGTAGCTACAGTAATAAGCATCATGATCATACCAATAGCAATAGCCGAAATTGCAATTTTTATAATTGGTGTCGAAATGCTACTTTTATGTTCCTTACCTTTGATGAGGCGTTTGGCGATAAAATATTCGAAATTCAAGCTTAACTATGGTTTTTATTAGAAATGCATTCAAAAATACATTTTTATTCTTTTGTACAGTTCTTATTTCTTGCGGAAGTGGAACAAAACTATCATCACAAACTTCTTCTGATGATATTCAAGACACAATAACTGAAATAAAAAAAATAAAGGATACCACAAAAATTGCTCAACCTATTATTGTAGGTGCAAATCAAACAGAACAATATTTACCGCTTTTAGAAGACAAAAAAGTGGCTATTGTGGGAAACCAAACTTCGGTTATTTTTAGATATCCAAACTTAGCTCCGATTATAGAAAATGAAGGTGGCATACAATCCCTAAAATTTCAGCAATACACGCATTTGGTTGATTCTTTATTATCAAGAAATATTAAAATATTAAAAGTTTTTGCACCAGAACATGGCTTTAGAGGTAAGGCAGATGCAGGTGAATTGGTTGCAAACAGCAAGGATATTAAAACTGGATTACCTATCATTTCGCTTCATGGTAAGGATAAAAAACCATCGGCACAATCATTATCTGGTATTGATATTGTTGTTTTTGATATTCAGGATGTTGGAGTACGATTTTACACCTATATTTCTACACTACATTATGTGATGCAAGCATGTGCAGAAAATAAAATTCCTATTTTAATATTAGATCGACCTAATCCAAATGCACATTATATCGATGGCCCAACTATGGAGGCAGAACACACCAGTTTTCTAGGAGTTCATCCAATCCCTCTTGTACATGGAATGACAATTGGAGAATATGCCAAAATGGTAAATGGAGAAGGATGGTTAGGAGAAGGATTAAAATGTGAAATTGATATTATCCAAGTAAAAAACTATTCGCACAATACCCCTTATAGCATACCAATTAGACCTTCACCAAACTTACCCAATGATAAAGCGATAAACCTATATCCAAGTCTTGGTTTTTTTGAAGGTACAACGATTAATGCCGGTCGAGGCACCGAAACTCAATTTCAAATTTTTGGCTCCCCAGATTTGGCTATAGAAAAATACGACTACGCATATATCCCAAAACCTAATTTTGGAGCTAAATATCCTAAACATCGTGGAGAAGTCTGTTACGGGCATGATTTGCGGAAAAACAAAAACTTAAACGCAATCAATTTATGGTGGTTGGTCAATGCGTATAAAAATTCAACTAATAAAGAAAAATTCTTCAATACCAAATCATTCACTTTACATGCAGGTACAGAAAAACTGCAACAGCAAATACAGGAAGGTATGTCTATCAAGCAAATTAAGGAGTCCTGGAGTGAAGATCTTCAAAAATATAAGGTGAAGAGAAAAAAGTATTTGTTATACAAATAGGTAAAAATTCACTTTTAAAAGTATACCTCATAAACAACTGTCTTCCAGGCTTCAACAAAACAGTTATTAATTCATCATTTTTTGACAACCAGATTTCTATAACTAACTAACATATTTGCAACTAATTTTTTATACCTTAGAATTTCACTATACAAGGTGAAACCATCTAATACTAACCGGTGCTTGTCACTAAATAATAACTAATATTAAATCAATTATGAAAACAAAAGTTTTAATTCTATTAAGTGCATTCGCTTTAGTTTGTTCTGTCGATGCTCAAGCTCAAAAACTAAAGAAATTTGGAGGTCTAACCGAAAAAAAAATAGGGCCTAAAACCATAAAAGTACCGTATACAGATGTGGTGTCCTATATGGGGTATGCCGCTCCTGGTAATGAAGATGAAGTAAAAGATGGAAAGAAATTCTACTATATTTATGTATGGGTTCCTGCGGTAGCTCCAGAACTTGGTGTGAGAATGATGTCACCGGTTGCGGGGACTAAAGTAAAAGGCGCGACAATGTCTAAGTCATACGAAGAAAATGCCAGTTCTAAGGAGTATTTTGATACCTATATTACTTTAGAGCGCTCAGATATCATAAGTAAGGATAAGATTAGTGATGAAGCTGTAAAATCAGCAAACTGGACAACACTAGAACGCAATGATGATAGTAGTGAGATGCCAAAGCAACCTAGTGGAAGTAGCTACAACTCATTATTACGATATAAAAGTGAAGCCGGAGACCCTCTTAAAGCTCTAACAGTTGGTCTTTACAGAATTGGTTTTACAACGTACAAAACAGGAGAAGTAAAAGGTACTTTCCTTGCACAAGTTGCCGCCCCAATTAAACTACCTGGCGTAGTAATGGCAAAAACTATTGAAGATTTAAAAAAAGGATTATAAAATAAATCTTTCTAAGTAAGACATCTAACTATGTTATCCCTATGTTTTATATAAAACATAGGGATAACTATTATATGAAATCGGATGTATTGATTACTGATTTAAGGTTATGCACGTCTATTACTCTTATGATCTAGATCTATAGAGGTTTTCATTTTCTCGACTATATTGTATGCTGCCGGACAGATAGCAACATTCTTCAAGGTTAAATCAGAGATCTGCTGAAATTTTTTGCGATTGGTATGCGGATATTCGCTACAGGCTTTTGGTCTCACGTCATAAATCGAACAATAGTTATCCGCCCCAAGAAATGCACAAGGAGTCTCTTGAAGTACCAAATCATTATCTTCATCTCTTCTTAAATACTGAGATTCAAATTGGGCAAGTTTCATTTTTAGATGCTTTGCTATACGTTCCACATCTTTAACTGTAAATAATGGTCCCGTAGTTTTACAACAATTTCCACATTGCAAACAATCCGTCCTTTCAAACTCTTCATCATGCAAATTTTGCATTATTTGATCTAGTTTCTTTGGTGGCTTTTTTTTAAGCTTCGTAAAGAACTTTTTGTTTTCGTTATGTTTATCTTTGGCCAGTTTTGGCAATTGATTTATAAATTCCTGCATAAACACAAATTTACGCGTTAAGAATTACGATATACGATTTACCTAATTGAATTATGAACAAAGATGTATTTGGGACAGCAATAATAGATTTTTACAATCAGGAATGTACTGATGATATCATTGTGCAAGCTCCAGATTTTGATGATGACACTATTCCTGTTCCTTATCTATTCAGATCTTATTCTGAAATGCCAGAAATAGAACAAAAAGCACTAGATCTATCTTCTGGGAAAGTCCTTGATATAGGTTGTGGTGCAGGAAGTCATAGCCTATTTCTTCAGAATGAACGAAATTTGGAGGTAACGGCAATAGATATCTCTGAAGGAGCTGTTTCAATCTGCAAAAAAAGAGGAGTTCAACAAGCTTTTGTTCATGACATTTTTGACCTTAAATCTCAAACATACGACACATTATTACTTCTAATGAATGGAAGCGGAATCATTGGTAGGCTAGATCGTATTGATCAGTTTTTCACACATATCAAAACACTTTTAGCACCCGGGGGGCAGGTACTTATAGATTCTTCTGATATTTCCTATCTTTTTACCGATGATGACGGAGGTTTTTGGGTAGATGCATCTGCCAGATACTACGGAGAAATGCAATATAAACTTAAATATAAAGACCAAGAATCTGATTGGTTTGACTGGTTATATATTGATTATAACACTTTACAAAATGCCGCAAATACTCATGGATTCTTGTGCGAATTAGTATTTGAAGGGGAAAGTAATGACTATTTGGCTAGGTTTACTTTAGTAGATTAATATTATTTACATTTTGAAGTCATTAAAAAACATAAATTACTGGTACAATGTTTGTGAGTAAAAACCTGTTTTAAAACAATGTTAAATTTAGAAGTGGGTAGACCGTAAATTTGTTTATTTACCAACCAATACTTCTTAAAAAAACGAGACTCGTGCAAATAGTAAAGCTCTTAGGTTATTTATTGATTACTTCATTTATCCTTGTTGGATGTTCTGATGATGACGATAACAACACTATCACCAATCCTTCGCAGGTAGGTAACAAACAACCTTTAGGTAGTTCTGCCAATGATCTTTTAAGCAGTACTAGATTTAACAGCTTAACTATTGAGATGGTTTCTGTAGAAGGATTTGAACCCACTCAGACTGCAATTAATTCCTTTAGACAATTTTTAGAAGATCGCCTTTTTAAACCAGATGGGGTAACAATCAATCAACGTACAGTACCTTCTTCTAATACTGCACCTTTTACTATTGAAGAGATTGTTGAAATTGAAAACAACACAAGGACCTTATTTAATGAGTTAGATGATATCACGGTGTATGTATATTTTGCAGATGGAAGTAAAGAAGATGACACTACTGAACAAGTTACTTTGGGTTCTGCCTATCTTAACACATCAATGGTCATTTATGAAAACACTCTACGCAGTCTAAGCAACAGGCCAAACTCTCCGTTACTTAGCACCATAGAAACAGCAACCTTAAATCATGAGTTTTCGCACTTATTGGGGTTAGTAAATATTGGCACTCCCCTACAATCACAACATGAAGACTCTGAATCTAACGGGCACTGTAATGTACCAAGTTGCCTTATGGAAGCCGCAATAGAGTTTACCAGTGGTATAATGGGCATGGGAGATATAGCTCCAGAACTAGACGCGCAATGTATCGCAGATCTACAAGCGAATGGAGGAAAATAGGTTTTACAATTAATACCCCCCAAACTTAATTATCAATACACTTTTTTCCCATCTAAATATGTAGCTTTTACTTTTATATTTGGAATTTTATCTTCCTCGATTTCCATGATATTATCCTCTAAGATTACAAAATCAGCGAATTTACCTGCGGTAATACTTCCTTTTTCGGTTTCTTCAAAATTACTGTAGGCGGCCCAAATGGTCATCCCTTTTAAGGTTTCCTCTCGAGTTAATGCATTTTCTTTCTGAAAACCTCCATCTGGATACTGCTTCAAGTCTTTTCGAGCTACGGCAGCATAAAAAGTGTAAAAGGGACTCACCTGCTCTACAGGATAATCTGTACCCAAAGCAACTTTACCGGTTTTTTCTAATAGCTTTTTGTACGCATAAGCTCCTTTGATACGTTCGTCTCCCAATCGTTCATCTGCCCAATACATATCACTTGTAGCATGAGTAGGTTGCACACTCATTACCAGATTGTCATTAAGAATATCAAATTCTTCAGGGGCCACTACTTGCGCATGTTCAACTCTCCATCTACGATCTGATTTATTCTGCAACACTTCGTAGTATGTTTTCATAACGACTGCATTGGCAGAATCACCAATAGCATGGGTATTCATTTGAAAAGGAGATCCGGCTAATCGTTTTGCTAATTCTTTAAACTCATCATTGCCAATTACCATTGCACCATGATGACCTTCATGATCACTATACGGTTTTTTTAAAGCGGCACCTCGTGATCCTAATGCACCATCTGCATATACCTTGAATGATGAAACATTCAACTTATCGGTTTTATGTACTCCTTTTTTTAGATAATGCTCTACATAATCAGGCACATTACTAACCATTGCATACATCCTAATGTTTAGCTCGCCTGTTTTTTGCAGGCTATCTACCAAAGTAATCACTTGTGGGCTCAATCCTGCATCATCCACAGTAGTTAGTCCATAACTAAAATTAATTTTCTCTGCATCTTTTAATGCCTGAACTTGCTCTCTTACTCGTGGTTCTGGAATAATAGCCCCAATCAATCTCATTGGGTTATCAATAAATACTCCTGTTAGTTTTCCGTCTTTTTTAAGAATCTCTCCCCCATCTACCTCGGTATTTGCCGTGATTTTAGCCATATCTAATGCCTTCTGATTAACGAGTAATGCATGCCCATCTACTCGTGTCACCGCCACAGGGGTATCAGGAAACAAGCTATCTAATTTTTCTTTTGTGGGGAATTCTTTTACCTCCCAGTCATTCTGATCCCAACCGCGCCCAGTTATAAAACGTACATTTTTCTCCTTGTGAAAAGCAACAATTCGTTCTAACACCTCATCATAACTTTTGGTGCCTCTAAGATCTACTTTTTGTTGTTGCAACCCAAGACCATAGAAATGACAATGCGCATCAATTAGTCCAGGTACTATAGTTTTTCCGTCTGCATCTATTGCATTAGCAGTAGTATAGTTTTTTAAAATCTCTTCGGTACTACCTACAGCTAAAAACTTTCCATCTTTTATGGCAAAAGCAGTCGCTTTTGGTTCAGCATCATCTACAGTATACACATTGGCATTAACCACCAATAAGTCTACCTCTAAAGGGTCTTGACAAGAAATAAACAATATAGCTCCGACGAATAAAAAAAAGAATTTTTGCATTGTGTTGTTGAGTTTGATTTGTGTTTATGAAGTTTAAAAATAGGGATATCTGTATAGTATAGTGGTTAAGATTTTCTTAATAAAAAAAACGAGGTTCGTCTTTATGGCACGGACCACAATCCACTCTGTAATTATATCATTGTATTAGATCCCTGCCTAGGCGGGGATGACAGTCATGTTTTACTTTCTTTACCATAAGCACTCAACTAAAAACAAAGCAATGTAGTTTCCTGTAAAGATATATTTTAGGAGTGGTATAGGTCAACTAGCATTGTAAAGTTACTAGATAACCATAATATGTAATAGTTATAAAATATAGTTACAGATTATTCCCTTTTTACAGCGGCACTAAATTTTCATAAGTTCAAAAAGGAAATAAACGTAGAAATATTGAAAGTTTAGTAACATTTTGCCCTGCTATTATACATATATTTAAAGTTATAAAACTACTTTGACATGAATTTTCTAAACAAAGGAGAGTATACAGGAGAGATTATTCAAAGTCATCACATAGACAATAGTATCATTACCAATACAGTATATACATCGAAGAAAAATAATCCTAATTGGCATTATCATGAAAACCTCCATATTTGTTTTGTATACGAAGGAGGAAAAGCAGAAACAAAGCATCAAACGATTTATAGCAAAAAGGAAGGTAGTGTCTTCTTTTATCATGCTGAAGAATTACATCGTTGGATATCACCAACACCAACTTCAAGAAGTGCTAATATCGAAATAGAGCATTCTTTTCTCAAAAAATATGATCTTACAGAACAAAATATTAAAGAAGCTATCAACACCAATGTAAATACCAAGGCATTGATCCTAAGAATGCAAAAAGAACTACTTTGTTTAGACGGAATAGATCATTTGCAACTTCAACACCTACTACTTGAGCTTGTTTCCCATCAAAAACAAAAAACATATATACATAGCCCAAGGTGGGTTATATTACTCAACGAGCTACTTCATGAAAAATGGAATGAACCCATTGCATTAGAAGAAATCTCAAAACATGTAGGAGCACATCCTGTAACTATCTCTAAAAACTTTCGAAAATATTTTCATTGCACTTTAGGAGAGTACAAGCGTAAGTTAAAAATAGAAAGAACTATTGATCTTATTAAATACACTTCACTATCACTCTCTGAAATTGCATTCTATTGCGGATTTACAGATCAAAGTCATTTTACAAGAAACTTCAAACAACATACTGGTTTTTTACCTAGGGATTATAGAAAGTTTTAAGAAACTGGCTAATTTCATTCTATTTTTTGACACATAGATTCTATTACATTTACACACATCTATAACAAAGAATCTTATGAATAATAATTCAAATAGCAAAAAAAATATCTTCTCACAAACACTAATACTAATTGCAATTTCCTTAATATCTATAGGAACATGCGCACAACAAAATGCGATTAAGCCTGTAGCTCATAATGAACTCAATACAATTATAGACTCTGTTGCTGTAATTGTTGAACGATACTACATAAAACCAGAAATAGGCAAACAAATCGCAAATCGTATACGTACTAAACACAAGAATGGTCATTATGACAACATTACCAATCCTCAAATACTCAATGATTCTCTTAGAGAAGATCTAAGGGCTATTAATGGTGATTTACATATGAACATGGTTTATCGTTCTCCAAGAGAAGTTATTACCAACAGTACTGAAGCCATACAAGTAAATGAAACAGGTTTGTGGACCAATTACGGTCTAAGCGAAATCAAAGTATTAGATGGTAATATAGGCTACTTAAAAATAAAGCATTTTACACAACACCAATATCTAGAGGATATCAAACCAGTGATAACAAGTGCTATCGAATCTTTAAAAAATACCGATGCACTTCTTATAGATGTAAGAAACAATGGCGGGGGATTTGAAGACATGGTTGCTTATTATATAAGTTATTTTTTCGATAGTAAAACTCCAATTCACCTTTCTGATTATCGCTGTACATTACACAATCATACCTATGGTATTTCGACAGACCCAAATGTATCAGGCACCAAGCTTCCAAAAACTAAATTATACGTATTGGTAAATGCAAATACAGGATCAGCAGCAGAGTCTTTTGCCTATATGCTTAAACATTTAGGAAGAGCTACTATCATAGGTGAAACCACTATTGGCGCTGGTAATGGTGCTTCACAACACAGAATAAATGATCGTTTTAGTATTCAGGTATCAAGTGAAGAAACCATAAATGCCATAACTAAAACAAGTTTTGAAAAAGTGGGTGTCGTCCCACATATCCAAACAACAAGCGCACAAGCTTTTAATAAAGGGTATAAACTTGCTTTAGAATATGCAAAAGAAAACAACAAAAGAAATATACATCCTTCTAATTATGAAAATTTGACAGCTTTTATTGTTACTCCCAAAAAGCACACAAATGTTAATACAAAAGACTATTTAAAATATATAGGAAACTATAAAAATGGGAATATACACATCGTTATCACATTAGAAAATGGTGTTTTATATGGTCAAATGAAGCCGAAAAGGAGTAAAATGGAGTTAACACAACTGGAAGATCATATTTTTAAAGTTGGTGAAATCAAAGAACGCATACAATTTGTACTAAATAAAAAAGGAGAGGTAATTCAATTAAGAGGAATAGATTCGCCAATGGAACTTGCAAAAATTTTGAATGATTAATAAGGATATATTGAAGTTAGATTTTCTTAATATCAGATCTATTGTATTTAAAATTATCGAACATCCGTAATATATCATATACCATAATAGTCAACCTGAACTCGTTTCAGGTTCCCATTATAGCTGATTGTTTATGAACAAAATGAGATTCCGGATAATCATAAAAATTATTATAAATCTATTAGATGTAAAAATGACGGCAATATAAATCTAAAATTCCCAATGAGACTAGTTTCATTGGGAATTAAATAATAAATTTATCTCAGTAATAATCTGTATCGATTATTTAGGACTAGTCATTGAATAAAACTACTTACTTGCAGCAATCCAGGTATTGATTTTATCTTCTAGCAATGCCAATGGCACACATCCTGTTTCTAAAACCTGGTTGTGAAACTGGCGAATATCAAATTTATCACCTAGCTCGGCACTAGCTTTTGCTCTAAGCTCTCTTATTTTTAACTGACCTATTTTATAAGACAACGCCTGCCCTGGATTCGCCATATAGCGCTCAATCTCTGAAGTAATCCCTGCTTCTGATTCTGCTTCATTATCCAAAGAGTACTGTATTGCTTGTTCTCTTGTCCATCCTTTAGAATGCAACCCGGTATCAACTACCAAACGTATTGCACGATGCATTTCGGCACCCAACATCCCGAAGTATTGATATGGATCTATGTACAAACCTAGTTCTTTACCCAAAGACTCGCTATACAATGCCCATCCTTCTCCGTAACCACTATACCATAATGTCTTTCTAAATTTTGGGAGTTCTTCACTCTCTTGAGTTAATGAGATTTGATAATGATGTCCTGGAATAGCCTCATGTAAAAACAAAGATTCATCACTGTAGGTATTATACTTTGTAACCTCTGGAATTGGTGTATAAAAAATCCCTGGTCGTGTCCCGTCTAATGACCCTGGATTGTACTCTGCACTTGCAGATTTCTCACGAAATGCTTCGGTACGACGAACCTCAAACGGAGTCTTAGGTTTCACATCAAACAATTTCTCTATCTGGGGTTTCATACGATCATGAATCGCATTAAAATTATCAATTACCTGTTGCGGATCTGTGAACGGCATTAACTCTTTCTTGTTACGCACATGATTAAAAAAGGATTTCAAATCCCCTTTATAGCCAACCTGTTCTTTAATTTTTTCCATTTCAGAAGAGATTCTAGCCACTTCAGACAATCCTAACTTATGAATCTCATCTGCAGTCATATTGGTGGTCGTATACAATTTGATCTGATAATTATAAAAATCTGATCCATTAGGAATATCTGCAATACCAGAACTGGTTCTACCTGCTTCCATATATTCTGTACTCATAAACTGGTGTAGGCTTTTGTATGCAGGAATAATTTTCTCTGAAACCATTTTACCATATGCAGCTGTTAACTGCTTCTTATCTTCTTCAGAAAAACCTTCAGGAAAATTCTTCACTGGTGTATAAAAAAGATGTTTATCCAGATCTTCTTCTGTTAGTGACTTTAATTGAGGTAATACTTTGGTTATTAAAGATTTTGGAAGTACATATCCTGCAGCCATTCCTTCTTTCATTTTTTCTTCGGCAGATGACATCCACGCTAAGTATCCTTCTAATCTTTTTAGCCAGTTATTATAATCTTCAACTGCTTTAAATGGCTGTGCACTAGCACCACTTGCCAATTGACCCGCAACCAAATTAATAGACCACATTTGATCAATAGGGAAGTATTCTTGTTTAAATTTGAAGCTCTCTAAATTCATATCACATTCCCAGTTTAGGATAGCTTTAGTCATTTTTTCACTTTCTGAAAGCGAGGCATCATCAAATTGATTTAGTTCTTCTTTATATTTATTAAAATACGCTTTGTATTTATTTACCGTTTCGTCTGCCAATGGATTTGGAAACTGGTCATTAAAACGGTTGTCTCCAGTAAAAGTAGCTTGTACCGGATTGAGCTGAAGACCTTCTTCGTAATAATTGTCTAGCATCTCATTAAACTTAGTGCTAACATCAACTTCTACAGTTGATTCTTTTGGGGTTGTCTCTTTTTTACAGGCTGTAAAAACAATGGCAAGACATGCCATAGTCAGCATTTTTTTGATCATGATATTGTGTTTTTGTTTGACTAATGAAAGATAGATAAATTTGTTTATCTATTGATGTCAAATATTTCCTTTTGGTTATACATTTTTATTAAATCTCCTTTTGAGATACCATAACTATAATCTGGGTAGTTTTCTTTCTTGTCAATTTTATACAACCTGCTCTTTTTTTTAATCTCATAATCATTAGGAGACACCATCACACTATCAGATGTTACCTGCATGACTTTTAATGTTGAATAGGCCCCACTTTCTGTTTTGTATTCATAAATATCTCCTATCGCAGGTGCAGCAAGATATTCTTGATCCATTTTTTTACCTTCTTTGCCCATATAGATAATCCAAACTAATAAAAATGAAAACAGAACAAGTCCTGCAAATTGCCAAATAGGTGGCTTAACATCCATTTTTAGATTATTGTATTCATTCTTGATCTCTTCGGTCATCTCCTTTTTCTTCATGGAAAACTTACAATGCTCACACTGAGAAGTACCTGTTTTACTAAAAGGAAATAACGGAATCCAAAATATATGTGCATGTCTACTAAACACACTAATTATTGTTGCTCCTTTTGTTGCGCAACTTGGGCAGGTTGCTGTTTGTGATTTTGTAGATCTTAAATGCGCTGATCTCCATCCGTAAATAACCATAGTCGTTTGTTTAAATTAATGACATAAAACATTGTATTTGCCATATAATGTCTTCAACAAATCTAAATGATTTCTACGAATTGGATGTTAAAGAGGCTGGTTTACGCTAGTATCCCCTTGTATATTGTTCTTTTTCGGTAAGTATAATCGCTTTTTTCCCTTGGTCTGTCAAGAATTTTGTTTTCAAAGTAACTCTATTTTTTAATCTCTGGAAAAATACGATAAAATGTAAATGCGGGCCTGTAGCCCAACCTACATCACCACTATATCCTATAAACTGTCCTTTTTTAACTTGATCACCCACTTTAACTTCACCTCCATTTTTCTTGATATGAGTATATTCTGCAAAGGTTCCATCACTATGATATATCAGTATAAAATTATTGAATTTAGCACAATCTACATCAGTACAGCTTTTATCAAAACTTTCTTCTACCTGGACCACTAAACCCTCTCTGGTAGCATATATTTTTGTTCCAACCGGCATTTTAAAATCTAAAGCATTCTCGTTTTGATGCGAGGTAGCACCATTATACCCTTGAGAGAGCCAAAAAGTGGTTCCTTTTTCAAAAGGAAGGTAGTATTCAAAATCAGCATCATACTCTTTTAGATAGTTATTTCCATGGTTATAAACAGATTCATATCCCAGCTTTACTCTCTTACTTCTATCGATTACATTTAGATCTGTTATTGTATGCTTTTTTGTTCTTGCGGGCACTACAAAAACCTTGTTATTACCATTGCTAGACTTAAGGTTTTCTAACCTAAAATCCATTTGAGCCGAAACCGGACTATACTCATCATTATCAGCAAGAATTTTGAAACCATTCTCTGTCTCTTCATAATAGAGTTTGAAGTTGTCTTGGGAAAATGTAATAATTGAAAAAAGACAAAAGATAAGTAGGAAAACACTTTTCATAGGTTCATTTTTACCTAAAATACAACAAAAATTATACCTATTACAATTGTACTCATAATGAAAAACTACCATTGGTAATCTCGTACACCAACTCGTTACCTTCAAATACCTTAAAATTAAAGCTTCCATTGGTAATAGGATCAATCCCATCTATTTGTTTACTTATAATTAGTTCACCTTCATATTCATAACTTTTCCAATCTTCATCTTTCAAAAGCTTTATATGAGTTGCTTTAGGTTGTCCTATATATTTTTCAATGGATACTATATTGGTTATATCGCCTCTGGCAAAAGAATAAACACCAGTGGATAGATCGCTAAGGTCTTTATCGGTAACAAGCTCTAACTTAATATCATTATCTGAAAAGGCAATCCATCTGAATTCATTTTCACTACTTAGACCTACAACATTTGTTTTACTAAAAAGTTCCTGATTGATTACTACATCTAATTCTTTTGGTGTAAAAGAACAATCTATACTTTGAAAATCCTCTACAGTAACAGCACCACTTATTCTCTTAGTGTTTTCAGGAGTATCGATCTCATACAATGTCCCTTCAAATTCAAAGTACAAAGAATTCAGCTGTTCATCTAGTTTAAAATTTTCGATTAAAAAAGTCTGCGAAGGATTAAAATCAGCAGTTCTATACAAACGATTATCATCAGAATAATCAACAAAAGAAAAACTATTTATATTTCCTTTTTTATTAAGTGATATTTCTAACAAGAATTTTGAATCAAGTTCTAATGATACGGTGGACACACTTATAAATATCTCATTACAATTCTCATTTGCATAAAATTGATTATTAATAAAAGTGTTCCTTTCATTATCTATAGCAAACTCAAGTTGTCTAGTAATTGAGTTTGTAGGAGAATCATCAGATCCACAAGATAAAAACATGAACAGTATAATGAAAATTACGATTTTATACATAATCAAAAAGAGTTTGTTTGTACCCTTAAAAATACATCAAAAACAATGCCTATTCTTAATAATCAAACTTATACGTAACTCCGCCAAGAACTTGTATATCTTGAACCGGGAAATTTACCCATCGTTCATAATTATCACCTGCAAGATTATTCCCTTTAACAAAGAAAGAAAGCTGATCATTAAGTCGATACCCTATATTTATATTAGCATCAAAATAAGAATCTAAAGTAACCGTAGCTTCTGGAAGCGTGGGTGCTGTAATTATAGTATTATCAATATCTTTACGCTCACCAACATAAAACAGTTGTGCACCGGCGAACCATTGCTTGTTGATTTGATAATCTATAAGCACAGATGCTTTTAGTTCTGGTAAGTTCCATGCCTCTTGTTCATCCTCATTACTATAACTAAAATACTCTCCAGAAACCCCTAGTTTGAATTTCTTGTTAATCTCAAAATTTAACTCACCATAACCTATAGTCGTATTTACATCGTCATAACGATATGAAAAAGAATTACCAAAATCGTATCCTTCTAATTGTAGCGTTGCACTTGGGTTATTTACAAATAAGGGTTTTTCATCTTCAGAAATATAACTACCCCTAAAATTATAACTAATCACATCAGATATTTTTCCTTTCAAACCAACATAAGCATCATATAGTCTATTTGTAGGTTCTATTATTAATGTAGGAGATACAAATGGGTTTTGCTGCACTGCATCTCTATAGGTATTTTGTTGTAAATCTCCCTCTAAACCTGCATAAGCAATTACAGAATCTTCTAATAATCTATACGAGGCTGTAATTTTAGGATATATAAAGAAATCATTGTCACTATTTTCTGTATCTATACTATAGTATAAAGCGGCTCCTAGGTTTAGGGTAAGATTATCTCTTAAGACTACCAAACTTGGGTTTACTCCAAGATTAAGAATACCATAGTTATTAGGAATTTGAAGGATAGGATCTACATCACGTTTGAAACTGCCGTTTAAATAATCAATAATAAAATTTGTGGTGATCAATGAATTACCCATTTCAAATTCGAAAGTAGGCTTTGCAACCACATGATGCTCTACAGAACTTAATGCATCTCCAAAAAACTGATATTTTAAAGATGCTTTCTTAAAATATAAATCATCAAACTGAAGTTTCCCTCCTAATTTTACTCCAAAATAACTTTGCTGTGGGTCAATGGCGTCAATCTGTTCTTGGGTCAATATTGGTATTTCTGGCAACCCATACCAATTATACACCTGATGTTCTGCTCCTACTTCTAAGCCATAGGTGTAATCACGCGTTCGGGAGGTATAATTTAAATCTAAAAACGAATTATAAAATTTATCATCTAACAGCACTTCATCAATACCACCTTGCGAAGAGTTATGGTGTAAGTACAGCCCTAAATTATCAGACCGGTTAATCTGAAAATTACTATAAAATTCTGCCAGCACCGATGTAAAGTTCCCAAACCCCAGAGTTGCATAATTATCATAAATTTCTATCGGTTTTGGTCTATCAATATTTGCTGCTCTTCCCTTTTCTGGAGTATAGGCAGATGCCACAGGAACAGAGAAAATACTATACCTCACCTGTTTTTTCTTTTGTGTAACAGAATCATTAAGTATTGGTGTAGATTTCACTTTAAAAGCATCGCTAATTGTAGGTGTATATGCTTTCACAATCACAACACGTTCTGTGTCTAAAGTTTCGTCTTCTTTTTCTTGTGCAGTAGTTCCCCAACTCACTGCCATTAAGCAAATAAGAGGCATTACTTTCTGAAAACATCTAATCATAAGATACAAGTCGTTTTAAAACTGATTATTACTGTTCGGTTTGGATGGATGAATTAGTTTTTGCCTCTTCGGCTTTAATTTTTTTGAGTTCGGCTCTGGCCTCATCTATAACATCAGGAAAATCTGAGAAATTTTTGATTACACTCTCTAATATATATGTTGCCTGATATGCATCTTCGAGTCCATAGAAATTCTTAGCCATAAGCACTAACCCCTGAGATCCGTACAATCGATATCCTGGATAGTCTTTGGCTAACTTCTGTATGGTCTCATTAGAAGCTTTATAGTTTCTCTCTTCATTCTGGAAATAAGCATTATAATACAGTGCTTCTGCTGCCAGTTCTCCTGTAGCTATTTTTTGAACTTCGGCATATGCTATTTTTGCCTTACTCATATTATTAGTTTGTAGTGCTGCCCTTGCGGTAAATATTTTGGCATCACTTTTTACATCATTCTGAATTTTTGGATTTGTCAAAACCTTATCGGCGTATTCAATAGTCTTTTGATAATTGAGTAGCTGATAGTTAGATTTCATTAAATTGGACTGTGCGAAAATTATGTTTTGCGGAAAATCAGCCGTACTCTCTAATCGTTCTAATACCGGAATCGCTTTTTCATAGTTACGATTCTCAAGATATACCTGAGACAATCTCGCCAAAGCTTGTTCTGTAAACTCTGTTCGATCAGTCTGAAGTACATATTCATAATGTGGGATTGCAGCATCCTGATCTCCTTTTTTGAAATATAACTGTGCAAGGTGAAAATGACTTTTCAATGCATGTAATCCATTTGGAAACTCACTAAGATATTTCTCGAAACCAGAAATAGCGCCATTGTCATTATTTTCTAAAAACCGCTTTTCTGCAGCTTCATAAGATGTATTATCGAGATCTGCGTCGCTTACATCTATAAAACTTAGCCCTTTAACCCAAGAGGCATACTCATTGGTACGACCTAAATCTACATAGATTAACCTTGCGGTATTCACTGCTTGTACCGCTTCATCTGTTCCCGGGAATTCTGCAACTACTTTTTTAAACTTTGATAAGGCTTTATTACCTTGATCACCATTATAATACACAAGTCCTTGTTTTAACAATGCTTTTGGCACATACGAACTTCTGGGCATATCTCTAATCAGGCGATCATACGCTTCAACACCTCGTTGGGTTTTATTCTCTGAAACATAGACATCTCCAAGAGCAAACATAGCATCATCTCGATATGTTGATCTAGGGTATTTTAATATAAACATTTCAAGATCTTTAATCTTTTGGTCATGTTTATTTACAAAACCATAACTAATTGCTTTTTGATAATGTGCATAATCAGAATCTGGTCCGTTTTTTTTAATGGCTTTATTATATGCTTCCATAGCTGGCCAATATTTACTAGAAATAAAATGGCTATCCCCTAACCTAAGATACGTATCTATTTGCCTAGTCTCATCTACATTGTTTTTCTTTGAGAACGTTTCAAAATATTTAGCCGCTTGGGGATATTGCTTTAATTTAAAATAGGTGTACCCCAAATTATAGTCTATATGACCATACTCTACGGTAGACGAAGCACCAGTACTACCCTGAAATTGCTTGAAACCAATAAGTGCCTGATCAAAATCATTGAGAAGGTAGTCGCTCTCGGCTTTCCAATATATAGCTCTGGCTGTAAAATTAGGATCTACTTGTTGCTTTAATGATTTATCAAAATAGGTAATCGCTTCTGGATAATTATTTTCGTTATACAATTCTATACCACGATAAAAAGCAACTTTTTGATACACCTCTTTGTCTGCAAAGTTTCTACTTCCTTCTAGTAGATCCATCGCTTCTCGATAGTTTTTTGAAGTAATATATGAACTAATCAATAGTTCCTTAATTTCTTCTTTGAATTCTGTGTTTGGATATTGATCTAAATATCCTAACAACACTTTTGGTGTGCTTTCATACGAGTTCCCAATCTCATAACTCAATTTGGCATAATTATACAGTGCATCTTCTTTGATCTTAGCCTCAAAATCCATTTCAGAAGCATTCTTAAAAGCGTTAAGGGCTTGTTGCTTTTGATCTGTTTTTAGATAAGACTCTGCAAGATGATAATAAGCATTCTGTGCAGTAGCATTATGACCTCCTATAATCTTATTAAATTCTGAAATTGCATTTTGATAATCCCCTTGTTTATAATATGCATATCCCAAAAAATAATGATCGGTATTGTTCCATTTTCCTTTTCGTCCTTTGTACCCTTTAAGGTATGGGATTGCTTTTTCATACTCTTCAAGGTTAAAATAACTTTCTCCAATGATTTTATTGAGTTCTGATCTTTCTGAAGGTTTTGACTTTGGGAGCTGCACTAATCCTTCTTTTATCGCTTCTTGATAATTTCCAGACTTAAAATTCATATCACTTTGGAAATACGACAAGTTCTTATTGTACTGATCCAGATCTTTTACCTCATCAAAAAGTTTATCAGCTTCCTGGTAATTATCTCCTTCATAAGCTATGAATCCCAAATAATACTTAGCTTTTGCCCCATACTCTTGAGAATCCTGTACACGATTTAAAAATTTCTTTGCTTCATTAAATCGTTGTATTTTAAAATAAGCATATCCATTATTGAAATTGAATTTTTCCTTTCCCGCTCTGCTTAAGCTAGCCTCATCAACTTTATCATACCATTTACGGGCATAAGCATACTTTCCATTATCAAAATAGTATGTTGCCGCATCAAGATAGGCCGCGTTACGCTTTATACTGGTAGGATATTGCACAACAAAATCCTCAAGAAGTTGATCCGCACCTTTTTGATTTAACCAAACTGCACAATTAGCAATATAATAAGAGCAATTTGCATCAATATTTTCATTATCAACAGCTTCTTTCACTTTATCAAAGAGGTTCTGAGCCGCCAAAAATTGTTTGTTATTGTATAACTCAAGCGCTTGATTATACAGTACTAATTCGTTTGTGTAAATTGCAGATTGCTGTGCAGATATGTTCCCTGACAGGCTAATCACAAAAAGCATCTTGGTGATGTACTTGTTCATTTAACTATACGAGTTTAACTTCCTGCACATGCAAGAATGATAATTTAATAGAGTTTCAAGGCATGCCTTGAGATTTAAAAAGTAAATATCGTTTCCCGTGGATATATTTTGCGTTAAAGATAGCCTAATCTTTCATTGTAATAACGAAAGATTTTGGAGATAATTACATCCAGAATTTAGAATTATGAATTCTTTATGAATGCTAAGACAAAAGGATTCTATTGTTTACATGTATTGTTTCCTCTCTCGTATTAGTGAGAATTAATATAAAGGCGCTTACCCCCCCCTTCATCACGACCTTCTTTTAAGGGGGAAAAGTAATATCCATGTTTAAAACTAAAATATTTATACCAAAAATCGGTTATCTAACTAATATTGGTTAAAAACTATTTCTATACCCAAATCTTTTTTAAGGAAAACTTTTTACTTTTACCAAGTATTATTAATTCTGAATCATAAATTATGTCCAATACGGTATTAAGCCTCAAAGATGCATCAATCTATCAACGCGAAAGCTTAATTCTATCTGATGTTAATGTAGAAGTTAACAAAGGTGATTTTGTATATCTTATTGGTAAAACCGGTACTGGAAAAAGTAGCTTCATGAAAACCTTGTATGGAGACCTACCTTTATTAGAGGGCGAAGGAAGTATTGTTGATTTTGATCTTCCCTCTTTACAAGAAAATCAAATTCCGTATCTACGTAGAAAATTAGGTATTGTATTTCAGGATTTTAAATTGCTTAATGATAGAACCGTAAAAGAGAATCTTTTGTTTGTTCTTAAAGCCACAGGTTGGACAGATGAAAAAGCAATGGATAGCAAAATTGATGATGTTCTTGATAAGGTAGGAATGAAAACCAAGGATTTTAAATTTCCATATCAATTATCAGGAGGAGAACAACAACGTATTGCTATTGCCAGAGCATTACTTAACGATCCAGAATTAATCCTGGCTGATGAGCCCACAGGAAACCTTGATCCACAAACTTCAGTCGAAGTAATGGAAGTACTACAGGATATCAACAAGAATGGAAATACTATTCTTATGGCTACACATGATTATGCATTACTACTTAAATATCCTTCTAAGACATTAAAATGCGACGGAAACAAGGTATTTGAAGTTGTACAGAGAAAAGGTTAATCATATTCTTTATTCTTTCTAAATATTTCCTGAAATAAAAAAATCTAAAAGTAGTTTTTATAGGGAATTACTGTTTAAATATTACGAAAACGTTATAATTTGTGTATTTTATCGATGTTAAATTGTATTTTACCGATTATTTGTTGATTTATACAAGTTCTATCTCGACTTATCTACTTACATTTGTAATGTAATATTAAAGAAAGCATTTATGGCATTTCGCCCCAAAATCGAAAGCCCCAAATAAATTAGATTGCCCCAAAATCTTAGATTACCCCAAAAGATATTGAATTAGCCCCAATTCATACCCCAAAATATCGACTACAAATCCCGAGCCCCCTCTCGGGATTTTATTTTGATATTATTTCTATTCCTCTATAAATCCACAGGTATTTTATTCTAAAAAGGTTACTTAAAAATCGAACAGTACATTAGAAAATATGCTTTTTATCGATATAAAATTGCTTTTTACCGATTATTTGTTGGTTTTTACAAGTTTATAAACCTCATATCTTCCTACATTTGCAATGTAATATTAAAGAAAGTATTTATGGCATTTCGCCCCAAAATCGAAAGCCCCAAATAAACTAAATTGCCCCAAAATCTTAGATTACCCCAAAAGATATTGAATTAGCCCCAATTCATACCCCAAAATATCGACTATAAGTCCTGAGTTCCCCCTCTCAGGACTTTTTACATTGTTAACTAATGTATATTTTAGGATCACTAGGAACAGTTACAACAATTCATAAAGTTTTTATAAAAACCAATTTCTCTGTAACATTGGTCCGATTTCTGTCGTATATTATAGTAGAAGAATATCTTATATTCTTTGATTGAGTTTGTTTCACACATAAAAATTAGGCTTATGAAGTTATTTTACGGAATCATGATCTTAGATCTAAAGGCTCTGAAGATTTTTTTAAGGCAATTGCCAGGAGCGAGTAGGTATGCTATGAGAAAATAGTGGCCTTTTTCAGAGTTATTCTGAAAAAACAATCAAGCACCCCACACTGATTACTTATAAATTTAAAAACCCCGAGCTATTGCCCGGGGTTTTATATTTTTTGATTACATAAAAGAAATTATACAATCTTATTTCGCTTACGCTCTACTTCAGTAAGGTATATTTTTCTTAATCTAAGATGATTTGGAGTTACCTCTACATACTCATCCTTTTGGATATATTCTAAGGCTTCTTCCAAAGAAAACTTAATTGCAGGAACAATCTTAGCTTTATCATCTGCTCCAGAAGAACGTACATTAGATAATTTCTTGGTTTTAGTGATATTAACAGTCATATCATCACCTCTAGAATTTTCTCCAATTACCTGTCCTTCATAAATATCTTCTCCAGGATCCACAAAAAACTTACCTCTATCCTGTAATTTATCTATTGAATATGGTATCGCAGAACCTTTTTCCATAGAAACAAGAGACCCATTAATACGCCCTGGGATATCACCTTTAAGTGGTTGATATTCTTTAAAACGATGTGCCATAATTGCTTCTCCTGCAGTTGCAGTAAGTAATTGATTACGTAAACCAATAATTCCTCTAGACGGAATCATAAATTCACAAACCATACGATCTCCTTTGGCCTCCATGCTAAGCATTTCTCCTTTACGCAAGGTTACCATCTCTACGGCTTTTCCTGAAACAGTTTCTGGAAGGTCAATAGTTAGCTCTTCAATAGGTTCACACTTAACGCCATCAATCTCTTTTATAATAACTTGTGGTTGTCCAATTTGTAATTCATACCCTTCACGTCTCATAGTTTCGATAAGTACTGATAAATGCAATACTCCTCGACCAAATACTAAAAATTTATCAGCACTATCCGTATCATTAACTCGCAGTGCAAGATTTTTTTCAAGCTCTTTTGCTAATCTTTCTTTAATATGTCTTGAGGTTACAAATTTCCCATCCTTTCCAAAGAAAGGTGAATCATTAATTGTAAATAACATACTCATAGTTGGTTCATCAATAGCGATAGTCTTCAATCCTTCCGGATTCTCAATATCTGCTACTGTATCACCAATTTCAAAACCTTCAAGTCCAACTAGAGCACAAATATCACCGGCTTCAACTTTATCAACTTTCATTCTTCCTAAACCTTCGAAAGTATGAAGTTCCTTTATTTTTGATTTCTTAATAGTTCCATCACGTTTAACCAAAGATACTTGCATCCCTTCAGTTAGAACACCTCTTTGAAGACGTCCTATTGCAATACGCCCAGTAAATGAAGAGAAATCCAAAGATGTAATCAACATCTGCGGTGTACCTTCTTCAATTTTAGGAGATGGGATATGCTCGATTACCATATCTAACAACGGCTCGATATTATCGGTCTCGTTCTTCCAGTCATCACTCATCCAGTTGTTCTTTGCAGAACCATATACCGTAGGAAAATCCAACTGCCACTCTTCCGCACCTAGCTCAAACATCAAGTCAAATACTTTTTCATGTACCTCATCAGGAGTACAATTCTCCTTATCAACTTTATTTACAACAACACAAGGTTTTAAACCAAGATCAATTGCTTTTTGAAGTACAAAACGTGTTTGCGGCATTGGACCTTCAAAAGCATCTACAAGAAGTAACACTCCATCTGCCATATTCAATACACGCTCTACTTCTCCTCCAAAATCTGCGTGACCAGGAGTATCGATAATGTTGATTTTGGTTCCTTTGTATATTACAGAAACATTTTTTGAAGTAATTGTGATTCCTCTTTCACGTTCAAGGTCATTATTATCCAAGATTAAATCACCAGTATTTTCATTTTCACGAAATAATTGGCAATGGTACATAATCTTATCTACCAACGTAGTTTTACCATGATCTACGTGTGCAATTATTGCAATGTTCTTTATAGCTGTCATAAACGCCTCATTTTTAAGGCTGCAAAGGTACGAGTTATTTCGACAGGTTGTATACGAAAACTCAATTATTAAATAAGCTTTATAATATGATTGTACACAATCATATTATAAAACTTATTCTATTTATACATGTATTGCGTAGAAATTATTTCCCAAACGCCCATCCCAGTCTAAAACCTACAATTGGTGCAACAAAACTATCATCATTATCAAATGTATACCCCAAACCAAGTTCTAAACCAAGGTTAAAGCCTGAATTATATGTGCGTTGAAACCCCCACACCGGTCCTACCTGACCAATATAATCAACATCAACATCCAAATTTCCGATAATAGGATCTCCGTTGGCAAAAAAAGTAGTAAGTGCGATATAGTTCGCAGAATTACCAGAGGTATTCTTACCTTTTCGTGCCCTTCTTTCAAAATTATAATAATGGCGATATGCCCCTTCAAAAGTTAGAAAAATACCATAGTCTTCTTCATTATTAGATTTTACATAAGCTAATCCGGTTCCCACTCTAAAATCTAAAGTAGCATTCTTACTTACTCCAATTTCGTACTCTAGCCCTGGGGTAAGCAATAAGTTTGCTTTGAACATTTTCTTTTGTACTTCATTAGTATTGTTTTGTGCAGATAATAATACTGCACTAAATAGGAAAATTGCTGTGATCGTTTTCTTCATTGTTTTGTTTTTTTGTGTGAATGATTTGGTAATAATCAAACTTCTTGCCATACTTACTTTTACCAATAATTCTTTACTTCAAATACTAAAAGACTTATCTTTGCTTTTTTAAAAAAATCATATGGATCTTTCTAATATCAAAAACCTAAAAAACCTTGATGCTAATAATTTCTTTCTCCTTGCAGGGCCCTGTGCAATAGAAAGTGAAGAAATGGCTTTACGAATTGCAGAAAAAGTGGTTGATATCACTTCTAAGCTAAAAATACCATATGTTTTTAAAGGATCTTTCAAAAAAGCTAATCGCAGTCGTATCGATAGTTTTACCGGGATTGGAAATGAAAAAGCGTTAAAAATTCTGCGAAAAGTTGGAGAAACTTTTGAAATTCCTACGGTTACAGATATTCATGAAAACGACGATGCAGCAATGGCTGCAGAATATGTAGATATTTTACAAATTCCAGCGTTTCTGGTACGTCAAACAGATCTTGTAGTCGCAGCTGCAAAAACGGGTAAAACGGTAAACCTTAAGAAAGGACAATTTATGAGTCCTGAAGCAATGCAACATGCCGTAAAAAAAGTAAAGGATAGCGGCAATGATAATGCAATGATTACCGATAGAGGAACTATGTTTGGTTACCAGGATATGATTGTTGATTTTAGAGGAATCCCTACCATGAAACAATACGGAACCACAGTTCTAGATGTTACACACTCTCTACAACAACCCAATCAATCTAGTGGTGTTACGGGTGGTAGACCTGATATGATTGAAACCATTGCACGCGCAGGAATAGTTACTGGAGTTGATGGGCTCTTTATGGAAACTCATTTTGATCCAGCTAATGCTAAAAGTGATGGAGCAAATATGTTGCACCTTGATCATTTGGAAAAACTATTGAGTAATTTGGTCGCTATCAGACAAACGGTTAATCAGTTATAAATTTTTCGTTTCTAAAAGTATAGGCTTGTTCTAGAATTTCGATAAGCACCTGATCATCGATATCTTCCTGAACCCTATAGCGAAGAGATTTTACATACTTTCTTGTATCTGATTCTAATTTCTCGACATGTTTCGAGAAATATTGCGCACCCCAAAAACCAACATCTACATATCCTTTCGTTACATTTAGGTAACAAATAGGGCTTTTACCCACATAATAAAAAGGAACTTTCCATTTAAATAACAACTCTGTTTCTGGTACTGTTGTTTCAATTATTACTTGCAAGTGTAGTAGAATTGTTTTGAACGGTTCGGGTTGTTTTAAGATGTATTCTTCTGCTGGATTCATATTTCAAAAATAAAACTTTGTTTTACTATTTAAAAAATGATTTGCACAATTGAATATTTTATTTTTACTTTGCATTTCAAAGTACTTTTAAAATGAGCACAGAAGAATATTTAAAAGATATTACCGAGATCAAGGATATGATGAACAAATCATCACGCTTTTTCTCGCTTAGCGGATTATCGGGTATCATGGCTGGGATCTATGCCCTTATAGGAGGAGCGGTCGCCTACTATCTGGTTAGTATTAGCGGTAGGGACTACCTCATCCTTGATGGTAAAATATTTAATTACATTTTACTTGATCTGGTCGCTGTTGCGGTACTAAGTGTAGTTACTGCAATCCTTTTAAGCACACGAAAAGCTAAAAAAAATAATGAAACACTATGGAACGGAGCTTCAAGAAGGCTACTTACTGCTTTTTTGATTCCATTAATAACCGGGGGGATTTATATAGTCATAAAGATTTTTAGCAATCATTACGGTCTTACCGGTTCATTAATGCTCATTTTTTATGGACTTGCTTTAGTAAATGCGTCTAAATATACAATTGGTAATGTAAAATATTTGGGATATATAGAAATTGTATTAGGTTTGATCTGCGCTGTATATCCTGGGTATGGGTTTTGGTTCTGGGTACTTGGATTTGGAGTGATGCATATTATATATGGAAGCCTAATTTACCTTAAGCACGATAGGTAATAACAAAACATGGGAAGTATAATTAACAACATAAACAAAGCTTTTGATCATCGTATCAGATTAGGAATTATGTCGATTCTGATGGTAAATGAATTTGCCGATTTTAAAATGCTTAAAGAACTTCTTGGTGCCACTGATGGTAATTTGGCCAGCCACACTAAAGCCCTGGAAAAGGAAGAATACATCATCGTTGAAAAATCATTTATTGGTCGAAAGCCAAATACAAAATATAGTACCACAAAAAAAGGCCGAGAAGCTTTCAAAAAACACGTAGAAGCTATTGAGAAGTTATTAAAACAATAACTATTTTTTTAATCTATTTACTTTGAATTTCAAAGTACTTTTAACAAGAGTAACATGAAAATTTTACAATCCATTAATAAGAAGGCGCTCATTGTAGCGACGATAAGTTTTCTGCTAGGTACCATTCTCTTATTACTATTCTTGGTTTCGGGCCTAGATGTAATAGTAGATATAGGCCTTTTTTATGTTTTTATCGCCTTTGTTTTTAACACTATTACCTTTATAGGATTAATTACAAACGCCATAATAAACTATCAATACTATCAAGAGAACCTACGCACTATTCTCGTCTTTTTACTCAATATCCCTATAACGATTGGATATATATCATTAGTAATCAGTAACCCTTTGCAACACGCACTAACATAATGGAGATAGTACATAAACAATTACCCTTCATCAAAGGTTTTACAACAGCTGTGGCATTCAGTCTACTATTATTGCTAATTAGAATAATGAAAACAGACTCTACATATTATTTATTCTTAGTTTGGAATCTGTTTTTAGCCTGTCTACCTTACGCAATTGCACTTATATTAAGTTTACGAAAAACTAACCATTTAGTTTTTTGGTTAGCCTTTATTGTGTGGTTGGTTTTTCTACCCAATTCACCTTATATCTTAACCGATTTACAACATATAAGACTAAGTACATTACAATCTGTATGGTTCGATGTATTACTCATCTTGTCCTTTGCAATTAATGGTTTAATTATAGGTTTTGCTTCGCTCTGGATCATGCAAAAATTGCTAAGAGACAGATTTTCTAAAGGAATCACCAATTTTTTTATCAATATCATCCTATTACTATGTGGGTTTGGAATCTATCTGGGAAGAGTTTTACGTTGGAATAGTTGGGACATCCTTCAAAACCCGATGGGAATACTATCTGATATATTTAAAAGAGTTTTATTTCCCATTGAACACATCAACACCTGGTCATTTACAATAGGCTTTGGTGGTTTTTTAATTATCACGTATCGATTGATCCAACAGTACCAAAAAAGAAACTAATTAAAGTAAGAAACATTAATAAATTTTAAAACTATGGAAACACCAAAACAAAAAAAGTCCTTTGGGCAATGGCTCAAAACTTCAATAACAGTACGTATGCTTATGGTAGGGATATTAATTTTAGTATTACTCATACCCTTATCCTACATCAAAAACTTGATTCAGGAACGAGCCTATAGACAAGAGGAGGTGGTAAAAGAAATAAACCAAAAATGGGGAAATGAAGTATTGCTATATGGACCTGTACTCAAAATTCCCTATCAAACACATATGATCAAAAAAAGTTGGGACGATAAGACCAAATCTTATTTTGAAGAGGACATTATAACCATAAAAGATGCTTTCTTTTTTCCAAATACATTAGATATCAAATCCAATATTGAATCAGAAACATTGGGGAGAAGCATTTATGAATCTGTGGTGTACACTGCAGATATGAAAATAAAAGGCTCTTTTATTACTCCAAACTTTGATTTAAAAGACATTGCAGAGAAAGATATTTTATGGAATAAAGCAACCGTAATTATTAATTCTACAAATCTAAAAGGGATAAAAAGCAACCTAGAATTACAAATAGGAAAAGAAAGTTACCCATTGCGATCTCGTTATACCCAAAACTCTCATACCAATACACTAGAGACTAAATTTTTAAATGAAAACTCGTTACCCAAGGAAAACGAAATTGACTTTAGCTTAGACTTAATTATTAATGGTAGTGAACAACTTCGTTTTATTCCGGTAGGTAGAGAAACGAATGTATCCATGACTTCAAATTGGGCCTCACCTAGTTTCAATGGTAATTATTTACCAAACACAAAGACTAAACAAATTACTAAAGATGGTTTTAAAGCCAATTGGAAAGTATTACAAATCAACAGAGAATTTGAACAAGAGTTCTTTGGGGAGCTACCTTTCATAGATTCATCGGCATTTGGAGTCAAACTATTAATTCCCGTAGATGAATATCAAAAAAGTGAACGTGCCAGTAAATACGGATATCTTGTTATCGCACTTACATTTTTAGTGTTCTTTTTAATACAAACCATTAGTAAAATTGATATTCACCCCTTTCAATACTTGATGATAGGGCTAGCACTTACAATGTTTTATACTTTGCTTATTTCTATATCAGAACATTCGAGTTTTTTACAGGCTTATCTGGTAGCGGGCATAGCAGTAGTTACACTAATTTCTATGTATTCGAAAGCTATTCTAAAAAGCTTTAAATTTATGGGGTTTGTAGCTACTTCTTTAGCCGCACTATACACATTTATTTTCGTGATCATCCAATTAGAAAACTACGCTTTGCTTGTTGGAAGTATAGGGCTATTTTTAATTCTTGGTACAATCATGATGATATCGCGCAGGATTGACTGGAAGAATGATTAATAGTATATTTGACTAGTAAAAAAAGCCATGCTTCATATTTTTGAAGTCTGGCTTTTTTATCTACTTTTAGCTTCATAAAAGAAGAAACCATGAGAAGAACTATTAATATTCTTACCATAGCATGTGCTACCCTAAGTTTATTTTCTTGTAAAACGGACTCTAAAAACAATCAAAATCTTGTTAAAGAAGTAACTTTTACTAAAGAAGGTGAACTTTCTTTATTTAATCTAAAAGATTCTATTCCCAGTCAAATAACCAAATTAGATATTGAAATTGCTGATGACGATTATCAAATTCAGACTGGTTTGATGTATCGTGAATCCATGAAAGCGAACCAAGGAATGCTATTTATATTTCCAACGGAAGAAACGCATTCATTTTATATGAAAAACACAGAGTTCCCTCTGGACATTATTTTCATAAACTCTAAAAACAAAGTGGTAAGTATTCAAAAAAATGCACAACCGCTTGATGAACGTTCATTACCTTCTGAAGGCCCTGCACAATATGTTTTAGAAGTAAATGCTCAGTTAACAGATCAATGGAATCTTAAAGCAGGTGATTCTGTTTCTTTTACTAAAATGTAATACAATTGACCTCATTATAAATAAAAAATCCATCGCAAAATGCGACGGATTTTTTTATGGTAATAAAGAAAGAACAATCTATTTCTTCTTCTCCTCTGCTTCTTTTTCTTTAGTCTTAAAACCTACTTTACTTAATGTATCATGCATTACTGGTGTAGCAATAAATAGCGATGAGTATGTACCCACCAATACCCCAATAATTAAAGAAAACATAAACCCTCTTAATGGTGTAGCAAATATAAAGATTGCAATAAGCACCAGCAATGTAGTTAAAGAGGTATTTAAAGTACGACTTAATGTACTATTTAAGGCTCCATTTACATTTTTAGCCAAAGGCCAAGTAGTATGCTCCTTGAAAAACTCTCTAATTCTATCAAATACAACCACTGTATCATTCAGAGAATACCCAATCACGGTAAGTATTGCAGCAATAAATGCCTGATCAATTTCCATATTAAATGGCATGAACTTATAGGTTAGTGAGAAAATACCTAATACAATTAATACATCATGGAATACTGCAATAACAGCACCTAAACTAAACTGCCATCTTCTAAATCGTAATAAAATATATAAGAATACTACGATAAGAGATGCAAGTACAGACCAGAAAGCTGCTTGTTTAATATCATCTGCAATTGTAGGTCCTACTTTCATAGAAGACATTATACCAACTTGCTTATCATCATCTCCATTAGCAAATTCGTCGTAAGTAAGTCCATCTGTAAGATAAGGTTTTAATGCTGTAAATAGTTTATTTGAAATCAATTCATCAATTTCTTTACCAGTTTCTTCAACCTTATACTTAGTAGTAATTTTTAACTGATTATTTGCGCCCAAAGTCTTTGCTTGTGCACTCTCAAATACAGCAACAAGGTCTTTTTCTACTGTAGTCGGCACAACATCTTTAGCAAAACGAACAGTATATGTTCTACCTCCAACAAAATCAACACCATAATCCAAACCTTGTGTTACCAAAGATCCAGCACCTGCCAAAATAATAACTAGAGATATTCCGTAAGCAATCTTACGTTTCTTAAGGAAATCAATATTAACATTCTTAAACAAGTTCTTTGTTGCACCTGTAGAGAAAGCAAGCTCCTTACCATTTTTACCATAACCATCTATAAACAATCTAGTCACAAAAATTGCGGTAAACAAAGAAGTCAAAATACCTATTAATAAAGTAGTGGCAAAACCTTTAATTGGTCCAGTACCAATAACCAATAGAATTAAACCTGTAAGTCCTGTAGTTATATTCGCATCAAGTATTGATGATAATGCATTACTAAATCCGTCCTTAATAGCATCGGCCTGAGATTTTCCTTTTGCCAATTCTTCTCTAATTCTTTCAAATATTAACACGTTTGCATCAACCGACATACCTATTGTTAATACGATACCTGCAATACCAGGAAGTGTTAATACCGCTTTAAGACCAGCTAAAACTCCAAAAATAAACAATATGTTTACTACCAAAGCTACATCTGCAAATATACCAGCTTTACCGTAGTAGAATACCATCCAAATCAATATTAGAACTAGTGCTATTGCGAATGACATAACACCACTGTCAATTGCTTCTTGTCCAAGAGATGGTCCTACAATCTCACTCTGAATAATATCTGCAGAAGCAGGTAATTTACCAGCTCTCAATACATTTGCCAAATCTTGTCCTTCTTCAATAGAAAAATCTCCTGTAATCTCACTTCTTCCTCCACTAATAGCACCAGTTGTAACACCAGGAGCAGAATAAACAACATTATCGAGTACAACAGCAATTTGACTTCTCTGGCTAAATGCACGACCAGTCATTTCTTCCCATTTCTTAGCTCCTTTACCATCCATTTGCATAGTAACAGTTACTTTACCGACTTGATTAAATTCTTGTCTTGCATCAGTAATAACACCACCACTTAATTCTGGTAGGTTATCACGGTTACCTTTTATAGCATATAAATCTAAAAGCTCAGAATCTTTTGCTGGTTTCCCCCAAGCAAACTTCATGTATCGTTGCTCTAACGGTAATAAAGCTCTTACTTTAGGGTCATTAAGATATGCCATAAATTGATCAGCATTCTTCTTTTCTACAGTTACAACTACAGGACCTCCTTGCCCTCCTTGTATTGCCACCAAATCAAATAATGGATTTACCTGTGCCTCTACCTTGGTAGAATCTTCTGCATCTTCTAATAAATCATCGATTGCTGTATCGGCATCTGACTTAATAGAATCCACTTGTGTAGAATCTGTAACTACCTCATTTTTTTCTTCAACTTCTGTCTTAGCTTTTTCTACGCTGTTTACCTGTTCCTTAAGAAGGTTATTAGCAGAAAACAAGAAAGGAAATACTTCCTCAGACTTATACACATCCCAGAACTCTAACTGTGCCGTACTAGTAACCAAATCCTGAACCCTTTGGATATCTCTTGCCCCTGGTAATTCAACAAGGATACGCCCTGATTCACCAATACGTTGAATATTAGGTTGTGTAACACCAAACTTATCGATACGCTTACGTAATACCTCATAAGCTGATTCTACAGATTCGCTGATTTTTCTTCTTAAAACAGGCTTAACATCTTCATTGGTCATATCATAAATGATATCATCACTTAAGTTTTTATTTGCAAAAATATCAGGTGAAGCTAATTTAGCGTCTGGAATTTTCTCAAACTCTGTGAAGAAATCCTCGATATAGGTATTTTGGCTATTCTTTTGCAACTCATCTGTAGCAAGTAAAGCGTTATTAAATGATGGGTCTTTAGAATTATTCGAAAGTCCTTTTAATATATCTTTTACAGAGATTTGAAGAATAACATTAATACCTCCTTTAAGGTCAAGACCTTTGTTAAGTTCTTTATTCTTTGCATCATTATATGTTATACCAGCAAAAATTTCTTCTTTACCGATAGAATCCAGATAAGTACGTTCTGCAGTTTCTCTTAATTTTGAGTAATTATCTACATCTTCAGCATACTTTTGCTGTGCATAAACTTCAGCTTCTTTCTCTTTTGTGTAGGTCATATACGTATACGATAATTGGTATACACATACCAATCCAAATAATATCGCAAACACCCTAACAAGTCCTTTATTTTGCATTATCTATTTATTTTGGTCAAATCTTTTAAAACGAGCACTTATTAGGCTCACTCATGATTTGACGATTATTTTTAATTATTAAATACTTATGTAATTATGCGCCATCATAGTACTGATATAAGCGCAACTTAAAAGTTAAAATGGCTTTCAAGAGGCTGCGAATCACTCTTCTTTTTTAACCTTTAAAAATGTAATTAGTTTTCAGGAATTTCTCAAAAACTTTGAATTCCTATTTAGGAAATTGGTCCAGCTCTTACTTCAGGAATCTTATGTGAAGTATTATCTATTGCTATCGCAATACTTGCATTTACTTTTTGAGCTACTTTTTCAAGCCTATCTATATTATTGATATTAATCCCAGTAACGAAGCTATATACATTCGCACCAGAATACCAATCTTGTTCTTGGTTTACTTCTAAAACAGATATTCCATTAAAGTCAGAGCCTAAATCTGTACCTTTTTGGATTTCATAAACATCAAGATTATAATCTTTTGAATTTTTATTTAGAGGAAATTGATCGCTATCTTCATTTTGGTCATAAGAAATATGATCAAGAGCTACATTTTGTTCTTCAGAAAGTATTTTCTTTATACTCTCTACATTTGCATCACTGTAATAAGCAATTTTAAGCTTGCCGTTTTTTAACCCTTTTGATATTCTTGTATGTTCAACCCCTATGGATTCCAATTGTTTCCTCACAATTGTTATCGCATTTTGAGCTTCTAAAGAGGTAATCTCGATATCAACAAACTCTAATACAATTTCCTGATTAGGTACAACAGTTTGTTGTTGAACAACAACAAGAAGTGCAAGTGCAGTGATTAAAATCCTGAAGTACCATTTTTTCTTCATGCCGCAAATATAAAAAAATAAGAATTGCATTTCTAAAGTCTTCAAACAAATATCTATCTAAATCTCTTGAACACCAAAAACTACCTGAAAAAGAACAGCTTATAAACTTTCAATAAAGTATGCTTTAAACAATAAAAGCTGCAAAAAAGCAGCTTTTATTATAAATATCATTCAGATTAGAAATCTACTATAGCTCTAGCAACCCATTGGTTTTTTTAACACCTTCAGCACTTTCTGCAAGTTTTGCTTTCTCCGCATCACTAAGTTCAATTTCTACGATCTTCTCAATACCATTTTTACCTAATACAACAGGTGCCCCAATACATAGATCATTTAATCCGTACTCACCTTCTAACAAAACAGAACAAGGAAATATCTTTTTCTGGTCACACGCAATAGCCTGAACCAATCCAGAAACTGCTGCTCCTGGAGCATACCAAGCAGATGTTCCTAATAATTTCGTAAGTGTAGCTCCTCCTACTTTGGTATCGGCTGCCACTTGCTCTAATCTATCTTTAGAAATAAACTCTGAAACCGGCACACTATTTCTTGTTGCTAATCTGGTTAAAGGCACCATACCTTTATCACTATGACCACCAATTACCATTCCGTCTACATCAGAAATAGGAGCTCCTAAAGCTTCTGCCAATCTATACTTAAAACGTGCACTATCTAAAGCACCGCCCATACCGATAATTCTATTTTTTGGAAGATCAGTGGTTTTATGCACCAAATATGTCATCGTATCCATAGGATTACTCACAACAATAATAATCGCATTTGGAGAATGCTCTATCAAACTAGAAGATACAGTTTTTACAATTCCGGCGTTAATACCAATAAGCTCTTCACGAGTCATTCCCGGTTTACGAGGAATTCCCGAAGTAATTACAGCAATATCACTTCCTGCAGTTTTAGAATAATCTCCTGTAGTACCTGTTATCTTGGTATCAAATCCGTTTAAAGATGCAGTTTGCATAAGATCCATCGCTTTACCTTCTGCATATCCCTCTTTGATATCTAACAACACAACTTCTGAAGCAAAATCCTTTATTGCTATGTATTCTGCGCAGCTAGCACCTACTGCACCAGCTCCTACTACTGTAACTTTCATGGTATATTTTTTTTGAATGTAATTAAACTTGTTTGTCCCGCGAAAATACAAATTCTTTCACGAATTAATTAACAAATAGAATGTTAATTACCAGCCAAATCTAAGTGCAAGAGAAAGGTTACTATAGTTCTGCAATGTATAGTCCAGATTCGCATTAAATACACCAAAGTTAACTCTGGCGCCCATAGTTGCCTTAACCCCATTTGTTTTATTTTTCACACTTATAGGGTCGGTCACTGTAAGGGATGCTGATGGCCCACTTTGAATTTGGTATGTACCTAGTAAATCAGCATCGCTGGATCCAAAATAATACCCCAAACCACCATAAAAATTTAATTTAGGAAATTTAGTAGACACAATACTAGTTATTAACCATGAATTGGTATTCAATTTAACCTCCTGATCAGAACCCACAACACCACTATTTGCATTAATATCGTAAAAACCTTTTACATTAGTATACCCTAATAAACCAGAAAGTCTAACTGGCCATCTCTTTAAGGGAAAAATCCAATCGGTTAATTCATGTTGAAAAGCAACACCATATAACTGTATTTCTGCATCTTCAACAGCTTTAATTCTTGGCAGAAATCGAACTTTTATCTCTGTACTTTTTATTAACCCCATTGATCCTTGAAGAAAACCACCGGGTAATGAATTGATTTCAGAACTACCTATACCATCTGGCAAAACAACTTCTGAACCACCAACGACAACAGAAACATTTTCGTTATTTACACCCAGAGCATTTGCTACTTCACGTCGTGCTCCTCCTCCTACAAAAGTAAGATTTGTGTATTCTACGGCATTCATAATAAAAGATTGTTTGTCCTCACGTACAAAAGAAAGGTTTCCTACAAATCCCACTTCAAAATGCCATAGCCTTTTGGTTTTTGCATTATTATACCAACCATTAGACATATTGTTCACAAGAGATTCTCCGGCAGGAGCAAAATAATCCTCACTAAATCTTTGCGCATTCTCAATTCCTATTTCAAGAATTTGATCAATATCTGTCTGAGAGAAGGTTACATGACCTAGAAAAAATGCCAGCAACAATATATTTTTTTTCATTCAATTTGGGTTTATAGGCAATGCAATATAAAAAAAATCCGTTATACCAAGGCATAACGGATCTCATATATAGTTAGTATCTATAATTCTAGCTTAAGCATCAATATTGGCATACACAGCATTCTTTTCTATGAATTCTCTACGAGGCGGTACTTCATCACCCATAAGCATAGAGAAGATTCTATCTGCTTCTGTAAGGTTATCTATGGTAACCTGGCGCATAGTTCTGAATTCTGGGTTCATAGTAGTATCCCATAATTGCTCTGCATTCATCTCTCCAAGACCTTTATATCGTTGTATTTTAGAATTTTCTCCAAATTCTTTTACAATTATATCTCGTTGATCATCATTCCAAGCATATTGCTTTTTAGCTCCTTTTTTTACCAAATATAATGGTGGTGCAGCAATATAAATATGACCAGCTTCAATAAGTTCTTTCATATAACGGAAAAAGAAAGTCAAAATCAATGTAGAAATATGACTACCATCTACATCGGCATCACACATAATTACAATCTTATGATAGCGCAATTTTGATAGATTTAATGCTTTACTATCTTCTTCTGTCCCTATAGTAACACCTAATGCCGTAAAGATATTTTTGATTTCTTCATTTTCAAAAACTTTGTGATGCATTGCTTTTTCTACGTTCAGGATTTTTCCACGAAGTGGAAGAATCGCCTGAAACATACGATCACGGCCCTGTTTTGCAGTTCCTCCCGCCGAATCTCCCTCGACAAGGAATACTTCACATAATGCAGGATCTTGTTCTGAACAATCTGATAACTTACCTGGCAAACCACCAATACTCATTACTGATTTACGCTGCACCATTTCACGCGCTTTTTTAGCAGCATGACGAGCTTGTGCAGCAAGAATTACCTTTTGAACTATAGTTTTTGCATCATTAGGGTTTTCTTCAAGGTAATTTTCTAACATTTCAGAAACCGCTTGTGACACAGCAGAAGTAACTTCCCTGTTTCCTAACTTGGTTTTTGTTTGTCCTTCAAATTGTGGCTCCTGAACTTTTACCGATACAATTGCGGTCAACCCCTCACGGAAATCATCTCCAGCAATTTCAAATTTCAATTTATCTAATAAACCAGAAGCATCTGCATATTTCTTAAGGGTAGAAGTAAGACCTCTCCTGAAACCTGAAAGATGCGTACCTCCTTCGTGTGTATTAATGTTATTTACATAAGAATGTAAATTTTCTGCATACGAATCGTTATAAATCATAGCGACTTCTACAGGAATATCATTTTTCTCCCCTTCCATAGAAATTACATCAGCAATAATAGCACTACGACTAGCATCAAGAAATCTTACAAATTCTTTCAATCCTTCTTCAGAATGAAAAATTTCCGAAACATCGTTACCTTCCTCGTCCTGATCTCTCTTATCCGTGAGCGTAATTGTTATTCCCTTATTAAGGTAAGCCAATTCTCGCATACGACTTGCCAAAGTATCATAATTATACTCTAGTGTTTGCTGAAAAATTGTTGGATCTGGTCTAAAAGTAACTACAGTACCATTAAAATCTGTATCCCCAGTAGACTTAACAGGATATAAAGGTTTTCCTTTTTCATATTCTTGCTCCCATACTTTTCCATCTTTATGAACAATAGCATGCAAATGGTCAGACAAAGCATTAACACAAGAAACCCCTACTCCATGCAGACCTCCCGAAACCTTATAAGAATCTTTATCAAACTTACCGCCTGCCCCAATCTTGGTCATTACAACCTCTAATGCAGAAACGCCTTCCTTTTTATGAATCCCAACAGGAATACCACGACCATTATCTCTTGTAGTAATAGAATTATCTTCATTTATGGTCACTTGTATAGAATCACAGTATCCAGCTAATGCTTCATCTATTGAATTATCAACTACTTCATACACTAAATGGTGTAATCCTCGAGACCCTACATCACCTATATACATCGATGGACGCATACGTACATGTTCCATTCCTTCGAGTGCCTGAATACTATCCGCTGAGTAATCCTTCTTCTTAGCTTCTTCGCTCATAAAATCCCTTAATTAATTATTTTATTTTTTTGACAACAAACAAAGATAAAAAAACAGTAAAAGGATGAAAGGGTTTTATCAAAGATGATTTAAAGAGTTATCAACAATTAGTTAAGATTAGTACCAGAAAAAGAAAAAATGCTCTTAAAAACGATAAAAACAGCCTTAAATGGATTTTATAATAATTTTATAATTTTATTAATACTATTGGGTTTTCCTTTTAAATATTTATAAATGAGATTTTTGACTATAAGAAAAAGAGTAAGAATATAACCTATATATTTCATGGTTAAAATTGGAAACTACTTTTATTATTATTATTTAGTTTTTTACCACTCTTTTACAAATTTATCACTCACATCTGCTCTTTAACTCATATCATAATCATTTATACATATTAGATCTTTTTAAGATGAATTTCACAAATAATTTTGTCGCGAATCCTATACTGAAAAACGCTTACTAACTGGTTCTCTACGAATACTCAGATGTTAACATATATTTAACTTTATTTACAGAAATTTTAACTAATTCGTTTATAATACCATATCCCCAACACTGTTATCCCAACAGAATAATATAAATCACAAACTCAATTTTAATTTAAAAAAATGAAAACAAAAAAAATTATTAATCTAGTAAAACTGACAGCACTAAGTTTGGGGCTTTTTGTAACTTCATGTACCACAGAAGATTTTGAAAAAGCACCTGATACTAACGGAGTTGAACTCGTAGAAAAATACTTTTTAGGAGACCCTATTGAAGTAGAGGTTTTAGGTGACGGTGATTATGGGCACGGCGATATGATATTTGCCGCTGACCAATTAACAGACACTCCTGTTACAGTTGATAAAAACCTTGAACCGGGCCAAGATATTGCCAAATTAGGATTAGCAAGTGGGATTAGAAAGTGGCCAAACAATACTGTTATTTATGTTCTTGATGGAAGTTTAAGTAACAATCAAATTCAAGTAACTAGAAATTCTATGGAAGAATGGCGTTCTAAGACTAACATTAGATTTAAGGAACGTACTAACGAGAATTATTATGTTACAATTAGAAATAATGGAGACAATTGTAATTGCGCAAGTGCAAACTTAGGAGTTAATGGCACTAGAGGTAGAATTAACATGGGGGTTAGAACTAGTGAGGTAGTAATGATTCATGAAATAGGGCATACTTTAGGGTATATTCATGAACAAACTCGTTCTGACAGAGATAACCATGTTCGAATCTTGTTTGAAAATATTCAATCTGGTGCAGAGAGTCAATTTAGAAAAAATAACAACTCTGTAAATATTGGAGAATTTGATATTAAGTCTACCATGATGTATGGTGCTTATACATTTAGTAAGAACGGACGCCCCACAATTACTCGTTTAGACGGTAGTACTCATCCTAGAAGAAGAGCTGAGTTATCTGCTGGAGACATCGCAGGAACCAACCAAGTATACCCTGGAAACGGTGGCGGCGGAGATGGCGGTGGCGGTAACACTGACACTTGCGAAGGAGTAGACGAATGGGTATCTGGAAGACAATATAATGTTGGTGACAGAGTAACTTATCAAGGTAATCTATATGAAAGAGATTTCACCAGATGGAATCGTATTGCTGAGTGTGATACTACCACACCTACACCTGCAGATATCTGTGACGGTGTATCAGCATACAGCAGAAACAGAAATTACTCTCCTGGAGATAAAGTAACTTATGCAGGATACTTATTTGAATTACAAAATAACTTCAGATGGTCCAACAAAGGTAGATGTGGAAACTAAAAAAAGGTATACAACCAATTTTTGGTTAAAACACAAGCTGTCATAACTTAGAAAAGGTTATAGTTAACGCTATAGCCTTTTCTCATATGAAAAAACCCTGAAAACAAATTTTTCAGGGTTTTACATCTCAATTAACTCAACTTTCAGCTATAAATAAACTGTTTTCTGTTTAAATTCTCGAAAATTAATAAGCCTCTTCATGAACATTAGCTATTGCTCTACCACTTGGGTCATTCATGTTTTTAAAAGCTTCATCCCATTCTAAAGCAATTTTTGTACTACATGCTACAGATGGTTCTTGTGGCACACTCAAAGCTGCCGTATCACTTGGAAAATGACCTTCGAATATTGAACGATAATAGAATTCTTCCTTGTTTTGTGGAGTTTGTATCGGAAATCTAAAGTGTGCATTTGCCATTTGTTCGTCAGAAACCTCTATTTCAACCACATCCTTAAGAGTATCAATCCAACTATATCCAACTCCGTCTGAGAATTGTTCCTTTTGTCTCCAAGCTACACTTTCTGGCAGGTATGACTCAAAAGCTTTACGAATCACCCATTTCTCCATTTTTTCACCATTAATCATTTTATCTTTAGGATTAATACGCATAGCAACATCCATAAATTCTTTGTCCAAAAACGGAACACGACCTTCAATTCCCCATGCAGCAAGAGATTTATTCGCTCGCAAGCAATCATACATATGTAATTTATCGAGCTTACGAACCGTTTCCTCATGAAATTCTTCTGCACTTGGTGCTTTATGGAAATATAGATATCCTCCAAAAATCTCATCAGCTCCTTCACCAGACAATACCATTTTCACACCCATAGATTTAATAACCCTTGCCATCAAATACATTGGAGTTGAAGCTCTAATTGTTGTAATATCATAAGTTTCAAGGTTATAAATCACATCTTTTATTGCATCAAGTCCTTCTTGGATTGTAAACTTGATCTCGTGATGAACGGTCCCAATATGATCTGCTACTTTTTGTGCCGCAGCCAGATCAGGAGACCCCTCTAATCCTACAGAAAAAGAATGTAACTGTGGCCACCAGGCATCCTTAGTATCACCAGATTCTACTCGTTTTTCTGAATATTTTTTAGCTATTGCTGATGTAACTGAAGAGTCTAAACCGCCTGATAACAATACTCCATAAGGAACATCAGACATCAATTGTCTATGAACAGCAGCTTCCAAAGCATCCCTAAGTTCATCTATACTAGTTTGGTTTTCTTCTACAGCCTTAAAATCTGACCAATCTCTAACATACCATTTCTTTAATTCTCCATCTTTACTAGACAAATAATGGCCTGGAGGAAATAGTTCGATCTTAGTGCAAACTCCTTCAAGAGCCTTTAATTCTGACCCAACATAAAAAGTACCGTTTTGGTCCCAGCCCATATATAGCGGTATAATACCCATATGATCTCTTGCTATTAAATATGTATCGTTTTCAGAATCATATAAAGCAAATGCAAAAATACCGCTTAGCTCATCCAAAAAATCAGTTCCTTTCTCTTTATACAAAGCCAAAATTACTTCGCAGTCAGAATTTGTTTGAAAAGTATACTTTCCTTCAAACTGTTTTCGAAGCTCACTATGATTATATATTTCACCGTTTGCTGCTAATATTATCTTCTTATCTTCACTAAATAGAGGTTGTTTTCCAGAAACCGGATCAACGATAGCTAATCTTTCATGAGCTAATATTGCTTTTTCGCCTGAGTATATACCACTCCAATCTGGGCCTCTATGACGAATTTTTTTTGACATTTCTAATAACTTAGGCCTTAACACCTCTGAGTCTTGCTTTAAATCAAAAGCACACACAATTCCACACATAGCATTCTTTTTATTAATTGAAAGTTCAAAGATTAGATAATGATTACAAAATAAAAACATAAACAGTGAAATAAGTTTCAAATTAAAACACTAAATACTTATTTAATAATAAAACATAACTTCATTAAAAACAATTAATGACATACAGTATCAAATCGTTACTCGAAACATTTAACAGAATTTATAGACTGGATTAACATTTAGCTTGTAAGTTCACTTTTATCTTTACGTCAGTTATAGAAATTAAAATCACTATTATGAAAAAATCACTCTTACTAGTCGCTATTATGTTATTAGGAACGGTAGCTACTGTTAATGCACAAAAATTTGCCGGCTTACAAAAAAGTCCAACCGACATTGCTTATGCTAAGGCAGATAGAAATGCAAAACCTGTTATTAAAGTAGTTTATAATCGTCCGCAGAAAAAAGGCAGAAAAATATTTGGGAACCTAGTAAACTATGATAAAGTATGGAGAACCGGAGCTGATGAAGCAACAGAAATCAAGTTCATGCAAGATGTAAAAATGGGCGATAAAACCGTAAAAGCAGGTACTTATTCATTATTTACCATCCCAGGAGAAAAAGAATGGACCATAATTTTGAACTCTGATTTGGATAGTTGGGGAGCATATACTTATGATGAAGGAAAGGATGTAGCTAGAATTAAAGTCCCCGCGTCAAGTGGAGATGAACTAGAAGTTTTTTCAATAGCTTTCAAAAAAGTAGACAAAGGCTATCATATGGTAATGGGATGGGATACGGCCAGAGTAGCAGTTCCTTTTACGATGTAAGGAATACTTAAATAGTATAATAAAAATAGCTCGGTAAAAAATTACCGAGCTATTTTGTTTCAATATTATATAATGCCCCTAAAATATAATAATTGTGATTATTCCTCTATCGGAATAATAAATTTCTTTTACTACCTGTGTATTGCATGCCCAGATGCTCCAGGTAATTCACTTAAAAAATCCATTACAATTCTAAAAGTTAATCTAAATTTCGTGTAAAATAGCCCCATATTTTTATATTAAATTATTATTATTCAAATATAACACCCAAATGAGGTGTTGTCAATAGTTTTATGCAATTTTTAGATGTAATTTTAAGTTTCATCGATGACATACACAAAAACCTAGTACAGAAGAAGTTCACTTCCGGTTTGACTGTTATTTTTTACTAGGAAAATGGGGTAATTTCCCCGTATTCTTTTTGCAAAACTCAATGTAATAATCGTAATTCTTTTTCCTAAATCTATAATATTCCATCCAGAATGGTCCGAATATATTATCTATGAATTGCATTACTGCAGGCTGAAGGAAGGTCTTTTAGAAATGACTTTAAGGCCTTCATATTTATTGTTATTATACCATAAAATATCTTCATAATCATTTCATTTATAATTAATTACCTAAAAGTAGTACAGAGTATCATATTTTAAAAATATTTAACACTGTAAAAACCATATTTTAGACATAAAACATTTTTTACACGTTCTATAGCTCTGGTAAAACCGTAAATTAATATAGTTGAAGAATCGACTTACAACTTTAGTATATTGTCAGGATAAATCTTTTAATGAGTACAACATGAATACGCCCCTATCTTAATTCTAATGTGATCTGTTGTACTTCTTAAACAATTCAAAAATCTATCTATGAATTGCGTTACTGCTTGCTGCAGGTAGCTCTCTTAAAAATGTTTTTAAAGCTTTTAGATCTATAAGTAATACATTGTAAAAAAATTTCATAATCATTTGATTTATAATTTCTTATACAAAGATAGAGATCAAGGTTACTGAAGAGAAAAAATTAACATTCTCAATATAAGATTTTAGATATAAAATATTCAAGACACGATATAAAGCTAAAAGACTGCTCAAAGCTGTTAATTTATGAAGAAAAATCTTACAAACAAAAATGCTTTTTCAGGGGTATTTTCCCCCTTTTCATTTCTATACATCAGCATCTTCTCTATACACATACTCTTATAAATAGGTAAAAAAGCACATTAATGTAGTTTTCATCACTTTGTCCTTGTTAAAAAGGGCTTTTACACACCATTTACTTAAATGAAAAAGGGCTATCCGTTTTGGATAGCCCTTTTTCTCAACCAAGTAATATTTTTTAAGCTTTGATTATTTTGGTCATTACTTACGCATTGCGTAAACCGAAGCTCCCGGAAGATCTTTCAAGAATCTAACGATCATATTAAAATCAAGCCCATTAAAAGTAAAAATTGAATTCATGCTTCATTAAATTATAAATTAATATGGTGTAAAATTACCACGTAATTAACAGATAATCAATAAATTCACTTAAAAATTGATTTTAATTTGATGTATTAACATATTTACCAGATTAAATTCAAAATACAAATTACTATGCATGCATAAAAGTAGGTAAAAACTTACTTTTATGTTAAAAATATGAATCCTATACCTTTCTGAAACTATGGTTAAACCATTGTTGCAAAAAAGTTAACCGGTAAAAAAGGAAAAAAAAAGACAATTTAGAAGGAGTTACGGGATATTTAAATATTTATGTGTTTGAAGAGAAACTTTCCATTTAGGGTTTTGCATTACATAATCTACAATAAGGGGCACCATTTTTTCGCGATTGCTCCATTCTGGTTGAAGATAAAGTATACAATCATCTGAAACCATAGCAGCCTGTTCTTCTGCAAAAGCAAAATCACTTTTATTATAAACAATACATTTTAATTCATCTGCCACAGTATAGACCTCCTTTTTAGGTAACTTTATCTTTTTTGGAGAAAGACAAATCCAGTCCCATTCTCCCGTCAATGGATATGCTCCAGAGGTTTCAATATGAGTTTGAGCACCTTTTGCTTTTAGCATTGTAGTAAGCGATGTCATATCCCAGGTAAGTGGTTCTCCACCTGTAACCACAACCACCTCACTATATTTTAATGCGTTTTCAACAATTTCTTCTGTAGCTGTTGGTGGGTGCAAATCTGCATTCCAGCTCTCTTTTACATCACACCAATGGCATCCAACATCACAACCACCTATTCTAACAAAATAAGCTGCTGTTCCTTTATGATAGCCTTCTCCTTGTATAGTATAAAACTCCTCCATTAATGGAAGCATTTTACCTGCGTTCACCAATTTTTGTACACTCTCTTGCATAAGGGCGCAAAGGTAAGCAACATAAAAGAATTATTTAGCAAATCCCTGTGTCGAATGTTTTATAGATATCATTTTTTAACTGCAATGCACTCAATTTCGATCTTGGCTCCAACAGCCAACCCTTTAGCAGCAAAAGTCGTTCTTGCCGGTTTTTGTGGGAAATATGTTTTGTATACAGCATTAAAAGCAGCAAAATCTTCAATATTAGCAAGAATCACGGTACACTTCACGACATCTTCCATTACCATATTATGATGTCCTAAGACAGCTTTTATATTTTCAAGAGTTTGTTTTGTCTCTGCTTCTATTCCGCCATCTACTAATTTTCTTGTGGTATGATTCATTCCAACTTGACCAGAAAGAAAATACAAATCACCAACCTGCACAGCATCAGAAAACGGAGCTTCTGATTTTTTAGGCTCATGAGTCTTATGAAAAATTACACTATTTGTGGGTTTTGTAGATTTAGTATCGCAACCAACCAAAAACATACTCATAAGTATAAATAAAAATACACTCTTCATAGTAAAAAAAATTAAAACAATGTTCTTTAACAATTATTCAGGATTAAAATTAACTTATAATTTCAATAGAAAAGTTAAGATTCCTATTTTTATCAAAAATTAAAATTATTATGAGCGACAATCAGGTATTTCTAGATCATATTAATGAAGGTTATAAGACCAAAGGTGATTTTATTACTATGGGAGCCGCAATGCACGGAGGCGAAACGGTAACAAACGCCCATGTAAAAGTTCCGTTAAAAACATTAAATAGACATGGACTGATTGCTGGAGCAACTGGTACTGGTAAAACGAAAACACTACAGATCATCGCCGAAAATCTAAGTGAAAAAGGAATTCCTGTGTTATTAATGGACATTAAGGGAGATCTTAGTGGAATTGCTGCAGCAAGCCCAGGCCATCCAAAAATTGATGAACGCCATGAAAAGATAGGAATCCCATTTGAAGCAAAAAATTTCCCTGTAGAAATACTTTCGCTTTCTGATCAAGATGGAGTTAGACTAAGAGCAACTGTAAGTGAATTTGGTCCCGTATTACTATCCAGAATTCTTGATGTAACCGAAACACAAGCCGGGATAATATCTATAATTTTTAAATATTGTGACGACAACAAATTACCACTACTAGATTTAAAAGACCTAAAAAAAGTGTTACAATTCTCTACAGGAGAAGGAAGAAAAGAATTAGAAAAAGACTATGGTCGTATTTCTACCGCTTCTACAGGATCTATTCTACGTAAAATAGTAGAACTTGAGCAACAAGGAGCTGATCTCTTTTTTGGAGAAAAGTCTTTTGAGGTCGAAGATTTGTGTCGCATCGATGAAAATGGTCGAGGAATCATTAACATCATTAGGCTAACTGATATTCAGGACAAACCAAAACTGTTTTCTACATTCATGTTAAGCCTTCTGGCAGAAATCTATAGTACTTTTCCTGAGCAAGGAGATAGTGGAAGGCCTGAATTAATAATTTTCCTTGATGAAGCGCATTTAATTTTCAAACAAGCTTCAAATGCGTTAATGGATCAAATTGAAAGTATTGTAAAGCTAATACGATCCAAAGGTGTAGGATTATATTTTGTAACCCAAAATCCAACAGATGTTCCTGATGGTGTTCTAGGTCAGCTTGGTCTAAAAGTACAACATGCACTTAGAGCGTTTACGGCAAAAGACAGAAAGGCAATAAAGCTTACTGCAGAAAACTATCCTATTTCTGAATATTATGACACCAAAGAAATACTAACTTCTTTAGGAATTGGAGAAGCCCTGGTATCTGCTCTAGATGAGAAAGGACGTCCTACTCCATTGGCCGCAACCATGTTAAGAGCGCCTATGAGTAGAATGGATGTGCTAACCGATAGTGAGTTAAAAACCTTGCTAAAAAAGTCAAAGCTTACCTCAAAATACAATGACGAAGTTGACAGAGAAAGTGCATACGAACTTTTAAGTGAAAAAATAGAAAAAGCAGAAGCTGCAGAAGCCAAGGCCGCTGCCAAGAAAGAAAGAGAAAAACTTAACAAAAGTTCTTCTAGCTCACGTTCTAGAAGCAGAAGAACCAGCACAACAGAAAAAGCGGTAATAAAAGTGCTTACCAGCGCTACATTTATTAGAGGAGCTCTTGGGGTACTTAATAAGTTATTAAAGTAATTTTCGTTTAGTATTAAAACAAATTATTTAATTCAAAAACATGAAAAACAGAATTTTTCAGATGCTTCTCGTAGCAATATTAATTTTCAGCTGTCAAAAGGAAGAAAAGCAAAACCCTTTCGAGATATCGTATAATAGAATAGGGTTATTAACCAATGAAATTAAAATAAGTCAGTTAGATTCTGTTTTTGCAAATGATTCTATTGCACGAAGTACGACTCAAAATCAGTTTTTAAGCAATGCCAACGAAATAGAAATCTATGAAAAAGGAGGTGTTAAACTTCTTGTTCTTGAAGCAAGAGAAGAATCCAACACTAACGCTACTATAGAAAACATCCAAATAATTGACTCCAGGTATAAAACGAGTTTGGGACTATCTTCTGCAAGTGTATTTAAGGACATTAAGGATAATTACTCGATATCAAAAATCAATAATACATTAAGTACCGCGGTAATTTTTGTAGATAGTATACAGGCATATTTCACTATCGATAAGAAAGAATTACCTCGAGAATTTCAGTTTACAACTGATATTGAAATCAAAGCCACGGATATACCTGATGCATCAAAAATCAAACATTTTTGGATAAGTTGGAATAAGAATTAAGTATAAAAGAAATGGATAAAAAGTATCGTATTCAAAAATCACCTTTTATTATTCCTACTGCAGATGGAAAGTTAATAGAAGAACATTTTGGTAAAGCCACAGATCAAAATTCAGATATAAGCATTGCTCACATGATTGCTCCTCCCGGCTGGAGCGAACCATATCAAACTCCAGAATTTGATGAGTACACTTATATTATACGTGGTAAGAAACAATTTATAATTGAAGATGAAAAGGTTATACTAGAATCTGGTCAATCCATAAAAATTAAAAAAAACACAAGAATTCAATATTCTAACCCTTTTGACCAAGAATGTGAGTATCTTGCCATCTGTCTTCCGGCATTTTCTCCGGAAACAGTACATCGAGAAGATGCATGAAAGAAAAATATCAAAAATACCTACCTGTCTTAATTGGAAAATACTTCCAGCTTCTTTTTTTCTTCTTGCCAAAAAAAGCCGTTAACAAGGCTTATATATTATTTTGTACTCCAAGAAAGGGAAAAATATTACCAGAACAAGAAGAATTTCTTGAAGATGCAGAAGACGCAATTGTTCATGTTGGTGATACTCAAATTCAGACGTACAGATGGGCAAGTTTAGGAGAAACAGTTTTAATGGTTCATGGATGGGAGAGCAACGCGCATCGCTGGAAGGCTCTTATTCAAAAATTACACAAAAAAGGGTTTAATGTAATTGCCTTTGATGCTCCTGCTCACGGTAATTCATCTGGTAAAATACTTAATGTCCCTCTATATACAACATGTCTTCAGAAAATGGTTGAACTATATCGGCCTAATCATATCATGGGACATTCAGTTGGAGGAATGACTACTATATTTCATCAATATAGTTATCCAAATCAAGAAATTCAGAAATTAGTTGTCCTGGCTCCTCCTTCAGAGTTATCAAGGATTATGCAAGGCTACCAGGAAATACTAAAACTATCTCCAAAATTCATGAATGCCTTGGATCAATTTTTTAAAGACGAACACGGTTTTTATTTTAAAGAGTTTTCAGTTTCTGATTTTGCAAAAAAACTCACACATAAAGGCTTGCTAATTCATGACAAAAATGACGATATCGCTCCTTATAATGAAGCAGAAGATATTGGAAAAAACTGGAATGATGTTCAATTTATTTCTACCGTAGATTATGGCCATTCATTGTTTTTTGATGAAGTAGATGATATGATCATTAATTTTTTGAAAGATTAACCTTTAGAAAAGAATAATTATTTGTTTTGTTTTTCCTACTAATCTCTTTTGGTCTGGATAATCCGAAATTCAATATTATATTTACCTTTGCATGTGGAAAATTCTAAACTCACCAGACTTAACAAATATCTTAGCGAAGTAGGATATTGTTCGCGCCGCGAAGCTGACAAATTAATCGATCAGAAACGTGTTACTATTAATGGAGAAGTTCCTGAAATGGGAACAAAAGTGGCTCCAGAAGATATTGTTCGTGTTGATGGCGAATTGATTACAGAGCCTAAAGAAAAGCACGTTTATCTAGCCTTTAATAAACCTGTTGGTATTGTTTGTACCACAGCTCAAAACGAAAAAGACAACATTATAAATTACATTAACTATCACAAGCGTATTTTTCCTATCGGAAGGTTAGATAAACCCAGTGAGGGTCTTATTTTCTTGACTAGTGATGGTGATATAGTAAATAAAATTCTTCGAGCCAGAAATAATCATGAAAAAGAATATCTGGTAACAGTAGACAAACTTATTAATCCACAGTTCATTAAACGAATGAGTAATGGCGTTCCTATTTTGGATACCATTACCCGAAAATGTGAGGTAGAACAAATTAATAAATATAGTTTTAGAATTATACTAACTCAGGGCCTTAATAGACAGATTCGTAGAATGTGCGAATATTTGGGATATGAAGTAGTTAAGCTAAAAAGAACTCGAATTATGAATGTTCATTTAGACGTTCCAATTGGTAAATGGCGACATCTAACCGAAGAAGAATTGAAAGTAATCAATTCTGATGTTGAGGATTCGAGTAAAACCGAAGAAGCGTCTAGCATAAAAGAAGCAACTCCTAAGCGATATAGCACCACTTCCAAATCTTCTGGTAATTACAGTAAAGACAGGATGAAAAATCCAATCAAAAAAGGAGCTTCCAAATCAAATAATAAAAAGCGTAGAGATCGTAGGAACTAAATACTGTTGTTAATTATATCCTAATTTCTGCATCATAGATTTATTCGTTTTTTCAAAATAAGTAAATTACCTATTCATCAATTCTATAATTAATATGACACGGTTACTATGTACTCTATTTTTAATAGTTAATATTACGGTTTCCGCTCAAAGTGAGTATGAGCCCTCTGAGGCATACCCTTTTGGGCGACCTAACCCTAAGGCTCCAAAAGAAATTACTGATTTTCAGCCGCTGATAGGTATTTGTGATTGCATATCCAAAACCCGAAATAAAGATAAAACATGGGCCGAACCCAATAAAATGACCTGGGAGTTTAAGTATATCATGAATGGTATGGGGGTTCAAGATCAAACAATTAAAGAAGATGGTAAAAACTCTGGTAGTATAAGGCAATTTATTGCCGATAGTAGCAAGTGGTATGTGCACTACTATTCTTCATCCAGTCCTACGCCAATTCTTTCTTCCTGGGAAGGAAATAGAAAAGATGATAAGATCATTTTATATAATGAGCAAAAAGCCCCGAATGGCATGGATGGGTTCTTTAAAATCAATTTTTATGATATTAGTGAAGATGGATTCAAATGGTTGGGAGAATGGGTAAATACCAATGAAACTTTTTCTTACCCAACTTGGGAAATAACCTGCACAAAAAGAAAAAATAATCAAAAACTTTCTGATGAAGAACAAATAAGAGCTGCGGCGAAAGCATTTTCCGAATCATACCTTAAACAAGACTATGAAGCTATTGCCAAATCTTATACTACGGATGCAAAGATATTCCCAAACAACACACCAATTATCTCTGGATACGAGGCTATAAAAAAACGATGGTCGTCATCGTCAGGGTTTACGCCAATTGAGCATAGAATTATTCCCGAAGAAATTGTGATATTAGGCGATACAGCTCACGATTACGGCACCTATACTGGAAAAAACAAAAATGATGATGGCACGCAGATAACCTATAAAGGAAAGTATGTAGTGATCTGGAAAAAGTCAAATAATCAATGGAAAATGTATCTCGATATCTGGAACAGAATAAAAGAATAATATTTTCTTCTTAAATAAACCATATTTTTGAAAACATGAATAACACTCTCTCCCCTTTTCATCTTGCAATCCCAGTTGATGACTTAAAAAAAGCCAGGAATTTTTATGGCAACATTCTAGAATTAGAAGAAGGACGAAGTAGTAATCATTGGGTTGATTTTAATTTCTTTGGCCATCAACTGGTCATACATTATAAACCAAAATCTGATTCAGAACAGGAACATCACAATTTGGTTGACGGCAAGGATGTTCCAGTTCCTCATTTTGGTATTATTTTAGAATGGGAAATCTGGCAAAATTTATCAGAAAAGTTGTTAGAAAAAGAAGTTGAATTTGTTATCAAACCATATATACGGTTTCAAGGGGAAGTTGGTGAACAAGCCACAATGTTCTTTTATGACCCTTGTGGTAATGCCTTAGAATTTAAATCTTTTAAAGACATGTCTCTGGTTTTTAAAAAGTAATATTTGGCATATTTCCGCTATTTCAGAATAAGGGCTTTAACGTAAAATTATGACTGTTAACACTTTTTTATTATCTTGAGAATCAATTCTTAATAATAAAATAGTCATAAAATACCTGATTCATGAAAACTGCCAGATTAGTAACCTACGCACTATCCTCGTTATTTATTATAAGTTGTGGTGTTCCTCAGGCTGATTTTGATAAGCTAAAGGAAGAAAATGAAAAGTTAAAAAAAGAGATTGCAGAATGCGAACTAACCCCACCAGAAATGCTGGAACAAGCCAATGAATACTATACAGCTTTAGAGTATACCAAGAGTAGAGATCGTTTAAAAATTTTAATAGCCAAATACGCAAATTCAAACGAAGGCAAGAAAGCAAAAAGCATATTAAAAAAGGTTGAAAATGCGATTTTAAAGACTGCGAGAGAGAGCTCTACAGAAAAAAAAACTAATATAGATGAAGTCTCAGAAGCAGAAGATGAACTAGAAAAAGAAAGTAAAGAAAGTGCTGAAAAGCATAAAAAAGCGCTGGCTAAAATGAGTAAGAAATATGATATTAATGATCATGTTACATGGTATTCTGACAAATCTGCTACACAATCCAATACTAAAAATTACGTTCAGACATACATAGGAAAAAAAGAAAAAAAACCATGGTTAGGCCTATCTATCAATTATTTTTCTAAAAAGAAATGGTTATCTATAGAAAGAATAGAAATAACAGTAGATGGAAATACTTTTGAAATAGAAGAAGATAAACCTGGGGAATTTAAGTCAAAAGAAGAATCTGGTGGAAAAAGAGAGTGGCTAGATCGCATTATAAAAAGAAAAGATATGCAGCTGATAAAAAAAATTGCCGCTGCAAAAATTGCTAAGATCAAATTTGTAGGAGAAGACGACGTCTATAAAAGAACAATTACCAAGACCGAGAAAAAATCGATAAAGAATGTATTGGATGCTTTTGTCGCCCTTGGAGGAAATACAGATTAATAAAAATTAACTCAAGAAAAATTGTTATTCAATAAATCTGATACCCTTTCTCTTTAGACAATCGTTAAAAAAAAGTAATTTTCTATAATTACAATCGATTTGCTAAAGGTATACTAAAAAATCTTACTATATTCCGATCCCGGAATAACAAGAAAAAGAAAAATGGATTTTACAAGCCCTTTAGTCTACGGAGTACCTTGCTTTTTAGGACTAATTTTATTAGAACTTACATACAGCAAAACGCATGATCATAGCAAAAAAGATCTTTACAAATGGAAAGATCTTGGAGCTAGTTTATTTATGGGTGTTGGATCAGCGATTTTAGGTCCTTTAATCAAAACAATATTTTCTATTGTTCTTTTTTACTTCGTTTATGAATTTTTTAATCCAGAGATAGACGGTGTTCGAACCAATATCATGGGCTGGCAATCTTTTGGATATGCATGGTATATTTGGCTCTTATGTCAACTTGCAGATGATTTTACGTATTACTGGTTTCACAGGCAAAATCATATGGTAAGAGCGTTATGGGCTGCGCATATTGTACATCATTCTTCTGATAATTTTAATCTTGGTACAGCGGTCCGTAATGGATGGTTTACGCTTTTATACAAACCTTTATTTTATATGTGGATGCCCGCCATAGGATTTCCACCAGAAATGGTGGTCGTTTGTTTAGGAATCGAGGCCTTATGGCAATTTCAATTACATTCGGTATACATTCCAAAAATGGGAATCATTGAAAAAGTTTTTAATACACATACAATGCATCAGGTACACCACGCCAAAAATGTGGAGTATATGGACAAAAACCATGGAGGGTTTCTTAATATCTTTGACAAAATATTTGGCACCTGGAAAGAGCTTGATGATAACATAGATGTTCAATACGGTGTTACGCATGCACCAAACTCATATAATCCTTGGGTAATCTTAACTCATGAGTACAAGGATATCTGGAATGACACCAAAAAATCTAAAAACTGGTATCATAAATTTATGTATATTTTTGGCCCTCCTGGGTGGAGTCATGATGGCAGTACGCTAACGGTTAAACAGATGCAGCGTGAGCTTGAATTAAATAAACAAAAAAGCTTAACTTAGTCGTAGTTTTTTTATTCATTTACCATTCCCCCTTATGAATTATCAAGAAGTCATTGATCAGCAGCGCCAGTTTTTTAACACGAATACTACAAAAGATATTTCTTTTAGGATTAAAGAATTGAAACGTTTGAAGAATGTTCTAAAAAAAAACGAAGCATTACTCTACGATTCTATATATAAAGATTTCAAAAAATCAGAATTTGAAACATACACCACAGAGCTTTCTATAATCTATAATGAAATTGATCTTGCCGTTTCAAAAGTCAAAAAATGGTCTAGAAAAAAGAAAGCTTCTACCGGATTAACAAATCTTCCAGGAAAAAGTTATATTATCCCTGAACCATATGGTACAGTTCTGGTTATTGGTGCATGGAATTATCCATACCAACTATCGCTTTGTCCTGCTATTGCAGCTATAGCAGCAGGATGCACTGTGGTTCTTAAACCAAGTGAAGTCCCGTCTCGTACTGCTGCTACTATGGCAAAACTGATTAATGAAAATTTTGACGGAGCTTTTTTTAAAGTATTTGAAGGGGGAGTAAAAGAAACTACAGATCTATTAAACATCAAATTCGACAAGATATTCTTTACAGGAAGTGTACCGGTAGGAAAAATTATCTATCAAGCTGCGGCAAAACATTTAACCCCAGTTACTCTAGAATTAGGTGGAAAAAGCCCCGCAATTATTACCAAAGATGTGAATATTGACATGACGGCTAAAAGATTGGTTTGGGGTAAATTCCTTAATGCCGGCCAAACTTGTATTGCTCCTGATTATGTTTTGGTGCAATCTGATATAAAAGATAAATTTTTATTAGCTGTAAAAAAATATATCGAAAGATCTGATTATAATGTAGATAATCAAAATTATACACAAATCATTAATGATAAGAATTTTGATCGTCTAAAAGACATGATAGACGATGATAAAATTTATTTAGGTGGCGATTGTAACAAAGAAGAAAGAATCATTCCTCCAACTATTTTGAACGATGTTGAGTTTTCAGACAAAGTAATGCAGGATGAAATTTTTGGACCTATTTTGCCAGTACTTACTTTTGAAACCATCAACGAGGCAATTAAAAAAGTTAACAATTTAGCCAAACCTCTTTCTTGTTATGTTTTTACCAAAAGTAGTGTTGTAAAAAAGAAAGTTTTGAACGAAATCTCTTTTGGTGGCGGTGCAATAAATGATGCTGTAATGCATTTTACAGAACATACTTTACCTTTTGGTGGTGTTGGGGACAGTGGTATTGGCAGTTACCACGGAAAATACGGTTTTGATACGTTTTCACACTTTAAGAGCGTACTACAAAAACCATTTTGGATAGAACCTAATATAAAATATGCCCCATATAGTCCAGGTAAATTGAAATTACTAAAAAGAATTATCGGGTAGCCTTGATTGCAAAGATTAAGGGGTATAATTTGTCCTTTGTTTCAAACATTCCTTTCTCTTTTTCTATCAGACCAGGAAAAATCTCGTAAGGTGATTGATCATATTCTTTTAATGATTCAATAGTTAACCCAGCTTCAGATAGAGCAGATATGACTTCACCTAATCCATGATTCCATCCATATTCCTTACTTATCATAGTAGAATTGGTATTGGCATACGTGCCTTCATATTCTTCATAAATCACATCTTTTTGATGATAACCATATTTCATTATGGGTTTCTCTTCCAAATAATCGAACATCCACACAATGGGATGAAATTCTACGATATAAAAAATTCCTCCAGGTTTTAAACGTTCAGCAATCATCTTACCCCATGGTTTTAAATCGGGTAACCAACCGATAACGCCGTAACTGGTAAAAATGATATCAAATTGATCTTTTACATATTTTGAAGTATCCAATACATTGCAACAAATAAATTCTGCATTTTGGTTAAGTTCAGTATTCAACTGTTTGGCTAATTCTATCGCTTTTTCAGACAAATCCACTCCGGTACACTTCGCTCCCATCCTACTCCAACTCAATGTATCCTGACCAAAATGGCACTGTAAATGTAGTAACGATCTACCCGAAACGTCTGTCAATGCGTCCAACTCATATGATTTCAATGAAGTTTCTCCTTTTTTAAAGGTTTCCATATCATAAAAATCACTTTCTGCATGAATTCCAACCTTTTCGTCCCAGGTTTGTTTATTAGTTTCGAAATATCCTTTGAATTCTTCTTTCATTATAAAGAGATTAACTAGATTTGAAATATACTCTATTCGTAATTTACTAAGGTTAAATATAAGATATAAATGAATCATTTCACATTAAAAGATCTTCTCGAATTCCCTTCTCGATACCGTGCCAATTTAGTGAATAGCTCTACCGGTTATAAATCAAGTAACCTATTAGCAACAAAAGGCAAAAATGGAGTTACAAACGTTGCTATTTTCAACTCCATTATTCATATTGGCAGTAATCCTCCCATGCTTGGTTTCATTCTTAGACCCACTACTGTTGCAAGAGGAACCTATAAAAACCTCAAGGAAACTGGTTTTTTCACTGTCAATCAAGTTCACAAAGATATGATCGCCGATGCACATCATACTGCAGCGAAATACGAAGAAGATATTTCAGAATTTGACAAAACGGGCCTTGAGTCTATATATCTGGATAACTTTGATCCCCCTTACGTTAAAAATAGCCCAATCCAAATAGGATGTAAATATATAAACGAATATAAAATAGACGAAAATGACACCATATTAGTTATTGGAGCTATAGAGCATTTGTATTTACATCAAAACATCATACACCCTGATGGTTGGGTACAATTGGATAAAGCCGAAACTGTATCCTGTATTGGGCTTGATGGATACGCCTTACCTTCATTACTAGATCGTTTTCAATATGCAAAACCCGATCAAAAGACTGAATCTTTACTAAACAAATCTTAAAAGTTTTGCATTTTCGACTTTCAATAATTTAATTTTATAAAAACCTTAAGAATTCTCTATTTGTAAAGTATTGCAAAGGGGGCTTTTATTACCTAATTTTAAAAGATGAAAATTGCTACGCAGAATCTTCGTGAAATTCCAGATTTTATTAGTGTCCCAGATGATCAATTACAATGGCTGATAGACAAATCGCATCTTCAGAAATATATGATTGGTGATTTTGCTTTTAAAAAAGGAGATTCTATAGATAGTTTATTTATAGTACTTAAAGGTAAGATTGAAATCAAGATCGAACAAAACGGCAATTATAAATTCGTAGGTTTTATACATACCAATAATATTGGAGGACTGCTTCCTTTTTCCAGAGCAAGTTCTGCCTTGGGTTATGGTGAAGTTATAGAAGATACCGAAGTACTAATCCTAGAAAAACATTTCTTTAAAGAAATGATATCTGATCATTATGAACTTACAGAGAGTTTGGTACATAACATGACTTCTAGGGTAAGAGAGTTTACCAAAAACAATGTACAGTCAGAAAAAATGATGGCATTAGGAAAGTTATCTGCAGGTTTGGCTCACGAACTTAATAATCCGGCTTCAGCAATGTTACGTAGCGCAAAAGCACTCAAAAAACATTTGAGCAATGTACCCGAGAAATTTAAAAGAATTACTTCAATTAAAATATCAGAAGATGTAGTAGATATTCTAAATACGATTCTTTTTGAAAAAATTAATGATCGTCCAGAGAATAATATGAAGCTTACCGAGCGTAATGAAAAAGAGGATGAACTAGAAGAATGGTTAGAGGATCATGGTGTTGATAATGCATTTGAGCTCACAGAAACCCTACTTGATTTTTGTATGGGTATTCCTGCTATGGAAGAAATCCATAGAGCGACAGGAGATCATAATTTCCCCCATGCTATTGAATGGATAGAAAATGTATTGACTACAGAAAAAATGGTTGACGAAATTGAAGAAGCTTCTGATAGAATATCCAGCTTGGTGCAGTCTGTAAAAAGTTATACCCATATGGATCAAGCACCAGAAAAAGAGCCTATAGATATTCATACAGGTATAAAAAGTACCCTAACAATGCTTAATCATAAATTGAAAAAGAAAAATATAAGTTTAGAAAAAGATTTTCAAGATGATCTTCCTAAGCCCAAAATATTTGTTAGTGAGATTAACCAGGTATGGACAAATCTTATCGACAATGCTATTGATGCTATGGCACATTCAGGTACTTTATTGATCAGAACCTCTAAAGACAATAGTTTTATCAAAATTGATATTATAGATGATGGGGAAGGAATCTCTGAAGAGCATTTAACTAAAATCTTTGACCCTTTTTTTACTACCAAAAGTATAGGAAAAGGAACAGGAATGGGGTTAGAAGTAGTACAACGAATTATAAGCCAACATAACGGCGACATAAAAGTATCCTCTAAAAAAGGAGAAACCATATTTACAGTTTGTTTACCAATCAATTAAATCTGAATTCATGAAGGAAATCACAGATATAAAAGGAACATTTCAATTACATAATGGTGTTGAAATGCCTTATTTGGGACTAGGTGTTTATCTGGCTGATAATAATGAAGAAGTGGTCAATGCAATCCATTGGGCCCTTGACGAGGGATATCGACATATAGATACTGCCAGTATTTATAGAAACGAAGAAGGCGTAGGGCTGGCAATACAAAATAGCCATATCCCCAGAAAGGATATTTTTGTTGTTAGCAAAGTATGGAATGCCGATCAGGGATATGATACTACTATTAAGGCTTTTGAAGAAAGTCTTGATCGATTACAGTTGGATTATCTGGATCTTTATCTGATTCATTGGCCTGTAAAAAACAAATATATTGATACCTGGAAAGCATTAGAGAAATTGTATCATGATAAACGTATAAGAGCCATTGGGGTTAGTAATTTTATGCAACATCATCTTGAGGATCTAATGCAACATACCGAAATAGTCCCCATGGTTAATCAAATGGAGTTTCACCCACATTTGGTACAACAAAATTTGATTGACTTTTGTGATGAACATCAGATTATTTATGAAGCGTGGTCTCCCATGATGCAAGGGAAAATTTTTGGTCTTTCTATATTGGATGATTTGGCGAGGAAATACAAAAAAACGGTTGCTCAAATTGTACTTCGATGGAACCTTCAGAAAGGTGTGATTACTATTCCTAAATCAGTTAAGAAAGAACGAATTAAATCCAATGCAGATCTGTTTGACTTTGAGTTAACAAAAGAAGATGTCGCTTATATAGATTCATTAGACAAAAATCAGCGAACAGGTCCCGATCCTAATAATTTTAATTTTTAGACTATGAAGAAACCCATCATATTTGCGCTAGACGATGACCCACAAGTACTGCGTGCAGTAACAAGGGATCTGAAATCAGAATACCGTGCAACATATAGAATTATGAGTACAGATTCGGCAAATGATGCTTTAGAAGCACTTGTTGATCTAAAAAAGAAAAATGAAACCATAGCTTTATTTCTTGTTGATCAAAGAATGCCCGAAATGTTAGGTGTAGAATTTTTGGCAGAGGCAAAAAAACAGTTTCCTGATGCCAAAAAGGTACTATTAACTGCATATTCTGATACTGAGGCGGCAATCAAAGCTATTAATGATGTACAATTAGATTATTATCTTACTAAACCTTGGAATCCACCAGAAGAAAAATTATACCCTACGTTAAATGACCTGCTTGATGCCTGGCAACTTAACTATCAGCCCGAGTTTGATGGAATTAAAGTTTTAGGATATCAGTTTTCTCCAAAATCGCATGATATCAAAGACTTTTTATCTGCTAATTTATTTCCTTTTCAGTGGTTAGATGTTGAGACAAGTGAGAAAGCTAAAGAAATAATCGAACTATATAATCTTACGGTTACCGATATGCCGGTTGTATCATTACCAGATGGAAATTGTCATAAAAATCCAGATATAGTTGAAATTGCAACGGCTTTGGGCCTTAATGCACATCCTAAAGATAATCTTTATGATGTAGTGATTATTGGCGCAGGACCATCTGGTCTTGCCGCGGCAGTATATGGTGGCTCAGAAGGGTTAAAAACATTACTTATAGAAAAACATGCTCCAGGAGGACAAGCGGGAACAAGCTCAAGAATAGAAAACTACCTTGGATTTCCAAATGGATTAAGCGGACAAGAATTGACTCATCGTGCGATCACTCAAGCCAAACGATTCGGAATTGAGTTCTTATCACCTCAAGAAGTAACTTCCATTTCAGAAAAAGATGGATATAAAAGTATTACTCTGGGCAATGGCGAATGTATACGTACAAAAAGTGTGGTAATCACTACCGGTGTGAATTATAGAAAACTAGCGGCCGAAGGTATCGAGGATTACACTGGGGCAGGAATTTATTATGGATCTTCTATGACTGAAGCACAAGCTTGCAGTGACAAAGAAGTATATATCGTTGGAGGAGGAAATTCTGCTGGGCAATCTGCAGTATATCTATCTAAATTTGCGAAAAATGTATATATCGCTGTTCGTAAAAAAGACCTTAGTAGCAGTATGTCTAGCTATCTTATCGATCAAATTGAAGCAATTGATAATATTACGCTACTGGGATACACTAACATCACCAAAGCATCTGGTGAAAACGAACGACTTACAGAATTAGAACTTACGAATAGTAAAACTTCAGAAAGGAAAACACTACCGGCTGACGCTTTATTTATTTTTATTGGCGCCAAACCCTATACAGAGTGGATCGCCCTGGATATTATAAAAAATGAAAGAGGATTTATAGAAACGGGCAGAGATCTAACCCGTTATGAAAACTTTAAACGAGTTTGGAAAAAAGACCGGGAACCCTTTTTATTAGAAACCTGTAGTCCAGGCATATTTGCATCAGGAGATGTAAGAGCTGGCGCGATGAACAGAGTAGCTTCTGCCGTTGGCGAGGGTGCAATGGCTATAAAATTTGTACATGAATACTTAGCAGAGATATGAAACTACGAACAAAAATTTGTGAACATCTGGAAAGTTTTGACGCTTCCAACATTAAAAAAAGTACTGCTTATGAATGTGCAGAGTGTATCAAAACTGGAGATTCCTGGGTGCATTTAAGAACCTGTCAGGAATGTGGTGTCACACTTTGCTGTGATTCGTCACCCAATAAACATGCAAGTCATCATTATGTAACGCATAATGAGCATTCTGTTGTGATTTCAGCAGAACCCGGAGAAAAATGGGCATGGTGTTATGAGCACAAATCATTTGTAGAATATTGAAAAGAAAATCACTTTTATTCAACTAAATATCGCTCGTATAAAAATTAAAGATTAAAATGGATTTCATCAAAAACCCTAAGGTCACAGAGATATTTAATTCGTACCCAACAATCATCAAGGAAAAATTGAAATTTCTTCGTCAGCTTATTTTGGAAACCGCATCAGAAACAGAAGGGGTAATCAAATTGGAAGAAACACTAAAATGGGGGGAACCAAGCTATGTTGCAAAACATGGTAGCACCATAAGAATGAATCAGAAGAAATCTGTTCCAGACCAATATGCCATGTATTTCACTTGTACAACCGGGTTGGTTAGCACTTTTAATGTGATTTATAGAGATACATTCTCGTTTGAAGGAAATAGAGCTATTGTATTTAATGTTTCTGACGAAGTCCCTGAAACTGAACTGAAGCATTGTATTTCAACCGCATTAAGATATAAGAAAGTCAAACATTTACCTTTACTAGGTATGTAAATCCAATCGTAAAAAAAATGAACAAATGAGAAAAATCTTCTTTTTAATAGTTTTAGTATTTATATCTCTAGGTAGTATTGCTCAGGATAAAAGCAACTGGAAGCTTATTTATCATAATGATAAAGATGGAAAAACTATAGAAGGAAAAATCGAAAATTTAGTTGAAGCCGTAAGAATAGGTGAGAAAATACGTGTTTACTGGTCTTCTCAAAGAAAAAGTGATCCTACTAAAAAAGTTGAGCACTTTAGTGATGCAAAATTCCTAACGATCTTAAGTGACACAATTGTATTTGCGCAAATCGACCCCATCATTGGGCAAACCCCTAATTTTGATTCGCAAACAATAAAACTCAAAGAAAACCTGGAGTGGTCATTGATTGCCGGAAGTAATGGAAAATCTGATACGATGATGAGAAATATGATTACAGGAGAAATAGTTGGGCATGGTAAGGCGAAATTTGAAATTAAATGGTATATCAAACGGTAATCGCACAACATGAGTACTCAAAGAAACAGAATGATTCATTCTTTGAATGAAATTTTTATTCCAAAATTACGGGATATAAATTTCAAAGGTAGCTTTCCTCATTACAGAAGAACTATTGATGAAAAAACAAATTTACTAACTTTTCAATTTGACAAACACGGTGGAGGGTTTATTATTGAATTGGCAAATTGGAGAGGTACAGAATTTAAAACACATTGGGGGGAAGTTATTCCTATGAACAAATTGACAGCTCATGATTTGAATGATCGACAAAGAATTTATCCGAATACATTAGTTGAGGAAAATGGAAATAAAAGTTGGTTTAGATATGACCAAAGAACTTTACTCATCTTCGGAAATAAATATAATAGACTATTCATAAAAGTTCTGAAACGCCTACCTATTATGGAGGAATATTGGAATGAAATTTAATTTTACAGACAGAAACAATCAAATGAAAAACAAGCATATTTTTTTACCACTATTCGTTTTTATAATGTTAGTGTATTCCTGTAAAGAACAAGGTGGTGAATACGCATGCAAACCCTGTGACCAATCTTGTGATGCATTCTCTTATACTGAACCAGGTGTTTGTCCGCATTGTAATATGAGACTCATCAAAAAAAGTGAACTCAAGATTAAAGAAAAGCTAATTGTAAACAATATCAATATCCATGAAGGTTCTGGTGAATTTCTGGTAGAAGGTGGGGTCGCAAAGAAGGAAAAAACAATAAAAGTCTACTATCATAAACCTAAAAACTATCAGCCAGAATCCAAAATTTTAATTGTAGTCCCCGGAGCAGGAAGAAATGGTGATAGCTATCGCGATGCATGGATTGAAGAATCAGAGAAATATGGAGTATTGATTCTATCCTTAATGTATCCAGAAAAGGAATATGATTTTGGCGAGTATCATCTATGTGGAATTATGTATGATTTAGATGTGAAAAATAGTGTTACATATTTAGAGAACACGAATATCGCGAATATGGATGAAAGTAAATTTACTTTCAAGATCAATGAAAACTCTAATGAATGGATTTTTAATGATTTTGATCGAGTTTTTGATCTTACCGTTCAGAAATTAAAATCTACGCAAACAACCTATGATATTTTTGGACACTCTGCAGGAGGGCAGATTCTGCATCGTATGGCAATCTTTCAAAAAGAGTCTAAAGCAAATCATATTATAGCAGGAAACTCTGGTTTTTATACACTACCTAGTAATGATTTTACACTTCCGTTTGGAGTTAAGAATGCTCCATTTCATGTAGAGCATCTTCCTGCTATATTCAAGAAGAAACTGGTTGTATTAATTGGTGAACTTGATAACGCCACTGAAAAAGGAGGAACGTTATTGCGTTCTGTTTCTGTGGATAAACAAGGGTTACATAGATTAGAAAGAGGTACTTTCTTTTTTGATTATTCAAAAACAAAAGCACAGGAAATGGGGCTTGATTTTAAATGGAAGCTAAAAATAGTACCAAATACAGGCCATAATCATAGAAAAATGGGAGATGCGGCCGCTCAATATTTGTACGAAGGTATCGAGTAGCAACTTCAATTATTAAATTGAAAAGAACAATAACATACTACACACCACGTATTTCACAGATAAACAGATCTCTAAACTGATTTCTTCTTAAAAAATTTGCGCAAGTGAACTCTTGCATCTATATTCGCAAGTAAATACTTGCATAAATTAAACATGGATACAAGAAGAGATGTTTTTCAAGCGATTGCAGATCCAACAAGACGAGAAATTATTGGTTTATTGGCCAATCAAAGCATGAATCTTAATACGATATCAAAGAACTTTAATATGACTAGGCAGGCAGTCTCGCTACACATCAAAATACTTCAGGAATGTAATCTTATTGCTATTCGAAAAGAAGGTAGACAAAGAATTTGTGAAGCCAAGTTTGAAAAACTAAATGAAGTGCACGAATGGACAAACCAGTTTAGCATCTTCTGGACTCAGAAATTACACGCTCTTAAACAGGTGGTAGAAGTTGAGCCAAAAACTAAAACCACAAAAAATGATATAACAACCTCATCAAAAAAGAAAAAATGAAAAAAGTAGTCGTTGAAGAAATTTATGAAGCTTCTGTAGAATCCGTTTGGAAAGCATTGACCGATAAAGACGAAATGAAAAAATGGTATTTCGACTTATCAGAGTTCAAACCCGAAGTAGGGTTCAAATTTCAGTTTGAAGGACAAGGTGTAAAAGGAACTCCATACACGCACTTATGTGAAGTTACCGAAGTAATTCTTCATAAAAGACTACAATACAGTTGGACCTATGAGAATCTTGAAGGGTATTCCTTAGTAACCTTTGATTTACAAGAAGAAAATAACAAAACCAGGGTTACATTGACACACACGGGACTGGAAACCTTCCCACAAGACAACCCAGACTTTGATGCTAAAAACTTTGAAGGAGGATGGACACAACTACTTACTCAATTATTAAAGGATTATCTGGCAAAGCAGTAAAACGATAATTCATCAATCAAAAAAAACAACAATCTAGCATATGACAAGAGAGCAACACTTAGCATTTTGTAAAAAATGCACGAATCGTGAGATGGACCTTAAACAAGGCCTGGTGTGTGCGCTTACAAAAGAAAAAGCAAATTTTATAAACGATTGTCGGGATTTTACACTAGACCCCGATTATCAAGAACGTTTTGATGACGCACAACCTCTGGAAAACCATGTCATGGCTTGGTAGATGACAAAGTATTAGACAAACTAAGACTAGAGCAAAACTATCCCATGGCATTAATTTGTGGGATCACCGTAGGAATTCTGGGAGCAGTACTATGGGGAGCGATTACTTTGGCCACAAATTATCAGATCGGTTATATGGCTATTGCCATAGGAGCGGGAGTGGGATTTACCATTCGGTTTGCAGGTAAGGGTGTAGATCCTATCTTTGGAATCTCTGGTGCCATTATAGCGGTACTAAGTTGCTTACTTGGTAATTTCTTTAGTATTATTGGTTTTTTGGCTAATCAGGAAAATCTAGGATATATAGATACCTTATTGATGTTTGATTACTCATTTTTATTGCAATTAATGGAAGAAACCTTTAGCCCTATCGATCTTTTATTTTACGGATTAGCAGGAGCGCAAGGCTACAAATTTGCATTCAGAGCGCTTACCGAAAAAGATGTTGCTGTATTAAAAGAAGAATAGATGAATTTGATAAAGATTATACTAACATTTATTGCAGTTTCTTTGGGGTTATTTTTGATGATCGAGCAAATCAAACTCATTACCAGACGCTATTTTTTTGGTTACAATAAAGAAATTGACGAGTACCTTAAGCAAAATAAGCTAACTTTTTATGATTCTAGATTTCCTAACAATTTGGATTGGAAACGTAGTCCTTTTACAAAACCCAATACTTCCGCAATAAGTCTTTCTTCTAATATCAAAATGATGGGAATACAAGTTACCTGGAATAAAAAAGAATATAAACTCATAGAAACACAGGAAGGTATAAGCCTATGGTTAGAAATAAGCACAACCTATTTTAAGAAACCCAAATTAGTTTTTCGTAGCACTCATTAATACTAGTTTCCTAAATACTTCATAATAAAAGCAAATCCAATAAATAATATGAATCTTACCCATTATACTCTTCTTCACCTACAGGTTCTACTGAAGTATTAATAGAAGCCATATCCCAACCCGGTACATATCGAATATTTATTGGGTCTTCGTTACGTAATAAATCAACAATTTGAGTTAGATCAGATTCACTGTAGTGTACAGAAATGTATCCTGAACTATTTATCGAATCTGTATCTGGCAATGTAGCATCATCTCTATGAAAATAAGCAGCTCCAATTAAGCTTCCGTTATCTCGTCTTAATCCTATTATTGCTCTATACCTATAATTTTTACTATTGTTTCCTCCTCCGTAATAAGAGATACTATACTTTTTAATGTTTTCAATTGTCGTCATAAGAAATCGATTTAATTTTTACCTACTACAAAATAAGACCTATACACTACAGAAAACAACAGTGATTTACCTAATTACTATAGGGTATTTATCCTGATTTTTAACACTTTAGCCTTTTAATTTTATTCTTTTGTTAGCGTTAGACTAGTGATTAATGTCGTATCTTATAAGGACGTACTAATCTATAAATCACGCCACGTCAAGCACATTAGGAGAGCTTCAATTTTAAGCTAAAAACACCTGAAAACTATTTGATTATTTATCAAATGACTATAAAAAAGCACAAATACTCCTTTCCCTGTACGATGTTTCCGCATAAGGAGGCAGTCTAAAACAAACATCTGATGTTTTACGTGCAGATATCACTAATTATTCGAAAATGAAATTCTTATCTTTAATAACTGTAATGTTACCACACAAAAAACGACCTACCATATATGATTAAAGAGTTTAAAGAATTTTCTACAGGAGCTTTGTTAAAAATCGCTAACGAAGAACTACTATATACATATACAAAATCAAAACTTATAGGAGACTATACATTTATCTGGCCCAGAGAAACTAAAATGCGAATAGAAGTTGACGGAATAGCTATTATCGTAGAAAAAGACAATGTTGTAGTACTTACCCCTAATCAGTATTTCAAATTTATTAGTGGCTCAGATCTTATCGTATATCAATTTAACCGTGAGTTTTATTGTATAAAAGATCATGATAAAGAAGTAAGCTGCATGGGCGTACTTTTTCACGGTACAAGTGATCTTTCTATAGTAAAACTAGATGCTGTAGAGCACAACAAATTAGATCAGTTGCACAAGGTATTTTTGGATGAGTTGGATACTGTAGATACCATACAAGCAGAAATGCTACGTATGCTTATGGCAAGATTTATTATAACCACAACCCGACTTATTAAACAACAAAGCAATTTTAGCGAGCTTGATGATCAAGTAGATTTGATAAGACAGTTTAATATTTTGGTAGATACTCACTTTAGACAAGAACATTCTGTAACGTTTTATGCCGAAAAATTATTCAAATCACCCAAGACATTGTCAAACAATTTTGTTAAACTTAAGAAAAGTCCTTTGCAGATCATTCATGATCGCGTAATTTTGGAGGCTAAACGCCTACTTATATATACTGACAAGACCGCCAAGGAGATTGCATATGAAATTGGTTTTGAAGATGCATCTCATCTTAGCAGAATGTTTAAAAAACATACATCTTTTTCCCCTTCAGAGTTTAAAAAACAACTCAAATTAGAAACGACAGGGAACTATTGACAAACGTTCAGGAAAAAGATACATGTACTATTATTTGTTTTCGCCCCAACTTTGTAGTGTAGATTAATAATGAATTACCGGAAAATTGTTTTCGGGAGAAAGGAGACTAGATATGAAAACTTCAATACAGAACCTCAAAATAGGATTATATAGCATTTTCTTTTTAATAATTACTCTAGGTAATGCTCAAGTCACATACGAGGATGAATTAGAAACCGTATACCTTAATGACCAAATCGAAGAAGTTGTATACACTAATAATTTTAGTGGTTTTAATAAAGATTTAATTGCTACTGATGAGATCAATTTTAATATCGAAATCAGAAAAGCAAAAGAAGATAATAGCTATTTACTGTTTCTGTCTGAAAGAAGCAACCTAGAAATCATGACCGTTGCGTACCTAAAAACTATACGCAAAGGAGCAAACAGAAGTACTGATCCTGAGGCTTTTGCATCGTATCTTAGAGATAGACTTCCAGAGTTGATAAATCAATTTAGAAAAGATAATAACCTGGAAGAATTGTATAATATCTCAAGAAAGAATACTTTTAACGGTAAGATTGACGCTTTACCAAGTGTTCTTTCTATAGATTTCTAAACAAAAAAGTAAATACAAACTCAAAAATGAAAAAGATCTTACCCCTATTGCTGCGGATTACCGTGGCAATAATCTTGATCCAAACACTCAGATTTAAATTTACCGCTCATCCCGATAGTGTATACATCTTCACTAAGGTAGGTTTGGAGCCATATGGTAGAATAGGTACTGGAATTGTAGAATTAATTTCCGGAATTTTACTCTTAATACCTAAAACAGTCTGGATTGGAGCAATATTAACGCTAGGAATTATTGGTGGAGCAATAATGATGCATGTTACCAGGTTAGGAATTGAAATCAACAATGATGGCGGAACACTTTTTATTACCGCCTTGTTGACTTTTGTTCTAAGTGCAGTTATTCTTTGGTTAAATAGAAAAGAAATCAAGTTTTTCTAATACAACATCATCTTTCTTATTAAAAACAATAAACCGTTGCAATTGCGACGGTTTTTTTATATCTGGGAAGTATTGACAAGCTCTCGGGAAAAACAACCATTTTCTCGCCCCTATTGATCATGCATCTTTGTACTGTTAATTTAAAACAATAAAAAAGATGAGTATTCAAAATAAATCAATTTTCAATTTAATAGAAATCTTTCGCCAAGGAAGAAAAAAAGTAATCAATACCATATCTCTTAAAACGCATTGTGATCAAAAAGCCATTCATGATTTTTATTGTGATACAGAAAAACCTTTTGTAAAACAATAAAAATTAAAGTCGGGAAGATTTGACAATCTATCGGGAAAAACGAACATTTTTTACCTCCTATTTCTAGATGATCTTTGTACCGATAATTTAAAACAACAAAATAATAACAATATTAAAAATAAAAATTATGAGCACTTTTAATGTACCAACCAGAGAAGAAGTAAGCGCTAACAATCAAGCAATATTTGACAATCTTAATAAAGCATTGGGATTTGTTCCTAATCTATTTGCAACCTATGCACATAGTGATACCGCTTTAGAAAATTATTTAAACTTTTCGAATGCAAAAACTTCACTTTCAAATAAAGAAAAAGAAGCAGTTAATCTAGCCGTTAGTCAAGTAAATGGATGTGACTACTGTTTATCTGCCCACACAGCTATAGGAAAGATGAATGGCTTTACAGATGAGCAAATATTAGAGCTTAGAGCAGGAAACGCTTCTTTTGATACTAAACTTGATGCATTGGCAACATTAGCCAAAAACATCACAGAAAATAGAGGTAATGCAGATCAAAATGTAATCGACGGATTTTTTGCAGCGGGATATACAAAAGGAAATCTGATAGACACAATTGTATTGGTGGGAGACAAAACCATCTCTAACTATATAAACAATACAACTCAAATCCCAGTAGATTTCCCAGCTGTACAACCATTAGAAACTGCTTTAGTATAATTGTAAACACATAAGACAGTTACCCCTAATATTCCTGAAAGAGACAGGATTTATAAACTTTTTGTCTCTTTCAGGAACCTTTAAAAATTAGTAAATCATTAAAATAAATAGTTAAAAATCATGAAAAAATTAATCACATTATTCGCATTCGTACTAGCAATCACATTTAATGCTCAGGCGCAAGAAGTAAAGACCGTTTCCTTAGAACAAACAAAAGGAGAGTTTACTCAAAAAAGTATTACGCTATCAGAAGGAAGTTATGTTTTCAACATCTCTAACAATAATGTAGGAACAGATGTTGGTTTCGTACTTGTTCCTTCTGGAAAAGATGCTTCTGACGCCAAAAATCATATTAAAGAGGCTTATGTAACTAAAGTTGTTGCTAATGGAAAAACTGAAAGCTCAAAAACTGTAGCGCTTAAAAAAGGAACATACACATACTTCTGTCCTTTAAATCCAACTCCACAATATACCTTAACTGTAGAGTAAGTACTTTATAATATCAAAAAAACCTAAAACCTTGTTAATCTAGATTAGCAAGGTTTTTCTTTTTATATTTTAGCTAAAAACTAACCCGAAATGAAAAAATTTATCCCAGTCTTACTACTATCGCTCCTATTTGTAGCTTGTAAAACAGAAACAAAAAAAGAGAAGAATTATGAAGATGAAGTTGAAATAAGAAACCCAGAACCAATTGCAGACAATAATAAGGAGAAAATACTTACCGCTGCAGAAGCCATCGCAAATGCTAATGGATTTAAAAATTGGAGTAAGGTCAAAGAAATTAAGTTTGTTTTTAATGTAGACAAAGACACAACTCATTTTGAACGTTCATGGGTTTGGAAACCAAAAGAAAATCTAGTTACATTAACTTCTGAAAAGGATACAATTACTTATAATAGAACTAAAATAGATAGTATTTCTCAAAAAGCCGATCAAGGATTTATAAATGATAAGTATTGGTTATTAGCACCTTTTAATTTGGTTTGGGATGCTGCAAGTTTTACTTCAGAACATCAGTTAAAAGCAATTGCGCCCATTAGCAATAAAGAAATGCAAAAATTAACTATAGTCTACAAAAGCGAAGGAGGCTATACTCCTGGAGACGCTTATGATTTTTATTTTGAAGGAGATTTTATTATCAAAGAATGGGTATTTAGACAAAAAAATGCCAAAGCTCCATCCTTAATTACATCTTGGGAAGATTATAGTAATTATAACGGTATCAAGATTGCCAAAACTCACAAGCGAAATGAAAGTGACTGGACACTACATTTTACAGAAATCGAGGTAATTACTGAATAAAACATAGGTTTTCTATTCTCCTCTCCTGTTTAGGAAAAAGGTAATAACCATAGCTGTAACAGCGGCTATTAACAATGCCATAAAGCTAAGCTTTAGACTTTCAATTTTAGAAAGAAAACCCAAAATGGGAGGACTTAATAAAAAGCCTAAATATCCAAACCCAGCTACAAATGATATTCCTTCTGCAGCAGACACTCCCTTTGTTTTTCCTGCTAGCCTAAATAGTTCTGGAATAATAACCGAAAACCCTAATCCAACAAGACCAAAACCTAAAATTGTAATAACTAATTGCGCCCCTAGAACTGCAAAAAAACCAAGTATACTGATCACACAACCACCTATAATAATACTTAAAGAGCCAAAACGTTTACTTACAGCATCACCAAAAAATCTTCCTAAAGTCATCATTGCGGAAAAAGCTACAAATCCAAATCCCGAAATTTTCTCTGATGTAATTAAAACTATATCCTGAAGATAAAGCTTACTCCAATGTTCTATGGCACCCTCACTACCCATAATCAAAAAAGCTATTACTGTTAACCCAAAAAGAGGTTTCATTAATTTCAGCGGATTCGATTTTCTCTCACTATCCTCTATCTTTCCTTTGATATCAAAATAAGCTTTGGCTAAGAAAAGATTTGTAATAATTACAAAAATTGCGGCATACGTCATGTGGATAAAGGGTAATTCTATATGTACTATTAACAAACTACCTATACCAGCGCCTATTACACCTCCTAAACTAAAAAAACCATGAGATGCCGACATAAAATGTACATCATCTTCCTGTTCAATATCAGAAACCAACGCATTCATGGATACATCTGTCAAACAGGCAGCCAACCCAACAACAAAAAGAGCAATACAAAGTAAAACATAACTAGGCACAACAATTGGGACTAAAAATAATATCGAAAAAGCAACAATTGAAAGAAGTGTAACCTTACCAACCCCTATTTTCTTAATAAGTAAAGATGACAAAGGAATCATTACCAATGTTCCCAATGCAAAACAAAACAAAGCTACCCCTAATTGAGCATCATCAATACTAAGTCTTTCTCTTATTTTGGGAATATAAAGCACCCAAGTACCTGTCATAATATTTAATGAAGCAAACACCCATGCAGGGCCAAAATAGCGCAGTCTTGTTAAGATCAATTGCAGCGAATTCATTCTTACACTTTTGATTTCTTGATGTACTACTCAAAATTAAAAACATAACACGCTAGTTGTTAAAACAAAATATTCAGATAATAAGACATATCATTCATTTTAGCAAAAATTATAAAATCTAAATGGTAATTTTGTTATATGCAGATATCTTATGAACAAATCTATCTTGGACAATCTGAATCCTTAAAGATTGAAAGTTATAATAATAAATCACAATGTGATATTGTAAGCTGGCACCTTCACCCCGAGTACGAATTGGTTTTTATTAAAAGTGGTAAAGGAAGTATACAAATAGATTCTCATTTTGAAGATTATGAAAATGGCTTATTAGTTTTTTTGGGACCAAACATTCCACATATGCCGTTTAGCAATAAACAGTATGAAGACAATGCTGAAGTAGTAATGCAATTTCCCGAAAGTTTTGTAAAAGACAAGTTATCTTGTTTTCCGGAATTCGAAAGCATATCAAAATTCATTAAAAAATCAAATAATGGTATTATATTTTCACCAGAAACACATCGAAAATTATCGCCTTTGTTCTTAAAGTTTAAAAAACAAAACAATACCGAAAAACTTCTTAATTTTATAGACATCCTGTATAAATTATCTACTTCGAATAATCAGAGAACAATATTGAAAGGTAAATTTTCCTTAGCTATTAACAAACATACACTAGAAAGGATATCTAAAGTATATCAATATATAAATGATCATTATGCAGAAGAAATACGATCTGAAACCTTGGCAAAACAATTAGGGTTGACTCCAAACTCTTTTTGCAGAATGTTTAAAACGGTGACCAACAGAAGCTTTATCGATTTCCTAAATGAATTCAGAGTTAAGAAAGCACAAGAACATTTTGAGCATAATGATGAATCCATTTCAAAAGTGATGTACCAGTGTGGTTTTAATGACCCTTCTTATTTCTCAAAACAATTTAAAAAATATTCTGGCAAAACCCCTACTACATATATCCAACAATTGGATTACATAAAGTAATATTAACTAAATCTTTCATAATCATTTATGAACTTACTTTTAGTCTAGTATATTTTTTGTAATTTAGTGAAACACTGTTTCAATTATTAAAACACTTACAATGGCAATAGCATTAAAAGCTAGCTTAGAATTTGCACGAGAGCAAGATCAACAGGATGAAATAGCTCATTATAGAGATCAATTCCATATTCCTAAAGATAGCACCGGTAAAGATTGGATATATATGTGTGGTAATTCCTTAGGGCTGCAACCTAAAACAACGAAACAGTATATTGAACAAGAACTAAATGATTGGGCAAACTTAGGTGTAGAGGGCCATTTTGATGCCAAAAATCCTTGGATGCCGTATCATGAATTCCTAACAGATGCTATGGCAAATGTTGTTGGAGCTAAGCCTATCGAAGTGGTTATCATGAACACCTTAACCACTAACTTGCATCTACTTATGGTATCCTTTTACCAACCAAATAAGACAAAATACAAAATAGTAATAGAAAGTGATGCTTTTCCTTCGGATCGGTATGCTGTAGAATCACAATTACGATTTCATGGATTTGATCATAAAGAAGGATTGATAGAATGGAAACCTAGGGATGGAGAAGAATTGCTCAGGGTAGAAGATTTAGAAACCATTCTTGATCAGCATGATGATGATATAGCACTACTATTAATTGGAGGCATGAATTATTACACGGGTCAATATCTTGATCTTAAAAGAATTGCTGATTTGGGGCATACCAAAAATTGTATGGTAGGTATTGACTTGGCACATGGCGTTGGCAACATTAAACCAAATCTTCATGATTCTGGAGTTGATTTTGCCGCATGGTGCACCTATAAATATTTAAATTCTGGACCGGGTAGTTTAGGAGGGTTATTTGTTCATGAAAAACATGCACACAATAAAGATTTAAATCGCTTCGCAGGTTGGTGGAGTCACAATAAAAATACCCGTTTTAATATGCGCCAGGAATTTGATGTTATGCCAGGTGCAGAAGGTTATCAATTAAGCAATCCTCCTATTTTATCTATGGCTGCAATTAAGGCTTCTTTAGACATTTTTAATGAGGTAGGAATGGATGCATTAAGAGAAAAATCCAAAGCACTCACCGGTTATTTAGAGTTTTTAATCCATGAAATAGACACCGATAGAATTAAGATTATTACTCCTACAAACCCTGAAGAAAGAGGATGTCAATTATCTATTCAAGTGAAAGATGCAGACAAAAGCTTACATCAAAAACTTACAGATCATCATATTATTACAGATTGGCGAGAACCCGATGTTATTCGATTCGCCCCAGTTCCGCTATACAATACTTTTGAAGATGTATATAGAATGACAGAAATACTAAAAACATTGTTATAATGTCAAAAAAAGAAAGCATACTTATTATTGGTGCCGGTCTTTGTGGATCAATGCTAGCATTAAGAATGGCACAAAGAGGATACCAGGTAGACGTTTATGAAGGCAGGCCAGATTTAAGAACTACGGATATCTCTGCCGGACGTTCTATTAACCTTGCATTATCTGATCGAGGTTTAAAAGCAATAAAGATGGTAGGAATTACCGATAAAGTTACTCCATTTTGTATTCCAATGTACGGTAGAATGATGCATGATATTGAAGGAAATATGTTTCCCTCTAACTATTCTGGAAGGGATGGAGAGTATATTAATTCTATGTCAAGAGGTACCCTAAATGGATTATTGTTAACTGAGGCAGAAAAACATGAAAATGTAAACTTACACTTCAATAAGAAATGTACCGGGGTTGATATCGAAAATACAGTCGCAAAATTTAAATGCTATCTCACCAAAGAAAAGTCGGTAGTTGATGCAGATATCATTTTTGGGGCTGATGGTGCTGGTTCTGCCCTTAGAAAAAGTTACTATCTAGAAAAGAAGTTTCTATTCAGTAATTCTCAGAATTATCTTACTCATGGATACAAAGAATTAGAAATTCCAGCCGATAAAATAGGAAAACACAGAATAAGTAAAGATCATCTACATATTTGGCCGCGTGGTCAATATATGCTTATTGCCCTGCCTAATCTTGATGGTAGTTTCACAGTAACTTTATTCCTATCATATGATGAAGGCGAATACAATTTCAATAATCTAACTACTATCGAGAAGGTAACTGAATTCTTTAAAACACAATTTCCGGATGCATTAGAGCTAATTCCCGATATCAATCATGAGTTTTTTAATAACCCTACTGGGGCATTAGGAACTGTAAAATGTTCTCCATGGTATTACAAAGGAAAAACATTATTGATAGGAGATGCTGCTCATGCAATTGTGCCATTTTATGGTCAGGGGATGAACGCTTCCTTTGAAGATGTAATAGTTTTTGATGAGATTTTAGAAAAGCACCAAGGCGATTGGACCGCTACTTTTAAAGCTTACGAAAGCGCACGAAAAGAAGACGCAGATGCTATTGCAGATCTAGCTATTGATAATTATTATGAAATGCGTGATCACGTTGCCAATCCTATTTTTAAAGAAAAGCGAAGACTCGAAATGGCATTAGAAAAAACATTCCCGAACGAATATTTTTCAAAATATTCTATGGTAACGTTTAACGAAGATATAAACTATGCTAAAGCACTGAAAATTGGAAGGGCGCAAGACAAAGCTTTATTAAACCTAATCGCCGATAGTGAAATAGACACAAACAGTGATTTACAAGATATTTTAAAACGAGTTCAACAGGAAACTAACGAGATATTACAAGAAGATAAAATAGCTGGTTTACAATAGTCTACAATAGATGTTTAATTAAAAATGACCGTAAATACTATGAATAAAGGAAAGTTAATAATAGGTAAAGCAACACCAAGAGGTAAGTTTCCGCATGTAAAACGTGTAGGTGATTTTATTTATGTTTCAGGTACAAGTTCCAGAAGACCGGATAACTCTTTTGATGGGGTCGAAGTAGATGAATTCGGAACTACAAATTTAGATATTAAAGCACAAACAAAAGCCGTTCTGGAAAATATAAGTGATATCTTAAAAGAAGAGGGCGCTAGCTTAAATGACATTGTTGATGTCACTTCATTTTTAGTAAATATGAATGACTTTGGAGGATATAACAAAGTATATGCTCAATATTTTGATTATGACGGACCAACAAGAACAACTGTTGCTGTGCATCAACTACCCCATCCACATTTGCTAATAGAAATAAAGGTAGTGGCGTATAAAAAACAATAAAACAATGAGTAACATCGTAGACAAAAAGATTCTAAATACTTCGGTTGAAAAAGCATTCAAAATTTTGGATTGTTTTTCAACAGATAAGATGGAATTAGGTGTTACTGAAATTGCCAAGCAAATAGGCACAAATAAAAGTGCTGTATACAGAATGTTGGCCACTATGGAAGCCCTGAATGTTATTCAGCAAAATCCTGAAAATGAAAAATACCGATTAGGTCTTAAATTATTTGAGTTAGGTCAAAAAGTAAGTATCAATAAGAATTTCATAGCCAAAGCAAGGCCATTTATGGAAGAGTTGGTAAAGCGTGCCGGCGAGACGGCTCATTTAGCAATCTACAAAAACCAAAAGGTATACTTTTTAGATAAAGTTGTAGGTAGACATGATTTACAGATCAACTCCCAAATCGGCACCGAAAAACCATTGCATTGTACGGGCTTAGGAAAAATTATGTTAGCATTTGCAGAACACAATTACGAGAATATTATTAACAACCTTGATTTAGAAAGCATTACAAAGAAAACCATTACCGATAAAAAAAGATTAATCTCAGAGGTTGAGAATATCAAACATAATGGTTTTGCTTTAGATTTAGAGGAAAATGAAATAGGTCTGGTTTGTGTTGCTGTTCCGGTTTTCAGTACTACGGGAAAGTTTATCGCAGCCATAAGTACTTCTGGTCCTTCTGCCAGATTTAATGAAGATGAAATTCAAACCTACACTGGTGATTTAAAACAAACAGCAGAGCAACTAAAATATATTTTCAGTTAATCGAAAACACAATAAAAATGGAAGCCCATAATGGGCATTAAACAAGAAGATCATTGCCAACAAATAGAAATAAACGGTTTATGAATATGGTCTGTAATTTTTAAATAGATGGAAAAGATACTAAACTATATCGATGGTGAATTCAAGGCTCCGATAGATGATGAGTGGATTGATAATTATAACCCATCAATTGGTGAAAAATATAGTTTAATTCCTAATTCTTCTGCAAAAGATGTACAAATAGCCTACCAGGCAGCCGAAAAAGCGTTTCATGACTGGTCTGAAACCTCACTACAACAACGAAGCGATATTTTGGAAAGAATATCCTCTTTAATAACAGAAAATTTAGAGAACCTTGCTAAAGCAGAGGCTATAGATAATGGCAAACCTCTTAGTTTATCAACTATGATAGATATCCCAAGGGCCGCTTCTAATTTTCGGTTTTTTGCTAATGCAATTACACAATTTGCCAGTGAGGCACATGAAAGTACAGGTTTTAATGCTATCAACTTTACTTTACGACAATCAATTGGTGTAGTAGGTTGCATTTCTCCATGGAATTTACCACTCTATTTATTTACCTGGAAAATTGCCCCTGCCCTTGCCGCTGGTAATACTGTGGTAGCCAAACCAAGTGAAATCACCCCAATGACAGCATACTTATTGGGTGATATATGTACCAAAGCAGGATTACCAAAAGGCGTTTTAAATATTGTACATGGATTGGGTAATACAACTGGTCAAGCTATAGTAGAACACCCCAATATTAAGGCCATCTCTTTTACAGGAGGAACGGCAACCGGAGCCCATATAGCAAGAACCGCAGCTCCAATGTTTAAAAAACTTTCTCTAGAGCTTGGAGGTAAAAACCCTAACCTCATTTTTGCGGATTGTGACTACGATACAATGTTAGAAACTACCATAAAATCATCATTTGCAAATCAAGGACAGATATGCCTTTGCGGTTCTAGAATTTTTGTAGAAAGAACTATCTATGATAAATTCAAAAATGATTTTATAGCAAAAACAAAAACACTAAAAGTAGGACAACCACTTGATAGCGAAACGAATATTGGTGCACTAGTCTCTAAACCTCATCTCGAGAAAGTAAAATCGTATATAGATATTGCAAAACAAGAAGGAGGCACAATTCTTTGTGGTGGAGAGTATGTAACTGTAAAAAACCACGAAAAAGGATACTATTTACAACCTACGATTATCGAAGTTAATGATGTCAATTGCCGATTAACACAAGAAGAGATTTTTGGGCCCGTTGTTACCATAATGCCATTTGATACCGATGAAGAAGCTTTAGCATTAGCAAATAATGTTCGCTATGGACTATCCAGTACTATATGGACAAATAATCTAAACCGTAGTATGCATTTGGCTAAACATATACAAGCAGGTATTGTTTGGATTAACACTTGGATGATGCGCGATTTACGCACTCCTTTTGGAGGAACTAAAGATTCTGGAGTAGGTCGTGAAGGAGGGTTTGAGGCTTTAAGGTTCTTTACCGAACCCAAAAATGTTTGTATAAAATATTAGAAAATACTAAAAACCATAAATTTTAGAAACTAACATGAATCTAAATCTAACTCATAAAAACGCACTGGTCTGTGGAAGTACTCAAGGCATAGGAAAAGCCTCTGCTATTCAATTGGCAGAATTAGGAGCGAATATTACTTTAGTTGCCAGGAATGAAGAAAAACTACAGCATGTCCTAAAAGCACTAGCTATAGATAAAGGGCAATCTCACAATTATGTTATAGCCGATTTTCAGAATCCCGAAGATTTACAAAAGCATATATCTGTAATAAATCTTAACTTTCATATTCTAATAAACAATACAGGAGGTCCCGCCGGGGGTCCTGTATTTAATGCATCTCTTGAAGAATTTGATCGTGCCTTTACACAACACTTAAAATGTAATCATATCCTAGCACAAACCGTAGTTCCAGGAATGAAAAAAGAAGGTTACGGAAGAATAATCAATATCATTTCTACTTCTGTAAAACAACCATTAAATGGATTAGGGGTTTCTAATACTATACGAGGTGCAGTCGCAAACTGGTCCAAAACATTGGCAAATGAGTTAGGTGAATATGGGATAACGGTAAACAATGTACTACCCGGTGCAACAGCAACTGAACGATTAAACGAAATTATTAATAACAAAGCAACCAAAACAGGTAAATCAGTTGAGGAGATCTCTAATGCTATGAAAAATGAAGTACCTGCAAAACGGTTTGCAAAACCAGAGGAAATAGCAAATGCAGTAGCTTTTTTAGCATCAGAGGCAGCAGCATATATTAACGGAATCAATGTTCCTGTAGACGGTGGTAGAACAAAGTCCTTATAGTTAACTATTTGTTATTACCAAATGCGAATCAAAATAATTAACTTTAATACAAAATAACAACCTGTATGTCAATGCATTTAGTTCCAAAATCAAACTAATGCACTTACGCTTAAACTAAACAAACAATATGAGTAATCTAGTTTCACCATTAAATTTTAAAGCTTGGATAGATGAACATCGTCATTTATTAAAACCTCCTGTTGGCAATAAATGTGTGTGGGAAAATGGCGATTTTATTGTAATGGTTGTTGGTGGTCCAAACAACAGAAAAGACTATCACTATAATGAAACCCCAGAATTTTTTTATCAAGTAGAAGGAGATATTGTACTAAAAATAATTGACAAAGGCGTACCTAAAGATGTACATATCAAAGAAGGAGAAATATACTTATTACCACCTAAAGTTCCTCATTCTCCACAGCGTAAAGCCAACACCGTTGGTTTAGTTATAGAATATCCACGTGAAAAAGGAATGATGGATGCCTTAGAATGGTATTGTGAAAATTGCAATTCAGAATTGTACAGAGAAGAGTTCGCATTGGATAATATAGAAACCGATATGCCAATAATTTTTGACAAGTACTATAGTGACAAAGAAAAATGTACTTGTTCTAATTGTGGAACTATAATGGATGCGCCTAAGAAAAAATAATAATTTATTAAAAAGATTCCTGTTATAAATAGCAGGCAATATCATTATGAAAAGAAAGCTTCGCATAAACGGTCATTCCCATTTACTACCGTATCCAGAAGAAATCCCTAAATTCATGAAGGACAAAGAGATTTTCTGGGTAGATGACGAACGTAAATACATGCTACAAAAAGGATGGAAACGACCTGTAACCCATTCTAGTTTTTTCTTAGATGATAAGCTAGAATGGATGGAACATTATAAAATTGATCATGCAGTAGTATTAAACCTTTCGCAATTGTATGGTAATGGTTTAAGGCTTGAAGAAATGAAACATGCTCTTCGATTTCAAAACGATTTTAATGCACGCATACAACAAGATCATCCCGATAAGTTTACTTGTGGTTTTGTAATACACCCTGGATTTATAAACGGAGCACTTTGGGAAATGGAACGTTGTGTAGAAAAATTAGGCATGCGCGTACTATGTTTGCCAACACACTTTATGGATTCTATAGGGCAATGGAGATGTATTTTTGATGAAGAAAACGATCCTATTTTTGAACTAGCAGACAAATATAAATTAGCGATTGAGGTCCACCCTTATGATGGTGATAAAATGATTAAATTAGAAAATGTATCCTGGCGTTTTCATCTAGTATGGATGCTTGCCCAGTGTGGTGATGCGTATCATTTTTATACCCTTAACGGAATGCAAAGTCGTTACCCTAACATCAGAACATGTTTTGCCCATGGCGGCCAGTTAGCACAAATGAACTTGGGACGACGAATTCAAGGCTTCGATGGAAGGCCAGATCTTTTTGAAGGAAAGCAACATCCAAGAAAAGCTGTTGGTCATCCTAATATATATTTTGATACGCTTGTGCACGATACAGATTCATTAAAACTAACTGTAGAACGCCAAGGCAGTAGACAGGTCATCATGGGATTAGATGATCCTTATCCATTGGGAGAAATGGAAAGCTTACCACAATCATCATATCCAGGTAAAATTTTAGATTTAGCGCTAGAACGTGATATTATTAATGAAAAAGAATATGACGAAATCTGGGAGGATAATGTATTACAATGGTTATTTGGTGATGATGAAAATGCTAAGCAGGACTTAAGAGATAAAATTTTGAAGACAGAGAAGGTAAACTAAGAGGTTTAAACTTTATAAATAGGATTATTATAGATGTAATACTTATTTATACCAACTTCTATTTCTAAAACTAACCTTAAAACCAGGATGTTAAAAATCCTGGTTTTTTTTATAATATTTTTTTTTAAAGAAATCTATAGCTTTGCAAAAAAAGAGCAACCATGCATTTCATTCCAGAAAAGTTAGATGATTACGTAGTAAACCATTCTGAAAAAGAACCAGAATTACTACAAAAATTAACCCGAGAAACTTACCAAAAGATCTTACAGCCACGTATGCTTAGCGGTCATTATCAAGGTCGAATATTGAGTATGTTATCCAAAATAATAAATCCAAAAAACATTCTGGAAATAGGAACCTATACTGGCTATTCTGCTTTGTGTTTGGCAGAAGGAATGCAAAAGGATGGAGAGTTACATACTATTGATATCAATGAAGAATTAGAAAGTTTCCAGAGAAAATATTTTGACCTGTCTGCTTATGGTAAGCAAATTTTTCAACATGTTGGAGATGCGGCTGAAATCATTCCAAATCTTGATATAAAATTTGATTTAGTATTTATTGATGCAGATAAACCAAATTATCCAACATACTTTGATTTGATCATTAATAAAATGAATGTTGGAGGAGTTATCTTATCTGATAATGTATTATGGAGCGGGAAAGTGATTCAGAAAATTGATGAAGATGATTTTTCTACAAAAGCACTTTTAGAATATAACAAACTTCTAGTAACTGATAAAAGAATAGAAACCGTGCTATTGCCAATACGAGATGGATTAACAATTAGTAGAGTTTTATAAAAAAAAGGAGACTTCATAAGGTCTCCTTTTTTTAATTCAATTACAATTTCTGACTTATTGAACCGCTTTGAGCGCATCAATATTACCATAGCCAAATTTATTATTACGATTAGGATAAAACTCCCCTGCTCTCTTTAATTTATCTAATACCTGATCCCTAGACATGTTTGGATTACGTGCCCACACCAATGCAGCAATACCTGCAGTCATTGCAGTTGCAACAGAAGAACCGCCTACATAAGCTTGTGATCCTGTATTAAATCCTAACACAGGCACATTTCTATCACCATCACCTGCTCTTTGCATTACGATTGTAAAGTCAATTTTGCTTCCATCATGACAGATATTACATCTATTATATCCATTATCTTTTAAACCTGTTACTGCAACCGTTTCACTCATACTAGCAGGAAAAATAACACCATACCAGTTGGTAAAAGTTGTAGAAGTTCCTCCTGCGGCAACGATCATCTTACCTTTTCGATAAGCATATCTTACTGCATCTTTTACATTACCAATCGACCAAGGATATCCTACAGACATAGAAATAATTTTCACATCTCCTCTGTTTCCTAAAGCCTTAAGAGCATTACTCACTCCTTTTCGCTCGTGATAGTCCTCAAGAACTACATCAGATGTACCTCTATAAGCGACCAAATTACTATCATACGCTACACCAACAGGCATTCCGTCATCATTACGTGGTGATGCGAGTGCAGATGCCATTTGAGTACCATGACCACATCTGTCATTTGGACCATCAATATTGTTTGACCACCACCATGGAGAATCTATATATGTTCCAAATCTTTGTACAGATCGTCCATTAGAAAAACCATCATTAAATCCATTTCCTAATAAATTCTGATTCGCAGATAACCCAGTATCAATTAAACCAACTGTAATACCAGAACCTGTACTATAATTCCATGCTTGTGTTATTTTATGGATATCAAAATTCCATGGCAATCGTGCATTAGGAGAAATCACCCTATAATCACCGCTATTGATGGTTTGCCCGCTTTGACTACAACCAGCAGATTTTTGTTGATTGGCGGTATCTTGCTGAAGATAAAACCCATAACCTATTGGATCTAAATACCGTATCTGATCCGTTTTTTGTAAAGTTATTATTGTTTCTAATCTATTAATTTTAACATCTATAACATTAAGAATCTCATCTGCAGCTATTAAAGCACTAGATTTTTTTACCTCATCCTTAGTTTGAATAACATTAAGGATATTTTCTCTGGCCTCAATCAATCTAGGAGATCGTTCTTTAGAAAAGCTCTCTCCTTGATTCCCGTAACCAACACTCAATACTCCTTCTCCATGTATTACAGCGCTGTACAAAACATTAGCAGGTGCATTTCTCCAAACAATATCTCCATTTTGTTTTAATTCACTTGCGATATATTTATTAATTTCAGAGATAGAGAGTATTTTTTGTGAATCTATAGATTCAACCGAAGGATCAACGATTTCATTAGGGTCTTCTTGTGAACAAGAGAATACAAGAAAAAGCCCCAAAGCGAAAGGAATAATTTTTTTCATTTTTAGAATAAGATTTATGAGTTTGTGTGTAAACAACTACTAAATGAGAAAATCCCAAAAAAGGAAAAATATTATCATTTAGTCAATTTCATGGCTAATATATTAAATATACTTCAAATATTTTACATTTTTATTGAAAGACTGATAATAAAAATAAAGATGTTATGCTCGCATAGCACTAGATATTAGGTTGAAATTTCCCCGAAACCCTAGTAAACATTGAAGTCTTTTTGAAAAGTGAGCTTGTTTAAATTAATTGCAAAAAATTAATTTATTTTTTAATAAATATGTAAAAAACAGGAGTGAAATTGATCAAAAAACAATAGATTGGATGAAATCTAGAATTTTCGTTTTATTGGACCGGTAACTTCATCAATATCTTCTTTGACTTGATTGATTTCTTTTTTGATATCTGAAGTAAGCGAAGTAGGCAAATCTGTATCGATACCGTGTTTTTCTGCACTTTTAGTAATTTCGGTTTTGATATCGTTAGTAGCGTCTTTTACTATGCGCATCCCTTTTCCTAAACCACGGGCTATCTCAGGGATTTTATCTGCACCAAAAACCATCACCAGTATAAAAACGATGAAGGCTATTTCTGTTCCGCTAATAAATAAAGGTAGTGTAACCATAACAATGCAAATATATGCATTATCCTAAAAAGAAAAGCCATCCCATTGTATTGGGATGGCTATATTTATGAAAATTTTATTTTTATTGGCTATTGCCCTCTAACCTTATCTTTAAATTCCTGAAACTTACCAAGTCTTTTTCTCTTTGGCCAGCTATTATTTGATGTATCTATATCTGCTGTTTCTTCATTAGGATCTACAACAATTCTTGTGATAGCCTTTTCAGATGCTATTGCTTTTTTCACTTTAGCATCATTTTTACGCCAAATTTCAGCAGGGTATGTAATTGTTTCAGAAGTTCCGTCTTCATATGTATACTCTACTATTAAAGGCATAACTAACCCTCCTGGTTTTTCAAAAGTAATTTCGTAAAAGAACTTAGGGTTTGTCATTCTTTTACGCTCATCTTCAGAAAAATTATCCATTAGATACTCTTTTAATTTTGCAGCATCCTCTATTAAGCCGTCGTTTGCCTTAATTCTATCATAATCCTTGCTTCCTTCTTCAACCATAACAACCAAATCAGCGGGGTTTGCAAACCTCATTCTTCTATCATTGGCGGCAAATTTCTGTGCATCAAGTGTAGGAACCTTTGACACCACAAATTTCTTTACTTCTTTTACACCTATATCTGTATAATCGGTTGTATAGAACCATCCTCTCCAGAACCAATCTAAATCTACAGCAGAAGCATCTTCCATAGTTCTAAAAAAGTCCTCTGGGGTTGGATGCTTAAACATCCAACGTTGTGAATATGTTCTAAATGCATAATCAAAAAGTTCTCTACCCATCACAGTTTCTCTAAGAATATTCAATGCAGTAGCAGGTTTAGCATATGCATTTGGGCCAAACTGGTGAATATTATTAGATTGTGTCATTATAGGAGAAAGACGATTTTGGTTTCCGCTCATATAAGGAATAATTTTCTTTGCAGGTCCGCGTCTTGCGGGATAAACCTTATCATTACCAAGTGCTGCTGGATACCATTCTCCAAAATCCTGCTCTGCTACATATTGCACAAAGGTATTAAGACCCTCATCCATCCATGTCCATTGACGCTCATCGCTATTAACGATCATTGGGAAAAAGTTATGTCCAACTTCGTGAATTATAACACTCATCATTCCATATTTTACACGATCACTATAGCTTCCGTCAGGATTTGGCCTTCCGTAGTTCCAGCAAATCATGGGGTATTCCATACCTTGATTTTTTGCATGTACAGATATAGCCTTATGATATGGATAATCAAAAGTCATTCGACTATATGATTTTAAGGTACTTGCAACCGCTTTTGTGGACCAATCTTCCCAAAGAGGATTTCCTTCTTTAGGATACATTGATACCGCCATTATATCTTTTCCTCCAATTTTAACAGCCATCATGTCCCAGATAAATCTTCTTGAGGTTGCAAATCCAAAATCACGAACATTTTCTGCTTTCAACTTCCAGGTATTCTTCTTTTCTGAAAACTTGTTTTCTTTAGCTATTGCTTCTTCTTGCGTTACAATTACTACGGGCTCATCGTATGATTTTTTCGCTTTTTCATAACGATTCATCATCTCCTTAGTAAATACTTCTTTTCTATTTACTAATACTCCTGTCCCATCAAGAATATGGTCTGCAGGAACGGTAATATTTACTTCAAAATTACCAAATGGCAGGGCAAACTCTCCACGGCCCCAGAACTGGTGATTTTGCCATCCTTCTACATCATTATATACTGCCATTCTAGGATAGAATTGTGCTATAACATAGGCTCTATTTCCGTCTTCGAATTCTTCATATCCAGATCTACCACGCCCATTTACATGATCATTAATATTGTACCACCAATCTATTGAGAACACAAATTTTCCTCCAGGTTGTAAGTCCTTTGGTATTTCAACTCTCATCATGGTTCTGTTGATTGTATACTTTAGAGGGTTACCGCTAGCATCTTTAACTGCAGTTATGTTAAACCCTCCATCAAAGGCCTCAGACATATACTTAGTTAAGAAACTTTTTGGTGTACTTGCAAGATCAACACCTGTGCCTTGAATAAGTGGCGTTTTAGAATCCTTGGCTCTCATGTTTTGATCTAATTGTACCCAAAGAAATTCTAAATTATCCGGAGAATTGTTGGTGTAAGTAATTGTCTCTTTACCGCTAAGTTTTTTATTCTTATCATCCAACTCAATATCCATCTTATAATCAGCTTGTTGCTGATAATAAGCCGAGCCTGGAGCTCCAGAAGCAGTTCTATACATATTAGGAGTTGCAAACTCCTCATACATTTGTTTAAATTTATTTTGATTAGTATGACCTAATTCCCGAGTCTTTTCAGTCTTTTCTTGACCTTGAACATAGCTTGTTGTTCCTGACAAGAAAAAAGCTATACTAAGACTGAACAATATTTTCTTCATTTGAGATATGTGTTAAATGTAATACGCTGCAAAATAACTGTTTTTTAAAATTTTAGTGCTTTTTTTACTAAAATTTTAACAGCCCATTGCTCTTCCCTTTTTCTAGAATAAGGCTTTTTCGTTGATTTTCTTTTTTTACATGAACAATATTTTGTTGTTCTTCAAAAAGGTCCATTAAAATTTCATTTGAAACTTTTAGACTTTCTAAGGAATGAATATTTTCAACCTCTAGGTAGCATATAACAAGATCGTCTTCATACTCTTTTCCAATGAAAACAAACGAAACTTCCCTCTTATTCACTTGTAACACTAATTTTTGATCAAAGTATTTTTTTAGATATTCATCTACTTTAGGGTTTTCTTCACTCTTATCAATACGTATTGATTCGTCATATCTTTCTATTAAAAGATCTTCTATATCATCAATAAAAATTCTAGAGATTATTTGTAATGAATGCTCTTCTTCATTATAATCAATTTGCGTAACACTTACATAGAATTTGTGTGTAACAAAAGAACTAAGAGAGATTGATAACGTAATTAGAAAAACTATCAGTATTTTTTTCATTTAGCAAAATTTGTAAGGCACTAAAAGTACTTAATTTTAGTATTTTGAATTAAAAAATTGTGCCAAAGTTAAAACCGTCCTGTAGAAAATGTAAATCTAGTGTATTATTCTTTTTCTTTATACGCTTTATAAGCTTTTGATTTTTCCTTAAAAAACTCTAGTAGCACTAATCTTTCTGGGTTTTCTAACAAGTTTTCGTATTGATTATCCTCTGCACAATAGTACATGAAATCAGAAATCAAATTCTCTGGCAATTCCAATTCATCCGTAAAGAAAGAAACAGTAAAGGTTCTCTCTCCTTGTTGAACCAATTTATCAAGATCCTCTAACGCTTTAATTCGTTTTAATTTTTTTATAGTACCATTGAGGTAATTAATGGGGGCTTCTATTATACCTGATTTTGCCGTATAAATTCTCCTTTCAATCAATGTAGGTTGCGGTTTATCACTAAATGGAAGACCTAAAGTTTGATTATCTACGAAAGGTTGCAACTCAACAATTCCGACATCTTTATCAAGCCTACCAGAAAGTTGAACATTACTAATTTTGACTTGTTCTAACTGTTGCACTACAGGAAACAAAACAATTGTTATCTTGTCTTTTTTAAAATGTTCCTGAGTTACTACAACAGATTTTATCTGATATTGAACCGATGAAAAAACAATTGAATCCCCAACTACCGCAGGTATTTCAAAAAACCCTTTCCCATCATTGGTAGTGCCAATCTCCTTAGTGAAGTTTACTATATTAATTGCGTACCCTTGAAGGGAATCAGCCAGGATTTTACCCTTTAGAGTTTCGGATTGCCCAAAAGTTTGAAATGAAGTAATTGCGGCTAGAAAAAGTAATAATCTGGTCATACGTTACTATTGCGATGACCATTTTATGTGAAAGAAAATGACGATCATCAACAAAAAGACGAAATTACTATGAAGGTATTACAACATTCCGTCTTGCCTATTTGCTTCTTTGTCTATATAATTTACTTTGATATACCAAAAACTGTAAAAGATCTAGTTCTTTTCCGGCTTCAAAATATACATTATCTAATCCGTTGTCTTCAGCAAAAAAAATAAATTCGTTTATTTGATGAATTTCTAAGGCTAAGTAGTTTTTAAAAAAATCATCATTATACATGTTACGTATTCTTACATCAATATCAGAAGCATGATTTTTCTTTTTAGCTTCATCTTTATCTTTAAAGACGACTTTAAAAAGGTTAACAAAATTTAGCCCATTTATCATTCTATCTTCAAGAAATACTTTGTTTTCTAATGGAGATAATTCGTCTGGTCTAAAATCATAATCTGTATCATTAATTCGAACCGAAGTTTGCTTAGAAACTTCACCAATACCACTCTCACTAAAACCAATTTTTTTAACATCAACTGTTACATTACCATTGAGATCATAAGGCGTGACTACTACTTCTTCAAGTTGATTAACAGATTCATTTAGAAAAATATTTAGTTTTTTACTATCTACAATTCCTTTGTCTACCAATATAATAAAATGTTGATACTGCATTGCTACGACTTCAATTCGATCATTAATACCAACACTCATTTTAAATAACCCATCCTTATTAGTAATTGTACCTTTATCTGTACTCCTATTGTATAATACAATTCCTTCTACATCATCACCAATGGGCGCACTTACTTGTCCATCGATCATCACTCGAGAGTTGATTTGTGCATTAGAAATATTTAGGGTAAAGCAGATTACTAGGGTAGAAAGCAATATTTTCATATCAAATAGCATAATTTTTTTTGAAGATACCATATTTTTTTATTTTCCATAAAGATTTAGATATAAGAAAACGTTAAACTACCTTTACTAAAAAAAACAATGAGAAACTGTATCATAGCCAGCACTTCAACTATCTACGGAAGTAAGCCTTTAGAATATTTGCAAGAAGCACTAGTTGAATTATATACAGATGTTGATGAAATTCTTTTTATCCCGTATGCTCGACCTGGAGGGATTTCTCATGACGAATATACAATAGGTGTTAACAATCTTTTTAAAAAGATAGATAAAAGAATAACGAGTATTCATATGGCTGACAATCCCGTAGAGGCTTTAAAAAATACTAAAGGAATTTATACAGGAGGTGGTAATACATTTTTATTAGTTGACCAGCTATATAAAAACAATGTTTTGGAACCCCTAAAAAAGGCTATACTTTTGGGAACCCCTTATCTAGGAACTAGTGCAGGAAGTAACATTTGTGGTTTGACTATGCAAACTACCAATGATATGCCGATTGTATACCCACCAAGCTTTAAAACATTAGGGGTTTTTCCTTTTAATATCAATGCACATTATCTTGATCCAGATCCTAATTCGACTCATAAAGGGGAAACAAGAGAAACTCGAATCAAAGAGTTTCATACGATTAATCCCCAGCCAGTTGTAGGGCTTAGAGAAGGTAGCTGGCTTAGAATTAATGGAAAAGAGATCGTTCTGGAAGGAAATCTAACTGCAAGGATTTTTGAGCAAAACAAAACTCCTTATGAGCTGGAATCTGGAAGTTCTCTAAATGAATTAAATTAATGCAATATCAAGCTATACTAAATCAAATTGAAAACGAACTGACTAAAAAACAGGCCAAAGGAAAAGTAGCCTCCTATATTCCTGAATTGGCTAAAATAAGTCCCAATAAATTTGCAATGCATTTGCATTGCATCAACTCCGGACATTACAACATTGGAAATCATCAAGAGCGATTTTCGATTCAAAGTATTTCAAAAGTTTTTGCATTAACTCTTGCCATGTCTATCACTGGAGATGAATTATTTCAACGGGTAGATGTAGAACCATCAGGAGATCCATTTAATTCTTTAGTGCAATTAGAATACGAGAACGGTATACCAAGAAATCCTTTTATTAATGCTGGAGCATTAGTAATTTCTGATATTTTAATTTCTAAACTATATAATCCCAAAAAAGAATTTCTTGCTTTCATACACAAAATTACTGATAACAATTCGATTGAAATAAACTCTAAAGTCTACGAATCTGAAAAACAATATAGTTATAGAAATGCTGCTCTACTTAACCTCATGAAATCTTTTGGAAATATCGAAAATAAAATTGAAGATGTTTTAGATTTCTATATCTATCAATGTGCTATAGAAATGTCTTGCAAAGAACTATCAACCGCATTTATGATATATGCTAATCGTGGTAAAAAATTAGCAAACGGAGACGATGTATTATCTCCACAAAAAGTTAAACGCATTAACGCTATTATGCAAACCTGCGGCTTTTATGATGAAGCCGGTGAGTTTAGCTTTAGAGTTGGATTACCCGGAAAAAGTGGTGTTGGTGGTGGTATAGCGGCAATACATCCTGAGCAATACGCAGTTACGGTTTGGAGCCCACCTTTAAACCCTAAAGGAAATTCTGAATTAGGTATGTATGCTTTAGAGCGATTAACTTCTCTTACTGGATTGTCGATTTTTTGAAATTTTATGAGCTTTTATATTCAAAAGATAAAAATACCTGGTCATGTGCTTTTCTCCTATTCCATTTTCTTTTTAATAATATAAATAGGTCTTTTACGGACCTCTTTAATCAATTTTTCAAAATAAAGAGACAAAATAGCAAGCGCTATAAATAAAGTTGAGAAAGATGCGGATAAAAATATAATTAAAGTTGTATATCCCGAGGGTACTTCACTCGCATATTGATACATGTACAGTGTGTATCCTCCTAACAATAGAGTAACAAGAATAAATAGCACCGATAAACCTATACTTATTCTTAAAGGTTTATTTGAAAATGAAAAAATTGCATTAAAAGATAATTTTAGCAATGCCCAGTAGGAATAGTTGCTCTCTCCATATTCTCTTGCCGGGGCGTTAAAGGGTAATAAAGTTTTTGAAAAACCTACGGATTGTATAAACCCACGTATAAATCTACTTTGATCTCTAAAATTTGATTTTAATATTTCTGAAACTTGTTTTGAAATCAAGAAAAAATCAGTTGAATTTTCTTCAAACCTAATTGAAGAAAGTAAATTAATAATTTTATAAAAAAGCCTTGAAAATCTTTTTTTTAGAAAACTACTATCTTCTCTTTGAAAGCGTTGCATTAAAACAATATCGTTTCCGTTCAAAAAAGCTTCTATCATATTTGGTATTTCTTCCGGTGGGTGTTGTCCATCAGAATCTATACAAATAATTGCATCTCCTGAAGCATTATCAATACCAGCAAGCATTGCGGATTCGTGCCCAAAATTCTTTGAAAATTCAATACTAATATTGGTAATATTATCAATAGACGTTTCGGTTACAATTTTATGTATTAAAGATTGACTTTCATCTGTACTGCCATCATTTACCCATAACAACTCAAAATTAAATTGTTTTTCGTTCTTTAACACTTGGCATAAAGATTCCCAAAAAGAGATCAACCCAACTGCTTCATTGAATATGGAAATTACTACGGAAAAATTGTTTTTTTGCATTACATAGAAATTGGTTAAAATTTCATACTTTTCTCTTTTGTCATATCAGCTATATAAACTAAATCACCATGTATTTTTTCACATGCATAAAATTCCATCTTCATTTCCTGTTCCAGCATCCATTTGTACGGGAAAAACCGAATATGTTCATCTAAAGTATAGTAATAAGCTCTTTGACACGGGACTACAACGCATAGTTTGTATTTAGCAACTCTTTTAAGTTCTTCAACCGCTTTTTCGAAATCAACCACATGTTCCAAAGTATGCGAACATGTAATAATATCAAAAGAGTCATCTTCAAAGGGCAATTTTTCTACGCTTCCTTGAAAATAATCACTGTGATTAAAACTTTTATTTGGAATAATGTCACAACCAGTAGTAATGAAACCTCTCTTATTTGCCAACTCGAGAAAAAAACCGCTACCACAACCCACATCAAGCAATGTATTATTATCACTTGATATTTTAGTAAAAATATAATCTATGCTTTGTTTTGAAAGATCCGTTGGTCTACTATTTGAAAAACGGGTATCCCGGTTTGCATAGAATTCGGATAACTCTTCATCTGTCCATTTAAAAACCTTTTTCTTTAAATTCATTACGGCCTTGATGTTTTTACCCTTGTAAGCATAATAAAAAAATGGATACATAAACAGTTTTGAATCTCTGATAGCTGGTGGTAACCATTCGTCCATAAAATATCTAACTGTATTGGTAAAGCTTCGATTATTCATACATATACAATATTTGTTTCTTCAAAGTATTAGTGTACATATTACAAAACATTTTTAAAACTTCAGAAATAATTTAAATAAACCTTAATAGTTATTACCAACTTTTAATCTACTTTTATTAATACAGCGTGAAAATTTACAAAGGAATTTCGGCTAAAAACCCGTATAGAAAAGGGTAAATTACTACACCAAGTTTAGAATATCATCGCTCTACAAATTAACTATCCGAACATTAAATTATAAAATATGCACTTTGTTTTCTTGTTATTATTGAAGTATTAAAGTTAAATCTTTTATCTTTTTTAATTTCTTAAATCATAAGAGAAAATTACTTATTACTCTTTTTTACTTTCCGTATAATTAGATCTAAATAATTTTTATCCACTTTATAATTCAATTTTTGAGCGCTTTGCAAATCTTTTAAGGCATTACTCAAATCCCCTAATTGATAGTAACTCACAGAGCGAATAAAGAAGTAGTACCCTTTCTTTTGCTCACTTTTAATTACACTGGTTATTAATGGTATGGCTTCTTTATATTTTTGAAGATGAAAATAACTTTCAGCAATATGAGAGACGGCTACCTTATTATCTGAATCATATTTTAAAAGATGTATTCCCTCTTCTAGTACTTTAGGATAATCTTTCTTCTTAAAATATAATTTCACTATTTCTTCACGATAACCTTTGTTACTAGATTCGAATTCAATAAGTTTCTTTAAATCCATTAATAACAAATCATGATTATCAATTTCCTTAGCTAAAGCTGCTCTGTTTTCATAAGCACTTTTATAGTAACGATTAATAGAGATAGCCTTAGTGAAATGAACTATAGCTTTGCCAAATTTCTTTTTCTTACTATATACATATCCTAAATTATTGTGAGCCAAAAAATAACTAGAATCAATTTCTATTGCTCTTTTATAATAATATTCTGCCTTTTCAAAATCATTAGTCTTTCGGTAGTAATATCCTAAACTATTATTAGCATATTGATTTTGAGGATTAACCTCTAATGCATTGGTCCAAAGAGTTTTATTGTTTTTAAAAACAGATACTCGATTAAAAGATATAAATGCACAAAATATACTAAAGGCAAATAAGGCACCCAAGAATAAATTTTTAGACAAAATTGTCTTATTAAATTCTGCTAAAATCGAATATAATAAAATTGAAAAACCAACAATAGCCACATACACATAGCGGTCAGCCATATAAGTATCTCTTATACTAAAAAATGACAGTGCCAAACTTAAACTAAGAAATCCAAGTAACCACAAAAAACCAAATCTAAAAATTTTATACTTAATGGCTAAAAATATCCCAAAAAAAAACACAATTAATGCCAAGACTGATGTAAGAAAAAAATTATCTGATTTTGCGAGTGGATAAGGGTAAGAAAAAGATAAGTTTAAGGGTAAGACAAAATTATAACAGTACTCTAAAACAGTTTTTGACAAAACGTCAAATTTTTCTACTAATGATACACTCCTACCAGCTAAACTTGGTCCTCCAACATGCATTATCTTGATTGTAAACAAACCAAAGGCTAATGCAAAAAGTCCCCAAAACCCAGTTTCAAAAATGATTCTTTTGTTAAATTTAAAATCGAATCTTTTCATATTTATTAAGAATACACCTACGGGAAACAGAATTGCTTGCTCTTTAAATAAACATGCAACTATATAACATATGATAACAGGTAATAATCTAAGTTTTTCAAAATTATTATCCAGATATTTAAAGTAAAAAAAATATCCTAAAAACATGAAAAACACCGAATTTCTAAACATCACTGACAACCAACCAATAGTCTCTACCTGCATAGGATGAATAGCAAATAATAAAGTTGCTAAACTTACCAATACCTTATCATTAAAAAGGTTTTTTAGAATATTAAATAATAAAAATATATTGAATAGATGAACGATTAATGCTACTATTTTAAAAGCCGTGGCATTATTCCCAAACAACAAATATAGAAGAGTGTTATACAATTCACCTAATGGAGAATATTGACCTCCTAATGGTGATGAAAACATATCTACCATAGCGCTCCATGAAAAATCAACCACATGTTTATTTTCATAGATGTACCAATTATCATCATAAGTAAAAAACTCTGAACCAGAAAAAATTGGACTAAAAACCAATACAGTTATAGCAAGAATACTGATTAATATGGTGGTGAGATTAATCTTTTGAAAGTTTTCCTCATAGTTTACCAGGAATTCTTTTAGGTGCATACTTAGAAGTTTTCAGTAAATATATAAAAATAATGCAATCAAAAAGAAGAATCTCGTGAAGTCCCTTACATCATAGAAAATCTTATATTTCAAAATAGATTTGGAAATTTTAGCACTCAAGCTTTTTAATTATCCCTTACTCTTTTGCCACTTCTCGTACTAACAAATTGTAGTATTCATTATTGACTTTATAACCAAACTCTTTAGCTTTCACAACATCTTTTAATGCCATAGTCCATTTATTAGACTTTACTCTTGCTACTGATCTCAGATAAAAACTTTTACCCTCCTTAGGATTAAGGATAATCGCTCTTGAAAACATAAACTCGGATTCCTTAAATTTATTTAAGATTAAGAGATTATTTCCCGCCAGAGAATAAGCCTCACTATCTTTGTCATTTGAATTTTTAATAAGGACCAAGGCGTCTTGCAAAGATTTTTTATATTGCTTTTCTTTGAAATAAAATTTAGCTCGATCCATTCTGAACTTTCGATTACCAGGAGAAAGTGCAATTAATGCATTCAAATCCTGCAGATAAAGATTTTTTTTTCCTAATGCCAAATGTACTGCAGATCTATTTTCGTGAGCTCCTATATAATTTGGGCTAACGGCTATCGCCTTTGAAACATGGAATAATGCACTATCATATTGTTTCTTATCATAATAAGCTTTGGTAATGTTATTATGTGATAATGAATAGTTGGGATTGACTTTTAATGACTTTTTATAAAAGCTTATCGCTTTGTCTAGCTCTCCAGATTTCAAATAAACATTAGCTAAATTATTATTCGCCAGATAATCCTGAGGATTTACTTCTACAGCTTGTGACCAAACACTTTTGTTATTTTTAAAGACAGTCACACGCCGAAACGTAGTTATCGCAAAAAAAGAAGTAATGCACACTAGCACAATGCCTACCCATGTTTTATTTTTCGATTTTGATTTTAAGTACGTAAAGGTTTGACACAACAATACAGAAAAACCAATAATTGCAACATATGCATATCTATCCGCCATGTAGGTTTTTCGTATATATAGAAATGAAAAAGCGAATGCAAGGCTAAGAAATCCTGTAACCCAAAGAAATCCAAACCGTGTTATCTTACTTTTTAATGAAGCTAAAATCCCAATACTCAAGAGAAAAAATGTAATAAGAATCATAATTACAGAACCCTCAAAAACTACTGGAGTTGGATATGAAAAAGAGAGCTGCAAGGGTAATATATAATTAAAGCTGTACTGCCAAATTATTTTAGCCAGTAAACCGAGTTTATCAAAAAAAGCCACGTTTCTGTTAATTATATCTGGGCCACCATTTTGTGTAACTTGTATCGTTATGACAATCAAAATCAGACCGACAAATGCCCATCCAATCATTTCGGTAATAAATAGTTTTGTTTTGATCGAATCAGATTTCATCATATGGATCAAAAACAATCCCACTGGAAATAAGATCGCCTGTTCTTTGGTTAAGAAAGCCAATATGTAGCAAATTAACACTGGGATCAACCTATATTTTTTAAAATTACCATTTACATACTTTAGGTAAAATAGATATCCCAAAAACATGAAAGTCACTGCATTTCTAAAAATAACAGACAGCCAACCAATAGTCTCAACCTGCATTGGATGAATAGCAAAAAATAAAACAACTGTAGTTACAAGAAACTTGTTTTTAAAAACCCGAATTAAAATTTTAAACAACAAGAAAACATTCAGAAGATGTACTAGTAAAGCACAAATCTTGAAAGCTGTAGCATTTTTCCCGAACAAATTGTATAAAATCAAGTGATATATTTCTCCCAACGGTGAATATTGACCATCATGTGGTTGAGAAAATATTTCAATTATAGAATTCCACGAAAAATTAGTTACGTTTTGGTTTTCATAAATATACCAATTATCATCATATGTTAAGAATTCTGAGCCCATAAAAACTGGACTAAAAACAATTACACTAAACAGTATAATAACTCCTATTATATTCTGAGAATTTGTCTTCTGTAAAATTTCTTCATAATTAATAAGAAAATTTTTGACCTGCATAGATATTTATTTTGATGTAAATATAGTAAAATATGATAGCCAAGACATCCTGAACTTTATCCTAACAAATTGCATAAAGTATTCATTTATCATGTATTAAACCTAATGTGTTTTAAATTAATCATGTTGAAATTTATTTTTTTCAATAAAAAGAAAACCAAACTACATCCTTTTACGTAGATACTAACAAAGAAGAAAATATTATGTTACATATATTTAAAATCCGAACCAATTTTATTGACACTAACACTTTAAAAATCAAAACCCTATCATTTCTGACAGGGTCTAGAGCGGGAGACCGGGTTCGAACCGGCGACATTCAGCTTGGAAGGCTGACGCTCTACCAACTGAGCTACTCCCGCTTAATACGGGCAAATGTATAAGTTTTAATTAGAAAAATGAAATTTTTAATTTAAAAATACAAGATTAGATTTTATTCTATTTTAATTACGGTTTTACCGTAATTAAAATTAGGTCATAACGTATTTAATCGGAAAAAATTGCTTTTAATCTGAAAAAAAGTGTATTTTTGTTAACAAACTTTAAATATTAAAGTAATTAATTATATTATTGTTTAGTTGATAAAATTAAATAATTACTTATAATTTGTAAACACAGTTGTCAATTTTTTATAGTAATAATAATATTTATTGTAAAGAAATACCCAATACTATGAACGTAAGAATTACCCTGATTCTGCTGCTTTTGCTAAATGCTAGTGCATTATTTTCGCAAGTAAAAGTAGGAGATGCCCCTAATATTATTGATTCTTCATCTTTACTCGAATTACAAAGTGCCGATAAGGTTTTTGTATTAACAAGAGTAACAAATAATGAAATGAATCTGATAACACCTCTCTCTGGAGCAATGGTCTATAATGTTGATCAAAATTGTGTATTTCAATATGATGGCACCGCATGGCGATCATTATGCACTGCTGATGAGACCGTTACTTTTATTGTAGATAATAATGATGGAACCTTCATATATACTAATGAAGATGGTACCCCTATTGTTATTAGTAAGGCTCAGTTAACTGATCTTGGCAATGGAACTTTCACTTTTGACAATGGTAATGGAGCGCCAATTAATTTTGTTGGCACGGATAATCAAAATGCAACCGAAGTAAATCTTAATCCTTCTTTTGACTTTGATGGAGATACTGTAAATGAGAACAATGTACAAGAAGCTCTTGAAGCCCTAGCTTCAAGATCAGGCACTAATAATGTAAGTTTTACAGAAGACGGAACCAACTTAATCATTACAGATTCTGATGGAAGTACCGTGAATATCCTGTTATCTGATATTGATACTAATACCACAAATGCTACTTTTACCGAAGATGGAACGAATTTAATTATCACCGATTCTGACGGTAGTACTGTGGCTATTCCACTAGCGGATATAAATACTGGAGTTGATACCAACACCACAAATGCTTCGGTAACAGAAGACGGAACCAACTTAATCATCACAGATTCCGATGGAAGTACCGTGAATATCCTGTTATCTGATATTGATACCAACACAACGAACGCAACCTTTACAGAAGATGGAACCAACTTAATCATTACAGATTCTGACGGTAGTACTGTGGCTATTCCACTAGCGGATATCGCAGCGGAAACTGATACTAATACTACAAATGCTTCAGTAACAGAAGATGGAACCAACTTAATCATCACAGATTCTGACGGTAGTACCGTAGCAATTTCATTAGCGGATATCGCAGCGGAAACTGATACCAATACAACAAACGCAACCTTTACAGAAGATGGAACCAACTTAATCATCACAGATTCTGATGGTAGTACTGTGAATATCTTGTTATCAGATATTGATACCAACACAACGAACGCAACCTTTACCGAAGATGGAACGAATTTAATTATTACGGATTCTGACGGTAGTACCGTAGCTATTTCATTAGCCGATATCGCAGCGGAAACTGATACCAATACTACAAACGCAACCTTTACAGAAGATGGAACGAATTTAATTATTACAGATTCTGACGGTAGTACTGTGGCTATTTCATTAGCGGATATCGCAGCGGAAACTGATACCAATACTACAAATGCAACTTTTACAGAAGATGGAACGAATTTGATCATCACCGATTCTGATGGTAGTACTGTGAATATCCTGTTATCAGATATTGATACCAATACTACAAATGCTTCGGTAACAGAAGACGGAACCAACTTAATCATTACAGATTCTGATGGAAGTACGGTGAATATCTTGTTATCAGATATCGATACCAATACTACAAACGCAACCTTTACAGAAGATGGAACAAATTTGATTATTACAGATTCTGATGGTAGTACGGTGAATATCTTGTTATCTGATATTGATACCAACACAACGAACGCAACCTTTACCGAAGATGGAACGAATTTAATTATTACGGATTCTGACGGTAGTACCGTAGCAATTTCATTAGCGGATATCGCAGCGGAAACTGATACCAATACAACAAACGCAACTTTTACAGAAGATGGAACGAATTTGATCATCACCGATTCTGATGGTAGTACTGTGAATATCCTGTTATCAGATATTGATACCAATACTACAAATGCTTCGGTAACAGAAGACGGAACCAACTTAATCATTACAGATTCTGATGGAAGTACGGTGAATATCTTGTTATCAGATATCGATACCAATACTACAAACGCAACCTTTACAGAAGATGGAACAAATTTGATTATTACAGATTCTGATGGAAGTACGGTGAATATCTTGTTATCTGATATTGATACCAACACAACGAACGCAACCTTTACCGAAGATGGAACGAATTTAATTATTACGGATTCTGACGGTAGTACCGTGGCTATTTCATTAGCGGATATCGCAGCAGAAACTGATACCAATACTACAAACGCAACCTTTACAGAAGATGGAACGAATTTGATCATTACGGATTCTGACGGTAGTACTGTGGCTATTTCGTTAGCGGATATCGCAGCAGAAACTGATACCAATACTACAAACGCAACCTTTACAGAAGATGGAACGAATTTGATCATTACGGATTCTGACGGTAGTACTGTGGCTATTTCGTTAGCGGATATCGCAGCAGAAACTGATACCAATACTACAAATGTTTCGGTAACAGAAGACGGAACCAACTTAATCATTACAGATTCCGATGGAAGTACCGTGAATATCTTGTTATCAGATA
>CANMCO010000009.1 GCA_947496355.1 uncultured Aquimarina sp.
ATCGTGGGAGAGTAGGTCACCGCCTTCCTTGAAACCCTTCATCAATACCGATGAAGGGTTTTTTTATACCCAAAAAAAATAAAGCACTTTTGTTATCTTAAAACTTGATATCTTATAGACTATGAAAATACAAACACCAGTAGAAGAAAGGTGGAATTGGATAACACACGGATTAGGATTTATCTTGGCTGTTGTAGGGTTTTTATTATTGATGATAAATAATTCTGGTAAAACCAACTATAGCACATTTTCAATTATACTATATGCCAGTTCTTTAATTGTTCTATATTTTGCTTCTACAGCATATCATTATTCTTCAGATGTTGAGCTAAAAAGAAAATTTAGAATAATGGATCATGTAGGGATTTATCTATTAATCGCAGGAACATATTCCCCAGTTGCACTAATCACATTATTAGATAGTAAAGGAAAGTTATTGTTTATCATTGTTTGGTCTTTAGCTATTATTGGTTCTGTTTTAAAACTTTTCTTTACAGGAAAATTTCAGGTGCTATCAATTTTTCTTTACTTATTAATGGGATGGTTAATAGTGCTCGATAGTAATTCACTAATGAATAAGGTTGTCTCTGAGGGGATTAATTATCTAATTTTGGGAGGAGCATTTTATACAATTGGAATAATTTTCTACGCTTTAAAAAAAATACCATTTAGTCATGTAATATGGCATTTATTTGTTTTAGCGGGTAGTGCATTTCATTATTTACTTATTCTTCAATATATAATCTAATATAATAGCTTGATTATAAATCGAAACTAGTTGAATAAGGAGATGAATTTATTCAGAAATGTAATCTTTATATTCCAGAAAGAACTTTTCTAGTTTTTCCATGTTTTGTGCTAAAAATAGCATTGCTTTTTCCCAAGAATTTTTATTATAAACGCTTACTTGCGTTTGCTCTATATACAAACGAGAAATAATTTTGCCATTATCCAATTGGTAGGATTTATCGTAAACAATATCTTCTATATATTCAGTAGTTAGAATATTTTTAAGGCTAATGAATTTGTCATAGTAATATCCTCTGATTACTTCATCATGCGGTTCTATGTCAACTGAAACTTGTGCTTTTTTAGATGTAAAAGTAAATTTCAAGGTTACATCTTTGATTTTTGTATTGTATAACAACCATTTTCTTGGATATTCTTTTCCGAAATTAGTCCAAAATTCTTGACGTATTTGCTTTGATTCTTCTTTACTAAACATACTATATCAAATATGCAGTAAAAGTTGCTGCGAGAATAACCAAAAGCTTTGTTATATTAAATTTGTGCCCTTCATTACTTTCAAAAAGAATGGTGGTAGAAACATGTAAAAATATTCCTATTACTAATGCATTAATTTCTTTATAATACCCTTGAACAGCATCAAAATGTTCGCTAATTAGCGTACCTAAAGGGGTCATTAATGCAAAAATGATCAATGTAACAACAACTATTGGTTTTTTTATTTTAGTATTAAGTAAGAATGTTGTCAAAATCATAGCTATTGGAATTTTGTGCACAATAATTCCTGCTAGAATCCCTTCGGTATGATGTATAGGGAACCCTTCAAGTAGGGCATGTATTCCTAGACTAATAAATAATAATTTTGGTATTTGTTTGGTCTCTTTATTTAGATGTATATGGCCGTGTTCTGCACCTTTTGAGAAATATTCTAAAACTTTTTGTAACAAAATACCAATCATAATCCAAACACCGGTTTGTTTTGCAAAATGGTTGTCCTCAAACACCTTTGGCAGTAGATCAAAAATTGTAATTGCAAGAAGAAAGGCCCCACTAAAGGCCAAAAGTAATTTCAGATTTTTTTGATTGGATGGCTTAAAAATAAGTACAATTAAAGCTCCAATAAAAACTGCCGCTATGGATAAAATGTAGTTGTTCACTATTTGAATATTAAAATAAGTCTATGTGAAGTTTTTGAATTAAATTTTTGTAATTGATAATTACCGAAAATATCAAGTAGATGAACTTCTGCCTTTTTAAAATAGTTTTCAAAATCTGCAAGAGTAATTGCCTTTACGCGCTCAGTAAAGAAGAAATCTTCACCCTGATCTCTGAATCGTATCTCTTTGTATATATAGTTATCCCTTACAAATCTTTTTATTTCGAAATGAATTCCATGTATTTCTTTGGTCTCTTTTGGAACAAGATTTTGGATTACATATTCGACATTCATAAAATCAATTACTCCAAATCCACGCTCATTAAGGTCAGATTTTATAGCCTTAATAGTATTTAGGTTATCTTCTTCTTTGTCGAAATATCCAAAGCTTGTGAATAAATTGAAAACGGCAGAGAATTTTTCGGAATAAGGCCGGCACATATCATGAACCCTAAATTTTAAGGTTTCATTTTCGAATTGCGATGCGTATTCGATACTGTTTTTTGATAGATCTACCCCGGTAACATCATATCCAATTTTATTGAGATAGATGCTATGGCGTCCTTTTCCGCATGCGAGATCTAAAATTTTTTCACTATTTTCAAGATTAAGATAATTCGTAAGATTATCCATAAAATCTTGGGCTTCGGTATGATCTCTATCCTTGTATAATATATGATAATAAGGAGTATCAAACCATGAAGCATACCACATTGTTGAATCTTTTAGCATAGGGCGCAAAATTAATGTATTTTTGCGGTTTAATTATATTGAACGCGAAGATAGTGAGTAATTCATTTAAAATGGTAGCCAAAACCCTTTTTGGTTTTGAAGAAGTTCTGGCAAGAGAACTTAGAAATCTAGGAGCTGAAAAAGTGCAAATTGGTAACCGTATGGTTAGTTTTTATGGGGATACAGGGTTTATGTATAAGGCAAACCTATGTTTAAGAACCGCTGTAAAAATTTTGAAACCAATTACCTCAAAAAAGATAAGAAATGAACAAGATTTATATGATTTTGTTCAAAGCATAGAATGGAAAGAATATATCGATAACAATGATACCTTTGCAATACATGCTACGGTTAACTCTACAATTTTCACGCATTCACGTTTTATTGCTTTAAAAGCGAAAGACGGAATTGTAGATAAATTTAGAAATGAGACTGGTGAAAGACCAAATGTAGAATTAGATCACCCAGATCTTTCTATTGATATCCATATTCAGCAAGACTTATGTACCATTTCGTTGGATAGTTCTGGAGGATCTTTACATCACAGAGGATATCGTACAGCAACCAATATTGCTCCTATTAATGAGGTTTTGGCCGCAGGTTTATTATTGCTTTCAGGCTGGGATGGGCAATGTGATTTTCTAGACCCTATGTGTGGTAGTGGTACTATGGCAATTGAGGCTGCTATGATTGCATGTAATATTCCTGCAAACCTGAATCGAAAAGAGTTTGCTTTTGAAAAATGGTTAGATTGGGATATGGATTTATTTGAAAAGATTGAAGAATCATGTCTTAATAAAACAAGAGATTTTCATCATTCAATAATAGGTATGGACAAGGAGTATTCTGCCGTTCGAAAAGCAAATATTAATATTGAAAATGCTAATCTTACTGATTTCGTTAAAATAAAAGAAGGTGATTTTTTTGAAAGCCAAAAAGAAGTTGAAGGACAACTTCATATTGTGTTTAATCCACCTTATGATGAACGATTAGAAATTAACCTTGAAGAATTCTATTCGAAAATAGGAGATGCATTAAAGCAAAATTACCCCGGTACAAATGCTTGGTTTATTACTGGAAATCTTGAAGCATTAAAACATGTTGGACTTAGACCTTCTCGCAAGATTAAAGTGTTTAACGGAAAACTTGAAGCAAGACTAGTAAAATATGAAATGTATGCCGGTAGCAAAAAAGCAAAGTATCAAAAAGATTAATTTTTAGATTTGAGTATGTTGCCTTATAATATTTAGTTGGTCGAGGTTATTTATCGGTCATTGACCGACATAGATACATCTTAGGTTAATTAATTCTTAAAATCAATTTGATAGAAGATAGTTTTATGCTTTTGTTAAGAGATTATTATTCAAATAACGATAATTTTCTGCTTTAAACTCAACAACTAAACTAATCTTCCATCAGTATGAAAACTAAATTCACACGCGCTTTTTTCATAGCGGTTTTATTCACTCTTTCTTTTTCAGTTTTTGGGCAAAGATCAAAAACAAAACAAACAGTTACTTCGGTATTTTCGGATTCTATTTTTTCCGGATTAAAATTAAGAAATATTGGCCCTGCATTTATGTCAGGTAGGATTGCTGATGTTGCAATTCATCCAAAGAATGAAAGTATTTGGTATGTAGCTGTGGGCTCTGGAGGGGTATGGAAAACTGTAAATTCAGGAACAACATGGACACCTGTTTTTGATGAGCAAACCTCCTATTCGATAGGATGTGTTACTATAGATCCCAGAAATACTAACACCATTTGGGTAGGTACCGGTGAGAATGTAGGTGGACGACATTTGGGATATGGAGACGGCATTTATCGCAGTGATGATGGAGGGGCTTCCTGGAAAAATATGGGATTAAAGAATTCTGAACATATTTCTAAGATCATTATTCATCCAGAAAACAGTAATATCATTTGGGTAGCAGTACAAGGGCCTTTATGGAAAAAAGGTGGAGATCGTGGATTATATAAATCTATTGATGGAGGGAAAACTTGGAAAAAAACCTTGGGAGATAATGAATGGGTTGGAGTTACCGATTTGGTTACTGATCCCAGAAACCCTGATGTACTTTACGCAGCTTCATGGCAAAGACATCGCACCGTTGCTGCCTATATGGGTGGGGGTCCTGGATCTGGTATTCATCGCAGTATCGATGGTGGTGAAACATGGGAGCAACTTAAAAACGGCCTTCCCAAATCATGGATGGGTAAAATAGGATTGGCGATTTCACCTCAAAAACCTGATATTTTATATGCCGCAATAGAGTTGGATCGAAGAACTGGTGGTGTATATCGTTCTGAAGATCGTGGAACCACATGGAAGAAACGTTCTGATGCTGTAGCAGGAGCAACAGGCCCTCATTATTACCAGGAGTTATATGCTTCCCCACATCAGTTTGAGAGATTATATCTTGTGGATTCGAGGATGCAGATTTCTGAAGACGGAGGGAAGACCTTTACAAGAATGAATGAAGAGTATAAACATGGGGATAACCATGCTATAGCATTTAAAAAAGAAGACCCAGATTATCTTTTGGTAGGAACAGACGGAGGGTTATATGAGACTTTTGATCTAACCAAAAACTGGCGTTTTATTGAAAACCTGCCAGTGACTCAGTATTATAAAGTTGCTGTAGATGATGCAGAACCTTTTTATAATATTTATGGTGGGACTCAGGATAATAGTACTCAAGGTGGCCCCTCCAGAACAGATAATGTACATGGTATTCAGAATTCGGATTGGAAGATTGTATTAAATTGGGATGGACATCAACCGGCAACAGAACCGGGAAATCCAAATATAATGTATGCAGAGCGTCAAGAAGGAAATCTTTCTCGAATTGATTTAAGCACTGGAGAAGTAATTGATATCCAACCGCAGCCAAGTGAGAATGAGAATTTTGAACGCTTTAATTGGGATGCACCAATTTTGGTAAGTGCTCATGACCCAGCTCGTATCTATTTTGCATCACAACGTCTTTGGAGATCTGATAATCGTGGAGATAAATGGACAGCCATCTCTGCAGATTTAACCAAAAATCAGGAGCGAATTACACTGGATATCATGGGTAAGAAACAGTCTTGGGATGCACCCTGGGATTTTTTAGCAATGTCAAACTATAATACCATTACTTCTATAGCAGAGTCACCAAAGCAAGAAAATGTACTCTATGTAGGTACCGATGATGGAATTATTCAAGCTACAGAAGATGGAGGCAGTAATTGGCGTAAAATAGATGTAGGAACATTACCTGGAGTTCCGTCTACAGCTTTTGTAAATGATATAAAAGCAGATCTTTTTGATGCAAATACAGTATATGTAGCACTTGATAATCATAAGTATGGTGATTTTAACCCATATTTGTTAAAAAGTGCAGACAATGGTCGTACATGGAAATCTATTAGAGGAAATCTTCCTGAAAGAACTTTGGTGTGGAGAATTGTGCAAGATCATGTACAATCAAATCTTTTGTTTGCAGCTACAGAGTTTGGAATTTATTTTACTGTCAACGGAGGTGGTAAATGGATAAAACTTAAAGGTGATATGCCTACAATATCTTTCCGTGATTTGGCAATACAGCGTAAAGAGAATGACTTAATTGGTGCTTCTTTTGGAAGAGGTTTTTTTGTGTTTGATGATTATACTGCATTAAGAAGTGTTTCTGAAGCTAAATTGAAAGAAGAAGCTGTTTTGTTTCCAACCCGTGATGCCTGGTGGTATATTCCAAGACCAAACTTAAGTTTTGATAATAAAAAAGGAAGCCAGGGAGCATCACATTATGTAGCTCCAAATCCAGATTTTGGTGCAGTTTTCACATATTATTTGAAAGATGGATTAAAAACAAGTGAAGAAATTCGTAAAGAAAACGAGAAGAAAAATAAAGGAGCCGATATTGCGTTTCCTGGATGGGATAAAGTAGCGGCTGAAAAAACAGAATCGAAACCAAAGATTGTTCTAACCATTACTGACACCAACGGAAAGACTATTCGCAGAATTGAAGGACCCGTAAAATCTGGTTTCCATCGTATTGCATGGGATTTACGTTATCCAGCTAGCGAAGCTATTCCTTTAAAAAAACAAGACAATACATTTGGTTCGCCTAAAGGTTTTATGGCGGCCCCGGGTAATTATAAAGCAACCCTATCTAAAATTGAAAATGGGACTGTAACTCAATTGTCAGATCCTGTTTCTTTTACTGTAAAACGAATGAAAGAAGGTGTATTGAAAGGAGCACCTCTTGAAGAAGTAACTGCATTCTGGAGGAATTATGAAGACGTAGTTGGCAAAGTTTCTACTTTAGATATGCAAATAAGTAATACAGCCAAACGAATCAAAGCAATGAACATAGCATTAGAAAGAGCGAATATTGCACCAGGAAATTTAGATACTAGGTTAAATACACTGAAACAAAATATAGCAGATCTAAATAAAGAATTCTACGGCAATAGTGCTAAACAGCAAGTAGGAGAGAAGACCAAACCTACTATTGGAGACAGAATGTTTGCAATATACAGAGGTATAGATCGATCTACATATGGACCTACGAGTACGCATCTTGAAACAATGCAAATTATTTCTAACCAAATAAAGTTGACCACTTCAAAGTATGAGTTGCTTAAAAATCAAACAGATATACTAGCAAAGGATTTATTAGAGGCTGGAGCTCCTTATGTGGAAGATTAAATTTAGATGAAAAATTGAATAAGGGAGTTTTAGATTTAGTAACTTTAAAATAGTTTAAAACTAACTGTAACTTTTAAAACTAATACTTATGAAACTTGTAGTAAAGTCTTTTGCACTATTTATCTTTTTATCTGTCGGGATAAGTAGTTGTAAGGATAATAAAACGGCATCAGAAAATGAAAAAACTTCTGGCGATAAGAAAGAAGAGATTGCTCAAAAACCTATTAAAATTAAAAGTGAAGAAGTAACTTATAAAGTAGATACTTTATCTATGAAAGGCTACTTAACTTTTAATGAAAATGCGACAGAAAAACGCCCGGGTATTATTGTTGTTCATGAATGGTGGGGACATAATGATTATGTACGAGAAAGAGCAGATATGCTGGCAGAACTAGGATATGTAGCTTTGGCTGTAGATATGTATGGTGATGGTAAACAGGCAGCACATCCAGATGACGCAGGTAAATTTGCAATGAGTGTGATGGGAAATTTGGATGCAGCAAAAGCAAGATTCAATGCAGCATTAGAAATGTTAAAGGCTCAGGAATCAGTAAATGCAGATAAAATTGCCGCTATTGGGTATTGTTTTGGAGGAAGTGTTGCGCTTACTATGGCAAATGCCGGTATAGATTTGGATGCTGTAGCTGCATTTCATAGCGGAGTACAACTTCCTGTAATGCCTACAAGCGAAATCAAAGCCAAGGTTTTGGTTTGTAATGGAGCAGATGATCCATTTGTACCACAAGAAACAGTTGCTGCGTATAAGAAAGCTATGGATAGTGTAAAAGCTAATTATAAATATATAGCTTATGAGAATACTACACACTCCTTTACAAGTAGAGATGCTGATTCTATCGGTAAGAAATTTAATTTACCGTTGGCATATCAAAAAGAAGCGGATGAAAAATCTTGGAATGAACTTCAGCAATTATTGAAGGAAGTATTTTAGATAGAAAGCGCCTTTTACTTTTGGTAAGAGGCGCTTATTTGATTAGTTTTTCTTTTTGAAAAAAGGAATCAAGTAGCTTATAGAATATCCATAACCCGTACCAATTTTACTGAAATCATTTGTCCTTCCAAAACCTGGAATATAAAGATTATCAAAACTATCAGGTGTCTTTTCTGTTATCAAATTTCTCAAAGAAACATTAACACCTAAATATAAATTATTAAAAATTTCGGCTTTTAATCCCAAAACAAGTTCTACCCAACCAGCGTTTAAACCATCTACGGTAATTGGCTCAGTAATTCTATTTTCACCAAAGTAATCGGTTCCGGTAAAAACGACATAATCGTTTAGTGTTTGTTTAAATGTAGAAAAGCCATAACGTACTCCTACATAAATGCTATTTTGCATTCCATACCAGTTACCATAGGTATTATAATCTATTCCTAATCTGATATAACTTCCGGATCCCTCTACATTTATATTTTCCTCATCTCGTATTAAAGATTCATTACCAAATTCTCCAGCTATATAAAACTTTTTATAAATCCTATAGTCACTTACAATTTCGAACCCCTTGTAATCATCATCTAATGAGGTACGGATTAGCCGTGCAATATCTGCACCAACTCTTAAGCCATATTTTTCAGCAGGAGGCAAGGTGTCTTTTGCTGTTATTTTAGGTTCTTCTTGTGCCTGGATACATCCGGCAATCAGTATATTAATGAAAAATAAATATATGTGCAGTTGCCTCATCTGTTACATCATTTCTTTGTTCTGTTATATCGTCGATCCATTTATCAGTATCTCCATCTTCTTGAGATGTCCTTATGTCTTCGAAATTCACTTTAAATCCGCAGGCGCTACTTACATATTCTTCTACTGGATTATACTCAAAAGTTATAATATCTGTATTAGGTGCGTCACCTTCATTGGTGGTGTCAGAATTTATAGTGAATTCATATACGGTACTAGACATGTTTGTTCTAAGCGGTATTAGAATGGAATCTGTCACACTGCCAATATTAAAAACGCTGTCTAGTCCAACGGCTCTCACTTGTAATTCTGATGGTCTTTTTATATCGGTACGTGTATCTTGATCAAAAAACTTAATGATAAGAAAAGGAGTAACAGGAGTACCCTCAGCACATATATCGTCACGTTCACAACCTAATGATACAAGTGAAAGAGTTAGTATAAGTAATGCGTACTTGTATAATCTCATATATTATCTTTTTTCTAATAAAACCACGTTTTCTACATGGTAAGTCTGAGGAAACATATCCACAGGTTGTACTTTGGTAACCTTATAGGTTTCATCTAATAACGCCAAATCACGTGCTTGTGTTGCACTATTACAACTTACATATACAATTTTTTGAGGAGATATGTTTAGTAATTGAGCTACAACATCTTTATGCATTCCATCTCTTGGAGGGTCTGTAATTATGACTTCTGGTTGGCCATGTTGTGCTATAAAATCTTTTGTAAATACTTTTTTCATATCCCCAACATAGAATTCTACATTTTCAATATTATTACGTTTAGCATTTAACTTAGCATCTTCAATAGCCTCTGGAACGGCTTCAACACCAATTACTTTTTTAGCATTTTTAGAAACAAACTGTGCAATTGTACCTGTACCTGTATATAGGTCATATACCAATTCTTCACCTGTTAAGTTGGCGAAATCTCGAGTAACTTTATACAACTCATACGCTTGCTTTGAATTGGTTTGATAAAACGATTTTGCATTGATTCTAAAGCGTAAACCTTCCATTTCCTCTTCAATATGGTCTTTCCCTGCATAGCAAATGACATCCTGATCATAGATGGTATCATTTCCTTTAGGGTTTATGACATACTGTAATGATGTAATTTCTGGGAATTCTGATATGATGTAATCTAGCAATAAGGTTCTTTTCTCTTTGTCTTCATTGAAGAACTGCACAAGAACCATAATCTCTCCTGTAGAAGCAATGCGAATCATTAAAGTACGAAGAAACCCTTGTTGTTTTCTGGGGTTGTAAAAGGGTAGCTGATGTTCTGTTGCAAAAGAATTTACCTTGTTTCTTATAGCATTGCTAGGATCTTCCTGGAGATAGCATTTATCTATATTTAAAATTTTATCCCACATTCCGGGCATATGAAATCCTAATGCATTTCGATTTTCAATCTCTGTGTCGCTTTGAATCTCATCAAGGGTTAACCATCTACTGTCGCTAAACGAAAATTCCATTTTATTTCTGTAGAAAAACTGCTCTTCAGAACCTAATATAGCAGCTACATCTGGTAATTCGATCTTACCTAATCTGGTAAGATTATTTACTACTTCTTGCTGTTTATAAGCAAGTTGATGCTCGTATCCCATAAATTGCCACTTACAACCACCACATGTTCCAAAATGCTTACAAGTTGGCTCTACACGTTTATCAGATAGTTTATGAAAAGAGGTGGCAGAACCTTCATAAAAGGCCTTGCGCTTTTTGGTAGTTTGTATATCTACTACATCTCCCGGAACTGCATTGCTGATAAATATAACTTTCCCATCAGGCGCTTTTCCAATACTTTTTCCCTTTGCACCTGCATCAATAACTTCGATATTTTCAAAGATTTGTCTTCTTTTTTTCCTTGCCATAGCGCAAAAATAAGAATAGAAAGCATATACTTATTAAATATTCGAGATATCTTATAAAAAGAAATAAAAAAATGAACCTATCTAATATTTCTACGTCTATAGTATAGATACTAAAATGATAAAGACTAATAAAATATTTGATTCCTTACTGGTATTGCAATGTCAATCTGGAAATAAGAAAGCTGCTACACTTCTTGTTAAAAGATGGCATAAGAAATTATGTAAACAGGCATATTGGTATACTAATGATTTGGAAACCTCTAAAGATATTGCTCAGGATAGTTGGAGTATTATATTACAGAAAATTAATACAATCAAGGATCCTAATCGTTTTGGAAGCTGGGCACTAACTATTGTAACTAGAAATGCTATTAATTGGTTGCGTATACATAAAAAAGAAGTAGAGAATTTAAATACGTATAAAATCGATCATAAAACCACTATTATTAATGATCATAATGATAAAGAGAAGGCTATAGTTTTATTAAAGATAGCGATCAAAAAACTATCACATGATCAGCAAATGGTCCTCAATTTATTTTATATCGAAGAGTATAGTATTAAAGAAATAGGTGAAATAGTAAATATTTCGACGGGTACTGTAAAATCACGCTTGTTTACCGCTAGAGAAAAATTGAAGTCAATTTTAAAAAACAGAAATTATGAAAAATAAGATGCATGATATTGATGAATTAATAAAAGAAACATTAACTCAGGAAGAGGCAAAGTTTTATGAGGAACTTGATGAACAAAGTCTTCTTGGAATGGTAGGAGGGCTTTTTAATACTAGGAATAGCTGGGTTATTATAATGATGCTAATCGTTAATCTTGTAGCATTTACAGTGTTTATATACTGCTTAGTTCAGTTTTTAAGTACGGATAATACTAATGAACTTATCAAGTGGGGTTGTGCAGGTTTTTTCTGTGTTATGCTTACGGCGATGCTAAAGTTATTTTCTTGGATGCAAATGGATAAAAATGCATTGCTAAGAGAAATTAAAAGGTTAGAGCTTCAAATCTCATCATTAGCCGGAAAAATATCATAATTGTTTACTGTTATTACAAAGAAGAAATCAATTGTTTCCTTTTTTTTAGAACCCCAAGTTTTTGTGTTTTAATAGAATAGAGCGCGCTGATTTGTTAAAATGAAAATTATATGGGATTATAGAGCATAAAATTAAAAAATTAATAAAGATTTAGTAATTTGCAGCTCTCTTAGGGATGATTTCTCTCCCACGCTGAATTTTCGGGTCTTTTCGAAAGGATAAAGGTAGAGAAGGAATGGTTATTTTATCAATTTAAATTATTAAAAATGGCTGTTTTAGAAAAATTAACTTCACAACAAGCAATTGAGTTAGAAGATAAGTATGGAGCCCATAATTACCACCCCTTGCCTGTAGTTTTAAATAGAGGTGAAGGTGTATATGTATGGGATGTAGAAGGTAAAAAATATTATGATTTTTTAAGCGCATATTCTGCGGTAAACCAAGGGCATTGCCATCCAAAAATTGTTGGTGCTATGGTAAATCAGGCACAAACGCTTACGTTGACGTCTCGTGCCTTTTATAATGATAAATTAGGTGAATATGAGAAATTCGCCAGTGAGTACTTTGGTTTTGACAAGTTATTACCGATGAATACTGGAGCCGAAGCTGTAGAAACTGCTCTGAAAATCTGTAGAAAGTGGGCCTATGAGAAAAAAGGTATATCTGAAAACGAAGCCCAGATTATTGTTTGTGAAAATAATTTTCATGGAAGAACGACAACAATTATATCCTTCTCTAATGATCCGGTTGCAAGAAAGAATTTTGGACCGTATACAGCAGGTTTTTTAAAGATTGAATATGATAACCTTGAAGCTTTAGAGAATGCTTTGAAAAGCAATAAAAATGTAGCAGGGTTTCTTGTAGAGCCTATACAAGGTGAAGCAGGAGTATATGTCCCTTCTGAAAACTATTTGGCAAAAGCTAAGGAGCTTTGTGAGAAGTATAATGTACTTTTTATTGCAGATGAAGTGCAAACTGGGATTGCTAGAACAGGGCGATTACTTGCAACATGCGGTAATTGTTCATGTTCGGATAAAAATTGCTCAAATTCACCAGATGTTAAACCAGATGTATTAATACTTGGTAAAGCATTAAGTGGAGGAGCTTATCCGGTTTCTGCAGTGTTGGCCGATAATCATATCATGGAAGTTATTAAACCTGGAAATCATGGAAGTACTTTTGGAGGAAATCCTGTTGCCGCGGCTGTGGCAGTTGCAGCTTTAGAAGTGGTTAGAGATGAGAAATTAGCGGAAAATGCTTTTGAATTAGGAGAATTATTCAGATCAGAGTTAAATAAATATATAGAGACTTCGAATATAGCTAACTTGGTTCGCGGTAAAGGGTTATTAAATGCAATAGTCATTAATGACGACGAAGAGAGCGAAACCGCTTGGAATATTTGCATGTCACTTAAAGAGAATGGTCTATTGGCCAAACCTACTCATGGAAATATTATTCGTTTTGCACCGCCATTGGTAATGAATAAAGAGCAACTTTTAGAGTGTGTTGGTATTATTACAAAGACCTTGAAAGAGTTTGAATAAACTAATTTCACGCATATAATAAAAAACCCCGCTTCTGCGGGGTTTTTTATTATATGATAAGAAATACTATTAACCATTTACAGAATTATATCCGCTGGTGAAATCTTCCATCATTTGCTGATACCCGTCTAAACCTACTGTTGCTAAAAGATAAATAGTCCAAAGAAGGCTAATTGCACTTATTATTAAACCGATAATTGCCAAAATTTTACCCGTTTTTACATTGCTATACCCATCATATAACTCTGGATTTTCAGTATAAAGAGCTGTAGCCTTTTTCGCCATAACTAAAGCTATTATACCAAATATCACTCCTAAAAATCCATAACAACAACATCCTAAAATCGATAAGATACCAAATACTAAAATAAGTGTTGAATTGGGTAAAGTTTGTTTTTCCATAATTTAAATTGATTAGTTAAAAAAATATTTTCATTTTGATGACATAACTTGTTACCATGGTGACTGCAGTTATAATCATAAGGCTCGTTTTAACAAGCCCGTCGTTTTTAAATTGAACAAAGAAATTAAGACCAATAAACGCAAGTAAGATCAATAAAGGATATATTGCTGGATACATATGAAAAGCAGCAGTAAATTCACCTTTAAATAGGAGTACAACTGCTCTTTGCATACCGCAGCCAACGCAATCTATGCCAAATATTTTTTTGTTTAAACAAGGAAGCATGTATTTTTCCAAGGGCGATAATTTATCAATTTAGTTCACGCAATATACATAATTAAGTTATTTATAATAATTGAAGGCTATAAAATCTAATATTTGATACTTTTGCAGTATGAACTACAATCGTATAAAAAAGATAGGAAGCATATTACTTATTGTAATAGGGGCTGTAGCTCTTACTTATGAAATTTATGCTACAAATAAGAATTACTATGTTCAGAGTGCGGGATTAGTTATGTTAATGTTTGGATTGTTTCTAGTGAACTCAACCGTAAAACCAAAAGCAGAGTTTACTCACAAAAATAACACTGAAGAAGAAGAATAGATGATTACGATAGGAGATACTGTATCGGTATTAGATGAACCAATAACAGGTAAGGTTGTTTCTGTTAGTATAGATGAAATTACTATAGAGACAAATGATGGTTTTGAAATGACTTTTTTTGTTAATGAGGTAGTAAAAATGCAGTCTGAAGAACTTATGATTCCTTCTTATGAGGAAGTTAGTAAAAATCTTCAGGAGAAAGAGGTTTTTAGAAAGAAACCAAAAAGGCCAGCTCCCAAACCCAAAGAGCGTCATTTGCCTCCTATGGAAGTAGATTTACATATCCATAAACTAGTTCGATCAACAAAAGCAATGTCTAATCACGATATAGTCACGTTACAGTTAGATACTGCAAAAAGACAATTAGATTTTGCCATAAGTAAGCGGATACCCAAAGTGATTTTTATTCATGGTGTAGGGCAAGGAATACTTAAAGAAGAACTTAAATACTTATTTGGACGATATGATAACCTGAAAATTTCTGATGCAGATTATAAAAAGTATGGATTAGGAGCAATGGAAATATATATTGTGCAGAATCCAAAATAGAGTTTTAAGGAATAGTGACTTCTTCTTCTCCAAACATAAAAAGCTCTTGTCTTATTTCTATATCTACTCCTTTAAATGTGATATCAGATAATGTAATTGTTCTTGTGTAGGTATTTGTGGTTCCTGATATGCGTTCGTAAGTAATAGTAGCCGCACCACTTGCACTAATCAATTCTCTTGTTACCAAAACATTTGATGGAGGGATACTAGAACAGAAGTATTCTTCACCATTAATTTGGGCATCAAATTTACGATAGATTAACGTGTTAGTAGTGCCATTAAGAGTTATAGTTTCTGTATTATTATCAGGAAGCTCATTCAATTCAAAAGAAGTGCTTGTGAAATTTAAAGATAAGGCTTGATTTTTTTCAGAATCAATTTTAAAAAAAACGAAATCATTTGCATTAGAACAATCTTCTAAAACCGCTGTAAAATTGATGTCATCTTCAATAATATCACCTTCGCTACAACTAATTATAATGAGGGTTAAAACAAAAAGATATATAATTTTTTTCATTTTGATTTCGTCTAGTTTTTTGTAGCTTTTACAGTAGAAATAGAGTCACTAAAACCAAATGAGAAATCATTATTGCCTTCCTCAAAATTTTGGCTTTCTCCGTTAAGAACAATTTCTCTAACCTCTACTGTTGTTCTAAAAGTGGTTCTTACGTCTGTATTATCTGGATCAGCAATTACACTATCATTTCTTTCTGTGCTATCTGGATCCAAATAATTATCGATATCATCACCGTCTGTATCATCATCCCTTGGTGATCCACTATTGTCTATATCTTCATTAAGTGTAGGTATACCATCATTATCATCATCGCTATCCAAATAATCAGGAGTACCATCTCCGTCAGAGTCCAAAAATTCGCCAGTTGTTGCTACTAAATTCCCTAACTCTGCACTTGTCAAAATATTATCATCATCATCATCTGGATCCTTATAGTTAGGAATACCATCACCATCGGCATCAAATATTTTATCTAATTTGTCACAAATACCATCACTATCGGTATCTGTACATTCGGGGGCAGTTCCACTTCCGTTATTATCAGAATCCTGATAATTGGGTATTTCATCACCATCAGCATCTGCAACGGGATCAATTCCACCAGATTCAACAATGGGGTCAACATTGTCATTATCATCTTCTTCAACTATTTGAGTAACTATTTCTGCAATTCCAGAAGTTGCCAATAATTCGTCTGTAACCATAATATTACTAGCAGGTACATTAGAACAATAGTAGTCGTTGGTTATAGCAACATTAAATTGCCTGTAAATAAAGCTACTAGATGGATCTTCTGCCAGGTTTATAGTAATAGGCATATCAGTCACTTTATTTTCATTAAAATCACCTATGAAATTAAGAGATATTGCTTCATTGTTTGTAGTGTTAATTTTAAAGAAAACAAACTCCATATCATCTGCACCATCACAAACTTCAAGATTTACATCATCAAATTCGAAACTTGTAATGATAATATCACCATCATCACAAGACGATAGGAATACAACTGACAGAAGAAAAAGGAAAAGATTTTTCACGTACAAAATTTATTAAATTTTACTGCAAAACTAATGCACTTTAGTTATAAAGACGGAAGAAAATATAAAATGTTCACCCCAGCCAATATTTCGCAGAATTTTTGACAAAAATAAAGTAATTGAAAGATTATAACGTGTCTGGCTAAAAATAATTTTATTTACCCTAGTTTTGCAGATGTAAAAATGAGAATTTTGTAAAAAACATAGCGTATTTTTAAAAATTAGCTTTGTTTTATTGTTTAAACATCTAATTATTTGAGTTTCATGCAAAAGGTTTATTTTGATAGCGCAGCTACAACACAATTAAGACCAGAGGTAATAGCTAAAATAACTTCTGTACTCGAAGAAGATTATGGTAACCCATCTTCAATGCATGGTTTTGGGCGTTCAGCTAAAAATCATATTGAACAAGCTCGTAAAAATATTGCCAATTATCTTGGGGTAAAGGCATCCGAAATTATATTCACATCAGGAGGTACCGAAGCTGATAATCTGGCAATAAATAGTGCAGTAAGAGATTTGGGAGTGAGACATATCATTACTTCCAAAATAGAACACCACGCGGTATTACATACGGTGCAAGAAATAGAATCTCGTGATAAAATAAAAGTTAGCTATGTAGATATAAATGAAGATGGAGCTATAGATTATAATCATTTAGAATCATTGTTTGGTACTTCTAGTGAAAAAACACTAGTTAGTCTAATGCATGTTAACAATGAAATAGGAACGATACTGGATATAAATAAGGTAGGTGGTTTGTGCAAAGAACATAATGCGCTTTTTCATAGCGACATGGTACAATCTGTAGGGCATTTAGAAGTAAAAATGAATGAATTACAAGTTGATTTTACTGCGGTTAGTGCACATAAATTTCATGGCCCTAAAGGTGTTGGATTTGCTTATATTCGTAAGAATTCTGGGTTGAAACCGTTAATTTTTGGAGGAGAGCAGGAGCGAGGCTATCGTGCCGGAACCGAGAGTGTGCATAATATTGCCGGGATGGATGAAGCACTTCGATTGGCGTATGAAAATCTAGAAGAAGAAAAAAACTATGTTGTTGAAATTAAACAATATTTTATCGATCAGCTTAGAGAAAAAATAGAAGGTGTAAAATTTAATGCAAATTGTTGTGATCATGATCATAGTACCTATACATTAATCAATGTTTGTTTACCTATTTCACCAGAAAAAGCAGGGATACTGTTATTTCACTTAGATATTAATGGTATTGCATGTTCAAGAGGTAGTGCATGCCAGAGCGGGAGTAGTAAGGGGTCTCATGTACTTACCGAGATTCTATCTCAAGAAGATTTACAGAAACCTTCCGTACGTTTTTCCTTTTCCAAATATAATACTAAAGAAGAAATAGATTATGTTATCAATGTTCTTAGGGAATTTATTGATAATTAGAATTATGAAATAATTTGTTTTTCTTTTTTTTCTGGTTTGTCTGAATGTCATATTTTCTCAACAACCGGATGCATATTCTGTTCTTGATTTTAAAACTTGCAAAGAGGTTAAAGTATCAGCCAAAACTAATTTCGAGAAAGAGAATATATGGTCATCTATAGGAACCGAAATTCAGTTTAAATATGAAGGGAAAAGAATAGAGACTCTTAATAAGCCTAATATAATTGATGAAATCAATGTCTTAGGGGATTGGGTTCCAAGGTTATTTATTTTATTCGCCGAAAAAAGGTAAATTCAAGATTAAAAAGTCGCTAATAATCTATAAATAGGTTGATGAAATTTTAAGTGCTTAAAATTTCATTCCTACTCTCACATTAAAAACTCGGGGTGTCAAAAAATTTGGGATAGCAAATTGAAGCTGACTAGAGGCATCTCTTACAAATGTGTTGGTAATAGAGTTTCGATTATCAAATAGATTATAGATCTCAAAGCCAAGATTTAATTCTCTAAAGTTATTTAAAAAATGTCCATTTCTTAGTCTTTTATCTTTATCTACCACAATGTATGATATTCCAAGATCGGCTCTTCTGTAATCTCTTAATCGTGATTGAAAATCATAAGGGTCCGCATAACTTGGTGAACCCCCAGGAACTCCTGTTTGATAAATCATATTAAGATACATTTTTAAACTAGGGATTGTAGGCACATAGTCTTGGAAAAGAACTCCGATTTTTAGTCGTTGATCTGTTGGTCTCGATATGTAACCTCTATCGTCAATGTTTTCTTCGGTTTTTAGATATCCAAGACTAACCCAGCTTTCCGTTCCAGGTACAAACTCGCCATTAAGTCTTAAATCTAATCCTTGAGCATATGCCTTGGCATTATTTCTGGCCCGATATCTAATGCGCACATTTTCTATAGTATACGGATTAACGTCGGTTAATTTTTTATAATATATCTCTGAGGTAAGCTTAAATGGTCTATCCCACATTTTAAAACTGTAATCATTGCCAATAACCAAATGGGCAGATTGCTGTGCTTTGACTTCTGGTCTAACAACTCCCAAAGAGTCTCTTAACTCTCTGTAAAATGGAGGTTGATGATATAGTCCACCTGACACTCTGAAAATCATATCAGCTTTCCAGTTTGGTTTAATTGCTATTTGTGCTCTTGGGCTAAATACAATTTGAGAATCGGTACTAGCAACAGTACTTCCTGAAACGTTCCAGTTATGGGCTCTTACTCCTATATTGGCCCAAATTTCATTTTCATTAATAGTCGAACGAAGACTATATTGAGCATATCCAGAAATACGGTCAATTTTTGCTTCATTGGTAGCTCTTACACTTACAAAAGGAACAATTGGACTTGCAAATGGATTATACGGCTGGTCATTTACTAAATCCAAGATAGGAGGTCTTATAGAAAAACCGGCAGAATCTACAATCTCATATTCCTGTAATCGATCTCTAATATCTTCTGAAGTATATTTTATTCCCCAATCAAATTGGTGTTTATCTGCAATATACGTTCCTTTGTGTTCTACATTGAATATTAGTGCGTCAAGATCATTTCGCGCATGGGTTAATTGAGAACCAACACCTTCATTAAATACTACTTCTCCTAAATCTTCACTACCAATATCTGTGTTAACTGTCCCTAAAAAATAAGCAGCTAATATATCATAATGTTCTTGCTCTTGGGTGTGATAAGCAGAACCAATTAATTTTAAGGTTAGATTTTCATTAGGTTGATAGGTTCCTTTTAGGGCTCCAAAATAGGTGTTGTACTGGTCTTCTTCTTGTCCTTGATAAAAAACACTAAGAGCTTGTACGGTTTGTAGAGTACCAAAATTTACTTGCTGGCTTATTGGTTCATAATCATATCGGTTGATTGCCAAATTTCCCAGAAACCCTAATTCAAACTTATTGGTGATATTATAGGATAAATATGTCTGAATGTCTGCAAATCTAGGTTGAAAATTGGTTTCAGTATCTCTGGCATCTACTAAAAGGCTATTATCTCTATATCGTACACCAACAATACCAGAAAACTTTTTGTTTTTAGAAATTCCTCCTGCAGAGAGACTTCCTCCCAGAAGACTCAAGTTTGCGGTAGCTCCTAATCGAGTCGGTCTTTTATAGGTAATATTTAGAACAGAAGAGAGTTTATCTCCATATTTAGCCTGAAAACCACCTGCAGAGAAATCGACATTTCTTACTAAATCTGTATTTACAAAACTTAAACCTTCTTGTTGTCCTGACCGTATTAAAAATGGTCTATATACTTCTATTTCGTTTACGTAAACCAGATTTTCGTCAAAATTTCCTCCTCTAACAGCATATTGTGTGCTTAATTCGTTGTTTGAACTAACACCTGGCAGGCTTTTTAATAATCCCTCAACACCAGCATTGGCAGATGGTGTGGTTCTTATTGTTTCTGGGTCTAATGTCGTGATTCCTTCTACAGTCTTCCTTTCCTTACCAGATATGATCACTTCACTTATTTGTTCGACATTTGTTTTAAGAACCGGATTTAATTCATACTCTTGGTTTGCTTCTAGTTTAATTACAAATCGCATATCTTTTAAGCTGATATGTGATATTTTCACTTCGATTTCTTGATTAGCAGGAATGTCTAGTTGATAAACTCCATTTTTATCAGATTGAGTACCCGAGTTGTTGTAAGAGATGTTGGCACCAGAAATAGGTGTGTTGTTTTCATCAAGAACAACACCTTTAAGGATGGCATCTTGAGCCAAAGATTGTATACTGATAAAAACGAAAAAAGTGACGATAAAGAAAAAAAGATTATTTTTCAAAAAATATGAATATTTAAGGTTTTCTAAAGAATGTTGTTTCAAATGTGGCTCTGTTTCCTGTATTATCTAACACAACGAGTTTAAAATTATTTTCTGGGTCTGTATTAACTTTGTCATTGAAGTCATAAATTAACATTCCTGTTTTATAATCATACTCCATAAGAATGAATTTTCCATTTATAGTACCTCTATAATTTTTTATTCCAGATTCTGAATCATTAATCTTTACTTTAAGGTGTGTAGCTTTGGATATCCATTGCTTACTAGAAACATTTATAGGGACAATACTTGGTTTTTGGGTATCTGCAAATAAAGAATATTTTCCGAAGGTTCGTGTTCTTGTTGAAAATCGATCTCCTTTTTTTGATGTTCGTGTATACGACGGCTCATTCTTTTTATTAACTCGGCCGATATACAAGTTTTTTCGATCTTCTTCTTTGTAACGAGAAACGTCAAAAACCAATGTCATGTTTTTATGTAAAGGAGTTTCGTCATTATGAATTTCTGCGGTTTCACCATTTACAGAAAGGTTTAGATAAGTGTCATCATATAGACTACCTCTTGGGATTAAAAGGTCAACAATACCGTCATTAAATGTATAATTTTCGTTTGCTTGTACAAAGTATGGCGTTTTTGATATATTAGTTTTGGAAATTAAATCGGTATACTTTCCTTGTATTGGTACATCAATAGTAGTTGTGTTGTTTTTGAAATCTTTAATATATATTTTATAGTTATAAGAAAGGCTATCTTCAATTCTTATAAAACCATTGTCCATCTTCTTTTTAAAGACAGTGAGGGGGTTATTTTGTTCAACAAATAGTTTGCTTATTCTGCTTCTGTTTCTTTTGAAGTATGTGTAGTCAATAAGTCGATTAACATAGCGTGTTTCAGAGAAAGAGAATCGATTCATTACTAACTTTAAATTTTCCTGTCCATTGACTTCGGTTGATATTTCATAAATACCGTTTCTGTTATTCGCCAAATCCTGTTTGTCTATTGTAGACACACCGAAACCAATATTGCCATGTGCATTTATATTTTCGGCTTTAAAAGTCCCATCTTCCCTTTGTGTTAGTTTTAATCTAAATGGCTCTTGGCTACCATCAACATGTGCATTTTTATCTAGGCTATATGCCCATAGGCTATTTATTATAGGTTTTTTTGTGTCTTGTACATCAAGCCCAAAACTCAACGGGTTCATTGGTCTGGATTTAGAATCTCTAATTTCAAAATGCAAGTGTGGGCCAGAACTACCTCCGGTATTTCCACTAAAGGCAATAATATCCCCCTTGGTAACCATTAAAGAACTAGACTTAGGGAAAAGTTCTATTTCATAAGATTCCTTTGCATATTGCCGCTCTTTGACAAAGGCTTCGATTTCTGGTGAAAACTTACTCAAATGTGCATAAACACTGGTGTAACCGTTTGGGTGTACGATGTAGATAGCTTTTCCATATCCTCCATGAGAAACTTTTATTCTACTTACTCTTCCAGAAGCCGCGGCATATACATTAAGACCTTCTTCTCCCTGGGTTTTCATATCCAACCCAGAATGGAAATGATTAGATCTTAATTCTCCAAAAGTTCCAGAAACAACCAAAGGAATATCCAATGGTGCCATGAAGTAATCTTTTGCAATGTCTTTCTGACCATAACAAAATGATAGTCCAAAAATTATAAAAAATATAATTGCTCGCATAAATGAGTTTAAAAGTAAATGTTTATGTGTGACATATAAAACTACTTCTTTCTACAGTTATATACTCTGTAACGCTTTATTAACAGCATTATTTAGATATCCTCCAGAAATTATTTTTGTTCTTGCGCTATCAATATTTGATTTCATTTTTTGATAATCTTCGTTAGATAGTTGTTCAAGTTTATCACTTAGATCTTTTAAGTTTGATACAACAATACCCAAGTTGTTTTCTAAAATAAAAGCACTTATCGCTGCTTTATCCCAAACTATGATTGGTAATCCGCATAAAATATATAATGATGTTTTATGTGGATTGTTAAATTTTAAATACTGTCCATATTGCCCACTACATTCTTCTGTCGATGTACCATCCCATACCAATCCAAAAGAACCTTCAATACGATAAGCTACTTCATCAGATGGAAATGCTCCTTCATAGGATATTATAGATTCTTCTTTTGGGGCTTTAAGTTTTTGATAATCAAAACCAATGCCATAGAGTTTCATCTTAAAATCATTCTTCTCTAATGTGTCTAGATCGTAGATGTAAGAATTTTTACCATCACCAAAACCACCGGCATATACTACCTTATAAGGTTTTGTTCCATTGTTTTTATTATTCTGTACAGGTAAACCGTCATTAAGGATGTAATCAAATATCCCTAGTACGATGATTGGGATCTGAACATTTTGTTCAACAAACCAATCTCTCATTGCTTGATTATGAACAATGATTGCATCTGATGTAATTATTTTTTTTAATTCTTTACTGGCACTACCTGTTCGACCTTTCAAGAATCTAACATCATGAACAATTGTGATAATACGGCACCGTTTTAGTTTTGCTATAAATAGTACATAACCTCTAAACTTATTTAAAGGATATTGCGTGCATAAAGTGCTCTTGAAAGGTAAACGTAATAAAGCATAAGTGATACCTAAGAAATTCTTTATTGTTCCTAGAGCCGAATTTGGGATTGAAGATTGTTTAAATCCTAAATTTTTGAATCCCATTTCCTGTAAAATGAACTCACAATCAGTTTTAGCTTTTCCCGCAGCATTAAAAAGAGATTTGTAATTTCTTGAGATATAATACCCTGTCATATTTCGAGTTAAATTTCTGGAATGAAAGATACATACATTTTATTTTTTTATGCCAAATATTATTAAGATTATTGTTACGAACTCTATTTGAGCAGGTATTCTTAAGTACTAGTCGGTTTAAAACATTAGATTTGGAAATTGATATTTGGACTATGGAGTAATTAATTAAAATACGAGTAAAAGTGATAGAAAAAGAATATGATTATTTAATAGTGGGAGCAGGGTTGTTTGGAAGTGTTTTTGCACATGAAATGAAAAAACGAGGAAAAAAATGCCTTGTTATAGATAAACGAGATCATTTGGGAGGTAACGTATATTGTGAGAAAAAAGAAGATATTAATATACATAAGTATGGTGCCCATATTTTTCATACCAATGACAAAAGGATTTGGGATTACGTAAATCAATTTGCAACCTTTAATAATTATATCAACTCGCCAATATCTTTGTCTAAAGGTAAGTTGTATAACTTGCCTTTTAATATGAATACGTTTTACCAGTTATGGGGCACCAAAACTCCAGAAGAAGCAAAACAAAAAATCAATGAGCAAATAGCCAAGTATGGAAGTAAAAGTCCGAAAAACCTTGAAGAACAAGCACTTTCATTGGTTGGTAAAGATATCTATGAAACCTTTATTAAAGAATATACAGAAAAGCAATGGGGTAAAAAAGCTACAAAGCTTCCTGCTTTTATAATAAAACGTTTGCCTGTTCGATTTACATTTGATAACAACTATTTTAATGATAGATATCAAGGTATACCCGTTGGAGGATATAATACTATTATTGATGGATTATTGGATGGAATTGATACGAAAACGAATATTGATTTTTTTGAAGAAAGAGACCATTTAGAAGCATTAGCAGATAAAGTAGTCTATACAGGTAAAATAGATGAATTTTTTGAATATAAGTATGGGCAGCTGGAGTATAGATCATTACGTTTCGAACATGAATTGCATGAAATTGAAAACTATCAAGGTAACGCAGTGGTGAACTATAATGACGCCGACTATTCATTTACAAGAATTATAGAACACAAGCATTTTGAGTTTGGTAAACAAGACAAAACTATCATAACCAAAGAATATCCTGAAGCATGGAATAGGGGAAAAGAGGCTTATTATCCAATAAATAATGATGAAAATCAGCAATTATTTAAAAAATATAAAGAAGAGTCGCTTAAGTTAGAAAATGTAATTTTTGGTGGACGACTGGCAGAGTATCGTTACTATGACATGCACCAGATCATAGCTTCATCACTGGCTAAAGTAGAAGAAATATCAAGAGCAGAACAGTAATAATTATGGCATATAAAATTAGTTTAAAAACTATTGGGTTTTTTCAATTGGTATGTTAACTTTGTGTAACGAAGTATTGCGTAAAATATATTAATGAGTGATTTAATTGAAATTGTTGATTCTCTTGAGAATAGGATAAGCAAGCTGCTACATAAGTATGAGTTAATGAAACAGCAGAATGCAGATCTAAAAAGTAAAATACAAGAATTAGAGTCCAATTCAGAACTTCAAACGAATCAATTAAAGCATTGGGAAGAAAAATTCAGTGCACTCAAAAATGCTAATGCAATGCTTGGCAGTGACGAATATAAACGGGAGACCAAGCTCAAAATAAACGCCTTAATAAAAGAAATAGACATGTGTATTTCACAGCTCTCTGAATGATTTAAATATGGCAGATAAGCTCAAAATTAAACTATCAATTGCAGATCGTGTATATCCATTGACTATTAATCCGGATCAGGAAGAAGGTCTGCGAAAAGCAGCCAAAAAGATAGAGGCAATGATAAAGCAATTTGAGCAAAGCTATGCAGTAAGAGATAAACAAGATGTATTAGCAATGTGCGCATTGCAATTTGCCGCACAGGTCGAACAAAAGGTTATAGATAAAGATGATGATGATGTAAATGTAGTAAATAGATTAAATTCTTTAAACGATTTACTATATGAACATTTGTCATAACGTTCATTAAAATAAATAAGGTTACTGCCTGCACTAGTTGTTATTTTGATAAACTCAACAAGAATTAATTCAAAAGGGTGAGTTTAAATTGTAAAAGCGCGCCGCCATAGAGCGGATTCTTGAGCAATTTGTTAGCCCTAAACCTGTTTTTACAGAGTTTATACAAAACCTTTTACTAGTGCAGGCTTTTTTTATACACAAATATTAACAAAGATTATGGATAACATTATGTTTTTGGTTATTGCTTCGATGGTGGGGTTAGTAATAGGTTTTATTATTGCTAAGGTTTTAGAGCGTAGTAAAGCATCAGAAATTATTAGAACTGCAAAGAAGAGTTCAGAAAGTATTTTAAGAGAAGCAAAAAGCGAAGGAGAAACAATAAAGAAGGATAAAATCCTTCAGGCCAAAGAAAAGTTTATTGAATTAAAATCTGAACATGAGAAAGTCATATTATCTCGAGATAAAAAAATAGCGGAAGCTGAAAAAAGAACAAGAGATAAAGAATCTCAAATATCAAATGAATTATCTAAGAATAAAAAGCTTAATGTAGAACTTGAGGATAAAATAAAAGATTATGATAAACGTAATGATTACCTTGAGAAGAAACAAAGTGAGCTCAAGAAATTACATAAAAGCCAGGTTCAGCAGTTAGAGGTAATATCAGGATTATCTGCAGAAGAAGCAAAAGAACAACTAGTAGAGTCTTTGAAAGAACAAGCAAAGACAGATTCTATGGCGCTTATTCAAGATACTATAGAAGAGGCAAAACTTACAGCGCAGCAAGAAGCTAAAAAGATTATTATTAATACAATTCAAAGAATTGGGACAGAAGAAGCAGTAGAAAATTGTGTTTCAGTATTTAATATTGAAAGTGATGATGTGAAAGGTAGAATTATTGGACGTGAAGGAAGAAATATTAGAGCTATTGAGGCGGCTACCGGTGTGGAAATAATAGTAGACGATACTCCAGAAGCTATAATTCTATCTTGTTTTGATTCTGTACGGAGAGAAGTTGCTCGTCTTTCATTACATAAATTAGTAACAGATGGAAGGATTCACCCCGCACGAATAGAAGAGGTGGTTAGAAAGACAAGGAAGCAAATAGATGAAGAAATCATAGAAGTTGGCAAGCGTACAGTAATTGATTTGGGGATACATGGATTGCATCCTGAGCTAATTAAAACTGTAGGTAGAATGAAGTATAGATCTTCTTATGGTCAAAACTTATTGCAACACTCTAGGGAAGTAGCAAAATTATGTGGTGTAATGGCAGCGGAACTAGGATTGAATCCTAAAATGGCAAAAAGAGCAGGATTACTTCATGATATAGGTAAAGTGCCAGATACAGAAACAGAAGTTCCTCACGCAATTTTAGGAATGCAATGGGCAGAGAAGTATGGCGAAAAACCTGAAGTGTGCAATGCCATTGGAGCTCACCATGATGAAGTTGAAATGAACTCGTTGATTTCTCCAATTATTCAGGTATGTGATGCAATTAGTGGAGCTAGGCCAGGAGCAAGACGCCAAGTCTTAGATTCGTATATACAAAGGTTAAAAGATTTAGAAGAAATAGCATTTGCCTTTGATGGAGTGAAAAAAGCATATGCAATTCAAGCAGGTAGAGAATTACGGGTAATTGTAGAGAGTGAAAAAGTAAATGATGAAAGAGCAGCTAGTCTTTCTTTTGAGATTTCTCAAAAAGTACAGACGGATATGACATATCCTGGACAAGTAAAAGTTACTGTGATTAGAGAAACAAGAGCAGTTAATATTGCTAAATAAACGAAAATTAAATTTTTAATAACCGATATTAAGTGGTGGGGAAACTCACCACTTTTTTTTATGAGATAGTGTCCTAATCTTCAATAATAAAAGGGATTAATACAGTTACAGTAGTTCCTTTATTTTCAAGACCTTTATTTTTATCTTTGATTTCAAATTGGGTATTTACTTTAAGTAATTTTGAGTATATTTTGAGACGCTCAGTCATGATTTCGGTAGAAATTGATTTATGATATTCTGATGTGTTCTTTTTTTTATCTGTTCCTCGTAGATAACCTACTCCATTATCCTCAATAGTACACTTTACTGTTTTAGATTCGTTGTTAATATTGATAGTGATGATTATCTTACCATCTTTTAATTTGGCGATACCATGTAAAATTGCATTTTCAATAAAAGGTTGAATAAACATTGGCGGAACTAGTACTTTTTCAATATTTATATATGTTTGTACATGAACGTCATATTTAAAATCTACAGAAAAATTGGATTGTAAATCCAAATAGTTTTCTATAGTGGTAAGTTCTTCTTCTAAGGGGATGAACTCTTCTCTTGAATTCTCTAAGATTGAACGCAATAAATTACTTAATTTTATTGTGTAGGGTATAACTTTATCTGATTTTGAGTAAGATAAACTCACAATACTTCCAAGAGAATTAAATAAGAAATGGGGATTTAATTGCGAGCGTAATAAACGCTGTTCAAGACTTGCTGTTTTATATCTATTTCTTAATTTCCGCTGTTTGAAGATTACAAATGCTAAAATAGATAATGAGATAAGTAATATCCCTAAAATCCAATTAATAGTATTTTTTTGATTTAGAATAGTGTGTTGCTCATTGGTTAATTTAGTCAACTTTGAAATTGAATCTTCCTTTTCTCTTAGTTCATACTCTGTAGTAAATCGTTGTATCTGTTTTGTAATATTCTTTTCGCTATAAGTATTTAGGTAATTGTTTATTCTCTGCTCGCTAACCAGTGCTTTTCTGTGTTCCTCTTTTTTAGAATAAATCTCACTTAGAAGTTTGTATGTTTTTAAAAAAATATTCTTTTCTTCTCTATTATAATTTTCAAATACCCTAAGAGAGTCTTTTACGGTATTTATAGTGGTGATAGCTTTATCCAAACTATCATTTTGAATAAGAATAAATCCGTAATCAAGTAAGGAAGATAATTTATTTATTTCTCTGATTTCAGTATTTGCCAAATCTTCATTTTTGAATAACCTGTAAGCTTTATTGTAGTAAATATAAGCAGAGTCTATATTCTTTTCTTTAACAAAAGCATGGCCGATCCATCGATATGCCATTACTTGAAAATTATGAAAATTACCATTAATGCCTACATATCCAAGTTCTAACATTGGATTGTTAAGAGTTGTAATAGCTTTCTTTAGATATACCTTAGACGAGTCAATTTCTCCTAACTCTCCATGAAGAATTCCTATATCCAAATAGATTCCTCCTCCTTCATAACTATATTTCAATCTTGATTGATCTTTTGCGGACTCTTTCATCATTTTAAGTGCTAATTCTAGATCACCCAACTCAATATGGATGATAGATAATCTATGAATTATATAACTTTTCCAGGATTTTTCTGAAACATACTTAGTATATTCCAATCCTTTGTATAATGTTTTAAGAGATGTAATTATTTTATTTTCATGAAACTCTGCTACCCCTTTAATATAATATGCTTTATGAATCAATTGATCTGCGATAGGATATCCTTCTTCTTGTTTGTAATAGTCAATAGCTTTTACAGCATTAACCCATGCAGAGTCTAACTTTTTATTCCATTGATGCATATAGCTTTTGCTCATATAATATTTTGTCCACCCAATGAGATTTTTATTTTTTATCAAGCTATGTTTGATTCGTTTCAAATTGTCCATAAATAATTTTTCATTATTCATGGAAAAAGACATAGTGTCTATTGTAAATTGGGTGAGAGCTTCCTGAGAAAAGGTTGTGTAAGTAAAAATTAAACAAACAATGGTAAAAAAAAGCTTCTTCAAGGTTATAGATTTAGATTAACTCAATAACTTTACGAATCTAATATATTTATTTTATGATCAGTACGATAATTATAGAAAATGATTCAGAAGCTTCAAATTATCTATCTACTTTATTAAATCAATCCTCCTCTGGCATTGATGTTAGAGGTTTTTCAAAAACAGTTAGTGAAGGCATTAAATTGATTAATTTACATAATCCAGAACTTGTTTTTCTTGACATCCATTTGGATGATGGACTTGGTTTTGAAGTACTAGATGCGATTTCCAACAAGAGTTTTGAAGTAGTTTTTATTACTGCCTATGATACCTATTATGAGAAAGCAATTGAGCATTTTGCCTTTAACTATCTTCTAAAACCAATTAATGATGTAATACTCGAGAGAGTTTTAGAAAGATATCGTAGTGTAAAAACTAGGTATTTCAAACAAAGCAAATATCAACATTTTAAAGAATTTATAAAGGAAAGTAATTCAAAGATTTTGTTGCAAACAGGACAAAATTTTAGATCCGTATTTCTTAATGATATTATATCATGTCATGCGGATAGTAACTACACTAGTTTTATTCTGAAAGGTGATAAAACGATTTTGGCCAATAATATTTTGAAATACTATGATAATTTGTTGTCGCAAAGAGGTTTTTTTAGAGTAAATCGTTCTTGTTTAGTAAATACATTGCACATAGATACTATTCTTAAAAAGGAAACTATTGTTTTAAGTAATGGTATCAATATACCTATTTCTGTAAGAAATAGAAGACAGCTTAATAATTTAATAGAAACGCTTAACTGATAAACTACCACATTCTTTTAATAGTTTCAATCACTTAACTATTTAGGTATTGAATATCATTTTGGATGTTTTAATTTTGAGTCAAACGTTGAAGGTTTTAATTTTCTAGAGGTTAAAAAAATCAACAGTAATTAAATTAATTATTAAGAATTATACATGTTTAACTTAAAAACGCAATTATGATAAAAGAGCTTTTAAAACTAGAAAACGTTAAAACATTAAGTAAAGAATCCATGAAAACTCTTGAAGGTGGTAACAATGATCTAACTCAAGAATTTTGCGAACTTGGTGGTGGAAGCTGGGAATATAATTTTGGCAATTACCATTGTGTTTATGGGCCAGTAGACAATAGTGATAATGCCAAACAATAGAATTTCTGAAATTATCAAGTAAAGATAGTATCAAAACATTAGGGTTCGACTATAAATTAGTCGAACCCGCTTTTATTTGTTTACACAAAATATTGGACACTATCTGAAGGAAAACCAAAATTAATCGGCAAGCCCTTTAATAATTTCATCTTTCCATTGTAAAGCTTCCTCTAGCGTTTCAAATTGTTGCAGCTTTTTGTTAGTAAATACTTTTTCAATTTTTGCTTGACTCTTTTGTCGAGGGTCTTTAGAAACAATTGCTACGCCAAGTAAATTATGAATTTTATTACTTTCAACATATATCATTGGGTTGATAGTGTAAGAATTGATACGAATCGCTACATATACAAAGAATTTGTTTTCGAAATGTTTTTTTGTAACAAAATTTAATTCTGAAATATGATCTGGAGTAATAGTTACTCCCTTGTTTATATAAACGCGTATATGATCTTCATATATTTCTGCTAAACAATATCCAAAATCGTAAGATGTAATCATTAAGTATTTTTATTTTTTGATATGCTTTTTAATAATTTTATCTTTCCATTCTAGAGCTTCTTCTAATGTATCAAATTGCTCCAGTTCTCTATCTACAAATGTTCTTTCGATTTTAGATTGATTCCATTGTTTGGGATCCTTTGACACTATGGCTAAGGCGATAAGATTGTCCAGTTTGTTTACCTCAAAATACAATGTTGGGTTTAATGCATACGAATTAACTCGATAAGAGATGTATACAAAAACATTGTTTTCAAAATGTTTCTCTGCTATAAATGACATTTGGGTAATGAATTCGGGAGTTACAATAATACCTTCCTTCATAACGGTAATGACATAGTCCTTGTAAACTTCTACGTGGCAAAATTCAAATTCGTATAATGCGATCATTTAAGAACTGTTAATTTTTTAAAGGTAACTTTAGTTTATTTCTGAATTTAAAAAAAGAATTTCCCCCGAATTATAGAGTATAATATATAAAAAAAAGCTGTGATTGAATAATCACAGCTTTTTAAATTGTCTTTTATAGCGGTTAAAAATTAGTCAATTCCTTTTCTCATTGTTTCTTCTTTCCATTGCAAAGCTTCTTCTATAGTATTAAGCTGGCGGAATTCTTTTCCAAAAAATGTTTTCTCCACTTTAGTTTGCATTTTTTGCTTCGGGTCTTTGGATACCACTGCAAATCCTACCAGATTTTTCATTTTGGCAGTCTCTAAATAGATCACTGGATTAACAGAATAAGAATTAATTCTATTAGAGATGTAAGCAAATGCTCTATTTTGAAAATATTTCTCAATAACCTTCAAAAACACGTCATTAAGTTCTGGAGAAACTGTAATACCTTCATTCATAACAGCCAAGGTATAATCTTCATAAATATCTAGTTAGCAAAACCCTAAATTATATGTCGTAATCATCAATATAATAAGCTTAAGGAGTTTCTTTTGTTAAGGTTACAAATATATGAGATGTCCTTATAGATGTTCTACTTTTTCAGTACATTTTTACAGGAGATGTGTATACTTAATGATAATCATATTTTTCCAGTCTATTGCTGATTTCATTGTATTGAACAGTTTGTATTCTTTTTTGAAAAGAGACTTTTCTAGTTTGGTTTGCATTTTCTGTATTGGATTGTTTGATATCACCGCAAAACCAATAAGATTTGGGATTTTGTTCATTTCTAAATGAATTGATGGATCAACAGAATATGAATTAATTCTATTTGATATATATACAAAAGGCTTGTTTTTGTAGTATTGTTCTGCAACCATCATTAATAGTTCATTATATTTTGGGATTACAGTAATTCCCTCGGTCATTACCGTAAGGACATAATCCTTATGTATTTCAGCTCTACAAAAGCTAAAGTCGAAAGATGCAATCATTGAAAGATTATTAGTTTTACAAAGGTAAAATTAAAATATACACAAAAATCTCCTTAAAATGTTAAAAATAAGGCGTAATAAATTGATTTTCAAAATAAAAGGGGTACTATAACAAATAGTACCCCTTTTAATTAATTATTTGACTCTCGTTATCACGATTCAGCTGATTTTTCAGCTTTTTTTATGTTTATAGTTAGTTCGCCTGCATCATCATCCATATCCATAAAAATACTATCACCTTCTTGCAGCTGAGCATTAATGATTTCTTCAGCCAGAGCATCTTCAATATATTTCTGGATGGCTCTTTTTAAAGGTCTAGCGCCATATTGCTTGTCAAATCCTTTTTCTGTGATATAATCTTTAGCTTTTTCACTAAGAGACAGATCGTACCCCAGGCCTCTGATTCTTCCATACAATTTATCGAGTTCAATATCAATTATCTTATGAATATCTTCTCTTTCTAAGGCATTAAATACCACGACATCATCAACCCTGTTTAGGAATTCTGGTGCAAAAGCTTTCTTTAAGGCGTTTTCTATTACTCCTTTTGCATAATCCTCTGCCTGAGTTTTTTTGGCTGAAGTTCCAAAACCAACACCTTGCCCAAAATCTTTAAGTTTTCTGGCTCCAATATTAGAAGTCATAATAATGATTGCATTTCTAAAATCGATTTTACGACCTAAACTATCTGTAAGATATCCATCATCCAAAACCTGTAGCATCATATTGAAAACATCTGGATGCGCTTTTTCAATTTCATCTAAAAGAATTACTGCATATGGTTTTCTTCTTACTTTTTCTGTAAGCTGACCGCCTTCTTCATAGCCCACGTATCCAGGAGGTGCTCCGATCAATCGTGAAACAGCAAATTTTTCCATATACTCACTCATGTCTATACGAATTAGAGTGTCTTCACTATCAAAAAGCTCTCTTGCTAATACTTTGGCTAACTGAGTTTTACCTACGCCAGTTTGTCCTAAAAAGATAAACGATCCAATTGGTTTATTAGGATCTTTAAGTCCCGCACGATTACGTTGTATGGCTTTTACAACCTTGGTGACTGCTTCTTCCTGACCAATAACTTTACCCATAATTAAATTGGGTAACTCGGCCAATTTGTTGCTTTCAGTTTGAGCAATACGGTTAACAGGTATACCTGTCATCATTGAAACTACATCTGCTACATTTTCTTCGTCTACCGTTTCTTTATGCAGTTTGGAATCTTTCTCCCATTGTTCCTGAGCGATACCAAGTTCCTTTTCTAAATTCTTTTCATCATCTCTGAGCTTGGCAGCCTCTTCGTACTTTTGTTTCTTTACGACACTGTTTTTTAATTCTCTAACTTCCTCTAATTTCTTTTCTAGATCAAGAACTTTCTTAGGAACGTTGATGTTGGTAATATGAACTCTTGATCCTGCTTCGTCAAGAGCATCTATAGCCTTGTCGGGTAAAAATCGATCTGTCATATACCTATTGGTTAGTTTCACACAAGCTTGAATTGCTTCATCGGTATAACTAACATTATGGTGTTCCTCATATTTTTCCTTAATGTTGTTAAGGATTTCAATAGTTTCCTCGATATTTGTAGGCTCTACAATTACTTTCTGAAAACGTCTTTCTAAGGCACCATCTTTTTCAATATATTGTCTATACTCATCAAGAGTGGTAGCACCTATACATTGTATTTCACCCCTAGCCAAAGCAGGTTTAAACATATTAGATGCATCAAGACTTCCTGTCGCTCCACCTGCGCCCACTATAGTATGAATTTCATCTATGAAAAGAATAATGTCATCATTCTTTTCTAGCTCATTCATAACTGCTTTCATTCGTTCCTCAAATTGACCACGGTATTTAGTTCCTGCAACCAAACTAGCAAGATCTAGAGTTACTACTCTTTTGTCAAATAAAATTCGGGAAACTTTTCTCTTAACAATCCTAAGAGCTAAACCTTCTGCGATAGCAGATTTACCAACTCCAGGTTCTCCAATTAAGAGTGGGTTATTTTTTTTTCGTCTACTTAGTATCTGAGATACACGTTCTATTTCTTTAGATCTTCCTACTACAGGGTCTAATTTACCTTCTTCTGCCATTGCAGTTAAGTCACGTCCAAAATTATCTAAAACAGGTGTCTTAGATTTTTTTCCAGCTTTACTACCTCCAGATGGGGAGTTAAATGGGTTTTCTTTTGAATCTCCAGTTAAATCATCATCGTCTTCAGAGAAAGATTCTGCTTTTGGGCTATCTATGTATTCTTCGTCGTTAGCAATCATATATTTAAATTGGTCTTTAACGTTATCATAATCTACTTTTAAGCGATTTAAAAGTTTTGTAGTTGGGTCATTTTCATTTCTTAATATACATAATAAAAGATGAGCAGTATTAATAGAAGAGCTTTGAAATAATTTGGCTTCCAAAAAGGTCGTCTTTAGAGCTCTTTCTGCTTGTCTTGTTAAATGTAAATTCTTTTTTTCGTTTGAGGCTATTGTAATATCTGGATTTGCAGGGCTTAAAATTTCAACTTTTCTTCTTAAGTTGGTCAAATCAATATCCAGCGCATCAAGTATACTTATTGCTTTTCCGCTCCCATCACGCAATAACCCCAACATAAGATGCTCTGTACCTATAAAATCATGCCCCAATCTAAGGGCTTCTTCTTTGCTATATGCAATAACATCTTTTACTCTAGGTGAAAAATTATCATCCATAAGATTAATTTCTTCTTTTTCTTTATATCTAAAATAGTAATTTTTAGGATTACTATGACAAAAACTATTCCTTTTAAACCATGATTAACAAATATCTGACACTAATGCGGTCTTTTGTCATGTTAAATCAAAAAAATGTAATGAATTTATCGATATGAATTCTTGTACATTTTAGTAAGTTTTTCCCTATTCCTTGGTAAATAGACAAAAAAAGCATTAATTATCAAAACCTAAGCTGGTAGACTTATTAACTATGTACAGTATTATTTTTGTTAATAAATTACGTATATTACATAGCTAATTGATCGTTAAAAACGTCTTAATTTACTTAAATTAGCGCGTTTATTAATTCAATTTTAGAAAAAATTTTTTATGACAGAAGGAGAAAAACTTATACCTATCAATATAGAGGATGAGATGAAGTCTGCATACATCGATTATTCGATGTCAGTTATTGTATCTCGTGCGCTTCCAGATGTTAGGGATGGTCTTAAACCTGTGCACAGACGTGTTTTATACGGTATGCATGAATTAGGTGTTAGGGCAAATAGTGCTCATAAGAAATCCGCAAGAATTGTAGGGGAAGTTCTTGGTAAGTATCACCCACATGGCGATACTTCAGTTTATGATACCATGGTTCGTATGGCTCAGGAATGGAGTTTAAGGTATATGTTGGTTGATGGCCAAGGTAACTTTGGTTCTGTTGATGGTGATAGCCCGGCAGCAATGCGTTATACCGAAGCCAGAATGCGTAAGATATCTGAAGACATGCTCGCAGATATTGATAAGGATACTGTAGATCATACATTTAATTTTGATGATACACTTCAAGAGCCTACAGTTCTTCCTACGAGAATTCCTGGATTATTAATTAATGGAGCTTCAGGAATCGCAGTAGGTATGGCTACAAACATGCCGCCTCACAATCTTAGTGAAGTTGTAGATGGTACTATTGCTTATATAGAAAATAATGATATTGAGATTGATGAGTTAATCACTCATATAAAAGCGCCAGACTTTCCAACAGGAGGTACTATATACGGTTATGATGGTGTAAGAGAAGCATTCAAAACAGGTAGAGGTAGAATTGTTATACGTGCAAAAGCTAGTTTTGAAGAAGTAAATGGTAGAGAATGTATTATCGTTTCTGAAATTCCTTATCAGGTGAATAAGGCAGATATGATTAAGAAGACTGCCGATCTGGTTAATGATAAAAAGATCGATGGGATTTCTACCATTCGTGATGAATCTGATAGAAATGGTATGCGTATCGTTTATGTACTTAAACGTGATGCTATACCTAATATAGTTTTAAATCTTTTATATAAATATACTGCCCTACAATCTTCTTTTAGTGTGAATAATATTGCACTGGTAAAAGGAAGACCGCAGTTGTTGAATGTAAAAGAAATGATTCATTATTTTGTAGAACATAGACATGAAGTTGTTGTTCGTCGTACAAAATATGAACTTAAAAAAGCTGAAGAAAGAGCCCATATTCTTGAAGGACTAATCATTGCTTCAGATAATATTGATGAAGTGATTGCTTTAATTCGAGCATCTGCTAATGCAGATGAAGCTCGTGAAAAGCTTATGAAAACCTTTAAGCTTACCGAGATCCAAGCCAAGGCGATTGTAGAAATGCGTTTACGTCAACTTACTGGTCTGGAACAGGATAAGTTACGAGCAGAGTATGACGAATTGATGAAAACCATTGAGGATCTTAAGGATATCTTGGATAAGAAAGAACGTCGAATGGATATCATCAAAGAAGAACTTATCGAAGTAAAAGATAAGTATGGTGATGATCGTCGTTCGCAAATAGAATATGCAGGAGGAGACTTGAGTATTGAAGATATGATTCCTGATGAAAAAGTAGTGATTACTATTTCACATGCTGGTTATATTAAAAGAACTTCTCTTACTGAATATAAAAAGCAAAATAGAGGAGGAGTTGGTCAAAAAGGAAGTACCACGCGTAATGAAGATTTCCTCGAAAATCTCTTCGTAGGAACAAATCATCAGTACATGTTGTTCTTTACTCAAAAAGGAAAATGTTTTTGGATGAGAGTTTACGAAATTCCTGAAGGAAGTAAAACCTCAAAAGGAAGAGCGATACAGAATTTGATCAATATTGAAAGTGATGATAAGGTAAAAGCATTTATCTGTACACAAGATCTAAAAGATGAAGAGTATATTAATTCTCACTATGTCATAATGGCAACCAAAAAAGGTCAGGTCAAAAAGACATCTTTAGAACAGTACTCTAGACCAAGAACAAATGGTATTAACGCCATTACTATAAAGGATAATGATGAATTGCTTGAAGCTAAATTAACCGATGGAAAAAGTCAGGTTATGCTCGCAGTTAAATCAGGAAAAGCAATCCGTTTCGAAGAAGAGAAAACACGACCAATGGGTCGGGGAGCTTCAGGAGTGAGAGGTATACGTTTAGCCGATGATAATGATGAAGTAATAGGTATGGTTGCGGTTAATGATATGGAAAGTAATATTTTGGTTGTTTCTGAAAATGGATTCGGAAAACGTTCAAAATTAGAAGACTACAGGATTACTAATAGAGGTGGTAAGGGTGTTAAAACAATATCTGTAACCAAAAAAACAGGAAACTTAGTAGCTATTAAAAATGTTACGGATTTAGATGATCTAATGATTATTAACAAATCCGGAATAGCTATTAGGTTATCAGTAGAAGATTTACGTGTTATGGGACGTGCAACTCAAGGTGTTCGTCTAATAAACTTAAAAGGTAAAGATTCTATTGCTGCTGTTGCGAAAGTTATGCATGATGAAGACGATATCGATGAAGATGTTGATGTTGATGAAACAACATCTCCTACATTAGATTCTGACGCTGCTTCGGATGGCACGAATATTGATAATGAAACCAAAGAATAATTAAATCCCATTTTAAAAATACTTAAATAATGAAGACTAAATTTATCGTAGTATTATTCCTAGCGGTTAGTGCTATTGGATTTTCTCAAAAACAAGCTCTGAAATCAGCTTCTAAAGCTCTTAAATCAGGGAATTTAGAAGTAGCTGGTGAAGCATTGAAGGCTGTTGAAGGACAATTGGATGTTGCTGATGAAAAAATGAAAGCACAATACTATTTCCTTAAAGGACAGGTTATCTCTTCTACAGCGGCAGATTCTCTTGATAAAGTTGAAGGAGCTTTAGTAGCTTATAACAAAGTTCTTGAAATTGAAAAAGCATCAGGTAGTTCTAAATATTCTGAAGATACTAATTTAAAAATCCAGACATTGCGTCAGACGTTGATTGATGGAGCGGTTAAAGATCAAAATTCAAAGAATTATAAAGGAGCTGCAGAGAAGTTGTATTTAGGATACAAAACTAATAAAGCAGATACGACATATTTATATTTTGCAGCAGGTAATGCCGTAAATGGTAAGGATTATGATACTGCTCTTACATATTATAACGAATTGAAAGAAGTTGGTTATAATGGTTCGACAACGGAATTTTTTGCTACTAATAAAGAAACTGGAAAAGAAGAGCCTTTTGATTCAAAACAAACAAGAGATCTTATGATTAAATCTGGTTCGCATATCAAACCTGAAGCTCGCAAGACAGAATCTAGAAAAGGTGAAATAGCCAAAAATATTGCTTTGATTTATATAACTCAAGGTAAGGATGAAGAGGCTATGAAAGCGCTAGAAGATGCAAAAAAGGAAAATCCTGGAGATTCAGCTTTATTACAAGCAGAAGCGGATGTGTTTTATAAACTTGGAAATATAGAAAAATATAAAGAAATTATGGAGCAGATTGTTGCTAATGATCCTGAAAACCCAGATTTACTATATAACTTAGGAGTTAGTGCTTCTCGTCTTGGTGATAATGAACAAGCATTAGATTACTATAAGAAGGCACTAGAGTTGAAGCCTGATTATGCAGCCGCTCAAATTAATATAGCTGCTTTAATTTTAGAAGGAGAAAAAGCTATTGTTGATAAAATGAACAATCTTGGAACTTCTAGTAAAGACTATAAAATATATGATGAGTTGAAGCAAAAAAGAATGGACTTGTATAGTAGTGCTGTTCCTTATTTAGAAGGAGCTTTGGAAAATAATCCCGATAACGTTGAAGCAGTACGCACATTAATGAATATATTCTATCAGCTAGATGATCCTAAGGCTGAAACAATGAAAAATAAGCTTAAAGCTTTAGAAGGAGGTAATTAATCTTTTCTACAATAAAATTTTAAAAACCGGAACCTAATTAGGTTCCGGTTTTTTTATAGTTTACTATAAAAACCTACATGCCTTTTTTGTTATATGGGATGTAATTTTGCCATTTCCATGGCGTATAAACATCTCCTAGTGCAACTTCAAGTAGCTCCTTAAAAATGCCTTCGCCATTATCACTATTTGTCATAATCATAATCCCTTTTCCCTCTGCTGGAAATACAATAGAGTAGTGCTCAAATCCATCAGTATGCCCTTCTTTAAAAGCACCAATACCCTTAGGAGATTCTAATAATCCCCAACCAAGACCATAACTTAATTTGATATTGTCGTTTAATGTGGTATCCTTCTTTGATAAAGGACCAAATTGCATAATAGATCGGATTCTTATTTGAGGTCTAAAAAGTTCATTCCAAGACTCTTTGGTTATTATTTTTTTCTGTAAAACAGCCTCCAGAAATTTGCTATAATCGGCAGATGTAGTTTCTAAAGTACTTCCACCTCTTGGTTCATTATCAATATCTTTTGGATATAATTTTCCCACACTAGAGTGACCATAGGCAAAATTATTTTCAAATACGCTATTCCATTTATAACTAGAGTGCCTCATATTTAGTGGTGTGAATATTTTTTCTTGAGCTAGTTCTTCTAAACTTTTATTAAGGAGTTTTTCAAGGACTACCTGTAAGTAAACAAAACCTTCTCCAGAATAACTGTAACGAGTTCCAGGTTCAAAATTTACCCTTAGTTTATGGTCAGATTCATCCCATCTCCAATTTGGAAAACCGGTAGTGTGATCAAGACACATACGTGCAGTGATTTTATGATATAACGAATCGGTTTTTAGCGCTGTAAAATCATCATGCCATCTAGTCTGAGGTTGATATGTATATATTTTTTTTGGAAGATAAGAATCTAAAGGAGTATCCAAATCAATAATGTTTTCTTCAACAAGTTTCATTACAAGTACAGAAAAAACGGCTTTACTAAAAGAGGCACCATACATATTTGTGGAGTCTGATAGTGGTTCTTTTTTCTCAAAGTTTTTATTACCAAAAACTCTCTGATACTTTATAGTGTTATCATTTAAGACAGTTATTGCTGCTCCATGTACATTTGCATCTGTAATAAGTTGTTGGATTTTTGAAGTTAATGAATCTTTGGTTATTGTAGAACCGTCTAATCTTGTAATATTATGATTAGGTGATATTGTATTGCAACTGTTCATCATTAAGGAAATAAAAATGGTCATAACCGCCATGATCTTTAAGCTTTTGTTTTTACTCCTTCTTAAAAAAGGTATTGACAACGGATAATAACATTTTTGTGAGTTAATTGCAGAGATTACATTTAAAATCATGACAATGATTGTGTATGGTATTACAGCTATAAATATAAAAAAGCCAACACCCTCAATAGTTATAAGTGCAATTAATGAGAGTATATATAGAATTGTCATGGTAATTTGAAAATTTACTACAGCTCTCCCATGAGTGTCATAAATACTATTATCTTCTCTTTTATGTATCCAAAGAAATAGTGGAATTAATATATTACATAAGGGAATAACGAATCCAAGTATAGGTATACTATGCATCAATAAGAGCCATTTTTTTTGTAGTACTTCTTCTTTAGGATTTTCCAGGATTATAAGATCCTCAACTTCTATATCCAGAGCGACTGCTAAAAGTTTTATAGTTTGTAGATGTGGATTAACTTCTCCTTTTTCTATTCGTTGTATAGTACGAATTGTAACTTTGGTTTTTTCTGAAAGCTCTTCTTGAGAGTACCCTTTTAACTTTCTTTGGTAAATTAAATTTTTTGCTATTGATTGATCTTCCATAGTTTTATAATTTTGTTTAAAGCAAAGCTATCAATAGCTCTTTGTTTTTACTACGACATTTAGGTGTCACCTATATGTCATTTGTATGTTTTATTTGGTCTTACAGCATAAATATAACTGTTTGAGGAATAAAAAAAGAGGCTGTTAAACAAACAACCTCTTTTAAAATTATATCAGATATTGATCAGATTTAAAATTTATAGGAAGATATAAGATGGTTCTTTTCATTAATAAAAATTACATCATCGATCTCGTCAATTAAATAATTGGGAGTTTTATCTAAAAGGTCAATTTGTTTGTCCGTTGCTCCAGTTTTCTTATTAATCATGTATATAGCATGCTTGGTAGGAGCCGTTTCGCTTTTTATTTTAGTAACAACGAATTTATGACTTTTAATACTTTTTGAATTCGAATACCTAGTTTTGGTAATTTCAAATACAGTAGCCATATTTTGTTCATCACCAACATATAAACCTGCTACTACAGACTCTGTTGCAGTTCCGTCGGTTTGATCTTTAGACCCAATATATGCACCACTAGATAAAGCAGAGAGTTGACTAATATTCTCCATTGACCCACTTATATCTAAATCCACCCCTGCGATTGCTAATCCAGTTTCGGCAAGAGCAATAAAACCTTTAAGGTCCGATGCAGGTTCATAATATTTAGTGTATTTCAAATCACCAGAAGAAGATAACAATGATAAATGCTGACCAGTGTATAAAAGGTAACCCCCGTCTTGCACATATTCTGCCAAAAGAGGAGTTTTCTTTTTTACGTCTTCCAGTAGTACATCTTCGGCGAATAAATCAATTTTTCCTGATTGAAGATCAAACTTGTATCCCTTTTTATTTTCAAAAAGTATTACTTTGTTTTCTTTCTCGTCATAAGTGACCGCAGGTATAGATCTAAATTTAACATCTTTATCCCAAACATCTTTTCCTTTTTCAAAATCAAGGATATTTGATCTTTCTGTAGATACATACATTACACCCTTGTCTGTTGGAGTCACATAATACGAATATCCTTTTACTTTACTAGTCCAGATTTTTTCTCCTTGTTCATTTACCAAGGATATGGTTCCGTCTTTTTCGTCTTTACCAATTGCAATTAAGCCTTTTTGATGAGGAATTACTTCATCAAGATAATCTATTTTAAAGCTCTTTTTCCATTTAAACTCATTGGTAGTAGGGTCAATAATATTAAACCCTTCGGTTTCTACTAAGATTAAATTATTTGCTTTGTCCGGACGTACATCAATTAATGTTCCTCTTAGTTTTAATTTACCTGGAGTAATGTCACTTCCATTGGATGGATCAAGGACCGTTAATTTTTTTGATTTTTTTATACCTAAATATAAGCTGTTATTGACTTGAGAATAGACTAAGGCTTTGATTTTTTTATCAGCCTCATGCTGCCAAACGATTTCGCCATTAGAACCATTAATAGTAAATATTTCATTTTTTATACCTACAATTAAATTATTCTCTTTATTGAAATATGGTCCATGATCTATAAAGCTTCTTTTTGTGATAAGACTCTTAATAAGGCCTTTACTTTCTCCCATTGGAGTTAGCCATTCTTTTTCCCAGGTTTTTAGACTGAAGCTCATTAAGTAGCGCTCTTTGTCTTTGGTCAACTCAAAAAGAATAATACCATTTTCTGGTAGCATAGTAAATTCTTTGATTCTATAACCTTCATCCTTTGTATCAAAAACTACATCTCCATTGCTTGAGTTAATTATGATTCCTCTTGTTTTTCCGGCCAATGGTACATATTCAACATAAAAAAGAGGCAACCCATCGATAGTTAGGAAAGTATTTTTGTCAATCCCTTTAAGTTCTTTATTGTGCCAAATAGTTTCTCCGGTAGTATTATTCATAGCTAATAGTCCTTTTGCTCCAGAAGCTATTATTAAACCATCGTTGGATTGTTTAATCCAACCTACTTCGTAAAGTGTTTCTTTGAGATCGATTTCCCAAAGTTTTTCTTGTGAAAATCCAAATGTAATTGAAAGAACTACAAGGATGGATAAAAAATAGATTTTTTTCATGTTTATGAGGGGTTTTTGATTAGTAAAATACACTTTATCACTAATTTGTTTAACAAATTGATAGTAATTTTAAACTATTAAGCAGACAAGATATGCTTTGTAAATTACATATACTTTATTTATCTAAGTTCAGCTCCTAATTTACTTTCAAAATTATGCTGCAACTTGCTCATAATTTTATCAATTTGCTTATCGGTAAGTGTTTTATTTTCATCCTGAATAGTAAAACTAACGGCATATGATTTTTTCCCTTTTGGTAAACTTTTTCCTTGATAGACATCAAATAAACTCACTTCTTTCAAGAGTAGTTTTTCTGTTTGTCTTGCAATTGTATTAATTTCCTCAAATTTTACAGTTTCGTCAAGCAAAAGAGCAAAGTCTCTTCTTACTTCAGGAAATTTTGGAATATCGGTATACTTAACTTTATTATGTTTTGCATATTCTAAGATTGCGTCCCAGTTAAAATCAGCATACAATACTTCCTGCGAAATTGAAAAATGCTTTAAAATAGGTTTTTTAACAATCCCAAAATCTACTAATTTAGCTTTGCCGATACCAAAAGATAAACCTTCAGAGAATAGATCATTTTTAATTGGTGAGGTTCTTAGTTTTGTTAACCCTAAACGATCTAAAACAGATAGTACAATACCTTTTAAATAAAAGAAATCACTAGTCTGTTGGCTTGTTTTCCAACTTTCCTTAGCTCTATTGCCTGATAAGATTATACTTAAGTGCTTATTTTCAATTCTTTCACCATTATAATCATGGTAAGTCTTCCCGTATTCAAACAGTTTGAGATCAGCTCGCTTCCTGTTGATATTATATGAAACAGCTTCTAAACCAGAGAAAAGTAGCGATTGTCTTAACACAGATAAATCGTTACTTAGTGGATTCAGCATTTCAACGTTATTTTCTGATTTCAATTGATCACTTAAGTCTATATACTCTGGTGTAGTTAGTGAGTTTGCTAACATCTCATTAAAACCTTGACCAACCAATTGATTTGATATTGTATTTTGTACGGTATGATCAGAGAACTTATCTATAGCCGATATTGATGCATTTAATTTTTGTGTAAAACCAATATTATTGTATCCATAAACTCTTAGAATTTCTTCAATAACATCAGCTTCTCTTTGTACATCATTTCTATAGGCAGGGATAGTCAATCCAATACCTATTTCATTTACGCTATTCACTTTAATCTCTAGGGAAGAAAGAATACTTTTTATAGTTTCTTGTGGGAGTTCTTCCCCAATTAGTTTAGTAACATTTTCGTATGACAAGAACACCTGAAAATCTTCAATTTTCTTTGGGTACAAATCTATTATCTCACTAGAGATAACTCCTCCCGCAAGTTCCTGTATAAGAAGTGCTGCTCTTTTTAATGCATACTCTGTTACATTAGGATCTATACCACGTTCAAATCTAAATGAGGCATCAGTATTTAGTCCGTGACGTTTTGCAGTTTTACGAACACTTACAGGGTTAAAATACGCGCTTTCAAGAAAAATAGATGTTGTAGTTTCTGTAACACCAGAGTTTATACCTCCAAATACACCTGCAATACAAAGTGGTTTTACTCCATCGCAAATCATGAGATCTTCTGCGTGCAATTCGCGTTCTACTTCGTCCAAAGTAGTAAACTTAGTGCCGCTCTCTAATCTTTTTACTTCAATTTTATCACCTTCAATGTAATCTGCGTCAAATGCATGTAAGGGTTGCCCTAATTCATGTAATACATAATTTGTAATATCTACTACATTGTTTTTTGGAGTAATTCCAATAGCCTTAAGTCTGTGTTGTAGCCAATTTGGAGATTCACTCACTATAATGTTAGAAATAGTGACCCCGCAATATCTCGGAGCCAGATCTGCATCTTTGATTTCAATATCAATTTTATTTACTCTATTTTCAACTCTAAAACTACTTACTGAAGGAGTAATAAGTTCTATGTTGATATCTTTCTGCATTAATCCTGCTTTCAGGTCACGTGCGGTACCCCAATGACTCATGGCATCTGCACGATTTGGAGTAAGTCCGATTTCAAAAATTTGATCATTTTCTATATCAAAAATCTCCGAAACTTTGGTTCCCACAGAAATATTAGAGTCAAGAACCATAATGCCATCATGACTTTTTCCAAGTCCTAATTCATCCTCGGCACAGATCATACCATGGCTTTCTTCACCTCTAATTTTTCCTTTTTTTATTTTCCATTCCTTTCCTTCTTCATCATATAGCTTGGTTCCAATTGTGGCTACAGGTACTTTTTGACCAGCGGCTACATTTGGTGCTCCACATATTATCTGGACAGGATTACCATTTCCCAGATCCACCTTTGTAATCTTTAATTTGTCGGCATTAGGGTGTTTTTCACAATTTAATACCTGTCCTACTATGACACCCTCAAGGCCGCCTTTTAAACTTTGATAGGTTTCTATTCCCTCTACCTCAAGACCTAAATCTGTAAGTAATTCACCTGCTTTTTCTGCGTCCCAATCAAGGTTAATAAACTGTTTTAACCAGTTATATGAAATTTTCATTTGTGATCTTTCTTAATTCAATTGGTAAAGATAATATATTGCATAGAGGATACAAATAAGAAATATTTTGTTTTTTGAAAAACAAAGCTCAGTAATTGGAGTTTTGTTTAAAGTTTGATGTTTTCATGAAGCAGTAGGCAATAGATGAGTTTCATTTTCATAGATGAATTACATTAATTTCATTACTTTTGATAAAACGTAAAAGAAATGATCATGAATAGCCTCAAAAATATTATAATCTTCATTATTTTTTTGACCCTTAGTCAATCTATAGTTTTTTCTCAGGATAAGGATAAAAAAGAAAATGCTTTAACCAAAAAAGAGGTTAAGGGTGATAAAAAACTGTCGAAATTGGATTCTGAAAGTGTTGCATCGATTTCTAAACCACCAAAAAAGGGAAATAAGGACAAAAAAGGAAAGAAAGGTAATGAAGTAGAATTTAGTAGTAAAGAAGTACCCTATATCGACAAAAACGGACATGCTGTTTTTCCTCAAAATTATGTAGAAGATACTTTAAAGTCAAATAAGAAGATCAAGAGAACTAGAGGTAGATCTAATAAAAAGAGATTGATAAATACAGAAAATCAGAAGAAAGATCAATTAAATAAATTGAAAAAATCAAATTAAGATTTAAGTTTAATATTGATACTGTCGTGCAGAATTTTTTATTTCTTCGGCAGTTTTTTTGTGAGTAATTACCACAAATCGAATAGCAGACCCAAACAATAAATACCAAATGAAAAGTGTTATAAAATTTGTTTTAATATTTAGTCTTTTAATAGTAATATTTTCTTGTAACGAAAAAAAAGAGAATATTTTTTTTGATTTTAAAAGTGGCCCATGGAGAGCAACGCTTAGTCTTCAGGATGATGAGCAACTTCCTTTCTTGTTCGAAGTTATGGATGATCAAACATTAAAAATATTTAATGCAAAGGAAACTATAAATGTAGATGAGATTGAGATTAATGGAGATTCTATAAAAATTAAATTTCCAGTATTTGAGGGGTATGTTGCTGCAAAATTTATAGACTCTGCAACTATTTCAGGAAGTTTTATAAAGAAGAGTTTGGATAGAGTGGTACCGTTTACTGCAAAATATGGTGAACAAGATAGGTTCGATATTAATTCAAAAGCTTCTCTTGATATAACTGGTAATTGGGAAACGGTTTTTAGTAAAGATAGTGATGAAGATAGATATATCGCTAAAGGGATTTTTAAGCAGAATGGAAATATTGTTACAGGAACGTTTAGAACGACCACAGGAGATTACAGATATTTAGAAGGTGTGATTAATAACAATCAGTTACAACTATCTACTTTTGATGGGGCACATGCTTTTCTATTTACAGGAACTGCGACTGATTCCACAATTAATGGTCACTTCTATTCTGGTAATCATTGGAAAGAACCATTTACCGCAAAAAGAAACGAGTCTTATGAATTACCATCAGAAGATTCATTAACGTTTTTAAAGGAGGGGTATGACACTTTTGAATTTAGTTTTCCAGATGTTGATGGTAAGCAGGTTTCTCTAGTAGATGATCGATTTAAAGACAAAGTGGTAATTGTACAGATAATGGGAACTTGGTGTCCAAATTGTATGGATGAAACAAAATACTATGTAGATTTCTTTAATCGTAATAAAGGCAAAGATGTAGAGTTTATTGCCCTGGCCTTTGAATATGCCAGGACTCCTGAAAAAGCCATTAAATCTATAAAACGTTTACAAGATAAGTTAAAGGTAGAATATCCTGTTTTACTCGCTCAATACGGAACTTCGGATAAGCAAAAAGCACAGGAAAAACTCCCTATGCTCAATCATGTACTGTCATATCCAACAACGGTTTTCATTGATAAAAAAGGGAAAGTACGTAAGATACATACAGGTTTTAATGGTCCTGCTACCGGGCAGAAATATGTTGAGTTTAAGACAGAGTTCGAGGGGTTTGTTAACCAGTTGTTAAAGGAATAAGCCCGTTTAACAATCAATTGTGACTTTTTATTTGAGTTTAACACTACGGTAACATTAGGATTAATGATTACATGCTACATTGTTATCGTCAGAAATCAGATATGGTTTCTTCTTAGTGATAGTAATTAATTCAAAAATGTCAGTCATGAAACAATCCAACCCTTTAATGGTATGCATTGCGGGGGCAATGCTACTATTTTCTGTACAAGCAAATGCACAGCTTAAAACACCCGAAGGAAGTCAACGCGCACAAGTAATGCAACGTGTAGGAATCACCAACATCATCATTGATTATGGTCGACCTATTGTAAAAGAACGTGAAATATGGGGGAAATTAGTCCCTTATGGATATAACAATCTTGGTTTTGGAACCGCAACCGCAGCTCCTTGGAGAGCGGGAGCCAATGCAAATTCTACGATAGAATTTACCCATGATGTAAAAGTAGAAGGAAAAGATATCAAAGCTGGTAAATATGGTCTTCATATTGCTGTTAAAGACGATGGAGACGCTACCATAATATTTTCTAAAGATGCTAATGCTTGGGGAAGTTACTTCTATGATGAAAAAGATGATGCATTACGTGTAGATGTAAAAACTAATGACATATCACATACAGAAACATTAACTTTTTTATTTCCAAAATATGAAGCTAATAGCACGATTGCTGTTTTACGATGGGAAAAAAAAGAAATACCTTTTAAGATTGAAGTTAATGTAAAAGATATTGTGATGAAGGGAATTAAAAGTGACCTTCGTAACTCACCTGGCTTTACACAATCAAACTGGGATAGCGCAGCTAATTACGCATTTAATGCAGGAGAGTTGGATCAAGCACTCGAATGGGTAAATGCCTCAATAAGTGGAGCTTTCTTTAGTAAAGAGACTTTTTCAAACCTTTCGCTTAAATCTAGAATACTTGCAAAACAAGGTAAAATGGATGACGCAATGTCGCTCGTTGATAAAGCTGCCAAATTAGGTACGGCCTCTCAGGTGTATCAATTAGGAACCGGACTTATTGGTCAGGGACAAAAAGACAAGGCTCTGGTAATTCTAAAAGATAATGTGAAAAACAATAATGGAGCTTGGCCATCTAATTTTGGATTAGCACGAGCTTACTCTGCAACAGGAGATTATAAAAATGCTATTAAATCTATAAATGTTGCAATGACAAATGCACCAGAAAGATTTAAGCCAAGACTTACAGGAGCACTTGAAAAACTAAAAAAAGGCGAAGACATCAACTAGAAGTTAAAATTACAAGTGATTATTAAAAGGTTTAGAGTTTTTCTGAACCTTTTTTTATTGATTTTAATACGAAAATGTTAATATTATAATAGTCTGGTATAAAGATGTTTTATTGCCCTGTAATTTTATGTTAAATTAGTGCATTGGCGTATCTTTGCACCAACCAAATTTATGTACATGAGCAAAGCTGTTTATATTGCTACTATTGAGCCTAATAGTGGTAAGTCTATTGTAGTTTTAGGTATGATGCGTATGCTTCTTGGTAAGGTTGCCAAGGTAGGATACTTCAGACCCATTATTGATGACCCTAAAGAAGGTGAAGTAGATAATCATATCAATACCGTAATATCCCATTTTGAGTTAGATATCAATTTCAAAAAAGCCTATGCTTTTACTAGGAGCGAAGTATTACAAAAATACAATCAAGGCAAATCAGGAGAAATTATTGATGAAATCATTCGGAAATATAAGAACCTAGAGGAAAAGTTCGATTTTATATTGGTAGAAGGTACCGATTTCTCTGATGAAGGTACAATTATAGAATTTGATATCAATATAGTTATTGCAAAAAACCTAGGTATCCCTGCGGTTATTGTTTCTAGCGGTATTGACAAGAAAAATGAAGAGATTGTAAGTAATCTAAAATTAGCTTTTGACACTTTTAATGGTAAGGATGTTGAAGTTTTGGCAATGGTTGCTAACAAAGTAACCCCAGGTTGCGAAGAAAAATTAGAAACTGCGTTTCAACAAAATTTTGGTGATAATGTTGATAGAATCATAATACCAAAGGTAAATTCTCTTATTAATCCAACAATAAAAGAAATTGTAAATGAACTTGATGGTACTGTACTTTTTGGTAAGGAGTTTTTGAACAATCAGGCAGGAAGCTTTGGAGTTGGTGCTATGCAATTGCGTAATTATCTTACACATCTAAAAGATAATAGTTTGGTAATAACCCCAGGAGATCGTGCTGATATAATCCTTGGAGTATTACAAGCAAATATTTCAGATAATTATCCAAAGATTTCTGGAATAATTCTTACCGGAGGAATTATCCCTGAAAAACCAATATTAAAACTTATAGAAGGAGTTTCGTTATCGTTTCCAATTATATCTGTACCCAGCGGTACGTTTTCAATAACAAATCAGATAGGGGCAATTAGATCTAGAATTTATGTAGATAACGTGCAAAAGATAGATACCTCTATAAGTACTTTTGAAAAATATGTAAATGAAGATCGTCTTGCTGATAAGTTAATTACTTTCAAATCAGAAGGGCTAACACCTCGTATGTTTCAGTATAACTTGCTAAGAAGAGCTTTACAATATAAGAAGCATATTGTACTTCCAGAAGGATCCGATGAGAGAATTTTGAGAGCTACATCTAGGTTATTAGCTTCAAATGTGGTGGATATTACTTTAATTGGAAATGAGAAGAAAATTAAAAGTAAAGCAATAAAACTGGATATTCCTATTGATTTTGATAAAGTAAACATTGTTTTTCCTACAGAGTCTCCATATTATGATGATTACGTTAATACGTTTTATGAATTGCGTAAGCATAAAAATGTAAACTTGGATATGGCTAAAGATATGATGGCAGATGTATCATATTTTGGAACAATGATGATCCATAAAGGTCATGCAGATGGTATGGTTTCTGGGGCCGTGCATACCACACAACATACGATTAGACCGGCATTGCAGTTTATTAAAACAAAACCAAATGTCAAAGTCGTTTCCTCGGTATTTTTTATGTGTTTAGAGGATCGTGTTTCAGTTTTTGGTGATTGTGCAATAAATCCAAATCCTAATGCAGAAGAGCTAGCAGAAATTGCAATTTCATCTTCAGAATCTGCGGCGGCCTTTGGAATTGAACCGAAAGTCGCAATGTTATCTTATTCTTCTGGCGATTCCGGAAAGGGTGCTGATGTAGAGGTGGTTAGAGAAGCAACGGCAATTGTAAAAGAAAAACGTCCTAATCTAAAAATTGAAGGTCCCATACAATATGATGCAGCTGTAGATATGAGAGTTGGCCAAAGTAAACTTCCGGATTCTAATGTAGCAGGGCAAGCCAGTGTATTGATATTTCCTGATCTAAATACAGGAAATAATACATATAAAGCAGTTCAACGAGAAACAGGAGCATTGGCTATCGGACCTATGCTGCAAGGACTAAATAAACCGGTTAATGATTTAAGTCGTGGATGCACTGTTGACGATGTATATAATACTGTTATTATTACGGCAATTCAGGCTCAAGGATTATAAAAAGACAAAAAAATATGCAAATACTTGTATTAAACTCAGGAAGTTCATCTATAAAGTTCCAACTATTTCAAATGCCAGAAGCTAAGGTTGTTTGTTCAGGCATGGTAGAACGCATAGGTTTAGAAAACACCAAAATTAGCTATAATACAGACACAAATAAGATAGAAAAGGTAGATAGTATAGATAATCATAAAGATGGTTTACAATTGATAGCTTCATATTTGATGAGTAAGGAAGTAGGAGTGATACAATCTGCTTCAGAAATTCAAGTTGTGGGTCATAGAGTTGTGCATGGTGGAAGCACCTTTACAGGTACAGTAGAAATTACAGAAGAAGTAAAACAAAAGATAGAAAAACTTTCGGTATTAGCGCCTTTACATAATCCGGCTAACCTGCAAGGCATTTTGGTGTCTGAAGAGATTTTTCCGGTAGCAAAGCAAGTGGCGGTATTTGATACTGCCTTTCATCAAACAATTCCGGTAGAGGCATACAGATATGCTATTCCTAATGTCTTTTTAGAGGAAAACAAGATAAGAGTATATGGTTTTCACGGAACCAGCCATAAATATGTTTCGGGAAAGGCTATTGAATTTCTGAAAAAGGAAAAATCTAAGATAATAACAATCCACCTAGGTAATGGTTGTAGTATGACTGCTGTTAAGAATGGAAAAAGTATAGATCATACTTTAGGTTTTGCGCCTATGAATGGATTGATTATGGGAACGCGATCAGGAGATATCGACCCAGCTGTGATCTTTTACATGGTAAATTCTTTAGGATATTCATTAGATGAAGTAAATATACTTTTACAAAAGGAAAGTGGAATGCTTGGGCTTACAGGATATAGTGATCTACGAGATATTGAATCTGAAGCAGAAAAAGGAAATGCAGATTGTAGATTAGCATTAAAAATGAATGCCTATCGTATCAAGAAGTTTATTGGATCTTATGCATCGGTTATGAATGGATTAGATGCCATAGTTTTTACGGCTGGAATAGGAGAGAATTCTGACGTTATTAGAGCTTTGGTATGCGAGAGTCAGGAGTTTTTAGGAATTCAATTAGATAAAGAAAAGAATGGTATACGATCAAAAGAGGCGAGAGATATTAGTTTACCCTCTTCCAAAGTAAAAATACTAGTAATTCCTACTAATGAAGAAGTAGAGATTGCTAATCAATCTTTTGAGTTACTTTCTAATTAAATTAAAAAGGAAGACAATTTATTATATAGATGTATAAAAAAAGGTGAACGACGGTGGTTCACCTTTTTAAAAGGTTTTAGAGAGTTTAACTAGTAAAATATGCAGCCTCCTCCATATTGTCTACATCTACCTGGTTCACAGAAACTGGATCCGCCTGGAAGAGTAATGCGGCAATCTCTACCACCGCCTCTGGGGTTTGGATGACAACAACTTATGTGCCCCATAGCCCCTTTGATCTGTCCTTGTTGTTCTCTACTTAGTGTTTTTACCCCGTTCAATTCCAAAATTTTTTTCATTGTGTGTAATATTAAAGGTTAGCACTTCAATCTATTTTTACAAAAATATGCAGCGCCCCCATCGGTCGCAGTATCCTGGTTCACAGGAAGGTTGACCACCCCAATTGACAAGGCAACCACTGCCAGATGGACAACAAGATGCTCTAAAGAACGCTCCTTTAATTTGTCCTTGTTGTTCTCTACTTAGTTTTTGAACCCCAGTTAATTCTAAGATTTTTTTCATTTTATGTAATATATTTAAGTTAGCACTTCAATTTAGTACAAATTATTGTGAATCAATTGATTAAAAACCACAGAATAAGTAAGGTGTTTTTGTATTTGTTAAAATTGATGTTTATCAACGGTGAAAAGCGTAAAAAGAAGTATAATTCTGATAGTTTATGTAAGAAATAACTTATTAACAACTGTTAAATTTTATAAAAACCTGATAGTTAGGTGTTTATGCTTATTTTTGAGCGTAAATGATAGATTGTCAACATACTAGGTAACCATTTAGTAACATTTGACTCTGGTATTTTTGGCAAAATAATTTTAGTTTCGACCTCAGTTAATTTAAGCGGAATATACTAACTCACAACACAACAATGAAAAAATTACTACTATTCGCTTTGATTATATCCGCTATTGGGTATAGTCAAGTACCAACGTATTACAATGACGTTAATCTTAATTTATCCGGGGATGCTTTAAAAAGTGAACTGGGGACTAAAGTTACCAATACACATACTACTTTTCTTACCTATACACCGGGAGTATGGGAAACATTAAAACAAACAGATTTAGATATAAATGATCCATCAAAAGTGATTTTACTTTACGGATATAGTGATACAGATGGAAATTCTACTACCGATAGAACCAGAGGAGTTGATAATAATGGAGGAGGGGCTACAGATTGGAACAGAGAACATACATACCCTAAGTCTTTAGGTAACCCAAATTTGGGTACAGAAGGACCTGGTGCAGATGCACATCATTTAAGACCTACAGATGTGCAACGTAACTCGTCTAGAGGAAGTAGAAAATTTGCAGATGGTTCTGGAAATTCTGGACCTACGTCTCAAGGACATTGGTATCCAGGAGATGAATGGAAAGGAGATGTTGCACGTATGATGATGTATGTTTATATACGGTATGGTAATCGTTGCTTACCTACAAATGTAGGAGTAGGAACTGTTTCTGCAAATGACGCAAATATGCTTCAGTTATTTTTAGAGTGGAATGCAGAAGACCCTGTTTCACAACTGGAATTACAACGTAATCCATTGCTAGAAAATATACAAGGTAACAGAAATCCTTTTATTGATAATCCAGCATTTGCAACGCAGATTTGGGGAGGTCCTCAAGCCGAAGATAGATTTGGTAATACTGGTGGTGGAAACGGAGATACAATAGCACCAGCAGCTCCATCAGATCTAGTAGCAAATAGTACTACAGAAGTATCAACGGTACTATCTTGGAATGCATCAAGTGATAATGTAGGAGTGACGGGATATTTTGTATATCAAGATGGAGGGTTTATAGGATCCGCAGCATCAACAAACTATACCGCAGCTGGTTTAACAGCAAATACAAACTATACTTTTTCTGTAAAAGCAAGAGATGCTGCAGGTAATGTATCTGCTGCTAGTAATATAATTAATGTAACAACTCAAGATAATAGCTCTGGAGGCGGAGGTGGTGTAGCAGATGTACTATTCTTTTCTGAATATATAGAAGGTTCTTCTAATAATAAAGCTTTGGAGATAGCAAATAATACAGGCGCTTCAGTAAATCTTTCTGGGTACTCTATTAAAAGACAAACCAATGGAGCCGGAGCTTGGTCGGGCATGCTTAACCTTTCTGGAACATTGGCTAATAATGATGTTTATGTGGTTGCAAATAGTTCAGCATCTACGGCTATTAAGAATGTAGCGGATATTACATCCAGTTCTGGAGCAATGAGTTTTAATGGTAATGATCCAGTAGGCCTCTTTAAAAATGATGTTTTGATTGATATTATAGGAGCATTTAATGGCGGGTCTTCAAATTTTGCCAAGGATGTTACATTAAGAAGAAAAGGAGACATAGCTTCACCATCTACAAACTATCAGGTATCAGAATGGGATTCATTTCCCCAAAATACTTTTGATGATTTGGGAAGTCATACTTTCAATGGAGGAGGAACTAGTCCAGATACACAGGCTCCAACAGTACCTACAAATTTGGCTGCCTCAAATACCGCACAAACAAGTACAAGCTTATCATGGTCTTCTTCTACTGATAATATTGGTGTTGCTGGATACAATGTTTATCAAAATGGGGCTTTTGTAGTGGCAACTTCAGGAACTAGTTATGATGTTTCTGGTTTGACTGCAGGAACGACTTATGCTTTTGAAGTAAATGCATATGATGCTTCTGGAAATACTTCAGCATTTAGTAACGCTATAAATGTTACTACTCAAGATGTTGTACTTACATATTGTTCTGCCAAAGGAAATAATGTTAGTTATGAATATATTGATTTTGTTGGACTTGGCGGAATTTCAAATGCTACTGGAGCAAATGGAGGTTATGGGAATTTTACAACTCAAATAGGAAATGTATCATATGGATCCAATACTATTGTATTAAGTATTGGTTTCAGAAGTGCATCATATACAGAACATTGGGGAGTTTGGATCGATTTTAATAAAAACGGAGCCTTTGAATCATCAGAGAAAGTAGTAACAGGGTCTACTTCAAACTCTGGTAATTTATCATATAACTTTACAGTGCCTTCTACAGCCGTTTCTGGTAATACAAGAATGCGTGTTTCTATGAAATGGAACGGAGCGCCAACGGCTTGTGAAACTTTTGGTTATGGGGAAGTAGAAGATTATACTATAAATATTAGTTCTTCAGCCAGAGCCAATGGATTAACTCAAATGAAAATAGATGGAGAATTAGGTAACGAAGGAAAAATATTTGATTTAAAAACGTTCCCAAATCCAGCTAAAAACTTTATTCAATTCAATTTGGTAGATGATCGTAAAGCTAGTTATGTTTTGACCAACTTACAGGGTAACGTAGTTAAGTCTGGAACAGTAACACGAAATAACGTCGCATTAGACGGGCTAGCGCCTGGATTGTATTTTGTTACAGTTTCTGATGGTAGACGAAGTATTTCTGAAAAAGTAATGATCAAATAAGACTCAAAAATTATTTTGTATTCTATGACCCCGCTCTTTGCGGGGTTTCTTCTTTTAAACACGAGATTCAAGTCTAATTACGAGGTAAATTCATTTACCAACTTTCAGTGCATCAAAATGGTAAGAGAATAAGTTTAATGTTAATATATCTACAACGGTAAAATATAAATACCGAAGCAAGATGTACCAAGTGTAACTACAGAAGTAATTGTAATTACTTATCTTGTATAAGTATAACTAACGCAAATCTCTAGGGATGATTAATCTTGAAAAACTAAAACAGCGCTTCAAAAAAGAAGGGCCTCTTAACCTTTTTCTGTTCATTGTACTTATAGGAATACTACCTGCAATAGAAGATTTTTCTCTTTTTGCCATTTTTGGCTTTTCTATTACTAACTTTCATATTCATGAAGAATTCCAGTTATTATACTCGATTCCATTGTATCTGATTCCTGTTGGATTGGTCTTAGTTATGGGGGGTAAAAATTATTATCGTATTCTAGGATTACTACCTGCATTTTTTGCAGGATATGTACATCTAATTAGTAGTTCTGGAGAAATATCTTTGGAAAAGCACGAAGCATTAATAGGAATACTCCACTTCTTATGTTATAAAATAGCATTTCTTTATTTTATTTTCAAAGGAAATCTACGTTCTATTCCTTTTTTTCTAACCTTGATTGTGATTTGGGTTTTACTGGATATCCAGCATCTGATATTGTTTCTAACCTACTCGGTTCTTATTAGATTCTTGTACCTGGCTTTTAAACAAAACATCAATATTTTTAGAGAAACAGGACTTAAACGTACAGGCAGTCTTACATTAAAATCTTTTCTATATTGGTCTCCATTATTGATTTTTATTATTCCGGGAGCAATCCTTAATAATAAAATGAATAAAGCATCGATTGATCAGATTTATGATCAAACTTTTATCATGTCTACAGATGAGAGTAGAAAATATAAAAGAGATCAATTTGAGAAGGATTTAGAGTTTTCTATGAAGGCTGAGGTAATATGTATGCAAGAAGCTATACAAAGTGGCACAGGGCAAATTAATGGAATTGTCAAAAATAAAACAGACAAATTGCCTGATGAGGTAGCAAATGTTTATGCCGGGATCTTTAAACCAACATTACCCGAGATTGCGCCGGTTTTTAAAGAAGAAGATTGTGGGTTTTGGGGAAAACTAAATTTTCCTTGTCAAGCAAAGAATAGTGCAAAAAGAAGCGTAAATGAGTCTTATGCGGTACAACGAAATGAAATGCTGGTCAGCTTAGTGGGCCAGGTTCAGAATTCTGCTAATGGAACACAAAAAGAAGTCGAAGCATCCACTATGGGAATCAACAATACGATAAATGAACAAATAGATTCGTTTACCCAAAAATTGAAATTCACTATTCAATCCACTTTTGATACAATTACTTTTATTAATCTCCTTTTAGATATAGCTTTTGGGTTTTTAATCCTGAAAAGTTTCTTATATGTGTTTTCACGAGTAGCATTTTCTTCAGATGATGAAAACTATGTTACCCTATTAGAGTCTGATGGGAATACTTCTAAAGGGAGTTTGCATAAATTTGGAAATCAATATAAGATTGACCCCAAAGCTGATCAAGAGAATTATTATGTGTCAAGGTCATTTGAACCAAGTGGGAGAGCCCCAAAATTTTCTCTCCCTCAATGGAAAGCTGCGGTTTTGGCGAGAATATTTACCCGAAACTATGCAATGAATAAAGTAGTTATGAAATCCAAACCAGAAGAGGTGCATTTTAAAGCCATGGGTAGTCATGAGTTCGTAGAATGGGATATCAAGGAAGGTGAGGAGGTTGTATTTCATTTCAGAAATTTTGTAGGAATGAGTGAGGGGATTACTATCTCTGCAATAGTGAGTCTTAGATTGACATCATTACTATTTGGTCGTATGATTTTTACAACGGCAAAAGGTCCTGGTAAATTGATTTTGATTACCAAAGGAGAGCCTATAACTACAGGACATTCTAATGCAAGTGCAAGTGTGGCTACAAGTAGAATTCTTGCTTGGCAAAAGAATACAAGGTTTAATGTTGAATCTGAATTAAATTTGATAGATGTTTTTATGAGTGGTATCTATCTTAAAAAGAAAGAGGAGGATCTTATTCTTATCGATGCAGATGTAAAGGGCCCTTCAAAAAATGGAATTGTAAGATTTATTAAGAATTTCATTCTACCGGTGTGATTTTTCTTACTTATTTACTGCCAGTAATAAGTGTACTCCAGAACCCGGAGAAATGTCCAATTTAATAACAATGGTACTAGTTTCAGATTGAAAAGTATGGACAGCTATATCTTGTCCTTTTCTTTCTGAATTAATTAGTGAGTATTCTGAAATAAATCTTGAGAATAATCTAAGCACATAATTATGATCATTGGTCATATAAGTAACTTGTTTGGATTTTTTATTCACCCGTACTCCATAAAAAAAACCATCAGTTTTTTTCCAGGTGTAGAATTTATATTTATCATGTGCTTCATCAGATTTTAAAAACCCTTTTCCTTCTAAGAATTTTTCAAAACTACCAGTATCATCAGACGCCATATAATCCGAAAGACTTGCCCATTCTTGTTCTTTTAGAAATTGGCCAAAACTGAAATTTGACCATAACATAAGACTACAACCAATAATAAATGAATATCTCATATTGTTATTTTATTGTACGTTAATACATTAACGAACACATCTGTAGATTATGATTTTCTAGCTAATATAATTCCAGATATTTTTGTGTTTTGCCATTTGTTGATACGTATATAAAAGTACTTTGTTTTTTTCGGATGCTAGTGATGGATCTTCATTCAGGATCTTCATTGCATAATACCTTGCAGTTTTTAAGATATCATTGTCTCTTACGATATCAGCAATTTTCAAATTTAATACTCCGCTTTGCTGAGTCCCCATGATATCACCTGGGCCACGTAATTTTAGATCCACTTCGGCGATATCAAAGCCATCATTGGTTCGTACCATAGTTTCTAACCTCGTTTTACTATCTGCAGATAGTTTAAAACTTGTCATTAGGATGCAAAAACTTTGTTCAGCACCCCGACCAACTCGACCACGTAATTGATGTAATTGTGAAAGCCCAAAGCGTTCTGCACTTTCAATAATCATTACACTTGCATTGGGCACGTTTACGCCAACTTCAATTACCGTTGTAGCTACCATGATTTGTGTTTCGCCTTTTACAAAACGTTCCATCTCATAATCTTTATCTGCAGGTTTCATTTTGCCATGCACGATAGAAATCTGATATTCTGGAGCAGGGAAGGACCGGGCGATACTCTCATATCCATCCATAAGATCTTTATAATCCATAGCTTCAGACTCTTGTATTAAAGGATATACGATATAAATCTGTCTTCCTTTTTTTATTTCATCTTCTATGAATTTGAAAACTTTAAGACGGTTACTGTCGTATCGATGCACTGTTTTAATCGCTTTTCGCCCTGGTGGTAGTTCATCTATAATGGATATATCTAAATCTCCATATAAACTCATAGCTAATGTTCTTGGGATAGGCGTTGCAGTCATCACCAAAATATGAGGAGGATAGCTGTTCTTGTGCCATAGTTTTGATCGTTGGGCAACACCAAATCGATGTTGCTCATCAATAATTGCCAAGCCTAGATTTTTAAATTTTACCTTATCTTCCAAAATGGCGTGTGTACCAATCAGGAGATGTAATGTTCCTTCCTCAAGTTCTTGATGTATTATTCTTCGTTCTTTTGCTGTAGAACTCCCCATCAATAACTTAACATTTATATCTAGGTCTTTTGTGAGTTCGGTAATCCCTTGATAATGTTGATTAGCCAAAATAGCGGTTGGAGCCATAAGACATGCCTGAAAACCATTATCAATAGCCAATAGTATAGTCATTAATCCAACGATTGTCTTACCAGAACCTACATCACCTTGTAGCAATCGATTCATTTGCGCACTACTACCAATATCATTTCTAATTTCTTTAATCACGCGTTTTTGTGCATTGGTTAACTCAAACGGCAGATGGTTCTTGTAAAAATTATTAAAATGCTCACCCACTTCGGTAAACGGAAATCCTTTGATCTTTTGTTTTCGGATTAGTTTTTTAGTGATCAGTTGTAATTGAATATAAAAGAGTTCTTCAAATTTTAAACGATATTGTGATTTAGCCAATAATTCCTGACTTTTTGGGAAATGAATGTTAAATACGGCTTCACTTTTTGAAATCAACTTCAGCTCATCCAGAATTTCTTTAGATAAGGTATCATAAAAACGAATTTTAGTTTCTACAAATAGTTGCTGCATCATCTTCATCATCACTCGATTTGTGATCCCCTTATTAGATAATTTTTCGGTTGAAGGATAAATGGGTTGCATTACCGTTCTTAAATTAGCTTCATGTTCTTCAAGCAGTTCCATTTCAGGATGGGGCATGTTAAAACCATTATAATATTTAGTTTTTCCAAAGATTACATAAGGGATATTGAGTTTCAGATTTTCTCGAATCCATTTATGTCCTCGAAACCAAACTAGTTCTATTTCACCAGTATCATCCATAAATCGGGCGACTAATCGTTTCCCTTTTTTTTGTTCTACTGTTTTAATATTCACAATTTTGCCCACGATCTGGACTTCTGCAGATGTACGTTGTAATTGATTGATCTTATAATATTGGGTTTTGTCTAGATATCTATTTGGAAAAAGATTAATCAAATCCTGATAGGTATGAATCCCCAACTCCGAACGTAACAAGTCAGCTCTAGCTGGACCTACGCTCTTTAGATAATCAATCGGAGTTTGTAAAATATTAGGATTCATTAGGACGAAGATAGTATTTATTAGAAAATACTTCAATGTAAAACTTGCCACATTAGTAATGTAAAATCGTTATTTTGGCAGAACATTTGATTAAACTAGAATATGCGAATAATTTCATACATAGCAATAACTTTTATTTCCTTTGGTAGTATTGCACAACAGGCTGATGTAGTTGATTTTTTGAAGGGAGAAGCTGATATTGTCTTAGATCCTAATACCAAAACAGTTAATGGAAAAGTCAGCTATACTTTTAGAATATTAAAAGAGACAAAATCAATTTTTATTGATGCCCAAACTATGAAAATTGAAACTGTTTCTCTTGATGACAAGAAAACAGATTTTGAATATAATGATAAGAGGATTGTAATTACATCTAATTTTAAAGGAGATTCTGATCATAATATTGTTATTGAATATGTAACATCTCCAAAAAAAGCATTGTACTTTGTTAATGATTATAAAGGTAATGACCAGATATGGACCCAGGGACAAGGAAAATATACTTCCAATTGGTTACCTAGCTTTGATGATATGAATGAAAAGGTAGAGTTTGACCTTAACATCACATATAAAAAAGGATATGAAGTAATTGCAAATGGAAATCTGATTAAAACGGAACCCGTCAATGATTCTATTCAAAGATGGTACTATGACATGAAGCAACCTATGAGTAGCTATTTGGTAGCACTTGTTGTTGGTAAGTACGATAAGATTGTGGAAACTTCAGAAGAGGGAACTCCTCTAGAAATGTATTATTATCCAGAAGATAAAGACAAAATTGAATCTACATACAAACATAGTAAACGTATGTTTGACTTCTTGGAAAAAGAAATTGGTTTTGCTTACCCGTGGCAAAACTATAAACAAATCCCGGTAAAAGATTTCTTGTATGCGGGCATGGAAAATACTGGTACCACCATTTTTTCTGATGCTTTTGTAGTAGACGAAACGGCTTTTATAGATCGCAATTATATCAACGTTAATGCCCACGAACTGGCACACCAATGGTTTGGGGACTTGGTTACAGAAACCGAAGGCACACATCACTGGCTACAAGAAGGTTTTGCGACATATTATGCACTATTAGCCGAAAAGGAAATTTTTGGAGAAGATTATTTTCTGTATAAATTATATGAAAGTGCAGAGCAACTTACAGAGCTTTCTAAATCTGAAAGTGCCACTTCATTACTAAACCCCAAAGCCAGCTCCCTTACATTTTATCAGAGAGGGGCGTGGGCAATTCATGCATTACGAAGTTTGATCGGAGATGCAAGTTTTAAAATCACTGTTCATAATTATCTTGAAAGATACAAGTTCAAAAATGCTACCACAGATAATTTCATTGCTGTTGCAGAAGAAGTAAGTGGCACTGACTTACAAGAGTATAGAACATTATGGCTGGATAATGTAAAGTTTCCTTCACAAGAGGCTTTGGATATATTAACAAAATCAAATTTCATAAAGAAGTATTTAAGCTTGGCTCAGGAAAGAACTCAGCCATTAGCTGGGAAATGGGGTGCTTTGGCTAAAGCACTAGAATTTCCTATAAATGATTATATCGGTCAAGAAGTTATTTATCAATTAGGAGGAAAAACTTCACCGGAAGTAATTGCACTATACGATAAAGCTTTTGATACAAATAATATTTTTGTACGCCAAGCCATTGCAAATGCTTTAAGTTCAATACCTACAGATCTAAGAAAACAATATGAGTCTTTGTTACAAGATCCATCGTATGCCACTATAGAACCTGCATTATATCATTTATGGTCCAATTTTCCTGAAAATAGAAGAAAATACCTTGATAGTACCAAAGATATAATTGGATTCAATGATAAAAATGTACGAATATTATGGCTTGTTTTAGCATTGAGTACACCAGACTATCAAACAGAAAAACACCAAGCATTTTATAGTGAGTTATCTGGGTACACATCTTCAAAACATCATTTTAGTACTAGAGAGAATGCATTTACATATTTAGAAAGTTTACAGGCTTTTCACGACCAATCATTAGAAGATCTTGTAGATGGAGCGACACATCATAACTGGCGTTTTAGAAACTTCTGTAGAAAAATTCTTGATAAATTATTAAAAGACGAAAAATATAAAAAGAAATATGTAGTTTTAATGGATAGTTTATCAAAGAATCAGCAAGATTTTTTACAAAAAAAGTTAACCCCATAATATGAAATATGCGTGCATTGGTAATTTCTGGAGGAGGCAGTAAAGGAGCTTTTGCAGGAGGTGTTGCACAACATTTAATCCAGGATCTAGGAAGAAAATATGATTTATTTCTTGGCACGTCTACTGGTAGCCTTTTAGTATCACATTTGGCGCTGTCCAAAATTAGTGAGATAAAAGAGTTTTATACTTCGGTAAATCAATCTTCTATATTCAGAAACTGTCCTTTTATCATTAAAAAGAAAAGAGGATATACTAGCATTAGTATTAATCACTTTAATGTTTTAGGCAATTTCCTAAAAGGAAGAAAATCCTTTGGCGACAGTAGAAACCTGAGAGACTTGGTCGAAAGTGCCATTTCTATTGAAGATTTTCAAAAGTTAAAATCACAAGAAAGCGATGTAATCGTAACAGTGACTAATCTTTCTAGAAATGAAGTGGAGTACAAATCAATAAAAGATAGCTCCTATAAGGATTTTTTGGATTGGATTTGGATTTCTTGCAATTATCCACCGTTTATGAGTTTGGCCCGAAAGAATAATTGTGACTATGTAGATGGGGGATTGGGATCAATGGTACCAATTGAAGAAGCCATAAAAAGAGGAGCTACAGAAGTAGATGTTATTGTTTTAGAGACAGAAGTGAACTATCTTAATCGTATGCCAACCAAAAATCCATTTACTTTGATCACCAGTATGGTGGATTTTATGATGGATCAGATAGAACATCAAAACATCAGAATTGGTAAGTTTATAGCGTTGGAGGATGATGTAGCTATGGATTTATACTACACACCAACCGTATTGACAACAAATTCATTAATCTTTGATAAAGAAAAAATGACAGAGTGGTGGCACAAAGGATATGAATTTGCAAAACAAAAAAATAGATCTAATCCAATATAAATAAATGCGAGCATTAGTAATTTCAGGAGGAGGTAGTAAAGGAGCTTATGCAGGAGGCGTAGCACAGTATCTTATACAGGAAGAGGGTAAAAAGTATGACCTGTTTTTGGGAACATCAACAGGTAGTCTTTTGATACCGCAATTGGCTTTGGGTAATATTGATAAGACCTACGATATTTATACAAATGTCAATCAGCATACTATATTTAATGTAAATCCCTTTGTTGTTCGAAAGAAAGGGAATAGAGAGTTTGTCTCGGTCAATTTCTTTTCTTCGCTATGGCAGTTTATTAAAAAGAAGCGCACGTTTGGAGAGAGTAAGAACCTAAGACGTTCTATTCGCAGAAATTTCTCTGAAGCCGAGTTTCGTTTGGCTCGCAGAAAAGTAGAAGACCTAGTTGTTACTGTTTCTAATCTTACCAAGAGTAGAACAGAGTATAAGTCGATTAAAGATTTTTCATATGAAGACTTTTGCGATTGGATCTGGATATCATGTAATTACGTACCTTTTATGAGCTTAGCCACCAAAGATGGCTGCGAGTATGCCGATGGAGGTTTTGGATGTATGGTTCCCATTAGAGAAGCTATACGTCGCGGCGCTACAGAAATTGATGCTATTATTTTAGAATCTGAGAATATGGAACACAATAAGGTATTAGGTAAAAACCCATTTTCTCTTATGGTAAATTTATTTGGGTATATGCTAGATCAGGTAGAAGGGCACGACACTGTGGTGGGTAAATTAGCTGCAATTAATAAAGATGTACCGCTTAATTTATACTATACACCATCTAAGCTAACAGAAAACTCTTTGGTCTTTAATAAAAAACTCATGAGTAAGTGGTGGCGACAAGGCTTTGAATATGCAGCTGATAAAGCAAAACAAGCGGAAGAAAATAAATTGAAAGATATAGATTTAGCGGGGTAACATTATGTTGCTCTTTCGGTCAAGTTCAGTTTATGTCAATACATTGTATTCGGATTTGCAGAATTATCTGGAATTTGTTGAATAGAATCCCAATGTTCGCATATTTTTCCATGTTCATCAAACCGAAAAAAATCCATAGTGACATACTCATCATTTCCGGGCCATGTTTGGTGCGTGTGTAGTGCTACTAAATTGTCTTCGGCAATACATCTAACAAATTCAATAGATTTAGTGGGATATTCTTTTTGCATTCTTTCAAAATAAGCGATAAACCCAAGTGTTCCGTCTGCAACATCAGGATTATGTTGAATATATTCATTGCCAACATACTGTTTTATTGCCTCTCTGGGGTTTCCTTCGTAAGCCATTTTGTAAAAGGCTATTGCATTTTTCTTGTTTTCTTGTAGGTTCATATGTTGTATTGAGGATGTTGTTATAAGTTAATGCAATACTTAATGGGGCATGGGTTTTATATACGTTGTGGTAGTATGTTTTTCCGTTCCAATCTTATTTTAGAATATCTAATGTTCTTTAGAGTCATTGAATTGCCATAACACATTTACAAGCTGCCATTTATCATTTAGTTTTACAATGTGCATATAATCAATCCAATTATCTGCAATTAGCTTTACTGAAGCAACCTTATCAAAGACATCAAGAATAATTATTTCTTTTTTGGGATTTTCAGGAAATTTATCGTTGTCTTGATTATACGTTTCGGCAAGTAAAATCATGGCATCTGTAAAAGTTTCCCTCAAATATTCTTTTCCTGTTTTTTTATTCGTCCAAAAAGTCCTTTTTACCATTCTTGGATGAGCTGCACGTTCAAATTGTTTAGGCGCTACATTATGCTGGGATTCAATATAATCCAGCGCAACTTGTTTAATGTCCAAAGAGTCCTGTTGGGTTTGTCCTTGAACAGATAAAATCAAAAAGAAAAATAGAGATATGGTGAGGATAATTGATTGTTTCATAACTGATTTAAATTGGTGTTTTTTTAATGCACTACAATGATCTGGTATAACCGTTTTAATAAGGGATTTTTCGCCATTAATTTACTCAAATTTAAACAAAACGATTCAGTATTAGATCTGAACCGCTATTTTCGTTTTAGGCATTGTTGTGCGACGTTTTTTATTTGAATACTGGTGCCATATCCATATATAGTCGAACAGATTTGACTTTTCCATTGTCGTTCAAGTCGGTAAATGCAACCGCTCTTACCGTTACATCTTTTCCATCGTGCCGCTTGTAATGATTCAAGGCCTCGAGTACATAATTCTTGTCCGTGCCATAAATATGAGTCAAGTCGTGCTCGATACTTGCAAAACTTTTCCAATACTCACTAAGTGCTTTTAAGATAGTTTCTTTTCCACTACCAAACTGTTCGTTGTTAAACCACATTTCCACATCATCGGCAAGAAATTTACCGTAAGCTACCATATTTTTGTTGTCCATAGCTTCCAGATAAGACAAATAGTTTCTATAAGAGTTTGCCGAAAGTTGATTCACTTTTAGGTTTTGAGTTTTCATAATTTCTATCTTTTTAATTATTAAAATATTACAGAGCAAATATCGAAATACTCAAAAGGTAAGTGTTAGTGCGAAATTCGGTTAGTCTGGTACTTTTTACGGATTTAACCGATCAAGCGATAATTCGAGGGTGTAAGACCAGTTTTTTTCTTAAAGAACTTGGTAAAATAGGACGCATCTTCGAAACCTAACCAATACGTTATTTCTTTTATTTCCATTGACGTTTGTTTTAACAAGCTCTGGCTCTCAATCAATATTAGTTCTTCAATGGATTGTTTGACGGTTTTACCAACAGTCCCTTTGAGGACTTCAGAAAGATGTTTTGAGCTTAGGTTCAGATTATCGGCATAGAAACTGACACTTTTTTGAGTACGATAATTCTTGGTCAATAGGTCCCTAAACTTCCTTGTGATTTCCTCATTTCTTGAGAGCAAATGGTTGGTTGAATTTTCTATGTAGATTAAATCGATGAATTCAAGAATAGAAAATAAGATACCTGTGGCAATATTTTGGTCAGCTTTAAATTTTTCTAATGTTTCGAGTAACTTATTTAGGTTAGAATAGTCTTTATCTGTTAACTCGATTACGTGATTTGCTCCAACTTTGAAAAAATCGTAGTCTAAAAGAAAGTTATCATAGAAAGGTTTTTTGAAAAGTGATTCTTTGAAAAATATTGTGGTGTTTTTCATATCCCAGTTATTGGATATCCAATTTCTCACAATTCCTGGCCCAACTATGGTAAGTGATTTTCTCTTTAGGCTATATGTATCAATACCTATTTGAAGTTTGCAGTTACTTTCGTGCAATAACCCCAAAACATAAAAATTACTTCTATATGGATAATTTATTCCATCGCTTTTTTCAAAATCATTTTGATTTGCAATATACAATGGAATTTGTGGTTCGTTTCTAATAAGTATCTCACGAAGATATTGCTGATATTCAAATTCTTTTGGCGTATTTTCTATCATCCGCAAGGAGGTTGTTCAAATGGTACACAACAATTACATAAACGACATATATCCTTTATTTTCCATATACTTTTACATCAAGAAAATTTAAAACATTTCACCTACTTCTGTCTTTACAGCTGCCAAAGCGGTATCACTAGGAGCACCTTTTTCGATAATGGTGGTTAGCAAAATTTCTCTCATTTTATCTGCAGAGTCAACATCTTCTTTCATGGCTGCCTTTCGAACTAAACCAATGGTGGCATTTTTTGCGGCAATAACGGTATTCCAACATTCATCAGATACATAAATTTGCTGGGTAAGATTATGTTCAAATTCTTGATCTATCGTATGTATTAATAGCGATTCATAACTTTTAGCATCTTCTCCAACAGGTACCATTCTGGTTAATAGTTTACCTGGCGAAATACGCTCTAGAAATAGTGCAATACGCTCATATGCTTGCAGTCGTAAAGGAAATGATTGCTTTTGATTTTCTCTATGTAACAAATATCTACGTCTTTTTTCTTCGTTTGACGTATGCAGTTTGAAAAAATAAAAGGCAATAAACGTAATTAACGCTGCTGGAATAAAGGAAATAAGTATAAGTTCAAGTTCAAGTTTCATATAATAGGTAAAAAGTAATTAATTGTGTTTTTCAGAGGTCTCTCTTTTATAAGCACCTCCAAGATAGGTACATTGTTTTAAATCTTCTGCACAGGTATACTCAACAGGAGTTTTAGTGTATTTAAACGATTCTTCAAGTGTTTTGGTAAGCTCACCGTCATCTACGTTAAGATCTACATCCTGCATGGTAAATTGGCAAGGATGCTCATATCCAGAGGCGTGTGTTATTTCTACAAACTCTTTTCTAAATGTTTTAAAATATTGGGCAAGACGATCAGATTTTAAAGGAACATTAATTCCGTTTTGCAACCATTTACTTTGTGTAGCGACACCACTAGGACAACGATTGGTATGGCAAATCTGTGCTTGTATGCAACCAATACTCATCATCGCTTCTCTGGCTACATTGATACAATCCACGCCCATTGCAAATGCCATAGCCGCTTTGGCAGGGAAACCAAGTTTTCCACTACCAATAAAAACGATACGATCAGTAAGTTTATGCTTCTGAAAGATTTTATAAACCGCCGTAAATCCATATATCCAAGGTAGAGATACATGATCTGCAAAACTTGGTGGTGCTGCACCTGTACCGCCTTCACCGCCATCAATAGTAATGAAATCTGGACCTCTGTTAGATTTTTCCATAAGTTCAGCAAGTAGTTCCCACTGTTCTATTTTACCAATTGCGGCTTTAATTCCAATGGGTAATCCTGTTTCTTCAGCAATATCTTCAATAAACTGTAAAAGCTCTGGAACATTAGTAAAAGCAGTATGTGAAGAAGGGGAGAGGACGTCTTTCCCAACTTCTACACCACGAATTTTTGCAATCTCTGGGGTTATCTTAGCACCAGGCAACACACCACCTTTTCCTGGTTTTGCACCTTGTGAAAGTTTGATTTCAATAGCTCTTATAAATGGATTTTTTGATACCAATTCTTTCATTTTCGCCATAGAAAAACCGCCATCTTCTCCTCGAACACCGAAATACCCTGTTCCGAAATGAAAAATGACATCACCACCATTACTATGATAGGGTGAAAGACCGCCTTCACCTGTATTGTGATATCCATGAGATTTTTGTACACCAATATTTAGTGACTCTACTGCACGAGCAGAAAGAGAACCAAAACTCATGGCCGAAATGTTAATAACAGAGCCAGGACGATATGGTTTTTTACGTTCATTATACAATCCCATTACCTTTGCACATGGAAGAAAAGATTTATCCTCTTTATTGGGATGGTCTTTATCCATCTTAAACGGAATCATGCAGTTTTTTACAAAAATATGCTGATGAACATATATATCTCTATCCGTACCGAAACCTTCGTAATTGTTTTCATTTTTTGAAGAGGCGTATACCCAACCTCTTTCAATTCTGTTAAATGGAAGTTCCTCTCTATTATTAGCAACAAAATATTGTCTCATCTCTGGACCAATGCTTTCTAGCATATAGCGCAGATGTCCAAGTACCGGGAAGTTATGCTTTATAGTATGTTTTTTATTAAAAAACACATCACGAATAGCAATAATCATGATTACAATCACAATCCACAACCACCATGATATTGATCCTAAAAAATTAAGTATACTTTCCATTATACAGTAATCTATTGTGCGTTTAGATAATCAAGTGTTAATTGTGACATTACTTTAACTCCCAATAACAGACCGCTTTCATCTATATAAAAATCAGGAGTATGGTGTGAAGCAGCTTTCTCTGTTTTTGGAGATTTACCTCCTAAAAAGAAGTAAAACCCGGGAACTACTTCCTGGAAATACGAAAAATCCTCACCACCCGTAGTCGCTTTTGATAAAATTACATTTTCCTTACCGGCGATACCTTCAATAGTTGGTAACATTTTTTTTACCAAATCTGGATCATTGTATGTTATTGATGTGTTGTTCTGAAATGTTATTGTAGCCTCACCACCATAAGTTTTGGCAATAGCAGGAACCATTTCATTCATTCTACGAATAATAAGTTCTCTCATACTTGGATCCAAAGTACGTACGGTACCTATCATTTCTGCGCTTTCAGGAATAATATTAAATCTTACACCACTGGTGATTTTACCTACGGTGATTACAGCTGCTTCATTTACCAATGGTGTCTCTCTACTAATAATAGTTTGTAATCCATCGATTATTTTTGCTGAAATAAGGATAGGGTCAACACCTGTCCATGGAGCGGAACCATGAGTTTGTTTTCCTTTTACGTCAATAACAAACCGTTCTACTGCAGCCATTGTTCCACCAGGTTTGTAACGTATTTTTCCAACTTCTGTACCTGAGTTAATGTGTAAACCAAAAATGGCATCTACATCAGGATTTTTTAGTACGCCTTCTTTAATCATTAATTTTGCTCCTCCTTCTTCTCCAGGAGGTGGTCCTTCTTCTGCGGGTTGAAAGATAAATTTTACGGTACCGGATATTTTATCTTTGTGTTTTGCTAGAATTTCTGCAACACCCATTAATATGGCAGTATGCGTATCATGACCGCAGGCATGACTAACACCAACTTCGGTATCTAAAAAAGTAGTTTTTACTGTTGATTTGAAGGGTACATCTGCCCGTTCGGTAACCGGTAACGCATCAATATCAGCGCGTAAAGCAACTGTTTTACCTTCTTTATTTCCTTTAAGGACGCCAACAACTCCCGTTTTAGCAACATTTTCCTTAACATCAAGGCCTAAGTCTTTAAGGTGCTTTGCAATTTTTTTGGCAGTTTCAAATTCTCTATTAGAGAGCTCTGGATTTTGATGAAAATCTCTTCTCCATTCGATTACTTTTGATTCTAACTTTTCTGCCATAGAATTAACCTCTGGGTCAATTTTTTGGGCCTGTATTGAGCAAATTGCCAATAAGAATATACCTAAAAGATATTGTTTGTGTGTATTGTTCATTGGTTTTAAAAATTAATAAGTCTGTAGTTTTCGTTTTGTAATTGTACCAGAGCGGTCATTGCTGATAAAGCAAATTTTATTTCAGGAAGAGCATCTTGTTTAGTAATATTTCGATGAGCTGCTGTTTGTCCGCACAAAATAATTTGTACACCTTTTTCTGACAGGGCAGAGACAAGTCCGGCATTAGGGTTATCAATTCCGTACTTGGCTTTATATTTTGTATTGTTTAAAATATCATTTGCAGCAGAACCATGAATTACCAAGGCTACTTTTAATTTATCAAAAGGCACTCCGGCACCTACATGCATGTTTAGATATCGTGCAGCGGTATTAATAAGAGCATTTACTTTTGAGCTATCTTTGAAAGTTCTTCCAACATCAAAAACTGCCTTAAACTCGCTATTTTTATCTGTTTTAAAATCTGGTTGTACAACGTTAAATGTTTTACCGTATTCTGTTATGATTTTGCCTTCTTTTTGAGAAAAGAGTACTACAGGCAATAGAATAAGGATGCAATATGATACTATGCTTTTCAAAAGTTGATTTTTGGTTTCTAAAGATATTCAAAAATCTATTAAAGGAAAGTTAAAATAATAGTTAGATTTTTTGCAATTAAGAAAGCTCATCATTTCAATGAAATAATGAGCTTTATACTTTATTGTTTCTATAAGTTTTATCTCTTTACAAATTTACCTATGGGTTTGTTATTAATAATTATAATATATAAACCATCAGATAAATCAGATGTATCTATTTCAGATTTAGGTAAAGATTTCATTACTGTTTGTCCTAGGATATTTATAATCTGAAAATCGTAATCATTTGCCGTAATACCATCTATAAATAATAGTTCATCACTTTTTACAGGGTTAGGGTAGTAGGTGAAAACTCTGGTATCTAAACTTAGATTAAGTTGGGATTGATCAACATTAAATGTTCCTGATGTTACACTACAACCAGCTTCATTAAATACCTGTACACTATATGTTCCCATTTGTTGGGGTAAGTACTGTGCCTGATTACCGTCATCAATAGCTTCTCCCTCAAAAAACCATTGATAGCTAGAGAACTCAGTCGCTATAGACAATCTTTGGTCCTGGTTAACTATGATAACAGGTGGAGTAGGGTTTTCTAATACAATTGCTTTTACTTCTGTTCTTGTATTTGTAGCGCATTCATCTATAACTCCAGAAACATAATATGTACGAGTAGCATCAAGGTTAGGAGTCTCATAAGTAGCTCCTGTTGCTATTGGTGAGCCACCAGTAGGTTGATCAAACCATTGATATTCACTATTTCCTGAAACTGTAATTGTAACCGATTCTCCTGGGCAAATATTTTGATTGGTTCCCACGGGTTGATCAGGGATGTTTATGCTTACAAAATTGGTTTTTTCATTTGTGTTTTCTCCTACTTCATTTGTAGCGGTAAGAGATACTGTAAATGTTCCACCGGTATCATAATTGTGTGTTGGGTTTTGTTCTGTAGACATTGTACCATCGCCAAAATTCCATAAGTAAGAACTTACTTTATTGATCGTAGTACTTTTAAATTCTACGGTGGAACAACCATTTTTTGTGGCTTCAAAATTGGCAATAGGCGGTTGTAGGTTATTCCCTGGCTTGTAGCTACCTGATATAAAATAATTGCCCAGAGATGCATAATCGGAATACCCATCAATTAAGTTTCCTTCACCCACACCATCAATTTCTATAAAGTAGGTGCTTCCAGGAAGATTTGTACTTATAGATGCGCTTAGACCCAATGGATCTGAGAAAGCAACTTCTTCGCCTAATGCATTTAAAATTCTTGCTTGTATATTTAGATTAGGATAATCAGGATCCGGGTTAAAAGTAAAAGATACGTCTCCGGTTTCTGTAACAAAAGAGAATACATCTTTATCTCCTTGACTATTAATCAGACCAAAATTTTGATCAGGATCTACTTCTCCTTCAGAATCTACTTTTAAGCTAGTGGCAGTATTAATATCATTACCATGATCATCATTTTGAAAACCTACACCATTTCTGTTATCTCCAATAACGGCAATATCATCTTGAGTTTGATTTGCACCTTCAAATTCTCCTTTGCTCCATTGTCCAATTTGTTTACTGGCACTCCATCCCATGATCGGGCTCCATTTACCATGACCACCATAATATTCTGTACTTCCTTTACTATCATGTGATAAGCCAAGTGTATGTCCAACTTCATGAGATCCGGTTTCGCCTGCGGCCCTGGTAGAACCAATATTATAAACCCAACAAGGATCATCAAAAGAATTAGAAGAAAAAGATCTTAGATAGGCAACACCTCCAGAACCTGGAGCTGCATCATTTGTAGAGGTGAAAATACACATCATCCTACGATTTCTAGGCGCTGCATCAAAGAGATCTCTTCTGGTAGTTACATTAAGATTAAAAGGCCTAAAATCTTCTGCCATGATCTTCCATATATTTAGAATTTTTTCATCTGAAAAGTTTGGCGATTCTGCATTAATTTGGCCACCACCAACCCATCTTGTCCCAGATACAACCTCACCATCAAAATCCAGGTATATAATCCCTGGTGCTCCAGGTAAACTTTCTAGTTGAAGAGCCATTTTTGATCCAGGAACATTAGTGTTCCCTTCTTTTACAGTAGTTTTTTCAAAATCTACACAAAGAACTTTATGAATATCAGTCTCTTTAATAAATACCTTTCCATCCGATTCGGTAAATAATTTATACGCTTTTTTGGAGTTATTTAAAACAATATCACCAACCAATTTTCCATTATTAGAAGAGAAAGAGAATGTAGATGATTTTTGATTATCGATAGACCCAATTAAGGCAATACCGTTGTCAGTTTGCCTTTTTATATTGAGAGAAAGTAAAAGCGACTGATTTTTTGAAATTTGTATCGTTGTTGGCTTGTTATTCTTTTGACCAATAATAATATTGTTTATAAAGCTTTGTTGATCTTCAGAAATCAGGTATTGATTTTCTGATTGTGCATAGGTAGTACTCCCGTAAATAGCAATAAATACGAGGAAGAACTTAAAGATTTTCTTGTTCATTTTTTAGGTTAAAGAGGTTTAATAGATTACGATTTGGGGGAAACCAAAAATGCCTAATAATTCATCCAACGTAATAAAGGTATGTATAGTATATAATAAATGAATTATTATGATTTTTTTATAAAATGTTGGGGGCAAAAATAGAGTATTTTGTCTTAACTATTAGCTATATGATTTATTATGATGTAAAGCATATAGACGTATTTTAAACGAAATACGTCTATACACTAAATAATTAACTATATATTTAATTTGTTATGAATTATGAAATACTAATAATTCTTTCCAACGGTATTATAGTAGACTGTTTTAGAATAACCTCTTTATCGGTAATTCCCCAGATTGTTGTTTCTACTTTTTTGAATCCGTTATCATCTACAAAAATGATTCTTACTTTTTGACGTTCCAAATTACCAAGAGAAAGTGCTCTTTGTAATTCTAGAAATCGGTCAATCTGATCTTTTCTTTTATTTAATACATCTTCTTTAGGAAACTTTAGAAATTTGATCTGCTCTTTTTCTATAAATTGTACATTCATGTTTGGGGCCATAGTGTTAGATTTGGATATAATTTTCTGGTTTTTTTAAACGGTATTTGTGAAAAGATGTTTTAAATATAATACATTTTATCTTAAAATATTGCATTTTATCTATAAAAAAATTAATAAAAATGCAAAAATGTAGGAAAATAGGGTGTTTAGCCATTATTGTGCGATAAAGTCATTTTCTCTTAATAAAGAAGGGGTTGATTGTATTTCTTATATTATATTCGTTTCTGGTTTTGGTACTTTAAATTATTTTTTGATGTTTCTTTATTAGGAAAAATTAGTACTAGAATTGATTGTTTTAATCTCTAAAAGTTATTGACTAATATTTGTTTACAAAAAGAAGGAGTATAGGTTTCAAAACCGTCATTCTTTCCTTAAATTTCGATCTTTAAAAAAATGTTACGTTGGAAGAATATTTAGCAGAATTGAATGATGCACAGCGGGCTCCAGTACTACAGAAGGACGGCCCAATGATCGTAATTGCAGGAGCGGGTTCTGGAAAAACACGAGTACTAACTTATCGTATAGCATATTTAATGCATCAAGGAGTTGATGCCTTTAATATATTGTCTTTAACATTTACCAATAAGGCAGCTCGTGAAATGAAAAAGCGTATCGCTAGTATTGTAGGTTCTAGTGAGGCCAAAAACCTTTGGATGGGTACGTTTCACTCTATTTTTGCCAAGATCTTAAGATTTGAGGCTGATAAACTAGGATACCCTTCAAATTTCACAATTTATGATACTCAGGATTCTCAACGCTTGATCGCATCAATAATAAAAGAGATGGGGCTGGATAAAGATATCTATAAGTATAAGCAGGTATATTCTAGAATTTCATCCTACAAAAATAGTTTGATAACAGTCAAAGCTTATTTTCAAAATTCTGAGCTGGTAGAAGCAGATGCCATGGCAAAACGACCTAGAATGGGAGAGATTTATCAACATTATGTTGATCGTTGTTTTAAGGCTGGAGCTATGGATTTTGATGATCTATTATTAAAAACAAACGAGTTGTTAAATCGTTTTCCAGAAGTGCTGTCCAAATATCAGAATCGCTTTAGATATATATTGGTAGATGAGTATCAGGATACAAACCATTCTCAATATCTTATTGTAAGGGCTTTATCAGATAAATTTCAGAATATTTGTGTTGTAGGCGATGATGCGCAAAGTATTTATGCTTTTAGAGGAGCGAATATTAATAATATTCTGAACTTTCAGCGAGATTATGATAATGTTCAACAATATAGACTAGAACAAAATTATAGATCTACAAAAAATATAGTTGAAGCTGCAAACTCGATTATTGATAAAAATAAAACCAAACTTGATAAGGTTGTATGGACGGCAAATGATCCTGGACCTAAAATTATAGTTAATAGGCTATTGACAGATGGAGATGAGGGGAGATTTGTGGCAAGTTCTATTTTTGAAAACCAAATGCAGCATCAACTTCCTAACGGTGATTTTGCTGTGTTGTATAGAACAAACGCTCAGTCCAGAGCCATTGAAGATGCACTTCGAAAGCGAGATATAAAATATAGAATCTATGGTGGACTCTCATTCTATCAGCGTAAAGAAATAAAGGATGTACTAGCATATTTACGTTTAATCATTAACCCAAAAGATGAAGAAGCATTAAAAAGGGTGATTAACTACCCTGCAAGGGGAATTGGTGCTACTACAGTAGATAAATTAGTTGTAGCTGCTAATCATTATGACCGCTCTATTTTTGAAGTGATCGAAAATCTTGATCGAATTAACTTGAAGATCAATAGCGGTACCAAAACTCGATTAGAGAACTTTATGAATATGGTCAAAAGTTTTCAAATCACAAATCAAACTTCTGATGCATTTGTATTGGCCGAGATGGTCGCAAAAAAAACGGGGCTTTTGCAAGAGCTTAAGAAGGATGGAACGCCAGAAGGTATTGCTCGTATAGAAAATATAGAAGAATTACTTAATGGTATTAGGGATTTTGTTGAAGGCCAAAAGGAATTGGCAGACGAGACTGGCTCATTAGCAGAGTTTTTAGAAGATGTTGCGTTAGCTACAGATTTGGACCAAGATACCGGAGATGATGATAGAGTAGCGCTAATGACTATTCACTTAGCTAAGGGGTTAGAATTTCCGCATGTATATATTGTAGGAATGGAAGAAGACCTTTTTCCTTCTGGAATGAGTATGAATACCAGAAGTGAACTCGAAGAGGAACGACGTTTGTTTTATGTGGCCTTAACACGAGCAGAAAAACAAGCATATCTTACATATACGCAATCCAGATACCGCTGGGGAAAGCTAGTAGATGCAGAACCTAGTAGATTTATAGAGGAGATAGATGAACAATTTCTGGAATACCTTACCCCAATAGATAGTTATCGCTACAAACCGTTAATCGATTCTGATATATTTGGAGAGGTTGATAAAAGCAAACTAAGACTTAAAAAACCAGTATCTGGATCTCCGCCATTGGCCCATAAACCGAATGAAGAGCAGTTACGTAAGTTACGTAAACTTAGACCTTCTTCTAATGGATCAATTACCGAAACTAATACGAATCTATTTGATGGAGACTTGATACCAGGAACGGCAGTAGAACATATGAGGTTTGGGAAAGGGAAGATCATTAAAATAGAGGGTGTAGGGCAAGATAGGAAGGCCGAAATTCATTTTGAAAAAGGCGGAATCAAAAAGTTATTACTGAGGTTTGCTAAACTTAAGGTTTTATAAAACAAATTTTATATTTAGAAGCAAAGTATTACTCATCGGTCACGATTGTTTATTTTACGTTACCTTTATCTATATCATTTTACATGGCAGAGTTTATAAAATTATACAATGATAACCCTAATCCGCGCGAAATTCAACGTGTGGTGGACTGCTTGCGAGGTGGAGGACTGATAATCTATCCTACAGATACTGTCTATGGTTTGGGGTGTGATATAACCAATAATAGAGCTTTAGAAAAAATAGCGCAAATAAAAGGAGTAAAACTTGCCAAGGCAAATTTCTCGTTTATATGTAAAGACTTAAGTAATCTTTCTGATTATGTAAAGCAGATTGATACTAGCACCTTTAAATTATTGAAAAGAACACTTCCTGGGCCTTATACTTTTATTCTTCCTGGAAGTAATAATTTACCAACTGTTTTTAAGAAAAGGAAAACTGTAGGTATTCGTGTTCCCGATAATAATATATGTACTGCAATTGTCGAAGAGTTAGGAAACCCCATAGTATCCACTTCAATTTATGATGAAGACGAAGTGATTGAATATACTACCGATCCTGAATTAATACTTGAAAAATGGAATAAACTGGTAGATATAGTTATTGATGGTGGTTATGGTGATAATATGCCATCTACTGTAATTGATCTTACCAGTAGTGAGCCCGTCTTGGTTAGAGAAGGTAAGGGGAGTATTGATATTATTTAGGAGAAAAAAACCTAGGTGACTATATATTTTAGCTCATTTCTGTACATACTTGGTGTTTTTCCTGTAAACTGTTTGAATAATTTATTGAAATGCGAAAAATTGCTAAAACCGCTTTCGTAACAGATATCTGTAATGCTAGTTTGCTTTTCATGCAATAATTTGGCTGCGTGAACCAATCTATATTCGTTTACGAATTGGGTAAATGTTTTTCCCGTTATTTTTTTGAAATATCTACAAAATCCAGGGATGCTCATACTTACTTTATCTGCAATTTCTTCCAAAGGTATCGGTCTCCCGAACTCTTGTTGCACAAAATTAAAAACCAGATTTATTCTATTGTTATCTTGAAGAGCTGTCTCTACAGTGAACCCTTCAGCATTTAATACAGTATAGTCATTGGTTTTTTGCATCTCTTGAAGCACCTGAAGAATACCTATTAATTTTTCGAATGACCCTAAGCCTTTTAATGATTCTATTTGTGCCCCGATTCTTCTTTTGGTATCACCATGAAAAACAATCCCTTTTTTTGCTTGCTCAAGAAGTTTTCCTATTGCATTCATTTCTGGAATATCAAAAAAAGAACTTCCTAGAAAACTAGGTAACATTTGAATTATAGTTTCACTACTGTTACCTGTCATGCCGTCTGTAAAACCACAATGTGGGAGATTAGAACCAATTAACATTAATGCTCCATTTCGATAATATGACATATGACTTCCCATCTGTCTTTTTCCCGTTCCGCCATTTACATAAACAATTTCGATTTCGGGATGATAATGCCAAATAGGAGTTTTGTTCTTGTTTTCTATTGAAAATGTTTCATAATAAAGAGAGCTTCCAAACTCTGGTGTAATTTTTTCTAAAGCAGGTTTTATATTTTTCATGGCTCAATTTTAAAATTAATATTGTACTCTAGTTGTTAAAATATTGTAAAATTAAATTGAAAAATATGTTAATTTAACACAGCTACGGTTTTTCAGTACTTGTGTGTGTTAATATAGTACATATATCTGCAAATATTGTTGTGTTTAGTCATATATCCCCGTTGTAGATTTGTCTCAACAAACATTAACAACTAAAACTAGAAAGTTATGAAAAGAGTAATTAACCTAAGCTTGCTTATATGTGCTATACTGTTTAGTACCTACGTAAAAGCATCAGATGTTTTATCTGTAAAAATCGAGAACTCTTCAACAATTAATGTTTCATTGTCTAACATTAGTAAAGGACAGAAACTATATCTTAAAGATTACTCGGGCGAGGTACTATTTAACGTTACTTTAGATGCCATGCCTACTTATAGAAAGTATTTCAATTTAGGAACGGTTAAGGATGGTATCTATTTTGTAGAAACCGAAACCGAATTTGATGTTAAGGTTACTCCCGTTTTAAAGAACCCGAAAGGAATTGCTTTGATCCAGAATTCTGCAGTTACTATATTTAAACCAAATGTTGCTGTAAAGAATTCGGTAGTTAGAGTAATGCTAACCAGAGCAGAAAAGACTCCTTTACATATTTCTATTTATGATAGAGAAGGTATTATGTTACTTGAAGAGAAGATTAAAGATGACAAATTAATTCTTGAAAGAGCTTATAATTTTTCAGGAGTGCCATCAGGTAAGTACGCTATTTACTTCACCTTGAAAGATAGAAGGTTTATAAAGGAAATTAGTATTTGATTGTTTTATTGATATAACCACAATGCATTAGGGCAATACGTAAGTATTGCCCTTTGCTTTTTTATTATAATGTGATTTTGAGTTTACTCCTTAACCAGATTTATTTCTACACGTCTGTTATTAGCTCTTCCTTTTCTTGTCTTGTTTGTGGCTATAGGTCTGTCTTCACCATATCCAATTGCAGACAATCTAAACTGATCTATTCCATTCTCTACAAGATAGTTTTTCACAGCATTTGCTCTAGAATCTGATAAACGCTGATTAAGTCTATTACTTCCTGCACTATCAGTATGACCTTCTACTTTAAATTTAGCAGTAGGATATTCGTTAAGAATATTTACAATGTCTGTAAGTACTTGATTAGATTCTGCTTTAATAGATGATTTACCTGAGTCAAATAAAATAGTTTTAGCATATTCATTTAAGGTCTTTTGAACTTCTTCTGTAACCTCAGGACAACCATTATTAGCAACTGTTCCTGCTATATCAGGACAATTATCATCTTTATCAAGAACGCCATCACCATCAGTATCTGGCCAAGGACAACCTTGATTTTCTGAAGGTCCTGCTACTTGAGGGCAGTTGTCATCTTTATCTAATAATCCGTCACCATCAGTATCTGGCCATGGGCATCCGTTGTTATCTACTTCACCAGCCTCTTCAGGACATTGATCATCTTTATCTAATATTGTATCTCCATCTGTGTCAGGCCATGGGCAACCAAAGTTTTCTTCTGGCCCCTTGGTTTCAGGACATTCATCTACTTTATCAAGTACACCATCTCCATCTTTATCTTTAGGTCTGTTTTGGTAAACAGGTACTTTAAGCCCTACATAAACATCTGCGGCTTTAGATTCTTTGCTTGTAAGTAATGACAATACAGAGCCAGAACCTACATAAAGAGGGCCTGCTCTAAGACCGGCACCCCATTGGAAACCACTATGCTGCATCATGCTTATTGGCATATAAAAACTGAACCACTTACTCTCGAACCTTGGAGTTAATGATACCATATTTGCTATTCTGCTTCGGTTTACTTCATTTTTTGAAGTAAGCGAAAAATCAGAATTTAAATTTAGATAGAACTTTTTATTTATATTCCAATCCACATTTGCATGTAAAGCTGTTGGTAAAACTGCTTTCTCAGTGTCTCTAGGAGCAAGAGGGGTATAGAATCTTTCTAGCTCATCAAGATCTATATCCTCAAAATCATTTTGAGAAAGGGTATTATTAAAATTATACCTTTCTTCGGTTCCTTCATAAGAAATAGAACCAAGATCTGTTAATGATAGTCCAAATTTTAATTTGTACTTATTAATGTCTTTAAAGGTATAAGGGTTTCCTTTACTATCTGTTATAGTATGATCTTTATAATCAGGCCTCCATTCATATATAAAACCTAAGTCAACTCCAAAACCAGTTGCTCCACTCACAACTTCTATTTCGTCAAGGTCTTCTTCTAGATTTTCGCTATAACCATAGGCTACTTCACCAGTAGTTTCTACGGTACCATTACCTGCTATAATTGCATCTGCATCAAAATCTACAGATAGGTCAGTTCCACTAGCATAAGCTGTCCCTAATCCTTGTAGGTATTTAAGAGTAATACCTCCTTTAAGGAAATGTTGTTCTTTGTTCAGAAAAACTCTACCATATGATAGGCCAACTTCTGCCCAGGCATTAGCACTGGCATACGCATCGCCTTGATTAATATCAAAACTAACATTATCATCTAGGTTATCGATTAAACCTTCTATAGTTTCGCTATTTATATCGTTTACATTATAAAAGGCTCTGGCTCTTGTAAATACAGCGATGGAGTTTTTTTCATTAATGTTGAACATAAATGAAGGCCCTAATACATCTACGTTTCCGATAAGATTATTTTTATCTTCTGGAAATCTTCTAGCTTCATCTTCGATTTCGTAATCATCATCAAAGATATCATTAAAGTTTACACCAAAGTAGTCGTTACCTGCAAAGGCACTGGCACCTATTAAATTGATGTCGGTTTTGAATCGAGAATCTACAATGTTTGCAGGGTTACTGATAACACCATGAACACCACTGTAATTATCTGTTAGAAATCCAACATAGGATTGGGATTTCACGGATATCATGCATAAAAGCAGAATCACCGTAGCAATACGTATTTTCATTTTTAAGGTTTTAGATTTGGGTCTGTTTTTTAACAGGGCGTAAAGATATTAGTATTTTATTAACATAAAAATTTTATTTAACATTAAAGAATGATATAAAAAAAGGGCTGTCATATGACAACCCTTTTTCATTTGGTAAAAACCAATATATTTTAGTTTCCTCCTTGAGAAGCTTTTTTCATTCCGTCTTCGATCATATTATAAAACTGGTCAAGTTTTGGTAATACAACGATTCTCGTACGTCTGTTTTTAGCTTTATTAGCAGCAGAGCTGTTATCAGCAACTGGTACATAATAACTTCTACCAGCAGCAGTCATACGCTTTGGATCTACTTTGAATTCATTTTGTAATACTCTAACTACTGAAGTAGCTCGCTTTACACTAAGATCCCAGTTATCCAAAAGAACTTTATTCTTAATTGGCACATTATCTGTATGTCCTTCAACCAAGAACTCGATATCAGGCTTATCATTAACTACTTTTGCTACTTTACCTAACACTTCTTTAGCTCTTGCAGAAACATTGTAGCTACCACTCTTGAAAAGAAGTTTGTCAGATATAGATACATAAACCACACCTTTTTCTACATTGATTTCGATATCTTCGTCAGCAAGGTTTCCTAAAGCTCCTTTAAGGCTAGTTACCAATGCTAATGTCACAGAATCTTTTTTAGTGATAGCATCTTGCATTGTTCTTATTTGTAAATCTTTCTCTTTTATACTTTCAAGAGATTTTTCAAGATTTTCAGCTTCCTTAGTAGATAGAGTGGCAAGATTACCAACATTATTTAATAATGCCGAATTCTGATTTTTAAGATTTGATACTTGATCTTGTAGAACTTTTAATTGTGAAGTAGAGCTAGCTTTTTCTTCAAGGCAGCTATTTAATTTAACTGATGCTGTATTTAAAAGGTCTTCAGTTTCTTTGTGCTTGGCTTCTAGTTCAGAAAATTTCTTCTGTGAAACACATGAAGATAATAATACTGCCATAGAGGCTCCAATAATCATTACTTTTTTCATTAGAAAATCTGTTTTTAGTCTTGTTCTGGTTATATAACTCAAAATTATTAAAAATGTGACGTAATACTAAGCTGTTAACATTAATTTATTATATAACCTTATAATTGATTGAAATGGTTACGTTTTAAAATAAAATACTGCCATACAACGGAAAAAATGGAATAATATTTCCCCTTATGTAAAAGTTTTTTTCGTTTTTTTATAAAAGTGTTAAAATTGCCGTAAAAGCTGTAGTGCGCGTGAAGTATTGAAATGAAATGAGAAAATTTCCCCGCCATCAAAAATTTCACACCTGCCAGACCATCCAAAATCATCCTTATAAAGATGATAAGAAATAAATTCCCTTTGGGTACATTTTTAACAAGAAGAAATAGGTTATTTCTGAAGTTAAGATATGTTTTTTTCGGATTCATTGTGTCCAGGGTTGCGCCACCCAAATGATAGATTGTTGATGTACCAACATACAATATTTTGTACCCATAATTCTGAATACGCCAACACAGATCAATTTCTTCCTGATGGGCAAAGAAATCTTCATCTAGTTTTCCAACTTCTTCAAATACTCGTTTTCTTATGAATAAACAAGCTCCGCTGGCCCAAAATATTGAGGTTGTATCATTGTATTGCCCGGTATCTTCTTCAAGCGTATCAAAAATCCTTCCTCTACAATAGGGATACCCAAATTTATCTATAAATCCTCCTGCAGCTCCTGCATATTCAAAGTAATTCTTTTTCTTATAATCTAATATTTTTGGTTGGATTGCTGCGATATCACTAGATTCTCTAAAAGCGTTGATGATTGGTATAAGCCAATTTTCTGTAACCTCTACATCACTATTTAGCAAACAATAGATATCCGAGTCGATTTTAGAAAGAGCATCGTTGTATCCCTTGGCATAACCGCCATTTTCAGTATTTTGAACTATTTTTATCTCTGGGAAATGAGACTTTACAAAACTAACAGAATCATCTGTAGAAGCATTATCTGCTACATATACAGTTGCTTCTTTTGAATACTTTATTACAGAAGGTAAAAACTGTTCTAGTAAAGACCTTCCATTCCAATTTAATATAACTACTGCGATATTCACGGGTGCAAAGTAATGAGTTTTATTCTTTATAATCCGCAATATCCTTTAGAAAAGTATACCGCTTGTCATTATAATTCATCTGACAATAATAATGATTCATTCCATTAGTGATCATTAAATACTCTGAATCTAGTGCAAGATTATATCTTGCAATTTGGTCAAAAACATCCTGCGTAATCTTCACACTGTGTGATTTGCATTCTACAATCAGAAAAATACTTCCATCAGGATTAAATATGATAATATCATATCGTTTACTCAGATCATTAACTTTGATTAGCTTTTCTACATTGATCAAACTTTCTGGATATCCTTTTTCCTCAATAAGAAATTCTACGGTATGTTGTCGTACCCATTCCTCTGGGGTGAGAATGATAAATTTTTTACGAATTCTGTCAAAAATGGAAATTTTATTTTCGCTACTTTTGAACCGAAACTGATATGCGGGAAAGTTTAGTTTTTGCATTAACAATTTTTATTACACACAAATTTGATGATTTTTTCTGAATGGACGAAGTAAAACAGATTGTAACCGATATAAGAAATGGTATTATCAAACCGATCTATTTTTTGATGGGAGAAGAACCATACTATATTGACAGAATTTCAGAGTTTATTGATAAAAATGTACTGGCAGAAGAAGAAAAGGGATTTAATCAAATGGTACTTTATGGGCGTGATGTTACAATAGAAGATATTGTTTCTAATGCCAAACGTTTTCCAATGATGGCAGAGCGTCAGGTTGTTATAGTCAAGGAAGCTCAGGATTTATCCAGAACTATCGAAAAATTGGCTGATTATGTAGAAAATCCACAACCATCAACGGTTTTGGTTGTTTGTTATAAGTATAAGAAGATCGATAAACGCAAAAAACTATATAAAGTAGTTGCTAAAAACGGTGTCATTTTTGAAGGCAAAAAACTTTATGAAAATCAGGTTTCGGATTGGATTAGAAGAGTACTGGCTGGTGCAAAGTATAATATTGAACCCAAAGCGGCTCAAATGTTAGTAGAGTTTTTAGGTACAGATCTTAGCAAAATTAATAACGAGTTAGAAAAACTTAAATTGATAATTCCTGAGGGATCTCAAATAACCGCTGATCAAATAGAGGAAAATATAGGAATTAGTAAAGAGTTCAATAATTTCGAGCTTCGCAAGGCTATTGGTTCTAGAAATGTGATTAAGGCTCACAGAATAATTAACTATTTTGCTCAAAACCCAAAAGATAACCCATTGGTGGTTACTATTTCTTTACTATACAGTTTTTTCTCTCAGGTACTGCAATATCATGGATTATCAGATAAATCGCAGCGCAATGTAGCTAGCGCATTAAAAATCAATCCTTATTTTGTAAAAGATTATTCTGAAGCGGCCCACAACTTCCCCATGAAAAAAGTAAGTAGGATAATAGCTTTACTTCGTGATGCGGATGTAAAAAGTAAAGGAGTAGGAGCGGCAAATCTACCTCAAGGAGATATTCTAAAAGAACTTTTAGTAAAAGTTATGACGTAATGGTCGTTTTTTATTAGCATTAGTTTAACTAGTATTGTGGTAGAACAATGTTATTTTTAAATCATGCGATTTTTTAGTTTCTTCAGCCGTAATATTTTCCCCATTTTATTAGTGAATTTTATAGGAATACTTGGATATAGTATTGTAATTCCTATTTTGATATTTATTGTTATTGATTTAGGCGGAAATGGATTTATTTATGGTATTCTAGGGGCAATGTACCCTTTCTTTCAGCTTATAGGAGCACCTATTCTTGGAAAAATGTCTGATCGTATTGGACGAAAAAAAATATTGATCGTTAGTCAAGCAGGAACATTTATAGCCTGGTTGTTGTTTCTGTTGGCTTTTATACTTCCTAAAACTACATTATGGTCTTCGGATTCAGAATTTACAGGGAATTATATAATGACACTTCCACTACTATTACTTTTTGTTGCCAGAATTTTTGATGGTTTTACAGGAGGAAATGTTTCGGTGGCCAATGCTTATCTGTCTGATGTTTCTACAGATGATAACCGTGATAAGAATTTTGGAATGATGGGAGCCTCTACAAGTCTTGGATTTGTTCTTGGGCCTGCTGTTGCCGGAATATTGGCGTCTACTTTTTTAGGAGAAGCATTACCGATTATATTGGCAGCAGTCATATCCTTGATTGCAATTTTTGTAATTACTATAAAATTACCAGAAAGTAACCCGTGCGTTGTAGATACGGGTAATCTGGGGTTTAGATCTTTCAGACGATTTTTTCAAGTAGAGCATAAGGAGTGTTATACAGGCGATGGTGAAGGTGGTGATAATTCTAATTCTTTTTGGAAAATCTTGAAACTAGAAAATATTCCGTTACTGTATACAGTATATTTCCTCACGTTTTTGGCATTTAGTCTTTTTTATGCCGGGTTACCAATTTACGCTTCTACCATTTTAGAATGGTCACCAACAGAACTTGGTGTATTTTTAGCGTACTCAAGTATTATTATGATTCTGGTTCAAGGACCATTGTTATCATACCTTTCTGGAAAGGTGTCTAATATATTTTGTATTGCAATTGGTTCTATATTGCTGTCATTAAGCTTTTACTTCCTATCTATCTCAGATATAGTTGTTCTGTATTTGGCCAACACATTATTATCTCTGGGAAATGGTTTAATGTGGCCAAGCTTTTTATCTCTATTATCTAAAACTGGAAATCCCCAAATGCAGGGCGCTATTCAGGGATATGGCAATAGCATGGGAAGCTTTGCAAGTATTTTTGGATTAATTCTAGGAGGCGTACTTTTTGAAAGTATCCAAATGACGGTATTTATGATCGGGTCAGGAATATTTTTACTTATTTTTTTACTAGTAATCATAAACCATTTCAAGACCAAAAAAGCAGCGCAACAAGAAAAACCTATAGTAAAGCCAGTATAATTATACTTTTGGGTTTGTTGCGAAAACTGTCGCCTCTGTAATAAATCCTCTATCATCCATTTCTAAAAGACTGCTTATGGTGTGTGCTATTTCTTCCCCTCGCAGTTTGGTTTGTTGTTCGGCTTCGGTATACTGTTTCTCATTATGATTAGTATCTACACGGTTATCTGCGAAACTGGTCATCACTTCACTTGGATTTACTTGCATTACCCGTATGTTATGAGGACGCAATTCATTTCTCCAGCTTTCTGTCATACCTCGCAATGCAAATTTGGTTGCTACATAGGGCGAAGCTGTTGGAGATCCTTTTAATGAAGACGTAGAACCAATATTAATAATATTACCATATTCTTGCGATACAAAATGCTTTGCTGATTCTTTAGCACATAGTGTCGCACCTAGGATATTTGTTTTAAACTGATCTGTGAATTTATCAGCTTCAATGTCAATAAGCTTTGATATATATCCATATCCCGCATTATTTACTAATACGTTAAGGCCGTCCATTTTTTGTGTAGCTTGATGCACCATTTCTTTTACTTGATTTTCTTTGGTTACATCGGCTTTTATGTAATTTATACCCAATTCATTTGCAGTAGCTTGAAGTGTAGCTTCATTTCGACCTGAAATAACCACCTGTGCACCTTTTTCTTTTAGAAGTTTAGCGGTAGCTTTTCCAATTCCAGAATTACCTCCGGTAATCAATACTTTTGCGTCTTTAATATTCATGATTGTGTGCAGTTTTTAAGTTGAATATCAAAAGTACAGTTTGAATTCTAAATCTTTTGTTAAGCCGAAATATAATTCTAGGGAATCGGGAGATAGGAATAATCCTTTACTTCGGTCATTACAAAAGAACTCTGTACTTTAGAAATATTTTCTAGAGAAGCCAATTTATTTGAAAGAAAATCCTGGTACCTTTCCATATCTTCGGCAAAGATCTTAATAAGATAATCAAACATACCTGCTACGTGATAACATTCTACCACTTCGGGAAATTGTTGAATATCTTTCTCAAACTTTTTCAGATAATCTGTTTGATGTTGATTTAATGTGACATTACAAAACACCATCAATTGCAATCCAATCTTCTTTCTATCCAAAATTGCTTTATACGATTTTATATGTCCATCACGCTCCAATTTCTTCACACGCTCAAATATTGGGGTAGTCGTTAGGTTTAATCGTTCTGCAATCTCTTTAATGGTAATTTTTCCATCTTTTTGAAGTAATAATAGTATTGATCGATCAATTTTATCCATAATATTTTTCTATAAAATCTTTAGTTACAAATGTAATATAGAATAATATTCTAATTATATTTTAATTATATTAATTTAATTCTAAAAATATATCAATTTATGGTTTTTAATTCTTTTACAGGTATTTTTATAACATGAAAAATCACGACTTTAATCCAGAAAGCTTAATGATGACTTATGGTTACAAACCCGAGTTGTCTGAAGGGGCTATAAAATGCCCTATATTTCAAACATCGACCTTTGTTTTTAAAACAGCCGAAGAAGGAAAAGCCTTTTTTGAGTTGGCATATGGTCTACGAGAAAAATCTCCTAAAGAAGAATTAGGGCTTATTTATAGTAGAATCAATAATCCAAATCTTGAGATCCTAGAAAATCGTCTTTGTCTTTGGGATAAAGCAGATGATTGCGCTGTTTTTGAAAGTGGAATGTCTGCTATAAGTACAGTGTTGTTAGAGTTTCTTAAACCTGGAGATTTATTGGTTTATAGTAATCCGTTATACGGAGGTACAGATCATTTTATTCATCACTTTTTGAACAAAATTGGTGTGCATACAATAGGAGTAATGCCAGATCATAGCATGGACGAAGTTGTTCAAATGATTAAAGATTCTGGGAAAGCAGATAAATTAGCCCTGATTTTTATGGAAACTCCTGCTAATCCAACCAATGATATTGTTGATATTGAGAAATTTAGTAAGATAGCAAAGCAGTTTAGTACCGAAGAAAGAAAAGCTCTGGTAGCTGTAGATAATACTTATATGGGCCCTTTATGGCAACACCCACTACAATGCGGTGCGGATTTGGTATTATATTCTGCAACAAAATATATAGGTGGCCATAGTGATTTAATTGCAGGAGCAGTTTTGGGTAATGCAGAATTAATGTTGAGAGTAAAGACATTACGTACCTTTTTGGGTAATATGGTAAGTCCACATACGGCTTGGTTACTGCTTAGGAGCTTAGAAACCTTAAAAGTGCGTATGGATCAACAAACTCAAAATGCACAAGTTATTGCTGATTATCTTAATAATCATCCAAAGGTGGAAAATGTATATTATTTAGGATTATTAAAAGAAGAAAGTGAAGCATATACGACCTATAAAAAACAATGTTCTGCTCCAGGAGCAATGGTCTCTTTTGATATCGTGGAAGGAGAGAAAGAAGCGTTTATGTTTTTAAATAGCTTAAAGCTAATGAAACTTGCCGTAAGTTTAGGAGGAACAGAAAGTCTGGCAGAACATCCTAAGACGATGACGCATGCAGGAGTTGATGAAGTACAGATGAAACAAATGAATATTACTGATCGTTTGATAAGATTATCCATAGGAGTAGAGTATTCTAAAGATCTAATATGGGATTTGGAGCAAGCTCTTGAAAAAGTAGAGGTTGATTCAGCATTAGAGCTGACAACTGCATAAAAACTTTTGTTTTATACAAGAAAAGCATGGTTGATTTTTTTTCAGCTGTGCTTTTTTTGGTTTGATTTATTGCCAATTTATCGAAATTTCTTTCTGTAATAAGGGTGGGGGGTATTAACTAAGCAAAATGGGGCTTTTTCCCCATTGCGCGGTATTGGTCATCAAAGTATCTTTACATCATAATTATTAAACGAATTTATTAATCATTTTTACACATAGAAATCATGAATTTATTTGGTATCAATTTTCGCTTTATTTTAGAATTTGTAAAAGAACTTCCAGGAGCTAGTAGTCATGCTATACATAGATAAAGGTGATCATTATGAAATATACGTAGCGATACGTATTTCATAAGATTTAAAAAGAAATTATTTTTATACTAAATAAATTACAAGCCAATTGTTGAATTTTACACAAAACTATTATGAAACTATTTCGCGTTAATTTCAAGTTTATCAGAGAATTTTTAATTGAACTTCCAAAGGCGAGTAGTCACGCCATACATAGATAATAAAAACATTAATATATTTTTATCCGAGCATTATTTTTGGGGAAATTTAATCAGTAAGGGAAAAATAGAAAATCCGTATTTGTAAAAAGTACGGATTTTTAATTTTTAGAGGCCTATTCTTTATTACCAGCCATATCTTCTGGTTTTACTCTTTTTGCTTTAAAGGTTTTGAATAGAAAACTCTTATATGCTCTTATATAACATATATCTTTATCATCATTATCGATCCAAACTTTTACGGTATAGGTTTTACCACTGTCTGCATTGTATATTGTACCTCCTGATAGTTCACCATCTTTAAACTTAAGCTTATTTAAGATGTTCATTCCTAATAAAGGACGATTTTGAAGCTCTTTTACCGGGTTTTTATTATCTAAACCGTTGAAGTTAGATAAAGGTTTCTCTGCTCGTTTGTGGATTTTTCCATAAAAAGTATTAGCATCTTCATAAATCTCAATAATTGAGCCTCCGGTGATTTCCCATTTTCCAATATAGGTGTCTGAAGTGATATTAGAGGACACAAAAAGCGATGATATTGTAAAAAAGAGGATAAATTTCATTAACATAAATTTATCAATAATATTAAATTAATGTCAAAGAAACTATAAAATGATTCATTATAATTTTTCAATATAGGAATAAAAAGGCCTCAAAGGTTATAAAACCCTTGAGGCCCGGTATAATAAAATAATAGTTTTTCTGACTCTTATTTCAGGACTCCAACCATATCTTCAGGTTTTACCCATTCATCAAACTCTTGTTCAGTAACATATCCTAAAGCCACCGCTTCATGCTTAAGCGTGGTGCCATTTTGATGTGCGGTATTGGCAATTTCTGCAGCTTTATAATATCCAATCTTGGTATTTAAAGCAGTGACAAGCATTAATGAATTATTTAATAATTCTGTAATTCTTTTTTGGTTTGGCTCAATCCCTTGAGCACAATGCTCATCAAAAGAAATACAAGAATCACCAATTAACTGTGCGCTTTGAAGTAGGTTTGCAGCCATTACAGGTTTAAAAACGTTTAACTCAAAATGCCCTTGCATTCCTCCTACATTAATAGCCACATCATTACCTAATACTTGTGCGCAAACCATAGTTAGGGCTTCACACTGGGTTGGGTTCACTTTTCCTGGCATGATAGAACTTCCAGGTTCGTTTGCAGGAATGATTAATTCACCAATACCACTTCTAGGTCCAGAAGCGAGCATACGAATATCATTTCCTATTTTATTAAGAGAGACAGCCAATTGTTTTAAGGCACCATGACTTTCTACAAAAGCATCATGTGCTGCTAATGCCTCAAATTTATTCTCTGCAGTTATAAATGGTAAACTTGTAAATTGTGCAATAAATTCTGACACTCTCTTAGCATATCCTTTAGGAGTATTTAATCCCGTTCCTACGGCAGTTCCTCCCAGAGCTAGTTCTGCCATATGAGGTAGTGTATTCTCTAATGCCTTTAGACCATGATCTAATTGAGAAACATAACCAGATAATTCTTGCCCAATAGTAAGGGGAGTAGCATCCATAAAATGAGTACGTCCAATTTTTACAACGTCCTTAAATTTATCTGATTTATTCTTTAATGTATCTCTTAACTTAGTAACACCAGGAATAGTTACTTCAATAATTTTTTTATAGGCAGCAATATGCATTCCTGTAGGGAAAGTGTCATTAGAAGATTGAGATTTATTCACATCATCATTAGGTTGTAATGTTTTCTCTCCTTCACCAATAGTTTTTCCTGCTAATTGGTGTGCTCTGTTTGCAATAACTTCATTTACATTCATGTTACTTTGCGTACCAGAACCTGTTTGCCAGATTACAAGTGGAAATTGATCATCATGTTTACCTTCTAATATTTCATCGCAGACTTGTGCAATTAAATCTCTTTTCTCTATTGGTAGAGCGCCTAACTCACAGTTAGTATAAGCAGCAGCTTTCTTAAGATAAGCGAAACCATAAACGATTTCTAAAGGCATTGATCCCGGAGCGCCAATCTTAAAATTATTTCTAGAACGCTCTGTTTGAGCACCCCAAAGCTTATCTGCAGGCACTTTTACCTCGCCCATTGTATCCTTTTCTATTCTGTATTTCATTACTATGATGATTTGTTTTTTTTGAAAGTGCAAATTTAAGCATTTGCCGCGCTATTTCTGAATAAAGCGAATATTTTTTAGCATATAAATTTAGGAGCGATATAGATTTAAAAATTAATCATATTTCTACTATGACATATAAATAAGACTTATTATCTTTGTCAAAATTGAAAATTAGATTATCGTTATGTTTGAATTTGATCAGTATCTTGGTTTTTTAGCTTTTTTAACTATCCTTACGATTGGTTTTTGGTTAATGATCTTTTTATTAACCTTTGTAGTTCCTTATTGGATTATAGGAGCAAATATTGAAAACTTTAAAATGTGGAGAGAATCTAAGCGCAAAGCTAAAGAGCAAGCATAATTATATAAAAGCTATATATCAAAAAGGAAGTCATTTGACTTCCTTTTTTTGTATATCAGTTTTTTAACGGTTGGATTAGTATCCTAAAGAATATCAATAACCTTTTGTGGAGGCCTACCAATAATTGCTTTGTCGTTTTTAATAACTATCGGCCGTTCAATAAGCTTTGGATTATCCACCATGATCTTGATTAATTCATTGTCTGTAAAACTCTTGCCTTTAAACTTTTCTTTCCAAACAGCTTCATTTTTTCTGACCAGATCGATAGGAGATATGTTCAAAAGATAAATTACCTTACTTAATTCTTGTTCAGTAAATAATGTATCCAAATACTTAACGATTTTAATATCTTCATTTTTTTCTTCTAGTATCGCAAGTGTTTCCCTTGATTTAGTGCATCTTGGATTATGATATATAGTTGTCATAGTAATTTTATTTAGTCTTCATTTTTTTGCCCCATCATCATAAGATAGGCCTTTAAAAATTGGTCAATATTTCCATCCATTACTGCATCTACATTACCAGTTTCTTCAGCTGTTCTTACATCTTTAACTAATTTATAAGGATGCATAACATAGTTACGAATTTGCGATCCCCATTCGATTTTCATCTTTGAAGCTTCAATCTCATCTCGTTGGGCTCTTTGTTTTTGAAGTTCAATTTCAAATAGCTGTGATTTAAGCATTTGTAGTGCTTTTAATCTATTTTCTTGTTGTGATCTGGTGTCTGAACACGAAATTTGTATTCCGGTTGGGAAGTGGGTAAGTTGTACCTTAGTTTCTACTTTGTTTACATTTTGTCCACCAGCACCACTGGATCTAGATGTAATAATCTCATAGTCTGCAGGATTAATATCTATTTCGATACTATCATCTGCAAGAGGGTATACATAAATAGAAGCAAAAGAAGTATGACGTTTTGCATTACTATCAAAAGGTGAAATACGAACTAATCGATGTACTCCGTTTTCTCCTTTAAGCCATCCAAAGGCATAATCACCTTCGATTTCTAGAGTAACAGTTTTTATACCAGCTACATCACCTCCTTGGTAGTTCAGCTCTCTAATTTTAAACCCTTGTTTTTCTGCCCACATAAGGTACATACGCATGAGCATACTTGCCCAATCACAACTTTCTGTACCTCCAGCACCAGCTGTAATCTGTAACACGGCACTCATGCTATCACCTTCATCACTTAGCATATTTTTGAATTCTAAACCTTCAATTAACGATTTAGTATCTTCATGCCGTTCAGAAACTTCAGCTTCAGTAGCGTCTCCTTCTTTATAAAATTCGTATAATACTTCTAAGTCCTCAACCGAAGTTACTCCTTTTTCATAATCCGAAACCCATTTTTTTTCAGCATTAAGGTCCCGCATTAGTTTTTCTGCTTCTTGGGCATTATCCCAGAAATCAGGGGCGTAAGTTTTTTCCTCTTGGTTGGCTATTTCGACAAGCTTGGCATCAATGTCAAAGATACCTCCTTAACGCAACCAGGCGCTCTCTAAGATCTTGTAAAGTCTCAGTATTAATCATAGTATAATAATTTATGACAAAAATAGGATTTAACAGTTCAGAAGGAAACAATTTTGGTATTATTTTATAGATTTAATGCTTTTACAAAATCCATCACATAAATCATTCTAAATGAAACTTCATTTTACTTGTTTACTTCTCCTTGTATGTCACTGTATTAGTGCACAATTTTTAGAAAAACATAAAGATCTTAAGCCGTATAATGGTTATTTTAATTTCTATTATAATGAAGCAAAAGATGAAGTTTATTTAGAGGTTGACACCTTAGATTCAGAATTTTTATATGTACATTCTCTAGCTACAGGGTTAGGCTCAAACGATATTGGTCTGGATAGGGGACAAATAGGAGACGGGGTTGTTGTTAAGTTTCAAAAAGCTGGAAATAAATTATTACTTATTCAACCTAATCAAAGATATCGAGCAATTACCGACAATACTTTAGAGAAAAAGAGTGTACAACAAGCTTTTGCTAAATCTGTACTATTTGGGTTTCCTATTAAAGAGGAAAAATCAGGAAAGTATATTATCGATTTGACTCCTTTTCTATTACAAGATACCCATGATGTTATCAGTAGATTAAAATTACAAAAAGAAGGAACTTATAGTGTTGATAAGGATAGAAGTGCACTACATATGCAAAACATGAAATCTTTTCCTAAAAATGTAGAATTTGAAGCATTAATAACATATAAAGGTAGTCCTACGGGTGGTAACCTTAGATCGATTGCTCCAAATTCTAAATTTTTGACTGTTATACAGCATCATTCATTTGTTGAATTACCAGATGATAACTATAAAAAAAGAGTTTTTGATCCTAGAAGCGGTGCTATATCTATTTCATACATGGATTATGCAACACCAATTCATGAATCTATTACAAAACGTTATATTATTAGACATCGATTAGAAAAAAAGTTTCCTGATCAAGCTATAAGCGAAGCAAAAGAACCTATTGTATATTATCTTGACCCAGGTACACCAGAACCTGTGAAATCAGCACTGTTAGAAGGGGCTCGATGGTGGAACCAGGCATATGAAGGTATTGGTTTTAAAGATGCTTTTCAGGTTAAGATGTTACCTGCTGATGCCGACCCAATGGATTTGCGATATAATGTGATACAATGGGTGCATCGCTCTACCAGAGGATGGAGTTATGGAGCTAGTGTAGTTGATCCTAGAACCGGAGAGATTCTAAAAGGACACGTAAGTCTAGGTAGTTTAAGAATACGGCAAGATTTTTTAATTGCTCAAGCTTTATTAAATCAACCCTTTAAAGATGGAGACAATAATTATAAACCCATGTTAGAAATGGCATTGGCCCGTATTCGTCAGTTATCTGCTCATGAAGTGGGACATACCATAGGTTTTGCTCATAATTTTGCGGCTAGTACAGAGGGTAGAGCGTCTGTTATGGATTATCCACACCCAACAGTAAGATTAAAAGATGGTAAAGTTGATCTTTCAAATGCTTATGATACCAAAATTGGAGCATGGGATAAAGTTACAGTTGCGTATACATATTCTGAATTTGATGAAGCCACTGATGAAAAAAAAGAGCTGGATAAAATATTAAACAAAGCATATGCGTCTGGTCTTCGTTTTATCTCTGATAGTGATGCCAGACCATATGGAGGAGCACATGAGTTGGCACATTTATGGGACAATGGTAAAAGTGCTACTGATCAATTAAAAAATATATTGAAGGTTAGGGAAGTTGCCATTCGAAATTTTTCTACTGATAATATTAAAAGTAAAGAACCATATTCGGTTTTAGAAGATGTTTTTGTTCCGTTATATTTCTTTCATAGATATCAAACTGAAGCCGCTGTAAAACTCATTGCTGGGTTGAACTATAATTATGCTGTGAAGGGAGATGCACAAACAGTAGTGAAGACTGTAGATGTAAAAAAACAAAAAGAAGCACTTGTACAGGTTCTGCAAACATTGAATCCAGAAGTTCTTGCTATTCCTGAAGATAAATTGAAATTATTTCCTCCCAGGGCTTTTGGGTATTATAGAACTCGAGAATCTTTTAAAGGGAAAACAGGAGTAGGTTTTGATGCTTTAAGTGCAGCCTCGACAGCAAGTGATATGAGTTTGTCACTGTTATTACACCCAGAAAGAGCTTCAAGGCTAGTACAGCAAAAAAGTCTAGATAATGATCAATTAGGCCTTGACGAAACCCTAGATGAACTGATTAAGCATGTTTTCAATAGTAAAAACAATGCTGATTATCACAAAGAGATCGGTCATATGGTAAAATCTAATGTTATAAAACACTTAATGTCTTTAAGTAAAAATGAAAAAGCCTATACCCAAGCTAATGCAATCGCATATTATACAATTAAAAAGTTGGCTGATCTACTAAAAACAAAAAGAGCAGATGGCTTAGATAAAATGTACAATGATTATTATCTAAAACAGATTAATGACTTTATAGAAAAACCTGAAAAATTCAAAGTAATACCATCTCCAAAAATTCCAGATGGATCTCCTATTGGAAGTTATAGATGTGAGTTTTGATAATTATTACCAGTTTTCACAAACTTTTTGTTTAAAAATGTTTCTTCTTCAATTTTAAGAACTCGAAATTCTGGAATAACTGTCGAAATTCTAGAATCCTCTTCATGACTATTTGCAATACACTTTATCATTGAATTATGTTTGTTCTCGTCAAAGGCGTTTAGACATTTGTTTAACAAAAAAAATAATATCATGAAAAGTAAAAAGAAGCTTAGTCTTAAAAAAATGACAGTATCACAATTAAACAGTATTTCTGGAGGAAATAATGATCTAACATCTATTACCGCACGTAATACTAGTCCAATTCTGTGCAATTATGCATCATTTGCAGCAAACTGCGCACCTATAGAAAACACAATTCTTAAGTGTAAATAATTATACAGAAAGATGTAATTTTTGATATTCTGTTTTCTCATAATATTATAGCTGATTTGTGAGAATGAGAGTTTGAGTTCGTCGCCTAAGAACTCCTTCTTAGGCGATTTTTTATTTAAATAAAGAATATATCAATTTACATAAATCGAAATTCGTGAAAAACGATCGAAATTCTGGAATACTCAATATAATCATTTGTATTTAAGTTGTTTAAGAAGTTAAGTTTGACAATATCAAAGCACTTCGATATTTGTTTAACTAAAAAATAACATCATGAAAAGTACAAAGAAACTTAGTTTAAAGAAAATGGACATAGCAAAATTAGATACGGTAAAAGGAGGGCTGCTAAATTTACCAATTGCAGATCGACCTTCATTACCTAGTATGGAATGTGGTCCTGCAACTCAAGGATTGGCTTGCCAATACTCACAGACTCCTTTATGTTATTAATTATGAGTTGAGTTTATGAGTTTTAGGCACAGTTTTCTACACCTTCCTTCGTAATGTATTTGAGTTTGAGAGTTGTTAAAGTGGGTGGAGACTTGTATTAAAACCGTTTGAGTATAATACTTAGACGGTTTTTATTCAATAATTCGAACCAAACACATTCAAACGATCTAAATTCTGGAAAATCAGTCGAAATTCTGGAATACCCAATATAACTATTTGTAATGAGCTTAGCGGTTGTATTATGTTTGTCTTCATAAAGCGCTTTGATTAAAATTTATGTTTAATTAGAAAATATAATATCATGAAGAACAAAAAGAAATTAAGTCTAAAGAAAATGAGTATTGCTCAACTAGATATGATAAAAGGAGGTGATATAGTAAATCCATTTCTTACCGGGGGAGCTACTCCTTCTGAACAACCTATTGGTGGTGGAAATGGAGGTCTTTGTTACTCTGATGCACAAGGAAGTTGTGGTTACTGTGTTTAACTAAAAATTAAATATCATGAAAAGTAAAAAGAAGTTAAGTTTGAAAAAATGAGCATTGCTCAATTGGATACGATAAAAGGAGGTAACATAATAAACCCATTTCGTCAATTTACGGGTGGAGAAGCATCTGAACAACCTGTTGGAGGTGGTGGTATATGTTATTCTGATACACCTACGAGCTGTATACATTGTGTTTAGTATAGAAAATGGAAAATAGTTCTTCAAGTTATTATTACATTTTATAGCTGATTTGTAAGTATACACTAGATAAGAACTCTTTTAAAATCGCCTAAAATATTATTTAGGCGATTTTTTTATGGATTAGGCTGAAATAAATCTGAATTCACGAAAAACAATCGATATTCTCGAATACTAAGGACAACCATTTGTTCTTGTTTGATTGGTTGCGTTATGTTTGTTTTATCAAAGCGCTTTGATATTTGTTTAACTTAAAATTAAATATCATGAAAAGTAAAAAGAAGTTAAGTTTAAAAAAGATGAGTATCGCACAATTGGGTACCGTAAAAGGAGGTAATTTCGATTGGCTTAGAACGATAGCTCCAACACCCACAGGAGATACGGGTGGAGGACCATCTGAACAACCTGTCGGTGGAGGAGGTGTTTGTTATTCTGATTCACCAACAAGTTGTGTATACTGTGTTTAATACAGAAATATTTCAAGGTTATTCTTTATGCATTAAATCATTAAATTTTATAGCTGATTTGTGATTGTACGACATAAGAATTCCTGTAAAATCGTCTAAATAATATTTTAGGCGATTTTTTTTGCTATGCTAAAATAAATCTAGATTCACGAAAAACGATCGATATTCACGAATAGTAATGATAACCATTTGTTCTAGTCTTGTTGATCATGCTATGTTTGTTTTATCAAAGCGTTTTGATGTTTGTTTAACTTAAAATTAAATATCATGAAAAATAAAAAGAAGTTGGTTTTAAAAAAAATGAATATTTCACAACTTAATAATGTGAAAGGAGGGAATATTAATACAGGAAATAATAATACGTTTACCCATATGTCAGATAGTTTAAGAATAGACTGCTATCCAAGTGGCTTGACTTATCAATATTGTGATGATACTGTTCCTGTTCATAGTCTCCCAACAGTATGCGGATTCTAATCAAATAAGTTTATCATTTCTTACTGTATTAAATCGTCTGGAATTTATTTTCCAGGCGATTTTTATTTAAAAAAGGAATCATTTTTTAAAAGAAATAGAGCCAACTACCTGGTAATTAAAATTCAATTTTTTTGAGTCTTCCTTTTTTCACCAAAAACAAACTCGAAATTCTGGAATTTCGGTCGAAATTCTAGAATACCATATGTAACTGCTTGTAAAACAATATTTTGTTGAGTTATGTTTGTCTTCGTCAAAGCGCTTTTGATACTAATAAAATATGTTTAACAATTAAAATTTACAAAAATGAGAAATTTAAAAATTGAAGAAGTACAAGAAGTTAATGGAGCAGGATGGTTAGGTGATTTATGGGATGATGCAAGAAGAATAATTAATGAGCTTCCAGATGCATATGAGGATGCAATTAATTCTACTACTGATATGATGTGTACAGCAACAGGAAACTGTTAGTTTACATAATGAAAAAGTTGCATCGAATGCTATTAGCATTCGATGTAATCTTTTTACAGTAATGATTAAAGTATCTTAATAATTAAAAAAACTAAAATCATGAAAAACAAAGCAAAAAAACTGAATCTTAAGAAATGTACAATTTCAAATCTTGAAATGAGTAAAGTAACCGGAGGGGTAGTTCATTCTTGTATTCCTACATGTAATACAAACCCAACAACTCCAACTACAAATCCTACCGGTACAACAGATCCGACAGGTCAATCTGGGATATTTAGATGTGATGTTATTACAAAAACTGATTTATAAGTAATAGCTTATTGATTATTCTTTTTTGTGAAATAATTAAAAAATTGGGAAGTCGTAATTGTATTCAATTTGACGTACTGATTTTTTAAGATTTATTTCTCTCCTTAGAAAGTATTCATGGTATTTATAGAAATAAGTTGCTTATAAAAAATCGAAATTCACGAATATCGATCGATTTTCGTGAATACTCTATACATCATTTTGTAGTCAACTCCTTTCTTGGTATATGTTTGTGCTATCAAGCGCTTTGATATAGAATTAAGTTTAACAATTAAAATTATCAAAAATGAGAAATTTAAAATTTAATGAGATCCAGAATGTATCAGGAGGAATCCTTCCTGTTGTAGTGGGAGCTATTGTTGCAGTTGCGGGTGTTCTTACTGCCGGACATGCAGTTGGTGAAATAGTTGGCGAAGCGGCCCAAAGAGAGCATGAAGCAAATCATCAATGCAATGCTGGTTAATATCAAAAAACTGAATTTAAAACATTAAAATTTACACAAATGAGAAATTTAAAAATTAGTGAAGTACAAGAAGTAAGCGGAGGAGTAGTACCTGTTATCATAGGTATTGTATTAGTTGATCTATTTCTAATAGGAGTTACAGCAGGGATGGCTTCTGGAGCCGAAGATCAGGCTTCTGAATCGGGACATAATGATCAATGTAGCGCAAATTAACTAATGCTTAGAACAAACTATTCATAAGTACGTGAATAGTTTGTTTTACTTTTTAAGTAAAAAGAATTTAAACCAAATTAATGAATCATGAGCTCATCATTATTTCGTAAAGAAGCCATAAAGAACAATACACAAAGATTATTAGGAGAAGTATTATTAATACGACCTATATCCTTTTGGATATTTACAGTATCTATAATGTTAGTGGTGGCGATGGTGGGAGCTTTATTATTATTTGGTAAGTTTGCCCGCCGCGAAACCGTGGCGGGTTATTTAGTACCAGATAAAGGATTGGTACGTGTATATGCTCCTTTTAATGGTATTATCGATCAAAAACACATTACCGATGGGCAAAAAGTAACCAAGGGACAAAATTTACTTGAAGTAACTACAGAAAGGGGAACAAAAGATAGTTTGAGTATCAATCAACAACTAATTACCCGATTAGAAGAACAAAAAGCCAGGCTTAAGCAACGAATTACAGACGAAACCCAGGTCTTGGATAGTGAAGGTAGTCGTTTATCTGTAATTCTTACAAATCATAAAAGCGAACACTATCAAATCATAAAACAACTACAAAGCCAACGAGAACAACTAGAACTCATAAAAGGTCAATGGGGGAGATACAAAGAACTTAGAAAGAAAGGCCTTGTGTCTGAAGATGAACTGTTAATAAAAAGAAACGCCTACTTTAATGCAAAAACGGCTATTGATGCTACAAAACGATTGCAAATAAATAAGCAAACAGAGATTGCAAATATTCAGAAACAATTAGAACAATCACCGTTGCGTAAAAGTAATAGATTACAAGAATTAGAGCACCAATACGGACAGTTGGAAGAACGTCTCATAGAACTTAAAAATAGTCGTTCCTACATGATTAAAGCTCCGGTGAATGGCCGTATCACTTCTACACAAGTTAATTTGGGACAGAATGTTTCTTCTACCGTTCCTATATTGACTGTGATACCCGAAAATACGGTTTTGTTTGCAGAGTTATTCTTGCCATCAAGAGCAATTGGATTTGTTAAAAAAAATCAGAAAGTATTAATGCGATATGATGCTTTTCCATATCAACGGTATGGATTATATGAGGGTAAAATTGTACAAATTGCAGAAGCAGTTATCCATCCTAATGAAACTTCAATACCTATAGCTACGCAGGAACCTGTGTATCGTATAAAGGTAGCTTTGGATGTTCAAAATATTAATGCATACGGTAAGGAAATGAGATTGCAATCAGGAATGTCTATTGCAGCCGATATTATTTTAGAAGAGCGAAGTTTAGGACAGTGGCTTTTAGAACCTATCTATAGTTTAAAAGGAAAATTATAAACACATGCAGAACCCGGTAAGTTTATTAAACTTTGGCAGAAGAAAAAGATTGCCAGTAATTATACAAACAGAAGTAGCAGAATGCGGATTAGCTTCTGTAGCAATGGTTGCTAATTATTTTGGACATCAGGTAGATCTGAATGCCCTAAGAAGAAAGTATAGTATATCCTCAAAAGGAGCAACATTGCAGGGTCTTATAAAATTGGCAGATGGTCTGCATTTTAGTTCAAGACCATTACGATTAGAACTAGAAGAGCTCTCGCAGTTAAAAAAGCCTGGCATACTACACTGGGATTTAAATCATTTTGTAGTCCTTAAATCGGTAAAAGGAAATAAAATTACTATTCATGACCCGGCAGTTGGAGCGAGGACACTAAAACTAGATGAGGTTTCTAAACATTTTACAGGAGTTGCACTAGAATTAACTCCTACTTCAGAATTTAAACCAGAAAAAATAGCCAAAAAAGCGAAGTTATCTGATTTTTGGACAAGAATAACAGGCTTAAAAGGAGCTCTAGGTCAAATTCTAATTCTATCTCTTTTATTACAAATATTTGCAATTGCAAGTCCATTTTATATGCAGTTGGTTGTTGATGATGTTATTATTAGTCGGGATTTAGATTTACTCTTGATACTCGCATTGGGTTTCGGTTTGATGAAGCTGGTTAATCTAGCGGTAACAGCATTACGAGGAGTTGTAATTCTCTATATGGGTACACAGCTAAATGTACAAATGGCCGCTAATCTATTACGCCATCTACTAAAGTTACCCATGGATTATTTTGAAAAAAGACACATTGGGGATATTATTTCAAGATTTAGATCCCTGGAAGACGTAAAACAACTACTCACTACCGGACTTATAGAAACCATTGTAGACGGGATAATGGCCATAGGTCTACTAATCATGATGTTTATTTATAGCGTAAAACTGGCATTGATTGTTTCTATAGCGGTGGTTATCTACATACTAGTTCGTTTAGCATTATACAGACCCTACAGACAATTAAAAGAAGAAACAATTGTCGCAGATGCTAAGCAGAATTCTAATTTTATGGAAACTGTACGGGGAATTCAAAGCATTAAACTATTTGGTAACGAAAGCCAAAGACAAACCGTATGGCATAACTATTATGCAGATACTATGAATGCAGGTATACGCACGGGTAAATTAGAAATAGGATATAATGTAATCAATGGTTTTTTATTTGGATTAGAAAATATCATTGTGATATACTTGGCTGCATCATTAGTAATGGATAGTTTGATGACTATTGGGATGCTATATGCCTTTATGTCTTATAAAAGACAATTTACCGATAAAGCTTCGGCGTTGGTAAATAAGTTTATACAATTTAAGATGCTTTCTTTACATATGGAGCGTTTGGGAGATATCATTCTTACTCAGCCCGAAAAGGATATAGATAGTCAAAGACAATTACCACAGGTAAAGGGAGAGCTAAGTTTAGAAAATATTAGTTTTCGATACTCTGATAATGAGCCGTATTTATTTCAAAATCTTAGTTTTAAAGTAGAGCAGGGCAGTTCTGTTGCTATAATAGGAGCTTCAGGTTGCGGTAAGACTACATTAATGAAGATTATGTTGGGGTTATTGAAACCTGAGACGGGTAGTATTTTTATTGATGGATATGATATACGAAAAGTAGGTTTAAGAACCTATAGAAACGAAATTGGGACAGTAATGCAAAGTGATCAGTTGTTATCTGGAAGCATCGCAGATAATATTTGCTTCTTTGACCCTGAGTTTGATCAACAATGGATAGAAGAATGCGCACAAATGGCAGCCATACATCAAGATATTATGGCAATGCCTATGGGATATCACACATTAATAGGAGATATGGGAAGTAGTTTGTCTGGAGGACAAAAACAACGTTTATTACTAGCACGAGCATTATATAAAAAACCTAAAATATTGTTTTTGGACGAGGCTACCTCTCATCTGGATGTGGGATTAGAATCTGTAGTAAATAAAACGGTGAAAAAGTTAAATATTACTAGAATCATTATTGCCCATAGACCAGACACTATTGCCATGGCAGATCATGTTGTAGCCTTACAAAACGGACAACTTCTCAATGTTGATATGCCTGATCAACAATTACTTCCGGCCAGTTAGGGACTAAATATTAAAAAAAAAACCGTAACTAATCTTTACGTAGTTACGGTATTTTTTTAGGTAATGTGTTTTTTACAAAAACTATAACCATTCAATAAATTGATCATTGTCTCGTGTAGAAGTATTTGTATTTGTAGGTGGAGGACATGTACAACTGCCAATACCTCCGCTTCCTCCTCCAGGACTGGCGCCACCTAATATCATTTTCATGTCTAATTTAGAAATTTTAATTTTTTTTAATTTTAACCCTGTATTGTTAAACTCTCTTTTCATGTGATTGTTTTTTAATTATTATTTGGTACTGCCAAAGTATGGAAAACATTTATCTTAGAAGTGTAATCATTGGTTGGTCTACTCGAAATTCTAGAATTTCGAGCTTATTTTTACGTGAATGTATATTAATTGGATAAAGAATTAATGCATCATCTAATAATTTATGTGTTTTCTGCTACTTTTCCCAGCTGTTTAATGTAATAAGAAGGTTTAATCTGAACTTGTTTATAAAAGGCATTAGAAAAAGTTTCTGCACTATTATATCCAAATTCGTTTGCAATTGCCTTAATAGTAAACTTGCGTAGCATTATATTTTCCTTTAATTCTTTTAGCGCATAGTTAATACGCAATTCATTTAGGTAGTTAGTGAACGTTTTATTTTTATAATGATTTATAACTCTTGATAAGTATTTCACGTTGGTTTCTATTTCATCAGCTAGTGATTGTGAACTCAAACCAAGGGTAAGGTATCTATGTTCTTTTTCGAATTTATCTAATTTATTTAAAATGTAGGTTACATGCTTTTCAGGAACTTTTAATATCTTTTCAGTATCTAGCTGCTTATTGGTTTTGGTTGAATCAGGTTTTGATTTGGTCTTTTGTTCTTTCATTAATTTTTCAAAACGAGATCGATACACTTGTTTTTTTCGATATTGATAATATAATAAACTACCTAAAATTAGTATTGATACTCCAAGTATCAATATACTAGATTTATAAGTGTTTGTATTTTTATTTAGTTTTTTTATTACTATTTCTTGTTCTTCTAATAACAGGGGTATATCATAGTCTTCTTTTACCTTTTTACTGATAAAAATTTGATCATCCAAATAGTTACTTAACACAGAATTTAACTTATTAAGATATTTGTTTTGATTTTGAATATCATTTTTATCTTTATAATAATCCTTAAGGTATTCATATGTTTTTACATGCTTGTATTGTGGAATAGAGTTTAGCGTTTCTAGGATAGAATCTGTTTTTTTAAAATAGCTAACGGCTTTTTCCTTATCATTTATATCAAAATATGACCTACCTAAGTAAAAATAACTATCAATTGTATTGGATTTATCTTCAAATTCAATCATTTTAGGCAACGCTTTACTTATACTGTCAATAGTTGCATAATAATTTTTCTGAGCATATTGATTAATGCCTTCACAAAGTGTGAAGTATGTTTTCATTTGATTATGATTTACATCATTGCTGTTTGAAGATTTATTATAGCCTAGATTATTATAAAAGGTCGAAGAGTCATTCTTTTCAAGGGCAATATAAGTTTCTGCAAGTGCATGTAGGGTGGATAAATAATAGGATTTGTGTTCGTATTTTATTTCTTTACCATAAAAATCAATACATTTTTTAAAAATTGAGATAGCTTTTTCTTTCTCATTTAAGTGCTCACTTTTTACAATACCAATTAAATAGTCTACCCTGTATAATAAATCTGTATTATCGTTTGTAAGAGTATATTTGCGAGCTTTGGTTAGATTGTATAATGTTTTTTGAATATCTCTTTTTTGATACAAATAGTGTCCAGCTTTTGCGAAATAGATATAGGAAGGGTAATTGATAATAGGATTCTCTTTTGTAAGAGCTATAATACTATCATAATATTGAAGTTTAGAATTATCATTTGAAACATATGACTTGTATAGATAACCATTAATTATTTCAATAGTATCTCTATTTATCTTAGCTTTTTTTATATAGTAAGTTAATGCCTTTTTCGCTTTAGTAGAATCGGCTTGCTTGTTCTTTGTGTGTATTTTTAATAACTCTTGATAGTTTTTATGCTGCAAAGAGTCAGTAAAAGATTGAGCTTTTATAGTTGTATGTATAAGAAGAACATGTAATAAGAAAATATATATAAAAGACTTTTGCATGATATTTTATGACGAAGGGTTTATTTTAGAAAGACTTTACGCTATGCACAAAAGTAGCATTTTTTTATAGCTTCGATTTAAGTGACATGAATTATATAATTCTAAAGGACTATTATTATAAAAAAATATTCATTGGGTAGAACTAACAAACCATTTCTGACGATATTAAATGTTTACAGTAAATACTATAGTATCTAATGGTAAAACATTAGTCCTTTTTAAAATAAGTATCTAGATACTAAATCGGGTGAATACTAATCTGAACTTTAATAAATTTATCTTTCTCTCAATACTTAATATATGGTGATTTAGGCTTAGATAGATATTTGGGTTAATGAGAATGGATTATATTTTTTAGCTATCTATAGCAATGAATTTTAATAAAAACAAAAACGAAATTCATGAAAATCGATCGAAATTCAAGAATACCTAAAATCATATGTTGCACCAAACTTCCTTGTTTATCTATGTTTGCTAATATCAAAGCGCATTGATATAAAATAAATTTAATAATTAAAAATTACAAAAATGAGAGATTTAAAATTTGAAGAAATTGAAGAAGTAAATGGAGGTGATATAGGTGGTGTATTAGTCACGGCAACAGTTATGGATTTAGGAATGGCAGCTTTAGGCGGGGCAATGTTTGGACCAGTAGGAGCTCTGGCTGCAGCAGGTGCTTATGCATTTGGATTTGGAGCAGGTTGGATGCTAACAAGTCATTGATGAGTAAGAATAATATCTAACAAAAAATATTATTATTTACTGTATTAATTTAAATTTGTTGTTGACTTATTTTCAATGAAAATAGCCTTACTCCAAGTATTAAAAAACAGGAGTAGGGCTATTTTAAATGCGATAACTGTATTTGTCTGCCTCTGGTAATAAAAAGACAAACTCTTGAAATAATACATTAACAAGTACAGGCTCTAGAATAACACCCATCAAATGCACTTGCAGTTCCGAAAAAATCGTTATCGCCGCCTCCAATAATTTTGTTTAATTCATTGAGTTTGGTAATTTCAATTTTTTTTAGAAAGAGTTCTTTTGTTTTTGATGATTTTTTTTTCATTGTATTTTTTATTTGGTATTTAGTGTCTAAAGTATATAAAAACAGTCGTTTTTAAGACTTCTGCATTCTACAAGTTTCACGAAATTCAAGAATTTCGTGTGTTTTTTAAGGACCTATCTTCGCTGAAATAAACGAACTACACTTTATCGAATCTTCTTTTTATTACTATCTGTCTTTCTTAATTCTCTAATGTAATAGGAGGGTTTGATCTTTACTTGTTTATAAAAAGCATTAGAGAACGTCTCTGCACTATTGTATCCAAATTCGTTAGCAATTGCTTTTATCGTAAACTTTCTTAGCATCACGTTTTCTTTTAATTCTTTTACAGCATAATCAATACGTAATTCATTTAGATAGTTCGTAAAAGACTTATTCTTATAATAATTAACTACCTGAGATAAATATTTGATATTGGTTTTAATGTCATCAGCTAGGGATTGAGAACTCATTCCTAAAGTAAGGAATCCTTGATTTTTTTCAAATTCATCTAGCTTTTCAAGTATATAAGTTACATGTTTTTCGGGAACTTTAATATCCTGTTCCTCACTAACCGGTTTCTTCTTACTGATATTAGTAGATTGAGATGTTGATATAGGTTCTGCAATAAGCCTCTCAAATCGTAATCTATATAATCTTTTTTTTCTATACTGATAATACAATACACCTCCTAAAATTAATAATAGTAAGGTCATGAATATCATGCCTGAGATATATGAGGTTTTATTTTTTTCTATTTTTTTTAATAGGATTTGCTGTTCTTCTAATAAGATTGGGATATCATAATCTTCTTTTACCTTTTTACTAATAAAGATGTGATCATTTAGATAATTGCTAAGAACCGAATTCAATTTGTCCAAGTATTTATTCTGATTTTTTAAATCATTCTTAATTTTGTAATGATCTTTAAGATATTCATATGTTTTAACATGTTTATACTGTGGGATAGAATTTAATGTTTCTAATATAGAATCTGTTTTAATAAAATAATCTACTGCTTTTGAGCTCTTACCAAGATCAAAATATGATTTACCTAAATAAAAATAACTATCAAGTATGTTGGACTTATCTTCAAATTCAATTATTGAAGAAAGTGCTGTATTAATGCTATCAATAGCAGAGGGGTATTTTTTTCTGGTATATTGATTAATACCTTCACATAGCGTGAAGTATGCTTTCATTGGGACTATATTTGGGTTTTTATTGTTGGAAGATATAGAATACCCTAAATTATTATAGTAGGTTGCTGAGTCATACTTTTTAAGACCAATAAATGTTTCTGCTATGGAATGTATTGTGTATAAATAACGATAATTAAAATGATCATCCGTCTTACTAGAATAAAACTGAGCACACTTCTTAAAGATTTCTATAGCTTTTTCTTTTTCATTAAGATGCTCACTACGTACTATACCAACATAATAATCTATTCTATTTAATAAATTTATGTTGTTGTTTAGTTTCGCGTAATTTCTAGCCAGATTCAAATTTGCCAAGGTTTTTTTTATATTCCTTTCTTCTAATAAAAAATATTGGGCTTTGTAATAATATGCTGATGCCGGATAATCCCTGTTTTGTTTGTTTTTGGTAATTGCTATTATACTATCAAGATATTTTATTTTACCACTATCACTTATAAAAACAGAATAAAGCTCAAAACCTTTAGCAATTTCAAGAGTGTCTTTTTTTCTCTTTGCTTGATTTATATAAGCTTTCATTGCTGTTTTCGCTTTTCCAGTATCTGCTTTTATATGTTGATTATAAATATTTTGTAGCTCATCATAACTTTTATTCTGTAAAGAATCAATTGAATTTTGTGCATTTAGTGTGAATGAAAATAGGATGGAGATTATAAAAAAATGATATTCATATATTTTATACATGATAATTTTTTAAAGAAAGATGTATTTTCGAAAGACATCCTCGTGCTATTCACAAAAATAGCATTATTTTTACTAGTTAAGTTTAATACAATAAAAACCTTGTTTTTACACAGTAATAAAAAATGAAAATAGACCTTAGAAGTGATACAGTGACGAAACCAAGTGCAGCAATGCTACAAGCAATATTAAATGCTGAAGTAGGAGACGACGTATATAAAGAAGACCCTACTGTGAACGCGTTAGAAGATAAGATTGCAACTATGTTTGGAAAAGAAAAAGCGTTGTTCTTTCCATCTGGTAGTATGGCAAATCAAGCTGCTATCAAATTGCATACGCAACCCGGGGAACAACTAATTGCGGATCAGTTTGCACATGTGTATAATTACGAAGGAGGCGGAGTATCTTTTAATAGTTCAGTATCATGTAAGCTAATCGATGGTCATAGAGGTATGATTACCGCAGCACAGGTAGAATCGGCTATTAATCCCCCAGATTTTTACCATAGCCCACTTACGAGTTTAGTCTGTATTGAAAATACTACAAACAAAGGAGGGGGAGCATGCTATGATTTTGAGGAAATTAAAAATATTAGAAAAGTTTGTGATGGTCATAAACTTGGATATCATCTTGACGGAGCCCGATTATGGAATGCTTTGGTTGCAAAAGGAGAAAGTGCCAAACAATATGGAGACGTTTTTGATACCATTTCAGTTTGTTTAAGTAAGGGTCTTGGAGCACCTGTAGGTTCTGTATTAATAGGAGATGCTGATATTATGGAAAAAGCAATTCGAGTACGGAAAGTTTTAGGAGGCGGAATGCGACAGGTAGGGTATCTAGCAGCCGCAGGACTATATGCACTAGAAAATCATATTGATAGATTGGCTGAAGATCATAGGCGGGCTAAAGAAATAGGATATGTTTTGGAGAAGCTATCATTTGTCAATAAAGTAGAACCTATAGATACCAATATTGTTATATTTAATATTGATGGGGATGAAGAAAAATTTATTTCTGAAATGGGATCAAGAGATATTCATTTCTATAGTATGGGACAAGGGAAACTTAGGTTTGTTACTCATTTAGATTATACTCAGAAAATGCATGAATATTTCTTAGACCTTTTATTGTCTTATAAATCAAACAAAGCTGTTCAAAATTTTTGAACAGCTTTACATAATTTTTATAGATAACACTCAAAAAGGTTATACTTCTTTGGTATCAGCAGCGGGAGCATTTTCCTTAACAGAATTAATTCCGTTTTCCATTCCTGACTCAGAAGAATACATTTGGCTACTACCAATTACCTGACCATTTCCGGCTTTTAGATTAAAGAAGAACTTTCCATTTTTAGCAGTTTTACGCTCGTATCTTCCATCCTCAGAAGCATTCTTCTTTACAGATTCAATCCCATTCTCTGCAGCAGATTTACTATTATAAACCTCGCTACTTAGAATTACCTGTCCGTTTTTAGCTTTTAAGGTAAAATGATAGCTAGACCCTTCCTTTGTTTTGAGTTCAAACATATTATTAGATATTTAGTTAATTTTTTTTGCTTTTGATAAAAATATGCAATAAAAAGGAAAAAGAAAAATGAATATGCTTCAAGACTATAATTGTTTGGTATTGTATCAGAAAAAATAGTTTGTAAAGTGTAAAGGAATTATTTCATTAAAGAATCCAATCCGGGAATGTTTGGCATTCCTTCTTTGGCTGCAGCTCCTAATTCTGATTCTTGAATTTTTGTAGCTTTCTCGATAGCTTTGTTAATCGTTAAAATTAGATAATCTTCTAATTGCTCTTTATCCTTTAATAAAGAATGATCAATAGTTATATCATTAATTTTTCTGTTAGCCGTTATAGTAACCTTTAGAAGGTTGTCAGAACTACTTTCATCGATCAAAACAGTATCTAGTCTTTTTTTCGTTTCTTCTACTTTTCTCTGGGCTTCTTTAAGTTTTCCCATCATACCCATCATATCTCCAAACATATTATGTTTTATTTTAAAAATTATAAATACAAAATTAGTATTTTGGCTGTTAATAAACTAAGAGATTATTATGAAAACTTCGTGCTTTATCTTTTTAATATCCCTTATTTTTGCAACTTCGTGTAAAAATAATACTGGTACAAATTTGGAAACAAAAATACAAGCTCCGATAGCAGAAAAGAAATCCACAAGCCTTGAAAAGCATGGTGATGTTAGAGTTGATAATTATTTTTGGCTGAATGATCGAGAAAACCCTGAGGTAATAGATTATTTGGAAAGAGAGAATGATTATAATGATAAAATGACGGCTCATACAAAAGAATTTCAATCTGATCTTTTTGAAGAAATGAAAGGCCGTATTAAAGAAGATGATTCTTCTGTTCCTTATAAACTTAATGGGTACTGGTATATTACGCGATTTGAAAAAGGTAAGGACTATCCAATCTATTCTCGAAAAAAAGAAACCTTAGAAGCCCCAGAAGAAATACTTTTTGATTGTAATAAAGAAGCAGAAGGGCATAGCTATTTTAGAATGGTGGGTCTAAATGTAAGTCCAGATAATAAATTGATTGCATTTGGTGTGGACACGATAAGTAGACGTAAGTATACTATACGAATTAAAAACCTTGAAACCGGTAAAATTTATCCTGAAACTCTTGAGATAACTACCGGAGGAAGTACCTGGGCAGCCGACAGTAAAACATTGTTTTATACTAAGAAAGACGATGAAACTTTAAGATCTGATAGAATTTATAGACATGTGCTGGGAACACCTGCATCTGAGGATGTTGAGATTTTTAATGAAAAAGATGATACTTTTTATACGTTTGTTTATAAAACCAAATCAAAAAAATATTTGGTTATAGGTTCTGGCAGCACGCTTACTTCAGAGTATAGAATATTAAGAGCAGATGACCCTATGGGTGAGTTTAAGGTTTTTCAACCTAGAACAAGAGGTGTAGAGTATGGAATTGCACATTATAAAGATCATTTCTATGTTCTTACCAATGCAGATGATGCCAAGAATTTTAAACTCATGAAAGCTCCAGAGGGAAATACTACTAAAGAAAACTGGAAAGATTTTATATCACATAGAGAAGATGTATTATTAGAAGATATTGAGATTTTTAAAGATTATTATGTTATTAGTGAGCGTAGTAATGGTCTTAATAAAATTAATATAAAACGGTGGGATGATAAGGCAGATTATTACCTTCCTTTTGATAATGAGACATATACAGCATACGTAGGTACAAATCCGGATTTTGATACGAAAACGTTACGATACGCTTATAACTCACTTACAACTCCTAATTCTGTAATCGATTTTGATATGGAAACGATGGAGAAGGAAGTAAAAAAGGAACAAGAAGTACTTGGAGGTAAGTTTGATAAAAATAACTATGTTTCAGAAAGAGTATGGGCTACTGCTGCAGACGGCACCAAAGTACCAATATCTATGGTATATAGAAAAGGGATAAAAAAAGACGGAAATAACCCTGTACTGCAATATGCTTATGGTTCTTATGGCTCAACTATTGACCCGTATTTTTCTACAGCACGTTTGAGTTTACTAGATAGAGGTTTCATTTATGCGATTGCTCATATCCGCGGAGGAGAATATTTGGGTAGAGCATGGTATGAAGATGGAAAATTATTTAACAAAAAAAATACATTTACTGATTTTATAGATTGCTCAAAATTTTTGATTGAAGAAGGATATACATCAAAAGATCATTTATACGCCATGGGTGGTTCTGCAGGAGGTTTATTAATGGGTGCGGTTGTTAATATGGCATCCGAATTATATAATGGTGTGGTTGCAGCGGTTCCTTTTGTGGATGTTGTGACAACAATGCTAGATGACAGCATACCTCTTACAACTGGAGAATATGATGAATGGGGTAACCCAAATGAGAAAAAATACTATCTCTATATGAAATCATATTCGCCTTATGATAATGTAATTGCTCAAGAATATCCAAATATGTTAGTAACTACTGGATTACATGATTCTCAGGTGCAATACTGGGAACCGGCAAAATGGATTGCAAAATTAAGAGAATTAAAAACTGATGATAATTTATTGTTATTGCATACAAACATGGAAGCCGGACATGGCGGTGCATCAGGACGATTTGAGGCATTGAAAGAAGTAGCTGAAGAATATGCATTTTTATTAGATTTAGAAGGTATAGAAGAGTAATTGAAAAATTTAATGTAACTTTGACGGGTTTTTATAGCAGTTGGTGGACCCCCGATTTATTCCACGAACCTGTTAAAACACAACTATATGAAAGAAAATATACAGGCTTACAATAATGTTCTAGAACTTATAGGTAATACACCACTTGTAAAATTGAACAGAATTTTGAAAGGCTTTCCAGGTAATTACTATGCAAAAATAGAATCTTTTAACCCTGGGCATTCTACCAAAGATAGAATTGCATTATATATTATTGAGCAAGCAGAGAAAAAAGGCATTCTTAAACCGGGTGATACCATAATAGAAACCACTAGTGGTAATACTGGTTTTAGTTTAGCGATGGTTAGTGTGATCAAAGGATATGATTGTATTCTTGCAGTAAGCTCTAAATCATCAAAGGATAAAATTGCGATGCTTAAGAATATGGGAGCAAAGGTTTATGTTTGTCCAGCACATGTAAGTGCAGATGATCCTAGATCGTATTACCAAGTAGCAAAAAGATTACATGAAGAAATAAAAGGATCGGTATATATAAATCAATATTTTAATGAATTAAATATTGATGCACATTATAATTCTACTGGACCAGAGATTTGGAATCAAACCAATGGTCAACTTACCCATTTTGTAGCGTGCTGCGGCACAGGAGGTACAATATCAGGTACTGCCAGATACTTAAAGGAAAAAAATCAAGATGTTAGAGTTTTAGGTATTGATGCTTACGGTTCTGTTCTTAAAAAATATCACGAAACCAAAGAATTTGATCAGGAAGAGATTTATCCATATCGTATAGAAGGTTTAGGAAAAAACCTTATTCCTACCGCTACAGATTTTGAAGCTATAGATAGGTTTGAAAAGGTAAATGATGAGGATAGTGCTCATACTGCTAGAGAAATTGCGAAAAAAGAAGGAATGTTCTTAGGATATACTAGTGGTGCCGCAATACAAGGAATTAAACAACTTGCTGCACAAGGAGAATTTGATGAGAATAGTAATGTAGTTGTAATCCTACCGGATCATGGGTCAAGATATATGAGTAAAGTATTTAGTGATGATTGGATGATGGAACAAGGATTTTTTGATAGTAAGCATGAAGTCGATGTTACAAAGGTTGAATTCATTAAATAAGATATAAAAATTAAAATTTTCAAAAGCATCCTGATAAAAGGGATGCTTTTTTTATTCGATAATTCGAGCTTTTTTAGGGAAATGACACTTTTTTTGGGTGTTGTTGGTTGTGATTTTTCTTCATTAAATTAACATGAAACCCTATAATATTGTTCCTTATGAGAAGTAACTTGTTTAGAATTGTTAAAATTAATCTTTCTAAAAGTGAATTTGAATATAATTATGTCATCAAATCAATTTTCCGTATTTTCGCACACTTATAAGAAACAATTTTTGATAGATGAGAGATTTATTTGATAAAATTTATGAAGACAAAGGGCCATTAGGAAAATGGGCAGATCAGGCAGAAGGATATTTTGTTTTTCCAAAATTAGAAGGTCCTATATCAAATAGAATGAAGTTTCAGGGGCGTGAAGTAATCACTTGGAGTATTAATGATTATTTAGGACTTGCTGACAAAGAAGAAGTGCGTAAGGTTGATGCAGAGGCAGCAGCAGCTTACGGTTCGGCATACCCCATGGGGGCAAGAATGATGAGTGGTCACACAGATCTTCATGAACAACTACAAAATGAACTCGCAGAATTTGTTGATAAAGAAGCTGCATATTTATTAAATTTTGGATACCAGGGAATGGTATCTACTATTGATGCCTTAGTTAGTAAAGATGATATCATTGTTTATGATGTAGATGCGCATGCTTGTATTATTGACGGCGTAAGATTACATCAAGGAAAAAGATATACGTATCGTCATAACGATATCGAGAGTATTGACAAAAATTTAATGCGCGCCACTAAAATGGCTGAAAAAACCGGAGGTGGGATTTTACTAATTTCTGAGGGTGTTTTTGGAATGCGTGGAGAGCAAGGAAGGCTTAAAGAAATAGTTGCATTAAAAGAAAAATATAATTTCAGATTGTTTGTAGATGATGCTCATGGTTTTGGTACTTTGGGAGCTACCGGAGCTGGAACAGGAGAGGAGCAAGGTATTCAGGATCAAATAGATGTGTATTTTGCGACTTTTGCAAAATCTATGGCAAGTACAGGAGCTTTTATCGCTGCAGATCAAGAGATAATAGATTATTTGAAATATAATCTACGCTCTCAGATGTTTGCAAAATCACTTCAGATGCAGCTTGTAGTTGGAGCTTTAAAACGTCTAGACATGCTTAGAACCATGCCAGAGTTGAAAGCAAAACTATGGGAGAATGTAAATGCATTACAAAATGGTTTGAGAGATCGAGGATTTGATCTTGGTACTACACAAAGTTGTGTTACCCCTGTATATTTAAAAGGAAGTATTCCTGAAGCAATGGCTTTGGTAAAAGATCTTAGAGAGAATCATGGTATTTTCTGTTCTATAGTGGTATATCCGGTTATTCCAAAAGGACTTATCTTATTGAGATTGATTCCTACGGCTTCTCATACTATGGAAGATATAGAGGAAACATTAATTGCATTTTCTGCGATACGTGAACGATTAGAGAATGGAACTTATAAACGCATGTCAGCTGCTGTTGCTGCTGCAATGGGTGAGTAAGTGAGTCCATAACATAAAGCAAAAAACCACTGGATACCAGTGGTTTTTTTGTTTTTAGATGTTTTTTCTAAACGTTCTCCGCATTTTATGCTGTTCATGCTCGTAGCCATTCCAAAGGGCCTGAATGGCTTTGTTTTCTTCCAATTCAGGGTTTGTTTCAACCATTTCGATTCCGTTACGAAGGAAGGCTTCATTCATTTCTTTAAAAATAAGTGCAGTAACCCCCTTATTTTGATATTCTGGGTCAACACCTATTAGATAAAAGGCAGCGGTGTCATTTCTACGTTGCGCTTTTAGAATATGTAGAAATCTAAGCGGATATACCTTACCATTCATTTTCTTAAGCGCCCTAGAAAATGATGGCATGACAATTGAAAATGCAATTAACTTTCCTGTTTTATCGGCAATACATGTTATGTATTCAGGATTTAGATATGGCAGGTACTTCTTCTTGTACATATCTATTTGATATTGCTGTATAGGAACAAAAGTTTGTAAACTACTATAGGTTTTATTAAGCAAATCAAACATGTCATCTGCATATTGAAGAATTTCTTTACTTTTATTAAACTTAAGAAGTTTTAATTGGTAACGATCCTTTATAACCTTGGCAAACTTAATGACTTTTTCCTTAGTTTCCTTTGGTACTTTAATTTTATATTCTACCCAAGTGGCCGCAGGTTCAAAGCCAAGTTTTTCCATGTGATCAGCATAGTATGGGTAGTTGTACCAGGTTATCATAGTGTTTAATTCGTCGAACCCCTTGATAAGAATACCTGCTTTATCCATATTTGAAAACCCAACTGGGCCTTCCATATATTCTAAATTATGACCCGTACCATATTCTGCAACTTTTTGTAATAAAGCTTTTGTGACTTCTATTTCATCAATCACATCAAACCATCCAAAACGAACTTTTGGTTTTTTTTGTTCATTGACTTCAATCCAATTTATTATTGCCGCTATTCGCCCAACAATTTTATCACCTTTATAAGCCAGAAAATATTTAGCATCAGAGTTCTTGAAAACTGGATTTTTTTTAGGGTTCATTACATCTCTCTCTTCTTTGATAATAGAAGGAACATAATAGGGGGAATCTTTATATAATTCAAAAGGAAATTTAACAAATGTTGTTAAATCTCCCTTTGAAGTAATTTCTTTAATCGTAATCATATATCATCTCTAATTCATAGCAAATATATAACCCTTTTATTAAATATTATTATTGCTTATGGATCATTTTGCTAACTGTAATAGAGTTTTCTGATCTTAGCACATGTTAAAAGTTTTTGTCTACCTTTCTTAATGACTATTATTATTGATCAAATTTTTCTAATTCCTCATCAATATCTTGATCTTTACTATCGTCTTTTTTCTCTTGGCTCTTGCGCTTTTCTTCTTCTTTTTTTCTCTTCTTTTCGTCTTTTAAGCGTTTTTTCTCCTCCTTCTTTCTGCGTTTTTCTTCTGCTTTTTTATTTTTTTCCTGCTCCTTTTGATACTTGTCATATTCTGCATCTACATCAATTTCTTCTTCTTTCTTTTCTTCAGGTTTTTCATCAGGTTTTTCATCAGGTTTTTCCTCCTCAAGATTGAGCTCTTTTTCCATGTTTTCGAGCTCTTTAAGTTGTCTATCTAGATCTTCAAGTTCTTGATCAACACCTTTGTCTTGCTCCATTTTATCAAGTTCGGCATCAATATCCTGAATCATCTTGGCCTTATCCTTTTCTGCTTTTTCTGCTGCTTTTTCTGCTGCTCTAGCTTCTTTGGCTTCACGCTTTAAGCGTCGGGCTTCCTCTTTCTTAAATTTCTTACCTTCCTTCTTATCGATCTTTTCCTGCTCAATTCGTTCACGCTCTAATCGCTCTTCTGTACGTCTTTGGTCTAGATCTTGTTCCATTTCGTCTCTAAAACCATCATCTTCAAAATCATTGACAAATGGGGTTCTTTCTAATTTTAGACTATCATTTTCAATTTCATCTAATTCATCAAATTCTCCTTCAATTCCATCTTCATCTTCTCCTTCTTGTTCTTCATCTTCTTCACCTTCTTTAACACCTCCTTCTAATCCTGGTTGCTCTATGATTTCATCCTTGGTGTGCCAATCAAATCTGTATGAAGCACCAAAACTACATGTAAAAACAGATGGAGTATCTTTGAAATTAAATGCAATGTTAGCGTCAAACTGTAGATCTTGATCAAACAGGTAAGCACCACCAATTCTCATGATGTTATCACTGTAAAAATCACTTTTTTGCACTTGATACTCTGCAAAACCGGCCCATGTTTCATTTATGGTATGTGTTGCTGTAATGATTAAACCGTACGCTGGGTTATCTGTAGTTATTTTGTCTATAATAAGGTTAGTAACAAAAGCCCAATCACCACCATAACGCGTTGTCCAGTTGTTTTGTGTGGCTATTACAAATTTTGGGCTAATACTTGCATCTCCAGGAAAAGTAAATGGATTGTCTGAAGCCACAAAATTTGCACCGGCATATGCAGAAACTGCAGGTATAAGGGTTTTCCATTTAAATCTATAATGTTCTTTCCAGCTTTTTAAGCTTGCATAATCCGTAGAATCTTTTTCCTTAGGTTTTTTATATGGATCATAAATAAGGTATTTAGCACCTATGGTATTTATTTCAAAATTACTTCTTTTTATTTTTTGTTCATTGGCACCGATAGTCTGGGTAACACCATCAGCTCTATATCGACCATTTAATCTAATTTCTAATTGTTCTATAAGAAGTCCGTATCTTACAGAGTAATCAAAATTAAAAATATTAGTTTTAGTATCTAATATCTTATGTTTCTCTTTTCCAAAACCAAAACCACCTTCTAGTTGTAAAACATTATTACCAACCGAGAAAGCACCTTGAGAAGTACCGGGTCTGTTACTGTTGATCTTCTCAGTATATTGTGCTGAAGCCATTAACCCAAATAGAAATAGGGTAGCAAACAACAGAATAGATTTAGGGCTCATATTCAATAGATTTGGTTCAAATATAGCAGATTTTATCATTTTTTTAGGATTGTCTGGCGGTAATTGTATACATAGTTCCTTATTTTTGAAAAAAAATGATATGCAAGAAGCTTCTTTACAAGGGGTGTTAAAGGTAATTCTCATTATATTACTAATATATTACGGACTAAAAGTATTAACGCGTTTATTTGGTCCTCTATTGCTTAGGTATGTCACAAAGAAAGCCGGAGAAAAATTTCAACAACAATTTAATCAATATCAACAACCTCAGGGATCTGACGAAGGTGATGTTACAATTGAGAAAAAACCAACAGGAAATTCTTCTAATAAAGATGTAGGAGAATATATCGATTATGAGGAAATTGATTAATTTGGCCTTTCATTTCGTAAACTCACACCTAGCATGTCTTTAATAAAAAGATTTTTACCACATATATTTATCATTTTAGGTTTTGTAATCGTTTCGCTAGCTTATTTTAATCCGGTTCTGAGCGGAAAAAAAATGAGACAAGGTGATATTGTGCAATACACCGGGATGGCAAAGCAACAAACAGATTATAGAAAACAAACGGGAGAAGAACCATATTGGGCTGATAATGCCTTTGGAGGAATGCCCACATATCAATTGGGGGCTCAATATCCACATAGCTATATTAAAAAATTAGATCGATTGATTCGTTTTTTGCCAAGACCGGCAGATTATCTGTTTCTTTATTTTATTGGTTTTTATGTTCTATTATTGATCTTAAAAGTGGATTATAAACTGGCTTTTTTAGGTAGTTTAGCATTTGGGTTTTCTACATACTTTATTATTATAATTGGAGTGGGGCACAATGCCAAGGCTCATGCCATAGGTTATATGCCTTTAGTTCTAAGCGGTATTATACTCACTTTCAGGAAAAAATATATTTGGGGATTCTTTTTGTTAGCGATATCAATGGCATTAGAAATTGCTGCTAATCATTTTCAAATGACGTATTACCTGTTTTTATTGGTTGTTGTACTTGGAATTTCTTACTTAGTAGATGCATATAAAAAGAAAGAAATACCTGATTATTTTAAGTCTTTGGGAGTAATGGTTATTGCTGTATTCTTTTCTTTGCTCTTAAATGCGACAAGTTTATTGGCTACAAGGGAGTATACCAAATACAGTACTAGGGGTGATACTGGGCTTACAATTCAGGCAAACGGTACAGAAAAAAAGAGCTCGGGACTGGATTTTGATTATATAACAGAATATAGCTACGGCCTTGCCGAAAGTTTTAACTTGTTTATCCCTCGTTTTATGGGCGGATCAAGTGCTGAAGATATAGGAACAGACTCTGATATCTATTCAGAATTGTTAGGTTTAGGTATGCCTCCTGGCCAGGCTAAATCCATAACAGAAAGTGCTCCTACATATTGGGGAGATCAAACGTATATCGGTGCTCCTGCTTATATAGGAGCGGTTAGTATATTTCTTTTTGTATTGGCACTATTTTTAGTGCAAGGGAGATTAAAATGGTGGATTGCCGGTGGGTCTGTTTTGGCGCTATTATTATCATGGGGTAAAAACTTAAAGTTTCTTACCGTCTTATTTATCGATTATTTCCCATTGTATGACAAGTTTAGAGCAGTATCATCGATCCAGGTTATTATAGAGTTATGCGTTCCAATTCTTGCAATAATAGGGCTTCAAAGATTGTTGAGTACCGATATTGCAGAGGAATCGAAGATAAAGGCCGTCAAATATGCCACAGCTATTGTAGGTGGATTAGCTTTGGTTTTCTTATTGTTTAAATCTACGCTCTTCAGCTTTAGTGGCGCTAATGACGGTATTTTTATGCAACAATTAGGACCAGATTTTGTTCGTGCTTTAAAGGAAGATCGAAAAGCAATATTTACAGCAGATACTCTTAGATCCTTAGTTTTGATACTTTTGGTAGCCACTGGGTGTTGGTTTTATTTAAAGGGGAAACTCAAAGAAAATTTGTTGTTGATCGCATTGGGCGTATTAATTATTTTTGATTTAGTGTTAGTTGATTGGAAATATGTGAACAAGAGCAATTTCGTTTCGGCTAGACAGTTTGATAAGACTTTTATTGCCAATGCTGCAGATACAGAAATTTTAAAAGATAAAGAGCGTTTTAGGGTTTATGATTTGACTGCAAACCCTTTCAATTCTGGTAGGGCTTCCTATTTTCATAATGCATTAGGCGGGTATCATGCTGCAAAACCAGGTAGAATCCAGGATTTATTTGAGTTTTATCTTGCAAAGAATGATGTTGAAGTAATGAATATGTTTAATGTGAAGTATATAATTACTCAGGATGAGGATGGAGTCAAAGCATTAAACAATCCTTATGCTAATGGAAATGCTTGGTTTGTTTCTGAACTAAAACAAGTTGAAAGTGCGAATGACGAGATTTTGGCATTAAAAGAGCTTGACAACAAGAAAGAAGCAGTAGTTAATACCAAATTTAAAGATTTGTTGTCTAAAAGTAAATATACAACCGACAGTCTGGCATCTATTGTTCTTACTGCTCATAAACCAAATCACCTGGTATATCAGGCAAGTAACACTCAAGAAGGTTTTGCTGTTTTTTCTGAAATATTTTACCCGGGCTGGCAAGCTTATGTTGATGATAGCCCTGTAGAACATCTTCAAGTTAATTATACATTACGAGGATTGCCCATTCCTGCAGGAAAGCATAAAATCGAATTCAAGTTTGAACCACAGGTTGTTAAGACCGGAAGCGCAATTACACTTACAAGTTCAATAGTTTTTATATTGTTGCTAATAGGAGGGGTGTTCTATCAGTACAAGAAAACAGGTAGTTTACTATCTTTATCAAAAGAAGATAAGTAATATATATTTTGAAAGTACTGATTATCACATATTATTGGCCACCTGCAGGGGGGCCAGGTGTACAACGCTGGCTGAAATTTGTAAAGTATTTGAGGGATTTTGATATAGAACCTATTGTATATGTTCCTGAAAACCCTACATATCCTTTAGAGGACGATTCACTGGGTGCAGAAATACCGGAAAACATAACGCTTCTAAGACAACCTATATTCGAACCTTATCGTTTTGCTCAGGTGTTTTCTAAGAAAGAAGCAAAGACTATAAGTAAGGGTATAATTGCAGGAAAGGAGAAACAGTCTTTTGTCCAGAAACTGTTACTGTTTATTAGAGGTAACTTTTTTATTCCGGATGCACGTAAGTATTGGATTAAACCATCTGTGAGATTTCTGAGTAAGTATCTTTTAGAAAATAATATAGATGCTGTAATTACAACCGGACCTCCGCATAGTGTACACTTAATAGGTATGCAGTTGAAGAAGCAATTAAAAATTAAGTGGATAGCTGATTTTAGGGATCCATGGACTACAATTGGATATCATGATAAGTTAAAATTACTGAAACGATCATTTCAAAAACATAAATCTCTTGAGAAAAATGTGCTCCAAACCACTGATCATATAGTGATTACCAGTTTTACAACAGAAAAAGAGTTTCGGGAAATAACTGATACACCAATATCTGTTATTACTAATGGTTATGATGTTGAAGAAGTACCAGAAGTAGTTTTGGACAAAAAGTTTACAGTATCACACATTGGTTCATTATTATCAGGGCGTAATCCAAAAAACTTATGGAAAGCTCTGTATAGCCTAACTCAAGAGCATAAGACTTTTGCTGAATCCTTTAGGCTACAATTAGTTGGTGCTGTTAGTGATGATGTATTGTCATCTATAAAGGAATCTGGTTTGTCGGATTTTTTAGAATTGAAAGGGTATCTTCCTCATAAAGAAGCTATAGAAATTCAAAGAAGTTCACAGGTGTTATTGTTAATTGAAATAAATAGCGCTGGTACCAAATGCATTATTCCGGGTAAGTTGTTTGAATATATGGTTTCTAAACGACCAATTTTGGCTATAGGACCAGAAGATGCGGATATATCCAAGCTTATTTTAGATACAAATTCTGGATGTTTTTATGAATATCATGAATATGAAGGTATAAAAGCTCAACTATTACAGTATTTTACGCTTTTTCGCGAAGAGAAGCTGGTCTCAGAAGTAAGAGGAATAGAAAAATATGGTAGGAGGGAACTCACCAGAGAACTAGCCGCGGTAATAAAAGAAGTTGTAAGTTAGAAGGAATAAAATAGAGAGTGTACATAAAGAATGGGATTAGTAGTTAATCAATCTATAAAAAATGTAATCATTACCTGTGTTGGGTTTGGTGTTGGAGCAGTAAATACGCTGTTCTTGTATACAAACTTTATGGATGAGAAGTATTATGGAATGATTACTTATCTTATTTCGGCTTCAAATTTAATTTGGCCATTAATGGCATTTGGGGTTCATAACACATTGATCAAGTTTTTTTCTTCATATTCAGATCAAAATCAACAGAATAAGTTTTTAACTCAAATGCTTATTCTTCCATTCATCATTGCATTAATACTTGGTGGTATAGGAGTTATGTTTTATAGTGTTATTACAAGCTATATAGGCAATGAAGATACACTTGTAAAACCATATGTATGGACAATCTTTGTATTGGCATTTGCATTGTCTTATTTTGAAGTGTTTTTTGCCTGGTCCAAAGTGAAGTTGAAAAGTGTATTTGGAAATGTTATGAAGGAGCTATTCCTTAGGATTTCTACAAGTGCTCTTTTGATTTTGGTGTATTTTGAGATTTTAACTGTTGATGAGTTTATCTATGGATTGGTAATCGTTTATCTTTTGAGAACACTTATAATGAAGATCTATGCGCTGACATTGCATAGTTTCAGACTAAAATTTTCATTACCCGATAATTATGTTTCTGTCTTTAAGTATTCCTTTTTAATATTAATTGCTGGATCTGTGGCTTCTTTATTAATTGATTTAGATAAAGTAATGATCAAGGAGTATTTGCCCATAGAAAATGTTGCGAAATATGGAATATGCGCTTATATAGCAAGTGTGATTATAATTCCGTCTAGAGCGATGCATCAAATTACTTATCCCTTAACAGCGAAATTAATTAATGAAAAGGCCTGGGAGCAATTACAAATATTATACACTAAAAGCTCATTAAATCTTCTTGTAGTTAGCGGGTTATTGTTTGTACTAATTGTTTGTAATGTCACAGAATTGTTTGAGATCATACCCAATGAGTATGAATTGTTTATTTGGGTTGTAGTTTTAATAGGATCTTCGAAGTTATTTGATAACCTTTTGGGTAACAACAATTCGATCTTATATAATTCAGATTACTATAGAATTGTTCTTTATATTGGAGTAGGGATGGCGCTTCTTTCGTTTGTTTTAAATCTTATCTGTATTCAGATATATGGGGTTACCGGTGCCGCTATTGCCACATTTGGGGCTGTACTCTGTTATAACATTGCAAAATTATGGGTGGTTTATACAAAATTTAAAATGCACCCGTTTTCTGGTAAAACAACCCTGACTTTATTTATAGTTCTAGTCTTTGTTTTCGGATTTTACTTTTGGGACTTTCAATTACATCCAATACTTAATATTGTTTTTAAAAGTATCTTAATTGGAATGGTGTATGGTATGGTTGTTTATTTGCTAAAGATATCTTCAGATATTAATGATCTCATAAAGAAAATCCCTCGAGGTGCCTAAGCATACAACTCTGAGGGATTTTCCAACTAACCAACCAAAAAAATAAATGTTATATATGTCTTTCTTAGCTTCTACTTCTTGCCGTATTTGACCTTGTTGGTCTATTAGAAGTATTACTTCTTTGTTTGTTTACACTAGATCTGGATTTGTTTGTTCCTCTATTATATTGACTGTTATTAGAACGTTTTGTTACATTTCCAGAAGATTTTCTGTTTACAGTTCTAGGTTTCTGAACCTGTGGTCTGCTATTTCCGTTGTATTTAGATCTACTATTATTTTGTGATCTGCTAGCAACTGCATTTCTAGTTCTTTGAGTAGTTTGTACTTTACTTCTAGAAGGAGCAGTCCTTTTATTTTGTACTCTTGGCTTTGTTTGCGTATTTCTGATTGTAGTACGTGTTCTGGTATTTGGTGTTACAGAACGAGTTCTATTTACATTTCTAGTATTACTATTCACGGTACGTGTTCTAGTATTTGCCGCTACAGATCGAGTTCTGTTTACGTTTCTAGTATTACTATTTACAGATCTACTTCTTGTATTATTTCTAGCACCATACTCTGCTGATCTATTTCTAGTAGTACTTCTTGTACCATAGTTGTTTGATCTACTACGTGCTATATTACTATAATTACGATCATTTCTTTTATACATTGCTGTTCTATGATCTCTTGATCTATAACCAACATTTCTGGCATTTGATCCTCTATACCCTCTGTTATAGCTAGATACTCTATTATGAGGTCTGTAGTAGTTACGACTTCTATAAGGTCTGCTATAGTATCCGTTATAGTAATTTGATCTATATACAGTGTATGAACATCTATAAGGCGTATAATATCTTCTATATGGTCTGTTGTATACAATACATCTGCTTACTAATGGAACAGTGAAATATGCATGAAAAGGTCTGTATACATAATGTCTATTGTAACTATTGATAAATCCAGTACAGTTTATAAAGTTACCGTAAGCGTTATAGTTTACATATAAGCCACCAACTCGAGCTATACGACCAAAACGGTTATAATTAATATATACGTCACCAGCTTGAGTGATTCTGCCATAATAGTCATAGAATATAGGAATATCTTCTACCTGCACTACAGCACCATAATCATCATACTGTACAAAAGCATCATAATCGTATCCAGAATTAAAGCTTATGTTTACTCCAGGAGCATTAACACCAACACTAACTCCACCCCGTCGGCCATTAAGATAAAAATCAAATTGCCCATCTGCATATACAGAGAAATCAACTCCACCTTCAGAGAAAATAAATGATTTTCCATTGTTGTAATAGCGAGTAGATGACTCCGTGTTTGTGTCTGATGCATTAGCCGTAAATGATGCTAATAATAAACCTGTAAAAAGTATAACAAAATTTTTCATAATTCTTGATTTTTAGTGTGTGTATCAATTTGTGTTTTGATGCACACTTTTATAGTATCAAGCAGCGTGCCAAAAAATTAAAGAACTGATATACAGGTGTTTATTAAATATTAAGAATTTTTCACGGTATGTTTATTTTAAAATAAACACTTCTTATAGTTGCGAGAATCTTCAAAATAAGTAGCTCTTAATTTTATAGGAAAGACTGTAAAACAAAGATAGCCAGGATTCTATATCCTGGCTATCCATAATTTTCATTCGAAAATCAGTTCGTTTCTTAATTTTTGATCAAATTATGATCCGTTATAGTTTTAATGATCACAATAATTAGTATTGTCTGCTTGACAACCTCTTCCTTCTACACTAGTACCACAATTTTGACTTGCAGTATTTCTTCCTCCTTTTATTGAGGACATTGAATTAAGCTTAGAAATGGTTTTTTTGGATAAGAATAATTTTAAATCTTTTTTCTGGTTTTTCATGTTCTTAATTTTAGATTTTAAGAGTTTACCTGAACATTAAAGACACTCAGGATTATGTCTGTATTCTTTATTAACTTCGATTATAAGTAATAAATATACATTTTTCATATGAGAAAAAAGAGTGTTAGTGATTGATTCTGAGATGTGTTAGATTAAATGCTTATTTCACAGCTTTTTTATCTAACGGTTCTATTTGTAATATTTTCGTCGAATTTTTTGATAAACAATTTTACTTTCTCTTCATCAAGAGTACCTTTTGTACTTAATGCTTTATGTTTTAAGAGATTCTTGATGACCCTTTTATTATTATATTGAGATATACCAACTTCCATCATAAGATCAAGTTGCGAAAAGTAAATTTTCAGAAAATCATCATCAAAATATTTAGGAGTTTCATTGTCCTTTCTTTGTATAAAAACGACTTCATCACCTGTTTTAAGGTTAAAAGCATAAAAGAGGACTCCCATTTGTTCTCTTTCAAATTTCATAATTTCTTTACCATCCAAAAGTACTTTACCTTTTTTTAGTTTTACATTTTGAGCATTCATCTGGATAAAAGAAATAAATATGAGGCTTATTACTAAAATTAATTTTTGTTTCATGTTTTTTGTTATTATTGGTTATTGCAAGAATAATGGTATACGAATAAACATGAGTTCTGTATGTGTATAAAGTTGAAGATTGAGAACTTATTTAGAAATTAACTTTGATTTTTTTTAATAAAAAATGTTCATATAAAAATATAACCTTGCAATATCACTATTGCAAGGTTATATTACTTTTAATCATTTCAGAATGTTCAATAGCAGTAATGATTTCCAAAGTCATTGCTAAATATAACGCATCCTTGTTTACATATCTAACTATAGATTTTTATATGTATTTCTGACTTTCTAAGAAAGAGATTAAATCATTTATAAAAGCTTTTGAATCAAAATCCTTAATTTTTTTATGATCAAAAACTTCTTTGGTCGTCTTCAAAACTTCCGAAGCTATTAGTTTCTTCCTATATATTCCGTCAAGTTTTTGATAATTGTCAAAATTTATTTTGCAGTCATATTCTAGTGCCTTTTCAGTAACAAATTTGATACCATCTATTTCTTGCTCTTTCTTTTTTCTAGTATATTTAGGCTTTCTTGGTATAAAAAAGGGTTCAAAATCCTTGCTTACACAGATTACACCTATATGAATACTCAAGATTCCACTACCAAAATTTAAATTAACAAATTGCTCTTTTAATTGATTAGAAATTTCTGTTATTATGTCTGAGTTTACTTCTTTTGAAGCATAAATTGCTAAACCTAAGTCCATATTTATCTAAATATTTTATTTCCAGGAGGTAACTTACCATTAACTAATACATAGCCATAAATCATTATTTTTTCTTGTACTTTTATTTCTGGAATTGTACCAGTAAATATTACATTCATTGTTAATCCCATTCCATCTAAGTATGCACTGGGATAACGGTCAAACCCCTTAGATGTTTCTCCATACTTCCAAACTTCACCTACATTTAGATGAGTATATCCAATAGGGACCGAACTTCCTCTAGCTAAGATTGGATATTGACCATTCCTAGTTGCTCTTAATTCATATGTAAATCCTCTACCACCTAAATTCTTTTCAAGTATACGATTTATTTCCCTTAATTGTTTGTTTATTAAAGCAGAATTATCATAAATATATGCACCTGCGCCGGCAACTAATACTACAGGAATAAGTATATCATCCACAACACCAATAACAGTTGCGTCATCAGCTAATAGACCTCCCGAAATACCTAAAGCCCAAGCCATTGATGCATTATTCCATTCCTCCTCTGTTTGTGCTGTAACGAGTCTAGGGTCTGAAGAGTTGTTAATGATATGATTCCCATAGGTATGCGCTCCTCCACTACTTGTAAAAGTAGATGATATACCGGGGATGGGTGCTATCAGCGGATCACTATTCACGTAGGTTTGGGACATTTCAATTATTTTGGGCTCTGAGCTTCCTCCAAACAATCCTGTTATAATATCCCATTTAGAGTCTATTAGATCTCCGAGATCAGAACCAAAGGTGCTAAAAGCATTGTTCGCCCAATCTTTAATACCCCAATTGTCCCAATTGGTAACTACGGTACCGACCAAGCCACCTAAAATACTTCCGTATGCGTCATTCCATCCACCATCATATTCAGTCATTTCTCCGGTAGGATCATTGTACATCAATGGATTATTGAGTACATATCCATAGCGATTAAAATTCTGACTGTTATACGGGTTTTGTACATAATTATCCGGCGATAAAAATCTTCCTATGTGAGGGTCATACATGCGGCCGTTCATATGAATTAAACCAACTTCTGTAAAATGCTCATGTCCTGTATATCCTCTATCCAAAATACTTTCATGTCCCATTTCTCCACCGTTTACAGACCAGTATGCATCTACAGTTCCCCAAGCGCCAAACTGTCTTCTTTCTTGTAATACTCCATTGGCATTACTACCATTACCTGTTTGTTTGGTGATATTAAGAATGCTTCCCAGATAATCCCTTTGCAAATGATAAATTGCTCCGCCATCACTTGCTCCAAAAGCACTAATTTTCTCAATTTTGGCTATTGGTGCACTATAGGCATCCCCACCATTATAGAATATAAACTTGATACTATTATCCCGTTTATCCTCTATGATCTCTGCAGGGATTATAGAAGAATATTGCTTATGAAACCTACGGTTATTTTTGTTTAACTGTGAATCGCCATACCAAGCTTCTCTTCTATTTTGCATAGGGCCGTATTCGAAATCCACGATCCCTCTGCCACCATCTTCAAATATTTTGACAGGCTTTTTAAAAGCATTGTAAGTGATATGTTGTCTAGTACGATTATTAAAGAAGTTTTCTCCAGCGGTATTGGTAGTGATTTCTTTTAGCTGGAATTTTTTGCTTCCACTTTGATAGTTAAAAGACCCTATTTTCGAATTCGAAGTAATCCGACCTAGATTGTCAAAATTTGTTGTTTTTGCAAAAGGCCCCGTAATATTACGCAGTCTATCTTGATTGTCATAGGTAAACCCTTCGGTATAGCTTTTAAAAATACGGTCGATTCGTGTACTATGAGTTCTTTCTGTTAACGTTCCTCGTTGTACATTGAATTTATAGGTGTTGTTAATACGTACTTGCTGTGTGTCATCATGTGTTAACTGGTTTCTTGTTAAAAATCCATAGCTGTCATATTGCAATGATTGAGATTCTCCGGTACCTAGTGCGATACTGGTAATCTGACCTCGGGCATTAGAAGCTGTAATTTTCCAATTATCAAACCCTGTAAAAGCACCATTTGCGTTATAGTCATATGAAAAACTACTAGTACTTGCTTTTCCTCGAATCTTGGCAGAATAGGATTCTTTTGAAATCCTTGAAAAACTATCATAGGAGTACGTTTTCCTAAAATATGCAATACCATTGTTTTCATTAATTTGGTATAGACGTTTATGACCATCATATGAATAATCATAACGATAGTTTTTGCTATTTATCTGATCAGATGCGATGATGTTTTTTAATAATAGGGTAGTATTATCATAACTATAGTTGGTAATCATGTTTGTGTTGTCTCCTACAATTTTTGTCTGACGTATTCTACCATCCGATTCATATATATAGGTAGTTGTACCTTTAGGGGTTACCTCTTTAGTTATTTCTCCAAAACCATTATATTCATAGGTATAGGTTCCTGCAGAAGGATCTACCAATTTGGTTTTACGTCCCCAACCATCCTGTTGTATGGTTTGTGTAGTTCCTTGATAAGAAACTGTTTTTAGATTTCCATTGCCAAAATAGGTATATCTAATTGAGCCTCCTGGATCGTCTACTCTCACAACATTACCCATAGCATCTTTGGTTGTGGTGGTAGTCTTTGTACCATCATCTACCGTTACAGAGAGTCCGCTATATGAATAACTAATAGTTTTTCCTGTATAGGTGGTTTGGGTTTTTATGCGTCCATAAAAATCATAAGCGGTGGTATTCCATTGGCTAGCCCCACTTCCAAAATGAGGTTCACTCTCTCGGGCAATACGATCAAACTTATCATATTCTGTAGTAATTTGTGTCCATTGTCCACTTCTCGTCTTTGTTCTGGCCTTAGTTGCCCGTTGTAAAACATCCAACTCTGAAGAACTCGCAGACCCATCAGCACCATTAGCCATCATTACATAGTTATTCCCTGATTTGGAATAACTTGATGTGTTTTGGTTGCTTAAAAAATCAATTGTTTTTATGGGTCTGTACCATTTGTCATATTCATAATTTGTAGATTGACTATAGTGGTTGGTTTCTCTTAGTAGATTACCTGTTTTATCATCATAGACATATGTAGTCTCTAACCCAGAAATATCAGTAACTTTTGTAATAAATCTTCCAGAAGAATCGTATTCAAACCGTTGTATTCTGCCAGCGTTATTACCAAAAGGAGTTTCTAGTATAGAAGTAACATTCCCAAAAGTATCATAAGCGTATGATGTAGTATTAGGTTTGGTTCCATTTCCAGTTGTTCTAACGGAACTAACCAATGCGCCATTATATGAATATCGGTTTTCTGTTCTAAAACTATCACTACCTATTGTAGAGGTAACACTTCCTAAAATTTTTCTACCGATGTAATAATCACTTCCTGTACTATTACTGTAGTTAATATTGGTGGTTGTGCTTCCTTGACCAGAATAATTAACCGTAACCCGTGTGGGGTTATTATAGGTGTCATAGTCATAATGGCTTGTTGTTACTGTACCATCAAGTCTGTTTTCGTTGGTACTTCTGGTCATAGTTAGTTTAAACACTTTATTAGAAGACAGACTATGTTCATATGTGTTTTTTGTTTTGTATATATAATCAGATGGTATAACACCAAAACGTTCGGTATACGGAGTTTGATATTCATCGATAACGGCTCCTCTTAACGGGATGCTATGCGTAGTATTGGTAAAAATACGATCCGTACCACCAGTATGCCAGTTACTGCGAGCTAAGAATTCGAATCCCTGAAATCCAAGGCCTTCCAGATGTGAAATAGCATTTTTATAATAAAACAGTCGTTTTACCGTAGGAGTATTTTCTACTTGTCGTTCTATACTATGTACTAGTTTTATACTAGAAGAATATGCAATATTTACATAGGGATAGACTTGATCTGTACTGGTACTATAGACAACTCCGTTTGCGGTATCATTAGGATTTAGATTACTATAATTGATAACATAATTTACCCCATTATTAGTAATTTTTTTGAGCGTCATAGAGGTTTTATGGTCCTGTTGATAATTAAACGTATGTGCTATGTTATCACTTAGAGTAGCAAACTCTATCTGACTATTAGGGTTATCTGAAGACAAAAACACAGGTACCGGATAATGCTTTACATTTCCTGGAGCCTTTCTATTGCTTATCCTTTCAAAACGTAAATTATTAGTTGTTCCTAAAGGGTTTAAGTTAGCGTATGTTGTTACTTGTTGGGTACCATTAGAGTTACCATTGTAGGTTTCACTTCGATATTTAAGAATATCTGTTTTGCCATCGCTGTTGATATCTAACGGGATCAAATTATAACCAGTTAATTTATTCCCATCCCAAGTACCAATAGAATATTCAAAAGGAAAACTTTGCGAAGTAGGTATAAACTTCTTACCATCCGACGTGAATATGTAAAATACTTTAGAATTATTAGCCTTCGGAGTCATAAAATCCATCTTTCCATCTCCGTTGTAATCCCCAAGTAATAAAGGAAAGTCATTTTTGATATAGGAACTGCTGGTTTCCCAAAGTACGCTTAATGTATTATTGGCAGAAAGTGTATATGCATATACTTTTGATGCTGTAAAATGAAGAATATCTGTTCTTCCGTCTCCGTTTACATCAGCTGTTTTTAATCTATCGTCTTTAGCGAATACTTTTCTTAAAATTCCTGAATTAGTAATAAATCCAGAAGTTTGTCTTCGATCAAGATTTATAAAATGTACTTGAGAAGGATCATTGTTGGTTACAGGTCTACATCTACACCTACCACTACTTATGCATCGTTGACTTTGATATTCTTTTGAAACAGTAACTACATCAGATAATCCATCACCGTTAAAGTCTCCGGATAGGTATTCCAATGGTTTAATTCGCTTTACACCTCTGGTAAAACAATTAATATCTGTTGTATAGGTAGGAGGAGACCACACTTTTTCATATTGAAAGTATATCGGGTTGGCAATTCCGTTTGCATATACTTTAAATTTTGCTTTACTATTAGTAATATCATGTTGTATCACAGCAAGCCCTTGTCCTGCAAGTATTTTATTTTGATGATTTAGAAAAGTGACGGGTAGTATGTTTTCAAATCTTCCCGTATTTACTGTAGAAGGTATGGTATGATTATCTCCTTTAAATAGATAAAACTTATCTTTTGTATCCGGAAACACAAGGAAGTCCATTTTACCATTTCCTGTAAGATCAAGCGTTCTGGTTTCAGAATTACGAGACTCAATATTATTCAAACCAAGATTTGTAGTGGTCACCACATAGGAAGGAGTAGGTCCACCGGTAGCATAATAGTTAAAAGAAATAGGATTTAGTGATACCGTTTTATCTCCTGAAAACTCTTGAATACTTTTAAGTCGATCATATCCAAAATTATCCCAGTTATGCTTAAGCTTGTAGGTTCTATATCCCGCTCCATTCGCTATAATATTGATTTCTTTTAGCCTGACGTTGGTTTTAAATAAGTGACTATCTATATATGCTGTAGGTTTGTAATATCTATCTTCATACATAAAATTAATACTGTTAATAGGGGCAGTACTGCCCTTAGAACCATAAAATATTTTACTAATTCTCATTACATTCTCTGATGTAAAATATTTGTATGAAATTCGAATACCCTGTGGGTTTTCTGTGTAAGTAAGCCCATATTCAAGTCTAGATTTGGAATCAGTAGTAGTTCCATAATAGGCTACAGATCCATCTGGATATTGTACTTTAAACGAAGCAGGACCATAGCTACTACCGTATGGAGAGGTACCTATAGATGTAATCTTAAGATTCGAGTAATTTTCTGTTTGATATTCTGCACCATTACCACCATAAGTACCGGATTTTAGGACTAGTCGTTGCCCATCTAATGCAAACCTGTCTAGGTTATCAAAATCTACAGGATCAATGACTCCATCGTGATACTTCGTAGAAGGTATTCGGGAGATTGTAGAAATGCCTGATAAATTCCAACCCCAACCGATTAATCCATTACCTGCCTGGCTATTGTAAGTAACAGCTAGAGTAGGAAAGACTCCATCGATACCTGGTGGTACAGCAATAGGTACAGAATACGTAGCTGCACCAGTGAGAGAAACGGATAATGAGCCATGTGTTTCTCCAGCCTCAGAGCTAATGTTGCCTACTGGATTAATTAAAGGAGAAGCTTTGCTATTGGTATCACCAGATTCCAAAAAATTTGTGTCATCTGAATGAATCACTCTCGCCGTATGTTCTGTATAAGTAAAATGGTCTTTAGGTTGTAGATTTGTTATCTTCTGACCATATAGCTGTGTCCCAAAAACCATTATAATTAGGACGTAAAAGGTTGATAGATAGTTTTTCATCTATAAAAGTTTTATGATTATGTTATGTGAAATATTGTTTCTTAGTAGATAACTATGAGTGTTATCAGAATTTAACTATTTTCTTTTGTACCACGGGTACTTTTTCATTATCTAGGTGAAAAAGCACTACGTATAGCCCAGTAGCCTTTCTAGAAAGATTTATGCCTACAGTATTTTTTCGAGAGAATGAAACATTGGTTCGTTCACTGCTAACGAGGCTTACTAGTTCAATTTTGGTAATAGACTCAGAGATATCAGGATCCCAACTTAATTCTGCGAAACCAGAAGTAGGATTCGGCGATACCTTAAATTTGTTATTGATTTTTTCTTCTGAGAGTGATTCTAATAGTTTAGAATCAGTTTCAGTTTGAAAAACTTCTATAGGAGTGTCTGTTGAAGTTTTTTGTTTTCTTACAGTTTGGTTACCAGCTTGATCATAGGTGTATTCCAATACGGTTTGCGCCTGTCCGATAAAGCCTAACAAAAAAGCTATAAGATAAAAGAGTGTTTTTTTCATAATTAAGTGATTTGTTTGTATGGTTTAGGTTTATATAGATTTATGTTATAATATTCATCGCGTCATATCTGTGATCATAAGATCAAAGAATGTGAAGTAGGAAAAGTGATTGGGTTATCAATAGTACTTTAAAAAAAATGAGCATAAGTTCTACATCTTCAAGTAGTTTAAGATTTAGAACTTATTTTTTTAACTTTTTATATTGATTAGGGGTTTGTCCAGATTTTTTTTTGAATGCTTTATAGAAATTCGATTTGGACGTGAACCCACATTCTAAACCAATGGATTCTATTGTATAATTATCATACTGTTTGTCTAACAGCATTTTTTGCGATGCTTCAACTCTAAATTCATTAATGTAATCGTTAAAACTCTTTTCTGCATGCACATTTATGAGTTGTGAAAGGTAACCTTTGCTAATGTCAAAGAATGTAGCAATACTGTGTAGACTTATATCAGGGGATAAGTATTTTTCCTCTATTATAATATGTTCATGTATTTTGTTGAAGGTAGCAGCTCCGGGCTTTTTAGGTGCCTTAATATTCTCTGATTTTTTTGGTTTGTTATCTGAAGAAAAGCTATACGTCTCATATTCAAGCCAATACATGACTGAATATGATAATAAAATAATGAGAAATACAATTGGAAATAATTTGATGTTGCCTAGAATTATCAACATGAAAAATGTGACAGCAAAGAAAAAAAACATCAATAAAGGGAGGCCTTTTGTTTGTTTAATGTTGATGGTATTAGATTTGAGATTAAGGTTATTACTTATTCTGTTGGTAATAAACTTGTTATTATATAACATGTTTAAAATTGCATTAAACCTAAGAAAGAAAGATGGGTACTTTTTCATAATTAGATGGTGATTTATTAGTTGCTTGTTTATTAATTGATGCAATTCAAAAAATACATAACAACCTTTTTTTTAAAATCATGGTTTTGTGAAATACCTTCTTTAAAACTTAGGGGTAAGGTTGGGTCTAGGTCAAAAGTTGAAGATATTGAGTTTGCTTTTATGTTTTTATTGTATTTTGGTGCTTCACTTTTAAACCCCAAAAAAAGAGTTTTCTCTTTTTTATATTACTTGTGGATAGTATTGATGTAAAACATATTATTGAATGTGCACAAAAAGGAAACGAATTACCGTTTAATACCTTTTTTGACCTTACCTATAAGAAAATAAAGCCAAAACTACTTTCGTTAACTAAATCCTTAGATGATTCTCAAGAGATATTTATCATTTCTATGCAGAAATTTTGGGAACGTTTTGTTATTAATCAGGAAAACCTGCCTCATAATAGTACAGGGTATATACTTACAATGTGTAAAAATGCTTGGTTGATGCAAAAAAGAAGTAAAAAAGATACATTTATATCAGTTGAAAATCCTTTGGAATATCAAGTTCTTAAACAGCAGGATACACAAGTTGATGGTATTGAAGAAAGTCACACCACAGAAAACATTGAATTATTAAGGCATAAGGCATTGGTACAGGCCCTTAATATGCTTTCTGATAAGTGTAGGTCGCTTATAGAGAATGAATTAAATGATGATCGTAAATTAAAAGATTTACAAGAAGAACTTGGATTTAAAAATTATCAAGCATTGGTGCAAGCTAAATACAATTGTAAAAAAAGACTTGTGCGAAAAGTCTATGAAGTCATAGAAAAGTTAGAAGAGAATCAAAAGACAAAAATGTGAGCACTACAGATAAAGATATCGAGTATATTGAAAAGTTTTTTAATCTTGAGCTTTCTGAGGATGAATTATCTGTGTTTGAAACCAGACTAGAAAACGAACCAGAATTCGCTCAAAAATTAAAAAATTATAGATTGAGTGTGGATCTTGTAGAAGAGAAGTACACTTCTGATCTAGAAAAGGTTCGTGAAGAAAAATGGAGAGCAATAGTAAATGAAGAAAAAGATCCTAAGATTATTAAACTAAATTGGAAATGGATCGTTGGCGTTGCTGCTAGTTTTTTGTTGCTTTTTTTTGGCTGGCAGTATACAGAAAATACGAAACAAGTAGACTTGGCCAAGATTGCACAAGATTCTTGGGATAAAAAAATAGGGCTAGACTATCGCATGATGAGAACAACAAACAGAGACTCATTACAACAAGTAATTGTAAATGCTTATGATGCATACGAGGACAAAAAGTTTAAAGACGCAATCACTATTCTTGAACCCTTTATATCTACAACTATATATTATGAAGATGCTTTATTAATTAAGGGGTTATCCCATTACCGGTTGGGAAATGTTGAACAAAGTTTAAAAACTCTGGAAACGCTTTCTTCATTTCCTTCTGGAAAAAAGTCTAAGGAAGCGTTGTGGTATCAGGGACTGATTTATCTGGATCTTGGTGACAAAAAAGCAGCACAAGAATTTTTGGTATTACCTAATACTAAGGACCAAAACATAAAGCTTAAGGAATAACAGTTACTTGCCCAAAACACAAACTCAAATTCTTAAACTATGATCAAAAGACTAATATTCCTTTGTCTGGGTTTTTCTTTTTTTATTTCTTCGAATTATTCGCAGACCACAAATGACACCTTGGTGGCTTATCAATATTATAAAAAAGCAGACTCGTTATCTAAAAAAAAGAAGCACTCAGAAGCTACGGGTTTCTATACAAATGCCATTGTCATATATGAGAATCAAAATTATTGGGAAAGAGTTGCTCATTGTTATAATAAAATTTCTCAACAAAATTTATCTCTTTTGCGCTATAAACTATCATTGGATGCGGCAAATAAAGCATTGAAAATTTGTAAAGAAAAGAATGAGCTAGATTCTATCGAAGAGGCAAAAGCATATACCAATATTGCCAATTGTCATATGAAAACAGGTCTTTATAAAGAGGCTCTAATGGATTATGAGAAAGCAAAAAAAATTATGTTCACTTTGTTACCCGATGATCATCAGGATACGGTCGAGATTATCAAAACTCAAGCAAGATTATATTTTATCTTAGGGAATTATAGTAATTCTCTTAAATATTTAAATGTATGTTCGGATCAAATTACCAAAAAATTTGGAAAGGAACATTTTGAAGCTTCCAAAATATATTTAAATATAGGGAATGTTTATACCCATATAGGGGAGTATAGTAATGCGTTGGATTATTATGAAAGAACTTTGTCTATTATGTTAAAATCTCCTGATGAAAATACTGGATATTTAAACAAAATATACAATAATTTGGCAATAACTTATGGGAATATAGGAGATTATACTACCGCTATAAATTTTCATAAAAAAGCATTTGCATTGAAAATTAAATTATATGGGGAAAATAGTTTAAAGGTAGCATTAAGTTATTCAGGGATTGGAAATGTTTATGAAAAAATGGGACAATACCACCTTGCCTTAGAATACCATAATAAATCTTTGAATTTGGCCAATAGCATTAACCGAGAAAACATACCAGAAATCCCCGGACTTTATAATAATATTGGTCTTGTATATGCAAAAATGAAAGAATATAAGAAGGCCCTTCATTATCACAAAAAAGCCATAGAAATTAATGAAAAATATCATAAAAAAAACCACATTAGTTATGGAGATTTTTATACTAGTATATCTGTTGCATTAAACTATCTGGGCAAATATGATCAGGCGATTGATTATCTAGAAAAAACAATAAAAATTTATGAATTAAATAATACACTAAAACTTCCAGATGTAGGCTATAGTTATTTTAATTTAGGAAAATCTTATAAACTAAAAGGGGAATATGATCTTGCAATTGTAAATTTTAATAAGGCAATGGTAATTTATTCCGAAGTTTATAAAGATAATCACCCAAATGTAGCAGAGTGCATCATGCATCTAGGAAAAACGTATGAAAAAAAGGGAAACAAAATCATAGCTCTAGATTTTTATCAGAAAGTTTTAACTGCGAATCATTTTAATTCGTTATCAATTCATGAAAACTCTAAACCAGATAATCATAATGATATTAATATTGAAATTGATGCTCTTTTTAGTAGAGCAAAAGTATTGACAAATCTTTATCAAACTAATAATGATATAGAATCTCTTAATACAGCCTTGTCAACTTATTCAATTTTAGATCAGCTCATAGATAAAAATAGAAATGACATCCTTATTTATGAAGACAAGATGCAGTTTTCTGAGCGAGTTTCTGATATTTATGAAAATGCTATTATAGCCGAGAGAATAATGTCTTTAAAAGAAAGAAAAAAGGAGCATTTTAAAAAGGCTTTTTATTATCTTGAAAAGAAAAAGGCTAATATCCTAAAGGAATTTATACTTAAGACTGAAATCAAAAAAGATCTTGATGTTCCTTCAGATATAAGTAGTTTGGAAGATAGAATAAAGGCGGATCAATCGTATTACAAATCAAAAATAATTGAATCCACCAATTCAGATAGTCTAAGTATTACTAATAGAGAAAGATATAAGGATAGGCTGTTCAAAGTTAATAGAAAGCATGATTCTTTAACTTCTGTATTACAAGAACAATATCAGAAATATTATCAGATTAAGCATCAAAATTATATCATTTCTATAGAACAAATTCAGGAAAATCTTAAGGAGGACTCAACTGTAATAGAGTTTTTTACTCAAGACAATACTACATATGCGTTCATCATATCCAAGAGTAACTTTTCGGTAATAGAGTTGACAACCAATAACCTTGAAAGTAATATCAGAAAATTACGTAATGCAATCATTTCAAATAATATAAAAGAATACAAAAATATAGCGCATACCTTATACAATAATATTATAGATCCTATTGTTGATTTAATAGTAGGAAATGAACTGATTATTGTTCCCGATGGCCCAATATGGTATCTTAATTTTGAATTGTTACTTACACAAAACAATAAATCAGAATTCAGAGATATGCCATACTTGTTACGTGATTATGCGATTTCTTATGCCAATTCTTCTAATTTATTGTTTAATCCTTTACAAAGTGAAACTAAATCATCCGAAATTCGTAATGAATGTTTGGCTTTTTCGTTTACGGATAGTACAGAATTAAATAGTGCGAAAAAAATGAGTTTAGCAACATTAAGAAATATAGGGGATGACTTACCAGGAACCCGCAAGGAGATTAAAGCTATTTCTAATATTGTCAATGGTCAATATTTTTATGGATCTGAGGCTATCGAATCTAATTTTAAACAAAATGCTGATCAATATAGCATTCTTCATTTAGCATTACATGGAGATGTGGATAATGCAAATCCACAAAATTCTAAGCTATATTTTACAAAAAGCAAGGATACTATAGAGGACAATCTACTATATAGCCATGAGCTTTTTGCATTGGATATTCCTGCAGAATTAGCAGTCTTAAGCGCTTGTAATACAGGAACGGGTAAAATTGCCAAAGGAGAAGGTATTATGAGTTTAGGGAATGCATTTCAGTATGCCGGTACAAAGAGTTTGTTGCTAAGTGGGTGGGAGGTCTCTGATAAAAGTGCACCTGTACTAATTGAAAATTTCTACAAAAACTTGACAAATGGTATGAATAAAGCAAAAGCATTGCAGCAGGCAAAGCTCGATTTTATAAAGACTGCTGATTTTGAGCAAGTAGCCCCATTTTATTGGGGTAATTTTTATCTCTTAGGTAATGCTGACCCTATAAACATAGATCAACCCTTATCGATTAATGGATATTGGATTATTTTAATATGTATTATAGTAGCTATGCTTTTAGCCTTTGTTTACTATAGAAAAAAGCAAAAATTTGATTAGCTATTTTGGAAACAAACTCTTATCAATATTAGGAATTACTTTTAATGCATTTTTGTAATACAATTTTTTAAGCACTTCATCGTCAAGATCTAACCCATACATTTTCCAAAAGGCATGATAGCGTTTGTAGTATGGAAAATACTCATCATCAGATTCTAAAACTCTAAAATAGGTATAATACTCCTCAGGATTCCAGGAATCTTTTCCAAACATTACCCGGTCTTGGTATTTGGTTAAAAATGCCTTGGCATTACGGGGTTGTCTTCCTAGTTCTGCAATCACCGCGCCAATTTCGGTATACATATTTGGTATTTGATCCATCAACTCGGCTAATTTAGCCAGATTATTGCCATACCAACCTAAGTGTGCATTAATGAATTTAGTATTTTTGTGTTTTTTAAAGATATTATGTTGTTCTTGTATAATAGTTTCCCAGGAACCTGTAACTTTTGAATCCCTCTTTCTTCTAGATCGAAGTTTTAACTCCAACCAGCGCTCATTTTTATTATCGTGTGCATCCCAAAATGGTTTTGGGTCCGCAGAGTGAATCAGAACAGGAATTCCAAGTTGACCACATTTATCCCAAACAGGACCAATACGAGGATCATCTATTTTGATACGATTCCCTTTACTGTCCTTATTATCCATCCCCTGACTTTTATAAATTTTAAGACCATTTGCTCCTTGGGCAACATCTTTTTCGATTTGCGCTACAGTTTTTGTGGTCCAATCTGGGTCGTCAATACCTGTAAGGCTAATATTGGTAAAAACAATAAAACGATTGGGATGATTGGTTTTTACATTCTCTAAAGATTTTGTGAGGTGTTCATCAGAACCTCTTCCTCTACCAGATAAATTGATCATTACCGCCATATTCAGTTTATCCATCTCGGTAACTATTTCTTGTAAATTTTGAGTTGGCATTCTAAATTGATGGTTATGTACATCAATAAAGGGAAATTTTGCTTTTTTGATTTCTTTTCCAGGAACAACAAGGGTAGAAGGAGGGTCATAGTCTTCGAACTCCATGTTTTGAGCATTAATTTGGATCAATGGAAAAATAAAAAGTAGAAGCAAAACCTTTTGAAACCTCATTTTTGTGCGATTTTATTTTTAATGTGAAATGATAAATATATAATAATGGTTTTCTCTCGAAGAAAGGTTAACAACATTTTATAAATAGAAAATCCCGTTACCTGAAGTATTCGGTAACGGGATTTTCAACAACTAACCAACAACTAATCTTGTATTTTAATCGTCATCATGATCATCGTCGTCATCATGATATCTTTTTTTTCTTTTCCTGTTTTTAGAATAATAGTTATCATCATCATGCTTGTTATAACGATATCTCTGTTTCCAGTTTTGGTTATAGTATGGATCATGAGTGGTCGTACATCCATCTATTCCGCAATATCCACATCCGGTATGATGAACATTTCCTTCAACATATTTTATTCTGTTATATCTGTTATAGAAGATGTGTAATCCACCAACTTGGTATAATAAACCTCTTCTATTGTATCTAATATAAATAGAACCTATTCTACGAACTCTATTATATCTGTCGTAACTAATATAATTAGGTCCTACTTTTCTTAATCTTCCATAGTAATCATATCTAACTACTCTATTATGTGGTCTATTGTATCCATACGAACCTCCTGGAGTATTAAAACCATTACTACTGTTCCAGTTTCCGTATCCAGATCTGGTTCTAAGGATTTTATAATCAATATCTCCTTCTGGATAAATAAAGAATTTTACGCCACCTTGAACAAAGACAATAGGTTGTGTATTTTGATAGCGTTTTGTAACCCTATCCTGGTGATCCGAATGTTTGTGATCGGTCGCTTGTGCAGTTGTACCTACCAGTAACAAAGCTGCAATAAAAAGTACCATTTTTTTCATAACTTAATTGTTTATGGGTTTATGCCTACTCATTAGCTTTTCGGCTTTCGCTATTTGATAAGCACCTTTTCAAATGGCGTGCCAAAAATTATTAAGTTATCGAAAGTGTGATGTAGTTAATTGTTTTTTAGGATATTAGTAATTTCTTCAGGATCTGCTCTTTTTTTATAATCTTCTTGAATGAAATCATATAAGATCGTTCCATCTTGATTAATTATATAGGTTGCAGAAATGGGTAATTGTTGATTAGCGTTACCATTACTTGTTTCTAAATCGATACCAAAACCATCGTAAACTTTGATTAAATCTTCTGGTAAAGTAAAGACGAGGTTAAAAACTTTTCCTATTTTATTATCGATGTCAGAAAGTACTTCAAAACTAAGATTATTCTTTTCTGAGGTGGTTAAAGAATTATCTGGGGTTTCAGGACTTATAGCAACAAGGGTAGCGCCGTATTTTTCGAATTCAAGTTGGGCTTCCTGTAAGGCTTTCAACTCTATGTTGCAGTAGGGGCACCATCCGCCACGATAAAAGGATAGCACAACTTTACTGTCTAATAAAAGTTCCTGGATAGATATGTTTTTGTTAGCGGCATTAGGAAGGGTAATTTCTGGTATTTTATCTCCAGTTTTTAAAGCTTTGGATACCAGTTTTGCATCGCGCAAAGATTGTATTCCCTTATTCATTATCTGGTGTGTGGTTTCAGAGTACTTTGCAACAGATTGTGCAGCACGAGCTTTTAAATCATCGGTAAGTGACATGTGTTTGGTTTTATAGTTTTGATTTACTTAGCCGAAATTTTTGACGTTACATTACAGATGAGAATGCTATAATTTTTTATAATTTCTTTGATAAATAAATTCTTTGATGGCCTTTAGGAAAATTATCAAGTCTTCCAAACTCTTGATATCCATTCTTAACATAAAATTGTTCAGCCTGAAAATCAAAAGTATCCAAAATTGATAACTTAGCTCCTTTTGACAATGCTATATCTTCAACTGTTTTTAATAATTTCGACCCAATACCTTGTTCTCGGTATTCTTCTTTAACCCAAAGAATCTTGATTTCTAAGCCGCCCCAATATCCTATTCCAGATAAAATTCCACCTAGGATTTGATTATCGGTGTTTTTAATTACATAATCTAGAGGTGTCCATGTTTTAGTTAAAACAGCGGGCGCATTATTAAGGTTATGGGTATTAAGAGCACTTACAATCATTTTTGCCTCATTATGAGTACAAATTTCTATTTTCATTAATGTTTAGATTACAGTTTTTCTTTTAAGTACTTCCCGGTATAGGAATCTTTAATCTTCACGATCTCTTCTGGAGTACCTGTGGCAAGAATAGTTCCTCCATTTTTACCACCTTCCGGTCCAAGATCGATTATATAGTCTGCGCATTTTACCAAGTCCATATTGTGTTCTATTACCAAGATAGAATGTCCTTTGTCGATTAATTCGTTAAAAGACTTTAGGAGCTTTTTGATATCATGGAAATGTAAGCCTGTGGTAGGTTCGTCAAATATAAAAAGGGCTTTGTCCTTTGTATTTCCCTTTACAAGAAATGACGCGAGCTTTATTCGCTGTGCTTCACCACCAGAAAGGGTAGAGGAACTCTGCCCCAATTGCACATACCCTAAACCTACATCTTGTAGCGGTTGCAATTTTTTCTGAATTTTGGTTTGACCATGCTCTAAAAAGAAATCTATAGCATTATCAATAGTCATCGTAAGAATATCATGTATGCTTTTATCATGAAATGTTACCTCTAGAACATCTTTCTTGAAACGTTTTCCTTTGCAGGTTTCACATTCTAGATGTACATCGGCCATAAATTGCATTTCGATAGTGACTTCACCTTCACCTTTACAAGTTTCGCAACGCCCGCCATCTACATTAAAAGAAAAGTGTTTGGATTTATAATTACGTATACTAGATAATTTTTGATTTGCAAAAAGAGAACGAATATCATCGTAGGCTTTGATGTAGGTCACCGGATTAGAACGAGAAGATCTTCCTATTGGATTTTGATCTATAAATTCTACATGCTTTATATTGCTATAATTGCCTTTAAGTTCTGTAAATTGCCCTGCTTTTTCCCCGTATCCTCCTAATTCTTTTAAAACAGAGGGATATATAATTTTCTTAACCAAAGTACTTTTTCCGCTACCAGATACACCAGTTATTGCGGTAAAAATACCAAGTGGAACTTTTACATCTATATTATTTAGGTTATTCTCACGAGCTCCGATAATTTCGAGATAATATTTTGAAGTTCTTCTGCTTTTTGGCACCTCAATTTCTAATTGCCCATTAAGATATTTTGCAGTAAGCGAATCAGCCTTAAGAATCTCATCAAAAGTTCCTGTAGCTACAACATGTCCACCATATGTTCCTGCTTCGGGTCCTATGTCTATAATTTCGTTGGCAGCTTTCATGATATCCTCATCATGCTCAACTACGATTACTGTATTTCCAAGATCACGTAAAGATTCTAATACTTTTATCAGTTTTTCTGTGTCTTTGGGATGAAGGCCAATACTGGGTTCATCTAAAATATACATTGATCCTACTAGGCTACTGCCAAGTGATGTGGCAAGATTAATACGTTGTGATTCTCCACCAGATAAGGTATTCGATTTACGATTTAATGTTAAGTATTCTAACCCAACATTTTGCAAGAACTCTAATCGACTATTTATTTCTTTTAAAAGTCTTTTTGCTATTTGTGAATCATATTCATTAAGCGTAAGGCTTTTGAAGAAATCTGCTAATTCATTTAGCGGTTTTTCTACTAAGTCTGTTAATGTCGCTTCATCAATTTTTACATAATTAGCTTCTTTCCGTAATCGTTTTCCTTTACACGTGGTACATTTTGTTTTTCCTCTATATCTAGAAAGCATTACTCGGTTCTGAATTTTGTAAGCCTTAGCTTCCAGCTCCTGAAAAAAGTCGTTAATTCCCTGGAAATGTTCATTACCGTTCCAAAGTAATTCTTTATATTCTTCTGATAACTCAAAATAGGGTTTATGGATCGGGAAATCGAATTTATAAGCACTATTTACCAATTGATCTTTGTACCACCCCATACTATCTCCTCTCCAAGGAAATACGGCACTTTCATAAATACTTAATGCAGTATTGGGAACTACCAAATCTTCATCGATACCAATAACATCTCCATATCCCTCACACTTAGGACATGCACCGTATGGATTATTGAAACTAAATAAGTGTACATTAGGTTCTAAAAATGATATTCCATCTAATTCGAATTTATTGCTAAATTGTTTTTGATTTCCATCTTTCAAACTTTCTATACTGATTGTTCCTTTACCTTCAAAAAAGGCAGAATCTATTGCATCAGCCAATCGATTACAGAAATCTTCATCATCCCTTTTTACTATGCGGTCTATTACCAGATAAATGTTATCATCTTCATTTGGTATTACTTCTTCAATTCTAGTAACTGAATTATTTACTTGTACACGAGCAAACCCCTGTTGTTGTAATACTTTAAGTTTACCTTCAATTGTACGGCCATTTTCAACAAGAATAGGGGAGAGTAATAATAATTTTTCTCCATCTTCGAAAGATTTTACATACTCTATAACATCAGTAACTCTATCTTTTTTAACCTGTTGACCAGAAATCGGAGAATATGTTTTTCCTATTCTGGCGAAAAGTAATTTTAGATAATCATAAATCTCAGTAGTTGTGCCAACTGTTGATCTGGGGTTTGTAGAGTTTACCTTTTGCTCTATTGCAATTGCCGGAGCAATTCCTTTTATATAATCTACTTTGGGTTTGTTAAGACGACCTAAGAATTGTCTTGCGTATGATGATAAACTTTCTACATACCTACGTTGTCCTTCTGCATACAAGGTGTCAAAAGCCAAACTTGATTTTCCTGATCCAGATAAGCCTGTGATTACAACTAACTTATTTCGAGGGATTACAGCATCTAAATTTTTTAAGTTATGAAGCCTAGCTCCTTTTATAATAATATGGCTTTTAGGATCTACAGTTGAAATATCTTGAATCATAGTGAAAATGCGGTAAGGGCGCAAAGATAATGATTACAAAATAAGTATTCTAACCAATTGATAATGAAAGTTTAGTTAAAAAAATTAACAAGAAATTGTTTGATTTTAAATGATTGTTACTATATTAGCCCCTCAATTAACACTAATTTTTAAACGGAACTGCCTATAGCATACCTTTACTTTTTAAGTTTAACATAGCCCGAGCCCCAAGCTTGTTGGTACTAAATTAAGTCAAGGTATGAAAAATTACACTCTTTCAGACGCAGTTCTGGTAAACAATTACATAAATGGCGATGAATGTGCTTTATCTATTCTAATAGAGCGCCACAAACAACGTATTTATAGTTTTATCTATTCAAAAGTTTTTGATAGAGATGTATCTGAAGATATATTTCAAGATACTTTTATTAAAGTTATCCGCACGTTGAAAAATGGAAAGTATAATGAAGAAGGAAAATTTCTTCCCTGGGTTATGCGTATTGCTCATAACCTGGTAATTGATCATTTCCGAAAAGGAAATCGTATGCCTAAATTTGAAGATAATGGAGAATTTAGTATTTTTTCTGTTATTAGCGATGGAGACCTTAATGCCGAAAGACGGATAATTAAGGATCAGGTAGAAGAAGATTTACGAAGCTTGATTCAGGAATTACCAGAAGATCAGAAAGAAGTACTGGTTATGCGTATGTATAAGGACATGAGTTTTAAAGAGATATCTGACAAAACTGGAGTTAGTATCAATACTGCACTGGGTAGAATGAGATATGCATTAATCAACCTAAGAAAGGTAATCGAGAAAAATAACATTGTTTTAACAAATTAATAACTAGTTAATACAATAAAGTATATATTGCCCCGTTATAATTTTAAATAACCCTTAATTTAAGATTATATAGTATGGCAAAATTTTACTTAAAGTCTTCTAAAAAAGAAGAAAAACATTTAGTACCAAGCAGAAGAACTGTAGATTTTCTTCTTAGTTATTCAAAATCTTTAAAGGTTGTAGAATACAACAGTCTAAAGTTTGAAACTATCTTAAACTAATTAAAAAAAGGCCCGTTTTTAACGGGTCTTTTTCTTTTTAAGATATTCATCTAATACTGTTTTTCTTCCTATTGTTTTAGTTATTATATCTTTTTCTAAATTCCAACCTCTTGCGGGAGAGTATTCTCTACCATACCAAATTATCTGAAGATGTAAATCATTCCAAAGTTCTTTGGGAAATAAGCGTTTAGCATCTTTTTCTGTTTGAGTAACATTTTTACCATTACTAAACCCCCATCTATACATTAATCTATGGATATGAGTGTCTACAGGAAATGCTGGAACTCCAAATGCCTGTGACATAACTACACTTGCTGTTTTATGACCTACGGCTGGTAACTCCTCTAGAGCTTCAAAACTCTGTGGTACTTCACCATTATGCTTGTCTATAAGGATTTGAGATAATCCATGAATTCCTTTGGATTTCATAGGACTTAGCCCTACAGGTTTTATAATTTCTCTTATCTCTTCAACAGACAGCCTGATCATCGCATATGGATTATCGGCTCTTTCAAATAATAGAGGAGTAATTTGATTTACACGTACATCTGTGCTTTGAGCACTCATTAATACAGCAATAAGTAAGGTGTATGGGTCTTTATGGTCTAACGGAATCGGTATTTTGGGGTATAATTCTTGTAATTTTTTGATCGTAAACGCTACCTTTTCCTGTTTGGTCATTTTTCTAAAATTGTTTTACGCTAAAGTATAAAATTGTAAAATGACTATAATAACCAACAATGATTAAATTTTTGATAAAACTTAAGTTAGATTATAATTTTTGTTTTATTTTTATTTTCAAACATTAAACAAAATAGCACATTATAAATTATACAGATATGACGACATTAAAAGCAGGAGATAAGGCTCCAAACTTTACAGCATTAGACCAAGATGGAAACACTGTTACATTAGGAGACTTTAAAGGAAAAAAACTTGTTGTTTTTTTCTATCCCAAGGCAAGTACTCCCGGCTGTACCGCAGAAGCTTGTAACTTAAAAGATAATTACCAAACGTTTCAGGCTCAAGGATATGAAATTCTTGGAGTTAGTGCGGATAGTGCCAAACGTCAACAAAATTTTAAAAACAAGTTTGAGCTACCATATGCATTATTGGCTGATGAAGACAAAAAGGTTATTGAGGCTTTTGGTGTTTGGGGACCTAAAAAATTTATGGGAAAAGAGTACGACGGAATTCATCGTACCACATTTGTAATTGATGAGAATGGTGTGATTACAGAAGTAATTTTAAAAGTAAAAACGAAAGATCATGCTGCCCAGATATTGTAAAAAATCTCTTATAAGGTTATTATATTAAAAAAGAGATAACTAATTAATGTTATCTCTTTTATGTATTAGTTTTTTTAATTTTACCTTGATTAATAGGAGGTAAAAATTTGAAAGACATCTCATTATTTTGTGTAAACAAACTTTATAACGAAGTTCTAAACCAAAAAATGAGGTTTATCGAATCAAAAACACATTTGATTTCCACACCTGCTATGTAAAGCTGTCTGAGTACATGTAGGAGTACATGTGTAATGCCCTCCTTTTATTTTCAGTTGTTCTAGTTTTGAAATTGTTTCCTTGTTTAAACTGAATTTTAAATCTCTAGATTTTTTCATAATTTATCTTGTTAATGCCTACTTTTTATAAAGGTTTTCAGCGATACCTTATTGCTAATCGAATAAGACTAAATTATGTAGTATTTTAGAAGATAAAAAGACCGGCTGCCTTAAATTGTTCAATTTAGGGTAAGATAAATTTATGTATCAGTGAAAAATTTTAAGGTCTATTGATTATTGAGTAAATGGCTCTAGTTCAATTTAGCTATATTGAAATACAAAAAAGCACCATATTAATTTCTAAATATGGTGCTTTTTTATCAATTATTTTGTTTTTACGGGTTCAATAGATTTGTATCCAAAGAAATTATTAGCTTTAATCATTTCAGGGATAAGATCTGGTAATTGTTCTTCCCAACCAGGTTCTGCATCCTGAATTTTTTGTAGAACTTCTCTTGAGAATATTTCCATAATTGATTGATCGTAATCTGTAATGTCTACTAGCTTTCCATTGTACTTAAAAAACTTATATAGTTCTTTCATGCGAGGGTGTACCTTCAGGTTGTCACTATCTGTTAATGCACCAGTTTCGTGATTTTTTAATGGGTATAGATAGACTTTTAAATCTTTAAAGAATAATTTACCAAAAGCTTCCAGGATACCTCCGCTTAAATGTCTATAGTATTTTTCGTCAAATATATCTATTAGATTATTCACTCCCATTGCAAGAGCCATACGTTCCTTAGTGTAGTTAGAAAAGTATTCAACAACCTTATAGTATTCCTTGAAGTTGGATATCATAACTGTTTGTCCTAGAGAACATAACAATCTTGCTCTAGCCATAAAATCTTCTTCGTCTATTTCTCCTTCAGCTCTCAAATTTGAAAGAGTGATTTCAAAAATTACTACAGTTTTGTCTTTCTTTACTTTATTCTCATTCAGAAATATATTAAGTGATTTTTTGTAAATATCCATATTTACTTTGGTCACTGGCCTAAAACTCCCTCTTAGGGCCAATATATTTTTCTTATAAAGAATTGCGGCCGGAAGAATGTTGTTTCCATCAGGACCAAACATTACCGCTTCGGTCATTCCGTTCTTAACAAGCTGAAGACTCATTAAACGATTATCAACTTTTGTAAATCTTGGACCAGAAAAATTTATAGTATCAATTTCTATTTGATCTTTATCTAGATGATCATATAGATATCGTAATAATTTTTTTGGATTGTCATATTTATAGTAGGCACCATAAATTAAGTTTACACCTAGAACTCCGAGAGTCATTTGTTGTAACCGTGCATCATTTTCATGAAATCGTATATGTAGTGTTATTTCATTATATTCTTCATTGGGTACAGTTTGATAGCGTATACCAACCCAACCATGGCCTTTGTACTTTTTAGCAAAATCAATAGTTGCGACTGTATTGGCGTAACTAAAAAATAATTTGTTAGGGTGCTTTTCTCTGGTAATTCTATCCTCAATAAGTTTTACTTCATGCTTTAGCATTTTTTTTAATCTTGCTTCGGTAACATAACGCTTATCGTTTTCGATACCGTAAATGGCATCACTAAAATCTTTGTCATAAGCACTCATTGCTTTTGCAATCGTACCCGAGGCACCACCAGCTCTAAAAAAATTACGAGCTGTTTCCTGACCAGCTCCAATTTCTGCGAAAGTCCCGTAAATATTTTGATTTAAATTAATGCGTAAAGCTTTGCTCTTTATAGAAGGGACAGATTCAAATTCTTTATCTCCCATTATCGTGATAGGCATAGTAAAAAGGGCTTTTTTTGTTTAATGTAAAGGTAGTGATACCTTAATTATTAAAAAAGTCTGAGCATAAATTTCTACATTTTTAAAATATAAAAGGTAATAATTGGGGTATTCATATAAATTTTGCCAAAAAAATATAATTACATTTGCTCTAAATCATTACACTAATGGAGGTAACTTTTCTTGGTACGGGTACATCACAAGGAATTCCTGTTATAGGGAGCAATCATCCGGTATGCCATAGTGACGACCCAAGAGACAAGCGACTTCGTGTTTCTGTTCTTGTGTCTTGGGAAGAGTTTACATATGTTATAGATTGTGGTCCAGACTTTAGACAACAAATGCTTTCAAATCAAGTTTCAAAAATTGATGGTATTGTATTTACACACGAACATGCTGATCATACCATGGGGCTAGACGATATACGACCATATTTCTTTAGACAAGGGGATATTCCAATATATGCTCACAAAAGAGTAATAAATGCTTTGAAATCAAGATTTGATTATATTTTTGCAAGCGAAAACAAATACCCTGGCGCACCAAGTGTAATTGAAAATGAGTTGACAAATCGAATTTTTACTTTAGGTAACCTAGATGTTGTTCCTATAAATACGATGCATAATAGATTACAGGTTTTTGGTTTTAGATTTAAAGATTTTGCTTACCTAACAGATGTTAAGACTATTGAAATGAAGGAGAGGTTAAAATTAAAAAATATTAAAGTTTTAGTGGTTAATGCTTTAAGGGTAGAACCGCATCATTCTCATTTTAATTTAGAAGAAGCATTGGCATTTATAGAAGAGATAAAGCCAGAAAGAGCATACTTGACGCATATAAGTCATATGCTGGGTTTTCATGCAGAGGTAGAAGAGAAGCTACCAAAAAATGTGTATATAGCTTATGATAATTTAAAAATAACCATATAAGACATGAAGAATAAGATATTTTTGTATTTGTTCATTTTTACGGCACTGTTTGTTCTTTTTCAGTTTATGAACGCTAAAAAAGCTAAGGAATCCTACGATGCTAAAATTGAAAATTTGAAAACGAAAATTACTACAAAGGAAGCGGTTATAGATTCCCTGATAGATCTTAATCTTGATCTTACATATTTTTCATTAGAAAGTAATGAAGATGCCGCAAGTTATTTTGAAGAAATGGGATATGAGCCAAACAAGTTAGCGTTAACAATAGGAGATCAAATTATCGCTCAAAATAAGCCCGGTGCCGATAACCCTATTATTCCTTTTGTAGGAATGGAAGGTAATATGGCAATAAACAAGGTACGTTTATTAAACCATAGATGGATCATTGCAGATTTTACAGATGGGGTGTATTGGGGAGAGCTTTTTATTACTTACGAAGTAAGAGAAGATGGTGTAGTGGATTTCGAGGTTGAGAAATCCTTTTTATATCCAAGAAATTAAACAATAACTTTTTTATAATAATAAAGCTGCCTTAATAGGCAGCTTTATTAAAACTATAAGCAACGACAGTCACTCCGTAAACAACTTTCCTGCCAAGTGTTTTGATTACATGGTTCTGAATTACAACCTGTTTGAAAAGTAGGATTTACACTTCCTGCCTTAATAGACCTTATTTGTAAATTAGAAATTACTTTTTTCTCAAAATTTAGTCCTGTTAAATTCTTTTTTTTCATGATTCTATATTTAAATTAGTTATACTAATTTATGAATAGTTTACTCCGAACTATGGTTTTTAAATTAAATTTAGTTTATTAAGATCATAGATAAATTTAATGTATTCAAAGAAATTAAAAGCTGCCTGTTAGGACAGCTTTTTTTTGGTTTGTAAATTATGTAAAGCTGGTTAAGGTGATTATCTCTTCAGAAGCTTTTTCTTAATATATTCTCCATTAATTTCTATTACGGCAACATAAATTCCTCCTTGGGTTTCTAAACCATTTTCTGACTTCCCATCCCATGTGTATTTAAAATTGCCTTCGTTTTGCTCATTATCTACTAGTTTTTTAACCAAGTTGCCAGAAATATCATAAATAGATATCGAAACTGTGTTTTTATTGGTTGCAGAACTTGAAAAAGTTACTTGATCCATAAAAGTATTTGGGTATATTTTTATAGTATTTATCAAAGCATTTCTTTCTTCATTATTACTTTGTTGCCAGGATCTTCCTAATGGTTGGTCAAGCCATAAAAGAATGAATTCATTGTCATCGGGTAACCCAGTCCCCGCATGGCGCCCAATACTAAACGGGTAGTTATTATCATTTAATATACCTATAAGGAATGGATTAAAAACGACCACACTTTCTATGGTTATAAAGGGGAAGGCAAAATCTTTACCAATTCCAACATCTCCTGTTAAGCCAGGAAGCGAAATTCTACGTAGGTCATTGATTTTTAAAAGGTCAACATTTGGGTTTTTTGCTACAAGTTCTTGGTTTTGATCAAGTTCTACTTCATAAACCGCTTTAAATCCGTTTAAATCACCTTGAGATCCATCACGCTCAATAATTAGTCCTCTAGTATGACTAAACATAATAAAGTCCCCAATTGCTGTTGCTTTTTCATTAAGGGGATATTGAAATTTAGTACCCGTATATGATTTACTGGCAAGATCAAACTCATGAATAAGTAAATTATTAGTATCCGATCCAACTAATGGTTTTTCTAATAAAGGAAGTAATTTTTCTCCATTAGTTGTTAAAGCCATACCTTCAAAACCACCGCTACCTTTTACGCGGAATGGAGTATCTAGTTTTGTATTTCTATAAGGCCAGTATAAACCAGCAAGCCAAGGTGTGTTTTCTCCATTTTGATCTTGTAAATTTGTTCCGTCACCTGCGGTACCGACTTTTGGGAAATCCCCGAATAGGCATACCGTGCGTATATCTGGATATTGTTTATGGGTAATTAGTAACGTTCTGAAATCAAAACTTTGGATATCTGCACGATTTGTAAGGTTATTTGATACGATTACATTCGCGATAGATTTGGTAAAAGTTTCAGGATCTACTGTTCTTTCTGCAAAAACATCACCTCTATCATCGGTATCTGTCCTTGGGTTTATCTTTGTTTCTATGTTAAAACGAACCTTGGATGCATTCTTCCAACGTTGCATTGCTTGAGGATCTGATGCTCCAGGTCCGTTTTTATAATATTCAGTGTAAAATTCAACAAAATCAAATAACTGTTGAAGTGAGGGCATCACATATGGATCAATTAGGTTATTTTGATCTGCAAATGCAACGGCAACCGGTGATAAGTTTAGGTCATTGGTTTGAGCGGGCCTCCCATCAAGGATTTTATCAGCGATGAATGTATTTTGAATTTCATTTAAGGTTAAATCTTTTACTAATACTTCATCTTCAAACTCATATGGTGTACCATCAATTTTTCGAGTTTTAGCAGCTTCAATATGCGGATCATGATCCAAAACAGGAATCCCATCAAGTGTTATTCCGCAATCTGTTTCTAGTGTTGGCATTAAATAATCCAAAGCTGCTTCCATGGCAGGCAAGGTATTTTCTGGTCTTAGATTTCTTGCTCCTCTATGTCCTTGAGCGTCAAATAAATTCACATCTATTAATCCATCATTATCGATATAATCTGGCTGTCCGTCGTTATTTTTATCATAATTCTGAACTGCATCTAATAAAAGATCAGGACGATCTGATATAATACCTTGTACACCTAAATCTAGTAACAAATTCATATTTTCAAGTTCATTTACGGTATACACAACAATTTGATGTCCTGCCTTGTTCAAAGAAGCTACGTTGTGTAACTCACTTGATGCGGATTTTATACCCGCAGGAGGGTTTTCACGACTACCAACCACAGTATTAGCATTTTGATCGTCTAGCATAACAAACCAAGGCGACATTACGGGGTTTTTACTTCCATACATTTTTGCATGAGATCGCATGGCATTCATTATTCTTAATGCGCTATACTCTTCACTAAAAGGATTTTGTGGGGCACGGAGTTCTTTTCCTGGGTTTTCAAAATCAGGAAGAGGGATAGGAGGGTCAAGTAGTATTCCATCCTTATCAAAATGTAATAAAAACGGGCCAAATTCATCACCAATCCAATAATCTCCATTACTTGTTCTCTGTATAGATTCAATGTCAAAATCTGCACCAGTCAAGACTCTGTTGTCACTAAAATGATTTGTTATTGCGAATGGAATTAGCCTGTTTGGATCTTTAAATTCAATAAAACTTATAGGCTCTATAATTCCTTCACCACGTCTAAGAAATGTTTTAAATTTCGGCTCGATTTTATAGATTCTAAGGTTGTAATCAGAAGAGTTTTCAATACTTCCGAAACCATTACAGAAAGTGCCATAAAGGTACCGTCATAATTGTTTAAAATAGCAGAAAACCCTTGAATTGGCTGCTTGTTAGGAAAAGGAACTGGTTGTTGATTGATTAATCCGGAACCGATATACTGTCCTGAGGTGGGTCCTTCAGAGAAACTGGCGGCAGGTAAGGAAGCTGTTGCCGCTAGTATATCTCCAAAGATATTAAAGGACTTACCAGTTCCTTTTGGGTATATTTTTTTGTTGTAATAATTATCTACTGGAATATCAAACTGTGATTTTTCTTCTTTCTTTTCTGTAGTTTGAGCGTGAGTTCGTTGAGTTAAAAATATTCCTATGCATAAGGAATAACAAAGCATAAATTGCTTTACTTGGTTGATGAAAAAGGAATGACGTTTCATGTGTAATAGATTTAAGATTAATTTGGTTAAAGACACCCTAAAATTACTTTTCTCATATTATTGAATCGTTTATCCTTTTTAAACAAATGATTAGGAAAAGGTTATCTGTATTAAGATTAGGTAGGGAGCAATGAAATCTTTTATGACTAATTATTCTTACAATCTATTCAATAAGATTAGCAGATCATTGAGAATTCAATAATTATACCTTCTTGGGTTTTGTAATCCCACTGTTTTATCGATATTCTTTTATATTTGATCTCTTTTCAATGAAAAACACAAATCATATTCAAGAATGAACACTAAATTCCTTCCTTTTTTATTTCTTATCGTTGTTACATTATTTGTCACTTCTTGTAGAAAGAGTTCCAGCGATTATATATCTAATATAAACCGATATAATATAGATGGGTTTATAGAAATTCCTCGTGATAATGGCAAGTACGTTATTAAGTTCTATTCTGATAAGATTATAGAAACTTCGTTTATTTTGGAAGGTGAGAGTTTTGACCCTAATTCTCATGCGGTCGTACTTAAAAATAAAGGCGTAGAAGCTAGACTAGTTGAAACTGACAGTACTATAATATATGGTGTAGGAGGCAGTAGAGTGCATATTACCAAAGAACCGTTTAATATAGCTTATGAATATAATGGAAAGGAACTCATTTCTGAGAAAGATGGTTATATAAGTACAGATTCTACCGAAGTTCTAAATTTTAACCTTGATAAGGATGAAGTAATTTATGGAGCAGGATCTAGAGTTGTGGGTATGAATCGTAGAGGAAAAAGGCTTGAATTATACAATAAAGCACATTACGGGTATGAGACAGAGTCAGAATTAATGAATTTTACGATGCCCTTGGTGCTTTCATCCAAAGGATATGCTGTACATTTTGATAATGCTCCTATTGGATTTCTTGATATTGATAGTAAAAGGGATAATACCCTGAGTTATGAAACTATATGCGGAAGAAAAACATATCAGGTTGTTGCAGGAGATGATTGGAAAGACTTAATGCATCAGTACACCAAACTTACGGGTAAACAACCTTTACCGCCTAGATGGGCCTTCGGAAATTTTGCTAGTAGGTTTGGATATCATTCTGAAAAAGAGACTAGAGAAACAGTCGCCAGATTTGCAAAAGATAGTATCCCGTTAGATGCTGTGATTCTTGATATTTATTGGTTTGGCGAGGATATAAAGGGGCATATGGGTAATCTTGAATTTTTGAAAGATTCTTTTCCAACACCAAAACAAATGATTAATGATTTTAAAAAAGAAGGAGTAAAGACCATTTTAATTACAGAGCCTTTTGTTTTGAGTACTTCAAAAAAATGGGATGAAGCTGTTGAAAAAGGAGTGTTAGGCAAAGATTCTATAGGTAATCCATTTCGATATGATTTTTATTTTGGTAATACAGGAATTATTGATATTTATGATCAAAAAGGAAAAGATTGGTTCTGGAATGTCTATAAAAAATATACCAAAGATTTTGGAGTAGCAGGTTGGTGGGGAGACCTTGGTGAACCAGAAGTTCATCCATCAAACCTACAACATGCGGCAGGAATGGCAGATGAAGTACATAATATTTATGGACATGATTGGGCAAAGTTGGTTCAAGAAGGGTATAAAAAGGACTTTCCTGATCAAAGACCATTTATTTTAATGAGAGCAGGATATTCTGGATCACAACGTTTTGGTATGATACCATGGTCCGGAGATGTAAGTAGAAGTTGGGGAGGATTAAAACCACAAACCGAAATTGCCTTACAGATGGGAATGCAGGGAATGGGATATATGCACTCAGATCTTGGGGGTTTTGCAGGAGGGGAAACTTTTGATCCAGAGCTCTATACTCGTTGGTTGCAATATGGTGTCTTTCAGCCTATTTTTAGGCCACATGCACAAGAACATATTGCCCCAGAACCAGTTTTTCATGACGATAAAACAAAAGAATTAGCCAAGAAGAGTATTGAGCTTAGATATAGCTTGCTTCCATATAATTATACTATAGCATTTGACAATAATCAAACAGGGATGCCTTTAATGCGACCTTTGTTTTTTGAAGATGCTTCTAATAGAGAGCTTTATGAACTAAGCTTTGCATATTTGTGGGGAGATAATTTTTTGGTTTCTCCTATTGTTGAGGCGGGAGTTGTATCTATAGATATTCCTTTTCCCAAGGGGAATAACTGGTATGATTTTTTTACAGGACAAAAATACCAGGGAGGGATTTATAAGACGGTGCTTGTTGCAAAAGATCATATTCCAGTGTTCGTGAAGGCAGGATCATTTATCCCTATGGTTAAACCAGTACAAACAACAAAACAGTATACTACAAAGAATATCACATTACATTATTTTCATGATAAAGAATTAGAAAGTACTTCAGGTAAATTATATGATGATGATGGTGTAACGCCAAACGCTTTTGAAAAAGGGCAATATGAAATATTAAAATTTGAAAGTAAAACCACACCAGATAACCTTTCTATACAATTTTCTGCTAAGAAAGGAGTAAAACATGCTTCTAGTAATCGAAACATCACTTTTGTTGTTCATAATATTGAGACTAAACCAAAATCCCTAATGATAGATGAAGTATCTTCTTCTTTTGAATGGCATGAAGATGATAAGACTTTAAGAGTAACTTTTGATTGGGATTCTGCCAAAGTTAAAAAAGTGAATGTTTCTTTGTAAATTAGACTATGGAAAAAAACAAGTCCGTAGAAGAATTTATATCCAAAAAAGGGGAGTGGAAGGAAGCATTAGAAAAGCTAAGATCTATTATGCTTTCTACCGATTTTAAAGAGACTGTTAAATGGGGAGTTCCTGTATACACTATAAATGAAAAAAATGTTGTTGGAATAGGAGCTTTTAAGTCCTACGTCGGTATTTGGTTTTATCAAGGAGTATTTCTTAAGGATAATCATAAGAAACTCATTAATGCTCAAGAGGGTAAAACTAAAGGTTTACGACAATGGAGGATTAACTCGGTAGATGAAATTGATAAAACTCTTGTGCTCCAATACATAAAAGAAGCTATTCAAAATCAGAAAGACGGGAAAGAGATTAAACCTGAGAAATCTAAGGATATAGAAGTTCCTTTAGAGTTAAAGAATGCACTGCAGACTAATAATCATCTAAAAGAATCTTTAGAAGGATTGACACCTTTTAAACGAAAAGAATACATAGAGTATATTACTACCGCTAAAAGAGAGGCTACCCGATTATCTCGTATAGAAAAGATTATTCCTATGATTATTGAAGGTATTGGACTCAATGATAAGTATAGATAATTAACATCTCTTATTTATTCCTTGAAATTATTCCTTAGAAGGAATCTGGCATCTTGATTGATGTCATCTATTGATATTTTGGAAATTGTCTAAAAAATTTTGATTAGATACTTGTTTTAGGAATTTTTTTATACTTGTATTTTGTGGAGTTTTTTTGCATTTTAAAGAATGTTTTAACAGTTTAAACTTGATAAAATTAAATCTTTAAAAACATAACTCTCAAATTATTAAATTAACAAATTGTTAACTATTATAGTGCTGTTTTTTGCCTTTTAATTATCGATTTTAATTTCAATTATACCACATGTAAATCCAACAAAATTGCTACGTTAAAACCATATTTTTCTCTTTTTTTTCTTGTTTACATTACTGATTTACAATTTTTTATGTTAGCAAAATTAACAAAATAACAACATGTCATTTAGTGATGTAGCTTATCCTTTTCAGGACGGAAAACAGCTACATTTGTATACATAGTTGTAGGACTACTTACTACTATTTTGAATACCCAATAATCTCCAAAATAAACTTGAAAGATGACAAAGTTAGAACACCACAAAATTGTAGGGATTAAAGAAAATTCTCAATTTGAAACTAGATTTTATAATCTGTTTATAGCCTCGATAAGTGACCAAGTTCCTCTTACCGATTTTCGAAATTTGTTTTCAAAATACGAGAAAATGGATGTTTACATAATGAAGAAGAAAGGAAAAGATATTGGTATGGCTTATTTCATGTTTTGTCCAAATCTGCAACACAAAAAAGACCTATACATACGTCTTGGGTTAGGAATAATTGAAGAAGAAAGAGGAAGTTCTTATTTTCCAAAAGGGTTAATCATGAAAACTATGATTAAAGCCAAACTTCAAAACATATTCAAAAATATATATATGGTAGGAATTACAATGAATCCAATTGTATACTCTGCTACCTGCAAATACTGGAAGTACAGTTACCCTAGCCCTGTTCTTGAATATTCAGATGATATGCTTGGTGTGAAAAATAGAATACTGAATATGTTTCATATGAATCAAGTTGTAGATGATGTTATCGGAGTTCCTTTTACTATTACTGAAGTAGAGAAGGTGAAAAAACATATTTCTGTTGTTGAAAGTACAAATAAATATATCAAATACTTCACTTCCAAAATTAGTGCAGATGAATGTGATAAAGGTATGTTATCAATCGTACCTATTGATTTTATCAATTTGATTATTGTTGTTAAAAGAAAAACAAAAATTGATATTACCAGGTTTACAAGTAGAATATTTGAGCAAAAAATTAAACCAATTTTAAAAGAGTATAGTCCAGTAGGGTAAAGTAATCCAAACTGATTGAAAACTTTTTATTCTTGATATATAAGATTTAATATATATTCTCCGTGTTCTATTATAATAGAACACGGAGATTTTTTTAATAAGTAACTTTTTTTGTAAAGTACTTACCATTCTTAATTTTAATCATTGCTTTTGATCTATATTCAGAGAAATCCAATGTTTTTTGGATTACAAGTTTTGTTGATACCATTGTAGGTATTAACTCGTTTCCATCTTCGTCCAGAACATCAATTATTACTTTTTTTTCTAAAGGGTTTAAGAGATAGATTAATACCTCACCTTCTTTTTGATAAAATATAGGCTTGAAAATTTCAATTGGTTGTTCTTCTATGATAGCTTTATTATTATCAAATTTATACACGACTTCTATTACCTTGTATTTATTTTCGATACGAACCATAAAGATATTTCCCTTTAGTTCATTTAAAGAGAATTGAGTACTTAATAATTTTGGGCTTTTCTTGGTCTCCTGAAATAGAACGGTTTCGAATTGATCATTGATCATAATGGAAGTCTCGATATTTTCAAAACCATTATAGGCTAATATCACATTTTTGTTTTCTGAGGATAATAAGACAACACTTTTGAAGTCGTCACTCGCAAAACTGAACGTACTTAATAACACTGCTATTACTACAATTTGATACTTTTTCATGATGAATAATTTTTGTTTATATCATAAATGTATAGTAATATCAGATGTCAATTTTGAGAATAGGATAGGCGAGATCATTCATAGTACAGATGACCAGAAAACAACATAAAAATGGATGAATTACATTTGTATTATGATTAGTGGTATTTTAAAATGTAATAGGTAATTCGTCCTTTATTTTTAATGATTGGTCATGAAAACCTTGCTCTTTAGAGTTGTTGATGGTAATTAGTCGTAATATAGTAGTATGAAGTTGTTAAAAACATACAACGCCTGGACAATACAGAGAGTTAGCCGCCATATTCTTTATTGGAGTATTTGGAGTGCTTTTTATATATTAACTAACTATTTTACGGTATATAGTAGAACACTTTGGCAATGTATAAGTCATGAATTATTAGTTCTTCCTATTAAAATGGGTTGTGCCTATGTGATTGCATATGTTTTGATGCCTAGATATCTGTATAAAAAGAGATATTTTGAATTCACTGTTACAACCTTAATAACTATAGCCGTTTTTGGTTGGTTATTGTTAATGTTATATTATGAGATGATACTCCCTACAATTTTAGGCAAAACAGAGTATTATACAGAACATGCAAGTTTTATTTTTAAAGGTATAGAACTACTATATATTACTTCTTTGATACTAAGTATAAAGTTTTTTCAAAACTTTATACAAGAACGGGAACGTAATCAGACCTTATTGCAGGAAAAGATAGAAGCAGAATTAAGATACCTAAAGAATCAAGTACAACCACATTTTCTGTTCAATACCCTCAATAACATCTACGGTATGGTATTGTCTAAAAATAAGAATGCAGGAGAATCTATTGTTAAGCTTTCAGAAATGCTTGGCTATTTATTGTACGATAGTGATGTAGAACGAATTTCACTAGTATCAGAAATAGATAATTTAGAAAATTTTATTGAACTTGAACGAATGCGGTATGATCGTAAGCTAGATTTTAGTTATGAAAAATCCATAATGCCCTGTGGTACATATATATCCCCATTAATCCTTTTGCCTTTTGTAGAAAATGCCTTTAAACATGGCCCTGCAAAAGAAGATGGGAAGTCTACTATTGATTTAAAAATAGAGATAATTAATAATGTTTTACATTTTGTTATTAAAAATTCATTTAATGATTCTGAAATAGATAAAAGCGTTCAATCGGGTATCGGTTTAAAAAATATTACAAAAAGATTGGCATTGATCTATCCCGAAAAATATCAACTTGACATTCAAAAAAATGACATGTTTACAGTAAATTTGACAATAGACCTATCAAGATAATATATGAATAAAATGATCAAATGTATTATTATCGATGATGAAGAGATGGCAACAAAGGTTATCGCTACGCACTTAGAAAATGTACTTGATTTTAAAATTGTAGGTGTATTTCATAGTGCTGTAGAGGCATTTTTGGTGCTAGATGATCTAGAAGTGGATGTGATGTTCCTAGATATACAAATGCCTAAAATGACGGGGCTTTCTATGTTGAAAATGCTAAAGAAACGACCGTTAACTGTACTAACAACAGCACATAGAGAGTATGCATTAGAAGGGTTTCAACTAGAGGTGGTAGATTATTTATTAAAGCCTATTGGTCTAAATCGATTTTTGCAAACGATTAGTCGTTTAAAAAGATTACTTAGCAAGAATGTAGACGACCCAGATACGGGGAAAAGTGAGATTTCCAACCATTCTGATGAGCATGAAGAATTGGATCATATTTTTGTTAAATCCGAAAGAGCTTTTCTGAAAATAGATTTTTCCACAATTTTGCATATAGAAGCTATCAAAAACCACATTAAAATTGTAACAACAAAAGGCACTCATATCAGTCTTATGCCTATTTCAGAATTTGAAGCCAAATTAAACCCTAGTGATTTTATACGCATTCATAGGTCCTATATTATCAATATGAACCTTGTAAAGCGATTTGATACTAACAGTGTAACAAATGAAAAAGGGGTATTTCCGATTGGTCGGTCCTACAAAGAGATTGTAAGAGATTTGCTTGCCAAAAAGTTAATTAGGTAAGCTATATCCATCATACCAAATGATTTTGTTAATTTAATTATCGCGTCCTCTTAGCATAAAAGGACGCGATAATATTCTTGATAAATACTAGGTAGATCAATATAGAAAATCAAGCGCAGTTTTATCATCTGGATTGAAAGGCCTATCGCCTCCATCAGAACAGGCTAGCATCCAGGAGCCGTCTTCTAGTGTTGCTCCAGATGGTGTTCCCGGGATCAAGTTTGCACCAACTCCACCATCACCTTCATTACTAGTTGAACCACCGCAGGAAATGCTCCTGTCAAAAAAATCAGTGTGCCTAAAACCAATACAATGTCCCATCTCATGAGAAACAATAGTGGCTATGCCCCCAGTATCAAAACCAAGTCTGGTGAGTCTACCGTTTAATGAAATTTGATTAAATGGATCACCACCAGCTGTTGGAAACCCCGCAGATCCAAGAACACCAAAAAATTCTAAGAAAAAGTTCAATCGGGTTATTACAATATCTGCATTATTTGAAGAGTTGACTCTTTGAAAAGTAATTTCAAGATTTTCTGCATTGTAGCGCTGAATTGCCAAATCGATCCCTGCAGAAGTGGCAGAATTGAATGATGAACTTACAAATACGGTTATGTTTCTGTTACCGTTTGTGTTAACCAAATTATTCGTGCTGTATTGTTTAGAATTGATAGAAATGCCCTCAGTTTTTGCCAAGTTCAATATTTGCTTATACGTCAGTAAAATATCACCTTCTACAATGTAACTTTCTTCAAATTTTATTGGAGGCTGGTCCGTGACATTAAACCCTGCATCTTCAAGAGCTATCAGAACGTCAGTTGATACTTCTTGTTTAACCATCGTTTCTTCTTCTTGCTCGCAAGCAACAAAAAAAACACTCAACAAAAGAGTGAGCGCTACTAATGAATTGAATTTTTTCATGATACTATATTTAAGTTTGTGTTAATAACCTAAATATACTTCAATTACTACAAAAAAACAACACATAAAGTGTTAACAATCAATTACTTATGAGTTGATTAATAACCTTTTTAGAACGATGGTAAATCAGTAAATTTTTTAAATTCGTTGACCTAACCAATCCTTAAACTGATAAAAATTTTGAGGGGTAACACCATGACCAACTGGGAATTCATTTAATGAGGTTTTAATACCCAGTTCTGCCAGTTTACCAGGAGCTTTCCTTGCCCAATCTACCGGAATAACTTGATCCGCACTACCATGAGAACAGTAAATACTAAGACGTGAAAAATCATTGTTTTCATATCCCTCTTTCAGAATATCGTCATTTATATACCCACTCAATGCGATAACATTATTTACTTTTTCTGGGTAGGACAGCGCTAGAGAATAGCTTAAAATCGTTCCTTGACTAAATCCTAATAAGGTAACATTTTCTGCATCCAAATCGTAAGCTTGTACCGCCTCATCAATAAAATTTGCTATTTTATCTCGAGACTCAATGGCTTGTTTATCATCACTAAATTTGCCTTGAGCTGCGTCAAAATATATGGCATACCATGCATTACCATGAGGCTGCATAGGGTAGGGCGCTCTTACAGAGATAATACATAATTCTTCTGGTAATTCTGCCGCAAAAGAGAAAAGATCATTTTCATCACTTCCGTAACCATGAAACATAAATAAAACCGGAGTTCTATCTTGTTTAATTGTAGGCTCTTTAATGATATGATACAGGGATAATGATTTTGATTGCATATATTTTGTAATTATTTTATAAAACTAAACCATTGCTGAAAGTATGGTCCTAGAATGGGTACGGTTTTTTGTTCTTCTCTAATAGCCGTTATTAATCCGAAAACCCATAGTACAAGAATAAATATATAAAACGCTGATGATATTGCCCATGAATCAAAAATGCTTACCAAAGCGCCTAGAATATAGAACGAAATATTAACTCCTAATGCTTGTCGTATATGAAAATTCGCAAAAATATTCTTACTTTCCTGATTCATAAAATAGGCAATAATAGTCCCAATGATTGTTATATATGCGACTACTGCTGCTGTTTTACCTTGTTTGGCATAATCTGATTGCATGATTGACGTATTGTTGGTTTAACTATTTTTAGTATTAGCTTACAATTATTTAAGTACTATTTTACCATTTGCTACTATGCCGTAGGTAGCACCTTTTATAGGTTTTCCAAGAAAAGCACTGTTCTTAGAGTTAGAAAGTATAAGTTCCTCAGTGAAAATAGTATCTCCGTTTGGGTTGAATAATGTTATATCTGCTTTATTTCCTTTTTCAATAGTGTGATTTTCTAACTCAAAAACGGTTCTGCCATTGGTTAGCATGGATATCGCTTTTTCTGTTCCTAAAACATTATTTATCGTACCAAAGGCATTTTCCAAACCAATAGTTCCATATTTTGCATTGTCGAACTCTACTTTTTTATGTTCTACATCCATTGGCTGGTGGTCACTTGTGATCATATCAATAGTACCATCATTAACCCCTTTTATCAATGTATCCACATCTTTTTGTGTTCGTAATGGTGGTCTTACTTTATAATTAGAATCAAAAGTTGCTAACTCAGAATCAGTTAATGTCAAGTGATGTGTACTTACGCTACAACTCACTTGCAATCCTTTTTTCTTAGCTTCTTTGATTAATGAAACAGATTTCGCCGTAGATATTGTTGGAATATGTAGTTTTCCACCCGTATACTCTAACAAAAATAAATCTCTGGTGATCTGTAACTCTTCTGCCATAGCAGGAATTCCTTTTAAGCCCAACAATGTACTCTGTTCTTCTTCATTAACCATTCCTTTTCCTGCAATTTGATTATCCTGCGGAAAAGAGAGCACAAGTCCATCAAAATTCTGTGTATAAAGCAGTGCTATTTTTAGTAAATTAGGGTTTTGTATCGCTTTCTTATAATCTCCAAATGCTATAGCACCGGCTTGCTGCATATCAAACAACTCTGCCATATCTATTCCATCAGATTTTGTAGTCAGAGAACCAATAGGGTAAAGAGATACCGGACTATCTTGAGCTTTTCCCTTCAAAAATCCAATCGAAGCACTATTATCTGTAATGGGTAAAGTATTTGGGTTAAGTGCAATGGCGGTAAAGCCACTTTTGGCAGCTACATCAAGACCATTTGTAATTGTTTCTCGCTCTTCATAACCGGGTTCTCCAAAGCATACACTGCTATCGAACCACCCTTGTGATACATGCAGATTGTCTAATTTGATCTCTTTAACCGTACCTTGAGCTTTAATAGAATTTCTAAGATCCGTAATTACTCCATTTTCGATAAGAATATCAACAGTTTTATTATGAAAAGGAGACTTGGGATCAATTACTGTAGCAGCCTTTAGTAAGAAATTCATTTTAGATATTTTAAAAGTAATATTTCAATTAATAAGAATATCAGCGCAAAAATAACAAACCATTTCCAAAGTTCATTGATACTGGTCTCTTCTTTTATTTGATTAAAAAGTTCAGAAACAGAATTATTTACTTCATAATCTGCCGTTGAGCTAAGGTTGTAATATTGTAAATCACTTTCTGAGCTATCATAATTATAACTTACATATTGTATGATTTCATTTTTATCTTGAAGTCTGTAAATTCCTGATTTTGTAGGGATTTCATCAGTGGTGATCCGTACTTTGGAAGGAAAACTCTGTTGTAACGGAATACTACTTTCCCGATCCGAAACCAAGGACAATATTCCGTCTTGCCCCAATGATATAGGTACATCATATGAATTTGCTTTGCCAATTGTATATGATATATCGGTAAGTTGCAAACTCTGTTTTCCAATATTATATAAAGTAGGAACTATTAATGGTGAATTTTTGAAATTCGAGTTTTCCCTGTTTATAGCCGCCGTAAATACATATACATTATTCGTTTTGTAAAGAAATGCGCTATTATCTTCTAGGGATAATACCATATTGGTTGCGTTGGTTTGATAAAAACTATTAACCTTAGGGTATTGAAAATTGGTAATCCTTTTATCAAAGACTCCTTGATACAAAGGATGAGAAAAATTTATTTTGGTAATCTTCTTTTCTTGTGTTTTTTGTGCTTGTAATCCTTGACCAGAAAACGCAGCTATAAACTGTTGATATGAAATTAGGTCTCCTTTATCAGATGGGATAATACAAACAGTACCTCCTTGATCTGTAAATGGTTTTAAGGCATTGGTAAGTGATATCGGAATTTGTTTAACTTCATTGATTATTACAAGGTTTGCATTACTAATATCATTATAATTTAGTTCTTCTAGAGAACTAGTGGTAAGCGTAAATTCATTTGATGTGAAAATATTCTTTATAAAGTTATCGTTGGCACCGTTAATCGCAACAACATTAATTTTCTGTGGAGTATTAATCGTGAAATATCTTGAGTTGTCAAATGTTATTGATGGGTCTTCTATAGAAACACGACCATTTATTTTTACATTTTCTTCTAATCTAAACTCGGTTTGTGCAGTGCCATTTTTTGGTATCGAAATCGCAGTTTTTGCTATTAATTTATCATCGTTATAGAGTGCAACTGATGTATTTTCAGCATTAGCTTCAATATTACTTAAAGAAACAGTAAGCATTAATTCATTATTTGTATTTCGTTGTAGAAATAAACTATCGATAGCTATATTCTGCTTTGTAACAGGAAGTAACTTTACCAAACTGGTTTCTGTACTTGAATCTGTTGGCAATGAAAAAGCACCCTCTTTTTGCTGAAAATCAGAAACCATAATTACTCTTTTAATAGTTTCAGGAGACGTACTTAGCAATCGTTTAGCTTTTAGATAAGCCGCATGATAGGGGAGTTGGTTAGAACTAAACTCTATTTGAAGCAAATCGTTTTGAATATCTTTTTTAGATACATTGGTAAAAGTTTCTGTATTGGTGAAGAGTGATATAATCTCTTCTTCGGGTAAATCACTTAAAATCTCTTGTACCGCACGATTTAGTAATGGACCTTTTGCTCCTTTGGCCTGCATACTAAAGGAATTATCTAAATAGATTGCAGTTTCACTTTTCTTACCCACGATATCTTCTGAAGCCAAAAAAGGCTGAACAAAAGCCATAATAATAGAAGCTAATATTAATAACCTGGTAAGTAAGGTAAGCCATTTCTTAAGCTGCGAACTTTTTCGAGTTTGCATTGTAACAGCCTTTAGAAATTGTACATTGGTGAAATCTACTTTCTGGAAACGCCGTAGTTGAAACAAATGAATTAAAATAGGAATAAGAAGCGCAAAAAGAGCATAAAGAAATTCTGGGTGTTTAAACTGCATTCCTATGTAACGTTTGTCAAATATACTATAAGATTTGGGATTGATGGTTTGGGTTAAGGAAAATTTTATGAGCCTATTTTTAATAATAGATGAATATGTGTAACACAAAAAAGTAACTGCAGAAGAATGTTCTTAGGTTACTTTTATGCAAAGAATTAATGTAGATTAATCATTCATTTAATGAGTTGAGTATGTTTCTTAATTTATCTATGTGTCTTACATATAAACTATCTGCCCATTTTACTGTAATTATATAAATAAAGAATGTAGTTATAAGATAACCAAATATTAACAAGATTATACGGGTAGCACCTATGTCTAATAAGAACCATTTTTGAAAAAGGTTTTCATTAAAATTAGTAGAACCCAATAAAAGTGCTGTTACCGATATTGGCAATAATATGGAACCAGAAATGATTGCGGTTTTATAAACCTCTAAGGTAAGCTGTATATCATGAATAAACAGTAGTAAGGTTTCTTTTGTAGAACCTTGAATACTCCCTGTTTTTCTCAAGAACCATATCATTTTGGTAACATAACCCATGGTCATCAAAGCAGTAAGAAACATAAAAATATAATAAACCGCTCTAGGAAATTGGTGTAACTTCATGAAACTGGGAGCCGCAAAAAAGATTACAATACATATTAACTGTGTAATGATTTCTCCTTTCATTGTTTTTCTGATCTGCTGTATTGGCATTTCGCTTTTTTTGAGTGTTGCCAAAGACTCAGGGACGAGAGGTGCCTGATCCTCATTTTCTAATGCTGATTTTATATTATCAAAATTCATAACCTTGTTGTTTTATAATGTTTTGTAATTTCTTTTTTGTTCTATTAAGTTTGACCCTTGTGTTTACGGCAGACAATCCTAGATTTTTACTAATTTCATCTCCGGAGAGCCCATCTATATATTGCAGGATAATTGCTTTTTCTATCTTGTCTAGTTGGTAAACCGCTTTGTAAAAATGAACTAATTGTGTTTCTTTTTCACTAGCATCATCCTGCATTGATATTGGTTGTAACTGATCATTTCGAATACTATCGTTTCTTTTTTTCTCTTTTTTAAAGAAAACAATAGCAGTATTAAGTGCAATACGATACAGCCAAGTAGAGAATTGACTTTTTCCTTGAAATGAAGGCAACGATTTCCAGGTTTGTAAAATAATCTCCTGAAAAAGATCTTCACGATCATCATGGTTTTCAAAATATATACGTATTACTTTATATATGATCCCCTTGTGAACATTGATTTTTTCCAGAAACTCTTTTTCGGTTAGTTGCAAAATGGATATCCTTTTAGTTAAAAACAGGAGTTATAATATACCCTTTCTTTCTGAGTAGTTGTATTATTCCGGTTTCTCCTACCAAGTGTGCAGCACCTACAGCAAAGAAATTACTTTCTTCCTCAAGCATTGCGGGTATTTTCTTTGCCCAATTTTTGTTTCTATAGTCTAATAACCACTCTTTATTGTTAACGTCCATATACTTTTCATTAGTTATATATGCAAATAACTCTTCAAGATTCTCTTTGTTATAAGCTGTAACCAATAGAGGGAACATTTTTTTATATTCATCAGACAAGTCCAATTGTTGTAAAAGAAATTCTGTTGGGTATGCTTTTTCTGCATATCCTGATTGTTCACTAACGGTTTCCAATCCCTGTATAGATTTTCCCTGCTGTTTGGCAAGTGTAGATAACTCAAACTCATACATTTTCTTTTCTGTACAAGGCAAGCTTTGCATAATGGACAGAGAGTAGATTGTACTTAATGTAAAATTATCTACCTGTGGCAGAGTCATCCCCATTTTATCCTTTAAAAAGGTAGATAATTTAGCAAGTTGCAACTCTGTAAGTTGTTGACTGAGTTTTTGTTTTCCCATAGCTGCTTCTTGAAGGGATTTAAACTCATCTGGATCTGTGATATTTATTTCCATTACCAATTGATCTGTTGCCCTCAACGCCTTTGAAATTTTATCTTTTATTGTAAAGTCTTCCTTACACATTACATGTATAGTTCCCATCAAATAGGATGGTTTTTCATGGTTTTTGTGTTCGATTTTCCAAAGCATAGAGTTTTCCAACTTAGAATCTTGGGATTTGGTAGTTTGTGTCATTAGTGTTGTAATAAACAAAATGAGTAGATAACTGATCGTTTTCATGATTTTTACTTTTATGATTTGATCAGTAAGTATAGGAATGATTGATTTGTTACAAAAAACGGATTATTTCTTTCAAATAAAATTGTTAATATTCACTTTTAAAGATGAGAGTCTATGTATTTTAAGGTATTGTGTGGAAATCGCTTCTAGTTTTATAAAGATATTATTAATTTTTTTTTCAACACGTTTTTATCCTTATCAATTAAGAAAATGAACAGTATCGTAAAAATTAGCCCTACATTTGCAGCTATATTCAGAAATGGCATTTCCCACTAATTGTTATTTCTTAAACAATTTATATGTCATTTAATACATTAGGATTATCAGATGCGCTATTAAGAGCCATTGATAAAAAGGGGTATACAACCCCTTCACCGATCCAGAAAAAAGCGATTCCACCAATTTTAGAAAGGAAAGATGTTTTGGCTTCTGCACAAACAGGAACAGGAAAAACTGCTGGATTTACATTACCATTACTACAAATACTATCACAAGGACAACGATTAAGAAAAAGACCGGTACGCGCCTTGGTATTAACTCCAACAAGAGAATTAGCGGCACAAATACAAGATAATGTTAGAGCGTACAGTGAATTTCTAGACTTAAGATCAATGGTCATATTTGGAGGAGTGAATGCAAAACCTCAGATCAGAGGATTAAGAAATGGTGTAGATATATTAGTAGCAACACCCGGACGTTTACTGGATCTGCATAGTCAAAAAGCACTCTCATTGGCTACTATTGAGATCTTGGTTTTAGATGAAGCAGATCGTATGCTAGATATGGGTTTTCAAAGGGATATTAATAAGATTTTGAATCTTTTACCGGTAAAAAGACAAAACCTGCTGTTTTCTGCTACATTTTCTAAAGAGATTAAGAAACTAGCGAATGGGATTTTACATCATCCTTTGTGGGTAGAAGCGGCACCAGAAAATACAACTGCAGAAAAGATAGATCAAAAGATTTACAAAGTTGATCAAAAAAGAAAAAGTGAATTAATAATTAAGCTTATATCTGATGGTGATTGGAAGCAAGTATTAGTTTTTACCAGAACAAAACATGGAGCCAATCGGTTAAGTGAAAAAATGGTTAAAAGTGGAATTACAGCCGCTGCAATCCATGGTAATAAAAGTCAGGGCGCAAGAACAAAAGCACTTGGAGGATTCAAAAAGGGAACAATTAGAGTTTTGGTAGCAACAGATATTGCAGCTCGTGGATTAGATATCCCATTATTACCACATGTTGTAAACTTTGAATTGCCTAATATTTCTGAAGATTATGTGCATAGAATTGGTCGTACGGGTAGAGCAGGAGCTAGCGGAGAAGCGATATCCTTGGTAAGCCATGAAGAAGTGAGCTATATTAGAGGAATAGAAAAATTATTGGGTGAAAAGTTGCCAAGTGAAGTTGTAGAAGGCTTTGAACCAGTTATAAACTCACACAATGCAGAGCCATCTCAAAAGAATACACATCATAGAAAGCCAAAACCAAAAAATAATAATAAAAGTTTTAATAGGAGATCGAGAAGATAAATCCTAATAATATTTGTCAGTTGTTAATATTGTATAAAGACTGGAACAAAAAAAAGGTAGGAGCATGCATGCTCCTACCTTTTTTTTGGAATATAATATACTAATTAAAAAATTTGATATCCTACAGAGACTTGAAAAACAGCATTTTTTGTATCCACATCATTTACAATATCGGTTACACCAATATTGTAACGTAATTGAGCAAAAAAGCTACTAAATTGAGCACCTACACCAACAGCACCACTAAAATCAAAACTTTCTGGATCTCCGGCCTCGAAATCGTCATTGACTATAAATCCAAATTGCGGACCAGCATGAATATTCAAATACTCAGTAATTTTTAGCTTAGCCAGGACAGGAATATTTAGATAATCAATATCGGTATCATCCGTTCCTTGTGCAGAATAAATGACTTCTGGTGAGATTCCGAATTTATCCGATAGATTTAAATCTACAACAGCTCCAATATGATACCCAGTTCTTCCATCGGCATCAAAGTCACCAGTAACGTCTGCAAAGTTAAGTCCGCCTTTAAATCCTAAATGCACTCCCTGTGCAGAAGAAGTGAAAGTGAAACCGATTACAGCAATTGCTAATAAAACTAGCTTTTTCATAATTATAAATTTAAGGTTTGTTTGACTTCAAAGATATAAACAATAACCTTAATAAAAGGTTAAACTTGTAAAGTTTTACTCTTATGTTATTCTGCGTAGGACGTTATTTTCAAAAGATAAATAATGAGTTTTTTCATTATCTTCATAACTAATAGTAAAGTCATTAATGATTCCTGGTTTGTTGGTTGGCAACCAATTTCTACCTTCTTTAACTACTATAATCACTCCATTGTGATCCCCAACCCAGCAGAAATTTTCCGTAAAACTATTGCGATCAATAGGAGTAATGCCATACTCGTTAATTAGAACAGTGCTGACATATAAAGGATCTTTATGTGGTAATCCAATTTCATTTAGTTTAATAACTTGATTTATAGAAAAAGTGCTGATATGGGTGTAATCTAGAAGAGGTCTTTCTATGAATTCCCCAATATTTCCGTCTTTATCATAAAAATAAATGGCTTTACCCGTTTGAAAATTGATTATTTTTTCCCCTTTATATCGTAAAAGGTAGATATTCCTTTCTTCTAAATATTGAATTGCGGCATAAATAGATCCCGTAGGGATAAGAAAAGCAAAGTGGTAATAGCAATCTATTTCGGACTTGATAAATTCTAAAGTATTTTCTTTAGTAATAACAGTAAAGCCTTGCGACGTTTCTGTACACGTAAACCCTAAAACATCATTGTAAAAAGCATATTGTGCGTCAATGTATTTTGAGAATAGTTTTAGTTCTTTGATTTCCAATATAATCGTTTTTAAGTTTTATAAATTTTGGCATTTTGCATGGATCGCGATTTGAACTAGTAAGTTACAAATAACTTATAAAGACAACAATATTGTATCTTCGCGCAAAGTCAAAAACGTTAATAAGTCTTGAAACACGAATTTACCATACAGGTTTCACCAGAAATTGCAGCTAATGAAAATCTGTTAAAAAGTAATATTTCTCGTAAAAACGAGATCCCATTAAACGAAATACGACATGTACAGATTCTAAAACGATCTATAGATGCAAGACAGCGAGCAATTAAAGTAAATCTGAAGGTAAAGGTTTTTGTACAAGAAGACTTTGAAGATAATGTTATTGAATTACCTGACTATCCTGAAGTTTCTAATGCCCCCGAAATTGTAATTATTGGCGCGGGTCCTGCAGGATTATTTGCTGCTTTAAGATGTATAGAACTTGGGTGTAAGCCAATTGTTCTGGAAAGAGGGAAAGATGTAAGAAGCAGACGTAGAGATCTTAAAGCTATTAATCGAGATCATATTGTTAACGAGGATTCTAATTATTGTTTTGGAGAAGGAGGAGCAGGAACCTATAGTGATGGGAAGCTATATACTAGATCAAAAAAGCGTGGTGACGTTAATCGCATTCTCGAACTTTTGGTAGGTTTTGGAGCAACAGATCAAATTCTGGTTGATGCGCATCCACATATTGGTACAAATAAACTACCCGGTATTATTGGAGATATACGAGAAAAAATTATTGAACGAGGAGGAGAAATACATTTTGAAACCCGTGTTGTTGATTTCGAAATTAAAAACTCAGAGATTAATGCCGTAGTTCTATTAGACGGAAGTTCTATTGAAACAAATAAAGTTATCCTTGCTACTGGTCATTCGGCCAGAGATATATTTGAGTTATTATATCGTAAAAAGATAGAGATTGAAGCAAAACCGTTTGCCTTAGGTGTTCGGGTAGAACATTCGCAGCGATTAATAGATAAAATTCAATATAAATGCGAAACAAGAGGACCTTATTTACCTCCTTCACCATATAGTGTTGTAAAACAAGTTGCAGGAAGAGGGATGTATTCATTTTGTATGTGTCCAGGAGGGGTTATTGCGCCATGCGCTACCAGTCCAGGAGAAGTAGTCACCAATGGCTGGTCACCGTCTAAAAGAGATCAACCCACATCTAATAGTGGGATTGTTGTAGAATTAAAACTAGAAGATTTTAAAGCATATGCAAAGTATGGTCCTTTATCTGGAATGTACTTTCAGAAGGAGATTGAACAACAAGCATGGCGAATAGGTGGAGAAACCCAAAAAGTTCCGGCGCAAAGGCTTATGGATATGGTTGAGGGTAAAGTGTCTAACGATCTTCCAGTTACATCGTATACACCTGGTTTGACATCTGCAGATATGGGAGTGGTGTTTCCCAAATTTATTCATAACACATTACAATCTGGCTTTAAAGCATTTGATAAAAGTATGCGTGGATATCTAACTAATGAAGCAGTAGTGCATGCTCCTGAATCACGAACGTCATCGCCAGTGTGTATTCCTAGAGACTGGAAAACACTAGAACATGTGCAAATTAAGGGATTATATCCTTGTGGTGAGGGTGCAGGGTATGCCGGAGGAATAATTTCTGCTGCAATTGATGGAGAAAAATGCGCTCAGGCTAGTGTAGAGGCTATAAATTCTAAGAGGAACTAGGTCTTTTTAATAGAAAAGTCAAAAGTGGTTTTTATTTTTTCCTGTGAAGTTACTTCAATAGTACCTCCAAGATTTTGAATCAACTTTTGAACTGTGGACAAACCAATTCCATTTCCTTTGTTACCACTTCTATCTATAGTGTTTGCAGTTGTGAAAAGATCAAATATTGTAGCTAACTTATCGTTAGGAATGCCCATTCCATTGTCTGTTATTCTGAAATAATAGTACTTTTCATCTTCACTGGTTTCGATCGAAACAATGATTTGTTCTTTGTCATTATATTTAATACTATTTCCGATTAAATTGAAAAAAATCTGCTTCAGTGCAAGTTTATTTGTTACTAATATTGGATCATTCTCAGGGAAATTAATAGTAAAATCTGGTTTAATACTTAGTAGATTAACTATTTCCTGTAGCTGTTCATTTAAACTAAAACTTTCGGGTTTATTGTGTACAAGACTTGAACTTTCGTAATGATCCAAAACATCACTTATGTAGCTGCTCATGGCAAAGGAAGAAGTTTTAATATATTCAAAATACTGCAAACTTTCCTTATCCAAGTTATTCTCAAGAATTAGTTTTAATAAATCTGTAGTGGTAATAATATTTGCCAAGGGCATTTTTAAATCATGAGAAATTACCCGTGCAAATTCTCTAAGCGATTCGTTACGTTTCTTTAATTTATTTTGAATTTTTTCTAGGTCGTTATTTTTTTTGTTCAGTTCAAAAAGTAAAACCACCTGATTTGCTAATGATTTAAGGGATTGTAATTGTTTTTCAGAAAGCTTTTTTGGTTTACTGTCAATTACACACAATGTTCCCAATGCAAACCCATCTTTATCAATTAACGGAACTCCTGCATAAAATATTACAAGCTTCTCTGTTTCAGTAAGCGGATTTTTACAAAAACGTTCGTCTTTACGTGCATCTTCAACAATCATTATGTTTTCTGGATCAAGAATTGCATGAGCACAAAATGATACAGCCCTAGGGGTTTCACAAACTGACAAACCATATTTGGATTTAAACCATTGCCTATCTGTATCTACCAAAGAAATCAGGGAGATTTCTGTTTCGCAGATATACGCAGCAAGAGCCGTTATGTCATCAAACTCTTTCTCGGATTGGGTGTCCAGAATGTCTAAAGATTTTAACGCTCCTAATCTTAGGTTTTCATTTATAGGTATAGTAGTTGATATCATTCCAATCAAATGAATTGATTTGTATGTAAACAATTCTTAATAAAATTAACAAAAATTACTTACATATTAGGAATTAAATAAGCTTTGCGTATCAATTTTGTGTGATAACCGTAAAAAAAAGATAAAAACACATCAAAATTGTACTAAATCCCTTCTGGAAGTATCACTTTCTTGGATCTTTAACCCTTCTAATAGTCATCAATGTTATCTTCTAACGTTTTAATAAAAGCTATAATATCATTTATTTCCTGCTGGTTTAGCTTTAATGGATCTGGAGGTAATGTTTGATTTTCTAAATGTATACCGATACCAAAACCACCACCACGATTATAAAAATCTAATACTTCATCTAATGTATTATACACACCATTATGCATATATGGAGCGGTTATGCTAGTGTTTCGAATAGTTGAAGTTTTAAAAAAGTGTTTTCTTTCAGGAGTTTTGTACACATAATAACTGCCAAGATCCTTGCTTATGGTTGCATTAACAGTATCTTTTTGTTGGGGTATGCCTATTAATTCTATTTCTGATTCTTTATAATCTGGCGGAACAGTTCCATTAAAGATAGGTGCAAAATGACAAGTTGCGCATTTTGCTTTTCCATTGAAAAGATTAAACCCACTAATTTCCTCTTGCGTAAGTGAGTTTTCTAAATTATTGATATTTCGATCAAATTTAGAATTAAAAGGCGCTAAACTTCTAATATAGCTTGCAATAGCATTTCTGATATCAATATTAGTAATTTCTCTATTTGGATATGATGTTTTGAATGCACTGGTATAATTACTGTCTTTTTTTACAGCTTTTTCTAACGTTTCTAAATTTGTATGAAATTCATTTTTATTTTCGATCACAGAAATAATTTGACCCTCAAGACTTCCGGCTCTTTTATCATAAAAAAAAGCCTTCTGCAATGCGGCATAGAGTAGGGTTGGTGAATTTCGTGTTACTCCTGTTGCTATTTTCATACCATCTGTAAATGCTTTTTCAGGAATATGGCATGTAGCACAACTTATTTTTTTATCTGCGGATAGATTAGTATCGTAAAATAACTTTTTTCCAAGTGTTACTTTTTCTGATGTTGTTCTTCCTAAATTTTTATCTGAAAAATAGTCAATATTAAATGTGGTCGAGGAGAAAAGAGAGGTAGCATCATTTTTGATCGATAATTCAAATGGGAATTTCACATTCCAGTCATTTACAGTCTTATTCCATAGCTCTAATTGTTTATGAGTGTGGTTTTTGATAAAATGATATCGATCAAAATCATTAAATTCCTCGGATAAATCGATTATTGATTGACCAATCTCATCATTCCAGTTTTCAAATATGGTAGCATCCTTGAATTCATTTTTATAGAAAGATAAATACGTTCTAAGACTAGCATAAACAGTTTTAGATTCTTCCAAAGAATTTTCTAAAACTGGTGAATCAAACCCAGTAATTCCCGTTAATGCTATCCTAATGAGTGATTTTCTGAACATCCAAAGAAAGTGGTAAGTTTTAATATGGTCAAAATTAGTATTCGCTTTAATCAGTTTTAGTCGATTCGATACCAAATTAATATGGTTTAGTATTGCTGTAGTATCTTTTTCTTCTGCAAAAATTTCTTCCTCTAAAACCTGATAACCACTGGGTTTTTTTATTTTTATGTCGGTGTAATCTTCTTCTTCAATTTTTAGGATGTTAGGCTGGTTTAGAAAACCATAGTTTTCTACATCAAGTGTAGAGAGAATTGGCTCAATTTTCTTAAAATATTTTCGAGATTCTAAAAAGTTTTTTGCGGCATTATCAACATTACTTTTCGTACTATCCAAAAAGGTAATTGCTATAGAAATGTCTTCTATGAATTGATTTTTCATTTGGACATTGACAGGAACTATCTCTGTTTTTTCTTTTCTGGAGCAAGATGATAAAGAAAAACTTAATATGAGAAAGAGGCTTATTACAAAATAAGCCTCTTTATTATTTTTAAATGATGTGAATAAAATCATTGATCTACCTATCTAAACCTTTAATAATATATAACATACTTCCTTCTTTTCTACTTTCGGCTACGTTTGGATTAGCATTGGGATCTGTAAAAGGAATACCATCAGTTCTTTCCCAACCATGATTTTGGGTAATAAGTAAAAATGTTTTATCAACGCCTATAGTTTCAGAAATATCGATCATACCAGTAATCTCCCAGATTCTGTCTGCTGGACCATAACTTTCAGAAGCAGCTTTGATTTGATCACATTCTAATACAGTTTTCAAAGCTCCTGTATTTAAATTATATTGATATAATCTTGCATAATGATTGGCCGCTGGCTTGAAGTCCTGAATACCATTTGGATCTTCTTGTATATAAGCATAATTTTCTGTTACTAATATATTATCGGGACTATGAAAAGGTTCAGCTTTTCCACCTTCTTTATCACCATCCAATACACATACAATTTTACCAGCTCCAGTAGGATCATTTTCATTTAAAACTACCTTGTATATTCTTCCAGATCTAGTACCTTTTCCTATTAAATCTGGCTTATCTCTACCGGTAACGGCAAAATAAACTTCTCTACTATTAGCGGCAGAACCTCTTCTCCAATCAATATCTTCAAGTCGAGAGAATCCCATAACACCTTTTTCTTTAGCTTCAGCATCTAGTAAGTCAATGTTCTTTTCTGTAAGTTCTATAAACTTTATATCATACTCGGTACCTTCTTGCATATCCATTTCATAGGTAACACCTGGTGAAGTTACCTTTAAACCATATAGTTTACCACCTTCTACATCACCTCTGTCACCCACATACATTCCTAGTTGTCCTGAAGGGATTTCATTATTACTATTATCATCACCAATAAAAACAACAGTTTTGTCTGGGTATGCATTTTTGCCAATAGCAACTGCGTTTTCAGTGGACCATTGTCCCATAGCGGTTAGCATTCTTGGTACAGAAGCAGTGGATGCATCTTTAAAAGGATCTGTTGCAAAAACTCCCTTAGAGTTACCTCCCCATTCTCCTCCAGAGAGATATATAGGACCAAATCCATGTTCTTCTGGGGTAACTAAAGAGCCTGAACATTGTGCAGTATTTGCAGTAGCGACGGCATTAAGAATATATTCACCTTTTGTAGGCATAAAAGTTTCGTCTAAAGTAATTCTGGCAATAGAATAATCGGCCTCAATATTGTTTATTAATGTAAATGTACCATCTCCGTTACGCAATAATCCGGCACCATCTGCCATTGAACCATAGATGAAATTTGGGATATAAGTATCTTCAGAAGATAACAAAGTATAGATTTCGATATCAGAAAATCCAGACATTTTTTCTAAAAACACTGGGGATTTAGAATGGTTTTTAAGTTCTATTAGATTTCCCTGATCAGGTCTTTCCGGGCCTTCATCATCATTATTACATGAGACAAATGCCAAAATTGATAATAAAGTAAATAAGTTAAAGTAATTTTTCATGATTGTGCAAATGTTTGTTTTTACAAATTTAGCACAAGGGGTCTTGCAACTACTTTAAGGAGATGTTTTATGTTTATTAAAGAAACATCATCTCAATGTTTAGAATGTAAAGGAATCATTACTTTTTAGAATTGATCTAAACTTAAAATTTTTCGAAAACTCCAAGGCCAAATAATGCATAATCATATTTGACCGGGTCATTTGGATCTAGGACTCGTAACTTTTGGTCTAATTCTGCCAATGCTTTCCCGTCATTTTGTTTTCTCGTAAGTAAACCTAACTTACGGGCCACATTACCAGAATGTACATCCAGCGGGCATGATAGTTGAGCAGGAGAGAGGCTATTCCAAATTCCTAGGTCGACACCAGCTTTAGAATCTCTTATCATCCATCTTAAAAACATATTAATTCGCTTTGCAGCAGAGTTTTTGAGGGGATCACTTATGTGTTTTTCTGTTCTGATAGGGTGAGGTAGAGAGAAAAACTCTTTTTTAAAATGATGAATTGCATTCTGAAGATTGTTCTCTTCATGATATTGTGTAAAGAAGCCTTCCATATCACCATAATTGGTGTATAATTCTTTTAGAGCAATTATAAAATAGGATAGATCGATACTATTAAAAGTTCTATGTACAAACCCTTCTAGATAATCTAAATCCGAAGGCTTGTGGTTCATTATGTAGTCGTAAGGGCTATTACCTAGAAGATCCATTAACTTGTGTGCATTGGTTAATATGCTTTTTCGGTTACCCCATGAGATTGTTGCTGTCAGGAATCCGGAGATTTCAATATCTTCTTTTTGTGCAAAAAGGTGAGGGATTTGAATCGGATCTGTCTCAATGAATTTTGGCTGTTCATAAAAAGCCGCTTTTTCATTTAGAAAATCTTTGAGTTCAGATTTGTTAAGTTTTTTCATTAGTGCCTAACTAATAATCTTTCCATCTACCATTACTAATTTTCGATCAGCCATATCTGCCAGCTCTTGGTTATGGGTAACAATAACAAAAGTTTGTCCAAACTCATCTCTAAGCTTAAAAAATAGTTTATGAAGATTCTCTGCAGCTTCGCTATCCAGATTTCCTGATGGTTCATCTGCAAAAATTACTTTTGGATTATTAACTAGAGCTCTAGCTACTGCAACGCGCTGTTGTTCGCCTCCAGACAGTTCGTTTGGTTTATGATCATACCGGTGGGAAAGCCCAAGAAAATCTAGAAGTTCTTTTGCTCTTTTTTCTGCATTAGCTTTTGACGTCTTTTTGATAAAAGCAGGAATACAAACGTTTTCTAGCGCTGTAAATTCTGGTAATAATTGATGAAATTGAAAAATAAAACCTAATTGTTCGTTTCTGAATTTTGAAAGTTGTTTTTGAGATAATGTGTTGATATTGGATTCATTAATAGACAAATCACTTTCCTTAATTTCGTTGGCGCGATCCAAAGTCCCTAAAATTTGTAACAATGTAGTCTTTCCTGCTCCTGATGCTCCTACAATAGAAACAATTTCTCCTTGTTTAATATGTAAATCTACACCTTTGAGAACATGAAGCTCTCCGTAATTTTTATGAATATTACTCGCTTTAATCATTTATTTTCAACTTGAAGCAGTGAAAGTAATCAATATCATTAAAACCCCCAACATTATCCTTTAGAAGAACGTTTTAAATTATTGACATCTATAAAATATAATACTCTTAAGGATAATGTATGTTGTATTGGTTGACTAAAAAGATTATCTAGACTTTCGGTATAATTCAAAGTCGACAATTCGTCATCATTAAAAATTTGATTTCGATAGAGTAGTGTAGCTTCACTTCCAGGAGCAAACCTCCAACTAAAACTTACATCAAGATTCCAGATGTTAAAATTGGTATTCGGGTTATTTTCTGAGATGTCATAGTCAATTTGTGATCTTGATCCATCATCATTTAATATAAAAAACAAATTATCAGAATAATCAGCAGTGCTCCAGAAGTTTCTGAACCTTAAATTTATAGCTTTATATGGGTCAAAATTGTAACTCGCACTTAATGAATTTTCTAACGATACTATATCACGTTGACCCAAAAAAACATCAGTTTCATTATCGTCTATGTACCCAAAATTATCTGATCGATCAAAGTACTCTGACCTCCAGATTAATAATAATTTATCTGAAAAACGATACCTAGGAGAAACCTCAATCCTATAAATCTTTTGAGGATCCTCAAACCATTGTCTTGTTCCTGCGCTAACATCATAAGCAAATTTCTTTCTATAATCCGACGAAATAAACATTCTGCCTCCTAAATTTGAACTAAAAGTAACAAATCTTCCATCTATCCGAGGTTCGAAATAATCTTGTGTTTTTGAGTTTAATGAAGCTGCTCCTCCAAAACCCAAACGCTCTCTATTAACAAAGAACCAGTTTGCTCCTACAGAATTTTGAGTTTGAATACTAGGGTTATACAACCTTCTATGTCTTGCAAATACACTAATTCTGTAATTATTGAACCATCCTTGCGGTTCAAAAATTTGATAAGATGCGCTTATTCTAAAATTATTGAAGTTGTTTCTGAAATTAACACCAAGGTCATTTATATCATATGTCTTATTAGCTAAATCATGGCCAAAGCCGTATCTAATTTTACCTTTGATACGATCAAAATCAATTTCGGAAGCAAAGCCACCAATATTTTCATTAGATAAATTTACTTGACTGACTATAGTTCTTCCTGTTAAACGATATGAATTAGATTTGTTAGCCAAGTTCCAAGCTAAAGCCGATACATTAGCATCTCTGAATTTACTCCCTCTACGTATAACACTTGTGTTTATAAGTGAAACAGAAGAGTTTTTATTGAATTGTTGATCAAATACTAATATATTATAATTGGCTAGCGGTTCTACTTCAACTTTCCTTACATTTCCGGTAATGGTATCGGTAATACTAACTTCTGTTTTTTCTGTAATCGCATTAAAAACTCCAATTCCTAAATTATCTTTAGTTCTACCAGAAATTTTTAGAGCATTAAGTAGATTTACCTTAGACGGATTATCTTCGACTTCTTCATTGATGTTTAGATCGTCATCAGATACAGATTCTGATGGCCCGCCACCAACACGTCTTGAAAAGAAAATATCTCCTTTATTAAATAATTCTGTACCTTCTGTGAAAAACTGCCTATTCTCTCCAAAAGTTTGTTCAAAGGGACCTAAATTAAGGCGTACTTCGTCAAAAGCAGCTTGTCCAAAATCAGGAATTAGCGTAGCATCCAATGTAAAACTATCGGTTAAACCATATTTGACATCCATTCCTGCACTGAAATCAGTTTCGGTATTTCCGTCAAAATTAGAAACCACGCCTTGTACAAAGGGAAAAAACGTTAATCGTACAGGAGGGTTAATATTTTCTATACCTTTTACAAGTCCATTGTATTGTGTTTGTTGACCAATTTTGTTATCAATGAAATTCCAGGTATGCGTTTGATTTTTAGATTGTAATCTTCTATAAAAATTGATACTCCAATCCTGTACGCTTACTTCAGGAAATCGTAATGCATTATACGGAATCTTGAACTCTGCGTACCATCCTTTTTCATCAAATGAAACTCTTGCATCAAAAACCACATTATAACTAAAATCTTCATTAAATTGATCAGCTCTTGCATCACCTATTGTTCCTGCACTATTAATAAAAAATCGAGTCTCATTAATACCATCATTATAAGTGTTTATAGAAATGCTAAAAAAGTCTGCCTGGACAAATACATTGTCTCTCTGACTAAATTGGCGTAATATTTTATCTGGTTCATTGTCATACAGATATGCTGCAAAATAAACAGCCTTATCATCATATGCCATTTTTATCTCTGATTGCAAACTTTTAGGTATTTCGCCTTCATTACCCGGTTGCCACATCTTAAAATCTCCATATGCCTTAAGATCTTTCCAGACTTCATCATCTAGAATACCATCAATTTTTGGTGGATTACTTATTCTTTCAGCAGTAATGTCTTTCTTTTCCTGTGCTAAAGTAGGTAACGAGAATAATAATAAAAATAATACACTAGTTTTGAAGCGTAATTGTATATCCATGAAATTGTAATAAAAACCTTACTTTTTTGTTAGTTGCAAAACTAAGTTTGTAAAGGTATATGTCATACTAATGAAAAGTTAAAAAGAAAAAAATGGGTTTGTATATATGTATTTTCGCTGAACATAAGCTATTTTTAATCTTGCTATGAAAGAAAAAGATATGGAAACTGCGGTTTTGGCAGGTGGTTGTTTTTGGTGTACCGAAGCCGTTTTTCAACGCGTTGATGGTGTAGAGAAAGTGATATCCGGATATACAGGAGGCACTATTAAAAATCCGGCGTATAGGGAGATCACGACGGGTAGGACAGGACATGCCGAAGCTATCATGATTGAATATAACTCTGATATTATCACGTTTAAAGAATTACTAGATATTTTTTTTGTTACTCATGACCCAACTACATTAAATCAACAAGGTGCCGATCGTGGTACGCAATATCGAAGTGCTATTTTTTATGTAAATGATGAACAGCGCAAGATTGCTGAAGAAATGATATTAAATCTTGGTAAAGAAAAAGTGTTTAAAGATCCTATTGTTACACAGGTAGATAAATATGAAGCATTCTATAATGCAGAGCATTATCACCAAGATTATTACAATCAGAATAGTAATCAGGGATATTGCCAGTTTGTGATTAATCCAAAACTTGATAAATTGCAGGCTACATTTAAGGAAAAATTAAAAAAGGAAAAACAGAATTAGTTACTATGCCATATAAAAACTTTGAAGAGTACAACATACAGGTTACTGATGATATTCAAGAGAAATTTAAATCTATTATCAGTGATTTGGGAGAAGACACTGCAAGAGAAGGAATACAAAAAACGCCAGAACGAGCTGCAAAAGCTTTACAATTTCTAACACAAGGATATAATCAGGATCCTGCAGAAATTCTTAGAGGTGCTATGTTCAAGGAGGATTATGATGATATGGTAATCGTTAAAGACATCGAATTATATTCACTTTGCGAACACCATATGCTGCCTTTTTTTGGTAAAGCTCATGTTGCATATATTCCTGATGGACATATAGTTGGATTGAGTAAAATACCTAGAATTGTAGATGTTTTCGCAAGAAGAATGCAAGTACAGGAGCGCTTAACACATGATATTCTTGAATGTATTAATAATACTCTGAAACCACAAGGAGTCGCAGTTGTAATTGAAGCTTCTCATATGTGTATGATGATGCGTGGAGTGCAGAAACAGAATTCTGTAACAACCACTTCTGGTTTTAGAGGTCAATTTGAAAAAATAGAAACACGGACAGAATTTTTAAGATTGATCACTGCAGATTTAGGATAATATCCTTGTTTGGAACACAATTTGTATTATTCATAATATATAAAACTTAATTAACCCCAAATTACTATTATGGCAAAAGATAAATACAAAAAACTAGGGCTAAGTTTGCTCTTTGACGGACTCGGGATGGTTACCTATATTATTCCAGGAATTGGAGAGTTTGGAGATATTTTATGGGCACCATTGTCTGGTTGGCTAATGACAAGAATGTACAAAGGAAATATTGGTAAAGCAGCTGGAGTTTTTACGTTCGTAGAAGAAGCATTACCAGGTTTGGATATTATACCAACATTTACGATAATGTGGGTGTATACTTATGTTATTAAAAAGGAAAAGGTTGAAGATATAATTGATGTAGATATCACTTAATCCTTAAGAAAACGAGCAAATCCCATTCTGCTTAACATCTTCTTTTCAAAGTTCCAGAAAAATTTAAATTGGCCAAATAACCATCCTACTATCAATAACAGTATTTGGTAAATAGGAAATACAAGTAATATTCTTATGGGCCAGTAAATCCAACCACTCGTATTCTCCCCGTCAATACCAAGAAAAGAAATAATAGGGTCAGAGATTCTAGCAGCGGTTGACCCGGTTATAGCGAAGACTATGAATATTGCAATAAGCTCCCATCTATAAGTAACAGCCCATTTGTTCTCAAGGACATTAAAAAGTTTTAGCGTAATGAATAGGAGGATAGCAAATAGGAAGATGGTAAAAGACGATAGTAGCCCAATAAACTCAGGACTGGGTTGAGAAAGACCAATTGCACTCAAAATATATTTACTGATTAAATAAGCAGAAAAAATTAAACTACTTAATCCTAATAAAGGAAACACTAATTGCCAACTAGATTTGATTTCCCAACGTTCCTTAAACTTTTGCATGCCGCAAAAATACAATTAAAAAGTACGTAAATCAAAACCCAGGACCACGTGTAACAAAAAATCTTTGATTGAATTGCCGTTCAAAGTATAAGAAGTAATTATACAGAAGATAATTCACCTCTAATCCATAATGGATTTGAGGATCATAATTTATTTCCTGAATATATATATTAGGGTCAAAACGCTGTGGTTGATACACTCTTTGGTTGTATTCAACAACATATAGACGATTTCTACTTTCTAAGAACTGCTCAGAATAATATCCCATAGGTCTTTGAGTGACTAACCAACCATTAAACCCTGGTTCAATTATAATGATTTCGTATTCCAGCTCATCATTTGCTATCCTAAGCGTATCAGAAAAATTATCATTAGACGCTACATCAAGCTTTTTGTCTTTAGTTGTAGCACAGCTATACACAAAGATTCCAATTAACAATATGTAAAGTACTCCTTTTATCTTCTCCATATTGTAAAATACAAAAAAGCCGAAGATAATTCTTCGGCTTTAACCATTATTTAAGAGGAATTATTATTTTCCGAATAGACCACCTAGCAAACCGCCAAGACCACCTTTTTTCTTTCCACCGCCACTTAGTAACATTCCTGCCACATCATCTAGGATACTTCCATCTCCATCTGCATCTAGAAAAGATTCAATTAGTGACTGTTGTTTTGATCCTTGTGCAGCGCCAGACATACCACCCAACATACTTGCCAAACCATTAGCATCACTAACATTATTCTGCGAGGCTTGCTTACCTAACATTCCCATAAGAATAGGTGCTGCTACCTTAAGAATTTCACTTACAGAACCGGCATCCATACCTGCTTTTTGACTTAAAGCATTTTCTACTGCAGGTTGTTTGTTACCTAGTATATGACCTAGGATTCCAGCACCATCATTGGTAACGCTTTGATCTACGCCACCTTCAAATAGACCACCTAAGTTATCTAAAATACCACCAGAATGTTTTCCTGAAGAAAGAGCTCCTAATAATCCTGTAGCACCTTCTGGGGTTGATGCATTACGTTGCATAGCTCCCATTAAAACTGGCATTGCCATACTTAACAAATCTCCTGTTTTATCGGAAGATTGACCAGTTTGTGAGCTAACACCACTGATTATTTGCTTACCCATTGGGCTATTTAAAAGATCTAAAATTCCAGACATAGTATTGTTTTTTTATATAATGAATCTAAATTTACACTTTTTATAGCAAGAATTAAAAATAGGATATAGTTTTATTTTAGGGTAAATCAGATAAAAAACAAATTTATTGGATAAATGACAAAAACGCCATTTCATAATTTGAAATGGCGTTTAAAATTTGGTAATGTATATTTTTATCTACTTCAAGATTTCAATAATCTGATCCGCTAATTCCTGACCAATACGATCCTGTGCTTCTCCCGTTGCGGCACCAATATGAGGAGTTAAAGATATTTTACTATTCATTAATACTTTAATTGCAGGGCTAGGCTCATCCTCGAACACATCAAGACCGGCAAAAGCTAATTTTTCTTTTTCCAAAGCATCAACCAACGCTACTTCATCAATTACCCCGCCTCGCGCGGCATTAATAATTCCGGCACCGTCTTTCATTTGTTCGATTTCAGGTTTTCCTATTACATATTCCTTTTGAGCAGGAACATGTAGCGTAAAGAAATCGGCATTTTTAAGCACTTCTTCTTTAGAAATGGTTTTAATCTTAAAACTTAAAGATTGCCCATCAAAGAATTCAAGAGGAATTTCTACTTCCTCAATATATGGATCGTATGCAATAACATTCATGCCGGCTCCAATTGCAATTTTGGCAGTAGCTTGGCCAATACGACCTATACCAATAACACCAAGTGTTTTTCCTCTTAATTCAACACCGCTTCCATACGCTTTTTTAAGATTCTTAAATTTGCTATCACCTTCTAATGGCATATTACGATTAGAATCATGTAAAAACCGTACACTTCCGTATAAATGAGCAAAAACCAGTTCTGCTACAGATCCCGATGATGCCGCTGGTGTATTAATTACATGTAGTCCTTTTTCTCTGGCGTAAGCAACATCTATATTATCCATACCAACACCACCACGGCCTATTATTTTTAGTGAAGGACAGTTGTCTATGATATCTGTTCTTACCTTAGTAGCGCTACGTACTAATAGTACTGAAATTTTATTTTCATTTATGTAATCTACCAATTGATCTTGGGCTACTGTAGTTGTCAAAACCTCGAATCCCCCTTTTTCTAAAGCATCAATACCGCTTTGAGATACTCCGTCGTTTGCTAATACTTTCATTATTTAGTTTTGTTTTTTATTTTTATATCTTGTAGAAACTAAGCTTTTCTTTCCAAATCTCCCATTAAGTCTACAAGAGTAGCGACACTTTCTATAGTCATAGCATTGTACATGCTAGCTCTGTATCCACCAACACTTCTATGCCCATTAACACCGTTAATTCCTGCTTCTTTGCACATTGCTTCAAAAGTTTCTTTTAGATCTTCATTAACTAATGTAAAAGTTGCATTCATATTTGAACGATCTTCTTTTACAGCAAACCCTTTAAATAGTGGATTTAAATCAATTTCAGAATAGATCAGTTTTGCTTTCTTTTCGTTTAATTCTTCGATAGCCTCAATTCCGCCAAGCTTTTTAAGCCATCTCAATGTTAGCATTGAAGTGTATACAGCAAAAACTGGTGGTGTATTAAACATACTAGCTTTACTTATGTGCACTTGGTAATCAAGCATAGATGGTATTTGCCTTTTTATTTTGCCAAGAATTTCTTCTTTTACCACTACAAGAGTTGTTCCTGCAGGTCCCATGTTTTTTTGAGCTCCGGCATAAATTAAACCAAATTTTGAAAAATCTAATTGCCTGGAGAATATGTCACTACTCATATCGCATACTAAAGGAGCGTTTGAAACAGGAAAATCCTTTATCTGAGTACCAAAAATTGTATTATTACTTGTACAATGGATATAATCTAAATCTTTTGGAATCTCATACCCTTTAGGGATATAATTGAAGTTTGCATCTTTAGAAGAAGCTATTTCTATAACTTCACCAAAAAGTTTAGCTTCTTTAATAGCTTTATCACTCCAACTTCCAGTATTTAGATAACCAGCTTTGGCTTGCATTAAGTTATAAGCCGCCATAAGAAACTGTGTACTTGCACCACCTTGAAGAAACAAGGCTTTGTATCCTTTACCTTCTAAGCCTAACAATTCTAGTGCTAAACTACGGGCTTCTTCCATAATATCAACAAAATCCTTACTACGATGTGAAATCTCAATAATGGAAAGGCCAGAGTTATTATAGTCTAATATGGCTTGAGATGCTTCTTTAAATACCTCTTGTGGTAAAATACAGGGTCCAGCGCTAAAATTGTGCTTTTTCATCGGTAACTTTTATTGTTATTAAATATTCCAGTTTTATTAATGTTTTTCTTTCTAATAAATAGAAGAAAAAAACATCACAAAGGTGCTAATAATCTTATACAAATTCGTTATCAATATGATAAATTATTTAGTTTTTTTTTATTAAAAACTCAATAATATCAACGCCATCTGCATAATCCGAAAGTTTTGGGTTTTGGGTTTCTCCAAAATTGACCATTTCTTTCAATAGACCATTTCCCACTACACATTGTATTTTATCTTTATCGGCTTCTAATTGGCTTAACAATTCATTTTCACTCTCATAGATTTCGTAGAATACAGTTGCGATTGGAGAGGCGTAGCTTTTATCTTCTTTAAGCATTAAAAAACCATTTTCGAACAGCTTGTAATTACTCATTAGGTAAACCGCCTTGTTGTAATCATAATTATTGGCGTACTTAGCACTTTTAATAATTTCGTTGTATGAATAGATTGATTTAAAGAATAAATCAAAATCATATCCTTTAGGGATCATTAATTTAGAAACGCTTCTACATCCTAATCCATAATATCTGAATATATCTTCACCAAGAGCCGTAAGCTGTTCTGAAGTCTCATTACCTGTAAGTACAGCTACAGAATTACGATTTTTACGTATAATATTTGGTACTTTATTAAAATAGTAATCAAAATACCTAGAAGTATTGTCACTGCCAGTTGCAATTACGGCATCGAAGTTCGTGAGTTTTTCTTTGCTAAATGAAATGTATTCATTAAATCTAGGTTCTACGGTAATAAGATATGATGTCAAAAATGGTAGTAATTCATTATCACTAGATGATTGTTTGGCTAATACTTTATTTCCAGAAATTAGAACCGATAAAAAATCATGAAATCCTACTAAGGGTATATTACCAGCCATAATTATGGCTACCGTTTTTGGAGTTAAATCTTGTAATGAATAGCCCGCGATCCAACCATCTAAATTTTCTTTTGTTAGAATATTCCCCCATTGGTTTAAGGAAAAAATAACATTTTCCTTTGTAAACCATCCGTTGTAATGCTTTGCAGACTCTATTTTCTGAATCATTCCTTCAAAAAAATCATCATTGTGCAGAACACTATTAACTTTCTCATAGCCAGTGGTTTTAAATTGATTTAAGAACTTGCCAAGTTCAGAAAAAGCGTTAATTCGGTCATTTAATAACATCTCTTATTTGTTTATCACTAGTTTACGAGTTATTTTTGTGCTGCAAATTTAGAATAAAAAAGAGCTATGGCAATTATAATAACGGATGAATGTATAAACTGTGGTGCTTGTGAGCCAGAATGTCCAAATACCGCAATTTACGAAGGAGCTGATGATTGGAGATATTCTGATGGTACAGATTTAGAAGGAGATGTAGTTCTTCCTGGTGGTAAGGCTATTAACGCAGATGAGGCACAAGAGCCGGTTAGTGATGAGATTTATTATATAGTACCTGATAAATGTACAGAATGTAAAGGTTTTCATGAAGAACCTCAGTGCGCAGCTGTTTGTCCTGTTGATTGTTGTGTGCCAGATGAAGATGTAGTTGAAACTGAAGAGTTTCTATTGCAAAAGCAATCTTTTATGCATAAAGAATAATATTTTTGATATAAATATGGATAAAAACCTATCGATTGATAGGTTTTTTTATGGCTGTTTTTTAAATTTTAGTATTTTCGTCATTCATATAACCTCAAATCTAAACATATAATCATGAAAAAATTAATACTTTTTGTAGTCTTCATTGCACTGTCAACAAGTTCGTATAGTCAATATCGTTGGGAAGTATCTGGTGGTGCAACCTTTTCTAAATTAAATCTTGATAATGCTGAAACAAGTAGTGGTGCTGGTTTTTTTATAAATGCTGGATATGGATACCTTATGGGAGTTAGGGCAAGAACTAGTATTGTTTTTTCCTTAGATCTCTTACAACGTAATTCTGAAATAGAAAATGTTGGGGATGTAAAAACTCTTCAAGTTGGAATAACTCCTAAATTTAGATATCTATTTGGACGGGGTAAAGATAGGTTTAGGGCTTTTGTAAATGTAGGTCCATCATTTAGAGCAAATACGAATTTTGAAATTGGCGATATAGAATTAGATAGTGAAGCTTATGAAAAATTAATTATCGGTGGAGTTTATGGTGCAGGTTTCTCACAAATGATAGGAGAAATGTTTGATATTATGGCAGAAGTGGGAGTAATGAACGATTTTGTAGACAACTTAAATGATAATTCAATTTCTGGAGGAAGTAAATTCTTTGATGTTTATGCGAGAGTAGGTGTCAGATTTAGGATTTATGATGCCAGACGTTAAAAAAATGTAATTCTTTAATACTTAAAATCCCGTTGAAACGGGATTTTTTTATGCAATTGATTTTAATTTTTTGTAAATTAGTTACTTACAAAAGGGAATATGTCAAACTGGGGGTACATAGCAATCATTGTTTTTGCCGTATATATTGTTGCAAGTATAGCTTTATACTATTTGCAGGAGTACTTCATTTTTAAACCCGAAAAGCTAGATAAGGATTTTGAGTTTCATTATAATAATCAGGTAGTAGAAGAATACAACCTGGAAACCCGGGATGGGGCAATTATTAATGGGCTTCATTTTAAAGTAGAAAACCCAAAAGGGGTTGTGTTATACTTAAAAGGAAACTCGAAAAGCATTAAAGGTTGGGGTAAATTTGCTGTAGATTTTACCCGGCATGGTTATGATGTATGTATGTTGGATTATCGAGGCTTTGGTAAAAGTACTGGTCGACGGTCTTTTAAAGCAATAAAAAGGGATCTCCAGTTCGTTTACAATAAACTTAAAGAAAAGGTAGACGAAAAATATATTATTCTTTATGGAAGATCTATGGGATCCGGTTTTGCCGCAAAACTGGCGTCTATTAACAATCCAAAAATGTTAATACTAGATGCACCTTATTACAGTTTAAGTAAAGTAGCTGGCAAGTTTATTCCTTTTATGCCTGTGTCTCTAATTATGCGATATCCAATACCCACCTATAAGTGGCTTAAATATGTTAACTGCCCAATTCATATCATACACGGTACTCAAGATAGATTAATCCCTTTTAAATCCAGTGTTAAACTGTCTAAGATAAGACCTAAGCTGACAAGGCTATATACAGTTATTGGCGGAGGGCATAAAAACCTTAATAATTTTGAGTCATACCATAAAATGTTGGGTGAAATTATCAATTCTAAAATGAAACGCTTAAATCTTTCCAATACAAGCATTGGGGTAGTGCATTCATCTAAAAAGGTTAATGCGTAAGTTAAAAAAAATACTGTTATTTGGTATTTTACTTTATAGTATCATTCTATTTATTTTGTATCTATTTCAGGAAAAAATCCTTTTTCAACCTGAAGAGTTACCGCAAGATTATACTTTTCAATTTGATCATACTTTTAATGAATTGTTTCTAGAAGCAGAAGACGGAGTTTGTCTAAATGCTATTCACTTTACCAATCCAAACCCCAAGGGAATTATTCTGTATTTTCATGGAAATAGGGGAAGTTTAAAAAGATGGGGTAGTATCGCATCATTTTTTGCCAAAAAACAATATGATGTCGTTGTTATGGACTATCGGAGCTACGGTAAAAGTGGGGGTGAGGTATCTGAAAAGAATTTATATAATGATGCTCAATTATTTTATAATTATATCTTGAAGTGTTATACAGAAGATCAAATTACTATATATGGAAGGTCTATAGGAACTGGAATTGCTGTAAAATTGACTTCAGATAATCAACCTTGCAATCTAATATTGGAAACACCTTATTACGATATTAAAGATATTGTAGAGAGTTGGTTGCCACATTTCCCTACCAATATGTTATTACGATATAAAATACCATCAGGCAAATTTATACAAGAAGTTGCTTGCAATATTACTATTTATCATGGAACAAATGACGGGGTAGTTCCATATAAATCAGGAGAAAAATTGTTCAAGAGTATCTTAATACCTAATAAAAGGATGATAACAATTGAAGAAGGATCACATAATGATTTAATAGAATTTGACGAATATCTAAATACAATAGATGCGGTTTTAAAAAACGAATAAATTGTACTTTGTATTTACCTTAAAAAAATATGGCTGAAATATTTAGTTTCAGCCATATTCTTTTAATATGCCATAAGAGCATCTCTATATTCTCGTAAATCTATCACATTGGTCTTGTTAGAAAGACTTCTGGTTAGAGAAACTAAATACTTAAGACTTTCTACAGGGTCCTTGATTTCATCACCCGCAATCGAGGAAGTCGTACCTTCTTCGTCTTCTACAGGTTCATCATCAGGTACAGGAATTAGAAAAGACTCATTCTCTAGAATGTGCTCATAGGTAAACCTTAGAACTTTTACAACTAGAGGAATTTGCTCTTCTAAAGCATACTCTCTCAATTTTTTAAGATCGTCTATTAGTGTATCGGTATTGATACCTGTCTTATCCAGATCTTCCAGAATTTTATCAATTAACTTGATTGCCTTTTTATTTTCCAAAGGAGTAAAATTATAATAGTGGTTAAATAATAATAAGTGCAAATTTAATTTTTTCTTGAATTATCAAGACATCAATTGTTATTATTTATTTTAGTAATGCTATATTTTTTCTCTTAGCAACAATTTAACAATTTCAGCTATTTTTTGTAAAATGTTGATATTCAGTATTATAAACTAGTTTTAGTAAGTTAATGTTACTAATCCAGCTAAAGTTTGAGGTAAAACCGTAACCATATTTACCTTAATCCTCTTTATCTTTGAAAAGTATTCCAATTACAATTTTTCCCTTACTTTTTTTGTTTTCCCCAACACTTACCTCCTTATCCTAAGGAGGTAAGTTCTTCTAGACATATACTGATTTATAATAGATTACTATTTTGCACTAAATTTCATGCTGATTTATTATTACAGTTTTGTTTATACCTCTAAAATTTTATTATATTAATATATATATATATATATATATATAGGTAAGTAAAGATTAAAGTGCATAAAAAAAGATGGTTTTGATTTTATCAAAACCATCTTTTTTAACATGATATTTATTTGTAGTCTACTTATTTCTTCACCTCAAGAAGAACAATATCATATTCAGAATTCAAGACTACGACATTTTCGGTTACTGTTGTTTCTTTACCAGAGTATTTGTCTATAAGAGGTGTCCCTTCTTCGAATAAAGAATTTATTTGAATTGTTTTTTCGCCCTTTGAAAGACCCAATCCAACAATAACTTTATCCGAAAATCCATCTTTCTCATAATTTCTTGAGAAGATATATGGGGATTTTGAAATCATTTTATGTTTACCAGCTCCAATCGATGGATGATCTTTTCTAAATATACCTAGTTTTTGCCAGTGCCCTAGTAATGTAGCAGTGTTTTCATTTTTCAATTCTTCCCAATTCATATTGGATCTAAGAGTTGCATCACCTTCGGTTCCTTCAATAATTAACGATCTGGCTGTTTCATCTCCATAATATACCTGTGATATGCCAGGTGCAAGTAAAAGTTTAGTAGCCGATTCATAGGTCTTACTTCTATCCTTATCAAAAGGGTCACCATCATCGTGAGAACTTATATAATTCATTACACTTTTGCCAGCAAGATTTGTAGCTAGCGCTTCGCTATACTTACTAAAAAGCCCTTCATAATCTAAACGAGCCGCATCATACTTGAATTGAAAGTTTATCATGTTATCAAACCCATTAGCGAAATAATCTACTTTACGATCTCCAAAATCATAATATCTTTTTCCGTCAATTCCATAACCATATAATTCTCCAAGAATGTAAAAATCATTGTCATCTAATACTTTGCCTGGATTTTTGCTTTTCCACTCTGCAAAAGCAACTTTTGCATGTTCTGCGAGTACACTCCAAGCCCCTTCTTCGACATGCTTTACAGTATCTACTCTAAACCCATCAATTCCCAGTTCTCTTACATAATCGGTTAACCATTTAATGATATAATTCTTTGGCGATCTTTTCAAACCTGTTTTAGTAAAGAAAATATCAAGTTCTGCTAATTCGATCTCTAGTCTGCCTTCTGCTCTCCATTTATTTACTAAGTTCTCAGGTAAATCAACATCTTCATCACTTTCTGTCTTGATATCAGGAAGATTTTCTACCAAGGTACAGGTAACAGTAGTATTATATTTTTTAAAATCACATTGAGGTGATGTGCGCACCCAATTGTCTGGCCAAACAGGATCTTTTTCTGTTACCGGCCCGGTATGATTCATAACTACATCCATAAGGATTCGTATATCATGATTATGAGCAACATTTACTAATTGTTTTAAATCATTATAGGTCCCATAATTGGGATCAATTTTTGTCCAATCCTTCGTCCAATATCCGTGAAAAGCATAGGTGTTTCCAGTACCCTCGTCTACACTTTCATGTACTTGCTCAACTACCGGATTGAACCAAATAGCGTTTATGCCTAATTTTTTGAAATATCCATCTTCAATTTTTTGAATAATCCCCTTGATATCTCCACCTTCAAAACCTCTAAGTTTCCCAGTTTTCTTGGTTCTATCCAGAACATTATCATTTGTTGTATCTCCATTCATAAACCTATCGGTTAACAGAAAGTATACATTGGCTCCTTCCCATATAAAGGGTGGCTTTTCTAATTTAGTTGGATTCTCGGTAGCTTTTTCAGTCAAATTTGCCTTTGCCGAATCTTCCTCTTTTTTCTCACTTTTACATGAAATGGTTATACATAAAAGCAAAAAAATGATAGTTCTTATAAAATTTCTCATAATTATTTAGTGGTTTAAAATGCTAATCTATAAAAACTCTAACAAAATTTACAAGAAGATAAACTGCGAAATTCATAAAAATAAATAAGCTTATTATTAGTAACTCAACTATTTTGGATGCAAGTATGCCCCGAAAAACTTGTTTTAATTTTTTTTTACGTTAAAATACTGTTCCTTTGAATTTAAAATTGTTTGGCATGAATCAATTTAGGGCTTGGATTTCTGCGGCACGTTTACGAACGTTGCCATTATCTATTTCGGGAATAATAGTGGGCTCTGCACTTGGAGTTAGCTCTTTTTTTGAAACAACGATTTTCTGGTTAGCCATAGCAACAACTTTGGGATTACAAATATTATCCAATTTTGCAAATGATTATGGAGATGGAGTAAAAGGTACGGACAATGAAGATAGAGTAGGACCTGTACGTGCTTTACAAAGTGGTGTGATTTCTGCACAAAGTATGTTTAAAGGTATTGTTTTAACCGCCTTAATAACTTTAATTTTTGCTATTGCTTTGATATATGTTTCTTTTGGAAAGGAAAACTTCTATTATTCAGTATTATTCTTTGTTCTTGGTCTAGCGGCCATAGTTGCCGCAATTAAATATACAATGGGGAAATCTGCTTATGGATATCGAGGTTTGGGAGACATTTTTGTCTTTGTTTTTTTCGGTTTGGTTAGTGTAGTGGGATGCTATTTTTTGTTTACCAAGAATCTTAATTGGATAGTATTCCTTCCAGCAATATCAATTGGACTTTTGAGTACTGCGGTTTTGAATTTAAATAATATGAGGGATCATAATAGCGATAGGAAATCAGATAAAAATACGTTGGTCGTACAACTAGGGATAAATCAGGCCCGAAAATACCATTTTGTTTTAGTGCTAATGGCTATGATTTCGATTCTATCTTTTACATTAATTAAATATGATAACCCAATAAACCTATTGTTTATAATTGCTTTTATTCCATTATTCATGCACTTACGAAAAGTTGCAAAAACCAAAAACACAGAATTATTGGATCCAGAACTAAAAAAGGTAGCTTTAACAACATTTTTGGTTTCTATTCTATTTAGTTTGGGGCAGATTTTATAATTTTCCAGATATAAACCTTAACAACCTCCAATAATGAAGATCACATTTTACGGTCATAATACGTTATTGATCATAATAGCGGACACCAAAGTATTAGTAGATCCATTCATTTCTGGTAATCCGTTATCAAAAGATAAAGTGATTATCGATGATATAAAACCAGATTATATTCTACTTACTCATGCACATCAAGATCATGTTCTTGATGCAGAAGCTATTGCAAAAAGCAATAATGCAACCATCGTTTCTAATTATGAAATAGCAATGTATTATCAAAACCTCGGAATAGAGGTACACCCTATGAATCATGGTGGTACTTGGAATTTCGATTTTGGTAAAGTAAAGTATGTAAATGCTGTTCATACTAGCAGTTTTGCGGATGGGACTTACGGAGGGCAACCTGGAGGTTTTATAATTGAAGGCGAGCATAAAACGATTTATATAGCAGGTGATACAGCTTTGACAATGGACATGAAGTTGATTCCATTAAGTTGTAAACTTGATTTGGCCATTTTACCAATAGGAGATAATTTTACTATGGGTGTAGATGATGCAATTATAGCAAGTGATTTTGTGGATTGTGATAAAGTGTTAGGCGTTCATTATGATACTTTTGGATACATTGAAATTGACCATGATGAGGCAAAGCGTAAATTTTTCGAAAGAGATAAAGATTTAATGCTATTAGATATAGGAGCAAGTATCGAATTGTAGATGAAAGCAAGTTACCATAAATACATTCTCGAATTTAAGAGACCAAGTGGAACCTCAAGAGGAGTTCTCAAAACCAAAGAAAGCTGGTTTATAGTTATTTCCAAAGATGGTAAGCAGGGAATAGGCGAATGTGGAATATTAAGAACATTGAGTATTGATGATAGACCAGATTATGAAGATAAACTAAAGTGGACATGTGATAATATCCATTTAGGAGTCGATATGCTTTGGGAGGAACTGATAGAATTTCCAAGTATCCAATTTGGTGTTGAAATGGCTTATAAATCGCTTCAAAGTAGTACTTCTCCATTTTTATTGTTTCCTTCCTTATTTACCCAAGGTCAAGAAAATATCCCTATCAACGGACTTATCTGGATGGGCGATAAAGAGTATATGAAAGAACAAATACAAATCAAACTAGAAGAAGGGTTTGATTGTATAAAGATGAAAATAGGGGCAATTGACTTTAAAACAGAGCTTGATTTGTTATCATATATTAGATCGCAATTTTCTTCAAGCATTATTGAATTAAGAGTAGACGCTAATGGAGCCTTTTTACCTAGTGAAGCATTATCAAGATTAAAATCATTGTCTAGATATGATTTGCATAGCATAGAACAACCAATTAAGCAGGGGCAACCAGAGGATATGACAGCTTTATGTAAAGAAACACCCTTGCCAATTGCCCTGGATGAAGAATTAATTGGAGTTTTTGATGTAACAGAAAAGAAGAAGTTGTTACAAACAATAAACCCACAATATATAATTCTAAAACCTAGTTTAATAGGTGGTTTTAAAGGAACAAAAGAATGGATTACATTGGCAGAAGATTTGAATATTGAATGGTGGATTACCAGTGCTCTAGAAAGTAATATTGGTCTTAATGCAATAGCTCAGTATACATATAGTTTAAAGACTAAAATGCCACAGGGGTTGGGAACTGGAAATCTGTATACCAATAATTTTCAATCACCATTAGAGGTTAATAAGGGGACCCTGATGTATAATCAAAATACAGAATGGTTAGTAGAATATTTACATTAAAAAAATTGATAAATACATGTATATAACGCAAGGAAGACAAGGGAAATTAGGTATGTGGAAATATATACCCATTCCATTAGGGTTTTTCGCATTAATGGTTTTGAATTATTTAGCAACAAAAATGCAAAACATTAATACGGCTGAATTAATGGAACAACAGATTGAGCTTCTGGGAAAAAATATATTTTTTATTTCACTTTTGATTCCATTTGTTTTCTTTTTAGGTGGATTGTTTTTTTGGGTGAGATACGTACATCAACAGAGTATTTTATCTCTTACGACTTTTAGAAAAAAAGTGGATTGGGGGAGAGTTTTTTTTACTTTCGGTTTAATGGCATCATTCATTATCATCTCAACTTTAATCATTTATTTTATTTACCCAGAGGACTATAAGATAAATTTTGAACCTATACCTTTTTTGATTCTAGCCATTATTGCTATTTTATTAATTCCAATACAAACTAGTTTTGAGGAGTATTTATTTAGAGGTTACTTAATGCAAGGACTTGGCTTAGCAACAAAAAACAAATGGATTCCGTTGATTCTTACCTCTGTGACTTTTGGTGCTATGCATATAGCCAACCCAGAAGTCGAAACTTTGGGGCCCATTATTATGATCTATTACATCGGAACGGGTTTGTTTTTGGGTATTATTACGTTAATGGATGAAGGTTTAGAACTAGCGTTAGGGTTTCATGCAGCAAATAATTTGGTGACAGTACTTTTGGTAACTTCAGATTGGACTGCATTACAAACTGATTCTATATTCATTGATATTTCTGAGGTTGGTAATATTGGCTATAATATATTAATTCCGGTATTTATAATCTTTCCTATTTTTCTATTTATTATGTCAAAAAAGTATCAATGGACAGATTGGAGAGTTAAACTTTTTGGTAGTGTAAAACCTGTTTCCGAGTTAAATTAGAAGAAGTAACAGAATGATAATGTACTCTTTACGAATTGGTAACCTTTGGATTATTAAGAAAATTGAAATTTGAACATGCAAACAAGTAGCACATTTTCTACTCCCGAAATAAATGAAGGGTTTTCAATAAATAAACATACTCCAGATAAGAAAGGATTACAACGTATCGCGCATAATTTTATTAAAGACGGAGAGGTTTATGAACAAGAGGTAGGGAGTTTTCTTCTAGATTGGTTGAATGAAAAAGATCATATTGTTGTACAAACTTCAGGATCTACTGGTAAACCCAAAAAAATAAAAGTTTATAAACAACATATGGTTAATAGTGCCAAAGCGACTGGAAAATTTTTTAAAATTGAAGAAAATACAACTGCATTGTTATGTTTACCCGCAAATTATATTGCTGGTAAGATGATGTTAATAAGAGCAATGGTATTAGGTTGGAAAATAGACTTGGTGCCTCCAAAAACCAACCCTTTGGATACTGTATATAAACAGTACGATTTTTGCGCTATGGTACCGCTGCAATTGGATAATTCTCTTAACCGGCTCCATTTGATAAAAAAAATGATAGTGGGAGGAGGGCCTGTTTCAGAGCATCTAAAAGAATTAATCCAGGGGGTAAAAACAAAGATATTTGAAACCTATGGGATGACAGAGACTGTTTCTCATATTGCGGCTAGAAGAGTCAATCCAAAGAAAAAGGACAAAAAAGATGCTCATTTCTTTAAAGCTTTACCTAATATTACTCTAAGTGTAGATAATAGAAATTGTCTGGTAATTAAGGCCCCGCAATTAAACGATCAAACTATAGTCACTAATGATGTAGTGGAGCTTAAAACTTATAAAAAATTCCTTTGGAAAGGCCGTTTTGACAATGTAATTAACAGCGGAGGCGTTAAATTATACCCAGAAGAAATAGAAACCAAACTGCAACTACTTATTGAGTATCGATTTTTTATAACTAGTCTCCCTGACCAAACACTTGGTGATAGGGTTATCCTAATTATCGAAAGAGATTATGACAAAATTGCCTATCTAACATTGCAAGAAGGGTTAAATAATCTTAAAACCTTAAATAAATTCGAGAATCCAAAAGAAATTCATTTTCTACCACAATTTATCGAAACTGATAATGGAAAAGTGCAAAGAAGAAAAACTTTAGAGTTGGTAATCAATAAAACTTATTAAATATCAACGAGTTTAGTATGCGCACTATTTGTTTAGTGTGGTTCAAGAAACACATCTATATAATGATTGTGTCTTTTTTTGTACATTTAGTGTTATGGGAAAATATATTATTATAGCTGCACTTTTATTTAGTATTAATCTTACCGCAAAAAAACTATCTGTCGAGGAGTTTCAAAATGTTACAATCTATTGGGATGCATCTCTTTCACAAAAGAGTAAAGATGTAACTAAAGAATTTGAGTTTTTAGATACTTTTTTTAAGGAATACCCCAATACCAAGGTAAAGCTTGTCATAGCTAACACCAAATTGTTAACAGATGAATATGTAGACATAAAATCTTCAAATTGGAATTTATTAAAACAAAAGCTTAGTGATGTAAATTATGATGGAACTTTGGACTTGAGTTTGATAGATACAAAGATTACTGCAGACATCTTGTTATTTTTTACAGACGGACATGGCCACTTGGGTAAACTCAAAAAAAACCTATATAGTCCAAGAATAATTACGATTAGTAGTACTCCAAAAATTAATAAAAAATTTCTTTATGAAACTTCCTTTTATAGCTTAGGATATCATATTAATCTTCAGGAGTTAGATGTTAATTCTGGTGTTAAGGTCATTAAGGAAAATACAAAAATGATGCGTTTAGAGTTTGTTACCGATAAAAATACAAACTCGGAGAGAAAATATATCGAAGGGGTAGTTACGGATGACACAGATGTTTTGCCAGATGTTAACATTTTGATACAAGGGAAGAATAGAGGTACGATTACTGACCAAAATGGGAGTTATAAGATTGCGGTCGAACCCGGTGATGTTTTGATATTTAGTAGTACTAATAAAGAAAAAGTTATAGCAAAGGTAAATCCTGAAGATAATTTTATTGATATCAATATGACCGATAAAATAACCAGTTTAGATGCTGCAATTATTAAATCTAAAGTTCCAAAAGAACGAAAAATGGTTAATGTTGGACTAAGAAAAGTTGATGAAAATTCTGTAGGATATGCAACTCAGACTGCAGCGATAGATGAACAATTTAATCTTGGGCAATCAGTGGCCGGGAAGTTTGCAGGAGTACAACTTGGTAGTCAAAGTAGTCTTAATGATATTTTAATTCGTACACGTACCTCATTCTTAGGGTCAAGTCAACCTGCTGTTATTATAGATGGTGTACCTACTGGAGGTAATCTTGATTTTCTAGAATCGCATAATGTTGAAAGCATTAAAGTATTAAAAGGATTAGCTGCCACCAATTTATATGGTACTATTGGTGTTAATGGAGTAGTACTAATTACTACTAAAGGTGGAAAGGCATTGCCTGGTAAGATTCCGGAAAAAAAGCAGGAAGACGAAAAGGTTACTTATAAAACATTTAAATCAGCATTTGTTGTATCTGATACTCCAGCATCTGATTTTGTTACGTTATTCAAAAAAGAACCCGATTATGATAAAGCGTATAAGGTATATCTTAATATGAGAGAATTTAATAAGGATAATGTTACCTTTTTTGTTGAATGTGCAGATTATTTTTTTGATAATGATCAGAAAGATAAGGGAATACAGATTCTTTCAAATCTGGTAGAATTATTTCCTAATAATACTTCTATTTTAAAGGTATTGATTTTCAATTTAGAAAAAAGAGAGTTAGTAGATCATGCGCAAAAAATATATCAAAGAATTATAGACATTTCCCCTTCACAGTCTCAAGTATACTTGGATTTGGCCAATAGCTATTATACAGGGAAAAAATATCAGAAATCTATTGACTTGTTTAAAATGATTACTAAAAACAAGGTTAATGAAATTGAATCATTTAATGGGTTGGGAAGTCAAATTGATAATGATTTCAGACATTTGTTATCCAAGCGTAATCAAAAATGGAAAGTTAAAAATATTGATCAAATGTTTTTTACGCTTCCAAAATATGATTTGAGAGTTGTTACAGAATGGTCCCATCCTGTTGTAGAGTTTGAAATGCAATATATCAACCCAAAAAAAGAATATGTTGTTTTAAGCCATACGATGGAAAAAGATGAGGAAACTATAAATAATGAACTTACAAATAGATATACATCAGACGAATATATACTAACCAATACAGAAAAAGGAGAATGGTATTTAAATATTAAGCTCCCCAACGAATATACTCCCAATATAAAAGATCCTAAATTTTTAAAAATCAAATTGTATACTAACTTTGGAACTTCCGAAGAGAAATTACAGACACATATATTAAATTTAGATAGAATAGCTACAAATAGAATATTTACTTCCTTTAGACTTTAATAACATATCATATATGAAAAATTTCCTTTTTGTAATCCTAACTATTTATTGTGTGAATAGCTATTCTCAAATACTTCCCGAAAGAGAAAGATCTGCGGTGATAGATATGGTTTTAGAAGATCGTTTTAATAATTTGTTACCGCAATTAATGGATCGTACAGGTTTTGATATGTGGATTGTAATTTCTAGAGAGTATAATGAAGACCCTGTACTTAAAACTATGTTACCTTCAACTTGGCTTAATGCAAGAAGAAGAACAATATTAGTTTTTTATAGAGATAAAGCTAATAATAATATAGAAAAATTAGCCGTTGCCAGATATAATGTAGGTAAAAATATTGATTCTGCTTGGGATAAAGAAAAGCAACCGCTTCAATGGAAAGCATTGGTGGATTTGATTGAAAAAAGAAATCCGTCAACTATAGGAATTAATTTTTCGAAAAATTTTGGAATCGTAGACGGAATCGTTAAAACGGATTATGATGAATTCATGGACGTACTGCCGCAAGAATACAAATCTAAAGTAACATCTGCAGAAAAATTATCAATTGCTTGGGTAGAAACGCGTACCGAGCAAGAAATGGAAATATATAAAGAATTAGTTCAGATTACTCATGATATTATTGCAGAAGCTTTTAGTACTTCAGTTATAAAGCCGGGAACTACAACAACAGATGATGTTGTGTGGTGGTTAAGACAAAAAGTCACTGATATGGGTTTAAAAACTTGGTTTCATCCCACGGTAGATATACAACGTTCTGGAGAAGCGTTACAGAGCCATATAGTTTCATTTTCAGACAGACCAAAGGATAAAGTGATTAGACCAGGAGATTTAATTCATTGCGATTTCGGAATTACATATTTGAGACTGAATACTGACTGTCAGCAGCATGCATATATCCTTAGAAATGATGAGACAGCTCCTCCCAAATTTTTGACCAAAGCTTTTAGTGATGGTAATCGTGTTCAAGATATTTTTACTTCAAATTTTGAAACCGGTAAGACTGGAAATGAAATTTTATTAAAATCCCTAGAACAAGGAAGGGCAGAAGGTCTAAAACCATCAATTTATACACACCCATTGGGATTATATGGCCATTCTTCTGGCCCAACTATTGGGATGTGGGATTCTCAAGGAGGAGTAGTAGGAACAGGGGATTATCCATTATATGAAAACACAGTTTATGCTATAGAGCTAAATACAACAGTTACGCTACCAGAATGGAAAAAAGATATTCGAATAATGCTTGAAGAGGCTGGGTTTTGGGGAAAAGAAGGTTTTAGATATGTAAATGAAAGGCAAACAGAGCTAATTACAATACCAAAACGTAAATAATGTATTTATGAAAAAATCGTCTTAATATTTATTAAGACGATCCTCATTTTGTAATACATGATTTTTAGTAGCATATTTGATACTAATACTACTTTTTACTGTATTCCTGTCAATTCGTGATACCCTATTAGTTTACCTTTTTTATTATATGATTCTGACTTTACAACCATTACGTCGTTATAATACCATTCTTTACCAGTACCTGTTATATTAATAATCCCAAATTTAGATTTAAAATCAAAAGTCACTTTTTGACACATATATGTTCCTGCAGGAGTGGTTATTTGTTCTTCTCCTACGATTTTACGATTAAAGATATTAAAAGTTAGAGTAACAAGTGTAAAGGTATCGTCCTGATTGCTTACTTTGATAGATATTGTTCCGTCATTAAGTTCGTCTCCTGGTTTCATACCAACGGGAAATTCTAAAACATCTCCGTCTATTTTTAAGCTAAGATTGTTCTTATTATGTTCTGAAAGTTTATCAAAATTGAAAAACCTAAGCATATCCATACTAAAAAGACCCTCTTGACAATTAGCCTTGTATTCTGTACTGAAGGTCTCTTTGTTTTTTTGGTCAGTTACGGTGGCTTTTATAATAGCAGAAAGACTATTGCTAGTCCCTGAAACAGACATTGTTTCGTGAGTAGTTGTACTTTCTTTTTTACCTTTTTTTGTATACTGTGTATAAGTTAATGTTGCTCCTTTTTTCATAAAAGGTACAGCATTACATTCCTGAGCATATGATACACTAGTAAATAATAAACTAATAAGTGTAAAAACAGTAATTATTAGTACTTCAATTTTTGTTCTCATCGTAATTACATTTTGGAAGTAATGAACGTACCGTTATGTTCCTGAGCCAATGTTCTCATAAAGTTATGATCTGCATCTTCACCAAAAGCAATAGTGTGTATGATCACATTATTTGTGTTTATTTGTCGGATTTCTTCCAAAACAGCAGCAGGACCACCGTTTGGTAAACCATCGCTCATTAATACAATTTCTTGCACTCCTGGTAATGATAGTGCTTCTGCAAGGCCTAATGATGTGTTTGTTCCACCACCAGCTTTAAGATTTTCTACAAATATGTTTGCAGAAGTTCTAGACATATTACTGGCAATTCGCAACTCTACAGATTGCTTGGTGACATCATTATTATAAGCAAATACAGCAAATTTTTTACTATCAGGTAATCCTTTTATTGCAGGAATTAGTTTTCGTTTTACAGCACCTAGTTTGGTGGCTTGCTTGGTTACTTGCTTACCCAAAATACTTCCTATCTTTCCCCCAATTGCATTGCTAACAGCACTACCTGCCTTATTTCCGGCTTCACGCATTACCTGATCCTTTATCGAACCTTCATCGATTCCTTCCATACTACCAGAAATGTCTATTAGGTAAAGTGTATTTCGAGTTGATGTTTCAATCCCAAAGAATTCATTAGATTTCTGCATTACATAACAAGACTGAAACGTTGAAAATACAAGACAAAGTGATAGTAGTGATATTACTTTTTTCATTTTAAAATTTTTAGTATAAGATTTAGATAAATTGTGTGCTTATTCTGCTTTTTGTTCTAGTGATTTAAGATCTAATTCCCCAGCTGCCTTTTTCAGTTTCTCTATAGAAACTCTATCACCTTCCAAAGAAACAATAAACCTATTAGAAATCATAAGATCTATTTTAGAATTTACACTATCCTCATAATCATCTTTTTCTACTTCTTCAATTGCTTTATAACCAATAATTGTAGAGGATTTTCTATATCCACGATCACTCTCTTCTTCAAAATCTCTTGCAAAACCTAAACGAGATAATGTAATCATTGCACTTCCCGTTTCTCCTGCACCATCAATAATTGAAAATGAAATTATATCCCCATTTTCATTTTCGTATTCTGCTTCGGCCATGGATACATCGGTCATAAACTGATTGCCAACAGAGAACTTTTTTCTTGGATATCCTATTAAACTTTGAGGAAGTAATTCTTTAAGTTCATCATTTGTTATAGGAGTTGCTTTTACAAGCTTATCGTTTTCTTCTTCTATTTTTTCGGCTTCTTTAGCAATTTTATTCAGATCCGAAACACCTTCTATCATTTCAAATAATCCAGGTTCCTTATCTTCTTTTTTGTCTTTTCCGCAGGAAGCTGATATACATATAACTAACAATGTCAAGATTGTTTTTTTCATTATTCTAATTGTTTTGATTTGTGTAAAAATTAGTTCTATGAACTAAGTTAAATCTATTAATGATAAGATTTTTACCAAATTAGAATTTGAAAGGAGGTTTTTAGAATCCCTAGGGTATATTAGAGAATTTAAAGATGCTTTTCTATAAAATCAATTAAATTTTTCTTTCTGCTCTGTGCTACCGGAATGGTATGGATCTCTTTTAGGATCACTTCTTCATTTCTCTTATTGAATGACGTAACGTGCATAAGGTTAATTAAATAACTTTGGTGAGCTCTAAAGAAATTTTGAAAAGTGAGTTTTTTATCAAATGATTTTAGTGGCTTAGATACCAATATTTCTTTACCATTTATAAGAAGAAAGGTGGTATAGTTGCTATCAGATTTGGCATAAAGAATATCCTTAAGCTTTACAATATGCATAGCTTCTGCATTCTTGAGTACTATCTTTTTTGATTCTTCATTATCAGAAAGGTTTTGTAATAATGTATTTAACTGAAGTTGATAGTTTTCTTTATGAATATCTTTAATCACCTTATCAAGGGCTATAATCATTTCTTTTTCGGCATAAGGTTTAAGTAAGTAGTCTAACGCACTAAATTTAAAAGCATCTATAGCGAATTTGGCAAAAGAGGTAGTAAATATAATTTTGAAATCAACATTTTCAAATAGTTTAAGAAATTCAAAAGCATTTCCATCGGTAAGAAATACATCAAGAACAATAAAATCAGGTTGAAGTTCTTTTATAGTATTGGCGGCCCCTACAATAGTATCTGCATTGCCAATAATATCAATGCCACCATATTGTTTTATAATAGAATATGCATATTCGTATGCTTGGGGGTCATCTTCAACAATAAAACAAGATACGTTACTCATAAATCAAAGATATTATACTTTTTTTAGGCAGCAGTAAAACTTAGTGTTACCTGTGTTCCTGTAGAGGAAGATTCGATATGTATATCCCCATTAAAACTTTTTGATGTCCTGTTTAAATTTTTTAATTGCTCCTTTATGATACCCATACTCATTGATTTATGCAATGTTTTTGAGTCTTCTTTGCTCGTCTCAAACCCATTTCCATTATCGGTTATCGAAACATATAAAAAACCATTCTTCTTATAATATCTTACATTTATACTTCCATCTGCAATGTTTTTCAATCCATGAAGTACCGCATTTTCTACAAATGGTTGGGTAATTAGTGTAGGTAGCCTGTCAAAATCCTCGTCTACTGAATCTTCAATATTTATAGTATATACAAAGGAACTATTGTGATTAAGTTCTTGTAGATTTAGATATGACTCTAATGCCAGTTTATCATCTTCAACCGTAATAAAGTTTTCATCTGATTTTTCCAAGACTAGTCTAATCAACTTAGAGTAACTGGCCAAATATGAACCTGACTTTTCTTTATCATTTTTATGGATAAAATTTTGGATACTTTGTAAAGCGTTAAATAAAAAATGAGGATTCAGCTGGGTTTTTCTTAATTTTTGTCGCAGTAATACTGTATCTAATTGTTGTTTTGTCTTGTAATTTTTGAATCCAAAATATCCCAAAACCAGAAAAAACAATCCAAAGGCTAGTAGCACCATCAATAGATATTTTTGCTGAGAAATAGTTAATGCCTGCAATTCATTTTTAGTATCTAAAATATCAATTTGTTGTTGTTTTTTTTCAGATTCAAACTGCTCTGTTAATTTGGCAACTTTTTCCTTTTGCTGCGCGTTGGTAATTGAGTCCTTAAGTCCGTCTTTAAGATCTGCATAATAAATGGCTTTTTTATAATCCTTTAAACCAATATAGGACTCCTTAAGATTATTGAAAATATAAGATTTTAGTACCCCTTGTGCTCCTAGCATAGCACTATCAAGATAAGTGATTGCTTTGCGATGTTCTTTTTTCTTGAGATAGGAATACCCTAAGTTATTATAGGTATATCCAAGAGTATGCAGGTTATTAAGTTCTTTTTTGAGTTCTATTCCCTTTTTACCATATGAAATTGCCTTATCATATTCTGCTCCTTCCTCTGCATAGTAGTTAGATAGGTTACTGTAAATTACAGAAAGTACACGTTTAGAATTAACTTTTTTTGCCAGTTTTTCAGCCTCAGTAGCACTTGTTAAGTACTTTTTGAATAGCTTTTGATCGTAATAAATAGTACTTAGATTTACTAGAATTTGTAAACGTATTGACTCATTAAAATCACTTAGTGGCAAAGCTTTTTCAAAATATGATAATGCCTTTTCAAAATGTTTTAAACTTGCGTTAATCGATCCAATGTTTGCATATGTATTGACTAATAATTTAGAGTTATTAGAATTCTCAAGAATTTTTGCAGCTTTAAGGTATAGGTTTAGCGCCTTTTCAAAATCTTGTTTATAGTATTGTATGGTTCCCAAATTATGCCAAGTTTGTCCCTTAATATGATTAGGGAGCACCTTGGTTAAGTTATTTTGAAGAAGAGAATCGGCTTCTGAAAATCCTTTCTTGAAAATAAGAATACTACTTTTTTGTAAGTGTGATTTTGCAAGAAGTGAATCATTATTAATTGATTTGGATAACTTCAAAGCTTTATCACAATAATACAAAGAACTGTCTATATTTTTGTGCAAATACGTTTTTGAAAGTGATAAACTTTTTTCTATCTCTAATGAGTTATCTGTATCAGATTGAGCATTTAGATTTAAAGAATTTATAACAAATACACTAATAAGAATTCTATAAAATATCTTCATCTAATAACTAATTATGCCTGGATAACCCCTAAATTAAATTTCTTCTCAATTGGAGCATGGTTTGCTGCTTCAATGCCCATAGAAATAACTTTTCTGGTATCTAAGGGATCTATAATTCCGTCTGTCCATATTCGTGCAGCGGCATAATAGGGTGAAATCTGCCTATCATATCTAGCTTTGATTTTGTCATAGAGTGCTTTTTCATCTTCTTCAGAAATGGTTTCTCCTTTTTTCTTTAATGAAGCAGTTTCTATCTGTAGCAATACTTTTGCTGCTTGTGCACCGCCCATAACAGCTAATTCTGCACTTGGCCACGCATAAATAAGCCTTGGGTCATATGCCTTACCACACATTGCATAATTTCCTGCACCGTAAGAATTACCAATTACAATGGTGAACTTGGGAACAACACTATTACTTACAGCATTTACCATTTTGGCACCATCTTTAATTATACCACCATGCTCACTTTTACTACCGACCATAAATCCAGTTACGTCTTGTAAAAATATTAATGGTATTTTCTTTTGATTACAATTCGCTATGAATCGAGTAGCTTTGTCTGCAGAATCAGAGTAAATCACACCACCAAATTGCATTTCTCCTTTTTTGGTTTTCACAATTTTTCGTTGATTAGCAACAATTCCAACCGCCCAACCATCAACTCGTGCATATCCAGTAATAATACTTTGACCATACCCCGCTTTGTATTCTTCAAAATCAGAAGCATCTACCAAACGATTAATAATCTCCATCATATCGTATTGTTCATTTCTTGCTTTTGGTAGAATACCATATATTTCTGAAGGATCTTCCTTTGGTTTAGAAGGTTTGATACGGTTAAACCCTGCTTTGTCAAAATCACCGATTTTAGACATTATGTTTTTGATAGTTTCCAGAGCATCTTTATCATCTTTAGCTTTATAATCAGTTACTCCAGATATTTCACAATGCGTAGTTGCACCACCTAAAGTTTCATTGTCAATAGTCTCTCCAATAGCAGCTTTTACAAGATAACTACCCGCAAGGAATATGCTTCCGGTTTTATCAACGATCAATGCTTCATCACTCATAATAGGTAAATAGGCTCCTCCGGCAACACAACTTCCCATAACCGCAGATATTTGTGTAATACCCATACTACTCATAACCGCATTATTTCGAAAGATTCTTCCAAAATGTTCTTTGTCGGGAAATATTTCATCCTGCATAGGAAGATAGACTCCGGCGCTATCCACAAGATAAATGATTGGTAGTTTATTTTCAATAGATAACTCTTGGGCTCTTAGGTTTTTCTTTCCAGTGATTGGGAACCAAGCTCCTGCTTTTACCGTAGCATCATTTGCAACAACGATACATTGTTTACCACTTACATACCCAATTTTTACAACCACACCACCGCTAGGACAGCCTCCGTGTTCTTCATACATATCTTCACCTGCAAAAGCACCAATTTCGATACTTTTAGAGTCATTGTCTAATAAGTAATTGATTCTTTCTCGTGCTGTCATTTTTCCCTTTGCATGAAGCTTTTCAATTCGTTTTTCACCCCCGCCAAGTTTAACCTTAGCCAACCTTTGCTTTAGTTCTGATACTAAAAGTTTATTATGATCTTCGTTCTTGTTGAAGTTTATATCCATTTGTGTGTATTGTTTGCACGAAAATACAAAAAACACTTAGTTTATAAAGAGTCGGTCGTTATTTTAAGTATATGGATTCAATGTTTCAAAACTATTAAGTTTTACAATTTAAGTGTTTGATTATTAACTAATTAATAATGTTTTTTGGTAACTAATTAACACTCTCATAATGTTTTTAAGATTATTTTAAGGTAAAATTAAACACATAATAATCAAACAATTCAACTATGAGACTTTTAAATTTTAGCTCTATTATTTCATTTTTAGTGTTTTTTTCCACTTTTATAAGTTGTACAACCGATGATCAATCTGTTTATGAACCAATTGAATCTATTTCATTAGTAATTGAAGGAGAGCAAAAGGTACAGACAAACTTTTATGATAATCAAGGACCACATGATCACAATTTTTCAGAAAAACGTTCTTCGGGCTTCACCGAAACATATGAATCGGGCTCCAAAGGAAGCTATGCCGGAGGAAGTGTTGATTTATCTCCTTCTGGTAGTTGGTATTTTAATGATGCATTAATTGGTACATTGTCTAACGACAGAAAATTTGGTTCTAAATCTGCACGTATCAGAAATACTGGGTATATAACAATGTCATTTAATATGGTCAATGGTGCAAAAACAGTTAGGGTTCGTCATGCTAAATACGGAAATGATGGCAATTCTACATGGAGACTTATTGTATCTTATAATAATGGTTCTTCTTGGTATTATGTGGGATCAACTGTCACTACTAGTTCTACTTCTTTAAATACAGTTACATTTAACGTAAATGAAAATAGCAGTGCACGTTACGGTATTTATAAAACTTCTGGAGGATCTAACAGAATTAATATAGATAATTTTGAAATAGTAACAGAATCTACAGGAGGTGGAGGTGTAGCATCCAGAGATAGCAATTTAACATTCGGAAATCCTTCAAACGCAGATTCATCTTCGAATAATTATTTTTTATCAAAACCTGATTTTACGCTATCATATAACAATAGTAAAGGGACATCAAATTGGGTAAGCTGGCACCTTAGTAGTGCTTGGACTGGTAGTACACCACGATGTAACTGTTTTAAGCAGGACAGATCTTTACCAAGTAACTTTTTTAGAGCAACAACTAGCGATTATAGAGGATCTGGTTTTGATCGCGGACATTTATGCCCATCGGCAGATAGAAATGGAAGCGCCACTTCTAATGAAAATACCTTTTATATGACTAATATAGCACCTCAAGCACCCGATAATAATCAAAGAAGTTGGGCTAATTTTGAAAATTACCTTAGATCATTAACATTAGAAGGTAATGAAATTCATATTGTTTCTGGAGTTGTTGGTGCCGGAGGTACAGGAAGGAATGGTTTTGCATCTACAATAGATAATGGAAATATTACTGTCCCCGATTCTTTTTGGAAAGTTGCTCTAATATTACCAAACGGAACGAATGATATTGCGAGAGTAACTACGTCAACAAGAGTAATCGCTATTAATGTCCCCAATGATCAGGGAATAAGTACTAATTGGACGCAATTTATTACGACCGTTAATAGCGTTGAAAACTTAACAGGGTATGACCTTCTGGAGAATTTACCTAACTCTATTGAGTCTATAATAGAGTCGAGATTAGATAATGGTCCTTTTAACTAAATATCCTATGATTTTAATTTTTGAGCAGATACTCGAGTTCGGGTATCTGTTTTTTTATAAAAACTCAATTTTTAATTCACTGTAAAACAATCAATAAGCTATTGTTAAATCTTAACAACCCCATAAAATCCATTTTTTTGACGATAAAATACCGATATTTGCATTTCATTTATGCATAAAGCATAACTAACCGTACTAAATAACGACTTATGGGAATGAATAAAAACACAGTATTGGCTTGGGCCACTTTTATAATGATTCTTGCAGGTTTAGGGCTTATTGCTTTAGGAGCTTTTAGATATAGAGATGTCTCAGGTTGGGGGTTTGCGGCTGTTGGACTAGGGTTTTTAGCAAATGCTTGGGTATTTAATGCTTTAAAAGGAAGAGTGTAAATTTTATACAAACAAAAAAATATTTTAAATAATAATAATTTAAGGGCTTATGTCAGACGATAAAAAAGTTATCTTCTCAATGTCTGGAGTTAGTAAAACGTTTAAAAGTGCTAATACTCCTGTATTAAAAAATATATATTTAAGTTTCTTTTATGGAGCTAAAATAGGAATCCTTGGTCTTAATGGTTCGGGAAAATCTACTTTGCTAAAGATTATTGCTGGAATAGATAAAAACTATCAGGGAGATGTTGTATTTGCTCCTGGTTATTCAGTAGGCATGTTAGAACAGGAACCACAATTAGATCCTGAAAAAACGGTTCTTGAAGTGGTTAAAGAAGGGGTGGCAGAGACTGTTGCCGTTTTGGATGAGTATAACAAGATCAATGATATGTTTGGTTTGCCAGAGATATATGAAAACCCTGAAAAAATGCAGAAGCTTATGGATAAGCAGGCAACCTTACAGGATCAGATAGATGCAAGTAATGCATGGGAATTGGATACCAAACTAGAAATAGCAATGGATGCGCTTAGAACACCAGATTCAGACAAAAAAATCGGAGTATTATCTGGTGGAGAGAAAAGAAGAGTAGCCCTTTGTCGTTTATTATTGCAAGAACCTGATGTGTTATTGTTGGATGAACCAACTAACCACCTTGATGCAGAATCTGTACACTGGTTAGAGCATCATTTGGCACAATACAAAGGAACCGTTATTGCCGTAACACACGATAGATATTTCTTAGATAATGTTGCGGGTTGGATATTAGAATTGGATAGAGGAGAGGGAATACCATGGAAAGGAAATTATTCTTCTTGGCTAGACCAAAAATCTAAACGATTAGCGCAAGAGAGCAAGTCAGCTTCAAAACGTCAGAAAACTTTAGAACGAGAGTTAGAATGGGTTCGCCAAGGCGCCAAAGGAAGACAGACCAAACAAAAAGCACGTTTAAAGAATTATGATAAATTGATGAGTCAGGATCAAAAACAACTTGATGAAAAACTCGAAATTTACATCCCTAACGGCCCCCGTCTCGGTACTAATGTACTAGAAGCATCGGGAATTAGTAAAGCCTATGGAGATAAACTTCTGTATGAAGATCTTAACTTTAAACTTCCCCAAGCTGGAATTGTGGGTATTATTGGTCCCAATGGAGCCGGTAAAACTACAATCTTTAAAATGATTATGGGAGAGGAAACACCGGATAAGGGAAGTTTTTCTGTTGGAGAAACAGCCAAAATAGCTTATGTAGACCAAGCGCACTCTAATATTGACCCAGATAAATCTATTTGGCAAAACTTTAGTGATGAACAAGATTTGGTGATGATGGGAGGTAAAGAAGTTAATTCTAGAGCATATTTAAGTCGTTTTAATTTTGGAGGAAGCGAACAAAATAAAAAAGTTTCTACACTTTCTGGTGGAGAACGAAACCGTCTACATCTTGCTATGACCTTAAAAGAAGAAGGTAATGTATTACTTTTAGATGAACCTACTAATGATCTTGATGTCAATACATTAAGAGCGCTAGAAGAGGGGCTAGAGAACTTTGCGGGATGTGCTGTTGTTATCTCTCACGACCGTTGGTTCCTTGATCGTATCTGTACACATATTTTAGCATTTGAAGGAGATTCTCAAGTGTATTTCTTTGAGGGTAGTTTTTCAGATTATGAAGAGAATAAAAAGAAACGCCTTGGTGGTGATCTAATGCCAAAACGTATCAAGTATAAAAAATTAGTACGATAAATGTCACTAAGCGATATTAAAGTAATTGCATTTGATGCAGACGATACGCTATGGGTCAATGAAACTTTTTTCAGAAAAGCAGAAGAAGAGTTTTGCGATCTTTTAAAGGATTATATGGCAAAAGAGGAAGCAAACAAACTCCTTTTTGATGTAGAAATGCAAAACTTACCTATATACGGCTACGGGATTAAACCTTTTACATTATCATTAATAGAAGCAGCAATCAAAGTATCTAATGGCAGTATGACCATTGAACTGGTTCAAAAGCTTATCGATAAAGGAAAACAAATGCTTCAGGAACCTATAGAGTTACTTGAAGGCATAGATGAAACATTGAATGAATTATCTAAGCGATATCGCTTGGTAATGGCAACCAAAGGAGATTTATTAGATCAAGAGCGCAAGTTGATTAAGTCTGGCTTAGAAAAATATTTTCATCATATCGAGATCGTATCGGATAAAACAGAAAAACAATATAGTAAATTGGTAAAACACCTTGACGTTTCTGTAAATGAGTTTCTAATGGTCGGGAACTCTCTAAAATCCGATGTTATTCCTGTTTTGAATATAAATGCTCATGCGTTTCATATTCCGTTTCATACGACATGGGTACATGAAATGGTACATGAAGACATTGATCATCCAAATTTTAGAAGTTTTACAAAAGCAAGCGAACTACTTGAAGTCCTATAACAATGAGAACGCTTATAGATCTTACCAATTGGAACAGAAAAGAACATTTTGAGTTCTTTGGCGGTTTTGATGAACCATTTTTTGGGATTACGACTACTGTTGACTTTACTATTGGATATCAAAAGATAAAAGACTTTGGATATCCTTATTTCTTGTATTACCTACATAAATCCTTACAAGCAGCCAATGCTATTGAGGCTTTTAAATATCGTATAGAAGGCAAAGAAGTTTTCTTATACGATAAAATCCATGCATCGCCAACAATCGGTAGAGAAGATCATACATTTGGTTTTTCTTTTATGGAATTTAATGCAGACTTTGAAGTTTTTAAAACAGAAGCCGAAAAAGAGATAAAGGAGGTAAAAAACACATCTGGATTGCGACATACTGCTAATGCAAAACGAATAGACACCATTCATTATTCATCAATTCCTTGGTATAATTTCACTGGACTTACTCATGCTCGACATTTTCAGTTTAAAGATAGTGTTCCAAAAATTTCATTTGGAAAATATAACAAAGAGAATGGGAAATTAAATTTACCAATTGCAATAAATGTACATCATGGATTGGTTGATGGATATCATGTAGGTTTATACCTGGAAGAATTTCAACGTTTACTAAATGAATAAGTTGATCATGAGTGGAGAAGCGGGTAAGAAAGTTTCTAAAAACAAGCAAAGGCTAAAAAAGAAAAAGTCCTAAAACATAATTAATAATCATAAAAAAGTTCTGAAGGTTTTATCTTTTAGAACTTTTTTACAGAAAACCCATGATTGCCTCAAGCTAATCAGTAATTAAATAACTTCAAATTTTTTTACTTCTCCTACTTGCATGTTGTTAAGGTAAATCTCCCCAACACGCACCCTTACTAGTCGCAGAGTAGGAAAACCAACGGCAGAAGTCATTTTTCGAACCTGACGAAATTTACCTTCCTTTAATGTAATAGACACCCAGCTAGTTGGACCGTGCCTGTCATCCCTTATTTTCTTTGATCTTGTTGGAAAATCAGGAGAACGATCTAGTTTAAAAACTTTGCAAGACGCCGTCATATATTTTTTTCCGTCAAAACCAATTTCTACACCATTTGTTAAGGTGGTAATTTCTTCTTCAGAGATGTCTCCGTCTAATTGGGCGTAATACTCTTTTTCTATTTTGCCGCTACAAATATGATTACTAACTTTTCCGTCTGTTGTAAGTAATAATAGGCCTTCAGATTTTTCATCCAATCTTCCTATGGCCATTGTTCCTTCAGGGAAATCATACAATTCACCTAGCAATTTTTTTGAATTCCGTTTTTGACCATTGTTTACAAACTGGCTCAAATAGCCATACGGTTTGTACATCATAAAATGGTTATGCCTATTATTTTTGGTATTAATACTCATTCAGAAATTTGTGTTGGCGAAATTACGAATTTAGTTTGTTTGATATAAGATTAAGTATAGAATGATAATTAACGTAAGAGATTTTTTTAAATTGAAAAGTAACACTTACCTTTGCACAAGTTTCAGTATTGTTTTAAAAGTATAATTTAAAAGGTTTGCTGTCACTAGTTATTGCAACGACTGGGTAAATTATTCGGTAAATCAATCTTATAAATTGTTATTTTCCAATTGTTCGTTTAGTATTTCAATGACAGCCTTTATCTACAGGTTAAATTAGGTTTAATAAAAAATGCATTAAAACGAATGGCAAAATCGCAACAAACATTTAGTAAGATTGAAAAAGAAAAAAAGAAGTTAAAAAAGCGCGAAGAAAAGCAAAAAAAGAAAGCAGAACGTCTTGCTAATTCAAACAAAGGAAACGGGTTAGATAGTATGATTGCTTATGTTGATGAAAATGGGTACACTACTGACACTCCACCCGATCCAAGAAAGAAGGTGAAAGTAGAAAATATTGAGATAGGTGTTCCTAAAAGAGAGAAAATAGAATTTGATCCTGTAAGAAAGGGTAAAGTTGCTTTTTTCAATGATTCAAAAGGATATGGATTTATTAATGATGATGAGGATGGAGAACGCTACTTTGTACATGTTAATGGACTCGTTGATGACGTAAAAGAAAATGACAAGGTTAGTTTTGAGCTTGAAAAAGGTCAAAAAGGTATGAATGCTGTACGTGTAAAGAAGATTTAATATATAAAGAAGTATATAATCGAAAGTGACAAAGCCTGGAATAAACATTCTAGGCTTTGTCCTTTTTCTAATAAGTCTATTTAGTTTTTTGTGGATACCAATCCAATTGCACTACTTCAATATTAGAATCTTGTGAGACAATTTCTTTGAATTTATTCACATCGCTCAAGCCATTTGTCCCACGATAATGGTAAGGATAAACTTCTTTGGGTTTAAATTCTAAAACGGCATTAGCCGCATTTTCTACAGTCATGGTATAAGGAAGGTTCATGCATACAAAAGCTTTATCTATGTATTTTAAATTTCTCATTTCAGGAATATCTTCTGTATCGCCAGAGAAATAGATTCGTTCTTTCCCTAGGGTAATAACATATCCATTTCCTCTTCCTTTTTTATGAAATTTTAAAGCTTCTTCGCGTAAATTATACATAGGGATAGCTTCAATTGATATTCCTTGAACTTCTTTTGTTTCTCCGTTATTAATAATCACAAGTTGTTCTGTGTACTTTGCAGGAAGTTTTTCGGCTACTGCTTGTGGCACTATAAGCTCAGCTTTTGAAAGGTTTAAACTATCCAGAGTATCTATATTCATATGATCTCCATGAATATCTGTAATAAGTACTAAGTTGGGCAGGCTTTTATCATGAAAAGCCTTTGGGCCACCGGCTGGGTCAATATAAATTGTTTTTCCTTTCCATTCAATAATGGCGGTAGCATGACCTATTGGATCAATATTAATATCACTCTCTTTCTTCTTGATTACTTCTTGAGGTGTTTCAGTAACCGGATCATTAACAACTTCGGTATCCTCATTTTTTTGTGACTTACAATTCCATAGAAAAATGGGGATTATCAAGATATACAGAACTTTAGGTTTCATTTTAGACGATTTTGTGTTTGTTAGATTGGTATAAGATAAGGATAATCTGTCTAAATTATATTTATATAATACTTAGTAATGCGAGAAATTAAATTCAAAGAGCTATAGTGCTAAATGCGGTGATATTAGAAGATTAATTAACTATCTAACCACAGTTTTATTGCCATTGCTATTACCATAATGATCAAAAATATCTTAACAAGGCCGTCACCTTTTTTTACCGCCCATCTGCTCGCTATCCATCCTCCTGAAGCATTTCCTATAGCAAGGACAACACCATACAAATAATCAATCTGTTTGTTATAAGCAAAAATTGCAAGGGCTCCTATGGTATAGACAAATACAACCAGCACTTTGACAGCATTTGATTTAACGAGTCCCATGTAATTAATAGAGGTTAGTGCCAATAAAATAAATATACCAACTCCTGCCTGAATAAAGCCTCCGTAGATACCAATAAAGAAAAAAATAAGTATTGCAAGCCAAAAATACTTTCCTTGTATTCTTTCTAAAAAATCTTCCGTTTTAATTTTAGGTTTGAATACCATAAAAAAGACCACTACAACCATTACAATAGCCAGAATCTTGTTAAACGTATCTCCTTTAATATCAACAGCAATCTGTGCGCCAATTAATGAGCCTAATAATGCAGAAATACCAAGGTAAACACCAAAAGATGAAGGCTTAATTCCCTTGCTTTTAAACCCTGCCACTGAAGTTATACTCTGGATAAAAATTCCTATTCGATTGGTACCATTGGCCACAGCTGGATCTAATCCCAAAAAAATGAGCATAGGTAATGTAAGCAACGAACCGCCACCTGCCATTGTATTGATAACACCAGCCACAAACCCAACAAAAGCTAAAAGCAATAGAAGTAAAGTTTCGTTCATTGAGCTATTAAACAGTGTTAGAAAAATAGAGATTGTATTATGTTCAAAAATAGGCAAAACGATGAAAACGAATTTATGAATTAGAAATTCTTTTGGCATAACTTGTCAACTGTTGTAGATTTACGTTGTTAACCAAAAAAAATAAAGAAGTTAAAACAATATATAAAATAGTTCCGTTTCTACAGATCTTTAAAAACAAAGAGTATAATACATCTGTTTTTAAATCAGATGTAATAGCGGGTGTTACTGTTGGCGTGGTCTTGATTCCACAAGCCATTGCATATGCATTACTTATGGGCGTGCCTCCGATTTATGGGTTATATGCATGTTTGGTACCTTTGTTACTATATGCGTTTTTTGGAACATCAAAACAATTAAGCATAGGTCCCGTAGCTGTCACTGCCATATTAGTAATGAGTGGTGTGAGTCAGCTCGCTGATCCCTTTACGGAAAAATTTATTGAACTAGTTTTGTTAGCTAGCTTTTTGATAGGGTTGTTGCAAATTGCCATGAGTATACTGCAAATGGGGTTTTTGGTAAATCTTATCTCTCAGCCTGTAATATCTGGTTTTATATCTGCAGCGGCAATTATTATTATAGTTTCTCAGCTAGAAGAGGTATTTGGGATGAATATCCCTGATTTTAAATATGCTCATCAGACCGTTTGGCACGCTATAAGTCACTTTAAAGATGTTGATTGGATAACTTTTGGAACCTGTTCGTTCTCTATAGCTGCTATTCTTGTTTTTAAAAAATGGAAAAAAGCATTTCCTGGGGCTCTTTTTGTTCTCGTAATTACAACCGTGCTTACTTATGTGCTTAACTTGCATTCTAAAGGGTTGTCTATAATACAGGATGTTCCTGTAGGATTGCCATCATTTATAATTCCGGATATGGATTATGAAACTGTATTGACTCTTGTGCCTTCGGTTTTAACAGTTACGTTTATTGGGTATGTTGGAAGTATTGGGATTGCCAAGTCCTTGGAAATGAAAAATAGAGATCATATTGTAAAGCCAAATCAAGAGTTATTTGCTTTAGGAATAGCCAAATTGATTGGTACTTTTTTCCAGGCTGTGCCTTCCTCGGGAAGTTATAGTAGAACTGCAATCAATGATGAAGCGGGAGGGAAGACTACAGTATCATCTTTAATAACCGTAATAATGGTGGTCTTTTCATTGCTCTTTCTTACTTCGTTCTTTTATTATATCCCAAAAGCTGTATTGGCGGCGATAATATTGGTATCGGTATTCGGATTAATTAATTTTAGTGAAGCAAAGTATCTATTTCGTTTAAGAAGACGAGATTTTCTTGTAATGATAATTACTTTTTTAGGAACCCTGATTTTTGGTGTTGAAAATGGGATATTTATTGGGGTTATACTTTCATTTGTATTTCTTCAGTACTATAGTTCGCGCCCTCATATTGCAGAATTGGTAAACATACCAGGAACGAAGTATTATCGTAATATAAATAGATTTCCCGATGCAACTCAATCAACAGAGTATTTGATTATTAGGTTTGATAATCAATTATACTTTGGAAATTCAAGTTATTTTAAGGATACAATTCAGGAGTATGTTTCTAATCGGGAGCCTTTACCTAAATTTCTAATTTTGGATAATACAAATGTGCATGATATTGATAGTACCGGATTACATGTGTTAGAAGATATTCATGAATACCTTGAAGATTTAAGGATTCAGTTGCTAATGGTTGGAACGATCGGTCCAGTAAGAGATTTTCTAAAACGATCAGGTTTTACAGATACTCTGGGTGTAGATCACTATTATTTAACAATATCTGATGCCGTTGATTACGCAGAAAACAAAATAGAGCGTAAAAGTATTCACGAGGCCGCAGTACAATTTAATAAGGATAGAAGATCCTTTCTGGATTAATATATTTTTATTTTTAGAACTATTCTTCTTCGTATAAATGAAGTTTTAGGCCCATACCATAATTTGTATCATTATTTTTGATCAGGTTATTGTTTTCACTGTATTCTCTATCAAAACGTTGCCAGGTACGATTCTTAAAGAAAACTCTTCTAGTAAATGTTTTGTAACCGTTTATCTTATTAGTAAATGGGAGTAATGGTCTGAAAGTAGTAGAAACTTTTACGATACCTTTTCGGGTTTCTACTTCATGGTATTTTTTGGCTTGCTGCAATTTCCCTTCTTTATCTGCATATCCCAACACTTGAATAGAAACAAAAACACCCTCTTTAGGGATGTAAACCCTATGCTCAGAAATATCCAGTTCAAAATTAGATTTATCCGTATTGTTTACCGTAAAAATGATGTCCTCATAAGGTAATCTTTTTCCCGGGAAACCTCTATCATTACCATAAAACTGCATTTTAAACAATGTAGAGAATGATTGTCCTCTTGAAGAATTCCTATTTGAAGATTCTACTTTGACCGGCAAATAAACAGCAGCTATTTTTGTAGGCTTTTCAGGGTTCTTAGGAAAAAAAACAGCTATTTCTGATTCTACTGTGGGAAGCCAACACCTGAAATAATCATTATGAATTTCGGGAGTAATTCGTCTAGTTTTATACTTTTTCTTTTTTTCTGCTGTAATGTATACTTCTACAAGCTCAGAGACGTCTTCAATAAGTAGTATTTTATCAGGTAAAGATTGAGTAGATAGTGCCAATTCTTTATGGCCCAAAGCAGAAACATATAGAGAATCAATATCTGGGTACCATTTTTTAGAGAACCTAAAATTACCATCAGCATCGGCAAATGTACCGTTTCCATTCCCAAATGAAATCGTAGCATAAGATATAGGTTCATTTTGAACAGAGTCCAGCACAGTATATGTCTGAGAACAGACCATTTGTACTAAAAAAAGCAGTAGTAGGAAAACCGGCTTTTTCATAAGTTGAGTTGGGGGTTAAAAAAACTAAAGTAATAAATAAATTTATAATGATGCTATTATCATGCCAAAGAACTCAAGTGAGCTTGAGTGAAATATATGAGGGTCGAAAGTTTAAAATTGTATTTTTTTATTTAAATTTTATTTATAAATAATTGATAAATAGTTATTTGAAATTATTTATATAAAGTATAACTTCATATTAATTTTGCTTAGACTATAGGTATAGACTGCTGTAGGCTTAGTATTCATTTTTAATATGAATCAAAAATGATTAGTAAATTATATAAAGTATATTTATATATATATTAAAATAATTATCTTTATATTAAGTATATTTACGTATACTTTGTTAGCTTTGTATCTAATTTCATTTTAATAATTTAATGTATACTTTAGTATATGTAAAATTTATTTAAGTTTAATAAAGTACATTTTTATATACATAAATATTAATTATTATGGATTTAAATAGCTTTTCAGACGATCAAGTCCTTTTGGAGATTACTCAAAGAGTAAAGCAACAACGCCTTAATCTTAACATTACACAAGAAGAGCTCTCGAAACGGGCAGGAGTTCATGTGCAAACAATTAAGAATTTTGAATCCGGAAAACCAAGTACATTAATGACATTCATTCAAATACTAAGGGCGTTTGGAGATTTAAATGTTTTAAGTGCACTACTGCCTGATCCAGGTGTTAGTCCAATAGAACTTCTTAAATTAAAGGGAAAAGAACGGGAGAGAGCTTCAAGAAGTTCTTCAAAAAATCAAAACAAAGAGCCATTATGGTAGATGTAATTAAGATTACACTTTGGGGTGAAGAATTAGGAGCATTAAGTTGGGATAATCAGAAGAACTTTGCGTCTTTTGAATTTTTTCCATCGTTTTTAAGCAAAAACCTGGATGTTTCTCCAATACATATGCCAATACATTCATCATCACGAAAAATTTATAGTTTTCCAAATTTGAATGAAGATACATACAAAGGACTACCAGGAATGCTATCTGATGTATTACCAGATGATTTTGGTAATCGCCTTATCGATCAATGGTTAGTACTTAACAATATCCCTAAATCTCAATTTACTCCCTTAGATCGTTTATGTTATATAGGTGTTAGAGGGATGGGGGCATTAGAGTTTCAACCAGCAAAAAATATCGGAAAGGCGCAAACCACAAGTCTTGAGGTGGATAAACTTGCACAATTGGCAGAAAAAATCCTTAATACACGAGATAAGCTACAACTTAATCTTACAGATACAGAGCACCTTAATGAATTGATCAAGGTAGGTACTTCAGCAGGTGGGCAGCGAGCCAAAGCAATAATAGCATATAATCCCATAACTAATGAGATAAGATCAGGGCAATCTAAAGCTCCTGAGGGGTTTGAACATTACATTTTTAAGTTTGATGGTGTAAATGATACTTCTCTTGGCGATCCCAGGGGATATGGTAGAATTGAATACGCATATTATCTAATGGCGATAGATTGTGGAATAGACATGGAAAATTCACTGCTATTCGAAGAGCATGATCGTGCACATTTTATGACTAAACGATTTGATCGCGGGATGAATAACGAAAAGATTCATATGCAAACCCTCTGTTCTCTTGCACATTTTGATTATAAATCTCCTGGATCGTACTCCTACGAAGATGCGTTTAAAATAATGCGCCAGCTTAGATTACCACATACTGACGCTATACAATTATACAAAAGAATGCTGTTTAATATTATTTCACGTAATCAGGATGACCATACCAAGAATATCTCGTTTTTAATGAATAAGCAAGGTGTTTGGAAACTTTCTCCAGCCTACGATGTGACCTATTCCTATAATCCAACTGGGATTTGGACTAATATGCATCAAATGTCTGTAAATGGTAAAAGAAATGATTTCACTATGCTAGATCTTATAACCGTAGGAGAGAAGATAAGTTATAAAAACCATAAAGAAGCCATACAACAAGTAACCAATGTTATTACAAACTGGAATGATTATGCAAGTAAAGCGGGAATACCTGAGAAACAAGCCAATCAGTTAGCAAAAGCATTTAGACTTCATCTTTAATTATTTATGCTCTTAACAATTATTAAATGAAAAAAGCGATATACTTCATGCTTCTAAGTGCTGTTTCCTTTACAGCAATGAACTTAATAGTAAAGTATTTATCCCATTTTGGAAGCGGACAATTAGTTTTTTTCAGGGCATTTGGCTCTTTGTTTTTTACAATGAGTTACCTTATGTGGCATAAAATCCCCATTCTTGGTAATCAGAAAAAACTACTGATCTATCGTGGATTAGCAGGTGTAACCTCTATGGGCTTATTTTTTATGTCAGTAAACTATTTACCTATTGGTTCTGCAGTATCATTGCGATATATATCACCAATTTTTGCTACAATTTTAGCCGTAATATTTCTTAGAGAACGTGTTAAACCAATACAATGGTTGTTTTTTCTAATGGCATTTGGTGGAGTATTGATGATTAAGGGATTCGACCCCAATATTGACTCTTTTGGATTGTTATTGGTTCTCGCTTCTGCACTTTTTAGTGGTGTAGTATATGTTTTAATTAACAAGATAGGACAAAGAGATCATCCAGTAGTTATTGTAAATTACTTCATGTGGATATCTGTGACAGTGGGAGGATTATTATCGATATTTAATTGGACAATGCCCGTGGGAATAGAATGGATACTATTACTAAGCCTTGGGGTTTTTGGATATTTTGGACAATTGTTTATGACTAAAGCTTTTCAGTCTCAAGCTACAAATAAAGTGGTGTCATTAAAATATGTAGAAGTAATTTTCACCATGGTAGCTGGGGTTTTCTGGTTTTCTGATTCTTACCCTGTCTTAAGTCTTCTAGGTACATTATTAGTCATTACTGGATTAATTTTAAATATACTGTATCGTAGCAGGTAGCCATTCAGTATAAAAAGCTATAAAGAATCTTGGTTTTATCTATCTCAAAAAAATTAAGAAAAGTCCTCTCTTAGATAATACATTATTTTGGCTTTGTCGCTAAAACTTTTGATTGTAATAATATCTCCTGTTAGCTTATTATAAATAACCTCTGCGAATAAAAGGTCTATATAAAAAATACTATACTGAAAGTCTCGATTTTTATCATCTATTGTAAATAGATGGATACCACGATTCCAGATATCACTATATTTAAGATCAAGTTGGCGAGCATTGAATTGTTGCTCAAGGGTAATTTTGTGCATAAGTCATCAGTTTAAAAATGGGGAGCTTAAAACTACGGAAAACCCGTAATTTTTCCAAATAAATTTTTATTAATAAGAAATACCAGTATGCCAATTCACTCAATACATCTTTGTTTCCAACCATTTTAAATCTCTAGCAACACCTTCTAATCCGGGATATAACAATCGTTGATTTACTCCGTATTTAAAAAGAGTTTTCTTGATAATCGACTTCAAATGCATAGGAATAACCACTTTTTTTAGCTTATCATGCTCAAAAGGAGTATCGGGCTCATGATGAACCGTAAATAATCCTGCTTGATTTTGGATTCTAGCAGAAATATATGGTGGGCGGTACTTATAAACCCTATCTAGCTTGTATGGACTTGTCTTATCTGGTGTTTGTATTGTAGAACATCCAGAGAGTATATATATAGCACTATCTATATTTGGATTTGATTCTACAGCAAAATAAGTTGCCACAAGAGGGTTGTAGCTCCAGTCCAGTAATCTGGTTGGTAAACCATAGTGCTGCGCTACTGCAAGCCACTCTAACTCATTATTAGGTTTATGTTCTAGATATGGGATAGATGATTCTTTAAATAATTTTATTAATCTGGCCTCTAAACGGTCAATTGGTTTTCCCATTGCAGACTCACAACGCCCCAGCGAAGTTATGAGATCGTATGATGTATTGGAAACACCACGATACACAAAGTTTTGCCCTGCTTTTTGACTTTCAAAAGCTTCTAATAACTCTTCAAATTTTTCTATCTCTAAAGTCTCCATAGAAAGTTTTTTTAAAGATATACTTTTTGAAGAATATGTGTATATAACACTACTTAAGTTTACATCAAATTCGGAAAAATCTCACATAATCATATAGTGTTTTAATAGGATCATGGTTTAGAACCCAGAAAATTAAGAATACCAATCATCTCTATTATTATTACTATCTAAACCGCTATAAGGTGCTATTAATTTAATTGCTTCCCACTCAAAATTAGGCGCAAAAACATATTTAGCAGGGATAAAACGACCTATTTCTCTTAGAACTAACCTCATTTTTAATTGAGGGTTTTGTAGTATCCAGTCTTGCATGTATGTAAATGGCTTTACATGATCTTTTAACAGAAAATATATCCTGTCATACACTTGTTGTACAGTATCAGTTGCATGAATTTCTAAATAATGTGTTCCTGTAAATTCTGGAAAATTCACTTTTATAGGGATGCTATATGTACCATAACCTTTTGAATTGTCTTTTTCTCTATCACCTGACTTATAATCCATCAAATCAATAAATCTTTTATCAATATGTTGTTTCAAATCATTGATTAATGAATCAGTATTCGACTTCTTTTCTTCACTTTGTATTGGTTTATCATCCCAACTTTTACTAGATATACTAGAAACTGCTTTTTCCAAAATAGGTTTAGCCATTTCCTCATCAAATTGTATTTCAAATTTCTTTAATAGCTTATTGATAAATTGTTTTAATGCCTCATAATCCGCCAATTGGTAACATTGATACATAGCCAGGGGAAAACTAATTTGATCAAAACCAATACCAACACATACAGGAATTACTTCGCAATCCTCATTTGCCTCACCTATACCGCTTTCATAATACAACCATTTCTTATCAATACTGTTTGGTGTTAATATTACCACTACTGCTTTACTTTTGTTTAGTTTCTCGATTATTTCATTCAACCAGATATTTCCAGGAAGCAACCCTCCTGAGGATGATTTATCTGAAGAAAACCATGGGTTTATTTGGCCTAATGATACTCTTGAGAGCGTATTTCCAATAATTTTTGCCAGATCTTGATCACCACTGTAATGGCTTATAAAAAAATTATGTTGCATATTATGTTTTTTGAACATTCTTAGATGAAAAACAACCCCATATTCAGAAATTCCTGAACATGGGGTTTAACAAATTTATAAGTTTTTCTAAGTTACAAAAAACGAATATTGTATCAAAACAAGTCGCTTTGTTGTTTTTCTACACTAAGGTTCAATTCGATTAATCTCTATAATGCGATGTGTATTACTCGTATCTCCGTAAGAATTTCCATTTGTAGCAATAAAAACGCGCCCGGCAGGAGAAATAGTTATATCACGTAAACGACCAAAAGTACCATCAAAAAATATTTCTTCATTTGTGATAGCAGTGCCATCATTATTAAGGGTTAGCGCGATTAATCTTTGATCCTTTAAAACGGTCATGATCAGCTTATTGGTCCATTGCGGAATTCGATCACTTGTATAGTACACCAAATCAGATGGGGCAATCGTGGGAGTCCAGTTAAAAATAGATTCTACAACACTCGTACTTGCAGCAAATGCTTCTTCATTTGGAGTATCTATGACACCTCTTACTTCTGGCCAACCATAGTTTTCGCCAGCTACTATACGATTTATTTCATCATCAGAACTTGGTCCGTGCTCAGAACTATATAAATTTCCATTAGGGTGTAGTGTAAGTCCTTGCGGGTTTCTATGCCCATAGCTGTATATATAACTTCCTGTTATAGGGTTATCATTAGGAATACTACCATCTAAGTTTAGTCTAAGAATTTTACCTCCAAGAGAACTTGTGTCTTGTGATAGGTTTGTGTTTCCAGCATCACCAGTACTCATAAAAAGATGCAAATCTGGTGTGATAATAAGACGAGAGCCATTATGAACAGAGTTTGCAGGAATATTATCAATTAGAGTTGTTTCATTTGATAATGTACTATTTTCATAGGTGAATCTAACTAACCGTTCTAGTAACCCACTGGCTCCATCATAGGTGTATACGACATATACGAAAGGATTTGTATCAAAATCTGGGTGAAGTACCATACCAAGCAATCCACTTTCCTGTACTTGTGCAACGGCATTAATTGTTAAAACATCAAATTGCTCACCAGTATCGGGGTTTATTCTACTTATTTTTCCATTACGTTCTGCGACCCATAAAAAATCATCTGGTCCCCAAATCAATTCCCAAGGAACGCTGAGTGTACTAATTAATGTTGTTGTGGCATCAACGGGGTTGGGATTTGGGTCTGGATCAGGAGTATTATCATCGCTATCAGAACAATAAAAGAACACTAGTGAAACTAATGCTATACTTACTAATCTTGTTATTCTTTCCATATTTTATGCTTTTTAGTTCATAAAGTCTTATGAATTAATAACCCTTAGTTTTAAAATTTATTTTGTTTCAAGTAATGAAATAGAAAAATCAGAACACCACAAATTGATATATTTCGTCAAATTCAGGCATATATCTACAACATAAATTCAGTTTAGATATTTTCATTTTCCTTCTAAAGCTTTTTTTATCATTGCTTTAATTTTTGGATTCCCACTTCGTTTTGCATTTTGCCAGACTGTTTTACCGTCCTCATCCTTAAGTTCTAATGGTGTATTATATGTTAACGCTAACTCTACCATTTCAGGATTTTTAGTCTTAATAGCTTCATGAATAATACACTCCCCATCTCTTCCTACAACAGTTACATTAGCTCCATTGTCAAAATAATATTTGGCTACTTCATAATTTTTGGCATGTAATGCAGCAAATAGTGGTGTTCCTTTGTCATCTGGAGTAGCTTCCATATCTGCACCATATTTTAACAGTAGTTTTATTAGTTTTAATGAGCCTCCTTGTGATGCAAATCTTATTGGTTGTTGATTTCTTGAAGCACTAGATTTCCAATTAACATCGACTCCCTCTTCCAAAAGTATGTTTACACTTTCGTATGAGTTAGCTATACAGCCAACCATTACTGGGTGCATACCTTGTTTATTCAAAAAATTTATATCTGCACCATTATCTATAAGCATATTGAGTGCTATCGTATCATTTTTATAAACTGCCATCCATAGAGGTGACAATCCTCGTTCATTATATTGCTCTGTGGATTCTCCTTTTTCTAATAAGTTTATTAATAATTCATAATTTTTACTTTCAAGTGCCGAGAAGATCTCTTGTCCATAGTTGTCATAGGTCCAAAACACTATGAGAAACACTAATACTATCCTTTTCATATATATATTCAATATAGAATTATTTCTGAAACAATACCATCATTGATATTGCAGGAACGTTAATCGTACCCTTTATTGTTTTACTTCCTTCCAGATCAAAATCGTCTCCAATTACTGCTACTTGCCATTCTCCGTTTAATTTGTAATCTATTGGTTTTGTTTTAGCATTGTAAATCACATATACATTCTTCCAATCATCATTATTAGCATTATTACTAATTTGATAACTAATCAATCCTGTTTCTATCTTTTTAAATTCTAGATTTGATCGCACCTGATCTGCGGTAGTCATCCTAAATGCCGGATGTGCTTTTCGCAATGCAATAAGATTTTTATAGTAGTCTACAACATTTGCATGCGCAACTTTCCAGTTCCAATCGATTTGATTAATAGCATCTGGCAAGTTATACGAGTTGTGTTCTTCATTTTTAGTTCGTAACATTTCTGAACCTGCATGCATAAAAGCTACTCCTTGAGAAGTCATTACAACTGCATTGGCCAATTTATCCATGGCAATGATTTCTTCTTCGCTAGCATCCTTTCTTGATACTTTAAGCTTATCATAAATAGTATGGTTATCATGACAAGATACGTATGACATAGATTGCCAAGGCTCGTTTGCCCAATACGAATCAGAATAATTAATTGAAGTATAATCAATTTGAGGGTGCATAATAGACCCAACAATACCAAATTTTACAGATTCCTCTGTACCCACGCCACCACTTACAAATCCAGTACTTTTTTCTTCGAAAACAGAACCTTTTAATCCATCGCGAATATCATCACTAAATGCTGTTACTTGAGGCATTTCTTTAGTATTCTTTTTGAGCGCTCTTTTTTCTATGGGAAGCGGAGAGTCTGCTGCTGTCCAGCCCTCACCATAAACAAAAGCATTAGGATTTACTTCCTTTACCGCTTTAACAACGGCATTCATAGTTTCGATATCATGAATGGCCATTAGATCAAAACGAAAACCATCTAAGTGATATTCTTTGGCCCAATACACAATAGATTCCTTAATAAATTTACGCATCATTACTTTATCAGAGGCAGTTTCATTTCCACATGCCGATGCATCAGATGGCTTACCTGTTTCCCAATGCCTGTAGTAATATCCAGGTGATTCGAGATTAAAATTAGAATTTTCAGTTCTTCCGGTATGATTATAAACTACATCTAGAATAACGCCTATATCATTGTCATGAAAAGTTTTTACCATTTCTTTAAACTCTTTGATTCTTACTTCGGCTTTATATGGATCAGAAGAGAAAGAACCTTCAGGAACGTTATAATTTTGTGGATCATACCCCCAATTAAACTGTGCACTATCCAATTTGGTTTCATTGATAGAATAGTGGTCGTATGTTGGTAACAAGTGAACATGAGTAATTCCCATTTCTTTGATATGATCAATACCCGTGGCAACACTATCTGGACCTATCGTTCCGTTTTCAACCAAACCTAAGTATTTTCCTGGTTTTGTAGACCCTGATTGTGGGTGAATTGTCATATCCCTGATATGTAGTTCGTAGATTATAGCTTCATTTGGATATGTAATGGCCGGACCTTTATCTTTTTCCCAATTTTCTGGATTAGTAGTACCCATGTCCAAAACCATTGCCCTTTGCCCGTTAACTCCAACCGCTTGCGCATATATACCAGGAGTTTCTTCAAGCCAATTATTATCAATCATAACTTGATACGTGTAGTAGGTGCCGTTATGATCACTGTTAAGCTTTTTAATCCATAAACCATTATTAGTAGCTTTCATTGGGTAGGTTTGGATTGGTTCTCCACCGTTTCCTTCTTTATATACATTTAATTGTACCTTTTCTGCAGTAGGAGACCACATTTTAAATGTTGTGGATTCTTTACTGTAGTCTAGCCAAAGATTTGTTTGTATAGGAGTAGGGTAGTCATTGTAACTCTTATGTGTTATTTTCTTTTTTGCACATGAGGCAAATAACATGGTTAATAGAAGACTACTAAGAAAATATTTCATAAAATTAGGTTTTGAAGTGGTTATTCTGAAATGTCTTTTATTACTTTTGTTTTTGATAAATAGTCATGTATACCATTTTTTACAAATAGAAATGAAATTCTATCAAATGGAATCAGTCTATAAAATGATCTACTAATAATATCTGACGCTTCCGGTTTTTCACCATTTAATTTTACAACTTTGGTCTTGGTTACAAACTTTCCGATAGTCTTTTGAAATTTAATTTCCATGAATATATAGTATGCCAAAAATGTACTAAGAATTATTATAAACGGAAAGAACTGAACGAGCAATGGTGAGAAAGATGAAATAAAAATTTCAGATACAATACTCATTATTGTTACTAGCATTGCCCAAACTATAAAATCAATTAGAAAATTTAAAAAACGAATAAAAGAACCCACTGTATCTGATTCAACTTTTTGCATTTTCTCCTTTTCTACGATTGCAGTTGCACTTACTTCAGTGAACTTGTTTGAATCTATATCACGTTTTTTAATCTCAAGTTCTGCTGCTTCGATAGCAATAGATTTATATTTCTCTCTATCTGCAGACACTATTTTAATGAGTTCTTCATCCGTACGTTGGGACATTGCTTCGGTAAATTCGTTGTTCATTTACTGTCATATTTATGAATCCCAAAGTAACTATATTTTCTATTAAAGATCAAAAGTATATAGCATAATAGATTCTTCATCTTCTTTGCCACCCGCGGCGAGATATGCCTTTTGTGCAGGGATATTTGATTTTTCTGTGGCTATCCAGGCTTCTTCGCAGCCCAATTGCTTGGCATGATTACATAAATATGTTACTAAGTTTCGTCCAACTTGGTTATTTTGGTATTTCTCTATAACACTGACTTCATTTACAAAAAGAGCTGGCTCTTTATCTGGGTGAACATAATGAAACCCTGATGCCATTCCGATAATAACATCATGATAATAGGCTAGGGCTAGGTGGTGTCTGGGGTCGGCTAGAAACTCTTTTGCTCTGTTCGGTTTTACATCATAGTCAAACAATGTACTTCCCGCTTTTTGCATTGCATGTAGATCTTTTATTGTTGCTAGTTTTAGTACTATATTTTCTAACATAATTATATGTCCTTTCTTAGTATTAAAGGTAGCAAACATTATGATTCTATTATATCATACGTTATTTCTTACTGAATTTGATGTATTTCGTAACATATACATCCCAATCCACAGAAACCAGATGATTTGACTTATCCCAAAAATCTCGGTAAATATATCAGCAGGATACGTTGTTAATATCCCCGCTACACCAACAAATATTCCCAAGTATATTAAAGGTTTTGGCAGATTTTTTCCTTGCAAAGCTGCAATACTTAAAAGTAGTACCCAAACACCACCAACAATTTCATTTCCACCACCTATTCCTTCAGTAATGATAGTGATAGTGGACCAAATTACCATAGCTTTCTCAGGATTTTCATTACTAAGCTCTATAACCTCATTTAATCCTACGGTAGAAATCATTCCGCTTGTAATTACAAGTCCCGCCCAAAGAAATCCAAAGACAGCTGCAATTTGTGAAAGGTTTGGAGTATGTTCTTTCAAACGTTTATGAACAGCAAGTACTAACACAACAAGCAGCATACCAAATAGGACATATCCTATAAGATCCATTATATAAAAAGCTAAATGGTTATCAGATAGAAAATCAAGCTCTTGTGTTACACTTGCATTTGTGGGAGGATATTCTAATATGGCACCATAAAAAATAAAGGCGATGATATAAATATGAGCCTCAACAATAGCAGCAATACCTGCTGATTTTTGTAATATATTCATTGATTTCGTCTTTTGTGATATACATTTCAGACGAATAGAGGTACAAGTTGTTACATTAGTCTAAAACTTCCATCTCAAAAAGACAAACGGGTGTGTTGTGATACTGTACTGGAAAGCTCGTCGTATCTTTTTTTACTTTTTACGTAGATCTAGATAATTTCCCTTCGGCATAAAGACGCCTCATTTCTTTTTTATTGAATTTACCTACGCTAGTTTTCGGAATTTCATCCAGAAACACGTAATGCTCGGGGATCTGGTACTTTGCAAAGTTTTTGGATAAAAATGCGATTAACTCTTCTGGAGTCACTTTTTTGTCCTTATCTCGTAATACGACACCAGCAAGTGGTCGTTCTACCCACTTCTTATTGGGTATGGCAATGACAGCAGCCTCCATTACTTTGTCATGTGCCATTATTGCGATTTCAAGGGCAACACTAGATATCCATTCACCACCACTTTTGATCAGATCTTTTGTTCGGTCCGTAATTTCCATAAAACCATCAGCATCAATAGTACTTACATCCCCGGTTTTAAACCATCCATCATCAGAAAATTTCTCTCTACTCGTTGTTTTATAATACGAATCAATCACCCAGGCACCTTTTATTTCAAGTTCTCCTACAGTTTTACCATCTCGAGGCGCAATAGTGCCATCTTCTTGTACTACTCTAAGTTCTACTCCTGGGATTTCTATACCCTGTTTGGCACGTATTTTTAATTGAGCTTCTACTGATAGTTTTTTGTGTTTAGGTTGTAACCTTGATATACTACCTAATGGTGAAGTTTCTGTCATTCCCCAGGCATGGACACCTCTAACTCCAAAATCTCTTTCAAAACCTTCAATAAGGCTCTGTGGAAGGGCAGACCCTCCAACAAGATATTCCTGTAACGCTAATTTTTCTTTGGGAGGATTTTTTTTTAGAGCTTCGTAGACACCCAACCAAATGGTAGGCACCCCATTCGCTTTATTGATTTTTTCATTTATGAGCATTTCTATGATGGCATCTGCCTGCAGGTTTAAAGACGGAAGCACCATAGCCGCACCTGCCAGTAAGCACATATAAGGAAATCCCCAAGCCATTACATGAAACTGAGGGACGATTAAAAGTATTGTGTCATTAGCGTCATAACAGCCCGCATTAGGCGACATAATACTTAGTGCATGTAAATAGGTAGATCTATGCGAATATAATGCACCTTTGGGTTGACCTGTTGTACCGCTGGTATAGCACATAGCACAGGCATCGTTTTCATCAACTACAATCCATTCAAAATCATCAGAAACTTCTTTTAACAAGTCTTCATACTGTATCGTATTGGGTAGGGTAGTTGTAAAACCATCGGAAGCGTTAATGATTACAAAATGTTCTACAGTAACCAGAAGGGATGCCATTTTTTCCAACATAGGAGCAATAGAGGCATCAACAAATATGATTTTATCTTCAGAATTATTGATAATAAACTCGATCTGCTGCTCTGATAACCTGATATTAATCGTATGACAAATAGCGGCTGCCCCGGGAATGGCATAATACAGTTCTACGTGTTGATAATGGTTCCATGCAAAAGTTCCTATCATATCTCCCGGTTTAACTCCAAACGTATTGACAAGTGCATTAGAAAGTTTCTTACAACGCTTGTATAAGTCTGCAAAGGTGTATTGGTGTCTTGTTTTATTGGGTAGGTGACTTATTATTGATTGATCTGGAAAAACTCGGTTACCGTATTCTAATATTGCATTGGTGGTAAGGGGGTACGACATGATTTGTCCTTTCATGAGGGTAGGTTTTAAGTTAGAGAAGTACTGATTGTGCTTTTTAAATTTACGAAAAAGTGAACCAATCCGACAAATAGAATTGATCATTCTTTAAAAAAAGAACATCCTTGGTGAAACTCAACTATCATGAGTTTAAGCTGCCATTGCTCAAATATAATTTTAACAAAAAGGATTGTTAAAGTATTGATTTTCAATACAAAATACATACTTAGTTTCGTTTGTAAGGTATATTAATTAATCAATAAATTATTATACTATGTTACACGACATTTTAAACTTAGACGGAGTTAAAAAACTCAACAAAAAAGAACAACATGATATCACTGGTCAAGGCTGTTGTCTTAACTGGGAGTGCATTAGAGATGCAGATTGCAATAACCCTGAGCAGGTTTGCGAATTTGGAAGGTGTCTTTATTTCATTTAAAACCTAGAAAAATGATACGTAAACTATCAGAATTACCAGGTATCAAAAGCCTTAGTAAAAAAGAACAAAAGTCCCTCATAGGAAGTAGTATACCTTTCCCATGTTTCCAATGTCGTATTAATACGGACTGTTGTGATCCTGCAGCCGATTGTGTGCGAGGAGCATGTAGAATATATCATTAAAACCATACCCTAATAAAGCTATAACTTTATTAGGGTATTTATTTTTTAAACAATTGATTTATAATATCTTACAATTATTATTTAATTTATTCCTTCAACTTTTAAAACAGGTCTAATCTCTATGCGCCAGATCCCTTCTTCAAACCTTGGATCACCTTTGGTAATCTCTATTGCTTCTTCTAGATCTTTAGCTAGTAAATGATAGTATCCGGATATAATTTCTTTAGTTTCATTGTATGGACCATCAATGATTTTTCCGTTTTTATATGATAATATACGCCCCTCCATTTCCAAGGGTTGTGCAGATTTCATTCTTCCTTCATCGGTTAATCGTTTTATAAATCCGCCCACTTTCTCAATATGTTGTTGTAATTGCTCTGGCGAAAGGTTTGCTTTTGGTTGCTCTTCGCTTCTAATAAATAACATGAATTCTTTCATTGTTTATATTTTTATGATTATACCCTTACAACAATCGAGTTTAAGGAATAGGGACAACCTTTTTATTTTTTTTCTCATTCTCAATTTTTTCAATCATTTTGGAAGCATTTGTATTTTCAGGATTAAGAGCAAAAGACTTTTTATAGTTCTCTATGGCTACATCCCAGTCCTCATTGATCATAGAAGCCTCAGCATAACTGTCATAAACATTAAAACTTTCAGGATACAGGGCTACATTAACTTTAAATACATCGATAGCCAATTTTACTTGATCGTTGTTTAATAATTGATAACCCAATCTATTGATATTATTTTCTTGTACCGCTTGTGCTTCAGGTTCAGTCGTCTTTAGCTCTTTGTAGGCTTGTAACCCCTTGTCATAATCCCCGGCTTCTAGAAATTCTATTGGTAGTTTTTCATCTTCTGTCATACGAGTAAGGCTGGTCCCTATTTCTCTGGTATCGGGGTGAATAATTAGCGCATTCATCAATCCTGTTTCCGTATTCACTTTAAACTGAATTTGTCTATCACTGTCTCTACTCACAAAAGTACTGTCAGATACTTTTACAAGTTCTAAAGGTTTCTCTCCCATACTTTTCTTGTATAGTTGATTTCCTTTGTGATATACTTTAGTCAGGCGATCTTTATTCAATCGATAACGACCAATTACTTGTTCAAGTTCAGCCTCGGTGGTGTTTATTTTTTTGAATATAGGTACATAATTATCCCATTTATAAGTAAGTGCTACTGATTGAATAAGTTCTGAAATAAACCTTGGATGATTAGAGTTTGTAAGTACAACTACGCCGTATCCTTTATCTTTATGTGCTTTCAGCTCGCTAGAGAATCCTTCATCCCAACCACCGTGACCAAAATAAATTTCGCCATTCAAATCAGAAATAAATATTCCCAATCCAATATGATCTTCAATAAAGGGAGTTAACATTTTGTTCGCCATATCCTGTGATAGTATGGTATTATTTTCTCCTTTAGCGCTTTGTTGTAAATTAATAGCAAATTTAGCTAGATCTTCTGCTGTTGTCCATAATCCCGCTGCGGCCATCTCTGGGTACGTATGTCTTTTTCCTTTGGTCATATCTCCATTTGGTAAATACCCTGTCGCTGCCATTTTTAATTGTTCTTCTTTTAAAGGTTGATCATAGGTACTATTATTCATTCCTAAAGGATCAAGAACTAGCGTATGCATAAGATATGGGAAAGTTTTTTGCTCTACATCGATCATCATTTGTTGCATGATTGTATATCCTCCTCCAGAATATCGAAAACTTTCTTCGGGTGTTTTATCTACAAAAATGGGAGCAGAGTTGGCAGGCGGTGTACCGTTAAGTACTTCTAACAGAGATGGTACAGGCAGATCTGGACTATACCCCCAGAAACCATGTACGGTGAGCCCACCTGTATGACTAACTAAATGCTTTAGTGCTACTTTCTTTTCTTTGGTAAAATCGCTATCTGGTAATTTCCAGGATTGTAAATATGTATTAATATCTTCATCCAGACTTATTTTATCTTGCTCAACCATTTTTAATGCTCCATAGGCAGCTACAGGCTTACTTATAGAACCTGCTTGAAATAAGGTTTTATCAGTTACAGGTATCTGGGTTTCTTTATCCATAACTCCATAACTTTTTACCCATTCAATCTGGTAATTGTTAATTACGGCTATACTTACACCCGGTACTCCATAATGTTCCATGCGTTCTTCGATAGTCCAAGTCGAATCACCTTCGATATAGACTATAGGTATCAAGCTCGTCTCAACCAATTTTATTTTATCTGGAGGCGTTACTGGTTCGGGAGTTTTAGAACAGGATAAGAAAATAGAAAATGAAGCAAAAATCAAGAAAGCTTTTTTCATAATGTTTAAGATTGATTGATGAAATTTTATAATGTTTAAATATAAGCTATTTCAGAGTAGGTATACCTTGCGTTAAATTAAGTTTATGTAATTATTACACTTTTTATTTTTTTTTCTAACAGCGCTACATCTCTTGTATTAGTGCATAACGAAATTGCCTTTTCTAAGGACTTACGAGCATTTGTATTCATGTTTTCCTGAATATAAAATTCTGCCAGGGTAGCATGAAAAAGATAATGACTTTCTATATCTGAAGTATGCTGTAATTCTTGTAACAGCCTAATACCAGCGGTGTTTCCTTTTACTTTTGCGTAGGGAATACTTCTATTTAAACGCACCAAAGGAGTGTCCTGAAGCTCTAATAGACTATCATAAAGCATTAATATTGCCGTCCAATCGGTTTCCTCAAAGCTAAGAGCAATGCAATGATGTCCAGAAATAGTGGCTAAGATTAGATATATAGAAAGTGCCTCGTTCTTAGTTGTTTCATTTAGGTAATGGATACCTCTGTTAATCAAGGACAAGTTCCATTTTTTGCGATCTTGTTTGTGCATTTCTATAAGATCACCAGCATCATTACGTGCTTCAAAACGTGCGACATTAAGATACATCAATGCTAATAGGGCAGAAGCATCTGCGGTATTAGAAATATGCTTGTTGTTAACCAAAATTTCTGTCAGTCGTATAGCTTCAAGACAAAGGTCATATCGTACTACTATATTCTGTTGAGATGGGCTGTATCCTTCATTAAAAAGCAAGTAGATCGTTTTAAGTACTATATCCAGGCTTTTGGTGATGTCCTTCGGAATTTCAAAAGAAATCTGTGCCTCCCTTAATTGTTTTCGTCCACGTACCAGTCGTTTGTTAATGGTGTCCGTAGTAGTGAAGAATGCATTGGCAATTTCTGCAATACTAAATCCACACAAAATTTTTAAGATCAAGGTGATTTGCGAAGGTTCTGAAATTGAAGGGTGACAGCACACAAACATCATTTTAAGCTGTTCATCTTTAATCTGCTCTTCAGAGATATCAAGATGTTCTAATTCTTGCTGATCGCTCTCTGGTTGTGCTCGTGATTCATATTCGGTTTTATACTTGTTTCGCTTTAAAACATTGAGCGTATGGTTTTTTGCAGTAGTGTATAGCCATGCCTTTGGATTCTTTGGCACACCGTTATGTTGCCAGTGATCTACTGCTTTCAAAAGGGTTTCCTGAACAATATCCTCTGCAGTTTGTACATCATTGGTCCCAATATATCGGGTAATAACAGATACAATTTTTCCGTATTCATTCCTGAAGAAATGTTCGGTAAGTTCTTGGCTGTCTTTTTTGTCTGTACTATTCATTCTAGATATATGGACAGTACAAAGTAGTTATTTTATAGACATTATCAACCAAAAATTTTAAGACGAGTATTCATGCCTTTTCTTAGATAAGGGAGCGTCAAAAAAAATATTATTTTTTAGTTTAAGTTAAGATTAATCAGTATCTTCAATGACTAATTCTCTTCCGTATACCCCCTAAAGAGATATTTGGTGATGTTTCGAATGAAATTAATGCTGTGCTATGGGATATTTAAAAAATTCAGCCTTTTATCATGACGCTATAAGTGAAAGACGGTACGACTGTGCTACATATTATTTGTTTGATACTTTTATTGTGGCAGAGATCGATGAGGGTATTGTATACACTTGGGACGATCATGCTAAACCTATAGTAGCAGAGCTAAGTGAGCTATATGACCAAAAAGGAGAGGGGTTGGTTTTAATTTCTAATCGAGTGCATTCGTACTCGGTAAAACCCAGTGATTGGATAAAATTCTTCAAAAGTGACTATAAGTTAAAAGGATATGGCATTGTTAGTTATTCTCGTAAGGGCATTATTGCTTCCTTGGTAGAAAAATTATTTATGCGTAGCACTTTTCAGAGTTTTGAAAACCTTGAAGACGCTATTGCCTGGGCCAAAAACCTTACCCGAAACCCAGAAGATAATTCTAAGAATAAGAGTGCGTAGCCGAAGTGAAAAACGGACTTCGAGAGCCTCAGCCCGCGGTAGATTTCGAACCCTTAGCGAAATCGTAGGATAAGACAATACAGATTAATACCGGGCTTCTAGAGCCTAAACTTACGATGAGGATCCGAACCCTGAGGCACTCGAAGGGTGAGTGTCTTGACGTTACATATTCTGGACTTCGAGAGCCTAAACTTACGATGAGGATCCGAACCCTGAGGCACTCGAAGGGTGAGTGTCTTGACGTTACATAATTCCGGACTTCGAGAGCCTCAGCCCTCAATGATGATTCGAAGGGTGAGGTTCTCGAACCCTGAGCATTCTAAGATAAAACCAAATTTTTATGCACTTAATTTCACAAACGGTTCATTTCTTTTGGCCACAGCA
>CANMCO010000010.1 GCA_947496355.1 uncultured Aquimarina sp.
ATGAAGCTAGCTTCATTGGGAATTAAATGATAAATTTAATCTAGTAATAATCTGTATCGATTATTTAGGACTAGTCACATCAATACAGTCAATTAAAAAGGGTAAACTAAACATGGCAGCACACGTATTGAATAAAGTTCTATTCTAATGATCCAACAGAGATATAGTCCTATTTGAAGAAAGAGTCAACAAATTCATATTTATTAAACACCTGAAGATCTTCTATACCTTCACCTACGCCGATGTACTTTACAGGAATTTGAAATTGATCACTTATTCCTATTACCACCCCTCCTTTTGCCGTTCCGTCAAGTTTTGTTACAGCTAATGAAGTTACCTCTGTCGCCGCTGTAAATTGTTTTGCTTGCTCAAAAGCATTCTGACCTGTAGATCCATCCAAAACCAATAATACATCATGAGGAGCATCTCCTATGACTTTCTGCATAACGCGTTTTACTTTTGTTAATTCATTCATCAAATTAACTTTATTATGCAATCTACCAGCGGTATCTATAATAATAACATCTGCATCTTGATTCACACCAGATTTCAATGTATCAAAAGCTACAGAAGCCGGATCACTTCCCATGGCCTGTTTTACTATTGGCACATCAACACGATCTGCCCAGACTTGTAGTTGATCAATTGCTGCCGCTCTAAATGTATCTGCAGCTCCAAGCACCACTTTAAGCCCTTTTTTATTAAATTGATGAGCCAATTTACCAATCGTAGTGGTTTTTCCCACTCCATTTACACCAACAACCATGAGCACATAAGGTTTTTTGTCTTCAGGAACCTCATAATCGGTAGCTTCTCCCAAATTTGTTTCTGAAAGCAAAGCTGCAATCTCTTCTCGTAAGATCTGATTTAATTCCTCAGTGCCAAGGTATTTATCTTTTGATACACGATTTTCGATTCTCTCGATAATCTTTATTGTTGTTTTTACACCAACATCACTAGAAACTAAAACCTCTTCCAAGTCATCTAAAACGTCATCATCTACACTAGATTTACCAGCTACAGCTTTGCTTAATTTTGAAAAAAAGCTTGTTTTGGATTTTTCTAATCCCTTATCTAATGTTTCCTTTTTTTCGGAAGAAAATATATTCTTAAAAAGTCCCATTTGTGCTATTCAATATACTAGGTGTTCAAAAATAGAATTAAATTATTTAAATATAAAAAGAAAGAGCCATTTCAATACAATTGAAACGGCTTCTTTTTAAAATATTTTGTAAAAGATTACTTCTTCTTTAAAAAATCATTTACAGCTTCTGGTGCCATAATTGACTCTACAAAAGTATATGCTCCTGATTTCGGAGATTTTACCATTTTTATGGCTTTAGTTAACCTCTTTGACCCTGTCTGTAACGATGCTACTGATTTCTTTGCCATGTCTTATTATTTTATTTCTTTATGAACAGTCATTTTCTTTAGAACAGAATTAAATTTCTTTAATTCTAATCTATCAGGAGAGTTCTTTTTATTCTTAGTTGTAATATATCTTGATGTACCTGGTTTACCAGTAGCTTTATGCTCTGTACATTCTAAGATTACTTGTACTCTATTACCTTTCTTTGCCATTTGTAGTATCTTTTAAAAAAGGAGATTATTTGTTTAAGAAACCTTTTGCTCTTGCTTCTTTCAACACAGCAGAGATTCCGTTCTTATTTATATTTTTTAATGCCGCAGTAGACACTTTTAGTGTGATCCAACGATCCTCTTCCGGAATATAAAAACGTTTTTTTATTAAATTCGCATTGAATTTACGTTTCGTTTTATTCATCGCGTGGGAAACATTATTTCCAACCATTGCCTTTTTACCTGTAAGCTCGCAAACTCTTGACATCTTTTCTTAATTTTGGTATTATTTCAAAACAGGGTGCAAATTAACGAATTATTTACCGAACCACCAATAATAGTTTAGTAATTTTTTTCCTTTTTTTGAGGTTTTTATTTCGCACCTATCAAAAGATAGAACTAAGCAATAATTTAATAAGATACAGATACACTTTCACATACCACATATAATCATTGATTTTCATAATTATTTATGTAATTTAGCTGGTAAACCCGTTATCAAAATGATTGAAAACATCAATAAATCTCTTTATGGAAAACATACTATTGATATAGGTTCATTCTATTTTTATAAAAACTTCGTGATTGGAAAAGTAAAAGAAGGATTGGATCTTAATTTCGAGAGCGGAAAAAAATTGTATGAGCTTATTAAGCAATATTATAAGAGTAGCATACCTTTTGTATACATCTCTGACCGAATTAATTCATACTCATTTAAACCTACAAGAATATACGGTTCACAGGATTATTTCCCGAACTTAAAAGGCTATGCTATAGTAACCTACAATTCTCTTAATTATAAAGTAGCAAAATTAGAGGAGACCTTTACAAACATGCCAACTTACATAGCAGAAAATTTAGATGATGCCATATGCTGGTCTGAGAAATTAGTTTCTAAAAGTTGATCATATCAAATTCTACCAAATTATTTTTAATTCTATTTACTCCATAAGTGAAAAAGTATGGTCATCCATATCTTGATTTTTGTAACTAAAAAGTTAAGATTTATATTGAATTTAAGGAGTCTTTGTTCTATCTTAGATTTACCAACTTTTATATATTATGTCCTTAAAGATAGATAAGAAGCTTATCAAGAAGCACGTTCTTGATATTGGCTCATTTTATTTCTATGAAAATTTTATTGTTGCAGAAATTAAAGAAAATGTGAGCCTGGATTTTGAAAGTGGAAAAGAATTATTTCTACTTGCATATGAGTATTATAAAAATATCATACCTTACGTATACATCTCTAATAGAGTCAATTCTTATTCTATTAAACCAACGGCTCATTATAAATTAAATAACATTTTACCCAATTTTAAGGGATATGCAATTGTCGTTTATGATGCTATTAACTATGAAGTTTCAGAATTAGAGAAATTATTCACCAATAGACCGACGAGTATTTTTAACAATCTTGATGATGCTATTAGATGGTCTGAAGAGATTGTTAATTTGGATTAATGTTTTTTAAACTTACTCATGGATATATTTATACCTAGATAACATACTTAACAATTGTTTTATTCATTTCATATCGATAAAACCCCATATAAAAATAAAGTTATCAACTATAACGTTTGAAATCATTAAAAAAACACATAAACAACTGAAAAACAATATTTAAGCGAAAGAAACATCATTATTTATCGACTTAGTTTTCACTAACAGAAAATTCATATAGTCATGAAAACGGGAAATGATAAACTAATAGAAGTACGAAATCTCGAACTTGGCACCTATTACTTTTACGAGCAATATTTTATAGCAGAAGTAAATGAAGGAGAGGTTATAACTCTTAAAAAACTTGATGATCTAATCCCATTAATCCTTAAGCATTATGGAGACGGAAAATCTTTTTCATATATTTCAAACAGAATTAATTCTCATTCAATAGCTCCGGTAGATTATTTATACTGCCCCCTTAACACCATGGAAAACTTTAATGGTTATGGTGTCGTAACATATACCGAAGCATGTGAGAAATCAATTGTTGTAGAACAGCACTTTGCCAAAAAACCATTTTATCAATTTAGTGATCTAAAAGATGCTATTAACTGGACCAAAAAAAGTGCTTAGAATTTTTAAACTATTGTTCTAATTCTTTCAGTAAAATCTCAAAAGACTTAGCCACAGCCTTACCTATTGTACGTTCTCTTGAATTACCAAAAACAAATTTTTGCGAAAAAACTTTTTCTGGAGTTGCAATAGCTATAAAAACTGTTCCTACGTCTACCATTCCATCACCTTTTGTCGGGCCTGCATTTCCGGTTGTAGCAATAGCATAATCAGATTTAAATTTTTCTTTTACAGCTACGGCCATTGCCTCTACCACCTCAGAGCTCGTTACCGTATGTTTTTCTATAACTCCAGCGTCTAAACCCAGTACTTCCACTTTGGATTGTGTAGCATAGGTAACAGCTCCCCCATTAAAATATGCAGAAGCACCTGCATTTGCGGTAAATGATTGTGCAATCATACCGCCAGTACAGCTTTCTGCAACAGAAACTGTTTTAGACCTACCCATTAAAAGCTTACCAATCCTAGCCTCTATTGTTTCGTCGTCTTCATAGCCAACAATAATATCGCCAATAAGCTTATTAAGCACTCTTATATTACTCTCAATAGCATCTTCAAGCAGCTTTTTGTTATTACCTCTAGCAGAAAGCCGCAGCCTTACTTTTCCCAAGTTTGGCAAATACGCCAATTTTATAAATGATGGTAGGCTATCCTCCCAATCCTCAATTTTTTCTGCAATAGCACTTTCTCCAACACCATATGTCAGGACGGTCTTATGAAGTATAAAAGGCCTATCAAATCTTTTCTGTAATCTTGGTAGCACCTCATTTTTCATCAAACCTTTCATCTCGTAAGGAACCCCAGGCATTGATACAAAAACTTTGTTTTCTTTCTCTATCCACATTCCGGGTGCGGTACCATAAATATTCATCAAAGCCTTTGCTTTAGTGGGCACAAGAGCTTGTTGCCTGTTAATATCAGAAATAGGTGTGGAAATATATTTTTTAAACAACTCTTCTATATTCCTTAACACATCCTTGTTTTGCACTAAAGTGTCATTGAAATACTCGCAAATTGTATGTTTGGTAATATCATCTTTGGTTGGTCCCAACCCACCAGTAATCAAAATAATATCTACTCTATTGCTAGCTTCATACATAGCATTAAGAATATGCTGCTTGTCGTCACTAATCGAGGTAATTTGATAAACATCAACGCCAATTTTATTGAGTTCTCTACCAATAAATGCAGAATTGGAATCTACAATTTGACCAATTAGAATTTCATCACCTATGGTAATTATTTCGGCTAGCATATTTAATTGAAGTCTTCTTTCAAATCTTCTATAGCTCCATTTACGGTAGATACGATATGATCCAGCACTGGTTTTATTTGCTCTTTGGCTTTTTTAGTTTTGGACCAAGCTTCTATTTGTTTAATTTGGGTTAAAAGATCGATATCAAATAGTTGAAGATTAGGTTTCATCTTATGAGCATATTGATATGCCATTTGAGGGTTGTCAGAATCTACAGCCTGAACCATACTATCAAGATCTGGAGGTATTTCTTCTAAAAAGGTTTGTACTAATACAGCTATAAACTCATTATCTCCACCAGATAATTCATTTACATGTTTTAAACTATATCCTTTGCTCATCTATTTTACTTTTATTGAAAAAAATTGTTTGTTGCTAATGTATCCGGTCAAAATGTCTTCTGGTTTTACAGCTCCAACACCAGCCGGTGTACCCGTAAATATAACATCTCCTATCTTTAAAGTAAAATATTTTGACACATATTCTATTAATTCGTCAATCTTCCATAACATAAGTCTGGTATTACCTTCCTGAACAATCTCCCCGTTTTTCTCTAAGTGAAAATCAATATTATCCACATCACCCAATTCTTTTTTCGAAATCCAGCTTCCAATAACAGCGGCACCATCAAAGGCCTTAGCTTTTTCCCAAGGTAACCCTTTTTCCTTAAGGCTACCCTGCAAATCTCTAGCTGTAAAATCTATTCCTAAACTAATTTCGTCGTAATACTTATTTGCAAATTTTTTCTCAATATACTTTCCAACCTTTTTAATTTTTACTAACACCTCTACTTCATGATGCACATCATCAGAAAAGTCGGGAATAAAAAAAGGCTGTTTTTTAAGCAAAATAGCAGTGTCTGGTTTCATGAAAATTACCGGATCTGTTGGTCTTTCATTTTCTAATTCTTCAATATGATCTGTGTAATTACGACCAATACAAATGAGTTTCATTCTTCTAAAGTGATAAGAGAAACAATTATAATTTTAAACTATTATTTAGCTTACGAAGTCTAACCGCCGTGAGCACTTTCTTTGTATATAAGGGAAAATCAGCATTTTGAATCCATCCAAAATATCCTGGTTCTTCTTTCATTACTTGTTCTACCAATTTCCCTTTATGTTTTCCAAATGAAAAAACTTCTTTCCCATTGTCATCATAAGCAATGAAACCAGCAAAATCAGCAAACTGTTTCCTAGAACTAAATTCTGCTAAAAATTTGGTGTCATTTTCTAATTCGGGATATCGGTCTAATTGGGACTTTAGCACTTCATATGTTGCTAAAGTATCAGCTTCAGCAGAGTGGGCATTATCCAAATCCTTATCACAATAAAATTTATACGCGGCAGATAAAGTTCTCTTTTCCATTTTATGATAAATAGTTTGAACATCGACTGCAACGGTATTTTTCATGTCAAAATCTAGTCCTGCTCTTAGTAGCTCTTCTGCTAATAATGGGATATCAAATCGATTAGAATTAAACCCTGCCAGATCACACCCTTTGATCATCTCGTTAACATTTACCGCCAATTGTTTAAAAGTAGGCTCATTGGCTACCTTTGCGTCATCTATACCATGCACTGCAGTAGTTTCTGCAGGAATCGGCATTTCAGGATTTACCAACCAAGTTTTACTTTCCTGCGTGCCATTTGGAAATATTTTTAGAATAGAAATTTCTACAATTCGATCTTTAGATATATTTATACCGGTAGTTTCAAGATCAAAAAAACATATCGGTTTTTTTAAATTAAGCTCCATAAATTGATTGTGTGATACTCAAAGATAACAGCAATTCTTTAACAATCTTATAGACAAACTCTATTTTAACATTTACGAAAATTATACAACCTTCTTTACGAATACATTATCTGCAAATTTTCTTGTAACAGTTTCTACGGTATCGTTAAACTGAATCCGGATGGAGTTGTCAAATTCTCTAACTTCTAGAATTTTTATTTCACTACTTAATACCAAACCAATGGCCGATACATATTTTAAAAAATTAACAGAACCATCGTTAACTGCCATCAATTTACACACATCTCCTTCTGATAAAGAAGATAGTGTTACTTTGGGCAATATCGAATATTCTCCATTAGCATTAGGTATTAGTTCGCCATGAGGATCTTTCTTAGGGAAATCCATAAACCGATCTAACTCATCAATCAATTTACGAGACTTTATATGCTCTAGTTGTTCTGCAACATCATGTACCTCATCCCATGTAAAATTTAAATAATTACACAGAAAAGTTTCCCACAACCTATGCTTTCTAATTAGTCGTACTGCTATCGATTTACCAGCCTCTGTTAGATCTAGTTTTCCGTACTTTTCGCTTACAACATACCCCTTGCTCTTTAATTTTTTAATCATATTATTAGTTGAAGCTGGAGAAACATTTAGATAATCAGCAAGTTGGTTATTACCAACCTTAGCAGAATTATCCTCTACAAGCAACTGAAAAAGAGCTTTTAAATAATCTTCTTCACTTTTTGTTAAATTATTCGAATTTAATTTGTTAGTCATGGCTAACTTTTTTAGTTTTGCATCAATAATAAAACAAAATTACTAAACCTAATGCAATTACGAAGAATCATCTTACTTACTTTTTTAACTTTAATAAGTTTCAAAAGTGTTTTTTCTCAGGAAAAAACTAATCCTGGAACACTTGTAACAGATAGACCAGATCAAACAGAATCTCCAACACTAGTACCAAAGGGATATTTGCAAATTGAAACAGGTGCATTTTATGAAGATGCTGGAGAAGATACTTTCAAACAAAAAACCACAACATTTAACACTACGCTTTTACGATATGGGCTATTAGACAATCTTGAATTAAGAGTAGGTTGGGATTTTGCAGAAACCAAAACCGAAATTAACGGAACAGAACTGGATGATATTGCTAGTGGGTTGTCACCTTTACTATTGGGAGCCAAAATTGGTATTACAGAAGAAAAAGGATTACTACCAGAAATAGGGTTACTTGGGCATTTATATCTACCTTTTAGCGCTGGTAACGATTTTAGGCCTGAGACTACCGGTGTTGATTTTAGATTTTCATTTGCACATACATTAAGCGAAAAATCAAGCTTATCCTATAATCTAGGTGCTGCTTGGGGTGATGATTCTCCAGAAGCCGCCTATGTATATACGTTTGTTTATGGATATAGCATTACAGATAATCTAGGTGTTTATGCAGAATTATATGGAGATTTACCTGAAGATAGTAAGGCAAACCATCTTTGGGATGCAGGATTCACTTATTTATTAAGTGACTCTATACAACTAGATGCTACCGTGGGATCTGGTATTACCGAAGGGCAAAACTTATTACTTAGTGCAGGAGTAAGTGTACGATTACCTAACTAAAAAAAACAGGCTTAAAAACATTAAAATGATAAAAAGAATTTCTATAATACTAGTAATTACAACAGTACTATTCTCTTGTAAAAAAGAAGTAAAGGACGAAAACCAAAAACTCAATGTGGTTACCACCACCTCAATGATTACAGATTTGGTAAAGAATATTGGAGGGGATTTAATTGAGGTTAATGGTCTAATGGGAAGTGGTGTTGACCCTCATTTATACAAGGCTAGTGAAGGCGATGTAACTAAACTGGTAAATGCAGACGTAATTTTTTATAATGGTTTACACCTAGAAGGAAAATTAGTCGAAGTATTCGAAAAAATGGAGCATCAGGATATCAAAACCATTGCAATTGGGGAAAGCTTAGATAAAAATACTTTAATTGGTTCCGATTACTTTGCCTCGAATTACGATCCTCATATATGGTTTAGCGTAGATAATTGGAAAATTGTAACTTCTTTTGTAATCAAAGCGCTTAAAGAAATTGACCAGAAAAATGCTGAAGCTTTTGATAATAACGGAAAAAAGTACTTAGCTCAACTAAACGAATTAGAAAGTAAATTAGAAAACATTATAAACGGTATACCTAAGGAAAAACGAATTTTAGTTACTGCTCATGACGCTTTTAGTTATTTTGGGAAAGCTTATGATTTTAATGTAGTTGGTTTACAGGGATTATCCACGGCTACCGAAGCAGGGGTGCAAGATGTACAAAAATTGGCTAATTTTATTATTGAAAAAGAAGTAAAAGCTATTTTTGTTGAAACTTCGGTGCCTAAGCGAACAATTGAAGCGTTACAGGCGGCTGTAAAATCTAAAAATCATGAAGTTACTATAGGGGGAACCTTATTCTCGGATGCGCTAGGCAATCCAGGAACAAAAGAAGGGACCTATGTGGGCATGTTTGAATATAATGTAAACACCATTGTAAACGCACTTAAATAATGGAAGATAAAATCGCTGTTCAGATAGATGACCTTACCGTAGCCTATAATTACAAACCTGTTTTATGGGATATTGACCTATCTATTCCCGAAGGAGTACTCATGGCAATCGTAGGCCCTAACGGAGCAGGAAAATCTACATTGATCAAATCGATTTTGGACATCATTAACCCCATTGCAGGAAGCGTGAAAATCTACGGAAAGTCTTACAAAAAGCAACGATCACTAGTAGCCTATGTTCCGCAAAAAGGAAGTGTTGACTGGGATTTCCCAACCACAGCATTAGATGTAGTTATGATGGGAACCTACGGAAGTTTAGGCTGGATCAAAAGACCCGGGCAAAAAGAAAAGAAAGCTTCATTAGAAGCCCTTGAAAAAGTAGGGATGCTTGCGTTTAAAAATAGACAAATAAGCCAGCTATCAGGAGGACAGCAACAACGTATATTTTTAGCTAGAGCATTGGTACAAAACGCTGCTATTTATTTTATGGATGAGCCCTTCCAAGGAGTAGATGCCACTACCGAAAAGGCAATTATCAATATCTTAAAAGAACTGCGAAAAGCAGGAAAAACAGTAATAGTTGTGCATCACGACTTACAAACCGTACCAGAATATTTTGATTGGGTAACGTTCTTGAATGTAAAAAAGATTGCTACCGGACCAGTTAAAGATATTTTTAATGATGACAACTTAACCAAAACATACGGAATTAATTATAAAGTTAGTGTACAACAGTAACAACTATGGACTTACAACAATACATAGAACTTGTCTTTACAGACTATACTTTACGTACTATTACATTGGGAACAGCCATTCTTGGGGCTATTTGCGGCATGTTAGGAAGTTTTGCAGTACTACGAAAACAAAGTCTATTGGGAGATGCCATTTCACATGCTGCACTACCGGGAATTGCAATAACTTTTATCATTATTGGCACAAAAAACAGTTCTCTCTTTTTATTAGGAGCTTTGATAAGCGGTTTAATTGGTACTTTTTGGATCCGAGGAATAACTAGTAAAACACATCTTAAATCAGATACAGCCTTAGGATTAATTCTTTCTCTGTTTTTCGGATTTGGAATGCTACTACTAACATACATACAAAAAATGCCAAATGCTAATCAAGCTGGTCTTGAAAGTTACCTTTTTGGGCAAGCCGCTACCCTATTAGAAAGTGATGTATGGCTAATGGTAATCACTACGGGTATCAGTTTGGTTATTTTACTCCTTTTCTGGAAAGAACTTAAGCTGTTACTTTTTGATGCAGATTATACAAAAACATTAGGTTTCAATACCAAATTTTTAGATATCCTAATCACTACCTTTATTGTAATTGCGATAGTTTTGGGATTGCAGACCGTAGGTGTAGTATTAATGAGTGCAATGTTATTGGCACCTGCTGCTGCTGCACGGCAATGGACAAATAGCTTATCAGTAATGGTTATTTTAGCCGCAATCTTTGGTACGCTTTCTGGCGTTATAGGAACGGCGATTAGTGCCAGTCATAATAACTTGTCAACAGGACCAGTAATTGTACTGGTCGCAGGAGTGTTTGTCCTATTCTCTTTTATATTCTCACCAGGGCGTGGGTTGCTATTTAGAGAGATACGTTTTAGAAAAAACAGAAATGATCTTCAATTACACAAAACACTATCATTCATGTATAATATAGCAAGTACACATGAAGACATCTCTCACCCACATGCCGTTAAAATTTTGAACAACTTTCAAGGGTTTACAAGAAAATCACTTCAGAAACTGGAGGACAAAGATTATGTGAAAATCCAAGGAAATATGTGGTCAATGACTAAATCAGGATATCACACAGCTGCTAATTTATATGACCAATTAATTAAAGAGGAAAATGAGTAACGCGCAAATAGAAATACAACTAATCGCTAGCCTAGTAGCAATAGCATGTGCTATACCTGGAACGTTTTTGGTCCTCAGAAAAATGGCATTAATAACCGATGCCATAAGCCATTCTATTCTACCAGGTATTGTAATTGGTTTTTTTATTACCCATGATTTATCATCACCGTTACTAATCATTCTCGCCGCTGCAAGCGGTGTAATCACAGTGGTACTAGTAGAGTTTATTCAAAAAACAGGACTAGTAAAAGAAGATACAGCAATCGGTTTAGTTTTCCCTGCCCTTTTTAGCATAGGTATCATACTTATTTCGCAAAATGCCAATGATATCCATCTAGATGTTGACGCAGTATTACTTGGCGAACTCGCCTTTGCTCCTTTTGACAGATTGATTTTTAATGAACGGGATTTAGGTCCCAAATCTTTATGGATTATTGGCACTATTCTATTGATTACACTAGGGCTTTTATTTGCATTTTTTAAAGAACTAAAAGTAAGCACTTTTGATGCAGGTTTAGCTTCAGCTTTAGGGCTTTCACCTGTTGTAATGCATTATGGATTAATGACAGTTTCTTCAATCACTACAGTTGGCGCATTTGATGCAGTAGGAGCTATCTTGGTTATTGCACTAATGATCGCACCAGCTGCAACTGCATATTTATTAACCAATGACCTCAAAAAAATGCTCTTGCTAGCTGTACTATTTGGAGTAGGAAGTGCCATTACAGGATATTGGGTTGCTCACGGATTGGATGCTTCGATCTCAGGATCTATGACTACCGTATTAGGGCTGCTGTTTTTAGTTGTATACCTATTCGCACCTAGTAAAGGATTATTCTCTGTATTGTATCGCCAAAGACAGCAGCGTATAGAAGTATCTTTACTCACTTTTTTATTGCATTTAGGAAATCATGAAGAAGATGAAACAGAAAGACATGTAAAACACCTTAATGAACATATTAATTGGCAAAAGGTAAAATCTAAATCTGTGTTAGATCTTGCATTAAAAAACAATATGATCCTCATTGACAATAACATTGTTTCTTTAACAGAAAAAGGGCAACACTTCACCACTGAAGCAATAGACTATATTGTGACCAATAAAAATTCAGAAATTGAGAATATGAAAGATAGGTTCTTTTTATTCAGAGGTTAAAATTAATATCTTTATAAAAAAAAGAGCAATGCTCATTTCGATAAAAAAGAGTTTTATATTATCATCTATCTTTATTTTTTTAATTGGGATCTCCACATATTCTCAAGAAAATTCTGTTCGCTTAATTGAAGACAAACAAAAAAAACGAACTATTATCTACGCACAAAATGATACAGATACAGATAAAAGTGTATTTCTAAAAATAAGCCCCATTGGATATCGTAAAAGCGCTCATCGCCCTATTATCAAAATCATACCAGCCAACAGCAAAGCACAGATGCTAATTCTGATCCCGCTGACAGATGTAGAATCACATTACACCTATGACTTAATTGTAAATGATGAATTAGAAACTATTGATGTAAAACGAAGCAAAGGGTTAAAAAAGAAAGATAGTCTCTAGTAGCACTCATTCTAACTGTTTATCTATCCACTCGTTGATAGAACCTCGCAAAGCACTTAATGGTATCGCGCCATTTTTTAAAATTTCAGAATGAAATTCTTTTACATCAAAAGCCTCTCCTAACTTGGTTTCTGCTAATTTTCTAAGTGCTTTTATTTCTTCTCCCCCAACGTCGTAAGATGTTAGTTGAGCTGGCCAAATAATTATCCTGTGATAAAGACTTAACGCTGAATCATCGGTTGTACCAGATTCTTTCATAAAATTAATAGCTTGTTCTTTTGTCCATCCTTTTAGATGCAACCCTGGATCCACCACCATTCCTCTAGAGGGCCAGGTTCTTCTCTTTATTAAAGCAGAAGGATTTTGATACAATCCCATCTCTTCGGCAAGTTGCTCACTATATCTGGCCCATCCTTCAACATAACTTCCAAAAGAAGTTAGTTTTGAAATAGGATGCAACCCAACAATATCTTTTTCAATTCCAATCTGTAAATGATGTCCGGGATATGCTTCATGATATGTAAGAATCTCATTACTTCCTTTTTGTTGTTTTTTTGGGTCTTGTAAATTAATTCTAAAATATGCAGGCTTACCTTTTGTTGCTCCTTCATAACTACCCCTACCCGCTTCATGTGGTTCATAAGGTTTTATCGTAACTTCTGTGGATGGTAAAACGGCAAACCACTTCTCGCTTTCGTTCTTTGCTGTTTCTAAAAGCTGAGTATTAACAGCCAGAATCTCTTCACTAGTTTTAAAGTAATCTGCAGAATCTTTCTCAACCAACTTAACTATTTCTTCAAAATCTTCGGATTTATATAATTCCTTACCTAACTCAACAACTTTAAGTTTGTTTTTAGTTACAATCTCATTACCTAATTCAAAAATTTCATCACCCGTTTTATCTGAGGTTGTATACCCCCTAATATAGGCCTGATAACACTCTTTACCATTTGGTATATTGAGTATAGACGCTTTGTCTCTTGCTTTAAACAGATATTCATCTTTTAAAAACTCTTGATAACTTGCAATAGAAGGAAGTATTTTTTCTAGGATAAGGGTTTTCCACTCAACTTTAAAAGCTGTATCGTCCTCTCTTTTTGCAGGAGACATAAAAGGAGAGTTTTCGATTTCATAATCCTGCAATACTTGCATTTGATCAATAACCAAATTCACGATCTCTTTTGGCATCGTATACCCTAAGGAGATACCTTTTCGTAGATTTTCTATCTCAGTCGTTACGTATGAAGGAAAAGTATTCCATCTTATCAATGCCTGATCTCGCAATTCTGGAGTACCTACAGGCTGAAAATTAGCAACAGAAAGCCATTTACGTTGCCATCCACTCCTGTGATTTACATCCCAAAGATTTCGATTACAGACTCTCATTTGCTTACTACTCTCCAACTCTTCTTTGAGCAACCAGTAAGTAATTTTATCCTTCTTTAAAGTTATTTTTAGTTCGTCAATCTTTTTGAGTTCATTATAAAGACTGTCTTCAAAACTCTCCCATTCCTTAATCTCCTTGAGATCATTTGATGAAATCTTATCATGCTTTTCTAATTCAACATCTATATAATAGGCATATTCTGGATATATCTCTAAAACTTTTGCATGATAAACATCAGCCAAATTATTGATCAACGGTTCTTCAATTTTATTTTCATTGATACACCCAAATACTATGATTAGCAATAAGGTTGCGAGATATTTATTCATAATTTTAGTATTTCTATTTTTATATATAATAGCGGCTAATTTAAATATTTTAAGTGTTAAAAACCTTCCTTTATATGCAAAAACCACAACTGTTCCTGTTGTGGTTTTAAATATTTTCAGAAATTACGTTTTCCTAAAACTCTCGATTCACATCAAAAGCTTCAAGATAATCTTTAACTCTTTGTACAAACTGCCCTCCTAATGCTCCATTTACTACTCTATGGTCATAAGAATGTGATAAGAACATTTTGTACCGGATACCGATAAAGTCTCCATCAGGAGTTTCGATAACCGCTGGTACTTTTCTAATTGCTCCCAAGGCTAATATGGCAACTTGCGGTTGATTAATAATTGGTGTACCCATTATACTGCCAAATGTTCCTACATTGGTTACTGTATAGGTTCCTCCTTGAATATCGTCTGGTTTAAGTGCATTGTTACGAGCACGACCTGCCAAATCATTAACTGCCTTGGTCATACCAACCAAATTCAATTGATCAGCATTTTTAATTACTGGAACAATAAGATTACCATCTGGTAACGCAGCTGCCATACCCAGGTTTATATTTTTCTTTTTAATTATAGTATCTCCTGAAACAGAAATATTAATCATCGGAAAGTCTCTAATTGCTTTTGCTACCGCTTCCATAAAGATTGGAGTAAACGTAAGGTTCTCTCCTTCTCTTTTCATAAAATCTCCTTTTACTTTCTTTCTCCAGTTCCATATATTGGTAACATCTGCCTCAATAAAAGATTGTACATGAGCCGATGTCTGCACAGATTCTACCATGTGATGCGCAATGAGTTTCCCCATCCTTGTCATCTCGATAATTTCATCTTCTCCAGAAGCCACAACGGGTGCTGCTTTAGGAGTTTCCTGCTTTTTGGTTGGTGTTATAGTTTGTGAAACTTTCACTTCTTCTTTTGGAGATTGGACTACCGGTTGTGCTTTCGTCTTACCATTCTTACGATCCTCTACAAATTGAAGAATATCATTTTTGGTTACACGACCATCCTTTCCTGTTCCAGAAATAGCCTCTAATTCTGCTAAAGACACATTCTCTGCAGCGGCTATATTCTTAACCAAAGGTGAATAAAACTTACTACTCTCAGAAAAATCAACGGCTGCGCTTGCTGCTACTTCTGTTACCTCTGCTATTTGACTCTCTATAACTATTGCCTCTTTAGGGGTTTCAACCACAGATTCGGTTTGAGTTTCTGCCTTACCTGAATCAATACTCCCTTCACCTTCGGTTTCAATTATGGCTATAGTTTGCCCCACCTGTACGACATCATCTACCTCAAAAAGTTTCTCTAACAGCACCCCTTCTACTTCACAAGGCACCTCGCTATCCACTTTATCAGTAGCAATCTCTACTACAGCATCATCCAGTTCGATAGTATCCCCAACTTCTTTTAACCAAGTTGTTATTGTTGCTTCTGCAACACTCTCGCCCATCTTTGGAAGTTTAAGCTCAAATTTTGCCATATCCGTAATTAAAAGTGTTTAAAAGTTATTTTTTTGCGAATTTAATTAAAAATAAGCCTAAAAATTAGTTTTCCTTTATTAAAATTTATTTAAAATGTAATTACCTCCCCTTTTCCATCACTAAAATCACTACCCAAAATGTAATTACAATTTTTTGGTCTGATTTTAAAGGTAATATTATCTTTTCTTAGTTTTTGCATTTGATCGATAATTTCCCCAAAACTAATGAAATTGTTATCAAATATAATCTCGATATTCGTATCACCCAAATCTTCTTTTCCAACCCCGTCTAGAATTTCGACTTCTGCACTTAACTTTGACGCTATTTTACTGTATAAACCCTCATCATTTGTTATTAAACAATATCGCTCGATAATTCTTTTCTTCTTATCGAAATTCTTAGAAGATTGTATAACCGACACTAAGCGTATGGCAACAGAAACCATAAAATCTAAAGTTGCATTACTCCTAAAGTGTTTCTTATAAAATAGTCGCATTGCATCATAAAACTGCCTTACATAGACCGCATTGCGATCTGTACTTTCTCCGCGGTAATGAATAGCAACCACATTACCTATATAATAGTTTAGCAAACCTTTCTTTTTAATCTTATATGCCAAATCAATATCTTCTCCGAATATGAAATAATCCTCGTCAAAACCTCCAACTGAGAGGTAACTCTCTTTCTTTATCAGCATAAACGCGCCTACTAGCACATCTACATAACCAATACTATTACTTGGTATGTGATCTGCATAATAATTTTTTACATATCCAATTTTGATTCCAAAAAGTCTTCTGAAAGAGGTTAATGGTGAAGGTATATTTCGTTTACTTTCATGAAGAAAATCTCCCACTCCATTTATAAGTTTTGGTCCTAATAATCCAGTATGAGGTAATTGTTTTTGTATTTTCAGAATCTTTATGAACGTATTAAAAGCTAATACCGTATCGGGATTGAGAAAACATAAAAAATCTCCTTTGGCTAACAATACGCCTTGATTATTTGCTGCTGCAAAACCTTTATTTTCTTTATTTTCGATGAGTATAATTTCAGGAAAGCAATCTTTTATCATTTGACAACTTTCATCCTTAGAATTATTATCAACTATAATGATTTCTGTGTCTATAGATGACGTAGCTTCTTTAATACTTAGGATGCATTGTTCGATAAAATAACGAACATTATAGTTAACTATGATTATTGATAATTTCATCTGGCGAGGCTAATTTTTAGTAAAAGATCAAACGAAACACATCATGGTAAGTACTTTATCTGGGGCTATAAAAGTGAATATGACTCATTTTAGAGTATCAATTTTTCAGGCTCAAGTAATTTACGAACTTTTTAATGCATTTTCAAAAGGGATTCGATTAAGTATGCTTCTACCCAAAGTTACTTCGTCTGCGTACTCAAGCTCATCATTTACACTAATTCCTCGCGCTATTGTAGATGTCTTCACTTGTATACCTTTTAATTGGCGATATATGTAAAAATTAGTAGTGTCTCCTTCCATAGTAGCACTTAATGCAAATATTAATTCATTTATTAATCCCGATTTAACTTTTTCAATAAGCGAACTAATATTTAAATCTTGAGGACCGACACCATCCAGAGGACTTATTTTTCCTCCCAGAACATGATACAAACCCCTGTACTGCCCTGTACTTTCAATAGCCATTACATCTCTAATATCTTCAACCACACAAATAATATCTTGAGAACGGTTCAGGTTACTGCAAATATCGCAAACATCATCATCACTTATACTGTGGCACTTTTTACAGAACTTAATTTCCTGTCTCAATACCCCTAAAGCTTTGACCAAATGTTCTGTTTGACTTTTAGGTTGCCTTAATAAATGTAGTACCAATCGTAATGCTGTACGTTTGCCTATCCCGGGTAATTGAGACATTTCGTACACTGCATTCTCTAATAATTTTGAAGAAAATTCCATAGCCATGCAAATTTAGCATTTTTAATGAAGATCGCTTTAAAATACATTAGTAATCTTACTATTCAATTAAAAGCATTTTTCTACTTTTACTTTAAAAGTAAAAAAATAATGTTAGATTCTCTTTCTGAAGAAACCCAGCTTATTTTAATGATTGTAGGGATTGGAATTTTATTTGTGTTTGTATCATTAAATACAAAACGAAATAAAAGCAAACTGTATAATCGAGGGAAACGTAATTTTAAAAAAAATTACCTTAAAAAGAAAAAGGAAAACAATAAATAATATAAATTTTACATGAAAATATACACAAAAACAGGGGATAAAGGCACTACAGCTCTATTTGGTGGCACCAGAGTTCCTAAACACCATATCCGTATTGATAGTTATGGTACTGTTGATGAGTTAAACTCACATATTGGTTTAATTAGAGATCAAAATATTGATGAACTTAGTAAAAAAGTACTAATCGATATACAAGATAAACTTTTTACAGTGGGTGCTGTTCTAGCTACCGATCCAGAAAAGGCAATTTTAAAGAGCGGGCAAAAACGACTCAACATACCTACAGTTTCAATTGAAGATATCGAGTTGCTCGAAAAAGAAATGGATAGAATGAATGAATCCTTACCGCCAATGACCAACTTTGTATTACCTGGAGGACACCAAACTGTGTCATTCTGTCACATTGCTCGCTGTGTTTGCCGTAGGGCCGAGCGTTTGGCTACAGCATTGTATGAGCTTGAACCTTTTGAAGAGACAACTCTGCAATATCTAAACCGACTATCTGACTATCTTTTTGTACTGGCACGAAAGTTGTCGTTCGATCTTGAAGCAGATGAAATAAAATGGATTCCAGCAAAGAATTCATAGAAAAATTAACACTGCAAAATTAATAAGGGAGACCCCCAGAAAATCACGTTCTTATAATTATTGTTTAAATAATTAATTTTTTACTTGACTTTTTAAACTAAAAAATTATTTTTGCAAAAAAAATTAAACCAGTAAACATATGTATTGGACTTTAGAATTAGCGTCATATTTAAGTGATGCGCCTTGGCCAGCTACAAAAGACGAGTTAATAGATTACGCAATTCGTACTGGAGCACCTCTGGAGGTTGTAGAGAATCTACAGTCAATTGAAGATGAAGGAGACTCGTATGACTCAATAGATGAAATATGGCCTGATTATCCCACAGATGAAGATTATCTGTGGAATGAAGATGAATATTAACAAATGAAATAGTAGTAAAAGTCTCGCAAGAGGCTTTTTTTTTGCGTAAATTACGCCACTTTTATGGCGTTTTTATATCGCAAAAGTATTGTATAATAGGATCGCTTAGGTCCTGAGATGGTAGTAGATCGCATATATTAGAGATCTGACCTGAATGTTACCCTAAAGAGGTTCAGTCAGTTAGTTTCTTTTTTGAAATTAAGTCTCATTAAACACACAACCATAAATTATGGGAATTTTAGATTCTGTATTAAAAGTATTTGTTGGAGATAAATCCAAACAAGATATAAAAAGCATTCAACCAAAAGTTGAGCTGGTAAAACAAGCAGAAAAAGGTTTACCAGACCTTTCACATGACGAATTACGTGCTAAAACTGTCGAATTTAAGAATAGAATAAATGACGCTCGTGCAGAGATTAATGCCAAAATTGATGCACTAAACGAAGAAGCTAACATTACTGAAGATATCGACAAAAAAGAAGATATCTATGGCCAAATAGACATCTTGAAAGAAGAAGCTTATACCGCCACAGAAAATGCTCTTAACGAGATTCTTCCTGAAGCATTTGCTGTAGTAAAAGAAACTGCTACACGTTTTACTAATAATGAAACTATCGAGGTTACTGCTTCTGCATATGACCGTGAACTCTCGGGAACCAAAGAGCATATTACACTAAATGATGATAAAGCTATTTGGTCTACAAGTTGGGATGCCGCAGGTAAAGAGGTGAAATGGGATATGATTCATTACGATGTTCAACTTATTGGTGGTATCGCACTTCATGAAGGAAAAGTAGCCGAAATGCAAACAGGAGAAGGAAAAACCCTTGTAGCAACACTTCCTGTATATCTTAATGCACTATCAGGAAATGGTGTTCATCTGGTAACGGTAAACGATTACCTTGCACGTCGTGATAGTGAATGGATGGCTCCTATTTTTCAATTTCATGGCCTAACAGTAGATTGTATTGATAATCACAGGCCAAATTCTGCAGAACGTAGAGCAGCATATAATGCAGATATCACATATGGTACAAATAATGAATTTGGTTTTGATTACCTACGTGATAACATGTCACACTCTCCAGAAGATTTAGTACAGCGCCCTCATAATTATGCAATCATTGATGAGGTAGATTCTGTATTAATTGATGATGCAAGAACACCATTAATTATTTCTGGTCCGATACCAAAAGGAGATGTACATGAATTTGATGAATTAAAACCTAAAATTGCAGATATAGTATCTGTTCAGCAAAAATATTTAACTACCGTTCTTGCCGAAGCTAAAAAACTGATTAAAGAAGGTGACACTAAAGAAGGTGGATTCAAATTATTACAGGTATATAGAGGTATTCCTAAAAACAAGGCGTTAATTAAGTTTTTAAGTGAAGAAGGAGTAAAACTATTACTACAGAAGACCGAAAACTTCTATATGCAAGATAACAATAGAGAAATGCATAAAATTGATGCAGACCTGTACTATGTTATCGAAGAAAAAAACAACCAAATTGATCTTACTGATAAAGGTGTAGACTATCTTTCTGGTAAAGATGATCCTGATTTCTTTGTCCTTCCGCAAATCGGTATGGAAATAGCCAAAATTGAGGGAGAAGGACTATCCAAAGAAGATGAGGCAGAAAAGAAAGAAGATCTATTTAGAGATTATAGCGTAAAAAGCGAACGTATACATACATTACGTCAGTTACTAAAGGCATACTCATTATTTGAAAAGGATGTAGAGTATGTTGTAATGGATAACAAAGTAAAAATTGTTGATGAGCAGACCGGTCGTATTATGGATGGCCGTCGTTATAGCGATGGACTTCACCAGGCGATTGAAGCTAAAGAAAATGTAAAAATCGAAGACGCTACACAGACCTTTGCTACGGTTACACTTCAGAATTATTTCCGTATGTATGGCAAATTATCTGGTATGACGGGTACAGCTGTTACAGAAGCTGGCGAGCTTTGGGAAATCTATAAACTAGATGTGGTAGAAATACCAACCAACAGACCTATCGCCAGAAAAGACATGGAAGATTTGGTATACAAAACCAAACGTGAGAAATATAATGCAGTTATTGAACAAGTTACTGAATTGTCCCGAGCAGGAAGACCTGTTCTAATTGGTACTACCTCTGTAGAAATTTCAGAACTATTGGGAAGAATGCTTACTATTCGTAAAGTTCCCCATAATGTATTAAATGCGAAACTTCATAAAAAAGAAGCCGATATCGTTGCCGAAGCTGGTAACCCAGGTGTTGTAACCATTGCAACCAATATGGCAGGTCGTGGTACCGATATTAAACTATCAGACGAAGTAAAAGCGGCTGGTGGTCTTGCAATTGTAGGTACAGAGCGTCATGATTCTCGTCGTGTAGATAGGCAGTTACGTGGTCGTGCCGGTCGTCAAGGAGATCCAGGAAGTTCACAATTCTATGTGTCTCTTGAAGATAACTTAATGCGCCTTTTTGGTTCTGAGCGTATTGCTAAAATGATGGATAGAATGGGACTTAAAGAAGGAGAGGTTATCCAACACTCTATGATTTCTAAATCTATTGAAAGAGCTCAGAAAAAAGTCGAAGAAAACAACTTTGGTGTTCGTAAGCGATTACTTGAATATGACGATGTAATGAATGCACAACGTGAAGTGGTATACAAGCGTCGTTATCACGCTTTATTTGGTGAACGTTTGCGTGTAGATATTGCAAATATGATTTATGATACATCTGAGGTTATCGCAGAAGGAAATAAAGTGGCGCAAGATTTTAAAAATTTCGAATTTGAACTCATCCGTTACTTCTCTATGAGTAGTCCGGTAACTGAAGAAGAATTTGAAAAAATGGATCCTCAAAAAATTGCTGGTGAAATTTACAAAGCCGCTTATGAGCACTATCAGGATAAAATGAAGCGTAACGCTGAAAGTGCTTATCCTGTAATCAAACAAGTATACGAAGACCCATCAAGCAAATACGAAAGAATCTTAGTGCCATTTACAGATGGAGTGAAAAGTATAAATGTTGCTACCGACTTACAAAAAGCATATGAGTCTGGTGGAAAACAATTGATTACTGACTTCGAAAAAAATATAACTCTTGCCATTATTGACGATGCTTGGAAAACACATTTACGTAAAATGGATGAGCTAAAACAAAGTGTGCAACTTGCTGTTCACGAACAAAAAGATCCATTGTTAATTTACAAGTTTGAGGCTTTTGAGTTGTTTAAAGCAATGATTGAAGAGGTAAATAAAGATGTAATTTCTTTCCTGTTCAAAGGAGAACTACCGACAGGTAACACTCAGGATATTTCTGAAGCTCGTCAGGTTCGTAGAAAAGAAAAGCTTGAAACTTCTAAAGAAGAAATTCCAAATATGGATGAACGTGCTGCTCAAAGTAGAGCTGCAGGACAAACTCAGGGACGCCCGCAGGTGACCGAAACCATCGTTAGAGAGCAACCAAAAATTGGACGTAACGATAAGGTTACCATTAAACATGTGATGAGTGGAGAGAATAAAACACTAAAATACAAACAAGCAATTCCATTAATCGAAAAAGGAGAATGGGTTATTGTAAGTAACGACTAATAATGTTTTTATAGCCTCAATAAATTTATATTGATAATAGTATAAAAACACTTTAAAAACAAAAATCAGGTCTTTTGAAAGACCTGATTTTTGTTTTTATATATTATTCAATTAGTTTTTAAATGCCCTCTGTAAAGTTTACAGCTCTGTAAGATTATTTTGATTTTCAGTGAATTTCTCTATTATTACAGAATCTCCTTTGCTATTCTCTAGTATATATACTCCTACTGGTAATTGACTTAAATCTACAATATTTGTCGTTTTTGATAATACATGAATTGTATCCTTAACCTCAAACAGTTTTAACTTGTCTCCTTCTTCAAAATTAATTACAGTAATCATATTACCATCTCTCTCGATAGACAATAAATTTTTATTCGAATTTACATATTGCTCTACAAATTCTTGCTCTACATCTATTTCCTCTGCTACAACCACATCTGCGGCAACTTCCTCTGCTATATAGTTTTCTTGAATATTTTCCTCTTCTAAAAGAAATTCATGTGATTCTACAATAATAGCTCCATCAATCATAAGACTTTCTTCTAAACGATCAATAATGATAGACTGTCCTTGATTGTTTTCAAGTAAATAAGAACCTAAAGGTAACTGACTAAGATCGATACGTCCATAAGATTTAGACAATATATGATCTCCTGATTCAACTTCAAATAATTTGATCTTATCACCTTCTTCAAAATCCATTACTTCAACAACAAGACCATCCTGTTCTACAGCAAGGCTTTTTTCATTATTTGCAAAAATTGAAAGAGATAAAAATAAACTGAAAATTAGGGCTGATAGTTTCATAAAATTGGGGCTTTACGATTAAAAACTTACGGTTTTACCATACAATAGTACTTTTAAAAAACAACACTACCAACTAATAATCAGGCTTTTAGATAAAATACCTATAATTTTCGTTCAAATACCAAAAAATATGTTAAAAAAATTATATCACATTGATTATCAGTAGTTTATTTTGTTAAAATACTGATAAAAGCAGATTAAAAGCGTATTTTTAACGATAAAAAACACAGATAACGAGTGTATTCCCACATGACCTAAGGCAAAAATATGTTCTCAAAGATATTTTGACTGAATACACTATTCGATTTTGAGTAACAAATTTGGATCCGGGCAATTTTCAAGATAAAATGCCAAATTGTTTTTATTTGAAACTCCGGGATAATCCCCTACATTTCCTTGCATATCTTTAATAATTTGAAAATGGAGATGAGGAGCGTAATCACCATTTACTGATGCGTCACCTAAGTACGCAATCACATCTTTTGCTTTTACATTCTGACCAACCTTTAGATCTGAAAGGGAAGCTAATGTTAAATGCCCATACAATGTATAAAAAGTTATCTCTTTGAATACATGCTTTAAAATGATCGTGGGTCCGTAATCTCCATAATTATCATTATTCTTAAAACTGTGGATTTCCCCATCTAACGGAGAAAGTATTTCTGTACCAGCATCACACCAAACATCTATTCCCAAATGAATATTACGTTCAGTTTCTGGATCTTGTTGATTAAAATGTGTGCTTCTGCGATAAATACCTCTTATCTCATTATAACCTCCCCATGCAACTAATGCATCGTTTTTTAGTAAATATTGCTTTATATACGTTTCAAATGCTTTTGAAGACGAAACATCTACATTGTCAAGATCAGAATTTACTTCAGACAGATCAATTGCCACATAATCATCCTTATAAAATTTTGAAGATACTACAGGTGTAAAACCTTGCGACAAATTTTCTATAAATCTTTTGAAATCATTACTTGTCATCACGCACTTTCTGAAATTGTATTTGATCTTCTCGATTTCCAATTTTTAGGCAATTGCTTTAACAATGCCTTTCTAAATGCATGATAATCCACAGTTATTGTATGCCTTGGTGTATTGATTTGTCTATAGTGTGGATTTGCAACTTCCTTTTCACATAGCGCTTTGATATTGGTTGGCATTTTCCAGGTTCCGGTTAAATAATTTGCCAAAAGTTTACTTTGTAACTCTGATCCCGGCCATATACACCCAAGTGGTTGAAACATGCCTACAAAAAATAGATCATGATACTCTGCATGAAACATCTTTAGATACAACGGTACTGGACCTTCACTATAATCAACAAATCCTTCATCAAAAAAAGAATGTTTAAGAACATACCCTGTACAGGCAACAATAATATCAATTTCTTCATGACTACCATCCTTAAAATATACTGTAGCCCCATCAAATCTTTCAATATCTACTTTTGGATGTACTTTTCCGTGACGAATTTTATATAATAATTCATCATTAATTGTTGGATGCGTTTGACCAAACTTCGTTTTTACTTCTTGCAATCCGTACAATTTGTTTTTACCCAACATTACAGTAAGCAATCGGTCATTAAACCAACTTCTAATTTTTATAGGTAACCATGAAGAACGAGCCCCCACAATATCAGAAGGCAAGCCAAAGAAGAACTTGGGAATAATACGATATCCTCTCCTCCAGCTTATACTTGTTTTCTTGCTAACTCTACTGGTCTCTACGGCAACATCACAGGCAGAATTGCCACCACCAATAACCAGAACTTTCTTATCTCTAAAGGGCGATGCTTTTTTATAATTATGAGAGTGCATAAACTTACCCGAAAAATTTCCTGGGTATTCTGGGATTCTGGGTACAGAATGATGACCATTACAAACAACCAAATCGGTAAAAACTTCTATTCTTTCTGTGTTATTTTGAACAATAGTAATCTCCCATTTATTATTAGCAACTCTTTTACAGTGTTTTATGGTTGTTTCGAACTCTATATATGGGTATAGCTCAAAATGTTTTGCATAGGCTTGAAAATACCTCCTAAGCTCATCATGCGAAGGATAATCTGCCACTGTTTTATCAAAATCGTCAAAGGTAAAATCTTCATATTGTGATAATGTCTTTGAACTTATAATATGTGTAGTCTCAAAAACACTAGAATGACTTTCGTCTTCAGAATAGATCCAATTACCACCTACTGCCACGTTACGATCATAACAAACAACGTCTAGTTCTTTATCTTTTAAATTCTTGAGAGCAGTAATTCCACTTGGTCCTGCTCCAATAATACATACCCTTTTTTGCATAAAACTGTTTGCCAAAATTAATTTGGTATGTAAAATAGAAAATGTACTGCAGTTTAAAAAATAATCTTGGACCGTTATATCGAAAAACTTCTATCGATCCTCCTTTTTAGAAGCGGAATTTGAACAAAAAATAAAATTGCAAGAAACAACATACCATATATTGTAGTTTTATGAAATGTGAACCCTGAGAGTGGATTATTTATTCCTTTAAAATTTAAAAAGGATAAGTCGACTTTATCAATAATCGACGCTTTGCCCTCTGACAAAAACGGTAACACAAATAATAACCCAACGATTACCAACCCAATAACAAACCAAATTTTCTTAGAAATTAATGGTTTATATACCATATGTTTTTGAGTTTCAGTAACCTCAATTTGATTCATCACATTGTTCAAAAATCCAGGAGTTGGGTGATCCAAACCTGCTTCTTTTACCAAATGCTTTATGTCTTTATATTGCTCTTCCATTTTTGCTACTTATTTCAGGAGAAACGTGATGCTTCAAAATCGAATATAGTTTTTTTCTACTTCGATATAATTTTATTTTCACATTATCTGCCGTTATACCTATAATATCAACAATTTCTTTTACGCTTTTTTCTTCAAAATAATATAATGTTATTATGGCGGCTTCGTCTTCAGGAAGCTTCATTATGCTATTTGATATAATCTCTTTTCTTTCTTTTGCCTGTAAATAACTTAGCGCATCTCCTACCAATTCTATTTCTCCTTCACTAATCTCTTCTATCAATTCTGATGTCATTGTGCGTTTTGCAGCTTTAATCGAGTCCAAACTCTTTCGATACGCTATTGTATATAACCAGGTCGAAAATTTGGCATCTCCTCTATACTTACTAAGTGACTTATATGCCTTAATAAAAGAATCTTGTGCTACCTCTTCTGCCTGCTCTTTATTCTTTATCATCCTATACACCACAGTATAAACCAACCCCTGATACCTTTCTACAAGGACAGAAAAAGCATTAACCTGTCCTTCTAGGACTTGGTTGATATAATATTGATCTGATTGATGGTTCATTTCTTCATAAGACGACACTATATAATTATTGGTTACATAAGTTGATATAAAAAGTACAAAATATTTTTTTGATGTTTTTTTGTAACCGGTTCGTAATGTACCTCGTCTTAAATAGAAAACGAACAGTATTAATCATTTAAAATTGAAATTATGAACGGACCAGAAATTCTAATACCACTAATCTTTTTTGGAAGTATTTTTGGAATAGTATATTTATTTGTAACAGCCAGAAACAAAGAAAGATTGGCTTTAATCGAAAAAGGAGCTGATGCCTCTATCTTTTATAGTAGTAAAGATAAAAGAGTAACTCCTGTTTGGAAAGTCTTTATCCTAAATCTATCATTATTATTAATGGGTATAGGTGTCGGAATTTTTATTGCAGGAATTTTACATTTATCAATTGGAGTAGATGAAGATATAGCATATCCAGGAACAATTTTCTTAATGGCCGGAGTTGGATTATTTGCTGGTTTTACTATGACAAAGAATTTAGATAAGTAAATTGCTCTTAAAATCGATAAAAAAATACCGGTGTTATGCACCGGTATTTTTTATATAGACATTATTATCTATTCTATTCCTCACATATGTCCTCTTCATCTAATTTAATCTTGGTATTACCCCCATTATCTTCTGATAAAGCACATATTTCTCTAGGAATTACAGATATTGGGTTTTCATCCATATCTAGATTTCTCAAATTAGTTAACTCTCCCAATTCTCTAGGAAGTTCATTAATTTGATTGTCGCTAAGATCTAATGAAAACAAATCACCTAAATTTCTAAGTTCTGATGGTACAATTTTTAACTTATTTGTTGAAAGGGACAAAAGCCTTAATTTACTCAAATTACCAAGTTCTGATGGTAAAGTTTCCAATTTGTTTCTTGATAAGTATAAAAAACTTAATTTACTTAAACTACCTATCTCTTTCGGAATACTCTCTATTAAGTTAAAACTTAAATCAAGTAATATTAATTCTTTCAAATTTCCTATTTCTTTTGGGATCTCTTTTAAGGCAACAGACCCGATATTCAATGTCTTAAGTGCCGATAAATCACCTATACTAGGTGGGAGTATATAAATCCTTATTGACAAGCCGGTGATAAGACCAGTAACTCTGCCATCTTCTATGGTTACCCCTACCCAATCATTCATCGAAGGTGCATCCAAATCCCAATTAAGATAACCATTAAATAAGTTATCTTGGATCTTATTGGTCTTATATAACTGAGTTAATACTGCTCTGTCACTTCCCAGAGAATTCTTCGTATACACATTCACAGTGAACACTTGTGTATCGCCATTCTCTGCGGTTACTTCATATTGAAGTATATTATTGAAATTTTGTGTAACACCACTTTGAGGAACAACCACCGCATTATCAGAAATCTCTATCATAGGATTTAAACTACTAAGATCTGTTCCTTCTGGAAGTTCTAATTCAATATCGTTTCCATCGATTGTAGCTGTATAGTTGTTTCCTCCAATATTAGAGAATTTAAAACTGGTAATCTCTTTCTCATCGTTATCCAGTATTTTAGATATAACAGTATACACAGTGTTTGTTACTCCATCCTGTGCTGTTACGGTATACTCGACAGGGTTCGTAAAATCTTGTTTAACACCATTCCCTGGAGAAATTGTAGCTCCTCTAGAAATTACAATATTAGGCGTCAAGGCAGAAATATCTGTACCCGAATTAAATACTAATGCTATAGTAGTCCCATCAAATTCTCCTGAGATATCCTCATCTAGATTTGCGTTTGGGTTTTCATTAAGTCTGAAAACAAAATTATTTATTTCCCCCTCTGTACTGTCCTCTACTGCAACAATAACAGTATACTCAGATTCACTAAAATTGTCCCCAAATACCTTATAGACTAAAGGGTTAGTAAAGTTCTCAGGAAAATTACCTCCTGGTAAAACACTAGCTCCCTGAGATAGTTCAATTGTTGGTTTCAGAAATGACACCGGCGTATTTGCTGGCAATGTAGCTTTAATAGTTTTATTTGCTTCATCGATAATTGCTATAACATCTTGTTGTAAATCATCGTTATTGCTTGCTAAAAAACTAAAAGATACGATTTTAACCAATTCTTGTTGTTCGTTGAAATTATCGTCACTATTGCAACTTGATAAAAGAATCCCAAAAATTAAAGCCCAAAAAAATAATAATTGTTTTTTCATTGTGTGATTGTTTTTTAATACTTCTGTTGCTTTAAACAAACCTCATGCCAAAGCAAAAAAATAAATTAAAAGAACAATCCCATAATTATGGTTTTCGGCAACAATAAATACTTACCAATGTATTTATCTATAAGGGATGTGAAAATAATTAAAGAAACTTTTCTATTTGGATTATTGGCACAAAAAAAGCCTATCTAAAAAGATAGGCCTTACTTCTAAAAATATTTTATTTTACATATCAGCTACCTGATCATTGTCTAAAAATTTCTCAACTACTACAGCATCTCCTCTACTATTCTCTAGAACATAGACTCCAGCTGGTAATTGACTTAAATCAACAAAATTAGATGTTTTAGATAAGATATGTACTGTATTCTTAACTTCAAATAATTTAATCTTATCTCCTTCTTCAAAATCAACTACAGTAATAAAGTCTCCTTCTCTTTGAATTGCCAATAAATTCGTCTCAGCATTATCATAATATTTGATAAATTCTTTTTCAACATCAATATCCGCAGGAACTAAAGCTCTTTTACTGTCTTGTTCTATAAGAAAATCATTATGAATTGCATTTATTACACCATCAACATTAAGTTCTTCTTCTAATCTATCAATAACTACTGACTTCCCTTCTTTGTTCTCTAATAAGTATGATCCAACAGGTAACTGGCTAAGATCGATCTGACCACGAGTCTTAGATAAAATATGATCTCCTGTTTCGATCTCGAATAATTTCAACTTATCTCCTTCTTGAAAATCAACAACCATAACAACAAGACCATCTTTCTCTACAGTAAGAGTCTGATCATCGTCATTTGCATAACTATTAATAAAGAAAAGTAAGCTTAAAGTATATAGTAGTATTGATTTCATATTTTTTCCTTTTCTGTAATGATTTGTTACTCCCTTAATACGGTTTTACCATACAATAATATCACTTAATTATAGTAAGACAAACTATAAATCAGACTTTTAGATCAAGTGTTTTGGATTTTCGACAAAAAACACAAAAAGTGTTAAAATTAAACTAAAAAAATACTAAATCACTGTTTATCAATGCATTAAAACATGCTACTCATCAATAACACAGACCAAATGCAATATTAAACGGACAAAAAACCATCTTAACTATTCTTCTGACACTTTCTTAAGTTAAAAAAATGTAAAAAAAACAGTAGTCAAAACTAAAAAGCTCTGCCATTTTACCGACAGAGCTTCTTATAATTAACACTACATTATTACTATGAAAAACTTATTTGTTTTGTAATACAACCTCGCTATACTTAGCATTGATTGTAATTATTTTATCGGTACTACGAGTACCTTTAAATCCATTAATAAATACATTCCCAAAATTCTTTCTTGTATTTATTTCCAGAGTTCTTGGTAAAGAAATTAGGCTTTGTGCGCCACTATATGATAGATTAAATGCTGTATCTGGTAATTTTAACTTAAAATCACTGTTCTGTACAGCCAAATCCAGCGAAGAGAAAGACTCTCCTAAGTTTGCTATTGTAATTACACCAAAACTTCCTGAAATAGCTCCGTTTTCATCCAATTGCTGAATATAAATATTACTGGAATCTGCATTAACCAAAAGATTCTTAGCACTCTGTATCCTGCAGTTTTTCACATAATTAACCGCTAGCTTACCATTGTTCCACTGACGTACAAAAACCGGAGAATATGAAGCCTTAATAAATGTTTGATCACCATCTATAATATTTGCTGAGAGTTTGGTATGAGATAGAGATGCTTTGATATTATTTGAAACCTCGGCCAATTGTACATCACCATGACGAATATTAAGTCTTAGTTTGGCTCCTTTAGGCATGCGTACTTTTATAATCTTACTCGTATTATTAGTATTTACTTTACTAGCAGTATATTGATAAACAGTGACATTAGCCGTGCCTTTTTGTTGATTTTCAACATCCCTTATCAATTGGGAGGCCCATGCATTCATTTGTCTACCATATTGCTCTCCCCATGCTTCAAAACGAATTTCCATCTGGCCTGACACTTTTCCTGAAGTGCTCTCAATTTGATTTGCCCATTTTTGTTTTTCTAGATCTACATCATTGCCAAACTTCTCACGTATCTGATTTTCCCATTGCTGAATATACTTTTCCTCTTCTTTACTATACTTTCTTTTGTTATAATTAATACTTGCAGGGTTTTCTGTAAGAGTACTTGGCATCGGGTTTTTAGCAATATTTTCCATAAGAGGACCCAACATATCAGTAATTGCAGGACCTAATCTTCTTAATTGCTGTAGGTTTTCATCCATTCTTATGCTAGAAGCCGTTACATTTCCCCTCCATAAATTACCTGCCGTAGAATTAATTATTATTTCTTTGCTATTTCCCGAAACATCTACTTGCCAACTATCTAATATTCGCTTACTATTCTCATTTGTAAGATCACCTTCCAGATAAGCTTCAATAGCTACCGTATTCTTATTCCAGGTTTCAAAAACAATATTAGTGTGACTTGTATTAAGATTAACAGTAACGTCATTATTAACGGTGAGGTTTTCACTTAATTTATTCTGCCTATCCTGCGCAAACAAACCTGCACAACATAATACGCTAAGCGCAAAAATATTAAGCTTGTACTTCATTGTAATTTTCATTTTCAATTCTCTCTAATTCTTTTAGTTTGTCATTTAGTCTACTAAGCAACGATAGTCTAATTGTTAAATTCTCCATCATGGCTTCAACACTTTGCACATTTGGCCCCACTTCTAAAAGCTCTTTGTTAAGACGTTGATATTCTTTATCAAGATTATCCAATCTGGTTTTAAAGCTTTCTACTAATTCTCTATTGGTATCATCAATTGTAATATTGGACAACTGAAATTTTATACTGGTAAGTATTGTATTCTCTACTTCTTCATACTCCGGAGATATTTCTGCCAAAGTTGAAGATTGCTTTGACATCACCACAGTAGCGTTTTTAACAGATGTATTATCACGATTTACCAATTCAGTCCCTTCAGGATTACTACTACCTAATTGATTAAAAGTTAATAACGAAACAGAAAAGATAACAACAACACTCGCTGCAATCTTAAGCCAGTTGTAATTAAGACTTTTAGTCTTTTTAGGGAGTTCGTTTTCCAATCTATTCATAAATCGATCTTCATGTCCTTCTCTGATACGCTCAGTAGGAATTCGCTTATCTTGTTTTAAAAGCTCTCTAATATCCTGTGCCATCTCTCAAATGTTTTAATTGTTCTTGCAACTGTTTTTTACCTCTATGAACAAGAGTACGTGAGGCTACAGAGGTAATATCTAATATCTCGCTTATTTCATTATGGTCATACCCTTCTATCAAGAAAAGCATAACAGCATATTTATATTTTTCTGGTAATCTTTCAATTGCTTTTTTAACCTCATCTACAGTAACAGAATCTGATACTGACCAATCATTCTGTTCTTCTACTGTACTCATAACTTGCTCATTAATAGCAACCATATTCATTTTCTTGGCTTTTAGCATATCTATGCTTTTATTAATAACAATACGTTTAAGCCAAGCACCAAAAGTTACATCACCAGTAAATTGATGAAGTCTTGTAAATGCTTTGATGAAAGATTCTTGCATTGCTTCCTCTGCCTCAAATGGATCTTTTAAGAATCGCAATGCTACATAATACATACCATCACAGTATTTATTATAAAGCTTCATCTGTGCTCTACGATCGTTAGTCCTACACTGTTCTATTAGCTCGCTTTGTAACAAACTTCTTTAACTTTTAGTTAGTGATTAATACTCTAAAACTGTTTTAAATCTTACTCATCTATATAGACGAGATTAAGTATTCCTTGTTGCAAAATTATGCATAAAAATCTTTCGCCCATAACAAATAACTGAATATCAAACAATTAATAAATATTTAACGATCATTAAAGTAAGCTTACCCATTGAAAGAGTACTACTTAGACACTTTTATTAACTAAATCGCTATAACCTATGCGTACATTAAAAAATGATTACAATTTTTGTAATACCGATGAAATTGAAGATGTGTTTAATCTTTTGGAAAAAAATGTTGCCGCAACCAACAAATTAATAGAACATATAGATACCCTAATAGAAAGCAAATGTTTTCCAGAGTCAATATTTAAAATCCTTACCACTCTAAGAAATGCATGTGCCGTAAATGTGATGAATATAGCCCGTTTAACCAAATAGCTCCTAGATGATATCCATTTTTGAAATACTATGATACCAAATTAACCTCTAAAAGAACTATCTTTAAAAACAAAATCTATCATTTATGCCAAAGCTTTTAAAACGAACAGTACCAATATTATTAGGATTAATTGTGATTGGATTTGCCGGAATGTATTTCATGAAACAAAATACCAAAAAACATAGCCCTGAGGAAACCATCTCACATACTGCCAAAGATGCAACCTTTACTGTATTCTATAACCGGCCATATAAAAAGGATAGAGAAATTTTCGGGAATTTGGTTCCCTATAACCAAGTATGGAGAACCGGTGCAAACGAAGCCACTACATTTACCACAGACAAAGATCTTCTTGTAGATGGAACCATACTTAAGGCCGGAACATATACACTATGGACAGTACCAAACAAAGAATCTTGGAAAGTAATTTTTAATAGTAAAGAATACAACTGGGGTGTAAATATGGATGGCACTGCAAAATATGATCCTGAATTTGATGTCCTTACTATAGAAGTCCCAACACAACCCTTACTGAATATCGTAGAGCAATTTTCTATCTATTTTGAAAATGCTAATGACTTCACAATACTATATATGGCCTGGGACAGAACTGCTATTGCAGTGCCTATAAAGGTTTAAAAGAGTACATGTTATTACTCTATAACATGATTTGTTTCCAAAAAGTAATTTATAACTTTGTCTCAAAGCCATTCTGTGTCTAAAGATAATATTAAACATACTAATCTTCCTCAAAAAGTACCATCAAGTACTACAAATCAAGCTATTGATCGATTTAAGAAATTACAGCAAAAAGAAATATTGGTTGATCCTATTTTCAAAGCAATTATTTCTAAAGACACAGCAGCTTTAAGCAAAGGAATCACATTGGTCGAGAGCACTCAGGAAACGCATATAGAAAAAGCACAAAAGCTTATTGAAAAATGTCTTCCTTATGCCAATAATTCTATAAGAATAGGCATTACTGGGGTTCCAGGAGTTGGAAAAAGCACATTTATTGAAGCGCTTGGTAATGTACTCATCCAAAAAGGTAAAAAAGTGGCTGTTTTGGCTGTAGACCCAAGCAGTACAATATCACACGGAAGTATTCTGGGAGATAAAACCAGGATGGAATCTTTGGTAAAATCTTCAGAAGCTTTTATCCGCCCTTCCCCTTCTGGAAATTCATTGGGTGGAGTTGCACAAAAAACTCGTGAATCTATTATTCTTTGCGAAGCTGCAGGATATGATGTGATCATTATTGAAACAGTAGGAGTAGGACAAAGCGAAACTGCTGTGCATAGTATGGTAGATTTCTTTTTACTATTGAAGCTTGCAGGAGCTGGTGATGAATTACAAGGAATTAAACGCGGAATTATAGAAATGGCAGATGCTATTGTAATCAATAAAGCCGATGGAGATAACCTGAAACGCGCTAGAGAAGCCAAAAATCAATTCAGAAAAGCATTACATCTGTATCCCCTTGCACAAAGCAGTTGGTCTCCAGAAGTACTAACCTGCAGTGCGATAGAAGGAGAAGGCATAGAAGATATCTGGAAAATCATATTAAAATATCTTGAAATCACTTCTAAAAATGGTTTTTTTGAAGATAATCGAAGCCAACAAAATAAATTTTGGTTATTACAAACCATAGAAGAACGTCTAAAAACTTCCTTCTATAACCATAAAGACATAAAAAAAGAATTAACTACTCAAATTGATGCCGTAATGCAGCATAAAGTCACTCCTTTTGCAGCAGCAAGGTATTTGCTTGAACTAACAAAAAAATCTTAACACTATTGATTTAGTTAAGTTGTTTTTTACTTCTTTCCTTTAAATTGAATCGATACACATATCCCAAACTAAGTTCAGAAAAGTCTGCTTGCCCTAAATTAGCATTAATACTGGCTCCCAAAAACAAATTATTCTTTGGGGATTTATAGGTGTTAAACAGATAATATTTAATTCCTAATCTACTAGAAACTGTTCGCTTTACTTCATAATACCAGTCTAGCTCACCAAGCCTAGTATATTCACCATTATAGAAATAACCTTGACTAAGTTGCCAATCAATTTTATAAAACGGTTTATAAACATTTATGCCCAAACCAAATTCTACTCCAACATGACCAATTAAAAGTTCTGCACTTCCTGAGAAACCAAAATTAGTTGCATTTCGATAGGGATTCTCTCTAAAATCGGGTACCTTCTCATCTATAAGTTGACCATTTTCATATATATGATCATAATAATGCTCATAAAATCGATAATAAAACCCCACTCCAAACTTAAAAGTTCTATTTATAATTTTACCTCCCGAAAAAGCAACCGAGTATACTTCTTTTTTATCATTAAAAATCCGAGAAAGTACATTCTGGCCTATCCCAGTTCTAAAAGAAAAATAAGTTTCTACTGATTTAGTTTGTTTATGTTTCCGTTTAATTTCATGCCTATCCAAAGGCTCTTGCTCCCTTCCTATTTGCGATGATAAACTTATCAAAAATGAATTAAGACCCTGATTTGGCAAACGCGTGTGACCATTAGAGAAGTGTGCATACCCTAATCCCAAACGCCAAGTCATTCTATTTCTTTTTAACAAATCATAATAAAGGAATGACCTAAAAGACCAGTTGACTGCTGTAGTAACTGCCAAATTTAATGGGTTAGTGTCGGGATCATATTGTGTGTCAATATAAGACGCTCCCATACCTACATTCAAATCCCACTTATCAGAATGTTTTTGAAAAAGCCCTATTTCTACAAAAGGCATTAAACTATATGCAATCCCAATTTTTTCGGTATTACCAAAATCAGTTACACCAAAAGAAACACCTGTTTTTGGATCCCCCAATTCTGTCACCCATTGCTGGTCCGACATGGTATTATAACTCCCAAAACTAACAAAAAAAGATTTCTGTAATTTAGTTTTAGGAAAACCTGTATTAGCCTCCATAGTTTTCCCTACTAAAACTTCTGGTGTTATAAAGAATGATTTTTTATGATCATTTTCAAGTGTCTGTCCATATAATTGTATCCCAATAAAAAATAAGAGCAAATAATATCCACTAAGCTTCATTTACACTTTTTATCTTCCCCTTTAGATGCGTTTCTTATTGATTTAGATCGCAAATGGGTTATTTCAATTAAAATAGTTTCTCTTATATTTTCCTATTCTTGATTTTGCATTACAAAATCGAAAGTTGCAAATAAACGGAAACTTTACCTTGTTTATAACGGTTTTCGGGAGAATTATTTTATTTCAAGACTTGTAACTGTCTATCTTCAAGAATAAGGCAAACTTGTTTTCCGTATTCAAGATTTTGGATTTTGGGAAGAATCAATTCTAATGTAGACAATGATTGCTTATGTTCTTCTTTGGTTTTTGGATCTGGCATATAAACTAAACCCTTATACTCAACATCCTCAAATAATAGTATAATGTCAAAAAAGTAAAAGTTCTCTGGAGAGATATATTTGGACCAGTTTACTCGTTCGAAGTAAAATTTAGGAGTAACTATATTATACCTATAAGGTGAAATATCAATATTAAGTGTTCCCGGAAAGTATGAGCTAAGATCTAAACCTCTTTGTTTAAAATGATCTAACTGCATAGCTATAGTGCCCTTCTGATATCTAGGATCTTTATTCTTACCAGATGCTGCACCGTACCCCGGAATAACTTTAGCTTCTATTTTCATATGATATATACCACAAAAAGGTTCACACCTTTATTTGTCTTCAACATCTCCTACCTCATCTTTACTTACTTCAGCAGGAATTTCGATAGATGAGTTCTCAAAGCTTTGCATAGAATCAGCTAATCTTTTACTAATCTTAACTAGGTAAATAGTATCATCAGTTTTTACCTCTACAGCTTCTATAGCTTCATTATGATGGTTTTTAAATGAAATGATATCCTTATCATTATATCCATCAGGAAATTTTTCTACAAGAAGGTTTAAGATGTTTTTATTTAATTTTCTATAATCAACAATTACTCTTCTCATGGGTTTGCAGGTTTAGTTAGTTACATATATAGTTATAGAAATGTGCATTAGCACCATTAATGATACAACATTGGGGATATGCTTTTATAACTAACCCCATGTAATTTTCAATTCGGGTATAGTAACAAAATTTGTTTATTTTGTTACTACAAGTCTAATTAAAAAAATTTAAATTTTAGAGAAATAAGCTTTAAAAAAGCTATTATTTTTTGATTTTTTTACTTGTTAAAAAACCCAAAACTTTTATTGAATCATAACCAAGTCTCAAAACTTTTTAGGACATTTATAATCCTATAAATCATTTTAGAATATAATAACACATGAAAATAGATTTTAGAAAAAATGGTTTATTATACATTTCATTAGGGATATTACTTTTCTTTTCGTTTTTCTTATACGTTTTTACATTAGAAACCTACAATGGTATTGAGACTTTCTCGATTTATATTCGTCAACGTTTTGGTCGATTTTATCTATGGCTGGGATTAGTCTGTGTTCTGTTACTTATTGCCTTAGCATGTTCTAAATGGGGAAAACGTAGGTTAGGAAAAGATACTGATCGCCCACAATTTTCGAGATTAGCATGGATTTCTATGCTTTACAGCGCAGGAATGGGTGCAGGAATATTGTTAAGAGCCGTACAGGAACCTGTTTATATGATGCGTAATCCACCAATTAATAACAACAGTGATTCAGGAACCATTGCTTTAGAATACACATTCTATCAATGGGGATTTACTGCATGGGCTTTTTATGCCGTATTCGCTATAACTGTAGGATACTATCTTTTTGTACAATCTAAAAAAGTATTATCTAGTAGTGCTTTCTCGTCTGTAGAGCATTTGGTTTCCTCTAAAAAAACCAAGAATATTATTTTTGCAGGCATCGATATTCTTGCTATACTAACCACTGTATTTGGGTTGGTAGCAGCCATTGGTCTTGGCACTACACAAATCGAAGGAGGTCTTACTCATCTACTTAAAGAAGATTTTGGGCTTAAAGGAACTATTTTCGTCCTTTTACTAATCTCTTTATTAGCGTTTATATCAGTTTTTAGAGGTGTTGACAAAGGCATCAAAATAATCTCTACCTGGAATATTTATATCACTATTGGTCTCTTGTTTTTTGTATTATTACAAAGTGATATTTTGTCCGTGACTACTCAGTTTACCACTTCATTATTCTATTACATCGTAGACTTTATACCCCTTAGTCTTGCATATGGTCAATACGATCCCGGAGAAGCTTTCCTTACCGATTGGACTTACTATTATTGGGCATTTTGGTTAGCCTGGGCCCCTTTTACGGGGATTTTTATCGCACGAATATCTAAAGGAAGAACGCTACGCGAAGTTATATTAGGAGTCCTGCTCGTTCCATCATTAGGTACTTTTTTCTGGTTTACAACTTTTGGGCAGTCGGCCTTTCTGATTATAGAAAGTTTTGGAACATATCAGGGACAATTTGATAATGTTTTTAGTTCTATTTTTATCTTCTTCGAAAACTATCCTTTTCAAGGATTTATAAATACATTAACCATATTACTCCTAATAAGTTTTTTGGTCACTTCATTAGATTCTGCCATTTTTGTACTTAGCATGTTTACAGATGACGGAAAACAAGAGCCTTCAAAAAAACATCGTCTTTTATGGAGTATCATCTTATTAATCTTTTCTATTGGAATTATTCTATTAGGAAATGCTAAAGCCGATATTAACGTCTTAATCGCAATGCAAAAACTTCTTATTATTACTTCGTTGCCATTTTCTTTGCTTATGGTTGTAATGATAGTATTATTTATACGAGATTTTAGAAAAAAACAAGAAATCAACTCCCCCTAATAATGTGCTGTTTTCAACGTTATGTATGTCGATATTATGATTAATAACATGCTACATAAAAAATGGGTTAAATGGTCTTTACTCGTATTGGGTGGAGTATTGTTTTTATGTATTGGCTTTTACGCGAGTATATACTTTGGTTTTTGGGGAAAATTACCCAATAAGGAAGAACTAAGTTCTCTAAAACAAGCTGAAGCTACCCAAGTGCTAGATAAAGATGGTCACCTAATTGGTAAGTATTATATCTATGACCGGCAACCTATAACGTATGAAGATCTTCCGCAGCATCTAATTGACGCTCTTGTTTCTACAGAGGATGTGAGGTTTTATGAGCATGATGGTGTTGATAACAAAAGTTTATTACGTGTATTTTTTAAAACTATTTTATTGCGCGATAAATCCTCTGGAGGGGGTAGTACAATAACGCTTCAGTTGGCTAAAAATCTATTCGGGAGAAAAAAATATCGAATATTCAGTACCGTTATTAATAAATTAAAAGAATCCTTTATTGCCAAAAGAATGGAAGACATCTATTCCAAAAAAGAAATTCTTACATTTTATTTTAATACAGTACCATTTCCAGATAACACATATGGGATTGAAAGTGCCTCGCAAAAATTCTTTAACAAACCAACCCACCTGCTAACATTATCAGAGGCCGCAACGCTAATTGGCACGTTAAAAGCAAATCACAGCTATAATCCAAGGCTTTTTCCCGAGAGAAGTCAACTTAGAAGAGATGTTGTACTTAAACAAATGTTAAAATATGAATACATCAGTTCTAATCGAACGGATCAAGTCATGAATAAACCAATCGTACTAGATTATCAATATTTCAATCATGATCTTGGATTAGCACCTTATTTTAGAGCTGAAGTAAAAAAAGAGCTGACTAAAATTCTGGAAAAATACAAAAAACCAGACAGTACCGTCTATGACATTTACAACGATGGATTGATTGTATATACCACATTAGACTATAAAATGCAATCGCTGGCGGAAGAAGCTATGAAAGAGCATATGAATGTGCTGCAAAAGGACTATGAAACATCTCATGGAAGTGCCGCTCCATGGAAAAATAATAAAGAACTGATAGAAAACTCTGTAAAAACACTTGATTTATACAAAAAACTTAAGGAACAAGGCCTTACAGATACACAAATTGAAGATTCTTTATCTATAAAAAAAGATATTGAGTTATTTGAATGGCATGGAAATATTACCAAAAAAATATCCTCTCTAGATAGCCTACAACATTATCTAAAATTTCTAAATGCAGGTATGATTGCAATCGAACCATCTACCGGTGCCGTAAAAGCATATCTTGGTGGTATTGATTATCGTTATTTCAAATTTGATCATGTTTCGCAAAGTAAGCGACAGGTGGGTTCTACCTTTAAACCCTTTGTTTATACTACTGCTATAGAAAACGGCATGAAGCCTTGCTCCTATTTCTCGACAAAAGAGATAACTTATACTAATTTAAATGATTGGACTCCAAAAAATGCATCAGAAGAAGAGGATCCTTATCTTAATTTCACATTAGAAAAAGCTTTAAGCAATTCTGTTAATACTATTGCTGTAAAAGTGCTAAATGAAATTGGAATTCCCAAAGTGATTGATCAGGTTAGAAAATTAGGAATCACTGACTCTCTTTCTAAAAAACCTGCAATGGCTCTTGGTACCGATGGTATTAAAATTAAAGAGTTAGCGGGCGCCTATGCTAGTTATGTAAATCAAGGAAAAGGTGTGAAACCATATTACATTTCAAAAATTGAAGATAAGAATGGTAACCTTATTGCCTCTTTTGAACCTGATATAATAGAAAAACCTGCTTTCAGCGACTATACGCGGCAAGTGTTATTAGAAATGATGAAATCTACTGTCGATAAAGGTACAGCAACCAGATTAAGAACTGTATACAAGCTAGAAAACGACATTGCAGGTAAAACAGGTACAACACAAGATAATAAAGATGGGTGGTTTGTTGGGATTACACCAAATCTAGTATCGGTTACCTGGGTGGGAAATGATAATTATAATATTGGTTTTAAAACTACTGCCTTGGGCCAAGGAGCAAATACAGCATTGCCTATTTTTGCAAAGTTGTATAAAAAAATGAATTTAGATACCGCTTTTGATCCTATCACAAAAAGCAAATTCGAAGAAACCTCAGAAAAAGTTCTTAATGATTTGGACTGTAAGCCCGAAAAAAGGGATAACATACTGAAACGCCTTTTTGGGAAAAAGAAGAAAAAAAAGAAATTTAAAAAGGATAATTAAAGCGTGTCATAATGATCATGAAGGGTTCTTTTTCGAACCAAAAGTATCAAACCATAGGTTCTCCGTATTTCTTTATAAGAAAGGTAAGTAGTTTAAATGCGCCTACTCCTAACAATATCCCAATAGCCATACCAGTAATAATATCTCCAGGATAATGGACTCCAATATAAATCCTGCTATAACTCACTACAATAGACCATACTACCATAAACGGAAAGATATATTTCAGCCTTTTTTGTAGGGCCAATCCTGTAAAAAAGGCTATTGCCATCGAGCTTGCAGCATGTGCCGAAAAATATCCGTGACGCCCACAACGCTCTGCAATAAATCTTGTAAACTCTGCCACACCATCTGCTCTACAAGGTCGAGGCCTCATAAATAGTACATTTTTGAATAAATTCGATAATTGATCTGTAGCAGTAATTAATAACGCCACAATTACCAAAGTCATGATTGTACCTCTTATACCAAAATATTTATAGAAAAAATAAAGTAAAACCATGTATAATGGGATTTGGTACAATTTTTCGGTCATAAATAACCAAAACCAATCCCAAGTAGTAGTGCCTAGCCCGTTGAGATATAAAAAAAGATCTTTATCTAATTGTATAAGTTCTTCCATTCTTCAAACCTATTATTTATTCATCGTAACGTTCAATCTCACGATCATAGAACTCATTGGCAGCCTGAAAAAGATTCTCTGCCTCATCTAACAATTCTTGCTCTTCATTTTTATCAAATTCCTCGAGCCATTCGACCTCATCATTTTCAAGATTAATAATAAACCTAGGGAACTCGGTATGAATTACAAAAATAGCATTTGGATAATCAGTATTATCACCTAATAAGAATTTCGGGAAATCCATAGTATATACTTAGTATTAACTCTCCAAAGGTAATAAGTTATCTAAGTAAACCGAAAATTATTATCAACGAGTTAATCAATTTTAATTTCTACCCTATTATTTGACTCAGGATCAAGATCAGAACCTGTTGTAACAATAGGCTCTGTATCACCAGCGGCAATAACCTCAATTAAAGATTCATCAACTCCTTTTTCGATCATATACTGTTTAACATTAATGGCTCTCATGGCAGACATGATTTCATTTTCGAAAGATGAACCTGCATCTTCTGCATGACCAATAATTTTAACTGAATTTACCTTGAATATGGATACGTACTGAATATAAGAATCTAATGCTTTTTGTATCTCCTTATACGCTTCACTTTCTCCTACCAAAAACTCGATAGGTGAAAAATCAAGAGCCATATCACATACTTGGCCAGATACTAGATTTTTAGGATCTCTCATTTCCATTAAAAGTACATCATCTACAAAATAATACCCCGTATCATACTTACCTCCTTTTACAGATTTTCCTCTCGGGTCAATAGAAAAATAACCAAGAGAAATATATTTTTCGGTTCCTTTTGCTCTGTATACTCCGCAAACTTTGGCCCATCCTTTGGTATCACAAACCATTTTTGAAGACTCTACATGTAAAGGAAGCTTTGACGTTAATGTTATCTTAGGGTCCCTTGCACTAAAATATGAGCCTATAGATGAAGTACAAGAATTTGATATTCCTTCTCCCAAAGAGACGTACATATGAAAATAATAATATTTCCCAGCTGATAATGGACGTTTCAGTTTTGCTGTCACCCCTTCTTTATAAGCACCACCTGCAATATACATTCCCACTTTCCCTTCTCCAGTTCTTGGTTCTTGTGCTCCAAACTGCTTCAAAAAATTAGGAGATTTATGAATAAATCTAATCATTTCTAATCTAGGGTGGTAAGCATCTGGGCTATTAACCGCTGGTTTCCAATCTTTCATGATTCCAAAATTCTGCATCTCCATATCCAACCTTTTTAAGGTTGTATTCACATTCTCAAAACTAGGATTTGGAATAAGATTTTGGGCTATACTATGGGCGAAGTCTTGACTTATACTACTTTGTACAAATGCAATTGAAAAGGCTACAAGCAGTAGACAAAATTTAGAATTTGGGACTCTCATTTTTTGTGTTCTGTTTTTTTGGAAAGATAGTTAATTATTCGTTAATACCAAATAACGCATTAAGTATAAAAAACGTATTTCTGTCCTATTTTTATTACAAGAATTAGTCTTTATCGATTAAATTTTTTGTTAACTTATTGAATCTAAAATACAATAACAATGCCGAAGTTGTAAGTCCCGCTAATAGTCCAATCCAAATCCCAGAACTTTTATACTCGGTATGTAACCCTAAGTAATAACTAATTGGAAACCCTACAATCCAATAGGCTATAAAAGTAATCACTGTAGGTATTTTCACATCTTGAAGTCCACGTAAAGCTCCTAAAACAGTAACCTGTATAGCATCTGATATCTGAAATAGCGCCGCTATGATTAAAAGTTTAGCTGCAATGCTTATAACCTCAGTATTATCAACAAGATTCTGTACATCATCTACATCCAAATATATTTTGGGCAGTATTTGATTACAAACAATAAAAACTAATGCAAAAACAGTTGCAATTAAAAAGCCTAATAAAAAAATTGAAATTGCAATTCTTCTTAAATCTGTAAACTTTTGAAGCCCTTTTTGATTTCCCACACGCACCATTGCGGCTACACTTAATCCCATAGCTACCATGAAGGTCATAGATGACAAGTTTAATGCAATTTGGTTAGCCGCTTGAGGATTTTTTCCTAAAATTCCCGATAACCATATCGCAGCGGTAAAAATTGCTACCTCAAAAAACATTTGTAATGAAGATGGGAACCCTAATGCAATTATTTTCTTCATCATTTTATTCTCTAAAATCATGAATTTAATATGTGTTACATATTCTTTTGATTTTTCTTTCTTTCTAAGCAATACCCACAAAAATATAACCATCACAAATCTAGAGGTCAATGTACCAACGGCAGCTCCTACAATACCCATTTCCGGAAAACCAAATTTTCCAAATATTAGTAGGTAATTAAGTACAATATTAACCACATTGGCAATCAACGTTGCATACATCGGATGTTTTGTCATCGACAAACCATCTGAAAATTGTTTTAATGCCTGAAAACTGACTAAGGGAACTAATGAGAATGCGACTAAATCCAAATAAGGGATCGCCAGCTCTACCACTTCTATAGGTTGTTTCATTAAATACATTAATGGTTTAGCAAACAAAATCAGTAAAAACAATACGATTCCTAAAGTCGTGCATAAAAACAATCCGTGTTTAAAAGCAGATTTACCGTTTTTGAAATTATTTTCTGCATCTGCTTCTGCTACTAACGGAGTAATAGCGGTAGAAAACCCAATCCCCAATGACATTGCGATAAACATAAAGCTATTTCCTAAAGATACCGCAGCAAGTTCTGCCGTACCCAATTGCCCTACCATAATATTATCGATTAACCCAACAAAAGTATGCCCTAGCATACCCATCATAACAGGGGCTGCCAGTTTTAGATTGTATCGAAATTCTTTGGTGTATTGGTATAACATTTTACAATTTTGAAGACGCAAAGGTATTAGAACCCGAATAAACTAAATTATTCTTATCGTATATTTAACGTTATTTAATAAAAGTCTATGGCAGAGACCAATATATCAGAGAAGGAAATCAAAAAAAGAAACAATACTAGAATTTATCTTATTATTGCTAATATTATTTTTGGAATACTAATATTACCATCACTGCCCATGATTATGATGTCTGCAATGATGTTCGACAGCCCAGGGTCTGAGGATAGTGTTCCTACAATCACCCTAGTCATAAGTTTGGTAGCCTATCCTTTTGTCACTGTTATTGGGATTGTAACAGGATGGATACTATTTACTCGAAAAATACATCTACTAGCTATTGTTTTTGCCAGCCTGCCAATCTTAAATATAATTATCGGAATAGCCGCAATTATCTATATGGCCCTATTTTGTGATGGTAGTTTTGCTTGTTAGCACTACTTTTTTAAGGTTGAACCGCCGCTAAGGCCATAAACTTACTTTCTACAGCACTTTATATACACTAAGATATAATAATAGCAATCGTATCCTTTGGGGGTAGATTGACAATTTTTGATTCTTACCGCTCGGAAATGTTTTCCGAGCTATCAGGTTTTAAGGTTCCCAAAAAGGTTAATTTCTTCTTGACCGTAAATAGTGCTTACGGTAAGTGTAAAAGCAAGTAGAATAAAAAATATAGATCTCATTACTTCTTAGTTTTATCATATTGAGACCATTGATTAAATCAAATGGTGTTTTAGAGGAATTTAATGTCCATTTCCAACTCTCTTAATTGGCTTAAACTCTATAGTATTCTTCCATTCATTATTATCAAATTCCCATGTATCTCCAAATATATTTTTCCCGTCATGCCCTCCAAAGAGGATTACTTTTTTACGTTTTTCATCGTAGATCATACTGCTATGATTTCTGGAAACAGGGCTATTTCTCGTATTCAATTGCTTCCATTTATTATTATTAAATAACCATGTTTCATTAATTCTAGATTTGCCATTCCATCCCCCAAAACGAATAAGTTGCTCTTGATCTTTATCGTAAATCATCGATGCGTTAAAAACACCTGGAGGTTGTTCAATTTCAAGTTTATTCCATTTTTCTTGGCTCCAAATCCAAGTTTCACCCTTTGACTTACCATATTGTTTATCAACTGTACTGCCTCCAAACAGTATTACATATTTATTTTTATTATCATAAATCATTGATGTTCCATGGCGGTTAGACGGTCCTCCTTCTGAAACCAAGTGCCAATTTTCATTATAAAACTCCCAAGTATCACCAAGTTTAAGATACTCGCTATTTTTGATAGTGTACCCACCAAATAATACAATTCTTTTGCGATGTTCATCATAAACTATAGAAGCTTCTACTCTTGGGATAGGTGAACTACTAGTATTTATTTTCTCCCAACTACCACCTCTAAATTGCCAAGTATCGTTAAGCAAGTTTTGAGAGCTTGGTTTTTGACCAAACAAAACTCGACTTCCTCCAAATAAAATGATTCGATTGTTTTGTTTGTCATATGCCATTGATGTAAAAGTTCTTGGTGAAGGTTGATTCTTAGTTAACACTTTTTTCCACTGGTGTTCACCCAAAACCCATAAATCTGATAACACCTCTTTTTCATTTGCGCCCCCAAAAAGATATACCTGCGAATTACCTGAATCGTACACCATAGAATGCGCATTTCTAACAGAAATAGTATGCGTTTCTTCACCTAAAGAATTTGATTTATCTTCATTACGATGGTTTGCGCAACTAAAAAACAGAAATAGAACGAATATTACTGCCAAATATCTAATCATGCCTTTCTATTTTGTTACATATTACATTGAAACCTTTTGATTTCGCTGTTCTTATTTTAATTCCCATCTGGCAATTTCTTTGTTTCAATAACGGTGAGCACATGCCAAAAGGTAGCTATGATTTGTTAAACATTGCTGAGAAACAGCTTCATTTTCATCTAATCTTACTACTTATTTGATTGAACGAGCTGTTCGAATCCACCATAAACCATTCGTTTGGCATCAAAAATCATCCTTGACGAATCCGTTAGTGGGTTAACTAAGTCCACCATTCTTGGGTCTGCAGCAACCTTTTTATTAGCTAAGTCACGTGTCTCCCGTGAATCAAACACAACCCACCCAAATACAATAGCTTCATCCTCTTTCGCATCTACAAGTTCTGGAAAAGAACGTGTGCCTTCCAATTTTAAATCCTCTCCTACATACTCAAAGTAAGCTAGTGCGCCATGTTCCTTCCAAATCTTTGCAACCATTTCAGCTGCACGCTTATATTCGACCAGGTGATTTCGCGGAACAGGAAGAACAAATCCATCTATATAATTTGTCATATTTTCCTTTATTTTTTTCTGATATTACCTAAGAATTTTATAGAAAAACATGTGCCCTTTACATTCTTAACATCCCTATATATAAAAGCTCACCCTCAAAGTCTTATTTGACTCCGTATTTGTCAAAAAGGTACACCAAACTAGCCATTGTAGCAGCACCAAGTTCTAGTTCTCGTCTGTTAACTGCATCAAAAGTATCGTTTTGGGCGTGATGATAGTCAAAATAGCGTTGTGAGTCTGGTCGTAGTCCTGCCAATACGATTCCTTCTTTTTTAAGTGGTCCTATATCGGCCCCGCTTCCGCCTTTGGCAAAATAATGTACTAGATAGGGTTCAAAAAGAGGTTTCCAGCTTTGTACCTGGGCAAAATTAGCATCATCACAGTCAAAGGAAAATCCTCTTGGAGTAAATCCACCGGCATCACTCTCTAAAGCAAACACATGGTTCTCTCCTTTGTTTTTAGCAAGCTCAGCATACTTTTTACCTCCGCGTAATCCATTTTCTTCGTTCATAAACATTACAACTCGAATGGATCGCTTAGGGGTATATCCAATTTCTTTGAATAGTCGCAACACCTCCATAGACTGTACAATCCCTGCTCCATCATCATGAGAACCATCTCCCAAATCCCAGGAGTCCAAATGCCCACCTACTGCCATATATTCATTAGGAAATTCACTACCAGTAATTTGCCCAATCACATTATAAGATTGTACATCTTTCCAGGTACGACAATTCATATTGAGATGAAATCTGATTTTTGGATTCAATTTTAGCATTGAGCTTAACAGATTAGCTCCGTTGGTACTAATTGCGGCTGCAGGAATTTTATCCATGTCAGGCGTATCGCCATAACTCATTGCCCCGGTATGTGGGAAATCATCCTCTCTTAAATTCATAGAGCGCACAATAACGCCGACCGCACCAAACTTGGCGGCTTCTGCAGCACCAGAATATCGTTGATCTACACACCCTCCATAGGCTCTAAAAGTTTCGATAAGATCAGCTTGCATTGGACGATTATAAAACACAATTTTCCCCTCAATTTGTGAAGTTCCTAACTCTCTTAAATCTTCAATACCTTGTACTTCAATAATAGAAGCTTTAATTCCTCCTACAGGTGTAGGAACGGAGCCTCCTAATGCACAAATGGGAACATTTGTGGTTATACCAGGCTCTGTTTCGATAAAAGCAAATTCGGTAACACCACGCGTCCATTTAGGTACCATTACCGGTTGTAGCCATACTTTGTCTATCCCCAGTTCTTTTAGTTCCTTTTCTCCCCACTCTACCGCTTTCTGTGCATTTATAGAACCCGATAGCCTGCCTCCTATTTGATTAGAAAGATAATCCAACCAAGCATAACTCTTACCGTTTAGTAATGAGGTATCATATATATTTTTAATTATTGTAGAATCTTGTTTTACTTCATTTTGTGCAAAGCAATTCAATGATAGTGTTACAAAAAGTAAGGGGATTACATTTTTCAACATAGTGTTTTCTTAAACTCTGGTTTATTCGTTTTCTAACTGTTCTTTATACAACCCCAGATTCGCTTTCGTTTTTTCGTCTAATTCTGGTTCTTGTATATCTTCGTATTCTTTTATCGTATCGTATAGTGTTTTTGCAACAATATATCTGGCAACCGGTTTATCGTCTGCAGGTATAACATACCATGGTGCATGTGATTCTGAAGTTCTATTTATAGCTTCTTGATAACATGCTTGATATTGATCCCACAGTTTACGTTCTTTTAGGTCTCCTGCAGAGAATTTCCAATTTTTTTCTCTTTTTTCTAATCTACGTAAAAGTCTATTTTTTTGTTCTTCTTTAGACAAGTGTAAATAGAATTTATAAATCAATGTACCGTTTTGTGCAATGTGCTTTTCAAAATTTCGAATTTGCTCAAAACGTGTATTCCAAAATTCATCATTAATATCATCAACAGAATCTATATGAGGAATATTTTCTCCCATTATGTATTCTGGATGCACCCGGGTGACTAAAACATTTTCATAATGTGTCCTGTTAAAGACTCCAAATTTACCTCGTTGTGGCAAGGCAATATAATGTCTCCATAAATAATCATGACCAAGTTCTAACGCTGTTGGCACTTTGAAACTATGAACAATAATTCCTCTGGTATTAAAATCTTTAAATACTTCTCTAATCAGACTATCCTTACCAGAAGTGTCCATTCCTTGAAGACAAACCAATACCGAATATTTACCATGTGCATATAATGTATCCTGAAGCTTTCCCAGTTTTTCGCGAACTTGTTCTAATTCTTTTTCGATTTTCTTCTCGCTGGCATCAAGATCATAAGTAGTAGGAATTTTGGATAGCTCTATGGGTGAAGAGACCTTGAAGTCTTCATATTTAATTTTATTCATAATACGATTTGTGTTATACCCGAAAGATACTAATACCTTTTTAATCTAAAATCGACCTAAAGAAAATTTATTAGAGTTTTAAGATTTTGATCCCAACAATAGAGCCTTTTACGATATATTATACTGCCTCACCTAAACAATCTGATGGTATTATTGCAATAGTAAATGATATTTATCTGGCATTAAAATCATAACTAAACCCTACAAGAAAAGTATCGTATCGTCTTCCTAAACTCTTTAAATTAAGTTCAGCAAAAATATGCACCGGTGTAGATATCTGGTGTAGTGCTCGTATTTTAATTTGTGCGCCGTGATTAAAATTACCTGTTCTAAACGCCAGGAAAGCTTCGTCTTCAATTTCTTCAAAAAAACTAGAATCATTACCCATATAACCAATACCAGCCGTTATGGTAGTGGGATACCAATTAAAAAGAATGAGATTCACTCCAAGTGCTAGCTCATTATACACTTCCTCTTCTTGATCTGAAGCGATAACAAATGAACGATTATACTCTCCCATAAACGTGGTATAGCAATTAAATGCATACTCTACTCTTGCGCCTAATGCAGCTTCATTTTGTAACCCAAAGCTTTTAATAGCCACCAATCCATAATTTGTAGCACCTGAATCGTACTGCGCTGATGATGTATAGGTAGCACAGGACATGATAATTAAAAAAAGTATTCTTCTCATTAATTGGGGCATATCACTAATTGGTCGAAAGATATGTATTCTAATTACTTGCTCGCAAAAAGTTTAACATCCTCTTCGCTCACCTCTTTACCTCCCAAGATAATCAAACGCTCAATTACATTGCGTAATTCTCTAATATTACCTGTCCAATCATATTGTTGTAATTGTTTGACAGCCTTTGCTGAGAAAGCCTTTATGGGAGAGCCTTGTTCATTAGAAATTTTCTTAGCAAAGTAATCCACTAACAATGGAATATCATCTCTTCTGTCGTTAAGCGCAGGTACTTTAACTAGAATCACCGCTAATCTATGGTATAAATCTTCTCTAAATCTGTTTTCAGCAATCTCCTTCTTTAGGTCTTTATTGGTAGCTGCTACTACTCGCACATTTACTTTAATATCCTTGTCACTTCCAACTCTTTGAATTTTGTTTTCTTGTAATGCTCTAAGCACTTTGGCTTGAGCAGAAAGACTCATATCTCCGATTTCATCAAGAAATATAGTCCCGCTATTGGCTGCTTCAAATTTACCAGCACGATCCTTATTGGCAGAGGTAAAAGCTCCTTTGACATGTCCAAAAAGTTCACTTTCTATTAGTTCCCCTGGTATTGCAGCACAATTTACTTCGATCATTGGGCCTGCAGAGCGATCACTTTTTTGATGGATCCAATGTGCAACTAATTCCTTACCCGTTCCATTTGGTCCCGTAATCAAGACTCTAGCATCTGTTGCAGCAACTTTTTCTATTATGGTTTTAATATCAGAAATAGCTTTGGACTCTCCGATCATATCATAGTTTTTAGAGACTTTCTTTTTAAGCATCTTATTTTCTACAACTAATTCTTTTCTATCCAACGCATTGCGCACGGTATTTAATAAACGATTTAGGTCTGGCGGTTTTGAAATATAATCAAAAGCTCCCAATCGCATAGTGTTTACTGCCGTGTCCAAGTCACCATGTCCAGAAATCATTACAATAGGAATCTCTGGTTTGATCTTTTTTATGGCCTCTAACACTTCTACACCATCCATTTTGGGCATTTTGATATCACAAAGAACAAGATCATAGTCATCTCCTTTGATTTTTTCTATTCCCGCAAGGCCATCTTCAGCTTCAAATACTTCATATTTATCATTTTCTTCAGATAAAATTTTAACCAGTACTCTCCTGATTGCTGCTTCGTCCTCTATTACTAATATTTTCGCCATTATATTTTTAATTTAATTCCACTACGTAGATAGAATGTATTTCCATCATTAATAGATAATATATTTTCCTGATTACCGTCTCGTAAACGAATTTCATTACTTAATGTATATCCTCCGTAGACGTAGAACAATAAGTGTTCCGTAAAATAATATTCATATCCTAGTGCTCCAATAACATTTAACATTGATGCATTCTCTACAATTTTCGTCTCTCCATTTTCATCCACAAACGCTCTGTTATTCTGTAAGTTGCCATAAAATCGATCTAAACCAATAAAAGTCTGGAGGGTATTTTTTTCATTAAAAAAATATTTAACTCCTGACTTTGGAGTACCTATAGAATAAGACCAATTTGGATGAAATCTTTTAAAGTAATTGATAATAGGCAACGGGAAACTAATACTGGCCGGTGTGGTATACCTAAGTCCAACTATCAATCGTGCGGTTTTCGGTGCTTGTTTGTTCTTATAACTCTTTACAAAAAATATTGACCCTGTATACCTAAAATCATCTCCTTGAATACCTGAACCTTCAAAATTTGATGAGATACCAGTTCCCAACTTGGCACCAAATCTCCAATTATTTTTCATTTTGAAAGTATATCCCAACTCTAAACCAAAAGTCTGAAAAACATTTAAATCCCCTCCTTCCTCAAACGCCAATCCATCACTTATTCTTAAATCGTTATATCGGTATTGCGGAGATATTACAAAATAAGTTCCTTCTTTATTAATTTTTATAGGATAGTTTACTGAAATCCTAAAACGACTATACGTATTATCGCTACCTGCTTGAGGGATATAGGCATATTCTATTCTTGCCAAATTTGTATCCTGAGATCTCATATTATTAATAGCACAAAAAAATATGCATATCAAAATTAGATCTTTGGTTCTCATATTTGTGGCGTATATGTTACTTCGTTTTTGATAGATATCTATAGGTTTAGTCTTTCTCTTTTAGAATAGTAACCACTCTTTGAGGGAAAGGGATACTTATATTATGTTCTCTAAACAAACGATCGATTTTGAATCTTATCTCACTTTTCGGAATTCCAGCCTGAAAACTATCACTTATTGTGAATACTAATTTAAAGTTTAGTGAACTATCTGCAAAATCTGTAAATAAAACTATCGGTGGTGGTTCCTTCAAAACGTTCTCGTTAGAAAGTGCTGCTTTTATTAGCAAATCCTTGACTACATCAGTATCACTACCATAGGCAACACCAACAGAGACTGATTCCCTGGTAATGGCACCATTTTGAGTCCAATTATAAAGTGTTGAAGTTAAATATTTGTGATTAGGAATAATCAATACTTTATTATCTATAGTAACCGCCCTTGTTGTTCTTAATTTAATTTCTTCTACCCTACCTACTTTATCATCTAGTTCTATAATATCTCCTACATGAACTGTCTGATCAATAAAAATAAAAATTCCCGAAATAATATCCTGAATTAACGTCTGCAATGCTAGCCCAACACCTACTAATAAAGCTGCAGAAGCAGCAAATACCGCCGTAATATTGAACCCTATACTATCCATAGCCACAAATAGAATAATGAGATAAATAAAGTATTTTACAAAAGAAAATACTGAAATAAATTTTACCTGATCATTTTGTTGTAGCTTTCTTGTAACAATTTTTCTTATAAATCTTAGAAAGACAGATGTTGCAATAAGAGCTAATATTATTGCTAATACCGTATAAATCTTGAGTACAATAGGGTCTTTTTCTGTGCCGAAATGAAATAATTCATAATTTAAGAATTCTTTGATGGTACCCCAAATGTCTTCTTGTATCACTTCTTTTACCTGTTCTGTGATTTCTTCCTGAATCATATCACTAATACTTTAACCACTTAAACAATTCCTTATAACTTGGTTTTTTGCCATACATGAGTATACCCACTCTATATATTTTTGCCGCTAACCAGGTTATAAATATAATACTTCCTACTAACAAAAGAATAGAGATCGTTACCTCCCACCAAGGCACACCAAAAGGTATACGCATTAACATCACAATTGGTGAGGTTAATGGTATCATTGAAAACACTGTAGATACAGTACCATGAGGGTTTTCGATTACCGAAAAGAACCCGACATATATCCCGAGCATGAGCGGTAAAATAATAGGCAACATAAATTGTTGCGAATCGGTTTCACTATCTACTGCGGCTCCTATTGCAGCATAAATTGCGCTGTACAAGAAATAACCTCCTATGAAATACACAAAAAACGAAAGTACTAACGTTCCTAATGGTAGTTTTAATATGTCTTGCAGCAACAATTGTATTTCTTGCTGATTGTCTTCTTGTAAAGCGATAGATTGTTCCATCCCTACGGGTTGAGGATCAATTCCAAAAACGGATGTAGCTACTAACAATAAAACACTCCCCAAAATTACCCAAATAAGAAACTGAAGAATTCCTGCGAATGAAGTCCCCAATATTTTACCCATCATTAACTGCAATGGTTTTACTGATGAAATAATAATTTCAATAATACGGTTTGCTTTTTCTTCTATTACAGAACGCATTACCATATTACCATATATAATAATAAACATCATCAAGAAATAACCTGCGGCACCACCAAAAAACATTTTTACATAATTAGCCATCTTAGAAGTTTTCTCTCCAGAAAAATTCTCTATCTGTATATTTACTTTTGCTTTAGAATCTTCTATAACACCAAGATCAAGACCTTTTTGCTTAAAATTTTGATTAGTAAGCTTACTTGCTATTATATCCTCAATATCATTAAGTATAGAAATATTTGGTGCTTCATCTGCATAAAATTGTATTGATGCTGCTAATTCTTTATTAGATTTTTTCTTTGGAATATATAACAGACCAGAAAGTTTTTTTATCACTACCGAATCCTTTGCATCACTAAGAGGCAACTTACTATAATCTAAATAATCTATATTACCAGAATCTATAAAATCGGATCCAAACAAATTAGTTTCATCAAAAAAAGCAACCTGTTTTACTTCATCATTATTTAATGTTGCCAACCAGGTTATTAGGGATATCATGCCAACGAAAATTAGCGGACTCAAAAAGGTCATCACTACAAAAGTTCTATTACGAACACGAGCTATAAACTCCCTTTTAATAATTAATTTTAAGTTACTCATTTTCTGTGATGGTTTTAATAAATATCTCGTTAACCCCAGGTATTACTTCATTAAACCTCATAACCTGGCCTTTCTCTGATAAATACGAGAGTAATTGATTTGAAGATGTGTTTTGGTCTAGAGTGATATTTAATTTTAACTGATCATCAATGGTTTTAAAATCTGCAGGAACCACATTAAACTTATCCTTTAAAGTATTGTACAACCCGTTGTTATCATCAGTTAAAAGCCCAACCTCGAAAGTATTGGATTTATAGGCTCTTTTAATGTCTGACACCTTCCCCTCTAGTATTTTTTTGGATTTATTAATCAATGCAATATGATCACATAATTCTTCAACACTTTCCATTCTATGCGTTGAAAAAATTACTGTGGCTCCTTCATCTCGAAGTTGTAGAATTTCATCTTTAATAACATTAGCATTTATTGGGTCAAAACCACTAAATGGCTCGTCAAATATTAGAAGTTTAGGTCTATGAAGCACCGTAACAATAAACTGAACTTTCTGTGCCATTCCTTTTGACAGTTCCTGTATTTTCTTGTCCCACCAGTGGGATATATCAAACTTATCAAACCAATATTTCAGTCGTTCTTTTGCTTCTTTCTTACTCAAACCTTTAAGCTGAGCCAGGTATAATGCTTGTTCTCCAACCTTCATTGATTTATAAAGACCTCTTTCCTCAGGCAAGTAACCAATATCTTTAATATGTTCTGGTCGTAATAGTTGATTATCAAGATATACACTACCTTGATCTGGCAAAGTAATTTGATTTATTATTCTAATAAGTGTAGTTTTACCAGCTCCATTAGGTCCTAGTAATCCAAAAATACTTCCCTTTGGAACTTGAATAGATACATCTTGCAATGCTGTAAAACTTCCAAATCGTTTTGTTGCTTGCCGTACCTCTAAAAGATTAGACATATATTATAAAATATAATTGTGGTTTGTATGAAACCTGCATGATACAAAAACTTAAATACTTATGCTAATTATTATTGATATTACAACTTAGTTATAAGCACTTGATAATATTAACTTTATTAAAAACAAAACCCACCCTGAATACAAGTATTAAGGATGGGAAAAAATTGCTATGAAAAAGAAAAATTATCACTAAATGCGCTAGTGATGTCTCAAATATACGAATTTTTCCTAATCAAACGTTAATAAAACCAAATGATTCCTACTAGGAAGAACCACCCATTTTATCTACGAAAACATATCTTTTACTTTTTCAAAAAATGACTTATCTCCACTTTCTGGATTTGGCCTAAAATGGTCATCTTTAGACATCTTTTCGAAAAATTCTCGTTGTTCTTTATTTAAAGTTTTTGGTGTCCATACATTAACATGTACCAAAAGATCTCCTTTACCATATCCATTAAGGCTAGGAATACCTTTTCCTCTTAATCTTAATATTTTCCCGCTTTGGACACCTTCTTCTATCTTAATACGCACTTTACCCGATACCGTATCGATTTCTCTTGAGGCTCCTAAAGCCGCTTCAGAGAAACTAATATACAAGTCATAATGTAGATTATTACCTTCTCGTTGTAATTCTGGATGGTCCTGTTCTTCTATAGCAACCAACAGATCTCCAGCAACACCATTACCTGGAGCTTCGTTACCTTTTCCAGAAACTTTAAGTTGCATTCCATCTTCTACACCTGCCGGAATTTGTATACTTACTGTTTCATCTATAACTTTTAACCCTTGTCCATCTGCTTCTGCAGGTCTATGATCTATTGTTTGACCAGCACCTCCACAAGTAGAACAAGTTGTAGCCGTTTGCATTCTACCAAGAATAGTATTAGTAATTCTTGTTACTTGACCACTTCCGTTACAAGTCCCACAGGTTTTATACGTTGTTCCTGGCGCTTGTATTTTACGTTTTACCTTGATCTTTTTTTCTACGCCATTGGCAATCTCTTCTAATGTAAGTTTTACACGAATGCGAAGATTACTTCCCTTTACACGACGTTGTCTTCCACCGCCGCCAAAGCCGCCAAAGCCACCAAAGCCGCCGCCGCCAAAGATATCACCAAACTGACTGAATATGTCATCCATATTCATGCCACCACCGCCAAAACCACCGCCTTCAAATGCCTGATGACCATATTGATCATAGCGTGCCTTTTTATCAGGATCACTTAAAATCTCATAAGCTTCTGCAGCTTTTTTGAACTTTTCTTCAGCAGTTTTATCTCCCGGATTTTTATCAGGATGATACTCGATAGCCTTTTTGCGATACGCTTTTTTAATTTCTGCATCGCTGGCTCCTTTGTTTATTCCTAATATGTCGTAAAAATCTTCCTTCATACCTAATTATTGTCCGGTTACTACTTTTGGGAAACGAATAACTTTATCCCCAAGTTTATAACCTTTTTCTATTACATCCACAATCTTCCCTTTAAGCTCATCACTTGGTGCAGGAATCTGAGTTATTGCCTCATGATCATCTGCATTAAAAACATCACCAGCTGCAACCTCCATAACAGACAATCCTTTGCTTTTCAATGTCTCTTTTAATTTATTATGAATGAGCTCTACTCCTTTGATTAGATCTTTATCTTCTGACTTCTCTATTTCTTTCGATGCACGATCAAAATCATCTAAAACAGGTAACATTGACTGTATTACATCCTGACTTGCTGTCTTAAATAACTCTAGACGTTCCTTGGAAGTACGTTTTTTATAATTTTCAAATTCTGCAAAAAGTCTTAAAAATTTATCTTTTTCTTTCTCAAGATCATCTTTAAGCTGCGTTTCTACATCTATTTCTTCAGTCTCCTGTTCTTCTACCTGTGGAGTATCAAGTACTTCTTCTACTTGATCTTTTACATCTTCAGTATTTTTATTTTTCTTACTCATGTAACTCGTACTATTTATAAGTTTTCTTTTTTTGAAATAGCAAAAGTACTGCCATTTTTCAATTAATGTCATAATGTCACAGGAATATTTTAGTATATATTTAAGACAGTTTATTTCTTAAAAAAATAATTTTGAAATCATTTTAAATTCTTAAACCATTGTATATGAAAACCAAATTAATAACCACACTCGCTATTACTGCACTTATAACAACAGTATTTTCATGTAAAAGTGAAACAAAGAATCAAACTGAAGCCAATGCAGCTGAAGAAGTAACAAAAGGTTCTACAACCGCAACTGCATATAAATTAGATGGAGCATCTAGCATCATAGAATGGGTGGGTAAAAAACCAACCGGACAACATTCTGGGAATATAAAAGTAACCAACGGATTGATACAGGTTCAGGATAAAAAAATTCAGAGTGGATCGTTTATTATTGATATGATGTCAATTAATGTCACGGATCTTGAAGGAGATGAAAAAATAAGTCTAGAGAGACATCTTAAAGGGGAAGGCGAAGGAAAAGAAGACCATTTCTTTAATGTTGCCAAGTTTCCTAATGCCAAATTTGAAATAACGGGGATTACTGAAAATGACGGTAAAACAAGTATTGATGGAAATCTTACGATAAAAGGTATTACAAAGAACATTTCATTTCCTGCTAATACTTCACTTGAAGGTAATGTACTGACGTTAAACACTGAAAAATTTACTATTAATCGAACAGATTGGGGGGTAAATTATGCTTCAAAATCTATTATCGCAGATATTGGTGATAAATTCATTAATGATGATATAGAATTAAAAATTAGTGTTAAAGCTAATAAGGAATAGTCTTCTGCATATTAAACAAAAAAACCGATACAAATTTGTATCGGTTTTTTTGTTTAATTATTCTTTCACTAAATCAATAATTGCGGCTTCTATATTATCATATAGAAAAGTATAACCAGATTTCGAAATTCTATTACTACATACACGTTGACTTGAAAACAAGAGGATATGCATTTCGCCTAAAATAAGCTTCATTATTATTCTTGGGGTATTTGGTAGTACTATCTTTTTGTTTAATCTCTTTGCAATAGCATAAGTAAGTTTCTTATTTGAGACTGGGTTTGGCGCTACCGCATTAAAAACACCTGTCAATTCTTCCTTCATTACAAACATAAACATGTGTGCCAAATCTTCGATATGTATCCAACTCTGCCATTGCTTTCCGCTACCAAAAAGCGACCCTACGCCATACTGAATGGGTTTTACTATTTTTGGAAATGCTCCACCTTTATCTGAAAGCACCAAGCCAATACGAAGTAAACTAACTTCTATATCCAAGGTTCTAAATCTTTGTATTGATTCTTCCCATTCTGAGACTACTTTACCAAGGAACCCTTGATCAAATTCAGAAGAATCCTCCATATAATAATTCTGAAAAGAATCAGAATAAATACCAATCGCACTTGCAGAAACAATATGTCTAACAGAATGTTTAATTCCTTTTAAAGACTTATAAATTAATGCAGCTGTCATTGTCCTACTTTCTAGTATTTCCTTTTTGTAAGATGATGTCCAACGTTTTGCTACAGAAGCCCCTGCTAGATTAATAATCACTTCAACATCTTCAAAACACTGAAGGTCAATTTTTCCATTTTTAGGATCCCAAAAATATCCCTTATAATTAGAACTTGTGCTTAGTTTATTTTTACTGGTAGTTAGGAAACTCACGTCAATACCCGATTGGTGACATAGCTTTACAATTTCCTGACCAATTAACCCTGTGGCGCCAGTAATTAAGACTTTCATTTAAAGAAATTTTACTGCAAAATACTATCGTCATACAACAAAACCTATTTCTTTATTATAGGTTTAACAATCGTTTACACCATTATTTAATTAAAGATTATCTACTCCAAAAATTATCTCTTTGTAGCTCTAAGCATTTCGCGTTTTCCAGGAGGACCAGGAAGTCGTTCTACCTCGAAACCAACCTCTTGCATTGCGCGCCTTACACTTCCCTTTGCAGCGTAAGTAACCAGAACGCCATTTAATTGAAGTGCTTCATACATCTTCTTAAAAATCTCTACTGTCCAAAGCTCTGGTTGTACCCTAGCACCAAACGCATCAAAATAGATAAGATTAAAACAATCCTGATCTTCAATATCAATAAAAAACTGCTTTCGCTTAGTCAATACAAAAAACTCTGTGATTTTATGTGAAGTCTCCCACAAAGATGAATGCATCCCATCAAAAATATTTTCTTTTTTACTAGCTTCAAGCAAATCAGGATAATTCATCAATTTTGCTTCATTCAATACAACGGGGTACGCTTCTACCCCAACATAATTGACATTTACATTAGTCTTCTCAGCTTCTATAAATGTGACAAGCGCATTCAATCCTGTTCCGAATCCTATCTCCAGAATATCTAAATCTTTACTATCCTGGTTTTCTAAAACATGACACAACCCATTTTTGATAAATACATGTTTTGCTTCATTAATTGCGCCGTGTTTTGAGTGATATTGTTCATCCCATTGTGGCAAATGGATCGTTGTCGAACCATCTGCGGTGGTAATGATCTCACGCTTTAATTCCTCTTTCATTGTTTTTTGATCAATACACCTTCGGCAATAAAAGAATATGTTTTCTTGGGCTTGGTGATTGCATTTATTTCTTTTTCTGTCTTTCCAGCATCACTTGCATAATGACGTTGATCTTCAACAGACATTGCCTTTACAAAAGCCTTGCCTTGAACAATTACAGTATCATTTTCGATATCTTTCGGAACAAAAAACCCATAATCTTTAAACTTTACCATGGTCTCTTTGTTTTCATCCAGAGCAATTTTCATCCAACATCCTTTAGCTTTACAAACATCATTCACAGTACCTACAAAAGCAACATCAACTGTGTCACCTTCTTTAAGCTTATTATATTTCTGAGCAATTTCTTTTTTAGAATAAATATGTTCTGAAGAGATTTTTTCGCCATAAGCCGTATAGTTCTCTGCAGCAACATCTTTTATTGAAATAGAAACTTCATTTTTATCTTTACAACTAGTCATTATCAACACGAGTGCTGTCAAAAAAAGTATGCTTTTATTCATTTTTTTATAATTATTGGTATATCGTGGTAAAATTACACATTTTAAGAATTACTATTTTGTAAGAAAAGGGTATTTTTGCTTATTATAAGAATACTTGTTAGTATTCTCATATTTTTTGGCGAAATACAATAACACACAATTGACATATAGTTCTGATCACCTTAAAAAAAGTCATATGAAAAATACAATCTCACAGGCTCTAGAAATTAATAAAGTAAGTGAGTCCAAAATTGGACAAGTAGATTTTGAGAACCTTAATTTCGGAAAGGTCTTCACGGATCATATGTTTGTCTGTGATTATATTGATGGAGCATGGAAAAGCCCAAAAATTGTTCCTTATGGGCCTTTAACTATGGAGCCTTCTGCTCGTGTTTTTCATTATGGTCAGGCCGTTTTTGAAGGCATGAAAGCATACAAAGATGATAATGGTGACACCTTCTTATTTAGACCCGATGAAAATTTTAAACGTATTAATAAGTCAGCTGAACGCTTAGCAATGCCAGAATTTCCTGAAGAATACTTTTTTGAAGGATTGAATGCTTTGTTAAAGTTAGATAATGAATGGGTTAAATCTGGTTTTGGAAATTCATTATATATACGACCATTTGTTATAGCAACTCAGGCTAGTGTTTCTGCTTCTGAAGCAGATGAATATAAGTTTTTAATCATCTGTTCTCCTGCACAATCCTATTATAGTGGTGATGTAAGTGTACTGGTGGCCGAAAAGTTTAGTCGTTCGGCTAGTGGAGGTTTTGGATATGCGAAAGCTGCCGGAAACTATGCCGGACAGTTTTACCCAACAAAATTGGCAAAAGAACAAGGATACCAACAAGTAATATGGACAGATTCTAACACTCATGAATACATGGAGGAAGCTGGTACTATGAATGTATTCTTCAGAGTTAATGATACATTGCTTACTGCCCCAATTAGCGATCGAATCCTTGATGGTGTGACTCGTAAAAGTTTAATAGCCCTTGCAGAGAAGCAAGGTATTAAGGTTGATGTTAGGCCCGTAAAGGTTAGTGAAATTGTAGAAGCCGCTAAAGATGGTAGTCTAAAAGAGATATTTGGTGCGGGAACTGCTGCTGTGGTAAGCCCTGTTAAAGCATTTGGATATAAGGGTGAGCATTATAAACTAGAGAAACAAGAGAATTCATATGCTGCACATTTCAAGAAGGCATTAATGGATATCCAATATAATAAAGCAAAAGATCCTTTTGGATGGAGATATAAAGTATAGTTTACGACTATTGAATTCAAAAAAAACTCCGGAAGAACATTCCGGAGTTTTTTATTTATCTATCTAGTATCTCTTTAATATTTGGTTTAAAATAGTTAGGACCTTTAAGAACCTTACCATCTTCTCGGTAAATAGGTTGACCATTTTCTCCTAATTTACTCATATTGCTACGTTGGATTTCGTTAAAAACCTCTTCTATTTTATGTTGCATCCCATGTTCTATAATGGTACCGCATAATATATAGAGCATATCACCCAAAGCATCTGCAACTTCTACCAAATCATTATTTTGAGCTGCCTCCAGATACTCTTCATTCTCTTCTTTCATTAAGTTAAAACGAAGTGTGTTTTTAGCCTCTCCAAGGTCTGCTACGGGTTCATTTTTATATCCAATTTCAAACGCAGTGTGAAATTCTTGCACCGCACTAATTTTATCTTTCATAACAATAATTTTATAGATTATCTTTGCCGTAAAAATAACAATTTATGTTTAGTCAAGGCCAGTTAATATTTGCAGCATTTTTTGTAATTGCTTTTATCATTTTAATGATTTTTAGCTATAGAAAAGATATTAAACTACATCGCAAATATTACAAAGGCAGTATTTTTATTTTAATTGGTTTTATTATCTTTATAGTATTACTGTTTGTTTTAAAAACATATTTAAAGCCGGAATAACATACCCCTCACCCCTGTTTTCAGTCGAATAAATGCACTTTTTAGTATTGACATAAGTCCTTTTTTGGTTTTTGTAGCCATAAATGATAGAAATTACTCTATGCAGTAATCATGGATTTATAATCCTTTTGATGAGAATTTTGAAATAACCATAAATACTTTGTAACTATGAATCCACCTTATCATTTTTATCCAAAACCTAATGTTGCGATGGCCATACCTGTAAAAACATGGTGGCCAAAAATATTTAGGAATAGGGCTCAATATGTAGCATTACCTCTTAATACAAAAGATGACGAAGTGAAAATTCAAATAATGCCAAATTTAAGAATGAGTGACAACATACTTCATCTTGATTTTAGAGTCAAATTTACCGAGCATGAAGATAACAAGCAAAAATTAGAATTTTTACAATATGTATGCTTAAAAATTACGCACATCCCAAGTAACCTTAGTCTAGTGCAATTAAAAATCTCTAAAGTCGAGAAAGACGTTAATGATGATAGTTTTTCTGAATTAAAACTAGATCCATTTTTTGATCATAAAAAATACGACGCTCATTTTAAATTTATAAAAGAAAATGAGCTTTTAAAAAATGTTTACACTCGTCAAGGTATAGTTGAGTTAGGTGATAATAATACTAATCCAAGAGATTTCGATAGCTGCACAATTCCTCCTAGATAAAATAAAGAAACAATTACATTAAATACCCTGAATTGGGTATGGTTTAACCATAAGTTTTTAAGGAATTTTGATTAACTAAATAATTAAACCTTAAAACACTTATAAAATGAAAAATCATTTAAATTTTTTTCCGGAACATGGAGTTGCGATAACTCTTCCGCCTTCTCCTACCAATTCAAAAACGCTGTGTGCATTTATCCCATTAAATTCAGATGACGACGATATTAGTATAAAACCAGATTACAATTTAGTACTAGATGAAGAGGTATTGATACTTAGATTGTCTATAAGATACGATAAGGATATAAACAAAGATAAAAACATGAGTTTTTGTTGCATCAAAATAGAGAAGGCTTATCAAAATGAAGGCATTAAGATGATCGTAATTCAAACAAAATTAAAAAACAATTTTAGACCTCCTCAAGATAGAACATTAAGTCGATATCCTGAATGGGATAAAAATACTATTACCTTTACTTTGGAAGGAAAAACCCTAATATTTGGTGATGATGATAAGGATAAAGGTATAAAAATACCTCGAAACCCAAGATTAAGACTAGATGCCAGAAGAAAAGACAGTTGTACTATTCCTCCAAAAGAAGACTAATAAGCAAATCATTAAATATTAAGAATACCCTGAAACGGGTATTTTTTTTTATCTTTAATTTCCCCACTTTGCATATAAATTAATTTTACATCAATGCGTTATCTACTTTTTGTAGTATTAATCTTTCTTACGTTATTCCAATCTTTTGCGCAGGAAGAAGAATATTACTTAAATCAGGCTGAATTTCTATTTATAAACAAAGAGTACTCAAAAGCTAAGGGGATAGTAACTAATAGGTATTTGAGCGATTCGACTAAAATAGATTACCTCATCTTTCTGGGTAAAATATGTGCACGCGAATTCAAAAAAGATTCTAGCATGTATTGGCTAGACAAAGCAGAAAAATTAATAACTAGGAGCACATTATCCAGTCAACTATTTCAATATAACTTATGGACAGGATATAATTACGAAGTAAACAAAAATTTCGATAAAGCTTTAGAATCATATTTTTCTGCCAAAAAACAGATGACAGATATTGAGAATCCATACTATATCAATTTTCTGTATCAAAGAGTATTATTAATTTATAGTGAAAACAATTATAAAGACAAAGTCCAAAATTGGATTTATTTATATACCAAAATAAAAGATTCCCTGAACGACACTAGCTTTACCAACAGTTATCATAACACCTTGGGAAAGCACTTTCATTATAAAAAAAATGGAATATTAGCCCTTGAACAATTCAACAAGAGTATCGAATACTCCAAAAAACTTCAAGATAGTACAATGCTTAGTAATTCTTATTTCCATAAAGGAATTATTTATGCAGAGTATCTTAAAACGCAAGATTCTGCGAGATACTATTATTCCCTGGGAAAAGATGTATGTAATTGCAAAGAAAATAAATTATTTCAATCTACCTATAAATACAATATTGCCAGAACACACTTATACGATCATAATTTTTTGATTGCTAAGGAATGGTTACTTAATACACTTAAAGATACAATTACTTCTCGAAAATTACATGTAAAAAACAACGTGTACAGAGATTTATATGATGTATATAAATCCTTAAATCAAATAGACTCTGCTTTTTATTATTTAGAGTTACACAAAGCATACAATGACAGTTTGAATGTATTGGATAGAGAAAAGGCATTAGCAAAATTACAAACACAATATGAGGTTACGGAACAAGAAAAGAGGATTGTACAACTACTTAATACAAACCTAAAATCAGAAGCCAATAGAGTTCGTAATAAAAATTTCTTATTTGCATCTTTAATTTTGTTATTGTTTGGGTCGATTACTGCTTTCTTGATCAATAAAAATACTAAGCGTAAACAACGTATTGCAGAACAACAACAAGAGATTGAAGTTCAAAAAACAGAAAAACTACTCAAAGAACAAGAACTCACAGCAATTGACGCTATGATTTCTGGACAAGAAAAAGAACGCCAACGACTAGCTAATGATTTACACGATAACTTGGGTGGTACACTAGCAACTGTAAGACTTCATTTTCAACATTTAAAGAATAATCGAGAAAATACCAAAATTGAAAATATAGAAGAGTTATATTCCAAAACAGACAACCTTCTTGAAGAAGCCTACCAAAAAGTAAGGACTATTGCTCATGAGAAAAATAGTGGCGTTATGGCCAATCAGGGATTATTGCTCGCTATTAAAAATTTGGCAAAAAAAGTATCCAATGGCAAAACCTTACGAATCGAAGTGCAGGATTATGGTTTAGAAGAGCGATTAGACAATACGCTGGAAATTTCAATATTCAGAATGATACAGGAATTAATTACTAACATAATTAAACATGCCAATGCATCAGAAATACATATTTCACTAACCAATCACGATTCTTTATTGAACATTATTGTTGAGGACAATGGTGAAGGTTTTGATGCAAAGATATTACCCGAAAAAGATGGTATGGGCCTAGCAACTATTGAGAAACGTGTGGAACATCTGGAAGGAACGTTTGAAATTGATTCAACCATCGGAAAAGGAACCAATATTATAATAAACATACCCATATGATAACTGTAGCTATTGCCGAAGATCATCAGTCACTCATTGACGGAGTTAATCTACTTCTTAAATACGAAGAAGAAATCAGTATTGTAGGTATGGCAAATGATGGTGAAGAATTATTAAAAATTGTTCGATTAAAACGACCCAAGGTTGTCCTGATGGATATTAGAATGCCGAAAATTGACGGTATAGCAGCTACTAATATTATAAAAAAGGAACTGCCTCATACCAAGATTATTGCTTTTTCTATGTTTGATCAGGAAGATGCGGTTAGACAAATGATAGAAGCAGGAGCATCTGGATATCTTTTAAAAAATTCTCCTCTCGAGGAAGTACTTACTGCCATAAGACAAGTTGCACAAGGAGAAACCTATTATGATGCTGCTTTGGATCCTTCTTTTTTTTCAAAAGATGCCAAGCAACAGGTCAAAAAACAACTCTTATCAAAAAGCGAGCGTGAAATCCTAAAACTTATAGGGCAAGGAAAAACCTCATCTGAGATCGCTGCAATTCGTTTTAATTCAGTCTCAACCGTAGAAACACATCGTAAAAATATCATCCGTAAACTTGGTCTTCAGGGCAAAGGAGAGTTGCTTCGATATGCCATCGAGAAAAAGTATGATTTTTAGCTAATTACGCTTCATAAAATATTAAATATACCCTGCTATGGGTATTTTTTTGTGTCTGATTGTGAGGTAGTTTTGGATTAAAATATCAAGTCATGCAAAACAAAATCCGTTCTTTCAATCGGTTTAAAACTACCTTAGAAAAAGGTCCTATAATTCAGCAAGAATTTAAATCAGACCCTTTAGAAGCCATTAAAAAATTTCAATCCGTATCACGGTTTAATGATAAGCAAATCTATAGACTTGCTGTTCTATTCCTGGGATTAATTGTACTTACCATCTGCATTGGAGCAATCATACTAACCGGCCTGAATGCAAAAGAGAAAGGCTTTGAAGTACCCGACATTTTAGTAGCTACAGCTTCTACTGCAATTGGTGCTGTAGCAGGATTATTAACTCCAGGGTCTTATCAGGATAATGGATCTGAATAATTAATCAAGACACTATACAAACACTTAAAAAACTGTATCATGAAAAAAATCATACTACTTCTAACAATAAGCATATTATATACTCAATATTGTTTTTCACAGGAATTACAAACTAATCATAGTTTCAACACAAACTATAAAAATCAGATAACTAAAATAAATTATAAAGCTGGGTATAAAGTTAAAGTAATAAATATTGAACCTGCATCTGATGGGAATGAAAAAAAGGACAAAATAATTTTCACTGTCAATAAATTTAAAACCGGTAAAGTTGGAGATTCATTAAATAAGATATTGTATAAAAAAGCTAACGATTTCATTACACATAAAATGAGTCGAGAAGATTTCATCAAATTTACTAATCCTATTTATCCTTATTTCAGAGGTGTTAGAGCTGGATTTTATACCATTCCGTTTAAAATAAGAATAAGTGATTTTGATTTCGAACAAAACATAAATTTTGGGATGAATATTGGCTTTCAATTTAGATTCAACAAAAAGATTGATGATCGTTGGTTATATGAACCTTCAATAGGAATAGGTCTTTCTTCAATAAACTTAAATAACAAAAACAGCAATGTTACCGAAGAACGAACCGCTAGTGCTTTTTCAACTTCTTTTGGTTTAATCCTTCATTTTGATAAAAATATCAATCTTGGTATTTTTTCAGGATTAGATTTGTTAGGCAATAATGACAAAGAAGTAAATTGGAAATACGATAAAAAGCCTTGGTTAGGTATTGGTATCAATATTGGCTTCTCTCTTTCTGAAGGAAAAGGAAATGGTTCAAAAAATGATGCCTCAGATCCTAATTAATAGCTAAAAAAACGTCCTTTCTTATTCAGAAAGGACGTTTAAATTATAACCATAAACAGATTAATTCACCTCTGGTAAGAAATTATAGTTCTTACTGTACTCTAACATCTGAGCGGTAAACCCTTCTGGTTGAGTAACATTAATTTTTATGATTTCACCATTCTCGTCCATTTCTGGTACTAAAACAGGGTTTACAAATCCACTGTAAGGTGCAGATGTAAACTGTTCGTTACGTTTTAATACTTCGGCATGTATAGCTTGATCCACTTTTACTCCGTACCCTTCTACCAACGCCTCTGCTGCTTTAAAATCTCCTTCAGATTTGATACGTTGTGTCTCACGTAATAAACGACCAAAAATCTCATGTAATTTTTTATAATCATTGATATTGAAGTACGTTTTACCTTCTTTAGTTACTTTCTCAATAACATTTTCTTTAGCTCCTTGCTCAAAAGCCCAGGCACTCACCCATTGTCTGTTACGCATATGCGCTTCTTCAACATCATCTCCTAGATTTAAACGTATTAACTGTGTCATTAATCCATTTCTAATATACCCATCATAGGCAGCTTTACCGGTCTTTTCCCAGTCCTCTACTAATCCCAATTCTTGTAGCTTAGGGTCCATTAAATAATATAACCCAACCAAATCTGCACGACCTTCTTCCATGGTAGAAGCGTAATTCTTTAGCGTTTCTTTGGTTTCTCCTACTCCAGGATTTAATTGACCAGATGCATGACCAACTACTTCATGTAACGCCGTGTGTAGTTTATCTGCTACCTGACCATACTTTTCTTCTAATTCAAACTCTTCATTATCATGAACAAATTCTTTCAAACGACCAGAACCACCTGCGTTGTTATATGCTCCAATAATATTACCTAGAGAAACTGATTTAGACCCTACTGCAGCTCTAATCCAGTTTGCATTAGGAAGATTCACCCCTATTGGTGTACTTGGTGACGCATCTCCTGCTTCTCCTGCTACTGCTACTACTTTATAACTTACACCAACAACATTCTTTTTCTTATGTTCTTCCATTAATGGAGAATTATCCTCAAACCATTGTGCATTTTCTGACAATACAGACATTTTTTTAGACATATCAAAATCCTTGATCTGTACAATTGTTTCATAAGAACCTCTATATCCCAAAGGATCATTGTATACTTCGATAAAACTATTGATGTAATCAATATTTCCTTCGGTAGCAGCTGTCCATGCAACATTATAATCATCCCAGGTTTGTAAATCTCCTGTTCTATAATATTCTATTAGTAGTCCTAAAGCATCTCCTTGCGCTTTATTTTCTGCAACTCCCTTAGCCTTTTCAAGCCATTTAATAATTTCATCAATAGCTTTACCGTATAACCCTCCAGACTTGTACACTCTTTCCTTAAGTTCTCCATTATCTTTTACTAATTGAGAGTTTAGACCAAAAGATAAAGGCCTGTCTTGGTTAGGGGATTTCATTTTTCCATAAAATGATTCTACATCTGCGTTAGTAACACCAGGGCCATAAAAGTTAACTGCAGATAAAGCTACATTATCAACTCCTTTTGACTGATTTACTTTTTTAGCATCACTATCGTTAAAGATCACTTCGTACACCTCTTTTGAAATTTCTGTACCGGTAGCTGCAAGAAGAGAACTCAAATAATCTTGACTAAATTCAGGTTTGATTTTATCATTGCTATAATGATGATGAATACCGTTTGAGAACCAGACACGTTTTAGATACGTTTCAAACGCTTTCCAATCTTCAGAGTTTTTATTGCCATCATATGAAGTATATACTTTTTCAAGAGCTGCTCTAATTGTAAGATTATGACGGTAATTCTGATCCCACATAATATCTCTACCGCTTAATCCTGCCTGCGTAAGATAATAGACTAATTTCTGTTCCTTTAATGTAAGATTATCCCATCCAGGAATTTGATATCTTAAAATTTTCAAATCAGCAAACTGCTCTACTACATAATCAAATTTTTCTTCTACAACTTCTTGTTCTTCTTCGCTAATCTGATCCTTGACATTTGGATCTTTTTTACACGCCATTACTGAAATTGTAATAGCAATAAAAAATAATATTTTATTGAGTTTCATATTGAGTATTTAATTGTTTTGGCAAATGTAATAAAATAATAGGACGCAAAAATTAGTTATATTAGCTCATCTAACAATCTAAACTGACTAACATGAAAATAATTAAGTATTTATTTTTTCTCTTATTATTAGCCATAATTGGTGGTGCCGTATACGTTGCTACCATAGATGGTGAGTACCAGGCAGAAGAAAGCAGAGTAATCGATGCCCCAAACGAGCTACTGTTTAATACGATCAATGAATATAAGACGTGGGAAAAATGGGGGCCATGGATGGACGAATCTGATGATCTAATTATGGAATATCCCGAAAAAACTAGTGGAGAAGGAGCATCCTATAGCTGGAAAAGCGAAACCCAAGGAGACGGTATTATGGAGACAGAAAAAACTTCTCCGTTTACAAGTATAGATCAAAAAATTACTTTTATCACGCCCATGGGGGAAAGTAAAAGTGATGTCTATTGGAAATTTGAAAAGATTGAAGGAAATAAAACCAAGGTTACTTGGGGAATGAAGGGCAAACAATCCTTTATGGAAAAAGCATTTTGGGTTACCCAGGATAGCACATTATCGCAAAATATAAAACCTATGTATAGAAGAGGATTAGAAAAACTCGATAACTATACCAAAGAAGCCATGAAGCAATACTCTATAAATGTAGACGGAGTCACAGAGCATGAAGGTGGGTTCTATATGTACAGCGCTACAACATCATCTATTGCAGATATGTCACAAAAAATGGCTCAGATGCTACCTGCAGTTCATTCTTATATGAGGCAAAATAATCTTCCGCAAACAGGAATGCCATTTACTTTGTATAATGAGTTCAATCCAGAACAAGGAACTACAATCTTTTCCTCTGCAATTCCGACAAGAGATAAAGTGGTTACTCCCAAAGAAAGTAAAATTCTTTGTGGTTTCTTACCACAACAAAAGGTAGTTAAAACGACGTTGAAAGGTGATTACGTGAATCTAAAAGAAGCATGGGAAGCGGGATATAAATACATAACCGATAACAGCCTAGAAACACAGACAGAATCGCCTGCCTTTGAAGTATATAGAACCGATCCAGGTTTACAGCCAAATCCAGCAGAGTGGATTACTGAAATATATATTCCAATAAAATAAGGATATTACACAAACTGCATTTTACCTTTATAAGCTAAAATGCAGTTTTCAAATTGTAATTAATGAAACAAATACTTTTGGTATTTATTGGCGGTGGCACAGGCAGTATAGCGAGATATCTTATTAGCAAATACCTTAATAGCACAGCCACCGGTATTCCCTACGGAACATTTACAGCGAATGTTTTAGGAAGTCTTCTTATTGGTATCATTTTAGGACTAGCTCTAAAAAACAATGTAATATCTCAAAATACAGTTGCTTTTCTGGCAACAGGTTTTTGTGGAGGATTCACTACGTTTTCTACTTTCGCATATGAAAATCATATTTTATTGAAATCCGGAGATTTTGTAAACTTCTTCATCTATGCAATCGGATCGTTTGTAATTGGATTCCTTTTCGTATTTTTAGGAATGTTCATAGTAAAATAGTTCGCTTTAAAATTACGACAACCACAAAATAAAACCTCATGAAAAAAATCGAAGCCATTATAAGAAAATCAAGATTCAAGGCTGTAAAAGAGGCTTTACATGAAATTGAGGTTAGTTTCTTTACATATTGGGATGTAACGGGAGTAGGTAATGAAAAAAAGGGTCAAGTATATAGAGGGATTGCATACAGTACTTCAGATATACAACGCAGGTATTTATCAGTTGTGGTATCTGATGAATTTGAGGAAAAAACAATACAAACTATAATTGAAACTGCAAAAACCGGAGAAGTTGGAGATGGTAAAATATTTGTTTCAGACATACAGAACACATATAGAATTAGAACCGGTGAAGTAGGAAACCAAGCCATCAATTAATTTTTTCCTACCAACAACTACATATACCACTTGTATCTCTTCACTTACTTACAAACCCTTTTCCATATTCATTAGTGGTTAGTTTTTGAAAAACTATTTTAAAACTTCAAAAAAACCTCTTTCAAATTCTCAAAAAACACTCAAATAAACATTAAACCTTAATTTTTTTAGGGTGTAAAATCAAAAAACCATAAAAATACATCATCATACCCCTTTTTTTATTGGGGTAATAATCTTTTAACATAGTTTTACGGTTCCAATTAAAAACAAATTAATAATAATTAATGTTTATTATGAAAACAAAAACCGTAACAAATTTTTTTAAAAGAGTATGTCTTCTTGCCTTGGCTTTTATAAGCTTAACTGCCGTAGCACAGGATGAGGAAGAAAAAAAATGGTTTGACAATTTCTCTATCAGCGGATCCGTAGACGGGTATTATAGATACAATATTGGGGCTCCAAACAGAGGTATTGCTCCGGCTGGAGAAGAAGAAGATAATGGAGCATATGAATTCCTTGCTCCAGCTACATCATTTGCTAATAAATCAGGTTTTGCTTTAGGTATGGCCAATGTAATTATTGGTTACGAAGGAGAAAAAGCTGGATTTGTAGCTGATCTTGTTGTAGGACCAAGAGGCGAAGATGCCGTATTTCTTTCTACCGGTTCTGCCCAAATTGTAAATCAGTTATACGCATATTGGAACGTAAGTGAAAAAGTAAAACTTACAGTTGGTAATTTTAATACATTCTTAGGGTATGAAGTTATTTCCCCTACCGGAAATTTCAACTACTCTACTTCATATATGTTTTCTTATGGCCCATTTTCTCATACTGGCCTAAAAGCAGATTTCACTCTTAATGAAAAATGGTCAGCTATGCTCGCCATAATGAATCCTACAGATTATACAGAAAGTAACCCATTCGACACATATATTATAGGAGCACAATTAGGATATGCCGCAGATAACGGAAGTGCTTACCTTAATTTTAGATATGGTAATGAAGGAGAACCAGGATTAGTAGGACCTACGTTTCAGGTAGATCTAACCACAGGATGGGACGTTGCCGAAGATTTTTATCTTGGTGTAAACGCTACATATCTATCGACAGAAGACCAAGGAGATGCTGATGCTTCTGGGTTTTACGGAGTAGCCCTTTACCCACAGTATAAAACGTCTGAAAAATTTACTATTGGACTTAGAGGTGAATATTTTGCAGAATATAATAATGCATTAGGAGCAATTGGACTTGATACTGAAGGAGACGGAAGTGTTATCGCTGCCACTCTTACAGGAAGTTATGATATTGGTGACTTAACCCTTAAACCAGAATTAAGATTAGATTCTGCATCTGAAGACAGCTTTGTTGATAACGATTTAGAACCTACAAAAAGTCTTTCTTCATTCGTATTAGGTGCTGTTTATAAATTCTAATATACAGAGTTAAGTATATTGTTTGTTTAAAGTTAAAGCGTGCCTAACCAGCACGCTTTTCTTATTCATTATCAGGAAACTTCTTATACTTTTTCACCCCAACGGCAACTTTTATATCAAGATGATTTTCTTCTGGAGGTATAGGGCAAGAATAACGATCATTATATGCACAATACGGATTATACGCAGTATTAAAATCAATTAATATTGAATCTCCTTCTGGAATTCTAAGGTCAATAAATCGACCTCCAGCATAGCTCGATTCTCCATTTGTTAAATCTGTGAACGGAAGAAATAAATAATCCTCATACTCAGGCTGTGTTTTGAGCCCTTGATTTTGGTAAATATTTAAAATGTATTTTTCTTCCTGAAGTGAGAAATGAGCTTCTCCATACTTTACATACAATGGCTCTCTACCCGTTGTTGTTTTCATAATAAATGGAGTCTCATATGGCGTACGTATAAATTTTGCCATTATGCTAAAAGAAGTATTAATTTCAAAAAAATCTAACGTTTTAAAACGCTCGAAATCCTTGGGCGCCAATGGTGATTTCTCTTCAGAAGCAAACTCTTTGTTTAACTCTTCCTGAAACAACAAGACCCTCCTTACATCAGATGAGTCCTGAGCAAAGATACTTCCAAAAGAAAAAAACAATACTAAAAAAATTTTATACACTCCCCGTTATTTTTTTGCAAAAGTACAACTTACAATTAGTTAACTAATTAATTTTTACAAAATTGTGCTCAAATAGTAGAGAAAAAGCTACTTTTATTAGTTCTTTTAGTCTACAAACACAAATCTTCAATTCGTTGCAAAGAATATTACTTAGTTATATTAACTCCTTTTCGGGGCTTTCAAAAGAGATATGGTGGCTTGCTTTAATAACACTTATTAATCGAGCCGGGGCAATGGTTATTCCTTTTTTATCCCTATATCTTTCTGATGATTTAAGTTTCACAAAAGGGCAAATTGGCTGGATAATGACAAGTTATGGTTTAGGTTCTTTTTTTGGAGCATGGCTCGGAGGAAAACTGAGTGATCAAATAGGTTATTATAAAGTAATCCTTGGTTCGTTGATGTTAACAGGTGTTTCTTTTATAATTGTTCAGTATTTTTCAAGTTTCTGGAGTATATGTATAAGTTTTTTTATCCTCATCGCAATTGCAGATGCGGCTAGACCTGCTTTTTTTGTTGCATTAAGTGCTTATAGCAAACCCGAAAACAAAACTAGATCATTAACATTTATTAGATTAGCCATTAACCTTGGGTTTTCTGCAGGTCCAGCATTAGGTGGGTTAATTATAGCGACTATTGGTTACCATGGGCTATTTTGGGTGGACGGAATCACTTGTGTTATTGCTGGATTAGTAATGATACAAACATTACATCCTAAAAAAGCAAAAGAACTAGACAAAGAGGTTGTTATAGAGAACCCTGTACCTGCATATAGAGATTCCACTTATATCATATTCCTTATTTCGTTGGCATTATTTGGTTTTATTTTCGTTCAATATTTTTCTACAGTTCCACTCTACTATAAAGAAATACATGAATTATCTGAAGAGAAAATTGGTTTACTACTTGCTATGAACGGTGCTTTAATTTTTTTCTTTGAAATGCCTTTAATAGCGTACTTAGAAAAAACAAATATTTCAAAAACCGGTAATGTTATTAATGGTTTTATTCTCACCGGAATAAGTTTTGCACTTTTATTAATTACTCCCTGGGCTGGTATTTTGATCATAGGAATGATAATCGCTACTCTTGGCGAAATGGTTGCATTTCCGTTCGGGAACGCGTTTGCATTAGATAGAGCCAAAAAAGGAAGACAAGGAGCATATATGGGTTTATACAGTATGTCCTTTTCTGTAGCACATATCTTTGGGCACAATTCTGGTATGCAATTTATTGATAGCTTTGGATACGATAATAGTTGGATTTTAATGACCCTTATAGCTGGGGTGGGAACATTTTTATTAATTCTTGTTAAACAAAGGCTTAGACATGAGAAAACGAACGACTAAAAAATCACGTATAAACACATCATCATGAAAAAACTACTTTTTATTCTACTCACGACATTAATTTTTGGTTGTGCCAAAAGTAAAAAAGAAAAGCGACCAATAATCGAAACTTTACAAGCTACAGAAATCCAAAAATCATTTCCCAAGCTAGAACCCAATCGATACAATGTCGCTTTTTTAATTATGGACGGTACATATAATACTGAATTTACTGCTCCTTATGATATATTTCAACATACTCAATACAGAAAAAACATAAAGCAAATGAATGTTTTTACAGTAGCAAATACAGACTATCCCATTACAACTTTTGAAGGTGTGAAAATTATTCCTGATTACAATTACACAAAAGACACTTTACCAAAAATTGATATTTTGGTGGTACCAAGCGCAGAACATCACTTGGACTCTGATCTAGATGATCAAACTATGATTAAGTTTATAAAAAAAGTAGACAAAAATGCTATTTTCATAACTTCTCATTGTGATGGTGCTTTTGTTCTTGCCAAAGCCGGGGTTTTGGATAATAAAGTTTCTACTACGTTCCCAAGTGACATTGATAAAATGAGAGAAATGTTTCCGAGGTTAGACATCAGAAAGGATGTTTTATTTGTACATGATGGAAAGTATATTACTTCTGCTGGTGGAGCCAAAAGTTTTGAAGCCGCATTATATCTATCTGAACATCTGTACGGAGCAGAAATAGCCCGATCATTGGCTGGAGGATTAGTTATTGACTGGAAACTAGAAGACGTCCCGCATTTAATAATAAATAATGAGCAATAAAAAACGTCCTGAAAGCTTCGGGACGTTTTTTATTTTGGGGAAAATTAAGTACTATCTTTAGTTTCTAGATTTGGGGTCTTGGAACCAATGTCCTCACACATAATTTTTCCACAATGCTTCAAAAATTTTTACTCTTCTTATTATCGTCATAATCGCCTGAACAATAATTTTAAATAAGCATCGGTATCTTTTAATAACATTACTAATATATGAAAAAATAAAGATTAAATGCAAATAAAATCGATGAAATACACAAATTTTAACATAAAAAATGTTTTTATCATAATTTCAAGCAATATTAAGCTTTATAAATACTATTTCTATTTTACCCTATTCCCTGTTCATATTGTGAAAATCTTATACACTCCAAATTGTAAATAATTAAACCCAGTATTTTTTCCATAAAAAAAAGCGTTTCTTTCGAAACGCTTTCTATATTCGGGCAAATTACGTACTCTCTTTAGTTTCAAGATTTGAGGTCTTTAGACTAATGTCCTCACACCTAATTTGTCCCTGATGTATTCCAAACTAAAATTTTAAATCCATATCGTCATATAGTCTAAAATGTTAATTCTGGATTATACATCAAGTATTTTTAAGTTAAAGTAAAGATAATGTAAACAAACTGTTATTACCAAAAAAATTACGATAAAAAACTTAATTATTCGATGAAACACACAAATATTTATGATTTCACTTTATTCTGAAAATAAATACTTAGAAGAACCTAGGTGTTTTTTTATTAATTTATTATAATCCCTCGATATTTTGAGCGCCAAAGTACCCTCTATATTATAAAGAGCATCGATGTCCTTAAATCCATTTACGAGCAATTTCTCTAAGTAAAACAAAGCTGTCTCATAATCCTGATCCTGGGCACTTAAGGAAATAATAGTACTATAGAATTCAAAATCTTTTTTATCTACTATGGTACCAAGTACATTTAGAAGCATTCTTTTCTCAAAATCCTCTTGTTTTTCTGTAAGTGCGACTTCATAGTTTTTTATTAAGTATTTAAGATATCCCTTCATCCTAAATGCCATGTTGCTTCCATATTTTTCTTTACGAGATACCAACGTATCTAACAAGGATACTTGATATTGCCACCAACCAAGATTATCATACTGCTTTCCTACAACGTCTTCTTCCATAGAGAACAGGTATTCTTGTCTAAGAAAACCTTCTTGGTTAGTATATTTGGACCGCAACCTTTTTTCTTTCTTATAGCTCTTGAGCTGTCTAATTTGTTTTTCTTTTTCCTTAAGATAACTGGTATCAAAAAACAAACGATATCTGTTTTGTATCCATTTTATATCATCATAGGCAACTACAAAATTTCTTTTACTCAAATTAGTCTCAACCTCTTTTAAATCTTTCTGAAACAAATTTTGAACCCAAATAGAATCTTTTGGCATCCTTCCTTTCAACATTGCTTGTAATGTAAATGTTGAAAGTGATTTTGTAAGAAGATCCGGATCAGGCATATCAGATTCGCCTATATATGTATAAATATCTGCTGCAATCGCTTTTCTATTAAGGTAGGTCTTATTCTTTAAGAAGTCTTTATATCTATAATTAGTCGTATTCAAAATACCTATATAAGAAAAATTCTTTCCTATTTTTATTTTTGAATCATAATAATGACTATCACCAATTGCTATTACTCCAAATACATCTTCACTATATAGAGCCGGTATCATGCTTGCTAATTTTGCATCTTCATGTATTCCAGTTACATATACCCTACCTCTTTGAATGGGGAAAAGTGAAAAAATATGATCGATAAATGATGACATCTGCTTTGTTTGTTCTTTGAGCTCTTGGTTCTTTGAAAAATTGCTGATTGCAACAATATATCCAGATTCCTCTGCTGCTGTTTTAAATAACCTGGTGAGTGTGTCCACCTCTTTATTTGAATTAAACCCTATGATCACCGGCCAATTCTTATTCAAATCAAAAGCTTTAGGCAGATAAATACTAAAACTAGTGTTTGTCTCTGGAACTAACAAAGAATCTATGACCATTCCTTTTTTTAGACTAAGTGTATTTTGTCCATAATCCACCATAGAGATTAAAGAAAGAATAATTAATGTGATATATCTTTTCAGAAAGATTAGTCGCGTCATAAACTCAATTTCTTTACAAATACCATAAATAAAATAGTGTTGACATATTAATAAACATTTATCTTAATCTATTTTAGTTACAAATTTTACAGTCTTCTTTTTCCTTTCTTACCCCAACAAGTTTTCCTTTTTCGTTAAGAGTATAATTACAACATTTCATATACCCTTGTATAATCAATTTTCGAGCACGTTGTACTTGGGATTTTACAGTAGGCAACGGCATATCTAATTGCTGGGCAATTTGTTTTTGTTTCATACCCACAATATCAGAAAGAAACAAAGCCTCTCCATATTTCTTAGGTAAATTATTGATCAATCCCGGCAGGCAGTCTTTCTCTGTATGAATATTTTCTATTTCCTCAGAAATTTTTTCTACAACAGGTGTATTAAGATACTTATTTTCCTTAAAAAAATCGTATATCGTATTTCTGGCAATTGTAAATACCCAAGATTTAATTTTAGTATCATCTCTAAGCGTATCCTTATTAAGGTGTACTTTGACAAAAGTTTCTTGTATCAAATCATCTACAACCTGATCGTCTTTAACTTTACTTCTTATAAAGTTCCTAATGTCGCTATGATAAGATCTCCAGATTTGCGAAGTTTCCATAAATATAAAACAAACTCCTATCCCCAAAATTGAGGATAGAAGCATTATAATTAGCAATTACATCCTGAACATTCGCATCCTATACAGGAGCAATTTACACACTGCCCTTCTACACAGCTAGAACATATACATATACATTCTTTATTTTTCATGTTTTATTTTTTTAATGTTATACACCTATAAGACTACATATTTCTAAAAAAGATGCATATTGATATTATAAAATTATGAAAACTTAAATATAAATGTATAAAAAAAACATCTGAATACATCCAGATGTTTTTAATCTATCCCTTGTACTCTCTTTAGTTTCCCTAACTAATGTCCTCACACAAGATGTAGATGATTTTCATTTATATGATCACAAACCTCATGCCAAAAATCTAAATTTCTAAATCATTAAATCCAACCCCATCGGTAATCGGATTATTTTGTATCAAATTAGATAATATGATGTGTGTTTTAACCTCTCCATAAGTGATTAAGCTATCGATAAATTCTTGTAAATGTATTTGATCACGTAAAACTACTTCCATAATTATATTTTCATTTCCCGTAATTCGATAACAATTGAGTACTTCGTCAAATTGCGATACTTTCGTCAAAAAAGGCTTTAACCTCCCCATAAAAGCGCGAAGTGTAATTATTGCTTTTAATTGATATCCTGTTTTGGTATAAGAGACAACGGCTTTATATCCTGTTAAAACCCCATAATCCTCCATTTTTTTTATTCTTTCGGCAACCGCCGGAGAACTTAATCCAACCTTTCTTCCTATTTCAGCATTAGATAGTCTAGCATTTTGTTGCAAGCACTGTAAAATACCCCAGTTTGTAGAATCAATTTTCATTTTAAACTAAAAATAATAATTATACTTAATTACTAAAGCAAATTAATCATTTAGCTTTAAAATCAAAAGAAAAAATTACAAAAATAGCGTTATTTTTGAACAACTAATTGTTATGAGATCACAGCCACGAAATAAAAGATTATATAAGAAAGCTCTTGATATATTTACATTATCCAGGAGTATTTCTACATATCTTATTCATGACATGACTTCACTGCAAAGTAATGGAAGCGAAGACCCGCATATATATTTTACCGGTGATATTATTAGACAATCTGATGCATTGGCACCTAAAATAATTAATGCAGAAAATCAGACTTTTCAAGATGACCGTATCAAACATGCTAATTCCTTGATACACATTACAAATAAGCTTTATAAAAATTGTGAACGTCTTGAAAAATCTGAAAGTAATGGAAAAGAATTTTTGGTGCTTTTAAGAAAGGAACTCAAAAAGTTTAAGCGTTTACAACATAGTTGGATAATGAGCTTATGATCTTATATTATTTTCTTAATTAAGTTTTGGTTACATAATCATACCCTATCCCTATTAAAATAACAACTGCGCTTAATCTCATTTATATTGTTTTCCATGCTTTATGACAACACCTACATTTTGTAGAAGATTAATATGTCGCAATACATCTCCTTTTACAGCAATAATATCTGCATATTTACCTTCGGTAACGGTTCCTACCTCATCTGCAACTCCCATCCATAATGACGGCCAATAAGTAGCTGCACGTATGGCATACATTGGATCGATTCCAAATTCATTTACCCAAACATCCAACTCATTCCAAGTAGATTGGCTATGAAATTTCATGGGGATACCACTATCTGTACCAATCATCAATACAACACCAGCATCCATTAGTTGTTTTATTTTAGTTTCTAATGTTGGTTTACGAATAGGGGTTAGCTGAAAATAAGGTAAACGATCCTTATATTTAAAACTGTTTTTAATATCTGCAATGATTGTATCATGCAAACCTCTATGCCATGAATCATTATCCAAATGCTCTCCATTATCTCTTACATATTCGTAATTAAATAACCCTTCTACTGTAGGACACCAAAACAATGGTCCTAAATTCATTTGTGCGGTTCGTTCTTTTATAGCTTCCATAACATCATCAGGATATTTGGGCGCAGAAGACAAGCCTGTATGCTCAAAGCAATCTGCTCCCGCCTGAAGGCCCATTCTAATTTCTTGCGGACGATGACCGTGAGCAACAACTTTCAGATTATATTTATGTGCCGTATCTACCACAGCCTGTAGCTCATCTTTTGACATTTGATCCTGATCAATCAGTTTAACACAATCTACACCAGCATCGGCTAATTTTTTCACCTTCTTTCTTGCATCTTCTACTCCGTTAATTCCCCAACGAAAAGCCTCTGTGCCGGGATAAGGTTTTTTCTGAATAAAGGGTCCCGAAACATACAATGTAGCGCCCGGAATTTCTCCTTTATTAATTCTATCTCTTACAGAAATACTTTCTTTTAATGGTCCTCCAAGATCTCTTGCACTGGTAACTCCGGCCATTAGTAATTGCTCTGCAGAAGACGGCATGATAACATCTTCTAAGAGTGGTAGATATTTTTTATCCCAATAGGAATAATCTGCATGACCATTAATCATAGTGTGCACATGCATATCCCAAAGCCCAGGAAGCACAGACATACCTTCTGTAGAAATAACCTTGGCGTTTTCAGGAATTTTCAAGGTTTCTATTGTGCCAACGGCCTTTATTTTTTCTCCTTCAATGATTATTACACTATTCTGTATTGGGGTAGATCCATAACCATCAATTAAAGTTCCTCCAACTAAGGCTTTTATTTCATTTTGTTGCCCGAAGGAAAAAGCTGTTATGAATAGTAATCCTAAAAATAATTTTTGCATGACGAGTTGTGTTTCTCTAAAGATAAAAAAACTCTGGTAAATGATAAACCCCATATCATATAGTACGGGGTTTATTTTTATTTGATATGATTGTTTACATTACATATTCCTGCGATACTGCCCTCCTACTTCAAATAAGGCAGATGTAACTTGTCCTAAAGAGCATTTTTTACAAACTTCCATTAAAGCATCAAAAATATTTTGGTTAGTAATTGCTTTTTGTTGTAAGTCTTTTAATAATGCTTCAGTATCATTACTATTTCCTTTATGTAGCTCATTTAGCATAGTAATCTGATACTGTTTTTCTTCTTCTGTAGCTCTAATTACTTCTCCTGGAGTAACCGTTGGCGACCCTTTAGAACTTAGGAATGTATTTACACCAATAATTGGGAAATCTCCGTTATGTTTCAAGGTTTCATAATACAAGCTCTCTTCTTGGATTTTACTACGTTGATACATAGTTTCCATTGCTCCTAGTACTCCGCCACGTTCAGTAATTCTATCAAATTCTGTTAGTACAGCTTCCTCAACCAAATCTGTAAGCTCTTCGATTATAAAAGAACCTTGAATAGGATTTTCGTTCTTAGCAAGTCCTAATTCTTTATTAATGATTAATTGTATTGCCATTGCTCTACGCACAGACTCTTCTGTAGGTGTAGTAATTGCTTCATCATACGCATTTGTATGTAAAGAATTACAGTTATCATATATTGCATACAACGCTTGCAATGTTGTACGAATATCATTAAAATCTATCTCTTGTGCATGCAATGATCGCCCTGAAGTTTGTATATGATATTTTAGCATTTGAGCTCTAGAGTTGGCTCCATATTTATTTTTCAAGGCTTTTGCCCAAACCTTACGCGCTACACGCCCGATAACTGCATATTCTGGATCGATCCCGTTAGAAAAGAAGAAAGATAAGTTTGGTCCAAACTTATTGATATCCATTCCGCGGCTCAGGTAATATTCTACATAAGTAAATCCGTTTGCCAAAGTTAATGCCAACTGGGTAATAGGATTCGCCCCTGCCTCAGCAATATGATATCCTGATATAGAAACCGAATAGAAATTACGTACTTGCTTCTCAATAAAATATTCCTGTACGTCTCCCATTAGTCTCAGAGCAAATTCTGTTGAGAAGATACAAGTATTCTGAGCTTGATCTTCCTTCAAAATATCTGCTTGCACAGTACCTCGTACAGTATTTAATGTAGTTGCCTTAATCTCTTCATATACATCCTTTGGCAACACCTGATCCCCTGTAACACCAAGAAGCATTAATCCAAGTCCATCATTACCTTCTGGAAGTTCTCCTTGATATTGTGGCCTTGCTACTCCTTTGTCTTTATATATCTTTTTAATTTTTGCCTCTACCTCAGACTCCAATTCATTTTCTTTGATATACTTTTCACAATTTTGATCTATAGCAGCGTTCATGAAGAATCCGAGTAACATTGGAGCAGGACCATTAATAGTCATACTTACAGATGTCATAGCATGCGTCAGATCAAAACCAGAATATAACTTTTTGGCATCATCCAAACAGCAAATTGAAACTCCTGCATTACCTATTTTCCCGTAGATATCAGGTCTATGGTCTGGATCGTTACCATATAATGTAACAGAATCAAAAGCAGTTGAAAGTCTTTTTGCGGGCATCCCTAGGCTCACATAATGAAAACGTCTATTGGTACGCTCTGGCCCTCCTTCTCCTGCAAACATACGTGTAGGATCTTCTCCTGTTCGTTTAAAAGGGTATAATCCTGATGCATAAGGAAACTCTCCTGGAACATTTTCTTGCAAACACCAATTCAGTATATCACCCCAAGCTTGATATTTTGGTAAAGCAACTTTAGGGATTTGAGTGTGTGATAAAGATTCGGTATGTGTATCTATTTTGATTTCCTTATCTCTTACTTTAAAAGAGTAGATAGGATCCTTATATTTTTTCACTTTGGCTGCCCATCCTGTAATAATCTCCCAATTATATGGATCAAGGTTAAGCTTTACACGATCAAACTCTGCAAGAAGTAACTTTAAAAATGCAGTATTATCTTCATTTTTAATATTTCGCAGTAATTCATCATCAATACCATTCTTAGACAAACCAATAAAATCTACATCTGCTACACTACAAATTGTTTTATAGATTCCGTATAACTTTTGAGCAACCTCAACTTGTGTTCCTGCAGTTTTATCATATGCCCTATTGCTTTCTGCAATTTCTGACAGATACCTTGTTCTACTTGGCGGAATAACAAATATCTTTTCAGACATTTCTTTAGAGATATGAAAATCTGACTTTAAATCTGATCCTGTTTTTTCAACCACTTTATCCATAATCGCCTTATAAAGCGTGTTCATTCCCGGATCATTAAATTGCGAAGCAATTGTACCATATACGGGCAATTGATCTTGCGGAGTATCCCATAGACTGTGATTGCGCATATATTGTTTTTTCACATCTCTAAGCGCATCCAGAGATCCTCTTTTATCAAATTTATTGATCGCTACTAAATCGGCAAAATCAAGCATATCGATTTTTTCTAATTGTGTAGCAGCTCCAAATTCTGGAGTCATAACATACAAAGAGGTATCACTATGCTCTAAAATTTCGGTATCTGATTGTCCTATACCTGATGTTTCCAGGATTATTAAATCAAACTCTGCAGCCTTAAGCACTTCTATAGCTTCTGCAACATATTTAGATAATGCCAAATTAGATTGGCGTGTCGCCAAAGAACGCATATATACCCTTGGTGAGTTTATAGCATTCATTCGTATTCGATCACCTAATAATGCTCCTCCTGTTTTTCGTTTAGAAGGGTCTACAGAAATCAATCCTATTGTCTTTTTAGGAAAATCAATTAAAAAACGGCGAACCAACTCATCAACTAATGAGGATTTACCTGCCCCACCAGTACCAGTAATTCCTAATACCGGAGTTTTAGATGTTTTATTTTTTTTATGAATTTCGTCTAAAGTATCTTTAGCAATTTCAGGAAAGTTCTCTGCAGCCGAAATTACCCTCGCGATAGCACCTATTTCTTTCTCTGCCAAATGGTCTGCTTCTCCGTTAAGTGCATCTCCTATTGGAAAGTCTGATCTTTGGACCAGATCATTGATCATTCCTTGCAGTCCAAGTTCTCTTCCATCATCAGGAGAGTAAATTCTAGTGATCCCATAATCCATTAGTTCCTTAATCTCTTCGGGAAGGATTACACCACCTCCTCCTCCAAAAATTTTAATATGCGTTGCTCCCTTTTCTTTAAGCAAATCGTACATATATTTGAAATATTCATTGTGACCTCCTTGATATGATGTCATTGCAATAGCATTAGCATCTTCCTGAATAGCACAATTAACGACTTCTTCTACACTACGATCATGACCAAGGTGAATCACCTCTACTCCTGTAGATTGTATAATACGACGCATAATATTGATGGCAGCATCGTGACCATCAAATAGTGAAGCTGCAGTAACTATTCTTACTTTGTACTTAGGTTTATAGGGTGCAATTTGTTCCATTGATAATAAAAAGTAGTTTTAATGGTGCTAATTTACGAAATACGCATCAAAAAGGATTATTTTTTTAGAATTATATAATTTATTTAACCAATCTGGTTATTTCATTATTCATCATTCAAATTTAGTGCTATTTATGCTGGTTTTTTTGAAAATTCCGCACCAATACCGTCAATACATTTCAAATCAAGTAAAAAGAGTATGAACCATCTTACGTTTAGGTAAAATAATAGAAGGAATTATCTTAATTATAGTAAGTTTATCGATGAAAACATGAGTAAGAATGAAGAAAACCACCTTATTAATCAACTGTCCCGATAAAAAAGGGATTATAGCCACTGTTACCAATTTTATTTTATCCAAGAAAGGAAATACAACCTATATAGAACAACATGTAGATCGTGAGTTAGAAGAGTTCTTTATGAGATTAGAATGTGAGTTTGATCAGGACGAAGAAAAATTGGCTTTATTCAAGGAATCTTTCAACAAGCATGTATCAGAAAACTATAACATGCATTGGGAAATGTATAATGCCGAAAAGAAACCTAAAATGGCTCTTTTTGTATCTAAATATGATCATTGCTTATATGATATTTTAGGAAGGTATGCTTCTGGTGAATTAAAAGTGAAAATCCCTATAATCATTAGTAACCATGAGGCCCTAAAACCAATTGCCGATGCTTTCAATGTTCCATTCAAACATATTCCTGTCACAAAAGAAAATAAAAAACAGGCCGAAGCTGAACAATTGAGAACATTAAAAGAACATAAAGTAGACTTTGTAGTTTTAGCAAGGTATATGCAAATTCTTTCTTCTAATTTTGTTGATCAGTTTCCTAACAAAATCATCAACATACATCATTCTTTCCTACCAGCATTTCCAGGGGCAAAACCGTATCATTCTGCATATGAACGTGGCGTTAAAATTATAGGCGCTACAAGTCATTATGTTACCTCTGACTTAGATGAAGGACCTATAATCGAACAGGAAATCGTAAGAGTTTCGCATATACACAATGTACATGATTTCATTCTCAAAGGAAGAGATCTTGAAAAAATAGTATTATCAAGGGCTATTAAGCATCATATAGAAAGAAAGGTTTTAGTTTACAATAATAAAACGGTGATTTTTTCATAGAGGCAAAATATCCCCAAAGCTAGCAAAGCGGTACCCTTGTTTTTCAAGCGCTATTCTTTCACTATAATTCTTATTAATTGCAGGGTTGGAATGATTAAAATGGATAAAGATTATTTTAGATTTTGTGGCACTTGATTCTCTACTAAAAATAGTAGTTGTTTCTTCTATAAATGGATGTGGAACCTCTGACATTGGTCTAGGGATTTCACCATCTTTAAAAAAGGTCGCATCTATAAGTGCATAATCTACATTTTTTACTTCTTCAACAATATCTTTCTCCCAAAGAGACCATTTATTAATATCTGGAATAAATAGTGCCGTTTTCTCATTACCTATAATTTTGTACCCTACAGTTTCAGAATATTCATCTCTATGTGGCACGATAAAAGGAACCACTTTAACAGCATTAGTTAGCTGTACTGTAGTATCTGCATATATAGCACTAATATTTATGTTGTTTAAATTCACTAATTGAGACCATGGACCATTTGATTCTAAAAATGATTTCATTTTTGGCATTGCAAATACTCTAATATTGCCTGCTCCCATAGCTTCTCGCCCCAAATGCATTAATCCTGTATAATGCCCAATATGAGCATGGGTTAGAAAAATCCCATGTATAATAGTATTGCTTTGTAAGTGTTCGCTATCCAAAATAGCCAATTGCTCTGGCATATCAGGAGTTGCTTCAAATAGAAACTTCTTATTTTCTTTTCTATCAATTAGTCCCAGTGAAACCACTAATTCTTTACCTATTACACCCTCTTTGACCTTTTCAAACTCCTTTGTGTTATTTATGTGAGGAAAACCGCCATCTTGCGTTATTCCCAATATGGTTAGATATTGATTGGGTTTAATGAGCGGTATCGACTCGTCATTTGTCGATACTTTTTCATTTTTACAAGAAATAATTAAAATAGATAGTATTAAAAAAATTAAATTTGACTTCATATTAGTAACTTACATTCTCAAATCTAATAAGAAATCATGAAAAAAATAGTAATTATACTTACCATTATGTTATTATCAAGTTGTGCAGAGCTTCAACAAGTTGTAAATAGTCTTCCACAAACGACAGGCGGTGGCTTTGGTATAAGCAATATTGATATCGCAAATGGGTTACGACAAGCTCTAGATAATGGTATTGACAAACAAGTGACTAAACTCACTCAAAAAGATGGTTTTTATAGAAATCAATTAGTAAAGATTCTTCTTCCGCAAGAATTACGTAAAGTAGATAAAACATTAAGAGATATAGGCTTGAGCAGTCTTGCAGATGAAGGGTTAAAAGTACTCAATAGAGCTGCAGAAGATGCGGTAAAAGAAGCTACTCCTATATTTGTGACCGCGGTAAAACAGATCACCTTTACAGATGCACGCCAGATTCTTTTAGGTAATAATGATGCTGCTACGCTATACCTAAAGAATAAAACCAACAGTGCATTATATGCAAAATTTAATCCTGTAATAAATAGATCTTTCTCTAAAGTTGGAGCAGATAAAATATGGTCTAATATCATCAATAAGTATAATTCAATTCCATTAACAAATAATGTAAATCCAGATCTTACAGATTATGTTACGCAAGAAGCTCTAAAGGGAGTTTATGCTATGATCGCTGTTGAAGAAAAAGATATTAGGACTAAACTAAGTTCAAGAACAACAGATTTATTAAGAAAAGTATTTGCTTTGCAGGATAACCCATAACTCGACATACATTATTATTGTTCTCAATTTGAGATTTAAAAGAACTTTATACAATGTTAACTCATCATTAAGATAGCCTGAATGAATTAACCTTTAATTTTGCAATATTAACGGTAAGATAGGACAAAAATGCCAGCCTGGTTTAAAAGTAAATCTAGATTGCAAAAGTTACAGGATAATTACTGTAAACTAATGAAGAATGCTTATAAAACTGCAGTAAAAAACAAAGATAAAAGTGATCTACTTCATAAAGAAGCAAACCAAATCCTAATGGAAATTAAGAAATTAGAAAATCAATCGGCTTCTTAAAAAATTATGACTGCTGAATAAAGCTAATCGTTGCTTTATTAAAAACCTCTGGTTGTTCTACATTTACAACATGCCCAGAATTTTCAACCACAAAAAGTCTGGATAATTTATGCGAAGCAACTACTTTTTGAACAGAAGGCAAAAACAGATAATCTTCTTCGCCCATAACATATAGTGTAGGAATTTTAATATCCTTTGCTCTAAAAAATCTAAGCAACGGATTAATTTCTGAAGTAAGTCTAAACCAACGAACGAATTCTTTTTGATATAACTTCTTCGCTTCATTTGCAAAAAGTAATCTAGATTGTTTGTGATTTTTCTTGGGCATAATAATAAACGCAAAAAACTTATACAAGAACATATATGGGATTACTGATTTAAAAACAACTCCCAAACGCATTAGGACCTGAGATCTTAAGTTCAGTTTCATGATTGCACCTCCCATAATCATACTAGAAACTCGTTCTGGATATTTTTCTGCCAAGTTTCTAATTAATATAGTACCCAATGATATGCCAACAAAATGAGATTTCTTTACATTTTCTTTATCAATCACCTTTACAATATCATCTGTAATAGAATCGAATGTGTATTTAGAATTAAAAGCATCTTTAAATGCAGGTTTTGAATTACCATGCCCTCTAAGATCTAATATAAGTACATTAAAATGCTTTCTGAATTCACGAACTTGCTTAAACCATATAGAAGAACTACCTCCTGCTCCATGAACAAAAGTTACCCACTCTATACGCTTAGGATGATGATATACCGAATAATTTAGCAATAGTATGTTGTTTAGTGCGTCAAAAGTATAAACTTATTTCATAAAACAGTTAGGCTTAACAGTATTTAAAGAAATGTTTATCGACCAAAAACTAATTAATCTCAATGCAGGGTTTTAAAATAAGAAAAAGCAGTAGCCAAACGAGAGCCATACCATGAAAAATATTCCCCATCTACCAAGATAATTTTGACGTTTGGATTAATCTTCTGTATTTCATCAATATGTTTTTCAGAAAAAGGATAAGGTTCTGAAGACAAGAGAATCAAATCGAGGTTCGTTATGTCTTTAAGTTGATTTAGTGAAACTTCAGGATAACGGCTTTCATGGCCAAAGACATTAGTAAAACCATTTATATCCAAAAGATGATCTATGAACGTATTATTACCAACAACTATCCAAGGGTCTTTCCATATAAAATAGGCTACCTTTTTTCTAGGAATATTAATTATAAAATCAGAAAAGGATTTCTCTTCTGATTTTATGTTATAAATAAGCTCTTTTGCCTCGTCTTGTTTTTTGAAGATCATTCCATATTGCAGAATCATCTCAAGCGCATCTTTTGTTGAAAAAATATCAGAAACATGAACCACAAATTCTTTTTGTAAAGATTCTACAATATCCTTGGTATTTTCCTCTTTGTTACATAAAATAATATCCGGATTTAGCTTCTTAATCTTTTCAAAATCTACCTTCTTAGTTCCTCCTACTATGGTTTTTTCTTTTCTTATATCGTTGGGATGTACACAAAACTTAGTGACACCAACAATACTGTTCTTTAATCCTAAATCTACCAACAGTTCGGTTTGCGAAGGAACTAAAGATACTAAACGTTTTGGAGTGTCTAAAAATTCTATTTTTCTTCCTAGCTGATCAGTATAAATCATAAATTTTATTTACCTAAAAGATTATAATCTTAATAAAAAGCCAAAAGTTCATAAACACTTAATAACTAATCACTTAATGCTAGGGATTTTGGAGAAAATTCCCTATATTAGATATATATTTTTAATATAAAAACACGGGGCTATGAATTCAGTATTACTTAACATTATCATTTATGGTATAATGGCATTTTTTATAGTGTTCATCGCATATGGACTTTATGGATATGCAAAACAGGTATTTAATGCGAATAGACGTTAATTAAAATTCTATTCTATTGAAGAACGAGAATCTTTTTAATAAAGGTTCTCGTTCTTTTTTTATTTTCTTTTTTCAAGAATTTGTCTCATTTCTTTTTGAAGTTCTAAAGCTTTATCGGCAGCCGCTTCTGCATAATTTACATCCTTTGATGCATAAATAATTCCTCTAGAAGAATTAATGAGCAAACCTACTTGATCATTAAGCCCATATTTACAAACTTCTTGTAAACTTCCTCCCTGTGCTCCCACACCAGGAACTAATAAAAAGCTATCGGGTAATATACTTCGAATACCTGATAAATACTCTGCTTTTGTGGCCCCAACTACATACATTAGGTTTTCAGAATTCTTCCAGGACTTTGAAGTTTCAAGAACTTGCTTATACAATTCTTTACCTGCTACATCCTTTGTTTGAAAATCAAACGCTCCTTCATTAGAAGTAAGTGCAAGAAGTATCGTATGTCTATCATTAAAAGCTAAAAAAGGCTCTACAGAATCTTTACCCATATATGGAGCCACTGTTATTGAATCAAACTCTAAATCTTCAAAAAATGCTTTGGCATACATTGTACTCGTATTTCCAATATCTCCTCTTTTTGCATCTGCAATGGTAAATACTTCAGGATAATTGGTATTTAGGTATTGGATGGTCTTCTCTAAAGACTTCCAACCTTGTACACCATACGCTTCATAAAAAGCTGTATTTGGCTTATAACCAACTGCCAAATGATGCGTAGCATCTATAATTGCCTTATTAAATTCAAAAATTGGGTCTTCTTCTTCTAATAAATGCTTCGGAATTTTATTAAGATCAACATCTAAACCTATGCACAAAAAAGATTTCTTTTTATGTATCTGATCTACGAGTTCTTGAGTTGTCATAATGTACTTATAAAATTTATTGTAAAATTACTCCTTACCATCAACATATTTCTGAAGGTAACTAAATCTTTTTGTCAATTTACCATCCTGAGTCATTCTTGCTCTTTCTAAAACACCATCTTTATCATCATTAAAAAATGCGGGAATTACATATTCTAAAAACATTTCTCCAAACCCTTCACTTGCATCCTTGGGTAATTCACAAGGTAAGTTATCAACCGCCATTACAACAATTGCATTTGAATCTTTATAATCAACCTCTTTTTCTGTTTCCGGATCATAGCCATAAATTGGGTCTGCAATGGTAGAGGCCCTTAATGTTGTTGCGACAGGCCCATCGATATCACAAGAAACATCCGCTACTACCTTGATATTAAAATCTTTAGATTTTGCATCATCTCTGGTATAAATAAATGGCGCACCATCACCAAAAAAATGTCCGGCAATATACATGTCACTTACCATGGCAAAACGCATAAAGTTTGATATATATTCCTGAGGGTGCTTATAAAAATCACTCTTATCCCACACAACTCCATCTTTCCTTTTATTATAATCCAACACATCAATCTGAACATAAACAGGCTGATCAAAAGTCTTATTTAAATAATCTTCTACAGAAACTTCCTTGATTCTCATTGCATCCAAAATTTCCTTGGCCCCACCTCCAACTTTACCATTTCCTGTAAGGACAATCTTAATATTGGGTAAAGAAACCCTTGATAGCTCTAATTCTAAAGCTTTTTGATCAACAAGAGTTTCTGCTTTCGGAAGTTCAAAAGTATCAAACTTTAGTCCCCAGGCTCTAAATCCATTATATGCTCCAACAATACCTGCATAACGACCAAAACCGATCAATCTAAATCCTCTTGCACCAACAATAACCTCGTGATCGTATAACTCGATGTTTTTATCAAGAATTGCTCTTAGCAAATCTCTATTGTACGGCTGTTTCTTTATCGTATGAGAAAAGAAAAAATATTTTTTATTAGGAATTAAATCAGAAATAGGCACTTCTTTTACCCCAAGTAGAACTTCTGCATCAGCAATATTATCAGAAACTGTAAAACCAGCCTCTTCATAATTTTCATCGGTAAACACCCTTATATCAGAGCTTTCTACTACAAAAGAAGCTTCTGGAAATTTAGATTTTGCATTTTTTAGGCCATCTGGAGAGAAAACAACACGACGATCTGGCGGGTTTTTACGTTCTTTAATAATACCGAACTTGGTCATATGAAAATGGTATATTTTTTGTAGTTTAAAATTGCGGCTAAAGATATAACAATTATAGTTATCTTTGCCAACCAATTTTGATGTTAAAAGACATCAAACTATGAATTTTGGGGTCGACTGGTTTTGACAGCGAGATTAATAGGATGGTAAGCACGTCGAGCTATGAAGTTAATGCTCGTAAATATCTATTTCACTTTTTTAAACGGCGAGAATAACTACGCCCTAGCTGCATAATCTGAATTTTAGTAGGATATGCCTCGGCCCGTTAGACGGGCAAGCAGGATACTCTTCAAAAGCCTTGGTTTATGGCGTTTGGTTTTGAGTATCGTAAAAGTAAACCTAGAAATTATAGGGTCTTGATATTGTTTCGAAACTTAATTGAGAATAAGCGATAAGTTGGCGGTTTTTGGTCTTTCATATCGACGAAAATTAAACAAAAACTAAACGTGTAGAAAGCTATTGTGTTACTTGTTTGGACGAGGGTTCGAATCCCTCCGACTCCACTTCAATCCTGCCTAATGGCAGGATTTTGTGTTTCTGGGGGATTCGGTATGCGCGCCAGCTGGCTCCTCCGCTAAATTGATCCACAGGATCAATTCTTAACGCTACGGACCTCTCTGAAATCCACTGAAAATCAACCAAATTCCTTCAAAAGCTCATAAACATAGTGTTTCTGAGCTTTTTTATTTTCCTTTAATATCAAATAAAATGAGCAGTATTCGGTGTGTATTTTTAGCACCTAATTTATGACAACATTCTGTTACTTCGACAGTTCTCAAACAACAATAAAAAGTGTTCTCTTATTTTAATATTGAAAATTTATAAACACATATAGAGTAAAATTCTTCTTTGGGACTCAATTGGGTTAAAGGAAAATGAGGTTTGTTAGGACTGTCGGGAAAATGTTGTGTTTCCAAACAAAAAGCTGTCCTGTAATTATAGATTCTACCTTTTTTTCCTTGTATGGAACCATCCAAAAAATTCCCTCCGTAAAATTGTAATCCCGGTTCATTGGTATATACTTTCATCGTTCTTCCAGAAGCAGGTTCTACCACCTTAGCGGCATAATTTAGTCCTTCTAAATTTTGATTTAACACAAAATTATGGTCATACCCCAATCCGTATTTCAATTGCTTATGATCGGCATTTACTTTATCCCCAATAGCAGTTAATTTCTGGAAGTCAAAAGGGGTATTTTCTACAGTAGCTAATCTACCTGTAGGAATCAACTCGTCATCTACTGGGGTATAATAAGATGCATTAATCTGTAATAAATGATCGTTAATAGTACCATTGCCAGCTCCTCTTAAATTAAAAAAAGAATGGTGCGTTAGATTAATTATTGTTGGCGCATCTGTTGTAGCCCAATATTCGATCTTCAATTCATTTGCATTGGTAAGCTCATATCTCACCTTAATGGTTAAATTACCCGGGTAGCCTTCTTCCATATGTTTAGATACGTATTGAAGTTCTAATGTCTGGTTATCAATTTGATATGCATCCCAAATTACAGCATCAAATCCCTTACCCCCTCCATGAAGATGATTGCCATTATTATTTGTAGCCAACACATATTTTTTGGAGTCTAATGTAAATTTTCCTTCTTTAATTCTATTTGCGTAGCGCCCAATAAGGGCTCCAAAATATCTCTCTTTGGAAGTCTGGTAATCTTCAATAGTAGCATGTCCTAACACAACATCTTCATAATTTCCGTTTCGATCAGGCAACCATAGCGAAACTACTTTACCTCCATAATTAGTGATTTCAGATACAGTTCCCTGTTTGTTTTTTAGAACAAAGAGCGTCGTTTTTTTATCCCCTATGGTTTTTTCAAAATTACTTTTTTTTAAAAGAGCAATTTTGTCGTGATTTGTTTTCATTTCTTGTGCTTGAGTAACACTTAATGACAATAATAAAAACAAAATTTTGATTGTTTTATATCTCGTTGACATATTTTATTACTTTCTTAATTAGCCTACCTATAATTGAGCCTGTAATGTACTTTGGATTTTATGAGAACATCTCTTCTCCAAAATATACAATAGATGTTTTATTGTTATTCTTTGATTATTTTTTCGGAAGCAATTTGTTTACCATTTACGCTGACGGTCAATATATACATTCCAGGAATCAGATCTTTTATCTCAAAATCATAAGTATCTTGAGTCGTTTCTACTTTTCTTACCAATCTACCTGTCATATCTCTAATAAACAGGGTAGTCATTTTTTTCGGCAATCCTTTTATACTGAATACATCAGAGAACGGATTAGGGCTTACACTTAAGTTTTTCTCATCTAGTGATGAGTTTGTTCTACCTTTTAAAATATTGATATTATCAAACCGCCATAATTGGCAATCCCCTCCCCAATAAGAATACTGAAGTACATTTGCACCGATATTGGGAGAACAATTTTCTACATCCAATGCCAATCCGCTGGCCTTTGAAATCACTTTATAATAACCATTGCTCACATGTTTAATCATCCATTTTTGGCAATCATTATCGTAATTTTGCCATTGATGAATATTGACCCCCAAATCTGAAGAACAAAATGGAACATCTACAGACTTGCCACTACTCTCGGATTGTATTCTATAAAACCCACCTCCTTCACTGGAAACTTGCCATTTCTGACAGTCATTGTTTAACCAGTTCCAGACATGAATGTTAGCTCCATTTGCAGCATCGCAGCTATTCAGGTCCAGAACCTTTCCTCCCTTTTTGGAAGTAATTCGGTACACTCCATCAACAAGTTCCGTATTTGTAGAACCAACCAATTCCATCTTAAATTTTTGGTTATCTCTGCCCAACCAATCGTATTGTTGCAAATTGGCTCCATTTTGAGTAACCTGGCCTGTATCCTGTATATCCAAAACTTTATTACTTTGTCTGGAAACAACTCTATAATATCCGTCTCCTATATCAACAAATGACCATTGTTGACAATAACCGCCGTTTGGGGGCCACATTCTTACATTGGCCGCATTGGCTATAGAACAATTAATAACATCTAATGCTAGCCCACCTGCCAATGAAGTAATGGTATGACACCCTTCTGGAGTCGCCTGAATATGCCATTGTTGATTCAATCCCCCCGTATCCTGGTATTGGGATACATTAGTAGCATTTTTCGGAGAAGCGCCCTCTACATCGAGCATCCTGTTACTGATCTTTACCTGAATCTTGTAGATACCGTTGGCTATTTGAGAATCAACAGGAAGTGTAAACTCTCCGCTGGGGGATGTCAGCTTAATTCCCGTAGCACTGGGGGCTGGGAATACCGGAGTATTATCTGTATTCCAATACAGACGCTGCGCCCTGGTAGTTCTTGAATTATTACAAGCACCTCCAGCTTCAGGAGTTGCATGATACACAAACCAATCTTCGGTACCATCTGGTGATTTAAAAAAACCATGATGCCCAGGTCCGAATGCATCTACCTGATCATTTCTTGAAAAAACTGTTCCGGGACGAATGTTCCATGAAGATCTTGACATTGGATTGGAACTAGCATTCATGGTAGCCAATCTAAGCCGATAGTTGGGGCTGGTACACCCTTCTACAGAATAGGTCAAATTCACTGTATTGCCTCTTCGAATAATCGCCGGACCTTCATTTACCGTACCTTCACCAAATATAGGTTCGGTAAGCAAACTTCGTGAACTAGTTATTGTCCAGGGATTTGAAACCTGGGCGATATATAAGTTTTGACCTCCTATTGAGAAATTAGAGGTACGCTTTCCTGAGTAAATAATATAGTTCGACCCATTATGTGTAAAAAAAATATGGTCGATAGCATAGTAATCTGCTCCAGGAGGAACCAATCGTCCTTTATACACCCAGGTCCCTGTAGTGGGATCTGAAGCATTATTCTCAAGTACGTGCATTCTTTGGTCTGCTATATTCAAAGAGCTGTTGTTTTTTGGAGCGGTATAGTATATGTACCATTTTCCGTTGTAACGGAAAATCTCGGGAGCCCAATAGTTTCCTGCTTGCCCACCAGGGCTACTTGGTGAGAATACCGTATAACGGCGGGCGCTTTTTAAACCTTCCAGGGTACGTGATCTTTGAAAAGAAACATCACCTCCTGTAGTGCCTGTTAGATAATAATAATTCTGATAGTAAAAAATATATGGATCAGCCAAATCGGCGACAGGATTAGAAAAGTCTTGTCCTGTCATCGATGGGGAGGCCAAAATTAACAAAAAGGCTAAACTGATCAAGTGTTTAGTAATTTTTAGCATGATACTAGTTTTAGGGGTTATTATTTATTTTGAAATAAAACTCATTCAAAATCTATGGGTAATAAAGCTTGAGAATACGTTTTTAAAATAACCGAATCATATTAAGTAATGATCTAGAGTAATATCGTATGTGATTACAATCACCATGTTCAAAAAATATATCTGTATTATTATTTTCGGGTTATGCTAAATTACCATCAGGAACATTATACATTCATCTTTTGTTTTCCCATTACAATGTTGAGATCATTACTATTTGGTATTTAGTTTTTTAATCAAGTCTATTTCATCTTTACGATAAGGAGTTCCGTCCTTTCGAAAAATGTCATGAAACCATTCTACCGGCTCCTCCCCACTTTTTATAGGAGTATCCCATTGGTAGATAGTATTCGATTTTCCTGCTACCAATCCCCAATTAATTGCACCTATACTTTCTTTCTTTAATATGGGTAAAATATTTGAAAATCTACTATTTCGGGTTCTGGCCATATATTCGGTACAAATCATAGGCCTTCCATGCGATTTTAATAGATTGATCACTAATTGGTGTTCTTTTGGATCACTATAGTTGTGATAAGAGAGTATATCTGAATTAAGGGCCTGAAAAGCATTCAATTCCTGAAAATCCCAGGCCCATAATCCAACGGTTAAAGGTTGGCTAGGATTGATCTCACGTGCCCATTGAAACACGTTTTTTAAAAGATCCATAGATGTCGCGAGTTTTCCGCTATTCCCTGGTTCATTATACAAATCCCACATGAGCACTCGCTTATCGTTGGCAAATCTCTTGATAATGTCTTTTACATATACTTCTAATCTGGGAAAGTTCTTAGATTCCTTTGATGCAGGATCCCCGGGGTCCTGCATCCAGCCCGAATTATGGATTCCCGGTTTAGGCTCAGGTTGTTTCCCTATTTTTGGAGTTTTGTTCCAAACATCATCAAAAAATACCAAAATGGTTTTAATACCGTGGGTATTTGCCATAGCCAGATAGTGTTCTACACGATTTTTAAAACCTTCGGGGTCTGCTCTATATGCCAGACTATGTAGATACACTCGCATGGTATTAAAACCTATGTTGGCAGCATACCCAAGTTCTCTATCAATGGTAGTAGGATCGAAGGTACTTTCTTGCCACATCTCTAATTGATTTATGGCAGTACTGGGGATAAAATTCGCGCCTGTAATCCATTGATGCTGGGCATACCAAGTTTTGGTCCTCTCTATAGACCATTTATTTTTTTGGAGTAGATTATTCTCTTGGGCAGTGACTGGGCTTAATAGTAAGCATAGCAGCCCTACGGTAAACAATATTATTCTCATACGTATTGGAATGATTTTATTTGATATCTTGTTTTCTTATATGTTTTTTCTTTTTAGGGATAAAAACTACCGGATTCTATTGAAAACCCGGTAGTTTTGGCTGGGGCAATTCAACTAAGTCAAACAATAAGTAATTTCTGGTATTGTCTTTACTACTTGATTTCATTTATTCTTTAAATCCAGTATGGATATTATTTATACTATATTTTTATTCCGCTAAGGCGCTACTTCTGCTTTTACACATTATTCCTCGCCTGCGGGTTTTTCTAACTTTTTGTCCAAAGGTTCTGGGATTCCCAAAACAGGAAATCCTGTCTCATTCCATTCTATTTTTTGCATTCGTATAGACCTTTTGTCGCCACATCCATCACCAGCATTGGCATTAGCATGATAAAGTATCCAATCTTCTTCTCCGTTTACCGAGGTAAAAAAGGAGTTATGCCCCGGACCGAAAGCCTTTCCAGAGGTATTAGAAACAAATAATGGATTTTGTTCGCTTCTTTGCCAGGCATCTGGATTGAGGATATCGCCTGTCGTTTCCATCCATATGGTTCCTATACTGTAACCATCTTTCCAACATCCTCCGGCTGAATAAAATATAAAAATCTTATCATCTTTCATTAAAAACTGGGGAGCTTCAGTTACCAAGGGAGATGTATTATTAGTCTCCCAAGCCTCTTCAGGTTTCAAAATACAAATGCGTTCAGCACCTGATTTCAATGGGTTTTCTAAAGTGCTTATATAGATGTTTTGTCTAATGTTTTGATCTCCTTCCCATCCTGACCAAGCAAAATAATACTGGTCAGCAACTTTAAAAGGGGTTCCGTCAATAGCCCATTTGTCTTCAGGAAGTTTTAATTCACCCATATCTTCCCAGCTATTCGTAAAAGGATCTGCGGCTGTATTCTGTAATACCCACATTCTATGATTTTCATTATTACCATCGCTGGCAGCATAGTATACGTACCAAACGTTATCAATCTTATGTAATTCTGGAGCCCATATTTCTGCGGAATTAAACCCGGAAGCCGGCGGAACCCAAATTACTTTTGAGGTAGCATTGCTAAGCTCTGACATCTTTTTAGTACGAAGCAAGGTGATATTTCTACCCGTTGTAAATGTTACAAAATACTCATCACCATCTTGTATCACCCATGGATCAGGTCCTGTGGTACGAATAGGGTTTTGGAACGTCGTATCAGTCTGCACGGGCGGATCGGGATCGGGATTAGGGTTAGGCCCACCTTCATCAGAATCTCCCGAGCTGCATGAAATACATGAGCTCATAACCATTGCTACCAATACAATACATAGATATATTTTACTTTCCATTCTTTGATACATTTTCATCATTCATTTCGTTAATCAAACTTCTTTCAATTCTTTTTTAATTACTAAATACCTCGTTCCGGTTGATTTTCTCCTATCGTATGCCATAAGCATAGAAGATTTGTGATTTTCTTACCAACGTGGGTTTTGATTCATATTTGGATTAATATCCAGATCTTGCTGAGGAATGGGTAACAATTCGTGTTTACCAATCTCAAAATTAGTAAAACCAGCATCTCTATCACTCAAAGAAGACCCCAGGTCTCCCCATCTTTTTAAATCGTTGAATCGATGACCTTCTCCTGTCAACTCAAGGAGTCGTTCATGTTTTATTTGTTCTAAAAATTCGGTTTGTGTTAATCCTGGTTTTACACCAGATAATGGTGCTAACCCTACTCTGGTTCTTACCCGGTCTATGTATTGATAAGCTGCAATGGTATTGTTTGTAGCATTTAAACATTCTGCATACATCAAAAGCACATCGGAATATCGAATAAATCGATAATTATTCTCTGAGCGAAACCCTTCTTCATTCTTAATATGATCATTCAAAAACTTTCTAAAAAACACTCTGTCGTTGGGTCCGTAGCGTTCTTCAAAAGAGAGTCCATAAACCTGTGTAAACATAGGACCAGCCGGATTGGTGAAATCATATAAAAATGTGGCGGCCAATCTAGGATCCCGCTCATCAGTAATAGTTCTTTCAATTTCAAACTCACCGGTTACCCATCGCAACGCCTCTCCATCTGTAAAACCAACACCTGGTGGTCCATAAAACTGAGCAATGGAGGTACCAAAATTATGATTAGGAGTATCTGTATCCTGATCTGTAAATTCTAATGGATTATTGGCATACCCCCACTCAATAACAGATTCTACATTATTTTCTGAGGTAACTTTAAAATTATCTGAATAATCAGGAACCAAGTCATAGAGACCCGCTCCTTCTCCTATTACCAGAAAATCTAATACATCTTTTGCTGATGCATACTCTTTGATTTGCATATAAGCTTTTGCCAGTAATGCTGAAGCCCCTCCTTTGGTGATTCTTCCCAATTCGATAGGATCATCATAGGTAATAGGAAGTCTAACTGCTGCATTTTGTAAATCGTCGATTACCTGTGCCCAAACTTCAGCTTCACTTGATGTTGCAGGAAAATCGGTAGGTTTGGAAGTCGCCAATTGCAGAGGAACATTTCCCCAAAGACTGGCAAGGTGGTAATAATGCATTCCTCTGAAAAAATAAGCTTCTCCCAGAATTCTGTTTTTCAGGTCTTCATCCATATCAATATCCGGTACATTATCCAATACCTGATTGGTCCTAAAAATACCGATATAATTATCTCTGTATACATCTACAACAGGGCCAAAATTAGAATCAGGTTGGATAAATTTATCTAAGGCATTAGCCAGGTCACTCCAAGGGCTATTGCTAGCTCCAACATCTGATCGAAGATCATACAACATGGGTTGCCATCTCGAGAAGCCTGTTCTATGTAGCGTACTGTAACAAGCATTCACTCCTTGTACAGCATCTTTTTCGTTTTGCCAAAAACTCTCGTTGGTTACTTCATTAGGGTTAACGATATCTAACTCATCTTCGCATGAGTAGAAGTGGATTATTAAAAAACATAATAGTATATAATATATATTTTTCATTGTGATTACATTTTTGAGTTTAGAATTGTAAGTTTACTCCTAAGGATACAATACGGCTCGCTGGCCAATTTCCGAGATCTACACCACGCTCCAGGATTTGATTGTCTCCGTTTCCCTGTATATCGGGATCCAGTCCGGAGTAATCGGAAATGGTAAACAAATTTTGACCGCTGACATATACACGAAGCGCTTGCATTCGTAATTTCTCTAGAGCATTTCTATCAAAAGTATACCCAAACTGTATATTTCTTAATCGCACGTAAGAACCATCTTCTAACCATCGATCAGAATTGAAGCGTGCATTATCTACCAAACCTTGATCATTAATTGCAACACCAATTCTAGGATCACTAGTATTGGTGTTTTCGGGGGTCCAGGGGTTGACATCACTTCTAAAATTGGTATTTTGGTAAGAATCTAAGACCTGTCGCACACTATTGAAGATTTCATTTCCAAAAACCCCTATAAACTGCATATCAAGGTCAAAGTTTTTGTACTTTGCTCCAATCTGTAGTCCTGTCTGAAAGGTTGGCCACGGGCTAGACCCTATAAAATCACGATCTTCATCGGTAATGGCACCATCACCGTTGGCATCTATAAATTTGATATCTCCAGGTCGCGCAAAAGGCTGAATTGGATTCCCTTCAAAGGTATAATTGTCAATTTCTTCCTGACTCTGAAATATCCCATCGGTTCTTACCAAAAACCACTGTCCCAAAGACTCGCCTACCTTAGATCTTGTAAGACCTGTTTGGATATAATCAATACCTTCTCCCTGATTTCCAACTTCTTCTACTCGGTTTTCGATAGTAGTAAGGTTCAGACCTACATTCCATCTAAGTTTATGCTGATCATTTTTGTATAAGGCTTCAAACTCAAACCCTGTATTTCTTATAGAACCAGCATTTACCGGTGGATCCCCTCCCAGATTACCAAGATATGAACCTACGGGCAAATTGGTCACCAACGCATCTTCAGATAAAGTATCATAATAAGCAGCGGCAAATCTTAATTTATTTTTGAATAGGGTAGCTTCTAGGCCATAATTTTGAGATTTTCTGGTTTCCCACTGTAGATCGGGGTTGACTAAACTGGCCTGGTAAGACCCGACTTGAACCGTTCCCAGGATCGCCCTGGGATTATTATTAATAGTACCCTGCCAGTCAAAAGATCCGATGGTCACAATTCCTAACTCACCGTAAGAGGCATTTATCTTTAGTTCATCAATCCATGGTACTTGAAAGAAGTTTTCATTGCTGATCTTCCAAGAACCAGCGACAGAAGGGAAATATCCGGTTCTGTTCTCCTTGGCAAATCGACTATCTTTATCGATCCTGCCTGTAAGGGTAAGGTAATATCTTCTGTCATAATTATAATTTATCCTTCCCAAATATCCCATGATTCGATAATCATCGGTAATTCCTCCTTCTGAAAATGACTCTCCGGTAGCTGAGTTTATTTCGGTAAAAATACCTCCATTAGTTTCTAAAATATCACTTCTTGAAGCTACAGTAAAATCACGCTTTGTTTGTTGATCTGAAAATCCAACAACTCCATTCAGGCTATGTTTTCCAAGATCATAATCAAAATTAAGTATGTGTTCTAATAAGAAGCTTGTAAATCTGGCTCTTTCTTCTCTTATAAAGCTGGGTCTTATTGCGGCATTAAACTGTGTAACTCCAAATTTTCGTATTCCTTTTGAAAAATCGAAACTTGCCTCGATACCCGTGTTGAATTTATAGCTCAACCCGTTGAAGATATCTACTTTGACAAAACCGTTTCCAATAATTTTTGCAAAATTCACTTTTTCCCGCAATAGATCAACTACTGCCACTTGGTTCTTGGAAAAAGAAACGGCTTCTGTAGTACCAATACCCCAACCGGTAGGGTTCGTATCAGTAATAAAAGAATTGTCCTGCACAGGAATTACAGGTAGCATAGTAGCAATATCAAAAAAGGGGTTGCCCGTATCAAAACTACCAAGGGGTTGTTTAAGGTTTGTATTGGTGAGTACAATATTCTCTCCAACGGTAATCCTCTTGGATTTTAGCTCACTATTAATTCTGAGAGATGTTCTTCTGAAAGAACGCCCAATAAGTACTCCTTCGTTTTCAAAATGGCTGCCTGATAAAAAATATGATGAATTATCACCTCCGCCCGAGGCAGAAATATTGAGATCAGTAACATACCCCGTTTTGGTAACTTCGTCCTGCCAGTCGGTATCAATTTCAGGATTAAAAGCGACATCAACTGAGGCTGGAGGCGGCAAACCTGAATTCAAAAAACTTGTTCTTTGCAGTTCTGCATACTCAGTATTATTGGTAAGATCCCAAGTCTTGGGCAATTGCTGAATACCAGTATTTACAGTAACCGATAAAGAAAGTGGTCCAGGTTTTCCGGATTTTGTTGTAATAATTACCACTCCATTGGCTGCTCTAGATCCATAAATAGCGGCGGCTGAGGCATCCTTTAAAATCTGAATCGATTCAATATCGTTATTATTAATGGTAGAATTGGCATCAGCGATCATACCGTCGATAACGTACAGCGGCTCCGAATTTACAAAACTGGATACCCCTCGTATCTCTATGACAGCATTCTGTCCTGGTTGTCCACCATTCCTTACCGTTACTCCTGCTGCCAAGCCTTGTAGGGATTCTGCCAATGAGTTGCTAACATTCTGATTGGAAATTTCGGGTTGGATGATTGAAGTGGCACCTGTTAAATCGCTTCTTTTTATGGCTTGATATCCAATAATGACCACTTCATCTAATGTACTAGTATCTTCTTGTAGTGATATGTTTAGCACATCTCGGTTTCTTACAGTAACAGACTGTGTTTCAAAACCGATATAGCTAAATACAACTACTGCTCCCATAGAAACATCCCGTAATTCAAAATTACCATCAAAATCGGTCGTAGTCCCTTTATTTGTCCCAGAGACTACGATACTTACTCCTGGTATAGGTAGTGATGTTTCTTCCTCTATAACTGTTCCGGTAATTATTGATGATCCTTGACCATAAGAATGATAGGAAATCACCAATAGCACTAAGGCAGAAAGAATATTTTTACAGAGTTGTTTGTTTACCAAAGCACTCTTATTCTTTGTAATTTTATTTTCATTCATTACTACTTATTTTTTTGTTAGGTAAAAGTTTTATAATAGATTTTTGACGCAAAGCACTTTTAAAAGAAACTTTAGAGGTGTTATTTTTGTTAGTGTTTAGGGTATGATAATTGAATCATGTCATTGAACTTACCACTTAAATGTAATTGTCATTTTATTAAAAATATCTATTAATTTTTATAAATAATGTAATATTATAACCTTATAAATACATATTGAATAATCTTTACGTTTACAAAGTAAGAATATTATAATATTGATATAGAGGCATTATGTGTCATCTTTTCGTACAATTCAATCAAAAACGTTAAAAATTTTCCTTTTTTCTATGTATCTGAAACAAATTGTTGAATGATGAATCATATTGTAGTATAATAATTGTTAATTTTCGTTAAAATATCAATGACTTGAAAAAAATAACTGTTCACATATGCATTTATCTATTTTCCTTAAGTGCTATTTTAGCACAGGAATATTATTTTAGACACTATGAGGTTGCAGATGGTATTTCGCACAATACAATTCATTGTGCCGTACAGGATACGCATGGTTTCATGTGGTTTGGAACCAAAAATGGATTAAATAGATTTGATGGGTATACTTTCAAATTGTTTCAGAATGATGCAACTAATCCCTACAGCCTCGGTAGTAATTTTGTTGAATGCTTAGACTATTCTGACGACAAATTATGGATTGGCACCGATAGTGGTCTTTTTGAATATGATCTTAAAACAGAACGATTCTACCTACTTGAGATCACAAGAGATCTTCCTATTCTGGATATTGAAAATGATCAAAATGGATATCTTTGGTTTATTGGTGGAAGTACACTTTTTAAATACAATAAAAAAACAAGTGAAGTAACAAAATTTTTGCCAGAAACTTTTATTAATGCAGAGGAGATTACCGTTTCTCCTAATGGTGAAATTTGGGTAGCTTCTAGTATAGATTTATATAGGTATGATAGAAAAGATAACACTTTCGAAAATTTTGAATTACATCCTGTATTAGATAATGATCTTCCATTTAACATTACAAAAATAGCAGTCTTAGATGTTTCCACAATTCTTATTGGTACAGGCAATCATGGAGCTTTTTTGTTTGATCTACCCCATCATTTATTGAAAAAAATATTACAAACAGATAACACTCGGATATTTGTACGAGATTTCTTGAGGAAGAAAAATGATTTATGGATCGCAACCGAATCTGGAGTGTTTATCTATAATTTATATACCGGTGTTGTTAAAAATCTAACGAAAGATTATAATAACCCCTATGCGCTATCAGATAATGCTGTGTATTGCCTGGCAAAAGATAATGTTGGCGGCGTATGGATAGGAACTTATTTTGGAGGTGTCAATTATTTTCCCAAACAGCTTACCCCTTTTCAAAAGTATTTTCATAAGATAGGAGAAAATTCTATAAGTGGTAGTGCTGTTAGAGAAATTCGTCAAGATCATAGCGGTAATCTTTGGATCGGCACTGAAGATGCCGGTTTAAACAAATTTGACACAAAAACAGGAATCTTTACTAATTATACTTTAAGAGATCTCCAAAATGGATTGGTACACAATAATATTCATGGAATCTTACCTTTAAAAAATGAGGTTTGGGTGGGTACTTTTGAAAATGGTCTGGATGTTGTTGATATGCACACCGGAAAAGTTATTAAACAGTACAAAGCAGGGCCCGAAAGCGGTTTAAAAAGCAATTTTATTGTCAGTTTATACCGATCTAAAGATAATACTATTTATGCTATAACGGCTTCCGGGATTCATAAATATCATACTGAAACTGATAAGTTTCTGGTAATAGATAGGTTTCCTCCCGACTACTTCTATACTTCATTTATGGAAGATAGTAATGGAGTCTTCTGGGCCGGAACTTATTGGGATGGACTTTATTATTATGACCCGAAAAAGAATATTTATGGTTCTTATAAGAAAAACGGAAAAAATAGAAGCACCCTTAGTAGTAATGCTATTAACGGAATTTTTGAAGACAATGAACATAGTTTGTGGATAACAACCGAAAATGGTTTGAATCTTAAAAAATCAAACGATAGTCTGTTTAAAAAATATACTGCAGAAAATGGTTTCCCAAGCAATGTATTCTATACGGTAATCCAAGAGAAAGACGATGTACTCTGGATAAGTACATCCAATGGCCTTGTAAAATTTAACACAGATACCGAAAAAGTATATGTGTACGCCAAAGAAAATGGGACCCTAAGCAATCAATTTAATTATAATTCGGTCTATAAAGATAACAACGGGATATTATACTTCGGCACTGTTAAAGGAATGATTTCTTTTTCTCCTACTAATTTTAAAGATAATAAAAATGACGCTCCTATTGCATTAACAGGTTTTCAAATAAATAATGAAAAAGTAAGAATTGGAGGAAAAGAATCTCCGCTAGTTAAATCAATTTCATTTACTGATAAAATTGAGTTGAATCATGACCAATCGTCAATAAATATAGAATTTGCTTCATTAAATTTCACTGCTCCGGGATTAACTGAATATTCTTATAAAATGAAAGGTCTTAATAACAACTGGGTAAATCTAGGACGCAAAAACACCGTTTTTTTCACAGAATTATCTACAGGACACTATGAATTTTTGTTAAGGTCTAGAATTGGTAACGGAAACTGGAGCCAAGAAGAGTTAGCTCTTGAAGTTGATGTACTGCCTCCTTTTTGGGCTAGTAACATGGCATATCTCACGTATTTTGGCTTAGTGGCCATATTGCTTTTTTTGACTTTTAGGTATTATCGTTTTCAGATTGAGATTAAGAATAATAAAAAAATTAAGCAATTTGAAAATAGAATGGAGAAAGAAGTTTTTAAAGCCAAAATCGAATTTTTCACAAATATTTCTCATGAAATAAGAACTCCATTAACGCTAATTAAGAGTCCTCTAGAAAAAATTCTTCCAAAGGTTAATGATCACGAACTAAAGGAATATCTTTTAATAATGAAAAAAAACACTTCTCGTTTACTTAATTTGGTGAATCAATTGCTGGATTTTAGAAAAACGGAAATAGAACAAGTTAACCTAACTTTTGTAAAAACCAATATCCCTGAGTTAATCAGAAATATGCATTCAAGATTCTACAATGCATCTACAGAAAAAAAAATCAATTTTGATATCAATTTACCAGAAAATGATGTATACGCCTTCATCGATGTTGAAGGAATAAAAAAAATACTTAGTAATCTTTTTACGAATGCGATGAAATATGCTGAAAAACAGATCTACCTTTCGCTAAAATTCGATCAAGAGTATTTTGAAATATGTATTAAGAATGATGGAAGTCTTATTCCATCAAACCTAAAAGAAAAGATATTTGAGCCTTTTTTTAGACTAACAGAACATAAAAACGAGACAGGAACCGGCATTGGTCTTTCGCTAGCACATGCACTTGCAGAACTTCACAACGGAAGTCTAAAGATTACTACAGAGGATCCTCTAATGAATACTTTTGTTCTAACCCTACCTATACATCAGGAAAAAGAATTCGAATTTTATTCGTTGCATAAACCTGCGATACTGCCAGATGAAAGTCAACCTACTAAACCTGAAGAACCTACTAGTAACAAACCTATAGTTTTATTAGTAGAAGATAATCAAGATCTATTAGATTTTTTAGCAAAGGATTTAATGGAAAGCTATTGTGTTAAGAAAGCAACAAACTCAGAAGAAGCACTAGATATTCTTCGAAATGAAAGCATCCAATTGATTGTAAGTGATATTATGATGCCGGGAATCGATGGATTCGTATTGTGTAAAAGGGTGAAAACCAATTTGGAGTCCAGTCATATACCTGTAATACTTTTAACATCCAAAAATGCATTAAACTCAAGGATTGAAGGATTGGAAGCTGGTGCAGATGCCTATATCGAAAAACCTTTTTCTATAGAACACTTGAAAGTACAAATAACAAATTTAATAAGAAACCGAAGACATATTATTGAACATTTTTCAAGTTCTCCTTTGGCTCATATAAAAAGTATCGCACATTCAAAAATAGATGAAGTTTTTATTAAAAAACTTGATGATGTTATTGATAACAATATTTCGGATCAAGAATTAAGCGTTGAAACACTTGCTGAAATAATGAATATGAGCCGTTCTACTTTATATAGAAAAATTAAAGATCTTTCTAATGTAAGCCCTAATGAACTTATAAATATTACACGGCTCAAAAAGGCTGCAGAACTCCTTAAAACTAATAACTATAAAGTCTATGAAGTTTCAGAAATGGTAGGATATAATTCTGCCACCAGTTTTGGTAGAAATTTTCAAAAACAGTTTAATATGACACCTACTGAATATGTAAATTCTGAACATTCTTGAAGAGAGGTGGTACCAAAATTATCCCTTGATCTGCGAAAAAGTTCTGGGAATTCCAAATATTATTATAAGGTCTCTTAAAAAGGAAATGTAAAATAAAAACTAAGTTGTGATTGTCATTTACTTAGAACGAGCACCGATTTCTACTACTTTTGCTCTGTATACTCAGTATGTATAGTCATATCTCTATCTTTATTAAAACAAATTTTAGTAGTCTTTTGTCTGCTGAAAAAAGGTTTTCAAGCATTTGTAAAACATTCATGATTTATTTTGATCATTTACTCAATAGCCATAAACTAAAAAGGTATACCAAATAAGTTTTACAATAAAAAAAGTAATCTAAATTTTCAAGGTTTAATCAAGTTAGTTAGATAGGTGCGTAATTCGGTGCGTATAATTCTAAACTTATATTCAAGGTATTGATTTTAAGTATATTAAAAACAATTGGTTAGCCCCTCCGACTCCACAAAAAAAACTCCTCGATGAGGAGTTTTTTTTGTTTTTGTATATATCTGATTATTTATCTAACCAATTTTTTTCCTTTAAATTTCCATTCGGTAATACCGCCATCAAGATCATAAACTTTGGTAAATCCTGCTTTTTTCATATATGCAGAACACTTACCGCTTCTACCACCACGACCACAATATACGGCCACCGGCTTAGATTTATCTACTTTAGAGATAAGGTCTTTAAAGTTATCATCGTTAAAATTAATATTCAACGCTCCTTCAATATGACCCTCTGCATACTCATCTGGAGTACGAACATCAACAAGCTGTACTTTACCCATTTCTAACAGTGAATCCATATCGTCAACTGTAATAAGTTCTATGACAGAAGAAGAATCCTCTGCTTTCTTACAACTGAACAATGCCAAAGAGAAAATAGCAATTAATAAAAGTGGTTTTAATTTCATATAATTATGATTATTCTGCAGTTTCGCCATCCCAATTCATAAAACCGCCTATTAAATTATAGGTAGTCTCAAATCCCATCTGACTCATTAATGTACAAGCTTGAGCACTACGCGCTCCCGAACGACAATAGACATAGTAATTTTTGGATTTATCTAGTTTTTCTACTTCGTCTAGGAAACCTTGTCCTAAACGAATATCTATGTTAAGCATATTAGGAATAAAACCATCTTCTACTTCTTCTTCTGTTCTAACATCTAAAATTACTGCGTTATCATCTTTTGTGATAAGTTCTTGCCATTCTTCTTGTGTGATATCTTCTGCCATTTATAATAATGTATATTACTAAATATTTGGACTATCCATATTTATATTCCTTACAAATATAAGAGTCCTTTATGAAATGCATAAACTATACATATCATTTATATAAAAAAAACAGAAAAAAGATCAGGCTTTTATACTACAACCAATAGCTTTTGTAATTTCTACAGGAACTTTTTCTCCTTTCAGAAGTGCGTTAACCGCATCCTCTACATATTTATCATTTGCAGAAGAAGCATCTTTGTAATTATTATCTATCGCCCCAATATATCTAACCATATTACCTTCTGAAGTTTTTTCTAAAACATAAACATGAGGGGTTTTGGTTGCACCATATTGAGGGTATATTTTTTGTCCATCATCAAATAAATACGGAAAAGTAAATCCCTTCTCCTTAGCTCGCACCTTCATATTGTCAAAGCTATCATCTGGATAGGCCTTTGGGTTATTTGGGTTTATAGCAATAACAGGGTACCCTTTTACTTTAAACATTTTGTCTAGTTCTATGATTCTGTCCTCATAAGCTACAGAATAGGGACAATGATTACAGGTAAAAATCACAATAAATCCTTTAGCTTCTTTATAATCCGCCAAAGAAATAAAAGAGTCGTCTATATTTTTTAGTTTAAAATCTGTAGCAGTATCCCCTATTACATATCCATCATCTGCTTTAGAAACAGAAACTTTATCAATTGCAAAAGCACTAATTGCAATTATAAAAGCCACTCCAACAAGAATCTTTAAAGTTTTCATAGGTGTTAATTTTGTATTTATATTAATTCTTCCTTATAACATTTTTTTCAATTCTTTTTCCAACTCATTATAGGTAAATGATCTTTCATAAAAATTGACAGTATTTCCTTTATATATAATAGTGGCCGGTATAGAACCTGACCAATTCTTATTCACTTTAGGGATCCAAGTATTCGCATCTGGATCATCCAATAAAACAACTTTACTCTGTATATTCTGTCTTTTAACAAATGGAATTAACTTAGATTCTACATGCTTAGGCAAATCTAAACTAACAAGTATTACCTCAACCTCACTATTAGGATACCTACTATTAATTAATTCAAAATAAGGAAGTTCTGCAACACAAGGTTTACACCAGGTAGCCCAAAAATTAATTACCCTAGTTTTTCCATCATTTACTTTTAGTAATGGTTCAAAATTTTCAAAATTATACATTGGGATTTCAACACCTTTACTTTTAAAAACATCAGTAGCATCTAGTGCCACTTGTTGCTCCCCTTTACAATTAGTAAAAAAAATTACTAACATAATATATAAAATCGATCTCGACATATTACTAATTTATTAAAACCGTTAACTAACCAAAAGAAAATTAACAAGATTTCTATGTTTTATCTAAATATTTTCAGAATATTTTTACAAATGTTTAATCCGATAGGAGCTCTATTTTCTATGACAATAATACTATTAAACACCACCTAAATTTTAACTTTAACAAAGAATTAATATCATTTTATAATTTTTCAAACATTAATCAGTATACATTTGTATATACAAATATTGTAGATACAATTGAATATAGAAAAGATCATAAAAACAGAAACTGAACTTCCTTTACCCAAAAAAGTAATTGTAAATCTTTTATATACAGAAAATTGGGTAATGGATAAAATTAATCTTGAATTAAAAACACACGACATTTCTATTCAACAATTTAATGTATTACGAATTCTAAAAGGACAAAAAGAAAAACCCGCTAATCTATGCACTATTCAGGAAAGAATGGTTAGCAAAATGAGCAACACCACCAGATTGGTGGATAAACTTATTAATAAAAGATATGCAAAACGAGTAACATGTAAATCCAATCGAAGAAAAGTTGAAATCACTATAACCAAAGAAGGTTTAAATTTTCTTGATAAAGTAAGTCCTTTGATGACAGATTTCGAAAACAGATTAACGTCTGGGCTTTCCTCAGAAGATTTGATACATTTAAATGACCTCTTGAACAAATTAAGAAATCCGAATTATTCATTAACATAAATACCTAAATTTTTAAAAATCATGAAAACAACACTTAAATCATTAATCGTTGCCATTGCCATTATTACAACGGCGTCTACTTTTGCTCAGAAAAAAGAAATTAAGGCTTCAGAGAGTAAAATTAACTGGACTGGTACCAAAGTAACAGGATCCCATACAGGAACATTAAACCTTTCTGAAGGTTTCCTTGTATTTGATGGTGAAAATATCACAAAAGGAGAATTCACTGTTGATATGACAACTCTTGCTGTAACAGATCTTGAAGCTGGAAAAGGAAAAGAAAAACTAGAAGGGCACCTTAGTTCTGATGATTTCTTTGGCATCAAAAATCACAAAACTGCGAAATTAGTAGTTACCAAGGCTAAAAAAACAAGTGAAGGTTATAAAATTGCTGGTGACCTTACAATTAAGGGCAAAACAAATCCAATTGAATTCGTTTTAGCATTAAATGGTGATGCAGCTTCTACTACGCTTAAAGTAGATAGAACTAAATACGATATCAAATACGGATCAGGAAGTTTCTTCGATAATTTAGGAGATAAAGCAATCAGTGATGAGTTTGAATTAGCCGTAGAATTAAAAATGTAATTTTTTATTATCACAAATTATAATTAATTTATATATTTGACTCAATAAATAAAAAATGAAAGTAATCTTAACAAATAATTGGTGGTGGTCTTCTCAAAACGAAAGCGTCGTGAGATAGATCCTGTTATTGTGTTAAGTAAACATATCAAAGGCTTGTCAAATCACGACAAGCCTTTTTTTTGTTACATACTCTCGGGGCCAAAAATTAAAATTTTATAGTGTAAAAAATGAGCTATCAATTAACCACACATTACAAACAAATACTTGCTGATACTATTACTCCGGTAAGTGTTTATCTTAAGATTAGAGACCGTTTCCCTAATAGCCTATTACTAGAAAGTAGTGATTATAGAGGAAATGAAAACAGTTTTTCGTATATCTGTTGCAACCCTATAGCCAATATCAAGATCGAAAACGAAGTCATCTATCAATCGTTTCCTGATAAAAGCAGTACCAAAATAGAGGTAACCAGTAACACCAATATTCCCGAAATAATCCAACAATTTGGTCAACAATTCGAAACTTCGAAAAGTGATTTCAAATTTATAAACAACGGCCTTTTTGGGTATATCTCTTATGACGCAGTTCGTTATTTTGAGGATATTTCTATTTCTAAAAAAGAAGGAGGGCTTAACATTCCTGATATGCAATACACTGTATATCAAAATATAATTGCCATCAATCATTTTAATAATGAAGCTTACATTTTTGCACATTGCTATAATTCTGAAAGTAATGTAACCGAAATAGAATCTTTATTAAACGTAAAGAATTTTGCTTCATATAATTTCACAACTACTGGTGAAACTACTTCTAACCTGGATGATGAGCAATATAAGGCACATGTGGCACTAGCCAAAAAACATTGTCAACGGGGTGATGTTTTTCAGCTTGTACTATCAAAACGTTTTTCACAAAAATTCAAAGGCGATGAGTTTAATGTATATCGCGCTTTAAGAAGTATAAACCCATCACCCTATCTATTCTATTTTGATTATGGCGATTTTAAAATTTTTGGTAGTTCTCCAGAAGCACAATTGGTAGTAAAAGATGATATTGCCGAGATTCATCCTATTGCAGGAACTTTTAAACGTACCGGCAACGATGAGCAAGATGCTGAATTGGCTAAAAAATTATCTGTAGACGAAAAAGAAAATGCAGAACACGTAATGTTGGTAGATTTAGCTCGTAATGATCTTAGTCGTAACGGAAGTAATGTAACCGTAGATACCTATAGAGAAGTTCAATTTTATTCTCATGTAATTCACTTGGTAAGTAAAGTAACTGGCAAAAAACATCCAGAAACTACGACTATGCAAGTTGTAGCTGACACTTTTCCTGCCGGAACATTAAGTGGCGCTCCAAAACACATGGCCATGCAACTTATTGAAAAATACGAAACCGTAAATAGAGATTTTTATGGAGGAGCTATAGGTTTTATGGATTTCTCTGGAAACTTTAATCATGCCATTATGATTCGCACATTCCTAAGTAAAAACCATTCTCTACATTGGCAGGCCGGAGCAGGATTAGTAAATGAATCCAACGAAGAAAATGAATTACAAGAAGTGTATAATAAACTAGGAGCATTAACAAAAGCATTAAAACTTGCTGAAGAAATATAAGCGCTTAGAAACTCTGAAAAAAAGTAATGAATAAAAAAATATTAGTAATAGACAACTACGATTCATTCGTTTATAATCTGGTTCATTATCTAGAGGACTTGGGATGCGAAGTCATCGTAAAGCGTAATGACCAATTACAATTAAAGGATGTAGAACAGTACCACAAAATATTACTCTCACCAGGGCCTGGAGTGCCAGACGAAGCTGGGTTACTAAAAGATATTATTAGCATCTATGCAAGTACCAAAAGTATATTTGGTGTTTGTCTGGGGCAGCAAGCAATAGGAGAAGTTTTTGGCGGAAACATAATCAATCTTGATGAAGTATATCACGGCGTTGCAACCAAAGTAACATTATCTGTTACTGACGAGCTTTTGTTTAAAGGATTGGATAGTGCTTTTGATGTAGGTAGATATCACTCATGGGTAGTGGCAGATAATGATTTACCAAATTGTCTAGAGGTTACATCGTATGACGAAAACGGGCAAATCATGTCCTTACGTCATAAGGAATTAGATGTTCGTGGAGTACAATTTCATCCTGAATCGGTGTTAACTCCTGATGGAAAAAAAATGTTAGAAAACTGGATCAATAATTAAAGTATTTACAAATAGGATTTATGATTAAACCTAGAAATTAAATTAAACCAGATTTCCGCCTTCGCGGAAACTACAATTAAATAATTGTAATGAAAAACTTACTCAACCGATTAATCAATCACGAAACTATCTCTAAAGAAGAGGCCAAAGGTGTTTTGGTCAATATTTCTAAAGGAGAATATAACCAAAGTCAGATAGCATCATTCTTGACTGTATACATGATGCGAAGTATTACTGTTGAAGAACTTGAAGGTTTCAGAGATGCATTATTAGAATTATGTGTGGCAGTAGATCTTAGCGAGTACAATCCTATAGATCTTTGTGGTACGGGAGGCGATGGAAAAGACACTTTTAATATCTCTACACTTTCATCCTTTGTTTCAGCTGGAGCCGGAATAAAAGTTACGAAACATGGTAATTACGGAGTGTCCTCAAAATGCGGAAGCTCTAATGTAATGGAACATTTAGGTATTAAATTCAGTAATGATAAAGATTTCTTAAAACGCAGTATAGATGAAGCAGGGATTTGTGTATTGCACGCTCCATTATTTCATCCCGCAATGAAAAATGTAGCACCCATTCGTAGGGAGCTAGGTGTAAAAACGTTTTTTAATATGCTTGGGCCAATGGTAAATCCAGCATTCCCAAAAAATCAAATAGTAGGTGTTTTCAACCTTGAATTGGCAAGGATGTATGGTTACTTATATCAAAACACCGACAAAAATTTTACCATTGTTCATGCATTAGATGGTTATGATGAAATTTCGCTTACCGGAAATACCAAAACTATTTCAAACAATACTGAAGGGATGTTAACACCTAATGATTTTGGAGTATCTGCTTTAAAACAGGAAGAAATTGTAGGTGGAGACTCTGTAGAAGAATCAGCTAATATATTTATGAATATCCTAAGAGGAAAAGGTACAGAAGCACAGAACAATGTAGTCTGCGCCAATGCAGGAATGGCAATTGCAACTGTAGATGGGTTACAACCAAAACAAGGATTTGAACGTGCCAAAGAATCTTTACTTTCAGGAAAAGGATTGATCGCATTAAATAAAATACAAGAGTTAAGTAAAAATTAGTTAATCGTTGTTAGTTGATTATTGATAAAATGGAATACACCGAATTAAAAGTTATTAAATAGGTTCATAAATTATTATCAGACATTAAATAAAATAAAAACGACCAACCAAAAACCATCAGCAAATAACTAAAAATGAATATATTAGATAAAATAGTAGCCGATAAACACAAAGAAATTGAACTCAAAAAAAGTTTAATTCCCGTTACCCAATTAGAGAGTTCGGTGTTATTTGATCGTGAAGTAAATTCACTAGCTACTGCTTTACGAAATAGCAATACCGGTATCATTGCAGAGCATAAACGCAGATCTCCTTCTAAAGCCGTCATAAACCAGAAAGTAAGTGTACAAGATGTAGCCACAGGATATCAAGAAGCTGGGGTTTGTGGAATGTCCGTATTAACTGATGGAAAATATTTTGGAGGATCATTAGACGATCTTTTACTAGCTAGATCTTCTGTTCAACTACCACTACTTCGTAAAGAATTTATTATAGATGAATATCAATTATTAGAAGCTAAAGCTCATGGAGCAGATGTGATTCTTTTGATCGCGGCCGTATTAAAACAAGATCAAATCAAGTCATTATCACAATTTGCAAAGAGTTTATCATTAGATGTATTATTAGAAGTTCATAATCAAGAGGAATTAGAAAAATCGATTATGCCATCGCTAGATATGCTAGGTGTAAACAATCGAAATCTTAAGACTTTTGAAGTAAGTACGGCCATTAGCAAATCATTAAGCACACAAATCCCAGATGATTTTGTAAAAGTTTCAGAAAGTGGGATTAGTAGTATTGAAGTTATAAAAGATCTAAAACAATACGGATATAAAGGCTTCCTTATTGGAGAAAACTTTATGAAGACTGAAAACCCAGGAGCTAGTGCTATAAATTTCATAAAAGATTTAAAATCATGAAGCTAAAGGTTTGTGGAATGAAATATCAAGAGAATATGGAAGCAGTTGCTACTTTGCAACCCGACTATTTAGGCTTTATTTTCTATGAGAAATCTCCCCGAAACTTTGAAGATGAGATTCCAGATCTTCCTCCAGCAATCAAAAAAACGGGAGTATTTGTAGATGCTTCTATTGATTTTATAATTGAAAAAGTAAAACAATACAGTTTTAAAGCTGTGCAATTGCATGGCAATGAATCTTCAGGATATTGTCAGGATTTGAAATTGCAATTAAAACATCACGCCGAGTTTGTTGAAGTGTGGAAAGTATTCTCTATCAAAGACGAATTCGACTTTGATACACTTAAACCCTATGAAGGTATAGTAGACTATTTCTTATTTGACACCAAGGGAAAAGAAAAAGGTGGTAATGGGTATACTTTTGACTGGAGTGTTTTAAGAGATTATCCTTCAACTACTCCATTTATTTTAAGTGGAGGTATCGGACTTGGTGAAATTGAAAAAATAAAAGCAATCCTAAAAACCGATCTGCCAATTTATGCTATTGATGTAAATAGTAAATTCGAGATCAAACCAGGGTTAAAAGATATAAAAGACTTAGAAAAATTTAAAAACCAACTATTCCCAACACAAAAAGGGAACAAAAAAATTACATTATGACCTATCAAGTTAATGAAAAAGGGTATTATGGAGATTTTGGTGGTGCTTATATTCCTGAAATGCTGTATCCAAATGTAGAAGAATTACGTACAACATATTTAGATATCATGAACGAACCTTCTTTTAAGGAAGAGTTTGATCAGCTGCTAAAGGATTATGTTGGTCGCCCTTCTCCTCTTTATTATGCAAAACGTCTTTCAGAAAAACACAACACAAGAGTATACCTGAAACGTGAGGATCTTAACCATACGGGTGCCCATAAAGTAAATAATACAATTGGTCAGATCCTTGTTGCAAAAAAACTAGGTAAAAACAGAATAATTGCAGAAACTGGTGCCGGACAACATGGTGTTGCAACTGCTACTGTATGTGCTTTAATGGGAATACAATGTATCGTTTACATGGGCGAAATTGACATCAAACGTCAGGCGCCTAATGTAGCTCGTATGAAAATGCTTGGCGCAGAAGTTAGACCCGCTAAATCCGGAAGTAAAACCCTAAAAGATGCAACCAACGAAGCGATTCGTGATTGGATCAATAATCCAGTAGATACACACTACATTATTGGTTCTGCCATCGGACCTCACCCCTACCCGGATATGGTAACACGTTTTCAGTCGATTATTTCTGAAGAAATCAAATGGCAACTAAAAGAGAAAGAAGGAAGAGAAAATCCTGATTATGTTGTAGCATGTATTGGTGGTGGTAGTAATGCAGCAGGAACATACTATCACTTTCTAGATGAACCAAGTGTTGGCATTATAGCGGTTGAGGCAGCAGGAAAAGGTGTACATAGTGGTGAGAGCGCTGCTACTTCTCAATTAGGAAAAGAAGGAATAATTCATGGGTGTAAAACTTTATTAATGCAAACTCCAGATGGTCAGATTACTGAGCCATATTCAATTTCGGCAGGACTTGATTACCCAGGAGTGGGACCGCTACATTCTCATCTTTATAAAACTGGTCGTGGAGAATTTTATTCGGTGACAGATGATGATGCTATGACTGCAGGATTAGAATTATCACAACTAGAAGGTATCATACCTGCAATAGAATCTTCACATGCCTTGGCTATTTTTAATGATAAGAAATTCAACCCTAATGATATTGTAGTAATTAGCCTTTCTGGACGTGGGGATAAGGATTTGAACACGTACATAGATTATTTTAAATTATAATAATTTAGTAGTGAGTACAAAGTATCTAGTACAAAGAATTAACAGTACTAAGCACTAATTACTAGCTACTCTATATAAGAAAAATGAACAGAATAAACCAAAAATTAGCAGAAGACAAAAAACTATTATCCATATATTTTACAGCAGGGTATCCTTCACTAAATGATACTGTAAAAGTAATACAGGATCTAGAAAATAGCGGTGTTGATATGATTGAGATTGGACTACCATTTAGTGACCCTCTGGCAGATGGACCAACCATACAAGAAAGTTCGACTGCCGCCCTTAAAAATGGAATGACTACCAACATTTTATTTGATCAATTAAAAGATATCCGTCAATCTGTAAACATCCCTCTTATTATTATGGGATATTTTAATCCAATGATGCAGTATGGTATAGAAGCCTTTTGCGCTAAATGTCAGGAAATTGGTATTGATGGATTAATCATACCCGATCTACCGGTAGCAGAATATCGTGAGCAGTATCAAGAAACATTTGAAAAGTATGGATTGATTAATGTATTTTTGATCACTCCACAAACCTCTGATGATCGTATTAGGTTTATTGACAGTGTGTCTAATGGATTTATTTACATGGTAAGTTCTGCCAGTACTACTGGTGCCAAAAACACCTTTGGAGATGTGCAACAACATTATTTTGAACGTATTGAATCATTACACCTTAAAAACCCACAGATTGTAGGATTTGGTATTAGTAATAATGAAACATTTATCCAAGCAACTAAGACAACAAAAGGCGCTATTATTGGTTCTGCTTTTATTAAGCACATTACAAATAATGGTGTAGATAGAATTGGTGATTTTATAAAGGGAATACGATAATTTCCTTTTCTCTTTACAAATCCTTACATTAGTAACTCACAACTAATCAATTATTTGATTTAAAAACTAATTTATGGGTAGAGGAGATAAAAAAACACGTCGGGGTAAAATCGGCATAGGAACTTTTGGCAGATTAAGGCCTCGTAAAAAAAAATCTGCAATAACTACGACAAAATCTACAGCCAAAGCAGAACCAAAAGTTAAGCCAGCAGCAAAAAAACCAGCGAAAAAGAAAGCTGAAGAAGAGGAAGAATAGTTTATTTCAGAAAAACTCACGATACTGCATCACCCTAAAATCAATTGTATTGAATTTAGGGTTTTTGTTTTTTAGCATTTTATATTCTTGTAGACTCCCGATAGCTCTATTAGCGGCACCCGAAGGCGCTGTTAAAGAAACAGTTTTCACTATTCTATTTTCCAAATGAAGCTGATGTATCCTAGGAACATTATTAGATACTACTTCTAATTTTATATCATATTCTTTTAAATGTTTCCTGAAAAAATACTCTGGTCCATTTTTACTATTACCTCCGGTAAAAAGTAATGTTTCAATTTTTGGGTATTGCTTTAAGTAAGATATTACGTCACGTAATTTTATGTTTTGCATTCCTAAATCCGAAGCATCAATCTTTTCTCTCTCACAGCTGTGTACAATATCGCAAACCCCTATTCCACGCGAAGACAAAAAATCCTTTCGTTGATTCAAAGCTTCTTGTGTCGTTTCAAATTTTAAGTTTAAATCAAAAATCCTTTCCAAAACGGGCCATAGTAATCCACTAATACTGCCGTAACAAAAATCAACATCCCCCGGTTTTAATTCTCCCGATGTAAAACGCGGTGGCGGCAATGTTCCCACAATAAGCTTTGTAGCTCCTTCCGGGAAAAAAGGTTCGTATGGATGGGTGTGTAAAAACATAACAATTATATCCTAAAACTGGAAATAAATAAATGGTTGAAAATCTGCGGCATAGGTTTGATAACAAATAATTGCAACAATCATGACAACAATACCTTTTATGATGATATGACTCTTTATAAACAAGTCCAAAGCCCAATCTTTGGTTTTATAAGGTAACCAGTGTGTTATATATCCTAAAAGCATAACTATAAAAACCATGCGATATTCCCAAAGCACAATCAGCGCATTTTGCCAATCCATATTGGTCATCACCTGTTGGTAGAAACGATCAATATGATCCATACTGTTCCCTCTAAAATATATCCTGGTAAAAGTAATAAATACAAATGTCAAGGTAATACGCCATAATATCGTATACCATGCCTTTGAGTTCTCGTATGGACTAATTAAACGCCAATATTTATAAGTTACAATACCAATACCATTAAGTCCGCCCCAGATCACAAATTTCCAAGATGCACCATGCCACAACCCTCCCACCAGCATCGTAATCATAATATTGACATTTCTATTAAAATGCCATGCTAGTTTTGAAGAGAATAGTGTAATAATTAGCATAGTTCCAACACCTGAAGCTGCTACTAATGCTATAGAATAATCTGATACTGCAAAGACTCCTAAAAAAGTAAAAATTAATATAAAGGCATAAGAGAATATGCTTCCGTTTCGATTACCCCCGATTGGGATATACAAATAATCTTTTAACCAACTTGATAATGAAATATGCCAACGTCTCCAGAAATCTCCACAATGAATTGCCTTATAGGGTGAGTTGAAGTTTACCGGCAATTTATACCCCATGAGTAGCGCTAATCCAATTGCGATATCCGTATATCCCGAAAAATCACCATATATCTGTAACGAGTATCCAAACATTGCCATGATATTGGTGAAACCAGAAAACATCTCTGGTACGTCAAACACGCGGTCCATAAAATTAGCAGCAATATAATCTGCAAATAACATCTTCTTGATCAACCCTTTTAATATCATAAAAGAAGCTCTACCAAAATCATCCTTGGTGATATTAATGTCTTTTCTAATCTGTGGTACAAAATCGGCAGCTCGTACAATAGGACCTGCTACTAATTGCGGAAAGAAACTAACAAAAAACCCAAAATCTATTATTGAATCTAGTGGTTTGATTTGTTTTCGATAAATATCTACACTATAACTAATCGTCTGAAATGTATAAAACGAAATTCCCACCGGAAGAATAATTTTATCCACTGTAAAATAGTCTACTTCACTCCAGGTATTAGCCCATTGTGCAAGGTAATTTATGACCTCATAGTTACTTTGAAAAAGATAATTATAAGATTCCGTAAAAAAATAAGCATACTTAAAATAGCAAAGTGTACCTAAATTAATAATCACACTGATTGCTACCAATGTTTTTTTAACTATATCGGATTTGCTATTATAAATAACTCTACCAAGAAAAAAATCATTGACAGTACTAAACAGTAAAATCCCTATAAAAAGTCCGCTGGTTTTATAATAAAAAAGAAGGCTGATTGCAAAAAGATACGCACTGCGTAAGCTTTTTTTCCTATAAACAATTGAATAAATGAAATATACAACTGCAAAGAATATCCAGAAATTTGCTTGTGTAAAGATTAAAGGAAAATCCTCTGAAAAAGAAAATATGTCAATGAGTCTATTCATTAATAATCTGATTCAAAATAGAATTTGGTTGTAGCTGTAATTCATTCTCCCATGAATGCGCCAATGCCTGTAATAAAAGATCTGCCTTAATGCGATATCCCATTACTGTAAAATGAATTCGATCACGTGGCATTAATTTGTTATTATACCAATCTCTAGAGGAATTAAATCCTCCCATTATTTCATAAAAATCCCAAACTGCCATCTTTTGTTCCTTAGCTACTTCATAAATAACTTTTCTGGCAATTCTGGTTCTTGGGTTAGGAATTTTCTTTTTATAATACGAATCATTGGGCACAGTAAGTAATACTGCACAATCGGGGTTCGCTTTTTGAATCAGTTTAATTAAATCTGTGTAGTATTCTTTATAACTTTCTGGGTTAAAATCAGGATGATAAGCATCGTTGGTTCCAACAGATACTATAAAAAGGTCAGGTTTATAAAGTAATAGTTGATCTTCAAAATAACGACATCTATCGTAATAAGAGAAACTACCTCCATTAACACCTATAGAGGTATACTGAATTCCTTTATTGTCATTCATTAGCTCTATACCCATCATTAAAAATTCTGCTCCCTCAGTATCTTCAGTTCTTCGAATACAAAATTCTATTTCTTCAACGGTTTTATTAAACGCATACTCAATAAAATGAGCTTCATTGTTCTCTTTTATACCTGATACCAGAGAATCTTCTTTAAAAGATATCTCATAGTCTTTACTCCAATCATCATAAAAGATTCTAATTTTATTAAAATCATACATCTTTTCATGATAATTATTACCATTTACCTTTATTTTCACATTTGCAATTGTGTCTTTAAACACTGCAGTAACACCCGCCAACCCCCAGGCAACACTATCTTTTCGTACAGAACATCGATAACCGGACCATTCACCATCGTATTCTACTCTATAATTACCTGGATTGTTAGTTTTAGCAATACTAAACGGATAAATAAATCCTCGCTGCCCTTTTGCAGTAGGACTCATGGTCTGAAGATAAGATCTTAATCTATTAGAATAAATATCTGCTTGAATGTGCGATCCTCCTATATGAAAAACATGTAAATCTTCTTTTCCTCCTTTTGCGATTGTATCAAGTTTACAATAGAGCTTCTTAAAGGCAGGGGAATCTTCGGCCATTTTAATCGCATTGGCTTTCCAATTCACAAAAGGATACTTATCCTGTATAGTATCTAAAACATAGGTCTGTGACATCATAGGTAGTGTCAACAAAAACCATAAATTAAAAAATAATATTCTACGTCTCATCATTAGTATCAGGGTCTTTAAGGTCAAGGTATAGGGCTGTAAAAAATAGTTCTGAAATTATTTTGGTTCCTTTCCAAGTAAAATGCATATAATCTTTGGCAGTGAGTTTTTCATCTACCCACAGCTCCATGGATCCTTTTCCTCCCATTGCATCATACATGCTCCAATAAGCAACATTATTTTCAAGACATGTTTCCATAAGTTTGGCATTTAGATATGGTAACATGGGATAGGTTTCCATTTTACCATTTACTGGAAGGCACATATCTGTAGGACCAATAAATATAAAGCTAGTATTCTTTGCTCGTTTTCTAATCCAGTTTACTTGGCGCGCCACACGCTTTGTATATTTTTCTATATCAGTAGAATCTTTAAGGTATGGCATAGTATTACCACCATATTGCATTATTACAATTTTTGGTTTTAGCTGCCGCATCATCCGGCCATAGGTCGCTCCGTTAGAATTAGAAAAGATAGTACCCGATGCACCACGCATGGCCACGTTATCAATTTGAACTCTAGAACCACTATCAAGTGTTAATCCATAAAAATCTGCACTTATTTTACCTTCTAATTCAATCGTAAGATCAGAGGGTGTAGTAGCCGTTTTAATTTTATATTGATGGTATCTCCCATCTGAAATCAAACTGTCTTGTTGAATTAACACATCATCGTTATAAACAGATATTTTAATCGGAAAATTACTATTACCATAGTGTAACCCAATATTAGTAAACCTTCTAAACTTGGCGTAGGTTTTCTTGGATTTCCCAATTTTTACAGTTGCTTTAATTATGGGTAACGAATCAACTAGTGTACTATCCGGTATTGTCTTTTGATAATCTGTAAAACGTGATACGGATAGGTATGCCCCATATTTTTTATGAGAAAATTTCTTTTTTGTGGGGTCAAAAAACGCATAACGTTGCCAATTTTCACTAGGCTCAACAATAGCACTAATCTGTCGGTATACTGGCAGAAGTGGTATAAACCCTGGACCTCCACCGCCATACATATGCTGGAGCCTGTTACGTAGGTACGCAGTTATTCTATCTCCTTCAATTTGAGAATCTCCATAATGGATTATTCTACAAGATCTTGAAGAAAGCTTATTTCTTAAATCCTTAGTGAAATCTGGATTATTCTCAGGATATTTAATCCTAACAAGTCGAGTTGTATCTATTTTGGAAAAATCAGGTAATTCCTTTATTTTCTCTGTTAATACAGCATCGTTCTCAATTTCGCTACTTTCAATTTCTAAAGGTTTTACAATCTCTGTAACCTCTAGAATATCTTGTCTTGTAAGAGTAGAATCTTCGTCTTGTTTTAGCCCTAAAAAAGTGGTATATGTTGGGTATTTTACTGAAATTCCTTCATAAGAAAACCCATCATCCTGTAGCTGAGCCTCTTGCATCTCTCCTTTTTGACTTAAAAACATAAGCCCAAACAATCCTCCTAAAACGAATAGGATAAATAATGATATTTGAATAGGTCTGATTCTCAAGGTTTCCCGGGGATATTTTTACTTTTTAGTAAAAATAAAAAGATTTTAGAAACTACAAAGGAGTTTAGCCTCTAGTTATTAGTATTCTGAGGGTAGTTTTGTTCTTTATGGACTTTAAAAATCCATAAAACCATTTCTAATCAGTATTATAATTAGAGAGAAGAAACTAACTTTTGAACATCATTTATAACTACTCGATATTTACTGCGATTGGGTTTTGACATATGTTGCGATTCTGTCAAAACTTCAGATAGTATTTCTTTTGCATCACCTATTTTTCCTTTTTCAACTAAAAACTGTGCAAGTACGTATCTTTCCTGGTAGTTAGAATACCTTTGATCTATTGGTCTCAGGTTTTCTTCGGCTTTATCGGATTGCCCTATCTCCTCTAGTGCTAAACCATACAGAAATTGACTTCTAGATCCCTTAAAGTTTGTAGACAAAGTAATTTTTTCAGCACAAAAAATAACGCTTTCAAAATCTTTGATATGGTAGTATACTTCAATTAATTTTTTAACAACTCCATCATCTTTATCATAATTATTATTAAGTGCAGTCTCATACTCTGCTATAGCATTAGTATAATCGCCAATTTCAGACAAAGCATCCGCCAAATTAATCCGGTTTTGAAATGTATCTGCAAAATCCAATTGTTTTTGCAAATCCTTAACCTTCTTGGTTGGATTAATCACATTAACAATCTCATTCTGTACTACATCAAGATCTCCTTTATTAAAAACTTGCGTAAACAGATATATAATACTTCCTAATACTGGTAAAAATATGATCACAAAATACCAATAGTATTGGTTCCTATTTTTATATGCATGATAAGCACAAAAACCTTGTAAGGCTAAGATTAAAAAATATTGCATAGGTGTAAAAGTAATAAAACTATTTAAGGAGTATCACAAAACTATCAGTTTCTAATAGTGTACAAAGTTTAGGAGTGAATTCAAGTTATGACAAGTCTAAGATTAATCATTCTTAACCTTTCTATAAAGGCAGTTAACCCTAAGTTAATTAACAATACCTAAATAAATGAACTTCTATTATTCAATAAATTTAAGTAGTAATCAATTTAAATATAAAAAGATAAATTTAAAAAAATTGAAATTGAACAAGAATGTAATTTCAGATCTTGAACAGAGAACAATTAAAGGAGGTACTATTGGCGGGTGCCATTCGCATCTTGGTACTTGCGGTCCACCAGAAAGTTTAGATGCTTATCCGGCTGATTGTCCTTTTGGTTAGAATCTGACTTCCTATTAAAAAAAGGGGCATAAAGCCCCTTTCTTTGCTATTTAAATTATTTCAGTGTTATTATCAAATCATCTGCCTCTACCATTGTACCAGGTTTAAGAACTATTTTCTTTATCACAGCACTCTCATTTGCAGTAATTGTCGTTTCCATTTTCATGGCTTCAATAATAAACAAAGGGTCATTTTTCTTTACCTCCTGACCAGTTTTTACTAAAACAGAAGATAGTGAACCTTGCAATGGTGCTCCAATTTGCTTTTCATCAGCTTTATCTACTTTTGCATGAACAACCTTATCTACTTTTATTGAGTTATCCTGTATTTCTACATTACGTGTTTGGCCATTTACCTTAAAGAATACAGTAACCTTACCCTCTTCATTAGGATCACCCACAGAAATCAATTGAACCAATAACGTTTTCCCTTGATCCAACTTTACAATAATTTCTTCTTCAGGATCCATCCCGTAGAAGAAGTTTTTGGTAGGAATATTCATTACATTCCCATATTTCAGGTGATGATTATAAGCACCTGTAAACACTTTTGGATACAATTTATAGGAAAGAAAATCGGTGATATCTAATTCGCGCCCCATTCCTTTCTTGAATACTTTCTCAAAATCTTTAAATTCTGTTTCAAAATCAACAGGTTCAAGATGTGCATTTGGTCTATCTGTAAATGGTTTTTGATCTTTAAGCACAGATTTTTGTAGTGCTTTTGGAAATCCACCTACTGGCTGTCCTAACTCTCCTTTGAAAAAACTCATTACCGATTGTGGAAAAGAAATGGTTTCGCCTTGTTCTTTTACATCTTCAATAGTTAAATTATTACTTATAAGATATTGTGCCATATCACCTACCACTTTAGAACTAGGTGTTACCTTTACGACGTCTCCAAATAATTTATTTACATCTCCATACATCTTTGTTATTTCATGAAAGCGATCTGATAAACCTAAGGCCTCTGCTTGAGGTTTTAGGTTAGAATATTGTCCTCCTGGAATTTCATGTTGATAGACTTCTCCTGTTCCTGCTTTTAATCCAGATTCAAAGACATAATAATGCTCACGAACCGATTCCCAATAGTTAGAATATTCATTCAATTTTGGAATATCTAATACATTTTCACGTTCATGAAATCTTAGCATTTCTACAATCGCATTAAAATTAGGCTGTGCGGTTAATCCCGAAAGCCCTCCTAACGCTACATCTACAACATCTACTCCCGCTTCTATAGCTTTAAGATAGGTAGCAGATTGCACCGATGAAGTATCATGGGTATGTAAATGAATTGGAATATTAATTTCTGATTTTAACGCTGAAACCAGCTCATATGCCGCATATGGCTTCAGTAGACCTGCCATATCTTTAATTCCTAAAATATGTGCGCCAGCATTTTCAATATCTTTAGCTAATTGAATGTAATACTCAAGAGTATATTTTGTTCGTTTTGGATCTAAAATATCCCCAGTATAACATAAAGAACCTTCTGCTAATCCATTTGTTCTTGTTCTTACATGCTCTATACAAGGAGCAATGGATTTCATCCAATTAAGTGAATCAAAGATTCGGAATACATCTACTCCATTCTCCCAGGATTGCTCTACAAATTTTCCAATCAAATTATCCGGGTATGCAGTATATCCTACTCCGTTTGATCCACGAATTAGCATTTGTAATAAAAGGTTAGGCATTGCTTTTCGTAGCTCTCGAAGTCGTTCCCATGGGTTTTCTCTTAAAAATCGTAGGCAAACATCAAAAGTTGCTCCTCCCCAAACTTCCATACTAAAAACCTCGGGATGGTTTTTGGCAAACCCTTCGGCTACTTTAAGCATATCATATGATCGCATTCTGGTCGCCAGGAGACTTTGATGCGCATCCCGCATTGTGGTATCCGTAAAATGAACCTTTTTCTCATTCTTGAGCCAAGTTGCAAATTTTTCAGGCCCAAGTTCGGTTAAAAGATCTTTGGTCCCCTTGGCGTATGACATACTCTCATCAAACTTTGGTATTCCTGCTTCAATCAATGTTTTTGTTGGATCGATTTTCTTTACATCAGGATTTCCATTGATAATTACATCTCCTAAAAAATTAACCAATTTAGTAGCACGATTACGAGATTCTCTTATCGCAAATAATGATTTTGTATTTTGTATGAAATTAACGGTAGCCTCTCCTTTTCTGAAAGTCTCATGGTTAAGGATATTATCCAAAAACGGCATATTGGTTTTTACACCTCGGATTCTAAATTCTGACAGTGCTCTACGCATCTTTCTACATGCTCCGTCTAATGTTCTACTATTTGCAGAAACCTTAACTAACATAGAGTCAAAGAATGGTGAAATAGTAACGCCTTGATATACACTACCCGCATCTAAACGTATTCCAAACCCAGACGCACTTCTATATGTAGTTATGGTACCATAATCAGGTTTGAAATCATTTTCAGGATCTTCAGTTGTAATTCTACATTGCAGTGCAAAACCATTAATAGTTAAGCTTTCCTGGCTTTCGATTTTGATTTGTTTATCTGATAATTTATATCCACCGGCAATAAAAATCTGCGCCTTAATCAAATCAATACCGGTTACAATTTCGGTTACTGTATGTTCAACCTGTACCCTTGGGTTTACTTCAATAAAATAAATACTACCATCATCATCATCAACCAAAAACTCTACAGTACCAATATTATTATAATCTACTGCCTTACATATATCTAGGGCGTATTTATATAAACTTTGTTTCGTTTCTTCTGGAACTCCAAAAGAGGGAGCATATTCGATTACTTTTTGATATCGTCTTTGTACCGAACAGTCACGTTCAAATAAGTGAACCATGTTGCCATGATGATCCGCAACGATCTGTATTTCGATATGCTTTGGGTTTTCTACGAATTTTTCAAGGAATACTGTATCATCACCAAAAGCATTAAGTGCCTCTCTACGAGATTCTGGAAATGCTTTTTCTAATTCTTCCTGGTTTCTAATCACACGCATTCCTCTTCCACCTCCACCAGAAGCCGCTTTAAGCATTACAGGAAAACCAATACGCTTGGCTTCTTTAATCGCTACTTTAACATCTAAAAGATCTTCTTTATTACTCTGAATAATAGGAATATCATTATCAATAGCCACCTTTTTGGCTGTTATCTTATCTCCTAATGAACGAAGTACAGAAACTTTTGGCCCAATAAAAATAATATTGTTTTCCTCGCACTGTTTAGCAAATTCTGCATTTTCTGAAAGGAAACCGTAACCTGGATGAATGGCATCTACATTATTCTTTTTTGCAACCTTTATAATTGCATCTATATTTAAATACGGTTTTAGAGGTTCGTGATTTTCTCCAATCTGATATGCTTCATCTGCCTTATATCTGTGTAAAGAATATCGATCTTCATAAGTATAAACCCCAACTGTATTTAATCCAATTTCTGTACAGGCGCGAAAAATTCTGATTGCAATTTCACCACGATTGGCAACTAAAACCTTTTTTATTTGCATATTATCTATTTTGAGTTAAGAACACTTTTAGCGAACATTCGCTGCGAAGATATTGATAAGAATAATGCTATGCAATAGTATAAGCAAAATTCATTTCAAAACAGCATCAAGAATTTACAAAATAATCTTACTTATCATAAAATAATTCTAACATAATCTTAACATAAATTAACGAATCCACTCATAATCTAAGTAAAGGCTTTATCGTTGTTATACTACAACCAATTAGTTAAAACAATATTTAATTCACAATCTAAAACCTTTTAATATGAAAAACAGAGTCATTGCTTTTTTAAGCATACTATTTATATCAAGTGCTTTTTTAATAAGCTGTAGTGATGATGATAATGAAACCCCAATCCCAACTAGTGAAGTTACAACATCAAAGCAATATAAAGATATAGAAGCTGCAAGTAAAGAAATTAATACAGTGGTAGAAAGCGTATTCAATACTGAATCCGGACTTATACCAATTCGCAGTTTTAGCACTAAAATGCCAGACTGTTTCACTTTAACTTCAGAAGTAACAGATACCACCAGAACTATCATGATTGACTTTGGTGATGGTTGTGAAGTAAATGGAGAAATGATCTCAGGTGTTATTCGCATGAGTTTTAGCGTTCAGCTAGATGCAGAAAATAAAGTAGAGATTAGTTATAGCCTAGAGAACTTTGTGTACAAGGATGTTACCGTTAGCGGAAGTGCTACCACCACATTTACTTTTAGAAGTGAAACCGGAAATACTACATTCACTACAAACTCTAATTTTTCTTTTGCATGGGCTGATGGACTTACTGCAACCAGCGAGACAAATTTTGTTAATGAAACTTTCTTTGAAAATAATCCTGATACCCCAGGAGATTTTGAATATTATACATTAAACTCGGGAAGTAGTATTACAGAATTTAGTAATGGTGACAGATATGCAGTAGAAATCACTACTCCTTTACGTAATGAAAGAGGGTGCAGTTACATTGTAAGCGGAGTTATAACAACTACAGAAAATAGTGCATCTACAACCATTGATTACGGTAATGGAGAATGTGACAATATAGCTACTCAAACTGATAGCGATGGTAACCAGACTACCCTAGAACTATAACAAACGAGCAAGTAAACACGTTAAAATTTGCAAAACCGTTTCAGAATATTTCCTGGAACGGTTTTTTTATTATTCCTACTTCTGTATTTTATTATAATATGCTTTTTCGGTAACCTCGGACCATTTAGAAATTTGCTTTTGAAAATTAGAATAGCTTTCGTATACCTCTTTAGATAAAGGATCATCCCCAATCATCTCTAGCAAAGCTTCATCGGTATATCCTCGTAAAGCATCTAAAGTTTCTTTAGAAAATTCCCGAACCTCTACTCCTTCTTCATTCACCAATTTATCCAAATAGATTCCATTCTGTTTATCAAACTCTGAAAGCACCCATACCTGCGCACGTTTTGAAGCTGCCTGTAGTATGGCCTGAAGATGTGGTGGTAATCCATCAAATAGGTTTTTATTTATAAAGAATTCTAATTGAGAACCTGTTTCATGCCATCCCGGAGTATAATAATACTTTGCAATTTTATGAAATCCCATTTTATAATCGTGATAAGGCCCAATCCATTCTGTAGCATCAATAACTCCTCGTTCTAAACTTGTATAGACTTCACTACCTGCAACCAAAACCGCTGCACCTCCAGCCTTTTCTAATACCTTTCCGCCGATTCCCGGTAACCGCATTTTTAGTCCATTAAAGTCTTCGACAGAATTGATTTCACGATTAAACCACCCTCCCATCTGAACTCCGGTATTTCCACCCATAAAAGGTACCAGATTGAATTTAGCATAGGTCTTCTTCCATAGCTCATACCCCCCACCCGTTTCTAACCAAGATGTAATCTGCTGACTATTCATTCCAAAAGGTACCGCAGCAAAAAACTGAGCTGCAGGAGTTTTCCCTGCCCAATAGTATGCCGCGCCACATCCCATCTCGATACTTCCTTGAGATACTGCATCAAATGCTTCTAGCGGTGGTACCAATTCGCCACCTCCATATACTTTTATCTTAATCTGTCCGTTAGACATCTCGTCAACCCATTTGGCATACTTCTCTGCCACTTCACCCACAACAGGAAAATTAGGTGGCCAGGTGGTTGTCATTTTCCAATAAAATACTTTGTTTGGCTTAGCAACATCATAAGAAGAAGTACTCATACTTGCAGGGGGATCTCCTAAACAGGAAAAAAATAATACTATTGTTATGACTAGTGTGAAAAACTTACTAACCTTATGTGTTTGATTTCTAGAGAGCTTCATATTGATATGCTATTTTGAAATAAAAATAATTTGAGGAAAAAATACTACAACTGCCACAATAATCAATTGAATGATAATAAAAGGTATAATTCCTCTATAAATTTGGCTAGTTTTTACGCTTTCTGGTGCTACACCTTTAAGATAAAATAAGGCAAATCCAAAAGGCGGTGTCAAAAATGATGTCTGTAAATTTAACGCTATTAATATTCCCACCCATAGCATATCTATACCATAAGCATTAAAAATAGGAGTTACTACTGGAACTATAATAAATACAATCTCTATAAAATCTATAAAAAACCCTGCAATAAAAATTACTACCATGACCAATAGTAAAAACATTAGGGGTGTTAAATCAGAAGACATGATCAACTCTTGAAGATAGGAATCTCCTCCTAATGTTCTAAATACCAAAGTAAATGTAGTAGCACCTAAAAGAATAAAAAACACCATTGAAGTAAGCTTAGTTGTCTCTTGCGCCACTTCTTTTAAGATTTTGAACGAAAATTTCTTCTGAACTACTGTTAATATGGTTGCTCCGATCGCTCCGATAGCCGAAGCCTCTGTTGGTGAAGCTACTCCCGTAAAAATAGATCCCAAAACGAGCACAATTAATAATATAGGTAAAAACAGTACTTTCAAGATTTTAGAAGCAAAATTAGTGCCTCTAAACTCCTTGATTTCTTCTGCAGGTATACTAGGAGCATCCTCTTTATGAACAGACGATTTTATTAAAATATAGAGTATATATAATCCAACAAGAACTATCCCAGGTAGCAAAGCTGCCGAAAACAAAGCTCCTACATCTACTGAAGCCGCTCCTCTGGATGAACTATTTATAGTATCTGCCAGTAAAACTAACACAATTGAAGGAGGAATAATCTGTCCTAATGTTCCCGATGAAGCGATTACCCCAGTGGCCAACTCAGTTTTATATCCACGCTTTAGCATTGTAGGTAAGCTTATTAGCCCCATAGTTACCACGGTGGCACCTACTATACCTGTAGATGCAGCAAGTAGTGCTCCAACAATTACAACAGATATTGCCAAGCCACCTCGTACACGACCAAACATCATGGCCATGGTTTCTAATAAACTTTGGGCTAAACCTGATTTTTCTAACATTATCCCCATAAAAATAAAAAGAGGAACGGCCATCAATACATAATTATTTACAACCCCCATTATACGGGATGGTAGTAAATAAAATGTAGACATTTGAAATAACTCTGGTGCGAAAATGGATACTCCAAAGGCAAAAGCTACCGAAATACCTCCTAATGTAAAAGCAACAGGGTACCCTCGAAGTATAAGAATGAAGATAACCACAAATAGTATAATTGCTAAATACTCCATTATTGCTCGCTATTAAAAATAACTTGAATTGATTTTAGCATATGAGATATTGCTTGAACTAAAAGAAAGATAAACCCTATTGTTATGCAAAATTTTAGCACATATAGTGCCGGTAATCCACCAGGCTGCGGCGAACTTTCTCCAATTACAAAAGATGATAAACCATAATACCAGGAAGAAACAATAACCACATAACACCATGGTATTAGTAAAAAAGCACCTCCTAAAAGATCAACCCATGCTTTTCCTTTTTTAGAAAGTTTACTATAGAATATGTCTACCCGAACATGTTTTTCATATTTAAATGTATATCCCGAAGCTAATAGAAATATCATTCCGAAAAGATAAATTTCTATTTCTATCATCCAAACATAGGTAAACTTAAAGACATAACGAATGATAACATCCAGACCAATCGCAACAGCCAATAAAGCCGCAATCCAACTCACAATTGATCCTATCTTTTCACCAATCCAATCTAGAAAATTGATAATTCTTTGCATCTAATGATTTGTGTACTGTGAATATCTGGGTTGAAGATACTAAAATTACATGCATTGGGAAATGGAAACTTGAAATATAGATCCTAACTTTCCTTACGATGAAAAAACACTTTCTTATTGTCGTTTCGCCATAGACGGGAATTAAAAAAAATGATGACTAGCGTACAAAAACAAGTTCATTAGGTTTTGTTGTATGCTCTTGACTAAAGCCATAACCTTCATAATTAAAACCTTTGAGATCTTCTATAGTCTCTGCTCCGGTATCTATAATATAGCGTACCATCATACCTCTTGCTTTTTTAGCAAAGAAACTAATCATTTTTAGCTTATCACCTTTCCAATCTTTAAACTGCGGAGTGATTACAGGTACTTTTAACGCTTTGGTATCTATAGCTTTGAAATACTCGTTACTAGCCAGGTTCACAAACAACTCATCGTCCTGCAACTCCTCATTGAGTTTTTGAACCACCTCTTTCTTCCAAAACTCATACAGGTTATTTTTTCGACCCACTTTAAGTTTTGTACCCATTTCTAATCGATAGGGTTGCATAAGATCAAGTGGTTTCAGAATTCCGTAGAGTCCGGAAAGTATTCTTAATTTATCCTGCAAAACATCTAATTTTTCTTCCGGAATTGTATAGGCATCCAATCCAATATACACGTCCCCATTAAACGCATATACAGCTTGTCTTGCATTCTCTGTTGTAAACGGAAGATGAAATTCTTGATTACGTTGCCAATTTAGCTGCCCTAGCTTATCACTAATACTCATTAGCTCTGACAGTTTTTTTGGCGACTTTTTCCTAAGTGCCACGTTTAACTTTTCAGCTTGTTCAAGAAAAATAGGCTCTGTATATTGCTTAGTTGGGATTGTTGTTTCAAAATCCAAAGATTTGGCAGGAGATACTACAATTTTCATTTGTATGACATTTTTCTTTTTCAAAAATACAATTGTGTATCGATATTTAAAATCTATGAGTGTATTTCTTATCTATTTGGGTATTTGTAAAAGTTATACTATACTTAAAAACCCAAGTTTATAGTATAAAAAAAGCCTATCAAAATTGACAGGCTTGTACTTTAAAAAAATTAATTCGTATATATTAAATCACTTTAACATTTACTGCGTTTAATCCTTTTTTACCTTCTTTAAGGTCAAACTCAACTTCATCTCCTTCACGAACTTCGTCGATTAATCCTGAGATGTGTACAAAGTGATCTTTGTTTGATCCTTCTTCTGTAATGAAACCAAATCCTTTGGAATCATTGAAAAATTTTACTGTTCCTTTATTCATTATAAAATATTAAAACGCAAATGTACTATTATTTGATAAAGAATTACAATTAATTTCAAAATAAAGTTTTTGGTAACTTTTATTTAATATTATAAAAACGCTTTAATAATATAAAAAGCATGTAATTTCTTTAACCATTTCTTAATCAGCCAATTGATTCTTAGCATATTTCCTCCAGCGTTCAACACATAGGTCCATATCTTCTGGGATGGGAGTTTCAAAATGCATTTCTTTACCCGTTATTGGGTGCACAAAACCAAGCGTCTTTGCATGCAAGGCTTGTCTAGGCAATATTTTGAAACAGTTTTCTACAAACTGTCTATACTTTGTAAAAGTCGTTCCTTTCAATATTTTTTCTCCTCCGTAACGTTCATCATTAAATAATGTATGCCCTATATATTTCATATGCACTCTGATCTGATGAGTTCTTCCTGTTTCTAGTTTACAAGATACCAAAGTGACATATCCTAGTCGTTCAATAACCTTAAAGTGGGTTATCGCCGGTTTTCCTTTTTCAGCTTCATCACCTTCAAAAACAGTGTTCTGCAATCTGTTTTTGGGGTGTCGCCCTATATTTCCTTCTATTGTACCCTCATCTTCATTAATATTGCCCCAAGCAATTGCCACATATTCGCGTTTACTGGTCTTATCAAAAAACTGTTTCGCCAGATGTGTCATTGCTTCTTCTGTCTTAGCAATGACCAACAATCCACTAGTATCTTTATCAATACGATGCACTAATCCGGGACGTTCACTACTATTATTAGGTAGGTTATCAAAATGATAAATCAAAGCATTAATTAATGTTCCTGAGTAATTACCGTGCCCAGGGTGCACTACCATTCCGGCAGGTTTGTTAACTACAAGTAGCACCTCATCTTCATATACTATATCTAACGGAATATCCTCTGGAGTTAAGAGATTCTCATATGGCGGATGTGAAAATAATACCCGAACCACATCATTTGGTTTTACCTTATGATTAGATTTTACAGCAACATCGTTTACAAAAACACTACCTTCCTTTGCTGCTTGCTGTATTTTATTTCGAGTTGCATTCTCAACAAAATTCATTAAAAATTTATCGACACGCAACGGCACTTGGCCTGCTCCAGCCACAAAACGATGATGTTCGTAAAGATCATCTTCGTTGGTATCAAAATCTCCTGTATCTAAGTTTTCTTCCAAGGTATATTATTATTATTAATTGGAAAGGTTTAGCCTCACTCCTTTTCCGTCACCAACTACCAAATCAATAGTTGAGGTTTTCATAAGCATGGTTCCCGGTTCTATTTTTTTCCCGTTATGTCTAACTTCTAGCACTTGATCAGACATATTTGGTTTATAAGAAACCGTACCTATTTTAAACCCTAAAGCAATTAATCTTGGCTCTGCCTGTCTTCTGGTTTGAAGCACAACATTAGGCACTTCGATTTTACGATACCCAGAAGGATTTAGCGTTACATATATTTTTCGATTTTCTTTCACCTCACTACCTGCTAATGGGTTTTGTTCTACTACAGAATATCTAGGATAATCAGGGTTAAAATTGGCCGAATCCTGAACTTCATATCGTAAATCCCTTTCTTCTAGGATTTTCTGAATCTCATCAAGGGTCTTTTTACTTAAACTAGGTACAACAATTCGTTGATGATGATTTGTAGTACTTTCTAACCACTGCAATGAGACATATGAAAGTATCACAAGCATTGCAATCGCAATCACAACCTGAATCAGGAATATCTTGCTATAAACAAATTTAAATAGGTCTTTAAAGAATTTTACAACTTCATTCATAAATACATGCATAATTTGGACAAATATATAAAAACGGAAAGTTTTAAGCTTTTCTTATTAGATAAATGATATTTTTGTTTTCAAAAGTGACTTCAATGAAGAAAAACATTGCCATTTTGATGGGTGGATATTCTAGCGAGTTTGACATATCTATCCAAAGCGGAAATGTAGTGTATAAGCACCTGGATAAGGATCTATACAACCCCTATCGTGTTCATATCACTAAAGATGGGTGGTTTTATGTAGATGACAATGATCAGAAATTTCAGGTTGATAAAAATGATTTTTCGCTTACCTTAAATGATTCTAAAATTATTTTTGATGCAGCTTTTAATATTGTTCATGGAACTCCGGGTGAAGATGGTTTGCTACAAGCGTATTTTGAATTAATTGAAATCCCGCAAACCGCCTGTGATTTTTACCAAGCAGCACTCACATTTAACAAACGTGATTGTATTAGTGCGCTAAAACCATACGGAATAGCGACTGCTACCAATTATTTCCTAAATAAAGGAGATAAAATAAACACTAAAGAAATTTTGGATATCGTTGGCTTACCCTGTTTTGTGAAAGCAAACAAAGCAGGTAGCAGCTATGGTGTTTCTAAGGTTAAAACGGAATCAGAATTGACTCCGGCCATAGATCTAGCCTATAAAGAAGATGATGAGATAATCATAGAATCTTTCTTAAACGGTACTGAAGTATCTGTCGGTGTTATTACATACAAAGGAGAAGATACTGTTTTACCTATTACTGAAATTGTATCTGAAAACGAATTTTTTGATTACGAAGCTAAATACTTAGGTAAATCGCAAGAAATTACTCCGGCAAGATTATCAGAAAAGGATACAAAGAAAGTACAGGATTTAGCATTAAAAATATATCAGACACTAAAGATGAAAGGCTTTTCACGTAGTGAATTTATATTTCACAATGGAGAACCTCATTTTGTTGAAATGAATACTAATCCAGGTTTTAGTGAAGCAAGCATTTTACCTCAACAAGCATTGGCGGCAGGAATTAGTTTGAAAGATCTATTAACAAATACGATAGAAGAATCAATGAAAGCCTAAAGAAGCAGGATCAAAAAAACATAATTTGTAATTTCGATTATCTTTGTAATCACACCAATCAATAATCAAACATGAGAAGAGCTGTTTTTCCCGGATCATTTGACCCCATTACTTTAGGACACTATGATATTATAGAAAGAGGACTCACACTCTTTGATGAAGTTATACTTGCTATTGGTGTTAATGCCGATAAAAAATACATGTTCTCTCTAGAAGAACGCAAACAGTTTATCGAAGAAGCTTTTAAAGGCGAACCAAGAATCAAAGTAATGACTTATCAAGGACTTACTGTTGATTTTTGCAAGAAACAAAATGCTCAATTTATCTTAAGAGGATTGCGTAATCCTGGAGATTTTGAATTTGAAAAAGCAATCGCCCATACCAATCGAAAAATGTCTGAAATCGAAACTGTTTTTCTATTAACCTCTTCCGGAAAAAGCTACATTTCCTCTTCAATTGTAAGAGATGTGATTCGTAATGGCGGAGATGTTTCTGGATTAGTGCCAGATACTGTTAAGGTAAAATAAAACGAATGAAACGCAAAATCGGAGCTATATCTTTAGTAGTTAAAGATTATGATGAGGCTATTAAATTTTATGTTGAAAAACTTAATTTCAAACTGGTTGAAGATATTAAACTTGACGAAGAAAAAAGATGGGTCATTATCTCGCCTTCTAATAACACCGAAACTAATATCCTATTGGCTCAGGCAACAAATCCAGAACAAGAAAAAGCAATTGGTTATCAAACTGGTGGGCGTGTTTTTTTATTCCTTAACACAGATGATTTTTGGAGAGATTATAACAGTATGAAATCAAAAGGAGTCATCTTTCTTGAAGAACCTAGAGAGGAAGTATACGGAACAGTTGTTGTTTTCAAAGATCTGTATGGCAACAAGTGGGATTTAATTCAACATAAAAGCAAAAAGATTGGGTCACAAGATCTTATGAGGCCGATGTAAGAAACAAAAAATAAGGTTAAGATCATTTATCGTTAAACCTTTCCTAATTATCACAGTCTAAGCAACAAACACTGTGATTATGATTACCTCTTTATCAGACAAACAAATTCAACATCTCTATTGGAGAACCGGATTTGGAATTTCTGCCTCAGAACTTAAAACGGTTAGAGTCCTCTCAAAAACTCAAATCATTGATCGACTATTTGAAGAAAGTAAAGAGAGCACCCCATTATCTATGAGTTTTGGGGCATTAGAAAAAAATTCTAAAGAGTTATCCAGAGAGGAACGAAAACAATTACGACAACTCCGGAATAAAAAAATGTCTGAGTTAAATACGCTTTGGCTAAAACAATTAATAGATACCGATCAAGTGCTACGTGAAAAAATGACATTGTTTTTTCATGATCATTTTGCCGTAAGACTTAGAACCCCACGTGCATGTATTCATCTTAATAATATCATTCGTAAACATGCTTTAGGGAATTTTGGAGATATGCTTATGGAAGTATCCAAATCTCCTGCAATGCTACTATTTTTAAACAACAAGCAAAATAGAAAAGATCACCCTAACGAAAATTTCGCCCGTGAGGTAATGGAGCTATTTACTCTGGGAAGAGATAATGGGTATACAGAAAATGATATTAAAGAGGCTGCCAGAGCATTTACCGGTTGGAATTTTAATAAGAATGGAACATTTGTTTTTAGAAAAAACCATCATGATTACGGTACCAAAACGATCTTTGATAAAACAGGAAGTTTCACCGGAGAGGATGTCATCAAAATACTTCTTGAAAAAAAACAAACTGCGCGATATCTCACCGAGAAAATATATTCCTATTTTGTGAATGAAACCATTAATAAAAATCACATTGAATATCTTACAACGATTTTTTATGATACTAATTACGATCTTCAAGCTCTAGTAAGAGCGATTTTTAAGAGTGATTGGTTTTATTCTTCTAATAATATTGGAACCAAGATTAAATCTCCTATCGAACTAATAGTAGGACTTAGCAAGTCTTTTCAAGTACAGTATGAAGACCCCAAGGTATTGCTCTATCTTCAGAAAAAGCTAAATCAAATGTTGTTCTTTCCTCCAAATGTAGCGGGCTGGACAAGAGGAAGAGCATGGATAGACAATTCTACACTGATGCTTCGTTTAAAATTAGCTTCATTAACGCTGAATAGCGGAGTAATAGAATGGCATGAAAAAGGAGATATGCCAGAGAATATGATTATCAGACAACAAGCCTATAAAAAGATAAAGTCAAAACTGCAAAAGAAAGTCAAAGCCATACCCAATTGGCAAGCATTTTTAGATGACTTGGAACAAAAAAATAAATCTGAACTTACAAATTTCATGTTGCAACCAAATCTTTCTGAAACTGCCAAAGTCATCGTATCTAAATTAGAAGCAAAGGATACCAAGAATTTTGTTATCGAACTATTGAGCCTACCAGAATATCAACTTTGCTAAAACCATAAGACTATGAAACGGAGAGATTTTTTAAAACAATCAGTATTTGCATCAGGAATGACGATGATTCCTTCTTTCTTAAAAGGAATGGAATTTTTAACACCAGAACAATTATCGGGATATAGAAATGTGATCATTATTCAACTTTCTGGCGGAAATGACGGATTAAATAGTATTATCCCTATTAGTAACGACATCTATCATAGAGCAAGGCCATTTATTGCCAAAAAAGAAACTCAAACATTAAAAATCACGGATGATTTAGCTTTTAATGACAATCTAAAAGAAATCAAAAAACTATATGACTTGGGGGAAGTATCTATCATTAATAATGTAGGATATCCTAATCCTAATAGATCACATTTTAGAAGTGCGGATATCTGGCAAACGGCAAGTGATACTAATCAGTATCTATCAACAGGTTGGGTAGGCAGATACCTGGATGCCAATTGCCAGCACCCGTACCAGGCAATAGAAATAGACAATTCGTTGTCATTAGCCTTAAAAGGTAACACCATGAATGGTATTGCCGCTTCCGATCCCAACCAACTCTACCGAACAACAAGAGAACCTTTTTTCAAAAATATAATTAAGAACACTCAAAAAGAAATGTTAGATGAAGACAATCAGGGTTACCTATACAAAACGATGTTAGAAACCTATTCTTCTGCTTCATACATTTATGAAACATCAAAGATTTATCAAAGCAATACTGAATACCCTCAAAACCCATTTGCCAAACACCTAAAAACCATTGCTGATTTTATAGTCTCTGGCTTAAAAACAAGAGTGTTTTATAGTTCACTAGGAGGTTTTGATAGTCATGTAAATCAATTAAACAGCCAGGATCGATTGCTCAAAATATACTCAGATTCTGTTGGCGCTTTGGTTAAAGACTTAAAAGCAAATGATCGATTTAAGGACACCTTGATTCTTACTTTTTCAGAATTTGGGCGTCGTGTGAAACAAAATGGTAGCAGGGGTACCGATCATGGAGCAGCAAATAACGTAATTGCCATAGGTGGTTCTTTGAAAAAAGCTGGTGTGTATAACGAATTACCAAACCTTTCTGATTTAGACAATAACGGAGATATCAAATATTCTGTAGATTTCAGGAGTGTTTATGCATCGGTCTTAAACAATTGGTTAAATGTAAATGATCAAACGATTTTAAATAAAGACTTTCTAAAACTAGGGTTTATATAAATTAATAAGAAAAAAAATATTGTGACAACCTACTGACATACGCTTGTCACACTAGCCTTATATTTTTGTCTATATATTAATCTTCAAACAATCATAATCATGGCAAAAATAAAACTTCACTCTTTTCATGTAATAGGGATTTCTGTACGAACCACTAAAAAAAATGATCAATTCGAAAAGGATATTCCTGCTCTTTGGAATACTTTTATGTCTGAAAACACGATTGACCAAATCCCAAACAGGCTTGAAGATACTATCTATGCCTTGTATACGGATTACGAAAGTGATCATACCGAAGGATATACTACAATATTGGGTTGCAAAGTTAAAAACTTAGACACAATACCAACTGGTATGACTGGCATCCATATTGAAAAAAATACCTATTCTCGGTTTACCGCCAAAGGGGATATCACCAAAGGGGTAATTTATGATAAGTGGGTAACTATATGGGAAACCGATTTAAACAGAACCTATACTACTGATTTCGAAGTCTACGGTGAAGATGCTCTAAACCCTAAGGATGCCGAAGTAGACATTTTTGTGGCAATTGCGTAAATTGAGTTACCTTAAAAAATAATTCGATAACTCATAAAATTAACTTAAAACTTACTTTATAGATTCAAAATAAGGTTCACAAAGTGCACTATTTTAATACTTTAGAGCAGAAATTAATCTACAGCTAATTTATGAAAGTTCACGAAACCGCCTTTGTAGTATCGACGTATAGATCCTACCATGAAGAAATCAGTAAGGATAACTATGCAAAATTGTGGAACAATAAAGATACAGATGCGTTAATTCCCTCTATTTTAGATACTATCTCTAGACATGAAGCCATTTTACATAGTATAAGAAATCGATTTTTCTACGAACGTATGGCTTCTTTTTTTAATACCAATAACGGAGGCACATTAATAAATTTTGGATCGGGGTTTAGTATGTATCAATTCTCATTTAGTGATTCTGTTTCTACAATCGAGATTGATAAAAAAGATATTATAGATTATAAAAAAGAGAAAATTGACAATTGGACTAAAGAAGGAAAATTACCTTTTCGAGATGTTGAGTATGTAGCTATTGATTTTAATCAAAATAGCACAGATCAAATTATACAAATCATAAAACCATTAATCAAAAACGAACCTACATTTATTCTAATCGAAGGTGTATTCTTCTTTTTAGACCGATCAACCACCAATAAATTATTTCAAATTTTTAAAGGATTACAAAATCCCGGAGATATTACGGGGAGTGTAACCTACTTGCCAGAAGTAGAAAACACAAAGGTATATCATCGTTTACTACATTATTTTGACAGCAACAATGATACTAATGACTCTTTTTCACATCAAACCATACCTCATTCTTATTTTTCTTCAATAGATGGATATACAATAAAGGAAAAAACAGATGAATTTGAGCTATCAAAAATTTATGCCCCAAATATTGAAATCTGTACCAAAAATGAAATTCTGAATGAGACCATGTATCTTTTAGAAAGAGTTTAAAATCCAACCATCAAGGCTCCGCAAATTCCTAACCCTACAACAAGATATATTCCGGCGAGAATAAAAAATACTTTACCTGCCTTTCGATGTTGCGTCTTGAATAGGATTACTCCAATAAGAGCAAGGAATATTGGTGGTCCTAAAAGAATTAACAGAATTAAGTAAATTATTGCATCGTAATTTCCACCTTCTAAAGAAATAGTGTTTAGTATCATATCACTTCGTTTCTTAGTTTTTCTAGATATTCTTGTTTATCATCTCTATAAAACAAATTCATAGTTTCAAAAGGAATAATCTTATAATCTTTATTTACAATATGCACACAAGATTTTTTTATCGCTCTAACATCAAAGTTATAGGCATCAATAAATTGCATAATAATAATCCTGAATAGATTATCATAACCCAAATCCGGAGCATCAATTTCTGGCAAACAGCACATAATGGATTTTAGATTTTCTGAAGCCGTTTCTACAGAATTCCCCGTACTAAATAACTCCAAAACTTTACCATGAAGTTCCTGATCCTGCTCATAAACAATAGTGTTCTTACCACTATCTAATAAGTCTGCGGGATTAATATATCTCGTTAATGGCAAAATACCATCTTCATTTTTTAGTGCATACCCCATCACCAATGCATCTGGATTACAGGGTACAGGAATAAGATCATCAGATTCAAATATAGGAAACTGCTCTAATATCTTTCTTCTTACTTCGGTTAATGTTATTCTATTCGTTTGCGCATCAAAATCTTCTAATCGGCCTGCAATTTGTGTGGGTTGAAATGTAACCCCTCTTACACTTTTTTGTTTAGTAGCAAACGAAATAATCTCTCCTACTTGATCATCATTCAATCCTTTTTCCAAGGTAACTACCAAAGTTGTAGATAAGTTAAACTGATTAAGATTATCTATAGCTTGTTTTCTTATATGTGTTAAATCCTCTCCTCTTAATTTTTTTAGAACTTCTTCTTGTAAAGAGTCAAATTGCAGATAAATTTCAAAATCTGGCATATATGCGGCCAATCGCTCTGTGAATTTAACATCCTTAGCAATACGAACTCCGTTGGTATTTACCATAAGATGCCGAATAGGTAATTGTTTGGCGTAATCCAGAATTTCAAAAAACTGGGGGTGTATCGTTGGTTCCCCTCCACTAATTTGTACTACATCTGGTTCTTTTTCATTTTCAACAATAGTATCAAGCATCTTTTTAATCTCATCTAATGAACGATGCCTTCCATAGTGAGGAGATGAAGAAGCATAGCATGTAGGGCAAGTTAAGTTACAGCGATCGGTTACTTCAATAATAGTCAAACAAGAATGTTGTTCATGATCTGGACACAGCCCACAATCATAAGGGCATCCATAATCTGTAGTCGTATTAAACTTATATGGAAATTCTGAAGGCTTATTATAATTTCTAATGCTTTTATAGTATTCTACATCATCAGCAATCAAAACTTTTGATCTACCATGCTCAGGACAACGTTTTAACATAAACACCTTATCTTTTTCAAAAACAATTTTGGCATCTATTCTCTTAAGACAAGTAGGACATAAGCTTAAGGTATAATCATAATACGTGTAGTTTCTTGTTGGCATAAAATGTGTCTCGAATTGTTTTCCAATAATAAATCAAGCATAAGATACATAAATACTGAATACTACTTAACCCTAAGATCAAAAATATATTAGGTTTCAAGAATTCTAAAAAAAGCCTAAATACAAAGTATAGAATCATAAAATACTGAAAAAGTAACCCGCTTTTATATATAGACTTTTTCTGAAGGTGTTTTAAAAAAAACCATAAAGTGATTAAGAAAATAATTTCATAAAGTGCAATAGGATGCCTTGTTATGCCATCTCCCAAATCCATTCCAAGAAAAGAGTCAGTTTCTTTTCCGTAGGTAAATTCATTGATTCCTGATAAAAAGCAACCCAATCTACCTACTATAATCCCTAAAATTATCGGAAACGTAAACAAATCCCCTGAAGAATGTTTTTCCTTAATTATTTTTTTTGCCAGCTCTACTCCAAGTAAACCACCAAAAAGCCCACCCATAATAGTTTTAGCGTTAAGTATAGAAAGAAGGTATTCTGGTCCGAATGAGAGTATAGGATTCTCAAAAAAACCAACAATTCGCGAACCAAAAAAGGCTCCGAAAACAGCACCTATAATAATTGATAATCTATTAGATGATGATATTACATCCTGTGCATTCTTCTTTAAGTAGATATAATACCGAAACCCTATAAAAAAGGCAGCATATTCTAAAACCAAATGGATATTCACTTTAACACCAAAAACAATAGGCTCAAAAGGAATATCCATTTATAATTTAATTCAATTTACAATCGAAATATACGTTTTATTTATTGCATTGCTTTTGCCATTACATGATATCTTGGATCATCCACATCATGCTCTATAACATTAGCCAATCTAGGAGAAGCTTTTATCATTAATGCCTGACATTCTTCACTAAGATGCTTGATTCTAACTTTTTTACCAGCTTCTTCATACTTTCCAACCAGGGTAAAGATTGCTTCTAATGCAGAATGATCACTTACTCGAGACTCTATAAAATCGATTTCTACATGCTCTGGATCATTAGCAACATCAAACTTGTTATTAAAAGCTTGTATACTCCCAAAGAACAATGGACCCCAGATTTCGTATACTTTGGTTCCATCTTCCTTTATATGTTTTCTTGCTCTAATTTTTTTAGCATTTTCCCAAGCAAACGCCAATGCAGACATAATCACCCCTGCAATTACCGCCACCGCAAGATCAAAGAACACCGTTAATGAAGATACGGCTATTAACACAATAGCATCTGTAAGAGGTATTTTATTTAAGATTCTAAAACTTGACCAGGCAAAGGTTCCGATTACTACCATGAACATTACTCCAACTAAGGCCGCAATAGGAACTTGTTCAATTAGGCCGGATGCAAATAAGATAAATAACAGTAGTGTTACAGCGGCAACAATACCCGAAAGTCTTGTACGACCACCACCTTTTATATTTATTATAGATTGACCAATCATTGCACAACCACCCATTCCTCCAAAAAGACCGGTAACAATATTGGCTCCACCTTGTGCTAAACATTCTCTATTCGAGTTCCCTCGAGTTTCAGTAAGTTCATCAATCAGATTTAGTGTCATTAGTGATTCAATTAAACCAATTGCAGCTAGAATCAAAGCATAAGGTCCAATAAACTTGAAAGTTTCCCAGTTCATAGGAACTTTATTAAATATATCAAACTGAAACTGAGGCAATCCTCCTTTAAGACCTTCTCCTCCTCCATCTTTAATAAAACTACCAACGGTTGCTACATCCAACTTACCCAAAATCACAATGGCCGAAACTACCGCAATCCCAATTAATGCTTCGGGGAGTTTTGCAGTTGCCTTTAGTTTAGGTAATCCCCACATAATTGCCATTGTTAGCAAGACCAATCCAAGTGTTAGCCATAGCCCCATTCCTTGCATCCATACTTTTTCTCCGTTCACATATTCTTTAAACATTCCCAATTGAGATAGAAAAATAACAATCGCTAATCCATTTACGAATCCCATCATCACTGGGTGCGGAATCAAACGAACAAACTTACCAAGTTTAAAAACACCTGCTAGCATTTGAATTACACCCATAAGAATAACCGTTGCAAATAGATAATACAAGCCAAGTTCTTCTCCCGGAGCTCCCATTGCATTTCCTTCGGCCACCAAGCTTACCATTACCACTGCTAGTGCTCCTGTAGCACCAGAAATCATCCCAGGACGCCCTCCAAAAACTGAAGTAATCAATCCAATCATAAATGCAGCGTATAGCCCTACCAAGGGATCAACACCCGCGACAAAGGCAAAAGCAACTGCTTCTGGCACCAAAGCCAGCGCTACCGTTAGCCCCGATAAAATATCATTTTTGGCGTTTGCCACTCTTTTTCTTACAAACTCAGTCATAGTCAATGGTATTTGAGGCTGCAAAAATACGTTTATTTTATAGTAAGGCAAGTAAAATGAATATCTATCTAAATCAAGTCACAAACTAAAACGTTATAGAAGATCGATAAATTCTAAAACTTAGTATATTTAAACCTTATTCGCACATGCATGAAAAGAATTATATTCATTTTTAGCCTTCTAGCTGTTTTTTCTTGTACTACTACCGAAAAGAAAAACGCCAACAAAATAGATTTCACCACTACATTCGAAAAAAGTAAAGGAACAGAAACCCCAACTTATCCTGAAGTTATTACTTATTATAAAAACTTGGCAGAAACTTATCCTGAAATAAACATCAAAGAAATTGGAATGACCGATAGCGGAAATCCTTTACATATTGTAACACTTAATCCTGATGGGGAATTTGATTTTGACAAAATCAGACAAAGCAAAAGAATTCTGCTTATCAATAATGGTATCCATCCAGGAGAAAGCGATGGTATTGATGCTACAATGTTGATGTTTAGAGATCTTGTTCAGGATGAAATAAAAATGCCTAAAAATACGGTTCTTGTTGCTATTCCTGTATATAATATCGGAGGGGCTCTTAATAGAAATTCAGGCACCAGAACTAATCAAAATGGCCCAAAGGAATATGGTTTTAGAGGAAATTCACGCAATTATGATCTTAATAGAGATTTTATAAAGAATGACACCAAAAATGCCAAAGCTTTTTCCGAAGTATTTCATCTGGTGCAACCTGATGTTTTTATCGATAATCATGTAAGTAATGGTGCCGATTATCAATACACTTTGACACATTTATTTACTCAACATAATAAACTGGGAGGGGATTTAGGCAATTATTTGCACAATGAAATGCATACGCAACTGGAAGCTTCACTGGTCTCAAAAAAATGGAATATCACTCCTTATGTTAATGTTTGGGGAACAACACCTGATAAAGGCTGGGTACAATTTATGGATTCGCCGAGATATTCAACAGGTTATACTACCCTTTGGAATACACTGGGAATGATGGTCGAAACTCACATGTTAAAACCTTATCAAAATAGAGTTGTAGGCACCTACGAACTAATGAAATCTATGATTGAAATCACTGAAAAAGATGGAGAGAAAATAAAATTGCTTCGTAAAAAAGCCTTTTCTGATTTCCTAAAAAAAGAAACCTATACTGTGAATTGGAAAGTAGACACTTCACAAGTCACCAAATTTAATTTTAAAGGATATGAAGGAACCTTTATCGATAGTGAAATTACAGGAGTAAAACGACTAAAATATGATAGGGACAAACCATATTCTAAAGAGGTTAAATATCAAAATTATTTCACTTCAACTACAGATATCACTATTCCTAAAGCTTATATCATTCCGCAAGGGTGGTGGAATGTGATTGAGTTATTAAAATTGAATCAAATTGAATTTAATACTTTAGAAAAAGATTCAACTATAACGGTAGAAATATACCACATAAATGATTATAAAAGCCGAAAATCGCCTTACGAGGGACATTACTTGCATTACGAAACCTCTGTAAAGAAAAGTAGAGATCAAATCACATTCAAAAAAGGAGACATTATTATACCTACTAATCAAAAAGGGTTTAGATATCTTATGGAAACTTTAGAGCCAGAAGCACCAGATTCGTTTTTCAACTGGAACTTTTTTGATACTATTTTACAGCAAAAAGAAGGGTTTTCGCCATATGTATGGGAAGATAAAGCCCTAGAGTTATTAACTCAAAATAATGAATTAAGAATCAAATTCGAAGAAAAGAAAATAGATACTGCTTTTGCCAACAATTGGTATGCACAATTAGATTGGATTCACAAAGAATCAGATAATTACGAAAAAGCGCATATGAGGTATCCGCTGTATCGTATATTAAGATAAGTAATCGTGTGAAAAAAGCTTTTTGATATTTGCATAAGAGTTAACCAAAGCCTTTTTGGATTTTTTCTTATTCTTCCATTTCACCTTGGTAATTCCTTCATCTTTTTGAGGCACTAACTCACCTTCAAACTCTGTTTTCATTTCGAACCAATACGTAACTTTCAATCGAAACTCTCCGTTACGCTTAAACACATGAAAGGTTTTATATAAAAACTTAGTAATTTCAAGCCCTGTAACACCAGTTTCTTCTTCCACTTCTCTAATCGCAGCGGTTTCTATATGCTCATTCTTTTCTATCTTTCCTTTAGGCAAATCCCATTTTCCATTACGCTTAATAAAAAGAATCTCTTTTTCTGCATTATAAGCCTTCCCCCCACCGGCAACTACAACTGGTAATTTTCTGTACAAGTGATCAATTAGTTTATCTTCTTTTTTGTGATACAGATGATATTTTGCTTCCTCGTAATTTGATTCTTTGCTAAGAATATCTCTAATAATTGTTGGAAAGTCAGCCTCTTTGATATGAATTGTTTCATACCCATCAATAGCCTTTTTTGTAGACAGAATAATAGGCGTATTATTCACAAAAACTTTATACATTTGCAACTATGATTTTTGATAAAGATACAGCAAAAAAAACTGCTGAACTACTACTGCAAATTAATGCAATTAAATTACAACCGCAAGAACCGTTTACCTGGGCATCAGGATGGAAATCTCCTATCTATTGTGATAATCGTATTACGCTGTCATATCCAGAGACAAGAAAGTACCTAAAAGAAAATCTTGCAAAATTTATCGTAGCTGAATACGGCAAACCCGATGTAATTGCTGGTGTAGCCACTGGAGCAATTGGTATTGGTATGTTGGTTGCAGAAGCGCTTGATCTTCCATTCATCTACGTTCGACCAGAAGCAAAAAAGCATGGTAGACAAAATCAAATTGAAGGTATCGTGCCCACTAATAAAAATGTAGTAGTCGTAGAAGATCTAATTAGCACAGGAAAAAGCAGCCTTAATGCTGTCAAAGCCTTAAAAGAAGCTAATGCCAATGTAAAAGGTATGGTAGCCATCTTTAATTACGGGTTTGATATTGCTGATCAAAACTTTAAAGATGCGGCATTATCTTTGCATACTCTAAGCAATTATGAAAACCTTTTAGAACAAGCCATGGATACTGGTTATATCACAAAGGAACAACAAGAAACATTACAAAGTTGGAGGACAAATCCAGCAGAATGGAATATATAACAATTAAATAACATTATGAATCTAGAAAGCCCTACTGTAAGTGTAAATAAAACTGCAGAAGAAGTGTTTGAATTTTTAACAAAAGTTGAAAATTTTGAGCAACTTATGCCAGAGAGCAAGCAAAAATTTGAAAAAATAAATGACTCAAGATTTCTTTTTCAATTAAAGGGAATGCCAGAACTAGTACTTGATCAAAAAGAAAACACACCTTCTAGTCAAGTAGTATTGGGAGCTGCAAGCGACAAACTTCCTTTCACACTAAAAGCCGACATTACAAGTACCGAAGATGGAAAAAGCACTGCAAAACTTACTTTTGATGGTGAATTTAATGCAATGATGGCAATGATGATCAAAAATCCAATTCAAAATTTTATAAACACACTTAGCGACAATATAGGGAAGCTATAATCTAGTACAATAGCTTGATTTCTTTTAGATCGAAATCCATAATAATTTCATCTTCTAGTAAAACTTGCAATCTACCTTCTTCAGTAACAGACTGAATGAATCCTATAAAAGAATCACCCTTTGCATCCAAAAATGTAGAGGGTTTGTTTTTTCTAAAAAGATGGGATTCATATTCTCTTTTTAAGTACTGAAAATTAGACGTTTTCAACTCAGAGAATCGCTTTTCTAATTTTGCAATAAGCAAAGCTAAAACTTCTTCAATCTCAAAACTTTGACCTAAAATTTGTTTTACCGACCCTGCCTGAGGGAGCTCCTTGAATTTGGTTTGATTAATATTCATACCTATTCCGATAATAGCACCAAGCAAACTGCCATTCTTGACAACATTTTCTATTAAAACTCCACATATTTTTTTTCTATCTGACAGAATGTCGTTAGGCCATTTAATAGATAATTTTGGCATCATTATATCATTCAAGGCATCATAAACAGCTAAAGAAACGACTATTGAAATATAGAATTGATCCATTAGTCCTAAACCACAAATCTTCATAAACACACTACAAGTAAGGTTTTCACCCGGATTACTTTGCCAAACAGTCCCCATTTGTCCTTTACCCGCAAGTTGTTCTCTTGCTATAACGCAAACAGAATTAATAAAAGGTTTTTCCCGATTTAGATCTCGAAGAAAAGTATTTGTAGAGTCAATGGCATCAACTTTGATTATATCCATGTAAAAGGTGTAAAAGTTTCATAAATGTCCGAATAATACGGACATTAAAATGATAAAAAGTAATAACTTTACACAAATTAAAAAAATGCATGACTAAAAAAGAAATCAGTACTGATCAATTAATAACTCAAATTATAAAAGGTATTGAAGAAGTAAAAGGTAATGATATTAATATTCTTGATTTAAGAGATATTGAAAATACAGTATGTAATTACTTTGTAATCTGCAACGGAACTTCTAATACTCAAGTAAATGCAATAGTTAATTCTATCCAAAAAACTGTAAGCAAAGAACTTAAAGACAAACCTTGGCATGTTGAAGGTAGCGAGAATGCCGAGTGGGTATTAATTGATTATGTAAATGTGGTAGTACACGTTTTTCAGAAACACATAAGAGAATTCTATGATATCGAAGGACTTTGGGGAGATGCAAAAACAACAGCTATCGAAACAAATTATTAAAAGAAAACCGTAAATGGCTAAAGAAAATAAAAAACCAGAACCTAATAAGAAACCAAAATTTAGTGCATATTGGATTTATGCAGTAATCATTATTGGTTTTTTAGTATTGAACTTTATGGGGGGAAGTAGTATAGGATCTGCTCCAACAACATCTCCATCAGAGTTTCAAGATTATCTAAGTAGTGGCGAAGTAGAAAAAGTAGTAATTATTAACCGCAGACAAGCAAAGGTTTTTCTTACTCCTGAGGCTAAGTCCATGGATAAACATCAAAAGAACAAGCCTAATTCTATTTTACCGGCTAGTCCTAATGATCCCGATTATCAATTTGAATTTGGAGATTTACAAAACTTTGAAAACAAAATTGCCCAAATAAAAAGCGAGAATGGATTAAGTACACAGGTAAATTACGATACCGAAAGTAATTTATGGGGGGAAGTTTTTGTTACACTACTACCCTTTGCATTGATCATTGGAGTTTGGATATTCATTATGCGCAGAATGAGCGGTGGCTCAGGAGGTGGTGCTGGAGGACAAATCTTTAATATTGGTAAGTCTAAAGCAAAACTTTTTGATCAAAATACAGAAGTAAAAGTTTCTTTTGAAAATGTAGCTGGTCTTGAAGGAGCAAAAGAAGAAGTGCAAGAAATCGTTGATTTCCTGAAGAATCCCGAAAAATACACTTCTTTAGGTGGTAAAATACCTAAAGGGGCCCTGTTAGTAGGACCTCCGGGAACAGGTAAAACATTATTAGCTAAGGCCGTTGCAGGTGAAGCCAAAGTACCTTTCTTCTCTCTATCAGGATCTGATTTCGTAGAAATGTTTGTGGGTGTAGGAGCTTCTAGAGTTAGAGACCTGTTCAAACAAGCAAAAGAAAAATCTCCTGCCATTATTTTTATTGACGAAATAGATGCAGTAGGTAGAGCTAGAGGAAAAAGTAATTTTTCTGGATCTAATGATGAAAGAGAAAATACATTAAATCAGCTTCTTACAGAAATGGATGGTTTTGGTACAAATACCAATGTAATTGTAATTGCGGCTACCAACCGAGCTGATGTTCTTGATAAAGCATTATTGCGTGCTGGTCGTTTTGACCGACAGATATATGTAGATTTACCTGATATTCGTGAGCGTAAAGAAATTTTTGATGTTCATTTAAAACCATTAAAAAAGGTTGATGGTGAACTAGATACTGAGTTCATGGCAAAACAAACTCCGGGATTCTCTGGAGCTGATATCGCCAATGTATGTAATGAAGCAGCTTTAATTGCCGCCAGAAAAGGTAATAAAGCGGTTGGTAAACAAGATTTTCTTGATGCGGTAGATAGAATTGTAGGAGGATTAGAGAAAAAGAATAAGATTATTACACCCGCAGAAAAACGTGCTATTGCTTTTCATGAAGCTGGTCATGCAACTGTAAGTTGGATGTTGGAACATGCAGCCCCACTTGTAAAAGTTACCATTGTACCTAGAGGTCAATCTCTTGGAGCCGCATGGTATCTTCCTGAAGAAAGGCTAATTGTTAGGCCAAATCAAATGTTGGATGAAATGTGTGCTGCATTAGGAGGTAGAGCCGCAGAGAAAGTAATATTTAATGAAATTTCTACAGGCGCACTTAGTGACTTGGAAAAAGTAACTAAGCAAGCCAGAGCCATGGTAACCATTTATGGTTTGAACGACAAGATTGGAAACCTAACATATTACGATTCTTCAGGACAAAGTGAATATAGTTTTGCAAAACCATACAGTGAGCAAACTAGCGAACTTATTGACAAAGAAATCTCTAACATTATAGAAGAGCAATACCAACGTGCAATCCAATTATTAGAAAAGCACAAGGATAAACTTACCGAACTTGCCGAAGTACTATTAGAAAAAGAAGTAATCTTCAAAGATAACTTAGAAAAAATATTTGGCGAAAGACCATTTGGCAAAAAAGAAGAAGAGATCGTTCAAGAACCATCTTAATTTATATATTTTTACTTGTAAATTGAAAAATCTTAACCTAACAGAATATTAGGTTAAGATTTTTTTTATCTTTGAAGGTAATGTAAAACCGTAATCCCCCAATCTTAATCTAAAAAATGAGTCTATTTAGAAGAATATTTTCCTCAAAATCTAAATCAGACCAAAAGAGTAAGGAACGTCTTATAGATGATCGTAGTAAATATATGCCTGAAATCGATCTGCCGATTGACGAAAGCTTTATGATGAATTTCAAAAGAAATGGAGGTAAATTTCTTTATTGCGACACTGATAATGAAGTTTTGGATTCTTTTGACAAAATTCTATTGGAAAATGATTGGTACGAAAAAGATGTTTGTTCTTTTGACATTGGATTAGAACACAAGTTTTCAGGCTTCAATCTTAACTTTGTTAAAAACTCTTCTGCATCCTTCTTTTTTGCAACCTGTGAATATTTAATTGCAGATAGCGGAGCAATATTAGTTTCATCAAACCAACTTAGAGGAAAAAAACTGACCGAATTACCTGATAATTTTGTGATTTTAGCAGCTACTAGTCAATTAGTTAAGAATATTGGCGAAGGATTAAAAGGAATAAAAAATAAAAATAAAAATTCTATTCCTTCAAACATCACTACTATAAAAGACTTTGAACCGCAAAAAGAAAAGGATTTCTTAAGCTATGGAAGTAGTTCAAAAAATCTATATTTGCTCCTGTTGGAAGATTTATAATATGAAGGAACTGCTCACAAGGTCTTTATCGGGGTTTTTATACGTCTCAATATTACTAATATCAATATTTGTTTCAAAATATACTTTTATTGGAGTATTTTTTGTTTTTGGGATGATTTCTATTTTCGAATTTCAAAAATTAATTCACCTCAACAATAAAAGATTATATGTCATATTTATTGTTCTTTTAGTAGCATTAAACATATTTCAAGACCAAGTCTATCTTATACTACCAATACTAGTTTTGACCGTTATAACAGAGTTGTTTTTGGTAAAGGATCTGGTTACCATTAGAATAATTCCGATGTTTGAAAAACGAAAATACCGTACTAGTATTTTTTATCTAATCTCGGCCATCGTTTTCTTAACTCTAATTCCTAATTATTCTGGAGAATATCAGCCTTTAATTATTGCTGGAGCATTTCTAATTACATGGACCAATGATACTTTTGCCTATTTAGTTGGAAAAAACTTTGGAAAGCACAAGCTCCTTGAACGAATATCTCCAAAGAAAACTATTGAAGGGTTTGTTGGAGGTTTTTTATTCTCGATTTTAGCTGGCTACTTGATTGCTATTTTCTCACATACTTTATCTATTACTATTTGGTTGATTATAAGTATAATTATGAGTATTTTTGGTACACTGGGTGATTTGATACAATCTAAGTTTAAAAGACAGGCCGGTGTAAAAGATAGTGGCGCAATAATGCCCGGACATGGAGGGATTTATGATCGGTTAGATAGTGTTATATTTGCCAGCCCGTTTTTATATGGATTTTTACAAATTTTAAAATATGTTTCATAAAGAAGGATACAAAATAATATCAGTAGCATTAGTATTATTTTTAGGAGTTAATGTTGCGTCATATGTTGCCATTCAGAATGATGAGTGGCAGATAGCCATATTTGTTGTTACGCTGGCTTTTCTAATTTTGATATTGCAATTTTTTAGGAATCCTAAACGGAACACTATTGTTAATGAAAATACTGTTGTGGCTCCCGTTGACGGTAAAGTTGTTGTAATTGAAGAAGTATTTGAAAAGGAACATTTTAATGACAATCGTCTTCAGGTTTCTATTTTTATGTCTCCAATAAATGTTCATGTTACAAGGCATCCTATTAACGGAGATGTGATTTTTAGCAAATATCATCCTGGAAAATATTTAGTAGCATGGCACCCCAAAGCTTCCGAAGAAAACGAAAGAACTACCGTAGTGGTGAAAAACAACATCGTAGAGGTTTTGTATAGACAAATTGCGGGAGCATTAGCAAAGCGAATTGTAAACTATGCAAAAGAAGGTGAAAAAGTTATTCAGGGCTCAGACAGTGGATTTATAAAATTTGGCTCAAGAGTAGATGTATTTTTACCTGTAGGAACCAAAGTGGATGTTACTTTAAATCAAAAAGTCAAAGGAGGAGAAAGTGTTATTGCCAATCTTTAATCATGACCGAGGAAGAATTAAATATTGCTTTCAACAAAGCGTATGAACGCGCTTGCAACACAAAAATACAGTTGCCTCCTGATGTTATGCTTCATTTTTATGCACATTATAAACAAGCAACACATGCAGAAGGTTTTTATACACCTTCAGGAAACAGTGAACTTAGAAATGCCTTCAAACTTAATGCTCTATTTCAGGTAAAAGATCTTACTCAAAAAGAAGCCAAAATAAGATATATAGAATTGGTAAATAAATATCTTACAGAATAAAAAAAGCTTTGGTAAAATTACCAAAGCTTTTTATTTCAATTCACTTAGGATTCACATTACTGCAAACTGTCTAAACTAGATTTTAAAGTCGCTATTTTTGCTTCTGCATCAACTTCTTTCTTTCTTTCATTAGCAATAACTTGATCTGGCGCATTATTAACAAAACGCTCATTTTGTAATTTCTTCTGAACGGATTTTAAAAACCCTTCGGTATATTTTAATTCTTCAGAGAGCTTTTTAATTTCATCTTCTACATTGATTGCTCCCGAAATCGGAATGAAATATTCATTTGACTTAACTCTAAAAGAAAGTGCCCCTTCAACTTTTCCATCCACATAATTCAAGGAAATTAGATTTCCTAGTTTACTGATAACAGAGTCAAAAGTAGTGCCGCCGTTTTCATTATTTAAAATAGACAGCTCTATAGTCTCTTTAAAAGAAATGTTCTTTTCTTTTCTTATTGTTCTAATACCTGAAATTACCTCTGAAGCAGTTTCAAATTCTTTTATCAAACTCTCATTAATTGCATCAGATTTTGGCCAATCAGCAATTATCAAAGCTTCATTAGGTGTTCTTTCAGCAATTTGTTGCCATATCTCTTCTGAAATAAAAGGAACAAAAGGGTGTAAAATCTTTAGGTTTTCTTCTAAAATTGCAATTACTTCTTGATATGTTTTAGCATCAATCGGGCTCTGATACGCCGGCTTAATCATTTCAAGCAACCAGCTACAGAAATCATCCCATATCAATTTATAAGTGGTCATTAATGCATCACTAATTCGATATTTTGAATAATTATCTTCTAATTCGATTAATGCATTTTGAAATCTGGATTTATACCATTGTATTGAAATAGCCGAAGCTTCTGGTTGATCAATACTTGAATCTATTTCCCAACCTTTTATAAGCCTAAAGGCATTCCATATTTTATTTACAAATGCACTACCTTGTTTGCACAAATCTTCGTCAAACATTAGATCATTACCGGCAGGAGAACTTAATAACATTCCAACCCTAATACCATCTGCACCGTATTGAGCTATTAAATCTATTGGATCTGGTGAATTACCCAAAGATTTAGACATCTTGCGTCTTTGCTTATCTCTTACTATACCTGTTAGATATACATTTGTGAAAGGCTTTTCTTTTCTATACTCATACCCTGCAATAATCATACGAGCGACCCAGAAAAATAAAATTTCGGGTGCAGTCACCAAATCATTAGTAGGATAGTAGTAATTAATTTCTTTATTATCGGGCTCCAGAATACCGTTAAACACACTCATTGGCCATAACCACGACGAAAACCAAGTATCCAAAGCATCTGGATCTTGTTTAAGATCTGAATCTATTAAAGAATCATTTCCTGTTTTTTTCTTTGCCAGTATCAGGGCTTCTTCTCTACTCTCTGCAACTACAAAATCTTCTTTCCCGTCACCATAGAAATAAGCCGGAATTTGATGTCCCCACCACAATTGGCGTGATACATTCCAATCTCTTACATTCTCCATCCAATGACGGTAGGTATTAATAAACTTTTCTGGAACTAGATTTACATCTTTTTCTAAAACTGCTTCTAAAGCTGGTTTAGCAAGGTCCTCCATTTTCAAAAACCATTGGTCACTTAATTTTGGTTCTATCACCGCTTTTGTGCGCTCACTGGTCCCCACTTTATTAAGATGGGTTTCTGTTTTTTCTAAAACCTCTAAAGACTCTAACTCTTTTATGATTTCTTTCCTTACCACAAAACGATCTTTACCCTCGTAATGCAATCCAAAAGAATTAAGTGTAGCATCATCGTTAAAAATATCAATAACTTCCAGGTTATGTTTATCTCCAAGTACTTTATCGTTAGGGTCATGAGCTGGAGTAACTTTAAGACATCCAGTACCAAACTCCATATCCACATACTCATCCTCGATTATAGGAATAGCTCGGTTTGCAATAGGAATGATCGCTTTTTTCCCTTTTAAATGTGTAAATCGTGAATCATTTGGGTTAATACAAATGGCAGTATCCCCCATAATTGTCTCAGGACGTGTGGTAGCTATGGTAAGTGTATCCTCACTTCCTTCTACTTTATATTTTAAATAGTATAGATTTCCTTGTTTCTCTTCATAAATTACCTCTTCATCAGATAAAGTGGTTTTGGCCTCTGGATCCCAATTTACCATTCTATACCCTCTATAAATAAGCCCCTTATTGTACAAATCTACAAAGACCTTTATTACAGAAGCCGACAAATTGTCATCCATAGTAAAAGCAGTTCGCTCCCAATCACAAGAAGCTCCTAGCTTTTTCAACTGTTCTAAAATAATCCCACCATGCTTATGAGTCCACTCCCAGGCATGTTCAAGAAACTCTTCACGAGTAAGGTCATTTTTATTAATACCCTGCTCCTTTAATTTGGCAACCACTTTTACTTCTGTGGCAATTGAGGCATGATCAGTACCCGGAACCCAGCAGGCATTATACCCTTTAAGACGGGCTCTACGTATTAATACGTCTTGAATAGTATTATTAAGCATATGCCCCATATGCAAAACCCCAGTAACGTTTGGAGGAGGAATAACGATAGTATACGCCTCTCGTTCATCTACTTCAGAATGGAAATAATTATTATCCATCCAGTAGCTATACCATTTTTCTTCTACCGATTTTGCATCATATTTTGTAGCTAAAGCCATACTTTGGTCCGATTTTTGGAATTTAGAGTGCAAAAGTAATTATTATATCCGACAACTTGAAAGTCTTTTGCAATTTTGAAGTTGGATAAAAAGTAACTACTTTTACCCACAATAAAAACCTACATTATGAAAAAAGTGATGATGATTTTATTTATTGGATTTCTTGGAGCCACATTAAATGCCCAAGACCAAGCACAAATAAAATTTAAAACTGAAGTTATTGATTATGGTGAGATAGCCAAAGGTAGTGATGGCGTTCGTAAATTTGAATTTACAAATACAGGAAATGCACCATTAATTATATCAAGAGTGTACTCTAGCTGTGGATGTACAATTCCTAAAAAGCCAGAAAACCCAATTGCACCGGGAGAAGCTGGAGTAATAGAGGTGAAATATGACACTAAGAGAGTTGGTCCTATTCGAAAAACGATTACCGTTTATTCGAATGCTGGAGAAGCTACAAAAGCAATAAAAATTAAAGGAACTGTTTTAGATCAGAGTGTTCTTGAAAAAAAGAATTAATCAGTATCCTAATTAAATTACTATTAAAAAAGGGTTTTACTAACGTAGAACCCTTTTTTAATTAGATGACTTTTTTCAAGTAAAATTCATAGGTGATTTCTACTCCTAACCTATCTATTTTCATTTTAATCTTTCTTCCTTCTTCAAAATAGAAGAGATCATTAAGCTCAGATAATTGGTAATTATATGCTTTTCTGCTATTTACTTCTAGTATAATATCACCTTTCCTTAAACCTACCATATCAGCTGGTGAACCAGGTCGAATATCAGAAATCTCATATTTTGGTAGTAACACAAAATTATTAGACAACTCAAAAGTCTTTTCAGTTACTATTCTATTAAAACCAAGATACAATCTATCTTTTTCAAGTACCTTTTTATTTCTTCTCCTATAAATTTTAGTGTCATCGGTATTCTTTACTGTTGTAAAGCCACTATGTTGAATAGTAAGTCCGCTCATATTATAATGAAAAGGTTTTTCGAAAAAACTATTCTTTTTAAAAGATATTCTTTGATTAGGATAATCTACAATCATATTAAACCTACGCAAAACATTCCCCCCAAGAGATCCTTGTCGCCTATCAAGAGGTATACCTTGTATATAGATTGAATCAGGAAAAGCAGTAGTAACTTCTTTCATTACAAAATCACCCAGATGAAGCTCTTCTATTTTGGTTCTTTGCCCATAAATATCTCCATTAAAACCCTTCCCTAAAAAGTCTCTAAATGAATTTTCAGAAATTTGAATACCTTTCTCTTTATTTTCAAACAGCCATAATGAGGACCCTGAACCAGAATCTAATAATAAGACAATATCTATAAATCCATTCTTAGATTTATACTTAGCCTTAACATATGGTCTTTTATTTTGCTCTTCAAAACTAATATCAGTCTCATAGCATTTTTTACATTTCTTATACTTATATAACTCAGGATTATTCATTTTGATGATCCTTTTGGTATAATTGATATCTAAAACAAAGTTTTTGAAAAAATCGTACCCTATAATACCATGAATTGGGAAACCCATTCTGGGAGAGAAATTAATAGATTCATCTAGGACTAGGTAAATTGTATGATCAGAACTGGTCGCATTTCCTATTTTAAATTCATTATTAATAGACTTGATCGCTTCTACGGGTTCATCATCTCCCAGTCCTCTGAGGTAAATTTTTGAAGCATTTTTAAGTTCTAAAGAACTTTTATTGTCAACACTAAAAATAATTGTTGATCCAACACCTGAATCCAGGATAAAAGAAAGCTCAACACCATTAACAAATACAGGAATAATAATTAGGTTATTTGCCAACTCAAACTTAATTTTTCCATCTTTCGCCCCAGAAGGTAATTTGAAGGTTCCTTGAGAAAAAACAGTAAAGCTGAAACACAAAAATAATACTAGAGCCTTATTTCTAAGAAAATGGCAAAAATCTAATAATAAAATCTTCATTCCACTAAATATAGGAAAATAGTTGAAAATTCATCTTAATTATATATCTATTTCTTAAATATTTTAAGAAATTTACCCCTATTTATTTTTTAAACCATATAACAGATGCCAGTAGTATCAAGCAAAGGGAAAGCAATGCCAGAATCTCCAATTCGAAAATTGGTTCCCCTTGCAGAAAAAGCAGAAAAAGAAGGCAAGCATATATATCGCCTTAACATAGGTCAACCTGATATAAAAACACCTATAGAGGCAATTGAAGCTGTGCGAAATCATAAATTAGATGTTCTTGCGTACAGTCATTCTGCCGGATTTGAAAGCTTTAGAAAGAAGCTAGCTAGCTATTATGCTAAACATGATATTACAATTTCTTCTGACGATATTTTAATAACAACAGGTGGTAGTGAAGCTCTTATTTTTACCATGGGGAGCATAACAGATCCTGGAGATGAGATTATAGTACCAGAACCATTTTATGCAAATTATTATAGTTTTTCTACCCAATCCAATGTTAAGGTTGTCCCTGTTATTTCTAGTATAGATACGGGATTTAGCCTACCTTCAATCGATGAATTCGAAAAACTCATCACAAAAAAGACCAAAGCCATTTTGATTTGCAATCCTGGAAATCCTACTGGATACCTGTATAGTAAGGAAGAAATTAAGCAACTAGCCAAATTGGCTATCAAGTATGATCTATTTTTAATATCTGACGAAGTTTATCGCGAATTTGTTTACGATGAATCCGAGCATTACTCAATTCTTCAAGAAAAGAGTCTAGATGACCACGCCATTGTTGTTGATTCAGTATCGAAAAGATATAGCATGTGTGGTGCAAGGATAGGATGCATGGTTAGCAAAAACAAAAGTGTTATCGAGACTGCAATGAAATTTGCACAAGCAAGATTAAGCCCTCCTACTCTAGCCCAAATTGCAAGTGAAGCAGCTTTAGAAGCTCCAGAATCTTATTATAAAGAAACCGTTGCAAAATACAAAGCCAGAAGAGATACACTAGTAGCCGGACTTAAAGAAATACCTGGAGTAAAGGTTTCTATGCCTAGAGGAGCATTTTATTGCATTGCAGAATTACCTGTTAAAGATTCAGAAGATTTTGCACAATGGCTTTTAGATAAATTTGATTTTAATAAAGAAACAGTTATGTTAGCACCCGCTTCGGGGTTCTATTCTAGTCCGAATGTAGGAACAAATCAAGTAAGAATAGCATATGTTATAAATCGAAGAGATCTTAAAAAAGCGATAAACATATTACGATTGGCTTTGGAAAAATATGAAGATTAATGAAAATTGAATACAATAAGTCTTTAAAAAAGCATAACACCTTCGGAATAGATGTTACTGCAACTGAGTATATCAAAATCACCTCAGAATCAGAGCTAAAAGATGCACTTTTCAAATACGCAAACAAAGAGTTGTTTATTCTAAGTGGTGGCAGTAATATGTTATTAACAAAAGACATTAATGCATTAGTAATACATATTCTTATAAAAGGAATTACTGTTATTGAAGAATCCGAAAATTTTGTAGTTCTATCTGCAAATGCAGGAGAGAATTGGCATGATTTTGTGCAGTATTGTATTACTAATGATTATGGTGGATTAGAAAATTTATCTCTCATACCGGGTTATGTTGGAAGCGCACCCATCCAAAATATTGGTGCTTATGGAGTAGAACTTAAAGATACCTTACTATCGTGCGAAGCGATTGCAATAAGTACAGGAAAAAGACACACTTTTTCAAATGAAGATTGCAAATTTGAATATCGTAATTCAATTTTTAAGAATGAAGCCAAAGGCAAATTTATAATTACAAAAGTAACATTCAAACTAAGTAAAAAGAACCATCAGATCAATATAAAATACGGAGCAATAGAAAGTGCTTTAGCAGACAAAGACATTACTTCTCCAACTATTAAAGATATATCTGAGGCTGTCATTCGAATCAGGAAAAGTAAACTTCCTGATCCTTCAGAAATTGGTAACAGTGGTAGTTTTTTTAAAAACCCTGTTATATCCAAAGATCTGTTTTCTAAACTTCAAAATTTATATGCTGACATTCCGTTTTATAAAATTGACGAGAACAACATTAAAGTACCGGCAGGATGGCTTATAGAGCAAACTGGTCTCAAAGGAAAACGATGGGGTGACGCAGGAGTTCATAAAAAACAAGCTTTGGTTTTGGTAAATCATGATAATGCAACAGGTAAAGAAATACTTGATTTATCAAAGAAAATTCAAAAAAAAATTCTCGAAAAATTCGAGATTAAGTTAGAAACAGAAGTTAACATCATATAACAAAAATTACACATAATTTTCTGTTTAGCACCTTTATAGCCATACATTCTTTGTATCTTTGCTCCTAATTTTTGTAATAACAATACTTATGAAACTTTTATTACTCACTATTGGCCTTTTACTTTTAGCCTTTGGAGGAATTGCAATTAAACTATGGGCAAAAAAAGACGGGAAGTTTGCAGGTACCTGTGCAAGTCAAAGTCCTTTTCTTAATAAAGAGGGAGAATCATGTTCTATGTGTGGTAAAACTCCGGATCAGTACGCTAACTGTAATGAGAAAGAACATTCTAAATAAACCACTTCAGATATTCTATTCAAAAATAATTCGTTGAAAAAAGAGCACTCTATTACATTAGAAGATCATATAAATAAGGCTAAAGATGGAAAACAAACGTCTTTTAATTACCTTCTAGATACCTTTTGGAACGATGTCTATAATTTTCAATTAAAAAGAACTAATGATGAGTACGAAGCTGAAGACATTACCATACAAAGTTTTTCACGCGCCTTTGATAAGATCAATACTTTTAAGGAAGAATACAATTTTAAGACTTGGTTAATACAGATATCAAAAAATATTCATATAGATTTATTACGAAAGAAAAACGCCTCGATACAATCTAAAACCACTACGAATGTAGATGATTCTGTATACAAAATAGCCGATGACAACCCAACACCTGAAGATAAACTAATTACAGAACAAAATTTAGCGCAATTACTTCTATATATAAAACAACTAAAACCAAACTATCAAGAGGTAATTAATCTTCGTTATTTTCAGGAACTTAGTTATAAAGAAATTGCGGATTACCTGAATGAACCTATGAATAACGTAAAAGTCAAACTTTTAAGGGCTAAAAAACTATTATCAGAAATAATAACAAACAATTAATTCATCTTATCTTAAATTGAAAGAAGTAAAACTTTTGATCACTATAAATAGTGGGTCTATCCATTTATCATTAATCTTCTTATCATATTTGACAAACTTTTGAACCAACCCCTTGGGAGCCGATATCTCCTTCTCTATAGCTGTAATATTAATGTATCTATGATTATTTACTAACCACTTTTCTACTCGCTTTCTATTGTTTTGTCTTTTCTTTGGAGTTACCAATACCAATTCTTGTGACATCACCCTTAATTTTATAAGTCTTGATTATTTTAACATATTGTATAACTTCAAAAAGAGAAGAAAATTTTAGATTAACTTAATTTTAACCTAGTGTTAAAGAGTTTATTAAAGTTTTATTATTCACTTTTCACTTTAGTTATTTTATTTCTCAAAAGCAGTACCACTATATGAAATCTTATATTTAAAACAAGGTTACATAACAAATCATAACTTTTTCTTTAACGCTATAGTAATCTAAGCTTTCTTTGTATTTTTGCTAAAAAATATTGTACGTATGAACAATGATGTTGCTACGGTGAATCCTCCTAAAGGAAAACCGAAATGGCTAAGAGTCAAACTTCCAACGGGTAAAAAATATACTGAACTTCGAGGTTTGGTAGATAAATACAACTTGCATACAATTTGTACATCTGGAAGTTGCCCTAATATGGGAGAGTGTTGGAGTGAAGGAACAGCTACTTTTATGATACTTGGTAACATATGTACGCGTTCCTGCGGTTTCTGTGGCGTGAAAACAGGAAGACCAGAAACTGTTGATTGGGAAGAACCAGAAAAAGTTGCGCGTTCTATAAAAATAATGAACATTAAACATGCCGTTATAACATCTGTGGATAGAGATGATCTTCTAGATGGTGGTTCGATCATATGGGCAGAAACTATTCAGGCAATTCGTAGAATGAATCCTGAAACTACATTAGAAACCTTAATTCCAGATTTTCAAGGAAAAACCAAAAATATAGATCGAATTATTACCGTAAAACCCGAAGTAGTTTCGCATAATATGGAAACTGTAAAAAGGTTAACCCGAGAAGTTCGTATCCAAGCTAAATACGAACAAAGTCTACAAGTACTAAATTACCTTAAAGAGAGCGGGATCAATCGAACAAAAAGTGGAATTATGCTTGGACTTGGGGAAAAAGAAGAAGAAGTTATACAAACACTTAAAGACCTAAGGGGGGTAAACCTAGATATAGTTACTATTGGGCAATATTTACAACCAAGCAAAAAACATCTTCCTGTAAAAGAGTTCATAACACCAGATCAGTTCAAAAAATACGAAACAATAGGTTTAGAAATGGGATTCAGACATGTTGAAAGTGGTGCATTAGTACGGTCATCATATAAGGCTCAAAAGCATTTACTGTAACATAAAAACTGAATAATTAAGATTTAATGAATAAACCAATAAGAATAGCTATTAACGGATTTGGAAGAATTGGTCGTAACCTCTTTAGATTGTTAATAAATCATCCCGACATCCAAGTTGTTGCTATTAACGACCTTGCTGATACCAGAACCTTAAGTCATCTTTTGAAATACGATAGTATACATGGTGTCTTACCATATAAGGTTTCTTTTGATGCAAACCATATTATTATAAATGATGATTCTATCCCCCTAATTAACCAAGAAGATCCAGAAAATTGCAATTGGTCAAAATATGATATTGATATTGTAGTTGAAGCAACAGGTCGTTTTAAGACTAGGGCCTTGGTAGAAAAACATCTAAAAGCGGGGGCAAGAAAAGTTATTCTTTCAGCTCCTTCAACTGAAGATAGCATAAAAACGGTTGTTTTAGGTGTGAATGATCATATTCTGGATGGTTCAGAAACTATAATATCTAATGCTTCATGCACTACAAATAATGCAGCACCAATGATCAAAGTAATCAATGATCTCTGCGGAATTGAACAGGCATACATTACTACCATACACAGTTACACTACTGATCAAAGTTTACACGATCAACCACATAGAGATTTAAGACGAGCTAGAGCAGCAAGTCAGTCAATTGTTCCTACCACTACAGGAGCAGCAAAGGCTTTAACTAAAATTTTCCCTGAGTTAAGTGATGTAATTGGTGGCTGTGGTATTAGAGTTCCTGTTCCCGATGGATCGCTAACAGATATTACCTTTAATGTTAAAAAACAAACTTCTATCGAGGAAATAAATCTTGCATTTAAAAATGCATCTGATTCTAGTCTGAAAGGGATTTTAGATTATACAGAAGACCCTATTGTATCTGTTGATATCATTGGAAATCCTTACTCTTGTTTATTTGATTCTTTAATGACATCTGTTATAGGAAAAATGGTTAAAATCATAGGCTGGTATGATAATGAAATTGGATATAGTCATAGAATAATTGATTTAATTATTAACATTTGTAAGAAATAACTATATTAGTTGAGATATTTTAGAGGAAAAATGCCAACCCCAATTAGAAATTCTATAACTATAATTTTACTTATTTGTTGTTTTTTTACCTATTCCCAAACGGAAAAGGACATTACAAAAGACAATCAAGTCAGGGATTCTATTGCTAATTATTTGATCAAAGCTTCGATATCTATTCATCAAGCAGAATTAGAACAAGCGCTCGCCAATATTATTATTGCCAAAGAAATGGCTTTGCAAAGTCAAGATCAGACATATAGAGCACAAACCAGTATGGTATTGGCAGAGCTATATAGAGAACTGGGAGATCTTAAAAAAAGTGAAGAACAGATTCTTAATGCTATAAAAATTCAGGAAGAGGAGAATGATCAAACTATGCTGGCCCATTCATATGCAATATATGGATCTATAGCTACAGAGCTTAAAAGCTACGAAAAAGCAGATAATGTTTTAAAAACTGCCTTGATTATTACCAAAAAGAGTGATTTAAAGGGTTTGGAAGGGTTAATAAAATTAAACTTTGGAATTTTGGAACTTTCTAAAGATCAACCCGAATTGGCTATAAAACATTTTAATAGCGGTTTACCAATCATTAATTCTTTTAATCAATCGTATTACAAAGCAAAGCTTTATATAAATAAAGCTAAGGCTCAATTAGCATTAAACTTATTAGATGAAGCTAAAGAAACAAATGATTTGTCAATGCAAATTGGTAAAGACATGAAATATTCTGAGGTTAAGTCAGAGTCATATGAGCTTTACAGCCAGATATACCAAAAGAAAAAAGAATATCTAGCCTCCTTAAATTACCTTAGAGCACACCTAAAAATAAAAGATTCCTTATTTAATACCAATAAAGAAATAATAGCTCAAGAAGCTGGAGCCAAATTAAATCTTGATGAAAACAATGTCCTAATAGAGGAGCTTACTGAGGAAAACATACAACAGCAAAAATCCCTTAAATTAGGTCGTTTAACCACTATTTTAAGCATTGCTTTGATTACCATTTTATCACTTTTAACACTTTCACTGTACAAAAACAATAACCTAAGAGCCAGGGCAAATGAGTTGCTGCAAAACAAGAATTCAGAACTGATTTTAGCAAAGGAAAATGCCGAAAGAGCTAGTGAAGCAAAGGTGCAATTTCTATCAACAATAACCCATGAGCTAAGAACACCTTTATATGCGGTTACCGGGTTGACGCATCTTTTATTGGAAGAAAGCCCCACCCCAAATCAAAAAGAACATTTAAATTCTCTTAAATTTTCGGGAGAATATCTATTATCACTTATTAATAATATTCTTGATCTCAACAAACTTGAAGCTAACAAAGTAGAGATTGAAAACACATCTTTTAACCTAAAGAAAAGAATTAATGATGTATTAATTGCTCTTGGAAAATCTGCTAAAGATCGAAATAACAAACTTCATTATGAATTTGACAATTTGATCCCAGCAAAATTAAAAGGAGATCCATTAAAAGTATCTCAAATCCTAATTAACCTTATTGGCAATTCAATTAAATTCACGCAAAACGGTGATATTTGGATAAGAGTACGACCTATTAATAGAATCGAAAACAAAGTATTCCTTAGTTTTGAAATTGAGGATAACGGAGTTGGGATCTCAGAAAAAAAGCAACAAACTATATTCGAAAACTTTACCCAAGGCTCCGTACAAATTAATAGAAAGTTTGGAGGAACAGGATTAGGATTATCTATAGTAAAAAACCTTTTGTCCTTGTTGGATAGTGAAATTAGACTAGAGAGTGAATTAGGAAAAGGATCAAAATTCCTATTCAATCTTAAATTTGAAATCTTTGAGGACAACAGCACAGATTACCTAGAAGAAGCTAAGAAAATTGATTATAAAGTAATGATTGACAAGCGTATTTTAATTGTTGAGGACAATAAGATTAATCAGCTCATTACCAGAAAAATTCTTGAAAAGAATAAAATAATCTGTGATGTTGCCGATAATGGTGATATTGCAGTAAACAAAGTAAGAGAAAACTCTTTTGACCTAATCCTTATGGATATCCATATGCCGGGTATTAGTGGTATTGAGGCAACAAAACAAATTAGAGAATTTGATAAAGAAATACCAATAATAGCACTTACCGCAGTTACACTTGATGATAACCTTGATGAGTTTTATGACAATGGTTTTAATGACATTATTCCTAAACCCTATAAAACTGAGGAATTTTTTACTAAACTTCATAAAGCCTTAGTACAAAAACAAACAGCAACAGAATAGTTTGGCATAACTATTGAAAAGATAAAAATAAGCTTATAACTGTGTTAAGCTTATTTGAGTTAGCCAAAACATACAAAATGAGATCTAAACTTATAGATCTCATTTTTTTATGTATGTAATTATCTTATCATTAAAAGAATTTGAATTTTCTACAAACTTCATCTCTATAGGTTGGTACCATAAATTATCTCCAGAAAGATCAGAAGATAATCTAACATAATCTTTTTCTGTTGTGATTATCAATTTATTCTTTAACTCCTGTATTTCATGATTAGAAAAATTATGATGATCAGGAAAGTTAATGTGATCAAACTGTAATCCTAAAGCAGAATAATGGTCTAATAAAGGTTTAGGATTTGCAATACCTGTAACCAAAGTAAAAGATGTATCCCGGATTAGATCAATTGATTTTGCTCCAAAAGCACCAATAATCTCATTACCATAAGCGATAGTAGCAAAATAAATAGATTGCCCTGGCTTAACATTAAGTTTTGTGGAAATCTCTTCTTTCTCCTTATTAGATATATCTTTAGGACATTTTGTGACAACAATAACATCAGCTCTATCAGCCCCTTTTCTAGGTTCTCTCAAATTTCCTGTAGGTAACACGATATCATTACAATAGAGATCATAATATGCGGTAAGTAAAATATAAAACCCAGCTTTCACCTTTCTATGCTGATAAGCATCGTCTAATACTATTACCTCTGGTCTAGGAGATATTGCTCTTAAATTAGAAATACCGTTACGTCTGTCTCCATCAACCCCAACAATGATATCAGAAAATTTGGTTTTAAACTGAAGGGGTTCATCACCAACTTCCCTTACTGTTGAGGAAGGTGTCACTAACTGAAATCCCTTAGTCTCTCTTTTATACCCCCTACTAAGAGTAGCCAGGCTAACCTCATTTTTAAGCAACCTAATAAGATATTCAACCATTGGCGATTTTCCCGTACCCCCAACACTAAGATTGCCCACAGCAATAATAGGAAAATCATATACCGTTGATTTCTTTATTCTCCAATCATACAATTTATTGCGCAACCACGTCACGAAGTAATAAATAGGAACAACAGGTAAAAGTATCTTTCGCAATAAATTCATGATCACAAAAGTATAAAACGTAACTTTGATTATTGACAAAAGTTTTTTTACATTCATTTTTTATTCAAAAAACACAATATAAATGCAAATTAAGGAGGTAACACAACACCTTGAAGCACTAGCACCAATGGCTTATGCCGAAGATTTTGACAATATTGGATTGTTAGTAGGAGATCCTAAAACAGAGGTAACAGGTATTCTGGTAACTCTAGACACTTTGGAGGAAATCGTAGATGAAGCCATAGAAAACAAATGCAATCTTATAGTAAGTTTTCATCCAATTGTTTTTAAAGGCCTGAAAAAGTTTAATGGCAACAACTACGTAGAGCGCGTAGTCATGAAAGCCATCAAAAACGATATAGCCATATTTGCTATACATACTGCTCTGGATAATGATCGTAAAGGCGTAAACGATATGATGTGCGAGCAATTAGGTCTTATTAATCGTAAAATTTTAATACCACAAAGCGGAACTATTAAGAAACTCACAACCTTTGTCCCGATCCCAGAAGCTGAAAACCTACTCTCAAAACTTTTTGAAGCTGGAGCCGGAACAATAGGCAACTATGACAATTGTAGTTTTTCGTCGGAAGGAGTTGGAACTTTTAAAGCCTTGGATAATGCAAACCCATCAATTGGCAAAATTGGAAAAACGCACCATGAAAAAGAAAAGCAAATTCAAGTTACTTATCAAAAACACTATGAAAATAATATCTTAAAAGCTCTTTTTGAAAACCATTCATATGAAGAGGTGGCTTACGAAATTACTTCATTAGAAAATCAAAATCAAAACATCGGGATGGGGATGATTGGAGAATTACCCGAAGCAATGGAAGAAATAGAATTTTTAAAACATATTAAGAAGGTATTTAATACAGGATGTGTAAGACATTCTGAGCTGCTGGGCAAGCAAATCAAAAAAGTAGCGGTCCTTGGAGGTAGTGGCAGTTTTGCTATTAAAAATGCACAAAAAGCTGGGGCAGACATTTTTATTACTGCAGATCTTAAATATCATCAATTCTATGAAGCCGAAAAAAGGCTAATTCTTGCCGATATTGGACATTATGAGAGCGAACAATACACAAAAAACCTAATTGTTAGTTATCTTAGAAAAAAAATCAGTAATTTTGCCATCATTTTATCGGATAAAAATACCAATCCAATTCAATACCTATAAAATATGGCAAAGAAAGAAGTTACTGTTGAGCAAAAATTAAGAGCATTATATGACTTGCAATTAATTGACTCTAGAGTTGATGAGATTAGAAACGTACGTGGAGAATTACCTTTAGAAGTTGAAGATCTTGAAGACGAAGTAGCCGGATTAAATAAAAGATTAGAAAAATTAAATAATGATCTTGAAACCATCGATGATGGCATTAAGAATAAGAAAAATTTAATTGAAGAAGCTAAAGGTTTAATCAAGAAATACGGAGAACAACAAAAAAATGTACGCAACAATCGTGAGTACAATTCTTTAAGTAAGGAAATTGAATTCCAAGAACTTGAAATTCAATTAGCAGAAAAACATATCAAGGAGCATAAAGCACAGATCGTTCAGAAAAATGAGATTATTGATCAGACTAAGCAAAAACTTAGCGAACGTAACGAGCACTTATCTCATAAAAAAGGTGAGCTTGATGCAATTTTAGCTGAAACCGAAAAAGAAGAGCAAGCACTAATAGCTAAATCTGAAGATTATCAAAAAGATATCGAAGATAGGCTGATTTCTGCTTACAAGAGAATCAGAAAAAATGTAAAAAATGGATTAGCAGTTGTACCAATAGAACGTGGAGCATCTGGAGGATCATTTTTTACGATTCCTCCACAAGTACAAATGGAAATTGCCTCTCGTAAGAAGATCATTACAGATGAGCATAGTGGACGAATTTTGGTAGACCAAGAGCTAGCCAAAGAAGAAAAAGAAAAAATGGATTCGCTTTTTGCTAAATTATAGTAAAAAAAAACCTCGATAATAAATAGGCCTCAGTTTTACTGAGGCTTTTTTTGATCTAAATAAACACAAATTAAAAATGAAAAACCTTCTAATCATAGGTTTTGTTTGGCCAGAACCCAATTCATCTGCCGCAGGAAGTAGAATGATACAACTTATCCAGTTGTTTCTGTCTCACAACTGGCAAGTCACTTTTGCAAGCCCTGCTGCAGACAGTGAATATATGATCAATTTTGGCAAATTAGGTGTTTCAAAAGTCACAATAGAAATCAACAATTCTAGTTTTGATGATTTTGTAAAGCATCTTCAACCCAATATTGTGATATTTGATCGATTCATTATCGAAGAACAATTTGGGTGGAGAGTAGCCAAACATTGCCCAGATGCAATGAGAATACTAAACACCGAAGATCTACATGGCTTAAGAAAAACACGCCATGAAGCACTAAAGAAGAATAAAAAGTTTCAAATAACAGATCTTCTAAATAACGACACGGTAAAAAGAGAAATTGCCAGTATTTATCGATGTGACCTTTCATTGATTATTTCAGATTATGAAATACAGCTACTAAAAGAAACCTTCAATATTAATGATAGCTTATTACACTATTTACCCTTTTTATTAGAACCAATTACTCAGAAAACAGTAAAAAACTGGACTACGTTTAGTGATAGAGATCATTTTATGACCATTGGAAACTTTTTGCATGAACCTAATTGGAACAGCGTTATATATTTAAAAGAAACCATTTGGCCTTTGATTAAAAAAGAATTACCTATGGCAGAGTTACATATTTATGGAGCCTACCCTTCTCATAAAGTAACACAATTAAATAACAAAAAAGAGGGATTTCATATCAAGGGCAGAGCAGAAAACTCGAAAGAAGTCATTCAAAACTCTCGTGTTTGCCTAGCGCCATTGCGATTTGGAGCAGGGATTAAAGGAAAACTAACAGAAGCGATGCTTTGCGGCACTCCAAGTGTTACTACAACAATTGGAGCAGAAGGAATGCTTGGAGAGGATTCTGATTGGAATGGCTTTATTACTGATTCTCCTGAAAAATTTGCGATAGCTGCTGTAAAATTATACACCAATAAAAACCTCTGGCAACAGGCACAACAAAATGGTATCGAAATTATAAATACCCGTTTTCAAAAAAGTAAATTTTCTAATTCATTTTTAAAACAAGTCGATATAATTCTTGGCAATATAAATAAACATAGAGCAAATAATTTTATTGGCAATATGCTAAACTTTCACACACTAAGAAGCACAGAGTATATGTCACGTTGGATTGAAGAAAAAAACAAATAATTTCATTATTTTTCTAAAGGCAGAAATAAAAAAATAGACAACAAAAAAAGCCTTTCCACAAAGTGAAAAAGCTTATGATATTGTAAAAGCGTAGCTACCTAATTATAGAGCCGCTACGTACTTTGCTAATTGAGACTTTAAGTTAGCAGCTTTATTCTTATGAATAACATTGTTTTTAGCTAACTTATCTAGCATAGAAATTACAGTAGGAAACAAAGTTTCTGCTTCTTTCTTATCAGATTCACGTAATTTTTTGATTGCATTACGTGTAGTTTTATGCTGATATCTATTTCTAAGACGCTTTGTCTCACTATTTCTAATTCTCTTTAATGCTGACTTATGATTTGCCATCTTCTTTGCTAATTAAATTTCTTAATAATAACATTTGTAGCCCGTAGGGGAATCGAACCCCTCTTACCAGGATGAAAACCTGGCGTCCTAGCCGATAGACGAACGGGCCATTTTTCCCTTTTCAAGGATTGCAAATTTATAGCTTTCACTTTAAATCTGCAATTAATTTCAATAATCGTAGCCCGTAGGGGAATCGAACCCCTCTTACCAGGATGAAAACCTGGCGTCCTAGCCGATAGACGAACGGGCCATAATTGCCTAATTGCGGATGCAAAAATACAACTATTTTTTAATGGCGCAAGTGTTATTTTATTTTTTTCTAAAACTTAATATGCCTTTGCAAATAATACCCTTAATTTCGAGGGCTTACCACTATAAACACAACTACCTTCTTCTTCTTTTGCATCAAAAGGAATACAACGTATAGTAGCTTTGGTAAGCTCTTTTATTTTTTGTTCGGTCTCTTCAGTTCCATCCCAATGCGCCGAAATAAATCCACCTTTATTTTCTAATATATCTTTGAATTCATCAAATGTATCCACTTCTGTTATATGCTCATCTCTATACTGCTTTGCTTTTTGATGCATACTATCCTGAATTTCCTTTAACAAGGACTCAATAGTTACCACAACATCATCTTTGGCAACAAATTGTTTTGACAATGTATCTCTACGAGCCAATTCTACAGTACCCTTCTCCAAATCCTTTGGACCAATAGCGATTCGTAAAGGCACACCTTGCAATTCATATTGAGCAAATTTTGCCCCTGGTCTATGTGTATCACGATTATCAAACTTAACAGATATCCCTTTAGATCTTAAATCTTCAACCAATCCATTAGCAACAACAGAAATCTGATCTAATTGCTCTTCTCCTTTATAAATAGGAACAATTACTACTTGTATCGGTGCTAAATTAGGAGGTAACACCAATCCATTATCATCACTATGTGTCATAATTAGCGCCCCCATTAATCTTGTAGAAACACCCCAAGAAGTCGCCCATACATAATCTTGCTTACCTTCTTTTGATGTGAATTTTACATCAAAAGCCTTAGCGAAATTTTGCCCAAGAAAATGCGATGTACCTGCTTGCAAAGCTTTCCCGTCTTGCATTAATGCTTCAATACAGTAAGTATCTTCAGCACCTGCAAATCGTTCACTTTCTGTTTTTCTACCTTTTATAACAGGAACAGCCATAAAGTTTTCAACGAAATTAGCATACACATTATTCATTTGCTCTGTTTCAGCAATAGCCTCTGCTCTGGTTTCATGTGCCGTATGTCCTTCTTGCCATAAAAACTCTGCTGTGCGCAGAAAAAGACGAGTTCTCATTTCCCATCGTACTACATTAGCCCACTGATTTACTAATATTGGTAAATCTCTATAAGATTGTATCCAACCTTTGTATGTGTTCCAGATAATTGCTTCTGAAGTAGGACGTACAATAAGTTCTTCTTCTAGCTTGGCATTAGGATCTACGATTAATTTTGATGAATTATCTGGATCTGTTTTTAACCTATAGTGAGTAACTACCGCACATTCTTTTGCAAAACCTTCAGCGTTTTTCTCCTCTGCTTCGAAAAGGCTTTTAGGGACAAATAATGGGAAATAGGCATTTTCATGACCAGTCTCCTTAAATTTTTTATCTAATTCTGCCTGCATTTTTTCCCAAATAGCATACCCGTAAGGTTTGATTACCATACACCCCCTTACAGCTGAATTTTCAGCTAAATTAGCCTTTACGACTAGCTCATTATACCATTTTGAATAATCTTCACTACGCTTTGTTAAATTTTTGCTCATAAACTGCTATTTGGCACAAATGTTGTGGGTTTGTTAAATATAATTTAATTAGCGCAAAACTAACTAAATTTGTAATGTTCAACAATAAAATAAGAAGATATGCGTCCTAAAAATTATTTTAAAACAAATGGTGCCATTGGAGTTTTACTTTTGGCAAGCGTATTTATGTTGACGTCTTGTAGTTCATATGAATATGTACCTTATAACGATGGTATCTATGGTGAAGCAGGAAGCCAAAGAAATACTGAAACCAGACCAAATAATCCAGAAAAAAAATCTAGCTATTATTCCAGCTATTTTTCTGAGAAATCGGCACAAATAGATAGTGCCATTGAACAAAATGAAATTTTTACCGATGTTGATTCTTACGCCAGTGAAGATTATGATGCTGCAGACACTACAGGTGTAGCTTTAGATTATGAAGTTGGACAACCATCATGGGGAAGTAACCCTACGCAAGTTAATGTAAACCTTTATAATAACGGATGGAACAATTGGGGTCCCGGTTGGGGATTAGGTTGGAATGCAGGATGGGGATTAGGCTGGAATGCAGGATGGGGCTGGAATGGATGGTATGGCCCAGGTTGGGGCTGGAATGCAGGATGGGGCTGGAACGGATGGTATGGCCCGGGCTGGGGTTGGAATGCTGGATTTGGATGGGGAGCACCATGGGGATGGGGATATCGCGGTCATTACCTGAGAGGCCACCGATTCGCTTACAACAGAGGGTATAGAAATGGATACGCATATAATTCAAGAAGTCGTTATCGATCATATAATTCAAGATACAATGGAAGATCTAGAAATTCATCAAGCTATAATAGAAGTCGACAAGGGTATACTAATCGCAGAAGAGTATCTTCTGATGCAAGTAGAAGTAGAAATTCTAGCTACTCTAATCGCTCTTCTAATGGAAATTATGGCTCCCGTTCAAGGTCATCTGTAAACAGAAGCGGCGCTACTAGGTATTCTGGTCCTACGGCTAGATCAAGAAGTAATTCTTCCAGTAGAAATAGAACATATTCTCCTTCTACATCACGAAGTAGAAGCTCCAGTTACTCAAGAGGAGGCTCATCTCGTAGTAGTGGTTATTCTCGTGGAGGAAGCAGATCTTCATCAAGAAGCAGTGGTAGTAGAAGTAGCGGTAGCAGAAGCCGAGGAAGAGGTTGATAAATAAAATATATACACCTGATATTTATCAGGTAACTTTCCCGAATGTCTTATTATTTTTAAGATATTCTATAATTCAAAAAATAAAAACTAGTGGGACCTACCCATCAGAGTAGTCATTATCTATAATGACTACTCTGATGGCCTGGAATCCCATGTGGTTATTAAATAATAAAATGAACACATGAAAAAGTTACTTTTAGTCATCGGTATATTTTCAATGTCTTTTTTGAATGCTCAAGATATTACAGACGTATTACGATATTCACAACAAGACATAATGGGAACCGCTCGTTTTAGAAGTATGAGTGGTGCTTTTGGAGCCCTTGGCGGAGACTTATCTGCAATACAAATTAATCCAGCAGGATCTGCTGTTTTTTTGAACACATATGGTTCATTAACGCTTTCATCAAGCACAATAGATAATGATGCGAATTATTTTAATGGATTTGCAAACACCAATTCAACAAATCTAAATTTCAATCAATTAGGAACAGTTTTTATATATGACAATTATAATATTGAATCTTCAGGGGTTAATAAATTCTCACTAGGTTTAGCATATGATCAGACTGCAGATAACGCCGACGAATTATTTGTCCTTGGAAGAAGCAACAATTCTATAAGTAGCTTTTTTCGAACTGAAGCTCAAGGAATTCCTTTAGACTTAATAACCCCTAGAGCGAATGAGTCAGTGGATGAACTATATGCTTTTTTAGGAGAAACCGAAGGATATAGTGCACAACAGGCATTTTTAGGGCATGAATCTGATATTATTGAGGCTGAAGATCCAGATAACCCAAACAATACATCATATTTTTCTAATATAGAACCCGGTTCGTTTGATCAGGAGTATTATTATGAAAGTACAGGTTTAAATGGTAAGTTCACACTAAATGGAGGTGCTCAGATAAATCAAAATTTTTATATTGGATTCAATCTTAATTCTCATTTTATTAGTTACGATCGAGTTACTGAATTTTTTGAAGAAAACAGTAATACGGGAAGCACTATTAATAGTGTACTATTTACCAATGAACTTTCTACAAGTGGCGCCGGGTTTTCTGCACAAATAGGCGGAATTATCAAAGTAGCAAAAATACTTCGTTTGGGAGCTTCGTACGAATCCCCTACGGTATATTATATACAGGAAGAGACTACCCAACGCTTAATCACTGACGATAACCTTGGTGTTACCAGGTTTGTAGACCCCAATGTGATTAACATTTTCCCAGAATATAAGCTTCGTACACCAGAAAGTTATACGGGAAGTATAGCAATACTGTTTGGTCAGCAGGGCTTAATTAGTTTAGATTATTCATATAAAGACTATTCTTCTATACACATTAGTTCTGATGAGAATATTAATTTCTCTTCTCTAAATACAGGCATAGACAATAACCTACAAGGTTCTGCAACAATAAGAATTGGTAGCGAGTGGAGGGATGGTAATTGGAGCTATAGAGGCGGATTTCGTTTTGAAGAAAGCCCTTATAAAAACGATGCAATTCTTGGCGACAAAACAGGATTTTCTATTGGTGCTGGCTATACTTTTGAGCAATTCAAATTTGATGTTGCATATGACTATACAGAACAGCAGCGTACAGAACAATTTTATCCAGGTTCTGGTTTTAGTAACTTTGCATTGGTAGATTCATATAGAGAGAATCTGACCTTTACACTTGGAATGAATTTTTAAAAATACTTTATTCTGACTAGTCCTAAATAACCGATACAGATTATTTAGGACTAGTCATTAAATGCTATTTATCGTATTAGAGAAAAGCTACCTGCAAACACTCTTCTTCTCATATTAGGATCTGTAGGTTCATTAAATTCTACCCTGAACCAATATTCTGATGATGGCATATTTTTACCATTATAGGTACCATCCCAACCTGCACCATCAGGTCGTAATTGTTTCAATAATTTACCATATCGATCAAAAATATAAATCAAAGGTATCTGGGACGATAGCTCAGGATTTATTATGTTCCAGGTATCATGAAAAGAATCTCCATTTGGAGTAAAGTACTTAGGATATCCGAGAATCATAAAAATGGACGATTCTCTTTCACTAGCAGGGCAGTCTCTATATCTAGCCGTAATACGATAATCACCAGGATGCACATCAGAAAAAACCGGGGATGATTGAAAAGCCCTATATTCTATAAAACCATTTCCTAAATCTCTATCCAACCTGTACTCAAAATCATTAAATCCTAATACCTGAACATCTGGAACATTGTTGAATGAAGCAGAAATTTGTGCGGTTACGGTATAGCTCCCTGCAAAAGATTCTTCGGCTACGTTTGAGTCTACCGTAATTTCAATTGCAGAAACATCCAAAACCTGCAAATCATCTCTTCCAACTTCTATAGTTGCCATAGTATCAGAATAACCAATTAACTGATAAACTCCTGACGAAAAAACTTCTAAAACAGGTGTATCAGTTACAGCACCTAGAGGGCTAAAATTAGTGGTTCCAAGTTCTGCTCGTTCCCATTGAAATCTAATCGCTGCAGGTATTTCTGGCGGACCAACTACTCTAGGAAACCTTCCTTCTATTGTAACAGGAAATTCACCACATGTAGCAATATCCGGTCCAACACCCGGTTCTAAAACACTACAATCTGTGGTTCCTGCATTTTCTTCGTCTAAATTAGTTTGTTGTAATTGGATGACTCCAGATTCATCAGAATCATTTGTAACAAGAATAATGTAATATTCTCCTGATTGCCCATCAGTTATTGTCAAAGTCTCTATGAATCTTGTTTCCTCGCCTTCTACCGGAGTAAAAGCATAACTACAATCAACAATATTGGTGTTATCTCGATCTTGAATATAAAAGTCTGGATCATCTGCATTGTTAACACATTCTTCAGGACGTGTGTCTGTATCCCCATTAAGATCGCAACCAGTTGCCAGATCATCACAATTTATAAAAGAGGTAGTAAATGGCCCCCAGGCAATAAAGTCAACATCCAATTGCTGCTCACCTCGATCTAATCTACTATCACCATCAATATCCATCCATTGTTGAATATCAAACTCTAATCTCCCCGATTCCTCAATGCGAATGAAATACCAAGATGCATTTTGGGAAGTATTAAGACAACCTATCTGCCCCAGCCCTAGAAAATCATCGCCAGTTGTATTTGGAAATGTTAACTCCTGAGCAGCATCAGAACAAAACGGGTTTGCGGTTCTGCAAAGCTGGTCAATTTGTCCATACATAGCAGAATTACTAAGAAAAGTAATAAATAAAAATAATGAGATCTGAGGTATAACTTTGGCCATTTTCATATAACGTTAAAAACTACATTTTTCGTGTGTAGGTCTAAATTTGGATTTTAAATATACAGAACTTCTACAAGAAAACCAGCTAATCTAATTGTTTAACATAGCTTTTGCCAAGTAAAACAACAAAATCGTATCTTTGCAACCCATATTACGGGAGTAATATTAAATTATTCCCTTTTTATGTACTAAATAATAAAATTTTTAAGTGTGAAAATTGACAAGGCCCTTGAAGCTATTGAAGCGCTAGGTGATAATCATGTAGCTACTAGCGCTACCACTCCTCTTAGAGAAGATGCCTTTAAACTTAGTGATAAAGAGAAAATTGCTTTGATTAAAGAAGATGTAAAACATATAATGGAAACCTTGGGGTTAGATCTTACAGACGATAGTCTTAAAGGTACTCCGCAACGAGTTGCAAAAATGTTTGTGAACGAGATTTTTTCTGGTCTTCATCCGCAAAGAAAACCAGATGCTTCTACTTTTGAGAACCACTACAAGTATGGAGAAATGTTGGTTGAGAAAAACATTACAGTATATTCTACATGTGAACATCATTTATTACCTATTGTGGGTAGAGCTCATGTAGCATACATTTCTAACGGAACTGTTGTAGGGTTGTCCAAAATGAATAGAATTGTCGATTATTATGCCAAACGACCTCAGGTACAAGAACGCATGACAATGCAGATCGTACAAGATCTACAAACTGTTCTTGGAACCAAAGATGTGGCTTGCGTTATAGATGCAAAACATTTATGTGTAAACTCAAGAGGGATCAGAGATATCGAAAGCAGTACTGTTACCAGTGAATTTGGAGGTAAATTCAAAGAGGAATCGGTAAGACGAGAATTTCTGGACTATATTAAACTAGACACTACATTTTAATCCTATTTTCAATACAAATTTCAGCATTAATTTAAATTATGGCAGTAACTCCTTTGTACAAAACTCAAGAATTAAAAGTTTATAATTCGATTTCTGGGCAAAAAGAAACATTTACCCCCATTACAGAAGGTAATATAGGTATGTATGTATGTGGTCCAACCGTATATAGTAATGTCCACCTAGGAAACTGTCGAACTTTTATTTCTTTTGACATGGTATTTAGGTACCTAAAGCATCTAGGATATAAAGTTAGGTATGTAAGGAATATTACAGATGCCGGCCATTTAGAGAATGATGCTGAAGAAGGTGAAGATAAAGTTGCAAAAAAAGCTAGGCTAGAACAGTTGGAGCCTATGGAAATTGTACAACGATACACATTAGATTTCCATCATGTGATGTCAAAATTTAATGCAATTGCGCCAAGCATAGAACCTACTGCAACGGGTCATATTGTAGAGCAGATTGAAATCATAAAAACCATTATTGATAATGGATTTGCCTATGAATCTAATGGTTCTGTTTACTTTGATGTTCAAAAGTTTAATGAAACTAATCATTATGGAAAACTAAGTGGACGTAACCTTGAAGATATGATCGCAAATACAAGGGAATTATCTGCACAAAGCGATAAGAAAAACCCTCAAGATTTTGCACTTTGGAAAAAAGCAGAACCCCAACACATTATGCGTTGGCCATCACCTTGGAGTGATGGTTTCCCAGGTTGGCATCTTGAGTGTACTGTAATGAGTACAAAATATTTGGGAGAGCGTTTCGATATTCACGGAGGTGGAATGGATTTAAAATTCCCTCATCACGAGTGCGAAATTGCACAAGGAGAGGCCGCTTGTGGGCAGACACCTGTAAATTATTGGATGCATGCCAATATGCTCACTCTTAATAGTAAAAAAATGTCTAAGTCCACAGGAAACACAATATCTCCGGGAGAATTATTCTCGGGAAATAATGACTTTCTCGGCAAACCCTTTGACCCAACTATTGTTCGTTTTTTTATGATGCAAGCCCATTATAGAAGTATTTTGGATTTTTCGAAAGATGCTTTGGAAGCCTCAGAAAAAGGGTTTCATAAATTAATGGATGCAATACAGACTATTGATAAATTGCAAACAAGTCAAAAAACTGATGCATTTGATGTAAAGGCATGGAGAAAAGATTGCTATAACGCTATGAATGATGACTTTAACACTCCTATCCTAATTGCAAAATTATTTGATGCCGTGAAATTTATAAACACTGCTAAAGAACAAAAAGCAGATATCTCTAAAGATGATTTGGAATTACTTCGTGAAACCATGCATGGTTTTATATATGATGTTTTAGGATTGGTAAATATGAATGAAGTCTCCTCTGATGTAAGTGATAAGCTTTCCGGGACCGTAGAATTATTGATTAATCTAAGAGCAGAAGCACGAGCAAATAAAGACTTTGCAACAAGTGATAAGATTAGAGATGAATTGTTAGCTATGGGGATTCAACTCAAAGATAGTCGTGAAGGAACAACCTTTTCTTTGAACTAAATTGTTTTGAGCCTTAGAATATACATAAAGAAGGTTTTGATATTTCCATTTATCATATTGGTAAAATTATATCAAAACCTAATTTCACCATTAACTCCAGCTACGTGTCGGTATCAACCTACCTGTTCACATTATACGCTTGAAGCTTTGCAAAAGCATGGATTATTTAAAGGAGGGGCGCTTTCTGCAAAGCGTATCTTTAGTTGTCATCCTTGGGGAGGTAGTGGTTATGATCCAGTGCCTGATGTAAAAGACAAATTAAAAAATGACTAAACAATAGAATGTTTTATCAAAAAAAACAGCTCATTAAATTCTTATTTAAATACCTATATTTACTTTCGAAAAATAAAACTCATACATGATATTATCAAAAATTATCTGGAATCCAGTTGAAGGAATAGATCTTGGCTTTTTTGTTATCCGTTTTTATAGTTTAATGTTTGTTATTGCCTTCTCATTAGGATGGTACTTAATGAAAAAAATATACATACGAGAAAATATCTCGATGGAAAAGCTTGATTCTGTATTTATTTATGCAGTGCTAGGTACTTTGATTGGGGCAAGGTTAGGTCATGTTATTTTCTACGATTGGGATCATTATAAAAATAATCTTTTAGAAATTCTTTTACCTTTCCGGTTTGATCCTAAGTTCGAGTTTACAGGTTTTCAAGGATTAGCAAGTCATGGTGCGGCGATTGCTTTCATTATTGCTATGTATTATTATTCGAAAAAAGTATTGCATAAACATCCTTTATGGATTTTGGATAGAGTAACTATACCGGCAGCTTTTGGAGGAATATTTGTGAGATTGGGTAATTTTTTTAATTCTGAAATTATAGGAGAACCTACAGATTCTTCTTTTGGGGTTAAATTTGTTCGAGAAGGACTATCCAAACAACAAGTAGTCAAAGAAACCGGAATAAAAAATATAAACGATGCGTATGCAGCAGTAGTAGAAAATCCTCAGTTTTCTAGCCTTCTAGAAAGCGTTCCGTACTGCCATCCAGCTCAGTTATACGAAGCATTTGGGTATATATTTGTATCTTTTATTTTACTGTTTTTGTATTGGAAAACAGATAAGCGAAATAAACCAGGGTTTTTATTTGGTACATATATGATCTTAATATGGGTTGTTCGTTTTATCGTAGAATATGTAAAGAAAAGCCAGGAAGGTTTTGGAGATTCTCCAGAATCTATAATGACTACTGGCCAGTGGTTAAGTATTCCTTTTATAATTGTCGGGATATACTTCATTATTAGATCAGGCAAAAAAGCGGAGATAAAATAAAATTACCTTATTATTTATTGATATAGGTTTAGATCATCCGTAATGTCTATGATCTAATACTAAAACAAAACTGTTATCGTTACCCATAATATCAACTATTATGTAAAATGATGATGAGAATAATCCCCTGTATTTTTGCTATATTATTTATTCTAGGCACCTTAACTTCTTGCGAATCTGAATCTGAAATGCCAGAGGAGACTAATCAACCTGATGGAGATGGTAATGGTGGTGAGCCTGATAATGAACCAATATCTGCTGTGGATACTCATGGGTTACTACAAACTTCTGGAAACAAAATCGTAGACAAAAACAATAAGGTTGTTCAACTGAGGGGAATGTCATTATTCTGGAGTCAGTGGATGGGACAGTATTACACAAAAGAAACAGTAGGCTGGTTAAAAGAAGATTGGAAATGCAATATTGTTAGAGCTGCAATGGGTGTAGAAGATAATGATGGATATCTTTCTAATAAAGAAGTAGAAAAGCAAAAAGTTTTTACCGTTATCGATGCTGCTATAGCTGAAGGTATTTATGTTATTGTAGACTGGCATAGTCATCATGCCGAAGATTATCTAAATGAAGCCAAAACATTCTTTTCTGAAATTGCTCAAAAGTATGGCAATCAACCCAATATTATTTATGAGATTTATAACAAACCATTAAACGTTTCATGGGTAGAAGTACTAAAACCTTATCATGAGCAAGTAATTTCTGAAATAAGAAAGCATGATCCAGATAATCTAATAATTTGCGGAACTCGTAATTGGTCTCAGGATGTTGATGAAGTCATAGGAAATAAGATAAGTGATAATAACGTAGCTTATACTTTTCATTATTATGCTGCAACACATAAGGAATCGCTTAGAGATAAAGTACAAAATGCTCTTGATAATGCTATCCCTGTTTTTGTAACAGAATACGGGGTTTCAGAAGCCAGTGGTGACGGTTCTATTGACGTTAGTGAAGCGCAAACATGGTGGAACTTCCTAGAACAAAATAAGATATCATGGTGTAATTGGTCTATTGCGGATAAAGAAGAATTATCTGCCGCACTTAAACCTGGGGCAAGTGGTTCTGGTGGATGGACAGAAGATCTGTTAACCGTTTCAGGAAAAATGGTAAGAGACGAAATTAAAGCCAAAAATCCGGAATACTAAAAACCAGATTTAATATAATATAAATGAAAAAAACCTCATAGATATTTTACATATCTATGAGGTCTTTAAAATATCGTACTCTTATCTAAAACACCTCGTTAGATTCTTTTAATTTTTCTGTATTTGCAACAAGTTGAAGTTCATCTATAATTTTTTGAATATCTCCATCAATAATATTACCCAAATCATACAATGTTAACCCTATACGATGATCGGTTACACGTCCTTGAGGGTAGTTATACGTTCTAATTTTTGCAGAACGATCTCCAGATGAAACCATACTTTTACGTTTTTCAGAATCGGCTGCTTGTTTTTTGGCCAATTCCATTTCGTAAAGCCTAGATCGCAATACCTTCAATGCTTTTTCCAGATTTTTATGTGATGATTTCTGATCCTGACAACTTACTATCATTCCTGTTGGTTCGTGATGTAATTTGATCGCAGAATATGTTGTATTCACTGATTGCCCCCCTGGACCTGTAGAGGTAGTACGTTCAATACGAACCTCTTGCATATCCAATTCTATATCAAACTCTTCAGCCTCTGGCAATACCATTACCGTGGCAGCACTTGTATGTACACGTCCCTGAGTTTCAGTTTGTGGTACACGTTGTACACGGTGCACTCCTGCCTCAAACTTCAATGTACCATAAACATCTTCACCATTGACTTCAAAAATGATTTCTTTATAGCCACCACTGGTACCTTCATTAAGATCTACAACACTTGTACTCCATCCTCTACCCTCGCAGTATTTGGTATACATTCTAAATAAATCCCCGGCAAAAATACTAGCTTCATCGCCTCCCGTACCTGCACGAATTTCAACCACGCAATTCTTAGCATCCTCTGGATCTTTAGGAACCAACATAAATCTTATTTCTTCTTCAAGTCCTGGCAGTTCTTCTTTAGCTTCTTCTAATTGCATTTTGGCCATTTCTACCATTTCGGCATCGCTACCATCTGCAATTATTTCTTCAGCCTCTTTAATATTACCTGTAAGCTCAATATAAATTTCTCTTTTATCCATAATGGCTTTGAAATCCTTATACTCTTTATTAAGCTTTATATATCTTTTTTGATCTGCAATAACATCAGGTTGAATGATCAAATCACTTATCTCATCAAATCGTTGCTTTACTATATTTAATTTATCAATCATAGTGTATTCTTCCTATCTGTAGAATTCACAAAAGTAAGCTTTTTTGTCTAAAGCTCATACTTCTTCTTGGTAATCTAAACCATATTTCCTTGTGAAAAAACTTAAACTTAATGAAGTAAACTTAATAGAGCTTATAGATGAGTACAAAGATGTTCAGGATGATGTTTCAAAAATCAACGGAAGCGCTTGCCTTAAGAAATAGTAGGTTAGGCCTTATATAATCTTTTATTAATTAGCTGTGGTTATTTGTCCAAGCTCGATAACTTCAAAATTATCTAATGATACTTGCCGTAGGTTTCTGAGATCATCATTATCCCAATTATCATTGGGCGCCCCAGTGATGAACATATCAGAACCTACATCAGCAAGCATTAAACCATATTTTTTCATTGCTCTAAGAATAACTTGATTGGTTGCTGAAAAACCGCTAATATCATAATCTGCTTTAAGTCTTAATCTTCCTCCAAACGGCAATAATTCATCACTCACATTACCTGAAACCAAATGGCGTGCAGGATGTACGTATCCTTCATATATTTTTGAGCGGGTAATAGTAAATCGAATTGCATGATCTATTTCTCCTTTTTCAATCTCTGGATAACGTATCAATAATGGGAATATAGGTAGGCCGGCAGCATCTGCAGATGTCCAACCGTCTGTTCTAAAGGCAACAGTATTTAAATTAAAAACTGCCGCAGAAGAAACCTCAAAACCATCTCCTGCTTGATCTGTATTGTACAACTCATATAACATTCCATTCTGTACATCTACTGCAATCACATGACTATCTCCTGCACCATTTCCTTCTATAGGAGCATTTAGCGGAATTGGAAATGGTCCAGCATCACTCTCGTCCCCATAGTTACCATCATAATTATTTGCTCGAAATGTTATTGGCACTTCAGGTTGATTGCCCTTAACAACAACATATGGGATACCTATTGGAGCACCTTGGTACAAACCGCTTCCAAAATCAGCAAATAAACTCTCGCTTAGCCCTATATTGCTTAAAATTAACTCTGAATTAGCATCGACAGGACTATTAGAAATATCTATATTTAATGGATGATCTGCAGGAAATATTTGGATATTTTCTGCTTCGGATAAGTCATTTCCCGTAATATCCGGATTATTAGGAGTTCCCTCAGAATCATCTGAAGAACAGGAAATCAATAAAATGGAAATCGTAAATAAAACGGAAATATATGATGCTGGGGTTCTCATATTGTTAGTTTGTATAGCTGTTTAACGACAAAAATTAATAAATATTTCGCCTTAGTTGAAGAGTGCAGTTCGGTTCTTTTCTGAAATTCAGCTATCTTCATAAGAATATATATGATGAGTAATTTTCAAAAAATAGGATTAGGAGGTGGTTGCCACTGGTGTACAGAAGCAGTTTTTCAATCTTTGAAAGGTGTATATAAAGTAGAGCAAGGATATATCAAAAGTTACAATGAAAATACCTATTTTTCTGAAGCTGTACTTGTACATTTTGATCCAAAAAAGATTTCTCTTAGTGACCTTATTGAGATTCATTTACATACACACAAAAGCACATCTAATCATAGTTTTAGAAAAAAATATAGAAGCGCCATCTATTATTTCGAAACATATGAAAAGGAAAGACTTGAAATAATTCTTAACAAACTGCAACCAGTTTTTACTAATAATTTAATTACCCAAGTTTTGAGGTTTAATGAATTTAAACCCTCAAGAATTGAACTTCTCGACTATTATTTAAATAATCCTGAAAAGCCTTTTTGTAAAAGGTATATCAATCCCAAATTAGATTTTCTAAGAGAAAAATATACTAACGTGATTAAATAATTAATAGATATACTCCCCAAACTCACTTTTGATGGTTAGTTTTTTTGCATCAGAAGCCTCTACTCTACCTACGATTTGAGCATTTACATTAAAGCTTTTGGAAATTGAAATAATTTCTTCTGCAGTTTCAGGAGAAACATATAACTCCATACGATGCCCCATATTAAATACCTGATACATTTCTTTCCAATCTGTACCAGAATTCTCCTGAATTAGTTTAAACAAAGGAGGAACATCAAATAAATTGTCTTTTATGACATGAAGGTTGTCTATAAAATGAAGAATCTTTGTTTGCGCACCACCACTACAGTGGACCATCCCATGAATGGTTTCGCTATCAAATTTTGAAAGTATTTTCTTAATAATAGGCGCATAGGTTCTGGTTGGTGATAGCACTAATTTACCTGCATCAATAGGTGCATCTTTCACAGCATCTGTAAGTTTTGTTTGACCAGAATATACCAAATCAGAAGGAACTGAAGGATCAAAGCTTTCAGGATATTTGTTTGCAAGAATCTTACTAAATACATCATGACGAGCAGAAGTTAATCCGTTACTCCCCATACCGCCATTATACTCTTTTTCGTAACTAGCTTGACCAAAAGATGCCAATCCAACAATAACATCCCCAGCTTTTATATTTGCATTATCAATTACATCTTTGCGTTTCATACGAGCGGTAACCGTAGAATCTACTATTATGGTTCTTACCAGGTCGCCAACATCGGCAGTTTCGCCTCCTGTAGAATGAATTTGCACTCCGAAACTTTTAAGTTCTTCAAGTAATTCTTCTGTACCATTTATAATAGCCGAAATTACTTCTCCCGGGATTAGATTTTTATTCCTCCCGATAGTCGAAGACAACATAATATTATCTGTCGCACCAACACATAATAAATCATCTATGTTCATGATTAATGCATCTTGGGCTATACCTTTCCATACAGAAATATCTCCTGTTTCTTTCCAATACATATAAGCAAGAGAAGATTTTGTACCTGCTCCATCTGCATGCATGATCAAACAATAGTCTGAATCATTGGTTAGATAATCTGGAACAATTTTACAGAATGCTTTAGGAAAAAGTCCTTTATCTATATTTTTTATAGCGCTATGTACATCTTCTTTAGATGCTGAAACTCCACGTTGCGCGTAGCGCTTGCTTACTTCTTGACTCATCGTAATGAAAAATTAAAGCGCAAAGATAGCTCAATTTACTTCAAAGACTAAGCTGAAAATATAAAATTCCAAACCCTAACGAATAAATTTAGGATTTGGAATTTACTAACTTTTAAGTTTTTTAGATCTTATTATTCCCAATCTGGCATAGCCGCATTTTGTAATACATCAGTTCTTGCATCTACATCAGAAATAGTAAGTACCTGTATATTTTTTGCAGAAATACCATCGTTAGAGGTATTCACATAGATTATACTAGCTTCATTTGGAGAAAATCGCGCATCAAAATCATTTGTTCCTGATAGTTTCTCTACAGATAAATCTACTGTAGCACTACCATTGAAATTATGAATAAACATATGAGAATCTAACCTGCGATAATTTGTGTTTTCTGATCCCGAAATATCACGGGTATATAATAATTGCGTCCCATCAACAGACAAATTAATTCCACCCGCTGCACCCGCCAAACCGGTTAATACAGTTTCCTGAACTACTCCAGACTGATTTATGGTAAGAATCTCTACAGAATACCCGTCAAGATCATTGGTTTTTACAGCAATTATTCCTGTGTTTTCGTTTTTATCTACTTCTGTAATCAGGTTACCATTAGTAGTTTGATAAACTAGGCTAAGGCCGCTTCCTGTTGCATTAATTGAGTATAGCTTATCCTGATTAGGAAATAATAATTTGGATCCATTTGCATCCCATGAAAAATCTATTTCTTCTAAGTTAAACCCAGAAACTCCCACTTGCGAAGTAACTTGTCTTACTTGAGAACCATCTTCATTCATGGTAAACAGATGAGTTTGTGAACCAACAGATTGTAAAAATGCTATTTTTCCTGTAGCTACATTTCTTCTTGGCCTAAAACTATTTTTTGACTCAGAAGTGAGAGCAATCTCTGTTGCTCCGCTTTCGTCAGACGAATAAATAACGCTATTACCTTGTACTAATCGTGTAAATACAATTCGATTATTTGGAGGAATCCCTGTTTCGAAAGCAAAAGTTGAACTATTAACAGGATCGTTTATATCATCGCTAGACGCTACCTGCCAGAAATATTTCACACCATAATCCAGTCCTGATAACGCAAATGTTGTATCTGTGATGTTTTCAAAAACCTCTACATTCGTATTTTCATCGTTTCTTAAGGTAATGGTATATTTAAGTTCATCATTATCTGGGTCGTTAGAACTCCAAACTAATCCTAATTCTATAGGAAGATTTGTTGCATTATCTGCTGGAGTAAGGAGTACGGCGGCATCAGGAGGCCGGTTTCCTGCTGTTTCTACATCCATCTCGAAAACCACCTCTAATTCTCTATCTGAGATTACGCTAATTCCCTCAAAAACTGCCAATAATCCTTCTCGTTGGGCTGAAAGAGAATAATCGCCCGAAGGCACATTTTCTAGAAGATAAAAACCTTCAGCATTAGTAAAAACTGTACTAGATCCTGGATTCGTAGATATTTTTACATTTTCTAACGGTTCGTTGGTACCTACTTTTACCACCCTTCCTTTTACAGACCCTAAACCTTCTAAATCAATTGTATCTTCACTACATGAAAATGTAGTCAAAATAACCAAAACCATTATTGTTTTAATGATAAATTCTTTCACTTTATTTTGATTTTAGTTCCCGCATCGAGTACGGGATTAATTCGATTAAGTTCAATTTTTGAACTATCTCACTAATTTTCCCCTCTAGGGGTTAAACTTTCTTTTCTAACTTCTCTGTTCCTTTTTCTAAGCTTTTGCAACTTTAAATTCTTCTCTTGTTCTTTCTGTCTAGCCTTTTTGCTCATCTTTATTGGGTTATCAAAATACCAATTAAGTCCTATTGAAAAATTAAAGTATTGATCATCGCGTTTTCCTTGAACGATATTATCCAATTTATCCCCCAAAACAACATTATGAGTTCCATTTAATGAGACTCCGACATCGTCTGAAATCAAATACTCAATTCCTCCTCCATATTGAAATTTAAAAAATGTTCTATCGAAGCTATCGGTATTTACTGTTCCAAATCCTCCAAAAAAGAATGGTGTCAATTTTTCAAAAGGCAATAAAGTTAATTCGGCATTTAAATCAATAGCATTAAATCCTTCAGAAAAGGCATTTTGATTGTTAAGTTCAAATTTATTAATGCTCGCATTGGCATTAACATAAGGATTGAAGTAATATCTAGCTCCTATTCTTGCTGAGTAACTTAACTCTGCGTTATTATAATCCCCTCCAATTAAAGCAGTACCTCCTTTTGCAAATAGAGACTTTTTACCTCTTCTTTCTTTAAAATACCGTTCATATAAGGCTGTATTTTGTGCTTCTTCCTTTTCTGCCTTATAACTCGCAACTAAATCATTTACAGTCTGAGAATCTGCTTTAACAGCCCATAACCTGTCCTCTATTCCTTCAACAATTAAAGATTCTACAGCTTTCTCTATTGCCTCGGATACAGCCATTTGTCCAGGTTCATTTTTTGTAAATCCTGTTTCTGCTTCCAGCAATCTTCTAAATCTTACGTACCTAAAGAAATTTGCATCCAGTGCTTGTGACAGAATAGTTTTCGATACGTATACTGTCTTTAAAATCTTACCGCTTGATGTAGAAACTGCTCTTAAATATATTGTAATTCTATCTTGTCTATATTGTGTAGAGGCTCCAACACCAAAATATCTAGCTCCCAAACCTCCTGTGATTATATTAGAGTCATAGGAAACAATTCCTCCTTCTAGAATGATTCCTGCATATAATAGTGGTGGTAATTGAGGTTCGTTGGGGTTTTTAGTTTTTCTATATTCCTTTCTTGTCGAACGAATTATATTACGTTCATTAAGAAGGTTACTTAAATTTTCTCTCTCTATCGGTACAAACCATTTAGAATCTTCTAAAGCCTTAATTAAAATTGTTGTTGCCCCTTGAGTAACTGCGGTACTAAAAGTACTTCCGCTTTCTGTTGGCTTATATTGCCCGGTTTGATCTCTAAATTTATAAACCCCCACAACCACTGGTTCTACCGGCGCAGGGAAATTTCTTAATGCTTTTGTGGCCTCTGTATCCTCACCAATTCTAGCATTCTCTATCACGATGGGTTGATTAAAGTATGCTCCACATCCGGATAATAAAAGTGCGCAAGAGATAATTGCGATTACTTTATAAAACTTATAGTACATTAAAAATTAATTAGGAATTATTACTTGGGATTGATCTCCGGTGCTTGTATCCAAAATGTTGATTACCAAACCCTCTCCTGAAGGAAAGATTTCTATAAATAGTGTTCCAAAACTGAAGGTACCCTCTGTAAGGCCATCTTGCCCAAATTGCTCATTAAATAATGATCTTGATATTTGACTTAACAATTGATTATTTAAACTTTCAGTAAATCTTTCTAAATCCGATCTTTCGTCTCTACCCGGATCTTCATCATCTGTAAATTTATTTTGAGACTCTGCAGAATTCAGAAGCCATTGATAATTAAATGTGTCACCTCCAAATGCAGGGTTTTTTGGTCTGTAGACTAAATCCTGTCCAAAAGAAAAGCTACACATCGAAAAAATAAAAAATATGGTTGCTACAATTGATTTCATGTCTTCCTTATTTTATTGTTTTTTGATCCCCTAGTAATTATATTAATATTGAAAAATATCATTTTTCTGTTTTTTGAGATCTTTAAAATATTTATAGACTTTCCGAATTGCAAGTTTCGACATTTGTTCTAAATATTCCAAATCTGGTTTCCCTATAAATTGATGAATAACTTTATCTTCAATTTTAACTCGTAATATGGTTGTTCTACCAAAACTTAATGTTTCGTATACCCCTACAACCTTACTCCCATTTATTTGATTAAGCGTATACGAATTATAAAAGAATTCATAAAAATCTCTACCTGGTTTGGTTTTGGTTTCTTCTATAACAATACCTTTTAGTTCTATCCCATCATCTGTAGAATACTCTTCTTCTATTTTTTGAGGCTTTTGTTTAGGCTGATCATTAAAAGCCAAACGATCTTTTCCTATAATTTTATCCTCTTCATAAACAAGCAAAAGCACTACTACTTTTTCTTTGTCATCGATATTTAACGAAACAACAGAAAGCTCTTTCCTCTCATTCGCCTCTAAGGTAAATCTACCTTCTTGATCGCTTTTAGATAAATTATTTTGAGCATCTGTTCTGAAAACAGAAAATGTATAATGTAAGCTTTTGTATACCTCTGTAGTATTTGTAGCGGTACTTATTATAGAAATAGCATCATCAATTTTTTCTGTTTTAATCTTGGCAACTACATCTACGTTTGTGAATTGGGCAATTGAAACCTGAAACATTAAGGTAAGAAGTATGATGAGTTTAGGTTTCATGCATGTATAGTTTTCGTTTTTTCAACGCTCAGATAGCATCTGAAATTATTGAATCTTAAAAACTTCTAACAATTATAGTGCGAGCCTCACCTGTCATTTTGAACTTTAAGTTTTTAGACAATTCATTATTACCAAAACGTTCAAAAATGTGATTATCTCCTTCTTGAATAAGCTCTAGAGAAGTAGAAATATCCGGGTTGAAAGAAAAATCAATAACGGTATTATTATTACCGGTCTGGGTGATTATTTTTTCAATTTTGTTTGCTGACTCGTCTATCTCAATTCTATTTTCGATTCCATTTTGGAATATCTTAATATCCGAAGAATTTGCGACTATATTAGAAAGCACTACATTATCAGCTCCTATTTGTTGAATAAAAACCGAGTTCGTACCTTCAGGAATAGACGATAAATCCCTAGATACTTGTGGAGAAACACTATTCACCTGAGATAATGTTATAAATTTATCTTGATCTGTAACCAAAATCTGATCTTCCTTGTCTGTATCCTGCGCAAAGGACATACTAGCCGAAAGAATTAAAAAAGGAAATACTAGTTTAAGAATATTATTGTTCATCTTTTCAGTATTAAAAAAATCAAGAAAAGAGTTATGCTCATAGTAACTATAAGCATAACTCTTATAAATATATTAAATTTTAATCAAATCTTATTGTAAAGATCCTCCTCCAGCTCCTACTCCAGTTTGAGTAACTACTGCTGAATTATTTGTTCCTGCTTGAAGAATAGTACTACTGTTCAAATCTCCAGTTTGAGTAACAAAAGTAAAGTTATCTGTTCCTATTTGAGTATCCATCGCCATATTTCCATTTCCGCTCTGGAAGATATCACTAATATTACCAACACCTTGCTGATCTGTAAGTGCAATATTCTCGTCTCCTAATTGGATATGACTAATGATGTTACCTTCTCCATTTCCAAAACCTTCACCTTCTTGAGAAGCTTCAGCTACGTTTCCGTTACCAATCTGGAATTGTTGAGTTAAGTTTTCACCACCAAATGTCAATATATTCTGCGTTGCAGAAGCGCTGTTTGCGTTTCCTAACTGAACTTGAGTAACAGTATTATTATCTTCTTCATGTCTAGCAAATGCTTGGTTTTCATCACCTGATTGAAACTGATCTACAGTACCTCCTCTAGAAGTAAAGAAAAAACCTCCTTGTTCTGCCGTAGCAACGTTACCTACACCACTTTGACTTTGGATCGCAGTGTTATCGGTACCAGATTGTGTTACACTTGCGACATTCTCATCTCCACTTTGTTCTTGATCAGAACTGTTATTGCTACCATTTTGTGAAGCAGTTGCAGTGTTTCCATTACCTAGTTGGATTTGGATTGCAAAGTTATCGCCACCAAAAGAACCAAGGTTTTGATCTGCACTAGCATTGTTTGCATCTCCTAATTGCCCTTGAAGTATTGTGTTGTTATCTTCTTCATGATTAGCAAAAGCAGTATTTTCATCTCCTATTTGTACTTGCTGTACTTCTCCTCCTCTAGAGTCAAAAATACTACTACCTTGTAAAGATGTTGCAACGTTACCACCACCATCTTGGTCTTGGTTTAAGAAATTATCAGTTCCCCATTGCTCTCCTGAAGCACTATTTGCTTCTCCTAATTGTATTTGCTGAGATGCGTTACCGTCTCCTACTTGTGCAATAGTAGCCGAGTTAAAAGCCCCATCCTGGTTACTATCACTAAAGTTAAAGTTTCCTTCTTGAGTTGCAGATGCCATATTGCCATCTCCTAACTGAGCTTGGAATGCAGTGTTTAAAATCCCTTCTTGAGATATTACGGCAGAGTTTCCTCTTCCCTCTTGAAGTTGATCTGCAGAGTTTCCTCCTCCAAAAAATGCTAAATTTTGTGTAGCACTGGCAGTGTTTCCATCACCAATCTGTACCTGAAAAATCCCATTTGCATCTTCTTCATGTTGAGCTGTAGCTGAATTTTTAACTCCAGTTTGTGTTTGTTCTACAACACCATTTCTTGAGCTAAATGCTTCGCTTCCTTGAATAGCGGTAGCAGTATTAGCTGATCCTTCTTGTGCTGTTAAAGAAGAGTTTTCGGTTCCTACCTGAGTAATGTCAGCGACGTTGTCTTCCCCTGTTTGACTTACATCACTAATGTTCGACTGCGCAACCATCACTGTCGTAATAAATAAAGTTGCTAGACTAAGAATTACTGTTTTCATACGTAATATATTAAAATGATTTATGAGTTTACTTTTTTAAATTCTGCATAAGAACACAAAAGATTAGAAAATTCTAATCTTTATCTGATAAGCATAAAATTTGGGGGAAATCTAAGGGGTATAATCAAACTGCAACGCATTTTGATATTGACAAATTTATGAAAATATTGAGGCTATTTTACAAGTTTCTTAAGAATTCGATAAAATACATTACGGAAAAACCGTAGAAATTAGATTTTCCTACGGTTTTATTAACAGTTTAACAGTTATTATTATTTTGTTAAAAATAGTTACAAAATGCACTCTGTAAGTTAATTCTTACTCATCTGGTAAACAGTAACTCACGATACTTTGTTAAAGGCCATAATTCATCATCAACAAGTAATTCTAATTTATCACAACTATATCGGATTTCGTCAAACAGTGGCTTCACCTTATTACAGTAATCGGAAGCTTTTTTCTCTAAATCTTCTAATTTATTCGCCTTCCTACGTTCCTCTGTCATATCATTAACTTTAGTATTAATGTTTCCAATATGCCCAGAAATTTCTTCAATAATTCCCATTTGCTCTTTTGCGTATTTCATAAAATCCTTTTCATAAAGCTCCTTAAGCCCTGAAACATTATTAATAAGCATATTTTGGTATCGTATCGCAGTAGGGATCACATGATTTCGCGCAATATCTCCCAACACACGACCTTCAATCTGAATACGCATTACATATTCTTCAATCTCAATTTCATATCTCGCTTCAGCTTCTACTTTATTCATTACTCCCATTTCTTCAAAAAGCGCAATATTTTTCTTAGATACTTTCGCTTTAAGAGCTTCTGGAGTCGTCTTATTATTGCTCAATCCTCTTTTCTTAGCTTCCTTTTCCCACTCTGCACTATATCCGTTACCTTCAAAAAGAATACTCTTGGATTGTTTAATATACTCTCTTAGTATATTGAAAATAGCTTCATCTTTTTTCAATCCTTTTTTATCAATTAAAGCATCAACTTCTTTCTTAAAATCAACCAGTTGTTTAGCCACAATTGTATTAAGAATTGTCATTGGGTTAGCACAATTTGCTTTTGAACCTACGGCTCTAAATTCAAATTTATTTCCTGTAAAGGCAAAAGGAGAAGTCCTATTGCGATCAGTATTATCTAACAGAATTTCAGGTATTTTCCCAACAACATTAAGCTTAAGGTCTGTTTTTTCCTGTGGAGACAATTTACCATCTGTAACCCCTTCTAATTCTTTAAGTACAGCCGTTAATTGTTCACCGATAAAGACGGACATAATTGCCGGTGGCGCTTCATTTGCTCCTAATCGATGATCATTACTGGCAGATGCAATGCCTGCTCTCATGAGTTCTTCATTTTCATCTATTGCTTTTATCGTATTAATAAAGAATGTCAAAAACTGAAGATTGCTCATTGGGGTTTTTCCTGGACCCAATAAATTTACCCCGGTATCAGTACTTAGCGACCAATTATTATGCTTACCTGACCCATTTACTCCAGCAAAGGGTTTTTCGTGCAATAAAACTTTTAAATTGTGCCTGGCAGCAACCTTATCCATAACATCCATTAATAAAGAGTTATGATCCACTGCAAGATTAGTCTCTTCGAATATGGGCGCCAATTCGAATTGATTAGGAGCAACTTCATTATGACGCGTTTTAACAGGAATCCCAAGTAACATACACTCTACCTCTAAATCCATCATAAAATTTAAGGCACGGGTTGGGATACTTCCGAAATAGTGATCATCTAATTGTTGTCCTTTTGCCGAAGAATGACCAAGCAATGTTCTACCCGTCATTACAATATCTGGTCGGGAATCTACAAGCGCCTGATCAATTAAAAAATATTCCTGTTCCCATCCCAATGAGGCATTAACCTTCTTTACATTTTTATCAAAATACTTTGCCACAGCTGTTGCCGCACTATCAACAACGTGTAACGCTCTTAATAACGGAGTTTTATAATCCAAAGCCTCACCAGTATATGCTACAAATACGGTAGGTATACATAAAGTTGTACCATATATAAAAGCAGGAGAAGTAGGGTCCCAGGCTGTATATCCTCTAGCCTCAAATGTATTACGAATTCCACCATGAGGAAAAGAAGACGCATCAGGTTCTTGTTGAACCAACTGCCCTCCCCCAAATCTTTCTATAGCTAGACCATTGCCAATGGTTTCAAAAAAGGCGTCATGTTTTTCTGCTGTGGCACCGGTTAATGGTTGAAACCAATGTGTATAATGTGTCACACCTTTTGACAATGCCCAATCTTTCATTGCTGAAGCGATCTGGTCTGCAATTTTTCTATCTATTTTAGAACTATGTTCTATTGCATCCATTACACTACTATATGCATCCTTTGTTAAAGATTGCATCATAGTTGCCTGGTTAAAAACGTTTTCACCAAACAGTACAGAGCGTCGTTCTGTTTCTATAACAGGAACATAACGACGATTTAGCGTCTCTTTTAAAGCTTGAAATCTGAGTGTTGACATAATCGAGTAAGTTTTTTTGCAAATATAAAAAGAAGTTTTCTTTGTCAATATGAAAAATATTATGTTTTAAAATTGCTAATTTTCAAAAATACCCCTAAAAAATATAGGGTGTTAATAAAAATGCTGATAAAATTAATGATAACACCCCTGTTTTTTTTGGTTATCCAAAAAGATAGATTAATTTTGATGCCTTAAGAGTTCAATTTATAAAGTGTTAATTATGAGTAAAGCTAAATTAGAATACATTTGGCTAGATGGTTATAAACCAACTGCTAATCTAAGAAGTAAAACAAAAATTGAAGAAAATTTTAGTGGAAAGCTTGAAGATTGCCCTGTGTGGTCTTTTGATGGAAGTTCCACAAGACAAGCAGAAGGCGGTTCTTCAGATTGTTTATTAAAGCCTGTAGCCATCTATCCAGATCCAACAAGAAGAAATGGATACCTTGTAATGACAGAGGTTCTAAATGCAGATGGTACTGCTCATGAATCTAATGCAAGAGCTACAATCGATGATAATGACAATGATTTTTGGTTTGGTTTTGAGCAAGAATACTTTATCATGGATAGGAACACTCAATTACCTTTAGGTTTCCCTGTTGGTGGTTACCCAGGACCTCAAGGTATGTACTATTGTTCTGTAGGCGGAAGAAATACTCACGGAAGAGATTTCGTAGAAGAACATGCTGATTTATGTATAGATGCCGGGCTTAATTTTGAAGGTATTAACCAAGAAGTTGCAAGCGGACAGTGGGAGTTTCAATTATTCTCTAAAGGTGCTAAAAAAGCAGGAGATGAAATATGGATAGCTAGATACTTATTAGACCGTCTTACTGAAAAATATGGCTACTATATTGAATACCACCCAAAACCTGTAAAAGGTGACTGGAATGGTTCTGGTATGCATGCCAACTTCTCTAACGAAGTATTAAGAACATGTGGTTCTAAGGAAGTGTATGAAACTATTTGTGAAGCATTTAGACCTGTTACCAAAGAACACATTGCTGTTTATGGTGAATTTAACGATCAGAGATTAACTGGAGAGCACGAAACACAGTCTATAAACGAGTTTTCTTACGGTGTATCTGACAGAGGAGCATCTATAAGAATCCCAATTATTACTGTAGAAAACGGATGGAAAGGTTGGTTAGAAGATCGTCGTCCTGCATCTAATGGAGATCCTTATAAAATTGCCGCAAGAATTGTGAAAACTGTAAAAACTGCAGATGTTGCAGCTATACTGGCATAACAATACACTTTTAACCTAACTAACTACTATGTTGGTTAAACGCTAAAAAACACCTTTAGAAAATTCTAAAGGTGTTTTTTTGTTTACTTTTTCTAATAAATCAAAGCTTAAATTATAACTGAAATTTATAGGTCACTTCTCATGATTTTTGGAGATTATTAGGAATATCTTTTGTTACTACAGGAATTACTTTATAAAGACTAATGCTATGAATATGCCATAAGCTGCAAAAATCAAAAACCCTTTTGGACGCCCTAGAATCATTTTTTTAGGAATAAAGGCTAATGGAAGTAGAACAAGAGCAAAACCCAGCATCCAATAAATATTTACACTCATAAGGGTTTCATCTTTTACAGCAATAGGTTGAATCAAAGAAGTTATTCCCAAAACTGAAGCTATATTAAAAATATTAGACCCTATAAGATTCCCCAGAGAAATTGCTTTTTCTTGCTTAAGAGCAGCTATAACAGATGCTGCTAATTCAGGAACACTTGTTCCTATTGCAATCAAAGTTACCGCGATAACACCTTCACTAACTCCCAGCTTTATAGCTATAGCCTCAGCACCATTAACCAGCAACTCCGAACCAAAATAAAGAGCAACTCCACCTATTAACAACCATATAAAAATCTTAAAGTTAGACGTCTTTTGAAGCGAATCATCAACTTCATCAACCATTGTATCCGAAAATTTTCTCGCTCTTCTTAATAACACAAAAAGATATAAAAATAAGGACAGAAGTAACCCTAAGCCTTCTATCTGACTGAGCACCCCATCATTCTCAAGCAAGAGATACAAAGCAAAAGACAACAGTACCATTACAGGCCAGTTAAACTTATAAAAATCTCTATCAATAGCCAATGGACCAATTATCGCCGTAATACCTAGCACCAAACCAATATTAGCAATATTAGACCCAACTACATTACCAAGGGATATATCTGATAACCCATCTAAAGCCGCCTGAACACTAACTAACAATTCTGGTGCTGAAGTAGCAAAAGACACTACTGTTAGCCCGATAACCATTCGTGAAAGCTTAAGCCTAAAAGATAATGCAACAGATGATCTAACTAAAAACTCTCCTCCCACCACAAGAAGCACCAACCCAATTAATACATAAAGTATACTTGCTACCATAGTTCAATATTTGCTTGCGAATATAAAATAAGAATCTCGTAGTTTATAGACATAGGAAAAAATTATTAAAATAATGATCCCAATACCCTTGAAAACTAAATAAATAGTTAAATAACTATAAAAATAGTTGTATAACTATAATTATAGTTATACATTTGAAATCTCTTAAACAATTAATATATGGAAAAACTCACCAATAAAGAAGAAGAAATTATGCATGCCCTATGGAGATTAGGGAAAGCTTTTGCAAAAGAAGTACAGGCAGAACTTAATAACACAGTTCATTACAATACCATATCTACTATTATACGCAATCTTGAAGACAAAGGATACGTTGGTCACCAAGCATTTGGAAAAACACATCAATACTTCCCCATTGTAGCCAAAGAAGAATATAGAAGTCACTTTTTTAGCAAAGCAATGACCCAATACTTTAATAACTCTTATAAAAACATGGTCTCCTTTTTTGCCAAGGAAGAAAAAATAACGGCAGATGAATTAAGAGAGATTTTAAAAGTAATCGAAAAAAACGAGTAAATCATGGATGTGTTTTTTGTTTACATATTTAAATCGAGCATATTACTCTCTATATTTTATTTGGTGTACCACCTGTTACTAAGAAAAGACACTTTCTTTACTATACATCGATATTTTTTGCTACTTGGAATTATTTCTTCACTATCACTACCATTTCTTGAATTTACGACAATCAAATTTATTGAAACTCCTGATTTTTATATTGTAAATGCTAACTCTTTAGTACAAACTACCACAATATCAGAAGAGTTACCTTGGTGGACAATCGCATTAGTTATTTATTTACTCGGTATTTTACTACTAATATTCCGTTTTGGAATTCAATTATTGTCCTTGAGAAAACTATTTGTAAATAATCATAAAATCAAAAAAGAGGGTTATACTTTTATTGAAGTTACAGAAGATATTGCTCCGTTCTCATTTTTCAAGACTATTATATATAACCCAAGATTACACTCTATAAACGAATTAAATATAATTCTCAAGCATGAAAAAATACATGTAAAACAATATCATACTATAGATTTACTAATCATGAATCTTCTGATGATTTTTTTATGGATCAATCCATTCGTTTGGTTTTATAAAAAAAGCTTAGAACAAAACCTTGAGTTCATTGCAGATCGAGCAGCAATTAACGACATATCATCAAAAAAAGAATATCAATTAACACTAGTAAGAGTATTTGCAAACAACTACTCTCCTATTGTAAATAATTTTTATCAGTCATTAATCAAAAAACGAATCGTTATGTTAAACAAACAAGCATCACAGAACAAAAATTTATGGAAAATCACTGTAATTCTTCCCTTTTTAAGTTTATTTCTATGGGGATTTAATACAAAAGAAGTAGTCAAGATTAAACAGAATATCAAAATTAATCCAACCATTTCAGAAAATGTTATTTTCCAAGAAGAAGGAAAAAATACTGCAGAATTTATAGTAAGTAAGAATTCTTCAAAAGAAGATCTTGAGAAGATAAAAAAATCCCTTAAAAATAATTACAATGTAGCTATAAAATTCAAGGGTATTGAGAGAAATAATAATAACGAGATTACAGGTATTAAAGTAGATGTCTCATCCAAAAAAAATAAAGCAAATTATGCTTTAACAAATGAAGAGCCTATTAATTCATTTGCAATTGTATATAATAGCGAAACTGGTAAAATTAGCATTGGTCAATCAGAAAGAAAAACCGATCATGTATGGATTGACAATGGACATAAAGATAAAGCTATCGAAATTCACTCAGATCACGATAATGAAAAACATGAGTTTATCTTTATAGGAGGTGACAAAAAAAAGAAAGTCAAAGATGGTAAAGTAATCATTACTGAAATGCATGAAGGTCACGGAGATCACTTTGAAATACACACAGATGATAATAAAACTTTTGCCTACTTTACTGGAGATTCTGATAAAGACCCCTTGTATTTTATCGATGGTAAAAAAGCCACCAAAAAAGAAATCGAAAAATTGAAAACAGAAGAAATAGAAACCATGGAAGTATCTAAAGGTAAAGCTGCAATAAAAAAATACGGTAAGGATGCCGAAAATGGAGTGATTGAAATCACTACTAAAAAGAAATAATACTGAAGTCTAAGGATAAAAACATATGGAAACCCTTTTAACCTATTTATTTAAAGCAAGTATACTACTATCAATATTCTATTTGATCTATTACTTTCTTTTAAAGAGAGATACCTTTTTTATTGTAAACCGACATTTTTTTATCCTTGGAATTTTAATTTCATTATTCTTACCTTTTTTAGAATTTACTACAATTACATATATAGAGAATGCTAATCTTTTGGTAACCGAAACCATCCCTCTTGTTCCTGCGAGGGATAATGCTGCTCTTATAAATAATGTATCTGAAAATTCAGCTTCAAAAACAAACCCATTTAATTGGTGGCAAATAGGATTTATGGCATACGGTATAGGAATACTTGTATTCTTGATTCGTTTTGGAGTCCAACTTCTATCATTAAGAAGATTAATATACCTAAAAGAAAACCCCTCTAATGAACCATTTAATTTAATTGAGGTTGAAAAAGATATTGCTCCTTTTTCTTTTTTTAATACCATCGTATATAACCCTTCTCTGCATAGTAGTCAAGAGTTGGATATGATCCTCACTCATGAAAAAGTACATGCAAAACAATATCACACTATAGATCTCCTTATTTCTAATATAATAGTAGTTTTTCTATGGTTCAATCCTTTTGCCTGGCTATATAAAAAGAGTTTAGAACAAAATCTTGAATTTATTGCAGATCAAGAAGCTATAAATCAAATATCATCAACCAAAGAATATCAACTTGCGCTTGTAAATGTATCATCAAGTAATTACACAGCAATAACCAATAATTTTTATCAATCATTAATCAAAAAAAGAATCATTATGCTAAATAAAAAACCATCAAAAAGAAAAAATTTATTAAAATTCGCAATCATTCTTCCACTACTATCTTTATTCTTATGGAGTTTTAATACTAAGGAAGTTATCAAATATGAAGAGGATATAAAAACAACCCAATTTGAGGTAAGAACAGTTTCACAAGATTCTACGAAACCATACCTTAGCTCTCTTTCTAAGGATATTAGTAAAAAAAGTACTAATGAAGAGCTTACAGAGTTCAAAGAATTTATCAAAAAAGAGTTTAATGTTGATTTTGAATTTAGCAACATTAAACGCAAAACCAATCTTATCACTCATATTACTATGACGTATAAGGATGATTTTGGCAATCAAGAAACATATAGTCAAACTAATGATAATATGGGTGAGCCTATAGAACCTATTATATTTAGCATTAAAGTTGATAAAGATGGAAAGACCGAAAAGATTGGTTTTATGAAACCTAAATCAACGGCTTATTCTCCAATAATTATTGATAATGGTGAAAATGGAAGATTTCTTTCAAGCTTAGGAAAAAATCCTATATATTTTATTAACGGAAAACAATACACGAAATCAGAATTGATTGGAAAAACTTTCCTAACAAGCAATGGAATCCATCTTTATTTAAACGAGAATGCTGTTGCGAAATATGGTAATATTGCCAAAGGCGGAGTTGTTATTATAGAAAATGCCACTCCTTGGAAAAGTATGTCGACCAGAATTGATGACGAATACAGAAAAAAGAACAAGCAAGCATATCTTATAGCTATTACCGGCGAGAGCCATGAATTTGCTTATGTAAATTTTGAAAAAATGAGGTAAATATCTTTCGATCAAAAAACTCGCTTTATCAAGGGAGTTTTTTTATTTTTGCAGTATGAAAAAATTATTGTTTTCAATTCTAGCAAAAACAAACAAATTAATCCTCCCTAGCTATACCAAAAGAAGTTTGGATCTTAGTAAAGCTTCCAAATTACAGCTTCTCATATTTGGGTGGAGATTATACGTTACCAAAAGGGCGCTGTAATATTTTTCTCTTATTTTTAGAAAAAATAAGTTACTTTTTTGCAACACTCCTATTCGTTTTTCGTAATTAAGGATAAACCTAATATCCTTAAAGTAAGTAACCAAAAATATTTAGTATGAAAAAATGGATCATTATAGGAATGAGCATACTAGGTACGCTTTCCTTAACAGCCTACACCACCAGTCCAAATAAACAATTGGTAATTGAAAACAATCAATCTGATGAGATAACTGCTATAATTAATAAAGACACATCAGAGAAAGAACTTGAAGATCTAAAGATCTTCTTTTCTGAAAATGGAATAGAATTAATTCTAAAAAAAATTGAATACAACGAACAAAATGAGCTTACTAGTTTAAGTATTGTTCTTAAAAAAGGAAATTCTAAAAGTCAATATTCATCATCATCAACTACACCAATTTCAGAAATAAAACTTGGCTACAAAAATGGCAATCTATATATTACCAATTCTGGCATGTTTGATATTACTGCCTGGACTAATCAATCTGGTTTCAACTATGCCAAGATTGATATGGATAGTATCATGAAGAAACATCGTTTTGCTTTTGATTTCGATGAAGATTCAGATTCAATATTCTTTAAAGGCAACTTTGATTTCAAGAAGCTTAAAGATCAAATTATGAATTCTTTCACCTTTGAAGAGGATGAAGATGGTAATTTCATTTTAAACGGGCAGCAGGTACAACCGTTTCATAACTTCAATAATCAAAAATTTAACTTTATAGATAATCCAGACATCGAAAAACTAATCATCATCGATGGTAAAGAATCTGATTTTGAAACATTAGATAGCCTAGCCAAATCAGATCAATTAGCCGAGGTAGATTTCCTTAAACCTAAAACAGCAATAAGTCTGTATGGAGACAAAGCAAAGGATGGAGCAATAATTGCTACCACCAAAGAATAGTCTATTTTACATATAATTTAGCCAAGCCTTCATTGAATTGAAGGCTTTTTTAGTAATTCAATAATGACGAAATCGGAACATTCAATTTTTCTCTTCCATTAAGAAAATCCAATTCCATAATAAAATTACACTGCACCACTACTCCTCCAAGTTCTTTTACCAAATCACACACCGCTTTTGCCGTACCACCTGTAGCCAGAACATCATCATGAATAAGAATATGTTCGCCCGCATTTATGGCATCTGTATGTATCTCTAAAATATCTTCTCCATACTCAAGACCATAACTCTTGGAATTTACTTCATAAGGAAGCTTTCCTTTTTTTCTAACCGGTATGAATCCAGCTCCTAGCCGTTCCGCAATCATACTACCAATAATAAAACCTCTTGATTCTATACCAATAACTTTATCAATTTTTATGTCTTTGGGAGAAAAATTAGCCAATTGATCTGCACAACCAACCAAAGCCTCATGATTTGCCAATAATGGCGTAATATCTTTAAACAGAATTCCAGGTTTTGGAAAATCAGGTATGTCTCTAATAAAATCTTGTATGTTCATCGACCGAAAATAATGAAAATTAAAAAAAGAGACCCAAAAAAGATGAAAACCCCCTAGAAATTAGAAAAGCCTATCAAAAATCCTCTACAATAGTATCATTCATTAACCATAAAACATATTTAACATTACATTCGCAAATGTATATTAAGGATACATAATTACATTTTAAAACATATTTTATCTTTTTAGTTGCATTTATATAATCTCTTTTACAGATTTCATTATAAATATTTTGCCAATACTTTTCCTTCAGATATATTGAAAAAACAATCAATCAATTACTATTATAAAATACAGAAATCATGTAAACAAAATTACTTCTACAACTAAGGGAAAATTATCAATTAATCATTTTTTAAACTATTTAACATGCTAACATTTTTAGGAATCGTAATGGTTCTTGCGGGAATCATCATTTTTATTATCAAACCAATTTTTGTGAATTCAAAACTTCTAAAATGGTTCACACGACAGCGTAATTTTCAGATGATGGGTTTAGGATTTATACTAAGTGTAATCTCTGGAATGTTCTTTTATGCAGAACCAGGCACTGCCTATGCCGTGCAATATCCATGGGGCAGTCAAAAAGCCGTTGTTCATCAAGGAATAAACACCAAAATGTGGGGACGTCTTATCCCAATACAATTTGAATTACCAATTAAATATGTGATTCCTGATAAAGAAGGTGAATTAGGTGAGCAAAGTAAATATGCAAATGTAGATATAGCAAAATACTGGGCGTTTAGCGATGCGGTAAAAGCTAGGATAGCAACCTCAGTGGTAATTAGCATTAATACAGCCAATGAAGATCAATTTTTATCTGTTGCAGATCGAAATAAAACGGAAAGAAATCTAATTCGTTCACGTATTATTCCAAATATTGATCAATCTATAAAGAACACTTGTAAACTTATGGATGCACAGGATTATATTTCGGGACAAGCTTCAGATTTTGATAGATATTTTAAGGATCAGCTTGAAAACGGGATGTATGTTCTAGAAGAGTACTTTGCAAATGAAAAGAGTGAAGTTATAGGTGATAGCACTATTGTAAGAACCGTAGTTAATAAGGAGTCTAAACAGAAACGTTATAGAATAAAGTATGTAAACGGAGAGCCAATAAGAGAACATGGCAATTCTCTAAAAGCGTATGGACTTACAGTGGTACAAGCTGTTGTAACAGAAATTGATTGGGAAGTTACTTTTGACAAGCGATTACAGTTACAAAAAGAAGAGGTAGCCCAAACCCAATTAGAGAAACAACAAGCAGAACGCCAGTTCTATCGTGCACAGAAGGAAATTGCTAAAGGAGAAGCTGAAAAGGCAACAGAACGTGCTAGATTAGAAAAGGAGCAAATTCAAAAAACTATTGAGGCCGAAACTAAGGCCAAAGTAGCAGAGTTTAATCTTATTGAAGAGCGTAAAAATTATGAGGTAGCCCAATTTAAGGCCAAAACACAAAAGACAATGGCAGATGCACAGTCTTATGAAAATGCAAAACTAGTAAATGCTGGTCTTACTCCGCAAGAACGCGCAGAATGGGAATACAAAACCTCTGTAAACATCGCGAGAGAGCTTAAAGAGCTTAGATTGCCTGAAATCTATATACAAGATGGTGGCAAACAAAGTAACGATGGAAATTTATTACAATCTTTGATTGGCGCCGATCTTGCTAAAAAGATGATGAGTAAAAAGAGTGAGTAAAGTAATAAAACTCTGGCATACAGTACTCTTAAAGCACATTTAGGGATATAAAATAAAGCTACTACAATTATGTTTTCAGGCATTATTTTGCCCGGGCATATTGGGTAGCTTTTTTTAGTACTGAATATATATTGAAAAAGTCAACATAAATTTTGCCAGCAATATAAAAAACAATTATATTTGCACCCGCAAAACGGCCTCGTAGCATAACTGAATAGTGCACTTGATTACGGCTCAAGAGGTTGCAGGTTTGAATCCTGCCGAGGTCACAAGAAAACCCTTTAAAATCAATATTTTAAAGGGTTTTTTAATTTTTAGGGCTACGATTGGGGCAACATAGAAAATATATCTTACCTTTAGGATTATTTAATTTTTTCACCAACTAAATAGTCCTACAAGAATATTTCAAAAACTAATGAAAATTATAATTTAAAATATTGTGAAGATTAATCGGTTAAATCTATATTTTTGTTAAAAACCATTTCCTGAATGCTAAGATTCAATTTTCCTAACATAACATCTATAATCATAGAAAATTTTAGTCTTTATAAAAAAGCCGAAAAAATCTCTATCGATATTGACAAAAATGTGTTTTGCTTGGTAGGTGCTAACGGATTAGGAAAATCCACGTTTATTACTATATTAAATTATGCTTTGACAGGCATTGTAAAAAATCCTGAAAGAAGCTTCACCTGGTATAATTCGGTAAGCAGTTTTTATAATAAAAGTAAAAGTTTTGCAGCTTCTTATTTCGATGGAAGAATAAATGAAAGTGATTATGATTTAGCCCAAGTTACTGTAAAGTTTAAAATTGCAGATATTGAATACAAAATAACTCGTGGCTTTTTCGAACCAGACGAACTAAGAGCATTTGAAAAAAAAGACAATACAGGTAAACCTATTGATATTAGTGAAAAATATACTTCTTCGGAGCTAGATCAATTATATAAAAAACATTTTGTACAAGATTCGGGGCTAAGCGAATTTGCTCAGTTTGCATTTTTACAATCTTATGTTTTTACTTTTGATGAAACACATCAACTATTGTTTTGGGATTCTGCTATAATGGAAAGAGTTCTTTATTTATTTTTTGGATTGGATTCATCTACCGCAAAAAATGCAGATAAACTACGGAAAGACATTAATGCTTATGATTCTAAGTTTAGAAACTTACAATGGCAAATAACTCAATCAAGAAAAGAGTTAAAAAAAATGCTGGAGATAGATGAAGATAGTCTTACAGAAAAGGACAATGACATTGTTGAAAAGCACAAGGAATTATTAAAAGATTTCGAGGTTTATCAGGAAGAACTAAATAGTATTGGAAAAGAGCTACAAGAATGTGATTTGAATATTGCAGACTTATCACTAAAAATTTCATCTCTCCGAGCCGAATATGATGAAATTTTCAATCAATCCTTAATAAATGACACTCCAGTAGAAAAGGATGAAGAGTTATTAAAAATTGTAAAAGATATAAAGTCAAAAATTTTTTCCAATGAACCTTTTCAGGAATATATAGATAGGCTTATTACTTTGTTTAAACAACAGAAAGAAAAATCAAAGTACACAGATCAGGAAGATTCTTTTAAAAACCTAAAAAAAATTGATGAGAAATTAAATTCGCACATAGAAAAACAAGAAACGGTACAGAAAAGAAAGGAGAGGTTTTTACAAAAAGAGAAAGAACTTCATATTACAATTGAAGGAATAAATAAGCAAATCAAGACGATAGAAGAAGACAATAAAAATGTATTTGAAAATATCTCAGGGGCAAAATCTTCAGAATCCATTGCTTTACTAAAAAAAAGCTTCCAAGAACAAATCGACAGGTATCTCGAACAAAAGGAGGAGAGTCATACTAAAAGAGAAGAAGCTAGAAAAGAATTAAAAAAGCTCGAATCCTCAATGAGTAAAAGCTTTGTAAAAGCAGAAGAAACGTTTGTCCCTAAATTCAATTCATTTGCAAAGAGCTTCTTAGGATTAGAAATTGATATCGAATTAAATTTAAATAATAAAGGAGCTAATCTAAGTTTAAGAATAGATGATGGCAAAAGAAAAGATTCTTTCCAATTATCTGAAAGTCAAAGGTATTTCATTGACATTGCACTAAGAATGGCATTATTAGGAATAGGGACAAATGAGGCAAGCTTATTAATAGATACACCGGAAGGATCTCTAGATATTGCTTATGAAAGTAGAGCCGGAAAAATGATTGCAGATTTTTCAAAAGACAAATACTCGACTATAATGACGGCAAACATTAACTCTTCCCAATTATTATTGGAATTAGCAAAGATTTGCAGATATAATAGAATGCATATTGAAAGAATGACAGACTGGACTTATCTATCTGAAGTACAAAATAAAGAGAATGATAAAATAGAATCCGCATTTAGCACCATTGAACAACTAATTAAGGAAGATGAACAAATCACCGGAAGCAATATTTGATATCCTTTATATAGGAAGCCATTTACAAACCAAATTAGAGGATTTCAACCTTAACGAAATTCAATTTATGGCTTATCTATCTTGCTTAATTTCTCTTTATGACAAGAACCCCATTGCTTTTTGGAAATATAAGTTTATTAAAAATGATTACAGTAGCCCCTACAGTGTAGAACTCCACTCATCTCTTAATTTTCTTCAAAAAAATTCCTATATAAATGAAACTACTGAAAATTACTATCAATTAACAGAAAGAGGGTATTCTAATTTAGGTTTTTACGATTCACTATCTTCTTTTAAAAATCGAAAAAAATATCTTCAAATAGCTTGCAACAGTCTTTCTATAATACCAATTAACATTGTTAAAGAAGCAATAAGAAAAGAACCAATAATGAAATCTGCGTTTCATAATCCAGGTAAAAGATTTTTATTGGATAAAGAAACTCCAGCCATGATAGCACTATACAATGATTTTTTTAATTTGCATATTGCTATGAATGATGATTATAACGATTTATTAGCCCCTGCAGTAGTTTGGTTGCAATCTCTATCCACAAAAAACCCTACTATTAATGATTAAAAATCAGGAGCAAGTAAATTTTTTTAAAACAATCGCAAAAGATCAGTTTTTGTTAATGGCAATTAATGAATTTGGTAATTCTATTATAGAAAAAGTATTTAAATTAACAGATGGTATTACAGAAATATACCGGCAACTGGACTACAATTCATTCGAACATGTAGTAATATGTGTAAGTGCTAATGCCGAAAAGGTTCTGCATACTTATGATAAAGATTTAAAAAATGATTTTTCTTCTGTAAACATATTCGCAACTAAATCTGGCACATCTATCTTAATAGAAATTAATGAAAATGGTTCTTTTACTACTATTATGGATGTTACTATAGACATAGATCATATTAAGCATCGAGGAGTTGTTTATTCTTATACAAAAAACAATGATGAAGAATTAATTTACACTTGTAATAAATCTTCAAAACTAACCCCTATACCAGGTGCCGATACTTATTTCTCAATTCAAACTTTTAAGAGCTTAGATACAGCACTTGAACAATATGCAATTAAAAGAGCTCTTTACTCTGAATGTAATTTTTTAAAAGAGGCCTGGCTTGATGAAAATAGAATTTTTTTTAAACCAAGCCCTGAAAGCTTATTAAGAGATTCGTTAACCGATTTTCTGAAAATTACATTCAGAGAAGAGGTACGTCCCGAGCAAATTGTTGACACGTCGCATCCGGTTGATATAAAAGTGACCTGGCAAATGGTAAACAGAATAGCTCTTATTGAAATTAAATGGCTAGGTAAATCTTTACCAGTTTTAGGAGATAATTTTTCTTCTACATATACTGATAATAGAGCAAGAAGCGGTGCCCAGCAATTAAGCGAATATTTAGAGGCGAATAAAATTCAAACTCCAGACAAGAACTCGAAAGGTTACTTAGTAGTTTTTGACGCTAGAAGATGGCAAACCAACAAACATACAAATAGTATAAACAATCATAATGGGAACTACTATCGCAATAAAGAAATTATCTATGATCCTAAATTTGATGAATTAAGAAGTGATTTTGCCAAACCTATTAGATTTTTTATGGAGCCAAAAATATCAATAAATGGATAATAGAGTAAATTTTGACTTTAACTTAAAAGATAATGGCTTATCTAATTCATTGGATTCGATAAACTTACCTAGACATAGATGGTATTTCTACAAAGAAGGTTTTTCTCCAAATCTTGTAGAAAAAGCCATAAAAGAATCTAAATTAAATGAGAACAGCTTAGTTATAGATCCATTTAACGGAAGTGGAACTACTACATTAACGGCTTCTCTTTTTGGTATAAATTCTATTGGTGTCGAAGTAAACCCCTTTACCCATTTCCTTTCCAGTACCAAGTTAATAAATTACAATACAAAAAGAATCAAAACTCATAAGGAAGACCTATTTAAAGCCATTAATAGACAATCTGAATCTCCTCTATTAACATTTTCAACATTTTCGGAAAAAACAAAAAAGGATAAGTATTTATTCAACTCTGATGTATTGAATTCATTTGAAGGGGGATGGCAACATACTGAGAATTTATCATCTCCTAAACTCAAAAAAATTTTTCAACTTGCATTGATAATTTCCGCAATGAAAAATTGCAATGCCAAAAGAGATGGCAAATGTCTAAGGTATCGAGATAAATGGCGTGATAATAAATTTGGTAAAGATAGCTTTATAGAATCCTTAAGCAACACGCTTGATGAAATGGTTGGAGATATAGAAGCATCTAACGTAAAAGGTTCTAGTAAAGTCTATAATTCAGATATTAGAAAAGTAATTAATAGAACTACTACCATCGATAATTTTGATCTATGCGTGACATCACCTCCATATTTGAACACCTTTGATTATACCGATATTTACAGACCAGAATTATATTTAGGTAAATTTGTAACAGGATACGATTCTTTATACAAGCTTCGTTTGAAAACTGTAAGATCTCATGTTCAAGCTAAATGGAAAAAACCTTTAGGCAAAGAATACGGGGCAATATACACTCGTGTTTTAAATGATATTTCAAAGGATAAAGACTTGTTGATGCATAAAAATATCCCACTAATGATTCAAGCATATTTTGAGGATATGCACAAAGTTTTACAGACTCTAAAAACAAAATGCGCACCTAAAGGAAGTTTATGGATGGTTGTTTCAAATTCTGCATATGCTAATACAGAAATACCATTAGATTTAATTTTAGCTGATATTGGAACCTCTGTCGGATGGAGGCTTAAAGAAATTGGTGTTTTAAGAAATGTAAGAAAAAGAAAGACCAAATATAGCCCAGATATAAATTTTTTAAGAGAAAGCGTGATAATTTTTGAAAATAAGTAATTCTTTACTTTAAATTGTTGTAAACCAATAAGAGTAGAGATCATATTACCTGTATTGCAACCTAATCTAAGATATACGTGGTTTCCAATTTAATTAAACAAATACCGGAAAACATCAAACCTTCTCAGGTTCTTGGATTTATGGAGAATAATAGATTTAACCTATTATCAGAACTAAAGAATGTTTCCAATCTCCCTAATAATAAGATATTCTACTGCCTAGAAATAAGCATTACTTATTATAAAAGACATATTCGAAAACCAGAACTAATTAATGCTAAAACAAAAGAACATATATTATTATTGATATTGCTATTCAAAAAAGGAAATAGGGTTTTTGGTGGTAATAGCAACTTCAAATCTTGGCTTGATAAAGAAAATCTGTTTTTTGATAATGCTAAGCCTATTAGTTCTCTACAGTTTATTTCAGGTATTAAATATATAAGTGATAGGTTAACATCCGTAGAGAATGGAGATAATGTATAATAAATTTCTTCGCAACAAATTGAATATCAACAAATATAGCTTTAAACTTAAGCAATTGAAGGAGGTTCAAAATCTACTCCATTTTCATCCGAATAATTGCTAGCAAAATCTGAAAAATCACCGTAACGACTATCTGCAATCCCTTTAAACCTTATTGAAACATTTCTTATATTTTTTCTAGCTTCTTTCTCATCATCACCTGACAGAATTTCCCCATTTCCATCTGCAAATTCCATCATAAATGTCCAATTAGTAAATGGACTCAAAAAAGCATAAGTTTCTATATCTCCACCTAGACTCAAAGTCGTTTTTCGTGTTCCTGGCGTTAACCCGCTTACACGATCCCTTTTTCTATGTGAAAATTTATGAAAATTTCCTAGTTGATCGATAACAGTACTATTGCCATTATGTCTCAAAAATACCCAAGCCCATCCATCTATTGGGTTCTCTGTTTCTATTTCTATTTCTGCTTGATTAACCAAAACCCTTGAATAAAAGCGATACGCTGGCTCTTTAGGAGTAAGTTCAAAAGAAAATCTACCGATTTTGTCAAAAGTAAGATAAACTTCTTCGAGCTTTGTTCTTCCGAAGTTCATTTTTGCAGGATGAATTGTTTGTGGGATTGCATTTCTTTCCTCAATTAGACGTAAATACTTTTCCTTAAACGATAAATGAAAACTGGTCAATTGAGCTATTGTTCTATCCTGAAGATTATTTGGAACTAATGATTTGGTTAAGCCCCAATATTCAAGAGCCTTATGTTCCATTACTATCGCACGAAGAAGAGCTGCCTTTGTTCTACTTAAGGCACGTTCAAAAAACAATACATGTTCAGAAAGTTTGGGATTAAATACTTCTAATAATCGAGATCGCGTAGATTGAATATCAATATTTAATTCATCACTTTCAATCTCCATTTCGAAAATTCGAGTAGTTTTTGCATCAATTTCGAGAATTTTATTATTTCGGTTTTTGGTCAATGCGAGGAATTGCCTCATTAACCTTCTATATTCTCTAGCCTCAGGTAAATGTTCAAACTTTTTTACCGCGGCTTCAAAATCTTCTTCTGCGGCTATTAACTTAGCTCCATCTCTTTCTGTTTCTAAAATACCCTTTATTGATTGATATCCACTAGCAATTCCTTCAAAACCATTTTTAACAGTTGTCGCATGCTCCGTAATATAATCTGCTCCTTTTTTGAAGCGTTTCTTTACATCTTGCTTTTGAATATAGTTACTGGTTTCAGCTAACATTGCAGCTCCTCCAGCTAAAGCACCAAACCCAGAAGCTATTGTTGCTATTGCAGCTCCTGCTTTAATCACATCAGAAAGCCCGCAGGCAGCCTCATTTGAAACAGCATTCTCAAATTCTTCTTTTGCCTCTCTTATTTTAATCTCTAATAACACAATCTCTTCTAACATGTCAGCAATCTGTTCTTTACCTTGATTAACTTCTGTAACTAATTGCTGTTTATTTAGCACCAAACTATCTCTTTGAGATTCAATAGAATCAATTGCCTCATTTATGGCTCCTCTTTTAATTATATCTGATTGTTCATTAGAATAATATTTATTATAAGCAACCTCTACATCTTTGGATAAATTAATCATTTGCTCAATGGATGATTCATAAATTTTAATAGATGTAAGAGGAATATAATTTGGATAATTACCGTAAAAATCCAAACCTTGGGAAATCTGTATTAAAAGAGCTTGTACTTTTTCTAGTAATACTTTTATATACACATCATTTTGTGTAGTATCTCTATTTTCTAAAAGTATATCTACAGCCTCATTAGCAAGTATGCTTTCTTGAGAAAGTATCCCTTCCAGCCATATCAATTTGCTGATCGCATCAGAAAGTTTTTTGTTTAAATAATCCAACTCAGCTTCGTGAATAAGCATTTTAAAAAAGGTAAATGAAAAACCCTTTAATTGAATATTTGGTTCAATAGTCGTTAGCTTTTCTATTCCAACATCTCCATTAGAACCTAGAACTGAGGACTCTGCTACTGAATTCCCCGATACTCCTGAAGGACCATTACTTCCTCTTCCTGTATAATTACAATACCATCCCATATATATTGATAAAATTAGTAGTGAAATTTGATAAGTTTAATTTCTTTCTGGTCTTTCATGTTCGCAATAGACTCCTCTCCCTCCACGCCCTCCAGGTCCTCCTGGTCCAGGTTTTCCGTTTTTTCCTGAAACACCTCCCATCCCTGGTTCAGCTTGAGTAATTACATTTTCGGTGTTTTCTAAATACACTTCTATTTTCCCGCCGTGTCCTCCATTTCCTCCATCTCCACCTTTACCTGCGGTTCCCCCTTGCCCGCCTTGTCCTCCTCTTATACCTCTCCCCTCATCTCTTCTTGATCGACTTCTATCCTTTCCATCTCTTCCTGTAACACCAATAGCACCATTTCCTCCATCTTGTCCCTTACCTCCATTCCCGCCATTTGCTAGTAATGTTAATTTTTCACCCATAATCTCTTGGGCTATTAATTTAATATCCCCAGCTTTACTGCCAGGATTACCTTTTTTACCATTAGCCCCGTGTGCGCCTGCATGACGACCATTATTAGCAGCAACTGGATAAGGATCTCCATCTTTTCCTGAAACAGAAACTTGTAAAGATTTGTTTAATCTAAGATATCTTGTATTAATTACAACCTTTTTCTCAGGTAAAATAATATCTTCTATTAAGGTTAGATCATATGCTTTTATATAAAGATTTTTGGTTGTCCAGGTACTTTGTTCAAACCTTGGCATTACAAATTTTGTACCTGTTATATAAATTTCGTTTTCAGATTCTTCAATTAAAAAATCTGATTCTTTAATTAAATTTAACTTAACTTCAGATGTAGGCATAATTGCTTTTTGAAATATTAAATAATCTAAGCAACTATTTTGATAAAATGTTTACGTTTAATTAAAGTGAAATAATAAATGGGATAGATTATAAATATAGTTTTTTTTTCTTAAAATCAGAATTTATTTTAAAGTTTAATATAACTCAAACTTCAGTACAACATGTCGAATTGTACCGAAGTTCGTTAAGATTCATTCCTATTTTTAATAATAGCTCTTACTTCCTCATAAGAAATAGGATAAAAATCGTGACAATCTACACCTACGTCTAAAGCTGATTTTCTGTTAAAACCTTTCGATTTTCCGTGTGAGTGACCAAATAAATGAAAGGAACCGCTATACTTACCTTTCCAAGTCATTAAAGGGTAATGCATCATTACGATAAGTTGATTATTTGCTGAATTGGGATCTGGTAATTTTAATTCATGATAATCTTTGATCCATTCAAATCGATCTTTACAATTTCGATTCAAATCATCATGGTTTCCTTTGATTAAATGAATTTTCCCGTTTAATCGTTCCAAGATCTCAACTAGTTTACTGGATGCCATTAAACCGATATCGCCTAAATGATATACAATATAGTTCTTTTTAATCTTTTCATTCCATCTTAAAATCATAGTTTCGTTCATTTCTTCCACCGATCTAAAAGGTCTTTTTGAATGTCTAATAACCCCTTTATGTCCAAAGTGATGATCAGAGGTGAAAAATATATCGCTCATAATATCATCTATCCGTATGAGTTAATCTATTAAGAATATATACTTCTCTTTCTAGCACAGGTTTACAATGTTCTTGTAACCCTTTTGCATCTACTATTTGAATATAATCAATTTCATATCCATCCATGATCCTCCTAATTAAGCAGTCTAATATTCCATTGCCAAAGTGATTTGATTTTTCAGATTTATATAAGAAACTAAAATGGGCTTCGATTCTATAGTAGTCGGGAGGTAAGTTGTCAAATGTGTTTACTATTTCAAACTCTTCTTGAGTTATTATTTCTATTATTCTAAAATCGATTATCCTATCAAATCGTAGTTTTTGACAATATGTACCATATTCATCACACTTGTCATAAAAAATTTCTTTTAGTTCTTTATTGGAGTTAAAATGAATTGGGAAATTAGCTTCAATTGATGTTAGTATTTTGTCTTTAATTTCTTCATATTTCAATTCTTGCCCTATAGAAGTATAGGTTTTTATCATAAGTAGTATTGTAATTATTGTAGTTTTCATAGTTTTGTTTTAATGATTCATTTTGAATATTGTAATACCGATATTTTTTAAGTTTTGTCAACTTGACTAACTATCAATCCTATCTTACTTTTTTCATTTGTAGTAGTTTTATTTTTAGGATTGTCTTTACAACCTCCTACATGATTTCGATAAGCACTAACGGATTTCTGTAATTGTTTGCAGTAAGGACAGGTTAGTTTTTTATTAGCTTCTTCCAGACTGCCCATAGTCCTTTGTAGGCTTTCTTTAGTCTTAGATAGTTCTTCCTTGGACTGTTGTAGGACTAAACCTGACTTATCTAGCTCCTTTGATAGACTTTCATTTTGATCTTTTAGTTTCTGAAAATCCAGCAACTGTTGTTCTAGATTGTTAATTTGATTATACTTTTTCACGAATAAACCTGCATATAGGTAATCAATCAACCCCAATAGCAAACACATAAATACACTAGTCAAATACCAATTGAATGATTTTACATCTGCAGAGAACACATCAAAAAATAACAAAGTCATAAAGAAGCTACAGAACCCAAAGATTTCTGGAAATCCAATTTTGTATTTATGTTTCAGTAGATCAGAATTAACGCTAGTTAATAATAACGGAAAGGCTACTGCAATTCCGAGCATGATAGAAGCAAAGAGTTTTAAGTTTTCGTTCATATCTTCGGGTAATACTCTATAGAACAAGACTCCTGCATCTACAATAAATGCAATGAGTAATATGAGCATAGGTATTAATATAGCTTCCAGAGAGTTTAGAAATTTTGCTACCATTTTTTTATGTTTTCGTTTTTTCCCTTTTGTTCAAAGTGCAGTGTTAGCGTTTTTCGGAAGTATGGAGAAATTCGCTAACTCTGCACCTCTTTCAATTAACTCTTTGTATTAATGAGGTACGAGTTAAAGCAAAGTGTTAATTGAAAATATTAATGTTCTAAATTTTTGCTTAACGAAGGAAAAACGAGCAAAGATTTCTGGTAAGTGCCTGCATAGGCCTTAACAGGAATTTTGTGAAGTTTTTTCGAGATAAGTGAAATTTAGATTCCTATTTTATAGCGTACCTAATAAAACGAGGATTTCTTGATCCTTATGTTTGAAATTAAAATACCTGCCAGATGTTTCACTAAATTTCAGATAAGCTACTTTATATTGATCTAAGACTTTAGTAAGTTTTCCAACCATTGTTGCAGATCCGATAAAATCATTTTTACCTTTTGAATACATAAACTCAAAGGAGAATATTACTTCATATTCGTTATTACTCGATTTTACTTCATCTATTCGTAAACCCAAAAATTTCACGAATTTTAATTTTCTGCAATATTTAGGATACTCATTACATCTTTGGTAAAACATATCCTTCAAACCTTCAGAGGTGTTAAAACGCATAGGGAAAGATTGTTTTGTGGATTCAAACATTAGACTTTTTATAGTATTATGAGTTAACTCTTGTGCATTTATTTGAATAGTAATTAATAATATGCCGATTATGATTATTGATTTTTTCATTTTGAAATTCTTTTATAGTTATTATTGGTAATCAACTGTTATGGATTTTTCATAGGTAGCACCATTGGAATCCCTGTAATGAAATGTTACAACTCCGCTTCTGGGAGAAGAAACTCCTAATTGTTTTAGTTTCCCTCCATTGGAAATTCTATTCCCAATATTCCATTCAAATCCTTGTTGTATATTATCATTGCTTCCACTTATATTATACATCAAACGTCCTAGCCCAACTGATGTGATATGCAAATAATATTCTATTTCTTGTTCCAAATTGTCTGGTCGTTTAATGAAATATGTGAAGTCCAAATCCGATAAATAAGATCCAACCATAGGATTAGGTGTCATTACTACTTCGAAATCGGTGAGTAATGTTTTAAAATTGATTATTTGAGATTTCGTGATACCATTCGAAGCTTCAATTACAAATTCAATATTACCTTCTTGAATAAGTGTCCCTTTGAATTCTCCAAAGGTTATTCCTTCTGATATATCAAACATTCTGTTCTGGAAGATTGATTCTCCTTGATCATCTAAAGTTATTTCTCCTTCAATATTTTTAAAATAAGTTTTAAAAGTCAAAGGTTCTGAACCTCTCTTTTCAAGATTAATATTAAATGAAGTTTTTTCGTTTATATAGTTTTCATTTCTATCAAAAAGAACCTCAAAATCGAAGTCTGTTTTTTGTATGGAAATAGTAATAGGAATACTCTTCACAAGGTCATTAGAAGCTGTAACTTGGAAAGTAATAGTTCCAGAACCTACTTCGTTGCCTATGTAATCAACAACTGTAGTACCTGGTGATATATTTGGAATCCTTTCCCCTTCTTGATATACGATCCCGTTTATTGAGAGTTCTCCATTTATACCTGTATCAAAGAACTTTAGAGAGTAGTCAAGTTCTTCAGTAATTGGAGTAATAGCCTCAATAAAAAGGTTGAATTCAAATTTTTCATTTACGAGTAAGGATTCTTGGTTTACGTTTGCGGTGATGCTAAAATCAGTAGAATTTGCTTTTTGGATATCTACTTCGATTTCTTCACAGGACAAAATTGATAACGCTAAACTGATAAATATGATTATTTTTTTCATTGTGTAAGTGTTTTAAAATTTAAAATTGAGACCTAAGCCTATTAAGAATTTTGTTTTACCTATTTCGCTTTTCGGATGATGGAAATGAGTATACCGAACTAGTCCGGACAGATATTTAAAGATTTTTATATCAGATTCCACCGCTCCATAGAAACCATATACAGCACCATCTTTTGTTGAAATAGACTCAAGAGTGTCTAATTGGGTTTTTGAAACATCGATAGATTCGTTTCCAATAGTTCCTCCAGCTCCGATAGAAAAATGAAAAGCATCATTTTTGCTACTTAAAAAAGGAATTCCAATGAAGTAACCGATATTCAAAGAATACAATTCAATAGGAATATTATATCCCGTTTTTCTTTCTTCCATAAAACCAGCATAACCACCTATTTCAAAATGTCGATCAATGCTTTTATCTGGGTAATAATGGAGATTTACTATTATTCCATAACCATTTTCGGAGTAGCCGCCAATCATAGAAATACCGTTTCTTAATTGATGATTTTTTGAAAATTTCTCATTTCTATTTTTCAGTTGAGAAGAAAGAGTTTCTATTTTCTCATTGAGAGAATCAAACTGAATAATAGTTTCTTCAGATGTTTGCCCTGTTAGATTTAGGCAATAGAGCATTACTGCCAGTAGGCGAATTGTGTTTTTCATTGTATAAAATATTAAGGATTAAACTAATTAAGTTCTATCTTGAAATCTTGTGAATCATCTAAATCAGTAGTTTCTTCTTTGTTTAATGATTTCACATCTTCGTATATGTTTTTGAAAACTTGATCGGGGAGTATTGATTGTTCTATGTTCTCAAATTCTTTTTTGGAATCAGGTACTTGTTTTAGTTGTACTGCTAGTAATTCTTTTTTATTTCCTTCTGGAAGAGTACCATAAAATTTCCCTGCAGATAAATTAATGATATCGGAAACTTTTACTCGTTCTCTTTGTTGAATAGATTGAGATACCGATGTGTTATTACTTTCTGAAAAATTTCCACTTAAAAAACCTCCAGAACTTGATCCTGAACTTGAAGAAGTAGAATTGTAAGTAACATCATGCTTGCCAAATAATTTTACAATCATATCAGCGGTTTTTTCATTTACGGATCTTCCATAGTATTGATTCCCCAAATTACTTATCATTACTTGGGCTTTATCCGCACCATATTTATCAACCATTTGACTATAATCTTGTAAGCCAAATACTGTAGCAACTTTGTTGCTTCGTGCGGTAGCTGGTATCTGTTCAAAGTCAGGTATGTAAAGAGTAGGAGCTTCGTCTAAAATAATGGTACTTCGATGTTTATTAGGTTGATTCATTTGTCGAACACAAACACCTATAATTAATGAAATAACAGGGGCATAAGTATTAGCCAATGTACTGTCATTTCCGATTGCTAGAAATGTGGAATTCTCTTTACTGTTTAAATCCAAGTCAATTTCATCTTCTGATAACAAATAAAATATTTCGGGAATATTTAGTTGAGCCAACGCATTTTTAATAGTACCTACAACTCCTGCAACCTGTTTTTCTGCATTCATTTCGTGTGCTTCTTTTAAACTGGATATCATTCCGGCAGTTTCTATATCAGTACTCAGCATACTGATTAATTGAACAGAAGGGAAAAAAAGAATAATCGCAATTAGGTGCGGTAAGGTGCATAATTCAGGATGATTATTACGCAAGTACCATATAGCTCCTGCAATCACCGAAATGGAGCTTCTAGTCCAATAATCTTTCTTTTTTATACTTTCAGGAAGTAGATTATTGACCAGGATTGTAGCCATTTCAAAAGCTATCGCCTGTTTAGTTAAGTATTTTGGAGAAAGTGGATTAACTCGTATAGAATTTGAAGTGTCTTTAAAATTTAAAAATGCAAACTTCACTTTATTATTTGGGTTATGAAAAGAATAAGCGAATTCAGATAATTCAGGACTTTTGAAATCATATAGTATTCCAGAAAAATCATTTTCAACAAACTGTTTTATAATCGGATAGAATAAGGATCTTGATTTCCCAGAACCTGCTCCACCTTGAATTAAGATTCCCCTGTATGGGTTTGCCATTTCAATAATACCTTGATCACTTTCTAAATAAATACTATCTGGATTGTCTTGTTTGATTTCTTCAACAACCGTTTTTTCTTTTTCTTTTTTGAAGTATTTGTATGCTTTAATAGAATTGATAACTATAAATACAATACCAATAAGTATTAATGCGGGAGCTAACATAAATAATAAAACCAAAGAAAGAATGAAGGTTAAAATAATGCTGTAAACCATTCTGACTTCTGTTCTAAGCCATTGATAAATTTGAATCATTGCTAATAAATTTATTAGTATGATTACCACTTCAATTCCAGAGTGGATTTTTAAGAATACGTGTAACATAATTCTATTGTTTTATAATGTGATTTACATTTCCAGTTCATTACTTTTTCTGATGACTGGTTCTACCTGTTGGGAGAGTTCTTTGTCTTTATCGATATATGAATTCCTAAAATCATATTGATTGATAAGCTTTTTTTCCAATTCTTCTTTTTTTACTGGATCTCGAATGTTTTTTATTTCTGAAGCCTTAATAGAATCTTTATCAGCTTCGATTTGATACTCTACTTTTTCGTTAAGTTGTCTGGGGTAATTGAAATTTTCATCAAATAGGCGTTCAGATTTGATTTTAAATAAATTTCTATCAAAACCTCGTTTTACTTTTTTACCATTTAGTTTACTATTATTGCTCTTACCTTTTTCAGTTGCTAGAGGTGAGAGTTTTAAACGTTGCTCTCTGTCTTTTCTACTAACTATAATATGGATATGTGTGTTTAACCCTTTTTTCTCTGAACCGCTTGTGAATAAACCATTTTTCACCTCTTGATCAGTTCCTTTATGAAATCTTTGGTGTTCTACTTTTCCGTACCAAACTAATTGAGATCCTGATTTTAAATTTTCTCTACCAAAATGACATGCATATTCGGTCATTGTTTTTCTGGCATATCTCATTAGTATTTTTTCGTAAGCTCGACGTTCAACTCTGCTCAATTCTGATATAGAACTTATCTCTTTGCCAGATATATGTTTTAGTAAATATTTCTGTTCGTTTTCACTGGGAGAAATTGTTATCGCGTAGAATTTTGCATCATTTTTGCCCAAAGCTTTTTTATTAGTGTCAATGTTTTTTATTACTTCATTTTTAAATATCCCGGATTTTGAGTGATTAAAAAATCCTGTTCTTGGTTCGGGTAATTCATTTTTTTCAAAAGCTTTGTTTTCATTTATTATATCTTCTTTTTCCAGATATGAAGCCAAAGCATTTGCACTTGATTTATTTCCATTAGCTTTCTCAGATGTTTGAATTTTTATATACATAACTTTAGGGTTTTCTTAGTTTGTCAATAATAGCTTGAGCAAGTTGTTCCATGTATTTTCTTGTTACTACTTCTTCATCCAAATGGTTCATGAAACGATCAATCAATAGGTCTTGCTTTTTGATAAGAGGATTTAATTTTTCACTTTCTTGTGTACGTATAAATGATATCAATTGATTCTTTAGTTTTCTGACTTCTGTAGTAACATCCGTAGGATCATTCGGGTCAATTCCGGTCTTTAAGAAATAGGAGCACATAGATTCTGTAAGCTCTGTTTTAGTTGTGTTATATCTAGTGCAAAGCTTCTCTAGCCCTTTAAAAGTTTCATCGTATATTCTTATCGTTTTATACTTCATTATGCAGTAGTTTATGCATTGATTATCAGTGTTTATAATGCTTTAAAGAGGTAGTGCATCTAATTATGCATAACATCCCTAAACTTTATTTCTATTTAATCTATTGAAAATCAAAAAGTTATTAGCCCCGCAGGGCAAGCGGGAATGGAACCTTGTTCCAGACCCGCTTGCTTCGTAATACGAACATCAAAACCTCCGTGATTTACCATATAGAGGTATTACATTAAACATATGGTAAATTCGATCTTCTATGCGTTTATGATTATCTTTAGAACCTTTATCATATTTAGTCACTAGCTGGGGAATTGTTAGATTGGTAGAGCAGAAGGTTTTTGTGCCAAAATCTTTAAATCGCTTGTAACGCATCTCTAAAATTTCACGCATTAATTCTGTCTTAATTCCGTAAGATTGAACTTGTGGTTCTGATCCTAAATCATCAAAATAAACCTTTCCTTTTGAGTAGTTTTCTAATACGCTTTCACCACCAGAAAATTTATTTGTTTTACTTTCTTTATTGAATTGAGTGGTTATTTCAAGAGCAGAAATATTCGTAAACCATAGTTGAGGGATGTTATGTTTTTTTCCAATACTTTGGGTAATATCAAAAATGGAAGTTTTTCCAACTCCACAATTTCCAACAAGCATTATTCCTTTTTGTAATTGACCATTTTCTACTATTTCTTCGAATGATGGATCATTGGCAAAATACCTACAGAGGATATCCAGAATATGTTTATTATTATCATCTATATCAAAGGCTCTCCTTTCTTTTAAGAAATATTCTTTAGCTGCCTTATTAAATTCTGTTTTCATCCACTCTAATGGAATTATAATATTACTCATGTCAATTGGTTTAGGTTTATTATGAATTGATTCAAAGTATTCTATAGTTTTTGCATTGTTTTTTCTTTCCTGCGCAATCCTTTCTTTTTTTTCTTTAGGAGTTTCTAGCCCCATTTTAATCTTGACTCTGTTTCCGAGCGAGTTTGAATTTTTATTTTTCATTTCTTTCTGGGATTTGCATTAATTTTTGGCGACTCTAATTTTTTCTTTTTAAAAGAATTATAATCTTGTTTTATAATTGGTTTTATATATTGGACATTTTTGTCCAGGCTGATTGGACGTTCTGTACTTTCCTGACAGGAAGTATTGTTCAAGGCTGCTTCGCCAGTAGTCATATTTATTCTCATACAACTTCTTAGGTATCTTTTCCTTCCATCAAATGCAGTTTCTTCTATCCAACCGACTTCTTTTAGAATAGTTACATTTCTTGAAGCCTGTCGCTCGGAGACTCCTAAGAAATTTGCCATATATTCATTTGACATATAGCAAGCTTGTCCATTTGCCGTAAAACTGTGAATTTCTAAAAAGAGTACTTTAGCGATCCATTTCACCTTTTTGTTTAGGTATATATCTCTTGGAATCCATAAACCTGTAAATACTCTTTCTCTTTCTTCCATAGCCTAATTTTTGGTTATGATTTTTTAACCTGATCTATGTTGGATTCGCGTAATAATCGATTTAATTTTTTTAAATCTTTCTTTTTGATTTTGCTATCACTAATTGAATCATGAATTTCATATAATTCTTCTATGTCAAATAGTATTGTATTTCTGAAACTATCTATAAAAGACCATTCATCAACATTTTTATCTACTATTCTCCTGATATAGATATGGCATATCCATTGGAGATAATCGTCTCCTGTAATTCCTTTTTCTCTTCCAATAAATTCTGCTGCATCTCTTAATTTTTTGAACTCCTTAAGTTTTTCTTTTTCGCTTTTTTCTAAATTATTTTTATTCTTAATTAGGTCAGCGTAATACTCAAGATTTTCAAAGAATTGATTAAAAGCTTTATCTTCCTGTTCTTTTAAAGTCATGGTTGAAAAATTAGGATTAATAATTATCTACGGCTAGATTTAACTAGATCAGGATTTTTCCTTCCGTGATCAAGAAGCTTCTTTTTTGAATAAAAAATGGGCGTTCCATATCTGACATAACAGTCCCTAGGGATTTTCCCAATCTTACGCCACTCGATAATTGTAGTAACGCTTATGTTTAAAAATTTTGCGGCTTGTTTTTGGGTGAGATTATAATCCTCCCCATTTAGTGAAGAATCATCAATAAGTTCTGTTTTTCGGTACTCGTTTACGGCAGTTATCGCAAACTGTTGAAGGTCATTTTTGGATACACCATATATTATTGTCTTTGACATAATCAATTGTTTTAGTTTGAACCATCTTAAATTGATTAAAACAGTTCTTTTGTTTGACTATGCAAAGTTTAGTTTAAGAAGCTTGAGAAAAAACCTAAGGAAAAACGTTGATACATTGCTTTTCTTTATCCACAAGGCGTAAGAAGTAAAATTAATTTGAAAATAATTATCTTTTTATTATAAATACTGATTGATAACTGATTTTTTGAGTATTTTGAAATCACAGTAGTAGATACTATTAGTAGTTTCTTTTCTTCTTCTTAGATTTTTAACAAATTGCCTATTTCTATAAAGAGAATTACTATTGTTATTGTTTAAAGTTTGAAAGTTATAAGTTAAGATTTCTGATAATTTGTTCTCTGAAAAGTTTTTAAATTTTCCTTTACTTTGAATGTATAATAATAAATTCCTTATTTCATCGAGCCCTTCTATATTTAAGAAATCAATTATTGGATCTGTGTCTCCAATAAAAAAATTGGACATTCCTTTATGATCATATCGTGATTCCTGAACAGAATCTAAATACCTATATTTATTATGTTTCTTTTTATTGAACTTAAAAGAAAACAATATTGAGTTTGTAATGCACTCATCTATTCTTTTACTTTCTGTTTCTTCCAAAAAGTTATTAAGAACAGCTGATTCATCAGTCTTTTTCTCTTTGAGATACCCTAATTCTTTTAAAACATACCTAAATAACCTTTCAATTTTAATAGGAGATATCCTTTCAGTAAAAATTAGTCTATCTGGAGTTTTTCTATTTACCCCAAATTCTACAGGTCGATCTTCTTTCATGTTTTTTATAAAATCGAAATCTTGACTACTATTTTTCATTTCTATTTTTCAAATTAATAAACAAAAGGGAAAAGAAAACGGCTTATCATTTCTTCATATTTACTTTATCCCATGTATTATCCATTTCACTCCGTTTTAGATCCTCTGCAATCTTTACATATCGTCGGAAGCTTTCCTCTTTTTTATGCCCTGTAATATTGCGCACTACCATTTCCTTCATCCCTAACACCAGACTATTGGTAACAAAAGTTTTACGAGCTGTATGACTTGTAATAAGTTCATATTTGGGAACTGTCTTATCTAGTCGTTTTTTTCCTATATATCTGGTAATTGATGTTGGCGTATTAATTTTTGCCTTTTCGCAACATTCTTTAATATACTTATTAAACTTTTCTGCAGATATAGATGGTATCGGTTCGTAGATTGTATCTCTATACTTTTCTAATAACTCTTTTGCAAAATTGTTGAGAGGTATTTTATGATCTATTGTTTTAGTCTTTTTGATATTCAGTTTCAAATGATCTTCAAATACATTCGAAACTCTTAATTGCTTAATATCAGAAAAACGTAGTCCCGTAAAGCACCCAAAGCAATAAGTATCTTTAACATGTTCCAATCTCTGAGAATCAAATTTGTGATTAAACAACTGCATCAATTCTTCCATTGTCAAATAGATCACTTCTATTTCTTGTTCTGGAGCTTTAAACTTTCTAAAATCTAAATTCTCATGATATCCCCGATCATACGACCAATTCATAAAGGTTTTTAAAACTGAAATAAGCTTCGAGAAGTAATTATTTAGCGTATTCTTATGCTCGAATGCATAGTCTCGAAACTTCTCAAAGAAATCGACTGTAATAGTATCAAACCGTAGTGGATAATCTTCATATTCTCCAAAGTCCTTATAGAAATTTAATGCAGTCTTATATCGTCTTAGCGTACCATCAGTTTTAATATTTTTACCTTTTTCTATAAACTCTTCAAAGCTTGGAAAGAACTCATTAGTCAGACTTACCGATTCTAATCCGGATTTTAGTTTTTCTGTTATAAATTCTTTTGTAGATATTATCTCATTAAGGAGGATATATCTGAAAAGTTTTTTTACATCTCCTTCCATTTCATCTAGCTTTTTGTTGTATTCAATACAAAAATTATATTCCTCTGTTTTTCTAGGAGTCTTTATTCTTTCATTTCGACTATCCCAATGCTTTTCAAAACAATTTACCCCAGAAACTCCTTTGAAAATCTTAAAGCCATTAGCCGATATTAACATCCTAACGGGAACCTTCCCTTCTTTATTAATTTTATCTTTTCTTAAATGAAATGAAACTTGCATTTATATTTAATTTGATATAAATATACAAAAAGGGCAACTAAAAGGGCTACATTTATGAATATAAATTCTTTAAAAATTAATTAAATCACTAACAAAAAAGATAATAAATACAATACATAAAGATTTAAATACATAAAACCTGATTTAAAAATACAGGTACTCCTGCCGAGGTCACAAATGAGACAAAATTTACCGAAGCGAGACAATATTGTCTCGCTTTTTTGTTGTTTATTACTACTTTTATGTTCAGAAAACAATAGCAAAGCTATCATAACGCATTAAAACCAACGAAAAACTAATGACCAAACCATTTATAAGACAAACTGTATTTCTTTTCGTGATATTATTTTCCAATATTTCTAATGCTCAACAAGGCTTTGACATTCCTTATGGAAATAATAATGAGACTGGAAAATACGCTAAAATAAATGGAATAAAAATGTATTATGAAGTATACGGAAAAGGGGAACCTCTTCTTCTAATACATGGTAATGGAGCGGATATAAAGTCAATGTCACACCAAATTGACTACTTTAAATCTAAATATAAAATCATTGTTGCCGATAGCCGAGGTCATGGAAAATCAGAATTTAAAACCGACTCTTTAACTTATAAGCAAATCACACAAGATTGGGAAGAATTATCAAATCATTTAAAACTGGATTCGATTAATATTTTAGGATGGAGTGATGGAGGTATCATAGGTTTAAAAATGGGAATCAACAATAAGACTAAAATAAAAAATATAATAGCAATGGGGGCAAACTTAAGACCGGATACTACAGCGGTTAATAGTTACGCTCCTGAATATGTGAGAAAGAGTATTGAAAAATCTAAAAAGATGATAGAGAAAGGAGATACTTCTAAGGATTGGAAACGTGAGCTGCAACTTGATGAAATGTTAGTATTTCAGCCTGATATTAAAAATTCTGACCTAAAACAAATTAATGCTTCGGTTTTAATAATGGTAGGAGATAGAGATATAATTAAAAACGAACATGCTGTAGAAATGTTCAATGACCTTATCAAAGGACAACTTTGTATTATGCCAGGTATTAACCATGGAGCGCCGAGGAATAATCCTGAAATTTTTAATAGAATTGTTTATCGGTTTTTAACGGAACCGTTCAATTATACTTCCAAAAAATAACAGTAGCTAACAATTTTTGTATTACATATATTCCATTCTGTAAGCAAACGGAACTATACAAGAGGCGTTAATCTTATTTAGCAGATTATCGAATAAAATAGGGTTGGACAAATGTTACCAGAACTCTTAAATAAAAGTTAATTAAAATTTATTCAATGCATTTCTAGCAATCTATTAATAAGGCTCGATGTTCTTTTGCGTATTCTGAAATTTCTTCTAAATATTTTGTTAAAAAGTTTGAACTCTGAATGCTTGGGGTCACGAATGAATCACAAAAAATGTGAATGACGAAGCGAGTTTCAAAAATGAAGCTCGCTTCTTTTTTTGAAAATTGCGAAGTGATTCTTTTTGTGATTCTCAAAGCGAAGTTTTATCAGGAAGGACAACGTCAATCCTCTTGAGTTTACTACAATTATAAAACTACACAATTAACGCAGTTCAGCTATAACTCTTGGGTAAAATTTGTAAAAAAAGAACTTTGTCATAGGTATTAGTGAAGTAAGTAATCATACTCAATAGCATACCAATACTCCTCCCATCCCCTTTCTATCAAATAGTATTTAGCAACTTTGATTGTCATTCTAACCTTTTGAAGACCATTTGAGGACTATAAAACAAAATAACCTTGACTTATTAAACTTCTTTTATCAGTTTAATACAAAGACCTTTAGAATTAAAGAATTTTGAAACAAAGATTTGAAAAACAAAATCCTTTAGATCTTTAAAAGTAGTTTTTAACCTCTTTGTAAGATAATTTGGTTTATTTATGCTAAAATGAATACCTTTAAAGATACCCAATTTTGCAATGACAGTTGATAGATTACTCTTGTACCTATTCTTTTTTATTCCTTGGAGTTGGAATTCTTTTTCTCAAGAAAAAGATAGTACATTGACTGTACTTGAAGAAAGATTAGAAAAAGCTACTACAGATTCTATAAAAGTTGAAGCATTATTGAGTTTAGGAGTTTATCAATTGGGAAGAGATTTTAATAAGGTCGAAACCTATGCCGATAAAATAAAAGAGATCCTAGAAAAAAAAGATTTGGGATATGATACTAATTTACAAAGAGCCGAAGTATTTCAACAACTTGGTATAATACATCGCAAAAGAGCACATTATAGTAAATCATTACAATATTACCTTGATGCTCAAAAGATTTTTTTGGAATATAATGATTCTTTAAATCTATCTTCTAACTATCATAATATCGGTAATGTATTCAAATATCAAGAAGAATATAGAAGGTCTATTGATGCTTTTAAAAAGGCAATTGCAATTAATGAAAAATTGGGGATCCCAAAAAAAATTGGAGATAATTATAATGCAATTGCTAGTTCGTATCGAAGAATTAATAAAATAGATTCGGCTTCTTATTTTTTAGAAAAAGCATATGCTTTATACGAAAAAGAAGGGTATGAGGAAGGAAAATACCGCGTCATTGCTAATAAAGCTCAAATTCTCAATCGACAAAAAAAATATTCGAAAGCGTTATCGTTTCAATTAGACTACTTGAAATACGTTGAAAAGAAAGAAATAAAAGAGTCTATAGCCACAGCAAACTACAACTTGGCACGTACTTATAATGAATTAGGCCAATTTGAAAAGGCACTATTTCATATTGACCGATCTATAGCTGCAGCTAGAAGAGAGAAAATGGGGAGACATCTAGCAGTGTCATACAAAAGAAAAAGTCTTTCTTATTTTAAAATGAAACAATTTGAGCAAGCCTTAGCCTATTATCGAATGTATGCGAAAGCTAATGATAGTGTTTTCAATCTACAAAAAGCAAAGGAGATTAAAGAAATTGAACTTCGGTACGAATTTGAACAGCAAAAGTTGAATGACAGCATCCGGTTTGCTGAAGAAAAAAAACGAATATCTACAATTGCAGAAAATCAAGAATTAAAGAAAAAATGGTATCTCACACTTTTTTTGGGAACACTTTTTTTTATTATTATCGTTTTCTATTATGGAATACGATATTTTAGAAAAGTATGGAAACAAAACCGAGTTAGAGAAACAAAATTAACGACTAAAATAGAAGAACTATCTACAGAAGTTTCTTTAAAAAAAGAAGAAGTTAGGGATCTAATGAAAGAAACTTTGATTCATCTAAGAACAAAGGAAAAGTTAGCTGATGATCTCAGTAAATTATCAGATCAGCAAGAAGGGGTTACGTTACATAGTATCATTGCAGAACTAAAAGCGGATAAATTCGAAGATGCTAAACTGATTTTACTTAAAAAGAATATCGAAACACTAAGTTATGAATTTTTAAAACGCCTTAAGGCGAAACACCCTTTACTTACCAAAACTGATATTGAGGTTTGTTCATTTATTAAGTTAGGTTTATCTAGAAAAGAGATCGCAAATCTGCGAAAAACTAGCTTAGATGCAATTAAATCTACTCGATATCGATTAAAAAGTAAATTAAACCTTACTTCAAAAGATTCGTTAGATAAATACATTCATTCGCTTTAAGCCTTGTTTTTTACTAACAAATTAGTAATTTTTTTGGAGAATAAAACTTAGTAAAGACAAAAAAAACATTGCTATAGAAATGAAGTTTTCTTATATTAAGGTAATGTCTCGTCCTAAAATAGCGATACACTAAAATTTAGTGTAATGAAAAATTCAGTAACCACGGGTTATGTAAAGCGAA
>CANMCO010000011.1 GCA_947496355.1 uncultured Aquimarina sp.
TCGCTTTACATAACCCGTGGTTACTGAATTTTTCATTACACTAAATTTTAGTGTATCGCTATTTTAGGACGAGACAGTATACCAACAAAAAAACCCGACCTAAATAAATAGGTCGGGTTCTTAATTTATAGTGTTATCACTTCTCCGTCTTTATCGTGGAAATGATATTCTAAATACGTGTAAGCGTCTCTAGGTACAATCTTAACCCATCTTTTATGGTCAAAAAACCATTTTGATCGGGTGGATGGAAATCCTTTTGTTAAAAAAGCAGCTATAAAAGGGTGCGCGCTTAGCGTTATCTTTTTATGCTCTTTTTTAATTAATTTTTCTAATTCGACCTTCATTTTTTCTACCAAAACTATAGGCGCCTCAACCTCGCCATTTGTTCCGTTTGGATTATCCTCACTGGTTTTGATATTCATTTCTGGTCGTACGCGTTGTCGCGTAATTTGAATCAAGCCAAATTTACTTGGCGGTAAAATTTTATGCTTCGCCCTGTCGTCTTTCATCTCTTCACGTAAATGATTGAAGAGTGTTCTACGGTTATCGGCATTATTCATGTCTATAAAATCAACTACAATAATACCACCCATATCTCTTAGACGTAGTTGGCGGGCTACTTCAGCTGCACTAATTAGATTTACTTCTAGTGCAGTATCTTCTTGGTTTTTGGCTTTATTAGACCGGTTACCGCTATTTACATCAATTACATGCATCGCTTCTGTATGCTCTATAACTAAATAAGCGCCCTTACTCATTGATACCGTCTTACCAAAACTTGTTTTGATTTGCCTTTCAATACCGTGTTTTTCAAAAATTGGTATTTTGGGATTATGAAGTTTTACAATTGACTCCTTCTTGGGTGCAATTTCTTGCAAGTACTCTTTTATTTGATGGTGTAGATCTTCATCATCTACAACAATAGAGGTAAAACTGTCATTAAACACATCTCTTAATATAGAGGATGCTCTGTTCATTTCACCTAGTACTTTTGATGGATGATGTGCTTTGTGTAATTTTTTACACATTGCTTTCCAGCGATCCATCAGGTTTTGCAAATCTTTGTCTAGCTCTGCTACTTTTTTGCCTTCAGCTACTGTACGTACTATAATTCCGAAACCTTTTGGTTTTATACTCTTTACAAGTCTTTTTAAACGTTCTTTTTCCTCTGTTGACTCTATTTTTTGCGAAATAGATATTCGGTTTGAAAAAGGAACTAAAACAATGTACCTACCGGCAATCGAAAGCTCTGAGCTTATTCGAGGGCCTTTGGTAGAAATGGGTTCCTTCACTATCTGTACAAGTAGTGATTGATTTGATTTTAAAACATCGGTAATAGTACCGTGTTTATCAATATCATTCTCTGCAGGAAAATCCTTTAGAGAATAATTTCTTAGTTTACCTGTGCTTACACGTTTTATGAATTTAAGTAATGAAGACACTTGAGGACCTAGATCGTGATAATGCAAAAATGCATCTTTTTCATAACCAACATTAACAAATGCGGCATTTAGACCAGGGACAGACTTGCGGATTTTGGCGATAAAAATATCACCCACTGCAAAATTACTGTCGTCTTCTTCCTTATGTAATTCAATTAGTTTTCCATCCTTTAATAAGGCAAAATCTGTAGAGGAACCAGATCTAATGATCAATTCTTTGTTCACTCTGATTAGATTTTTATCCCGATAACTATCGGAATGGATTAAACAAATTTTTCACAGGAATTTTTAAAATTCCGTTGAAATAAACAAGTATATATCGGTAGTTGATATTTTGCTTACTTCGATTTCAAAGAACATAACTTTTTAACCAAAAAAAGTAGTTAGAAAACTACTTTTTCTTGTGGCGGTTGGCTCTTCTTCTCTTTTTACGCTTGTGCGTAGCTACCTTGTGTCTTTTACGTTTTTTACCACTTGGCATAGTGTATACTGTTTATTTATTATTATTTAACTTCTACGTTTGTTTTTACACCTTCTACAAATACTTTCGCAGGCTTAAATGCTGGTATGTTGTGAGCAGGAATTTTGATTGTCGTATTCTTAGAGATATTACGACCTGTTTTTTCTGCTCTAGTTTTGATGATAAAGCTACCAAATCCTCTTAGATAAACGTTATCTCCGCTCTCTAAAGAACTTTTTACTTCTTCCATGAATGTTTCAACTGTTGCTTGAACATCTCCTTTTTCTATTCCTAGCTTTTCTGAAATTTTTGCTACGATATCTGCTTTAGTCATTATATTACCTATTTAGGGGTTTTTAAATTTTCAAGGGGGCAAATATAAGAATTTAAATTCCAAAATATCAATACTTAAGATGAAATTATCATCTTTATTCGTTTAATTTTGCAAAACGCATAATTTTGACATGAAATTTTCTAAAAAACTCATAACGTGGTACTTACAAAACAAAAGGGCAATGCCTTGGAGGGAAACTACAGATCCTTACCGCATTTGGCTGAGTGAAATCATACTACAACAGACAAGAGTTGCACAAGGATTACCATATTATTTGTCATTTGTTGACACTTTCCCTACAGTTTTTGATCTTGCAAATGCCAATGAAGAAGAAGTGTTGAAGTTATGGCAAGGATTAGGGTATTATTCTAGGGCAAGAAATTTGCATGCTACCGCAAAATATGTTGCAAATGATTTAAAAGGAGTGTTTCCTGCAACTTATAAGGATCTTTTACAGCTAAAAGGAGTAGGTGATTATACCGCAAGTGCCATTGCTTCTATATGTTATAAAGAAGCTGTTCCTGTGGTTGATGGTAATGTATATCGAGTATTATCAAGGTATTTTGGGGTAGATACTCCTATTAATAGCACAAAAGGAGTAAAAGAGTTCAAAGAACTTGCTGTTGAACTTATGGATCACGATGAACCGGCTAATTATAATCAAGCGATTATGGAGTTTGGAGCCTTACAATGTAAGCCCAAAAATCCATATTGTATTGTATGCCCTCTTAATGATAGTTGTACTAGTTTAAAAAACGGAAAGGTAGAATCACTACCGATCAAGCTCAAAAAACAGAAAATCAAGAAACGATACTTTAATTATTTAATCTTTTCTTTAGATAATAGTCAAACTATTATTCAGCAACGAGCAGGTAATGGTATATGGCAAGGATTATATGAGTTTCCTTTAATAGAAAGTGATAAAGAAGTAGATCTTGAAACGATTAAGTCTGATACCATGTTTCAGGAAATGATACTTGAAACAGATTATGAGGTTTCGGTATATAAAGAGGAACCCGTAGTTCATAAGCTATCTCACCAACATTTGTATACCAGATTTTATATCGTAAAGTCTGATACTTTTAATGGTATTAAGGCACCTCAAAAAATTGTTAATTTTAAAGAGATACACAATTATCCAGTTCCTATTCTGTTAGGTAATTTTATAGATACCTTTTTTAAGGTATGATGCTTTTTTATTACATTTACTAATATTAATAAACAAACAATGTCTGGAACACTAAATAAGGTAATGCTCATTGGGCACACTGGCGATGAAGTAAAGATGCATTATTTTGAAGGCGGCAACTGCATAGGTAGGTTTCCACTTGCAACTAATGATTCCTATGTGAATAAAAGTACAAACGAACGAGTGACCACTACAGAGTGGCATAATATAGTTGTTCGTAATAAAGCTGCCGAAATTTGCGAAAAATATCTTAATAAAGGAGATAAGATTTATATCGAAGGCCGTCTTAAAACTAGAAAGTGGCAAGACGAGCAAGGTAAAGACAGGTATAGTACAGAAATACAATGTACAGATTTTACTTTTCTGACGCCTAAAAATGAGAACCAGCCATCTGGGGCGAAACCTCAGAACATACCACAAGTGAATACTCCTGCAGCCAATATTCAGGAGGCTTCATCTGACTCATCTGAGATGGAAGAAGATGACCTTCCATTTTAATATGTTTAACTAAACAAAGATAATTTGGACCCTGATCCTGAACCGTTATTTATTTTTCTATTTGTTTTTGATTTTATGCAATCCATAAACCTGGTTGCTCTGGTTATTTTGTTGATTTTTTCGGCACTTATCTCGGGTAGTGAAGTGGCGTTATTTTCACTAACATCAACAGATATTAAAGATGAAGAGAATGCATCCAAGAACCTTAGGATTATAGAAAAACTATTAGACAACCCTAAAAAGTTGTTAGCTACTATTTTAGTAGCTAATAACTTTATAAATATTGCCATAGTCCTATTGTTTGATGCACTTGGTCAAGTCTATTTTAAAGACCTTGATTATGTTTGGCTGGGTTGGGTTAATGTAAGATTCTTGGTCGAAGTGGGGGTTGCAGCCTTTCTGATTTTATTATTTGGTGAAATTTTACCTAAGGTATATGCCAGTCGAAATAGAGTGAAATTTGCAAAATTCATGGCGCGCCCGCTGGCTGTTTTAGATTGGTTGATCTCTCCTGTTAGTCTGCCTATGCGAAGAATTACGGTTGGGATACATAATCGATTGGGTAAACAAAAATCTAATTTAAGTGTTGATCAGTTATCACAGGCCCTAGAGCTCACATCAGATAAAGATACCACTATAGAGGAAAAGAAAATACTTGAAGGGATTGTGTCTTTTGGGAACACAGATACCAAACAAGTTATGCGGCCACGTATGGATGTTTTTGCGCTTAATAGAGATGCTTCTTACGAAGAAATTCTTCCGGAAATTAGAGAAAAAGGGTACTCAAGAATACCAGTGTATGAAGATAGTATTGATAAAGTTGTAGGGATATTATATATAAAGGACCTTCTGCCGCATGTAAATCAGACATCCTTGGATTGGACAAGTTTGATGAGAGACCCATATTTTGTTCCAGAAAACAAAAAACTTGATGATTTACTAAATGATTTTAAAGACAAAAAGAACCATTTGGCCATTGTTGTTGATGAATATGGAGGTACGAGTGGCTTAATTTCTTTAGAAGATATTATAGAAGAAATTGTTGGGGATATTAGCGATGAATTTGATGACGAGGATTTAATATTTTCTAAACTAGATGATAACAATTATGTTTTTGAAGGAAGAACATCGTTAAAAGATTTCTATAAAGTTCTTAAACTTGGAGATAGCAGTATTTTTGAAGATAAAAAAGGTGATGCAGAAACAATTGCAGGGCTACTGCTTGAGATATCGGGTAATTTTCCTAAACGGGGAGAAACAATTAGCGTAGAAAATTACTTGTTCAAAATAGAATCACTAGACAATAAGCGCATAAAACAAGTGAAACTTACAATCAATGATAAATAAGATATTTAAAATTTTTATTCTGGTTGTACTACCAGTATCCTTATTTTCTTGCGGTAGTGAGGTCTTACCAAAGCCAAAAGGGATGTTAAGATTAGATTATCCTGCTGCCAAGTATAGAGAGGTCATATTGCCTTGCGCCTATTCTTTTGAAAAAAATGATTTTGCAGAACTTCGAAAAGTCAGAAGAAATAGAAAATGCTGGTATAATTTAGAATACAACAAGCTTAGGGCCACTTTGTATATTTCGTATTATGAGGTTAGTAATAATCTTGATTCCTTGCTGCGAGATGCTCAAAACCTAACACAGGAACATGTAATCAAGGCTGATGGAATATTACAAGAGCCTTATGTTGATCCTGAAAATAAAATGTATGGTATGTTTTACGAAGTAACTGGTAATGCAGCCTCACAATCTCAGTTCTATCTTACAGATAGCACTCGGCATTTTATAGTTGGTTCTATATATTTTAAGGTGAAGCCTAATTATGATTCAATACTACCTGCAGCCAACTATTTGCGTAATGATATGAAGCATCTTATGGAAACCATACGTTGGAGAGAATAGTGTATAATTAATAAGTTTGCGATAGTTAATTTCTTCTAAAACTATTTTGGTAGAATTATAATTTTGTCATTTTTGCAACATACTTCGGGAAAATGCAAAATACCAAAACAAAATGGATTTACCTTATCATATTATCATTGGTTTGGGGGAGTTCATTTATTCTAATTAAAAAGTCATTGATTGGGTTAACTCCAATGCAATTAGGGGCTTTAAGAACCGCTTTTGCAGCTATATTTTTGTTTTTGATAGGTTTTAAAAGTATAAAAACTATACAAGGTGCTGAATGGAAATGGATTGCTATTTCTGCATTTGTAGGAACTTTTATTCCGGCTTTTTTGTTTGCTTTTGCAGAAACCGAAATCGACAGTGGGATTACATCAATACTCAATTCTCTAACTCCTTTAGTTACATTTGTTTTAGGAATTTTACTATTCTCAATTCATTTTAACAAAAATCAACTTATAGGTGTGATTATTGGTTTAGTTGGTAGTGTAGGATTGATTTGGGAAGGGGCTATCATTAATCCTGATCAAAATTATGGATATGCATTTTTAGTTATTATTGCCACATTGGGTTATGGGATTAATGTAAATATAATCAAACGTCATCTGCAACATATTTCACCAATGGCAATTGCGAATGGTAATTTTGTAATACTTATTATTCCAGCATTTATTGTACTTTATTTTTCTGGTTTTTTTAACATCGAAATAGCATCGGATAAAGCTATACAGTCAAGCATTATGTATATGGCTATTTTGGCGGTATTTGGAACAGGGATTGCTAAAATAATGTTCAACAAATTGGTTCAAATGAGCACACCGGTATTTGCAAGCTCTGTTACCTATTTAATGCCTATTATTGCATTGATATGGGGGTTGTGGGATGGTGAGAAGTTTTCGTTTTATCAACTATTAGCTTCTTGTGTTATTATTTTTGGAGTATATCTTACCAACAAAAGCAGGTAGCTTACAAAAGCTTGCTAAACAATAAATTAACAAGCCTTTAAGGTTAAAGAACTCTTAATTTTCATACTTTTAAGTAAGAATCTTAAAGAGAGTAATTATGAAAAAGTCTACTATTCCTGTTAAATATGGAGTCTTGGTTGCTGCAGGACTTATCGCATATTTTTTAATCCTTTCTTTAATTGGGGTGCAAACCAATCCTGTTTTTAGTTTAGGTAATGGTGTAATTGTTGCATTTGGTTTGTATACCGCTATGAAAAATTATAAGAAAGAAAAAGGAAGCGACTTTAATTATCAAAAAGGATTTATGGCTGGCTTATTTACAGGGTTTAATGCTACTCTTATTTTTACAATTTTCTTCGCTATATACGTTACTAACATCAATACAAGTTTCTTACCAGAGATGTTGGCAAACTGGAGTTCCCATTACCATGTAGGTGTAGGTATTGTAGTGTTTATCGCTGCAATTATGGGGTTTGCCACTACATTTGTCTTAACATTGTCTTTTATGCAACTATTCAAGGAAAGTTGGAATCCAAAAAAAAACCATAATTCATCAACTGTAGAGGCCTAAAATATTTGTCATTTAATTAATTAGCAGTATATTTGCACCCGCCTATTGAAAAAATAGGTGTAGTTCTTTTATTTAAAAACTAATTAATTAAACGTTACGCTATGTACGCAATTGTAGAGATAGCAGGGCAGCAATTTAAGGTTGCAAAAGACCAAAAAGTATTTGTTCATCGTTTAGCAGGAGAAGAAGGAGACAAAGTTTCTTTCGATAAAGTTCTTCTTGCTGCAGATGGAGATAAAGTTACTTTAGGCGCCCCAGCTATAGATGGAGCTCAAGTAGGAGCAAAAATCACGAGACACCTAAAAGGTGATAAAGTTATTGTTTTCAAGAAGAAGAGACGTAAAGGATACCGCGTTAAAAATGGTCACCGTCAATCTCTTACCGAAATAGTAATTGAAAGCATTGTAACTTCTGGAGCTAAGAAAGCAGCTCCAAAGGCAGCAGCCAAAAAAACTGAGCCAAAAGCAGAAGTTAAAGCGGCAGCTCCAAAGAAAGCAGAAACTAAAGCAGCAGCTCCAAAGGCAGCAGCTAAGCCAAAAGCTAGTGCAGAGGACTTAAGTTCTAAAACAGTAGCCGAATTGAAAGATATGGCTAAAGCTAAAGGGATTTCTGGTATTTCTTCTATGAAGAAAGCAGAGCTAATAGCAGCTTTACAAGGATAATATAAACGGCAGGATATACCCTGTAAGTATTAATAATATAAAACCGAAAGAAAATGGCTCATAAAAAAGGAGTTGGTAGTTCGAAAAACGGTAGAGAATCAGAATCGAAACGCTTAGGTGTAAAGATATTTGGTGGTCAAGCTGCCGTGGCTGGTAACATCATTGTAAGACAAAGAGGTACAGCCCACAAACCAGGTGAAAATGTTTACGCTGGTAAAGATCATACACTACACGCTAAAGTGGATGGTATGGTAAAGTTTACAAAAAAGAAAGACAATAAGTCTTATGTTTCTATAGTTCCATTTGAAGCATAAAGAGATTGTTCCTTTATAATTTTAAAACCCTTTTCAATTTTGAAAAGGGTTTTTTTATTTTTTACTTCAAGAAATTGATTCATAATTATTTCATAAGAGTTATTTTTTTTTGAAAAGTACCCTTATTTTTAAGGGAACTTTAAAATTTGATTATTATGAAAAAACTAACAATTTGCACTTTATTATCGGTATCAGTTTTATTTTCAAGTTGTCTTGGATCTTTTTCTGCATTTAATGGGCTAAGAGATTGGAACGATGGTCTAACTGATAGTAAATTTTTGGATAACTTAATTTTCTGGGTATTGAATATTATACCGGTTTATGGCTTGTTTTTTATTGGTGATGTGCTCATTTTTAATGTAATAGAATTCTGGAGCGGCTCTAACCCATTAGCAATGAATGATGATGATCGAGAAACCCAAATAGTAGAAAAAGATGGGAGTACTTTTGAAATGACCGCTACAAAAAATAGATTTCAGATAAAAGTAATTGATGGAAAGAGAAAAGGTGAAAAATTAGATTTGGTGTATAGTCCTTCACAAAAATCATGGAGTGCCATTAAACCAAATGGTGAAGTAATAAAGTTATCTTCTTTTGAAAATGGTTTTTATGTAGTGCATTTACCAGAAGGTGAAAAAGTTAAAATCGACCCTATGGTTTCAAGATCCGAAGGTTTGGCTCTTATTCAAAATAAAGTGGCTCTGTATGAAAATTGCTTAGTCGCCGAAACAGAATAAGATTAGAATTATATAATAAATTTGCCCTTTTCAATTTTGAAGAGGGTTTTTTTATTTCTACAAACATGTAAGGGTTTAATCTAAACTTATATCGCAAATGTTCTGATTCTCGTTTTTTTGAATATCAACAAGTTGTGTGTATTTCTTCATTACTTGTTCTATTACGACTACATCACAATCTATCTCTTTATTCTTTACAGTATCTGATAGTTCGATCTCACTATTATAAGGCTGGTCGACAGATTTTTCGGTATATATTTTATAGAGACATTTTATAGGTGTTTTATTATTGAAATAAATTCTTTCTTCTTCATATGTCCAAATTTCATTGGTAAACCCTTGCTCTTCAGGAGCGCACTCATAATCCCAAATCCACGATGCATATTCAGAGAAATAAAAGATTAATTTATGATCATTAATATAATAGTGATTGGTATAGCTGTCATGTCCCTGACCATAGCTATGCTGCATATATACTAAGGAGTTGTTATTATAATAAAATTTCAAGAAAGTATCCGTCTGTCTATTGCTATTACATTTACTTTCTAGAGCCAACATTATAAGTTTATCTTGTTCTAACATTTCTGTAATCAAGTAATACTTTTCTTTTATGTTTTTAATATCGTTTTTGGTCTGTCCAAAACCTTTTGAAATGAAGAGCAGAAAGATTAGAAGTATTTGTATTATTAATTTCATTTCTCGGTTTGATTAAACTAATTGTCTAAATTTACTTCAACAGAGTCATAAACCAAATCAATTTATATGAAAACTTTAATTATTAGTGTTTTATGTTGTGCTTTCATGATATTAACCACTCTTGATGTAAGATCACAGGACATTCCTAAGTATGATTATCTAGAGGTTATTGTTATTCAAAAAGCCAATAATAGCGGAAAAGTGAAGCGCATAAAAGTAGAAGAGCAAAAATCCTTAGAAGGAAAACAAATAACAATTAAGCAGTTAGAAAAATTGGTAAATACTTCGGATTTACTTAACTATATGAATGCGGCTAATTGGGAATTTGTAGATAGACAATCAATAGTTTCTGAAGAAAACGACCCGGTTTGGATGAGTTATATTTTTAGGAAGAGTAAATGATATAAATGCATAAATAAATAAAAAACCCTTATCGTTTAAGACAAGGGTTTTTTATTTATGGTCAAACAATTTGAGTTTAGTACCTGTAATATTCTGGCTTAAATGGACCTTCAACCGTAACACCAATATATTCAGCTTGTTCTGGTCTTAGGGTTTCCAGCTCTACTCCTAGACGAGCCAAATGCAATTTTGCAACTTTCTCATCAAGGTGTTTAGGTAGCATATACACTTCGTTCTTATAGTTTTCAGAATTTTTCCAAAGCTCGATTTGTGCTAATGTTTGATTTGTAAATGAGTTACTCATTACAAAACTAGGGTGTCCTGTAGCACAACCAAGATTTACCAAGCGCCCTTCGGCTAAAATAATGATATCTTTTCCGTCAATAGTATATTTATCTACTTGTGGTTTGATCTCATCTTTGGTACTTCCGTAGTTGCCATTTAACCAGGCCATATCAATCTCATTGTCAAAATGACCAATATTACATACAATGGCCTTGTCTTTTAGTGCCTTAAAGTGTTGTCCTTGTACAATGTCTTTATTACCTGTTGTAGTAATTACTACATCTGCTTTACCGATAACAGTTTCTAGTTTCTTCACTTCAAAACCATCCATTGCAGCTTGCAAAGCACAGATTGGATCAATTTCAGTTACGGTAACAATAGATCCGGCTCCTCTAAACGATGCTGCGGTACCTTTACCTACATCACCATAACCACAAACAACTACTTGTTTTCCAGCAAGCATTGTATCTGTGGCTCTACGAATAGCATCTACAGCACTCTCGCGACAACCATATTTGTTGTCAAATTTAGACTTGGTTACAGAATCATTTACATTAATAGCCGGCATAGGTAACGTTCCGTTTTTCATTCTCTCGTATAAACGGTGTACACCAGTAGTAGTCTCTTCAGATAAACCTTTGATCCCATCAACCAATTCTGGATATTTGTCAAGCACCATATTAGTAAGGTCTCCACCATCGTCAAGAATCATATTGAGTGGCTGGCGGTCCTCTCCAAAAAATAAGGTTTGCTCGATACACCAGTCAAATTCTTCTTCGTTCATTCCTTTCCAGGCATATACTGGGATGCCTGCATCTGCAATAGCTGCTGCTGCTTGATCTTGAGTTGAGAAAATATTACAAGAACTCCAGGTTACTTCTGCTCCAAGTGCTTTTAATGTTTCAATCAGCACAGCGGTTTGTATGGTCATGTGAAGACAACCTGCAATACGAGCTCCTTTAAGAGGTTGCTCGTCTTTATATTCTTCACGCAATGACATAAGCCCTGGCATTTCTGCTTCAGCTAATTCGATTTCTTTTCTTCCCCAGGCAGCTAATGAAATATCTTTCACTTTGAAAGGAACATAAGGTACTGTTTTGGTACTCATAGTAGTTAATTTTATGTTTATCAAGTGCGATTTGGTATTTGGCACTAAATTGTTCTAAATTCGTTCTTCGAAAAACAAGGTTGCAATTCCTCGAATTTCAGTTTGCAAAGGTACGTAATAACTTTAAGAATCTAAATGCCTCTTTACAAAACTATAACAGTAGACGAAACCACTAATGTGTTGATTTGGAAGATCGAAGAGTCCTATGAGTCTCTTTGTGAAGGAATAGAATTAACATCACATTGCCAAAGCCGTGTGGATAGCATGAAATCTGAAATGCACCGCAGAGGCTTTATGAGTGTACGGCATTTATTGGCAGTTATTGGGTATACAGACCATGACTTATTTTATGATGAATTTGGAAAACCACATCTTAAAGACGGAAAACAAATTTCGATCACTCATTCTTTTGAGTTTTCAGGAATCATAGTTAGTGACAATCCCGTGGGGATCGACATAGAAAAGCAACGTGAGAAAATCCAGCTGATATCTCATAAATTTGTTAGCGTTATAGAAAATGAATATATCGAAAAGCAGGATTTAGAGAGAATTAGAGCGTTAACAGTAATCTGGGGAGGTAAAGAGTCATTATACAAATTGTATGCAACTGCGGGACTAAGTTTTCAAGAACATATACATGTTCCTGCTTTTACATTAGACTACCCTTTTGTTTATGGTACGATTTATTACGAAGATAAAATGAGTCATTATGATTTGTCTTTTATAGAGTTTGAAGGCTATACTTGTGTATATGCAATACCAGCGCCTGAGTTATAATTGATAATTTCTATAATCCTGACCTAAGTATTAGATAAATTAATTTAGCACTTATATTTTAAGTTACCCACATTACTTACCTTCGTACTTCTAAAAACCTTAGACATTCATGCAAGTATCAATCGAACTTACCTTAACTCCACTCCAAAACGATTATGAGGAGCATATTATTCGTTTTATAAAAAGATTACGAGCTTCAGAATTTACAATTCTGGAAAACCCATTAAGCACACAAGTTTATGGAGAATATGATAAGGTAATGTCTTTTTTGACCCAAGAAATCAAAAATGCCTTTGGTGATATGGATCATGTTTTGGTATACATGAAAATGGTAAAAAGCAATAGAAGTGATTATGAGCCAAATTTTTGATTTTTTCTTCGGACAATATGCAGAATATTCGACGTTGTATATAGCACTTGAGATTATTGCTGTTCTATTTGGTATTGCGAGTGTATTCTTTGCTTGGTTTAATAAGATTTGGGTATATCCAACGGGGATTATAAGTACTGCAATCTATGTATATTTACTTTTGAAATGGGCCTTGTTGGGAGATATGATGATCAACGCGTACTATTTTATAATGAGTATTTATGGTTGGTATGTGTGGACTAGAAAAGTGGATGAAACGCATGTTACTCCAATTTCAAGAACGACATCGATGGAGAAAATAGTCGAAGTTTTGATTTTTATAGCCACCTTGATTTTTGTTTACGTAGTTTATATAACTTTTGACAAATGGAATGACTGGACCGCTTATGTAGATACATTAACAACAGCGATATTTTTTGTAGGGATGTGGTTGATGGCAAGACGGAAAATTGAAAACTGGATTTTTTGGATCATTGGAGATATTATTTCAGTACCATTATATTTTTATAAAGGATTTACATTTACTAGTTTTCAATATGTATTGTTTACTATTATGGCAATTTTTGGATATTTAGCATGGAAGAAAAGCTTAGACAACAAACTAGTGACTGCATAAAAATAGTGTTGTTTGGCCCAGAATCTACAGGTAAAACTACATTGTCTAAGCAGCTGGCAGTGCATTATAAAACGAAGTGGGTTCCAGAATATATGAGAGAATATCTTCAGAAGAAGTGGGACGCAACTCAGGAGGTATGCGTATATGAAGATCTTCTTCCGATTGCAGAAGGACAAATAAAACTAGAAAACGAGTATGCCCAAAATGCTAATGAAGTGCTTATTTGTGATACAAACCTACTCGAGTTAAAAGTCTACTCTGAGGCTTATTACGATGGATTGGTACCAGAAAGTATCGATAAAATTTCAACAGAAAATGTTTATGATCTGTATCTTTTGACTTATATTGACACGCCTTGGGTCTCTGACGATCTTCGGGATAAGCCCCATGAGAGAGAGGTTATGTTTTTTCGGTTTAAAGAATCTTTAGAAAAACATAAGCTTAAGTATATCATATTAAAAGGAGATCAAGAATCTCGTTTGCAAAAGGCAATTACAATTATAGACCAATTAATAGACGAAAAAAAGTGAACATATCAGACAAGGATATTACGTTGATTAAGTCCAAAGGATTAACCGTAGACAAAGTACTTTCACAAATAGAAATCTTTAAAAAAGAAATTCCTTTTGTTGCATTAAGAAGTGCGGCTACATTGGATAATGGTATTTTAAAATTTTCAGAACATTATCAATCCGAATTAACCAAGTTATACGACTCGAGAGCTTCAAGCCTGGATACGATAAAGTTTGTGCCTGCATCTGGGGCGGCAACTCGTATGTTCAAGGATTTATTTAGATTTTTGGATAATTATGATTGTGAAAAAGAGAGTTTGAACTCATATACCAACCACGAAAAAGCAAATGCTATTCGTCTTTTTCTGATCGGGTTAGAAAAGTTTCCGTTTTATGAAACGGTAATGGAAAAAGTAAAAACTGCATATCCAAAATTTGAATCTTTATCTGAAGGAAGACAGCTTTATATCTTTGTTGAAATGATGCTAAAAGAAAAAGGGCTGAACTATGGGGATTTTCCCAAAGGACTACTACCTTTTCATAAATATGCTAATAGTATCGCTACATCTTTTGAAGAACATTTATATGAGGCTGCTGGATACAATAAAAACAATAAAGGTGACTCTAAGTTGCATTTCACCATCTCCAAAGATCATCTGGAAGCGTTTAAAGATGAATTTGAGAGAATTAAGAAAAAAGTAGAAGAGAAAACCAATACTAATTTTAGTATTACGTATTCTTTTCAGAAACCAGAAACAGATACGATTGCTGTAACTGAAGACAATGAACCTTTTAGAAAAGAAGATGGGTCATTATTATTTAGACCAGGAGGTCACGGAGCTTTGATTGAAAACTTAAATGATTTGGATGCAGATATTGTTTACATCAAGAATATTGATAATGTGGTAGTTCGAAAATATCAGGATGAGGTTTCGGGATACAAAAAAATATTAGCAGGTAAATTGATAGAGATTCAGGACGAAGTATTTAGAATATTGAATGCTATAGATCAAAAAAATCCAACAGAAGCAGAGTTGAAAGACATTAAAAAATTCCTCGTTCAACAACTCAATGTTAGATTACCCTTGGATTTTGACAAATTTTCTGATAAATATAAATTACAGTTTTTAAAAGAATCATTAAATAGACCTATTCGAGTATGTGGAATGGTAATTAATGAAGGAGAACCAGGAGGAGGGCCTTTTTGGATAAAACCTGAGAACGGAAGATTAATCTTACAGATTATAGAAACACCACAAATTAATAGAAGAGATCGAAGACAACAAGATATTCTTGGTAGTGCTACTCACTTTAACCCTGTGGATTTGGTTTGTGGGGTACGTGACTATAATGGAAAAAAATTCAATTTACTTGATTTTGTTGACCCAGATGCAGGTTTTATTACTAAGAAAAGTATGAATGGTAAGGTTTTAAAGGCATTAGAACTTCCTGGATTATGGAACGGCGCAATGGCAAATTGGATTAGTGTATTTGTTGAAGTGCCACTTACCACTTTTAACCCCGTTAAAACTGTAAATGATTTACTAAAATCTGCACATCAAGTAAAACTTTTTTCGTGAATACTTCGGTAATTATAAGTGAATTAAAATTTAAGGCCATCAGAAGCTCGGGAGCGGGTGGGCAACATGTAAATAAAGTATCATCAAAAGTTGAGTTGAGTTTTGATATTATGGCTTCACTTGGACTTACAGATGATGAAAAATTACTTTTAATTCAAAAATTGTCTTCACGACTTTCAAAATCTGGTATTTTATTGATTCAATGTGGCGAAAGCAGAAGCCAACATAGAAATAAAGAGTTAGCAATAAAAAGGCTTTTAGATACTCTAAAAGCTAATCTTCACATTCCAAAAAAGAGAATTGCCACAAAACCTTCTAAAAATTCTGTCAAAAAACGTTTAGATAGTAAGCAAAAACAAGCGACAAAGAAGATTAATCGTAAAAAACCACTCCTATAAATTAACCCTGTTCTTAAAAGCGTGTAATTTTTCTACACTTTTATGGGGATTCCACGCTTTTTGGTAGTTTTTCCTGGATAACGAATAAACATTAAACATTTAATAATCAGATAGTTAATAATGTTTTGTAATGACTTTGTTGTTTGGAACAGTTATTACTATTATAATAGTGTAGAAATAATTTTACTAGTAACCCAATGAAAAAGTTACCAATGATAGTAGCAATTGTAGTAAGTATCTTTTCGGCACAGGGTGCTATTGCTCAAGATGAACTAGCTCTAAATGATGGAGATGGATTTGAATTCATGGATTATGAGTATGAGCAGCAAGAGTATACTGAAATCAATAAAGTAGAATTACCATTGTCTATTCAAGAAAGAATAGCTAGAGGTTCTCAAAAGTTTACAATTGTAAAGGCTCACATGTCAAAAGATAACACATATAAAATAGTTTTACAAGATAACGATAATACAAAAATTGTATTTGCTAGCGCTAATGGCGAATTTATAAAGCCAAACGACAATAAATCTTAAATCTAGGGGTAGAAAAAGGATATCGTTTTGCAACCAAGGACGATATAAAGTTGTTTAGTGCTAAAAAAGAGACTCACTCCCAAGAGTCTCTTTTTTTATGTTTTTATTTAAACTAAGTGTTTTAAATTGTAATTTTATAAAATAGTTTTTCTTAATAAATCATAGGATATGTCCAAGATACTTATTGTTGAAGATGATGTGGCTTTTTGTACTATGCTCAAGACCTTTCTGCAAAAAAAGGACTATGAGGTAGCTACTGCATATTCGGGTAATGAGGCTATTCCAAAAATTAAGCAAAATGTTTTTGATGTTGTGCTTGCAGATGTTAGATTACCAGATAGAGATGGTATAACGCTGCTAGACGAAATCCTTAAGGATAATAAAAATACTCAGGTTATTATTATGACTGGTTATGCTGAGATTAATATGGCGGTTAATGCTATTAAACTAGGAGCATTTGATTATATATCTAAACCATTTAACCCAGATACTATTCTAAAAACCATTGAGAAAGCGCTTAATGTAAGTACCTCGAATTCTACTAATAACGGGAAGAAAGTACCTACAACTCCTAAAATTACAAAAAACAGTACTGATTCTTTTGTAAGAGGTGTTAGTGACGCATCCAAAAAACTAAATGAATATGTTGCTTTAGTAGCACCAACCCGTATGTCTGTGCTTATAGTTGGAGATAGTGGAACGGGTAAAGAATATGTTGCAAGTAGTATCCATAAATCAAGTAAAAGATCTGAAAAACCATTTATACCCGTAGATTGCGGAGCTATACCAAAAGAAATCGCTTCAAGTGAATTTTTTGGGCATATTAAAGGATCTTTTACCGGCGCCGTAAATGATAAAGTAGGGCATTTTGAAGCGGCAAATGGTGGAACACTATTTCTGGATGAGATAGGCAACCTTAGTTATGAATTACAGGTCCAACTACTAAGAGCTCTTCAGGAAAGAAAAATTAAACCCGTTGGTAGTAATAAAGAGATTGAAGTTGATATTAGAGTGATTGCAGCAACAAATGAAGACCTTACCAACGCAGTAAAAGAAGGAGAATTTAGAGAAGACCTGTACCACAGGTTGAATGAATTTACTATTAAAGTCCCTCCTTTAAGAGATAGAATTGAAGACTTAATGCTATTTGCAAATCATTTTCTTGAGGAATCAAATATGGAACTGGATAAGCATGTAGTGGGCTTCGCAGATGAAGTTCTTGAAGCATTCAAAAAATATGATTGGCCAGGAAATCTTAGAGAGCTAAAAAATATAGTAAAACGTTCTGTTCTTTTATCTCAAAGTGATATGATTACGTTGGATATTTTGCCTAATGATGTTGCATATGCATCTCACAATACAAAACAAACCTACGGATTGTTCAAAAATCAAAATGAGCAAGAACTAATCCTGGACGCATTGGAAAAAGCAAATGGAAACAAAGCGAAGGCAGCAAGGATGCTTTCTATAGATCGTAAAACACTATATAATAAACTAAAACAGTACGACATTAGCCTTTAGTTTTCTACTTTTAGTTTTCCTATTAAAACTTCTATTTTTTCAATTGCCTCACTTGTTAAATTTAGTATTGAATTTTTGTCAAGATTATATTGATCCGGATGCTCTATTTTTTCAAGGATTGGAACGACATCTTTTGCCATTATTTGCTTAAACATAGGTAACATTTTATGGGCAATCTTTTTAATGTGATCAGTATCTTTTTGTGATATTCTTACTTTTAATTCTTTTATATTATCTACAGTACTTTCATAAAATGTATCCAATATTGCATATAGAGAATCAGAATCCCCATGTGCAAATAACATTAAATCTTTCAACGAATACTCCTCTGTAGAACGATCATGAATTACTACCTCTTCGTAATCAACCAAATCAACCCTTAAAATTTCAGCAATAAGATCTATTAATGCTTTTGGAGCATAGGGTTTTCTTAGACTTCCGGAAAATCCTGCCTTCTGATATTCAGAAAACGAGGTATCTGTTCTACCAGATAGCGCAATCACTGGTAAATTAGCAAGGTTTTTATTATTTTTAATTTCTTTCAGAAGCCCAAAACCATCCATTTTTGGCATTTGGATATCGGTCAGTACTAGATCATATGTGGTCTTATGTAAAAATGAAATAGCTTCGATACCATTTTCGCAAATGTCATATGATAATCCCGCCAAAGAGGCAACTTCACTTGTTAATGACAATTGACTAGGATCATCATCTACTATCAAGACTTTTTTGTTAGAAAAGTTCTGTATTTCTGAAATTTCTGTTTCTTCCTCTGGAGCCAAAGAACTTGATAGTTTAATAGGAATGTATAACGTAAATTCGCTTCCTTTATCAAGTTCACTGTCTAGAGTGATTTTACCATTAAGTAACTTGATTATTTTTTTGGTAATAGCCAATCCTAATCCAAAACCTCCATATCTTTTTTCGGTGTCCTCATCTCCTTGAGAAAATTCTTCAAAAATATGATGTTGTTGCTCTTTTGTGATTCCTATCCCGGTATCCTTTACAGATATTGCTAGTTGTTTTTCTGATAAGCCATTTTCTATGATTTCACTGGCAATTGTTATTGAACCTTCGTCTGTGAATTTATAGGCATTATTTACTAAATTGGTTAATACTTGCTTAAGTCTAAAAGGATCTCCCAAATACTGCTTTTTTAATTGATCATCTGTGATCATCCTAATATTTAAATTTTTCTTATCGTTTACAGGAATTACACTAGAAACAGTATTTTCAATTAACTCTTTTGGAGAAAAAGGAAGTTCCTCAATAATCATTCTGCCCGCTTCGAGTTTAGATAAATCAAGAAGGTCATTTACTAAATGAAGAATATAATCAGACGATTTTTTCAAGTGGCCCAGATAATGTTTTTGTTTATTGCTTAGCCCTGTTCTTTCTAATAAATCTGAGTATCCTATTACCGTATTTAATGGAGAACGTAAATCATGAGTTACCGTGTTGATTAATGATTCACGCGTATTCAAAAGGGATTCTGTATAAGTTTTTTCTGCTTCGAGCTCATTACGATATTTCTGACTTTTGGATACATCTTTAGTGATTAAATAAAGAAATATAATAGCAATAAGCAGGCTAATGGCGGCAATCACCACAATAATGTTGGATGTTTTATTAAGCACTTGATTAGAAGCTTCTAGCCTCTTGTAATATTGATTTCTTTCGTTTAAATCTATAGCAGAAAGAAGATCTCTCAACTGTTTCGAGATGATTTGATCATTCTTTAATAAAGTGTTTTCTTTATTTGATATTTCTCTTTTATATCTTCTGTCTTTTTCCTCAAGATCTTCAAGTACCTGTTTTATTGTTGTAGCAAGAGAATCTAGGGTTTGGTTGGTAAGTCGTTGGGCATTATCTTCACTAGATAAGCTTAAAATATTGATTACCTTTTCTCTGAATTCTGGAGATAGTTTCCTAAACCTATTATTGTAATTAGACTCTCCAAATGATTCATTTTCCTTTTTCAGTTCATCTATTGCTGCTGCATAGATTCCCTTTTTTTTACGCTGGCGATAGATTTCAATGAGCTCTTCAAGGTTTTTGTTTTTACTATCGATTAGATATTTTATACTATCAATTTTTTTGGTTTGTAGTGTATCATCAGATATTTCAGAAACCTTATTAATCGTAATAAGTATAGTGTCTATCTTTGCTCTATATGTTTTAAACTTAATAACATCAGAAGTTTGAACAATATTTCTGGTTAAACTTTCAGCTTCATATAAACCCGTAATTGCTTTACCTACTAAAAAAAGTTTTTCATTGTTTTCGTTTTTAATTTCGGTTATTTGGGTGTAATTATTTAATTGTTGGTAGATCACCCAAAAAGCAGTTACAGCAAGTAAACCTGCAACCAGATATCCTGCAATGATCTTAAAAGTAACCGATCTTTTTGTATTCTTCATTTTCTTGTTTACCTATATTCTATAACTAAAAAAAACGAAAAGGATTGTTTGATTTAGTATTACACTAAATAAAGTTACAATAAATCAATAAAACATGTTACTTTTGCCCCGAAATCTCAAAGGGGTGCAGAAACCTTAAAAAGAATTTTTTTAAGATGAAGCTGAGATCATACCCGATGAACCTGGGCAGGTAATGCTGCCAAGGGACGGCCAAAACTGATAATATCTCTGATGTTTTTAGTGAAGGGAAAAAATAAAGAAATGCAGTGTTAAATCAGTGCAGATCTAAATCAAATTAATTTTAATAAACAGAGTAATTACCCCTTTTATTCGTAATAAATCATTTACGAATGAAAAAAGTATTGTTTTATCTTACGTTTGTCTTGTTTAGCATAAATGTATTAGCACAAGAAAAACAGAAAGATTCAATAGCCAACGGACTAGAAAAGCTTGATGAGGTATTAGTAAAGTCTGTTCGAGTGGATGCAGATTCACCAATTACACACTCTAATCTATCAAAAGAAGAACTGGCTGAGCGTAATCTAGGTCAGGATATCCCGATTTTACTAAACTATTTACCAGGTGTAGTAACTACTACAGATGCCGGAACAGGAATAGGATATACGTATATTAGGGTAAGAGGTAGTGATGCTTCTAGAGTAAACGTAACCTTAAACGGAATACCATTTAATGATGCCGAAAGTCAAGGTACATTTTGGGTAAATTTACCTGATTTTGCTTCTTCTATAGAGAATCTTCAACTACAAAGAGGAGTAGGAACATCTACCAATGGTTCTGGAGCATTTGGAGCGAGTTTAAATCTGTTAACAGATGCTGTTTCTGAAACTGCCAATGCAGAAATTTCAAATTCATTTGGTTCTTTTGGAACCAGAAGACATAATGCAAAATTTAGTACAGGTTTGTTAAACGATCATATAGAAATTGCAGGACGTTTATCGGCTATTGCTTCAGATGGTTATGTAGATCGTGCGTCTTCAGATCTGAAATCCTATTTTTTACAAGGATCCTACATAGACGATAATACGTTGATTAAAGCAATTACTTTTGGTGGACATGAAATTACATATCAATCCTGGAATGGTATTGATAAAACTACTCTGGAAAATGACAGAAGGTTTAATCCAATTGGTTTTCAGTATGATGCAACAGGAAATCTTCAAGGGTTTTATGAGAATGAAGAAGACAATTATAAGCAGGACCATTATCAATTGCATTGGAATCAAAAATATGATAATAATTGGTCTACTAACCTAGGATTAAACTATACCTACGGAAGAGGTTTTTTTGAACAATATGTAGATGAATGGTATTATGGTAACGTGCTTTTTTCAGATCAAGCAACTTTAGAATTTTTAGGAGTTGACCCCGTTACTGTTAATGGTCAGGAAATTACAGCTACAGATTATATACGTCGAAGATGGCTAGATAATGATTTTTATGTTGCTAATGCTTCAGTAAATTATAAGAATAATACTCTGGATGTAGATTTTGGAGCATTTTATAGCCATTATGATGGTGACCATTTTGGAGAAATTATTTGGACAGAAAATCCAATTGGTTTTCAAAAAGGAGACCAATATTATTTTGGTAACGGAAAAAAAGATGAATTTACCATCTTTGGGAAAACGACCTATAGAGTTAATGATAAATGGAGCGCTTTTTTAGACCTGCAAGGCCGATTTGTAGGATATGAAACTACAGGAGATACTTCAGACCGTCTACCTCTTGAAGTTGATGAAAACTATGATTTCTTTAACCCTAAATTAGGAACAACTTATCAAATAAATACTTCTAATCAGTTGTATCTATCTTATGCAAGAGCCAATAGAGAGCCAAGAAGAAGTGATTTTGAAAACGGGATTAATAGTGCAGAAAGACTAAATGATATAGAATTAGGCTGGAGATTTAATACGAATAAAACCATAGTGAATACTAACGTGTATTACATGTGGTATAAGGATCAATTAGTATTAACAGGAGCTTTAGATGATGTAGGGGCACCAATAAGAGCAACAAGTGGAGAAAGCTATCGCTTGGGGATTGAAGTTGATGCTGATATTACACTTTCAGATAAATTTACAATCAAACCCAATGTGGCTATCAGTACAAATAAGAATAAAGATTTTGTAACATCAAGAGATGGAGGTTTGGTAAATTTAGGAGATACAAACATCTCATATTCTCCAAATATTGTTGCTGGTAATATGTTTATTTACCAGCCGATCAAAAGTCTTCAATTAGGGTTCCTTTCTAAATTTGTTGGAGAACAATATATGGGTAACATCGATAGCGAAACCTCTAAATTAGATAGCTTCTTTACAAATGATCTTAATATCGTATATGAAATTAAAGATATTCCGGTATTTAAATCTATTGTGCTTACAGGTTTAATAAATAACGTTTTTGATGTAGAATATGTGTCTAACGGGTACTTCTTTACATTCGATGATGATTTTTCTAATCCTGGAACAGTTACCACGGTAGAAGGTGCCGGGTTTTATCCGCAAGCAGGAATTAATTTCTTGTTAGGAGCAACACTTAAATTTTAAGTAAAAAAGAGGTTAAAAATATGGTTAACCTCTTTTTTTAATAGTATTTTTATAACATAAACTTTAGGGGTGTATTCGCTATAACGAATTCTGAGAAATACCCTTTGAACCTGATGCGGTTAAGACCGACGAAGGGAAAAGTTAATATCGCATATGCTATATGTGGTTTTTCTTCTTCAAATAGGTAAATACTACCTAAAGTTTATGGATTTAGCATGAATGATATGACCATAAACGTAAACAATCGCGCACAATCTATTTCAGAAAATAGTACCGTAGAAAAACTGTTGCAGCAATTAAATATTGCATCCAACGGAATTGCCGTTGCCATTAATAATGAAATTGTTTCCAAAGAAAAATGGAATGACACAATATTGAATAATAATGATCAACTAACTATTATTCAAGCTACACAAGGTGGTTAATACTGCTCTAATTTATAATTCTCACAAAACAATTCCCTTAAAACTCAAACATAATACTCATGAAGAAAAAAGATACTGCACCACAAGGAAATCTAATATCAACCAAACCATTTCCAAATTCAAAAAAAATCTATGTTTCCGGAATTATTCATCCACAAATCAATGTGGCTATGAGAGAGATTTCATTAGATGATACAACAGATAGCTTTACAGGTAAAAAAATACCTAATCAGCCAGTAACAGTATATGATACTAGTGGCCCATACACAGATCCTTCAAAAAAGATTAATATACATGATGGGTTGGAGCCAATAAGAGAACAGTGGGTGCTAGATCGTGGAGATGTAGAAGAATTGGATAGTTTTTCTTCAGAATATTGCAATCAAAGATTGAATGACGCTAGCCTGGATCATCTTCGTTTTAACCATTTACGTAAACCAAAACGAGCTAAAATAGGAAAGAATGTATCGCAGATGTATTATGCCAAACAGGGAATCATCACTCCAGAAATGGAGTATGTAGCTCTTCGTGAAAATCAAAAATTACAAGAGGTAAGACAACTTTCTAAACAACATCCGGGTCAAGACTTTGGAGCTAGTATTCCCAATGTGATTACACCAGAGTTTGTAAGAGAAGAAGTGGCAAGAGGAAGAGCGGTAATCCCTTCAAACATTAATCACCCAGAAAGCGAACCTATGATTTTGGGAAGAAACTTCTTGGTTAAAATCAATGCTAATATTGGTAATTCTGCAACTACCTCCTGTATCGAAGAAGAAGTAGAAAAAGCAGTCTGGGCATGTCGTTGGGGTGCTGATAATATTATGGATCTTTCTACAGGACAGAATATTCATGAAACTCGTGAGTGGATCATTCGCAATTCTCCTGTTCCGATTGGAACAGTACCCATATATCAAGCATTAGAAAAAGTAAATGGTAAAGCCGAGGATTTGACCTGGGAGATTTTTAGAGATACATTAATAGAGCAAGCAGAACAAGGAGTAGATTACTTTACAATTCATGCGGGAGTACGTTTAGCATATGTACCTATGACTGCAAAACGTATCACCGGAATTGTTTCTAGAGGAGGATCGATTATGGCAAAATGGTGCCTTGCTCATCATAAAGAAAGCTTTTTGTATACACATTTTGAAGATATATGTGAGATTATGAAAGCGTATGATGTAGCTTTTTCTCTGGGAGATGGTCTACGACCAGGTTGTATTGCAGATGCTAATGATGAAGCGCAGTTTGCAGAATTAGAAACGCTAGGAGAGTTAACCAAGATAGCCTGGAAACATGATGTACAGACATTTATTGAGGGTCCTGGTCATGTGCCAATGCATATGATTAAGGCAAATATGGATAAGCAATTAGAAGCTTGTGGTGAAGCACCTTTTTATACATTAGGCCCATTAACGACAGATATAGCGCCAGGGTATGACCATATTACTTCGGGGATTGGAGCCGCAATGATTGGTTGGTATGGGACTGCAATGTTGTGCTATGTGACTCCAAAAGAGCATCTTGGATTACCAAATAAAGAAGATGTACGTGTAGGGGTCATTACGTATAAGCTAGCAGCACATGCTGCAGATCTAGCAAAAGGACATCCAGGGGCACAATATAGAGATGACGCACTAAGTAAGGCACGTTTTGAGTTCCGTTGGGAAGATCAGTTTAACCTCTCATTAGACCCAGAAAGAGCGAGGGAGTATCACGATGAAACATTACCTGCTGAAGGAGCAAAAATTGCTCACTTTTGTAGTATGTGTGGTCCAAAATTCTGCTCTATGAAAATTTCTCAAGAAGTACGAGAATATGCTGCCAAAAAAGAAATAGATAGTCAAAAAGCGCTTCAAGAGGGAATGCAAGAAAAAGCAGAAGAATTCAAAGAAAAAGGAAGTGAAGTATATTTATAACATATAGGTGAATCATTAAACTGAAAATATGCTGATTATACTAACCTCGGAACGAGAATTAGAAAACGAAGCCCATGAAATTAATGCCCTTTTCCAAAATGGGTTAGAGGTATTGCATTTTAGAAAACCAACTTTGAGTATAGATGGATATAGAACGTTACTGAATCAGATCGAAAAAAGGTTTTATAGTCGTATTATGCTACATCAATTTCATGAGTTGTGCGAAGCATTTAGTCTTAGAGGGATTCATATCCAGGAACAACCCAGGTTGGATTTAGGAGAAAACTTAGAAGAGTATGTAAAGCGTTATAATTCTAAAGGATTTAAAGTGAGTAGCTCTTTTCATTCTAAAGAGGATATTGAAAATTGCCTGGTTGATTTTGAATATGTTTTACTAAGTCCTGTTTTTGGTTCAATTTCTAAAGCTGGTTATGAAGGAAAGGGTTTTGATGTTACAGATTTAAATGAAGTGGTGATCGGAATGGGAGGAATCAATGAAGATACATTACAAGCTACATTTGATCTTGGATTTAAAGGAATTGGTGTGCTAGGAGGAATATGGAATACAGATGATGCTTTAGATAGTTTTCTGAAAATACGAGGAGCATATCATCAAGTGGTAAAACCTAAAACCTAAGATGTATTCTCGACCATATGTATTAACTATTGCTGGGTTTGATCCATCAAGCGGTGCCGGATTAACTTCAGACATTAAGGCTTTCGAGGCTATGCAATGTTATGGGCTAGCAGTTTGTACGGCAAATACTATCCAAAACGATATAGAATTCACAAAATGTCATTGGATTGATATAGAGGTGATTAAAAATCAAATAGAAATACTATTTGATCGGTTCGATATAGAATATGTAAAAATCGGAATCATTCAGGACTGGAAAATACTTAATGCGATTACTGATGTTTTAGTAGAGAAAAATGAAAAAATAAAAATAGTTTTCGATCCGATATTAAAATCAAGTTCTCAATTCGATTTTCAAAATATGTCTTATCGAACTCAATTTGAGAGTGAATTTGATAAAATGTTAGACAAAATCTATCTGTTGACTCCCAATTATCAAGAAATAGAAAAACTGTACGTAGATAAGACTATCGAAGAAACGATTAAACATATCACTAGTAAAACCAATGTATTCCTAAAAGGAGGACATAGAAAAGACACAGTAGGAAAAGATCAGTTGTTTACTAAAAATAACGGGCATTTTACTCTTAATCCAAAAGGACAGAATAATTCAGAAAAGCACGGTAGTGGTTGTGTTGTTTCTTCTGCAATAACCGCCTATTTAGCGTTAGGTTTTCCATTATTAAAGGCTTGCTTTAAAGGGAAACGATACAATGAAAAAGTATTAAGTTCAAATCCTGGTTTATTAGGATATCATAAAATATGAGAGTAAGGAGTTAAGAAGAAAGAAGTTAAAAGTTTTAAAATATAATAGCATGAATAAGTCGATATCGTTTGAAGATCTAATTGTTTGGCAAAAAGCACATCAATTTGTTCTAAAAACCTATGAATTGACAAAGAGTTTTCCTAAATCTGAAATATACGGATTAACAAATCAGTTTAGAAGGGCTTCAGTTTCAATTTCTGCGAATATTGCCGAAGGGTATAAAAAGAAAAGCCCTAAAGACAAATTGAGATTTCTTAACATAGCTCAGGGTTCGCTAGAAGAATGTAGGTACTATTTAATCCTTACTAAGGATTTAAATTACAAAGACGATATTTCTAAAGAAATGGATTTGTTAATCGAAGTAAGTAAATTATTGAATGGGTATTGTAAAGCAATTCTTAACTCCATAACTTCTTAAAACCAATAACTATGCTTCAATATATATCACAAGGAAAAACACCAGACGAACACCTTAGGCATATAAAAAATGTTTGCGAAGCAGGTTGTGGATGGGTGCAGTTGCGTCTTAAAAATACAGATATGGCAACTTATTTGAATACCGCTATACAGTGTAGAAATATTTGCGATCAATATGAAGCAATTATGATAGTCAATGATAATGTTGGTATAGCCAAAGCTGCTATGGCAGATGGAGTGCATTTAGGATTAGGTGATATGAATCTTAAGGAGGCCAGAAAAATTCTGGGTGATAACTTTATTATTGGCGGTACTGCAAATACTTTAGAAGATTGTATTCGACATATTGAAGATGAGGTAGATTATATAGGTCTAGGTCCCTTTAAATATACAGAAACCAAAAGGAAATTAAGCCCGATACTTGGTTTAGAAGGATATCGTAACATACTATCTGAAGAAGAAATTCAAAACTCAGAAATACCCCTTGTAGCTATAGGAGGGATTGTAGAATCAGATATTGAAGAACTTATTAAGGTTGGGTTATCAGGAATTGCAGTTTCTGGAATGTTAACCGACCAACAAGATTTAAAAGAAAAAATTCAAAACATAAAAAAGCTTATGGCTAATCAGCTAGAAGCTAATAGCTAAAACAAATGGATACACTTAAAATTGCAGACAAAGAATTTTTCTCTCGATTATTTACCGGAACAGGAAAATTTAGTTCTTCTGATTTAATGAGGGACGCATTACTTGCCTCAGAGAGTGAACTAATCACAGTAGCACTAAAACGAGTTGATATTGATAACAAAAATGATGATATATTGCGTCATTTGGATCACCCCAAAATTAATTTGCTTCCAAATACTTCTGGCGTTAGGGATGCTAGTGAAGCAATTTTTGCAGCACAATTAGCCAGAGAGGCATTAGAAACGAACTGGATAAAGCTAGAGATTCATCCAGATCCTAAGTATTTATTGCCAGATCCGATAGAAACATTAAAAGCTACAGAAGAGTTAGTGAAGCTTGGATTTGTTGTGATGCCATACATTCACGCAGACCCTGTTTTATGCAAACGATTAGAAGAAGTGGGAGCACAATGTGTAATGCCATTAGGAGCACCTATTGGGAGCAATAAGGGACTGAAAACATTAGAATTTTTAGAAATTATAATAGCTCAAAGTAATGTTCCTGTTATTGTGGATGCTGGCATTGGAGCCCCATCACACGCAGCTCATGCCATGGAGATTGGTGCTGATGCTGTATTGGTAAATACTGCAATTGCAGTATCTCAAAACCCTACTACAATGGCCAAAGCTTTTAAAATGGCTGTAGAAGCAGGAAGGTTGGCTTATAATGCTAGACTAGCCCCAATCACAAAATATGCTGAAGCTAGTAGTCCTTTGACATCATTTTTAACACAAGGTTAAAAATGGGTAACGGGTTTCAGGTATTAGGTTTCAAAGTGTAATTAACGTATAGAATTTGGATAATAAGAATTATGAGAAATTTTAGAGAATTAAAAGTTTGGGAAAAAAGTCATTCACTGTGCTTATCAATTTATAAACTAACCAAAAATTTTCCAATAGAAGAAAAGTATGGCCTTACTTCGCAAATAAGAAGAGCTTCATCTTCAGTTCCAACTAATATTGCAGAAGGTTGTGGACATGATTCGGATAAGAATTTTATCCGCTTTTTAAGAATAGGTTCAGGATCAATTTCAGAAGTAGAGTATTTGCTTTTTCTATCAAAAGATTTAGAATACATCACTAAGGATAGTTATAAAGAGCTATTAGAAGAAGTTGTTAGCATAAAGAAAATGATTTATAGTTTAATTAAATCAGTAGATAAACAGTTTTTAACCGATACCCAATACCTGATAGCAATTAAAAATGAAATCCTTTAAACATACATTTGAACAATACGATTGGAACGAAATACTTTCCAGCATTCTTTCTAAAACGGAAACCAATGTAATTCATGCTCTGAGTAAATCAAAAAGAGATCTCGAAGATTTTAAAGCATTACTATCTCCGGCTGCAAAGCCATTTTTAGAACAAATGGCACAAATGAGCAGTAACATTACCAAAAAACGTTTTGGAAACACAATCCAAATGTACGCGCCGATGTATTTAAGTAATGAATGTCAGAATATATGTACCTATTGCGGATTTAGTATGACCAATAAAATTCCAAGAAGAACATTGACTGATCAAGAGATTTTGCGAGAGGTTGATTATCTAAAATCGAAAGGCTATCATCACATCCTTCTGGTCACCGGAGAGGCTAATAAAACGGTTGGTGTAGATTATATTAATAACGCAATACAGCTTATAGAAACTAAATTTGCCAATATAACCATAGAAGTTCAGCCGTTGGGTCAATCAGATTATCAAATATTAAAAGAAAGTGGGTTGTATGGCGTGCTCGTATATCAAGAAACATATCATAAAGGAGAATACAAAAAACATCATCCCAAAGGAAAAAAATCCAATTTTGACTATCGATTAGATACTCCAGATCGTCTTGGGCGCGCAGGGATTCATAAAATAGGATTAGGAGCACTTTTTGGCTTAGAGGATTGGAGAGCAGATAGTTTTTTTACTGCTTTGCATTTACAGTATTTACAAAAGACCTATTGGAAAACAAAATATTCAATATCGTTTCCGAGATTACGACCGCATAGTGGGGGTTTGGAGCCAAAAGTTGCTATGATGGATTCTGATTTGGTGCAGTTAATTTGTGCTTACAGATTGTTAGATGAAGATGTAGAACTATCGATTTCTACTAGAGAAAGTGAAATTTTTAGAGAGAATATTGTCAATATGGGTATTACATCCATCAGTGCAGAATCTAAAACTAACCCAGGGGGATATGTTGTAGAACAACAATCTCTTGAACAGTTCCAGATTTCTGATGAACGACCAACTGAAGAAGTGGTTGATATGCTAAAGAATAAAGGTTTAGAGGTAGTCTGGAAAGACTGGGCACATAATTGGAAATAGGGTTTTTGCTTCTAATTAGAAACAAAAACCGATTCTCCATCAAACGTAACTCTATATGGGAAAAGAGGGTAACTACCTTCTCCCTTGATTAGCTGTCCAAAAGAAGCAATTTCATAGATGTTTTCGGTTCCACAATCAGAAGAAGCTCTTGTTCCTTCAACAGTAAGAGTAGAACAAGCAAGAGTAGGATCCTGGTTAGGATCACTTAACTCATAAGCAAAGAACTGATCTGTATTTAATCGATAAACAATGACACCTTTTATTCCTCTACCCGATGTACGATCAACAAAAATTCCTCCGGGAACTCTTAAGTTAACATATTGGGGTAAATTAAGATTGAGCTGAAAGCTAAAAGATACATCAGGTAAAAAAGGATTATCTTGATTAGCATCATCGCTACCACATGAAAATATTAAAAAAATCCCTAATATGAATATGATCTTTTTCATAACGTTTTTTATGTTTTTGGCAAATTACGTAAATTTGTAATCTTCCGTAAAAATTTTGTTATCTTTGAATAACAAATCCCATCCCTATGGGATTTTTTGTATTTATATAAACGATGAAGTTATGAGCAAAGTATCTTATTATACTGCAGAGGGGCTAAAAAAATTAAGAGACGAATTAAGTAATCTTAAAGATATAGAACGCCCAAAGGCATCTCAAGCAATTGCTGAAGCAAGGGATAAAGGAGATTTAAGTGAAAATGCCGAATATGATGCGGCAAAAGAAGCGCAGGGATTATTAGAGATGAGAATTTCTAAATTAGAAGAAACATTATCAAGTGCACGTTTAATCGATGAATCTCAATTAGACACTTCCAAGGCATTGATCCATTCTACGGTAAAGATCAAAAATCAAACAAATGGAGCAGAAATGACTTATAAACTGGTAGCACAGAGTGAGGCAGATCTTAAAACAGGAAAAATATCAGTAGACTCTCCTATTGGAAAAGGCCTCTTAGGAAAAAGTGTTGGAGAAGTTGCAGAAATTCAAGTTCCTAATGGTATTATGAAGTTTGATGTTGTAGAAATTACCAGAGAATAACAGAAATTATTTTCTAGTTATGTTAAAACCCTTTTCTAGTTCTAGAAAAGGGTTTTTTCTTACAAATAAATAAGCTATATTCCCAGTTCATAAACCGACTAAAATTTAATAAATGCCTACCCTATTCACTAAAATTATTTCCGGTGAGATTCCCTCTCATAAAGTTGCCGAAGATGAAAATTTCTTCGCTTTTTTAGATATTAATCCCAACGCAAAAGGACATACGCTTTGTATTCCTAAGATAGAAGAGGATAAAATTTTTGATCTAGATGAAGATACATATATCGAATTAATGCGTTTTTCTCGAAAAGTCGCTAAAGCCATCGAGAAAACAGTTTCTTGTAAGCGTGTTGGTATTGCCGTTGTGGGGCTTGAGGTTCCTCATGTACATGTGCATTTAATTCCTTTAAATGATATGAAAGAGATGACTTTTCAGCATAAAGTTGCTATGTCTAACGAGGAGTTTAAGACTTTGGCAGAAGAGATTCAATCTAAGCTGTAACGTATGCAAGATTTAGATTTTAAATTATCCCTAACACTTAGGATTGATTGGAGTGAAATGGATACCTATCAGCACGTAAACAATGTCAATTTCATGAAGTATATGCAGAGTGCCCGTGTTCAGTTTTGGGAAGTGAGTGGATTAGCTCAGCTCTACTCAGAAACCAAAAAGGGTCCTATGTTGGTTTCTACTAAATGTGATTTCAAAAACCCTTTGTTTTTTCCTGGGGATGTCATCATTAAAACCAAAGTTGAATTTATAAAAAACTCTAGCTTTGGATTATATCATAAACTTTATAATGACAAAGGTGTTCTTTGCGCAGAAGGTCACGATGTAGCTGTTTGTTTTGATTTTAATACTGATAAAACTTTTCAGATAACAGAAAAACTGAGACAAACGATATCTAAATATTAATGTAGGCCTAAAAGTTCAGGCTGAAATAGATAAATATATCCGAAACCAATTAAAACAAGGATTAGAGCAATTATGGTGTAGAACAATCCAGTAAATTTTACTGAAGAAGGCTTTGACTTGATTGTTTTTTTATGGTAGTCATATACACGTTCTATATCTATGGTCCATTGGCCCGGGTAAATTTTTGTCTCACATTTTCCGCACTCAATACTTTCTATTATTTCTTTTTTGGTTTTAACGATAAGTTTTGATTTTAGTTTTTCCTGTTTAAAAGAAAGAACCATCCCATCATTAGAATAACATTCTGGGCAATTATTAGTAAGCGCTGCTTCTTTTAGAATAATAAATTCTGTTTTCACTTTAGTTAAATTTGATACTATAACGTTTCGAAGAAAATATTGTTATACGTTTGTGCCAGATTTAAGAAGTGTAATCTGAAAAGTAGTTCCTTTATCTATTTCTGATCTTAGAACTTTTATTCTTCCTAGATGATATTCTTCGATAATTCTTTTGGCTAAAGACAAACCTAGTCCCCAGCCTCTACTTTTTGAGGTATAACCAGGTTCAAAAATTTTAGTGAATTTACTTTTAGAAATACCTTTGCCACTATCTTTAATTCTAATAAATACTCGTTTTGCGTCATATGCCAGATCAATTTTTAGATCTCCTTTTCCACGCATTGCATCAATGGCATTTTTTACAAGATTTTCTATAGTCCAGCTATACAATTGAGAGTTTAATGACACGTAAATCGGTTCTTCTGGTAAGTTCAAAGAGAAATTAATAAGTTTTGAACTACGCGATTGCAAATATGTATAGGCATCCCTTGTTTCTTGTACAATATCAACCTCCTCTAGATTAGGAATGGAGCCTATTTTAGAAAAACGTTCTGTAATTACCTTAAGCCTGGAAATATCTTTTTCTATTTCCATGATATATTCGGGATTTACATGTTCTGCTTTTAAAATTTCATTCCATCCAACAAGAGAAGATAGCGGTGTGCCAATTTGATGTGCGGTTTCCTTTGCCATACCTGCCCATAGTTTATTCTGCTCACTTGCTTTTGATGTGGTAAAAAAGAAATAAATAACCCCAATCAATAGAAATAGAATTAAGGCTATTGCTATGGGATAATATTTTAATTTATTTAGAATATCTGAATGCCCATAATATATATATTGAACGGTACCTTTTAGATCCAATTCTATAGGATCGTTTTCGGCTTTTATTTTTTTTAAATATGATTTTAACCTTCGTTCACTATTGACTACATTTTCGGAAAGGTTTTGAAAATAACTAGGATCGGGTTTTCCTAATGAATCTCGAATAAAATCTCCTTGAGAATCTGTAATTATGATAGGGATAGAGCGATTTGTGCTTCCGATTAAGAGCACCAAATCAAGATAGTCATCAGATTGTTCACTATTAAATGCTTCTTGTGATTGTGCCCAAATTTCAATCTTGGTACGTTCATCATCTTTAAGTCGTTGTAAGAATAATGAAGTACTCCATAAAACCAGAGCAGTTATTACTACAACAGCAATAATTATGAAATAGCTTGAAAAATTACGCTCATCAGAGAAATTCATATAGAGGTGTTAACTAAATCCTAAATATAAACGTTTTTATATAATTATATTGCCTAGAAACAGATATACTAAAACGTGTTTATACTATTATAAGGAGACTAAAGTTTAATTATCTTTGCTCAATATAAAACAAATTATGATTACAATTAACCCTTCAGAGATTTCTACTGGTAAATTACATGGTCTCATGCTTGGAGCTATTGGTCCAAGACCTATCGCTTTTGCAAGTACGCTAGATATTGATGGTAACCCTAATTTATCACCGTTTAGTTTCTTTAATGTATTTAGTGCAAATCCACCAATTCTTATTTTTTCTCCTGCCAGAAGGGTAAGAGATAATACCAGTAAGCATACACTAGATAATGTGAAATCAACAAAAGAGGTGGTGATCAATATTGTGAATCATGATATTGTTCAGCAAATGTCTTTGTCTAGTACAGAGTACCCAGAGGGAGTTAATGAGTTTGTGAAATCCGGACTTACCATGGTGCCTTCAGAAAAAGTAAAAGCATTTCGTGTTGGTGAATCGCCTGTGCAGTTTGAGTGCAAGGTGAATGAAATTATTCCAATGGGTGAAGAAGGTGGAGCTGGTAATCTTATAATTTGCGAATTGCTTTTGATGCATGTTAATGAGAAGATTTTAGATAAAGATGGTAGAATAGATCAACATAAAATTGACCAGGTTGCTCGTATGGGTGGTAATTGGTATACTAGAGCCAACAAAGGAATGTTTGAAGTGCCAAAACCCATTAGTACCATAGGAATAGGTATAGATTTATTACCAGAAGAGGTAAAGAAAAGTACTATTTTTACCGGGAATGATCTAGGTAAACTTGCCAATGTTGAGGGAATACCAGAAAAAACAGATGCTTTGACGTTTGTTAATAACCATATTGATATTAAGGTTAAAATTCAACAGGCTAACCAGATAGAAATTCATAAATTTGCAAAGCAATATTTGGATCGTGATGATGTAGATACTGCATGGAATATTTTATCAGCAAAAAAATAATACAGTAGAGATGGAAGTACAAGGTAAAGTTAAAATGATAGGTGAGACACAAACCTTTGGTAGTAATGGTTTTAGAAAGAGAGAAATAGTTGTGACTACAGAAGAGCAATATCCACAACATATTATGGTAGAGTTTGTTCAGGATAAATGTGACTTATTAAATACCTTTCAGGTAGGACAAGATGTAAAAATTAGTATTAATTTACGTGGTCGCGAGTGGGTAAATCCACAAGGAGAAACCAAGTATTTTAACTCTATACAAGGATGGAGAATTGAGAATTTACAAGCTGCCGCTCCTGCAGGAGCTGCTCCTGTACCTCCTGCTGATGCTTTTGAGCCAGCTACAGATTTTTCTAAAGAGGAACATGACGATCTGCCATTCTAGATAAAGTATAGTATAATTATTGCACTGAGTATGTCGAAGTGTAAAAGTGAAAAGTCCGATAGTAGTATCGGACTTTTCATATTGTGGTTTTAGGTTAACCTTTTAATAAAACTCAAAAAAGCAATGATGAACAAAATTTATCTTAAAAGGTCTTAACAAATATTGTGATTTTTTTGGTCAATTCAAACAACTGATTGATATTTAACGTTGTAGAAACATTTATACTTATATTTTGTTCGTTCTCACAGATTCTATACAGTTTCCTCCAATAACCTATGCAGATGTAGATGGATTATTAGCTTTGGGAGGTGATCTTTCTGTTGATAGGCTTTTAGAGGCATATACTAATGGTATTTTTCCTTGGTATAATGAGGGGCAGCCTATTTTATGGTTTAGTCCAGACCCTAGAATGATATTATTTCCGCCAGAGCTTAAAGTAAGTAAAAGTATGCAGCAAATAATTAAAAAAAACCAATTTGAAGTAACGTATAACAAAGATTTTGACAGTGTAATACAAAATTGTTCTACGATAGCAAGACCTGAACAGGATGGAACCTGGATTACTCATGATATGCAAAATGCATACAAAAAGCTTCATGAATTAGGATATGCAATTTCTGTTGAGGTATGGGAAAACTCTGAATTGGTCGGGGGACTCTATGGAATTTGGCTTAAAGAGAAAAAAGTATTTTGTGGAGAAAGTATGTTCGCAAAGGTTAGCAATGCTTCCAAATTTGGTTTCATTAATTTGGTTGAGTGGCTTGTGAAAAAAGAAGTAAAACTAATAGATTGCCAGGTATATACAGATCACTTAGCTAGCCTAGGGGCAAAAGAAATTCCTAGAGAAGAGTTTTTAAAGTTTTTGAAGTAAAGTATATATTACTGGTTTAAAGTTTTTTAAAAGATATCATTTATGATCATCCATAATTTAGGATTAGATAATTCAGTTTTAAATCAATTTGTACTCGAGCTTCGTGATGTTGAAATACAGAAAGATGCTATGCGTTTTAGAAGGAATATAGAGCGCATAGGTGAAGTGTTGGGGTATGAATTGAGTAAAATCATTAATTATGAAACCAAAACAGTAAACACCCCTCTTGGCACTAAAGAAATTTCGGTTCCTAAAAATGAACTAGTATTATGTTCGATTCTTAGAGCTGGATTACCACTGCATCAAGGGTTACTTAATTATTTTGATAAGGCAGAAAATGCATTTATCTCTGCCTACAGAGATCATACAAATCATGATATTGATTTCGAGGTTATTGTAAAATATTTGGCTTCCCCATCTGTTCAAGACAAAACTTTGATTCTTGCTGATCCTATGTTAGCTTCGGGTAAAACGCTAGAGAATACATTTAATGCTTTAAAGACTCATGGTAGGCCAGAACAAATTCATATTGTGTCGGTTATTGGCTCAAATCAAGGAGTAGAATATATTAAAAATGTATTTCCTAAAAACACACATTTATGGATTGCAGCCATTGATGAAGAACTCAATGACAAAAGTTACATTGTTCCTGGCCTAGGTGATGCTGGGGATTTATCTTTTGGATTGAAGCTATAAAAACATAGTATCATTTGGGATAATTTTTTGATAATTGATTAAGAACTTTAATCGCCTTTCCCCCATCTTTTTTATTTACAAAAATGTGATCGTGATAATAACCGGCAATTATATTACAACTGATATGGTGTTTGGCTAATTCTGAAGAAAATATAGCCGTTAAGCCAATTGCATCTAAAGAAGAATGAATCTTTAATGTGATCCATGAGGCAATATATTCATAGGGCAAATTGTAATGGTCTGCTTTTTCTCGTTCTAGAACTATAGTTGTGCCTTCTTTTTCTTTGAATAGACAAATAACATCATCTCTTAAAATAGTATCCATAGCCTTAGTGGTACAAAAAACATAGTCTCCATTTTGTAATTCAGGAGTCATGTTTTTGATTAAGGTGGTTAGGTTTGTTTCTCCAGGCATTGGATATGGGTTAAATTCATTTGTTTATATTATTTCAAACCTCATTATACCTAAAACAATCAACAGTATGGTCATTTATCATACCAATAGCTTGCATAAAGGCGTAAATGACTGTTGAGCCTACAAATTTAAACCCACGTTTTTTAAGATCCTTGCTTAGTGCATCAGAAATCTCTGTGGTTGCCGGGCAATCTTTATGATGTTTCCAACTATTCTTAATTGGCTTGTCATTTACAAAACCCCAGATATAGTTATTAAAACTGCCAAATTCTTCTTGAATTTTCATAAAGTTCTGTGCATTGGATATCGCCGAATTTACTTTCAGCTTGTTACGAATAATTCCTGCGTTTTGTAGTAGCTCTTCTTTTTTTCTTTCATTATAATTGGCAATAATTCTGTAATCGAAATTATCAAAAGCTACTCTAAAATTATCTCTTTTTCGTAAAATGGTAATCCAACTTAAACCAGCCTGAAAGGTTTCCAGAACTAAAAATTCAAATAAAAGTTGTTCATCATGTAGAGGTACTCCCCATTCGTTGTCATGATAAGATTCGTATAAAGAATCACCAACGCACCAGCCACATCTGATTTTTGTCATAGTTTGAGTTTTGAGATATAAATATATTACATTCATAGAAAATTATGACGTGTAAGTTTTAAGAATAATAACCGTCTTATTGAAAAAGAAAGATTAATTATGAAGGAACCCCTAACATTAAACGTAGAAGTATTAAATACATTAATAGAACAAGGAATTCAAGATTCATATTCATATACTGAATATAAGAAATTAGTAAGCGACCTTCTTGCTGAAGGGAAGGCTACTGGTCATGAGCAATCTGAAGCATTGACGGATTATAGTATGCTTAATGATCGCAGAATGAAAAGGTTGGACAAAACGTTAAAAATCGATGAATCGATTAAGGAGGCTTTTGCTAACGCTGATACTAAAGTCACATGGCTTGTACTAACAGAAGGTTGGTGTGGTGATGCAGCTCAATCTTTACCTGTAATTAATAAACTTGCAGAGTTGAATAATGGAATAGATTTAAAAATTGTTTCTAGAGATGATCATGACGAATTGATGAGTAATTTTCTTACTAATGGAGGGAAAGCAATACCTAAATTAATAGTATACGATAACGAGAATAAGGAAGTGCTTAATTCCTGGGGGCCAAGACCATCTATTGCCACAAAAATGGTAAATGATTATAAGGCTGAACATGGTGGTTTAGACCCACAGTTCAAGGAGGACTTGCAGGTTTGGTATAACAAGAATAAGGGAGAGAATATTGCTGTAGATTTATTAGAGTTACTATAGCAAATTCTAATTACTATAATTAAAGTAATACGTTATAGATCCTTGTTGTTCATCAATATTTCCGCTTGAAAATAATGCCTTCCTTGCATAATCCATTGCGTTATCAAAAAGGCATTCATTACGCGTAGTCGACCTTTTTTTGTCAACTTTGGTATCGATAACATATCCATTTTTGTTTACTTCAATTTTCACAACAACTTTACCGCTACCATTACAGGTATATACGGGGTTTGGTAGTTCTAGAGATTTTCTACCTTTTAAATTATAGGTAAGAGAACTATTTCTATTATTAGTTTCTTCTTTAGGTTTTTCTTCTTCTGTTTGAACTTCACTCTCTAAAGCTACTTCATCTTCCTTGGCAGTTTCTTCATTTTGTGCAATTTCTTCTGCTTCAGTTAAGGATTTAATTCGTTCTTCAATTTCATCATGATCTTCAAAATCTTCATTGAATGCATTATGAGTTCTTTGGGCGTTATCAAGTTGTCTGTTTTCTTGGGCAATTAACTCTTCTTCTTTAGGTTGCTCTTCTTCCATAAGAAACTCCTCAGGGATTTCCATGAGTATTTCTGATTGTTCTTTTTGCTTTTTTATCATATTGATATTATAAAGACTAAGAACAAAAATCGCCATCAACATTGATGTGATAATCAAGGCTTTATGTTTTTCTATAAACTCCATAGGTATCTATAACTACTTTTATTATACAATATTTTATGTAGTTTCAATTTTTGTTGGTAACTGGTTTTCAAAAGATTGAATCGAGATGGCATCATCAACCAAAAATGAACCTATTCTAGTTCTTCTCAAAACCGTTAAGTGAGCCCCACTATTTAAAGTTTTTCCAAAATCATGTGCTAATGATCGGATGTATGTTCCTTTACCACAAACAACCCTAAAATCTACTTCAGGTAATGCTATTCTTGTGATTTCAAACTCGTCGATATTTATTTTTCTAGGTTTAATTTCTACGTCAGTCCCTTCTCGGGCATATTCATATAATCGTTTCCCGTCTTTTTTTAAAGCGGAAAAAACTGGTGGATATTGTTCTATTTCTCCAATAAATTGCGAAGTAGCTTTTTTTATATCGGTATCTGAAATATGATCGATTGGGAATGTTTGATCTATTTCGGTTTCAAGATCATATGATGGTGTAGTCGCTCCAAGAGTAATGGTACCTGTGTATTCTTTTATTTGTCCTTGAAATTCCTGAATTCTTTTTGTGAATTTTCCTGTACAGATAACAAGTAAGCCAGATGCAAGTGGATCCAACGTTCCTGCATGCCCAACTTTTAATTTTTTTATGCTAAAGCTTTTTCGGATAAGCCAACGTAATTTGTTTACAACTTGGAAAGATGTCCATTGCAGCGGCTTATCGATCAATAGGATTTGACCGTCTTTATAGTCTTGTTCGGTTAACATTATAGATGGGGCTATTTAATAAAACCAAATATGATGGCTAATAAGCCAACAACAATACAATATACGGCAAAATAAGTTAATTTACTCTTTTTTACTAAGGAAATCATCCAAGTACAGGCAAAAAGCCCAGAAACAAATGCGGCAACAAAGCCAATAGCAATAGGGATGTTGTTTTCTGAAGAAAAGGTAAGGTCACCACTCATAATATCCTTAGCTATTTTTCCAAAAATCAACGGGATAACCATTAAGAAAGAAAATCTTGCTGCCTTGGTCTTATCGTTTCCTAAAAGAACAGAAGTAGATATTGTGGCACCACTTCTAGAAATCCCGGGAAGCATAGCAATGGCTTGTGCAATACCAATCACAAATGCATTAGAAGTGCTTACGGGTTTACGGGTGCTTTTGGCTTTATCTGCAAACCATAGTAAGGCGGCAGTAATAAGTAACATAAAACCAACAAACATGATATTACTTCCAAAAAGTTGTTCTAATTGTTCTTCAAAAAATAACCCAACAATCACGGCTGGGATCATAGAAATAATAATTTTAACCGAAAAAAGGGTTTCTTCGTTTTTTTTGAATTTCAACAATCCTTTTATAATTTCTAAAATATCTTTTCTAAATACAACGATGGTACTTAGTGCCGTTGCAAAATGAAGCACAACTGTAAAAAGAAGTGATTCTTCAGGAATACTTGTATCCCCTAGAATTGCTTTACCAAGCTCTAAATGACCACTAGAGGAAACAGGTAAAAATTCTGTTAAACCCTGTACAACACCCAGTATAACTGCATCAATGATTTCCATGTATTTCTTATTATCAAAAATGAGCGACAAAAATACTCTTTTTGAAACTAAATTCTTAGAATATCTTTTCGCTCATTTCTTAGAACACAATCTATGATTTTAAATCTAAAGAGATTGAATCGTCCATATTGGTGTCTTTATTTCTGTAATTCTTCTAGGTCAGAAATAATAGTATTAAGATTTCTAAGATAGTTTCCGTACGTTAATTCGGTTGTAGCTCTGTATACTGCAGTACATAGTAAAGAAACGGTTGATAAAGTAACAATAGTAACGAGTATGATCTTACCAATTTCTTGATTATTGATAAATTCTTGAAACCATAAGGTGTCTTTAAAATAAATATAGCATCCTGCTGCCAATGTAATGGGTGCAACGAGTGCAAACACCTTAGTGTATGATTTTATAATACCCCAGATACAATTTCTGTAGCTTACAAGGTAAGCGTAACTACTAGTATTTAGTTCTAGTTTTTCTAAGGGATTCAAAGCTCTTTTGTTTAAATAAAATAGGGACATGAGTAATAAAAATAAATAGATTCCAAATAAAATTTTACCAAAGTAAAGACATCCTAGAAGACCAATTATTGCTATTGGGATAATAGCCAGATTGTCTTTTTTATAAGTTTGTTTAATTTTCTCTACTAATAGTAAAGATTTCTTGTTATACAAGGCTTCAATCTTTGGAGCTTGATTTGATTCTTGGTTTAGAAACCCTTTTTTCCAAATATTTTCAATTGATTTTTCCATCTAATAATTTTTTTAATCGTTCTTTAATTCTGTTGATTCGTACACCTATATTGTTTGCAGTGGCGCCGGTTATTTCTGCAATTTCTTTATAGGATTTTTCTTCTAAATAAAGTAGTATAATCGCCCTGTCGATTTCAGACAATTTTTTAATTGCCGCATACAGAAAGTTCAATGATTCATCAGAAAAGAAAGCACTCTCATTTTCGTCACCCGTAATTGGAATTTCTGAAACATGTTGAGCTTTTTTCTTTTTTTTGATCAGTGTAAGACATACATTTAATGCTAGTCTGTATACCCATGTTGACCATGCTGATTGACCACGAAAATTATCTTTGCTCTTCCAGATTTGAAGGCAAACTTCTTGAAAATAATCCTCATAATCCTCTTGAGTATCGGAATAGGCTCTGCAAATTTTAACAATAATACCTTCACATGGTATTATTGATTGCTTATAAAAATCGTTGCTCACTACTTTGTTTTATTGATTTAGTGGCAGAGTTTGAAGATTATTACACCCTACGATTGTAAAAATTGACCAAATATAACCAAGACATGATTAAATATTTGATTATTAGTATGTTGCGAATATGTTTTTTATTCGAAATTTATACAGAAGATGTGGCTATTGGCTCTAAATGTGCTTTAGTATGATGAAAAAGTAAATAACTAAACTTACTTTTTCTTCTTATTAGGATTCAGTAATATGGCATATACTTCTATTCCAAAACCTATCAAAACAATAGTTGGAGCAAGTCTAATTCTTCTGAAGTTATAAATTTCCGGGTTAAAAAAATTAGGATCGTCACTACCGCCACCTGCCATAAGAATAAATCCCAAAGCTATTACGGCAATTCCAATTGCCATTACGATATAGTTTTTCTTCCCAAAAACATAATCGTGCTTGTGCTGTGGATTTCTATTTTGTTGTTTGCTCATGAATATCGTTTTTAAGTTCGTTGTATATCACTCGGTCATCAATCATTAGCTTAGAAACATGTCCCATGTTTTTATCGCGAGTAAATATAGTCCATCTTTTAATAACATACAACGTAACCCTTTTGTTAAGAATGTCGGTGCGTAATTGTTCTAATGCCAAGTTGTGTTGTAGACCTCTATTTATATAGTAATAGTGATTGTCGTTTTCTAGGGTTAGTGCAATATCAAAACCAGGAGCTTCCTGAAGATCTTCTACAACGCCTTCAATTTTCATTACATCATCTGGTTGTACATTTCGTACAGGTCGAAATGTTTGTATTACAATGCTCATAAATGCAATAAAAAGCACAAATGCAATTGCAAACCATATTTTACCAGCTTTACCCATATTAACTAGTTGTTAGTTTAAATTTCTTGTTACTAATGATCATTAATAATATTCCGACAAGAATAAAAGGAATACTAAGTAATTGCCCCATGTTTAATGTCATATTATCTTCAAAAGCGACTTGGTTTTCTTTAAAGAATTCAATTATAAATCGTGCCGTAAATACTAGAAGCAATAGTACTCCAAACAGAAATCCCTTCTTATGAACTACGTTAGTTTTTTTGTATAAGTACCACAATAGCCCAAATATTATTAGGTATGCAAAGGCTTCGTATAATTGCGTTGGGTGTCTTGGGATCATATCGTCTTGCATAAAGATTACGCCATAATTACCTTCTGTTGGTTTCCCATAGATTTCAGAATTCATAAAGTTTCCAAATCGTATAAAAGCACCTGTTACGGGAGTTACAATTGCGATGCGGTCTAATGCCCACAACATTGAAGTTTTATATTTGCGACAGTATAGTATAATTGCTAGGATGGCTCCAATTCCACCCCCGTGACTTGCCAGGCCTGTAAACCCGGTAAAACGCCAGTCGCCATCAATAATCTTAATTGGTAGAAATATTTCTAAGGGATGATTCGAAAAAAATGCGAAATCATAAAAAAGACAATGTCCCAGTCTCATCCCAACCAATATTCCTATAAAAAGATAAGTCGAAAGCTTTTCAAGGTTTTGAACAGAAACGTTTTCTGATTTATAAATTCGTTTAGCGACTTCATAAGCAAGTAATAATCCAGAAACGAAAAGTATCCCGTAATACTTTATCGGAAAAGTCCCAAATAATGTTATAATCTCAGGATCGACATTCCATTCTATTGGCCCCATAAATTAATAGTATAGTTCGTCGGTTCTAAGGTTTAAGAAACGCTGTGTAGCAAAAAATGTACTGATCCAGGTTATCAATACTCCAATTCCAAAAACACCTAAGAATAATATGATAAGCAAGATCTCATCATCTAGTAATGCCAATTCTGGAAACGTTTTATTAAGGTAATACAACACAACACTAACACCTATCAAAGCTACAATTGCGCCTATCATTCCCAAACGTACACTTTTCCATACAAAAGGCTTGCGAATAAATTTCTTGGTAGCACCAACCATTTGCATGGTTTTAATAATAAATCTCTTAGAATATACAGATAAACGAATAGAACTGTTAATTAATAATACTGCGATGAAGGTGAAAATCCCACTAATGAGCAGTACCCAAAAACTAATTCGTTTAATGTTGTCGTTTAATAGTGAAATAAGTGGTTTGTCATAGATTACTTCATCCACAAAATTCTTTTTGATGATCGAAGCGTTGATTTCTTCAATCTTGGCAGGGTCAACAAAATCAGCCTTCAGGTATACATCGATCGAATTCTGTAGAGGGTTATATCCCAAAAAGTCCATAAAGTTTTCTCCAATATCCTTGCTGTGTTCTTCGGCAGCTTCATCTTTAGAAATAAAAGTAGTGGACTTTGTGTATTCTGCCAGCGCTAGTGTTTTTTCCAATTGTTTAATCTCTACTTCTTTGGCTGTATCTTTTAAATAAATGGTAAGCGCTATTTTTTCTTTAAAATGATCAGCGACCTTTTTGGTATTTAAAACCAAAAGCCCTAATAAACCCAATAAAAACAGAACCAACGAAATACTAATAACTACAGAAAAATAAGAAGAAATTAGTCGTCGTTTTTGGTACTTTTCAAAAGATGAGCTCATAGATAATCTGATTTTCGCGTAAAAATAATAAAGAATAGTTAATTAACTTTGGTTTATACAGGAATAACGTATACTTGAAAGCAATCTTATTTATTAAACTGGTTAAATATGCACACAGTCATTATCGGAGTGGGAGGAGTTGGAGGATATTTTGGAGGAAAAATTTCTAATTCAGGTCAAAAAGTAACATTTGTCGCCAGGGGAAAACATCTAGAAGCTATCCAGAAAAATGGATTGCAAGTTAAAAGTATAGCTGGAGATTTTGTTACGACCCCATTTATGGTAACCAATGATGTTAATAGTATAGAAAAGCCAGACCTAGTATTGATCTGTACCAAATCTTGGCAGGTCATAGAAGCTGCAGAATTAATCAAACCTATTTTAAAAGAAGATACTATTGTAATCCCTTTACAAAACGGAGCAGATAATGCTGAAAAAGTACTTTCGGTTCTGGATCAAAAGCATGTTTTAGGTGGGCTATGTAAAATCTACAGTAAAATAGAATCTTCTGGCGTTATTTCTCATTTTGGACATACTCCCGAAGTCGTTTTTGGAGAAATAAATAAAAACAAAACAACTCGCCTGCAAAGCGTGAAGAAGGTATTTGACAAAGCGGGTTTTAATAATACGATTTCAGAAGATATTTATGTAGATATCTGGAGCAAGTTCATGTTCATAGCTACAGTTAGTGGCTTGGGGGCTTTGACTAGAGCTACTATTGGTGAGATGTATGAAAATGATGGTACACAAAAGATTTTGGAACAAACTGCTACAGAAATATATAAAATTGGTAAGACAAAAGGAGTAGCATTGCCAGAGAATCTTGTAGATAAGATTATGACCTTTATTAGCAAACAACCCTATAATTCTACAGCTTCTACACAACGAGATATTTTAGAAGGAAGACCTTCAGAATTAGATAATTTTAATGGTTTTATAGTCAAAGAAGGTAAGAAGTTGGGAATTTTTACACCGGCAAACACATTTATTTATAGTTGTTTGCAGCCTATGGAAGCTAAAGCTAGAGAGAGGAAAAACTAAATCAAAAAAACATAGTTAACTCACATAAAATCGTAAATTTGCGGTCTTAATTTTAGATTGATGAGCTACGATTTTAATACCATTGAAGCCAAGTGGCAGAAATATTGGGCAGAAAAAGGAACATTTAGAGCAGAAAACAATAGCACTAAACCAAAATATTACGTTTTGGATATGTTTCCATATCCATCGGGAGCAGGATTACATGTTGGGCATCCACTAGGGTATATTGCCAGTGATATTTATGCGCGTTATAAACGCCATAAAGGATTCAATGTATTACATCCGCAAGGATATGATTCTTTTGGATTACCGGCAGAGCAATATGCAATCCAAACAGGACAACATCCGGCCATTACAACCAAAGAAAACATTGCTCGCTATCGCGAGCAGTTAGATAAAATCGGATTCTCATTTGATTGGAGTCGTGAAGTAAAAACCAGTGATCCTAAATTTTATAAGTGGACACAGTGGATCTTTACTCAGCTTTTTAATTCATGGTATGACAATGATGCCAATAAAGCAAGAGCAATTAGTGAGTTAGAAGCAGTTTTTTCTGCAGAAGGAAATGCAACTGTAAATGCCGTTTGTGATGAAGATGTAACTGAATTCACAGCAGAAGATTGGAATGGCTTTTCATCAAAAGAAAAACAAGAAGTATTACTAAAATATAGATTAACCTACCTGGCAGAAACCGAAGTAAACTGGTGCCCACAGTTAGGAACGGTTTTGGCAAATGACGAGATCGTAAATGGAGTGTCTGAACGAGGAGGATATCCTGTGGTTCGTAAAAAAATGACACAGTGGAGTATGCGTATCTCTGCGTACGCACAACGTTTACTAGATGGGTTAGATACTATTGATTGGCCACAACCTCTAAAAGATTCGCAAACCAATTGGATCGGTAGATCTCAAGGAGCAAGTGTGACGTTTAATGTTAAGGGCCATGATGCAGTAATTGACGTATTTACAACGCGTCCTGATACTATTTTTGGGGCTACTTTTATGACATTAGCCCCAGAGCATGATTTAGTACAAAAAATAACAACCTCAGAACAAAAAGCTGAGGTTGAAGCATATATCGAAGCAACTGCAAAACGAAGTGAACGTGATCGTATGGCAGATGTAAAGACCATAAGTGGAGTGTTCACTGGTGCATATGCAGAGCATCCGTTTACCAAAGAACCCGTGCCGATTTGGATAGGTGATTATGTGTTGGCAGGATATGGTACCGGAGCTGTAATGGCTGTACCATGTGGAGATCAACGAGATTATGATTTTGCAAAACATTTTAATATCCCAATCACTAATATTTTTGAAGGTGTCGATATTTCTGAAGAAGCTTTTGCAGATAAAGAAAATACGATTATAGGCAATTCAGACTTTTTGAATGGTTTAAATTATAAGAAAGCCACCAAAAGGGCTATTTATGAGCTGGAGAAAATAGGTCAGGGTGAAGGAAAGATTAATTATCGATTACGTGATGCAGTGTTTAGTCGTCAGCGGTATTGGGGAGAACCATTTCCGGTATATTATATAGATGGTATGCCGCAAATGATCGATTTAGAGCATTTACCAATCCAATTGCCTGAGGTTGAAAAATACCTGCCTACCGAAACCGGTGAGCCACCTCTAGGTCGTGCCGATGTTTGGGCTTGGGACGCAGAGAAGAATGAAGTCGTTTCTAATGATCTAATAAATCACACAAGTGTTTTTCCTTTAGAATTAAATACAATGCCAGGTTGGGCAGGAAGTTCATATTACTTTAACCGTTATATGGACCATGATAATCAAAATGAAGTCTTTTCTCAAGAAGCCATAAACTACTGGAAAGATGTTGATCTTTATATTGGTGGAAGCGAACATGCTACGGGACATTTATTATATGCACGTTTTTGGCAGAAGTTTTTGTTTGATAGTGGATATGTGCCAGTAGATGAATTTGCCAAGAAGCTAATCAACCAGGGAATGATTTTGGGGACTAGTGCAATGGTGTATAGAATTAGCGAAACAAATAAGTTTGTTTCAAAAGGATTAAAAGATCAATATGAAACAGATGAGATTCATGCAGATGTTTCATTAATAAATTCTTCGGATGAATTAGATGTCCAGGGCTTTAAAAAATGGAGGCCAGAATTCAAAGATGCTGAGTTTATTCTTGAAGATGGAAAATATGTCGTTGGTCGGGAGGTTGAAAAAATGTCTAAATCCAAATACAACGTGGTAAACCCAGATGGTATTTGTGAGCAGTATGGAGCAGATAGTTTGCGATTGTATGAGATGTTTCTTGGGCCGCTAGAACAAGCTAAACCATGGAATACTGCTGGGATTACGGGAGTGAATTCTTTCCTTAAGAAATTGTGGAAACTGTATCATAATGGTGATGAATTTGGTGTAACGAATGCAGAACCCACAAAAGATAACCTTAAGACATTGCATAAAACGATCAAAAAAGTAGAAGAGGATATCGAGAACTTCTCGTTTAACACATCGGTAAGTACCTTTATGATTGCTGTGAATGAATTAACCGCTCAAAAATGTACTTCTAAAGCAATTTTAGAACCATTAGTAGTATTGATTTCACCATATGCGCCACATATTGCAGAAGAACTATGGAGTAAATTGGGGAATAGTGAATCTATAGCTACAGCTGCGTTCCCTGTATTTGATGAAAAACATTTGGTAGAAAGCACAAAGGAGTATCCAATTTCTTTTAATGGTAAAATGCGTTTCACTTTAGAATTATCTTTGGATTTAAACAAAGATGAAATTGAAGCTGTAGTAATGGCACATGAAAAAACAAAACAACAACTAGAGGGACGTGCACCTAAAAAGGTGATCGTTGTGCCGGGTAAGATTGTGAATGTGGTTGGGTAAGAAAGAAACAGTTTAGTAATATTGAGCTTCGAGAGCCTCAGTCTCTCTTTCACTAAACGAACCCTGAGGTTCTCGAAGGGTAAGGCTCTCGAAGCGCATTTTTATGAAATAAAACATGATCAACCCAATAGAAATTCTAGGACTAGCAGCAGCTGTACTTACTACCGCTGCTTTTTTGCCACAAGTTTATAAGACCTGGAAAACAAAATCTACCGATAGTTTATCCTTGTCAATGCTATTCATTTTTGTGTCAGGAGTACTTTGTTGGCTTGTTTATGGTTTTTTGATTGATAGTTTGCCGATCATTTTAGCGAATTTCGTAACAGCAATTTCAGGTTTCGTATTGTTGTATTTCAAGTATCGATATAAAAAGTGACTTAAACCCTTCAGGTTTATTATTTTTTAACAATTCTAATTAAAATCTAATAAAATTATTGATAAGATATTTTTTGAATGTGATTTATTGCTTTATTTCATAAAAACAGCTATTTTCGACAAAAAAATAAGAATATGATAATTGGTGTTCCTAAGGAGATCAAAAATAATGAGAATCGTGTAGGTGTAACTCCTGCCGGAACCATGGAGCTCATTAAAAATGGTCACACTGTTTTCATTCAGCAAAATGCTGGTCTTCAGAGTGGCTTTAGTGACGAAGAGTATATTAATGTTGGAGGTAAGATATTGCCAACTATAGAAGAGGTATACAAGACTGCTGAAATGATTATTAAGGTAAAGGAACCTATTGAACCAGAATATGCATTGATCAAAAAAGATCAATTGGTATTCACTTATTTTCATTTCGCTTCAAGTGAACCACTTACCAATGCAATGATTAATAGCGGAGCTGTTTGTGTTTCTTATGAAACTGTAGAAGATCCTGATCGCAGTTTGCCGTTATTAACTCCAATGAGTGAGGTTGCAGGTAGAATGTCTATTCAACAAGGAGCAAAATATCTTGAAAAGCCACTAAAAGGTAGAGGAATTCTTCTTGGAGGTGTGCCCGGTGTTGCTCCTGCCAAAGTATTAATCTTAGGTGGAGGAGTTGTTGGTACACAAGCGGCAAAAATGGCTGCCGGAATGGGTGCTAATGTAACTATACTAGACATTAGCGTAAAGCGCATGCGTTATTTAGATGATGTCATGCCTGCAAATGTAAATACCGAGTTTTCTAACGAACATAATATTCGTAAACATATAAAGACGTCCGACCTTATTATTGGTGGGGTATTAATTCCTGGGGCAAAGGCTCCGAAATTAATTACTCGTGATATGTTGACTGAAATGCGTCCGGGAACAGTATTAGTAGATGTGGCCGTAGATCAAGGTGGTTGTTTTGAAACGACTAAACCTACAACACATCAAGATCCTGTATATATTATTGATGATGTAGTGCATTATTCTGTGGCAAATATGCCAGGAGCAGTGCCATATACGTCAACTTTGGCATTAACTAATGTCACTTTGCCATATGCTATACAATTGGCAAATAAGGGTTGGAAAGCTGCTTGCGCAGAGAATTTACCTCTTAAAAAAGGATTAAACGTAATCAACGGAGATGTCGTGTATCCTGCAATATCAGAAGCTTTTAACCTTCCTTTAAAGGATGTAGATGGATATTTAAAGTAAACTCGACTTATTGGCTAACTCAAGTTTATTTAACCAAGGACCTCGCTATTATGGCGGGGTTTTTGATTTTTATATTGTAAATTTAACAAGCATAAAAAGTATATAAGTTATGATGGGATATTATATCATTGCAGGAATCATATTTTTAGTGAGCTCTTTTGTTAGTAATAAACTAAAAAGTAAATTCAAAAAATATTCAAACATTCATCTACAAAATGGTATGAGTGGAGCAGAGATTGCCATAAAAATGTTACAGGATAACGGAATCAATGATGTTGAGGTTATTTCTGTAGCAGGAATGCTTACGGATCACTATAATCCGGTTAAAAAAACGGTAAATCTGAGCGAAGGAGTGTATAGTCAGCGCAATGCTGCGGCTGCGGCTGTTGCGGCACATGAAGTAGGACACGCTGTACAGCACGCTACAGCATATAGTTGGTTAACGATGAGGTCCAAAATTGTACCAGCAGTAGGTGTTTCTAGTAAACTTTCTAATATAGTTATTATGGCAGGTTTGGTGTTATCTGCATCAGGAATGGCATTAGGAAACACTATTTTTTTAGGAGGAATATTATTATTTGCTGTAACAACCTTATTTGCATTTATAACGCTTCCGGTAGAGTATGACGCCAGTAATAGGGCTTTAGCATGGTTAGAAAATAATAATATGGTCACACGTGAAGAACATGCAGGAGCCAAAGATGCTTTAAAATGGGCTGCACGTACATATCTGGTAGCCGCCTTAGGTTCGCTAGCAACCTTGATCTATTTTATTTCTATCTTTTTAGGAAGAAGAGATTAAGAGATAATATACGTATAATTTTAATCCCAATGGTTGGTTGCTGAGCTTGTCGAAGCACAAAATCATTGGGATTCTTTTTTTAAATATTAATCTGTCTATCAATTTGTTGATCTAGCGATATAAAAGTCTCGGTACGAGAAACACCTTCAATGGCTTGAATATCTTTGTTTAGAACATTCATTAAATGCTCATTATCTTTACATAGTATTTTGATAAAAATCGACCAATTACCTGTGGTGTAATGACATTCAATAACTTCAGGGATATCTTGTAATTGTTTTACAGCTTTTGGATTACTTACGGCTTTATCCAGAAACACTCCTACAAAGGCCATAGTTTTATATCCTAATACTTTGGGGTCAATGATAAATTTAGACCCTGCGATAAGCCCAGAGGCTTCTAGTTTTCGAAGTCTTTGATGAATTGCAGCTCCAGATACTCCAACCTTTCTTGCGATTTCCAGAATAGGTGTTCTGGCATCTCCCATAAGGCTGCGTAATATCTCTTTATCAATACCATCTATTTTTAGGTTATTGTTTTGGCCTTTCATATTATCAAAAATTACAAATAATAATCAAAAATACAATAATGATTTACAATTGTAATGTAAAATATAAAAACACTTGATAATTAGGTAGTTATGACTGATAAATGCTAGCCTGAACTAGCTAGACTTTGACTAACGAATAAGTTATAATTAATTTATCCTCTTGCTCCATCAGGATTGTATCCCAGATACTCTAGTTCTTTTTCTTTAAATATGATGCCATATTCTTCAAGTTCTTTAAGTATAGGTGCGTATACTTCTTCTTGAATAGGAATCTGGACACCTGTAGTCGTAATCTGTTTGTTTAATATGCGTAATGTTGCCATTGCAACAGGTAAACCTACTGTTCTGGCCATTGCGGTATAAGTCTGATCTTCTCCCTTGGTAACCATAGTAGCATCAATTTGTTTACGCTCTCCATTAAGTTCATACCCAAATTTATGATACATTACAATCATATCTTTGTCTCCGTTATCCAGAGTCCATTTGTCCATAAGGATTTTTTGAAGCATTTGAGCAGGTGTAGCATTTGGGATACCGATTTTTTTATTGGGATTAAAAAGATCTAATTCTAGCAATTTATCCCACATGATATCATCCTGATCAATTTTGAGATAGTGACGAAGTTTTAGTTCTACAGAATCTGTTGGTGAGTAGGCCAGAAATGAATTGGTAAAATCACGATAACTCATGTTTTCAGAGTTTACCATAGTATAATCATCTGCTGTCATTCCTAATTGAACAAAGGTGTTCCATGCTCTGGAAAAACCTACTCGCCTAATGGTTCCACGATAAAGCGTAAGAATATCATCTAACCCATAAATGCTTTGGTATTTTAAAGAATTTCGGTTAGCATATGCTTCAAAACGGCCAAAGCCGTCTACTTCTAAAAATTCTGTTCTTCTAAATAATTTGTGATAAGGTATGTACTTATAAGTACCCTCCTGAAGAAATTCTGCAGCACCTCCTTGTCCAGCTATCACTACGTTGCGTGGGTTCCATGTAAATTTATAGTTCCATAAATTTGTATCGCTTTCGGGTGCTACCAAGCCTCCTGTAAAAGATTCGAATAAAATTATTTTACCACCTTGATCTCTAATACGATCTATGACCTGCATTGCACTCATATGATCAATACCGGGATCTACACCAATTTCATTCATGAAGATAAGTCCTTTCTCACGAACTTGATTGTCTAATTTTTGCATTTCGGGACTTACATACGAAGCCGTAACCATGGATTTATGATACTTCAGACAGTCTTTTGCTACCTCGATGTGAAATCTTGCCGGAAGCATTGAAACGACTATGTCTGCATTTTTAATGGCATTTTCTCTTGAGGTTTTATCGAAAACATCTAATAGGATAGCTTTGGTATTTTGATGATTATTAGCTAATGTTTGGGCATTTTCAATAGAAATATCTCCAATAGTTATATGAAGATGCTCTGGGGTAGATTTATCTTGAAAATATTTAATTAAAACGGCAGTTGATTTACCTGCGCCAATAACTAGAATCTTTCGCATATCTCCTGAGATTTTGATAATTTTGATACGAAAGTAGTAAATACTGTAAAAAGAAGGTTCTCAATTTTGTGGGATTAATTATGTTTCCACAAAAAATGTGTCTAAAAGACATAATCAATAATAAGTTATAGTCAATTATGAAAGAAATGGGAGTAAATAAAACAATTTTGATTGCTGGTGCGATTACTGGTTTGGTAGCGGTGCTTTTAGGTGCTTTTGGAGCACATGGTTTAAAGAATTTAGTAGATGCAGAAAGTATCAATTCTTTTACGACCGGAGTTCGATATCAAATGTATCACGCAATCGTTTGCATCATTTTAGGAAATATGGTCGTTTTAGAAGCTTCTTCTAGGAAGCGAATTTTCTATTTCTTTATGGGGGGAATAACCCTTTTTTCAGGGTCAATATACCTTTTGGTACTTGACGATATTTTAGGAATTTCTTTGTCAGGTATCGGTTTTATTACACCTTTAGGAGGTTTTTTGTTAATTATTGGATGGATTCTCCTTATTATTTCCTTGATTAAGATTAAGTGATTTTTTGACTGCTGGTCTAAATTATTATTTATAATTTTGCCGTACATAACAAACACAACATATTTTTATGGATTCACTGTATCCAATTACGAAAACGTTTTCGTTAAAGCATTACGGTATTGAAAATGCTACAATGCACTACCAATTATCTCCTGAAGAGCTTGAGAATGAAGTGGTGCAAAAAGGTCAAGGGAAAATTACACAATCTGGAGCACTTGCCATAAATACTGGTGAGTTTACTGGTCGCTCTCCTATGGATCGTTTTATAGTAAAAGACGATGTTACCAAGGATAAAGTTTGGTGGGGGGATATTAATCTTCCTTTTGATCCAGATGCTTTTGATGCATTGTATAATAAGGTAACAGATTACCTTTCTGGGAAAGAGATTTTTGTACGTGATAGTTACGCATGTGCAGATCCTGATTATAGGCTAAACATTAGGGTGATTAATGAGTACCCTTGGTCTAACATGTTTGCTTATAATATGTTTTTGAGACCTACTGATGAGGAATTGAAAGATTTTGATCCAGAATGGACAGTTGTTAATGCGCCAGGTTTTATGGCAGATGCTTCTGTTGATGGTACTAGACAACATAATTTTGCGATATTGAATTTTACTAAAAAAATAGCACTTATTGGGGGTACCGGTTATACTGGTGAAATCAAAAAAGGTATTTTTTCTGCATTAAATTTCATATTACCTGTTTATAAGGATACGCTTCCTATGCACTGTTCTGCAAATGTTGGGACTGATGGTGATACTGCAATATTCTTTGGGCTTTCAGGAACAGGTAAAACAACATTATCAACAGATCCTAATCGTAAGCTCATTGGAGATGACGAACATGGGTGGACCAAAGAAGATACAATATTCAATTTTGAAGGTGGATGCTACGCAAAGGTTATTGATTTGTCTGCAGAAAAAGAGCCTGAAATATATGGAGCTATCAAAAAAGGAGCAATCTTAGAAAATGTTATTATAGATGACAATGGTAAGGTAGATTATGCGGATACGTCGATAACTCAAAATACGCGTGTTAGCTACCCTATTCATCATATTGAAAATATCCAAGAGCCTTCTATTGGTAAAAACCCAAAGAATATATTCTTTTTGACGGCCGATGCGTTTGGAGTGTTACCTCCTATTTCTAAATTAACACCTAGTCAGGCGGCCTATCATTTTATATCTGGATATACTGCAAAGGTTGCGGGAACAGAAGCTGGAGTTGTAGAGCCTACACCGTCATTTTCGGCATGTTTTGGAGCTCCATTTATGCCTTTGCATCCTGCAAAATATGCTGAGATGTTAATCAAGAAGATGAATGATGCCGGTGTAAATGTTTGGTTGGTAAATACTGGGTGGACTGGTGGATCTTATGGTGTAGGAACCCGAATGAAACTAAAGTATACAAGAGCTATGATTAATGCAGTTCTAAACGGAGATTTAGGAGCTTATTCTTATGATAAATATCATATCCATTCGGTATTTGGAGTAGCACAACCTAGAGAGTGCCCAGGTGTTCCTACTAGTGTTCTAAGCCCAAGAACTACCTGGGATAATGATGAAGCATATTATACAACTGCATTTAAGCTATCAAATGCATTTAGAGAAAACTTCAAGAAATTTGAAGCTTACGCTAGTGAAGAAATCCAGCGCGGAGGACCACAGCGTTACGGTTTCTAAAAAGGATTGTAGTTTATAAAACAAAAAGGCTTGAAAGTTAACTTTCAAGCCTTTTTGTTTTTATTATATTAATGTATCGTTTTTAAGCGATCCTAAAATAGGATACTACTATTATTTCTTATTCGCTTCTTTAATATATTTTTGAAGTGCCATAGTCATTGATGGTGTCTCGGGAGTAGGAGCTTGTATATCAACAACTAAGTTATGTTCTTCTGCAGCCTTAACAGTAGAGTTGCCAAAAACCGCAATTCTAGTATCATTTTGCTTAAAGTCAGGGAAATTTTCAAATAATGATTGAATTCCAGATGGACTAAAGAAAACCAAAATGTCATAAAAGACATTTCTTAAATCTGATAAGTCACTTACCACAGTTTTATAAAATACCCCTTGTTTCCAGTCTACCTTAAGGTTATCCAAGGTGTCAGGAATTAATGGTTTTAATTTATCTGAAGATGGAAGTAGAAACTTCTCGTTTTTATATTTCTTGATCAATGGTGCTAATTCCTGAAAAGTACGTTTTCCAACATATATTTTCCTTTTTCGATAAACTACATACTTCTGTAAATAGTAAGCTACCGCCTCACTTTGGCAGAAATATTTTAATGTATCGGGAACCTTAAAGCGCATTTCTTCCGAAATTCTAAAGAAATGATCAACAGAGTTACGGCTGGTAAGGATAATAGCGGTATATTGAGATAAATCCACTTTTTGTAACCTTACTTCCTTTGCATCAACCCCCTCTACATGAATGAAGGGGATAAAGTCGATTTTAACTTTTTCCTTTTCCTCTAAATCAAAATAAGGTGAATTTTCCACTTTAGGCTCTGGTTGTGAGACCAAAATTGTTTTCACTTTCATATATCTTCGTTTTGTAAAGGTCCTATTTTTTCTACTAATCACTTAATAAGCTTATATAGTATAAAATAGGGTGCAATTTCAAGTGCGCAAAGATACAAAATAAAATAAAACATGTGGTTTAAAATAACACTTTCATTTTTTCTATAGAAAGAAATAAGGATAATCAAGTTCAGAATAATCAATAAAATTATTAAGATGGTAAAAACAATTTTTGACGGCTCTATAGCGAATATAAATGCAATATTAATTGGTAACAGCATAGTACCCATAAAATTGCGATAAGATACTTTGTAGAATAAGTATTCATCAATCATTGAATCAATTGAGAAAATTGCGGCTATTATTTTTTCGATTAATAATTTACAAATTACTATTACCGCATATATAATTGCGATTTTAAAATATAACGTTATTTCAATTGGTTGTGTAATCCATTCAAAAATATCAAAGCTTAAAAATAGAAATAAAGATACCGAAGCGATTTGCACCAGCAATAATATAACATTAAATGGAGAAGAGAGTTTGTTCGTTTTTTGATAGGATATAATATATTTGTTACTGCTAAAAAGCATAACGAAGTCAGAAAAACGTAAAGCATTCAATCCTTTTGCAGCCATCAATAGCCCCAAACACAGCACTATTAAGATAGTGAGCCAATTGGTCGATACTATTTCTCGTGTAATAAATTCCATACTGCGAATAAGGTGATAAAATTACAATCAATTAACTAATAAAAACAAAAAAATATCTAGTAATTATTTAGTTATATTTGCCTGAAAAATAGCATAGATGGCAGAGGCCTTAGTTATTATTCCAACCTATAACGAAATTGAAAATGTAGAACGTATCATTAAGAATGTGTTTTCGCTTCAGCGTGATTTTCATATTCTTATCGTTGATGATAATTCTCCAGATATGACTGCTGCCAAGGTAAAGGAACTGCAATTAGAGTATCCAGAAAGCCTTTATTTGTTGGAACGACAGGGTAAAATGGGCTTAGGAACAGCATATATAGCTGGTTTTAAATGGGCTCTGGAACGCTCGTATGAATATATTTTTGAGATGGATGCGGATTTTTCACACAACCCTAATGATCTAATAAGACTATATAATGCTTGTTCCAAAGGCACTTCAGATTTGGCAATTGGTTCTAGATATGTTACTGGAGTAAATGTGGTAAATTGGCCCATGAGCAGAGTTTTACTGTCTTGGTTAGCATCAAAATATGTTCGTTTTATTACAGGAATGGATATTCATGACACAACCGCAGGATTTATCTGTTATAAAAGAGAGGTCTTAGAGAAAATAAATTTGAATAAAATCAAATTTGTTGGATATGCATTTCAAATAGAAATGAAGTTTAAGGCATATTTATTGAAATTTAAACTAAAAGAAATACCTGTAGTTTTTACAGATAGAACTAGAGGAAATTCAAAAATGAGTAAAGGAATTATTTCTGAAGCTGTTTTTGGGGTAATAACAATGAAGCTTAAAAGCTTGTTTAATAGTTATGAGATATGATTATGAATCGTGTACTTATTAAAAATGCGAATATCGTTAATGAAGGAAAAATATTTAACGGTGATGTATATATAGAGAATGGTGTTTTCAAAGAAATTGCTGAGCAAATAAGTGCAAAATCTCCAGATGTTCAGATTTTTGATGCAGAAGGCAAATATTTATTGCCTGGTGTTATAGATGATCAGGTGCATTTTAGAGAGCCGGGATTAACTCATAAAGCAAATATAGAGACCGAATCCAAGGCTGCTATTTCTGGGGGTATTACTTCTTTTATAGAAATGCCTAATACAGTACCGCAAACCACCACTATAGAAAAGTTAGAAGAGAAATTTGAAATCGCTGCAAAAACCAGTTATGCTAACTATTCTTTTATGTTTGGTGGGACTAATGATAATCTGGAAGAGATTCTGAAGGTGGACCCTAAAAAGGTAGCAGGACTTAAATTGTTCTTGGGATCATCAACGGGAAATATGCTGGTTGACAATCCAGAAGTATTGGAAAAAATATTTTCTTCGACGGATTTGGTGATCTCTGTTCATTGCGAAGATGAAGAGACTATAAGAAATAATACAGCAAAATATAAGGCAGAATATGGAGATGATATTCCTATAGAATTGCATCCAATAATTAGAAGTGAGGAAGCGTGTTATTTATCATCTTCCAATGCAGTTGCTCTAGCAAAGAAAACAGGGGCAAGACTTCATGTTTTTCACCTTTCAACAGCAAAAGAACTGGAGCTTTTTACTAATAAAATTCCACTTAAGGAAAAGAAAATAACAGCGGAGGTTTGTATTCATCACCTTTGGTTTTCGGATAGTGATTATAAAGAAAAAGGAACCTTAATCAAGTGGAATCCTGCGGTGAAAACTGCGAAAGATAGAGAGTCTTTGTTTAACGCTTTGTTAGATGATAGGCTGGATGTGATTGCTACGGATCATGCACCACATACTTCAGAGGAAAAAGATAATGTATACACCAAAGCTCCTTCTGGAGGCCCTTTGGTGCAGCATGCGCTTCCTGCGATGTTAGAATTTTACCACCAAGACAAAATAACGTTGGAAAAGATTGTAGAGAAAATGTGTCATAACCCTGCTATCTTGTTTCAAGTTGAAAAAAGAGGGTTCATCAAAGAAGGATATCATGCCGATGTCGTTTTGGTTGATATTAATGCGCCATGGACAGTGACCAAAGATAATATAGCCTATAAGTGTGGTTGGTCTCCTTTTGAAGGAACTACATTTAAATCAAGAATTACCCATACATTCGTTAATGGAAGTTTGGTATATAAAAACTTTAAATTTTATGATGTGCAAAATGCACAACGATTAACTTTTGACAGATGATTAAAAACCACATATACCTTTTAGTTATTCTCGTTATTTTTTCTTGTCAAAGTATTGAGAAAACCGCTGAACCGGAAACGGTATTAGATGAAGATAAGATGGTCGAGATTCTTACAGATATTGCTTTTGTGAAAGCAGCCAAAACTTCCTATAGAAAAGTTCTGGAACAAAAGAATATTAATCCTGAAGCATACATTCTTCAAAAACATGGGATAGATAGTCTTGTTTTTGAACAAAATAACGTTTGGTACTCGGGTCAATTAGAGACGTATGAAAAGATTTTTAAAAGAGTAAAGTCAAATCTCGAAAAATCAAGAGACAAATACGAAGTGCTAAAAAAGAAGGAAGATTCTATAAAAAAAGTAAGAGACTCGATTAAAAAAATTAAAGATACCCTTGATGTTAAAGAAAAACCTCTCAAAGGAGATAAAGGTATTTTAGAAGAAATAGAAAGTGCGCAGAAAAAAAGAGCTAAAAATCCTGAAGAAGAGTAGCAGTTTCTTTAATTGCTTTTTCTATGGGAGCAAATTTATATGCTAGTTCATTCTTAATTTTATCATTTTTATAAAATGAGTTAGAAAAAGCACTTTTTATAGAGGCTTTAAATATTGATCGTTTAGTCCTAAAGAGTTTGTAACTTATCAATTGTAGGTAATATGCGAATTTCATTAAAGACAGAGAAACTTCCTTGGTAGGTATTGGTTTATTTAGCGCTTTTGCAATCATCGAAAATGCAGTTTTGAAATCTAAATTCTCTGCCACAACGATATATCTTTGATTACTATAGTTACCTTCCATAAGTTGATACATAATATTGATAACATCATCTATTGCAACGTAACCAGTGGTTCCCGGGGTGTAATATTTCATTCCGGCATGTATTCTTTTAAATAGATAACCACTACCGCCATCATAAAATCCCGGGCCAATTATGATTCCTGGGTTTACAATTGCAACGTTAAGCCTTTCTTGGGCGCCTCTCCAAACTTCCATCTCAGCACCATACTTTGTAATCGCATATACTGATTTGGGTGTCTCTGGGTTCCATTCTGTTGTTTCATCAATGAATGATTTGTTAGGCTCTTCTTCTAAAGTTGCTATTGAACTTACATAGCAAAGTTTTTTCACCTCATTGATTAGGCAAAGATTTACAATATTTGCAGTTCCTTCAATATTGATTTTTCGAAGTTTTTTGTAATGTTTAGGATTAAAATTAATCCATGCGGCACAGTGATATACATGCGTGATTCCTATAAAAGCTTCTGATAATGTTGGTACGTCATTGATATCTGCTTTTATCCATTCTATAGTGTCGAATAGGCTTTTTTCTTCTTCGGAAAAATAGTGCGAAAATACTTTTCTGGCATGTTCTCTCTTAGTTTCGGATCGATATAATGCTCGTATCTGGTGCTTTTCCTGCACCAACTTTACCAATAAATGAGTTCCTACCAAACCTGTTGCTCCTGTAACTAATATCATAGTAAGTATTACTTGTGATACTAAAGTAAGTATATTTGGGATTCCTTATATATTCATAGCTAAATATTATCCATATTTTTATCTTTGTCGCTCTTAAAAGGAAACATAAAGAAATGACCAAGAATTTTATAGAAGAGTTACAGTGGAGAGGTATGTTGCATGATGCTATGCCCGGAACAGAGGAATATCTAATGGAGCAAATGAGAGCTGCATACGTAGGGTTTGATCCAACTGCAGATTCTTTACATATCGGAAACCTTGTTCCTATCATGTTATTGGCGCATTACCAAAGAGCAGGTCATAAGCCGTTTGCCTTGGTCGGAGGAGCAACGGGTATGATTGGTGACCCTTCTGGAAAATCAAATGAGCGTAACCTGTTGGACGAAAAAACACTAAGACATAATCAAGAAGCTATAAAGTCTCAATTATCTCGATTTTTAGATTTTGAAAGTGATACCCCAAATGTGGCTGTATTAGTAAATAACTATGATTGGATGAAGGATTTTTCGTTTCTGGAGTTTATTAGAGACGTTGGTAAGCACATCACTGTAAATTATATGATGGCCAAAGATTCTGTAAAGAATCGAATATCTTCAGAATCGTCTGAAGGGATGTCTTTTACAGAGTTCACATATCAGCTAGTACAAGGGTATGACTTTTTGCATTTATATAAAGAATATGATTGCACACTTCAAATGGGGGGTAGTGATCAATGGGGAAATATTACTACAGGCACAGAGTTAATTAGAAGGATAGGTGGAGGAAAAGGATATGCCTTAACATGCCCTTTGATTACAAAATCTGATGGCTCTAAGTTTGGAAAATCTGAAGGAGGAAATGTTTGGTTGGATGCAAGGAGAACTTCTGCATATAAATTCTACCAATATTGGTTAAATACTAGCGATGAGGATGCAGAAAAATATATAAAGATTTTTACATTTTTGTCCAAAGAGGAAATTGAAACTTTGGTAGCTGAACATAAAGAAGCGCCACATCAACGAGTTTTACAAAAGAAACTGGCAGATGAAGTTACTGTGATAGTACATTCCCAAGAGGATCTGGATAATGCTATAAAAGCATCTAATATTCTTTTCGGGAAATCAACATCAAGCGATCTTAAAGCTTTAGATGAAGCCACCTTTTTAGATGTTTTTGACGGTGTTCCTCAAGCAGAGGTTTCAAAGGCGCAAATAACAGATGGTTTAAATATTATTGGAGCTTTGGCCGAACAAACCGGTTTTCTGAAGTCTAATGGAGAAGCCAGAAGAGCTTTAAAAGAGAATTCGATATCAGTAAATAAAGAAAAGGTAACTGATAGTTTTACGATATCAGATAAAGACTTAATAAATGATCAATTTGTTTTATTACAAAGAGGAAAGAAAAACTATTTTGTAATAAGAGTAGTCTGATCCAGAAACAACAAAGCCTACCAGAACTTCTTCATAGTAGGCTTTGTCAACTAACCAATCAATTATTGAAAAAACTTAACATTCAATACAGTTCGATGCAACTGTATTATCTTTTTATTTTAATTTTTTGCCAATTAGCATCTGCCTTTGTTTGCAGTTGCGTAGCACCTTCTTCTTTCCACTTGTCTAAGGTGTTTATTCCCCATGAATTATAAAACAAGTATAATTTACCATCTCTTATTTCAAAAGTTTTAGGGTTTATATCTACCTTTTCATTATTAACAGCTACAGCATATGCACAATAACCTCCATATTGCGGGATAAAACTGTCAGGATTACTCTTGAATTTTTCTAAATTCTTCTGACTTGCAAACTGATATTTTACCTTATCATGAGTCGTCACAAACTTACTATTCCCTTTTACTGCATTATTGTTGAAATATTCTGTAACGTCATATCCTTCGGCTACAAAGCTTTTCTTTGTGTTATAATCTACTTCTTGAGCACTTACAGTGATCATAAAAGTAAGCAGAACAATAGTCAATATTTTTTTCATTTACATCTTTCTTTGTCACTATTGTATATTAGGTCGTAAAAAACCCTAGCCCTTACAATTTTAACATAATTATAATATTACGATATAAAGACTTGTTTTGTTTATAGAATGTTACAAAGCCATTAAATTACAACCCCTTATATCACTATGGTCAAATCTACCTATGATTTCGAAACTTTGATCAGGTCTAATTTTGCCTAGATCTTGGGTGGCGATAAAAGAGCATGAATTAATATTGGCCAGATCGATTATGTTTATTCCACCGGTTTTGTTAACTCCTAAGTTGGTAAGTGGATCTTCAGGGTTTCTAATAGAAACCTTCATCCAGGGGGGGCAGTAGAAAATGCCATCTCCTTTAGAGTAGCTTTGTGAGAGTAGCTCGGTCATTCCGTATTCGCTATGAATTTTAGAAACACCAAATCCATTTTTAAGAAGTAGATGTAATTCTTCACGAATTAATTCTTTTCTTCTTCCTTTCATTCCTCCCGTTTCCATCACAATAACATTGTCGTTTAATTCTATTTTGTGATTTTCGATAAGGTCTAGTAACGCAAAGGAAACTCCTAGAAGTACTATTTTTTTATTTTCAGAAAGTCCTTTCTCTAATGTTTCGACAAGTTTTTTGGTCTCATAGAGATAAAACCCGCTTTCTGGGTGTTTGCTATCCTGTATTAATTTTTCGGCCATATAAACTAACGAAGAGCCTTCCCTTTCTAAATAGGAAGGGAGTAATGCGAGTACTGTATATTCTTTTATATCTCCGTAGAAATGATGAAATCCTTTTCTGAAGCTTTTTTCATAGATAGCAAGGTCTGTAACGTAATGCATGCTGGTGATGCTTCCGGTTGTTCCACTACTAGTAAATACTTTGTCTATTAAAGAAGTGTTACTAATTATTTTTTCTTGTTTAAAAAAGTCAATAGGTAAATAGGGGATATCCTGAATGCGTTTTACAGAAGTTTTTGTAATACCTAAAAGATTACAGAATCTTTGATAGATATAGTTATTAATGTATTGATGATTAAATATTCGTAGTGCTGTTTTTTCAAAATCTGGTTCGTTTTGAATAGAAAAAATAGTTTCAGACAGCATAAAGATTTGTTCAACAATTTTGTAGAACAAAGGTATAAAAAAGAGTTTCTTTTGTTAAAACCTTTTTAAGAAGAAAATTATAGAATTGGTAAAGGTTAAAATGTAAAATTAATCAAGGATAAGTTTTTTAGTAGCAACTTTATTACCCTCTTTAATTTTAATTACATAAACTCCAGAATTAAGACCAGTAAGATCCAATTTCTTGCCAATTAATACCTTAAAAAAGACCTTTCTTCCTAAAACAGTATAAATTGTTACTGTCTTGGTAAGACCTAAATCCGAAGTAATATACAACACGCTTCCAGCGGGTGCAGGATTAGGGAAAAGACGTAAACCGTCAATCTTAGTTAGACTTTTTGAATCTTGTTTGTCAATTGTATTTACCTGCGCTTGAATTCCTGAAGTAAAGGAAAAGCAGATCATACAAATAAATATGAAGAGTAAGTAGATTTTTTTCATACAACATTATTTTGGGACGTTAAAGATACAATTTTTAATTAAAACGACGTTCGAAACCGCTGTACTTTTATGTTAAATATTGATTCTAAGGGAGTTCCGTAACAAAGTTATGGTTTTTTATTCTTATTTTCGTTTTGAAATTCAAAAATAATGCCGCATATTTGTTTCATTATGAAGTTATAAAGAATTATGTACATAATTGTGCACATACTCACCTCACGATTTAGAAGCTAAGGATTCCTTCTTTAGTTATCTTATTTATTTTATTTTTTTCAATTCATAATTCTTTATATCATGACTCAAAATAAACTCACACTTACTCGTTTATTTTCTTATTTCAAAATTGCAATATCGGGAAAAGAACAGGAATTTACCTCTGGTAGCATTCGTAGAGCGATTTTTATGCTTTCTGTTCCTATGGTTCTTGAAATGATGATGGAGTCGGTATTTTTTCTTGTAGATGCGTATTATGTTTCCAGTCTTGGGGCCAATGCAATTGCTACAGTTGGATTAACCGAATCTGTGCTTACTCTCGTTTATGCCGTAGCCATTGGGCTTAGTATGGGAGTAACGGCTATTGTTGCCCGTAGAGTTGGCGAAAAAGACATTAAGGGAGCTTCGCAAACCGCTGTGCAATCAATACTACTGGGAATCGCTGTAGCGGCAATTATTAGTTTTATAGGGATACTATTTCCTAAAGAAATTCTTGGACTCATGGGCGCCGAATCTGACCTGATTGCAGATGGTTACCGGTATACCCAGGTGTTATTGGGAGGAAATGTAACTATTATGCTTTTGTTTCTGATCAACGCTATTTTTCGAGGTGCCGGAGATGCATCTGTGGCGATGCGAGTGTTGATTTTTTCAAATGTATTAAACATCATACTTGATCCTATGTTTATATTTGGTTTTGGCCCAATTCCTGCTTTTGGGGTTCAAGGAGCGGCTATTGCCACCACAATAGGAAGGGGTAGCGCAGTAATCTTTCAGTTACTTATCCTTTTTTATGGATGGAGTAAAATCAAAGTTGCATTTAGGGACGTTGTTTTTCGTGCAACTATAATGGGTAATCTTATTAAAGTTTCTCTTGGTGGTATTGGGCAATTTATTATTGGTACATCCAGCTGGGTTTTCCTGATGCGAATCATGGCAGAGTTTGGTAGCGAAGTATTAGCAGGATATACCATAGCTATTAGAGTGCTCATGTTTACTTTAATGCCTTCATGGGGTATGAGTAATGCAGCAGCGACCCTTGTAGGTCAAAATTTGGGAGCTGCAAAACCCGATCGTGCCGAAAAATCCGTTTGGAAAACAGGAAAATATAATGCGTATTTCATGCTTTTTGTATCCTTGTTTTATCTGTTTTTTGCTGAAGCTATTATAAAAATATTTAGCAATGAACCGCAGATAATAGAGTATGGAGCATTGAGTTTACGGGTTATTGCGGCGGGATATGTTTTTTATGCTTACGGAATGGTGATCATACAATCTTTTAACGGAGCTGGAGATACCAGAACACCAACGGTTATCAATTTCTTTTGTTTCTGGGTGTTTCAATTACCATTTGCTTATTTGGCTGCAATGGTATTAAACTGGGGCGCAATGGGCGTATTTCTGGCAATTACGTTTGCTGAAGTGTTAATTGCCGTTATAGGAATCATCTGGTTTAGAAAAGGAAAATGGAAAGCGGTGCAGGTTTAAAATAATAAAGCTCCTTGCTATTTTAACAAGGAGCTTTATTATTTTTAGTAAAAAACCCTTAAAACTTATAGCTATAGCTTAAAGAAATTTCTTGTCCAGGACTCCACTTAGAAAAAAGCTCGTCTTCTGCTCCAAAAGATTCGTATACACTTTCTATATCATCATCTAATAAGTTTGAAAACTTAAGAGTGATGATAGAGTTTTTTTCTTCTCCAAAGGTTTTACCCAGATTTAGGTTAACACTATGAAACGGTAGTGTAAATACATCTGGGATATCAGCATTACCTACAATTTGTAAGGTTTTTCCCTGTACATTGTAGAATACTCCACCTTGCCATCCGTTCTCTGGGTTGTTATAGTTTATCCCAAAGTTAAGAAGGAACGGAGATTGCCCTTGAAGTTGTCGGCCATCTTCAAGTTCTTCTCCTACTCTTAAATTATCTTGTCTTGCATCTCTTTCATCATCGCTAAATTCTTGTTCTGATTCGATAATAGAAAAGTTAGTAGACATATTAAAGTTCTGAAGACCTATAAAGTCCAAGTTTCTTCTAAATTCTATTTCGGCTCCATACACGGTAGCATCACCCAAATTTAGAGGGGTAAATTGCCCTCTTGCCTCTCTAATGAAACTTAATTCGATAGGATCATCAAAGGTTTTATAGAATCCACTGATCGCAAAAAAGTTAGTACCTTCTCCATAGTTCTCATATCTAATATCAAAGTTATTGATATACGTTGGTTGAATATCGATATTACCAATGAAGAAAGTATTTGATGTAGGATCAAAAATCTCTGCAATAGAAGCTTCTTTAAAAGAAGGTCTTGCTGTAGTTCTACTATAGGAGGCTCTTACTTTTTGATTTGCATCTTCGTTAAGATCATAAATTAAGTTTGCCGAAGGGAAAAAGTCTGCTTTATCCAAAATGTTTTCTTCATCAAATCGTAGCCCATCTTGTCTTTCTCCTGTGTAAACCAAGTCGAACTTTTCAAAACGAACTCCTAATATTGCATTAAAGCGATCAGAAAGTTTAAATTCTTCGGATAGATAACCTGCTGAAACATTGATTGTAGAATCAAATGTATCAGAAATATTAGAATCACGTCTTACAAAAATACCAACACCTGTATTGGGATTAAAAATGTTTTCCGGGGTTAGAAGTTGATTAGGATCTCCTCCAAAAGCTGCACTATTACTTCCTAAATAAGGAAAAGCAAACTGATCTACTGTAAACTCACGTTGTTTGTAGGTATTAGCTCCTCCTATTCTAAGCTTAGCATCTCTACCAAAGAGTTGATGCTTCTTAGAGATATCAAGTTTTCCTACTAAATTTATTTCTTCTAAATCTCTCCACAAACGTGTAGCATCACCAGACTCACTTGGAGAGATTGTAAACGTTGTTGTACCATCATCATTATTGTTTATTCTAAATGGAGTAGATCTAAAATCTTTATCATATACTCTAGATAAGGTTGGAGCAAGTTTCCATTCTATATTCCATGAGGCATCTTCATCGGTGTGTAGACCTGTTAATAATACATTGGTAATTGATCGTTGCGTATAGATAAGGTTGTCACGTTTTATTCTGTTAGAGTTTACCCCAGCATTTGTTTGTGAAAATATTGAAGCTTCTGATTCTCCATTCTGAATATGAAGAACATTTAGTTTGTATTTTGATTGAGCTGTTTTAAAAGATAAACCGGCCAATCCACTTAATAATGCATTATTTCTACCTACTTCACCAAGTTGTGTTCTGTCTATAGTTAATGGTAAAAGGGATACATTATCATCTTTTCTAAAGACCTGACCATCGACATATTCGTCGTAGTATGTAGTTTCATTTTTGTAAGATAAAGAAGCTAGAAACCCTAGCTTATTATCTCCTACTTCAAATTGCTTTCCTGCGGTAAAGCCAAAACTGAAATCAGCTAAGCTTTGATTTCTTTCTGCAGCTAAGGTTCTGTCAAATAATTCTGTATTTTGTCTTGCAGCTTGCCCGTCTTGTTGAGGTAATGGAAGGATTCCCTGAGTGTTCTCTAGTGGATTTTCTCTAGTACTATCATCAAAACCTAAAAAGTCTGTATCGCCTCCATCATAGTTAAGGTAATTATCATTAAAGTGCATGTCAGAATTATAAGATGCGCCTACAGAAATGCTATATTCTTCTCGAGATGGGAAGTCTTTCGTTATAATATCTACTACACCTCCAGTGAAATCAGCAGGTTGATCTGCCGTTGAAGATTTTACTACTAAAATATTCTCTAAAATATTCGTAGGAAAAATATCTAATTGTAGTGTATTACGATCCGGGTCAAGACCGGGAACATCAACACCGTTTAAAATAGATTTTGTATATCGGTCTCCTAGTCCACGTACATAAACAAATTTACCTCCTTGTACAGATACACCTGGGACGTTTTTTACGGCACTTGCAATATTACTAGCTCCAGTTGATTTTATACTTTCTATAGAAAGTCCGTCTAACAACTTTACAGAGTTTTTCTGTAGAGTAAGTACTGCCGCCTCACTATTTTTTCTTACTGTTGTTGTGATTACAACATCATCTAGTGCAGCAGCGGTTGCATTAATGGTAACATTAAGATCAACTACATCACCTGACGATGTTATTTCTACACCACTTACTTCTTTAGTTTCATACCCTACGAATGAAAAGACAACGATATAAGTTCCCGGTTCTACTGAAATTTCGTATAACCCATCAAAATCTGAAGTCGATCCAATAGCAGTGCCTTTAATAGCAACATTTGCAAATGGCAACACATCATTGGTTTCACCATCAATAACTTTACCAGTAATTTTTCCTTGTGCAAAAGTTGACATACATGCTCCAAGGATCAGGAGGGCACAAAGTGTTTTTTTAATGAATGCTTCAATATACATTTTTTCCTTTTTGTTTATTTACAATTATTGCCCGTTTCAACATGAGAAACGAGCAATAATCGTTGCTATAATAAGACTATATTCAAATTTTAGAATCCTAGATTAGCTTTAGTGTTAGCAAATGTCCAGCTGAAATTAGAAGTGTCCGCCCCTACAGTTGCAGAAGCTTCATCAGCTACATCACTTGTCCAAGTAGCTGCTCTTTCAGTAAATGAAGGAGTAAGTATGATTTTATTTTCATCAACATCATTAGCGTCGTTGTCATCATCACAATTCTCTAGACATCCAACTTTTTCTACAAAGATTTCGTTTCCAGCTGTAATACCAGTCCATAGTACTACCTCCCAATTAGCGAATGTTAGTTCACCGTCAAGGAAATTTTGAGAAACTCCATTGTTATCTAATTCAGCATCAGCTCCATCTTCAAAACCAAGAACTAATACATTGTTAACAGCACCAGTAGCACTGCTTCTAAAATCTGCAACCTCACCAGAAGAAGAACCAAATAATGTTACATTTTGTAATGTAAAAGATCCGGAAGCATCACCTTCTGGCCCATCGATTTCAAGACCGTGGTCAGAGATGTTACCTTGTACTACAACCACATTATCAATAGTACCAGAATATGCTTGGTCCACATCGATTGCGTCATCACCTTGAGCCCATACTAATAAGTTAGATGCATTTACAGTTCCACCAAAGAACTCAACACCATCATCAACATTACCAACAACTTCAATAAATTCTATTGTGGTACCAGATCCAACTCCACCAAGAGTTAAACCATTAATTTCGTTACCCTCACCAATAAGAGCTCCACCGTGACGGATAGATACGTATCTTATTGTACCAGAATTGTCTGTTGGGTCAGATCCACCATATAATCCATTAGTGTCACTAGCAGGAATACCTTCGATTTGAGCAGAATCTGCATTTCCATCAAGAGAAACAGGTGCGTTTCCAAGTACTAAAAGTCCTCCCCAAAGTCCTCTTTGGTTTTCATCTAGGTTTGTACCAGCTGTTTGTCCGGCAGCAATATCATCTGCAACAGAAGTAAAGATGATAGGCTCTGAAGCAGTACCATTAGCTTCGATTCTTGCACCTCTGGCAATGATTAATGTAGAAGCATTTGCTCCAGTACCACCTTCTGCTTTAATAATTGTTCCTGCTTCGATAGTTAACGTTGCTCCATTAGTTACAGTAACACGACCAGATAGTGTATATACTTCATCTTTTGTTAATGTTCTATTTTCAGTTATCTGACCAGATAATACTGTATCATCTGTTGTAGGTGGATTAGTTGTACCACCTCCGTCATCATCACTGCCACAACCTGTAAAAGCTAAGATTGACATTGCGAAACCAGCAATAATTAATTTTTTCATAAGAATTAAGTTTAGGTAATTAAAATTTTGTCCCTGTATTGAGTTTAAAAACTTTTACAAATAAATACGGTTTTACAGTAATAGGTTTTATCCCATTATTATGGTTAGTTTAAGGGATTGTGATGTAGGAAAAATGAAAAAAAAGATAAAAATTGTAGGGTTTTAGTGAAGACTTTAGTCAAAATTTGGTTTTTGTAAAAAAGAGACAACCGCTTTAAAAATAAGTGTTTTGTAGTACGATAAATCAGAATGTAATTTAGCGGATTTTTGAGTTGTTTTGGGAAGCTGTAATCAAAAATCTATTTTTTGTAAAATATCATCGAATTGTTATCTAACCGTTAATGAGGGTTAACTGTTAAAAGACCTCTTAACAATACGGTAAAGTTGTATTGTCGATTTATAACTTTTTTGCTCCGTTCTTTTTATAGTTTCAGTATTTTAACTCTCTTACTAGAGATTTGTGATCTTTTTCTGTAAAAAAACATAATAAAAAAAGCCAGGCTAATTAGCCTGGCTTTTGTATTTAAGGAAAGATATCGTGTTAGTTGCGAGTCCATCCAGAGTTCCATGAGTTGTAATCTGCACCAGTACCGTTACCCACACCAGTGATTACATCGGCTTCTCCAAAAGTAGCTCCGGTGTCGTTTTTAAGATTAAGTGTGATATCATCAAAAGTAATATCAGTAATAGAAGTTTCTCCAGCTAAAACACCGTTTCCAGTCTCGTTATCGTCAAGGTCAAAACCTTCTGCAAATCCTTGTAAAGAAACATTTGTAAATACAGCTCTCGTTCCAGCACGCAGTCGGATCGCTTCATTCTGGTTAGAAGATCCAATTCCATTAATTGTAAGGTTTGTTATCGTAGGAGCAGACCAAAACACTGGGTTAGAGTTGTTTCCTATATCGGTGTTAAAACCATCACCTTCTATTCCTTTATCATGAGATTGTCTATGTTCGATATATACATTTGTTAGTGTTCCTGTAAATCCTTCAGTCCAGTCTACAGAGTCATCCTGCGCTCCAACTACTGATATAAATGAAGCATCAACAGTTCCTCCAAAAAACTCTACTCCATCATCTGCTCCTTCAAAAGCTTGTATAAACTGGATGGTAGTTCCGTTTCCAACTGCATAAAAAGAGAATCCATTATTTTCTGAAGCTGCATCTGCCGCCCCTCCAGAATACTCAATACGAACATATCTAAGGATGCCTGAGTTATCATTTGCTATACTACCTCCATATGGTAATCCTCCAATTTCAGAAGTAGAAGTAGCATCACCTCCTACAACAGAGTTTATAGGTGCTCTACCTAAGACAATCAGACCTCCCCAGTCTCCTGGATTAGGAGTTGAAGTAGCAGATGTAAATACAATAGGATTTGACGAAGTTCCTTCGGCATTGATAGTTCCTCCTTGTAAAATTGCAATATACACGTCAGATCCAGTAGCAGCTCTTACAACTACACCTGGCTCTACCGTAAGAGTTAAGCCTTCAGGCACAATTAAAGCGCTATTAAGTGAATACTCGGTTCCTGTTACAAGAGTAAGATCTTCTGTTAGGGTACCTCCTATCACTAAATCTGAAGGGTCTACATTTGGACCACCTTCGCCAAGATTAATAGTAACATCTGCTGTATCATCATCTGCACATCCTACAAAAAGCATAGCAATGGCAAATATTTTTAAAAGAAATATGTTCGCTTTCATGTGTTTTAGTTTTTAATGAATTTTGTTCGTTTTTAATTGGGTTAAAATGTGTATTTAAATTGTAATCCGATATTCACACCTCTTTTATAGCTAGAGAGTGCAAACTCATCTATTGGATTGATTTCATTATTTTCATCCCTAGTAAATGGAATATTAAAAGTGGTAAGTACATCTTCTGATATAGTAGCATTTTCTCGTACTCTTTCTATGGTAGGGTTTAACAAGTTTTTAATGCTTAGATTGATTTCAAAGTTATCACGTACTTTATTTTTCCATACAAAATCAAGTGTTGGCACTCCTTTTTCTACAATATTTCCTAATTGTCCAGCTCCTAACGCATCGATTCTATCAGAAAAATAAGAGAATACAAGGTTTGCTACAGGTTTATATTTCCCAAAAGTTGGGGTATAACTTACATCTGCATTTACTAAAAATGGCGATGCACCTTGTAATTCGTCAGAATCTCTATTAAAGTTTGTGTTGAAGGTTCCAGAAACAGTTTTTAAATCTTGTTTTGTAGCCGTATAAGTAACGTTTAGACCTGCAGAAAGAAGACTTTCTTCTTCAGTATCTAATAGAAGTGCTTTACGCGCTTCTAACTCAATACCAAACACCTCTGCTTTGTCACCTGTTCTAAAGAAACGTTGTGTTCCTGTTGCATCATTTGCAGATACTAAGTTTACAGGATCGTTAATCTGTTTTGCAAAAGCAGCAATAGAAAATACCTGACCTCGTTCGAAGAACCATTCGTATTTTAAATCTAAATTGATAATAGAAGAGAACGCGGGATCATTTAGTAAGTCCGGATTACCTCCAATACGGTCGGTTACATTTTCATAGACAAAAGGTGCAACTTCTTTAAATTCTGGATTAGAAACCGTTCTACTGGCAGAAAAACGGATGTTCTGATCATCGTTTAATGCATATTTCACATTTAAACTCGGTAAGAAAAAAGTTTCTGTCGCTTCATTACTCCCAGGATTGTTAAAAGCAAGGTTGATCACATCATATTCGATACTTTGTTTAAAAGATTCTACACGTAATCCAGGTACAAGAGTCCACTTTTCTCCAATTTTATAAATAGCATTGGCATATGCGGCGTGTATATCAAGTTCTCCAGTATATGTGTTTTCAGGAAGTCCAGGAAGATTGGTGTCTCCTAATCCATTTGTAGGATCTAGGGGGTTGATAACTACCGTGTTGAATACAACACCTAGATTATCAATATTAAAAATGTCGTTTAGGTTGTTGACATCAGTAACTTCTGTTCTAGGCTCAATGATACTTAATCCAAAACGTTGGTTGTCAAATTCACGTTTTTTTATACGTCCGTTATACCCAAAATTAAAAGAAAGATTTTCTGAACGCTCATAAGCTAGATTTATTCTACCATTCCATTCTTCATCTTCAATATTTTGGAAATAACGTTGATTGTCAAAATCCACATTACGAAAAAGTACAGGGTTTGTATTTGGATTATTATCCAAGGCAAGGTCAAACTGCTCTAGCGCAATACGTTTTCTGTCTGGTTGGCGGGCAAGAACATTGTTAAACCCAATCCCGTAATCTAGCTTTATTTTGTCATTAATTTTGCTAGTACCAGATAGTTGGTTAACAAAGATCATATCTTGCTCAAATTGCACATTTTGAGTAAAAAACCCAAAGTCATCTATATCGGCAATTGTGTTTCTATTAAAGCCATTCCCATCTATTCCAAAACGTCCTACTTCATCTGTAGCATCATTAATAAATAAGGAAGTAAATTTTATTTTATGATCTGCATTAACACGATATGCAATGTTTGCCATTGCTGTTGTGGTACGATTGTATTCAAAGATTTCAGAATCTCTAAATATTTGATTCTCTGCTGCAGTTACATTTGCTGCCTGGCCTCTTTTATATTCGTAGTTACTTCCAAAAGAAGCAGTTGCAAACATACTTAATTTTGACTCTTCTCCTATTTCCCAGGATTTACCTCCTGTAATAGATCCCGAAAGGCCTACAGGGCCTTCTGATGAAACAGGATCTACACCATGAGATAGGATGACAGCAAATGGGTTATTACGATATCTGTTGTAAAAACCGAACAACCCTGTTCCTTCGCTCTTTATAAAGTTTTTTCCAATAGAAGCTGTGTTTATGTTGTTTCCCAGATCTGCATCAATAAATGCATCTCCGCTATGTTCTTTTGCCTTGATATCTACATTACCCGCCGCAAAATCTCCATAAAAATTAGCCGCATAGGTTTTACTCACACCAATGTTTTGAATAACATCAGAAGAGAAAAGACTGAGATCTATATTTTTCTTATCCACGTTATTTGCAGGAAGTGATAAGCCATTAAAAGTAGTATTCAAGTATCTGTCCCCAAGACCTCGCACATAAACATTACCTCCACCTTCTTGTTTTGAGATTCCAGATATTTTTGTAACTGCTGCTGCTGCATTACTAACTGCTTTGTTTGAAAGTTCTTGGGCCCCAATACTTTGTTTTTGAACAACAGCATTTTGTTGCTCTATGAGCAGTGCTTGAACACTTTCTTTCTTGATACTTGTTCCTTTTACAATAACTTCATCCAGTGCTGCTGCACTTGCGCCAATTGAGGCATTAACGGTAACAGCTTCACCGGCCACAACGGTAACTTCTTTGTCTAGCGTTTCGTACCCGACAAAACTAAATTCAATAATATATGTGCCTGGTTCAAGATTCTTGATAGTATAGAGACCATCAAAATCTGTAGTGGTTCCTTGGGTTGTACCTTTAACAAGTACATTGGCAAAAGGAAGGGGTTGATCATTGGTTTCTTTATCCAATAATGTACCGGTAACCGAACCGGTTTCTTGCGCTAAAAGCATTCCAACAAAAAATAGCGCAAATAGTGTTACAATTTTTCTCATTTCATTTGTTCTCAAATTCCGAGGCAAAGAACGAAGAGAAGTGTTAAATGATTGTTATTCAAAAATTAAGTATTGATGATTATAATGTTAGCTAAATGTTATCCGTATTTGTCTCATGCTAGTAAGATTAATGGCGTGTTTTTATTTAAGAAGAAGTTTTAAAATACTGAAAACGAATAGAGATGTGTTTTGCGGTGTTGATCAAAATTAAAGAATCGAATGTTAAGAAAATGTTTCTATAATGATTACTGTAAATCAGATATTAAGTTTTTCTGAAAACAAAAATCAAACTTTAATAAAGAAGAGTACTTTTTTATAAACAAAAAACACCTCAAAATGCTGAGGTGTTCCCGTTTATATGTGTTGATTATAATCTAATTCTCGTAATTAACTACGACATTGTCTTTATTGGACCACGTAGTTACATCAGCAATTTGATTGTCAGAGTAGTTGACTTCGGATAATTTGTCTGAACCCCAGAAAAACCATTTTCCGGTTTTTACTCCGTTGTTGTATCGCCCCATGGCAATTTTCTTTCCAGATGTGTTATAGGATTTCCATTCTCCGTGAAGCTTACCTTTTTCATTATAAAAACCTTGTTGACGAATTTCTCCATTTTCATGAAAGAAAGTTCCTTTTATTAGGTCTCCCTGCTTTTCAAAAGTAGGTTTTAAATCCTGTGCCATTAAAGTTGCCGAAAATAAAATGGCCATTGCTACTAATATCTTTTTCATGTTCTTTAAATGTTTAATGTTATTTGAGGATGTCGACTTAATATTATAAAAGTACTATTTATTTTACGTTTAAGCAATGTTTAGGTAACATTAAATTAACATTAAAACTATATTTAACTGATTTTTAGTGTTTTGACACATTAACTTGCTTTTCTTTTTGAGCTCATAATCCTAGCTTAATTACTTTTTTTGGTACTGAGGAGTTCCTATTATATTTCTATTTTTGTTCATCCTAAATCTATCAAAAAAGGTGATACTTGCATGAACAAGAAGAATAAACTTATAGAGGTTGCAATAGTTTTTTTTAAGTTAGGTTGTATTGCTTTTGGTGGCCCGGCGGCACATATAGCTATGATGGAAGATGAGGTGGTGCAGAAAAGAAAATGGATGAGCAGACAACATTTTTTGGACCTTATTGGAGCGACAAATTTGATTCCCGGCCCAAACTCTACAGAAATGGTTATGCATTGCGGTCATGAGCGTGCTGGAGTCACTGGTTTATTTGTTGCCGGAGCATGTTTCGTTTTTCCTGCTGTAGTTATTACAGGGGTACTGGCGTGGTTCTATACTTCATATGGGCAATTGCCAGAGGCTACTCCTTTTATCTTTGGAATTAAGCCAGCTGTACTGGCTATTATTGCTTCTGCAATTCTGAAATTAGGAAAGAAAGCTTTAAAAAGTTGGGAAATTGGTGTCATCGGTGTTTTAGTTTTAATTGCTAGTCTTTTTGGTGTAAACGAAATTATAGCATTATTAAGCGGTGGTGTTTTGGGAACATTATATTTCTATTCAAAATCTATGTTGGTTACTACGCCTAAGTCTATTGCACCTTTTTTTCTATTTAAAATTTCAGCAACTACCCTTGTGAAATTGTCATCTCTTAAAGTTTTTTGGACTTTTCTGAAAGTAGGCGCTATATTATATGGTAGTGGTTACGTACTGTTTGCATATCTTGATGCAGAACTTGTGACCAAAGGGTGGCTAACAAGATCAGAATTGATTGATGCTATTGCGGTGGGACAATTTACACCTGGGCCTGTTTTGTCTACAGCAACCTTCATTGGCTATCAATTGGCTGGTTTTTGGGGAGCGGTAGCTGCAACAATCGGAATTTTTCTTCCTTCTTTTCTTTTTGTGTTACTTCTTAATCCCTTGGTGCCTAAAATGAGAAAATCCAAAGTGCTAAGCTACTTTTTAGACTCAGTCAATATTGCCGCAGTGGCGATAATGCTATCCGTATTATATGTGATGTCTTTGGATACATTAACAGATTGGAAATCTATAACGATTGCCTTGTTAAGCGCGTTTGTGATGTTCGGAGTGAAAAAGATAAATGCAATGTGGATAGTACTTGGAGGAGCTGTACTAGGATATTTGCTATCCATTGTTTAAAAATATTTTTAACGATAGCTTAAAGTTCTGATAACATAAAAACTCGCCAAATAAAATATTTTTGACGAGTCGTAAAGACAAATAGTAATTTCAAAAAATCATACTAGTTTTTGTCGACTTAGATTTTTGAAATACAGGGCTGACCTAATATGGTCAGCCTTTTTTGCTCTCGCATAAATACTCAAAAAAAAGGTCATTCTAAAATAATTATTAAAAAACATTAAGATAACATTAACTTAACATTGATATTAGTTCTTTGCAGCGACAAAAATTAGTATCGGATATGAAATTAAAGATTACATTTACGGCGTTAGCCTTATTTACATTTTGTTTAATAAATGCTCAGGAGACTACTGAGACTAAATTCGGAAAAGGAATACTTAATGTAGTTGCAAAAGATAGCTCATGGAGCATGAAATTTGCCACAAGATTCCAATTACTTGGTAGTGCAAGTTGGGATATTAATGATGGAGATTACAGCAAGTCCGAGACCAATTTTTTGGTCAGGAGAGCACGTCTAAAATTTGATGGATTCGCTTACAGTCCTAAGCTAAAGTATAAAATAGAGCTTGGATTATCTAACAGAGATATTTCGGGAGCTTCAGAATTTACAAATAACGCACCACGCTATATCCTTGATGCCGTTATTAAATGGAATTTTTATAAAAACTTCACCCTTTGGGCTGGTCAAACAAAATTACCTGGTAACGTAGAGCGTGTTGTTTCCTCAGCAAACTTACAATTGGTAGATCGCTCAAGATTAAACAGTAGATTTAATATTGATCGTGATCTTGGTGTACAATTAAGGCATCACTTTAAGTTATCAGATAAATTTTTGGTAAGAGAGATAGTAGCGGTTTCACAAGGAGAAGGAAGAAATATTACTACTGGTAACTTAGGAGGTCATCAATATACGGGTAGAGTAGAATTATTACCTTTTGGAAAATTTCAGAGTAAAGGAGATTATAAAGGAGGAGATCTTAAAAGAGAGCAAACTCCTAAATTAATGCTTGCTGCTACTTATGATCTTAATGCTGATGCTGTAAAAGATAGAAGTAATCAAGGGTCATATATGGAAACCAGTACTGGTTTTTATGAAACTAATATCTCTACAATATTTGTTGATGCGGTATTTAAATACAAAGGTTTTTCTTTTATGGGAGAATTTGCCGATAGAGATGCAGATGATGCGATAGCAGTAGAAGAAGATGGTACTCCTACTGGAGATATTGTACAAGTAGGTAATGCTATAAATCTTCAGGCTGGATATTTATTTAAAAGCAATTGGGAGTTAGCCGGGCGTTATACCAATTTAAATTTTGATGCAGTTGTTGGTAAAGCTCTTGAAGAACAATACACTTTGGGAGTTTCAAAATATATTTCAGGACATAATTTAAAAGTTCAGTCAGATATAAGTTATACCACAGAAGATGGTGATGCTAGTGGATTAGCATATAGATTACAATTTGATATACATTTCTAAACATTAGATAAATACATAACAGTTTAATAACATTAAGCTGAGAATTGATTATAATATTTGCACTTTAAACAAAAAATGTAATGGATAATATTTATTTATTAATGGTCGTTGCTCTTGCTGTCTTGGCAATTGCAGACCTTGTTGTAGGAGTTAGTAATGATGCTGTTAACTTCTTGAACTCTGCGATTGGATCTAAAGCGGTGTCTTTTAGAACCATTATGATTGTTGCTAGTATAGGTATTGCAGCTGGAGCTATTTTTTCTAGTGGATTAATGGAAGTAGCCCGAAAAGGGATATTTAACCCAGGTGAATTCTATTTTGATGAAATCATGATCATCTTTATGGCGGTGATGATTACTGATATACTCCTCCTCGACTTTTTCAATACATTAGGGATGCCAACTTCTACAACGGTATCTATTGTATTTAATCTTTTGGGAGCTGCAGTAAGTATTGCATTAATAAAAATTGGTGCAGATCAAGGCTTATCTTTTTCTGACTTAGGAAACTATATCAATACTAAAAAAGCAGGAGAAATTATTAATGGAATTTTACTCTCAGTGGTAATAGCCTTCTCAGTAGGGGCTATTGTACAATTCATTACTCGTCTCTTATTATCTTATAATTTTGAAAAGAAAGCCAAATGGGTTGGAGCCTTATTTGGAGGAATTGCATTAACGGCACTTTTGTATTTCATTTTTATGAAAGGAATCAAAGGAACTAATTATGCAAAAGCTGTAGTTGATGTTGTCTATAATGGAGGTCCTGAAGGATTGTTAGATTGGGCAAATAATTACTTTGGCAGTGCTTATGAAAGTGTTAAAGAATTAGCAAAAGCCAAAAAAGACCTCTTTAAGATTGATGGAGATGCAGGTGTTATTAAATTAACCTTAAGAGGTTTATTAGAAACAAATGTATTGGAAATCGTAGCAGTGGGTTTTGTATTGTTTTCTGCTCTATCATATATACTTACTAATTTCTTGAAAGTAAATATTTATAAACTTATCATCATCATAGGTACCTTCGGATTAGCATTAGCTTTTTCTGGTAATGATTTGGTAAACTTTATTGGGGTGCCAATTGCAGGTTGGCAATCTTATGAAGCTTGGGTGACTTCTGGTATCCCTGCTGCAGAATTTTCTATGGATGTTTTAGCTAAAAAAAGCGAAACACCTGTATTATTATTGTTCCTGGCAGGAGGAATAATGGTATTGACATTATGGCTTTCAAAAAAAGCGCGATATGTTGCTGATACCGAAATCAATCTTTCTAGAGAAGGAGAGGCTAAAGAACGTTTTAAGCCAAATTTTATATCTAGAGGTGTAGTTAGAGGAACGGTATTAATATCACAGGGACTTACCGCTATCACTCCAAAGCCTGCCAGAGAGTTTATAGAAAAGCAATTTGCTAAACCTGTTATAGACTTGCCAAAAGATAAAACATATCAACTCCCTGCTTTTGATATGGTTCGTGCAGCAGTCAATCTTGTTGTTGCAGGAATACTTATTTCTATAGCAACTTCTATGAAATTACCATTGTCAACTACCTACGTAACTTTTATGGTAGCGATGGGTACTTCATTAGCAGATAGAGCATGGGGAACAGAGAGTGCCGTATACCGCGTAGCAGGAGTATTGAATGTGATTGGTGGATGGTTTATGACAGCAATAAGTGCATTTATTGCGGCAGGAGCGGTAGCCTTCTTGATTAATCTTGGTGGTCCAGCTATGATTGCCGTCTTATTACTAGTAGCGATATTACTTTTGGCTAGAAATACCATAAATTACAGAAAAAGAGTAAAGGCAGAGAAAACGGAAGATAGTCTTAAAAGTTCTGAAAGCAGCTCTATTCAAGGAGTTATCGAAGAGAGTGCAGATAATATCAAATCCTTTGTAAATAGAGGGAACAAGATTTATTCCAGCACTATTGATAGCCTTGTAAAATATGATTTACCAGCCTTAAAGAAAAATAAGAAAGGAATTGCCAAATTAGATTCTGAAGTTGAAGAGCTAAGAGATAATATCTTCTATTTTATCAAAAATTTAGATGAATCCAGTGTAGGTGCTAGTAATTTCTATATTAATATTTTAGGATACTTACAAGATATGTCTCAGTCTATAGAATATATCTCTAAGGCAAGTCATAAACACGTAAATAATAATCATAAAAAACTTCGATTTAATCAGATAAAAGATCTAAAAGAAATCGAGGAACAATTAAATGAATTGTTCGGACAAATTAAAAAAGCTTTTAGTGATAGAGATTTTGATCATATTGATAGTATTCTTAATGAAAAGCAAGAATTATTCAATAAAGTAAATGAGAAAATCGATAAGCAGGTGGCTAGAACCAGAACAGAAGAAAGTAGTCCTAAAAATACTACCTTGTACTTTGGTTTATTATTAGAAACCAAAGATCTTATAACGGCAACAATGAACTTGTTAACTACTTATAAAGATCATCAATAAGAAATTATTGAGATAAATTATATAAAGGCTGAGTAGTAATTTACTATTCAGCTTTTTTTTGAATCATGAAATTGTGATAAGGTTAAGTAAATGTTATCACCGCACACATTTAATGTTAGTTTATTGTTACCAAGTGCATGTTAGTATGTATACTTCGTATTAAGTAGTATATTTATCCTAATGTTATTCAATGTTATAATACAATGAACAAAAAAGATATTACTATACTATTGGTAGATGACGAACCAGATATTTTAGAAATCGTTGGCTATAACCTTACTGCAGAAGGGTATAATGTATTGACCGCAGAGAATGGAGTTGAGGCTGTAAAAATTGCCAAAAAGAAAAACCCACATCTAATCATTCTAGATGTAATGATGCCGGAAATGGACGGTATTGAAGCTTGTGAACAAATTCGTAAACTCCCCGATTTACAAAATACGATTATCACGTTTCTTACAGCTCGTGGTGAAGACTATTCTCAAGTGGCAGGGTTTGATGCAGGAGCAGATGATTATATCACAAAACCCATTCGGCCAAAAGTTTTAGTAAGTAAGGTAAAAGCTCTGCTTCGTAGATTAAAGGAGGATGAATCTTCTGATAATGTTGTCAAGATTGGTAATCTTGTTATCAATAGAGATGAATATAAGATCATCAAGGATAAAAAAGAAATCATATTGCCAAGAAAAGAGTTTGAATTATTATCTTTATTGGCCTCTAAACCAGGAAAAGTCTTTAAGCGAGAGGATATTCTAGATAAGGTGTGGGGGAATGAGGTTATCGTAGGAGGTAGAACAATTGACGTTCATATCAGAAAATTAAGAGAAAAAATCGGCGATGATAGCTTCAAAACAATCAAAGGAGTAGGATATAAGTTTGTAGTTTAATGGCAGAAAACTTTAAGAAGTCGTATAGGTTTGCATACCTTTCGTCTTTATATATTACCATAGTACTAACGCTCGCCTTGAGCGTTTTTTTATACATACAATCAGTACTTGATCCATTATTCATAGTTGGTTTTGTATTGTCTTGCTATGTCGTATGTTTTATAGTGATTCAGTATCGGGTAGAACGATTTATTTATCGTAGAGTACGTAAAATCTATGATGATATCGAAATGTTGGATTTAGAGACTATTGAAGATACTCCAGTCCCCGTAACGACCGATATGAGAACCCTTATCAAAGAAGTAGAGAAATTTGCAAAACAACGAAAAACAGAAATAGAAACCCTAAAAATACGAGAAGCTTATCGTAAAGAGTTTATGGGCAATGTATCTCATGAGCTAAAAACTCCTTTGTTTACTGTACAAGGATATATTCTTACCCTTTTGGATGGTGCTATGAACGACCCTGCAATTTTGGATAAATATCTGAATCGTGCTAATAAAGGGGTAGAACGTTTGATTTATATTGTAAACGATCTGGATATGATCACTAAATTAGAAGTGGGTGACCTTAATCTTAACTATACTAGTTTTGATATTGTAGAACTAGTGCAAAGTGTTTTTGATCTCTTTGAAATGAAGGCTTCTAAAAAGAACATTGCGCTTACTTTTGATATGAACTATACCGAACCCATTATGGTGCATGCAGATAAAGAAAGAATACAACAAGTACTCTCTAATCTTATTGTAAATTCTATTAAGTACGGTAAAGAAGACGGAACCACAGAGGTAAGTATCGAAGATTTAATACGCAATAAAACCATTATTAGAGTTACTGATAATGGCGAAGGGATAGCACAAGCACATATACCCCGATTATTTGAACGTTTTTATCGGGTGGATAAAAGTGGTTCACGTAAAGAAGGAGGATCGGGTCTTGGATTGGCTATTGTAAAACATATTATTGAAGCACATCATGAAAGGATCTATGTAGAGAGCGATTACCGTGTTGGTAGTGAATTTTCATTTACTCTGGAAAAAGTGAAAAAGTTTCCCGTAGTCGATGTCGGTGCTAAAACTACTTAACCCTCGATACATATTTAAATCCCGTAATTTTTTTAATGTAAATTCATTCTGATTACAACTAGGCACTAGTTTATTTGTCGTTAAACGTTGGGCGAGATATTCTTGTTCAAATTGCCCTGGAGTTGGGATAAAAAAAGCTTTTTTCTTCAATTTGGCCAGGTCCATTACAGTAGTATACCCGGATCGTGATATGATAAGATTACTACTATTGATTGTGTTTTGTAGATCCGTTCCAGTAAGGTAATTATGAATTGTGATATTATTCTTTACGTATGTTTTATACGTATCTTCTATAACTCCACGAACAAAAACTATTTTTTTATCACTTTGTTCAAATTCCTGAAACAGCTTTTGCTCTAATAGTGTACGTTGAGGTTCGGGACCAGAAAGCAATACCATGATATCATATCTTTTTGGTACAATCTGATATTCAAATCTGCTTAAAGGCCCTAAATATGTAACAGGTATGCTACTTTTTTTAGGATGACCAAGTTCACCACTCAGATTAGGGTCGTCTGCCATATCTGGTACCCAACACAAATCAAATTTTTTAATGTATTTGTTATGAATTTTTGTGCTAAACGAAGTAGTTTTTCCACTCAATACTGTAAGTTGATGAGTTATAAAAACCGAAGGAATACTTTTATGTCGCACCCCCATTCTATTATCCGAAATGATTCCGCAGAAATTCTCCTCGTCTACCAACTTTTTTATTGCCTTTCGTTCTGCACTAATAGCATGAGCAATCTTAGGGCTGTTTAAAAGCATTTTAAACTTAAAATTACTGGCCTTTTTCGAATACTCGATATTATAAGAAGGTAGCGTTTTCGTTTGCAAGTGAGGGAACTCTTTTTTAAGCAAGGAAAGTGCTGCACCATCAGAAGCGATAACCGGGGCTATGCCTTGGTCCATAAGAGCATTAATAATGGGCATACAGCGAGTGGCATGACCTAATCCCCAATTAAGAGGAGCTACAAGTACTTTTTTATCCAAATGTCCTAGTTTTTAGTTTGTTATAGCAACTGACTATTTAATTGTTAATATTAAAATTAATCCTATTTCCTTGTCGGTATATTTCCTTAATTTTACCAAAAAATTATCTTTAAGTTTTGTTGTGAAATACCAAATTTTCTGCCAAGAAAATAAAACGGTTAATGTAACAGAAAATAAACCCAGAAGACTAGTAAATAAGAAATATTGAGAATTAGTGGGAAGCAAGAATAAACTGAAGCGATTTAACGAGAATAAGACATTTCATAATGTTGTAGAACCTACACGCGATGAGGTGCTCAATAATACGCTTGGCTATAAAGGAAAATGGAATGAAAAATTCTTCAAAAATAAAAACCCTATTGTTCTTGAGTTAGGTTGTGGTAAAGGTGAGTATACTGTAGGACTAGCAGAGAAATATCCTGATAAAAATTTTATAGGAATAGATATCAAAGGAGCCCGTTTCTGGCGAGGTGCTAAAACGGCAATCGAAGACAAAATGGACAATGTTGGTTTTATACGAACCCAGATTGAACTTGTAGATCATATTTTTGCAGAAGGAGAAGTCGATGAGATCTGGATCACTTTTCCCGATCCACAAATAAAATATAAGCGAACCAAGCATAGAATGACCAACACAATCTTCTTACAGCGATATAAAAAAATCCTAAAACCTGATGGGATTATGCATCTTAAAACAGATAGCGAATTCATGCATGGGTATACACTGGGTTTATTGCACGGAGAAGGCCATGAGGTGCTATATGCTAACCATAATGTGTATCATAATCAGGGATCTCCAGAAGTCGTAACGGCTATTCAAACTTTTTATGAAAAACAATATCTAGAAAAAAATAAACCCATAACTTACATCCAGTTTAGGATCAAATAATTGGCACTACAATTTTGGAAACTACCAAGCTTTTTTTAGTTACATTTTTTGCATCGCTGGTTGGGGTAATACCACCTGGGTTGGTCAATATGACTGTTGCTAGGACTTGTCTCGAGAGAGGCAAAAAGAATGGGATTTTAGTAGCAATTGGAGCTTCGGTAATAGTACTGTTTCAGGCTCTCGTTGCAATCCTTTTGGCCAAATATATTTTCTTCAATCCGTTCGTTAAAAATATTTTACTTCGTACTGGTGCAGTGATATTTTTTTTCATGGCGATTTACTTTTTTGCCAAGGCAAAGCAACGAGAAACCAAAATTAAAGTCTATAGGCATAATGATACCAGAAGTTTCTTCAAAGGGGTTATGATGTCTGCAATTAATGTATTACCAATACCTTATTTTTGTGCAATTGCTGCCGGGATGAGCGTAAGTGGTAAGATAGAATATGATGCGATACGAATAATTGCCTTTACTGTAGCCGCAGGAACAGGTACTTTTGTAACACTCTATTTTTATGTATTTTCGTTCTTGAAGATCGAAAAGAAAACGGCATCAATTACCAAGTATTCTAATTATTTTATGGGGATATTGATGTTAATTTTAGTAGTCATCACTTTAGCTAGAATCATATACACTTGGGAGTAAAGAAAAACAATACTACAGGATCACAATCCGATACAAACTTCTTTGATAGGGTTTATGACGTTGCAAAATTGATCCCACACGGCAGAGTGACTTCTTATGGAGCAATTGCCAAATATTTGGGTGCTGCGCGTAGTGCTCGTATGGTAGGTTGGGCAATGAATGCATGTGGTGGTCGCGATGATGTTCCGGCTCATAGGGTAGTTAACCGAAAAGGAATTTTGACTGGTAAACATCACTTTCAAGGTACTAACCTTATGCAACAGCTACTCGAAAACGAAGGTGTTGAAGTGATTGATAATCAAATTCAGCATTTTGAAAAACTTTTCTGGGACCCTATGCAGGAGTTATAGTTTTTTCTTTCTCTAAAAAGAAACTCCAACTCCTACCGAAAATGTAGAGAAATCAGGACTGCCAATCTTGAGATGTTCATACCCACCAGAAAATTTGAAACGATCGTAATGATAATTTAGTAATGCTGTAAACTTGTTTACAGATCTTTGATTGATGAATGCCCCATAAAAATTCGTTTCTAAACTAAATGGTTTAGCAAAAAAAAGCTCTGCGCCAAGACCATAGGCAAATCCTAATTCCTCTACTTCTCCACCCACATAGGTGGCGCCTAGTCCCCACCAGGCATTAAAACGTTGGGTACGTACCCGATGATATTTTGCCATTGCGGTAAATATTGCCAGAGAACTGTTCCCAAAATTTGTATTTTCTTCCCATAATTGTAAGTAATCGACTTCTAAACCAATCCTACCAAGAAATCGCATATCTACATTAAAATGATTTCCATATAATTTGTTGTTTTCTGCTATAAATCGATTAGAAATGGTGGTTCTAAATCCCGTTGTGCCTTCTCCCCAATCATAAGAATAATTTCCTTTAAGAGAATCTAGATATGGATATTTAGTAATCGCAGCTGTACTGCCACGATATTCCATTTCTATCGGAGTTTCTATAATAGTATAGTATGTTGCATAAAGACAAATTTCGGCAAAAAGGTAGGCAAGCTCTTCCGCAATAAAGCTATCTCCAAAATCAGAAGAATCATCAGAGTCATAAGATCTCGATCTGGAATCACTTCTGGAACCTCGATTTTCCTTTTTGGTCAAACTTTCTTCAGCTTTTTCAAGTTTACTTTGACCATAATGTATTTGAAATACTAAAAAGAAAAGAAGTGAAGTTAGAGTTGCCCGATACATAATTGATTGTGATTGAAAATTCAAAAACTCTTAGTCACACAAACCATACCGTTTTAAAAAATATGAATATCATGAATAACGATACTATTATAAATCATTTCGATTTTGGAGCTTTATAATCTTAACTTTTCGACCTATCTTTGCCTTTAGAATGAATCTAGATAGGTTTGTTTTTCAGAAAAGAAGAAATACGCATGAAGCTGGAAAAATCAGAAATATTAAAAGCGCTTGAGAGTATCACCGTGGCAGGTGAAGGAAAGAATATGGTAGAGAGTGGTGCCGTAAAAAATGTAATTACTTTTGGTGATGAAGTGGTTGTAGATTTGGTATTGTCTACTCCTGCATTGCATATACGAAAACGTGCCGAGGTTGATGTAATGAAAGTGATTCATGAGAAGGTTTATGAGAAGGCAAAAATTACTGTAAATATTAAAGTTGAAGCACCACCAACTGCTCAACCAGATAAGAATCAAATCAAAGGAAAAGCAATACCGGGAATTACCAATATTATTGCGGTTGCTTCTGGTAAAGGAGGTGTAGGTAAATCTACGGTAACTTCAAATCTTGCAGTTACTTTGGCAAAAATGGGGTTCAAAGTAGGATTGCTTGATGCAGATATTTATGGTCCTTCTGCTCCAATTATGTTCGATGTGGAAAGAGAAAGACCACTTTCTGTAAAAGTTGGAGATAAATCCAAGATGAAACCTATAGAGAATTATGGTGTAAAGATTTTGTCTATTGGTTTTTTTACACAACCTAATCAAGCTGTAGTTTGGAGAGGACCAATGGCTGCAAAAGCATTAAACCAGATGATATTTGATGCCGCTTGGGGAGAACTTGATTTTATGTTAATTGACTTGCCACCGGGAACAGGAGATATTCATTTATCGATTATGCAATCTTTACCTATAACAGGAGCTGTAGTAGTTAGTACTCCTCAAAATGTGGCATTGGCAGATGCCAGAAAGGGAGTTGCGATGTTTCAACAAGATAGTATTAATGTCCCTGTTCTGGGGATTATAGAGAATATGGCATATTTTACCCCGGATGAGCTTCCTAACAATAAATATTATATCTTTGGTAAAGAAGGAGCTAAGAACCTTGCAGAAGATATCGAAGTTCCATTTTTAGGTGAGATTCCATTAGTTCAAAGTATTCGGGAGGCAGGTGATGTTGGTCGACCAGCAGCTTTACAAACTGCAACTCCTATAGAGAAAGCTTTTGAAGAGTTGACCAGAAATGTGGTTCAGGAAGTAGTAAATAGAAACGAAAATTTACCACCCACTGAAGCCATCAAAATAACAACAATGGCAGGATGCGCTGCTGTAAAAAAATAAGATATGACTTCTGAAGAGTTAAGACTAAATGTAGAGAAAGCCCTTGATGAAATTAGGCCTTTTTTGGAAAGTGATGGAGGAAATATTTCTTTGGTTTCTATAGAAGATGATAAAAGAGTTAAGGTTCAGTTAGAAGGAGCCTGTGTTGGTTGTAGTGTGAACCAGATGACATTAAAATCTGGTGTCGAAATGACCATAAAGAAATATGCTCCTCAGATAGAAGAGGTTTTGAATATAGCTTAATTTCTACTCAGAAATAAAATCAGTTAACTTTCTTGGGCCTTCTAGTGGGGTTCTAATAATTTTTAGTATTCCATCCTCTGTGGTTGAGATTTGCCATTTAATTAAGGTAATATTACCATTTTCGATTTCAATACCAGTAATACATCTTGGATGAACACAACTTCCATCATTAAATAATGCAAGATCTCCAGGTTCTGGAAACCTAGGGCGATGTGTATGTCCCATTATCGTAATGAGGTTTTTATTATTGGCAATCCATTTTTTAATTCTGCGTTCTATTCGTATTGTTTCTCTAAAGTTTTGTGCCGGACTAGTTGGGTCAGAGATTCCTATTACCTGTAGAGGCTTCCATAGGACACGAACCAAAAATCTATGAATTCTCCACCCCGTGTAATTCATAAAATCTGCTTGGTGGCCGTGAATTAAGAAAACTTCCTGTTGTGTGTCTTTATGTTTTAAAATAATGGATTCAAGATATTTTATATTAGGGAAAAGAAGGACTTTTTCACGTGTTTTATGATCAAAATAGTGACTAAGATGTTTTTTTACATATTTTGGATTTCTGTAGACCATATCATGATTACCCCATATCATTTCTAACCGATCGTCTTTATGGAATACTTGAAGCAATTCATATACATTTTTATGTGCTCTTAGAATCATCTCAAAATTAAGGTTCTCCCATAACTCATCTCCATCTCCCAGTTCGCAATAGGTAAATCCTTCATTATAATAATGTGTCAAGGCATGAAAATAAATGTTTCTATTATTAGCGAATTCGTCGGCAAAGCTATTATCTCCGCGATGACAATCACTAAAGAATATAAACTTAGAAGTATCGTCAAACGGAATTACTTTTGCTTTTTTATAAGCTCGATCCAACCGGGATTGAGAAGACATACATTTGGTTTTTAGTAAATATAAAGTATTCCGGTAACTTATTTATAGGAGTCTCTTTTAGATTTTTTTGTTCTAATATCGATTGTTTTTTTAAAGCATTAAAACAAATTCGATTGTGAGTACGATCAAGATACACCAATATAGTTAAGAACTTCATATACTAATATTGCCGGCCAGACAATCGCTTTCAAGAACCCTAGAACTCCCATCCAAAAACTTGTTGCATGACTGATAAAATAAATTACAGCCCCAACAAATCCCATACCATAGACTGTGTTAGAAGAAGCTCCTTTTTTTGCTGTTTCTTTCATCATTATACTATTAAGACTTAAATATAGCATTATTTATTAAGCCTTCCTATAGCACAACTTATGTAAGATTTTGCTTTTCTGCTTAGCGTGTTTTTATCCCCTTCAATAGGATACCCTAATTTAGTAAGCTCTTTTTCTACAGTTTCGATACCATCTTGGGTTTCGTAGCTAAATGAAATAGTACAATTGTTTGTATCTACTGATATGTCTTTTATTCCTTCTAGTGTATGTAGTTTCTTTGCAATAGTACTTTCACAACCACTACATTTTAAGTTTTGTATTGCTACAGTTGTTTTCATAGTTTGGATTTTAACAGCTAAATCTATTAAAACACAAATAATCAAACTATGACGGATGTCAGTATAAACATTCTTAGTAGCTGATTTATGTCATTTTTATTAGAAAAAGCTACTTCTATATTTGAATAACCTTAGAAGTAGACTTTTTATGACTCAATCACTTCGCATAGTAGAAAGAACAAAGGCTTTTTTTACAGAGATTGGCGATTTGTCGTTTTTTGCGTGGCGCTTTTTTAGAGAAGTGTTTACAAGACCTTTTGAGTTTCAGGAATTGTTGAAGCAATGCTACCATATGGGTAATCGCTCTTTACTTTTGGTTGGTGTCACGGGATTTATTCTGGGATTAGTATTTACACTTCAATCTCGCCCAACGCTTATGGAGTTTGGTGCAGAGTCATGGATGCCTTCAATGGTAGGGATCTCAATAGTAAGAGAAATTGGACCCGTAATTACAGCTTTGATTTGTGCAGGTAGAATTGGTTCAGGAATTGGGGCAGAACTTGGTTCGATGCGAGTAACTGAGCAAATCGATGCCATGGAAGTATCGGGAACAAACCCTTTTAAGTATTTGGTAATTACTCGCATCACTGCAACAACTTTGATGTTACCTATATTAATAGTTTTTGGTGATGCTATAGCCTTATTTGGTTCGGCTATTATAGAGAATTTAAAAGGCGCTGTATCCTTTCAATTATATTTTAATCAAGTTTTTGATGCTATTGAGTATAGTGACATTATTCCGGCTACAATCAAATCTTTCTTTTTCGGGTTTGCGATTGGATTAGTAGGGTGCTACAAAGGATATTTTTGTAAAAAAGGAACCGCTGGAGTTGGAGAAGCCTCTAATTCTGCCGTGGTATATACATCGATGCTACTTTTTGTGATTGATTTTATAGCGGTATTCTTGGCTGATATATTTTTTGAAATATAGATGGAAAGTAAAAAAGAAATTGGACCAGTATTAGAGATCAAAGATTTGCAGAAAAGCTTTGGTGATAATCATGTACTTAATGGGTTTACTTTGCAATTATTTGAAGGAGAAAATTTGGTAGTTATGGGCAAGTCAGGTTCAGGGAAATCAGTTATGATCAAATGTCTTGTGGGTTTAATGCAAGCAGATAACGGTAGTATTAGAATAAAAGGTCAGGATATTACTGTTTTGGGGCAAACAGAATTAGATCTTTTGCGTACCGAAATAGGGTTTTTATTTCAAGGTAGTGCATTGTATGATTCTATGACTGTACGAGAAAACCTTGAATTTCCTTTACGAAGACATAAACATAAACTAAATATAACTGGACATACCGAAGCATTGATTGTAGAGGCTCTGGAAAATGTTGGTTTGGCAGATGCCATTGATTTAATGCCCGCAGAGCTGTCAGGAGGGATGCAAAGGCGAGTAGCACTAGCCAGGGCTCTTATCCTGAAACCTAGAATTATTTTGTATGATGAACCAACAACTGGCCTAGATCCCATAACTGCCAAAGAAATTATACAACTCATGCGAAGCATACAGAAGAAGTATGGGACATCATCATTGATCATTACACATGATGTGGATTGTGCACGGGTGATTTCTAATAGGATTATTTTATTGGTGGACGGGATTAATTATGCAGAGGGTACTTATCAAGAGTTAATAGGATCAGACGACCCTCAAGTAAAAGCATTTTTTAAACATTAGAAAATATAAGATATGGCTACTATGAAAAAAACAGCTTCACAAAAATTAAAATTAGGGGTTTTTGTTGTATTGGGAACCATGCTTCTTATTGCAGCATTATATTCTATCGGAAATCGTCAGAATCTTTTCGGTAGTAATATTAAAATCATGTCCCAATTTACTAATGTAAATGGATTAGAATTAGGTAACAATGTTAGGTATTCTGGGATTAATGTTGGTCTAGTAAGTAAAATCAAAATGATCAATGATAGTCAAATCATAGTAGAAATGCTTATTAGAGAAAGTGTAGGAAAACACATTAAAAAGGATGCGGTTGCTACTATAAGTTCTGATGGCCTAGTGGGTAATATGATCGTAAATATTATACCTAGAGAGAGTAAAAAACTTCCTGTTGTTTCAGGAGATACCATTCAGTCGTTTAGTAAGATTGGAACCGATGATATGCTAACTACTTTAAATGTAACCAATGAAAATGCAGCATTGCTCACAGCAGATTTGCTAAAGATTACTACAAAAATTATTGATGGTAAAGGCACGCTGGGATTGCTAATTAATGATTCTATCATGGCCAGAGATCTTAAATTGGCCGTTTACGAATTAAGAAAAGCCAGTACGGGAGCGTCACAAACAATTACCGAGCTTAAAGATATCATATCCTCAATCAATAAAGGAGAAAGTGTAGCAGGTGTGTTATTAAGCGATAGCCTATCGGGACAAAAAATGAAAACCATGGTAAGTAATCTAGAACAATCTAGTGATGAAATTATCGAGGTCAGTAAAAACTTGAATGTAGTATTAAAAGACATTAAAGAAGGAAAAGGAGCTTTAAACTATCTGGCAAATGACCCTACTTTGGTTAACAATATAGATTCTACAATGAATAGTATTAAAGAAGGCACCTATCGATTTAATCAAAATATGGAGGCCCTGAAACATAATTTCCTTTTCAGAGGATATTTCAAAAAGATGGAAAAGCAAAAGAAAAAGAAGAATCGTTAAAATATTAGATTATGAAAATAGAACATCTTGAAGAACGAATTAATGATTATAGAACTTCTATAAAAACTGTTGTTGATAAAAGGTTGCTTTGGAAAACAAAAACCAAAAATCTACTTAAACAAACACTACAGATTGCTGTAAAACAATATGATATTGGATGGAAGGTTCAGGAATTAAGTTGGATACATAATAATGAAGCAGTCAATATTACTTTTGACTCTTTTCCTCCAGAAATGATAGATTGCACAAATTTGATTCCGGCATATCAATTTTTACCTGGCGGGGCCTTAATTTTTTCACAGGCATATAATGGAGATATCTATGTTTTTATGATGTATCCAGAGATTGAAAATGTAACTCAAGAAAATAATGTAGTAGAATTTGGCCGGTATACTCCAGAGTCTATTACCGAAAAACTTATTGTAGAGAAAGTAGATGAATTCCTGAAAGAAATGATCAAATGGGAAGTACCTTCATTAAAGAAAAAAGTAGGGTATTAATTACCAGGAAAATCAAATAAAAAAGATTTTTGATTTTTCTACAGAGTTTTTCCTTTTATAAATCATTAATCTAATACAGCATAAACGAAACCATTACTACTCCAGAAATTGCAATTGGGACGATAAACATCATATAAATGAAAGAAATCGTATTGGCCTTAAGAAATGCACCTATCCAACTACTCTTATAGAAATTCCGAAGAGCTATCATCAAATAGATTATAAAAGATAAAAAGACTAGAACTTCTAACCAAACAGGAATTGTTATTAGTGAATTGGTTATAATCAAAATACAAAACGATGTAAAAAGAAAGGTGAAAAAGTAGAAACTAAATACCATATGGTGTGCAAACGTACCTCGTTTCCAATAAAACAATTGTATTAAAAAGGCAAATAAAGGCAACATTAAGAACATAGTAATAGGGACTGTATCGTATAGTGCTTTTAGGATACCTCCTCCTTTTCGTTCATAGAATTTTAGCATTTGTGCAAAAAACTTTCGGGTTAATGCACCGGCATCTTCTTTTAATCCCAAGGCCTTTAACTTTTCAGCTTGTGGGGCATTAACTGTAATCAAAGAGTCTAAAACTTTTCTTTTAAAACCAAAATCTATTTCGGGTCCATTTTGACTGGCTAATATAACCGAGTCTATTGCCCTGAGATCTTCATCAGACATTGCTGCTAAAGCTGGATTTTTTTTAATAGCATTTTTTGCTATTTCTAAACCAATAGAATCTTTTTCGATTTGTAGCGAATCTAAAGTTATTTCTTTGCTAAAACCTTTTTTTAATACTTGAGTAAATTTATTATCAGCTTTTCTTATACTAAAAGAAAACATAAAAAAGAACACGATAGAGATGAAGAGGTAAAATTGTGCAGGATGCAAATATGAGAGTCGTTTACCATCAACAAAATACCTAGCCAACACCCCGGGTTTTATCATTAGTGGAATAAAACTTTTGAAGAAACGCGCATCTATAGAAAAGTAATTGCTAATCGTGTTACTAAACAGTACACCAAAAGTAAGTTTGTCTACTGTTTCTTGCCCGCAATAGGGACAATAATCAAAAGACTCGTCAAAAGATTTTTCGCAGTTTTTACATTGGTCGGTCGATGGCATCGCAAAGAATTTGCCTAAAAATACAAAAACAATTCACATTTTATTATAGGTATTTGGTTGATGCTTTTTTAAAACCTGTTAAGAATTTCTTTTTCTACGATGAATTTAAGATGACTTTTATCATTGTATAAATGTACCTAAAAGGATAGATTTATTAGAGTTAAATTTTAATGATATGAATAAGTCTTTGATATTATATATCTGTTCACTCTTAATAATAATTCAAAGTTGTACAATGGTAAAGGTTAGTGTTAGTGAAAAAAGGAACTTGATTCCTCAAAGTCTTGAATTAGATGAAAACGTTAAGATTACAACGTGGGGTGCAATCAAAGTAAACAAATCTCATTTTTTTCCTTCAAGTTTTCAAATTAAGTCAGACGAAAAGGTGATCTATATTGACCCTGTTGAGATTGAAAGTAGTGATATGGCCGATTATATTTTTATAACCCATTCTCATCCAGACCATTTTTCTTTGGAGACTATTGAGAAAATTATGAAACCAGAAACACTTGTTATCTGCGCCAAAAGTGTTTCAAAAAAATTTCCAAAGACAGGTTATATGATCAAAATAGTGAAACCAGGAGATGTTTTAGAACTAGACGGTTTGAGATTCGAGACGGTAGCTTCATATAACGATAAAGAGAAGGTTTTTTTATGGATAAAAGCGCATCCAAAATCAAAGCAAAATGTTGGATATATATTAACCTTAAATAGCGGTATTCGTATTTATCATGCAGGAGATACAGGATATATTCCAGAAATGAAAAATATAGGTAACATTGATGTTGCTTTGATTCCAATTGGAGGAGATAACTTAACTATGAATATAGAAGATGCTTCTCGAATGGCAAATGAGGTTAAACCAAAGTTTGTAATACCTACGCATTACGAACTTATTATTCATGATAGCTTAACCAAATTTAAAAATTTAGTTAATAAATCAATTCATGTAAAGGTATTAGAGTGACACTAATACTGCTTTAATTTTTATGTGTTTCCTTATGATGCTGCAGTAACTCGCTTAAGCTATTTAAATAATCCTGTAATGCTTTTTCATTTGTTTCAAAATGATCGCTTGAAGGAACAGTGATGGGTTGTTCTTCAATGAAATGATATATTTCAGGATAATTGGTCTCTATATTGGTGATTAATTCATTGATCTTAGCAATTAAATTTTTCGAAGTATTCATAGCGCAGGTGTTTATATTTTTTGTAGTAATGGTACTTATTAAGTTATGCTATTGAAGATACGATAAAAGAGGGTTGGTTCTCGTTAAATTACTGCTAACATTCTGTTTTTTTAGTACATATAAGTGTGTAATTTGTAATCAATAATAGTTGCATTAAAATACTCTATTTTTCCATCTTTAAGATCCCATATAGCAGTCATTGTATTTGGAATTAACAATCCATCGTAATCTTGATAATTTCCTAATTCTCCTATGAAATCTTCAATGGATGTATCCCTATATCTTTTGGTCTTGAAACGGTTAATCATTCCTTCTTCATCAAAAATAAAAAAACCTTCTAGTGTTTGATTGGATTTAGAAATAGTAGCTTTTATCGTTTTGGTATCTATTACCAACCACGAGATGTCTGGATCCAAAAAACCGATAGGAAACCATATTAATTCTCCAAGATATCGCCCCAGAGAACTTTGATCAACCTCTGGACCAGAAAATAACACCATATTTTTTAAGCCCATCAGACTAACTTTTACTCCTCCTTTATGGTTAGTATATTTATCCCTAATTAACATGGGTAAAGCCTTAGCTTTCCAGATGAAACCTGGATTATTAGACGACATATATTGAGTGGCAGTAAAAGGTAACCAATCCTTTTTTGGATTAGTTTTTATCTTACCTTTTTGAGTAAATATCACATTACAATATCTTGGTTTGTCAATAACCTTGGTTTTGACAAGATAGTTTTTCATTAAATCTGGAAGTATTTCGAGATCTTTTTCTGTAATTTTTTTGTCTGCAATTTTATTTGAAGAAAAGAGTTTAGTTTTTTCTTTTTCAATATGACTATTAAAAAATGATATTCCGGCTATACAGATTAGTAGTATTAATAATAGAATTACCCCTATTAATTTTAGTATCATTTTAATTGATTTTTCTCTTCTTTATTCGTAACTTTTAGACACTTTATCGTATTTAAATTTATAGTATGACCTATTGATAATAAATGACTTATGTCATGTTTTGTCCGTGTTTAAAATTATATCTTTTCTTGAATTGATTCTAAATATTCAGAAGTCATGAAAACTATTCTTTATCCCACAGATTGTTCTGAACATTCAATACCGGCCTTACAGTATGCGTACAATCTTAGTAATAAATTACAAGCAGATTTGATCGTATTACATGTGTTTGATATTCCTTCATTTCCGGGCACAAGTATGATTCGCTCATTACAACAAATAGAAAAAAATGCTTTTGAAGAGCATCAAGAGGTCTTAAATACCTATTGTAAGAAACACTTGAGTTATATGCCAAGTAAATCTAATGTTCAAATAGAAGTTGTTAAAAATATTTCAATTACAGAAGGAATTCTGGCAAAGACAAAAGAGTTACAGGCTGATATGCTTATTATTGGTATGAAGGATAAACATAGTAATCGAGGTATTTTGACCGGAGATATTGCCAAAGAGTTAATTACAAGAAGTTTATGTCCACTTTTGGTGGTTCCAAATAATTTTAGTGCAGAACCAATAAAAAGGATTGTATATGCTACAGATTTTGAAGAAAGCGATATTTTGGCTATTGATAAATTAACAGAAGTGGCATTACCTTTTCAATCCAGAATAAACGTAATCCATATTTCTACAAAAGACAATGATGAAGAAAGAAATCAATTTGCCTGGTTTAAAGAAATGGTATTGCAGAAAGTTAACTATAAAAATATAGAGTTCAACCTGGTTATTTCTGATAATATTTATGAAAAGCTAAAAACGTACTTGCACGATATCAAAGCTGATCTCGTAGTACTACTAGAGCGTGAGGATATTGGAATGTTTAAGAAGTTGTTTCATCGTGATTTGGTAAAACAACTAGAGTCGCATACAGAGATTCCTTTATTAAGCTTTAATAAGGCAAAGTTATATGGGTCTTTTTAATACCTAACAAAGGATTTAAACCTATCATTTTTTTGGAAAATTAACCAATTATTCTACCATTACTCATCTCAATAATTCGGTCTGTTTTATTAGCAAAATCGATAACTTGGCGTTTTCTGTGTTTAATTTTGGATTGCTGTTAATGATCTGGAAGATGGGTTTTTCCTTTTTGACAATATCTCCTTCTTCTACAAGGTTTTTATCCAAAATTCCGTTCACAACTGCACATATACCTGGTACAAACTATCTGGCTGTATAGTAATTGAAGAATATACCGACTCGGTAATATCAGCAGTTGCAGGGAATATTTTTTCTTCAAATGTCTGCCAAAGCACAGATTTTCGGAATGATATTTATCATATTTAAAATGGAGGAGAGCGGTTATTTTTGAGTAGGTTTTAAAAAATGAAAAGATATGGATGCATCTATTTTTTTAGCAAAGTTTTGGGGTTGGTATCTTATTATATTTTTCTTTATCCTAAGTTTTAAACCCACTAGGATTAAACAAATTTTTGATGACTTGAAGGATCAAAAATTTCTGATCATTACCTCTTTTGTAGCCATCATTGTTGGATTGCTTACTATTCTTTTTCACAATGTCTGGGAACCAAATTGGAGATTTATCATCACTGCAATAGGTTGGACAGCATTAAGTATAGGATTGGCTCTATTTATCTTTCCTATTCAAACCACAAAATGGCTAGAAATTAGCAACGTAAAATTAATACAACTAATATATATACTCTTATTTTTGGTAGGGATATTCTTATTGAATATGGCCTATGGCTTAGTACCCTATTAAGAATAGCAAAATAGAATATAAACTAAAAAATAAAATAACTGCTTATGAAAACCAACATTCAATTTGTACAAATGCCTACGAGTGAGACTATGGAAGATTATGTACATGAAAAATTAAATAAATTTTACAAAAAATATGATTGGATCATCAAAACCGATGTGTTTTTCAAAAAAGAAAACGACCCAAAAGGGAACGGAAAAATATGTGATCTTGAGTTAAGTATACCAGGGCCCAAGATATATGCTACATCAAATGAGAAAAATTTTGAGTTAGCATTTAAAGAAACGCTTAGTGATATAGAGAGACAGCTCCAAAAACGAAAAAGAGAGATGAAACCTTATATGTAGAAAAGCTATGACAGGTGAGAAATGAAATTTTAACAATCAAAAAAACCGAAAACTGATATTTGTCATACTTTTTGTATCCTAAACAGACTACTTTAGCGGTCATAGTTAAAAGTGATTCTTTGTATTTAGTTAAAAAATAGGTTTTTGTTATAGCAATGTGGCAAAAACCGAATCGAAGAAATTGGATATGTTTTTAGGAAAATTATCTGATTTTGGAAATCTAGCGATAGAAGATTGAAGAGGATCGTACTATAAAATAAAATTAATTTCTTCGAAGGAAACAGGTGGGTGAAGGTCTACCTGTTTCTGTTTTTATATGTAATAAAGTACCTTGTTGAGGTTCGAAAATTGTAAAGGTTCATTTAAAAACAAACCCACTTAGTTTTCATAACTAAGTGGGTATAACAAATATACTTTTATGTTATAGGAATAGGTTTATTTAAGGTCGAAGCGATCAAGTCTCATGACCTTACTCCAGGCAGCAACAAAATCCTTCACAAACTTTTCTTTAGCATCGTTACTTCCGTAAACCTCTGCCAAAGCTCTTAATTCAGAGTTTGAACCAAAAATAAGATCTGCGCGTGTAGCGGTCCATTTGAGTTCGTTTGTTGTTCTGTCCCTTCCTTCATATTTTTCTTTTGCATCAGAAACGGCTTTCCATGCTGTACTCATATCCAAAATATTGACAAAAAAATCATTTGTCAAAGTTCCCGGATTCTTTGTAAAAACACCATGTCTAGAATTGTCATGATTCGTATTTAAAACACGCATACCCCCAACAAGAACGGTCATTTCTGGAACCGTTAATGTAAGTAACTGAGCTTTGTCAATTAGTAATTCTTCTGTAGTCAAGGTATATTTTGTTTTTAGATAATTTCTAAATCCATCTGCCATGGGTTCAAGTACGGCCATAGAACTTACGTCTGTTTGTTCTTGTAATGCATCCATTCGTCCGGGAGTAAAAGGAACTTTAATAGAATATCCAGCTTTTTTTGCAGCTTCTTCTATAGCACCTCCTCCTCCTAGTACTATCAAATCGGCCATAGAGATTTTTTTACCCTTTGCGTTAAAATCGGTTTGAATTTTTTCTAAGGTTGTCAGTACTTTATTTAATTGTGTTGGATTATTGACTTCCCAGTTTCTTTGTGGTTCTAATCGAATACGAGCACCATTGGCACCACCTCTTCTATCCGAGTTACGAAAAGTAGATGCAGAAGCCCATGCCACAGATACTAGTTCACTGGTAGTTAGATTAGAACTTAAGATGCTTGATTTCAAGTCTGAAATATCTTTTGCAGTGACTAATTCGTGATTAACTGCTGGTATTGGGTCTTGCCAGATAAATTCTTCTTTAGGAGCTTCAGGTCCCAGATATGTGGTTCTAGGTCCCATGTCTCTATGCGTAAGTTTAAACCATGCACGAGCAAAAGCCTTGTTGAAAGCTTCAGGGTTTTCTAAAAAGTTTCTTGAAATTTTTTCATAAGCGGGATCAAATCGTAGCGATAGATCAGTAGTCAACATCGTTGGTTTATGTCTCTTTTCTGGATCAAAAGCATCTGGAAATATCTCGTCTGCATTTTTTGCTACCCATTGATGAGCCCCTGCCGGACTTTTTGTTAATTCCCATTCAAAATTAAATAAATTGGCAAAAAAGGTATTATTCCAACGAGTAGGTGTTGCTGTCCAGATTACTTCTAGACCAGAGGTGATCGCATCCTTACCTTTTCCTGTACCATAATCACTTTTCCAACCAAATCCTTGCTCTTCAATACTAGCTGCTTCTGGTGAAGGACCTAAATGTGAACCGGGAGCAGCGCCATGTGTTTTTCCTAGAGTATGCCCTCCTGCAATAAGAGCTACTGTTTCCTCATCGTTCATTCCCATTCGGCCAAACGTTTCTCGTATATCTACTGCCGCAGCTACGGGATCTGGATTACCGTTAGGACCTTCTGGATTAACATAAATAAGCCCCATCTGGACAGCTGCTAGCGGTTTTTCGAGTTCACGATCTCCTGTATATCTTTCATCGTCAAGCATTTTGGATTCTGGCCCCCAATACACATTACTAACAGGTTCCCAAACATCTTCTCTACCTCCAGCAAAACCAATAGTCTGAAAGCCCATAGATTCAAAAGCAACATTTCCGGTAAGGATCATTAAATCTGCCCATGAGATTTTACTACCATATTTTTGTTTGATAGGCCAAAGAAGTCTTCTTGCCTTATCCAGGTTACCATTATCGGGCCAGCTGTTAAGTGGTGCAAAACGCTGTTGTCCTTCTCGCGAACCACCACGACCGTCACCAGTTCTGTAGGTGCCGGCGCTATGCCATGCCATACGAATAAATAGTCCTCCGTAATGTCCATAATCTGCAGGCCACCAATCCTGAGAATCGGTCATTAATGCAGTTAAATCTTTTTTTAAAGCAGAATAATCTAAGCTGTTAAATTTTTCGGGATAATTAAAATCTTCACCCATTGGATCTGATTTGAATGAATGTTGTCGAAGTACACTTAAATCAAGCTGATTAGGCCACCAATCTCTATTGGTTTTAGCATCATTACTCACATTAAGTCCACCAGATGGTCCTTCTGAGGTGAAACCGAAAGGGCATTTCCCTTTTTTGGTAGCATCACCAGTTACTTCATTTTGATGACACCCCATTAAGAGAAGCGTCACACAGGTTAAGGTCATTAAGAGCGGTTTTTTCATTTGTGTGATTTTTAAATTAATTAAATAATTTTATTACCGATTCTTAAAGTTAGATGTAATTTTTTGTAGATAAAAGTTGCTATTATAGATTGTGTCTATAACTAATTACAAGTAATGTAAAAGAAGTGTAAATATTTTTAAAGGGTAGTCTTCGGACTAGATTATAGTAACCGTATCTTTGTAATACGTGTACTGCATCTTGTTGGTAATCGTAATTTAGTAGCTTTTTGTCTTAACCACACTTTTTTCGTACACCTGGAAAAGGTCTGTATGCGTAATATTGTAAAACTTCTTCTAAAGCCATTTTAAGAGCTTTGTTTACAGGTAATATGATGTTTCCTAAGTGAAAATCTATTTGATTTAATTGCATGTAGTACTCTGTAAATATAGGTACATACAATCCTTTTGCAATTGCCTTGGAAGTGGAATTATAGTTGGCAGCCTGACCTTCTTTGATAATTTTACAAGTAGCCAATCTCAAATTTCCATATTTATCGGTGTTGGCCGCAAATCCAAATAACCTACAAATTAAACCTCGATATTTGTAACTGCTACAACGACCCTGATCAACAATAGATAAAGGTTTGTAGATTAAACAAGTAGGACTAGTAGTTTTCTTGAGCATAATGAGCGTTTTTAGTGCTTCCCCATTTAAAAACAAGTGAAAGGCCCAAGGTAAAAACTCTAAAGGAGAAGCTTCTATATCTGGGTATGTACAACATTTTCCGCAACCAGAAACGCAACTCATTCCTGATGATTGTTCAAACTGAGCGCTTTCTTGATCTAATTGATAAAAAAGTTTTTCTACCAATTGCACTCGTCGCTCTATTGACATTATTTTTTACCGAAGGTAGGCTTAATAAGGTTATGTTGTTTGATTTCTTCCATAAAAGAAATTAAGAGGGTTTTATGGGTATATCAACCTTTTGATCGCTCATATTTGTAATCCTGGTGGTGGTAATGATAGATTAAGTACACGGATTTAAGGCAGAGACTAGCGGTATCGGGATAGTTGCAGAGAAAGCAGATATCCTAAACGATGCACTAGAAGCATATGCCACTATAGAGGGCAAAACAGAGTTAGAACAAAAAGCAGCTAAAACATTTTCAGAGTTATATAGCCTGCGTAATCAGGATTTTATAACAGTAATTATAGAGCTTATTATCTTGCTAGAAGAACACCTTAAAGATCTTATGGATTATGGCGTAACAGAAGAGCAAATTACCGATCTAAACAATAGCTCTGATCGTTTTTTGGTGATCAATGGGCAACCACGCCAATATCGCATCGCACAAATACAAGCTTCACTTGGGTTGTCTGAACTATTCGAGCAAACCTCGGGGTTGCTTAATAACAAAGTAGATAAAGTGATTAAATGTTTTAAAACAACCAATACCGATTTTTATAGCGGGTATATATCGGCAAGAGTGATCGTAGGAAAATAAGATAATTATTAATAGACCAGCGTTGTAAAAATTACTTATATCGTAGCACTGGTTGTCTTTAGAAAAGTTGTAGGATATACTTAGCGCAAAATTTCAAACCGTTCAAAAGACCGAATAGCACCTGTAGTAAAAGAAACATCTTTAACTATGGCGAATTGGGGCCCTTCAGCACACCATTCTAATAAGGATTTAAGTTGATCTTCATTTCCCTCGGCTTCGATATAAACGCTGCCGTTAGATTGATTTTTTACAAAACCCACTATTCCAATCTCGTTGGCCTTTTCCTGAGTACTTTTTCTGTACCAAACACCTTGCACTTTTCCAGAAACTGTAATATTGAAGTGTTGTAACATTTTTTTTGAGAATTAAATTTCTACCGAAATATACAACCAATTGATGAATAGGAAAAGGCGTTTTTTGGCAAGTGATAATTATCATATTTTCCTGAATCAGAGTTCAATATTTTTAGTGAGAAATCAGTAAAAAAAATAAAATGAAAAGATTTGGAAAAATAATGCTAATCATAGTATCTGTTGTTATCATATTACTCCTTTGGGCTACGTGGTACACTTATGAATACGCTATGGAAGAAGCTAAGGCATTTGAGGTGAACACTCCAGCGTTGGAACAAAAACTTCTAATTGCTACGCAAGGAAGTGAATTTAAAGATGCGATCACCAATTCAATAGTGAATCATTATAAATCAGACTCTATTTTTATAAAAGTTATTGATGTTTCTTCTTTGGTAGAGATTCAACCAGAGGATTACACAGCCATTATATTATTACATACTTGGGAAAACTGGAAAGCACCTTTTGTCGTGAAGCAATTTGTTGATAGGACTTCAGATCATAGCGATAAAATGATAATACTTACCACTTCTGGAGAAGGTACATACCGAATTAGTGGTGTAGTAGATGCAATTACAGGAGAATCCAACCTTGAAGAGGCGCCTGACTTTGCTAATAAGATTATAACAAGATTAGAACCATTATTGTTATGATAATTATCATTTTAATTGGTTTTAACATCTTCTAATTTTGGTATCATAAAATAATAAAACTATGAAAAAAATTCTTGTACCCATAGATTTTTCTGAATACTCAGAATATGCGTTGCAGGCCGCTGCCACGATTGCCAAACAGCAGGATGCTGAGATTGTAGTATTGCATATGCTTGGGCTTTCTGAAGCTGTATTGACCAAAAACGAAGGTCAGGAAGTAGCAGAAGCATTATATTACATGAAACTTGCAGAAAAGAGGTTTGAAACTTTTTTGGATAAGGAGTATCTAAAAGGAATTAAGGTTAGTGAAACCGTGCAGAATTATAAAATATTTAGCGAGATTAATGAGGTAGCTAATGAAAACGATGCCGATTTAATTGTAATGGGTTCACATGGAACTAGTGGACTACGAGAAGAAGTTTTTATAGGATCTAATACAGAAAAAGTAGTACGAACTTCTGATATTCCTGTTTTGGTTATAAAGAATCCAGTAGAAGATTTTAGAATGAAAGAGGTCGTATTTGCTTGTGACTTTAAAATAGAGAATCTACGTTCTTATCATAATGCAATGAAATTATTTGATGCTTTCGATGCTAATATTCATTTACTTCATGTTAATCTACCAGGTGAGCGATTTAGAAGTTCTGATCAGATAGAAGAAAGGGTTAAAGAATTTCTTTTTAAGGCCGATCCAGGAAATCTAGAAATGCATGATAAGGTAATTTATTATAGCGATTATACGGTAGAAGGAGGAGTCTTTAATTATAGCAAAAAAATAGATGCTGATATCATTGCGATCCCTACACATGGGCGTCGTGGATTGGCACATTTTTTTAGCGGAAGTATTGGCGAAGATATCGCGAATCATGCTGATAAACCCGTAATGACTTTCAAAATATAAAGTTACTACTGTCACATTGAGCGGAGTCGAAATGTAATTGAAATAGAAGGTTACTATCTCTCGACTCCGCTCGAGACGACAGCAAAATAACCTTTTATAATGTTCCTAAAGCAATTTCAATCATCTTGCTAAATGTAGTTTCTCTTTCTTTTGATGTTGTTACTTCCCCAGTAACCAGAGAGTCCGAAATAGTTAGAATAGTCAATGCTTTTACATCAAACTTTGCTGCAATGGTATACAGACCTGCAGTTTCCATTTCTACACATAGCACACCATAATCTGCCCAGTGCTTATATGCATTAGGGTCATCTTCATAAAATTCATCAGACGACAATACATTACCAGCTTTGATAGGAATATTATATTTTTGGGCATACTGAGTTGCTTTCATAAATAACTCGTAACTAGCAGTAGGAGAATAATCCGAGTTAATAAACCTGGAATTATTAATTCCTGAAGTGGAAGAAGCTGCCATTGCGATAACAATGTCTCTAAGTTGAATATCTTTTTGAAAGGATCCGGCAGAACCGACACGGATTAATTTTTTAACCCCGTAATCATTAATAAGCTCGTGACAATAAATCAATGCAGATGGTATTCCCATCCCGGTGCCTTGTACCGAAACATGTTTGCCCTTGTAGGTCCCCGTGTAACCAAACATTCCTCTAACTTCGTTATAACAATAAGGATCGTCAAAAAAGGTTTCAGCTATCCACTTGGCTCGCATAGGATCACCCGGTAATAAAACCGTTTCTGCTACTTGTCCTTTTTCTGCGGTAATGTGTATGCTCATCTGATTTATTTTGAAGTTACAATCGCTATTCCTGATGAGGTTCCTATTCGGGAAACTCCCAAATCAGTATATTGCTTTGCAGTTTTCAAATCTCGAATCCCTCCAGAAGCTTTTATTTGTAGATTATTCTGAACTTCTTTTTTCATAAGTTTTACATCCTCTAGAGTGGCACCACCGGTACCAAAACCAGTAGCTGTTTTTATAAAATCTGCACCGGCATTCATAGATAATTTACAGGCAATTTTCTTTTGTTCATCGGTGAGATAACAATTTTCAAAAATGACTTTTAACGTGTTATCTCCGATTCCTTTTTTGATGGCCCTGATCTCATCCTCTACGATATCGTAATATCCAGATTTTAGCAAACCTATATTAATAACCATGTCAATTTCATTGGCTCCTTGATCAATACATTGTTGTGCTTCAACTATCTTAACTCGGGTTAACATTGCTCCTAGTGGAAACCCAACAACAGCGGCAACTTTGATATCGGTATGCATCAATTCGCTATTGGCCAGTGCCACATAATAACTATTTACACACACTGCATAGAAATTATGTTCTTTAGCTTCGCTGCAAAGTTTCTTGATGTCATTAACCGTAGCATTTGCCTTTAATAATGTATGGTCTATATACTTATTGAGTTGCATGATTATTGATGTGAATTGATTACTGCGATAATATCGTGTTTTTGTAATACTCCAGATTGTCGCCAGAGTAACTTCCCTTCCTTAAACAAAATCATAGTAGGTACACCACGTACTTGATATTTTGCTGATAAAGGTTGGTTTTTGTCTACATCTATCTTTACAATTTTTATGTTATCTCCTAATTCATCTTTGACTTCTTTCAATATGGGAGCAAGCGTTTTACATGGCCCACACCAATCGGCATAGAAATCTACTAATACAGGTGTTTTTGCATTTATAATATCACTAAAACTACTTTTCATGTCATTATTTTGATCACTAAGTTATAATAATGTACTTAAAAATCATCCTGTATAATGAAGTTAACCTATTTTGGGCGCATCATTGTATTTTCTGATAAGATGTGCAATATCTTTTATGGGAATTTTTATAGAATATGTTCCTGTATAAGAAGGGCAAATTACGCAATCATCAAAATAGTACTCAACGACATCATCATTCACGACAAAATTGTTTTTATAGGCTTTGAAATCACCTTCAGATAACTCCCAGCATTCGTAATAAAATTCTCCAGAATTAATACCTTCTTTTATGATTGTATTTATGGTATCAAACACTTCTTTTTCGGACCCAGTCTCGAAGAAGTTATTGAAATACATGAATTCGTGTTTCTTGAGATCAAAGTTTACACAATCAAAAAGATATGTAGAGTAGCGCATCCCAGAATAGTAATTTTCTTTATAAAGCACCACACTTATTAAATCGCTGTTAACGTCATAAATTTTATAATCAATAATTCTTTTGTCTCTGAACCTATTAATTTTTAGGGTGTCACAAAGCAGTTCTTTGTCTTCAAGAATTTGATTTTCTATTTTTTCAATATTCAAATAGTTTTCTTCAATGAAATCATTGAATACCACATATTTTGAGTCGATTTTTTCATTGAGATACGGATATTTGTAATCTAATATGTAAAGATCTTCTTCTTTATAAAACTCCTTGGATACTACTAATTCTTGTAGTTGAGACTTATCGTCTTCGGCCTTGATTAATAATTCTCTTTTTATAGATTTTGTTTTCTCCTGATCAAGCTCCTGTGTTTCTCCAGAATAGACAATGAGTGAGTCTCCAGATTTCTCGTTTATATTTTGATCTGTCTCTACCTCCTTAGGATCAGAAGTTTTTTGAGGCGTTGTCTCGTTTTTACAAGAGATACAACTTAAGAAAATAAGACAAGTGATGATTAGTGTTTTCATGATATGTTTTTTGATGTTATACTTTGGTAGAAATGGATAATTATGTTGTTTCATGAACTATCGTCATACATTTCTTAATTAATTTATATGCCCAATCATAATGACTTGAAGTAGCAGAAATAAGATAAGAGGCTAATGATGTGGTTCCTGTCCATTTAAATCTTCGTTTTTCAAAAAGCTCTTCTTCTGTGTGATTATTAATCACTTTTTGTAGTTCATTAAATGACTTTTGAAGCATTTTTTTTGCTTCGCTTACTTCAATTTGACTATATATTTTTTGAATTTCTTTATTAAGATCAGGAGTTGTTTTCCAGGTATATCCTTTTGCAGGCATATCTGGTTTATTCCCTGCCATACCTACTTTATACCAATCTAACATCATCAAGTGCCAATGATGAAGATGTGCTAATACATCTCTAATATTTCTATTGAGGTAGCCACTAGGGAACTTCTGGTTTAATTTTTCTTCAGGAAAAGAATTAATCAAACCTAATAACCTATTGTAGTTCTTGTTACTCAGGACAAGTAATTCGTCTCTTGTTTTTGGTCGAGGCATATCCATATTTTTTCTTAAGAATAAAAGTAATTTAGATATTCATCAAAAAATATGATATTGATCACCTTAAGTTTTAAACAAAAAAAGGGTGAGTTTCTCATAAAACTCACCCTTTTCAACAATATCTGGTTTGTTTAAAAAAGTCCGTTTCCAATTATAATTAGTGTATTAGCTACTAAACTAGCAATCAAAAGATCTAATACCAACTTGGGTTTTTGAACGGTTAATATTGCAGCATTGTGTGCACTACAAACGATAACACTTAGGAAAACAAGGAACATTTGTGCGGCACCATTTCCGTGCAGAAGCGTTGTCATAATTGCAATAGAACCCAAACATGTTGAGGCAATAATTGCCAAAGCAGAATATCCAATATAGTTTTCAGAAAAGTCAGCATTAATTTTTGCGTATAGTGTCATAATGGTATGTTTTTAATTTGGAGTAAAATTAGCCACACAATACTTTCTATAATATGACAAAAATCAGTTTTCAAAAATCAATTTCAATCGACCAAGCATCATTAATTCTGATTTGTTTTTACCAGAAAAAGCTCCAGCAATTGCATTACAAGTACTCCAGATTAACTGTTTTATTTTATCTGTAAAACGTGATTTATTTTCTTTGTAGTACGCTTCAAATTGGCCAAAAGATTCTTCAGCATTTAGTTCCTCGTTGTCCAACCAGTCAAAAACAATTTCGATTTGAAAAGCTGCATCAACGCCAAAATCATCTTCTACGTCATCTACTTTCATCCATTCTGATTTTACAATTTTTCGTAAAGATTCATATTCAGACGGGCGAACAACTTTATCAGAAGCAGCGATTGCATAGAATAACTTTCCAAGGTTTTGATAAAATTTGATTCCTATATTTTGAGTTGTATCCATGATATATAAATTATCGATTCATGAGATAAATTTAGCAAGTTGGCATGAAGTTTTTTATGATATAAATCAGTTCTAGTGCCTGTTGAAAATCATTACATTTGAAGAATGAAAGTTTTTAAGGAAAACAACAATATTTTCAGGTTACTTTCTGAAGCTGTTTCAGAAGGTATTATTGTGGTGAATAAAGATCAGATTATTGTAGCCACGAATGGATCTGCTTGCAAGATTTTTGGATATGATACTGATGAATTGTTGGGAAAAGAGCTAAATGTTTTAATACCTCAAAAATATCATCATAGCCATAAAGGGCATTTCAAGAATTTTGTAAACCATAGTGAAAAGCGCAATATGGGAAAAGGCCGGGATCTCTTTGGGATTCGAAAAGATGGTACCGTATTTCCTGTAGAAGCGGGGCTTAATCCGTTTACCATTTACGATAATGAATATATTATGGCGCTGATTATTGATATTACAGAGCGCAAAGAACAGGAACAGCAAATACAAGAATTAAATGCCCAACTAGAGAAAAAAGTAGAAAAACGTACCAAAGAATTACATCGTACTATAGAAGAATTAAAAGAAGAGGTAAAACTTCGTATGGAAGCCGAAGCTAAAACCAAAGAATCACTAAAAAAAGAACGGGATCTTAACGAATTAAAGACAAAATTTTTATCTCTTGTATCCCATGAGTTCAAGACTCCTCTAAGCGGGATTCTTACCTCGGCTACTCTTGTCGGGAAATATACCAAAGAAGAACAGCAAGAAAAGAGAGAGAAACATCTTGAGACTATTAAAAGTAAGGTCAAGTATTTGAATAACATCCTTAATGACTTCCTTTCAATAGAACGCTTAGAAACTGGTAAAACATCATATAAGTATACTATTTTCCCTCTTAGCAAGGTCATTAATGAAGTAGTATATAATGCTAATATGCTTCTTAAAGACGGACAAAGAATTAATTACCCAGATGATATCGATGATTATATATTAGAGTTTGATGAAAAAATTCTGGAACTTGTATTGTCTAACCTTATTCATAATGCCATAAAATATTCAGGAGAAAATACAACTATCGATTTGCAGGCTGGTTTTGAAAACAATGTACTTACATTTAAAATTATTGACCAGGGGATAGGCATCCCTGAAAAAGAGCAAGAATTTATCTTTAAACGTTACTTTAGGGCAGAAAATGCATTACTAGATCAGGGAACCGGAATCGGATTAAACATTGTGAAAAGTCATTTGGAAAATCTAGGGGGGACTATTACTTTTACAAGTAAAGAAAACCAAGGTTCCACTTTCGAGGTTCAAATACCGATTGTTAATAATCATAAATACTAATGAAGACTGTTTTACTAATAGAAGATGATACTGCATTAAGAGAGAATACAGCCGAGCTTTTAGAACTTTCAGATTATAGGGTAATTACATCACCAAATGGAAAAATAGGAATCGCCACTGCAAAAGGAGAAAGACCCGATATTATTGTTTGTGATATTATGATGCCAGAGGTTGATGGTTATGGAGTACTTGAGGCCTTATCATACGATAAAACTACGAGTCAAATACCTTTTATATTTTTGTCTGCAAAAACCGAACATAAAGAAATCAGAAAAGGAATGAATCTTGGAGCAGATGATTATCTTACCAAACCTTTTGAAGAAGACGAGCTATTAAGTGCTATTGAGAGTAGATTGGCTAAAGCACAAATAATTTCTAATATTCTACGCGAAAGAACTGCACAATCAGATGAAAATCAAGATAAAGATAAGCTTAGAAACCTGAATGAACTCAAGAATTTTTTTGATGACCACGGAGAGATTTCTGAGTATCAGAAAGGAGAGATAATTTATAATGAAGGAGAACATTCCAACAAAATATATTTGATTTTAAAAGGAGTTATAAAGTCTCATAAGATGGATGAAAGTGGCAAAGAATTAATCACTGCACTATACAAGGCAGATGATTTTCTGGGTTTCACATCATTTGTAGACAATACTCCTTACCAAGAATCTGCTACTGCTGTAGAAAATGTAGAGATTGCAGGAATATCAAAAAACGACCTAAAAGAGATACTTGAAAAAAGTAAAAATATTTCTCTTGAATTAATGGAATTGCTTACCGATAATCTATCCGAAATAAAAGAACAATTATTGCAGATGGCGTATAGTTCTGTACGCAAAAAAACGGCACAAACTATTCTACAATTTGCCGAGGTACTCAATAAGAAACCTGAGGATAGTATAAAAATTTCTCGAAATGATTTGGCAAGTGTTGCTGGTATTGCCACAGAAAGTTTGATTCGTACATTATCTAGTTTTAAAAAAGACGGACTTATAGAAATTGAAGGCCGTAACATAAAGATTTTGAATCTATCGGGGCTTCAATTGGTAGAATAAATAGATAAACTGATTTTTGTCATTCTTTACATCTTAACATCCTAATACATTTGTTGTATTAGAAAGTATTTAAGATGAAAAACATCCTGATCCCGACAGATTTTTCTGAAAACTCGTGGAATGCCATACTATATGCACTATCATTTTTAAAAAAGACAAAATGTAATTTCTATCTTTTGCATGTCTCTCATATTGATGAAATGATAGGGGGAAGTTCTTTTTATGATTCTAAAGATGCTGTTTTAGAAAAAATCACACATAGTGGGAAAGAGCAAATGAAAATGTTACTCAAGAAAATTGAGAAATTACCATTAAATACAAAGCACCGATTTTTTACAATTAACGAATATATCTTCTTCGTAGATGCAATTAGAAAACAAATAGAAGAAAAACATATTGACTTTATAGTAATGGGTACCAAAGGGGCTTCGGGACTTAAAGAGAAAACCATTGGCAGTAATACAGGGGACGTCATTACCAAAGTAAAGTGCCCGGTTTTGGTAATTCCAGAAAAAGCTACCTATGTTGCACCTAAGGAAATTGCATTCCCAACAGACTATAATATTTATTACAGGAGCAGGGTGCTGGATACGATCACGAATATCCTAACCAAGAATGATACTGCATTAAGAGTGCTACATATTGCAAAAAAAGATCAAGAGTTAACTGATTTACAAAAAAAGAATAAAGACTACCTGAATGACTATCTCCAGGATGATATCGAACATAGTTTTCATTTCCTATCTAACCCTAATATAGAAGAAGCTGTGCAATGCTTTGTAGAAAGTAGGGATATAGATATGATCATGATGATTGCTAAGAATCTCAATTTTTTTCAACGTATTTTGTTTCATCCTACCGTTGAAAAAATAAGTTATCATACAGACATCCCCTTTTTAGTGTTACATGAGTAGAGAAATTAAGAAATAACACAAAAACAATTTAAAAACCAGTCAAATGCGCGAAAGCCTAGTTCATAAATACAACATTCCCGGACCACGATATACCAGTTATCCAACCGTTCCGTATTGGGATATTAATACCTTTTCGTTGAAAGATTGGACAAAATCCGTTCAGCAATCATTTGTGGAAAGTAATGAGTCTGAAGGTATAAGTTTATATATCCACCTTCCATTTTGTGAAAGCATGTGCACCTTTTGTGGATGTAACAAGCGTATAACCAAAAGACACGAGGTCGAAATGCCATATTTAAATACAGTTTTAAAAGAATGGCAATTATATCTAAACCTTTGGGAAAACAGGCCTAAAATAAAAGAGTTGCATTTAGGTGGGGGTACACCTACTTTTTTTTCTCCTGAGAATTTGCATTATTTGATTAATGGGATTTTTAGATTTGCTGAAAAAACGGAGAATTGTGAGTTTAGTTTTGAAGGGCACCCAAATAATACAACTCGTGAGCATTTGCAGACATTATATGATGTAGGTTTTAGAAGAGTAAGTTTTGGTGTGCAAGACTATAATGAAACGGTTCAAAAAGCAATTCACCGCATACAACCTTTCGAAAATGTAAAATACGTTACTGAAGTCGCCAGGGATATTGGATATACTTCTGTGGGTCATGATATTATTTTTGGATTACCATTTCAAACACAAGAAGCAGTTATCGAAACGATCCTGAAGACAAAAGAATTAATGCCAGATCGATTGGCATTTTATAGCTATGCACACATACCATGGCAAAAGGGTAATGGACAAAGAGGATTCAATGATTCTGATTTGCCAAACGCTGAACAAAAACGAAAACAATACGAGATAGGCAAGAAGTTATTGTCTGAAGTTGGTTACATTGAGATAGGAATGGATCATTTTGCATTACAAAATGATTCACTATATAAATCTTTTGACAATAAGGATCTACATCGCAATTTTATGGGTTACACCGCTTCCAAAACTCAAATGATGATCGGTTTAGGAGTATCGGCGATCAGTGATAGTTGGTATGGTTTTGCACAAAATGTAAAAGGAATAGAAGAATACCAACATCTTATTCGCGAAGGAATTATCCCCGTATATCGTGGTCATATATTATCCAAAGAAGATGAAATCATAAGACAGCATATCTTAAACTTAATGTGTCATTTCGAAACCGATTGGGAAGATGGTTCTATGTATTTTAGGGAACTGCCAGAGGTATTGCAAAACCTTAAAGAATTAGAAACAGATGGTCTGTTAAAGACTTATGATGAACAAATCAAAGTAACCAAAAAGGGGCGTCCTTTTATACGCAATATTTGTATGGCCTTTGATTTAAGATTACAGCGTAACAAACCTGAAACTACCCTGTTTTCTATGACAGTGTAGATGATTTTTACTAAACTAATTAATGGCAATCAAAATTAGAAGAAACCAGTTCGCTAACTGGTTTTGGTGAAAGATAAGGAATTCCTAATCCGAGCCCTCGTACAATAAATAGCAAACCAATTATTACTATAACTACAGGGATCGCTTTTTGGATATGTTTTCGTACTCTTCCTGTTAAGAAATTTCCTGCATATACCGCTGCGGTCATTAAAGGTATAGTGCCCATTCCAAAAAGGAACATATATAAACCGCCTTCAAGAATATGACCAGATGCGATGGCTCCAAAAACTGCCATATATACTAATCCACAGGGCAAAAAACCATTTAAAAAACCAATGGTAAGGAAAGTGTCTGGTGTTTTCTTTTTGAGTTCTTTTCCCAACGCATTTTTCACTTTAGAAATAAGCTTATAAATTGGCTTAGAGATATTGTACTTCATTAAAAAGCGTGAAGGTATTAAGACTATTAGAACCATCAAAACTCCTATTGCTATTGATAACCCTTGTTGTAAGCCAAAAATATTTAAACTTTTACCTATTACTCCAAAGAACAATCCAATAATAGTATATGCTAATAATCTACCAGTATGATAAAGAAAAACCCGAAGGAATTTCTGGAAGTTATTAGAACGTCCTACGGGCAACATAAAAGCAATGGGCCCGCACATCCCTATACAGTGAAAACTACCTAACAGGCCTAATATGATTGCCGATACTAACATTTAATAAACGAATGATTTCTTAAATAAATAAGGAGTATGATCGTACATCCAATCAATGGTGATATTCCAACGTCCTTCGATCATATTTTCATCTTTTATTATCAATTCTGGACTAGAAAGGGCGATGGGAATTTCAAAATCCAGTTTTTTATTTGAGGGTCTGTATAAAGATATTGTTCCAGAAATAGATGTATAATTTATATCCTCCGGGAATACAATGAGTAACCCGTCTTCGGTTTTTTTAACTTCAATATTGTTCTTCAAAGCTTTTGCATTTTCCTCAGCATCAATTTCTTTCTGAAAAGCTAGTTCTTCTTTATAATATTCTTCTGTGACCAGATCATGTGAGTATTTTTCATTGGTATTCATTTTTACAACGAAGTACATTATAAAGGATATAAACCCTATAAATACCAGTACGATAGCCGTTCCCCAGTTTATTTTCATTTCTAAAGTTTTTTATAGACACAGGAAACAGGACTCAGAAATCAAGACTTTTAATAATCTCTCATTCCTTTTTCATACCCCTATGTTTTGTCCTGTTTCTTGTCTCTTAATATATATTCATTATCTATAGCTTCTAGGCCCCAAAAAGGCCGTAGTGGTTGTTTCAATCAATGTATTATTACTATATACACCAATTTTTAATCGATCTCTATCTCCTTTCAAAGCAGCACTATTAATCTCTATAAATAATGTTCCTTCTGCAAGGCCTTGTTTTGGAACTGTAAAGTTTTTATGCGTTACCAACTCAACGTTTCCTTTATGTGACAATAATTCGAAATGAACGTCCTCAATTGCATCTGTGGTTTTATTTACCAATTTATAGGTATATACATTGCTAATGATATTATTATCTTTTCGCTCATATAACTGTCCTGGTAGTCTAAGAATATTGGCCTCTACATCATTTCTTAAAAATGACATCCCTAAGAAAACACCTATTAGAATTACTAATACCGCACTATATCCTTTTAACCTAGGTGAAAATTTGAATTTTGCTTTTTTAGCAATATTTTCTTCGCTGGCATATCGTATCAATCCTTTTGGAAGATTTACACTTTCCATCATATGATCGCACGCATCGATACATGCAGTACAGTTTACACACTCTAATTGTGTTCCATTACGAATGTCAATTCCGGTAGGGCAAACATGTACACATTGAAAGCAGTCAATGCAATCTCCTTTTCCTGTAGATGGCCGATTTTCATTTTTCTTGAATTTAGCTCTACCGGCTTCTTTTTCTCCACGTTTATAGTCATATGCTACTACTATCGATTTTGAATCCAACAACACTCCTTGTAATCTTCCATAAGGACAAGCAATGATGCACACTTGTTCTCTGAACCAGGCAAAAACAAAATAAAAAACAGCAGTAAAGATTAGTAAAGAAATTAAGGTGCTTACATGTTTAAATGGTCCATCAATCACATATCGGATTAGTTGATCACTACCGATTAAGTATGCCAAAAATATATTAGCAATCAGAAATGAAATAATAAAAAATATAACCCACTTGAAAGCTCGTTTTTTTATTTTTTCCTTATTCCAAGGTTGTTTGTCTAATCGAATTTGTTTTCCACGATCACCTTCGATCCAGTATTCTATTCTTCTGAAAACCATTTCCATGAATATCGTTTGCGGGCAGATCCATCCACAAAAGATTCTTCCAAATGCCACAGTAAATAAAATCACAAATACGACTCCAATAATCATCGAAACAACGAAAAGGTGGAAATCTTGTGGCCAAAATGGGGCTCCAAAAATATTGAAACGTCTTTCTAGAACATTAAAAAGCAAGAACTGATTTCCGTTGATTTTTATAAAAGGTGCCGAAAATAGAAATATTAGTAATCCATAGCTCACCCATTTACGATAGTTGTAATATTTACCACTAGGTTTTTTTGGATACACCCAGGCACGTTTTCCTTCTTCATTTATGGTGCCTATAGAATCTCTAAATTTTTCGTTTGTTGGTGTTTCCAATGGGTAATCATTTTTTGTTATTCATTCGTTACTACGGCTGTAGAATCGGAAACTGTTTCAGGAATTTCTTCAGTTGGAGCATTGGGATCAACCCAGATTTCACCTTGGGCTTCTTTGGGTTCAGCAGGAGTTGTGCCACCTAGGGTAATCACATAACTCGCTACTTGCGCCATTTCTGCAGGTTTCAAGGTTTGTTTCCATGCCACCATTCCTTTTCCATCTCGTCCCCCTTCAGAAATTGTACGGAAGACATTCTTGATTCCGCCTCCCAATATCCAATATTCATCAGTAAGATTAGGTCCTATTCCACCACCACCATCTGCTTTGTGACATGCAACACAATTGGTAGTGAAAATTCCCTTTCCAGCATTAATATCTGAAGCTTCAGTAAGCAGAGTTACGGTATTAATATCCACCAGATCTTTGGCGGTCTTTTTGTATTCTTCGATAGCAATTTTGGCTTCGGCCACTTCGGTTTCGTATTCTTCTGTTTGGGTGTAATCATTGAACATATGAAAACGTGCTAAGTATATTACTCCAAAAATGATAGTTGCATAAAAACCATAAACCCACCAAGGTGGAAGGTTGTTGTCCAACTCTTTGATACCGTCATAATTATGATCAAGAATTATTTCTTCTTCCTCATGCACAGGTTTACTGTCAAGAAGTTTTAAATAGATATTTTTAATCCATTTGAACTGATTTTCTTTTCTTGTCTTTTGAGCCGAAAGATACCGTTCCTGAGCATCAGGTTTTAGTGATCGAAATAATATACTTCGTAGGGCTTCAACACTAATTTCTAGTGCTATTACAAACAGTAAAACCATTCCTAAAGCCAACCAAGTAAGAGGTTGAGCAATGAATGCAGATTGATCTCCTGATGCTATGGTTACTTCTAATAAAATATATGCGATACCTAAAAAGGCAAGCACTCTTATGTATGATGCAGTACTTCTCATAAGTCAGTTTCGTTTTCGGTTTCTAATGGAATTTGGCTCACTTCTTCTATATGCTCTTTTTTCGCAGTAAATACCCACCAGAATAGGGCTGCAAAGAAGATGAAAAAGATGAGTAGAGAGATCATTGGGTAGATCTCGACACCCTCAATACTTTCCATATGGCCTTTTACAAATTTTAGCATAATTTCTATTCTTTATTTTCGACTACAATTTCTTGGTTTTTAACCTTGATATCAGTTCCTAATCTTTGGATATAGGCTATTAAAGCAACTACTTCTCTGTTTCGCATTTCAACAAAATCTACCCCGTTTTCTTTTGCATATTTTTTGTCTGCTTCATAAGTTTTTGCAAAATCAGGATCACTGTACAAGTTTTTCTCAATTTCAGTTGCTTGTTCATCCATCCATTGCTGTGCTTTGGCTATTTCTTCGGGAGTATAGGGTACACCAAGTGACACCATAGCTTCCATTTTAGTTTCTGTCAGTGATCGATCCAACTCATTTTTTATCAACCATTTATAACTAGGCATTATAGATCCTGATGAGGTACTCTGTGGGTCATAAAAGTGATTAAGATGCCAGTTGTCAGAGTATTTACCACCTATTCGCATTAGATCTGGCCCAGTACGTTTACTTCCCCAGAGAAAAGGATGATCATATACATACTCACCAGCTTTGGAATACTCTCCATAACGTTCTACTTCACTACGGAAAGGTCGTATCATCTGTGAATGGCAGGACACACAACTTTCTCTTATGTATAAATCTCTACCTTCTAATTCTAGAGGAGTATATGGTTTGACACTTGTAATAGTAGGAATATTAGAATCTATCATTAATGTTGGAATGATTTGTACTGCACCACCAATAAGAATAGCGATGGTAGCAAATATTGTGAGCTTAACGGGTCTTCTTTCTAACCAAGTATGATACCCTTCTTTTGCAGTTCGAAATTTCGTTACTTTTTGAAGCGAAGCTGCTTCTGCTAGTTCATCAGTAACGTTACTACCACTTCGTACAGTTTTAATAATATTGTATAACATTACAAAAGCCCCAAGAATGTAAAAACTTCCTCCTATAGCACGCATCCAATACATTGGGATGATTTCATTTACTGTTTCTAAGAAATTACCATATACTAAACTTCCATCGGGATTAAATTGTTTCCACATTGATGCTTGTACAAAACCAGCAACATACATGGGTAAAGCATACATAATAATACCTAGAGTACCAATCCAGAAGTGCACATTTGCTAGTCCTGTAGACCATAGTTTTGTTTTAGTAAGTCTAGGAATTAACCAGTATACCATTCCGAAAGTCAGAAACCCGTTCCATGCCAAAGCACCAACGTGAACATGAGCAATAATCCAGTCACTAAAGTGTGCAATAGCATTTACGTTTTTTAAGGATAACATGGGGCCTTCAAAAGTTGCCATACCATATCCGGTAATAGCTACGACCATGAATTTTAATACGGGATCTGTACGAACTTTATCCCAGGCACCTCTTAGGGTAAGTAATCCATTGATCATACCACCCCATGATGGAGCAATTAGCATAATCGAAAATGCTACACCAAGATTCTGTGCCCAGTCTGGCAAAGAAGAATATAACAAGTGGTGAGGTCCGGCCCAGATGTAAATAAATATTAGTGACCAGAAATGAACAATAGACAATCGATAAGAATAAACCGGTCTGTTGGCTGCCTTAGGAATAAAATAATACATTAGACCTAAGAAGGGTGTAGTAAGGAAAAAGGCTACTGCATTATGACCATACCACCATTGTACAAGGGCATCCTGGACTCCTGCATATACAGAATAACTTTTTAAAGCACTCACTGGGAGTTCAAGGCTATTAAAAATATGAAGTACAGCAACGGTAACAAAAGTTGCCAGGTAAAACCAAATAGCTACATACAAATGACGTTGTCTTCGTTTTAAGATTGTGGCAATAAGATTCCACCCAAAAACTACCCAAATAACTGCTATTGCTATATCGAACGGCCATTCTAGTTCTGCGTATTCTTTTGAAGTGGTATATCCCAAAGGTAATGTAATTGCAGCGCCTACAATAATCAATTGCCATACCCAGAAATTTACATTACTCAAGGTATCACTGTACATTCTCGCTTTTAGTAATCGTTGAGTAGAGTAATAAACTCCGGCAAAGATGGCATTACCCACAAAAGCAAAAATAACGGCATTAGTATGTAGTGGTCTTAATCGACCAAAACTTAACCATGAAATGCCATCTGTAAGATTAGGAAATAAAAACATAAAAGCTAGCAGTAGACCTACCGACATTCCCACAATACCCCAAAGCATAGTGGCATATAAGAATTTTTTTACGATTTTATTATCGTAATAGAATTGTTCCATTTGCATAATTTATGATTGTTTAGTTTTAGTTGATACTGAAGATTTTTTTTTGCTTTCTTTTACGAGTTCGTCATCAAAAAGCATACGTATAGAAGGAGTATAGACATCGTCATATTGACCATTTCTAACTGAAATAATAAACGCCACAAAAAAGATAATTGCAACGATAATGCTAATTGTTAAGAGCACATATATTACACCCATACTTACTTTGATTATGAACCAAAAGTATGGGCGAACGATTTCTTAAAAAATGACTTTTGTCAGGTTTTATTTACTAATATTGTTAATAAAGAATCTATTTAGTTTTGAAACGTAGTCTTCCGGTTTCAATTTTGATTGCGGTTTTGGCTAGTATTGTGAATACAAAAGCTCCAAGCGCCCATATCCCTAAAGTTACGCCTATCTCAATACCCGTTGGAGTGTATTCTGCAATTTTACCGTATGGTCCAGGAATGAAACCGGGTACAATAAGCCCAAATCCTTTCTCTATCCAAATGGCAATAAATAAGATGAAACAACAAAAATAAAGTACCTTAAGGTTGTTCCGTAATTTACCAAAAGTAAGTAATACTGTTGCTAAGACGTTTAGCGGAATTGCAGTCCAAATCCATGGCAATAATGCAGTCTTACCATGTAATCCAAAGAACAAATAATATGCACTTTCACTATGGTGAGTAGGGGCATAAAATTCTTTAAATAACTCAGACACTAGCATAATCAAATTTATTTGCGCTGCAACGGTAACGATCATACCTATTTTTTTAATCGTTTTGTCTTCGATTTTAAATTCGGTGAATGTTCTGATAATTGCCAATACTAAAATGATTAATGCGGGTCCTGCAGCAAAAGCAGACGCTAAAAAACGAGGTCCCAATAGTGCATTATTCCAAAATGGCCTAGCCTGTAATCCCTGATATAAAAATGCAGTGACTAGATGTATTGCTACTGCCCAGAAAACAGAGAGAATTGCTCCGGGAACGTATATTTTAGGATTAGGGACTTTTCCTTGATAGCGTCTAAAAAGAATATAAAATGGGATCGAAATATTTAAAAATAAATATCCATTTAGAACAAGAACATCCCAGGTAAGCATTGAATTTGGGAAATTGAATACTCCAAGACCTGGTATCATATGCCAGAGAACCGATGGGCCACCCATATCGGCCACAACAAATGCCAAGCACATAATAAGTGCTGCAACAGCTAGTCCTTCACCAATGAGAACTGCTTGTTTAAAGTCAATATCTTTTAAGACATATGTTGGCATAACCAACATCACAGCTGCTGCTGCCACACCCACAAGAAACGTAAAATTAGAAATGTATAGTCCCCAACTCACACGATCTGTCATCCCGGTTGCACTTAAACCATATTCTAACTGGATGGAATAGCAATACATCCCTATTAGCATCACGAATGTTAAAAAAGCCATCCAGATATGGTACCTTTTTGATCCTTGGGTAGTAGTATCAAGACTATCTTTTACTAAACTTCTAAAAACTTTGAGCCTTCTCATTTTGAGTATATTTTATCAATCCATGAAGTACCAGAACTTTGGTTCTGTACCCAGATCTTCTTTTAGTCTAAACACTTTTTTATTTTCTAACACCCAACGTATGGTACTATCGGGATCTAATAAGTTTCCAAAAATTCTTGCTCCGGTAGGGCATGCTTCAACACAGGCTGGATTTTTACCTGCTCTGGAGCGTTGTACACAAAAAGTGCATTTTTCCATCACTCCTTTTTTACGCATACGATTTCCTAGGTAGTGTTGATTTTTATTTACTTCTTCTTCTGGAACCTCTGGTGTACTCCAGTTAAATCTTCGTCCATCATAAGGACATGCGGCCATACAATATCTACAACCAACGCACCAGTCGTAATCGATCACAACTAATCCATCATCTTCTCTCCATGTTGCTTGTACAGGGCATACGTCTACACATGGTGGGTTATCACAATGAAAACACTGTGTTCCCATATAAAAATGACCTTCAGCGGGGACTTCGTGGTAGTAATTGTCATCGGCCTCATCAAATTTGAAACCTTTTCCATCCTTCATTTCATGGATACGGATATATTCCATTTGTGAATTGCGATCCTGATTGTTTTCTTCTACACATGCACTTACACAATCCATATATCCTTGGCATTTCGAAATATTAAAAGCATATCCAAAGAGCACATCTTTTTCAGCATCTTTCGAAGACATATTGATATTTTTCTTTTTCCGAAGTTGATAGGAACGAACCAATCTTTCTACCGTTGCATTACGTTCTTCATCGGTCATCAATTTGTAGTTGCCTTTGAATTGTTCTTCCCAGTCTATTTGCGCTTTTTCTTTTGCGTTTTCTCCAGTTGTAACACTGCATGAAGTACTTACTGCTCCAGCACCGATAAGTAAACTGGCGGTTAATTTTCTAAACGCAGTACGACGATCCATTTGTACATCAAAAACCTGATCAAATCCATCCTTTTTTCGTTCATCGCCAATAGCAGCATCAACAGCGGCATCAAAATCTTTATCACTAATTTGATCATGAGTATGAGAACCACATCCTCCCGAAGTTTTTCCGCAACCGCATGATCCAGTAGCTTCCTTTTTGGTATTGCCAAGATCTAGAGAAAACCATTTTTTATTATTATTACTCATACACGTGATATTTTTTATAATAGATTATTCTCTTTCTTTAACTTTTTGGGTATTAAATCTCGCCGGCCATCTGGTTTCGAAACTTGGTTTATGCGGATTGTGGCAATTTACACAGGTCATTGATGCCCTTGGTGGTGCCCAACCTGCTACTTTTTTACCATGTGCTCCACCTTTCCAATCTTCAAACTGTTTGCTATGACATTGACTGCATAACTTATGACTTCTATTAAAATCGATGGTATTTCCTGTTAAACTTTTTAAGTTGTCCATGTCATTACCATTATGACAAGTTATGCAGTTCATTGTATTTAAATTGGCGTGCGCCAATTTTATATCCCAATGCGCTTTCTTGATTGTATCATTAGTTTTTAATTGATGTAATGGTTTTGTGTGACATTCGGTACAGGCGTAAGATTTTATCTGGCTTTTTCTTTCTGGGATTAAAAAAGTATGTGGCCCTTCGCTTATTTCTACGGTCTCAATTCCTTCTAGAAGCTGTTCTGAAGAAATTGATGTACCATGGTAATTTTTACTTTTGGCTTCTATTTTATCAGTGATATTATGATATTCTCCTTCGCCATGCTTACAAGAAAAAAGTGTAACAATGCAAGTGCAGCCTAGAATATATATGTAATTTTTTTTAGTCATTTTGGCGGCTATTAGTTCTTGTAAAAATTTCTACATCTACATACTCACGAGTATCAGGTACGTGACATTGACGACAGTTTATTCTTTCTGGATGCGTAACCCGAATCTCTTTTGGGGCAGCCGGTCCTGCATGGCAGGCAAGACAGTTTTCTCGCATCTGAATTTGATGTGGTATCATTGGAGGGCTGCCAGGTAAGGCATTATTTACACCCGCTTTGGGAGCATTCACTTTTGCAAAATTTACGGCGGTGAAAAGTGTTTTTTCTTTTTGCGCTACATGACATTGCCTACAATTTATCAATTCAGGGTGTGGAGTTATAGGAGTATAGGCATTAAATTTTTCTACAAACCCTCCATTTTGATGGCATTGTAAACAAGCATTCCCTCCTACACCTCTTTCTCCTTTAAGTAAAGGATGAGGAATGCTTGGTGGTGCTCCTGGGTATGCTCTGTTGTTATAATATGTTTCGAGACTTCGTTGATGAGCTTCGTCAACGGGCATGTTAAGATATTCTAAAGCAAATTCTGAGCGTGCAAACACTCCTTTTTCTGAAGGAATTATAGAAACGGGAACAGTGGCTTCAATTGGGATATATGCTTCTTCTAATCCTTTTTTATAGCTATAATTCCAGATTGCTATAAAGGCAATGAATAAAAGTGTAAATAATATTATAATACCTAGTCTCTTTTTCATAACCTACACTTTTTCGACTTTAACGGCACATTTTTTATAATCTGGCTCTTTAGAAATCGGACAAAAAGCATCTAAAGTAACGTCATTAATCATCATGTTTTCATCAAAAAAGGGTACAAAAACCTGTCCTTTGGTAGGCAACCCTCTTTCATTTATGGACGCAGGTAATACACATGATCCTCTACGTGAAATTACTTTTACCTTTTCTCCATTTCTAATTCCTAATGTTTTAGCATCTTCTGGATGAAATTCGGCATAGGCACTTGGCATCGCTTTATGCAATACAGGAATCCTACGTGTCATAGAGCCTGTATGCCAATGTTCGATAACTCTTCCGGTATTGAGCCAAAAAGGGTATGCTGCATCTGGAACTTCTGGAGCTGGTTCGTATGGTCGTTGCCAAATCACAGCTTTACCGTCTGGTTTCCCATAGAAATGAAAATCTTCGCCATTAGAACATGCGGGGTCATATTTTGCATTGAAGCGCCATTGTGTGGATTTTCCATCTACATAGGGCCAGATTACTCCAGATTCCTTCTTTAGAACTTCTAATGGTGCCATTCCATGTTTTGCTCCTTCATGAAATTGTCTGTATTCGTTATAAATTTCTTCTACGTGATTTTCTTCACTATATGGAAATAGGTCACCATAACCCATTCGTTTTGCAACTTCGATGGTCATCCATGCGTCTGGAGTTGTTTCTCCTGGACCCTCTACCATTTTATCCCAATGCTGTGTTCTTCGTTCAGAGTTACCGTATAACCCACTTTTTTCTATGTGCCATGATGCTGGTAAAATTACATCTGCGACATCAGATGTTGGTGTTGGAAAAACATCAGAAACGACTACAAAACAAGAGTCTTTTTCCATACCAGGACGATAACGACTTGTTTTAGGCAAAGAGACTAAAGGATTTGTTACTTGTGTCCAAATAAACTTAATATCTCCACGATCAACTGCTCTAAACATTTCTGTAGCATGGTATGTTGGTTTGGCAGGAATACGTTCATATGGCACTTTCCATATTTTTGCTGCCAGGCGCCTATGTTTTTCATTCATTACGACTCCTTTTGGCAACTTGTGTGTAAAAGTACCTACTTCTCTTGCTGTACCACAGGCAGATGGTTGGCCTGTTAATGAAAATGGTCCGTTTCCTGGTTGGGAAATTTTTCCTGTAAGTAGATGAATATTATAAACCAAATTATTCATCCATGTTCCTCTGGTATGTTGATTCATTCCCATACACCAGTAGGAAACTACTTTTTTGTTTGGATCTCCATATATAGCAGCTAAATACTTAATATCTTTTACAGATACTTTGGAATATTTTGCTACTTTTTCTGGAGTATAATCTGTTAAGAATTTTTTATATGCTTCAAAATCTATTGTTGAGGGTTTGTCTGTAAACTTGTAATTATCTTCTAGGCCATACCCCATATTAGTTAGTCCTTTGCTGAAATTGCAATGTTTTTCTACAAACGATCTATTTACCCATCCATTATTAATAATTTCATAACAAATAGCATTGGCAACTGCTAAGTCAGTTTGGGGTTCGAATAATATTGATGTATCAGAGGCAGTACTAGATCGTGTTGTACGTGTAGCAAAATCAATAATTTTAGCACCTCTTCTGCTTTTTTGTTCTAACATTCTAGAAAATAATACAGGATGCATTTCGGCCATATTATTTCCCCATGTTATAAAATAATCTGCATGGTCAATATCATCATAACACCCCATAGGTTCATCAGCCCCAAAAGTGGTTAAAAAACCAGCCACGGCACTTGCCATACATAAGCGAGCATTACAATCCAGATTGTTTGTTCCAATTGCACCTTTCATTAATTTGGATGCAACATATCCTTCGGGTATTGTAGATTGCCCAGAAGTATACATGGCTACAGCATCTTTACCATGTTTTTCAATAGTTTCCTTCATTTTATTGGCAACAATGTCCAAAGCCTCATTGAGTGGGGTTTTAACATATTGACCATTTTTCTTTACCAAAGCATGAGTTAGTCTATCTTTTGATTGAATGCACATTGTTTGATGATATCCTTTTACACAAAGCAATCCTTTGTTTACAGGACTGTTAGGATCTCCTTTTACTGCTACTGCTTTTCCATTTTCGGTACCCACCAAAATGCCACATCCAACACCACAAAATCTACATGGGCCTTTTTTCCAATCTAGGTTAGCTCCATTAGGTATACCTTCTTCCTGCTCATTGGCAAATAAGATTCCGGGGAACATAGTAGCTGCGGCTGTCATTGCAGACATTATCGCCATTTTCTTTATAAATTTTCTTCTATTGGTTATGGAAGTGTACATAGGATTAGTTATTTTGTGGAGTATTAAATCCAGAAACTAAGGCCAGTAGTTTTAGGCTATCTATAGTTTCAAGTTTTTCTTTTAGCATATCCTCTTCGGTCATATTTTCAGTTTCAGTGACCAAAACAAGGACTTCTTTATTCTGAGCGGCCACGACCTCACATTGGTCTATTGCCGATAATGCCTCAATGAGTTCATTTTTTTTACCGTTATGAGGATGAGCTAGGTAACTTTTGATTGGCATATTTTTGGTTTAAGGTTCTTTTGATACTATCTAGAATCGATAATTTTTATTTCTTTATTGAAAAATGAATTTTTCAATACAACCTTCTTATAATGAGATTAATAAGATAAGTATTTTTATTCGATATTCTGTTTAAAATCGGTTGTAAAAAGATTAGGATTAATAATAAGCTGAGCCCAACCCCAGTTGTTGTTATTGTCATGAGGTCTTCCTCCTTTTATAAGGCTCATACTCTCTGTAGCAAACATGTGAGAATACCCTAGATTCAACTTTACGTTTTTTATGATTTTTTGAGTAAATACGATGTCTACTTCTGTTCCTAGATATTTATCTTCATCGGCTGTTAGCTCTGCATTGGCCATAAAGTAGTGTCCTTTAAGAAGTAAATTAGATTTCTCTCCGGTTGTAAAAATCAGTTTTGCATATACATCATTTAAACCAATATTATTTGCATGATTACCTACATAGAAGTAATCCATATATCCATTAAATTTATGATTGGTTCCGTAGAGGGGGAAGAAAGATTTGTTTTTATCATCCCCATCTTGATCAGTACCACTTAAAAGTTCAACTCCTAAGCCGTATAAAATTTTGCCTGATTTGTAAGTAGCTTCTAAAGAGACTTGATATGCACTTAGGTCAGTATCTGCATCTGCTTTTCCGAATTGATAATATGCACTACCTGCAAAATTAACTTTGCTGATCGGGAGTTTAAAATAAGAACCAGCAGTTTGTCTGTAGAAAACTCCATCAGGTTCGTCATTGTTAACACCTGTGAATTTTTGGAATCCTGTATTGAGAAACAAAAAGCTAGCCGAGCTTTTTTCCCAGTTCTTTTTGAGATATGCATATTGCATTGCTTTGTAGGTAAAGAACCCTTGGATATTAAATCCTGTACCTTCATTGGGTTGCCCTTCTTGACTAAAAGCAGCTCCGATATCGGCTTTAAGCGTTTCATTTTCATACTTAATCAATGCAGCATCATGAAAACGACCTTGCATGGCCCAATCCAGCTCTCCAAAAATACGTTGGTCATCATATGAGATTACTTGTCGTCCAGCTTTGAGAGACCAGTTTTCGTCAAGAAATATTTGTCCCCAAGCCTGAAATAGCGAAAAAGAATCATTACCATCACTTATCAATATCTGGCGCGTATCACCCCATGTACTCACATCCTGTATACTAATAAACAGTTTTAGTTTTTCTTGTTTGTATCCAATATTAAGTCGTGAACGTTGAGTAACAAATGCTGCAGGATCGGCGTCATCTGGAAATAGGTTGTTAAAACCATGTCGATACTCAAATCGAGATCTTAGATCTGCGTCGATAGTTAATTGAGCATTGATGTTTATAAAAAATAATATGAAGAATATTGTAATGCTGAGTCTAATAAGTTTCATAGAAGATGTAATATGAATTAATGACTACAAATGTTCACCCATTAATTTACGAATAATATGATATTTATCAGTTTTTAATTAGTATTTCTTTAAGAGTTTTGCAGATATTTTAACTTCTTAAATTTTTTATGCAATGAAAGCTAACTCAAACAAAATCAATTTAAGAAGAAAGATACTTACAGGAGTTTTTATAATATGCTTAGGGGTGATTCTTGCTTATTTATTTTATAATACAGACATAGTACAAATGGTACTGGATTTATTCTCTCCTTATCCAGAAGTCTAATTCTATTTAAAACGAATCTGTTTTGACCACTTATAATCTGGTTGGAGTATGTATTTTGTAATTTGACTAAAGCCTACTAATGGGTCATGTTTTATAAATTCTATTAGATTGGGTTTGATAATATATCCACCCCAATATTCTGGTTTCGGAACGTTTTTATTTTTGAATTTTTCTGTGAAATGCTTTAAACGATCATCAAGAATTTTTCGTGATGAAATCACCTCGCTTTGATCAGATACCCAGGCACTTAGTTTACTTCCTTCTGGACGAGATTCAAAGTATCCTTCAGATAAATTTTCTGTAATTTTTTCTGCCTTTCCTGCAATATGGATTTCTCGTTTTGCTGCTGTCCAATTGAAAGATAGGGATACATTATTATTTGCTGCTATTGCTTTTCCTTTCTCGCTATTATAATTTGTAAAGAAAACAAACCCTTCCCAGGTGAAACGTTTTAATAATACGATTCTACTTTTTGGAAAACCATCCATCCCTATTGTAGACAATAACATTGCATTGGTTTCATCTTCTGGATATTCAAGATCGATTTTATGAAACCATCGTTGAAAATGTTCTATGGGATTATGATCATTTGATATGCTCATTTTTCATGAGTTTTAGTTTTCTGACTGACCAATTTGTTAGCACTGTAACATAGATAACTATGGATATAGAACTTAATGGCATTAATATAGCTGCAACTATTGGAGATAATTGTCCCGTAACTGCAAAATATAACCCTACTAGGTTATATAAAAATGATAGTATAAAACTTGATTTAATAATTTTTATTGTCTTTTTGGAAACAGTAAGATAAGTATATATATATTCAAAATTTGAAGCATCCAAAATAGCATCACATGCTGGAGAAAATACATTTACATTTTCTGAGATGGCAATACCTACGTCACTTTGAGCTAGAGCACCTGCGTCATTAAGCCCATCACCAATCATAATTACTTTTTTATTCTCTTGTTGTAAAGATTTGATATACTCTAACTTATTCTCAGGTTTTTGATTGAATTGTAAAGAAGAATTTTTAGGAAGTAATTTTTTTAGATATGCTTTTTCGCCTTCATTGTCTCCAGATAGTATAGATAGATCATATTGCTTTGATAAGGAGTCAAACACGCTCTTTAAACCTTTTCTGTATTGGTTGTAAAACACATATTTACCTTTGTACTCATTATTTGAACTGATATGTACAGAGGTGTCTTGTGTTTCTGAATTTGTAGTGCTCCCCACAAAACTTAAAGAACCAATTTTGATTGTTTTTTGAGCCAGTTTGGCGGCTATACCTTTCCCTATATGTTCCTGGTATTCGTCTAATGTAAGGATATCATATTCTGATAGGACTTCATGAAGAGCTCTGCTTAAAGGATGATTTGAAGCGCGAAGCGTATTTTTTAGTAAAGACTCTTCTTCAGGCGTAAGTTCCATTCCATGATATTCTATTTTACTTTTTTTGTTAGTAGTAATTGTACCTGTTTTATCAAAAATTATAGTGTTAGTTAGAGCCAGTTTTTCGATTACATCTGCATTTTTAAGATAAAATTTATTTTTCCCAAAAATTCTAAGAATATTTCCTAACGCAAAAGGTCTTGCCAGGGCCAAGGCGCAAGGGCACGCAATTATAAGTACCGCAGTAAATACATTAATAGCTTTGCTAGCATCTGTAAGTAACCAAAAAACGGTAGCAAGCACTGCAATGCATAAAATTGTAATGGTAAAATATTTGCTAATTATGTCGGTTAGATTAGTAAAAGAAGTTGGTTTGTCTTTGTTAAATACATCATTACTCCATAATTGGGTAAGGTAACTTTGTTCTACAGATTTTAATGCTTCAACCTCTATGGCTCCATAAAGTTGTTTACCTCCGGCAAAAAGTTTATCCCCTGATTGTTTGGTGACCGATTCACTTTCACCGGTAACAAAACTGTAATCGATTTGGGCACTACCTTGGATGAGAATACAGTCTACTGGTATTAATTCTCTGTTTCTAATTAGTAATTGATCACCTTGTTTGATATCATAAACTTGTATGCTTTCTTCTTTTTTATTTTTTTCCCCTGAAATTTTGGTCACAGCAATTGGGAAGTAAGATTTATAATCTCTCTCGAAGGACAAAAATGAATACGTTTTCTGTTGAAAAAACTTTCCCAGTAATAAGAAGAATACTAAACCCGTAAGACTATCAAAAAAGCCAGTACCCAGGTCAAAAATGATCTCAGTAGTACTTCTTAAAAATAACACTAATATTCCCAATGCTATTGGGACATCGATATTCAATATTTTTGATCGTAATCCCTTATAAGCCGATATGAAGTAATCTTGAGCGGCATATAATACCACGGGTAAGGAAAACACAAACATGAGCCAACGAAAAACATGTTTGTATTGTTCTAGCCAAAATTCTGATACTTCAAAATATTCTGGAAAAGACAGAAACATTACATTACCAAAAGCAAAACCTGCAATACCCAGTTTGTAAATTAAGCTATGATTTATTTTCTTTTGACCTGTTGAATAATCTTCAAGGCTAATGTAGGGTTCATATCCGATTGAACTTAATAATAGTACTATTTTTTTAAGAGAGATCCCTTCAGTATTAAATGTAATACGAACGGTCTTTTTAGGGAAATTAACTTGAGAAGCGCTAATAGCTGGCTGAAGCTTATGCAAATTTTCTAGAATCCAAATGCATGAACTACAATGCATGTGAGGAATATATAATGTAACAATTTGGGTGTTTTGATTATCAAATTCTATTAGTTTTTCAACAATATTAGAATTGTCGAGATAATCGTACTTTCCTTCAATCTCTTCAGGAATGGCTCCAGGAGTCGATTGAAGATCATAATAACAGGATAAATCGTGAGTCGAAAAAATATCATATACAGTTTTACACCCATTACAGCAGAATGTTTTTTGATCAAAATTGATACTAGTTTTACCGCAATCGTTTCCGCAATGAAAACATGTCGATTCCGTCATAACCTTAATTTGTTTGATACAAAAATGAAAAAGTATGGCCTTTTATAATATGACAAATATCATAGTTATCTTAAAGTTAGCGATCTAGTTTTGGTACAGTAGTTAATAATAAATGATGCGATGAAAAATATTCTAATACCAACAGACTTTTCAGAAAATGCATGGAACGCTATTCGATATGCTGCTGAGCTTTTCAGGGATTTAGAATGTACATTTTTTCTTCTAAATATATATGCCCCTGCACTTTTTCAATCTGTTGAAGGAGTTCCTACAGATATAGGGTTTGAGGATGCTTCAAAAGTATATTCTTTGAATGAGTTGCAACAGTTAGAATCCAGAATCCAAAATGAAATTCCAAATCCAAAACATCAATATACTAGTTTATCGTCTTATGAATTTTTGACAGTAGCGGTCAAAAACATTTTGGAAAAAGAAAAAATAGATCTTATAATAATGGGAACTAAAGGAGCTACCGGAGCGAAAGAAGTTTTTTTAGGAAGCAATACCGTGCGCATTATAAAAACTACAAAGTACTGTCCTGTGCTTGCAATTCCAGAAGGTTGTGGTTTTGTTACTCCTTCAGAAATTGCTTTTGCTACAGACTTTAAACGGTTTTATAGCAAGAATGAGTTATTACCTTTGGTAGATCTAGCCAAATCATTCGACGCTACTATTCGAATAGTATATGTTCAACAAGAAGAGGGTTCTCTAACACAAGAGCAGAGATTTAACTTAGGTATGCTCCAAAAATATTTTGACGGAGTGAAACATTATCAGCATACATTAACAAAAAGTGATTCTGTTGCAGAATCTCTAAAAGTTTTTACCAAAGAATTGGATATATATCTATTGGCTATGCTACAGTATAAACATAGTTTTATCGAAAAATTGACCAAAGAACCCATTGTAAAAAGAGTAGTTTTTCATACACAAATTCCATTTTTGGTAATCCCAGAATTAGGGATGAGTTCAACGATTAGAAATATGAAAAAAAATACACAACACCAGAGCGTATAACCATAGCTGAATTCTTAATTATTTATTTTCCAAGAGATCTACTTTTTGGCGCAACCAAAAACGGGTCTCTTTCTTTTAATATTTATGGTTAGATATTTGATGATCTTCATAAAAATCATCGAATGTTTTATCGGTAGTATAGTTCTCTTTTAGCACTTTATAAACCATTATGGCGATCATAATTTGACCAAGGCAGGTTAAATAAAATATCCAACTAAATTCAATATTCATAATCACAAGAATCGTTACAATTAATAACATTACTGAAGTGATCAATACCATGGTCATTGCAGAAATTTTCATTTTTTCTTTTTATATCAATGTAAAAAATTCTGATTAGAAAAACTCATAAAAATTCCCTAAAATCAATGGTTTAGCTGATAAAAATCATAGTTTCTAATCCATTCATTATATAGTTTTGAGTAAACCTATTAAAATGGTTAAACGATGAGAAAAATATTGATCCCAACAGATTTTTCAGAAAATGCCATCAATGCTATTCGCTATGCTGTAGAACTTTTTAAATATGAGCAAAGCGATTTTTTTATCATACATGCTTATGCAGATGAAGTATACGATGATAATACACTAGTTTCTCGTAAGGTTTTTGATGAATTAAAAGATGCTATTAGGAATAATTCTGATAATGAACTGGCTAAAATATTCGAAACAATACAACAAGTTTCACCCAATCCCAGACATGCATACAAAATGCAATCATTATTTGGAACTCTTATAGATGAAGTCAATGACCTAGTTGATAAGGAAAATATAGATGTTGTGGTGATGGGCACAAAAGGAAAGCGGAACGATAGAAATCTAAGCTTCGGAAGTAATACATTACAGGTGCTTAAGTATGTAAAATGTCCTGTTTTAGCAATTCCTAGTGGTTATTCTTATACAAAACAGCCCAAGAAGATTTTGTTTCCTACAGACTATCGGTTGCCTTTTAAACGAAGGGAACTGAAATTGTTATACACTTTGACAAAAAGCTTCAGATCTGGAATTAACTTTTTATATATATCAAAATTTGATAAACTTTCTATAAGACAGGAAGACAATAAGAATTTTCTATCTGCAGCATTATCAGAATCAGAACTAATGTTTCATACTGTAAAGGCAGAGAATCTTACAACTGCTATAAATGAATTTATTAAGAAGAATGAAATAGACTTTTTAGTCATGATAAACTCCAGGCATTCTTATTTGGAGAATATACTATATCAATCTACAATAGATAAAATAGGATTACATATTAAGATTCCTTTTTTGGTAATGCAAAACTTACAACGATACTAAAATTATGCACTCATGAAAAGAATATTATTACCAACAGATTTTTCAGATAACGCTTATAATGCAATTAGATATGCAATGCAATTTTTTAAGGACGATCATGTTACCTTTTATTTACTGAATACATTTACACCAGTTTCTTATAATGTAGGATATCTTGTAGAAACACCTATGCCTTATGGTTTAGAAGACGTAGCCTTAATGAATTCGAAAAGAGAAATAGAGGCAACAGAAGAAAAAATCAAGAAGGAGTTTAATAATCCAAAACATGACTTCGTACGATTATCAGCTTTTAACACATTGATTGGAGAGATACAAGAAGTAATAGAAAAGTACAATATTGATCTTTTAATTATGGGAACAAAAGGAGCTACAGGTGCTAAGGAAGTATTTATTGGTACCCATACGATGTATACTATGAAAAAAGTGAAATGCCCTGTTATGGCAATTCCTTCGGGATTTGAATATGAGGAACCTAAGGATATTCTGTTTCCTACAGATTATAATCTTAGTACGGATAATATCTATTTGTCTTTGATAAAAGAAATATGCAACAAACATGTATGCAGACTTAATGTTTTAAATGCATATTATGGGGTTCCTTTGAATAACGATCAAAGAGAAGTCAAGGATTTCTTGGATGAATATTTTAAGGATAATGCTCATATTTTTCATATTGCCGAGGGTGTAGACGTGCTAGAAGCTGTAGAAGATTTTCAAAAGAAATATAAAATTAATCTGTTGATTATGATTCACAACAAACACTCATTTTTTGAGAATTTACTATTCAAACCAGTAATTAATCAAATTGCATATCATACCAATATTCCATTTTTGGTGATTCCTTCAGAGAAGAGAATTCAGTAATATAAAATTTAGGTATATGAAACGAATATTGATTCCAACCGATTTTTCTGATAATGCATGGAATGCTGTACTATACGCTAAGGAATTATTTAAGGATGTTTCTTGTGAGTTTCAGATTCTCAATACGTATGAGGTAAAGCCAGTATCACTAACCACTACGGTAAGTTCTCAGAAAATCGGTTATCTATATGAATCTCTAAAGCTTGAATCACAAGAAGGCTTAAAAATGATACTAGATGACATTAATAACGCAAAGCCTGATTCTAATCATGTTTTTAAAACTATTTCAAAATCTGGTTCATTGTTAGACGCAATAAGAAACCTAACAGTAGATAACCATTTTGATATGATTGTAATTGGTACCAAAGGAGCAACAGGAGCAAAGGAGGTTTTTTTGGGGAGCAATACTCACAAAGTGATCAGAAATATACAAAGTTGTCCAATTTTGGTCGTCCCTGAAGATTCATTTTTTGAAGAAATTTCGGCAATAGGTTTTGCAACTAATTTTGAGAGACTATATTATAAAGCAGAAATAAAGCCAATCGTGAACCTTGCAAAAAGTCAAGATGCTACAGTAAGAATGATACATGTATATGATAAACCAGGTTTGAACACAATTCAAAATTATAACTCTAGCACTCTTGATGAGTATTTTAAACATATAAAATATGATTTTCATGTAATTCATGATTTTTCAACATTAGAGCATGCAATCCAGGCATTTATTGATGAACTAGAAGTTGATATCATTGCTATGATAAATTATAAACATAGTTTTATAGAGCGAATTACAAGAGAGGCAGTTATAAAAAAGATGACGTTTCATACCTCCATTCCTTTTTTGGTTATCCCATCTGATAACTGAGGATTGTCATAGTATTTTTCACATTTTGGAAATAGTTTTATGTACTAACTTATAAAAACTAAAAGTAATGAAACAAATACTTGTTCCTACCGATTTTTCAAATAATGCCTATAGTGCTTTATTTTATGCAACTCGATTATTTCAGAATGAACCCTGTAAGTTCTACATTTTAAACACATTTGACGTAAACACTCCCGTTTTGACAAGCCGTATTGATACTAGTAAAGGTGATCTTTTGTATCAACAATTAAGTAATGAATCTAAGGATAGACTAACAGAAACTCTGCACTCTATTGTTAGAGATACAGAGGATTTTGATCATACATTCGAGACAGTTTCTGTTTCTAAAGACTTACCGGATACCATTAATAAAACTATCAAAAACAACCATATCGATTTGGTGGTAATGGGTACCAAAGGAGCTAGTGGGATCAAAGAAATCTTTATGGGTAGTAATACTGTAAAAGTAATTCAGAAAATACAAAATTGCCCAGTACTCTCGGTTCCCGATGAGTTTGACTTTGAAAGACCTGTGGAGATTGCTTTTGCTACTGATTTCAGACGGTTTTATAGTAAGGAAGAGTTAGCTCCGCTTTTTGAAATAGCATCTTTATTTGGATCGACGATTAGAATTTTGCATATCCATGAAGATGAAAAACTAGACGGGGTACAAGAACATAATTTCAAAAAACTTAAGGAACATCTTACGGGTTTTAAATATAGTATACATTGGATATCGCAGTTTGATCAAAAGTCTGAGGTCATCAATACATTTATAGATAAAATGAGTATAAATATGTTATCCATGTTACGCTATAGATACAGTTTAATAGAAAGCATTACCCATAAGTCTGTTGTAAAAAAAATAGGCTTTAGTGTAACCATACCATTTTTGGTAATCCCTACAGCAAGCTGATAATTATCATAGTTCTGATCTGAACATACTTGTATTTTTATGGTAAATAAATTTTAAAACCTGACATATGAAAAAGAAAATCTTATTGCCTACCGATTTTTCAAGAAATGCGTGGAATGCAATACAATATGCAATAGAGCTATATAAAAAAGAAGCGTGTGAGTTTTATGTGCTTAACACTTTTAATGCCTCGGGTTATGCCTTAGATAGTATGATGATTCCAGAACCAGGAGAAAGAATCTATGAAGAAGCCAAGGACAAATCAGAAAAAGGATTAGGTAAAATCATGGAGAGGTTAACTTTTAGGGACGAATATCCTGACCATGAATTTTTCATGGTTTCTCAATTCAATAGTTTGATTGAAGGAATTAGAGATATTGTGAAGAAAAAAGACATCGATTTGATCATAATGGGAACCAAAGGAGATACAAATGCGGCAAGCGTAATCTATGGGAGTAACACCGTATTGGTTATGGAAAAAATAAGAAATTGCCCTGTTATGGCAATACCAGAAAGTGCTAATTACAAAGATCTTAAAGAGATCGTTTTTCCTACAGATTATAAAATGAATTTTAAACGACGTGAATTTCAAGACATCATACAAGTAGCGAAAAAAGGTGATGTTGCGATACGAGTTTTGTATGTATCTGATGGTGAGCCATTAAATGAAGAACAGGAAAATAATAAAAAGTTAATCGAAGAATATTTTGAAGATCTTACCTATACTTTCCATACGTTATATAATGTTGATGTACAATCTGCTGTGCGATGTTTTGTAGAGAGTAGAGATAGTGATATGATAACTTTTTTTAACAGGAAGCATAGTTTTTTTGGAAGTATATTCTCACGACCAATGGTAAAGAGTTTAGGTAAATACTCCAAAGTACCTGTATTGGCATTACATGATTTAAGAGATTAAAATTAGAGCATTATGAAAAACATAGGAATCTGGATGGATAAAGAAAAGGCTCATATCATAACGGTACATGATAATGATGAGGAAATGACTACTATTTTGTCAGAGATTGAAAACTTTCGTATTCATGGGGGGTCAGGTACTCGATTTAAAGGAGGGCCTCAAGATGTAGTACAGGACAGTAAATATTTGGAGCGCGAAAAACACCAATTCAAAGCTTATTTCAAAGAAATCGTTTCATATATAAAGAATGCAGATAAAGTAGCTATTTTTGGGCCTGCAGAGACAGGAGAAAAATTCAATAAGGAGCTAAAAGAGAACCATAAAGATGTTGGTGATAAAGTTACTGGTGTTTTTAAAGCAGATAGCATGACAGAAAACCAAACAAAAGCTTTGGTAAGAGAATATTTCAAAAAGTATAAGCAAAGTATCGTTTAAATATATGATTTAAGGTATTTTGAATATTTCTAGTTAAGTTGCGTAAACAGCTCTGTCTAAAAGAGACAGAGCTGTTTCATTCTAAATCTTATCTTATGCAAAACCAGAATTTTAATGTCATAAAATCTTCTGGAGAAAAGGCTAAGTTCTCACTCCATAAACTTCGTAATTCTTTAAAACGAAGTGGTGCAGATGATATCATAATTGAACAAATTTTGAATATAGTTCGTGATGAATTGTATCAAGGGATTTCTACCAAAGAGATTTACAATCGAGCCTTTGCTATATTAAAAAAGAAAAAATCGGTTTTCGCTTCAAAATATAAACTTAAAAAATCAATTTATGAGTTGGGACCAACTGGTTTTCCATTTGAACGCTTTGTTGCCGCAATATTTCAATATTCAGGATACACAGTGCGAGTTGGGCAAATCATTCAAGGAAAATGTGTCTCGCATGAGGTAGATGTTGTAGCAAGAAAAAATAGTCAATATCTGGTGGTAGAATGTAAATTTCATAGTGAGCAAGATCGTAATTGTAATGTAAAAATCCCCTTATATATTCATTCCAGGTATCAAGATATAATTGACCTTAATCAAGATCAAAACAATGTAAACATGATCCCTGATAAAGGCTGGGTAGTTACCAATACGCGTTTTACTAAAGATGCAATTCTTTATGGGGAGTGTGTAGGTTTGTATTTACTAAGCTGGGATCACCCAATGGGCGATGGGCTTAAAGACAGGATTGATCGTTTAGGATTATATCCAATTACGGTGTCTACCTTATTGACCAACCGCGAAAAACAATTTTTATTAAGCCGGGATGTTGTATTGTGCAAGCAACTAATAGATGATGTATTTTATCTCGACCATCTAGGGGTTTCTGAGCAACGAAAGCAAAAGATTCTAAATGAGATCAAAATGTTGTGTGATGTCTAAAATAATCTCCTATGCCAGCGATTAAAATTCATTTTCTAGGTGCATCGGGTACCGTTACCGGATCCAAGTTTTTTATAGAGACACCCCAGAAAAACCTACTTATTGATTGTGGAATGTTTCAGGGAGTCAAAGAGCTACGTCAATTAAACTGGAATGATTTACCTATAGATGTTTCCACAATTGATGTGGTATTACTCACACATAGTCATTTGGATCATACAGGTTATTTGCCTAGATTAGTTAAACAAGGGTTTACGGGTGATGTTATAGGAACAGGGCCAACCCTTGCAATAACCGAAATCATCCTAAAAGATAGCGCAAAGATACATGAAGAAGAGGCAGAAAGAGCAAATAGAGAAGGATACTCAAAACATGATCCTGCTTTACCTTTTTATACCGAAAAAGATGTAGAAAAGACGATACGTCATTTTAAAAACCAGGAAAAGGATACTTGGATTTCACTATCTCAGAACATCCAATATAGATTTAGATATAATGGGCATATCATAGGATCTACATTTATAGAATTAAGCCTCTATGATAAAGTTTTCGTGTTTTCTGGAGATGTAGGTAGAAATGATGATTTACTTCTTAGTCCTCCAGAAAAACCAAAATGGGCGGATTTCCTTTTCGTTGAAAGTACCTATGGCAATAAACTGCACCCTGATGAAGATATAGAAGAAAGATTAATTGATATAATTAAAGATACACTCCATAAAAAAGGTACTCTGATTATTCCCTCTTTTGCTGTAGAAAGATTACAAGCACTTATGTATTTATTATGGAAACTTTATCAAAAAAACCGTATTCCTAATATTCCAATCTATGTGGATAGTCCTATGGGTAATAATGTTTTGTCAGTTTTTGAACATTTTCCAGAATGGCATAAGCTGCCTATGAATGAATATCATGCTGTTTGTAATCATATTAATATTGTGACTTCATACAGGGAGACCTGGGAAGTAATCGATAATCCTCATCCTAAAATAGTAATAGCGGGTAGCGGTATGGTTACAGGCGGAAGAGTCCTTACATATCTAAAACAACTTATTGATTATGAAACAACGACCATATTATTGGTAGGTTTTCAAGCAGAAGGAACACGAGGACGATTGTTACAAGAGGGAGCGCATGAGGTTAAATTATTTGGAAAATACTATCCCGTAAATGCAAAAATTCATCAAATAGAAAGTTTGTCTGCACATGCTGATCAGCAAGAACTATTGGATTGGATGAATAAGATTAAAAACATTCCCGAAAAAGTATTTTTGGTTCATGGTGAACCAACAGCTTCTGACGCATTACGAGTAAAAATTCAAGATACTTATAGCTGGAAAGTTCATATTCCAAAGCTTTATGAAACTATAGAAGTTTTAGTTTGATTTTTTGCTCTTGCACAATTTGTATTACCCAAAAATAACTTAAGAACTTCTTTCTTAAAACCTGTTAAACCTGATAATTATCATTTTTTAGCCCCCTTGGTTTATTTAAATTTCTATTCAGCCTTAAAACCAATAAAAATGAAAACTGCAGAGAGACCTTTATCAAAGAAAGAGCTTAAAGAGATTCATCTTGATACGCTCGAGTGGAAATCTAGCCTTCAGTTCATTGAAGGAGAAATATACTTTATCAATCAATTATTAAACTCTTATGTGTTCGAACCTACAACTCCTAATCTTTTTGAACGATTACAAGAACTGAAAGAAAAGATTATACAAGTAGAAGAGCAAATGTCAAGTATTAATGAAAGTATAAGAAAGCATGAAAATGAATTAGGAGGAATGTTAGAATGTGACCCTATTTCTGAAGATCATTCGTATTATCAAGAACACGAATTGATGAAAATAACTTTTAATGACTTCTATAAAAATTTTAGGATGATGAAATCTGAAATTTTTAACTATACGGGTGGGATTCTAAAGAAGAATAAAAGACAAAGTTAAAATATCAGCAAACTGATAATTGTCATTTTAAGTGACCTTCTGGACGCCTAATTTTATGATAAATAGTAAATAATAACTCTAATAAAAACCTTACCATTATGTCACTAATTAAATTTAATAAGAACAGATTTCCCTGGATTAATGATCGTGTGTCCAATTGGTTGGATACAGATGATTTTTTTGCAGATGATTTTTTTGTGAGAGATAGAAATCTTCCGGCAATGAATATCAAAGAACATAAAAATGATTTTGAAATTGAACTTGCCGTTCCTGGTTTCTCAAAAAAGGATATTGAAGTAACCATAGAGGATGATATTCTACATATTTGTGCTAAGAACAGCAAGGAAGAAGTAGAAGAAGATGAAAATTATGCACGTAGAGAGTTTAGCTATAGTGAGTTTGATCGAAAGCTACAACTACCAGGAAGCGTGGATCAAAACGAAAAGGTTAAAGCTACTTATAAAGATGGAATTCTTACACTCAATCTCCTTAAAAGAGAAGAAGCCAAAGAACCACCAAAAAGAGTGATTGATATAGCTTAAACCAGAACGAAGGCAGAAAATAAATATGGGGGTATATTTTCTGCCTTTTCTTATTAAAAATGAAAGTTATGAAAACACAAAAACCAAATGTAAAATATATAGAGTGGCGAAGCCCAGAAGAATTACATGAGGCTTCCTTAAATTGGTTATCAGAGCTTAAGTTTATAAAAGATGAACAACATTTTCTGGATGAACTTATAGAGAATTATACACTACAGCTTATCTCCAAGAAGATTTTTGATAGCAGTAAAAAAGTGGTTAATGATTTAGATAATAAGAGAAAAAATATTGATCCCTTACTTAAAAGAATAATTAATCACTGTAACGCACTTACCATTTTAGTAGATGGAGAAGATCAACCTGCCGAGGAAAAACAATATAAAGAAGATCATAGGTTACTACTTATAGAAGTAAGTGATTATCTCAATAACTACAAGGATATTAAAAGGGAAATCTTTGAGTTGATCAAAACCATAATGAAGCAAAGTAAACAGAAACGTTTGTTGAATTAACCAATTTTGATGAAACGTATTCTTATCATAATACTAGTATCTGTTTTAGTGTTTTTTGCAGGATTTTTGGTGTGGTACGAGTATAATTATTCTATGGATACTGTAATCCCTTTTGAAGTTAATCACCCCAATTTAGAAACCAAGGTTTTAATCGCATCTCAAGGAAGCAGATTCAAAGATTCATTGGTTCAGAACGTACTTAGGCACTATAAAAAGGATACGATTTATTTTAAAGTAATAGATGTATATACATTGTTTACCGTAAATATAGACAAGTGGGATGCACTGGTAATTATTAATTCTTGGGAGTATGGTAGCCCCCCTCGTAATGTGAAGAATTTTATAAAAGACCATCCAGATCAATTGCACAAACTTATCGTTCTTTCTACGGTAGGAAGTAGTAATATAGTTTTAGAAGATGTTGCTGTCATCTCAGGAGAATCCATTATAGAAAAGACCATGCAATACACTAATGTTTTGGTAGAAAGATTAGATGAAATCATAAAATAAACCTAGAAAACATGAATAAGCAATTTATCTATTTATTAATAATCACAATTGTTGTATTAAGTGGATGCTCGTCTAGCGAATTGGTAGAGAATTGGAAAAATCCTGATATTGATACATTTGAAGCTCAAAAAGTTCTGGTTATCGGTATTACACCTGATGCGAATAATCGTAAAATATTTGAAAAGAAGTTAGTTTCCGAACTGAAAAAAAATGGTGTCCAAGCTGTAAAAAGTGCAGATTTTTTTGAGCAGTCTTTTACAACCTCACCAAGAACTGAAGATGAGCTAATGGCATTAGAATCCCAACTTTTAGAAAAAGGATTTGATGCAATACTATTATCTAAAGTATTAGGAGTAGAAGATAGAGTAACTGTTGTAAAGGCGTATAGAAATCTAGATAAAACATTTAGGAGTTTTAAAGAAGATTATTACGAAAATCAAGAGATATATCATGATGAAGATTATTATGAAGAATATCAAATTTTTCATGCAGAATCATCACTGTACTGCATCTGTCCTGATAAAGAAAGAGAATTAATTTGGAAAGGATCTATAGACATCACAGAGCCAGAGAATACTAAGAAAGCAGTAAATGACTATGTGAATGTGGTCATATGGGCACTAAAAGGGCAACAATTATTAATCATTGAAGAATTTACAGATGAAGATCTTGATATATAGTGCAAAAGATTTTGAGATTCCTTTTTTAGAGATAGCAAATAAGGAAGTACATCAAATCAAATATATACCAGAGCGGCTTACCGCAAAAACGGCTGCGCAGGCATTAGGTTTTGATGTAATTTCTATTTCTAGTGCAGATGATGGATCCTCTAGTGTTTTAGAAAGGCTTAAAGACTTTGGGATTAATTATATTACACTTCGTTCTACGGGATACGATAATGTGAATCTCGTTAAAGCAAAAAAAATAGGGATTAAAGTGGCTAATGCAGCAGGGTATTCTCCTCATGCTATTGCAGAACATGCAGTAACATTATTATTAGCGTTAAATCGTAAACTAATTTTGTCTAATCAACAGGTAACTAGTTACAATTTCTCCTTGAGTAATCTAGTAGGCTTTGATCTCAATAAAAAAACAGTAGGTATTATTGGAGCTGGTAGAATAGGGAAGGTAATCGCTAGAATAATGCAAGGGTTTGGTTGTAAGATAATAGTTAATGATATCTATGAAGACCACAAACTAACTGAAGATTATGATGCTTCTTATACAGATCTGGAAAATTTATGTAAAAGGTCTGATATTATCTTTTTAAGTATACCTCTCAATACCCAAACACATCATATGATTAATAAAGACGTTATTCAGCATATGAAAAGAGACGTATTACTCATCAATGTAGCTAGGGGAGCCGTTGTAAATACAAAAGATATAATGCAAGCAATAGAATTGAAAAGAATTACAGGATATGGTACAGATGTATATGAGCACGAGAACGGAATCTTTTTCTATAATTATTCTAAAAATAAACTCCAAGACAACTTATTGCAGAGATTAATAAATCATCCTAATGTGTTACTTACTCCGCACCAAGCTTTTGCAACCAAAGAAGCGCTCACTAATATTGCTGAAACCACATTTTATAATATAAACTGTTGGGAACAACAAGAAATAGGTGAAAATGAGCTAACACAGAAAGAATTAGTGCGGTAATTTATCTTTTACAAATCCATATAAAAAAGTCCCTAGAATAGCGGCTAAAATTACAATGATAATCGAGGTATATCCTGATCCTAATAAAACAAACATAGGACCTGGGCAAGCACCTGCAAGTGCCCAGCCTAATCCAAATAGGATTCCACCAATCATATATCGGCTAAAACTTCTATCCTTTGGTATTATGGTAATATGTTCACCATTAAAGGATTTCATTTTATACCTCTTGATAAGTTGAATTACAATAATCCCTAACCCAACAGCAGAACCAATAATTCCATACATATGAAAAGATGCAAACTGAAACATTTCATAAATCCTGAACCATGAGGCAGCTTCGGATTTGAATAAAACGATTCCGAAGAAAATACCAATGAGTAAATATATAATTGAGCGCATATGTTTAAAAAATTAAAGGAAAAATAAAATGAATCATAACAAGACCACCTATAAAAAAGCCAATCACTGCAATAAGTGAAGGTAATTGTAGGTCACTTAATCCAGATATTGCATGTCCAGAGGTACAGCCACCGGCATATCTTGCTCCAAAACCTACTAGTAAACCTCCAATTATTAGTAGAAATAAATTTTTAGGATTAGTAAATACATCATTAGAAAACAGCATTTCTGGCATGTATGCATTTCCTGCGCTTTCAAAGCCCTTGGATTGTAGATCGGCAATTACAGTTGGGTTTAAATCTACCGAGATATCTGTCGATAAAAAGTTAGTTGCAATAAATCCCCCAATGATTGCCCCAAGGACCACAATGAGGTTCCAACGTTGGGCTTTCCAATCAAACCTGAAGAAGTCTGATGTTTTTCCTGCACCACAAATCGTACACATTGTTCTTAGGTTAGATGACATACCAAACCTTTTTCCAACCATTAACAGTAAAAACATCACTAGCGATATCAATGGACCTGAGATATACCAGGGCCAGGGATCATAAATCCAATTCATATGTATTATATTTTGGGGTAAAGTAATTGAATTTAAAAAAGGTATTCAGTAACTTATGTTACATAGTAATACTTTTATTTCAAACTTGTGGGGCAGACATAATCGGTAGTTTCTATCCCAACATCTTTAATATCTTTAAAACCACCAGCAATATCAATTAGGTTGTGAATACCACGATTCTTTAAAATAGATGCGGCAATTACAGATCGATACCCTCCTGCGCAATGCACATAAAAGGTTTCATCTTCAGGAAAATCTGATAGATAGTCATTAATAAAGCTTAGCGGGGAATTGGTCGCTTTGTCAAGATGTTCGGCCGTAAATTCACTTTCTTTACGTACATCAAAAACAGGAACCTCTTCTTTTTCTAGAGTGTTTTTAAACTCTAAGGCTGGTATAGATGTTATAGTATCATAGTCCTTACTGGCACTTTTCCAAGCTTCGAATCCGCCTTCTAAATATCCTAATGTATTATCAAAACCTACTCGCGATAATCTAGTAATAGTTTCTTCAATACGTTCTTCTGGTGCTACTAATAGAATTGGTTGTTGTACATCTGCAATCAGCGCTCCTACCCAAGGCGCAAAGTCTCCACCGATTCCAATAAATATAGATCTTGGGACATGTCCTTTTACAAATTCATTCTGGTGCCTTACATCTAATACAACGGCACCTGTTTCATTTGCTATTGCTTCAAAATCTTCCGGCGATAATGATTTTGTACCACGTTCAAGAATTTCATCAATATCAGCATACCCTTCTTTATTCATTTTCACATTAAGAGGAAAATATAAAGGTGGAGGTAATAACCCATCAGTAACTTCTTTTACAAACTCTTCTTTGGTCATATCTGCACGAAGGGCATAATTCATTTTCTTTTGGTTACCCAAGGTGTCTACGGTTTCCTTCATCATGTTTTTACCACAAGCAGAGCCTGCTCCATGTGCAGGATATACAATCACTTCATCGGCAAGAGGCATAATTTTATTACGAAGACTGTCATACAGTGTCTCAGCTAGTTGTTCTTGCGTCATATGCGCTGCCTTCTGTGCAAGATCGGGACGTCCAACATCTCCTAAGAATAAAGTATCACCACTAAAGATTGCATGATCTTTTCCATCTTTATCTCTAAGAAGATACGTTGTACTTTCCATAGTATGACCAGGGGTGTGTAAGGCAATGATGGTTATGTCTCCTAATTTAAATTCTTGACCATCGGTTGCTATAACAGCTTCAAAAGAAGGATTTGCTTGTGGACCAAAAATGATATCTGCCCCAGTTTCTTTTGCTAAAGTGATATGACCACTTACAAAATCAGCATGAAAATGTGTTTCAAAAATGTATTTGATCTTAGCATGATCATCTTCGGCTTTTTCTATATAAGGTTTTACTTCTCTTAAAGGATCAATAATTGCAACTTCGCCATTACTTTCTATATAATATGCACCTTGTGCCAGACATCCTGTATATATTTGTTCTATTTTCATTTGTTCTATTCTTTACGCATTTTTTAATTTTAGTAAGAAATGCTACCCATATATTAATTATTCGTCAAAAATACGGCAATTATTATTTCAATACAGTAACAATTGTTACAAAGCTTTAATCTTAGGTTAGTTCTTTTATTATTATATAAATACCCATTGCTAAAACGAACCACCCAAACCCTTTTTCTAGTTTTTTACCTTCGATATAGTTTGATAAATACATTCCTATAAAAATTCCAATCACAGAAATGACACTAAATATTAATAAGAAGTTCCATTCAATATCCAAATTTTCTAAATCACCAATAAATCCAATTAGAGATTTAATGGCGATAATTAGTAGCGAAGTAGCTACTGCTTTTTTCATAGGCAGTTTTGCCATTAATACCAAAGCAGGAATGATCAAAAACCCACCACCAGCACCAACGATTCCTGTTAAAACACCAACAACAAAACCTTCTAGTAAGATCAAAGGATAATTGTAAACGACTTTAGTTTCAGGTTCAACATCTTTTTTATTATTTTTTATCATTGAAATTGATGTCAGGAGCATTATGATTGCAAAAAAGATCATAATCCCAATATTCTTGGTAATCATGAATTCCTGAATACTAAAAAGGGTATCTGGAATGGCAGGAACAAGGTATTTTCTGGTTGCATACACAGCAATAAATGCAGGTATCGCAAAAACGAATGCAGTACGCAGATCTACCAACCCTTTTCTTAAGTTGTTAATCGTTCCTATAAGTGTAGAAACCCCTACCACAAATAATGAATATGCCGTTGCAGTAATAGGATTGATATGCATAAGATAAACAAATACGGGAACTGTAAGTATTGAACCACCACCGCCAATTAAACCCAATACAACCCCTATAAATAGTGCTCCCGAGTATCCTAGAATTTCTGTTATTTCCATTACTTACTTTTTTCCAAAAATAACTTTAGGGAAAAGGGGATGCAGTAACATTTGTTACACAGCACTAAATATGTATGACCTCAATATTGTTTCTATTTAGTTTAACGTTTCCCTCTTGTTCTAGCTTTTTCAATAACCTGGAGATTACAACTCTAGAAGTGTGAAGATCATATGCTATTTCCTGGTGTGTATTATTGATAATATTATCCTGATTGACCTTGGTTTTATCTTTCAGATATTTGAGCAGTCGATCATCCATTTTAAGAAACGCAATACTATCAATGGTTTCTATGGCTTCAATTAATCGTTTGTGATAACTATCGAACACAAAATTTCTCCAGGATTTATATTTTGTGGTCCATTCTTCCATTTTTTCAATGGGCACCATGATGAGCTTGGCATCGGTTTCTGCGATTGCTTTGATCTCACTTTTATGATGACCTAGACAACAAGATAATGTCATGGCACAGGTATCGCCTCTCTCTAAAAAATATAAAAGTAACTCATCACCATCGTTATCTTCACGTAGTATTTTTATGGCGCCACTAATGATTAAAAGCATTGATTTTATATAACTTCCTGGTTTGATTAGTTCAAAGCCTTCGGGAACTTGCTTAAAAGTTCCTACTTGATTAATTTCTTCTAAGAGCTCATCCTCAAAAAGATTCTTATAGTTATTTTTTATTTCCTGAATCATTTTCTTGTTTTTTTAGAAATTTTGCGATTTGATTCTTGGCTTCCTGGTATCCTAATTCATATACCTTATCAAGACCACTACTACTAAAGATGCCATGATTAATAAGCTTTTTGGGTTGAACAATGATATCACAGTGGGCAAATTTAGCTGTCGAGTTTGGTACTGCTCTAAGATAATAGGCTCGTTGCATTACATTATATGAATGTTTAAAATCTGTAATTTTAGGTTTTTTGATGGGGGTAACATCAATTCCAATAATCAGATCGCATTTTTTTGGTAAAGCTTCTACAGGAAAATTATCCAAAATGCCACCGTCTGCGTACAATTCTTCATTAATCAATATTGGTGTAAATACTCCAGGAAATGCTGCAGACGCTAACAAAGGCTTTATTAACTCTCCTTTGCTGAATATCTTTGTCGTTCCCTCTACAAGATTAGTTGCAGTTACAAAAAGTTTTTTCTGCAATGCTTCAAATGAATTATCTGGAAAAAAAGGAATCAAATCCTCATGAAATTTTTCAGAATCTAAAAAACCGGCTTTTTTCCGTGTAAATCGATTAAACTTGAATAGGGAAGTTTCTTTGAAGAAAATCTTAATTTCATCAGGAGTGTAGCCACCTGCATACAGGGCACCTACTATGGCTCCGGCACTTGTTCCCGCAACATATTTTGGTTGTATGCCTGCTTCTTCAAAAGCTTGGATCGCCCCAATGTGCGCGACACCTTTAAAACCGCCTCCTGATAAGACTAACCCTATATTTTTTGGTTTTTCCATCTACTAAAAATATTATAAAATCGGACTAAAGATTTTAGCGACACCTTCTTTTAGTTTATCCGTCCATGGCCTTTTTACAAAAGTATTATAGTTTAATTGAATACTTTTATCACAATCATTTAAAAAATCGTTTTTTAGTGTTATTGCAAATAGGTCATCATATATCACTGCATTCACTTCATAGTTCTGTTCAAAGCTCCTAATATCTAGATTAGCCGTTCCAACAGATGAAACAGTGTCGTCTGAAACAATGGTTTTGCTATGCAAAAACCCCTCTGGGAATAAGTAAATTTTTACTTCGGCTTGCAGTAGACGTTCAAAATAGGAACGCACACACCATCGTACAATTTTACCATCAGAGTTTTCAGACAACATAAGTCTCACATCAACTCCGCTTAAAGCGGCTACTTTAAGTGCGTCTAATATACTTTCGCCAGGAATAATATATGGATTAGTTATATATACATAGTCCTTTGCTTCATTGATCATAGAAAAAAATAATTGCTGGGCAGCAGAAAAATCAGCGTCAGGCCCACTATGAACTATTTGTGAGGTAGATGCCCCGGTTTTTTTTAAAATAGAAAAGTATGTAGGATCCAGAATTTCATCGTTATTGGTTATAAAATACCAGTCCAGAACAAAAACAGCTTGCAAACTATGTACTATGGGGCCTGTTAGCTGTAAATGCATGTCATGCCAAATACCCAAATCTGCATCTCCTTTCACGTATTTGTCAGATACATTTATACCTCCTGTAAATGCAATTTCATTGTCAATCACAATAATTTTTCGATGATTACGATAGTTTATCGAAGTCAAGAATTTACCAAAACGTATAGGAAGAAACCGGTGAATTTCAACTCCAATATTTTGAAGTTTTCTAATGTATTTTTTGCCAAGGGATAAACTGCCAATACCATCATATATGATACGAATTTTAACTCCTTGTTGGATCTTATTGCGAAAGAGTTCGAAGAGGTTTGTGGTTAATTCTCCTTCTTCAAAAATATAATATTCTAGATGAATAGAATACTTAGCATTTTTCAAAGCTTCAAAAATGGCTTGAAATGTTGCTTCACCATTTTTAAGAAGTTTAAGACTGTTGCCAGAGCATGGAGCAAAATATGAGTTTTGAGTAATTAATGAAATCAATTTTTGATGTTCTTTATACTCGTGAATGGTAATTGGCGAATGATGTTCTCGTGCTTTTTCTAAATAAGTTGAAGTTTTAGCCGTTTTTTTTAATCGAAACAGTTTATTTTTTCTTCTGTTTCTACCCAACATCAAGTATAAAAACATCCCACCTACCGGAATAGTAAAAATCACCAAGAGCCATGCTAAGGTTTTGGTCGGACGCATTCCGTTTAAAAGTAGTCTGATGACAATAAAAATCCCGATCAGGATATATACGATAAGAAAAAAAGTAAATATCATGAGGAACTAAGATTTTGAATCACATTAACTATGCATAATCAATATAGGAACTCTAGTTCCATAACTAATTTTTGAAGTCTCGGACCCCTTAAAAAAACGTTCCATAAAAGTCTCTCTTTTGATAAACATAGCTGTCATGTCTACATTCATAATTTGTACAAAACTATTAATTGCTATAGCAGTAGGAACATTAATTATAGTATGAAAGGTATGATTGATATCTTTAAAGAATTCTTTCATGTGTTTTTTGTCATCAAATTCGGCTACTGTAACTGTATCATCTTCTTTAATTTTAAGTATACGCAACGAAGATTTGTGTTTGGTTATAGCATCTATTAGAGGATCTATGCCTTCTATGATGAAGTGGTCTCTGTAATCAATTGCAAACAATACTATTTTTGGACTGTTAAAAATATACCCCTGCGGGATTGCTAGTACTGGGCAATCGATTTTTCGAATTACATTAAGCGTATTACTTCCAAATACAACTTCAGAGGCACCTGTAGCACCGTTTGTTCCCATGACAATTAAATCTATGTTTTTGGACTTAATGGCTTGTCTAATAGCATCAGTAAAGACATCATAATCTGTGATGGCATGATAGGTGTAGTTCTGATCCGGATATGCTAATTTTAACTTTTCAATAATGATATTAAGCTTCTTTTTTGCTTCACTAATCACTGATTGGTGAATTGTTGTATTTGCAGGAGCGGCCATAAGATCATCTGTGGTGTAATTAGAAGCCTTTTGTACATTAAGAAGATGAAAAGTACAAAGTTCGTTTTTAAAAAACTTCATAGCATAATGTATGGCATTTAGGGCATTATCAGAAAAATCGGTTGGGAGCAGGATATTTTTCATTTTGATGATTTTTTATATTCTAAAATTAACAGAGGAGCTTTAAAAGAACTATGATATTCGTCATAATAGACATGAAGATGGGTTTTCTTAATTTTATACTAAAACTAACCATAAAGCGCAATAAAAGTGTAACGATGCGAACAGGGAAAGGTCTTATTTAATATGAGAAAGATTCTTTTGAATATTGCTTTTTATTTTGCTTGTAGTATAAGCATTCTGGCAAAGGGCAATATTCCTTCTTTTTTCTCTAATGAAGATCCGGTAATTTTTTCCAAAGCCGAAATCCTAAACGAATATACAGCACGAATTCCGTTTAAAGTTGTGGATCGTTTAATCGTGGTAGAAGCAGAACTTCTTGATAAAAAAGGGAACTTTATTATTGATACCGGATCAGAAACTATGATATTAAACGAAGTTCATTTTCCAATGAAGTATCAACACCTTTCTAGAAAAAAATATACAGCTGGTGTTATTGAAGTAGTGGATGACGCTTTTGAGCAGCAGGTAAAAGAGTTTATTCTTCAAAATTTTAATCTAAAGAACAAAACTTCTGATATTATTGATTTATCTCATATTGAGAAGTCCAAAAAAATACGTTTGTTAGGAATAATTGGGTATAGTATTTTAAAAGATTATGAAGTATTTATTGATATGCATCTTAATCAAATTACTTTAACCAAAGTAGATAATTATGGAAATAAGTTAGACAAAAACGTATATGCAGAAAAGATAGGCGATAGTATTAATTTTAGATTGGTAAGACACACTATTGTCCTTAATGGATTTATTGGTGATAAGGAGGTAACTTTTGGATTGGATAGTGCTGCAGAGTTTAATCAGATAAGGAAAAAAATAGGAAAAAAAGCGCTTAAATATTTTTACCCGAAGAAAAGGTTGATTTTAACAGGAGCCAGTAATAATACCATCGAGGTTATGGCAGGAAAATTGTTTCGTGTAAGATTAAATAAAACTATTTACTTTGGTCCTATGAACACAATTCTTACTAACTTGAATAAAGTGAATGAAGCCTTTGGGACTAAGCTGGATGGTGTTTTAGGTTTTGAATTTTTTCAACAGAAAAGAACAATTATTAATTATCAAAAGGAAAAGCTTTACTTTGTAAAGTATCCTATACTAAGACATTGAGAAACAAAATAACACAAAATATAATCTTTTTAATTCTCGCTTTCGTGAGTTGCTATTCCTCTGCGCAAACCCAACCTTTTAAAGGATATAAGATAGAAGGGGATATGTTGGTTTTTGTTTTTGATAAAAGAGATTATGAAGAAGCTACCATAGCCAGTAAAAGAGTTGATGTTGAGGATCTAGATATAAAAAATGTTGTTGTCTCTGGGGAATTTAATAATTGGGCAAAGGACAAATGGGGCATGATAAAGATAGATGAGAATATATACGAACTTAGAAAGAAATTAAGTGATTTTACCGATGAGTTTTCATGGGAATTTAAATTTGTTATTAATAATCAATATTGGGCAGAACCTTCCCGAAGGGATAAAAATGCAGTAAGAGCATTTGAAAATGGTCATGCATTGCAATCATATAATCTAAAGATGTACATGGCTTATCCAGATAAAAATGGAAATGTAACATTTACACTTAATGGTTATGATGATGCACAAAAGGTAATCTTAAGCGGTAGTTTTAATAAATGGAATGAACAGCTGTTTAGTATGACCAAGACTAAAAACGGTTGGGCATTAACATTAAAAATTAGACCAGGAGTATATCAATATAAGTTCATTGTAGATGGTAATTGGATAGAAGATCCTACCAACCTAAGAAAGACACTCAATGAGTTTAATGGTTTTAACTCTATAATTGATGTAAAAGGACGAATAAACTTTATACTAGATGGCTTTTTAGAGGCCAAAAAGGTTATTCTGGCCGGGTCATTTAATAATTGGTCAGAAAGTGAATGCCAAATGACACGAACCAAAACGGGTTGGGCGAATACGCTAATGCTTTCTGGAGGAAAGCATCATTATAAGTTTATTGTAGATGGTGAATGGATATTAGATCCTAGTAATCCTGTTAAAGAGTACGACGGTAAAGGAAATATAAACTCTGTCAGTATGGTGAAGTAGAAAGGAGTTCCTTCAGTTATCCACCAATTGTAATCATACTTCGGTTATTATGTCCGTCTATTCGTTTAAATTTATCAAGAGTATCCATACCACTTCGTATTTTAAACTTAGCCTTAACAGCTTTTTCAATAATAGGAGCAATAGATTTCCCTTTTCTAAGTGGAGTTAACAGATCTGATTCTGATGAAGAAAACAGGCAGTTTTTTATTTGCCCATTAGCAGTAAGACGTACTCTGTTGCATCCATCACAAAAAGGATTGGTTACAGAACTAATAATAGCAAAAGTACCTTGATAATTCTTTATTTGATAGCTTTTGGTAGTATCATTGGGAGCATCTTCAAGTTTTATAATGTCTTCTTTCTTGAAATTTGAATGTACCTCAGAAAGAATTTCTTTTAAAGAAACGAGTTTATCCATTTTCCACTGATTTCCATCAAAGGGCATAAACTCTATAAAACGAACATGAAGAGGTAAATCTTTGCTTAAATTGATAAAGTCAATAATTTCATTATCGTTAAAACCTTTCATCAAAACACAATTTACTTTCACATTAAAGCCTTGATTAACGAGTAAAATAATATTATTATATACTTTTTTGAAATACTGTCTACGGGTAATTTCTTTATTTTTTTGACTATCTAAAGAATCCAAGCTTACATTAAGTGTTTTGATACCACACTTTTTAAAAAGCTCTATAAATTTATCTACGATAACGCCATTTGTAGTTAATGTTAGCTGTACTGGTAATGAGGAAAGTTTTTCTATAATTTGAGCAGCATCTTTACGTACCAAAGGTTCTCCACCTGTTAAGCGTATTTTTGTAACACCATGGTCAACAAATTGCTTGGCAATGGTAAAAATTTCTTCATAGGTCATGATATGATCCTTTGGAGATAATTGAATACCATCTGCTGGCATACAATACGTACAACGCAGGTTACATCGTTCGGTAAGGGAGATACGAAGATAGTTGTGTTTTCTACCAAATGTATCTGTAAGTATGTTAGATTTAGTCATGCCTTGCTCCTTTTAAAATTCTAAACACATGCAACACCTCTGGGAAGATAGCTTCCATAGATTCTTTTGCACCATTAGTAGATCCAGGAAGTGCTAATACCAGTGTATTTTTAATGGTGCCTGCAATGCTTCTTGAAAGCATAGCATATGGCATACGATCCTGACCATATTTACGAATAGCTTCTTCGATACCAGGAATTGTTCTATCCAATAATAGTTTCAAGGCATCTGGGGTCACATCACGCTTAGATAACCCTGTACCCCCAGTATATATGATAAGGTCGGCACCTTGTTCTTGATACTGTTTTGCTTTTTCTTGTATGACTTCAGTTTCATCTGGGATGATAGTATAATCAAGGATTCCTACTTCGCAAGTTTCTAATTTTGCTATGATCGCTTTACCCGCTTTGTCTTCTTTTTTCCCTTCAGAAATAGTATCAGAACATACAATAACTGCAGCTTGCAAGTCTCTTCTAAATTTATCCTTATAATCTGATTTACCCCCTTTTTTCTCTAATAACTTAATATGATGGATCTCTACACCCTTATCAATAGGTTTTAGCATATCATACATATTTAGAGCAACTACACTTGCTCCGTGCATTGCTTCTACCTCTACACCGGTTTTATAGATGGTTTTTATAGTTACTAAAATAGTAATTTCTAACCCTTCAATAGTATAATCAATCCCCGTGTATTCTATAGGTAAGGGGTGGCAATCAGGTAATAAATCGGGTGTTTTCTTTACTCCAAGCAATCCAGCAGCTTTACTCATTGTAAATACATCTCCTTTTGGAACCGTCCCTTTTTTTATAGCTTCAATAGTTTCAGATTTACTAACCTTTACTATTGCTTGCGCTTTGGCAATTCTTAATGTATTTGTTTTATGCGTGATATCTACCATATTAAATAATCTAAATTTCAATTTCACTTCGACAAGCTCAGTGTGACATGAATTACTAATTTCTTAAGTGTTTTGTTTCCATTGATGGGTTTGATCTTCAAAGATTTCTTTTCCAAAAACGGGAACATCTGTTTTGATAGCTTCTACAACATACTCAAGAGCTTTAAAAACCACTTTTCTTCTGGGAGAAGATACAAAAACGAACAAGCAGATCTCTCCGGTATTTACTTTTCCTAAGCTATGATAAATATGCATACATGTAAGGTCATATTTCTCGAATGTAGCTTCCCTTATTTCATAGAATTTTTGATTTGCCATTTCCTCGTAAGCGGTGTAATCTATAGCGGTAATAATTTTACCATCAATTTCATCGGCGCGTACTTGTCCTAGAAAAATATTATGTGCCCCAATACTGGTTTTTGTTTGGTGTTTTGCAATAGAATTACCAATGAATTCTGATGAGATGGCACCTTGCCTAAATACGTTTTTTGGTTTCTTCTTTTCCATATTTTATTTTGATAATACTTTTGAAGTTTGATAATCAAAGAGTGCAACTGCGCCTCCTTTTATATGGGATACGTTCTCGAACCCGAATTTCTGGAGAATTTCTACGGCTTTTTTACTTCGAATACCCGATTGACAAAATACAATCGTTTCTTTTTTCTTATTAATAGTATTTAGCGTTTCTTCAAGTTTACCTAACGGAATACAAATAGGATGCAAACTTTCAATTTTTGGTTGTTCATGAAGCTCACGAACATCGATAAATTGCGTATTTTTCTTTAGAAAAGCTTCTCCTGCTTTAATATCTATAACATTGCTAATTCCACAAAAAAGATCATAATCGATGGTTTCAAAATCCTTTGCAGAATCTAGTACTTTTGAAATTTCAGATGCTGTACGACCAATAGAAAAAGTTGAAGATTGCGTTGTTAAGCTATCGTACATCAATAACTTTCCATTAAGCACATTGCCAAGATCTAAAATAATTTTTAATACTTCGTTGGCTTGCATACTTCCTATGATCCCTGGTAAAACACCTAAAACTCCGATTTCGGCACAAGAAGGAATGCTTCCTGCTTTTGGTGGCTCTGGGAACAAACATCTGTACGAAGGGCCATTTTGATAATTAAAAACCGATACTTGCCCTTCAAACTTAAAAATAGCTCCGTACACCAAAGGCTTACCGGTTATAACACTGGCATCGTTAATCAAGTATCTTGTAGAGAAATTATCTGTTCCATCAACAATAATGTCATATTCAGAAAATAGGGATAATGCATTTTCTGTAGTCAATTTTTCTGGATATGCATGTATAGTTATTGCCCGGTTTAGGTCTGTAAGCCTAGTTTTAGCAGCCAAGGCTTTATTTTCTCCTAAAGAACTTTCGCCATACAACACCTGCCGATGCAGATTAGAAGCTTCTACGATATCAAAATCAATAATACCGATTGTGCCAATACCAGCGGCAGTAAGATATTGCAAAACCGGGCACCCCAATCCACCTGCACCAATGACTAAAACTTTGGATGCATTCAATTTATCCTGCCCCGATGTTCCTATTTCCGGAAGAATAATTTGTCTATGATATCGATTATTAATACTCATATAATTCGTTAATATTTTGATCACCCGCCAGCAAACGGTGGTAGTAATGCAACTTCAGCTTCGGTATTAATAATATGATTATAATCAACTAATTGTTGATCTACTGCGATTTTAAAATCTTTATCCGTTAACTTGGGATATTGATTTTTTAATTTTTCAACCAATTCAGACACAGAACAACTATTGGTATCCAACTGTTCTTCTGCAATTGCTGTAGCTTCTGCGAGCATACCAAAATATTTAATTGTCAATTGCATTTGTTATTGTTTTTAGGTCCTCAATTGTATTCATGTTTGTTACCAAAAGATGTTCTTTTTCTATAACAGGAATTGTTTTTGTATTTAATGCCGAAACTAGTATACGTAAGCGTTTTTCTCCGTTTGTAAGTAATTCAAAGCATTTTTTTGCACATCTTTTTTTATATAATGCGATAAGGGGCATTGTTTTTCCTTTGGCTTCAAACTGAATGATATCATGATCTTCTTCTTGATATTGTAATAGTTTTCTTAGAAATGACGCGGTAACCAATGGTACATCACAACTTATCACCAGATTATCGACTGTTTTTGAGTGTATTAATCCAGAATGCAATCCGGCTATTGGGCCAGAATCTGGTATAATATCCTGAACTCTTTTGATATTAAATGTATCATAATCAGAATTACTACTTACGATGATAATTTCTTTAACCAGAGGTTGTATAGCATCAATTATGTGTTGTATAAAAGGTTTACTATCAAAAATGATTAAACCTTTTTCGCTTCCCATTCTAGAGCTTTTACCTCCTGCAAGTATAATTCCGGTTATGTTTTTTTCTTTATCCATTTCAAAATAACCAAGAACTCTAAAGAGAAATTTGTTTTAATTCGTTGTCCAAAAATTCCCAACATTTTTGGTTAATAGTGTCAAATGTTGTGATTACTTTTTCACCATATGCAGTTAGATTGGCACCACCTCCACCTTTTCCACCTGTAGATGTAATCACCAAAGGTTTTTGAGAAACTTTATTCATACTATCTAACAGATTCCAGGCTTTTTTATAGGACATTTTCAAAGCACTTGCAGCTTTGCTCAATGAACCCGTTTGTGCTATTGCCTTTAATAAACGAATTCTTCCTTCACCCAGAAATACTCCTTGCTCTGATTCTATCCAAATTCTACTTTTGATTTTATAGTCCATATAAATCGTTTGGTTTTTAAAGATACAACGATTTTCCTAGGTTATATTTTCTTTATCTAAATTTTAGCAAATAAAGATTTTGTGATTTGTTTTTTTGATGATAATAATCATTTTTTGAAATGTTTATGGCAAATTGATAAGCTGTAGACTATCCCCAACTTTAACTTCTGATACTTCTTCAGGAAGATATACCATTGCATTTGCTAGTGCAAAAGAGCGGAGCATTGAAGATGCTTGACCATCTAGAATGGTAACTTTTTCATTTTCGATACGTGCTTTTAAAAACTCTGCCCTTTGTCCTTTTTTTGAGTATACCGAGTCGGAAATTGAGGTACTTCGCCTTAAATTACAGTTGGAATGCCCAGAAATTTTTAGAAGCGTTGGGAGCACATAGACATAGAAACAACTTAAAGCAGAGGCAGGATTACCGGGTAATGCAAAGATGGTTTTGCTTTCCTTTTTGGCAAAATAGAGAGGTTTTCCTGGTTTTTGCTTCACTTTATAAAAAACCTCTTCAACATTAAGAGCAGTAAGAGCTTTACCCACAAAATCGTAATCGCCAACAGATATTCCACCAGAAATTAAAACGATATCATATTCATCAATTACTTTCTTCAGAATAGAAACGGTTGCAGTGTATTCATCTTCAACTTTATGACATTCTACATTTGTAAACCCAGATTTAGTAAGTGCTCCAAGAAGTGTAACCGAATTACTCTCATAAATTTGTCCATATTTTAAGTCTTGGCCAGGAGGTACTAATTCATTTCCGGTTGCAACAATAGCAATTGAAGGTTTTTGGTAAATGGCTACATTAGTAACGCCTAATGTCGCCAAATAGCCAATTCCTGCCGGAGTAATTACAGTTCCTTTAGAAAGTGCAATTGTACCTTTTTTTATTTGTTCTCCTTTGGGTCGAATATTGGAATTTAGTAAAGGAAATTCTTCCAAAATTATTTGCTCATTAACGATCTGTACTTTTTCCTGCATGATCACAGCTTTTGCTTCTGAAGGAACAGGTGCACCGGTAAAAATCCTGATAGCTTCTCCTTTATTTAAATTAGGGTCTTTGGGATCACCAGCTTTTACTTCACCAACAAGGGTGAAAGTTTTCTCTTCAATAGACCCCAGAGCATATCCATCCATTGCCGATTGTCTAAAAGGAGGCATATTGATTGGGGATTCAATGTCCTTTGCCAATACATTGCCTAGGGATTCGGATAAAGGGATATTAATGATTTTCTGAGTACATTTTGTATATGTATTAGTTAATTGAAGCGCTTCTTGTACAGATATCATAGAATAATTTCGTTATATGTGTAAAGATATAACGAAAGTTTAATTATTTAAAGAAAGAAATTATAAAAAGGATTGTTTGATGGCTTAGTTATTTGTGTTTCTGTTTTAATAAATTAATGTTTTTCAGTGTTTTACGATTAAAATTTATTAACTTTATGATACGAGTTATTGACTTGCGTCGTAAATTTTTTTTTACAACTCTCCTCGGCGTCATAACAAGAAGAGTACCCCTTTTTTTGGTCATTTTGCAAGTTTTTTATGTAGGATATATGCTATTTAAAACAAGCGTTTTGTTGATGTTTGAAATTTAGTAGTTCATGTCTTATTACTATAAATCAGACAACACTATTTACCCTTAAGGAAAATTTTATAATTTAAATACTATGATATTATGAGTACTATTTTTTTAGGTAGCTGTGATACAGGAAAGAGGCCTATTGATACTAGAAAATTTCTTGCCCCTTACCATTTTTTGGGAATCTTGAAAGGCACAAAATCTTTTAGGGATGATGATCGAAGTAAATGGCGTAGGTTTCGTGAAGTTCCTGGTGCAGAAGTTACAGAGCTACAACAATTTTTATTTAAAGCAGGTTTTATGCCACGAGGAGTAATTGATGGTATTTTTGACTATGTTACTCAGGCATCAGCTCGTTTGTTTCAGGAATATGTGAGAACTGTAGAAGGTGTAGATAGTATGGTGCCTGATGGGATAATTGGTCGTGTCACCAAGCAACATATTGATCGTTGGAAAACCTCTGGAAAGGTATCTGATTGGGGGAAAGCTTCAACAGCAAACGCTTCCGAAGAATATAAAAAATGGATGAATCTGCTCAGCAAAGCTAAAATACATTATCAACAAAACGATAATGCAATACTGTCCCAGATAAACAATTTTGGCAAAGCTACAGATACCATAAAAGTAAACGATTGGGATTTTAGTCCTAATGAAATTCATCTTATTGGTATTCGAAGAGCACAGGATCGATCACAGAACAAAAGGGATAATGATGATATTTTTGTATTGCTAATTAATGGTATGGTTTTTAAATTTTGGGGGTCTACGGACCCTAGTCAAACTATGGCTGGAGACCGAAGAAATGAAGGATTTTTGGTAGAGGGACAGCATAAATATCGTTTTGGGTGGCACAAAATATCTTCTGAGGCAAAAGTATATAGAGCGCTTAGACCTTATCAGAACGGGGTTCTTGTTTTTCGGGATTGGGATGACGATAATGCACTTACCGAAGCCGACCTTTCAAAAGGTATAGACCCCAAATCTAATAACACAATCAACATTCATTGGTCAGGTATTGGTGTGGCAAATTGGTCTGCGGGTTGCCAGGTATTAGTAGGGAAGAGTTATATAAATCACTTGGATCAAGTCATAGATTGTTCTGATTTTGCGGCTACAAACTATAGTACACTCAATGATGCCCACGGAAAGACCAAAGGCGCTTATAACTTGTGCGCAGATCTTATTTTATGCTATGCAAGGACCAAAGTAGATTATATTTATTACACGCTAGGAAGAGAATCTTCGCTAGATCTGGACACAAACCTTGATTCCAATTACGCTCTTAATACACTTAATAGGATGAAAAATGTATAATGAAGTTAGCCTATTAACCTTGAGTTGATATAACAAAAAAGCCGAATCAATTGATTCGGCTTTTCTTTTACAGTGCTGGCGGAGAGACTCCCTTCAACTTAGCTCAGGATAAACTTCTCGTCTCTCTCAAGTAACATCAAGCTTTTAGTTCGGTGCGGGCGGGGAGACTCGAACTCCCACACCTTGCGGTACCAGATCCTAAGTCTTGGCTATATTGTACTAAAGAAACACAAATTAACTCAATTTCAATTAGTTACGTTTCTTCTAATTTTTATTGTAGTCATTTAATATCAGTTGATTTCAGTATTTGTTGTACCTATGTTGTACCCAAAAATCATTTTAAATCCATATCTTTAAAAAAGATTTTTACTTAGTGTTGTGCCTGATTTGACTTTCGCAAATTAAACAGGTCAACTATGTCAGCAAGTGCATAAATCGTTCTTAGAAAGAAAAAGAATTCCAAAGGATTATATCCTTTAGCGATTCGTATTACAAAAAATCGTCGTTCCACCCATAAACATATCGGTCACTATATTGACCTAGAAGATTGGGATGATAAAAATCTTAATGTAAAGAAATCCAATCCGGATGCAGATAATTTGAACAACTTATTATCTTCAAAATTATCTCAGGTCCGCAAAGGGTTGATGAACCTCCAAAGTGAGAATACTGATTTATCTGCAGGACAAATCAAAAGGAATATTTACAAACCCGCTTCAACTCTAACTTTGTTTGACTATGCCGAGGAGCATTTAGAAACTATTAAGGCAGAAAATAAGATTAATCGACTTACTACGGATACTGCATTAACAAACTATATCTGGGCGTTTCATAAGCCCAAAAATTTGAGATTTCAGGACATCAACGGTCGATGGCTCAAAAAATTCTACACCTATCTTGTTGGTAAGAGAGCCCTCTCAGAAACATCGGCACTTAATATTTTTGTTCTTATTCGTCTGCTTTATAACAGAGCTATAGTTGACAAGGTAGTTAGCAAAGATTTATACCCATTTGGTAAAGATGGTTTCAAAATCAAATTTCCAGATACCCATAAGGTTAGATTGAATAAGAAAGAAATACAAATATTTGAGACTATTAATAATCTCACAGAAATGGAACTACATTCCTCAATGTTTGGCTATATAGTTTCTATTTTGCTGGGATGCGAGTTTCAGATGTATTGTTCACCAAATGGTCAATGATTTATGACAACAGGCTTCATTATAGAATGGGTAAGAATAGTAAAATAGTTTCACTCAAGATTCCAGCTAAGGCTCTGGAAATTCTAAAATATTATGAGAAGAACAAAAAAGGCAATAATGACTTTGTCTTTCCCGAAATGAAAAAAGCAGATTTAAACAACCCAAAAGATATTTAGAATAAAATTAAGGTTGCAACTAGCAAGTTCAATACAAACTTAAAAGCGATAGCAAATAAGAATGGGATTGAAAAGAAAGTAACAATGCATATAGCACGTCACTCGTTCGGGAATATTGCCGGCGATACTATTCAACCATTGATGTTACAGAAACTTTACCGACATAGTGATTTAAAAACCACTATTAACTATCAAGCCAATTTTATTCATAAAGATGCTGATAAAGCATTGGATAGAGTACTTAATTTTTAGGCTTTATAACTAAGAAATGGTGTATTGGTAATAGGTATTCACCATATATCGTGTTATTTTATTTTATTTCTAGCATTCAATTTTAACCTTAGGTCGCTTACATACAGGGCTAACGAAATATAGTTGCTTTTGGCACAATTTTTAATCCTTACAATATTGTTCCGCTACAGCTGACCAAAGTCTTCGGCACATAAACCTTTAAATAGCATACAAAATGTTTACTCTCCCGAAATTAAATTACAACTACAGTGACCTTGCACCATACATTGATGCCGAAACAATGGAAATCCATTACACCAAGCATCACCAAGGTTATACCGATAAATTAAATGCAGCATTGGAGAGCATTAAGGCAGATACAGAAATACCAATTGAAGAATTACTTGCGAATATTTCCAAATATGGTATGGCAATTCGGAATAATGCCGGTGGTTTTTACAATCACAGTTTATTTTGGACCATTATATCCCCCAAGAGAAGCACAAGTCCTAGAAATGTACTTTCAGAAGCCATATCAAAACACTTTGATTCAATGGAATCTTTCTTATCCAGTTTTAAAGCGAAAGCTTTGGCTCATTTTGGTTCTGGGTGGACTTGGCTATTAGTAAACCAAAACAAAGAGTTGGTTTTGACTAGCACTGCAAATCAAGACAATCCATTAATGGATATGGTTCAAGAACAAGGAACACCCATTTTAGGAATTGACTTATGGGAACACGCTTACTACCTAAAGCACCAGAATGACCGTGCTTCCTATATCGATGCTTTTATTGAATTAATTGATTGGGATGAAGTTTCTCGTCGCTACGCAGTACTCATTTAATTAGAATCATTTTCAATGATATCTAGAACGTGCTTTCTCTTTATTCCCAATCTTCTCATTTTACTTTCCAGTGTGTTTGGATGAATATCTAAAATTTCTGCAGCACCTGCAGCACCACGAACTTTTCCACCAGTAAACTTCAAGGTATTCAATATCAAATCAATTTCTCCTTGTTGGTAAGTCCTAAGTTGAATTGGACCAGTGATTTCATCATTATTCTCGCTTTGTGCTCTTTTCTTCCTCTTGGAATCTAAATTTAACTTAAGGTAATTACCCCTACTGGTAATGAGTGCCTGTTCTATGCAATGTTCCAATTCTCTAACGTTACCAGGGAAATCATAACCCATAAGCTCTCTTAAGGCCTGGTCGGGAATGGATTTTATCTTCTTTCCAAACCTATGCTCATTCTTTTTTATAAAGTGTAAGGCCAACTCAGGGATATCCTCTTTGTGTTCCCGCAGTGCTGGAAGCGAAATTGGAAAGACATCCAAGCGGTAATACAAGTCCTGTCTAAAATTATTATCAGCGACCTCTTTCGTAAGATTTCTATTGGTGGCTGCTATGACCCTAACATCTGTTTTTATTGTGAGATTACCACCTACTCTTTCAAATTCTCTTTCCTGTAAAACCCGTAATAACTTCACTTGTATCTCTAAAGGCATTTCGCCTATTTCGTCCAAAAAGATGGTACCCTTATCGGCGAGCTCAAATTTTCCAATTCTCCTTTGTGTTGCTCCAGTAAAAGCCCCTTTCTCATGACCAAATAGTTCACTCTCAATTAGGTTTGCGGGTAGTGCCGCACAATTGATTTTTATAATGGAATGGTTCTTTCTTTTAGAATAAGAATGAATTGCCCTGGCCACCAACTCTTTTCCTGTTCCGGTTTCTCCAGTTATTAGAACAGTTACATCCGTTGGTGCTGCCAAACTAATTTGTCTATAAATTTCTTTCATTTTTGCTGAAGAACCTATTAACTCTCCAAAATTGTAACCCGTACTTATTTCGGCTTCCAGGTATTCTTTCTCTTGATTTATCCTGAAATTCAACTCTTCAATGGATAAAAAGGCTATATGGTTAGTGATGGATAATTCAATTAACGGTAAGTATTCATCAATTAACCGCAAGTTTTCAATAGAATAAGGCGTTCCTTTGTCCGCTAATTGTAATATAAAAGTTGCATTATTACTTGTATTCTTTTTGAATTGCAATACGGCATCTACATTTGTTTTATTCACCAAAGTTTTAAGCAAACTTGATTTGTCTGATGCCTTGTGCAGAGTTGTTTCGTTTAAAATCTTTGGCTTAAGATTTTCATTTTCTGATTCTTCCAGAAACTTTTTGAAAAGCTTTTCAAAATGATGATTAAACTCTTCTGAAATATCTACGGTTCCGTTGCCTTTAGATTTCAATACTTGATTCAACAGTAGCCTATCTTCTTTCCATACAGTGAGTGATATAGTCGATAAATGGACACATTCACTCAACTTATCAAATAATACTTGAAGTAAGGTGTCAAAATCTTGTGCCTCAGCCATCTGTGTTCCAAACTCCAACTGAAAGGCTTTTTTATGTTCTCTTTCCAAGATTTCTTCTCTGTCCAGAACATTTTTTACTGCTACGGAAATCTGCTCTGTTATTCCCCGAAAAATTTTAAGCGATTCCTCTGAGTAAGTATCATAGTTTTTTGAATTAAAACACAACATTCCAAAAGAGTTACCTGCATTTACAAGAGGTCCGCCAATGGTTTGTTTTAAACCAGCCTGAAGCATAAATTTTAAATGCGGATGTGGCCCGGCCTTTTTTTCTATTTCAGCAACATCCATAATTATTGGACCTTTTAGCATAAATCCCTCCACACCACTTCCTTTGTGGATAAATTTTTGGTTCTTTCCTAAGCCATCATTGATTAACTCTTGGGCTACTGAATTTTCAAAATATTCCTCATCAATAACTTCATAGTGATACTTTTTTTCATTGTCCAAAACGAATAAGCCTATCTCATCGTATGGTAATATAGACTTGATGTCCTTAAACAGCACCTTAAAAAGTTCGTTCTTTGTGGTGATAGTGGCGACGAGGTTGCTTATCCTAAGTAAGGTATTGTTGAGTGTTTTTTCTTTGTTTAGATTTTCATTGGCCATAATATTATCTACAGCTATCGAAAGCGGTCCGGTTATATTTTCGAAAAGTGAAAGCTGTGCATCTGTAAATGAATTTTTCGCCAATTTATTAAGACAAAACATACCGAACACTTTATCGCCAACTTTCAAATTGGTCGCTAAGCAATCTCGATAACCAAATGAAAGAATATCTGCAACTTTCATTTGAGGGTACTCTGGAAATTGAGCCACCATATTCTTGAAGTCCAGTAGAACTGGTGACTTAGCCTTTTCGACCTCATTCATCATACTCTCAACTACAGATTCTTTATGTTTTATAGTTTTTATTCCTGATTGCATTATTAGCTTATTCCAAGTGCTATCTGAAATGCTAAGGTCTGATCCGGCTAAATCATAATGTTCTTTTCCATCTTCAGTAAGTAAAAAAACGCCGACGTCGTGAAAGTTAAAAATGGGCTTTAGTTCTTTTACAAGAAAAGAAAAGAATTCTTGTATGGTTCGCAGTCGGTTGACGCCCTCTGAAATTTTCAGAACCAGCTCTTTTTCTTTTAGTAGTTCTTTTATTTGTTCGTTTTCTGCTTTATATAGTGCTAACTCCACAGTATTTTGTAGCGCCTTTTTTTTCAATGGTTTTGTGAGGAAACCATAGGGATTTGTTTTTTTGGCATTTTCAAAATGGATTCCCTCGTCAAAAGAAGTGATGTATATAAAAGGGATATATCTAGGATTTAAAATTTCTGCTGCTACCATAGTGCCCGATTCCTCACCTAGTTCTATATCTAGCAATACTAAATCAGGGGTCTGTTTTTCTACTTCCCGTGTTACTTCTTCGACCGTATTAACGATAGCCAAAACATTATAGCCAAGTTCCTCAACTTTTTCTTTAATATCACTGGCAATGATATATTCGTCATCTACTATAAGAATAGACTTGACTGATGTCGTGGTCCCATTTATACTGTAAGATTTTAATTTTTTCATACTATTTCTCTTGTAATTGGTAAAGTAATCTGCACTTGAACACCAGAGTCTGAAATCAATTCTATGGTACCTTTTAGTTGCTTGACCAATCCTTTAATGAGCTCTAGGCCAAAGAACGAAGTCCCCGTCTTTTTTTCTTTTTCCTTGTGAATAGCGTCCATCCTATTTTTGTCTTTGACAATAAGCTTAAGACTATTCTCATTTTCTTTCAGCTCCACCTTTACTTCAGTCCGCTTAGTCTTTGAATGTTTTATACTGTTTGTTACCAACTCATTGATAATGAGCCCAAGTACCATAGCCCTGCTCGAGTCTACTATAATCTCATCTAGGTCAGACCGTATTTCTATATTTTTGTCTGTTGAGACATAATTATCTAAAAGTTCGTCTATATAATTACGCATATTTACCGCTGCAGGCATATCTTTTGAAATAAGCTGATTGTGCAATAATGTGATGCTTTGTATTCTTTTTTGACTCTCTCTCAATAAGGTTTTGGTTTCGCTTAGTTCTGCTTCATTTAGTTGAGCTGTAAGCAACCTTTCGACTATGTATAAGTTATTTTTAGCCCTATGATTGATTTCGCCTATCAGAAGTTCTTTTTCTTTAAGGGTTTCATTGATTTTTAAATTCTGCTGGGTAATTTCTTCTTTTTGTAATAAAAGCTTTTTGTTTACTTGTCGTTTTTGCAAGTATATGTGTGCCAAGTAAACCGATAGCATCGAAATAAAGATTAGGCCTATTGAAACTATCCAAATGGTTCGTTTTCGTTGTTCGTCTTTTATATCTTGAAGTTCTTTTTGCTTTTCCAAAAGCTTAATTTGTTCCTCTTTTTTTCTAGATTGAAATCGGGTTTCTGTTAATGTGAGATTCTTGTCTTTTTCAATAGAAAAAATACTGTCCTTTAGACTTAAAATCTTCCTCTGATTTTTAAAAGCTGACGTAAAATCCTTATTCAATGAGTCCAATTTTACTTGGGTCTTGTAACTCGAAAGCAGAGCATTCAAATCTTTCATTTCTTCTGCTAACATTCTACTTTCGGTAATCTTTGCTTGTATTTTATCTACTTTTTCGCCTTGACCCAAATAAACATTTGCCAATCCGTCTAGACTTGCAGCCAGCTGAGATTTATTATTCTCATTTTCAAATAGTTTGATGGATTTCTTGTAATTGATTTCGGCAGAATCAAATACCTCTAATTTTCGTTGTGCTACTGCTTTTAGTTGATAGCAAGTACCTTTCAATGTATTGTCATTATTTGTATTGGCAGACACCAATGCTTTATCAATATAATTGAGGGCGTTCTTGTAATCGTTTATATCAAGTTGTGCGAGACCTATACCCATGTCTATATACCCAAGCATTCTTTCGGGCATATGTTCCTTTGCCATTTTTAGGTATTTAATGGCTTTTGATGGTTCATCCAAATACCTATAGAGCCTTGCGATATTATAATATGCAATACCAACTTCTGGTTTGCCCATTTTTTGCAGAATGTCAGAACTCTCAATAAGTTGGTTAAGAGCAAGCTCATTATCACCTATGGTCTGATTATAAATGGAAAGTGTATTTAGACTATAAGCAACTCCCCTGTCAAATTGTAAATCAGAACCTAAATCGTAGGCTTTTTGAGCATAGTAACGTAGAGAATCGGAATTATTTTTATTGTAAGCGGCTGCAATTTTATTTAAGATTGAAACCCTGCTTGTATCTATTGGAAGTTTATACAGTTCGGTTTTTAAGCTATCTATCAAAGTTGATTCTTGTGCACTCAAGTAATTTAAACACATAGAAAAGCTGAAAGCGAGAAACAACTTTTTGACAGTATAAAATGAAGGCACACTATCAAAAACAACCTTTCCTAATCCATAAGATGGTAAAAAAAATTCATTTAGGTACAACACAATTTTTTCTTTTCAAGATACAATATTTAACCCCTAAATACAACAATTATTTATCATAAAAACACGATATATCGTGTTTTATTTATTATATCATAAATCCAATTTCGGATTTAAACACTTGTTAATCAATTTCTTGATAATGATTTTCAATTTTGGTACATATTTCGCCACATGATGATAGAAATCTAACTTGAATACGAAAACATTGATAATTATGAATGATAATTCTTTTCCAAAAACAATTAGCAAGACCGAAACAATCGAAGTCGAAGACAATCGTAGGGATTTCATCAAAAAAACGGCAATCGCAACAACGGGTTTGGCCATAACTGCACATACTTCTTTTTACGGAATGGAATTAGACCCCATACCAGAAGGTCTAGGTGCATTTGAGAATTTTAAAAACAAGGAAAACACAAATGTGCTGATAGTATATACTACTGATTTCGGGTCGACAAGAACTATGTCTGAAGCTGTGGAAAGGGGTGCTAAATCCGTAGAGGGAGTTAATGTAGTGCGAAAAATGGCAAAGGATGCAACTATGGAAGACTCTATTGCTGCAAATGCAATCATTGCAGGCACACCTATGAAACATCGCAATATGCATTCTAGGTTGAAAGAGTATGTTGAGCGTGTTTGGGAACAAGGTTGGCTTGTGGACAGGTTTGTTGGCAAAGTAGGCGGCGTTTTCTCTGTTGGTGGTGGTCACGGTAATAATGGTGCTGGCTGTGAATTGGCGCAATTGGGTATTCTAGCGGCAATGGCTGCTAACGGAATGATATTGATAAGCCATCCAAAAACAACACCTGGTGCAGATTACGCAGGCAGCCATTGGGGTCCAAATGGACGTACAGGCGGGATTAAAATGAAACCACAAAAGCTTACGGAAGAGATGTTGTTAGCAGGCTTTCATCATGGTGCCAATATAGCTAGAGTTGCATCAGCTCTGAAAGGTAAAAACGATTTACTGGCCAAAGGAAATATTTCGCCGTCACCAGAAGTATTAAAAATGTTCAGAGGAGAGTAAGAAATGGTGAAAGAAATCATGAATGAAATTAAACAATACAGATGCTTCATTGGCATTTTAGTACTGCTTGTAACAAGTAGAACCTTTGCCCAAAGTAGCGATTTAAAGTTCATGCTTTTAAGCCAGACCGATGATTTCGAACAATTCAAAAATATGGAACAAGATAATTTTTACAGAAAATTAAAATATTCCAATTTGGGAGATAGTGCGGCTATTTCATTTGGAGGAAATTACCGCATTCAATGGGAAATGTTGGATAATCCAATGTTCCAAAAAGAAGATGGTTTAGACAACAATTGGTTCTTAAGTCGTGGCATGTTCCATGCAGATATGAGATTATCAAATAGATGGCAGGTTTTTGGGGAATTGGGTACAAGTCACAGTGTTGCTAAAGATATGCCATCACCCGTTGACGAAGATCGTTTGCATGTGAATCAGCTTTTTGGAAAATACAGGACGGAAAATTATGAAATAGCCATAGGTAGAGAAAATTTTAACTACGGTTCAAGAAGGTTGATTGCCATACGAGAAGGACCGAATGTTAGGCTCTCGTTTGATGCAATTCGATTTACGTACAAATGGGAACAGTTTTCATCAGAAGCCTTATTACTTTCAAATGTGGCTAATGAAATCGGGGTCTTGGATAATGATTTTTATGCATTTGACGATTATATCTGGGGCAGCTACAATAGGTTTCAAAATCGCAAAAACACAACAAAGCTAGAGCTGTATTATTTCGGATATAGAGCCGAAATGGAAAACTATGCTTCGGTAAATGGCGAAGAGACCAGGCATAGCGTAGGATTTCGTTCGGACATATCATTAGCTGGATGGAAGTTCAATAATGAATTTGTGTATCAGTTTGGAAGCATAAATAATCAAAATATAGATGCCTGGACGCTCTCTATTAACGGCAAATATCAAATAAGCGAACACTTTGACTATGAATTTAATGGAGAGATAATCAGTGGAGACAGGAATGCTGGCGATGGCCAATTAAATACGTTTAATCCCCTGTATCCCGATGCCGCATACTTTGGTCGTGTAGCAAGAATAGGCCCCTATAACTTAATTGACTTACATACCAATGTGGTGTATAAGAATACCCAGTTTACATCCGAATTGGGCTATTACGCATTTTGGCGGTATTCTAACGAGGATGCTGTTTATTCATCAGGAGGAAGACCAATTTATCTGCCTGTAAATGACGAAAAATTTGTAGCCCATCAATTGGGCTTGAATATAAAATATTATTGGAACAGCCATTTCGAAACCGATTTGGAATCCAATATGATATTACCAGGAAACTTTATAAAAGCACAAGGTTTCAGTGACAATATCTACTACATATTACTCACATCTAAATTCACTTTTTAATTATTAAAACAAAGAAAATGAAAAACAAATTCACAGTAGACAATGCAGCAATTTTGCTGATAGACCATCAACAGGGAACTATTAAACTTGCCATCAACTTACCGTATAAGGATTTGGTGCATAACACTAGAGCTTTGGCAAGAACAGCAGTAGAAACGGGAATGCCATTGGTACTTACTAGCAGTATGGAAGACGAGTTTCAAGGGCCCCTATTACAAGACATTCAAGACATTGCACCTGAAGCTTTTGCCAACAGGGTTAAAAGACCTGGGATTGTAGATGCTTGGGATTATGACGATTTCAAAAAAGCAGTTGAAGCCACTGGAAAAAAGAAATTGATTATGTGCGGTTTAACAAACGACGTTTGTATTGTTTTCCCGGCAATCAGTGCTTTAGAAGATGGCTATGAGGTTCAGGTTGTAGTCGATGGCGGTGGTTCGCCTACCCAAGTGGCAGATGAGACAGCAATTCGTCGTATGGAAAAAGCTGGGGTGACCATCACTTCAACAAATCAGGTAATGGCCGAATTGGCAGCAAATTGGGCCGACGAAAGAGGTAGAAAAATACAGGGCATTATGTACGAGGAAATTTTGGCGCCTCTTGTTGAAGGAGAAGCTGCTGAAGTAAGCTAGAATTTTAAACTAAAATCATTAGGCTACCGTAACTAAAAATTATGGTAGCCTTAAATCTTACTATGGAAGTCATCTATCATCCACAAAAGACAAGAAGTCATAGGGATATGGGTTGGATACGACTGTATCAATCCTTTAATCCAAATAACCCACCTGCACCAACGAGAGCACATTTTGGGGCAATGATTATTCTGGACAATGGAATTATTGCACCCGGAGGGAAAGGTTTTGGCATGCATCCACACGATAATATGGAAATCGTAAGTGTAGTGATAAGTGGTGCTATGGTACATTCAGATACGGCAGGCAATGAAGGTGTAAATGTTGAAAATGCAGTACAGCTTATTTCTGCAGGCACCGGAATCCACCATTCTGAATACAACCACTCAGATGATGTGCCGATAGACAATCTTCAAATTTGGTTTTTACCAAAACAAAGAGATATAAAGCCAGAATATAAAACAATGGTCAGTAGTCCCATTTCTAGAGATGGTAAACTGCAGTTGCTAGTATCGCCCAATGGTGATATTGATAGCCTTAAAATACATCAAGAGGCTTGGATATGGCGTGGTACTTTTCAAGAAAACAAATCAGTTACCTATGTCAAAAAGCAAAAAGAGAATGGTATCTATATCTTCATAATTGAAGGAGATGCCGTCATTAACAACCAGCGCCTAATGCGCAGAGATGGTTATGGGATAGTTGGTTCTGAAGATGCAGAAATCACTTTTAATGCAATAACGGACATCTTGATTATTGATGTCACACTAACTTTTTAAAACATGCAAACAAAATTATTTATACTCATACTTCTTATCGCTGCTTTTGGTCAAGCACAGGACAGCAACATTCTTTTGAAAAAGGCAAACACATTTCCTGAAGGTCTCGTGTACTCGAAAAAGTTTAAAACTGTCTACACAGGTTCAATGATGACAGGTGAGCTATTTTCTGCTACAAAAGGTACACGTAGGCTCAACGATTTGCCCATTGAAAACGCGTCAAAAAATATTCCAGCTTTAGGAATGAAAGAGGAAAATGGCAATTTATATGTGGCTACGGGAAGCAATGGAACAATTGAAGTATTTGATATACCTACACAGAAAAAAGTCAACGCATACAGTGTACCCAATGGTTTGTCAAAAGACAAAGTGTTTATAAATGATGTTGCAATAGATGGAAAAAACCAGGGTTACGTTACAGATTCATTCAGACCTGTTATTTACAGTTTTGTTCCACATTCAGAAAATACCGAACTAGCAGTTTGGCTAGATTTAGAGAATACCGGAATTCAATTTGAAGAGGGCTATAACCTAAACGGCATCGTCTTGACCAAAAAAGCTAAATACCTCTTGGTCATACAGACCAACACAGGAAAATTATATCGTATTAATACTACCACAAAAGAAACAACAGAAGTAAGGCTGACAGGAGAATCACTGTTGTATGGGGATGGCTTAAGCATCCGTAAAAAGAAGCTTTACGTTGCCTTAAATGTATCGGGAGCCGTGGCAAAAGTAGCGTTGAACGATGATTTTTCAGCGGGTACTGTGACCACAGTTAAAAAAGGTTTTCAATTCCCCACGGCAGTAGCGGTAACGAGTAAAAAACTATATGTACTTAATTCACAATTGGACAAATCTGGAGGTGAAAACGAAGTGGGGGAATTCAAAATAAGCGTCCTTTCTGAATTTTAAAAATGATGTAATTTGAACTATATAATTTATAAATCAGAAGAGCGAGGTAAGGCTGATTTCGGTTGGTTTGCCGCTCGTTACTCATTTAGTTTTGGTCAATATCACGACCCAAACAAAATGGGCTTTGGAAAGTTAAGAGTACTCAATGACAGTATTATTCAACCTGGCAAAGGATTTTCCGAACATCCTCACGATAATTTTGAGATTGTCACCATACAATTTCAAGGGGATTTAGAACATACTGACATTTCTGGCACAAGACATATCCGTGCAAACGATGTACAAGCAATTAGTGCAGGTACCGGTGTCACCCATTCAGATGTTAATATCAGTCAAGACGAAGCCTTACAATTTCAAATATGGATTGAGCCCAACAAACTAGACGTTAAACCAGCTTCAAACATAAGTCATTTTAATCCCAACGACTGGGAAGAAAAATGGAAACTGCTAGTTGGTCCTAAAAGTAATATAGAAGCACCACTTCAAATTCAACAAGATGCATTCCTCTCTAGAGGTAAGTTCTCAAAAGGTAATCATACATCATATAGGGTAAAAAAAGAAGGTAATGGTGTTTTTATAATGCTAATCTCGGGAAGTTGCACTATTAACAAAGAAACCATCAATAAAAGGGATGCCATTGGCATCACAGAAGCAAAAACAATTGGAATACAGATACAACAGGATAGTGATATTCTAATTATTGAAGTGCCTATGTAAAATTGCAAGAAAATGAAATGTATCATTCCGTACATAGTGATTCTATTTGTCATCGTTGCTTGTAAAAATATAAATATGAACGAAGAACCAATAGCTATAGCATATCACGATGAAAGAGGTAGAATCATCACCTCTAATTCGTTGACATATCTTGATGATAAGGAACGATATGATTTTTACCCGGTTACCTCAAAAGATATCATCATTGGCGGTTCTTTCGCAGGTGGCCCAACGGTTTTAGAAGTTCTTAAGCTTGGTGTAAGAGGTGTAATCGCTCACGAATCTGGAATAGGGAAAAACAACAAAGCCATTGAAGGCTTAGTAATTGCAGAACGAAACAGAATTCCTGCAGCCGCAGTTGCCACCAATTCAGCTCTGGTTAGCAACGGAAAATCAGTTTCAGAAGGTGTAATCTCTTTTGCCAATAAACCTGTACAGTTTATGGGTGTGACTAAGGGAATGAATGCCTTTGAAGCGGCAAAACTCATGTTGGATTCAAGAGAAGGCACAAAAGTTACAATTCAATATACTTTTGATAACCAGCTTAAACTAGTTGACCAGAAAGGAGACACCAAAGTATATACAATCTGGTCTATTGGGTTGGTGAAAAAGCCCTACCCTAAAGATATTTTTTGTGTGGCTTCGCACTCTGGCGTGGCGATGGCTCACTACACATTACCGGTACAACCAAGAGCTATTTTTGCCAATGATGCGGGAATTGCGAAAGACTCTTCCGGTGTGGCGGGATTAAAAATATTGGATGACTACGGAATCATAGCAGCTGGTGTAAAAGCGATGTCCGCAGAAATTGGCAACCCAACAAGCACCTATGAAGATGGTATTATTTCAGTAGTCAATAAATCCGCTGAGCAAGTTGGTATTATTGAAGGAATATCGGTCAAAGATGCGATTGAAATCTTATTAAACAACAACCAAAATTAAATTATGGAACACAGATTTATAAATAATCAAGAATGGAAAGGCGCTAAAAAAAGATATGAGCTACACGTAGGGGAACATGTAGCATTCGTAGAATATTTCCTTATCAAAAATGAAAAGGCATATTTAGTATACACCGAAGTTCCCAAAGAGTTATCGGGGAAGAAAATAGGTTTCGAGCTTGTAGAAATGGTACTTAAGGATTTGGAGAAGCAGCATCTAAAAGTTGTTCCTATTTACCCTTTTGTGGTCTTATATATCAAAAGACACAAAGAATATACAGCACTCGTACCCGAAGAGTTTAAATATCTAATTCAATAATAAAAGGTCATGAGAAAAGCATATGATAATGTTGTTGTAGCAATTAACGATTTAAGAAGGGAGGGATTCAATGAGGATTTCAACTTAAAAACCCATTGCCTCGAATGTGTTTCCAACGGTTTTCAGGTATTGGCTGATGAATTTGAAGTCGATGGCGTATTTCGGTTTGATGGAGATACCAACCCAGCTGATGAATCTATTTTGTATGCCATCTCTTCGGAAAAATATAATCTAAAGGGGTTGCTGATTGATGCCTATGGTACCTATAGTGACCCGTTGACTTCTGAAATGATTGAAAAATTAAGATATAATCCAAACAAACTAAAATGATAAAATTAAAAGAACATCTTAAAGGGATTGCAATAAGCGTAGCAGCAGTTTACCCCTTGCTAGTATTGGCACTACTCTTTGTTGCGCCATTATTGGAGCAACTGAATTTTTATATAAGAACCTTGATTTTGGTACTACTTCTGGTTTCGTTAATGCGATTTGTAACAGTACCTATCATCACTAAAATTGTGAATAAACTCAAATAAAATGAAACTGAAATCGAAAATCTTTTGTGTCCTTGTAAGCTTACTGTTCTTAGGGGTTGCAAACGCACAATACAATAAATCAAAGACCATGAATAACGAAGCAAAAACAGTCATAGAAAATATGGCGAAGCAGTATGCGGCAAATGCAGATGCGATGAACAATTTATCTGATTCACAAAAATTAGAAGCAGGTAGAAAAGGGTATGAAGGCATTATTCCTATGGCAGGTAATATTGTAGAAGTATTCGAAGTCGGAAACAAAACCATTTCAGGAAGTGATAATAACAGTATCAACATTCGCTTGTATAGGCCAAGTGATGACAAAGACTTGCCAGTATTACTTTACATACATGGTGGTGGATTTACGGCAGGTAATTTTAAAACACACGACAGACCGTTGCGCGCATTGGCTAATCGAAGCGGTTTTCTAGTGATTGCACTAGAGTATCGTTTGGCACCAGAACATCCGTATCCTGCTGGGTTGAATGATTGTTATCAAGTTTTGCGATGGATTGAGGAAAATGCAAAAAAAATAAACGCCAATGCCAATCTTTTGTTTGTAGGTGGTGATAGTGCAGGAGGCAACTTGGCTATTGCGACAAGCCTAATGGCAAGAGATGAAAACGGACCAGTTATTAAAGGTAACGTACTTGTTTATCCAAATACAGATTTGACCTTAAAATCTGATTCATGGGATAATTTGGGCGATAAAGGATATGTGCTGACCAAGGGTGCGATGGCTGCAAATGTGGCGATGTATGTAAAAGACGAAGAGGATATTAATAGCCTCTATATATCACCCTTAAAAGCCGAGGACTTATCAAATCTACCCGAGACACTAATTATTACAGGTGGTTTTGACCCATTGCACTCGGAGGGTGAAGCATATGTAAAAAAATTAGAAAACCAAAATGTACAAGTGACCCATTGGCATTATGACGGCCAGATTCACGGATTCTTTCAATTAGGCGGTGTCATTTCTCAAGGAGATGAGCTCATCACTAGAATCAGCAATCACTTAAAAAATTCAATGAACTAAACCAGATATGTAATGAAAAAAATAGCAGTAGTATATCATTCGGGTTTTGGACATACCGAAGTATTGGCCAAGGCAGTTTCAGAGGGGGCATCTACCGAAACATCAACATCAACATTGATAAAAATCCATTCAGACGGAAACATCACCGACAACGAATGGCAGGCCTTAAACGATGCCGACGGTATCATTTTTGGTGCACCAACCTATATGGGTGCGGCTTCAGGACCATTCAAAATATTTCAGGATGCCACTTCCAAACCTTGGTTTCAACACCAGTGGAAAGATAAAATTGCAGGCGGCTTTACCAATTCGGGTTCAATGTCAGGCAACAAAGTGAACACCCTACTTCAATTTGTGACCTTGGCCATGCAACATGGTATGATTTGGGCAGGTCCAGGAATGTTTGCCGGCAAGAACAAGGAAAATCACATTTCCGACCCAGAAGTCGAAAATAGACTTGGTGGCTATATTGGTGCGATGGCGCAATCTGAAAATGAAAGTCCTGAAATTTCGCCGCCAACTGGCGATGTGGCTTTTGCCAAATCATACGGTAAGAGAATTGCGGAAATAACCTCAAAATTCAATTCTTAAAAATGGCACTGGCATCACATCGCACTATAGTAGATACTACGAGAGAAGTCTTATGGGACATACTGATGGACAAGACTAAGAATCCTCAGAAGTATATTGAAAGTATTACAGACGTAACCATCTTAGAGGAGTTGGATATGTATACCATAGTCAGGGAAATGACCTTAGGGAATGGTAAAAAACTAAAAGAAATAATTACAGCCGACCCAAAATCCCTGACCATCATATTCAAGAGCTTAGAAGACCCTACTGCAACATCTTTGGTGACCAATACTATTTATGAAGAAGACGGTCTTATCTATTTGGAATATACATTATCGAGTGTACCAAAACCAGGACATCAAGATGAGGCAGCTGACGTAGCTTCTCTTATTAAAGGAGCAGTTGAACATACCAAGAAAATTGCAGAGGCTAATACCGAACACAATTAACATAAAAGAATTCAAATGGAAAATATTAAAATTTATATCGACTATATAGCGGAAATAATGGAAGCAATTGGTGTTCTGGCTATCTTTTTGGGTTCAATATTCGCATTTGGTAAATACTTTTTTCTTCTGAAAAAGAAAGATGCGGATTCTTACGTAGAACTTCGGCAGGCAGTTGGAAAAGCTATTCTTTTGGGTCTTGAAATTTTAATTGCCGCTGATATCATGGAGACCATTGTTACAGAACCCACCTTAACCTCGGTTTTCGTTTTGGCTATAATCGTACTGATTAGAACTTTTCTGAGTTTATCATTGCAAGTTGAACTGGAGGGGAAATTCCCCTGGCAGAAAAAAGTGTAAGTACTCGAGACTTGCAATTCCTCATACTCTTATATTAAATTATAAAAACTTAAAAAGTCCGATATATCGGACTTTTTTAATGCTTAAAATTCATACAAAAAGTATTTAAGTGATTGATTTACAAGCGCTTTATTTAATTGGTATGTTTTTAGCATTGGATTGTTAATAATCACTAAAAACAAATCAAAATGAAAAATTTATTTATGACTGTTATGCTAGTACTGTTTACAGTTTCTGCTGTAAATGCCCAATGGGACCAGTACAATCCAAATCCAAATAATGACCCTGCGAATGCTTCAAAGGAGTTAGTTCATCCTACAAATCACGTTCTTCTATTGATAGACCATGAAAGCCAAATGGCATTTGCTGTCGAGTCGCAACCTATTGAAGAACTTAGAAACAATACCGGGCTTATTTCCAATCTGGCCATTATTTATAAAATTCCTACCGTAGTAACAACAGTTGCTGAAAAATCGTTTAGTGGACCGGTATTTCCTGAAATCCGTGAATTTTTTCCAGACGAAAAAAATTATATCGACCGCACCACGATGAACTCTTGGGAAGACAAGCGTGTAGTAAAAGCTGTTGGCGACTTTAAAAAACCAAAATTGGTCATTGCAGGTCTTTGGACAGAAGTCTGTGTATTATCCGCAGCATTATCGGCAAAAGAAGATGGTTACGATGTGTACGTCATTACTGATGCTTCAGGTGGTGTTTCAGAGGAAGCACATTCGATGTCAATTGCCAGAATGATACAAGCGGGAGTTAAACCAATGACCGCTATGCAATATGCGCTGGAAGTCCATCGTGATTGGGCACGTTCAGAAAAGTATGAAGCTATGAATGCCCTTGCAAAACGCTGGGGTGGTGCTTACGGATTGGGTATCGATTATAAGAAGACCTTGGACAAATGGGAAAAAGAACATTAAAATGCAAAAAAACAATGTAAAACCAAATGGCTCAGGTCAAAATATTAGCGCAGACTTTGTTTGGAAATATTTTGAGAATGTCGATACAATGATTCCTGAAAAGGTGACACAATACTACAACAAGGAAAGCACTTTTAAATTCGGAAATGCACCTGCTGCCAAAGGCCCAGAGGAAATACGGGAAGCGCTCAATAGTTTTTATCAACTCATCAACGGTATGGAACATGTGAACACTGGCCTATGGCTAGGAGATGATAACGCTGTATTTGAAGCCCAAGTCCATTTTGAAAAAAAATCAGGCGAAAAGGTCATCATTCCAGCGATCAGTATTATGCGATTGGAGAATGATAACGTTAAAGACTTCAGAATGGTTATGGATGCATCTCCTTTGATGAATAACAACTAAAACATAGAACTGATGAATCATCACATACCCAACAAAACACTATTTACATTTTGCATAGTGGCATTTATATTCCTTGGCTGTAATAAAGAAGCCAAAAAAGGGACTGCAGAACTTATTATTCGAAATGGTAAAATAGCCATTATGGATGATAAAAACACTTTTGCGGATGCTATAGCCGTTAAGGACGGAAAGGTAATCGCATTTGGTACAGATAGCGAAATAACAAGCTTCCAAGGAGAAAACACACAGGTTGTAGATGCAAAGAAAAGAACCATCATCCCTGGTCTTAACGATTCGCATCTTCATCTCACAAGAGGCGGAAGATTCTACAACGCGGAATTGCGTTGGGACGGTGTAAAAACACTCAAAAGAGCATTACAAATGCTTAAGGAACAAGCAGAACGAACACCAGAGGGACAATGGGTACGGGTTATTGGTGGTTGGAGTCCTTTTCAGTTTGAAGAAAACAGATTTCCCACACCCGAAGAAATCAACGAAGCAACAGGGAATGTACCAACTTATGTACTTTATCTGTATAGCCGAGGATGGCTGAACCAAGCAGCACTTGACAAATTGGGTATTGACGAAAATACTGAAGCCCCAGATGGAAGTAGGTTTGAAAAAGGTGCCGATGGAAAACTGACAGGGGTATTATTGGCAGAGCCTAACCCAGGTATTTTATATTCAAGAATTGGTGCCTTACCACCTATGACCGATGCGGAAATACTCAATTCTACAAAACAGTTTTATAGAGAATTGAACAGACTTGGGCTTACCAGTGGTATTGATGCAGGAGGTGGAGGTCATAAATTCCCCAAGGACTATGAAGGCACAAAAACTTTGGCAAATGACGGAGGAATGCCTTTACGACTATCGTATTATTTGTTTCCCCAAAACAAAGGAAATGAATACAAAGAATTTCAAGATTGGATGGCTAATAATGAAATATTTCATGACGGTGCATTACATCTGGAACATGGATATGAACTGGAAGGCGGAGGTGAATTTCTGACATGGAGTGCAGGAGATTTTGAAAATTTCCTTGCCCCACAGCCCCTATTGGAAGATAGAGAAGGTTGGCGACAAGAGTTTAAAGACGTAGTGACATTATTGGTAAACAAAAAATGGCCTTTTAGAGTCCATGCAACCTATGGCGAAACTATTTCCAAAATGTTGGATGTTTTTGAGGAAGTCAATCAAGAAACCAACAATGGGTTTTCTAATATCAGATGGGCTTTTGACCATGCTGAAACTGTTCAAACTTCGGAACTCAGGCGCATCAAAAATTTGAATGGAGGGATAGCGGTACAAGCAAGAATGGCGTATGCCGGAGAGTATTTTGTAGAACGATACGGTGAGGAAAAAGCAAAATATGCCCCACCGATAAGGGAAATTTTTGAAATAGGAATCCCCATAGGTGCCGGTACAGACGGCACACGGGTTGCTAGTTATAATCCTTGGCCAGCATTACACTGGTTGATTTCTGGAAAAACCGTGGGAGCATTTCAACACATGAGCGATGCCAATTTATTAAGTCGTGAGGAGGCGCTTCGTATCTATACAAACGGAAGTGCATGGTTTTCAAAGGAAGAAGAAGTAAAGGGTACTCTAGAAGTAGGAATGTACGCGGATTTAGCAATACTCTCAGAAGATTATTTTACTATTTCGGAAGATAAGATTCCAGAATTGGTATCTGTTTTAACCATTACCAATGGAAAAATAGTCTATGCCAATGAAGAGTTCAGTGACCTGAATCCGAAACTTCCTGATATCATACCCGATTGGTCACCCGTAAAATATTACGGTGGATATCAAAAAAAGTGATACTCAGTATTGGTTGGTTAGTTTGGTTAGAAAGGGAAGTCCAAAATACTTCAAACTTGGTACTTCCCTTTTGGTTGAAATCATATAAGAACATGAATTAAATGAGACACGTAATTTTTTTATTGATAGCTCTTATCGCTGGAGCTGTGCTGCCTTTACAGGCAAATTTTAATGTAGAAATGGGTAAAGCGGCAAAAGAACCTGTCTTCGCTGGCTTTGTCTCTTTCTTGATTGGAACCATTGGATTATTGGGCTATCTGATTTTTATGAGATATGATACTGGTTCTTTAAGGACGGTTACCTCAGTAAACTGGTACGTTTGGTTGGCTGGTATTCTGGGTGCTTTTTATGTGGTCGCCGTTATTATACTCACACCAAAATTGGGGACAGCCTTGACTTTTGGTTTAGTCGTCACTGGTCAAATGTTACTGTCTGTAATTCTAGACCACTACGGTTTATTTGGTACTTCTACACATCCCATCAATTGGCAACGTTTGGTCGGTGTCATTCTACTTATTACAGGGGTTGTACTAATCAGAAAATTTTAAGATGCATAAAACTTCAACAAAAATAAAAGCTCTTTTATTTTGGTTATTGCTGTTTTCAATAGTGGCAATTGTTCGGGCACAAGAAGAATCTAGTGAAAAATTTGAGTTTAAACTTTTACGTCAAAATGATGATGTCTCATTTCTAAAAGAAAAAAAAGATAAATCATTGTATGATAAGCTGAAATATACCAGGCTAGGAGATAACAGTTATGTATCCTTTGGAGGAAATTATAGGGGGCAATATGAATATTTTACCAACGAGGGGTTTGAAACCGGTGAAAGCGACGGTTGGATTTTAAATAGATTACAGCTGCATGCCGATTTTCGTTGGAAAGAAAAGCTTCAAGTATACGCAGAGATGAATAGCAGTTCTGTTTGGTCTAAAGAAAACCCAAACCCTGTTGAAAGAGATGAGTTGGCCATTAGCCAATTATTCATAAATTATAACATCGATAAGTTTAGTATACTTATTGGTAGAGAAAGCCCGAATTACGGAAGTAGCAGACTAATAGCATTAAGAGAGGGCCCCAATGTGCGCAGATATTTCGACAATGTAAAGCTAAAATATCAAACCAATCAAATTGATTTTGAAGCTTTTTTAAGTTATCCGGTTCAAATAAGACCTTTTGGTTTTGATAATAAAGCATTGGATAATGGAGAAGTCTTATGGGGAAGTTATAACAATCTAAACCTTGGGAATGACATATATAATCTAGATTTCTATTACATAGGCCAAGATAGAAACTTCGCAAGATACCAACAGGGCATTGCCGAAGAATTAAGACATACTATTGGCACGCGACATTTTGGTACATACGACGATTTATTGTACGATGTAGAACTAGTTTACCAATTTGGTGATTTTGGCGGTAATTCCATAAGTGCCTGGACGGCATCGTTAAAAGCTATCTATGAATTCGATTTACATGGTCTTGATGCTGAAGTAGGATTAAAATCAGAGTACATTTCTGGGGACAGAAACCGTTCGGATAATCGTTTGAACACTTTTAATGCGTTGTATCCAAGAGGGGCCTATTTTGGTAGGGTAGCGCAATTTGGTCCAGCCAATTTAATCGATGTTCATCATGAATTTGGAATCAAATTCAACGATTTTAAGTTAGAATTGGATTATGTTGCATTTTGGAGGGCTTCTGTTGCCGATGGAATTTATGGAGCTTCACTTAATCTTGATTTTGAAGCGTTGAATGACAACACATTCATAGGGCATCAATATGGCGCAGTGTTAAATTATGAACCATCGCCATTCATAGTTCTCGAAGCTGAAACGAATATTATAACACCAGGAGAATTTTTAAAACAAAGTGAACTTGATAATACGCTTTTTCATTTTGTGTTTACGGCAGAATTTAAATTTTAAAAATAGATGAGGATAGCTCCCGAAGATCTTTTTATCGCAGAACTGGCCATAGAGGATAAAGAATTACTAGGAATTGCCAAAGTAGGAATTTTGACAGCTTCGGTCATTGCAGCTATTCTAGGCTTATTATGGTTTAAAATATTCAATAAAGTAATATCTAAAAACAATATATAATGAAAAACACAACAATCGCGCAGCAGTATTTAGAGGCTGCCTACAGCAACGAAATAGAAAAAGCTAAAAGCTATTTATCAGATGATATCATCTTATCAATGGGAGGTAATAATACATTGGCAGGAGTCTACAATGGTAAAGATGCGTTTATGGGAACCTTTGGTAAAATGTTGGAAATGACCAACTACACCTATACAATGAAAGAAGCGGTAGAATGGCTCGAAGGTAAGGAAAGAGCAATGCTCGTTACCATAGAACAAGCGGAAAAAGATGGAGAAGCACATACATTTCAACGTGTGGTTGACTATAAATTAAAAGATAATAAAATTACGGAAATAACAATATATGAAGGTCAACCAGAAATTGTTGACACAATTTTTAAATAGATAAACGATGCAAACAGTAGTACATAAAGCAGACACAAGAGGAGATGCAAATCACGGATGGTTACATTCTAAACACAGCTTCAGTTTTGCCAATTATTATAATCCTGATAGAATGGGGTTTGGAGCTTTAAGAGTATTGAATGATGATATCGTTTCTGGTGGGATGGGTTTTGGTACACACCCGCATAAGGATATGGAAATTATTTCAATTCCGCTATCAGGTGACTTAGAACATAAAGATAGTATGGGGAACACTGCTGTTATCAAGCAGGGTGATGTACAAGTGATGAGCGCAGGTACTGGCGTTCAGCATAGCGAATACAATAAAAACAAGGGTGAAGAAGTACAATTTCTACAAATATGGATTATTCCCAATAAAGAAGGTGTAACACCTCGATATGACCAGATTACTTTGGACACTGATAAATTACAAAACAATTTATATCAAATTCTATCACCAAATAAGGATGATGAAGGCGTTTGGGTTCATCAAGATGCCTGGATACATTTAGGAAATCTTGAAAAAGGATATAAAAGCAACTATAAGTTTAAAAAAGATGGAAACGGTTTATATGCATTTGTTCTAAATGGTAATATGAATATAAGCGGAAACAAGCTCGAAAATCGTGATGCAATGGGTGTTTGGGGAACTAATGATGTAGTGATTGAATCTCTTGAAAATTCTAAAATTTTACTAATAGAGGTGCCGATGTAGCAAACGATAAAAAATTGAGAATATAAACCAGTTGACTTTAATATTTAGTTAAAGTCCTTTGTCTATAAAAAGTATTACTCCAAACAAAAAACCCAGATCAACTGATCTGGGTTTTCTTTTATTGTGCGGGCGTAGAGACTCCCTTCGACTTAGCTATTAGATTAGATGTTTTAATTTAGGAATGTATAATCTGTAGAATTATCTGAACAACCAGAGGAGATAGGTGAACTAGTTCGGTGCGGGCGGAGAGATTCGAACTCTTACACCTCGCGGCACTAGATCCTAAGTCTAGTTCTTTATGAACTTATTTTATTTAAATAATTGACTTTCAATATTTTATTTTTTTGATCTGATATTTTGCCCAGAAAACAACTAATTTAAACAAGATACACTTAATTGTTTTGTTTTCAGATAAATAAAAGGGTCCGAATCCTGTCAAAGGCTTTTAAATATGAAAGAAAATTAAATATATAGCATTGTAGAAAAGTTTTAGAAAAGTCTAGTAAGAAGTATCTTAATGATAAAGATGTTGAAGCCATTAGAGATCAACTGTACCTTTTTGTTGAATTTCTTTATCATTATTGCAAGGTTTTATTATGAAATGATTTTTTCGATATTTTTAAACCTAATTCTTGATTATACTACTTCAATATACCTTCTTCAAATTTTATGTATTCTCAAAGAAGTTACAAATTACTAAAGTACATCATCTAATTTAAAACATTTGATACCTAAAATTTGTCAGTATTTTTTTTGTAAATTGAAAATTGATGAATATCCCTAAATATGAAGTTATTATTACTTGTAGCCTATTTATTCACCTTATTTTCTTACGCTCAAAAGCCAGCTTTTAACCCTGAAAAATCTTTAGGGAAATTATATGAATATGCAGAATTTACGAATGTTGGTAAGTCGGAATATTCTATTTATGAAATACGAAAGAATACTCTTTTAAAATATGAGGATTTAAAATCGGAAAATCACGACTTCGGTTTTACATCGGATATTTACTGGGTTCGTTTTAAATTACAGAATAGCTCCAATACTTCTCATACTTATTTTTTAGAAACCGCTAGACCTATTACAGATATCGTAAATTTATATCAAATAGGAGCTCCTTTTAAAGAACAAAAAAACGGAGACCAAATTTCATTTAATGAAAGGGTTGTAAAACATAGACAAATTGTTTTTAAAGTCTTTTTAGAACCTCAAAGTGAAAAAGAATTTTATATTAAACTTAAAAGCGACGGTGAGACGATAAACCTTCCACTTAACCTATACAATGAATCGACATTCATAAATAATAATTATAGGCAGCAGTTGTTTCTAGGGCTTTTTTATGGTTTATTATTTTTAGCAGGTTTTATTTATCTCTCCTTCTATACTAGTTTAAAGAATAAGGCATTTTTATATTATGGAATATATGTGTTCTCAATTGCTTTGATGCAAGCTGCTTTGGATGGTTTTGTGCATCAGTATTTTTTACCAAATGGTGGTTACCTTAATAGTAGAATGGTTTTAATTTCTGCTTTATTTTCAAACTTTTTCTTATTAAAATACTGTGAATATTTTTTGAATGTACAATTATATCTTCCTAGTTACAAAAGATTGTACAACATTGTTTACGGCGTACTTATAGTATTGTTTGTTATGATATTTATAAACTCTAAGACATTAGAGTTAGTGTATCCTATTAGTAATATAAATGGTCTTTTAAGTTTAATACTTATAATAGCTACTGTATTTTCAATGCGTTTCAGGAAAATATCTGTAGATAAATATTTTTCGATAGGTATTTTCTTTTTAATAATTGGCCTTTTGGGTTTTGTACTAAATAATTTAGGCATACTCCCTTCGAATTTCTATACCTTAAATAGCTCTAAATTCGGTAGTGGCTTTGAAGTAATTTTTCTATCATTATCTATGACAAATCTTTTGAAAAACCTAAGAGAACAAAAAGAAAAATCTCAAAGGTTAGCATTAAAGAAATCCGAAGAAGTAAGTGAGCTTAAAACGTTCTTTATGTCTAATATGAGTCACGAACTAAGAACACCGATTAATGCAATCATGGGTATTGTCGAAACAGAATTAGCAAATCAAACAAATACAATAGAAACACAAAACAATTATCAAACTATCAGAAATGCTACTGCTAGCTTATTGAGTAATGTAAACGATATTTTAGATTTTGAAAAAATTGAGAAGAACGAATTTCAGCTTAAAAACGAAGTTTTTGATCCCTCAGTTGTTTTGAATCAAATAAATAAAAACTGGGAGTCTGAAGCTATAAAGAAAGGACTAGATTATTGTTTCGAAATAGATTCTAAAACACCTAGAAACGTTTCAGGTGACCCCGATAGATTAGTGCAAATCATAAATAATGTTTTAAGTAACGCTGTGAAATTTACTAACACAGGAATGGTTACTTCAAAATTAAAATGTTTACCCCAATCAAATAGTGTTTGGTGTTTTTCATTTCATATTTTAGATACAGGTGTAGGTATAAATCAAGAAAACATAGATATTCTTTTTAATAGCTTCAATCAAATGCGACTAAATCATAAGCGGCAGTTTGGTGGGATAGGTCTAGGTCTTACAATTGCTAAACATTTAGTACATTTATTTGATGGGAACATAAACATTGAAAGTAAGTTAAATAGAGGTACAGACGTTTTTATTGAAATTCCTTTGAAAGAAGTTCAAAATAAAAAAACTAATCTAAATTTAAATACTACTTTTTTAGACAAACCTCTGCATATTCTTGTTGTAGAAGATAACAAGCTTAACCAAATGGTAATGCGTAAGCATTTAGAAAGCTTTCCTAATGTTAGTTTTTTAATTGTAGAAAATGGAAAAGAAGCTATAGATAAATTACAAAAAGGAGGATACGACTTAATATTAATGGATTTACAAATGCCTATTATGGATGGTTATGAAGCTACAGAATATATAAGAAGTGGAAAATTAGGTAAGGTGATAAGTGAAATTCCTATAATAGCAGTGACAGCAGACGCTACAGAGAAAACTGGGCAACATGTTTTAGATATAGGAATGAATGCTTATATGACTAAACCCGTTAAAAGAGATTTATTGTTACAGAAGATAATGCTTAATAGCCAGCAGAAAAACAATTAAGCTATCTTTCGATTTCTGTTTAAAAAACTCCTGATTAACTGAAATTGAAGGTTTTGTCTTTTATTTGACATTACCTCATTTTTGTGTATCGTTAATGTATTTCTAATCCCCTGAATAACATCCCAGTCTTCATTAGAGTTATGGGGTAATAATCCCCATATCGAAAAATTAATACTGTTTTTATCTTCCTGTGTGATGACAGCTAAACTAGACTCATAAAGTCCATGAATCACTTTAGTCGGTATGTAAAGTTTTGGATATTTAAAAAAAACTCCAAATTGTTTTTCAATTATTGAAATTTCTGCCATCATCGAAACCCTGTAACACATTTTTTCATATTTGCATAGAATATAAAAACAATTCTAATCTACTCTTAACTAAAATCATAATATCATAGTACATTTAAAAATATTTATTGAATGTATATTACCACTAGTGGAACAGTTATTCTTTCGACTTAAAATACTATTTTAGTATATCCAAATAAAATCTATGCAACCAAAAGAACTGATCCTGCAATTACAATCAAAGAATGAAAAAGCTTTTCAACGTATTTATGAAATGTACTCTGAAAACACCTTTGGAGTTATTTATAATATTATAAGAGACGAAGAACTATCACAAGAAGTTTTACAAGATGTTTTTATAAAAATATGGAATAATGCGGCTTCTTATTCAGAAAAGAAAGGGCGTTTTTTTACCTGGATACTCAATATTGCCAGAAATGCAGCCATTGATAAAATAAGGTCCAAATCCTTTAAAAACAGTCAAAAAAACCAAACAGCTGATAATTTCGTAGATATACTAGAAGAGAAGAATAGTTTTTCTCATAAAATAGATGCTATTGGCATTCAAAAATATATTGATGTATTAGAGCCTTTATGTAAGAAAGTTATTGATTTATTATTTTTTAAAGGATTTACTCAAAAAGAAGCTTCAGAAGAACTGGAAATCCCTCTTGGTACTATTAAAACCAGGAATAGGATTTGCATCAATAAATTAAGAGAAAATTTAGCAGTATAATAGTATGGATATCGAAAAATATATAACATCAGGGATATTAGAATTATACGTTTACGGAGCTTTATCTGAAAAAGAAAATGCTGAAGTTTATGAAATCTTACAGAAATACCCTGAAATAGAGACAGAAGTACAAGAAATAGAAAAAGGGTTGATACAGCTATCAACTGCAATATCACCCTATAATCCAGAAAAGGTTTATGCACGTATTAAGGACAAATTAAACTTTACTGATGATGAATCACAAGTAATCCCTATCAATAGAAAAGGTAATCATTGGACCTCTTATCTTGGCTGGGCAGCATCTGTAGCATTATTAGTTGCATTGGGTAGTCAGTATAACAAAAATAAAGATTTACAACAACAAGTAGTTGATACGCAGATAGAAAAAACACTTTTAGAAGGAAAAATTAATGTCGTAGAAGAAGATGCATCCAAAACAAAATTGCTTTTAAATGTGTTAAGAAATAAAGATGTCATACAAATCCCTTTAGCGGCGCAAAAAGTTGATCCTACAGCTTATGCTTCGGTATATTGGGATAAAGAAAATCAGACGGCTTATATAGATGTAGCAGGTTTACCTGCGCCACCACCCGGAAAAGTATACCAGGTATGGTCATTAACATTAGATCCATTAACGCCGACAAGTTTAGGGGTTTTAGAAAAATTTACCGAAGATAAGAACAAGATTTTTGCACTAACCAACATAAATAATTCTGAAGCTTTTGGTATTACTTTAGAACCAGAAGGAGGAAGCAAAACTCCAACATTAGAACAATTATATACCTTAGGAATAGTGTCATCATCTTAAAAAAAGTTTTGACTATATTATATACCATTAGCTTATAAAAAATAAAAAATCCTGATCTAGATCAGGATTTTTTGTGGGGCAAAAAAAAGAAAAGCCTGTTTTAAAAATTAAATGTAAGCAGGCTTTTTCCATAAACAACATCAAAAAAACAATCATTATAACGATATCTTTATCTTTTTTTCAAAATCACAATACTAATTTTAACCTTCTTTTCTACCTATTATCTTAAGATTAATGCTACACACATCATGTAGGTGAATAAATGTTGCTAATCAATTCTCTTTTTTTAGTTAGATCAGATACTATGATTTGGTGTTAAAGAAAAGCTATTGTACTTATATGAATTGCTTTTTGTAGTATATACGTAAAAAACTTGTTTATGGTTTTCATGTCTCTAAAAATAAAACCCCTGCTTTACGATTGTAAAACAGAGGTCATTCCAAAACAAAAAGCAAAAAACTTAAAAATTATATGTGATACTCCCTTTAATAAAAAAAGGAGTTCCTGGGGTAAAATGAATTTCTTCTACAGGTTCAGGTTCATTATTTAGTCTGGATTCTGTAGCAAATTGTGTTTCATTCCATTCTGTATTTAATAGATTCTCTATGGCTACTCCCAAGATGATATTTTTTAAAGTATAGTTTATATTAGTATCTATGACAGTATACCCTTTAGCTACAATACTATTATCTTCGTTTGCCGCACGGTCACCCAAATAACGATACTGCACCCCACCAGAAAAGTTTTTAAGATTGTCAATGCGTATACCTCCTGCGGCAGTAAGTTTTGGAGCTAATGGAATATAATCTTGATTATTTTGAGCCTCTATACTTCTGGCATGTGTGTACGTAACGTCTGAGTCAAAAAATAACCAATCGTTTATCTGATATCTTGCACTTAGGTCCACACCTAATCTTTTAGTCTCTCCGCTTAGGTCTACAATTCCTTCATCGCCAACATATACAAACTCCTGTTCTAAACCAAGATACCAAGCCGTAGTGTTCATAAAGAGGCTAGGAAATGGTTTCCAACTCAGACCAAGGTCAACTCCATATGCTTTTGGTAAAACGCTATTATCGTTTTTTGCAACCACTACCCGAGTATCATTACTATGAAAACCTATACCAGATTTTAGGAAAATATTGAGATTATCTTTAAGATCATAGGACACCTTAAGTTTTGGACTTGCTATAGCTTTTGCACTAGATTTTGTCTCAAAAGTTGTTTGTAATGCATCCTCATATAGATTTTTAAAATAGTCGAGTCTTATAGCAGGAGTAACCTTTAACTTTCCGTAATCAAACACAGCCTCTAAAAATCCATAGGCATTCGTTTCATTTACATTACCAAGGCTTACATTTTCTAAAGTTTCTTTTCTGTTTAGTGTTCTAGATAGTTCGTTGTCATTGATACGATCATTTCGTAATCCTATACCGATATTTACATCGATTTCTGATTTTCTCCAATAATATTTTGTATTCAGCGTACTGTTGAAACCAATAATAGACCGGTCTTCATATTGCTTAATTTGATCTCCATTTACTACATCATTAAGAAAAAAAGTGAAATTAGAAAATAACTCAAAATCGTAATGCGAATAAAAAGCATTGGTTTTTAGGGTAGTTCTATCGGCTATAAATTTACTGTGGACAATATTTAAATTAGTTCTGGATGTATTTCCGCCTTCAGTATCATCAATAGCTCCAAACCTAGAAATCAAACCACTGTTTACAGCTCTTTCTGGTATTTGTCCGGAAGCATCCCAACGACTGGTAAAATGTGAAGCCGATACACTAATTTTATTATTATCTGATAATAGTGTAGTATATTTTGCATTTACATTAATTCGGTTAAAGTTTTGTGGAGACTCAAAAGGGCCATCACCTTCTATGTATTCTAAAGCTAGTATAGCATCCTCTTTTGCAGAAGCTTCTAGCAAATTAAACAACCCTAATGTCCTAAAGGTATTGAAATCACCTATTTCAAGTTTAATACTGTTCGCATCAAATTTTTCTTTTGTAGCAAAAGATACATAGCCCGCAGTATTGAAATTTCCTTGATTGGCATAATGAGGGCCTTTTCCGAAATCTACTTTTTTGATCGTCTCTGGAATGATAAAATGTAAATCTGCATATCCCTGTCCGTGGGCATGAGAAACCATATTTACAGGCATTCCGTCTACTGAAATAGCTACATCAGTACCATGATCTACATCAAAACCACGAAGAAATATTTGTTCAGCTTTTCCTCCTCCAGCGTGCTGGCCAATAAATAATCCCGGAACCTTTCTTAATAATTCTTGTGAAGAATTTACCGGGTTGGTTTTTATATCTATTTTATTGATAACACTCATAGGATCGATTTCTTGCTTTAGGATCATTTCATCCAACTGAAAAATCTTTGAATTTAGGGTAATCAATACTACAGAAGAAAAATCCTGGCTTTTTAATATGATTTTTTGAGTCTCAAATCCAAGTAATCTAACAATCAAAGTATCCCCCGGACTATTTTGCGCTAAGACAAAAGCCCCGTTTTCTAAGGTATGTGTATGTTTTTCGGTATTGATATTGTAAACGTAAACCTCTGATAAAGGAGTTTCAAAACGATCTTGAACCGTTCCTTTTATCGTTTGATTTTGAGCATAGCTTGTCATGCTGACAATCAGCATCAATAAAATACTAAAATGTTTCATTTGATTTTTTTGATTTTTTGAAACGCAAAATAGAAGGTGCTACAATACAGGTACGTAGCTATTAAACTTGATAATTATGATACATTTTGCGATAAATTATAGAAGGATGAAAGGGTATTACAGCATTTCAATTTTATGAGCCAGGATAGGCCCTAATTCATAGCTGCTTTCTAGCAATTCTTTCTTAATAGACATCACTTTTTCTTCCATTTGATTTGCTTTATATATCTCAGCTATATGATATTGAACTTCTGGTTCATAAGTTCTCCCAGCTATATGGCTTTTTACAATTTTTAATGCTTTTTGATGTTCTCCCTGAAGTGCAAGGATATAAGCTAATAAATCATAGGATTCTGGTGTTGGTCTGTTTTTTACCTCCTGGAGAGCAATTTTGGTAGCGTTTTCAAAATCACCAAATTCTTCTGCCATAATTAAAGCACTGTAGGAATTATACATAACACCGTATCTGGAATCTTTTACAGCTTTAAAATAGTGTTTTAGGTTTTCCTCTTTAGCATCTTGATTATTAAGATATTCAGCAATTTCTGTTTTAAAAAGCACATAATCAAGGCTGGAATGATCATCTGTAGTAGCATTAATAATTCTTAAAGCTTCGTTAGGGTTATGTTCATAGGAGTATGCAATCCAAGCGATTCCTTTTTTTGCATACATATTTGTGGGATCTATTTCTAGTGCTTTTAAATAGTGATTATAAGACTTTCTGATTTTTCCTGCGTGACCATAATAATCAGCAAGATTGGTATAAGACCATAGTAGTAGTTCCTGTTTTTTACTATCTTCGGCAATACGTTTCGCTTTTTCCATATACCTTATGGTTGCGTCCAGGTTACCTTTATAGTCGTTCCATTTTGCCAGGCGTATTAAGAAGTTGTAATCACTTTGGTTAGCAATATTTTCTAAATATTTTTCAGCCTTTTTATAGGCTCCTAATTCCATAGATATGTCGAACAACACCATTTCCGAAGCTTTTGGGTTTATTCCAATTTTATAAGCTTCTTGCGCTATTTCTTTTGCTTCTCTGAATCTGTGCTGAGCAATATAATTTCTTGAAAGTGCCAGAAGATATCCTTCTTTTCCTATTGCTGCCACTGCGACTGCTTTTTCAAGTGTTTGTTCTGCTTTTTTAAGATACGCAATATCACCCGTAGTCTGAAATAGTTTTGTATATACTTTGGCGATAGGTCCCAATGCAACAATTCTGGTGCTGTCACCATTTAGTTTTTTATTCCAGAACCCAAGTCGTAAGTTTAGGTTATCTGTAGTTATATTTTTTTTTAATCCAAGATATTGATTATAGTCTTGGCTGTTAATAACATTTTTTTCTGTTTTTTGACATGAAACAATACTAAAACCTAGTATCGTTATGTATATATAAAGTAATAGTTTCATCTTGTTTTTGTTTTTGTTTTGGATGTTTTTTGCGATTCACTTATCGTTATGTAGAGCCTGCCAAACTTTTGAAAATTTAGATAATTTTCAAAACGTTCCCCCTTTGCCTGAACAGGCTCTGATCATAGGTAATTTAACACACTCAAATAGAATATGTTATTTATTGGGTCAATTACATTGTGTGTGGCATTTCCATATATGGAAATGTACTTAATGGTGTTTCTCCTGCATTGCTAACTCCATCGGTTACTAAAATTGGTAAATCTACCACACCATCATTATCAGTATCCTGACCATTAAATCGATCCCCTGTACTTCCTCCGAATAATAAAACTAAAGAAACATCAATGACATCATCAGTAAGATTTCTACCGGTAAGGACATTGGTCCCATCAAAATAGGTAGTAGTTTCATCAGGAGCTACCTGTAATACATCTGTGGCAAGAATAGTAGTTAAGGTAGTAGCATCAAGACCTAAAATATTATTTTCATATTCAGCTCCAAATGCTGCATGCAATGCTACTGCCTGATCAAGAAATAAGAGTTGAAATTTGGCAGTTTGCTCAGATGGGATGGTAACATTAAAATCATTTTTAATGGTTGAAGAACCGCCTAATACGGTATTTATACCAGGGCGTCCCATTTGATCTTTTTGAACAAAAGTTCCTGAAAAATCAACTTGATTGTCATTGGGCATACCATCATCATCGTTACCACAACTTGCTATGGTAATAGTTAATAATGTTGCAATTGCCATATTTTTAAATGTATATAGTTTCATAATTTTTCTTTTTTTAATATTCCAGATTATTGTTTTGTTTTTGCCTCAGCCCAAGTATTAAATACTTGTGTTCCCGTTCCTGCTGGATGAGCAAAAGTCCCTCCTAATAAAGCATTAGGGATTTCAATTGCAATAGCTAATACATTAGTGCCATCGAAATCATCATTTCCGGTAGCATTAAAACCATTTGGAGCCATTCCTCCTATTATTGCATTGTACTGGCTAAAATCAAAGAAAAAGGCATCCTCTCTTAATCCTGCGAAATAAGAAATACCATTGTTAGCTGAAGTAGTGGCAGTAGCTCCTGTACTAATCTCTACCTGACCTAAATAATCTGTACTTTCATTGATGGTGCTGTTTAATCCGGTTACAGATGGCGCATATGGACCGAAGAAATACATAATACCATTTCTTGGAATCGCCTGAATCACCAAATCTTCAATCAAATCAGCATCATTATCAATATTAATTTCTACTAATACATTTTCATCAAAGGTTGCAGAGTCTCCTGCAGGTGCCAATGAACTCTGGACATTTACTATAAATACAGTGTTATCAGGATTAGCTCCTTCAAAAGCATAAAAATCGGTAATATCCGCAGTCGATCCTCCAACATCAGGAGCATCCAGGTGATCAGCAGACATAAATACTATTCCTGCCGATAGCAGACCTCCAAGGATCCATAATTTTGTTTTTTTAATACTATTCATTTCTTTAAAATTTAAATGTTATGCCTATACTTACGAGGATAGTTCTCCTATGGTTCTCTTCAAGGTGTTAATAAAATGTTAAGTACTTTTGCTTTAAAAAAGAAATGAGGCATAAAACTACAAGGAGCAGGTTCACAGTCTGAGAAAAATCAGCATGCCTTTTGGAGGAGTTATTTTGTGCAAAGATGTATTGAAAATGGTGATGTTTGAAGGAAATATGAACATAGCAGACTTTTGCCTACTGTCCTGTTGCAATAATGGGAGTTGGCATCAATGAAAAACACAAGTTTCTGTAGAAAATTAAAGATCAAATTCTAAAAATTTACTTTAACCTGAGTTGATATAAGCACACTAAAGATCAAAAACCGTCAATTCGAGTGATTTTTTGGAACAAAGTGCAAGAAAATTTGGTTTTATCTTAGAATGCTCAGTAGGACTATCGAGAATAGGTTTTGATCAGAAAATTACTGTTCTCGATACATCCCGATGAAAAATCGGGACACTGGAATTGACGTAATTTTCTTATATCCAAACTCAGGTTACTTTAAGAGCCGTACAACAAGAATTACACTAGGATGTAATAGAGAAGAGAGAGGAAAGAGAGGTGGCTTATAGATTCTATCTTTTGAGTAGGTTCATTGTCTATTTGGTTACATATCTAATATACGTCTAAATACCAAACATTCATGCTTTCAATAGTACCTATTGTCTTTATTTGTCATTACGCTAGCCTAACTTGATGACGATTATTTCTTTATACACATTAATTCTCTTCACCAAGCTCCACAGCACGACTGAATGCCGCGAAAGCAGCTTCTTTGATTAGTTCATTTACATTGTTATCATCCATAGAATCTAGTGCTGCTTGTGTTGTACCCCCTTTAGAGGCTACCTTTTCCATCCAGGAGTTAGGTGATAGATTGGATTGATTAAAAAGTTCTGTGGCTCCTGTAAATGTTTGGCTAACCAAAACCTTTGAATCATTTTTTGAAAATCCCATTTGCAGGGCAGCTTCCATCATACTTTGCATAAAGTAAAAGACGTATGCAGGACCACTACCAGAAATACCTGTGGAGGCATCAATTAAATTTTCATTACTCACCAGAATAGACTTCCCAGTAGTATTTAGCAAACTTTCTATGGCTAATAATTCTATTCGAGAGACTTCAGGAGAGGCAACATAGGAAGTCAACCCTAGTCCAACTTTTGCTGGTAAATTTGGCATCGCTCGTATCACTTTTTTTAAACCGGAAAAACTCTGTATCGCATCCAAGGTGACTCCAGCCATAATAGAAATAAGTATTTGATCCGGTGTGACCATCGGATAAATTCTTTTAAACAAATCTTCTGCATGGTGTGGTTTGACCGCAACAAAAATAATATCTGCTTTAGGAGCACAATCTTCCAGGTTCTTAAAGGCATCGAAGTGTGAAATTTGATCAAGTTCTTCTAATTTTTCATTTGATTTGTCCAGAACCATAATGTTTTTCTTCTTAAGCAATTTTGATCTAGACATGCCCTAGGCATAGGTAAGTCCCATATTGCCTGCTCCAATAACTAGTACTTTCATGAAATAACTTAGAGGTATATTAATGGTTTAAAATAGATAGTAGATGGTTTGGATTAAACATACAGCAAGCAATCATCACAATTTTTTATTTTTCCGTAGTAAGTTTCCCGGTATTTATGTAAGGTTTTTATTGGCATGCCTAAAAAGTGTTTTTTTATATAAGTCACTTTGGTGGTTAACTCTCCCATTTTTCTGCTATATCGCTTCTCTGTCTTTGTTTTTCTTTTAATATTAATAATTTTCATAAAGTAATTTTTGTTGTGGTTAATAAATTCAATATTGTATTGCTGGCTCTGCACTTTGATCAATAGCACTACTAATAAGTATGAACTATTAAAATTTACTATGTGCTCTTATATATTGTTCTTTGTATTGCGCTTAATAGTCCTATTTAATAGGCTTTCCATCTTTCAATTCTATTTTTAGAATGTGTCTCTTTTATTAGGTTATCCTAAATATGTTTGAAGTACTCTATGAATTCTTGACGAATTTCTTAAGCGTCTAATTCCTCTTTCTTTTATTTGTCGTACCCTTTCTCTGCTCAAATCAAACATATTGGCTATTTCTAAAAGGCTAATAGAATCATGTGGACCAATACCATAATACAAGCGTATGATATGCGCTTCTTTATCCGTGAGTTTATCAAGTACATTTGCAACATCTGAGCGCAACGAATCTTGAAGTAAGCCGTGATCTGGAGCTGGAGATTCTTCATGTCCAACAAGATCATAAAGTGTTGATGTTTCTTCTTCACGTAATGGAGCATCCATAGAAACATACCGGGCGGCATTTCTTCTGGACTCCTCTATATTAGCCGTTGAAACTTCTAACTCTTTAGCAATTTCCTCATTACTAGGTAAGCGCTCATGTTTCTGTTCTAATGAAGCGTGCGCCTTGTTGACCTTACTTATGGTATTTATTCTATTTAGTGGTAACCTTACAATTCTGGATTGCTCGGATAACGCTTTTAAAATAGATTGACGTATCCACCATACTGCATATGAAATGAATTTAAATCCTTTGGTTTCATCAAAACGTTTTGCTGCTATTACTAAACCTATGTTTCCCTCATTAATAAGATCAGACAATTTTAACCCTTGGTTTTGGTATTGCTTGGCTACCGAAATCACAAAGCGTAAGTTAGCACTCACTAACTCATTTAGAGCTACCTGATCGCCTCTTTTAATGCGCTGTGCCAGCTCAACTTCTTCATCAGCAGTAATAAGATTCAATTTGGAAACATCTTGTAAATATTTTTCTAATGATTTAGAGTCTCTATTGGTTACTTGTTTTGTTATTTTTAATTGTCTCATTCTTTTGTTTCAAATTCATAATACCCAAAAAACATCTCTATCATCTATTTTTAGATAACAATGAAGAGATTTATTTTCTGAAAATTTAATGTAAGGTTAGATGCTTTTATTAAATAGGTACACCGTAAAGAATACTAATGATGTCTTTCTGTTGTTTATTTTAAGAACTAAAAACAAAGATTTCAGGAATAAACGATGACCATTAAAGTAGAAGAACTATAAAGCATTGGAAGTACTAACTACTTCCCAATAAGACATTTCTGAGAATTCAGTACATTTTCTAGTATTTCTTTGGTTTGCCCAGTAGCTAATTTCCTTTCTTACTTTGTTAGAATCTTTGCTTTTTCCTGGTATTCCATTTTCTTGAGACATATATTTTGTATTTATGATATTATTATTTAATTTTTATTAAAGTCCTTCTAATTCAGTCTTAGAAACTAAAGAGAATGAATTACTGCGTTAATATGATGACGATCAACCAATTTTTGAGTAAATGCTTTATGCCCCGTTGGGGCCAATAAATGCAACTTTCCTCTTTTCATAGATGCCAAAAAACTAAGTACTTTCCATTTGGCAACTAGTTTTTTTGGATTATCATTTTTTAAAGCTACTGATGAATAATGTTTAGCTCCTCCGTGAGTAACAAATGATAAATCAGCTTGAATTTCTTCCTGATTAGTTTTACTGGTAAAAATCTTAGGATTTTCATATCCTTCTGGAATCGCTTTTAAAGAAATGGTCGCTTTCTTTTCTGCCCATGCAACAGCTTTTTTTAGATATTTGTCTTTCTTCATGTGCCTATTTGTTTTAGTGAAACAATATAAAAAATCCTTTATTATTAAAGGTTTTTTACAAATATACAAAAAATAGTTTGTATAGAAACTGTTTAAAATGATTAATATAAAATCCTGAAGATAAGCATCCTGAAAATCAGGAATTTATCAAAATGCATACTTTCTAAAAAAAGAGTTATACATTAAATGCATGTAATCAATAACCTATATACTATGTAGAATGATCTGATATTTCTTTTATAGTAAGTAAAGGGGCTGCATCCACATCTTCTACATCCATAATTGAAGTTAGTAATTCTATATTCCTGTCTAGTTCTTCTATTTGTTTTGGAGTTAGTTTTTTTAATCGTTGAGATAATTTCTCCTGGAGCGTGGTTGGAGATTTATGAAGTAAGTCAGCACCTTTAGCCGTCAAAGTAATGTATGTAGCCCTCTTGTCATTAGGTTTTGGCAGCTTTGCTATCAATCCTTTGGTTTCTAATCTAGAAATAATACCAGAAACGGTACTGGCATTTAAGTTGATATATTCTTTAATATCTTTAGCAAACGCTTTATAATCTTCTTGATCTGATAAGTATTGAAGTACTAAAAGCTGTGGTATACTCACTCCTAATTCTTTCTCGATTTTTTTACTCTCAAGATTGATCGAACGAATAATTTTACGAAGTTTGACTAAGATCTCAATGTATTTCACGGTGTTGTTTTTAATGTTGTCCAAGATACTATTATTTTGTGTATTCTAATTTACTGGGACTGGAAGAAAAAAACAGATATAACACTATAAAAGTATAAATCACATCAACATAAAAATTATGATTAATTTATAAATCGTCTAAAGGTATTGGAATAGATTTTGGTAAAAATTAAATTAGTATATAAATATGTTCCTAAAACTCGTGTCATATGTTTCTAAACTTGCAATAAACAATCGAATTGATTATTGTGAATCTTTAATTTATAGAACTAAAAAGGATTATTTATCTGTTTATTGTAGATTAGAAAGGAAAGGGTTAGAAAAACTCCATGATCTAATACATAAAGAATTGCAAAAGTTGAAAAACTAATAGTGCTTTTGTTAAGTTTTGGAATTATTTAAGTGAAAACTATTTTATCTATGTTTTACCTCAAGCAAAAAAACCCAGATCATTTGATCTGGGTTTTCTTTTGCTGTGCGGGCTGAGAAGACTCCCTTCGACTCAGGATAAACTTCTCGTCTCTCCCAAGTAAGATCAAGTTTTTGCATACAAAAAAAGCTTCTCGATTAAGAGAAGCTTTCAATTCGGTGCGGGCGGAGAGACTCGAACTCTCACACCTCGCGGCACTAGATCCTAAGTCTAGCGTGTCTACCAATTCCACCACGCCCGCATTAAAACTCTTACAATACTTAGGACTCTTTGTAAAAGCGAGTGCAAATATAAGCAATACTTTTAAAATAAAAAGACCCTTCCAAAAAAATATAAACTTTTAGTACTTTTATAGAAAATTTACTCATTAAATGCAAAACATACAATCTTACGTTCAAGAGCATAAAGATCGTTTTATCAACGAACTTCTTGAACTCCTTAAAATTCCATCTGTTAGCGCCGATACCGCTTATAAAGATGATGTGATTAAAACTTCCGAAGAGGTTTTTAAAAGCCTGCAAGAAGCGGGTTGCGATAAAGTCGAGATCTGTGAGACACCTGGATATCCAATCGTTTATGGAGAAAAAATTATAGATTCCAACTTACCAACAGTATTGGTGTATGGCCATTATGATGTGCAACCACCGGATCCAATAGATTTATGGGATAGTCCACCATTTGAACCCGTTATTAAAAACACCGAAATTCATCCCGAAGGCGCAATTTTTGCCAGAGGTGCTTGTGATGATAAAGGACAGATGTATATGCATGTAAAGGCATTAGAAATCATGACCAAAACTGGACAATTACCTTGTAATGTAAAATTCATGATCGAAGGAGAAGAAGAAGTAGGTAGTAAAAGTCTGGGTTGGTTTGTAGAACGTAATCAGGAGAAGCTTGCAAATGATGTGATTTTGATTAGTGATACAGGTATGATTGCCAAGGATGTCCCTTCTATTACTACAGGATTACGTGGTTTAAGCTATGTAGAAGTTGAGGTTACAGGACCCAATAGAGATCTGCATAGTGGCTTGTATGGAGGAGCTGTCGCGAATCCTATTAATATTTTGACCAAGATGATTGCTTCATTGCATGATGAAAATAACCATATTACAATTCCAGGATTTTATGACAAAGTAGAGGACTTGTCCAAAGAAGAAAGAGCCGAAATGGCCAAAGCTCCATTTTCTCTCGATGCATATAAAAAGTCGCTGGATATTAATGCTGTTTATGGAGAAGAAGGGTACACCACCAACGAACGTAATTCTATTCGTCCAACACTAGATGTAAACGGAATTTGGGGTGGATATACGGGCGAAGGAGCAAAGACAGTGATCGCTAGTAAGGCGTATGCCAAAATATCTATGCGTTTGGTACCAAATCAGGATTGGGAAGAGATTACAGAGTTGTTTAAAAAACATTTTGAGAGCATAGCACCAGAAGCGGTAACTGTAAAAGTAACGCCGCACCATGGTGGACAAGGATATGTAACACCAATAGACAATATAGCATATCAGGCGGCCAGTAAAGCATATCAGGAGAGTTTTGGTAAAACACCAATCCCACAACGTAGCGGAGGTAGTATTCCTATTGTTTCTTTGTTCGAGAAGGAATTGAAAAGTAAAACAATACTAATGGGCTTTGGTCTTGATAGTGATGCAATACACTCACCAAATGAGCATTTTGGAGTTTGGAATTATTTAAAGGGCATCGAAACTATTCCACTTTTTTACAAATATTTTACCAAACTAAGTAAATAGGTTACTTGTTTTAAAGAAAAAAACTTTTATTAAGTCACTTATTTTAAGTGACTTTTATTTTTTTAGGATATATTTTTTTGGAATTATGAATTTTTACTCTACATTTGTAGAGTTAATTCTAATTACGTAGAGCAATGCAGTTATCTAAAGCCGAAGAACAATTAATGCAATACCTCTGGAAACTAGAGAAAGCCTTTATGAAGGATCTACTCGATGCTTTTCCAGAACCAAAGCCAGCTACAACAACTGTGGCTACATTGCTTAAGAGAATGAAGGATAAAGGTTTTGTGGATTATGTGTTGTACGGCAAATCAAGAGAATATTACCCTTTAGTAAAGAAAACAGATTATTTTTCTAAGCATGTTAATGGTTTAATCAAGAACTTTTTCAATGATTCAGCCTCGCAATTTGCTTCGTTTTTCACTTCTGAAACCAATTTATCAACTTCAGAATTAGAAGAACTCAAAAAGATTGTAGATCAACAAATCCAAAAGCAAAAACAATGATAGTATATCTCATAAAATCATCACTTTGCATGTTGCTCTTATGGGGCTTTTATGTTCTGTTTTTGGAGAAAGAGAGCATGCATCATACAAAAAGGTTTTATTTAATTTTCAGCGTGATTTTTGCTCTTTCTATTCCATTAATCACCTTTACATACGAAACCACTGTTGAGACTGTTCCAGAAACATTTCAGCAACCAATAACAACCATGGTTTTGTCTGATCAGATCCCTGTAATTGTAGCACCATCTATTGATTATACATCAATACTATTGTGGAGTATATATGGAATAGGAGTATTGATTTTTGGTTTTCGATTTATTAAAAACCTTAAGAATCTCACAAGAAAAATTAAAATCAATGAGCAATTAAAAGAGCCTTCACACATTAACGTTTTATTAGGCGATTCTATCATACCCCATACTTTTCTAAAATACATATTCGTTTCTAAAAAAGAGTATCAGGAGAAAAACATTCCAGAAGAAGTATTACTTCATGAAAAAACTCATGTTGTACAAAAACATACGCTAGACATATTATTTGTTGAGGTTTTACAAGTTATTTTTTGGTTTAATCCTTTGCTGATTTGGATTAAGAAAGCTATTAAACTAAATCATGAATTTCTTGCAGATCAAACTGTTCTTAAACGTCAATTTTCTTTACAAACATATATGAACTTGCTCATTACTTATCCTAACAGTTCTAATCAAACTGAGTTATCGAGCCCAATAAATTATTCATTAACAAAAAAACGAATTATTATGATGTCAAAACAATTTTCTAAAACCCGAGCAGCAGCTCGATTGCTGCTGCTTTTACCTGTTTTGTTAATTTGTATGCTACTATTCAATAATGAAATTGTAGCACAACAAACAAATGTGAATTATACAAAAACGGTTCAGGATACGCATCCCGATAAAAAAATTAAAGTTAGAGTTATTGGTACACAAGTTAATGTAAATGGAACTTCAACAAACCTGAAGGGTTTTGCAAAGACCATAGATGAACTTACCAAGCAATGGAAAGATGATGAACTTACAGAGTTTCATTTTGATATTAAGATTTCAAATTCAGATGACAGATTTGTAGAGAAGCTTAATAATGAATATAGAACAACAAGATTGTATAAGGCAAATCCAGATGGTCATGATTTAATCCCACCACCACCGCCATTACCACCAAGAGTTAAGAAAGGTCAGATTAGTAATATTCCTCCACCACCAGCCCCTAGAGTTAGAAAGGGAGAAAAAAGTAATATCCCACCTCCACCGGAACCTCCTGCCGCTCCTAAGATAAAAAAAGGTGTAAAGAGTAGTATTCCTGCACCGCCATCTCCTCCTAACTATTCACATACTGAACGAAATATTGAAGATGAAGTAGAACAAGCAATGATAGAGGCTGAACAAGCAAGATTTGAATCAGAAATTGAGCAAGAATATGAAATGCATAGCGCTATGAAAGCTTCAGAAAATGCTATGCAAGAGGTGGAAATGGCCAGAGAAATGGCAATGTTTGAGGCAGAAGGAGCCAGGGAAGCCGCAGAAAGTGCAAGAGTGATGGCAATAGAAAGAGCTCAGAGAGTAAGAGAACAAAGTCATTTGAAAAGAGAAGAAGCAAGACAGCGTGTTCACCAAGCTAGAGAGCAAGCCGAAGTTGCAAGAGCTATGGCAATGGAAGAAGCTAGAAAAGCACATGAAAGCGCGCGACAGGATCAAAGTAAATTAAGAGAAGAAGCTAGACTGCATGCTGAAAAAGCAAGAAAAGAAGCGGAAAAAGCGCGGAAAGAAGCTAGGAAAGAAGCCGAAAAGGCTCGAGGTGAAGCTAGGAAAGAAGCAGAAAAAGCTAGAAAGCAGGCTCGAAAAGCCATGGAAAAAGCTCGAAAGGAACAACAAAAATCCAGAGAAAAGATGGAGAAGGATAGAAATTAATGTTGTACAAGTCCTCACGCAATTTGTAATAGTCAGAAACTCCCATATGGGAGTTTTTTTGTACAACATTTACTTATAAATCAGCGTTATAGACCTATTGTCAATCAAAAACCCTTAGATGATGTTAAAACGTTTTTTTATTTTATGTTCCGGAGCAGATGCCGATATTTTGGCAGATTGTTCTAGTGGAGAACAGAACAAATATGCCGGTATAGGAGCTACGGTATTTTTTACAGCTGTAATGGCTTTTATTGCAGCTAGTTATGCACTGTATACAGTGTTTGATAATTATTTTGGAGCCATATTTTTTGGTTTGATATGGGGATTGCTAATCTTCAATCTGGATCGATTTATTGTTTCTACTATTAAGAAAAAGGACAACTTTATAGATGAACTTCTACAGGCTTCTCCAAGAATTGTTTTGGCAATAATTATAGCTATTGTCATTTCCAAACCATTGGAAATGAAAATTTTTGAAAAAGAAATCGATCGTGTTTTATTAGAACAAAAGAATGATTTTACATTAGCTAACAAGGAACAAATAGCTACTCAATATACACCCGTTATTGCTTCAATTGATTCTGAAATTATTTCTTTAAAGGAAGAAGTGAATGCAAAAGAGACAGAGGTGAATGACTTATATGAAACGTATATCGCCGAAGCTGAAGGGCGAAAAGGAACAGAGCTTATTGGGAAAGGGCCTGTTTATAAAGAAAAACGTGAAAAACATGATGCTGCTTTAGCAGAGTTGGCTGAGTTGAAAAAAACGAATGCAGATAAAATTGGAACACTGGAAACTCAAAAAGCGCAATTGGCAAGCGAATATGATGATCAAGTGGTTAATTCACAGCCAATAATTGATAATTTTGATGGATTGATGGCAAGAATAAGCGCATTAGATGTATTGCCATGGTTGCCGAGCTTCTTTATATTTTTATTGTTTTTGGCAATAGAAACCTCTCCGATTATAGCAAAACTACTTTCTCCAAAAGGAGAATATGATTATAAATTAGAAGATATAGAGGGAGAAGTAAAAACTTGGGTAGCACAAAAAGAAGGTCAACGTAGTGTATTATTAGAAACTGATCATACAATCAACGATAGAGTATATGGCGATCTTACTGAAGAAGAAGAATTATATGCTTATAAAAAGAAAATTGCTCGAGAGATGATGAAGAAACAGCAAGATGCTTTTTATAAAAGGCAAACAGGAATATTATAAATAAAAAAGTCATTCCGCCACAAGCCGGAATGATAAAACCAGAACTTCTAAAACCTTCTATCTGGGTGGTATACATCCAGATCTAAAGAAGGTTTTTTATTTGAAATAATTTCTGAGACCAGTTTTCCTGTAGATGGTCCCATACTCCATCCCATCATAGCATGCCCGGTAGCAATGGTTAAGTTTTCACATTTATCCGACTTCCCTATATAAGGCATCCCATCTGGAGTTACAGGTCTAAGGCCGCAAGCTGCCATATCTTTTTCTTGTTTATTTAGTTCGATATTAGGGAAGTATTTTTTTGTAGCAGCTGCAATAGCCTCAACTCTAACTTTATTAATGTTATGATTAATACCGGCAATTTCCATAGTTCCTGCAAATCGGGTAAATCCTTGCATTGGGGTTATTGCCACTTTAGCTTCGGCCAAAATTGAGGGTATGGTGATTCCTAAATCCCTCTCAGAATTAATTCGATACCCTTTTCCGGCTTCAAGAAGTAATTTAATTCCTAGTTTCTTACTTAGTAAACTTGACCACGACCCTGTTGCTAATATAAATTCATCAGCAGTATAGGTATGGTTGATATTTGTTACAGAAGTGATTTTCCCGTTCTTGACTGTAAAATCCTTTATTTTTTCATTTTTGTGAATTAATACCCCAGAAGATTCTAAATATGTTTTCATTTCATTCATAAATGCATGCGGAGTTGTATGTGCATCACATTCATATAGGATAGCACCTTTGGCATTTAGTTTTGCATTGGGTTGCATTTTTTTGAGGTCTGATATAGAAACCTCTCTTACTGGCAAACCTTCGTTTTGAGCTATTTGCGCTACCGAGATTTCTTCTTCGAGCATTTTTTCGGTTTGACAGATCATCAATAAGCCTTTTTGCTCTAATTGAAAATTAAAATTCTCATTTTCCTTGATTTCAGAATATAGATCTCTTCCAAGTAACGCGATATCCTTGATAGCAGAAATAGATCTGTCTACGTTTTTTGACGAACAAGATTTATTAAAAGCCCACACCCAACATAGAAAATCAGAATTAAAGCGGGGTTTTATGAATAAAGGACTTGCAGGATTAAACATCCATTTTAACCCTTTTTTCATTACTCCGGGAGCCGCAAGAGGTATGATATGACTTGGGGATAGATATCCAGCATTGATATAAGAAGCACCGTAATCCATTGTGGATTGATCAATTATCGTTACCTGATGTCCTTCTTTATGCAAATAATACGCAGAACACAATCCAATTATTCCGCCACCTATTATTACAATTTCTTTTGCCATATTAAATCACTTGAAAACCATGGGCATATGGATCATCTTGATCATCAATTATGATGGTATTATATCCATAAATTTTTGCCCAACCCTGAATACTTGGTATGATTGCTTTTTTGTTATCTAACTCTGTTTCTTCTTCAATTCTTCCTATAAATTTACTTCCTATATAGCTTTCATGTATATACTCATCTCCTTTTTTTAATTTTCCTTTGGCATGTAATTGTGCCATACGAGCAGAGGTTCCTGTTCCACAAGGAGAACGATCAATGGCTTTTTCGCCATAGAAAACCGCATTTCTTCCTGATGAAGTGGGATCAATAGGATTACCCGTCCACAGTAAATGACTCACATCTCGTATAGTCTCATTTTCGGGATGAATAAAAAAATCAGGGTATTTTTCGTTTATTTTTTCTCTTAGAACTTGAGAGTATTGTATTAGTTTTCCGGCTGTAAAATCTTGGACTCCGCTAAAATTTTTCTGTGGATCTACAATAGCATAAAAGTTCCCTCCATAAGCAACATCAAAAATAAGTTCCCCTAATTCTGGACAATCAATAATCAAATCTTCCTTGGCAAGATATGATTTTACATTTTTTAGTCGCACCCAGTCTACTTTTTTACCTGTTTGTTGGTATTCTATTTCTACTAATCCTGCAGGAGTCTCCATCCTAATTTTTCCAGGAGTTTTTGGCTGTATTAATCTTTCTTCAATGGCAATGGTTATTGTTCCTATGGTTCCGTGACCACACATGGGTAGACATCCCGAGGTCTCTATGAATAGAATGGCAAAATCGTTATTGGGATCATGAGGTTCAAATAAAAAACTACCACTCATCATATCATGACCTCGTGGTTCATACATTAATCCTGTTCTTATCCAATCGTATGAAGCAAGAAAATACTGGCGTTTTTCACTCATCGTTTTACCAATAAGATTAGGTTTTCCTGTGGTAACTACCCGAACTGGGTTTCCACAGGTGTGAGCATCAATACATTTGAAAATTGTACAGCCCATCTTAGATCGATTTATTGGTTTGTTTACCATTTACCAATCTAGAAATATCAAGCGGATTTTCATTCTTCAATTCATCTGGCAATAGATCATTAGGCCAACTTTGATAACTAAATGGTCGTACCCATCTTTTTATAGAATGAATTCCTACCGCAGTAAATCTACTATCTGTAGATGCAGGATATGGACCACCATGCAACATTGCCGGGCATACTTCTACCCCTGTTGGTACACCATTAAAGATGATTCTTCCTACTCGGTTTTGTAATGCTTCGATAATCGAACTATATTTTGAGACTTCCTTATCCTCTGCAAGGATGGTTCCCGTAAGTTGCCCTTCTAGATTTGATATTATTGTTTCTAATTCTTCAGCATTTTCGCATTGTACCACCATAGAAAATGGTCCGAAAACTTCTTGATGTAGCGTCGGGTTTTCTAAAAATGTTTTTCCTTCTACCGCAGTAACGGTCTGTCTGGCATAATTAACCGCAACATCTTGATCATATTCTGCTGTAACAGACAATCCATGTTGTTGTAGTGCAGTTGTTTTATTTCTTTCATAATTGCCAATTATATTGGGGTGTAGCATACAGGAAGGCTCGATTTTCACGATTTCATTAGAAAGTACATTTATAAAATCATTTAGAGGCGCTCCTTTAATACCTATAATCAAACCAGGATTGGTACAAAATTGTCCGGTTCCTAAGGTGATAGATTTGGCATATGTTTTTGCCAAGACTTCTCCTTGGTTTTTTATAGCTTCAGGTAATAGAATTACCGGATTTACACTTCCCATTTCTGCAAATACAGGTATAGGCTCTGGTCGTTGGGATGCTAAATCAAACAACGCTCTGCCTCCACGAATACTACCGGTAAAGCCTACTGCTTTTATATTTGGATGTTTTACTAGCTGAACTCCAACTTCGATTCCGGCGCTATTTAGGTTAGAAAACACACCATTTGGCATTCCTGTTTTCTGAGCAGCCTTATGAATAGCAGAAGCTATTAGTTCACCTGTTCCTGCATGCATGGGGTGTGATTTTACAATAACAGGACAACCTGCAGCAAAAGCAGCCGCTGTATCACCACCAGCGGTAGAGTAGGCTAAAGGGAAATTGCTTGCTCCAAAGACTACTACTGGACCAAGAGGAACAAGCATTTTTCTAATATCTTGCTTAGGGATTGGAGTTCTGTCCAGATCGGCTGTATCTATTGTAGCTTCTACCCAAGATCCCTCTGACACAAGATTTGCGAATGCTCTAAGTTGCCCAATAGTTCTTCCACGTTCTCCTTTTGCTCGTCCTTCGGGTAAGCCGGTCTCAGATATATATGTTTTGATTAAAATATCGTCTAATGCCAGGATTTCATCTGCAATAGCATTTAGAAATTCTTCTTTCTTAGTCCGGGAAGTATTTTTAAAAATCTTGAAAGCTTGTGAAGCTAAGACAACGGCTTTTTCTATTTCCTCACTAGATGCTTCAAAAAAAGTATGATCATTTTCAATATTTAATTTGGGATTAAACGTTCTATAAGTTTTGCTGCCGTTAGCAGAAAGTTGATTGCCAATGTAATTTTTACCAGTTATCATGGTTTTAATGATTTAATGTGAAAATGAGTTGATTAATTCAACGTTTTATAATCTGGCAGAGTTGGCCTTGTTTTTAGGCCGTTTTCTATGATGTTCAGTACCTTTTTTCGTTCCTCTCCAACAAGTGGTAATCTGGGAGCTCTTACGTTTTCGGTACCAATTCCTGTAGCTACTTCTGCTAGTTTAATGTTTTGTACTAATTTAGGGTTTATGTCTAACTCTAGCAACGGTAAAAACCAACGATAAATTTCTATAGCCTCTTTTATTCTTCCTGCTTTTTGGAGTTCGTAAATAGCTACTGTTTCTGCCGGAAAAGCATCTACTAACCCAGCAACCCAGCCATCAGCACCCATTAATAAACTTTCTAAAGCAAGAGTGTCTACTCCCGATAAGATTTTTAGTCGATTTCCAAACCTATTTTTGATTCGTGTGACATTAGAAATATCTCTTGTAGATTCTTTTACTGCTTGTATATTATCTAACGTCAATAACTCTTCAAACATATCCAGGGTGACTTCAATTTTATAATCAACAGGATTGTTGTAAATCATAATAGGTAGATCTGTGCTTTTGGCAACTTCCTTAAAATAAACCACTGTTTCTCTATCTCCTGCTTTATAACGCATAGGAGGAAGCATCATTAAACCGTTGGCTCCATCCTCTTTTGCTTTTCTAGCTGCTTCAATAGCTCCTTTGGTGGTTTGCTCTGCAATATTAATAATCACAGGAACCCTATTTTCAACAATTTTGACTGTAGTCCTTACTAATATTCTTTTTTCTTCGTCACTAAGTGTACTGGCCTCGCCTAATGTTCCTCCAAGTATTATCCCATTCACTCCTGCTTCTAATTGTGCATTTATGTTTACTTCAAACATTTCTAAGTCTAATGTATCTTCTTGTGTGAATTTCGTGGTGACTGCAGGCATCACACCTTTCCAATTTATTACCATAATTGAGTTTTTATTCAAAGATATTGCTAAACCTACCTATGATATACTTTGAAATTATCTAGATATAATACTATATTATCTCATATTTTGTAATTTGTTAATAATATGAGTAATATTGATTCAGTTATATGCGAGTTCTACCTTTTAAAATACCGAAAACTTCAGGAGATACCCTTATTATTCAGGAGGATAAGGAACTTGTTTTTTATGATAAACTTCATCAACATGAAGAGATTCAATTATCACTTATTGTATCTGGCGAAGGGAGTTTGATCGTTGGTGACACCATTACAAATTATAAAGTAGGTGATGTATTCGCTTTTGGAAGCCAGGTCCCTCATGTGCTAAAAAGTAGTCCCTCTGATACGAAATCATATATGATTTCTATATTTTTTACAAAGCAGTCGTTTGGTCATGGATTTTTTGAACTTTCAGAGTTTCAGGATATATCTAATTTTTTTGCTGATTTACCATTTGGAGTTGCGACACTAACTCTGAAAGAAGAATTGAAAGAACAGTTTTTTGCTATTAAAAATAAGAAGCATCGATTAGATCGTTTTATGATTTTTATACGCATTTTGAAACTATTTAATGAGGCAGAAACAACTACAATTTCTTCATCAATTACAAAAAGAAATTATACCGATGATGAAGGAAAACGAATGGCTGACGTTTTTCAATTAGTCATGAATGATTTTTATAGTGATATTAGTTTACAAGAGGTTTCGGATATAGCGAATATGACTCCCAATGCCTTTTGTAGATATTTTAAACAAAGAACTAATAAAACTTTCTTTCAGTTTTTGACAGAGGTACGGATTGAGAATGCATGTCAGGTTATTTCTAAAAATAGAGATACAACAATTGCAGAAGCATCTTACTCTAGCGGTTTTAAAAACCTTTCTAATTTTAATCGTAAGTTTAAAAAGATAAAAGGAGTAACCCCATCAGAGTTTAGGAAGAATGCATATGATTCTTACTCTATTTAATTATTTATGATGTTACAGTTGGTTAATTATAAAAATCTGGAAAACAGCTTATTATCTACGTTTGGTTTTGAGTAATTTTTGTACTCTTATTTCTTTTTATTTCATACCACAATTCTACCATTCCGTCCTTGTATGCAGTAACATCCTTTAAATGCAGTAGTTGTTCTCGACCAATATAATCAAAAAACAGTGTTCCATCTCCAAGAATCACTGGCATGATCGACAATATTATGTCGTCTGCTAGTTTCAATCGGATAAATTCTTTGGTAACCATAGCTCCACCAACCATCCATATATTATTGTAATTTGGCTTTAATTGGTCGTTTACAAGTTTATCCAGGTCGCCAGAGCAGAACTTGACATTTTTTCTGTTGGTTATCAGGTCTCTATGAGTCAATACTATAACGGGCAGATCACCATAGGGCCATCCAAGTTCAATCGCATGTTCATATGTTCTGGAACCCATAACATAGCAGTCTATGCCTTTGATAAACTCCTCGATATCTTCCCGGCTAAGAGTAATTCCCTTGTCGTAATTGTCTGTTGATTGAAGCCAAGAAACGGTTCCGTCTTTTTTAGCAATAAAGCCGTCAAGACTTGAAACCATATGTAGCGTTACTTTGGATATGTTCGTCGGCATTTTTTGAATATACCAACGGTTTATATGAGGTTAGTTGTTAGCAGTAAGCAAATACTTTCTGATGTTCTTAAAGATAAGTAATACAAGTGAATTTTCAGAATCTGCACTAAGTCTATAGAAGTGGGAAGATTCTAAAGTAATTAAACACCTTAATGTTGTCAGAAGTTGTTTTTCTTTTAATTATTGGCTGTGATTTTGGTAGGTATTTTTTTTAGTTATCGTATTAAATCATTTATCTTTTCTATTGCTTCATTAGGCACATCTCTCAAAGTCATGATATGAGATGTTTTAATTTCTACAAGCACATTCATGATGTTCGTTGAGATATGCAATGGTTGCTTTGGATATTTTTTCCAGGGTTACTACGTTGATGTCAGAGAGTTTTTTTGCATAGATACACGCTTTCCCCATTTTAAATTTACCTAAGTCTTCCAATAAATGTTTATGTTTTTCGATAGGCGAGTATACATAGAGAGAGAAGGCCGTTTTCCTAGGCGAAAAACCAATGAGCGGAGCATCACCCTCGTGTCCACTAGCATATTTATAGTGATAACTGCCAAAACCAATAATTGTTGGCCCCCACATTTTAGGTTCGAATCCCGACCATTTGCTCATTAATTCAATTAATTGAAAGCTATCGGTTTTCTTTTGCTCATTATCAACATATGTATTAATGAAATCAATGACGCTAGCCTCTGTTTTGATTGTCTTATTCTTTGCCATGGGTGTAATTTATGCGTATTTGTTAATTGTATGTTGCCCTATACAATACCACTAAAAGGCATGTATATGAAAAGTAGCATTTTGATAATCAAATATTTTAGGACTGCATAAATGTATAAAAAAAGCGCAAGATTTAATTACTTGCGCTTCATAAGCTAATTTTAATATAAGTTGTTGAGTTGTGTTTTTACTTTAACTTTTTCAATAATAATTCAGCAACAAGCTCTGATGAAGCAGGATTTTGTCCTGTAATTAACAAGCCATCTTCTATAGCATGCGCAGCCCAATCTTCTTTTTTAGAAAAAATTCCACCATTTTCTTTTAACATATCTTCGACTAGGAATGGAACAACTTGGGTTAGTTGCACTGCATCTTCTTCTGTATTCGAGAATCCAGTAACTTTTTTTCCTTTTACTAATGAAGCACCATCAGCAGTTTTAGTATATTTGAATATTGCGGGAGCGTGACAAACGGCAGCTACAGGTTTGTTATGAGCATAAAAACTTTCAATTAATCGAATTGAGTTTTTGTCTTCAGACAGATCCCAAAGAGGTCCATGTCCACCAGGATAAAATATGGCATCATAATCAGCTTGATCTACGATTTCTAACTTTAAGGTTTTGGATAAGAGGTCTTGTGTTTCTTTGTCCTCGTTAAATCTTATTGTTGCGGGAGTTTGGAAATCTGGCAATTCACTTTTAGGGTCAATTGGTGGTTGGCCCCCTTTAGGTGATGCAAGAGTAATATTTACTCCTTTATCCTTTAAAGCGTAGTATGGTGCAGCGAATTCTTCAATCCAAAAACCAGTTTTTTCTCCGGTGTTTCCCAAATCTTCATGACTGGTTAATACAAATAATACGTTTTTCATTTTTTCTATTTTAGTATTTGAGATTTTTTCTGTGGATGGTTGCTTTTCTGTTGTGTTTTTACATGAGATAAGCGCAATTACGATAGTAAATACTAATACTATATTTTTCATGATTTTATCTTTTTAATTATTGTTGATTGTTAGACAAAATTATAATCTAAAAGAGATGAAAAAATTGATGTATGATAAAAAACTACTCTTGGGCAATTTCTTTTCTAATTCTGCTCAGACTTTCGGTAGTGATTCCTAAATATGAGGCAATATGATAGTTCTTTACACTTTGCTCAATATTTGGATAATTATTCATAAAGTAAATATATCTTTCCTTTGCTGGTTGTGATAAATTAGAGAGTATTCTTTTCTGGAAAGCTGCAAACCCATTCTCCATTTTCTTTCTGAAAAAAGTCTCTATTTGAGGGATTTGATGATACAAGATCTCAATGCTTTCTTTGGAAATCTTATAAATGGTTGCGTCTTGGATACATTCAATATTCATTATTGCTTTTGATGTTGAGAAGAAGGCCGTATAGTCACTTATCCACCAATCCTTCATGGCAAATTGTAATGTATGTTCTTTTCCACTATCGTCAATAAAAAAAGTTCTTAGACAACCGTCGTAAACGTAGTATTGATGATATACGATTTCGTTTGAGTGCAAAAGAGTTTCTCCTTTTATTAGGGTAATCTGTTCAAAGTTACTTCTTATCAGACTGTTTTCTTCAGCAGTAAAAGCAATATCCTTAAAAATTTCTGAAAATATACTGTTCTCGAAGTTCATTTAAATTATTGTGCATAGTTTTTATTCATCGAATTCAACTATTTCTGCCGCTTTTTCGGTTTCATTATTTTTGCAACGCGTTCATCATGATAGCTTGTTTTACTCATAATTTCGTATTTTAATACGTATTACTTTTTTTTAGGCTTTAAAAAGCCATTTTACCATTTATTGTGATCACTATAAACACCTTCTCTTTTCTTTGATTTTTTTCACCAACTATACCTTCTGATAGTGCTACCAACGTCCAACATATGAGTTTTGCAGGAAAGAAATTCAGGTGATTTCAAACCTTGAGCAAGACAATGCATTTGTTTAGTTTTACATGCTCTAAAATACTAATAAAATTACATTACGGGTCTAAAAGACTATAAATAACATCATATACTAGAGGTCACATACATAACTTATACATACTGTTGTAAAAACAGTTTTACTTAATGAGTTATAAGTTTTATAATATATGTTATTGCACATAATTTGTGCGTTTGTTTTAATATAACATTTCAATACATATAACTATATTTTTGTAGTTTGTATAGACCAATAACGTGTTTATGAAGAAGAAAGAAAATGGAATTAAAAAAATAAAGAAGCCTTGGCCAACTAAAGATGCTATGGAGCAGGTTTATGAAATGAAACTTTGGGGTGGTGACAAATCTGATTTTTATTCGGGTTATGGGTCTCATCATCCTGAGATAGTAAATCCATATGTTGATGTTTTAATTTCATTTTTAACATCTTTTAAAAGCGCTCTTACGGTATGTGATTTGGGTTGTGGGGATTTTAATGTAGGAAAAGAATTGGTAAAGTATACTAAGAAGTATGTTGCGGTAGACATAGTCGCAAACCTTATCGAGCATAATAAAGAAAAGTTTAAAGAAGAAAATTTAGAATTCCGCTGTTTGGACATCGCAGTAGATGATTTGCCTTTTGGGGATTGTGCTTTAATAAGACAAGTATTACAACATTTATCAAATGCTGAAGTACAAAGGATTGTAAGTAAATTGACCGATTTTAAATACGTTATTTTGACAGAACATTTACCTGAAGGGGATTTTGTACCTAATAAAGAGATTATTTCGGGACAAGGAACTAGACTAAGAAAACAAAGTGGTTTAAACTTATTGGCCCCACCATTTAATCTTAAGGTAAAAGAAGAAAAACAATTATTATCTATTGTTTTAGATAATCGTAAAGGGGTTATAGTGACTACGTTTTATAAAATTTTTTAAACCATATTTATTTGGATATTCATAGGCTTGCATTCAAATGCTTGGCGACATTTAAATGATTTTAATCTTATACCTTATTTTTACTTACGGTGTTAGTTAGCGATTGTATTTTTTAGGTCGTTTAAGAGTAGAGAATCGTGTGCAAATTCTTGGATCCATAAAGTTACCTCCAGACCCAGTTTCTTCGTCTTATAAAGAATCTTTTATTTCTTTTACTTTTTCAGCCGATTCTTTTGTCATTTTGTTCATTTTCTTAGAATGTACCACAACGGTTTGTGTAAAAGGCGTTTCTATACCTTTTAGCAACCATGTAAAAGCAGTATCCTAAGTTAGTATAATAATTTAATAGCATTTTATTTATTATGAAAACACAA
>CANMCO010000012.1 GCA_947496355.1 uncultured Aquimarina sp.
GTCGGTATTATCAAGATAGCTCGAAAGATCTACTGTTGTACCATCATTGGTCAAACTTAACTCGTTTCCAGATAAATCCAGATCCTGAGCATCAGTATTATCCAAATAACTGGATAGGTCTACTACATTACTTCCGTTGGCAATACTTAACACATTGTTAGAAAAAGACAACTCTTGATTGTCGGTATTATCAAGATAGCTCGAAAGATCTACTGTTGTACCATCATTGGTCAAACTTAACTCGTTTCCAGATAAATTCAGATCCTGAGCATCAGTATTATCCAAATATCTAGATAAGTCAACAGTTTGTGAAGTTACGCCATCACTTTCTAATGACAACTCTAGGTTATTTCCATTTAATCGAAATACATCAATAATTTGGTCATCTGTATTATCTAAATATTTTGCCAAATCAATAGTAGTTGCATCATTCGTTAAACTTAATGTATTATCTGTAAGTTCTAAATCTTGCGCATCAGTATCGGTTATCCATTGAGTACCATTCCATAAGTATAGTTTATTCTCTTCGGTATCATACACCATCATTCCATTTTCATCGTTATCCAGGCTTGAACCAAAATTGGTTCGTTGATCGGTAGTCATTCTATTGATCAAAAGTCCTTTATCGGTAGCATTCATATGCAGAGAAGCATTAGAATTTGGTCTCCAAGTACCTATACCTACCGTACCACTAGAACGTAATGTAAGTGTGTTTTCTGGTGTATTAGGTTGAATTCTAAAAGAAAGTTTACTCCCATTAGTTACATCTCTAATAAAGAAATTAGCTTCATTTCCTGCAACATCCCAAGATTGAGTTCCAAAACCTCCACTTTGTGCTAAACGCATGGTAGGAGTATCATTATCAAAAATATTGAGCTCAATAGCTCCTGGATCATTAGTCCCAATACCAATGTTACCATCATCATTAATACGAAAAGCGTTATTAGGTGCTCCTGCATCTATTCTAAATGGGGCTTTCCCTCCAGTAACATCATCAATCGAAAAATAATTATCCCCACCATTACCACTATCATTGAAAGTGAATCGCCAATCATTACCAGGAAAAGAGGCCGATGCAGAAGTATCTTCAAACAACATTCGAAGGTTATCTTCACTCATTACAAAAGTGTCGAACCCAAAGCTATATCCGTTTTGTGCACTTCCACCTATCTGCATAGATCCCTGTACAATAACATCATCTGTAAAAACTTGATCTTGAGAAAATAATGTAATTGGCAATAAGAGAAAAAAAATAAATCCTGAGTGTAGTTTTTTCATCATATTTTGGGGTTTAAAATTTAAGTTGGCAAAAGTAGTTATTAACTTTTTTTTAAGAAACCTTAACAGTGTTAAATTTTTCATTTCCTGGTATAAAGTATTTGTTATAATATGTATAGCCTTACGTAATTTTATAGATTCAATTTGAGATATTTTTAATATATTATCTTCTTCTAATATGTACTTTTGAAGGATTAATCACTTTTATATGAAAATACTTCACCTAGATACCAATCATCCACTTCTCTTAGATCAACTTCAAAAAGCAGGTTTTAAAAATGAAGAAGATTACACGGCTACAAAAACCGAGATCGAATCTAAAATAGAGAACTATAATGGAATTATTATTCGTAGCCGCTTTGCCATTGACAAAACATTTCTTGGCAAGGCCAAGAATTTAAAATTTATTGGTCGTGTTGGTGCAGGTCTTGAAAATATAGATATTGAGTATGCAGAGAAATTAGGCATTAAATTATTCAATGCTCCAGAAGGAAATCGCAATGCTGTAGGTGAGCATGCTCTAGGGATGATATTGTCACTGTTCAACAAATTAAATCAAGGTGATCAAAGTGTTCGAGCCGGTAAATGGCTTCGTGAAGAACATCGGGGTATTGAACTTGATGGAAAAACAGTTGGCATCATTGGTTACGGTAATATGGGAAGAGCTTTTGCCCGCAAACTTAGAGGGTTTAATGTCGAAGTCATCTGTTACGACATTCTGGATGATGTAGAAAATAGTGATGCTACCCAGGTTGTACTAAAAGAATTGTTTGAAAAAACAGATGTACTAAGTTTACATACTCCTGAAACCGGTAAAACTATTGGAATGATTAACAAATCGTTCATTCATAAGTTTAAAAAACCATTTTGGTTAATCAACACAGCTAGGGGTAAAAGTGTGGTAACCACAGATCTTGTTGATGCATTAAAAGAAGGGAAAGTACTAGGTGCTGGATTAGACGTTTTAGAATACGAAAAATCATCCTTTGAGAATTTATTTGCTTCAAAAAAAGAAATGCCAGATGCATTTGCCACTTTGCTAAAAATGGATAATGTAATCTTAAGTCCTCATGTAGCAGGTTGGACCATAGAATCTAAAGAAAAGTTAGCGCAAACTATTGTGGATAAAATAAAAGCCAATTTTTGCTAAATTTATCCTGTGAGGAAAACAATATTAATATTCGCAGCTTTGATTGCAGCACTGCTTGCATTGTTTCAGTTAAGTAAATACAGTGTTCTCGCAGGAGATTCTTCTATTGAACTAATAATTGCCATCATTGCTGTTGTCTTTTTTATAATTGGCGTGATCATAAATAAACGCGTACTACATAAAGAAAAGAAAATAATTGGAGAAATAGATCATAAAAAAATTGCAGCACTTGGATTAAGTAAACGAGAATACGAAGTACTTTGCAAAGTAGCCTCAGGGTTATCGAATAGGGAAATAGCAGAAAAATTGTACGTTTCAGAAAGTACGATAAAAACACATGTTTCTAATTTGCTAGTAAAGTTAGATGCCAAACGCCGTACACAAGCCATTCAAATTGCAAAAGAGCTTCAAATTATTTCACAATAATGAATATTGTTGGGAAGATATACATCTCCCTGCCCCCTTCAAAGGGGGGATAAATTGTTTATTGTATTCTAGCATTTGTTTGAATTAATATTCCCTCCTTGAGTAGGGTTAGGGAGGTGTTATTTTGAAGGTATAGCACTAAAGTCCCATACAATTCATACTTTAGTATGAGTCCAAATTATCAACCACAACCTACTTTTGGGCTAAACCTTTAAATAATTATAGTATGAAAAATACAATTATACGGTATGGAGTCTATAGTGCCATAACTATATGTCTTTTGGCTCTTGCAGGATGGTTCTTAGGAAAAAACTTAGACTATTCTATCCAGGAAGTAATTGGGTATACAGGCATGGTAGTATCCTTACTTTTTGTATTCTTTGGGATCAAACATTTTAGGGATAAAGAGAATAATGGTATTATTTCTTTCAGAAAAGCAGTATTAATAGGAATACTTATAACGCTTATTGCCGCACTAGCTTTTGGTGTCCTGGATATAATATATATCAAGTATATCAATCCAGATTTTATGGCAGAATATTATACCCATGCTGTAGAAGAAATGCGAAGTTCTCTTCCTCCGGCAGAATTCGAGATTAAGTTTAAAGAGCTCGAGGCACAAAAAGAAATGTTTTCAAATGTATTTTTGAACTTCCTTCTTATGTTTATGACCGTGTTAATTATAGGGTTTATCATTTCACTAATTTCATCCCTAATATTACAACGCAAACCAACAAATAATTAAAATAAAAATAACATGCAATACGATGCCAAAACTCCGGAAGAATATATAACTGCTATTCCTGAAGAAAGAAAACAGGTAATGAGCACACTTAGAAAAGTGATTAAAGACAATCTTCCCAAAGGATTTTCTGAGGAAATAAGCTATGGTATGATTGGGTATGTCGTGCCGCATTCAATATATTCAGACGGGTATCATTGTGACACAAAATTGCCATTACCGTTTATGAATATTGCTTCGCAAAAAAACTTTATTGCTGTATATCATAGCGGTATTTATGCCGATCCTAAATTGATGGATTGGTTTGTTGGCGAATACCCAAAGTATGTTAAAACCAAATTGGATATGGGTAAAAGCTGCATTCGATTCAAAAAAATAGATCAAATTCCTATGGAACTCATAGGAGAGTTAGCGACAAAAATGACTGTTCAAGAATGGATCGATTTGTATGAATCTAAAGTGAAAAAGAAATAAGAACAAATTCCCATTTTCAAGGGAATGAAAAATAATTATCAATGAAAAATAGAGTAACAGGACTAGGTGGATTCTTTTTTAAGACTAAAGATCCAAAAACAACAAAAGAATGGTATGGTAAACATCTTGGGCTACCTGTAGATGATTACGGATGTACATTCTGGTGGAAAGACTCAGAGGGTAATGATTGCTCTACCCAATGGAGCCCTTTTAAAGACGACACTACCTATTTTGCACCAAGCAAAAAAGAATTTATGATGAATTTTAGAGTAGAAAATTTAATCGAGCTTCTAAAAGTACTTAAAGAAGAAGGTGTAACAGTTGTAGGTGAAGTAGAAGAATATGAATACGGAAAATTTGGATGGATTGTAGATCCCGAAGGAAATAAAATAGAGCTTTGGGAACCCGTGGACAAAGCTTTTTTATAATCGCATCAATTTAAATTATTTTTTTTGTATTTTTCTTAAAAATTAATCAATTAATTAAACAACATGAGTGAAGAAAACAACAACCTGGGAGACGACATCAAAAAAGGAGCAGAAGAAGCTGCAGAAACTGTAAAAGATACTGCTAACGAATTCTCAGAAGGAGCCAAAGAAGTTTTTAGTTCTCAAGAAAATAAGAAAATGTTAGCAGGAATTCTTGCCATAATTTTAGGAAGTCTGGGAATCCATAAATTTATTTTAGGGTATACCAAAGAAGGTGTCATCATGCTTGTTTTAGGATTACTAGGAATTTTTACTTGCGGAATCACATCCTCAATTTCCTGGATCGTGGGTATAATAGAAGGTATTATGTACTTGACTAAATCTGACGAAGAGTTTTACCAAACTTATCAGGAAGGCAGAAAACCTTGGTTTTAATATAGTAAGAAAGTCAGAAAATTTACTTCTGGCTTTTTTGTTTCATTTTATTATCGTAATATTGCGATATATAAATAACAAATGGGAATTACAAAAACTCAAATATTTGATAAAAAACAAAACGAACTTGCCCAGCTTTTCAAAATACTTGGACATCCTGCTCGTATAGCAATTCTACAATATATCAGCACACAAAATTCTTGCATATGCAACGACCTTGTTGAAGAAATTGGACTGGCACAAGCTACCATATCTCAACATCTCAAGGAACTAAAAAGTATTGGATTACTAAAAGGAGAGATAGAAGGTAAAAGTATGTGCTATTGCATAGACATTGATCGGTGGAATGCCCTACAGCAACAACTAAATTCTTTTTTTAATACCACAAAACATAACTGCTGCTAGCTAGCAGTACATACTAAAAATAATAACTATGAATACATCAGATTTTATAACATTATTAGCAGAACATCAAGGAAAATCCCTATTATTTGAATATGCTCCCGGCATGTTGGTAGGAACAAACTATCACATCACCGAAGTTAAACATATAACGGTTGATGCTGTCGACTGCGGAGCAGGAACCGACGCATGGAAAGAAACAGTAATTCAGCTTTGGGAAAGCCCAAGTGAATTAGGAAAACCTGATTATATGAGCGCCTATAAAGCTTTGGGTATACTTAAAAAAGTAGAGACAATGAAAGCTTACGAAATGGACGCCTCTGTAAAAATAGAATACGGTAATGCAATGTTTCATACTGCACAACTACACGTTAATGATTTTGAAATTAAAGAGGGACAATTAATCGTAAAACTGGCAGTGCAACCAACAGATTGCAAAGCAAAAGAAACTTGCGGTGTTCCTGAAAATGCTGTTACCGAAGCGAATTCTTGTGCACCTGGTAGTGGTTGTTGCTAAATGAAACCCAATGTCGAAATAACGTATTTTACCAAAGTAGATTGGCCGCAAATTTTGGTAATCTATAAAGAAGGTATTACCACTGGTATTGCTACTTTTGAAACCCAACTACCAACGTGGGAACAATGGAATACTAAGCATATAGTTTCTTGTAGGTTAAAAGCGATTATTGAAGACGAAGTTGTAGGATGGGCAGCTTTATCACATACTTCAACAAGAGAAGTATACAAAGGAGTGGCAGAAGTTAGCATTTACATAACATCAAAATATAGAAAGTTAGGTATTGGCACCTTACTTTTGTTACGATTAATTGAAGAAAGTGAAGACCAAGGTTTTTGGACACTTCAAGCCAGTATTTTTAGTGAGAATACTCCAAGCATTGCCTTGCATAAGTCACTTGGTTTTCGAGAAATTGGGTATCGTGAAAAAGTAGGAAAATTATACGATATTTGGCACGATAACATTATTTTAGAACGAAGAAGTAAAACAATAATATAACCACAGAAACACCACAATTATGAACATTTTAGTACTATGCACAGGAAACTCTTGCAGAAGCCAAATGGCCGAGGGTTATTTAACGCATTTTGCAAAGGAAAATGCAACTATATATAGCGCTGGTGTAGAAACTCATGGAGTGAACCCAAGAGCAATTGCTATAATGAAAGAAGATGGTATTGACATCTCTAACCATACCTCTAATAATTTAGAAGAATATTTAGACATTACATTTAATTATATCCTTACCGTATGTGATAATGCCAAGGAAAGATGTCCTTTCTTCCCAGGTAAAGCAGAGCGATTACACTATAATTTCTTTGATCCTTCAAAAATTGATGGAACAGAAGAAGAAATTCATGCTGCTTTTGAAAAAACAAGAAATCAGATTAAGGAATATTGCAAAGATTTTATAGATAAGAATGTATTGAAAACCGTTTCTTAATAAAAATCGATTTACTTATCTCCGTTCTTGAAGTATTTCTGCTCCAACTCTGCCTGAAATTCTTCCATTACCGGTTTCACCGTACTATCTGGTAGGTCTGCTATACGGATATACATTAAACCATCGACCGCATTATTAAATAAAGGATCGACATTAAACGCTACAACTTTTGCGTTTTGCTTAATATATTTCTTAATCAAGACAGGAATACGAAGACTTCCTGGTTCTACTTCGTCTATGATTTTATCAAACTTATTAAGATCACTTTTACTTTCGTCAAAAACGAAATCCTTATCGGCATCCTTTAGCTTTACCTTAAACTCCTTTTTTGGTCTTACATATTGAGCAACATAAGGATCATAGTAATGTGATTTCATAAACTCAATCATAAGTGACTTTGTGAAATTACTAAACTTGTTACTGATACTCACCCCTCCTATTAAGTATTTATGCTCTGGGAAACGTAGCGTACAATGCACAATACCTTTCCATAATAAAAATAGTGGCATTGGTCGTTGTTGATACTCTTTAATTATAAAAGCTCTTCCCATTTCTATAGACTGACTCATCATCCTATGCAACTCTGGTTCAAACCTAAACAAATCCTGAAGATAAAATCCATCGATTCCAAAATCACTATATATTTTTGATCCCATCCCCATACGATACGCCCCAGCTATTTTTTTAGCTCCGTTATCCCATAAAAACATATGGTGATAATAGTCATCAAATTTATCAAGATCTATAGAATTATTTGTTCCTTCTCCAATCTCTCTAAATGTGATTTCGCGTAACCTACCTATTTCATTTAAAATATTGGGTACAAACTTTTTTTGAGCTAGAAAAACTTCATAATTCTTACTCGTTAAAAGTCTTTTATCATTATCACGACAAAATTGCAATTCAGCTTCAATAATTTGCGTATTAGCCTCGCCTGCAATTTGTTTAGGGGATTTGGGTAATTTTAAATTTATGGGAATTGACTCTCTAAGGGTTTTCTTCTCAAAAGGATTAGCCAACATATAAGTTTTCTTACGTAGAAAACTAGTTAAATCCTCTAGATTCGTATATTCTTCCTGATCTTTCACAGAAACCGGATTACCTATTCTCACTTTAATAACCCTATTTTCCTGAGAAAAAAGTTCACTGGGTAATTTAGCAGTCCTTAGGGTTCCACTAATAGAAGCGAGACGATAAAAAAGTGCACTATTACGTGCATGAAAATAAATTGGAATTACTGGTACTTTTGCTTTCTGCACCAGTCTCATTATACTAGGTTCCCAAGCCTTATCAACATAGTTTTTACCTTCTTTAATAGTAGATACTTCACCTGCCGGAAAAATACCCAGTGGGTAACCTTCTTTAAGATGTAGAATAGCATTTTTAATACCTTTAAGACTGGATTTGGCTTCTTTTCTGTCCTCAAAAGGATTTACAGGCATTACAAAAGGTTGTAATGGTTTAAAATTATGTAATAAGAAATTTCCTATAATTTTATAATCGGCACGTTGTTCTAGCATTAATTTAAGTAACAATCCACCGTCAAGACCTCCCAATGGGTGGTTTGATAAGGTAATAAATGCACCTTCTTTAGGTAATCGTCTTAAATCCTCATCTGGAATTTCAAAAGTTACCCCATATAGGTCCAGGGTTTTACTTATATATTCTAAACCTTCTAAATGACTAAGCTTGTCATACTGACGATTTATTTTAGAAATCCTAGTGATTTTCAGCAGTAACCAACCAATAAAGGAACCTATAAAACCAAGTTTATCTAATTTGAGCCCTAAGGCTACTTCTCTTGCTGTGACTATAGGCATTAAATACAATTTGCGCTAACTGCAAATATAGCAAAATCCTTGAATTTATAACATCAGCCTTTCACAACCATTTGATAAGTTTCTCTAGTGATTTGTTTCAATAAAATGTCCTTATGTTTTTCTAAAGATGCGATAGCGTCACTTGTGAAATGCCTAACAGTAAATAGAGATACATTTTTATTATAGGTTACTTTAAACTTTGATTTCAATTTTTGTAATAATTCATCAAAATGATCAAACTTATCGTCTAGACAAACAGAAAAACTAATCGCAGAATTTTGAATTAGATCTACCTTTATATGGTAATCATGAAAAAGACTAAAAATCTCACTAATATTATCCTCTACAATGAATGAGAAATCAAGGGATGAAAGAGACAAAAGAATCTGATTCTTCTTCACGATATAGCAAGGCATGTAGGGATCTAACGGCTGTCCTTTTTTTACTGAAGTACCTTCGCTAGAAGGGTTTAGAAATGATTTTACATATAGTGGGATTTGTTTACGTTGCAAAGGTTGAATTGTCTTAGGATGAATTACCGAGGCGCCAAAAAATGCTAGTTCTATTGCTTCTTCATAAGAAACATGAGATAATAATTTTGTATCTTCAAAAACTCGTGGATCTGCATTAAGTACACCTGGAACGTCTTTCCAGATACTCACGCTATCCGCTCCCAGGCAGTATGCAAAAATTCCTGCAGTATAATCACTTCCTTCCCTGCCCAAAGTTGTGGTGAAGTTGTTCTGATCAGATCCTATAAAACCTTGAGTTACACTCAATGTATTTTTATTCACTTTTTCAATTATGTTCTGTTGTGTATTTTTCCAATCAACTTGTGCATCTCGATATACAATATCTGTTTTGATAAGATCACGCGCATCTAACCATTCATTCTTATATCCCTGATCACTAAGATATTCACTTACTATTGTAGTAGCTATTAACTCTCCGTAACTTACTATTTGATCATAAATAAAATCATATTGCGTTGATTTATTTCTAAACAATGTGGTTTCTATGTCCTTAAATAAATTATTAATTTTACTAAAAGTAGGATGCTGTTTATTGTCAAAAAGACCTTCAAGAATCAGTATATGATATTGTTGTAAATTCTTGATAAGATTCTTGTATTCGGTATTATTTCTAAGGTAGGATTCTACTACTTTTTCTAATGCATTTGTAGTTTTACCCATTGCAGAAACAATGATCAAAAGATCAGAAAACCCAGTTTCTCGAAGTACATTAATTACATTCTTTACCCCATTTGCATCTTTTACTGATGCTCCTCCAAATTTAAAAACTCTCATTAATCACGCCGTTTACTATTATTGAATGGTTCGTTTTATAAAAATTATAATTCAGCAATAAATTTGTCAACCCCGTTCTCATCCATTTGAACCAGATACCAATCTTTTAGCAATTTAGCTCCGCTTTTTTCATAAAAATCTATTGCATTCTTATTCCAATCCAGAACCACCCATTCTACTCTTCTTACTCCCTTAGACTTAGCGTATTTTAATACTTGGGTATATAATGCACTACCCAACCCTGTACCACGCATAGATTCTTTAACGATAAGATCTTCTAAATGAATAGATCGCCCTTTCCAAGTAGAAAATCTATAGTATACCAATGCGATGCCAACAATTCTGTTATCTACCTCTGCAACAAAACAGTGAAACAGCGGGTTCTCACCAAAGCCCTCATCAATCAATTCTTGTACGGTAACTTCTACCGCATCCGGTTCTTTTTCAAAAGTAGCCAATTCTTGAATTAATCCCAGTACTTGCTCCATATCATGGGACTTGGCATCTCTAATTATATAGTTCATAATAGAAAAGTTTATCAAAACTATAAAATATGTGTCAGAAACCAGACAATTTTCTAATGTTATACTTCTACTGTTTATGTTTTTATAATTCTTAAGCTGGTTTGGTAATTTAAACTTCCGAAAACGTTATAGTTATCTAAAAAATAATACTTTTGCACCAAATAAAATCCACCATAAATGGCAAGAAAAAACCAAACCTTAGGAGAATTTATTATTGAAAACCAGCAAGATTTCCCTTATGCAAGCGGAGAGCTTTCTCGTTTGATCAACTCAATCAGACTTGCTGCAAAAATGGTGAATCATGAAGTGAATAAAGCAGGATTGGTTGATATAACAGGAGCTGCAGGAGAAACCAACATACAAGGAGAAGACCAACAAAAACTTGATGTATTAGCAAACGAAACTTTTATCAATACGCTAACCAATAGAGAGATTGTATGCGGTATTGCTTCTGAAGAAAATGATGAATTCATTACCATAAAAGGACAAAAGAACGATCATCGTAACAACTATGTTGTTCTTATGGATCCATTAGATGGTAGTTCAAATATAGATGTTAATGTATCTGTTGGTACAATTTTCTCAATTTATCGCAGAGTGACCCCAACGGGAACCCCTGTTACTTTAGAAGATTTTTTACAGCCTGGTAATTTGCAAGTTGCGGCGGGTTACATCATTTATGGAACCTCTACAATGTTGGTCTACACAACAGGACATGGTGTAAATGGTTTTACACTAAATCCAGCATTGGGAACCTATTATTTATCACATCCTAATATGAAATTTCCAGAAAATGGCAACATATATTCTGTGAACGAAGGTAATTATATACATTTCCCACAAGGAATTAAAGATTATATCAAGTATTGTCAGGAAGAAAAAGAGGATCGCCCATATACCTCTAGATATATTGGTTCTTTGGTAAGTGATATTCATCGTAATATGATAAAAGGCGGCGTATATTTGTATCCTAGTACATCAAAATCTCCCAATGGAAAACTTCGCTTATTATATGAATGTAATCCAATGGCTTTTATAGCAGAACAAGCTGGGGGTAAGGCTAGTGATGGATATAGACGAATTATGGACATAAAACCCACACAGCTTCATGAACGCACTCCTTTTGTTTGTGGTAGTAAAAATATGGTCGAAAAAGTAGAATCGTTTATGGAGTAAAAACTTCATGATACCAGCACATTATTCTCAAGATCTTTTTATAAAAAATAATAATTGTATATTTATACAATCGCGTAATTACTTACCCCTAAGTTTAACTATTATCTTTTGTTAAAAAAAGGTGCTATATCTGATATATTCAACTTTATCAGCTATTAAAGCTATGTTTTAACATTTTGTGTTAATTTTACATTGAGTGCGAAAATAAGAATCTAATAAACCAACCAAAAATGGCTAAAGAAAGTAAAGCTGTTGAAGAAAAAGTTTCTAATGACCCTTCTTCAAAAATAGAGGCAATAAAAAATTTAATCTTTGGAGAAAATATTGCTGCCTATAACTCTGAGTTCGAAAAGGTAAAAAAAGATATTGCTGCAAAGCGACAAGAATTAAGAGAGTACATAGAAGATACAAGTAAAGAATTAAATCAAGCTATAGATAATCTAAGTACGGATATCAATATTCGAATTACAGAATTAGAAGACAATCTAGCAGACAAAGCTGATATGCTTGACGACAAAAAGGTAGATAAAAAAACGCTAGGAGATCTTCTTATATCTCTTGGTGAAAAAATCAACCAGAAGTAATCCAATCTATCCAATAAGGTTATGGAAGAGCAGGATAAACTTAAAATTCTTAAAGAACTTCTTCTAACAGAAGAAAAAGAATTTGCTGATTCTATTGCCGAAAAAGTAGAAGCATTAAGCCAGATAGTACATCAAAAACAGGAACTCTCACATAAGGTAGATCCCATTATTGATGATAAACTGGATAAGTTTGTCCAGGAAATCCCTCAAACTTTAGGCCCTACAATCACCGAAGCGTTAAAAGAAGAAATCAAGAATTCTCAAGACGCAGTAGTAGAGGCATTATTTCCAATCATTGGTAAGATGATAAAGAAGTATATCGCTCATGAAATGAAACTATTGAGCGAAAATATTAGTAAGCAAACTAAAAAAGCCTTTTCTTTCAAAAACTGGTTTAGAAAAACAAAAGCAAAAGTCCAAGGGGTTACCGAAGGCGATCTTGCACTCTCTGATTATGCAAAACCAAGACTAATGCAGATGTTCGTGATCGAAAAAAACTCTGGAATACTAATCGCAGATTATAGTCCCTTATCAGAAGGAACAGTAGATAAGGAAATGGTAGCCGGTATGCTTACGGCAATCAAGAGTTTTGTTGAAGATGCATTTGAGGGAGGTGACCAAAATTTAGAATTAATAGAATACGAATTATATACCATTCATATCCAAAATTTTTACTCTTATTATATAGCTGCGGTAATATCGGGAGCATACAATATGATGTTTAAAGAAGTTTTAGAAGATCAAATTATAGATTTCGCACAACATCATATCTCTCGTAAGGATTTGGAAGACAGCAATCTATTCACAGAAAAATTGAAAAACCATTTTGCAGATGAAATTGTCTAAAAAAGTAGTGCTTTTAGGACACTTTGGTGTTGGAAAAACGTCCTTATTCAGACGTTTTATTGACAACGAATTTTCAGGAGAATATAAAGTGACCTTAGGGGTTCAAATAAAAAAGAAAGTAGTTGTATTACCAGATGGTAGAGAGCTATCTATGATCATTTGGGATACAGAAGGGCATTCGGATAGCGTTCAAGACACCCGAAAATCCTATCTTTTAGGATCTCATGCATTTATATATGTATTTGACCTAACCCGCGAGGACACTTATAAAAATCTTAACCAAGATCTAAAGTATCTTAAAAAAACTTATACCAAAGTCACTGCCAAGATAATTGGAAATAAATTAGACTTGGTAAATGAAAAAGAAGTTACCTTACGCTTAAAGGAACAGGAAATTCCATTTGATTGTTTGACCAGTGCCAAGACCAACAAAAATGTACAGAATTTTTTCTTAGATCTGGCTAAAGAAATAACAAATGAGGCATCATGAAGAAGCAACAGAACCTAATAGAATTTAGTCAAAACATACAGTTAACAACGGTTTCGACTGATGGTATCATCAAGGAAACAGAAACAACTTTGTTTGATTGGAAAACCGGTGATTCTATCTATGAAATACATCCATTTTTTGAAATTCTGAATAGCTTTATTGATGATTATGATCCAAATAATACAGAATTTAGTTTTCCCTGCATTCATTTTGAGAATAATCACCAGGAGAGAATATGTGATGTATCTATACACCTGGATTTAAAAGAAATAATCCTTACATTTTTTGACTACACTCAAAAATACAAAGAGCTTAATACGATAGCACAACAAAGAAACGAGTCGATTTTAAAATCCAAAGAATTAGAATTAAAGAACCAATATTTAATCGAAAAAGAGGAATTTAAAAACAGCTTTATTGCTAATATTAATCATGAAATCAGAACTCCATTAACCAGTATATTGGGTTTTGTAGAAGTACTTGAAAAAACGCAATTAACCTTTGAACAGGAAGAGCTTTCCAGGATTATAAAAAGAGAAAGTCATCATCTTAATGCCCTTATTGATGATATGATTGATATCTCTAAAATAGAATCAGGGAAACTACAAATAGTAGAAGAACGTTTTTCTTTTCAGGATATAATTAATGGTTTTAGAGAGTCGTATACGATGATGGCTGAAGAAAAGGAAATAGATTTTGAAATAGATCTGGATCCGAATATACAAGAATATCTAATTGGAGATAGAACCCGAATGTATCAGATTTTAAACAATCTATTAAATAATGCGTTCAAATTTACTGAAGAAGGAAGTATTAGATTATCTATCACCAAGAACTACCAGCGTACCAATAAGCTTAGTCTTAACTTTAAAATAGAGGATACTGGGATTGGTATTCTAAAAGAAAATTTACCTCACCTTTTTGAGCGATTTACTCGTTTTAATACAGACAAACAAATATCTGGGAATGGTCTTGGTCTCGCTATTGTAAAAAACCTTACGGACCTGCTTAATGGAGAAATAAAAGTAACAAGTCAACCAGAAAAAGGCACTATTTTCAATATTAATCTTCCGTTTAAGTTTGAGGTAACCAAGACATCTTCCTCCCCACAAAGGAAAAAGAAAAAATATAAGTTACCCGAAAACAAAGGGAAATTTAGAATTCTCCTTGTAGAGGATGAAGAAATAACACAATACCTTATCATGAAAATATTGATTTCTCAGGGTAACTTTTTTGTTGATATAGCAATTAATGGTGAAGAAGCAATTCAGTACATAGAACGCCGTAAATACGACTTGATTTTGATGGATCTAACGGTTTCTAAACTGGATGGTTTTCAGACTACCAATATGATCAGGAATAACTATGGTGACAAGTTTATCTCTGAAATCCCTATCATTGGTTTTTCAGGAAAAGCCAGTGAAACGGTAAAAGATAAATGTATCAGATCAGGAATGGATGACTTTCTTCCTAAACCATTTGAACAAGAAGATTTATTGTATAAAATTACAAGACAAATTGCAAAAAAGGCCGCCGATTAGGCCGCCTTTTTTATTTTATGCGAAATAAGATTAACTATCTATTCATATTCTTAATCTCATCAGAAAAAGTGTCTCTGTCAACTCCTTTATCTACAAGATTTAAAGCTTTATCAACTACATATTTTGCATTATCAGTATTAAAACCTAATCCAATACTAAGTTTTTCTAATAATAAAACTTGATCATTACCTTTTATATTATCTGCATAAACCATTCTAGCTAGATCATATAATCGTTCTAGTCTTATATCATAACTAGTAGGAGGGTTTATAGGATGTGAACTATAGTCCTTCAAAATTTCTTTATAATCGTTATCAGATATATCCAGTCTACGAGCCAGCCTATCCAAAAAAGCTTTCTCTTCATCTGTAATAATACCATCACTCATGGCTACTTTAACGATTGCAGCAAAATGATCTTGATTTCGCTTCTGAAATCCACTATCAAATAAATCAGATATTGACATCATGTACTTTTGTTTAATTTGCCGCAAATATAACTAAACTCTGCTCCTTTTAAAATTTATAATTATGGTTTTTTGAACTAATTATACGAAGACATAGAATCAACATGTGCTTATAATTTACTTTTCAGAATTTAGGTATCCTTATTTATTTCAATATTTTTGAAGCATGAAAACTCATCAAATTCATCACTCCACGATCCTAATAGGAATCTTTTTGTTATTAATTACTACTACAGGGTACACTCAAAAATTTATTATTCCGGATTCATTACAGGAAAAAACAATTGACGATATTGAGGAGCTAATTCGTAAATATTCTAGTGATTCAATTAAAGTAGTTTTTTTTTCAAATACGTTACTAGCAAAAGCCAAACAAGAGTTTGACACATTAGGGTTAGCAAAAGGATATTTTCAAGTCTCTTTTAATGATTTAAAAAATTTACCCAAGCGTATTGCCTATTTAGATAGTTCCATAGCCGTTAGTAATACCTTAAGCAGTAAAACATACCCTGTACTTTCTTATATCAACAGAGCAGGAACCTATAAACAAAGTGGAAATTATAATAAAGCATTAGATGATTATCTTATTGCTTTAAGTCTAACTGATAAAGATAATAATAACCTTTACTATGATATAAAACATAATATAGGAATACTAAAACTTGAAATCGGAGAATACAAAGAGGCCAAAGATATATTTATAGATGTATTAGCATATGAAGATGAAAATAATATAAACGGAAGTGAGCATTTGACAACCGTTTTAGGACTAACAAACGCTTATAGAAATCTCAATCAAATAGATTCTGCATCATACTACACTAAAGCAGGAATCAAAGAATCGATAAGAGATAGCCTTAATATTTATCATCTATTTGTTCTAACCGAAGGAATCAATTTATATAGCAGTAAGCAATACAAAGCATCATTTGACAGCATCAATAAATCTATATCTTTTATTGAAAAATATGAGTCTCATAATATGGGGGTTATAGTCGACGGGTATTTACATTTAAGCAAAATTTATAAAGAGCAAGGTGATACAGAAATGTCACTGAAATCTTTACGTAAAATTGATTGGTATTATGAGAACACCAACTACAGATCGATAGAAATGCGAAAGGGCTATGAGTTATTAATTGATCATTATAAATCGATTGATGACAAAAACAAACAATTGTACTATATCAACAAGTTATTTGATGTGGATAGTACGTTGAATATTAATTATAAAAACTTAAATAAAAAGATCACCAAAGAATATGATACTCCGCAGTTATTAGAAGAAAAACAAAACCTCATTACCGTTTTAGAACAAAAAGAAAAAACTGCTACCATAAAATTTAGTATTGCAGTACTCATAGTCATTATTCTGATCATTTTTTTTACAGGTGTTTACTATAAGAATTTACAATACAAGAAGCGGTATAAAGAAATCATGCATCCCAAAAACGAAAAGGAGATTATAGACAACCCTGTTTCGATTAAAAACGCATCTGATCCAAAAACTATAGAAATACCCGATGATATTGTTACTGGTATTTTAGAAAGACTGACCCTTTTCGAAGAAAAAAAAGGTTTTTTATCTCGCAATATTACCATTGCCTCTTTGGCAAAAAAATTAAATACGAATTCTAAATACTTATCCAAAATAATTAATATATATAAACAAAAAAGATTTAGTCTATATATTAATCACTTAAGGGTAACATATGTGATCGATAAACTTAAAGAAGATCCAAAATTTCGGTTATATAGTATCAAAGCAATTGCTCGAGAAATAGGGTATAATAATGATCGGGCTTTCTCCAAAGCTTTTTATCAAAAGACAGGAGTTTACCCTTCGTACTTCATCAAACAACTAGAAAAAGAAAAATAATTAACTATTTGTTTTACAGTAATCTGCAGGTGCCTTTTCTCGGAAAAGGCACTATCACTTTTCTGGCATTTACATTTCTATACGTGTAATCCTTATATTTGTTCTGGAAAAAAAGTAAAATTCATGGAAAACAAAAAAAGCAAAAAGCTTAGTTTACAGAAAATGAAAATTGCGCAGCTAAATCGAAACAGATTCTCTGCGATAAAAGGTGGAACTGAAATACATATAGACTTTTCAAATACTGATTGTCATACCGATACGTGTCCAGATCCAGACCCACTTTCAAATGATTGTGCAAGTGAAGGAAAATATGGTTGTTCTGGTGGTTGTAGAACAAATAGGAGATTTTGTGGGGGACAACTTTAGTAAGAATTTAGCCAACCAGATCATTGCATTGATAATAGGAATAAAACATAAATTATGAAAAACAAAAAAGGGAAAAAGCTTAGTTTACAGAAAATGAAAATAGCACAGCTAAATCGAAATAGCTTTTCTGCGATAAAAGGAGGAACCGAATTACCAATAAACTTTTCAAATACCGATTGTCATACAGATACTTGTCCAGATCAGACTACAACTACTACAATAGGCTCTAACGTTTGCAGAACAAATGAAAGATTTTGTGGTGAACAACTTTAATCAAGTCATAATATAGATATATTATAATAACCACTTTAATAATCCCCAACTCAAAACAGTTGGGGATTATTATTACTTCCAGCTTTTTACAATAGGTGCTTTTACCCTATTCTTAATTAACCTTGGGTTGCATGCCTGAGTTTTCTAATTCGTAATATTTCATAAATCCCAAATTTAGGATTACTTTTTCTTCGTATACATAACTACGTATAGCCTCATCATATTCTACAGGAGCATTAAGTTCTTTCATAACACTAATCATTCGGTATAATTTGGTTCTTGAAATGCCTAGTTTACTAGCTAACTCCCTGGCAGATCCGGTAGCCTGAAAACGAATTAATTGATCTATCCTTTGTATAAGTTCTAATTGCTGAATAATCAAAGCCATGATTTCTTCTTCTAATTAATTTATAGCAACACGTATGATAACTTAATTTTTCTTGTTACACTTTATTAACCATTAAAGTAATACATTAAATAAAAAGCTGCATTTGTTTTTATCTCTATTTTCTTACTCCTTCTACCGCTAGTCTTAGCCTAGCGGTAGCGGGGATTTATACTAAAGCTTGATTTCTTTAAACTTATAAACTTCCCTTTTCCCCTTTAAGCTATATTCTTTCTTAACATAATCAATTGAATCAATGTTGATATTATCTGATTCATCATACTTATGAGTCTCCAAAAATTTGGAAGAATTAGAATCAAAGGTGATTACCTTTTTCCAACCAGTTGAAGAGTCATAATACTCGAAATAGTAATTATTCTCTTTCTTAAATCCAAATTCAAAGTCTTCTTTGTTTATCGAATAAACATTCTGACATATAACCAACTCATCATCTTCAGTTATGTACAATAAATTAATGATTGGCTCTGTTGTAAAATCTCCCAGTCTATCATCATAATCAAATTTAATAAGGTTATACTTATAGTTATTCAGATTGTAGCTTTTGAAATCTAAAGCCAGAAAATCGGGGTAATCAACTGCAATTATCTTATTCTTTTTAAGGAACCTGACTGCTTTTGTTTTATCATCTAAAAACTTGTCATTGGAAGAACTCACCTTTATATCCTGTTGCTTCTCCTCAATTTTGGGTGTATCAATAGTTCTTCTTTCAGGTTTGACGTCAGTAGTGTTTTTTTTACAGCTTGCACAAACTAAAAGCAGTAACAATATTTTTTTAAAATTGTATACCATTTGTTAATCTATCTCTTGTGTTATTATTAATTAATTTTTCCCCAGTGTATCCATTTTCTTGAGTATTCTTGAAATCTTGGAATTCAAGAGTTAAAACTCCATCATCATTCCTGTAAATCTTTACTACTCCAGTAGAGCTCTGATTCCCATTTTCATCTTGTGTCATAAATTTGACATTTTTGTACCCTACATTGGCATCCAATAGTGTTGACCTTCTTAAGAAAGGATTATTTGGTCCTCTTAATTCTGTCCCAATCTCGAAATGTAAATGTACATTTGGATTATTTGGGTCATCAGGATAATCAGTAGCATTACCAGTAGTTCCCACTTTGCCAACTTCTTGTCCAGCTGTTACGGTATCTTCTTTACTAACAGATGTAGATTCTAAATGAGCATAAAAATGATAATATGTATCTGTTACAGTTTCAGTAATTTTTTCTTTACCATTATAACCTACCACTTTAGACCATTTATGTGTTGTCTTTATAGTTACATAATTACCATAAGTCGTGTTTTCACCTTCAGCAACCACGTATCCTGCCATTGATGATTGGACACTTGTTCCTGCAGGAGCATATAGATCATGACCTGCATGCCATTGTTGTCCATTACTTCTCGTAAAACCAGCCCCTAAATTACTTGCTCTGTTAACTCTTATTCTTTCCATATTGGGTAAAACATTTTCACAAGGAATACCAGGAGGACATGGTGAATTTCCATCAGGATCAATAAAATAAATAGGATTATTAAACGAATACCCATAAGGAGACTTATCATATTGAATTAGTTCATCTGCTAAAGCATCAACATTCATCCACCTTCCTAAAGCTACATTATAGTTCCTAGCACCAAAATCTAACCACTCTAAACCTATTTCATCATTTTCTTCTTTTCCCACAAACCCATAGTTGTGATTTCTACCATTTACAGCAGAATTATATCCTTTATGTGTCAATCCAAAAGGATAATAATTCTTCTCTTGTACAATCTCATTCTGGGTAATATTACCATCTTGATTAGCATCTTTATAAGATAATCTAATGTTATTCAGGTGATCTTTAAATTGGTAAACATATCGATATGAACTACCATTTGGTGTTGCATATCCTTCCGGCGTAAACATGAACTGTAATTGCCCATTTTCATACATATAATTCCCAGCATACACTGTTTCTGTTAAAGAACTTCCTTCTGTTACGATCTTTTTCAATTTCGCTCCAGTGGCGTCGTAAATATAAGAAATAGTTCCTGTTCCTTCGCTATTTGATATAGAAACGGTTGTTGGCAGATTAAGATGATTATAGGTCATCCCAGTGATGCCTTTGTTACGGTCTATGACCATGTTACCGTTGTCATCATACTCAAAATCATCGTTGATATTGGTATCGTCTTTAAATCCAAAGGCATCATTAGCCGTATCAACCACTTTAAGCAATTTATTGCCACTATCATAAGTATATGCCAAGATATCCATATCCCCAAAGGTGGTAGCCGCTGTATTGGTATGCCCTTTTCTGCTTAGAGATAAAATATTCCCCATTTTATCATAAGTCACATTACTAAGGTTATACTTGTTATCATTACTAATACCTGTTTTTATCCTGTTTAGGGCATCATAAGTATACGTATAACTACGTGTAATATTATCATTGGCTGTTTGCCATGATGTTTTTGAGATATTACCATTGTATAATGGGCTTGTGCCTTTATTATAGTCAATGGCAAAGCTAAATAGATCATTACCTAGCGTATTTACATTGTTGATTCCTTTTAGCCAACCACGTACGTTGTATGTGTAGTCTACGGTTTGCAAGCCTATTGTGCCAACCACAATAGCGCCTCCTACATTCTTACTAGTAAGTTGCCCTACTTCATCATAGTTATTACTAGCAATTAACTCCTCGTCTTGATTATCGATCTTTTGGGTTTGTTGGGTAACTCGGTCCGCATGATCATATTCGTATTTATCGATTGTAATTAGAGGTGTACTTCCGTTTTTAACATGAGAAGTAGTGGTTTCCATAACTCTGCCCGTAAAATCTAATTTGATTGATGTTTTATCGATAGTGCTCAAATAATGATTTCTGCTTCCCGTCCAGATCGTTCTTCCTTTTTTGTCATAAGCTGTTACGGCTGTAATCCAATTATTAGTGCCTAAAACCCTTATTTTAGTTCCTGTTGGCAACCCTCTAACATTATTGGTAGTTGCTTCTTGGTATACTGTTGCAGGTTTATCCATACCGTGAAGGTCAAAGTTATAATCATCATAATAATTAATCGTATGAATCTCTGTAATCCCTTGTGGTATTGCATCATTAGAATAATATATTGTAGTACCCGCTATGGTAATGCTACTACTTTGTTTGGTTTCGTACTGTTTGTATACCGTAGTATTATTTGCAGAATCCTGTATGGCTGCTCTATCACTATTATTTGTAATTATACCCGTATATGTAACTCTACCCATAGCATCATACTTAGTAAACAACCATTTACCTTGTGCTTTTAGATTTGCATCCTGACTCATTACAGGTTGATCTAGTTTATTGTATACGATATATTCCCATCCTTTGCCCGGGATCTTTTTTTCGATCAATCGGTTTCTATAATCATATCGATATTGGTAACAGAGTTCGGCAAGTTCGGTTGTAGAAACACCGTCGGTCGTAGTTACTTTAGGTGGTAATACATACGTAAGATTACCATAATCATCATATACATAATAGGTTTCATGAGGTACCCCTTCGTTATAACTACGTTTCAAAACAATACGGCCTTGTTTATCTTTATATTCTCTGGTAGTATGATTATCACCACTTGTTGTTTTCCAGTTTTCATCTTTGGTGATGCTTACCATTAACTCATTCGCTGCATAAAAGTCTCTCTTTGTCAAACTTGGTTCTTCGGTAATACTAACATCAGTAAAAGTAACGTCAAAGCGCACAACTTCGTTGGCTGAATTATGTCTCCAATCAAATTTGACGGTATGATCCGTATCACTGTTTGGATCTGCCTTCCAAGCTGTACCCGGTGCCCCTTGCTCTAGTATTCGGTTTAACGGCGAAGCTTCATAAATACTTTCTGAATAGGCATTTACTTGTGCCGGATTAGTAATGCCAGGAAAATCATTGGCATAGGTATTTAAATAATAACTATTAATATGATTAGTTACATTTACCGCTGTATATGCTCCTGTAGCTGCCTTGGTAAAAGGTAAATACTGCTTAGCTTGTCTACCCAACTCATCATATTCGATATGAGAGATGATGTCCTGTTCTGTAGGTGATGCCTTGATCGCCGTTTGTTGTTTTGGCCTGCCCAATCCATCCATATACGTTACAGTTTCTGCCACATCTTTATTGAATTTGATCCCGCTTGGCAGAGTCATTTCTTTTAGATATGTTCTACTATACACATAGTTCTCATTATTTGATAAGGTAAGTGTATAGGGAGCATTTTTACATCCTTGTTGATCTCCAAATTCATCTGGACATAAATCAGTGCTATTTGCAACGTATCCTAGTGGTTGCTCACATGCATTTGTAGTATCGCTAGGGTCTCCTAATCCATCATTATCAGTATCGGCATACCATTTGGTATTGGGATGAACCCCCGAATTAGTATCATCACAATCGGTTACAGGAAGTACACTACGTATATATCCAGACCCTGGACTAGTACATTGGGTTTTGGTACTACCTGCAAAACCATCGCCATCACTATCCTTGTACCAAATCGTATCAGGGTGAATGTTGATATCATCATCATTACAATCTCCTAATGGTTTTACAGTTAAACTATAACCATTTCCCGGGTTACTACATTGCGTCTTAGTCGTACTGGCAAAACCATCACCATCACTATTCTTATACCAGACTGTATTAGGATGAATAGCAGCATTACTATCATTACAATCTCCCAATGGTTTTACAGTTAAACTATAATCACTTCCCGGACTACTACATTGTGTCTTGGTCATACTAGCAAAACCATCACCATCACTGTTCTTGTACCAAACTGTATTAGGATGAATAGCAGCATTACTATCATTACAATCTCCTAATGGCTTTACAGTTAAACTATAACCACTTCCTGGACTGCTACATTGCGTCTTGGTCATACTGGCAAAACCATCACCATCACTATTCTTATACCAAACAGTATTAGGGTTGATTGAAGCATTACTATCATCACAATCAGATACAGGCATCGAAGTATAGGTATATCCTGATCCTGGGCTACTACATCTTACTAAAGTACTTGCAGCAAAACCATCACCATCACTATCCTTATACCATTTAGTATTAGGATGAATCTTATTATTGTTATCATTACAATCGGTTACTGGTAATACATTATACGTATATCCAGCTCCTGGAGAACTACAACGAGTTGTCTTGCTACTGGCAAAGCCATCACCATCACCATCCTTATACCAAACAGTATTAGGGTGGATATATCTATTACCATCATTACAATCGGTATTATTGATCACATATCCTAATGGTTGATTACACCCTTTAAAAGTAGTTCCCGAAGTACCAAAGCCATCACTATCGTTGTCTTTATACCAAATAGTATTAGGATGAATCGCCGCATTGTTATCTACACAATCACTATTATTAGTTACATATCCGCTTGGCTGTAAACTGCGATAAAGTCGATCCACAGCTGCTTGAGAACCATACGTATCCTTGTCAACATCTCTATAAAAATATCGAGGAGTGATATTGGTGATCCATTTGTCACTATCGTTGATATCATCATCATTACTTACATAACCTGACGGCTGCGTACATTTTTTTGTCGTTGAGTTCTTATTTCCCCATCCATCACCATCGGCATCTCTGTACCAAGTTTTATTAGGATTGATTGAGGCATTACTATCATTACAATCACTATTATTAGTGACATAACCTCCCGGACGAACACTACGGTAAACTTTTACACTGGGGTTACCGTAACCATCCCCATCTGCATCTCTATAAAAATTTCGAGGAGCAATATGAGTAATATGAATATTATTATCATCTCTATCATCCTTGTATAGCACATACCCTGATGGCATGGCACACTGTATTTTTATAGGACTGGTTCTTCCTCTTCCATCACCATCAACATCTCTATACCATCTCGTTGTAGGGTTGATAACTGCATTAGCATCATTACAATCCGTTTTATTGGCTACATAACCACTTTGTGAACTGGTAACATAAGAGGAATTTGGGTTGCCATATCCATCACCATCGCTATCACGATAATACTTGGTAGTACCTCCACCTCCATCACTTGGGCCATCAGTTAATTGCGCTTGTGTTGTGTACCCTAACAGTAGTAGGAATACAATCATATATATGTTATTTTTCATGTTTTCTTACTTTTGGGAATTAGTTCTTGTAATGATATTTGTTTTCTGAAACCAGCTTGCCTTCGGCATCACGAACATATTGCAGTCGATTATAAGTATCATACTCGTAGTATACTGTATATCCCCTAGGATCTGTCATACTTGTGACTCCAATCATAGGATCATATGTATATGTTGTAATCATTACCGTACTAGGAAGAACTGTTCTTAAATTATTTAACGCTTGACGTAGTGCTCCTTCAGTCCCGGAATTTCCTATGGCATGATCGGTATCCAGATTGGATTTAGATTCGATATTGTCTATATAACTCGATACTGCACTATAGGTAGTGTTTTCTAATTTGGCTAAGGGATATTGGTGATTATATCCCCAGATATATACCATAGGGGTACCATCTGTCTTGGCCACTTGTCTGGGATTACCAAAATCATCATACAAGGTATAGACTACTCTTTTTTCTAAATCGTTTAATCCGTTCGAGGTTTGCACCTCTTCTGGTAGTACTAGGTTATTTCCCCATATTTTATGTTTGGTGTATACTTTATAAAGTACGTTCTCGGGATCCGTTCCTTCTTTTTTAGAGGTGATCACTTCTATTGGAGCAGCAATATGGTGTTGATCGATCAGGAGTTGTTCGGCATTCGACCTATTCACAGTAGCAATATCTTGTGGGTAAATCGTTTGGGTTTTGATTAACTTTCCTTTACTATCTATAGTTTCGGTTCTGGTTTGTTGTAAATGCTGTGTATTATCATAGAAAAAATTCTTGGTAGTTGTGATCGGATTTTCGCCATTACGATCGTACTGTCTGGCAACACGTTTACTTATCGTATGCCATTGTGTTTTTAAAGAGTATTGACCTATTGCGAAAAGATTATTCTCGAAGGTAAAATTTTCGGTCTCTACATAAGAAAAACCTTCCTTCATCTCCGCTTCTCTGCGTACTACATATACATTAGTGTCTTTATCTAAAACAGCATTTTTATTATAGATGTTTTCGATTTCAGATACCTTTTGAAACTGATTTCCATTTTTAGTATAGGTAGTGATTCCTTTATTTCTTCCAAAGCCAAAGAAATTACTATTTCTGATACCCGATATATAGTCCCCCTGTATTGTAAATGCAGGTTCGATAGCAAAACTACCTTCAAATTCGTGTTGTACTGCTCCTCCTGCAAAGTTGTTACCCAACTCTTCGATCACATTACTATATCCGATATGGTATCCCTGAGCATACAATGAAAACAAGGTGTTTGCTGTAATGGTCGTATAGCCACACTTGTTGGTACTAGAGCATATTCCCGATCCGTCAGGACCAGCGCCAGTGTTTCCGGTGCCACTTGTATTACCAGAGTTCCTAGAGCTCGAACCGCCAGAACCTCCAGAACCACCATTGGAACCTCCTCCAGAATTAGTATTATCTCCCTGACTATTAGGGCCATCACCTGTGCTTCCCCCTCCATTACCTATCGTACCTGAAGAACTTTCCATACAAAATAGCACTCTAGAATTGATTACAGTAGGCCTTAGATTTCTATTAAAAATGCTCCCCGAGTCACAGTCTAAACAATCCATTGTACCGTAATGATACTTCTTAGTTTCTATTTTACCACTGTCATTTAATGTATTCACTTGTTGAATGCGCATCCCGCCTACAGGGATATTTTCCTGAGTAATAATCATAGGCGCATCATAATAACGTAATGTAACACCAGACAATGAATACCCTGGATCTAACTGAATCGTAAATCGATAGGCATGTCCTTTCTCTAATTTTACATACATCGACCTGGAAAAGTTCCTACTATACACACCATAAGGAGTCATAAAAGGATTCTGTCCATGAATATCAGACTCACCATACACTGGTTTTGTTGTACCCGTGGTGAGATCCTGAACCTCGATTAAGGCGATATTAAAATCGACAGTAGTAAAGGTACCATCCTCTGCAGCAAAAAAATCATCCAGATTTGCTTTAAAAGACAAAAATCCTTTATGATCAAAATCAACATTGGGAATATCAAAACTATTGGTTAGCAAACCATTTTGGGCAACATCTGCAGTTTTCGTAGCTATAGGAGGATAATTTTTTACTTTGCCATAGTAGGCATGACCTTCATAGGTAAATTCATTGCTTCCTCCTAATGGATAAGTTACTCCTTTCAATAGCCCTTTAAATGCAAAAGAAGGGTCTGGTGTGCGGTTGGCCGCCTTAAAAGAGCTCAACGCATTAAGTAATAAATAATTACCCGAGATTGCGTCAATAGTTCTTTGATCGATCAGGTTTTCATTTTGATTTTTTCCATTGTAAAACCCCCAATGATCCTGTGCATATGAGAATCGCGAAGGTAAATCTTCGGGGTTGAAATATGCAAATGTATGAGGAGGCAAGCCGTTACCATTTTTATCTACTTCGGTGATAGATGATAAAAAATATCTTTTGCTATAATATTCTTGCGAAATGATATCATTATTTGAAGGGCCGTTACTGCCTGTAATCAAATAGGCGAGGTCGAAACTTTTTATCACTTGAGCATGATAATCATGTATGGTAATATGATCCAACTTCTTAAAACCGGTTGGCATCTGTGCTTTCTGAGAATACTCAAAAGTGATCTTTCCGGCAGCTGTAGAGTTGATTTCGGTAAGATAACTGAAATTTCCTGTGGCAAAGGTTAAATATGCATTTTCACTTGATGGAATGTCGCAAAATCTGGGAGCTACGCCGTAATTGGTTATGCTATTTTCTTTGTTGATACTTTGTGAGATACCATTAGAATAATTCACACCTCCTTTTGCATACGAAAAAGTTATCTCGTCTCCAGACGGATGTGTCATTTTAGTTAGATACCAGGCAGACGCAACATTCTCAGGCCCTTCGGGATTATCAGCCTGATTACTGGCTTGGTATCTAAATTTTTCTATAGCATTGGTCCCTCCAAAATAATATATTACCCCAGTAGGGTCTGTAATCTTAAAATGAGTTTCCTGATTTACTTGTAATAGTTCTACTTTTAAAGGACTAGGTTCTAAAAAGACAACATTTCTAGAATACATAAAGGTACTATTGTCGTCTAGATAAAACTTACCACTGTATCCATTAAAACTAAATGAAAAAATATCAGGTTGTGTATCTACGGCATTGTTACCCGATCCTGTAGCTGCAATTACAAAATTGTATTGATCTACACTGGCATCAAGATTTACTTGACTAGCCGGTTTGTATTGATTTTCGTCTTTTTGCCCAAATACTGTTCTCGTAATAACTCCATTAGCAGAGAGATTCCATCCCAATCCCAACGAGGATGAGTATTCGTCTATTCTAATTCCGTTAGAACTATAATTTATACTAATAGGTAATTGTAAAGCTCCTGACTTAAATTGATAAATTGGAATACCCAATTGTGGTGTCCCTGTAAAAAGGCCAACCGGAACTTGACCATATTTTCCTATGGATGAAGCCTCTGGTGATTGTGGAAGAATATTTTGCAATGTCTGCCCCATGGCAATGGTGCATACCATTACCTGCATGAATATGAAAAGTTTTTTCATAAAATGTTTGAATTTGTATTTTAATTAATCCCCTAAAAATGATCAATAACATTTGTTCGTTTACGCTTTAAAAAGAAGCCATTGAAAAAGAATATTTAACTCATATGTACAGTTGTTCAATCCATATGACAGAGATCATTTATAGGGTCAAATGTAATTGCAATACAATCAGAAAGGCAAGAAGTAACACCATCAATTCCGTGAAACGGAACCGATAAAAACGGCTGTAAAATATTGTAATACAGAATTTTACATAAATTTTTAAAAATACCTTAATTTATAAAAAGGTAATCTCATAAAACTTATAAAGTGGCTATTACAAGTAAATCAGGAAACTCATTTTACAGATCTCAAAAATACTATCCTCTAAATTTGGAAGGTAAATTTTTACTATAGAAGATGAAAAACAGGGGCTTGAAAAAGGGGATAAATAATTACAAATATTTTGCTAAGCTCTGCTCCTTTTAAAATTTATAATTATGGTTTTTTGAATATCTTCCAACCAAAAATATATTTGTCAACTTATTTTCTTTACTATCATAAGTTATAATGCATTTTTAGTCTTCAACCATTTTACCATTGTGGGAGAAATCTTTTTCCTTTCTAAAGCTCTTAAAGGTTTTGTTTTGGCTTCTTTCTGGATTAAAATGTCTACAATTTCTTTGTGATTCTCTAAAACCGCAAATACAAGAGCCGTTTTTCCGGATCCAATAAGTCCAAATGTTTTTGCTTCAAGATTTGCCCCGGATTCTAATAAAACTTGCACAACTTCTTTTGCATTATTCTTAGCAGCAAACATAAGTGCTGTCATACCATTTATTTTATGACAGATCTCGATTTCTGCATTATTATTAATAAGAAGTTTCAAAGCTTCTACTGCATTAGTTTCTGCAGCATGCATTAAAGCAGTAGCCGGACCACCTATGCTTTTTTCATTATAATGATTTAAATTCGCTCCCTTTTTTATGAGTAACTCTATAGCACTAGTCACATTTTGACTACACGCCTTCATTAATGGTGTTTCCCCCATGGCATCTTCAGAATGAACATCAATACTGTCAATGTTTCTTAATAAGGCTTTTATTTTATCTGATAGACTACTCATAAATTAAAGATGGGTTAGTGTTCCTAAAAAGATATTTCTATAAATAATTTATCTTTTGGGGAAATAGTCCATAGCTTTCTTATTAGTTTTTCAAGATCATCTTGAAGTTGATGCTCATCTAGGTAATCAAATATCAAATACCTGTAAACAGCATCTGGTTTGCTTTTTAACAAATCTATTAGTTTAAAATATTCTTTTGATTGCACCCAGTGTTTCATTGTAGTAAACAAAGGCAAGGATTCTTCTATACTCACTAACGTACCTGTATCTTTATTTGGATCCGTGGTATCATAAAAAACCCGTTCAAAGATATTGATATCACCTCCCGATTGCTTACATATATAAAGTAGTATAGAATCATCCATCCAATCATTTTTCAACCATAATCTATCAATTCCATAACAGTGGGTAAATTCTGTGTCTAGCCAAAGTAATTCATTAACAACTCCTTCTGAATTCACTGAAACTAAATTCGTACTAGGGCGACCTCCAATTTTAAAGAGTGAATGTGCATCTTTGATTCCTTTCATGAGATATAACCTTGATAAGTATAGTATATCAATAATCTTATTGAAAATACGAAAGTTAATCGTTAAAAAGTCCTAAATTTATTAGAATACTTTACTTTATTATTTTAAAAAACAGAAGAGGTTTTTTTGATCATCTTGGATCATGTTTACTGTTTGAATCACATAAAACCTTTATAATAACTAAATATTGAATTAATGTAAACAAAAAAATCCGGTTGATGTAACCGGATTTTTTTTGTTTGCAATTCTATATTTTAGCACTTCTGACATAATTCATACTCTAGACCTCCAGACTCGTTACCTCCGGTTCCACTGCCTCCACAAGCACAGCTTCTTTCTCCTCCATTAACTTGTGTTAAAACCTTTCTTTCTAATGTTTGTACCCCTTCTAAGTTTAAAATGTTTGCTAACATAATTTATACGTTCCCTGAGCGTCTAAAGACATTCAGGAATTATGTCTGCATCGTTTTAAGTACCACTTAACTCTATTATGCTATTCTGTTTATTGATTGATAATAAGCAAACATATTGTCTGTAAAAATTTTTAAACAACACTTTCCGATTATACTAAATCCAAGGTTACAACATTAGTCTCCTTGGATTTAGAAAGAAATATTAAAATAGATTACTATTCTTTTAATAACAATCACATCTCCCGGTATTGCCATCTGGCTTTCCACCTAAAGGTCCACAAAGAGCGTAACAGTCTACTCTCCAACCTCCATTTATTGACTTTTGTTCTTTGTTACCCAACTTCGTTGCGTTTTCTAACTTTAAAATGTTTTCTAACATAATTTAAGTAATTTAATAATTTATTTTTTTCCAAACATTTATAGACAGTCAGAAACTCTGTCTTAATTTTCTTATTCTTGATAAGACAAAGAATACGTCTTTTCTACAAGTCCTTTTTAAAACTATATGATGTCACTTTTAATGACACTGGCTGTTTGTGCTACCTGTATGACCATAGCAGTTTAATCCAGGAGCATGCCATTCTCCACCTTTTACAATGACTTGTTGATTTCTGTCTAATTGATTTACCCCTTCTAAATTTAAAATGTTTGCTAACATAATTTATATTGTTTAATAATTTATACGTTCCCTGAGCGTTTATAGACATTCAGGGATTCTGTCTATATCCTAGTATTAAATGAGAGCATAATAAATTAATTATAATCGCATTGTTAAGAACAAATATAGAAGCGGTTATAGGTAAAAGACAAATGAAGTAAGTGGCCTTTCAAGGAAAACACACTGTGTTTTCAAGGAATCAATTGTTACTAAAATGATGTCAAAAACAATAAATCCAATTTTTGGTTTTATCCTAAGTAAACCTTTAAATTTGTTGAACAAAATATCTTTAGATGCCATATACCATTCTATTGTTTCGTATAAAAAGTAAGTGTTTTATACTATTTCTATTATTTAATAGCCTTAATCTTTTTGCATTTCAAACCTCTTATGATAGCTTACTTACCAAAGAGTATTCATATCTAAAAAAAATGGTTTCCAAGCATGTAAGGGACTCTTCAAAAGCAAGTATATATATCCAATCGCATCTTTTTAAAGCAAAAAAAGATGTTGATACTACCGAAATAGTGAATGGGTTTTATTATTACTCAGGTATTACTAAGGATGAAAAAATTAAAGAAAAATATCTGGATAGTATGATTCTATTCTCAAAGAATCTAAAAACAAAACATTATCCAGCACTTGCATATTATAGAAAAGGAAAAATAGAGTATAATAAAGGTAATTTTAAAAATGCGCTAGATTTATATCTTAAAACCAATGAAAAAGCAAAAGAATTCGAAAATACCCATCTTTTTTATGCCAGTAAAAAAAGTATAGGAATATTAAAAAGTAGGATTGGAGAACACAAAGCGGCATTAACAGAACTTAAGGAATGTCATCAATATTATTCAAAATTAAAGAAGGGTAAACCAATAAACTATTTAGGTACATTATTTGCACTGGCCGATTCCTATAATTTGAATAAAAAGCTAGATTCGGCAACGACTATGAATATCCTTGGGTATAAAGAATCTATAGCATTTAAAAAAGAAGACTTCAAATACTACTTTACATTAAACGAAGGGATTAATTTATTTGATAAAAAAAACTTTACCACAGCAAGAGATAGTTTATCAATCGCTATTGAAGAGTTTAAAATTAATGACGACAGAGCCAATCTGTCTATGGCTTACTTTTTTTATGGAAAAACATTGACAGCATTAGGTAAAGAAAAAGAAGCCATTGCTGCACATATCAAAGTAGATGAGATATTCGAGGAAATATCTGAAATTATGCCCAATAATCGAGAGAATTATGAAATCTTAATCAATTATTACAAAAAATTAGATGATAAGGATAATCAGTTAAAATACATTCAACAGTTAATTACCGTAGATAGTGTATTACACACTAATTATCGATATCTAATGAAAGCTGTAGTACAGAATTATGATACCCCAAGATTACTTTCGGAAAAACAAGAAATTATAGATAGTTTAGAAACCGGAAAAAAAACATCGTATACAATTATTAGCATTTTGGCAATTGCCAGTCTTTTGCTATTTGTCTTATGGTTGATTAATCGACGTAGACAAAAGCAATATAAACAGCGTTTCGAAGAACTCTATTACAAACAAGATGCTCATAAAAAAGAAGAAAATCAAACGGTATCACATAAAGAGAAAACAAAACTTGCTATCCCAGAAGAAAGTATTAAAGAGGTTCTTAACAAATTGGCAATTTTTGAAAATGAATTAGGGTTTATCCAACCTGATTTATCAATTAATTTTTTAGCAAAGAGATTTGGAACCAATTCTAAATATTTGTCCAAAATTATTAATACCTATAAAAAGAAATCATTTAATCAGTACATCAATGATTTAAGAATCAATCAATCAATCATAAAACTAAAAGAAGATGCTAAATTCAGGAACTACACTATAAAAGCAATTGCTCAAGAAATAGGCTTTAATACTACGGATGCTTTTTCTAAAGCTTTTTACAAACAAAACGGAATCCATCCTTCCTATTTTATAAAAGAATTAGAAAAGCAGATTAAAGCTGTATAAAATCATTGTTAGCAAGCTAACAACCCTTCATTTCAATAGTCCGTTTTCCCTGAAAACAGGTAATAACCCATAAAAAAAACACGATTTCATCGTATTACTAATTATATTTGATTTAGAAATAATAAAAACATTTGCTAAAGACATTTACTAGTAATTTGGGAAAATAAAATATCTATAAAGTAATATGTCGTTTCAATTTTTGAGGGTATGAAAGGGTTAAAATGTAGCTTATATTAATTTATTATTTCTGGTCAAAACCTTTAAATGAAAAACAAAAAATGAAAAACAAAAAATTAAGTTTGCGGAAAATAACAGTCACAAAATTGGATAACTTACATAATATTCAAGCAGGTGCTCCTGTTTGCCCTACTCTTCCACACGAGAGCTGCACAACAAAACCTTTTGAAGATGAAGATTTTACAGAAAATGGAACCTTAATAGGTCCCGGGTTTATTTAAAAAATATACTTCTTAAAATATGAAAAATAAAAGACTAAGTTTACAGAAAACGACGATCACTAGACTAAATAATTTGCATAGTGTTAAGGGTGGTAATTTTCCTTCAGAATTTGACACAACTCCAATAGGCACAGCTCCAAGTGAGAGACCAACAACTAAAACTGCTGAAGGTGATGATTTTACAGAAAACGGAACCCTAACAGTTCCGGGGTTATATTAAAAGTACAAATCAAATAAAAAAATTGATCTCTGCAACCAGGTATTCCTAATATTTTCATAAACACTTTTTGATACTGTTAGTATGTACTATTTTTAGTTTTAAACTAAAAACATGCAACACCAAAAACATCTTTTTGATCTTTCAGAAGGCACAACATATCTTAACTGTGCCTACATGTCGCCTCAATTAAAATCAGTATCAAAAGTTGGTCTGAAAAGTGTACTCAGAAAAGCCAAACCTGATAAAATCTTACCCGAGGATTTCTTTAACCAGAAAGAAATATTAAAACAACGTTTTGCAACTTTAATTGATGCTCCAGACTATAGAAATATAGCTTCAATACCTTCGGTATCATATGGTATTGCCAATGCAGCAAATAATGTACCTATCAAAAAAGGAGATGAAATTTTGTTGGTGGATGAGCAATTCCCCAGTAATGTATATGTATGGCAAGAAATTGCGCAAAAAAAAGGTGCGATAATAAAAGTGATTAAACCACCTCAAAGTTTCAATAATCGAAGTATCATCTGGAATCAAAATATTCTGGCCGCCATAAACAAAAAAACTGCTGTGATCGCCATGTGCCATGTACATTGGGCAGACGGAACCCTGTTTGATTTAAAAACCATCAGAGAAAAAACCAAATCTGTAGATGCAATGTTGGTTATAGATGGTACCCAAAGTATAGGTGCATTACCTTTTTCTGTTCAAGAAATTAAACCAGATGCTTTGGTTTGTGGAGGTTACAAATGGATGCTTGGCCCCTATTCTACAGGAATGGCATATTACAGTGATAAATTTAATAACGGGACTCCTATCGAGCATAATTGGATGCATCGCTATAATAGTGAAGATTTTACTAAACTCACACAATATGAAGATCGCTACCAGGAAAAAGCAGCGCGCTATTCTGTAGGTGAAGCTAGTAACTTTGTACTCACTCCTATGCTTATTAGATCGATCGAACAATTAATCGAATGGTCGCCAGCAGCTATACAAGCATATTGCAAAACAATCTCATCGACAGCAGTTCAAAAACTAAGAGATTTAGGTTGTTTTATAGAAGATGATGACCATAGGGCGTATCATCTTTTTGGGATTTATCTGCCCAAGCATATTGATCTTGAAAAATTAAAAGCAAAACTAAAGCAAGAGAATATCATTGTATCTTTCAGAGGAAATGCAATGCGCGTTTCTCCTCATGTATATAATTCTGAAGTGAATTTTGAGAAATTATTGAACTGTTTCTAAAACCAAGTTAATGAACATAGCCTACCTAAAAGAAAAACGAAAGTGTCCTATAACTAAAGAAAAAGTTTTAAATCTTCAAACGACTAATGGTATTTATTATAAGCTTGAAATAAAAGATAAGACATATAGCTTACGCTTTTGTGAAAGCTGTTTTGAAAAAATTAATTTTAAAAAATATAGAAGTACAATCTTTGGTTTAATCCTTAATGAAAAAATAGATATAAATGATCGTAATCTAATAATTCATTGGGATAAAAAAGGAGATGATTTTTTTGATCTAAAACAATTTATAACAGAATCGTATTACCCTCGAACTCCAAAAGAAAAATATGACAATCTAATTTCTGAATTATTCAAAAGACAATCGGCAATAGGTCACAATATAGCTTATCTAAATCTGAAAAATGATATGCTAATTGAAAAATCCTACTTTGATAGTAGTGGTGAATTCCTAAAATACATAAACGCTCTCGAAGAAGAAAAACTTATTAATTGTAACTATTCGTCGGGTAAAAGTTTAGATTCACTAATACTAAATATTACGTTTAAAGGTTTCACCTATCTGGATCAACTAGAAAAAACTGGGTCAGAATCTAAAAATTGCTTTATCGCTATGGCTTTTAAAAATGAAACTGTACCCGCAAGAGAGGCTATAAAAAATGCAATAATCAAAACCGGATTTATTCCAATCATAATTGATGAACAAAATATTGATAGTGATCAAACTATAAACGACGCAATTATTGCGGGTATCAAAAAATCGAAATTCTGTATTTCTGATTTTTCATTTCATAGGAATGGGGTCTATTTTGAAAGTGGTTATGCCCTTGGACTAGGAAAACCAGTAATTTATTGTTGTTCTAAGGAAGAATTTAAAAATGCACATTTCGACATTAAACCTCTACAACATATTATTTACGATTCTCCCGAACAACTAGAAAAAAACTTAATTCACAAAATAGAAGCTTGGATTAAATAGCATAATACGTTTATATTTGCCACAAAACATCGCTACGTGAGTGCAACTATAATCTCGCAAACTTTTTTACAGTCTCCGCATCAGCAGAAACTGGGAAATGCTATTGCCCAATCCCAAGCAAAAGTACATTTACAAGGACTAATAGGATCATCGTTATCCTATGTTATTGAAAATGCTTTTAAGCAATCTGAAACACCTTTCTTATGTATTTTTAATGATAAAGAAGAAGCAGCTTATTACCTTAATGATCTAGAGCAATTATTAGGTGACAAAAATGTGCTTTTTTATCCCGGTAGTTATCGCAGGCCCTATCAAATTGAAGAAACAGATAATGCCAATGTACTTCTTAGAGCAGAAGTACTAAACCGCATCAATTCTAGGAAGAAACCGGCCTTAATTATAACGTATCCGGATGCACTATTCGAAAAAGTAGTCACCCGAAAAGAGCTTGAAAAAAACACGCTGAAAATTGCAGTAAATGACACACTTTCTTTAGATTTTGTAAATGAAGTATTGTTTGAATATCAATTTCAACGTGTAGATTTTGTAACCGAACCTGGTGAATTTTCGGTTCGTGGTGGTATTGTAGATGTATTTTCTTTTAGTAACGATGAACCCTACAGGATCGAGTTTTTTGGAAACGAAGTTGATAGCATAAGGACATTTGATGTAGAAACACAATTATCTACCGATCAGATCAAAAAAATATCAGTTATTCCTAATGTAGAGAATAAAGCTATGCAGGAAACTCGTGAGAGTTTTTTAAAATATATTGCTTCAAAAACTGTAGTTTTTGCCAAGGATATTGATCTGCTATCAGCCAGAATTGACAAAAATTTTGAAAAAGCTCATGAAGCTTTCAAAACATTATCTGAAGATATAAAACATGGTACTCCTGAAGAGCTTTTTGCGAATTCTGAATTAATTAAAAAACAACTTCTTGATTTTACCTTGGTAGAAATCGGAAACCGCCCGTTAACCAAAGCCGATTACTCTATAAAATTTGACACAAAACCTCAACCTTCATTCAATAAACAATTTGACTTATTAATTCAGAACCTAAATGAGAATAATGAAGAAGGTTTTAAGAATTATATCTTTTGCGTTAGCGAACAGCAAGCCAAGCGTTTTCATGATATTTTTGATGATGCCGATCTTGATGTAAAACAATACGAGACTGTTGTTTTTTCAGCTTTTCAAGGATTTATTGATCACGGCCAAAAAATTGCTTGTTACACAGATCATCAAATTTTTGAGCGTTATCATAAATTTAATCTCAAGAATGGCTATGCCAAAAAACAAGCCATCACGCTTAAAGAGCTTACCAACCTAGAAGTAGGTGATTATGTGACCCATATTGATCATGGGATCGGAAAATTTGGAGGGCTTCAGAAAATAGATGTCGAAGGCAAAAAACAAGAAGCCATAAAATTGATCTACGGCGAACGTGATGTACTTTATTTAAGCATACATTCGCTTCATAAGATTTCAAAATTTAATGGCAAAGATGGTAAAACTCCGCAGATATACAAGTTAGGATCCAAAGCTTGGAAGACGCTTAAACAAAAGACCAAAGCAAGGGTAAAACATATTGCCTTCAATTTAATTCAGCTTTATGCAAAGCGAAAATTACAAAAAGGATTCCAATATAATCCCGATAGTTATTTGCAACATGAATTAGAGGCGTCCTTTATTTACGAAGATACGCCCGATCAAAGTACTGCTACTGAAGCTGTAAAAGCCGATATGGAAAGTGAGCGCCCAATGGATCGCCTTATCTGTGGAGATGTTGGTTTTGGTAAGACTGAAGTTGCAGTTAGAGCAGCTTTTAAAGCAGTGGATAACGGAAAACAAGTAGCAATCCTTGTACCTACCACAATTTTGGCTTTTCAGCATGCAAAAACATTTCGTGAACGACTAAAAGATTTTCCGGTAACGGTAGATTATGTAAATCGTTTCCGCACGGCAAAACAAAAAAGAGAAACTCTAGAGGGCTTAGCAGCCGGAAAAGTAGATATCATTATTGGCACTCACCAATTAGTTAATAAGAATGTAAAATTTAAAGATCTTGGATTGCTGGTTATTGACGAAGAACAAAAGTTTGGAGTATCTGTAAAAGACAAACTTAAGACTATAAAAGAAAATGTAGATACACTTACATTAACCGCCACACCAATCCCAAGAACATTACAATTTAGTTTAATGGCAGCCCGTGATTTATCCACAATCACAACTCCCCCGCCCAATCGTTATCCTATCGAAACTAATGTAATACGATTTAGCGAAGAAACAATTAGGGATGCAGTAAGCTATGAAATCCAACGGGGTGGCCAAGTGTTTTTTATTCACAATAGAATTGAAAATATAAAAGAAGTAGCCGGAATGATTCAACGCGTTGTTCCTGATGCAAAAATAGGCATTGGTCATGGACAAATGGAAGGGAAAAAACTTGAAGGCTTAATGCTCTCGTTTATGAATGGAGAATTTGATGTCTTGGTATCTACTACCATTGTAGAAAGTGGGTTAGATGTACCCAATGCCAATACCATCTTTATTAATAATGCGAATAATTTTGGCCTTTCGGATCTGCACCAAATGCGTGGACGCGTAGGACGAAGTAACAAAAAGGCATTTTGCTATTTTATTACTCCGCCATATTCTGCTATGACCGAAGATGCACGAAAACGTATAACTGCTCTGGAGCAGTTCTCTGAACTGGGTAGTGGGTTCAACATTGCCATGAAAGATCTAGAAATTAGAGGAGCTGGAGATCTACTGGGTGGCGAGCAAAGTGGATTCATTAACGAGATAGGTTTCGACACCTATCAGAAAATCCTAAACGAAGCTATTGAAGAACTAAAGGAAAATGAGTTTAAGGAGCTTTATGAAGATGATTCAAAAGAGAAAGTATTCTTAAAAGACACCCAAATCGATACTGATTTTGAACTCTTATTCCCCGATGATTACATCAACAACATCACCGAACGATTGAATCTGTATACAGAACTTAATGCAATCAAAGATGAAGAAGGGTTGCAAGCGTATGAAAAAAGACTAATTGATCGTTTTGGTGAATTGCCAGATCCAGCTGTGGATTTATTAAACTCTGTTCGTATTAAATGGATTGCTACGGCTATTGGATTAGAAAAAATCATACTAAAACAGGGCAAATTAATAGGATATTTTATAAGTGATCAACAATCAAGTTTTTATCAAAGTCCTGCTTTCTCTAAAGTGCTTCAGTATGTACAGCAAAACTCGGGAGTTTGTAAAATGAAAGAAAAAAACACACGCAACGGATTGAGGTTATTATTAACTTTCGAAAACATTGATTCTGTGGATAAAGCTTTACATGTTTTACAACCTTTAAAACCTAAAGACATAGTAGAAATACAAAATTAATTATATAACTTCAAAACATCGAAAATACCTATATTTATTGATCTGTCGGGTAAATGGCGGGTTAAATACGTACTAAAAAATTTGAGAACCTATTTCTGAGAATTAATATTGCTGAACAAAATGAAAATCAACCAGATTATGAAACAGCCAGAATTAGGTCAGAAAATTTCTGAACTCAGAAAGTCAAAAGGACTTACGCAAGAAGAACTGGTAGAGCAATGTAATATTAGTGTTAGAACCATTCAAAGAATTGAAGCTGGAGAAGTTACCCCTAGAAGTTACACTATCAAAACCATTCTAACTGCTCTAGATTATGAGCTTGAGAAAATACAATCAGAAGATTCTAATGTGGCAAAAGAGTTTAAAAAATTGTTTCTTCTTGATATAGACGACAGTAAAGAAGTAGGTTTTCTTACTCGTCAACTTTCTATAGCCTGGATTAGTGGTATCGTTTATTTTATTTTAGGTTTTGCAGAATTTGCTATCGAATATTTTCGATATTTTGAAGATAGAATGGTAACAAATGAAGTAGTATATATTAGTTTAAAATTAATTATTCTGGCTTCAATTATTCTATTTACCCGAGGGTTCGTACTTGCCGGAAAAATTTTCAAAAACTATCTGCTTCGAATAACGGCATTTATTTTTATTCTAATTGGTATTTTGTTTTATATCTATGACATTGTCTCGTTATATACCACTCAGCTTGATTATGAGTTTGTAATTGGTGCAGAAGCGATTACTTATGGTGTTATTGGAATATTATTTGGAATCTCTGTTTTACGTCTTAAAAATGGCCTAGGAACAATCGCAACAGTTACAGGTGTATTTGAGATCATTACCTACGCTTTTATGGTTACTATTATTTTATCTATTGTAGGTTTTGTTTTACTAACTCCAACCATAATCTTAGAAATTATTTTGCTCTATAAGATTTCTGAAATGTTGAAAGCAAAACAACAGGAAATCGACTCTGATTAATCTCAGTAAATCTTTTCATCGTAAAATTCAATATCATAACATTCTCAGGTTATGACTAACAATCCTATGTCTAATTTTAAATAATCTAAAAAATGAAAAATTTAGTTTCTTTAGTAATCCTAATAGTATTTGGTATTTTAAAAATAATAGCGCAAGAACCAAATTATAATGTCGTTTTTCCAGAAACGTATTATAAAGCATATCTATCTGAAGTTAAAAAAAATGAACCTAAGAATTATGAAGATTTGTATCTTGAAAAAGTACGAATGCCTATGTTTCAGGACTTATTTATGCAAAGTGAATATGCTTCCTTTGTTTTTGAAGATCTTGCTCGACCTTCTTTGGATATTCCTTACTTAGAAACCAGTCTAAATGGAATAGCATTGCACAAAAAGGAAATCGAAAAAATAATTTTAGATGCCCTTAATAAATGTAATGCATTAATCAAGAAAGACAATGTTACGATTTATATCATCCCACCAAGTTCAGAATTGAAGAGCATGATAAGAACTATGAGCGGAGTCTTAGGTTTTACTGCAGGCAGTAAGCAAGTGATCATAAGTTTGGATACCAATATCAAAGGTTGGAAAGCAATGCTCCCCTACGCTATCGCACATGAATACAATCATGTGTATTGGACCAAAGAAAATTTTGCAAATCTTACAAAATGGACACTGTTGGATTATCTGGTTTTTGAAGGAAAAGGAGATTGCTTTGCTAAATTATTATACCCCAAAGTAAAAACGCCGTGGACAGAAGCTTTGTTAGAAGAGAAAAAAACAACATTATGGGAACGTATTCAACCGCAATTAGAGAATCAAGATTTCTCCTTTCAAGCAGAAATAATGTTTGGTTCGGAAAGATTTCCTCTTTGGGGAGGGTATACTATAGGTTATGATATTGTATCTCAATACTTATCAAAAAACGAATCCATTGCACCAGGGAACTGGATTAATTTTACTTCAGAAAAAATTCTCAAATCCAGTATGTACTAATCAAAGAAAATACGAGCATAAAAAAAGCCCAGAATGAATAGTACATTTTGGGCTTTCAATCTAGTTTTTAGTTTTAGAAAGGACCTCCTACAGGTCTACAAAAGCATCCTGCACAGATTAAAGGATAGCAACATTCTTGATCAGAATGACAAAAATCGTTTAGATTTCCACTTCCTCCATTAATGGATTGTTGTTGATTTTTGTCTAATTGATTTACTCCTGATTGGTTTAAAATTGATTTCAACATAACTAATTGGTTTTAAGAATTACGTATTAAAGGTATTGTTTATTTATTGATTATTAGATTTTTAAATAAAAAATCAATACTTCACCCGGCTCGAAATTATTCTTAAATTACTAGTGCCCGCATCTGAGACATATAAGGTTTTTTGGTCTCTACTTGACAAAATACCATTCGGAAAATTGAACGTAGCTTCGGATACATCTCCATCCGTATCTCCCAACGTACTTCCTGCAAAAACTTCAAAATCATCAGTTGCTCTAGGATTAATTTTATAAATTTTATGTTCTCCTATTTGAGTGGCGAATAAAGACCCTTTGGCATACGTAAGAAAACCTAAGAAATTAGCATTAGGAGCTTCTGCCGGTAACTCTGCAATAAAGGTAACCGCACCATCTTCATATTTGTAGATTTTTCTGTCATTAAAGTTTCCGATATAGGTATTTCCTCTTCTATCAAAAGCAATACCCGCCGGACCATTAATAGGAGCTCCTTCAAAAATTTTGGTAATAGTACCATCTGTTTTTAGAACATTAATAGTATTGGTGTTGTACTCTACAAACAACATGTTATCACTTCCTGGAATCTTTTTGATTCCTGCCGGAGACACTGCAGGAAAACTGTCTAATAGATTACCATCACTATCATATTTAAAAATAGTATTTCCGAAATTATCACATACGTATACTTCATCTTTACTATTAATACCTATCCCATTGGGTGAAGTAAATCCAGTTGCAAATACGGTTACATTTCCTGAGGGATCTAGTTTGTAAACATCATCTCCTGGGAAATCAGATCCATAAATATTACCGTGACTATCTTCTGCAAGACCATCATAAAATGCTCCTTCGGTAACTGTGGAAACCGTGGTTTCGATCTCAGGAACATTTCCCTCTTGACAAGAAATCATAATTGTCGATACGTTTGCAATTAATAAAAGGGCAAGTGCCTTTTTGCTTAAAAATTTGATTGATACTTTCATTTCTTTTGATTTTTTAAAGTTTTTGTGAAAGTACTTTCGGGTATTTAGGAAATCGACCGTTTGGGTACAACCAAACCAATATGTATTCTTAGATTACATTTAGTTTTTTGATGTAATTGCTTGGCGTATCTTTTAACTCAGCTTTAAATGCTTTATTAAAAGTCGATTTAGAGTTAAATCCAGAATCAAGTGATAATGCAAGAAGTGTATGATTATGATGTTCTCCTTTTTGTACCTTTTCGATAAAAGATTGAACCCGATAATGATTTACATAGTCATAAAAGCTGCTTTTATGAATATTATTAAGAAGCCACGAAACATTATTAGCAGATGTATCCAATTTTTTAGCCAAATCTGATAAAGTGAGTTTATGATCTAGATATATTTTTTCTTCGACCATGAGCTTTTCCAGATTCATCTTTAGGTTTTCGATTGCTTCTCCTTCTAATCTTTCTTTATTTTTTACATTTTTCTTTTTAGCCCATGGCATTCTAAAAATACTGGGTTGTTTCAAACTATAAAAGCCGATTACATAAATAAAAACCGGAATGGAAACCCAAACTAAGTTATAGTTTACTACAGAGGTATAAATTTGTAAAAAATATACCATAACATAGCTTATTAACCAAAGTACCATGAACAATACTATCGTAATTAAAAAAGATGATAAAAATGGCGTTAAGTTCTGAGAATAGGATAGATTTTTCTTTTCTTCTTTTTTGTAAACTTTAATCAATTGAAAACAACGAAAACAATAGTAGAAATTAAACAAAAGACCACTTGATTCTATAATAAAATATAACAAATTTAGTTTACCTTCTCTTCCCAGGATCCGAAACTCCTCAAAAGAAAACATTAATGTCCAAATAAAATAAATAATCATCCCAGCTGCAGGAATAAAATTAGAGACATGAAGCCTATAACTAGGTATTTCGTTAAAAACCAATCTTCTGCAGTACAAGTATAGTAATGGCCCAAAAACAAATATTAACGTATCTACGAAAATTGCAATTCTAAAAAACCATTCACTACTCATAGAGCGAAAAAAGAATAGTCTTCCTGTTAGCATAAGGCATGCGATCAATAAAATTATCGATAACACTTTATTCGCATTTCTATTTTTGTTTTGTATAATTTGAATCGTAGCTGCCAAAAACACACCTTGACTTATCCCTAAAAAAAGTATAATATCTATAAAATCAAAAGATTGCATGTAGAAGTAATTATATGGTTCATTCAAAACTACAGTATTATCAAGTGTCATTCGACCGAATGTACACAATCATACACTCAAAAATGATAAAAAGCATCCTCAAGATGCTCAATCTTCGTGCCTAATTTATTCTTTATAATTGCGATGATATCAAAGCGAACTTCTACATCCAGATCATTACTGGCAATATAATGATCAATAGTCTTTACCAAGGATTGAATTTGTTTTGGTTTCACAAAATCTTGTGGATTTCCAAATTCTGGAGTACTTCTAGTTTTTACTTCAACAACTACAATTACATCTTGTTTTTGAGCTATGATATCGATTTCAGACTTTAGGTAGCGATAGTTTTTTTCTAGAATATCATATCCTTTCTCAACAAGAAAATCTACTGCAAGTTTCTCACCTTTTTTACCTAATGCATTATGCTCTGCCATCCTTATATATATTCAAATTTAACCTCATCGCTATTAACACTAAGCAAAACTTCTGCTCCCATAATCAATGCTCTATTATCTTCGATATGTCCCATCGGAAAGTTAAAAACCACCGGAAAATCATATTCTTTTACGATGTCTAAAATTATCTTTTTAGATTTCTTCCCAAAAGGAATATTATTATCATGCATTTTGGTCATTCCACCTACGATTAACCCTGATAATTTATCAAAATATCCATTCCGTTTTAAATTCTGTAGCATGCGATCAATATGGTAAAGATATTCATCAAGGTCTTCAATACATAAAATTTTGCCAGAGGTGTCTAAAGAAGACGAAGAGCCACATAAAGAATATAGTATAGATAAATTTCCCCCTATTAACTGCCCTGTACATGTTCCTAAGATATTCCTTTTAGAAGGAGAAACAGAATACGAAATGCTCTTTCCAAAAATTGTGTCCCGTATAGATTGTATAGATGTTTTGGTACCTTTATGCACATCAATAGGCATAGGAGCATGCAATGTATTTATCCCAAGGTTATGAATATGAGCATGTAATATGGTAACATCAGAATACCCAATAATCCATTTTGGGGAAACACAAAAACTGGAAAAATCAATAGCATCAATAATCCTAACCGTACCATATCCACCCCGTGCACACCAAATTGCTTTTATCTCCTTATCATCAAGCATTTGCTGAAAATCAGACCTACGGTCTTCGTCTGACCCAGCAAATTGATTATACGCTAACCCTATTGTTGAACCGATCACGGGCTGCAAACCCCATTGTTTTAGCAAATCTGTGGCAGCCTGAACTTCCTTAAAATCAATCTTTCTAGCAGTAGAAACTATTGCTATTTTGTCTCCAGGAGTAACAAAATCAGGGGTAAACATTTTATCAGTAAATTTTTATTTTTTAACAATGGTCTGATAGAATTCACGAAAAAAATATCCATGCGTTAACAATTTATGGATACTTCTGGTATCGTTCATTTCTTAAAATTTTCAAATTAGGATACTAATTAACAAAGACTTTCGTTATAATCTATTATATTGTGTTGAATTTGTCCCTCAACTTTACTACTAAATCTTATGCCTATGATGTCTGATACTACATGTAATCTAGATTCTCTGGATCCGTACGTACCTTCCTCTGAAAACCCATGGAATGTTACGAAAATAAATCATCTCTATCGCAGAATTGGTTTTGGTGCCTCTAAAACTGAGGTTCTTGCAGCCTTAACTCAAGATAATCCATCTGCGCTGGTTGATTCTCTTATTGATAATGCAATTGCATTAAATACTACACCACCACCCGTTTGGGGGTTTTGGAATAGAGACCAATTTGAAGCTGCCGAAATGGCTAATCCAGATAATGATACGGGTTTCTATAGACGAGAAGGTAAAAATCAAATGGTTAACGATCTTGTCCTAAATGGTGTAAGAGAACGTCTTACTCTCTTCTGGAGTAATCACTTTGTAACCGAAGATGATACCTACAGAAGCCCCGCCTATCAATCTCAATATTACAATCTTCTTCAAGTTCATGCTTTGGGAAATTTTAGAGATTTTGTATACGATATTGGGATTTCTAATGCCATGTTAGTATATCTTAACGGAGATGAAAACATAAGAGATAGACCTAATGAGAATTATGCTCGAGAGCTTTATGAACTTTTCACCCTTGGTGTTGATAACGGTTACACCGAAGATGATATCCAGGAAACGGCTAAAGCCCTAACAGGGTATGTTGAAACCAATGATATCCCATGGGGAGATATTGTCTTTAACCCAGCTCAGTTTAGTAATGATTCTAAAACCATTTTTGGTCAATCAGGAAATTGGACGTATGATGATGTAATCAATATTTTATTTCAACAAAGAGAAAGACAAGTTGCCACTTTTATCTGTGGTAAACTTTACGCATATTTTGTAAGCCCAACGTGTAGCGAAGCTATAGTTGATCAAATGGCACAAACATTTATTGATAACAATTTTGCTATTGCCCCCGTTCTTCGACAACTTTTTAAAAGTGAACACTTTTTTAATATTGAAGCTATAGGAGCAATTATCAAAAGCCCATGTGATTTATTAATTTGTTTCTATAACGAATTAGGGTTCCCACTTTCTTCTACAGACGTTAACGATTTTATCAGAGGTACTGTTCGTATTCTAGGACAAGATGTATTAAACCCTATAGATGTGGAGGGATGGCAAATGGACGAAGATTGGATTAGTCCGGATCTTTTAATCGGGCGATGGGAAAGTGCAAGATTTATTACAAATCAAGCTTGGAGTGAAAATCAACAGCAATTTAGAGATTTTGTCGTTGGCTTACCAATTGGGACTTCTACAGATGGAATTCTTGATCCGGGATTAAATAGGGACCAAGTTGATATTGTTGTTAGAGCACTAGTGAATTATTTTTTCCCAAGAGGGATTGAAGATCCAATAATTTTCAATGAAATTTTAGGTGTATTTAAGGATATCGATGCCTTTCCGCCTAGTTACTATGAACCAGATGCACCAGATGCAAACAGTTGGATGCTTAGTCGTCCTGAAGTATCAGAGCAATTTTTTGCTTTTCTTAACTTCATTGTAGATATCCCTGAATTTCAACTTAAATAAATTGCTATGTGCGAAACGAATCACAATCAAAAGATAAAATTAGATAAAAACGGTAATTGTAATACCGATGATCATATAAAATGGAACAGAAGATCCTTTCTTCAGGCATTAGGAATTGCCGGTGGGGGTTCTATGATGCTGGCAAATACGCCTCTTTCTGTATCAAGACCTTCTCCTCTATCTATTGCATTAAGCCAGTCTACTAATGAAAATATTCTTGTTTTGGTTAGACTTCAAGGAGGTAATGATGGTTTTAATACCATTATCCCTGTATATGACTATGATGTATACGCTAATGCAAGGCCTTTGATACGCATACCTCCTAGTGAGTTTATTACGCTAGATGAGGACTACGCTATGCCAAAACCAATGAATAAACTCGAGAGAGTATGGGGAAATGGCCAAATGAAAGTAGTTCATGGTGTTGGGTATGAGGATTCTTCATTATCGCATTTTAAAGGATCTGATATTTACGCAAACACAAACCTGCTTGAAGATGATCGCACAGGTTTTATGGGTAGATATTTTGGAGAAATTTATCCAAGTTACTTTTTTAATCCACCTCCAAGTCCACCATCTATACAGATTGGAAGTATTGGAAATTTAATCTTTAAAGGACCAGAGAGTGATTATTCTTTTGCAATTTCCGACCCAAGAAGGTTATTGCAAATTATAGAAAATGAAACTTTCTACAACCTAGATGGGCTTGACAATTGTACTTATGATGATAAAGTAAGATACCTTAGAGAAGCCACTAATACTACGTTTAATTATGCAGATGTAATTAGTGCCGCTTACGAAAGATCAACTGATTTTGGCGGGTATTTGGATGATAGCTTAGGAAGGCAGTTTAGTATCATTTCACGTTTAATAAAGGGTGATCTGGGCACCAAAGTCTTTTTAGTAACCTTAGGAGGATTTGACACACATAATAATCAAACCGAAAGACACCAACAACTCCTAAATTCCTTTTCTGAAGCTGTTAGCAATTTTTATGCTGATCTTACAGCAGCAGGATGGGACGATAAGGTACTCACTATGACTACCTCAGAGTTTGGTAGAAGGTTTACAGAAAATGGTTCTCTAGGAACAGATCATGGTACAGCAGCACCAACTATGTTTTTTGGATCTGCCCTTAACGGAAGTGGTTTTGCAGGAGAACATCCTGATCTAAATAATCTTACCAGAGGTGGAAATGTAACCAATACCATGGATTTTAGACGAGTCTACGCCACAGTGATGAAAGATTGGCTATGTATTGATGAAGGTATGGTAGGAAGAGCATTATTAGACTCTGATGGAGGACCTTTTGAATCCCTCGATTTAGGGTTTAATTGTTCTGGAACCACGACTAATATTCCAACAGATGGAGAAAGCCTAACGCACATCCCAACATATAGTGATAGCCAAACTTTTATAAATATTGTCTCACCACAAACCACTCATTTAGAAGTTTCTTTGTTTAATATCATTGGACAAAAAGTGGCAACATTGGCTAATGAAATGCTTATGGAGGGTGTTGATCTTATAATTAATGTAAAAGATTCTGCGAACACCAGATTAAGTACAGGGTCCTATGTATACCTTATTAAGACTAATAATGGTGAATTTAGCAAGTCAATTATAATCTCATAAATTAGTAAATATAACCACTAGAAACATTCAAAATAAATGGATGATCTAGTGGTTATGTTTTGTACCTGTTTTTATTACCTTTGTGCCTTATTTTTATGCACTATGAGCACACAGGGAAGATATACAATTACAGCAGCATTACCATACACCAACGGTCCTATTCATATAGGTCACCTTGCTGGGGTTTATGTACCAGCAGATATTTATTCACGTTACCTTAGAATCACTGGCAATGATGTTGCTTTTATTTGTGGAAGTGATGAGCATGGCGCTGCAATCCCTATGCGAGCAAAAAAAGAGGGGGTTTCTCCTCAAGTAATCATCGATAAGTATCATACGATTATTAAAAAATCTTTTAATGAGTTCGGGATTTCGTTCGATAACTACTCAAGAACCTCTGCTCCTATTCATCATGAGACCGCTTCTGAGTTTTTTAAGAAAATGTATGCCGATGGTAAGTTTATCGAAGAAATATCAGAACAATTATACGATCCAGAAGCCAACCAGTTTCTAGCAGATCGATTTGTAACCGGTACTTGCCCAAAATGTGGAAATGAAGAAGCCTATGGTGACCAATGCGAAAATTGCGGAAGCTCACTTAATGCAACGGATTTAATCAATCCAAAATCTACTATTTCTGGAGCAGAACCTATTCTAAAACAAACAAAACACTGGTTCTTACCACTAGACCAATACGAGGATTTTCTAAGAGAATGGGTATTAGTAGGGCATAAAAAAGACTGGAAAACAAATGTATACGGGCAAATTAAGTCATGGGTAGATGATGGATTACGCCCACGTGCCGTAACTCGAGATTTGGATTGGGGAATCCCGGTTCCTGTTGAAGGTGCAGAAGGAAAAGTACTATATGTATGGTTTGATGCCCCAATTGGATATATCTCCTCTACCAAAGAATGGGCTACAAGAGAAGGAAAAGATTGGGAACCTTATTGGAAAGACAAAGACACTAAACTTGTTCATTTTATAGGAAAAGATAATATAGTTTTTCACTGCATTATTTTCCCAAGCATGCTAAAAGCTGAAGGAAGTTATATTTTACCAGAAAATGTCCCTGCAAATGAGTTTTTAAATCTAGAAGGTAATAAACTTTCTACTTCAAAAAACTGGGCAGTATGGCTACATGAATATCTAGAAGATTTTCCAGGCAAGCAAGATGTGTTGCGATACGCACTTACTGCTAATGCACCAGAAACCAAGGATAATGATTTTACCTGGAAAGATTTTCAGGCACGTAACAACAATGAATTGGTTGCTATATTTGGAAACTTCATTAATCGAGTTGTTGTACTCACAAACAAGTACTACGATGGTGTGGTGCCAACTCCTTCTACCCTTTCTGAAATAGACGCACAAACCTTGGCTGAGCTTAAAGCCTACCCGGCAGTGATCTCAAGTTCTATCGAAAGATACCGATTTAGAGAAGCGAGCCAGGAATTGATGAATGTAGCACGACTAGGAAATAAATACCTGGCAGACGAAGAACCATGGAAAACAGTTAAGACTGATGAGGATCGCACTCAAACTGTGATGTATGTAGCGCTTCAAATTGCTAGCGCATTGGCGACACTATCTGAGCCATTTTTACCATTTACAAGTACTAAATTAAAAGGCATTCTTAATCATTCTGGGTTAAATTGGTCTGAAATATCTTCGGCAGAAGTTTTACTTCCTGCAGGACACCAAATCGAAAAAGGAGAATTGTTATTCTCAAAAATAGAAGATACTGACATTCAAAAACAATTAGAAAAACTGGAAGCTACCAAAAAAGCCAACGAGGCCGAAAATAAAATCGTAGAACCACAAAAAGATACGGCTACTTTTGAAGATTTTACCAAACTAGACATTAGAGTAGGAACAATCATTGAAGCAGAAAAAATGCCTAAGGCAAAAAAGCTTTTGGTACTTAAAGTAGATACCGGGATCAATGTTCGTACCATCGTATCTGGGATCGCAGAACATTTTACCCCAGAAGAAGTTGTAGGGAAAAAAGTAACGGTTTTGGTAAACCTTGCGCCTAGAAAACTGCGTGGTGTAGAAAGTGAGGGTATGATCCTAATGACTGAAACTCCTGAAGGTAAATTGGTATTCCTAAATCCTGATGAGGATAATGTAAATCCTGGCGAGGTAATTAGTTAACATACTCATTCCTAAACGAACATTTTTATGAAGAAGATTGTATTAGCAATTTTGTTGGCATTGACTTGTGAAATCATCTCATCTCAGGAAAAATTAATAGAATTAAACGATACCTTTTCCTATCCTAGGGAGATTCCTAAACAGTCTTTTTCTATACCTAACCAGGTCAACGGTGAACTAACAATACTATTTGATGAGAAGAAAGAACTGCAAGCTCAGTTATTTGATTCTAACTATAAATCGAAAGCAAAAATAAAAACCAAGGCACTTTCGAAAAAATATAAAAACCTAATAGGTTATAATATCTACAATGATATTTACTCGGTTTTCTTTTCCAATGAAAAAAACACCAAATTCGGAGTTCAGATTCTTGATTTTAAAAATAAAACATCGGAAATCAAATTTTTAAAGAATTTTAGTTTAACTGGTGAAAAGTATATTGAAGCAGTAAATTATAAAAATAAAATTCACCTTCTCACTAGTAAAAACTATTCTTCAGAAGTAAACATTTATACTTTTAACCCTAATTTTGAAAGCGAAAAAAGGACTATTTCATTAAAAGAAATAGAAATGGAGAGTCCATTTACCCAAGGTTACATTCTTAAAGCTTCCGAGTTGTTCACTCAAGATTCAAAAAGTGGAACATTAAGAAAAACAATTGAAGCCTCTAAAATAGAATATTACAATCCCAATACAATAGAAACTACTTCTAAAAAACTTAAGCTATATCAGCAAGGTAAAATAGTCGTTTTGAGTTTGGATCATAATGTAAAAGAAACAAAGCTTTGTTATATTAACCTGGAAAGTTTAGAAATAACATACAAAACATTTGATAAGCCATCAGAAGAAGAAATAGAATTTAAAAAAAGCAACTCCTACTTGTATGATGATAAACTTTTTCAAATTGTAAGTTCTGCAGCTAAAATGAAATTCACAGTCTTGGATATCAATACCAACAAAATTATCAAAGAATATACAATTGGTAAGCAGGATTCTATAACTTTCAAAAACTCTCCAATTATCCAGGAAGGAAGTATGACTATTTTTGGCTTTTCAGAAAATCAAACCCGTGAAATGGAAAAAACGACTAAATACCTGAGAAAAATTTCTCAAGGAAATTTAGGTATTTCTGTATTCAAGACAAATAACAATTATAATATCGTTTTAGGTGGGATTCAGGAAATAATAACGTCTAGAAATTTTAGACCTGGATTTGGTGGAACGGCTTCAAGAACTCCTCTTTTTTTCAATGTTAGCTATAATCCAACATCTTTCGAATTTAATAAATATACTTCATCCAAGTCTACTTATATAAAATGTCTTTTCGATGAAAATCTAGAGCATATAAAAGGCAAAATAGGTAAGAATAGGTTCGATAAAATAAGGAATTTCGAAAGAAAAGTGAGCTATTTTACAGGCAAAAATATCTTCTTACATAATGGTAAAATACACTACGGTCTCTATCACACAAAAGATGAAGTATATAGATTATACAAATTTAAATAATGTCCCCAATCCCAAAATAAAATTTATGAGGAGAATTATTTTTACAATCCTATCCATTTTCTTTTTGGTTTCACCAATTCTATCCCAAGAAATACTCTCAGAAAGTGAGATGAAATTAAAAATTGGATTAAATGAGGCAAGAAAGTCTATTCCGGTGGTGAATGAAAAAGCAAAGGAATTGTCTCTTTTTATTATTGATAAAAAGGCATTTCATTTGAATAAATATAACAAAGCGTTTGAGTTAGTATATCAGCAAAAATTTGAGAGACCTAAAACGAAAACGAAAAACATCAAAGCCGTTGTAGTTCCAAATCCAGATGAATACTTATTTTTATCGTCAAATGATAACAACAAAAAGCTGGAATTATTAAGTCTCAATATTAAAGACAAAGAAACGGAAGTAATCACAAAACCCCTTATTTCGAAAAAAGAGCGGTTCTTACATACATTTACACATGAGAATCTGATCTATATTATTACGCTTCAGCCCAATACTTCAAAACTGAATATTCATAAGATTAAAGAAAAAAATAATATAGAAATTCTAGAATATGATCTCGCTAAAGAAGTATTTTTTGACTATAACGGTGATGTGAGTTCTTTGTATAATGCTTTTTTAATACCAGATGGTAATTCTGTTAAGTTCAATTTGGAAATTGAACTTATAAAGACAGGTATTCCTAATTCCTTATACACTACTTCAAAACTAATTAAACTATACATTCAAGATAAAAATACGATAACTATATCATTTGACAAGGGGCATAAGTTTACGCAGTTAATAACACTTAATCTCGATATTATTGATTATACAATAAAAACAATTCAAAAACCTGTGTTATCCATAACTCGAGAATATGATCCGATAAAATCTAATTCTTTTTTATCTAAAGATAAGCTTTATCAAATTGTTAGTAATAATGATCAAATGAAATTTGCAGTTACTAACCTTGAATCGAAAAAGATAATTAAAGAACTCGTACTTCATGAAAAAGATTCTATAACTTTTAAAAACACACCTATAATAACAAAAGGTAGCGCCCATGATGACTATCTAGAAACAGAAAAAACCAGAAAATTTTTAAGGAATATAGCTTCGGAAAATAATGGTATTGTTATGTTTGAAAAAGATTCTATTGTAAAAATAACACTAGGCGGGGTATCAGAAGCCCCTTCTGGAACCCTAACAATGATCCATGGAACTCCATCAGTAGATCATTTTACATCACCAACTCACTATGCCTATACTGGTTATACTAAAGCCAGATCTACGTATATTCATTGCCTATTCAACCAAAAACTTCAACACATTCCTGGTGAAGTCTTGAAAAATGCTTTTGACAAAATACAAGATTTTTCTAAAGACCTTAAAAACCTAAAAGTTGAGACCATCTTTAAATTTAATAAACATTACGTATATGGGTATTATGATTCTCAATTGAAAAAATATTTTTTAAGAAAGTTCGAAGGTTAATTTCTCTAATTTATGCTCAAAATAGCGTATCATCCGATCTATACACATCCTTTACCAGAAGGGCATCGCTTTCCGATGATCAAGTATGAGTTATTACCCAAGCAGTTGCTTCATGAGGGAACTTGCATAAAAGCGAATTTCTTTGAACCAAACATTCCAGATCCTGAACCTATTTTAGCCGTTCACACAAAAGAATATTATCAAAGCTTGATGGCATTATCTATAGAGCCTAAAGCTGCCAGAAAAATTGGGTTCCCATTATCACAAGAACTAATTGATCGTGAAGTCATTATTGCTGATGGCACCATAAAAGCTTCAGAGTATGCGCTAGAGTTTGGTGTTGCAATGAATATTGCAGGAGGAACACATCATGCTTATACTAATCATGGCGAGGCTTTTTGCTTACTTAATGATCAAGCTATCGGGGCCAAATATCTTTTGCAGAAAGGATTGGTAAAAAATATACTCATTGTAGATTTGGATGTACACCAAGGTAATGGTACTGCAGAGATATTCGAAAGTGATGATACGGTATTTACATTCTCTATGCACGGGGCCAATAATTACCCTTTTAAAAAGGAAAAATCTGATCTTGATATCGAACTTCCTGATCAAATTGACGATACCTTATATCTAAAAACGTTAAAACAAACCCTTCCAGAGCTCATCAAGGATCAAAAACCAGATTTTATCTATTACCTATGTGGTGTAGACATACTATCAACAGATAAATTAGGAAAATTAGGATGTACCGTTGCCGGTTGTGCAGAACGTGATCGATTTGTACTGCAAACCTGTAAAGATCTTGACATTCCCATAATGTGCTCCATGGGTGGTGGCTATTCCCCAGATATTAAAACTATTATCGAGGCACATGCAAATACATTTAGACTAGCACAGGACATTTTCTTTTAATACCTATTGCTAATCATTTGTAAACGGATATTTATCGTATATTCCACCCCTAATATATTTCTAAATGCAAAAAGAATGTCCCGTATGTGGTGATAAGATTATCGGTCGTGCAGATAAAAAATTCTGTAGCGATTACTGTCGTAACGCTTATAACAATCAACTTAATAAGGATAGTAAAAACCTTGTTCGTAATATTAATAATTTATTACGTAAAAACTACCGCATCCTTAGCGAGTTAAATCCAAAAGACAAAACCAAAACCACCAAAACAAAGTTAATAGCAAAAGGATTTGATTTTCAACACTTCACCAGCATTTATGTTACCAAAACAGGGAACACCTATTATTTTGTCTATGATCAAGGGTATTTACCACTCGAGAATGAGTTTTATGCTCTTGTAAAAAGAAATAGTTAATCAAGAAAGAAGAGGGTAATTGAAATTGGGGAAGAAGTTTGAGTAATGGGTATAGGTAAATGGAAAGAATCCGATCATAAATTTGACCGATACTCTTCCAAAAATCTATTTATATCAGGAGACAAAGCAAACAAACTTTTAATTACCGATGATCCAAAAGCAATTGTATAATGATTATTTATCCCACCAATTTTGACTGTTCAATTTCAGTGCAGCTTTCATGACATCTTTCTGACTAATCTGTCCTATCAGTTTTCCATCTTCGATAATTGGAAAACGCCTTCTTTTGGTTTGTAGAAATTTATTAGCGGCATCAAAAATATTTAAATTACCATCAATAGTCTCTACATTCTTTACCATAAATTTATCTACTCTGGCATCATCAATTGGCATATTGTAATAACGACTTTCATTAAGCTGTTTTATGCAATCTCCTTCAGAAATAATACCCAACAACTTATTATTGTCGTCCACAACAGGACCACCCGAAATTTTATGCTTTACCAAAGTTTCGATTACCTCCATTACAGACTGATTAGGATTAAATGTAATCAAGTCTTTCGTCATATAATCCGAAACCTTTATTGGAGTCTCATCTTGCTTTTTGGTTTTAGAGCGAGCTCCCTGAAAACTTATTATTCCCATATTATTAAGTGATTTAGTGATTCTTAAATATAATGATTTCCAACCACTTATTCAATATGTATTTCGAATTTCGCACTCCTAAAACCTAATTTTTATCATACTCGTAACAATTCCTTTTTAATTATACGATTTCCAAAAGCATATAACGCTTACAATCATTTCGATTAGTATCAATACAATAATTGTGGCTTATTTCTTACCTTTAGCCTAAACCAATACTCACACATGCGAAAGTTTCCCTCACTAATTACTCTCTTGATTCTACTTACTTCTTTATTTTATACTTTTTATAGCAGTAAATCACACTCAATAACCGATCTGGAAACTCCTAAACAGGAATTCTCAACGCTTCGTGCTTTAGAACATGTAAAAGCAATTTCTGAAGTACCTCATTACTTGGGTAGTGCTGGACACAATGATACTAAAAACTATATCGTAAATGAATTAATAAAATTGGGGCTAAAACCCGAAATCCAAGAGGGATATTCTGTTGGTAAATCAGGTAATTTTAGCAAACCTCAAAACATCCTTGCTAAAATTAAAGGAAGCAGTGGTAGAAAGGCGTTATTGCTCATGTCGCATTATGACAGTTCGCAACATTCTTCGTATGGAGCAAGTGACGCAGGTAGTGGTGTAGCTACTATCTTAGAAGGTGTTAGAGCATATTTAGCAACAAACAAAGTGCCTAAGAATGATATTATTATTTGTATAACCGATGGGGAAGAACTTGGATTAAATGGTGCCGATCTTTTTGTAAAAAAACACCCTTGGGCCAAAAATGTAGGGCTTGCACTTAATTTTGAAGCTAGAGGAAGTGGTGGAGATTCGTATATGCTTATGGAAACCAATGGTAAGAATGGAAAAATGATTACCGAGTTTTCAAAAGCAGGTGTAAGATACCCTGTTACCAATTCATTGGCGTATAGTATTTATAAAATGTTACCAAACGATACCGATCTTACTGTTTTTAGAGAACAAGGAGACATAGATGGGTTTAATTTTGCTTTTATAGATGATCACTTTGATTACCATACTGCAAACGATACTTGGCAAAATTTAGATTTAACTACACTACAACATCAAGGTAATTATCTAATGCCACTACTCTCTTATTTCTCTGAGGTCGATATTACAAACATGAAATCGGATCAGGATTACATATATTTTAATACTCCTGTCTTTAACCTTATTAAATACCCTTTTAGCTGGATATTTGGTTTATTAATTATCGCTATTATCCTATTTATTGGATTAATATTTTATGGGAAAATCACTTATCGAATCGACTTCAAAGAAGTTTTAAAAGGTTTTGGAATATTTCTTTTGACCATGAATCTGGCTGGGTTTTTAACTTTCGGTATCTGGGAGTTACTCAAAATTATCTATCCTCAGTATCGAGAAATCCAACACGGGTTCACCTATAATGGGTATATATATGTTTCTCTTTTTATAATACTATCACTAGCCATTTGTTTTAAAATATATGCTCGGTTTGGAAAACCCCAGAATATACCAAGTTTGATGATAGCACCATTATTTATGTGGTTAGTACTCTCGGCACTGGCAGCTATATATTTAAAAGGTGCCAGTTATTTTATAATCATTGTAATTTTTGGATTGATTTCCTTATTTGTACTTATACGACAAAAGGAACCTAATCCATTATTAATGGTGGCCTTAGCACTCCCAACCATCTTTATTTTATCACCATTTATAGCTTCTTTTCCTGTAGCTCTAGGTCTTAATATTCTTTTTGTATCTGCGGTCTTATCTGTAATACTATTTGGCGTATTGCTTCCAGTAGTCGGATTTTACAAAAGAAAAAATCTCTTGGGCAACCTTGGTCTTGTATTTTCATTAGCATTCTTAATAGTGGCTCACTTAAAATCTGACACTACAGAAAGTCGTCAAAAACCTAATAGTCTTGTTTATATTCTCGATACAGATCAAAACAATGCAGTCTGGGCTTCTTATGATAAAACACTTGATTCCTGGACTAAGAATTATATCAACCCAGAAGAAAATATAGCAGAAACGTATAATGCGAATGCATTACAAAGTAAATACGGACGATCTTTTGCATACGCCAACCAAGCACCCACTAAAAACATAAGGTCACCCAAAATAGACATTAGTAAAGATACTCTAATAGGAGATAAAAGACATTTAGATATATGTATAGCACCACAAAGAGATATTCACAGAATTGATCTTTTTAACGAGACTGTTTTTAATTTTGAGGTATTACATGTAAATGGTGCAACAGCTCAGGATTTTAAACATTCTGATGGTAATACGTATAACGCCTTTACCAAAAGGTGGAAACATCATTTACTAACCTATTTTGTTAGCAAAAATGAACCGTTAGAATTAAAAATGCAGTTTCATAAAGATTCCTTACCAAAATTTGTGCTTTATGAATCCTCTTATGACTTACTCAATAATGAGCATTTCTCGGTTCCTGCAAGAAGCGCTGCAATGATGCCAAAGCCCTTTGTAGTAAATGATGCCGTCGTAGTTAAAAAGAGTTTTGCTACAGAAGAATATCGGGTAAAGGAAATTGATACATTAGCAACTAACCCTACAAAAGATAAGAAGATAAATGAGTAAGCAGGTCAGCATTCTAGGAACAGGTTGGCTTGGATTTCCGTTAGCGCAAGCCTTAATACATGAAAAATACATCGTAAAAGGTTCTACTACTTCAGAAAACAAGATTAAAACCTTAAAAAGTACAGGTATTATCGGGTATCAAATTGTTCTTAGTGAAGAAGGGCCCATTGGGGACATAATCAAGTTTCTTGATGGTAGTGAGGTGCTAATTATTAATATCCCGCCAGGGTTGAGACGAAATCCCGAAATAAATTTTGTAGCTAAAATCCAGAATCTAGTACCTTATATCGAAAAATCGACTGTCCAAAATGTGCTTTTCGTGAGTTCTACCTCTGTTTTTGCAGATTTAGAAGGGTTTCCGTTGATTTCTGAAGAAACCACACCTAACGCTACTTCTAACGCCGGAAAACAGCTTATTGAAGCTGAGCGTCTGCTACAAAATAACACTGCATTCAAAACTACTATTTTACGTTTTGCAGGTTTGTTTGGTCCACACAGACATCCTGCCAATATGCTATCCAAAAGAAGTAATATCAAGAACCCTAAAGCCCCTGTAAATCTTATCCATTTGAATGATTGTATTGGGGTAATTCAAAAAATTACAGAAATGGAAAAATGGAATGAAGTGTTTCATGCCTCCTATCCCGATCATCCCAAAAAAGCAGAATATTACGGAATGGTTTGCAAACAAATGGGGTTACCCATACCAGATTATGATTTTGAGACAATTTCTAAGGGCAAGATTATTGAATCACTAAAAGTTCAAGATGTTTTGGAGTATCGCTATTTAAAAGACCTTACATCATAACCTTTCACAAGATTTAGTGTAATATTTACTTTACTAACCTAACCTTAAAACTTTAGTTAAGTTTCCTTTCTAAAGCAAATACAAAAAAACGCATTGCATAGTTACAAGAGTAATCGTTTAGACTGTCTTGTATATACCGTCTATCTTATTTAAGCGGTATTTATCAATATATTTTCTAAAAGAATCCTAAATCTTAATGTTTTTAACAAAAAACAATATTAAGATAATACTTACGTTAACAAAACGGAGCTATACAATAATAAATTTTATAAACAATTAATAATTAAAATGTTATAAAAAAATTAAGCAACATAGTTAACGTTTAATCAGGTAAAAATGATTTTTAGCGAAAACTTAATAAGGTTTTCTCCAAATTTATTTTACTAATTACTATTTGAACTAATTATGTTATTGACATCAAATTTCTAGTAACTAACCAAAATAAAGCGATGAAAAAGTGTTTATTAATTATTTGTATACTATCTATTAATGGATCGTATGCTCAACAAGAACCAATTATTATACAAAATGAATATAATAATGTTATCGAGGAATCAGAACAACAAAATAGCACATCTCTACGTGTCGATAATTTAAAATATTCTATGGAAGAATACGAGTCTATGGTAAAAAGAGGTAAAGAGCTTACGGCTATACTTGAGGAACACGACAAATTAATGCAGGAAGGGTCTATGACCAAGAAACAGATCAAAAACTGGAAAAGAGATGTGATAGAAGCTAAACTCCTTAATTATAGGATTGGTGATTTTACATCTGCCTATATAAGAGAAGGGTATTCATTAATTGATCATATAAGTCAAGATGTGTTAAGCGATTATTATGATTTTTCTAAAAAACTGGAGTCTTCCTCGCAATATGCAGGCTTTTAGAAGACACTTTTATCAAGCCGAATAAAATACAAAATACCACAACACCTCTTTTTCAATGTAAAACGGAGGTGTTTTTTTATACAAACTCAGCTACTATAGAATAAATAAGCTATTAACGTATCGTTATTATTACTATCCAAATTTTACAATCCCAATATCATTTTTTATATTAAATTGCTCATGTAAAAAATCCTTATTAGAGATTTGTGATAATTTTTTAAATAAAACTATTTCTTTAGACTATACTTTGGGTGACCCACTTGCCAAAAAGCAAAAGAGTAAACATCTGCCAATTGCTCAAATCCTTTAGACTTTGTATCATTAATACCATGACCAGATTCATAATCTACACGAAAAACGATTGGTTTTTCGGAACTATTAGATGCCTGTAATTTTGCAGCAAACTTTCCTGGTTGCCAAGCAATCACACGAGGATCATTCATACCAGTAGTAATTAAAGTTGCAGGGTATTTTGTGCCTTTTTCAATATGTAAATAAGAATCCATCTCTATTAATGCTTTACATTCTACCTCATTAGTACTTACCCCAAATTCCTTTGTATTATTAGGCCCGTTAGGAGTTACCTCATTTCTTAACGGGTTCATCATTCCAACCTCAGGGATCGCAACCGCAAAAAGATCAGGTCTTTCTGTCATTGCTCTTCCAATCAATATACCTCCTGCACTCCCACCATGAATTACAGTTTTATCTTTTGATGTGTATCCTTCTTCTATCATATATTCTGTACAAGAGATAAGGTCTTTCCAAGTATTAGGTTTTGTAGTTTTTTTACCTGATTGATACCACTTGTCACCTTTTTCACCTCCTCCTCTAACATGAACTATACAAAAAATACCTCCTTCTTCAACCCAAGTAAGTCGTGATGTAGAGAAAAAAGGACGATAGGATACACCATAAGAACCATATCCTAGAAAAAGTACTGGGTTATTTCCATTTAATTCAATATCCTTTTTGTGAATAATCGACAAAGGTATTTCTTCGCCATCATGACCCGATACTAAAACTTCCTTAACAACAAAATCATTAAATTCTGGATAGTTGGTTTCTGGAGTAAGGTTCTCCTTTTTAAACTCTTTTTTATCAGAATCATATTTATAACGAATAAAATCATTTTTCCATCCCATCGATGAAACCCAAATATCTGGAAAATTAGCACCTTTGAAATCCATGTTTACCCTACCTGAAGCTCCTGGTAAAGAAATCTCAGTTTTTTTACTTTTATTTTGATGATATAATTTTCCCTCCACTCCATTCTTAGTTGTTGTAAAGTACATTCCATCAGAAGCAAACCCAAAAGTTCTTAAAACTTCATCTTCTTTTTCTTCAACCAATACTTCAGGATTATCAAAATCCGCATCAACTATTGAAGTTTTTAGTATTCTAAAATTTGGTGCGTTTATAGCAGACATAAAAATAAAATTATCTCCTCTAAATGTCCCCCCTTTTATTTTATCTTCTTTTTTATAAAGCTCTTTCCACTGAATTTTTCCGTTTAGCACATCCTTAACCTCCGCATAATAACAATCATAATACGCTGTTGCCCCTCCTATATAACCAAACATATACTTGTCATTTTTAGATTGAATAGAAGCGATAGGGAAATCTTGCGGAGACAATCCTAGTTCTGGTTGTGCTTCCCTGCCAAGTAATACATTTAGCTCTTTTGGGTCATCTCCTATTTTATAAAGAACAGATTTCATATCTTTCAAAAAACGATCAGATGTGTGATCAATTTCAGGATAGTGTAAATACATAAAACCACTATTATCAGGAAGCCAGCTAACTCCTCCTCCATCAGAAGGCCAACAATGATCAATTACTTCTAATAGAGGCTTTCTCGTCTTCATATCAATAATGATTATTTCAGAAATTTCAGCTCCACTATGAGTCATTGCTACAACCACATAAGATCCATCCCAACTAGGCTTGACATAATTGATGACATAGGTATTACCTAATTCAGGTTTAAAATTCTTCGGATCATATAGTAATTCATCTTCACTATTAAAGTTTTTTCGATAATACAAATGAGCGACATCCTCATTAGCTTCCTGTTTTAAGAAGAAGTATTCATCTTTTTCTGTAACATTAATCTGAGTAACTCGATATGATTTTCTTCTGTCATAACCTATCATTTTTTTAACAAGCTCTTCTCTTCCTGATATTTTTTTTAGAATATCATTAGCGAACTTTTCTTCATCCTTAAACCATTTGAGGACTAATGAATCGTCTAAATTTTCAATATTTCTGTAATCATCGAGTATTGTAGTTCCAAAGTATGTTTCAGATATAGGTTCTGATGGAGCTACTGGGTAATCAAAAGATACTTTTTTTTCTTCTACGTTTTGGTTACAACTTGTACAGAAAATAATAATTAGGAAGAATAAAATATTTTTCATTTGTTTGATTTGATGATTTGTTGAATGTTAAATTAATGATATAAAGGTATAACACTTCTCGATTATTAATGTGTATAGTGATGAAAATGTTACTATAAAAAAACCGAAGCATTTACATACTTCGGTTTTTTATTTATAAGCTTTGCAGCTTTTATCCTTTCAAGCTCGCTTTCAAATATTCACGGTTCATTCGCGCAATATTCTCTAATGATATTCCTTTTGGACATTCGATCTCACATGCACCTGTATTAGTACAGTTTCCAAAACCTTCTTCATCCATTTGATTTACCATTGCCAATACACGATCGGTTGCCTCTACCTGGCCTTGCGGTAATAATGCAAACTGTGAAACTTTGGCTGATGTAAATAACATTGCTGATGCATTTTTACATGCCGCTACGCAAGCACCACAACCAATACACGTTGCGGCCTCAAAAGACTCATCTGCATCATCCTTATTTACAGGAATAGCATTTGCATCTATCGTATTACCAGACGTATTTACAGAAACATACCCTCCTGCTTGTTGAATTCTATCAAAAGAACTACGATCAACCATCAAATCCTTAACTACAGGAAATGCTTTGGCTCTAAATGGTTCGATATAAATCGTATCTCCATCGTTAAACTTACGCATGTGTAATTGACAAGTAGTGACCAAACGGTCAGGACCGTGCGGTTCTCCGTTAATTTGCAAAGAACAAGCTCCGCAGATTCCTTCTCTACAGTCATGATCAAATACTACAGGATCATCTCCTTTAGTAATTAGTTGTTCGTTTAACACGTCTAACATTTCTAAAAAAGACATGTCACCTTCAATTCCTTTCACTTGATAGTCTACTATCGATCCTTGTGATGCAGCATCTTTTTGACGCCATATTTTTAGTGTAAGATTCATAGCTTTTTATTTATAAGAACGTGTTTTTAATTCAATGTTTTCAAAGACTAAGTCTTCTTTATGTAATTGTGCATCTTTAGGCTCTCCTTTATACTCCCATGCAGAAACATACTTGAAGTTTGTATCGTCTCGCAATGCTTCACCTTTTTGCTCACCAGATTGTTCTACGGATTCTTCTCTAAAGTGCCCTCCACAAGATTCATTACGATCTAGTGCATCTTTTGCAAACAATTCTCCTAATTCTAAGAAATCAGCCACTCTTCCGGCCTTTTCTAATTCAGGATTCATACTATTTGCCGTTCCCGGAACTTTTACATTTTTCCAGAAATCTTCACGTAAAGCTGCGATCTCATCAATTGCAGATTTTAAATCTTTTTCATTACGAGACATCCCGCATTTGTTCCACATTATTTTACCTAATTTCTTATGGTAATAATCTACAGAGTGTTCTCCTGATCCGTCCATCAGCTTTTCTATACGATCTTTTACATCTTTCTCCGCCTGATCAAACTCTGGTGTATCTGTTGGGATTTTTCCGGTACGAATATCATGAGATAAGTAATCTCCAATCGTATATGGTAACACAAAATATCCATCCGCAAGACCCTGCATCAATGCCGATGCACCAAGTCTATTAGCACCGTGGTCTGAGAAGTTTGCTTCTCCTGCAGCATAACATCCAGGAATGGTTGTCTGCAAGTTGTAATCTACCCAAAGACCTCCCATTGTATAATGCACCGCAGGATAAATCATCATAGGTGTTTTATACGGGTTTTCATCTACGATCTTCTCATACATCTGGAACAGGTTACCGTACTTATCTTCGATTATCTTTTCTCCTAATGCAGTAATTTCTTCCTTTGAAGGGTTATGCATCCCAGATGTTAATGCTTTTTCTTTTCCGTATCGTTGGATAGCTGCTGCAAAATCAAGATATACAGCCTCTCCTGTTTTATTTACTCCAAAACCAGCATCACAACGCTCTTTAGCTGCTCTAGAAGCCACATCACGGGGCACTAGGTTACCAAAAGCAGGATAACGACGTTCTAAGTAATAATCTCTTTCTTCTTCAGACAACTGCGTTGGCTTTAATTTACCTGCTCGTATTGCTTCAGCATCTTCAATTCTTTTTGGCACCCAAATACGACCATCATTACGTAATGATTCAGACATTAACGTTAATTTAGACTGATGATCTCCCGATACCGGAATACATGTAGGGTGAATTTGTGTATAGCAAGGATTTGCAAAGAACGCCCCTCTTCGGTGAGCTCTCCACGCTGCCATTACATTACTTCCCATAGCATTGGTACTCAAAAAGAATACATTTCCATATCCACCTGATGCTAATACCACAGCATGTGCAGAATGTCTTTCTATTTCTCCTGTAACCAGATTACGAGCAATAATACCTCTTGCTTTACCATCGATTTTTACCAAATCCAGCATTTCATGACGGTTAAAAGCCTGTATTTTACCTCTATTAATCTGCCGATTCATTGCAGAATACGCTCCAAGTAACAATTGTTGCCCTGTTTGTCCTTTAGCATAAAATGTTCTGGATACCAATACCCCTCCAAATGAACGGTTGTCTAGTAAACCACCGTATTCTCGAGCAAAAGGAACCCCTTGCGCAACACATTGGTCAATGATATTACTAGAAACCTCTGCCAATCTATATACATTGGCTTCACGAGATCTATAATCTCCTCCTTTTATTGTATCATAAAATAAACGGTAATCAGAATCACCATCTCCCTGGTAATTTTTTGCAGCATTGATTCCTCCTTGTGCAGCAATTGAGTGTGCACGTCTAGGGGAATCTTGATAACAGAATGTTTTTACATTATAACCAAGCTCAGCTAATGTAGCAGCTGCGCTTCCTCCTGCTAATCCTGTTCCAACAACAATAACATCTATATTACGCTTATTGGCCGGGTTAACCAGGTTAATTGTATTTTTATGTTTTGTCCACTTATCTGCCAGTGGACCTTCAGGTATTTTAGAATCTAAAATTGACATAATAGTGGTTTTTTTAATGAGTTAAATGAAGTATTATCGCTATAACTATAAATCCTAATGGGATTATAATTGAAAAAGCCTTAGCAAACTTAGTTGCCGCTACAGAATACTTATTATTAAATCCTACAGATTGAAATGAAGACGCAAATCCGTGCCATAGGTGTAACGCTAAAAACACAAATGAAACTACATATAACCCAGTGCGCACAGGACTTTCAAATCTGTGTAACAACTCTGGATAATAACGTGTAGGATCTTCTGGTGCAAATTCTACATATTTATGAACCATTTCTGGAATCCAGAAATCGTAAAAATGTAATCCCAAAAATGCAAGAATCACCAATCCAGAATAAATCATATTTCTAGACACCCATGAAGCATTAGCGCCGCCGCTATATTTTGCATACTTAACTGCTCTCGCATTTCTATTTTTAAGTTCTAATACAAATCCCATTACAAAATGAAAAACTACTCCAAAGATAAGCACAGGTTGTAAAGCGAACTGAACCAAAGGATTGGTTCCCATAAAATGAGATAGTTCATTAAAAACATCTGCGCTAAAAATTGAAGTAAAATTGATTGTAAAGTGTTGTAATAAGAAGAAAACTAAGAAAAGTCCCGAAAGTGCCATGGCAACTTTTCTTGCTATTGAAGATTTTATCAATCCACCCATTATTTAAAATGTTTAAAATTTTGAAAAACAAAAATAAGGTTCGCACACCTTTTTACCAACATTTTCGTCTGTTTATGTCGTATTTATAATGAATTTAAAATACAATTTGCCTTTTGTTTACCCTAAAAAGCGAAATCGTTTGAGTTAATGATTTAAGATTCAACAAAAAAGATGAATGTAATTAGAAATATGCTAATTTTAGGGCATGCAAAATATCATATCTAAACTTCCGGAAGTATCTATAACAATATTTACGATAATGAGCAAGCTTGCATCAGAATATGGTGCAATTAACCTATCACAAGGCTTCCCTAATTTTGAAGCTAATCCAGAACTTATAAATTTAGTTACCCAGGGCATGAAAAAAGGACATAATCAATATGCTCCAATGCCAGGTTCGATGGGGTTAAGAGAAATTATTGCAGAGAAAACCAATACCTTGTATGGCAGTAATTATCACCCTGACACTGAAATTACAGTAACATCTGGTGCAACACAAGCCATTTTTACAATTATTTCGGCATTTATTAACCCTGGCGACGAGGTGATTATTTTTAAACCCGCCTACGATTCTTACGAACCCTCTATCAAATTATTTGGCGGAACGATCGTTCCTATACAACTATCAGCCCCTAATTTTACATTAGACTGGCAAGAAGTAGCTTCTAAAATCACTACTAAAACCAAAATGATGATTATCAACTCTCCGCATAACCCAAGCGGAACCGTTTGGTCAAAAGAAGATATGCTACAATTGGAAAAACTACTTCGGGATACAGATATTATTTTACTGAGCGACGAAGTGTATGAACATATTATTTTTGATGGCCAACAACATGAGAGCGCGGCTAAATTTTCGGGATTGGCAGAACGCGCTTTTATCACGGCCTCATTTGGAAAAACATTTCATACCACAGGTTGGAAAATGGGATATTGCCTTGCTCCCAAAGAGTTAATGGTAGAGTTTCGCAAAGTACACCAATTTAATGTCTTCTGTAGTAATCATCCAATGCAATATGCGCTGGCAGAATACTTAAAAGCTCCTGAGAACTACTTATCTCTTCCCAACTTTTATCAGGAAAAACGTGATAGATTCTTATCTTTAATCAAAGATTCTCGTTTTAGTTTTACTCCTGCTGCGGGAACCTATTTTCAACTATTGGATTACTCTACAATTACAGATGAAGGTGATGTGGCTTTTGCCGAAAGGTTAACTAAAGAACACAAAATAGCTTCAATCCCGGTTTCTGTTTTTAATTTAAACCAACAAGATGATAAAGTATTACGATTTTGCTTTGCAAAGACTGAGGAAACGCTAAAACGAGCTGCAGAGATTTTGTGTGGGATTTAAAGCACAAAAAATCAATTTTGAGTGTTTTTTGAGTATAAATTGATGAAAAAGTATCAAAAAGTCGCTTTTTCATCAAAAATCAAATCGTAATTGAATAATCTCTACCTCATCTTCCTCTTTTTTCTTTTCATTTTTCTTTCCAGTATTTAGATTTGATAATGATATCCCAAGCAATCGTACAGAATTTTTCATTTTCTCTTGATATAGCAACTCTTTCGCCGTTTCTAATAGGATGTCGGCATCACTTACATAATATGGTAAGGTTTTACTTCGGGTTTGTAAAGAAAAATCGCTGTATTTAATCTTCAATGTCACCGTTCTACCGGCGACTTTGCTTCGCTTCAGTCGTTTTTGTAATTCTTCGGCAATGTTTTCTAATCGCTCTAACATGTATATTTCCGAAGATATGTTTTCGCTAAACGTTCGTTCTGCGGCAAGGGATTTACGTTCTCTATTAGGTTTTACTGCACTTTGGTGAACTCCTCGTACTATACGATAATAATGCCCTCCAGATTTACCGAAATGCTCCGTAAGAAACTCTTCAGATTTTGTTTTCAGGTCCTTGCCTGTATAAATCCCCATCGAATACATTTTGGCCTGAGTAACTTTTCCTACGCCATAGAATTTTTTGACATCAAGATCCTCTAGGAATTCAATTACTTCCTCAGGGTTTACTGTTTTCTGCCCATTGGGTTTATTATAATCACTAGCGACCTTAGCAATGAACTTATTTATAGATATTCCCGCAGAGGCAGTTAAGCCCACCTCATCCAAAATTCGTTTACGGATTTCCTGAGCAAGTAATGTGGCGCTTGGATGTCCTTTTTTATTTTCGGTAACATCCAAATATGCTTCATCTAGCGATAAGGGCTCGACCAAATCTGTATAATCAAAAAATATCTTTCTGATTTTAGATGAAATTTCCTGATACCGATCATATCGTGGGCGAACAAAGATCAGATCTGGGCATAGCTTTCTTGCTGTGAAACCGGGCATTGCAGAACGTACACCAAACACACGAGCTTCGTAACTTGCCGCGCTTACCACTCCGCGTTTTCCTCCTCCGCCTACAGCCAATGGCTTTCCTTTAAGTTCGGGATTGTCCATTTGCTCTACCGAAGCGTAGAATGCATCCATATCTACGTGAATAATTTTTCTATGTTCCAGTAATTCTTCCACAATACAAAAATAAGAGATATTGATTATTCAAATTGTAATATCTTTAGGTCATTAATAAAAGTAATTTTTTCTGTTATCTCGAGCGAGGTCGAGAGAGATTCTTCTTTGTTCAAATACATTTCGACTCTGCTCAATGTGACAGGAATCTAGTAGAATACATTCTCACAAATAAAAGGAAACTATTTTTTATGAAAACAGCAATTATACTTGGTGCCACAGGGCTTACTGGTGGGATTTTACTTCAAAAGCTTATCCAGGATGATAGATATGAAAAAATCAAACTGTTCTCCAGAAAAAGTGTCAATATCTCTCATCCAAAGATAGAAGAACATCTCATAGATATGCTTAAGTTACGAGATAGTGCACAGGATTTTACTGCAGACGAAGTTTTTTGCTGTATTGGAACAACCAATGCCAAAACCCCTGATAAAGATTTATACCACAAAATTGATTATGGTATTCCGGTAAGCGCAGCTAGGCTATGCAAAACCAATAAAATTAAAACTCTAGTTGTTATTTCTGCATTAGGAGCAGATGCAGAAAGTCGAGTATTTTACAACCGCACCAAAGGTGAAATGGAAAAAGCAGTTCTTGAATTTGATATTCCTAAAACACATATACTACAGCCTTCACTTATTGGTGGTAAAAGAGTCGAAAAAAGATCTGGAGAATACTTTTTTAAGGTGTTAATGAAGATATTTAATCCATTACTTATAGGGCCATTAAAAAAATATCGAACCATTCATCCTGAAACGATCGTTTCAGCTATGATTTGGTTGGCAAATAACGATTTTGAAGAGAAAAGAGTGCTTTCTGATAAGATTAAAGCGATTGTAAAGAAAAACTAGTCTTTGAGAACCTCAGACTACGAACAAAATTATGATAGAAATAGAACGTAAATTCCTAGTTAATTCTGAAACTTATAAAAATGAAGCACAAAAAAACTATCGTATAGTACAAGGGTTCCTGAATACTGATCCCGAGCGTACTGTGCGTGTTCGAATAAAAGGAGATCAAGGGTTCCTGACTATAAAAGGTATTGGAAATGCATCTGGTACTTCTCGTTTTGAGTGGGAAAAGGAAATCCCGGTAATTGAAGCAGAACAGTTGATGTTATTGTGTGAAGAAGGAATCATCGAAAAAACGCGTTATGAAATTCCTTCTGGCTCGCATATCATTGAAGTAGACGAGTTTTATGGTGAAAATAATGGCCTAACTATAGCCGAAATTGAGTTAAATGACGAAAATGAGACATTTTTAGCACCAAATTGGCTAGGAAAAGAAGTTACTGGTGATTCTAGGTATTATAATTCACAATTAGGTAAAAAACCATTCAAAACATGGTAAAACATGCATTTTTAAGTTTAATATGATCAAAAAACATAAAAAATGAAGAAAATACTGATATTTCCTGTATTGCTTTTTCTATTTTCTTGTCAACAACAAAAGGAAGAAGAAAAAGTCTTGGCCTCAACTACTGAAAAACCCTCTGCAAAAGCAATTAAGGAGAAGTTACAAAAAGATGGTTTTCAGATTTTTGATTATATAGATGATAAAAGTGGTGATACGGTGATCATGCAACAATATTTTATAGCATTCTTAAAACGTGGTCCTAATCGTTCACAAACCGAAGAAGAGGCTACAAGTTTACAGAAGTTACATATGGAACATCTGGGCAGAATGTATAAAGAAGGATATGCAGATATTTCTGGCCCTTTTGGTGATGATGGAGACATACGCGGCATTACTATTTATAATACTCCAACTCAAAAAATTGCAGATAGTTTAGCAAATATGGACCCCATGGTTAAAGCCGGTCGTTTAGTGATAGAAATCCATCCTTGGTGGGCAGCCAAAGGATTTCCGTTAAGATAAAACCAACAGTTCCTATAAGTACTTAATAGTCAAATCGATCAATTTTTGTTTGAAATTAGTGTACGGCGGAGACATAAACTCAACGGCGCTTGGCAACTTTTGATGTACAATTGCTCGTTCATTTGTAAACTCCATAAATCCATAATGCCCTCTAGATTTTCCTATACCGCTATTATTTACTCCTCCAAAAGGTAAATTAGGGTTTCCAACATGGATATTAGACATATTAATGCATGAACCGCCTGCACTTGTATTTTCTATAAAATATTTGATATTCTTTTTACTCTGACTATAGAGATATAAGGCCAGAGGTTTTTCTTTAGCGTTAATAAGCTCGATTACTTCTTGTCGATCTTTGTAAGTGACAATAGGAAGTATAGGACCAAAGATCTCATAATGCATCAAATCAGAACTAGGTGGTGGGTCTACAACTACGGTTGGTTCTATATAATTTTCTTCTTCATTGATCGCACCACCATAAATTACTTTTCCACCTTGTGCTACGGTACTTTCTAGATATCCTTTCAATCTCAAAAAATGCTTTGAGCTAATAATTCTGAGGTAATCGGGAGAGGTAATAGCTTCATCTCCATAATGTTTAATAATTTGGCTCATCAAACCTTGAATAAGCTCTTCTTTTTTGCTTTCATGAACAACCACATAATCAGGTGCAATACAAATCTGTCCTGCATTTATAAATTTACCCCAAACGATCCTGGGGACAATTGCTTTTATATTTGCAGTTTCGTCTATAATCGTTGGTGACTTACCTCCTAATTCTAGTGTAACACTTGATAAGTGTTTGGACGCAGCTGCCATCACGACTTTACCTATTTCCGGAGCTCCGGTAAAAAACACATGACTAAACTTCATACTAAGCAACTTGGTTGCTACTTCGACACCTCCTTCTACAATGGCAACTTCTTTTTCCTCAAAAGCCTCTGCGATAATTAATTTCATTATCGCTACGGTATGAGAAGTAAACTCAGAAGGTTTCAGAATGACTGTATTTCCTGCAGCAATTGCCGAAACCAATGGAGCAAAAAGGAGTTGCATAGGATAATTCCAGGGTGCAATAATAAGACACATTCCTTTTGGTTCATACAAAACTCTAGAAGATGACCCGATCATTGTAATTGGTCTGGCCACCTTTTTAGGTTTCATCCACCTTTTTAGATGTTTTGAAGCAAATCTAATCTCAGTTAAAACAGGGTAAATCTCTGTAAGATCAATTTCTGCAGCTGGTTTTCTAAAATCCTTCCACATGGCTTCCTGCAATTCTACACGAAACTTTAGAATCGCTTTCTGAAGTCTTTTTAGCTTCTTAATACGTTCTGAAGCGTTTGTTTTTCCAATTGATCTATATTCCGATTTCTGCTCAGCATAAATCTGCTCTATTTCAGAAATTTCAGTTTCATTGAACTCAGCTACCATAAGACATCTTTAAAATTATCCTTAAGAAAATAAGGACTGCAGTTTCATAGCTACAGACATATCTCCTTTGATTTTTATCTTTCCACCCATTACTGCTGACATTGGATTAAGCTCTCCCTTGGTTAGTGCAACAAAATCATCAAACCCTACATCTACCTGGCAATCTGCTTCTTTGTCTTCGATAGAAACCTGATTCTTCTCACCAGTACCATCTATATATAATTGCTCTTCTCCAAAATTAAATTTTAGTGTATTGTTTAGGCTGTCGGCCTTTTCTGCCTTTGCTTGTATTGTCTGTAATAAATTTTCTAAATTACTCATAATGTTTCCGTTTGAATTAGTATTATTTTTTGAATTATTATCTGCTTGTTTGTATGACACATCATCTATGACCATTTTGGCTATAATTTCTCTCATGATCTCTGATGTACCCCCTCCAATAGTTCCTATACGACTATCCCTAAACATTCTTGCTATTTTGAAATCTTCAATATAGCCATATCCTCCAAAAGACTGAAGACATTGGGTCATTGTTTTATCTGATAACTCCGTCGCCAACAGTTTAGCCATTGAACATTCTTTTACAGCATATTTAGCATCATTATTTAACCTTGAACAATGTAATACGAATTGTTTGCAGGACTCGATTTCTGATGATAACTGCGCCATTCTATGCCTCAATACCTGAAACTTATTAATGGGTCTCCCAAAAGCGGTTCTTTCTGACATGTATTGCAACGTATACTCCATAGCAACTTCACAAGCCGAATACCCCATTATGGCGCCCACCAATCTTTCTACCTGTAAACCTCCCATTAGGTAATAGAATCCTTTTCCTTCTTCACCAATGAGGTTTTCTTTGGGTATTTGCACATTATCAAAAGCAAGTTCTGCAGTGTCAGAAGAATGCCATCCCAGTTTCTTTAATTTTGTCCTACTTACCCCATCTTTATCAAGATCAACTACCAAAAGGCTCACTCCATCGGGTCCGGCTTTTGGGTCCGTTTTAACTACACAAACCACAAAATCTCCATAAATAGCATTTGTAATAAAGGTTTTAGAGCCATTCACCACATAATGATCACCTGTAAGCACTGCGGTAGTTCGTACATTGGCTACGTCTGATCCTGCAGTTGGTTCTGATATTCCGATACAGCTTATGGCTTCACCAGAGATTATGCCCGGAAGATACTTCTCCTTTAACCTTTGAGATCCATGTTTTAGAATATAAGGTCCAGACATGTATTGAACCACTGCTTGGGTAATTGCAAATCCTCCAGAAAACACTTTGGCTATTTCTTCGCAAAAAATGACATCATAAAAGAAATCGAGGTTTGCTCCTCCAAATTCTTCGGGATAAGAAAGGCCCAAAAACCCCATTTTACCCATTTTTTTCCATACTTCCCGGGGGATACGTCGATCCTCTTCCCATTGATCTATATTAGGAGTTACTTCCTTTTGTAAAAAAGCTCTCAGACTTTCTCTAAATAACTCATGCCCCTCGTCAAAATAATAGCTTTTCATGGTGTGATTCTTTTAAATTTTATACTGATTTTCCTGAATGAAATGAGACGCAATAACTCTTCTATTCTCAATAACATTGCTAACAGGAAGCTGTAATAGTTTATTGATCGCTTTAAGGCTCATTAGCGCCATATCGCCTTCTGCAACAGCAAAAATCACTTCTCTTGCCGATGTCTTTATCAAATCTACAGAAGCATACATAAATGTAGTACTCATAGCTTCGCGAATAGCTTGATTTTTGCCTTGATGTTTTAGGGTTCTTAACAATACCCCTTCGAGCATATAGAGTTGTGTTATAATATCCGAAATACGAGACAACACCTCTTGCTGTTCCTGAATATCTTGCTGAAATTTTTGCATTGCCTGGCCACTAATAAGGATGGCAGACTTTTTACAATTCTCTAAAAAATCCATGCTGAATTCTGCAAAAGATTGATTACTATCGGCAGGTTTTAAATTGCCGGATTGTAAATCCTGAAGGGCCTGCATTGCAGACTGCATTAATGGTAGTTTTCCCTTTAGGGCATATTTCATTATTGTACCAGGTATAACGAGTCGATTAATCTCATTGGTCCCTTCATAGATTCTATTGCCTCGAATATTTCTGTAATGGATAGAAATTTCGCTCTCTCCAGAAAAACCCATACCCCCATGCATTTGTAAAGCCTCGTCTACAACAAATTGTTCTACTTCTGACCCAAAAACTTTGATCATAGAGCATTCTGCAGCAAATTCCTGAGCCACTTGTTGTTTTGCCTTAAGTGGATCTACTCCCTCTGCAATGAATTCATTATAAAGATTATCCATATCCCCTGCCAATCTATTCCAACCGGATTCTATGGCATAAATTCGCGTTGCCATTTTGGCAATTTTTTCTTGAATTGCCCCAAAGGAAGAAATTGGTTTTTTAAATTGAATTCTTTGATTGGCATATTGCACACCTAATCTAAACGATCTTTTTCCAATAGCTGATCCAGCTATTCCAATCATTAATCTACCCATATTGAGGGCGTTCATAGCAATCTTGAAGCCTTTATCTCTCTCTCCCAAAAGGTTTTCTATGGGTACTTTTACGTTTTCAAAAAACACTTGTCTAGTAGAAGATCCATGGATACCCAACTTATTTTCTTCTATACCAAGTTTTACTCCCCATTCTTTTTCTACGATCAGACAAGATAAATTATCGTCGCCCTCAATCTTGCAAAACACAGAAAATATATCAGCAAAACCAGCATTGGTAATCCACATTTTCTGACCATTTAGGATATAGTGTTTGCCATCTTCACTAAGGACCGCTTTGGTCTTTCCAGAATTAGCATCAGATCCGGCTCCTGGTTCTGTTAAACAATAGGAACACTTTAATTTTCCGGTAAGGATATCATCAAGGTATTTTGATTTTTGAGCTGCTGTTCCATAAAACAATATGGTATTGACTCCCAATCCTCTTTGTACTCCTAAAGTCTGTGAGAATGAAAAGCTCTCTGACATGATCTCTGAAGCTGCAAGATCAGTTTTAATATCACACCCCATGCCACCTATACTTTCGGGAGCCGAGATTGCCAAAAAACCTAATTCACCAAGTTTTTCTAATATTTTTGGGGTTACTTTAATACCTTCTTTACTATCAAAAATTTCCTTTAGAGGTTCAATTTCTTTATTCAGAAAATCACGTATTGCCGCTCTAAGCATATACTGCTCTTCGGTATAATCTTCTGGAGTAAAAATAGTATTAGGAGCACTTGTTTTGATCAAAAACTCACCTCCTTTAATTGTTTTTAGTTTCGGTTCCATAAGTTCCTACATGAAAGATTTAAGTACTCTTGCCAATCCCATTTTATCAAAACTCAGATGCTGGGCACCATCAACATAAAGTGAAACTCCTGTTATATATTCTGCCATAGCACTTGATAAGAAAGTTACCGCATTTGAAACATCTTCAACTTTGCCAAATCGTTTTAATGGGATGGCTTTTTGAGCCTCTTCAAACATATCTTGTATTTGTTGAGGATATTGATCCAATCCGCTAGATTCTATAATTCCTGGTGCAACACAGTTGATTCTAATGTTGAAATCACTCCATTCCTGGGCTAGTGTTTTAGTTAGATTTTCTACTCCTGCTCTTGCAGCGCCAGTATGTGCCATTCCTGGAAACCCACGATAAACATCTGCAATAATATTAACGATTACTCCTTTCTTTTGAGGAATGAAAAATGTGTTTGCCATTTCTCGTATCATATAGAAAGTTCCGTTGAGATTGTTGTTAACAACCGCATTCCAACCCTTATCATTAATGTATTCTGCCAAAGCAGGGAACTGACCTCCGGCATTATTGACCAGAATATCTAATCGTTGATATTTTTCTTGTATCATTTTGGCCAGCGATTGAATGTCTTCGGTCTTTCTAATGTCACAAGCTTGAAAAGATAGTTCACCAAACTCTGCTAATTCTTCTGCAGCGATTTTAAGTTTATCCTCCTTACGGGAACAAATAACAACTTTGGCACCCAGAAGTAAAAAGTCTTTAGCCGTCTGAAACCCTATACCAGAACGCCCACCTGTAACCAGTACTATTTTATCTTTAAATGTGTCTGTCTTAAACATAATTATACATTTGTTTTTGTTGGAATTTCAAGCATTTCTCTAGCTTCTGAAATAGTTGCTATTTCACGTCCAATCATTCGAGCAAGAGATGCTCCCGCTTCTACTAGCTCTCCGTTAGATTTTGCCATTTTTCCATCTGGGAGATAGAAATTATCCTCTAATCCAACTCTAAAGTTACCTCCCATTGCTGCCGCAATAGCTGAAAGTTGCCATTGTTTACGACTAATTACTATGGATTGCCAAAAGGCGCCTTCTGGTACTTGTTTTATTTGATGAATTAAGTTTTCTGGAGTTGCAGGAATGCCACCCATAACCCCCATTACCAAACTATAGCAGGCATTCTCTGGCAATAACCCCATAGCTTTTAGGGGTTCTGCATTCCTGATATGACCAGTATCAAAACATTCCATTTCTGGGCAGATGTTGTTTTCATTCATCGTTTTTACCACCTTGATCATGTCATCAAAAGAATTTTCAAAAACACCATTCCATATAAATTGTTTGGCGCTTTTAGAGAAAATAGCATAATTCATACTTCCCATATTGAAAGCCGCCATATCTGGTTTGGTTGCAGGCAAATGTTTCAATCGATCTTCGATCGACAGGCCAATAGCTCCGGTTGAGTAATTAATAATTACATCTGGGCAATGCTTTCGTACTTCGTTTGTAATTTGTTCAAATACTTCAGTTCTCCAACTAGGCATTCCGTTATCCTCTCGCGCATGAATATGAACAATCGAAGCTCCTGCATCTACGGCTCGCTTTGCCTCTAACCCTAATTCTTCGGGAGCATAAGGGATATCTGGGCAATGTGCTCTATTGGTTGCAGCTCCTGTTAGGGCTGCAGAAAGGATCATTTTCTTAAAAGCCATAATTCTTTAATTTAATTTTATTCTCCTGTCCAAACAGGTTGTCTCTTTTCTCTAAAAGCAAGTAAGCCTTCTTGTCCGTCTTTTGAACCGACAGTTTTTTGAAGCATCTCCATAAGGTATCTATGTTTGGATGCCTGCTCATTAATAGTATCCAATGCTTCCAAACCTAACCGTATTGCAGTTGGAGAATTTACCTTTATTTCATCTAATAAACTTTTAATGGTTTTATCAATAGTTTCTGGTGTAGTCGTATGAGTAACAAGTCCAAATTTTTTGGCATCTTGTACATTCAAATCATACCCCCTAATACACCAGTCTACTACAATACGCTTTGGCATAATTTCAAGTAGTGCCGCCATTATCTGAAACGGAAACAAACCCCGTTTAACCTCTGGCAATCCTAATTTAATGGCTTCATTACATACCACATAATTTGCTCCTGCCAGGAAAAAAAAGCCTCCTGCAAAAACACTTCCTTCTACTTTCGTTATAATGGGTTTATGAACTTTATTAAAAAGTTCTCCTATTAAGATCTCCGTCTTCGCTTCTGGAATAGATGAGTGAAATTCTCCTACTAATCCCATAAACGCCTTAAGATCTGCACCTGCACAAAATACATCTCCGGCAGCATCAATAACTAAAGCTCTTATGTCATTGGTCTGTTTTGCAAATTGCATTGCAAATGCAATTTCCTGCACCATATGAGGATGTATCGCATTTTTCTTTTCTGCTCGATTCAAAGTAAGGTGCATGACATGATCTTCTACCTTTATTTTTATGAAGGCATATTTTTGATTAAGCGCATCCTTAATGAGGTTATCATCAAAAAATTCCATATTAGTTTTCGTTAATTTTTAGTAACAAAAATCCAGCTTCTACACTATTTCCTTCTTCCACATATACCTCTTCTATTGTCCCGTCTTGGTTTGCAGATATATGTGTTTCCATTTTCATAGAAGAAATAACAACCAATGGATCTCCTTCTTTAATTTGATCGCCTGGTGAAACATGAATTTTAACAATTTGAGAAGGTATAGGGGCTTCATACCCTCCGTTTATCTTTTCTTTTTCTCTAACTGGAAAACGATCTTGCTTAGTGATCAAGACATTTCCAATTGAAGCAGAGTGAACAAAATAATCATTGACAATGTTAATCACCGAATAGTCCTTTTGTAGTCCATCAATATTCAAGCGAACATTTTCGCTATTTATATCTACAATACTTGCAGTACGTTCTTTTTCTTCAATAAAAAATGTAAAACTCTCATCTATATATCGATATCGAACAGTTATTTTCTGTTCATGTATAAAAAACACCTCTCTCTGATATTCATAAAAACTGTTCCTCCATCCTGAAGGAATGCTTCCCAGAGTTTTTCTTGATTTTTCCCTTTGACTCCAACCATAAAGTGTTGATGCAATAGCCACCTCTTCAATATACGTTTCTGCAAGATTATTTATTTGCGATAGATCAATATGTTCATCAATAAAATGGGTATTATATTTTCCAACACTAAAATCTTTGTGCCGAAGAAGTGCTTGTAAAAAACCTTGATTGGTAATAGTCCCCAGGCAAATCAAGTGTTGCAGTACGTATTTGAGTTTTGAATGTGCTGTTTGCCTATTTTTATCTTTCACAATGATTTTGGCAATCATAGGGTCATAGAACATAGAAATGTTAGAACCTGATTTAATGGCAGATTCTACCCGAAGTCCTTGAACATTTGGAAAATCAAATTTGTAAACTGTTCCTGTAACGGGAGCAAAATTATTTGAAGGATCTTCTGCATACAGTCTGGCTTCAATAGCATAACCATTCGATACTACATCCTGTTGATTAACTTGTAATGAAAGTCCTTGAGCTGATTCTATTTGCATTTGCACAATATCAAGGCCAGTAATGGCTTCTGTAACAGGATGTTCGACCTGCAATCTGGTATTTACTTCTAGAAAATAAAATTTTCCTGTTTGATCATCATAAATAAATTCAACGGTTCCGGCATTATCGTATTCCAATGCTTTGGCAGCCGAAACCGCAGCCTTACCCATTACCTCTCGCAATTCTTTTGTCATTATGGGCGACGGACTTTCTTCAATTACTTTTTGATAACGTCTTTGAATAGAACACTCTCTTTCTAATAAATGAATAACATTACCTTGTTGATCTCCAAAAATCTGAAACTCGATATGCCTACCAGACTCTATATATTTTTCAATTAACAGTTCATCATTTCCAAAAGCGCTTTTTGCCTCACGTTTTGCCGAAATAATTGCTTTTGGAATCTCTTTTTCCTCATATACGATTCTCATTCCTTTTCCACCACCTCCAGCAGTGGCTTTTAGTAGCAGAGGAAATCCAACTTTTAAAGCTTCTGATTTTAAGGTTGCATCTGATTGGTCTTTTCCTTTATATCCAGGAATTACAGGAACCCCCGATTCCTCCATGATAGCTTTGGCTTGTGACTTAGATCCCATAGCTGCTATGGCTTCAGGTTTGGGACCAATAAAAATAATCCCCTCATCTGCACAGCGTCTGGCGAAGGAAGCGTTTTCTGATAAAAACCCATATCCAGGATGTATAGCATCAGCTCCAGATCGTAATGCTGCCTTAATAATTTTGTCTTGATCCAAATACGATTGTATGGGTTCTGGATCACCTATATGAATGGCAACGTCTGCCTGTCTTACAAAAGGCGCATTCTTATCAGCTTCAGAATACACTGCGACACAAGTAATACCCATTTTTTTACAGGTATGCATAATTCTGGACGCAATTTCTCCTCGATTAGCAATTAGTATGGTATTGATACTCTTCATATTCATTAAAATTCTACTTAGTGTCTCCAGACACCATAACTACTAGTTCCCTTAATTTCTTGGTTGTATAATACCGCCAAAGAAAAACCTATATAATTTCTCGTTTCTTTAGGGTCGATAACTCCATCATCCCATAATTCTGATGTTGAGTGCCATGCCGAGGATTTTGATTCTGCCTCTGCGATAAGCATACCTTCAATCATTTTTGCCTGCTCTTCATCATAAGGAATTCCCTTTGCCTTTGCTGAAGTTTGTTGAATAATTCTCATTACACCTGCCAATTGCTGAGATCCCATAACACCAATTTTGGAGTTGGGATATGCAAAAAGGAAATTTGGATCATAAGACCTTCCGTTCATACCATAATTACCGGCACCAAATGAAGAGCCAATCATTAAAGTGATCGATGGCACTTTACTATTAGAAACCGCATTAATAAGTTTAGCTCCATTCTTTATAATTCCGCCTTCTTCATACGCTTTACCAACCATATATCCTGTTGTATTCTGTAAGAATAGCAACGGGATATTTTTCTGATTGGATAATTGTATAAACTGAGCCCCTTTATTGGCCGATTCTGAGAAAATGACACCATTATTTCCAAGAATACCTACAGGGTATCCATGAATTTTGGTCCATCCACATACCATCGTGTTTCCGTATTCGGGCTTAAACTCAGAAAACTCCGAACCATCAGTAATACGTATGATTAATTCTTTGACATCAAAGGGGGTTTTGATATCCACCGGAACAACACCTAGTATTTCATCGGCCGAAAAAAGAGGTTCTTTTATAGATAATTTAGGAACAAGGTGTGGTTTTGATTCTGGAATAAACTCCATGATCTCCCTTGCAATTCTTATAGCATCTAGTTCATCTTCTGCCAGATAATCTGAAACTCCTGAAACCCGGCTATGCATCTCTGCTCCTCCTAGTTCTTCATCTGTAGATTCTTCGTTAGTAGCCATTTTTACCAAGGGAGGACCTGCCAAAAAAACTTTTGCTGCTTGCTTTTGAAAAATGGCGTAGTCAGACATACCTGGCACATATGCCCCACCCGCTGTAGCGTTACCAAAAACAACAGATATCGTAGGAATTCCCATCTCAGACCTTCTTGTAATTTCTCTAAACCCCTCTCCTCCGTAATTGAATATTTTAGCTTGATCGGGAAGGTTAGCCCCTCCGCTTTCAACTAGATTTATAGAAGGAAGTCTGCACTCTCGGATAATTTGTCCAATTCTAAAACCTTTAAAAACAGTAGCATAATCTACGGACCCTCCTTTACGTGTACCAACATTAGAATTAATCATACATAGTTTTCCTTCGACCAATCCAATTCCCGCTACACTGGTTCCTCCTGCTCCAAACCCTCCTTTATTATTCATTCCTGCCAAGGGCAGAAGCTCCATAAACGGGCTATCTTTGTCTAGAAGTAGTTCTATTCGTTCTCTAGCTAGAAGTTTATTCCTACTTCTGGCCCGGTCAATCGATTTTTCTTTTCCTTGAAATCGACTTTCTTCAAGGTGCTTGTTTAGTTTCTCCACCAATTCAAGCATAGCTTGCTTATTCTCTTTAAAAGAGGCACTTGCTGTATTAATATTTGATGTTAATGCTCTCATTTAATACACTTCTTTAATTTCTTTTCTAACTAAAAACTGTTGAAATCGATATGGAACTATCCAGGATATATGGTGTAACATTCGCATTTTCCAACCGCTTATTATAAAATCTTTTCCTTTCATAAATCCATTCCACACGTCTTTTGCTACTTCTTCTGATGTTGTAGTGGCTAGTCCGCTAAATGTTTTTAAATTCTCCATATTTCCTGCTTTCTTAAAGTTGGTATCCCTAATTGCAGCCGGGCATACACATATTACTTTCACTTTTGAATTAAGCATTTTTAACTCCTCATTGATACTTCTACTAAAATGTTTAACAAAAGATTTGGTAGCTCCGTAAGCACTTAGCTTTGGAGTGGGTTGAAAAGAGGTATTAGAGCTAATATTGATAATAGTTCCTTGATTTTGATCTATCATATCATTCAAGAAAAGTCGTGTCATTTTGTAAAGATTAATTACATTTAAATTAATCATATTCAATTCTCTATCAACATCAATATCATTACTAAATCCATAAGTCCCAAACCCTGCATTATTAATCAATACATCAATATCCCAATGGTTTTCTTTTATCCATGCATATACTTCTTGTGCTGCATCAGACAACGACAGATCAAGTTCAAGTGAATTTATGTCACAGTCAGGAATTTCTGCTTTTAATTGTGATTGAGCAGCTTTCATCTCTTGTTTTAAGAGTGAAACCCAAAGTAATCTATATCCTGCTCTTGCAAAATATTTGGAAATGGTAAGACCAATTCCGCTAGAACCACCGGTCACAAGAACTGCTTTACCTATATCCATATCACATTTTTTTTATCATTATGCCAATCCAGAAAATGTTTACCAAACTGGCTGTCTATTTCTCCCCTTCTTATTTTAAATGTAGGAGTTAATAGTGCATTTTCTGTATTCCAAACTTTAGAATCTACTATTATTGTGGATACTCTGGTGTAATTTGCTAAGTCTTCATTAATAGAAACAAGCATATTATCTAATGATACTTCTATTTCTTCTTTCGTAACGGATTGTGCGACTTCTGATAGATTAACAATCGCAATGGGCTGAGGTATCCCCAGCCCTGCTATACAAACCTGCTCAACTAATTCATTTTTTTCTATTCTTTCTTCTAAAGGATTAGGTGTAATATACTTGCCCTTACTAGTTTTAAAGGCATCAGAAACACGCCCAATTATTTTTAAGAAACCGTTTTCATCAAAACTTCCTTTATCTCCGCTATGCAACCAATCATTTTTTAAGACTTTTTGGGTTAAGTCCTCATCTTTGTAGTACCCTTTCATCATATATGGTGACTTCATTAGGACTTCTTTAGTCTTTGGATCGATTTTCACTTCGCATCCTGGAACTGGTTTACCTACTGAATCCTTTGGAGCATCTTTCATTGGGGAATTTGTAATCGACCCACAAACTTCAGTCATGCCATATGCTTCTATAAGATGAATTCCCAGCTTCATGTACCATTCTTTCAAATAAGTAGGGGTAATTGCCGAACCCGTTGCAATTACTTTTGCATTGGCCATCCCCAAACCATATCGTATTTTCTTTTTTATAATACCAGAAAGTATAGGAATATTGAATAATAATCGTTGTTTCTTGAGGGGCAGTTTATTAGCCACTGCAAGGTAGAATTTTGTCCAAATTCTGGGAACCGCAAAAAAGATGGTGGGCTGAGTGTCTTGTAAATTTTTAGCAAATGTTTCAATACTTTCTCCAAACGAAATAGTACCGCCAAGCATTAGAGCTATAGCATAAACACCAATCTTTTCGGCCACATGATTTAGTGGTAAGTACGATAATAATTGCGGTTCTGGATATTTGGCGATGCCTATCCAATCATTTTTGTTATCATCTTTAATGATTTGAACTGGGGTCTTATGTATGTGCATAACTCCTTTTGGCGTTCCTGTAGTCCCAGAAGTAAATAGAATCGTCCATATTTCTTTAGGGTTTGGAATATAACCTTGTACAAAAGATTCATTTCCTGAAACCAAATCATCCCAAAGTAACCCTTCTGTAACTTCTGCATTTCCCTGATAATGCGAAAAGCGTATAATTTGGGTATCGTCTTCTATTTTTTCAGCATGTCCGGACCAATGATCCAACTTTCCAACAAAAACTACTTTAGAATCAGATTGAGCAAGAACCTCTCCTAATTGTGTTGCTGAGAGGTTATAATACAAGGGGACAGAAACAAATCCCCCCATCATAATCGCCAAATCTGCAAGTATCCATTGATAACAGTTTTTAGAATATATGGCAACATGGTCTCCTTTTTTTAAACCCAACCCTTGCAATGCCTTTGTCATTCTTGACGCCTCATCATAGGCATCTTGGTAGGTCAAAGTTTTCCAGAGATTACCTTTGGGTTGTTTTAGAAAAGGAAAATCAGGTTTTTCCTTAACCCAGTGATAAAAATATTCTGGTAATGAGTTATAATTTGGAAAACTTAGATCGCCCATAACAAAAATTAAAAGGTTAAATAAGAATCCATATTTTGATCAAATTCTTCACCTAAACTGGTTAAATAATCCTGACCAAAGAATTTTTTAAATGATGCCAAACCTTTTTCAGTAAGATGTGGTAACAACAGACTCCAAATAACTTTTTCTCCGTCCTCTTTTGTTTTATCCCCCCTAATTGTTTGCTGCGAGTACCAGAAAAACATCATCATCCATGAGGTTATCGCCAAGTTCTTATAAACACCTGGGGCAGGTTCTGCATTCATGTTTCCTAACTGAATAGAAAATGCAATTGCCATTTCTATGTCCTGAATCGTTTTGACAGCAAGAGATTTCATTTTGGAAGCAATCAAAGGATGCTTAAGCACCTGGTTATCATGAAAAATAAATGAGTATTCTTTTTGCAACCTATAATAGAGTTGCGCATCATGGTGTAGATTTTGAAAAGAAGGAACACTTTTTGTAACTCTTTCATTTGTCAACTTTTCCCAAAGCTGATCAGTTATCTCTTTCAATAAAGCTTCTTTATCCTTGAAATGATAGGTCATATTACCTCTACTCATTTCTAGTGATTTTGCTAATTCAAATAGGTTTACTGCGCCATAGCCTGACTTATTAAAGGCCTTGATAGCCTGAGCAAGTATTCTTGTCTTTGTAGCCAATTTTTCTTTTTTTTTATAAATATATGAAATACTTTTATATTTATGACAATGTTTTTAGTCACATTTGACTATTTTAACATTAAAAGAAATCGACCAACTTTTTTCAACTATTTATTACTTAGTAAAAACATTAGTGATGGAATACCATAAACTAATACCCAAAAGTCTTATTCTTTAATTTCGATTTTTCGTTTTAACACATTTCCTTGATCATCTAAAACGGTAATTATGTGTTCTCCTATTTTGGGAGCTATGGGTAGTTCATGAAATCGCTTGGTTGATCCTATAAATTTGTCATCTATGTACCAAAACACCCTAGTTTCAGGTTTGGTATGCACGATTTTAAGGATTACTTCGTTAGTCATACCATCAAATCCTTTGGGTAAATACACTGCACTATTTCCTTTAGGAAAAATAAAATCCATTCGCTCTTGGGATTCTTTTACGCAATCAAACCTATATGGAGGTAATGACCGATACCTTGCATTATTAGTCTTAAAAAAATACTCCTGTAATGGTGGTAATACAAACCATGGTTCGTGAACAATATCTGCTACAGGCTCACAAGAAGAATTGACGCGATATCGTCGTGTTGCATCTAGATGTACTAATTGATGATATGGACAAGGTGCTGTCTTTCCTCCTAAAATAGGAGCGTATATTTGTTTAACAGGACAATTACTACTTGCTAAAAAACCACTCTTGCCACATACGGTTGCGGTTATTAAATCATCATAAGGTACTGGAAACCATTTTGAATTTGGTAATAAGTTAAACACATCAAATAGCACAGGGGCCGCTGTATTTAATCCGGTAAGCTCTGGGCGGCCTTCACCATCCGCATTTCCAATCCAAATACCAACTACATACTTCTGACTTGTACCTATTGCCCATCCATCACGATTACCAAAACTAGTTCCGGTTTTCCAGGCAATCTCTCTTGTCGAATCATAAAACTCCCAAGCCTCATCACCTTCAGGTCTGTTCACTTTTTTCATTGCCTCAAAAGTGAGCCAAATACTTCCTGCACCAAAAATTGACTTTTGCTTTACTTTCTTTCCAAAATCCACATTTTCTGAAGCTAATATAATGGGTTCGACAAATTGTCTAGTAAAATATTCACTTGAGGTTTTCTTATAACTATTTAGTGTACCAGTAAAACCAGCGTATGTTTTGCATAAATCCCAAAGGCTACCTTCTGCACCGCCTACGATTAATGATAGTCCATAATGGTCTGCATCATACTTTAGGCCTTTGATCCGAAAAGCATTCAATTCATCCCGGAATCGTTGCAAACCATATTGCTGCAATAGTCTTACTGCGGGTACATTTAACGAACGAGCCAACGCTCGATTAGCCGGAGCTGCACCACTATAACTCTCATCAAAATTTTTGGGGTTATATCCAGCAATGACTGTTGGGATATCAGATACTAATTGCTCTGGTAACAATTCTCCTTTATCCATCATAGCAGTATATAATAATGGTTTTAGTGTGCTTCCGGTGCTTCGCGCCGCTTGGATAATATCTACATCCTTTTGATGATTCTTATCTGTTGGAGCATTACCCACATAACTCAGCACTTCTCTGGTATCAACATCCAATACTAAAACTGCCATGTTATGAATTTCATTTTGTTTCAATACTTCGTAATGCTGTTTTACTACTTGATTCACTTGCTTTTGTAATACTGCATTAATCGTGGTTTGAACTCTTTTACCTCTATGTTTTTTTGTGATTCGGTCAAGTAAATGTGGCGCTATTTGTGGCAGGAAATAAGGTTTTTGTGGTAAAGTTTCACTTATAGATAATTCATAGGTCAATGAGTCGATTGTTTCTTGTTCTAAAAGTGTTTTTAGTAATCGATTTCTTTTCTCTTCTAGCTGTGTTTGATTCTTACCGGGATAGATCAACGAGGGTGCATTTGGCAGCACGGCAAGCGTTGCACTCTCGGCCCATGACAATTGATGAGCAGGCAAACCAAAATAACGCCATGAAGCCATATCTATACCCACTACGTTCCCCCCAAAGGGCGCATTAGATGCATACAGTCTTAGAATATTTTCTTTGGAAGTACCGAACTCTAATCTTGTGGCCAAGATAAGTTCTTTAAGCTTTTCAAAATACGTTCTCTTTTTACCCTTTCTTGATAAGCGAATAACTTGTTGAGTAATGGTACTACCACCACGAACAACTTTTCCAGCTTTTATATTTTCGCCAATGGCCTCACCCATAGCAACGGGATTGAAACCAAAATGTCGATAGAATTGTTGATCTTCAAACGCAATAATGCATTTTTTGAACTTATATGAAACACTATCTGTTTCAGGAAAGCGCCATTGCCCATCGATTGCTATTTTAGCCCCTAACAGTTCGCCGTTTCTAGTTTCAATTACTGTAGCGGTAGGGTCATTAAATAATTGTCTGGGTATCGAAAAATAATACCAAACGAGCAATATTCCTATCAGAACACAGCGTTTTGGGTGTTTTCTTATATAATTCTTAGATTTCTGAAACAACACTAACCACAATTAACAAAATATACATAAGTAAAGGTAAATGATAAAAACACATCTTTTTAGTGAAGAGAAAACTTAATTTCTCATAACTTTTGCCGTTAAATCTTAAAATTTTATTAAATTATATGACTCTTAACACCAAATCGATTTAGGTTTTTTTTGAATCAGTTGTTACTCTTAACATAAGAAACATCATAAAATTCAATAACAGTTACACATGATTTACCAATTTAGTTTATCAAAATTTACCAAAATTATTTTGTGTTGAAAAATATTATTCTTTTCATATTCGTTTTTGTAACTTCTTTGTCAGCCTTTTCTCAGGACGAGCCTTCTTTCGTACAGATTGATAGTATTGATGTGTTATTAAAAAATGCTCAAGAATTAAGAATAAAAAATAATATGTATGATGCTTTAGAGCTTGCTTTTAAAGCTGTTACATATGCTCATGAACTTGAGCATAATCATTACCTATCACATGCTTATTTCGTAATGGGGACTATTCAATATGAAATTATTGATTATAAAAATGCCAAAACACATATGTTAAAAGCATTGGAACACTCTGAGAAAACTGAGTCTAAAAAGTTGTTACCTTATATTTTACAAGGTATGGCCAACATATATTATGATGAAAATGAGGATTATGAAAATGCATTGATTTACTATAAAAAAGGTGTTGAATTAGGAAAGGACAAGGTACATATTAACAACTATGCGATTCCTCTACATAACCTTATTTGGACCTATATGGATCTGAACAAATTTGACGAGGCGGCTCCTTATCTTAAAGAAGCTGATAGTATAGACAAACTCATTCCTGTAGGTTTTAAAAATGCAAGTACTTTATACCTTCTTAGAGCTCGTAATTTTACTCATAAAGGAGAGATTAAAAATGCCGAAGAATATTTTAAAAAAGCCTTCGACCTATTAGAAGAAGAACAATATTGGATAAAAGGCAAGAGTTATTTTTATCAATACAGATCAGAAATGTACCAAAATATTGGAGATTATCCTAAGGCTATTGCAGATCTAAAAGAACTTCAAAAAAATGAGCGTAAAGTCTTTGAAAATGCGCGGTCAAAAAATCAAGAAATCACAAAAATCAGATTCAAGGTAGACGAATATGAAAGAGAGCTAGAAGCAGCAAAAAGAGAAAAGTTGCTATTAATGAATATTGATAAAAATAATAAAACCATTATTTATATTTCGATTGTTGGGCTTCTTTTACTCATTAGTGTTATGTTTTTTTACTATCGTGGATATCAATCCAAAAAGAAATCAAGTGAGATTCTAAGATTAAAAAACATAGAATTGGGTGAAGCAAAATCTGCAGCAGAAAAATTAAGTAAAATCAAGTCACAATTTATATCTACTATTAGTCATGAGCTCAGAACTCCTTTATATGGTGTTATAGGAATCTCATCCCTTTTATTAGAAAATAAAAATCGTTCTGAAAGTGATAGAAAACTTCTTGATTCATTAAAGGTTTCTGCAGATTATTTACTTAACCTAGTAAATAAAGTATTAAAACTAAGTAAAATTGATTCTGAGGAAACCGATCTCACAAAAACACCTACCAATTTACTTTCCTTATCAAAAAACATTTTGCAGTCTTTTGATTATCAATCCGCAGAAAAGGAAAACGAATTATTGCTTGAGTATAACGATAATATACCCTGTATGGTAAACCTAGATCCATTAAGAATATCGGAGATATTAATCAATTTAATAGGAAACGCAATAAAATTTACAGAAAATGGAAAAATTTGGCTTCGTATCCAACTTCGATCTATAGATTCTAAAGACGTTCGTATCCGAATTGAAGTTGAAGATACAGGTATCGGTATACCAGATGATCAAAAAGAATATATATTCGAAGAATTTTCGCAAGCAGGCAGTGTATATGAAAATAAACAAGGAACAGGTTTAGGGTTGTCTATTGTGAGAAATTTGGTACAAAAGATGGATAGTACAATCCATTTTGAAAGCCATAAAAATACTGGCACCAAGTTCTATTTTGATCTGGATTTAAAGATTTCAGATCAATTAAATGAAGCGAACAAGAATTCTGTAAATCCGGAAACTAACTGGTCCTTAAACTATAAAATACTTGTTGCCGAAGACAACAAAATTAATCAACTTGTTACCAAAAATTTATTAAAAACTATTGGTTGCACATGTATTATTGTAGAAAACGGATCCGAAGCAATTGAAATCTTAAAAAAAGAATTCTTTGACCTAGTACTAATGGATATCAATATGCCAATATTAGATGGCATGCAAGCAACTTTGGAAATAAGAAAATTTGATAATAACACTCCTATACTTGCTTTGACTGCCTCAGAACTAAGCGAGGTAGAAGGTGATTGCAGAAATGCAGGAATGAATGATCTTATCAACAAACCGTTGAATAAAAAAGATCTAAGAGAGGCTATTCTTAAAAATCTAAAATTGAACAATCAATGATAAGGACAAGCTCCTTCTAATTCGGTTTTCATATACGCTTCCATGCTCTTTATACCCTTTCTTTAAAAGAGAGATTGGAGCTTTAATAAAAGGTAAGGCATGACTCAAAAAAGGAAGCCCACCACTTATACTAGGAATATCTTTATGTCCTATCATAATATATTTCTTTTGACTTTGAAAAAAGTTTCGGGATGTTTGATTGCGTATTGCGTTTTTAGCCATTTATGAATAAAAAACATAAAGGTAAAAACCACCTCTTTAGAGTAGAGTGTTTTTATAGTAAGTTGGTCATTGTGTGTTCTAGTATTATTATACTGAAAATTATAAACTCATTGTTACCCCTTTTGATCGTGAGAATCCATACTTCTCATAAAAAGGTTCTAAATCCGGTTTAGTATTCAAAAATACTTGTTCTACATCATTAAGTTGATTTACCAACAGCTCAACTATAATTTGTCCAACACCTTGCTTTCTATATTTTGTATCAACTACAATATCGTCTAGCATTGCTCGATAAATCCCGTCTGAAATGGCACGGCCAAATCCAATAAGTTGGTCATTATCTCTAACGGTAACATAAGTTGTTGTATTCTTTAATAAAAAAGCTATCCCTTCTTTTGATCTGTTTTTTGCCCAACTAGTTTGTGAAAAAAGTTTTAATAATTCTGAAGCTTCAGGAAGTTGTTCTGTGAGTATAATATACTTTTTTATTTCTTTCATAATTTAATACCAATGACAAATCTTAAAAAACACACTCCTAACAACAAAATACTTACTTCACTACCTCTACCCATTTACCTTTACTTCGCACTACATAATCATTATCATACATCGCTTCACATTGAATTCCTGGTAAATAGTATTTTCCCAGATATGATGCATTCAATAATATGGTCACTGTCTTGCTATCTTTTGGTTTAAGATCAAAATAGAAATTCACCCTATCATCACGAATATCGGTATACGTTACTTCATTTGCTTTAAATGGTCCAAAATCTGTGAAACGTGTATTTACGACTTCCCATCCCGATGGAAAAATCTCGGTAAGAGCAATATCTTTTACTTTAACATCAGAAGTGTTAGTAATAGTTACTTCGGCAACAAAATCGGCACCCTGAGTAAGCTGATTGACATTAAGAATTTTACCATCTCTACTCTTGTAATCTATAATAGCTTTAAAATTACTTTGAATCACTTTTTCTTCACCAACTGGCAGAATTCCACTTGTTGCCAGTTGCACAAAAATTGTATTGTCTTTGTTATTTTTAAAAACCAGTTTATTGTTTTTTTGTAAGGTCACTTCTCCAGACGTTGCCAACGTCTTATCAGTATTGGCCACAATTGATTTCCCATTAAGATTATAAGTAACATTTACTCCTTTTCCACCAACGTATGCAGCATATTTTGCCATTGCCATTAGTGCATATGACGTAGTTTGCGTACTCATCCATTTCTTAGATGACAATTCTTTTGCCAGATCCACTGCAACTCCCTGCGCTTTGAGTTTTTGACCTAATGTAACGAGTGTTTCCAACGCCATTGCGCGATTACGATTTGCAGAGCCATAGGTATAATAATACTTTCTTGATGGGAAATTAATGCTTGCCGAATTCAAAAGTTGATTAGCAGCTTTTTCCTGACCAATCAATCCATATCCAGCAGCCAATCTCAATTTTGCTTCATTAGAAAGCGTAGCGGTCTCCCGTAATCGATTCATAGATGACAAATCTGGACTACCCGCAAGTGCCAATGTATACAATCTATAGGCTTGTGCAAGATCATTACCATTACTTCTCCAGCGCTTAGCTTGTTGCTGTTGATAGTTTATCCAATTACTTTTAAAACCAATTGGTAATACATATCCTTGTTTATTTGCCTCTAGTAAGAAATGTCCTGCATATGTTGTTCCCCAATCATTAGGATTGCTATATCCGGGCCAATATGACATCCCTCCACTTGGCTGAATATAGCGCTTAAGTTTATATATAGCTGCTTCTATGTTTTTCTGAATTTTCTGTTGTTGTTCTGAGGATAAATTGAATATATCACCCAGATATAATTGCGGAAATGCAGCAGATGTAGTTTGCTCTACACAACCATGAGGAAAACGAATTAAGTATTGTAATCTACTTTCAAAATTCATTGGCGGTAATGAGGATAACTCGATTGTTGCACTATTGGTTCCATCTATCCCAAATGCAGAAAAGTCAATTTCCTGCTCACTATTAGGTTCTAAAATAATCGAAGTAACTTCTGTAGTCATTGGGTTTGGATTGATGATATCAATAGGAACTGTATAGGAAGCTTTTTCTCCACCACCACTAGCTATTACTTCAATATCTGTTATAGAAGCGCCTTCTAATACTTCAATATCAAAATAAGCCATCTTTTCATCGGGTTCAGGAAAAGATAAGCTTTGTCTAGTTTCACCAATTACTCTAAATCCTTTATTAGGTTTTAGCGTGACGTCTACATTCTTAACTTTATTTTCCATAGCAAAAACAGTAACAGGAATAGTCACTTTTTCACCTGGAGTAATCTTTCTAGGAATCGAGGTTAGGACCATCAATGGTTTACGCACCGGTGTTGTTTTATCCGTACTACCATAAGCAGCCTTATTTGCGTCTGAGGCTACAATCATTGTACGAACAGATCCCACATATTTTGGGATTTTGATTTTATGCGCTCTTGTTTCTCCTTTTTTAAGTTCAAAAGGGCCTTCAAACACAACCATAGGTTTAAAACGATTAGCTTTTTTGGATTTACTTCCTCCTGCTTCGGCATCACCACCAATACTAAATACCTGATTAATGCTTCCACCATACGCCCCAATCACTTCATCATACACATCCCAGGTCTTTACACCCAATGCTTCGCGAGCATAAAAACTATTCCAGGGATTTGGCGTCTTAAATCGGGTAAGATCTAACAGGCCTTCATCTACAATTGCTATAGAATAGGTCATAGATTTACCATTAGTTTCCCCTACTTTGAGCGTTATCGTTTCTTCTGGTCGCAACACATCTGGCATAGTCAGTTTAGGTTGCACCTTGGTATTTGGATCTTCAACCGAAATGGGAACAATACCATACAAACGTATTGGGAGATCATTTGCAGAAGAAGCGTGCGGTTGCAATGAGGTAATATGAATATAAACATTGGGCGTATATAATTCTTCTATTGGCAATTCAAATTTGGTCTCTCCTTTTTGAGGAATCACCCATTGCGAAGCGAGCACTTCTGTTCCATTCTCTACGGTTACCAATGCTCTTCCATCCTCGCTTGAAGGAAAAGTAACAATTGCTTTTTCTCCAACATTGTATGTTTTCTTATCGGTAGAAAATAGTAACATTGTCGCTGCCGACGGGTCGCCTTTTTGTGATCTTCCTGCCCAACCCGGCCAATCGATATACATCGTTTTTCCGGTAGCATGTCCGCCATTTGGGTCTACCACACGAACCAAAAACCTACCCCATTCTGGGTACTTCAACTCAAAATTGAAATTTGCTTTCCCACTGCTACTTGTAGTCACCTTAGTTTTAAACACTTCTTCGCGATATGATTCTTGATTGTAATCTGATAAATTATCATCTGAAGAATCCCACCACCATCTCCAGTTCACCTTATACACATATACTTCTAGATCTTTTACCGCTTTTGGGTTTCCTTTTTCATCTACTGAAACGACATCAAAATTATGCTTGGTATCAGTAAGCAACATTCCTCTTGCTTTATCTCCTTTTGGAACGCTTATTCCTACGTAGGTGTTATAAGGAGAGAAGTCCTTACTGATAACATCTGTACTAAAATCACCTCCATTTTCATATACTTTAGTAATAAATGAAGCCCGCAGCATCCCTGCTGCTTTATTAACAAGTTTAGGCTTTAAACTAAAGTTTGCCTTACCTTCTCCAGAAATTTTTCCTTTGAATACTTCAAGTTCTTCTGTACCGAACTTACGAGTTGGATCATCAAAGATATATCCTGGAAATGTTTTAAAACTGGTTTTACCTGATGTAAATCTCACATTAATGTCTGATTGCAAGTTTTTTGCTATTGCACCATGTAACCATAGCACTTCAAGATTTCCTTGAATATTTTTATTAGCACCCAGCACCTTATCATCAAAAGTAGTTTTGATTTTAAGGCGATTTGGTTTTATGGTTTCGATTTTAATTGTTTTACTGAAACTTGCTCCTCCAACATTCACTTTGACTTGCCAGTTTCCGGTAGGAGCCTCATCAGAAGTATTTATAACAAATTTGTAGAAGTTATTCGTCCCCTCGGTTTTGGTTTCCTGATGTGTTATTTTTCCATATGGATCTCTTAATTCAAACTTTACCGGATGCCCTTTTGGTAGCTTGTTTGCGTTATCATTAAGCATAAAAGATAAAAACAAGGTGTCGCCAGGTCGCCAAACACCACGCTCACCATAAATAAATCCTTTGATTCCTTTTTGCAAACTTACTCCAGACACATCAAATTTACTTACAGATAGCGAATTTCCATCATTAAGCCTTACATAGGTTTGTTGTCTTCCGGATTTTACAATGGCAAAGTATGCAGGACGATCAGCATCAAAACCAGTCATACCCTGGGCATCAGTTGTTGAAACCCCCATTTCCTGTTGCTGATAGTTGTAAAATGTTATTTTGGCATTGGATACAGGATTAGTAGTAACAATATCATTTACTGTAATTGTATAGGAATTATTAAGTCCCATCTTAACAACAACACCTAAGTTTGAAGCCAATATATTGGCACTTACTTTTCTGTTTCTAAAATATGAAGTACTACAAGGGTTATCCCTTTCTTGCCAATTATACCCATAATAATCTTCATAATAATACTGCGATGTATCCCAAAAACTAGGTTCTTCTTCTGTATCAAAATTCTCTGCCAATTCACCGATTGGTGTATCCTCTGTTTTTTGGCCATCACATTTATAAAGTGAATATGCTTTATTGTAATTTAACTCTATACGGTAAATTGCTCCAGGATCAGGCGAAATCAATTCTTTTAGATCTATTGCAAATGCATTCCACTTACTTAAGTTGAGTGATGCATTTTCTTGAAGGTTAATTAACTTTTTAGCTACAGGTCTGGCTACGCTTCTTAGATTACCAGAACCATTTAAGTTGTTACTTTGCAAAAACTGAAGGACATTGTCTTCAAATATCTTAACTACCTGTACTTCTACAGCGCGAAGATTAATCGCCTCAAAATTGAATTTTAAATTATCAGAAGTTGGTAAAATCACTCCACTTTGTAATAACTTGACTTCTGGTTTTGGTTGTTGAAAAGATATCTTCTCGCTATACGTATTCTTGAGTTTATAATCTTCTTCACTTCTGATTCCCTCATGAACTTTTACTTCTAATGTTCCTTTAAGTTCTGTTTTAGGGTACACCTTTAAGACGTTTCCGACCACAGAGTATTTCAAATTTCTTTCACGACCTACAGTAACCAAACCATCAAAATTCTGACTCTTTTTTAATGGGTCTGAGAAGTTAACCTCTACATATTGATTATCAACATTAGCTACTGACACGCTAATTACCGAGAAATTATTCTTTCCTGGGATCGAAAGTAGATCTTCCCCTTGGGTATCTATATCAAATGATTTTCCAGACCATTTAATCTCAACCTCAGAATCATCTTCAAATCGCTGAATACTATCGATTCTAAAACTAAACTGGCGACTTTTATTTATAGATTCACTAAATTTTATGGAGATGTTTTTACCTTTCTGTGATGCAGTAACCAATTGCTTTGCTATTTCAAACTGTAATTGATCACTAGATGTCAATGTACCATCAATGTACTGCCAATTTTTATTATAAGACTGAAGATTATCTGTAAGTACTGAAAACTGTTGTTTAAGAGTTTTTACATTAAAGACAAATTCTTCGTCGAGATCATCTTTAAGTTCTTCTACTAAATCTTCGAGATCAAGTGTGAATGTATATTGTGTATCTTCCTTGAAACCTTCTTCTGGCTGAAAAGAAATAGTACGGTTATTTACTGCAATTACTTTTCCTTTGACTCTAGGAGAAACTGTAAATATATCTTTAGAAAGTTCTTGATTATCGTCCCAACCCTTTACAGGTGTTTGTAAAACAACATACACATTATCCAGAACAGAAATAACTCCTGTAGACACGTCTGATATATAATCCCGATATTTATTTAATTCTGAAGCATTTTCTTTGGCTATAGTTGCATCGTCCTTTTTCTTACAAGAAAATATAAGGGTTACAAAAAGTAGCGCATAAATAACTCTGGATAATCGCATAAAAGATTGGATTTTGTTAACCTTATAAATGTAAGATATTTTTATAACAAAAAAACCCTCCAGAGGGAGGGTCATACCATTAATTTCTTAACTTATCGTTACTCTTTATAAATCCCTATTGTAAGTTCATCATTTGCATTCATCGTTGCGCGATACATTCCCGCGGTATTAAACTCCATCGAGACGTTTCCTTTATTATCAATCGCGACTATCCCTCCTGTACCACCAAGTGCTGTAAGTTTCTTTTGAATTACTTCTTGTGAAGCTTCTTGAAGTGAAATTCCTTTATATTCCATCATAGCAGAAATATCATAAGCAACCATACCTCTTATAAAATATTCTCCCCAACCTGTACTTGACACCGCGCATGTAGTATTATTAGCATATGTACCTGCACCTATAATTGGTGAATCTCCTATTCGATTCCATTTTTTGGCAGACATACCACCGGTAGAGGTTCCTGCTGCTAGATTTCCATATTTATCAAGTGCAGCACAGCCAACAGTTCCGAATTTTGAATCCTTAATCACTGGATCATAAAAAGATGTAGCACTTTTTGCATCTACATGATTAGGTTTATCCTTAATCTTTCTCAGAAGCTTCAATCGATCTTCGGTATGAAAATATGACGGATCTACAAGCTCTACACTTCTTTCTTTGGCAAATTGCTCTGCTCCTTTACCAGAAAGCATTACGTGAGGCGAGTTAAGCATTACTTCTCTTGCCAAATTAATGGGGTTTTTAACTGTTGAAACACCTGCTACGGCCCCGGCATTCAAAGTACTTCCATCCATGATAGAAGCATCTAATTCATTTGTTTCATCATAGGTGAAAACCGCGCCTTTTCCCGCGTTAAATAACGGAGAGTTTTCGAGAATATTTATTGTCTTTTCTACTGCTTCAAGGCTTGTTCCTCCATTTTTTAGAATTGTGTGCCCTACTTTTATAGCTTCTTCAAGTTTGGTTTTGTACGCTGCTTCTTTCTCTGCAGTCATATTCTTCTTTAAAATTGTACCAGCACCACCGTGAATAACAATTCCAAAAGTGTTTTCGGTTTTAGAAAGTTCCTCTACGACATCAACAATTGGTGTTTTTGCAGTTTCTTTTGATTGTTCTTTGCAAGCGAAAAACAAAGCAAAGCTTATAAAGATGAGTACTCTATTCATAGTTGAGATATTTTAAATGGATTTGTGTTTACAATAATCTATCAAAGCGATCCTTCCTTGAAAGAATCTGAAAGTTAAATGTATAATATTTCCAGCATTATCTTCTAAGCTTATAGATTTATTTAACTCAAAATCATAGGGTTGATCCTGACCTCCTTCTATAGCAATATTGTCTGCATATAAGGCAAATTTCTTATCTGATTTCAGAACAGGTTCCATTTTACCGGTCAGAACTGGAATCTGTCCAGATTTATTTATGATTGCAGAACCCGATACTTCACTTTTTTCAATGGTTACTTCTATATCATCTCTTGGATTAATATCCCTAAAAATTACGGCAGGGTATTCTGGATGAGCTATAAGCACGGTATATAATTTACGGGTACGAATAATGAAATGTGCAAGACCTTTTTCATCAGAAAAACCTTCTAAATACGTCGAATTATCTGCAACCAATACGACCTTGGCGTTTTTAACTCTTTCGCCTTTCTGATTCAATATTTTGATCGAAAAAATAAAAGGTTTCGCACTAATCATAGTAGAGAGTTTCGACCATCTTTTCCTGAAAAATGTTTGATCTTTATTTAACTTTTTCTCGATCAAGGTGGCTAATTCCTTAGGAGATTTATTTTTCAGATCGATGTATCCCACGGTTTTCAGGATCCCGGGGATTTCTGTATCATCAAACCTAGCTGGTAAGATATATTCCCGACTTTCCTGAAAAGCACGAGCTTGCATCGAAACTCTCTCATGATTTGTCCATAATTTTTGATTGTAGAAACCCGAGATAAACAAAACGGTATATCTTGCTTTGCTTTGATAGATCTCAGACAAATACTCATATAAGTTCTTACCCCATAAATTTGATTCTTCAAACAAATCATAGAATACCTTAACTCCTTTCATTCGCAGGCTATTTGCAACTTCTTCTACATACGCCCGATTCTCTCCTGCAAAAGAGAGCGCAACATCATACTCATAGCTATTATTCTTCATCACTGACATCTTTTTTTTAACCTAAAACTGACTTGATCTTTTGCTAAAAAACCTTTTATACAAAATTACTTTCTTTATTTGGAAATATTCCAATTTTAATAGGAAATATTCCAACAAAAGTTTTACTTTTAAACCGTAAAAAAACCGTACTCATGAAACCAAAAAACCATATCAAAGGGCGAGGAGCCCAGGAAAAAATTCACAATAGATTTTCTGAAAATCATTATGAAATACGAGACGATTTTCTAAACTATTGCCTTAAGGAAGGAGAGTCTATCGACAAATATCGAACGACTTTTATTGAAACTTTTCCAAAAACAATTGTAAACAAGGTGACTAGTCCAGATGTTGGAATGCTTTACTCTTTGAACCCATATCAAGGGTGCGAGCACGGTTGTGTGTACTGCTATGCTCGAAACTCACATGAGTATTGGGGGTATGGTGCAGGTTTAGATTTTGAAAGTAAAATTCTAGTAAAAAAGAATGCTCCTGAACTATTAGAAAAAAAGTTGAAGCATAAAAATTGGAAAGCATATCCTATTTCCCTTTCCGGAAATACAGATTGCTACCAACCTGTAGAGAAGAAACTTGAAATCACCAGGAAGCTGCTTGAAATTTTCCTAAAGTACAGACACCCCGTTGGTATTATTACCAAAAATGCCTTAATCCAACGTGATTTGGATATTTTGTCTGAGTTGGCAAGGCATAATTTGGTCTCTGTATTTCTTTCAATTACAAGTTTAAAAGAAGAAACCCGAAGAATCCTTGAACCTAGAACTGCAAGTATAAAAAAACGTCTGGAAACACTTGAAATGTTAAATGCTTCAGGAATTCCAACAAATGTTATGATGGCACCTATCATACCTTCTATTAATAGTCATGAAATACTGCCTATGGTAAAAGAAATATCTAAACGGGGTGCCAAAAGTGTAGGATATACAATCGTACGATTGAACGGAGCGATAGGAAGTATTTTTACTAAGTGGTTAGAGAACACTTTACCCGATCGTAAGGACAAGATCTTACATCAAATAATGGAATGTCATAGTGGCAATCTTAACGACAGTGAATTTGGAAGAAGAATGAGTGGATCTGGTACTATTGCTAAGCAAATTCATCAACTTTTTGAATTGGCTAGAAAAAAATACCTCCCAAATCCTGAGAAAATTATCTTAAACTGTGATATGCATGACGCATATAAGGATGGGCAAATGAGATTGTTTTGACTACAGTTCTCCTTCCCACTCTTTATAGAATTGCTCCAAAAACGTTTCCATATACGTATGGCGTTGCAAGGCTATTTCCTTGCCAGTTTCGGTATTCATTCGATCTTTAAGTAGTAACAACTTTTCGTAAAAATGATTAATTGTAGGTGCTGTCGAGTTCTTGTACTCCTGCTTACTCATATGAAGATTGGGAGCTACATCTGGATCATATAATGCTCTGTTTTTAAAACCACCATAGTTAAAACATCTGGCAATTCCTATGGCACCAATTGCATCTAATCGATCAGCATCCTGGATAACATCTAACTCTGGAGATTTGAATTTCTGTTCTACGTTTCCTCCTTTAAAAGAAATGTTTTCAATGATATTGATCACATGCTGTACAACTTCATTTTCAACTTGTAACTCCTCAAGAAACTCCTTTGCAATTTTGGGACCAACAGTTTCATCTCCATTATGAAACTTAGAATCAGCAATATCATGAAGTAATGCCCCCAGAGAAACTACAAAAAAGTCTACCGTTTCGTCTTTAGCAATAAGCCTTGCATTGTTAAACACCCTCTGGGTGTGAAACCAATCATGACCTCCTTCGGCCCCAGCTAGTTTTTCTTTAACAAAATCAATCGTTTTAGATATAATTTGCTCTTCAATCATATCCAATTCAACTTATTTTATTAGAGCAGGTTGCACCCACTTAAACTCAAAAACCTCTTCAGGAATGACCAGTCGTTCGCTAATGCGTTGCATTCTAGCTGGCAATTTCATTACAAAATCACGAGCTTTCTCTGCCTCATCCGTAAGATCTACTAGTTTATCAATCTCCCATTTATCAATCAAACGTTGCATTATATCAATATAATCCTGAGAAGTGTAAACACCTAATCGTTGAGCGGCATTTGAGAATTCTTCAAAAGCAGTTCCAATTGCATCACCTGATTCTCTTAAAAAATGCGCTGGCATTACAATTTTATGCTTCATCATATGGCTAAAAGCAATCATCATTTGACTAGGATCAACTTCAAAAATATTCTTTACAAATTCACTATATGCATTGTAATGGCGCATCTCATCACCAGCAATAATTTTGCACATCTTGGCAAGTGATTTATTAGAATACTCTTTTGCCATTTTTGCAACTCTACTATGAGAAATATTAGTTGCCAATTCCTGAAAACTAGTATATACAAAATTCTTATAAGGATCTCTATCCGTACCTATATCAAAACCATCATTGATAAGATGTTGTGTGGTTCTTTCTACTTCGATCATATTTACTCTTCCCGATAGGTATAAATACTTGTTTAATGTATCTCCATGACGATTTTCTTCACTAGTCCAATAACGCACCCATCTTGCCCAACCATTATCTTTACCATCTTCATGTTGATTCACCCCTTCTACATCCATCAACCAGGATTCGTATGTAGGGAGTGCTTCTTCGGTTATTGTATCTCCAACCAACACTACCCAGAAATCATAAGGAAGTTCTTTTGCCAGTTCTCTTAACTCTTTAACCTCATCAAAAAAGGTTTCTTCATTTTGAGAATTAGGTAAAAAATCAGTGGGCTGCCATACTTTGTCTATTGGAATCAAAAATCTATCTATAAAAGATTCTATCTTCTTTTCTAGTAATTGCATTACCTCTAATCTTATATTGTCTAAAGCCATGACTTATTTGTTTACATTTTTATACTTGAGATTACTCTATCTCTTATTATTTCTAACAATTCTTGCGATTCAAATTCTTTTGGTTCTATGGGTTCTTGTACTTCAAGTGTTAAATGAAGACCAATTCCCATTGGAAAGTTACCATATTTTAGCAGTTTCCAACTATTATTAATGGTTACCGGTACAATAAGAGCTTCTGGTGCATTTTTGAATAAAATCTTTAACCCAGTAGGAGCAAACTCCTTTGGTTCTCCATTTCTACTTCTGGTTCCTTCAGGAAAAATTACTGCTGAAAAATTATTCTCACTAATAAATTTTCCGAATTTGGATAACGCAGGAATTGATTGTTTTGGGTTCTTTCTATCTATTAAAACATGTCCTCCATGTCTTAAGTTAAAAGAAACACTTGGCATTCCTTTACCTAATTCAATTTTAGAAATGAACTTTGGTTTATGCTTTCGCAAATACCATGAGATTAAAGGAATATCGAACATACTTTGATGATTCGAAACGATTATTAACGATCGATTCGCTGGTAATTTATGTTTATTTTTAAAACTAAATGTTACTGCCAGAGCATGTAAACATCTCAACAAACACAGGTTCATCAGGTTTATAACTATTCTATGCGTCTTTGCTCCTCCTATTTTTACTCCTAACCACTGCAACGGATGAAAAATCACCAGTGTTAATCCAAAAAACAAATAGAAAATTATTGACAGCGGATATGAAAATATCCTTTTTATTGCCCCCATTCTCCTTCTTAACTATTATTAAATTCGACTTGTGTTACAGTACTGCAAGGTCTTACATTATTTCAAGTAAACCAATAGTTTTAGCAAAATAAAAAACCGTCTGTAGTCACAAACGGTTTAGAATTCTTTTTAGCGTGTAAACTGCTTATTTTTTAGCAATGTTCGTTATATGCGTCTTTTAGGTTTTCTGCTATCATATCTGCAGGTCTCCCTTCAATATGATGACGTTCTAACATATGCACTAATTCACCATTCTTGAATAATGCCATTGACGGCGATGATGGAGGAAACGGAACCATAAATCCTCTGGCTTTATCTGTCGCTTCTCTATCAACTCCCGCAAAAACAGTTACGATATGATCAGGTTTTTTATCATTACTTAATGAAGCTTTTGCTCCGGGACGTGCATTTGCTGCGGCACAACCGCACACAGAGTTAACCACGACCAAAGTAGTTCCTTCTTTTGCTATGGCAGCCTCTACTGCATCTGCCGTTTGCAATTCATCAAAACCTACATTGGTAAGATCTTCACGCATTGGTTTTACTAAATCTGCTGGATACATATTTCTTTTATTTTTTTATTACAATTTTGTGCAAAGGTACAAATTATGTACCACATGAGGTTAACTGACAAGTAGTCGGAGAATTAAGTTTTTTCTAACATTAGAATAATTTATTTGCGTAACAAAAACAACTCTTCTTTGTCTAATATAACACAGGTCAGATGTATCGCAAGATAATTTCGGCTATATTTACAACCCAAAAAATTGCTTTAAATGATTAAATGGTTTACTGCCATATTAGGATACGTGTTTTTTAGATTCCCTGGAGCTGTTCTAGGTTTTATAATTGGCAGTCTATTAGATTCTACAGATATAAAAAGCGGAGGGAATTTTAAAAAAGTATTCTCTCAGGATGAAAAGGTTACACCTGCGGATTTTGAACTCAATTTGCTATCACTTTCATCAATAGTGATTAAAGCCGATGGTACCATTAATCAAACCGAATTGGATTACGTGAGGCGTTATTTTGTAAGTGCTTATGGCAAAGAACGCGCTAATGCAACGTTTAGGACATTCAATGAAATTATCAAAAACAGACAAGTTTCTGCACCACATATTTGCATGTATATTAATCAACATACTCGCTATCCAGCCAGATTGCAGATTTTGCATTTTTTATTCGGAATCGCAAATGCGGATGGTAGCGTAAGCAGTTCTGAAGCCGAAGAAATTCGTAAAATAGCAGGGTTTTTACGCATAAACTTCAGAGATTTTGAAAGTATAAAAGCTATGTTTTTCAAAACTGGCGATCATGCTTATAAGATCCTTGAAATCGAAAAAAGCGCTACAGATTCTGAAGTAAAAAAGGCGTTTAGAACCATGGCCAAAAAATATCATCCCGATAAAATCCAGCACATGGATGACATCCATATTAAAGGTGCGGAAGCCAAATTTAGAGAAGTGCAAATGGCATATGATCAAATCAAAAAAGAAAGAGGAATAAGTTAGTGTTTGCCAAAAACCCTGTTCCATAGGGCTTTAAGAAAATTACCCGCAGGTAAACTGGTCGTAATTCTAACATCGTCCAAAACAGAACTTTCTTCGTCCAGAAACTTTAAAATCTCGGTGATCTTATTTTTCTCAAATAATCTTGAAAACAAATAAGCTCCTAAATAGTTCTTTTTATAAAGCAGATCAATAAACAGTAAATCATAATACCAGAACTTTGTTCTTTTTCCAAATTTTGACAGATCAGTATTCTTTTTAAGATATTTCGTGAGTTTTCTTGTGTTTTTTAAAGTAAGACTAAATGTAAAACCAGTACTAGGTTTGGTCCATCCACCAGCAGTACCTATATGTATAATATTTTTGGAATTCTGCTTTCTGAAATCAAAACAAGTCATAGGAATACAGCCTCTTTCTTTTTCTGTAATTTCATAGTTAATGATGGTTTTTTCTTTGAGATAAAATTCAATTTCGTTCTCATATTCTTTTTTTTCTAAAAGTTCCTTAGAAAATAGTGTATACTCAAATAATGCTTCAGTTTTAGAAATAGGCAATACGTACATAAAACGAGTATTTCCTTTCTGTGCCACTTTGAAATCCATAAAAGTAGCGGTTTCGTCATCAAAAGAATTTTCTTTTGTTTTTATAAACCATCCCACAAAATGTTGGTTCAAAACCGGATATTTCTTTTGCTCTTTAAATATTGGAGAAAGTATAATACTATTAAATACTTTGCTTCCTAGATAACTATTTTGATCTGTTTCAACTTTAACGATATTTTCTTCTTCATTAATACTTGTTAAGGTTTCCTGAACAATCTTAATATTAGATTTCTTTTCTATTTCATTTAAAATGAAGTTGTAAAAATCTTTACTCCTTATCATTTTATAATGATAAGGTAGGATTTCTATTTTCTTTGAAAAATTATCACTCCCAAAATAGATGTTATTCCATTCTTTCGTTGTGATTTCATCCCATATACCAGTACCTTTTTCCCAAAAACACCAAGTACGATCATTTTGATCTTTCACATCTTTATCAATCATCAAAATTTGTTTTTGATCAAAATAGGGATCTGAGATTAAGTGATATCCAAGCATGAGTCCAGAAGCACCCATACCCGTAATTATGTAATCGTATTTTTGCATTCAGAGAATTAAAAAGACTGTAAAAAAGACTAATATAGCAATAAAAATATGTAGCGAAATCCTTACTCTTAATACTTTTATCATTTTCTGAAGCAATACATGCGCTATCAACGCCGTAAAAAACCAACCAATATAATTTTGTAGGGGTACAATTCCATTTTCAAACCTCCAAAAATCAAACTTAGGAGCAGAAACTTCGATAATCACATCTAGAATTACCATAGCAATAGCCCCAAGCAATGCAGATACAAAAATATTGTGTGATATCTTTCTAGATAACGCGGCTGTACAATATGTTAAAATTGCCCAGTTTACTCCTATTATCCATGGCACACCGTAAATTTTGAGTCCTAGGTTTTCTCCATATGTATACGTTCCAAAAATAAGTCCGTAATTCACTCCTAAATATTCAGTGACCATACCAATCCCAAAAGGAATCAATAATGATAGAATTAAGGTTTTATTAAAATCATTATTCCAGAGGATTAGAAAAAGATATATCAATAAGTGCAACCATGTTAATGATAAAAACCAATCCTTATAGCCAACAAAAACGCCTATAATTCCAGAGATATTGAAAAGCCAAATAATGAATATAGAGATATGTAATCTTCTGCTTGCACTCATATCGTACTTGATTTACAGTCTTTTTGGATTAGCTCTGAAACTATTTTACCAGACAATAAACACAACGGAATTCCCCCACCGGGATGTACACTACCTCCGCAGAAATATAGGTTTCCTATTTTTCTAGAAAAATTAGGATGCCTTAAAAATGCCGCATATTTATTGTTGCTTGAAGCACCATACAAAGATCCTTGGTAAGACTGGGTATTACTTTCTATAGTTCTTGGATCCAGAATTTCTTCATTTTCTATTAAGTTTTCAATATCAGTCCCTAATAGTCTGGACAATTTTTTCAGAATATTTCTCTTTGATTTTTTAATAATTGCATCCCAATCTTGTCCTTCGTTACCAGGAACATTAATCATTACAAACCAATTTTCACGTGCTGTGGGAGCGTCTCTGGGTTCATTCTTAGAAGTTATATTAATATACACGGTAGGGTCGTCATAAACCAATTTTTTACTAAATATAAAGTTAAACTCTTCCTGATAGTTTCGTGAGAAGAATATGTTATGCAAGTCAAGCTCTGGAAATTCTCTCTTTATCCCCCAATAAAATATTAAAGCAGAGCTGGACCTTGGTTGTTTAATAACTTTTTCAGGTGGTTTTTGATTTACCAAAAGCTTTTTATATGTTGGCACTATATCCATGTTTGATACAACAATATCCGCTTCAAAAAAACTATTATTCACTAAAACACCTTTAGCTTTTTTTTGATCAACTAGAATCTGATCAACTTTAGTTTCAAAATGAAATGTAACACCAATTTCTAATGCCAATTGATATAAACTTCTTGTAATACTATACATACCTCCTCTAGGAAAAAAAGTACCATAATATTGCTCTAGATGTGGAATCATGGACATAATCCCAGGAGTTTTGTAGGGAGAAGAACCATTATATGTTGCAAATCTATTGAATAACTGAACTAACCTGGGATCTTTGAATTCATTTTCATTGAGCTGATGCAAAGTTTTATCAATATCCAATACTCCGATTCTACTCATTGCTTTTAAAGTGTCTTTGCTTAAATACGTTGATAACTTATGCAACGATTTTTCTAGAAAAAGGGAAGAAGTAAGATCATATTTTTGCTTGCTTTTTTTGAAATACTCTACAATTTTTGCCTCTGAAACCTTAAATGTATCAGCAGCAGTTTTTGCAAACTTCTTTTCATCGGCAAAAGCTGTAAATCTTGTACCATCTTCATAAAAGTAAGTGCAAACTTTTTCTTTTCTTGTGTATTCAAAATATTCTGAAATCTCTTTCCCTGATATTTGAAAAAGTTCTTCAACAAACTGAGGCATTGTAAATAATGAAGGGCCACAATCAAATCTATATCCATTTTTATATATTTCCGTTAGTTTACCTCCAGCAGTATGGTTAATTTCATAAACATGAACATCAAAACATTGTTTTCGTAATCGAATAGCAGTTGCAAGTCCTGCAATACCAGATCCAATGATTATCGCTTTTTTTCCTTTCATAGTATCCTTAGAATGAGCTATTCCAAAATTGATGAATATGTAGGAACTTTAGATTATTTAAACTTGTTTTTTATATATCTTTAACTTCTGTTAAACCTAATATGAAGCAAATCCTAATTTTACTCTTATTTTTTACTCCATTTGTTTTGATTACTGCACAGGATTCTACTCATATTGATCCTCCAAAAATTGTTTCAAGACTTAAGGTTGGAAATACGACTAATTTTAACTCCAAAAATATAAAGTTCATTCGTATAATCGATGATTCAAGATGTCCCAAGGGTGTAAGTTGTATTTGGGAAGGAGAAGTAAAAATAATTGTTGGTTTTTATCAAGACGGTAAAATGGTAGAGGAAAAAGAGCTTGTTTTTAGCTCCAAAACTATTAATCCGGATAATATGAAAGAGTTATTGGTTACTGATAAAAAAACAATTTATGCATATACTGTAAGTCCCTACCCTTCTTCAGAAAAACCTATAGACCCTTCTGAATATTATTTAGAATTACTTATCAAATAAATATGAATCAATTTGCTTTTCCTTTCTTCTTATGATTTCTAACAAGGCAAAAGCTCATCTGGCTTTATTGAGCGTAAATATTATTTATGGAGCAAATTATCTTGTTGCCAAAGGATTGATGCCTCATAAAATTGAACCTTCGGCCTTAGTTTTTTTACGCATTGGCGGAGCGGGTATTTTATTTCTAATTTTAAAGTCTTTTGTCAAGGAAAAAGTTGACAGAAAAGATATTTCGCGTTTGGCTTTGTGTGGTTTTCTTGGGGTAGCGACAAATCAATTCTTTTCTATGAATGGGCTTAGTCTTACTTCACCAGTTGATGCCGCAATCATAATTACTGCTATGCCAATTTTTACTGTAATTATTAGCTATTTTCTACTAAAAGAACCTCTAACCCTACAACGTATTCTTGGCGTAACAGTTGGTGGAACTGGTGCTGCTTTATTAATTTATCTAGGGAATTCTGGTCTTGGAACTGGTTCTCTATTAGGAAATATATTTGTTTGTATCAATGCCTTGGCTTTTGCCTTTTATCTGGTTATTGTAAAGCCTCTAATGTCTAAATACAAACCCATAACTGTCATAATTTGGACTTTCTTATTTGGGTTTATATTTATGTTTCCGTTTTGTATCGAGAAATTGATTCATACAGACTTTCAATCTTTTGCAGCATCAAATTGGGCTTCTTTATTTTATGTAGTGCTAGGGCCTACTTTCTTAGCCTATTTACTAAATATGTTTGCATTACAATATGTTAAGCCCACTGTTTCTAGTAGTTATATCTATGTACAACCAGCAGTTGCAATGATTCTGGTTGCTGTGGTATCATATCTCATTGTAAATAGTCAATACAAAGGTGATATCACTTTTACAAAACTTCTTTGTTGCGTTTTGATTTTTATTGGGGTGTATTTGATAAGTAGTAGTCCATTATCATGGCTTAAAAGATCTAAGCCCTAATGACATCCACAATCTGAAGCCCCACAAGACTTTGATGATTTCTTCTTTGAAGCAGATAATGAAGGTTTCCAAAAGAATTTTCTAACAATAAATCCAATTGCGTAAGCAAAAACAAGGAATACTAATATGTTTTGAATTATATCGTTCATAACAATTGTGTCGTACAAAGGTACGAAAACTTAAATTTATTACTTTAAAATTTGATATACTACAAGCGCAATACTATATGCCAAAGCACTCATAAATATCAACTGGGCCATTGGCCATTTCCAGCTATTGGTTTCTCTTTTTACGATTGCTAAGGTACTCATGCATTGCATGGCAAAAGCATAAAACAATAATAGTGATATCCCACTGGCAAAATTAAACAACGGACCACCAGTAACGGGATTAACCTCTGCCGCCATTCTGTTTTTTATAGTTTCTTCTTCATCACTACCCACACTATAAATTGTAGCCAATGTACCTACAAAAACTTCTCTGGCCGCAAATGAACTAATGATTCCTATCCCTATTTTCCAATCATAACCCAGTGGTGCTACAATGGGTTCAATTGCTTTTCCGGCATACCCAATAAAGGAATGTTCTAGTTTATAGGATGCAATTTTATTATCTAATTCTTCTGGTGAAAGTTCAGAGTACTCTTGAGTTACAATCTCCTCTGCATTATTAAAATTTTCATTGGGCCCAAAACTGGCAAACACCCATAAAATGATTGAAATCGCCAAGATTATTTTACCTGCTCCAAAAACAAAGGCCTTTGTTTTTTCGACCACATTAATCGCAACGTTTTTTAATAGCGGAACCTTATACCCGGGCATTTCAATTACAAAATAAGATTTGCTTTTGATTTTTAATATTTTATTAAGTATCCATGCTGATCCTACGGCAGCACCAAAGCCAAGAAAATACAAAAACATTAATGTAAGGCTTTGATAGCTAAATAACCACCCTATTTTTTTATCGGGAATGACCAAAGAAATAATAATAAGGTATACCGGTAGTCTTGCAGAACATGTAGTAAAAGGGACCACCAAAATTGTAATCAATCGTTCTTTCCAATTTTCGATATTACGAGTAGCCATTACAGCCGGAATAGCACATGCGGTTCCAGAAACCAATGGCACTACACTCTTACCACTCAATCCAAATCGCCGCATCACACGATCCATCAGAAAAACAACTCTACTCATATAACCACTCTCCTCGAGAATTGAGATAAAAAGGAATAAAAAAGCAATTTGGGGGATAAAAATTACAATCCCTCCCAATCCAGGAATAATACCTTCTGTAATAAGATTTACAAAAGGTCCCGAAGGCAAGGTTGATTTTGTCGCCTCGCTTAACCAGGCAAACGCTTCATCAATTAGATCCATAGGGTAAGATGACCAATCATAAATTGCTTGAAATATCAATAACAGGATGCTAAGGAAAATGAAATATCCCCAAAATTTATGAGTAAGTACTCTATCTAATCTCTCTCTTAATCCTGTTGCCGCTTTTTCATCTATTATGAGACCTCGTTTAAGTACGTCATTAATAAACTGATAGCGCTTAATAGTTTCTTTTTGCTGAAGTCGTTTAAGTTCACTTTCAGATTTAATCTTAAAATCAGGGACCACAGACATATCCTGCTTGTCAAATTTCCTGAAATTTACATCTTGAGTAATTACTAACCAGAGCTTATACAATGATTGATTTGGAAATGCCTTTTGTAACCTATCAAAATAGTCTGGCGCAAAGGATAATGCATTTAAACAAGCTGTTTTTGGCAGTAATGCATGAGATTCGATTAGTTTTTTAAGCTCGGCAATTCCTTCGTTTTTACGAGCACTAACTAAAGCTATTTTAGTATTTAATTCCTTCTCTAGCAGTGGAATATCTAACGTAATTCCTTTTCGGGTCATACGATCCGCCATATTGATCACCAAAATCGTAGGAATTTCTAAATCTTTGATTTGCGTAAAAAGAAGTAGGTTCCTCTTCAGGTTTTCTACATCACTAACCACTACGGCAACATCAGGAAAATCCTTATCTTTTTTATTAAGTAATAATTCGATTACTACATTTTCATCTAGTGAAGAGGCGTTAAGGCTATATGTACCCGGAAGATCTAATATATGTGCTTTTACACCACGAGATAATTTACATACTCCCTCTTTTTTCTCTACTGTGATCCCAGGATAATTACCTACTTGTTGATTAAGACCGGTAAGTAAATTAAAAACAGATGTTTTTCCTGTATTAGGGTTTCCTATAAGTGAAACTTTGATCTGCTTGGCCATAAAAGTAACTGCTATTAAATAATTTGAACTTCTATCTGCGCTGCAATTTCTTTACGGATCGCAAGATGACTACCATTTACATTAAGATAAATCGGGCACTGAAATGGAGCCGTTTGTAATAATTCAACTTCATTTCCTGGCAAACAACCCATTTCCAGTAATTTAAGAGGAATTATATCTGAGGTAATTTCCTTAATCAATGCTCGTTGACCTCTTTTAAGATTTGCTATTGTAGTCTTCAAGTGTTTATTTAGATTAATTTTAAACAAGGCAAAAGTAAAGGAAAAAATCGTATTGAGAAAGCCAAACAACAATATAAATAGCCGGAAACGTAATTCTTACTTGTTCCCTTTCTTTAAAATAGCAATATCTTCTATCAACTTATCAATATCTTCTGGATTTGTTCCATCATAAAACCCTCGTATTTGCTTTTTCTTGTCAACCAGTACAAAATTCTCTGTATGCACCATATCATAAGGGCCTCCATCACCATCAGATTTTGCTGCCAAGTATGATTTTCTGGCCAAATCATAGATTTGCTTTTTATCTCCGGTGACCAAATTCCATTTGGCGTCATCAACACCCTTTTCTACTGCATATTTTTTTAACCTTGCAACACTATCTATTTTTGGAGTTACACTGTGCGAAAGCAATAAAACATCATGATCATCTTTCAATCGCTCTTGAATCTCTTTCATATGACCTGTCATAATGGGACAAATAGTCTGACAAGTAGTAAAGAAAAAATCGGCGACATAGATTTTGTCCTTATAGTTTTCTTGGGTGATCACCTCCCCATTCTGATTTATTAATTTGAAATCTGCGATTTTGTGATATTTACGAATGTACTGAACCGTGCTATCTACCAACTCGGTATTTACCATTTCAGGCTCATAAATAGGTAATATTTTTTTAGGCTTAAGAATAGCGTATATAATAGAAATTATAATTGCCGAGAGTACAAACAATACTATCCCGAAAAACTTATATTTTGAAAAAAACTGTAGCATAGCTCATTTTTGTGCATGCAAAATTACAAGGTTTATCGCTTATAGAAGCTTTGTTTACCTTAAAAATATACTAAATATCATGATATCGCTTATGGATATTTTTATATGCTCTTCTAAAAGGTTACTTTTGCGTGATTTAATTTTGAATAAGACCGAATGAGTCCATTTTTTGTAAAAGCAATACAGCTACTATTAAGTTTATCGATCCTAATCGTTTTACACGAGTTAGGACATTTTATACCCGCTAAGTTATTTAAAACTCGTGTAGAGAAATTCTACCTGTTTTTTGATGTCAAATTTTCATTGTTCAAGAAAAAGATTGGAGAAACGGTGTATGGCATAGGATGGTTGCCGCTTGGTGGCTATGTTAAAATCGCTGGAATGATTGATGAAAGCATGGATAAGGAACAAATGGCAGGACCACCACAACCTTGGGAGTTTAGATCAAAACCGGCATGGCAACGATTGATCATCATGCTAGGAGGGGTTACTGTAAATATTATTCTTGGTTTTTTGATCTATATGGCCATTATTTTTACTTGGGGAACTAATCATGTTGGTATTGATGATATGCCAAAAGGATTTGCCATACATGAATCTTTTAAACAATATGGGTTTGAAGATGGAGATCGAATTATAGCACTAAATGGAGATGAACTTGAAGATGTAATAGATGTTAATCATCATTTATTTATGAGGGATGTAAAAACTATAAGCGTTTTACATCAAAACGGGCAAGAAGAAACAATCTCTCTCCCTGAAGATATTGGGACGTTCATGTTTGAAAATGGTATAAGAAGACCTTTTTCACCAATTATCGCCCCGGTGTTAGGAGCTATAGAGGGTGATTCTCCGGCTGAAAAAGCTGGCTTGCAAGAGGGAGATAAATTTATAAAGTTTAATGGGCAAGAAATTAAGTATTGGAATGATTTCATGAGCCTAAAAGCGGCTGACTCTACTAATTCTGCTATTAAACTGACCTATGAAAGAAATGGGTTAGAAAATACTGTAACTATAACTCCGGGAGAAGATGGAATTGTTGGTGTATATCCTAAAGCAGATTATACCGTTCAGCATAAAGACTACTCATTTGGAGAAAGTATTACAAAAGGTTTTGAGTTCGGATACTGGACACTACACGATTATGTGGCGCAGTTTAAATATGTTTTTACTATAGAGGGAGCTAGCCAGGTTGGAGGATTTGGTGCTATTGGAAATCTTTTCCCAGATGCCTGGGATTGGAAAGCTTTTTGGGGCACCACAGCTTTTATCTCTATCATCTTAGCCTTTATGAATATTTTACCTATTCCGGCGTTAGACGGGGGGCATGTTATGTTTTTATTGTATGAAATTATTGCAGGAAAAAAACCTAATGATAAGTTTATGGAGTATGCGCAACTTGTTGGTTTTATTATTCTTATAACCCTATTATTATTTGCAAATGGAAATGACATCTATCGCGCAATAGTTGGGAAATAATAAAAAATTAAAAAAATCTTTTTGAGAACTAAAAAATAGTATATATTTGCACTCGCAAAAGAGAAAAACACTCTATATTTGCAAAGCATAAATTCCTCCTTAGCTCAGTTGGTTAGAGCATCTGACTGTTAATCAGAGGGCCCTTGGTTCGAGTCCAAGAGGGGGAGCAAAATAAAGCCTTAACTTGTTGAAGTTAAGGCTTTATTGTTTTATTCAAGTTCTAAACTAAATATTTTTCTTCAACGAATTAACAATACGGTTTCTAGTTTTCTTAAAACCAACAAAAAATATCCCCGCTAATAAGTAGCGGGGATCACAGCATCAAGAATGGTGCAGCGTTTTGGGATAAATAAACGATACTGCCATTTGATATTTGTATGTATAGATCAAATGGACTATTATTTTAAGAGATCAAACGATCTCAATATTGTTCTTATGCGATACATTAAATTTTGGTTCACAAATTTTTAATGTAATTAGATCAATCAAAAAGGTTACGATACATTTGTTATTTTAAAAACAGGCAATACAAAGCACTGCAATTAATACAACAAAAAAATAAATTGAACGAAGTCTAAAACGTAGAGGTGTTGTTTTATGACTTTGGTAGGGTTATGTAAATATACAATTTATTTTGAATTGAATTGCTTGAATACATCTGGATATTACACTTGGGCAGATTTCTTTTTAAATGTACGGATTCCCCAATCTACTTTATAGGTTCTGTATAGCAAATCATAAAGCACCATCTCATGCAATCTGTTTTTGGATCTAAATAACCTATTCATAAGCATGTGAATATAGCTACCCATTAAACTATCCAATTCTCTTTTTTCAACCAATGATAAAACACTTGCAATCGCATTCGTGCTAAGGTTACTTTTTTCTTCTAATACATCTATGATAGGTGCATAATCTGGATTTGATTCTCGTTCAAAAATTAAAAATTCTTTGATTTTACCATGCTCTTCCTTGAATTTTTTATCCATTTGCTTTTTCAGGAATTTATTCATCCCAAACTCGGCTCCAAATCCAGTTTTCAGACCTTCTAAGAGTTTCAGTTTCGCATCTGCATCATACTTAAAATCTGTAAGCAAGGTATCAATTGCTCGTATGCCAAACAACCAGCGTAACTCTTCTCCCTCATCACCTTCGACCATACTTATAAAATCAGTAATCATCTTACTGTCGTAGAAAAACAATTCTTCTGATTGTTCTATGGTTTTAAGACCATAACGTTCTAATTCTCTTTGGTATGTATCCGTCTGCACTTTCCAAATTAAATCCTCACTTATATACTCTTGTATAGGTACGTGCAAGGCATTAATAATCTCTGAAACGTTTTGGGGATCGGTATAATGAAATCGAACACGGATATGATGTTTTGGATCTCGATATCGTATAAAAAACCATTTATCGATAATTTTATTTTCGAGAAGCGTATCGGCAACCTCTTTGATTATATTTGTAAGTACCAGATCAGAGGTCTTGGGACCTGTATATATTTTATAGTACAACCACTCGCCACCAATAATAAAAGATCGTTGTGTATCAGCCATGATTTGTTTGTGTGTTTTTTAGTTTTTTCTCATTATAAAATGAAAAGACCACTTGATTGGTGTATGCTTCATTTTCTTCTTTTACAATACCATCTTCTGCATGCAAAAACTCCTGAAGCTTAAATGATGGTCTCTTTTTTACTGTTGCCAACAACATTTTTACCGTCGATATGTTTTTAGTGTTCACCAGTAGTTCATTATCTCCATCAATAAGCAACACAAACTGAGGCAGGTTTTTTAGCGCTACAAACTTATCTAATGCTGTAGCGAGTTTATCCTGATTATTATAATTATCTAATAACGTTTTTATCTCATCTCCCTTAATATGCCATGTGGTTGGAGATAATATTACGCCATTGTACTCTAGGCGAGGTAAAAAATCAAACTCCCCTTCTAGCGGCCCCCAGTGAAAACCGACTCCAGATCTAATATTCTGCATTTGCATATTGGCCAAAAATTGATAAATAGGAAGGGCATTGCCAGAATAGTTATGTGCATTGGTAAGATGCGGACGCACCTCTTTATTATATTTCTTTGATCGTAACCTTACTTTCCCGTTTGGTGATGCAGATATCATCAAATCATCCAACGTTAATTGATTCTTGGTGTTTACAATTGACTTTGCCAAATATGGGATTTCGTATTTCCTAAAAGCAGGACGCATCAGGATATTTCCTACTCTGGATTCTGGTAGATGAACAATCTCTGCAAGAATTTTATCGGGGTTTTGCTGTTCTTCTATATCGATTATTTGCTGTGTATGTTGCAGTAATTCGTCCTCGCCATGACAAAAACGCCCCAGTAGATTGGCTGCGCTAGATCCTCCTGCATTTGACAATACAATCTTTTCTTCACCATCTATAGTTACAATTTCTACCATAGATGAGATTGTATCTGGCAGATCTTCCCAGTTTTCCTTAAAGTCCTTGAAATCTTCATCGGTAATCACAATCTTGCTTTCGTTCTGGGCAATAGCTTTTAAAAGTTTTTTCTGAAGAATAGAATGAACCGGAGACCATTTTATGTCTCTAGATTGTACCCCATTATCTTTTTGTGGCAGCATCAAATCATCTACAATTTTGCTCACATCACCATCTGCATTATTTTGTAAAAATCCAACTCCCAACTCTACATCCAGCGCTCTTGAAAGAGGTACTTCTCTATCTTCATATCGCTCATAAAATGCATTTTTGAAAGACGAAACCAAAGTCTCTGCTGGCGGAAGGGATATTTTATTAAGCAGTGTTAGCGCTTTTCTCACCTTATGCAGGTGTTTTTTATCTAATGTATTGGCTTTTGGCGACAGCGACATATCGGTCTGAAACATAAACTTAAGTTCAAACCCTACTTCTAATTTCTTAAGGGATTCGCTTAACTGAATATATAGGTCTGCTTCATTGCCTATTGCGCTATCTAATTTTTCTAATATACTTTGGGTATTTTCTAATTCTGAAATGATTTGTTCTGTACCCTTAATTTTTCGCAATACAGGTAGTAGCTGATCCATAAACTCTGGACCAGAAACCGAAGGTTCTAATTCGCTAATAAGCAACTGGCTTTCTACTAACTGGCCAATGAAATCTTTGGCATCCTCTATCGTGATTTCATCATCAACCAATAACGCTGCCAGGTCATTAAGCAATGCTCCCTCTTGTGCTTTTTCTAATATTTTTTCTAAATATTCTGAAGCTTCTACCCCTACAATATGGTGAACTCTTTTACTATTAATATACGTGTATTCTACATATCGTAACTGAGGTCCTGTTTTATAAATACTGGTATTTGGATAAAAAAGAAGCTGTTCTCTAATGGTATTGTTTTTAACAATATCCTGGGATAAGGCTACAAGATAGTTCATGTCTAATCTTGTATGTCTTTTGTTTTTTGATTTGGGCTGAAGCTCAATATTAGTTTCATCTGCAAACTCGCCTACAGATGTTCCTGCAAAAAGTCCAAAAGGAGTACATCTTGATGACATACGGCTAATATATTTTAGCACAGAAGACATCATTCTGTCTGATTTATCTTTATCCTTAATTTCGCCGTTGAGCCATTTTTCAAACTCAACATAAAGAGAAGGAGATGCCAAAAAAATAGCTTCTTTAATAATCTTATCTGCACATACTTGCCTTAATTCTTCTTCAGATAAGATAGTATCTTTGGTGAGATTTTTGTAAAAAGAAAAGGAAAATAATGGCGCACGTAGAACGTACTTAGAAAAATTTTTATAAATCATATTTGTTTCTTCCTGGTTTGAATTAGCTAATCATTAAACATTCGTCCCATTTGGTATCAAAAGTAGCTAAAAAAGAAATGATTGTTAATCCTATTCCTGCTATTCCTTCTAATACATTAGTTTCATTTCTCCACTCTTCACCTTTTCCGCTCCACTGCATAAAACCTGCATCACCATTTTTATGCATACCCATTTTTAGTAGTTCATTCATCCAATAGTCAGCCGATTCTTTAAACACCTCTTCATTGGTCTCTGTGTACATGTGGTTGTATATACCTGCAATTCCGCAAGAGCCATGACAATACCCAGAATCCATAACACCAGCTTCTTTAATGTCTCTTCGCTTAGTAGAATGCTTCAAAATTTGTAATGCCTCTTCTTTATACATAGCATTATCTAATGCATTACCTGCTTTCCATAAAGAAATCCCAATTCCCAGATCCCCGTAGCACCATGCTAATCTTGATGTTGAATTTTCTTCCATATCGGTATGTATCCAACTTGGAAACCACGAAGAGGCACTAAGATCTTCATTTTTATGGCTTAACATATACGTTACAGCACCAACTATTTGGTCATGCACCAAATTCTTAAAGTCCTCGTATTGATGCAATCTGCTATAAAAATTAATAATACTTGAGATCCCATGTGACAAACTTAGATTAGCACCAGAAAGGCCTGTTTCTTTATTAAGTACAGATTTCCACCAGAGGCCATCACCTTCAATTCTGGATGACTTTTTTAAGGATACAATCAAATGATTAAGATATTCTTTATATCTATTCTTTAAATCTACTGACTTGGTGTTTTCGTATCGCTTTAGGAAATAATATCCATAACCTATTGCCCCATGTAAAAAATCATAATTTTCATTCTCGATATCATTATTCATTACTGAAGATAAATACTCATCCAAATCAGATAACAATTCATCATTGTCAATATCTATAAACTCTTCCTGGCCAAGAATTTCTAGCACCCATCCTGCACCAGCAATACCGGTACAAAATGTTGGATACGCGTATCCGCTATTGATATCCTCGATTGTTTTTGATATCATCTCAACACCGCTATCTGCGGGCTCTTCCTGATCAATATATTTAGAATAATAAAACTGAAACAAAGAGATTCCTGAAACGCCAGCCAAAACTCCATGATGTTGCTCAGACAATTCATTGTTTTTTATAACATCATATATTTCTTTTAATTTTTCTTCTAGTGCGGTTTTATTAATCATTTGTGTGCTATATAAAATGTTGGATTTCTACTTCATTAATTTGATGACAATATAGAGTAGATTACCATAAATGAAAAACAAATTTGAATGTTAGCGGTTGCGATATTGTTATTTTTTTCAAACATAGTTCAAAAGGGTAGTGTTTCGCAATCCATTATTATCGATATTCTGGAATACCGAGAGATCTTCATGTTTTTTTATCTGGTAGTCCCTAATTCATCAATAAACATTCATCCCATTTGGTATCAAACGAAGCCAGGTATGATATTATTGAAAGGCCAATTCCTGCAACGCCTTCTAGCAAACTAATTTCTGACCGCCATCCTGCATTTTCTCCTCCTTGCCATTGCATGTATCCGGCATAGGTATCATCATGTACCGCCATTTTCAGAGCCTGATCCAGCCAAAAATCCATGGTTTCTTTAAACATAGGTTCGCCAGTCTCTTTGTACATATAATTATATATATGCATGATACCATAAGCACCATGACATAAGCCAGCATCTTTTACTCCCGCTTCTTCTGGATCTCTTCTTTTTGCTGCATGGGTTAACACCTGTATGGCTTCAGTTTTATAGGTAGCATTATCTAATATTTTACCCGCTCTCCATAAGGTAATTCCTATACCCAGATCGCCATAGCACCAAGCTAATCTAGAGCTATCGCTTTTCTCATTTGTATTGGTGATCCAACTAGGAAAAGACCAGGTACATTGGGTGTCTTTAATTTTGAAACTTAGTACATACTTTATGGATTGTTGTAACAAGTCTTCTACATCACTCTTAAAATCCTCGTATGCCGCTAATCGTGATAAAAAATTAATGATGCTTGTAATCCCGTGTGCCAGGCTTAAATTATATCCTTTTACCCCTTCATCCCGTATTAAATAGGATTCCCATTTGGTTTGATTCCCATCATTTTGGGATGTTTTTTGAAGTAACGCCACGATATTTAATAAGGTTGCCCTGTATTGATCCTTTAGTGTTTTTGATTTGGTATTTTGGTACCTTTTCAGGAAATAAAATCCTATGCCTAATATCCCGTGTAAAAAATCAAAGAAATTCTGATCTGTTTCTATATCTTTTATGGTTTTGATCAAAAAATCATCAAACCCCGATAATAATTCATCACAATCCACATCTATAAATTCTTCTTCTTGTAATAACGCTATAGCCCATGCGGCTCCTGCAATGCCAGAACAGAAGGTGTGAAAACTATATCCATTATTTATTTTTTCAATAACAAAAGATAAGATCTCTGCGCCTATATCGGCATTAGTTTCTTCTTGAATCAATTTGGAATAATAAAACTGAAACACGGCAATGCCAGATGTACCAGCCAGTACCCCTATTTCGTCTTTACTTTGATAGTTTTCCTGAAGCACAAGACTAATTTGCTCTAGTTTTTTTAATAAGACTTGTTTTTTATCTGTCATAATTTTCATTCTAAAAATAGAGAAAAGCTACCCAATACAGGTAGCTTCATCCCAAAAATAAAATTGATATGTAATTGCAATCAAAAGTTGACCTGTATAACACATCTTAATTTAACCTAAAAGACTGGTGTCAACTTTTATTGTTTTAATGTTTGTATAGCGTTGTTGTCTACCCCCACCCTTTACTTTGTCTCATTTTAAATCGCTAATTACTTCTTTTTTAATTTTAGATTTTTCAATGCTATTTCTTGTCCCTATGATTTGTATAAAAACCAAGAGAAAAGCTACCTTGTTACAGGCAGCTCGTCACATAAACAAAAAACTGTATTTGCAACCATACATACCAGTACCTTTAGTATTCAAATATTCTAAAAAAGGAAAATAAATTGTCCTGGTGTTTTACGCTTGGTATACAAAATACGGCTTAGCTTAGAAACATTGCATTCCAGGAGGAGGGCAAGAATTAAGCGCTCCCTGAGTTGGGCAGCAATGGCTACCTCCACCTTTTACTTTAGTTAACTTCAAACCACTAATCACTTCTTTTTTAAGCTGTAAACTTTTTAATGACTTTTTCATGATGTTATAATTTAATTGTGAGAGATTTAGTGCTGTGAGTTTGATATAAGAAAAGTACTATTCTCGATACATCCCGATCAAAAATCGGCACACTCGAATTGACGCACTTTTCTAGGATCAGACTCACAGTACTACTATTACTATTATATTAGAAACATTGCATTCCTGGAGGAGGGCATGTATTTAATGCTCCGTTGGTAATGCAAAAACGTGTCTGTGCAGGAGGGTTAGGACAACCGTGTGTTGGGCAATAGCCTCCTTTTACATTCTCTAATCCTAGATTACTAATCGTTTCTTTTTTAAGCTTTAAATTCTTCAATGATTTTTTCATGTGAAATTATATTTTATCAAAATACCTACTCTATTAAAGGTTTTCGGTTTCCCCTAATCAAATCGATACAACATCGCTTTTGATGTGATACTAATTTAGGAGGTAATGCAGGGTAAGAAAAATTAAATATCCCCAGATTAGACAAAATAGGGGCATAAAAAAACCCTGCAATACTTGCAGGGTTTTTGATGCGTTGATTGTTATTATGGCCTGTGATAACAAGGTCCCCCAAATTGACGAACCGTTGGTAGTGGTTCAGTTTCAATTGAAGGAACACTGCTCCCACCCTTAATACTATCCATAGCACCTAAGCTAATTCTTGCAATAGTAAGTTTTTTAAGACTGATTTTGTTTGTTTTGTGTGTTTTCATTTATGTGTGATTTAAAGTTGAATACTATCAATACTGTACTAGTATTTTTTGAATATAATTTATTAGCATCAGTAATGATAATATGAATGCCCTAATTTAAACAAATTAGGGTGTATGAACTCATAAAACTTATGCATACGTTTTGGCTCTGTCATGTATAGGTACTTCGACTACGCTATTAGATTAGATGTTTTAATTTAGGAATGTATAATCTGTAGAATTATCTGAACAACCAGAGGAGATAGGTGAAC
>CANMCO010000013.1 GCA_947496355.1 uncultured Aquimarina sp.
AACTAACAATGACTTTTTTAACCTTTTTTAAAACATTTTTATAACATCCTAAGAACCCAACTTTTACAAATGAAAAATCAAGAATAACAATTACAATACTTCGGCTTCACATAGAATAAACTCACCCTTATATAAGTTTAACATAAAACTATACAAGACCTGCTTGACAGCAGGCAGATATCATAAAAAAGCGGAGTCGAAACATTTTTCTCGCCCCGAATCCTTACAGCACAGACCTTTACAAACAATACACAATTTATATATTAAATATGTCCTATAATATTGTATGGATTTTATTATCGTATTATCTTTGTCCCTTATAATTAGAAAAAGATGATTAAGATTACGTTGCCAGATGGCTCGGTTAGAGAATACAATAGCACAATTACTGCTATGGATGTTGCCAAAGATATTAGTGAAGGTTTTGCTAGAAATGTAATTTCTGCAAAATTTAATGGAACTACTATTGAAACCTCTACCGAATTAACAACCGATGGCAACCTTGTTTTATTCACTTGGAGAGATGATGAAGGTAAAACAGCTTTTAGACATTCTACTTCGCATGTTTTGGCTCAGGCTCTAGAAAAATTATATCCCGGAGTAAAGCTATCAATTGGTCCTGCTATCGATAATGGATTCTATTATGATGTAGACCTTGGAGATAAAACAATTTCTGAAAAAGATTTTAAATCGATAGAAGATAAAATGTTGGAGATCGCAAGAGGAAAGCATAATTTTCAAATGAGATCGGTTTCCAAAGCAGAAGCTTTAGCTAAATACAAAGAAGAAGGTAATGAGTACAAAGTAGAGTTAATTGAAAACCTAGAAGACGGGACGATAACTTTTTGCGATCATGATACTTTTACTGATTTATGTCGCGGAGGACATATCCCAAACACTGGGATTATTAAAGCAGTAAAAATAATGAGTGTTGCGGGTGCATACTGGCGAGGGGATGAAAACAACAAGCAACTTACTCGGGTTTATGGAACTTCTTTCCCAAAACAAAAGGAGCTTAAAGAATATCTAGAATTACTTGAAGAAGCAAAGAAAAGAGATCATAGAAAACTTGGAAAAGAACTTGAGCTTTTTACTTTTTCTCAAAAAGTTGGCCAAGGATTACCTCTTTGGCTTCCTAAGGGAGCAGCTTTACGCGATCGTCTAGAACAATTTCTAAAAAAAGCTCAGAAAAAAGCAGGTTATGAAATGGTAATGACCCCTCATATAGGACAAAAAGAATTATATGTAACTTCTGGTCATTATGCAAAGTATGGAGAAGATAGTTTTCAACCAATTAACACTCCGGCTGATGGTGAAGAATTTCTTTTAAAACCAATGAACTGTCCTCATCATTGTGAAATATACAATAGTGGACCTTGGTCGTATAGAGACTTACCAAAACGTTATGCCGAATTTGGTACCGTATATAGATATGAGCAAAGCGGAGAGTTACACGGGTTAACTCGTGTAAGGGGTTTTACACAGGATGATGCACATATTTTTTGTACTCCTGATCAGTTAGATCTAGAATTCAAAAAAGTAATCGACTTAGTACTTTATGTTTTCGGTTCTTTAGGTTTTGAAAATTTTACTGCTCAAGTTTCAGTAAGAGATTTAGACAATCCAGATAAGTACATTGGAGATGTAGCTAATTGGGAAAAAGCAGAAAACGCTATCATTAGCGCCGCCAAAGACAAAGGTCTTGATTATATAATTGAAAGCGGTGAGGCGGCTTTTTACGGCCCTAAGCTTGATTTCATGGTAAAAGATGCTCTTGGCAGAAGCTGGCAATTAGGAACAATACAAGTTGATTATAATCTTCCGGAGCGTTTTGATCTTACTTACAAAGGAAGTGACAATGAATCACATCGTCCGATTATGATTCATAGAGCTCCCTTTGGTAGTATGGAACGATTTATTGCCATTTTACTAGAGCATACAGGAGGAAATTTCCCTCTTTGGCTAATGCCAGAGCAAGCTATTATACTCTCTATCAGTGAGAAATATGAAAAATACTCTGAAAAAGTTTTAAATTTGTTAGAAAATGACGAAATTCGCGCCCTTGCGGATAATAGAAATGAAACGATAGGTAAGAAGATTCGTGAAGCAGAAATGAATAAATTTCCTTATATTATCATCGTTGGAGAACAAGAGGAAAATGACAATACGATATCAGTGAGAAGACACGGGGGAGAAGATTTAGGAGCTGTATCTGTTGAGAAGTTTTCAGAAATAATAAAGGGAGAAATTAATAGGACTCTAAAACCGTTTAACGGATAATATCAATAAAAAATTAAGTTTAATTTAAATTTTTAAGTCATAGCAATAAGAAGAAGAAGGTCTCAGAAACCACTAAGAGTAATCAAAGAAGATGCTCACAGAATCAACCAGAAAATTCGTGTTGAAGAAGTACGCCTTGTAGGTGATAACGTAGAGGTTGGCGTTTACCCAACTAGAAAAGCACTGCAACTTGCCGAAGAGCAAGAGTTAGATCTTGTAGAAATTTCACCTAAAGCTGTACCACCTGTTTGTAAAATAATGGATTACAAAAAATTCCTTTATGAACAGAAAAAAAGAGACAAAGCCCTAAAATCAAAGGCCACAAAAGTTGTTATTAAAGAAATCCGATTCGGGCCCAACACCGATGAGCATGATTATGAGTTTAAGAAAAAACATGCTATTAAGTTCTTAAGCGAAGGTGCTAAACTTAAAGCTTACGTTTTCTTCAAAGGACGTTCTATTATCTATAAAGATCAAGGACAAATTTTGCTTCTTAGACTAGCACAAGAACTAGAAGAATACGGAAAAGTGGAGCAAATGCCAAAATTAGAAGGTAAACGAATGATTATGTTTATCGCTCCAAAAAAATAAAAACACACATAATTCTTTCAGAAAAAGAATTATTAAGATAATAAGTGAGATTATTAAAACAAGGATCAAATGCCTAAAATGAAAACAAAATCCAGTGCAAAGAAGCGGTTTAAGCTTACCGGTACTGGTAAAATCAAAAGAAAGCACGCTTTTAAGAGTCATATTTTGACAAAAAAATCTAAAAAGCGTAAGCTTGCTTTAACGCACGCAACATTAGTGCATAAAAGCGATGAAAATAGTATTAAAGAACAATTACGTTTAAAGTAATTATTTTTTAATCAGGTTAAAATTATTATAAACCCAGGAGTTAGGCCATCAAATTTTACATTGACAATTTTCGAATTACAATATAAAATCATAATGAGCAAGTGTTGATTATCAACCGCCTGCTACTAAAAAATTTAAAATTATGCCAAGATCAGTAAATTCTGTTGCAAAAAGAGCTAGAAGAAAAAAAGTTCTTAAGCAAGCAAAAGGTTACTTCGGACGTCGTAAAAACGTTTGGACTGTAGCAAAAAATGCGGTAGACAAAGCAATGTCATATGCTTATAGAGACCGTAGAAACAAAAAGAGAACGTTCCGTGCTTTATGGATCACACGTATTAATGCAGGTGCCCGTTTACATGGTATGTCTTATTCTCAATTCATGGGAAAAGTTAAAGCTAATAATATAGAGCTTAACCGTAAGGTTCTAGCTGATTTAGCGATGAACAACCCAGAAGCTTTTAAAGCGATTGTAGAAAAAGTAAAGTAATCTTTTAGTAAAACAATACAATCTCATTTATATAAAAAGCCTGCTCTAGAGCAGGCTTTTTTTTGTTTTCACAAAATCACAAAAAACGCATTTTATCGATTAAAAATGTATTTAATCTATTAAAAATACTATAAAACCGTATTTTTTACCTATTTTTATCCAAACTGCATATATATGAAAAAACAATACTTCTTACTTATATTAAGTTTACTTCTAATGAGTGACTCACTATTCGCACAAAACCATAGTGATCATTCTAGTTCTTTAATAGGAGCTGAACAGATATTCGGACTCTTAGAAATGCCTTTTCTAGCAATTGCTCTTGTTTTTAGTTTTCTAACCGCTACAAAACTAAAAGGTGGAAAATTTGGATCCGGTATGACATTATTAGCATGGGGATTTGTTGTTATGGCTCTTGGCCATCTTCATATGCAAATAGCGCATATTTTTAATTATAATATTTTCAAAAATATTTTTGGAAATACCATGGGTAACTACATTTGGTTTATCGCCTTAATTCTTACTTGGGGTTTATCTGCATTAGGTTTTTATAAAATATATAAAGCCAGCAAAATATGACCCATGATGATCTTAAGTTGGCTTAAAAAAATAATCCCCCTAAAGAAAGCTGGTCCACCGAAGAATGCAGAAGAACAGAAAATAACTGATCTTATTGATTTCCTATGGAACGAGGTCGACATTTCTATTAGTAAAGCTAATCTAAAAATTAAAATCAAGGTTTTTAAAGAAGCATCTTTATCAAAAAAGATCGAATCTCTTCCTGAAATATATTTACTTCTCGAAGAATATGCTACAGAAAAAAAAACATCAAAACACCCAGATAAACAATCAATTAGGGAGCAAGTACACAAAAAGTACAACTCCCTACTACAATACAAGAATTTTAGCGTAATATTCGAACCACTTAAAGAACAAGAGTTAATTTTATGTAAAGTTTTCCTCTCTCAGGTATTAGAAAAATCCTCCGAAATTGTTGGCAATTATAATGACAACAAGATTCTTTCAATTAAAAAATATTTAAATACTCCCTATGACTTTCAAAATATTGACTTGATAAAAGAACGGAAAAATCTTTTAGAGTTTTCTAATGATATTTTTCTAAGAATAAAAAATAGTCTTGGGATAAACCCCATTACAAACATCTACCTACTAGTTTACAAAAAACATTTTCAATCGTATCATCTTTTGAATTCTTTTACTGCAATTTTAAATGTGATTCCAGAAGAAATCCTTGCCAAGGACCTTATAAACTTCCCAAGCAAGCAACAAATGCTTAAGATGCTTCAAAAGCAACTATATAGCCTAGAAGAAATAAATGAAAGACTTACAGAAGAAATTATTGAACGAAAAAAGGTTGAAGACGAATTAAAACATAGTGAGCATTTAAAAACTACAATTCTAGAAACTGCAATGGATGGGGTTATTTTGGTTAATAGCCAAGGAATTGTACTAAACTGGAATAAACAAGCTGAAAACATATTGGAACTACAAAGAGAGGAAACGATAGGAAAAAGCCTCTACCCTCTTGTTCCTTATAAACTTAGACAGGAACTAAAGAGAAGTTTTGGTAATTACATAATGACGGGAGATGATGAATTGATTAACAAAAGAGTTGAAACTTCTGTTAACAGAAAAAATGGAACAACGGTTTATGTAGAACTAACAATTATTGCAATAGAAGTAAAAGGAGATTTTCTATTCAATGCCTTTTTTAGAGATATTACAAATAAAAGAATTATAGATAATGAAATTAGAGAAGCTAAAGTTGTAGCAGAAAAATCGGCAAAGGCAAAATCTGTTTTCTTATCCAACATGAGTCATGAGATCAGAACTCCCCTAAATGTTATACTAGGGCTTACCGGTATTCTGCAAAAAAGTGATTTCAGAAATCCTGAAATTGACATGGAGAATCTAGATGGAATACAATTTTCTGCAGAGAATCTTTTGGTTTTAATCAATGACATTCTAGATTTTTCTAAAATTGAAGCTGGGAAACTCACTTTACATAACACTGATTTTAATCTACTAGAATTAATAAACAACATATCTAGAGGTTTTAAAATTAAAGCAGACGAAAAAGGATTAAACTTTACCATGGATATTGACCCATTGGTCCCCAAATTTATCGTTGGAGATCAGCTTAGACTCAATCAAATTCTTATTAACTTATTAGGAAATGCAATAAAATTTACTCACAAAGGTGAAATAGTTATACATGTAAAACCCGAAAAAATAGACAACGATCATATTACCATTAATTTTTCTGTAAAAGACACTGGTGTTGGAATAGCCGAAGATAAACTCGCCACTATTTTTGAAAGTTTCTATCAGGTTCATAAACCCGGTAAAAATAAAATAGAAGGCACGGGACTTGGGCTTTCTATCTCAAAACAATTAATAGAATTACAAGGTGGAAATCTTAATGCTCAGAGTAAACCCGGACTAGGTTCTATCTTTAATTTCTCTATAAAGTACACCAAAAGTAATTTTAAAACTCCCGAAAAAGAAAACACAACAACCATTGAAAACACAAATAGCTTGTCTGGAATGAAAATACTGGTAGTTGAAGACAATAAAATGAACCAGTTTTTTATCAAACAATTACTTTCGAACTGGGATGTAAACGCTGATATTGCCGACAATGGAAAAATTGCTTTAGAAAAACTTGAACATTCTGCTTATGATCTAATACTAATGGATATGCATATGCCTGTAATGGATGGTCCAGAAACAGCAGAGTTCATACGACGATCAGAAAACCCTATTGTAAGTCAAATTCCAATAATTGCCTGTTCTGCGGATGTTTTCCCAGAATCAAAAAAGAAAGCTATAGAATCAGGAATGAATTTTTATCTAACCAAACCTTTAAGTGAAAAAGCATTAGAAGAAATACTTTTCAGTCTAAAACCAAAGGCTGTCAATACTATTACTATAAACGAAATATCAGAAATTACTGGGGATAATAAATTAATAAGTCAACAAGAGATTTGTGATTTATCATTTTTAAAACAAACTTTTGACAATGACAACGAAATTATCCAAAGTATCCTACAGATATTTATTGAAGACACCCCAAAAGATTTCGTAAAACTAAAATCTGCAATTAGCAACAAAAACAGAGCGACAACAAGAGAAATAGCGCATAAGCTTAAATCCAGTTTTAAAACAATAGGTTTAAAAAATGAAGCGGATATACTAGAACAAATAGAGCACGTATCAAAAGAAAATACCGAGTTTTATAGTATTGCAGAAATGCTTGGCAAATTAGAGCAATCATACCCAAAAATCATAAAAGAAATCAAACAATTGATTAAAAATATTGCCTAATAAAACGCCAAAAAAAGAAAATACATTCATTTCGCTATTACTATATTTGCAGGTATGCAAAATCAGATAACAAGCCTTCAAAACACAAGAATAAAGTTTCTTAACCAACTTAAGGAGAAATCTAGAGTTCGTAAAAAAGAAAAAAGCTTTATCATAGAAGGTAATCGTGAAATATCTTTAGCGATCGAAGGTGGCTACACCATTACACAACTATATTATTGTTCATCAATTATTTCATATGAAAATGTTTTAACAATAATTAATACATCGGAAAAGCGTTCTATTGAATTATTCGAAATCACTCTAGAAATATACCAAAAACTGGCCTATAGAACTACTACCGAAGGAATAATAGCCGTAGCCATTTCAAAAAATCATGATATAGGGGATTTTTCAATATCGTCAAAAACGCCTTTTATTCTGGTTGCAGAGGCTCCAGAAAAACCTGGTAATATAGGAGCTTTGTTACGTACCGCAGATGCCGCTCAACTTGACGCCGTTTTTATTGCTAATCCTAAAACAGATATCTATAATCCAAATATCATTAGGTCTAGCGTTGGGTGTGTATTTACCAGTAATATAGCTATGGGGTCGACTTCTGAAATCATTAACTTTCTAAAACAACATAAAATAAATATTTATGGTGCTGCTTTACAAACATCTGTAAATTATTGCGATCAGGATTATACTAAACCGACAGCAATTGTCGTTGGTACTGAAGCCACTGGCTTAAGCAAAGAATTTCTCGATAGCTCAACTCAAAATATTAAAATCCCAATGAATGGTGTAATAGATTCTATGAATGTTTCAGTGGCAGCCGGAATTCTAATATATGAAGCAAAGCGCCAACGTGGCTTCACTAACTAAAAAATTAAAAGTATCAAAAATAAATTAAAAATCACTACCTTACCGTTTCCTACATATCCCAAATGTTTGAACTACTAATTGCTATAAACTAATGACCTCTTATTCCCTATTTTATTTACTGATTGCCATAGTTATTATTGTATTCCTTATAGATTCTTTGTTGGATATTCTGAATGCGCGACATTACGATGATAAGATTCCAGAGGAACTTTCAGATGTTTACCCAGAAGATGAATATAGAAAATCTATAGCATACAAAAAAGCTAACTACAAATTCAAAATGGTGTCATCAAGTATTTCCTTGATCATAATGCTTCTTTTTTTCTTTTTAGATGGCTTTGCTTGGGTAGATAATATTGCCAGAAGTTTCTCAGAAAACCCAGTAATCGTTGGCCTTATTTTTTTTGGAATAATAATGGTTGGAAGTGACATCCTTTCTACTCCAACTCTGTATTATAAAATTTTTGTTATTGAAGAAAAGTTTGGTTTCAATAAAACTTCGATAAAAACTTTTTTTATTGATAAACTGAAAAGTTTAATAATGATGATAGTGGTTGGTGGTGCTCTTTTAGCACTAATCATGTGGTTTTATGAAATTACTGGAAAAACTTTTTGGATATACGCATGGGCATTAGTATCTATTTTTACAATAGCAATGAATATGTTCTATGCAAAACTGATCGTACCAATTTTTAACAATCAAACTCCTTTAGAACCTGGGGAGCTTAGAAATACTATTGAGGCTTACTCTAAGAAAGTGGGATTTCAATTAAAAGATATATTTGTTATAGATGGTTCAAAAAGGAGTACAAAAGCAAATGCTTACTTCTCAGGATTCGGAAGTGAAAAAAGAATTACTCTTTATGACACCCTAATAAAAGATCTTGAAAATGAAGAAATAGTTGCCGTTTTAGCCCATGAAGTAGGTCATTATAAAAGAAGACATGTAATAATGAACTTGATATTATCTATTGCTCTTACAGGTATAACTCTTTGGTTTTTGTCTCTTTTTATAGCAAATCCACTTCTTTCTGAGGCTTTAGGGGTAAGAATACCGTCTTTTCATATAGGACTTATTGCTTTTGGTATTTTATACAGCCCGATTTCTGAAGTTACTGGGTTAATCATGAATGTTGTTTCCAGAGCATTTGAATATCAGGCAGACGACTTTGCAAAAAGCACATATGATAATGAAGCACTTATAAATAGTCTAAAGAAACTTTCGAAAAATAACTTTAGTAATCTCACCCCACATCCGGCAATGGTATTTATACATTACTCGCACCCTACTCTTTTACAAAGAATTAAAAATCTTAGGGAATAAATCCATTACAGAAGTACTTGGTTGTTACAATTCTTAATTGTACTTTTAATTATTATTCTTGACGAAACACCAAATTTATTGCCTTTAATTAAGGCACAATTTTTGTCAATTAATATAATTAAGGGGGATATTACACACAATGCTAAAATAGGGCTTTCTTAGAAAACTTTATGTTATGACTGAAGCTGCTATAGAGGAAGAAAACAAACAGATCACCAAGCAATACAAAGAATTGCTTCGTATTAGCTATAGAGATCTTTCAAAAGAAGACAAGGCACTTATACGTCAAGCTTTTGACGTTGCTGTTGACGCGCATAAAGATCAACGACGTAAAAGTGGAGAAGCCTATATTTTTCACCCAATTGCAGTTGCCAAAATTGTGGCAAGTGAGATTGGTCTTGACGCTACATCCATTGCCGCAGCTTTACTTCATGATGTGGTTGAGGATACAGAATATACTCTTATAGATATTGAACAAATGTTTGGGGAAACCGTAGCACGTATAGTAGACGGGCTAACCAAAATTTCTTCTCTTAAAAAAGACAGAGACATATCCTTGCAAGCAGAAAATTTCAGAAAAATGCTGCTTACACTTAATGACGATGTACGTGTTATCATTATTAAGATTGCAGATCGTTTGCATAACATGCAAACGATGGATTCTATGCGACCAGACAAACAAGTAAAAATTGCATCCGAGACGCTTTATATATATGCTCCACTCGCACATAGAATAGGCTTGTATAACATAAAAACAGAGTTAGAAGATCTAGGTTTAAAATATACCGAGCCTGAAGTTTATAAGGATATTCTAGAAAAAATAAAGGAAAGTAAAGAAGAGCAAGACTTATATATTAAAAGGTTTTCTGATCGTATAAGAGAAGGGCTAGATAAAGAAGGACTAAACTATACCATAAAAGGGAGACCTAAATCTATTTTTTCTATACGTAGAAAAATGGTACGTCAAAACATCTCATTTGATGAAGTATATGACAAGTTTGCAATACGAATCATTTATAAATCTGACCTTGAAAACGAAAAATTTATTGCTTGGAAGATATACACCGTAGTTACCGATTATTATCGACCAAACCCTATTAGATTACGAGATTGGATTACACAACCAAAGTCGACTGGATATGAAGCTCTGCACATAACAGTAGTTGGCCCTGATAGTCAATGGGTTGAGGTTCAGATCCGTAGTGAACGCATGCACGAAATTGCAGAAAAAGGATATGCCGCACACTATAAATATAAAAACACTGAAGAAAAACAAGATCAGGGACTAGACGGTTGGTTAAATCGATTGCAAGAAGCATTAGAAAATTCTGAAGCTAATGCGGTAGATTTTGTAGAAGAATTTAAACTAAATCTTTACGCAAAAGAAATATTTGTTTTTACTCCAGAAGGAGACCTAAAATCTTTACCAAAAGGCGCAACGGCCCTTGACTTTGGTTTTAGTGTTCATACAGAAGTTGGTTTAAGAACAAGGGGGGCAAGAGTAAATGGTAAATTAGTACCATTAAGCCACGAACTCAAGAGTGGTGATCAAGTAGAAATTATCACTTCGACCAAATCAAAACCTTCATCTAGCTGGTTAGATTACTCTACAACGGCAAGAGCTAGAGCAAAAATCAAATCTGCTTTACGTGATGAAAAAAAGCAAATCGCAGAAGATGGCAAGGCCATTTTAAAACGTAAACTTCGCTCACAAAAGATTACAATGGGTGAAAAAGTTGTAAATGAACTTGTTTTATATTTTAAACTTAAAACTAGTCTAGACCTTTTTTATAGAGTTGGAATAGGAACTATTGACAACCAAAAAATCAAGGAGTTTGCCACTACCCGTAGCAATGTATTCATGAATTTTATTAAAAATAGAATTCGAAGGGGCAATGTCAAAGACGTTAATAGAGAAGAAATAACATCCAAATACGACTTGCTAGTTTTTGGTAAAGATTCTGAAAAATTAGAATATAAATTATCTAATTGTTGTAATCCAATTCCTGGAGATGATGTTTTTGGATTTATTACAGTAAATGAAGGTATAAAAGTTCACAAAAATAACTGCCCAAACGCATTGCAACTGCAAAGTAATTATGCCTATCGTATTATGCCTGCAAAATGGATCGATTCTAGTCAGGAAGAATTCAAGGCCGTTATTAGACTTAATGGTATAGATAACATTGGTGTAGTAAATGAAGTAACTCAAATAATTTCTAATAACATGCATCTTGCCATCTACAGCATGAATTTTGATACCAATGACGGGGTGTTTATCGGTAAAATAACAGTAGGAGTAAAAAACAAAAATACCCTGAAAACGGTAATGAAAAATCTTTCAAAAATAAGTGGTATTGATAAAGTAGTAAGAGAATAAAAAATAATGTAACTTTGCGTTTTCAAGCGTATGAGTATTAGAGCAACAACACAAAATGATCAAAATATCGTTAAAAACGTGTTTACCAGTTTCTTAGAAGAAAATGGTCATAGAAAAACACCAGAACGATATGCCATACTTCAGGAGATTTATGAAAGTGACGAGCATTTTGATATAGAATCTTTATATATCAAAATGAAAAATAAAAATTATAGGGTTAGTCGTGCTACCTTATATAATACTATCGAGCTCCTTTTAGACTGCAAACTGGTTAGAAAACATCAATTTGGGCAAAATCAGGCCCAATATGAAAAATCCTATTTTGATAGACAACACGATCACCTTATCCTTACCGATACAGGAGATGTTCTCGAATTCTGTGATCCAAGAATTCAATCCATAAAAAAAACAATAGAAGAAATTTTTGATGTAGATATTACAAATCACTCTTTGTATTTCTACGGAACTAAAAAGAAACCAACTAATCAAGACAACTAATGGCGGTAAACTTATTACTTGGTCTTCAATGGGGAGACGAAGGTAAAGGAAAAATTGTAGACGTTCTTACAAAAGATTATGATATAATTGCTAGATTTCAGGGAGGTCCAAATGCGGGACACACTCTAGAATTTGACGGAATCAAACATGTATTACACACCATCCCTAGTGGTATCTTTCATGACAAAGCCATTAATTTGGTTGGAAATGGAGTAGTAATTGACCCGGTTATTTTCAAAAAAGAATTAGACAATCTAGATAAATTTAATCTAGACTACAAATCTAAACTAGTAATTTCCAGAAAAGCACATTTGATATTACCAACACATAGAATTCTGGATGCAGCATCTGAGGCTTCAAAAGGAAAAGCCAAAATAGGATCTACACTTAAAGGAATTGGACCTACTTATATGGATAAAACCGGTAGGAATGGTATTCGTGTTGGTGATTTAGAATTAAGTAATTGGAAAGATCGCTACCGCACATTGGCAAATAAACATGAAGCAATGATCGATTTCTATGATTCCAAAATCGAGTACGATTTAGAAGAGTTAGAACGTGAATTCTTTGAAGCGGTTAAAGTGCTAAAATCACTTACTTTTATTGATAGCGAAGAATATTTGCATCAAGCTCAGAAAGAAGGAAAAACAATTCTGGCAGAAGGTGCGCAAGGATCTTTATTGGATATTGATTTTGGAACTTACCCTTTTGTAACTTCTTCTAACACTACAGCTGCGGGTGCATGTACCGGCTTAGGTATTGCTCCTAATAAAATTGAAGATGTTTTTGGGATTTTTAAAGCTTACACTACGCGAGTAGGTAGCGGACCTTTCCCAACTGAGCTGTTTGATAACGACGGGGAAACTATGGCACGCGTAGGTAACGAATTTGGTGCAACAACGGGCAGACCCAGAAGATGCGGGTGGCTAGACCTTGTGGCATTAAAATATGCCGTACACGTAAACGGTGTTACCAAGTTAATGATGATGAAAGGCGATGTTTTAAGTGGTTTTAAAACTTTAAAAGTATGTACATCCTATAAATATCAAGGTAAGACAATTACTCATTTGCCATATAATATAGAACCTGAAAATGTTACACCTATCTATACTGAAATGAAAGGTTGGTCTGAGGATCTAACAGGAATGAATGATGCTTCTCAACTACCCAAAGAGTTAAATGACTATATAGCCTTTTTGGAAAAAGAACTAGAAACACCAATTACCATAGTATCTGTAGGACCAGATAGAACTCAAACAATTCTTAGGTAAGAAAAAGTAAAGTATCCCAGTGACACTGTAAACTCTCACTGGGATACTTATCAAATGTTTTCAATAACTTTTTAAACTACAGTGAAGTTGTTGCTTCTTTATTGGGCACTAATTCTATTACTCTTTCCAATTGCCACTTGGTATTTGGTTTAGTAACGGGACGATACTTTGGAAACAAAGTCATTTGTTTAAAACCATATATGTCATCATCACCTCTACCCCCTTTACGATTACTTGCAAAGTATCCTATTTTATTCTCTTCATTAATAATAAAAGTAAAATCATCTTTTGTACTATTAATAGGTTCCCCAAGATTATAAACACCGACTACCCCGTTCTTATCAGGTAAAACCATAAAAACATCTAAACCACCTAACCCCTCATGCCCGTCACTTGCAAAAAATAATTTTCCTTTATCGCTAATGTATGGGAATGTTTCTCGACCCGAAGTATTGATTTGGTCACCTAGGTTTCTTGGAGTTTTAAAGCTTCCATCCTCATTAATTTCGACTACGTATAAATCCGATTTACCATAACTTCCGGGCATGTCACTTGCAAAATATAAATACTTCCCATCTTTTGACAATGTGGGATGTGCTATAGAGTATTCATCACTATTAAACGGTAATTCTTCTATATTTCTCCATTTTCCATTATCATAGCTCGCCTTATAGAGCTTTAATAAAATTGTACCTTCTTGATTAGTTTTAGATTTTCTTTTAGAATAATTATTTCTAGTAAAATAAACAGTCTTTCCATCCCTACTAAAAGTTGCAGAGGATTCATGAAATTTTGAATTAATCTCGCCTTTTAACTTGCCTATACTTCTTTGATCTGAAGCTCTCACAGTCGTATACAAGTCCAAAAAAGGTTGATTATTTAATTCATGAACTATTTTAGAAAAACTATTTGCATTTCTTGAAGAGGCAAATACCAATTCTCCTTCAAAAAAACTAGGAGCATAATCAGAATACTTTGAGTTAATACTCAATCTGTTAACAATAAAATTCTCTGATCTTTCTTCTACTATGGTAATAGAGCTTAGTAAGCTACTATATACCTCTGCTACATATAAGTTTTCATTGTTATTGGTATATAAATATGAGAGTTGTTCACTTCTAAACCTATCAAACAATCCTCCTAACTTAAAAGTCTTTTTTACTTCTTTTTTGTAAACTTCATTAGTTTTATTAAAAGCCAATTTTACTGAAGTTTCATTTGTAGTTTTAAATCGGTTCTCCTGAGAAAATACTGCGCCCCAACAAAACAAAAAAACTAGCCCCCAAAAGTTTTTTTCCAAAAACATTTATTAATATTTTGTATCAATAGTATTACGATACCTAAACCTTTTTCTTTCAAAGCCTACTAATCACATATTTGTAATGACCAACATACAACTGGTCAAAATCAAAAATGATTTAACTATTATATAAAAGACGAAAAGTTAGGATGATGCTATCCCCATAGCATTTATCGAAATCCCCTTGTTTGTTTCCTAGCGCAATTTACTGATAGCTAAGTAGATAAAATGTTAAAGAATTTGCAAAATTCTTTAATTAACTTCTGTTTAGTGACATTGAGTTTTGATTTAACAAAGTTCGCATATTTTTGTTTTGTTATTATTGTAGTTTGCCGTGAGGATTCAATACCATTAATTTCCTGATCATTTTGGCCCAAAACAATTTAAAGTGCAACATGAAGTATAACTGGTGGTTATTAAATGAAAGCAGCTAGGTTTTTTATTTTAGACAAAGAGCCACAATCATTAGATACAATTTTCGTTATTTTGCATACAAATTTAAAACACTTGAAAAACATACTATTTTATATAATTTTCTCTTTTCTATTTTCTGTATTTACATATGCACAGGAAGGAAAACAGATTAAAGTTCAATCTGATCGTACAATAAAAGACGAAAACAGATTCCCTGGTGCTACTATCCTGGCGATGGTTGATAAACAGGTATACATGCAACATGAAGGAGTTGAAATATGGTGTGATCAAGCGGTTCATTATGGTGAAGATAAATTTGTAAAAGCACTGGGTAATGTAAAAATCGTTCAAGGTGATACACTCACTATGACTAGCAAATATGCAGAGTATAATGGCAATACACAATTTGCCTACGCAAGAGATAATGTTTTCATGGAAACCCCTTCCAACACAGTACGTACAGACACTTTATTTTTTGACCGGCTGAAGCAGCAAGCATACTATCGAAGTGGAGGTACGGTAAAAGATTCTTCGAAAACCAATACCTTAACCAGTAAGATAGGCCGGTTTTTTATGGATCGAAAACAATTCTCATTCAATACAAATGTTAAAATTGTAAATCCAGAGAACACTATAGATTCTGAACGCCTAGATTATTATACCGAAAATGGCCATGCATATCTGTATGGCCCCTCTACTGTAAAAGGAAAGGAAAGTACCTTATATTGCGAGCGCGGGTTTTATGACACCAAAGTCAAAACCGGTTACGCTATAAAGAATGCCAAGATAGATTATGACAATCGTACAGTTTTTGGAGATAGTATTTTTTATAATAGTGCCATTCAATTCGCGTCAGCTACAAACAACATAAAAGTATTAGATACAGCTAATAATTCAGTTATTACAGGGCATTATGCCGAGGTTTTTAAAGACAAGGATTCTGTTTTTATTACCAAGAGAGCATTAGCTGCTACATTGCAGGAAAATGATTCTATATACATTCATAGTGATACACTTATGGTTACAGGAAAGCCTGAACACCGAATAATGAATGGGTTTTATGATGTAAGAATATATAAAAAGACAATGAGCGGTAAAAGTGACTCTATTAATGTAGATCAAATAACCGGGTATACCAAAATGGTAGGAAAGCCTATCATTTGGTCACAAAAAAACCAAATGACGGGGGATACAATAAAGATCATTTCAAATACAGAAACAGAAAAAATAGATTCTTTGATGGTATATCAGAATGCATTTCTTGTTCAAGAAGACACCTTAAAAGCTGGGTACAATCAAGTAAAGGGGCAATCCCTTTATGGGTTATTTAAAGACAATGAGATTTATAAAGTAGATATAGACAAAAACACCGAGACTATTTTTTATCAACGAGAAAGTGAAGGCGAACTAAAACTTATCGGTATAAACAAAGTACTATCAAGCTCTATTAGTTTACTTTTAAATAATCGTGAAATTGAAGATGTGTATTACTATCAAAATGTAGAAGGCACTTTGTATCGTGAAATCGATCTTCCCGAAAACGCACGGGAACTTTCCGGGTTTAATTGGCGAGGTGATGAACAAATAAATAGTAAAGCAGATCTTTTTCGCGGAGAATCACCCCCAAAACTAACTAAAATAAAAGGAATCCCATTACCAAAAGATGAAGAAGATTTCTTTGATGAAGAAACAATAAAACGCCTTGAAGAAAATAAATCGGAAGGCTCTCGTTTATTGGAGCAAGAACTTAAAGATGCCGAACTTAAGGAAATGAATCAACAATTAGACTCAATACCTCCTAAAAAGAAAATAAAAGTAGATATTGACCCAGAGACAAAAAAAAATAAAAAAAGAACATCTAATATTGACCTTGATCTTGAGCGAAGTGCCAGACAGAGGGACAGTATAACCGTAACCTCCTTGAAAAACCATAAGGAACAACTAAAAGATAGTATTAAAAATAAACACGAAAAAGAGTAAAACACATACTCTTTTAGAATGAATTCATACTTTCCATCTCTTAAACTGAATAAATATACTGTTGAAAAAGGATTTTTTCACATACCAGGCACAGACCACTCCTCACCCATTAGCAATGGAAATATCTCATGCAGAAGGATCATACATTTATGATAAAGATGGTAAGAAACACTTGGATTTTGTAGCAGGGGTATCTGCTTGTAGTTTAGGGCATAAACATCCAAAAGTGGTACAGGCAATAAAAGATCAACTAGACAAGTATTTGCATGTAATGGTTTACGGAGAATATATTCAAAAACCTGCCGTAGAGCTTACCAAATTACTTGCTTCTTACCTCCCCAATCCTTTAGAAAAGACTTATTTGACCAACTCTGGAACCGAAGCTATCGAGGGTTCATTAAAATTAGCCCGTAGAGTCACTGGGCGCAGCCAGATCATTTCTGCAAAACTTGCATATCACGGCAATACTATGGGATCTATGAGTGTCATGGGATACGAAGAGCGAAAACAAGCATTTAGACCATTAATTCCAGATGTTCGCTTTATAGCCTTTAATAATGAAAAAAATCTGGAGCAGATTACGGATAAAACCGCCGCTGTAATCTTAGAAACCATACAAGGTGGTGCAGGGTTTATTGAACCAAAAAACCAGTACCTACAAAAAGTTCGTGAACGTTGTAATCAAGTTGGAGCCTTATTAATATTAGATGAAATCCAACCTGGGTTTGGAAGAACTGGTACTTTGTTTGGTTTTCAAAACTATAACATTATTCCAGATATATTAGTAATGGGAAAAGGAATGGGCGGTGGACTACCTATTGGTGCTTTTACAGCTTCATCAGAAATGATGAATCAACTTCAAGACAATCCAAAATTAGGGCATATTACAACTTTTGGAGGCAATCCTGTCATTGCGGCAGCCGCTCTGGCAACTTTGAAAGAAATAACAAACAGTGACTTAATGTCAGAAACCCTAGCGAAAGAAAAACTTTTTAGATCATTATTAATACACCCGCTAATCAAGGAAATAAGAGGACTTGGTTTAATGTTGGCTTTTATAACACCCTCTGCTGAAATTACAAATAAAATTATACTCATGTGTCAGGAAAAAGGACTGATATTATTTTGGTTACTTTTTGAACCTACAGCAGTGCGTATAACTCCTCCGCTAACTATCTCCTTTGAAGAAATAAAAGAAGGTTGTCGTATACTACTTGATGTTTTAGATCAAATTCAAGACGATAAAAAACTACTTTTGTAGTGTAATTTTGATCAAAAAAACGTATCTTTAATAGATATTCCTTTCTTTTCACAAATCCTATAACGTATCGAGGCTTATAAAATGATTAAACTCTAAATCATTATATATTAATGGTACGTATTTTGTTAATTAGTTTGTTAAAAACAATTGGTTTTTGAAGTTTAAACATTCAATTTCATTTGTAATTTTAATACTGAGGAAATCAATAATGCTAAAATAAATGAGGTATTGGAGTATTTATAATTCTTTCATGTTGGGGAAAACAGAAAGACATCTAATTCCCTTTGATTATTTATTAAGCATCTTTAATCAACGTGTATGAAATTTAACCACGAAGAAGAAAACAATTTCTCAATTACTCGATACGAGTCTATGCTGAGATCTAATGATGTTAAATTTTTTGATTCTGATGAATTTGAGTCTATCATTCATCATTATCTAGAAAACGGGAAAATAGCCAAAGCCAAAAAAGCAATTTCTTTAGGGCTTTCACAACACCCGTCATCCGTAAATTTAAAACTTTTACAAGTTGAAGTATTAGTATTTGAAGATCGTTTAGATAAAGCTGATAATCTCTTGGCACAATTGCATGCTATTGAGCCCGAAAATGAGGAAATATATATCCAGAAAGCGAATATTCTTTCTAAACAGAATGAACACTTTAAAGCAATAGAACTTTTAAGTACAGCACTTGAGTATACTAATGATGAAGCAGATGTTTACTCTTTGATAGGAATGGAATATCTTTTTATAGATGATTTTGAAAATGCCAAAATCAATTTCATGAGATGTCTTGAATCGGATGATCAGGATTACTCGGCTTTGTACAATATAATATACTGTTTTGATTTCTTAGAACAACATGAAGAGGCTATAGAATACCTCAATATGTTTTTGAATAAAAACCCATACTGTGAAGTAGCATGGCATCAAGTTGGTAAACAATACTTTGATCTAAAAGAATATGAAAAAGCTCTTGCAGCCTTTGATTTTGCTATAATTAGTGATGAATATTTTATTGGAGCATATCTAGAAAAAGGAAAAGTTCTTGAAAAATTGAAACGATATAATGAAGCTATAGAAAATTATCGAATTACATTAGAATTGGATGATCCAACTTCATTTGCTTTGCTTAGAATTGGAAAATGTCATGAAAAATTAGGCAATGACGACTTAGCAATTCAACATTTTTCTAAGACTGTGCACGAAGATCCTTTATTAGACAAAGGATGGATTGCAATTACAGACTTTTACATGCGTAAACGCAATTACCAAAAAGCATTATATTACACTAACAAAGCTATTAATATTGATGGTGAAAATGTATTGTATTGGAAACGATATGCAAAAATAAATAATAAGCTTGCTTTTTTTGAAGAAGCAGAACGTGGTTATCGTAAAGCTTTGGAACTAGGGAACTATGAACTAGAAACCTGGTTAAATCGCTCAGATATACTTAGGCTTCTTGGAGAGTCAAGTGCAGCTATACAGAATCTGTTTCAAGCTATAGAATTTTATCCTGAAAATGCTGAGGTTCAATATAGACTAGCAGGATTATATTATGAAAATCAAGATTTTGATAAAGGTGAATATCATATTAGAAAAGCTTTAGAACTAGATTATGAATACCACATTGTTTTAGAAGAACTTTTTGAAAAAGTATTCGATCTTACTTTGGTAAAAAACATCATTTCAGAATACAAATAACCTTAAAAAAGACCTTTTCATTCTGCATTTTTTAATTACAAAAATGCATACATTTGTTTTGATAAAAACACCTAAAACAATAAGAATGCGAAGAAGTCTTAAGGACTACCTAATAATTTCAATAAAAGGTCTTGCAATGGGAGCAGCAGACGTTGTTCCTGGCGTTTCTGGAGGAACAATAGCTTTTATTTCTGGTATATACGAAGAATTAATCGAAACTATTAACAAATTAGATCTTGCATTTTTCAAGGTTTGGAAAAAAGAAGGATTCTTAGCTTCCTGGAGAACATATAATCTTCCTTTTTTATCCACACTTTTTTTAGGAATTGCAATTAGCATTTTATCATTGGCTCGACTTATAAAATGGCTTCTTCACAATGAACCTTTATTACTTTGGGCTTTTTTCTTTGGTTTGGTACTCGCCAGTATTCTTTATATTGGAAAACAAATTACCTCATGGAAACCAAAAATATTTATTAGTATTACCCTGGCAGCAATCGTATCTTATTTTATAACCATAGCAGAACCTTTGGCATCTCCTGATAGCAATTGGTATCTATTATTTTGTGGATTTATAGCCATTATAGCTATGATCCTACCAGGTGTATCAGGAGCATTCATACTATTGATTTTAGGAGCATACCAAACATTTATTGATATTCTAAATCAATTGAGAGAAGGATTAGTAAATATGGACTTTGATCTTTTATGGCAAGCTATGATAAAATTGATAATTATAGGAATTGGTGCTATCACAGGATTGAAATTATTCTCTAAAGCACTAAATTGGATGTTCAAAAATCATAAAAATACCACATTGGCAATACTCACAGGGTTCATGATTGGGTCGCTAAATAAAATATGGCCTTGGAAAAAAACATTATCATGGAGAACAAACTCTGAAGGTATTGAAGTTCCTTTCTTAGAAAAAAGCATCTTACCAAATCATTTTGAAGGAGATCCAAATATCCTTTGGGTTTTGCTATTTATTACTATAGGTTTTCTTTTAATTCTTATCTTAGAGCGCCTTGCTGTGAAAAAAGCAAACTAGTCTATGCAACAAAGTACTCGAACTTTTACCGACAAACTTTTTCTAGTCATTAAAGGTCTCGCAATGGGAGCCGCAAACAAGGTTCCCGGGGTTTCTGGAGGAGTTGTTGCTTTTGTAGCAGGGTTTTATGAAGAGTTTATTTATTCTCTTCAGAAAATAAATTTCAAAGCATTCAAACTTTTCATAAACTTTAGATTCAAAAGTTTCTGGAGATACATCAATGGTAAATTTCTTGGATTACTAATCCTAGGGATGCTAATCAGTTATTTTAGTGTCTCTAAAATTCTGGACTTTCTTATTATTCATTATGAATTATATGTCTGGGCAGCTTTTTTTGGAATGATAGTCGGATCTATTTACTATATAATAAAAGATTTTAGCGATTGGAGCAGAAGAAATATCTGCATTATTATTATAAGTATAATCGCAGGAGTTGGTATTAGTTTGTTAGATCCCGCAAAAGAAAACGACAACTTATGGTTTGTATTTATCTGCGGTATAATTGGCGTTTCAGGAATGACGTTACCAGGATTATCAGGTTCATTTATTTTGATCTTGCTAGGAAATTACGTTCTCTTACTTGTTGATTCAGTAAATGCTTTATATGATACTATTGCCGATTTGATACGTTGGGATTTTTCCTTTACCGAAAATGCACAGAGAATTCGATTATTACAAGTACTCGTAGTATTTAGTCTGGGGTCATTAACTGGTTTGGTTACCTTATCTCATTTTTTAGGATATGTATTAAAACGCTATAAGACTGCTACTTTTGCATCAATAATTGGGTTCATTACAGGGTCTTTGGGCGTAGTTTGGCCTTGGAAACACAAAATATACAAAACCGACTCACTTGGTAACACACTAATAGATGCATTAGGTGATCCTGTACTGGACAATTACGATCGTTATTTTCCATATTTTGCTGCCTTAGAAACTTATATCTCCTTCTTTTTTATTCTTGTGGGTATTGCAATTGTTTTATGGCTAGAATGGTACGGTAAAAGAACTCTCAAAACTTCAAAATGAAAAAAATATACGGTCTATTAGGTAAAAATATCGGTTATTCTTTTTCTAGAGGTTTTTTCTCTGAAAAATTCGAAAAAGAAAATCTGGAATGTGAATACAATAATTTTGACCTAAAACAAATTCAAGATTTTAAAGATATAATTAACAATCCCAACATAAAAGGGTTAAATGTTACCATACCCTATAAAGAAGAAGTAATTTCTTACCTAGATGACTTAGACCCAGTTGCCAAGGAAATAGGAGCAGTTAATGTCATTAAATTTAACAAAGATCAAAAATTAACAGGCTTTAATAGTGATTACTACGGCTTTACAGAATCTTTAAAACCGCTACTAAACAAAACAATTAAAAAAGCCCTAATTCTGGGAACTGGTGGTGCTTCAAAAGCGATTTCTTACGCATTAACGCAATTGGAAATAAAGAACGTTTTTGTGTCTAGAAACCCGGATTTCAATGAGCTTAGCTATAATGACCTAGACGAAGATATACTAAGAGAACACAAACTAATCATCAATTGTACTCCTTTAGGAACACATCCCGACATTGAAAATCACCCTAACCTTCCTTACGAATACCTCACAGAAAATCATGTTCTATATGATCTGATTTATAATCCCAGTGAAACCACTTTTATGAAAAAAGGCCTAGAAAAAGGAGCCAAAGTTTCAAACGGGTTACAGATGTTGATTTTGCAGGCAAAAAAATCTTGGGAAATCTGGAATTCATAGTTTTACCTTGTTTTATGATAAACTCTTTCTTAGATAAGACCTAAGAAGATCCTAAAACCCCTTAATAACTTTGAGGTTTTCTAATATGTTAGTATCTTAGTCATGGATTAAGCTTAGACAAACAAAAACGTTCACACAATGTCAACACGTGATAACCTGCCCCAGGCAGATGGAGATAAAGAAAATAAGACTGAAACTTTAAAGGTAGCAACTGAAAATTCTGAAGCAAAAAATATAGAATCAGTTCCATTAGAAACTCCCAAAGAATCTAATGCTGAAACTTTAGATCAGACGGGCGAAGACAGTACCGAAAATAAAACTGAAGATTTAGTCAATCCACAAATTACAGATGCCGTAACCCAAGATTCTAAATCTAGTGATGACATTGTACCCGCAGAGAAAGAAGAGCCAGAGTCCGAAATCCCTGCGATAAAAAATGATGTAATTCAGGATCAGATGGATGAGGCGGTTGCAGAACATAGCGAGGATGAAAGCACTATAGAAAAACATGATATCGAGAAGAAAGATTATCATGCTATGGCCAAAGAAGATTTAATCAATGAACTACGCATTTTGGTGAAAAATGAAAAAGTTCAAGCCATTAAAGAACATGTTGAAGAGATTAAGAATGAGTTTAATGCGAAGTTTAATGAAGAAGTAGAGCTTAAAAAAGAAGAATTTCTAGCTGATGGAGGTGACATTATTGATTTCTATTATTCAACTCCAGTAAAAAAAGAGTTTAATTCTGTTTATTTTGATTATAAAGAAAAGCGTAACGCTTATTACCAAAATCTAAAAAAAGACCTTCAGGAAAACCTTAAAAGAAGGTTAGAATTAATAGATGAATTAAAAGGTCTACTTAATGTTGATGAAAATATCAACACTACTTACAATCATTTTAAAAGTATACAAGAAAGATGGCGTAATGCTGGACCAATACCACGTGATAAATATAATACTATATGGAACACATATCACCATCACACCGAAAATTTCTATGACTTTTTACATCTAAACAGAGAATTTAGAGACCTTGATTTTAAACATAATTTAGAGCAAAAACTTAAAATCATTGAGCGTGCTACAGAACTTGCTCAAGAAACTGATGTAAACAGAGCGTTTAGAGAGCTGCAGTTACTTCACAAAATGTGGAAAGAAGATTTAGGACCTGTTGGAAAAGAGTACAGAGAACCTATTTGGGAAAAATTTAGTGGCTTAACAAAGCAAATTCATGAGAATCGTCAAAAGCACTTTAAAGAACTTGACAAAGTCTATGAAGTAAACTTAGAAGTTAAAAAGGAAATCATAGCCAAAATAATCGAAGTAGGATTTAATCACCCCAATAATCATAGCGGATGGCAACAAAAAATTAAAGAAATAGAAGCGCTACGAGAAGAATTCTTTAAAGCCGGAAAAGTTCCTTCTAATGTAAACGAACAAACCTGGAGTCAATTTAAATCTGCGGTTAGAGATTTTAATCGTAATAAAAACTCTTTCTACAAAGGCCTTAAAAAAGAGCAGTTTGACAATCTTAATAAGAAAATGGAACTGATCAAAATTGCTGAAGACAATAAGGATAGTGATGACTTTTCTATTACCACTTCATTGATGAAAAAAATTCAGGCTGATTGGAAAAAAATTGGCCATGTACCCAGAAAAGACAGCGATAGAATCTGGAAAAGATTTAAAGATGCCTGTAATTCATACTTCGATCGCTTACACGCAGAACGAAACGAAGCAAATAAAGAAGAAATTATTTCGCTTGAAAAGAAACAAGCTCATATTAAAAATTTAAAAAACATCAAACTTTCTGGTAACCCAGAGACTGACTTACAAACTATAAAGGAAGATATTTCTGTATGGAAAACCCTAGGGAGAGTACCTTATAAAAAGAAAAATATTGAATCCGAATATAATAAAGTACTCGACGAACTTTTTGAGCAGCTTAATTTGAGTCGTAAAGAAACGGAGTTAATTAAATATGAAAACAAGCTAAATACTTTATCAAATCAAAGTGATGATAGAGCTCTAAAAAGTGAGCAAAATTTTATTCGTAAAAAAATTGATGATGTAAAGGGAGAAATACGTCAGTTAGAAAACAATCTTCAGTTTTTTAAAAATGCAAAAGATGATAATCCATTAGTCAAAGAGGTTCAAAAAAACATAGAAAAACACAAAGAAACCCTAGAAGTTTGGAAAGCTAAGTTGATGAAAATAAAACAACTCTAAATAGTATGCAATGTTCTCTATGTGGTTCAGAAACCTTACTGTTTTCTGAAGTACAAGAAAGAATGTTTTTCAAATGTTCCAAGTGTGAAGGGATTTTGCTGCACCCCTCATATTTTCTTTCCGCAGATAAAGAAAAAACCAGATATCAATTACATCAAAATGATGTAAACAATCTTGGTTATCAAAATTTTGTAAGCCCTATAATTCAAGCCATTTTTGAAGAATATGAGAATACTCATATCGGCCTTGATTTTGGCTCTGGGAACGGCCCCGTAGTTACTACATTATTAGAAAAAAAGGGATACAACATAACTAGTTATGACCCTTTTTTTGCTCCAAACAATAAGGCTTTAAAAAAAACCTATGACTATATTGTTTGTTGTGAAGTAATCGAACACTTCTATAATCCATTTAAAGAATTTGAACTTCTATTTTCACTATTAAATCCTAACGGAACTTTATATTGTAAGACCTACATATATGACCAATCAATAGATTTTAAATCTTGGTGGTACAAAAATGATACAACACACGTCTTTTTTTACACTAAAAACACGTTACAATGGATCACTAAAAGGTTCGGATTCAATAACATAGAAATCAAAAAAAACTTAATAACTCTCAAAAAATAATACATTTTTCTCCTCTAAAGAGTATAGCAAAGGCGAATCTTTGTCTTACATTATAACTTAATACAAGTATAAAACGTGAATATGTTAATGATTTATTAACACGAAAACGTTTTCGCATATTATCTCTTGAAAACGCCTGTAAGAATTTACTTAAATTGCTATATCACTAAAAAAAATACTAAAAACTTAAAGTATACTCAAAAGTATATTCATTTATTTCACACAAACACAATTTTAATCAACCTAAAGTTTTTCGCTTACAAGAACCAAGGTAACACAAGCTCACACTAATGAAAAAATTATTACTCAGTTTATTTACAATACTAGGGACCGGTATGATATCCTTTACCCCTTTATCAATAAACGGCCAAACAGATTTTAGAGAGGAAACCATTTACTTTTTGATGACAACTCGTTTTTTTGATGGAGATCAAAACAACAACGCCCCTACAGAATGGTCCTCTTACAATCCAGACCCGACCATAAATCCTACAATCACCAATCCCAATGATGTAACCTGGAGAGGAGATTTTAAAGGTTTGATACAAAAATTAGATTACATCAAAGATCTGGGATTCACAGCTATTTGGATTACCCCAATTGTTCATAATAGAAGTCCACTGGACTATCATGGTTATCATGCCTGGGATTTCACCAAAGTTGATCCCAGATTAGAATCCCCCGGAGCTACTTTTCAAGATTTAATCAATGAAATTCATGCTCGTGATATGAAAATTGTACTCGATATTGTAACCAATCATTCTGGACGATTTGGGATAAAAGATGTTGCTGAAATAAAATACAACACCGATCCTACTGCAACATGGCATGCACCTGACAATCCAAATTGGGCATATGATGGATTAACCCCCAATCCAGAAGATGGCCTAATTTGGAGCAGGGCAAACTTAGCCAAAATGCCTCCGCCTTACAATCAAAATTTGGAAGCGTATAATTTCCCTGGTAAAGAAAATTATGTTGATACATCTGATCCCGATTGGTATCATCATTCTGGGAATGGTTTTGCACAGGGGTTTGACGATGTTGAAAATCTGCAAAATAGAGCTTTAGCAGGTGACACTCCTGATTTAAATACAGGTAGTCAGGTAGTCAGAGACTACTTAGTAAACGCCTACACGACCTTTATAAATATGGGTGTAGACGCTTTTCGTTGGGATACTGTAAAACACATGAGTAGAGAAGACATATTGTATTTTTACGATGCCTTCAAAGCTGTAAATCCTGATCTTTTTATTTTTGGAGAAGTAGCACAAAAACGTCATGAATTACATCCCGTAGAGGAGACAAATCCTCACTATTATACCTGGAGGGGAGCAGTTAATAACTCGGCCCCTGTAGATCTAGCAGTTATAGATTTCTTTGGCGAAGCAACATTTCATGGTACTTTTGAAGAAGGGCAGTCATTCCCAACGGTAAAAGCAGCTGCCAGATATGATAACTTATATAGTGATCCTTCAACCTTGGTGACTTGGTTAGACAATCACGATTTTGGCCCCAATAATGATTGGAACAGACGTTACGGTGGCTCTGACGAAAACCTTGCTGCGTGCATGAATTTCATGTTTACCTGGCGAGGAATCCCTACAGTGTATTATGGAACAGAGATGCGTTTTAAAGCAGGTGAGTTTAATGATATTCATGATGCCTCTGGTATTCAAAAATCTATTAATGAAACAGGAAGAGCCTATTACGGTGATGTAATAGATCAAGCATCTAGTCACACGATATATCAACACATTAAAAAATTAAATGCTATTCGTAAGGCCGTTCCTGCACTACAAAAAGGAACTTGGAGTTGGAAAGATGCTCCTGGAAATGCCGTTGCATATCGTAGAACACATCAAAATAGTGAAGTAGCAATAGGTCTAGCCAAAGATGGTGGTGCGTCTTTCTCTATATCCGGAATGACCAACGGTATCTATCGTGATGCCGTCACTGGTAGAGAAGCAATTGCTACTAATGGTAATTTAAACTTTAATGTTACTTCTGGTTCTGCGGGTATTTATGTCCTTAACGGACCTGGACTGATTGGCGGCTGTGGTGGCGGTTTTTTTGAAAACTGTGTAAATGGACCATCAAATCCTGTGGCAGTAATAAATCCAAATACTAGTCAATCTGAAAACCCTATTCAAATCTCAATAGAAGGAGTTGCGGGCGCGGGATCACCATATGAAATATACTATACAACTAATGGAAACAATCCCAATACATCCAGTACTAGATACACAGGTTCATTTACAATTACCGAATCTGCTACGATAAAAGCTATAGTTTATGATAATAATGGAGCAGCTTCAGAAATCTCAACAAAAAACTATACAATAGGCCCTATCGAGGGCCTACATATCTACTTTAAAAAACCCATAAATTGGTCACAGGTAAATGTCCATTATTGGAATGAATCTCCCGATATACTTCCTACTAGTAATTGGCCTGGTCCTCAAATGACAAGAATTGATAATTCTGATTGGTACGAATACATTTTTCAAGGAGTACAGAGTACAAATCTATTATTTAGTGATAACGGAAGTAACAAAACACCAGACCTATCTAGAAACGGAAATGGATGGTATGAAGATGGAGTATGGTATGATTCTGATCCAGGAAATACTTCTAACACGCCTCCTACACTTATGATCTCTCCTGAAGGCGGCACATTTAGTGAAGGTGAAATTGTTTCTGTCGCTCTTATTGCAAATGATAATAATCCAAATGGTATCAGTATTTACTATACTCTTAATGGAGAAGAACCTTCTATCACATCAAATCTGTATGTTTCTACAATTTCGATTACAGAAAACACAACAATAAAGGCGATTACATATGATTCTGAAGGCTCAAGTTCTGGTATAATTAGCAATACTTACACATTTACATCTACAAATAATTCGATGACAATATATTACAAAGGAGCATTAAACACCCCTAACCTTTATTTCTGGAATACAAACCCTATTGATTTGGCAGTTAATTGGCCCGGGGTATCCATGACAGATGCTGGTAACGGGTGGTTTAAACACACTTTGAATACTATAAATTGTTCTAACCTTATCTTCAATAGTAATGGAGCTAATCAAACTACAGATCTAAACAGATGTGGTGATGGCTGGTATTACAATGGTACTTGGTACGATAGCAATCCTGAAGAATCACAAGAATTAACAGTTTACTTTAAATCTGACACCTACACTTTTCCCGAAATTTATTTCTGGAATGTTATTCCTTCTGAAGCCACTACCTCATGGCCAGGAGAATCTATGGCTCCAGATGTTGATGGATGGTACAGTTATACTTTTTCGAATACAAGTTGTGCCAATATGATTTTTAGTAATAACGGAAACTCAAAAACTTTGGATCTAACCAGATGTAAAAATGGTTGGTATTATAATGACACCTGGTATGATAATAAGCCAAGTGCAATGAGAACAAATACTATCTCACTTCCTAGTGTTTCAAATCAAAAAATTTCAATTCACCCTAATCCTATAACACATGAATCAATGATAGAGTGGTATATTGACACTAATAAAAGTAATGTTCGTATTGAAATAATTAACCTTTACGGAGCAACTGAAGTGATCTTTGACAAGGTAGTAGACCAAGGAAAACATACTTTTGACCTCAACAAGGATAATCTTTTAAAAGCTTCGGGTATTTACTTTTGTAGAATTATGATCGATGATCATGTAACGACCAAGAAATTATTTAAGAATTAGCGTTTAAATTACCCCCTCATTATATATGTTGAATTACCCATTATTTACTTCTGTATTAATGGGTAATTTTTTGTCTTTTACTTTATTTCAGATTATTTAAAAAAATACCACCCGGAATAGGTGGTATTTTAACTCAATAATTTAAAAATTCTATTAATTAGGAACAAGTTCTAAAGTATATGTAATCCCTGGTATACCACAACAAGAAGCAGGTGTAAAACCTAACCCAAGGGTAATAATGCCAGTAACTGGATCCAAATTAGCAGAATTTTGTACAAAATCTACTACGCCGGGAAACGATGTAGATGGTGTAGCAACAGTAATGGTTCCACAGACATCTGTAAACTGCAATCCAACTGGGGTACCGGGTCCAAAAAGACCAGCTGTACCATCATTCATCACATATGTTCCTGCAGAAGGTTGTGTTATTGTAATCGCTTGTGGACTTATAAAAGTGCCTGCAGGTTGATTTGTCGCAATTACAGTAGAAGTATAATTACCTTCTAACATGGTTGGACAAGAAACAGGGTAATTGATAACACTAGCAAACAATACGGTTGTTTGAATATTACTACCAGTATTACTAGTTCCATCATCATTTACAATATTTAACACAGTGCCATCTGGTCTTGTAAACCGGGTTGTGATGGTTAAAACATCACCTAACATGATATCCGCACTAGTATTTAGTTCTGTAAAGGCAGCAACAATATCATTGGTCGACAAAGTATAATCCTGTGGTAAGGTCACATTACTAAATAAAGTTGTACTATATACCGGACCCGCCAATGTTCTATACACAGCAACTATATCAGTAGATGCTGGATTTCCTTGAGCTACTTCTGCGCTAAATTCTAAATTTACAGGTTCATTATTATTAATTTTCACAAGATCTATAATTGTTTCTCCTGTTGCCGATTTTTGCATATTAGGTACAACGCCATCTTCTAATGTAATTGCTGCAGTTCCTCCATCGTCTTCACATGAGATTCCCAACATTACCGTTACTAATGCCAGTACTATTATTTGTATTTTTTTCATAATTCATTTTATTAGTTATCCCAAAATATTTTAAAAGTTGTTGGATCTTTTTGATCTGGTGCATTTTGGTTGAGATTTATTTCTCTTTGAGGCCAGAAGAAAGAAACTTGAAAAGGGTTATTTAGCACAGTTAAATTATCTACTAAAGGGAAACCATCACCATTGTCAAGTTGATATTCAGGCGAAGGTCCATTAGGATCTGCTAAAACAGGATATCCTGTTCTTCTGTAATCGTTATATTGATCCATTGGATCTCCAAATGTAGCCACCCACTTTTGGGTCATAATAATTTCTAATTTCTTATCATTCCCAGCTGCTGCAAATTCAGTAATTATATTGTCCATAAATGTAGTCGCTGCTGGAGTGCCTGCAATTACGGGAACAGTTTGTGAAGTTCCGGTTCCTGTAACTACTTGATCTACTTTTGCAAAACTAGCCATCATGGCTTCTCTCAATTTTGCACTGGCGTCACCAGGCATTAAGCCAACTTGCATTAATTCGGCTTGTATATATAAAAACTCATCATATGTCAGAATCCTTTTTGGTGCTACACCAGTACCACTAGTAATTGTTCTGGCAAATCCTGCGCCATCATCATATCGTCCTCCACAAGGAAAAATACCAGGGAAAGTAGCATCGTTTTGAACCGCACCATCTCTATCTGGGCCAATACTACCAAAACGGATACTAAAAAATCCAGTAGAAGAATCCCAATAATCAGCATTAGGATCTCCGGTAACTGCATCACCTTGATCTTGAGGAAACTGACCAGGAGTTAACTGATTAACAAAATAGTATGGTAATCTTGGATCTGGATTACCGTTATGAATATTAGGGTTCACTCCTATTAGAATCTCATAGAACCAAGGACTAGCATATTTTGTTACTTGTGCACCTCCATATGCATCTACAAATAATCTGTTACGCTCATCTGCAGGCGCTAGGTTAGCAGTATGATTAAATTGGAAATCATCTGAATTAGAGGACATAAAATTGTCATCGGCTAACAATGCATTAAAGTCTGTGGAATTAAACAATGTAGATAATCGAATTTGATTATATAATTTTAATTTTAACGTATTGGCAAACTTTACCCACTGTGTACTTGAACCACCGTAAAATAAATCATCTGTAGATGGTAGTACACCTTGCCCAGTTTGAACATTAGCTTTCCCGGTATCTATCAAATCCAGTACACTTTGGTAAATCTCTTCTTGATTATCAAAAACTGGACTAACTGTACCTTGTTCTAATCCTGTAGCCTCAGAAAATGGTACATCTCCCCAAAGGTCGACTGCTACAGACATTAGATATGCTTTCAGAATCTGTGCTGTACCCACATAGACCAAATCTCCTGTTTCATTGGCTTGCGAAATTAGTGTCTCTAGATCTGTAAGTCCCAGGTAAACATTATTCCAATCATTATTTATCAATATATTATCTGCTTTTGTACCATATTGATCTTGCTCCTCTCTAGCAGTAAACTGATGGGTATATACCTGAAGTATATCTCCACTAAAGAATTGAAAGTCTGCTACCTGCCCAATATTTACTTCAATACCAGTTAATAATTGATTTATTGGTGCTACCGTTGGATTATCGGTATCGGTATCTACATCTAAATATTCACTACAGCTCAATGCCAAAAACAAGATAGAGCATGCTAATAAAAATTTAGATTTATGAAATGTATTTTTTATTATATTTTTCATATTTATTTTTTTAGAAAGATAAATTAAGCTTGAAGCCATATCGTTTTGCCGTTGGAGCCGCTGACACCTCAATTCCCTGAACCCTTGAGGAACCGAAACTAGTTACTTCTGGATCAAAATTGGTGTACTTAGGGACATTTGGAGCGAAGTACCACAGGTTATTACCTAATACACTTAAACTGATTCTTCCAAATGGTGTCGTTTTTAATAATTTAGAAGGCACATCATAGGTAAGACTCACTTCTCTTAATCGATAAACAGTTCCATCGTATACAGATCCCTCGGCTACCGTATTAATACCAAATGTGTTTCCTCCTGCGGGAGAAAAATATAGTTCATTGGTATCAATTTGTGTGGTATTTGGAATCTGATTTCCATTGGCATCCAGAATAGGATTACCCTGATTATCCCCATAGAATCCAGGAATTATAAAGGTACGTTCTCTATCTTCGGTATCCCTTGTAACTCCTCTTCCTAATAAAGTATTAATACTGTTAGATTGTATATCACCACCTTCTTTCCAATCGATTTGAGCTCTAAAACTCAAATTTTTATATGTGAATGTATTTATAAACCCCATTCTGAAATCAGGATTTGGGTCTCCTACAACACCATTCTCTAAATCTTGAACAATACCACCTCCAGATTGATTAATAAGAAAATTGCCTTGGTCATCTCGGGCAAAACGTGACCCAAAAAACACCCCAAATGGTTCTCCTACTATCGCGTGCGCCACTTGATTTGGATCTAATTGAATTCTTTCTAAACCATCTACTAACTCAGTAACTTCATTTACATTTCTTGTAAAAGTTGTAAAAGACTCCCATTTGAAGTTATCCGTTCTGATAGGAATTAAGGTCAAACCAAGCTCGATCCCTGTATTTTCCATTTCACCAATATTAGTATTAAATGTTGTAAAACCACTAGAGGATGGAACACTCACAGGTGAAATTAGGTCTGTTGTAGTTTTTTTATACCAACTAAAATCAATAATAGCTCGTTGCTTAAAAAATTCTAAATCTGCACCAAATTCAATTTCATCAGTAAACTCTGGAGTAATTTCTCCATCGGGTAATGAGGGACTATTTGCTACGACCGGTACACTATTAAAAGCATTAACAGAAGCAAAAGTTCTATTTAAAAATTCTGCCGGCGCATCGTTACCAACAGAAGCATATCCTGCTCTAAGTTTTGCAAAGGTTAAAATATCGCTATTTAAGTTCAAAGCATCTGTTACGACAAGAGAAACACTGGCAGAAGGATAAAAATACGATTGATTGTCTTTTGGTAATGTAGAACTCCAATCATTTCTTCCGGTTGCATTTAAAAACAAATAATTTCTAAATGATAAACTTATATCTGCAAAAACACCAACATTTCTAGATCTTGAAGTAAAATCAGGGAAAACATTGTTTATAGACTTGGAAATATTAATATTATTGGCTACCGTAAATATCCCTGGCACTTTAAAAACAGTACCCCGAACAAAACTACGTGATCCCGTATTTTGTAATACATTATTTCCTAAAATAGCCGTTAGACTGAAATCTTCACTTAATTGATAATCAAAATTAAATAACAATGTAGATTCCAGATCTTCATTAATAAAATCATCTGTAGTTACCGATCCTTGCCCATTAGCAGCACGAGATCCAATGTTTCGAATTTGTTTTCTTGCCAGATTATATCTGTTAAATCCAACTCTGTAGTTTACAGAAATATTGTCATTAAAATCAAAACCTAAATTCAAGTTAGCAACAATTCTATTAGTATCTGTTATAATTTGATCGTTTTTCCATGACCATAGAGGATGATCCCATCCATTATTAGGTGTAACTGAAGCCCCTGTAACAGGATTTTCAAAAGGAAGTGAAGTATCCCACGTTCTACCTAACCATAAGGTTCTGGCAAATGATGAAGCGGATCCTGCAAACTGATTATTACCAAAAAAACCTCCTACTTGTGATGTTTCTGAATAATTTACAGAAGATCCTACCCTAAGGCCATTAGCAAGTTTAAAATTACCTCCGGCAGCGATAGCTGTTCTATCATATGTATTGAATGGAATATATCCTTCTTGAGCCAAATCAGAAATCGTTACATTAAAGTTTCCATCCTCACCATTATAGGCAAGATTGACAGAGTTATCTAAAACAGTACCTGTTTTAAACAAATTTTCAACATTGTCTGGTTGCGCTTCATAAGGAACTGTTGGGCCAATTTCAGGAAATGCTGCCAGAAGATTAGGCCATGTTGGTATAGTTTCCAAAGAATCAAATCGTGGACCCCATGAACCATTTGCATTTAAATAACTAAAATTCACTCCGTTTCCATAGGTATTTTGATACTCTGGTAAATTTGCTATGTTTTCAAAATAAGTACCTGAGGAAAAATTAACTGCTAACTTGTTATTGGTTGATCCACCAGTAGCGCCTGTTTTTGTCGTAACAACAATTACCCCACCAGTAGCTCTAGAACCGTATAGTGCTGCTGCAGCTGTACTTTTTAGAACAGTTATAGAAGCAATGTTGTTAGGATCTAATGAAGATAACCCTGATTCATAACCACCGCCACCAGTTGTTTGATTAGAAGTTGATACTTGTGAATTGTCGTATGCAATACCATCCACAATAATAAGTGGTTGACTTGCTCCTCCTAATGTTGTGACACCACGTATATTGATTTGGTTAGAAGCTCCTGCAACACCTGTAGAAAGATTAACATTTACACCAGGTACCTTACCCGCCAATGATCGTATCAAATCTGGTTCTGAATTCTCCAGAACCTCATCTGGTTTGATCGTACTAACTGCATATCCTAGTTTTTTGGCATTTCTTTGGATACCAAAAGCAGTTACAACAACTTCTTCTAACTGTGCCGCATCCTGTTGTAATAACACATTAATTTGATCAATATCTCCAATTACTATTTCCTGGGTCGAAAAACCAACATAACTATAAACAAGAACCGCTCCCCGATTTGCCGTTACAGTATAGTTGCCATCAAAATCGGATTGCGTACCGGTTGTTGTGTTTTTGACAATAATATTAACACCTGGTAAGGGTACTCCGTTATTATCTGTTACCGATCCCGAGATTATTTTTTGTTGAGAAAATGCCACACTTGTTACAAAAAAGACAAGTACGAGCAGTTTGTGATAATATACTCTCATAGATTTAAGTTTTCATAAATTAGACTTCTATTTATGTAATCACAAAAGGATGGCAAGAATATCATGATGGCTAACTCAATCTTACTTTCACAAAACTTGAACAAAGTTTACATGGAAAATGTAATTACACTCACCTATCCTTTGTATGATTACATTGGTAAAGAAAAAAAGAGTGAACCATGAGTTAGGTAATCCTTATCAAGATTTACCTAGTACCGAAGAAGGTTTACTAGTTTACTTACAAGGCTATAATTCACCGAAAAACTAGTATAATAAGATGTTCATACTAGCGCATAGAAGGAAGATAACTTGAGATATACAAAACAACTCCACGTACTCGAAAGATTGTTTTAAACACGTGTTAAGAAGCTTAAATCAATTATGATTTAATACCCTGAATTCTTGTTAAAAATAATATGAGTCGAGTTTTTACCAAGCATTTCGAAACGTTTTACGTAATGTTAAATAGGGAGACCAATCCTTTTATGGAGTCTGAACAAATTCAAAAAGGACTAAAAAATTATGCTACTAAGGATTTCACATATTCTGATGGAGTAATTTGGTTATATTTTTTGAAAGACTTGTTAAAAGTTACTTTGTTATTGAAACCAACTTCATAAGCCACATCTATAATATTAAGATACCTTTGATCTTCACTTTTTAATATTTTCATAGCTTCTTCGATTCTATACGTGTTAATCAATTCGAAAAAATTTAGATCAAAATGTTCATTTATAATTTGAGAAGCATTATGTCTTGTAGTATCGAGAAGCTCAGAAATTCTATGAAGGTTAATATCGTTTTGCTTATATATCTTTTCGTTATCTAGTAAATACAATAATTTCTCTTTTAATTCTAAAGATAAACTTTCTGTCAAACCGGATTTTTCATATTTATTAAGTCTATCCTGATCTGATTGCAATAATTTAAGGTTACCAAAAATACCTGGTCTAACAAAAGCAGTATAACCCACATATAAAACGAGTAAAGCCATAGATGTAATCTGCATGTAGAATAGAAAACCGCTAACAATGTGCTGTATTACTAAAACAGCAAATACGGCATATGACACAATATATGCAGAACAAAAAATAACCATGTTTCGTTGCCAGTTGTGCACTACTTTTACTATATCATTTCTATTTCTAGTAGACTTTAGATAGATTCTAATAACCAATACGCCATAAATCAAGAGAGAAGCAAGCTTTGAGATGGTAATTAAAACAAAATATGGTCTTATATTATATATTTTAATTCTTAATTTCTCTTCGGCTGGAAGAAAATAAATAGGTAACAATAAAACCAAAAGAAACAAAGTCGGTAGTAAATGCCACACATCTATTTTTTTGAATTTATAACGTAGCGTTACTCTTTTGAAGTAAAAATAAATTAATGGACCATAAACAAATGAAAACGAAATCGACATATAAAATGTATGAGGAAGATAATAATCATAATTCATAAGGTATATTCCCATATGTATCATAAAAAATGAGTGAACCAAAACAAAAGTACTCATGAGGAGATTGGCAACTTTATCTGACCGCTTTCTCAAATTCAAAACCACAGATATAAATACACCTATAAAACCAATGTAAATACAAAATATAGACCACCACCCTACTTTTTTAAGGTACTTATCTGCCAACATCTGATATGGTTCTGAAGCACTGATTTGATCAAAATAACTGTGCTGTACAAAATCAATATCTAGACTAGCCATAATATATTTCTCTATATACTCACAAGCTAGTTTAGGTTCGTTAGATTTTGCATAAGAAAATGCTAACTCTCTAAACACATAGACAGAATCAACACCCTTCTGTTTTAATGATTGCAGATATGCACTAATCGCCAGATCATAAGTTCTACTGTTATTATGATCTTTTGCAGAAGACAAAAAATTATATGCATCAACATTCTCACTCGTATTATTTATTTCTTTATCTAGGCAATATGCATTTAAAGAAAAAATAAAAACAAGTGTATACAATATACCTGTTGATGTAATGTTTTTTGGAGTTAGCCACATAATTATTTAATTAATAATTATACTTCCTAATTTACAACTTGTTTTTCGAAAAAACCAACCACATAGGGATTCCCCGATAATACTTTACCTATAAATTCAGTAAATTCGGGGGTTAAACGAGAGTTAAAAAAAACAAAAAACACTACAGATAAACCTTACATGTGGTGCAGATAAACATTACTTTTCTTTAAAAAATGTTAAAAAAAGCCGATCATGAATACTAGAATGCCATATAATTGAATAAATATCAATGTCTCTAAAACAAAATAAAGGATAAGTATGTTAGTTAATGATCTTGATTAAGATTCACAATTTTTTAGCCTCTTCCCAGAAAACATCCATCTCTGCCAAAGTCATATCCTTTATACTCTTACTGTTTTCTTTGGCTTTTTCTTCCAGATACTGAAATCGTTTTATGAATTTCTTATTTGTACGCTCAAGGGAATCTTCTGGATTTACATTGAGAAAACGAGCATAATTAATCATAGAAAAGAGTACGTCTCCGAATTCTGCTTCTATTTTTTCTTGATCTTGTACGTTAACCTCATGTTGCAACTCCTCAAGCTCTTCTTTAAGTTTTTCAAAAACTTGCTGTGGTTCTTCCCAATCAAACCCTACTCCGGCTACCTTATCTTGAATTCTACTTGCTTTCACAAGTGCAGGTAATGATTTAGGCACCCCTTCTAAAACACTTTTTTTACCTTCTTTAAGTTTTAGGTTTTCCCAATTACGTTTAACATCTTCTTCATCAGCTATTTCTACATCTCCATAAATATGTGGATGTCTGTTGATTAGTTTCTCACAGATCTCATTGGTAACATCTGCGATATCAAAATCCTTGGTTTCACTACCAATCCTTGCATAAAAAACGATATGCAAAAGTAAATCACCAAGTTCTTTTTTTACCTCATTAAGATCATTATCAAGAATAGCGTCTCCTAATTCATAAGTCTCTTCTATAGTAAGATGCCTTAATGATTGTAATGTTTGTTTTTTATCCCAGGGACATTGCTCACGAAGCTCATCCATAATAGTTAACAATCTGTCAAAAGCTTTAAGCTGGTCTTTTCTAGAATTCATATTTTGATTTATATCGAAACTTGTTCCATTCTCATTTTTGTTACATTGAATTCGCTTATCATATTCTCAATGATAACGGCTGCAGGTTTAATGTCGTGAATCAAACCAGATACCTGCCCAATTTCTAGCTCTCCTTCTTCAAGGTCGCCTTCAAACATTCCTCGTTTTGCCCTTGCACGCCCTAATAATGTTTTTAATTCCTCAACAGAAGGTCCTTTGGCATATAACGTTGCTACATCTTGATAAAACTTATTCTTAAGCATTCTAACGGGAGCTAACTCTTTTAGTGTAAGGTGAGTATCCCCTTCTTTAGCATCCACCACCATCTGCTTAAAATTAATATGAGAAGAAGCTTCATTACTTGCAACAAAACGACTTCCTACTTGTACACCATCTGCTCCCATAGCCATAATAGCATACATAGCCTCGCCTGTAGCAATACCACCGGCTGCGATTAGAGGAATATCAATCTTTTCTTTTACCATGGGGATCAAAGCAAGTGTAGTTGTTTCGTCTCTACCATTATGCCCTCCTGCTTCAAAACCTTCAGCCACTACTGCATCGACTCCCGCTTCCTGGGCTTTTAAAGCAAATTTAAGACTACTAACTACATGTACTACGGTAATTCCCTGGTCTTTAAGGTATTTCGTGTATGTTTTAGGATTCCCTGCAGAAGTAAACACAATTTTAATGCCTTCTTCAATAATAATCTCGATGATTTCTTCAAGATTAGGATATAACATCGGAATATTTACACCAAATGGTTTATCTGTAGCCGCTTTACACTTTTGAATATGCTCTCTAAGAACATCTGGATACATTGATCCAGATCCAATAAGCCCTAATCCCCCAGCATTACTAACAGCACTTGCCAATCTCCATCCACTTGCCCATATCATTCCGCCTTGGATTATAGGGTATTGAATACTAAATAACTCTTTAATTTTATTCATCATTTTTTGTTTGAAGACCCCAAAGATTTTAAAAACCTTTGGGGTCTATCAGAATTAAAATATATTATCACTTACAAGTTACGAAATTACACCAGACCCAACCAATTCATCATCAATATACCAAGCCACGAACTGTCCTTCTGTAATTGCACTTTGATTATTTTCGAAAACGACATACAAACCAGAATCTACCATATATAAGGTAGCTTTATCTAGTGGCTGCCTATATCGTATTCTAGCTTTCACCTCAAGTTCTTCATCAACTTCAAGTTTTAAATCTTCTCTAACCCAATGCAATTCTTTATTAGAAATAAATAATGCTTTTCTATATAAACCAGGATGGTTTTTACCTTGTCCTGTATAAATTGTATTTGTTTCTACATCTGTTTCAATAACAAATAAAGGCTCTGGAGTACCCCCTACTGCCAATCCCTTACGTTGTCCTTTTGTATAGAAATGTGCTCCCTGGTGTTTTCCAACTATTTTTCCTTCACCAACATCATATCTATATTTAGACGAAAGAAATTCAAGCTTTTCTCTATATGAAGTAAACTCTGGAGTTTTACGTACATATTTCTCCTCAGAAGAAGGTATTTCTATTATATTACCTTCTTTTGGTTGTAATTTTTGTTGAAGAAAATCTGGCAAACGAACTTTACCAATAAAACACAATCCTTGAGAATCCTTTTTATCAGCAGTTACAAGATCTTGTGCCGCTGCAATATCTCGAACCTCTGGTTTTAATAATTCTCCCACAGGAAAAAGCGTTTTTGCCAATTGCTCCTGGGATAACTGACATAAGAAATATGATTGATCCTTATTAGGATCTTTTCCGGCTAATAATCGATGTATTTCTTTACCATCTTTTGTAATGGTTTCCTTTCTACAATAATGTCCGGTAGCCACATAATCAGCACCAAGAGAAAGGGCTATCTTTAGAAATACATCAAACTTGATTTCACGATTACACAGCACATCTGGATTAGGGGTACGGCCTTTTTCGTACTCGTTAAACATATAGTCCACGATACGCTCTTTATATTCCTCACTTAGATCAACAGTTTGAAATGGAATTCCTAGTTTTTCTGCCACCAACAATGCATCATTACTATCATCAAGCCAAGGGCATTCATCAGAAATAGTGACAGAATCATCATGCCAATTCTTCATGAATAAACCAATAACTTCATACCCTTTCTCCTTTAGCAAATATGCTGCAACACTAGAATCAACTCCTCCTGATAATCCTACGATTACTCTCTTCATTAAAAACACTTTCTATTAATAAACTCTTACTCAAGTTTCGTCTTCAAATTCTTTCTGCAAAAGTAATAAATAAAAAAAGCAACGACAGTGCGTTGCTATATAGTTTTATCTATGATTGTATATTATAAATCAATATTAGAAGCCTCTTTTTTGAACTGGAAATATTTTTTGTTCTTTAAGTTTACCATTTTCATAATAGTTCCAGGTACCATCTTTACGATCTCTTTTATAATTCCCTTCGATTATTAATACACCTTTGGTATCGTAATACTTTGTAATACCATGTAATTGGTCATTTTCATAGTTAAACTCTTTCAGCACTGTACCATCTTCAGAATATATAATTCTTTTGCCTTCTCTTTTGCCTTCTTCATATAAGGTTTTTTCGGTTAACTGACCATTATCAAAATATGTTAGTTGCTCTCCGTTCAGTTTTCCCAAGACATACTGTTCTGTCATCATCACTTTATCAGAATCATTATGATAGTAGGTCCATAAACCAACTCTATCTTTTGCAAGCATCTTACCTTGACTTATTACCTTTCCTTTTTTAGAAAGATATTTAGCCACAATAGTATCACTGGTTTTAGAGAATATTTTTACTGCCATTGGGTTTTTACCACTACTTGGTCTGTAGAACTTAAATTCTCCTATTTCTTTTCCGTGATCAAAAGTACCCTCGTAGCGGATTTGATCGCTATTATCAAATCGCTTTCGCCATTTTCCATGGCGTTTTCCTTCGGAGTCATAATTATTATACTCTTGCCCGAAAATCGAGAGACATGTAAAGGTGAAAACACAAAATAAAAATGTACTTCGCATAATTATAGTATTTGGGACATTATTTCAACGAATGTTATTTCCAAAAAGTATACCAATTTTTAAAATCTCAAAATAACGAAACTAAATTCAAAATACAAAAAAGCCCCAAAATGGGGCTTTTCATAACCTATATTTTATAAAACTATTTCTTTTTCGTTTTGTGTTGTTGCTTTTTTTGTTCTTCTGCTTGCTCCATCAGTTCTTTCATTTTCTTTTGGAACTTACCCTGTTTCTTAGGTTTCTTTTTATTCTCTTGAATTTTAGCATGAATTTTATCCTCATCAATTATTACATTTTTGATGACTAACATAATTCCTATAGTAATCAAGTTAGAAATAAAATAATACAATGATAATCCACTAGCATAATTATTAAAGAAAAACAACATCATTAATGGTGACAAATACATGATAAACTTCATATTTGGCATTCCTGGTTGTTGTGTTTGCATTGTTTGCCCTGTAGTCATCGTCATGTATATAAAAATGGCCACAGATGCTAATATTGGAAACAAACTAACGTGATCTCCATAAAAAGGAATTTCAAATGGTAACTGTGCTATATTATCATAACTTGATAAATCATCTGCCCATAAAAAGCTTTTTTGTCGCAATTGAAACGCACTTGGAAAGAAATTGAATAATGCATAAAACACTGGGATTTGCATTAAGGCTGGTAAACAACCACTCATGGGATTAACGCCAGCTTTACCATACAATGCCATGGTTTCTTGCTGTTTCTTCATTGCATTATCCTTGTGTTTTTCATTAATCTCTGTAATCTCTGGACGTAAAACTTTCATTTTTGCCTGAGATAAGTATGATTTATAAGTAACTGGTGATAATATGATTCGCACAATTATTGTCATTACAACGATTGCGATTCCGTAAGGAAGAAAGCCGCTTAAAAAAGTAAAAAATGGAATAAATAAATACTTATTTATTATCCCAAAAATACCCCACCCTAGTGGTACGATTTCATCAAGATTACGTTTATAGTCATCTAAAATTCTATAATCTGTAGGACCATAATACCAATCCATTGCATAGTTAAGTTCCCCTGCTTCTAAATCTAAAGGCATCGTTGCAGAAAACTCTTTGGTCACCTTGATGTCTTTATCATCCAAATCACTAGAATTAGCAACATTTTTAGAAGTAAAAGAAGCTTTTTTGAAAGGTTTATCTGTTAAAAGCACTGAAGTAAAAAAGTGTTGTTTAAATGCAACCCAGCTTACATCTTCTTCTTCGTCATCCGCAAACTCACCCTGTCCTAAGTAATCATCTTTATCTCCATCATACTCATATACAACTTCTGTATATCTATTTTCATATGAAGCACTTTTAGCATGGCGTATGCTCTGAAGTTTCCAATCTAAATTTATAGTTTGGCTACTATTGATCACTTGCTGTAATCCTTGTGATCGAATAGTAAAATCTACCATGTAATCATTTGGTTTAAGCTCATATCTATACTCTAAAAATTTTGACTCAGATACCTTAAGCTTCATCGATAGGATCGTATTGTCACCATTTTTAGTTATTGTAGGCTCAAAAAACAGGTCTTTAGTATTTAAAATTCTATTATCTGTAGTTCCAAAATTCAGGTTGAAAGAAGCATTTTTTCCGTCTTTTATAAGATATACAGGAACAGAATCATATGTTTTGAAGGTTTTTAACAAAGCCTCAGATATATATCCTCCTCTGTTGTTAACCTTTAAGCTAAGCAGTTCATTCTCTATTTTTGTGAATTCGTCTTTTGCAGAAGGCAAGCTTGCAGAATACGCAAAGGCACCTAATTGAGATTTTGCACCTGCTAATGCTACAGAATCTTGAGGGTTGACTACAATCGCCTCACTTTGTGTTACAAAATCTGTAGTTTTAGTAGTGGTATCTGTTTTCTTACTGGCTTCTACCTGTTCTTGTTCAGCTTTCTTTGCTTCAATCTCCTCTGGTGTAGGTTGATTTTGGTAAAACATAAAAGCCACTATCCCAAAAATAAGTGCAAATCCAATTATCGAATTAAGGTCAAACTTTTTTTCTTCCATTTAATTATGTATAAAAAGCCTTTATCTGATGGCTCAGAAAGGCTTTTAAGATTATATATTACTATTTTTTGTTGTCAATTATCTCGCCAATCACTACCCTTGTGACACTTTGGCACTTTTACTTCTTTTTGAGTATGCTACGGCGGCTTTCACAAAAGCAATGAATAGCGGATGGGGGTTAGCCACAGTACTCTTATATTCTGGATGATATTGCACTCCAACAAACCAAGGATGATCAGGAATTTCAATAATTTCTACTAAACCGGTTTTGGGATTAATCCCTGTTGTTCTAAGCCCAGCAGCTTCTAATTGGTCTTTATATTTATTATTGTATTCATAACGATGACGATGACGTTCTGATATTAAAGATTCACCATATGCTTCAAATACTTTACTTTCTCCTATCAATTCACAATCCCAGGCACCTAATCGCATGGTACCCCCCATATCTGTAATACTTTTTTGCTCTTCCATAATATCAATAACCGGATCCAAGGTATTTTCATCTACCTCAACAGAACAAGCTCCCTTTAATCCTAAAACATTACGAGAATATTCTATTACTGCCATTTGCATTCCTAAACAAATCCCAAAAAATGGTAACTTATTTTCTCTTGCAAACCGAACGGCTTTTATCTTACCTTCGATTCCACGCTCACCAAATCCTGGTGCAACCAATATTCCATCAAGATGTGCTATCTTTTTTTCAATAGTTTCATCGTCAATAAATTCAGAATGTATACTTACTACATTGACTTTGACCTCGTTTTCTGCTCCAGCATGGATAAATGCCTCTAGAATAGATTTATAAGAATCTTGTAATTCTACATACTTTCCGATAAGTCCGACCGTAATTTCGTATTTTGGATTTTTATGTCTCTTTAAGAAATTATTCCAATTTTCTAAATCGGGAGTATTGTCATCTCTTAACACTAATTGTGTTAGAACTACTGTATCTAATCCTTCTTCGAGCATCAAGTTAGGTACATCATAAATCGTAGACGCATCAATAGACTCAATTACCGCTTCTTGTTTTACATTACAAAACAAGGCTAATTTTCGACGTAAATCATCAGATAATTTATGTTCGGTTCTACAAACCAAAATATCCGCTTTAATACCACTTTCCATTAGTGTCTTTACACTATGCTGAGTAGGTTTTGTCTTTAATTCTCCTGCTGCAGAAAGGTAAGGAATCAATGTTAAGTGAATAACAAGTGCATTATTATCGCCTAATTCCCATTTCAGTTGTCGTACAGCTTCTATATATGGCAAGGATTCTATATCACCTACAGTACCTCCAATTTCTGTAATTACGATATCATAATTTCCGCTTTTTCCTAAAATCTGAATTCTTTCTTTTATCTCATTTGTAATATGAGGAACTACCTGAACTGTTTTACCTAGGAATTCTCCTCGGCGCTCTTTTTCGATAACGCTTTGGTAAATTCTACCAGTTGTAACATTATTCGCCTGAGAAGTTGGTGTATTCAAAAATCGCTCATAATGGCCAAGATCAAGATCAGTTTCTGCACCATCATCTGTTACATAACATTCACCATGTTCATATGGGTTTAAGGTCCCTGGATCAACATTAATATATGGATCTAGTTTCTGAATTGTAACTCTATACCCTCTTGCTTGTAATAATTTAGCAAGAGAAGCTGCTATTATTCCTTTTCCTAAAGAGGAAGATACGCCTCCGGTTACAAAAACATATTTGGTATTAGCCATGTAAACTAAATATTAGAAAGATTATATTTAAATTTTGCGCAAAAATACAAAGAAGTCATGAAATCATACATTGAAAATCAATCAATGTTTATGTAACTTATTTATATTTCCCTAATAAGTTAAAAAACTAACATTGAACACACCACATTTATAAAAACAAAAACCCCGTCTAAAGACGGGATTAATTATTATAATATATATATGTACTATTCTTCTTCTGAAGAAGCTTCTTTTTCTGTTTCAGAAAAATCAGTCATACCTTTAGATTGTAGGATGTTATACCATTGGATTACTTTTTTCATATCACTGACATATACCCTATCCTCATCATAATCGGGCAGAACTTCACTAAAATAAGACTCTAGCTTATTTTTAGATTCCTTATGACTAATTGCTTGTTCTCCATTTTCCTTATCCTGTATTTTTTTAAAAATCTCACGTAAAGGCACTTCTTCTGTAAAGGTATAAATTGCAATTTCGCTAAGTATACTTACATTATGTCTTATACTTACAGATAGTCTCTTTCCATCTAATAAGGATTCTGCTAAAAACCCACTTCTTGTTTGTGTTTTTAACTCATATAAACCAGGTTTCCCCGAAATCGCTAGTATTTTGTCTAAGCCCATATATCTTCTTTTCAAAGTTGGCAAATATCTGTAGTTCGTTTTAAAAAATCAAACATTGATCCAAATAAAAATTTAATTATCTTCCTTTTTTTGCTAATGGAAAACGCATACGGTAATCTGCATTAACTTTTCCTTTAGAAATATTGGTAAGTTTTCCTTTAATTAAACGTTTTTTAAGTGTCGATAGTTTATCAGTAAATAAAACACCTTCAATGTGATCATATTCATGTTGAATCACTCTAGCCACCAACCCACTGTATACCTCTGTATGCTCTACAAAGTTTTCATCAAAATAATTAATCTTGATAGTCTCATTACGGAATACATCTTCGCGAATATCCGGAATACTTAAACACCCCTCTGTAAAGGCCCACTCTTCACCCGTTTCTTCTAAAATCTTTGCATTAATAAATACCTTTTTAAAATCTTTAAGTTGATTCGCTTCATCTTTGGGCAACCCATCATCCTCAGAAAAAGGCTCTGTATCGACCAAAAACAAACGAATAGGAAGGCCTATTTGTGGAGCCGCCAACCCTACTCCATGAGCTGCATACATAGTTTCAAACATGTTCTCAAGCAATTCTTCAAGTTTAGGATAATCCTTATTTATATCCTTCCCTTTTTTCTTCAATACTGGATCTCCGTATGCTACAATAGGTAAAATCATATTCTGTTATTCTAATTTCTATTATTTAACGATTATATAAATAATCTTGCAATATAATTGTGGCACTAATTTGATCAACTAATGCCTTATCTCTTCTTTTCTTTTTAGAAATTCCGCTGGCGATCATTGTATCAAATGCAATTTTGGATGTAAAACGTTCATCAATTCTCTTTATTGGAATATCCGGAAGTTCTTTATTTAATTGCTCTAAAAAAGGTTTAATTAACTTTTCACTTTCCGACGCCTCTCCATGCAACCTTTTAGGTTCTCCCACGATAAAGAGCTCAACCTCTTCTTTTGACACATAATCTTTTAGCCAAGACAATAGTTGTTTTGTATCTACTGTTGTTAATCCAGAAGCGATGATTTGTGATTCATCAGTAATCGCAATACCACATCGCTTCCCTCCATAATCTATTGCCAAAATTCTTGCCATTTACATTTTTGTGCAAAAATATGATATTATGACAAATAAACATTCTATTTATTAATGGTTTCCTAAAATATGGCTTATCCGTACTTTTTTCCAACTAAGCTATTATCTTTACCAAAATTTTTTAAGTCAATGAACCAACTAAAAGAAACCATAGAAAAAGCTTGGGATAACCGAGAGCTTTTAAAAGAATCAAATACCCAAAATGCTATAAGAGAAATAGTTAATTTACTAGATACCGGTGAATTAAGAGTGGCAGAACCAACTGATAATGGCTGGCAAGTGAATGAGTGGGTAAAAAAAGGAGTTGTATTATATTTTCCTATTCAAAAAATGGAAACCCTGGAAGCAGGTATTTTTGAATACCATGATAAAATTCCTTTAAAAAGAGGATATGAAGCCAAAGGAATCCGAGTAGTTCCTAATGCCGTTGCTCGTCATGGGGCTTATATTTCTCCTGGTACAATTTTGATGCCTAGTTATGTAAATATTGGTGCTTATGTAGATAAGGGTACTATGGTAGACACTTGGGCTACAGTAGGAAGTTGCGCCCAGATTGGAAAAAATGTTCATCTTAGTGGAGGTGTAGGTATTGGCGGAGTATTAGAGCCTTTACAAGCGGCACCAGTAATTATTGAAGATAATGCTTTTATAGGTTCTCGTTGCATTGTTGTTGAAGGAGTTCGAGTAGAAAAAGAGGCGGTGCTTGGAGCAAATGTAGTATTAACTGGCTCTACGAAAATCATAGATGTAACTGGCGATACTCCTGTAGAAAGAAAAGGTGTTGTTCCTACGGGTTCTGTTGTAATTCCTGGAAGTTATACCAAAAAATTTGCTGCTGGAGAATACAATGTTCCATGTGCGCTAATTATTGGAAAACGTAAAGAAAGTACAGACAAAAAAACCTCTTTGAATGATGCGCTTCGCGAATATGATGTTGCTGTTTAATTTGGTAATTGATATATAGATTAGAGCTTGTCTAAAAAATAAGACAAGCTCAATTATTTTAATTGATAGTTCATGAAGATTTTAGTCATTCAACAAAAAATGATAGGTGATGTGCTTACAAGTACAATTATTTGTGAAGCTTTACGCAAGGAGTATCCTAATGCCACTATTGATTATTTAATAAATTCTAATACCAGACCTGTGGTGATCGAAAACCCCTTCTTTGATAACCTTGTAGAATTTAAAAATGTTTTTCGAGATAATAAGATTGCTTTTTATCATTTCTTAAGGCAAATAAAGAAAACTAAGTACGATCTTGTTATAGATGCCTATGGAAAATTAGAAAGCAATCTTATTACTTTATTTTCTGGGGCTTCAGAAAAAGTATCATTCTACAAATGGTATACACAGTTCTTTTACACAAAGACTATTCATAGAGTATCGGAACCAATTACAAATGCGAGTATAGCAATAGAAAACAGGCTGCGGTTGGTTCTTCCTGAAAATAGAATTGCCACTGAAATCATAAAGCCAAAAATATTTCTTACCGAAGAAGAAAAAGAAAAAGCCAAGGAATTTTTACAATCAAATGGGATTGATTCACAAAAACCCTTGGTAATGATTAGTGTTTTGGGAAGTGAAATGAGAAAAACACTACCACTTGAATATATGGCTAAAGTCATTGATGAGATCGTTGCCACATCTGGTGCTAATATCCTCTTTAACTACATACCCAATCAGGAAAAAGATGCACGTAGCATTTTTAATATGACAAATTACAAAACACAAAAACATATTCATTTTGATGTGTTTGCAAAGAGTCTTCGTGGGTTTATTGCAATTCTTTCTCATTGTGATGCTTTGGTAGGTAACGAAGGAGGAGCGGTAAATATGGCCAAAGCATTAGATATTGCTTCTTTTACCATTTTTTCCCCTTGGATTGTTAAAAAAGACTGGAATATGTTTGAAGATGGAGAAAAACAAATATCTGTTCATTTGGCTGATTACATACCCGCACTCTTTACAAACAAGGATTCTAAAGAACTAAAAAAACAATCTATAGAACTTTATCCTAATTTTAAACCAGAACTATTCACAAATCAGTTACGCGAATTTTTACACAAAAACCTGTAATTTGCATTTCAAACTTTGATCACCATAGAAAATAATATAAAACATAGAGAAAAAGTTACTGCAATTATACCATGTTATAATGAAGAGCATAATATTAGAGACGTAATAGAATCTGTTTCTTTTGCTGATGAAATAATGGTAGTAGATTCTTTTAGCACTGATCGAACAGTAGAAATAGCAAAAGAGTATACAGATTTTATTATCCAAAGAGTATTTGATTATCCTTCTTCTCAAAAAAATTGGGCGATCCCGCAAGCAAATCATAAATGGATACTATTGGTAGATGCCGATGAAAGAGTACCCCATGAGCTTAAAGAAGAAGTTTTGGAAGTTTTGAAGAATCCTGAAAAAGATGAACACGTAGCATATTGGATAAAGCGTATGAATCATTTTATGGGAGAAAGAATACATTACAGTGGTTGGCGAAATGATAAAGTTATTCGTTTATTTCATCGGGACAAATGCAAATATGACAACAGGCATGTTCATGAAGAAATTGTTACAGAAGGCAAAGTAGGAATGCTAAAAAATAAATTTTATCATAATACTTACACCACTTTTGATGCATATATTAGTAAGCTCAATAGATATGCCACCTGGCAAGCTGAGGATTACGATAAAAAAACGGGCAAATTAACTCCTTACCATTTTATAATTAAACCTTTTTGGGGCTTTATAAAACATTATATAGTGCAAAGTGGATTTAGAGATGGCGTACCAGGTTTAGTTATTGGTTATGTACAATGGTATGCCGTTTTCATGAGGTATGTAAAACTTTGGTTACTGCGTAGAAATAGAAAATAAGAAGCTCTATGCTTCTCTATATTTTTTTCTCCAGAAGAAGATTTTTCTTTTCAAGGCTATTTTACCGTGATATTTCTTTTGAAAAGCTTCAGTAAGCCCCCACATTTTTTCAAAGATCATTGACTCATCCTCTCCTGTTAACTTGGAATATTCATTAGACATAACAGCTACCATTTCTTTTTTAGGTGTTAACCTTGAAAAATTACGGATGCGTGTTTCCAAATCCAGGTTCTCAAATTTCATTCGATTAAGGTCTACCAAATAAAAATCATATCCCAAATCATTTTTTACAATCAACGTGTTCCCTGGAGAATGATCTAGAAATAGCACCCCTTTCTCATGAAGATCAAATGTAAACTTTGTAAACATCCTCAATATATTCTCATGATCTGGATAATCGGGCTCATGAACTAACTCTCGGTATGTTAAATCACATTCCTGCAACTCACTTACATAATAACTTTTTTTAAATAAAAATGTGGTTGTATACAAATCATATGCAACTGGAAAAGGTGTTTTTATTCCTAATTCTAACAACTTATTCGCATACCTATAAGATCTTTCTGCCTTTGATTTTCTAAAAAACCTATACGCGATTTGATTAATCAGATTAGGAACTTTAAATGATTTTATGGTATGTTTTCTACCATCTATCTCTATAATCTTTATAACATTACGCTCTGCAGCACCCAGAATATCTGTGTAGCCTTCAAAATTGAGTATCGCATCTTTAACTTTAGATTCAGAAGACTTATAAGATGAATGTATTTTAAATTGATTAGGCATATTATTAAAAATAATGAGCAAAGGTAGGTATTTAAGATTTTTAAAAGGAAAGCGTTTAAGTAAAATTATTATCACAGAAATCCGTTACTTTGCAAAGTAAATCATTTCCAATGACAGCATATCCTAAGTGTTCTTTAGTTACTCCAACCTACAATTGGCCTGAAGCCCTAGAATTATTACTTTTAAGTATAAAAAATCAATCTCATTATCCTAATGAAGTTATTATTGCAGATGATGGCTCTAGAGAAGACACTAGTGCATTAATAAAAAAAATGCAAAAAGATTTCCCTGTCCCGTTACATCATATTTGGCACGAAGACAATAAAAACCAAAAGCCTGCTATCATGAATAAAGCTATAGCCAGTGCAAAATATGAATATATTGTAGAAATCGACGGTGATATTATTATGCATAAAGATTTTGTAAAGGACCATCTTTCTCTTGCTGATAAAGGAGTTTTTCTTTACGGAAGTCGAGTAAACATCCAAGAAAATTACTTAGCCACCCTTTTTGAGAAAAAACAAACACGATTTCATTTCTTTTCTAAAGGAATCAAAAAAAGAGGACGTACTTTAAGGATTCCATTTTTAGCCAATAGATACAAAAAAGAAGACAAAAGATCATCAAAACTAAGAGGTTGCAACATGTCCTTTTGGCGTGATGATTTCCTAAAAGTTAATGGCTTTAATGAAACACTTACCGGTTGGGGTATTGATGATAGCGAGATGATCCAACGTTTACTAAATATAGGAATAAAAGGGAAACGATTAAAATTTAAAGGTTTGGCCTACCATATTTATCACCACGAACAAGATAAAAGTCATATACATCTCAACGAGATAATCGAAAAAGAAACAACAGAAAAGGGAATAACTTATATCGAAAAAGGAGTGGATCAATACCTTTAATCAACACCTAGAACCTCTTTATAAACCTTATATGTATTTTCTCCAAGTTTTTTTGCTGTATATGAGTTCATGAATTTCTGAAAGGAAAGTTTAGAAAAAGATTCACCCAACGATTCATTATTAAGTAAAATCTCAAGCTTATTGGCAAGAGACTCATGATCCCCTACAGAAGTTACAAATCCATTTTCTCCATCGATAATGGCCTCTCCCACAATTCCAACTTCAGTAGATACTACGGGTACTTTTTTATATAGAGCTTCTAAAACAGTTGTTGGCCCTCCTTCTCGTTCTGATGTCATTAAATACATATCAAACTGCGGTAAGAAAAATGATGCATTTTTTCTAAAACCAACAAAAGATATATGTTTTTCTAATTTATAGTCAGAAACCATGTCCTTAAACTCCTGAGTTCTCTTTGAAAATTCACCCATTTGAATTACATGTATATCATGTACATTCTTTTGATTAACCAAAACATCAATAGTTTTAATTAATGTACCTAAATCTTTGGCTTTTGTATGATTAGCAATATTTCCGATGATCTTAATATCATTTGGTATCTCTAACTCTGCTCTAATGTCAACATCGGGCTTTTCTAATTCATCATTAACTTTTACTCCATCATAAACAACACAAAGTTTAGTATGATTTTTCTTATATAGTACTTCTTTAAAATGGTCATAAACGACTCCAGAAACACATAAAATTTTGTGAATGTTCTTGTAGTTGTATTTATACTTACTCAATACACTAACATTTCTACTCACTCCTTTCTTAGAAAAAACGGTTTTTGTATGTAATTTTTCCAAAAGGTCGCTTATAACATACCCTGTAACAGAATCACTGGTATGTAAATGAATAAGGTCAAAATGATACTTCTCTACTGCATTTTTAAGTTGCTTCCTATATCTTTTCTTATAAGGTTTTTCAAATGTTATAGCTATAACATTAATATTTAAACCCTTCATAGCATTAGATAGAGGTGTGTCTTGATAACAAAATAGAGATTGTTCAACTCCATAATTATTTAATTCCTGAATTAGGTATAAAAGCTGCTGCTCATTACCTCCCCAACTACGGGCACCAGATACGTGTAAAACCTTCATATATTATGATACAGATAGATTGACAAATATATAGTAATTTTGAGGCATCCTAAAAATAAAAAAACAATCTATGGTAGATCAACAAGTCGAAATCGAAAAAGCACTTACAATTTTAAAAAGAGGAGGGCTTATTCTCTATCCCACAGATACTGTGTGGGGAATTGGTTGTGATGCTACAAATCCTGGAGCCATAGACAAAATATACCAACTTAAGCAAAGAGCAGAAAGTAAATCTATGATTTGCCTAGTTAGTGATTTCAAAATGTTACAACAATATGTAGAAGAAGTACCAGAAGTTGCATATGACATCCTGAAATATGCAACAAAAGCTACTACAATAATCTATGACAGGCCGCTACGTGTCGCCGAGAATATCATTGCAGATGACAATACGTTGGGGATTCGTGTAGTGAGAGATCCTTTTTGCGGAAGATTGATTCGAAAGTTAAAAAGACCAATCGTTTCTACTTCTGCCAACATTAGTGGCAAACCTGCTCCAAAAAACTTTGAAGAAATATCAACTGTCATTTTGGAAGGCGTAGACTATGTTGTAAATTTGCCGCTACAAAATAAAGGTGCTAAACCTTCTTCTATTATTAAAATTGGAGGAGATAGCACGGTAAAAATTATCAGGAAGTAAATTGATCCATGTCGGAAGCAAAAAATTACAAACAAGCCTTACAACACTCAATTTTTAAAACGATTACCAAAGCCGCGGCAAATTTAGAATTAGATTGTTACGTCATTGGAGGATTCGTAAGGGATTATATACTACAAAGGGGAACTGCCAAAGATATTGATATTGTTGCTATTGGCAGTGGTATTGAATTGGCTAAAGAAGTTTCTAGGCTTTTATCTGGCAACCCAAAGGTTCAAGTATTTAAAACCTATGGCACTGCCATGTTGAAAACTCAGGAAATTGAAGTTGAGTTTGTTGGAGCACGTAAAGAATCCTATTCAGAAAACAGTCGCAACCCAATTGTAGAAAATGGTACATTAGAAGACGACCAAAATAGAAGAGATTTCACAATAAACGCTCTAGCTTTAGATCTATCTGAAGAAAATTTTGGTGATTTACTTGATCCTTTTAGCGGTATAGATGATCTAAAATCAAAAATCATTCGCACACCATTGCAACCAGATATTACTTACTCTGATGATCCATTACGAATGATGCGAGCTATCAGGTTTGCAACTCAATTAAATTTCAAAATAGAAGCTACATCGCTAGAAGCTATTGCTGAAAACAAGGATCGTATTAAAATCATCACTAATGAACGAATTGTTGATGAGCTTAATAAAATTTTACTGAGCGAAACTCCATCTGTTGGTTTTAAACTTCTTGAAAAAACCGGGTTATTAAACTATATACTTCCTGAATTAATTGCTCTAAAGGGTATCGATGAGATTGAAGGACAACGTCATAAAGATAATTTTTACCACACTCTTGAAGTTGTCGATAATATCTCAGAAAATACTGATGACCTGTGGTTACGCTGGGCAGCTTTACTGCATGATATAGGGAAAGCACCAACCAAGAAATTTAGCAAAAAAGTAGGATGGACTTTTCATGGACATGAATTTGTAGGTTCTAAAATGGTATTCAAGCTTTTTAAACGTCTAAAAATGCCATTAAATGAGAAGATGAAGTTTGTACAAAAAATGGTACTTATGAGTTCTAGGCCTATTGTTATTGCAACAGATGTTACAGATTCTGCGGTTCGAAGGCTGGTTTTTGATGCGGGTGATTATATTGAAGAATTAATGACACTTTGTGAGGCAGACATTACTACCAAAAACCCGAAAAAATTCAAAAAATACCACAATAATTTTAAGACAGTACGACAAAAAATGGTTGAAGTAGAAGAGCGAGATCATATCCGTAATTTTCAACCACCTGTAACTGGAGAAGAAATAATGAAAACTTTCAAGATAAAACCTTCTCGTGAAATAGGTATTATAAAAGAAGCAATTAAAGAAGCAATTTTAGAAGGAGAAATACCAAATGAACATGATGCTGCTTATAATTTTATGCTTCAAAAAGGTAAAGAATTGGGATTAGTAACCGAATCTCGATAAGCTTCAAAGTAGCAGAGTTTCAAAGTGAAAAATTAGATATAATAATTATAGAAAAAAACCTTGAGTACATATAGAAATTTAAAAATTTGGCAAAAATCTATGAACTTGGTTACCTATATATATAACCACTCTAAAGAATTCCCTAAAAAGGAGATTTATGGATTAACTTTTCAAATACGTAGGGCTTCTGTTTCAATACCTAGTAATATAGCCGAAGGCTTCGGACGAGAAGGAAAAAATAATTACTTAAGATTTCTAAATATTGCTATGAGCTCCCTTTTTGAATTACAAACACAATTAGAAATTGCGAAAAATTTAAAGTTTATAGATGAAATTAAGTTCGAGTCTATTCATGAGGATACTCGAGAATTAGAACGTATGCTATCTAGTTTCATTAGAAAAATTAAATGCTCAAATAAGTAATTTTAGATTTTAAAACCTTAAAGCTTTGGTTCTCTGGAACTATGTTGCTTTGAAACTCAAAATGAAATGAAAAAAGACAATAAAAAGGTAATTTACTGGCTGCTTACAGGATGCTTACTAATTTTTATTATGGTAGTTGTTGGCGGTATTACCAGACTAACGCATTCTGGGTTATCGATTTCTAATTATAAATTGATTTCCGGGACTATTCCTCCAATGAACGAAGGAGAATGGAACGATGCTTTTGAACTATACAAGCAATACCCCGAATACCAGAAAATAAATAATCAATTTACCTTAGAAGATTTTAAGGACATTTACTTTTGGGAATGGTTGCATAGAGTAATTGGGCGTTTTATTGGCGTAGTATTTATACTTCCATTCATTTATTTTTTGATAAGAAAACAACTCACTAAAACCACCATAAAAAAATCCATTATATTAATGCTTCTTGGAGGTTTTCAAGGATTTCTAGGGTGGTTTATGGTAAAAAGTGGATTGGTAGACAGACCAGATGTAAGTCATTATAGACTTGCAATGCACCTAACCGCTGCATTTATAACTTTTGCATATACATTTTGGGTTGCTTTAGATCTTATATATCCAACAAAGAAAGTAATAGATCCCAAATTTAGAAACTTAATTCGATTAGGATTAGGCATACTTTTACTTCAAATCATTTATGGCGCCTTTGTAGCAGGTCTTGATGCTGGTTTATTACATAACCATTGGCCCTTAATGAATGATTCAATGCTTATTCATGAATCTGTTTATATAGAACAATCACCTGTAATAAAGAATTTTATTGAAGGTAAAAGTGGCGTGCAGTTTATACACCGTTATCTAGCCTATATCGTAGTTGGAATTATTGCTTTTATTTGGTATCGAAGTAAACGAATCGAAAAAGATGACACCCAGGCCAACTCACTAAATATAATATTAATTATAGTATGTATTCAGTTTGTATTAGGTGTTCTAACGCTATTATATCGAGTTCCGATAACATTAGGAGTTTTGCATCAAATTGTTGCTTTTTTCCTACTTGGCGCAATGACTTTTTCATTACACCGTTTTAGTAAATAACAATGCATTTATAGTATCTTTGCATTTCCAAATTAATTAAGAATGATTTACCGTTTCAGAATTATACTAGACACAGAAGAAGATGTGTTTAGAGATATTGAAATTGAGCAGAATGCTACATTAGAAGAGTTTCATGATGTTATTACACAATCCTTTGGTTTCGATGGGACAGAGATGGCATCTTTTTATATTAGTGACGAACAATGGGGTCAGGGTGAAGAAATATCACTTTTTGACATGAGTGATGGTAATCAACCTGTTCGACTAATGAATGAAACTCCTCTTAATGAGATAGTTCATGAAGCTTCTCCTAGACTAATTTATATCTATGATTTCCTAAGTATGTGGACGTTTTTGATTGAATTGGCAGAAATCGCAGCGTATGAAAGCGGAATGGAATATCCCAACGTAATGTTTGTTCAGGGACAATTACCAGATCAAGCACCTGATAAAGAATTTAAAGCCGATAACGCAGGTGATTTTGATGAAGGTGAAGAAGAAGGCTTTATGGGTCTAGATGAATACGACGACCTTGGGTTTGATGAACATTGGAATTGATTATTGAAACCTCAAATTAAAATACTTTGTAACCCTGCTACGCTGTAGCTATGAAACTTAAAAAATATGATCAACCTATATAGCACCCAAATTGAATCACTTTCTGTTCACAAAGTTGGAAACAAGAACAAAGGTGAAAGTATATTTCTATCAGAATCACCTTACCAGGTTAACGATGAACTTACGGCTATTCTGAAAGAATATTTTTTTAAACCTTTTAGAGAAAAGGAAGAAAACTATTTTCAATTTGCCAATGAAGTAGATTTCGAATTTAATCCCGTTTATAAAATCGCTACAGAGATTTTTGACAATCCTTCTTCTGTGCATGAGAAATCTAAGCGAATAGCGTCATTACTTTATGAGCAATCAAATCATCCGCATATCAAAAGTGGTGAAGTATATGTTACATATCTTGAAAATGTTTCTATAGATAATGAGAAAGTTCCTGCAATAGGAATTTTTAAATCTGAATTAAAGCATGATTTTCTTCAGTTTGAAGAAAAAGAATCTGATATCGAATTATTAATTCAGCAAGGAGTTAATTTAAATAAGCTAGACAAAGGATGTCTAATCTTTAATCATAAGAAAGAAGAAGGATACAAAGTACTATCTGTAGACTCTAACAGGTATGATGCAAAATACTGGTTAGAAAATTTCTTAGGCGTAGAAGCTTTTGCAGATGAGAATTTTTATACTAAGAAGTATATGAAGTTTTGTCAGGATTTTGCCAAGGATGTGGTACTTCCTGCAGAGGATAAAAAAGAAGAAGTGATGTTTATGAACCGTGCTGTAAATCATTTTGCCAAAAATGATGATTTTGAAGAGTCAGCGTTCCTAAATGATGTAATAGATAATCCAGACCTTATTCCTGAGTTCAAAAATTATAAAGTAGAAAAAGCACCAAAATATCAAATCGAGGACCTTACCTCCTTCCCTATTGCCAACAATGCGGTAACTGCGGCTCGTAAGAAGATTAAAAATGTTATTAATCTGGATACTAATGTCCAAATTAAAATGGATTTCATAAATCCTGAATCTGCCGAGAAATTTGTAGAAAAAGGATGGGATGAAGAGAAGCAAATGTATTACTACCTAGTCTATTTCAACAAAGAGCAGAAAAGCTAGTACGTTATGGACTATATTCTGGTAGGTATTGTAGCTTTAATAGGATCGGGGTTAACATTTTTCTCTGGTTTTGGGTTAGGCACATTACTTATGCCGGTTTTTGCATTATTCTTTCCAATTGATATTGCCATTGCGCTTACTGCGATAGTACATTTACTTAACAACTTGTTTAAGCTAACACTTATTGGAAAAAAAGCGAACCTCAAAACCGTTCTACGTTTTGGACTACCAGCAATAATATTCGCATTTCTAGGAGCATATATTTTAGGAAAGCTCACCAATATAGCCCCATTGATTAGTTATACAATCTCTGGCAAATCGTATCAAATTACTGTGGTAAAAATATGTATTGCAGCCCTATTAGTTTTCTTTTCTCTTTTTGACCTTATTCCAAAGTTGAAAAGATTAGAAATTGATACTAAATATTTACCTCTGGGCGGCGCATTAAGTGGATTTTTTGGTGGAATCTCTGGACACCAAGGAGCCTTACGAACCGCTTTTTTAATAAGGGCTAAGCTAAACAAGGAGGCATTTATTGCCACCGGGGTAGTTATTGCTTGTTTTATTGATGTTTCAAGAATTAGCGTGTATGCAAAAGATATATTGCAAATGGGAGATAAACTTGATTATCCCATTCTAATAACCGCAACAACCATGGCCTTTGTTGGAGCTTATATAGGGAATAAATTTTTGAAGAAAATAACCATACATACAATTCAGGTTGTGGTTGGAGTTTTACTTATTGTGTTTTCAATGCTACTTGGGATTGGCATTTTGTAAACCCCACTCCCACCTCCTAATCAACAAATCCCTAAATCTTATTAACATTTTTAAAATAAAGTAATCCAATATTCTATATTTGCAACCGAATTTTTATCCCCACATATAAAATTTAAAACCTTACAAACTTTATCACTTTGAAATGTCATTGATGTTTTTGCAATCCCAAAAAAAAGGGTAACATTTATCATGTTAAAGACATTCACCTATAGGCATTATCAAAAACTCTATCCATCCAAATAAAAAATAAATGAAAAAAATTGTATTTCTATTCACATCCTTACTGTTGATGTCATTAAGCAGTATTGCTCAAGCTATAGTTGCGAATCCGCAAGACACAAATTTGGAAGGTGGTGAATTAGTTCTTAAAAATAGTAATTCAACATATAATCAATGGAATATCGACAACTATGCTGGTAATTTAAGAATGTTTCATTCTAATAAAGTTTTCCTTTCCCTAAACCCAGAAGGCGTTGTTAATTTTACAAATAAAATATTAATACAAAGTGCCAGCACCATAGATAATACTTCTCCCGGAATAATGTTAGTACCAAATGATGACTTTTTATATGATGGAGAATATATCAATCATTATGGTTTTGGTTTTCATAAGTATAAAGATAATTTCGCTCCACTTTTGGGAGCAAATTCCTATGTTTCCGGATATTGGGGTATAGATTTATTTACTGCTGGGAAAAATAGATTTAGAATTAATCATAATGGTAACGTAGGAATTGGTACTTCAAGCCCAGATTCAAAACTAAGAATTCAAGGAACTCATTCTTTGGCTAGATTTAAAACAGACACTGATGGAAGATTTGAAATTCAGGCAACCAGATCAAATTCTAATGCCCTCAACACCGATTTAGTGCTTTCTTCACAACAACATATAATATTAGATCCTAATGCATATGGAACCCAGGGGAATGTAGGCCTAGGAACTACGAACCCAACTTCTCGATTAGTGGTTCAATCCAACTCTGGTCAAACAGAAAGTTTAGCACAATTTAAAGTTTCTGATGCACCATCTGATTATTTACAAATAGCTAACACTACCGGAGCACCTAATCAATTTATTTCACTTATTAAAGGACATCACGAATCTGATAATAGATCTTCTGTCTATTTTATGGGATCTACCTCTGATGCAAATGATAATGGAGGGCATGCCCTGGTAGCGTTTGATGCTAGAAGACCTAATGGCCCTATACAAACCAGACCATTATTTACTTGGACAAGTTATACGACTAAAATGATGACTATGACAGCAAATGGTAATTTAGGAATCGGAACCACTGACACAAAAGGATACAAACTAGCAGTAGCTGGTAAAGTAGTCGCTGAAGAGGTAAAAGTTGCACTAAGAGCTAGCTGGCCCGACTATGTTTTTGAAGACATCTACAAGTTACCTTCTTTAAAAGAAGTAGAAAATCATATCAAAGAAAAAGGTCACTTACCAAGTATTCCTTCTTCTACAGAAGTAGAAAAAGATGGTATTCAATTAGGAGAAATGAATGCTAAATTGCTTCTGAAAATTGAGGAGCTTACATTGTATATGATTGAACAAAACAAAAAGACTGAGCAGCTTCAAAAGGAAGTTGAAATTCTAAAGAAAAAGATTAAATAAGTCCGAGGCTTGATGTCGGAGGGTAGAGAACAACATTACATCCTCCGATATCTATCACCTTAGGTTATCCTTCCAAAAGACGTTTCATATTTACATTTTCATAATTACGTCGTACAAAGTCCATTGCTGTCTTAAGCACTTCACCCATAGATTTACTGCGACGAAATTTTAAGTCTAGTGTAAAATTGTACAAATGTTCTCGTAACTCTTTCAAGTTTTCGTCTGTAGATATTTTATCCTTGCACATACACTCCACCAAAGTTTCGTAACGTGATCTCGAAGTAAGAATTCGCTTGGCCAAAATAGAACGTTCTTCTTTTTTGTACTGTTCAATTGAATTGGGTTGTAGCCTACTCATCACAATATCAACCATGCTGAAATTTTCTTTAAAAAACTGAGGTTGATACACTTTCAATTTGCCTTCATAGCACTGTTGATCAAAGTCTATTGCTCTAATTTTATACTCTACATGATCAAAATCATGGATAGGTATAATAACATAATTATAAGATCGCATATCCCCTAACAAGCGCATTTGACAACGCTCATTAAACTTCACAAACTCTTTGGCTATTTGAGACTTGGCCCGATCACTTAGATCTGGAAGAAAATCTTTTATAAATACATCCCCTGGGATTCCCGCTATATGCTCTTCTATCAATGTATTTTTATATACCAAAAAGTTAATCCTATTTGGAGAGAACATGTGTTCTAATTCTAACCCATAAATACGTGATGCATCAGCCTTCTTCACATAAATGTAGGTGTAATTATCGTTTAGAATATTTCGAACTCTTATTCTAAAAGGTTTTGAGTTTCCAAAAGTACAATAGTCTATTGCATCAATATTCAAAAATTCTATCGCATCTTCATTCCCATCAGAATGAAGAATAGTATATACTTTTTTAAGACTAGATTCTATCTCGGGTCTTTCATGTTCCTCATAATATACGCGAACCCATAAGGTATCTTCATCATTACTATCATAAACCACTATAGACCCAGAAAATCTAAGCAAATCGTCATAAAATACAGGAATTTTTATTTTTCGATTACATTCCTTCAAATATGCATCCAACTGATCATTTATAGGGTAAGTAGGTTTTTTCTTAGACATTAATTTTTCATCCATGCTCCGTATCTTTACAGTTAGCAAGGTACAAAAGAGAAAATTTAAATACCAAAATTCAATTTCTAAATCAATAATCTAAAGTAAAAGGTAAGTCATAAACTTTGGAACAAATTTGTAACAAAAAGCCATGCTTGTCGTCTTGTTTTATATAACCACCAAAACAACTACAATTGGAAAATATACTCACGCTGAATAATCTTACAAAGAAATTTGGCCCAATAACAGCTGTAAAGGATCTTTCCTTTACGATAAAAAAAGGAAACGTTTATGGTATTCTTGGACCCAACGGAAGTGGTAAATCTACAACTCTTGGTATTGTGCTTAATGTCGTAAACAGAACAGCTGGTGAGTTTACCTGGTTTGATGGTAACACCTCTACTCATGATGCATTAAAGAAGGTTGGAGCAATAATTGAGCGCCCTAACTTCTATCCGTATATGACTGCCTCTCAAAATTTAAAATTAGTGTGTCAAATCAAAGGCGTGTCTTCAGATAAAATTGAAGAAAAACTTGAAATTGTTGGATTACTAGATCGTAAAGACAGTAAATTTAGAACATTTTCTTTGGGAATGAAACAACGACTTGCCATTGCTTCTGCATTACTTAATGATCCTGAAATTTTAATTCTAGATGAGCCTACGAATGGTCTAGACCCTCAGGGAATACATCAAATCAGAGAAATTATCAAAAAAATTGCAGCACGCGGGACAACGATCCTATTAGCTTCTCACTTGCTTGATGAAGTAGAAAAAGTATGTAGTCATGTCGTAATTATAAGGAAGGGAGTAAAACTGTATTCTGGCAGGGTAGATGAAATGAATGCTAGTCATGGTTTCTTTGAATTAAAAAGTAACCAAAATAGCATTTTAAAAGAGTGGTTATCCAAGAATGAAACCTTTGGAAATATTAAAGAAGAAGGCGATAAGATTACTGCTTTTTTAACCCATGAATTAGATGAAGAAAGTCTTAACAGGCAATTATTTAAGGAAGGAATAGTCCTCACGCATCTCGTAAAACGAAAAGAAAGTCTTGAGGAACAATTCTTACAATTAACCAACAATTTAAACTAAAGCCATGTTACGATTACTCAATATAGAATTTCAGAAATTAAGATATAATAAAGCTGCAAAAGTGATATCTATCACCTACTTTATTCTTATCACATTCATCGCATTAATAGCATCAATAGAATTTAATTTTGCCGGGGTGAAATTTAGAATTGCCGATCAAGGTATTTTTAATTTTCCATACATCTGGCACTTCAATTCATATATAGCAGCATGGGCAAAGCTTTTCTTAGCAATTGTTATAGTATCGATGATGGCAAATGAATATAGTCATAGAACATTAAAACAAAACCTCATTGACGGGCTCAGCAAAAAAGAGTTTATAGGGTCTAAGTTTCTAACAGCTATCGTTTTCTCCTTGATCTCTACAATATTTTTATTTTTTGTATCCTTGATTTTAGGTTTAAGTTTTTCTGATTACAACGAGTTTTCTATAATATTCTCTGATATGGAATATATTATAGCATACTTTGTTAAACTAGTTGGTTTTTTCTCCTTTTGCATGTTTTTAGGGATTTTTGTAAAAAGATCTGCGTTTGCCTTAGGATTCTTATTTATCTGGTGGATCATCGAAAATATTACCTATGCCCTATTAAAATTTAAGTTGTTTAAAGGAACAGATATTGCCGAGAGCATCGTACAGTTCTTTCCTTTAGAATCAATGAATAATTTGATTGGAGAGCCTTTTAGTAGATTAAATTTTATTCAATCAGCAGCAAATCAACTGGGAGAATCATTTCAAAAAGATTATGCCGTGCATTGGTATGAACTACTAATTGTTGCAGTTTGGACAGTAATTTTTGTTTATCTATCGCACCTATTACTTAAAAAGAGAGATTTGTAATATCTTTGAGCTTTAGAGCTCAAACAATGAGGTATATTCTTGCCATCTTTTTAGCTATTTTGCTTTATACTACTCCGGCGTTTAGTCAAGGAGAAGCTAATAATTGGTACTTTGGTCAAAATGCAGGAATAAGCTTTAACACTACTCCCCCTACTGTTCTTACAGATGGAAGAATCAATACTTTAGAGGGCTGCACAACAATATCTGATGCTACAGGGAATCTTTTATTTTATACCGATGGAATAAGAGTATGGGATCGTTTTAATAATATTATGCAAAATGGAACCGGGCTTAAAGGAGATCCTTCTAGTACTTCATCTGCACTTATTGTTCCGCAACCAAACACACCTAATATTTATATTATTTTTACCGTTGATGAACCTCATCATAATAATGCCGATAATGATTCAACGACAGTAGATGGTGATGGAGTTAATGACGGATTCATGTATTCTATAGTTGATATGTCATTAAATGGTGGCCTTGGTGAAGTGGTTTCTGGTCAAAAAAATATTCCTTTAATCACTTATAATACTTCAGATACATTAGAAAGTCTGTATAAATGTTCAGAAAAGATTACTGCTGTAAAAAGTGACGACTGTGATTCTTTTTGGGTAATCACTCATTTCGTAGATACTTTTTATGCTTTTAAAGTAGAACAAACGGGTGTGGATTCTAATCCTGTAACTTCTCAAATAGGCGTCACTGTTCCTCTTTCGGGATACCGTCGTAATGCGCTGGGGTATATTAAAACATCCCCCGAAGGAGATAAATTAGCCGTAGCGCATTTTGGATTTGCAACCCAAACTGCTGGTAATGGCCCAGGGAAAATCTTATTATATGATTTTGACAATACAACCGGAATAGTTAGCAATGAGATTGAGCTTTATGATGGTGACTCTCCTTATGGTATTGAATTTTCTCAGAGCGGACAACGATTGTACTCTTCGGTCGGGGTGGGTGATCAAGGTAATGGAATTAGTTTTCTTTTACAATATGACCTTACACTACCGGACAATCAAATCGCTGCCAGTGGCACACGAATTCTTAATGAAAATAGCCAGGATACTTCTCCATTTACAGAAGGAGCTTTGCAGTTAGGACCAGATGGAAAAATTTACCGAACACTCTATGATTTCAGAACAAATCAAGGTGATTATCTTGGGATTGTAGAAAATCCCGAAGAACTACCCGCAAACATAATTTTCAACCAACAAGGTCTTCTTATCAATACTGATGGAATTCGAGGAGCTCGTCTAGGACTTCCTCCTTTTATTCAATCAATTTTTGCACAAACAATTGATATTATAAATATGGGAGATCCTAACAATGTTAATCTTTCGCTTTGCGAAGGAGAAACGTTTAGATTATCATACCAAGACATTGCAGGAGCAACATATACTTGGTTTGTAGATAATGTACAAATAGCTGATACTACTAATTTTTTGGATATAACCGCAACTGCTAATTATCGGTTAGAAGTCGATCTTAATGATGGTAGCTGCCCACTTACAGGTGTAGCAAACGCTACATTTTCTGAAGTCCCACCTATAAACCCTACAACACTAGTGCAATGTGATGCTTACCAAGTTATTGGAGATAACATTACCTTATTCGACCTTACTCTTGCAGAAGCTCAACTTACAGGTAATAACGCCGATTTTACTGTTCAATTTTTTGTAGACCAACCGTCTGCGCAAGCAGGTAGCCCCATGATTACAAATGTTTTGGCTTTTGAAAACAATCAAAATAACCAACAAATATTTGCTCGTGTTATTAATAATGATAACATAAACTGTTTTAGTATTTCAACGGTTACTTTAGAAGTAAGCACTACAATTGTGAATGATGCTGATCTAAGAACTTGCGATAATGACGGTATAGAAGATGGTTTTACTTCTTTTGATTTAACAGAAGCCAATCAGCAAATATTATCAGGAATTACTAATGCCGGGTTGACCATTACCTATTTTCAAAATACAAACGATGCACTATTGGATACAAATCCAATTACCACTTTTACTAATCTTACACAAAATACTCAGGGAGACGATGTAGTTTATGCCAGAGTGGAAGAAAATGGAAGTAATTGTTTCGGAATTGCAAATATCCGGCTATTTGTAGATTCCTTACCCAATATAGAAATGGAAGAAGAATACTTCTTATGTCAAAATCAATCAAACCTCTCAATTGATGCAGGAGTTCTTCCTGGTAATAACCCAAGTAATTTCACCTTTTTATGGTCTACCAATGAGACAACCGAAACTATTTTTGTTAGCCAACCTGGAATATACACTGTAGAAATAACGAGTATTCAAACAGGATGTTCAGAAACTCGAACAGTAGAGGTAATAGGATCTGGTATCGCCATAATAGAATCTGTAGATATAATTGATGCCGTAAATAATAACACGGTTACTATTAATGCACAAGGATTAGGCAACTATGAGTATGCAATTGAAATAAATGGGGTTTTAGGAGCTTTTCAAGACGATCCTACTTTTACAAATGTACCTCCAGGATTTCATACAGTCTATGTGCGGGATAAAAATGGATGTACTCCAGTTACAACTAGAGATATTTCAGTAGTTGGATTTCCAGAATATTTTACGCCAAATGGAGATGGTTTTCACGAAAGTTGGAATGTAGAAGGTATATCTGCGCAAATTTTATCAAATTCCCTAATCTATATTTTTGATCGCTATGGAAAACTATTGAAACAGCTTAGAGCAAGTGGAAATGGTTGGGATGGTACTTACAATGGGCAATTAATGCCATCAAACGAATATTGGTATCGGGTCGAATTAGATGATGGCAGAATTCTTACCGGAAGTTTCTCTTTGATTAGATAAATCTATTCTCTGTATTCTGTATATTTATGTAAAAAAAGAAAGAGAATACATGAAGTTCGAATTAAAATCTGAATTCAAGCCCACAGGAGACCAACCCCAGGCAATCCAACAATTAGTTCATGGTATAGAATCCAATGAAAAATACCAAACACTTTTGGGGGTAACAGGATCTGGAAAAACATTTACTGCCGCTAATGTAATTGCAAAGGTACAACGCCCAACCTTGGTACTAGCGCATAATAAAACATTGGCCGCTCAATTATATTCTGAGTTTAAACAATTTTTTCCTGAAAATGCGGTAGAATACTTTGTTTCCTATTATGATTACTACCAACCCGAAGCTTATATTCCCACATCGGGAACCTATATAGAAAAAGATTTATCGATAAATGAAGAGATCGAAAAGATGCGATTAAGTGCCACTTCTTCCCTACTTTCAGGAAGGAGAGATGTGTTGGTGGTTGCATCGGTTTCATGCCTATACGGTATTGGTAATCCAGTAGAATTTCAAAAAAACGTGATTTCAATTCAATCAGGTCAATTTATATCCAGAACTGCATTATTACATCGATTGGTACAGAGTCTGTATTCAAGAACTGAAGCAGAATTTAAACATGGTAATTTCAGAATAAAAGGAGATACAGTAGATATTTTTCCTAGTTATGCGGATGATGCCTTTAGAGTTCATTTTTTTGGTGATGAAATTGAAGAAATAGAAGCATTTGATGTTCAGACTAATGAAATCATTGAAAAATATGATCGACTGAATATCTACCCTGCCAATATGTTTGTGACTTCTCCTGAAGTATTAAATGGCGCGATTGATCAAATTGCATTGGACTTAGGAAAGCAAGTTGAATATTTTAAAGAAATAGGAAAACCACTTGAAGCTAAGCGCTTAGAAGAACGAACGAACTTTGACTTGGAAATGATTAAAGAATTGGGATACTGTTCTGGCATTGAGAATTACTCTCGCTATTTGGATGGTAGAGCTCCAGGAACAAGACCATTTTGCTTGCTCGATTATTTCCCTGATGATTATCTCATGATTATTGATGAAAGTCACGTAACTATTCCGCAAACACATGCCATGTATGGTGGAGACCGATCCAGGAAGGAAAATCTGGTAGAGTATGGATTTAGACTTCCGGCTGCAATGGATAATAGACCATTAAAATTTGAGGAACTAGAAGCGATACAGAACCAGGTGATGTATATTAGTGCTACACCAGCGGATTATGAGTTACAAAAGAGTGAAGGTATATTTGTAGAACAAATCATTCGTCCAACTGGGTTATTGGATCCAGAAATAGAGGTTCGTCCTAGTCTTAATCAAATAGATGATCTTATTGAAGAAATGCAAAAGCGAATTGAGGTAGATGAACGTATTTTAGTAACTACACTAACCAAGCGAATGGCTGAGGAATTGACTAAATATCTTACCAGAATAGAAATTAGATGTAGATATATCCATAGTGACGTAGATACTTTAGAACGTGTAGAGATCATGCAGGATTTACGAAAAGGGCTTTTTGATGTATTGATAGGAGTAAACTTACTTCGTGAAGGTTTGGATTTACCTGAGGTATCCCTGGTAGCAATTCTGGATGCAGATAAAGAAGGTTTTTTAAGAAATAAAAGATCATTAGTACAAACCGTTGGTAGAGCTGCCAGAAATGTAAACGGAAAAGCAATTATGTATGCAGATAAAATTACGGATAGCATGCAAAAAACTATTGATGCAACTGAATATAGGAGAGAAAAACAAATTGCATATAATACCAAACATGGCCTAACGCCTACCGCAATTAAAAAATCATTAGACAATGCTTTGGCTGGTAAAACAGTAGAGCCGTATACATTTGAAACCGCCCCTACATTACAAGCCGCCGAGGAAGAAACCGCATACTACACCAAAGAACAACTAGAAACTCGTATTCGTAATGTGAGAAAAGAAATGGAAAAAGCTGCCAAAGAGCTTGATTTTATGACTGCAGCGCGCTTACGTGATGAAATTAAGATGTTACAAAATAAAATTCAAGATCAGAAAGTATAGTTTTTACTATCAAAAAAACAAAAAAATATTATGAGTAATATTTCAATCGAAAAATTTATTGAAGGTATCCCTAAGACTGAACTTCACTTGCATATAGAAGGTACTTTTGAGCCAGAATTGATGTTTGAAATTGCAAAACGCAATAATAAAAAAATTAGTTACAACTCTGTTGAAGAACTAAAAAAGGCTTACAGTTTTAATAACCTCCAGGAGTTTCTTGATATTTATTATGCCGGAGCTAATGTTTTAATTGAGGAACAAGATTTTTATGACCTTACCTGGGCGTATTTAAACAAGGTGCATGAACAAAACGTAGTACACGTAGAAATATTTTTTGACCCTCAAACTCATACTGATAGAGGTATTTCATTTGACACTGTAATTAAAGGGATTTATCACGCACTAGAAGATGGCAAAGAGCAACTAGGGATTAGTTTTAAATTGATTATGTCTTTTTTAAGGCACCTAGATGAGGCTTCTGCTTTTAAAACATTAGAACAAGCTTTACCCTATAAAAAATGGATAAGTGCAGTTGGTTTAGATTCTTCTGAATTAGGCAATCCTCCGTCTAAATTTGAACGTGTTTTTACCAAAGCACAAGAAGAAGGATTTATTACTGTAGCGCATGCTGGAGAAGAAGGGCCTGCAGAATATATTTGGGAAGCATTAGATTTGTTAAAAGTAACGCGTATTGATCATGGTAATCGCTGTCTTGACGATGAAAAATTAGTGCAGCGCATAGCTAATTCACAAATACCACTTACTGTGTGCCCCTTATCCAATCTGGAACTAAAAGTAGTTACCGATCTAAAAGATCATCCAATACCAAAGATGATGGAAAAAAACATATTGGTTACTGTTAACTCAGACGATCCTGCTTATTTTGGTGGGTATATGAATGAGAACTATTTAGAGATCGCCAGAGCTCTTGATCTTTCTAAACAACAAATTACAACATTAGTTAAGAATAGTTTCAAAGCCAGCTGGTTATCTGATGATGAGAAAGAAAAAAGGCTTTCTGAGATAGAAGCATACTTTCAAAACAACTAGATCCGACCTTCATCTTACAACTTCAAAAAACAAAATACTATAATCAACATATGCCACATTTCATATTAGATTGCTCCGAAAACATCATTCAACTAAAATCTCCTGAAGAAATTATACAAGAGGTATACAACGCAGCAGAATCTACCGAACTTTTTGACAAAGGAGATATTAAAGTAAGAATTAACCCTTTCAAATATTATACAATCGGAAACACGAAAGATGATTTTATTCATGTATTTGGAAATATCATGGAAGGAAGAACCGATGCCCAAAAAGCGAATCTTTCTAAAAAAATTGTATTTACGTTAAAATCTATGTTTCCGGATGTTCCTATTCTCTCTATTAACATTAGAGATTTTGAAAAATCATCTTACTGTAATAAATCTATGGTTTAATCCATTTCACTTCCAATCTTCAAATAAGGTTTAACCATTGTAATTAATAACAAAATATAACCTGGTTAATATCATATTTTTTTAATCTCCTATTAATTAGGATATTAAATTATTCATATATATTTTTGCTCGGATTTCTCCTACCCCCCAAATTAAATAGATAATTATGTTTGACAAAAACCTGCTTAGATTTTTTCTAATCTCTACCTTATTCATTAGTTGTTCAAAAGACGATAATCCAGTTTCTGAAGAAGGTACTACTCCAGTAGATATTACATTGAATAAAAGTTTAGTCCAAAAAGGACCTTTTGTTCAAGGATCTACTATTTCTTTACAAGAATTAAACAATGATCTAACTCTTAGTGGTAATGTATACAATACAGAAACCATTGACGATTTTGGTTCGTTTGATGTAAATGCCGTTTTACAGAATAATAAAGTAGATATTTCGGCTACAGGGTTTTATTTTAATGAAGTTTCGGGCAAGCTATCAGATGCCCCTTTAACACTAAGAACTTTTGTTGAGTTTAATAATGATGATAAAGTAAATCTGAACATTCTTACCACAATAGCTAGACAACGAATTAAATATTTAATGACATCTCAAGAAATGTCATTTATCGAAGCTAAAAATCAAGCAGAAAAAGAAACATTAGACGCGTTCTATATTCCTGAATCTCTTCAAACAAGTACATTGAGTTTTGAAGAAATGGATATTAGCCAGAATGGAGAAAGTAATGGAATTCTTTTGGCAATTTCGTCTATCCTTCAAGGAAACAATTCTGTTGCAGAGTTAGGTGAATTTGTGGCTAAACTAGCTGAAGATCTTAAAGAAGATGGCATAATTAATAACTCATTGTTAAGATCAGAAATAATAGAAAATAGTATTGGTTTAAATTTTGAAGAAATAAAACAAAATTTAGAAAAAAGATTTACTGAAATAGGTATTGAATTTTCTATCCCTGAATTTAAAAACTATGTTGACTCAGATGGCGATGGCACTATTAATTTGCTCGATATTATGTTAATTTCACCTATCGGTGAAATTAACAATTCAAAACCCGAATTTAGTTGGCAAGGCAGCGGCATTGCAGACACTAAATATCATTTTCAATTATCTGATAATGAAAATTTTGAAAATTTATTAATCGATGAAAGTAATCTACAAGACACGGCTATCACATCTACCATACTATTAGAAAATAATACATCATACTATTGGAGGGTAAATTATTTACAGGAAGACGGTACTGAAAGTGATTGGAATTCTTCAACATTTAATTTATATATTTCAGGTGTTAATTTAGTATTTCCGAACAACACTATTGTTTCGTCCTCTCCAAATTTTGAATGGGAAGAGAGTATAGCCACCGATGTTACTTATCAAATACAGGTTGCGACAGATAGTTCCTTCTCAAATTTAATTTTTGAACAATCAAATATCTCTGAGACATCTATACAACCGCCTTCTATTTTACAACAGATAAACCAAGAGTATTATTGGAGAGTAAGGATATTAGATCAAAATGAAGTCAATGGAGAATGGGCTACTACTTCTTTTCTGTTTGAGATCCAAAGTGTTAATTTAGTCTTTCCAAATAACACTGTTGTCTTGTCCTCTCCAAATTTTGAATGGAGCGAGAACACAATGGCTAATGCTACTTATCAAATCCAGGTAGCTACAGATAGCTCCTTCTCAAGTATAATTTTTGAACAATCGAATATCTCTGAGACATCTATACAAACATCTTCTATTTTACAAATATCTGGACAAGATTATCATTGGAGAGTAAGGGTATTAAATCAAAATGGAATTAGTGGTGAATGGACAACTACTTCTTTCACACTTGAGATTGAAGAACCTATAATTCAAGGGCAAGTTTCTCCAAATGATTTATATGCATATGAAATTACTTATGATGGGCAAAATAATCCAGACTATATAGGTTATGATCTGGAAGTTCAGATTGCTAGTGATTATGAATTCAATACTGTGGTCAAAACCATTACCAGTATTAAAGCAGAACTAAATAGAAAATATCCTATTTGGGATGCTACAGTTGATGGTTTTGGAAATTATTTTTATCGAGTAAGATATATAAACCCTGAAGGAATAGGTGGTTTCTGGAGTCGAGGGTCATTTGACATTAATGAAGCTCAAGTCTTTTTAACAGATGTAGACCTAACATCCTTGAATCCAAAAATAATTTGGAGTCATGGTGGTGGTACTGATGGTATAATTCCCAACACTTATAATTATAAAGTTATAATTGCAAACGACGTCAATTTTACAAACGTAATTGAAGAATCTATACAGCCTGTAGTAGAAGACACGGCTACTCAATTTCCTAGTTATACAATTAACATGACTTTGAATCAAAATGTGACCTATTATTATAAAATTTCTATAATTGATCCAACAGGATTAGAAATAGCATCTGAAACATCTTCTTTTAATATTCAGCTTTAGTATAATCGTAAAAGTAATTTTAGATAATAAAGCCTTTAAATTAAAATAATTTAAAGGCTTTATTTCTATTCTCTCAAAATCTGCACAATCTGCCCTGAAAAAGCAGCATTCCCTGTAAGTGTATCAATTCTATTATGATCAGTTATATCGTTAACGCTTACTCCGGCATGGGCTTCGGCTACTTTTAATTTTGTTCCATTTTTATGGTGCCCAAATCCATGAGGAATGCTCACTACACCAGACATTATATTTTTAGTGATTTCTACAGGTATTTTGATCTCACCCACTTTGGATTTCACTGTAACTTCTTCGCTATTTTTAAGATGTAATCGTTCTGCGTCAAAAGTATTCATCATTATGGTGCATCTGTTTTTTCCACTAACTAATTTCTCCGCATTATGCATCCATGAATTATTACTTCGCAAATGCCTTCTTCCGATTAGTCGAAATTCATTCTCAAGAAGTTCTTGGCTTTTAGTTGTAAACTCAGCATATAAAGTTTCTAATTGGTCCATAAACAATTTTGGGGCCAAGTTAATTTTCTGATCTTTTGTTTTTAACAACTTAGGAAACATAGGAATCAAAGGGCCTAAATCTAAACCATGCACAGATTTCTTTATCTTTCTTAGGGTAAGCCCAGTAAATAATCTTTTTACACTACTAAAATTACTATAAGGACCATTAAGAAGCGCTAATTTGAGCCACAATTTTGGTGTGCTAATTCTAAACAACCAAGACAGTTTCTTTTTAGACAACCGTTTGGTTAAGGCTTTAAAAATCTGCCAGTCATGAAGTTGCCCATTCTTAGGCGGAAACAAAGCTTCCGAAAACTTTGCAGTATTAGAAACGGCGAATGAATTAAAAATAAGATCATAATGATCAATTTCGAGTCCTGTGGTAGGCGGAAGAATGATATCAGCATGCTTGGTGGTCTCATTTAAATAAATATCTATCGAAACCATAAAATCCAATCCGTCTAGTGCCTTATCCAAACGATTTCCATTAGGAGAAGATAGGACAGGGTTACCTGCATGTGTAATCATTGCTTTAATTTGTCCTTTACCTTCGGTAACCATTTCTTCTACCATAACAGATACAGGAAGTTCACCCTGAAATTCTGGTAAACCGCTTACTCTACTTTTCCATCTTGCAAATGGTTTATGTCCTTTCTTATTTCCAACAACCGATACAGCTGGGTTAGTAAACATAGCACCTCCTTCTTTATCAAAATGCCCCGTTAGAATATTAATTAGATTTATCAACCAATGACATAATCCACCATGAGATTGTGTACTTACTCCCATTCTACCATATAACACAGCTTTTTCTGTATTTAGATACTCTTGGGTTATCCTTGTAATATCATTGACTGCTATTCCTGTGATTTGAGATACTTTTCCAGTGGTATAAGGCTTTGCAATTGACAATATATCGTTTAGACCTGTTATATAAGATTGTATACTTTTTACATCGTATTTATCCTCACTTACAATAATGTTAAGCATTGCCAATAAGAAATATACATCTGTTCCTGGTTGAATAAACAGATGTTCATCTGCTGATTTTGCTGTTTCAGTTAAACGGGGATCAATCACTACATACTTCCCTCCTCGTTTTTGAATATCTCGTAATCGTTTTTGAACCCCGGCCGCAGACATTATACTTCCATTTGACGCCGAAGGATTTGCCCCCATAATAATCATATATTCTGTCCTATTAATATCAGGAATGGGCATAATCATACCATTACCAAACATAAAATGAGACGTAAAATGATGTGGTAACTGATCCATTGATGTTGCGCTAAAATTATTTTTGGAGCGTATAGCTTTTTTAAAAGCTGCAACATACATCATAGCACCATAATTATGAACCGTTGGATTTCCAAAGTACATACCAATGGCGTCATTACCATTTTGGGATCTAATAGTATTAATTTTTTTTCCAACGATATCAAATGCTTCATCCCAATCAACCTCTACAAAACCCTTATCAGTTTTTTTCAATGGTTTCCTTAATCTATCGGGATCATTATACATATCTCCTAAGACAGCCCCTTTTGGACATATACTACCTTTGCTAAAAGGATCTTTTTCATCTCCTTTAATACTCAAAATTTCTGTATCATTATGTTCAATTTCAAGTCCACACATGGCTTCGCAAAGATTGCAGACACGGTAATGCATTTGGGTTTTTGAAGAAACATTCATTGTATTCCAGGTTTTAGAGCGGTTATAAGTCTTACTAAATGTAAGAAAAACTCTTTATTGTTATGCTATGGTGTTTAAAATGAATGTAAATTATTGGTTAACAACTATCTTATTCTTTCAAAATATCTCGCACAATTTTCAAATGGTGACGAGTATGAATTTCAATAAAGCGTTTTGCTTGTTTTTTATTCAAACTGTTAAATACTGGGTGATTAAAATTGGATTTATCGTCTAGGTTATCCATTATCAATAATTTATCTCTGGCAATTGCTAGTTGAGATACGATATCGTCTGTTTTTATGGTATCTGGTGGCAATACAGATTTTGGTGATTGCGCCCTACCTCTGGGAATGTATCCGAAGGTAAAAGAAAATGTGCGAGCTATATTAAATTTCTTTTTATAAGTAGAAGGATTTGAGTCCTGCAGAGAGTCATAAATTGCATTGATCACTTTAAGACTATGATCCAGATGCCAAGCGACGGCTACTTTAGAAACTTCTTTATCCAGACTATCTCTATAAATAAGATATTGTTCTATTTTATTTAATTCACTTTTCATGAAATCATTCTTTGATGGTTGACCAGAAACATGCACAATACCAACTCCCAGAGAGCATAAGATAATAACTATTACAATTGTTTTCTTCATGATACTTATTCTAAATATTTATGGCATTAAAACTGAAATCTATACCCAAAATCAGGAAAGAATCCGATTTGGTCTACCTGGTCTACTTGATTAGTTAATCGATTATATCTACGTACAAAAATATTTTCATTATTGGTCACATTCTGAAGATCTAAATAAAACTGATGTGAACGTTTTTTTGACTTACTATTTATTTTATACCCAAGCTTTACATCTAATCGGAAATAATCATCATTTTGCTCGCTAAAGGCTAAATCTTCCTGTAGAATTTCGAAACCAGCTTGTTGTGAAGCTTCCAGATCTACTGGCGTAAAATATCTTCCTCCAGATAGGGTAAGTTTAGTATCAAGAAAAAACACATTCTTTCTTGCTTTTCCTACGGTAAATTCTCTTCCGGCCAACAAGTTAACAACATACCCATTATTAAAAGGAGTATTACGCTCAATACCATCGCTACCTTCATATTTACTTTCGAACAAAGAAGTAGTTAATAATCCATAATACCCGTCGCTAAAAAACTTTTCTAAAGTAATTTCTACTCCTTGATTAAATCCAGTTCCTTCATTCACCAAAGACACTCTATCATTTTCAAATCCAAAATCTGCTCCTTCTGTCAAAGAAGAATAGCTTGATGAAAATGATTCTACTGCAGCATTATCAATGTCCTGATAGTATACCTCTATTTTACTTCTCCAACTTTTACCAATTCTTACATCATAACCCAATACGTAATGGCTACTTCTTACAAAATCCAAATCCAAATTACTTTGCACCAATTCTCCATTAATTTCTTCGTTTAGAAACAATAGTGGCATTGAAACCGGTTGATGATGTAATCCATAACCAAGACTAAAACGATGGTTTTTTCCAGCTTTATATGATAATCCTGCTCTTGGTTCTAGGACAAATTGCTCGTTTAATGTGCTGTATTGCCCATGTACTCCAGCATTTAAAGTTATGTTTTTTGTCAGTCGAAATTGCCCTTGGATATAAGGTTGTACAATGCTTAAGTTTTCATCTATGTCTCTAAATGTAAATAAATCGGGATCTCCATCTCCATCTGTATCAGCTTGCTCCTCACGGTCACGTTCTAGCAGTTCCACTCCAAAATTTTCTATTAGAATCCCAGTTCTTAAGGTACTTTTATTACTTAACTTAGAATTAAAAAGTGTTGAAAATGTTAGCCGTGTTTCAGTATTATCTGCTTCCGTATATCGTATTATTCTTTCTTGCGCAGTATCCTTATCTATAAAACGATCGGCTTTAAAGTCGTTTCTGCTAAATGAACCAGATACGATGGACCTTAAAAAAGAATTCTCACCGATATTAATTTGATGTTTTAGCCCAACTACACCAAAACCTGACTCTACAAAGGTATTCTCATCCTCTGCAGCAAAAAGATCATCTTCATCTATATCATCCCCTAAAAATTCGATATCAGAAGTTCCTATAATTCCAAATAAAGATAGGTTACCAAGTTTTCCTTTTCCAAAGTCTATATTGAAAGAAATATCATTATAATTTGGTGTTGCTGAAGTTCCTCCTGCCCCTCCTCCTATTAGACTAATCAAAGAATACCTTCCTGCTATCAAAAACGAACCTTTATTCTTACCTAAAGGGCCTTCTGCCATAGCTTCAACCCCTGTGAAAATTCCAACTTGACCAGTAAACTCATAATTATCTTTATTTCCTTTTCTAAACCCAAGATCAAACACCCCACCAATAGCATTTCCATATTCAGAAGGGAATGCTGATGTTATAAAATCTGAATTTTTCAGGAGATTTGGATTCAATGCAGAAACCGGTCCGCCAGTAGTGCCTGCTGTTGAGAAATGATTGGGACTAGGGATCGGCACTCCTTCCAGTCTCCATAATAAACCAACGGGTGAATTTCCACGTATCACAATATCATTTCTACTATCATCTGGTGATGAAACTCCTGCAAAATTTGCTGCCAATCTACCCACATCACTTCTTCCTCCAGAAAAACGAGTTACCTCTTCTAATCCAAATTGTCGTGCAGATACTGATGCCAATTTATTAATTGCTTTCGCCTTGGCATTGTCATTGGTAATAATTACTTCATCTAATTGATCAAACGATTCAACAAGTGCAATGTTTACTATAGCATCTTTACCAGAAGTCACGACAATGTTAGGCAACGTGATCGATTCGAAACCAATATAACTTACACGTATCGTTTGACGACCTAATGGTACACTAGTTAAAGTAAAATAACCATCAGTATCTGTGATCACTCCGTTGGTTTGCTCAACATTTAATAATTCTATTGTAGCACCTATCAAAGGGGTTTCGGACTGTTTATCAACAACTACTCCTTTGATGATACCCGATTGGGCATTGGAAACAAATACAATTAAAACAATAATTACTTGAACAATTTTTTTCATAATTTCTTTGATTTTAATCAAAGTTGTATCCTTATCAAAAAGGATAAAAATCAAATAATTTGAATTGGTAATTTTAATCTTGAAGTGCTAAAAACTAATCTGAGATCATTTTTATAGGGTTATAATCTACTTTTTCAGTTCAAGTGCTAATTAATACGATTCAACTCTTTATTCAACAATTGAATCAAATGCCAAATTACTATTGAGCATGAGTTCTGTATCTTTACTATTACTAAATACTAGCACGTTATATGATTTCAAAAGCCTACATAAAAAAATTTATGATTCGTTTTCTTATCATAAACATGATCTATTTCATGGTTAAACTAACTATAAATCATGATACATATCCTAATGATACTTTAGTTGATCCACCTGCGATGTTTTATTATTTCAGTGCTTTTTTTCTTCTTATGTTATCTTGGGAAACCAATGATTGGCTGATTCGTAGTAAGTTAAAAGCTGGTTTAGATAAGAGTTTGGATGTATCAAATGGTATCAAGATCTTAGGTATTAACCTACTGATCATTCTACCTACGGCTGCCTTAATATATTATCTGGCCATTTTTGAATTAGATCAAATATGTAAAATTGATGCGGATGACCCTTGGTTGCGATTTAGGATTGATTTTTTTAGAGCGGCAGTTTTGGGTTTTGCTGCGATACTTTTTAATATGTTCTATTATGCCTTGAAACAGAAAAAAGAGCTTGAAAACACCATGAATAAGCTTAAAAAAGAAGCGATGACTTCTAAGTATAAATCTCTAAAAAATCAAATTAGTCCTCATTTTTTATTCAATAGTTTAAATACACTCACCTCATTAATGTATGAAGATCGGGATCTTGCTTCAGATTTTGTTTCCAGATTAGCGTCTTGCTATCGATATATTTTGGATAATCGCGAAGAAGACCTAGTGAGTTTAGAGAAAGAGCTAAATTTTCTGGATTCCTTCATATTTATGATGAATGTTAGACATGAAGGAGCATTAAGCATTACTACTGATATTTTAGTTAATCCAAAAGAATACCTGATACCAACACTTTCTTTACAAATGCTGGTAGAAAACGCGTTGAAACACAATTATTTTTCAAAAGAAAAACCGCTAGAAATCAGTATTTTTTCTTTGGGTCAAAAAAGCATTGTAACACAAAATAATTTACATGTGAGAAAGCAAAAAGAAGAATCTACAAAACTAGGGCTTAAAAATATCAAAAAAAGATATTCATTTTATACAAACCAAAAGGTACAAGTGGAAACGGAAAATGGATATTTCAAAGTAGACATTCCTTTGATCTCTAAAGCCATTAGCGAAATTCCTATTGTAAAAGTTTCTTAAAATGACAGCTGTAATTGTTGAAGATGAAAATATAGCCTCAAGACGCCTTGCAAGTCTTATTGAAGAATTAGCTCCTGAAATTCGTATTGCAGGTCAGCTTACGTCTGTCCAGAATGGAAAGTATTGGTTTGAAAACAATCCCCTGCCTGATTTAATATTTTTAGATATCCAGCTCAATGATGGTTATGGGTTTGACATCCTAGACTCTTTAGAAAATCACCCGCCGGTTATATTTACAACAGCCTATAATGAGTATGCAATTCGAGGTTTTAAATACAACGGACTGGACTATTTGTTAAAGCCTATTGACAAAAAAGATTTGCAAAACGCATTAGCCAAATATCGAAAAAATCATATTGAAACTAATGCTTTATTAAATGATGATAAACTGGAACGCATTAAGAACTTGTTTGGTAAAGAGTACAAAAAGCGATTTATAGTTAAGGTGGGAAATCAATTTAATACATTTAATATTGAAGATATAGCCTATTTCAAATCTCAAGAAGGGTTAATTTTCTTATATACACATAAAGGTCAACAATACCCTATTGAGTACTCTATTGATCAGCTTGAAGATATATTAGATCCTGTGCAGTTTTTCAGAATCAACAGAAAATTTATGGTTGCTGTAAAAGCCGTGATTGAAATTCATAGCTACTTTAATAGCCGACTATTATTAAAACTAAAACCGCAAAGCGAAGAACAGACAATAGTATCACGAGAGCGGACTTCTAATTTCAAAAAATGGTTGGACTTATAAAAAATAGAGGCACAAAACGATTTATTGTTTTATACAAGTGTTTTTTAATCTATTTTATACTTTTACGGATTCCCATACAAATTGTATTGATCTAGCTTATATTTTTATATAAATTTTGCTGTTTTCATATTACAAATTTGTTTATAAGTATTGTCAATATCATATTTTAATTTCAGCAAATTTTTACCCCATAGAATTACCACTTCTTGACGCCCATTTAATTGTTGGATTAATTCTTAATCCATATTAAACTAAAGCAGGAAATGGCATACAAACTATACTTGAGCCAATAATAGAATTTTTCACTGAAAGTGCTATGGATAGAAATTTACAATATAAAAACTTCTTTAATTTGAGCCAGGATTTTATGGCAATCGTTAATCCTAACGGCTATTTTAAAATGGTTAATTTACAATGGACAAAAAAACTAGGGTATTCTGAAGAAGAACTACTTAGTAATCCATATACCAACTTTATACATCCTGATGATAAAGAAAAGAGTATTGAAGTTTTTAAAAATCAACTTTCTATTCACACTAACTTGTCTACTTTAAAAAACAGATATCTGGCCAAAAATGGTGATATCATTTGGTTGGAATGGAACATTACTTCTATGGATATCACGGGAGAGATTTTTGTAATTGGTAAAGATACAACACACAGGAGGCAACAACAATTAAAAGAAAAAGCGATTCAAAAAAATCTAAAAAACAAGAATAAACTCCTTGAAGATTTATTCGAGTTGAGTCGAGATTTCATTGTCATCGCAAATTCTGATGGTTATTTTAAAAAAGTAAATCCTATATGGATCGAAAAGTTAGGGTATACAGAAAATGAACTTCTAAGTACTCCGTTTATGTCGTTTATTCATCCAGATGATAGAAACAAAACTTCTGATATGGTCCAAAGGCAAATGGAGGGGTACACTGCTATAGAATTCGAAAATCGTTACGTAAGTAAAAACGGAGATGTGATCTGTTTAGAGTGGAATGGTACATCTGTGGACGCTACAGGAGATATCTTTGCTATAGCCCGGGACCAGACAGTTTCTAGGCAACAGAAGCTAAAAATGGAAGCAATGTTAAAAGAAGTAATAGCCAAAAACAAACAATTAGAAGAATTTTCTTACATCTCCTCACATAATTTAAGGTCACCTGTTGCCAATATTTTTGTATTATCAAAATTTTTAGAACAAACAAATCTAAGAGATGACCAGAAAGAGTACATACAATTAATAAAAGAATCCGCAGAAATGTTAAATAGCACCTTAGAGGATCTATCTGAGGCTGTCCAAATTCACAAAAATACTACTGTCAAAATCAAACATATCTCATTAGAAAAAATCTGTAATGATACCTTAAAACAACTAAGCGGAGAATTATTATCTACTGAAGCCAAAATTATCACAGATTTTAAAGAAATTAATACTATTGCATATTCAAAACCATATATGCAAAGCATTTTTCTAAATCTCATATCTAATGCTATTAAGTATAAATCACCAGATCGCACCCCTGTAATTCAAATAAGGTCAAAAAAATTAAAAAATTCTGTACAGCTTGTTTTCAAGGACAACGGTACAGGTATAGATTTGGAAAAGCATAAAAATAGAATATTTGGTTTTCGGAAAACCTTTCATCCCAATCCTGATGCCAGAGGACTTGGATTGTATATAACAAAATCTCAAATAGAAGCTTTAAACGGAAAAATTAGCGTTTCAAGCACCATAAACGAAGGAACAATATTCACTATTAATTTAGCATCATAATGAAAAACAAAGACACACTTTGCTTAATTGATGATGATATAATACACCAATTTATCATTAAAAAATTAGTTAGTGGAATACACACTAGCCAAAAAAAATTATTAGTCTTCTCTAACGGAGAAGAGGGGATTAATTATCTAAGATCAAATACTAATTACACAAACAAATTACCAGATTTGATATTACTGGACCTTAATATGCCCATCATGGATGGTTGGCAATTCCTCAACGAATACGAAAAAATATATCCTACATTAAAAAAAGATGTCACGATTTATATCTTGTCTTCATCTAATAACCCAAAGGATATAGAAAAAGCACAGGATTTTGAAAAAGTGTCAGGCTATCTCACCAAACCCATTTCTGAGTTAGAATTAGAAGATCTTATCTGTAATTTTTGATCAAATTTATAGATACCTCGATTCGTCATTCCTTTTTGATCGAATTACCGTCGGGCTTATCTTTGACTTTTAGTCGCTTGGCATCTTTAAGGCTTTTATGAATCATCCATTCTAATTGACCATTAACACTACGAAATTCATCGTCTGCCCATTTTTCAATTAACTTGAAAGTTTCAGGGTCAATTCTAAGAACAAATGATTTTTTCTTGCTCATAAATTATGAATGTAATGTACCTGTATTAATGACTGGTGTAGCTTCTTTATCTCCACATAAAACAACCATCAGGTTACTTACCATAGATGCCTTTTTATCATCATCGAAATCGATTATGCCATCCTCTGACAATTTGGATAAAGCATCCTCTACCATGCCTACTGCTCCTTCAACTATTTTTTTACGTGCAGCAACAATTGCTACGGCCTGTTGTCTTTTTAACATCGCACTTGCAATTTCTGGCGCATAAGCCAAGTATCCTATTCTTGCTTCCATAACTTTAATTCCTGCGATGGCTAAGCGCTCTGTTATTTCACTTTCTAATGCTTCGTTTACTTCATCCATACCAGATAATAGTGTTATTTCATGATCGTGATGACCTTCCGCAAAGTTATCATAAGGATACGTTCCTGCAAGTTTTCTAACTGCAGCATCAGTCTGCACCCGCACAAACTCTTCATACTGGTCCACATCAAAAGCAGCTTTGTAAGTATCTTCTACTTTCCAAACCAAAATGACATTAATTAGTATAGGATTACCAATCTTATCATTAACTTTTACTCGTTCGCTATAAAAATTCCTAGCCCTTAGCGATATTCGTTGTTTAGTATAAAAAGGATTCGCCCAAAAGAAGCCATTATCCTTTACCGTTCCTCTATATGCACCAAAGAGGACCATAACTTTAGAACTATTAGGGTTCACAATAAAAAAACCTTTTACTATAAACAACACTGCAACCAGCAATCCCAAAAACAAAGCATTATCGGTGCTAAAAACCCCTACAATCATTACTGCTATTACCAGCAATAATATCCCAAACATTAGATAACCGTTGCTCGTATTTATTTTATTCTCATATTTCATAATAATATCATTTTGATATCACAATAATACAAAAAAATTATGAATCTAAAAACAAAAAGCGCCTTTTGTATAAAAGGCGCTTTTGCAACATTAATTAACTAAATAAAATCTCAAATCAAATTATGAAATCTCAATCAACCGTTTAGGTTGTATTTTTGCTTCCTCTTTTTTAGGTAATGTAACCAATAATACTCCGTCTCTATAAGAAGCGTCTACAGCATTTACATCTACAGTATCCGGTAAACTAAAGGATCGTTTAAATTTCCTGTAGTTAAATTCTTTTCTTGTGTATCTATCTTCATTATTTTTGGTTTCTTCTTCATATTTCGTTTCTGAAGATATAGTAAGCACATCATTATCCAATTCGATATTAAAATCCTCCCTGGTTAGTCCCGGTGTAGCCAACTCTAATGTAAAATCATTATCTGTTTCTCTAACATTTACCGCTGGTGTATTAAAGCCAACTCTTCTTACGTTACTTGTTCCTCCCAACCAATCTGTGTTAAAAAAATCATCGAAAAGGAAAGGTAACCTGTCTGTTCTTTTTACTAAACTCATTGTATATTCTTTTTAAGGTTAATCAAAATTTTAATTTCAATGAGTGTATAGCAATTTGAGTTCCACTACAAAAAAAACGACATTTTGACATTTATTCGATTCAAAATACTGCCATTTTGGCAAAAAAAATGTTTTCATAGTGACAAAACCGCATAAAAAGGACCCGGAAAATAAAATCACAACATAAATGACAACTAGTGAAAAAACATCCAAAATTTCTGTTCATCAAATAAAATCATCTCTTTAAAAAATATACCTTTGTATAATGGGTTTAACAAACAATGATATTTTCAAGAAACTACGCGTAGCACATAAATTGCGAGATGACGATATTGTAAAAATATGCGCCTTGGTAGATTTCAAAGTTTCCAAAAGTGAATTAGGCGCGTTTTTCAGAAACGAGAGTCATCCAAAATATATGGAATGCAAGGATCAAATACTTCGTAATTTCTTAAACGGTCTTATTATTCATCTTAGAGGGCCGATGCCAGAAAAAAAAGAAATACCTCCTTCAAACAAGAATGTGAAATAGCGTTTTTTACTTCAGAATAAATGCTTAATTTGGTTGAGATTAATCAAGTTCACACCAAAACAATCTCTCAATTAAGTACTTATGCTTACTACAGCCGAAAAACAACAATACAGAGAAGAACTTTTCCGTCATTTGGACGGAATCGCTGTAGCTCCCGTAGCCTACTCCTTATTCAAAAACAATATCACAGAATACATTCTTGCTAATAAAGAATGTACAATTTCTCAGATTGCTACTGACTGTAAGGCTAATGAAGGCTATCTAAACGTCGCATTGCGGATTTTAAGCTCTCAAGACTGGCTGAATTATAAAGTAAACCAAAATGAAGTCATTATAAGTACAAATATCATTTCCAAAATTGCTTTTGAGCATCTTTACTTATATGAAGATGTCGTAAACCTATTGGCGTATTCTGGAAAATTTCATCCACGTAAGTTTGAACTAGAACCCTTCCATAAACTGGAAAAATTGTTTGAAAAATACCGAAATCGATTTGGTTTAAAATCTACATCAGACACTACTGTTCTAAAAGTTCAAAATCAAATCCTTAAGCATATTGAAGGTATTCTTGTAGGCCCAACAACGGTACATCTTGGTATGGGAGGTATGTTTCATAAATATTTTATGGAAGCTTCTTTTAGCGCAGACGAATATCATAAATTCCCCAAAAGCTTTAATACCATTCTTACTTTTCTTGGTCATTTAGGATGGTTTAGTAAATCCAACAACAACTACACCTTTACCAACAAAGGGTTATTTTTTGCTAAAAGAGCTTCTGCATATGGGGTTACAGTTTCTTATATCCCAATGTTTAGACAAATGGATCAATTATTATTTGGTGATCCCAATATATTATGGAGCTCACAAAATGATGATGAAACCCATGTAGATCGTGAAATGAACGTATGGGGCAGTGGAGGTGCACATGCCACTTACTTCAAAAAAATTGACGAGATCATTATAAGTCTTTTTAATAAACCACTCGACCAGCAACCAAAAGGAATTTTGGATATGGGGTGTGGCAACGGGGCTTTTTTGATTCATCTTTTTGAGGTAATTGAATCCAAAACACTAAGAGGTAAACATCTGGAGGATCATCCTTTGTTTCTTGTAGGTGCAGATTACAACCAAGCAGCTTTAAAGGTTACCAGGGCAAACCTTATTCAAGCCGACATATGGGCAAAAGTAATATGGGGAGATATTAGTGATCCGGATTTATTACAAAAGGATCTAAAAGAAAACTATGGTATTGAACTGAAAGATTTATTATCTGTAAGAACATTTTTAGATCATAATAGAATCTGGAGTGCACCCAATGCGCAATTAGACAAACCTAGTGCATCTACAGGCGCTTTTGCGTATCGAGGAAAAAGACTTAATAACAACGATGTTGAACGTAATTTAAAAGATCACTTCACGAAGTGGAAGATACATATCGAAAAGTTTGGACTGATCGTTATAGAGTTACACACCATCCCACCAGAACTAACTGCCAAAAATCTTGGATCAACGGCAGCTACGGCATATGATGCTACTCATGGATTCTCTGATCAATACATTCTTGAAATTAATTCTTTTATTAAAGTAATCGAAGAAGTGGGTTTAAAAAGTGACCCAACATATTTCTCCAGATTCCCTAATTCTGATTTAGCAACAGTAAGCATTAATTATCTTATCGGTAAATAAAAAATTAGCTTCTCGTAAGTTGAGTAATCACATCTTCATACTTTGGGTACTCCTGAATCAGCTCTTTTCTTTGAGCCAATTCAAAGTCATCAAAATCAAAGCCTGGGGATACAGTACAGCCAACCAATGAATAACTTGAATTATTTTTTACACTAGAAGCAAACCAGCAACCAGCAGGAACAATCAACTGAGGTAATTCTCCATGATCTAGATCCATCCCAACGGCATATCGCTTATACTCACCATTCAAATCAATCACATGCACATATAAGGAAGAACCTTCGTAATAATGCCATATTTCATCTTGTTTTATCCTATGAAATGCAGAGAAATTCTCTGAAGTTAGAAGAAAATAAATAGCCGTACAATAATTACGTTCTCCTTCAAATTCATTACCCAAAACCTTTTGAGGAACACTTTTTTTACTTCTATAAGTCTCCTTATAAAAACCACCTTCTGGGTGAGGGTTCATTTGTAATTTTTTAACTATTTCACTTATCCTTTTATCCATAACACTCCTTTGTTTTTTATACATCAAAAAAAGAAGCGACCCTAAACGGGTCGCTTCGAATATATCATAAATATAAATAGTTATTACGCCAATACCGCTTGTACTTTATCAGCAGCTTCCTGAAATTGTACGGCACTTTGAACATCTAATCCACTATTATCTATAAGTTCTTTAGCAATATCTGCATTAGTACCTTGTAGTCTTACAATAATAGGTACTTTTATAGCATCACCCATATTTTTATAAGCATCAACAACTCCTTGAGCTACACGATCACAACGAACGATACCTCCAAAGATATTAATCAATATTGCTTTTACATTATCATCTTTTAGAATAATTCTAAATGCTTCTTCTACTCGCTTAGCATCTGCCGTACCTCCTACATCAAGAAAGTTAGCCGGTTCTCCTCCCGCTTGTTTGATAAGATCCATGGTTGCCATTGCAAGACCAGCACCATTAACCATACACCCAACATTACCGTCAAGATCTACATAATTAAGACCTAGCTCATTTGCTTCAACCTCTACTGGGTTCTCCTCTCGGATATCACGCATATCTACGTAATTCTTATGACGGTATAATGCATTGTCATCTATAGTAACCTTGGCATCTACTGCCAGAATCTTATCGTCACTTGTTTTAAGTACAGGATTGATCTCAAACAACGAAGCATCAGACTTATCATAAGCCGTATACAAAGCCATTACAAATTTGGTCATCTCCTTAAACGCAGCACCACTTAACCCTAAATTAAATGCTACCCGACGCGCCTGAAAAGGTAAAATTCCTACAGATGGATCAATCTCTTCTGTAAAAATCAACTGAGGTGTTTCTTCGGCAACTGTTTCAATATCCATTCCACCCTCTGTAGAATACATAATCATATTACGACCCGTAGTACGATTTAACAGTACAGAAACATAAAACTCATCTGGTTCACTATCACCCGGATAATATACATCTTCTGCAACCAATACCTGGTGTACTTTTTTTCCTTCTGCAGAAGTCTGAGGAGTGATTAAGTTCATTCCGATGATCTGACCTGCAATTTCTTCTACTTCTTTAAGGTTTTTAGCAAGCTTAACTCCACCGCCTTTTCCTCGTCCACCTGCGTGTACCTGAGCTTTTATAACGTGCCAACCAGTACCTGTTTCTGCAGTAAGCTGTTTTGCTGCTGCTACAGCTTCATGAGCATTTTGCGCAACAATACCGCGCTGAATACGCACACCAAAACTGTTTAATATCTCTTTACCCTGATATTCGTGTAAATTCATACTATTATTTTTTTTGCCTTTTTTATAGGAGTCCCAAAAATAGGAAAAGTGAAGTTACTGTGCCAATCTTTTGACGGAAAAAACACTGAAGGTTATCAACCCGAAAAATTACGCAAAGATCAATAGAAATCTGATTAAAAAATATGAAGATTATACATCACATTTTAAAATCTTCAAAATCTAAAGGATCAAAGTTTTTAAAATGCCCATTCATCATAATTACCTCTTTGGTTCTATTCATTTCTCTTACTACAGGTATAGTAATTTTAAGATGCCCAATAAGATAATTAAGTCTTTCCAGTTCACTACGCAATGTTAACAAATGATATTCCTGATGCAATGCTAGACCTACTTTATGCGCAACTTGGTAACTAACAAATGGAATATCAAACACAGGAGGATTATCTATAGTAAGTTCTACATACAAAATCGCAATATTCTTAAGTAATTCTTCCTGCAGCTCCTCTGCGCTTCCATCATTATCTTTAAGAAACTCAACATCACCGCCAGAATAAAGCTTTCCAGGAAATTGCTGATGAAAATTTTTTACTCTAAATATTCTTTTTCCGACACAAACGACATCACTTTCTCCTCCTGGATATTTTTTAGATACTTTTTGCAGTACTACCTCTGTCCCGTAATCCAGTTTTTCATCAATATATGTAGGTATCCCAAATGCAATCCCATCCTTTTCACAATCAGAAATCAATTGCCGATATCTTTCCTCAAAAATATGTAGAGGAAGACGCTCACCAGGATAAACTACTGTTTGTAATGGAAAAAGAGGAAGCATGCTTTTTTTATTAAAATTACTAAATAACCCTCTTTTTACCCATTAAACACAAGTTAAAATCTTAAAATCTATCGTTGTAGTAGATTTTTTCTATACAAGACATTAATATCTCTAATTTTATTGATAATTTCGTAAGCTTAAATTTGTGACACGATGGAAAATGAAAATTTATTAGCAGTAGCAAGAGAGTTCGGGAGTCCGGTTTATGTATACGACTCCGCAAAAATTACTTCACAGTACAATCGCCTATCTGATGCATTTAAAAAGGTCAAACGGGTAAAGTTGAATTATGCTGTAAAAGCATTATCCAATCTTGCGATTTTGAAGCTAATGAATTCATTAGGAGCTGGATTAGATACAGTTTCAGTTCAAGAAGTGAAATTAGGACTGCTGGCAGGCGTTCGACCTGAAGATATTATTTTTACACCAAATGGAGTTTCTCTTGAAGAAATAGAACAAGTCTCTGCAATGGGGGTACAGATTAATATTGATAACCTTTCAATATTAGAACAATTTGGTGCAAAACATCCTAAAGTACCTGTTTGCATACGAGTTAACCCTCATGTTATGGCAGGTGGAAATAGTAATATTTCTGTGGGACATATAGATAGTAAATTTGGCATTTCAATTCATCAAATACCTCACATCCTTAGAATTGTTGAGAATACGGGCATGAATATCAATGGTATTCATATGCATACCGGGAGTGATATCCTTGATGTTGAAGTTTTCCTATATGCCAGTGAAATTTTATTTGAAACTGCTAAAAACTTCAAGAATCTTGACTTTATAGATTTTGGCAGTGGTTTTAAAGTACCATATAAACCTGGGGATATAGAAACCAATATTGAAGAATTTGGTCAAAAACTCACTAAGCGCTTTAATGCTTTCTGCAAAGAGTATGGCAAAGAATTAACTTTAGGTTTTGAGCCCGGTAAATTTTTGGTTAGTGAAGCAGGATATTTTTTAGCTAATGTTAATGTAGTAAAACAGACTACTTCTACTGTTTTTGCAGGAATTGATAGTGGTTTTAACCACCTTGTGCGTCCTATGTTTTACAATTCTCATCATGAAATCGTAAACGTTTCCAACTCAAACGGAAAGGAACGGTTCTACTCTATTGTAGGATACATCTGTGAAACTGACACCTTTGCTACCAATAGAAGGATTCCAGAAATCAACGAAGGTGATATTATTGCGTTCAAAAATGCAGGAGCCTATTGTTTTTCTATGGCCAGCAATTACAACTCAAGATATCGCCCAGCAGAAGTTTTGTGGCATAACGGGGAAGCACATTTAATTCGCAAACGTGAAGTTTTTGAAGATCTAACAAAAAACCAAGTTGATATAGATGTTTTTTCTAAAGTTACCGAATCAGTGTCTTAATAGAAAAAATGACAATTTATATACAAAGCGCCGGATTAAAATCTGGTGCTTTGTGTATTATTATATTTGGATATTGAACCAGGCTAGACTACAATAATCAATATCTTGATCTGTAAGCTTTTCATAAGATTACAAAAGAACTCTATTCTTTTATCCCTGGTTGCAAAATAGAAAAGTTCTCTTTTTCCTTTGCCTTATCCACCATACGTTTTACATCTTTAAGAAGCGCTTTGGCATCATAAACAATTCCATCCTTGATTGTGTATTTTACTCCGCCAGCACGTACTACTTTATTATCCTTTGTTAATCTAATCGCTCCTGTACCGTATAAAACTTTGAGGTTTTTTACCGGGTTTTCATCAATCAAAACAAAATCTGCCAGTTTTCCAACTTCAACAGATCCTATTTTATCTGAAACTCCCAAAGCTTCTGCTCCATTTAAGGTAGCAGCTCTTATTACTTCTAAAGGATGAAAACCAGCCTCTCTAAGCAACTCTAATTCTCTTACATAAGCAAAACCATATAATTGAAAGATAAAACCGGAATCAGACCCGGTCGTAACACGACCTCCTCTATTCTTGTATTCATTTATAAACGTCATCCATAAGCGATAGTTTTCTTTCCAGGCAACCTCCTGCTCTGTTCCCCAATCGTGCCAATACGATCCATGTGAAATCTTACTAGGTTGATAGAAACGCCATAACGAAGGCAATGTATAAGTTTCATGCCACTCTGCTCTTCGTGCTCTTTGCAAATCTCTACTGGCCTCATAAATATTAAAAGTAGGGTCTAAAGTAAAATCTAGTTCTAATAGCTCGTTCATCACCTTTTTCCAGTGCTCAGAATATGGCTTTGCCGCTTGTTTCCATAACTTCCCTGCTTCTTCAAATCGATGCTGTTCATTTTGGTAATTATAATCAAGAGGATAGTGTTGAACAGTTTTATTATCAAATAAAGCTTCTGGCAATCCATACCAATGTTCCATAGATGTTAATCCAGCCCTGGCAGAGTTTAAAACATTCCAACGAGCTACATCTGTTTGTGCATGATGACAAGCAGAGCCCAATCCTAATTTTTTATTTTCATCTAATGCGGCCGCCATAATTTCGGGAGCTGCTCCAAAAAACTTAATCCCATCTGCGCCTTTCTTTGCATTTTCTCTGACCCAATTTCTGGCCATTTCTGTAGTACTTATTGGTGATTTACTTCCTTGTCCAAAACCAGTATATGCAAAAATTCTAGGAGCTACAATTTCGTTCTTCTCACTGGCCCTTTTTAACTTCAATGTCCATTCAAGACCTCTCCCGCTAGGTTCTCTCACCGTAGTAATACCGTGCGCCATCCATAATTTAAAAACATAATCAGAATCTGCTCCCTGTGCTACTCCTCCTATATGCCCATGCATATCAACAAAACCAGGCAATACATACATTCCTTCTGCATTAATCTCTTTACCTCCTGGTTTTAAAACCGGGCGTTTAGTATTATCAATCTGTACTCCAGGGTATCCAACAACTTTTATATCCTTTATGATATTATTTTCGACAATTATATCGACTGGACCCCGTGGAGGTGATCCATTACCATTAATTAATGTAGCTCCACGAATAATAAGTTGAGAGAATGGTCCCTCGCTAAATTCTTGTGTATATGATTGTAAACCTATAAAAAAAACAAAACTGAAGAGCAGGTATTCTTTTATTTTCATTTTAAAAAATTAAGATGTGCGTAGATAAAGAAAAGCTATAATCGCATTTCTATTTATCACTAAACTTACAGAATTCATTACAAAGTTATACCTCCTCTATGAAGAATTTAACTAAACCCATTATAAGCTGTTTAAATCCATATGTTTAACTAATTTTAAGATAGATTTTCCTTATTTTTAAAAGTAACACCTAATTAAATCTTTTTTTACCATGGAAAAATTACAATGGAGTTCATTTACCAAGAAGATATATATTCACACCTCAACCCAAAAGCTATATGATTTATGGACTACTGGTGAGGGGATTACTTCTTGGTTCCTAAAACGTGCAGAATACAAAAATCAAGAAGGGAACGCCAGAAAACCTACAGAGCCCATTCAAAAAGGAGATACATATACTTGGGAATGGCACAATTGGGAAGGAAAAGAAGAAGGAAAAGTACTTGAGGTGAATGGAAAAGATTATCTTGAGATAACATTTGAATCCTCAAAAGTATCTGTATTATTAGAAAAGAAAAACAATGTTACAATTGTAACTTTAACTCAATTTGACATTCCTGAAGATGACGAAAGCAAGTTAAGAGTACATTTTGGATGTAGTAATGGATGGACATTTTGGCTTGCCAATTTGAAAGCCTTTGTTGAACATGGCATTTTACTTAATGAAACCGAAATAAACTTGCAAGAAAATGAATTGGCCGGATACGAGTTTGTAAATATGTAATTATAGATTTTTAATATTTCTAATTAAATATTCTAGCCCATTGACCTTGAGTTCGTATACTGTTTGTAACTGTTGACCCAATACTCCTTTCGGGAAACCTTTATTATGATACCAAATAACATAATATTCTGGAAGATCTATAAGATATCTGTCTTTATACTTTCCAAAGGGCATCTTGGTATGCGCCAATTTTACTAAAAAATCTTTTTGGAGTTGAGAGTTCACACTTTAATTGTATGAGAGGATTATTTGGTATAATCTCTATAGTACCACATGAGAGTTTGTATCTTTTTCTCCCACTTCTTTTGATTTACTTTATTTTTGGAATGATCAGTTTCTTCATCATATCGCTCTTGCATGTTAATTCTCATTCTCTCAACCAGCTTATACATCTTATTCAAATCTCTTCTTATGTTCTTGCCGGCCTTATAATCCTTCAATCTTTTTCTCATGATCCGAGCATGTAATTCAGAAATATCAAAATGCAATTGCTCATGAACAAGAAGATAATCTGACATTTGCCCTCTTTTTACCCATGACATCGAGGGGTAACAAAAGCTATCAACCTGATAGTTTAATTCAATATCTCCCTTATCTTTACCGTAAGACCACTGATACGTAATTCCTGTATTCACCGCAGAATCAAACGTGCTATTTTCATCGGGTTTGCCTCTAAAGTCCGACCAATCCAGTTTACTTTTTTCTGTATACGAGAATTTTCCTACATAACCATTATTGTTGGTAAATATTAAAAATAAAATAATAGTAAAGTACTTACCCATAATTGTAACAATTATGCCCAACCAAAGTTATATTTTTATCCATTCCAAAATGCTCGAAGTACAATATGGGGCAAATATTGTTAGCACGATAATGAAATTGTTCTATTTTCTGATCCTAAATATACATGTATTTTTAAATAATACAATAATTTATTAGAATCTGATCAGAAATTATTTTCTACTGCATTCCTTACAATTATAATGCCAAGTAAATCTTTTTCTAGAAATAAACACAGAAAAAAGACAACTTAAACAATATCAAATATATATAAAAATTCTCTTTTTATTATATTGAATATCTATTTTTATTTAAGTTCAAAATAAATTCCTTAAATAATACAAGTATTCTTTTACTAAATTCAGTTTTTTGTCAAAAATTACTCTACTATGGTCAATTTTAGATCATCATCAAATTTAATAAGATACGCAGCATTATTGTAATATCCCCCTAGAAGCTTTTTTGTGTAGCTAAATTTATTTTCAACATATTCTGTAGTTCCATCAAAAGAAACCGCATGATATAAATCATCCGCAGTACCAAGTCTCATTAAGATATCATAAGCAATATCAAAACCACGAATAGCCCAGTTATTTGGGTCTACCCCATATTCTTTTTTGTATCTTTTTACAAAAGGAGAGACTTCTTGATTCTCGTCTATTAGCTTGCTATCAAACTCTTTTTTATCAACGGATGGATAATGTAAATGCAATTTTGATAAATGCTCATTCTTGATACTATCATCATCAAACGCATTATTTTTATCAGTAGTAAACAAAGTAATCTTGTGACTCTCTGATTTGGCATTTAATAAGGGGGCAACATTACTAATCATTGCTACATCATTAGATTCCAAAAACACCCAATTTGGCTTATTATTATCCAAAACTTTATTTAAATGCACCTCATAAAGGTAATTACCTTCTTCAATCCTAGCTATTTTGGCTTCGGGAAATTTAGCAATTAATTTATCCTTTATCTCTTCATACCGTTCTCCTTGCTGTACTATTATTATTATATTTTTATCTATAGAATCTTTTTCTACAAACGATATAATTCTGTCCTGAAGTACTGTTTTTGTAGGTATCGTTTTAAAGAAATTGTCATATAGACTTGATTCTTTCCTTGAGGCCGGGGAAAAAACTGGAGTATTATATTTTTTAAGCTCTGCAGCAACAGTCTCTAAATTATTTTGATACAAAGGGCCTATAACCGCATCTGTTTCATCAAAATTATTTTCTTCTATCAGCTTTTTGATATACGCTTTATTATTATTCTTTTGCGTATCATAAACATTAAGTTCTGTAGTAATCCCTCTTGTTCTAGCAGAATCTACAGCTATTAATACACCGCTATAAAGATCTAATGCTATTCGCAAACTTTGCTTGTTTTTAAGATACCCTTCTGTATCCTTTCGTGCATTAAAATCTAAAGTATCTAAACTAAAAGGTAGCATTATCGCCACTTTTTTAGGAGTAAAATTATACAGTTTCTCTTGTAAATTAATATACTTACTTTCAGCTATTTCAACGCTTAAAGTGTCTTTTTTTGGAATCGTAATTACCATACCAGCTTTTAAACCTTCTCTTAAATAAGGATTCATTTTAAATAGTGAATCAGAAGAGATTCCAGTACTTCTCAAAATACCATAAATTGTTTCCTTAGGCTGAACTTCATATAATTGAAACCCTGGTTGTATAGTGTCTTTTAACGATACAAAAATAGTTGTGGGTACTGTTAGTTCCATTCCAATAGGGAAATCGGGATCCATATTTGGATTAAGTTGCTCAAGTTCACCTATTGTTATACCATGTCTTCTTGATATACTATATCGAGTATCTTTTGGCTTAACAACATACTTTGTAGTTCTACTTAATCTACTACTGATACTATCAATAGGTTGTACTGGAGCTAATTCTTTTGCAAATACCGGTATTCTTATTTTATCTTTCTTTTTGATTTGTTCTGAATACAACCTTTTGTTATGCTTTTTAATATCCTCTACAGTAATCTTATATTTATTAGCTATACCATATAGCGTTTCTTTACGTTTTACTTTATGTGTAATAAAACGAATAATCTCTCTCTCTTCAGGAACTGCTTTTAAACTATCCAGAATTTTAGAATTATCACCTTCTGACAGTCCATCAACAACTGTTGTGTCTTTTTTCTCTATTTTACCTACTCTAAGAATTTGCCCCAGATTAATACCATTAACAGCTTCTGGATTAAGGATATAAATAACTTCTGTAGTGATACCATACTTTTGAGAAAGATTAAAAACAGTATCTCCTTTCTCTACAACATGAGTTTTAAATTCTTGATCATCAACAACAGGAATTGCAAGGATTTCCCCTTCTTTGATTCCATCTTTTGCAGTAGGGTTAATTTTATATATTGCCTCAGGTGTCGTATTATAGCGTTTGGCTATTCTGTATACGTTTTCTCCTTTAGCAACCTTATGACTCTTATACTGTTGTGCATTGGCAAAATTCCCAATAAACATTAACAAAAAGATCAATAAAAACTTTTTCATGTATTCTTTTTTTTAATTCCCTTGCATATAAAACAAGATTAAATCCTAAACGTTTATTCCCACTCAATCGTGGCCGGAGGTTTAGAACTAATATCATATACTACTCTATTAACGCCTTTTACCCTGTTTATTATTGTGTTTGAGGTTTTTTGTAAAAATTCATAGGGAAGATTAACCCAATCTGCGGTCATCCCGTCTGTACTTTCTACAGCTCTTAAGGCTACACAATTTTCATAGGTGCGCTCATCTCCCATTACACCAACACTCTGTACTGGCAACAAAATTGCTCCTGCTTGCCAAACTTTATCATACAAACCGTTTTCTTTCAACCCGTTAATAAAAATAGCATCAACTTCCTGCAAAATACGAACTTTATCACTGGTTATGTCACCCAATATCCGAATAGCTAATCCGGGTCCTGGGAATGGATGTCTGCCTAGCAATCCTTTATCCATACCCATAGATGCTCCTACACGACGTACTTCGTCTTTAAATAACATCTTTAATGGTTCTACTATCTTTAATTTCATAAAATCTGGCAATCCACCAACATTATGATGACTTTTGATTGTAGCACTTGGGCCACCTGTTACAGAAACACTCTCTATCACATCTGGATAGATAGTACCTTGTGCTAACCACTTAACATCCTCTATAGCATGCGCCTCATCATCAAAAACCTCAATAAACACTCGCCCAATGGCCTTACGCTTTTTCTCTGGATCGCTTTCTCCTGCTAGGGCATCCAAAAAACGTGCCGAAGCATCTACTCCTTTAACATTTAACCCCATCCCCTTGTATTGTGCTAGCACATCTGTAAATTCGTTTTTACGAAGCAACCCGTTATTTACAAAAATACAATACAGATTTTTACCTATAGCCTTATGTAATAGCATGGCAGCAACTGAAGAATCTACACCTCCAGAAAGCCCTAAAACAACTTTATCGTCACCCAGCTGTTCTTTTAAACCATTTACCGTTTCCTCTACAAAAGAATCTGGAGTCCAATCTTGAGCAACTCCAGCTATATTTACTAAAAAATTCTTTAAGAGTTGCGTACCATCTTTAGAATGATACACTTCTGGATGAAATTGAATCGCATAGGTTTCTTCTCCGCCAATCTTAAACGCAGCATTTTCCACATCATGGGTACTTGCCAAAAGTTTCCCGTTCTTTGGTAATTCTTTTATAGTATCGCTATGACTCATCCAAACCTGTGAACCTTCTGAAATATTTTGAAATAATTCATTATTGTTAACATAGGATAAATTTGCACGACCATACTCGCGTGTATTAGATTCTGCAACTTGTCCTCCTCCAAAATGCGCAAGGTATTGTGCACCGTAACAAATACCTAGTAATGGTTTTTTACCACGTATCTCTGTAAGATCTGGGTGCGCTACATTATCACCTCGTACCGATAATGGACTACCCGATAATATTACAGCATTATAACTATCAATATCCTTTGGAGGATTGTTGTATGGATGTATTTCTGAATAGATATTGAGCTCTCTTACACGACGCCCAATAAGTTGTGTTACCTGTGACCCGAAGTCTAAAATAAGTACCTTGTTGTTTTGCATAGGCAAAAATAAAATTAAATTGATAACCCTGAAATCCTGAATAGGATAATTTTTAAAAGATTATCATTTTTAAATTTGGAAAGACAATTTAGAACAGGAATAGTGTATTTAAGACTACCTACTCATCCAAATCATCTTTTAATCAAACTGAAATAATTTTATCTTTTATAGCCTTCATGATAAGCCCGGCCGTATTTTTTACACCCAACTTGCTTATTAAGTTTTTCCTGTGCCCCTCTATAGTTCTTGTACTCAAAAAAAGTTCATTAGCTATCTCTACAGTTGTATATTCACGAGTAATCAACTCTAAAACTTCTAACTCCCTTGTGGTTAAATAATAATTCTTACCTATTTCAGGGGGTTTTATCGCCTTATGTTTTAATCCTTTTACCAATGCTTCGGATACAAAAGGGTTAAAATAAAATCCTTTTTCATAAACAGATCGTATGGCATCTTCAAGCTCTGATTGATTGGTATCTTTTAATAAATACCCATTTGCTCCCACTTCCATCAAGTATGAGATCATTCTTTCTTCCTTATGCATGGTTAGAATAATAATCTTAAGATCTGGATATAATTCTTGTAGTTTTAGAGTGGTATCAACACCGTTCATATCTTCCATTTCCAAATCCAAAAGAATTACGTCAGGAATTATGTTATTAAGCTTTGTCAATAAATCTTTACCACTTACGGCTTCTAACACAAGCGAAACATCTGACATTTTGTTTAACAAGGATTTTATTCCTTCACGAAACAGATTGTGGTCATCTATCAATCCTAATTTTATAGTTTCCATAATTGTGTGATTAATATTATCTATTGATAAAAGGTTTATACTATCTAATTTCAATTTTGACCTTCATCCCTGGGGTCTTTTCTAGAAAAATTAGGTTTCCAGATACTACAGATAACCTACTTTCTATGTTTTTAAGGCCTAATCCTTTTTTACTTGAAAGTTTTTTTTGATCTAAACCTTTTCCATCGTCCTCATATAGCACGATCAGTACACCATTCTCGTTTTTCAATTCAATCTTTATGGTTGAAGCCTCTGCATGTTTTAACGTGTTTGTTACTAATTCCTGAATAATTCGATACAAGTTCAATTCTTTGGACTTGGCAATAGTTTTAATTGTATTATTCTTAAAATGTACTTTTATTTTTCCAGAGTCATTTATTATCTGTGTTAGACTTTGAATGGCTTCAATTAATCCAAGTTTTTCAAGTACTACTGGCCTTAAATCTTGTGAGATGCTACGCACGCTATGAATCATATCATCAAAAAAGCCACTCATTTTCTCTGTAATACTTTTTAATTCATCGTTTGATAATTCTGGCGATATTTGACCAAAATACAATTTGGTTGTGGTCAACATTGCTCCAACATCATCATGTAGTTCTTTTGCTATTCGGGTACGTTCTTCTTCTTGACTTAGAATAGAAGTTTTAAGCAGCTCTTTTTGATAATCTGATTCCAGTTTTTGATGTTTCTTTTGTTGAGAAAGCAACCTTCGCTGATAAATAATAAAGAAAACAATCAAAGATAAGGAGAGCAAAAACAGCACGACCATACCAATGATAATAATCTTTAATGTTATAGCTTCTTCGGGTTCACCCATAAAGCAATGATATAAAAAACAGTTAATACAATGTTCACGATAGCATGAAGCCCCCATATCAAATAACCGGCTTCATTAGATGCACCTTTAAATAAATTGTTATTAATAAAAAACAGAATCAAGTTACTAGAAAAATAAATTAGAAAACCGGAATTGACCCAAAACATAGGGTTATTCTCTAGAACACTGTATTTCACCTCTTTAAGCAAAGCATAAAAGTAACTTAGTGCAAAGAAAATCACTAGCAATCCCAATACCGTTGTCGCATTAGAATTAAAGGTATTTAGATCCTGAAAAAAAAATGTATTTACTAGGGCAAAAACTGTAAAAAGGATACCCATTATTTTAAAAAACAATTTTGAAAACAGTATTGACAATTCCTTTCGGTAAATATTGACAATAAGTAAAAACTCAATAATCGTATAGAAATGATACACTGATAAGTTATTTATTCTTTTGTACCATAATACCCTAGAAATTACCTCAACCAATACAGTTGCCAAAATTAAAAGCAATAGCCTTTTTTGTGAAAAATTAAAAAATCTAAATCTAAAAATTGATATAACCAAAGGGGCAAATAAAAAAATAAAAGCTGCCCAGGTAAGGTTTTCAAATAATGTTATACTCATCAATCTGGTTTTAGTAAATTAACAATATCCTAAGCATCAGGATCTGGCGGTGGCGGTGGCGGACAAGTGGGAGGACATGGGGTAAGATATTCGTAAAAAGTCTCATATTGCCCTGGAAAAGATCCTACTACACCAGCTAAACCATATATACCTTTACTTTTAGTACTGTCTTCTTGTGTACCAATGCCAATAACCGGGGTAAACGAAATCATATCATTATACTGTACCTTATTCATATCAACACCAGGATACAAATTAACATTGGTTATTTCACCAAGATGAGTATTTATATGTTCAATTAATTCTTTGTCTATATCTGAATCATATGCACTGCCTATTTGAAAATGCTGTACTCGTATTATAGGTGTTTGAAATTGATTTTCATTTTTACAATGAAAAAGATCATCAATTAGATGCATTTCTAACTTGTCCCAATTTTTGCAAATCATTTCTTTAAAAGCGTTAGGAATTATAGAAGGAGGAGGTGTTGTGAACCCCCTGATCACTACAGGATCCAATTCAAAAATCATTTGATCATCATCATTAATCTTAAGGAAAGGTCTAAAAGTGACATTTTCTTTATCCGATTTATCCAGTGCCAAACAAATTTTAACCTCCTTGATTTTTTTAATCTTATTAAACTGTTCGACCCTATCCTTATTTAGCATCAAATAATTCACTCTAAGATGTTGTCCCGTTTCTTTATCCCATTCATGAAAATGATGTGCTAGTTTCAGCACATCTTCCTTACACCATTTCTTGGTATTGTTAACAAACCTTTTCGCTGTAATGGTTCCGTTTTGTTCTGTGATTGTACTTCCCATTTGTGTGATTTTTTATTGGTATTAATTTCTACTTAAAACTAATCAAAAAAACCCTTATTAACTAATTACCAATTGATTAACAAGTGATTACCATCACAAAACACGTATTTACCACGTATTTACATTTTCGGTATTTATGGTCTTTTTTTGCTCGAATATCTATCTCATTTTTGGAGTGCTGATTGAGATTAAGTTTTGATTATCAAATACATATAAAAAACTCATCGCAGAATTCAAAAAATCAATTAATAACACATATTATGAAAACTCACACAACTATTTTGAGAATGCTTATGCTATCATTCCTAATTTTAGGATGCAGTAAAGATGACGGGGATAGCTTACCTCCTACTGACACAGGAGTAGAACAATTACCAGGCATCGATCTTAATGAATTTGAAACCGATGAAGGAGAAATAGGGGTAAGTATTAGTGCCCGACATATTGCCCGAAAAGGGTATAAACCTACAATTGCAGACATTACTGTAACTGCAACTTCGGGTGACTATAGTCAACAAATTCCTTTTGACGAATTCAACAACATTGCCAACTTATCTTTTAAAAATGAAGACCTGACTGATGAGGCAAAGACAGAATTAAAGAATGGCGTAGCATTAACAGTAAAAATTCTAGATGAAAATAATAGCGAATTGGCAGTAAAAGAAATTTCTAAACTTTCTTTTACCTCAAACCCCATAGAGCAAGAAATAGATTCAGATGCTCTTGAAGATCTATATTCCAAAGTAAGTATCAGAGAAGGCGTACCACATTATATGCAACTAATAACCAACGCCAGCGACGAGATATTTGGAGCACCAAATTCAGCCTTATATCCAAACACCGTTTTATTAAACACTCCTATATTAATTAGTCAATTAGCAGATCTTGACTATAATTCAGAAAACACTGAAAAATATACAACCTACAAATTTGCCGAAGTTCCTGGAGAAGAAGATGTATTTACAATATCTGTGCATAATGGCGAGGACATACACTATTTATATATAGTACCTGCTAATTCAGAGCTTCGAATTCAGAGTAAAGCAAATTTGATTAGAAATGGAGGCAACAATACTGGTACTCCTCCCAATTACAAATTTAAAATAGATAAAATTGAACTAGGCCTTTACACCATAACTCCGACATTTACGGGTAATGCTTTAGCACTTGTAAATGATCGTCTTAACGGTGGTAATAGCACCGCCGACCCTGCTTATTTTAGAATTCTATCATTCGATATTGACTGGGATATACAACCAGTAGAGTCTAAGTTTATGCACCCTATACTTCCTCCATCCGGAACATCAGAAGCTTATAATAGCACACTTAGAAACTGTAGCAGTGGATCTTTGGCGCAAACAGTAGGCAGATCTGAATCTCTGGAAACCAAGGAAATATTAGGCTGGGAAGAATCTATGTCTGTAAGTACAACACAAGATTACTCTGTTTCTGTAACTATAGAGGCTGAAGTTTCTACAAAATTCTTTGGTGCAGGAGGATCTGTAAGAAGTTCTGTAACCGGAAGCTATGGATTCAGCAAAACAAGAACACAAACCAGTACTAGATCTGGTGGTTTTGAAGAGACAAGAACTACAGAAATCTCTACAGAACGTACTCAAGAAGTACCCCCTCAAACGGCCATAACCGTAGCAGATGTGTACCAAACCTATGAAAATGTTAGGATCCCATATGTACAACGCTTTAGAATAAGAGGAACGTTTCAAGAAAATAATGAATCCTTAAGTGGAGAAGAAATAACTACTCAATTCGCATTTAATAGTTTTACCGGTGTAATCACCGATGTACAAGATGACTTTATCGAAGTAACAGTAAGAGGTGTAAACGTTATAAATAGACTAATAGAAACTGAAACAATCTCTAAGGATGTTGAAGGAGCTTGTAATAATTAGGTTTTTTTAATTGGTTGTAAAAACATCCTGATTAGTTCAGGGTGTTTTTTTTTGATACTCCCTTTTAAATTAACTAACTTTATAAGAACCAACCACAATATAGTTACCAATGACGGAAATCATCTTCTCTACTATCCTAAATGATCTTAAAAAGGCTACTGAAACCCCAGGACACCCTTTTAGATATTTTACCCTGGCAACCTCAAGTATCAATGGGACACCAAGGTTGAGAACGCTTGTACTTAGGGAACTAGACGAGCAATTAAATCTTACTATATACACTGATAAAAGATCAAAAAAAATCACACATATTAATGAACATAATACAGTGAGTCTTCTTTTTCTAGATACAGAAAGATTGATACAATTATCAATAAGAGCTAAAGCTGAAATTGTCACTAATGATAGTACTCTAAAAAATATTTGGAAACAGGTTCCTCAAAAGTCGAGAAAAGAATATACCACAAAACTAGCTCCTGGAGAAGAAATTAAAAACCCAGAAAAGGTAGATTTTCTTGAGGAGAAACATTTCTTTACTGCTATTAAGTTAATTCCCAATAAAATAGAATATCTACACCTAAACAGACCTAACCATACTCGTGTTTTATACAAAAAGGAAAGTGGTGAATGGAATGGTACCTATTTAGTACCTTAAAATTTTAATATTACAAATTCACTTTTTAATGGATCTAATTCCTTCATCAAAATTGAGATTAAATCCTCTCCGTACTCCAAATACATTTCAGAGAAATTTACATTACGCTCCTGTAGGCTCTGATTGGGAAATAATTCATTCTGGATAGTTGTTAATCGTTTTACATGATCACTAAGCTTTCGTTTTTGCGCTTTTAACAATCGTTTTTCTAAAGCATCTAATCCCTTGAGTTGTTTTACTTCTTGAGCTTTTACAGCATTTAAAAAGGTTACATCTGTTTGTTCTGCTAATGCATACATTCCTTCAAACTGTTCTTCAAGATACTTACGTTGTGGATCAAAGTTGATATCTATATTTGAGATTCGTCTAACTTTACGATTGATCAATTCATGTTGTTTTAGAAACAAATCTGTATTCGATACATTTAATTTTTTTATTTTTTCTGCCTGCTTTTCTGTCTGAATCAATACAGAATTACGTAGTAAAAGCATCGGAAAAGGAATCTGCACCGTATCAAAATAATCTCTTAGTTCTAACCAATATGCCAATTCTCCTCCCCCGCCAATATAACAAAGGTTGGGTAAAATTACTTCCTGATATAAGGGTCGCATCATTACATTAGGACTAAATCGTTCCGGGAACTCATGAAGTTCTTTTAATATCTCACTCTTACTCCAAGAGATATCTGTTTCATTTACAAAATATTTTCCTTCTTTTTCGATAATTCGTTCTCGCAACCCTTCTGCCAAATAGAACAAATTAATCTCTCGTGGATTTACCTGAACTTTATACCCTAATCTTCCTAGTTCTTCTGCTTTTGGCAATACAGCGTTATATGTAGTTTGCTCAACAAATTCCCTTTCCATAAACGGAATAAAAAGACGTTTCAATTTGTGATCATCACCATCAACAATTACTAATCCATACTCTCCAAAAAGTTCATTTGCAAGATATCGAGTAGCCTCGGCGAGATTATTATGTTTTACATAAGCTTCTTCAAAAAGAGATTTCAATCGTTCTGCATTTCGTCCAGAACCTATTTCAGAAGAAAAGATCTCAAAAACCTTATCTAATCCCTCGGTATCAAAAACACCAACTGCTCCCCCATCATTACGGTTCCATTGCACTTTCTTTCCGAATAGATTAAAATAATTAATCTCATCAAAATCATGATCTTCTGTTGCCATCCAATATACAGGCACAAAATTATAATCCGGATATTTTTCCTTTAAATCTTTGGTAAGATTTATAGTAGAAATGATCTTGTACAAAAAATAAAGAGGCCCTGTAAAAAGGTTTAATTGATGCCCCGTGGTGATAGTAAATGTAGATGACTGTTCTAACAACGCTATATTATCCTTAGTACTATCAGAACAATCAATTGCACCATACTGGCTGTTTAATACATTTGCAAGTATTTTCCTGTTCTCATCAGAAAAAGATTGTTGCTTCTCATCAATCTGAGCTTTAAAATTTTCTACTTTCGGAAAACGATTATAAAAAGGCTTTAATTCTGCTTTTTCATCTAGATAATCGCATATAAGCGATGAAAAGTAATTCGTATCTCTAAACGGAATACAGTCACTAGGCATACATATGTTTTTTTGAGAGGTTAAATATACATTAGATTGTGATTGCAAATCCTAAATTTTAGTTAATACAGATTATATCCTAAATTTAACTCGGTATTTTACCATTTTAAAATGAATTCATCAATCAATGAAAAAATTATTCTCTGCACTATTTGTCGTAACGACATGCCTATCATTTTCACAAAATAAATTACAATCTCCGGCAGAATTTTTAGGATATGAAATTGGAGATCAATTTACTCGTCATGCAGATGTGGTAAACTATTTTGAACACGTAGCTGATAATTCCAAAATGGTAACCTACACTACCTACGGAAAAACAAATGAACGTAGACCACTTACGTATGCTGTAATTTCTTCTGAAGAAAATCTTACAAATATTGAAAATATAAGATTAGGTCATTTAAAAAACGCCGGTATTGCTGAAGGGTCATCCAATCCACAGACTGCAATCGTATGGCTAAGTTATAATGTGCATGGTAATGAAGCTTCAAGTACTGAAGCTGCTATGCAAACAGTTTATGAATTAATCACTCAAAAAGCAGCCTGGTTACAAAATACAGTTGTCATCATGGATCCTTGTATAAATCCAGATGGTCGTGATCGATATGCAAACTGGTACAATCAAATAAAAGCGACACCTTATAATACAGATCAAATGGCTACTGAGCATAATGAACCATGGCCAGGAGGAAGACCAAATCATTACCTTTTTGATCTTAATCGAGATTGGGCATGGGCAACACAGGTAGAATCCTCTCAACGATTAAAAATTTATAATCAATGGATGCCGCATATTCATGTAGATTTTCATGAACAAGGTATAAACGAACCTTATTATTTTGCACCAGCAGCAGAACCTTTTCATGAAATTATAACGCCGTGGCAACGTGATTTTCAAACTCAAATTGGTAAAAACCACGCAAAGTATTTTGATGCTGAAGGTTGGTTATTCTTTACCAGAGAGCGTTTTGACTTATTATATCCAAGTTATGGGGATACGTACCCAACCTTTATGGGAGCTATAGGTATGACTTATGAACAAGCTGGTCATGGGCGTGCAGGATTAGGCATCCAAACCGATGAAGGATATATTTTGACTTTAAAAGATCGAGCATTACATCACACTACTACAGGATTATCTACAGTTGAGATTTCTTCCAAAAATGCAACAAAGCTAAATACTGAGTTTAAAAAATTCTTCAATAATTCGGATCTCAAATATAGAAGCTATGTATTAACAGGTCAATCTGACAAAATTGAAGCATTAACCAAATTATTAGATAAGCATGAGATCCAATATGGGTATACAAATGCATCAAAAGTTTCGGGATATAACTTCAGATTAAATAAGCAAGGTAGTATAAATGCCAACGGAGCATTAGTAGTAAGTACCAATCAACCTAAAGGTAAAATGGTGAAGGTACTTTTTGAACCCAACGCAAAATTAAGTAATCCTCTCACTTATGATATTACTGCCTGGAGCGTTCCACATGCATATGGCCTGGAGACAATTGCATCTACTTCACTAATTCCGGCAAACGGAAATAAAAAACAAAATACTATCAACAATGTTGGAAATACGTCTGGTGCCGGGTATATTGCAAAATGGAACAGCCTCAATGACGCAGCTTTTATGACTGATTTACTTAAGCATAATATAAGAGTGCGTTTCAGTGAAAAAGACTTTGCAAATAATGGTGATAGTTTCAAGAAAGGAAGTCTCATTATAACTAAAAGCGATAATCGTAAAAATAAAAGTTATGATAAACTTGTTATTGATCTAGCCAACAAGCATAATCGAAAACTCTATGCTGCACCAAGTAGTTTCGCTACCAGTGGTGTAGATTTTGGTTCTCCAGATGTTAAACTTATCAATAATCAACGCATAGCAGTTCTAAAAGGAAGTTATACCTCATCCCTAAGTTATGGAGAGATTTGGCATTTCTTTGAACAACAATTAAAATTCCCTATCACAAGCATTGATACTGATTATTTTAAAAGGGTTGACCTTGATAAATATGATGTACTAATTATACCTAATGGTTATTATAATGGTCAGATAGATGATAATACCCTAGGTAAGCTAAAAAAATGGGTTCAAAGTGGCGGAAAACTAATTGCTATGGCTCAGGCCGTTGGCATTTTTGCAGATAAAGATGGTTTTGATCTTAAAAAAAATAAAATCGATGATGAAAAGAAAAAAGATTCTATTGGCAACACCACACCCTATGATCAAAGAGAACGCGAAAGTGTAAAAGACTTTATTACTGGCAGTATTTTCAAAACCAAAGTAGATGCTTCGCACCCAATGGCTTTTGGGTATGATGATACTTATTTTAGCCTAAAATTGGGTGGTTACTCTTACAAATTACTCGAAAATGGGTATAACATAGCTTATATGAAGAGTCCACAAAGCGTTTCTGGGTTTTCGGGTGCAGATGCTTTAGAGGGCTTAAATAATTCTTTGGTATTTGGTGAAGCAAGAATGGGTAACGGAAGCGTAATTTATATGGTAGACAACCCACTATTTAGATCCTTTTGGGAAAACGGAAAGCTTTTCTTTGTAAACGCGATTTTTTTCACAAACAACAATAAGTTTAGAATTTAAAATTAAATAGTCATGATTAACACTCACATCTCAACAACTTTAAAAACGATAGCTCTGTCTGCTATTGTCTTGTTTACAAGTTGTAATCAAAAAAAAGAAACTGCTGTGGAAGATACAGAAACTAAAGAGACTACAAATGTTTTATTGGCAGAATGGACTGGCCCATATGGCGGTACTCCTGCTTTTGACAAAATGAATCTGGATGACCTAAAACCTGCCCTTGAAAAAGGAATGGAACTTAATTTGGCAGATATAGATAAGATTGCCAATAATCCTGACGCTCCTACTTTTGAAAATACTATAGAAGAATTAGAAAGGTCTGGAGAAGAACTTAATAGAGTTTTCTCATATTACGGTATCTTAAGTGGTAATATGTCTTCTCCAGAGTTTAGAGAAATTCAAAAGGAAATGGCACCCAAACTTTCAGAGTTTAGTTCTAAGATATCACAAAACGAAAAACTTTTTAAAAGAGTCAAAACAGTGTATGAAAACTCATTAAAAACTCCCTTAAAGGCTGACCAACAGCGTGTGGTACAATTAACGTATGAAGGTTTTGCTATGAATGGAGCAGAGCTAGATGAAGAAAAAAAGAAACGTTACGCAGCAATTAATAAAGAACTTTCAGAATTGTATACAAATTTCTCTAACAACATACTTGCAGATGAGGAAGGATATGTTACTTACCTAACCAAAGATCAATTAAGTGGATTATCGGAGCCTTTGATTAAATCTTACGCAAAAGCAGCAACAGATCGTGGACAGGAAGGAAAATATGCAGTCACCAACACCCGCTCTTCTATGGATCCCTTCCTTAAATACTCTAATGAGCGAGAATTACGTAAAAAAGTATGGGAAACCTACTATTCTCGTGGTGATAATGGAGACGACAAAGACAATAATGAAAACATTGCTAAAATTCTTAAGCTAAGAAAAGAAAGAGTAGGACTGTTAGGCTATGATAATTATGCTGATTGGAGATTGCAAAATAGAATGGCTAAGAATCCCGAAAATGCTATGAAACTTATGAATGCAGTTTGGCCAGCTGCTATTGCACGAGTAAAAGAAGAAGTAGCAGATATGCAAGCGGTGGCAGATGCCAACGGAGATAAAATCACAATAGAACCTTGGGACTATCGCTATTATGCAGAAAAAGTAAGAAAAAAGAAATATGATCTTGATTCTGACGAAGTAAAACAATATTTACAGTTAGATAAATTAAGAGAAGCCATGTTCTTTGTAGCTGGTGAGTTATTTAACTTCAAATTTACACCAATAGAAGAAGGCAAAGTTGCTGTATTTCATGAAGACGTAAAAGTTTGGGAAGTAAATGACAAAACCTCTGGAGTACATATAGGATTATGGTATTTAGATCCTTTTGCAAGAACAGGAAAACGTTCTGGTGCATGGGCAACTACCTATAGAAGTCATACTACCTTTGATGGTAAAAAAACAGTACTGGGATCTAACAACTCTAATTTTGTAAAACCTGCACCTGGAGAACCTGTTTTGGTATCCTGGGATGATGCAACTACTTTTTTCCATGAATTTGGTCATGCATTGCATTTCTTCTCTTCAGAAGTTAGATACCCAACATTAAACGGAGGTGTACGTGATTATACAGAGTTTCAATCACAATTGTTAGAACGTTGGTTATCTACTGATAAAGTAATCGACAATTACCTTGTACATTATAAAACAGGTGAGCCAATGCCAAAAGCATTGATCGATAAGGTTAAAAAAGCAGCAACCTTTAATCAAGGGTTTGGTACTACAGAATATTTGGCTTCTGCTTTAATGGATATGAAATTTCACCTAGCTGACCCAACTAATATTGATGTTGATAAGTTTGAGAAAGAAACTTTAGCAGAGCTAAAAATGCCTAAAGAGCTAGTAATGCGTCACCGTACTCCTCATTTTGGGCATGTATTTTCTGGTGAAGGATATGCAACTGCGTACTACGGATATATGTGGGCAGATGTTTTAACCTCTGATGCAGCAGAAGCTTTTGCAGAAGCTCCGGGTGGATTCTATGATAAAGAAGTAGCTGCTAAACTTGTTAAATATCTATTTGCACCTCGCAATGCGATGGACCCTGCCGAAGCATATAGAAAATTTAGAGGGCGTGATGCCAAGATTGAAGCATTAATGAAAGACAGAGGGTTTCCAGTTCCGAAGTCGTAAATAACAAATAATATCAAATTAAATACACATATATCCTAATGGTCAGGATATATGTGTATTTTTATTTAATAGCTTAAACAAGGAGGATAAAATCTAATTACAATTATGAAAAACGTACTACTAATACTAAGTTTATGTCTTTCCTTTATAGGAAATGCTCAAATTGATACAATTTCAGTAAAATCAATTGAGGGTATTACCAATAAAATGATAGAATTAATATCTGGAGAAAAAGACGAGTCAAGAAATTGGGATGAATACAGAAATTTGTTTTTGCCCAGAGCACAAAAAATTTCTATTAATCGCAAGGCTCCTCCCAAAAAGCAGATACGAGTTATGAATCTGGAAGAGTTCGTAAGAAATGTGGGACCATTGTACAAAAAAAATGGGTTTGACGAAATAGCCATCGGTCTAACTATTAATGAATATAATGGGATCGCAAATGTTTTTCAAAGCTTTTACTGTAAAAACCTCATCGGAACTTATGAAAAAAGAGGTATCAACAGTTATCAGTTAGTATATGCAGATAACAGATGGTGGATCGCTAGTACAACCTTCACCAATGAAACTGATGAAAACAAAATACCTAATAATTACCTCAACAAGGAGCATCAATCCAAAAATTAAATAACCTTATTTAAGGCGTTATAAAGAATGGCATATAATATTGTTCTTATAGAACCAGAAATCCCTAATAACACAGGTAACATTGGTCGATTGAGCTTAGCATCCGGATCTAATTTACATTTGGTTAAACCTTTTGGTTTTGAGCTAAGTGATAAAAGGGTAAAACGTGCTGGGCTTGATTATTGGCAACATATCTCACTAAAGATTTATGATAGTATAGAAGAGTTTTTCTCTATAAATGAGGGTAAGAAAATGGCTTTTTTCTCTAGTCATGGTAAAGAAACACATTGGTCTATTGATTATGAAGATGATATGTTTCTCATATTTGGGAAAGAGTCTACAGGGCTTCCACCATCTATTATAGAAGCTAATAAGGATAGAACTTACAAAATCCCTTTGTACAATGATCATATACGAAGTTTGAATTTGGCAAATGCAGTAAGTATTGTAATATATGAAGGATTACGGCCATAATACTTAAAAAAACTTCACTGACCATCCCAAAGATATTCATTAGTATATTCCTGGATAGCATTATTATGGAAGTAACAGATTACATAAATAACATTAAAGATACTCAGCGAAGAAAGGATTGCCAACTTCTTATAGGAATGATGAAAAAGATCTCAAATGAAAAACCTAAAATTTGGAGAAACAGCATTGTGGGTTTTGGTAGTTATCATTATAAGTATGAAAGTGGCTTAGAAGGTGATTGGTTATTAACAGGGTTTTCTTCAAGAACTCAAAATATATCCATTTATATAGTAGCGGGTTTCGATAAATATGAAGAGCTGCTATCCAAACTGGGGAAACACAAAACTGGAAAATCTTGTTTATATGTAAAACAACTTTCTGATCTTAATCTAGAAGTTTTAGAAAATCTTATAGTACAATCTTATCAGTATTGCTATCGCAAATACAAATAGCATAGCTACCTAAATACACATGAATTTTGTATTTTTAGATTAATCATGAATTTAATTTATAATGAAACGGATACATGCATTTGAGTTTGAGGATCTACGATGGTTTCCTAAAGTTTTAAGAGACTTCATGACAGATTTCTTACAATTTGGTGCCAATACATTTGATATATACAAGAGCATTGTTCCGATAATAAAAAAAGGTATTCAAAATTCTAAAAGTAATAACATAATAGATATAGCCTCTGGGGGAGGTGGTGGTTGGTTAAAACTTGCAGAACATCTAAAAAAAGATAATCTGGATTTAAAAATCACGCTATCCGACTATTATCCAAACTTAAAAGCATTTATAAGAACAAAATCAAAAATGCCCAACACATTTGATTTTATAAATCACTCGGTAAACGCTATGGAGGTTCCATCAAACCTAAAAGGTTTTAGAACTTTATTCTTATCACTACATCATTTCAAGCCCAAAGATGCGTCGTCAATTATTCAAAATGCCATAAACACTAATCAACCCATTGGAATTTTTGAAGCACAACAAAGAAATCTTAAAAGTATAATCCCGATGCTGCTATCCCCTATTTCGGTATTATTAATGACTCCATTTATCAGACCATTTAGAATTAGCAGGTTGTTATTCACCTACTTCGTCCCAATACTACCAATACTCATATTATGGGATGGTATTATTTCGGTATTACGAACATATACAGTAGACGAACTTAATCAAATGGTTTCTAAACTTAATAATGTTGATTATTTTAGCTGGGAAATTAATGTATCTAAAGGAAAGCCAAATGAAATTCTTTATGTTTTGGGAATACCAAAAACCGAATAATTGATAACTGAAATATGGATTTGGTATCTAGGATATGACCAAATTAGAGATCATACCAAAAATTAATTCAAAAATATTGCTCAAAGAGGTATCTCTAACCGTCTAAATTGATGTCAAAAACAGTAAAAAAACTCTAAAAATACGACAAAATTAAGCCTGAAATTATCATATCAATTTTCTTCGACTCTTATCTTTAAGAAGACCTAATATATTTACTTCTTTTAAATGAAGAATTATCACTAAAATGATTATTTTAATGATAATTAAATAAAAATTACACAAATAAAGGCTTTAATGTTACTTAATTGTTAATTATTAGGTTTATTTTAACGAATTAGAGATTAGCAATTCCTTAATAAAACAACCTGAAAATTGAATAAAACTAACCCATTTTCTTCAAGATATTATCGAATTACAAAAACCTACCTTATTTCTATTAAAAGATATTCAGTTTACCTTTTCTTGACTTTCAACCCCACCTCTATTTCCTTAAAAAAACTTTAAGATTTTGTGACTCTTTTTTATATACATTTGCCCCCGATTTTAACGAACAAAAAGAAACTAAAACTTTAAAACGATGATCAAAAAATTACCATTCCTACTTGTTATTGCTATCGCTCTTTTTTCTTGTGAAGCTGAATCTTTTGACGAAACAACTTTTACTCAAGAAAATGATCCAAGTGTAATAGACACAGATGTTGATCAGGAAAAAATTATCGATGAATCTAACGAAACTGATGGAGGACTAAATAACTAAGTCATTTAATCACAATTTACTCAAAATAAAAATTAATACGATGATCAAAAAGTTAACATTTTTACTTGTAATAGCTATAACTACTCTTTCTTGCGAAGCTGGATCTATAGATGAAGCAACTTTTTCTCAAGACAACGATTCTGGTCAAATAGATACAGATATTGATCAAGAAAAAATAATTGATCAATATAACGAAACAGACGGGGGATTAAATAATTAATCATCCTGTAATTAATCTAATTACCCTAAATCTTAATAGTTCTCTTTACATTTGAGTTAGCCCTAAAATAGAAAAGAACATATTACGGATAAAAAAAGAAGCCCAATTGGGCTTCTTTTTCATTTATATATACTACAAAATCTTCAATCTACTAGATTACTTCTCCATACAAATCAAAATCTTCTGCTTCATAGATTTTGACACTTGCAAACTCTCCTGTTTTTAAATAAAATTTAGAAGCATCTATAAGCACTTCGTTATCCACATCTGGTGAGTCAAATTCTGTACGACCAATAAAGTACTGCCCTTCTTTACGATCAATAACCACCTTGAATTCCTTCCCTATTTTCTGTTGGTTTAGTTCCCAAGATATTTGGGATTGTATCTCCATAATTTCATTTGCTCGTTCCATTTTAACTTCTTCAGGAACATCGTCTTCTAAGTTAAATGCATGGGTGTTTTCTTCATGCGAATATGTAAAACAACCTAAACGTTCGAAACGCATTTCTTTTACCCAATCTCTAAGGGTTTCAAAATCTTCTTGAGTTTCCCCTGGATACCCCACAATAAGCGTGGTCCTAATGGCCATCTCTGGAACGGCTTTTCTAAACTCCTCAAGAAGCTTTGTAGTTTTTGCTTTAGTAGTTCCGCGGCGCATCGATTTTAAAACTGAATCTGATATATGCTGTAGCGGTATATCAATATAATTACAAATCTTAGGCTCTTTGTTCATTACGTCAAGTACTTCCATAGGAAAACCAGTTGGAAATGCGTAATGCAAACGTATCCATTCAATCCCGTCTACTTTTACCAAAGCCTTAAGTAAATCTGCTAACTTTCTTTCTTTATACAAATCTAAACCGTAGTAGGTTAGATCTTGAGCTATCAAAACCAGTTCCTTTACTCCATCAGCCGCTAGCTTTTCAGCCTCAGTCACTAATTCTTCAATTGGAGTAGATTTATGCTTGCCGCGCATTAACGGAATAGCGCAAAAAGAACAAGGGCGATCACACCCTTCTGCAATTTTGAGGTATGCATAATTCTTGGGGGTGGTTGTTAATCGTTCTCCTATTAATTCATGCTTATAATCTGCACCTAAAGCTTTTAATAGTCCTGGTAATTCTGTAGTACCAAAATACTGATCTACATCAGGAATCTCCTCCTCAAGATCAGGCTTATATCGTTCTGACAAGCATCCTGTAACAAAAACTTTATCAACAGCACCTTCATCTTTTTTCTGTACATACTCAAGAATTGTATTTACAGACTCTTCTTTGGCATTAGCAATAAAACCACAAGTGTTAATCACAACAATATTTCCTTCTTCTTCATGTACAACTTCTTTATTATTAGCTCGAAGTTGCCCCATTAGTACTTCACTGTCATACACATTCTTACTGCAACCAAGTGTTACAACATTGATTTTATTTTTCTTTAAAGTCTTTGTTCTCATATCTTTTGGATAAAGGTGTGCAAAGATACAATGATTAAGCAAAGGGTGAGGCAAATTCTGGCTTAAAATATAACAATAGTCAAAAAGAAACTCTAAAAGTAGCGTTGGGGGTAATACCTAGTGATGACTCTACCTTTTCTTCAGGAGTGTTTTCTTCGTTTATCCTATAATAGCTATTGATAACATTATGATTATCTGTAAGATTCCAAATTGATATGCCTGTATGTGCTTTTACATTTTCACTAATATTAAAATCATAAGTAGCAGAGATATCTAATCTAAAATAATTATCCAATCTACTACTATTTGCTGTCAAATAATTGATTTCATTTCCATTGATTGGGTTATCAGGGTCAGGATTAGTAGAAGGCAGTCCTGAATTCCAGTTTATACCTGCCGAAACTTTTAAATCTCGAAAAGCGTATGATGATCCCAATGTAACAGAATGTTTTATATCAATATTATTAGGAAATTTTTGCTCTTGAAATAATTCAAAATCATACTCATTTACTACATAAGAATAACTCATCCAGGTGCTAACATCCTTGAATCTTTTATTTAATAAGAAGTCCATACCTGTTACTTCATAATCACCTATAGCTTGCACAAATTCATATTGATTCTGAAAACCTTGACTTCTTGCAGTTATACCTTTTACTTTTTTAATATATCCTTCTCCATTAACTAACCAACCTTTCCGGTCATAGCCAACTCCAACTGATATCTGCCTTCCTTGTACAACAGGAATATCTTCATTATCAGCCAAAATCCACCTTCGTTTTTCTATCCCTAAAAAATCATTCTGAAAATTTATAATTTGAGAAGTGTTCTGATGCTTAAACTCTCCTAATACTTCTAAATTAAAATGTGTTAGAAATTTTTGATTATAACTTAATCTAGGTTCTATTATATGGGACTTAAACTTCTCGTTATAGTTATATCGTATTCCAAAATTAAGCGAAGTTGATTTTTGAGGTTTAAAATATAATTGAGAAAACACATTATGTGTCCTGATTACTCTGTCACGTTTTTCTCTAAAAACCGGATTATCTACATCATTCAAGTTAGAGACTCCTGTTTCTATCAATTGATACCCATTAAGCAAAGTTATATTATCATTTAGATTATAATACCCCTTTAACTTAATTCCGGTTTCAGAGACTTTATTTTCCTGTAAAAATCGTTGTGCATCCAAAACATTGACATTAATAGATCTAAGTCTGTAATCCGTTTCATATACTTGTAAAACAGATTTAAACCTATCGTTCCAATCTCTTTGATACCAAATTCCTCCTGCAAAACTGCTTTGCATCAAACTGCTTTCTCTTGCCCCCTCAAACCCCCTAACTAATTCGTCTTCGGTAAAAACCAATTCATTATTAATAGCCAAAGCATTAACTCTTAATTTATCTTTGGCAGTAAAATTATAGTTCCATCTTAGATTAATGTCATAAAAATCAAAACCTATATCGGATTTCAATTCTCTTTGATTCTCTACCTCACTATCTTGTGATATCCTGTCAAAATATGCCGTATACGTTGGTGTTTCTATAAAATTTATGATTGATTTTCGCGCAGTTAATTGTAATGAAGATTTTTTCCCGGTTGGGATATCTGCAAAAACATCTGTATTGATCATATTTACCCCTACACTTACCTTAAAATCGGTATTAATTGCAGCATCTGTATTCATTATTATTGTTCCCGACACACCATCTGTATATTCTGGATTTGTACCATTTTTAGTCAGTGTAGCTTTCCTGGTTATAAATGGATTAATCGCAGATATCAATCCAAAAAAATGTCCCGATTGATACATTTTTATCCCATCCCACAGGATTAGATTCTGATCATGTGTTCCGCCTCTTATATTGATATTGGATACGGTTTCATCTGTACTTTGAATTCCTGGCAAGGCTTGCACGGTTTGCAATACATCGGTCTCTATAAGGCCAGGAAGAAGACCAAAATTGTCATAATTTATTTGGAAATTACCATCTGTAGTTTTTCCTATTCCCTTAGTTATATAGTTACTAAGTATTACTTCGGCTAATGTTTCTGTTTTAGAATCTAAATAAACCTCTGGGCACTCACCTAATCGAAAAGCATCTGCTAATTGATACATGGTTTTGTAGCCCAGATGACCAATAATTATTGTTTCGCCAGAATTAAAGACCTCGAGTTCAAAAGTACCATTCTCTGTACTTATAGCAGAAGACTCTTTTCCTTGAATTGTTGCTCCGTCTATTGGATATTTGGTATACCCATCCTTAAGGGTTCCACAAATAATAAAAGAAGTTCTTTTTTTATTAATAGAAACAAAATTATTAGCCAACTTACTAAAAGTTAAATCTGTTTCTTGTTGTAAAAGATCTAGAATTTGATCGAAAGATATATCATCTGGTAAAGGAGAAACATATATATCCTCTATAGTATCATCTGCAAATGTGAATTTATATTGAAAACGACTTTCAACATCAAGAATGATATCTACCAAAGGTATTGTATCATTTTTAACTTGAGCGTGGGAGGAAAAAGAAGAAAAAATAAAACACAACACTACAATAGCAATCTTATGCCAATTATAGCTTACTGTTGTATAGGGTAATATATTTATTTGAGTCAATGCTATATTCCAGATCTAAAGGTAAAGTTATGGATTTTAACCCATCTTCTAAACTAGTATGAACAAAACCTCCAGTAAATATACGCGAAGTATCTATATTATCAATAGTAAAAACAACATCATATTGTCTTTCAAATTCTTTAATCACTTCATAAAATGGAACACTTTTAAAGCTGCTTACATTATTTATCCATTGTGGTTCCATTTCTGAAACAACGCCAGAGGTGACTAATCCATTCACAACTTTAAAAGTGCTGCCAGCTGGTAACTTCTTAGCATATTCTCCATATTGAACACTTACCAACCCATGGAAACACTGTACTTCAAAATATCCCTTACGATTTTTGACGTTAAATTGTGTTCCCAAAACACTTACTTTTCCGTTATCAGTAATTACGTCAAAGGAAGATCCTTTACTTACTGTAAAGAAGGCTTCTCCATCAAGAATCACTTCTCTTTTATCTTTCCAATTATTTTTATCAAAAACAATTTCTGATTTAGAATTAAGCTTTACAACCGAATCATCTGGTAGTTCTAATGAAATCTTTTCACTTACCAACGAGTTAATAGATGTTTTGGTATTTAAGAAGAAGAGCGACCCTACTCCCAATAAAATTACCAACATTGCAGCAATTTTCAGAAAAGGTTTATACCATACTTTATCCCTATCAACGAGTTTATTTTTTTTATCGATTTTTGCATAAAAAGAATCCAAAGAAGCCACTTCAGAAACACCAGAAGCCTTAAAAAAGTGTGCAGTCTCAAGAATTTTGACATGCATCTCGTAATCATCCAATGCCTTAAAAGCCTCCTCTTCAGAGGGTGTTAATTCATTAGACAACCATTTTTCTATAAGGTATTCTTCATTCATATTTAATTCTCCTTCTATTATTAAAACAACTAACTTTCTATTTTCCCTTTAAAAAACTTAAAAATTTTATTTAAATCCTTCTATTTCGTTTTTAAGTTTTTTGTAGGCCATGTAAATTCTATTCTCTACCGCTTTTCGCGTAACACCCAACATTTCTGCTATTTCGGCATGTTTTTTCCCTTCAACCTTGTTCAATAAGAAAGCTACTCTTTGATCTTCTGTTAATTTGCCAAGAGCATTTTGATATTTCTGTAAAAACTGTTTTTGTTCTAATATAAACTCGGGAGACTCATTAGTGTAATCTTTGGGTTTAACTTCTTGATGTCTAAGTACAACTTTTCGATGCTTAATTTCATTAAGCATCATGTTCTTTGCCACACTAAAAAGAAACCCTTTTGCTTTAGACGGAGTAACTTTTTTACAGTTTTCCAGCAACTTAATAAAAGCTTCCTGCATTTTATCATTGGGACCTAGGGATTCTCCGTATTTATAGTATAAATAGTTATACAAATCTTTTGAATACTGATTATAAATCTTAGAAAACATCTTTTCTTTACAGACATTCTCTTGTAATTCTTTTGGCATTTTGACGAAGTTTCTTGAGCATAAATGTAGAAAAAACAAAAATAAAAAAGGATATTTAAGGAGTTAGTTGTTTTAATATTACCACCCAATTCGATAAGGTCACCTATTATGAAGATAAAAATTAATTCGACACCAATAATCTTGATACTGCTGTTAGGGCTGATCATAACCGCCTGCAGAAGTGAATCAGACGAGTTAATTGAACCACAAGTTGACCAACTGCTCAAGGCAGACTCTAAAGTAGCACGCTTAATACAGCGTACAGTTTCAAATGATGGGGGATCTGATGACATTATAGATAACTCAAATTGTTTTAGCATAAAACTACCATTCTCAATAACTGCCAACGGTCAGGAAATAGTTTTTACATCTCAAGAAGACATAGCATCTGTTGAAGATGTTTTTGATGAATCTGACGAAATCATCTTTACTTTTCCGATTACGGTTATTTTCAGTGATTTTTCTGAATTAATGATTAACGATCTTAATCAATTCAATGAAATGGTCGAAAACTGTCAAGATGAAAATGATGACGATGATGATGAACATGTAGAATGTGTTGATTTTACATTTCCATTTTCAGCCTCTGTTTTTGATTCTGAGAGTGAGCTTATTACTACTGCAACTTTTGAAAGTGATAAGGATCTATATCAATTTATAGACGATTTGAATGAGGCAGATATAGCGACTGTTAATTTTCCGATAGCAGTAATTCTTTCTGAAGGTACCGAAATAAGCATTAATAATCTGGATGACCTAGAAAATACTATAGAAGATGTGATTGAGGAAGGTTGTACAAATGATGACGATGACGACGATGATGACGATGACGATGATGATGATGATGATGATGATGATGATGATGATGATGATGATGATGACATTACCGAAGAAGATTTTTCAGAAATATTGATAAATCAAACATGGGAAGTTCTTAAGTATAAGGACAACGAAAGTAACCAAACAAAGGATTATAAAGATTTCGTGTTTAACTTTTCTAATGATGGAAATGTAATTGTCCAAAATGAAGAAACTCAAGAAATGACCAATGGAATCTGGCAGCTACAGGATACGACAGAAGGAGAATCCCTTGTTGTAAGTTTTGATTTTGGAACAGAAGCACCATTAGATGCGCTGAACAAGGATTGGAATATTAAAAAAGCAAAAGAAAATCAAATACAACTGGATAGTATAGATGAAGACGGAATAAGTAAAGACCAGTTATTTTTAAAAAATAAATAACATCTTAAAATTACCCCAAACCCCAATAGTGAACTATGAGAAATAACATAAAAACTATATTTAGTATATTATTTATTGTTGTAATCTTATTCTTTATTACACTTATAATAAGTTCGAAAAAAGATTCTTTTTTAACAAACGATAATCAAAAGCAGGAAAAAGAAAAAGGGATTATTTTTAAAACGTTTTCCAATACCAAGGAACAACCGTTATTTATTATGAAATCCACAATCAAATCAACAAGCTTTACCCCAAAAATGTATTGTATTAAAGTAAGTTCATAATCAAATAACACATGATTATAACAATCTAACAAACACAAACTCATGTCAAAATTAAGCAAAACAATGTCAAAATACAGAATACTAATTAGTGGGGCTTTTTTAGTAATCTATTGCATATTTATGACCTTTCTAATTTTAACCTTGAATTATTGAAACAACCATCTAACCAATGTTTCTATTCTAAAAACAGTCTTTGATTTATAAAAAAAGGGAATTGTTTTTGTAAAAGACTGCCGAAGTATAGAAAATAAAAACCTTCAATTAATTGAAGGTTTTTTTATATTATTACATTGTCTCGTCCTAAAATAGCGATACACTAAAATTTAGTGTAATGAAAAATTCAGTAACCACGGGTTATGTAAAGCGAA
>CANMCO010000014.1 GCA_947496355.1 uncultured Aquimarina sp.
AGAACATAAACAAAACAATATCCCGTTTTGCGGGTGCAAACATATAACCATTTTATAAACTAACAATGACTTTTTTATACAATTTTTGGTAGAGCTCAGAACACTCTGATTTTAAAAAAGATAGAAAACGAAGATAATAAATTTAATTGAAATGGAGGATGAAAATTTTCAACAAATTTATACTGTTGAAAATCAAAAAATCGATTTGAATGATCAAACCAAACCAAAAATAACAATATCTAGCATTTTAATTTTTTACAGAAACATAAGAACTCAACTTATTATTATCAATAATTGAGGCACAAATTAGTTTTTAACGGCCGCATTTTTTGTAGTATCGGACCATTTGTTTCTTAAATCATAGAAACTAAAATCTAAAGCGGTCTTTTGTTCTTCTAGAATATTTGATTGAAAACTACGCTGCAATATATCCTCGATCCAATAATCTTCTTCTATATTTATAGGATCATATTCTTTTTTTAATGAGATTTTGAAAATCTTGGCAGTATTATTATACCAAAATGCTCTCCACCCACTCCTATATTCTTTAACAAGTTCAAACATAGTTATACCCGTCTGTCTGTGAATCAACTTCACTAATATTTGCCCTTCTGTTCGGGTAAGTTTTTTTAATTCTGCTGTGAATTCTTCTTCTAGATACTTCTGAAGTCTTTTTATATACTTCCTTTTAGACCTTTTCTTACCAATCCCCTCTAACCTTTCATTTAAAGTACTTAATCTCTCGGAAGCCAGTTTTGCATATGGATATACTTTACGCGTTTTTCGTCGCAGTATAAGGTATTTTCTTCGAGCAAGCTTATCATTAAACTTTAGCCTTCCAAGTATAACTACTTCATCAAGATCAATCGCCTCATGAGGAATAGTATCTCCTTCTACTATATAATATTGAACATATCCTTTAGTATCTACTTTAGAAGTATCTATAACCTTCTGTTTTTCCTTCTGTCCATAAATCAGGGAATTTGATATGATCAATACTATATAAGGCAAATATTTATACATAATAGATTATGAGGTCTTTTAAATTTACTTCAAAATTAATAATTAACAGATTCTAAACCGTGAAATCTATGTGAATATTGTTAATTTCGTAAAAAATAAAAACACATATCCTAAATACTATGGCTAAAAAGAGCATACTAAACAAAAAATCAATAACATTTCTTGAAAAATATTTGAATAATCCAGCTCCAACAGGATATGAATGGGAAGGGCAAAAAATATGGATGGATTATCTAAAACCATATGTAGACGAATTTATAACGGATACTTATGGAACAGCAGTAGGTATTATTAACCCCAAGGCCAAATATAAAGTTGTTATTGAAGGGCATGCAGATGAAATATCCTGGTATGTGAATTACATTACAGACAACGGTCTTATATATGTCATTAGAAACGGGGGGAGTGATCACCAGATAGCAACTTCTAAACGTGTAAATATCCATACAAAAAAAGGTATTGTACAAGGTGTTTTTGGTTGGCCAGCAATACATACCAGAAAAGCTGGAAAAGAAGAAGCTCCTAAACTTGATAATATTTGTATCGATGTTGGGTGTACCACAAAAGAAGAAGTTCTAAAGCTTGGTGTACATGTAGGTTGTGTAATCACTTATCCTGATGAATTTTTTATTTTAAATAAGGACAAATTTGTTTGTCGAGCATTGGATAATCGTATGGGAGGTTTTATGATAGCCGAAGTGGCTCGTTTACTTAAAGAAAATAAAAAGAAACTTCCGTTTGGTTTATACATTACCAATTCTGTACAGGAAGAAATTGGTCTTAGAGGCGCAGAAATGATAACTCATACTATCAAACCTGATGTTGCCATCGTTACTGATGTTTGTCATGACACTACCACCCCTATGATCGAAAAGAAAACTCAAGGCGAGACTAAAATTGGAGATGGCCCTGTGATCTCTTATGCGCCAGCAGTTCAAAATAGATTAAGAGAGCTACTTATTGATACTGCTGAAGATAAGAAAATACCTTTTCAACGTATGGCGTCTAGTAGAATGACAGGTACAGATACTGATGCATTTGCATACAGTAATGGTGGTGTTGCCTCTGCCCTAATCTCATTACCTCTTCGTTATATGCATACGACGGTAGAAATGGTACATAGAGATGATGTAGAAAACGTGATCAAATTAATCTATGAAAGCTTACTGAATATAAAATCAGGAGAGACTTTTAGTTACTTCAAGAAATAGAATCATTTATATTTTTACAATCTTAATCCTGCTCACTTGAGCAGGATTTTTTATTTTTAAACCATGGCCGACGAATTAATAGACATCTTAGATAAAGTTGGAAAACCTACAGGTGAAATTAGGCTTAAATCTGAAGTGCATAAATTAGGACTTTATCATGCTAGTGTACATATCTGGTTTTTTACACTAGATGGAAAGATTCTATTTCAGAAGCGCTCAGAAGACAAAGATACTTTTCCGGGTTTATGGGATATTTCTGTAGCCGGCCATATTGGTACAGGAGAATCTCCTGAAAATTCTGCAATTCGGGAAATTAAAGAAGAAATAGGCCTTGTGATATCAAAAGATGATTTGGTGTTTATTGGAATACGTTTAGGAGAAAAAACACCCAAACCGGAATTGTTTGATAACGAGTTTCATTATGTCTACCTAGCAAAATTAAGAGTTCCCATTGCTTCACTTATACTTCAAGAAGAGGAAGTTTCAGATATTTGTTTGATTGAAATTGATACCTTAAAAAATATTCTCAAAAATCCAATACGTAGTAAAGAATATGTACCTCATGATGACACTTATTATGATTTTATTCTTAAAGAAATTAAAAATCGATTATAATAATACTCCTATTAGGACTAACTATTACAACTTCTAACCTCATCAACTAATTATAGTATTTTTGTATTGAAAATCAATAAACAATAAACAAAAACTATGATGTATTCAAATAAAGAAACGATAGCTAATCTAAATGTACTGTTGGCAGACTATCACATGTATTATCAAAAACTTAGAAATTTCCATTGGAACATAACCGGACCTCATTTTTTTGAGTTACATCTAAAATTTGAAGAATTATATGAGGATGCTAAACTAAAAATTGACGAAATTGCAGAAAGAATATTAACTCTTAGAGCAAAACCTTTTAGCAATTATAGTTCATATCTAAACCATTCTAATATTAAAGAATCCGAAACTAATCTTATAGACCATGAAATGGTTTCTGCAATATTAGAAGATCATGAAACTCTTTTGGATCAGTTAAAAAAAGTAACTGAAAAAGCAGAAGATGCTAAAGATGATGGAACTCTTGACATAACAGGAACATATATTGGAGAACTTGAAAAAACCAGTTGGATGCTTAATGCCTGGAATCACAGAAATTAAGGTATTAAGATTACCCTTCTTCCTTTTTTTGATAACTATAACAGTTAGCTGTCAAAAGAAGGAAGCAAATAATTTTGTTAAAATTCATTCCCTTCCAAATGCTGTTCATGAAATATCAGGCATTGTTACTTTAGACAACACATTATATGCTATAAATGATTCTGGTAACAATAACACCTTATTTTCTATAAGCAAAGAAGGTAAAATTGCAGGTAAAATTAAAATCAAAGGAACCAAAAATGTTGATTGGGAGGATTTAGCATATGACAAAGAGAATAATATTTACATAGGTGATTTCGGAAACAACAACAACAAAAGAAAGAACTTAAAAATCTATAAAGTTTCTGGAATTTTATCAGATCATATTTCTGTTTCTAAAATTGAATTTGCCCTAGAAGATCAAGAAAAATTTCCTCCTAAAAAAAAGAACTTCAATTTTGACATTGAAGCTTTTATCCATTTAAACGGAAGTTTATACTTATTTACCAAAGATCGGAGTTCTAAATTTACGGGCACCGTTAAGCTATACAAATTACCCGCGCTTGCCGGAAAACACTCTGCTCAATTAGTTGGATCATACGATACTTGCAATGACTCTGATGATTGTTTTATAACGGGAGCAACAATAAATCAAAGCAGTGACAAAATAGTTTTATTGACCTACAATAAACTATTTGTACTTTCAAATTTCACAGAAGACAACTTATTTAATGGAAACATCGAAAAAATAAAATTGAATCATTATTCTCAAAAAGAAGGTGTCTGTTTCAAAAATGACTCTACACTTTTTATTACAGATGAGAAAATGAAACATAAAAAAGCTACCCTTTACGAATATAAATTTGACTAGTTGGTTTTGTTAAAAACTTAACCCAAAACCAAACGTAAATCGCAATCCGTCATCGCTATTGAATAACCCTAATTGTCCACCAATAGTATCTACCGCATTGATCCAAAGCCCTCCTCCTATAGAGTCGTGCCAAGTATCTGAATCCTCATCATCATACCACACTCTACCAATATTATATCCTGCAAAGGTTCCTATTTGCAATGGTAACAAACCAGTTTTAAACTTATTAAAACTATATCTCAAATCCCCGCTAAATGCTAGAGCACTTTCTCCGGTAAAACGTTCTTCTCTATATCCTCTTAGTCCATTAAACCCTCCTAGAGTTGCTCCTTGATAAAACTCGAAACCGTCTCCAATATTAACTTGTGCAATAACATCTGTTTTTAGCACTAGTTTCCTATTTCTGGTTATCGCATTATAGAAACCAAGCTTAGGAATAACATAACCATACGTTCTATCACTATCTTCTACATTCATTCTTGCGCCGGTTTGAAGGCTAAACAACATACCTCGTGTTGGATTTATAGCATTATCATAACTCTCGAACTTATAATGCACATCTATGTTAGCAAAAAACTTCCTCTCAAAAAAATCTGGATCTCCGCTTAAAAAATCAAATTCTGAAGTTATTACTCTATCTGCTGTATCATCCACTTCGATTCCTTCATAATTAGCTTTAATCGAAAACTCTGAACCATAATTACCTTTTCTAGATACTCCAATACCTGCAGCCCATGTACCAATTTTAACTCTATTATAGTCAAAACCTAAATCATCATCATTATTTACTGTACTATTACCAAATCCAAAAAAGTTTTGAGCAAAATTTTCGCTTGTATACAAACCACTAAGCACGATATTCAAATTTCCTAGTGCATTCATAAACTCTCCAGAATACGATACATCATACCCTTCTGTCTGAAAATAATATGCCGCTCTCAACCTATGCTTACTATGATAAGGGTTGTTCTTGAATCCTCTTACAGTATAGGTATTAGTCATATTAATATTAAGTCCGTCATCAGGATTAAAACCAATAAATGGTGCTATAACATTAGTTTTATCCTTGGTTTTTTTATAATCATACAAATTGTAATTGTAAATATCTGTAAGTACAACCTTTGCCCCGTTTTTCTTCTTTATCGTATTGGGTTTTGATCTATGGTCATATATTTTGATTTTTCTTCCATTTTCGATAGTATATACATCATTATTTTGTCCCCCCACAATTCTAATCTTGATAGGTTTCTTTCCTTTTCCTTTAACAATAAATTGGTCATCATCATCTAACCCATAAATCCAGATTTCTTTGGTTTCCTTAGGACTAAAAGTTCGTTCACTATACGGCTTTTTGACTTGGTTGTCTTTTACCCTTGACACTCGTACAACTGTCTTATTATCTTCTCTTACGATTTCAAAGAAATCTTTTTTATCGGTTCCTGTTAAAACGACATGTTGAGTGAGGTAGTGATAATATTTTCTAGCAATATCTTCTACATTATCTCTTCTACCTTTAAGCTGTTTTTTGATTTTTTCAACAGTTTTATCCTTAAGTTCTTCTGGAAAGTTCTCAAATGCTTTTTCAATAGATGAATCTGAAAGATTTTCTCTTATGTATTTTGCTTGTTCTACCCAAGTACTTTCACCAGATTTCTCAATCAAAGCTCTATCCAGAGGTAATCCTGATTGATTAATCCACCTTACTTTCTTAAGTTTTTCGTCATACACCTGAAACTTACGAGACAGCGGAGAAATAAACTTAACAAAATCTAAAACTATTCCGTCATAATTAGAAAAAACTTGGTCTCTATCTCGGGGGATAGGTCTATACATATCTCCTTTATCCGTATCAAAACGTGCCCATCTCCATTGATCAGAATGACGATCCCAATCCCCAAGAATCATATCAAAAAGTCGAGTTCTGATATAGTGTTCTTCATCTATTTGGTATTTTTCATTTTTACGAAGATTACTCAACAGATCATCTGTGCTTTCTATATCATCTGGTTTTCCAAAAGAAGCTTCCTCTCCATATTCTTTACCAGGTCGTTCTTCAAGAAAATAAAGTTCATCTCCAAAGGTTTCATTATACTTACCCAATGCAGGATGTTTAGGAACGTAATACAATTTTGGATTTGCATGGTATACATTAATAGCATCAGCAAGTGTACCAACAGCTAAAAATGCATAAGGATAACTTGATGTATAGAAATCAGAAAGTAAATCCTCTGTGGTAGTATCATCAAAACCATCATCTACATAAGTGTACTTAAAAGCTCCTTTTTGTAAAAACTGAGTAACACTTTTACGCATTGCTCTTAGGCTATACCGTTTACCCAAGCTATCTACAAGACGTAGTGATCTGGTAACCTGTCCTCCTCCTTGTCTTTCTATCCTGAAACCTCCCATTAAGGTATCCAAAGTTGCCACAGGAACTTTAATATCTGTTCCATATATATGTCGATAATGATCTCCCCACATAAATTCATAAAACTTTGATTTTTTTACTTCATCTTTATTATAAATAGAAGATGAAACTTCATCATCAAAAAATTTAGAAACACTACTAAAATCAAATTCTTTTTCTTCTTTATGAACTTCGGATTGATACACTAACTTTGGATTATCATCCTCTTCTCCATAAAAACGAACATTGGATGCTCCATTTTTAAATACATCCAAAACAGCGAAACCTTGTCCCGGGTACGAAAACAAACCATCTTTCCCCAAGGCAGCCGAAGAAACTTTAGCACCAGAGCCTGAAACTATTTGCTTTCCCCCTTCACTATCTATATATTGTAGGGAGTGTTCATGTCCCGACACGAAAATTACTCTTTCAATACCTCTTGTCATTGTAGACAACCTTCTCATTAACCTATTGTAATGAGTGTTGAATAAATCCTGTGGAGTAACTCCTCCTTGAGAACGAATTAATGTTGCCAAAGAACCCAAAATAGGTAAAGGGATTTTCTTTTTTAAAGGAAATATATGCTTATCAAAACCATATTTCCCTCCATGAGGGCCATTGGTATACATGGGATGATGCATTGCAATAAGAATAGTCTTTTTACTATGCTTTTTTAATTCTCCTTCTATTTCTAAAAAGAATTTTTCACGGGTCTTAATTTCACAATTATCATTAATTGTTGGGTTTTTATTCCAATTTGCCAAATACCACTGTGTATCTAAAATTATCAAGTGAACCTGATCACTTACTTCTACACTTTCGATTGAACATCCTTTTGATGGTAGAAAGGTATCTTTCTTATCCATTCTTTTAAGAACATATTTCTCTTGCCTTCTTAAACCTTCTACACCATTATTATACCAATCATGGTTTCCTGGAATAAAAATCACATTTCCTTCAAAATTCTTTACAGCATCAATTTGAGCATTTATTCTATGTTCGGCAAGAGGTCTTTCTTCAGATTCTTTTTTGGGCATCCCTTTTTGATAAATATTGTCTCCTAAAAAAATTAGATAATCATTCTTTGATTTTACAGTATCTAATACTTTGTTAAGCAATGACAACCCTTCAGTACTCTTACCAATCTTAGCATAACCTGCATCTCCAACAAGGTAAAATGTTTTTTCAATTTTACCATTTGGTAATGTTTTCGGAAAATTATCGACTTTATATTTAGGAGAATATGTTGCACATGAACCAATTGTCAAAGCAACACAAATAATCAGAATCTTAGTATATTTATTCATTGTTTGAAGTGCAATCTCTTTTTTTTAATTATTTTGGTTACCGAAAACTTAAAAGTATGTCTTCCTTACTAGAAAAAACAGATGATTTTGTCCTGAAGCTTTTTGAAAATGAGCTTCCCCACTCTTGTATTTATCATAATTATGATCATACTAAAAGAGTATTTAAAAGTACAAAAGAAATTATTGATAACACTAATTTATCTAATGAAGATAAGGAAGTTTTGTTGTTAACGGCTTTGTTACACGATACCGGGTATTCTATAAGTTCTATGAATCATGAAGAGCATAGTGTAGAAATAGCAAAAGATTTTCTTGAACAACAAAGTGTTTCTAAGGAAGTTATTGATAAAGTCTCTGAACAAATTATGGCTACCAAAATGGAACATAAGCCTACCAATCTTATGGAAGAAATTATTAGAGATGCAGATGCTTCTCATTTTGCAAAAGATTATTATGGGGAGACTAGTGAGTTATTAAGGCGAGAGTTTAAGTTAAATGATGTTAAAGATCTAAATGCCTCTCAGTGGTTAAAAGCTAATATTGATCTATTTCAGAACAAACATCAGTACTATACCGAATATGCTGTAACCCACTGGAAACCAAAAAAAGAAGAGAACCTTTCTAAAATGATAGAAGAACAAACAAGGTTGAAGAAAGAAAAGAAAAAAGAGAAAGAAAAATTAAAGAATATATTAAAAGAAGAGAGCCCAGAAAAAGGAATACAAACTCTTTTTAGAGTTACATTAAGAAATCACTTAAAACTAAGTGATATAGCTGACACAAAGGCGAATATTCTTCTTTCGGTAAATGCAATTATTATGTCTCTTGCTTTATCAAACCTTATCCCTAAATTAGATAACCCGTCTAATCAATATCTTATCTACCCAACTCTGGTTTTTCTAATATTTACTATCGCATCAATTATATTATCTGTATTGGCCACAAGACCCAATGTTACAAGCGGAGAGTTTACCCGAAAAGAAATTGAAGAGAAAAAAGTTAATTTATTGTTTTTTGGTAATTTTCATAAAATGCCATTAAATGAATATAAATGGGCTATGGGAGAACTTATGGCAGATAAAGATTATATATATGACACCATGATAAAAGATTTATACTTTTTGGGTAAGGTATTACACAAAAAGTATAAAATATTAAGAATTACCTATACTGTATTTATGATAGGGATAGTAACCTCTGTAATTTCTTTTATTATTGCATTTAATTCGTTACAATAACATCTAATAAATTTTTAGTATTCGTTTTTTAAATTGAGATACGTGCAACTTCTATTTTGAATTCATTTTAGATTTTCAAAATAAAAATTAATTTAATTAAGCTCTTTCATTAGGTCTTCATATGTATAATACTCTTTGTCTTGTTCATTTTTATGATAAAGAATATTAACTCGTATAGCCTTAAGTCCTGTAACTCCCTGAAGGTTTTCTACCTCCACAATCTCAATTTCTTCTTCTAGATAGTTTTTAGATTGTAAAAAGTTTATGTATTTAATATATTCTCTTTCATCAGAACTTTGTGAATATACAATTACCAATTTACCTTTTTCGGTAATTCGCTGATCGGTTCCTTTTATTTTAGACTTATCAACTCGCTTTTTAACTACTTCATATCTGGCATTATATGTACCATCTACATCAAAACGCTTTTCATCCATTCTAAATCTTACGGATAAAGAGGTATTAAATACCAACACCATAGATGCTACATCTAAAGCAACAGGCAAATCTTTCTTCATTTGGTAATATGCGTTTTCCATTTCGCACATCACTTGTAATTGCCACAATCTAAGATTATACAGATAAACTTTATTGAAGCTATTCTGCTTAGTAATAGACTCACCTATATACATATTATGTTCTACTCCATCAGACTTGAAACGTTCAAAGTAATGTGGATACATACCCTGTGCTTCATCTTGTTTTTGATCCAACAAAGCTGCCATCCTTTTGTTAATCAACATTACAGAATCATCATAGGCTTTTCTATGCTTATATACCGTTTTTATGCCTTTATCCAACAGGTTATTATATTGATCAATTACAGCATCAAGTTCTCCACTTTTTTTCTTAAGATGTTTGAATAAAGGAGAAATTTCTTTTTTAATAAAGTTGATTATCTTTTGCTCACTATCTACTTGCAATTGTTCTGTAATAGAATTGATATAGCGATTTGTTCTATATTTTAGTTGCTCGTATATTGGCAAAGGGTCGGATTCCATTACCTTATTAATAACTTTAGAAATCCCTTTTAACTGCACTACCAGATCTTTTTGTATTGCATGATTACGCGCATCAGAAGATCCTTTTATATCAATCTGCCCGTACAATGGGTATACATTTTCAAAAACGACTTCTTTAAACGATACAGGGGTTTCTTCTACCATTGCTCGCATAAACTGCTTTGCTTCTTGTCTAAATTTCCAATGTACACTGGGGTGAATTGAAGTACACTCCTGCTGAATAATCAATTCTAATTCATTTTCAGCCTTGGCTTTTGAACGAAGAACAGAATCAACTAAGTATGGCATAACATCCTGCAATTTGTTAGCATTGATGCTGTTTAACTCATGTACATTTGGTGAAACAATCTCAAGGATCCCCAACATTCTTCCTTCGCTTTTTATTGGAGCAAGAATTGCACTATTAATGTTTTGTGCAACAAGGTTTTTGTACATTAGTTCATCTGGGGTCGATTTTTGATACTTTTTTACATCAGAAATCGCGAAATAAGTGGACTCCTCAAATAAATAATGGTACGTTCCTCCACAAAGTGCTGTTTCACAACAATCTGAAAATTGATCATACAAGATATAGCTATCTATATTCTTAAAAGGTACTCGCTCCAGTGCCTGATTTTCTGGATTAAAATTGGAAAAGCCTACTTTAATTTCATGAAGATTAAATATTGCTCTAAATATCTCTTGAAAACTTCCTACAAAATCACCTTGGGTCTTATCATACTTAATAAGACTTGTTTTAAAATCGGATAATGATACATCTGTAGTAACATCAAACATATTGGCTAGGACTATGCCCTTAAAAACCCAGCTATTAGGTGGGAATTTTTCTTTCCAGATCTCAACATTATCAAAATTATCTAATAGTTCAGCAACATCTTCATCTGTAATATCTTTTGCTTTATCAGTCTTTATAATCTCGATAAAATCCCCGTTATACATTATTCTATAATGCCTCATTATACCCATTGCATCTGGAATATCATAAAAGAAAGGTCTTCTAAAATCTATATTATAACCGTAATGAGTATTTAGAATAATACTACAACCCATTATAAAATAGTGATCCTCATCCAGATTCTTGATTTCGGGTTCAAAATCCTTTCCCGCAGCATCTATTATATTCTTAAAACGTTGTGAAGATTGTAAAACGGTATTATTAAATGGTATTGTAGCTATTTTTATTTCGTTGGACTGTAAAATTTGTGCAAACGAATCTTCCAGCACCAAATGTATCTGTGGTAATAATTCCTGAATTCTACTCTCTGTTTTTATACCTTCCTCCAGTTCAGGATAATCTTCGGCTAATTTTAAAATCTGTTCAGCACGATTTTTGAGAAGTATATTATCACTTTTCAGAAAACTCCGATACTGTTCAAAAAACTTAGAAAAACTAATCCATATGTCTAAAGGAAAATCCTGCTCCAACACCTTCATATAAAATAATTTGTGATAATTTAACAAAATTAATACAATCCAAACTTGTTCCCTAGATATTAACAATAAATTAAAAAATATATTTCTCAACCTATCTCTATTAATACCTAAGACGATTGTAATTATAAAAAATGGACAATAATCCTTATATTCTTTTTCTAATTTACATATTATTCATTTGCAACACAGCACACTCTTTTAATTAGACTCTATAAAGTACAATATTGTTACATTATGTACCAATATTTCTTTTAAATTTATAATCATTATGGGAATCTCTTAACAAATAGCATATCAAAAAGTTAATTTTTGGAGTATATAGGTTGGATTCTTTATTTTTACCACCAATAAATCTTAGAATACTATGAAAAGAATTGCCCTACTTGCAACAATTATATTACTTGTAGCATGTGAAAAAGAAAAAAAAGGATATAATATAATTGCTGATGCCCCAGGCTTTGAAGATGGCACTGTTGTTTATGTAAACGCAATTAGCGAATCTAATAGACCCACAGTTATAGACTCTGCTGTAATACAAAAGGACAAATTTGAGATTAATTTAGGATCTCCAGAAAGTAGTGATTTTAATTATTTGACTTTTAAAAACTCTCTTGGAACCATGCCAGGAAATGTTTTGTTTTTAGCAGAAAACAATCCAATTGAAATGACCATTTATAAAGATAGTCTTAGGTCATCTATTGTAAAAGGAGGGAAAGAAAATGAATTGTTTTTCTCTTACCTTAACACTATTAAAGCTTATGGAGAAAAAAAGATTAATCTCAATAACAAATATCAAATAGCTTCTAGGCTAAATGAGGCTGATAAAGCATTACAAATTGCCGCCAAAAGAGAAAGTGTAATTGAAGATGAGAAGCAGTATCGAAAAGAGTTCACAGAAAAAAACTCAAACTCTTTGGTTGCAATGATTGCCTTAGGTGATCTAATAAACCTCAAAATATTATCGGGTAAAGAGGCAAAAGAAAAATATACAGATCTTGATGATACATTAAAAACTACAAGATTAGGTAAAAATCTTAATCGACTAATTGGTAGCGTTACGTCAACACCTACTCCAAAGCGTATTGACATAGGTAGTGAAGCACAAGATTTTTCAGCACCTACTCCAGATGGTAAAACATTGTCACTTAGAGAATCTCTTGGCAAAGTTACTATTATTGATTTTTGGGCTTCATGGTGTAAACCATGTAGAATGGAAAATCCTAATGTTGTAAAAGTCTACAACAAATATCATGACAAAGGGCTAAACATAATAGGAGTTTCGCTAGATAAAAAGCAACAGTCTTGGACCAAAGCAATAGCTGATGACAATCTAGAATGGAATCATGTTTCGAATTTAAAATTCTGGCAGGATCCTATTGCACAAGCATACGGAGTTCGCTCTATTCCTGCTACATTTATTTTGGATGAGAAAGGAAACGTAATTGCTAAAAATCTTCGTGGACCGGCTTTAGAAAAGAAGATATCAGAACTTCTTGGAGGCAAAGCATTATAACAAAATAACATCAAGTATACAAAAACGACCTCTATAATAGGGGTCGTTTTTGTATTATATATTTTAATGAACAATTATAATTTGCCTAGTTTTTGTAATATAAAAAGAATAATTATTGGGATCGCCAAAAGACCAATCATTAATATGTTTTCCTGAAACAACCAGGGTGCCAAAATTAAAGTAATAATGTATCCTCCAACCGCACCTCCAAAATGAGCATCATGACCAATATTTCCTATTTTATTTTTCATTCCAAAAATAGAATACAACAAATACCCTATTCCAAAAACATAAGCGGGTATTGGTATTGGTATAAACATTAGATACAAACTCATATCCGGACGAAATAAAATGCCTGCATATATTATCCCAGAAACCGCTCCGCTAGCCCCTACAGCACTATAATGATACTCATTTTTATGAAAAAACAAAGAAAACAAATTCCCCATCAATAAACTACCAAAATACACCACCAAAAACTTAACATTCCCAAGAAAACCAAGTACTACAGGGGCAAAAAAATAGAGTGTAAACATATTGAAAAACAGATGAGTCATATCCACATGCAAAAAACCAGACGTCAACATTCTGACTTGTTCTCCTCTTCTTACTCCACCTATATTAAACTTGTACTTCTCAAAAAAAGAAAAGTCATTAAATCCTTTTAATGACATTAATATATTAATTCCAATAATGACAATTAAAACAATATCAAGGTTTCCCATACAACGATAATTTTATTCAAATATAAATATACCATACATTTTTACCTCATAAAATTCTATTGATTTTGATAGGGTTATTAGCATAAGTTTAAGATTATAAATAACCAATAGTTTTATCTTTGTAGGCTTTAATTTTATCTTCATGCAATTATTAGTTTATCGATTAGTATATCCAATACTGTGGGTAATCTCTAAATTACCCTGGCCTTTATTATACATATTTTCTACCAGCGTATATATTTTAGTATACTATGTAATTGGGTACCGAAGAAAAATAGTTGATGAAAATTTAAATTTAGTTTTTCCCAAGAAATCAAAAAAAGAAATTAAAAAAATACGACAAGATTTCTATAAACATATGTGTGATATGTTCCTAGAGATGGTTAAGAGTTTATCTATTTCTGAGAAAGAAATAACAAAAAGATTTAAGATAATCGACCCTCATATTTTCAACGAGCTACAATCAAAAAACAAAAGTATTATTGTTCTAATGGGACATTATGCGAGCTACGAATGGGCAATAGCTGCACAGTTTGCTATAAGTTTTCCTATAGTTGCAGTTTATAAAAAGATTAAAAACAAACATTTTGACCAGCTTGTACGTCGTATTAGAAGTAGATTTGACAATAGACTTATACACAGTCATAATGTTATTAAAGAAATTACCAGAGATAAAGTAGTAGGCAAAATATTTTCTTATGGCTTGCTATCTGATCAATCTCCCCGACTTAAAAATGCATTGTACTGGACCAATTTTATGGGGATCAAGATCCCTGTTATTACTGGTGGAGAAGTTTTATCTAAAAGACTAGATATGGCGGTAGCATATTTAAAGGTTGAAAAAGTAAAAAGAGGTTTTTATCAGGCAAAATTCATAACAATTACAGAGGATGCTAAGAGCTGTAAGGATCACTACATCACGAAAACCTATATCAAAATGTTAGAAGAACAAATAAAAAATAAGCCCGAACATTATCTCTGGACTCATAAGAGATGGAAACACAGAAACGCAAGTATTCCTAAAGGTGCAATAGTGGATTAACACTGGATTATTTGGTTTTCTTTAACATAAAATAGGTTATTTCAGTAAAATACTGTTATTTTCGCACCCAAATTCCTACCTCTTTTATGCAATTGATAATTTATAGACTCGTCTACCCCATTCTATGGTTCATTTCAAAGCTACCATGGAAGTTGTTTTACGCGTTTTCTACGAGCATTTTTTTTCTTGTTTATTATATTTTTGGATACCGAAAAAAAACGGTGACCGAAAATCTTAAATTGGTTTTTCCAAACAAAGAACCCCAAGAAATCAAGGATATAAGAAAAGATTATTATAGACATATGTGTGATATGTTTTTAGAAATGATAAAATCGATTTCTATTTCTGATAAAGAGATGAAGGAACGTTTTAAGATAACCAACCTTGATCTGCTAAATGAATTAGAAGCCAAAGGAGAAAGTATGATGGTTTTTATGGCGCATTATGCGAGCTATGAATGGGCAAATGTAGTCGATATACAAACTGGTATCCAAGCTGTTGGAATCTACAAACCCCTTGGTAACATATATTTTGATCGATTGGTGCGTAGAATCCGTGCTCGTTTCGGTTCTCGTGTGATTCCTACAAAATATGCTATGGAAGAAATCACTAAAGATAAAAACAAAGATGGAGTACGTATGTATGGGCTGGCCGCTGATCAATCTCCTAAAATTTATAAAGCAACATACTGGACCGATTTTATGGGAGTAAAAGTACCAACATTTCTGGGAGCAGAAATCCTAGCAAAACGTTTAGGGATAAAGGTGTTTTATTTGAAAGTAGAAAAACTAAAAAGAGGATATTATGAAGCTGAATTTGTCCCTATTGCCGATGATCCAAATACATGTGAGGACTATTCAATAGTAAAAAGTTATCTTAGAATTCTCGAAAAACAAATTCATAATAAACCCCAATACTATCTTTGGACCCACAAACGATGGAAGCATCGCAATGCGTTATCTGAAGCTCCCGAAGGTGCAACAATAGATTAAGAACTCGTACTTACCAGATACTGATAAATAAGTTTACCTTTGTGAGCTTTTAACTATCTGTTCATGCAATTACTAATTTATAGTATTACCTATCCAATAATCCTGGGAATATCCAAACTACCTTGGAGGCTATTTTATGCGTTCTCAACTTGTACTTATATTCTGATATATTATATAATACGCTACAGAAGAAGAACAGTAACAGAAAACTTAACTTTGGTTTTCCCTGAAAAATCTGAAAAAGAGATTAAAACCATACGCAAGGAATTCTATAAGCATATGTGCGATATGTTTTTAGAAATGACAAAATCTCTTTCAATTTCTCGTGAAGAATTGATTAAACGCTATAAAGTCACGAATCTTGAGGAATTTCATGAATGTGAAAAGAAAGACAAAAGTATTATTGCTCTTATGGGGCATTATGGAAGCTTTGAGTGGTCAAATGCCATTGACTTAGTATCTATAAATCCATGTGTGGGTATCTACAAACAAATTAAAAACAAACATTTTGATAGTTTAGCACATCGTATACGAGGACGATTTAACTCAAGACTTATTGCCAGTCATAAAGTAGCCAGACAGATTATTAAGGATAAACAAGAAAATAAGGTATGTGCCTATGGTATGATCTCAGATCAATCCCCAAAAATCAATAATGCAAAATATTGGACAGATTTTATGGGGATAAAAGTACCTATATTTTTGGGAGGTGAGTTTTTAGCACAACGTCTTGATGTTATTGTTTTGTATCTTCATGTAGAAAAGGTAAAACGAGGACATTATGAAGTAACATTTATTCCTATTACTGAGCATAGTAAAGAGGAAGAGAAATATTATGTTATAAAAAAATACTTGCAACTTTTAGAAGAGCAAATACGAGACAAACCTCAGTATTATCTTTGGACCCATAAACGCTGGAAACATAAAGACACTCCAAAACCAGAGGGTGCAATTGTAGATTAAAGCAATATAAAGACAATTTTAAATAAATACCTGCCGGATTTTAGTCTGGCAGGTATTTATTTTTTAAATTATATCCCCGCTATCTCTTTTAAAGTAGCTATAGTATCCTCGGCCAGTTGATCTGCTTTTTCCTGACTTAAGGCTTCGGTATAAATTCTAATAATCGGTTCTGTATTACTTTTACGTAAATGAACCCAGCAATCAGAAAAATCTACTTTTACTCCGTCAACAGTAGAAACTTCTTCTGAAGCATGTTTTTTATGGAACCCTTGCAAAATTGCATCAACATCCAGATCAGGAGTTAATTGGATTTTGTTTTTACTCATGAAATATGATGGGTAACTATTTCGTAATTCACTAACCGTACATTTCTTTTCTGCCAAATGGGTTAGAAATAATGCCACTCCAACCAAAGAATCCCTTCCATAATGTGATTCTGGATAAATAATTCCACCATTACCTTCTCCGCCAATAACCGCTTTGTTGGCTTTCATTGTTGAAACAACGTTAACCTCTCCAACCGCACTTGCTTCATACTTACCCTTATGTTTTTCAGTAACATCTCTTAATGCTCTACTCGATGATAGATTAGATACTGTATTTCCTGGTGTTTTGCCCAATACAAAATCGGCACAAGCAACCAAGGTATATTCCTCTCCAAACATTTCCCCGTCCTCGCTCATAAAAGCAAGACGATCAACATCAGGATCAACCGTAAGTCCAAAATGAGCTTTCTCTTTAACAACCAATTCTGATAAATCGGTCAAATGTTCTTTAAGAGGTTCTGGGTTGTGCGGAAAGTGTCCATTTGGTTCACAATATAATTCTACCACTTCTACTCCCATTTTATTGAGCAGTTTTGGTATTGCAATACCACCAGTAGAATTTACAGCATCAACAACAACTTTAAATCCTGCCTCTTTTACTATATCTGCATTTACCAATGATAAGTTTAGCACCTCATCAATATGTTTATCTATATATGTATCATTAACTGTAATACTACCCAAATCATCAACTTCTGCAAAAGTATATGAATCGTTTTCTGCAATATCAAGAATCTTCTTTCCATTCTCTGCATTCAGAAATTCACCTTTACCATTAAGAAGTTTTAATGCGTTCCACTGTTTTGGGTTATGACTTGCGGTTAGAATAATACCCCCATCAGCTTTTTCTAAGGGCACGGCAATCTCTACAGTGGGTGTCGTAGAAAGCCCCAAGTCAATAACATGTATCCCCAGTCCAACCAAACTATTCATTACCAATTGCTGTATCATAGCACCAGAAATTCTGGCATCTCGCCCAACGACTACCGTTGGATGTACTACGTTAGTCTCTTTTTTTAGCCAGCTCCCATAAGCCGAAGCAAATTTTACGGCATCAACTGGCGTTAGATTATCCCCTACATTTCCACCTATTGTTCCTCTAATTCCAGAAATTGATTTAATTAATGTCATACTAATGATTGATTATTCGATTTGATGACAAATGTACAAGATACCATGAACTGCTACAATTTAATGTACTATAAAGTTCTGAAAAAGAAAACGTTTTTTTACTCGATAATCGAGATCTAAATGCTCCAAGGCTTGCCTCGAAATCAAAATTATTTCCCAACCGATGCCTCGCGGGCTTGCCCCGAGGTAGTTTCCTTTTTACCTATAAGATATTTTTAATTTTTTCAATGTTACCTTTATCAGCAATAGTTACATAAAACAACTTGTAATCGTTGCTAAAAGTAATATTTGTTGGTTTCTTGCCTTTAAGTATGAATTCTTTTAAAAATTTACCTTCTTTAGACAAAACAACAACGGTGCCTTTATCATACCTGCATATATAAAGGTTACCTTTATCGTCACATCTCATTCCGTCTAATCCATAATCGTCAAATAAAAAGAATAACCTTTTGTTGTTTACTTCACCATTATCTGTTATATCATATACCCATACTTTTCTTTGAATAGATTCATTTACAAATAATCTTTTTTTATCGGTACTAACTTCAATTCCATTTGTGGTACCCATATTATCTTCTAAAAGTTCAAAACCCTTTTCTTTAGTTATTTTCCAAATATTACCTGTCTCTTTTGACCAATCAGGATCACTGGCATAGATAGTATTATTGCTTCCTATAGCAATATCATTTGGCTGATTTGCTTGTGGTTGATGAGCAAAAACTTCAACTTTTTTTGTTTTCATATCAACTTTCAGAATATTATGTTTTGTATAATCTGCAATATACATCTCGCTATTATTGCCAAACCGTATTCCATTACCTATACTTCCCGATGGGAGTTCTAAAAATAAAGTAGCTATTCCGTCTGAGGTGACCTTTCCTATTGTACCGTCCCTATGATAGTTAACAGCATAAATATTCCCTAGATGATCTGTAGCGGGACCTTCAACCCCGTTTGTAAATGTATTTTCCTTTATAAACTCTTTATTCTCTTGCTTTTTATTACAAGAAAAAAAAATCATAAAAAAACCTAAACTAAGAATGCTAAAAAAAATCTTCCCCACAAAATATGGGAGAACACTTTGATGGCTTTTAATTTTTATGCCCGTAAACTGATAAAAAAACATAGTTACAAAATAATTAATTCACTCAAAAATAATTAAAAAGAGATCTAGAACACTTTTTTTTGTACCAACAACATCGATTACATTATAAACAACCATTTATTGTGAAACTACATCAAAAAAACTCGTATTTTAACCGTATGAATTTCTTAGCCCACATTTATCTCTCTGGAGAAGATCCCGAACTAAAAATTGGTAATTTTATTGCAGATTCTGTCAAAGGAAAAAAATTCCTGGACTATCCAGATCGCATAAGTCAAGGAATCACCTTGCATAGAAAAATTGATTCTTATACAGACTCCCACGATATTGTAAAGCAAAGTGTTTCTAGGTTATTTCCAAAATACAGGCATTACAGTACAGTGATTGTTGATATTTTATATGATCATTTTTTAGCTGCCAATTGGAAAGAATATTCTGATGTACCTCTTGAAGAGTATTCATTAGACTTTTATAAATTACTTCATGAATATCATGAAATTTTACCAAAGCAAATTCAAAAATTGTTACCATACATGGAACAAGATAATTGGTTGCTAAGCTATGCATCTATTTCGGGTATAGGTAATGTTTTATCGGGTATGAATCGTAGAACAAAGAACCGATCCAAAATGAATCTTGCCGTAATAGAGCTAGAAGAATATTACGGCGATTTTGATAAGGAATTCCGCCACTTTTTTAAAGAATTAGAATTATACACCAAAAATGAAATGAAAATATTATGAGACCCTTATTATACTTCATACTTCTTTTATTAAGTTTTTCATGTAAAACATCTACTGATCAAGAGCAAAAAGCCAAACCAGTTAGAGGGGTTATAACCAAAAATGCAATGGTTGTTTCGGCTAGAGAAGAGGCTTCAAAAATTGGTTCTGACATTATGAAAAAGGGAGGAAATGCTTTTGATGCTATGGTCGCAACAGAGATGGCGCTGGCTGTAACATATCCTTTTGCTGGAAGTCTTGGCGGTGGTGGTTTTATGGTATATCGAAAAGCCAATGGTGAAGTAGGTGCTTTAGATTATCGAGAAAAAGCTCCTCTTGCTGCGACAAAAGATATGTATCTTGATGAAAATGGAGATGCTATCCCCGAAAAAAGTCAAGTAGGCGCATTAGCGATTGGAGTACCTGGCACCGTTGCGGGAATTTTTGAAGTACACGAAAAATTTGGCTCCTTACCTATCAAAGAAATTCTTACCCCAGTAGTTGAACTAGCCAAACGTGGTTTTGTAATTACTGAAAAACAACAAAAACGATTCGAAGATAAGCAAGACATATTTTTTGAAGTTAATAAAGACACTATTCTTTTTGCTAAAGGTCATAACGCAGGAGACACTTTAAAAAATAAAAAGATAGCCGAAACGTTGGAACGTATTATCAAGAATGGAAAGGCTGAGTTTTACCAAGGTAAAACAGGAGAAAAACTAGTAGAACGCATACAATCCTATGGCGGAATAATCACTATGGAAGACCTTTCCAGGTATGAAGCTAAATGGCGTGACCCGGTTCGCTTTGATTACAAAGGTCTTTCTGTTATTTCTATGTCTCCGCCGTCTAGTGGAGGAGTGTGTTTAGCCCAAATCATGAAGATGATAGAACCCTATAACCTTTCTGAATACGGTCATAATCAACTTAAAACTATCCAGGTAATTACCGAGGCAGAACGCCGGGCATATGCAGACAGAAGTTTTTATCTGGGAGATCCCGATTTTACAAAAATTCCAATAGATACATTAATTGGTGAATCTTACCTTTCTGCTCGAATGTCTGATTTCACCTTTGATAAAGCCACAAGATCCACAGATATAAATTGCGGAGTTGTCCACGGATACGAAAGCGAAGAAACCACCCACTACTCTATTGTTGACCAATTTGGCAATGCTATTTCTGTAACTATAACTTTGAATGGAGCCTATGGATCAAAATTATATGTCCCAGAGATTGGAACTTTTCTTAACAATGAAATGGATGATTTTAGCGCTAAACCTGGTGTTCCAAATATGTTTGGATTAATTGGTGCAGAAGCCAATGCCATCGCTCCCGAAAAAAGAATGTTAAGCTCTATGACTCCAACTCTTGTAGAAAAAAACGGAAAACTATGGATGTCTGTAGGAACTCCAGGAGGTTCTACTATTATTACATCTGTATTACAAACAATACTTAATGTAAAAGAGTTTGGCATGACAATGCAGGATGCAGTAAATGCTCCTAGGTTTCATCACCAATGGTTGCCAGACAAAATAGTTTTTGAACCAGAATCATTTGATAGTACTCGCTTAGATAGTTTAGCACAAAAAGGATATAAAATTGACGAAGAAACCTCTAAAATTATAGGCAAAGTTGATGGTATTCTTGTATTGCCCGATGGGACATTAGAGGGCGGTGCGGACAAACGTGGTGATGATACCGCTGTTGGGTTTTAAATTACTGCACTATGGACTTTATTGCCGTGTTATTATCAAAATTTGAACATAACGCTAATGCTAACCAAGCAAAAGCAATGGAAGCCTATCTAAAAAATCTCTTTCCCCTTTATGGTATAAAAGCTCCAGTAAGGAAACTACTTTTAAAAGATATTATTAATGAGTTTAAATCTGAACTATCTACTAGAAATAATATAATTGAGATAGTAAACACACTTTATCAAAAACCTCAACGAGAACTTCATTACTGCGCTATAGAATTAGCCGATCGTTTTCTAAAAAAGAAGTATGCTATTACAGATATTGATTTTATTGAAAAGTTAATCATAACAAATTCCTGGTGGGACACTGTAGATTTTATTGCAAAACATATTCTGGGTAATCATTTATTGCAATATCCTGATCAAACCCCAAGAATAATCAAGAATTTTTCTTCTTCAAAAAATATGTGGTTAAACCGAAGTGCAATTTTATTTCAATTAGGGTACAAGGATAAGACAGATACCCAATTATTATTTAGGCTTTGCGAACAACATAAATCATCTGACGAGTTTTTTATAAAAAAAGCAATTGGTTGGGCATTGCGTGAATATTCTAAGGTTAATCCCGAAACAATTGTATCATTTGTCTCTAAAGCAAATCTGAAACCTTTATCAGAAAAGGAGGCTTTAAAGAGAATCCAATAAAAAATGCGCAGCTTTTGACTGCGCATTTTTATCTAATATAAGTGTGTTATTTATTTCACTTCTTCAAAGTCAACATCCTCTACATCACTTCCTTCAGAACCTCCTTCAGGTTGATCTGCACCGGCATCAGGACCTGGTTGTCCATTTTGTTGTGCTTCGGCTTGAGCTTTGTACATCTCTTCGCTAGCTACTTTCCATGCTTCGTTGATTTTATCAAGAGCTGGTTGGATTACAGCAAGGTCTTTAGACTCATAAGCTTTTTTCAATTCTTCCAAAGCCTCTTCAACTGGCTTTTTCTTATCATCAGAAATCTTATCTCCAAACTCTGTCAATTGCTTTTCTGTCTGAAAGATCATTCCGTCAGCTTCATTTAACTTATCAGCAGTTTCTTTAGCTGCTTTATCAGCTTCAGCATTTGCTTCAGCTTCTTGCTTCATTTTCTCGATTTCTTCTTCTGTTAATCCTGAAGAAGCTTCGATACGAATATCCTGAGATTTATTAGTAGCTTTATCAGTAGCAGATACTTTGATGATACCATTGGCATCAATATCAAAGGTAACTTCGATCTGTGGTGTTCCTCTCTGTGCTGGTGGAATTCCATCCAAGTGGAAACGACCAATTGTCTTATTGTCTGCCGCCATAGGACGCTCACCTTGTAATACATGAATCTCAACAGATGGCTGATTATCTGCAGCCGTAGAGAATACTTGTGATTTCTTGGTAGGAATCGTAGTATTTGCTTCAATAAGCTTAGTCATTACATTACCCATAGTTTCAATACCAAGAGAAAGTGGTGTTACGTCTAATAGTAATACATCTTTTACATCTCCTGTTAATACTCCACCTTGGATTGCTGCACCAACGGCAACTACTTCATCAGGGTTCACACCTTTACTTGGTGCTTTACCAAAGAATTTTTCTACTGCCTCTTGTACTGCAGGAATACGAGTAGATCCACCAACTAATATAATTTCATCGATATCACTAGTTGATAACCCAGCAGCTTTAAGTGCTGTACGACATGGCTCTACTGTACGTTTTACCAAATCATCTATTAATTGATCAAATTTAGATTTGCTCAATGTTCTTACTAAGTGCTTAGGACCACTAGCTGTAGCGGTAACATATGGCAAATTAATTTCTGTTTGTGAAGAAGATGATAATTCGATTTTAGCTTTTTCTGCAGCTTCTTTAAGACGTTGTAATGCCATAGGATCCTCACGTAGGTCCATATTTTCATCTGCCTTAAACTCTTCTGCTAACCAATCTATAATCTTTTGATCAACATCATCACCTCCTAAATGTGTATCACCATCCGTAGAAAGTACTTCAAATACACCATCTCCTAATTCAAGGATAGATACATCATGCGTTCCTCCTCCAAAGTCAAATACTACAATTTTCTGGTCTGTACCTTTCTTATCAAGACCATAAGCCAATGCAGCGGCTGTAGGTTCATTAATAATACGTTCTACTTTAAGACCTGCAATTTCTCCAGCTTCTTTGGTAGCCTGACGCTGTGCATCATTAAAATATGCAGGTACTGTTATTACCGCTCTGGTAACATCTTGTCCAAGATAATCCTCTGCAGTTTTCTTCATTTTCTGAAGTGTCATTGCAGATAACTCTTGCGGTGTATATAAACGACCGTCTATATCTACACGTGGCGTATCATTATCTCCTTTTACCACTTTATAAGCTGCTCTTTTTGCTTCTTTAGCAGATTCAGAGAATTTATTACCCATAAACCTCTTAATTGAAGAGATAGTTTTAGTAGGATTTGTAACCGCCTGACGTTTTGCAGGATCTCCTACTTTAATTTCTCCACCCTCTACAAAAGCAATTACAGAAGGAGTGGTTCTTTTACCTTCAGCATTAGGGATTACTACAGGCTCATTACCTTCCATTACAGAAACACATGAGTTGGTTGTCCCTAAGTCTATTCCTATTATTTTACTCATTTTTTATAATAAATTGTTATACTATTGTTCATAATAATTTAAACCTGTTAGGTCAATGATTATGCCATTGCAATCTATATGACAGGATGTCATTATAATTTCTTTAACCTTTATTAAACGACACAAAACTTTGAGATATAACAACAATAACAATTCTACAAAAAAGGATGTTCTTTATTATCAAAAAACTATATTTACCTCCTAAATTATTTCAATAATTACGAATTATGGAATGTATTAGTCTTTTTGATATGCTCAAGATAGGTGTAGGCCCTTCAAGCTCCCATACATTAGGACCCTGGCGTGCTGCACGTAGATGGATTGCCGAACTAAAAAGTAATAATGCCTTTAAATCTATTACTTCAATTACCGTTGATCTCTTTGGGTCTTTATCTCTTACTGGGAAGGGCCATGCGACAGATATTGCTACTATTTTAGGCTTATGCGGATATGACCCACAGACCATCGACGTTTCTAAAATTAACGATATAATAGATACAATCAAAAAATCAAAACAACTTCAGTTCAATAATGAAGTAACCGTTGCTTTTGATCCCATATCGCAAATCATTTTTAATAGAGAATTTAAAGAGTTTCATCCCAACGGAATGACTTTTCATGGTACGTTAAAAAATGGCAAGAAAGTATCATCCTCATTCTATTCTATTGGCGGTGGTTTTGTCGTAAAAGAAGAAAGAAAAAGGAAAGAAAAAAAACTTGAAGAATTTCAATGTTTTCCATTACCTATCCAAAAAGCAACAGATTTATTAGAATATTGCAATTCAAAAAATAAAAAGGTTTCTGAAATCGTCCTTGAAAATGAACGTTCTCTGCGAAGTGATACCGAAATTGATGACAGGATAGCACAAGTATGGAAAGTCATGCTAGAATCTATGTATACGGGTTGTCATACTGAAGGCACATTACCTGGTGGATTAAATGTAAGACGAAGAGCCTTTGATACTCATAAAAAATTAATTGAAGATACATCATATAGTTCTCCGGAAGAGTGGATTGGAGCTATCCGAAATACTGAAGTGAAATTTCGTCAAATACTAAAATGGGTTTCTTGTTTTGCACTAGCAGTAAATGAAGTAAATGCCTCATTAGGAAGAGTTGTTACTGCACCAACTAATGGAAGTGCCGGTGTAATTCCAGCAGTTATGATGTATTATATGGTTATAGAAAATCACGATGCCAATTTTGATGATATAAAACAGTTTATGCTAGTTGCAGGAGAGATTGGCAGCTTATTCAAAAAAGGAGCTACTATATCTGCTGCAATGGGTGGTTGCCAGGCAGAGATCGGGGTTTCATCTGCAATGGCCGCTGGGGCATTAACAGAATTAATGGGAGGCACACCTGAGCAAGTCCTAATGGCTAGTGAAATTGCGATGGAACATCACTTGGGGCTTACTTGCGATCCTATTGGCGGATTGGTACAAGTACCTTGTATAGAACGCAATGCTATGGGAGCTATAAAAGCAATAAATGCCTGTGAAATGGCCCTTGATGCAGATGCCGCACATGCAAAAGTACCTCTTGACAAAGTAATTGAAACCATGTGGGAAACTGCCTTGGATATGAATACAAAATATAAAGAAACTAGTGAAGGTGGTTTGGCAGTTAAAGTAAGCTTGAGTGATTGTTAATATAATCTATGAGCCTGTTAGTGTTTGAGTAAATGAGTTATTGAGGATTAGGAGGGATTTAGAAATAAATCATCATAAGAACCAAAATCTCTTATTCGAACTTGAAGTGTAATGATTTTAAAAAAATAAACCAGAATCAAAAATTTTGAATGCTTTACCTTTGATTATATCTCAGAAACAAACTCAAATACTCACACACTACTTCACTCACATACTCCTCCTACTTACACCCTTCCCTATTTCTGGTATCTGCAATTGAAATAATCTTCCAGGAAGTACCATCATTAAACAATTGGAAAACATTTACTCCACAATGACTAAACTTGTCATTGAAATAGAATTCATAGGGAGTCCACGCATTAGCAATTGTTGAATCTGCATCTATCTTAAAAAGTAACAATCTTTCATCCCAGCGTTGACCTGCTGGTCTACCTTTGATGGCTTTCAGGAATTTATTAACATCAGTCTGAACTGCTTTTTTACCTCCATCCTTTGTTTCAGCAATAGTTTTCATTACCATATTATCATCTATCGTCTTCTTTATCTTGATAGTATCACCAGAGTGAAACCCTTCAAAAAATTGTAAAATGGTTTGTTTCACCTCTTCTTTATAGCGACTTACATCATCTTGGGATGTATCTTTTTGTGAATATACACTTGTACCAATTAAGAATAATGTTAAAAATACTATAGATAACTTATGCATGATAATGACTTTTTGATATCCCTAAATGTAAGGTTTTAATTGTATTCACAAATTAATAATTTTAAGGCATCAAAAATAAAAGAAGATCAAAAGTTATATACACTTGTTACGATATAGGTAAATGCTTACTTTTACAATCCTAAAAAAAATTCAAAATGTCTACAGCAAAAAAAGATTATAAACGCGTTACAGTAAAATCTCTGGTTGAAATGAAATCTAATGGAGAGAAAATCTCCATGTTAACCGCTTATGATTACACCATGGCCAAGATTGTTGATGGTGCTGGCGTAGATGTAATTCTTGTTGGAGATTCTGCATCTAATGTAATGGCAGGTCATGAAACAACACTACCAATTACTTTGGATCAGATGATATATCATGCCTCTTCTGTAATTAGAGCTATTGATCGTGCTTTAATTGTAGTAGATATCCCTTTTGGAAGCTACCAGAGTGATCCAAAAGAAGCTCTACGTTCTGCAATTCGAATTATGAAGGAATCAGGAGGACATGCCGTAAAGATGGAAGGTGGAAAAGAAATAAAAGAATCTATAAAAAGGATACTTAATGCAGGGATACCGGTTATGGGACACCTTGGATTAACACCACAATCTATCTACAAATTTGGGACGTATACCGTAAGAGCAAAAGAGGAAGAAGAAGCACAAAAATTAAAAGAAGATGCTTTAATGTTAGAAAGAATAGGATGTTTTGCCATCGTACTTGAAAAAGTTCCTGCCAAATTGGCTAAAGAGGTTGCCGATAGCCTTACTATTCCAATTATAGGTATCGGAGCTGGAAATGGTGTAGACGGACAGGTTTTGGTTACTCACGATATGTTAGGAATGACACATGAGTTCAACCCTCGTTTTTTAAGACGTTATTTGGATCTGTATACTGAAATGACCAATGCCTTTAAACAATATGTTACCGATGTAAAAGCGGTTGATTTCCCTAATGATAATGAACAGTATTAGTAACTAGATGAATTCGATCTTTAGACAGTTTAGATTGTTAGACATTTAAATATGCATAAATTTAAATCAACATTAAAATAATTCCAAAAATCGAATAATCCAACGATCTAACTCCTCTAAGAAGTCCAAATGTCCAAAACCCTCTCTAATAAATCCAATCTTCAGGTTCTTTACGAAGACAATCATATCATTGTTATCAATAAACGACCAGGGGATATTGTACAAGGGGACAAAACCGGTGACAAGCCTCTTAGTGATATCGTCAAAGAATATATTGCAGAAAAATATAATAAACCCGGAGCTGTTTACCTTGGTGTAGTACATCGTTTAGATAGACCCACTAGTGGTATTGTTGTATTTGCAAGAACCAGTAAAGCATTACCACGACTTAACAAGTTATTTGCCGAAAAAGAAGCTCAAAAAATGTATTGGGCTATTGTAAAGAACCAACCTCCAAAAGAAAAAGACACCCTTACTCATTGGCTAAAACGTAATCCTAAACAGAATAAGTCATACGCTAACAAAAATGAAGTACCTGACAGTAAAAAGGCAATATTAGATTATACATTGATCAAAGAACTAGATAACTATTACTTACTTGAAATTGACCTACATACAGGTCGCCATCACCAAATACGCTCTCAACTTTCTAGTATAGGCTGCACAATCAAAGGTGATTTGAAATATGGTGCCGATCGAAGTAATAAAGACGGAAGTATTCATTTACATGCAAGAAGGCTTACTTTCTTACATCCTGTAAAAAAAGAACCACTTACTATTACAGCTCCTCCTCCATCAGATTCTATTTGGGATGCATGTTTATAATCAATCCCTTATTTGTTTCATGTGATGTTCCAAATGCTCTAAATAATCCATAAATAACCATTCTAAAGTTTCTGTACGGTCTTGGTCCAATAAAACAGAATGATTCGACAAAGAGAATTGAAGTTTTATGATTACATGAAGTACTTGTTTATTCAAAGAAACACATAAATCAACCATGTCATTAAGATCTTTTTTCTGATAACCATTTACCTTGACCAGTTCATCTTGATCATATTGTTTTATAATATAAGGTTGCGGTTTGAATTGTGCTTCGGTAAATCGCTGTAAGTTATGTATGGCAGAATCAATTAAATGTCCTAAAATTTCTTTTTTTGACCATTTTTCTTCTAAAGGTTTATGATCAAGATCGTACACATCCATTTTAGGAATAGTTTGTTCAATTTCTTTTATCAAACTTTCAAATTTGACAAATGCGCTTTTCATCGTCATCATAGTCACAAGTTATTTATAGGTTCTCACACTTTCAATTACAACAGAGGTTAAAATCAATACTCCACCAATAATTGTAGACAATACAGGGATTTCACCCAAAAAGATCATTCCGATAATAATACCATATACCGGTTGTACGCTACTTATAATACTAGCTGTTGTAATCGAAAATCGTTTAAAACTAGCCAAAAACAGGGTATGTCCTATGGCAGTTGTTAATAACGCAAGTGTTAATGTAGGCAACCATTGGTCTTTAATACCAGAACTATCCATTATAAACAAAAATGGTAACAGAAAAATACTAACAATAACCAATTGGTACCACATTAAAACCGACCCATTATAGCTACCAACTTTGGTTTTCATAATTAGATTGCGTAATGAGTAACATAATGCCGAAATTATTCCGAGAATTACAGCCTTCGTGTATGAATTGCTAAAATCCAGATCTGGAACAAGAAAATAAATCCCTATTAAGACCAAGAGTGCGAGCAACAAATGTACCTTTTGAAACTTTGTTTTCAGTAGTATTGGCTCTAACAATGCCGTAATCACGGGGTACGTAAATATTGATAGCATACCAATAGCTACATTAGAAAGCTTGAGTGAATAGAAATATGTAATCCAATGTAGCCCCATTAAAATTCCACTTAGAATGATTGTTGGCCGATCTTTACTACCTGTCCTAAATGAAATTCCTTTCCATTTACAAAATAAAAACAATAATATTCCCGCCAAAATAGCTCTAAAACCAATAATCACTGGTACAGGCATGTCTATATATCTTCCTAATGCTCCTGATGTACTTATTAAAAGCATAGCCAGGTTTAGTTCTAATATATTACGCAGATGTAAGTTTTTTTGCATAGAAGAATTGTATTATCGAATCAGTTTTTGAGATTTTTCTTTTATAATATCAGCAACTGGTCTTCCCTCGATATTACTTTCTAGCCATGATAAGATATCCAAATATAAAAAAGCTCTTTTTTCATAAGGATGGTCTTCATATTGTTTTAATGTAGCATGCAGCTTTTTAAATTCATCTTTGATTTGATGCGGAAATATGTCCCCTAAATTTTTTAAGAATTTAATCATTTCTTTTTGCACTTCGTGAAGGTCGTTCATTTTGATTAAGAATCTATAGGTTTCTTTTAATTGACTCTCTAAATGATAATCCATACCCGCTTCATAATGTGCCACTAAACTTAACACTCTAGAGAAACACATTAAATCCTCCCGCATTTTTAAAGATCTATTATTAATAATCTTAGCAAGATATTCAATACATTTTTTATGATTTGCCATTCCAAAATACAAACACCCAATTTTATAGTATAGCACCATAATATGGTGATCGTCTATCCTATTTTTAAATTCATTGATTCCTTTTAGAATCTCATCAACCAAATATTCTCCTTGATCAAAAGTGCCTTCTAAGAAGTGGATATTTAATTTGTTATTATAGATAAACTGAAATGACAATACTTCTATATTATCATCCATAGGAAATGTATCTTGAGAAATAGTTTCTTCTAGTTTATTTAGTGTTGTCTTTAACTGTGTCTTATCTTTTATCAAAAACAAAGATTCCAACAGGTAATGGTTACCTCTTAAGAAAAAAACGGGATTGAGAATGATCATTTTTGGGTGCTCATAAAACAGATCAACCCACTTTTTAGAGTACTTATAACATGATAAAAAATCCTGAATAATGAAACTATACCATAAATGAGCCTTATATAACCAAAGTTTTTCTCTAAAACCAAGCATATTCCACTCATACTTTGGGAGTTTGCTATGAAAATAATTAGTGATTACATTATGTTCTTTATCATTTCGAACATAACCACTTTTCAGCATAAGTCCATACAATTGAAGTGAAAGGTTAGACAACTTGCTAGTTAACACATTTTTCATGCTTAGCGTTTTCGCTTCAACGGTTAACTCATCTGCCCTACTATTAATACTTCGTGTGATGTATTGGGTTTCAATAATTTTTTCTAGCTCTACAATTTCGTAAGCAATATTATGTTCCTCATTTTCTTTGGCCAATGCTTTGGATTTCTCTAATATCCTTAGACTCTGCTTATATAAACCCTTATGATACAAAATAGAAGCAAAATCAAGTTGCTCCCTTATTTGGGATCGTATATTTTGATGCAAAGGACTCAATCTTAAACTAACAAGAATCTGCTTGTATAAATGCGCTTTCAGGTTAGAAAGTTGTTGTTTTTTTACAATTCCCTTTTTTATAATAAGATCCTCATCAAGAACATCACTCTTATCCAAATGATTAAAGAGCGCAAGGAATTTTGAGTCGGTATTTACTCCTAATCGACCCACATATACCTTAAATTGTCGCTTTTCAGATTTAGAGAGCGACTTTACCAAAACAAACAAAGGATCTTTTTGATCATTAGTCATTGTAAGAAAATGTATCTTAATTAATTATTTATCAGGGTTTTATGTTTTCAATAAATTAGTTTAGCATTGTAAAACAACCTACCAAATACCTCCCTTTTGAATTCCCAAAATATAAATTCGTAAGAGATTTAAGAAACATCTTTTAAGAATATTTTGAAAAGATGTCATTTTTATTAAACCGCTAAAAATATAATTCACGAAATTCCTATGAGTGATAATAAAGTCCAAATATTTGACACCACACTACGAGACGGGGAACAGGTCCCTGGTTGCAAGCTTAATACAGAACAAAAGTTGATCATCGCAGAACGTCTGGATCTTCTTGGAGTTGATGTTATTGAAGCTGGATTTCCTGTTTCAAGCCCTGGAGATTTTGCATCGGTAACCGAAATCGCAAAAATTGTAAAAGATGCAACAGTATGTGGACTCACAAGAGCTGTAGAAAATGATATTAAGGTGGCTGCTGAAGCACTAGTATATGCAAAAAGACCAAGAATACATACCGGAATTGGGACCTCTGAATCACATATAAAATATAAGTTTAATTCAACTCAGGAAAAAGTAATTGAACGCGGTATAGCTGCGGTTAAATACGCTAAATCTTTTGTTGAAGATGTAGAATTTTATGCTGAAGATGCTGGTCGCACCGACAATGAATTCTTAGCGCGAGTTTGTGAAGCTATGATCAGAGCCGGGGCGACCGTTCTTAACATCCCAGATACAACTGGATATTGCCTTCCTGAAGAATATGGAGCTAAAATAAAATACCTTAAAGAAAATGTAAAAGGAATAGACAATGTTATTATCTCTTGTCATTGTCATAATGATCTGGGATTAGCAACTGCTAATTCAATCTCTGGAGCTATTAATGGTGCAAGACAAATTGAATGTACCATTAATGGAATTGGAGAACGTGCTGGTAATACTGCTTTAGAGGAAGTAGTAATGATCATGAATCAACATCCGTATTTAGACCTGAATACTAGTATTGATACAAAATTACTGTATGATACTAGTCGTATGGTTTCAGAAAATATGGGAATGATAGTACAACCCAACAAAGCAATTGTTGGCGCTAATGCTTTCGCTCATAGCTCTGGAATTCATCAAGACGGAGTTATAAAAAATCGCGAAACCTATGAGATCATTGACCCCGCAGAAGTTGGAGTAACAGAATCAGCCATTGTTCTTACTGCAAGAAGCGGTAGAGCCGCTTTGGCATACAGAGCAAAAAAAGTTGGATATGAATTAACCAAGCTGCAACTAGATGATGTCTATAAAGAATTCTTAAGCTTTGCAGATAGAAAAAAAGAAGTATTGGATCAGGATATCCACCAGATTATGAAAAACACAAATGTAACAGCTGCGGTTGTTGCCTAAAATAATATGAATACCCCTTCTTGGTTACTATTACCAAGTTGGTGTTTTTAAGATAAATTAATGAAGAAAACCTTATTTGATAAAGTTTGGGATGCACATGTCGTCAAAGAGATTCAAGACGGCCCACAGATATTATATATAGACAAGCATCTAATCCACGAAGTAACTAGTCCACAAGCATTTGAAGAATTAGAACAACGTGGAATTCCTGTTTTTAGGCCAGATCAAATCGTAGCCACAGCAGATCATAATACTCCCACAGTTGATCAACACTTACCAGTAAAAGATGTGTTATCAAGAAATCAACTTGCACAACTCACCAAAAATTGTGAAAAAAATAACATCACTTTATATGGACTTGGTCATAAATATAATGGTATAGTTCACGTAATGGCACCAGAGTTAGGAATCACTCAACCAGGTATGACTATGGTCTGTGGTGATAGTCACACCTCTACTCATGGTGCGTTTGGAACAATTGCTTTTGGAATAGGTACTAGCCAGGTAGCCCAGGTTTTTGCTAGTCAAAGCTTATTACTTCAAAAACCAAAAAGTCTACGTGTAAGTGTAAACGGAAAATTAAAACCTGGTGTATTACCAAAAGATGTAATCCTATATGTGATTGCAAAACTTGGTACAAATGCAGGCACAGGGTATTTTTGTGAATACGCCGGTAATGTATTTGAGGAAATGTCTATGGAAGGCCGCATGACAGTTTGTAACATGAGTATTGAAATGGGTGCACGTGGCGGTATGATCGCTCCTGATGAAACTACTTTTGACTATATAAAAGGAAGAGAGTTTGCTCCAAAAGGAGATGAATTTGATAAAAAAGTGGCCTATTGGAAAACATTACCTACAGATGAAGGTGCTAATTTTGATAAAGAATATCATTTCGATGCGGCAGATATAGAACCAATGATCACATATGGTACTAATCCAGGTATGGGAATAAAAATCACAGAAAATATTCCTACTGAAAATAATGCCTCTTTTGAGAAATCATTGGCTTACATGAATTTTGAAAAAGGACAATCCTTGATTGATCAAAAAATCAATTATGTCTTTATCGGAAGCTGTACCAATAGTAGAATTGAAGATTTTAGAGTAGCAGCCAGCTTTGTTAAAGGGAAGAAGAAAGCAAATAATGTAACGGCATGGTTCGTTCCTGGCTCTCAACAAGTAGCACAACAAATTGTAGAAGAAGGATTAAAAGAAGTTTTTGAAGAAGCTGGATTTAAACTACGTCAACCCGGATGTTCTGCATGTCTGGCGATGAATGATGATAAAATACCTGAAGGAGAATATTGCGTATCTACTTCAAACCGAAATTTTGAAGGACGACAAGGGCAAGGATCAAGAACCATTTTGGCAAGTCCCCTCGTAGCAGCAGCTACCGCAATTGAAGGAAAAATTATTGATATTACTAAACAACTAAATTAATCATGGATAAGTTCACTAAACTAAAATCCACTGCCATACCATTATCTATAGAAAATGTAGATACGGATCAAATCATTCCGGCTCGTTTTCTAAAAGCAACAAGCCGAGAAGGGTTTGGAGAAAATTTGTTCAGAGATTGGCGTTACAACAAAGACGGAAGCGCAAACAACGATTTTATACTAAACAACACCACTTACCAAGGCAGTATTCTAGTCGCTGGTGATAATTTTGGATGCGGATCAAGTAGAGAACATGCAGCATGGGCAATTCATGATTATGGGTTCAAAGTGGTCGTATCTAGTTTCTTTGCCGATATTTTTAAAGGAAATGCTCTTAATAACGGAGTATTACCTGTACAGGTTTCTCCTGAATATTTGCAAGAATTATTCAGTGAAATTGAAAAAGATCCAAATACTCAGATTGAAGTAGACCTTGAAGCTGAAAAAATAACGCTTCTTAGTAACGGATCCTCAACAAATTTTGAGATCAATAGCTATAAGAAAACATGCTTGATTAATGGTTATGATGACATTGATTTTTTAATAAGTAACAAGGAGGCAATAGAAAAATTTGAAAGTACAAAGGCATAAATAAAATACAACTGTAAGGTAAAACTTGACAAAAAAGAATAAGAATAGATGAAACTAGACATCGCAGTATTATCAGGAGACGGTATAGGTCCAGAAGTGACAGCACAGGCTATTAAAGCATTAGAAGCAATTGCCCATGGTTTTGACCATACTTTTATATTCAAAGAGGCTATTGTAGGAGCTATTGCAATTGAGAAAACAGGAAATCCCCTACCCGATGAAACTTTAGAACTTTGTGCCAATACAGATGCGGTTTTGTTTGGTGCAATTGGAGATCCAAAATATGATAATAACCCTAGTGCTCCGGTTCGCCCAGAGCAAGGACTATTAAAATTGCGTAAAGAGCTTGGACTCTATGCAAATATACGTCCGGTAAAGGCCTATAATACTCTTATAGACCAATCACCTCTTAAACGTGAAATAATTGAGGGGACCGATATCTCTATTTATCGTGAACTTACAGGAGGTATTTACTTTGGAAAGAAGAATCTGAGTGAAGATGGAAACGTTGCTTCTGATCTTTGCGAGTACTCTAAACCTGAAATTGAGCGCATAACGCACCTGGCATTTAAAGCGGCACAAAAGCGAAGAAAAAAATTAACATTAGTAGACAAAGCAAATGTGTTAGAATCTTCTCGTTTATGGAGAAAAGTAGTAACCGAAATAGCAAAAGAATATCAAGATGTAACTCTTGACTTTTTATTTGTAGATAATGCCGCCATGCAAATGATCCTTAATCCTAGTCAATTTGATGTTATCCTTACAGAAAACATGTTTGGGGACATTATTTCTGATGAGGCTAGCGTGATTGGTGGCTCAATAGGCTTATTAGCCTCTGCCTCTGTTGGTGATACCTGCTGCATGTTTGAGCCTATTCATGGTTCTTACCCACAAGCAACAGGAAAAGGAATTGCAAATCCAATTGCAGCTATATTGTCTGCAGCAATGTTACTGGAGCATTTTGATTTATTAGAAGAAGCTACTTCAATTAGAAATGCCGTAGAAAAAGCGCTGGAGCTAAATCTAACCACTCCAGATCTAAACACTATTAATCCACTAACAACAGAAAAAGTGGGGGATTTCATTGCTGATTATATTTTGAACCCTGAAGATTCTAATATGAATTTTGAAAATATACATGTAGGTCAATCTACAATAATTTAGTTTAAATGTTCTGTTTAGAAAAAGCAACCCGGGATCTTTTCCCTGGTTGCTTTTTTGTTTTACTCTTTTCTATTTGCAAACTACAATTCTAGTTCAACAATAGTTAAAACTACTGTATTTCAAAATATTACCAAGCCAATATTTTTAAAGCTACGTCTAAATCATTAATTTAGTGTGGCTAATGAAAATCAGAAAAAAGATGCTATTGCCCAGAACAAACATTGAACAAAAGCTTAGTAAACTGCGATCCAAGGAATTTGATCCAACTACCTGGAAAACGCAAATACAAGAAATTTTTCAAAGAGATGAGAAGCATGAAGAGCAAATCATTCAAAATTTAGATGCTAAACCAGAACTGGTAGATAACACTTTTGGTTTCGACCAACTAGAAACTTCCAAAATATATCACCTGGATCAAATCCAAAAAATCTGTATCGATTATCGTCTACGTTTTCTGGATTCTAGATATTTTAAAGGGAAACTTCCAAACTCAGCGATTTCGGCTATTAAAGAATTAGAAAACAAGCATCAAACAGCATTAAAAGGATTCAAAATAGTTGCACCGTCCAAACTTTTTAAGCTAGAGAATGCAGATGACCCCTTGCTCTTTGCTCCTATGGGAAATGATTATTTCTATCTAGTACATAAATGGGGAAATGATCTTCACCCATTGCGTAAAACTATGATGTGGTTTTTCAAAAGTTTCGAAAATTTACTTTTCCTTACCTTTCTAGTAAGTCTTTTGATTACTTTTATGGTTCCAGATGGTTTGTTTAGTAAAGAAAATTCTACATCAGAGTTTATCATGGTGTTTTTCTTTATGTTTAAATCTGTAGCTGCCGTTGTCCTATTTTATGGATTTGCATTGGGTAAAAACTTTAATACAGCGATCTGGAACAGTAAATATTTTAATGCATAATACCAGATTTCTTATGTTTCCAGAAAGTGAATATGAAAGAGTTTATACAGGTAGTTTAATTAATGTTCAGTTTTTACAAACTTTACTTCAAGATCGCGGAATTAATTCTGTCACTAGAGATGATATGAAATCTGGAATGATGGCTGGTTTTGGTGGTGGAGTTCCTGATCATATCCAGCTTTTTATCAAAAAAGAAGATATGGAAGAAGCTATACCCATTATAGAAAAAAGCTTATCATAAACAGTATGGAATATGATAATTCTTCTGGACATAAGGCATTGAGCCTAATTGCCGGAATTGTTATAGTACTTATTTCAGGATTTATGTTATTTGATGCAAAACACAAAGATGAGGAATCAGTTTTGGCAGCTATCTTTACTTTAGGACTTGGAATCTTTTTTATATATAGAGCAGTAAAAGATTAGCCTTTTTTCTTTTCAATGTTACTCATTGCACGCTCTGTTATTGCTGTGATTGACAATGATGGGTTTACACCTGGATTAGCAGATATCATTGAACCATCACAAATAAACATATTATCATACCCAAAAACCTTGTTATTTTCATCGATCACGCCTTCAGACGAATTGGATCCCATTACGGCTCCACCCAAAATATGCGCAGTAGATGGTATTCCTGCCAGAGGTTCTAACGCAAAAACAGTTTCTTTACCCTTAATTAATTTAGCATATTGCTTAGCCAGCCCAAGAGATTGAGAAATAAAAGCAGATGGCTTTTTTCCTTCTGCAACTCTAGTATTCATAACTCCCAAGCTATTTCGTTTAAACTTTAAAGTACTATCCAAAGTCTGCATAAAAAGTAATACCGCAGTGCTTTTACTCCAATCTCTTGTTGTATAAAGCTTGATATAAGAAAGAGGATGCTTGATAAAACTTGTAACCATTTTTGCAACTCTAACAATAGTATTCTTACCATGTGTTAGTGGTAAATGCGAAAGTCTCCAAAAACCCGATCCCTTTGCATATCGTACAATCTCTAGGTGGCTATTTTCGTCTGTATTAAGAATAGAACCTATGGCCACTCCTTTAGACATATCCTTTTTGCCATCCAGATTGGTAACACTAATAAGGCTTTCGTTATTTGTACGGATATCGCATCCTAATCGATCTGAAAGATTAGGTAAGGATTTTTGTTTGAGTTTTAGCAACAATTTTATCGTTCCTAATACTCCTCCAGAAAAAATGATTCCTTTAGATTTCACTGATTTTCTTGATTTAAAAAATCGTGTTGAAGATTTAAATTTTATTTCATAACCATTTCCTAAAGGAAAAACATCATAAACCTCTTGTTCTGCAAGAATTTCTGCCCCCAGCTGCTGTGCGAGATATAAATAATTTGTATCCAGTGTGTTTTTAGCTCCAACTCTGCATCCGGTCATACAACCCCCACAATAGTTACATCCTGTACGATCAGGACCTTTGCCATCAAAATATGGATCTGGAACGGTTACATTAGGTTTCCCAAAAAACACAGCAACATCTGTAGCTTCAAAATTATCCTTTATGTTCATGCTAGAAGCTAACTCCTTTAGTGCTTTATCACCATCAAAAAGGGTTGGGTTTTTCTGTGCACCAAGCATTTTTAATGCCGTTTGATAAAATGGAGCTAATTCTGATTGCCAATCTGCTAGGTTACTCCAACTGCCAGAAGTAAAAAATTCCTTTTTTGGTACCGGTAAAGTATTCGCATATACCAAAGAACCACCCCCCACACCGGTTCCGGAAATGACCACTACATGCTTAAAAAATGACATTTTCATAATACCGAACCATCTAAAAAAAGGCATCCATAACCATTTTTTGAGGTTCCAGTTGGATTTTGGAAAATCTTGTGGTTTGTACCATTTTCCTTTTTCGATTACCAAAACCTTATATCCCTTTTCGGAAAGTCTAAGAGCACTTACAGAACCACCAAAACCACTACCTATAATTACATAATCATATTCTTCTTCTATCTTCATGTTATTAATGTTATGTTAGTTTTTGGGCTGCAAACACAAGGTAATATATATCTTTGATCCAATTCATTCTGTAAAAGAGAAATCTCATCTTTATTTTTCCATACGACATCTCCGCTCACCAATTTGGTTTTACATGTACCACACTGTCCCATGCCACAGGCATATGGTAAATCTTTCTTTGCCCTTATCGATGCTTCCAAAATTGTCTCTGAAACATCTACCGAGAATTCAACATTCCTCTCATGAACTTTGGCGTTAACCTCATATTCTTTTCCTATAAGTTCTTTCACTTCATAAGCGAATTCTTCAAAATTGAGATGAGATGTAGGGATACCTATTTTTTGAAACGTTTCTTTTGAAGCTTCCATCATGGGCTTCGGTCCACAAACATAACATAGTGTTTCTGTTTCAAGGTTTTTTAAATATTTGTATTGACACTCTTTATCTAATATTTCATAACTCAATAAATAATCAAATCTTTCGCTATATAGATTCTGAAGTTCATCCAACTCTTCTTTAAATATAACATCTTCAAAGGTTTGACAACCATAGAGCAATGTTACCTTATTATTTGAGGTACGCAAAAATGTCTTTAGAATCGAAATTATAGGTGTAATTCCGCTACCTCCTGCTATCAAAAGTAAAGGTTTGCCATTATCTTTTGGTAATATAAACTTTCCATACGGTCCTGAGACCCTAATTTTACTACCTCTTTTAATGGTATCTAGTAAATGATTAGATAACTTACCATTTTTCACTCGTTTTACTCCAATAGACAATTTACCCGTAGCAGGATCATCGCAAATTGAATAACATCTACTAATTAGTTTGTTTTCGACATAATCTGAAACAACAACGTATTGGCCCGAATCATACGCAAATGGAATGCTGTCTAAGTTTTTGAACGTAATTTTTACAGCATTATGAGTTTCCTGAACTATGTTTTCAACCTCAAGAATATATTCCCATTTCTCTCCTAAAATTAAATCTGAATATGTGTTTTTTTTATTGAAAAGATTAAGGTCTTGTGCCCTAAATCCTTCTATGGGAGATTTTTTATCCCTTAATTCATTTTCGTAATCTAAAAAGCAACTTTTATATTTATAAAACGGGACTCTAGGGTATAAATGATGCATCAAGTGGTAACTTTGGTATAAGGATAAAAATTCTAATCCGGGAATGGTAATTACTCTGGTATTATGATATTTTCCAACATTATGATGTGGATAGTGAGGAATCCAATCGAAGGAGAACGCCAAAATTGGTGCAGCAATAAGTGCCGACAATAGTATGACATAAAAAAGTGTTTCCCCTTCTCCAATAGCAATTAAAAATGTAAATTTCAATAAAAGAAATATAGTAAAGAATATAGACTGGTTACGTATTGATCTCATTGCCGGATCTTTTTTACTATCTCTACCCAGAGTTAATCCAAAATAATGACCAATTAGCGTTAGACATCTAATAAAAATTGAAAATGTATTCTTTCCGTTTACATAATTATCAGGATCTTTTTCGGGATCATTGGTGTGCGCATGATGGCGAAGATGAATTATTCTAAAAGCTGAAAAAGGAAAGAGAAGAAACAAACTTGATATCCATCCCAAAGTTTGTTCTAATACCAGAAAAGATTTCGTTCCTCCAGAAATATTACTATGACTGGCCTCATGACCTATTGTAAACATTCCATAGGCTAAAACAGCTCCAAGACACGATGTCCATACTCCTGACAACCCATTTTCATAAAAATACCACAATGCAATATATCCCAAGAAGAGACCAACAAACAAAATAATTGTTGGCCAAGCCACCTTTCCCGAATATTTTTGCCAAACTGCTTGATTGTTCATGAAGTAAATGATTAAGTTTGAAAAACAAAATAAAATAAATCAAACTATTTTAACAAATATAGTTCGATTATTGTAAATTACCAAGAATGGGAAGAAAATCTATACCTAAAAATAGAAAAGCAAAGACAAAAAAGGTTGAAAAATGGACACAAGCCATTCTTCCAAAACTGAAACAAACAGACCTTGGAGACTTGACAATGGATGACTTAGCGTTGTTGATGGACAAAAGCAAATCTACTATTTATCAATACTTTACAACTAAGGAAGAAATTTTTGAATACATCACTCAAGTAAGAATTAGTAATGTAAATACTTACAAAAGTGAAATTACTGAAGAAATTATAAAACTAGATTATCATTATGAAACTTTGGCAAGAATACTTACTGAAGGTGCTAAAGACATTTCTGCTTTTTACCTAAAGCAACTGCAAAAACACTATCCAAACGCTTGGAAAATCATTGAGGATTTTCTATTTGGTTTACTTGAAGACCTGAAGCAATTTTATCTTTATGGAATAGAAAGTGGTCTTTTCAAGCCCATATCTGTTGAACTTCTTACCAAATTAGATGAATTTTTCATTCTACGACTAATTACCGACGATAAGTTCTTTAATCAAAGTAAGGAGACCTTAGAATCAACAATAAAAGATTATATGTTTCTAAAATTTGAAGGCTTGATGGCTTGATTATATAAAAAAAACCTACGTATCGCAGATTTTTTTATCAATTTCTAAATGTATAAAACTAAACGTTTACTGCATACATTTTTTCTCTTAATTCTTTAATCTTTGCATCACTCATATACTCATCAAAAGTGGTGTAACGGTCAATCACTCCATTTGGTGTAAGTTCTATAACGCGATTACCAACGGTTTGAGCAAACTCGTGATCATGAGTAGTAAATAACACAGTTCCTTTGAATTTTTTAAGCGAATTATTAAATGCTGTAATAGACTCCAAATCTAAATGGTTTGTTGGTTCATCCAGCATCAATACATTTGCTCTTGTCATCATCATCTTAGACAACATACAACGCACTTTTTCTCCTCCTGATAGCACATTAGATTTTTTCAAAGCTTCTTCTCCACTAAAGATCATTTTTCCTAGAAAACCTCTAAGGAATACTTCTTCACGCTCTTCTTCAGTCGTAGCCCATTGACGTAACCAATCTACAAGAGACAGATCATTTTGAAAATATTCGCTATTATCTGCCGGTAAATATGATTGTGTTGTTGTAATACCCCAGGAAACTTTTCCTGAGTCTGCTTTTTGTTTATCGTTAAGTATTTGATAGAATGCAGTAGTAGCTCTTGAATCTTTAGAGAAAACAACAACTTTATCTCCTTTATTAAGGTTTACATCGATATCTTTAAACAGGGTTTCTCCTTCTATACTCGAGGCAGCTAAGCCTTCAATATTAAGAATCTGATCACCGGCCTCTCTATCTCTTTCAAATATAATTGCAGGATAGCGACGACTTGATGGTTTAATATCTTCAATATTAAGTTTTTCGATCATCTTCTTACGAGAGGTAGCCTGTTTCGACTTTGCCACATTGGCACTAAATCGGGCAATAAACTCTTGTAGTTCTTTTTTCTTCTCTTCTGCCTTTTTATTTTGCTGAGCTCTTTGTCGTGCAGCTAATTGAGAAGACTCATACCAAAATGTATAATTACCACTATACTGGTTAATTTTTGAGAAATCAATATCTGAAATATGAGTACAAACAGCATCCAAAAAGTGACGGTCGTGAGATACCACGATTACTGTGTTATCATAATTTGCTAAAAAGTGTTCTAGCCAGGATATAGTTTCATAATCCAAATCATTCGTTGGCTCATCCATTACTAAAACATCTGGATTACCAAAAAGACATTGTGCAATTAATACTCTTACTCTTTGCTTAGTATCAAGGTCAGCCATTGAAGTATAATGAAGATCTTCTTTGATACCTAAGTTAGAAAGCATTGCAGCAGCGTCGCTATCTGCATTCCAGCCATTCATTTCTTCAAACTGCACCTGAAGCTCTCCTATTTTCTCTGCATTTTCATCTGTATAATCAGCATACAGGGCATCTATTTCCTTTTTAATTTTATAAAGAGGTTTGTTACCCATAATTACAGCCTCTAGTACAGTATATTCATCATATGCATAATGATTCTGCTCTAAAACAGACATTCGTTTTCCAGGTTCTAAATGAACATGACCTGATGTAGGCTCCATTATACCAGAAAGTATTTTTAAAAATGTTGACTTTCCAGCACCATTGGCACCAATAATACCATAACAATTACCTTGAGTAAAAGCAGTATTTACTTCATCAAAAAGTATTCGTTTACCAAATTGTACTGAAAGATTAGAAACTGATAACATGATTTAAAAATTGTAAGATTTAAATTTGGCGCAAAAGTAGAAAATTGGATTCAGAACCAGAAACAATCATGCATTAATTTAAGACTAAATTTATTGTTGATATTTTACTGGTAAATTTCATGGGTATATTTGTTATAAACGTCCTATCAAAACCACGTAAAGCCAATAATATCTTAATAATTAAAGAATTAACGTATCATTAACAATTGTAAAAGCTGATTCCCTTTACTTTTGAGCGAGTGGTTAGTTAATTTATAGTTCCCAAAATGCGATCTTCTATATTTAGATACTTGATAAAAGTTTCTTTTGTTTCTTGTTGTTTTTTAAGTTGTGAATCAACCGAAAAAAATGACAGAGAATTCACCTACTTTGGTGGGGAAATAGTTAATCCCAACACTAACTATATCGTTTTGTCAAAAGGTAATGGAGTTAATGACACCATCCCGCTAGATAGAAATAACCGTTTTCTTCATAAAATTAAAAATTTAGATGAAGGACTATATGCATTTAGACATAAACCAGAAAATCAAATTGTTTTACTAGAAAAAGGTGATTCTATCCTTATACGCTTAAATACCTTGGAGTTTGATGAGTCTTTGGTGTTTACTGGTGACGGAGCAAGGAAAAATAATTTCTTGATTGATATGTTCTTGCGAAATGAAACAGAAAGAGAAAGACTTCGTAGAACAGATTTCAGATTATCTCCTGTATTTTTTTCTAAACATCAAGATTCTCTGCTAAAATCAAAAATGCAATCTTTTGATAAGCTTACAAGTAAATATAAACTAAGTAGTCTTGCAGCAAAACTTACGCAAGCTAGTTTTGTATTTGATTATTATACCAGACATGAATTATATTATCAAAGACGATATGGTATTGGGGGACTTGATTCAACAAAAGATTTGCCTAGCAATTTTTTTGATTACAGAAATACTATAAATTTTAATGATGATGAGCTAAAAAGACTATATTCCTATAATATTTTTTTGAATCATTATTTTACTAATTATACAGAAGAGCAAACAAAATACAAGGATCAAGTTGGCAGCACTATATTTAAACTAAAATTAATAGATAGCCTCGTTCAACACCCATATATCAAAAATAATCTAGTCAGGCGTGTAACAACAAAGTTTTTACTTGATAGTAAAAACAGCACCAATTCGAACAAGGTATTAAAACACTACTTATCTGTAAGCTCTAATAAAAAAAATCAAAAGGAATTAAGAAAACTAGCAAGATCAATTTCTAGATTGCGTCCAAATAATACAATTCCGGATCAAGATCTTATCACTTCAAAAGGGGAAATAATTAAGCTTTCTTCTCTTTTTGAAAAACCAATTACAGCACTTTATTTTTGGTCTATGGACAGAAAAGATCATTATATGAGAGCCCACAAAAAAGCATCATACCTAAGTGCATTACATCCAAACATTGATTTTATCGCAATCAATACAGATGATGAACAGACAAAAAATTGGTTAAAAACAATTAAAAGACATCATTATAATCTTAATAGTGAATACGAATTTAAGTATCCTAAATGTTCATCTGAAGAACTTGTAATTCATTATAGTGACAAAGTAATCCTTGTTAATAATAATGGCAAAATAATAAATGCTGAAGCAAACTTATTTTCTTATACTTTTGAAAAGCAGCTTTTAAAGTATACACGACTTGCCAGCCTAAATAAATAAAAAAAGAGTCACTAAATTTTTATAGTAACTCTTTTGATATCTTATAGATATATGAATTATATCTAATTTCCTTTTTTATAATCTGCAAGGAATTTTTCAAGACCTATGTCGGTCAATGGATGTTTTAATAATCCTTCAATAGATGAAAGAGGTCCTGTCATTACATCTGCTCCAATTTTAGCACAATCAATAACATGCATAGTATGCCTTACAGAAGCAGCTAAAATCTGTGTATCGAAACCATAATTATCATAGATCAATCTAATCTCTGCAATAAGGTTAAGACCATCTGTAGAGATATCATCTAACCTACCAATAAATGGAGATACATATGTAGCACCAGCTTTTGCTGCAAGTAACGCTTGTCCTGCAGAAAAAACAAGTGTACAATTTGTTTTTATACCATTATCGCTAAAATATTTGATTGCCTTTACTCCATCTTTAATCATAGGCACTTTTACTATAATCTGTTCATGAAGTTTTGCTAACTCCTCTCCTTCTTTAATAATCCCTTCATAATCTGTTGAGATCACTTCTGCACTTACATCTCCCGTTACAATATCACATATCTTTTTATAGTGATTAATGATATTCTCTTTACCAGTGATACCTTCTTTTGCCATTAGCGATGGGTTGGTAGTAACTCCATCCAAAACACCAAGATCCTGCGCTTCTTTAATCTGATCAAGGTTAGCAGTATCAATAAAAAACTTCATAGTAGTAATATTTAAATTTGTTGTGTATAATTTTTATGTTTTTCTCCTAGATTGCGAAGATAAAATATTTGTAAACTAAAGGATGATAAAATTATAATTTATAATGATTCATTAACAGCCTCTCGTACATCTTATCTGGTAAAATCCGTTTAAGCACAATCGAAAATTTTTGCATAAACACGCCAACTTTGTAATGCACTTTAGGGTTTTTAGTTTTAATGATCTTATAAACAACTTTAGCCATTTCCATAGGATCGCTTCCAGAATCTACATGATCATTCATTAATTTTAGTGTATCCCCATAAACTTCTTTATAAGGAGAATCAGCAATAATTGGAACATGATATCTACCTGCTGCAATATTTGTGGCGAAATCTCCAGGCGCTATATTACACATTTCAATATTAAAGCTCTTCAACTCCATCCTCCATGCTTCAGTCGTTATTTCAAGAGCTCCTTTAGAGGCACTATAAATCCCTCTAAACGGTAACCCCATATAACCAGCTATAGAAGTAATGTTAATCACCAAACCATGTCCTTGTTTTCTCATTAAAGGCAAAGTAGCTTTTGTTACATCAATAGGACCAAAATAATTCGTAGTAAAATTTTTTAGTATCTCTTCTCGTGGCACCTCTTCTATTGCACCCATTATACCTGCTCCTGCATTATTAATCAAAATATCCAATCGACCATGTTCTTGTTCTATTTCATCTATAGCAGATTTGATACTATTAGTATCGGCTACATCTAATTGTAGAAGGGTAAATGGTTCAAAATTTGGAAACTTAGCCGGATTGCGACTTGTGCCGTATACAATATATCCTTTATTATGGAGAAATGTTCCAATTGATTTTCCTATCCCAGAGGAACCTCCTGTGATTAAAACAACAGTAGAATTTTGATCGGTATTCATGATCGCAAATATACAATTCTGATTTACGAATAGAGACTAATGAACTTGTAATTATTGAGAGAAAAGAGATTTTTTTCTGTAACAATAGGGTACAAAAAAAGGCAAGCTACCTACATCACACTGCTACAACCGTTTACCTTTGCTGCGTTCCCGCCCTGGAGGATTCAACAGGAGCTAGTTGTGTAGGACTTGCCGCTGCAAAGATACGATCTTTAGTAAATAAAACAATGATTTTTTAAACCCAATTAAAATAAATATCTTGCTATAAATTTTAATCATTCGCATGAATATCCGTAACTCCTTCGTCATCATTATATTAAGTTTAGTCCTTTTTTCCTGTGGAAGTAATCAGGATAAGAAAAAAAAATATTTTTCTATACTTACAGAAAATGATCAGGCAATTTTCAAGTTAGGAGAAACTGTAAAAGCCAGTATAAAAAATACCAAAAACATAAAAATTGATTCGGTTACTTATATCCTTAATGGCAAAAGAGTAGTCTCTAATGTAGATTTTAAGTATAATGAAAAAATAGATGATGAAAAACTGGGTAATCATATGTTAACTGCCCAAGTATTTTATGATGGGAACATTGATACAATATCCAAGAAAATTGTTCTTCTCAGTAACAAATCACCAAAACTTTATTCTTACAAAATCATTGCAGAGTATCCTCATGATATAAAAGCTTTTACTCAGGGGTTAGAGTTTTTTGGAGATACACTTTATGAAAGTACCGGAAAAAAAGGAATGTCTTCTTTAAGAAAAACGAATTATAAAACAGGGGAAGTTCTTATTAAAAAAGAAATTCCAAAAGAATATTTTGCAGAAGGAATCACTATTCTAAATAATAAGATTTTTCAACTTACATGGCTATCAAAGGAGGGCTTTATTTACAACCTAAATTCTTTAGAAAAAACACAAAACTTTGCCTATAATCAAAGTAAAGAAGGCTGGGGCTTATGTAATGATGGTGAACGCATATATAAAAGCGATGGTACCGAAAAAATATGGATCCTTGATCCAATAACGCTTGCAGAGAAGGAATATATCCAAATAGTGACTAATAAAGGTGTCAAAACCAAATTTAATGAACTTGAATGGGTAGATGGAAAAATTTATGCAAACACATGGCCAAAGCATGGATCCACCAATAAATCCAATCTAAAAAGTAGTATTACGATAATTAATCCAAAAAATGGAGCAATAGAAGCTGTAGTAGACCTAAGAGGATTACGAGATAATGTCAAACAGCATCAAGAATTAGATGTCCTAAACGGTATCGCTTATAAAGCAGATACAAAACAGCTATTCGTTACCGGAAAAAATTGGGATAAACTTTTTGAAATTGAGATCATTAAGTAGCTATAGACAGTGTAAAAACCTACTATATAAAGCCTAAAACATAAAACCCAACTGCAACACCATAATAAATATCTCGTTATTGTAATAGACAGATAATAAACCGTACCTTTGCGGCTTATTTTTAGTATATGAACAAATTTGAAGAATTAGGTCTTGGTGAAGCCATTGTAAAAGCGGTGAATGATATGGGGTTTGAAACCCCTAGTGAAGTACAAGAAAAGGCCATTCCTATTTTACTTGATAAGGACACAGACATTGTAGCCCTTGCACAAACAGGAACTGGAAAAACAGCAGCTTTTGGTTTTCCTTTAATAGAAAAAGTAGATAGTAAGAGTAGAATTACACAAGGGTTAATCCTCTCTCCTACTCGTGAACTTTGTTTACAAATCACAAACGAACTTAAAAATTACGCAAAACATATTCCTGGATTACGTACTGTAGCAATCTATGGTGGTGCCAGCATTATGGATCAGGCCAAAGAAATTAAGCGTGGAGCACAGATTGTTGTAGCAACTCCTGGACGTATGCAAGATATGATCAACCGAAAAATGGTGGATATTTCAAATATCGGTTATTGCGTATTGGATGAAGCAGATGAGATGCTTAATATGGGGTTCTATGAAGATATTACTGCAATTTTATCGCATACCCCAAAAGATAAAAACACTTGGTTATTTTCTGCAACAATGCCAAGAGAGGTTTCTACCATTGCTAAACGCTTTATGCATGAGCCAATAGAAATTACCGTTGGTCATAAAAATACAGGTTCTAAAAATGTATCTCACGAATATTATGTAGTTAATTCTAGAGATCGATATGCCGCATTAAAAAGATTAGCAGATGCCAATCCTGATATTTTTTCGGTAATCTTTTGTCGTACCAAGCGTGATACGCAAAAAGTTGCAGAAAACCTTATAGGAGATGGATATAACGCAGCTGCCTTACATGGTGACTTAAGTCAAAATCAACGTGACTTAGTAATGAAAAGCTTTAGAAACAGACAGATACAAATGCTTGTTGCCACAGATGTAGCAGCTCGTGGTATTGATGTAGACGATGTAACCCATGTCATAAATTATCAACTTCCTGATGAGATAGAAACCTATACACATAGAAGCGGAAGAACGGGACGTGCCGGTAAAAGCGGGGTTTCTATGGTTATTGTTTCTAAAAGCGAAGTACGAAAGATAAAATCTGTAGAACGAATCATCAAAAAGAGTTTTGAGAAAAAAGAAATTCCAAGTGGTGAAGAAATCTGCCAAGTGCAGTTATTTCATTTAGCTAGTGACATCAAAAAAGCCGAAATAGACCATGAAATTGACAGCTATCTACCGTCTATCAATGAAGTTCTTGAAGAATTCTCTAAAGAAGAATTGATCAAAAAATTCTTTTCTGTAGAATTCTCACGTTTTCATAACTATTACAAAAAAGCAAAGGATCTAAATGCATCTGGAAATGACAATGACAGAAGTTCTAGTGCTGATGGAAGTACAAGGTACTTTATTAATGTAGGAGAAAAAGATGGATTTGATTGGATGAAGCTAAAAGATTTCCTTAAAGAAGTTTTAGAATTAGGTGGAGATTCATTAAGTCGGGTTGATGTAAAAGAAAGTTTTTCTTTCTTCAATACGAATACTGAACATCAGGAACGCGTACTTGCTATTTTTGAAGATTTCAGAATGGAAGGAAGAAAAGTTAACGTAGAAATTTCTAAAGATTCTGGTCGTAGCAGAGGAAGAGGTCGTCGTGATGGTGGCGGCGGTTTTAAAGGAAAACGCAGGAGCGATGGATTTAAACCAAAAGGTAAAAAACGCTTCGATTCTAATGAGGATAGAGGTAGTAGAAGTGATAGAGGAAGAGATCGTAGAAAACGTAGTGATCGCAGATAAATTTATATATTAACATAGTAATATGATTTTTGGCGCGGTTTTTATGTTATCTTAATATAAAAAGAACGTCATATATATTAAATGAAAAGAATATTATTTTACATATTATTTATAAGTACAACTACTTATGCGCAAGTAGATAATTTGGGAGTTATTAAAGGAAAAGTATTAAACGCTTCTACAGATCAGAAACTCGAGAATGTTCACATTATTAATTTAAGCCAGGTAATTGGTACAATCACTAATAATGAAGGAGATTTTTCGATTCAGGCAAAAGTAAACGATACATTATACTTTTCCTATATTGGATATAAACCACTACAAGTTAGAGTCACGAATGACTGGATTAAGTTTGGTGATGTTAAAATTAAAATGACCGAGCTAGGTATAGCACTTGAAGAAGTTGTTGTAGCGGATGTTCAACTGACCGGGTATTTAGAAATTGACGCAAAAAGAATACCTGTATATAACAATTATAGATATAGTATTTCTGGTCTTAACTCTGGTTACGAAGGAGGAAGTAAACAACCCGGAGCGGTAAACAAAGTATTGGGAGCAATATTTAATCCTGCAGATTTCTTATATAATATCTTCAGTAAACGATCCAAAGAATTAAGGAAACTGCGTAAAATGAAGAAAGATGATGAAATCAGAAATCTTCTTGAAACTAAATTTGATCGCGCTACTTTAATGGCTCTGCTACAAGTAGAACGATTAGATATTGACGAAATCCTTAGAAATTGTAATTATTCTTCAGATTTTATAAAATTTGCCAACGATCTACAGATTTTGGATGCCATTAGTGAATGCTATGAAGAATATAAAATTCTAGATAGGAAATAATTATTTCTGAGAATGTAGTGCTATTCTATTGCCTTCAGAATCTATGAAATATGCATAATATCCATTATCTTCTGAAATTTGTGTTTTACCCGAAACAACATTTCCTCCAGCGGCTTCCACTCTACTGATCTCGTTTTCAACATCATCACAATAAAAGTAAACTAAAACCCCATCATTACTCGGTTTATAATGCTCTCCTGCATTAATCAAGCTTCCGGTAGCAATACCAGATTCATTTTTATTAGGAAACCAACCCATTTCTATACCTTCCATTTTATGCAATCCTATCTGGATATCAAAAACTTTTTCATAAAAAGTTTTTGCTCTATTCATGTCTGTAACCGGAATTTCGAACCAAGTAACCATAGTATATCATTTTAAGTCATAGAAAGTTACTCATTATTATGATATCGAGCAATAATTTGTTCATGACTTTTGATCACCTTCTTGGCCCATTCCATTCGTTTTTGTAGTTTCTCTTCTTCAGGTAATGACCAATCTATATTCGTTTTTCTTAATTCTGAAGAAACATGTTGCAATATTATTGCTGCAGAAACTGAGATATTGAGGCTTTCTGTAAAACCAACCATAGGAATATGCAACTTACAATCTGCAGCCTCAAGAACAATATCACTTAGACCTTGTTGTTCTCTACCAAAGAAAAAAGCCGAAGGTTTGGATAGATCAAACTCTGATAGGACCTTAGAATCATCGTGTGGCGTTGTAGCGACTATCTGATATCCCTTATCTTTTAGCGTTTTAAGACATTCCTTAGTAGTTGGATATCGATTAATATCTACCCATTTCTGAGCACCCATAGCAATTTCCCTATCTATTCGTTTTACATTTACCTCCTCTATCACATGCACATTCTGGATTCCAAAAACATCACAGCTACGTATCACTGCACTTGTATTATGTAATTGATACACATCTTCTATAGCCACTGTAAAGTGATTGGTTCTCTTTTCTAAAATGTTTTTATTTAATTCCCGTCTTCTTTCGGTGAGAAAAGACTCTAAATATTCAAGAAGTTTTACATCTACCATAGCTGCTAAAATAAAAACATCTATCATTTTTTACATTAAAAAGAGCTGCCTAATTTGTAAAACCAGACAGCTCTCTCCCGAAATCTACATTCAATCTAAAAAAACACTCAAATTTAAAATTGGCTTTATACTACTTGCACAAAATATATTGGACTCACTACTGTGGGTTAATTTTTAAGATAAAACCCCCCGAAATTACCCCTAACACCGGGGGGTTTAAAGTAAACACATCGTCAAAATGCATCTTTATAACTATTCGCTTATAGAGAAAATAGTTTACGTTTTTATTATTTTATTCTTACGCTCAGTAATTTTAATTTAATCATTAAATGAAATTCTATTATTTTTATATATATGTCACTGATTTAATCTTTTCTAAAAAAAATCGGATAAACATCTATTAATAATTAGGACAACAAATACTATAACATAATTCATAGTCAACATGTTAGGTTTACGCACAGTATTACGACTCCATAATAGAGTTATAATTTGGTAAAAAAAACTTGTTAAGAAAGTGCTAAAAATTTTACGGTAAGACCGTAAAGAAGTTAAAGAATTCCTATATTTCGATTGTGATATCGTGCAAATAGTCAGTATTTGTTTTTCTATACATGAAAAACAAATCTTGCTAAGACATAGAATATATCTTGTAAGCACAAGAAGTGATATTTCACTCATAATGGTTAATTTAATTAATCGTTATTCAGACCCTGCTTTTGTTGGCTCGCCAAAGTTTTACAAATAGCGGGGTTGTTTTTTATAGTTGTTAGCCAAACTTTGCTAAAACAACATTTATTTTTTTATCTTTTCTTTATTCAAAATTATTTATCGTTTCTATATATAGCATATGACGTATCTACATTTTTAGATATGACCACATTGCATTACTTCATACTACATTTAATATATATTCCCTAAAGCTATTACATCATCTATACCTATATGACATACTATCAAAGAGTATCATATAATTATAATATCTAATATTGCATACAAAATCAAATAAATAGTAAAGCTCAGGGTGGGGTAAGAAATAAGCTTTTCTATTCTAAAAAACATGCGTTTTGTTTTCTTAAAAACAACGTTTAAATATACTCACAAATTGTTAAAACATAACGACATAAAACCACATAATTATTACGGTTTAGCCATAAAAAATAAAATTCAATTGTAAAATACCTAAATACCCAGAGAAACTAACTATTCAGCTTATTAAACAAAACATCAAACACTTCTTAATCAATTATTTAAAAAAAAATATGTTTTTGAAAAGACAGTTTTTTCTTCAATATAGAGTACGAATATTCTTTACCAAATGTCTAAAAAATACGTTTTTGACTTACTTTTTTAACATTTTAACCATTGTAGCATAGCTATAAAAAACGTCATTTTTATATAGATAAACCGTAGCAATTTGTTAACATAAATTATAAAACTCTAGTATCCCTATAGTTAAAACAACTTACAATATTCAGCAAATAATTATAGTATCCAAAGAGTAATTTTTGGAATATTTTTCATCCATAATGAATAATTTTAAGAAATACTTTAACGACTCACTCTTCCTTATCACTTTTGAATTTCTACAGCATGTGGATACATAGTTTCTATACCTTCAGTATCTAATAGCAATTTAGAATTTTCAATTGTAGCAAAACATACATGCCAGTAATCTCCTTTTCTATTTGTGTGTCTTACATATAAAATAAAAGTAGTCCTTGAAGTACGATTTTATGTAAGAACAGACAATTACTGAATCACGATAAACTCACTTCTACGATTAAGTTGATGTTCTTGATCACTGCAGGCTACAGTATTTTTACATTTATTAATCACGGCGGTTTCACCGTAACCTCTTCCTGTTACTCGAGATTTATCTATACCTCCTTTTTCAATGATGTACTTGATCGTACTCTTTGCTCTACGTTCACTTAAATACATATTATAGTTATCATCTCCTCTACTATCTGTATGTGAACGTACATCAATTTTTAATTGCTGATATTCTTTAAGAGCAGCAATTATTTTTTGTAACTCTATTTCTGCATCAGAGCGAATATCAGACTTATCCAGATCAAAATATATAATTTTTAATTCCAATAATTTAGCAAGGTCATCTCCTGGTTTGACTTCTTTGCCAGCCAATCCTCCTTCTCCAAGTTGTAATGCTAGATTATGTTCATATTCTAGAACATTATTTGTAGTTAGTATTCTTTCTGTAGGTTTATAATTCGTTTTTACAGCCCTTACAATATAGGGAGTATCGCACTCAAGATCAAATTTATACTGTCCTTTATCATTGGTAACAGTTCGTTTTAATTCTGAATTATTCTCGTCCATCAAAATCACTTCTGCTTCAATTAATTTTTCTTTTGATGCTGCGTCAGTAATCACCCCTGTAACATATTGGTTACATTCAGTAATCAGTTCACCTGTTTGCTTGAAACTATAGATATCATCATTTCCTTTTCCACCAATACGATTACTAGCGAAGTACCCTATTTTTGTATCTTCATTAAGCACAAAAGTAAAATCATCTTCTGGACTGTTTACTGGTCTACCAACATTATAAGGAATAGAGAATACACCTAATTCTTCGGGAACAGATACAAATACATCTAAGCCTCCAAGACCAATGTGCCCATCACTTGCAAAGTACAACCGGCCAGAATCACTAACATAGGGAAAGGTTTCTCTTCCTTCGGTATTAATTTTATCTCCAAGATTTCTTGGCTCGCCATAGGTTCCGTCCTCATTAATATCAATAACATATAAATCAGAAAGCCCTCTACTATCTGGCATATCACTTGCGAAATACAATTTAGTTCCATCTGCACTTAATGAAGGGTGTGCTACCGAGTATTCATTACTATTAAACGGTAGTTCTTCAATATTTTTCCATTTTCCATCTTCTAATGTTGCTTTGTATAGCTTTAAAAGTATTGTTCCTTGGACATTTGCTCCTAACTTTCTTTTGGTATAATTATTTCGTGTAAAATATACAGTCTGTCCATCTTTACTAAATGTTGTAGATGATTCATGAAAACGAGTATTTATTTTTCCTTGAATCTTTTTTGGAGTTTGCAAAATGCCATTTGCTTTTATTATATCTGAAGAAAATAAATCTAAAAACGGCATTTCGTTCCACTCATGCAAAGTTTTGACCATCCCGCTCCCTCCTCCTCTAGACGAAGCGAATATAAGTTGTCCTTGATTATTGAAACTTGGTGCATAGTCTGAGTATTTAGAATTTACACTTAACTTCAACAGTCTAAACTTTCCTGACTGCATTTCAATAAACTTGAGGTAATCTCTGGTATTTACAAAATACTCCGCTCGTTGATCATTTCCTGTAAGGGAATTAAATTTTTCCATTACTCGATCTGCATCATCATATCGTTTTATACTCTTGAGACTCTGTGAGTATCGAAAAAAATACTCCGGATCAATTTCTTCGGCATATGTACTCGTTAACTTTTCGTACCATGGCACAGCATCCTCTAATTGTGCATTAAAATAGTATGAGTCTCCAAGTTTTTTATATAAATCCAATGATTCATATCCACTCTCAGCAACCTGAAGATATATTTTACGAGCATCTACAAAGGCAAAGCGACTAAAGTTTTCATCGGCCTTTTCTAATCTTTTCTCTTGTGAAAAAACACTAAAAAGGGTTAATAAACTTAAAGATATATGTATGAAGTATTTAAAATTCATAGTTTTATTTATTTTGATTCTCAACCTATTGAAGAATTATTCTAAAAGAAACGAGGTGTTAGCATTCTATTATATTTTTTAAAGAGTTCGAATCGTAGCATCACTTCATAACTACCGTCATTAAATTGTGATTGCCCTAACTCTGTAGTCTCTCTATCGTATGCAAATCCTATCATCATTGCATCTGATATCTGAAAGCCTATCTGCCCAGTGACTGCTGCACTCCAACGATAAGCAACACCCAATGTTAAACGATCATACAATAAAAAATTAGCCGATACATCTACCTGTAAAGGTGCTCCGAAGACTAATTTACTTAATACTGCTGGCTTAAACTTAACATCATCACTCAAATCAAAAACATGACCTGCAATTAAATAGTAATTAATACGCTCCTCTGCCAAAAAACTAACTGCATCACTATCACTACTAGTAGAACTCTCATCAAAATGATCTGTCTCTAATAAATTAGGGGCACTTAATCCAAAATAAGACTTATTGGTATGATAATATATGCCAACTCCAACATTTGGACTAAACTTATTATCAATATTGGCACCAAATAAAGCGTCATTTTGATTGAACTGCGTTAATCGAAGAAAATCAATATTTAATAAATGTGCTCCTGCTTTTAAACCAAAACTTAGTTTTCCCGTATCTGAGGTAGGAATGGTATACGAAAAATCAATATCAATATAAGTCTCATCGGTAGGGCCAATTTCATCATTAACAACAGATAAACCTAATCCAATACGTTCATTATCGCCTATTGGTGTATTAAGAGTTAAGGTTTGGGTACGTGGAGCACCATCCAAACCAACCCACTGGCTTCGATGAAGTCCCATGATACTCATAACCCCTCTACTACCCGCATAGGCTGGATTAACACTAATTGTATTGTACATATACTGCGTATATTGAGCATCTTGCTGTGCATTAGTATAAGAAAACACAAAACTCAAAAGTGCCGTAGCAATTACTATGTGTAGTTTTTTCATCCGCTCTAATTTAATATTTTTTATTAAACCCACGAGCATATTACTCGTGGGTATTTAAGTTTTGGTTGATTATCTATTAATGTATAAATATCCTGCTCTACTTTTACGTTCTCCAGATTCAAGGACATATTCAAGAAGATAATAATAGGTACCCACAGGTAACTGATCTTTTTCTTCAATGGTTGTTCTTCCATTAGAAATTCCTTTGAAAAGATTGCCATCTCTTCCGTAATTTGAAGCTTGAAACACTTTTACACCCCAACGATTATAAATTTCTAGTGTGTTTTCCAATCTTTCAATTCCGCTAATTACAAATGCATCATTTATTCCATCTCCATTAGGTGACATCCCAGTAAATACTGTTATCCCGTCTTCTCCAGTTGAAGGCACATTAGGTTCTAGATAATTAGGTATACCATTACCATCTGTATCAAAGGCATCATCCGGGTTTCCATTACCATCAGGATCGGCATTTTCATCAACTGTTAGAATATCATCATTATCATCATCAATGTCCTGGAAATCGTCTATTCCGTCACCATCAGTGTCCTGAACTGGATAGTTTATTGTACCTCCGTTCTCTTCACCTGGATTTTGTACGCTATTAGGAATACCATCTGTTCCAACTATATCTTCTATTCTTCCGTCAGGTGAAATTGTAAGCACATCAACATCGGCACCCGATTCATAAACATCCAGTACTCCGTCTCCATCTGAATCAAGATCTAAACGATCTACAATTCCATCTCCGTCAGTATCCAAATTCGGATCTCCGTTTTGTTCTTCTATATCTGCGATACCGTCATTATCATCATCCAAATCATCTGGATCTACTATTCCATCTCCATCGCTGTCGATTGAACTTATAGTTGGATCATCAGGGTCACTATCGGCATCAGGATCTACATCATCAAGGTTATTAGGATCATCAGAAATTTCTGTAATAATTTCTCCTGATGGAGTAGTTCCCGAAATTTCAGCTACATTAATCACTTGTCCAGTCAAAATATCATCATTTGTAACAACATGTTCCGCCAGTACCATAGCCATTTCACCAGGAGCCAAAGATGTTATTGGTAATCCGGAAATAATAGTAGCATTATTATCGACTACAATGATATTACTTAATGTAACTGTCCCGGTATTTTCGATCACTATGGTATAAGTAATTACATCACCTTCTTCTGCAAATATTCTTGGATCTGCTGCTTTAGTTACCGACAATCTACCACCAGTAATTAGCCCGGTCTCAGTTTCTGTAGCATCATCAGGATCTGGTGTAGAAGGATCATCTGACATATCTGTCACCGAAATCCCGTTAGGATCATCCCCTGTAACATCTGCCTGGTTAATTACAATACCAGCATCAAGATCTTCTTGTATAATTGTATGTGAGGCAATGACCGTAACCCTATCTCCCGGTGCCATTGTTGTTATTGAAGCTGGAATAATACTACCTGCATCGGCATTGGTGTCAGAAACGACTACGTTGGTTAGTGTCACTGTACCAGTATTAATAACTTCAATTGTATAAGTTATTACTTCACCTACTGTATCATAGGTCCCATCTGGTGCAGGGTCATCTGACTTAGTTAACGTAAGTTCTGGATTTTGAACAATTGAAGTAATTGTAGCATCATCTAGTGCTGGCGTATCTGGATCATCAGAATCATCATTTACAATAGTTGTATTATGATCCTGTGCGGTTACACTAGCAGTATTTGTTACTATTCCTAGGTCAATATCTGCTTGAGTAATTACATGAGTTGCTATAACTGTAACGGTTTGACCTGGATCAATACTACTTACCGTAGCTGGATTAATAGTATCTGCATTTGGATCCGTAATAACTATATTGGACAAAGTTACATTTCCATCATTTGTTACCTCTATCTCATAAAATATTGCTTCTCCAACAGTGTCATAGGAACCATCTGCAGGTGCATTATCTGTTTTTGTTATTAGTATAGAAGGATTCGGAGTTAGCATTGTTACTGTTGGATCATTAGTAGGATCTATGTCTACATCTGGTCCATCTGTAGTTTCATCTCCATTATCAGATACATCTGTTACATCAGCAACACCTGTAGGGCTATCACCAGTAACAGTTGCCGTATTGGTAATATCTCCATTATCAATATCTGTTTGTAAAATGGTATAAACAACTGTAGCTGTACCTACAGCGCCTGGAGTCAAAATTGAAGGAGTAATCGCTAAATTTATACTTCCTGTTAACAGGTCTGTAACCTCTATATTATCTATAGTTACATTTCCTGTATTCTCAATACTGAAAGTATATGTTATTGTATCATTCGCATCTACTATCCCATCACCTCCATCGTTGATCACAGCAGTTTTTGTTAAAACAAGCTCTGGACTTGGTGAAATTGAAGTAATGGTAGGATCATTAGTTGTATTTCCATCTGTATTCCCGTTAATATCTGGCGTCTCTACCGTCTCATCACCAGCATCTGAAACATCTGTAATCGCAGCATTCACCGTACCATCAGGATCTGCAGGTGGTGTACCTGTAGCAGTAGCACTGTTCTGAATACCGCCAGCATCAATATCTGCCTGAGTCAAAGCATACATAGCACTAAAAGTAGCGGTCTCGCCAGGAACCAATGTACCCGAAGGACTCGATGGAGTAACTCCGCTATTAGCTCCAAAGACAGGAGTCGGAGCGCCAGCTGTACCACTAAAAGCAGTCTCACTAACGCCAACACTAGTCAGTGTCGTATTACCCGTATTTTCTATCGTATACGTATAAGTAATCATATCTCCTACATCTGCAACAGTAGCATCCAATCCACCAGTGATATCCAACACACTCGTCTTAGTAGTGGTCAATTCTGAACTCGGAGGAATCAACGTTACTGTAGGATCATTGTCTGTACCATCAGCCGGTAAACTTCCATCCAGGTTAGGCGTCTCTACCGTCTCATCACCAGCATCTGAAACATCTGTAATCGCAGCATTCACCGTACCATCAGGATCTGCAGGTGGTGTACCTGTAGCAGTAGCACTGTTCTGAATACCTCCAGCATCAATATCTGCCTGAGTCAAAGCATACATAGCACTAAAAGTAGCGGTCTCACCAGGAACCAATGTACCCGAAGGACTCGATGGAGTAACTCCGCTATTAGCTCCAAAGACAGGAGTCGGAGCGCCAGCTGTACCACTAAAAGCAGTCTCACTAACGCCAACACTAGTCAGTGTCGTATTACCCGTATTTTCTAGCGTATACGTATAGGTAATCATATCTCCTACATCTGCAACAGTAGCATCCAATCCGCCAGTGATATCCAACACACTTGTCTTGGTAGTGGTCAATTCTGAAGAAGCGGGAATCAACGTTACCGTAGGATCATTGTCTGTACCATCGCCAGGTGTAGTACCATCTAATAATGGTGTCTCTACAGTCTCATTATTCGGTACGTTGTTTCCATCACCGTCAACATCAGTATCAGAAGTATCTGTAATAGGAGTAGCTGGACTACCATCAGGTAAATTTGGTGGTGTAGCACTTCCAGTAGCTGTATTCTCTATTCCTCCAGCATCTACATCACTCTGTAAAATCGTATAGGTAGATGTTAACGTTCCCGTAGCACCAGGAGCTAAATTAGCAGGGGTTACCGCTGCATTGGTTAACCCTAACTTGGTATCCGTGACATTAGCTGCCGTTACGCTTACATTACCAGTATTAGTAATACTCAAGGTATATTCTATAGTATCCCCAGCATCAACGATACCATTTATATTCACATCTACTGGTGCAGCAAAGGTCTTGGTGAAGGTAATTTCCTCAATATCTTCTCTCCAATTTGGTTCTCCTCCAACTGCATCTGTATCAGGGAATGGGTTTGTAGCTGTTTGCCCTCCGTTAGTTGGCCCTCCTGTATCAGTTGCGTTAGCACCATCTATATCAAAATTATCATCTAATCCATCATTATCAGTATCATTTCCAGAAGGAACAGTATCAGCCACACCGTCATCATCGGTATCATAAGCTTCAATCGTATCAGACTCTCCATCACCATCAGAATCGGAATCAATGTAATCAGGATCTGTATCACTATTTAGATTAGATGCATCTGTATTTACAGGTACAATAGGAGTGCCGTTAAACCCACATAGTGCAATCGAACAATCCGGATCATAACTATCATCCAGTCCATCATTATCTGTATCATTACCACTTGGTACTACATAATCCAATGTAGACTGTGCTTCAATATTATCAACGATTCCATCATTATCGGCATCAATATCTAGAAAATTAGGATTTGTATCTGTATCAGAATTTGGAGTTGGTAAAGGTGTTCCTGTAGTTACTTCACCCATGCCACTTCCACTATCAATATTATCTAAAGCATCATCTAAACCATCCTTATCTATATCTACCATAGTCGAGGGATCTCCTGGAGTTGGATAATCTACTTCCCCATCAAAATTTGTATCTACTCCACCAGCTTCAATAATATCTGTAATACCATCGTTATCTGAATCCAGATCAAAATGATTCGGAATACCATCACGATCATTGTCAAAGGCCGGATCTAGGGTATCACAAATACCATTAAGATCGGCATCTAAACATACAGGAGCGGTTGCGCTACCGTTATCATCAAAATCCTGGTAGTTGGGAATACCATCAGCATCAGCATCTGCAGATGGGTCTACCCCCAAAGTGTTTTCAGCAGTATCAGGGATACCGTCATTGTCATCATCAAGGTCTAAATTATCCCCTACATTATCACCATCATTGTTATCAAAAGTAGGATCACAAGCATCAGATATGCCATCAAAATCACCATCAGGACCACCAATTTGTTGGTAGTCATCGGTACCATCATTATCACCATCGGCTGGGGCAGCATAACTTGCTACCGGGGTACCCGAAGTAACCACTCCTGTTGAAGAATCAACCGTAGCAGGGTCTGGACCATAGACTCCTGTATCACCACCATCGGCGGTACCACTAGCATATGCCTCATTGGCATCACTACAGCCATCGCTATCACTATCTAAATTTAGATAATCAGGAGTTCCTACGGTAGTCTCTGTAGGAGTTGAAACTCCCGCTCCTGCGGAAGTAGGAATACCATTTGTAGCTGTATTATCTGCGTTGTTATCGTCATCATCTGCACGACCATCATTATTCGCATCCGTACCACCCGTTTCTATAACATCATAAATACCATCATTATCACTGTCAATATCGTAGTGATTTGGTACTCCATCCTGATCATTGTCAAAGGCCGGATCTAGGGTATCACAAATACCATTAAGATCAGCATCTAAACATACAGGAGCCGTTGCGCTACCATTATCATCAAAATCCTGGTAGTTGGGAATACCATCAGCATCAGCATCTGCAGATGGATCTACCCCTAAAGTGTTTTCGGCTGTATCTAAAATACCATCGTTATCATCGTCTAAATCTACAGCATCACCGACCCCATCACCATCATTATCATCAAATACCGGATCACAAGCATCTGAGATCCCATCGCCATCTCCATCGGGACCACCAATTTGTTGGTAATCATCGGTACCATCATTATCGCCATCGGCCGGAGCAGCATAACTTGCTACCGGGGTACCCGAAGTAACCACTCCTGTTGAAGAATCAACCGTAGCAGGATCCGGACCATACACTCCTGTATCACCACCATCGGCGGTACCACTAGCATACGCCTCATTAGCATCACTACATCCATCACTATCACTATCTAAATTAAGATAATCAGGAGTTCCCGCAGTAGTCTCGGTAGGAGTAGAAACTCCTGCCCCTGCGGAAGTAGGAATACCATTGGTAGCTGTATTATCTGCGTTGTTATCGTCATCATCTGCACGACCATCATTATTCGCATCCGTACCACCGGTTTCTATAACATCATAAATACCATCATTATCACTGTCAATATCGTAGTGATTTGGTACTCCATCCTGATCATTGTCAAAAGCCGGATCTAGGGTGTCACAAATACCATTAAGATCTCCATCTAAACATACAGGAGCCGTTGCGCTACCGTTATCATCAAAATCCTGGTAGTTTGGAATGCCATCACCATCAGCATCAGCCGAAGGATCTACGCCTAAAGTGTTTTCGGCTGTATCTAAAATACCATCGTTATCATCATCTAAATCTACAGCATCCCCTACGCCATCGTTGTCATTATCATCAAATACCGGATCACAGGCATCTGAGATCCCATCGCCATCTCCATCGGGACCACCAACTTGTTGGTAGTCATCGGTACCATCATTATCACCATCGGCCGGAGCAGCATAACTTGCTACCGGGGTACCCGAAGTAACCACTCCTGTTGAAGAATCAACCGTAGCCGGGTCTGGACCATAGACTCCTGTATCACCACCATCAGCGGTACCACTAGCATACGCCTCATTAGCATCACTACATCCATCACTATCACTATCTAAATTTAGATAATCAGGAGTTCCTACGGTAGTCTCAGTAGGAGTTGAAACTCCCGCTCCTGCGGAAGTAGGAATACCATTTGTAGCTGTATTATCTGCGTTGTTATCGTCATCATCTGCACGACCATCATTATTCGCATCCGTACCACCGGTTTCTATAACATCATAAATACCATCATTATCACTGTCAATATCGTAGTGATTTGGCACTCCATCCTGATCATTGTCAAAAGCCGGATCTAGGGTATCACAAATACCATTAAGATCGGCATCTAAACATACGGGAGCCGTTGCGCTACCATTATCATCAAAATCCTGGTAGTTTGGAATACCATCACCATCAGCATCGGCTGAAGGATTTACGCCTAAAGTGTTTTCGGCAGTATCTAAAATACCATCGTTATCATCATCTAAATCTACAGCATCCCCTACGCCATCGTTGTCATTATCATCAAATACCGGATCACAGGCATCTGAGATCCCATCTCCATCACCATCAGGACCACCAACTTGTTGGTAATCATCGGTACCATCATTATCACCATCGGCTGGGGCAGCATAACTTGCTACCGGGGTACCCGAAGTAACCACTCCTGTTGAAGAATCAACCGTAGCAGGGTCTGGACCATAGACTCCTGTATCACCACCATCGGCGGTACCACTAGCATACGCCTCATTGGCATCACTACAGCCATCACTATCACTATCTAAATTTAGATAATCAGGAGTTCCTACGGTAGTCTCTGTAGGAGTTGAAACTCCCGCTCCTGCGGAAGTAGGAATACCATTTGTAGCTGTATTATCTGCGTTGTTATCGTCATCATCTGCACGACCATCATTATTCGCATCCGTACCACCGGTTTCTATAACATCATAAATACCATCATTATCACTGTCAATATCGTAGTGATTTGGTACTCCATCCTGATCATTGTCAAAAGCCGGATCTAGGGTGTCACAAATACCATTAAGATCTCCATCTAAACATACAGGAGCCGTTGCGCTACCGTTATCATCAAAATCCTGGTAGTTTGGAATGCCATCACCATCAGCATCGGCTGAAGGATCTACGCCTAAAGTGTTTTCGGCTGTATCTAAAATACCATCGTTATCATCATCTAAATCTACAGCATCCCCTACGCCATCGTTGTCATTATCATCAAATACCGGATCACAGGCATCTGAGATCCCATCTCCATCACCATCAGGACCACCAACTTGTTGGTAATCATCGGTACCATCATTATCACCATCGGCTGGGGCAGCATAACTTGCTACCGGGGTACCCGAAGTAACCACTCCTGTTGAAGAATCAACCGTAGCAGGGTCTGGACCATAGACGCCTGTATCACCACCATCAGCGGTACCACTAGCATACGCCTCATTGGCATCACTACATCCATCACTATCACTATCTAAATTTAGATAATCAGGAGTTCCTACGGTAGTCTCTGTAGGAGTTGAAACTCCCGCTCCTGCGGAAGTAGGAATACCATTTGTAGCTGTATTATCTGCGTTGTTATCGTCATCATCTGCACGACCATCATTATTCGCATCCGTACCACCCGTTTCTATAACATCATAAATACCATCATTATCACTGTCTATATCGTAGTGATTTGGCACTCCATCCTGATCATTGTCAAAAGCCGGATCTAGGGTATCACAAATACCATTAAGATCTCCATCTAAACATACGGGAGCCGTTGCGCTACCATTATCATCAAAATCCTGGTAGTTTGGAATGCCATCACTATCAGCATCGGCTGAAGGATCTACGCCTAAAGTGTTTTCGGCTGTATCTAAAATACCATCGTTATCATCATCTAAGTCTACAGTATCAAAAGAATTATCCCCATCAGTATCTACTCCAATTATATCTTCTCTAAAATCAACTTCGGTGGTAGGCGGATTTTGATTATTTGGTAACCCAATGGCTCCAAAAGTTTGATCATCCTGTACTATTGGACCGTTGATATCGTCATAATCGTCTAGAATACCATCACCATCGCTATCATTTGTTGTTATTGCCGGAGTAAAACCCGCTTCTATGGTATCATTATCACCTTCGTCATCAGAATTTATATCCAAAAAATCAGGAAGCAGATCCGTATCAGAATTTACACCTGCTCCTAAATCGGTTCCGCCTTGAGCGGTTTCATAATTATCATCTACTCCGTTATTATTCCCATCTGTAATTCCTGCTCCAACACCACTAGGCTGTATATATCCAATAGTTGGTTGAGCCTCTACGTTATCTGGAATACCATCATTATCACTATCTAGGTCATGGTGGTTAGGCACACCATCATTATCAGAATCAAACAATGGGTCTATCCCATCACAAATACCATTGGCAGGAGTTGTATCTGTACACGTTGCTGGATTACCATCTCCTCTATCGCTTTGATCTTGATAGTTTGGTATACCATCGTTATCATTATCTGCACTGGGATCAATACCAAGACTGTTTTCGGCAGTATCCAAAATCCCGTCGTTATCATCATCTAAGTCTACATTATCTGCTATACCATCATTATCATTGTCAAAAATATCCCTAAAATCTACATCTCCTCCACTAGAAAAATCACCATCTTCATCTCCTAAGTTTGTAGCATTAGGAGGATTAATTCCATCATTTACTGTAGGTTCTCCTGTTGCGCTATCATCAACATCATCAAAAGCATCATCAAGACCATCATTATCACTATCTGTTCCAGAAGCTACGTTATCATCATCGCCATTTTCTACGATATCAAAAACCCCATCATTATCACTATCCGTATCTATATAATCAGGGGTATCGGTACCATCTGTATTTTCGGGATCATTTAATAAAGTAGCACCTCCTTGATCACTATCATAACGATCATCTATACCATCACCATCTGAATCTGTATTGAGTGGAGCTAGATAAGCAGTAGTAGGTTGTGCTTCAATATTATCTGGTATACCATCGCCATCACTATCAATATCCAGATAATTAGGATTACCTGCAAGATCAGTATTTGGACTAGGCAATGGGGTTCCTAGAGTAACTTCTCCTAGACCAGAACCGCTATCCACATTATCTACACTATCTGATAACCCGTCATTGTCTATATCTATAAAACCATCTAATACACCATCTCCATTAGTATCGGTACCTCCTGCTTCTATAACATCCGGAATACCATCATTATCACCATCTAAATCTAAATGATTTGGAATACCATCACCATCATAATCATAAACATCGGGTACACCATCATTATTTAGGTCAGTATAGTCTGTTGTACTACCATCGCCATCAGGACCATTATTATCAAATGCATCATTTATATTAAGTAACCCATCACCATCTTCATCTCCAAAAGGGTCATTTATACCAGCTAACTCGGCTGTATCAGGTATACCATCATTATCATCATCGAGATCTATGTTATCTGCAACACCATCATTATCACTATCTCTTGGGTCTCTAAAATCAACCTCATTACCAGGGTTATCATTATCCGGTAAATCGGTTCTTGGATTATTTATTGAACCATTAGGATCAGAATAATCTCCTGTAGGCCCTCCTGTAGTATCTACACCATCATCCAATCCATCATTATCTTCATCTAAACCGGTTAACGTTAATCCAGATTCTGTGGTATCATCAAAATTATCACCATCACTATCTAAATCTAAATAATCATCTATACCATCCAAATCAGTATCAGGAATTGGAGTAAGACCTGTAGTTTGGTTATAGTTAGTAGGAATACCCGTAGTTAAATCAGAAGTCGCAGAAGGTGCTACATAGGTATCAGTACCCTGCGCTTCGACATTGTCGGGGATACCATCCCCATCAGAATCTAAATCTAAATGATTAGGTAATTCATCATCATCCTGGCTCGCTTCGTATACATCTGGTTGCCCATCGCTATTAAGATCTGTATAATCTGTGGTCGACCCATCTGGTGTATATCTTGGGTTATCACCGGTGTTATCATCTGTATCTAAAAAATTGGGTAACCCATCACCATCTGCATCGCCATTAGGATCATTACCTCCAGATTCTACAACATCTAAAATCCCGTCATTATCATCATCCTGATCCATTACATCATCTACACCATCATTATCAGTATCTTTAGAACATACAGAAAATTGAGGTGTTCCTAAAGACAGTTCATTATCCAAGTCAAAATCTTTTAAGAAACCATTGTTTGCAAAATTTGTATACTCTACAACATTGACATCATTATATTCATACATCACCCGGCTCTGGATTCCTGCGTTTTCTACTTGGGTACCTGTAGCACTTAAATCTGGCGGGGTATTATCTAACACCAGATTTGAATCGTCATTAGGATCGGCAGGATCCAAATACACTGATACAAATCGAACTCCAGAATCACAATCGGTAGCTAATGCCTCGTTATTAGGGCCATCTATATCATTGATTATAAATCGAAAATCATTAAGTGGTATTAACGTTACCTGGTCGGCCTGCAAAAAGGTAAATCGTATAGTACTTGCATTATTAGGGATGCCAGTACCTCCTGTACCATGTATATATCTTATATTATCACCTTGTATCGTAAAAGTACCTGCTTGAGGCCCTGCTATTCTTTCTGCCCTAATAAAAGCCAGTAAAGGTATAGATGGAGAGTTTGCTGCAAATAAAGCATTATCTGAGTTATTGCCAGAAACTACTGCTGTAACTACTGTAGCTTCAAAATTTTGAGCTTCAACGTAGTTAAAAGAGACGAGCACAAGAAAAAATAAAGTAAATAGTCTTTTTTTGCTTAAAGTTAAGCGAAAAGTAAAAATTTTCATAGGCTTTAGGTTAGTAATGTATTATTTAGAAATTCTAAATTACTTTAACTGTAAATTCAACAGGATAATTTGACAAAAAAAATGACATTTTATCGATTAAGTACAAATAAAATCGATAAAAAAGATTTTATTGAAATTAAAGTAAAATTTGGTTGACGAAAGAAATATGTACAATATATTCCTTTAAAAATTGATAATAATACTGGAATGACCGTATTATTTATAAGATTCATCAAAAATTTTATCCTCTTCAATAGTAGTGTAAAAGTATTAATAAATATTTAACATTATCGCGTGCTTACACCATAATATTTTAATGCTTTTAACGTAAATCAAACAAGTTTTAAACCAGTAACTTTTAGTAATAGAGATACAAGAAAACAACTCTTAGCCTGAAGTAGATATCTGCTATACAAAACACTTAACAATTGCATAGAAAACCAATACAATAGGGCTAAAATATTATTTGACCAATATCCTGATACTAAAATACATATAACCTGATACAAAGACTAAGAAATATATTCAATATAGGTACCTCTACACAAACTGCTTATACCAAACTAGCACACTGGTATAAAGATGTAGAACAAACAAGCTTTAAAGTATTTAGTGCTATTACTAACGCAATTACAATAAATAAAGATATATCCCTAAACTATTTTATATAAGGAGTACAAATACAGCGGCAGAATCATTATTGTAAAAATAAAAGCGTTTAGAGCACAATCGAGAGGAGTTAAAAATGTGGAATTCTTCCTCTTTAGACCAACAAGAATATTTGCTTATACACAACATCTGATCTTGATCTTAAAGGACATAAAAAAAGATACCAAAACAGGTACCTTTTTTATGTATTATAAATGTCTTCGTTTATATAAACCCTCTTTTTCGTGCTTCTTCTAGTAATTTTTGATCATCGGCTTTTGAAATTGAAAACATCTCCTTAATTTGATTTTTTCTTTTTTCAATTGCACTCAAAGACAAACTCACATAGTTGGGTAGGTTTTTAGTCTTAACACCGCGAGATAAGTGATATAATATTTTTAAGTTTTTCTCATCCAGAGAAAACTTATTGGTCATCATTTTTCTAAAATGATCATTTACCGTAGCACTATAATATGCTTTACCTTTAACTATATTATTAAAGGCCAAAAGTAACTCACTAGATGTAAGATCACTCTTGATCAAAAATCCAGCAGGATTAATATTTTTAAGAATATTATGTATCCTGTGATCTTCTCTATGCATTGTTAATATAATCACTTTAGATTTAGGCAATAATTCTTTTGCATGTTTTGCTAAATCTTCGCCAGATGTAATTGTACCGTCTGAAGATGGAGGAAGTTTTATATCTACAAAAAGCATATCATAAGGAGTAGATTGTGATGATTTCAAAATTTTATCATAGGCATCATCACAATTAGACGCAATATCAATTTTAATTTGATACTCTTTTTGGTTTTCTCCTAATAAGGTATTCTTATACCCTTCGATAATCATAGGATGATCATCAATCATAAGAACTTTTAGCTTTTTCTTCATTTTAAAAATTTGTTGTTTTGGTCCTAAAAAAGAAAGTCATAATATGTAACTACAATTAATACAAAATATTATGATCAACTATTAAAGAATAATAATTTATGTTACTAAACTGGTACACTTACAGATACCTTGGTCCCTGCATCTTTATTACTTAAAAACTGCACTACTCCACTCATCTGACTAACACGGGATGTAATATTTTTTAAACCAATTCCTCTTTTTACCTTATTACTTTTGAATCCGATTCCATCATCTAAAATAGTAAGATTTATTTTATCTTCAGTAAAATCGAAATTTATTTTTATGCTTTTGGCATTTGCATGCTTAAAAATGTTCTGCAAAGATTCCTGTAAAATTCTAAAAAAGTTAATCTTTTTCTGGTCATCAATCTCCTCCCAATCAATGTCTTCGTCATTATTAAACTCAAAAGTTATATTGTTTACCGCACATAAATCACTAATCAAACTTTCTACTGCATCAATATAAGCCACATCTGCCGTAAGTGTTTCTGTACCCAGATCATGAGAGATTAATCTAATCTCTTTTTCTATAGATTTTAGCTCATCTATATATTTGTTTCTGGCCTCGGTAAAGCCATCATTAGCACGTTGGTTAATACCATCCAGGCTTAATCGTACTCCAAACAAACGTCCCAAAACACCATCATGCAGCTCCTCAGACATGCGCTGCTGCTCCATTTGTCGACCTTCTTCAAGTTTTATTTGCTGGTTAAGTAGTAAACGATAAATCTCCTGGTTGGCCTCTTGCTGGGTTTGGGCAAAAAGTAGCTCTTTATTACTTTGCTGTTGTCTAAATATAATATATCCTAATAAAAATAAGGCCGTTAATCCTAATATGGCAATAATCAAGATTTCGTTTTCGCGACTGATTTGTAAGTTTTGTTCAGCTATCTCATCGGTTTCAAACTCTATTCGAGCAAATTTATCCCTATACAAACGTTCTTCCCTCACTAAACTATCATTTAATCTTATATATGCATTGGCATACCTTAACCCCTCATTACCTTCATAAATATCTGATAATACTCGATATGACTTTAATAATTCTTCATTATTATTCAGCTCTAATGATATATCTCTAGATCTTTCGGCATACATTTTGGCGATACTATCTTCATTAATTGATTGATAATATTCCGCGAGATGTAGAGTATTCGTTGTGATGCCATATTTATCATCTATACTTTCTCTAATTTTGAGAGCCTTAAAATAAAGTTCCGGTATTTCAGTTAGATCATTCGATAAAAAATTCACATACGCTAAGTTATCAATTAACCTAGAATGTATCTTTTTATTTTTACTTAAATACTCTTTATAAGACAGGGCTTTAACGTAATATTCCTTCGCTTCTGCATATTTTTTTTGAGATTTATATACAGTTCCTATATTATTATAAGATGCTAAAGTTCTAGATGTTTCATCATCTGTTCCTTTAGCATATTCTATCGCCTTTTTATGATATTCAATAGACTTATCATATTCTTCTAAAAACTTCGCTAAAATTCCTAGATTAGTATAACATAATGGAATGTAAGTCTCATCCTCTGCTAATTCAAATTTTTCAATGGCCTTTATAGTAATCGCCTCACTCTCGCTATAATCTTTAGCCCTCTGTCGTATTCTTGCAATATCTATAAGTACTTTTCCATGTTCATTAGCAACGTATTTTACATTCTCAGGATTATAATTCCATAAAGAATAGATCTTTTCGGCCTCATAAAAATTCTTATAAGCTATATTATCTAGCTTTGATCGTCGATAATAAATACCTAGATAAGCATATGCCTTGGCAATACTCAAAGAATCATTAAGAATTTTAGAAAGCTTCAACGCTTTTTCTGATAAATCCTTATATTTTTCGTATTCCTTAAGTGAATAATACTCCCGACATAATTCAAAGTTTTTTTCAACTTTATAAATGTTATCAGATATAGTAGAATAAATAGTATATGCTTTTTCTAAATTACTTCTCCTTTCTTCTTTAGAATTTTTCCTATCCTTAACAATGTCCAAATATGACTCTAGTAAATTAGACTTTAGCTCTTTCTTTTCTGGAGTTCTTTCTGATCCATTACAACCAATTATAATACTGATTATAAATAATAGGCAAGTACATCTGTAAAAAAAACGAAGCATCTTAAAATATTTTTTACTTTAATATAACCATTTTAAAACAAAAAAAGTTCTAATACAGATAGAACTTTTTTTATAGATAAATATATATTTTAATTTCTATCCAGGACCTACTTGTGTTCCTCCATCATCTTCTCCAATAATATCTCGTTCTTCGATGCCAATTTCTTCATTAACGGCATCTGCCTCACATGCAAGAAACATTGTACTTAAGAATAATATAGCAAATAGTGCTTTTATAGTTTTCATAATTTATATTTTATTTGTTATGTTGAAGAATGTCATTTAGTTATGCTATGATCCTATTAACTAGGATTCACTTGTGTTCCTCCTTCATCTTCCTCACCAAATGTATCTAGATCTTGTAATTCAATCGCTGTTTCATCATTTACGGCATCAGCTTCACAAGCGATAAACATTGTACTTAAAAATAATATTGCGAATAATGTTTTTATAGTTTTCATAACACTTTGTTTTTTTGTTTAGTTTAAAATTTTAAAGACCTAAATCTTTAATGGGGTTAATTTTAATTTTTTAATTTTATCTTGGGGTTTCGCTGCGCCTGCGAAATTTTTTTGAGTACGTATCTCTATTTTTTGATTTGTAACTCTCAATTGTACACTACAAATGTATGGCTAAACCTCGCGCGCGCCCAACATATTAAGGTCTACTTAGTAGATGGATAGTTAGGAGAGGTAGATGAATAGATTATACTAGTAAATGGATGGATTTCAAAAAATCATTATGTTTTGTAGGAAACTCAGTACTTAATTTTTACTAATATACCAGGATAAAATCGATGTAATTGTCAAGATTTCGGTCAATACAAGCTTCACAACAAACAAGAGTGCTTACACATAACAATTGTTAATCTTATCTTAATAATTGATTCTGTTTGACTTTGCTCTCTAATTAATAAACAATAAACACATAAAAACAAACCACAAATGGTGATAAAAATTGCTGAAGGAAATCTATCTTATCTTCAATTTTAGCACCTCAAAAACAAAATCAATACCTTAAGTGATGAAGATTATATTAAATTATTATCTTTATCAAAAACAAATCTAAAATGAAAAAAGCCTTAACCTTAAGCTTATTTATAGCTTTTTTGACGCTATCCCTAAGCGCTCAAGACACCAATAGTATTGTTGGAATTTGGAAAAATCAAGAAACTGCAAGTGCAACTAATAAAAGCAAATTACTTGCCGGAGCAGAGTTTAGTTTTAATAGCGATGGAAGTTTTACTTCAATTCGTAGATCAGGAAAAATTAGTGAAGGACGATGGAGTCTATCTGATAATAACAAAGTGATTGATCTAGAATATAAAGTAAAAGAAAGTAACAGAGACGTACCGCAATTATCAAAAAAAGGTAGTCATGGCGATAAGTCAAAAATGAATATTGTAGAGTTATCAAGTACTAAACTAACAATAGAATATAGAAAGAATACCTATACCCTTGTTAAGAGTGAAAGTTTAAGTAGTACTAATACTCAACAGACCGAAAAGAAAAACTAAGTACCTAACAGGTACATCAGATACAAACCATATAAAGTATTCAGGAACATAAATTTCTGATATATTTTATATGGTTTTTAAGTTTTTATCCGAAATTTGGCTGAGCCAAAAACCAACCATCAATAATAATGCGCTTAGAAAGAGAATTAGTAAAACGTAGCGGATCTACATGTGAATTATCTGGAGAAACAGAAAACCTAAAAGTGTACCAAGTACCTAAATCACCAGGAACAGGATTAGATGCTCATATTTTGATTTCCCAAACCTGCCTGGAACAAATTGAAGACCCAGAAAAAACAGATCCCAACCACTGGCGTTGTCTTAATGATAGTATGTGGAGCGAAGTTCCTGCGGTACAGGTTATGGCTTGGAGAATGTTAAGCAGACTTAAGTCTGAAGGTTGGCCACAGGATTTATTAGATATGCTATATCTGGATGAAGATACAATGGCATGGGCCAAAGCCACTGGTGAAGGCGATGATCATGAAGATACTGTTAAACATATTGACGCTAACGGAGCCTTACTACAAGCTGGAGATAGTGTAGTTTTAATAAAAGATCTGAATGTAAAAGGAGCAAATTTTACTGCAAAACGTGGTACTGCAGTACGAAATATTTCATTGGTTCATGATAATGCAGAACATATAGAAGGCCGTGTAAGTGGGCAACATATTGTCATCCTTACTAAGTTTGTGAAGAAGTCGTAAGACCATAACATTTTATCTAAAGTAAAAGAGTCTGTCTTAAAAGTTAATTCTTCTATCATCTTGAGTCCTGAGACTTGGCTCAGTATAAACTAATAGTCGAGAAATAATTATCTTTGATTATCAATACATTTCGACTCCGCTCAATGTGACAGTGAGTTCTAAAATGCACTTTTTAAGAGCCTCTTTTACTTTAAAATAACATCATAATTATACTCTTACCAAATATGCCACCAAGGTTTATCTTTAGGTCTCTCCTCATCTTCAATTTCATTACTTCCGGATTCTTCTCCCGTTCCTCCTATAATCATAATCTTGTTTTTTACTTTGTATTCTTTAAACGAATCCAAATCTGAAATTTTCATGTCCTAACTTTTTGATTATTTTTTGTTTTCAAGTCAATATAGTAAAAATTATATCAAATTTACTAATCATCCTTCTCATTTATCACGCAACCAAGTATCAGGATCCAGATAGAACATCTTTTTCCATCCTTGAACTGCTTTATCATCACGTAAATTTATGTACGGAAACGGAGTCGTAATTGCATAATGTAAATGTGGTGGTTTTCCTTTGGCGTTTCCGGTATCTCCAACAGTCCCCAAGACTGACCCGGTAGTAACCGGAGCTAGCGGAAATGTATCTATCTCATCTAAATGCGCATAATAATGAAATCGCCATTTAGGACCCAAGACCATAACAGACTTCCCTCCTTTTCCACCATCATGAGTATACACCACAAATCCTTTGGTTGAGGAAATAACGGGAGTTCCTTTATCAGCAAAAATATCAATTCCCTTATGTGTAATAGATGATCCCCAGGGATATGCCCAAAACGAATGATCATCCCAGCTCTTTATTGTGGCTCCTTGTACTGGTATTATCATATCTTGCGGAATGACAAACCCAATTCCTACAATAACGAAAGGTATCCAAAACCATTTTCTTAACTCACGATTACGCACCAAAAACCCTACTGATGTAAGTAGAACAACCCAGAAACGTTTTGTTGTATTGGTAATCATGATAAGCGTATAATAATAACATAAATCAGGGCAATCACCCTAATTCATACCCTACAATAGTATATTTAAGATCGTAACTAAACAAAACCTTCTTAAAACAATGAGGCCTGCTCACCATCACCAGCATCTTTGTCTACATCATCATTTTTTAAATCAATCTCATCAGACGTTTTTGTTTTAGGCGACGCCTCAACATTCTCTTCTTCAATAACCTCTATTTCTTCTGCAGGAACTTCTTCTGGTTCTTCATAAGGTAACGAGTCAAGCAAATTAATTTGTTTTACTTTATGAGTAGTTAACTGGTTTCCTAATGCTTTCGCTCCTTTAATTGAGATAAATTCTTCAAAGTTCACCTCTTCATTAGGACGTTGGTCTTTACCCCTAAGTTTGGTAAAAACTATTTCTCCCATAGGTCGATAATCTGTAGAAATAACTTCTAAAAAAGATTTAGAATGTTCTGTGATAAAGGTTTCTTCGCGATCAGGATTTTCAATCAAAAAACGCTTTACATAATAGCGCTCTTTTTCACCATCCCAATAAATCGCAGATATAGGTTTTTTAGGCTTCCATTTTTCCAGAACAATCATATCTGAATTAAAGTGTAATGTCATTTCTGGAATGATCGTCTTTGCAATACCTTTTTGGGTAATCACCAACAAACGATCTTCTCCTCTAAATTCTCCTAGCAACTCTCCTCTTCCATCAACATTAAGGCGTTGCACTGAATCATCAAACCAAATCTTACGTGGTTTTAGAGTAGAAACACCTTGTTCCTTTAATTCTATCTTTTTGATATTGTATTTGGTAACAATATTTCCTTTTACTCCTCGACCTTTAATCAATAAGTCAGAAAAATCAAGATCAAATTTCAGTTTCTTTATACTTCCTGCCTGACGCAAAAATATAGTGATTACCTCGGCTTCTCCATTTGGATTGGCAGAAAAATAGGTTACTTTGGATCCTTTCTTACCTTGCGCCAGATCATATTCTTTATCACGAGTAACACCTGTTACGGCAAATCGTTTTACATATGAAGCTCCTCCTCTACCATCCTGGTAAATCATATTATAGATGGTACGTTTATCTTTTTTCTTAAAGACTGCAACATGTATAATATCTTTACCAATAAACGTTTTAGTACCAACCTTGGTAATCATCAACTTGCCTTCTGCGGTAAAGCAAATGATATCATCAATATCAGAACAATCGGTTACATATTCATCTCTGCGTAATGAAGTCCCTACGAATCCTTCTTCTCTATTTACATAGAGTTTTGTATTACGTATAACTACTTTAGTAGCCTCAATATCATCAAAGATTTTTATTTCAGTCTTACGTTCTTTTCCCTTACCGTAGGTTTTCTTTAATCTCTTGAAATAATCAATTGCAAACTCGATAAGATGCTCCAAGTGATGTTTTACCTGGGCAATATCTGCCTCTAGAGCTTCAATCTTTTGTTGCGCTTTATCAATATCAAATTTGGAAATACGCTTGATTCGAATTTCTGTCAAACGAACAATATCTTCTTCGGTAACGGCACGTTTAAGATGCTTGATATGCGGTTTCAATCCTTTATCGATTGCCTCGATTACTCCTTCCCATGTTTCTACCTCTTCAATATCACGATAGATCCTATTCTCGATAAATATTCTTTCTAAAGAAGCAAAATGCCACTGTTCCTGAAGTTCATCTAACTGGATTTCAAGCTCCTTTTTAAGTAGCTCTACCGTATTCTCTGTAGAACGACGTAGCATTTCTGAAACACCAATAAAATTTGGTTTATTGTCTTCGATAACACATCCTAATGGCGAAATAGATACTTCGCAATTGGTAAATGCATATAATGCGTCTATTGTTTTATCTGGTGAGATTCCAGAAGGAAGATGTACTAATATCTCTACTTCTGCAGCGGTATTATCCTCTATCTTTTTAATCTTGATCTTTCCTTTATCATTAGCCTTAAGGACAGAATCTATTAAAGAAGTGGTCGTGGTAGAAAATGGTATCTCATTAATTACCAATGTATTTTTATCCAACTGAGAAATCTTTGCTCGTACTCTTACCTTTCCTCCTCTATTACCATCATTGTAATTAGTAAAATCTGCTATACCAGACGTTGGAAAATCAGGCAAAATAGTAAAGCGTTTACCTTGTAACTGTTTAATAGAAGCATCTATTAACTCTATAAAGTTGTGCGGAAGGATTTTTGTACTCAACCCTACAGCAATACCTTCTGCTCCCTGGGCTAATAGTAATGGAAACTTGACCGGAAGGTTAATTGGCTCTTTTTTACGTCCGTCATAAGATAATTGCCAATTTGTTACTTTGGGATTATATACTACATCTAGTGCAAATTTAGACAAACGCGCTTCGATATATCTTGATGCTGCTGCTCTATCTCCTGTAAGGATATTACCCCAGTTACCTTGCATATCGATAAGCAATTCTCTTTGCCCTACCTGCACCATGGCATCGGCAATACTTGCATCTCCGTGTGGGTGATACTGCATAGTATGCCCAACAATATTTGCAACTTTGTTATAACGACCATCATCCAGATCCTTCATAGAATGCAGAATACGTCGCTGTACAGGTTTTAAGCCATCTTCAATTGCAGGTACAGCTCGTTCCAGGATTACATAAGATGCATAATCCAGAAACCAATCTTTATACATTCCGGTAACTTTGGTAATCACTTCTTGCGGTTGGTGATCTTCATGGGTTGACTCGTGATGTAATTCTTCGTTTTCGTTTTCCAAATCCATATTTACTTTAGGGGCGCTTAAATAATTATAACTCTTCCTCTACTGTATCCAACTCTACTTTTAAATTATCTATAATAAACTCCTGTCTTTGTGGTGTGTTTTTACCCATATAAAATGACAACAATTCTTCTATAGACTTATCTTTATCCAACATTACAGGATCAAGACGTATATCATCACCAATAAAATGCACAAACTCATCTGGCGAAATCTCACCCAATCCCTTAAATCGGGTAATCTCAGGTTTTCCGGATAATTTTTGGATTGCATCCCGTCTTTCCTGTTCAGAATAGCAATAAATCGTTTCCTTTTTATTTCTTACTCTAAACAATGGTGTTTGTAGTATATACAAATGTCCTTCTTTAATAACTTCAGGGAAAAATTGTAAAAAGAACGTAATCAATAATAGCCTAATGTGCATACCATCAACATCGGCATCGGTAGCAATAACAATGTTATTATATCGTAAATCCTCTAGGGATTCTTCAATATTTAAAGCGGCTTGCAAAAGATTGAATTCTTCATTCTCATATACAATCTTTTTGGTCATATTATAACAATTAAGCGGCTTACCACGTAAACTAAAAACCGCTTGGGTATTTACATCTCGGGACTTAGTAATCGATCCACTTGCAGAATCTCCCTCGGTAATAAATAATGTACTCTCAAGATTGCGATCCTTTTTACTATCGGTAAGATGAATACGACAGTCCCTAAGTTTTTTATTGTGAAGACTTGCTTTCTTTGCTCTTTCCTTGGCTAGCTTACGAATACCGGATAGATCTTTACGTTCTCGTTCTGCTTGTAATATTTTACGTTGTAAACTCTCTGTAGTATTTGGATTTCTATGTAAGAAGTTATCTAATTTTGTCTTCACAAAATCGTTAATATAGGTTCTTACCGTAGGTAAATCTCCTCCCATATCTGTGGATCCCAGTTTGGTTTTTGTCTGACTCTCAAAAACAGGTTCCATTACCTTAATACTTATTGCAGAAACTATAGATTTACGAATATCACTGGCTTCATAATTTTTACCATAATACTCACGAATCGTTTTTACTATAGCCTCACGAAAAGCGGCTAAGTGTGTTCCTCCTTGGGTTGTATGTTGGCCATTCACAAAAGAATGATACTCTTCGCTATATTGCGTTTTACTATGGGTGATTGCAATTTCGATATCATCCCCCTTGAGATGAATTATATCATATAATCTATCTTCTTCATTGATATTATCAGAAAGTAAATCTCTTAACCCATTTTCAGAAAAATATTTTTCGCCATTAAAAATAATGGTCAATCCTGGATTTAGATACACGTAGTTCTTAAGCATTTTTGCTACGTATTCTGTACGATATTTAAAGTGCTTAAAAATCGTTTCATCTGGAACGAAAGACACTTTTGTTCCACGACGACGAGTAGTTTCATCCAAGGTATCTTGATTAGTCAGATTCCCTTTTTCAAATTCTGCTGAAGCTGCTTTACCATCCCTGGTAGATTCAACTTTAAAAAAGGTAGACAACGCGTTAACCGCCTTGGTACCAACCCCATTAAGCCCTACAGATTTTTTAAATGCACGAGAATCATACTTACCACCTGTATTCATTTTTGACACCACATCGACAACTTTCCCTAATGGAATCCCACGACCATAGTCCCGCACTGTAACCTTATCTCCTTGAATAGAGATTTCTATAGTTTTACCAGCACCCATTACATATTCATCGATCGAATTATCAAGTACCTCTTTTAATAAAATATAAATTCCGTCATCTGCTGATGATCCATCGCCTAACTTACCAATATACATTCCAGGCCGCATACGGATATGCTCTTTCCAGTCGAGGGATCGTATATTATCTTCGGTATATTTGGTTTCCTTGCTCATAAAATTTTGGGTAGAATGCCTGCTAATATAAGGCTTCACTTACAGAATTAAAACAGCCTTCTTACAAAGTAATTAACAAATACATAACGAAATTTGTTGATTATTTGGTATACAGCGCATTGACATACTTTAGACCTGTACTATTGTTATCCAATCACAAAACAAATACGAGAAATAATGCTGGAACAAGAATTAGGAATAAATACCTATGAAAACGTAAAATCATTTATAAAGATCATAACCTGAACTGAACTATATTTACAGATGTAAATCCTAATACGATTGATGCAGTATCTGTACTAATTCCTTAGTGATAAAAGATTTTATTATTATATTGAAGATTATTTTAATGTAAATCCCAAATAAAAAACCTACTTATAGCACCCCAAATTTCAAAAACCATGAAAAATTATTATGTACTCCTGTTGGCGACTATTCTTTTATTTTCCTGTAATAAAAATAATGATGACAATCCCATCTCAGAGGACCCTCTACTAATTATTAAACTCGCTGTTGATCCTAATCAAGTACGTCTGGGAAATACTGGGTTACCAACAGATATTCCGCTTGGAAACGCGGGGCAAAACCCTATATTTAATTCTATCTCTGCTCATTACTTAGAATTAGCGCCAAATGCGAATACCTTTTTAGGTGATGGAGCCATTGTTTACCAAGCACCAGAAACTGATATAGGTGGAGCTAGCGCCATTAATTTTGATCAATCCAATGTTATTGCTCCTGGTAACACCTTTTTAGAAATACCTCTAAAAGATATACAAGAAGGTTCGTATAAATGGGTAAGACTCTCTCTTTCGTACCAAAATTATGATGTCACTTTCCACTTTAACAATGAACCCTTTACTGGTACCGTTGCAAGTTTTGTAGGATTCAATAACTATCTTACCGAATACACCATTAAAAACGAAAAAGTTACTGTAAACGATAACAAACCCCAAGGGTACTGGGGATTTGAAACGGTTACAGGTGTTTTAACAGGTCAAGCCCCTGAAGGAGCTACTACAGTACCAAATCCATTATTCGACACCTCTCCTATTCCTCAAGGTTCTTGTGTTGTTACTGGAAGCTTTGACAATAACCTTATCATCACAGGCGATGAAACAAAAGATATCATAGTCACATTATCACTATCTATTAATAAGAGCTTTGAATGGGTTGATGTAAATGGAAACGGTAAATGGGATGTTGATCAAGACGCTGGTGAAAACATTGTAGACATGGGATTACGTGGTCTGATTCCGTCTTACGAATAAGCATTATTTAGTGATCACTACTCTCAACAGCTTTAGATTGGCGTAACCCCTTTTTTATTTTTACCTTTAATCCAAACAAATTCATAGTCCATCCTATGTTCACAGTTGAAGAGTTAAGTCAGATTAAAAAAAGAAAACAGCTTATTGATCTTGCAGATCAAAAAAATATCGATATTAAAAAAATAACTCGTAAACTTCGTTACGAGGATGAGCTTAGATCTTTACAAGCAGAATTAGTAAATCTCCAACAATGGATTGCTAAGAAAAAATTACGAGTAGCTATAATTTTTGAAGGTCGAGATGCTGCCGGAAAAGGAGGTTCTATTAAACGATTCACAGAACATCTTAACCCAAGATCAATGCGAATTGTTGCGCTTTCAAAACCCACAGAAGAGGAACAAGGACAATGGTATTTTAGAAGATACATTAAAGAATTGCCAAATCCAGGTGAGATTGTTTTTTTTGATCGTAGTTGGTACAATCATGCTGTAGTTGAACCAGTAATGGGGTTTTGCAATAAGAAACAGTATAATAAATTTATGGTGCAAGTGCCAGGTTTTGAGCATATGCTATATGAAGATGGAGTTATCGTGATCAAATTTTGGTTTTCTATATCAAAAGAAGAGCAAAAAACACGATTTGATGCCAGGTTACAAAATCCCTTAAAAGTCTGGAAATTTAGCCCTGTAGATATGAAAGGGCAACAATTATGGAAAAAATACACCAAATATAAAGAACAAATGTTCTCTAAAACACATACTACTTTTAGTCCCTGGATTATTGTGAAAACCAATAGTAAAAAAACGGCACGTTTAGAAAGTATGCGATATGTGCTTTCTAGATTTGATTATACTGGGAAATCACAAGCAAAAACAACTTTGCTTCCTGATCCCAATGTGATTTTACGATATTATAGATATATAGAACAAATAGATATTTGATATATGACAATAGCACAAAAAATAAAAAAATTAGATCTCTCTGAAGAAGATCTAAGCATACTTAACTCTCCTATTGGTCTGAAATATCTATTTGCCGATAAAAAACCGGATATCGCCAAAGCACTTAGAATGACCAAATACGAAATAGAGCTAAAGGAGTTACAGGCAGAATTGGTGAAGTTACAAAACTGGACTATACAAAATGGCAAGAAGATCGTTATACTTTTTGAAGGTCGAGATGCGGCAGGAAAAGGAGGCGCTATTAGACGATTCACAGCGCATATAAACCCAAGGCATTTTAAAATTATAGCGCTCCCCAAACCTACACAAGAAGAACAAGGACAATGGTATTTTCAGCGATATGTTAATCAATTACCAAAGCCAGGAGAAATTATTTTTTTTGATCGTAGTTGGTATAACAGAGCTGTTGTAGAACCTGTAATGAGTTTTTGTACACAACAACAATATGATACTTTTATGGGGCAAGTAAATGATTTTGAACGTATGATATTAGAGTCAGATACCTATCTTATAAAATTCTATTTTTCTATTACTAAAGAAGAGCAGGAATGTCGATTTAGAGATATCAAATCCAGTCCGTTGAAGAAATGGAAAATGACCCGTGTAGATGAACGTGCACAAGAACTTTGGGACGAATACACAAAGTATAAAGTCAAAATGTTTGAGCACACCAATACCGATAACTCGCCATGGGTAATTATTGAAGCAGATAAAAAGACCAAAGCTCGAATACAAGCAATACAATATGTTCTAGATAACATCCCTTATCAAAAAGAATAAATATAACCGATTAAGATAAAAAGCATGAAGCATTTAATACTCGCCATAATATGCTTGACTAGTTTTTCAATGGTTTCTCAAACCGAAAAGAAGGAAACTCATAATAACAAAATACAAGGAAACTTTGTCCACACAGTATTTTTTTGGCTTAATAACCCAAATAACCTTACAGAAAGAAAGGCATTTGAAGATGGAGTTACACTATTATTAGATCAATCTAAGTTTATCACTTCTAGCCATATAGGAATTCCTGCTGATACTGCTACAAGACCAGTTGTAGATGATTCTTATACCTATTGCGTAGTGATTACTTTTGAATCAAAAAAAGCGCATGATAGTTATCAAGTTGACCCGTTGCATACCAAATTTGTTGATGAGAATAAAAGTCTTTGGAAAAAAGTATTGGTTTACGATTCTGTAAGTCAATGAAAAGTAATTTCATAAAACAAAAAAGGTTTCGTAAACGAAACCTTTTTTGTTTTATATTCTATATCCAAATCAGCCCTTTAACCAAGCATCTTTTAGTTTAGATTGCTCTGCGGTTGGATTATCTAGTAAGGTTAATTTCTTTCCCTTAGTATATGATTTTGTTAATTTGGTTTTAATAACTACTTCTTCACCTGCTCTATTTAATTTTACTTCTAGATCATCACCTTCTTCCCATAGAAAAGTATCTCTAAGAATATCATTTGCATTTCGTAAGGTTAATTTAGTCCCATTAACTTCAATAATATCATCATTTGGTTGCGCTCCATTTTCTGCCCAAAAGCTATTATCAGAAACTAATTCAGTAAAAAACAACCTTCCTGTTGCTTGATTACCAGCAACAATCAAAGCGCCAGAATTCTGGATATAGTTTGTCTCTACCTTTTCAGTATTTATCTTAAGACCAACTTTACTAAAGAATTCTTCATAATTAATAGGAGTGGTACCTACAACGTGAGTCTTTAAAAACTCTCCTACAGATGGATACGTCATTTCGGTAATTTCTTCAATTATTTTATCATCTTCGAAAGGTTTATTTTTACCATATTTACCCGATAATTCTTTCATTAAAGAAAGTATTCCTCTATTACCACCACTTTCTTGACGCATCAAAATATCAATACACATACCAATTAATGCTCCTTTTTCGTATACATTAATATAATTAGAAGCATACGGTTGATCCAATATATTTTCGCTCATTTCGGTAAAACTCATTGTATCATCAAACTGGCTTGCACTTTGGATTTTACCCATTATTTTTTCGTAGAACTCTCCTTCTTCTACCAAGTTCTGGTTCACTTGAAATAATGTTGCAAAATACTCTGTTACGCCCTCATACATCCATAAATGTTTTGAAAAAGTAGGCTCATTATAATCAAAATAATGTACATCTTCAGAATGCACGCTAAGCGGAGTAACAATATGAAAGAACTCATGTGATACGACATCTATCATTGATGATGCCAAAGCATCTTCAGGAATTTGCTCGGGCAATACTACAACAGTCGACGTATGATGTTCTAAAGCTCCAAATCCATTTGGTGAACCTTCACCTCCTGTTGCCAAATACAGGTATATATCATAACGAGGAGTACTATTAATGTCTCCAAGATATGTCTTTTGCCTTTTCATCATCTTGAATACGGTTTCCTTTATTTTTGCCGCGGTATGAACTTGATTAGGAGAATATACACTTAATACAATTTTTATATCACCAACCTGAAATTCTTCAACATCAAGATTACCGTACATCATAGGGTTATCGGTAATCTCAAAATATCTAGTTGCAAAATACTTATCCGTAGTTATTGATCCGTCTTCACTCGTTTCAGAACCAACTTTTTGCAAAGCCGAAGTTCTCTTCATTGGTGTTGGGGCTTTTACTTCTAAAGAATATTGATTGTTTTTCAACACATCAAAATAACCAACAAAACCATGCAGGTTTAACACATAATTTTCCTTTTCTATATTAGTTCCAGAAGGAGAAAAAGGAGCATCAATCGTTGTATTTTCTATATCATAAGTATCATTAACCAAATAACCAATCTTATCCAACTGTTTTGCATTGGTAATTAACCAAGTATTGTTATCTAATTTTTCGGTCTTGATTTCATTTCCTTCATAATCAAAAGCTTTAAAATCATCTACAAATTTTCCAAAATCACTTACAGCATAGGTTCCTTGAACCACCTTGGGAAGGTAATATTTTACAGTATCTTGTACAAAACGCCCTGGATTAATAATTACCGGTGCTCTGTCATCTGTAATTTGGGTTAAATCTATTGTCGTTGCTATAGGTAAACTTGTTGCTATATCATTTGAAGGATTTTTAACTCCACATCCTACCAACAATAAACCAATAGAAATCTTGGCTAAAGTATTTTTCATTTTTTCAAATTAAGTATTTACTATTGCTAGACTGATAAAAGGTACTAGCGTTACAATTTCGCCTCGCAAAATATACAATTTGTATAGACTTTAGCTTATTTTTAGCACTTTTTAATGATAAAACCTCATTTTTGGATTTACTAATTAATAAACATAGAATACGATTTTCAATAGACTCAAAATCATTAAACCCTAATAAAGCAACAATCATTTTTTTGCATGATTCATTAGGTTGTATCGAACTATGGCGAGATTTTCCAGAAGAAGTAAGTTTAAATACTGGATATAATGTTCTTTCCTATGATCGCCAAGGGTACGGAAAATCTGCTCCTTTTACGATAACCAAAAGAAGCAATGATTACCTTAAAAAGGAAGCCGAAACATTGGGTGAAATTATAGATGCACTGCGTCTAAAAAATGTAATTTTATTTGGTCATAGTGATGGCGGAACTATCGCTTTGTTAGCAGCCGCTCTTTATCCAGAAAAAATAACCGGTATCATTACTGAAGGAGCACATGTTTTTATTGAACCGGAAACACTTAAAGGGATTCGAGAAGCTAAAAAAGCATATACTACGACGAATCTTAAAGAAAAATTATCCAAATACCATGCAGATAAGACAGAAGATGTTTTTAATATTTGGGTAGAAACTTGGCTTTCAGATAAATTTCAGTCTTGGAATATCGAAAAATTCCTTCCTAAAATAATATGTCCTTCATTGATCATTCAGGGAGAAAAAGACGAGTATGGAACGGTAGATCAAGTTCACTCCATAATCAAAAACACCACCGGAAAAGCTACTCCTTTATTAATCCCTAATATTGCTCACACCCCACATAGAGAAGCTCCAGCTTATGTAATTGAACAAACGGTGCGGTTTCTAAAAGAAACACTTTTTCCTTGTTAAAAAAATGATAAAAGTTATAAAACTAATTTTTTATTTAAAACCTTGTACACTTATATCTACTTAATCTTTCTTGATTAAGGCATAATTAATAATTTTAACATACCAAAAATGAAATTCATCAAATCAATCTTTTCACTTTTCCTGATCTCATCAATCTGTACTGCACAGGAAAATGTCAATTACCGGAAACCATCTAAAGAAATTCTAGATTTAGTAGATGTATCTTTGGCTCCTTCTGTTCGTATGGATGCTAAAGGTGAAAATTTAATTTTTTTATATAGAAATAATTATAAAACTATTGCCGAATTATCAGAAAAAGAAATGAGACTTGCAGGGTTAAGAATAAACCCGAAAACTAACATTTCTAGTAGAGCTAGGTATTTTAATAATATTAAGGTAAAAAAGACTAAAGATAAAGAAGCTTTACAGGTAACTGGATTGCCAAAAAACGCACGTATTACTAATTTGAACTGGTCTCCAGATCAAAGCATGGCTGCTTTTACTAATACAACATCAAACGGAGTTGAGTTGTGGGTATTGAATATCACAAATGGAAAAGCTACAAAAATTACCCAAGCCAATCTAAATGCGAATATGGGAAGTCCTTACCAATGGTTTAGAGATAACTCTGGAGTATTGGTAAAATTCTTGCCTTCTGAACGAAAACAACTCATCGATACACAAGAAGCAGTTCCTACAGGCCCTACAATTACCATTAGCGAAGGAACCAAAGCTCAAAACAGAACCTATCAAGATTTATTAAAAAATTCAAATGACGAGTACAATTTTGAACAATTAGCAATTTCTGAACTCAAAAAGGTTACTCTTGACGGTAAAATAGAAAACTGGGCTCCGGTAGCAATGTATAGTTCATTCTCTTTTTCACCAAACGGAGCGTATGTTATAGCAACTGAAATTCAGAAACCATTTTCTTATTTAGTACCATATAGAAGGTTTCCACAAGAAACTAAGTTATTCAAAAACACTGGAGAAGTTGTTAAAAGTATCAATAAAGTCCCATTGACTGAAGTTTTGCCTAAAGGCTTTATGGCTACCAGAACAGGTAAAAGATCGATGACATGGTGTTCTAATCAGCCTTCAACGTTAGTCTGGGCTGAAGCATTGGATAAAGGTGACCCAGAAGTAGCAGTGGCATATAGAGATGAGGTGTTTCAACTAGAAGCTCCTTTTACCGGTTCGCCTAAATCTATTTTAAAAACAATAAATCGTTTCTGGCGAATAGATTGGTCGAATAGTGAACATGCAATTGCATATGATTATTGGTGGAACACTAGAAATACAAAGGCATATATATTTAACCCTTCAGAACCAGATCAAAAACCAAATATTATTCATGACAGAAATTATCAGGATAGATACAATGATCCAGGTACCCCTGTAACTATAAGAAACGAATATGGGTATTCTGTGGTCAACATAGAAAATAATAATATACATCTAATGGGGGATGGTTATACCAAAGAAGGACAGTTTCCATTTATTGATAAACTTGACCTAAGGTCAAATAAAACTACCAGAATCTATCAATCTTCGTATACTGATAAAGTTGAAAACATTAATACAGCAATCAATCTAAAAAAAGGAGATTTTTTGGTGAGAATTGAATCGCCTAATGAATATCCTAATTATTATATAAGAAACATCAACGAAAAAGATAATTTGAAACAAATTACATCCTTTACAAATCCTTTTTCCGGAATTCAAAATGTACATAAAGAAGTTATTAAATATAAGAGAGATGATGGCTTAGAATTGTCTGGAACACTTTACCTTCCTATTGGTTATGATAAAGCTAAGAAGGAAAAAATGCCAATGATTCTTTGGGCATATCCTGAGGAATTTAAGGATAAAAGTAGTGCTTCACAATCTACTTCCAACCCAAATGAGTTCACATATCCTTTCTGGGGGTCGATGCTATATTGGGTTACCAAGGGTTACGTAGTCTTAGATGATGCTTCTTTCCCTATTGTTGGAGAAGGTGACGAAGAACCAAATGACTCTTTTAGAAAGCAATTGGTAGCAAATGGTAAAGCTGCCATAGATGCGGTAGACGCTTTAGGGTATATTGACAGAGATCGTGTTGCGGTTGGGGGACATTCTTACGGAGCTTTCATGACTGCCAATTTATTATCACATTCTAACCTATTTGCTGCAGGAATCGCAAGAAGCGGGGCTTATAATAGAACGCTTACTCCTTTTGGTTTTCAAAGTGAAGAAAGAAGCTATTGGGAAGCTCCAGAAATCTATTATAACATGTCTCCTTTTATGCACGCCGATAAAATGAAAACTCCATTACTTTTGATTCATGGTGAAGCAGACAACAACTCTGGTACTTATCCATTACAAAGTGAGCGCTATTTTAATGCATTAAAGGGATTAGGAGCGACTACAAGACTTGTAGTATTACCAAAAGAAAGTCATGGATATAGAGCTAAAGAATCTATTCTTCATTTACTATGGGAACAAGATCAATGGTTAGAAAAATACGTGAAAAACAGAAAAAAACCTGATCAGGAAGGCACGAATTAATCCTTAATAACATATAAAAAAATAGCCCCTAATTTAGGGGCTATTTTTTTATAACAATATTTTAGACTAATAAATTCTTAGCTATTATATTTCTAAGATCGTTTTTATTTAGCGGTTTATTAATTATGTCATTCATACCAATAGCCATACATTCTTCTTGCACCTCACTAAGTTCAGAAGCTGTGAGTGCAATTATAGGTGTACTTTGGTCAAATTCTCGTATACGTTTGGTTGCCTCTACACCATTAAGGTATGGCATGTTTAGGTCCATCAAAATAAGGTCAAAATCTTCTTTTTTAACCATTTGCAATGCATTAAAACCGTTTTCAACTATAATACAATCATATCCTATAATATTCAAAAGATTTTTTGTAACTATTTGATTTATCTTATTATCCTCTGCAACCAAAATTCTTCTATATACATTAGTAGGGGTTTCATTTTCTATATTTAGCTCGTTCTCTCCTTTTTCATCAATGATTTCCAAATCCAAGTCAAAATAGAATTTGGTACCTCTACCCTCCTTACTATCAAGATGAATTTCACTATTCATCATTTCCAAAAGATTTTTTACAATTGATAAACCCAACCCTGTACCTTCGACCTTATTAAATTCTCTTCCAACCTGAGAAAATTTTTCAAACACAAACTCTTTTTTATCTTCAGGTATGCCTACGCCATTATCCTCTACTTCATATCTAATTTTTACTTGATCCTCGTCTATAGAAATTATCTTGATTCTTAACCATATGGTTCCATTTTCAGTAAATTTAGTAGAATTACCTAATAAATTAATTAGTATTTCTGACAGCTTAAGGGAGTCAACACTTAATACTTTAGGAAGCTCTTTTTGTATATCCAAAACAAGCTCATTGTTTTTATTTTTTGCATTATACTCAAAAGAAAATAAAAGGTTTTGGGAAAGTTGAGAAAGATCTGTTGGTGTCTTTGTCAATTTTTCTTTATCTGATTCTATTTTGCTTATTTTCAGTACTTTATTTATCAAATCTAGAAGATAGTCCCCAGAAAACTTTAATGAGTTAAGTAGTTTTTTATGTTTAGACAAAATATCATCATCTTCTAATAAAAGTGTCGTAATCCCTACAACACCATATAGCGGCGTCCTCAATTCATGACTTACAGTAGAGATAAATTGAGACTTTATATTCATTAATTTTTCTGCCTCAGTTTTAGCCTCGATCAATTGTGCATTGCTCTCTTTTAATACATTACTAAGTTTTTTCTTAGATACATAGCCACGATAAAAGAAAAAGGCGCCTATCGACAATATAATAAGGCTAATAGAAATAATTATAATTATGATATTATTTCTTGAAATTTTAGCCAAATATTCCTTTTCTTTTTTTGTGGTTTCAAGTTCTCTCTGGAATTCATCTACACTAAAATTTATCTTAGCAATTTCTATTTGTTTCAATTTTTCTTCATCAAATAATTTGTCTTTATAAAACAAATACTTTTTGATATTATACAAGGCCGAGTCTGTATTATCAATCTCTTGAAAAGCGTTAAACTTTGCTTCATATACATCTCTTAACACAGAAAAAATATTCTTTTCCTCTACAGCGCTAATTACTTCATTAAATAATTGATTTGCTTTTTGATAGTCTTTTTTACCTGCATAATATCTCCCAAACAAATATTTGATATCATTAATTAAAACAATATTTGGGTCGCTTTGGGCTAATTTCTCGGCCTCTTGAAGATACTGAAAAGCCAGATCAAATTCTCCCTCATCAATATAAGTCCAGCCAAGATTTAGTATAGGCCCAAGGGTCTCCTTATCATTTTTAATATTCTTTGCTACTAGCAATGATTGATTGTAGAAATCAATACCCGTTTTAAAATCCTGATATCCGTCAGAATACACATTACCTAAACCATTTAACCCTCTTACAATCCAAATAGAATCTCTAGCGCTTATAGCATATTTAAGTGTTTCTTTATAATGAAATTCTGAATTTTTAAAATCTTCTATAACCTCATAATTACAGGCCATAAAATAATGACCTCTGCTTATATCTACATCACTATTGATTTGATGCGCTAGATTGACAACTTTAATGCAGTAATCTAAAGACTCTTTAATCTTGTAATCGCCGAGTAAGTTTCTGGATTTAGCAACAAAACTATCAATACTATCAATAGCAATCTGCTTTGGTGAATCTTGCCCGTAAGCAATACCACTTATAGACAAAAAACAAAGTGCAAAAAAAATTGTTCTCAAATCTCCCAAATTATAAGTTACGTATACCCAATTTAACTAACGAATAGCTCGCTGTAAAAAGTCCCCCAAAGTAAGTGTGTACTTACATATAATTGGTTAATTTAATGAAAAAACCTTAAAAATCATTCTAAATAGTATTGATATATCTTATAACATTATATTTCCTATGCTATTCTGTTCTCTATATAATCAATTACATCAGTAATTAAACCATTGTATTCATCAAATCAATCACAATGAAAATTTTCTATCAGTAAGCATTAGCGAAGACAACTAATACAAAATCCATAAAAAAACCTCTCTATTAATCAAATAGAGAGGTTTTTTTTATTTGTTAAAACGTTTTTTACACATTGAAAAGGAAATGCATTACATCTCCATCTTTTACTACATAAGCTTTTCCTTCTACTCCTAATTTTCCAGCTTCTCGAGCTTTTGCTTCACTACCATACTTAACATAATCATCATATTTGATTACCTCTGCTCGTATAAAGCCTTTTTCGAAATCCGTATGAATTACACCTGCTGCTTGAGGGGCAGTAGCGCCTATATTTACTGTCCATGCTCTTACTTCCTTAACTCCCGCAGTAAAATAAGTCTGTTGATTCAACAACTTATATGCTGCTCTTATTAATACTGAAGCTCCAGGTTCTTCGAGTCCTATATCCTGTAAAAACATTTGTCTTTCTTCATAATCATCTAATTCTGTAATGTCTGCTTCTGTTCCTACTGCCAAAACGATTACTTCTGCATTTTCAGTGGCGACTGCTTCTTTTACTTTGTTCACATAATCATTTCCATTAACCGCAGCACTTTCATCCACATTACATACATATAGTACTGGTTTATCCGTTATAAACTGCAATGGTTGCACATATGCTTCTCTATCATCATCTGAAATATCAATTGCTCTAACTGATATCCCTGCTTCTAAACCCTCTTTGATGGTTAGTAAAATTGATTCCTCTTTCTGCGCTTCTTTATTACCTGTTTTGGCAGCTCGTTTGACTTTGTCTAACTTTTTCTCTGCGCTTTCAAGGTCTTTAAGTTGTAGTTCAATGTCAATAGTTTCCTTATCTCTTATTGGATCAACAGACCCATCTACATGCACAATATTGTCATTATCAAAACAGCGTAATACATGTATAATAGCATCTGTTTCACGAATATTTCCTAAAAATTGATTACCTAAACCTTCCCCTTTACTTGCGCCTTTTACTAAACCAGCAATATCTACAATATCAACTGTTGCAGGCAATACTCGCTCAGGATTTACCAATTCTTCTAACTTTTCCAATCTTGGATCTGGTACATTAACAACACCAATATTTGGTTCTATAGTGCAAAAAGGAAAGTTCGCACTTTGTGCTTTAGCATTAGATAAACAATTAAATAATGTTGATTTTCCAACATTTGGTAATCCTACGATTCCTGCTTTCATAGTAAAAATTATAATAGACGGGACAATTAAAAAATCCCAATTTTAAGAATGCAAAGATAATAGTAATAGTTCTAAGTACACAAGTACAGAATCATAAGATTCAACAATAATTAAACAGACATTAACATATCTGTAAATTACTGAAAGTCAATTTTTTAATTGGTTTTTACTTTTTTTTGTAATTTTAAAACCCAACAAATAACACAATGAGAACTATAAAAATTTTAATTACAGTACTATGTTTAGGTTGTGGCTCAATAGTATTTGCACAATCCGATGAGACTAAAACCAAAGAGAATTCATCAAAAGAAACCGTAACCAAAATTATTCGTATCAAAGGAGCTAATGGCGAGGAAAAGGTTATCAAAAAACAGGAAGTTATTACTAAAAAAAGTAAAATAAAACTTAACCCTGGTGATGAAGACAAGACCAACCAAACTGCCATATATACTGATGAAGAGGTAGCCGTACAAAAATCCCATTCTTCTTCTAACATGGAGACGTACACCAAAATTCCGGATGGCAAGGGGTATCGTATGACATTTTTGAACAAGTCAGGAAACAAAGTATCTAAAGTAAGACCATTAAGTAATGGGTACTATATCGTGAATATGGGAGCAAAGGATAATTGTTTGGGTCATTTTGATAAGGATAAGAATTTTATTTTGGAAGTATATGATTCTAATACAGATCAAGTTACAACTACGATATATAAACCTATTTAACGAACTTGTTTCATAGAAAAAAAATTAAACTCGGATGTACCATCCGAGTTTTTTATTTACTAAAATTTCTTAATAATTAATGTTAAATACTTTCCTTTTAGATATATTTAGGGTAACAATCATCTTAAACAAACAACAATTCATGAAAAAAATCACTCTCATTTTGTTTGGCTTATTCACTAGTATATGTTTCAGTCAGCAAATAGTCACAGGAACAGTTACAGACTCATCAGGAGCTCCACTACCCTTTGTAAATATCTTAGAAAAAGGATCTGAAAAAGGAACAACTTCAGATGATCAAGGTAATTATACAATTGCCGTTGATGCAAACGCAACGTTAATATTTAGCTTTGTTGGTTTTGAAACACAGGAAATCGAAGTTGGAGATCAAGAAAAAATTAACGTAACTCTTTTAGAAGGAGAAGCATTAAGCACTATCGTTTTAGTAGGATCAAGAAGTCCTAAACGAACAGCAACAGATACTCCTGTTGCCATCGATATAATCGATATGCAAGATATAATTACCAAAAGTGGTAAAATAGAAATCAATGAACTCTTACAATATACAGCGCCTTCATTCAATGCAAATAAACAATCAGGATCAGATGGTGCCGATCATATTGATCCGGCTACATTACGTGGATTGGGACCAGATCAAACCTTAGTTTTAATAAATGGTAAAAGAAGACACTCATCCTCTTTAATAAATATTTTTGGAACAAGAGGAAGAGGGAATTCTGGAACCGACCTTAATGCCATACCCGCATCTGCAATTAAAAGAATTGAAGTATTAAGAGATGGTGCAGCTGCACAGTATGGATCTGATGCCATTGCAGGTGTTATCAATATCGTATTAAAAACTAATGTAAATAAGTTAACCGGCGGTATAAGTTATGGAGCTTACAATACGAATGCCCGAGGAGATTTTCCTGATGGAACACCAAATACTGATGGAAACAGACTAGATACCGATAATGATGGAAACCGTATTGGAGATGATCAGGATTTTGATGGTGGATCAGTAAAGATTACTGCTAATTATGGTGTTGAAATTGGAGAAGACGGTGGATTTATAAACTTTACAACAGAATATTTAAGTAAAAACAAAACATTGCGTCCTGGTTTTGATTTCAGAAGAGGTTTTGGTGAAGCCGCAATAGATGGTTTCAACTTCTTTGCCAATGCTGCAGTTCCTATTTCAGAGAAAACAGAATTTTATGCTTTTGGTGGAAGAAACTATAGAGACACTGATGCCTTTGCCTTTACACGTAACGGTGGAGAACGTGTAGTTACTGAAATATTTCCAAATGGATTTACGCCTAGAATAACCTCAAACATTATAGATAATTCAGTTTCTGCCGGAATCAGAACAGAAACAGAAGATGGTTGGAAAATTGACATCAATAATACATGGGGTAAAAATAATTTTCACTACTTCATACAAGGAACGTTAAATGCTTCTCTTGAGGCTACTTCGCCTACCGATTTTGATGCTGGTGGACATAGCTTGAGTCAAAACACTACAAGTCTTGACTTTTCAAAATATTATCCCAACATATCAAAAGGACTAAACATTGCATTCGGTTCAGAATATAGAACTGAAAACTTTATAATTTTCGCCGGAGAAGAAGGGTCATATGAGACTTTTGATGTTAATGGTGAAGCTGTGAATTCTTCTACTAATTTTTTAGACCTTCCATACTATCAACCTAACGGAACTTTTGTAACAACAAATTTTGATGCTCAAGGAGATTCATTTCTTACAGAATTATTTATAGATGCAAACGGTTTAGCTCAAAACTCTAATGGTGATTATGTTGCTTTTGCTGATGTAGATGATGCTAATGGTAATAGGCCGTTAGTAATTGTAACCAATCCAGCAGATAGACAACGTATTGATGCTTTGGCAATTCAGCGCCCTGGAGGGTCACAAGGATTTCCTGGATATGGCCCATCAAACGAAGTAGATCGATCTAGATCAAACTTATCTTTGTATGCAGATGCAGAATTGGATATTACTGATGGTTTCTTATTAGGAGGTGCCGCAAGGTTTGAAAACTACAGTGATTTTGGAAGTACCATAAATGGAAAATTAGCTTTCAGAATAAAAGCAACAGAAGATATTAATATACGTGGATCTGTAAGTACAGGGTTTAGAGCACCATCACTGGCTCAAATATATTATAATCTAAGGTTTACTGATTTTCAGGGAGGTGTTGCTACAGAAACCTTACTTTCTCCTAATAATAGCCCCGTAACAGCATCTTTCGGGATTGAAGACCTTGAAGAGGAAACAGCCGTAAATGCTGCCTTTGGTGCCACAGCAAACATTGGCAACTTTACTGCTACCGTAGATGGATATTTTATTAATGTAAAAGACAGGATTGTATTAACAGGTACATTTGCCGCTCCTCAAATACCAAATGTAAATGAGGCTCAATTCTTTGCTAACGGTGTAGATACAGAAACTGTTGGTTTGGATTTGATTTTCTCCTGGAAAGGAAGCTACAATTTTGGTAATATTTCTACAACACTAGCCGGAAACGTTAATAATATGTATATAAAGGAAGTGAAAAATGGCGATTTAGACGAAGGAACTTTCTTCGGTGAAAGAGAAAAAGCATTTTTATTGGCTTCCGCTCCAGAAAGCAAATTTGCATTTAATACTAGTTACAGTAAAGAAAAATTTAATGCTGGTATAGCTCTAACACGTTTTAGCGAAATAGTACTAATCGATTTTGAAGATACAGAAGATGTGTATGATGCTAAAATTACAGCAGATATTAATCTTGGGTATAAGTTTAGTGATAATCTTAAACTTACCATAGGTGGAAACAATATTACTAATGAATACCCAGACCAACAAAATGATGGAAATACTGAAGCTGGTGGATATTGGGATGCTGTGCAAATGGGATTTGGCGGGTCTTTTTACTATGCTAGATTAGATTTTAATTTTTAAAATTTTAAAAGGCTAGATAAATGTTATTACTAGTTTATCTAGCCTTTTAAAATTTTATAAATTATTGAAAATATTGGTTACGCTTTGTACGTCTTCTTTATGATTAAAAAAAGTAATTTGTACTCTTGAAAAATTTGAAACTAACGAAAAACTACGAGTTTGCCCTTCCTCAGGAGCACAATCAATAAGTCTGGAAGGCCCCACAGCTCCATTTGGATAAGTAACTTCAACGAGCATTTTATTCCAATCAATACCATTATCATTATTCATTCTAACACTACATGGTTTTCTTCCACTTCTTCGATCATATCTACCGCTTGTTACCGTGATATTGGGATATATGGAATTAAAAACAGGATACAGAAGTCTAGCTCCTCTTATATCATCTTGATTTAGATTTACCACACTTGTACCACTTAATGTGGGTTTCATTATTGATGTAGGATCATTAGTATTCGTCCCGCAAAGAATAGTTGTGGTACCGGAAGTTCCAATTGTAGAATGATGAAAGCCTAAACAATGTCCAAATTCATGTCGCATAATACTAACCCTTCCATTCAAGTTCAGTGTTGCAGGTGGGTTATCATTTATAGACATGATGCTTCCAGCATCACCATTTTCAGGGAATGTTGCTCGTGCCCAAACATTTGAGGGAAGATTTCTATGAGATGCTGGTGCACTAGATGAGTTGTCAGCATAAATAGTAATATTAGCATCGTTTTGAGAAAAGACTTCAATCAAATTAATTGAACAATTAGCAATACTATTCCAATCAATAACAGCGTCTCTAATAGCATCAATCCAAGATGTTCCTCCATTAAGAGAGGACACACTAGGATGTATAAAAAATGTGACGTCATCTGTATTGATGAAATCCATAGCCAAACTAGGAGCTACTGCAGTCTGCTTCTTAAAATCTTCAACTAGCTCTCTTGATAATGCAATATCATTTTCAAGTATAAAATAGTCTTCATAAACTAAAACTTTTTCTGCTACAAACCCTAAATCTTCAATTCTTTTTAGAATAGATTCATCCTCTAAAAAATAGGGTTGTTGTTCTTTTAACTCTACTTTTTCTACAAAACCTTCCTCTTCTGAGCAACTAATAATACTAAAACAGAAAAACAGAAATAGAAATAATCGATACTTCATAAAATGCTTCATAAATATTTGGTTTTAAGTGAATTAAATTTACAAAAATTACTTAGTCAAAGTATTGAAGAATTATTAAAGTTATGCCAATATAATAAACTTTAATTCGTAAAACATAGCATTAATGAATACCCAGACCAACAAAATGACGGAGAAACAGAAGCTGGTGGATATTGGGATGCTGTGCAAATGGGATTTGGCGGGTCTTTTTACTATGCTAGATTAGATTTTAATTTTTAATAAAATACGTTAAAGTTAACAAAATATATAAGCGCCATATCATGCAGATATGGCGCTTTTTTATGGAAAGACAATACCCAAACAAAGGTCAGGAAGTACTTTAAAAATTGACAAGTAAAAATTGTTAAATTCAAACTTTTTTATTCACAATACTTTATCATAAAATTAAAACGTCATGTTAAAAAAGAGTGTGATTTTAAATACATTTAAAGAATTAATCACTTAAATTAAAACACACTAACATGAAAAAACTCACATTCATTTTAATCGCTTTATGCACTAGTTTATCTTTTGCACAGCAGGCGATAACGGGCGTCGTCACAGACGAGAAAGGCTCCCCTCTACCAGGAGTAAATATTATCGAAAAAGGGACCAGCAATGGGGCTGTAACCGATTTTGACGGAAAATATACTATAGAGATTAGCGGAACCGAAAGTATATTAATTTATAGTTTTGTAGGCTTCAACAAAAAGGAAATTATAGTTGGGTCTCAATCAACTATAAATGTAACATTATCTAGCGGAGCAGAACTTGAAGAAATCATTCTAGTAGGGTCAAGGGCATTACCACGTAGTAACACTACATCCTCACTTCCGGTTGATGTGTTACCCGCCAAGGAATTAGCATCTACGGGTCAGATTACCTTTGATAAGGCATTGCAATACAAAATACCTTCATTTAATACGGTACAAACACCTGTAAATGATGCAACTTCATTATTAGATCCCTACGAAATAAGAAATATGGGGCCTAGTAGAACATTAATTCTTGTTAACGGAAAGCGAAAAAACCTAAGTGCTCTTTTATATACACAAACCTCTCCAGGTCGTGGTGAAACAGGATCAGATATCTCTGCAATACCAACCGATGCCATTAAGCGAGTAGAAATACTAAGAGATGGTGCCTCTGCTCAATACGGGTCTGATGCCATCGCAGGGGTAATGAATATTATTCTTAAAGACAATTCAGAAGATGGATCTGTTACACTAAGAACCGGAATCACATCTGAAGGAGATGGAGAAACAATCGGGATTAGCGTAAATAATGGCACTACCATAGGAGAAGATAAAGGATATTTTAACTATACAGTAGATTTTTCTAAAGTAAGTCTTGCAAACCGTCCTGGTGATGTAGATGCTGAGGCTGAATTTATAGATTTTGGAGGGCCAAGAGTTGGAGAAAGACTCGAAGATATTCAAGATTTCTTATCTAGACGCCCTGATGCAGGAAATATTAATGGATCTCCTGAAACGGCTGCTACCAAATTCTTATTAAATGGAGGATATGATATTAGTGAAAACACACAAATCTATATGAATGCGGCATATGTCTACAAAAAAGTAAATAGTTTTGCCAATTATAGAACTCCTTACTGGAAAGATATTCAAGATTTTCCTTATCTAGCGGATTTTTTTCCTAATGGCCCAGGCGGTGCATATGATGGATATCTCCCTACTTTTGAAGGAGATCTAAATGATTACAATGCTACTGTAGGATTCAAAACCAAAAAGAATGGTTGGAATTACGATCTTAGCTATACAACAGGAGGTAACTCTCAAGGGTATTCTGTTAATAACACACATAATGGTAATACTGTATTATCTCCTTTAACATGGGATGATGCTAATAATGATGGTATTGTTGATCAGGGTGAGGTTATTGGCGGTACCGATCTTTATAGAGAGAACAGCCCTATTTCATTTGATCCAGGAGGTACAAAATTCACACATAATGTGGGTAATATTGATATTGCCAAATTAGTATCTGATCAAATAAGTATAGGTTTTGGCGCAGAGTTTAGATCTGAAACTTTTGAAATTGTAGAGGGTGATCTTGCTTCATATGACGGTGGTGGTTCAGATTCTTTTGGAGGAAATAGACCAGAAAATTCCGGAAAATTTAATCGGTATAACTTTGGTGGTTACTTTGATGTTTCGGCAGATATTACGCCAGACTTTTTAGTAAACGGAACCGTTCGATTAGAAGACTATAGTGATTTTGGAGAAGCCTTTGTTTGGAAACTGAGTTCCAGGTATAAGTTCTTAGAAGATAAATTAACGCTAAGAGCATCTGTATCTACAGGGTTTAGAGCTCCAACATTACACCAAATTTATACGCAACGAGCACAATTTTCTTTTGTTCCTGGTCAAGGAATTCAGGTAGGAGGACTTGTTAATAATGTTTCTCCTCAGGCAAGATTATTAGACATCCCGCAACTTGATGCTGAGGAGTCTACAAACTTTACTGTAGGGATAGGGGCTAAAGTAAACAAGAATATAAATTTTACTGTTGATTACTACAACATCGCTGTAGAAGATAGAATTGTTCTGAGCACAGAGATTGGTGCAACTGCCGTAGATCCTGTTACGGGTGTAAATGTTGGAACAACACCATTAGATGATGTTCTTAGAGACAATAACCTTTCTGATGTAAGTTTCTTTGTTAACGCTATTGATACAAGAACTTCTGGTATTGATGTTGTGGTAAACTATAAAAATATAGGTATTGCTAGCGGAACTTTAGGCTTTAGTTTATCTGGAAATTATACTCTCGAAAATGAAAGAGATGGAGATGTTAAGAATCCGGCGTTAGTTGCACAAGCTGATCAGTCTGTGGTTAATGATACTCAAGAAGCTTTATTCTTTACTTCTAGACCAGAATTTAAGGCAATATTAGGAGCCAATTATGATATTGGTAAATTTAGTTTTGCATTAAACAATACCTTGTTCGGACCAACTAAATTTAGAAACCAAGGTTTACAAGACCTAGAAGAGCTTTTGGATGTTACGCCTGATGCAGATGATACTAATGGTGGATCAGATCTTGGTGTTGAATTTATGACCAAAGTTGTTACAGATTTAGCTATCAATTATAATGCTACAGACAAAATAACTATAGCATTAAACGTGAATAACATATTAGATGTTTTACCAGAATGGGAGTTTAAATCATTAACTCCATCTGGAGATCGAATATTAAACGGAGCAGTAACTCCTGCGGGATTAGCGAGTGGTATCCCAGCAGGTATACCAGTAGAAACAATAGCAGATAACTTGATTACATTTAACCAGAGATATTCTCAAATGTCTTATGATGGATATCACTTTAGTCAATTAGGAACCATGTTTAATCTATCATTAAATTATAAGTTCTAAAATATTAAGAAGGTTCTATCTTAATTCATCAAACCGCTTTGTTTGCAATAAGACAAAGCGGTTTGTTTTTATTAACTAATTTTTAGTAGTAAACTACCTCAAAACAAGCTCGCGAGGCATCGGTTGGAAAATAATTTTGATTTCTAGGCAAGCCTCAGAGCATTTAGATCTCGATTATCGAGTAAAATCTTCTGATTTGTTTGCTCTTTTACTTGGTATAACACTAATTTTGTAAAAATTGGATTAAAATCTAAATGAAAGAATTAACACGCTACTTTTACAACCTTTTTATTTCTAAAGATCTCTCAGAAAATACAGCAGAATATCTTAATCTCCTTATAGGACTATCGATACTTATCATTTTCCTTTTCATAATATACTTTATAATGAAAAGAGTATTCATAGCTATTTTTAAAAGTTACGCAACAAAATCTAAAAATACATTTGATGACTATCTGGTTAAAAATAAAACCTTTGATTATTTAGCTCATATTGTACCGCTTTCGATAACAATATGGATTGTTCCCATGTTATTTATTTCCTTTCCTGTAGCCGAAAAATATCTGGAAGTCCTATTTGATATCATGATCATTGTCCTGGTTATATGGATTTTAAGAAGTGTCCTCAGAACGTGTAGAGATTTCCTAAAGTCACTAGATTCATTCAAAGATAAACCCATCGATAGTTATGTACAGGTATTTATGATCTTTGTATGGTCTATCGGGATTATTTTTATTTTCTCATCCATGACCGGAAAATCCATCTGGACATTCCTTACTGCCTTGGGCGCCATGTCTGCCGTCATTCTACTTATTTTTAAAGATACAATACTTGGTTTTGTAGCTAGTATTCAAGTTGCAGTAAATGATACGGTTAGAATTGGAGATTGGATTACCATGTCAAAATATGGAGCAGATGGTGATGTGATTGAGATTAACCTGTCTTCTGTAAAAGTTCAAAATTTTGATAAAACCATCACTACAATCCCCACATACCACCTTACTTCTGAATCTTTCAGAAATTGGAGAGGTATGATGGATTCTGGTGGAAGAAGAATTAAAAGATCAATACTAATTAGAACTACAAGTATTTCGTTTTTGTCTAAAGATGATATTAAAAGGCTTAGAAAAATCGAACTTATTAAGGAGTACCTTGATATTGCTCAGCAAAAAATAGATCAATACAATGATGATCATAAAATCGACAAAAGTATATTGATAAATGGTAGAAATCTATCAAATATGGGAGTATTTAGGGTGTATGTAGAAGCTTATCTCAAAAACCATCCGTACATTAATAAAGACATGATGGTCATGAGTCGTCAATTAGCACCTTCTGCACAAGGAACTCCTTTAGAAATATATGCATTTAGCAATGACAAAGAGTGGAAAAACTATGAGAAAATAATGGCAGATATTTTTGATCATTTACTATCAGCAACACTGTACTTTAATTTGGAAGTATTTGAATTACAATATACTTCTGAAAAATAATAATATCAAATTAATTAAAATTTTATGATAACTAGCTTTAGATTAATCAGTTACCTTGAAGGAATTTCATACCTGCTTATTCTTTTCGTAACAATGCCTCTTAAATATATATTCGAATCTCCAGAGCCCAATAAGGTAATAGGAATGGCACACGGATTTTTGTTTCTAATCTATATTGTTTTTGCTTTTCTTATAAAACCAGAAAAACAATGGGGAAACAAAACGTTAGGAATTGTCTTACTGTGTTCAATTATCCCCTTTGGAACCTTTTGGATGGACAGAAAGTATTTGAGTATTTGAGTGTTTGAGTGTTTGAGTGTTTGAGTGTTTGAGTGTTTGAGTGTTTGAGTGTTTGAGTGTTTGAGTGTTTGAGTGTTTGA
>CANMCO010000015.1 GCA_947496355.1 uncultured Aquimarina sp.
GTCTTTGATCATTACCCCGTCCGATTACCGTTCAGATAGCGTCCTGCTTTTCAGATTCCACCAGCTTGTGCACAACGGTTAATGTATGGTTTGTAGCGGGCAGGCACAAAATGTTCATTCCGCAATTTGTTAAAGATAGCAAATGCGCGTGAATTTCCGTTAGGAATTTCCGCCGCTATGAATTATACATCTTGTTATGCACTGGCTTTTTTATTCAGCCATTACTTTGCAAAGTTGCCAAAGCAAAGCGATGATTGCTTGCGTAACTATTTGCGTTATATTTTTTTCAATTCCCGCGATCGCTTTGCGACTTTGGATTTAGCGATTATCATCACAAAATAGCGATAACCTTTATTCCGTCAGATGCTGATAGGGGAGAACCTTTGGATTAAAACTCACCTTTGTAAAAACACTCAGGTCTTTGACTTTTAGCCCGTCCGATTACCGTTCAAATAGCGTCCTGCTTTTCAGATTCCACTTGCTTGTGCATAACAAAGGGATATGTGTACTGGTACACATATTTCCATTATATTTTTTACAAATCTAGCGGATTTCTAATTGATTTAAAATTATTTAGGGCGACTTGTGTGTAAATTTCGGTCGTTTTTGTACTGCTATGCCCTAATAAAGTTTGAATATATCTAATATCTGTTCCATCTTCTAATAGGTGGGTTGCAAAAGAATGCCTTAACATCTGTGGGGTTATTTTTCGTAAGATACCAGACTTTGCACTTGCATTCCTAACAACTTTAGCCACACTTTCTGCTGAATATTTGCCTCCAAGCACTCCTTCAAATATATATTCTTTGGGTTTCCATTGTTTATAATAGATTCTTAAATCTTTTAGTATGGTTTGAGATAGCAACGAATATCGATCTTTATTATTCTTCGCATTTCTAATAAAAATTAACATACGTTTACTGTCAATATCAGTTAATCGCAGATTTAATAGTTCACTTCTGCGTAAACCGGCTGAATACAATAACCCTATAATGCAACGATGTTTTATGTTATTAGTATGCTCAAGCATAGTGATAATTTCTTCTTTTGATATTACTTTAGGAAGCTTTTGCTGTTTTCTAGGTCTTTCAATGCTATAAAATCTATTAGGCATTCCCATCACGACTTCATAATAGAACTTAATGCTATTGATTGCTTGATTGAGATAACTATTGGATTTGTTTTGGTTAATGAGATGTTGTAAATAGCTCCGGATTTCTTGTTCAGACAATGCTACAATATCCTTATCGGTATAGTGGTTAATAAATTTTTCAAATTGTGTTATATATGTTTTACAAGTATTCAAAGCATATCGTTTGAGTTCTAATTTTCTAAGATATTCTTCAGGAACATATCTATATGAAGTTGTTTTATTACGATTGCGGTACCAGTTAATATCTACGGGTTTATTGTCACGTATTGGCTTTTCTTTAAAAAAAGAATTTCCGTTTACCCAAGCTACACCTCTAAATTTGACAAAAATTTTAGTCAGATTTTCTTTAGTGTTTATAATATATACCATTGAAAACTCTTTGTTCCACCTTGGGTTGGGAAGCTCTTTTATTAATGCCTGTATCACTTTGTCAGGGTAAAATTGTATTCCGATCATTTGTTGATTACCAATCAACAAATGTTTTAGTGTGATATGTTTATTGAGTTTCATGATACAAATTTGTGGCATTTATAAATCATAGTAGTATTTTAGTCGAATAACATTCGAATAGAATTCGTTTACTATTCAGTTAAATAGAAAACAATGAACACTTGTCCTCATTGCAAAGCAGAAATTATAGGAAGATCTGATAAGAAATATTGCTCCATCTATTGTAAATCTGCTCATCAATATCAAAAGCGTAAATCAGAAGAAGCTCTATATTATGCTATTGATAAAAAACTTAAAACGAATCGAAAACTCTTAAAAGTCTATAACAAATCCGGAATGTCTACCATACGCAAAGAAAAACTTATTTCTGAGGGGTTTGATCCTAACTATTTTACACATTACTGGAAAAATAAAAAGGGGCAGGTATATCTCTTTTGTTATGAATATGGTTTTTTGGATTTAAAAGAAACCCAAAAAGAAAAATATCTCTTAATAACCTGGCAAGACTATATGAATGATTAATTAGTAATATTGACCAGATATTTTCCAGTAATTGGGAAACAACTCATATAAACGATTCGCTTTATGTGCTTGTATGTTCTCTAATACATTTTTAAGCCAACTGTAGGAATCTATTTTGTAAATTTTACAACAGGCAAACAAGGAATATAGAATTGCAGCTTTTTGAGCAGCTCTGTGAGAACTAGAAAATAGATAATTCTTTCTATCTAAAGTCAACGGTCTAATCGTGTTTTCTGCCAAGTTGTTATCAATCTCATAATGAGTACAAGTGATATATCTTTTCAGTTTATCCCATAGTTTTAATGCATATCCAATGGCTTTTCCAATAGCACTTTTAGGTAATACTTCAAAAACTTGTGACTTAAGCTATTTTTCTAAATTATTTAAAATAGGAGCTGTATATAAATTTCGACAGCGTTTTTTCTGTTCAGTTAAACTTTCACGATTCCTTGCTTTTCTCCATATTTTTTCAAACTCAAAGAACTTTTTCGCCAGTTCTTTATAATGGAGTACATCTCCTTCTTTTTTTTAGTAGTTTCTTTTTGCATATCGCAAAACTAGAACCTAAAACAAAATCTTACAAGATGTAGTTTGCAGAACGTTTACAAGCTAACAATAAATAAGCTATATATGATTATCCGTAATATGTAATAATGTAATTCTTTAGCGTCATTCCGAATTTATTTCGGAATCTCATTTTGTTCATAAACAATCAGTTATAATAGGAACCTGAAACGAGTTCGGGTTGACGATTATGGTATATGATATATTACGGATATTCTAAATCTTTTGATAATAAAAAAAGCTCCCAGATAGGGAGCTTTTTTAATGAAATAAAATGATTCTATTTGCTTAGAAATTCTTCTTTGCTTAAAATTTCTGTTTTGGTAGCACCGGCTTTTTCCAGATACTTATTTAGTTTGGCAACTTGTTTACCATTTATTTTTTCGTATGCTGTTTTAGCTTCATTTAATCGGGTTTTATATACTCCCATGTTTTCTATTTGCGAAAATGAAGGTTTCTCAAATTGATCGGCTACCTCACCATATAGTTTAGAAAGCTTTTCTCTAAGTTGAGGTTCTGCTTCAGCAACATAGTTGTCTCCTGTTGTAACAACCAGCGTTTCTTTTAGTTTATTAAGCTCACTGATAGCAGCATCTGCAGCTTTCTTTGACGCAGGATCTTTTTCCGAAACCTCTTCAGCTTTTTTTACGTTCTGATCAATTTTGTAAACTAAAAATGCTAAATCTTCCATGTCATCAAATAACTGTTTTGTTGTTTTTTGATGTGCAATTCTTTCTTCATTTGTGATAGAAGATTTAGGATCATTTATCAGGGTTATAGAGCTTGTGAACTCTTTTTTACCCTTTTTAAGTACCACTTTGTATTCTCCGGCAGAAGCCCTTGGAGCTGTAAACCCTCCAAAAGTAAATGTTTTTCCTGCGGCTACTTTAGGTCCTTTTTTTCTAAAGTTCCAGTCTACTATATTAATTCCTTTTGCTTTACCAGCAACAAGGCTAACTACTTCATTACCATCCTTATCCTGAATGACAAGTGTCATTTTTCCGAAAGTATGGCGTTTTTTAAGGTAGTAAATTATCTTTCCTGAAGCACTTGGATTATCTCCTACAAATTGAAGTTCTGTACTTCCTCCACCAAAACCACCTTCTTCTTTAATGATAGCTGGTTTAGTATCAAAAAAGTGAACGTCTTTGGCAAGAACTTCTTGATTTATTTGTCTTAGAGGAGAGATATCATCTATAATAATTACTCCACGGCCATGAGTTCCTAATACCAGATCATTAGTTTTTTTCTGAAGATCTATAAAGTGAACAGCAGTTGCTGGCATTTTATTGGTAAAACGCGACCAGTTTTTACCTCCGTCAATGGTAATAAACAATCCAAACTCAGTACCAAGATACAATAGATCTTCATTTACATAGTCTTCCTGAATGTTTCTTGCAAATCCTATAATGTCATCAGTCACAATGGATTTCCATGTTTTTCCAAAATTTGAAGTTTTATATACATAGGTATTCATATCTCCAGAAGCATGACCGTCGAAAACAGCATATGCAGTTCCTTTGTTATGTGTACTGGCTTCTATGTGATATACCCAAGTATTTTTTGGAAGCCCTTGGATATTGGCAACAGTGTTGGTCCATGTAGTTCCACCATCCTTAGTTACTTGTACGTTCCCGTCATCAGTTCCTACCCAAATTACTTTTTCATCTAAAGGAGATTCTGCTATTGTAAAAATGGTTGTATGCGTTTCAGCTCCAGATTTATCAACAGAAATACCACCAGATTCTTTGTCTTGTTTTGCAGGATCATTGGTTGTAAGGTCCGGGGATATTTTTTTCCAATTATCTCCCATATCTTCACTTACGTGTAAGAATTGACTACCCATATAAAACCTATCGGGTTGATGGCTACTAGTTGCCATAGGAGCATTCCAGTTAAAACGTAAGTCAGCTTCTCCCTTTATCGGTAATGGTTGGATATTTTTGGTATAATTTTTATCCATATCATATCTCCATACATTTTGTGCACCTTGCATCTCTGAATAAATAATACGTTTTGAAGGGTGTCTTAGCACTCTAAAACCATCTCCGTATCCAACACGATTCCAATCTCGAGCTTCAATACCTCCTGGAGAAGACGATGGCCCCCACCAAGAACCATTATCTTGAAGACCACCATAGATGTTATAAGGTTCGTCATTGTCTACACTAATATGATAAAACTGTGAAACGGGTAAGTTATCTACCATATCCATAGTAGATCCACCATCCCAACTTCTATATACTCCACCATCAGTACCAACAAACATTGCATCAGCATTATTAATGTCAAAAACGATATCATGAATATCGGCATGCATGTTTCCAAGACTTTTGAATGTCTTTCCACCATCTCTAGAAATAGAGCCGAATAATCCGCCTTTTACAATAATATCTGGATTTGTAGGATGTACAACAATTCTTGAAAAGTAAAATGGTCTTACTACAAGTCCAAAATCTCCATTAAGCAGCTTCCAACTTGCACCGGCATCATCAGAGCGATACAATCCTTTGTCTTCTTTACTTTCTACTACTGCAAATACTGTTTTAGGGCTAGAAGGAGAGATTGCAAAAGCAAATCTACCTAGGTCGCCTTTGGGAAAACCGTTATGGATCTTGTTCCAGGTTTTTCCGGCATCTGTTGACTTATATAGTGCACTATTTGGTCCTCCAGAATTGAATCCCCAGGCAGTTCTTCTAAACTCCCACATAGCGGCATATAAAGTGTTTGGATCAGTTGGATCCATCATCACCTCATTGGCACCTGTTTTTTCATTTACATATAGTACTTTTTCCCAGGTTGTACCACCATCTGTTGTTTTGTAAACTCCTCTGTCTTCACTATCGCCCCATAGAGCTCCCATAACACCAACATAAACCTCATTAGAGTTTTTAGGATTAACAACTATGCTACTGATTCGCTCTGAGTTTTCAAAGCCCATTTTTTTCCAGTTGGATCCTCCATCTGTAGATTTGTACAGACCATCACCTATAGAAACACTATTTCTTGTCCAAATCTCACCAGTACCTACCCATACGGTGTTGTCTGGGTCATTTGGATCTACAGTTACTACTCCTATAGATTGAGCATGTTTGTCAAAAACTGGAGCAAAACTGGCACCACCATTTGATGATTTCCAGACACCACCACCAGCAGTACCCGCATAAATTATTTTACTATTTGTTGGATGATTTTCTAGATCGATTATTCTACCGCTCATAAGAGCAGGACCTATTTCCCGAGCTTCTAAATTACCAAAAAGTTCTTTTCCTTTAAGGACAATGTCTTGTGCTTGCATACCTATGGTAAAAAGTACGCTCAATGCCCCAAAAATAATTCTTTTGTTCATAATTATTTACTTTGATTGATTTGATGTGAATAAAAAAAGAATCCCCAAATATTTCTTTTGGGGATCATATATACTAAAGGAGTACTACTCCTTTTCTTTTACTTCTTTCTTTTCTGGAAAAGCAAAAACAGCCGTATCTACTTCGGGATTAAGCTTGATTTCCTTAAAGTTCATTGTTTGGAATTCGCTACCAACGGTAAAAGGAAAATATACTCCGTTTACTTCTTGGTAATCACTAATAGAAGATTTTACAATCTTACCTTTCATCTCTCCCTCATTGATTTCTGTTTCTACGATAATAGGCACAAAGTTTTCTGTATCAAAATAGTAATGAGTGATACTTGGTACAGATTCTCCATTTACAAGAACTGGATCTTTTGTTAATTTAATTTTAAAAGTTTCAGTTCCATCTACTGTTTCTTTACCTATTAGCTCTACAGCATATCCCTTGTCCTTATAGTTTAAGAAAGGATCTGGAAAATCTTTAACTTGTTTTTTCATGTTTTCGGTAGCCTCATTATCACTTTTTTCAGCCTCCATTGTCATTTGGTTTCTCTGCCATGATGTTTCTCCGTCAAAAGCAGACCATACCATACGATTACCTTGTAATTCAATCGTAACAACTTGTTTACCATCTTTCGTCATTACCTGTTCGAAAGGAATTTCCATGTTTTGCATTTTCATTACACCTATCATTTCAATACCTTCTAGTTTTTCCCAGTTATCTTTACCTCCGGTATTTTCGAAATAATTATTGATTATTTCGTCGGCTGTCTGAGCGTAAAAAGAAGATGATAGAGCTAATACAAGAGCTACCAAAATAGATTTTAAAGCATTCATTGTTATGTTTTTTATGATGTTTATTGTAAAATTAGTCAATCGAATTATATTTTTGTTACACTTTTTACTAATCTTTTTTCAATAATATATGCAATTTGGCAAAGTAGAGTATCCGGATAGAGTTGATTTTGTTTTACCAGAAGATCATAAAGACACTTCAGAAGTTTTAAAAAAGCTAAGAAAAGATGAGCTATCTGTATATGTTGGTTGTGCAAAATGGAATAAACAGGATTTAAAAGGTTTCTACCCTAGAGGAACCAAAGATGAACTTGAGTATTACTCTAGACAATTTAATAGTATCGAATTAAATGCAACTTTTTACAGAATATTCCCAGAGGATCAATTTAAGAAATGGTACGATAAGACTCCTGATGGATTTAAATTTTTCCCGAAATTGGTACAGAATATTTCTCACCTGAAAAGATTGAATGAGGATGTACAACCTTATGTGGATCAATATCTGTCCAATGCGATTCATCTTAAAGAAAAATTAGGCACTATTTTTTTGCAGATGCATGGTAATTTTGGGCCCAAAAACTTTGATAGAGTAATTAGGTTCATTGAAAAATGGCCAAAAGAAATGCGACTGGCAGTAGAGTTTAGGCATACCGATTGGTTTAATGATCAAACTGTTGCCAATGAATTGTATAATCTTTTGGAAAATAATAATGTCGCAAATATAATTACAGATACTGCAGGCAGAAGAGATCTACTTCATATGCGACTAACAAATGATGAAGCTTTTGTACGATACGTTGGGGCAAATCATGAAACAGATTATACGAGATTGGATGAATGGATCAAAAGATTTGTGTCATGGAAAGATATGGGGATTAATAATATACACTTTTTTGTTCATCAAAATATTGAAAAAGAATCTCCTTTACTATCCAAATATTTTATTGAAGGACTAAATAAACAATTGGGTACAAAACTGCGTTTACCTAATCATCTATCTGATGAGGCTAAATTGTTTTAAGTGTAAATTGATTTGATTTTACGGCTTTATTGTAACAGTATTGGTGTTATTTCATATTATAAATGTTAAAAAAACAAATTTAGTATGCTTTTTAACGATAAAATATGTATTTTAGCGATGTAATTTAAAGATTTATTGTCTGGAATCAATAAAATGGTTCTAACTCTATTTAGTTTTGAATTGTGATTAAATAACCCAATATTTAAATTGACGTATATGACTAGACTATTACACTCCTTAACTTTACTAGCTTTTATTCTTATTTCTAATTTAGGAAATTCTCAATCAAAGACTAATACAATCGATTTTACTAATCTTAGTGTCAATACCGACGTTTTTGATATTGAAAGTACTCTTATCAGTAATTTAAACAAAAAGAAGGTTTTTTCTTACAGTTTAATGCATAAAGAGCATGAGCACCATTTTTTGCATACGGATTTGGATCATGATCACAAAGAAGGTGTGGTTCTAATTGATATTATTTCTTCAGATGAAGGTGCAGATGTTAATTGCTCTGGTGGATTTTGCATGGTTCAAGGACATTTCCATAAAAAAGGGTTAAGCATCAAAAGACAACTTTTTGGTTACTTCATGAGTATATCTTGCTAAGATAATACGTCTTCTACGAGATATTTGTAGAATACCTTGAGTTATTGATATATTCAATTATTTTTGCAACTTAAATCAAGGCGTTATGACATTTTTAGATTTAGGAGTGCCAAAAGACCTCAACAAAGGTCTAGAAGAAATGGGAATTCTAGTACCTACAAAGATTCAGGAACAGGCTATACCGGTTCTAATGAATAACCAAACAGATTTTATTGGAAAAGCACAAACTGGAACTGGTAAAACGGCTGCTTTTGGGATTCCGTTATTATCTAAAATAAATCATAAAGAAAACTATATTCAGGCTCTTATTCTATCGCCTACCAGAGAGCTTGGTCAACAAATAGCAAAGCAGCTTTTTAAGTTTACAAAGTATACCGACAAAATTTTTACAGAATCGGTATATGGGGGGGAGAAGATTGAAAAACAAATTTCACGATTAAATAGACCTACACATATTGTTGTCGCTACGCCAGGTAGATTAATAGACTTGATAGAAAGGAAAGTGGTTGATATCTCAAAAATAAAAACCATTGTTATGGACGAAGCAGATGAGATGCTAAGCATGGGTTTTAAAAAAGATCTTACCACTATTTTGAGTAAAACAGAAGGTCACAGGAATGTATGGCTTTTCTCGGCTACTATGCCTTCTTCTTTAAATGAGATTGTAAATGAGTATGTGAGTAAAAATGCAGTGCAAGTTGCTATAGATAAAAATGATTCAGTCAATAAAGGGATAGATCATCAATTTGTAGTAGGGGATGAATCAAGTAAACTTGATACACTTACTTATTTTCTAAAAACTCAAAAAGAAAGCAGAGGCATTATTTTTACAAGGACCAAAGTTGCAGCACGAACATTGTCCAAGCAACTTAAGGCTAAGAATTACGAAGTTGGTTTGCTTGAGGGTGAAATGACTCAGAAAGATCGCGATAAGGTCATGAGAGCATTTAGAAATAAAACGTTGCAGTTGCTAGTTTCTACAGATGTGGCAGCTAGGGGTATAGACGTCGCCAATCTGGCTTTTGTGCTTCATTATCAGCTTCCCGATCAAGTAGAGTATTATACGCACAGGAGTGGTAGAACGGCAAGAGCAGGAAAAACAGGTCTATCATTAGCTTTTATTACAAAACCTGAATTAAAAACTATTAGAGAACTTGAAAAAGAATTACATATAAAGTTTAGTCAGATTAGATAATCTTAATTTGATTTTGGTGCTGAAGTGTTTATGGTCGATATTACGGATAAAAGTTCATCAAAGTTTACGGGTTTAGAGAAATAGTTATCAAAACCTACATTCATAAAACGTTGTTTATCACCCGGCATTGCATAAGCTGTAACAGCAAATACAGGAATATTTTTAAGTATGTCTAGCTTTCGAAATCTTTGCAATAGTTCACAACCATCCATTTGATTTAACCCTAAGTTTATGTCAACTAATATAAGATCTAGGGTTTTGTTTTTGACCACTTTAAGTGCTTGAGACCCATTTTCTGCAAGTATAACATTAGAATTATTTTTGGATAACATTTTATCCATTACCATCGCATTAATTTTATTGTCTTCTACGTAAAGAATATTCATAGGCATTTTGGAATTATAATAGCGAACTCTGTACCTTGGCTCAATTCGCTTTTTAATTTTATTTCTCCTCCTAAGATTTCGATATATCGCTTAGATAAACTTAATCCAATACCTGTTCCTTCGTACTCTCTGCTTATCCCAAAACTTTCTTGTACTAAAGGGTCAAATATCTTTTCGAAATTTTTCTCATCTATTCCAATACCGGTATCTTTTACATAAATATAAATATTTTTTTCTGAATCTGTAGAATTAATAGTAACGTTAACAGCTCCTTGGGTAGTATATTTAATGGCATTATGAATTATATTATTGAGTGCTGGCCTAAATAAATTTTTATCAATAGATGCTTGTGGACAAGATTCATCTAGTTGAAGATTATACTCTAAACCTTTGGCTTCTGCCATGTGTTTATACTCTCTAAAGGATGTTTCAACAATATAATTTACATCAAACTCTTCAAAAGTCAGGTTTTCATGAATTGCATCTATTTCACTAAAATTAGATAGCTTATTCATAGTGTCTAATAGGCGGTCTTTGCTTTCTTCTAAATACCCCAGTAGTTTGTCTTTGTCATCAAGGTGATTTTCTTTTAGTATAAGTTGACAAATGGTCATTATACCATTAAGAGGTGTTCTTATCTCATGACTAAAATTAGAAAGAATGTTTGATTTAAGATTACTAAGTTCTTGTTCTTTTATGTGTGCTTCTTTAATAGCTTGTTCAGCTAACTTTTGTTCTGTAATATCATGAAAACTTACTAGTACAGCGTTTATTTTGTATTCATCATCAAAAACAGGTGTGTATTTGGCTTCTAACCATTGCGAATTGCCTTTATGAGTTATACGTTCAACTTCTGTTTTTACTGTATTTCCTTTAAGAACTTCATTAAAAGTATGAACAAATTTGTTTATAAAATTTAAAGGCATAACATCAACAAACATAGAAGGGGTTTTAGTAGGATCTACATTAAAATCTCTTTTTATAATTTTTAAAGACCTTCTATCTGTCATCAAAATTCTTCCTTCAAGATCCAATAAAACAGTATATGCAAATCCATTATTTACAATAGCTTGTAATCTGTTTCTATTTTCTGAAATGGTTTTTTGATTAAGTTTTCTTTGATGTACATCTATCAAATTACCAATCATTCTGATAGTCTTGCCTTGATCGTTTTTTTTTCTGTACCCATGAACTTCATAGTAATGATAATCTCCCTTTAGATTTTTAAGACGATAATAATTGTGATAATGATGCCCCTTTTTCTCAAGGTTTTCCTGATGTCTTTGTAAGGCACTTTTTACATCATTGGGATGTATCATTTTTCTAAATACTTCTTCGGCTACAAAGTCTTGATCCAATGGTAGTCCTAGCATTTTTCTGAAGTCAAGACTATAAAAAACTTCATTTTTCTCTATATGATGATCAAACAAACCAGATTGTATACCTTTTAATGCTAAATGTTTCGTTTCCTCATCATATTTTATTTTTTCAACATAATTATGCTGATCGGTAACATCGGCAATGGTGCCATTAACAAATACAACCTTGTCCTTATGGATAACGGGTTGTGCTACAACTTTTACCCACTTTTCTACACCTATTTCAGTTATTATTTTTTCAACATATCGATACGGCTTTTTGTTATTTATTAAATCATCTAAATAGCCTTCTAATCTAGCTCTGGATTCTTTAGGGTAATAACTTGCTCCTTTTTCCCTAGTCATGGGGATATTGGGATCAAGGTCTTTAATAGCATAGCACCCTTTTGTCCAGTACATTTCATTGTTTATTGGATTGAAATACCAAGCCCCTGTTTTTGTTAGCTTAGAAATAGTTATTAAAGCCCTATGCTCTTTGTACTCTTCTGTTGTTTCAATCCCTGCGGCATAGATTAAATCATTGTGATATGTAAAATCAAATTTTATAGATACGACCCCATGTTCTTGAGCAGAAAAAATTAATGTTTCACTTGACAGAGGAGATTTATCAGATAAATTAGCGATAGAGTCTTTAAAAAACGTTACATCCTCATCAATAATGAATTCGGTTATATTTTTTCCCTTAGTTTCATCTGAATTAGGAAATAGTTGTTTGCATCTATTGTTGAAATCAATAATTTTCCCATCTTTTTCAAGCATAAGAAGGAAATGCAAGGTTTTTTCAGCTAAGATTCCAAATTGTCCAACGGTAAATAGCATAGTTTAAGAGCAGTTTTCGTAAAGCATTTGATGGGGTATATTTCTCTTAAAGTTACAAAATGATTTACAATGAAAGCCTTTGGATTAATATTTTTTAAAATATTAATTGAATTATATCTCGCAAATATTGAAGGGATAATGAAATGATTATTATGATAGTTTTGGTTTAAAAACCATACTATCCCCTTCTTTAATTTAGTTAATCTAAGTGCAATTATCAAAATTTCGTAACTTTGTACAAATGGTCAAACAATTATTTCATAAAGTACTATCTTTTTTAATGGCTTTTGTAGTGTTATTCTCTACAATGTCATTTACCATAGATATGCACTACTGTGGTAGCACCTTGGTAGATGTTGCTATTTTTAAAGAAGTTAAGACTTGTGGGATGGAAAAGGAGCAAGCGGTTTCTGGTTGTGAAAATCCAGAAATGAAAAAGAAGTCTTGTTGTTCTGATGAACAACTGATCATCGAAGGACAAGATGATTTAAAAGACAATTTTTCAAAACTTACACTAGAACAACAAAACTTTGTTACTGCTTTTACTTTTTCTTACATTAGTTTGTTCGAAGGAACTGAAAATAAAGAAGTTCCTTTTGTAAATTATTCTCCCCCCTTTGTCAAACGTAACTTGCAAGTGCTACACCAGATATTCCTTATTTGATTCTTTAAACAACTTTAAATGTGCCCAGGGATTACAATCGTTATGGGCTGAATTTGTTTTGCTTGTTTTTCTGCTTACCAGAATTTCAATCTTTTCATAACTGTTTAATTATCAATTCATATGCTTAATAAAGCTATCAAATTCCTTATAGAAAATAAACTTGTTGCGGTATTGCTACTCGCTCTTTTTGTGGGTTGGGGAACAGTAACTGCTCCTTTTAATTGGGCTACAGGATTTTTACCAAGTAATCCTGTAGCCGTAGATGCTATTCCCGATATTGGAGAAAACCAACAGATTGTTTTTACCAAATGGGATGGCCGTTCACCACAAGACATAGAAGATCAAATTACATATCCTTTAACAGCTTCATTGCTTGGTATACCAGGTGTTAAGACCATTCGCAGTTCATCTATGTTTGGCTTTTCAAGTATCTATATCATTTTTGAAGAAGATATAGAGTTTTACTGGAGTCGTAGTCGTATTCTGGAAAAACTCAATTCATTACCAAGTGGATTATTACCAGAGGGAGTTAACCCCGCATTAGGCCCAGATGCAACAGGATTAGGCCAGATATTCTGGTACACATTAGAAGGTCGTGATGAAAAAGGAAACGTAACTGGCGGTTGGGATTTACAAGAATTGAGAAGTATTCAAGATTACTACGTAAAATATGCATTATCATCTGCAAGCGGTGTGTCTGAAGTAGCATCAATTGGAGGTTACGTTCAAGAGTACCAAGTTGATGTTAATCCAGAACTAATGCGCCAATACAATATTGGTTTACACCATGTAGTAAAAGCTGTTAAGGAAAGTAATAAAGATATTGGCGCACAAACTTTAGAGATAAATCAAGCCGAATATTTAGTACGTGGTTTAGGCTATGTAAAGTCCATTTCAGACATCGAAAATGCAGTTGTCACTTCTGAAGATTTTACTGCTATCAGAATAAAGGATATTGGTAACGTATCATTAGGTCCGGCAACCAGAAGAGGGCTGTTGGATAAAGAAGGTGCAGAAGTTGTTGGTGCTGTTGTAGTAGCACGTTATGGCGCGAATCCTATGGAAGTTATCAATAATGTAAAAGAAAAAATCAATGAATTAAGTGCAGGATTACCCTCAAAAGTATTAGAAGATGGAAGAACCTCACAAGTAACTATCATACCATTTTATGATAGAACAGAACTGATTCAAGAAACTTTAGGAACACTCAATGAAGCCTTAACATTAGAAATTCTGATTACTATTTTGGTCATTATCATTATGGTCTTTAATCTTCGAGCTTCAGTGTTAATTTCGGGTTTGTTGCCTGTTGCAGTTCTGATGGTATTTATAGCAATGAAACTATTTGGTGTTGATGCCAATATTGTTGCTTTATCAGGTATAGCAATTGCTATAGGTACAATGGTGGATGTTGGCGTAATACTTTCAGAAAACATCATTAGACATATAGGTGAAAATGAAAATAAACTACCTATAAACAATGTAGTTTACAACGCCACCGCAGAAGTTTCTGGCGCAATTGTAACCGCAGTAATGACCACTATTGTTAGTTTTATTCCTGTATTTACGATGATAGGAGCAGAAGGTAAATTATTCAGACCGTTGGCATTTACTAAAACATTTGCATTAATAGCTTCGGTTATTGTAGCCTTATTTCTAATTCCACCTTTTGCAGCGTTTTTATTTAAAAAGAAAAACATTAAAACACATTTTAAATATGCTTTAAATGCTCTTTTAATTGTATTAGGTAGTGTCGCAATTATTTATGCGTATTGGTTAGGGTTGATATTAATAGCATTTGGTATTACCGCACTTTTAAATCTTCAAAATAAGATAACGGATAAGCAAGCAAAATTTATAAATATTGTCATTTCTGTATCAGCAATAGTTTTCTTATTAGCTGAATATTGGCACCCACTAGGTGTTAGTAAAAACATCTTCTGGAATCTCATTTTTGTTGCTATCATCTGCTTTGGTTTATTAGGGATCTTTTTAATATTCATTCGGTATTATACACGTATTTTAAAATGGTGTTTAACCAACAAGCTCTTATTTATATCAATACCAATAACTATTGTTATTGCAGGGTTTTTTATAATGAAGAACACAGGCAAAGAATTTATGCCGTCGTTAAATGAAGGTTCATTTTTATTGATGCCAACTTCAATGCCACATTCTGGCGTAGAAGAAAACAGACGGGTTTTGCAGCAACTGGATATGGCAGTTGCTAGTATTCCAGAGATTAAAACAGTTGTAGGAAAAGCAGGTAGAACAGAATCTGCTTTAGACCCAGCACCATTGTCAATGTATGAAAACATGATTCAGTACAAACCTGAATATATGTTGAATGAGAGAAGTGAACGACAACGCTATAAAGTTAATGATGACGGCTTGTTTGAAATGAAAGATGGTCGATTTATAGCTAATCCTAATACTACTGAAAATGTCTCTTTCAGTGCAGTCGTAAGGTCTCAATTAATTCCAGATGATGATGGCGAGTTCTACCGAAATTGGAGACCAGAGATACGATCGCCAGATGATATTTGGAATGAAATTGTAAAAGTGACCAAACTACCAGGAGTTACCTCTGCACCAAAATTACAGCCTATTGAAACTCGATTAATAATGCTTCAAACAGGAATGCGTGCACCAATGGGAATAAAAGTCAAAGGACAGGATTTAAAGCAAATTGAAGCATTTGGAGTTCAGTTAGAAAATATCTTAAAGCAAGCCGAAGGTGTTAAAAAAGAAGCCGTTTTTGCAGACAGGATTGTTGGTAAACCTTATTTGCTAATTGATATTGATAGAGAAAAAATTGCACGTTATGGCATTTCAATACAGGATGTGCAAGATGTATTAAAAGTTGCAGTCGGCGGAATGGTATTAACCCAGACGGTTGAAGGTAGGGAACGGTATGGTGTTCGAGTACGTTACCCAAGAGAATTACGTGCAAATCCAACTGATTTAAAACAAATATATGTTTCTGTTGAAAACGATAGTCCGGTTCCGTTAAGCGAATTGACAACTATTCGCTATGAACAAGGTCCGCAGGTTATAAAAAGTGAAGATACTTTTTTGATAGGCTATGTGTTATTTGATAAAAAGGATGGTTTTGCAGAAGTAAGTGTAGTTGAAAATGCACAGTCACTTATTCAGCAAAAAATTGATATTGGTGAATTGATTGTTCCAAAAGGCATTAATTATCAATTTACCGGAAGCTATGAAAATCAATTACGAGCCGAAAAAACTCTATCAGTAGTGGTACCATTGGCATTGGTAATAATTTTTTTAATACTGTATTTCCAATTTCGTTCAGTAGCCACTTCATTGATGGTATTTACGGGCATTGCAGTGGCATTTGCAGGTGGTTTTTTGATGATATGGCTGTATGGTCAAGAGTGGTTTTTAAATATTAATTTTTTTGGTGAGAACCTCCGGGATTTATTTCAAATTCATCCAATTAATTTGAGTGTTGCAGTTTGGGTTGGATTTATTGCACTTTTTGGTATTGCAACCGATGATGGTGTAGTAATGGCAACCTACTTAACTCAAACTTTTGATAGAAATAGACCGGTAAATAAAAAGGATATTAGAACATCAATTGTAGAAGCTGGCGAAAAACGAATTAGACCCTGTTTAATGACTACTGCTACTACAATACTGGCATTGTTGCCTGTATTAACTTCTACAGGACGAGGAAGTGATATAATGATTCCTATGGCCATACCTGTTTTTGGAGGTATGCTAATAGCCTTAATCACCTTATTTGTAGTGCCCGTTTTATATAGCTGGAAAGCAGAAATTCAACTTAAAAGAACATCAAAATGAAACAAAGAATAGTTAACATAAAATTAGTCTTGGCTCTTAGTTCTTGTTTCTTGAGTCTTAGTGCTAATGCCCAACAATTGCAAACCCTTATTGATGAAGGATTAACTAGCAACCCTGAAATTCATAAATTTGAGTTACAATACAAGAGAGTTTCAGAAAAAATAAACGAAGTCAATACAGTACCTAATACCGAATTTGGAGTGGGTTACTTTGTCAGCGAACCAGAAACACGAACAGGAGCGCAACGCTTTAAAGTATCTGCGAAACAAATGATCCCTTGGTTTGGAACCATTACAATGCGAGGAAATTATGTTAATTCATTGGCGGAGGCTAAATATGAGGACATTGTAATAGCTAAAAGAAAACTAATACTTTCAGTATCACAATCCTATTACAATCTTTATGCTAATAAAACAAAACAAGAAGTGTTGACTGAAAATATTAAATTATTGGAGACATATAAAACATTGGCTTTAACATCAGTTGAGGTTGGAAAAGCATCTGCAGTAGATGTATTGCGTTTACAAATGCGTCAAAATGAATTACAACAACTAAAAGAAGTATTAGAACAACAGTATAATGCAGAACAAACCAAATTGAATAACCTTCTGAATAGAAAAAATGATATCACAGTAAATGTTGTAGATGAATTAATAATTCCTTCTGAAGATTTTGAAACTAACACTCAAAATTTAGCATTGCATCCAGAATTATTAAAGTATGATAAGCTCTATAAGTCTGTAGAACAATCAGAATTATTGAATCAAAAAGAAAGTAGTCCAATGATTGGGTTTGGTTTAGACTATATCAATGTAGAGCAACGACCTGATATGAGTTTTAGTGATAATGGAAAGGATATTGTTATGCCTATGGTGTCGGTTTCCATTCCTGTTTTTAATAATAAATACAAATCGAAAACAAAACAAAACGAGTTACAACAACAAGAATTGTTGGCACAAAAGCAAGAACGTTTAAACACTTTAGAAACTCTTTTGGATAAAGCTATTAAAGATAGGGTATCGGCAAGAATAAGTTATACTACCCAAACCAAAAACCTAAAACAAGCCAAAAATGCAGAAGAAATTCTAATTAAAAGTTATGAAACTGGAACTGTTGATTTTAACGATTTGTTGGATATTCAGGAGTTACAATTAAAGTTTAAGATAAATCAAATCGAATCAGTGAAAACATATTATGTGCAAACTACAATCATTAGTTATTTAACACAACAGTAATGAAACATACATATTATATACAGGGAATGACTTGTAACGGTTGTCGCAGTCACGTAGAAAAAACACTATCTAAAATTAAGGGAGTTTTAAAAGCGACTGTGAATTTAGAAGAGGAAGAAGCAACGATTACAATGAATAAGCATATTGATGTTACTGAACTACAAAAAGCGTTGGCTTCAAAATATAGTATTTCAGAAAAAGAGGATGAAAACATTTTTGGTTCTGTAAATGTCTCAAACTTTGAAACAGAAGAAGAAAAAAGCAAATTGCAGCAACTAAAACCGTTGTTACTTATTTTGTTCTATATCGCGGTTACAAGTGTTTTATTACATTATAAAAATTGGAGTTGGAATGAAGCGATGTTAGATTTCATGGGGCTATTTTACATTGTATTTAGTTTCTTTAAACTGCTAGATCTAAAAGGATTTTCAGATTCTTTTAGAATGTACGACCCATTAGCAAAACGTATTCCTGTTTATGGTTGGATTTATCCATTTATAGAAACGACTTTAGGATTGATGTTTCTAATGCGTTTTGAAATTAATGTAGCATTAATCATAACCTTAATTATTTTAGGAATTACAACCATTGGAGTGACCAAAGCTTTATTAGACAAAAAGGCTATTCGTTGTGCATGTTTAGGAACGGCTTTGAAACTGCCTATGACAGAAGCTACATTTATAGAAAATGTGATTATGGTCGTAATGGCGGTACTAATGTTGATAAACTAATTAATTATGGTAAACAAACACAAAGCTCTAAAAATTAGAAAGATACATCGTTATTTGGGTCTCTTTTTAGGTGTTCAATTCTTATTTTGGACAATAAGCGGATTGTATTTTAGTTGGACTAATATTGATGATATTCACGGAGACCACTTTAAAAATTTGGAGTATCAACCTAAAGCATTTGATAACTTAATAAGTCCGTCACAACTAGATGTTCAATACGGTATTAGAACAATCGAAATAAGGGATTTGAATAATACGCCTTACTATTGGATAAACAATAAGCAACTGTACAATGCCGTAAATGGAAGTCTAAAAAATCATATCACCAAAGAGGAAGCACTTTATATTGCTAAAAATAATATAAAAAGCAATTTAGAGGTGGAAACTATCAGGCAAATCTATGAGGTTGGTAAGCATCACGAATACAGAAAGAAGTTGTTACCTGCTTATGTTATATCCTATCAAACAGATGAAGCTCTTAAGGCTTATGTGTCTGTAAAGGATGGAAAGTTTCAAACGGTAAGGCATCGCAGTTGGCGGTGGTTTGATTTTTTATGGATGACCCATACAATGGATTATGAAGCGAGAGATAACTTTAATACAATTGTTTTAAGAATCTTTTCGCTTTTAGGTTTAATCACGGTATTAAGCGGATTTTTGTTATGGTATACATCATCACCTTCCATTAGAAAAATGATAAAACGAATAAAAAGATAAAAATGAAAAAATATATAGTCTATTCAGGAATATTAACCCTAGGTCTTCTTTTAGGTTGGTTGTTTTTTGGTGGTTCATCGAATACAAAAAAAGAACACAATCACGATTTGATAACAGAAACCAGTCAAATGTGGACGTGTTCTATGCACCCAAAGGTTTTGCAACCAGAGCCAGGTGATTGCCCTATTTGTGGTATGGATTTAATTCCTGCTGAAAACGGTAGTAAAGGTTTATTAGCAGACCAATTCAGGCTAACAGAAAACGCAATGGCATTGGCTAACATTCAAACTACAATTGTGGGTAAGGGAATAGTGGAAGACAATGTTATTAAACTATCGGGTAAAATTGCTGAAAATGAAGAGTCCAATGCAGTACAGGTAAGTTACTTTTCAGGAAGAATAGAAAGGTTAAATATAAGTTTTACGGGTGAAGAAATTCGTAAAGGACAATTATTAGCAACTATTTATTCATCAGAATTGTATGCAGCACAGCAAGAATTGATTACAGCCGCATCTTTAAAGGAATCGCAACCTGAATTATACAAGGCGGTTCATAATAAATTGAAGTTATGGAAACTCTCTGATAATCAAATTAATCAGATTGAAGAAACAGGAAAAGTAAAAGAAAACTTTCCTGTTTATGCAACTGTTTCGGGAATAGTTACTGAAAAATTGGTAGAACAAGGCGATTATATAAAGCAAGGTCAACCGTTGTTGAAGATTACCAATTTAAATACTGTTTGGGCAAATTTTGATGTATATGAAAACCAAATAGACCTTCTTAAAAAAGGGCAAGAGGTCAAAGTTATTACAAACGCTTACCCTAATAGGGAATTTAGAGGTAAAGTAGATTTTATAGACCCAGTTTTAGATACCAGTACCCGAACTTTAACTTTACGAGTTGTATTGAACAACCAAAACAATGTATTTAAACCAGGAATGTTTGTTCAGGCTGAAATTGAAAGTATTATTAATAAAAACGAAAGTGTTTTAGTTATTCCGTCCTCAGCTGTATTATGGACAGGGGAACGTTCTGTAGTCTATTTAAAAAGCGATCCAGATCAACCAGTTTTTGAAATGCATGAAATAACATTAGGAAATAAAATTGGCGCTAATTATGAAGTATTAGAAGGGTTGAGCAATGGTGACGAAATAGTTACTAATGGAACATTCACAGTAGATGCAGCTGCACAATTACACGGTAAGAGATCAATGATGAATAATACTGATCGAAAAAATAAGGATATAGTTATAAAAGATATAAGTTTTGGTGTAAGGGGTAATTGTGAAATGTGTAAAAATACCATTGAAAAAGCGGCCAGTAGTGTTGATGGTGTAGCAAGTGCCAATTGGGATGTAGATAAAAAGAAAATTGATGTATCTTTTGATGGCACCAAAACGGATGTTATGACAATTCATAACGCCATAGCAGCATCAGGTTATAGTACCGAAAAAGTTGCAGGTAGTGAAGAGGCATATATAAACCTTCCAAGTTGTTGTCAATATGATAACGAAATGATGATGAATCAATCAGGTGAGATGAAAGCAGATGACCATTCAAATCATAATCATTAAGTCTAAAATTATTAGAGTTGATGGGGTGGAGTGAACTAAAAAAAAGAAAAACCTTGTTATCAATTGATTACAAGGTTTTTTGCGGAGAATGAGGGATTCGAACCCCCGGAGGTGTGACCCTCAACAGTTTTCAAGACTGCCGCATTCGACCACTCTGCCAATTCTCCAGTGTTTAGTCTCATCAGGTATTCCCTGAATGCGGGTGCAAATATAAAACCTTTTTTAATTCTAAAAAGAATAATTTTAAAATAATTTTAAAGATATTTTTATATCAATAGTATTCTACTTTATCATATAAGTGGAATTGAGTATCTTGTGGGCTCTAAATTAAATAATTGCATGAAAAACACATTAATGCTTATAGGTTCATTTATCGTTTATTGCTGTTGGACTTCACAAAATTCTGCGGTTACTGATAAAAACCTAAATGCTAATCCAGATTTTGAAACAGCCATTGTCAAATATGCAGAAAGTATAACGGCTGCTGAGCTTAAAGAATATTTGTACACCTTTGCAGGTGATGATTTTGAAGGTAGAGATACGGGTGAACCTGGGCAAAAGAAAGCTGCCGAATATTTAAAAAAACAATATGTAGAAATGGGAATTCCTTCTCCTTTGGGTGAGGATGATTATTTTCAAGAAATACCACAAAGTTATTTTAGAGGAGGTATAAAATCTTCAGAGAATGTACTTGCTTTTATTGAAGGAACGGAAAAACCAGAAGAGATAGTAGTACTTTCTGCACATTATGATCATGTAGGGAAAGATGAAAAAGGTAATGTTTATAATGGAGCTGATGATGATGGTTCTGGTACGGTAAGTTTATTAGAGCTAGCAGAAGCTTTTATCACCGCAAAAAAGGATGGTTTTGGACCTAAACGATCTATATTATTCTTGCACGTTACCGGAGAAGAGAAAGGACTATACGGTTCTAGGTTTTATACCGAAAACCCAGTTTTTCCTCTTGAGAATACAGTTACAGATCTTAATATAGATATGATTGGAAGAATTGATAATAAGCATGACGAAGAGGATAAAAATAATTACGTTTACCTAATAGGTAGTGATCGATTAAGTACAGAATTGCATAATATAAGTGAAGAAGTTAACTTGAAGTATACAAAGCTGGATATAGATTATACGTATAATGAAGAAAATGACCCAAATCGTTTTTATTTCAGAAGTGATCATTACAATTTTGCAAAGCATAATATTCCTATTATATTTTATTTTAATGGAGTACATGAAGATTATCACAAACCAACCGATACAGCAGATAAGATAGAATATGACTTAATGGCCAAACGAGCACAATTAGTTTTTTATACCGCTTGGGAAGTAGCTAATAGAGCAGAGCGACTTGTTGTTGACGGAATAGAAAAAAAGGAAGAGAAAGAGTAAACGGTGATTACCGTACTATATAGAATTAAGAAAGCCCTTATGTTTACATAAGGGCTTTTTACTTATAAGGGTGGAAGACGGGATTCGAACCCGCGACCCTTGGTACCACAAACCAATGCTCTAACCAACTGAGCTACAACCACCATTTAATTTCAGGCAGCAAAAATAAAGTATTTCTACATTTCTACAAACAATTTTTAGCATTAAATTAAATTAAAAATAGAATCGACTGCTACATAGCGTTCTACAGTAAACCCTTCGGCATATTCTACACCAATAATTCTTCCTAAATCTGCTGCACGGTACTTTATGCTATCCAAAAAATTTCTGCTTGAGATAGGAGTTGTTGGTTCTTTACTGCTTGTATCATAAAATTGAGAGGCATATGCTTCTACACTTTCCATTTTTTTATCAATGTGATTACTAATATCAACCACAAAATCAGGGGTAATATTTGCCCATTGTATATAATGGTATATATGTTTAGGGCGCCAAGCCTCTTGTTTTACTCCATTTAATGAGGTTTCTATTTTTCTTAAACCAGATAAAAAACAGGCATCACTTACTAGCTTACTTCCTTTTCCATGATCAATATGGCGATCGGTTACTGCATTGCATAAAACGATTTCTGGTTTATATTTTCGCAGTAATTTTATTACTTCTAATTGGTGATTTTGATCATTAATAAAAAAACCATCTTTAAACCCTAAGTTTTCTCTGGTAAGTACACCTAGGATTTCTGAAGCTTTTTTTGCTTCCTGATCTCTTATTTCTGGAGTGCCTCTTGTTCCTAGTTCTCCTCTGGTAAGATCTAGAATTCCCACTTTTTTACCGTTTTCGACCTCTTTAGCTATTGTGCCAGAGCAACTTAATTCTACATCATCGGGGTGTGCTCCTATGGCAAGAATATCTAACTTCATATTTTAATGTTTTAATTCTAAGACTTTTATTTTTTTTATTGCTTGTAGAATATCTTGCATTAAATCTTCTTTTTCCTCAATGCCTACACTAAATCTTAGTAATCCGTTTTTTATTCCCTGTAGATTTCTTTCTTCTTCAGTTAATAAAGCATGAGAGGTAAGGGTAGGTGATAGGATTGTACTTTCTACACCTGCAAGACTCATAGAGCTCTTAATTAGTCTCAGTTCTTTTTGAAACTTACTTGCGTCTAATTCATTTTTTAATTCAAAAGAGAGCATTCCTCCATAACCTTTCATTTGTTTTTTGGCAAGTTTATGGTCAGGATGGGATTTTAATCCGGGGTAGTGTACTGCAGACACATCATCCAGTTTTTCAAGCCACTTAGCTAATTTTAATGCGTTTTTATTTTGACGTTTTACGCGGATTCCTAATGTTTTTATGCTTCGCTCCAACATCCATACGGTAAAGTCACTTAGGCTCCCCCCATAATTCTTTGCTACTTGAAAAATCTGATTTATATTTTCTTCTGTAGCGACTACAGCTCCGGCAAGAATATCACTATGCCCGCCAAGATATTTGGTAGCAGAATGTAAAACAATATCTATTCCTAATGTTATAGGGTTTTGATTCACTGGTGAAGCAAAAGTGTTATCTATCATAGTTAAAATTCCCTTTTTCTTAGCTAATACTGCTACAGATTCAATATCTGTAATTGTAAGCAAAGGGTTTGAAGGAGTTTCTATATAAATCACTTTTGTATTGGGTTTTATTTTTTGTTCAAAACCTTCAGTTGTCTGTGAGTCTACATAAGAAAAATCAATTCCACGTTTCTCGAACTCCTCATTAACAAGATTAGCCGTTCCTCCGTAAAGCGTTCGTTGTAAAACGATATGATCGCCTTTTTGCAAAAAAGCAAAAAGTGTAGTGCTAATTGCTGCCATTCCGCTTCCAAAAATTAAAGAAGACTCACCTTTTTCAAGAGCAGCTATTTTTTTGCAAAGAGCTTCTTGATTTGGGGTATTAAAATAACGTGGATAACGTTTTACGTCTACATCTTCAAATGCATATGATGTAGAGAGATATATTGGCGATATAGCACCTTTAAATTGCTCATCATTGATTTCACCAAGATGTGTGCAGATGGTATTGAAACCCTGTTTTTTAGAATTCATAATAATGCGATGACCTTATAGTTTTCGCACCTAAATTAAGATATTAAGAAGAAATCAAATAGCATTTAACAGATTAAATACAAATATTTGGAATTCGGGATGGGTATAATTTTAAATTATGCCATTTTTACTTTTGAGATGTTTCTCATTATAGTTTGAAAGAATTGCTGAGTGTCATAAGGTTTGATTATTACATCATTCATTCCTACTGCTAGTGCTTGATTTCTTATTTCACCTTCTTCAACTGCTGTAAGTGCTATAATGGGAATGTGAGTATTAAAGGTTCTTATAACTTTAGTAGCTTCAAGACCATTCATTTCTGGCATATTAATATCCATTAAGACTAAATCAAATTTTTCTACTTTCAGCATTTTTATAGCATCCATACCATTGCTGGCAATATTACATGTGTATCCTTTCTTTTTTAGAATATTCTTCGTGACTATTTGATTTATTTTGTTGTCATCAACGATGAGGACATTAAAGTTGCTTGTCCCTACACTTATATTTTCTCCAGCTTGTAATGATATCTCTTGCTCCTTAACTGCTTTTTCATAAGAGAGATCAAAATAAAATTCGGATCCTTTTCCCTCTTTACTTTCCATTTTAATATCACTCTTATGAAGGTGAATCAATTTTTTAACAATTGCCAGCCCTAAACCAGTACCTTCATATTCTTGATTTTCATTTTTTACTTGAGCAAAATTATCAAATATAGATTGTTGTTTGCTTTTTGGGATTCCTATTCCGTCGTCACGCACAATAAAGCGCAAAACATATTTATCTTCTTTTTGGTCCAAGCATTTTACATATACCCATATATTCCCATCTTTTGTAAACTTAAGGGCGTTTCCAATTAGGTTTATTAATATTTGAGATAACCTTACAGAATCACCAAGTAAAGTGGTGTTTATTTTTTTATCAATATCAATATGAACGGTATTGTTATTGCTTTTTTGTTTTGTATGGAGTGAGTTTACAATACCCTCTATTAGTGATCTTAAATCAAACGAAACTTTTTCTAGGGTTACCTCATTAGTTTCGATCTTACTTAGTTGTAATACATCATTAATTAGTGCTAAAAGATAATCTCCAGAAAACTTTAAGGATTCTAAATATTCACTTTTTTTCTTTTCTTCTGGGTTTTCCATTAAAAGAGAAGTGAGACCAATTACACCATAAAGAGGAGTTCTAAGCTCATGACTTACAGTAGAGATAAACTGTGATTTTAATGTAGAAACTTGCTCTGCTGTTTCTTTGGCACTAATTAGTTCTCGATTTTTCTCGATTAAGACACCATTTAATCTTTTCTTTTGAATATTATTTTTATAGGCACTAATCAAGAAAGCTAAAGAAATTAGAATTAAAATTATACCAAGAATGATACTGATTTTCCATTTAGCAACTTTTGCCACACTTTCTTTTTTCTCGGATTCTGCTTTTTTTATCTTTTCCTCATATTGATCAACTTCATATTTGATATTGGCACGCTGTAATTCTATTAATTTTTTAAAATCTTTCGCTTTAAGTATATTTTGAAATTGCCTTTTCTGATAATAATATGCTTTTTGATAATCTTGCTGTTTGCGATATAGTTCTGATTTCGTCTCATAAGAAGAGGCTAACTCTTCAAAATATGTAGAAATCAATTCATCATTATTGTTTTTGTTTTTAGTTTCTCCTAATGAATACGATATAGCTTCATCGATATACTCTTCGGCTTTTTCATAATCTCTAATATTCAAAAAGTATTTACCCAAAAGTCCACTTAATTTTGTTTTAACAAGATTAGAAGAATTTTCATAAATTAATTCTCTTGCCGGTGCCAGGTATTCATATGCGCTATCGAAATCGCTTCGTGAAATGTAATATTCACCTAGATTTAGCAAAGGTCTTATCATCCTTGCGGTGTCATTTAATTTTATAGCGTATTCATATGATTGTTTGTAATAGGTGACTCCTTTTGCTCTTGTAAGGTTGTGTTTTGTGTATACTCTAGCTAGGCTATTATAAAGATCTGTTTCTAAAACTTTACTTTTTGAGCTCCGGGCATAAGTCAACGCCTTTCTATAATTACCTCTCGCCTTTTTGTCATTTTCATTGATTTCGTAATTCTTTGCAATGATGTTATAGATATATCCAAGACTTTTATCGTCATTATTATATTTAGCATTTTGCAGCGCTGCTTTTGCTATTTCTAAAGATTGCCCATACTTATACTCTTCTTGAAGTTTTTCCGCTTTCTCTATATAAGTCTGTATACTATCTGATATTAAAGAAGATTGAGACTGTAAGATTTGGGTAAAACTTACTAATAATAAAAGGGTTATATGCTTAATAAAGTTTTTCAACTAAGGTATTTCTTTAGGTCTTATTAGGAGACGAAAATACGAAAATAGATTTAAGATGGTGTAATTCACCGTAAAAAAAGTGCAATTTATCCGTAATTTTTGTAGGTAAATTGATTGTTTTGTAGGATTTTTTGAGAGTTGCTAAGAAAAACATGGGTGATTAGAAAAAACTATTTAATTATAAATAATTAAAATTATAGACTTGATATTGTTATTGAAGTAACAGTATATTTGCCGTGGTAAAAAATTAATTAATTATAAATTTTTAAAGATAAAAATATGGCATTTGTAGGTAAAAAATTCCCAAGTTTAGATGTTGACGCAATGAACGATATGGGGGATACTTTTAAGCTTAACATTTTAGAAGAAGCTAAAAATAAAAATAAAAAAGTATTACTTTTTTGGTATCCTAAAGATTTTACTTTTGTCTGTCCAACAGAGTTACACGCTTTTCAAGAAGCTATTGCTGAATTTGAAAAAAGAAATACTATAGTTATTGGTGCATCTTGTGATACTCCAGAGGTACATTTTGCTTGGTTAAATACATCTAAGGATAATGGAGGTATAGAAGGCGTTACTTACCCAATTCTTGCAGATTCTAATCGTAACCTATCTAGTACACTTGGAATTTTAGATATTATTAATGAAGCTTATAACGAAGAAACTGGTGTAGTTACTGTAGAAGGAGATAACGTTACATATAGAGCTACGTACTTAATCGATGAAGAAGGTACTGTTTTTCATGAAGGAATAAATCATATGCCAGTAGGAAGAAATGTGGCCGAATTTTTGAGATTGATAGATGCGTATGCACATGTTCAAAAAAATGGAGAAGTTTGTCCTGCTAACTGGGAGGAAGGAAAAGAAGCAATGAATGCTAACAGAGATAGTGTTGCTTCATACTTGGCTTCTAACTAATAAGATTTATTAGCATAACTTTCCTTTGGAGCACGCTCCAAAGGAATGTCGTAATTAATTTGAAAAGAATTCAATGATACAAGAATTAACAGAAGATAACCTTTCACAAGTTGTAAAGGATAATAATATAGTTATTGTGCAATATTCTGCTTCATGGTGTGGTAATTGTCGTATTATGAAGCCTAAATTCAAAAAACTTTCTACAGAAAAAAGTGATGTTTCTTTTGTAATTGTAGATGCTGAAAAATATCCAGAATCTAGAAAAATGGCTACTGTAGATAACCTGCCCACTTTTGCAGCTTTTAAAAATGGCGCTTTTGTAAATCAGGTGCAAACTAATAAATTTGATATCCTTAAAGAATTAGTAGATGAAGTTGCCAATAATTAAACATCTTACTAGTTTCGTTGAAGAGAATGATGAGGACTTTTTGATAGAAACTATAGAGACTTTAGAAGCCTTATCAGAAGTTTCTTCCCTTAAAGACGAAGAGTTAGATGTTATTGGAGAGATAATCTCTAATATGTATGGAGCTTTAGAGGTAAATAAAATGATTAAAGATGGATCTTCCAAAAAAGAAGCCCTTAATAGTTTTATGAAAAGAGTTCTAGGGTCTATAGATGCTTGATATAAGTATGAAATTGATCCAAATATTAAGTCGATTCCTATTCGCAATCACATAATAAAATGAAAAAGAAAAAGTAAAAACCTCTCCAACCGGGAGGTTTTTTTTATTTTCTAAAAACTTTACTAGTATTATGATATAATCTTATTAATTTTAAAGCTCAAAAAAACAACATCTATCATGGCAGCAATAACATTAAAAGGAAATACAATACATACAATCGGAGAATTACCAGAAGTAGGTCAAAAAGCTCCGGATTTTGAATTGGTAAATACTGATTTATCTATTTCTAAATTATCAGACTATAAAGGAACTAAAGTTATTTTGAATATTTTTCCATCGTTAGATACAGGGATCTGTGCTGCTTCGGTAAGAGTTTTTAATAAAGAGGCTAGTAATTTATCAAATACTAAGGTGTTGTGTATATCACGTGATCTTCCTTTTGCACAAGCTCGTTTTTGTGGGGCAGAAGGCTTAAAAGATGTAATTAACCAATCTGATTTTAAAACAGGTAAATTTGGTAAAGATTATGGCGTAGAAATTATTGATGGCCCAATGCAAGGGTTACATTCTAGGGCAGTAGTTGTTGTTGACGAAACAGGAGTTGTTACTTATTCAGAACAGGTTCCAGAGATCGTACAAGAACCTGATTACGCTTCAGCACTAAAAGTATTATCATAGGTTATTTTATAATGAGTAAAGTCTCTAAATTTGTTTTGGGTAGACTACGCGGTTGTGGTTATGCCTTTAAGGGTGCATTGCTGCTATTAAAAACTGAACCAAGTATTCAGGTGCAAACAGGAATTGCACTAATCATGACTATATTAGGGTTTTATTTTAGTATTTCTACTACAGAATGGATGATTCAAATTTTTGCTATTGGTCTTGTAATGAGTATTGAAGGTGTAAATACAACAGTCGAGGCTATAGCAGATTTCATACATCCTGATTTTCATGATAAAATAGGTTTTATTAAAGACGTAGCTGCCGGAGCAGTTTTTATTGCTGCAATTACAGCTATGATTATTGGTTTCGTAATTTATATTCCTTATTTCATTTAGAAAATTTTTCAGGCATTTTTACGTTCCATTATAGATATTCGTATTTTTGCGATAAGACATCCAAAGAATGGTCAAGAGAAAGGTAAATACAAAAAGGAAAACAACAAAAAAACCTAAAACCTCATTAAAAGAAAAATTAAGCTTATCAAGACAACAAAAAGTTGTTTTGGGTAGTTTTTTATTCTTTTTGGGGATAGGGTTATTCTTTGCTTTTATATCATTTTTCTTTAATTGGAAAATTGATCAAAGTGAGATATCACAGTTTTATAATAGAGCTTCTTCACCCAAAAACTGGCTAAGCAAATTTGGAGCTACAGTAAGTCACTTCTTTATTTTTAAAGGATTTGGAGTGTCCGCTTTAGTGTTACCAGTTTTAACATCTTTAAGTGGTGTTTATTTATTTTTTGATTTAAATAAAAAACGCTTAGCAGGGTTTTGGTTTTGGGGTAGTTTGGTTATGATATGGGTATCTGTTGTTCTTGGGTTTGTAGAAAGTGAAGGTGGACTGTTGGCCGGGGTAGTTGGATATGAAAGTAATGACTTTTTACAGGATTATGTTGGATTTATAGGTACTGTTTTGATACTGGCTTTCTTTGCTATTATATATATTGTAATACGATTAAGGTATACTCCAGAAAAGTTGAGTGATTCTTTGAAAAAGACCCAACAAGTAATTGCAAAGGATTTTGAACCTGCTTCACAGCCAAAAACTAATGGGCATACTACTAACACTCCAGTTTCTGAAGATACGGGATCTAGTATTAAAGAGAAAATAGATGCTATAATTGCTAAATCTAAAGATTTTGGGAAAAAAGAAGTAGAGAAGAAGAAACTAGAGAAAGAGAACGTTGTCTCAAATAGTAATGAGATTACTTTAAATCCTACGATTAATGATTTTTATGGAAACCCTAAAAATCGAGAGGAAAAAGTCCCTGAAAAATTAATCATAAAATCTGAAGATAACCCTGAAGATATAGCTATGGAGGTTGAGGCCAATGTAGAAGAAGAAGTGGTTAAGAATTTAAGTACCAAATTGGTCAAAGATTTTGGCGAATTTGATCCTAAGTTAGAATTAGGTAATTATAAATTTCCTGCGATTAACCTTCTAAAAGATTATACCACACAAGCAGGAGGAATTACTATCGATCAGGGAGAGCTTGAAGAAAATAAAAATCGTATTGTTGAAACACTTAAGAATTACAAGATTGAGATAGCTCAAATCAAGGCCACTGTTGGGCCTACCGTGACACTATATGAAATTGTACCCGAAGCGGGAATTCGTATTTCTAAGATTAAAAATCTTGAGGATGATATTGCATTGTCTTTGGCAGCACTTGGAATTCGTATTATAGCACCAATACCGGGTAAGGGAACTATTGGTATAGAAGTACCTAATAAAAATGCGACTATCGTATCAATGAGATCTGCAATTTCTTCGTCAAAATTTCAGAATGCCGAAATGGAATTACCGCTATCACTTGGTAAAACCATTTCTAATGAAACGTTCGTGGTTGATTTGGCAAAAATGCCACACCTTCTTATGGCTGGAGCAACTGGTCAAGGTAAATCTGTTGGTCTTAATGCAATATTAACATCATTGCTTTACAAAAAACATCCTGCAGAAGTGAAATTTGTTTTGGTAGACCCCAAAAAGGTAGAACTTACTTTATTTAATAAGATAGAACGCCATTATTTAGCAAAATTACCTGATACAGAAGAAGCTATAATTACAGATAACACCAAAGTGATTAATACGCTTAACTCCCTATGTATAGAGATGGATGCACGCTATGACCTGCTAAAAAGTGCAATGGTTAGAAACATAAAAGAGTATAATGTTAAATTTAAAGCTAGAAAATTAAACCCTGAAAACGGACACAGATTTTTACCATATATAGTGCTTGTAGTTGATGAGTTTGCAGATCTTATTATGACTGCAGGTAAAGAGGTAGAAACACCCATAGCAAGATTAGCTCAATTAGCTAGGGCAATTGGGATACACTTAATTATTGCCACTCAAAGACCATCTGTTAATGTGATTACTGGTATGATTAAAGCCAATTTCCCTGCCAGAATTGCATTTAGGGTTACTTCTAAGATAGATTCGCGTACAATTTTAGATACAGGTGGAGCTGATCAGTTAATTGGTAGAGGGGATATGCTATATACACAAGGAAACGATTTAGTAAGAATACAATGTGCATTTGTAGATACACCCGAAGTAGAAAGAATTACTGAATATATAGGAAGTCAAAAAGCATATCCTGATGCATATCATTTACCAGAGTATGTTGGTGAAGAAAATGGCACAGGTCTTGATATAGATAAAAGCGATCGAGATAAACTCTTTAAGGAAGCAGCCGAAGTTATTGTAACAGCACAGCAAGGTTCGGCATCTTTATTACAGAGAAAATTGAAACTGGGTTATAATCGGGCTGGTAGATTAATTGACCAATTAGAAGCAGCCGGGATTGTAGGCCCTTTTGAAGGTAGTAAAGCCAGACAAGTTTTGGTTACAGATTTAATTGCCCTTCAACATCTATTGGATAGTGAATAGGTATTGGATATTGTTTTAAAGTATAATTAGTAATAAAAGAAGAAATAAGATAAAATGATAAAAAAAATAATACTTCTAGTATTTTTATTTGGAATTACCGCAATACAAGCTCAAACCGCTAAGGAACTTTTGGATGAAGTTTCTAAAAAGGTAAAAAGCTATGATAATATTGTAATTGGATTCAAATACACCCTTAATAACCCCGCAGAAAATGTTTCTCAGGAGACAAGAGGTGATGTTACATTAAAAGGAAATAAGTACCTTCTTAACTTAATGGGAACTAAGCAAATGTATGATGGAAAAAAACTACATGTTATTATTCCAGAGGATGAAGAGATTAATATATCTTCACAAGACGAAGAAGATGATAATAGCATTACTCCTTCAAAAATGCTTACTTTTTATGAAGAAGGATATTCTTATAAAATGGATATTGTTCAGGATGTTAAAGGTAGAAAGATTCAATATGTAAAGCTAACTCCGATCGATTCTAAAAGTGATCTTAAAGAGATATTACTTGGTATTGATAAACAAACTAAGCACATATATAAGATGATTGAGAAACAAAATAATGGTACCAATATTACCATTACTGTAAACAGTTTTAAAACCAATCAGCCGCTCTCAGAGACTTTGTTTGTTTTTGAAGAATCAAAATATGAAAACTACTATATTAATCGTTTAGATTAGTTTTTTCAGAAGAAAGATGTTTAAACAATTGCACGAGTGGACGTAAAAAAGATATGCGTCCATTAGTTTTTTTTAAGTTACTTTTATAAGTAAGTAATTAGCAAATCAAAAATAAGTGAAGATTCTTGATAGATATATTTTAACTACCTTTTTAAAGACATTTTTTCCACTCTTTATAATTATTATGTTTATTCTGTTGTTGCAGACTATATGGTTGTTTATATCAGAATTAGCCGGAAAAGATCTTGATTTTTCAGTAATCTTAAAATTTTTGACATTTGCAACACCTAGATTAATACCTATGGTATTGCCACTTACTATTTTGCTGACTTCTATTATGATTTTTGGAAATTTTGCAGAAAACTATGAGTTTGCTGCTATGAAATCATCGGGTATATCATTAAAAAGGGCAATGAGAACATTATCTGTTTTTATTTTCTTTGTAGGAATAGGTGCTTTTCTTTTTTCTAATACAGTAATTCCGGCTTCAGAGAAAAGATTTATTAACCTCAGAAAGAACATAGTCAAAGTCAAACCAGCAATGGTAATAACTCCTAACCAATTTAATGATTTGGGAGACATAAATATTAAAGTTGCCGAAAAATATGGAGATAATGACCGGTTTCTAAGAGACATAATTATACATAAAAAGGCGGCAAGACCTGGAAACTTTACAGTTATAAAAGCTGTTGACGGTGAACTGAAGGGTAGTGTCAACTCGGATTTAGTTACTTTAGTATTGAATGATGGTAACTATTATGATGAAATTCAACAACGATCTCCGCAGAGAAGAAAAAAATTACCTTTTGCCAAAACTCATTTTGAAAAATATATCCTTAACATAGACTTGTCCTCTCTAGGTAATGTGGATATGGATGAACAGATTCATAAAAAGGGATATAATATGCTTAATGTTAATGCGCTAAAAGATGAAATAGATACATTATCCTTTAGTGTTAATAAAGATATAAAGTCTGTAAAAAATGATGTAGATAGAAGAAATGGGTTAAAAGGACTAAATAAAAACATGAAAATTGATACTTTACAGGTTGTTACTAATGATACTTTAGATCTTAAGGATAATTTTGGCGTAGCACAAAAATTACAAATTTATAAATTGGCACTTTCCAATTCTGATGGAATTATTAGAAAGATATCATCAACCCAGAGAAACTTAACCATAAAAAAAAGAGCTTTGAATAAATATGAGATGTCATTGCATGATAAGTATGCGTTAGGAATATCTTGTATCTTATTATTTTTTGTGGGAGCACCACTTGGAGCAATTATCCGTAAAGGAGGTTTAGGGTTGCCAATAGTTATAGGTGTGGTACTATTTTTAACCTATCATTTTATAGGTATTTTTGCAAAAAATAGTGCAGAAGAAGGTGGTATTCCTCCTTATGTAGGCTCATGGCTTTCTACCTTTATTATATTTCCATTAAGTATATTTTTGACTCGAAGGGCCACAACAGATCGAGGAATCTTCAGTTTCGATAACTTTATCCAGCCAATTAAGGATTTCTTTGCAAAACGATCAGCCAAATTTAAAAAATAGACTTCTTTTTAAATATCTTTGCACGTAACTTTTAAGCGTATTACTATGTCACAAATTGCCGATACCAAAAAAATAATTAAATTGAATACTATTCAAGAAGCAATTGAAGATATTCGTCAGGGAAAGGTAATTATTGTTGTAGATGATGAAGATCGTGAAAATGAAGGTGATTTTGTTGCCTCTGCAGAGAAAGTAACTCCCGAGATGATCAACTTCATGGCGACTCATGGTCGAGGACTTATATGTACCCCGTTAACAGAACACCGTTGCGAAGACCTCAAATTGAATATGATGGTTGGTAATAATACTGACCCTATGGAAACGGCTTTTACTGTCTCTGTTGACTTAAAAGGTAAAGGGGTTACTACTGGTATTTCTGCAAGTGATAGAGCGGAGACCGTTTTAGCGTTAACAAATGCTGACACCAAATCACATGAATTAGCACGTCCCGGACATATTTTTCCTTTAAAGGCTAAAGAAGGAGGAGTATTAAGAAGAACAGGTCATACTGAAGCTGCGATAGATTTTGCGCGATTGGCAGGACTACAACCAGCAGGGGTTATTGTTGAAATAATGAATGAGGACGGCACCATGGCACGCCTACCACAACTGGTAGAAGTGGCCAAAAAGTTCGATCTTAAGTTAGTTTCTATAGAAGATCTTGTTGCGTATCGCATGCAACATGATTCTCTTATTGAGAAAAAAGAAGACTTTGACATTGTTACGCGTTTTGGTAAATATAGACTTAGAGCCTATAAACAAACAACAAATAATCAAATTCATATCGCCTTAACCTTAGGAACCTGGAGCGATAAAGAACCAGTTCTTACCAGAGTTAATTCTACTTTGTTTAATAATGATATCCTTGGTACCTTGACTAATAATGCAGATAAGCGTTTGGATGCAATGTTTAAAAGAATCAATACCGAAGGTAAAGGAGCAATAATTTTTATAAACCAAGAAAGTCAATCTCTTAATCTTTTAGGGCGTTTAAGTGCCTTAAAAGAGATCCAAAATGGAGAAGATGTAGTTAAGGCACCAAAAATCATAATGGATACAAAAGATTTTGGTATTGGAGCCCAGATATTACATGACCTTAATATTCATAAACTAAGGTTAGTATCTAATACAATTCAACAAAAACGTGTAGGTATGATTGGGTATGGTTTAGAAATTGTGGATTATGTAGAGTACTAACAATTCATTCTCTAGACAACCCTTTTAATTGCTTCGATCATTTTTGAGGCCCTTTCGTTTACTTCGGCTTCTGTCCAACCTAGTTTTATTAAACAGGAAACTGTGCGGCCCATCCATAAATCACTGGATTCAAAAGATGTATTGTTTTTTTGGAGTCCAGATTGTAATTCTTTAGAAAGTTTTCCTAAGGACTTTTGTTCCAAAAGATGCTCCCATTTTTTATAATAGTGCCAATTATTGTCAAACCAATAAAAACAAGCATCTACACCATTTTTTCCAAGAGCTTTGTGTGCTTTTCGTGCTACATTTTCATTTGGTAAAAATATATTTAGAAACGCATAACTCTCTACTCCCGTTTCTGGTACACGTCTAAAAGTTACTTCTGGAATTGTTGATAATGCATCACGTAAAATGGTGTAATTTTTTTCCTGAATGGCTATTGTATTATCTAATTTCCTAAGTTGTGCTATACCTACAGCAGCATTTAATTCTGATAATCTATAGTTATATCCTAAAAAGGGATGTGTCTCTGCTCCGCGATCATTACCAACATGATCATGACCGTGATCTTGATATTTATGTGCTCTATCGGCAAATTCTTCAGAATTGGTTATTAATCCTCCTCCTTCACCACAGGTTACTGTTTTTACATAATCAAAAGAAAAACAGCCTAAATCACCATAACTACCTAAAGGTTTGCCATCATAAGTTCCACCAATGGCTTGACAGGCATCCTCTAATAAAATCAGATTATGTGTGTCACAAATTGCTCTTAATGCTTTTAGATCAGCCATAGATCCACACATGTGTACAGGCATTATGGCTTTAGTTTTTGAAGTAATAGCAGCTTGTACTGCTTTTGGTGCTAATGTTAGTGTATCATCAATATCACATAATACAGGTGTTGCACCAACAGAAAGAATTGCTTCAAAACTTGCAACAAACGTAAATGTTGGCATTATTACTTCATCACCCGATCCTATACCTGCGCTGGCTAATGCAACTGTCAAAGCTGCTGTACCACTAGATACAACTTGAGCATATTTGGTTTGCATTCTATTTGCCAGATCCTTTTCAAGTTCTAATGCCTTGTAATGACCATTTCTTATAGGATCAAAACCGTATCTCATTAAAACTCCATTGTCCAAAACGTCTTGAACTTCTTTCTTTTCTTCTGCACCAAATAACTCAAATCCTGGCATAGCACTATTATTAAATTAAAAACTCTTTCCGCAAAAGTACCGAAAAGAGTTTTGATATTTGAGTTGCTATTTTATATTTTTTTACATCCCATTAAATAAAGGTAATTAGAATGTATTCTATAAAATCTAAATATGGATTACGGTATCATCAATAGAGCGTCTAACTTTTTTAAATTCTGAAAACATATCATCTTTTGCCCTATAACCTACAGGTAATACTAGGACCGATTTAAGATCCATCTCGTTAAGTTTCAGAATCTCATCATATTTTTCAGGAATAAAACCTTCCATTGGGCAAGCATCAATTTCTTCTAAAGCGCAAACAGTTAGTAAGTTGCCCATTGCTAGATACGCCTGTTTTGAGGCCCAATTTGAGATTTCTTCGATGGGTTTATCTTTGAATGACTCTACAAGTTGCTGTTTAAATGGTTTTAATATTTCTTCTGGAGTATTTCTCGTGGACTTCACATTATCAAAATGTTTAACGATATAATCTTCGCCAACGACGTTTTCAATACAAAATACTAATACATGAGAAGCATCCGCCACTTGTTCCTGATTCCATGAATGTATTGTAAGTTCTTTTTGAAGTGATTTGTCACTAATTACAACTAATTTAAGGGGTTGAAGACCATAGGATGTGGCTGTAAGATTAAACGCTTCAGTAAGTGTATCTATTTTTTCCTGAGGAAGAATTCTTTTATTATCAAATTTTTTGGTGGCATATCGCCAACGTAAACTATCTAAAATATTCATTCGATTTTTTTTAATATAATACAAAGATAATAGGATAAGATTTACCTTTGATGGATATATCAATAAGAAAAAACTATATCACAATTGTATGAACAATATAGATGACTTGATTAAAAAATCTGAAACCAGAATTTTTAAAGCTGTGTTTCCTAATACCACAAATCATTATGAGACTTTATTTGGTGGTACTGCATTACAATTAATGGATGAGGTATCATTTATTTGTGCAACTCGTTTTAGTAGAAAAAAAGTGGTTACCATATCTTCAGATAAAGTTGATTTTGAAAAACCTATCCCAGAAGGAACTATTATTGAGTTAGTCGCTAAAGTTTCTGAAGTTGGTAGAACCAGTTGCGTTGTAAATGTTGAAATTTATAAAGAGGACATGTATAGTTATGAGCGTGAATTAGCGGTAACTGGGCTATTTAAGTTTGTGGCTATAGGAAATGATAAAAAACCAATACCTATTATTAATGAATAAAGCACAAAAAAGAGGCTGTCTAAAAAATATTTTTTAGACAGCCTCTTTTTTGTTTTGAAGCGACTAGCTTTTCACTAGTTGCTTTATTTTTATTTTGAATGCGGCAAAGATTAAAGTCATAATGGGACTTAACCAATTAAATATTGCAAATAAAGCATATTCTGCTACAGGAACACCCAATACACCACTTTGATAGGCTCCACATGTATTATAAGGTATTAATACCGAAGTAACCGTTCCTGTGTCTTCAAGCGTTCTACTTAAGTTTTCCGGTGCCAATCCTTTGTCTTTAAAAGCTTTTGCATACATTCTACCAGGTACAACGATAGCCAGATATTGATCAGAGGCAGTTGCATTAAGAACTATGCAGCTTAATGCAGTACTTGCAAAAAGACCAAATACAGTATCAAACAAACTTAATAATGCCTTACTAATTCTTGCAAGAGCACCAATTGCATCCATAACGCCACCAAAAACCATTGCGCAAACAATTAACCAAATCGTGCCTAACATTCCATACATTCCTCCAGAGGTGAATAAATCGTTTAATTCTTCACTGGTAGTCTCTACTGCAGTATCAACAGTCATAGCATTCATAACTCCCATATATGCAGAGTTAAAAGTAAGCTCTGTACTTCCGGCTATTTTCATGACAATATCGGGTTGTGCAATAATTGCGGCAATCGCACCTAGTAGTGTTCCAGCTAATAAAGCTATAAGGGGAGGGGTTTTTTTAATGATTAATCCAATTACCATGATGGGCACAATAAATAACCAAGGTGAAATGTTGAACGCACTTTTAATGGCTTTTAATTGACCATCGATTTCTGGAGTACCGGTAGTATCTATAGAAAAACCTATAATGATAAAAACAATAAGTGTAATTATAACAGTAGGTACTGTAGTATATGTCATATATTTTATATGGGAAAACAATTCTCCTCCTGCCATAGCAGGTGCAAGATTTGTAGTATCAGATAGAGGAGACATTTTATCTCCAAAATAGGCGCCTGAGATTACTGCTCCTGCTGTCATTCCTAATGAGATGCCTAAAGTATCACCAATTCCTATTAATGCAATACCTACTGTTGCCGATGTGGTCCAAGAACTACCGGTAGCAATAGATATGATTGCACAGATAATTACACAAGCGGCCAGGAAAATAGTTGGATTTAAGATTTGTAATCCATAATATATCATAGTAGGAATGATCCCGCTAATTAGCCATGTTCCAGCCAGAGATCCTACCATTAGTAAGATAAGAAGTGCTCCTGTTGTTGATTTTACATTGCGGGCAACTTCTTCCATCATTTGTTTATAGGATACCTTATTAAAGAAACCTACAATTGCGGCAACGGCAGCACCAAGAAGTAAGATGAACTGATTACTTCCGCTTAATGCGTCATCACCAAACATATATACATTATAGAATAACATCGCCACTAATATTACTACAGGTACTAGTGCTTCCCAGATGTTTAATTCTCTATTTTCAATAATATCTTCGTTTTGGGGGTCAGTAGGAGTGATGTTTTGACTTTCCATGCGTTGAATTAGAAATTTTATGAATGTAATGTTACGATATTAATAAAATCTATGCAACGTCTGTATTCAGTTTAATTCATTAAAATACATAATATAGGCTATTATTTGTGATGAAGTAGACTGGATTAATTCACTTAATCTTGTTTTTAGGTATTTTATCGATAATAGCTATGTAATCAATTCATCATTTTACTAAACAATTGATGATTCACCGTATTTTTGAAGTGTAAAAGAAAAAAAGTAAGAGAAAAAGAAGAATTGTTTGTTTGATTGTTTTGACTTTTTTGTCCCATGACAAAGATAATTCCCCTGAATTAAGTCACCCAAAACCCCATAAGCCTTGGATTTCCAAGGCTTATTTTTTTTGTGAATGTAAATATTTTATCGCTTTCCAATATTAAAAAATGCATTTTGACTGATTTATTTGTTTTTTGTCGATGAAATGATATTTTTGACTAACCAATATTCTATAATCTAATGGATAGCCCGGTATATTCGTAGTGTACAAAAAGAAACATAAGAAATACTAAAAATATTGATTACTATATTGAACTAAACTATTCTTTTTTTGCCCAAGTACAATTAGCCTACAAATTCTTAAGCCTCACCCCAAGAGGCTTTTTTATTGTCAAATTTTTCATTTAACTACTTTAATTGTGACGTTCTCATTTTTTATCCAGAAATTAGTCAAAAACAAAGGTGATGCAGACTAATTTATATAGAGGGTTTGAGTTGTTCGTTCTTTTTATTTTACTTCCAATAAGTTTTTTACTTGATTATCATGTAGTTTTTAAAATTATGCCAACAATTTTAGGGTTTATATATATCTTATTTATTCTTAAAAGGGAAGGTCTTCTAAAATTGAAATTACCTGATAAATCATACTGGAAACCATTTTGGAAAGAAACAGTTATCAAATTGGCCATTATAGTTATAATAACAGGATTGTACGTGTTTTTTGTGGCTCCAGATAAATTATTTTCTGTTTTAATAAAGAGACCAGAGTTATGGGTAATGATTTTATTTATTTATACTTTTTTATCAGTATGGCCACAAGAAATTATTTATAGAACATTTTTTTATGAACGTTACGAAGGATTAATTCCCAATAAATGGTTATTTGTTTTTATAAATGCTATTCTTTTTTCTTTAGCACATCTTTTTTTGGGTAGTTTTTTGGTACAGTTATTAACTTTCATAGGTGGTCTGTTGTTTGCGTATACCTATCAAAAAACAAAGTCAACCACCTTAGTTTCTGTAGAACATGCTATCTATGGTAACTGGTTATTTACGGTTGGTATGGGGGAAATGCTAGCATTTCCAGGTACAGAATAGTTATACAAAATATTCAATCAACTGTCTTATGGCTTTTCCGCGGTGTCCGATTTTATTCTTTTCAGAAAGCGGAAGCTCGGCAAATGTTTCGGTATGTTCTTCTGGTAAAAAAATTGGATCATAACCAAAACCACCTTCTCCTTTCTTACTCACGGTAATGCTTCCTTTGCAAATTCCTGTAAATGTGGTTAGCTTTCCCTCTATCTCCAAAGCAATTACAGTCTTAAATTGGGCGTTTCGATTTTCTTTTCCATCCAATTCGTTCAATAGTTTTTTCATATTGGCATTGGCATCTTTTGCTGTTCCGGCATATCTGGCAGAGAAAACCCCAGGTGCACCATTTAATGCCTCAACTTCAAGTCCAGTATCATCTGCAAAACAATTGTAGCCATAATGTTCCCAGATATACTTTGCTTTTTGCTTTGCGTTTCCTTCTATGGTAGGGGAGGTTTCAGGAATATCTTCTTCACATCCAATATCTGAAAGCGACAGCAATTCAATTTGAGAAGGAATAAGTGCTTTAACTTCTTTTAATTTGTTCTGATTATTGGTTGCGAATACTAATTTCATTTTGAATTTTTAATAAATAATTATGCCTCGGCATCGTAGTCAGAAACCCACTTTCCTTGTACCTTGAGTACTTGTTCTATTACATCTCTAACACATCCTTTTCCTCCTTTTTTAAAAGAAATGTATTTTGAAACCTCTTTAACTTCTGCAACAGCATCTTGTGGACAGGTAGGTAAACCAATCATTTGCATCACCGGAAGATCGGGAATGTCATCGCCCATGTATAGCACGTTTTCTAATTTGACATTTCGGTTATTTAAGTATTCATTTAGTTGCTGTACTTTTTGGTGTGCTCCAAGGTATATATCTTTTATCCCTAATCCTGCTAATCGTTTTCTAACACCTTCATTTTTCCCTCCAGAAATTATACATACGTTAAACCCCTGCATGGTAGCAGTTTTGAGCGCATAGCCATCTTTTATATTCATTGTTCTTAGGAGCTCTCCATCAGTATTTATGAGTACAGTACCATCTGTTAGTACGCCATCCACATCAAAAATAAAAGTGGTGATATGTTGCAGATATTCTTTATAACTTTTTTCCATATTTAGATTGTATTGCCTTAGTTAATGCTTTGTAAGCTTCCTTGTGTGATGTATTAGATAAAATTTTTAAATGTCGCGCTATGGTTTCGTAATCATTTCGAATTGCTGGACCTGTCTGTGCCTTATTAGGGTCTATTTCTATAGCTTTTTGAGCAGTTTCAAGTAATAGAGGGTGTAAAATTTCAAAAGGGATATTGTTTTCTTTGCATATATCATTTCCTACAGAAAACAAATAATTAGTAAAATTATTTACAAACACGGCAGATACATGTAAAATGTTTCGTTGTTCTGATGAAATCTTATAAACCTTTTGAGATAATGTAGTTGCAAGCTTTTCTAAAATCATTACATTTTTTTCCTGATCGGTCTCTATGCAAATTGGAATGGTACTAAAATCTACCTTTTTATCCTTACTGAAGGATTGAAGCGGATAGAACACTCCTTTTTGATTTGAGTTGTCTAGTGCCTGCATTGGGACACTCCCAGAAGTATGAACCACAAACCTATTTTCAAAAGGAAGCTTCTCAGAGATTTCTCCTATTGCATCATCACTTACTGCCAATATATATAGATCGGCTTCTTTTAAAAGCTTGATATCATCTGTAATCGTATTTTTTTCTTGATCCGGATGCAAGGATAAACCTCTTCGATTATAACATTGCACAATAGCTACAGAGTTTTGTTTTCTAAAAGCACTGTACAGGTGTTGCGCAATATTTCCGGCACCAAGAATTACTATTCTAATCATTCTGCTAAAATAAGGAAGTTGCCAGAAAAAAATCAATAACATTAACACTTCTGTTAAAACCATTAAATCAAAAGCGCATAATACAATTTTATCGTGCTAAAAACATTAAATTTGCCGAGCTAAAAAAGAAAGATAATTATGCAAGATAAGTTAGCAAGCATTTTGTTCTCTACACGATTAATGGCACTTTTATTTATCGTTTTCGCAGTTTCTATGGGAATAGGCACATTTCTAGAAGATGCTTATGGTACTACGGCCGCAAGAATCTGGATATACAATACCTGGTGGTTTGAAGCGATAATGGTATTTTTTGCCATTAATTTTTGTGGTAATATTTTTAGATATAAACTATATAAACGAGATAAATGGGCGACATTGTTATTGCATTTATCTTTTATTTTAATAATCGTGGGCGCTTTTGTGACACGTTATATTAGTTATGAAGGCGTTATGCCAATTCGTGAAGGAGAAACAACAGCTACTTTTCTATCTGAAAAGACCTATTTGAAGATATTTTTGGACGGTGAAATTAACGGAGAACCGCGTAGAAGAATCATTTCAGAGGCATTAGAATTGGCTGAAGCGACCAATAATGATTTTGTGATTAATACTGATTATAACAAACAACCCGTTACAATTGAATACAAAAACTATATCCAAGGTGCAGAAATGGGGTTGGTACCTTCAGAAGGAGGAGAAAATTATTTAAAAATTGTTGAAGCTGGAGATGGAGATCGCCATGATCATTTTCTTAAGGAAGGAGAGGTATCCAATATACATAATGTATTAATAGCATTTAATGCAGCTACACCTGGGGCTATTAATATTACATATAAAAATGACAGTTATTTTATCGAATCTCCATTTGAAGGTTCGTATTTAAGGATGGCGGATCAAAAAGAAGGTTTGGTTTTTAAAGATAGCCTACAGCCGTTAATGCTTCGCTCATTATATCAAACTGCTGGAATGCAATTTGTAATTCCGGATCCGGTAATTAAGGGTACGTATGATATTGTTCCAATTGAAGAAAAGGATAAAGGACAGCAAGATGCTTTAATTTTTAATGTTTCAACCAAAGGAGAAACGAAAGAAGTTAAACTGTTAGGGGGTAAAGGGTATAATAGTGATATGACCAAAGTTACTCTTGGCGGATTAGATATGTACTTTGGATATGGCTCTAAAGAAATGGAATTACCCTTTGCGTTGAAATTAAATGATTTTATAGCAGAAAAGTACCCGGGTACTAAGAATGTGTATAAATCTTTTAAAAGTAAGGTAGATATTGTAGAAGGAGGTAATTCACAACCTTACGATATATATATGAACCATGTTTTGGATCACAAGGGATATCGATTTTTTCAAGCTTCTTTTGATCCGGATGAAAAAGGAACGGTGTTGTCTGTAAACCACGATCGTTGGGGTACTTTGATTACATATACCGGATATATGTTATTATATCTTGGATTGATGTTAATTCTCTTTACCAAAGGATCTCGTTTTAAGGATTTAGAAAAAATGCTCAACAAAGTAAAGTCTAAAAAGAAAGCGCTAACAGCATTTCTGATCTTGATGATATCAACGTTATCGTTTGCACAAGATCAACCAGGTCATTCTGGGCATTTACAAACTTTACCAAGTAAGACGCAGTTAGATTCTGTGATAAAAGATAATGCGGTAAGTAAAGAACATGCAGCAGAATTTGGAAGCATTGTAATCCAGGATGAACGCGGTAGAATGAAGCCTGTAAATACATTTTCTTCAGAATTACTTCGTAAACTTAGTAAAAAGGAGACTTATGAGGGCTTAAATGCAGATCAGGTTTTTGTATCTATGGTAGAGAATCCATTTATATGGTACAGTGTTCCTATTATCGAAATACAACGAGAAAACGATAGTATCCGAAAAATACTTGGAGTTCCAAAAACCGAAAGAAGAGTGTCTCTTATTGATTTAGTAGAACCCGACGGGTCCTATAAGTTAACACCTTACCTAGAACGCGCCAGTAGTACAAATACACCCAGTAGTTTTGAAAAAGATTTTCTTAAGACGCATGAAAAATTTTATTTACTTAATCAAGCGTTAGGAGGGGGGATTCTTAGAATCTTTCCTGTACCCGGAGATGAAAGTAATAAATGGGTTTCTGTACCAGAATTAAATGAGTACAAGTTTAGTGGTATGGATTCTGTATATACCAGGCAGATTACTCAAATATACAGGCAATCGTTGCAAGAAGCTCGAGCCACGGGTGATTATAGTAAACCAAATCAATATGTGGCAAGTATAAAAAGTTTTCAGAAAAAATTTGGAAGCGAAGTACTACCAAGTGATAAAAAAATTAAGGCCGAGATAGCGCTTAATAAATATGATATTTTTAGAACATTGTATCGATATTATGGCATCGTAGGTTTATTGTTAATGATTTTCGTGATTTTTAGGATATTCAAGGAGTCTAAGATTATAATAGGTATAGTAAATACGACAATAGGCTTAGTTGTCCTTCTTTTTATAGCACACACAGCTGGATTAATAATTCGTTGGTACGTCTCTGGCCATGCACCTTGGAGTGATGCCTATGAATCCATGATATATGTTGCCTGGATGACATTGGCGATTGGTTTGGCCTTTGGTAAAAGAAGTAATCTTACTATAGCAGCAACAACATTTGTGGCGGCAATTATATTGTTTTTTGCACACGAAAACTGGACAGATCCAGCCATTGCGAATTTGCAGCCGGTATTAGATTCGTATTGGGTACTAATTCATGTATCAATAATTGTAGGTAGCTATGGACCATTTTTTGTTGGTGCAATTTTGGGTATCCTTTCTTTATTATTAATGATATTAACCACCAATTCGAACAAAAAACGAATGGATCTTAATATAAAGGAAATAACTATTATTAACGAGATGGCATTAACCATTGGTTTAGTTATGCTTACCATTGGTAATTTTCTTGGAGGTATGTGGGCCAACGAAAGTTGGGGTCGTTATTGGGGCTGGGACCCAAAAGAAACCTGGGCCTTAGTTAGTATTATGGTTTATGCCTTTGTAATACATATGAGACTTGTACCGGGATTAAGAAGTAGATGGTGGTTTAATTTAGCCTCTGTAATAGCTATTTACAGTGTGCTTATGACATATTTTGGAGTGAACTTCTATCTAAAAGGATTACATTCTTACGCTAGTGGGGATAAAGTCGTTACTCCTAATACTGTATTTTACTCTGTTGCTTTTATCGCAGTTTTAGGAATACTCTCGTATTGGAGAAATAAGGTGCATTATAAGAAAAAGAAAGAAGTGACTTCTTAAAATTTGACCATATATAGGGACAAATTGACGATATGTTTTGTGATCATTAAAAAAGTATAGCCCCATATTTAAGATATTAATTTATTCATAATAAACACTACAACAAGCACATAGTTTTTTTGAAATTCCTATATGTATTCCAAGTACATAGTTTTGTGTATGAATCGTAAATCTTCAATTTCTTAATTTTTTCCAATTAAAGAATCACAAATTATAGTGAGACTATAGTGGTAATCTTAAGAGATGGATTTATCTGAGAAATAATAGTAATACTCTTGTCGTTTCTTTGAACAACTTTGGTCTCGGGGATATCGACTATCTCCGCTTTTTTCATAGGATATCCAGAGTGATCGGTTTGATAACTATACTCTTGGGTTACTTTGTTCTCATTTTCACTAGGGGTCCTAAGATAAATTGATAAGGGCCTTTCTTTAAAATCTATTAGCCAACTAATTAATTCCAGGTTTGCTGGCGTTGTTGATTTTGTTTCTCCTGTGAGAAAATTAACGATGGGTTTAAACTTATCACCCTTTACGCGTTCAATCGCGTACAATCGGTTCTCTCCCTCTTTAAACTTAAAAAACCGATTTAAAATGCTTTCGTCATACTTTTCATTTCTTCGGTTTAACAGCCAGATGCAGGCTTCTTTAATTTGTTTCCTGGTCGGTTTTAGAAGATAACTACTCATATCTCCGCCTTTTTCCCTTTTGTACTTTTCGAGAATCTCATCCCTGTACGTAATACTTGTTTTTGGTTTCATAATGGTTCATATTATCGGAATCTTTAGGAATTATGAGGAATCTTTGGAATCCTTGGAATCGTTTGCAAATAAAGGTTCTTACTCTTCATAAATTCACATTAACAATTAGTTCCGGTTTCATATTGCTAACATAGTAAATGTAGAAGCCGGGTTTTTACGGAAATCCGTAACACGGTAGAAGATGGTCAATAGGAAAGTTGCCAAAAACTACTGTAGCGGATTTCAACTTTCCACAATCAAAGGAGTACTCCCTGTAATGTAATGGTTGCTGATAATAAAAATATCTGGAAAATATCCGGACGGCAACCCCTTTGTAAAATCCAAAAAAAGTGAAAAATTATGAAAACGATATTTTATATACTGATAGCCCTATGTATGACCGCAAGTTTTACCTCGTGTACCGCAGATAGCATAACCGATAACAGTGAAATCACTCCCGAAGAAGTTGCTACTACTGGAGGTCATGGACAATCGGATCCAGACGGAGATGAAGGTGGAAATTAAATCATAAAAAACGTATGATTGTTAAATCTGGTCTGTGTAGTACAAATATTACTGCACAGACCAGATTTAATTTATTAATTTTGGGGAATGAAACTTTGGCGCGTCGATTTCCCTTTTTTTATTTTAATTGGGACAATATTTTTATATAGTATTCTACCAACTTTTGGTCAAGTAAAACCTAATCCATCTCAACAAGATCTTGACAGTATATCTCATTATTACAAATTGAGTAAAGCAAGGGATTCTCTCTCTCTTTCCGAACGATTGCAATATGTTACTTTTTTTTTAGAAGGAGCAGAGATGTTTCAAAATGATTCGTTGGTGTATAATGGTTTGATGCAGAAAACAATGTTGCTTAGTAAAGTTAAAATGTATGATAGTGCTATTGTGTATTCTAATAAGTTATACACTTTAGCAAAACAAAATAAGGATACCGCTTATATTAGAAAAGCATTTTCTAAATTGGGACGGTATCATAAAAGGAATAATGAACTGGCAGAAGCTTTTAAGTTTTACAATGAAGCTTTTAAAGTTTCAAGAATTATTGAAGACAGTCTTAATTCAGGCAGAAGTTTACTGCATATGGCATATATTCAAGCAATGTTAGGAGATTATTCAGGCAGTAAAACTACAGCAACTGATGGGCTAAGATATGTAGAGAACACTTCAGATTTAAGGAGTCTTTCGGGTTTGTATCATTGCATATCTGTTGCTTATTCTGAACAAAAAGATATAGAAGAAGCATTAAGATATAATTCTTTAGCATTATCCGTTCAGGGTAATAATGATATAGAGAAAAACACTAAAGCTCTTATTTTAGCTGATAAAGGCAATTATGAGCAGGGAATAGCAATTCTTTCAGAATTAGCTTCTAATTCAATTCTTAAAGAAGATAAAAGGGAGTATGCAAGAATTATAGGAAATCTGGGATATATTAAGTGGCTTCAAAACAAAGAAAATGAAAATTCTGAAAAACTACTCTTACGTGCAAAAGAAATTAGAGAAGAAATTGATGACCCAGAAGGACTTATAGCAAGCAATATTTATCTTGCTAAATACTATTTTGATGAAAATAGGGAAAAAGCATTGCATAATGCAGAAGCGGCATATCAAAATGCACTAAAGTTAAAGAGTCTCACGTCTATTATTGAGTCACTAGGGTTTGTTTTTCAATTAAAAGAAAATATTGATGAAGAGGCTAAGGTGTTTAATGAAACCTATCTTAAACTAAGCGAAATCAATCAAAGTAACCGTGAGATCTATGCGGTTACTAAATACGAGAATGAAAACCTTGTTAATCAAAATTTAATTTTAAAAGCTGAAACGGCTAGGAAAGAAAGACAAGAGATTATTTATCTTTTTGGTACTATTATTTTGTTTTTGGCTGCCGGGTTGGTTTTCTATTTACTACAACAGCGACATAAAAGAGAAAAAATAAGAGAGGTTTTTAATGCCGAAGCGCGTATTTCTAAAAAATTACATGATGAGTTGGCCAATGATGTGTATAATGTAATGACCCAGGTACAAAATAATAGGAACGACCAGGAAGTATTAGATAAATTAGAAAATATTTATAGTAGAACACGAGATATATCAAGAGAAAACAGTGATTTTGATATAGGTCATGATTATGCACAAGAACTAAGTGGTATGTTAAGTAGCTACGGTTCTGACAGGACCAAGATTATTATAAAAGATATTGATGATATAAACTGGCAATCGATCACGCCAGAAAAGAAAATTATTGTACATCGTATTATACAAGAATTAATGGTAAATATGAAAAAACATAGTCATGCAGAACTTGTTGCTATTACGTTTAAAAAAGTACAAAGACGTATAGAAATAGGCTATGCAGATACGGGAGTTGGCGTCTCTAAAAATGACATTATTTATAGCAGCGGACTTCGGAATGCGGAAAACCGTATAAAAACTATTGGAGGATCATTTATCTTTGATTCTGAAAGAGGAAAGGGCTTTAAGGCCAAAATATTTTTCCCGAATTAATTATAATAGTGAGCTTATGTTCAAGAAAGTTTTAGTTACAGAGGACCTGGGTAGTATTAATCATGGTATTGCAAATATTCTTCACGAAAGGACTGGGGTTAAAGAGATACAGCAAGCGCAATACTGCGATGATGCCTATTTAAAATTTAGAAGGGCACGTAGAGATGGTAATCATTTTGATTTACTTATCACGGATCTTTCTTTTAAAGAAAGCCATAGAGAACGAAATCTGGTTTCGGGTATACAACTTATAGATGCGATAAGGGCTATACAACCAGATATTAAAGTGATCATATATTCTATGGAAGATAGACCGGCAAAAGTAAAATCATTTTTTGCAGAACAAGGTATTGACGGATACGTTTGCAAAGGGCGTTATGGGTTAAATGAGTTAATACAATCGGTCACAGAAGTGTATAACGGAAAAACATTTACCTCTCCGTTATTAGCAAGTGCGATTAGTAAAAATAATGTGTTTGAGCTTAAAGATTATGACCTTTTGTTATTGAAGCATCTATCTGATGGATTAACACAAGAGCAAATAGGAGAATATTTTAAAAGAAACCACATTTCTCCCAATAGTATTAGCTCTATAGAAAAGAGGCTAAATAAATTGAAATATAATTTTAAAGCCAAAAATGCAATTCATTTGGTCGCTATGACCAAGGATTTAGGCCTTTTATAATTAAAGAACACTAATAATTTTGAGCTTTAAGAAAATTTACGTCAATCAGAGTGGTTTTCGATAGAAAATTAAACTTAGACGGACTCAGCAGAACTATAAGAGACAAGTAAATTTTCAATCAAAAGCACAATTTTGTTTTTTAGGAATGTTTTTATTGATCAATTGGAAAAGAAACAACCCCGCAATTGCAAAACTTTGGCGAGCCAACAAAAGCAGGGTCTGAATAACAATTGATTCAATATAAATCAACCATTATATAAGTATTTTCTGTAAAAAATCTTGATGAAAAAGTCGATTCATTAAATCTTTCTTAAAATTTTAACAAGCACAATATAATAAGAAGCTTTTAAATATTTACGGGAAACCGTAAATATTTGTTTTTGTTGGTTCACATTTAGGTTTTTCTCAAGATCCTCTATATCGATTTAAAAGGCCTGGTAAATTTTTTCAAGAATCTTTAGATAGAAAATTCTTTCTTTAATGAATATACCATTTTTAGAGACTATCGTTTTCACGTTTATTTGTTATCTCCATAAGCTTATTTTCTGCTTTTTTTATAATATAATCGGTTATTTGCTTATAGTTGATGGGGTCAGAATAAACTATTGTATCCGTTAAGGAATTATATTTTATCCTATTGTTCAAAAGTGTTGTTGGGATGCTTTCCTTATTACTAATTATTGGAACCATTGGTACAACACAAGCGCTTAATATAATTGGAACTTCTTCCAAAACAATTTTTGGCTCTGTAAAGTCTGCTATTATAAATTTTGATAACTGACTAATTGTTATAACTGGTTCGATATAGTCTCTTGATTGCGGTTTTTCAAAGTCAAATATCATCGGTATAAAACCTCTAGTTCTTAATTCTGACTTAATTTGTTCTAAAACCCTTTTTCTATTTGGTTTAAACCGCCCCAAAATCAATACAACTTTTGATGTTAGAGTATCAATTACATTTTTAACTTTTGAATTATTTAGAATCAAATATATAAATTGAGCTAATTCTATATTGTCAATTGAAATAATCGAATCATCTGGTTTAGTTATTATGATATCGTTTTGCTTTGCTCCTTCGAGTTCAACCGACCATATTGAAGCTCCATAGATTCTTGAAAAAGACAAATCACATAACTTAAAATTAGTTTCTATCATTCTAGCCCAGTTCAGCCAAGATTTAAGAAGTTTAGAACCACAAAAGTTTGTTTTATATAGGTTTGTAGCACTTAAATTTACTCCTTCCATTTGACAATATTGAAACGAGGAATTCCCTAAATCGCTATTAAGCAGGAAAGCATATTCAAGATCAGAATGATCAAAAGTTGTATTCTGTAAATTACAATTAGATAAGTCGGATTTTCTGAATTTACAGCCTTTAAAATTCACACCTTTTAAATTAGAATTTTTAAAGTTGACTTTATAAAAATCATAACCAGTTAAATCATGAAATCCAGTTAAATCTGTGTTACTCAAATCCGCTCTTGTTGCCGGAAGATAATTCGAAATACCACGATCTATCCAATAATTTAAATTTTGATTTCGCCATTTTTCAGAAATCCAATTATTCCAATATTTCTTGCCTTTTTTTAGATTTTCTAAATGTTCAGTGTTTGCCATATGTATCTAATGTGTTCTATCCGTTCTTAAATAGAGGTGTCTAGAAGTGAGATGTACCAAAGATTCTTTGTTATTACTTTTTCTTAAATTTAAAGGTAATAATATCCGACAAAAATCAAGATAAGTGATGAATTGAAAATGATGATTTTATTTTTTCCATCGGGTATGACGGCTCTGTGGAGTATTTCAAAAAGTATCGTTCTGACCGTAGGTTGGTGAATAAACTTTGTAAGATTATTGCAAAGGATGCCCAACTTAAAGTACCGCTAACTTCCTATTATATTCGGCATTATTGGGCTACAATCGCTAAGAATATGGGATTCCCACTGAGGTAATCAGCGAAGGACTTGGACATCATTCTTTGAAAACAACTGAAATATATCTTAAAAGCTTTAACAATGAGGTTTTGGATAAAGCCAATGATTTAATTGTAGCGTAAAGCACCAACTATCGAAGTTCTTAAGCGAAACTTTTTAATATTCAATAATTACTTCTCATCATACTTCAACAGTGCTTTAATTATAATGAAACCTTAGGTGCCAGCTACATCAAATCTCGACAAAAATAAATTTAAAATGACCTATTCTGTTTCTTTGCATAGACGGAAAAATATTTGAGTTATTTAATCTTCCATTTAATAACTTTCCTATCGCTCATGATACTCTCTTCCATTTAAAGGGCAAAAGATAACCTCTTTACCTTATAGATTGTCGGTTTTAAAAGTGCCATTGAACTCCTGAAAAGTATCAAGGGATTGGCTTGGATTCAGTTTATTTTTATTACTCAGTATAAGAAATTCAGAAACACATTAAATTTTTGGCTAAATAATGTAACATACGAATCTATGGTAACGGAAATAATAAGATATAAAGTAGCTAAAGAAAAAAGTGAGGATTTCGTAAAAGCCTATACCGCAGCAAGTAAATATCTTGACAGTTCCGAACACTGTTTGGCGTACAATGTAATCCAAGGGATAGAAGAACCCGAAAATTTCATTGTTCAAATCATGTGGGATTCCGTAACTGGTCACGAACAGGGTTTTAGAAAAGAGCCTGGGTTTATGGAGTTCTTCAAGGAAGTCAAACCCTTCTTTGATGACATTCAAGAAATGAAACACTATCAAGAGCATCTAAAAAGGGCCTAAACAACTAAATGGACATTCATCGTTGTGCGCATCTCATTTATGAATCACACCGGAAACAATGTATAGAACCAATATGAAAATGAAAAAAACCTTTCTGATAATACTTGTTTCTGTTTTCGGAATACACACTGGATATTCCCAACAATCCCCTATAAGGTTTTATCGTTTCACAGAAGACTACCAATATCTCAGCGAAAAGGAGGATAAGACATTTTGGGAAAGTTTAAAGTACATCTCCTTGGGAGAAGAAAGCTTCCTCTCTATAGGAGGCGAGGTACGCTCTTTTTTTATCGTTGATGACAACGAACGCTGGAATACTGAAATTAATAATGACGGTTACCTACGTCAGCGTTTTATGCTCCACTCTGATTTGAATCTAAACAAAAATTTTAGAGTATTCACTCAACTATATAATATTGATACTTATGGACGAGAGTTGGGTCCGATTCCTCAGGATGAAGACATCTTTGACGTACAACAGCTCTTTGCCGAGTATAAGGGGAACATTAACGGCGGTAAATGGTTTGCTAGGCTCGGTAGGCAAGAATTCAACATTGGCAACCACCAGATATTACAGATTCGTGAAGGGTTGAATGCCCGATTGGTATTTGATGCTCTGCGGCTGAACTACCAAAAGAACCAATGGCAGGTTGACGCATTCTATTCTAATCCGGTTCAGGTTAGCGAAGATGTTATTGACAACGAGGTGTTTAACAATGATTTAAACTTTTGGGGTGTAAACCTTGCGCTTTTTAGTGCGGACAGAACAGGCAGGATAGATGCTTTCTATTTTGGATATGATAGGGAAACGGCCCGTTTTGCCCAAGGTATCGGTAAAGAGCTCAGGCATAGTATAGGAGCTCGATATACCTTAAATAAAAACGGATGGAGTCTGGATTATGAAGCTACTTATCAATTTGGGAACTTTATAGATGGCTCTATTAATGCCTGGGGCGCCGCATTGTTCACGGGATACCAATTTGAAAACACTTGGGGTAAACCAAAAGTAACTGGAGAGATTAGCTACACAAGTGGTGACAAAAATTTAGATGACCGGGATTTGCAGTCTTTCAACCCCTTGTTTCCAAGGGGTAATTACTTTGGGGAAACAGCTATAATCACGGGAATAAATACTATCAACCCTGCGATAATGGTAGATGTTTATCCCATAAAAAACCATCAATTCCACGCAGAATTGGATTTGCTCTATCGTTCACAGACGGATGACGGATTGTACTTCCCCCCGAATATTTTCTTTTATCCGGCAGATGGAAGCACTGAGCGTTATATCGGTTCTCAATTGACTTTGAGCCACACTGTAGTAATTAATCAGTTTCTGACCGGCGTCGTGGCCTACGCCAATATGTTTTCTGGAGATTTTATAAAAGAAACCAGAACAGATGAAAATGTCCGGCTGTTTTCCGCAAGGTTACAGTTCAAGTTTTAAAACCTAAGATTTATGAAGTTGTTACTCAAATCCAGAAATATCATAAAACAAGTGTATTCAATTACGCCGCTAGTATTGGTTTTCGTAGCCGTACTCGCCTTCAATAAGGTAAGAAAAACCAATAATTCAGAATCGGGTTATTATCCAATCGCTGTCAAGGACACCACCGAAAGAGAAAAATCCATACAAAAGTTTAAGGAGGTAGCAAAGGTGCTACGACACCCAAGGTGTATCAATTGCCATCCTAGCGATAATTATCCAAGACAGGGAGATGATATGCACAAACACCTGTTCAATGTGCAACGCGGTAATGATGATAGGGGTGCAATTGGTATGAAATGCATTAGTTGCCACGGAGCATCAAACAACAAGTACTCTGGAGTACCAGGTGCTCCTGAACCCGATGACCCCAACAAGTCCAGATGGCATCTTGCGCCATTAAGTATGGGCTGGATGGGGCTAAATGATGCCGAGTTGGGTGAGCGTCTGCTAAACAGGGAAATGAATGGAAATATGTCCCCTGAAGACCTCGTAAAGCACATGGAGGAAGACCCACTGGTATTGTGGGGATGGAATCCAGGCGGGAATAGAGCACCAATACCCATTCCACACGAAGAGTTTATGAAAACTTTAAAGGAATGGATTAATACTGGCGCACACGTTCCGGAAGATGAAGACTAAAATATAACGATATGGCAGAAATTAGAATCGATAATGTATCACGAAGAAGTTTTATAAAAACTATGGGGTTGGCCACCGGAGGGCTCTTGCTCCAAGGCTCATATGTTTTTGCTAGCGATGACAAAAACCCACAGCAGATATCGCTTAATGCATTTATAAGGATAACACCAGATAATAAGGTCACCTTAATCGTTCATCAGGCAGAAATGGGACAAGGTGCGCAAACCACCTTGCCAGCAATTCTGGCCGATGAACTTGGTGCCAATTGGGATACGGTTATCATTGAGAACGGTCTTACCGATCCTGCATTCAAAAACCCAAAATTTAATCTACAATTTACAGGTAACGCAGAGAGTATAAGGACCTTTCACGATATACTGCGCAATACTGCTGCCTCGGCTCGGGAAATGTTGAAGCAAGTAGCTGCAAAACGGTGGCAGGTCGATAGTGATTCCCTTAGGGCAGAAAACAGCTATATAGTGAACCAAAATGGTAAAAAAGCCCCTTTTGGTGATTTTGTTGAAGAAGCGATAAAGCTGGAACCTCCCAAGGAGGTAACATTGAAAAAACCTTCCGAATGGAAGCTTACCGGTAACAAATCACTCCCCCGAGTGGATGTTCCTGCCAAAGTCAACGGTAGTGCAGTTTTTGGTATCGATGTAGAAATTCCAAAAATGCTACATGCCGCCATTGCTATGTGCCCCTATTTTGGAGGGAGCATTCGAGAAATCAAAGAAAATGGTGTGAGGCAAATGAGTGGCTTCGTGGCCTTGGTTAGAATGCCCGTAGTGAATCCAATATTTTCCAATCCCCCAGAACATAACAAACGAGAAGGTGTAGCAATAGTGGCCGATACGTATTGGAACGCCAGAAAATGTTTGGATACTTTAGAAATTAGCTATGACAAAGGTCCGAATGCAGGGATGGACAGTGAATCATTGCGTAAAATTTATGAGGACACCATCAATGGTAGTACTAAATGGTTTGAGTCTGTAAAAGAGGGAGATGCCGAAGCCAAAATCAAAGATTCAAAAAACACTATCAAAGCTGAATATTACAGTGCCTGGCAAAGTCATGCGCCTATGGAACCTATGAATGCCACCGCACATTTCAAAGGCGATACCATTGAGGTGTGGGCACCCACGCAAGGACAGGAGATGGCGCAGATTGTACTCGCAAAGGAATTTGGAATACCTGTCGAGAAGATTATTGTTAACAGAACCTATTTAGGCGGAGGTTTCGGAAGAAGACTGTTGGCAGACTACATTTATCAAGCGGTTTTCCTTTCTAAGGAAGTAGGCCTACCGGTCAAAGTGCTGTGGACGCGGGAGGATGATATGCAACATGATTTTTATCGTCCCGGGACCATGCAAGAATTTCAGGCTTCCTTAAACGATGAGGGTCTTCCGGAGGCAATTTATACCAAACTGGTAAGCCCGTCCATTCTTCAGGTGGTAGTGAATGCCGATTACGTTTTTGAAGGTGAAGGCCCATCTTATCCAGAAGGAATAAAGGAAACTCCTTATCACTTCGAAAATAGGTTGCTGCATTCATACTTGTTAAGGATTCCTCCTCCGAGCTCGGTTTGGAGAAGTACTGGTTTTGGTACGAATGTATTTGCCCTGGAGAGCTTCATGGATGAACTGGCATATAAAAAAGGGGAAGACCCGATTACATTTCGCAAACGTTATATCACAGATGAAAGGTCTAGAGGTGTTTTGGATGCTGTTGCCAAGGCCTCTGGATGGTATACCGAGCGCAAAGATGGTCACTTTCTAGGAATAGCACTAACGCATTCATTCGAAACGTTTGCCGCTCAGGTAATCGAAATCTCAATAGACGACGCAGGTATTCTCGATATCCATAAAATAACCACGGCTGTAGATTGCGGAACTGTATTAGACCCGGGTATCGCAAGCGCTTCAATAGAGAGCGGTATTGTTTGGGGATTGACCGCCGCTTTGACTTCAGAGATAAATTTCAAGGAAGGCCGGACCGTAGAAAGCAATTTTCACGACTTTAAAATTCTTGGGCTTCCAGAATTTGATATCGACATAGAAACAGTTTTTGTAAATAGTGGTGCCAAAATTGGCGGGGTAGCTGAATCTGGACCTATACCAGTGGCACCGGCATTGTGCAATGCTATTTTTGCCGCGAGTGGCAAGAGATACAGAACTTTACCATTAAAGAAACATAATATCTATACGAGATACGCTAGTGATTATGTTGTCAGAAATAACTAAAAAACACAAGAAAATGATAGAATTCAAGGTAAACGGAAAAAGCTACAGTGTAGATGATGATCCTGACACACCATTGCTTTGGGTGTTAAGGGACTCGATAGGATTAAAAGGCACCAAATTTAGTTGTGGTCGGTCGTTTTGTGGGGCCTGTTCCATACACGTTGATAACGAAGTGGTACGATCCTGTTCATTTCCCGTAAAATATGCTGAAGGAAAATCGATAACCACGATTGAAGGAATTGGAACAGAAGAAAAACCACACGTGGTGCAAAAAGCCTGGATTGAGGAACAAGTTCCGCAGTGCGGGTATTGTCAATCAGGTTTTATAATGTCTGCGGTTCGTTTATTGGATATCAATCCCAACCCGACCGATGAAGACATAAACAATTCGATTACAAATCTTTGTCGATGCGGCACGTATTATAGAGTGAGAAAAGCTATTCACCTGGCTTCAGAAATGAAAAAACAGTCGGAATAGAATAGTTAAATTAAGGTTCGTTGTTAGCTTTAATCTATCTTCAAATGTGACTCATTTAACTTTTTAAAGTTGTGTTCCAGGATTGCTTTAATACATTTTGTTGGCCGTATTTCTTTCCTGACTAAGTTCCCAGAAAGCATTTGCAATAGCTGCTGGATTGTACTTAGCATCTTCCTCGGGAGTCTTAACCATACCATTGATTTGAAGTGACCCCACGAAGACCCCATCATCCTTGAGTGCCTCATTTAACTGATGTGCAATATGCTTGATTCCAGATTTCGATAATGATACCGTGCCGAATTCAACGCTTGGATAATCTGCAAAACCGCCACCAGTCAATAAGACAGCACCTTTGTTTTCCTTTAGTGTAGGAAGAATACTTTTAATACTTTCTATGGCATTAAAAACCCCAACCTTTAGGTCACCAATAACAGTATTATATTTTGCTGTCAGTAAGGAATTTTGACTGAACTTCACTACATTATAATGCAAGATGTGAACAGGTGCTAAAGGCTTTTCAAGTTCTTTAATTGCCTTTTTAAGCTGCTTGCGCTTTCCAGCATCGGCAGTAGAAATAAACACCTTGATGCCTTCAGATTCTAATTCCGATTTGTACGTAGTAAGTTTCTCTTCATCTCTGCTAATCAGGCCAACTTCGTAGCCTTGACTACCAAATTTTCTAGCGACCTCAATTCCAATACCGGGTCCGGCACCTATAATAATTATTGACTTGCTCATTTTATATTTATTTAATTTAAAGTATCAGGTATTTATTATACCTTGAATTAACGCTCGAGTTGTTCCTGGCAAAAGCCACAACGAATTTTTCCAAATCTACGTCGAAAACAGTATTTACCTTGTCAAATCATTTCAACTTTAGACAAAACTTTCATCTCCTTTATAGCGTCAAGAGTAAATTCTCGCTGTTGATCGTTTGTTGAATCTTCAGAATCGGTCAGGAAGCTTTTCAAATACGCTATAGTCCCTTCTATGCGTTCATCGAGATGCTTTTTAAGAACAATAGGGTCGCCTTCCCCGGTTTGATATGCTACAAGGGGTTCATCAACGATAGAATCAGATGAGTAGTCTCCTCGTATACGATAATCCTCTACAAGGGCAAACAAATTGTTTAGTTCATCAGCTGCGCGGTCTTTTTCAGCACTTTGTCCCTCCTTTGAGGAGTTCACGGCCAGAAGGCGGTCGACCAAATCTGGCACTATTTGATACGCCTTATCTAATATGAACGCATCAATTGCACCCCACAAGTCTCTAGACGGATTCTCTGCGGCATAAACAATGAGCTTACCAACTTCTTCAGGCTGAATGATAGGCAACGCCGGTTTGGGCACTTTTCCAATTTTACTTAGCCCAGTATTGTAGATTGGAGTGTTTGTACCATGGGGCATAACGTTCACCAAATTGATGGGGACATTTTCCTGAATAAATTCAATACGAAGCGAATTCATCATACCCTGCATACCAAATTTTGAGGCATTATATGAAGATGATAAAGGAATGGCCATTTGCCCCAGCATGGAAGAAACCAGAATAATGCTCGCACCATCTGCACCATTGGCCAGATTATCTTTCAGATGAGGTATCGCTGCCCATAGGGTCTTTGCCATACCCATTAAGTTAACATCTATGACACGCTGAAATTCTTCTACCGTGTGATCTTCAAAACGTGCCGTCACCCAAGATCCCGCCGTTGATACCCAGGTGTCAATTTTACCAAATTTTTCCTCTGCAAATTTCCCCAATGCTTTCACCTGTTCAAAATCCAAAATATCTGCTACGAAATATGCTGCCGTACCCCCGTCTTTCCTGATTTCTTCCACTAGAGACAAAAGGCCGTTTTTTCCTCTAGCCGATACAATGACCTTGGCCCCTTTGCCAGCAAGCATTTTTGCTGAAATTCTTCCAATACCGGAAGAAGCACCCTGAACAATGACTACCTGTTCTTTTAGATTTTTCAATTTCATAATGTTGTATTTTAGATTAGTTTTACTCGATAATCGAGATTTAAATGCTACGAGGATTGCCTCGAAATAAAAATTAGTTTCCAACCGATGGATTGCCCAGAGATAGTTTACTTCCTATTTTTCATTTTATGCTTTTCTTTAAACAGGTACTCCCAGCTTTGAAAAGGCCGTAACTCGTGAAATTCAGGTACCATTAGCCCTGCTTTGAGTATGGGCAATTCGTCATACGATTTTTTTGCTTCTTCCAGACTGGGGTATTCCAAAATCATCACTACCAATCCGGGAATTTCCGTGAGAAAAAATTGTCTTAAACGACCGCGCATATAATCGGCCCAGGCATAGTGCTCTTCGGCCTCCATCAATGGTAAAAGTTCCTTTTTTATATCAACTTCCGGTTTGACCCGCCATATCACTAAAATTTGCATACACTGATGTTTTGTTACTATTTATTTTAAAAGACAGAGCCCTATACTCTGATATACCAAAGTTGAAATTTGACGCTTACATTTATTTAATACTTTTCAGGGTTTTAGTATCAATTTTTCAGAAACCAGGCCGTTTATCACTACTCGCTTCCTACAGTCGTGAATCTCCTAGGCTCGCTACTTCGACATAGTTCATTCAATACAGGTTTACCGCTTCGCTCTCCCTCTGGTCGTGAATCTCATGGACTCGATACTTCGACCAGGCTTGTCCTGAGCAAGGTCGAAGGGCTCAGCACAGGTTTCATGGAAGCATACCATAGGAAAAGTATAAGTCAATCCTCAAAAAGTAACACCACTGTGAACGTTCTGTTCGTTACCTTCATAAGGATTTATGAATGGTCTTTAATAGCATTTTATGAAAAGAAGAAAGCTACTTTACATTGAGGCTTCAGTCAATAAGGAAAAATCGCGATCCATAGCCTTGGCGCAGTACTTTATAAGGAAATACAAAGAAAAATACACCACGGCTGAAATTGACACCTGGGACATCTGGAACTCATTGTTACCTGAAATAAAAAGCTATCGGCTAGAAGAATGGGACCAAGGTCCGGAGGGCGCTGGGCATAGCTATTTTGATAAAGAAGCCTGGTATCACGCAGAAAAGTGTATTCATCGATTTATGGATGTTGATGATTATTTGATTGCCCTGCCCGTGTGGAATTTTGGCATACCCTACCGGATGAAACACTTTATCGATATTATCACCCAACCTGGCCATACATTTTCTTATGATTTGAACACTAAACCAAAAGGATTATTCCTTGATAAATCATGTACAGTTATTTTTTTTGATGTATCGTTGTTATCCAATCGATATTCTAGAGAACAAGAGAACCCTCAGGTTGCTCATATACTTCAATGGTTAAATTTTTTAGGATTTAAAAAAATCAATACCGTTTTCTTTGAACTTGATGTAAAAGATAAGGTGACATTCAACGCGAGACATACTAGCGCTGAAGGCGAAGTTGATGTAATTTTACGTAAGCTAAAGTGATAAACTGAAACTGTTAGCATTGTATACGTTCTCAAGTCACCTCTTACATAAAGTCCCGAAAAGGTCAATATTTATCACGATAAGCCTGAGGCGACATCCCCACAATTCGTTTAAAATAACGACTGAAATAAGAAGGGTTATCAAAGCCTAAGGAATAACAAATTTCTGAAATACTAGCTTTGGTATGTAGTAATTTGCATTTAGCGGCTAGAATATATCTTTCCATTATAAGCACCTTGGCGTTCTTGCCAAAACCTTTTTGTAAGTGTTGATTTAGTTGACCTGGTTCCATATTGAGGTCCTCAGCAAAATCGCTGACTCCATGCGCTTCAACAATTCCCTTGTTGTTTCCTTCAATAAAATACTCCTCCAGAACTTCTGCAAATCGCTGACAAATCTGGGTCGATAGGTCATTTTTATGAAACTGCATTATCTCTTTTTTTGGATAGTTTTTTTTCAAAAGCAGCAATAGTTCGAGAGTCCATACCTGAACAAATTCATAACTTAATTCGTTTTTCTGCTTAAAGGCGCTATGAATTTTGTTTATCAAGTCTAATACTTCTCGATAATTATGTTCCCCAATATCAAAATCGACCTCTGTAACAGGAGATAAGAAAGGAAAACGTGCGTATAAGGTATCAGGAAAAACGATACGGGACAGGAAATCCTTAGAAAACGCAATCATATAGCCATCAACCTGGTTTACCCCTTGCCAGGTTTTAATTTGCCCGGGACGTGATAAATATAAAGAGTGACCATTGAGATTAACTCTTTTTGTTTGATGTAACTTGACCAAGTTACCTTTGGAAAGTGCAAAAATCTTATAAAAGTCCTGCACATAGGTTCTAGGTAGCCTTTGATAATAAGTGTTAAACTGGCTAAGAGAGTCAGCAAACATGCCATTTTGCCCCCAGGGAAAATGTAGAGAATGCTGAATATATTTTTTACCGTGAAGGCACTCCACAAAATCTTCCAGGTTTAATTGTGGAATTATGGTTTCGTTTATTTTCATACCATTTCCTTGTCCAAACCTGTTCCAAAATTAAATTTTAATATAAATAGTTGATTTTCAGTATATTGAAATATAATTAGGTTGTCTTTTAAACGCTGTTTACAAAATATTTTAAAAATAATACGTGATTTTCACGAAATTTTTAGGAATTTAGAGGTTGTATAGAATCTATAGACCGTAAGGATGAAAGACGCAAACGCCTATCAAGAAGCCATAGAAAAACTTAAAGAAGAAAAACGGCTCACCGAGAAGCTGCTTGGTATCAGTGAAGCTTTGGTAAATGCAAGCCAACGTGACCAACTTTTTCACATCATTGTCGAAAAAATAGGCAAGTTACTGCCCATGGATGACCTGGCTATCGTAATTGTCAATGAAGATAAAACACAGTGGAAGGATATTTCCATTTCCAGAGGACTCAACCAAAAAAAAATAACCCAAGAATTAACTGAAGGAGGGTTTGATGTCTGGCTAGGTATGAACAGTCTCATCGAAAGGTTTCTCTCGTCTACGGAAATCATGACCATCGAGCACTACAGGAAGTTCAAGGATTTTCCATCAAAGTTTACCCAAATTATGGAAGAGGACGGTCTAAAAGAATTCATCCATACCCCTTTGCGTATGGCCGACAAAGTATTCGGTGCACTGGTATTTGATACAAGAAAATCTGGAACGTATGCTGAAAGGCACTTTTCTCTTTTTCAAGCCATTGCCGACCAACTCGCCGTAGCGGTAAGCAATGTGCTGGCTCAAGAGGAATTATTAAAACGCCAAAAGCGTATTGAAGACTTACTGAAAATCAGTACTGCAGCTTCCAACATCCAGTCTCGAAGCGAACTGCTAAAAGTGATTTTCGAGACTATAAAACCCGTATTTCCATTTGATACTGCAGGGCTCTTTATCATCGACCAAAAAAATGATGAGCATTATGAAATACTGGACAATATCGATATTTTAGGACAGCATGACGCTACTCAGGTTGAAATAATCAATTCCAATCTTCTAGGCAGGTTTAAACATAAGGGTAGCGGAATTGAATATGTATCACGAAAGGGTGGTCCACATCTGTTCGACCTTAAAAAAGATGCTAAAAAATGGCCGCACCCACAAATAAATATAATGTTAGACAACGGGTTACGTCAGCTCATTGGCATAGGTCTAAAATCTGGAAGCGAAACTTTTGGGATGCTGTGTTTTAGTTCTAAAAAAGAAGATTTTTATTCTGAAAAAAACTTTTCGTTTTTCAAGGCAATATCAGAGCAAGTAGCTTTGGCGGTAAGCAATGTGCTAGCCAACGAACAACTGCTCGAAGAGAAGCGGTTTAAGGAAACCCTGCTCGGTATCAGTGAGGCAGTGGCTACTATTAAAAATAGAAGAGAACTTTTTGATATTATTTTTGAGCGTATAAACAAAGTGATACCGGTTGACGATGTTGCAATCGTCATTTTCAATGAAGACCGAACACTTTGGAGAGATTTAAGTGTTTCACCCGACTTCTCGGGCACACATTTCAACACACGACTCAACAAATTTGGCTATGACAAATGGCATGCCATGGACTCGCTTACCAAAAAGATGATGGATAAAACAGGCATCCTCACCGATGAAGACTATTTTAAGCATGAGGACTTTGCTTTTGTTGAAATTTTGAAAGAAACGGGACTCAAAGAATTTATGTATACGCCATTAAAAACCGGGAATAACATCTTTGGTTTTCTTGTTTTAGACGCTAAAAAACGCCGTACTTATTCTAAAATAGACTTCCCACTCTTCCAGGCCATAGCCGACCAATTGGCCGTAGCGGTAAGCAACGTGCTGGCCAACGAACAACTGCTCGAGGAGAAACAGCTCACCGAAAAGCTACTAGGTATCAGTGAAGCTTTGGTGAACGTAAGCCAACGTGACCAACTCTTTCACGTTATTGTTGAAAAAATAGGAAAGTTGCTGCCTATGGATGATTTGGCCGTGGTTATCGTGAACGAAGACAAATCCGAATGGAAAGATATCTCTTTGGAAAGAGCTTTTGGCAAGGTGGCATTGACCGGCCTTAAGGACTTTCACCATTGGCAACCAATGAACAGTCTAGTTGAACACCAGCTATTGTCAACTGAGATATTGACTGTTGAAGACTATAAAAAGTTCAGAGACTTTCCCTCGGAATTTCTGGAGGTATTGGAAGACGAGGGATTACAGGAATTTATCCACACCCCTCTGCGAATGGCCGATGAACCCTATGGTTTTTTGGTATTCGACTCAAAGAAGGAAGGCACCTACTCTGAAAAAGACTTCCCCCTCTTCCAGGCCATTGCCGACCAGTTGGCCGTGGCGGTGAGCAACGTACTGGCCAATGAGGCGCTCATCGAAGAAAAACAGTTTAAGGAAACTTTGCTCATTATAAGTGAAGCCGTAGCAAGCATTAAAGATAGAAAAGAGTTGTTTGAAGTTATCTTCGAACGAATTAAGCCAATCTTCAATTTTTATGATATTGGCCTTTTTGTCTTGAACGATTCTGAAAAAAAGCTTTATGACTGGTCGGTTCGATACGGTCTTACGCTTGATTCAGAAGGTACCGAAGCAATGACGGAAGATGCAGAGAGTTACGCTGAACTTGATGTGTCAGAGGGGTCCTTCCTAGAATGGGTATTAACAACAGGTGAAACAGGCTGTTATGTGATTAATCTGTCCGAGCAGGCACAAACCTTCCCCATATTTGAGCAAACAAAACTTATACTGGATTATGGTTATCAAGACTGCTTAATAAGTCTACTAAAAAACCAAGGAAAAACCATTGGCTTTTTGTGTCTTAATTCCCTTGAAAAAGACTTTTTCAAAAAAGAACAGTTCCCCCTCTTCCAGGCCATTGCCGACCAGTTGTCTGTAGCGGTTAAAAATGTATTGGCTTCCGAGGAAGTTCTTCTTCAAAAAGAGAAAGTAGAAAACCTTTTAAGTATTAGCAATACCATTTCTACCATTGCCAGTGGGGCTGATTTAATAAGGCTGATTTTGACAGACCTGAAAAGATTTTTTCCTTTTGATGACGCGGGTCTCTTTGTCTATGACTTTGCAGCCAAAAAGGAGCGTGATCTGGTAGTTGACTATAATTTTAATATGGGTTTTTCCAAAACACTCTATGATGAAGGTCTCTCAGGGTGGATGCCCATATCGGAGGCATCCTTGTTCACTACCAACAAAGGGCCGCATGTACTTACACCAGATGAGTTGCTAAATAAATATCCACACCCTCATTTTGAATATCTCAAAGAACACGGGTTTAAATTAATGATTGGCGGGCCGCTTAAAAATGGAGGTGAAGTGATTGGGATGTTATGTTTTTGGAGTTTTAATGAAAATGCGTATTCCGATGATAGCATCGCTACGTTCAAATCTATTTCGGACCAAGTAGGTATTGCCTTGGGAAATGTACTGGCCAATGAGCAGCTTATCGAAGAAAAACAGTTTAAGGAAACCCTGCTTGAGATTAGTGAGGTGGCCACCCAAATCCGTGACCGTGAAGGGCTTTACCAGGTGGTCATGCAGCGGCTAAAACCATTGGTTAAGTTTGATGATGCGGTGTGCATCGTGCTTTCCGAAGACGGGACACACTATACCCATTTGCTCACCATGGCATCCGAACAGCGGAGAAAACACCCGTTGTTTCCCGAAATTTTCAATAAACCAATACCTGTATCTGATAAAGACCCGATAACATTAGTGTTGAACCAACCGCACCTACAGCACAATCATCTGGATGAATGGATAGAAGCGTATCCCGATTATCCTGGGTTTATCCTAATGCGTGACACTGGGCTAAAAGATTCTGTCATTCTAAAGCTTAAAAAAGAAGGGGCCAATTTTGGTGTGCTTTTTTTTCATTTTGAAGCACCGCAGCAGCTTACCGAGTTACATCACGGACTTTACCACAGTATCGCTGACCAACTGGCGGTAGTCATAAGCAACGTACTGGCCAGTGAAGACCTTATCGCAGAAAAGAAAAAGACCGAAGACCTGCTGGCCGTGACTGAGAGCATTGCCAACATCACCACCGGACCAGAACTGATACGTGCCATCTTTGGTAAATTACACAACGTTTTTCCTTTTGATGAGATTGGACTCTTTCATTTGGATTTTGAAAACAACCGAGAACGTGACCTTACTGTGTATAATCAATACGACTTAGACAAGGAAAATACGACCCATACAACAAATGGATTGATGGAATGGATGCCTATCAGACAATGTACCACGTATCTATCGGAATCATTGATTATAAATGGGCAGGAGATTTACGAGCAGCTTCATCATCCCCCTTTCGAAGACCCGGAAAACCGCATTTTTAAACAAATCATTGCCGGTCCCTTAAAAGAAGGCGACAAAACCATTGGTATGCTCTGCTTTTGGAGCAAAGAGGAAAATGCATTTGATGGTCAGGAGTCCTTGTTCAAGTCCATTACCGACCAGATAGCCGTGGCACTCAGCAATATCATTGCCAATGAGGATATTCAGCAGCGTGAAATGGAGAAGTCATTGCAGGTCGATATTTTCAACGCGTTGAACGATTCCAAACTATGGGAGCAAAAGTTATCTGGCGTAACGCGGGTATTGCAACGGCATATACCTTTCAATCTTATTGTATTCAACTTTTTTGAAACCAAAGAAGCTACCGGTGAACGACTACCATTTTATAGCCTTGAACGTTTGGGGATAGAGGAATATAGAGTTTTTGACCTGGCGCATTTTTCAAAAATGACAGGTATGGGAGAGAACTCTTTAAAGCAAGCATTTGCAGCGACTGACCTCGAACCCAAAACATTTGATTACAAAAATCAGCGTAAAAAAGTTGGAAAAAATGAATTTCTCAATACGATTCAAAGAGTATTCGGTGCAAATAGTCTTTTGAACTACCCTATTGATTTAGGCAAGGAGAGAACGATTTGCATTTCATTGTTTAGCAAAGAGGCCAACGCGTTTAAAGAAAAACAACTTTCTCTTTTGAGGAGTGCAGAGCAGTCCCTCGTGCTGTCTCTTGAACGTCAGCTCGCCTATGACGAGATACAATTGCTCAATGAACGTCTACAGAGCGAGAAAAAATACCTACAATCAGAGATGCAGGCAACGTATCACTTTGGAGAGATTATAGGTGAAAGTGCCATTATGCAGATGGTATTTAAACAGATAAGCGATGTAGCATCACTGGACACCACTGTCCTTATACAAGGCGAAACCGGTACCGGTAAAGAACTTGTTGCACGGGCCATCCATGAAAACTCACCACGGCAGGATGCGCTGCTCGTTAAGGTCAATTGTGCGGCCATTCCCCGGGAAACTGTGGAGAGCGAGCTTTTTGGCCACGTAAAAGGGGCATTTACAGGAGCCATCAAGGATCGGGTCGGAAAATTTGAACTCGCCGATGGTGGAACCATCTTTCTTGATGAGATAGGTGAACTGTCGCTCGATTTACAAGCCAAGCTACTGCGAGTGCTTCAAGAAAAAGAGGTGGAACAATTGGGCAGCAACCGTCTTAAAAAAATAGATTTTAGAGTCATTGCAGCTACAAACCGTAACCTATCCTTAGAGGTCGAAAAAGGGAACTTTAGGTCAGACTTGTTCTACCGCCTACATATTTTTCCAATGCAACTGCCGCCACTGCGTTTACGCGAAAACGATGTAATACTCATCGCAGAACAAATAGCAAAGCAGGTCTGCACCAAGATTGGAACGACTTTTAAGGGATTTTCAAATGCCAGCAAAAAAGTATTGTTATCCTACGCCTGGCCCGGTAATGTAAGAGAGTTGCAAAACCTTATAGAGCAGACCTTGATACAAAATCGGGGCAAGATTGAAAATCTAAGACCTGGCTTCCAGGCCGTGAGCGTTGATACCTCTCTTAAAGCCGACAGTTTCGAGGATATAGTCAATGCAGACAATCTTAAGGAAATTACCCTTGAGGATATTGACCTGCGTACCCAGGAGCTCGAAAAGGCCTATCTCTACGCCATCCTTAATCATACAAAATGGAGAGTAAGTGGCAGAGATGGTGCTGCTGCTTTACTAGATGTAAAAGCGACTACGCTTGAGTATAGATTGAAAAAGCTAGGCATCAGTCGCTCAAGTAGCTAGCAAATCAATTAATTCCTTTTATCCTGCCTCTTTATAATCTTTTTTCATCACTCTTCAGGCAATTTCGGGTTGACACTTTTTTAAAACCTGGATTATGTATTAGGACTTCGTGATGAGTGTTTAAAAGGCAAAAAATCAGACATTTATGGAAAAGAGGCATAGCACAGCTATGGTGAATTGAGATAAATGAATAAAATGTTCTGATTTGCAGCATTTTAAGCACGTAATAGATTTTCTAATGCATATTCCGGGTTAAAAGTATCTGAAACCCTTAGAAAAGTATCAAGCGTACCTTCAAGAATTTATTCAAATTTACAGTAGTGCTTCCTTAGATAGTAATGAACTACGACCCCAAACCATTTATTATGTAAGGTTCGTGCTATGTATTTGGAAAGTCAATACCGATTAATTCAAGGGCTAGTAATGAACGAAAAAAAGAATCATCATACAGACTCGATTCCCCCAAAAAAGTGGAAAATGTTTATCCTGATATGGGTCATCGTTTATCCGCTTATCCTGATTGTTACCAATACTTTGGGGCTATTATTTCCTGAGATGAAGTCGCCTCTATCAATGTTGGTTACATCACTTGCCATTGTTAGCGCAATGGTTTTTATAATGATTCCCCTGATTAATAAACTCTTAGGAAAATGGATTAGAAAATGAAAAATCCCAACCCAATAGGATTAAAAGCCAAAGGGAGTTTTTGCCAAGGAAAAAATTAAGTAAAACCAAGTATCGATAAATTATGAAACGAAAAACTGTAAAAAAAAATAGACCCTTGGCCCTCTACGCACTCGTCGTTATTTCATTTGGCTTTTTAAGCTGTAACCAAAAACAGAAAAAAGAGTCAACCGCTGAAAAAAGTGTCGATTTAGCACTTAAAATCGACAGATTCAACATTCCTGGTGTAGGACAGGTAGAAAGCATCATGATAGAGGATGAGAATGGCATCGTTTTAATTGACGCACAACGTACAAAAAGTGCAGGAAAACAAGTAGTAGAGAAACTGAAATCAAAAGGAAAGCAGTTGTACGCTGTATTGATAACCCACCCACATCCCGACCATGTCGGAGGATTGCCTACAATCCTTGAAGCATACCCCGGAACCCCTGTTCTGGGAACCAAAGCGACCAGAGAAGAAATGGTTACCGATAGTGAGGGTGAATTCTATTTTGCCAGAGAGGTGAATGGAGACGAATATCCTACTGAACTGGCACTACCTACTAGACTGATTGAAGATGGCGAGATAGTCACTTTTGGCGATATCGACTTAGTGGTTGATGAACTTGGTCCTGGTGAGGCCATAGATATAAATGTGTTTTATTCCAAAGAACTCAATGCACTATTCGTAGGCGATTTAATGGATAACAATCGCCTCGGTTTCGTTCTTGAAAAGAGGACTGCCCCTTGGCTACAACAGCTGGATAAAGTATTGGCCGACTATGGGAAAGAAAATCCAATAACCTATCCTGGTCACGGTGCCCCTGACGATTTAAGAAAGTTGGTAGAGGAACAAAAAGAGTGGCTTATCGATTTGAGAACGCTGGTTGGGAAAGAGATGAAAAACGGAAAGAAACTGTCGGATATGCAAGTTGCAAATATCGAGAGTGCCTTTGAGGAACTGCATCCCAATCAAATCCCGGTAGCCCCAATTCCGGATATGATGAAACTCAACATTAAGGCTGTTGCAGAAGAGCTCGCTTTAGAAAATAATTAAAAACAATACTTAGCAAATGAAAATTGGAATCATAGGAACAGGTAATATAGGCAGCACAGAAGGAAGACTATGGGATAAAGCAGGTCATCAGATATTGTATGGATCGCGACATCCTGCATCTCTTCTTGATAGAGATATGGGAGAGAACGTTCAAATAGGCTCGATCAAGGAGGCTGCCACATTTGGAGAGGTTATTTTACTGGCAATCCCTTGGGATGGCATAGATGAAGTACTTTCTGAAATAAATCCATTTATCTCAGAAAAAATAGTCATTGACGCCACCAATCAATATGGCTTTAATGAGGATACCGAAAGAAATGGATTGATCCAATTGCCTAATCATCAGACGGCAACCTCTCATAATACTCAACGAATCAAATCAAAAGGATTAGTAAAGGCCTACAATACGTTGACCGCTGGTTTTCAATGGCGGGTAGGTAGTGATCCCCAAAAGAAAGGGGTGATAATGCCCTATTCAGGAAATACCGAAGAAGCCAAAACTATCGTAGCAGACCTTATTAAGGATAGTGGTTTTGTGCCTTACGATGTAGGAGATTCTGAAATGGCACGGTTTATTGAACCACCACGGGGAAGTACTTCCCTGTATGGAGAAGAGTGGTCAATCGATACCATAGAAAAAAGATTGAAAGAATTAAAAGATACCATAAACATATAAAACAAAAAACATGAAAATAGGAATTATAGGTTCAGGGGCCATAGGAGGAAATCTCGGCAAGAATTGGGCAATAGCAGGTCATGAAATCTTTTACAGCTCAAGAAATCCAGAAAAACTAAAAAACTTAATTAACGAAACAAAAGGCATCTCAAAAGCCGGCACAGTAGCCGAGGCAGTAGCCTTCGCAGAAGTGTTACTGTTGGCCATAAACTACTGGACACTAGACGAAGCTTTGAAAAACATGGGGGTGCTTGAGGGTAAAGTTGTCATCGATGCTACAAACCCATATGAATATGCCAATGGAAAACTATCTAGAGTCATCCCGGATGACATTTCGGGGGCTGAAGTGTTAAACGAGAAATTACCAAAGGCGCTCATAGCAAAAGCTTTTAGCAGTTTTTCTGCGAGTATTATAGAAAAGCGCAGTCATGAAGAGCCCAATGTAGCTGTTCTATTTACCGCAACAGAAAAGAAAGCTCAAGAAACGACTTCGCAGCTGATTATTGATGCAGGATTTGCACCTGTTTATTTCGGAAAATTGAATGATTCCATACCTATAGAACTTATGGGCGAATATTCTGGAAGCGTATTAACTGCATCAGAAGCAAAGAATCGTATTAAAAGTGATTGATTTTAAAACAAATCATCGCTCAACTAAAGCTAAAATATCATAAAAACTGGAAAATAGAAATTTTATATCAAGGAAGAAATTAAACTATTATAAAGATTTCAGTATAACATCCTAAATAAAAATAAAATGTCAGAAACAATTGAAAATCCCTATATAAAAATCGAAACAGGAAAAATCTTTATTAACGGCGAATGGAGAGAAAGTAGCTCAGGTGAAACGTTCGAAACAATAAATCCTGCTAACGAAGAAGTAATTACAAGCGTGGCAAAAGGTACCGAAGAAGATGCAAACGCAGCAGTCACAGCTGCAAGAGAGGCATTTGATAATGGTCCTTGGGGAAAAATGGGCGGAAAAGAACGTAGTAAAGTTTTACTGCGAATAGCGGATAAGATAGACGAATATGCCGATGAGCTTATTATGCGGGAAAGTATGGATGCCGGGAAGCTCAAAAGAGATGTCACCCATGTTGATGTTCCACACATCGCAAATATGTTTCGTTACTATGCGGGTTGGACTACTAAAATTGACGGCTCGGTTAAAGAGCCAGAAGGAGTGCTAGGTGAAAATTTGTTGGGTTACACCAGACAAGAACCCTTGGGAATCGTTACAGGAATTTCCCCATATAATTTCCCATTAATTCTTTCCGTAAGTAAAATAGCACCCGCCTTAGCAGCCGGAAACTGTTTTATTCATAAGCCAGCTTCATTAACCCCTTTAAGTGCGATTACGCTTGCAAAGATTATGCAAGAAGCAGGTGTGCCTAATGGTGCATATAATTTGGTCACAGGGCCTGGAGGTGCAGTGGGTGGAACTTTTGTAAAACACCCTGACGTCAACAAAATAGCAATAACAGGTAGTGCCGAGACAGGAATCCGTATTGCAAAAGATGCAGCAGATACAATGAAACATTTAACTATGGAACTCGGTGGCAAATCACCTAATATCATATTTGAAGATGCTGATTTGGATGAGGCTGCCCGTATTGCCGCTATGGGAATTTTCTGGAACAAAGGCGAGGTGTGTGTTGCAGGTGCAAGAATTCTGGTTCAAGAATCAGTTTACCATAAATTTCTGGAAAAATTAATAGAAGCAACAAGCAAAATGAAGGTTGGTGACCCTATGGATGAGACTTCTGATTTAGGCCCAATGGCCGGAAAAGCAGAGTTTGAAAAAGTCCTAAAGTATATAGACATCGCTAAAAATCAAGATAAAGCTGATTTGGTTTATGGTGGTGAGCCAGTACCAGTCAATGGTAAAGGATACTATGTAACGCCTACCATTTTTGCTAACGCAAATAATCAGATGCGTTTCGTGAGAGAAGAAATTTTTGGCCCAGTAGTTCCAGTGATTCCATTCAAAGATTTTGATGAGGCCATTAAAATCGCAAACGATACACCTTTTGGATTAGCCGCTGGAGTTCAGACCAGAGATACGGCCAAAGCTATAAGAGCCGCTAACCTTATAAAAGCAGGAACAATATGGCTCAATACCTGGCACGAGTATGATCCCAATATGCCTTTTGGCGGATATAAAATGTCAGGTTATGGAAGAGAACAAGGCAGGGAAGCATTTGAGGCCTATACTCAAACAAAGAGTATATGGGTAGGTTTAGGAAAGTAAAAAGGGTCTGCAAAAAATCATTTAAATAACAATTATGAAATTAATAAATAAAGTGGCAATTATTACCGGAGCTACCGGTGGGATTGGTGCAGCTACTGCAAGACTTCTTAGCGAAAAGGGAGTAAAACTAGTACTGACAGGGCGCTCTGAAGAAAAACTTAAGAAGCTCGCCGATGAACTTGACAATGCAATTTTTATGGCCGGTGACATAACCGACCCGCATTTGCCTGAAAAGCTCATGAATCTGGCATTAGATACTTATGAGCAGTTAGATATCCTGTTTAATAATGCTGGCCTGATGGAAGTATCCTCTATAGAAGAAGCCAATATAGAAAAGATGTGCCTTATGGTACGCGTAAACTTCGAGGCTTTGGTGCGTATGGGATATACGGCCATGAAGCATTTTGTTACTCAAAACAGTGGTTTTCTTCTAAATACCTCAAGTATTGCCGGTACCAAAACAGCTGCCACCATGGGAGCCTATAGCGGAACTAAGTTTGCGGTAGAAGCCTTTACAGATGGCATACGACAAGACGTTAGCCAAAAAAATGCAAATGGTGCCACTATTGGGGTCAGTTGTATTGCGCCAGGTACAGTGAACACAGGACTGTTCGATAGTTGGGATGAAAAAAAACGGGACTATGTACATAGTGGTGGAGCGCTAGACCCTGAAGATATTGCCAGAACAGTCCTGTTTATATTGGAACAACCTGAGCAGGTGACAATATCACATATCAGTGTTTTTCCATTGGCAAGCCCAATATAGTAATCAATAAAAAGATTTTAATCAACCCGTTGTTTAATTAAAGTGCAAAACGGGTATTGATACTTAATTATCAAGAGTTGGCGGAAATACTTAAAAGATGAAGAACGCTTTGGCATCAATCAACTCAGTTTAGCAATGCCAAACTAATGCCTTTAAAGAATATCGTATCGATGAAAAATTTAACTATTGTAACCAGTTTAAAATAATATGGAACTCAAAGACAAAGTAATGATAATAACCGGTGCAGCCGGTGGAATAGGTTCTGCCACGGCCAAACTATTAAACGAAGCGGGTGTTAAACTCGTTTTAACAGATTTGGACGAAACGAAACTGCAAAAATTGGCAGACTCACTAGAGAACGCGGTAATACATCCTGGGGATATCACAAAAAAGGAAACCACAAAACAGTTGATAGATAAAGCTATAGAAAGCTTTGGACAATTGGACATGGTTTTCAATAACGCCGGAATCATGATAGAAACCGATATTGAAAATGCTGATGTCGACAAGTTGGACTTAATGATTCAAATCAATTTTCAAGCAGTGGTGCGTCTATCCTATGCAGCCCTAAAACACTTTTACAAAACGGGCAGTGGTTTTGTATTGAACATGTCAAGTTTTGCGGGTGTTAAACCATCCGCATCTTTTGCCGCCTATAGCGGTAGCAAGTTTGCTGTAGAGGCTTTTACAGATAGCATCAGGATGGAATTGGCACGTTACGGGGATAAAAATATCGGTATTGCTGTCATTGAGGCGGGAACGGTAGATACTGGATTATACAATGATTGGGATACTGACAAAAGGGATTATGTGTATTCTGGTGGCGCCTTACAACCGGAAGATATTGCACGATGTGCCAAGTTTATTTTAGAACAACCCGACCACATGCGAGTAGAGCGCATATTGGCAATCCCTAGAAAATTTCCAGTATAATCATCAAATAAAGAAACATGGACAACCAGGAATTATACAAAGACTATGGGCTTAACATACCAGAAGTGACTTCGAATACAAAGCGTATTGTAGTCATCGGTGGTGGCTTTGGTGGCATTAACCTAATTAAAAAACTTCCAAAGGATAAATTTCAGATTGTACTTTTTGATAAGCACAACTATCATACGTTCGTGCCCTTGCTTTACCAAGTAGCAACGTGCGCCTTGGAAGCCCCTTCCATCGCAGATGCTACCCGGGGTATGTTCCATAAACGTTCCGATGTATTCTTTCGTTCGATAAAAGTACTACAAATCGATGCCGATGTTCAAGAGGTAAAGACCCAACTGGGGAACTTATATTATGACTACCTCGTAATCGCCACAGGTTCCAAACCCAATTTTTTTGGGAATCGAAATATTGAAAAATATGCCTTCCCCCTTAAAACGTTGCCGCAAGCGGTGGCCATAAGGAGTAGGGTACTACAAAATCTGGAGAAAGCCACATTTAGTACTTCCGAAGAAGAAAAAAAACGGTTCATGAGTTTTGTAATCGTTGGTGGCGGCCCTACTGGTGTGGAAGTTGCCGGTGCAATAGCAGAATTACGCCGATGCATTTTGCCAAAGGATTATAAGGACCTTAATTTTAAAATGATGAAAATCAAAATTGTTGAAGGCAACGAAAGGCTATTAAAATCAATGACTGAGAAAGCCAGTGATAATGCTTTGAAGACACTGAAAAAAATGGGAGTGGAAATTCACTTCCATACGTTGGTATCCGATTTTGATGGAAAAACTATTAGCTATAAAAATAATGATGATAGGGAACCCTGTGGAATGTTAATCTGGGGTGCAGGAGTATCCGGAATTTTGATAGAAGGCCTTAAGGAGGAAAGTACTGCCCACAACCTGTACAAAGTTGACGGGCATTGTCTGATTAACGGCTATACCAACATATTTGCTATTGGAGACGTTGCCTGGTTTCAGGACGAACGCTATGAAAAAGGACTTCCGGGGGTTGCGCAAACCGCTATTCAGCAAGGAGCTTATCTGGCAAAAATGTTAGAAAAAATAACCAAGGATACAGAGACAAAAACCTTGAAAGAACAAATTTTTAGATACGGCCGTTTTCAGTATAAAGATAAAGGCAGCCTAGCTACCATTGGTAAAAATAAAGCCGTTGCCGACCTTCCCAAAAACGTCCACTTGTCTGGTTTTCCCGCTTGGTTTATATGGGTAGTTGTGCATTTGTATGCCCTAAATAGTTTAAGAAATCGATTAACTACCTTTTTAAGTTGGAGCCTTAATTATTTTAAGTACGAAAATAAAGTCCGTCTTATTATCACACCAAATATAGAGGAAGGTAATATCCGGGAAAAAGAATTTATGTCCACAAACGAAACAGGAATTTAAAAGACCACCATTATCAATGAAAAAGAAAAACACACTTATATTATTCATCTTGATGCTAGGCAATTTTGCCATAGGTACTGGAACACTTATTTTTCCTGGGATATTATTTCCGCTTTCAGAAGATTTAGGAATCTCTTTTTCCGAAGCAGGTCAATTGGTAACATTTTATGCACTTACCTATGCTATTGCTTCACCTGTAATTGCTGTTCTGGCACAAAAGACAGATAAGAAAACCATGTTAGTGGTTTCTTCGATTTTCTTGGTCGTCGGTTATGGCACCAGTGTACTTGCAAGCACCTATACTTTGGTAGTCGTAGGACAGATGATAGCAGCTTTGGGTGCATCCGTATTTACACCTACGTCATCCTTAGTAGCTGTTAAGATTAGTGATGAGAAGAACAGGACAAAAGCAATCGGTTTTGTATTTGCAGGATTTAGCTTGGGAACGGCCATCGGTCTACCCGTAGGTTCTTATTTAGGAGAGCATATGGGGTGGCAGTACGCCCTGGGCTTTATCTTGCTTTGCGCCTTGATTTCTTTGTTTTTGGTGCTCTTTACAGTTCCTAAAGGCATTTATGGCGAACCTTTCAATAGCTCAGCCTTCAAAGAACTTTTAAAAAGAAAAGCGGTCTCATTCAGTCTACTGACTACTGTCTTACAAATGACTGTTCAAATGACCGTCTTTACCTTCATTGCCCTTTTGTTGAATCACTACGCGAGTATTCCTTCAACAGACATTCCTATATATCTGGCAATTTTTGGGGTATCTGCTTTTATAGGTACGTTTTTAGGTTCTTCATTGGCCGATAAAGTTGGCCCTCGAAAAGTAATTGTTACGGCATTGATAGGTCTGGGTCTTGCCATGCTTTCGCTGAACATCTCAGTAGGATTTGTAATAGCCGTAATCCTGATACTCGTTATTTGGGGTATTATGGGCTTTGCCTTTCACCCACCTTTACAGGCACACTTGGTAAATCTTGCCCCAAAAAGTTCCAGTATAGTGTTGGCATTGAACGCTTCGGCAATATATGCCGGTTCTGCCCTAGGTTCTTTTAATGGAAGCCAAATCATAGCCTTTTTAGAGGTACCTTACTTAACATACCTGGCTTGTGTTCTTGCTTTTATAGCTAGTGCCACATTTTATTTCACGAACAGGCTAAAATCCTTACCAACTATAAAATTTGATGTATGAAAATCGAACCACTTAAAAAATATTCCATACTACTTGTATTCCTGGTAGTAGCATTGGTTACAGGATGTAGAGAAAAAGCGGAAAAAGAAACAGCTCTTCTCACCGTGAAAGTTTCTCGACCCATTACAAAAAAAATAATCCAATGGGACGAGTACACAGGGCGTTTTGAAGCCCCACAACGTGTTGAAGTCCGTGCTAGGATTAGCGGATATGTAGAAAAAGTACATTTTACCGATGGACAAACGGTTAAAAAGGGAGACATTTTATACACCATAGACCAGCGACCCTTTACAATTGCCCTAAAAGAAGCAAGAGCCGCATATAATCAGTCACTTGCAGAGTACAAACAAGCACAGGAAAATTTTAAGCGCGTAGAAAGTCTAAAAGAATCTGGTGCGGTTTCTATTGAGGAGTATGACAGAAGAAAGCAGGCGATGATTGGTGGGCAAGCACGTTCTGAAGTTGCCCTGGCAGCCATAGACAGAGCGAAACTAAATCTTAGCTTTAGTAAGGTAGAGGCACCGATTTCAGGAAGAATAAGCAGAGATTTGGTCAATGCAGGAAATCTTGTTGATGGCGGCAGTTCTGGAGGCACATTGCTTACTACGATTGTCTCTATAAATCCTATTTACTTCTATTTTGAAGGAAGCGAAGCAGATTTTCTCAAATATGCCCAACTCAACAGAGAAGGCAAACGCGGTGGGTCTAGGGATACCCCAAATCCTGTAGAGGTCAGATTGCTAAACGAAGATGAATTCATCCATAAAGGCAAAATGAATTTTGTGGACAACGAAATAAGCAGAAACACAGGAACCATTCAGGGTCGGGCCGTGTTTGATAATTCGGACAATGTGCTGGAACCGGGTATGTTCGGTAGGGCAAGATTGCTAGGTAGTGCCGAATATGAAGCTATTTTGATACCCGATAAACTTGTAGCGACCAATCAAACCGTCAAATTTGTCTATGTGATAGATAAAGATGCTATAGTAAAGGCGGTTCCCGTAGAATTAGGTGAACTGTATGAAAAGAAGTATAGAATTATCAAAAGTGGACTGACAGGAAAAGAAATGATTCTTCTTGACAATACCCAAAAAGTACAGGCCGAAATGAAAGTCTCACCGGTAGAGGAAAAGTTGGTTTTCAACAAATCTGAAAAAAAATAGGATATGAAGTTTAGTCATTTATTTATAGATCGTCCTATTCTGGCAGCCGTACTTTCCATCATCATCGTCTTGGTAGGGGGACTTGCCTATTTTCAGCTACCGATATCACAGTTTCCTGAAGTTGCACCGCCTACTGTAAATGTTAGGGCTGCATATCCTGGTGCGAGCGCAGAGACTGTTGCTAATAGCGTTGCTACGCCTATTGAGCAAGAGGTAAACGGTGTAGAAGGAATGATTTACATGACGTCGCAATCAACCAGCGATGGCAGTATGAGCTTGGACGTGACTTTTGAGTTGGGAACCAACCTTGACCAGGCACAGGTATTGGTTCAAAATCGAGTTTCACAGGCAGAATCCAGACTGCCCACACAAGCAAGGCAATTGGGTATAACCACACAAAAACGGTCACCAGACCTATTATTGGTCATCAACCTGTATTCACCCGATGAAACCTTTGACCAAACCTATATCGGCAACTATGCGGTGCTACAGCTACGCGACGAATTGGCCAGATTAAAAGGTGTGGGAGATATACGAATATTCGGTGCAAGTGCATACTCAATGCGAATATGGCTAGACCCTGATAAAATAGCATCCTTAGAGATTACCGCTGGGGAAGTGTTGGAGCGCTTGCGGGGGCAAAATGCCCAAATTGCAAGTGGCACGCTTAATCAATCGCCTATCGGTGAGCAAAATTCTTTTGAGTTGAGCATACAGACCCAAGGACGTTTGCAAACGGGTGAAGAGTTTGAAAATATTGTCATTAAATCCGGTAACGATGGCAGCATTGTACGATTAAAAGATATTGGGCGTGTTGAAATAGGCTCAGAAAGTTATGTAACCCGAGGTATTTTGAATGGAGACAAAGCAGTAGCCATGCCCATCTCACAACGTCCGGGTTCTAATGCCGTGGAAACTGCAGAAAATATTATTGAAACCATGGAGCGGCTTTCCAAAGACTTTCCCAAAGGACTTGAATATACCATTGCCTATAACCCAACAGAATTTGTTGAAGAGTCTATTTCTGCGGTAGTAGATACCATTTTTGAGGCTATTATTTTGGTCATCATTGTTATTCTCTTATTTCTACAATCTTGGAGAGCTGCTATTATACCTATTGCAGCAATCCCCGTTTCTCTAGTCGGCACATTTGGGGTGATGCAGGCAGCTGGATTTTCACTCAATAATCTTTCATTATTCGGTCTCGTATTGGCCATTGGAATCGTGGTAGATGATGCCATCGTAGTGGTTGAAAATATGGAACGGCGATTGGCAGAAGGAATGACACCACGAGAAGCCGCCCGAAAAACGATGGACGAAGTGGGTGGTGCTTTAATAGCTATAGGCCTTGTACTGGTTGCGGTCTTTTTACCTACAACTTTCCTGGGAGGCATATCCGGACAATTTTACAAACAGTTTGGTTTGACGATAGCCGTGGCTACCATTATTTCGGTTTTTGTTTCTCTTACGTTGAGCCCTGCGCTGGCTACATTGTTATTAAAGCCACACGATTCTTCCAAAAATAAGTCACGCTCATTTTTAGGTAAGCTGACCCATAGGTTTACGGAAGGTTTTAATCGTGGTATGGATAAATTATCCAACAATTACGGTATCAAAGTTTCTGGACTGGTGCGTAAAGGTGCCCTTGTTTTTCTGGTCTATATAGGATTGTTATTGTTGACGGGGTTAGAATTTGGTCGCGTACCTACTGGCTTTATACCCGCACAAGATCAGGGCTATTTTATTACGGTAGTGCAGCTTCCACCGGGTGCTTCTTTATCAAGAACAGAAGAGGTCGTTAACGAAACTGTCAAAACGATTAAAAGTATAGACGGTATGAAAGATGCCATTGCATTTGCAGGCTTTGATGGTGCTACCAGTACGATTTCCTCTAATGCAGCAGCCATTTTTACCACCATGGAAGATTTTGATATACGCAACGAAAAGGGCATCGTTTATGAAACCCTGCTCAACGAAGTTCGGCAAAAAACCGGTCAAAGTGGAGAAGCAAATATCATAACTATTGTACCACCACCGGTTCGTGGTATCGGTAATGGAGGTGGTTTTAAGATGATGATTCAGGATAGAAAGAACAGAGGCTTGGAAGAACTTTCTAGAGTTACGCAACAGTTGGCACTGGCCGCAAACCAAGACCCGGAATTAACCAATGTTTTTTCGGTTTTCAATACCGCAACACCACAATTATTCTTGGATATCGATAGGGTCAAGGCAGAAAAACTAGGTGTACCAGTAACGGAAGTCTTTCGTGCACTTGAAATTTATATGGGCTCGGCCTACGTGAACGATTTTAATTATCTAGGCCGTACGTATCGAGTAACCGCTCAGGCAGATGCACCTTATAGGCTTACACCCGATGATATAGGACGAATAAAAGTACGAAATGTACAGGGAGAGATGATGCCTTTAGGGAGTGTTGTACGATTCAAGAATATCGCGGGGCCCGCCAGAGTACAACGCTATAATTTGTACCCTGCCACTGGATTGAACGGCGAAGGAGCCCCGGGCATAAGTTCTGGAGATGCCTTGGCAGCAATGGAACGCCTGGCAGAAGAGAATTTGCCCGACGGCTTTAGTTATGAATGGACAGAAATCGCTTATCAACAAAAAAAAGCGGGAGGCACTGCCGGAGTAGCTTTTGGGTTGGCCGTCCTATTTATTTTCTTGCTTCTGGCGGGACAATTTGAGAGCTGGCTCATTCCTTTTTCAATTATCCTCATAGTTCCCATGGGACTTTTCTCGGCGTTACTGGGACTTGATGTACTGGGTATGGACAATAATATTCTGACTCAAATCGGGATGGTAGTGCTCATAGGGCTTGCCAGTAAAAATGCCATCCTCATTGTAGAATTTGCCAAACAACTGGAAGAAGAGGGCATGGAACTCACTAAAGCAGCAAAAGAAGCTGCAAAACTTCGATTGCGTCCTATATTAATGACTTCTTTTGCATTCATTCTAGGAGTCGTCCCTTTGGTCATTGCATCTGGTGCCGGAAGTGAAATGCGAAATGCACTTGGTACTGCCGTATTCATAGGTATGATTGGTGTCACCCTGTTTGGACTATTTCTCACACCCGTATTTTATGTGCTCTGCAGGAAACTTGGCCTAATTGGTAAAAAAGAGAAAACCTTATCAACTACTAATTCCGAGAACGATGCATAGTATTAAAATTCATTTCATAAAAAAACTGATTCTAATATCCATAACAGGATTGGTAATATATTCTTGCGGAATTACCAAACGAAGTTTTGAGGTTTCTTCTAAATCACTAGACAATTTACCAGAGGACTATCTTGTAAAAAATGACACTGCACAACACTTTGCCGTTACAGAACCAATAGCCCAATGGTGGGAAGGTTTTAATGATGCAACGCTGGATACCCTTATAAACGATGCCCGTAAGGAAAATTTTGATATCAATGCTGCGATAGCCAATTTTCAAGCCTCCAGAGCGGGACTTAAAAGCACCAAGTTCGATAGATTCCCTACCGTTGATGCCAATGGGGCTTTCACCAGACAACGTTTGGGGCAGAATATCTTTGCTTCCGGTATAAATCCAATCTTTAGCCAGTACAATAGTAGTTTTGACGCTTTTTGGGAAATAGACCTTTTTGGAAGGGTAAAGAATCGCATTAAAGGTGCAAAAGGGGCCGAACAAGCCTCTTTAGCAGAAATGCAGAACATATATCTTTCCATTTTCGCAGAGGTAGCACGTAATTATATGGAGCTTCGCGGCATTCAAAATCAATTGGCGATAGCGAAAGAAAACCTTTCCAGTCAGCAAGAAACATATGAACTCACAGAACGATTGGCCACCGCAGGCACAAGCAACAGCTTAGATGTATCCCGCGCCAAGGCGCAATTAGAAACTACCCGTGCTACCATTCCACCCTTACGGGCAGCCATTACTGCAATCATCAATAGATTAAGTGTTCTAACAGGGAAAATCCCAGGAGAGCTTGACAAAAGTCTGATGAAAGAACAACCATTGCCCACATTACCCGAATCCATTTTGGTCGGCAATGGAGTTGACCTGATTAAAAGAAGACCTGATATTTTCAGGGTAGAAAGCCAACTGGCTCAGCAAATTGCCCGCTATAATATCAGTGTTGCCGAGCTGTACCCAAAAATAACTTTTGGAGGTACCATTGGTTTTTCCGCTATTGATTTCAGCAGTTTCGGGAAGAACGAATCCTTTACTTGGGGAATTGCTCCATCCATAAATTGGGCAGCCTTTAATCTTGGTAGGGTCAAAAAAAATATAGACCAGCAAGACGGATTGACGTTAGCTTTGATAAACCAATATGAAAAAACAGTATTGCTGGCTCTTGAAGAAATCAAAACGGTCATGAGTAACTACACCCATGAGCTAGAGCGACAACGCATGCTAAAAGATGCAGCAGAAGCCAGTAAACAAGCTGCAAAATTTGCCAAACAACGCTACGAAGCAGGTTTGGATGATTTTTTAGACTACCTAAACGCCGAGCAAACACTTTTGTTGGCGCAGAATCAATTGGCCATAAGTGAAACATTATGTGCAACAAACCTTATTACTATATATAAAGCACTAGGTGGTGGTTGGGAAGTTATTTCTGCAGAAGAAATAGAAACCAGGTATTCCGATATGAAAGAAAAGGATGTGTTAAAGAAAAAAGAATAAAGACAACCGAATTAAACACTCAAGACATGCGATACATAGCACAAAAAACACTGGATATTTTTAAATGGTCCAAGCTATTTAAAGGAGAACCGAATCAGGATCAGTTTCAATTGATTAACGACTATCTATGCTCGCTGGAAACTTTCGATTATGAATCGACTTTATCGTTTTTAAGTGATGATTCCCAGATGCAGATAGGCAGCAATTCGGCTCTATCAGGTAAAAATGCCATTAGGATTCATCTATGGAATTTAGAAAACGCTATCGAATGTATGGAATTTGAGTTTTCAGATACTATGCAGAACTTATCGACCAAAGTATATCAAGGACATACGTATTACACATTTAAAAATGGTAATACTTGTAAGGTTCCTACTTGTCATATCATCAAAATGAAACGCAATAAAATTAATTGGCACTACATCTATAGAGATAGTCTTAAGAGCCTTTTTATTGACCAAAATAGGAACGAAATCTAAATTAATACTAAACTAATTATCATTTAAAAAAGGAAGAAAGCAATAGCTAAAATATCGTATACCATAAAGAGTAAAATATTAAATATCGTCGATAATTGTATCAATGCCATAAAGCTTAATGACATGCCACTTGTGGCATCTTGCATCTCTAATGATATATTATTGATGGTCAATCAAGCGGAGCGGAAAGCGCTCTTATTTGTGGGCAAAGAGAAATTTTTTGCTTCCATTGAAATTATTAGAAAGGCCTATGTGGAATTTGATACGGAACTACTTTGGATTGTTGAAGAAAATAGAGTCGTACAAGTCGTTACACCAAGACATTGTGAGACCTCAATCCATAGTCAAAACCTTATGATTATATACAAGACAGATAAAGAGAAAATCAAAAGTATAAAACTCTATGAAAATGAATCCATACCGGAAGAATATCGTAGTATGGAATATCGGAAATAAAACGGCAAATAATTATTAAACCCTTTAAAATTGAACAGTAACGGCAAAGCATCTATCGCTCACACTATTGAAAAAAGAATTTCCAAGTGGTTCTCTGCCGATTATTCACTTGGACTCTTATTGATATTTATGGTCTTACTTGCTATGGGATGGGCCAACTCGCCATGGGGTGATTCCTATTTCCATCTATGGGAAACGAGGTTTACCATCGGCTTTGAGAATGCCAAATTGAACGGCACCCTGCACCAATGGGTCAACGATGCCCTGATGGCTCATTTCTTTTTTCTGGTAGGCTTGGAGATTAAAAAGGAAATTATCGATGGCGAACTCTCAACGTTGAAAAAAGCCTCATTGCCCATACTGGCCGCTTTGGGCGGCATGGTCTTCCCTGCATTGATTTATTTGGCCTTTAATTTTGGAGGGGACGGCGCAATGGGATGGGGAATACCAATGGCAACGGATATCGCCTTCGCCCTAGGCCTTATTTCTTTGGTAGGCAGCCGCATTTCAAAATCGCTCAAAACATTCTTGACCGCATTGGCCACTGTTGATGACCTTGGGGCCATCTTGGTAATCGCCGTGTTTCTTACACCAGAAATAGATATGGGAAGTTTACTATCGGCAGGAATCTATTTCATCATACTGATGTTAGGAAATATCATAGGAATCCGAAGCATGTGGTTTTATCTCATCGTTGGCTTTTTGGGCTTATGGATAGCTGTTCTGTTTTCAGGGGTCCACGCAACACTTGCAGGTGTACTTGCGGCTTTTGCCATACCAAGCAGTACCAAGATTACCGAGGGTAGTTACAAAAAAATATTGGCTACGTTCAGTGAAAAATTTGAAACCACTTGCAATAAAGATTCCTCGCTGTTAAATAATTCTCAAAAAGAGATTATCGAGGAAGTAATCGATAAGAGTGAAGAAGCGATAAGTCCTTTGCAACATTTGCAACACCGTATTTCCCCGTTCATAAACTTTGTGGTACTACCTATGTTCGCTTTTGCCAATGCAGGTGTGCTCATCGAAGGTGATGTCTTGGAAATGATTCTTCATCCCGTTTCTTTAGGGATAATTATGGGTTTATTCATAGGAAAGCTTATGGGAATATTGGTAATATCCAGAGTTACCGTTAAAATGAAAATCGGCACCTTACCTCAGGACACCAATTGGAATAAAATGATAGGTTTGGGACTCATAGGCGGTATCGGTTTTACCATGTCCCTATTCATTGCGGATTTAGCTTTCGATAATGAATTTCTATTGCAACGTGCGAAGCTCGGGGTTCTTATTGGCTCATTGATATCCGGCGTATCCGGAATCTTTTGGTTTCGTTTTGCCACGAAAAAAATAACAAACGAACAGGTCCTATCTATAAAAGCTAATCACTTAAACTAAAAAACATCATGATATGCAACACCATATTTTATTCAATATCTGCGCCATTTTCGGTGTTGCCACATTGGTAATTATTATCTGCAAATTCCTAAAAATCAGATACATTATAGGGTATCTCATCACGGGTGTGCTTTTGAGTCCCAACACCTCAAGCTATTTTGCCGATATGCAGGAAGTGGAAGTCTATGCCGAAATTGGCATCATACTGTTGCTCTTTACGGTAGGCCTGGAATTTTCATTTACCAACCTTAAGAAAATCAAGAATTATGTACTTATAGGCGGCAGTGCACAGGTAGTCTTTACCATTGCCCTAACCGCAGGTCTTATCGGATTGATGATGGAACCGTCTTTGCAAGAAAGTATCTTCTGGGGGTTTCTTTTTACACTAAGCAGTACCGCCATAGTGGTCAAAACTTTACAGGACAAAAATATGATTACCACACCGCACGGTAAATTTATATTGGCCATACTTCTGTTTCAAGACATCATGATTGTGCCCTTAATGCTATTTACACCTATCCTTGCCGGTGCCGGTGAAGACCCGTTAACTTCTTTATTATGGCTAATCGGTAAACTTATTTTGATGGGTGGTATTTCCTATCTATTGACCCGGTTCATTATCCTCTATTTTCTAAAAACAGCAATGAAAGTACAAAGTCAAGAAGTCTTCTTGATTGCCACGGTATTTTTGGTAACAGGTATCGCTCTACTTACAGAACAACTTGGTCTGTCCTTGGCATTGGGCGCTTTTATCGCGGGTCTTATCATCGCTGAAACGGATTATAACCGCATGGCCATCTCTTGCTTTTTACCCTTCAGATATGTGTTCATGAGTTTCTTCTTTATCTCAATGGGCATGCTATTGAACTATGAAATTTTCTTGACTGACCTGGGCTGGATAGTATTCTGGACGGTCTTTTCATTTGCCGTAAAAGCTGTTGCAGGCACTTTAGCCGTTAAGGTGATGAAGTTAGAGTGGAAAACGGCATTTGCCGTAGGTTTTTCGATAGCCCAAATTGACGGAGCTGTTGCCAGGCTTACTTACTTTTTAAGGCTGTCCAAGTCTAAATGGTCGCCTATGTACGTGCCGTAGTAAGCTGTTTCAATAATTCCTTTTGTATTGATTACAAAATCTGCTGTAATACGCGTTAGAGCACCGTCACGTTTATACTCTTTATCGCCATAAAGCTCCTTTCCTTTCTTCATCTTTGACTTTGCATCTTTATTGAAAGCCGTTTTCAGGACTTTCCCAAAAGACTTTTTAACTCCGAAGGAATCATAGAAAACATTGTCCTCGTCAGATACAATGGGAAAAGGCGAATCGGCATCTTTAGTATATTCTAGAAGTGTCTCTTTTGAACTCTCAAAGACCACAATCATTTGAATGTTTCGAGCCATTAAATCTTCATATTGTTTGCTTAGCTCGTGAACCCTCAAATTGCATACGGGACATCCCGCATATCTAAGAAATGAGATGAAAACAGTCTTACCTTCTTTGTTGAGATTATCAAGGTCTAAACTTTCGCCGTTGATGGTTTCCATTGTAAAAGTTGGGGCTTTATCTCCTTTCTCAAGTTTTTGTCCGTTTGCCATAAATGTAGCGATTAATGCTATGAGTACTAAACATTTTGAAAACAAGTCCATTACTTTTTGATTTGAGTTGCCATATCAGCGATCATCTGCCATTTATCCTCTTGATTTTTTACCAACAGAATGGTAACCAATTGTCCACCACCGTTCTCATCCTTAAAATGAGCACGTACCGTAGCCGAGTGTTCTGCTATGTCTATATCCTTAAATTTTACCTCAAGTTTATTACCGCCTATTACTTTTTTGGTAATAAGTGCGATGTATCCTGCTGCCGGGATTATGGATGTTTTATTTGGAGTTGGGTACCTGTTAGCAATAACCCTAAAATCTTCGTGAAAGAGATCGTCATAGGCAGCTACATTTCTTTCTTCTCCCGCTTTCGCGAAAGCGATCACTACATCTTTAATTTCTTTTTCCATAGCAGGGTTTTTTATTGTGTTTTGTGATTTACAACTCATTGCGCTCAGGCATAGAATAATTATGAGCATTGACGTGTTTTTTTTCATCTCAAGATATTTTATATTACAAGCACAAAGCTATTTGTTGCTCAGGTGAGAAAGTGTGATTGAAATCACATAATGCTGGAAAGAAGAAAAAAGTTTATCCTTTGCCTCGGATTCGGCTCAAGGTTTCCCGTGCCAGACCAAGATAGGATGCCAAATGTGATAAGGACACCATTTGAAGCAGTTCCGGTCTGTTATTTTCAATGTAGTCGTATTGCTCTTTAGGTGAGAGCGATTTGATAACAGAGGTAAGTTTGTGCTGTTCTGTTATAATGTGTTCGAGCATTTTTCTACCAAGACGTTCGTAGGCTGGAGAAACGTCATATAGTTTTAATAATTCCTTACGAGGTAGAAAAAAGGTCTTGCAATCTTCTAAGGCCACCAAGTTTTTTCTGGCTACCGTTTGGGTAGTAAGGCTCTCAAGGTCGATAGCAAAATTGGTAGAAAGGAAGAAATCAAGATACACTTCCTTGCCATTGGTCAACTCAAAAAGCCCGACGACACCTTCAATGACAAAGTACAATCCGTTATGGTAGTTGCCTTCGTGAAGTAGGTGTTCTTTCTTTTTAAACTCTTGAAGTTGTGTTACGGCAAGAAACTGCTCAAATTCTTCGTCGGTCAGCGTATTAAACTGATTTAAGGTAGTACGAAGAATTTGATTTTCGTTGTTCAAACTAAAACATTTTTGCACAAAAGTAGTTTTTTGAACCCGGATAAAGCGTGATTGAAATCACATTAAATCTACCGTTCACTTAAATATCGATTGCACTTCATGATAAACCCGCTCAAAATTAGCCTCTAAATCAGCCTAAGAAAATGGTTTTGATGCCTTCGGTAACTCTCTTTGAATATTAGCTAATTTGAACTGAACTTTCTTATCCTTTCCATCAGCATAGGTTACAGATTCACCTTGCTTCAACCTGAAAAATACGTCTGCCCGAATCTTTGGAATTTCCTTTTCGCCTGTGGTAATCCGTGTATCAAAATCGAGGTTATGCCCACGGCTTATACTTTTGGTTGGATCCTTGATGATTTCAAAAAAGTGTGCGTAGAGTGTGCGTTTTTGATAAAATCGCCGAGATATTAGTCGATTCAAAAATGAAAATTAGTTCCGAATCCTGCCATAAATCATAAAATGAAATTGGATACAAAAAAAGGGACAAGCCTTTCGGAAGTCCCTAATTATGGTGATCGCGACAGGATTCGAACCTGTGACCGTCTGCTTAGAAGGCAGATGCTCTATCCAGCTGAGCTACGCGACCAGTAATTAATGTTTCATTGTCGGGGTGGCAGGATTCGAACCTGCTACTTTTCCCATATATTTATACGTTTATTTGACGTTTTCAGCGCAACAAATATACAACACATCGGGATTTCTGCAAGTATATCAAGGGATTTTTTTTATCTATTTTTTATGACACTTTTGAAACTTTTTGCTGACTACTACTGACTACTTTTCAAATATCTGAAAATGTGCTTGTTATGATCAATTATTGACTACTTAGGCATTGGAAACCTAGTTGTTAGCGCATTTTCGAATTCCCAAATCTCAAATACATTTTCTAATGAGATATCATAATCTGGATATGCGTAATTATCCATTGAGACTCTTATGAGCTTATTCTCCTCGTCAAACGCTGTTATTCTTCTAACAATGATCTTATGTTTTAGAACTATAATGTATATCCTATTAATATTAAAGTGATTTAGCTTTCTTTTTCTTACTCCAAACACCCAATCTCCATGGAAAAAATTGGGTTCCATATCATCACCATTAATTTGAAAACCTCTAATACTTCTAAAATCCCTATCTCTATTAGCAAAAGTCATAAAAGATAACTTTTCTATATATTCATCTTTTTCGTGATGATACGTATAATCTTTAGCATTCTCATTACTTACCATAGCAACTTGCATGTTGTTTTCTATATCGACATAGAATGCCATCTCCATAGAGCCTGAAGTTTCGGGTTGATAGTATGCTCCACCATTATCACTATGTCTTTTCCATAGATCATCATTAAAAACTAAACTTGAATTGATATCATATATGTTAAAAAATTTATAGACAACCTCCAGAGGTAAGTTTCGTTTGTCATTTTTAACCTTATCCAAGGATTGTGGTGAATAGTCTAAACTACGAGCCATGGCACTCATAGATTTTACCTTTTCTTCTTTAATAATCAAGTCCATGATTTTTAATATTCTTTGTGTTACTACGTGTTGTGCCATATCAAAATTTGTAAAAGTTTGTAAAAAAAATGTAAGCCTATTTGAATATTATGTCGATATAATTATATTTATCATCAAAATTATGTCGTCAAAATACTTGTAAAATGATTTTTATTGTAAAAATATGTCGTTTTAGTTGGTTTTTGCATCATTTTTTACATACATGATACAATTATACAAAATTTTACTAAAACTTACTATAAAATAACTACAAAATGTATATAAAATAACTAAAGTATTACCAAAACTTTCCATAAAACAAACCCTTGTCTAACTAAATAAAAACCATTAAAAATCTGTAAATCAATATTTTAATTTAAAAAAGTAATAATTATGTCAGTAGAAATGAATACAAACAAGAGAAAGTATAATATTTTAAAGTTTTTAAAGAAACTTCCATACGATGAGTATGCAATTGCAAAAAGAAAACTACCTGTTGCCTGTAAGGTTAGTAAACGAACTTTTGAACGGTGGTTATATGTAACCAAAGAAGAACGTTTAGAAATATCCGCAGATAAACTTGCGGTAATAGCACGTTTCTTTGATTGTAGTATTGAAGAATTATTAAACAATAGAATTCCAAAACACAATACCCATACTTTAAAACGATTACACAATCGGGAATTGATTAAATCTTTAAACCTTACCCAATGACAAGAAAAAAGTTCATCAAAAAAGCGAATCAGAGTTATAAGGCAGTTTCCAAAACAGATTTTCATCTGGCCTATGGGTGTTCACCATATACCTTTAGACAATGGATAAAGGGGATTGGGGAGTTATTAGGAACATATAGGGGAGGATTATATACCCCGCGACAAGTGGCATTAATTGTAGAACACCTGGGGAAGCCTCCACAGATAGAATATATTATCTATGAGCGATGATTTTAAAAAAGTAACCGAAGCTTTTGAGCGGGCAGTCATTTCACTTCGAAAGGATGTAGAATATTTAGCAAATCAGTCTAATGTTAGTGACAAGTTTATAGGTCGTAAAAATAAGATTCTATTTCATCTTATCAATTATCAAAAATATATCGAAAACTACATTGACGAATTACATAAAGAAAACAAACACTTGAAAACACATATTACTAGCTTAAAAGCGATATGTGTCATTCATGGGATTGATGATTATCCCATGTATTTACTTCGAGGGAAAACACTTTTACTTATGATAGCTAATGAGTTGCAAGAAGAGGAGAAGTTTCGGTTACCATGTATGATGAAACAGAAATTGAAAGAACTTCCTCTACAAGAAAAGAAACCGATCGGGTCAAAACCCACAACCTCTTAATGATATTACCCAACTCAAAGATTATTTAAATCTACATTACAAAATACGACACAATAGGCTTACGTATAATATTGAGATCAGATCCTTCGAAGAAAATACCTTTCGGGTTATGGATGATTTTATCTTTAATGATATGTACTTGGACCTACGCGAGAAAGGATACAATTATAGTGCTGCAATGCTAGAACGATTATTAAAATCAAGCTATGCGGTTGCCTATAACCCAGTAAGAGACTATTTTGAAGGATTGCCTGCATACGATGGTAAGGATTATATCAAAGAGCCGGCAGATACTGTCGAAATAGAAGATCTGAGTGCTGATGGGATTCATCTCAAAGATCTTTGGGTTCCCTACCTTAAAAAATGGTTAGTAGCTAGTGTTGCAACGGTATTAGGTAGAGGAAACAATCATACCTGTTTAATTTTGGTAGGAGCTCAGGGAAAAGGAAAAACTACCTGGTTTAATATTTTAACATAGAAACTCACGTTAAATACGTTAATGCTGTATTAGCACTTAAGTCCAAGTTAGTAATATCATTATTAAAACACTCCAATCTGGTTAATGATACAAAATCCTGAATCCCGGTAAGGTCTGAAATCTCATTGAAGGCGACCCATAATTCTGTTACCGTTGCGATATTGGCTGTAGGCACTTGTCCATCATTTGCGATGTCGTCATATGCGGCTAAAGCGGCTTCAAAATTTGCATCTGGAATTGCCGTGTATTGGGCATAGGATGAAAACTAAATACTAATAAAAAAACGAAGTAGAATAATCTTATTTTCAATATTTTAGGGGTTTATTAGGTATAGAGCATAATAATACTACAAATATTCGGCTTTAAGATAGTTCTATATCTGATTTTAAGATAGTTTTAAGGAGTCATTTTAATAATGATGATAGATACCTCTTGACATGGAAAATAGCTTCAAAAACATTTTGATACACCTTCGTGCCTCACGCACTCGATGTGACGTAATGTTTATTCAATCACCATTTTTTTGGTATCAAAGTTTTGGCTACCGACATACAGGGTATAAAAGTAGGTTCCATTTGCCAGACCACTACTATTAATATTGATTTCTCCATCTCCACTTTCTTTTAATGAAGTAGTAGATACAACCTGACCTAATATATTACTAAATACAATCGATGCATTCGTAATTCCTGCAGGCAAATAATACTTGATGGATGACGTCCCATTAAACGGATTAGGAATGTTTTGATATAAAATTGGAAATTCACCTTTATTGATCTGCCCCACAGCATCATTCTCTAGGGCTTCGATGCGAGTTATTAAATTATCGATCTGCGTTTGTTGGGTTTCGATAAGTGTTTGTTGCGTGAGGTTTTCATCTTGAAGCGGTGCTAGAATTTCGGATAAATCTACCGATACAGAGTTTCCATTTTCGATAGCAATAGTCAACAAATTATTATCCAATGTGGCCGATGTAAGATTTTGACTATCCGTATTGGTGAATGCAGAAAGATTTACCGTATTACCTCCACTAATACTTAAACTTCCGTTATTAAAAGTTAAGGTTTGTGCATCGGTATTATCTAAATAACTTGATAAATCAACTGTGGTAGCATCGTTAGACAAACTTAAAGTATTGTCAGATAGGTCCAAATCCTGATTATCGGTGTTATCCAAATAACCCGATAAATCTACCGTCGTTCCATCATTGGTTAAGCTCAACGTATTTCCTGATAAATCCAAATCTTGTGCATCAGTATTGTCCAAAAATGCTGATAGATCAATAGTATCTGTTCCTCCAGAAATGCTTAATGTATTGGTAGCAAGTGACAACTCCTGATTATCGGTGTTATCCAAATAACCTGATAAATCTACTGTAGTACCATCATTGGTTAAGCTTAATGTATTCCCCGTCAAATCCAAATCTTGTGCATCAGTATTGTCCAAAAATGCTGATAGATCAATAGTATCTGTTCCTCCTGAAATGCTTAATGTATTGGTAGCAAGTGACAACTCCTGATTATCGGTGTTATCCAGATATCCCGATAAATCTACTGTAGTACCATCATTGGTTAAGCTCAACGTATTTCCTGACAAATCCAAATCTTGTGCATCAGTATTGTCCAAATATGCTGATAGATCAATAGTAGCTGTTCCGCCTGAAATGCTTAATGTATTTGTTGCCAATGACAGTTCTTGATTATCGGTTTGTGCTGTCCAGTTTAAAGCTCCAGAACCGTCTGTGGTTAACACTTGCGCCGAAGCACCATCTACAATTGGAAATTCGTATGCCCCCGCAATATTCAAGCTGTTAGCAATTTGCATTTTTCCCTCTGTACTAATTGCGGCCACTGGAGCTGCGTTATAAGGCCCCCATGTCCAACCATTATTAGCAGATGCACTCATAGAAGTTTTAATACTTACTCCTGTAACAGGCCCGTAACCATAGTTTGCACTTTCTCCATACGAAATTTTATATTGATCACCACCATTAAACTCTATTCCATTGGTTTCTCTATTATCAAAACGGATCACATTGTCTGCCATGTTAAGCATGGTGGTCGCAGTATGATTCCCCAGATTATCTGCCACTGTGCTATTCCATTGGGTTCCATCCCAGGTTTGTAATGTTTTGAGCTCATTATCATACACCATTATTCCTTCATCAGAAGCAGCTAAACTGCTCCCAAGTGAAGTTCGCTGCGCCGTGGTCATACGGTTGATCAATAGTCCTTTATTGGTTCCGGTAAGATCCAGGGATGCATTAGCACTAGGTGCATCGGTGCCAATACCCACACTCACTGGATTAGTAGCTCCTCCCAATACCATAGTATTAGCAGTAGCTGCAGTTGCTCCATTTCCTATCACAATGGCGTTATTACCACTTACAATAGCATTATATCCTATGGCAATATTATTGGTCGCTTCTGTAGCCCCAGGTGTAGGACCACCTGGAGAACTATCTACCAGGTCGTTGGACGCTGCCCCGGTTCCTATAACGATAGCACCATCGTTTTGAGCTACCGAATTGGCTCCTATGGCGATAGCTTCGGTATTATCGATATCTACTGCATTCCCGATACCAATGGCAAATGATTGACTGATATTGGTTTCATTACCCAAACCAATAGCATTATCTGCATTGGCATCCATATTAATTAAATGGCCTACGCCAACAGAGCTGGTTCCTCTCATATCATGATTTTGACCAATAGAAATAGAATATTGTCCTTCATTACGTCCATTGTAACCCATCATAATTACATCATTTTGCCCTACATATGAGTTAGCCCCAATAAATGTAGTTCTATATCTTTGTGTGACATTAGGATCATTTCCTTTATAATCTGCAAAGGCGCCCATACCCACATTATCTTCGCCCTCTCTGTTTGTAAAACCAGTCCGAAAACCTACATAGGTGTTTCTATTTGCATCGTTTGTATTTTCGGTACGATTATTATCCCAACCTGCTTCGGCTCCTATAAAGGTATTATAATCCCCATATTCTGTAGCCGCTCCTGCAGAGGAGCCAATCATCGTATTGTAAATGCCATTGCCTATATCAACTCCCGATGAATCCCCAACTGCAGTGTTATGATGTCCTTCTATGATTTTATGAAGAGATAAATTACCTACTCCTGTATTTTTATATCCTCTAGTTTCTGTTCTTCCGGATACACCTCCAGCACCTGATCGATTTCCGATAAAAGTATTTTCAGAACCCGTTGTATTGCTACCCCCTGCACTTACACCAATAAAGACATTTTTAGTCCCTGTGGTATTGTCATATCCTGATCTTACGCCCATAAAGGTATTCTCAGACCCACTGGTATTTTCATTTCCGGATTCTGTACCTACAAAGGTATTCCTAAACCCCCTGGTATTGTACTCTCCGGAGAATGTACCTACAAAAGTATTTCTACTGCCGTTATCAGTCATAGTTCCTGCAAGAAGCCCAATAAAGGTATTAAAATTTCCAGAAACATTTTCATGACCAGCCGAGTATCCAATAAAAGTATTTCCATCAACTTGATTATGTCTTCCTGCACCATAACCGACTAATGTATTAGCGATCTCGGTGCGGAGTGCAGTTCCTGTACTATCACCATACATTGTATTGAACTGTCCTGTTGTAATGTTGACACCAGATCCAGTACCTGAGGTTTCATTAAAGTTCTGCCCGTGTAAAAAAATGCTACCAAAAAAGAACAAGGTAGCAGTACTCCATAATAATTTTGTTTTCATATGCTAGGGTTTATTAGGTATAGAGCACAATGATGCTACAAATATCTGGCTTTAAGATAGTTTTAAGGTGTCATTTTAAAATGATGAGCGTGAGATACCTCTTGCCATGGAAAATAGACTTCAAAAACATCTTGATACACGTTTGTGCCTCACGCCCTTGATGTGACGAGTACATTTTTTATGTCAATTCCTGAATAAACCTTTCAAGTTCATTTCTGAAGGAACATTCATTTTTTTACGAATGCGATGACGCATTGATTTTACAGAATCTGAAGATACGTTACGAATGGTCATAATTTCTTTAATTGAAAGATTAAGACGTAAAAGCGCACAAACTTCACGTTCGTCCTTGGTCAACTCGGAATAGGATTGTTGTAAGGTTATCAAAGTTTTTGTTTAACCGTCCAACTTTTTGGGTTCAGTACATGACAGAGTGGTTTTATGGTTTAACAGTATCATTAGTTTATACAAACATTATTTAATCACCATCTTTTTTGATCCAATTTTTCGGCTTCCTACATATAATGTACAGAAATAGGTTCCCATTGCAGTCCATCACTGTTAATGTTCAATTCTCCATTGTATGGGGTTTAATTTTTAATGTACTCAAGGTTATTAGTCATTAGTCAAAAACGAAATTTAAATCTAAAGCATGGTTCTTAGAAATAAATGTGACGAACATGATTAAACTAGGGACGAATTGAGGATTAAGGGTGAAAATCTTCAGACAAAAGTGGACTGATTTAGCCAGATAGTTAAGTGAGAGTTTTGTTACTCTTCAAGGCTAGCCTTGAAGATGTAATCATTAACTTTAAATCCACTTATTATGGCAAGGAAGAAAACCACAGAATCAATTGTAAAGGACATCAAGAGAAAGACCTGCCGAAAGTTCTTGGCCGAAGAAAAGATCCGTATCGTTGTATTTCTTATACATACGATAATTTTCATGCGCCTCTTTGTAATTTTTCATTTTGGCATAGATGAAGCTCTTGCGCTGATAACTCTTTGTAATTCGTTCTTTAAAATCTTCTTCTTTTGTTACATAGAGAGCAGAATCAGCATATTGTATGGCAGTATCCCATTTTTTCAATTTTATATGACTTCCTGCCATATTATAATAGGTAACGCACATAGATAGTTTCTTTCCTAATCGCTTGCAACGCTCCAGGTTTTCAAATTGTATTTCTAGTGCTTTATCATATTCTTTATGAAACTGATACAATACCCCAATAGTATTATCTACACGATACAGGTTATACTGATCATTGATAAGACTAAGCAGTTCTTTTGCTTTTTGATAACAGATCATTGCAGAATCCAACTGTTTATTCATTCTATAGGACACCCCAAGCATATTGTATCCCATCCCCGTTCCAGCGGTGTCGTTAACTTCTTTTTTGAGTGCAATCGCTTTTTGAAAATTGCGAATGGATTTACGGTGTTCTTTTTGATATCGATACACCATCGCCGTATTATGATACACATCCCCGATTTTGAAAGGTTCTTTGTTTGCTCATAGTATTTTAGGGCTTTCAGGTAATATTCAATCGCCAAGGGGTAATCGGCTTTTCTTCGGTGTACCACGCCAAGTTGAACATATAAGGCAGTTCTCAAGTCTTTATAAATCTTTCCGTCTTTACCATTTATAATGTTGAGTCCTTTATTAAAATAGCTTTCAGAAGTACTAAAATCCCTGTTTAATTGATACTCCCCTAGTGCAAGCAATGTTTTAACCTTGGTGGTGTCTTCAATAGCACTTTCTAATGCTTGATTAAGACGTACCATGGTAGTGTCTGCTTCTTGTGCAGTTAAACCGATTGAAAATAATAACAGAAAAAGGGGTATACACAGTCACATTGTAAACAAACTTACTTATAAATTTGGATATTTTTTACTATGTATTTAAAATCAAAGTTTACCTCTATTCTAAAAAAAGAAAAACCACTCAAGAAATTGAATGGTTCGAAAAAACGTACTACGGCCCCTCACCTCCGTAATTGTTTACTATGTATCATAGTTATTCTGCTCTAAAGTTCCAAAGCTGTCCCAACGTTGTACTTTGGTTTGAGTCTTTGGCTACTATTCGCCAGTAATAGGTAGTACCAGATGATATCGATACATCAAAGGTTGATACATCAACATCTTCAGCGACTAACGCTGGAGAATCTGTATCCCCAAAGTATACATCATATGTTAGTGCATCACCGTCTGCATCGGTGGCATCCCAATCTAAAGTAATTGTCATTCCTGTTATCCTTGATCCTATCCCAGGACTCACTAATGTTGGAGCGTTGGGCAGGGTGTTTACTGTGGCGTCAGGCTCAGTGAAAAACGATTGAGGACTCGAATACGCGCTCTCGTTACCATTACTGTCCCTGGCCTTTACGCGCCAGAAGTAGGTTATCCCCTTATCCAGATTAAATGTTCCTGTACGATCCGTTGTAGTCGCAGTAATAGCTATACTCCCAAAGCTAGGGTTAGTCGAAATATCAATCACATAACTGATCGTATCCCCATCTGCATCGGTCGAAGCATTCCACGAAAATCCTAAATCAATACCCGTACATGTTAAATTATTCGTCGGAAAAACCAAAACAGGAATCGTAGGATCAACATTCTGTAGTACAATGCTTTCAAAATCCTCATTACTACAAGAAAGTAATGCTACCATACTTACTAAAGCCATATATATCTTTATACTTCTCATCATCTTTCTCTTTTTTACAGTTTTATAATCTTGAAAGTGGTCCCTTCTTCTAGTTTTACAAAGTAGACCCCGTGTGGTAATCCTGACATTGGCAATACAACATTGCCTTGTGTTATGCTATATGCTCCTGAAGAAACCTGAATACCCAATCCATTATAAATCGATACATTAATCGTTTGCAATTGAGTACTTGGAAGACTAAGGGTAACATCGCCTCTTGTAGGATTCGGAGCTATACGAACTTCATTGATTAGATTCACTTTTGTAGACAGCTTCCCTTCGCAATCCAAACTTGAAGAAACCTCAACCTCATCACCATGTTGTACAGCTATACTAAAGCTTTTGGAAGTATAGGCTCCTACCACTTCATTGTTGATTGTTACCATATACGGTGCTGTTCCCGTTTCAATTTCTACCAGCATCGTATTGGTCGAAGTACCGGTTTCTAAACTCGTCTTTGCTTCAAGACTTTGGGCAGCTTCAATTACTACTCCAAAACATTGTTCGCAATTGCTAAAACCTTCTACTGTAATACATACAGGATATGTACCTGGTGCCAGATTATCTACTGCTAATGATGATGTAAAGTTATAATCAACATCATTGATGGTTGCCATATAATTCAGTTCACTTGCAACGGTGATGTTGATCATACCGTTGTCTTTATCCGTACAGGTCTCGCCAGCGGTAGTGATCGAAAAATTGTTGGCTGGTAAGCTTACTAACGGACAATTGTCTACTACATTAACTGTTCTTATTACTTCGGTAGCCGATGCCATTCCTGAAGCATTCGTAGCGTTATAAGTTATTGTATAACTTCCTAAAGCATCTACAAAATTGGTGGCATCAATGATTACTTCGCTTCCATCATCGGTAATAGCTCCTAATTCTGTATAGCCAGCTCCTAATTCGATCGTTTGGGGGTTATCACCTATTAAAGTAATCACCGGTGCAGTAGTGTCTATTACATTCACCGTTCTTGTCACTTGTGCAGCTGCATTTTCTGAAGCATCACTGGTGTTATATGTGATCGTATAACTGCCTACCGCATCCACAAAATCGGAAGTATCAATAATTACTTCGCTTCCATCATCGGTAATAGCGCCTAATTCAGTATAGCCAGCTCCTAATTCAATTATTTGAGGATTAGCACCTATCAAAGTAATCACCGGTGCAGTAGTGTCTATTACATTCACCGTTCTTGTCACTTCGGTAGCTGCATTTTCTGAAGCATTTGTAGCGTTATAAGTTATTGTATAACTTCCTAAAGCATCTACAAAATCGGTGGCATCAATGATTACTTCGCTTCCATCATCGGTAATAGCTCCTAATTCTGTATAGCCAGCTCCTAATTCGATCGTTTGAGGATTAGCACCTATTAAAGTAATCACCGGTGCAGTAGTGTCTATTACATTCACCGTTCTTGTCACTTGTGCAGCTGCATTTTCTGCAGCATCACTGGCGTTATATGTGATCGTATAACTGCCTACCGCATCCACAAAATCGGAAGTATCAATTACTATAGTGCTTCCATCATCGGTAATAGCTCCTAATTCTGTATAGCCAGCTCCTAATTCGATCGTTTGGGGATTAGCACCTATTAAGGTAATCACCGGTGCAGTAGTGTCTATTACATTCACCGTTCTTGTCACTTGTGCAGCTGCATTTTCTGCAGCATCACT
>CANMCO010000016.1 GCA_947496355.1 uncultured Aquimarina sp.
TCTCCTCTGGTTGTTCAGATAATTCTACAGATTATACATTCCTAAATTAAAACATCTAATCTAATAGTGTAGTCGAAACTACCATATTCCGGGCTTCGAGAACCTCAGCCCACAATGATGATTCGAAGGGTGAGGCTCTCGAACCCTGAGGCACTCGAAGGGTGAGTGACAACTTCGGTTTCTAGAGCCTCAACCTGCGCAGTCCCGAAAAATGAAACTACCATGATGTATCATTGCATAGTATAAATAAAATAAAACAATGATACCATGTCAAAAGAGAATTATGACGCAAAATTAAATGTGCTAGAATCGCTATCACAAGAATTAGTAAAAGCACCATCACAACCCGTAGATGTAACTGTACAAGAAGCAGAAAACTTATTTATCTGGGCACAGGAAGATAAAAAAATACTACTGAGTAAAGGACTGGAGTGGGATAGGTATGTAAAAGACTTACCAGTTCGTACTGGAGCATGCAGATATGCACAAGCCCTATGGACCAAAGAGCGGTATAGCCAGGAAGAAGCTGCAAAAACATGGAGAAAAGAATCTCCTAAAGCGTATGAGTTTAGAAATGACCTATTGGCCGACTTGCGTTTTGCCTTTCGTAAACGTCCGGATTTATTAAGCCGAGTACGTGCCATAGCCGATGGAGAAGGGGATGCCAATATGATACAGGATCTTATGGATATAAGCGTACTGGGTAAAGCCAATGTAACCGAACTTGAAAAGATAAAATATGACCTTAGACCCTTTAATATCGCCGAACAAAAGTCTGACAGCCTTGCCGAACTACTGGCCAAAGCCAATGGTGCTACGCTAGACAACTCTAAAGCTAAAGAAGTACGCGATCGCGCATTTACGCACCTAAAAGAAGCCATAGATGAGATTAGAGATACCGGTAAATATGCGTTTAGGAAAGACCCTGAACGTTTTAAAGGATATATCAGCAGATACAAACGTAAGTAATTACAGATAACTCCTTGCTATTACTAACCCGCGCATAGGGTTGGGGTCTCAGCGCACCGCTGAAGCTTCTCCCAAATGCGCGGGTTTCTTTTTACCCTGCGCTGAGGGTATCTGGTATACCGCTGATCGATAAACTTTGTGTGCTGGAGGGGCACAACTATGCGCTGATGATGTTAGGTGTGCCGTTGGTCGAGAAAAGTTTGTGTTTAAGGTGAAAAAATCTTTTGGGATGGGGATTTCCGTAAAAAATTTAAGGGAATTAATCATTATCTTGGATAAATATTAACCTACTAACGAATTCATCCTATTGCAATTATGTTTAAAGAAAATATTTATGTTTAAAAAACTTCTTGTTTTATTTAATAATAGCTGATGTAACTTATAGTAATCTAAATAGGTTTTATATTTTTAGCATTTAAATTACAAAAGCACTTATGGCAAAAAAAACAGCTGCAAAGAAAACCAAATCCATTGAAGAAACACTTTGGCAATCCTGTGACAAACTAAGAGGTTCGGTAGAATCTAGCGAATATAAACACGTAGTATTAGGACTTATCTTCTTAAAGTTTACCAGTGATAAATTTGAAGAACGCAGAGAAGAGCTTATAGCAGAAGGAAAAGAAAAGTATGTAGAAATGAAAGATTTCTATAATATGAAAAATGTATTTTTTTTAAACGAAACCTCACGTTGGAGCTATATAAAAGCTAATGCCAAACAAGACGATTTAGCACTGAAAATAGATACAGCCTTACACGATATTGAAAAAAACAACCCTGCGCTTAAAGGAGCATTACCAGATAATTATTTTTCTCGTTTAGGATTAGACAAAACCAAACTGGCTTCACTTATTGACCAAATAAGTGAGATAAACACCATTGCCGATAAGCAAAACGATATTGTTGGGCGCGTTTACGAGTATTTCTTAGCCAAATTTGCAATTAAAGAAGGAAAGGGAAAAGGAGAATTTTACACCCCAAAAAGTATTGTAAACCTGATTGCCGAAATGATAGAACCCTACCAAGGTATTATTTATGACCCTGCTTGTGGTTCTGGTGGTATGTTTGTGCAATCGGTTAAATTTATAGAAAACCACCACGGAAACAAAAAAGAAGTTTCTGTGTACGGGCAAGAATACACTAACACAACCTACAAACTGGCTAAAATGAATTTGGCCATACGTGGTATTTCTGCCAATTTGGGGGAAAAAGCGGCTGATACTTTTGGTGCTGACCAACACCCAGATTTAAAAGCCGATTTTATAATGGCAAACCCACCTTTTAATCAAAAAGATTGGAGAGCCGAAAGTGAACTCACAGACGACCCACGTTGGAAAGGCTATGATGTACCTCCAAAATCTAACGCCAACTATGGATGGATTTTAAATATGGCTGCTAAACTCTCTGATAACGGAGTAGCTGGTTTTATCTTGGCAAATGGAGCGTTATCTGGTGGTGGCGAAGAATATAAAATCCGTAAAAAATTGGTTGAAAACAATTTGGTGGAAGCTATTATTATTTTACCAAGAAATATGTTTTATACTACAGATATTTCTGTTACGCTTTGGATTTTAAATAAGAACAAGACAGAACAAGTTATAGATAAAGGTACTGAAACTCGAAACTACCGTAAACGAGAAGAAGAAATTTTGTTTATGGACTTACGACAACAGGGAGAACCGTTTGAAAAAAAGTACATTCAGTTTTCGGAAATGCATATACAAGACATTGCACAAACATTTCATACGTGGCAAACCGATAAAGATGCCTATACAGACATACCAGAATATTGCTACTCAGCAAATAAAGCAGAGGTAATAAAAAAGGACTTTTCTTTAGTACCTAGTAAGTATATAGAATTTGTAAACCGAGACGAAAACATAGATTTTGATACCAAAATGAAAGCTTTGCAAACTGAATTAAAGGCTCTTTTGGCACAAGAAGCACAATCAAAAACCAATTTACAGAACGTATTTAAAAACTTGGGTTATGAGTTATAAACGTTTGGGCGATTACATACAGCCTGTAAATATTAGAAATAAAGAATTAGAGGTAACTACTTTGTTAGGCGTAAGTGTTAAAAAAAAGTTTATTCCTTCAATCGCTAACACTGTTGGCACAGATTTTAAAAAATATAAAATTGTAAAAAAGCATCAATTTGTATATATCCCTGATACTTCTAGAAGAGGAGAAAAAATTGGTATTGCAATGTTGGAAAGTCATAATATAGCATTAGTCTCTCAAGCCTATACTGTTTTTGAAATAGAAGACCAAAACAAATTACGTTCTGAATATTTAATGATGTGGTTTAGAAGACCCGAATTTGACCGTTATGCTAGGGTTAAATCTCACGGAAGTGTTAGAGAAATATTCGACTGGGATGAAATGTGTAGTATAGAACTCCCAATCCCAAGCATAGAAAAACAACAACAAATAGTAGCTGAATACAATACAGTAAAGAACCGCATACAACTAAACGAGCAACTCAACCAAAAACTAGAAGCCACCGCACAAGCCTTGTATAAACATTGGTTTGTAGATTTTGAGTTTCCTATAGATCTTTGTCAGTCTGAGCTTGTCGAAGACCAAAAGATCGATTATAGCAAAGGGTACAAATCTTCTGGTGGCAAAATGGTGTATAATGAAGAATTGGAGAAGGATATTCCTGTTGGTTGGAGTATAGAGAAACTAAAAAATGTAACCTCTCTTTTGAAAAGAGGAATTTCTCCAAAATACACTTTAGATGGTGGAGTAATTGTAATCAATCAAAAATGTATAAGAAATAACACTGTGAATTTATCACTAAGTCGGTTTCATAATTCTAGTCTTAAGAGTATACCAAATGAAAAACTAATTGAAAAATTAGATGTTTTAATTAACTCTACAGGAACAGGTACTTTAGGAAGAGTTGGTATTGTTAAAACACTAGAAAAGGTTATGACGGTTGATTCACACGTAACTATTGTTAGGGCAAATAATAAAATTAATAAATATTATTTGGCAAGTTTTTTATCAGATAATGAAGATATAATTGTTGAGCTAGGTCATGGATCTACAGGGCAAACAGAATTAAGTCGAGATAGCTTAGGTGAAATGATTTTACCAATACCTTCTTTAGGTTCTCAAAAATATTTTGAGTTAATTCTAAGTAAGCTACAAAATTATATAGTTTCAAAAGAAAAAGCTCTTCCTAAACTCCAAGAACTCCAAAGTCTATTATTAGCCAAAATGACACAGGTAGAAACTAAACTACAAACTGTATGAGTCAAAAATTTACAGAAGCACAATTAGAAGCTGCCTTTGCAGAATTGATAGGTAATGAAGGGTATCCGCATCATTTAGGTAATACCCTAAACCGTGCAGAAGATGAAGTGATTGTAGCAGATGATTTACGTAAATTTTTACTCCAAAAATACCAAGAAGAACACTTAACCGAATCTGAGGTCAATAGTATCATTCTACAAATAAAAACCTTACCTGCTTCTGATTTATACGAAAGCAACAAACGTTTTATGCGATTGCTTTCAGATGGCTTTATACTAAAAAGAGAAGATCCAAGCCAAAAAGATATTTACATACAGTTAATAGATTTTTCAGGTTTAGAAAATCAAGTTCAAGGGGAGAATATAGAGTCCATAGTAGCAGAACCTCAATCGCATTATGGTGACCAAAATATCTACAAATTTGTTACCCAACTAGAAATTACCGAAGCCAACCAAAAACGTATTCCAGATGGTATTTTGTACATCAATGGTTTGCCTTTGATGGTGTTTGAGTTTAAATCTGCCATACGCGAAGAAGCTACCATACATAATGCCTACGAGCAATTAACGGTTCGTTACAAAAGAGATATTCCTCAATTGTTTATTTGCAATGCTTTTTGTGTGATTTCTGATGGTGTAAACAACAAAGCAGGTTCGTTTTTTGCTCCTTATGAGTTTTATTATGCTTGGAGGCGTGTTGCAGGCTTAGCCAAAGATGTAGATGGTATAGACTCTATGTTTACACTCGTACAAGGGATGTTGCATAAAAACCGTTTACGAGACATTATTCGCAATTTTATTTACTTGCCAGACAGTAGTAAACAGGACGAAAAAATTGTGTGTCGTTATCCGCAATATTATGCAGCACGTAAGTTATACGATAACATAAAACTGGCTCAAAAAAATACAAACGACACAGGTGGAGATGGTAAAGGTGGCACTTATTTTGGTGCAACAGGTTGCGGTAAAAGTTTTACAATGCTTTTCTTGACACGTTTATTAATGAAAAGTCAACATTTTGGTAATCCAACTATATTATTAATTACTGATAGAACCGATTTAGACGACCAACTATCCGCACAATTTACCAATGCTAAAAACTATATAGGCGATAATGGTATTGTAAGCGTAGAAAGCCGTAAACAGTTACGAGAAAAACTACAAGGTTGCGAATCTGGTGGTGTGTTTTTAACGACCATTCATAAATTTACAGAAGACTTAGCTTTACTTACCGAAAGAACCAATGTGATCTGTATTTCGGACGAAGCTCATAGAAGTCAAACCAATTTAGACCAAAAAGTTACCGTTACTGAAAAAGGAGTAAAAAAGACCTTTGGTTTTGCCAAATACCTACATGATTCTTTACCTAATGCGACATTTGTTGGGTTTACAGGAACACCAATAGATGCTACCTTAGATGTTTTTGGTAAAGTGGTAGATGCTTACACTATGACCGAATCGGTAAAAGATGAAATTACCGTACGTATTGTGTATGAAGGAAGAGCAGCCAAAGTAATTTTAAACAATAGCGAACTTCAAAAAATTGAAAAATATTATGAAGAAGCAGCTAATGAAGGCGCCAATGAATATCAAATAGAAGAAAGTAAAAAACAGTCTGCCAATATGAATGCTGTTTTGGGTGACCCAGATATTTTAAAGAAAATAGCCTATGATTTTGTAACCCATTACGAAAACAGAATAAATGAAGGAGCTACTATAAAAGGAAAAGCAATGTTTGTGTGTAGTAGCCGACCAATTGCCTATGCTTTTTATCAAAATTTAATGAAGTTACGTCCTGAATGGGCTGAAATAAAACAAGCAGAAGACGGAGCAGAATTAACCGATAAAGAAAAGAAAGAAATAAAACCAATGCAGCGTGTTAAAATGATAATGACACGTGGCAAAGACGACCCAGCAGAACTTTACGAAATGTTAGGATCTAAAGACTACCGTAAAGAACTGGACCGGCAGTTTAAAAATGAAAAATCAAACTTTAAAATTGCTATTGTTGTAGATATGTGGCTCACCGGTTTTGATGTGCCGTTTTTGGATAGTATGTATATCTACAAACCGATTTCGCAACACAATTTAATACAGACAATTTCTCGTGTAAATAGAAAATTTGCAGGCAAAAATAAAGGTTTAGTAGTCGATTATATTGGAATTAAAAAGGCTATGAATTTAGCATTAGCTAAATACAATAAAGGTGACCAAGAAAATTTTGAAGATATAGATGCTTCCTTAATTGCAGTGCGTAATCAATTGGATTTGCTGGCTAAAATCTTCCATAAGTTTGACAGTTCAAAGTATTTTAATGGTTCACCACTAGATCAATTAAACACCTTAAACCAAGCAGCTGAATATGCCCAAATAACTAAAGAACTAGAAACACGTTTTATGGGCTTAGTAAAGCGCTTAAAAGCTGCTTATGATATTTGTGCAGGTAGTGAAAAGCTCACCCAGTCAGAAAGAGATTACACCCATTTCTATTTAGCAGTTCGATCTATTGTATTTAAACTAACCAAAGGTAATGCACCAGATACCGCACAGATGAATGCTAAAGTACGAGAAATGATAAAAGATGCTTTGCAAAGTGATGGGGTAGAAGAAATATTTAAAATTGGAGAAGATGCCGATAGTCAGCAAGATATTTTTGATGATGATTATTTGGCGAAGTTGGATAAAATAAAAATGCCCAACACCAAGATTAAACTCTTGCAACAATTACTAGCCAAAGCTATTGGAGAAATCAAGAAAGTAAATCAAGTAAAAGGAGTAGATTTTACTAAGAAAATGGAAGCGTTGGTTTCTCGATACAACGACCGTAGTGAAAATGATGTTTTGCGTAGTGAAGTATATGAAGAAATGGCAGAAGCATTAACAGATATGATTATGCAAGTGCGTGATGAATTTGACTCAGGAGAAAAACTTGGAATTGATTTTGAAGAAAAAGCTTTTTATGATATTCTTTTAGAACTATGCGTTAAGTATGACTTCACTTATCCTGAAGATAAACTAATAGCTTTAGCAAAAAAAGTGAAGGAGTTGGTAGATAGCCAAGCAAAATTTCCTGATTGGAGTAAACGAGATGATATAAAATCAGCTTTAAAAGTTGGTTTGATATTGCTACTGGATGAATTCGGCTATCCACCAGTTGAAAGAGATGAAGTGTATCAAGAAATATTTACACAAGCAGAGAATTATAAGAAGTATAATACATAAAAAATCATTTATGATTAGTACAAAGCTTGATTATTATACCATAAACTTATGACAACAATTAGAGATCTTACAATTCTTATTGGAGCAGGATTTTCAGTTTTAGCAGGACAACCTCTAGCAAAAGATATTAATACAAGATTTGATAGGGATCAAAGAGAAAAACTTTTGGTGTTTAGCTCTGGAGAATGGGCTTGGGTAGATGGGAGGGAAGATGTTGATCTTAATAATGGTACACTTTTTTATGATCAACTTCCTTATTCCTACATTCTTAATGAAATTATTATCACTTATAAAATGGAAAAAGGAGAATTCAATAACTACGAACACTTTTTTAACTATGTAAATGATAAACTTAATGTAAAAAAATGGATTGAAGGTATCTATGAAAGAGCAAAGAATCTAATGATTTCTGATAAACCTTATTTGGTTGCAGAACCTAAAGCACATGCGGATTATTTACTTGTTTTTTCAAAAAGCCCACAGGTAAATAAAATATTAGAAATTATTAATTACCTAATTGCAGATTTATTGGGAGGTATGAGTTTAGAAAAAGTAAAAGAAGTTCACGAAAACTATAAAGGTTTTCTTAGTTATATAAAAAAATATAAGACGGTTAATATATTTACGCTTAATCACGATCTTTTATTAGAAAAGCTATTGCAATTAGAAGGAATAGAGTATGCAAGAGGGTTTACTAATGAAAATTCTGAAATAAATCACGAAGGCAATTCAATTCCCGTTTTTAAAAATGATTTCAAAGCTAATGTTAGAATTTACAAATTACACGGAAGCTTGGATTATTTTAGATTCCAGCATTATGAGCATGGTGAAATGATGTGGCAGCCTACAGGTATGTATAATTATTTCACGACTAATGATTATAGAACAAAACATACTGCTGTAAGAATAGATCCAAATACAAAAGAAGTAATTCAGGATTTGAATTTTGATGTGGTTCCCAAGTTCATAACAGGAACAAACAAAACTGAAATTATCAAAAATGATTTGATGTACAAAGAACTGTTTAGTAGGTTTGAATCCATAATAAAATCTTGTGAAGAACTTTTAATTTCTGGTTACTCATTTAGTGATGATCATATAAATGATTCTTTAAAAAATAATAAGAAATTAAAAATCATCAATCAGAACCCATATCAAAAGTATCCATTTGCTTCAAAATCCATCAAAGAAATATCTACATTGAATGAACTAACCTAGTGATTGAAATTTAATTATGATCGAAAAATTTACACAAGAAAAAATATTTGCCATTTGGAACCAATATGAACAAAGCGATAAAGCAATACTTAACCCTAAGGGGAAAGAACTTATAAATTTGGATGAATCTAGGTTAGAATGTATTGTAGACCTCAAGCAAATAATTTTGCAGTTTATCAATAGAGAAATAGATGTTTTTGAGTTTAAAACTTCTGTTGATAGCTATAATAAAAGAAACAATCTTTGGGGATTCACCGCTACAAAGGGACAAATGTTTTTCAATTTATTAGTAAAGAATAATGATCAAAACATCGATGAGTTAACAAATTTGTTAATAGAAACTATTTCTGAGCCAAACCGTTTAGAGGATGCTTTACAAAAAATTGAAAAACTTGAAAGTTTTACTACTACAAGATATAATCAAGCTACAGATAAAAGAAAAGTTGCCAAACCAAGCTCTATAGGGTATTTCTTATCGTACTTTTGGCAAATTCATAATAATGAAAAATGGCCCATTCAATATACTTCCCTTATTAATTCATTAAATGAGTTACAAATCTGGAAAGATCATTCAACGCAAAGAGAAGATTATGCTTATTTCTTCACTATTAATGAAGAGATAAAAGGCCTTCTTAGTAAATATTCTAACAAAAATATTTCAAATTGGGATGTAGAGCATGCATTTTGGAGTTACAATACAACGGACACGTTATTAAAACCTGTTTCAAGTATTATTGATAATGCCATAGATGCTGTTGTTGAGGAAAAGGTAGCTCTCAAAGCCAATTTTGATATAAATGATTATGTTATTCCTAAGGTATCTAATTTGGTTTCTATTGGAAATGATCCAAATAGTTCTTCTTCTGCCAAAGGTGCTCAATTTGAGAAAATGGTTGCAGATGTTTTTAATTTTCTAGATTTTGAGGTAGAGTATTTAGGCCAAGGAAGTGGTAGAAATCCGGATGCCATAATTAAATTAAAAGAGGATCATACGGCATTCCTTGTAGATGCAAAAGCATACAGTAAAGGCTACACAATTGGTCAAGACGATAGAGCAATAAGAGAATATATAAATTATTATTGCCCTATACTTAGAAAAGAAGGGTTTACAAAACTTGGTTTTATTATAGTCAGTAACTCTTTTAGGTCAGATTTAGAAGATTTTGTTAATGATATTACTTGGAACACGGATATAAAACGTTTTTTACTATTAACTTCTCAAGCATTGCTATATATTCTGGCTTATAAAGTAAAGGATAAACGAGATTTAAACTCAATGATAGAAGATTTGGTTTGCTTTTCTAATCCTATTACTGTAACAAAGATTATAGAAAAATATGATGATGTATAATAAGAAAGAGTATGCTTTTTATTATCAATAATATCTCAGTAAAGCCAACCACTATTGTTAAAAAACTGTAGACAAAAGTGGGGAAATATCACCCTAGTGTGTAGAAAATCCCCACTTCAAAATTGATGTGTTTCTTTAAACCCTTGTTATTCAATAGTCTTTAAAAAATGGTACTACTATTGATAATCCTCTGGAGGAATCAAGAAAACATTCATGAGAGGATCACAATCTGCTAAGATTACAGCGACGTCAATAGCAATAGACACATTTTTTAATCGTTTAGAAAAATCTATTGTAAATGCTTCATCAACTTTTATTTTAATAGGAACATTTCTATTATTGTTTGGTGCGGCATCTTTGTTCTATTTCTTACAACCCTATTTTGAGGAAATTCACTTAGAAAGAATGAATACCCCATGGGGAATTACCTTAATGATAACAGGAATCTCTTTATTAATCATCAAGATTAGTTTTATAGTATATATCTTATTTCTATACCTACGCTACAAAGTGATTAATCCTGTAGCAGATGAACAATTACCGTCATGCACAGTAATTGTACCGGCGTATAATGAAGGAGAATTGGTATATAAAACCTTGCACAGCCTTGCGGAAAGTGATTACCCGGTAGATAAATTACAAATTATCTCTATAGATGATGGAAGTCAGGATGATACCTGGCAATGGATGAAAAAGGCTAAAGATGAATTAGGTGATCGTGTTGCCATATATCAACAGCCAGAGAACAAAGGAAAAAGACATGCCTTATACCGTGGATTTAATCTAGGAACCGGAGATGTATTTATAACCGTAGATAGTGATTCTATAGTCAAAAAAGATACATTACGCATTATGGCGACTCCTTTTGTGGTCAATGAAGACTGTGGAGCTGTAGCAGGTAATGTTCGTGTGCTGAATAGAGATAAAGGACTGATACCACGTATGCTAAATGTGAGTTTTGCCTTTAGTTTTGAGTTTATACGATCTGCACAAAGTACATTAGGTTCTGTATTGTGTACACCAGGAGCTTTGTCTGCGTATCGCAGAACGGCTGTTTTTGATTGTCGCGAAGAATGGATTAGCCAAACCTTTATGGGACAAGTGTCCAAAATAGGTGAGGACCGCGCCATGACCAATATGATTCTGAAACAAGGGTTTAAAGTATTGTTCCAACGCAAAGCGTATGTGTATACCAATATCCCAGAGCGATACAAAAACTTGTACAAGATGTTTATACGTTGGGAGAGAAGTAATATCCGTGAGAATATTGCGATGAGTAAATTTGCTTTCACCAATTTTAGAAACGAATCCAAAACCGGCACCAGAATATTGCTATTAAACCAATGGTTAAAAATGACAATGGCATATCCTGCAACGATACTCATGATATTTTTTATCTTTACCTATCCATTGTTATTCATAAGTTCTACATTAGTAAGTATCCTGATTTTTTCGAGTATACAGGCTTTATTTTATGCAAAAAAACACAGTGTATCAGAGTCTCTTTGGGCGTACCCTTATAGTATTTTTTATGCTTTTACACTGTTTTGGATAACTCCGTATGCCATTGCTACAGCAGGCAGAAGTGGTTGGTTAACCCGTGATTTGACTAAAAAGGAACTTAAAGAACAGCAACAAGTTGAAATTGATTCTTCAGCTCAACTAAGAGAACAAGTTATCCCGGTTTCAATTACCTCTTAATATAATGAAATGGGACTTCGAGTGCCTCAGTTCCCAATGAGCATATTACGAACGAACCCTGAGGCTCTCGAAGGGTGAGACAATTGCTATAGTGAAAGTGGGCTTCGAGAGCCACAGTCCCCAATGAGCATATTACGAACGAACCCCTGATGCCTTCGAAGGGTGTGATAGTAGCTATAATAGTGAAAACGGGACATCGAGAGCCACAGTCCCCAATGAGAATATTACAAATCGAACCCTGAGGCACTCGAAGGGTGAGCTTGTCAAAATACAATCGAAGTGTTCTCGAAGTGAGAGTACCATTTGTATTCCCTAAAACTGATATATATCATCATTTCGAATCACTGAAATCTCACGCATATTTAGTATCTTAGGATACGTTTAACTCTTAAACAATATGCATTATGGAATTCATGGAAATTGTAGATAAAAATGGTAAGTCACATTTAATAAACCCCAATCATATTTCTGCCTTATGCGAACAGGACGGTCAGTGCAAAATTAATTTAATGGGGCACGATTATATGATCACTAAAGAAACCATGGAAGATGTAAAACTTCACCTCACATCGTTTAAGCATTATTAATAAATCGGACTTCGAGTGCCTCAGTCCTCTACAAACCCGAAGGGTGAGGTTCTCGAACCCTGAGACTATAGAAAGCAAGTATGCCTGATATTTGATTGATCATATTATATTTGTAGGTTGCGGTACTAAGAGCGTAGCATATGGCAAAAAAAGGAAAAGAAAAGAACACTCAAAATAAGGCAAAGCATGCCAAGTTAATGCAACGTAAAAAGAATAAAGCCAGAAAAGAGAAAGAGGCTAGGGTAGAGCGCTTAAAAGCATTGACACAGAAAATAAATCAACAAAAAGACAAGGAAACCACACATGAATAACTGCTATTGTGGTAGAACGGTATTATATACTTCGTGTTGTGGGAAAATCCATCAAGATATTACTACAGCAGCTACGGCAGAAGACCTGATGCGTTCACGGTATAGTGCTTTTGTACTGGCTAAGGGTGATTATCTTATGAGAAGTCATCATAGTACTACCAGACCATCATCAAAAGAAAAGAAAGACATCGTGCGTTGGACCAAATCTGTGAATTGGATGAAACTGGAAGTACTACACACTTCTAAAGGTACACCACAAGATACTGAAGGTAGCGTAGAATTTAAGGCATTTTATTATGATGACAAGGGCATGCAAATGATCCATGAACATTCTGCTTTCACCAAAGAACAAGGTCATTGGGTGTATGTGGGAGAAGTGTAAAATGGGACTTCGAGTGCCTCAGTCCTCCAAATAATTCCGAAGGGTGAAGCTCTCGTAATCCTATGAACCCTGAGGTTCTCGAAGGGTTGAGATATTACTCTTCCTCATCAAATCCAGCTAAAACAGGAACCGGATCAGGTGCTGCGGGATTGAATGTTGCTATAGGTTCTTCTTCTACTTCTGTATCTTCTATTTCAACAGGAGCAGAGTCTTTTACCGCATTGAATCTTTCGATTTTTTCCATGTCGTCTTCATCACCAGAGAAATAAGGAAATATATCCATGATAGGCGATTCTGCAATGGCAGGGATCGTATAATCACCCATGGTGTTTTTCATCATTTCATTCGTATTATCAAAAGCCTCTTTTACATCATTAGCTTGGACCAATAAGTACATATTCGATTTTCGTTCTTTACCGCTCTCTTCGTCATAAGCAATTAAAGATACCTTTGATTTAAACCAACGATCAGAATTTTCAAAAGGATGAATCTCTGCATAATTGGCCACCTTTATATTGGTGATTTTAAACTCTTCACTAATGTAAGCAGACATTTCTTCATTAATACGCGTTTCAGCTTCGGTATATGATATTGCATCTACCAAATAAGGTTCTGTAGCCACTTTTTGTACACCAGATTCATCTGTTTTTCTATATTTTACTTTACATTCATACCATGTTGCGCTCATATCATATTTTTTTAGGTGGCCAAATATAGATTTTATAAGGAGCTAAAATGACAACAAAACAAAATAGATATTCACAATATTTTTAGAAATTTGGTATTACTCTAAAGATGAATAATTTAAGATTCTAAGGAGAGAAATATTTATTTTCGTCTAGCAATTCGTTAAAGGGGAGGAGCATATATCACTGGGATGAAACCACCCTTCAACTTTGTTATCGCTTTTATCTGAATATACTCCATATATCCAGTTATTGCAGCATTTAATAAGCTTCAGATCATAAGATTGCCCGGTAGATACTTTATTAAGTATTTCTGATTTTTCATTTGCGTCACTATAAACATTAACTTTTCCTATTCTGTCAGGCAGGAAAACTTCTAAAAGATCACTCTTGATCCATAAGTTAGACAAAGAATCATCTTTATTAAAATTTGCATTAAAAGGGTTTGACAATGATTTGATATGAAATAGATCATTTTTATAATCTTGAAGAAATACTTTTAAAAATTCTTCGTTTTCGGCATCAAATGATATAGTTTTTACAAGATTTCCTTCCTTATCCAAAAGTTTGATTCCTGCAGTAGGAGATTTGGTAATATAAGCAACAGCATCACACTTACAATCATTTAAAATTGTTTCTGAAGTCGCCATTTTGGTGTTTTCTTCTTTATGATTAACTTTTAATGAATCCATTATGGTAGTAGTAGTTGATTTTAAGGAATCAATAGTTTTTGAATTTGTCAATTCATCGGTCTTTTTTTTTGAGTTACAACTTTGAAATGTCAATAAAATGAATGCCATTATCAAAAAGTGACCTTTTATTTTATTCATATTACTTTATTTTTCTATTTCTACAGGACCGCTTTCTGTTTGTCCCGACTCTGCATCATTACTAGCTGTTATACTGGCTAAATCTATTAATGTGTAATACCATCTTCTTTGACCACTTTCTAATGATTTGTCTGATACTTGCATCATGAATTCATAAAACTTTTCTGGACCAAAAATTACCTGACAAAGTATAGACCAAGGACCAACATTTTCGTTTACTTGTGTTGCCTGATCATCAGCCAAAGTTTCAGAGGTATTAGTAAAAGCACCACGTTCTTGAATCGTCTGCATTTTGATTTGATTCTTTATGTAGTTTTTATGACTATCTTTTAATACTGTATTGTCTGCAAAATTATCGAACAATACTTCTACTCTTTCAAAATCTGTAGTAGCTTTTGTCTGAAAATCAGTAATCTTTTCTTTTTTTCCATCTACGATATTAAGAAATGATTTCCCTGCTTTACCATCTATAGAGGCCTTGTCTGTAAAATATTGAATTTGCTTTTCGATAATACTCTCTATATGATTGTTGGTGAGCAATGCCAGGATTTGAGTTTTACTCATTTCGTCATATCCAGATGGTTTTTCAAAGTTACTATCTACATTTTGTATTATCTTTAATAACGAAGCTCTATCTTTTTTTGTATTTACCCAATATTTTGCAAGCCATTCTTTACTGCTACTAAGGTCTATTTCTTTAGCATTATCCTGATCACCTTCTTTATGTACTTTTGCTATATTGTTTTCAACTTCTCCTAGAATGAGTTCTTTTGCATCTTTGGCATCCTTTAAGTTTATATATGCTGTTTTACTTTTGTCTAACCCCCATCTGGATAAAATGCTAAATATTTCTGTAATTATTAAATTGGCCTTAAACTGCTCTTCTGTAGATACGGTACCTGCGGGCAATTTCGATTGTTCCATACCTAAAATTTTTCCTGTTGTTCCGCCGGGGTGTGCATTAAGACCTCTTTCATCTTTTGCATTAAATAATAAAGAATCATTAGCCGTTTGTGATAATGTTCTATGTCCTCTTAATGCTGGTTGTCGTGATTTATGATACCCTAATTTAAATAGTATCGTTTGAGGTAATAATTGTTTATCAGTTCCTAAATTTCCGGGCTCTGTAGTACCAGCAAAAATTTTGGCATGCTTAGTAATTTCATTATTAGTTTTAGTAATCCAAGTTACTGCTATGGTATCATTCCATTGCGGAGATGTGGTTTCTAATTTTCTTCTTAATCCAGTAAGGTTTGTAATATTTTCATTATCACTCCATAATCCGTTTCGTGCCAGTGTCATATTCCTGAAAAAATCATACAAAGTAGCTTCATCTGATGTAAAATCCGGAATATTTATTGCTTCTCCGCCAATTGTCGTAGATTGATCATTATCAATCTCATGCATGAACTGACGTTTTCGCTTACCTGAATCCGTTTCATCAGACAGTTCATTCATCACATCTTTAATAAATATAGGTCCTGGCATGCCATCAATAGAAATCTCTGCATTGGCCTGAAGTAATGCTATACCTAAGACGATATCGTCTGGTAAAATTTTTATATTATCGGTCGTGGTTCCTGATAAATCTGTTGGGATAGAATAACTAATACCTGTAATATTATTACCTACATATTTTGCAATTTTTACAACCGCATTTAATGTATATTGTGCCTCATCATCACCAACAAGTTTATTTCGTACTGAAGAAACACTAATAGTACCATTACTTTTTATGTCTTCTCCTTTTTTTATAATTAATTTATCTGCATCATTTGTACTGAAACTTCCAGAATAGTCACCTTTTGTATAGGTTGTCTCAGTTTCTTGCTGCGCACTAGTCTCTGTAATTTGTTCTTGACGTTGAACAAAAAAAGGAGAGGGCTGTTTGGTAGAAGTATTATAAGCGGTGTTGTTAGTTTGCTCTTTCTTTGAGAAAAAGGGTTGATTTTCTTTTGTACTATCTCGTTGAATTTTACTTGGAGCCGAATAAATTTTCACGTATCACTTGGTTTATCTTACGAATTGATCTAAGAATCTAAATACTAACTACATTGTTTGTTAAATTTAGTAATTACTTTTTGTTTTGCCTATTATTAATTTATTAAAAGCATAACAAAATCAGGTATTTAGTTTATGTAGATGATGTTTCATGTATGGTATGAATATTTACTTCTTTCTGCTTACCTTTTAGTAATACACTTCCCAAAAATTTGGTAGTTAAATCGGTACTAATTTGAAGATCTTTTAGTAATCCCTCTGAGATAAGAAGTAATACATGATGTTTATTACATTCAGCTTGGATACGGGCAGAAGTATTAATCACATCACCATGGTATGCGATTTCTTTTTTGATAACACCTACCTCTGTTACCATTAATGTTCCCCCATGTAAGCCGGCTTTAAATTCTGGCACAATACCGTACTTTTCGAGATAATACTGTGACTTGCTTTGTTTCTTCCGCTGAAAAGCAAAAAATAAATCTACACAGTTATTGTGTGCTAATCCTTTTTTATACGGCCAACTTAACACAGCTTCATCACCAACGTATTGATAAATTTCTGCGTCGTATTTAGGAACCACCTCGTTAAGGTCATAAAAGCAATCTTGTATGAATTGGCTGTATTTAAAGTGCCCCAGATTCTCGGCAATAGTGGTAGAGTCTTTTAGATCAAGGAACATAAAAATACGTTTCTCTTCTTGCGGATTTTTATATTTTCCCATTAGCATTTTTAGAAAGACACCCTTCCCAAATTTTTCAGTAGCGATTTTTATAAATGAAAACACAAAAGAAACCATCACAATATATAAAATCGTCGCCCAAAAAGATTTGTTTTCTTTCCACCAACCGCTATCCGTATTTAAATTAATCCCGTAGATTTCTGAAAATAACTCCATAATAAGAGTAAAGACAGCAATTGTAGTTGTAAAATATAAAAATGTTCTAATGGTAAGGTCATATACTAGAGACAATCTACCAGAGTTGTATTTATCAAAAACGAAATCTATACTAGCATATAAAATTCCAATTAAGGCCCCAATAATAGTAAATCCCATTAGGGCTCTTAAGGTTCCTTGGTTTCCACTATATTCTTCAATCACTGTAAAACCAATTTCCTCATCAAGTCCATAATATCTGAATATAGAATACAATGCCATAACAATAGACCAAAAAAGGACTGATTGCCAAAGCAGTTGTAGATATAGGTTCAGGTTACGATTCATGATAGTGGCTTACTATTTACAAGAGTTTATTTAAAGTAAAGTGTGTACACCGTTTTCTAAGTTGTACAGGGTAGTGATCTCTGCATCTGTTAAGTTTCTATTAAAAATAGAAAGTTCGTCCATCAAACCAATATATCCCAAGCCTATATAGATATTAGATAGTTCAAGATCCCAGGTAAAGGGAGTTGTGATATTGGATCGGGTACCTTTTAGTTCACCGTTCATATATAGCCGGGCTTCACCTTTTTGAGTATTCAGGTTATAAAAGTTGATTAGTATATGTGTCCATACATCGCCTCCAAAAGGCGGGTTTTTTACTGCTGCTAATTTCGCATTAAAAATAGGATTTTCATTATCAGGGCCTTCTGGATTAGGGTTCCATATATTACGATCTCCAATCACACCCAACCTAAAATCTCTAGGATTGTCTTTGGTAAAATCTACCCATATAGCTGCATCATTATAGCTTACATCTGTAATCTGTATAGGATCACAGTATCCTGGTTTTAAATCTGTACTAGGGTCTAACTGTAACCAAAAAGAAATAGCGCCACTCCAATCATTATTATTGTACAAGATATTATTCTTGCTAGGGTAGTAGATATTGCCTTTGCTTCGCTCTGTGAATAACAAACCATCACCAAAACGTCCTTTTTCCTTTGCTATGCGTATATCTGGTTTATGCAGACCAACTTGAGCAGAATCCCTGGCTTTACGATTAGGAACGGTGTATAGATGCTTGTCTCCCAAGGCAAAATCAGCATCAACTCCGTTGTCAAAAGAAGCATAAAAAGTAAGTGCTGTTTTTAGATCTGTCTTACTAGAATCGGTCTTACAGGAGCTTAACAATAGTACTAAGAAAGCGTTTAGGAGTAAAGGAAATAAGATGTTTTTATTGTACGACATGACATGTGTGTTTTATGTTTTTAAAGATATAATATTATTATTGTATCTCATAGCGTAATTAAGCTTAGGAGGGTCGGCATTAATTAAGACAAAATATATCACAAATAAGTTTCGTCTTTATTTAATACATTCTATTAAATCGTTTCGTACATTTATATAACCAATTTAAATACGTTATGCTATGAAAACGATAAGTACGATTTTCGAAAATCCTGCCGTTACACCAGAATTAGAAAACACTTTTGAAACGATTAAGGAAGAACTTGGTGCACCCTTTGTTCCACATTTTTTTCAAGTATGGGGAGACGCACCAATGGCATTACAAGGCATTGTTCCTGCTATGAAATATATACTAGGAAGCGGTGTGTTAGATCGTAAACTAAAGGAGATGATCATGATCGCCATTTCGTCTCTAAAACATTGCAACTACTGCGAAACAGCACACCAAGTATTTTGTTATAGTATGGGTGCATTACCCGAGCAAATAGAATCATTGGTTAATGCACATACGTTACCAGATTCTGATAATCCAAAAGACAAAGCTGCTATTGATTTTGCTGTAAAACTGTCTAAAAAACCAAATTTATCTAGTGAAGAGGATTTTATTACCCTAAAAACATTAGGCTATTCTAAAGCAGAAATTCTTGAAATTATAGCCATGTCTGGGATGGCGGTTTTTTACAGTCATTTGGCTGATGCTACAAAAATAAATGTGGATGAAGGTTTTATTGCAGCACTTTCTGATACCGTTGAGGATTAAAAAAACATCAGGGATTCTCTATTAAGAAAGGTAACATATAGGGTTATCGTATGTATCATTTGATCCAATCCCAATACAATGTAGAATATACGCGGAGTTTCTCGGTACTTTGATGTAAGTTTACTCGTGAAAAAGTCTGTAATACCATGCAAAACACTATTAATCAATAAATACCCAATAGCAATTTCTAAAGGAAATAATAATAAACTACAGATAAGTAAAATACTAGTGTAAGTTAGTACATGATAGGCAAGCCATTTGAAGTGGTGGCTTTTGCCCAGCGCCATTTTGGAGGTTTGAAAACCATAATCTCCCATCCAATGTGCTAATAGAATCCAAACAAAGATCATAGTTAAAAGATATTAATTCAGACGATTATAACCTAATTGTTAGCATAAAGTTTTTATAATAGTCACAAAAAACGTGAAAAAAAAGCGCAAACTTGATTATATTGTAATGTGAATCTATTAAAGATTTTCTGATCCTTAAAACGAATTTGCCCTAATCGTTAGAAACCTAATTTTTCAAAATAAAAATCTGTATGGCTTGTACAGATAGATATATCCAATATTAATACAATCAGATGTTTCGCACCTTTCGTCATCGATTATTATTTTGGTTTCTGGTTTTCATTAGCTTTAGCTTTGTGATTATCATGCTTTCTATTACTTACCTTAAAAAGCGTGAAAAAGTCTTGAAACGTACCGAAGCAATAGAACAATCCTATATTATGCTTCTTAAAAGCGCAAAGGCTCAACAAGATTTTTTTAGTTATGCTTCAAGAGATCCAAAATTCTTCCGTACGGGTGATAACGAATACCTGGATCAATACCTAAAATTATTAGATAGTACTCGGTCTTATCTTATGAAGGTTGACTTTGAAGAAGAAGGAGCTCTGGCAGGGGGTGTAGAATTTATTCGTTCAGACATCACAGAGATCGATGCCGTTTTCTTAGAGCTTATAGAACAAATTCAGGCTAGAGGGTACAAGAATTTCAATCTTGAAGGAACGATGAGAAAAGATGCGCATTGGCTCGAAGGTATTAATGAGATTGCTACAGAAGATATTCTATACCTTAGACGGTATGAGAAGGATTATATTATGCGTAATGAATCTGTTTACGTAACTAGACTTACGCAATTAGTAGATAAACTTGCTCAAGAAACTGTTGCAAACAGGAGGATCTCTAAAGCTAGAAAGAGTGAAATATTATCCTATTTATTGGGGTATCGAGATAAGTTTTTGCAATTAGTAGAATTAGATCAGCGAATCGGAATTAGGGACAATTCTGGTTTAAAACAGAAATTGGATCAAACAATCACCATATGCGAAGCCGATTTTAGCAGCATAGTACTTTATACGCAAGAATGGGCAGACGCAGAATTCAAACAGCTTACTGCTTCTTTCGGAGTGATTTCGGTTTTACTTATGATCATAAGTGTATGGATAAGTTCTATGATTTCTAAGAAAATCACCAAACCGCTTACAGAACTTACCATGCACATTACACGATTTGTGGATAGTAATTTCACATTAGAAACAGAACATCCTGTTGTGCGTACAGATGATGAAATAGGCAGTCTTACCAGAAACTTTTCTTTCCTTAAAGATGAAGTAATCTCCCGACTCAAGTTTTTTAAACAAAAAGTAGATGAACGTACTACAGAATTGGCAAATGCCAATAAAAAATTAATCCGTCTTAGTAAAGCAAACAGCCGTTTTGTGCCTCAGGAATTTTTGCAGAACCTGGGTAGAGATAGTATTGAGCAGGTTCAACTTGGCGATCAGGTAGAGCGGGAAATGACGGTAATATTTACAGACATTCGTGAATTCACCAAAATCTCTGAGTCCCTTAGTCCACAAGAGAATTTTGATTTCCTGAACGGATATCTAAGTGGTATAGTCCCTATAATAAGGCGTAACGGAGGGTTTATTGATAAATTTATTGGTGACTCGGTAATGGCATTGTTTCCAGAAAATCCTGATCATGCCATACAAACTGTTTTTGAGTTTGAAGATTTCCTTGATGATTTTAATCAGAAACTGAAAAAGGAAAATAAACTTCCAATAGAAGTGGGTACAGGTATTCATACCGGAAACCTAATTTTGGGAACAATAGGACATGACCATAGGTTAGAAACTACAGTAATCTCTGATGCGGTTAATACATCGTCAAGGGTAGAAGGATTAACTAAGTATTACGAGGCAAAAATTATAGGTACGGAAGCCACACTATCTAAGTTGAAGAAAAAATCTTCCTTTAAGTATCGATTTTTGGATAAAGTAAATGTAAAAGGAAAATCAAAGACTCTTTCAGTATATGAATTCTTATCGCCTAGGGAAGAAACCAAGATTTCTTATTTAAAAACCTACAATGAAGCGGTAAAACATATAAAAAATAAGGAAATAGCTGAAGCATCGGTTATTTTTTCAGAATTACACACAAAATATCCCGAAGACAGGGCCGTAGCTATCTTTATGGATCGATGCCAGAGCTTCCTTGATAAAAAAACGGCAACATGGGATGAAATAACGCAAATGATAAGTAAGTAAGCATTAGAATAATATTAACTAAATATAAAAAATGGCGAAGAAATACGATCTAGTTGTCATTGGCTCAGGGCCAGCTGGCGAAAAGGCAGCTGCAAAAGCAGCATACTTTGGTTATAAAGTAGCTCTTATAGAAAAAGAGCGTAGTAAATTTGGTGGGGCAGGTGTTCAGACAGGTACGCTACCTTCAAAAACATTAAAAGAAACTGCACTGTATTTATCCGGAATATATCAAAAAGGGGTATTTGGAGTGGATAAGGAAGTAGGAAGAGAAACAGGAGTTCATGATTTCTTATATAGAAAGAATGTAGTAACTAATCACATGAATAAAACCGTTAGGCATAATCTCGAAAAACACGGAATCGACATTTATGAAGGTTTTGCCAGTTTTATAGATCCTAATCATATTAAAATATCCGGTGAGCTAGAACAAATTCTGGAAAGTAAGTACATTCTAATTGCTACGGGTTCATACCCGTATCATCCTCCACATATCCCATTTGATAATACACGTGTACTGGATTCTGATACTATTTTGAATATTACAAAATTCCCCAAATCCATTTGCGTTTTAGGAGCCGGAGTAATAGGCTGTGAATATGCTACCATTTTTGGAGCAATGGGTGTAAAAACTTTTGTTGTAAATGATCACGATAAGATTCTTGGCTTTTTGGATAGCGAAATTTCTGAAGCCTTAGTAGATCAGATGAAGAAAAATGAGATTAAAATTTTGTTCAACAATTCCGTTACAGAATTTGAACCACAAGATGATGATAAACCTCTTAAGCTAATTCTGCGATCCGGACAGATTCTTAATGTAGATATGTTTTTGTTTGCTGCAGGGCGTAGTGGCAACATCAAAGGCCTTAATTGTGATGAGATTGGTCTTAAAACAGGAAAACGCGAGACAGTTTTGGTGAATGACAAATTTCAAACTAATCTCCCTAATATATATGCCGTTGGAGATGTAATAGGGTTTCCAGCTTTAGCAAGTACCAGTATGGAACAAGGACGTATTGCTATAACTCATATGTTTGACACAGGTGATTTAGAAACACTTGCTGATATTTTTCCCTACGGAATATATACAGTGCCCGAAGTTTCTATGGTTGGTATCACCGAAGAACAAGCTAAGGGTACAAAGATTGATTATGGAGTAGGGTATAGCTATTATCGTGATACAGCCAGAGGTATGATTATGGGAGATACTGATAATGGCTACCTGAAATTAATTTTTGACAAAAGTACCAGAGTTATTTTGGGAGTTCACATTATGGGACATTTTGCTACCGAGTTGATTCACTACGGTATGCAACTAGTACAGGAAAAGAAAACGCTGGATAAACTAATTGCTACCGTATTTAATTATCCAACATTACATAGTTTGTATAAATATGCCTGCTATGATGGATTAGGTAATATATCTGGTAAAAAAGTAAAAAAGGCAGGAGAGCTGATCTAATAACAAAACAACCTACTACATAGTGTAATAGGTTGTTTCATACTTTTTACTAATAGCCTATTGGTTTAGAAAGTTATCCTTCCTGTGCCAATGTTTCCGCTATAATAATTATCCCATCCGCTTCCGCTATCGTTATCCAACCAAACATTAGGATACGACCAGAATTGAGAGAATCCTTGCGCAGGTAACGTTTGATCACTAGTCCATAATTGTACTACAAACTGAGTGATAAACCATCCATCAGTACCTTTTAGATACACTCGCCCATAATCAACTTCTACCCATTCTACAGCCTCTCCTGGAAAGGAAGCTTTAAATAAATATGCATCCCAACCACCTTCTCGGTCGTCACCAGAATTATCCATCCAATTAAAAGGAGGTGTATAACCACCTTTACTTGTGGTAAAACGAATATAAGCCCCAACATCACCATCGGTATCATTGTTGGATTGATGTCCTGTATAGGTCCATACACGGTAAAACCACTCTGTGCTAAATGCTTTGTCTTGCACTGGTTGTTTACTGATATAGCTATCTACAGCAAGATTAAATTTAAGCATTGCTTCTTCTTTACTGACATCTTTATCAAAATGCATTTTCAGAACAGGAAGATTAGACTTTGATTTTAGATCTAGTACTTCGTCATTACTGCCAGTGGTGCTTTTGAACCCTTCTTCTACATCAACGATTTGGTCAATTTCGGTTTCCTCTACATCAGATTTCTCACATGATACAATAAAAAGCACTCCGATTATCAAAGCTGCTAAGGTTTTAAGATTTTGAATTTTTTTCATTGGTTTTAATTTTATAATTAATACTTAATTAGTTAGTTGATAAGCCCCCTCTTTATCTGCCGGCTAGAAAAGATATCTTTTCAACTCTGAGAGCAAATGTATAGGCATTATCATAACCAAATAAGAGGTCTATCTCCCTATTTAATCTGTTTTCACCCCTCTTTCTGGGGGATATTACACCCTAAAAAAAACACGTATGCTTCTGTTTAACAAGTGATTATAAAATTAAATTTATATTGAGTAACACGAAATACTCATTGCAAGTAACTTAATTCTTTTTGATATTTTATTAAGGAAAACCACATCACTAATAAATATATTGATTAGTACCTGTAAAAAAGAATAATTATATATTTGGGCCTTGTAAAAATAAAAACGTGATTACTTTGAAGCATTTTTATCTACTTATCAGTTTATATCTTATTTCTCAATCTTTTTTTGCTCAAGATTATGTAGATCTTGTTAAAATTAACTACGGTACTATTTTAGATGCAGGTTTTGAAGGTAGTGATGCCAAAACCAATGTTACCTTATTTGATGTAGGAATAACGTATCCTATCCCTATAAATGAAAAGATCACAGTAATTACTGGATTGGATTATGTTCAACATGGATTGGATTTGTCTCCCGATGCAGAAACCACAATGTTAAACAATATTACCCTAAAAGCTGGGCTTAATATTAAACATAATGACAAGTGGTCCGGAACCTATGTACTTCTACCAAAAATTGCTAGTCAGGACTTGCATACCAATGGAGATCATTTCTTTTTTGGAGGTTTGGCGTTACTTAAATATCAAAAGAGTGAGCGCATGCAATATCGTTTTGGAGCTTATGCTACTAGTGAAGGTTTTGGAACCTTTTTAACTCCTATTCTGGGATTGTATTATCTAAGCGAAGGAGAAAAGTGGGAGGTATCTGCAAGTTTACCAATTAATGCAGATGTAAATCATCGTTTTAATGATGCCATAGCTGTTGGGCTGGGCTTTCAGGCTTTTGTGCGATCATTTAGCCTAGAACGTGAAGCAAGTAGCACAGAACTATATACCCAAATGTCTAATATAGAATTTGGTCCATATTTACAACACGGTTTTATGAATCAAAGTATATTGGTGCGCTTGCAAGCTGGATACTCTACTGCTTCTTATGAAGTATTTGCAGAAGGGGACACTTTACCGATTCGTGTTTCAGCTTTTGAATTTGGTGATGATCGTAATTTACTTAATCCAGAAATGACGGGTAACTTGTTTATAAGAGTAGGGGTGACTTATCGTTTTCATTTAGATAAAAAGAAAGAGGATTAGCTGATTCTAATCTAGCATTTTCTAATTGCATTTTGATAATTGTTAAACTTTATCATTTTGCCGTATATTTAAAGTACATAATTCATTTCAATAAATATCACACTTTAAATCATATTGCTATGTCAACAAATGAAATTAGAAAAGAATATACCAATGGAGAATTAACCATAGTATGGAAACCTGGAAAATGTATTCATTCTGGTATTTGTGTAAATACTTTACCAGACGTATACCATCCAAAAGAAAAGCCTTGGATACAACCTGAACACTCTAGCACGGCCATGCTAAAAAGTCAAATACATAAATGTCCTTCAGGTGCTTTAACATATTTCATGAATAAGGATAGCAAATAATAGGATTTTTAAAAACTATGCTGTTATTATTCACCAGATTCATTAGTAAGAAATTCTAGTCCAATTAGACGTCTTCCTTTTTCATCGAACAAGTCTTGCGAAGTCTTATTAAAATGGTCGATATGTGGACTTACCCAAAAAGAATTTGCCCAATCACCAGAACGTGATATACCGATCCATTTTCGTTTCCCATTTTCGAGGTACGTAGACACATGAACCAGACGTCGTCCTTTATTGTCAAAAAGATCCTGTGAAGTTTGTCTGAAACTTTGAAAATCAGGACTTACCCAAAAAGAGTTTGCCCAATTACCCGAACGAGAAATACCAACCCATTTACGTTGACCATTTTCAATAAAAGTCTCTACCCAGATAAGACGTAAGCCATCTTTATCGAAAAGATCTTGTGATTTCTTCTGGAAACTTTGAAAGTTTGGACTCACCCAAAATCTACTGACCCAGTTTCCTCCTCTAGAAATACCTACCCAAAAACGTTGACCATTTTCTACAAATGTAGAAGCATGAATAAGTCTACGGCCTTTATTATCAAAAAGATCTTGTGCCGTTTTCTGAAAATCAGATAGACTTTTACTTACCCAAAAAGAGTTTGCCCAATTGCCTGCACGTGAAATTCCTGCCCATCTACGTTTTCCATTTTCTTCGAAAGTAGCAACATGAATTAAACGACGTCCTTGTTTATCAAACAATTCTTGAGCCTTTTGCTCAAAAGATTGCCTATTAGGACTAATCCAATATGAGTTGGCCCAATCTCCAGAGCGTGAAATACCAGCTGTAGGGATAAGGTTGCCCGGCCATAATGAGCCAGGCCAAATAGCTACTGATTCTTTAGGAATACCCTGTGCTGATAAATTTTGCCAAGGGTCACTATTTGAAGGAGGGTTATGATTTGCTAATTCTAGAACCCAAGCGTTTTTAAAAGGCATACCGCGTAATGATCTAGTGCCACTATCTAGTGAACAATGAATGTGAGTATGTGGGCTAGAAGAGTTTCCAGAATTTCCAATCAATCCAATTTTTTGTCCTGCTTTTACTTTTGCTCCCTTAACCATCAAATCTTTTGGTAAGGTACCTTTGATTAAATGTGCATAACGTACACGTACATCGCCATGTTTTATTAAAAACGAGTTTCCGCTTACGGGACTTGGAGTTGGGTCTGGAAATTCACCAAGAACCGTATTACTATCCATGCCATCAAACCAATCGACTACTTCACCATCTGCCATAGCCCTAAGCGGTTTTCTCCATATTCTATAATCTTCATTTTTATCTCCCGACTTTCCAGGTAGTAAACCGTTCATTTTACCAGAGTCGGGATCTTTACCTTGTACACCAATATCATGTGCAAATATCTGAACACCATTAGCACCTCCATTAGCCCAATGCACAGCAGATGTGGTTGCATATTCACTGTTTTTAAGATCAGCGGGACTAATCGGGAATATAAATGCACCTTCTCCCGTAGGATTCGTATAGGGTATGAGGTCTAGCGTTACAGTAGCAGGCTGTGTGTATCCATCACATCTAACTTCTACTTTGATTTGTTTAGGAGCGGGTGCTGGTAAATACACAACATTACTTATAGAAGTATCGTCAAATACAACTCTACCATTTGACCATGTGGCCTTTTGCATAGATTTTATTTGGCCTGTTCCTGGATCATCATTGTCTGGATTTAATATACGTTTTTCTTCTTTCATATCTATAGTTGCAACAGAAGAGCCAGGAAATGCAAAATCAATGTCATTTACAGTTACCGTATTACTTTCATTATTTGTTATACGAAGACGAAGAACAATTTTAACTTGTGCTTTTTGACCCGTGTATTTTGGGGCTAATGGTAAATAAGTAGCTTTGCCTCCTTCAATTGGTTCGACATCAATAGTTAAATTAGGAGCTCTATCACACGATATTATTGATAAGGTTAGAAATATTCCTCCTGCAATTAGTTTAAGGAAGTGAAAAAAAGATTGAATTTTCCCTGATATATTTATTGATGGCAACATAACTAATGTAATTTTAAATGCATTGATTTCTGAAAGATGTACTAAAAAGAAAAGTGCCTTAAAAGTTGACTTTCTAATCATTTTAAGCGGAATCAAATAAAAAGTGGTTAATCAAATTATTATTTCTTGATTCCGCTTAGCTTGACAGATTGTGAACAAGACTACTTATAAGACACGTTCTTCTTTAGAATTTGGCTAATTCAAATATCACAAACCCCTTGCTGTTCTCAGGTCTTACGATTAATTGTGACGTGTCAAATATATTTTAGTATAAACTATTACAAAAGAGACAATTAACTAATACTTAATAGGTAAAAACCCCTTTTTTTACCGCTAATTTCAGAGTTTATTCATAGATATCTAACTTGTGATATAGTATGTTAAAAACTTGTTTTTACTTTCTCAATAAATTGTGATTTCTTTGCCACCGGGAAAAAACACTGCTAATTGGAACATCTAGAAAAAGAAAATATCAAGGTATTTACACGATATAACTTCTTTAATAAGACATATTGTGTATTTAAAGGAGCATCTTTAAGAGAAATCTCAAGAAGAAAACCAAACTACAGAAGTGAGTCGGGGAGTACATATTATTATACAAAACATGGAGTCTATAGATTATCTAATCATTGGGGAAGGGCAGCCAAATGTCAATGGCGTTTGGTATCAGATTTTCCAGCAGAGATTGATGATCTAAGACTAGGTTATGCAGATTGGGCAGATTTTAGAGAAAATCTTGATCCAGATGTAGATGCTTACTATATATCTGTAGACTTTGAGGCCAAAAAGGTGAGCTATATGCATAGAGACAATCCCAACTATAACCAGGTTGCGGTGCTAAGATCCGCAGATGCAACTAGAAAACTGATCAAGCAAATCAAAAACCTTCTTGAAACGCATAAATGGGCAAAATACTATGACTATGATGATCTAGATGAATTTCGTGAGGAAGTAGTAACTAGATTAATCAATACCAATATTTCTTTGAATGAATTAAGAAGAGAGTTGGTGTAACAATAGTTAAGGGTTTGATTTAGCTTTTCTTATTCATTATTTTCATTGGTTCTGGCAAAGGAACATAGGTATTATCATCTGTAACTTTTGGAAATTCCTTGTTTTTCCAAAGTTGCTTAGCTGTTTCTATTTTTTCTAGGCTTGTTGAAACAAAATTCCAATAAATATGGCGTTCTTCAGGAAAAGGTAGTCCGCCAAATAATATTACGTGGGTATTTGGTTCTAGAATAATGGCACAACTGTCCTCAGTTTTGGAAACTAACATATTTCCTGCCTCAATTCGATCATCACAGGCTTCAATTGCCCCTTTAACAATGCAAATCCCTATTTCGCCTTGCAATTCACCTTTGATTTTTAGTGTATACCTTGATTTGGCAGTTACATCAACCATAAATAATTCAGAATGTACAGGAAGAGGAGATTCTTTTCCGTAACCCTTTCCCGCAATTAAACGAAATGACGTTTCATCGTCTGTCCAATATGGTAAATCTTTATTATCAATATGATGAAACTCTGGTTTGATTTCTTCTAACTCCTTAGGCAATGCAACCCAGATTTGGTACCCATGAGCTGTAAATTCTGATCCGTTGCGTAAATCATTTGGAGTACGCTCTGTGTGTGTAACTCCTTTTCCAGCAACCATCCAATTAACAGATCCGGGAGAAATGCGTTGATTTGTTCCAATACTATCCTTATGCATTAATTCTCCCTCTAGCATGTATGTGAGTGTAGATAATCCTATATGCGGGTGTTGATCGACATCCATATAGTGACACTTTTTTATTGTTGTAGGTCCCATATGATCAATAAAAATAAATGGACCCACCATTCTCTTTTTTCTAAAAGGGATAAGCCTACCCACCAAAAAATCACCTATATCACGACTTCTTTCTTCTATAATTAATCCTTGATTAGACATAAAATTTATTCACTTTTGTTATCATATTTAAAGATATGTTATTTTATATATTCAATGAGTTAAATTTATATTAAGCCAGAAGTAAACTTATTATAAAAACCTCTGTTTCTTATATATAGTTTATTAAGATAATATTGTTAGTACTACTAGCCTTAATACTTTAAAATAATTCATTATCTTTTCATCTGTTTTCATGTACTGATTTTTTAATACTAAATAACGTGTTTCATTCGTTAACAGACATGATTCAACTAATATAATCAACCTTAAACCTACTCATGGAAATTTTTTCTTCTTATAACCTGATTATCGAGATCTCTGTCGTAATTATTTTATCATTCATTTTTAATGGTATTGCCAAAAAAACTAATGTCCCAGCTGTTCTAATGCTAATCATACTTGGGATCATTTTACAATATGCGATTAAAGCATTTGGAGCAAGTTCTATTGATTTTTTTCCAATGTTAGAGGTCCTTGGAATTGTAGGTCTGATAATGATTGTTTTGGAAGCTGCTCTTGAGCTAAAACTTAAAAGTGACAAGTTGATGCCCATTCTAAAATCTATGGCAATCGCATTGATTGGCTTAGTTGCATCAACTTTTATTGCTGCCGTTATCCTTAAGGCTTTGGTTGATGGTATGACTATGCAGTCAGCCTGGTTATATGCAACCCCTTTATCAATATTATCCAGTGCAATTATAATACCTAGTGTGAGTGGGCTATCTGAAGCTAAAAAGGAATTTCATGTATATGAAAGTACATTTTCGGATATTTTAGGTATTATGTTGTTTTATTTCCTGACGGGAAGATTAAATCCTGCTGAAGACTCAGGAGTAGGAGGGTTCTTTTTGAACCTCATTCTTACAATAGTGATTTCGCTTGTAGCAAGTTATGCGATTATCATTATTTTTCAAAAAATTAAAAGCCAGGTAAAATTATTTTTATTAATTGCTGTATTGTTGTTATTATATGGTTTAGGAAAAAAAATGCATTTATCATCATTAATTATTATTTTAATTTTTGGATTGGTAATAGCAAATATGAAACTATTCTTCCAAGGAAAATTAAGACAGTATTTGGATTTTGAAAAAGCAAAATCTATCTATCATGAATTGCATGTAATAACCGCAGAGACTGCCTTTGTTGTGCGTACTTTGTTCTTTGTGATTTTTGGTGTTACTATTGTACTTTCATCTTTGTTAAGTCTCAAAGTTGCGTTGATTAGTATTTTAATATTGATCTCTATTTACGGAATTCGATATGGATTGTTACGCCTGTTTATGGGAAAAGACATTTCTCCACAATTATTTATAGCACCAAGAGGGTTAATTACGGTACTTTTATTTTATGCTATTCCTGCAGAGGCAATGGTGGAAGGTTTTGAGCCTGGAATATTATTATTTGTAATTATTGGTACGAGTTTAATAATGACAGGAGGAATGATTAGAGACAAAAAAATGAATCCCCCAGGAGAATTAGATACTGCTACAGTACCGGCAGTCGATAATATAGAAGAAACAGAATATTTTATTAATAATACTACAGATCTTAGTGAGCTTGATAATACAAGTTCATCAGATTCTCATGACACAGAATAATGAAACGTTTACATCGGTTAACGGCTATATTAGTTAAACTGCAATCCAAGAAGATTGTACAAGCTGCAGAACTTGCCGATAAGTTTGAAGTAAGTTTACGTACGATTTATCGTGATATGCAAGCACTTACTGATGCTGGCGTACCCATAGGAGCAGAAGCTGGTACCGGGTACTTTCTTGTTGACGGATATTCTTTACCGCCAGTAATGTTTACCGAAAAAGAGGCTAACGCATTACTAACAGCTTCAAAGATCATAAGGACTAATAATGATCAATCCCTTATTAATGAATACGAAGATGCAATAGATAAGGTAAAAGCGGTACTTAAGACAACGCAAAAAAAGAAACTGGAGATTCTCGAACAGCGTATTTTTACGTATTCAAGGCAAGCAATTCATCCAAGCAATTCCTTATCCATAATTCAAAAAGCAATAACAGATTCTAGAATATTAGAAATTAAATATACGACAGTAACTAAAGAAACTAGTAAAAGATTAATAGAACCCATAGGTGTTTATTTTACGAATAATACATGGATCTTGATTGCTTATTGTAGATTACGGAAGGACTATAGAGAATTTAGAACTGATCGTATTCTTAATCTAATTGAAACCCAGGAACTTTTTTCTCCACAACAATTTACCCTAGAAGACTATTATAACAGAAGAGCTCACTTATATAGAACAAATATTTCGTCTTAAAAAAATACTACTGACATAAGGTTGTCATCTACTGCTTTTAATTTTGATTAAAATTAATACTCATGCACAAGTTAATTCTAATTATCATGGTAAACTTATTGCTTAATTGTACCACAGAACCTGATCAAAACCCTTCACCAATGAAAGACAAATCTAATGTAGTAGAGGTTGTATTATTTGAAACGTACCCCGGTTACTCTGCTAATGAAGTAGAAACAGCATTATCTTCTTTAAATGATATCATAAAATTGAATTATGGTTTTATTGAAAGAACTACGGCCAGTAATGGAGACGGTAAATATGTGGATATCGTGTATTGGACCGATATGAAATCTGCAAAAAAAGCCGCTTCAGATATAATGAAAAATGAAAAAGCTGCGGCTGTCTTTAATATTATCAAACCAGAATCTACAAGAATGTATCATTTTGACACATTTAATCAGTTTGAAGAGTAATAGATCATAAAAAACCTAATCGATGCTATCATTTTTAGTTAAATTTGATAGCATCAATAATTTTACATCATCTAGTTATGATTCCAGAACACGTCCTAAACAGAAAAGGAGCAAGAAGCTTGAAAGATCTTAATCCAGAAGTGCTAGAATACCTTAACAAAGGATTAATAGAAACTGCAAATCTTATGGAGTGGTTAGCTGTGGATCAAATGAAGTTATTACAATCTGTTTTGAGGGACCTTGGAAAGTTAGATTGGTATGACAGTTTTTATGAAGCCATTTCTGCTCAGAAAAAACCCTCAGCCAATTCTAATACCAAAATTATAGGAATTATGTTTTTACAATTAACAAATGATAATAGTATCCTGAACTATCTATCAAAACACTGTTCTGATGTACCAAGATGTTGGGCCACCTATTGGGCAGGAATCAAAGAAGATGATATTGCGGTAAGACTAAACACAATTAAACCCTATGCAGCCGATTCACATTTTGGTGTAAGAGAGGTAGCCATATTTGCTTCAAAAGAAGCGATTGTTGCCAATTTGGATAAGGCAATTCATATATTATCAGACTGGACTTCAAGTACAGATGAAAACATACGTAGATATGCGGTCGAAACAACACGTCCTATGGGAGTGTGGACAAAAAAAATTGATGCATTAAAAGAAAATCCTGAAAAAGGAATACGACTGCTTGAACCTTTAAAATCTGATTCATCAAAGTATGTAAGAGATTCAGTTGGTAATTGGTTAAATGACGCAAGTAAAACACAACCTGGTTGGGTTAGAACGATCTGCGATCGTTGGGAAAGGGAATCTACTACAAAAGAAACTCAATACATTCTTAAAAAGGCACTTCGTTCTATAAATAAGTGATCAGAACATAACTTATATATCCTTAAAAACTCATCAAATTTAATCAGTTATTTGGTGCTTTTTTTGAAGAAACTAAAACCATGCATGTAACGAAAACGTTATTGTTTATAAATTCTCGCTATTCTTTCTAAAATCTTATAATCAAGAGTGTTAGTTTTCAGAAATAAGTAATAAATTGGGAAAGCTTTTGCTAAAAAACCAAAATTAAATCATCCTAATTTATAATTTTTCATGCTAAACCAAGAACGTGTTGTTATTGAAAATGTGACTCCAGAACTTAATAATGGAGATTTTTTTATTAAAAGAGTCCTAAACGAAAATGTAAATGTAGCAGTCGATGTTATAGGTGATGGTCATGATATTGTACAAGCAAGCATCCAATATAAGCATGAGAGTGATTCGAAATGGACAGAGACTCGAATGCAACACGTAGAAAATGACTCCTGGATAGGAACTTTCAAAGTCGAAAAACAAGGCTATTATACCTATAAAATATTAGGCTGGACCGATTATGCCCTAAACTGGCAACACGGAACAATTCGTAAAATCGATGATCAACAGAAGGTATTATCTGAATTGTTAGAGGGGCGAGAGTATCTTGAATTGATAAAAAATAAAGCCAATACCGAAGAAAAGATATATATAGAACAACTTTCCGATATATTCAAGAATGAAAGCACTTATAACGAAGCCATTTCAGAAGTTAAAAGTGATAAACTTCATGACTTATTCTATAAATATCCATCAAAGGGATTAATGGCTACATACAAAGAACTAAAAGTATACGTAGATCGTGAAAAAGCCAGGTTTAGTACGTGGTATGAGTTTTTCCCACGAAGTGCCTCTGAAAAAGAAGGGGTACATGGTACTTTTAAAGACTGTGAACGACTACTTCCCAGAATTGCAGAAATGGGGTTTGATATTTTGTATTTTCCTCCCATACATCCTATAGGAGAAGTTAACCGGAAAGGAAAAAATAATACAACAGAAGCGCTAAAGAATGATGTAGGTTCTCCATGGGGAATAGGATCTAAAGATGGAGGACATACTAGTGTGCATAAAGAACTTGGTACTTTGACTGACTTCAAAAGTCTGATTAAAAAAGCAAAAAAACTGGATATTGAAATTGCTATGGATTATGCACTACAAGCTGCTCCTGATCACCCCTGGGTAGAAGAATTCCCGGAATTCTTTAAATGGAGACCAGACGGAACAGTGCAATATGCAGAAAATCCTCCAAAAAAGTATCAAGACATTCAACCAATCTACTTTGACACCAAGAAATGGAAAGAAATGTGGAAAGAACTTCTTGCAACAGCAATGTTTTGGGTAGAAGAGTGTGATATACGAGTTTTTAGAGTAGATAACCCGCATACTAAACCGTTTCATTTCTGGGGATGGTTAATTGGTGAGATCAAGAATAAGTACCCTGATGTTCTTTTTTTATCCGAAGCGTTTACAAAGCCCAAAGTAATGCAGCAACTTGCAAAACAGGGATTTACACAATCCTATACATATTTCACTTGGCGTAATAGTAAGCATGAGCTTATTGAATATATTAATGAGTTAACAACTACAGATCAAAAAGAATATTTCCGCCCAAATTTTTGGCCAAATACTCCTGATATCAATCCATATCACTTGCAAGGAGCCAATGAGGCTATGCACATTATTAAATACTCACTAGCATCCACATTAAGCTCTAATACAGGTATTTATGGACCAGTATTTGAACAAATGGTTTCAGATGCTATGCCAGGAAAAGAAGAATACCTTGACAGTGAAAAGTATCAATTACGATATTGGAATTGGGAAGTAAAAAACAAATTGACAACATTAATTACCAGTATCAATAGAATTAGAAAAGAGAATACCGCTTTACAACAGACAAGCAATATTAAATTTTGTCATATCGAAAATGATCAATTAATAGGATTTTATAAGTATGATGATGATAAAACTAATGAACTACTCATTATCATTAGTTTAGACCCCTATTATTCTCAGCAAGGAAATATCCAACTCCCCCTAAATGAACTTGGTGTACATCATGGACATAATATCGAAGTACACGACCTCATTACCAAAAGTAGTTACCATTGGAACAATGAATGGAACTATGTAGAACTACATCCTGCTATGCCTATGCACATTTTTAAGATAAAAAAATGATGTAGTATGACGACAGAGACCAAACCTAAAAGAGACCTTAATGATAAGTATGTATACAAATCTAACTGGTCAGAGTTATTTGAAAACCCTCAGTTTATAGAAGAACTATGCGAGGACATCTTAGAGCCATATATAACCACTAAACGTTGGTATGGTGGCAAAGCAAGTGCTTTGAAATATATTGAATTATTAGATTATTTTAGAATAGAAGATGAAAATGATATATTTTATGGTTTAGTGCTCGAAGTAAATTTTCGAGAAGCTTTTGTTCAAAATTACTTTATACCCATTGCCTTGGTTACTGATCCTGACTATAACCAAGAAGATATCATTACCAAAATTCAACTTAATGAAACTCATGGATTTTTGGTAGATGCCACACTTCTGGAATCGTTTAGAAAGCAGATATTTGAAAAAATCCTTGAAGGAGCAAAAACAAAGTACCAAGGACTAGAGTTTAGGAGAGGTAGAGGTTGTAGAGATTCAGAATATATTTCTTCACGTTTTCTTGGGGCCGAACAAAGTAATACCTCGATCATATTTAATGATAAATATATTCTTAAGATTTTTAGAAGAATATTTACCGACCAAAATCCCGATTACGAGATAAATAAGTATTTAACAGATAAAGGAATCTTTAAAAACACTCCTAAATATAGTGGTAGTATTACATTACGATTTTCAGATAAAAATGTAATTACTCTTGCATTAATGCAACGTTTAGTGCCCAATGAAGGAGATGCCTGGGAATACTTTTTAGAGCAACTTAAAAGTATATTTAAAAAGTTGAGTGAAATACATCCTGATGTTAGCAAAGTCAAACCCATTGACATGTTTGATAAAATAGACCCAAGTATTATACCAGATGAGATCATGAAATACTGTCCAATGTCTTTCTTTAAAAACATTGATCAGTTGGCTTTTCGTACGGCACAAATGCATGTTGCCCTTGGATTAGAAAGAATTAATACCCAGTTTACACCACAAACCTATAGTAATGACTATTCTGTATGGCTTAAAAATCGTTTAATCTATCAGTTCGAAAATCGTGTGAACTTGGTAGAAAATAGCCTACACAAACTAGATGGTCTGCGTCTTGAGCTGGCTCAGGAGTTTTTGGACCGAAAAAAGGAAATACGTAAACGGTTATTAGACTTTGATGAAAGTAAGCTAAAAGGAGAACGAATACGAATTCATGGAGATTATCACCTGGGGCAAGTTTTGGTTAGTAATGATGATTTCTACATAATTGATTTTGAAGGAGAACCAGAAAGTACAATTAGAGATCGTAAAGTTAAACAACCTCCGCTAAAAGATGTAGCAGGTATTTTTAGGTCATTTAACTACGCTGTGTATTCTACCATCTTCAATAATATGGAAGATTTTCAATATAGCAAAGAAGAACTATTCCACTTTGCAGAGGTATTATATAGTTATATGGTTGCCGTTTTCCTAAAACGTTATATCAAGTATGTACAATCACATAATCTAAGTATAGGTTATAAAAAAGAAATAAAGTTTGTGCTTAACTATTGCTTACTTGAAAAAGCGGTGTATGAATTAGGTTACGAATTAAACAGTAGACCTAGATGGGCAGTTATTCCTTTAAAAGGCATTACCAAAATTATAAATAATTAAAAGTAGCAGATGAGTAAGGTAGTTGTACATAGTCTCTTTTCAGAATTTGATATTAATCTTTTTAAAACAGGAAAGCATTATCGTTTGTATGAAAAGTTTGGTTCCCATATTACCACAGTTGATGGAGTAGAGGGTACCTATTTTGCAGTATGGGCTCCATCTGCCAAGTCCGTCTCAGTAATTGGTGATTTTAATTATTGGATAGAAGGAGAACATCTGTTAAATGTGAGATGGGATGAATCAGGTATTTGGGAAGGTTTTATTCCCGGAGCAGGAAAAGGAAGCGTATATAAATATAAAATTCACTCTAATCACAATGATATAAAAACGGAAAAGGCGGATCCATATGCCAGACGATGTGAGCATCCGCCCAAAACAGCTTCTGTGGTATGGGATGATGTATATGATTGGCAGGATGATTCATGGATGAATAACCGCAAAAAGCATAACAGCTTAGATGCTCCATATTCTGTTTATGAAGTACATCTAGGCTCCTGGAAAAAGAGAGTGGAGGAGAATAGATCACTTTCTTACGTTGAACTTGCCGATGAATTGGTTTCGTATGTAAAAGAAATGGAATTTACACATGTAGAACTCATGCCTATTATGGAATTTCCTTACGATCCGTCATGGGGATATCAGCTTACAGGATATTTTGCACCAACATCACGTTTCGGTTACCCAGAAGAGTTTAAATTATTAGTAGATAAATTGCATCAAAATGATATAGGTATCATTTTAGATTGGGTACCTTCTCATTTTCCTGAAGATGCCCACGGACTAGGCTTTTTTGATGGAACATGCTTATATGAACACCCCGATAAAAGAAAAGGATATCATCCAGATTGGAAGAGTTTGATTTTTAATTATGGAAGAAATGAAGTCAAGAGTTTTCTTATCAGTAATGCTATATTCTGGTTAGATCAATATCATGCCGATGGATTACGTGTAGATGCCGTGGCATCAATGCTTTTCCTGGATTATTCTAGAGACGAGGGAGAGTGGGAACCTAATATGTATGGAGGTAGAGAAAATCTAGATGCTATTGCATTCATGAAAGAATTAAACGAAGAGATATACAAGAGTTTTCCAGATGTACAAACCATAGCAGAAGAGTCTACGTCATTTCCTATGGTTTCAAAACCAACATATATAGGAGGATTAGGTTTTGGCATGAAGTGGATGATGGGATGGATGCACGACACCTTACAATACTTTGCAAAAGAACCTATTTATCGTAAACATCACCAAAATGACCTTACGTTTAGCATGACCTATGCTTTTACAGAAAACTTCATGCTTCCGTTATCTCATGACGAGGTTGTTTACGGTAAGAAAAGTATTCTTGGCAGAATGCCAGGGGATGAATGGCAGCAATTTGCCAACCTTAGATTATTATATAGCTATATGTTTACACACCCAGGAACGAACTTTTTATTTATGGGTGCAGAATTTGGACAACGCGAAGAATGGAATTTTCAGCAAAGTCTGGATTGGCATTTGCTTCAAAATAATTATCATAATGGTATTAAAACTATTATTACCGATCTCAATAAACTATATAAAAAACACCCAGCTTTATATGAGCAGCAATTTAATGCTTCCGGTTTTGAATGGATTAATTATGAGGATAATGAAAATTCTGTTGTGGCTTATATAAGAAAAGGAAATAATGAAGAGAATCCGCTAATAATTGCCTGCAATTTTACTCCAGTGCCCAGAAACAATTACAGAATTGGATTACCTCAAGAGGGAAAATTAATTCAGATATTTAATAGTGATGCCAAAAAATATGGTGGTAGTGGTGTTTCTAATCAAAAAGAAATTAATATCGATGATATTGAATGGAATTATCGACCATATTCAGTCGAAATCTCAATTCCCCCGCTAGGCGCGGTGGTGTTTGATTTTAAGAGTTAGTATAACAGCAGTATACTTTAGCTTAGGGTAGATCAATTTATTGATAATTAAACAGTTGTTAATTGATTCAGGTTTCAAACGTTTTCGTAGATTTTTCTTAATAAATAGTTATAAAAATCATTTTGAAATTGAAGTAGATATTGTTCTTTTACAATCCTGAGTCTAATGAAATAAAGAAAAATATATGATCACTAATACCGAACTAGAACAAAAAGGAAATTTATTCCCAGGTAAGATTACTTCCTTTTCACAGCACGTAGATAAAATAAACTTCACTACAGAAAATGGCGTCATTTTACAAGTTACTGTTTTACGAGGTAGTGTAATTCGTTTTAGATATGCTACTGATAATAACTTTGAAAATGATTTTTCTTATGCCATTAGTGAAGATGGCGCCAGAGGGTATAGTAAATTAGAAGTTGAAGAACACGAAAATCAGTATGCTATACTGACTTCGCGTGTTAAAGTGATGATAAACAAAGTAGATTTAAAGACCGCAATTCATGATCTTGATGACAATGTCATATGTAAAGATGATTGGGGTTTTCATTGGGAACAAAGCTACGAGTACGGCGGCAATATTGTAAAGATGAGTAAGTCTGCACCACAAGGTGAATGCTACTATGGCTTGGGTGATAAACCTATGCACTTGAACCTTAAAGGAAAACGTATCGAAAACTGGGCTACAGATCAATATGCTTTTGGTAAGGATCAAGATCCTCTATACAAGACTGTTCCGTTTTACATAGGAATGTATGAAGAGAAAGCTTACGGAATTTTCTTTGATAATACATTCAGAACATTTTTTGATTTCTGCCATGAAAGACGAAACGTAACCAGTTTCTGGGCGCAAGGAGGGGAAATGAATTATTACTTTTTCTATGGTCCAAATATGCAGGATGTAGTTACTCGATATACCGATCTTACAGGTAAGCCCGAATTACCACCTCTCTGGGCTTTAGGCTATCATCAATGTAAATGGAGTTACTATCCAGAAAATAAGGTGAAAGAGGTGACTAACAAGTTTAGAGAGCTTCGGATTCCGTGCGATGCCATTTATTTGGATATTGATTATATGGAAGGATTTAGATGCTTTACCTGGAATAAAGAATATTTTCCAGATCCCAAGCGTATGGTCGCTGAGTTGGCAGAAGATGGATTTAAAACCGTTGTAATTATCGATCCGGGTATTAAGATTGATGATGAGTATTGGGTTTATAAAGAAGCCATGGACAAGGATTATTTCTGTAAACGAGCAGATGGACCTTATATGCGTGGAAAAGTATGGCCTGGTGAATGTTTTTTTCCAGATTTTACCAATCCCGAAGTACGAGAATGGTGGTCAGGGTTATTTAAAGAAATCATTGATGAAATAGGAGTGAAAGGAGTTTGGAATGATATGAATGAACCGGCTGTCATGGAAGTGCCTGGTAAAACATTCCCAGATGATGTACGTCATAATTATGATGGAAATCCTTGTAGTCATAGAAAAGCGCATAACATTTATGGTACTCAAATGGCAAGAGCCACGTATGAGGGTGTAAAACAATTTTCATACCCTAAACGTCCTTTTATTATTACAAGATCGGCATACTCAGGAGCACAGCGGTATACCTCTTCGTGGACCGGAGATAATATCGCAACATGGGAACATCTTTGGATCGCTAATATCCAAGCACAAAGAATGAGTATGAGTGGCATGTCTTTTACGGGTAGTGATATTGGTGGTTTTGCAGAGCATCCAACGGGTGAACTATATGCCAGATGGATCCAACTAGGGGTATTTCATCCATTTTGTAGAACACATTCATCTGGTGATCACGGTAATCAAGAACCTTGGACCTTTGGTGATGAGGTAGTTGATGTTACAAGAAAATTTGTTGAACTGCGCTATCAATTATTACCATATTTATATACCATGTTTTGGGAATATGCTGAAGAAGGAATCCCTATGTTAAAGCCATTAGTCCTATTTGATCAGAATGATCCACAAACCCATTATAGAACAGATGAATTTGTATTCGGAAATCAGATTTTGGTGTGCCCTGTTCAAGAACCTAACGCCAAAGGAAGACGTATGTATATACCCAAAGGTAATTGGTATAATTACTGGACCCATGAATATGTAAAAGGAGGGATGGAACAATGGGTAGATGCAGACTTGGATATCATACCTCTATTTGTAAAAGAAGGAGCCATTATCCCTAAATATCCAGTACAACAATATGTTGGTGAAAAGAAAATTGAAGAACTAAAACTTGAAGCATACTATAAACTTGGTAACAAAGAGGTATCCAAAGTTTTTGAAGATGCCCAGGATGGTTATGATTATGCCAAAGGTAGATATAGTTTAAGAAGCTTCTCTTTTACAGGAAAAGAAAATGAAATTATAATTCAGCAACATAAAAACGGAAGTTACATCACAGAATATGAAAATTTTAAAATAGAGTTGATAGGTGTACCTTTTGAAATTAAAGAAATAGAAATTGATAATGTGGTTGTATCCTTTGAAAGTGTAAATTTTGACAATAAAAATATTGTTTTGACTGTTCCTAAAAGTTTCACTGAGTTACATATCGTGGGGTAAGTTCGTTCATTTTATTTTATAGGTTCTGGCTTTGACTAAAGAATCAAATTTGGTAAACTCCCATTTTTTTACAATGTTTTTTACATCGATAGAAATAATATAGTTTTCATTATAAAAGGTAGCAGCTTTAATCCCATACTCGTGCCTTATTATGCTTGGTATTTGTATGAATTGATTTTTGTCTTTTTCTCTCTTATAAATCTGAACAGTATTATCCTTGCTAGCCGTAAGTAGTAAATCATTTTTATAAAATTCTACATCAATAACATCATTGGTATGTGTTGTTAATGTTTGTATGCTGTCATAAGTAGTTTTGGATTTTGCTAGTTTCCATATTATTGCTTTGTTATCAGAGCTTCCTGAAACCAAGTATGAACCATCTTCTGAAAAATCAATGTTTCTTATTTTATCAGTATGCCCAAAAAGAGTATCTGTCTTTTTGGAAGAATCTTCTAAAAGAATAGCATTATCTTTTGTTGTTATTATAATACTTTTTTTAGTATCTTTTTGGGTAATACGCAAACTAAGATTCTTCGACTTATTTTGGTATTTTACTTTAATATACTCTATTTCCTTATCATCTACTGTATCTGTAATAGAATTGATATTCCAAATTTTTATTTTTTGATCCTCACCACTTGTTATAACATATTCTGGGTTTCCTTTAACAAATGACACATTGTGTATTGCATCTGTATGTCCGATAAATTGCTTGAGTAACCTGTAATCAGAACTCCAAAGACTAGCCGTATTATCAAAACTACCTAAAAGAATTTGACCATTTTTTTTATTTACATCGATACTGCTAATCTTTTTATCATGCCACACATTGTGTTTTTCTGAATCCGAAAGATTATTTAAATTAATCTCTTCAACACTTCCTTCTAAGCCTAACAAAAGTTTTTGTTTAGAAGAGTCTGCGACAATTTCAAAGGAATAGATAGAATCTATTTTATTAAGAAATTGTTTTGGTAATTCAGAATTTATGGAATCATTACGCTTAAAAAACAAAGACTTACTTCCGTAAAGAACAAGGTAGTCCATATTACCAAAAGACTTTATTCTCCTTATATTATACAGTAACTCTTCAATGGGTACAATAGATGCTGTAAAAAGACCTTCTTTTGATTTCTGTAAGTTTATTTGATACAATGTTTTATTTATCCCAATTAAAAAGGAATTATCTTTTAACTGCTCTATATCACCAATTATTGATGTGCTACTAAAAACCTCTTCAGGTACACCTTTTGTATCAATATAATGGCGTGTTCCTTTATCATCAAACAAACACAAGGCAATTTTATCCTCTATATGTTGAGCAGCAAAAATAAAAGTTGTGTCTTTTACTGTAAATGGTTCGTAAGCAATAATATTATTTAGTGGGTCAAACTTATTTTTACCTTGGTATCCTTCTTTTTGAGATCCTTCTTTTCGATAGTTAAGCGAACGAACAATTAATTTCTTTGTAGATGTTAGAGCAAATAGTGTGATCGAGTCATTTTCCCCTTCTCGTCGTGTTTTTGTATTAATAATATGACCTAATCCCAAATCAATACTATTCAAATAAAAGGGATTCTTGATATAATTTTTATATAACTCATTTTTAAAGTTATTGACTAAACTAATTCCTTCTTTACTTAATATATCTTTATCTTCATTTAGCATTTTGTTGGATTTCATAATTCCCCAAAATGAACGCGTCTTATCTATTTTGTAAACTCTGAAAGCATCACTTGTAATTCTATAGATATCATTAGATTTTGCAATATTATTTAAGAAATACAATAGAATAATCAGGAAAATTGTAAAAACTAGCAGAATAACTCTTGCATATTTCTTTATGAGTATCTTTTCCTTATCTCGCACGCTATCAAGCCAACTCTGTTGCTCTTTTTTTACCTTTTCATTATATAATATACTTTTATCAAAAAACTCCTGTTTCCTTTTAAATTCCTCAATGTTTTCAGCATTAATGATATAATCCTTATACTGTCTGACTCTATGAACTTGTTGTAGATTAAGAAGGTCTTCTTTTCTTTTTGTATCATGATATATTGCAAAGGAAGAATCAAAGTCTCTTTTGATCAATAACCTGAAATCTTCTTCGGTTCGCATACCGCTAATTACCTTTGCAATAATGTCGTGACTTAGTTCTACATAATCAGAACCAATAGTAAGGATTCCACGATCAGTTAATTCTTCAATAATCTCGGATATCGTACTATTATACTCATAGTCATTACTGTTTCCCCAAATATCAATTTGGATTTTGTTGAGCAATTTTTCATGATCTATTATATATATCCCATTTTTTTGTTTAGATAACGGAATTCTTTTCTTATGATCATTTTTGGTCTTAAAATGCCTCAAGAGTTTGATTACACTATCTTTGTGTTGATTTCTATTATTTAGTTTGTTACTAGTATTATTAATTATTTTGTGATTTACTTCTCGAATGTAATGCTCCAAAACATTTTTGATTGATCCAAAATCTTTTATTTCTTGTTCTTTAAATTCTAATGGTGGATATTCTCCATATTCTTTGATTATAGTATCAGGAACTCTTTCTGGATATGTTCTTTGATAATCCATTTTATATAGACTATCAAGATATACTTGTAAAAATGGTAAATGATAACTAGTATCTGATCCATCTTGTATTTTGATTTGCTCAATAATCTGGTCGATTCTATTTTCTTTTTCCTTTTGAGTCAGTAGTTCTCGGTCATTAATTATCGTATGATCTTTGTATTGATTGATATTAAATTTTGCAAAAGATTTGTCTATTATACTCCTAATAGTATCCTTATTTGGGTGAGCTAACCTAATTTTCCTGTAAAAAATATTAGGAATATAGTTTTGAAGTTGATCCAAATGACCAAAATACTCTTCTCGCAGAGATATAATGATATTAAAAGGTATTTTGTGATCAAATATCAGTTTTAAAAATAATCCAAATTTGTTAATCTCTTCTTTATTTCCATAAACGAAAAGCTCTTCAAACTGATCAAAAATGATAAGAGGTACATGATGTAATACTTTATTTTTTTGTCTGAAATATTTACTAATTTCATTAGAAGTTTCTATTACCTTTTGATTACTAGCTGTTAATTTTTGTATGGAAGCATCTCTTTGAATAACATAATGTTCTAGAACCTGAGTGTTTTTGATAATCTTACCTTCTATATCTTCTACAAGAACATCGGTACTAGAAACTATAGATTTAGACTTTTTTTTCTTTAATCTTAATATTTCATCTTCGACATCAAGCGTCATTTCATCAATTGTCTCGATTCCCTTTGATATTCTTTTTAATTCTGAAAAGGAATTCAAAAAATTATCCAAAAGTACAGACTGGTCTTCAAGAATACTTCCATTATTATCATTGTGAATAAACAGTTTTTTTTTGATAGAAGTGATAAAATTATTATCTCTTCGGATACTAAGTACTGAACCTTTTTTTAAGTGTGCTCTATTTAATAGTCCGCAATAAATAAGACTTGTTTTCCCAGATCCTGATGGACCATGTAGAACAATTAGCGAAGAATCTTTATAAAGGTCATAAAGTCTAGTAGTTTCTTTTTTTCGCCCATAATAACTATCTATATCATCTATTTGATATGATTTCAGAAACTTAAATGGTGATATTTTTCTTGAGCGTAGCGGCATATAGTCTTTCTTATGATATTAATTCCCAAATAGTATTAAAATGATCCAGTAATTTCTTTTTTTCTTCAATAAGTTTTACTGTACTGCCATTTCCATTAGATTGGTTTTCAAGTAATATTGGATTACGAGGAACTGTGATTTTTTTATTCTTATCTTCCAGACTCTCCATATCAATAGCTTCATATATCAATTTATTACCTGTTTGATGATACCTGTCCAGATAGTATAATTTTATTTTATCTGCTGCTACAGAGGTAGAATTTATATCAAGATAAAAAGGAGACATATTAAGCGCTCTGTACTGAACCAGCATACCATCTTTGATTTCGGATTTGCATACATATACAGAATGAACATTAATATCGATAGTTACTTTTTTATCTGTCATAGTAAGTATTTCACCTGTTTCATAACCTTGTAATAATGGTCTACTGTCTATGGGGTAATAAGATTTATTGATAACATAAGAACGTTCGCTATTATACTTGAACTGATAATAAAACACATCATAAATAGATTCTATACCAAGAGATCTTAAAAACCTAAATCGTTTTAAAAATATTCTCAAAAAAGATTCCGCCTTCACATATAATTGTTTACTACCTTGGTTTTGATCGATGTGCTGAGTAAAGAAAAAATCCGAAACCTGTTTAAAGTCTTTTTTGTTTTCAACGGCACATTTTTTTAGTTCTAACCATAGGGAATTATCTTTAAGATAATCGTCAGGAATATTACTATAAATGAATGCAAGATCATCTGTTATTCTATCCTGATCATTAAGTTGCCAACTCATGGTAAGATTGTTTCTTAGCACTTCTTTGACTTTTGGATCTAGTTCCTTTACAAATTCTGGATATTCTTTTGAAATCGACCAGATTATTGAATATGAAGAAAACTTAAGAAATTTTAGAAACTCATTAAATATTCTTCGTGTAGTTTTAAATCTATCTGCACCTAATTTCTGATATTTACTATTACTATCATCTTCATAATCAGATAATTTGTATAAATGAATACATAAAAAGTACGGATAATATTTATAAAGCATTTCATCCAAATCTTCTTCTTGCCTAACTTCCTGTTCTAGTTTTTTAAAACCGCTATAAATAGGGTAATCATCAGGGATTTCGATGAGTTTTTCTTTGAATGCATCTTTGTTTATTTTAATTATATAATTATCAAGTTTCTTACTAAGCTCTTCGAGAGCCATAGAGCTTCTTTGGTTATCTTCTTTATAGTATCCCTGCTGAAAACCTAAAGCTTGCATAAAAATACTTTCTATAAGGTCACTATTATTAATGTTGTCATCTTCATTCAATAACAATTCATAAAACCTTGTAGATAAAGTTTTGGCAAAATGGTCATATACTGGTGTTGTGGTACCAATCACAATAGGTACTTTATCTAGTTTATTAATAATTGCATCGGTAGAACACCCGTTAATGAAGGCTATTTTTAACTTAGGTGCATTATTTAGTATTGCAATAAGCCCTTTATTATTGAAAACTTCATCACTTAATTGAATAGCCCCATCTCCTTGATGCCCACTAAAATGAAAAATAGTCATTGTATTTGTAAGCTTTGTTCCCTTATTGATAAACTCATCAACCCCTCCGTTACTAATAATTTCCTTAGTAAATTTCTCTTTACGGTCAAGAAGAAGATCATCAATAAACTTTCGCTCAGCATCTAGATGATTAAGCGGATTTTGTTGATCGTTTTCAAATATGCCTACGAAATATTCTGCGGCCATGGTTATATTTTTTTGGTCTTAAAATTCTATAAGTAACGGATTTGCCTGATTATCATCTAGCAAAAGTTTAGGGATTTCAATCTGTTCGGTACTAGATACATTAGTATCCCTTAGCGATCGTATATTATCTAGCCATTGACCCCGTGAAAATTTTCCTGTTTCGGGATCAATATTAATCTCTACACACGTAAAAGCATAAGTTAAGGGAGTATCTCCATTAAATTTCACTTCGTTTTCTGATACTTTTTCAACTGTAAGTTTGGTATCAATATTAGATAAATATTCCTGTATTAATGGAATATTAATTTCTGCATGTGTATTACTACTACTATATGTCGATAATGAAAAATCTGGACTTGTTAAGACATCAGTTATCAATGCTAGCTTTACATTTTTCTTATTTGAAATTTCCTCAATGAAAATATTATCCGGATCTCCTTTAATATCGTTCGATACTAAAATTTGTCCCAGTTCTAGTGTGTCTATATATTTTCTAACAACATTTCCGAAAGAAAAGGACATTTTATCTGAACCTTTTACAGAAGCACCTATTGCCGCTGGATCTAGCCCGAATGCTTTAATAAAATTACCAAGGATATCAAATCCTATCTTAAAATCAATTTTTTTAGTCTTTACATCAGAAACTTGAGCCACAGGAGCCGTTTTTATATCAATCATATGTTTAAAACCATCCTTTACCAGAAACTTAAACTCTCCCAAATACTTTTGTTTATTGTTATTTACCTCTAACATACACAATGGTTGTATTCTGGCTTCTGGAATTCTAAGAGGGTTTGCATCAAACAGGTCTCTTATTTGATCAGTAATGTTGTTTTTACATATTCTCATGATATACATATTCAAATTGGTTAATAGCTTCTAAAAATTTTTCTGCAACTTTGGAAAATCCATTATCATTAGGATGAATTTCATCATACCATTCTTCTTTTTTGACCAAAGTTCTCATATCTACATATGTCGCATTTCTATGTTTTGCTGTTACTTCTTTTAATAGCTCATTAAATCTATCTATTAGATATCTAATCACTTTTGTTCTATCTTCTAATTCTGTAATGCCTTTTTCAAGTAAATATTTATTTACCCATCCTTTCTTGATTGTTTTAGCATCATGATCTGCACGTACATAATCATACCCGTGTACAAATACTTGCTCTACAAAATCAAAATCATGTATTCTATTAAAAAAATAATTGTACGTACCTTCAATATCTTTAGTTTTTGTATCATAAAAATCATTAAGGTATTTTGAAGCTTCAAGCCCTTGTGGCATTCCTTTTTTGAGAATTGTAACAATCTCAGGACCAATGATGTCGTTTCCGCCACCGCTTATTAGTACATATTTGGGGCGTTCTTTTTCTATTGCTTTAAGAAGTTGTCTGCTTTTCCTATAATTTTGAAGTTCATCTCCCGCAGCGGCAATACTACGCAAAGGATATCTTTCCATTATGTAATCTAGCGTATCTTTTACCAAAAACGGAAATAAAAACCACGAATCTCCTTCGGCTACAATTATAGGTAATTTTGGAAATAAACGTTTTGATTTTTTAAATCTCCGATATCTAAATTTATCCTCTAAACCGTTAGCAAGATTTATAGCAAACCCTGATAAACTTTTACTATTTACTTCATTATCTCCTAAAACATTTGGTTTATTAAATGAAGTATTTATTGAAAATCCTTGCTGCTCCTGCTTTGTATATAAAAAATTAATAAAAGGAGCTAATATCTCATGATTAAAGTACCAGTTCCAATTGTTAAGTAACTTATCTCCAATTATGTTATATTTTGGGTTAATAAGCCCTAATGTGGATGTATAAACACCCCATTTGGTCTTCTCTGGTAGAAAATCCGAAATTGCACCATGTCCCATTAAATTACCCAGATGAGTAGTAGGGGGTTGTAGTCCCATCTGATTCATATCGGGTATTGACGATGTTATATCTTCTTGGTTATTAATTATAAATTTATAATGCAACCAATCCTGTTTCCAATTATAAATCTCTTTGTAAGTATCTAATGACCAACCTGCATAAGGAGAGCTAGTATGTTCATAAAACATAATAGAATCCCCTGGTTTTAATCTTTTTGTCTTATTATCTAATGGGTCAGACGAAATTGATATATCAGAACCCAATAATAGTGCTGTAACAAAAATTGTTTCCTTTGAAATATTGGAAACCTTTATCTGATATTTCTGAAAAAACTCATTATTTCGGGTTAACTGATTAGGTAATGTAGTTAGATCAATACCTGAATTCGTAATATCCGACCATTGTTGATTACTGTCTGTCCTAATTTCTACTTTTATAGGAGTTTCCAAAAAGCCATTGTCCGGATTTTCTAAGGTATTATAGTAATTCCATTTTACTAAAGCTTCTAATTGATGCGACAACATCTTTTCTATACCTTCATTTTCAAGATCTAAAAGATCAATTTGAATTGCTATAGGCCTATACAAGTCATTTGCTAAACTTATGTACACCGTTTGGTTAAATAGTGTAACAAAGAATGATGCTTCATCTGCATTGCAAAGCGAAATATTCTGCATTTCTTGAATAATTGATTTTATATGCTCTTCTGCATGTTTATCCTTATCAAGATTACAAATATGAATATCCAATTGATTATAAATAGTCTCTGTAGAGACTGGGTACGATTTTGTAAAATCTAGTAAAACTCCTTGTTCCATAGGATCTTGCACAAGAGAATCCTCTAGATTAACTTCTATAACTTTTGTAGTAATTGTTCTATCAGTATTTATTTTAATGGTAATCTCTGTCCCTTCTTCTACACCAAATAATTGTCCTTTATTATAGTACCAACCATTTTTCTTATTAAAGAAGATATGGCCTTGATCAATTTGATTTTGTGAAGTATCTAGGTTAAGCCAAGAAGAATAATGATCATTTTTCCCTTTTCCTTGCACACTTATTGTAGGAGTCTGATTCTTATTGGTTATATCCTTTAAACTTATTTTAGCCCATTTTGTAATATCTAGGTAACTTATTTTATTGTTCTTGGCCTTAAGAAGTTGCAAGAGGTATCTCGTAAAAACACCACCTTTAGAATCCTCCCATGAAGACTCAGAAGCAAGGCATGCCGAAATGTTTACTGAATTTTTATAAGGAATAAGTGCTGTTAATTTCTGGGATTTAATGCGTTCCTCATTTATCTCTTTAGAAAATATAAAATCAAGGTAGCTTCTGGCTGGAAATATACTACTTATCTTTCTTTGCCTAGAATCATCAATTGTTCCGTTAGTTACAGACCTAACCATATCCCCAGAATGGCAACAATCAAAAATAGTAATTAAGTGTGGATTGTTTTTGAATTTTGAAAATGAATACCTCAGTTCCTTATCTGCAAGTAAATAATTTTCTGAGTTTAATCCCTCTTTATTATAGCATACAAGACATTCTATGGTACCCGAATGTGCATCACTAAATCTTCCTGCGCTTTCTTCCAAAGCTCCATGACCACTATAATAAAGTAATGCAACATCATCATCTTTAGCCTTAGCAAGAAAAGTAGCTATAGTATTAACAATGTTAGATTTTGTAGCATTGTCATTGATAAGTTTTTTGACGGTAATAGAATTATATACCTTTTCGGATTGTAAGGTATTTATGTAGTCTTCGAATTTGTTTACATCGTTTACACATTGCTGTAAAGGACTTATCTCGTATTCATTTATTCCGATAAGTAATGCATATAGGTTCATAATCGTATATTCTTTAGGTTAACAAACAAGAAACGATGCAATTAAGAAACCAATAACTGCGATACGGCAGGTAATGTCTTATAGATAAGAAATTATAGGGGTACTTAAATATAAGTTTTTATTACTTCAAATCCAAACATTGAACATTTTGACATTCAATTATTTATATCATTTAAAGTGAATATAAAATTACATATATTTATCATTCTTAATGAAAGAAATAACCCCCAAAAAATAAGGGTAAATACCCCTTTTTTTAGTTATCAGAAAAAAGAAGAAAATTATTTTACAGGAAGTACATTTATATATAAAGGTAAAAAATGTCGCTTATCGAATAATTGGTAATTACATCGAAAAAATCAATATACAAAATGACTAAATCAATTACATATCACAAGAATTTTGACTATTTTTAACAATGTAAAACATACGATATATATTATTATGAATATTAGAAAATACATAGTTGCGTTTGGAGGAATATTGATGTTTTTATCTTGTGCAACGAACCCTTTTACTGGTAAACAAACATTGGCTTTAGTTCCTAATTCGCAGATATTACCAATGGCATTTCAACAGTACAATCAGTTTTTGGGCGAAAATAAGGTTGTAAAAGGTACCTCAGATGCCGAAATGATTACAAGAGTTGGTCAAAGGATATCAAAGGCTTCTGAACGATGGTTAAATGCCAATGGATACGCAGGATATTTAAAAGATTATCAATGGGAATATAACCTTGTAGAAGACAAGACAGTTAATGCCTGGTGCATGCCAGGAGGTAAAATCGTTTTCTATACAGGAATACTACCAATTGCGAAAAATGAAACCGGTGTTGCAGCTGTTATGGGGCACGAAGTGGCTCATGCCTTAGCAAATCATGGCCAACAAAGAATGAGCGCTGCACAATTACAACAAGTTGCAGGAGTTGCAACAGCCGCTGCAGTTAGTGGAAAAGATGAAAAAACACAACAAATTGTGGGTACAGCTTTTGGGTTAGGAAGCCAATTTGGAGTAATGCTGCCATTTAGCAGAAGTCATGAGACTGAAGCCGATCGTATTGGGTTGCAATTAATGGCAATTGCAGGTTATAATCCCGATGAGGCAGCAAACTTATGGAGACGTATGAAAGCTAATAGTGGAGGACAAGCACCGCCAGAATTTATGAGTACACATCCTTCTAGTGATACACGTATTAATAACCTTACAGCATGGGCGCCAGCTGCTAGGGCAGAAGCTAAAAAATTTGGAGTAACGACCTTTAAATAATTGTAAAGTTTGTATTCTTAAAAAGATTATACCTAATTTAGAAGCTGTTCTGAGAAAAACCAGAGCAGCTTTTTAATACATAATCAATGAGCAAAATACTACCTAAAGGGCATAAGAAACTACTAAATGCCTGGGCTTTTTACGATTGGGCCAATTCTGTTTATAATTTAACTATTTCCTCTGCAATTTTCCCTATTTTTTGGGGTGCACTTACTATTATTCGTGATGAAGAGGATAATATTATTAGTGATACTGTTCACTTTTTGGGTTTTGATTTTAATAATGACTCTTTAATTAGTTATGTAACTGCCTTAGCCTTTTTGGTGGTTTCTTTTATTAGTCCGTTGCTTTCTGGGATAGCCGATTATGTAGGTAATAAGAAAAATTTCCTGAAGTTCTTTTGCTACTTAGGGGCGATTTCTTGTATTGGATTATATTGGTTTTCATTAGAACATCTTTGGTTTGGATTGCTTTGCTATTTCTTTGGTTTAATTGGCTTTTGGGCAAGTTTAGTATTCTATAATTCGTACTTACCAGATATTGCTTTTCCCAAACAACAAGATGCCATAAGTGCCAAAGGATATTCGCTTGGGTATATTGGAAGTGTTATATTATTGATCATTAATTTGATCATGATCATGAAGTTTGAATGGTTTGGCTTTGAAGATGCTGGAACGCCAACAAGATTATCCTTCGTAATGGTGGGAGTTTGGTGGATCATTTTTAGCCAATACACGTATTACTATTTACCCAAAGGAAACAAAAAAGAAGCCTTAACCAAAGCGGTTGTTTTTAATGGCTTCAAAGAGTTAAAAACGATATGGAAAGCCTTAAAAAATGATTTGAGACTTAGAAGATATCTCACGGCATTTTTTGTGTATAGTATGGCCGTACAAACTATTATGCTCATTGCTACTTATTTTGGTATCGAAGAGCTTGATTGGGGAGATCAGGATGCTACAACAGGGCTAATTATTAGTATATTATTAATCCAATTGGTAGCAGTTCTTGGGGCATTTCTTACCTCTAAAGCTTCAACAAAATATGGTAACATAAGAACACTAATTACTCTTAACTTTATTTGGATAGGCCTCTGTATTTATGCCTATACGATAACTACACCATTTCAATTCTATATAGCCGCAGCTATTGTTGGATTAATTATGGGAGGTATACAAGCACTATCTCGATCTACATATTCTAAATTCTTACCTGAAGATGCTATAGATACGGCTTCTTACTTCAGCTTTTACGATGTATCAGAAAAAATTGGTATTGTCATAGGTATGTTATCTTATGGTATTGTAGCTGAAACTACAGGTAGCGTTAGAAATGCTATTCTATTTCTAATATTATTTTTTGTGGTTGGTCTTTTTCTTTTGTTTAGGGTACCAAGATCAAATTCATAAAGTGATACAATTCAAGAGCTTTTTAGGCGTTTTTATAGTAGAACAACTCTTTATCACGTTTTTTCTACCCTTCGTCTAATTTTGCCTGTTTAATTTTCAATTTTTAGTAATGTCATTTTGAAATATAATAATATTGGATACGTTAACGTTATTAGCTATTTTTATAAAATAAAACCAACAACAATGAAAAAACTTATTTTAATACTAGGGGTTGTATTTTTTGCTTCTTGTAGCGCACCCCAAAAGACTGTTATTGCTGCTAAGAAAACATTAAAAGGAGAGTGGTCATTAGACAATATCACATATGACCGTTCTGGTATATTTGATGTGAATTTGTATAACGACGCTTCTGCAGAATGCTTCACGGGTAGTATGTGGAAATTTATTCCTAATAATAACACTGGAAAATATGAAGTAAATCAAAGTAGTTGCACCTCTACAGGAGCAAGAAACTTCAGGTTTACAATTCCAAAGCCGGAAGCAGATGGGACCTATTACTTTATGTTTAAGCCAATAAACGAAAAGAAGAAAAGTACTAATAATAATGCAGGGTACAGAATGGCATTACAACATCTTGACGATGCTACAATGACCTGGGCAATGACGGTAAGTCTAGAGGGGAAACCTTTTGTGATAACAATGAATTTTAACAAACTACAATAACTCAAATCGAAAAAAGATGAATACAAATTTTAAAAAGATAATCGTTGCAATGATCGCAGTAGCACTGCTTACTAGTTGTGATGCTGTTCAAAATGCTAATAATACGCAAAAAGGAGCTGTAATTGGTACAGCGGCCGGTGCCGTATTAGGTGGGATTATTGGTAATAATGTAAAAGGCAAAAACTCTGCTTTGGGTGCTGTACTTGGAGGAGTAGTAGGTGGTGTAGCCGGTGGAGTTATCGGTAAGCAAATGGATAAACAAGCTCAAAAAATCGAATCTGAAATACCAGGAGCCGAAGTTACAAGAGTAGGCGAAGGTATTGATGTAGTATTTGATGAAAATAGTGGAGTTTATTTTGATACTAATAAGTCTAATATTAATGCTAAGTCTAAAGCTAACCTAAATAAATTAGCAGGTATCTTTAAGGAGTATCCTGATACAAATATTATTGTAGAAGGACATACTGATAGTACTGGTGATGATACGTATAACATGACTTTATCTCAAAAAAGAGCTAATGCTGTTACAGAGTATCTAGTATCACAAGGGATTAGTAAAAGTCGTCTAACGACATACGCTCACGGGGAGACGCTCCCAAAGTATGACAATGCTACTCCAGAAGGAAGAGCAAAAAACAGAAGAGTTGAGCTTGGAATTGTTGCCAACGAGAAAATGAAAAAAGATGCTCAGGAGCAAGTGAAACAATAGTTTCTTTGTAAAAAAACTTTTAAAATCCCGACTAATAAGTCGGGATTTTTTTATGCCCAAATTTTATGTATCTTCATTTGATGAATACACATTCACACATACTTATTATTGGTGGGGGATTAGCCGGATTAACATCTGCAATACATTTGGCTAAAAAGGATATTTCGGTTACTCTAATTGAAAAAGATACCTATCCTAAACATAAAGTCTGTGGAGAATATATTTCTAATGAAGTATTACCATATTTCGATTTTTTGGATATAGACTTGGACGCTATTAAATCAGTAGAAATCTCTAAATTCACTATAAGTACACAAAAAGGGCATACTATTAATAGTCAACTACCGCTTGGTGGATTTGGAATAAGCAGATATACTTTAGATTACTATCTATGGAAAAAAGCAGAAACTTTAGGAGTAGAATTAATAAATGATCAGGTAATAGATGTACAGTATAGATCAAATGGTTTTAAAATCGTGACTCAACAAAAACGAGTGCTAACAAGTCAGTATGTTATCGGTGCTTATGGTAAACGTTCTATATTAGATAAGACTCTAAAACGTACTTTTAGCGCTAAAAAATCCCCTTGGTTAGCAGTTAAAGCCCATTACAGGGCAAAATTTGATACAGATACCGTTGCCCTTCATAATTTTAAAGGAGGGTATTGTGGGCTTTCAAAGGTAGAAAACGATCGTGTAAATGCCTGCTTTCTTGTTAATTACAAGAGTTTTAAAAAACATAAGGATATTGATACATTTCAAAGAGAAATCATGTTTCAAAACCCACATTTGAAAACTTTTTTTAATGATGCTAAACTATTATTTGAAAGACCAATTACAATAAGTCAGGTTAATTTTGAAAAAAAGAAACCAGTAGAAAACCACATATTTATGGTAGGGGACTCTGCTGGATTAATACATCCTCTTTGTGGTAATGGTATGGCTATGGCTATACAGGGGGCACAGATGCTATCCGAGTTATTGATTGACAACCATAATAAAACTTCAGCATTGACAAGAAAAGAAATAGAAAAAGTTTATCTTAAGCAATGGCACAAAACTTTCTCCAGAAGATTATATTTTGGGAGATTATTACAGAAAGTATTATTGAATGACGACTTACAGTTCTTATCATATAAAATAGCTCATATTTTGCCTTCAATAGTACCAAAAATTATTAAACAAACCCATGGAGATCCTTTAGTATGTTAGTTAATTTAAAACATAGAAGTACAGAAAAGGAGATAATGGATGACCCATCTGTGGAAGAAACTGACCTAAAAATAGCTTTATCAGATATTTCTAGAGTTAATAAAATGTTGGGAGGTAACAATATTACAATACGAGCTGTTCATAAATTGATTAGAGCAACCCACCCTAAAAAAGAAGAATACACCATTATAGATCTTGGATGCGGTGATGGTGAAATGTTAAGAGCCATTGCTAAATCATTTAGATCAAAAAAAGAAAACGTAAAATTGATAGGCGTTGATTTGAATGAGAAAAGCTTATCTTATGCAAAAAAATTAAGCACCTCGTATCCAGAAATAACGTTTTCAAAACTAGACCTTTTAGAGATAGAAGATTCTGACCTACCGTGCGATATAGTTATTTGCACCTTAACGTTACATCACCTTAAATGCGAAGAAATAAAAAAGGTAATGAAAAAATCTATTGAACTTGCCACAATTGGAGTAGTAATAAATGACCTGCATAGAAGTAGGGTAGCCTATTATCTTTTTAAATTGTTTAGTTTGTTTTTTATTAGGGGATATATTGCCAAGAATGACGGACTTATTTCTATAAAACGAGGATTCAAAAAACAAGAACTAAAAAAGTACGCAGAAGAGCTTCGTCTTAAAAAATACAAGATTGATTGGCAATGGGCATTTCGGTATCGATGGATAGTAGAAACCACTCGTGCATAAATTAAAAAAGTAAGAAAATTTGGAAGTAAAAATTGCCGCAGTAGCAAAACAACTACCGCAATACATGAGAGAAACTAAAGAAATATTACCTTTTGTTTCGAATTGGTTATCAAGTAAAGAAGATCGTTTCAGACGAAAAGTTCTTAAAATTTTTGAAAATGCAGCTGTAGCTCGACGTTATGGCATCATGAGTATTGAAGAAGTGTTTTCTGCCACATCATTTGAGCAAAAAAATGATATTTATATCCGTGAGATAAAAAAACTGGGCACATCCGTTCTTCAAAAGGCAATAAACAAAGTAGATTGGAACCCTAAATCTTTGGATTACATCATTACAGTAAGTTGTACTGGTATTATGATACCATCACTTGATGCTTTTATTATCAATGATCTTGGTTTGCGTCAAGACATTATACGACTACCTGTAACAGAAATGGGTTGTGCAGCAGGCGTATCTGGGATTATTTATGCCAAAAATTTTCTCAAATCAAATCCAGGTAAACGAGCGGCTGTAATTGCTGTAGAAGCACCTACAGCAACATTTCAGCTAGATGATTTTAGTATGACTAATATGGTTAGCTCTGCAATATTTGGTGATGGTGCAGCTTGTACACTACTATCCTCAGAGGAAGATGCAGTAGGTCCAAAAATTATAGGAGATGAAATGTATCATTTTTACGATGCCACAACAATGATGGGTTTTAAATTAACAAATGGAGGGTTGCAAATGGTTTTAGATCCAGAAGTTCCAGGAAAAATAGCCGAACATTTTCCTAATGTTATACATCCATTTTTAAAGAAATATGACAAAACCATTGAGGAGATAGACCACCTCGTTTTTCATCCGGGTGGGAAAAAAATTGTACAAACCGTAGAAGAGCTCTTTGGGCATTTAGGTAAGAATATTGATGATACAAAAGAAGTTTTAATGCAGTATGGTAACATGAGCAGTGCTACAGTTTTATATGTGTTAGAGCGTTTCATGGATCGACATCCAAAACCAGGAGATACAGGATTAATGCTTAGTTTCGGGCCTGGATTTTCTGCACAACGAATATTGTTAGAATGGTAGTTTGAATTAAAAAATTATTAATTTCTGGTGATTCAGAAATCATATAGTATGAATAAGGACTTTAAAAATAAAAATGAGTGGGCTTTAATACTTGGTGGTAGCACAGGCCTTGGGCTTGCAACTGCCAAAAAATTGGCTTTTCATGGGATGAATATTATGATAGTACATCGCAACCGTAAAGGTGAGTTAGAGCAGATTGAAAATGATTTTAACGAAATCAAAAGGTTAGGAGTAGAGTTTATGTCTTTTAATGTCGATCTTTTAAAACCCGAAAAACGTGAAGAGGTTATTCTTATAATCAAGAAAAATATAAATAGCGGATGCATAAAAACACTAATACACAGTGTTGCTAAGGGAAATCTGAAACCAATGACAGATGCAGAACATATATTGAAAAACAACGATTTTCATCTTACTATTGATGCCATGGCAATAAGTTTATATGATTGGGTAAAATCTGTTTTCGACTCTCAATTATTTGCTAATGACACACGGGTTATATCTTTTACCAGTGAAGGAAATAAAAAAGCATGGAAGAATTATGCCGCTGTTTCTGCTGCAAAAGTAGCTTTAGAGGCTATTACAAGAAGTATGGCTCTAGAATTTGCTCCGTACGGAATTAGAGCTAATTGTTTACAACCTGGAGCCGTAGATACCCAATCATTGAGAATGATTCCGGGCTATGAAAAAATTATAGAGCATAGTGTAGAACGTAATCCTTTTAATCGCATAACCACTGCACAAGACGTTGCCAATGCAGCTTATCTATTATGCAAGGATGAAGCTTCTTGGATTAATGGTTGTGTGATTCCTGTAAATGGAGGTGAGCATTTGAATTAATTATTTAACTAAATACTATGAAAAATTTAATTTTCTTTTGTTTTCCTTTGATAATATATGCTGCTATATCTTGTAAGGAAGATAATAGTACAGCCGAAAACAACACACCAGATATCGGAAACGACGCAGTAGCTGAGATCGTTAGTGTTTCATTTACAGGTGAGGAAAATAAATATTCGTTTAATGTAGGTGTTAAAAGCCCAGATACAGGATGTAATCAATATGCAGATTGGTGGGAAATCATTTCTCCAGAAGGGGAATTATTGTATAGAAGAATTTTAGGTCATAGTCATGTAAACGAGCAGCCTTTTGTGAGATCAGGAGGTCCGGTTACGATTACAAAAGATCAAATTGTATATATACGAGCTCATATGAACACAAGCGGATATAGTGATAAAGTATTTAAAGGAAGTCCAGAAAATGGTTTTCAAAAAAGTACTCTAGATAAAACTTTTGCAAGCCCATTAGCAACCCAACAACCACTACCAAGTGGATGTGCATTTTAAAAACATAAATTTTGATTAGACCAGATATTATAAAAGAATTACCCTATACCAAACCGTTTTTGTTTGTTGATGAAATTCTTGAGTTGGATAATGACCACATTAAAGGTAGCTATAGGTTTAGGGATGATGAATATTTCTATGAAGGTCATTTTAAGGATAATCCTGTTACTCCTGGAGTTATTCTTACTGAATGTATGGCCCAAATAGGAATGGCATGTTTCGGCATTTATCTTCTTGGTGACAATTGGGATCAAAATAAAATTGCGGTAGCAATGACTAGTACCGAAATGAATTTCTATAAACCCGTTTTTCCTGGAGAAAAAGTATCTGTGGTATCAGAAAAGGTATATTTCAGATTTAATAAACTCAAATGCAATGTGACCATGTATAATTCTGATGGGATTGTGGTTGCAAAAGGCATAGTGGCCGGTGTTGCATTCAAAAAATAACAAAAACAATATGAGCATAGGGTATTCACTAGTAAAATTAGTACTTAAACTAAAGGGCGAGAAGCGATCTTGGTCTCAGGATCCTATCGATTATAAAAAGAAAAGAAAACAGAATATCCTTCGTCCTAATAAGTGGTTATTATCTGGAAGCACATTTGAGACTAAAAAAATAAAAGAGACTTTAATAACCAGTATTATCCCAAAAAATAAAAATACAAATCTATTGCTATTTTACTGCCATGGCGGAGCCTTCGTGTATGGTCCAACGAGAGAGAATTGGATAGCGATTTCAAAAATTGCTAGGGCCACAAAATCTACAGCATGGATGGTAGATTACCCCAAAGCGCCAGAATACAAAATAAAAGAGGTAACAGATAATGTGTTTAATGCTTATCTCGAGGCAATAAAGGAATATGACCCTTCTAAAATTATCCTTTTGGGAGATTCTGCAGGTGGAAACTTAATTTTGACACTTACTCAACGGTTATTAAAAGAAAAGATTGAGCTTCCAAATCGATTAATCCCTATCTCACCATTAATAGATGCATCTCTTTCCAATCCCAAGATTAAAGAAATGGATCCCTTAGATCTTATATTAAGTTATAATGGTGTATCCTCTGCTAAAAAAATGTTATTGGGAGATGTACCATTAACCGATACATTGATTTCCCCTATCTATGGGTCACTTAAGAACTTCCCTCCGGTACATCTGTTTAGTTCAGAATACGACATTTTTACACCAGATCAGGAATTATTTATGGATAAAGCCAAACAAGAGGGAGTAGACATCGAGTTAATTATTGGAAAAAATATGCCACATGTATGGCCAATACTACCTATAATGCCAGAGGCTAAAAAAGGAAGGCAGAAAATAATTTCAATTATTAATTCTGCTAATGGTCATGAATAAACGACGTGTGGTTATAACAGGTTTAGGTGTTGTTTCTCCAAATGGAATGAACGTTTCAGATTTTAATGTAGCTATTCAGAATGGTACTAGCGGAGTGAAGTATGTTGAAGAGTTGAATAGATTAAATTTTTCATGTCAAATAGCTGGTTATCCAGTATATAAAAAAGATTATTTAAATAATTACTTTAACTCAATTCAGTTACGTGGTTTGAATGCATCTGGCATGGAGTATGGTGTAATAGCTGGCCTTGATGCATGGAGAAATGCCGGATTACCAGTAAACGATTCCGACACTCCGTTATGGTATGCAGGGGTAATATTTGGCACGGGAATTTTGGGAGTGGATAAATTTAGAGAAGCTATTCACAAAGTTGATGAAGGTAAAGTAAGACGATTAGGCAGTAATACCGTTATCCAAACTATGGCAAGCGGGATTAGTGCTTTTTTAGGAGGAATGTTGGGTTGCGGAAATGTTGTAACCACCAATTCCTCGGCGTGTAGTACAGGTACCGAAGCTATATTAATGGCGTATGATCGAATTGCTGCCGGAAATGCCGATATTATTCTGACTGGAAGCACTAGTGATGGTGGGCCATATGTGTGGGGTGGATTTGACGCCATGCGTATTTTGCCGTATAAGTATAATGACAATCCTACTCAAGCCTCTAGACCCATGAGTACTACGGCTAGCGGTTTTGTGCCAGGCAGTGGAGCAGGGGCTTTAGTTATAGAAAGCCTGGAGAGTGCCCAAGAAAGAGGAGCAGACATCTATGCAGAAATTCTTGGAGGTAATGTAAACAGTGGTGGTCAGCGAAATGGAGGGAGTATGACAGCTCCAAATAGCGAAGCAGTACAACAATGCATTAAAAAAGCAATACACAACGCAGAAATACAAGCTAATGATATTGATGCAATTAATGGTCACTTGACCGCTACAACCAAGGATAGTACAGAAATACAAAACTGGTGCGAAGCTCTGAATAGAAAAGGAACCAATTTCCCATATATAAACTCACTAAAAAGCATGATTGGCCATTGCCTCGCGGCTTCTGGCAGTATAGAAAGTGTTGCAACGATTCTTCAGCTAAAGGAGAATTTTATTTTTGGTAATATTAATTGTGATGATCTACATCCGGATATCGCCGCATTGATTGCTAGGGATAAAGTCCCAACAAAAACACTTGATTTTTCTCCAAATATTATTGCAAAAGCAAGTTTTGGATTTGGCGATGTAAATGCTTGTGTTATCTTTAAGAAATATAGATGATTTATTTTAGACTATTTGATAACCATTAAAGCTAATCATTATGAATACCACACTTTGGATATCTTTTATAGGTACAGTTATAGTAATTGGTGTGACTCCAGGCCCCAGTGTTTTACTAGCGTCTGCAAATAGCATGTCTTATGGAGCTAAAAAGACTATCGGAACCATATTAGGAGACTTATCAGCAAATTCTATACAAATAATTCTATCTTCTTTAGGGTTAGCATCAATAGTAATTTCCTCAGGAGAAGTTTTTAGCCTTATAAAATGGATTGGAGTTGGATATCTGATCTATATGGGATTAGTCAAAATAATTTCGGCTCCTAAAATCGGAGAATTCAAAAAGAAGAATCAAGAGAAAAGCTTTTTAAAACTCTATAGTGAAGGTTTTTTTATGTCTGCATCAAATCCAAAAGCTATTGTGTTTTTTGCCGCACTTTTTCCTTTATTTATTGATCAAACTTTAGCATTTGTTCCGCAAGTTATAATTCTTGGGATAACATATTTAGCAATTGATGGAATCTGCCTATTCGTATATGTTAGATTTGCATCAAGATTAAAGCGGTACCTTGAAAACAAAGAAAAAATCCATTTACAAAATAGAATTATAGGATCCCTGTTGATTTTTAGTGGTTTAATGCTATCCATGGTAAGACGCACTAATAATTAAATGAAAAACAGATATCCTACAATAAGTAACCAATAATTGAAGAATTTAAACTCTAAAACTAAATATGAATAAAGAAGAATTGCTTTCAAAATTAAAAACCATCATTTCACCTTATGTACAGAATCAAAAGGGACTCAATAATCTTTCAGAAGACACTGACTTCATCAAAGATTTGGAGATTAATTCAGCGAATTTAGTTGATGTCGTACTTGATGTAGAAGACGAATTTGATATCGAAATTGATAACGATTCGATGGAAAAAATGCTTACCGTAAAAGCTTCAATAACGGTTATTGAAGAGAAATTAGCTGCAAAATGATTGGTAATGATATTGTAGACCTTCAGTTTGCCAGTTATCAAAGTAATTGGCAGCGTAAGGGTTGGTTGCAAAAAATCTTTACTACAGCCGAACAACAACACATTCACAATTCTGAAAATCCTAACCGTATGGTATGGAAGTTATGGAGTATGAAAGAAGCTACATACAAGGTGCACCAAAGCTATTTATCACACGCCCCCAGGTACAATCCATTAGACTTTCATTGTTCGCTAAACGGAAATGTATACATTCACAATCATATATATGGTGTAAAAACAGAAACCACAAAAGAATATGTACATAGTGTTGCAATGCAATATGATGTCAATTACGATTCTAAAATAATGCAAAAAGGTGAAGACCTAAAACTTAGATTAAAACAAACATTAGCTGAAAAAGTTGATATCAACATATCAAACATAACAATAGAAAAAGATAAGAATAGAATACCTCGTATATATATAGATAAAAAGGAGACAAATATTGGTATATCCTTGACACATCATGGTGAATATTCGGCCTTTGTTATTGAATACTAATTTTACCAAGACTTTATGAAATTCTTGTTACATGTTTTCATATTTTTGGTTTTCAACTAATTAAAATAATTATATACAACATGTCAATTTTCGGAAAAACGGTACTAACCGTTGCTATTGCAGGTTTGTTTTATTCCTGTTCAAATTCAGAACAACAAACAGGAGAAACTGCTTCTAATGCTACAGAATTTAAAATCGATTATGAAAAATTCACTTTAGATAATGGTTTAGAAGTTATTTTACACGAAGATCATAGCGATCCTATTGTAGCCGTAGCCACCATGATGCATGTAGGATCAAATCGCGAAAAACCGGGAAAAACGGGATTTGCGCACTTTTTTGAACATATGTCGTTTAATGATTCTGAAAACACACCTGTTGGAGCCAACAGAAAATTAATACCCGAGTGGGGAGGAGAGCGAAATGGCGGTACCTGGAATGACGGAACTGTATATTATGAAGTAGTACCTAAGGATGCTTTCGATAAAATTCTATGGATAGATTCTGATCGTTTTGGGTACATGATAAACACCGTAACAGAGGCTGCTCTTGAAAGAGAAAAACAAGTGGTGAAAAACGAAAAACGCCAACGAGTTGATAACAACCCTTACGGTTATACAGATGAAATTATACGTAAAAACTTATATCCAGAAGGACACCCGTATAGCTGGACAGTTATTGGTTCTCTTCCTGATTTACAATCGGCTACTTTAGATGATGTAAAAGAGTTTTACAACAAGTATTACGGAGCAAATAATGGTTCATTGGTTATTGCTGGAGATATTGATATAGCAGAAACAAAAGAACTTGTAAAAAAATGGTTTGGGGAGATTAGAAAAGGACCAGAAGTTACCTCTCTTAAACCCATGCCGGTTACTCTTACAAATAACAAATCTTTATATTTTGAGGACAATTTTGCTAAGCTTCCAGAGCTTAGAGTGATTTATCCAACGGTAGAAAATTATCATGAAGACATGTACGCTTTAAATGTTCTGGGACAATTATTAAGTGGTAGCAAAAAATCTCCTCTATACAAGGTATTAGTTGAAGAAAAGAAACTAGCTCCAAATCCAGTTAGTTTTCAACGCTCTAGTGAAATAGCGGGAGAATTTACTTTTATTGTTAGAGGTAACACGGGTAAGGATCTGGATAGTATTAAGGTTGGAATAGATGAAGGATTAGCACTTTTTGAGAAAGATGGATTTACTGACAATGAATTAAAAAGAATAAAAGCAGAGCTTGAAACTCAATTGTATCAAGGATTTAGTACAGTCTTAAATAAAGCTTTTCAGTTAGTTCAGGATAATGAATTTAAAGGAGATCCTGGATATATTACTGAAACGGCTAAATTAACTAATGCAGTTACTCGTGAGGATATCATGAGAGTTTACAATACATATATCAAGGGTAAGAATTATGTGATGACCAGTGTGGTCCCAAAAAACCAGTTGAATCTTGCCGTAACCGATGCTAAAGAAGCTACGGTATGGATAGAAGAGGTCAAAAAAGATGTGGCCAGTGAAGAAGTTGCGCAAGGCGAAGAGGCTGTTTATGAAAAAACCCCGTCTACTCACGATAGGAGTGAACCGGATTTTGGAGAATTACCTCTTTTTAAATCTCCAGAAGTTTGGACTGGTGAAATTGCGAATGGCATGAAATTGTATGGTATCGAAAATAATGAATTACCGTTGGTAAGTTTTGATATCACAATTCCGGGTGGACATTTATTAGATCCTATTGAAAAATCAGGGATTTCCAGCTTTATGACAAGCATGATGATGGAAGGTACAGCTACTAGGACATCAGCAGAATTAGAAGAAGCTATAGGACTTCTAGGTGCCTCAATAGACATAAGTAGCACTACAGAAGAAATGCGTATTTCTGCTTCTTGTTTAACCAAGAATTTTGAAAAAACTTTAGCCTTGGTTGAAGAAATACTGCTACAACCCAGATGGGACGAAAAAGAATATACTCGTCTGAAGCAAGCATTAGAAACGCGTTTAAAAGGTAGAGAGGCTAACCCAAGAGCTGTGGCATCAATTAATTTTAATAAGCTTTTATATGGCGATAATACGATCTTGGGATTACCAAACTCTGGAACATTAGAAACCGTTGCCAACATTTCTCTTGATGACCTTAAAGCTCATTATAAAAACTTATCCCCAAAGAATGCATCTTTTCATGTAGCGGGTAATGTAGACAAGAGTAGAGTAGAAAAAGTACTTTCATCCCTTTCATCTAATTGGAACACTCCTGCTGCAACTATACCCACGCTAGATATTGTAGAAAAAGAAAATCAGATAGATCAATTGTATTTTATAGACATGCCAGGCTCTAAGCAATCTGTTATTTATATAGGTAAGCTGGCATTATCGGCAACAGATGAGAATTTTAATAACCTAGGCTTTGCAAACGAGATTTTAGGAGGAGGATCCAGCGGACGCTTATTTCAAACATTACGAATCCAAAAAGGATATACTTATGGCGCTTATTCTGGTGTGAGACAGCTAAAACACTTAGCTCCATTTATTGTAACAACAAGTGTTCGTGCCAATGCTACCTTACCATCCCTGAAGATTATTGAAGAAATGATTGCGACATACGGTGAGAGCTTTGATGATGATGACGCCGAAACTACTAAAACTAAAATTTTAAAAGGGAGCACTCGAGATTACGAAGGTCTAAACGATAAGCTAGATATCTTAAGAGAAATGAGTAAGTACAATAAACCTGCTACATATATCGAAGATGGACAAAAAGAGTTAGTTGGGATGAGTGAATTAGATTTCAAGGTTACTATTGACAAGTATATCAAAGAGAATAAAATGATTTACTTAGTCGTAGGTGATAAAACAACTCAATTTGAAGAGATTAAAAAATTCAATAAAATTGTTACCGAATTAGATATCAACGGTAATAAGATATAGAGGGCTCAAACCTAATATCTTAAAAAAGAAAAGCTACATGAGTACATGTAGCTTTTCTTTTTATAATATAGTTACCAAGCGTTTTATTTAAGAATCGGAAAATGAAACTGTATGTCTAATTTGTTTTTTTCACGTTCGTCATGAATATTGACTCCAAAATCACTAGTGTAAATGGTAGTTTTTCCCAATAATTTACTATCGTCCAATGTGAATGTAATTATAACCTCTTTTTGGGTACCCTTTATATTAAGATTACCAATTACTTTGAATGTGTTTTTTCCAAAACCAACTACTTGAGTACTTTCAAAAGCGATTTTTGGATATTTCTTCTTATAAAAGAACTTCTCCCACATAAGATGCCCGTCACGAAGAAAATTATCTGTATCTAAGGTTTTTACCTCTGCGGTTCCCTTAAAAATTGCATTATCTGTATCATTAGGATTAAAATCGATCCGAAAATCTAACCCTTCGATGGTACCTGAGGTGTTTTCTTCAATAAAATCAAAAGACACTTTAGCATTTTTCTTATCGAAGTCCAGCCCTTTAAAGTCATTAATTAATGCATAGTCGGCAATAGAACTTGATGCTTGCACATCTATGTTATCAGGTATTATATCTTGACAAAACCCTTGAGCGATAAGTACACAAGTCAGAATATTTAAAAACGTTTTCATAAGGTGGGGTTTACCATTAATTGTTTTAAAGGTAAAAATAATCAAGAATCATTCCAAGGTTTTTGATCTAATTGAATATATGCTAACCGGTATTTCCCCTTTACAATAAGGGGTTTTTAGCTCTTTGATACTCTATATAAGCATTATAGATTTGAAGATATCTATAAAAACTTTGATCTAATGTCTTCTCTTAAAAACTTACAAGTGTTTGTAGGATTTTGGATTACACATTTCATAAAATAAATATAAAGTGGCTGTAATGAGTTGATTAAAACTAAAAAAAGTAATAAATTAGAAAGGGCATAGATTGATAGTCAGAAAATTAATCTAATAAAAGTTTGAGTTATGAGTAAAGAAAAACCCACAAAAAGAAAAAGACGTTTTGCAGATTTCCAGAATAAGTATCGTAGATCTTCTAATTTTGGTTATGGATCAAAAAGAGATCAATTTGCCATTGCTGGTAATGGAGAATTATTAGCTCCAGATGACGAAAATGGAAACGAAGATGTCAATCTTCAGGGAATATGAGCCAGAATATTATCATTTGATAAGAAGTATACGGGATCTTTTCCGTAAAGAATTTCTACGGCATCATATTAAGCATTACTACTAACACTCAACGTTTTTTTTGCAGACATTTTTAAATACATAAGTATACCAATAGAGAGCACTGCACAAACCAAAAAACCAATAAAAAGAGGAAGGGTAGAGTCTACAACAAATCTTCCTATGTAAGTACTTATTGGAACAGCCATAATTGTAGAAATAAAACCAGTAATTGCTGCTCCTATACCAGCAATATGACCAATAGGTTGCATGGCTATTGCTCGTAAATTTCCGAACAAAAACCCAATCGCAAAGAATTGCATTCCGAAGAAAATCAACAAAACAATTATACTGGGGTTCGAAGTATTATAAAATAAAGCTATGTATACTACAGAGATTCCAAAAAAAGCGAATAGGGAAGTGGTTACCAGTTTTTCCATCCCATATTTTAGAACCAATGTTCCATTTAAAAATGTAGCGGTACCAATAGAGATTGCTAATATGGCAAATATATACGGAAACTCATCTTTGAGCTGATATTGTTGCTCAAAAATCTGTTGTGAAGTACTTAGATATACCAAAAATGAGCCGACTATAAAACCCGAGATTATGGTATACCCAATAGTTGTTTTATGTTTTACCAATTCTTTTAATCCGTCAATAAAAATATAAGATGTAAACTTTATACGTTTTGACACTTCTAGTGTCTCTGCTTGTCGTTTCCAAAACCATAATGAAACCAATACGGTAAATATTAATTGCACATAAAATATAGTTTGCCAATTATAATGATCCAGAATAAATTTACCTAAGGCAGGTGCGATAATGGGAACCAAAATAAAAACTACAGAAATAAATGACATAATACGCGCCATGTAATCACCACTATAAATATCGCGAATCATAGCAATAGCAACCGTTCTAGGGGCAGACAGGCCTATACCTTGCAAAATCCTGCCTAGAATCATCATTTCTAAACTCCTGGAAAAAACACATATAAAACTCGCTAAAATAAAAAGTATAAATCCCATGTAGACCACAGGTTTTCTTCCGAAACTATCTGATATAGGACCAAATACCAACGGACCAACGCCTAGTCCCAAAAATATCATGGTTATGAGCAATTGATTGTCTGCAGGTTCTTCAGTACCAATACTAATACCAATAACATCTAATGCAGGTAATAGCGCATCAAGTGCCAAAGCTACTATAGACATCAAAGATGCCATTAATACTACAAATTCAAACTGGGCCAGTCTCTTTTTTAGCATCCGACAAAAGTAAGCTATTATACTATACCGGGATTTAATGATCATGTTATAATTATTGTAACATCACTATATTTTTTGAAGTCTCTATAAACACAACTAGCATAATAACCATCATGAAAAAAAATGATTTATTAGCATCTTCACATAGGATTCGGAATATATTTCACTTAAATAAAAACTTTAAAAAAAGAAATGCAACTCTTTTTATATCAATATTTTTAATTTATATTTCAATTTACTCACAAGTAGAAACAAATAGCAATCCGACAGATCAGGAAGATCCAAAAATAACCACTAGTGGTATTTCTTACGGGCATAAGCTAACTCCTGGACAGCATTCTCAATTTACCATTGATTATAAAGTAAATTCTAATCTTTTTCTTCAGGTGCGCGGAGATTTAAAAATCTATGGATTAGTAGAAGTCTTTAAAGTTCCCATCCTGTCAAAACGATATATATCAGATAAATCTTATCTATTTTCTGGAGCAGAGGTCGAACTAACGAGAGATTTCTTAGGAGCTGCACAATTTGATTCACAGTTTAAATTGATTAATGGCTTTGGGTATGACGTGAACCAACATTTTACGATAGAAGCAAAGCAAGATTTTAATTTTAGCGAAGGTAATTTAGGGCCTTTTGCAAACCCAAATATGTTTTCTGTAAAAGGAAAATTTAAGTTTTGATGCATCATAAAATGAGCTAAATTTCGTAAATTACAGAGTTTATGAGTCAACAATAATACGCTGTTAAACAAATCATTAAAATAAGGGACTATGAACATTAAAATTCTTTTTTTGCTGCTAGGAGGTATATTAATGGGATGTAGTAGTTCACAAAGTATAAGTACACCCACCGCAAAAAGTAAGATGCTTGATGATTTGGTTGCTCAAAAGTCTTTTCAGATTGAATTAGAACAAGCAAATCCCTTAGTTACAGGAAGTTTAAGCAATATCGCAAATAGCGGATTACTTCCTCCGGGAAGTACTGTGGGTACTATTAATTTAATAGGGAATCCTAATTATTTTAAGGTGAATGGAGACAGCATTGCGATGTATTTACCATATTTTGGAGAACAACAAATGGCGGGAGGATACAACAATAGAGATGTTGGAATAGAATTTAACGGTGTTCCTTATCGTATTGAAATTACAAAGAATGATAGAAAGAACACCTATAAGCTGAACTATTATATTAAGAATAAAACTGAATTATTCAAAGTGTTTGTTACCTTGTTTCCAAATTTAACCAGTACGATTAGAATAAATAGCAACCAACGAACACCTATAAGTTACAAAGGACTAGTCTCTAAACTGTCTCAAAATAAATATACAGCAATTACTGACCAATAGATGAGATTTCTTCTAGTATTCTTTATCACCATAATCATCTTTTTTTCTTGTAAGAAGGAGACTCCACATGACTGGCAAAATACCAAAACCGTAATTATTGAAGCAATACATGATGTTGAGGCATTGGATGATAAAAATGCATTTGCCTATAGTTACGGAACCGGAAACCTATACAAAACCGAAAATGGGGGAGTTGAGTGGAAAAAAATACATCAGTTTGATTCTATATTTTTTGAACAAATTCAGTTCCTGAATGATCAAGTAGGTTGGATTTGCGGAACGCCTAATACATTATACAAAACAGAGAACGGAGGAAAAGATTGGATCGATTATACGCTTACACAAGAACCAGATGATATTCTTATTTACGGAATGTACTTTAAAGATCTAGAAAATGGCTATGTTGCCGCTATAGATGGATATAAGAACCGGAAACCTTCTTCAAATATTTATGCTACACAGAATGGCGGGAAAGAATGGAAATTAGTAAATACCATACCCGGAACAGTGTTGAATCTGGAAGAAATTAACGGAATACTATATGGATCTGGAGATTGCATGATTATTGAAAATATTGATAAAAAAGAAAAGTGGAAATATAGCTATCTAGACACCCTGGGAAAAGTAAAAGGAATTAGAGATCTACAAATAAATAGCCAAGGTAAAATGTTGGCTACGAGCATGAGAGGATATATTCTTGAATACACTGATAACGCTTGGACAGCTAAAAAAGTTACCTCTAATTGGTTACGCAATTTAACATGGGTAAAAGACAAAACATGGATTGCGGTAGGTGATGCATATAGTGGATCAGGAAACATGTTGATTAGTTATGATGATGGTAAAAACTGGGAACCGTATCAAAACTATTTTCCTGGTATACATAGAATTGTAAAATCTGAAAACAAATTGTGGGCTGTTGGTAAACAAGGTGTATTTCTTACAAAAGAAATTGAATCGTTTTGATTATTACAGATGTTTTTTGATAGCATTTTGTAGTACTGTAGGATCTTGTTCAACCAAAAACCTCATAAATAAATAGATTCCTAAAACATGTGTTGAAGCAATAAATAATGTACAAAAATTATTCAAAAAGAATAATTCATTAATAACGGTAAATCCTACCACAAATTGACATAAAAATGCCGATATAAGTAGTTTAATTCCTAAACTATAGAGGTCCGAAACGTATACATAATAAGAAATTCCTAAATATAGAAGTAGTGCTAGACAAGTGCATACGATATAAGGTATAGCATTGGGTAGAAATTCTAGAATTAAATCTGAAATTGAAAAAATAAGATATCCCAATAAACCAATGGTAATGAGCAATGATACTATTGATGTTCTTTTCCAGTGAAATTTAATAGCAGTATAATAGCCTTTTAATGCTAAACAAGAAAGTAAGGCATACAGAATAATACAAATACATATGTATGAGAAATGCTCTATAAAATTTACATAGATCAAATAATCTGATATCATTAAACACGGCACAGTAGCTATAAAGAAGAAATTGATTTTTATATGTTTTCTATTTAAAACTTCATGCAGATACGTGAGCAAAAGAAATAGTAAAGTAATAGGCAGTACGATTCTTAAATAGTATTTGTCAAAAAAAAGTGATGATATAATCACAGCAAAACAGCTTACATACAAAAGATACTTTACAGAGTAGAATTGTTTCAATACATAGGTTTGTTAGAAATCTGAATATAGTAAAATAATATGAATCCATACAAAGGTGTGTTTGGTACATATAGATATGGAGATCTATCATAAGTAAAAGTTTCTGTTCAATTTCAAAAAGATAGAAGAGGTTCTGAAATATTCTATTTTACATAATATAAATTATAGTACAAATGTATTTATTGAAGCAAATTGGCGTATGCTTGCATTTTACATAATTGCAGATATAACAACACGTCAGTGTTTTATATCGATAGTAATTATGTAAAAGTCAATTTGCGACACGCCTGCCACATTAGTAGCTATAATGTAATACTATGTAAAATATCCCAGGATAATTCTATTTCATAGTAATCGTAGCTACTTGGGTCATTAATATTTCTTTTATGGCGTTTATGATTAAACCTCACGTTTATCATTTGTAGCTATAATTTGCCGTTATGTAAAATTGCCGCTGCCTATGCGCTCGATTGCTTTATAAAAATTTAAATGCCTTTTATGGCATTTATTTTTAAACACAATTTGCCATCGCTTGGCCACGCCAAAAAAAGCAAACACTTTTAGGTACGTTATAAATCGCGTATTTGATTAATCATACGTGAAAAAAGTTTTTACGCTATTCTCGTGACGTTGTCGCATAAGTATAAAATTACTCTGACGAGATAATTTCTATACACATGCTGTATACAGAGCCTTGATTGAACCTTTTTTAATAATGCTTATCTTTTTTTCTTGATAAAAAAAGAAACAAAAAAATCAAGGCTGCACAAAACTTTGGAAACAATTACGGCGCAGTCGCTATATTTTAGAAAGCATTCTAACTCGTTAAGATTGCTTTGAACTAGAATGTGTATGTAGAACTTTCTTTAATCCTTAGTGCTAAACCTCTAAAATATTGACGCTCCTTTACCTATTGTTTGTACCAAAGTTTTCTGAGGCCGTTTTGCCAACGCTTCATCTGGCTAAAAACGCACTACTTCTATTTTACATAATGTTAAAACATTCTAGTGTCTTCCGCTTGAACTTGAGCATGCAAATGAGCTTCAGGTTCTTCTATTAGAACTAAATGTAAAGGTTCAAATATCTCATCCTCATCTTCATTTTGAGATTTTTTCCCAACTTTCATCCATTCATCTCTAAATCTGATAAGTTCAAAAACCATTGATATCAAGTTTTGATAACCTAAACCATTAGTTTGCTCTGGTAGAGAAAGAAGTGTCTTTTTTCCATCTTTATCTTTCATTATTTCAAACTGAATGGCTGAATCATGACTAATTCCATCAAGCGGTGAAATTGAACTTGAAATCGTGATGTTTGGATTTCCAAAACCTGGATAGTTTAATTCACTTAATTCTTTTAATGATGGATCAAAACGTTCTTTCAGTTTCTCATCAAAAGCTTTTGTTGCATCGTCAATTGCATTTAAAGCATCCAAATCTCCTTCGGTTGGTTTATCTTCAGGACTGAGATGCTTGCTATAGTAATCTCTAAACTGAGTTGAAAGAGGTTTTAATTTACTGTTATGATCATTGGAATCAGAAAACCCTCTTTGTGCATTTATCGTACTAACTTTTATTAGCCCTTTAAACGAGTCTTTATCAATAGGAATACTCTTCGATGGTAGCTCTTGTGGTATTTGATTTTGATTTTTTAAGTCACCAACTTTTGAAGGGTCTAGTATATACGATTTAATGGTAAACAGTTTTGACAACTTTGATCTATGATCTAAGAATGTCCATAGGTCTTTAGGCCATAACTCTAACTCTCCTTTTGATTTTTTTTTAAGTTTGATAGCTGCATCAAAATCATTTTTAAATTCTAAAAACAAACTTTCTAAATTTGAAGGTTCATATCTTAATCGAATGCCTAATAAACCACTTTTCCAATCCAAAGTTGGTATTAGATGATGAACATAATGAAGTTCTTTATTGTTTACATTTAACCACAAATCAATTTGAGGTAGAAAATTGGCTAAATCTATTAATTGCTTTTCCCAATATTCATTATTTTTATTATCATCAGAGAGCCATTTTTTAGCAATTTTGTTGATTGAAAGCCAGTTGTTTAAAGTGAAATCGCGAGTGCTAAACTTATTTTTTTCAGTCAAAAAGAATGAAAGTGAATCCATAGCAGATGTTTTGCCACTATTATTGGGACCAACAAAAATAGTCTGTTCTTTGCCTATATCAATTCGACAAGTTTTAAGTTTTCTGAAATTTTGAATGTCAATAAAATTAATTTCCATTTATAGATATAGAATTTTATATACTTTAAGATTTTACTCAAAAAGAACTTCGCAATACTTATTTATAGTAATGTTGCTTAAATTATTAATTAGTGGGGATTTTTAGTCTAAAACTAAGCTTCTCAAATATAGAAATTAAATTCAGTAATCATTTACGGGAAACCCTCAATAACGAATAAAAATTCAGGAAAATATTTCCATTCCACACACATTATTCATTATTTACAATGTGATATTTAGGAAATCGTGTACATTCTAAAGTCGGTTTCCCCTACTCTCTTTCCTTCAACAAGCTCAGGGACATACATAACACAAATATATTATAGTACATGAAACAATCACCCAGAAAATCCTGTGGACTTTTGGGAATGTCTATGAGTTTGACATATAAAATAAGATTTTAGAAAAATGTTTTTTTAAGGATTACATTTCCATACCAAATCCTGTTTAATTGGGTCCCATTCCCAACCACAATCAGCTAGTATTTCCGGATCCGAAGACTTTTCTTCAAAACTTATTTTTGTAACCTGTAAATGTTGAGAATTTATTGACTCTAAAAATATTTGGATTGCTGAATTGATTTGCTCTGTTTGTTGTCCCATAATTTTAATCATTATTAGTTATATATATTTGAATTTGGTTCATGATGCCCATTGGAGAGCCTTCCTCATCCAATACAGTAGCTGTTAAATTTATAAACTGTTCTGGGTTTACCGGTCCAGGACTATAAATAAATGATACCTGACCATTATTAGTAACCAAGGATGTTTCTCGAAATAACCCATTTACTGCTGCACCGTTTTCGAATGTATCATTAATTACTACTTGATACCCATTAGACGCCTTTTTACCTTCGATGTTTAATATTATACCGGTTATTGAAATCTCGTCATCAAAATTATTTGGTACGCTAAATGCTGAAGCTTGTAAGTTAATAGTTGCCGGAACAGATTTAACACTTCCTAATTTTGATATGGTCTTAAATTCGTTGATATTAAATATAACCTGTAAACTATCTACAATAGTACTACTGATCACCCCAATATTTGCCCTTATCACCCCATCAGGGTCTTTAATGGGTTCTATTTTCAGTTCATTGGTTTCGGAATCGACAAATCTTCCGTTGACAATTTGAGCTTTAGCATTAATAAGGTTAATATTACTTTCTGTATTAAATCTTACAGTAAATATAGCACTATCAAAACCATCGGCTTTAATAACGTCTTTATTTTTTGTGATTATTGCTAGGTCATTAAATCGTATATCCTCTGTACTACAGGCAAATACAAAAACTATTACAAATAAAGTGTAAATCAATTTTTTCATAATTTAGAATCCTATTAATTTGGTTAGTTTTGATGCTTCACTAAATATACCTAAGTCAAATGAAAGGCTTATATACGGGGCTAATTCAACTTTTGTATTTTCCACAATTGGGTTTGAGTTTTTTTCACGAACAAATAATGTCCCAAATCCAGTTCTAATTTGTCTAGTCCATCTGTAATTAATTCCAAAAGTTGGGCTTATCCCATTGTAAAAATCTTCATAATCTTCTGTATCAATTTTCCCTAATGTAATTCCGACAGCAAGAGACCATCGATGTCTAAGTTTTCTATTAGGAATGTCCCGTATATATTGGTTTCGATTTATCCCTGAAAAATGCCAATTTAGACCAAGATAAGGTCTACCGATATATTTTAAATCACCGTCACCATTGTACGCGACTGCGTTTACTAAACCAACATCTGGCACTAAAACATTTGAATTATATGTTTTAAGGTCGTTGCCTGAGGTAGACGCATGAACTAAGATAATTTCTGTAAGGTGATCATTTACAAGTTTTTTTAACTTGGTATTAAATTTTATTAGCTTGTTGAGATTAGATCTTAGCGTACCAATTTCTTTAACAACAAAATTCGTATAGAAAAGCCTCATAGTAGCATCGTTTTGGACTAATTGTAAAGCTTCTATTTCTTTTTTTACTTTTCCTAAAAGTTCTATATTGTTTCTTAAATTCATAATTCTTCCATCATAATTGTAATGCTTAACGTCATCATCTATACCTAGACTCAAAGATTGAATTTTAGTAGTTTCTGTATTCAAAAACATTGGCATTATCTCATTAAAGGAAGAAGATCCAAGTTTTTTACTTTTAAATGAATTAGCTACATTAGAAATGATTGGTGGAATACTTGAATCAATAGCTATAGTACTCAAATTTGGCTGATTGGCTGGATTAGTATAATAAGCCATAATAGGACTTATTTTTGCAATAAAAAGAGGGAATGCATCTGGAAATGCATTAATTGGAATCTCACATTTGTCCAAATTATCTCTCAATGGAAGTATGTGATCATTGAAATGTTTAATTTGTTCTGTCACCGATGCAGGTTTAGCAATCAGATCAAAAAGTGTATTGAAAGCTAAATGATTTGAATTCGAATTTTTTTTAATAATAGTAATTGCATAGGCTCTTTCCGGATCCACCGGTGATACAATACTCTGACTAGAATTTTTATCTTCCTTATTTTTATTTATTTTTAAATTTTGGAATCTCTTTGCAGCATTAGATAATTGTATTCCTTGACCTAGAACTGTATTTCTTTTTGTTTTTACTGCACAATTATTCTCGATTTCGAAGAAATATACTTTTTCTATTGAACTAGTTTTAATTCCTTTAAAAGTTATTTTGAAATAATCATCAAATGGCATTTTACCAGTTAATTCGTCTTTAGCATAATCATAGGTTAACTTTGATAGCTTTTCTTGATCTATTTTTTGAGCTTGAATATTATTTATGCTAAATAGAAGTATTAATAAATATAAAAAACTAGGTTTCATATCAAGGTTGGTTTTATTATTTGATAAAATTAGTTGTAAAAGCTAATAAAAAACATATCCAATAATGGGTACTATATTTTTAATAAATGATGCTCAAAGGGTAACGAAAAGATGACGATTAGAATATTTAAACTTAATAAAAGATTAGTTATCAAAAAAAAAGTAAAAACACCTGCTTTTAAGTTTCTTTTAAAAGTAAATATTTTTACAATAAGTATTTTACGGGAATCCGCACTTAAGAAGAAAATTTTAGATAATATTCCCATTCCACACACATTACACTCCCCTCCTGCCGTCGGCTCGCATAATAAGTGTTCCATTACCTTTTTCAAATAAACTTTTCGTTAGAAAACTTTTAAAATAAACTGTAGAACTAATAAACTTTGCTTTTGCCAAAGCAAAGTGACATAACGCAAGTACATTATAGTACATTTACTAAGTAATTGCGCATAGCGGCTCATGCCGCTATTTTGCATAATATCAGATATAATTTCGCCTAAGCGAATTATATCGCTTCTCAGCCACATCATCCCGCAGATTTAATAAATTGATTCACAGGATCAATTTATTAATCTCGTGTAAAAGCATTAATTACGTGAATGTTACACGAATTTATCTATTACACCATTTTACGACACGTTTAACTTAATTGTAACTACAACGTACTCACTTATAAATCCTATATCCTGTACAATCTCCTGAAATTTTGAAATACTCGATTCTCGCGTCATTATCTATAAACAATTTTAAACGCTGAGAAATCAATATTCTGTAACACGCTACAGAAATTTCGAAATATGTGATTTATGAGAACTCTTTATTACGTGAATATTTGATATGTGTTACCCAAACATTTCTTAAATATTAGAATTATGAGTTACGATATGTATTTAGGATTTTAAATATCTAGTTAAAAGATTTTTAATCACTGTATTATAATACTATAGCCCTATGATCATGTCGTAGAACTCATCTAGACAATCCTACAACGGTTTTAGCCCTAAAAACTATCATTATCAAGCCACATCATCTCGCAGCTTTACAAAATTGATTCTGTCAATCAATTTTGTAAGCTCGTCTAAAATATTGATGCTCCTTTACCTACTTGGCCTGAGCTTGTCGAAGGATTGTTTAGACCAAAGTTTTATGAGGCCGTTTTTAACTTTTAGGTTCTATTTTACATAATGTTATTATTCGTCTTGATAATCTATTTCATCTATTCCAGTTATTAAATCTATCTGTTGAAATAAAAATCTAAAGTTGCTAAATACCTTAGGATCATTTATCTTTCTGATATATGCAGAAAACTTACTTTTTGCACTTTTTGAGCTCCTTATTTCGAAAATATCTGGAATAACTGTAGGCTTAATCATCTTTTGTTGATTTAAGATTTGATCATCGAAATAGTGTTCAATACAGAAATAATTAAAAACTTGATCTTGCATAACGTACTGCTCTCTAAATCCAGGTATAGGTAATTTTATAGCATAAATATTTTTATTAATATGTTTTTTTACCCTATTAGAGCCGTCTACCAATTTGTATATATTCTCTTTCAACCCTTTAAATTCACTTATACCCTTCGCATCATTATCAAATATACCTATCACAATTTCATCATCTTCAACTTTAGGTGAACATTTCATTAAAAATCCATTTAATTCTGTAGCTCCTCCACTCAAATTTCCACTTGATTTTATTGACCAATATGGATCAGAGTTTTGAGTTAATTTCATAAAAGCGTGTTCTATTATTTCCGCATCTGTTTTTCCCTCAGTATAAATACTTACTTTTCTTTTAGATCTAATTTGATCAAGCCCAGTAAATCGTAATTTTTTCGCTGGTGTATCTAAAAGTAAAGAAGCTACTTTATTATCTCCCTTAAAATGCTTTCCGATCTCTTTTTTGAGATCATTATAATTACTTCCTTTAAATAATGAGACCCCTAAATCAGCTAAAACATTAAGTAATGGGTTGTTTAAAAACGAAGAATCATATATCAATTTTTCTAATTGCGAATCTGAGTTTATTCTAGAAGAATTTAAGGTTAAGGCTAATTTTAAAGATTTATATCCTAGTGTAGAATCGTCGTAATTTTCTTGATATTGCTTAAATGTATCATCAAAAGCTAGTTCCAAAGGTGTTTTGATTGTAATTGAATTGAAATTTTCAAAAAAGAAAAATAGATTAATCATAGCAATAAAAGGCAACTTTGCATTTTTGAAAGTTACTACCTGTTCATCTGATGCGATTTTGGTAAGTATTTCATAGCTTTTTATATTTATATTCAAAGCAACAAGCAAAGATTCTTTTCTTAAAACATTATCCGTTTGGTAAAGTGCCTGTAACAAATAACCAATTCCCATAACTCCACTAAAATAGTTATTGAGATTATTAGCGTTTTTTACTTTATCAGTAATTTGTTCTAAAAACTTAGCCATATCTCTTGATTTTCCACCATAAAATATAGCAGAGTTTTGCCAATTTGGATCAAAAAAGTTGTCAATCAATAAATATTCTTTCTCTCTTTGATGTTTGAATATTTCTATTGCACAATAATATTCCATAAAAGAATCGTGCTTAAATTGTACATAGCTTCCATTTTTTAAAAACAATATTCCTGTATTTCCTATTAAGTATAATAGAAACTCTTGGAGCTTATTCTCTGGGAGTGGCTGTGTCTTGTTGGAAAAATATTCTTCAAAATAATCTATAAACTCATCCTTATGCATAGGAACTTTATTTTCCCTAGACATAATTTCTAGAGCATATAGAGAAAGTATTCTTTCCTTAAAATTGATATCTATAAATTCGAAACGTGATTCTACATTTGCTTTACCTAAAAGAAGTTGATTAAAATTATCATAGATATCTGAAATTGTTGCTGGAATTTCAAAGTTTTTTTCTTCAAATAGAATGGATATCAAAGAAATAGATAATGGTGTAATCGGTAACCGTTCTAAAATTCTATTTTCTTTTAATGCATTAATTAAATTCTCTGCCCTTGAGGAACTATCAGGAAAAAATCTTGTAATAAAGCTTTTTATCTGATGATTATTGAATTTTTCAATATTAAAATATGAAACTTTTTGATTGATAAAATCATTAAAGCTGCTATCCGTATGTCTTGTCGCAACAAAATAGTTTAATTTATCTTCTATATATAAATTTTCTAAATCTACTATTATTTTCTTTTGAACTTTTAAATCGAATTCGTCAATAGAATCTACTAGTATCAAAATATTACTGGTTTCCAATGCAACTTCATAGTCACCTTTAAAAAAACCATTTAATATAGCATTAACAGATTTTTCAATATCGTAATCATTCGATATTAAATCTATTGCAGAAACATAGATTGGTATTTTCCTTCTTCCTTTACTATCACCATCAATAATACAATTCTCACCTATTTTCTTTAAAAAAGTAGATTTCCCAGCTCCTGTATCTCCTGAAATTATAGCTGGTGTCTTTATATTTAATATTTTTTTACTATCATATTTTATTTGCATTGGCATATTAGATTCTTTATCCTCTTTTAATTGATAAATTCTAGGCTCAATGAAAATATTCAATAGTTTTTCATAAGTATTTTGCGAAATTTTTAATCTTTTGAGCTCATCTTCCTTAGCTATATTTTCCAAATAATACTTTTCATACTCCAGTAATTCTATATCTTGGTGATTCCAGAAATTTGATAAATTTTCATCCACCAATTTTATTAATGAATCTCTATCAACGTACTCAATATTATATTTCAAGTTAACTTTTCGCTTAAAACCACCAGAAATATTCATCGTACTAATGATGTAACAAGTATGAAAATCATATTTTTCTGCATTATCTGTTATTGTTTTTATAAACTCTTCGAGATCAGCTTTCGAACCAGTATATGCATCTTTGAACAATAATAAACCGTGTCTATCGGTTGTTATCCCTGCTTTGATATCTCCAATAATGCATCTTTCATTTTTTACACTTAAATTTTTATAATCTAATTTTTGAAATATCGCAATTACGAGTTCTGCTAATTCTGTGAATTTTATTTTTTTTAGTTTTTCTATTTTTTTCTCTGACTCCATTTAGATATTTGGTTAAAATAGATTAATTGATAATTAATAAATATTACATAAAAGTAATTTTATTTGTGTAATAAATAAGAGTATAATTATAATTTATTCGCTCTAATTTAACGTTATCGATAATAACTCCATTCCACACACATTACACTCCCCTCCTGCTGTCGGCTCGTATAATAAGTGTTCCATTACTTTTTTTAAAGAGGCTTTTCGTTAGAAAACTTTTAAAACAAACTGTAGAACAAAAAAACTTTGCTTTTGACCAAAGCAAAGTGACCCTTCGACTACACTATTAGATTAGATGTTTTAATTTAGGAATGTATAATCTGTAGAATTATCTGAACAACCAGAGGAGA
>CANMCO010000017.1 GCA_947496355.1 uncultured Aquimarina sp.
TTCGCAATATCTTCAAAACCTGAAACCAAATCACTAACAAAATAATCTACATCTGTAGCATTATTGTCTGAAACTAAAGTTTTGAATTCTTGATCAGAAATGAATTGAATATCAGCAACTCTTTTTTCCGGAGATTCTAATAAATTTATAAGTGAGTTCTTAAAATGTTTCATAAAACCTTTAATACATTTGGCTTCATAAACATCCTCATTAAACTTAACTCTCATTTCTAATATGTCATCAATTTCTTCAAAATGAAATTCTATATCATTTTTACTAAAACAAAAACCATCATCAACTATAGAGTCTTGTGAAAACTTATTTTCTACAGCAATTTCTTTCTTCGAAATGTTATGGAAAGTAAGGGATATATCGAATATTGGGCTTCGACTTAAGTCTGTTTTTATATTTAAATCTTGTACAATATCATTAAAAGAATAATTCTGATTAGCATATGCCCCAAGGGTATTCTCTTTTATTTTACCAAAAATATCTATGAAATTATTCTCTAAATCTATATGATTCCTCAAAGGAAGGGTATTACCAAAATATCCTATCAAATTTTCAACTTCCAACATGTCTCTTCCAGCAATAGGAGCCCCTAAAATAATATCATTGTTAGCGGTATATCTGCTCAACATAATTTTTAGGACAGATAATAATCCAATAAAAGTACTTCCCTCATTTTCTTGACAAAAAGCTTTTAGTTTTTTAAACGCTAAAGTATTGATAGAAGTTCTAAGTCTTTTCCCGTTGAATGTCCTAATTGAAGGGCGCTTTTTTGTTGTTGGGAAATTTATTCTTGGTAGTTCTCCTTCTAACGTATCCATCCAATACGCTTTTTGGCTTTCTATAACTTTTGGTTCAAATTCATTATGTAACCACGACGCATAATCCTTATACTGTATAGGCAATTCTGGAAGAATTGGTTCTATATCTTTCTCATATGCCTGATAACAGGTATTTATTTCTTTATGCAAAATTTCTTCAGACCATCCATCACTAATAATATGATGTATATTGCTATAAAAAAGGGTATCTCCTTTAAGTTTTATCAAACAACATCTAAACAATGGTGCTTTTTTAAAATCAAAAGGTTTATTAATATCCAGAGTAATATATTCCTGATATTTTAAAACATCATCTTTGAAATCTTTAAAATTAATCGAAAAATCAACCTCATTGACATCTAAAATTTCTTGAAAAACTTCGCCATTATTATTGGACACGAAAATGGTTCTTAAAATTTCATGTCGTTGAACAACTGATATAATAGCCTTTTGAAATAGATCGATATTGACATCAGAATTCAATCTTATTTGCCTTGGCATATTGTAAGCTACAGAAGTTTGAGGCACTCTAGATAATACCCACAACCTATATTGGGCCGGTGTAATTGGATAGTTCTTTTGGGGATCAACTTTACTAATACTCTTAATACTACCTTCTTCTTTTCCATCAATCAAACTTGCTTGAGATCTTAAAGTTAAATTAGAGAATAATTCTTCTAGATTCAACTCAACCTTGAAAGCATTATTAATTCGTGAATTTAGGCGAATTAACTTTATACTATTCCCTCCTAAAAACAGAAAGTTATCATCCAAAGAAACGTTATCAATAACCAAAAGTTCTTTCCAAATTGATGCAAGTTTCTCTTCTTTATCATTTAATATTTCAGGAGTTTTTTGTGATCTGAAATAATCTTTTGCAGCTTTCTTAAGCGCTACTGTATCTATTTTTTTGTTTGTATTGTAAGGTATCTTTTGTAATGGTACGAATAAAGAAGGTATTTCATATAAGGATAATTTGGACTGAGCGTATTGCCTAATTTCATTTTGAATATCCTGCTTAGGCCCCAAATAAAAGCAGCAGAGATTATATTCGTTATCGCTACCATCAAGCAAAATGCACTTTGCAATCTTAATTTTATCAAATTCTACAAGAACCTGTTCAATATAATTAGTATCAATTCGGACCCCGTTGATTTTTAAGATACCATCTTCTCTTCCCATGATAGTAACATTTCTTTCATGGTCATATGCACCATAATCTCCACTATCATAAATGATATCTTCTTGAGTATGTATTGGGTTTTGAATGAATTTTTTAGATGTTAATTCCTCGTCACTATAGTACCCTTTGGATAGAAAAGGTGTTTTAATGAAAATCTTTCCCGTTTCATTAATTTCACAAACTTCATTATCCTCATTCAAAATCAAGATCCCCGAGTTAGCAATTGGTTTTCCTATACTTACTACATCAGAAGAGGCCTTATGTATCTCCCCTTCTATTCTATAATATGTTTTTATTAATGTTGTTTCTGTAGCACCATATAAGTTTACCATTAAAGTATTGTTGCCATACTTCTCTCTCCAATTAATTACATCTTTATAGTAAAGTTTTTCGCCTGCCAAAAACAGTAAATCAAGATCTTCAAAGCTTTTACCTGTTTCATCCTCGAGATACAATGATCTCATGATGGTAGGTACTGTATGTATTAAACTAATTTTCTCACTTCTAATCCATTTTGCTAATAAAGAAAAATCATCTTTTTCTTTATTTGATGGAATACATATGGTTCCTCCAGTAATCAAGGGAACAAAAATATCTCTAAGAGAAGCATCAAAAGAAAAAGTTCCAAGAAAACCAAGTCTTAATTCTGAAGAAATATTGAATTCGTTAACTTCCCAATGTATATAATGACTTAAACTCTTGTGTTGACCTAATACCATTTTTGGAGCGCCTGTAGAACCCGAAGTGAAAAATACATAATTAGAATCCTCTCCCTCAATTTGAAGATTTGGATTAAAATCAAACAAAGAAACCCCTAAAGACTTTTCTTTGTTTGAGAAATCAAACAACTTTATTTCTAATTCACTATTACTATAATCTAAAACAAAGATCTCCGGGATTTTATATTCGAATAAAGAATTATAATTTATAATATCTAGAACACTGTTTTTATCCGTTATTATAATCTTAGGTTGAATTTTTGTGTAGACTTCTTTCCAATGATTTTCTCCAAATTTTTTATCTAAAGGAACGTAGATAGAATTGGATTTAAAAATACCAAGTAAGGATGCTATGTTTAGCGTCTCATTAGAAAATAACGTTGCTACTTTTTCTCCTTTTTTAATCTCTTTGTTAATCAATACCGACGCAATGTTATTTGCTAGAGTATTTAAAACTTCATAAGTTATGTTTTGAGAATTTGTCTTAATCGCTACTTTGTTTTGAAATTTTTCAACGATAGATTCGAAAACAGTATGTATTACTTTTTTATTCATGATTTTGTGAAAATGAGATTTAATTTAATAGCTTACAGAAATTACCCTCTTTTGAAATAGGGTTTAAAAATCTTCTGAATAATTGGATATGAATTGTTCTTTAAAAGACCTGTGCTCTTCTTGAGCAATTTCAGTTTTTAAGAAATTTTCGCATTGAGAAATCGTAGCAAAAGGATTATTGATAGTAAACTCTAAAAGAGTTAAGAATTCTTGATTAAACTTTATCATGTCCGACTCTTCAAAAATTGAATTATTAAAAATTAGAGAGTAATCGGCTTTATTTTTGAATAGAGTGAAACGAAAAGAAATATCAAATTTAGCCCTCGTATTCATAACTAAATCTTCTAAACTGGTTTCGTCGCTACCATCAATGTCTAATTTATTTAGAACTAGAAATACATTGAATAATGAGTTATCCGTAATACCCATTCTATTATTTATCTTTTGTAGTAATAGGTCAAAAGGGTAATCCTTGTTTTCCTGAGCTTCAAATACATTCTTTCTAACCTGCTTTACGTATGAAACAAATGATTGCTTTCTAATAATTTTACTGCGTATTGCTAAAGTATTAAGGTGTAATCCTATTTGGTTTTTTAAGTCCCAATGAGATCTACTACTAAATGGGCTACCTATTATTATATCTTTATTATTAGAATATTTAAATAATAATATCCCCAGAACAGTATAGAAATGAATATAAAAGGTAGATGTATTCTTCTCATTGAATTCAGTTATCTTTCTGAAAAGATCCTTATTAATATGGGATTTAATCATTTTTCCCTGATATCTATTAGATCTACTTAGTTTTTTGGCAATTGATAAATTAAGATTTGGTATTTGGTCATCGTATATAGATAGCCAATATTGTTCTTGAGCATCGTAGTTTTTTGCCGATTCATTTTGCCAAATAGCAAAATCTCCATATTGAATTTTAAGTTCTGGTATTACTTCTTCTACATTATTTTTTAATGATTCATAAAACCTCACAATTTCTGAGTACAAGAACTCAATTGATTCGGCATCACATATCAAATGATGCATATTGTAATAAAACAATGTGTGCTCATGATTTACTTTTAAAATTTTTGCTCTAATTAGCGGCCCTTTCTCTAAATCAAAAGGTTTATACGAATCATTTTCGATATATTCTCTAGCTTTATCTTCGGCATTTAATTCATTAGAAAAATCAATATGTTCTAGCTTAAAATCAAAATCATCAAAAGGTATTACGAATTGATAGACCTCATCCCCATCATTTTGAAAAACAGTTCTTAAAATCTCATGTCGCTCAATAGCTTTATACAAAGCTTTTTCGAAAACATCATAATCATCATCAATAGATAATTGTATATGCGAAGGCATATTATAAATCTCTGAACCAGATAACTGGCATGCTATCCACATACTTTTTTGAGCAAAAGACAATGGTATTTTTTCTATATCATGATTTCTTTTAATAGGTATAAAGTTTTCCTTTTTTGCGTTTGAAATTAAATTCTCATGAGATTCTAAGGTTGGATTTTCGAAAATATCATCCAAGTTTACTACCACATCAAATTCTTTCTGGTAGGCAGTTATTAATTGCATTGCATTAATACTTTGCCCTCCTCGAAGAAAAAAATTATCAACAGCGTTAATATTTTCTATTTTTAAAATTGACTTCCATATTCCTACCAATTTTTCTTGAGTTTCATTTAATTCAACACTTAGAGTTCTTTGCGATCCAAATTCGTTTACTTTGGTTTTCAATACCTGGATATCAACCTTGCCATTTGCATTTATCGGGAAATCTGGAAGGTGAAAATATAATGATGGTAACTCGTAATTCGACAAATATTCTGAACAATGAGATTGTATTTCCTTATCCAAGTTGGTCTTGGCTTTATAGAAACAAGCTAGAATAGAATTCTCATCACGAACAGAAAGTATACATTTAACATCAATTACTTCTTCTTTAGATAAGATTACTTTTTCTATTGCATTAAGATCAACTCTAACTCCATTCACTTTGACGACAGAATCTATACGGCCAAGGACAATGCTATTTCTATTGTTATCGTATTTACCATAATCACCTGTTTTATAAATAATTTCTTTATTGGTTGATAATGGATTTTGAATGAATTTTTTTGAAGTCTCTACAGGATTCTTATAATATCCTTTTGATAAGAATGGTGTTTTTATAAAAATTTCTCCTTTTTCATCAATCCTACATAATTTATTGTCTTCGTTAAATATTAGTATTACGGTATTAGAAATAGGCTTTCCTACCGGTAATAGATTTGATGAATTCCCTACTAATTTTTTATTAACCGTATAAAAACTTTTAATCAATGTAGATTCAGTTGCTCCATAAAAATTAGTAATAGCCGTATCACAACCATATTTATTTTGCCAATTTATAATATCCTTATTGTATAGTTTTTCTCCGGCCAGAAAAATATGACGGAAGTAAAAACTATTCTTAATATTATCTTCAGAAAGAATTAATCTGAAAAAAGTGGGAACTGTATGAATCAATGTAATTTTCTGATCTCTAAACCATTGACATAATTTTATAATATTTGACCTTACATTTTCTGGAGGAATACATATAGTTGCACCATTAATTAATGGTGTGAATATATCTCGCAAAGATGCGTCAAAAGAGAATGAACTTAATTGACCTAACCTATCCTTTTCTCTAATTTCAAATTCATTGGATTGCCAATGTATAAAGTGACTCAGACTCTTATGCTGACCCAAAACCATTTTTGGAGCACCTGTAGAGCCAGATGTAAAGAAGATATAATTAGAATCTTCTTCATTCATAGGAATATTGGTCTTATCATTAGAGAGAGAATCAAGGTCTATTTTTTCTTCTTGTTCGTCTTTATAAATACTAAAACCAATAGAACCTTCATCAAGATAAAACAGTATTACCATGGGGATATCATACCCGAAAAAATCACTATAGTATTTAAGGTCCGACACATATTCTCTACTAATCAAAAACATCTTTGGTTTTATAGTTTCAAATACTTCTTTCCAATGGTTCTTTTTATACTTCTTATCAATTGGCACATAAACCGTATTTGATTTGAAGATTCCTAAAACAGAAAAAATATAGAATAATTCTTCCTTGAAATAAACAGCTACACTATCTCCAGTATTTGTATACTCCTGTAATAAAAAGCTTATTTTGCTGGAAATAATATTTACTTGATCATAAGTGAAATTTCCCGATGAAGTTTCAAGTGCAACATTAGAATTATATTGCAGAACCTTATTTTCAAATAATGAGTGTATTAGCTTTTTGTTCATTATTTATTTTTTTTAGATTCATTTTTTTTATAACCTCATCTGCAAGCACTGACATTGTATCTAGATAAGGGATAGTAGTTTTCATATTAGCATAGCCAATTTGAACTTCTGTACAGCCCCCTACAATGACTTCAACATCGTCATTTTTTAATGTATTAAATGCTCTTGTAAAAAGATAGTACGCTTTTTCAGAGATTTTCGAAGATTTCAACCCTCCATCCATATAAATAGATTTCATGAGAAACTCTTCTTGCTCATGTTCATTAAGTGTAATTAGCTCCATATCTTGACATTTTCTGTGAAAAAGTCTAGATTTTAATGTACCTGTAGTCGCCATAAGACCGATTCTTTTATATCCTTTTTGTCTAAGAATATTTATTGTCAAATCCACTGGATCCAGGATATTTTTTCTCAAATTCTCACTTAACTTATCAATAAAATGATATGATGTTATACAGGTTAAAAGGATATAATCCACTTTTAAATCCCTCATCATTTTTATTGACCTCAGCAATTCAAACTCTGGAGATTCTTCTCCAAAGACAATGGCCAAAGTCCTATCAGGAATACTACTATTATTATGTAATATAAACTCAGGAAAATCCTGATCTCTGGGAGCATCTATTTTGTCTATTAATTTGTTAACAAAAAACAATCCCGCTCTTGTCCCCATACCGGAGATAATTCCAATTTTTTTTTTCAAAATAATATTGTTTATTAAGCAATCAAGATTTGATTACTAGGAAATATTAATAACTTAAAAAGGCTGGATCTTTAAGATACTTCGATAACAAAGTATGCTTATTGGGGAATAAAATTTATAAAAAATTCTTATAATTAGATTCTTCAAACTCGAGGATATCTAAAAATCTTCTCCAATAGAATTATTTACAGTTGCAAGAAAAGAATCATACTCTTGTAATTCTTTTGCATCTGATATACTGGTGATTAAATCACTAATTTTTAAATTCACATCATTGTCCAAAGACTTTGCTAAATCTGAAAAATCAGCTAAAAACATATCAATATCTGATTTATTAAAAAGAACCGAATTATAAAGCAATGTACACTGCAACTCTTCTCCCGAATCATTAAAATAAAATGTAAGGTCATATTTACTACTAGCGTCCAATTCTATACTAGGTAAACTTATATTAGATTTTACATCAAAAGTTTCTTGTAGCATTACTATCATAACATCAAAAACAGGGCTTCTAGATGTGTCTCTTTTGATATCTAATTCTTTAATGATTTTATTTATTGGATATTCTTGATGTTCTCTTCCATTTAGGACAATATTCTTAGTTTCAATTAAAAAATCAATAAAGCTTTGCTCTTCATTAATATCAAATCGTAGAGGTACAGAATTAACGAAACAACCTATTTGATTATTTAAACTATGATGTAACCGACCAGACATAGAAGTTCCTAGAATTTGATCAGTTTGAAAAGAATACTTATACAACAAAATGCTTGTAATGGATAATAAATTCATGAACAAGGTTGTATTCTTCTCTTCAGCAATCTGTTTAATTTTAGTAAGAACATCTTTCTCTATTCTTACCATCGAAGAATTGCCTTCAAAAGTCCTTTGTTTTGGTCTATCATTGGCAATTGTCATGTTTAATTTAGGTAATTCTCCCCTAAGTTGTGTAATCCAGTATTTTTTTGAAATTGTATTCTCTTCTAGTTTTTGAGCTTGCCATAACGCATAATCTTTAAATTGTATATCTAGGTCTGGTAATTTTGTCTCTGCACTATTAGAGTCTGATTTGTAATAATGTAAAACATCTTTTGCAAGAACTTCTAAAGACCATCCATCACAAATTATATGATGTAAGCTGTAGTAAACCACAAATTTTTCTTCAGAAACTTTAAAAATACAAACCTTTAATAATGGTCCGGTCTCCAAATCAAAATTTACTCTGAGATCATTATACATGTATTGTTCTACAGCACTATAAGGATCTTCTCTTTTTGTAAAATCTTCTTCATAAACGGTGAAGTCAAAGTCTTTTTTTGAAATGATTTTTTGATTTATCACTCCTTCTTCATTTTTTACAAATACTGTTCTTAGGATATCATGTCTGTCGATAACAGAACGAATAGCAGTTTTAAATTCTTCTTCGGAAAATTCTTTTCCAAACTCAATGAATTTTTGCATCTTAAAAACCTCGGATCCATTTTTGAATTGACATGCCATCCATATTTGTAATTGTTGCTCGGTTAATGGATAATCTGAGCGCCCCACTTCTACAGGTATTACCTCAAGATGGTTATTTTTTAGATTACTCAAATATGTGATCAAATCTTGTTTTCTGGATTTAATTTCTTCTATTATAGAAGGATCAACCCCTTTATTTGGAATTTTCACAGATAATTCACCCTCAACGAGATTTATATGAATATTTTCTTTAATAAGCTTTGACAGAAATGTTCTCATTTGAAATTATGTGTTAACTTTTAGCATGAAGTTTTAAGGATCACCCCATATAAAATGGAGTAACTAATTTGTAAGATTTAACCTATGTAGAATGGGTTAATCCAGTTTAAGTATTCGATTTTTGAGTAGAAAAACAACTAAATCTGTTCTGACTCAAGTAGGTTCAATTTGGGAATAGTATTAATTGGTGCTGTATAATTATCTAAAATATACTCTAATTGTTTTCGATATGAAATCATTAGGTCTTCAATAGTATCCCTTTCATACAGATCTGTGTTATAGTTAAGATTAAACCAAAAACAACCTCCAAGTTCACGAAAATCGATCTCTAAATCATATTTTGCTACAATAGTATCAACATATTTTTTACCTATACCCATTTCCAAAATTGTTCCTTTTTCAATTCCTGCTAGTTGGAAATCCTCTAGTATTTGTTCTTCTCTTTGTACTAATAGCAAAACATCGAAAATGGGATTTCTTCCCCTATTTTCAGTTAATTCTAAATCCTCTACGATTCTTTCATAAGGATACATTTGAAATGAATAAGATTTTGAAATAGTCTCTTTTACTCTATTATAAAATTGAAGAAAATTCTCACTTGGATCTACTTGGCTACGAACTGCAATAGTATTAATATAAGGACCTATTTGTCCTTCTAAATCCGGATGATCCCTTCCTAAAGCCGGAGTCCCAATAATCAAATCTTTTTTAGACGTATAGTTATAAAGAAAAACTTTCCATGTTGCCATAAAACTCATAAAAAGATTCCCTCCTTGCTCATCTACAAACTTCTTTAGTTTCTTTGTAGATTCTATAGAAATGTTTGTTCCAAGAAGTTTTCCTGAAAACGTCTTTTCTTTGGGTCTTTCTTTTTGATTTGGTAAATCCAAAAGAGGTAAATCTCCAGATAGATGATCAGACCAGTAATTTTGATATTCTTTTAATTCATTCTTTGCTAATCTTTTTGATTGCCAATCGGAAAAATCTTTATATTGAATTTTCATTTTTGGAAAATCTATCTCCGCACCAGCTTTAAGCATTTCAGAAAAAGCCATTGCTTCTCTGGTAAAAATTTCTATAGATTCACCATCTGCAGCAATACTGTGCATGTTATAGTAAAAAATGTATTGATCTTCTTTCATTTTAAACAAAGAAGCTCTAAACAATGGTCCTTTTTCTAGGTCAAATGGAATAAATGCATCGTTATCAATATCGGATCCAGCACGCACTTCCTTATCATCGCGACTGCTATAATCAAAATAATCTATTTCAAATTCTAAATCCTCTCTCGATAATATATACTGTCGAACTTCGCCAAATTCATTTACTTTAAAAACAGTTCTTAAAGCCTCATGTCTATCTATGACCATATCCACAGCCTGTTTGAACCTTTCTATATCCAGATTGGCTCCCAACTCCATAGTCCCAGGTATATTGTAAGCCTCAGAACCATTATTCATTTGGCACAAATTCCAAATTCGTTTTTGAGCGAAAGACAATGGATAACTTTCTTGGGGAGTCGAAGATGGTATTTCAGCTTTTCCAGGATCTGTAAGATTAGACAGATATGCTATTAATTCCTGTTTATTGGATTTAATCTCATTAATTATGCCTGGATCAACACCAGTTTTTGGAATTTTTACAGATAACTCGCCTTCATTTAAACTTAAATGAATATTTTCTTTAACTAATTTTTGCAAAAGTGTTTTCATCGGATGATGTGTGTATTTATTTTTTAATGAAGAGCCTTGTGATAATTTGATTGGATTTTCAAACTAGTATGATCTTTCCACAACCTTGAAAAGTCCTGATTCGAGATGAATTTTTGTTTCTTTTTTAACATGGATCTTCCCATTACTCCAAATAGCATTGACTTTCCCCCAATCTATTACACTTTGTACATCTGGAAAAAATCCTTTCCCACTGTGGTTTGCACTTGTATTACATAAAAGAGGTACTCCGCTCAACTTTTTATATTCTTGTAATAATGTATAAACCTCGGGATTGCTATCAGCGCTTACAGTTTGAAGGCGTGCGGTTCCGTCTAAATGAGTAATAGCAGGTATTTTATCTATCCACTCTTCTCTAACCTTATGATCATATAACATATAGGGATCTGGTGTCCCTGGGTTGAAAATTGCCGGTGCATCTTCTACCATACAAATAGGAGCAACTGGCCTGTAATCTTCTCTTCCTTTTATTTTGTTTAACACCCCTTTCATGGTTGTAGAAACAGGTGCCGATAAAATACTTCTATTACCAAGTGCTCTTGGTCCTAATTCTGCTCTTCCGTTAAGAAAAATAATAGGTTCATTAAAATCATGAATGATTTTTGCTAAGTCTGGTATAGAACAATCTATATTGGTCCATGAATCATTTTCCTGGAATTCATTTAGAAACGGACCACTGTACACATCCCAATCTAATGCTAAACTGTCTGTATGTCTTACCATTTCTGAACAGGCAGCTCCTATAGCACTGCCGGAGTCATTGGGGAATGGAGGAACCCACACATCTTCAAACATACCAGAATTTCTTATGGCACTGTTCCATTTTATATTAAGGGCACATCCTCCCACCATACAAATATTTTTCTTTTGCATAGGATAACGATCAACCAAACCTTTCAATTTTATTAACAATACATCTTGTAGAAATACATGATAGGTTGCCATAAGATCTACAGGTTTTACATCATTGATTTCACCATATATGACAAACTCTTTTAGAAGATTTGTTGATCTTTTGATCAATGTACTAAGATCAGTAATATTATCTTTTAAAATATCCCCTTCATTTCTATGAAAGGTTTCCTTAAAAAATGTTAATACTTCAGGAATACATTTACCCATAGCAATATAAGCCATTACTTTACCAGCGATAGATAGCCCTTCTCCTTCAAAATTTGTAAAAGGGTTATAATTGGATGCAAAGGAAGCATAGCTATCACCTTTGATATGAAATATTGGTCCTAAATTATCTACTATTTTGGTGTCTGCATTGAAGTAAAAACATTGTGGAAACATTCCACCATCCCATACTAACACAAAAGAACTCTCTTGTTTTGACGCAAAGGGACTTGTGCAATATGCCCCCATTAAGTGACCAGAAATGTGTAAATAACTGTTATAGGAAAAATTATTCTTAGGATACGTGAATGACTGCTCTTCTAATACATTTTCATCTTTTACTAGCATTCCATATTTACCAAATTCAATTTCAAATTGATTCCCTAACGTATCATTAATTTTTGTAAAAAATGCGGATGCATCATTTTCTTTACCGGCTTTTTCTTCATCATATTCTCCCCAGCCATCAATTACAAACTTATCTACATCTTCGATTTTATATCCATTCTCTTCTAGTACAGATGATAAGAATCTAAGATCAAGGTCTAACAGATCAGAAAATCTTGCGCTGTTATTCAGTTTTTCCATCTCATAGCTGAATACTAATTTGCCATTATCAATCAATGCTATTGCACCGTCATGAGTAAGTTTTAAGCCACATATGATCATATCGTAATTTTTTATTTGTTATTTATATTCTGAAAGTTTGATTTGTTATATTTTAATTTCACTGAATTCGCTTTCGTCTATTTCTTCCGCCTCTTTAAACCTAAGATCTATCTTGATCCTCTCGGCTATCAATTCTATAGTGTTTTCAACATAGATTCCTCTTAGGTCATACTTTAATCCAAATTCTTTATTTATAGTGTTAAGCACACGTATGCCTCGTAAGCTATTCCCTCCTACTTGAAAAAAATCATCTTTAACACCTACTTTTTCTATCTGCAAAACCTCTTTCCAGATTTCTACCAATTTGACCTGAATATCATTATACGGAGCGACATATTCTTGTTTGATAGTAGGAATAGGCAATACTTGGCGATTTATCTTACCGTTTTGAGTTAAAGGCATTTCTTCGAGTTTTACATAGATTCTAGGAACCATATATTCTGGCAACCTACTCTGTAAAGTTTTTTGTATCTCTTGTTCCTCTATCTCATTTTCACAAACAATATATCCCACTAATTGTTTAGAATCACCAACACCTTCTAATGCCAGGACCACTGACTGTTGAATAATATCAATTTCATTTAATGCAGACTCGATTTCTCCTAATTCTATCCGATATCCATTTATCTTTACTTGATGATCATTTCTACCTAAAAACTCTATATTACCATCAGATATCCAACGTGCCAAATCTCCTGTTAAATAGAGCAGCTGGTCTTTTTTGAATGGGTTACTAATAAATTTTTCTTTTGATAAATCCGGACGATTTAAATACCCCCCAGATAATCCCGCTCCTCCAATACATAGCTGACCCACCATTCCCTGTGGTACTAAGGATAGATTTTCATCTAAAATATATGCTTGAGTATTGGTTATTGGTTTTCCAATCGGAATCGAACTATATGTTTTTTCCTTAGATAATTTGTAACATGTACTATAAGTGGTATCTTCTGAAGGCCCGTAGAGGTTCCTAATCTCGGCATTATATGTTAAAAGTTTTTGAGCAATATCTACTGGAAAAGGTTCTCCTGCTAAATTAACAGCACTTACATTTTTTAAATCATATCCTTCGTCTAAAACATTTCTAATACTTGAAGGAACAGTATTTAATAATATCTTGGTATCATTTTCTAAGTGCTTTCCAATTTCTAATGCGCTATCCAGTAATTTTATTTTTTTACCAACAGATAAAGTGAAAAATAACTCAAAGACAGAAAGATCAAAGCAATGAGATGTAACTGCATATACCACATTAAAATCAGTACCTTCAAATTCATCTTTTGCCCATTTTATAAAGGCAGCAACGCTCTTATGAGTTATCATAACTCCTTTGGGGTTTCCTGTTGTCCCTGAAGTATAAATTACATAGGCTAACTCCCTATTTTCCTTATCATTCTCTATGTTTTCTTTTGAATAGTTATCTTTAGTTTCCTCAAAACTATTTAACTCTTCTTTGTCGATTACCAATTTACAGTTACTATCATCTTCTATGTACGTTACTCTCTCTTCTGGATAGTTTATATCTATCGGCACATATGCGGCTCCTGTTTTGAGCACTGCCAATAAAGAAATCAACAACTTTTCGTTCCTTGCGAGTTTTACCCCAACAAAATCATTATTTACTATGTTCTGCTGTTCTTTTAAGTAATGGGCCAACTGGTTAGACTGCTCGTTAAGCGCTCTGTATGTTAAATTTACATCTTCAAACTCAACCGCAATGTTATCTGGCGTATTCGCAACTTGTTCTTCGAATATATCTATTATAGTTCTCTCAGTATCATATACCATATCGGTATTATTGAATTCTTGCAAAAGAACTTTCCTTTCTTCTTCTAGTAAATATTTTGCTTTACCTATGCTCTCTTCCGGATGTTTTAAAAGTTCACCTAGTAATTCCTTATAATGAAGCATGAAGCTTTCTATCATTTCATGTTCATATACATCACTATTATATCTAATAATGAAATCTACCCCTCCTTTTAACTCGGTGAAATCAATTTCAATATCAAGTAAAGTCATCTTTTCTCCAAGGTCTTGTATATTTTCTCCTGCTATACCTTCTTTAGAGATTTCTGAAACTCCCAGATAGTTTATTAATATATCAAAAATCGGACTTCTGCTTGCTTCTCTTTTACCATTCAAATCTTCTAAAAGTTTATCGAATGGATACATTTGATGCTCTAATCCTTCTAAGGTAGTTGCTCTAATCTGATCATATAATTCTGTAAAACTACTATCTGAATCAACCCGACTTCTTAACGCTAATGTATTTATATAAACACCTATTTGATCTTCTAAATCTGCATGATCCCTACCTGCAATTGGGTTTCCTATGACTATATCGCTCTCGCCTGTATAACGGTAAAGTAAAACTTTAGAGACTGCTAATAATCCCATAAATAAACTTCCTCCTCTATCTTTGGCAAAACTTTGTAGTTTAGAAATTATTTTTGGTGATATATAAGTCCCTAAGCTTTTTCCATAAAAAGTCTTTTTTTGAGGTCTTTTTTTTCTTGTTGGTAAATCTATGCTTGGTATTTCTCCACTTAATACAGAAAGCCAATACTCCTTATGTTCTTGATGTTTAACACCATTTATAAGATCTAATTGCCACGCAGTATAATCTTTATATTGTATTCTCAAAGGAGAAATATTTGGAAGTTTATCTGACACATAAGCTTCATAATATTTCATCACATCTTGAATTAAAACCTCCATAGACCATCCATCACTAATGATATGATGCATATTATAATAAAAGATAAATTTATCATCTGATATCTGAAGTAAGCTTGCTCTTAACAATGGGCCATTTGACAGGTCAAACGATTTATAAGCATCAGATAAAATGTATGTTTTTGCAACTTCTTGAGGATTTTTATTATTTCTAAAATCTCTGAAGTCGATAGTAAAAGATATCTCCTCTGGATCTAAAATAATCTGGCAAGGTTCACAATTATCGTCTTCTTTGAACACTGTGCGTAATATCTCATGCCTTTCGATAACGGATTTAATAGCTCTTTCGAAACAATTCAGATCATAATGTCCAATCAATTCGATTTCGGTAGGTAGGTTATATGCTGTGGATCCTTCTTCAAGTTGACTTAATATCCAAACTCGTTGTTGAGCATTAGATAGAGGGTAACTCGATTTTTTGTCTATAATTGGTATTGGCGACATTACACCATCCTTATCAAGATTTTTCAAATACGTAATAATTTCATCTTTATTAGATTTAATCATTGCTATTTGATCGGGTGATATTTTGTTTTTATAGGATGTGATTTTTATATCATCTCCTTGTAAGAATAGTTTAATTTGCTGTTCTCTGAACTCAACAAAAAGGTCTTTTATATTTATCAATGATGTGCTGTTCATATTCAATAGTTTTTTGAGTAGCTATTCGTTATTTATACTTTTATTTATATCGGATGCCCAACGCAAATTCATACTAAGATGCATGAGGTTCTTTTGCTTTATTAGCTAATAGACCCGCTTGAAGGATATAATTTTCTTCCTCTGGAGTATCAAAAATGCTAGTATTAGCAAAGCGTAGTTTTGGTGATATCTAATACCTTAAATCCTGTTATTTAGATAACAATTGTGTCTATTTCTTCTTGTTCATTTACATCTTCCTGCATCCATTTTGTTTCGTCAATCAGTTTAGAAATATTAGCTATTGTCTTATTGGAAAATATATCTGACATGGTTAGTGTAATACCCATACTCTTTTTTACTTTGTTTATAAGTATTACAGCTTTTAGAGAATCTCCTCCTAACTCGAAAAAATCATCCTCTACTCCTAATTCGGTAATACCAAAAAGGTTTTCAAACAACTTGATTACTTCAGTTTCTGTTTCATTCTTAGGAGCTGTAAAAGAGGCTTTTACTATTTTTCGGTTTACTTTTACATTATTCTTAGGTTTCTCCTCTTTATGAGTATCTTTTGTTGGATTATTTAAATCTCTTTTAGAAACAATGATTTGTTTTAAATTATGGTATAAAAAAGAATAATGAAAAGCATTTATAAGCTCCTCAGGACGTATCCACGGGTCTTCATCATAAACTCGATCCAAGTTTAAAATAGACCAATTTGTATCTTCTCTTAGTACTATGCTATCCATCTGTGCAGAAGCTGATGCATATCCTCCATACGATACTCCTCCTAAAAAGGACGATAAACTAGAAATTACTTTAACAAAATCAATCTTTCTTTCTTGTGTAATTCGCTTGAGGTTGAGCAAACTATTTACTCGTATTGAAAAGTGTTTTTTTATAATATCATCTTCAATACCAGATACTAACTCAACATCTTTTATTTCTGTGTTTCTAGCGGCGTGAATAATTCCGTTTATAGCTCCATATTTATTTTCTATATTTTCTATTTCCTGTAGTAAATGATCATAGTTAGTGATATCCACATGAAGGCAAGTAACATTTCCTGGTAGTTCTTTTAATTGTTTATATGCTTGTTTTTCTTTTTCGCTCCACTTAAATGGGGGCTTATTAGAAAAGATAACAACATTGGCTTCAAACTCATTAAGTAAATTACCGGCTAACGTACATTCAATATCATCCAGGGTTCCGGTAATCAAATAATTCCCTTGTTTTTTTACTAAAGGGGTTTCTATTTTGTCATCTTCTGATACTATGATCGGTTCATAATATAAAGCCCATCTTCTGCCATTTCTATAAGCTACCGTATCATACTTATTTGCAACTTTGAATTCTTCGATGACATCATTAATCGTATAGTTACTAATATCTATATCTAAAAAAGTTGCATATAAATTTTGACTTTCTTGAGCTAGTACATTTAATAGCGTTCCCGTATGCTGATTAACTACTTTATTATTTTCTGCTCCTGTTACTTTATAATTTTTATCATTGAGAACTATTATTTTCTTTGGATTCTTTATTTCATCTAAACCTAAGCCATTAATAATCTTTAAGACCTTGTCAAAGGTTTGATTGTATTCTAAATATGTACCTTGATTTTTAGAGGATTGTTTTTCGGTTAGTTCCCAGTTGTAAACAATAAAATCGAAATCAAAGTTTATATTTTCCAGATAGTCCTTTAGTTCTTTGTACTCATTTTTTTCTTCCGAATTAATGGTAATATTCTTAGATGAATAAGCTTTGAATTGCTTCCCTTTTGTAATCGTAAACACATCATTTCCATTTTTTGTAAGTGCCTGTATCAATTCTTCAGAAAATGCGGATTCATCATTGAAAACCAAATATTTATTTGCATCTGAAAATATCGTTTTTTTATGAGTATTCCCTGGAGAATATTTCCAGGAAGGCATATATAAGGATTCTGAAATATTCTTTTGAATCAGATGTGTACCATTTAATTTTAATAAGTTATCATCTAATTGCACTTTTGAAGGAATATCATACTCATCAAATGCATATGTAGGTAATGAAATTTTATTTGGTGGATTGTTCTGATAATACATTGTCCAATCAATATCAAACCCATTTAACCATAGTTTTCCCAAAAAGTCATTAAAATATTGGTTATCGTTTACAATTTCTTTTGGATGCCTGATTGTGGTTACAACGTTATTTTCTAATTTGCGATTCTGACATTTTTTATAAAATGTAGTTAACGTTCTTCCCGGGCCTACTTCAATAAATATTGAGTTATCGAGCTTTATCAATTCTTTAATTCCTTTTTCGAATTGCACGGCTTCAACAATATGATTAGACCAATACTTAATTGATGTTGCCTCTTCTTTTGTTATAATATCACCAGTACTATTAGAAATGAACGGGATCTTAGGGTCGTGAAGAGAAATTGATTGTAACTCTTTTTCAAAATCTTCAAGGATTTCCTCCATCATTTTTGAATGAAACGCATGTGACGTTTTCAAAGTGGTATAAAGGATCTCTTTTGCTTCCAACTTCTTTTTGACCCAGGTTATATCATCCTTGGTTCCGGAAACCACAAAGGAATCTGGAGAATTTATGGCCGCAATGGATACATTTTCTAATATTTCTTTTTCTACCTGATCTACAGACAGTCCTATACTAATCATGTCTCCCTCTGCTACTTGGGACATTAATTCGGCTCTTTTACTTACAATTTTTAGAGCATCTTCAAAAGTAAATACTCCGCTTATCGTAGCGGCTACGTATTCTCCCAAACTATGACCTATCATATAATCCGGAGCCGTTCCCAAGGCAAGTAATAATTGTGACAGGGCGTACTCAAAAACAAATAGTATAGGTTGCGTATAGAGAGTTTGATTGATTAGGCCTGAAGGCACAGCATCTTCATTAAATACTATGCTTTTATAATCTGTACCATTAAGTTGTTGCAGGCGATCTAAGCCTTCATCCAGAAATTCTTTAAAAACCGGAAAGGAATCGTATAAGTCTTTACCCATATTTAGGTATTGACTACCTTGTCCTGAAAACATAAAAACAAGATTATTTTTTGCTTTTACGATATTCTCTTTTGCCCTTTTGTTAGTTAACGACTCAATAAGATCATCCTGATCTCTAACCAAGAGATATTTTGCAAAATCAAATTGTTTCCTACCTATCTGCAATGTATAGGCCAAGCTATCTATATCAATCTCATGATTATTCTCAAGAAAATCTAATAGTCTTGTTTCGTAATTTTCTAAAGCCGCTTCGGATTTTGCAGAATACCGAATAAGCTTATGTTCTTTAGCTATTTTCTTTATATCCTGATTAGGAGTTTCCTGAAGAATTATGTGAACATTTGTTCCTCCAATTCCTAGTGAGCTTATTCCTGCAGTAAGAGGTTTTTCATTTTCAGTTTTCCATTCTTTTGTTTTATGATTAACATAAAACGGGCCTTCATCAAAATTAATAGTCGGATTTGGTTTTTGATAATGTAAACTAGCTGGAATTGTTTTATTTTTTATGGATAAGGCTGTTTTTATTAATCCCAGGACTCCTGCTGCTTCATCGGCATGTCCCATATTAGATTTTATGGTTCCAACCGCACATGTATGTTCTTTATCATTATTAAATGCTTTATTGAGAGATTCAATTTCTATAGGATCTCCAATTTTGGTACCTGTACCATGAGCTTCTATATATGAAATATCTTTTGGGGTAACACCTGCAATTTTCTGCGCTAATTTTATACATTCTGATTGCCCTTCTACACTTGGCATCGTATACCCCGCTTTTGACTTACCATCATTATTCATCGCTGATCCCTTGATTACCGCATAAATATTGTCATTATCTTTTAGTGCATCTTCTAATCGTTTCAGAATAACCACTCCTGCTCCATCAGTTCCTATGGTACCAGAAGATTTGCTATCAAAACTGCGATTATGTCCATCATTAGACATAATAGATCCATCTATATAGGTATACCCATTATCCACATTAGAACGTAATCTTACACCTCCTGCTACTGCAATTCCACATTCATTAAGTAGTAAGCTTCTGCATGCCAGGTGAGCGGTACTCAATGACGTTGAACATGCGGTATCAATAAAATAACATGGCCCTTTGAAATTTAATTTATAGGCAATCAAAGATGCCATAAAATTGGGGTTAGAAAGTTTCTCTTTTGTTAATTGATCTACATTCAAATCATTGGTCAACATAGCATGTAAACTCCAATTTAAATCTTTATTCGCTCCTAAAAAAACACCCGTTTTCTTTGTATATGTTTCGATGTTACATCCCGAATCTTCTAATGCCTCCCAAATCAAATGATGCATCATCCTTGTTTGAGGATTCATTATTCTGGCTTCGTCCAGTGTATATTTAAAAAATGGATAATCAAAAGTATTGGTCTCTTCTATAAACGATGCTGCCTTTATATAGTTCTCCTGGTCGATTTCTTTTTTATCAATCCCTCTATCTATCAATTCATCATCTGAGAAAAAATGGATCAACTCTTTTTCCTCTACCAGATTACTCCAGAATTCTTCTATATTATTTGATTTTGGGAATTTACCAGACATCCCAATAATGGCTATATCTCTTTTCATTGAATAAATCGTATTAAATCTTAGAAAAAACTATTTAGTAGTACAATTGATTTATATATCACTCATAAAATCAATCAAATCCTCCACATCTTCCATTTCGTTTTCTTCTATTTGAACCTTTTGGACGGTTTCAGCATTATCAAGATGCTCTGCCAAAGTTCGTATAGTGGGATATTGAAAAAATGAAAGAATCTTTATATCTGTATTGAGAGATGTGTTTATAAGGGATAGTAGTTGAAATGCTTTCATCGAATTCCCTCCAATTTCAAAAAAATTGTCATCGATACTTAGCTGTTCTGCTTTCAAGAAATCACCCCATAAAATAGATAATTGTTCTTCAGTTTCGTTTCTGGGAGCAATATACTTTTTGGATTGTTTTACAGTATCATTTGGACGAGGTAGCGCTTTAAAATCTATCTTTCCATTTGGTGTTTGTGGAAATTCTTCTAACATAATTATATGTTGAGGAATCATATAATGAGGTAAGCGCAATCTTAAATATTCCTTCAATACATCATCATCTAATGTGTCTGCTGTCTTTATATAAGCTACCAAAAATGTTTGGTTATTTTCATCAATAGCGGAAACAGCAGATTGAATAATGCTTTTATGATCTAGAATTACATTTTCTATTTCTTTTAATTCTATTCGATATCCTTTTATTTTCACTTGGCTATCTAACCTTCCTTGATATTGAAGTTCTCCATTGGGCAACCAGCAGGCTAAATCCCCTGTTCTGTATATCTTCTCATTTTCTACAAATGGGTTATCTATAAATCTTTCATTGGTTAATGTCTCTTTATTAAGATACCCCAGAGTTACTCCATCTCCTCCTATACATAACTCTCCAGATACTCTTTCCGGACATAATTGATTATTAGCATCAAGAATATAAATTTTGGTATTAATAATTGGTTTTCCTATTGTTATATTCTCGTCTTCGCTTACCGTTTTTACCGAAGACCAAATAGTGGTTTCTGTAGGTCCATACATGTTATGAATGCTACTACCTACCTGAAGAATTAACTTTTGTGCAAGTGATTTTTTTAGTGCCTCTCCACCAACCATAAGTGTTTTAATATTCTTTAATGCTTCTCTACCTTTATCATTAAGCAAAAGTTCCTCGTAGAGAGAAGGTGTCGATTGCATATGAGTAACTTTATGGTTATTGATTAACTGAGCTGTACTTTCACTTTCTGTTAGTTTATCAATTGTTTTAACAAGAAAATCATGTTGTGCTCTGCCTCTTTTGACTGAATCTTTTAAATCAAACAGATATTTTAGATTATCGATAACCAATTCGTGGTCTACACCAAAATCTATTAAACAAGCAACTTCATCAATCCCAATTTCGTACACCCTATTTACCATATTGTGACAAGATTCTGGAGTTCCAAATAAACTACTGGTTTTATAAAACCTCTGATATCCAATATCAAGCAATGGTTCTAAATCATTATCTAAATCCAGATCTAATTCTTCGGCAATTGGTTTTAATAAGTTTATAGAGTTTTTAAGATAATTTTTAAAAGGTCTTTCTACAGTTTGCTTTACAAAATCTAGATCATCACTAACAAATGTATGTAGCATTAGAGCTACTTTATACTTTTCTGGATTATATCCATTATCTATTAATGTTTGCCGATATACTTTTATCTTTTCTTCCAGGTCTTCAATATTCTGACCCAATAAATGGGTTAAAATATTTGCCCCAATACTTCCGGCATATTTAAAAGTTTCTATACTTCCTGCCGCTGTAATCCATAAGGGTAATTCTTTTTGAATAGGTTTTGGATGCACATAGAATTCATAATCTTTACCAACCCCATTTTTTCTGGTCACCGACTTTCCTTTCCAAACATTTTTTAGGGTAGTAATCCCTTCTCGCATTACCTGGTGTCGGTTTTCGTAACTATTGGGTGCTAAAACAAAATCATTAGGATGCCATCCCGAAGCGATCGATAATTCTACCCTTCCTTCAGATAAGTTATCAACCATAGACCATTCTTCTGCTACTCTAATAGGGTCATGCAGGGGCAATACAACACTACCTGATCTTAGTTTTATGTTTTTAGTAATTGAAGAAACGGCTGCTGCTGCAACTGATGGATTTGGAAACTGATCTCCAAAATTATGAAAATGTCTTTCTGGAACCCATATTGCCTCAAATTGATTTTGATCAGCAAATTTTGCTCCTTCCAGAAGTAATTCATATTTATTTTGTTGTTGTGTCGTATTGTTATGGGTAGGAAAATAAAACAAGCTAAAATCCATCTTTGGTTTGGACGCTACAGGAATAGGTCGCTCCAGATGCATTACTATTTTATTTCCTTCTGTAAGGGTCCATAAAAGCTCTAATATCGAAATATCAAAACTCATACTTGTCATCGCTAACCAAACATCGGATTCTGATTTAGAATCAAACTTATGATTCATTCCCGCAATAAAATTGCTCAGGTTTTTGTGTGATACTTTTACTCCTTTAGGTTTACCGGTAGAGCCTGAAGTATAAATGACATACGCCATCGACAATGGTTCTGGACTAGCAAACTGTACGTCGCAATTTTTCTCCCAAATTACCTGATCATTTAGGTTTATTGTAATCAAATTATTGGTTAATACGTCCTTAGTTTCATTATTGGTTACGACAAAGTTTGTTTCGCTATTTTTTAGAATATAATCGGTTCTATGAATAGGGTAAAACGGATCTAATGGAAGGTAAGAAGCTCCTGATTTTAAAATTCCCAAAATTGCGACAACAACCTCTATAGATCGACCTAAAAATACTCCAACCGTCGAATTAGGTTTTACTCCTTTTTCCTTTAGATAAATCGCTAATTGATTTGATTTTTGATCTAATTCTTTATAGGTTATTTTTTTATTCTCACAAATAATTGCGATTTTCTCTGAAGAAAGCTCTGCTCGATCTACAAATAAATCAACAACCGTTTTTTGAAAATCAATATTCTTTTGAGTGTAATTAAATTCATTCAGTAATTTATCTGCCTGTGTTTTACCCACATATGAGATTTCCTGAATTTCTTGGGTAGGATCTTTGATACATCCTTCTAAAAAATTCTCAAAATTGACAATCATATTTTCTATAAATGATTGTTCATACAAATCTATATTATACTCTGCACTTATACTTAAATGACCATCAAATTCTAAAAACGAAAATGTGATATCATATTTACTAACAAAAGATTTTGAATCTTCATATGATTCGCAACTTGCCTCATCAAAAAGTGTAGTAAAATTAGTTGAATTATCGGTTTGCTTTTGATAAATGACCAGTATATCAAAAACTGGTGACCTACTCGTATCTCTATGTAAACTGAGCCCATTTAGGATATCTCCAAAAGAATATCCAGAGTTAGCATATGCCTTAACCAATGTGTTTTTTTGGTTGCTTACTAATTGGTTAAAATCATCAGATTTATTAAACCTTGTTCTAATGGGTATTGTATTGATATACAATCCTATTTGATTTTCTAAGTCTGTGTGTTCTCTACCTAGTACTGGTGTCCCTATGATAATATCTGTCTGACTTGTGTATCTAAAAAGTAACCCTTTTAATGCAGCCAAAAGAACTGTGAAATCTGTGGTTTTTTGCCTTTTAGAAAACTTCTCCAATTTTTTAAGCAATCTATCATTTAATTGGTATGATAAGCTGTTTCCATTATATGTCTGAATCTTTGGTCTATTTTGATATGTTGGAATATTCAAAATAGGAAGTTCACCAGATAACTCATTAATCCAGAACTGATGCTGCTTGACCCTATTGTCTGACATAAGGTTATTCGCCCATGAAGTATAGTCTTTAAATTGTACCTTCAGCTCAGGAAGGTCTATTTTTGAAGATGATAAGAGTCGATTATATAAAGTGGATACATCCTTCATTAAAACCTGAAGAGAATGCCCATCAAATACAATATGATGTACGATAATGGACAAATAGAAACAATTATCATTTGTTTTTATTAAACATCCTTTAATTAGAGGAGCCTGAGCTAAATCAAATGATTGTCTATTAAACTCAGAAATGGTATCACTTAATGTGTCTTGAGTATCCAATGTGATAAGATCCAGATTAAAATTGACAGTACCTATTGATTGAACCTGTTGTTGGATTTCTCCATCAGAATTCTGAATAAAACTAGTTCTTAAAGTTTCATGTCTATGGATCAGCAATTTAAATGCTTCATTAAGTAATTCGATATTTAGGTTTCCTTTAAGTTTAATTGTAAAAGGAATATTATATGCTTTATTTACCTCTGGCATCTGGCACAATAGCCAAAATCTTAATTGTGCCGATGTTAAAGGATATGACTCTTGCTCAGGAATAATTGGAATTTCAGTATCTTCAACGCTTTCTTTTAAAAATGGGATGATTCCTCTTATTGTAGGGTTCTCAAACACATCCTTAAATGTTATAGTATATCCGGTTTCTAGTCTTATTTTATTGATGATTTTTGCAATACTTATACTGCTACCTCCTAAATCAAAAAGAACAGATTCTATGCCCATAGATTTAATCCCTAAAACTTCACTCCAGATTTTTACGAGCTCTTTCTCTAGTTTAGTTTCTGGTTTTATAAATTCATTGGCATTTGTAAAGTCACTTTCTGTTGGTATCGGTAAAGCATCCTTGTTTATTTTACCATTAGCAGTTAATGGAATACTGTCTATCTCTATAAAACAACCAGGAACCATATAAACTGGCAACTCTTTCTGAAGTAATAATTTTAACTTTTGTTTGTCTATTTTTCCTTCGGGTAATACATAGGCTATCAATTGCTTTTGTCCTTGTATCTCTTTTACGGATACTAAGGCCTGTTTTATATTTTTTTGCTGTATTAATAATTGTTCTATTTCGCCCAGCTCTATTCTAAATCCCCTGATCTTTACCTGTTCATCTTTTCTTCCTGCAAATGCAATATTCCCATCGGGTAGCCAATACGCTAAATCACCAGTGTCATACATCTTCTTTCCTTCAGCAAAAGGATTATTTACAAATCTCTCTTTAGTTAATTCTGGACGATTTAAATAGCCTCTTGCAACACTATCTCCCGACACAAAAAGCCTTCCTACAAATCCTATTGGTAAAAGATTAAGGGAGTCATTAAGTATGTATACTTGTGTATTTGAAATTGGTTTTCCAATCGGAATATTAGTGGTATTACTTTTTTGAACCTGAAACGAGGTTGTTACCACCGTATTTTCTGTCGGACCATAATTATTATAGATAGTCAGGTCTGTTTCTTTTCCTAATTTTAAAACATCTCCTCCTGTGACTATCGTTAAGTCATCTTTATAAAACTCGTCTTCCACCAAACTTTGACATATTTGAGTGGGTACATAACAATGAGTAATGTTGTTATCTTTAAAAAAAGTGGATAATTTTTGTGTATCAATTCTGGTATCATTATCAGATATTGGGTAAAGTGTACCTCCACTAATTAAGTAAGGGCAGATTTCCCATATTGAAGCATCAAAAGCCGTTCCTGAGAATAAAGTAGCTCTGCTTGATTCGTTAGCTTCATAATGACGAATATGCCAATAGCACAAATTCACCAAACTCTTGTGCTCTATTGCTACTCCTTTTGGTTTACCTGTCGAACCAGAAGTATATATTACATATGCTAAATCACTAGCACTTCCTTTTATTTCTATAGTATCTGAAATTGGTTTTTGTGCTTCAAATACTTCAATAAATTGATTATCAATAGTTATTTGACACCCACTATCTTTTTCTATATATGCTATACGATCTTTTGGGTAATTTGGATCAATTGGAAGATACACTCCACCTGATTTTAATATCCCCAACATTGAAATAATAAGCCATTTACTGCGTCCTAACTTTACACCCACCAAACCCTCATTCTTTATTCTATGTTCTTTTAACAAATAATGAGCAAAACTATCAGATATTGAGTCCAATTCTTTATATGTCAGGCTTTCGGTATCATCAACAATAACTACTTTGTCTGGAGTTTTCTGTACTTGGTTTTTAAATAATTCTAAAAATGTTTTATCCTTTGGATATACTGTTTTAGTATCATTAAATTCTAACAAAACCTTTTCTCTTTCTACTTTTGAAAGAAGACAAATATTCCTTACTGGAGCATTAGGATTATTAATAACTTGATCAAATAATGTTTCTAAATGAGTTGTGATTTGCTGCACAAACTTATGCTCATATATTGATGTATCATATGTTAAAAACAAATCCAATCCATTATCGGTTTCCTTGAAAACAAATTCCAAACCAAATTTTGAAGTGGTAGCCTCAATTAAGTTATATTCTTCAATAGATAGACCACCTATTTTTTGTTTTTTTACCCTATCCTTATTTTCTAAGGTTAGGATAATATCAAACAATGTATTTCCTGCCAAAGGAAGGTCTTCTACCAATTTATCGAATGGATAATTTTGATGATTATAGGCATTAAGAGTATTCTTCTTTAGTTTTAAAAGCAATTCTGTATAACTTTCCTGGTCATCAATATTTGTCCTTAAACCTAAAAGGTTGATATAAAAACCCAATTGTTCTAATAAATCTGGATGTTCTCTTCCAGATACTGGTGTTCCTACAATTATATCATTTTGATTAGTATATCTACATAGTAAGAGCTTGACAATAGACATAAGTCCAATGAACAAGGTAGTATCTTCTTCTTTGCATAATCTCTTAAAAGCTGCTATAAGCTTAGTGTCATAAGATTTTCTAATAACCCTCCCTTCATGAGCTTCAGTCTTTGGTTTAATACTAGAGCCAGGCATGTTAAGTATTGGAAGCTCTCCACTAAACTGTTCTAACCAATATTGTTTATGATCATCCAGTTCTCCTTTTTCTAGTTGTTCTTGCTGCCATGCCGCATAATCTTTATAATGAATAGGGAGCGGCATTAAAGGATTTTCATTTCCTTTTGTATAAGCATCATATAGCGTAAAAATCTCTTTACTTAAAACTTGTAATGACCATCCATCACTAATGATATGATGCATAACAAGATTAAACACATAATTATCCTTCGAAATTTTTATCAATTTAGCTCTCAACAAAGAATCTGAAGTTATATCAAATGAATATGTTGTTTCTTCATTAATACCGGTTTTAATGATTTCATCTTTCTTTTTTCTTCTGCTTACATCTTCGAAATCGAGTACAAACTTACTTTCTGAAGCTTTTAAAACTACTTGTTTAGCATTACCTTCTACATCTAATTCAAAGTTGGTTCTTAATACTTCATGACGCTCAATAAGAGTTTCAAATACTTTTTCTAATGCTTTTATATCTAGTTCTCCTATAATTCTAAAAGTGCTCGACATATTGTATGCCATATTACTTTCATTAATTTGACTTAAAAGCCATAACCTACGTTGCGCAGAGGATAAGATATAATCCTCTTTTTTACCCAACGAGTTAATTGGAGTGTATTCTACTTGCACACTATTCTTTTGCGCTGAAATAAACTTTATGAGATCCTCTTTATGTTCTTTGATCTCGTTTAACAATTCTTCTGTCATTATATCCTTTGGAGCAACAACATCTAATTTATCGTTAATTAAATCAATAGAGATATTTAACTTCTTTAGTTTACTAAGTAGCTTATTCATGATATCAGATATAAAATTTCTTTATATAATTTTTGAAGTGCAAATAAGTATTTACAACGATATTGTATGTAAAATTAAGCATGACGAATACATGCCCTTTGGATATACCATAGGTGGTATAGAGGTTTTCTGCTTTATGATTTTTGTAATGTGAAAGCCCTAATTCTAAATAGAAAATTTTTCAACCTCAACATTCTTATTTTCAATATTAGTGGCCAGACTTTCTTGATTAAGTATGCTCTGAATTATTAAAGACTGCTCTTGGAATGTATTATTATAAAATAAAGTGCTAGTAGGTACTTTAACATCAAATACTCTATAAATACTATTCATTAACCTTGTTATTTTTAAACTATGACCTCCTAGGTCAAAGAAGCCATCTGTGACACTCACTTTTTCTACTTCTAACACCTCTTGCCAAATAATTGCTAGTTGTTCTTCGAATTCATTACGAGGAGCGATATATTCCTTATGAACATTTTTCTTTGCAGTTATCCCCGGAAGCATTTTGTAATCTATTTTTCCATTTGGAGTTAAAGGAACAGATTCTATTACTTCGAAGTAACTCGGAATCATATAAAATGGCAATTTATCATGCAAGTACAGCTGCAACTCTTTTACATCTACAGGTTCGCTTTCTACAATATATGTTACTAATACTTCTGCTTCTTTTTCTTCTCTTACAACCGTTAGAACTTGCTGGATGCTTTCTGAAAATGACTTGATAGCAACCTCTACTTCTCCTAGTTCAATACGATACCCGCGTAACTTTATCTGGTTGTCCTTTCTTCCGAAAAATTCGATGTTTCCATCTGGCAACCATCTTGCCATATCACCAGTATCGTACATGTAGTTATTTTTACTATTTGTACTATAAGGATTCTTTACAAAACGTTCAGATGTTAGTTCAGAACGGTTTAAATATCCTTTTGCAACTCCTGCTCCAGATACATACAATTTACCTATTGTTCCTGGTGGTACTAATTGTTTATGTGTATTCAATATATACATCTGAGAATTCGATATAGGTTTTCCTATTGGAATTGAAGTATAAGAATTTTCTTTCGACAGTTTATAACAAGAACTATACGTAGTATCTTCTGATGGACCATAGAGGTTTCTTACCTCTAAATTATAGGTTAGAAGCTTTTGGGCGATATCCACAGGAAAAGGTTCTCCTGCCAGATTAATGGCGCTTACATTACTTAAATCACTCCCACTTTCTAATACATTTCTTATACTTGAAGGGACTGTATTTATTAACACTTTAGTGTCACTCTCTAAGTGTTCACCAATTTCTAATGCACTATCCAAAAGTCTTATTTTCTTTCCTGTAGATAATGTATAAAACAATTCAAAAACCGAGAGATCAAAACAATGTGATGTGGCTGCATATACTACATCAAAATCGGTATTTTTAAATTCATCTTTTGCCCAGTTGATCATAGCGACTGCATTTTGATGCATGATCATCACACCTTTTGGGTTACCTGTTGTTCCCGAAGTATAAATAATATATGCCAAATCATCAGATCCGAACTCACTTTCAGTATTTTCTTTTGAATAATGATCTTTTTGTTTTTGAAGAGAAATTAACATTTCTTCATCAATTACTAGTATGCAATTACTATCACGTTCTATATAAGTAATTCGTTCTTGAGGGTAATTTATATCAATTGGCACATAGACAGCTCCTGTTTTAAGTACTGCCAGTAAAGAGATCAGTAGTTTTTCACTTCTAGCTAATTTTACTCCAACAAAATCTCCTTCGAGTATTTCTTTTTCTTCTAATAAGTAATGTGCTAATTGATTAGAATACTCGTTAAGTTCTTTATATGTTAAAGTCTGATCTTCATATTCGACTGCAATTGCATCTGGTGTTTTTATAACCTGTTCTTCAAAAAGAGATACCATTGTTTTATCTAAATCATAATCAACTTTAGTATCATTAAATTTTTCAAGTATGGTTTGCTCATCATCTGGTTTAAGTAATTTTATAGCTTCCAACTCTATCGTTGGTGATTCTACTACTTGTGAAAATACGTTTCCAAGGTGAGAAAAAATGCTTTCAATAAAAAACTGATCATAAATATCTGTATTATAAGAAATATTAAGTGATAAGCCTTCTTTCTCCATAAAAGAAAAGGATAAATCAAATTGTGCGGACTCTACTTCTATATCAAATTCATGGATTGTAAAATCAGATACTGATTCCTTATTTTGAACACCTAATAATTGTTGTTGATTATGTAAAACTACCAGTACATCAAATAATGGAGATCTAGAAGTATCACGCTCCAGACTAAGCTGTTCTACTAATGTATCAAAGGGAAAATCTTGATGAGAATATGCCTCTAATAAACATTGCTTTTCTTTTTTAAGTGCGTCCAAAAAACTATCCTTTTCATCAAATTCAGTTCTGATTGCCAATGTATTAAGATACAATCCTATCTGAGATTCTAAATCTGGATGTTCTCTACCCGCGATAGGTGTGCCAACAATAATGTCCTTTTGATTACTATATCTGGAAAGTAATGTTTTAACTGCAGACATTAAAGTCGTAAATAATGTTACCTGCTGTTGCTGTGAAAACTGTTTTAATTTTGACAAAACTTCCTCAGGGTAATTATGAATCAATACATTACCTGAATATGTTTTTATCAAGGGACGTTTTCTAAAACTTGGCAAATCCAGTACCGGAAGTTCTCCTTGAAAAGCATTCAACCAATATTCTTTTGATTCCTTTTGTGAACTTATAGTGTTTGTTTCTGCTAACCAAACAGCATAATCTTTAAACTGAATTGGTAATTCTGGTAATGTTAGCACCTCTCCTAACTGTAATTGCCTATAGACTTGTATAATCTCTGAAGTTAAAATCTCTATTGACCACCCATCACTAATAATATGATGCATAGATAAGAAAAACACAAAACTATTATGCTCTCTTTTTAAAAGAGAAGCTCTTAACAAAGGCCCTGTAGCCAAGTCATACCCTTTAGTTTGTTCCTCTTTTATATACTCCCTGATAGATTGATCTGGCGATGCCGATTCAGAAAAATCTTCAATCGGTAAATTAAGATCAAAATCAGCTATTGGGATTATATATTGTTCTAAAATTCCTTTTTCATTGTTCTTAAAATAGGTGCGTAATATTTCATGACGGTCAACTACATAGTTAACTGCTCTTGTAAAATTCTCAACAACAATATTACCTTCTAAAGTTACCGCTCCTGTAATATGATATGCCTGAGTGTCTGTTTCAAATTGACTCAAAAACCATAATCTCTGTTGAGAAGGTGTCGTTGGATAAAAATCAGACTCTGTCGCACGATTAATAGGTAAAAATTCTTGATCTTTTAATGCGTAACATAATTTTTCTATAGTAGGGTTATTGTAAAACAATGAATATGATATACTCTTATCCATTTTCTTATTGATCCTATTAATAACCTGAGAAATCATTAAACTATGTCCACCTAATTCAAAGAAATTATCGGTTACACCAACTTTATCTTGATGCAATACATCTTGCCATATAGCGGCAATTTTTTCTTCTAAGGCGGTTCTAGGTGCTATATATTTATGGGTTATGGTGTTTCCTTCCGTAATCTCTGGTAAACTTTTTTTGTCTACTTTTCCATTAATAGTTAATGGGATTGTATCTAGTGTCACATAGTAATTTGGCAACATATACACTGGTAACTCCTTGCTAAGATTGGATCTTAACTCTTGCTCATTTAACTCTGAATCTATGACAACATAAGCAACAATCACTGGGCCGACCTTCTGTTTTTTAACTATAACTATGGCTTGCTGTATTTCTGGTTGGGATAATAGGATGCTTTCAATTTCGCCTAACTCTATACGATACCCTCTTATTTTTACCTGAGTATCTTTCCTTCCTATAAACTCAATTGAACCACCTGGTGTCCATCTGGCTAGGTCACCTGTCCTGTATAATCGTTCTCCTTTTGCAAAAGGATCAGGTACAAACTTCTCTGAAGTCAAATCATCTCGATTAAGATATCCTCTCGCAACACCATCTCCACCAAGATAAATCTCACCAATTACTCCTATTGGAACCGGAGAATGATTATCATCTAAAATGTAACAGGTACTATTTGATATACCAGAACCAATAGGTATGGTTTGCACATTGTCTTGAATCTCGTTAATAGGGTAATAAGTAGAATATGTAGTATTTTCCGTTGGACCATAGACATGATGAAGTTTGACTTTGGGGTATAGCTCCTTAAATCGTCTTACATGCTTAACTGATACTTGTTCCCCTCCAAATAATATATATTTTAGATCTTTTATCGATTCTAATTCAGATTCAACAAGGGTGTTAAATAAAGCTGTTGTTATAAAAAAACTAGTTATACCTTGTTTTGTAAATAAATCTCCAAATTTATTAACCTCTAAAAATATGTCTTTTGAGGATATAACTAAGGTTGCTCCATTCAGAAGAGGCATAAAAATATCAAATGTAGAACCGTCAAATGAAAAACTAGATAATCCTAAAATATTATCACCGGCACAAACATCAATATAATTAGCGTTTTTCACCAACCTTACAATAGGTCGATGCTCTACTAATATTCCTTTAGGTTTCCCTGTTGATCCTGAAGTATAAATAACATATGCCAGATTGTTAGGTTTGATTACTATATCTGGAATAACATTAGAATAGTTTTCTTCTTTTTTGAAGTGTTTTAAAATATTTTCATCTATTGTAACCTTACAATTGCTATCCTCTTCTATATACGTGATTCTTTGTTGTGGGTAATCAGGATCAATAGGAACATATGCTCCGCCTGTTTTTAAAATCGCCAATAAAGATATAATTGACCACTCGCTACGATCAAGTTTTACCCCTACCAGATCTTCTATCTCTATATTGTAGTTAGACAATAAATAATTAGCCAAACGATTAGAAACGTTATCTAATTCTTTATAGGTAAGTTTATTTTCTTCAAATACTAGAGCAACCGCATCCGGTGTCTTTTCTACTTGGTCATTAAATAAATCTACTATTGTTTTATCCTTGGGATAATCTACCTTAGTATCATTAAAATCTATTAATATGTTCTGTTTTTCAACCACCGTTAGTAGATCAATATCTGCTACCTGAATATTTGGAGAAACTAATATCTGATCAAATAAGTTTTCTAGATGCGAAAAAATCCCGTTTATAAATGACTCCTCATAAATATCTGTATTGTAAGAAATATCTAAGGATAATCCTTCTTTCTCAACAAAGGCAAAAGACAAATCAAACTGAGAAGACTCTGGATCCAAGTCATAATCACTAATAGTCAAACCATCTATGGATTCTCTATTCTTAAAACCTGACAATTGCTGCTGATTCTGAAGTACAATCATTACGTCAAACAATGGAGATCTAGAAGTATCTCTGGATAGATTAAGTGACTCTATTAATTTATCAAAAGGAAAATCCTGATGTGAATATGCACCTAATAACTGTTTCTTTTCTGCTTGTAATACATCTAAAAAACTACTATCAGTATTGATTCTGGTGCGGATTGCCAAAGTATTAAGATATAAACCTATTTGAGGCTCTAAATCCGGATGCCTTCTCCCAGCAATAGGAGTACCAACAATGATATCTTTTTGATTACTGTATCTTGAAAGTAATACTTTGACTGAAGACATTAAGATCATAAATAAGGTCACCTGGTGTTCCTGTGAAAAATGTTTTAATTTGGATAAAATCTCTTTTGAGTAACAATAATTCAGTGCACTACCTTGATATGTCTTTATCATAGGGCGAGTCTTAAAACTTGGTAACTCTAATACCGGTAATTCTCCTTGAAAAACATCTAACCAATAATCCTTTGATTCTTTATGATCGGTAGTGGTATGCATTTCTGATAACCAAACCGCATAATCTTTAAACTGTATAGGTAAATCAGGCAAAGATATAACAGCTCCTAGCTGTAACTGTTTATAACTCTCGAAAATCTCAGAGGTTAAAATCTCTATTGACCAACCATCACTTATAATATGATGCATTGATAAGAAAAATACAAACTCATTATCACATACCTGTAAAAGAGAAGCACCAAATAAAGGAGCATTAGATAAATCATATCCTATATGTTGTTGCTCTTTTATATAACTTTCAACTGCATGATAGGGATCTATTGATTCAGAAAAATCCTTAACCGATAAAGTAAAATCAAAAGTTGATTTTGATAAAATATATTGTCGTAAGAGACCTTCTTCGTTATTCCTAAAACTAGTGCGTAAAACCTCATGACGATCAACAACATGAGTAAAAGCAAGATTAAAATTCTCAATATTAACATCCCCTTTTAAAACTATAGCACCTGTAATTTGATAAGCTTGCACTTCTTCTCCCAATTGACTTAACAACCATAAACGATGCTGTGATGGGGTTACTGGATAAGAATCTAAAACAGGAGCTTTGTCTATAGCTATAAACTGGTCATCTTGTAACGAAATAACGATATTCTCAATGGTAGGATTCGTGTAAAAAACCTTAAAAGGAATATTCTTACTCATAATCTTATGGGCCCTATTGATAATCTGTGAAATCATCAAACTGTGACCTCCTAATTCAAAAAAGTTGTCCGTGATTCCAATACCACTTACTCCTAATATTTCTTCCCAAATATGAACCAATTCTTGTTCCGTTTTGTCTCTTGGAGCTACATAATCCTTCTTGATAACATCTACAGAGGTGATTTCTGGTAAAGCCTTCTTATTTACTTTACCATTGGGTGTAAGGGGAACTGATTCTATCGCAATAAAATAACTAGGAAGCATATAAGAAGGTAATTTTTCTTGTAAATATGTCCTTAACTTTGATTTATCAATAGATGCATTTTCAACGTAATACCCAACTAATATATCTTCTTTTTGAGGTTTTTTAACGGCAACAACCGCCTGTAAAATTTCTTCGGAAAAATCTGATATCGAATTTTCTATTTCTGCTAACTCTATACGATAACCTCTCAATTTTACCTGATGATCTTTTCTTCCCAAAAACTCGATAGTACCATCTGTAGACCATCTAGCTAAGTCACCTGTATCATACATATGTTCTCCTGCACAATATGGGTTGTCTAAAAACTTTTCTGTTGTCAATTCATGACGATTAAGATATCCATTAGCAACACCAGACCCAGAGACATAAAGTTTTCCTATTACTCCAGGAGGTAACAATTGAAGGGATTCATCTAAAATGTAAACTTGTGTATTTGTTATAGGTATACCAATAGGAATTGATCGATATTCCTTTGACTTCGATAATTTGTAACAGGTACTATATGTAGTATCCTCTGAAGGACCATACAGATTTCTAATCTCCGCTGTAGTCGTTAAAAGCTTTTGAGCAATATCAACCGGAAAAGGCTCACCAGCCAGATTTATAGCGCTTACATTCGATAAATCATACCCCCCTTCTAATACATTTCGAATACTTGAAGGAACTGTATTTAATAGCACTTTGGTGTCATTCTGTAGATGTTTTCCTATTTCTAGGGCACTATCTAGTAATTTTATCTTTTTACCTACAGACAGTGTATAAAACAACTCAAAAACCGATAGATCAAAACAATGTGAAGTAGCAGCATATACTAAATCAAAATCAGTATTCTTAAACTCATCTTTTGCCCATTCTATTAAAGCAACAGCATTTTTATGAGTGATCATTACTCCTTTGGGATTACCTGTAGTACCAGAAGTATAAATAATATAAGCTAGGTCACTTGATTTTTTATGATTTTCTACATTCTTTAATAAGTAAAGATCTTCATCTCTTTGGAAACGAATCAATTCTTCTTCATCAATTACTAATTTACAATTACTGTCTGTTTCTATATATGTAATTCTTTCTGAAGGATAGTTAATATCTATAGGAACATAAACAGCTCCTGCTTTTAATACTGCCAATAAAGCAATTAATAACTTTTCACTCCTTGCTAGTTTTACACCAACAAAATCACCCGCAGATATACCTTGCCCCGTTAAATAATGAGCCAATTGATTAGAACGCTTATTAAGTTCACTGTAGGTTAGCAACTTCCCTTCATATTCTATAGCAATATTGTCTGGGGTTCTTGTAACTTGATCTTCGAAAAGAGATGAAATTGTACTGTCCTTTGGTAAATTTATTTTATTAGAAACACCAAATTCAGATAACAGTTTTTCCTTTTCTTCTTCAGACACAATAGTGATCTGAGAAATCTCTGTTTCTATATTTGTTTTTAAATCCTGAATCCAAATCTTTAATTTATGAAGGAAGCTATTAGCTAGTTTTACCTCTGAAAACTTTTCTGAAAAGAATATAGAAATCTCTAGATCTGAATTTTGTTTTTTATCTACCTTTAATAAAAAAGAAGAAAAAACTTCCTCATCATGATTATACGAGAACCCAAAAGGTGTACATGCATTAAATGACTTCTCTGAAATTACAGTCATGTCATAATCCTTATGCTTGTAAACTTCTTGTACTTCTGTTTTAACCTCTTGAAAAAACTGCTTCAATATTTTCCCATTTATAGACGGAAATTTATACAATAATGAAGCTTCTTGCTTCATAGATAAACTCCTTGAAGAAATCAAATTACATTCATTAAAATAACGTTGCAGAAGCGCATTGTAAACTGCCAACAAAACTGTAAACTCTGCTATTTCATTGCCCGAGGTAAGCTTATAGAAGTATTGAAGATCATCTTTCTTTATTAAAACACTATCTGTTGATAAGTGAGAATTTGTTAATAAATCTGAATCTCCAGAAAAACTAGATTTTAGTTTTTCTTTCCAATAGTTTGTAGTTATTTTTTTTTGAATTGTAGTCATTCTATTTCTTTTAATCATGCAATTTCATGAAGGCTTACCATATGATAAGAAGGAATTGTGGCTATGATGTTTTGCTGTAGTGAATCTATTCGGACTATAATTTTATTTGTATTATTAACTTTTAAAATTTCACATTCTAAACCACTTAATGATCCATAATTTATCTTTTTAACATCCCCAACTCGAAATGATTGATTGGAAATTTCAAGGTCTGAGATTTCATCTGATCCTAAGCATAATTTTACATTTAAGATCTCTTCTTCTCTAACTCTTGCATATTCATTCCTAAATTTTATGAAAGTACATGCTCCATTAATTGATAATGCTTTATGAAAATCCATTGAAGAATTAATCTTAACAAAAACATATGAAGGGAAAAGTGGTTTCGAGATTATTTTTTTTCTGTCGCTCCATTGATTAATCGTTTCGACCAATGGGAGAAAAGATTCGAGTTCCTGTTCTGTTAAAAGTTCATGAACTCTTTTTTCATGACGCGATTTAACATATAGAACATACCATCCGGTTTTAAGAAGTTTGCCCATGATAATTTTGTGTTTTAAGAAATAACTTGATGTTATTTATCTTGTGAAATATGTTGGTAATAGGAAAAAATCGAAAGAAAATTGAAAAAAAGCTATAGCTTCGCTTCCTTGACTCACATGGTGTTTATTTGACAAAAAACAAATTCAACCCAATAAAATCTAGTTAAGCTTATATGGTAAATTATAAATACCATAAAGCAGCATTGTCGGTTTGACTATTTAGCTTATTTAATTAAATGTAAAAATTAGAAATACATTTAAAAACTAATGATAAATAATAAAGATTACATCTTGTATCAGTCATTATCATTTAATACAAACATAAATTAAATCCAATTCATAAAACAAGTCATTACGGTCCGTTTTCAGGAAAAAAGACCCTGAATTCAGGGAATTCAGAGAATCGAAAATCATTTTAAGTATTTATCTTTTAGATGATTACGTATTTTTTAAAGATTGTAAAATCCAATACCTACAATCAAATCACTATTTTATTAAAACCGTATTTTTAAGACTGTTTTTCATGAATTATTAATACAAATTCAAAAATATAATACACTAGTAAGTAATCCCGATATCTTACAAAAATGGTATAAAAGGTTTCTTAATCAAGATCTTAACAATGTAAAATGAAAATTCTATATAAAAGAAACTCAATAATGGTAAGGCAACTATACTGTATGAAAAACGTTATTTTTCATCGTTAAAAGTGTGCTTAGAATTCCTAAATTCATTACTACATATTTCTTATAAACATTTGATTATTAATTGCGTGAATAGAATTTAATCAAAATAAAAGATTACCAAGAAAACTGTATATTTGTATTCTTATTAACCGGGGCTTATTTATAATTACTTTGAAACAAAAAAATCCATACTCATTTTTTGATGAATTTTGTTTGGAAACATTTCATCTATTTCTAGACTTTTATTTCAGTTTTACCAGAAGTAAAGTATTATCACTCGATGATTTTAAGAAATTTTACGAAGATTACTCCTTGAAAAAATGTTTTTAGCAACGCCTATGCCTTTAATAAAATTAAAGAATAGCACTCTGGGTTATTGATAATAATTACTAAAGACAACTCCAAATAATATGATTACTTTACCGTTTAATTCTAATCAAAACCTAGGCCGTATAGGAAATGAAAACTTTTAAATACAAAATTCTCATACTATTATTGTTTTTATCTTTTCAGAATATCTATACCCAAGATATTGACGAAACAGACATAAATGAGCTTACAAAAAACAATTATAACGACCTTTCAGAATATTTTCAACTTAGAATCAAAGATTCTACAAAAGTTCGAGTATATGCCCAAGCATTTCTTGCGAAAGCAAAGCAAGAAAGTAATACAATCAAAAAAGCAGATGGATATTACATGTTGGCGACAGTTTCAGAGCATGAAGAAGCTCTGCTGTATTGTGATAGCATAATTGAAGTTACAAAAAATGAAGATCATTATTCGTATCCCGCCAAAGCTCACTTATTAAAAGCACAAATTTTGGGATCTCAAAGTGAGTATCAAAAAACCATGGATGAATTGGTGAAAGCTAATATCTATGCAAATAAAAACGAAAATATAGATCAAAAGTATAAAACGAAGTATTTTATTGCCATCTTAAAAAATAACCTTGGGGAGTATGAAGAGAGTTTAGATATTTTAAAATCTACTACCGAATATTATAAAAATAAATATGATGAAGATAAAAATTACGAATACGATTATATAAAATCTCTTTATGCTTATGGAAATGCTTATGATGTAAATAATAAGTATGATTCTGCATATACCATTAATAAAAAGGCAATAAAATTAAGCTTAAAATCAAAAGACAGTACACTATACGGCAGACTTCTACTAACATCTGCTGTAACACTTTATCACAAAAAACAATATCAAGCCAGTTTGGATAGTATTACTAAACTAAAAGAAATAAGTAATCATAGACCACAAAGTAAAGGTACTTTAATAAGAACTCATCTTTATTTGGGTAAAATTTATTTTGTTCAAAACAAATTCGAGAAATCTATTCATCATCTTAAAGTTGTAGATTCATTTGCTTTTTCAAAACAATATTTTTTTATTAATATTCGAGAAGCTTATGAGCTATTAATAAAATATCATAGAGAACAACAAGAAACTGAAAAACAAATTTTCTATATCGATAGACTACTTAAAGTTGATAGCATCCTGGATAATGACTATAAATACATCTCCCGGCAAATCAATGATGAATACTCTACGCCAAATTTAATACTTGAAAAGCAGGAAATAATTGACTCCCTTCAAAAAAACAATAAGTCTAAAATTATTTTCCTAATAATTTTGTCTACTCTATTTCTATTACTAATAATAGTTTTGATAAGAAATGACAAAAAGAAGAAAACCTACAAAAAAAGATTTTTAGAATTATTAGATCACAATAAAAAGCCTTCTTTATCGACTTCGGTAATAAACCCTTCTAAAAAAATAGAAAAAAATGAGTCGAATAATAGTGATATAGGAATCTCGGAAATCATTGTAAATGATATTTTGAAAAGTCTTAAATCCTTTGAAAATAATAACGATTTTTTGACTCCAAATCTTACCGTAAGTAGTTTATCCAAAAAGTTTAAAACAAATTCAAAATACTTGTCTAAGGTTATCAACATACTTAAAGACAAAAGCTTCAGTAATTATGTAAACGAGCTTAGAATTGATTATGTTGTAGAAGAACTAAAATCGAATCCTAAATTTAGAAAGTATACCATAAAAGCTATTGCTAACGAAATTGGTTTCAACACTACAGAGGCTTTTTCTAAGTCATTCTATAAAACTACTGGTATCTACCCTTCGTTTTTCTTAAAGCAACTTGAAAAGCAGCAAGATAATAGCAAAATAAGAGAAACCATATAAGTATTTGATTTTTAATGTTTTAAAAGACTTAATTCAGGAAAACAGACATCCAAATTCCCGAAAAACAGACAACCTTCATCCAAAAAGCGCCTCTATTTCTATGATTAACCTATAATTTAGTAGAATCATTAAATCATAAAAATACAATAATGAAAAAATCACACAATCAAAAACAAAAACTTAATCTTAAAAAGATTAAAATAACAAAACTTAATAATTTTAAGCACATAAAAGGAGGGGCACAAATTTTCCTAAATGACACCGGTTACAACACCGATACTTTTGAGACTAGATGTTAATACATCCAAATAGTTGTTATTAATATACAATCTCAAACGCTTAAAGAAATTATTTTTTTGCACAACTTAAACAAATTGATACTCAATTAAATCCGAAACAATGAAAAAGTCACACAATCAGAGAAAACTTACTTTAAAAAAACTAAAAATAACAAAACTTAATAATCCAAATAATATAAAAGGAGGCGCACAAATTTTCATACAAGACACTGATATAAATACCGACACTTTTCCCGGAGCAGCTTTATGTTAGTAACTATCTTTAATAGCTTATAATTTGCTATCTCATAAATGCAAAATTTATGCATTTCTAAAACGACTAAATTATCCTTTTGTTTTAAAAATGAAAGGATAATTTTCTCGATAAATTAAGTAATATTTATTTGACGGATTATTAATCATTCTAGAATATAAACTAGAATGAAGATAATCCGAGATAAGGAAAAATGATTCAACAGAATATGTTTGAATACTAAAATAACCTCCAACTTTCTAAGAATCATAAAATTTAACAATACCGATAAAAATCAATATGTGAGGTTGTTTTAATTAGTTTTAAGGTTATGAAGATAAAATCTTTTTTTGTTACCACTTTTTTCTTATCATGTTTTTTTATCTCTTCTCAAGAAAGAACAAATACCTTACCTCCAAAAATTGTTGTCGATGAATATCACGGGCAAAAAATTGAAGACCCTTACAGATATGCAGAGGATTTAAACTCTCTTATAGTTAATGAATGGATTACAGCACAAAACAAAATTTCAAAAAATCTATTAAGTAGGATCGGGAAAAAACAATATTTGATAGACAAGCAAATTGAACTCGATAAGAAAAAAGAATTTGTTATATCTAAACTTAAGGTAACAGAAAATGACAAACATTTTTATCTAAAAAGATTGCCCGATGAAAATGTTCCTAAACTATATTATAGGCAAGCATTTTCAAGTCCAGAAAAGCTTCTTTATGACCCGAAGCAATTTAACCCAGATTCTAACACCGAATATGTAATCAATTATTTACAGCCCAACTGGAATGGTTCCAAAATTGTTGTAAGTCTAACTAAAAAGGGTAAAGAAGTCTCCGAAATGATTATTATCGATGTAGTTTCAAAAAAAACACATCCAGAAGTAATAAAAAATGTATGGCCGTCCAATACCGGAGGAGTAGAGTGGTTACCTGATAACTCTGGTTTCATCTATGTTCATTATACTTCTATAGATCCAAGATCAATAGAATTTTTAAAAAATACTAAATCGGTTATCTATAAACTAGGTGATAACCCTAAAATTCTTAAAGAAGTATTTTCCAAAACACATAATCCTGATCTCAATTTAGAAGAAGGTGATTTTCCTATAACATCATTAAAAAGTAAAAATAGTAAATATTTGATCGGAACAACTCCTGGCGCTGGTAGTTACTATAATTCCTATTATCTACCTATTGATGAGATGGAAACAAAAAATTGGAAACTCCTCTTTAAAAAATCTGACGAAATAAAAAGTATAATTCTAAAAGGTGATTCTCTTGTTTATCAAACTTCTAAGAATGCTCCCAATTTTAGAATATGTATTACATCGATTAAAGACCCTGATTTTGACAACCCAAGAGTTTTGGTCAAAGAAAGAGTAGACGAAGTTATTACAGATTTTGATCTAACCAAAGATGGTTTGTATTTTGTAACTAGTAAAAATGGGGTCAAAGCAAGCTTGTTTAAGCGTGAGAATACATCCCGAAATGAAATAAAACTCCCTCAAGTATATGGTGATTTAGATATTAGTTCAAAAGGAATAGATCATTCCGAATTATGGATTACTGCTAGCGGTTGGACTACAGATAGTAGAAGATATGAGTACTTTGATGGCAAACTAATAGACAAAGATTTTAATCAGACCTTTGATAACAAACAGTTTCAAGAAATTGTTGTTGAAGAAATTGAAGTAGAAGCTCATGACGGTAAAAAAATACCACTATCAATTCTTTATAAAAAGGGAATAAAAAAGGATGGTAAAAATCACACTTTGATGGATGGTTATGGTGCATATGGTATTTCTATGAGTCCAACTTTTTCTTTACGTAGATTACTATGGGTTCTTGAAGGAGGCGTATTTGCAATCGCTCATGTAAGAGGTGGTGGAGAAAAAGGCGAGGCATGGCACAAAGGAGGGTATAAATCCACGAAACCTAATACATGGAAAGACTTTATATCTTGTGCCGAATACTTAATATCCAACCGCTATACCTCACCTAAAAAACTTGCAGTATGGAGCGGTAGCGCTGGAGGAATATTAATAGGGCGAGCAATTACGGACAGATCAGATTTATTTGCCGCGGCCATTATAGAATTTGGTTCTCTAAATATGCTAAGATCAGAAATGAGACCAAATGGTGTTACAAATATCAAGGAATTCGGAGCATTAAAAGATCCCGTTGAATTTGAAGGACTATTAGAAATGGATGCTTATCACCATATAAAAGATAACAAAAAATATCCCGCAACTCTAATTGCCGCAGGTTTAAATGATGCTAGAGTTCCTGCCTGGTTTTCTGTAAAATTTGCAGCAAGACTCCAACGGGCTAATATTTCATCTACAGACAATCTCCTATTAATAGATAAAGATACTGGTCATGGTGTTGATGATACCAAATTAAAAGGGTTTAATAGATTTGCAACTGTTCTATCTTTTGCATTTTGGCAAACCGGACACCCAGATTATCAACCTAAACAACAATAAACCACACCCTAATAACCTTATAACTAGTTTTTTACAGTATCTATATTAGGTGTATCAGGCAATGTAATTAATGGTTTCTTTTGCAATTGATAAGCATTGAGTTGTAAAAGCCAGAGTCCCATACCTGCCGATCCCTGCATTAGACCGGTTTGAGCTGCCAACTCATTAGGATTTCTTCTATTCTCTGCATGTATCCACTTTATGTAATCTTCTTCTTGAGTAAGCGACGAAATAATTTTTTGAGTCATTCTTTCTGAAAACTGAAGATATTTTGTATCTTCTGTTATCTTAAAAAGCCAAAAATAATATTCTGCAACACCTGTGGCTCCACAACATTTACCTACATTGTTCCAATACCCAGGAGTTTCATTTTGATCAATCCCTTCTAACATTAAATAATCTGCAGAATGTGTTATTTTATCTAACCATTTCTCATCTTGCGTAGCATCAAAAAGAGAATAATATAATCTACTAGTTCCTGCAGGACCATGACACCAACCTAAATAATACAAATCTTCACCTTCAGGAAGGTGATGTGGAATATAACCCTTACTATTTGATATAGAATCCAAAGCCTTAGTAGCTTTTATGGCTGCATCCAGATATTTTTTAGTTTTAGTTCTTTTGTATTCTTCAGCTAGAAAATACGCCACTCCAGAAGTGCCATGTGAAAAATTATCCATAAAATATTTATAGTCCGGAAAAACCTTCCAACGCAAACCTTTATTTACTTCAATAGCATTGTCTAACAGTCCTTCAGCTACTAATCGGGATAGTCTATCAGCTTTTTCAGATCCCAATTCATTTGTAATATATTGTAAATAAAGACCTATTCCCGCACTTCCATATACAATATCGGTTATGTTTCCCCAATGTATCCCATTGGCAGATTTATTAGAAGATTGCTCAAGTAGAGTAATTGTTTGTAATGCTCCATGTTTATATTTTTTATTTCCAGTAGATTTGAAAACTTCAGTTAACGTAAAACCTACCCCCGCTAACCCAGTGTACAAGCCAACTTCTTCTGAATTATATATCGTATCCCTTAATGTATGAACCAAATAATTCGCTCCGGATCTGGCTTGGTTCAAATATACAGTATCATTAGTGGCATTAAACAATTCTAAATAGAATAACACAATTCCTGGAATACCCCTGTACAAAGCTTTATCAACTTTTGAGTTTATACTATCTGGCATTACTCTCCATACTTCTCCATTGCCTGAGTCATATTTAGCAGTTTGGATATATTTTTCTGATTTTATAGCTAGAGACAACCAATCCTCGTTTTGAAAGGGTTTTTCTCTTTTAGTACAAGATACAGTACATATAAAACCAATGACTATTGCCATTGAGTATTTAAAGAAACGCCTATTAAGTTTACTTATGTACGGTAGTTGCATGATTGATGTTATGTGAATCACAAATCTAACCGATTTTTAATGGACTTGAAATTATTTACCGATACTTGATCATGTCTTTAAGTTATTTTTATGATTTTCTCTTTCGGAAATTTAAAACCTGATCATTATACAAGTACTCATAATACGAATTCACTCATTTTCTCTTTAAATAATTAAAGAGAGCTATTATCAACAATACAAACGCCAAGCCAAAACCAACAATACCGATATTGAGTCCAAATAGTGTTTTCTCACTTCCGTCCATAAATTTCATTGAACCTCCATAAAAATCTTTAAGTAAAAAAGACATAATAAATCCACCTGTGATAATCATACAAAGTATTGAGCTTATAAGGACTTCTCTTTTTAGCCATACTAGCCAAAGACATAATACTCCAATGCTTGAGTTTGTAATAAGTTGCCATACCTCATGAATTCTAACATGTGGAGTCCAATCAGGATTAAACACATGCGTATTGTTAATTTCCAAATATGGTACTACTATAGCGTAAAGAAAAACACTAAATGTAACTACAACTTTTTGTGTTCTTATGTTATCCTTCATGATTTATATGTTTTAATTGTAGAAAACCTGACTTAGGTGTTGATTTTGATTCATCCTCACCTATATTTGGTTTTACTTTCTCTTATCGATATCCGTTATAAGACCTTATAAAAGGATATTCTTTATAAATCTAAAGAATTTAGAATAAACATTATACTTATAATAAATATTGGTATATGAATTTCTGAAGACTAATTTATTCAAAACCGTCCAAAACATAAAAATCCTGAAGAATATCTTCAGGATTTTTATTTCTGTGGGCGCGAAGGGATTCGAACCCCTGACCCCTTGGGTGTAAACCAAGTGCTCTGAACCAACTGAGCTACGCGCCCGCTATCTCTCGATTGCGGATGCAAATATAAGACAGTTTTATAGTCTACCAAAAGAATTTCAAATAAAAATTAAATTATTTCTGCAACTACAAATGTACTTCCACCTACATAAACCACATCTCGATTTGTAGCACATTGTAAAGCAACATCATACGCTTCTTTCACAGAAGAATAATCTTGTCCTAGTAAATCAAACTTTAATGCTTTTTTTCTTAATTCTTTTTCTTCCAACCCACGAGGAATATCTGGTTTAGCAAAATAATAACGAGCAAATGTTGGAAAAAGCGCCAATATAGCATCCATATCTTTATCGCTTACAACTCCTAATACAATATGAAGCTCATCATAGGTTTCTTCGAGTAACTGCTTTAAAACCACCTCTAATCCATCAATATTATGTGCTGTATCACAAATTACTTTAGGGTTTTGTCTCAAAATTTGCCATCTACCCAATAATCCAGTGTTTACAACCACATTTAAAAGACCATTTTGAACTGAATGTTTGTCAATTTTCCAACCTTTTTGTTCTAACACAACTATAGTTTGCAACACTGTCCTCACATTCTCTTCTTGATAATGTCCTTTCAAACCCGAAGAATATATCTCATCCCTATAATTTACTGCAAAATATATATCGCTATTGCAAGTTTTAGCTTTTTCCTCAAATACTTTCTTTGTAGTAGCAGTAGCTCTTCCTATAATTACGGGAGTATTTTCTTTTATAATTCCAGCTTTTTCGCCTGCTATATCTTCCAATGTATTTCCTAGAAAGCGAGTATGATCTATTCCTATATTGGTAATTACTGAAACTTCTGGAGAAATAATATTTGTAGAATCCAGCCTACCTCCCAAACCTACTTCTATTACTGCAATATCCACATTGGATTCAGCAAAGTATTGAAAAGCCATTCCAACGGTCATCTCAAAAAAAGACAAATGATTTGCTTCAAAATAAGGCTTATGGTCTTCTATAAACTCTATAATTTCTTGTTCTGGTATCTTTTCGCCATTAATGCGAATACGTTCTCTAAAATCCTTTAAATGTGGTGAGGTGTATAATCCAACTTTATATCCTGCTTCTTGTAAAACCGAAGCCAGCAAATGACTAGTAGACCCTTTTCCATTAGTACCCGCAACATGAACACTCTTGAATTTAGTTTCTGGATTATCTAGGTATTTTGCTAATTGAATAGTGTTATGAAGATCTACCTTGTATGCACTTGCTCCCTGACGTTGATACATGGGTAATTGGGCAAACATCCAGTCCAGGGTGTCGCTGTAAGTCATATTCTTATTATTCCGAAAGTTTAAACTGATAAATGATTGTTCCTACTTGTTTTACAGGCGCTTTAGAATCACTATTGAATCGTGTAGCCAAAGCAGCTTTTTTTGCTGGCCCCATTAAACATGAAGCACTATTAGTTGTCCCTTTCATACCGGGAGTAGCTTTTACCACTTTACCAGTTTGATTTACTTCTATTTTTACTACAACAATACCAGATTCATTACAATCCTGAACAAATTTTTCTTTATTAAGTGCTTTTCGGCCACCTAAACGATAATTCCCATCTCCATCCAATCCTTTTCCCGTTCCATAATATGATTTAGCATTAGGGTCTCCATCTGGTCTTCCTTTATCACCTGGAGATCGATTATTTCCTTCACCTCCTTTTGCCTGACCATCTGTCTTAGGACCATTAGAAAAGCTATTAAGAATATCCAAAGTAGATTTATCTGGTTTAGGATCTGGTTTCTTTTCTTCTGCCTTTTCTACAGGTTTTTCTTTTATTGTATTTGTTACCGGTGTTTTATTAGTAGGTTCTTTTGGTTTTTTCTTAGGTTTTTCAACCTTCTTTTTAGGTTTTTTCTTTAGCTTTTTATCGATTACTGGTGCATCTTCCAGATTTTGTGTAACTACCTTTTCTTTAATTTCTGGAGATTTCTCTTCAGGCTCTGGAGTTACTTTGGCAGATTCTGGTGTAGTATTTTTTGGTGCTGACTTAATGGGTTTTGTAGGCTGAACTTTACCTGATCCATTGTCTGTTGTACCAAAATTTACAGCTATTCCACTTTCTTCTTCTGGAACTATATAGCTAAGGCCAAGATAAAACAACAAAAAGACAATCCCTACGTGCAAAAGTATGGTAAGCACAAAGGACTTTCTCTTATGTTTAGTATCTAGGTTCAGCATATTTAATCTGGTTTCACAGCCAGTATAACTTTATATTTATTTCGATTTGCAATATCCATTACTCCTACTGCTTTTTCTATAGGAACACCTTCTTCTGCTCTTAGAATAATTGTGGGTTCATTCTGTCCTTCTAATCGAGACAGTAATTCAGATTCTAATCTGCTTTGACTAATACGTTCTTCATCAATATAATACTGAAGTTTATTTGTAATACTCACAGATATATTTTGAACATTAGAACTCTTTCCTTTTGCTTTTGGTAATATTAAATCCAACGCTTCTGGAGTAATCGCAGGCGATGTCAACAAAAAGAAAACCAATAACAAGAATACTATGTCTGTCATAGACGACATACTAAACTCTGGACTAACTTTATTTCTTCCTCTTAAATTCATATTAAGCAGGTTCGTTTAACAAATCAAGAAAATCAACTGCATTGGCTTCCATACTATGAATAACCTTATCAGTACGTACTACAAGATGATTATATCCAATATAAGCGACAATACCAACAACCAATCCTCCTACAGTGGTGGTCATGGCCGTATATATTCCTTCGGCCAAAACACCCATATCAGCAGTTCCTGAACTAGATGCTAGATTATGGAATGCCAAAATCATACCAATTACTGTTCCCAAGAAACCTATCATTGGAGCGGCACCCGCAACTGTAGCCAAAATACTAACATTCTTCTCTAGCTTATATACTTCTAGCCTACCTGCATTTTCGATCGCTTTATTAATATCTTCTAAAGAATGTCCTATTCTGGATATTCCTTTTTCAGTTAATCTAGCTACTGGATTATTGGTTTGAGCACATAAAATCTTGGCTGCCTCAATTTTACCGGTAGCGACATTATCTCGTATTTTACTCATAAAACTTTCATCATATTTAGAAGCTGCTTTTATTGCAAAAAGCCTTTCAAAATAGATATATACTGCTACAAACAGTAAAATAAAAAGAATAGATATGATAACAACAGCCCCGGTTCCTCCACTAAACAGGAGATCCATAATGGATAATGTTTTCTCTTCTACTTCTGGGTTAACTTCTTTGGTGGTTTGGGCTATAGCACCAAGCATAGATAAATACGTCATTTTGATTTTGTTAATTTAGTAGTTAGTATACTAACGTTATTTCAGTAGGTTAAGTATATCGTATCTCTTTATAATATATATATAATTCCTAATAAACCAATCACTCCAAGTACTATTGTATAAGGAAATGCCATTTTTACCATCTTGGTATATGACAAACCAATTAAAGGAGCCAAAGAAGAGGTTAGTAAAAATAAGAACGCCGCCTGACCGTTAGGTGTTGCAACACTAGGTAGATTTGTTCCTGTATTAATAGCAATAGCTAATTTTTCAAATTGATCTCTGGTTATTGCCCCATTATCAAAAGCTTGCTTTACCTCACCAATATATACAGTAGCCACAAAGACATTATCGCTAATCATAGATAATACTCCATTAGCAACATAGAACATCGCAGGTTGATCTTCGGGTTTCATTGTTAATGCCCAATCGATTATAGGAGTAAACAAATGTTGATCATGAATCATGGCAACAATAACAAAAAACACTACTAACAAACCAGTAAATGGTAATGCTTCTTCAAATGCTTTTCCTAGTTGATGTTCTTCGGTAATTCCCATGAAAGCCGTTTGAACAATGATTAGTGCCAATCCAATAAATCCAACTGGCGCCAAATGCAGTGCTAAACCAATAATTAAAAGTATTGCTGATATTGCTTGTACAAGTAAACCATATTTAGATTTATCAGACCTGTTGGCATCTTCTTCTTCAGTATAACTTTCTATAATTTTTCTTGCTACATCAGGTAATTTTGCTCCAAAACCAAATGAGCTGGTAGCTTCCAAAATTACTGTGGTAAGCAGTCCTGCAGCCAAAACAGGAAGTGCAATTGGTGCCATTTTAATGAAAAATTCTATAAAATCCCATCCCATTCGCTCACCTATGAGTAAATTTTGAGGCTCACCCACGAGCGTACAAACTCCTCCAAGTGCAGTACCTACTACTCCATGCATTACTAAACTTCTCAAAAAGCTTCTAAATTGCTCAAGAGTCTCACCACTTAGTTCTTTTCTATCAAGTACTCCACTCTCATCATAATCTCCTGATCCAGAATGAATTTTATGATACACTCCATAAAACCCAACCGCTACACTTATTAAAACAGCAGTTACTGTCAAAGCATCTAAAAATGCAGAAAGTACTGCCGCCAAGAATACGAACAATAGAGACAATATCATTTTTGATTTTATTTTTGTAAAAACTTTACTGAAAATATACATCAGTAGGGGTTTCATAAAATAAATCCCGGCAACCATAAATACGAGCAGTAAAATAACTTCAAGATTTTGTTCAACTTCAAGTAACACTCCTCCTTTAATTCCCTTTCCTAATTCGTCAAGCAAAACTTTTCCATGATCCATTTTATACATTGGGTGGGTTAACCCAAGAGCCAAAGCTTCTATTGCTAATATACCCCCAGATTGCAAGGGGTAACACTTTAAAGCCATTGCCAGGGTAAAAATAAACTCTCCAATAAATAACCAAGCTGTAACTGTTGGCCCTAAAACGAAATATGAAAATACATTGAAAATTAAAAACCCAATCATTACGGCCTTGAACCATTTTGGACTACTCCCTAAAAAATACTTAAACATAGTTGTACTTAGTTATTCGATTAATACTACAATAGCTGTTTGAGTGCTATTTCAAATGCTGTTTTACTTATGTTAGTTTTTGCTTGTTTGGCACTGTAAGTGTTTTGAATCGCTTTCTTTATAGTTTCAGAAGTATCCATAAAGATTGCTTCATCCGTCATTTGTACTTTTCGCTCCATGAAATAGGCAAAAACTCTTGCCATTCCACAATTAGAAATAAAATCTGGTATCAAACTTACACGTTCATCTGTATACTCCATTATTGGTCCAAAAAATATTTCTTTATCTGCAAACGGAACATTAGCTCCACAGGAAATAACTTCTAAACCAGAATCGATCATCCTAGTAATCTGATCCTTTGTAATTAATCGAGATGCTGCACATGGGGCAAAAATTTCTGTTGGCAAAGACCAAATTTTATCATTTAATTCGTCGAACGGAATTAATGTTTTACTATATAGCTTATTTCCTTTTTTATTTAAATATAGCTCTTTTATCTCTTCAAAAGAAAAACCGTCTTCCTTTATAAGTCCGCCTGCATGATCAATAATCCCAACTACCTTAGCTCCCATTTCTGAAAGATAATATGCCGCTGCGGATCCTACATTTCCAAAGCCCTGTACAACAGCTCTTTTACCTTTTACATCACCTCCATAAATCTCATAATAATGCCTTGCCGCTTCTGCTACACCATATCCCGTAATCATATCCGCCACTGTGTACTTTTTGGATACATCTGGTGAAAAAGTGGTATTTTCTAACACCTTAATAACACCTTGGCGTAATTGTCCTATTCTATTTATCTTATCAGCTTCTGTAGGTTGAAAATGACCATTAAAAACCCCTTCCTGAGGGTGCCACACTCCACATTCTTCGGTTATTGGAATTACCTCATGAATTTCATCAACATTAAGGTCTCCTCCAGTTCCATAATAACTTTTTAATAATGGAGACACTGCTTTGTACCACCTTTTTAAAACATCCTTTTTGCGTGGATCATTTGGATCGAAATTAATCCCTGATTTTGCACCACCAATTGCGGGACCCGAAACTGTGAATTTCACTTCCATTGTTTTTGCCAAAGAAAGGACCTCATTTTTGTCTAATCCCTCGCGCATTCTAGTACCACCACCAGCAGCACCACCACGTAATGAATTTATAACGGTCCAACCTTCAGCTTCGGTTTCAGAATCACGCCAATTAAAAACAATTTCTGGCGCTTTGTTTTCGTATTTTTTTAATAAATCTTTCATTTATAAAATTTCAACTTATTGAATAATTAACTCTGTGTCCAAAAAACAATTTCAATTGTTTTTGATACTTTAATAAAAATAACCCTCCTAAGCGGAGGTCAACGTTGAGTCATATTAAAATGGTATTACAATAAACTGAACTATAATTAAAATCTGTTCTCACAAATATAAAAAACTAAATATGGCTAAGGCTTAAATAAAAATAAAAATATATTAATAAAAACAGATGCATATCAAATCAAATTCATTCTCTAAATCTTACAATAATTATCAAGAATTTAATATTAAAAAATGATTACACCAAAAAACCAAAAAAACACTAAAACTATCATATTATCACTTATATTTGTAGGATTATTAAAATTATCGGGGTTATCTCGATTTATTTTCATCAAAAAGTACGAATTGCGTGTTATGCGCGCACAGTAAATTACAACAAAACATGGACTTTAAACTATCCGAAGAACAATTAATGATACGAGATGCTGCTCGTGATTTTGCAAAATCTGAATTACTACCAGGAGTAATTGAACGTGATAATAAGCAAGAATTCCCAACACAACAAGTAAAAAGAATGGGAGAGCTTGGATTTTTAGGAATGATGGCTTCTCCGGAATATGGTGGTGGTGGAATGGATACTGTTTCTTATGTTTTGGTAATGGAAGAGCTGTCTAAAATTGATGCATCGTGCTCTGTAATTGTATCTGTAAATAATTCATTGGTTTGCTGGGGTCTTGATACATATGGAACTCCTGAGCAAAAAGAGAAGTATCTAAACAAGTTGACCACCGGAGAATCTATTGGAGCTTTTTGTCTTTCTGAACCAGAAGCAGGAAGTGATGCTACATCTCAAAAAACTACAGCAATTGACAAAGGTGATCACTATATCCTTAACGGTACTAAAAACTGGATTACAAATGGTGGATCTGCAGATTATTACCTAGTTATTGCTCAAACAGATAAGGATAAAAAACATAGAGGAATCAATGCATTTATTGTAGAAAAAGGATGGGAAGGATTTGAAATAGGTCCTAAGGAAGATAAATTAGGAATTAGAGGTAGTGATACACATTCTCTTATTTTTAATGATGTAAAAGTACCCAAAGAAAATCGAATCGGTGAAGATGGTTTTGGGTTTAAGTTTGCGATGAAGACCCTAGCGGGAGGACGTATTGGAATTGCAGCTCAAGCTTTAGGTATTGCAGCTGGAGCATATGAATTAGCTAAAGAATATGCTAAAGTTCGTAAAGCTTTTGGTACCGAAATTATGAATCACCAAGCAATCGCTTTCAAACTTGCCGATATGCATGTACAAATCGAAGCTGCGAGAATGCTAGTATATAAAGCTGCAATGGATAAAGACAATCATGAAGACTATGATTTATCTGGTGCAATGGCAAAATTAGTCGCTTCGCAAGCTGCTATGGATGTTAGTATAGAAGCTGTTCAGGTACATGGTGGAAATGGTTTTGTAAAGGAATATCACGTAGAACGATTAATGAGAGATGCTAAAATCACTCAGATTTATGAAGGAACCAGTGAAATTCAGAAAATTGTAATCTCTAGAAGTATACTTAAAGATTAAGTAGTTAAAGAATTTTTATCATAAAAAGCCTAAATCAAAATTTAGGCTTTTTATTTTTCATTCATTTGACCATCGGAAAACAAAACATCAATTTCTTCAAAAGTAGGTTTCCCTATTAATTTCCCTTCTGGGGAGATCAAAAATTTAGCAGGAATTGCAGAAACACCATATTTCCTAGCGATTGCAGATAGCATAACAAAACTATTCTGATCCACAATTTGGTTTTTCCAAATAAATCCATCCTTCTTGGCCACTTTTTCCCATGATGATGCATCTTTTTCAAGCGCAACTGTTACTATGGTGAGTTTTTCAGAATATTTTTGATGCAGTGCTACTAATTTTGGATTTTCCTTTCTACAAGGAGGACACCACGAACCCCAAAAATCTAATAAAACATACTTTCCTTGTAAATTAGATAGTTTAAATTCAGTGCCATCTATAAGAGTCGCTTCAAAATCAGGAGCCTGCTCCCCATCTTCTGCTGACGAATATTTAACCGAGAGATAGAATATACCACAGATAACAATTATTCCAGGTATTAAGTATCGAAATAGCTTTTTCATAAAATTATCTGACAATAGTAACGTGCTCATGCAGTTACTAAAATAATGATTCTGTAGAATTTATTCTCATAATTTCTTCTACTCCAAATTTACTGTTTCATTTTTTGGGTATAAAAAAACCCTTCATCGGTATTGATGAAGGGTTTCAAGGAAGGCGGTGACCTACTCTCCCACGAT
>CANMCO010000018.1 GCA_947496355.1 uncultured Aquimarina sp.
ATTTCCTTCTGGTGTTGCATATCCTTCTGGCGTAGATAGGTACTGGAGTTGGTCATTCTTATAAACGTAATTACCAGCATACTCGGTTTCTGTTAAAGAACTTCCTTCTGTTACGATTTTTTTAAGCTTCGCTCCAGTGGCGTCGTAAATATAACTAATATTTCCTGTTCCTTCATTGTTTGAGATAGAAACTACTTCTGGTAAATTAAGATGATTATAGGTAATTCCTGTAATACCTTTGTTGCGGTCTATGGTCATGTTACCGTTGGTGTCATAGTCAAAGTCATCATTGGTATTGGTACCGTCTTTAAAACCATAGGTTTTGTTACCTGTATCTGTAACTTTTAGAAGTTTGTTTCCGTCATTATATTCATAGGCTAAGAAATCCATACTACCAAAACTTGATCCGCCTTGATAACCATTTCTGTTTAATGACATGATGTTACCCATTTTATCATAACTAACTCCTAATAGGTTATAGCTTCCGTTACTACAAAATGCATCTGTGATTCGGTTAAGGTTGTCATAACTATAAGAATATGATCTTTTGGTATTATCATTAGCAGTCTTCCAGATTGTCTCGCTTATGTTGCCATTGTATAAGTCCTTTGCTCTACCTCTGTTTTCGGTAACTTTATTATAATTAATTCCAAAAGCAAACACATCATTACCCAAGTTATTCACATCATTGATCCCTCTAAGCCAACCGCGTACGTTATAGTTGTAATCTACGGTTTGTAACCCTGCACTTCGAGTAGCCTCAGTGCTCGACGCAATCCCGCCAACTTTTTTGCTGGTTAACTGCCCTAATTCGTCATATATATTTGCTACAATAAGCTCTTCTGCTTGTGTATTAATCTTTTGGGTTTGTGTAAGCACTCTACCCATGTGATCGTACTTAAATTTGTCTATGGTAACGATCCCTGCATTACTGCCCTTGATATGGGTAGTTTTGGTTTCTACCACTTTACCTGCAAAATCTAGTTTGCTTTCTACAATATCTGTAGTACCCAAATACTCATTTTTGCTAGCTGCATAGATTGGTCTTCCTTTTTTGTCATAATAGGTCACTGTAGTGATCCATTGATTGGTACCTAATACGCGTACTTTGCTACCTGTAGGTAATGATTTGGTTCTGCCAGTCACTGCTTCCCCATACACTGTTACCGGATTATTAAACACCGCATCTTCAATGGCCAAAAACTCATAATCATCATAGTAATTAATGGTGTAAATTTCTGTCATACCTCCTGGAATAGGACCATTGGTATAATAAATTTCTGAGCCTGCTAACGTTGATAAGGCCGTCCGGTTTACATACTGGGTGTAGCTGGTATTATGGATTGCACCATTTTGCATGGCTTGTCTACTAGTTACCGAAGGGATAACACTCGTACCTGTATAAGCCACTCTGCCCAAGGCATCATACTTGGTAAACAACCATTCATTGGTTACTCTTTGATTGGCATCCTGTGTCATCACCGGTTGATCCAGTTTGTTATATACGATATACTCCCATCCTTTGCCCGGGATTTTCTTTTCGATCAGTCGATTTCTGTAATCGTATCGGTACTGATAACACAGTTCGGCGAGCTCGGTCGTAGATACTCCATCTGTAGTACTTAGCGTTACTTTTGGAGGAATTACATAGGTCAAATTCCCGAAATCATCATATACATAATACGTATCATGGGCTATACCTGCATTAAAGGTCTGTTTAAGCACCACTTGCCCAAGTTTGTTTTTGTATTCTTTAATCGTATGATTATTAATATCCGCTTCTGTCCAGTTTTCATCTTTGGTAGTTTTAATATACAATTCATTGGCAGGATACGTACCATCTTTTACCAAAGTTGGGGATTCTTTATCGGGTTTCTCATTAACCGTTGGAAACGTTACTTTAAAATAAACCACTTCATTAGCTACATTCGTATCCCAATCAAATTTAATGGTATGATCGGTATCACTATTAGGATCTGCTTTCCAATCCTTACCGGGCGCACCTTGTTCTAGTACTCTACCCAGTGGTGAGGCTTCATAAATGCTCTCAGAATATGCATTTACATCAGTTATGGTCATACCCTCAAAATCAGCGACATACTTGTTTTGGTAGTAGCTATTGATATTAGTAGCGATATCTACTGCAGTATAACTTCCTTTTTGAGTCGTTTGACGCTCAAAAGGTAGATACTCTTTGGTTTGTCTTCCCAGATCGTCATACTCGATATGAGTGATGATATCGTTTGGTGTACTTTGATGTCCTAAAATAAGATCTTCTATCGTATTTTCATTACCATCTAGTTTCTGTACCACTGGATTCCAAAAATATTGGTTGGTATTTACATCTGTGCTATAATATAGGTAACTTCTAAATCTTGAATTTGTGGTATTATCTCGCCATTTAAAGTCATTCCCGTTTAGTACTTTATTCCCATTTTGGTCATACACCCCACTAATTCCTGAATTTTCTGACCCATATTGATATGGATGGATTACTCCCACTAATAAATACCAGGTATCTAACTGTGGAAGATCACTAGCCCAAAAATATGGATTGTTATTTGCTGTTCCGTTTAGATTATTTACGTTTTGAGTTCCGTGATACGTAGTTCCGTTTTGTGATCCGGTACGCTTTACCCAAACGGTGTACCGATATCCTACATTTTTATCAACATTGAAATAATCGGTATTCCAACCTCCATCTGCATTACTACCGACATCATTACCACATGTCCAGAGTAATGACAATTTGCCCTCTGGATCTGGACCTAATGCTCTTTTGTTTTCTGACGTAGCACCATTTTGGTTAAAGAATGGTGTACCCCCTTGCCCAATTGCCCAATCCATAGTAAGCGCATTAGAACTAGTCCCTTTAGAAGATACAGCACTGGCTTTAATGGCTACTTGTTGTTTTGGTCTACCCAAACCATCATAATATGTAATACTTTCTATAACATCTTCTTCGTTTTTAATTCCGTTAGAAGAAGTCATCTGTGATTGATAAGTTCTGGTGAACACATAATTTTCGGCATTACTAAGATGTACTGACTGGTATGATTGGTCTGCACAACCATTTAAGGCTCCATATATTGTAGCACATTGATCTGCTTTATTTGAAACATATCCTGTTGGTTGGCTACATTGTGTTTTGACGGTAGCTACATCTCCAAATCCATCATTATCAGTATCTGCATACCATTTTGTATTGGGATGTAGCGTGGCATCAGTATCGTTACAATCACTGGCATTAGTGACATACCCACTTGGTTGTACACTACGATAGGTTTTTTCACTAGGGTTACCAAAAGTATCTCCATCGGCATCACGGTAAAAGTTCTTTGGTGCAATATTGGTGATCAGATCCGTACTATCATTATAGTCATCATCATTACGAACATAACCACTAGGTTGTGTACATTGCTTTTTGGTCACACTTGTATTTCCCCAGCTATCTCCATCGGCATCACGATACCATGTGGTATTGGGGTTTAATGATGCATCACTATCATTACAATCTGTGAGTGGTAATACTGTTTGTGTATACGCAACTCCCGGTCTGGAACACTGAACCAATTTTAAAGGTGCAAAACCATCACCATCAACATCTCGATACCATACCGTATTGGGATGTATAGATGCATCTGCATCATTACAATCGCCCAAAGGTTTTACTGTCAAACTATACCCCGAACCAGGATTAGTACATTGTTTTTTGGTAGTGCTGGCAAATCCATCACCATCACTATTCTTGTACCAAATCGTATTAGGGTGGATCGCCGCATTATTATCGTTACAATCACCTAAAGGTTTTACAGTCAAACTGTACCCTGAACCAGGATTTGTACATTGTTTTTTAGTAGTGCTGGCAAAACCATCACCATCACTATTCTTATACCAAATCGTATTAGGGTGGATCGCTGCATTATTATCATTACAATCGCCTAAAGGTTTTACTGTTAAACTATAGCCTGAACCAGGATTTGTACATTGTTTTTTAGTAGTACTAGCAAAACCATCACCATCACTATTCTTATACCAAACTGTATTAGGGTGGATCGCGGCATTATTATCATTACAATCGCCCAAAGGTTTTACTGCCAAACTGTACCCAGAACCAGGATTTGTACATTGTTTTTTAGTAGTACTGGCAAAACCATCGCCATCACTATTCTTATACCAAACTGTATTAGGGTGAATGAGTCCATTATTATCATTACAATCACCCAATGGCTTTACCGTCAAACTGTACCCTGAACCAGGATTAGTACATTGTTGTTTGGTCGTACTGGCAAAACCATCACCATCACTATTCTTATACCAAACTGTAAATGGATGTATCGCTGCATTATTATCATTACAATCGCCCAAAGGTTTTACTGTTAAACTATAGCCTGAACCTGGATTTGTACATTGTTTTCTGGTCGTACTGGCAAAACCATCGCCATCACTATTCTTATACCAAACTGTATTAGGGTGGATCGCTGAACTGCTATCATTACAATCATTAGCATTAGTAACATAGCCACTTGGTCGATGGCTACGATACGTCTTTATACTTGGATTTCCGAAACCATCCCCATCGGCATCACGATAAAAATTACGCGGAGCAACATTAGTAATCAAACTAGTGCTATCATCATAATCATCTCCTGTATACGTATACCCAGAAGGACGTGTACATTGGGTCTTGACAATGTTCTTATTTCCATACCCATCATTATCAGCATCGCGATACCATTTTGTAGTGGGATTAACAGAAGGGTTGTTATCATTACAATCCCCATATCTGGCTACATAACCCGCAGGACGAGAGGTGCTACATCTGTGATTAAAAAAAGTACCATACCCATCTCCATCGGCATCACGATACCAGGCACTGCCGACATCATCATTACCACAAGGATTAAGTGTTGGGGGGACTTGACTGTAACTTAAGCTAGGGATACACAGTACCCATAGCAATATATAGATATATTTATTTTTCATCGTGGTCATTAGTTTTTGTAGTGGTATTTGTTTTCTGAAACCAAGTTTCCTTCTGCATCTTTAACCGTTTCTAAACGGTTAAAGCCATCGTACTGGTAATACATCGTTTCTCCCCTGGGATCTGTAATACTAGTCACCCCAATTTGTGGGTCATAGGTATAACTCGTTATTTGGGAATCTTTGAAATGATTATGGTCACGAATAGAGGCCATAAGAGTACGCATTTCTGCTTCGTTGGCGACAGTTCCACTATTGGATGCTAACCTAAGCTGATCGATAAGGTTAGTTAAATCAGCCGGCATACCATTATAGGTAGCATTGGCGATTTTAGCAATTGGATACCTATTATTATATCCCCAAATAAAAATGCTTGGGCTCCCATCGGTCTGGGTGACTTCTAAAGGATGACCTTGATCATCATAATCTACATAGCGCATACGCTCTTCCCAATCACTAGCTGTAGGATCTTGCGTAGAAATCATTTCTGGATAAATCCTTACAACACCCCAGTCTTTAAAATGGGTACGGGTTTTTGATAGTAAACTCGTAGTAGTACCCTTTTTTAGATAGCTTTCTGTTTGTATAGGAATTGCAATACGGTGTTGGTTACTTAATTTAGCAATCGCATCGGCATTGGTCGCACTTAGATCAGTAAGTGCTCCTGCATCTTGTGGGTAATACGTTTTTGAAGTGATCATCTCATCCGTACCCTTGGTGGTCTCAGTTCTGGTCACTTGCTTATGCGTGGTATTGTCATAAAAGTAATTCGTCGTCTTTTCAACTACCTGATCCCCAAAAAATTGCTTATCCGTTTGACTCTCTAAACGGGTCCATCTGGGTTTTATACGATACTTATGTGCAAAAAACTTAGTAGCAGAACCTAATGGACCCGCTCCACCACAATACCCTCCACCAAAACTTCGAGGAACAACCAAACTTGTACTAAAATTTGCACCATCATCTACCTTTTTAATACATACACGTTCAAGAACGCTTCCGGGAATCATAAAGACACCATTATGTGGCATAGTAGTACTTAAGGTTTGTTGTGTGTATTCTTGAGCGATTTGCCGTACCCGTTGCTTTTGATTGTTATAATGCGTGGTAGCTCTCAGTTTTCCATTTAAATGATAACGTGAAAAGTAAGGTTGGTGTTGATTCACTACGCCATCATCATCATTATAAAACGTATAGGTCGTATGGCCTTGATACTCATCATTATTGAATAGTATTTCTGAAACATTAGTATAGGCAATATTAAATTTGGTTTTAGGAGCCAAATTACTACTATAAAACTTATGCATAAAGGTGCCTTCTATATTATGAGCATCACCAATTATTATGAATTTACCAGCATGCATCTGTATTTTAGAAAATACCAGTTTTTGATGAATCACTCCAGATGAATTGTAGCTACTCCCCGCTAAATCTGGAGTAATTTCTTTATCTTCTGGTAGTCTATTATAATAATAATACTTGGTTAGTGTGTCGTCAGAAGTTTCTGATGGTTTGCTTTCTGTTTTATATAATCGTAACCCTCCAACCCTGTTAATTCTTGGTGCTGTATTTTCATGATGCAAATCAAAATCAACATTTAGGTAAGTATCAGGGTTTCCATTGACCAATAAAATACGATAATCTCCTTCTTCTAGTTGTAAAGTGAAGTCACTAACGGGATTCGTACTGAAATAAACAATCTTGGGGTTATTATTAGGATTACTGGTCATAATATCACAATAGGTCATGGGGGCTTCTCCGTTATCACAAACAGTATAGGTGTCCCCGGCAACGTCTGGAGAACATCCTTCTATTTGTAGCAACCCCCCATCAGGACAAGGCCGTGTTTCACATTGACCGGTGCCTATTTGAGATTTATAAATACAGACAAATTTAACTTCCCCAGTATTTATCTGATCTCCAGGGTTATAATCATTAAATGTCATATCAAAAACAATATCCCTGGTCGCATTTAAGGAATCGATCACAAATTTACCATTAGCTATATTTTGAAGATTGTGTAGATAAGGAATATCATCAAGATTTGGGCAATCATTAAGATCATTAGTATTTTGAATCGTATTATCATGTCCTCCTAACACAGAGGTAGTATATTTTACGACATTGGGAGTTACATCTTCTTCTACCGGACCACGATGCGCATCATAATAAAAGGTGGTTGAACCTCCTGTGGGATACGTAATCTTTTTCAAAGTACCATTTTTGGCAAAGTATACATTTGGCTTACGGTTAGCCCCATGGACTTCGAAATCCTGAGAAAAAATACCATATTGCTGATTAAACCGATCGGTATTACCCAAAACAAAATTATTATTCTGTATCGATGCGCCATTATAGTATCCCCATAAATCCATAGCATTACAGCTTTTAGGAGGAAGCTCGGTAGGATTATAATAATCAAAACGATGTACCTTTTCGTCTGGGGTCGTCCCGGCAGGAATCAAACCACCGCCTAAACTACGAAGCACTTCAATCTCACGTATTTTATCAAGTTTTAAGCGCTTATCTCCAATTAAGTACTGTGCAGAATTATATTCTGACACAAAATACGAGTAATCAAAAGTAAAACTTTTGGTAGCTTGCCCAATCGTATTATAGACATTGATATTGGTTATGGCTGATTGTCCTGGTAAGTCCTCTCTTGATAAGGCGCTGCTAAATCCTACAACTAATTGATCATTATAAAAAATTGCCGTTGGATTAAACTGCTGGATTTGATAAACCGTTTGTTTATGTTGCTTGATTTCTTCTTTCTTCAATAGGTTTGTAATAGGTTGAAAATAATATTGCCACATAATATCAACCGGCATATGTTGTCCCTCTAGATAATACTGCCCGTTACCATAATGATAGGTAATTGTATCTTCATCGTTTGCGGTTTGAACCTTTGTTATATACCAACTAGAGATATATTCTGCATCATATTCATTTTGCTGATTACTATATGAAGTGAGCGTATACTCGGGTTTGGAAAATTCATAACTCGTCCCATTAGTATCGGTAATGGTCCAACTCGTGATATGGTTACCATGCATGGTATAATCAATTTTTACCTCTGGATTATCAATAGAAAATACCTGATACTTTTCATTTTCAATAACATCATAATTGATAGCAATAGTTCCTGACAGACCATTGATACTAAAATTAAAGATATCGGCCTGGGTATCAATATTATTCATATTGTGGTTTTCCCAAAATGCATGACCATAATATAAATCCTCTGCTGTAGGATATGCAATCATTTTTGCACTCTTGTAAACGGCATGAAGCCCCTTTCTGGTTGTCGGATCAGCGATTTTAGCAAAAGTACCATTGGCCTGATCGGGTAATCCCAGTACCTGTCGGGAGACTACACCTCCATAATTTAGATTCCAACCCAAACCAACATTGGTGGCCAGTTGGTTTACCTTGATACCAGAGGCATCATAGGTCATGCTTATAGGCATACTTATGCTATTACCCTTGATCTCACAAATTGGGATCGAAATATTAGGTGTACCTGTGTATTGATTTAAGGGAACATCCCCATATTTTATAAAAGCTTGAGCTTCTGGTGAGTTAGGAATAGTGACTGCACGCGACAACTCGGCAGTGTAGTCAAACCCAGAAGAATTGCCATCAACTTGGGAAAAACCCAAGTAAAAACAGCATAAAAACGCTAGAGAACAAATAAATTTATTCATAGATAATAATGGTATGTGTATTAGTGATTCAATTTTTCCGGTGGCAAACGTATGAAATCTCTTTTGATTGCCATTAGTGGGAAATTCCCCTTTTCGATAGGATGTCTTAAATACTAGCTCAACAACACAAAAAATTGCGTTTTTGACACTATTGAATTTTACGGTTTTCCTCATGTTTCTGCGTTTGTATTTTTTTTTATACTGCAATATTATAACTTGCCAGTTTCATTTTTCGGAACTGAGAAAAATTTTTATTTGATAGTCGATCCGTAAAAGAAACTCTTAATTCTAAGGCAACTTCTATAGAATAGATATTGTAATATCTCTCTGTATATATTCCGCCGTAGCGTTCTTCCTGCGGGCTCTGGCAGGGTATTAGCGAAGTTTTGCCTTAAAGTTTTCTGTATTTATAAATTATCTCACCCAATTACGCTTTCAAAAACCAAGCTTTTATTTAAATTTGCTCCTTCATTGCGATAGGGATAGTAATGACATACTTTTTTATACTCGTACACTTCGACAAGCTCAGTGTACGAGTATAAAAAAGATATAATGAATAGCCCGGTAATCGCCCAAAAAAGACATCATGTTACTAGTACCACAAATCATAGCAAATAAAGAGGAGTATATTAAAGCGCTGGCAAAACGTAATTTTGACGCGGCTCCTGTATTGGATAAAGTGATTGCTCTAGATGAGGATCGTCGTGCAACGCAAGCAAAATTAGATAACATACTGGCTGATTCTAATAAGTTTTCAAAAGAAATTGGGATGCTTTTCAAAAACGGAGAGCAACAAAAAGCGAATTTGCTTAAAGAAAAAACTGCCCAACTTAAGGAAAGTTCTAAAGAGTTATCTGTAACACTTACCGATCTGCAGAAAGAATTGATTGAACTTCTTTACACGATACCCAATATTCCGCATGATTCTGTACCCAATGGTCAAAGTGATGAAGATAATGAAGAGGTTTTTAAAGAAGGAGAAATACCAAAGCTTGAAGAAGGTGCATTGCCGCATTGGGAGCTTGCCAAAAAATATGATATCATTGATTTTGAATTAGGGGTAAAAATTACTGGTGCTGGTTTCCCTGTTTATAAAGGCAAAGGTGCCAGACTACAACGTGCATTGATTAATTATTTTCTTGATAAAAATACTGGTGCCGGCTATAAAGAATACCAAGTACCACATTTGGTAAACGAAACTTCTGGTTATGGAACCGGACAATTGCCCGATAAAGAAGGACAAATGTATCATGTTACAGGTGATGATTTATACCTTATCCCAACAGCAGAAGTGCCTGTAACCAACATGTTTAGAGATGAGTTAATCACTGCAAATGAATTACCAATTTGTTGTACTGGGTACACACCATGTTTTAGAAGAGAAGCTGGTTCTTACGGTGCACATGTACGTGGATTAAATCGTTTACACCAATTCGACAAAGTAGAAATTGTTCGTATTGAAAAACCTGAAAACTCGTATAAGGCACTTGATGGGATGGTAGAACATGTAAAGGGTATTCTTAACGAATTAAAATTACCTTATCGTATTTTACGTCTTTGTGGAGGTGATATTGGATTTACCTCTGCCCTAACCTATGATTTTGAAGTATTCTCTACAGCACAAGATCGTTGGTTAGAGATTAGTTCGGTATCAAATTTTGAGTCTTACCAGGCCAATCGTCTAAAACTACGTTTCAAGGATACAAATGGCAAAAATCAACTTGCACATACGCTAAATGGGAGTTCATTGGCGTTACCAAGAGTTCTTGCTGGTATTTTAGAGAATTATCAAACGCCAAAGGGTATAAAAATACCAGATGTATTAGTTCCTTATTGTGGGTTCGAATATATAGATTAAGGTATCCATAACATACAACTAAGGCGCATTTTGCTATATTTACAAAAAAACTTGCAAAATGCGCCTTATCTTTTTTTATATCACCTTATTCCTTACTTTTTCGACATTTGCGCAGTCGGAGCAGTTAGCAAAAAACTATATGCAACAAGGGCAATATGAAAAAGCATTATCTATTTATCAAAAACTTTACACAAAAAATCCTGGTCGTATAAATTACTTACTTGGATTGGTAGAATCTCATCAGCAACTGGAGCAGTTTGATAAAGCAGAAAAAATTCTGAAAAAGAGAATAGAACGGGTTCCTAATAACGCACAACTTCTAGTAGAATTAGGCCATCACTATGATGTTCAAGGAAGATCAGATGAAGCTAAAGGCTATTACGATAAAGCAGTAGAAACTTATAAAAATAATGATGCTAATCATGCCTATTCATTAGCTCAAACTTTTGAAAAATACAGCCTTCTGGATCAAGCTGCATTGATTTATGAAAAGGGGATGAAAGATAACCCAAGAGCCAACTTTAATGTACAATTGGCTAAAATCTATGGAGAACAGGGGAAATTGGAAAAAATGTTTGATAGTTATTTGTCATTATTACAAATGCAACCTAACTATATTAACATTGTACAGCGAAATTTTAGTGATTACATATTAGATGACCCAACAAATGAAGCCAATGTTATTTTCAAAAAACTATTGATAAAAAGACTACAACAAAATCCGGATATCCTTTATAACGAAATGTTAAGCTGGCTTTTTGTTCAACAAAAACAATTTAAAAAGGCTTTTGTTCACGAAAAAGCAATTTATAAACGTAATGATGAAGGTCCGCAGGGTATTATTGATCTTGCAAGAATAGCCATTTCTGAAAAAGATATTAAATCGGCTACCGAAATTCTTGATTATATTCTTGAGACCTCAGCATCAAAAGATATGAAACTTACAGCGCATAAAATTATTCTAAAAGCTAAAGTGGATAATGCTGCCAAAAGAGAATATAAAAATATCGTAGAACAGTATAACAAGGTATTCGAAGAATACGGGAAGTCACGCGAAACTATTGGCTTACAAATTGATTATGCTCATTTTTTAGCATTCAATCAAGATAAAAAACAAGAAGCCATTGGTTTCTTAAAAGATCTTGTTTCTAGAGAACGTCTTTCTAGATTTCAATCATCAAGAATTAAAATGAAAATTGCCGATATTTTGGTTCTAGATCAAAAGTTTAATCAAGCTTTGATCTATTATACGCAGGTTCAAAATGCACTAAAAAATAATTTCTTAGCTCAAGACGCAAGATTTAAAGTTGCAAAAACAAGCTATTATAAAGGTGACTTTGCATGGGCACAAACCCAACTTGATGTATTAAAATCTTCTACTTCGCAATTAATCGCCAATGATGCAATGGAACTGAGTCTTATTATTAGTGATAACTCTTTAGAAGACTCTACTCAAACAGCATTAAAAATTTTTGCTAGGGCTGACTTGCTAGCTTTTCAGAATAAAAATGAAGAGGCCATCGCAACCTACGAAAAAATCCTTGTACAGCATAAGGGAGAAAAAATTGAAGATGAAACTTTCTTACGTCAAGCTAAACTTTTTGAAAAAGAAAAACAATACGAAAAAGCAAAAGTAAACTACTTAAAAATTATCGAGTTTTATAATTACGACATTTTAGTAGATGACGCTTATTATTGGTTGGCAGAGCTATATGTAAATGCATTAGGAGAACCCGAAAAAGCTAAAGAACTATATGAAAAAATAATCTTTAACCATGCAGATAGTATTTACTTTGTTGATGCTCGGAAAAAATACAGAACACTGCGTGGAGATGCAATAAATTAGTTGAGATCAAAAAAGATTCAAATCGACTATCAATTCTATATTATATAGCCGATCTTCTCTGCTTCTTTGTAACTTTGCCTCTTTACAACAAAATAAACACTACTTACCAAAATGTACATATATAACGTAACTATAAATATTGAAGAAACTGTACACGACGAATGGCTTAATTGGATGAAAGAAGAGCATATTCCAGATATGTTAGCTACAGGAAAGTTTAGCAAAGCTTTACTATCTAAAGTGTTGGTCGAAGAAGAAATGGGTGGTGTTACCTACTCTGTTCAATATACAACAAGCAACAAACAAACGTTACAAAAGTATTATGATGAAGATGCTGATCGACTTAGATCAGAAAGCAATCGTTTTGCCGGCAAGTTTGTAGCCTTTAGAACTGAATTAGAAATCGTGAGCGAAAGAAATGGCTAAACACAAAAAAAATAAAAAGTATACGTCAAATCATGCTTCTTTAGAAAAAACAGCCGTAAAAGCAAAAAAACATCTAGGACAACATTTCCTAAAAGATGAAAACGTAGCCAAAAAAATTGGAGATACATTGACTCTAAACGGATATAAAAATGTGATCGAAATAGGCCCCGGAATGGGTGTTCTTACCAAATATATTCTTGGCAAAGATCTAAAACTGATTGCCATGGATTTGGATAATGAATCTATTGAATATCTGAACACTAATTTTCAGTTAGAACATAGTGATGTCTTAAGAAGAAACACTTCTTTTAAAGTGCTGGAAGCAGATTTCCTGAAATTTGATTTAAACACCTTATTTCCCGATGAGCAATTTGCAATAACAGGTAACTTCCCGTACAATATTTCTACACAAATTGTTTTTAAAACATTAGAACACAAGGAACGTATACCAGAATTTACAGGGATGTTTCAGAAAGAGGTAGCGCAACGTATTTGTGAGCAATCCGGAAGCAAAGCCTATGGCATTCTTTCTGTACTCACGAAGGCATTTTATGATACCGAATATTTATTTACCGTTCCTCCCGAAGTTTTTAATCCACCTCCAAAAGTAGATAGTGGTGTTTTAAGGCTTATTCGAAAAAAGGACTATTCAATTCCTTGTGATGAAAGATTATTTTTTAGAGTTGTAAAAACAGCTTTCGGACAGCGCCGTAAAACCCTTAGAAATAGTCTTAAAACTTTTCAACTTTCTGATGAAATAAAGGCATTAGAAATTTTATCCAAGCGCCCAGAGCAATTAGATGTTGATCAGTTTATTGAGTTAACCATTTTGATCGAAAAATTACAAGGGTAACTTCATTTAACACAGCCATGAAGCCCAATTAAATTCTTTGGTTATCTTTGTGAGCGTTTGCACGCAAGAACACTAAATAATCAGCATATGCAGTTTCAAGTTACTCCGCAACTTATTGAACAAGTACATCATCTCATCGAGATCGAAGGTGATGTTCGTTTGCGTGAAATGCTAGAAGAAATTCACTTTGCCGATGTTGCAGAAATCATTAGTGAACTTAGCTTATCAGAAGCTACCTATATCATCAAATTATTAGATAGTGAAAAAACTTCTGAAGCTCTTATGGAGCTAGAAGAAGATTTTCGTGAACGTATTCTTGAAAAACTCTCTCCAAAAGAAATTGCCGAAGAGTTAGAAGAAATGGATTCTGATGATGCGGCAGATGTTGTGGCAGAACTTCCTGATGAAATTGTCGAAAAAGTAATCGCCGAAATCGAAGATGAAAAACATGCCGAGGACATTAAGGAATTACTTGCGTATGATGAGGACACTGCCGGTGGTTTGATGGCCAAAGAATTGGTCATGGTAAAAGAAACCTGGACCGTAGCGGGATGTGTTCGTGAAATGCGTAGACAAGCAGAAAATGTAACCAGGGTACATTCTATCTATGTAGTTGATAAAGAAGGAAAATTAAAAGGAAGATTGTCCCTAAAAGATTTACTTACTGCTTCTACAAAAACAAGCATTAGTGAAGTATATATACCAAAAGTAGACTATGTTACTGTTGACACCGAAGGCGAAGAAGTTGCACGTATTATGCAAAAATACGATTTAGAGGCTATCCCAGTGATTGATCATGAAGGAGTATTAGTTGGTCGAGTTACTATTGATGATATGGTAGATTTTATTAAAGAAGAAGCCGAAAAAGATTATCAAATGGCTGCTGGTATTTCGCAAGATGTAGAAGCAGATGATAATGTATGGGAATTAACAAGAGCGCGCTTACCCTGGTTAATTTTGGGTCTTTTTGGTGGGCTTGGAAGTGTATTTATTATGGGTAGTTTTCATGAAGCTCTGGAAAAATTTCCTGTATTGTTTTTCTTTACTCCACTTATCGCTGCGATGGCTGGTAATGTTGGCGTTCAATCCTCTGCAATTATTGTACAAGGTTTGGCCAATGATAATGTAAAAGGAAGTTTATGGAATCGACTCGTCAAAGAATTAGGGTTAAGCCTTATTAATGGCATTGCATTGGCACTGTTACTGGTTCTTTTTGGAATGATCATGCAATATGATACCAAATTTAATCTCACCGTTGCATTGGCTTTAATTTCTGTAATCATAGTTGCTGCCCTTGTAGGCACTTTTGTTCCTATAATTCTTAATAAAAAAGGAATAGACCCTGCAATCGCCACGGGCCCTTTTATAACCACAAGCAATGATATCTTTGGAATTTTTCTATTCTTTTATATTGCCAAAGTAATTTTAGGATTCTAAACAGTACTCTTCTTTTTGTTATTTCAAAAAAAATCGAGAAGTATTGATACATCAACACATCCCGATTATTATAAAGTTCCTTTAGTTCTTAGCAGTTATACACTTGCGGACAAGCAATATAAAAACTACAATATGCAGGACCCGTTACTGATCCACTACAAGAACAACCACATAGTGAAAGATCTACTCCTGCTTGTCCTTTGATCTTACTTTGACTTTCTCTGGAAAGTACAGTAGCACCATCGATGCCTAAAAAATTCGTTTTCATATAATATATTTAATGGTTACTGATCTTAAATTTAGAATTAATCTTACTTGTAAAGAACGATTTTAACCTTTTTAAGTAATTATTTAGATTAACGCGTTTTATCCTACATAATGTATCAGTAATTCTTTTTACTTTTAATCAGATAATCGATGAACAATGAAATCTGAAATATTTGAATATCACTTTACAGTTCCAAAATCCGCAATAGATGACATGGATCATGTAAACAATGTTGTATACTTACAATGGGTTCAGGATATCGCCAAAAAACATTGGGAATTTAAAACCGATGATACAATTAGAAATACCTATGTCTGGGTTGTGCTAAATCACTATATTGAGTATCATAACCCTGCTTTTGTAAATGATGAAATTACGATGCAAACATGGATCGATCACCATAGAGGGGTAAAAAGCGAACGCCACACCAAAATTATAAACACTACCACTCAAAAAGTATTAGTTTCTGCAAAGACCATGTGGTGCTTACTTTCTAAAGAAACGTTAAGACCAACCCGCATCACAGATGAAATAAGTACCTTGTTTCTTCAATAGATGTATTTATTATGGAAGCAATTAATATTAAAGAAAAATTATCAAAATTCAACAAACAGTGGCACCCACATAGAATTGCTACTGTAGATGACAATCAAATATACCTTGCCAAATTATGTGGTGATTTCATCTGGCATAAACATGATGATGAAGATGAATTGTTTCAGGTTGTAAAAGGCACGTTGTATATGAAATTTCGAGATAAAACGGTAACCATAAACCCAGGTGAACTCATTGTTATTCCAAAAGGTGTAGAACACTGCCCGTCTACCAAAGACAATGAAGAAGTGCATGTATTGCTTTTTGAAAAACAAAGCACCAAGCATACTGGTGAAGTACAGAGCGAGAGAACCGTTTCGCAGTATATCGATATTTAAGAAATCCTTCTTTCCATTTAACAAAGTAACAACACAATTTCAGGGTAATAACTCGTACCTTTTGAATTAGTTAGTCAAATTGGAAGGATATGAAACTAAATCGAAGAAGTTTTGTAAAAAGTACTGGTCTATTCTTAGGGTATAGTTTATTACCTTATTCTAATCTACTTTCAAGTCCAGCTCAAAAAAAACTAGGAGTTTGCCTGGTGGGATTAGGCTATTATAGTACAGATCTTTTGGCTCCTGCCTTGCAGCTTACAAAACATTGTCGTCTTTCTGGAATCGTTACCGGAAGCCCCTGGAAAATTCCTAAATGGCAAAAACGATACGGTATCCCAGATAAGAATATTTATAATTATGAAAATATCGATCGCATTGCCAATAATCCAGATATTGATGTTATCTATATTGTACTCCCTACTGGTTTACATGCCAAATATGCCATAAAAGCTGCCAATACGGGTAAACATGTATGGTGCGAAAAACCCATGGCAAGAACAGTAGCAGAGTGTCAATCAATTATCGATGCCTGTGCTAAAAATAAAGTTAAGCTATCTATAGGATATAGAATGCAACATGAACCCAACACACAACAACTTATTAAATGGGCTACATCAAAACCTTATGGAAAAATTAAAACCGTATCAGCCCAAGCTGGGTATTACGATTCTCGATCCGATCATTGGAAGCAAAACAAAGCACTGGGAGGAGGTGCCATGTATGATATGGGAGTATACCCCCTTAATGCAACTCGATATGTAACTGGAGAAGAACCCATGGCTGTTCTAAAAGCCAGTCATACAACTAAAAGGCCAAAAATCTATACCGAAGTTGATGAGACTACGAGTTTTATGTTGCAATTCCCATCAGGAACAATTGCTAATTGCAAAACTACTTTTGGCAGAGGGATGAACGACCTGCATGTGGATTGCGAAAAAGGATGGTATGGTTTGAATCCTTTTCAAGCATACGGTGGGATTAATGGTAAAACAAGTGATGGGACCCTGTTAAATCAGAGAATCCAAAACCAGCAGTCCAAACAAATGGATGATGATGCACTGGCTATTATAAACAATAAACCTGTTTTGGTTCCTGGTGAAGAAGGTATGAAAGATATTAGAATTGTTGAAGCTATTTATAAGGCTGCGAAAAGTGCTACCAGGGTCACTCTAGAATAAAATTTTAGACCTCATTTGTCAATAGGTACTATACGATCTTTTTTAAATCAAATTTTTCTACTTCATATCCTTTTAGAGCATTGTGCAAAAATATGATCTGTAATATTGCAATGATCACTCCTATCTGATCGGTTGTACTATGCGGTTCTCCAAAATATAGAAGTACAGCTTGAATAGGTATTGGAATCAATAATATTAGTACCCAAAATTTATTTTTTTTACTCCATGTCGCTTTAAAAGGGTTTCTACTGTCCTGAATAATTATGTATGTAACAAAAGCCCCAAGAAAAAGCATTAAAGGAACAATAATATATGACAAATCAAGATGTATCCCTAAGGTGTCTCCATGGAACATATAACCTTTCCCATAAAAAACTTGAAACAAACTATTCCCAATCATGCTCCCAAACCAAATAACCGAAAGGAAGTAAAAGATTTTTCTATTTTTAATCCAATAAAAAGAATATAACAATACAAGTCCAATTGCAAAATTTATAATGATATAATAGAAATCGCCAGAGATTCCCTTTCCTTGAAACAATACTCCAAAAAAATCCGCCCCCCATTTGTAAGATTCACCATCAAATATTGAACGTAGAAAAGGAAGCCAGGTAGTTATAAAAGTTAAACTTGTAATAATCAAAAATATATTAAATAGTCTAAAAAAAGATTGGTTCGATAGTGTTTTCATTATACTACTTTATTAAATAGATAAGAAAGTTTGTAGAATGTTACACCCTGAGATAAAGTCAAGCAAAAACACTATTATTTTTTTGAATGCCCCAGAAGCCATTCATAAAAAGATGCATCAGACAAAATACCCGGCCATATTCCATGACCTTTACCTTTAAGGGATATTAATTCAGCAGTTGCAGCCCCACAATCTTTAAGTTTTTTGATCATTTTTTGGCTATTTTCATAACCATAATCTGCTGTACCATGATAAACACGTATGGGTACATCTTTTACTTTGCACAATCCTGAAGCCGAGCCTCCCGCTGGTGCCAAAGGAGTAGCGGCAGCAAGTAACGTATTTATCTTTTTTAGATTCGCCCAAGTTCCAGCACCTCCCATACTATATCCAACCAAATAAACTTTATTTTGATCAACAGAAACCTCTTCTGAGGCTTGGCTTAGTATTCCTTTCAAATCTACACTCGACCATGAACAACCCGAAGTGCAAGATGGGGCGATTACAATAAACGGAAAATCCAATCCCGCTTTGGCAACATATTTTGTTGGATGATGTTTGGTATTTGATCGGTCTCCCCCATGAAGAAAAATTATAGTAGGATACGTATTTTCCTTAGAATATCCATCTGGGGTTGTTATAATAAATGGGATTTCTTGATGACTTTTCTGTATCGCATTTTTAAGACCTTGTGAGTACGTTGTTGTTGCGAAAATTAAAAAGAAAACAGATATTATACGATTGATTTTCATGACAAAAGAATTTTCAACATAATTAAAAGTATGCTTTTGAATTAAAAATTAATATCATTTTTGAAATAATTAACGTAACTCAGTTTACAACCTAAATTTCTTTTAGAACAAATTCCAAAATATGAACAAAATGAGGTCAATGATGAAAGCCGTTATTTATCTAAAAGAGCTTCTTTTTAACTCTAATTGTATGATAATTATACAAATAAAGATTAAATTTATGTTTTAAAGGGGGTTTAAAAAACTGATGTACCATCATCAAATCCTATTTTCTTAAACATATATCAACGCATTATACCATTTGTCTTATGGAAACAATTGCCAAACAACCCAAAGTGAGAAATTATATAGATGGTCAGTTCGACAGAAATGGTCAAAATTCAATGGATATTATAAGTCCGTTAGATGGGAGCGTTATCTCTACACTACCATTGTCGACGGGTCAGGATGTTGATAAAGCCGTACAAGCAGCAAAAAAGGCATTTCCCTCCTGGTCTTCTATGACCTTTAAAGAGCGTGTTCAAATCTTTTTCCGATACAGAACGCTATTAGAGAAAAACATAGATGAATTAACCAATCTAGTGCGCCTTGAAAACGGAAAGACCTACGGGGAGGCCAAAGCTGAAGTTGAAAAAAGCATGGAACTATGTGAGTTTGCAGTATCTATACCGCAAATTATTGTAAACGAAGTTCAAGAAGTAAGTAAAGGCGTAGAATGTAGAATAGAGCGTAAACCACTTGGTGTTGTTGCATCCATCACTCCATTTAATTTTCCAAATATGGTACCAAATTGGACAATCCCAAATGCATTGGTACTTGGTAACACTATGGTTATGAAACCATCAGAGTTGGTCCCTTTAAGCACTGTACGTATGGCAGAGTTGTTAAAAGAGGCCGGACTACCAGATGGTGTTTTTAATATTATAAACGGAGGAAAGGAAGTCGTAGATGCTATTTGTGATCACCGAGATATTGAAGCTGTGTCTTTTGTAGGGTCAACCAAAGTGGCCAAAATCGTATATAAAAGAGCAACTTCTAATCTAAAACGCTGCGTCGCTTTGGGCGGAGCAAAAAATCACTTGTTGGTTTTTCCAGATGCCAACCCAGAAATGACTGCTTCTAACGTAGTGGCATCCATGGCTGGTTGTGCTGGTCAACGTTGTATGGCGGCCTCTGTAATGGTAGGTGTAGATAAAGTGCAACATATTATTGATAAAATGGTAGCAGAAGCTAAAAATATTATTCCCGGAGAGAGTTTGGGATCAGTAATCAGTGCAGAAGCTAAAAAGCGTATTGAAGGATATATTGCCGAAGCTGAAGCTGATGGCGCTACGATTTTGGTAGATGGCAGAAACGCTACTGTTAAGGGTAAAGAAGGAGGCTATTATGTTGGCCCTACAATTATTGATCATGTAACCACCGATATGTCTGTTGCACGAGAAGAAATTTTTGGGCCTGTGATTTCAATTATTAGAGCTAAAGATCTTGATGAAGCCATCGAAATTGAAAACGGATCAAATTATGGTAACGCCGCTGCAGTATTTACTCAAAGTGGTGGATTAGCTAAGCAAGTGATGGAACGTGCCAGTGCCGGGATGATAGGAGTTAATATTGGTGTTCCTGTACCTAGAGAACCTTTTTCTTTTGGGGGGTGGAATGAATCAAAATTTGGAGTAGGTGATATCACAGGCAGAAGCTCTATTGAGTTCTGGACCCAAAACAAAAAAACTACGATCAAATGGAATCCTGAAGCTCGTACTAATTGGATGAGCTAGCTTCATAGTCAAATTAGTAGTTCCAAGAAACATACAAATCCTTTTCTCTAAAATTTAAACTATCTGAATGAGCGACCAGCAAATTGTAAAAAACAATCTTGAATACACATTATTTTCTTGGGCCAAGCAGGGGAATTTAAACCCCATAAACGCATCACATGCCAAGGGTTCCTATTTCTATGACAGAGATGGTAAAAAATATCTGGACTTCTCGTCTCAATTAATGAATGTAAACATTGGTCATGGTGATCAACGCATAACCGATGCTGTTACAAAGCAGATGAAAGAAGTTAGTTATGTATACCCTGGGATGGCTACAGATGTACGTGGAAAGTTAGGTAAGAAAATAGCCGAAATAACACCTGGTAATCTTACCAAAACATTCTTTACACTTGGTGGAGCCGAAGCCATAGAAAACAGTATAAAATTAGCCAGAATGTATACCGGGCGTCATAAAATCATTACACACTACAGAGCTTACCATGGTGCAACATATGGTGCCATGTCTGCGGGAGGAGATCCAAGAAGGTTTCCGATAGATAACCAAGCAATGCCCAATGTGGTTCATGTAGAAAATCCGTATGCATATCGATGCCCTTGGAATTCTTCATCAATTAAAGAATGCGGAGAACTCGCTTTGGCTCATTTAGAACGAGTCATTAAATTCCAAAATCCAGAAAGTATTGCTGCCATACTTTTTGAAGGAGAGTCAGGTTCCTCAGGATGTATAAAATACCCTCCTATGTACTTAAAGAAAGTGCGAGACATATGCGATCGATTTGGTATATTATTGATTGTTGATGAAGTGATGAGTGGTTTCGGAAGAACAGGAAAAATGTTTGGGATAGACCATCATGATGTTACTCCGGATATTATGTGTTTGGCAAAAGGTCTTACATCTGGCTATTTACCATTAGGAGGAACCGTGGTTACAGATACGATAGCTAATTATTTTAACGATCACTCAATGGTCATTGGATTAACATATTCTGCACACCCCACCTTATGTGCTGCGGCATTAGAAAACATACGAATCATTGAAGAAGAACAATTGGTGGATAGAGCTGCCAAAATGGGCACTTATATTGAATCCGAAATCGAAAAACTAAAAAAGAAACATCCATCCATCGGAGATTTTAGAAATACAGGATTACTTGGTTGTATCGAGTTGGTTAAAAATCGAAAAACTAAAGAAGCTATTACACCTTGGAATGCAAAACCCAATGAAATGGAAATAACAAATAAGATGGCCGCAAAAATCCGAGAGTTGGGCATGTTCACCTTTGTAAGATGGAATTGGATTTTTATTGCGCCACCTCTAAATATTAGTAAAGAAGAAGTTGATGAAGGATTAGAAATTGTTTCACAAGCAATTGCGATTGCTGATCAATATTGTAATTAATATATGAATAAGGATATAGTTGAATTACAAGAAGATGTTTCACATTCCCCTCTATATAGCGAAGATCTAGCACCCGTTCCTCCCAAAAATAGAACATGGAGCAAATGGCATTTAGCAGCTATCTGGGTAGGTATGGCTGTTTGTATACCAACTTATTTACTAGCTTCTTATATGATCAAGACGGGGTTAAACTGGTATGAAGCGCTTATAATTATAGGATTAGCAAACTTAATTATTACCATACCAATGGTTCTTAACGGACATGCCGGGGTAAAATATGGTATTCCATTTCCCGTCATTGGTCGTGCAGCTTTTGGTACCAAAGGTGTGCATCTGGCTTCGGTAGCAAGAGGTGTTATTGCCTGTGGATGGTTCGGGGTACAAACATGGATCGGTGGACTGGCTATATATGCTATTTTTCATGCAATTATGGGAACACAAGGTGAACTTGGCTTATCTGTTGGGAAATTTGTTGGATTCGGGATCTTCTGGTTTATTAATATCTATTTTATTTGGAAAGGAACAGAGAGTATAAAATGGTTAGAAACCTATTCTGCACCTATTCTAGTCCTCATAGGGCTAGTGTTAATTTATTGGAGTTATGCTGAGGCCGGTGGAGTTTCAATTGTACTCGACCAAAGTCAGCAATTAGAAAACACAGCTGCAACCATTACCGAAAAGGATAATACATTATATCTCAATTTAAAATCTCTAAAAGATAAAGAAGGAAATCTAAAGGTTACTGAATACAATATCATTTCTGATGAAAAAAGTGGTTGGGTAGCTTTCACAGAACAACCTATAACTATCATTGACAAAGAGAGGATTCAGAATATTACTTCTGGTCAAGAAAAAGTACAATTTCAATTTAGGAATACAGAAAGCAGTGCTCCTGTATTATCTAGCATAGTAACAGCTAATATTATTTCTTCAAACACTAACAAAACTGGAAGTAAATTATGGAGCTATCTCCTTTGGCTGACCGCAATGGTTGGATTTTGGGCAACCATGTCCATAAGTATAGCAGATATAACCCGTTTTGCCTCAACCCAAAAAGATCAGGTTGTTGGTCAGTTTGTGGGTCTTCCTGCAACAATGATGCTCTATTCCTTTGTGGGAATATTCGTGACTTGCGCCGCCATAATTAATTTTAAAGATATATTAATCGCTGATGATGCGCCTTGGGACCCCGTAACCCTTATTTCTAAATTTAAAAACCCCACCGTTGTAATAATTTCGCAAATTTTTATGCTCATCGCAACTCTAAGCACAAATATTGCGGCAAATGTTATTGCGCCTTCGAATGCCTTTTCGAACCTATGGCCCAAAAAGATAAGTTTCAGAGTAGGTGGTATAATTACGGGGATTATCGGGATTTTAATTGCGCCATGGTGGCTGCTCAATGAAATTTCTGGATTTTTAATTTTTGTAAGCGGTTTATTGGGCCCTGTTTTAGGGATTCTAATTGCTGATTATTATCTGGTACGAAAAAAGAAAATGGAGTTAGCCGAATTATATAAAGAAGAAGGTATTTATTCCTACGGGAAATCAGGTTTTAATAAAGCAGCTATGATTGCCCTGTTTGTTGGTGTGTTTTTAGCCCTTATCGGATATTGGGTACCGCAAATTGAATTCTTGTACTCATTATCTTGGTTTACAGGATTTATAATCTCATTTGTTTTGTATTATTTCCTAATGAAGAAAAAAAATATTTAATTTTTGATTACGAAATACGTCATATTATTTCTCTATTTCTCAATCCTGTTTTTAATAGGATATTTTGCCTCTAAGCGCATAAAAGACACAAAAGATTATTATGTAGGAGGAAAAAAACTAGGATTTTGGGTAGTTGCATTTTCTGCCAGAGCTACAGGAGAATCTGCATGGCTACTATTGGGACTTACCGGACTAGGAGCCATGGTTGGTGTTTCTGCTTTTTGGGTTGTTTTGGGTGAAGTATTAGGAGTAGCTTTTTCCTGGTTTTTAATGGCCAAAAAATTCAAAATATTATCTGATAAATACAATTCTATTACTATTCCGGATTATCTGGTAAGTCGATTCAAATCGACTACATATACCTTACGAATTGTAGCAGCAACTGCGCTTTCGTTATTTGTTGTTATTTATGTAAGTGCGCAAATTGATGCAACAGGTTCTGCATTTGAATCATTTTTAGGATGGAATTATTTTACAGGCGCCATTGTGGGTTTCTTTATTGTTTTGGCCTATATTTTTTCAGGAGGTTTTGTTGCCGTAGCCTGGTCTGATTTGTTTCAAGGGTTAATTATGTTATTGGGATTGGTATTTTTACCAATTGTTGCCTATTTTTCTATTAGTTCAGATGTTTCAATTTCTACTGAATTAACAAAACTGGATCCTTTTTTCCTAAACATTTGGGGGCCGGGTGGGTTTAACACAGTAAATCTCTTTACAATCCTAGGGTTTGCATTTATAGGGTTGGGGTTTATGGGCTCACCTCAATTATTTGTTCGGTTTATGTCGATTAAGGATACTTCTGAAATTAAAAAAGGACGTTGGGTAGCTATTACTTTTACCATACTCACAGATTCTTGTGCAGTGCTTATCGGAATATTTGGGAGATACTTGTTAACATCCATAGATGCGGATCCCGAAGGGATTTTAGGAAATGGAGCACAAAACGTACTACCCATGCTTGTAGAAAGAATAATGCCGCTCACCTTAATAGGCATATATATTGCGGCAGTATTATCAGCAATTATGTCTACTATCGATTCTCTTTTGGTAGTTGCATCCAGTGCCATATCAAGAGACTTCTACCAACAAATTTTTAAACCCAATAAATCCGAAAAAGAACTCGCCAAAATTTCGAGAATTATAACTGTTGGGCTAGCATTATTTGCACTCATCATTGCTATGGTTGTTGCAATAACAACACCCGAAAGAACTATTTTTTGGTTCGTGATTTTCGGTTGGTCCGGAATAGCAGCTACATTTTGTCCTACTATTATTTTATCAATTTTTTGGAACAGGTTTTCAGAGAAAGGAGCCATTGCTTCAATGATAACCGGTTTTTTATGTGTACCCCTTTTTAAATTTGGAGCAACCTCGTTAGATACGATCGGAATTTATTTCGAAAAGCTTGGTGAGCTTGGTCCTTCGTTCCTCTTATCAATCATTATAGGAATACTTGTAAGTATAGTTACCTCTGGACAAAAACCAGAAAATGAGTCAAATACAAGTAATAGTGATTGAAAAAAATTGTAAATTTAGAGAATAGACTCTTCTAAACTTGTTGTTCTTAACTATCAACAAGATGTTTTTAGCTCAGAGTTAAATACGTTTAAATTCACACAATCAAAAACATGTCAATTTTAATACAAAACGGTCGTATTGTAACTGCTGCAGAAACCTATCTCGCGGATCTTTACATTGAAGAAGAAAAAATCACTGCAATAGGTAAAAACTTGACATACAAAGCAGATAAAATTATTGATGCCACTGGTAAATTAGTTTTTCCGGGAGGAATAGATCCTCATGTGCACCTAGACATGCCTTTTATGGGAACGTATTCTAGTGATGATTATGAAACCGGAACCAGAGCTGCTTTGCATGGAGGTACCACCATGGTAATAGACTTCATTCTACAAACCCAGGGAGATACACTACATAATGCGTTAAAAACCTGGCAAAAAAAGTCAGAAGGAAAAGCAATTGGTGATTATTCATACCACATGGCAGTGACAGATTTTAATGATACTACTGCCAAAGAAGTTGTACAAATGATAGAGGATGAAGGGATTTCTTCTTTTAAAACATTTATGGCATACAAAGGAGCTTTGATGATTGATGACGGACAAATGGTTCAACTCATGAAAGTAGTTAAGAAAAATGGCGGCTTGGTTACTGTTCATGCTACTAACGGTGATATGATTGATTCATTGATTGCAAAAAATCGCGCCAAGGGAAATCTATCTCCTTTATATCATTATTTATCTCAACCCGAAGTAACCGAAGCCGAAGCCTCTGCAAGATTTACAGATATGCTTCATTATACCGGCTGCCCAGGTTATATTGTACATATGACCTGTGAAGGGGCACTAAACACTGTGCGTAACGCTACCAAACGCAATCAAAAAGTATTTGTAGAAACGTGCACACAATATTTAATGTTGGATGCTTCCTTGTATGAAAAGGATTTTGATGGTGCCAAATGGGTAATGAGTCCACCGCTACGAGAAAAGAAAGATCAGGAAGCCTTGTGGTCCGGAATTAATCAAGGATTAGTTCAAGTAGTAGGAACCGATCATTGTCCGTTTATGTGGGAGCAAAAAAAGATGGGGAAAGATGACTTTTCGAAAATCCCGAATGGACATCCAGCCATAGAACACCGCATAGAATTATTATATTCTGAAGGCGTTCATAACGGTAAAATATCGCTTACAAAATTTGTAGAGGTAAGCTCGACTAATGCTGCTAAGATTTTTGGAATGTATCCACAAAAAGGTACAATTGCTATTGGCAGCGATGCAGATATTGTAGTGTTTGATCCCAAAAAAGAGCATACCATTTCTGTAAAAACGCATCACATGAATTGTGATTATTCTGCCTATGAAGGCCAGAAGGTAACTGGAAAAACAGAAACCGTGATTCTGCGCGGACAAATAGCTATTGAAAACGAAGCCTGTTTATTAAAACCCGGGTTCGGAAAATTTATTAAAAGAGGTAAAACTTCAAAAATAATTTAAAGTAATAACAATACTATGCCAAGAATCGTAAAATCAGGATTGATACAAATGAGCCTTCCTATGACAGAAGGAGAAGGAAGTATAAAAGAAATCATGCAGGCCATGTATGATAAACATATACCCTATATTGAAGATGCTGGAAAACAAGGGGTTCAAATTTTATGCCTTCAGGAGATATTTAACACCCCATATTTTTGCCCAGGACAAGATAAGAAATGGTATGCGTCAGCAGAGTCTGTTCCCGGTCCCACAACAGAAAAAATGCAGGTATTAGCCAAAAAGTATAATATGGTTATTATTGTTCCTGTTTACGAAAAAGAACAAGCCGGAATATTTTACAATACTGCCGCTGTAATTGATGCTGATGGCACTTATTTAGGAAAATACAGAAAAAATCATATCCCACATACGACTGGTTTTTGGGAAAAATTCTTTTTTAAGCCAGGAAACATGGGATACCCTGTTTTTGAAACAAAATATGCAAAAGTGGGTGTTTACATTTGTTATGACCGGCATTTCCCAGACGGCGCGAGAGTACTGGGTTTAAACGGAGCAGAAATTGTATATAACCCTTCTGCAACGGTAGCTGGATTAAGTGAATACTTATGGAAGTTAGAACAACCAGCTCATGCCGCAGCTAATGGGTATTTCATGGGTTGTATCAATAGAGTTGGAGAAGAAAAGCCCTGGAATCTAGGAAAGTTCTATGGCCAATCCTATTTTGTAGATCCACGAGGTCAAATATTTGCAGAGGCTTCTCGTGATGATGATGAATTGTTAGTGGCAGAATTTGATCTGGATCTCATTGATGAAGTGCGATCTACCTGGCAGTTTTATAGAGATAGACGACCCGAAACGTATAGTAAGTTAACAGAGCTTTAAATCACGTTCAGATACCAACCTTCAAAACATTAGTAAAGAATGGCAGAATACAAAAGACCAGAATCAGAAGCTGAATTTGAGAAGAATTTCAAGCAGAAAAAACCATTGATGAATGATACTGAAGCTTTTTATGAAAGCTCTAGATGTTTATTTTGTTATGACGCTCCTTGCATACAAGCCTGTCCTACACATATCGATATTCCGTTATTTATTAAGCAAATTCATACTGACAATGTAACGGGTTCTGCAAAAACTATTTTTGATGCCAATTGGTTAGGAAATGCATGTGGAGTGGTCTGCCCTACTGGTGTTTTATGTGAAGGAGCCTGTGTTTATAATCATCAGGATGTGCCTCCTATTCAGATCGGGAGATTACAAAATTTTGCCACCAGTAAAACTATAAATTCTGATAAAGAAATCTTTAAGGTCGGTGCACCAAATGGCAAACGAATCGCTATTATCGGATCTGGCCCTGCAGGAATTGCTTGCGCATGTGAATTAAGAACAATAGGATATGATGTTGATATATTTGAAGCCAAAGAAAAACCGACTGGTCTTGTTCTGCATGGTGTCGCCCCTTATAAAATTACCAACAAAGAGGTTATAGAAGAGATTACGTATTTGCAGAAGCAACTTGGATTCAATATAAAATATAATAGTGCAATTACTTCAAAAAAACAGTTGAAGGATCTAGAATCTGATTATGATGCTATTTTTCTTGGTGTTGGTTTAGGGGAAACTGCGACACTTAATATGGAAGGTGAAGACAAAGAAAATGTAATTGGTGCTGTAGAATTTATTGAAGAATTACGCTTGAAACATCACCAGATAAAAGTACCCAACAAAGTAGTAGTTATTGGCGGAGGGAATACAGCTATGGATGCTGCTTCAGAATCCGCTAGAATGGGTGCCAGGAAAACGGTGTTAGCTTATAGAAAGTCAAAAGAAGACATGGGCGCCTATAGCTTTGAATATGATTTAGCAATTAGCGCAGGAGTAGATAGCTTATTTAATGTTACACCAATTGCAATTGTAGGAAATAAAAAAGTAGAAGGTGTGAAATTTGCTAAAACAGAAATGATCGATGGGAAACTACATACCAAAAAAAACAATGTGTTTATTGTTAAATGTGATATGGTCATTAAAGCAACCGGTCAAGCTAAACTTGGAAGTCTATATGAGCTTATTGATAATTTAGGAATAGATTCTAAAACAAGAATAAAAGTAAATGAGGTAACCTTTCAAACTTCAAATCCAATATATTTTGCCGGTGGCGATGCCATTAATGGTGGTGCTGAAGTTGTAAATGCAGCTTATGATGGAAAGATGGCCGCACAAGGCATACATCAATGGTTAACTAAATAATTTAGATCAAACACAAACGACATGATAGATTTATCAATAAATTTTGCAGGTATCAAAGCTCCAAACCCATTTTGGTTAGCTTCTGCCCCGCCTACCAATTCTGGATATCAGATCATGAAAGCCTTTGAAGCGGGCTGGGGAGGCGCCGTATGGAAAACACTAGGCGTTCCCGTTGTAAATGTATCTAGTCGTTATGGTTCTGTAAATTACAGAAACACCCGGATGATGGGTTTTAATAATATAGAATTGATCACAGATAGGCCCCTGGCCGATAACCTTAGGGAAATTGAAGAGGTTAAAAAATATTTCCCGGATCATGCCGTGATTGCTTCATTGATGGTCGAGAGTAGAGCTGAATGGAAACAGATTATAAAAGATGTTGAAAACGCCGGTGCAGATGGTATTGAGCTTAATTTTGGATGCCCTCATGGTATGTGTGAACGAGGAATGGGCTCTGCCGTTGGTCAGGAACCAGAAGTTTTAAAAACCATTGTAGAATGGGTTAAAGATGTTGCAAAAACCCCTGTTATTACTAAACTTTCGCCTAACATCTCTCATATTACTGATCCTGGATTGGCAGCTGTGCAAGGAGGAACAGATTCTATTTCATTAATAAACACGGTAAAAAGTATCGTGGGTATAGATTTGGATACCTATGCCCCACTTCCAGAAGTTGATGGCAAAGGAACCAACGGAGGATATTGCGGACCAGCAGTAAAACCAATCGCAATGCATATGGTTAAAGATTTGGCGCAACATCCCGAAATTGGTAAAGTACCTATTTCTGGTATTGGTGGGATTGAGACCTGGCGTGATGTGGTAGAATTTATTTTACTTGGTGCAACCTCTGTACAAGTATGTACAGCGGTTATGCATTATGGCTTTGGGATTGTTCGTGAAATGGAAGCAGGTTTACGACAGTTTATGGAAGAGAAAAATTATAAAACTATTTATGACTTTGCAGGTAAAGCATTACCAAACGTAACCGAATGGAAACATCTAAATTTGAAACATAAGGTCATAGCTGAAATTGATGCCGACAAATGTATCGGGTGTGAATTATGCTATATTTCTTGTGAGGATGGTGCCCATCAAGCCATATCATTATCTGGTGAACCTGGTAACAGAATACCCAACATTATAGAAGAAAATTGTGTGGGTTGTAATCTATGCTCTCTGGTCTGCCCTGTTGAGGATTGCATTACGATGGTTAAAAGAGATGACGGAACCCAGCATCTTACCTGGGAGGAACGAACTCTTAACGATGATATCCCGGTAACATTTGATGACGATAGAGCTGGCGGAAAAGGTCATTTTGTACCTAAACCAACAGATGCATTGAAAGCCAGATCTCGTTCTTAATTTTTAAAAAAACCACTCAAGAAATTGAGTGGCTCTTATGCTGGCTAATCTTGCCAATACAGCCCCTTACCTCCGTAATATTATATTTTGGATTTATTCGGTTCTAAAATTCCATAGTTGTCCCATAGTTGCAGCTTGATTACTGTCTTTGGCCACAACTCGCCAATAATATACTATACCTGGGGATACCGTTACATCAAATGATGATACATCAATATTTTCTGCAAATAACAACGGAGGATTTGTATCCCCAAAGTACAAGTCATACGATAGTGCATCGTCTTCACTATCAGTTGCTGTCCATTCTAAAGTTATATTTGCTCCTGATAATCGCTCACCTAATAACGGAGTTATTAATTCAGGTACTGTTGGAGCAGTATTTACTCCTGCATCTGGCTCTGTAAAGAAATTTTGAGTTGGTGAATATTCACTCTCATTACCCTCACTATCCCTGGCTTTTACGCGCCAATAATAGGTAGTTCCTTTTTCTAAGGTAAATGCTCTTAGCGTTCTCGAAGTTACCGCCGTAAATAATACTGTAGCAAACTCACTATCTGTTGCTATATCGATTACAAAAGTAATTGAATCATTATCACCATCGCTAGCTGCACTCCAATCAAACTCTAAATTAAAATTGGTACACACCAAATTATTGGTAGGATAAATCAAACTTGGTATTGATGGATCCAGGTTAGAAAGATCTGGTGCCGGACCTCCATCATCATTACTACATGAAAACAACAATAAGCAAATTACCAATAGTATATATATCTTTTTCATCTTGTTACTCTTTTACTATTTTAAACATCTTTGCCTCTACTTCATTAACCTGTACAAAGTAAACCCCACCAGCTAGATTTTTCATCGGTAATAGTACTCGACTATTAGCAATCTTATACACTCCTGAAGATACTTGTATCCCAAGACTATTATAAATGGTGATAACAATCGTTTTTGATCCAGTATTCGGGATTGTAAGCTCAACATTTACTCGTGTAGGGTTTGGATATGCTGTGATATCATCAAACAAATCTACTTTGGTCGATAATTTACCTTCACAAGTCAAGCTAGAGAACACATCAACGGTATCTCCGTTCTTTACCTCTACAGAAAAACTATTGCTATCATATTCTCCTACTACCTCATCGTTGATCATCACCTTATAAGGCGCTGTACCAGAATCGATGGCTACAAATACCTTATTGGTCGCACTATCGGTATTTAGAACTGTTTTACCTACTAAGGTAGTAGCTTCTTCGATCACCACTTCAAAACATTGTTCACAATTGGTAAACCCATCAATAGCGATACACACAGGATAAGTTCCTGGTGATAAATTATCTACTTCTAGAGATGATGTAAAGTTATAGTTCTCTCCATTTATTGTAGTCACATAATCTAAGTCCGTAGCTGCATTGATCGTGATCATTCCATTATCCTTGTCTACACAAGTCTCACCTGAGGATACAATCTGGAAGTTATTTGATGGTAAACTAACAATAGGACAGCTATCTACTACATTCACGGTTCTGGTTACCTCAACAGCAACGTTGCCCGAAACATCTGTTGCGTTATATCGTATCGTGTAACTTCCCACGGCATCTGCAAAATCTGAAGCGTCACTAGTAACATTAGTAATCCCGTCATTGGTAGTAGCTCCAAATTCGGTATACCCATCGCCTAATTCTATCGTTTGTGGATTAGCTCCTGTTAACGTAATCACCGGTAAAGTAGTGTCTACTACATTTACAGTTCTGGTAACTTCTATAGCATCATTCCCAGAAGCATCGGTAGCGTTATATCTAATCGTATAACTGCCCACAGCATCTACAAAATCTGAAGTATCTATTACAATATTGCTTCCATCATCTGTAGTAGCTCCAAGTTCGGTATACCCATCGCCTAATTCTATCGTTTGGGGATTATCGCCTGTTAATGTAATCACTGGCGATGTGGTATCAACTACATTTACTATTCTCGTAACTTCTGTAGCTACATTTCCTGAAGCATCGGCAGTGTTATATCTAATCGTATAACTTCCAACTGCATCTATAAAGTCTGAAGTATCAATCACGACATTACTTCCGTCATCTGTGGTAGCTCCCAATTCTGTATACCCAGCTCCTAATTCTATCGTTTGGGGATTATCGCCTGTTAACGTAATCACCGGTAAAGTAGTGTCTACTACATTTACTGTTCTTGTTATCTGAACCGCTGTCGCACCAGACACATTATTTATGGCATCATATGTAACAGTATAATTACCTACTTGATTTGTATTTACTGATATTGCATCAATCGTTAATATTGCTCCATACGTAACCTCAGCACCAAATTCTGTATAACTACCTCCTTGTTCTATGATTTGTGGGTTATCTCCTAGTAATGTAATTACTGGTGTAAGACAACCTTGTCCTCCATCATTAATCGTCCAATTATACGGAGCACTGGTTAAGGTATTTCTTGCTGCTTCAGCCAAACAATATGTGGTATCAGCATTTAACGTTAAATCAGCTGGAATTGCATTTTCACCAGCTTCTAAGGTTGCCCAACCAATTAGGGTTTTATCATAGTTTTCTGTAGACATGGCTGTTCCTATAAAAAAGTCCTCCATATCACTAACATTACTAATATCCCATGTAGAAAGATCTTGGTTAAAAGATGAGGCATTTTTGAACAAATCTGTTGCATCATATACATGACTAAAATCCCAATTACTGAGATCTTGATTAAAAGTTGTTGCTCCATGAAATAAACCTTCCATAGATTCTACAGAACCCAGTGTCCAGTTTCCAACGGGTTGATTAAATGAAATGGCATCTTCAAACATGTAGGACATATCCTTAACGTTTGACATATCCCAATTAGAAATATCTTGATTAAATTTTAGGTTCCCTTCAAATGTTACAAAGGTATATTCAAGATTATTAAATGTCCATCCACTTATATCTTCATTAAAATCAGCACATTCTGTAAACATATATGAAATGTCTGTGATTGTAGACATGTCCCAACTTCCCATTTTATCTTTTAGGTCTTCAAAATTAATGCACCCAGAAAACATATCACCCATATCACTAACCCGTGATAAATTGGGCACATCATCAGCATTTAATTTTAAATTTTTACAATTTACAAAAGCAGATTCTATAGTTACCCATTGCTGAGTACCCCATTGTTCTACAGTGCGCAATCTATCTCTTATAGCTCCTGTAGCTCTACTAAAACGAATTGCCGGAAACTCACCAATGATTGAAACCGTATACGTTCCGGCATCAATATAGGTATGTGTAACTTCTCCGGTTTGATTTCTGCTTACAGCGTCATCTCCCCAATCTATTGTGTAATCATAACTCAAACCTGAATCTACAGGGATTATAATCGATTCGCCTGCACCTACGGACCATGTAATAACGAATGCATCTCCCGGGCAAGAATTCCCTAAGTCATTAATCGTCCAATTATAAGACGCACTTGTTAATGTATTTACAGCATCCACACTTAAACAATGTGCTACATCCGCATCTAAAGTTACATTTGCTGGAATTTTAGTTTCTTCGGTCTCTAGGGTTGCCCAACCGATTAGGGTTTTGTCATAATTTTCTTGAGACATTGCTGTACCTGTAAATATCCCTGTCATATCAGTAACACTCGAAATATCCCAACTGGATAGATCCTGATCAAACGAAGATGCTCCTGAAAATAATTCTTCTATATCCTGAACTTGACTAAAATCCCAACTACTTACATCCTGATTAAAGTTAGTAGCCCCAGCAAACATCCTATTCATATCTTCTACCATTCCCAACGTCCAATTACCAACAGGTTGGTTGAACGCAGTAGCATTATAAAACATATTTTCCATATCAGTTACCGTTGCCATATTCCAGCTAGAAATATTCTGATTAAATGTTACTGCTTCTTGAAAAGCAGCATCTGCGGTTAACAAATTGGTAAATGTCCATGCACCGATATCTTCATTAAAAATACTACAGCCATCAAACATATTATCGATACTTTCTATTGTAGACACATCCCAAGATCCCATAGTATCCTTCAAATCTTCAAAGTTAGTACAGTTCTGAAACATCCTGGATAACTCGGTAACTTGAGATAAATCTGGGGTATCATCCGCGTTTAGCTTTAAATTTTCACAATCATTGAAGGAATCTCTAAAACTACGCCATTGTATATTTCCCCATTGTTCAATGGTTTGAATTTTAGTTCTTAACGTCCGACCAAATCTAAAAAACAACGTAAATCTTGGGAACTCACCTGTAATTGACACCTCGTAAGTTCCTGCTGTGGTATAATCATGTGAAATATCTGTTGTTACATTGGTATCCTTGGTACCATCTCCCCAATCAATAGTATAGTTATAATTATATCCAACACTGGTTCTAATCGTAATTCTATCATTATCTTCTAATAACCACGAAGTGATAAAGGCATCTTCTGGACAAACCTTTCCTCCATCGGTGATGATCCAATTATAGGGCGCACTTGTTAATATAGTTCGAGCGGCTTCTCCTAAACAATACGAAACGTTTTCTGCATCAAAAATAACTCCTACAGGGATTTTAGTCTCTCCCGCATCTAATCGTGCCCAACCTATTAATGTATTATCATAATTCGTTGTAGACATGCCTGAGTTACTAAACATATGCTGTATAGAGTTCGTATTTTCCACAAGCGAACTAATATCCCAGCTTCCTAAGTCTTGATCAAAAGCCGTAGCGCCATCAAAAGCATTGTTTATATTCCTTACATTTTTGACATCCCAGGCACTAATGTCTTGATTGAATGCAGTAGCACCATTGAACATATTTGATAAACTCGTAGCTTGCTCGGTATTCCAACTACCAATCGCTTCATTAAATGCCGTGGCATCTCTAAACATATTGCTAAACAGTTCACCTGCACTCGTATTCCAAGAATCTAGATTTTGGTTGAAGGATGTATTCCTAAAAAACATAGAGGAAAAATCTTTTACAGCAGATACATTCCAGGTACTTATATTTTCATTAAAATTTGAACTATCAAATACCTCTCTCATATCTTCAATGGTGCTCACATCCCAATTTCCCATATTACCTCCATGATCCACTAAAGAGGAAGTCATTTCAAACATTTTTTTCATACTTTTTGCCAGGCTTAAATCTGGGGAATCTGTAGCATTGATAACCAATAGCGAACAACGTGTAAATGCATTTTCCATAGAAGTCCACTGTTGTGTCCCCCATTGATCTACAGCTATAATTTTATCTCTGGCTGCTGAATTTCCATTAATATATATCCTTGGAAAATCTCCTATAATTTTAACCTCATACGCCCCTGCTGAGGTATACGTATGCGTTGCATTTCCTGTTTCTGAAGTAATTGTGGTTCCATCTCCCCAGTCTACGATATAGTTGTATCCAGCTCCTGTGGTGGGTATTGTAATATCTTCATCTGCGGTTGTAGTTTGCCAAGTGGTAACAAAAGCGTTTGTAAAATCGCAGTTTTGTCCTTGGTCCGTGATACTCCAATTATGAGGTGCTGATGTTAAAATCCTTCTTGCATCGGTTCCTAGGCAATAAGAAGTTCTTATTGTGCCTAACCCCCTTCTAGGTCTGATCGTATCTCCAGGACTTTGTTCTGCCCATCCTATTAACGTGGCATCATAATTTTCTGAAGAGATGTCCGAAAAGCTCAGTATATTCAATAATGAAAATACATTAGATAAATTCCAATCGCCCAAACTTTGATCAAAACTTGATGCTACATAGAACATGTAATCCATATTTTCCACATTACTCGTATCCCAATTATGTAAAGGCTCATTAAAACTAGCTGCACTTTCAAACATTCGTTCTAAATTCCTAACGTTACTAATATCCCAAGAATTCATTTTATCTTTGTTATCTACAAAGGTTGAAGCTCCCAAAAACATTAAAGAAAGGTCTTCTACCAAAGATAAATCGGGGACATCATCAGCGTTCAAAACCAAATTTTGGCATGTCGCAAACGCTTCTCTCATACTCGTCCAAGAGATCGTTCCCCATTGCTCTATAGACAGGATGTTATCATTACTAGGAGCAACGTAAAAATAAATTCTGGGGAAATCACCAATAATTCTAACCGTATGGATTCCTGCAGTAGCATATGAGTGTGATGCATTACCAGTAAATCCAGTTTCGATAGTACCATCGCCCCAATCGACCGAATAATTATATCCACCTCCAGTGGTTGGAATGGTAATTCTTCGTTCTGAGGAAGTTGTTCGCCAGGTAGTAGCAAAGAAATCTGTAACTGCACAACCTAATCCTCCATCGGAAATGGTCCAATTTAACCCGTTAGTATCTGTTAATATATTTCTAGCAGCTTCTCCTAAACAATAGGTAAGACTAGATGCTCCAAGATCTAATCCGCTTGGTGTATTACTGTTTTCTGCCCAACCGATTAAGGTAGCATCATAATTAGCGGTAGAAAGTCCAGTATCATTTAGCATATTCCTAATATTGGTTACTTTCTCTAGATTCCAGGCACCCAAATTTTGATCAAAATTTTCGGCGCCTATTAACATACTCCCCAAATTAACAGTCCCTGTAACATTTTCTCCTATATTCCAATTACTGATATCTTGATTAAATGTTATGGCATTTTCAAACATTAGTACAAAACCTGTAGCTTTTCCTACATCCCAGTTAGTAATAGATGTACTATTAAAATTGGATGCATTTCTAAACATACCACCGAAGACGACTACACTACTGGTATCCCAATTTGAAAAATCTAGCATAGAAGATGTTCCCAATGTAGTACATTCTCTAAACATCCTTGATACGGAAGTCACGTTACTAAGATCTGGAGCATCTGTTGCAATGACATCTAGATTAGAACAACCAGAGAATGCGTCGTTAAAACCATTCCAAGCAATAGAGCCCCATTGTGTTACATTTAGAATTTTGTCTTTATCTCCTGAATCATTAAAGTAAATTCTGGGGAAATCTCCTATAATTCGCACTGAGTAGTTGCCAGCAGTAGCGTACTCATGGAGAGCGTTTCCTGTTTCTGAAGTAATTGCTGTTCCATCTCCCCAATCTACGGTATAATTATATCCAGATCCGGTTGTGGGAATGGTAATATTTTCATTATTCGCAGTAGTTTCCCAAGTGGTAATAAAAAAATCTGTTGCATCACAAGCAATACCATCATCCGTGATACTCCAATTTAATCCGGTAGGATCGGTTAGCGTATTTCTGGCATCAGCTCCGAGACAGTATTGGCTTCCTTCAAAACTGATGCTGATATTAGAAGGTATCGTTTCTCCTGGATCTTGTCTCGCCCAGCCGATAAGTGTAGCATCGTAATTTGTGGTAGAAAGAGCGCTCTGTGAAAACATGTTGTTCATATTTGAGACCTTGCTTATATCCCAACTCCCCAGGTTTTGATTAAATTGACGACCTCGTAGAAACATACCTCCCATATTTATCGTTCCAGTAACACGTTCTCCGATATTCCAACTAGAAATATTTTGATTGAATGGAGAGATAGCAAACGTACTTATGAAATTGGTAACACTCCCTACATCCCAAGTACTTACATCTCCATTAAAACTAGAAGCAAAAAAAACAAAAGGCATATTGGTAACGTTAGACACATCCCAGTTTGAAAAATCTTCATCTCTAAATGCTTGACACGCTCTAAAAGCATTTCGTAAATTAGTTACCCTTGAAAGATCCGGAGCATCTGTTGCTTTTATCCTTAGTTTTTTACAATCGTTGAATGCATTTTCCATACTAGTCCAGGCAATATTCCCCCATTGCTCAACGGTTAGAATTTTGTCGGAATCTGCATTATTATTAAAATAGATTCTAGGGAAATCTCCAGTGATTTTTACGGTATAAATATCAGCTACTGCATACTCATGAGTAGCGTTTCCTGTAAATCCAGTTTCGATAGTGCCATCTCCCCAATCTACTGTATAATTATATCCAGATCCGGTAGTGGGAATGGTAATACTTTCATCTGCTGTTGTAGTTTCCCAGGTAGTAATAAATTCATTCTGAGCAAAACCAGTAGTAAAAAAACTTACAATAAAAAATAATGCAATGTAAAAGTGTTTCATATAAGGGGCTTTTAGAAAATAGTTGATCATACATTCTTAAAATCGAGTGCAAAATTAACATAATTTTAAGGGTTGCAAAGAAAATAGGGGTTGCAAAAGGGTTGCAAGATGGTGTTTTTGGGGGTTGCAGGTTTATTTTTTCCCATTTATATGATTACTATATCAGACCCTTCGAGTACCTCAGGGTCCATACGTATCAAGGACTGAGGCTCTCGAAGTCCGATATGATGAATACTAGGATTATACGTAGAAGTGTATCTTGCGCCAAATCGAAGGGTGCAGGATGACATCATAATTTTTATAGTAAAAAGTGGCACTAATTAAATATTTGAATTCTTTATAAACTCGATAATATCCTGTTTAGAATCGACTCCTACTTTTTTACGAATGCGAGATCGGGAAGATTTAATTGCGGAGACCGTTGTACCTTGTAATTTACTAATTTCAGTAGAATTGAGCCCCAATGTCATAAGGCATAGGAGTTCTTTTTCCTTTTCTTTTAATTGCGTAAAGTGTTTATCGAGAATCACTTTAAAATCAAGGCTTACTGAATTAAGATAAGAATGTAGATCAGTAGCTGTTCTTTTCGTTGCTTTTTCAGAAAGTAATGAAGCAGAAAGTGAATGCAATGCTGTTTTACGTTCTTGTTCATTTCTTAGTTTGATGATATCTCGTATTTCGCCTAAGGTACTACTTAGTATTTCTTGACGTAGTGAATTTTCAATAACCACATTTTTTAGTTCTTTTTCTCGGGTTACCAGCGCCAATTCTGCTTTTACTTTTTCTAATTGCTCGCTTTCTAACTCTTTATTTGACAATTCTAGACGATGCTTTGCATTTTTTCGGGTTAACCAAAAAATAATACCTCCCATAATGGTAGCAATTACAAAAAGTAATAAGTACAATTGTTTCTTTGAGGTTTCATTTTCTAATCTTAACTCACTCGCCTGTTTTTCTTTATCAAATTGATAATTCAGTTCTAAAGCTGTAATCCGTTTTGCTTTTTCAATATCATTGATAGAATCATTGTACATTTTGTAGACCTTATAATCTTGTAGTGCCTGCTCGTATTCTTTTCGAGTTTCGTTTAGATTACTTCTACTATAATACTGCTTCAATAACAATTCTTTATGTTTTAGTTTTTTTGCAACAGCAATGGCGCTATCAAGATAAGGAACAGCGCTCTCATATTGCTTTAGCGCATTATATAATACTGCTACATTCAAGTAACTTATACTCAATTCATTTTGATCATTAATATCTCTAGAAATTTTAATATTTTCTTTATATATATCGATAGATTGATCATACTTTTTTTCTTTAAAATATATTGCTGCTAAAGTGCCATTAGCTTTTGATTTACGAATAATTGAACACGGCATCTCTTTAACAACAGCTATATGATATCTAGCAGAATCCATCTGTTCATTGTTATAGTATGTGAGTCCCAACATATGACGGGATAATGCTAGATCTTCAACATCTTTCAGTTTTTCCTTAACGATTATTGCTTTTTTTAAGTATTCTTTTGCTTTACTAAACTCCTTTTGACGTCTGTAAAACATACCCAGATTATGTAATGATAATCCAATACCCGCAGAATCCTTTACGTTATGAGTTATATCAAGTGCTTCTAAGTAGTTGCTAAGTGCTTTTTCTACATAACTCTGCTTACTATCTAATATACCGAGATAATTCAGTGCTTCTGCTTTGCGACTTTGAAAGTAATTTCCTTCGTTATCTTTGATAATATTTAAGACATCGTTAATAATGATTCTTGTGGTATCTACATTAGATTTAAGCAATTGTTTTGCCAATTCAATTTTATACCCAATCTTGATCGAATCAGTTGTTGCTTTTTCGAGCTTGTACTTCAATTGGTTTGCAATACTATCATGGGATTGGCAAAAAGCTGACCAAGAAAGTAATAGAACACTTATATATACGAAAGTTGATTTCAAAAGATCGGTTTTTGGGTAATATGTTGGTTTTACTTCAAAAATACATCATAATATCTTTGCAACCGTAATGAAACCCTTTTAACACCCTTTTGCAACCCTTTTTGGTTACACAAATTAGATTACCATGCACCATGATGATACCTTAACCTTAAAAACAGAAAACCACCCATTTTATTGAGCGGTTCGTACATATAAATACTACAGATCCCTTACTTCTGTTATATCGTATTTTAAATTATTCTGTTCTAAAATTCCATACCTGACTAATAGCAGCACTTTGATTACTGTCCTTGACCACTACTCGCCAATAATAAACTGTATCTGGCGATACCGTTACATCAAATGATGATACATCGATATTCTCTACAAATAAAGATGGAGGGTTTGTATCCCCAAAGTACAAGTCATATAATAGTGCATTCTGATCTACATCACTAGCATCCCAATCTAAAGCAATCATTGTTCCTGATACTCTCTCTCCTAAAGACGGGCTTATCAGTCCTGGAGTCGAAGGTATCGTATTTACTCCCGCATCGGGTTCTGTAAAGAAACTTTGCGTAGGAGAATATTCACTCTCATTGCCTTTACTATCTCTTGCTTTTACTCGCCAATAATAGGTTGTTCCTTTTTCTAGGGTAAAAGCTCTTATTGTTTCTGAAGTAACTGTCGTAAATACTATGGTCGAAAAATTACTATTGGTAGCAATATCAATCACATACGTAATCGAATCATTATCACCATCGCTAGCTGCACTCCAATCAAATTCTAAATTGAAGTTGGTACAAACCAAGTTATTGGTAGGATAAATCAAACTTGGTATTGATGGATCTACATTAGATAGATCTATCTGTGGTCCATCGCCATCATCATTACTGCATGAAAACAGAAACAACAAACTTACTAGTGTGATGTATTGGGTTAAATTTCTCATTGTTTTACAATTTTAAATGCTCTTGGGGTTGCTTCATTAATCTGTACAAAGTATATTCCTTGTGGTAGACTATCCATTACAAGAGTTACTTTGTTATCTATAATGTTATACACTCCCGAAGATACTTGCATCCCAAGACTATTATATATATCGATAACAATAGTTTTTGATCCCATATTTGGCATACTTACAATCACATTACCTCGTGTTGGGTTTGGTGCTATCCTAGTCTCATCAAATAAGTTTACTTTGGTTGATAATTTTCCTTCGCAGGCAAGGCTAGAGAACACATCAATAGTGTCTCCGTTCTTTACCTCTACAGAAAAACTATTGCTATTATATTCTCCCACTATCTCATTATTGATCTTAACTGTATACGGTGCTGTACCAGAATCGATCTCCACCTTAACAGTATTAGTCGTGCTATCGGTATTCAATTCTGTCTTTCCTGTTAGGCTTTCTGCAGCTTCAATCACCACTTCAAAACATTGTTCACAATTGGTAAACCCATCAATGGCAATACAAACTGGATAGGTTCCTGGTGACAGGTTATCAACTTCAAGAGTAGAAGTGAAATTAAGCGTTTCATTATTTACTGTTGCAATATAATTCAATGTTTCAGCAGCATTGATGATAATGATACCGTTGTTCTTATCGACACACGTTTCACTAAATGTTTGAATCGTAAAATTATCTGCTGGCAAATCATAAATAGGGCAACTAGTCATTACATTTACTATTCGGGACACTTCTACGGATGTATTTCCTGAAGCATCTGTAGCATTATATCGTATCGTATAACTTCCAATAGCATCTACAAAATCTGAAGTATCGATCACAACATTACTACCATCATTGGTAGTAGCTCCTAATTCGGTATAACCAGCTCCTAGTTCGATAGCTTGTGGGTTATCGCCTCTTAATGTAATTACTGGTGATGTGGTATCAATTACATTTACGGTTCTTGTTACTTCTGTAGCAACATTGCCAGAAGCATCGGTAGCATTGTATGTGATTGTATAACTTCCTATCGCATCTACAAAAGCAGTAGCATCAATAATCACATTCGTTACACCGTCATCGGTTGTTGCGCCTAACTCTGTATAGCCAGCTCCTAATTCAATAGTTTGTGGATTATCACCTGTTAGCGTAATTACTGGTGCAGTAGTATCTACTACATTTACGGTTCTGGTAACTTCTAAAGCTACATTACTAGAAGCATCGGTAGCATTGTATCTGATTGTATAACTTCCTATCGCATCTACAAAAGCAGTAGCATCAATAATCACATTCGTTACATCGTCATCGGTTGTTGCGCCTAACTCTGTATAGCCTGAACCTAGTTCAATAGTTTGTGGATTATTGCCAGTTAAGGTAATTATTGGCGCAGTAGTATCTACTACATTTACGGTTCTGGTAACTTCTAAAGCAACATTACCCGAAGCATCTGTAGCATTGTATGTTACCGTATAACCACCCACAGCGTCTACAAAATCCGTAATATCAATTACCAAGCTTGTTACTCCATCATCCACCATGGCACCTAGCTCGGTATAACCATCACCTAGTTCAATGGTTTGTGGATTGTCTCCGGTTAACGTAATTACTGGAGCTATGCAATCTTCACTATAACTTGCTAAGGCATCTTTTGCCCAACCAGAATAATTACCTGTTCCAGCATTGGCTGCGGTAGCATCGTCAACCTCAATACAACTCAAGTTAGGGTTATTCTGTACAGAGATATAAGAAAATGTACTTAGATTGCTACCGTTCTTTACATTCAGAAAGGTTAGCTGATTGTTATCGACTTCTAGCTCTTGCATTGCAGGATTAGCACTCAAATCTAAAGCAGTTAACGAATTATCATTACAGTATAAATAGTTCAATGCCGTATTGGTACTTAGGTCAATACTGGTTAATTCATTATCTGATAAATACAATTCTTCTAAGAGTACATTATTACTTAAATCTAAATTAGACAATAAATTGTTGGTACACTCTAGATAGTCTAATACTGTATTAGCACTAAGATCTAGGCTCGTAAGCGAGCTGTTATTTACTATTAACTGACTAAGTGCTGTATTTGTACTCAGGTCAATACTTGTAAGTGCCGTAGCATTGAGTTCTAAATTTGCTAATGCTGTATTCGTATTAAGATCTAAACTTGATAATGGAGTATCTTTAATGAATATTCTGTCTAATCTAACATTAGCACTAAGATCTATACTTGATAATGAGCTATTGTTAATATTCAATTTTGTCAATGCTGTATTGGTGCTTAGATCTATAGCAGATAATAAGTTATTCCCAATAGTTAAGTTTGTAAGCAATGTATTAGCACTAAGGTTTATACTTGTTAATTGATTATTATCTCTAACAACTGCGAAAAATAATTGTGTATTTCCGCTAAGATCCAGATCTGTTAACGCTGTGCCTATAAGTGCCATTGTATTTAGAGCAGTATTTTTACTCAGATCAATACTGGTTAGTGGATTACCATCACTCCATAATTGCGTTAACGAAACAAAGTCTTCGATACCCGTAAGATCTGTGATTCCTTTATTATATAATGCTCCTCCAGTACCCGCATTAAAGCTTACTACACTTGCTATATTAGCCGTAGGCACAAAATTATCTAAACCAGTAGTATCGTATCCGGCATCTATTAAGGCTTGTTCAAAATTATCATCAGGAACAAAAGTAAAACATTGATCTGCATATGCAGAAGTAGCCCCATCTATTTGCCATCCTGCATAATTACCTCCCCCAGCGTATGCATCAGCAGCATTGTCAACCTGGATACAGCCTAAGTTTGGGTTATTTGAGGCATTAAACTCTACAAAATTGACATTATTTCCATTCCTGATATTCAAAAAACTTAGATCATTGTTGTTGACTCTTAGAAGACCCAATACCGGATTGCTCGAAACATCTAATGTTGTTAAATTGTTATTTTCTGCATAAAGGACTTCCAGAAGAAGGAAACCGTTTACATCTATATCAGTTACGTTATTATTACCGCAAACTAATTCATTGATGTTTGAAACACCACTTAGATTCAGCCCCTCTAAATGATTGTCACTTACATCTAATTCAGAAAAATTGGTATTTGTTCCCAAAATAAGATCTGAAGCATTGGTTAACTCATTTTGAGCAAGGTTTAAAATTTCAAGGCTAGTATTGGCACTTACATCTATGCTGGAGATATCATTGTTATTGGCATTTATAGTTAGTAGTGCTACATTATTACTTATATCCAAGCTTGTTAATTGATTATCGTTTATAGATAATTCTTCTAACAATGGAGATTCATTAATATTTATCAAAGTAAGCACATTTGAACTCGCATCAAGCTTTTTCAATTTGGTATTGTATTGAAAATCAAACTCGGTAATATTATTATTGCTAATATTGAAATCCTCCATACTTGCAAAGTAATCAGCGCCTCTAAGATCATTTATGTTTCTATTACTCATATTCAACTTTCTCAGCGTATCCAATGGAAATACACTTACAAAATTATCAGGAGTCCCAAAATCGAATCTCAAGTCTATAAATGCCTGCTCAAAATTATCATCAGGTATATAAATCTCACAAACCGTACGATAATAACGCGTTGAACCATCTTTGATCCAACTCGCTGTATAAGCACCAAATTGGTCATCTATCGCTATACATCTCATATTATTATTATCTGCCTGAAAAGAAACCACATTGGTATTATTTCCATTTCTAAAATCTAAGGATCTTAAACCAACATTATCACATCGTAAGTTGGTTAAGGCTGTATTATTTCTTAAATCCAAATACTCGATTGCCGTATTATTATGGCAATTTAATGTTTGTAGTGCAACATTTTTGCTTACATCAAGAGATGTTAATTGGTTATCATTAACATCCAACTGTGTAAGCGCAACAAAAGCTTCGATACCGGTAAGGTCTGCGATGTTACTATTGGATACATCAAGCGTTGTTAGGGATGCTATATTCGCAGTAGGTACTTGCCCATCATTTGCTATATCATCATAGGCAGCTAAAGCAGCTTCAAAATTACTATCCGGGATTGCCGTGTACTGGGCATAGGATGAAAAACTGAAGCATAAAAAAGCGAAGTAAAGTAATATTCTTTTCATACATAAGGGGTTTGGATATCGGTTGCAATTATAAAGTAAAACCTTGATTTTAAGACAATTTTAACGGTGTCAAAAGGTGTCATTCCCTTTATTTGACCCTAAAATACGTAGCCCTACGTATGTGATTGTGTGAAGTTTTATGGCTGCTCGTCAGTTCGAGTGATACCGATGTCAATCGGTATTGTATCGAGAACTTATCCTAAACAAATACATCTCGATACACGCTCGTACCTCACGCACTCGATGTGACGATACGTTACTAATTATTTAATGACCATCTTTTTGGTATCAACTTTTCGGCTTCCGATGTATAGGGTATAGAAATAGGTTCCGGTAGCCAATCCATCACTATTAATGTTCAGTTCTCCATCTCCACTTCCTTTTATGGCAACGGTAGATACTAATTGCCCGGTTGAATTACTAAACACAACCGAAGCATTGTTGATACCATCTGGCACATAATATTTTATAGTCGATGTCCCATTAAACGGATTAGGAATATTTTGATATAAGATTGCAGTATTACCTTTGGTTGATGGATCGTCTATATCGGCCACTGTCTGTTCTAAAGCATCCAAACGGCTAATTAAATCATCAATAAGGGTTTGTTGTGCTGTATTTTCTGATTGCAAATTAGAAATTTCGCTTTGCGCGTCAGTAAGATCTGATTCTAATGTAGAAATTACCGGAGCCAGATCTACAGAAACAGAAGCTCCATTTTCTATAGCAATCGTAAGATCAGTACCATTTAAATTAGCCGAAGTCAAATCCTGGGTGTCTGTATTTACATAGTCAGAAAGGTCAACGCTATTTCCGTTAGAAACGCTTAAAACATTTGATGATAAATTTAATGTTTGACTATCTGTACCCGTGCCATCCTGCAAAGTAGAAATATCAATACTATTCCCACCAGTAATGCTCAGATTCCCATTAGCAAAACTTAAGGTTTGCGCATCTGTATTATCCAAATAACCGGAAAGATTTACTGCCGCTGTTCCACCAGAAAGACTCAAAATATTTGTTGCCAAGGAAAGTTCTTGGCTATCGGTGTTATCTAAATATCCTGACAAATCTACACTTGTACCATCATTAGTTAAGCTCAATGTATTACCTGATAAATCCAAATCTTGTGCATCTGTATTATCTAAATACCCGGCAAGGTCTACAGTAGCTGTCCCACCCGAAATACTCAAAGTATTTGTTGCTAAAGAAAGTTCCTGGCTATCGGTGTTGTCTAAATATCCAGACAAATCTATTGTAGTACCATCATTGGTTAAACTCAGTGTATTGCTTGATAATTCTAAATCCTGAGCATCTGTATTATCCAGATACCCAGCAAGGTCTACAGTTGCAGTTCCACCTGAAATACTCAAGGTATTTGTTGCTAAAGAAAGTTCCTGGCTATCGGTGTTGTCTAAATATTTAGAAAGATCAACAGTTTTTGTAGCTTCAGCATCATCTAACAATGACAATTCTAGATCATTATCCGTTAACTGAAATACATCAATAGTTTGATCATCGGTATCTGTATTAGTATCTATGGTAGAATTTATCCATTGTGTACCATCCCATAAAAATAATGAAGATAGATCGGTATCATACACCATCATTCCTGCTTCGGTTGTTCCTAAGGGATTACCGCTTGCCGCAGCGGTTTCCATAGCGGTACGTTGTGCTGTGGTGGCTCTATTCACTAAAAACCCTTTATCGATATCGGCAAGCTCTAGTGATGCATTTTGATTTGCTGCTAGAGTACCAATACCCACACTCATTCTATTGGTAGTCGTATTTCCTCCCAAAGCCATCGTATTGGCTTGGGCAACATCTACATCATATCCAATAGCCGCGGCATATGAACCGGCTGTACTACTTTGTGAACCTATGGTTATTGACCCTCGATTTCCTGAAGATCTGGCAGCATGACCAATAATCACCTGATCATCTCCAAAAACCGATACAGAATTCCCAAAAAAGATATTTCGTTGATTTCGATTATCCGAAGGTCCATTGACACCATTTCCTGTAAAATCAGCTTTCCAACCTATCCCTATATTATCAGACCCTTCTCTATTGGTACCTCCAGTAAGTACGCCCATGTAGGTGTTTCTATTGGCATCATTTCTATTATTAGTTCTGTTGTTATCCCAACCTGCACCATATCCTATAAACGTATTACCATCTGCATGTTGGCTATTTGCACCTGTAGCATATCCCAAAAACGTATTTGCAAAACCATCAACATTATCCAGACCGGAACCAGAACCTACAAAAGTATTAGCTTCGCCTACTGTATTTGATCCACCTACTGCTCCACCGATTGTAGAAAAATCATAATCAACCCCATTACCCAGCGTTGATGGTGTGAAACTTCTAGCTTCTCCACCAACAAAAGTGTTACCACTAGCTGTAGTAGATTTCGCTCCAGCTCTACTTCCTACAAAACAATTATCATCACCCGTAGTTAATTCATAACCAGCATCTTCTCCGATGAGTACGTTATCTTCTCCAGCCATGAGGTTACGCCCAGCTTCTTCTCCAACAATGGTATTATCCCTCCCACTTGTTAGATTTAATCCTGCACGATGACCTATAATCACGTTATCAGAGTTTGTAGCATTTCTTGCTACATAGTTCCCTATATACACATTATCTGAAGCGATTAATGTCTGATCTGCTGCAAAATTTCCTATAACAACATTTTCATTAACATCTGTATCTCCAAATAATGCTCCAGCCATACCTCCTACAAGTACATTAGTATAAGCAGAGGTTAAGGAAGCGCCAGCACCTGGACCAATAGAAAGATTCCAATCTCCCGTGGTCAATAAATCACCCGGTGTAAATGTCTCTGTGCCATCATAAGGAAAAGGTGTGTTACTTGCATTAGATTGATTTGGGGTAATAGCAGATCCATCAATTTGGTTTCCGGTTTGTGCCATTATGTTATTAAAAGACACGAGAAATAATACGAAAATTAGAGGTAATAGTTTTTTCATAATAAGGGGCTTAAGTAATGCTTACAAAGATAACCTAGGTTAGGGGTTATTAAATAATATTAATGGTGTCAAAAGGTGTCAAAATTAGGGCCTAAACAAAACTACTAGGCTACCTTTTTATCAATGTAAGAGTATATTTATTCCTTAATTCGAGTGATTTTTTGTATTGAAATGAAGAAAAATTGCACATGGAACTTCCATACATAGAATATAAACTTCAAAAACATCCCAATACATGCACTTATCTTACCCAATCCATGTAGTGATACGTTTCTTACGCCAATTCCTGGATAAACTTTTCGAGTTCGATTTCAGAAGGTATATTCATCTTTTTACGGATACGACGACGCATGGATTTTACAGAATCTGAAGAGACATTACGAACAATCATGATTTCCTTAATAGAGAGGTTTAGACGAAGTAATGCACATACTTCACGCTCTCCTTTGGTTAAATCAGGATACATTTCCTGAAGTTTACTATCAAAGTGAATATCATTATGGTCAATTCTTTCTTGTAATCCGGCCAACTTATTTTCGGTATCGATCTGTAAACGTAATTGAGCAGTTAATGAGTTAAGCGCTTGTCTTAGTTCTGCAGTATCGGCCGCAACCAAAACTTCATTTTTTAGCTTGGCTAACCATTCTTCTTTGAATGCCAGACGCATACTATTATCTGCCATTAAACTTTTTACCTCTTCTTCCTTGGCCTTCAGTTTCTCGATAAGTATTTTCCTCTCATAGTCCATTTGATTCAGTTTCATACGATTCTGAAAATTCTTCCAGGAGAAAAATGCAATAACTATAACACTAATAATGATCAGTGTATAAAGTATTGCCGAAGCATTTAAAAATTGTATTGACCACGAAAGGTCATTGCTCCATATATTAATCATCGTAAAAAGGTATATTGTTCTGTCTACACAATATTACCTACAACAATGAGACCCGCCAAAGAATTGGTGGTGTCAAAAGGTGTCATGATTTTTTTTAAGCTAATTCTTGAATAAATTTTTCCAATTCGACATCCTGAGGAACATCCATCTTTTTTCGGATTCGACGTCGCATAGATTTTACAGAGTCTGAAGACACATTTCTAATCGTCATAATCTCTTTGATCGAAAGATTGAGTCTGAGTAATGCACATACCTCTCGCTCTCCTTTGGTAAGTTCTGGATACAATTCCTGAAGATTACTATCAAAGCTTTGATTTACGTAGTCTATCTTTTCTTGCAATCCAGACAGTTTATTTTCGGTATCGATTTGTAATCTTAATTGGGTGGTCAAAGAATTTAGAGATTTCTTTATGTTTTTGGGTTCTGCTCCTATTACCTCATTTTTTATTTTATTCAGCAGTTCTTCTTTAAATGCCAAACGCATGCTATTATCTGCAATCAGGCGTTTGATATCTTCTTCTTTAGATTTAATTTCCTGATCCAGGATTTTCTTTTCATTTTCATATGCTGCTTTGGCAAGTTTTGAACGTTGCCGGTAATTACGATGTATTAAATAACCTATTATAGCCCCAGCAAAAAGTGTAACTAGTAATAAGGCAAAGTATAATTTCTTTTTTGAAGATTCTGCTTGCGCTACTAATTCTACCTCTCTTTTCTCTTGTGCAAATTGAAGGCTATCGGTTTGTTTTTCTTTCTGAAATTCGTAATTAAGCTCTAATGCTTGAATCTTTTTTGCATTTTCTATGTTGTAAATCGTGTCATTATATTTTTTAAATATTCGATAGCTTTCATGGGCCTCTTTATAGTTTTCCATTTTGGCATAGACAAAACTTTTACGACGATACGATACGGCAGCCCGTTCTCTGAAGTTTTCTTCTAAAGCTACCTGCAAAGAGGAATCCGCATGTTTAAGGGATTTCGACCATTCTTTTTTCCTTTTATAAACTGAAGAAATATTATAATGTGTTACGCATATCGAGAGCTTTTTTCCTAATCGTTTACAACGATTTAAGTTCTCATATTGTATCTCCAATGCTTTATCATGTTGGTCAAGCTTTTGGTACAATACACCCATGTTATTATTTACTCTATACACATTGTTTTCGTCTTCAATATCTCTAAATACTCTTTTGGCTGTTTGATAACAAATTAATGCAGAATCCAATTGCTTATTTTGTCTATAAGAAACACCTAACATATTATATGCCGCTCCCAATCCAACAAAGTCCCGAACTAATTGTTTTAATAGAATAGCGCTCTTGAAATGTTCAATAGCTTTTCTATGGTTTTTTTGGTAACGATATACCATCGCCATATTGTGATACACGTCCCCAATACCTGAAGAGTCACTTAATTGTTCATAATACCTCATTGCTTTTAAGTGAAATGAAATTGCGTCGGGGTAATTTGCTTTTCGCCTATTTACCACACCCATCTGAACGTAAATCTTTGCTTTTTGACGAAGTAACTCTTCGGATTCTTTGTCACCTATCAATGACAATGCTTCTGTAAAATTTTGTTCTGCGCTATCAAAATCATGATCCAATTGGTACACTCCTAAAGAAAACATTGCTTGTATCTTAGTTGTATCTTCTACAGCACTATCTAATTTGGATTTAAGGCGAATAAAGGTTGTATCCACTTCTTGTGAAATAGCACTTATCGAAAGAAAAAATATAAGAAGGAGTATGTAATATTTCATCACAAGCAAACTTACTAATAAAGATAAACATATACTTTATTGTGCAAAGCCATATTGCCCCAACTCGAGTCGATACTAAGATAATTCGAAATGACATCAAAGTTCTTGCAGCTGATAAAAACACATTTAAAAGTCATAAAAAGATATTTCGAACCCGTATCAAAATGGTTCGAAGCGATACAATATCAGTTCGAGTCCTCATGACAAGGGGTGACCCCATCCCGGCAATGGGTATTTTGTAGCTATTCATTATTTTATTAAGTTTTTCAGAACTTTTTAAATACGCCTTACATAAAAACAGTAAAAGACTTTGAATGCTTAAAAGTGGATATTAGTTACATCTATGGAGGAAATAAAATATTTCTGCTCCAACTACTAATTAAATGTCCTGGAAGAGAATAATACGGATGATGCTGGTGACCAAGAAAATGGCGACGAATATTAGGCGAAGAAGAATAAATTAAAGTAAAAACCACTCGTAAATGAGTGGTTTTTATGTTTTACAATATGATTAATTATTAGAAAATAATTATTTGATTACCATTTTCTTAGTATTGATTTTCTTGCTTCCAACATACAACGTATAGAAATATGTCCCTTTTGCTAATCCGTCACTATTGATATTCAGTTCACCATTACCAGTTTCTTTTATAGAAACCTTAGAAAATACTTTTCCTAATACATCATTAAATACAATAGATGCGTTATGGATACCTTCTGGCAGGAAATATTTGATAGTAGCAGTGCCATTGAATGGATTAGGAATATTTTGATATAAAATAGGAGAATTACTTTTATTGATATTACCCTGATTTTCTACTGCCTCTAATCTTGATAACATCTCTGCCATTTGTGTTTCTAAAATGGTTATTTGGTCTTGTGCATTAATGAGATCAGTTTCTAAAGAGGCAACAAGAGGAGATAAATCGACACTTACAGAAGCTCCATTTTCTATTTCGATAGTAAGATTTGTACCTCTAAGACTTGCAGAGGTTAAACTTTGATTATCGGTGTTTATGTAATCAGATAGGTCAACAGTATTACCGCTAGAGATACTTAATACATTTGAAGATAGATCCAACGTTTGGTTATCCGTACCCGTTCCATCTTGTAATACGGATAGATCTATGTTGTTTCCGCCAGAGATACTCAAAGTTTCGTTACTAAGGGTAAGTGTTTGCGCATCTGTGTTATCCAAATAGTTGGATAGGTCTACTGTATTACTTCCGTTGGCAATACTTAGCACATTGTTAGAAAAAGACAACTCTTGATTGTCGGTATTATCAAGATATCCCGAAAGATCTACTGTTGTACCATCATTGGTCAAACTTAACTCGTTTCCAGATAAATCCAGATCCTGAGCATCAGTAT
>CANMCO010000019.1 GCA_947496355.1 uncultured Aquimarina sp.
TTCGCTTTACATAACCCGTGGTTACTGAATTTTTCATTACACTAAATTTTAGTGTATCGCTATTTTAGGACGAGACACATTATAAATAAAAAAAATCTGCATGTATCTCATGCAGATTTTTTTTATTTGTTAGAATTCAGATACTATATATTGATTCCTACAGGTAGTAAATCTTTGTATTTCCGCCTATTTTTGCGCATAAACTTAGCAATTATAGGACTTGTAGGTACTAATCTTATATTGCGATCCTGAATTACATTAAATACTGCAATAATAAAATCCTGTTCATACCCTTTCTCTAAGTGTTCCTCACTCATTATGAGTTTGGTTAGGAAAATTTTTCTTTCCTGAAGAGCGTACTCAATTTTAGCTTTTTGACCTGCGATTGTAGTTTCGAATTGTCTTAGAAATTCATTATCTATGATTTCTAATTCAACATCACTCATGTTCTCCATATTTTTTAAAATTATGAGGTAATTAAATCATTAATAAGGGGGCTACCCTAATAATCAAACAATCTTTATTGGTTAGGCCAGTTTCATAAACTCCACATATTCTGTCCACAGATTTATGGTGTTCATTTAAAGTAACCTAACTAAGATTTGTTAGTTGAAAATTCCCTTTTATCAAAATTTAACTCAATATTTCCTTTTTTCTAAAAAAGGAATACTATAATTTTGAAGTGCAAAGATAAGAAAATTAGAGTTTTAAACGTAACCCCCACTGTTAAAATACCTATGTCGCAGGAAGTTAACCATGTTTACTTTATACCAGGAATGGCAGCCGACACTTCTATTTTTGAATATATCGATCTACCAAAGGATCGGTTTTTAACCTATACCGTCCCTTGGAAAATTCCTAAGAAAAAGGAACCTATTGCTGCATATGCGAAACGCATGTGTGAAGAAATTAAGCATAAAAACCCTGTTTTGATAGGAGTTTCATTTGGAGGTGTGATAGTGCAGGAGATGAGTAAGTATCTGGAAGTGAAAAAGTTGATAATTATTTCTAGTGTAAAAAATAAGCATGAGTTGCCGAAGCGCATGGTATTGGCTCGTAAGACGGGAATGTACAAATTACTTCCTACATCTTTGGTTTCTAAAATTGATAATTGGGAAAAACTTGCTTTTGGAGATTTTGCAAAGAAAAGAGCGGCTATGTACCAAAAGTATTTATCTGTAAATGATAAAACATACTTAGATTGGGCAATTGAAAATATGGTATGTTGGAATCAAGAAAAATGTCCCGAAGGATTGGTCCATATTCATGGAGATAAGGATATTGTTTTTCCGATTTCGAATATTAAAAATTGCATTAAAGTAGATAAAGGAACTCACGTAATGATCGTAAATCGAGCGAAGTGGTTTAATAAGTATTTACCTGAAATAATTAATGATAACTTGCATTAGTCTAACTTTTTACGTTATATTGTAAAATAAAATTTTATTCCCCAATAAAACCTACTTACAGTAATGAAAGCGATTAAAAAAGTTTTAGTTTTTCTAGGCGTATTATTCACGTTTGGGATCTTGGTTAATGCCACCCAAGATGCCCCTCAAAAAACTCCAGCACAAGAAGTATTAGAAGATAAGCTGATAAATGACTATAATGTCTATGCAATCCCTATGCCTGATAATCTTAATTTTGCGGGAGAACTTGTTCCCATAAGGAATCCCGATATTAGAGAACGAATGGATAGAGAATTATTGGTAAACACTTATTGGCAATCTAATGGTTTGCTTCTTTTTAAGAGAGCTAATAAATATTTCCCAATTATAGAACCTATCCTGAAAGAAGAAGGTGTGCCAGAAGATTTTAAATATCTTGCAGTTATAGAAAGTAGTTTGACTCAAGCTGTTTCTCCGGCCAGGGCAACGGGGTTTTGGCAAATATTAAAGGGAACGGCAAAAGAATATGGATTAGAAGTAAATCAAAATGTTGATGAACGCTATCATATAGAAAAATCTACACGAGTAGCTTGCAAATATCTTAAAAGTGCCAAAGAGAAATTAGGTTCCTGGACGCTTGCGGCAGCAGCTTATAATGCTGGGAGATCTGGTGTGATAAGACGTTTAGAACAACAAAATGTAAATTCATATTATGATCTTCTGCTAGGTGAAGAAACTGGTAGATATGTATTTAGAATAGTGGCAGTAAAGGAGATTATTAGTAATCCGAAAAAATATGGTTTCAATTTTGGTGAGGAAGATTTATATAAACACATCCCAACTTTTAATGTGCTAGTAGATGAACAAATTCCGGATTTTACAGAATTTGTAAAGCAGTATGATATAAATTATAAAATTTTGAAGTTACATAACCCTTGGCTTAGAGAAGCCCATTTAAATAATACGACGGGTAAAGAATATCTTATCAAAATTCCTAGAGATGGCTACTACAAATCAGGAGTAGGACAGTAATAGTTTTTTTCTTGTTTCAGATATATTTTAGCTAAGTTAGCCGCTTCTTAATGAAGTAGTATAAGTTTTATTGGGTTAGTATATCCGATAGGTAAGTACTTATTCATGCTGTTTTTATCTGAAAAACCGTAACCAAATGAATGCAACGTTGCTTATTTCTTTAGTTTTAATTGGTTTATTGGCTGGGTTCTTTAGTGGTACTTTGGGGATAGGGGGTAGCGTTATTATGATTCCTCTTATGATATTATGGTTAAACTTCTCTCAGCATCAAGCGCAAGGTACAAGTTTAGCTGTTTTGGCAGTTCCTGTAACACTATTGGCTGCTTATAATTATTACCAGGAAGGGTATGTTAATTGGAAATATGCTGCGATTATAGCAATTACATTTATTATAGGAGGCTACTTAGGTAGTAAACTAGCAATTTCTATTAATCAAGCTATACTCAAAAAAATATTTGGAGGCGTTCTTTTGCTCGTAGCTATTAAAATGATCTTCGGGAAATAATAAAAACAACTTCAGACTAATATTTAATTATTGTCTTTTTGGCTGTTTAAAGAATCCTTTTCTCGCTTATATCTCTCATATTCTTCATCTATCCTACGTTCCTCTTCAGTACGTCCGTCGGCATCTCTTTCATCGGTTTTTTCGTTCTTCTTCTCTTCTGTTAGTTCTGTTTCTTCGTCTTTATCCAATAAACCTTTTGCATCTAGGTCGGCAATAAGAAGAGAAACACCTTTTGAGAGTGAATTGAAATGTATGGTGTATGAGTTGGTTAAGGTTTCACTAGAGTGATGAGTCACTACTTTTTGGATATTTAGAAGTTTCTTTTCTTCGTCCATAAAGTAGGTCATAGGGAAACCTAAAGCGTGTTTAAGTTTATTTATGATATAAGAGTCCTGATTAGTTTTTTCGTTTACATAAACTAATTGTATGTTTTCACTGTATTCTTTTACTTTTTCTTTCAAGTTTTCTTTTGTATCCCAGAATAAAACTACAAAATCAATCTGATCATGAAATCGGTCTGCCAGATCATTAAGTGCAGGAATTTCTCCAATTCCAGGAACACACCATGCTGCAGAAGTTATTAGGAATAAATGTTTTTCATAATCTCGTAGTTTGATCGGTTCACCTTTTAACGGATTTACACTGAAATTATCCATGTATGTCCCATTAAGATGGTTAGTCACCAATGAATCAAATAAAAACTCGGCACGTTCAAGATCCTTTTCTTGATATGCATCGTCTATTCGTTGATTATATTTTACAATATGTGCAGATATAGCCGCTGAAAATGGGATTCTTACCTCTTGCTGAGCAAACAAATTGCCATAGAATGAAAAGAGTATTCCCAGTATTAATATTTTCCTCATTACAAAATAATTACAATCGCTAAAGTACTATAAAGTCTTCTAAAAAACAGTTTTTGCTACCAAAACTTGTACTTTCTGGTAGGGTATTTAAAAGTCTTTAATTAGTAATAACTTTTTAGATAACGTAATAGTAAGATCAATTAGTGTGCCTAAATCTTTTTCATTTGCTGCTTCATCATAGCTATTTGATCTTTTAGCATATTATGCTTATCTAGCTTTTTGGCTTCAGTAAGTAGTGTTTGTGCTTCTCTTTTTCTTCGTTTTGTCATTGCAATACCAGCAAGATTTAACTTTGCAACTGCAAGATCTTGATTCATTGAAAGCCCTAGTTTAATAGCTTTTTTAAGATATTTTTCTGCTTGTGTAATATTGGTTTGAGATAACATAATACCAAAAAGATAATTATAATATCCCTGTTGTTTTGTGGTTAATGCGCTCTCAGGGGTCTTAATTCTATTCAACCACTTTTTTGCACCTTCAAAATCTTGTTTCCGCAATCTTAAGAATGCAAGAAGAATAAATTCATTTTTAAAATATAAAAAAATAAAAATTACTGACAGTAAAATAAGCATTATACCGTTGCCTATATACCCTTCTATCATCTGCCATACGGCTACTCCAATAATTAATATTGCAATTACTAGTTTTATATTTTTATTGTACATTGAATTGTTTTATTTTTATGTCCGGGCAAAGGTAATAAAAACAAATAAAAATATTTTGATATTTGGGTTTGTCAAAGTAAAAACTCTTTGTATATTTGCCCGCAGTTTTGGGGAATGATGCCCAAAGATATTAAATTAGATATTTCAAGAAGATTTATAAAGATAGATAGCAATGAAAAGAACGTTTCAACCATCGAAAAGAAAGAGAAAAAACAAACACGGTTTTAGAGAGCGTATGGCTTCTGTGAACGGAAGAAAGGTGTTGGCTCGTAGAAGAGCTAAAGGGAGAAAAAAGCTATCTGTTTCCTCAGAATTAAGACATAAGCACTAATGATTTATTCGTGTTAAAAATATTAAGGTGTTACTTTATCAGTAACGCCTTTTTTTATATCTAATAGAAAAATACCAAAACCGCAATACGTTTACTACATGCCAAAAAACGAAAAACTTAAAAGTATATTAATTATTGGGTCCGGACCAATTGTAATAGGACAAGCATGCGAATTTGATTATTCTGGTACGCAAGCTTTAAGATCTCTGAGAGAGGATGGGATAGAAACCATTTTGATAAACTCGAATCCTGCAACCATTATGACAGATCCTTCTATGGCGGATCATGTTTATCTTAAACCCTTAAATACTAAATCAATAATTCAAATCCTTAAGGAGCATCCACAAATTGATGCAGTATTGCCAACAATGGGAGGGCAAACAGCATTAAACCTTTGTATTGAGGCAGATGAGAAAGGTATTTGGAAAGATTTTGACGTAGAGATTATTGGTGTCGATATTGACGCTATCAATATTACCGAGGATAGAGAGCAGTTTAGAGAGTTAATGCTAAAAATAGGTATCGGCATGGCGCCTCAAGCTACAGCTAACTCATATCTAAAGGGTAAAGAGATTGCTCAAGAGTTTGGGTTTCCTTTGGTAATAAGAGCATCCTACACATTAGGAGGAGCAGGAGCTTCAATTGTTTATAAAGAAGAAGATTTTGATGAATTATTGACTCGAGGTTTGGAAATTTCACCTATCCATGAGGTAATGATTGATAAAGCATTAATAGGGTGGAAAGAATATGAGTTAGAACTCTTAAGGGATAATAACGATAATGTAGTTATTATCTGTACTATAGAAAATATGGATCCAATGGGAATCCATACGGGAGACTCTATTACCGTAGCACCTGCAATGACACTTAGTGACAAAACATTTCAGCGTATGCGAGATATGGCAATCCATATGATGCGCAGTATCGGAGATTTTGCTGGTGGATGTAACGTGCAATTTGCTGTAAGTCCTGATGAAAAAGAAGATATAATCGCAATTGAAATCAACCCTAGAGTTTCTAGATCTTCCGCATTGGCATCAAAAGCAACTGGATATCCAATTGCAAAAGTTGCAGCAAAGCTAGCCATAGGGTATAGTCTTGATGAATTAGATAATCAAATTACGAAATCAACATCGGCATTATTTGAACCTTCTCTTGATTATGTAATTGTGAAAATACCAAGATGGAATTTTGATAAGTTTGAAGGCTCTGATCGTACACTTGGGCTTCAGATGAAATCTGTGGGAGAGGTAATGGCTATTGGTAGATCTTTCCAGGAAGCGCTACACAAAGCAACACAATCTTTAGAAATAAAGAGAAACGGACTAGGAGCAGACGGGAAAGGATATAAGAATTACGATACAATTATTGAAAAGCTTACCTATGCTAGCTGGGACCGTGTATTTGTAATTTATGATGCTATTCAGATGGGAATTCCTTTGAGTAGGATACATGAGATTACAAAAATTGACATGTGGTTCTTGAAACAGTATGAAGAATTGTATAATCTTGAAAAAGAAATTTCCACCTACACCATTCAGTCACTAACCAAAGAGTTAATTCTGGAAGCTAAGCAGAAAGGTTTTGCAGATAGACAGATAGCACATATGGTTGGGTGTTATGAAAGTGAAGTTTACAATAAAAGAGATGAACTAGGTATAAAAAGAGTGTATAAGCTTGTTGATACCTGTGCGGCCGAGTTTAAGGCCAAAACCCCCTATTTTTACTCTACATTTGAAGCAGAAATAGAGACACCAGAAGGGGAAAAGTATGTTGCTAACGAAAGTGTAGTTACCGATAAAAAGAAAGTAGTTGTTTTGGGTTCTGGACCTAACCGAATAGGTCAAGGGATTGAATTTGATTATTGTTGTGTTCATGGTGTTTTGGCTTCTGCTGAGTGTGGTTATGAAACGATTATGATTAATTGTAACCCTGAGACAGTTTCTACTGATTTTGATACCGCAGATAAGTTATATTTTGAACCAGTATTTTGGGAACATATATATGATATAATAAGACATGAGAAGCCTGAAGGTGTTATAGTGCAGCTAGGTGGGCAAACGGCGCTTAAGCTTGCAGAGAAATTAGATCGTTACGGAATAAAAATTATAGGTACTAGTTTCCAGTCGTTGGATCTTGCTGAAGATAGAGGACATTTCTCTAAATTATTAAAAGAGAATAATATTCCTTATCCAGAATTTGATATTGCCGAAACGGCAGATGAAGCTCTTGAAGTTGCAGATCGATTAGATTTTCCAATTTTGGTGAGACCTTCTTATGTTCTTGGTGGCCAAGGAATGAAAATTGTGATTAACAAGCAGGAATTAGAAGAACATGTCGTTGATTTGCTGCGTAAAATTCCTAACAATAAATTACTTCTTGATCATTACCTTGACGGTGCTATTGAAGCTGAAGCAGATGCTATTTGTGACGGAGAGAATGTGTATATCATCGGGATTATGGAGCATATTGAGCCTTGTGGGATTCACTCAGGAGACTCTAACGCCACTTTACCACCATTTAACTTGGGTGAGTTTGTTATGCAACAGATAAAAGATCATACGCATAAGATTGCACTAGCACTTAATACTGTTGGATTAATCAATATTCAATTTGCAATCAAAGATGATATGGTGTATATCATTGAAGCTAACCCGCGTGCATCTAGAACTGTACCTTTTATAGCAAAAGCATATGGTGAACCTTATGTAAATTATGCAACCAAAGTGATGCTAGGCGAAAAGAAGGTTACAGATTTTGATTTTAAACCACATTTGGATGGATATGCAATTAAACAACCAGTATTTTCTTTCAATAAATTTCCTAATGTAAATAAGAAACTAGGACCAGAAATGAAAAGTACAGGAGAAAGTATCTTATTTATAGATGATCTTAAAGATGATCAATTTTATGATTTATATTCTAGACGTAAAATGTATTTGAGTAAATAATCACAAAAACTAGTATATATAAAAAAATCGGAGAGGTTTTACTGTCCGATTTTTTTATATATACTTTCCAAAGTAAGTTAGAAATATAATATCTATTCTGAGTTTAAAGTAGGTTTAACAATTCTTAATTATTTGTAAAACAGCGTTAAAATTACACCCATTTTTGTTTTTATTAACAAAGTAATAGTTTTGTTATTACTAAATTGTAGTAAAGCTATTAATTATGAAAAGTATACTATTATTTGTTTTTGTTTTAATTGGAACCTCTGCGACCTATTCTAACGCAATAAATGGCTCTACTCTTATGGATTTTAATGATGAGGTTTTTTCATTTACTATTAAACCGGCAATTACTTCAGATTACATCACCATCGAAACAAATTCTAAAATTAAACAGTCTCTGGTTATAAAGATTATTGATAATTCAGGATTTATTAGAGTAGAAAAAGAACTACATCTAAATAGACAGATTGATGTTTCTGAGTTTAAGAAAGGTTCTTATTTGATAAAAATTTACTCAGGAAACAATATGGCTGTCCAACGATTTTATAAAGGTCGGGATGGAGTACATGTAAAATAATTTTTATTGTTCTAAAAAACCATCTGCTTCCCAATCCAGAATTATGTCAATAGTCTCTTGTGGTAATCGACCAGAGGGTGGCATTACATTATTAATACTCGTGGTTGTCATTCTTAACACAAGATCTCTGTTTACACCAACAATCGTTTCGTCATAAGTACGCATAGGGAAAGGCGCTCCTTCTACAGGAGGATCAGTATGACATCGTACACATTGAGCGTCGATTATAACCTTTACATCTGCATTATATGTTGTGGTCTTATTTGGGTTTGGATTAGTGTCAGGATCAGGATCGGGTCCTGGGGCAGTGCTATCGTCGCTACTACTGCAATTAAAGCAAAGCATGGCGATCATAAGCAAGGAACACATTTTAAGCATATTTTTCATAACTGGGGATTTTTATTGAAATATACAATATTTAACGTAAAAGTACGAGTAATGCGTATGTGCAGTATGATTCATTTGAAGAATACATTGTTTTTGCTAATGTTAAATTATTGAAAGTGAGAATGAGATCAGGCCACTATAGCTTTATCTTCACATTGTATTCCTTAAGTATTTCCAAATGAGATTCTAATTCAAATTCTGAAGCTTTAAAACGATCACGTCTTGCTTTTGCATCTTCTTTGCGTATTATGCTCCTCACAAAACGTCTAATTGCAGTTTTGTTTTCTAAAACTAAACCAGGTATTGCAACACTATTACCCTTATCATCTTTTGCAACCATGGTAAAATAACTAGAGTTACAATGTTTTACAGCACCAGTTCGAATGTTTTCTGCTTCTACACGAACTCCTACTACCATAGAAGTTGTACCTACTTGATTTACAGATGCTTTTAGGGTAACTAATTCTCCAACTTCTATAGGTTTTAAGAAATCAACTTTATCCACACTTGCTGTTACACAATAAGTTTCAGAGTGTTTTGATGCGCAAGCAAAAGCAATTTGATCCATTAATGATAGAATATAGCCTCCGTGTATTTTTCCACTAAAGTTAGAATGGGAGGGAAGCATTAATTCTGAAATTACTACTCTGGATTCCCTATTTGTCTTGTGTTTCTTTTTACTCATAATGCCTTATTTGTTTCTAAAATGAGGAGACTCTTCTTCAACCACATCAATAATGAAGTACTTCGTATCACCAAGCCAGGAAACTTTGGCAAAACGTTCTTTATATTTCACTTTCACATATTTTCCTTGAAACTGTTCCAGTTTTTTAATTATATCTTCTTCATTATCTTGAACAGAAAAGCTAAATATTTGAGCTCCGGATATTCCTTGGCTAATTTCGCCTTCCCATGTTTTAAAAACAACACCTTTGTTACTGAACTTTATGAGTTCACCACTTCGTGTTCCTTCGCTATATGCTGCATAATATACAAAGGCATACCATCCAGCAAATATTGCCATGATTACGATAATAATTAATGCAAGTATTTTTTTCATGTATTAAAAAATGTTATATAATTTGGTCATAAACTCATCTATTTGACTAGGTTCTAGCCATCTGGTCACTACAACTAGGTTTTGTTTTTTATCTATTACAATAAAATTGCCGCCAAAACCTGCAGCATAATATAGATGCTCTGGTAACCCTTTCCAATGACGCGTCCCTTTTTGATTTAACCACCACATAAATCCATAATTTGGATTAGCCTGAGAAGGTTTTATTGCTTCTTTGATCCAATTTTCTGAAAGGAGTCGTTTTCCATTCCAATTGCCATTATTTAAAAATAAAAGACCAAAACGCGCATGATCCAGGGTGTTAATAAATAGTCCTCCACCAGAATGACCACCACCACTTACAGATTGCATTTGTACACCATCAACGGTTGTCCATGAATTTTCATATCCGTACCATCTCCATGTAGTTGAAGCTCCTATTGGATCCATTATTTTTTCTTTTAAAACCTGTGGTAACGGTTTTCTCCAGACATGCAATAATGAATATGCCAAAACATTAACTCGTACATCGTTGTATTCAAATGTGGATCCAGGTTCATTAAGTTTTCTGAATTTCCAATCATCGATATCTCCATCTTTTGGAGGTCTGTCTGCCCAGTCATATCCTTCCCATAATTGTCCAGACCAATCCGAAGACTGTGTTAGCAGGTGCCTCCAGGATATTTTTTTATTATGATTACCATCAAAAGTATGATCCCATACATGTTTATAAGTGGGGTTGTCTACCGAAGAAATCAAACCTTTATCCAGAGCAAGCCCGGCAATGGTAGATAGGTAACTTTTTGTAACGCTAAAAGTCATATCTACTCTTTCAACATCTCCCCATTTGGCGATGATATATCCGTCTTTGATAATTAAACCGGCAGGTATTCCTCTTTTTTTGGTTGGTCCTAGGATTTTATGATAGGGTTCACGTTCAAAACCTTTTAAGATTGCTTGTCGAAGATCTTTTGGACCAGAATATTCATTGTCCTTTGCAAATTGTATTGCTTCTTCAAGTATTTTAGTATCAATCTTTAATTCAGATGGTTTTTTTTCTTCCCAACTTCCTCGTTCAGGAAAATATATCTGTTGAGCAAGTATAGAACCACCAGGGATTATTAAGAAAAGAAATAGTAGAACAGATGTTTTTATAAAAGTAGTGTTCATTTTTTCTAGTGTTGAGTTTGTGCAATATTTTTGATCACTCTTCTAATTAATAAAAAAAAGCCGATTACGAAAAGAAGAGAAGCAAGAGCAGAAAAGCCTTGTATTATATATGTAAATGATAAATAACTATCAGTCCCCCAAGATTTGGCATATAAAGTACCCACCGGATTAGAGATGGCACAAAGAAGTGAAATTAGGCTTCCCACAATTAATAAAACACTATCTGCTTTTGTTCCGACCTTATATAAATAGTAGAGACAAAGAATTACCAGAAAAACTTGCCCAATTGATGTAAGTAGACCTAAAAAAACATAATATAGTATTTCTGTAAGACTTGGCTCCATATTTAGTGTTGTTTAGATTTCGTTTTCATCAGATGCACGTTTAATAATTGCTTCTGGAAGCGATTTTTTGGCTTTAGCTCCCATTTTTTTAAGTTTTTCAACACTAGTAATTAGATTTCCTCTCCCATCAACCAATTTGTTCATTGCAGCAGAATAATCTTTTTTGGCATCATCTATCCTTTTACCTACTCCTGTAAGATCTTTTACTAGCCCTTCAAATTTGTCATATAAAGCTCCAGCCTGACGAGCAATTTCAATTGCGTTACGCTGTTGTTTTTCATTATTCCACATCGTGTCTATAGTTCGCAATGTGGCTAAAAGAGTAGAAGGGGTAACAATAACTATATTTTTTTCGAAAGCTTGATTGTATAGTTTACTTTCTTGATTGATGGCTATTGCAAAAGCTGGCTCTATAGGAACAAAAAGTAACACAAAATCTGGTGATTCAATATCATATAGATCCTGATAATTTTTTTCTGAAAGCTGGTCTACATGACGTTTTAATGAAGTGATATGTTCCTTGAGATATGTTGCTTTTAGTAGTTCATCATCTTCATTTACAAAACGTTCATAAGCCGTAAGAGTTACTTTAGAATCAATAACCATTTTTTTATTATCTGGCAGATAAATAACTACATCGGGTAACACCCGTTCACCATCATTGGTAGTAAAACTTTGTTGTACAAAATATTCGCGATCTTTTTCTAATCCAGATTTTTCTAATACACGTTCTAAAACTAATTCTCCCCAGTTACCTTGCATTTTGCTATCTCCCTTTAGCGCTTTAGTAAGGTTAGTAGCTTCTTTGCTCATCTGCTCATTTAAATCTTTGAGCCCTAGTATTTGCTGTCGTAGTGCAGCATGGTAATCTATACTTTCTTTATGGGTTTGTTCTACTTTCTTTTCAAACGTATTGATTTTTTCCTGTAATGGGTTCAGGATATTTTTGATATTTTCTTTATTCTGTTCAGTAAATTTATTGGATGTTGAATCTAGGATTTTGTGAGCAAGATTTTCAAAATCTTTAGTAAATTTTTCCTGTAATTTTTCAACTTCGGTCTTTTGTTCCTGATTTTTGAGTTGAAGATTTTCAAACTCAGCGTTACGGCGTGTGAGCTCAGTGTTTAAAAAATCCTTCTCTCTACGTATTTCTTCTCTTTCATGTGTTAATTCTGAAAGTTGATTTTCTGAGTTTTTTTTGTATTCTTCAAACTGAAATTGTTGTTGATTTAATCGCTCGGTAACCGCACTTTTTTCACTTTTATTTTTTAGCGAAGCAACATATTTCCCAATAAAGAAACCTGCGACGATTGATATAATGATTACCCCAATAGTAATAATGATCGGTGTGTATTCTGACATATACTCTTATTAATTATTCAAAGATAAAGAATCTCATCCGACTCTAATAGAAAAGAGGTCTCCCTATTTAATAGGAAGACCTCTTTTTGAATTTTTAGAATCGAAGCATAACAAACATACTTGAATTCCTGAAAATAATCTACTAATAGTTACTTTAAAACTTAAGGTTTTATGGTTACCAGTGTAGAAGTTTGAACTTTTACATCAAATGTTATTTGACCATTGGTTCCATCTCCTGGTACTATTTCTGTCACTTTTATTATTCCTTTATTACCATAACTATCGACAAACTCTATTTCATCATTTTCTTGTAGATTTGTAATTCTTTGAGAATTAGACTGTACTATTCCATCTAAAGCAGCTCTCGTGGTTACAGCATCAAAGCTTATAGTTGACTCTGCAAAATAAAAGTTATTAAGTTCTGCCTGCGGAACACCTGAAATACCTGATACACCAGAATCAAGAATACCATCGTTATTTACATCAAATAGCTCTGGGTAATCTGCAGCTGAAGCAAAAGAAGCATTACCAGTAGCACCATAATAATAACCAAAATCCCAGAAGGCAGCAAACTCTTCTCCCTGGTTTATTTTATAAATAGTACTGTTAAATAAAGAAATAAAAGAATCAGAAGATCCATCTTTAAGAGGAGCCGCTAATATAGTTTGGGTGAAGGATTTGATACCATTACCTGTAGCACCGTTTCCGGCAGTAATTGTAATCGTTCCAAAGGCTAAATCATTAATAGAATTTCTTTTTGTAATGTCTCTAAAGTCACCTCTGCCAGAGGTAGCCCATAATAAATAAGTTACGGTTCCATTAGCATTGCTTGGCGTGTCAAAATCAATATTGAAAGTAAAATCTGTTTTATTATCACTTTTTAAATCAATTGATCCATCTGCTTTTTCATCTACTTCTTGATTAGTAAAAATAAAGGGTTCATTTGCTCCACCGTTTTCACTTTTTGTAATATATAGTCTACGCATGGGTTCTGTAGATTCAAACGTCACATTAACTTTTACGGTACTATTAAGATTGGTTGTGGTGGTATTAAGATCACGTTCTGTTGATCCTTCATTCGTGGCATTAACAACAATTTCTAGGTCGGTACTTTGGTCGGGACCTTGAATATCATCATTGTCATCGCTACTACAACTGAATATGAGTACAGAGAGAATAACTAATGTTAAAATCGATTTGAGTTTTAAAATACTGTTCATAATTAATTATTTTTTAGGTTTTATGTAAAAGTATAGGGTTTTTCAGAGACTCGTGTGCTCAATGGTAAGTAATGGGTGCTGTTATACTAAAAAAACATGTTTTATAGTTCACTCATATTACAGTGTGAAAAGATTTTCTTACAATAGTACGAATTCAATTCCTAACTTTATACCTTCCCGATTTGGCATCAAAGATGATTAGATCTTCTGGAAATAAACCCGAAAAGGCTCGTGCTTGCACCAATTCTTTTGGTCTTCCAAATTCGAAACCATCTTTATTCATTACGATCATTTTATCACAAAGTTGTATCGCAAAATCTATTTCGTGAGTAGAAAATAGAATTGTTTTTTTTGTCTCAAAAGCAAGACGTTTTAGGAGCTTCAAAATATAGGCTTTATGGTATACGTCTAGATGTGTTGTAGGTTCATCCAACATAATAAAAGGGGTGTCCTGAGCTATGGCCCTGGCAATAAGTACTTTTTGAAGTTGACCATCACTAAGTTCGAAACATCTTTTTGTAACCAGATCAGTGATATGAGTAACTTCTATAGCTTTTCGCACTTTTTCAACATCTTCTTCTGACATTTTGCCCACCCAATTTGTGTATGGTTGTCTTCCTAAAGCAACCAACTCTTGAACGGTTAAATTTTTTGATGCGATTTGCTCTGTAAGAACGATACTTAATTTTGATGCAAGCTCTAGTGGCTTGTAGGATGTAAGTTCTTTGTCAGACAAATGAACACTCCCGTGCAACGCTGGCTGCACATTTGATACTGTGCGCAGTAGCGTAGATTTTCCGATCCCGTTTGCGCCTACTAAGCCTACCAATTCCCCTTCATATAATTTTAGGTTAATATCGGCAGCGACCACATTAAGTTCATGCTTGGTGTGATAACCAATTGAAAGATCTTCGGTCTTAAGGACTATATTGAGATTTTCGGGGTCGATAATTTTTTGTTTTTAGTCTGGAGCTTTTCTATACCAAATATAGAAAATAGAATTTTAAGAAGCCTTTCTGTATTTTTTCTTTCGTAAAAAAGAAAACGACATACCAAATAATAAAAGAATCAATAATGGGATTAAGATATTAATTACTTGCCAAAATGTTTTGTTGGCAACAACTTTTTCAATATTCAGAAAAGGAATTTTAATTTCTTTACTACGTACTTCTATTAATCCAGAATCATCTAATAGGTAGTTTACTGCATTTAATAAAAACTCTTTATTCCCATATTTTAAATTCATATAGGGGTCAAAACCTAATTCGACAGGTTGCCCTTTTCTAATTTGGTTTTTTATGACATCACCATCTGCGATAACAATCATTTTTGTTGAGATACTCTCATCTTTATGATTATTGATTTTGATCGGCTTTATTCTGTTCTTATAAGTAGACTTGAAACTTCCTTCTAGTAAAACGGCAAGGTTTTGAACACCCTCAATATAACTGCCTAGATCTGGTTTTTTTCTTATGATATCAAGTCTTATTTCTTTGGGTACACCATCTAACTTAGATTTTTCTGAACTTGTTAGTAAAACAGTTTTTTTGATGTCATTTTTCAGCGTATCGATTTGATTAGCGAATTCAAATTTTACAGATTCGATGTTTTTAACAATAGGATGATTGCTGTTACTTTTGGTCAGAGATTCATAAAACCATGGATACGGAGTAAATTGTGTGTCATTTCCCTGCCCGGATGCTAAAACCAGGGGAGCAGAGTATAAATCATTTACCAAAACAGGATTAACTCTAATCCCGTAAGAGAACAACGCATCTCCTAATCTAAGATCTTGCATTAGCGCTACAGAAGAACCTTCAGGATTCATTAAACTATCTAGTTCTATTGCAACAGATTCTAGCAACCAAAGAGATTTACCACCATTCATAATAAATTGATCCAAAACATACTTTTCTCTCTCAGAAAAAGCTTCTTTGGGTTTGGCATTAATAATCATATCAAACCTTTGCAGATCTTGCAATGTTTTTTCAGCACCTCCTGTTACAGAGTCTAATGTGAATGCTCCTACAAAATAGTAATCTTGTAAGGTCTTTATGAAATCTGCAATCTTAATATCGGGCAATTGACCATTACCCTTTAAAACTGCAATTTTGTGTTTTTTGGGATGTAATAGTTTGGTAAGCCCATCTGCAAAGACGTATTCTAGCTGCTGAATAGAATTGTTTACTCGTTCTTCAGAAGTGGCGCCTATCGTGTTTTTAATTAAAGGAATTTTTACACTTCGATTTTGATAACTAACAATTGCCCAAGGTACAACAGTTTCAATTTCTGTTTTTCCACTTTCTTGTACACTTACTTCCATTGGCGTAAGTCCAAATTGCTGTAGCTCCGAAATTGTTTCAGAACGTATGCCTTCTTCTTCAAAAGGATTGGTGAAAATGTACTTTATGTTTGGGTTTAAGGAGTTGAACTCTTCAAGCAATTGTGTGGTTTCTGATTGTAAGCGTTTGAATTCTGATGGGAAATTGCCTTCTAACAAGACATCGATAACAACCGGAACCGCAGCATCCATAATCAAATCCTCTGTTGCTGTGGACAATGTGAACCGATGATCACTTGTAAGATCAAAACGATTAAAAAACGAATTACCAATAAAACTAAGTATCACTACAGATACTAGTGTTATCACTATAGGTTTTATCTTGTCCTTGACACTTCCTTTTTTGAGCACAATAACCGTTAATGCACCAAAAAAGAGAATAATGCTCAGAAAATAAAAGACATCTCTGGTATCTACAATCCCCTGACTCATGCGTTCGTAATGCAATTGCATTCCTAATTGCTCAAAAAAAGTATTGGTAGTTCCTATAATGTTGAAGTTTGATAACCCATCAAAACCAAAGTAAAATATAAAGCATAAAAACAAAGCGATCAGAAAAGCAACTATTTGATTATTGGTTAGTGAAGAAGAAAGTATACCAATACCAGTATATGATGCTGCTAACAATAACAAAGCAATATAGGATCCAATAGTGCTACCAACATCGATATTACCAATAGGGTTACCCAACTGATAAATTGTAATAACATATAGTATACTAGGTAGTACTGCAATAATGATTAATGATAAACTTCCTAAGTACTTGCCCAATACCAATTGCCAATGTTGTATAGGTCTAGTAAGGAGTAGTTCTAAAGTGCCTTGTTTTTTTTCTTCTGCAATACTTCTCATGGTAATCGCTGGGATTAAAAAGAGTAGTATCCAAGGTGCTATTTGAAAAAACGGAGAAAGATCAGCAAAACCACTATCTGGAATATTGAATTGCCCTTTAAATACCCAAAGAAAAAGCCCATTGAGAATTAGAAATATTGCAATGACAAGATATCCCACTGCCGAAGCAAAAAAGGTATTGATCTCTTTTCTTATTAATGCAAACATATTTGATTTCTTGTTTGTGGTAGTATGGTTTATAAATAAAATGGAAATAGGAGTGTAATTATTCTACTAAATTAACACTCCATGCTTCCGGCATTTGATTAAATTTATTTTTTGTATTCGCCCAAACACCTTTGAATAACGCAGAGTTTCTATAGTTATTGAGGTGCTCTTCAGATTCCCAATGGCTATAGGTGAAAAATTGATTAGGTTGTTTAATATCTCTTAATAATTTGACATAACTGCAACCGTCAAAATTTTTGATTTTATTCTTATTCTGTTCAAATATTTCTATAAACGCGTCTACTTGATCGGGTGCAAACCCCATTTTTACGATCCTTTCAATCATTTAAGTATTGTTTGATGCTTGATTTCATATGTTCTTAATATAATATGAAACCATCTATTAGTTTTTAATATTAATTATCATTTGATAAAGGTCAAAATCTTTTGCCCAATAATCTTTTTCAACTTTGTCTAATTCAAACCCCATCTTTTCATAAAATTTATAGACTAATTGAGACGTTCTTACTACTATTAATTCTGTATCAGAATTATTTTTAATAAAATTTATCCTGTGCTGAGTTAATTTTTGTCCAATTCTTCTGCCATGATAATCAGGATGTATGATGTCCCATGATATTCTAGCTACTTTTTCATCAGGGAAATAATTTATACCCCCACACCCTATAATTTTTGAATCTTCTTTTGCAACAAAGTAATCTTCAACTTTGTTATCGAGATAATCAATGAATTCAAATTCCTCAGACGGATCAAAATATTTTGGTGTATTAAGTCTTAATAACTCAACAACCTCTTTTTTATCTGATTTTGAATATTTTTTGATCATCTATTTAGTAATACTATTAAAGATATAAAGTTTAAAGAGAACTATAAAATACTTCATTTATTCAAAGCTAATACTTACTGTATCTCTATAATGCAATCCAAATAGGCTGGATGCACCACCTACAGTTTTTGGGTTACTTTTATAAATAGCCAACTCTAGATATCCCGAGGAGTTAAAAATCGCTAATTTTTTTCCATCTTCTTCACGCTTACTTTTTTCAATTTCAAAATTAATAGCATCACTATATCGCTCGTATACATTTTCGAATACTGCGGTACGAGCTGTTATTTTGAATTCTCTACCTTTTCCAACTTCCTCAAAGAGCTTACGTGTAATATTCGTAATTAGATTTCCATAATTATCGATATAGATAATACTACCTACAATTTGTTTATTACCAACATTAACAATGGGAGTAATTCCTTTTATGGTTTTAATTTCTGAAATAGTTTTTCCGATTACTTCTAGTTTTCCTCCTCGAGCAATATGGCAAGCCACGTTAACAAACACGTCCATTACTGGGAAATTAGATACAATTGCATCATGGATATTTATTTCTACAATTTTCTCGGGATTAAATTCAGACGTAATCAAACAAACCAATCCATTATTGGCACAGATAAAGTAGTGATCATCTAATTTTACTGCAATATGTTTATTTTCTGGATTTAACTCACTATCAATACCTACAATATGTATACTGCCTTTTGGGAAGCTTTTGTATGCATTTTGTATTATATAAGCAGCTTCGGTAATATGAAAAGGTGAAATTTCATGAGATATATCAACTACTTTGGCATCAGGCAATTCTGTGTAAATTGCTCCTTTAACCGCAGACACAAAATGATCTTTAATTCCAAAATCTGTAGTTAACGTGATAATTGGCATGCACAATAATTGTTAATATCTTTTAATTGTAAGCGCTTAAAAATATGTAAATTTGTTCTGAAGTTATTCCATGATTATTTTTTTGACTTCAAAATGAAAGTAACAACGTTGAATTTTACAACTTTTAGTGCAAACGGCATTATGATCTTGTAATTGTTTTTGATCGTTTTTAAATTTTCCTTTTGTTTTCCCTTGAAAAAAATCTAAAACAACTTTAGCAAACTTAGTCAATCCTAAAAACAATTCATACTAAAATTCGTATAGCTTTTGAACGAACTCATTATTGAACTTACAGAGATTAATCCGAGAGAGTTTTTCGGACTTCAGAATAGCAATATTCAATTATTGAAAAAATACTTTCCGAAGCTAAAAATAGTAGCGCGAGGTAGTAAAATGAAAGTATATGGAGACGAAGATATGCTCGAGGAATTCGATATGCGTCTGAATATGCTTCTTGAACATTTTGGAAAATACAATAAACTTGATGAAAATGTAATCGAGCGTGTACTCACTAGTGAAAGTAAAGATGATTACGAGACATCTGCAGTTAGTGGAGAAACGTTATTGCATGGAGTAGGAGGCAAGCTTATTAAAGCGCAAACTGCGAATCAGCGAAAACTGGTTGAATCTTCTAATAAAAATGATATGGTTTTTGCTGTTGGCCCTGCCGGAACAGGAAAAACTTATACTGGTGTAGCTCTTGCAGTAAAAGCATTAAAAGAAAAACAAGTTAGGCGTATTATTCTTACTCGTCCTGCTGTAGAGGCCGGAGAAAATCTTGGTTTTTTGCCAGGAGATCTTAAAGAAAAGTTGGATCCCTATATGCAACCACTATATGATGCTTTGCGCGATATGATTCCTGCCGAAAAATTAGACAGTTTTATTGAAAAAGGAATCATTCAGATTGCTCCAATGGCTTTTATGAGAGGTAGAACATTAGATAATGCTTTTGTGATACTTGATGAGGCCCAAAATACTACACGTGCACAAATGAAAATGTTTTTAACCCGAATGGGTAAAAACGCTAAGTTTATAATTACCGGAGACCCTGGGCAAATAGATTTACCCAGAAGAGTAACCTCTGGTCTTAAAGAAGCATTACTTGTGCTTAAAAATGTTCAGGGAATTGGTATGATCTATCTTGATGATAAGGATGTGATCAGACATAAATTGGTGAAAAAAGTAATCTCGGCATATAAGGAGATTGAACATAGAAATGAATGATTTAGTGGTGAGGCGTTCAGGGTGCTTCGCTGTTAGGGGTGAGTTTATGTAAAGAATAATTTAAGAATACTTAAAGTTCACTTGCTCAACCACTCAGAAACTCAAATACTCAGAAACTAACAAATGAATACCATAGTAGATACAAACTATAACTTTCCTAATCAAAAATCAGTATACAAAGGTAAAGTAAGAGAAGTATACAATATCAATGATGAGTTATTGGTAATGATTGCAACTGATCGATTATCTGCTTTTGATGTGGTTATGCCCAAGGGAATTCCTTTCAAGGGGCAGATTCTTAATCAAATTGCTACCAAAATGATGAAAGAAACTCAAGATCTAGTGCCAAATTGGTTGATTGCTACTCCAGATCCGAACGTAGCTGTAGGTCACCTCTGTGAACCGTTTAAGGTTGAAATGGTAATTAGAGGGTATCTTTCTGGTCATGCAGCCCGTGAATATAAAGCAGGAAAACGTATGTTGTGCGGAGTGGCTATGCCTAACGGAATGAAAGAAAATGACAAGTTTCCTGAGCCAATTATAACACCGTCTACCAAAGCTGATAATGGCGAGCATGATGAAGATATTTCCCGAGAAGAAATATTATCCAATGGGATTGTTTCAGAAAAGGATTATCTGGTTCTGGAAGATTATACACGTAAACTTTTTCAAAGAGGTACAGAAATTGCTGCAAAAGAAGGACTAATTCTTGTGGATACCAAATATGAATTTGGAAAAACAAAAGATGGTAAAATTGTTTTGATTGATGAAATTCATACTCCTGATTCTTCACGATATTTTTATATCGATGGTTATACTGAAAGACAACAGAAAGGAGAAGCTCAAAAGCAATTATCAAAAGAATTTGTTCGTCAATGGTTAATTAGTAAAGGTTTTCAGGGTAAAGAAGGGCAACAAATTCCTGAAATGACAGAGGATTATATTAATTCTGTGTCTGAACGATATATCGAACTGTATGAAAAAATTACAGGCACTTCGTTTGTAAAAGCAGATATTTCTGATGTAGAAAATCGAATAGAAAAAATTGTCTTACAATATTTACAAGGCTAATTAGAGATATATAAAAACAAAAAAGGAAGCTATAGTTTTTGATTGTAGCTTCCTTTTTCACTTCTAAAACACTAAACTCATAAATATTTGATGTGTTTTAGGCCACTTGGTATTCCAACAACTGTACGTTGTCCTGCAATCTCTCTTTCACGATATTCATCATTCTTTTATTCAAAGCAGATGAATTTTTGGTGTAAATAAGATATTCATCTACAGTAAATTGCCCAATAATAATACCTTTAAGGCTGTTTCTGAATTTCATATCCCTTTGGATAGCATTTTCAATAAACTCCATTCTTTTTTCAAGAGGTAATTCATAAAAAGTATTCTTCCTTTTTTTTATGTAATTTTTGAATACTTCAATTAGTAAATCCCCTTGTAGTTTTATAATAGGTCTAATTGTTTTGTTCTGAAATTGTTCATCATTAGACATGTTTTCAGAAACTCTAGCATTTAATAATCTTGGGCGTATTGCCAATAAATTTGATTCCCTGTTTTCCATAATAAAGAAGGTTTACTAAAAATACTTAATTGTTTTGTAGGAATTTCATAGGGGCAAATAGAGTTTTGAACGACTTATAAACAATATAGTATTACATCGTCTATCATATATTGCTACCTGTTTTAGTTATAAAATTATTCTTTTTTCACTTCTATATATTAAGCTAACGTAAGCGTTCAGAAACTTATTTCTTTAAGGTTGATTTGGTAACTAATTCCAGTTTTAATCGTAGGGAAACTATAATTTGGGGTAAATGAGAAGTGGAATTGTCCTCCAACAGGATTATTAATAAGTCTGCTATCTAAATAAAAACCAATATGTCGTTCATCAAACCAGTCTATGTTGCAATTTTCTTTTAATATTATTTCAAGATTTTGTTCATTTTTTAATTTGAATTCTATGGTTTGAAATCCTACATATGAAAAAGATTAAATATGATTTCATATACTTATAAATTAGATCTTCAATGTGGGGTAACGGTTTGCGTATGGCTTGTTGCGGAATTTTCCGAAGGAAGATTTCGATAAGTCACTAAGGTAACAAAATTGCAATGAATTCCGTTTAAATAATTTATTAGCTATGAGTTATACGTGTTGTTGTCTGCTTTTCTATTCAAATTCAATCTAGTTTTCTTCCCAAATGTTCAGTCAATAATTTCCATCTAGCATTTTCTTTTATTAAAACAGATGTCCCAATTCCATTTCCAGATCTAGATTTTCCATCTATAATTCCAGTCCAATTAAATTCAAATAAATAGACCGCATACTTTTTATCTTTTACTAACCATTTAATATTTTCAATTGCATATTTTTCATTCTTAATTATAGAAAAATTTTTCTCAAATGCTTTTTGAACATTTTTTTTTCCAATATGAATCGTTCCATTAGAAAAGGTAATACTTACATTTTCGGAAACTAAAGGCTCAACTACATTCCAATCTTGAGTTCCTAAAGCTCTTTCATATGATTTAATAAACTCTTTTGGATTCATTATTTTTCTATTGCATTACAACGTTTAATATATGTGTCTTAGCAGAGCAAAATGTTACCCAATTTTCGATTTTTCTGCGCATTGATTACTAACTTTTATTTCCAGTAAGCATTGCGCCTTACCAAAAATACGAGAACCATTCGATTGATCATTTAGCTGCTATGATTGCATATAGTGTTATACATTGTTTTTACTTAGTCAAAAGCATCACCTAAATTTTTAAAATCGGATTCTAACCAAAACCAGCTTAAACCTTTGCTTTTGTAAAGACTTGCTAATAGCTGAGTAAAGTTTTTAGCGACTATTTGACTCATTCCTTCTTCTCCGTGAGTATCATAAAAACTATCATAACATTTTCCGAACTTGTCATTTGTCAGATCAAGACTTATATATTGGCTTAATTCATCAGATTTGGCAATCAAAAACCAGTCATTCGTTACATCATTTTCTAACTCTTCCCAAATTACATCGTTCTTTGGATAAAGAAATTGATTGGTGGATATTAATTTACTTTTTCCCACAATTTCAATTCCATAAGGTTTGTCCGGAAACAAAGAAACTCCATTTGTGTATTCATAAAACTCTATTAAATCATCAGGAATATCAAGATTTATTTTGTCCGTAGATTGAGTATGAACTATACACTCAGGATTTTTTTTAATAAGTTCTATAAGTTCTTTTATTTGAGACATTCTTTAATAATGTATAACGTTAAATATATGAATCGGAGCAAGGCAAGCAAGCTTGAACCAATTGATCTATCTGCGCATTTTTATTTCTTGTTTAATTTATAAAAATTTAGCGCCATTGCAAAAAGGAAATGACCTTTCGATTTAGCACTAAACTTTGCTCTGATTTTATAGGACACGGTGTTAGCATACGTATTTTTTAGATTCGATTGTCTAAATATGTTACAGGAATAGTCAAATTTAATTCTTCTCCATGTCTATAATAATAGTCGAAATCTGGCAATGTTTTTAATGTTTCCATAAGTTTGTCCTCGACAACTTTGTCGTTAAGTCCTTTAATTGAAATTGAGAAATTATTTTTAGATTTCCCAGTTTTGAAAATTATAGAAATCTTTTTTCTTTTCAGTTTACTTTTAGTTTTTTCACCCAAATGTTTGTCTATATAAGCAACCAAATATTTACTGTCTTGCGTGTATTTCGATTTGTAGTAATTGTCAGTTTTAAATTCCTCTTTTTCAAGTTTTCCATTCTCAAAAGTCAATTTCCATTCTGATTCATAAATTGGAAACCCTGGACTTTGGCTCATCCAAATATGTTCTCCTTTGGGGACAAAAAGATTGCCAGAATACCAATCTGCTAAAATCAAATTGTTTTTTATTTTGTCAGGAAAGAGTTTATTTAAATCGGTTTTTATACTATCTTTTTTATAGTTGAAACTGTATATGTTTGATAAATAAAGCTTACTATTTATAATTTTCCATTCAGCGATATAATTTTTTAAACAGCCCCAACAATCGGGTTTTACTTTTTTGTTGCCAAAAAGAATATTTTGGTCAAATTTAGACCAATAGGTTAAAGGAAAAGTTTGAATTTGAATTGTATCATTTTCCCATATTAGTATGTCAGGTTCGGAATAAGGTTGTCCAGCATAATTTCGATATTGACAAAAACCAAAGTTCATGGTCAATAAGATAATATAAAGGGCTGTTTTTTTTATATGTATGCTAACGTGTTTGTGTATGATTTCGTTGCGTGTTTCAGCAACTAATTTAGTAAATACAAACTGAATAGAAAATCCGCGAGGATTTTCGTAAGTAGGCGAGCACTAGCAATAAATTATATAGTGTTAGGGCAAGTTATTTTTTACCAAGAAGTTTGTAAATCAGCATCTGTTGCTCTTTCAACTCTGTTTACTTTTACAACTTCAATATGCTCAGATATAGTAAATTCAACTACTTTTTTCTCTCTATTAAGAGACAAGATGGTACTGATTTTTTCAGCAGTAACATTAGTAAATATACAAGGCAATTGACTCAAACGCTTTTCAAGCAATTTTTGAGTATATGGTTTAGGAATTCTAAAAATATCGCTACCCACAATTTCTGGTGTAGTATAAACGAAATCTAATTCTAACAACTTTTCAATCAAACTCATTTTTCGCAAAATCCGATTTATTTCAATATCATAAGATTTTCGAATATCAAACTCGGGGAATACTTTTCGAGCTGTTTTTTCAAGTTCTATTTTTTCTAAGAAGTCAGTTTTTGGGTCATTATTTCCAGAACCATAAATAAAAAACCTTTCATCTGATTTTTTAATAAATATCCATCCTTGACCAACGTAAATCTCAGTTGGATGGAAATAACTGAAACAATAATAGTAAGGCGTATCTTCAATCTCCCTAAGTTTCATTTCAGGGATATTCAAATCCTTTATATATTTTTCAGCTAATTTTTTCACGATTATATTTTATTTGCCCTAACGCTAAAAATATGAATTGGAGCAAGGCAAGTAAGCCTAAACCAATTGATTTTTCTGCGCATTTTTATTTCTTATTCAATTTATAAAAATCTAGCGCCGTTGCAAAAAGGAAATAACCTTTCGGTCTAGCACTAAACTTTGCTTTGATTTCATATGTTGTTGTAGCTAGTTTTATTCGCAAAAAATATTATAGTCTTCAACAAGTTCATGGATGTCAAACTCTTCGTAAAGATCATTTTCCAAATATTGTACTATTTTTTCACAATCTTTAAAATAGTCGATAGTATTTTCTTTGAATTTTTCTGTAGAACTAATTTTTATTTGAGTAGCCTTTACTTCGTCATCTCTGATAATATAATACTGATCAATAAGTTCTGTTTTTATTTGTCCTTTATTATTTGGAATATTCTGGAAATTGTAATTTCGATTATTGTTAAAATTCTCATTTGGTAAAAGAATGAACAATCCATTATTTTTGCTTCTTATAACTCTTTTGTACAATTTGGACTTTCCAGTAACTACTAATCTAAGTAGTTCAAATTTATTTTTAGTAATTGGCACATATTCAAAATATCCTATCTCAGAATTGGTTGAGCCGTAAAAGACTTTATTAATTTCTTTTTTATCAAATTTTTTTACTCTGCCTTTTCTATTTGTCTTAAACAGAACCTTTGACTTTTTTAGAGAGATTAATTCGTCTGTTGTCATACTTAATTTTACAAATCCCTTTAATTTTTGACCATCTTTCAATATAACCTTCCCCTCTCTCCAGTCATATTGACCAAGGCATATTGAAAAATTTAGAAGAATACTAATAGTAATAATTATTTTTGTCATAAATTTTTATTAGCTACAACGTGTTTGTGTATGGTTAGTTGCGTGTTTCAGCAACTAATTTAGTAAACAAAAAGGAACGCGAGAAAATTCCAAAGGAATTTTCCAAATAAGCACTTGCCAAAGCAATTAATTATACACGGTGTTGTAGCACGTATTTTTTAAATTCCGTTGCCTTTAATCAACGCTAAAATTATTGTTATAGACATTCCAATAGCAGAAGCAATGATGTTTTTACTTATCAATTCCGTTTTCCCGATTCCATAAATCAGATTACTAATTTTCTTTTTATTCATAAGGATGATAATAAGAAGCAAGAGTAAGAATCCGACAATGTTTATTAAAATCAGAGTATTATCAATCAAGTCAATGAATTTAGCCGAAAAAGCCAAATTCGAAATAAGGAAATAGAAATAGGATTGAATTAAAATCCATCCAATTTTTTTGTTTATAAAAATTCCAACAAGCGGAATCAACAAGATTATTGTTGGTCTATAAAATGATGTTTCTTTTAAGACATTCAGATAGTTTTCAAACCCGCTTCCAGTTTCCGTAACAAAATTCCAATAGACTGAAGTTTCAATTTCCCCACGAACCAATGAGAAAATAAATAAGCTCAATATTGAGAGCTTAATTATCAAAATCAGATAATGTTTTTTTATGTTTTCAGCGGTCAGTTTCATATGTGCTACAACGTTAAATATATGGCAAGTTGGGCAGAAAATAAGCGATTATTCTCGGTTTAGCCACAAGCCAAATCTTTTCATTTTGTTTTAATTTGTCTCTTTAATACCAAATCAAAAGATTTGGCGACTTTGTAAATAGACAATGGCCTTTTGATTAAACACTAATCACCCTATTTGCTATATCGTGTTGTACATAGTTTTTTATTTAAGAGGAATTAATATAAATAATCTATTGTTAATTTTAATTTCCAATGTGTCAATTGTTACTTTTTTAATGATATTTTGATATCCATTTAAGAGTATTTCATTCCTTGAAATAATCTTGAATGTATTACTATATCTCTTATCTCCAATTTCCGTTGGAATTAAGGAGTCATTTTTTTGTCCGTAAGTATTATAATTATTCTTGTTATCAAATTCCCAAACAATTCGAGTTATAGCATCTTCGATATTCCTTCCATTAATTGAGTTTACTCTCCAATATTTAACCGAATTATTAGTCAAGAAGAATTTTATATTCTCTTTGGATTGAGTTTTATACTTTTTTAATTCAAGTTTTAGACTGTCATTTTCGCTTTTTAGGTCAGATAATTCCTCATCAAGTTTTGATTCCTTTTTCACTTCAGTTTTGTTGTTACAGCTCAATCCTATTATAAAAACAAGTAAAACAAGAAATTTTCTCATAGAGTTAGATTGAAATTATGTACAACGTTTAATATATGTGTCGTAGCAGAGCAAAATGTTACCAAACCATCGACATTTTCTGCGCATTGGTTGCTAA
>CANMCO010000020.1 GCA_947496355.1 uncultured Aquimarina sp.
ACAGAAGACGGAACCAACTTAATCATTACGGATTCTGATGGAAGTACGGTGAATATCTTGTTATCAGATATTGATACTAATACCACAAACGCAACCTTTACAGAAGATGGAACGAATTTAATTATCACCGATTCTGACGGTAGTACCGTGGCTATTTCATTAGCTGACATTGCAGCAGAAACTGATACCAATACAACAAACGCAACCTTTACAGAAGATGGAACCAACTTAATCATCACAGATTCCGATGGAAGTACCGTGAATATCTTGTTATCAGATATTGATACCAATACTACGAACGCAACCTTTACAGAAGATGGAACGAATTTAATTATCACCGATTCTGACGGTAGTACTGTGGCAATTTCATTAGCTGATATCGCAGCGGAAACTGATACCAATACTACAAATGCTTCAGTAACAGAAGACGGAACCAACTTAATCATCACAGATTCTGATGGTAGTACCGTGAATATCTTGTTATCTGATATTGATACCAACACAACAAATGCTACTTTTACAGAAGATGGAACGAATTTGATCATTACGGATTCTGACGGTAGTACTGTGGCTATTCCACTAGCGGATATCGCAGCGGAAACTGATACCAATACTACAAATGCTTCGGTAACAGAAGACGGAACCAACTTAATCATTACAGATTCTGATGGAAGTACTGTGAATATCCTGTTATCTGATATCGATACCAATACCACGAATGCAACCTTTACCGAAGATGGAACGAATTTGATTATCACCGATTCTGACGGTAGTACTGTGGCTATTTCACTAGCGGATATTGCAGCAGAAACTGATACTAACACTACAAACGCTACTTTTACAGAAGACGGAACCAACTTAATCATTACGGATTCTGATGGTAGTACCGTGAATATCTTGTTATCAGATATCGATACTAATACTACGAACGCAACCTTTACAGAAGATGGAACGAATTTGATCATTACGGATTCTGACGGTAGTACTGTGAATATCTTGTTATCAGATATTGATACCAACACAACAAACGCTTCAGTAACAGAAGACGGAACCAACTTAATCATTACAGATTCTGATGGAAGTACTGTGAATATCCTGTTATCAGATATCGATACCAATACCACGAACGCTACTTTTACAGAAGATGGAACCAACTTAATCATCACAGATTCTGATGGTAGTACTGTAGCTATTTCATTAGCTGACATTGCAGCGGAAACTGATACCAATACTACAAACGCTTCGGTAACAGAAGACGGAACCAACTTAATCATTACAGATTCTGATGGAAGTACCGTGAATATCCTGTTATCAGATATTGATACCAATACTACGAATGCAACCTTTACCGAAGATGGAACGAATTTAATTATCACAGATTCTGATGGTAGTACTGTAGCTATTTCATTAGCTGACATTGCAGCAGAAACTGATACCAATACTACAAACGCTTCGGTAACAGAAGACGGAACCAACTTAATCATTACAGATTCTGATGGTAGTACCGTGAATATCTTGTTATCAGATATTGATACTAATACTACGAATGCAACCTTTACCGAAGATGGAACGAATTTGATTATTACAGATTCTGACGGCAGTACTGTGGCAATTTCATTAGCGGATATCGCAGCGGAAACTGATACCAATACTACAAATGCTACTTTTACAGAAGACGGAACCAACTTAATCATTACAGATTCTGATGGAAGTACGGTGAATATCTTGTTATCAGATATCGATACCAATACTACGAACGCAACCTTTACAGAAGATGGAACGAATTTGATTATTACGGATTCTGACGGTAGTACCGTAGCTATTTCGTTAGCTGACATTGCAGCGGAAACTGATACCAATACTACAAACGCTTCGGTAACAGAAGACGGAACCAACTTAATCATTACAGATTCTGATGGAAGTACCGTGAATATCTTGTTATCAGATATTGATACCAACACAACGAATGCAACCTTTACCGAAGATGGAACGAATTTGATCATTACGGATTCTGACGGTAGTACCGTAGCTATTTCATTAGCTGACATTGCAGCAGAAACTGATACCAATACTACAAATGCTTCGGTAACAGAAGACGGAACCAACTTAATCATCACAGATTCTGATGGAAGTACTGTGAATATCCTGTTATCAGATATCGATACCAATACCACGAACGCTACTTTTACAGAAGACGGAACGAATTTGATTATTACAGATTCTGACGGTAGTACCGTAGCTATTTCGTTAGCTGACATTGCAGCGGAAACTGATACCAATACTACAAACGCAACCTTTACAGAAGACGGAACCAACTTAATCATTACAGATTCCGATGGAAGTACTGTGAATATCTTGTTATCTGATATTGATACCAACACAACGAACGCAACCTTTACCGAAGATGGAACGAATTTAATTATCACCGATTCTGACGGTAGTACTGTGGCTATTTCATTAGCGGATATCGCGGCGGAAACTGATACTAATACCACGAACGCTACTTTTACCGAAGATGGAACGAATTTAATCATCACAGATTCTGACGGTAGTACTGTGGCTATTTCATTATCGGATATCGCAGCGGAAACTGATACCAATACAACAAACGCTTCGGTAACAGAAGACGGAACCAACTTAATCATTACGGATTCTGATGGTAGTACCGTGAATATCCTGTTATCAGATATCGATACCAATACTACGAACGCAACCTTTACAGAAGATGGAACGAATTTGATCATTACGGATTCTGACGGTAGTACTGTGAATATCTTGTTATCAGATATTGATACCAACACAACAAACGCTTCAGTAACAGAAGACGGAACCAACTTAATCATTACAGATTCTGATGGTAGTACCGTGAATATCTTGTTATCAGATATTGATACCAACACAACGAATGCAACCTTTACAGAAGATGGAACGAATTTGATTATTACAGATTCTGACGGTAGTACTGTGAATATCTTGTTATCAGATATTGATACCAATACTACAAATGCTTCGGTAACAGAAGACGGAACCAACTTAATCATTACAGATTCCGATGGAAGTACCGTGAATATCTTGTTATCAGATATTGATACCAACACAACAAACGCAACCTTTACAGAAGATGGAACGAATTTGATTATTACAGATTCTGACGGTAGTACAGTAGCTATTTCATTAGCTGACATTGCAGCAGAAACTGATACCAATACTACAAATGCTTCGGTAACAGAAGACGGAACCAACTTAATCATTACGGATTCTGATGGTAGTACTGTGAATATCCTGTTATCAGATATTGATACCAATACTACGAACGCAACCTTTACAGAAGATGGAACGAATTTGATCATTACGGATTCTGACGGTAGTACCGTGAATATCCTGTTATCAGATATTGATACCAATACTACAAACGCTACTTTCACAGAAGATGGAACGAATTTGATTATCACAGATTCTGACGGTAGTACAGTGAATATCTTATTATCGGATATTAATACTAACACAACAGTAACTCAAGCTACTGGAAACACTGATACCGAGGTAACAGCTACCACAGCTAGAACTATTGCGACATATACTAATGAGGCAGGTACTGCAGTAAATATTAATGAAACAGTAACATCGCTATCACAAAATGATAGCTCAGGCGAAATCACTTACACCGACGAAAATGGAAGTACCAGTACCGCTCAAATTATAGGTGCCGAAGTTGATAACCAAATTACCGTTGGAGCAAATGGTGGTGCGTATCTTCCAACTCCCACAGTTGTTGCAATGCCATCGATATATGCTGCCGGAAAAATCTCAGGAGATGGTACTATTCTATCTGAGTATAATATTGATGACAATAGTGCTTCTGAAGGAAATGGTACAGGAACAAGAAGAATTAATGAAGGAGATTATGAAATCGTATTCGATGCTGCATTACCAAATGCTAACTATATCATTCAGCTTACGATTGTAGACTGTAATGGTGATTGTCCTGGTAATACAAGTGCAAATTATGATGACCCTGGGATTACTTATTATTCTCAAACAACAGGTGGATTCTTTGTGAATATAGGAGACAGTGATAATGGAACAAATCAAAAAGATGATATAGATCTAGAGTTTATGTTTACCGTAATTACACTTCCATAATAAAAATGAATTATTCTTTTAAAATTTTACATTGTTTAAGATGAAAAAAATATCTATATATTTATTATTTGCACTACTGTTGAATCAGACATATGCTCAAATTATTAGTCCAGATGATGCAAATGCATTAATGAGTTTACCACAAGCAACTGATTTAGCAGAAATCAACGCTATTAATACCCCACAAATTGGTTCTGTCGTATATAATCTTGCCGATGAAGAAATCTATCGCTATACAGGTCCTGCCGTGGGGCAAGGATGGAAAGTAGCCACTGATGATCAAAACGCAGGAGAAGTTCCTCTAGTAACTAATGTAGATGTGAATTATGACACCTCAACAGGAACTGGCACTACTTTAACTACACCCCCAATAGCTAATGAAACTACCGTTGAAGAAGTAGTTCAGGCTATTGCACCGATAACATCAAAAGCAGGTAGGGTTTTCTTTCCTCCTTCTATTACCATAGATGCATCTACTAATGGAACTGATAGAATATTAGACTTGTATGATTTATACTTACAACAATACTCACTAACCCCTCCTCCAATTGGGGTAACTCCTGTAGAAACTGCTGTTAGTGACGGAGCACCTGCAACCATACCGGTATATTTAAATACAGAACTTTATTATTACGTAACCTATGCCGATCCTGCTGTATTTGACAACATTACAATTACCCAATTTGGTGTAATGGAATATGACATCGTGGGCCAACCAACAAATGATAACACTATTATCAACGTAGTATTTGTAGTAAAATAACAACCCAATAATGAAATTAGTGCATAACCTATCATATCGCTTATCTTTATTAATCCTACTTTTTTGTTCATTACAAAGTAGTATTGCACAGGAGTTCACTTTCTTTGATACTTTTAGTGCTATTTCTTATGCTAATAGTGATGGAACAGAAGCCTGGGCAACCAATTGGATTGAAACGGGAGATGATGGGAGTGCAGATAATCCAGGAGATTTTAACGATAGAAGAATTTATGTAAATAATGGAGAAATTAACTTTCGAATCAATGAATTGGTATTCATAGATTTAGACGGAGCTACGTTAACCCGTGACCTTGATCTTTCTATTTATAGTACAGTTAATTTAACCCTAGATTTTGATGCCAGATTTAGCGGCACAGAATCTTTACTCGTACAACTCTTTAACAACACTACTGGTTTATATGAAACTATTGGTACTTTTTCCGCTGGGTTTGGTACTTTTACGCATGCTTTAACAGCAGACCAGATATCAGCTAACTCCAGTATAAGGTTTATAGGTGCCGATAATAATTGGGCCAATAATGTAGCGGTCTTTATAGATGATGTACAGTTTACTGCGTATAGAGGACTTGTTTCAATTAATGATGTTACGGTAAGTGAAGCCGATGGGACTGCAACATTCACAGCTACATACGATGGTGGGCTTGGTGCGGTGACCGTAGATTATACTACAGTGGATAACACGGCATACGCAGATTCTGATTACACCACAACATCTGCAACTTTGAGTTTTGGACCTGGACCTGGATCACAAACCATAACAGTTCCAATTATAGATAATCTTATAGGAGAAAACAATGAAACCTTTTTTATAACATTAAGCAATCCTAGTGATCCACTTCTTTTTCTAGTTAATGGAACAGGAACAATTACAGATGATGGAGATCCTGCTGTTAATGATGAAGTTCCTCTTGTGCTTTTTGATGAATTTGATGGTAATTTTGATTATGCCGTAGCCGGAAGCTCTTTAAGAACTCAAGACGATGCTACCGACCCTTGTGCAATTACAGCAACAGGATCGAGTATACTCACCTCAACAATACCAGCTGGATCCACAATAGAAAGAGCATATTTATATTGGTCTCATTCTGGCACTTCTGCAGATGATGTCGTTACATTTGAGGGGCAGCAAGTAACAGCAGATATAGTCAATTCTGCCTTGGGAGGATTTTTCTTTGGTATGGTAAGTGATGTTACTTCTATTGTTTCTGGCCTTGCTGATCCATCTGGAAATACATATGATTTTACCGATCTTACTGTAGATAACAGTGCTACCTATTGCGGAACTCTGGTTATGGGTGGATGGTCAGTATTCATTTTTTATACTAATCCCACATTAGTTGGATCTACAATTAATTTGTATAGTGGATATAAAAGTGAACAAAATACAGCTACTCCACAAAGTTTTCTTTTAGATGGTTTTTTTGCCAATGGATCCGCGGGCTCTAAAACAACAATACTTTCATTTGAAGGAGATATCCCATTAGCTAATGATGAACTGCTTACAGTAACCCCGACCAGCACTGGTATTGCAGTCCCATTAACTGGAGATGGAGATAATGATGGGGTCATTAGAAACAATCCATTTAATTCTACGGTATATGATGGTACTACAGGTGTCAATAGGACGACTGAATATGGTTTAGACCTGGACACTTACGATGTATCTGGGATAATTCCTGCTGGAGAAACCTCTTTTACAACAGATATTGATGTAGGAGATGATAGAGTCTTTCTAAATGCAGTAATCCTAAAAGTGCCAAGCAATTTGATAACGGGTACGGTTTATGAAGATATCAACTATCCAGGCAATAACGGAAGGGATCTAGCTACTTCTTCCGGGGTACCTATAGAAAATGCTACCTTAGAGTTATACAGGGAAGCTACTCCTGGAAATTTTGTTTTAGAAAATACAACAACTACCAATAGTGCTGGAGAATATGTTTTTGCCGGAATGCTAAACGGAAATTTTAAAATCAGAGTAGTAAATAGTACTGTGAATTCTACAAGAGGTGGTGGATTAGCATGCACCACATGTTTTGCGGTTCAAACCTTTAGAAAAAACTACGATGGCACTAGTTTTATTGATATTACTACCGAAATCGGAGGAGCAAGTCCTTCTACAGAAGATACTGCAGCGGTTACAACTATCGGCAACCCTTTGGATGCTGGAGCACAATCGGTTTCTGATGTGGTTATAAATAATTCCGGAATTACAACGATTGATTTTGGCTTTAACTTCAATACTATTGTTAACTCCAATGAAAGTGGTCAAGGATCATTAGAGCAATTCATTATTAATGCCAATAATTTAGACGAAACAGGATTAGATATTGCGGCTCACCCAAATGACGGATCATTAGATCCTGCCGCAGGGGATGATACTTCAATATTTATGATCCCTCCTACTGGCGACCCTTTTGGAAGAACTCCTGATGCCGGATACATCACTGCAGATGGATATTTTGATATATCAATGAGTACAAACCTAACTCCTATTAGCTCTGCTAACACTAAAATTGACGGTAGAACACAAACTGCGTATTCTGGAGATAGTAATACAGGAACCATAACCCCTACCGTAGCTACAACTGGTACATCTGCAGGCGCACTACCTACGTATGAATTACCCGAAATACAGGTACGAAGAAACACAGGGTCTGGATATGTTTTTGATTTACGAGCAGATAATCTTACGGTTAGAAATATTGCCGCGTATGGGAATGATAATTTTGCCGATGGTATACGAATAACATCGGGATCTGATATTATTGCCACCTCTAATCTTCTAGGAGTTAACGCATTGGGTATTGCATCTGGAAATACACGACATGGAATAAGAGTTAACCAGGGTAGTAGTGTGATAGATGGTAATTATATTGCACAAAACAGAGTAAATGGTATTCTGATAAATGATAATGTAATTGTAAATATTTCTAATAATTATATAACAGATAATGGTGCCGATTGTAATCACAACATATCGATACTTGGTGGTGTAGGAGCCTCAATTCAGAATAATTTAATCGAAAATGCAGGTGCATTTGGTATTAATGATCAAGTTGGTGATTCTACTATTACAGAAAATACGATTTCCACATCCGGTCAGGACCTTACTTCATGTACTAATAACTCTGGTATTCGTCTTAATGTAGACAATACTTCTATTACAAATAATATTATAAATGCCAATGGGGGTTCAGGAATTAGGTTAACCGGAGGAAATACATCTGGCAACAGAATATCTCAAAACGCTATTTTTGCTAATGGAACTACTGCCCCAGCTTTAGGTATTGACATTGACAATGATGGTGTTACGACGAATGATATAAATGATTTGGATACGGGAGCAAACGGGAGTTTAAATTTCCCAATTTTTGAATCTGCAGCAATTTCAGGAAACGACTTAATCGTAGTTGGTTGGGTAGGTGCCGGTGCTATTGTAGAGTTTTTCTTGTCTGATATTGATACTGGGGATGCTTCTGTAGGTGATAATACTGTTGATGGACCTTCACCTATAACAATATCACAAGATTATGGTGAAGGGGCCGTCTATCTTGGCGCAGCTACAGAAGGAAGTATTGATGACAATGATATTAGTATATCCGCATATCCAGCCGATGTAGATGGAAATGAAGACACTACTAATAGGTTTAGTTTTATTATCCCCTTAGGTTCATCTATACCTGTAGGTAGCATCATAACTGCTACCGCTACAGTAGCAAATTCTACTTCAGAATTTGGTACGGTGTATACTGCCGGAGGTGCATCCGTAATTACCAATAGAAGAACAACCTATCGAGTAAACCCCAATTAGTATGAAAAAAAGATCTAAAATAGCATTATTTTTACTTTTGTCTATATGCATTCCTAAAAGCATTAGTCAAGAGGCTTTTTACAATAATGGTAATATTCAAATACATGACCAGGGACAAGTAGGTTTTCATATTGATGTGATTAATGATGGAATCTTTGATCAAAATGAAGGCTTAGCACTTTTTTACAATCAGAACAGAGCGCTCAACATAAGTGGAACTAATAGGCCTGTTTTTTATGATATGGAGATTAATGTTCCTAATGATTTAAATCTCGATGTTGCTGTAGGTGTCCGAAATTTTCAGGAATTTATAGCAGGTAGAGTGATTACACCAAGAGATAGAAGAACAGTTTCGTTAGATTATATAGATGATGCGCCTTACTTAGGTGAAAATGATGATAGGTATGTGGATGGATATTCTTCGGCAACTGGGTTATTGGATTTCACTTTCCCTATAGGAGATGATTTTAGACTACGTCCAATGCGAATTGAAAACGGTGCTGGGGTCAATACCGCACGTGGAGCATATTTCTTTGAAAATCCTAACAGCCCTAATTTTTTCTCAGGAAGTTTTAATACCGATAATTTTAGTAATTTATTATTTGGTGTAAGTACTTTTGAGTTTTGGGATCTTGATGGAGATATTGAAACAAGAGTAACCTTGACTTGGGATGATAACAGTAATATTCCTACCTTGGTTGATGAACTAGAAGACTTGAGAGTAGTAGGCTGGGATGAGTCTTTGAACCAGTGGATAAATCTTGGAAGTACTGCCTTTACTGGAGATCTTGATAATGGAGAGATTACATCACGACCATTTATTCCTGATGATTATATAGTCATAACTTTTGGTACCTCAGAATTAATATTAGATGGAGATTTAGAAATATTTACAGCGGTTTCACCCAACGGAGATGATCTGAATGATACTTTTATTATTCAAGGGATAGCTCAGTTTCCTAATAATGAGCTATCCATTTTTAATAGATGGGGAGTAGAAATTTATAACAAGAAAGGGTATGACAATTCATGGGGCGGACTTTCAGAAGGCAGAACAACTATTGCAAAAGGAGAAGAACTGCCTGTTGGAACTTACTATTATGTACTAAAAATAGAGGGGCAGAAAGATCGTGCGGGTTATTTATATATTAATCGATAGAACATACTTTTTTTCATGTTATTATCGTTTTAAAACACCTGTATTTGGTAAAAAGTAAAACCTCTATCAATTTATATATAAATTGATAGAGGTTTTATAATTTATTAAGAAACTAAATCTATCTGTTGGGTATTTTTAATTGCTATAGCTCATAAAAATAAGATATATCGTCCTCAAATTTATTTCTAACAGTATTCTGGATATGATACTCCGTCATTACAAACCTCTCCACATGGGTGCTCGTACCACCAAGTATTAGGGTCATAACAATAACCGTATCCAGGTGTTTGATCACCTCCATTAATAGATTTTTTCTGATTATTATCTAGCTTTTTTACTCCTGTTTGATTTAAAATGTTTTTTAACATAATTGTTTAATTTAGAATTATTATTTGTTTGACAACATAAAGGACATGTATACTACTTTAACTTTTTTTGATATAACCTTCTTAACAATATTCTGGATAAGAAACTCCATCATTACATACTTGCCCACATGGGTGCTCGTACCACCAAGTTTCCGGATCATAACAGTATCCCATCCCTGGAGTTTGGTCTCCTCCGTTGATGAATCTCTTCTGAACGTTATCTAATTTTTTTACTCCTGCCTGATTTAATATATTCTTTAACATTATTTAAAAATTTAAAAGTTAATAAGATTTTGAAGTCTGAGGAACATAAGTTTGTTCACTCACATTGAGATCTTAACAATATTCTGGATAAGAAACTCCATCATTACACACTTGCCCACATGGGTGCTCGTACCACCAAGTTTCCGGATCATAACAGTATCCCATCCCTGGAGTTTGGTCTCCTCCGTTGATGAATCTCTTCTGAACGTTATCTAATTTTTTTACTCCTGCCTGATTTAATATATTCTTTAACATTATTTGAAAATTTAAAAGTTAATAAGATTTTGAAGTCTGAGGAACATAAGTTTGCTCACTCACATTGAGATCTTAACAATATTCTGGATAAGAAACCCCATCATTACACACTTGCCCACATGGGTGCTCGTACCACCAAGTTTCCGGATCATAACAGTATCCCATCCCTGGAGTTTGGTCTCCTCCGTTAATTGACTTTTTCTGATTATTATCTAATTTGCTTACACCTGTTTGATTTAAAATGTTTTTTAACATAATTACCTGATTTTAAAGTTATTATTCATTTTCATTCAGTTTATTTATAGACATACTGAGTCCTGTCTCATTAAGTTCCTGCAAAAAACTTTTTTTGTAAATACGATCAAACTCATATTGTATTCTATAGAAAACAAGTATCAGAATACTGAACGTATTTTTGACGATGTAAAAAATGTATATAATGTGTGAAGAAGGTTGGGGTAAATAGTAACCTAAAGAACTTTTTATCTTAATGATTCACTAATCAAAAAAGTTTAATTTATATATAAACTACTAAAAATTTCTAGTATTAAGCCCGTCAAATATAAATCTGTATTTAAGTAATTATCATTAACTACAAAACAAATGTAACTAAAATATTTTCAACCAATATGCACTTAAACCTTTATGAGATTATGGTTAAACCACAATAACTATATCGATTAAATACAATAATTAAGGCTAAATACCATAAACACTACTAATTCTACTCATTACGTGATAATTATAATACTTTTACGTAATTAACTTTTTTTAACAATTTTTTCTCTTTTTTAACATAAAAAATAAGGAAAACCGTAAAAAAATAAACCAAAATACAGATAATTATACGTTTTTAGGAAAAAATAGTTATTCAAAAATTGTAAGAAAAAAACTACAAACAACTTTACATTTAATCTAATAACATTTCACATTGTCTCTAGTATAGAACTAAAACTTTTTCACAAAGTGATATCCTAATATTTCATAGTTTTCATTGAGATAAAACTTATGCGAGGGATAATTAGATACATAACTATTCAATTCTGAAGTTTCACAACCTTTACTCTTGGCATACTCATAAATCCAGGCAAACACCTTCTTCCCTATCCCATTACCTCGATAATCATCATCTATATACACATGATCTGGTTCGCAGGAACGACCAGCATAATGGCGAGTCATAAACCATAACCCAAATACACCAATACGTTTTTCACCCAAATACACACCCCAGCATTCATAATTTTGATCAAACATTTCTTCAAAACGTTCAATTAAAACCTCGTTCGTAAACTGATTATTCATTAATTTTTGAATGAACGGAAGAACATCAGGAAAGTCTTCCTTTAAAATTTTGTGAAATGCCAAATTCATATGATGCTTTTCTGCAAAAATAATTATACATTTATCTCAAAGATGTAAAGAATTCTTAAAAAAAATTAAAACCGCAAGGATGAAAGAAAAATCAGGAAAAACCCAGGATCTGATCGATAAAAAATTTTTAGAAGAGCGTAGCGTTTTCCTTTGGGGACAAGTAGATGACAAGTCGGCTAAGCATGTGATAGATAGATTAATGTATTTAGACATGATAAGTAATGAAGAAATAAAGTTATATATTAATAGTCCTGGAGGGTATGTAACTTCTGGATTTGCCATGTATGATACCATAAAAAGTTTAAAAAGTCCTGTATCTACAATTTGTACTGGCCTTGCCGCCTCTATGGGATCCATTCTATTAAGTGTTGGCGAAAAAGGGCGTCGATTTATCCAACCACATGCTAAGGTCATGATACATCAGCCTAGTGGTGGTGCACGAGGTCAAGCGTCCAATATTGAAATTCAAGCAGCAGAAATTCTTAAAACTAAAGAATTAAGTGCTCAAATTTTGGCAGATAATTGTGGCCAGGATATGGAAAAAGTATTAAAAGATTTTAATCGTGACTACTGGATGGATGCCCAAGAATCATTAGAATATGGTATTGTAGATGGTATTCTAGAATAATCTATAAGATCCATTTTAAGATATTAACTTAGTAACTATGCTAAGACGCGATTTCATAAAAATTAATTCTTTGGGTATTATAGGACTGTTCTTATCGTCCTTTAATCTTATACAATCTAAATTTTCTAAAGAAGATTTAATGGGAAAAAGTAATCCCTCGTTTTTTGGCGAGGGGTATAAACTTAGAAAAGAGGCACATGAAGCCTTTGAAAAAATGCGAATTGCAGCTTCAAAAAATGGATTCAAAATAAAAGTAGTATCCAGCTACAGAAATTACGCCCACCAGAATCGAATCTGGGAACGTAAATACAAAAAATTCACTTCAGAAGGCCTCTCTCCTATTGAAGCTATTCGTAAAATTATAGAATACTCCACGATTCCCGGAACCTCGAGACATCATTGGGGTACCGACTTAGATATTGTAGATGGTAATGCTGCACAGCCCAAAGGGCTCCTTTTAGAAGAAAATTTTGAAGGTAATGGGCCATTCTGTAAGTTTAAAGAATGGATGGACAAGCATGCAAACTCTTTTGGATTCTATTTGGTATATACAGATGTAGTGAACCGAAAAGGGTTTAAATACGAACCCTGGCATTACTCATATGCTCCTCTTTCTGTTCCTATGTTAAAGGCATACCAAAAACTGGATATTAACATAGAATTGCAAAATGCCAATCTACTTGGCAGTAAATTCTTCACTAAAGAATTTATAAATCAATATGTTAAAGAAAATATATCTGACATCAATCCTAAATTATTGTAGGCTAAATACTAAAATTATACTATTTTAGTTATCTATTTAAAGACCCCAAACAAATGAAAAGTACATTAATTAATTATTGCTGCGCATTTATTATACTATTTAGCGCATTTTCTTGCTCTGAAGAGGAAAACATCCCTGAAATTCCTAATGAAGTTACAGTTACGGATGAAATATTAAACCTTGTAAATGCGCATAGGCAAAGTATTGGATTATCTTCTTTACAAACTAATGACACTGCAGAGCAATTAGCTATTGATCATTCAAAATATATGATCGGTCAAGGTCGCATTAGCCATGATAATTTTGACTCAAGAAGTAACAAGTTAGGTGAAGAAGAAAATGCCCGAAGTTCTGCAGAAAATGTGGCCTCTGGACAAAACTCTGCTCAATCGGTAATGACTTCATGGCTTAATAGTAGTGGTCACAAAGCTAATATAGAAGGAAACTTCACTCATATAGGTATAGCCGCTTTGAAAGATGAAAACGGTAGATATTATTATACACAGTTATTTTATCGCTAAACTATGCAAACTCAACTATGCTAGTTAGCACTGATCACGTTCAATAGTTAAGAACGACACCTCTAGTAGTTGCTTACTAAAAAGTGTTTTTTACATTTTATTAGTAAGCAACTTTTATATTTATTAACTTTAAGTTTTAATCAAATTAGATTCTAATGAGACGTGGTGGCTTAAAAATCCGAATATTGATAGGTCTGGCAATTGTTGCATTCGCTTTTTTCAAAAAATGCAACAATAAGACTTTGAATCCTTATACAGATAGAGTACAAAATATCAATATGACAAGCGATCAGGAAATCGCAATAGGACTACAGAGTGCTCCCGAAATGGCGCAACAACATGGTGGTCTATACCCAGATCAAAAACTACAGAGCTATATTGATATGGTTGGTAACAAACTTGTAAAGTCAAGTATGGCAAAAGAAACACCATATAGGTATGAATTTCATTTGTTGGCAGATCCTAACACAATTAATGCCTTTGCATTGCCTGGTGGGCAAATATTTATTACGTATGCCTTACTATCAAAATTAGAAAATGAAGATCAAGTTGCAGGAGTACTAGGACATGAAATTGGTCATGTTCTTGGAAGGCATTCTGCCGAAAGAATAGCAGAACATGAGTTCTGGAAAACAATATCTACAGGAGCCTCAGTTGGAGCAGATGCTGGTGGAATTGTAAATGGTATTGGAAAAAACATACTGCTGGGTAATGGACGTGGTGACGAACTAGAAAGTGATAAATTAGGTGTGTTGTTTATGATAAATGCAGGGTACAAGCCTGAAGAGATGATAGGTGTAATGAAAATTCTAAAGGCAGCAGCAGGACCAAATAGGGTACCTGAGTTTCAAAGTAGTCATCCAGATCCAGATAATCGTATAGAAAAAATAAGAGAAGCTATTAGAGAATATAGCAAATAACAAAAAAACCTGTTTTCTGATTAGAAAACAGGTTTTTTACTTACATAATATATTTACTATGATAATTCTTCTAAAAGAGCAATAGCATCGGTAGCATTGGATAATTTTGCAAATTTCATTGCATTATAACCTTTACTATCTCTAGCTTTTATATTTGCGCCTTTTTTAACAAGTACTTTAATAATATCTACTCGATTATAACGAGCAGCGTACATTAGTGGTGTCATCCCTTCAGATTTTTGATTAACATCACTACCTAGTTCGATCATTTTATTTACAGCTTCTAAATCCCCTTTTACGATAGCCATACAAAATGGATTCACTTTAACCTTAACATTGGTAAGATCATAATTATGACTATCAGCAGTCATTTCTACATTAGTTGCAAAGCTCATAGATGCAACAAACATTACCACTAAAGTGGCTAAAACAGTTTTTTTCATAATAAATTCGATTTTAAATTTGATTGACTTATACCTATAAGACCATACAATCTTCTTTTTTGTTACAGATGTAAAACTAAATAACAGAAGTTTAACCTTTATCTAACAAAATATTTTGATAACACCTAACCACAACTACCTCATTAACAAATAATAACACCTTATTTTCATTAAATCAATTATAAAACTTCAAACATCAAATTCATGTCATCAATTAGAAAATAAAATATCATAGCACGAAGGAATTACATTTTTATTATAAAAAACATACTAATTCAAAGAATAACCTACTTTTAACCCTATATATACAAATTCGTTAATAGTTTCGTAAAAAACACAGTATCTACAGCATTAAAAAAAGGAATATTTCATCAAGTAATAACCTAAGCTTTTTGTATGCTTATCTTTGAAGTTGTAAATTTGTGTCTTGTATATTTTTTTGAGTTATTCAATTCAAAAATCAACCAACCAAAAACCTTAATTTTGAGCGCATTATGAACAAGAAAGTAATCTTGATGATTTTAGATGGATGGGGGACTTCTCCAGACCCTAAAGTATCGGCAATTGATCACGCCAAAACCCCATTTATTGACAACTTATATAATAAATACCCCAATGCTTCTCTACGCACAGACGGTCTTCATGTAGGATTACCAGACGGGCAAATGGGAAACAGTGAAGTGGGACACATGAATCTGGGCGCAGGTCGGGTTGTATATCAGGATTTAGCCAAAATAAATATGGCCGTTAATAAAAACACGTTGAAGGATGAATCTACCCTGATTGATGCTTTTCGTTATGCAAAAGAAAATAATAAAGACATTCATCTACTTGGATTAGTTAGTGATGGTGGAGTTCACTCACATATCAATCACATCAAAGGACTACTAGATGCTGCTAATTCTTATGACTTAAAGAATGTTTTTCTTCATGCCTTTACAGATGGTCGAGATGTAGATCCCAAATCTGGTAAAGGACATATTCAAAATATACAAGAACATATGTCTAAGACTACCGGAAAACTTGCTTCAGTCATTGGAAGGTATTACGCAATGGATCGAGATAAAAGATGGGAGCGTGTGAAATTGGCTTATGACCTTGTAGTAAATGGAATAGGTGAATCTTCAGATAATGCCTTAGAAAGTATTCAGTCCAGTTACGACGATACTATTACTGATGAATTTATTAAACCAATTCTAATTGAAGAAAATGGAGCACCAGTTGCCACAATAAAAGATAATGATGTCGTAATTTTCTTCAATTTCAGAACAGATCGTGGCAGAGAATTAACAGAAATGCTATCACAGAATGATATGCATGAATACAATACGCATAAGCTTCCTTTGTATTATGTAACGATGACAAATTATGATGATACTTTTAAGGGTATTAAAGTAGTTTATGATAAAGAGAATATAACTGAAACCCTTGGAGAAATATTATCCAAAGCGGGAAAAAAGCAAATTCGTATTGCTGAGACAGAAAAATACCCTCATGTAACTTTCTTCTTTTCTGGAGGGCAAGAAGAGCCTTTTGAAGGAGAATCAAGAATCCTTAGAAACTCTCCAAAAGTCGCAACATATGATCTTAAGCCTGAAATGAGTGCTTATGAACTAAGAGATGCTTTGGTTCCTGAATTACAAAACGGAGACGTAGATTTTGTTTGCCTTAACTTTGCAAATGGAGATATGGTTGGACATACAGGAGTTATGGAAGCAGCAATACAAGCCTGCGAAGCAGTAGACAAATGCGTAAAAGATGTCGTAACCACCGGTTTGGAAAACGGGTACGCTACACTACTAATTGCAGACCATGGAAATTGTGAAACCATGATTAATCCAGATGGTTCACCGCATACAGCACACACTACCAATCCTGTACCTTTTATTTTGATCGATAAGGACCAAATTGAAGTAAACGATGGTGTTCTTGGTGATATTGCTCCAACTATTCTAGAACTTATTGGGGTAGACAAACCAGATGCAATGACACAACATTCATTAGTAAAGCACAAATAGACAGATAGAAGGCAGTCTTGTTAAACTACCATTAAAGTATTCTAATCGTGGCCCTATTATAGTATTTTAGTATAAAATTAATTCGTAATTAAATGAAAAAAACACTTCTTTTAGTCATTTCGATTCTGTTACTTTCTTGTGGAAGTTCTTCACAAGTTGCAACTGAAGATAATCCTGTTCTTGAAACGTTAAAAAATGCTGACAAACAAGCTTCGGCAGCAACCGTGAAACAGTCAAAACCTAATATTTTGGTAGGAAAACAAGAAAGAAATGCGTTAGAACAAGAGCCTTTTGGTAGCTGGTTTAATTCTAATTATGAAAATTATACAGTAGATAAAGAAACATTAAATAAAATATCTCCATATCTTAAGGATGTTAAAATTAAAGTATTTATGGGCACTTGGTGTGGTGATAGTAAAAGAGAAACACCAACGTTTTACAAAATTCTGGATAAGGCAGAGTTTGATTATCAAAATCTGGAATTAATAACTGTTACCAGAGCAAAAGATACCCCAGAAGGTTACGAAAAAGATTTAAATATCCTTCGTGTACCAACTTTTATATTTTATAAAGAAGGAAAGGAAATTGGACGTTATGTAGAGTATGCCAGAGAAAGTCTTGAAAAAGATATGCTGGCAATTGTTACCGGGCAAGCATATAAACATTCCTACGAAGATTAATGATGGAATCTTATTATTCTTCGTAAATTTGCCTGCCTTAATTAGGAATATTATGATTATTACCAAAACACGTGAAGAAATAGAATTAATGCGAGAAAGCGCATTAGTAGTTTCTAAAACATTAGGAATGCTGGCTTCAGAGGTTAAACCAGGAGTTACCACCCTTCAATTAGATAAACTCGCCGAAGAATTCATTAGAGAACAAGGTGCTATACCAGGATTTTTGGGATTATATGATTTTCCTAATACATTATGCATGAGTCCTAATGCACAAGTTGTTCATGGTATTCCAAATAACACACCTCTTCAGGAAGGAGATATCATATCTATTGATTGCGGTGCCATCAAAAATGATTTTTATGGTGACCACGCTTATACTTTTCCGGTAGGAGAAATACCTGAAGAAGTAGAGCGATTACTTCGTGTTACCAAGCAATCATTATATGTTGGTATCGAACAACTAAAAGTAGGAAACCGTGTAGGTGATGTAGGCTATGCGATACAAAAATTTACTGAAGAAGCCGGTTATGGAGTTGTAAGGGAATTGGTAGGTCATGGATTAGGTCGTAAAATGCACGAAGACCCAGAGATGCCAAATTATGGACGTCGTGGTAGAGGGAAAAAATTTATAGAAGGTATGGTTGTCGCTATAGAGCCCATGACCAATATGGGTACTCATCGTATAAAACAATTACGAGATGGGTGGACAATTTTGACTGCAGACGGAAAGCCTAGTGCCCATTTTGAGCATGATGTAGCTATCGTTGATGGCAAACCAGAGATTCTTTCTACTTTTAAATACATTTACCAGGCATTAGGTATTGAATCTGATGAGGAAGATGCTTTCAGACAAGAGGTACTAACTGTATAAGTCTTTACTACTTTTATTATGAATTATAAAGCAGAGATTTTATGAGTGCTAGATTAGCCAAACTTATTGTAGGGTCTGCTTGTATAGTACAGGATGTTTTGGGCCCTGGTCTTGCAATATCTGCTTATCGAGAATGTCTTTATTACGAATTGAAAAAAAGTAATTTTAAAGTAACTAAGAATGTTGCTGTACCTATAGTGTACAAGGAGATAAAAATAGAGGAAAGTCATATAATAGACTTAGTACTTGAAGATAAAATGATAATCGATATAAGAGTAGTAGAATCCCTTTCTGATTTTCATAGCGATCAAATATTGAATTACATGAAACTTGGAGGATATCCCTATGGTATTTTGATTAATTTTCATAGTACGGATATAATGATAAAGAGATTAGAAAACACTTCTCTTTTAGATTTATGAAAAAACTCTTTAAATTTATATTAAATAGTATTCCCAGACCGCTTTTGATCAGGTTAAGTTATGTAGCGAGACCTATTATTGCATTATTTTTAAGGGGGAACACCTATACTGACCCTATAGATAGAAAAAGCTTTTCTAAATTTTTACCTTATGGATATGGAAAACAAAGGGACAATGTTCTTTCTCCCTCTACATTATCATTAGAACGACATAGATTACTTTGGTTATATCTTAAAAACGAAACCGATTTTTTTACTACTCCTGCAAAAATGCTCCACTTTGCACCAGAACAAGCATTTTACAAAAGGTTCCGAAAACTGAAACATCTTGATTACACAACAACAGATCTTAATTCTCCATTAGCAGATGTTAAGGCTGATATATGCAATCTCCCTTTTGAAGATGATCAATATGATGTTATTTTTTGTAATCATGTTTTAGAACATATCCCTGATGACACAAAGGCTATGCGTGAGATTTTTAGGGTTTTAAAACCTGGCGGAATGGCAATTTTACAAATCCCACAAGACCTGAATCGAGATAGTACTTTTGAAGACGATAGTATTACTGATCCTAACGAACGTGCCAAAATATTTGGTCAATACGATCATGTAAGAGTCTACGGAAAGGATTATTTTAAGAAACTAAGATCAATTGGTTTTAAAGTAGACGAGGTAGACTACACACAAGAACTTTCAAAAGAAGAAGTGATAAAATATTGTTTAGCTAAAGGAGAAATACTACCTGTTTGTTATAAGTCATAGCTCAATTTTGTTTAGTTATTATTATTTCATCAGATTTTTACATCTTTTACGTACAAGAAAATATTTTTATTTTCTTTGCAATTTCATATTTATATAAACACACTGTGCTATTATATATTACAAACTAATACATTTTATGAGACCTGCTAACTATTATTTTTCACTGAAAACGTTTGTTATACTAGTAGTCATTCTTACATGTTCTAAACTACATTCCCAAACCCAAAATGATACTATACTAGCATCTCGCTACTATAAAAAAGCAGATTCACTCTATAAAGAAGGGAAAAACGATAAGGCTATTGAATACTATAAAAAAGCGCTACCTATATATCAAAAAGTTAATGTTTGGAATAAAATTGCGGGTTGTTACAATGGCATCTCAAGAAATCAAACAGCAACTTTCAAAAGTAAAAAAGCATTATTAAACGCACAAAAGGCTTTAAAAATTAGTACGACACACCTCTCTAAATACAATAAAGAAAAAGCCTCTGCATATGACAATATAGGACGTTATTATATGTTTGGTATTTCCGATTATGACAGTGCGTTGCAAGAGTTTAAGAAAGCGCTGGATATTAGAACAAAAACACTACCTAAAAACCATCATGATTTTATACAATCATATACAAACATAGGACATATATATCTAAATAAGCAAGTTTATGATACTGCACTAAACTATTTTAAAAAAGCCTTGGCCGTTGGTATAAAGATATATGGTAAAAACCATCAAAAAATCACATCTTCCTACACAAATATTTCTCGAGTTTATGTAAGAAATGGTGAATATGATAAACTTTTATATTACGCCAATAAAGTGTTAAATATACGTATAAACACATTAGAGAAAGACCACCCAGAAATTGGTTATGCTTATGGCAATGTAGGTATTGCCTATTACTATGAGGGGTATTATGAAAAAGCTTTATATTATTTTGAAAAAAGTTTTGCAATAGAGATCAAAACTTCTGGAGAAAACAATATAAATGCAGCTAATCACTATCGGAATATTAGTCATATCCATGAATATACAGGAAACTATAACAAAGCCTTACAGTACGCAAAAAAAGCACTTTCTATCAAGATCAAATTATTAGAAAAGAATCATATCTATATCGCAGATTCTTATATTCAAATAGGACACATTCTTCACCAACAAGAATTAGATACGGATGCTTTAAATTACTACAAAAAGGCATTAGAAATTTATACTAATACTTTCGAGAATAACCACCCTAAAATCAGATTTATCTATCACAAGATTGGAAATGCTCACCGTACCAAAGAGGAATATAACGAAGCATTAAAGTATTATGAAAAGGCTTTAACTCTTGAAACTGAAATTAATAGTATTTCAAATTTATATGGCAGTATTGGACAAGTCTATACATCACAGAAACTATATGATAAAGCATTAACCAATTATAACAAAGCATTAGATATCAGATCAAATACGTTCAATGATTCTAATTTTGTATTTATCCATGTCTGTATTGGAAATATTTTTGAAAAAAAGAAAATGTATAAAAAAGCTTTATTTCATTATGAAAAAGCCTTAACCGCAAATTTAAAACCCAATATTAATACTATAAATGAAAACACTTTTAGTCTTGATCGATATATAGATTTAAACCATTTGTTAACTACTTTCAAAGACAAAGCAAGAGTTTTAACCAACAAATATCAGGATGGTAGGAATCTAGAAGACCTTATAACATCAATGGATACTTATAAGAATGCCGATAGCTTAATTAACACAATGCGGCAAACGATAGATTCTTATGAGGATAAAATAACTTTTGCAAAAGAAAGTCAAGAAATTTATAGTAATGCAGTAAAAACAAATCTTTTAATGTATGAAACATCAAGAGACAATCAATTTCTTAACAAAGCGTTTTATTATGCCGAGAAAAATAAATCGAATATTTTAAAAGAATTATTAATAGAATCTAATACCAAAAAAATTTCTGGACTCACCCCTGAGTTAGTTGAGTTAGAAAAAGATCTAAGAACAAATCGTGCATTTTACCAATCTAAAATAACTAAAGAACAATTTAAGCAATCTTTGGATACAGCAAAAGTCTTAAAATATGAAAGTAAAATATTAAATATTAGCAGAAGACAAGACTCTATGAAGCTAATTATAGAAAAAAATCATTCAAATTATTATCAGCTAAGACACCAAAAAAATATTATATCGGTTGCAGAAATTCAACAAAAATTAGACAAGCGTACTACTGTGTTAGAGTTCTTCACTACTGATAGTATTACGTATGCATTTACCATTTCGAAAAACAACATCGATATAAACATGTTGCAAACCCCAAGGTTAGCTCAAAAAATAAAACAATTGCATGATGCAATTACTTCAACAAACTTAATCAAGTATAAGAAATCGGCTCATACATTGTACAACGAACTAATAGCACCCATTGCAAATAAATTTAAAGGTGACCATTTGATTATTATTCCGGATGGGCCACTTTGGACTCTTAATTTCGAACTATTGCTTACACAAAATGGCACATCAGATAACGCTAAAGAATTATCATATTTCCTAAAGGATTATGCGATCTCTTATGCTAACTCTGCTCATCTTTTGTTTACACCTTTCAAAAAGAAACAACAATCAAAAATAAAAGAAGAGTGCCTTGCTTTTTCTTTTTCAGATAGTACTAGTATAGCGAATACAAATACAATGCGTCTGGCTACTTTTAGAGATGTCGTTGATGACTTACCTGGTACACGTAAAGAGATTAGAGCTATATCAGATATTATTGACGGACAATATTACTTTGGATCTCAAGCTACAGAAAGAAACTTTAAAAAGACTGCAAGTCAATATAATATTCTCCATCTGGCCGTGCACGGTGAAGTAGATAATGAACATCCCGAAAATTCTAAACTCTATTTCACTCAAAGTAAAGACTCTATAGAAGATAATATCCTGTACAGCCACGAATTGTTTGCTTTGGATATCCCGGCAGAACTCACAGTGCTTAGTGCCTGTGAAACAGGATCAGGAAAAATAGCCAAAGGAGAAGGCATAATGAGTTTAGGAAATGCTTTTCAATATGCAGGAACAAAAAGCTTATTGCTTACCAGTTGGAAAATATCAGATAAAACCACACCCAAACTGATGACTTATTTCTATACAAATCTTAAAAACGGCATGACTAAAAGCAAAGCCTTACAACAGGCTAAATTAAAGTATCTTAATACATCTGACATCTTTCATTCTGATCCTTTGTATTGGGGAGGATTCTATTTGGTTGGAGATACTACTCCAATTCAGTTTAGTAGTAGTTATACTCTTTATTGGATTATCGGATTCATTATTCTTGGGATACTATTGTTAAGTCTACTTTTATACAAACGTAAACTAAATAGAATCAGTCAGTAAAATATTGTCTTGCTCCTGGTGAAATACTACCAGTTTGTTATAAACCCTAATCTTCTGGAAAGCCATTAACAGCGAATGTTTCTAATGTTCCTTTTTCATTTTCAAAAATGAAAAACACCTTCAATTCTTTATGGGTACCTAAGAAATTTTTAGAACGCTCTAAACCCATCGACATTAATGCCGTAGCATAAGCATCTGCTTCCATACAAGTATTTGTTAGAACAGATACACTTAGCAAGTTAGATTTAAGAGGATATCCTGTTTGGGTATTAATGATGTGAGCATAGCGGTTTCCTTCCTTATCAAGTTTATATTTCCTATAACTGCCAGAAGTCGCCATCGCTTCATCGTGAAGTAAAATCACTTTACTGTAAGATTGTGTATTATCAAAATTAGGGTCTTCGACTCCTATTTTCCAAGGCATTTGTTTAACAAGATTAGTTCCCTTACCTCTAATCTCCCCTCCTATTTCTACCAAATAATTTTCATACCCTTTACTTTCTAAAAATTCTGCAAAAACATCTACAGCATATCCTTTGGCTAAGGAATTAAAATCTAAAAATGTATTCGGAAAACGCTTTACAATTTTCCCTTCTTCCAAAGTGACATTATTTAGACCAACTGAAACTAGTAAACTATCTATTTTAAGGCTGTCTAGTTTCATTATTTTTCCTTTGGGTCCAAAATCCCATGCATTTACCAAAACACCAACAGTAGGATCAAAAGCGCCTTCAGTTTCTTTAAATATCTTTTTTGATGCAGCAAAAACATTTTTGAAATGATTATCTACAATTACCGAAGTATCTCCCTGATTAATTTTGGAAATATCAGAATGATTGATGTAAGTAGACATTGATGAATTAATAACATCAACCAGACTATCATAAGCATTAGAATGATCTATTTTTTTTGCATGAATAAACTGAACAGAAAAAGTAGTTCCAAAAGCTTCTCCACTAGTATAATTGAGATGTAATTTTGGAGCTTCCTGACAAGAAATAAACATCCCTAATAACATTACAAAAACTACTTTTTTAATGATCATATTTAATTCAGATTTGTTTCAATAGTTTGTACTCCTGCGTATTCTAAAATATATTCCTCATTAAGAAAAACAGGCTTATTTGGATTTTCTGAGTTTTGTAATCCTACTCCGGCATAAAACACCTTAGCTTCGTGCTCTATGGCATGTTTTTTAAACGACTCCATCCAGATCATATCATAATTATGTGGGTTATCTGGATATGAGACAGCTTTTACGATAACAAAGTATCGTTGATTAGATTTATCGACACATACAAACTGAGGATGTTTTCCTAACTTACTATTGATAGCAATAAATTCGAAGCCTTTTTTTTCTAACTCTTTACCTACGATATTCATCGCAAGGTTATGTAATTCTTGTTTGGTAAGTATCCTAGTCATAGCTGTGCAAAGATACAATCAAATTGATAAATTTTGAATTATTTAAACCGTATAAAACGTACCTTATCAAAATAATAGCTTGGGGTATATACTGGTTCATTTTTCGCAAAAGTATACCACGGAGAAATCGTAGTGTTTTCAAAATTTTTGAGCAAACAAACACTTTGTGCTGGGGTATTACCCTGAGCCAGGAGATACATTTTGTTTCCTTGTTCATTTACAATCTCATCTACTACAATTTCGATATGCCCTGGAGAACCTGGTTTGACAAGCATATCGCCTATCTCTATCTCTGCAACTGATACTTTTAGAAGCTCATTATACATGGATAATGTTCCAGCATAGGTATAAATCAAATTTAGATACCTGTAAAAATTAGATTTGGAATAATTAGGAGCAGCTGTTTTATGAAAAGTAACTTTATTTCCATTGATTTTGGGCCGAAAACCTTTAGCATATTTAATCCAGGAACAGTAATGCCCAGACGTGAAATTAAACCCAATTTCATCTTTTCTATCTTGTTCCCACAAGTACTCTGATCTAATTCTCATTAAAGCATCTGCACATTGCTGTAAGCCATTAGACGGAACAGGAACCTCTAAAATAGCCTCATGCCAATCTTGTGTAAAATATTCACTATTGTCGTAATTGATAATCTTGCTTCCGTAAGGTTTTAATTTATAATTACGCAGGTATTGTTGAAAGGAGTTCTTCTTATACATTACCCTTTTATATCCTTTGGGAACAATTACCCTGGTTACTATTGAATCACCTTTTGTATTTATATAGTCAGGAGTTGTCATAACATTAGCAACAACACCTTTTACATGGTTTGTAACCATTTTACCCTTCGAGGTATTTTTAAATAGAAATAGTACAACAATAACAATAGCAAGGGATATAAAATATTTCTTCATTTCGCTAGAAAGGTTTTCAGCAATAAAGACTGTAAAATAAATGGAAAATTTCATTTAACAAAATGTTAACAAACAAAAGCTTTTAACCAAAGGTCTTTAAAGTATTCATCATAAATCAAAATTCATTTAATTAAAAAACGAACAGTATGAAAACAACAATTTTTCTTTTACCAATCCTATTTGTATTTTCTATCACTTATGCCCAAAAAGAACCGGAATATGGCTTTAATAAGGGTGATTTTTTTGTTTCGGGTACCGTAAATTATAATAATGCAAAATATAAATCCAACGATAGTATTACGCAAAACAGATTTGCCATTGAACCAGAGTTTGGGTACTTCATCAACCAAAACTTAGCATTAGGAACACGATTAAATTTTTCAACTAGTCGCTCAGAAAATTCTAGAGATTTTGAAACCAAAGAAAATGGAATAGGAGTTGGGATTTTTGGTAAATATTTTTTTACTCCACAAAAGAGATTCAGCGTTTATGGAGAAGTCTCTGCTATGTATAGAACTTCAGAATATGAACAAAAATCATTTTTTGAAGATCAACTCGAAATTCGCACATCTGATAATGATAGTTATACTATAGCAATATCTCCTGGTGTGCAATTTTTTGTATCGGAAAACCTGGCATTAACATCCAGAATAGGAAATATCAGCTATACTAGCGCAGAAAATGAAAACATCGATCCAGATGGAGAAAAATTTACTTCAGAAAATAATCAGTTTTCTGTGAATTTAGGTTTAGACAATCTTTATTTTGGAGTCCTATATAGGATATAATTTATTTCGGATGACTAGTCCTAAATAATCGATACAGATTATTACTAGATTAAATTTATCATTTAATTCCCAATGAAGCTAGCTTCATTGGGAATTTTAATTTTATACTGTTTTCTTTTTAATTTATTTT
>CANMCO010000021.1 GCA_947496355.1 uncultured Aquimarina sp.
GCATTTTCTGAAGCATCACTGGCGTTATATGTGATCGTATAACTTCCTACCGCATCCACAAAATCGGAAGTATCAATGATTACTTCGCTTCCATCATCGGTAGTAGCACCTAGCTCAGTATAGCCAGCTCCTAATTCGATCGTTTGGGGATTATCACCAATCAAAGTAATCACTGGGGGGACTTCCTCACAATTTAAGATATCTGCCACAGTAAACGCACTACCCGTAAGATTTAAAGTGGTTTGACCATCACCAAAGGCTACATAACTATACAATCCGCAGAAATTTGTCACTCCTGTTTCCGCAATATTTAACTGGTTTCTTACAGTTCTCAAACTAGTGAGATTCAATGTAGAAAGTGCATTACCTGATATAGTAGGTTGTCCAGTAGTCTCTCTAAGATTACTTAACCCATTTACATTAGCAAGTTGAGTATTATCGCGTATTAGAAGATATCTAACAGAAGTAACATTCTGCAGTGCATCGATCTGAGTCAACATTGGATTATTATCTATCCAAATACTTATCTCATTAGAACCGCTAATAAACTCCAATCCATCTAAACTAGTTAAAGAGTTATTATTTGCAACATCAAGATATATATTATTCGTTGATGAGACATTACCAAGAGCATCCAGACTTATTAGGTTTGGATGATCCCTAATAGATAAAGAAGCTCCAATTGAGGTTAAACTAGCAAACGAAGAAAGATCGGTTACACTAGTTTGTGTAATCCTAAAGCTAGCTACTGTTTGTAATACATTAAAATCAAACGTAGTAGTATTTTCGGCGCCATCAATTATAAATGATTTAACACTCGTTAATAAAGGAAAAGATACGGTACTAATATCTACGTCGCTTAGGAAGAAAAAATGCTCAATAGAGGTAAGATTAGGAAAACTGATTGAAGTAGTTGTTACTTCAGCGAAATTAAGTGATCCCGGGCCTGCACTATTGACGGTATTAGTTCCTGTTAAGGTAGTGATATTAGGAAAAGTCAATGCATGGTTTAATGTTTGATCGTTGATGTATACCAATTCTGTAACCGTAAAATCAAGTACTGCGGTGATATCGGTTAATGCAGTATTATCATATATAGCAAAGTTAGTAACTGGATTTACAACCCCAGAAAGTGCAGAGATGTCTGTGAGCGATTCATTTCCGAAGATAGAAAATCCATCTGTTATAGTAGTCAAATTTTCTAATCCATTCAAATTTGCAATCAAGTCATTATCACCTATTGTTAATTTACCATTAATAACTTCGATCACAGACAAAGCCGATAAATCAGTAATATCATTGGCATTTCTGATGGTTAAATTTCCATTAATGGTATTACAGGTTCCTAAGGTGGTAGCTACAAATTGATCAAATTCTGCCTGCGAACGAATATTCCAATCCCCATTAATTGTACAAGCGGTACATACCGTACCAAATGAAGCGGTTGCATCTTTTTGCCAGGCAGTTAAATAGCTCGCTGTTTCATCATCAACCTCGATACATAATAAATCTGCATTGCCCGTAGCAGAAAAAGTGGTAACATTCGCATTATTTCCATTCTTAATAGAAAAAAACTGCAATTGATTGTTATTGGCTTCTATTAATGTTAAAGTACTGTTTTGTTTAAGGTCTAATCGTGTAAGTTGATTATCGTTAACATTTAGTGTTTCTAAAGCTGCAAAATCTTCAATTCCTGTAAGATCTGCAATAGATTGGGTATTCAGATCCAAAGTAGTTACTCCTATAATATTAGAAGTCACCACAAAATTATCTAATACATCGTCTAAAGCTAAATCAATCAATACTTGTTCAAAATTATCATCAGGCACATAGGAGGTAAAAGGTACACATACATCGGCATAAGCGGTACTATCATCCTTTAACCAACTTGCATAATTTCCAGTACCCGAAAAAGCGGCTATTGGATCGTCTACCTCAATACAATTAAGGTCCAAATTTCCTGAAGCTCTAAACGTACTAATACTAGCACTATTTCCATTCTTTACATTAAGTGAAACCAGTTTATTGTTTATACATTCTAACCTGTTTAGGTTGGCATTGGCGCTTAGATCGAGACTGGTTAATTGATTATCATTACAGTATAACCATTGAAGATCTGTATTTGCACTTACATCTAGAGTAGTTAATTGATTATCATTACAGTATAACCATTGAAGATCTGTATTTGCACTTACATCTAGAGTAGTTAATAGATTATCATCACAGTATAACCGTTGAAGATCTGTATTTGCACTTACATCTAGAGTAGTTAATAGATTATCCTGAACATTAATCACTACTATTTTAGTATTAGCACTTACATCTAGAGTAGTTAATCGATTACCCTGAACATTAATCTCTCTTATTTCAGTATTAGCACTTAAATCTAAACTCCCTAATTGGGATCCAAGAGCTTGTAATTGTACTAATTCTATGTTGTTACTTACATCGATACCGGTAAGTGCATTATTTCCTGAGATAAACAATCTTGTAAGACCCGTATTGGTGCTTAAGTCTATCATTGAAAATAAATTGCCATTAACTACCAAAGAGGATAATTGCGTAAGTCCGGTGAGATTAATGCTGGTTAATTCTGCTCCGGAAGCGGCTATTCTTGTTAGCAAAGTATTCGCGCGAAGATCTAATGTCCCTAATGGATTATTATAACAGTCTAGATACGTTAATGCTGTATTAGCACTTAAGTCCAAGTTAGTAATATCATTATTAAAACACAGCAATCTGGTTAATGCTGTATTAGCACTTAAGTCCAAGTTAGTAATATCATTATTAAAACACTCCAATCTGGTTAATGATACAAAATCCTGAATCCCGGTAAGGTCTGAAATCTCACGGAAGGCGACCCATAATTTTGTTACCGTTGCGATATTGGCTGTAGGCACATAATCGTCTAGAGCACCCGAGTCATATCCTAAATTGATGAGCTCCTGCTCAAAATTATCATCGGGCACATAGGTTTGGCAAGCTATAGAATAAGAAGCTGTGGCATCTTTGCTCAAACGAGAATAATTACCTGTTCCTGCATTGGCGGCTGTGGCATCATCCACTTCAATACAACTTAAATTAGGGTTGCCAGTAACAGTGATAAATGGTAAATTAGAAACATTCTCTCCGTTTTTGACATTCAAAAAAGAGAGTTGATTATTATGGGCTTCCATCCTTTTCATTGCTGTATTAGCACTTATGTCTAAAGCTGTTATTGCATTATAACTACAGGTCAAATATTGAAGAACTAGGTTTGTGCTAAGATCTAAGCTCGTTAATTGATTATTATCGCATTTTAATTGTTGTAACGAAGTATTGGCACTAACATCTAACGCTGTTAATGCATTAGCAGTACAGCCCAAAAATTCAAGAACTAGGTTTGTGCTAAGATCTAAGCTCGTTAATTGATTGTCTCCAACCTGTACAAAAGTTAATGCTGTATTATTACTGAGATCAAGGCTGGTAAGCTGATTTATGTAGGCATTTAAGCTTGTAAGTTTTGTGCTCTTGCTAAGATCTAAGCTCGTTAATTGATTTAAAGCGCATTCTAATCGGGTAAGTTCGGTGTTGCTACTTAGATCAAGGCTGGTAAGCTGATTTCTATAGCAAACTAATTGGGTAAGTTCGGTGTTGCTACTTAGATCAAGGCTGGTAAGCTGATTGCTGTAGGCTATTAACTCTGTAAGTTTTGTGCTCTTGCTAAGATCAAGGCTGGTTAGAATATTATCATTGCAATCTAATTGGGTAAGTTCGGTGTTGCTACTTAGATCAAGGCTGGTTAGATTATTATAAACGCAATTTAATCGGGTAAGTTTGGTGTTGCTACTTAGATCAAGGCTGGTTAGATTATTACTATAGCAATCTAATTGGGTAAGTTCGGTGTTGCTACTTAGATCAAGGCTGGTTAGATTATTATGATTACACATTAAGGTCTGCAAGGATACAAAATCTTCGATTCCCGTAAGATCTGAAATCTGATCATTGGGAACCCTTAATTCTGTTACCGTTGCGATATTGGCTGTAGGCACTTGTCCATCATTTGCGATGTCGTCATATGCGGCTAAAGCGGCTTCAAAATTTGCATCTGGAATTGCCGTGTATTGGGCATAGGATGAAAAACTAAATACTAATAAAAAAACGAAGTAGAATAATCTTATTTTCATGTTTTAGGGGTTTATTAAGCAATTTGCATTTTTCCTTCGGTACTAATTGCGGTCACTGGAGCTGCGTTATAAGGCCCCCATGTCCAACCATTATTAGCAGGTGCACTCATAGAAGTTTTAATACTTACTCCTGTAACAGGCCCGTAACCATAGTTTGCACTTTCTCGATACGCAATTTTATATTGATCACCACCATTAAACTCTATTCCATTAACCTCTCCGTTATCAAAACGGATCACATTGTGTGCCATATTAAGCATGGTAGTCGCAGTATGATCCCCAAGGTTATCTTTAATAACACTACTCCACTCGGTACCATTCCAAAAATACAGTACCTTTTCTTCAGTATCATACACCATCAGTCCTTCCTCAGTTTCTCCAATACCAATATTACCATTATCTGCAATTCGAAAAGCATCATTGGGTGCTCCTGCATCTATTCTAAATGGTTTTTTTCTTCCAGTGGCATCGTCAATCGAAAAATAATTGTCTCCGCCATCACTACTATCATTAAAAGTAAATCTCCAATCATTAGATGGAGATGAGCCACTCCCCGAAGTGTCATTAAAAAGCATCCTAAGATTATCTTCACTCATCACAAAAGTGTTGAAACCAAAACTATATCCGTTTTGTGCACTTTCACCTATCTGCATAGAGCCCTGTACAATAACATCTGTGTTAAAAACTTGGTCTTGAGAAAATAAAGCAGTTGATAGTAATAAAAAGATAAACCCTGATTGTAATTTTTTTATCATATGTATGGCGGTTTAATTTTTAATGTGCTCAAGGTTATTAGTCATTAGTCAAACTTCAAATGTAAATCTAAAGCATGGTCCTTAGAAATAAATGTGACGAACATGACCAAACTAGGGACGAATTGGGGATTAAGAGTGAAAATCTTCAGATAAAAGTGGACTGATTTAGCCAGATAGTTAAGTGAGAGTTTTGATACTCTTCAAGGCTAGCCTTGAAGATGTAATCATTAACTTTAAATCCACTTATTATGGCAAGGAAGAAAACCACAGAATCAATTGTAAAGGACATCAAGAGAAAGACCTGCCCAAAGTTCTCGGCCGAAGAAAAGATCCGTATCGTATTGTATGGTCTCAAAGGAGAAGACTCTGTATCGGCCATCTGTAGAAAGGAAGGCATTGCCCCAGCGCTGTAGTACCGATGGAGCAAGGATTTTTTGGAAGCGGGCAAGAAACGGCTCATGGGAGATACCATGCGTGAGGCCAACACCTCTGAAGTAAAGGGGTTGCGCAGTGAAAACTCGCAGCTCAAGGAGACAGTTGCTGAGTTAATGTTGGACAATCGCCTCCTTAAAAAAAGTACAACTGGCTTAGAGTAAAAAACAGGAAATATATGCGATTTACTCAAGCAGAGAAATACGAGATAATACGTCTTGTGGAGACCTCAGAGATCGGTGTGAACCGTACCCTTAAAGAGATAGGGCTCCACAAGAGCACCTTCTACAACTGGTGCGCCAAGTACCGGGAAAAAGGTATGGACGGGTTGGCCCCTAAGCCAATTATCCTTATGGGCCAAGTAACTTTGTAGGTACTCAATATGAAGGAGATAAAAATTTAGGGTTTCGATTACAAAAATCTAAAAATGGTGCAGGTGGATTTTTAAGAAACTTTTCAAATGCCATAGTTTCACTTAACAAAATTGGAAATCCAAACCCAGAACTTGTTGGAGAATTTGCTCATAATATTGCCTTAGAAAATGGAATCAACTTTGAAGGCAAATTTACCTTTGCAGAGCTTAACAGCCTGTTTGAGTTTATAGATGTACCATATGAACCTAGATCAAGATATTTTGACTATCGATTAGAGTTTAGAAACAATATCGGGCAAACATTATGGGATAATGGTGTGCGATTTTTTGATCAACTTAATAGACCGTATGTTGTTGAAGGAACAAGAGCTTTGATTAATGGAGAATCGTTTGACTTTGCGTTTAGAGAAATGGTATATGATCTTACTCAAACATCAAGTCTTACTGTAGAACAAAGAGATTGGTTAATTGCAAAAAGAGCTGAAGCCGAGGCCATAAACCAACATTTGATTAATAATGAACTTTCACAACATTCACGAACAGAAGCATCACTTACCGTTGTGTCTAATGCTACGGCAAGTCCTTGGCAAGCTAGTAGTGGTTCAGTAGACGGGAATGACTTTTTTGCCTACAATGCCGTTCGAACTTGGACGTATCCCGATGTTATCCAAGGATTAAATTAATCTTGAATGGAGAAAACTCCTTAGGACTAAAAGCTCTTTAAGACTTGGGGAAAGTGTCAATGAAACAAGAATTTCCGCAGTATAACTTATATCAAATAGATTGCTTAGGAGATCACACAATAATCAGTGAACGGTTGAAGCAAGCTATACAAAAAGAAGGACTAACTGGAATGGAGATCAAACCTTTTGACAAGTTTGAAGTAGGTACTTAATATTTAAACTTAAGTATTGCAAATAAAAATGTCCAATAGCACAGAAGCTATTGGACATTCTCACTTTCGTCAGTTTCTGACAATGAATTTATATTTACACTTTCAGTACCGTTGAAATATACATTTTGTTAATATTATGGAATAGAAAATATTTTCTTGGTATTGAAAATTATGTATACAAATAGAAGAAAAGTATATTTTACAGACATTCAAAAACTACTTTTTTGTCTTGGTCGAGACTAAAAAAATATGCCAGACAATATTTTCAATCACTTTAATAACAGAAAACAAGGCTTATATATTCGTGCTAGAGAAACGAATAAAAGTCAACTGTTATTAATGAAATCATCTAAAGACAAAACAGAATTAAGAGTACTAACTATTGAAGAATTAAAAGCCTTTGAAGGACTCGGTGATTTGTCTGATGAACACGCAAAAGAAATGATTACCATTTTGAAAGACCTTTCATTAATGGCTCGTATAGTTTTGCAGAATAATGAATAGGGGATAAGTAAGCCGTTAAAGAATATAATTATCCGATTTAACCGTTTGTAAACAGATAAACATATTCAACAAGAACTCAAAAAAGTTTAGTTAATTTCGCTATTTAATTTATACCGTATTTAAATTAATCAATGCTTTTTCCTGCTTTTCATTTGTATCAGGATGCAAGTATTTTCGAGTTTCTAATATTAATGGGATGAGGCCTTTTTAAAGGAGAAAAAAAGTCTTAATTCATCGCTATAAGGAGTAGCTCCAGCTCGCTCTTATAGAAAGTAGTTCCAGCTCCATGCTATAGGGAATAGTTCTAGCTTCTTCCTATAGAGAATAGTTGTAGCTCACTCTTATAGGAAGTACTTAGTCATTGTTAAAGTAAAAACTTGCGTGTCATCCTTATAGGGAATACTTAGTCATTGCTATAGTAAAAACTTACGTGTTATCCCTATAGGAAATACTTGATCATTACCATAAGAGAAAGGCTAATTATTATCCATCAGAAAATATTAAAAGGGGCACAGAAATTAACGAAATAATTCTTTCAAAGAACTAAGATTCTTAAGTGCAAATCGGGCTATGTGTTTCTTCAAAATATCAATCCCGATTGGGGTGTGTATTCGGTGTATAATTGGGTTACGGATTTAGTAAAAATACTGACCCCAAAAACTTTGATACATATAATTTTTATAGGCTTTCCCATGCTTAGATTAAATTCTCATTCGGAATGTGTATTTCTTAAAAATCTGCACCCTATACTATGAAATAAAAACTATGTTAACCAAATAAAGATAAGTCCTCAAACTTGCCATAAATGGCTTCGGCGTTTTTTTAGGATTAATCCTACCATTATCATCAAAACCGAAATAAAGTCAATTTAACAGCTATTTTGAGGCTTTTCTTTAGGGATATGATGATATCTGCCAAAAAAATTATCTTTCTGATGCAGTAAAGGATACAGCAAAATGCTTTTTTCTGCTTCCCAATAAAGATTGTAAATAAACATTTGTTTTAAATCTTCATCGGAAGGGTTATTGTTTATAATAATTTTCCATTTGGTGTCGATTACTAATACTTTATTCTTAGCATTCCTTAGTACTATATCGGGACGTATTGTTTTATACTCCCAAAACTTTTTTGAATTCTGGAAGGATACAGAAACATTCTAAACTTATGTAATATTTTATAAATATATTCTTCCCATAACATATTCATATCAAAAAGAATAGCAATCATCTGGTTTTTCCTAAAAGTTATATCTGGAGAATAATTAAGGATTATCATTTTTGCAATTTCAATAGCCCTGGAATAAGACTGGGACTTACGGTGTAATTTTATACGTTGAAAATCCTCCCATTACATCAAAATGATGTTTTTGGAACTCATTACTTTTATCATATCTTATTTTCTGATACTCAAAAACCTGTATGAATTTATTATTAATCATTTATAGGAATTTTCATAAATACCAATAAAAGATTTAGCTTCCCATTTATTAGAATCTGTGAATTCATAATTTTTTTTTCAGTATAAAGGCTTTGATCCTCATCATCAAAATCAGCAAAATTAGTTTTGCTATTGTATTCTACAGGATGTATGAAATCTTTCCCAAGAATTAAACCAATTTTATTTAAATCATTGAAGAAACATTCCTCCAATGAGGGGATTACTTTGTTAGAAAATACGCCCTTTAGTTTTTCTAAAGAAGTAACCTGAATAAAAAAAGAATGCCCAATCTTATGATCTTTATCCTTGAGCAATTCAATTCTACAATTCAGAGTATCCAATAAAGGGATTAGATCAATATTATCTTCTTCTAGGAGACCTTGAGTTGGATGGCAAATTTCTACTGTTTTGGTATTTGGACAAATTTCGATAAAAGAGAACCTTCTTCTTAACGCAGAATCAAGAGCTTCAACACTTCTATCAGCGGTATTCATTGTTCCAATGATGTATAAATTTTTAGGAATTGTAAATGTTTCCTTAGAATAAGGCAATACCAATTCTATTTGTTCTTTACTTCCCAACCTTTTATCTTCTTCCAGCAACGTGATTAACTCACCAAAAATAGCAGCAATATTCCCTCTATTAATCTCATCTATAATTAAAACATAATCTTGTTGTGAATCAGAATCTTCTTTGGATTCAAAATATTGTTCAAATTTCTCGACTTTGACATCCTGTTTATTTAGCTCACAAATAGTCATTTGCGAGATTGCTTTATCAAGAAAGAGATCTGGTGTAGCATTCATATTTTTACCAAGCCATTTCACTTTTCTTAAATGATGAAAACCATATTGATTTTTAGAATCATATTCATAATCACCTGTAATGACACCAACAGCATCAATAATATGGTTTCTCAAAGAGATAACAACCAAATCATCCTTTTTCATATTTTAAAAAGCATAAACAGCCTGTACAGTGTACTTTGATGATTCTACCATGTATGAATACTCATTACTGAATTTGTCTCGAAAATCAGCCCAATCTTTTATTGCAAGATATTTAGAGTGGTCAACATTGTCTCCATAACCTAGGGCTATAAATTCATTTTCAAGACACCAATCGTGGACTTCTTTTCGATTCTTTCCACCTAAACTCATTTTATGGTATTTTGCCTGTGCAAAATTGATGTTCTTCCCTCTCTCTTTTCTCTAAATCAGGTATCCCTTTTGCTCTGGAGCAAATTTCTGTTTCTTCAGTTAAATTTTGATTTCTTACTTTAAATGTAATAGTATAATTACTTGCGTTTTCAAATCTGAAATCAAAATTTAATAATCCAGGTACAATTAACTTGTTTTGAGTTAAAACTGAATTATTGCGATATAATGTACTACCATCATTAGGCGATATCATAGTAAGACACGCTATATGTGTTAGAAACATCACCTACGAAGTGACCAGTATAAACCCCTTAGAAGTGAAGGCACACGACTATGTGGGCACAGCGACGGACGTCACCATCCCCGCGACGGTAGACCGCAGAGGCCTGTCCTATATCGTGACCGGTATTGGGGATTATGCTTTTGATGTATAAGCGAAAAATCACTTAATTGTTTATTCGTCCCATATTTAGTTGCTTTCGCCCCATTGTTTAGTATATCACATACAATAAATTTAAACTTGTTGTAGATAAAAACATCATACACGTGTAAGAATAAAAATATTCATGTGCATGTGTAAGAATACAAACATTGGAGCATGCCGAAAAGCCAATAAAGAGTAGGTAAAATTTAACATTTAAGATTATGAACGAATTTAATTCTCTTCTTGAAGAATTTGATCTAAAAGAATCTACAGATCAATTTAAGCAGGGTAAGATGGAGACTCTAAAAGAATCACCAAACGTATTAACTAACAAGAAAAAACGCTTCGACATTACTGAGGTGGGTCATGATTTGTTGGTTCCAATTAATTCCACGGTTATTTTAGAAAATGGGATTACCCCCCGTGTTATTTCCACGACAAGTATCGATGAGTACAAATTATGGATTGGTCGTAGTAATGACCTGGCCGATGACTATGCCTGGGAAATGCCTTCAAAAACATGGGATTATAAATCGTTGAAGTCCAAAGAAGAACTTACAAAAAAAGAAATATCTGATATTGAAAAGGCTGGGTGGATTTATATCTTCAATGATTCGAACAAAGTAGCCAGTTACTCTAAAGCTATTGAAGGATATTACGGGAATTTTGAGGCATCCCTGTACCACATACGTAGGTTGGTCATCCAACCAGGAGCCCGTCTGATTGTTAAAGGGGATCCTTCAATTTTATTGATAGATGAAATGGAAATACAAGGCGATGGACAGTTGGAAACCTATACCATTTGTCATGCTACCATAGGCAGTCTTCGCAAAATAGAGCAAAACAAATTTATAAACAATTAAATATAGTTAGATGAGTAATTCAGAAAAAGATTTTATAAGCTTTAAAAATGAAAAAGGCATCATAGGCGTTAGCGGACAAGATTCAATAGAGGTAACACTAACTAACCCTTTAAAAATTCGCTATAGTCCTGCAGAGTTTGATGCCATAGTTATTCAGGAGGGAGGAAGTATTTATGTTGGTTATGCCCCTGATGATCCTGGTCTTAAAACTAGAAATATGCCAATTACTTTTAAAGTGACCATTCAAAATTTAACAAAAACAAATTAATTATATTTTAAAATGACAGAGATAATACAAACAGATTTAGGTGATATACTAGTACTTGGAAATTCAGGTTTACCAGGTCAAGTAGGAAATACTGGTGCAGATGGTGGACCTGGCGCAAACGGAAGAAATGCTCATTGTAATTGGGCAGATGGGTGCAGGATAAAATCTACACCTGGAGGTGATGGAAGTAATGGGTCAGCAGGAGCAAATGGGAAAGATGGTGATGATGGGGAAGCCGCTGCTCCCGCTACGATCGATATAGGGCAGTTAACAGGTAATATCGAGGTTTTTAGTGCTGGGGGCAATGGCGGCGATGGCGGCGCTGGTGGAAATGGTGGTAACGGTGGCAGTGGAGGACAAGGAGGACAAGGACATCGTCATGGTGGATATAGGACCGGAGCTTCTAATGGCGGCAATGGCGGCAATGGCGGCACTGGTGGAAATGGTGGAAATGGCGGTAATGGTGGCGATGGAACAACTGTTTCTATAACGTATACAGCAACCGATGAGAATAGTATTGCTGCAAAAACTGCAAAATCTCCGGTTGGAATAGGAGGCACCGGAGGAGTGGGAGGTTTTCCTGGTGCTGCTGGTATTCCTGGAGCTAATGCAGGTAATTCAGGAGATGCAGGAACAGCAGGCAACAATGGATCGAGACAAGGGGCTGTGAGTACAATTCAAATTATGGAATCTAGAACCAAAAGGCCATGAATTTGTGGTATATAGCCATTTAATAATTCTATATGAACGAATTATGTAATATAGGGAATGAGGTAGGTACATTATTGAATTTATCTCATTCCTTTTCTAAAAACACCAGTGCAATAGACCGCTTGGGTACAATGCTTTTGGGTATTAATGCTCCGGATGACATTCGCCTTGGTGGTGTGTCAGAACTTAACAATGATGGATCTCCTTTGCAATTGTGTCTATCCTCAAATTCCAAACGGGTAAAATTAAGACTTATCGCCGATCCGGCGTCTGAAGTTTTCCAACCTGCATTAAGAACATCAATCAGTCGGGACATTTTAGAAAAAGTACTTATTGAAACAAAAACGACTTCATTGAGGGGGTATTGCCATGATTTATTTGAAACCATTTTAAGTGATACACCTACCAATTTAAATGCCTTTTACAGAGGAGTTTGTTGGATTGGAGCATCACCAGATGAACCAGGGGTTGCTTTGTATCTGGATACCGCCCCTTTGGGAGTTTCTGAAAGTTGGAATGCCATACAAACATGGTTGGATAAAGTGCTTCCCAATACCAAAGAAAGCAAAAAGATTATAGAGATACTTCGAAAACATACCATACCTGCCAGTATCGGTCTGGAGGCAGTTTCTCCTGATCAGGGTAGAGCAAAAATATACTGGAGGTTAAAGAAACCTATAGTATTAAGTGATTTGGGAATTCCCCTACTGCTTGATCCCAGAATGATAACGTTTCTAGTTCAAGTTATAGGCAAAAAACAAATGGGATTGTCTGGAACGGTATTTAGCGCAGGGTTTGATTTAAGTACAGGAGCCTTGGAAGATGTAAAAATCGATTTATGTGCACATTGTGTAGACATACCACCACAGGAATGGCTATCCATTTTAGATGTATTGACCAATACGTTGGGTTTAAAGCCATTTGAAGTAGAGAGACCACTATTGAATGGTGACTGTGAAGTTGCCTTTTTGGGAATGGGAATTTCTACAAGCTCAAAACCAAGGATTAATTTATATATGAAGCCACAATGGCCTTTAAGAGCCGAAAGTGATACAGCCAATTTTAAATACTTGTGCTATACCAAATTGCAAAGAGCGGTGAAGTATCTCATCCATATTCAGTCAGAAAACGGTTCATGGGAAGATTATTATTTACCCGTAGGCAGTTCGATAGGATGGGTGACGGCATATGTTGGCTGTGCACTGGCCGAAATAGGAGAGATCGCAGGGTTTGAATCTGCTAGGGTATCTGCAACCAAAGCGGCAGATTGGTTGGAAAACCATAGAAATTATACTATGGGTTGGGGTTATAATACCATAACGGGTGCAGATGCTGACTCTACGGGATGGACATTGCGATTGTTTAAAAAATTAAATAGAAGCATAAAAGATAAAGATCGAGAGTTTTTGTCATCCCATTGGAAAACCTCAGGTGGATTTTCAACATATAGATCCACAGATCATTGGGGAGATGTGCATCCTTGTGTAACGGCTACAGCCTATTTGGGATTGGATCAAACCACTCAGGAGCAATGGCGTTCGGAACTCATTGGGTATTTACGTGACATTGCTCCTAAAAATGGGCAATGGCCCAGTTATTGGTGGAAAAACCACCTATATAGTACGTACCACTTTCTAGAGATGTTCCATACTATGGGACTTTTTGAAAACGCATTTTACGATAAGGCTATTCTGAACGAACAGAAAGGAGCAACAGCATTTGAACGGGCATTGGAAATTGGGATTATGCAGTACAGAAGCATCGATACTTTAGAAAAAAGCAAAGAACTTTTAGCCGATCAGTTATTGGACGGTCGATGGCGCGGTGGGTTTAATTTAAGAGTAACGGAACCTGATTGTGAACAGCCATGGATAGCGCCCAAAGGCCAACTGTACCGTGATTTTGCAAGTACAATAACAACAGCGACGGTCATTAAAGTACTTAAAGAACATATAGCATAACAAAGTAATGAAAAATATCAGGGCCACATTGTTTTATAAGAGTTATTGCCCACCTTGTCAATGGATGTCCAAACTGGCTGTAATTTTATCATTGGGCAGTATAAAAAGAGTTCCCATTGAAGGCGAAGCGGCAAACAGGCTATATGAAAAATATGAAGAACATCAGGGACAGCTCATTCTTGTTAAAGGTAATCGTGTAACCTTTGGTAGGTTAGTTTTTGCCGAAATTCCCAGAACGATCATAATCGTATGGTGGCATTTGATAAGGGCTTTTCTAAGAATAAACACATTTAAATAGGTTTTATAAATATGAAAGAAAATATTAATTGGGACATTTTTTGTGATGAACAATCCAATATCCAGTTTGCCGAAAAAGGCTATCAAATATTGAATATTGATTCTTCCGAAATCCTTGAAGAGATTTTCGATTTATATCAAACGGTATCATCCAAGTATAGATCGGGCTTTTCGGCTACAATTTTAATTCCAGATACCCGGCACCGAAAATCGATTCATGAAAAGATATCTAAAATTCTGGAACCCGTAATCAAGCATTATTTCAAATCATATCGTCAGATTTGTTGTGGGTTTGCGGTAAAAAACTCGAAAGCACTAGAGGGAGAAATGCCTTTGCACCAGGACATATCCATGATACAGCCAGGTGGTCGTCCCGCATTGGGCTTTTGGTTGCCCCTGGTACCTACATGCAAAGTTAATGGTAACTTAGAGGTTGTCCCCAAAAGTCAGTTAAATTACCGTCATGCACGGGCTGCGGGTACTCCTTTTCCACTATTGGCCAGGGAAAAAGAATTAAGGGCACATTACCTAAAACCGTTACCCACAAAATACGGACAGGCCATAGTTTTCGACCAAAACATTTTTCATGCATCCCCGCCCAATATGAGTGGTACAGATAGGGTAGTGGCCGTAAGTGCCCTCCTACCAGAGGAAAAGCCCACGTTCTATTATTTCAGAAATGAGGAAAGGGTTCCTGTGGAGTTGGAGGCCTACAGGGTCAACGATGACTTTTATTTGAACTGTCAACTTGGTCTGAGACCAAAAGATATATTGCCAGACCATAGTTTAACAGAAGCGCCACCTCCCGCCAGTTTTTCGTTTTTTTCAACAGCATTTCCTAAAATCAATTAAATACAAACCTCTCTTAATCTAAAAAAATGTCAGATAGAATTACAGACAACGGCACTCCTTTGGACACCGCTTCGGAGACTCCCACGATACGGGATTTTCAAATAGACCCCAACGGATTGGGGGATATTTCAGAAAGTTTAAACCTTTTTAGGGGGGATATCAA
>CANMCO010000022.1 GCA_947496355.1 uncultured Aquimarina sp.
TTTTGCTGTGGCCAAAAGAAATGAACCGTTTGTGAAATTAAGTGCATAAAAATTTGGTTTTATCTTAGAATGCTCAGTACCCGTTTAGCACAGGAGTTTCCTCTCCCAGAGGGAGAGGATTAAGGTGAGGGTAACCTATTATTAAAAAAATCTCCAGTTCCGAAAAATGAAACTGGCAAAGATTATTATTGTAAATAAGTATTAACCATTAAACAAACACAAATCATTATGAAACATTATTTTAAAAGCTATACACTAGCGCTGTTTAGTATCATCTTCTTGATGCTCTTTGCATCTTGCGAAGAAGAAAACTTTATACCAGAACAAGCCGCTGAAGCGGAAACAGAAGCTACTGTCGTCGCTAAAGAAAACCCTTTAAAAGTTAGAGAGGTGTCCCAAGCAGATATCCCTAATGTATTATCCAAAATTAAAGGCAAAATGTCTAGTGCTGCTAAGTTTTACGGAAACAAAATAGTACAAGATGATATAGAGATATATCTAGACCAAGTAAAGGAGGCTGTAAAAAAAGGAGAACACTCAAACTTCTCTTTTCCTGTTCATGTAGATGGATCGCCATTGACACATTTATATATAATGACTGTAGATCGAGAAATCGATGGCAGTGTTGGGGAACCCTATATTGTAAAGTATGAGCTTAGCCAAGAGTCCTATGATTATTTTATGGAAGAAAATAATGGGATTATTGATTTTAGATATTTTAAGGCAGATTACACTTATTACACTTTAGATGAGTTCCTTAACAACAAAGCTAATAAAACTCCCGGGTGTCAGGGATCACTGGGTGCTGGACCAGGGTATTATCCAACCATGAATCCAGGAGAATCATTAACAAATACTTTACCCAACGGTACTGCTTCTGCTACTACACATTTTAGTACATCTATTTTTGATACCCATATCTATGTGTACACACAGACATTAACCCCTGCTGAAGCAGACGGAAGTGAATCATCTTCGGTTTCTACTTTAACAGCAAGTACATATGTAACTTCTACGACACCAATCAACACTAATTCTCAAAATATTGTGGGAACTGGTATACCTGCTAATACAGCATTTGTGCATCAAGATATTAACGCAGAACAAGACAATGAAAGCGGAAATAGCGGTGGTAGTTCTGGTGGAGCAGGATGTACAACTACATATACGCAAGGTCTTGATGGTGGTGGTTCTTGGCAAATTAATTGTCCACAACCAAATAACGGTGACAACAATACCCATAGTTACAGAGGTAACAAAGCTACACCAACAATGTGTACACCCGTGGATTACAGTACAATTAACACGCTAGACATGCTATCAGCTCAAATGTCTTTTACATTTGGTTTACAAGGAGGTTGGCTACAAGGTCATCGAGAGTTTACACAGCCCTTAAAAGATTATTGGGATGATTGTGGGCAAACTGATGCAGATGAATTTTTTGGACAAGTTATAATTGCTGCTGTAATTGAAGAAGAAATCACCGAAGTTGAAGCATTGCAAATATTGTTCAAAGAAAATAATAGCGAACAAGGTATTATATTTGCCAATTGTCTCAGTTGGGAATTTGCAAATCAATCAAATGGAGTGAAAGCAGCTGCGGTCACAGGAATTAATAATTTGTTTGTAGGAATACGAGATGTAAATGGACAGCGCTCAGTTATAAGTATTCCAGCTGTTTTTGGGACACTTTATTTTACCGCTCCTTCTCATTGGACAAATGGTAGAGCAGCAACAGTAACCGCCCTAGCTTACGATGTAGCAACAAAAGAAACAGAAGCTTGGTTCGCAACTCACATCAATGCTTCTGATCAAGCCCTTAAAGATAAATGGAGAACTAATTTAGTTCTGGCGATATCATCATTTGGAGGAACAGTTTCGGGTACTAATCATCATGGAGTTTTTAGACCTGCACCTTTTGTTCGTAGTTTTACACCTACAAATTGTGGTTAATTTTGAATTTAGTTGTATTATAACTATATGAAAAACATATTTATCAACAGCTTAATATTTTTATCTATGACTACTGTAAATGGCCAAATTCCGTCAGATATTTTAGGAAAACATATAAGCGAAATTTCTGTTACTTATTCCAATTCAGGAGGAGATATGTATACAATTATTATGTCTAATGAATATTTAGGAAAGCAATATAACAATATATATGTGTCTACGGATAAGAAAGAAATTGTACAGAACTTTTCGATCTATATAGATGAAATTATAGATAGACAATTCTATGATTTAATGATAAAAGAATATGGTGAACCTGAGGTAATTTATAAAGCAGGAGAAATAATTTCACAAGAAAAAACGAAGACTTATGATGACGGGCTTAAAATGCAGTCAACAACATCAACTCTTAAAGAATGTACGTTTGAAGAATCCCCACTTTTTATTATTTGGAATAAAGAAGAATATGATATAGAAGTTGGATTAGGGAACGAAAATGATACATTTAAAAAGACCAGAATAACCTTTGGAAAAGGACCATTAACTAATTTTCAAAATTGAGTGACAAAATCATCTAGAGGATATCTAATGTTAGATATCCTCTTCTTTATTTTCTAAATCAATTAAACATTTGTGAAGATCATTATAATATTCGTCAAAATTAATACCATCATCTCCTAATAACCATTGGTACATATCCTGTTGTAGTAAAAGCATCCTATATTGGCAGTTTTCCATTTTTAACTCATCTGGTGGGTTTTTAAGTGTTGCGACTCTTTTTATTAGTTTTTCCACTTTAGCTAATAATAGTGATATTTCAGTGTTTGTTTTCATAATGGTTAAATGTAGTAAAAGAACAGAAGAAATAATAGCACACTAATTACTTATGTAATGAGTCCTCGCTACAACGAGTTTACAACTAGTCCCGGTGAGAGTGAACGTAACACAAATCAAAACAATAATGTGGTTGTGGTTGCATTTTTTTAGTACAAATATTCTAGTTTCAAAAAATGAAACCGAGATGTATTATTTTTGTTGTCTAGAGTATTTTATTAAGTTATTAAACACAGTCTTACAACATGAATAGAGTAAAATCCATCCTATCATTATTTTTAATATGTTTCTTGTTTACCTATTGTCAGAATCACAAAACAGAAAAACAAGATTTTGTCGAATCGTTTTTTGAAGATGTCTTTATAAATGATAAACCATTAGAAGTCCTATATGAAGAGTATGCATATAAGAGTCCCAAAAACGATTTATCAAAAGATGAGAAAATGAAAATATTTAATGAGCATATCAGATATTTAAAATCTGAGAAAAAACATTTAATAGGACAGAACGTAAGTTTTACTGTAGAAAATTATAATAAGTGTTCTATTCCCAACCTACTCCCTTTTGACGAAAGGGCAAGGAAGAAAATATATGTAGTAATTGTTGATAATGAGGTACAATCGTACGTCCTCTTAAATAACAAGAAAATTGCATCATTTAATTATGTCCGTAAAGGCTCTGAAGGACCAGCATACTTTATTGATAACTTTTAATGATATTATGATATAAGTATGATCCTAATTATAAAATGCAAATATTAGTTAGTAGCTTAACTCTGATTGTTAAGTTATAAATACGAAGAAAAGGCCCAATTTATGAGCCTTTTTATCATGATATTAAAACTATTAAATTTTATGAAAACAGAAGCAGAGTTAAAATTATTATTGTCTAAAGCCAATAATGTAATAAATCGATGGAGTAAACTTAAAAACCCGCCAGACGATATGAAGTTAGAAAATTCTTTTTACCGAATAATGGTAGCAGAAAAGAATATGCTTGACTGGTTGCTTGGTGACGAAAATTTTGATTTTCATGGAGCATATGATGGACTTAATGAATATTTAGATGAATTAGAAAGTAGCGATTAATCTTATATTGTTTTAATCATGACTTTAGACAACCAAGTATCATTAGATTTATTAGGTAAAAACATTCACGATGTTCCTAGTGCCTACACATCACTACCAGATGCTCCTAGTCATGAGGATTTTTATACCCTTGATAAACCGGGGAAGTTTTTAGGAAAAGAATACCTATCGATTTTTCTAAGTGTAAACGAAGACCGCATCATAGAGCTAATTATCATATCTCTTGATGGATTTATCATTGATAAATCGTTCTATGATGCATTGGTAGAAAAATATGGTGAGCCTAATGGGATGTATAAAAGAGGAGAAGTTATTTCTCAAGAACCAGAAAAAGTATATGATGATGGTTTTATAATTGGGCCTGTAACAAGATCAACAATTGAAGAATGCACCTTTGAAGAATCCCCTCTTATTATTGCTTGGAATAAAGAGGACTACGATATTGAGGTTTGGTCAAGAAATCGAATCTTTTTTGGAAAAGGGCCTTATACTAATACTAAGAAATAGGATAATTATTAACATTATAAAAATGTAGTATATCATGCCATATTTATCATCCTTATCCATAACCACAGAAAGAACAAAACCTTTTCCTTTTGATGTTCCTGCAGTACAATATGCCAAGAATGTCCAGATGAAAACCCCTGTTAATTTTATTATTGGCGATAATGGTACGGGGAAATCAACGTTATTAGAAACGCTGGGATATCGATTACAACTCCCGCATATAGATGGATCAAACTACAACAAAAAAGGTTTTGATGCTGCAAAGGCACTAGTGCCTTTTCTAGAGTTGGATTGGGCCATAGAACGAAGTGTTGGCTTCTTTTTTAGAGCAGAAGACTTTGGAGATTTTATAAACAGTGTTGATAGACACGATGCAAAACTTTATAATGATCTGGAGGAGTTAAAAGGAGAAGTCCCAGATCATATTATTAACGAAATGAAGCAAAGTGCCAACTATCAATTGCATCACATGCGCAGAGATTACGGGCAGGAACTACAGGCTTTTTCTCATGGCGAAGCATATCTGCAGATCATGCAGGAAAAAATAAATCAAAGAGGTATATATCTGCTAGACGAACCAGAGGCTGCCTTATCCCCATCTAAACAATTATCGCTTATCTATTTTATACACGAGCATTTGCAAAACCATATGTCTCAGTTTATAATCGTAACCCACTCCCCCATTTTGATGGCATACCCCAATGCAACATTATATGAAGTGACAGAAAAAAGTATGGAACAAGTTGCGTTAGAAGATGTAGAACATTACTCGGTTACAAAGTCGTTTCTAAATAATCCACAGGCATATCTGCGATTTTTAAAATAGCGTTTGAAGTAAAAAATCTATGTAAACACATCAACAAGTGTTAAATAAAACAAAAAAATGATTACCTAGTGCGCTTTATAACAGTTTTTTAAGCCAAATCACAAATGGAAAACCTATGTTTTTGGTATATTTATTGATGACTGGTTTATACCCAAATTAGAACCAGCACGAATCGAATAATACTACCTACTTCAAAAAAATTAAAAGCATGCTATAGCGATCAAATAAAAACTAATTATACCAATGAAATTTAAAACGCTATTCTTTTTCGTATTACTTATGGGCTCTCAACTCGTGATTGGTCAATATGAGATTACCATCGATGCCTATGTCCTAAACCAAGAAACAAAACAACCTGTACCCTATGCTAATATAGGATTTCTAAAAAAAGGGATTGGTACAGTGAGCCAAAATGATGGTAAGTTTATGTTACAGTATGATGAGAACGAAATAAGCGACGATGATATATTACAAATATCTAGTATAGGTTACAAAACCATCTCTATTAGCGCTAAAAATCTTTATGAGCGGCTAACAAAAGATAACAAAATCTATATCACCCCTGATATTTTTGCCCTTGAACAAGCTGTTGTAATTGCAGAGAAAAGAGAGAAAATGACCATTGGTGCCGATCACTATTCCAGACATTTTATGGGATATTGGAAAGAAAAAAAGGCGTTGGGAGGAGAAATCGCATCTCCTATGAAGATTAGAAAGAAAAACACCAAACTAGAAAAACTGAAATTTTATGTCTTAGAAAATTACAGTGATAGTTTATTAGTACGGGTAAACATCTACAAAAAGCATAAAAGAAAACCAGGAACCAATATATTAACTAGCAATATATATCATACCATAATCACAAAAAAAGGAGAAGAAACTATAGACGTATCACCCTATAATATTGTAGTAAGTGAAGATATTATTGTTAGTCTGGAGCTTATCGAAGTCTATGGGGATGATATTGAATTTGCTATTTCTGGCATTCATAACGGAAAGGGATTTACTAAATATATTAGTCAGGATAATTGGGAACAAAAAAATGGCGTAAGTATGGCCTTTAAAATGGACATTTCATATCCCGTTTCATCCAATAAACTTAAAAAACGAAAAAAACCAGAAGCGATAACTTTGTATTGGGATACGTCCTTATCCAGAAAAAATAGTGATCTGGAAAAAGAGCTAGACTTCTTGAAACAATATTTCAGAAAAATAAAAGAAATCACAGTCAATTTCATTCCTTTTTCTAACACTCTAATGCCCGGTAAAACATTTTATGTGAAACGAGGAAATTGTAAAGACTTGTTGTCTGAAATACGTAAGCAGCGCTACAATGGTGCTAGTAATTTTGCTGATCTTTTTAAGGAACAACAAAATCCAGATCAATACCTGGTTTTTACAGATGGCATTAATACCTATGGGGGTCATAAATTTATTTTTGGAATTCCGGTATTTTATATAAATAGCAGTACTGATGCTAATAACAATATCCTGCAGGACGGAAGTATTTCTAGTGAAGGATATTATCTCAATTTATCAAAAATCTCTACCGCATCAGCTATCGATTATATTAGTAATGATATCGAAGATCGATCGGTGTACGAAATTGATACTTCTAAAGAAGTCATCTCTGGAACCGTTTTCTCAACTGATACTATTCCAATACAAGGTTGTAAAATATCGATAAAAGGATCTTTAATAGAAGCAGAGACCAATGCCAATGGTGAGTTTATCATTAATGCAGAATACCAGGATGTATTGGTTTTTACATCATTTGGGATGTTTTCAAAAAGCGTAGTTGTTGATGCTTCAAAAAAAATATCCGTAACCTTAAACCCAAAGTATACAATTCTTGATGAGGTAGAACTAAAAGCTCAAAGAGATAAACGAGAACAGGAAATAATAAATGAAGAAATCAAAAAAAGAGGTTTAGGATATGCCAATTATACGCTGTTTAAAGACGATTTTCCTCAAAACGCTATTTTCTTTTCTGAGTTAATTCGAGGTCGATTCCCAGGAGTACAAGTACTTGGGTATGGTGATGAGGCCACGTATCAAGTAAGAACTCGGCTATCTATTAATGGACCCACATCTCCTTTGTTTGTTGTTGACGGCCTTCCTTTTACTAATCCTCCTGTTTTTTTGCAACCAGGACAAATAGAAAGCATATCATTAATAAGTTCACTATCAGCATCTAGCAGGTATGGACAAGCAGGTAGAAATGGTGTTTTTTTTGTTAAAACACGTTTTAGCACAAATCAAGAGAATACTGAATCTTCCTTGGCCAAAGAAGATAAGTACAACGAATCTCATTTTTTAATAAGTCCAAATTTTGGAAGACCTGATTATTTAAATACATTATGGGAAAGTGACAGCTTTTCGAATGCTAAGAGTATCTATTTTTCATTGCTGGGTGCACATAAACTAGAAGTTCCATTTTATGTCTACAGTGCGGACTATTTTAAGAGATGGAATATGGGCTTTTCTGATCAAATTTTATCTAATCTAGCAGAACTATCCGCAGATAACTATAGCGTGCTGCGTACTTTGATTTTTTATCTTGAAGAAAGGCAGGAAAAAGAAAAGGCATTATTGCTCTATAAAAAAATAGCTGAACTAAAACCAAATTATGCACAATCCTACCTGGATCTAGCTCGCAGTTACAAGGAAAATAATAAGTACAAAGAAGCCTTTGAGATCTACAAAAGAATACTAAATAATGATAACAAGGATGTTGATTTTTCAGAGATATCATTTCAGGCAAAGTCACAACTGCGGCATCTTTTAACTCATCATAGATCCGAATTGCAGTATGCCGATCTGCCAAATGAATTTCTTGTGGTAGAAGGTGATCCTGTGCGTATAGTTTTTGACTGGAACGATCCCCAGGCAGAATTTGAATTACAATTTGTAAATCCGGATAAAAAATTTTACAAATGGTCTCATATACCTGAAGAAAATGATAAATTGATAGCGGATCAAGTAAAAAATGGAATCATATCAAAAGAGTTTATAATAGATGAATCTTTTGCTGAAGGAGAATGGATCATTAATATTCAATCTTTTGAAAAAGGCTCAAGACTCACCCCTACTTTTCTTAAATATACAATTTATAGAAATTATGGTCTTGACAATGAGACAAAAAGTATAAAAGTCGTTAAACTTTATAATCAAGAACAAAAAGTAACATTGGATAAGTTTGCTTTGTAAAATAGTATATAGATTTATTGAATGCGCTTTATCTTCAGTCAATGGCTATAAGTATATATACGCATGATTTTGCTCTGTAAGAAGTGAATAAAATTATTTACAAAAAACTCCTCTAATGAATTATTCATTAGAGGAGTTTTCATTCGTTAAAGGAATTTTACATCGCACATACCGAAATAATTACCGGCCTACCCAAAATAATTTTTTCTACGCCACATACTCCAGAGCAGCATTCGCCATCACTAAAACATTTGCGAGCTACATTGCAATTATATGATCCTGCATGAATTGATTGTTGGGCTTCTCTATCAATAATAACAGCACCTTTCATATTTACTATTTTTTTGAGCATAGTCTAAAATTTTAATTACCTACTCTAGATTAAGGTTTTCGGTTACCCCCTATGATCGAAGTTGATAATCAATACGCATACCCGATCTTACTACTAAAGTTAAGAAGTGTAAAAGACTAAAAAAAAGACACCTGCACTATATTAAACAAAATAAGGAACTCATCTAAACCGGAAAATAGAAACTACGATATACCAAATTTATGTAGTAACCATCCTCACGGCATAAGGAAAATTGGAAAACGTATAGTCTTTATCTACACTACCAGAAATCGCAGCTTCGGTTTTAAACACCTTAAATCTTTTAGGGTTGTCTGTATTTTCACCCCAAAGTCTTTTGGGAATACATAGCAATAGCCCTTTTTCATCCCCCATTGCCCACCAAAAACTACTATTTTTTGGATACACATCCAGAGCAAAATTGCTATGCAAGCCTTTTGATTCATGATGCTGATCATCAACTACAAAAGCAATTTCGCTAACGTTAAGGATATCTTTTGATGTAAATTCACCATCTTCCCCGTTCCTTAAATCATGTCTGGCAATATATTCTAATAAATTACCCGCAGGATCCCAAAAGAAAATCGAATGCGCATTCCAGTTTCTAAAATGTCGTATATCATTAGGAAATTTAGGATCTCTTGCTCTTTTTGGAGTAGGAATTATTTCGGTTCTTTCTAATTGCCAGACCCTTGCTTTACGTAATTTGTTTTCTGGGATATTAAAGGCAAAATGATACCAGGGATCGCCCAAACTTGAATCTATTTTTACAAAAGTAATGGTCGATGCTCCTGCAATAAAGGTAATTTCTTTGTCCTTTTCGCTTTCGATTCCTAATCCAAGCGCGTCTACATAAAATTTCTTCATTTCAGAAAGTGACGTGCTGGTTAACAACCTAATATTTTTGATCAAATCAAATTGAGCAGGATTTGTTTCTGAAGATGTATTGCGATCAATGGCAAAACAGGATTCGGGATGTAAAGCAATGAGCATCATCCCAAGAGAAGAGTTCTTGATAAATTTTCTTCTTGTGAATTCCATGTTTTCAAGATAGAATCCTGAATTTATATTAAAATATAGAAATCCCCTATAACATTAACTTGGTTATAACTACCTGAAGTTGATCGTACAGCTTTTGGATTGCCCAAACCACTTTACTCGATTTCGTGATGCCAGATTGTATATTGAATCCCTGATCATCCTGGGCACAAATGCAAGCAAAGCTGCCACCAATTTCCATCTGGGAATCTTAGAAACAATTTTTAAAAACCCGTCTGAGTGTGTATGAGGTCCATTGTCATCAATAAGAATTACAGTCTCTAATCGCTCTGTCGGGAAACCAAAATGTATAAGTATCTGCTGTCCTCTTGGGGATTGAAAGGGTATAAATTCAAAAATCTCTATAGGTGCAAATTTCATCAACCATCCTACTACTCCATTACACAAATTACATTCGCCATCAAATATGATGATATTTTTTCCTGAGTGATTTTCCATTTTGCTGGTTTTTAAAATGTTATGATCTTATAGTCGAATAGAACCGTCAATCATTTCAATAACTCTATCAGAATTTTGATAAATTTTAGGATCATGAGTCGCAATAACAACAGATTTCCGTTTATTGGCTGTAATTTCTTTTAGTAGCGCAAATATCACATCACTGTTTTTTTGATCCAGATCTCCAGTAGGTTCATCTGCCACGATAAGAGCAGGATCATTAATTAATGCTCTGGCAATGGCAACACGCTGTTGTTGACCCCCGGATAATTTGTATGATGGTCGTTTTGCAAAATCTTGTATGCCCAGTTCTTCTAATAGTATTAGGGCATCATGCTTAATTTCTTCTTTATCTTTTTTACCAAGTTTCATTGCTGGAAGCATTATGTTTTGAAGCACATTAAACTCTGGCAATAAATAATGAAACTGGTATACAAACCCAATATGTCTATTTCTGAAATTAGTAAGTTCGGCTGCAGATAATTCTTTGATATCACGATCGTGTATGTATAACTTCCCTTCAAAATCGCTATCCAAAGTTGATAAGATATAAAGTAGTGTAGATTTACCGCTTCCGGATTCGCCATAAACAGAAGTTAATTCTCCTGAAGCTATTTGCAATGAAATTTCATTTAAAACCTGATGCTTTTCTGGTTCATAAAAATGCTTGTTTATATGTTTTGTTTCAAGAATCATATTCCTCTTATTATCGTTACTGGATCTACCTTACTCGCCTTTTTTGATGGAAAATATCCTGCGAGCATCGTTGTCAATATTCCAAACACTATCCCTAAAACATAATACACCAATTTGAAATTAATGGGATAGGTATCCACAATGATAAAATCTGAAGTATCTAGTGGAGTAGTAGAAATCATGTAGCTAATTAGATACCCCAGGCCAGCACCAAACAATGCTCCCAAAAGACCAATGATGACTGATTGCATCAGAAAAACAAAAATAATATCGGCTGCAGAATATCCTATTGTTTTTAAAACTGCTATGTCTTTTCGTTTGTGAATGATAGTTATATTCAAGATATTATACATCCCAAATCCTGCAACAAGAAGTAGTGCGAATGACACGGACCAAGTGAGTATATCACGAACCTTATTGCCAATCACAATAGTTTTATTGGCATCTTTCCAATCTTCAATAGTGGCCGCCCCTATCTGTTGAGACAATTCGGTTTTTAGACCCACATCATCACGATCTTTCAATTTAATATGAACATGGGTGATCGCATCATTCTGTCCTAGTAAATTTTGTAATGTTTTGGCAGGAAAATAAGTACGTACATTGTCTATCGTAGTGATCCCAAAACTAAATACACCTGTAATCTTAAGGTGTATACTTTTCCCGTTAGGTAGTATCATTTTTAGATGGTCTCCTACTGAAACCTGCAATTTTCTTGCAAGACTTATCCCTAATAAAATTGCATTCTCTTCTGTGAGGCTTTCAAATCCTTTTCCTTCAATTAATCTACGTTCTAAATCCACCATCTCTTTTTCGGATGAAGGAAAAATACCATTAATACTTCCGGGTAACTGCTTGCTTTCACTCACCAAAATAGCGGGAGATATAACCTGGTGGGCAAAAGATTGAATATTATTTTCTTTTGACAATAGATGATCTATATGTTCAACTTTTTCGAGCGAATTGATCCGAACTCCAAAAATTGGTTTCGAAGAAAGTTTCTTTTGTTTTGCACTAATAATTATATCTGGGCTACCATTAAAAACCGCATCATCTAGAAAATCATTAACTCCAGTCATGAAGTTAATCATGACTATAAAAGTGGTCACACCAAGCATTACACCTATTGTTGCCAGGAGGCTTTGTTTTTTTCTTGCCAGAAGATACTGGAAAGCAATAAAGATATTGGTAGTGTTAATGACCTGTTTAGACATATCACATATGTCGGAAAAATACAAATAGGATTACAATACTAACATTAGGCTACCTCGCTAAGTTTTATTTTTTAATAAAACTTTCTTTCTCCAAACCCAGAAATTTGATCAATTATCTGATATCCCCATTCACATACTTTATGTTAAGATTAGTGTTAACGTTTATCTAATTATTGTGAATGAATAATCAAATTGTTATTTTTGCACCCAATTAATACAAAATTAATTGTTCCCCCCTTTTTGATTAATCAGTATTTACTCTTAAAACCAAAACAAGAGAAAGTAACCTATCTCTAGTAATGCTACATCTATGTATTTATTTGTGGGTATACAGCTATTTTTTAGATGTATATCAACAATATACGTATTGATATTGTATTTGGAATTACATTTTAAACTCGTATAGTTATGAAAAAACTATTACTTATTTGTTTGCTTTTCGTTTTGGGAAATGAATTAATTAACGCTCAAGCCGATTACATAAGTTGGGAATTTAGAGGAGGTCGTCTTCTTAATAATCCTGACGGCTCAAGTACAGGACCTGGACCAGAACCTGCTGGATTAGATGTAGCAGATATACCCAGTACCGACATTACTCGTGGACGACTTCAATCTGCGATACTAGGAGATCTGGATGGTGATGATGACTTGGATTTCCTTTCAGGGAGTCAAGGAGGAACCGTTCATTATTATGAAAATATAGGTACTGTTACAGCACCAAATTGGGTTGCAGCATCTATTCCTACTTTAGATAATATTTGGATCTATGAAGAAGCAACGGTAAGAAATCAAAACCGTCCTCAATTTGTAGATATAGATGATGACGGAGATTTGGATTTATTTATCGGGACAGAGTTTAATGATGATGGCGAAACAGATGACAATATTCTTTTTTACAGAAATATTGGGGATTCAGAAACACCTATATTCCAATTTGAACCAGATTGTGTACCAGGTTTAAAAGATCAAAATTTTTTAGAATACCCAGGCTTAGGTTTTGTAGATCTTGATAACGATACCGATCTGGACCTAGTAACTCTTGGGGATGATAAATTAACCTATTATAAGAACATAGGAGATAAGGCAAATCCTAATTTTGAACTACAATCTGAGGCAGATAGCCCATGGGATGATGAAAATGCATATGGCAATATGGATGTACCTATACCTGTATTTGAAGATTTTGATAAGGACGGAGATTACGATATGTTCTTTATGATCGACGACGGGTTTGTACGATGGATAGAAAATGTTGGTACAATTACTGAGCCTGATTTTGCTTCTTCTCCACAACAAGTATTTAATGGAGAATTAACCTTGGGAGAAATTGGAAGTTTTCCTACTATAGATTTTGGTGATGTAAATGGTGATGGTTTGAAAGATGCTATACTAGGGAGTTTCAATGTAGCATGGTTTGCATGGTTTAGACAAGTACCTGTTTGTGTGTTGCCTGATACACCAACATTATCATTTACACCTGTTACGTGTGAAGGAGAAACTTCTACAATAACAATCTCAGGAAATCTTAACATTGCCTCAACATGGTCTATTTACGAAGATTCTTGTGGTGGAAATCTAATTGGAACTACTACTACAAATACCTCTACTTTTGAAGTTACACCAACAGCACCAAGTACAACTTACTATATAAGAGGAGAAGATGGTGATATATCTTGTATTGATGAAACATCAGCGACATGTACGACCATTACAATTACGGTAAATGCGATAGATAATCCAAGTTTTAATTATAATTCCACAACCTATTGTGCTGATGATACAAATCCAACACCAACCATAACTGGAACAACAGGAGGAACATTCTCAAGTACACTTGGATTAAATATTGACCCTGATACAGGAAGTATTGATTT
>CANMCO010000023.1 GCA_947496355.1 uncultured Aquimarina sp.
GAATTGATTCGTTATGACAGTCCATTGCAATACATTATGCTCATCGCTAAAGAGGATATGTATGTAAGGGGTAAATATATTACAAAAGGGAGCCAATTATTTATCGGAGTAGGGGCGGCCAATAGAGATCCTAAGTTTTTTAAAGCCCCTGATCAACTAAAGCTAGATAGAGAATACAAACATTTAGGTTATGGTGTAGGAGCCTATCGTTGTATTGGCGCCAGATTGGCACAATTACAAGCACATATTGGGTTGCAGAGTTGGTTGTCCCATATTAAAGATTATAAACCAATAGTAGACAAAGTAGTATGGAGAACGAGTTCATTTGTACAACGTGGGCCTGCTTATTTGCCTGTAAAAATTAAATGGAATGACTAATATTACTTCTTTTATTGAGAATTATGACGAGATGATTCTCTCTCCTGTGATGCGAGAATTGTACAATGGGAGTGCTTTTTACAATGTAGGATATTGGGAAGATTTAGGTATTAATTTGAAGGAAGCTTGCAAAGCCTTGGTAAAAAAGCATTTAAATCTCATCGACTTATCAAAAGCGTCTACGAGTATTCTAGATGTAGGCTGTGGTTTAGGAGCTACCACTAATGCTATAAAGGAACGATTCCCCAAGGCAAAAGTAACAGGTATTAATATCTCACAAAGACAGGTTGAGTATGCCAGACAACAATATCCCAATTGCCATTTCAAGGTCATGGATGCGGCTAAACTTTCTTTTCCTAACGATCATTTTGATTTGATTATTTCTGTAGAGGCCATTTTTCATTTTCATACACGAGAAGAGTTTTTAAAAGAAGCCTACAGAGTCTTAAAAAAAGAAGGAGAGCTTGTTTTCTCAGATTTACTTTTATACGATTCTCATTGGGTGGGAAACTGGTCGATTCCTAAAGAGAATCTCTGTCTTTCATTAGAAGCCTATCAAAATCTAATCTCGAAAACTCCATTTCAGTTAGAATCTCTACAAGACATTACTGCAAATTCCTGGATGGGATTCTGTAAATATATTTACAATATAAAAGGTATGAAAGCGCTTTCTAAAGGGCTTCAAGAATCCATTATTGCATATTTGATAGTGAATTTGAGTAAAAATAAAAATGATATAACTTAATAGATATATACACAGCTTATGATTATAAAATCGCTTCTTGTAGGAATAAATAAATATCCTTCTCCAGATAATTTAAATGGTTGTATAGGAGACGTTCAAAAAATAAATAATTATTTATCAAGTTTAAAAAAAAACCATACTGGTCTATTATTAGAAGAGACCACGATTTTAACTGATGAGTCTGCCACAAAATCCAATATTGTTAATGCATTGAAAGATGCCGTGGAAAATTTAAATTCTGATGATGTATTTTTATTTTACTACAGCGGACATGGCACACAACAATTATCAGCAGGTAGATTTTTAGATGACTATAATGGCCTTCACCAATGCTTAGTATGTTTTACCGAGAACTTTAATGAAACAAATTATTTATTGGCCGACAAAGAAATAAGATATCTATTTAACCTTTGCAAAAGTGATGCGCATATTATCGCAATATTTGATTGTTGTCATTCTGGTGATATTACGAGGTCCATTAATGACAGTATTAAAGCTAAAAGAATATCCGGCTCATTTTCAAAAAGACCTTTAGAGGATTACATATTTTATAATGAATCAAATTTTTCCGATTTCTCCAAGAAAAAATTCAACACAATATACCCTGATGCCAATGTAATTAACCTATCCGCAAGCCTTTCCAATGAGTCTTCATGGGAGGATTCCCAAGGAGGAGTTTTTACTAGAGTACTCTTGGACATATTGAATTCAAATAATGGTTTTATCAATTATAATGAACTTATTAGGCAATCCGAATTAACAATTCGATTAACAACAAGAGAAAAGCAAACTCCCAATATTGATGTTCTAGGCAATAGAAAATTTAGTCAATTAACTAGCTGGCTTAGGTTAAATGGAGATGATTTAAGAGTTTGTTCAGATTACATCTCGTACAACAAGAATATTGGATGGATTTATACTAAAGGAAGCTTAATGGGTATAAAACCTTATGAAGAAATAAAAATTAAACTAGAAAACAACACTTATGAAAATACTTTTGTTACTCAAGTTAATCTTACAAATTCGTTATTAGAAAATCTGAATGAACAAAATTTTAATCTTGACAAAAACAAAAACTATGCTGCTATATCTTCGCCAAGACTATCAAAACCCAAAATTTCTATTAGAAACTTTGATAATGATGATGACACTTTAAAAGATTTGCATAAGATATTAGAGACTCTAGAACCAAAATTAGAGATTACCCAAAATAATGAACAAAGTGATTATGATTTAATTATTTTTAATCAACAAGTTTATTTTTCTTTTCCACACCAGCTATTTAAACCTTTAAATAGACAGTTCGATCTATTAAAAACTAACTGTACATCAGAAGAGATTATTCAAGAGTTAGAATCGAGTCTCGATAATGATATTAACATTTTAACAAAATGGTTTCGATTAAATCATTTAAGCTTAGAAGAAAACTTCTTTGAAGTACCTATAAAAATTGAAGCTAAACTTAAAAGCTCTAGTTGGGTTGATATTACCCAGGGTAATTTAACCCTAGAACCTCTACAACGGCTTAGCCAAAATCATGAATTATATAACGAATATCAAATTAAAATTACTAACAATAGTTATGAAAGTCTGTTTATAACAGTTTTAGCTCTAATTAATTCGCTCCACGAAATAAGTGCCTATCCATTTGAAGGAAGAACAATAATGCTTGAACCTGGCAAATCTGCAATCTTTGACAATGTTATTTGTTTGGATCATTATCAGGAAGTTTATAATTGGGAAAGCGAAAAAGTTACATTCAAGTTTATTGTAAATAATCACTCCAGCCTTACTCAAGAAATCAAATCTTTTACCCAAAAAGGGTTTGACCCGCCCATAATACATACTAGTCCTATGGGACAGTCCAAGGGAGCTGGAACTTCAAATAAAATAAAATCGAAATTTAAAAGTGCTATATATACTTCCGAAATCAAACTAGTCAATACAAGTGAAAATCAATTTACAGGCTTTCTTAGTTCGAATTTAGAAGATTATCTGAACAATGAATTAACTAGACCTTATATTGAAAGATTATATTTTAATACAACTAAAATTGGGCTGACATATGAAGTTAACCTAAAACCCAATAATCTAAACGCAAGTGACACCCAAGAGATTGGTGAGCGTAGTCTAAAAATGAATATTGGTAACCTAATTGACTATACCCGAAGGAATAGAAAGTTTAAAAAGTTATTAAAAAAGTTTCCGAAAAAACCAATAATAGTTGCAGAAGGGGACTCTTGGTTTTTATATCCTATTTTGGTTAAAGACACATTAGATTATATAATGGAGGATTGGCCATTAAAAAGTCTTGCGTGGGCAGGAGATACATTGGAAAATTACAAAAAGTCAGGAAAGCTCTTAAAATATGTAAAAAAGCTAAACCCAAAGTACGTTCTTATAAGTGGGGGAGGCAACGATATTATTGGATCTGACATTCAACAATTTTTAAAAAACGATGTTACTAATGCTATAAAACCAAGTGATTATCTCAATAATCAATTTAAAACTCAAATTAAAAAATTGGGAGACTATTACATTTATTTTTTTACAGAACTAAACAAACACAAATCAGTAAATAAAATTATAGTCCATGGCTATGATTATATAAGAGCAGATCATGCCAAAATAGTAAGCAAAGGAGGATGGCTAAATAAGTACCTTGAAAATGCAGGCATAAAAGATTATAAGGAAAGAGAAAAATTGATAAAATTTTTAATTGATGAATTCAATAATATTTTAATTAAAGTTTCTAATGATTTTGACAATGTTACCTATTTAGATTTGAGAGGCTTAATTAATAAAGATGAGTGGTTTGATGAAATCCATCCAACGGACGAAGGATATAAAAAAGTTGCAGATAAATTTATACAAGAATTAAACTAAATTATGAACTATGAGAATTTGTAAAAATGAATTAACGGATCAGCTAAGAAGTATGTTTAATGCTAACCCTTTAAGGATTCCCGAATCTATATATCAACCTCTTTTAGTATTAGAAATTATTAATAAAAAACCTCAACCATTAGGTCAATTCGAGGAATTGGTTAAAGGGAAGTATAATCATAATTTGGATATTACAACTAGTGAAGTTGCCGAGTTTTCTGGGCAGCAAACAAAAAAGGTTAACAGTAAATTGGGGCTTGATATTTTAGGTGGTTTTATCAAAGCTTTTGGAGCTGAACCAGCAAAAATCAATATTGCCTTAAATAAGGCAAAAAGCTTGAATTTTTCATTTTCTAATGTTGAGAGAAGGAGATTTTCCCCACTATTATTAGGAAAAATTTTAGCTGAAAATGAAGTTTTTGCCAATCCTAATAACATGTTTGTTGATAAAATCATGAAAGACAGAAAATCTAAGTTAGCAATTGTTACAGATGTAATTACCTCCAATAGTTTTTCAATTAATGTATTTGATGAAAAAGACAATGACATTGAAATAGACATTCCAATAATTGAGAACTATTTAGCAAACTTAGATATTGAATTTAATATTGATTCAACTAAGACTAACGAAATAAAATTCACGAAAGACACTCCATTAACATTTGCCTTTAGTTGTGTGGAGATTTTAATTGATGAAAATGGAAAGTTTAGTAGTGCCGATTGGATTACTAAAATTAAGGCTAGAGGAAGTGCTAATACAATAACAAAAGAGCAAATAGAGCATGACGCTAAAATACTATTTGATGATGACCAAGCTAACCCTCTCTTAATTTAACCCTGTTAAAATATAGATTAATGATCGTAATTGGTGTTTTTGACAATGATCCAAATCAATATTTAAATTTTATAGTTCAAGAAGGGAGAGTTTTTATTGATATTTTTGAGAGTCTTGAAAAAACCAACCCTAACTTAAGAGTAAAACCTAGATTTAATATTGGTGTAGAAGATATAATAAAACTTATAGATGAAAATCATCAAGACTTAATTTGGTTTCATTTTAGTGGTCATCATGACAAGGGTATTGGGATAAGAGCTACAAATGGTAGCTTACAGAGTTTAACCAAAAGCCTTACTAAATGCCCTAACCTAAAAGGGGTTTTTATTAACGGGTGTTCTTCTAAAGACACTATTGAAGAACTTTTAGAGAATGTACCTATTTGTATCGGCACAGTAAAACCTGTTTATGATAGTATTGCTTACAAGTTTTCTGAATCTCTATATTCTAAATTTAAAAATTTAGACAATTGGTTAGATTACAACAAACTACATCAGGTCTTTAATGAATCATTACCAAACACCTATGACATAATTAACGTTGACATAGAAGGGACAAACAGAGGCGGTGGATCTAAAGAAGATTTTCTTACCAATTTTTATTTTATTAGTGAACAAACTGAATCTAAAAAACATCAGTTTGAAGATGGTGATTTATTATATGAGGATAAAATCCAAAGATATCTAGACGCTGGAGGGATTGTAGGATATTTAAACAAAAATATCTTAAACTTTGATGTTCATTATTGGAGAAATCCACCAGAAATATTAAGCAGAATGCTCAAGCCTTTTATCGCTCCTAATATTGGATTTGTTTATAAAAAAATTGGAATAGAGCGTTATACTTTAATTAAAGAATATGTGTTCGCTTATCTTGACATTTGTAGGTATTCAATTTTATCTATCCTCTGGAAAGAGATAAAAAATGGCTTAGTAAAGATTGATAATACTCAAATACTGGAACTATTTAAAAGTGTAAATAATTTTTCAGATAATAATATCCAAACTTTAATAAAGCTTTGTGATGAAATAATACAACGTTTTGGGACAAAGACAGAGATTGACTTTATAGAACAGTTACCAAAATCATTATTTAATATAAAAGAGTCTATAAATTATATTTCTGAACAAGAAAATATCATACCCCCTAACCATAAGGTTTATTGGAAAGCAGAGTTACTACTTCAACAAGTAATCGTTAATTCCCAATTTTTAAACAATTATCTTTTGCAATCTATTTTCTCTAAATACTATAAGAATATTAGGAGTTCTGATACTATTGAATATGAAGTAGATATAAGATATGCAAATGGAGATTTACTTAGGGAAAAAGAAGAAGACATAGGTCTAGAGTTTGCATATAATCATTCTCTATATATTTGTCAAGAATATGGAAAAAAGAAAATCGTAATAAACCTTACCCCTTTTTATTATGATGAAAATTCCAGCGATCAGTCTGCATCTAAAATCTCCTTTTACGTTTTAGATAGTTTTAATGCTAACAATGGAACTTATATTTTTAAGGAACTACCTGAGTCCATAAACGAACAAGGTGGATTAAAACATATAAGACGACAACCTACACCGAGCCAACCTATTAGGCATAAAAATTTAGCAGAACAACTCAATTATCTTATTGAATCTTTAACCGATTAATACAATGAGCTTTTTTTTATATCAATATAGATCTCCATTTAATTTTTTGGATTCCTTTTCTAAAGATGATATCGATTATTTCTTTGGAAGAGAAAACGAAATTAAGGAAGTGCTAACGCTATTTAAAAAAAACAATTTAGTAATACTATATGGGCCTTCAGGATCTGGAAAAACGAGTGTTGCGCAATGTGGTTTAGTGAATAAATTTTATGATTGGGAACCATTTCTCATACGACGTAATCAAAATATAATAGATTCTTTCTTTGAAAGTATTGAAAAGAAAATAAATAAATCAGGTAAATCAACAGGATTATTTCCTAAAAAAAAATGTGACACTATAAGGCAAATTTTTGATGAGTTTTTTAAATCTCATAATGATGTTATTAAAGATGAACTTTTAAAAAAACTAGAAAATACAATTGACGAGATTTATAAAGAAGTATCTATCATTCCACTTTTTATATTCGATCAATTTGAAGAGCTATTTATAGAAAACTATAAGAAAGATGAGGTTAATCAATTTAGTTTACTATTATCACTTATAACCAAAAAAGTATCTTACTCAAATGCTGTAATATGTATTCAAACAGAATTCTTTTCTGAACTTGCCAAACTAGAAACCCATAACCCCTATGTTATGAGGCATAAATGTCTAATTGCAGATCCAAAACCCATTACTATAAGAAAAATAATCAAGTTGACTTTTGAGTATTTTAATATTAATCAAGTTAAAGTTGGTAGTTCTGATGAAATTGATAATTCTATAAAAGAGAAAAGGTTAGATAAGATTATCGAAAGTCTAAAAAAAACAGGGACATATTTACCTTTTTTACAAATATATCTAGACAAGTTATATGTGACTGACTTCATAAACACCTACCCAAAAGGTGATCATAATTTGCTATTAAAACCAAAAGAGATTGATTATAAAGAAAAACCTTTAGAATTTAAAGTCAAGGAAATAGAAGCCTTTGGTAATATCGATCAAATATTAACTAATTATATTAAACAAATAAATGCCTCGGTAGTAAATAAAGACAATGAAATTATTAAAAAAGGTCATGAAGATACGGTAATCAAGTTCCTTCAGCATTTTATTTCTGATAAGGACACAAGACGAAGTGTAGAAATAACTTTTTTCGATTTTCATAAAAGCTCCAAGAGATACTATATTAAAAACAATGATTTTAAAGAAAAAATTGTTGAATCTATTTGGGGGAATAAAAATGAAAAAGTTGATGCCTCTATAAATGACCTAATTTCTGAATTGATAATGGCCAGAATCTTAAAAGTTAGAGGAGAATTCTTAGAATTATCTCACAATTATTTGGCTCGTATAATAAAAAATATTCCCATAAGAGAACAAGATAATTTTAGATATTATAAAAATCACTTTTATTCGACCTATGACATTTACCAAAGACAAATAGATAATCATGAAAAACCAACACTTTTACAACCTCGTATTGTAAAAAAATTAAAAAATAAAATAAATAAAATAATTCCAAATGACGACTCTAAAATTAATTTAAGTCCTAAAGATTATTTAAAGTTAAAAAGTACGTTTTGGAATAAAAGTGTAAGGAAATATAAAAACAAAAAGATTAAAGATATTATTGTACTATTGTTGTCTTTTGTAACTGCCTTGACTGCGTTTGCCTTTTATCATATTTATTCTTTAAGTGAAGCAGAACAGAAAAGGTTAGCGATAGAGACAAAGTATGCAGAGCAAAAAACTAATGAAATTGCTGATACATTAAGCAGTGCTATCCGTGTTGGTAAAACCGACTTAACCAAAATGTATGGTACATTTGGATATATTGATTCGTTAATTAATTCTTCAGAAACTTTAAGAAATAAAGAGTTTCCAATTGTTTCGGATTTTTATTACAGGCTTACTTCAGATTATTTTAACAAGCCCTTTTATTGTAAAAAAATAGTTTCTGGATTAGATGACCATATTATATCTTCTAAAATTAGGAAATTCTCTGATGACAAATTCTTAGCTATATTTATAAAGACAACAAAAAACGTTAAAACAAAAATAATATCCCTAAATGATTTAACTGATAATACTGAATGGAGCACTATTGAAGGGGAAAATACAATTAATAGCTATGAACCTTATCTAGATAGTGGAAATTTAAGAGTTATATACTCTGATTCTAATGGAACTAGTGCTTTAAAAGAAATCAATGATAGTATTGTTAGAGCCACCAATGGATTAAAAAATTTGAGTCAAATTGAGTTTTTAAGAAAAACATCAAATGAAATTTTTGTTGCACTTTCTAAAAATAAAAGAAGCCTATATAAGTTAATAATTGATCCAAATAATAATAAAAAATCCGGATCCAAAAACGACACAATTAACAAGTATAGAATCAATTTAAAAGAATTCAAAGTAAGTGTACACAATGATTCAATTCAAGAAGTATTAGGTAATCCTGAAATCAAACATTTGCTTAAGTCTTCAGATTATAATGTATGTTTCATTGCTAATGTAAATGTTGATGGCGTATTCCATCCTTATCTATTTAAACTCAATATATTCTTAAGAAATAGATCTGAAGTAACATCCTTTTTAGATAGTTATGATTTAACTAAAATTCGTCTAAATTTAGATATAGACGATATAGACGCCCTTACAATTAATAAGGATAAGAATAAAATATTAATTGCCATAGAAAGAGATGTTTATGCCATAAACCTAAACGATTTTGACAATGGAGGAGAAAAACATGCAGCAGTAAAACTAATCTCTTTAAGTGAAAATACAAAAATCACATCTCTAGAGAGCAAAGAGAACTATATTATCGTAGGCAGAGATGATAAAAAGGCAAATATTTTCTATCTAAAAAATTTTAATTTTTATTCTAAAGATTCTTTTTCTAAAGAATTGATTGGACATAACTATGCTGTAATTAATGTTTCCATGATTAAAAATAATTTCGTTTATACATTTGACGATGCTGGCGAAATTAATTTTTGGGACTTATCTCCAATTGAAGAATCTATTTCAATCAATAAGGCTACTCATCCTATTAATATAAGATTTAAGAATAATCGTTTATATGCCAGTTTCTCTTTCAACAATGAAATTACACTAGGAAATCTCATTGAAATAAATTCCAATGATTTTAAAAAACATAAAGATCTAATTAAAAATGGAAAGATGGGTTTTTTTAAAGCATTTGATGTTAATTTTCAAAATCAAGTATTCTTTGGAAATTACTGGAATGGTCAAATTACCACTTTTAATATTCCAAGTTCAAGATATGAGAATTTTGACAATCTAGGTAATATAAGAGTAAATGATTTAAAAATTAAAAACAGTAGATTGGCTATTGCAGCAAATAATGGATTGTTTTACTACTCAGATTTCAAAAACAAAGAAACTCGTATGCGCTCTCACAATAATGATACTTTAGACCTTAAGTTTAACTCGATTGATATTCACCCTAAAAAGGATTTAATATTAGCTGCTTCAGATGATGGTAATATTTATCTCTGGAATGTTGAATCACAACAAATAGATACTCTGAGTAGTCATTTCGATAAGGTCATGGATGCTGAGTTTTCTAGTGATGGTAATTATATTGTTTCGGGCTCTTGGGATAACACAGTAATTATTTGGAAATATAATGCCTTTCAAAAGGCCTATATACCCAATAAATACAAGTTATCTGGTCATGATGGGGACATTGAAGATGTCGCAATTACAAATGACCCTGATAGTTCTAGATTGATTATAGCTATAGCCAGTAATGATAAATCAGTACAGCTTCATGAACTAAGTACCAAGCCAGAGGATTCAATCAACCAAAAAACAAAGCCTATATTAAGTATAATTAGGCATAATTATGATGTTAAATCTATAACATTTGGTGAAACTCCTTATATCATCTATTCAACCGATATAATGGGAAACATAAAAAAATGGAAATGGAGAAACTTTAAAGATGAAATTGATAAAAGAACTGTTAAATACTAGTTATAATTATAAACTTAAAAAGTTAGTTTATTAACCCGTTGTGCATTATGATTTAAAGGAAAAAGTTGTCCATCTTACTGATAATCAGTAAATTGTTTTAGCTATAAAACATTAACAATGAACAATTATCACTAACAACTGAGAACCACCAACCTTCAACCGCCAGACAAAGATTGATAGCCGATAATTGTAAACTGAACATTGACCTCCCTAATCCCCAATTCGTCCCTCGTTTGGTTATGTTCGGCACATTTATTTCTAAGGATCATGCTTTAGATTTAAATTACGTGTTCGGCTAATGGCTAATGGCCTTTAGCATATTAAAAAAATGGGGCATTGCCGTTCCCGGAACTGACCGGGGATGTCCAATGGCGGAGAAAATTTAACAACACTAAAATTTGGAGAGAGATGGGGGCAAAATTGCTTTCACAATTTTTATGCGCATTATTCTTGGTCTTGCTGAGCACGGCCACCTACGGCCAAGTATCATTTACGACTAACAACATCACCTACAGAATAACTACTGGCGGTGTGGAAGTACAGGACTATGTGGGCACAGATACGGACGTCACCATCCCCTTTTTTGTCCGCCGCGGAATACTGACCTATAGAGTGATCGGTATTGGGCATCAGGCTTTTTACGACAATGATTTGACCAGTGTGACGATTCCCAACAGTGTGACAAGTATTGGGCATCAGGCTTTTCTAGACAACGCCTTGACCAGTGTGACGATTCCCAACAGTGTGACAAGTATTGGGAACGCAGCTTTTACGAGAAACGAATTGACTACTATAAGAATCCCCAACAGTGTGACCAGTATCGGGGATGACGCTTTTCGGAACAACGCCTTGACGAGTGTAACCATTGGTGATGGTGTTGAGACCATTGGAGATCGCGCTTTTCAATCCAACGCCTTGACCAGTGTGACCATTCCTGCTGGTGTGACCAGTATCGGGGATGGTGCTTTTCAATCCAATGCCTTGACCAGTGTGACCATTCCTGATGATGTGACCAGTATCGGGGTTGACGCTTTTCGATCCAACGCCTTGACGAGTGTAACCATTGGTGATGGTGTTGAGACCATTGGAGATCGCGCTTTTCAATCCAACACCTTGACCAGTGTGACCATTCCTGATGATGTGACCAGTATCGGGGATGCCGCTTTTCGATCCAACGCCTTGACGAGTGTAACCATTGGTGATGGTGTTGAGACCATTGGAGATCGCGCTTTTCTAGACAACGCCTTGACCAGTGTGACCATACCCGATGGTGTGACCAGTATCGGGGATGACGCTTTTCGGAACAACGCCTTGACCAGTGTTACGGTACTGGCCTTGACCCCTCCAAGCCTTGCTGGAAGTCCCAATGATGCTTTTTCAAATCGTGAAGATATATATGTAATCGTTCCTTTGGGTTCGGTAAATGATTATGAAAATCATGCTGAGTGGACGGGTTTCAAATCCATTACAGCATTCGGTACTAGTTTTACTACACCGGATGGTATTCTATATAGGATTACAGCTATCGATCCCAATACCGTAGTAGCAATAGACTATACAGGTACCGCAACTAGTATAACCATACCCGAAACGGGTGTTTCTGATGGAAATAATACCTATACCGTGACCAGTATTGGGTATGAAGCTTTTAGCGACAAGGGTTTGACCAGTGTCACGATTCCCATCAGTATGACCAGTATTGGGGATCGAGCTTTTAGATTCAACCGATTGACCAGTGTTGATATTCCCATCAGTGTGACCAGTATCGGGAATGAAGCTTTTAGATTCAACCGATTGACCAGTGTTGATATTCCCAACAGTGTGACCAGTATTGGGGAATGGGCTTTTGCCCAGAACCAATTGACCGAAGTGACCATACCCGATGGTGTGACCAGTATTGGGGATGGTGCTTTTCAATCCAATGCCTTGACCAGTGTGACCATACCCGATGGTGTGACCAGTATTGGGCAGGACGCTTTTTGGAGAAACCAAATAACCGAGGTGATCATACCCAACAGTGTGACCAGTATTGGAGATCGCGCTTTTTTCCAAAACAATTTGACCGAGGTGACCATACCAAACAATGTGACAAGTATTGGAGTGAATGTTTTTGCCGAAAACCAATTGGCCAGTGTGACCATTCCCAACGGGGTGACAAGTATTGGGATCGGAGCTTTTATTACAAACGAATTGACCAGTGTAATCATTGGTGACAGTGTTACCAATATTGGGAATAGTGCTTTTCGAAACAACCAATTGACCGAAGTGGCCATACCCGATGGTGTGACCAGTATTGGGGATTTTGCCTTTAGTGAGAATCAATTGACCAGTATAATCATTGGTGAGAATGTTGAGACTATTGGGGATGAAGCTTTTACCGAGAACCCGGCTCTTGTCATAGTGGTGGCAGAAGGCAGTAATCCCCCATCGCTTCATGTAGAAGCCTTTGTTGATGAAGATGGAGTATCTACCCGAAGCCAAATAGACCTGTTCGTACCTTTAGGTACCAAAGCTACTTATGAATCTCATGGGGATTGGGATGGTTTTAAACCCATTAGAGAATTGGCAGAGGCAGACTTCACCATCACCGGCATCACAAATGGGAGCATTGATGAAAACGTGGCGTACACTTCCGCAGCTCCGGTCCTAAGTGGAGATGCCCCGATCGGAACGGTTACCTACACCTTGGGAGGTGTAGATGCATCAGTCTTTACCGTGAATGCTTCTACCGGTGTGGTATCCATGGAAGGGAGGGACTTTGAAAATGCTCAGGACGCCAATACCGATAA
>CANMCO010000024.1 GCA_947496355.1 uncultured Aquimarina sp.
CTGGTAATTACGTTTATAAGAATGACCAACTCCAGTACCTATCTACGCCAGAAGGATATGCAACACCAGAAGGAAATTCATATCGTTATGTATATCAATATAAAGACCACTTAGGGAATACTCGTTTAAGTTATACCAAAAACGAAGCTACGGGAAATGTAGAAATCATAGAAGAGAGTAACTATTATCCATTTGGATTAAAGCACAAAGGATATAACAGTACAGTATCTTCTTTAGGAAACTCTACTGCACAATTATTAAAGTTTGGAGGGAAAGAAGAGCAAAATGAAGTTGGGCTTGATTGGTATGATTTTGGTTTTAGGAATTATAATCCTGCTGTAGGTAGATGGTTTAATATTGATCCTTTGGCTGAGAGAAGGTACGAGTTAACGTCTTATAATTATGTGCAGAATAGTCCAATGATTAAGTTTGATCCTAATGGATTAACTGATTTTACACTAAATAAAAAGACTGGTGAAGTAGCACAAGTTGGAGAAGCAAATGATGATCCAGATAGAATACTAAAAACGTATAGCTCAGGAAAAAGAAAAGGACAAGTAAAATACAATAAGAAAGGAGAAGCCAAAGTAGCAATAGGTGACATAGAGCAAGGAATATTATCAGATGGACAGAATTTTAAAGAGGATAGCAATCTTATTGCAGTTGGCGGAGAAGGACAACCTACTGAGGGAGGAGTTGAATCATTTGCTGTAAAATTATCTGATTATGTAGGTAGAGAAATAGGCGGAGCGTATTTTTCAAAAGATGGATCACAAGATGCAACTCATATAGGTATTGGACGTTATGGAGATAATAGTCATAAAAAGACAAAGGCTAATGGTATTATGGCATTACGTAGTGCTGTAAGTACAAAAGAAGAGTTTGATAGGTTTAGCGTAAGAGGCTTCTTTCATACTCACCCTAGTGGCGCTGGAATTAGTGATTCAGATAGATTGGTGCCTTCTGATCCAGATTTAGAATTTAGAGATAATGCTCTTAAAATTAATCCTAGTTTAAGATTTTTCCTTTTAACACATCCTAATTCAGGAGGTACATTCCCTAAGAAGATTGATTTTACTACAGGTTTTTCATATAGATTGAGATAGTTTAAATTATAGATAATGAGAATAATATTTATTTTAACAACAGTAAGTGTACTTGCCCTCCAAAGTTGTGGTTCGTTTAAAAATGAGTTAGCACAAAGTGGAGATAAAGAAACTGTTATTCGTAATGCAATACTTGATTTTTCAAGTACTAGCAAACTTTATAAAAGAGATACTGTTTTTTCTGTTAAAGTATTAGAATTAACCAATAACGATGAATTATTAGTTGTTAGGATTAGTAAAAATAACATGAAAATGCTTTTAACAGATAGCACAAAAGTTGGTAGCAAAGGAGTTAAAATACCTACCCGATATATCGAAAAAAACAGTAAACTTTTCTTTTGGTGGGACAATGACTCCCCTTTAACAGAAGAAGCATTGGCTGTATTCGATAAATATAACCTACTCCAAGATAATGAAGATGGCTGGGTTAAATTTCCTGATTTCACAATCGATGATGCTCAAAAAGGAGTACACTATTATTTTTGTAAAATAAATTTAGCGAAGTATAAAAAAGTGACTACAAGTAAAGGGATAGGCTATTATGATGCTCCTAGTTTAAATTGTAGTCTTTAATAGCTTAATGTAGAATATTGTACAATGAAAGCCACTCTTCGGAGTGGTTTTTTGATTAGAATAGTAGTTGGAATAGTTCTATGAACATTGCTATTATACTAAGAATCTCAAAAAGTTGAGATAATAATTTTTGAACCTCTTTAAGTAAAGAGTTCATTGTTTTTAAGCATTTTTTTAAACGCTTAACTTTCTTTGCAAATTTGGTCACTTACATACATCGTAGCAATCGTACATCATATTAGTAATATTTATAATTAATAAAAAGTTTACAATTTTACTGCGCTAACTTTTGCACTTTACGTTTGGTAATAAATGCATCGATTAGCTTTTTTACCGTACCTCTATCATCTTCATCCATTTGCTCTACTTCTTTAAATTGAGATAACAGTTCTGCATCGTCTAAAGAATCTTGAGCCTTTTGTTCTAAAGAACCATTTACAATATAGTCAATAGAAACCCCAAAGACATCAGCAAGACGTTTTAATACATCAGCAGGCGGCTGTACTTCTTTAATCTCATAACGGCTCATCTGCGGATATGAGATATCAATTTTTGCAGCTAACTCACTCTGTGATAGGTTAGCTTTTTTACGAAGTTCCTGTATGCGTTGTCCTAAGGTCATAAATCAGATATGATACTATTTACTACAAAAATAACGAATAAGATGCTTTAAAAACACATATAGCACCCATATTGTTAATAATTACATCTTATAAGAACTATAATAATATATCTTTTTAGATATATTTGCATCATATAAGATATATTCTAAAAATTATCAACAAATGCTAAAAACACACAACCCACACAATTACCAGTACATCAATGCATACTTAGAAATCCATATTCTAGGAGGTATCAAGTTCAATAATCTAGAACGTATGCGAGTAACTATGAGTGTACAAAAACCTAAAAGTATCAATGTGTTACGCCATAGTATCGATCTGTATAATGACAATATGGTCGAGAAATTTGTTAGAAAGATCGCAGAACGTATCGAGATTGGTACCAGTGTGACCAGAAAAACATTGCAAGAACTTACCGCAGCACTAGAACAATATCGTATAGACGAATTAGAACGAGAAAAAGAAGCTAACCAAACTCCTGTAGAAGAACTCACAGCCAATGAAGAACAAACCGCGATCAAATTTTTAAAGTCTAAAGACCTATTGAGTAAAACCAATGATCTTATTGGTAAAAGTGGTGTGATCGGAGAAGAAACCAATCGATTATTAATGTACTTGATTTTTACATCCAGAAAAACAAATAACCCATTACATTGCATCAGTTTAGGTAGTAGTGGTGTTGGTAAAACACATTTACAATCTAAAGTGGCAGAACTCATCCCGGACGAAGATAAAATAGAAATCACGGTATTATCGGCGAATGCTTTTTACTACTTCAACAGAACCGAGTTACGAAACAAGCTTATCTTAATCGAAGATTTAGACGGAGCAGAAAGTGTACTCTATCCATTACGAGAACTACAATCTAAAAAGAGAATTACCAAAACGGTAGTTCATAAAGATCGTAAAGGCACAACGAAAACTATACACTTAACTGTAGAAGGCCCTGTAAGTGTTGCAGGTTGTACCACTCAAGAATCTGTTTATGAAGATAACAGTAATAGAAGCTTTTTACTTTACATAGACGAATCCGAGGAACAGGATCAAAAGATTATGGATTATCAGCGATTACTATCGGCTGGCAAACGAAATCAGAAAGAAGAATTTGAATCCGCACGTTTTTTACGATCTGTACAACGATCCTTATCGCCTGTCACGGTTCGCAATCCTTATGCAGAATATCTAACCCTGCCTGTATCAGTTTTTAAACCTAGAAGAACCAATGCACATTACCTACAATTTATAGAAGCCATTACCTTCTATTGCCAGTGGCAAAGACCAAAAAAATATGATAAGGAGACCGGAGAGCAATATATAGAAACTACCATTGATGATATAGAGCAAGCCAATGAGATTATCAAAGAAGTGTTACTACGTAAAAGTGATCGCATTACCGGTGCGGCCAGAAATCATCTGGAAAGGCTTAAAGCCTACTTAAAAAGTAATGAACAAACTACGTTTACCAATGCAGAAATCCGAAAGCAGCTACACATCAAAGAAAGTACTTTACGGGGCTATCATAAACAGTTACAGGAAGAAGGTTATATAAAGCGTGTCAAAAAGAAGAAAACCAAGAGTTACTGTTTTGAGATTATCGATATGAAAGAATATGATTGGTTAAAGGCTAGTATTGATAATGCTTTAAAAGGTTGTTTACAACAAATAGAACTGGGTTTAGTGACAAACTAACCCGCGAACCGCAACCAACTCGCAACCTATCTACTTGCGAGGATAACCAAAAGAAAGCCAGTTAATTATCTGTACTGCGCTACAATATCACAAAAAAGACATACCGTATGAAAAAATTAAAGCTACAAAATGATAGCTATAGAATCCTATTATCTGATTTTGAACAATGGTTAGATATTTTAGGCTATAACCAAAAGACTGTTTATTACACTCCGATATTTATACGAGAGTTCTTCCATTGGTTGGAGCAACACAACATACAACGCTTAGAACAGATTACTCTTGATACTGTCAAAGCATACTACAAATACTTAGGTGAACGAAGCAACCAACGTAAAGAAGGAGGATTAAGTAAAGCCTATCTAAATAAACATCAAAATGCTCTTAAAAAGTTTAGAGAATACTTAAAAAAACAAGGAGCTCGAACCTTTAAAGTACATCTTCGATTAGAAAAGAGAGAAAGTGCCATCAAAGATATCCTTACCCAATCAGAGATCAAACAACTCTTTGAAGTGACTAGTTACAGTAGCAAACACAGACGTACACGATTACGGGATAAAGCCATCCTTGTAGTTCTGTATAGTTGTGGTCTACGAAGGACGGAGGCCGTCTGCCTAAATATTAATGATATCCTTTTTGATGCAGGGCGTGTGTTTGTAAGACAAGGAAAAAATTACAAAGAACGATACGTACCTATCAACAAGTATAGTTTACGAATCTTAGAAGATTACATCTTCGAAGCCAGACCCATGTATACTGGCAGCCATGGTGCGGAAGCATTATTGATCAACAAATACGGAAACCGTATGCATGGTCAAGGTTTAGAAAGACGATTACAACATTTATTAACCCTTGTCGATGATGAAGTGTTAAGAGAAAAACATATAACACCACATTGCCTAAGACATAGTATTGCTACACACCTGTTACAACAAGGCATGAAAATCGAAGATATACAACAGTTTTTAGGACATAGCTCCTTAAAATCTACACAAATATATACTCACTTATTAGAATTATTATGAAAGATTATTACACCTACCTTGAAGAATTACGACATAGCGAAAGAACCATTAAAACCAATGTTTACAATGTAGATAAACTCAAACAATGGTGTAAATCCAAACATACGAACCCTGAAGAACTAACTTACAGGCAATTACTCAACTACATAACTCATTTAAAAACCACCAACAAACCTGAAACCATTAACAGACATATTTGGGCAATCAAACATTATTGCAACTATTTAATCGAACAAGGTTATCGAACAGAGAATATTGCAGACGATCTTAAAGTGAGAGGGGAACGTAAAAAAGTCTTCTATAATTTGCTTACCAGTGATGAGTTGGAAGATCTGTTTTACAGCTATGAAACTGATAAGATATGGAAGGATAATTTTTATTATCGAGCTACTGCAAAACGTAACAAAGTTATAGTAGGATTATTGGTCTATCAGGGCTTACTAAGTAACAACTTTAAATCCTTAGTATTAGAACATGTAGACTTACGAAAAGGAACGATTTACATCCCCAGTACAAGAAGAAATGCATACAGAACACTAGAGCTAAAACCCTGGCAAATCATAGAGCTTAAAGAATACATTGAAGAAGTACGCCCCATCATACAAAATCACATAAATACGTATGATGAAAAGTTGTTCCCAATAAACACACCACAGTTTAGTATGATCTTACACCCGATCTTAAAAAAGCTAAAAACCTATAATCAGAAGGTTACTAATAATACCCATATCAGAACAAGTGTAATCGTGAATTGGTTAAGTCAATACAACATCAGAAAAGTACAACAAATGGCAGGTCACAGATATATTAGCTCTACAGAATCCTACAAACAAGATAACTTAGAAAGTCTGCATGAAGCTATTAATCAGTTCCATCCATTAGGATAAAAATATGTACCTCTAAAAATCAAAATGTAAAAATATTACTATATTAAACTATCTTTGTTATGAATATAAAAATGAGAATTATGGACTTACAGGCAGATCTTAAATGGATATTGGAGGAGTTGAAAGATGTAAAAGATCCCACACTTATTGAAGCCTTTAAAAATATGCTACAATATAGAAGAGAAGCTATAAAATCAGCGTATCACATATCAGATGATCATAAAAAAATCTTAGATCAACGTTTAGCAGATCACAAAGCCAATCCTAAAAGTGGTAGAAGTTGGAAAGAAGTGAAATCTGATCTACAGGCAAAGCATGGGCTATAAACTGATTATTAAACCAGGAGCAGAACTAGATATAGCAGATGCCCTTGATTGGTATGCAGAAAACACAGAACTATCACCAGATTTACTTACTGAAATAGATGAAGTTCTAAGTAGAATAGAAACAGATCCCGATAACTTCCAGAAACGATACAAAGACATCAGAATTGTATTTACAGATCGCTTCCGTTATGGGGTTCATTATACGTTAAAAGACAATACTGTGTATGTACATGCTGTATTACATACAAGCAGAAAACCAAGAGGGTAAAGCTTCTCTAGAAATTATTACAACGAAAATGAGTGAAGCAGAGAAGATAAAACTAAAATTAGAGATTATACAATTTATACTTGATTGTAATGATGAAGCCATATTAGCAAGAATGGAAAAGATTTTACGAGAAGGATGACAGTATCATTAATCCCGAATCGAAAGGTTCGGGATTTTATTTATAGATAAAAGCCAAGTGAGTCGGCTATCGCCTCCGATTAGTTATTATCACATCAGCCCGAAAAGGGCTTTTGTAATAAGCTGTTATAAGGTCTCGTCGTCACCCTTGCTATGGCAAAACTTTTTTACATCCCTTAAAAAAAGCTTTTGCCGCCCACGCTTCGTTCCTCCTCGTCGTGTTCCCAGTCTGTTACCGTGTCATGATTATTGAAGCAATAATACACGCCACAGCAACATCCCTACACACTTCATTGGCTCCGCCGCTAGGTCACAACCTAGCCAATTTTTAGGTTACGTTGATTATTGGATAAAGCGGAAAACATAAAAATCGTCTGGCACACAAAACCGTTACACTCCTTTTTGTGTGTCGGCTGCTCCTCTTCGCTTCGGCTACGCCTTTTATTTTGCGCATACGCAATTATCTTCAATCGCCAGATGTCTAGCATCTTGATTAAAGTTGAAGGTCAGCCGCAACAGCAGTTGCGCACTTCAACTTTAATCAAAATGGTATATACTAACATTTTCAAGAAATCCTTGTGGGTGTAAAAATTAACTTTTAATTTTGCTTAGAGCTTCAGCCCGAAAGGGTTGGGGCTTTTTTTATTGTTGTTTTTTGCTGTGCTTTTTTAGAAAATATAGTAAATAAATTGTGGTGAAAAAGCTATGTCCATTTATGTTTTAATGGGAATAGCTAGTTTAAAAATGATTAGAAAACTAAATTAATTATGGATAAAGAACTTACAAAAATTTTAATGTTTATGATCTTTTTTGTGGTTGTAGTGGTTTTGCTTTGGGTTATGCCTAACAAAAAAATTAATACAATAGGTAAATTTTTGACTTCATTATTACAAGTCCTCCCAATCACAAAAATAGCAGAAGCTTGTATCTCATACTTTAAAAGTAAAAACGCTTCAAAAGCGGAATAGCGCAAGGATGTAGCGCAGAGGCTCTTCCGCTTTGGAAGTGTTAGGCTAAGTGCCGATTGAACGTCACACAAACTTGCTCAAAACTACTCTAAATGTCACTAGAATCGTCCAAATCACGTCTACGACACGATTATACAGCTATAGTATTATAATATTGCTTCCAAAAATCTGGTCTTAAACCTCAAATCTTCAAGTATAGCAGCCTGTGCGCGGCTATTTTATATAATTGCGTTATAGACCCTGACGAGAGGAAGAGCGACTATAACTACCAATTATGTAAACATAGCTTTGGTGATGCGGCTGGCAATACTGAATTTATTATTTTAGCCATAGTAGAGAGATGATGATAGAAGGAACGTTCTTAATTTTTGCTTCGCAGAGGGCGACCACAAGAAAAATGGGTACAGAGCTCGATTTTTTACGTAACTGAATACACTGGTAATTACGTTTATAA
>CANMCO010000025.1 GCA_947496355.1 uncultured Aquimarina sp.
TCATCAATATGAGTTAATTAGAATGTTAAAAATATCGTATTTTTAACCTAAGGCTTGGGAAAAGGCTTTACATAGGACACGTTGTTACCTACCGTATTTATTATTTTTTCATTCCAAAACTCTCTCCAAATATCAATTCCTCATTGGTATTCCAACAATATGTAAAATAATATCTAGGAATTTTGTTTGAATCTTTATGAGTAATATCGATACAAATTGCATCCGATTTTTCGCCCGAATCATTAATTGGTACCCTAACATCATAAGCGAGACCATAGGCTTTGATTTGTCCGTTTGCAAAAAGCTTTTCAAATTCCGTTGTCATTCCATTAATCAACTTTTGACTTTCAGGAAATTCCGTTTCTTCGTCATCAAATGCAATCGCTACTAATTCACCATCCTTCTTGATTTGCGCTCCAAAAGGATAATATTCTTTTCCGTTATTCAACATATATTCAGTAAATTGATGGCAATACTCAATTATTGCTTCTATATCCTTTTCAATTTCTTTTGTCATATGGTAGGTAACGTTTAATATATGTGTCGTAGCAGGACAAAATGTTACCTTGCTTTTCGATTTTTCTGCGCATTGGTTGCTAACTTTTTCATTCTGCAAGCATTGCGCCATTGCAAAAATACACAGACTTTTCGAATCATCACTTAACTGCTATGAACACATATATAGTGTTATGGCACGTACCACTTTTACAAGCCAGAACTTAGTAAACAAGCCGCAGTAAAGTGATATCAGATTGCGAACTGTTCCGTATTATTTTTCATAATCTCCAGCGATCACTTTACTGCTTCTGGATTGATCACTTACCAAACTAGAAAATCACAAACCCTTTTTCCGTCAAAATTATCGTAATGAGCCAAAAAAAGCGATTTTTCATCACGTTACTACTCCGAAACACTCCTTTTGAGTGATTTTTTCATCGCTTTTTTTACTTTGGATCCGATACAAACTACAGCAAAAATTCTCAGTTCATACAATCGAGGTTCGTCCGTAGACAGGTTCAGATTGCGTTTTGCTTTTCAGATTCTGAGTATGTGCCCTAACGCCAAATATATGAATCGGAGCAAGGCAAGCCAGCCAGAACCAATCGATTTATCCGCGCTATTTTTATTTCTTATTCAATTTATAAAAATCTAGCACCACTGCAAAAAGGAATTGACTTTTCGATCTGGCACTAAGCTTTGCTCTGATTTTATATATGATGTTATGAAAAGATCTATTAATAATATTCTACATGGTATTTTTTTTGAGTAGTCGGTTTTCCATTTTGGAAGTAATTTGCTTGGAGCCAATTATCTTTTTCGTCAAATTCAATAATTTGTTCCATAACAACACTTCCATGGGAATTTAGTTGCTTTACATTTTTAACTCTATCGTTTTTATCATAAGAAAAATGATTTGTAAATTTTCCATACATATGATCAATAGTATGTTTGATCAATCTATTTTCATCATCATAAATTAACTCAAAATTAGGGTATTTCTTTGCCCCACTAAACTCCTTTGTTAATTTACCTTTGCTATTATACTCATATCTCTTTTCGTGACCTTCTGAATATTTTTTCTTTTTCTTATCAAATAACATACTTGTGACTTCTATGTAAACATTTTCGTTTTGATCTATTTTATAGATTTCCTTCCAATTGGAAGATTCCACGAGTTGGTCTTTTTTATTTATTCGATCTTTGTCTTTGTAGTAGTTTTTAAATACATTATAGATATGTTTAGACCCTAAAACCTCTTTGATATGTCCTTCTAAAGTATCTCTATAAGTATATCTTAACTCACTATCTAACATATACTTATCAAAATCTTTAAATTTTTTATAAATCGTTTTTTTTAAGAGTCTACAATTATCATCATAAAAAAAGTCAACTTTTTCATCAAAATCATTTAGATACCTCTTATGGTTTATAAATTCTGCAAATATGATATTTCCGTTCTCATCAAACTTATTATGACCTTTTGCATATAATATTGAATCATAGTTGTACGCTTCATAAAATCTTTCATTTTCTAAATACTTATATTTTATAGTACTCGACTCTTTGTTTTCTCTATCATAAGTATATCTGATATCCTTTATTAATCTTCCTTCTTTATCAAATTCATATGTGAAAAATTTAATTCCTTTATAAGATGAAGTTATTTTTTTTACTTTTCCATTTAATTTTAAAAATCTCAGATCTTTTTTAATAATTTCATGACCCTTTTTCAGAGCATTTGGAAATTCTTGAGATTGCCCAAAACAAAGTATTGGGACAAATGCAAAAAACAGTATAAACTTAAGCCTCATAGTTTTGATTGTTTCATAACGTTTAATGTATAATTTGTAGCGGTATGATCTAAAACCAACGTTCCGCATTGCCCAAAGGTAGCAAACACGCGTGAAATTCCGTTAGGAATTTCCGCCGCTATTAATTATACATCATGTTATGCACTGGCTTTTTTATTTAGCCGTTACTTTGCAAAGTTGCTCAAGCAAAGCGATGATTGCTTACGAACTATTTACGTTATATTTTTTCAAATTCCCGCGATCGCTTTGTGACTTTGGGTTTAACGATTACCATCACAAAATAGCGATGACCATTATTCCGTCCGATGCTGATAGGGGAGAACCTTTGTATCAAAATATATCTTTACAAAAATAAACAGGTCTTTGATCATTACCCCGTCCGATTACCGTTCAGATAGCGTCCTGCTTTTCAGATTCCACCAGCTTGTGCACAACGTTAAATATATGGCAAGTTGGGCAGAAAATTAGCAATTATCTTCGAGCTATCCACAAGCCAAATCTTTTGTGTTTTGTTTTAATTTTTCTCTTTAATACCAAATCAAAAGATTTGGCAACTTTGTAAATATGCAATGATCTTTCGATTAAAGACCAATCGCCCTATTTGCTATATATAGTGTTAGCCACTGGCTTTGGTTACTTCGTTGGTAAATGTTTATCTAAAAAATCATAGACAAAATTAAAATGTTCTATAGGTGCTATATGTCCACCATCTAGTTTTATATGTTTGTAATAGTGCTTAAATTTTTTGTTTTCTAATCTTTGAATTAATTGGTCAGACATTTCTGAAGCTGGCCATTGATCATCGTTTTTGCCTGATAATATTAATATAGCTCCATTAATATTTTCCACTTGAATCTCTGCTTTCTTTGAAGCTTTTTTGTCTTCAAGCATCATTTTGTGTGCAGTAAATAAATCTCCTTTTAATGCGGGTCCGATTATCTTTAAAGGTGCAGGTAAATAAGGAACTTCATTACCTTTATAAGTCCAAGAAGAAGTATTTGCAGACCAAGTAATAGCAGGAAAGCTTACATTTGATGTTGACATTGCGATAACTGCATTGAAATGGTCGAATCTACTAGCTAAATTCAAGACTAACTCACCACCACGCGAACCTCCAATAAGAGCAATTTTTGATTCATCAATTTTTGGATTTTTAGCAATGTTCATTATTGTATCTGAAATTGCATCAAGTGAAATTCTGTCGAGATTTTTTGGTGTTCCTTCTGCATTAAAATACCCAATTGCTAAAATCGCATAGCCTTTTTGAATGAGACTGTCCCTCTTACTTTTCATATGGTTTCTATGCCAATCAATTCCACCTTCTGCACCACCAAAAGCTACAATTAAAGGTTGGTTTTCAGAATCTCCTAAATATAATAGAGTTTCAACAACTCCGTTTTGTTTTGATAGATTTGGCACATATGTAAATATGTAAACTATTCCTGAAATTAAAGCTAGAGCTAGGATTAATAATATTCTTTTGGTTCTTTTCTTCATTTTGAGTTTTAATTTAGTGGTAAAGCTACTGATTGAAATAATCAGAACTTTTGACCTAAATCAAATAATTACTTTTTAGCCCTTATTCTACTTAATGTTTCTTGTGTTATTCCTAAATAAGAAGCAACCATACCTAAAGGAATACGATGATAAATTTTAGAATAAATTTTTTGAAAATGAATATATTTTTCTTTGGCAGATGTAAATCTTATCGAGGTTATACGTTCCATAAAATGCCCAAAAACAGTGCCCATTGATAAACGAGCGTAACGTTCCATTTCTGGATAATTGTCAAAAAGATACACAAGGTCGTTCACGTTTATAAAATATGCTTCGGTGTATTCAATTGCATCAATGTAGTATATGTCTTTTTTTCTTTGCATAAAGCTTTTAGGTGAGTTAACCCATTCGTCTATTCCAGAAAAATATTCGCTGATTTCTTTTCCATCTTTTATAAAATAGGTTCGTAGAATACCTTTGTTGATGAAATAGCTTTTTTTGGAAATATTGTTTGCATCTAAAACGAGTTCTCCTTTCTGAAATACTATTGGTTTTATTCGTTTTGAAAGCTCAGGTTTCAAGTCTTCAGAAAGTTTAATAAACTTTTCAAAGTGGGCGAATATATTTTCTGTTGTTTCGATATCGTTTGATTTGAGGACTAGTGTTACTTTAGCTTGTGGCTAACGTTAAATATATGGCAAGTTGGTCAGAATATAAGCGATTACTTTCGATTTAACCACAAGCCAAATCTTTTGTATTTTGTTTTAATTTTTTCTCATTTAATACCAAATCAAAAGATTTGGCGACTTTGTAAATAGACAAAAACTTTTGGATTAATAACTAATCGCCCTATTTGCTATATATAGTGTTATCTACTGGCTTTTTATTCCGATTTATTATCAGTCCGCCAGTATTTTCGTCCGATAACTGTATCAAATAATCATTCATTCTCAATATCTCAATTACTTTTTGCATATTATTTGATTCATCATTTAAAATTAAACTCATCTCTTTTAAAGACTCTGTTGTTTGTATAAATTTCATCAAATAATAAGTATCTAATTCCCCAAATTCGAGTCCGTTTATAATTTGCACATCTAAAAACTGTTCAGTGATTATATTTGTAAATGAGCATCCTTTTCCGTGAAAATGATATTTCCATTCATCATTTATTTGGCCTCTTTGCTTTTCACTTCTGTTTTTCTTTAAATCATATATCTCACTTGAATTATTAAGGTCAATGTCAAATGTTTCTGTAATCAAATTCATAAGTGAATGAGCCGTTTTATCAAATAGCTCAATACATTGATAAAACTTGTTTAAATTTTCCAATACAGTCTTTGTGGATATACTAGGAACAATAACTAGTTTATTCATCCAATTAATTTCACTAACCACGTAGTTAGAAAGTTCTTTTTGAAGTTTTACTATATAATCTCTATTAAAACTTCCATTATTCAAGACAAATAGGATTCTCTCATTTTTTTCTAAAAGACTTTTTATCTTTTCAATTCTGAGAGGTTTTTTAATTTCTATTGTCATATTTGTGCTTGTAGATAACGTCTCGTATAAGAAACGTAGGGCAGGTGATAAGCGATACGTTTCGGATTGGTACTAAGCCAAATATAAATATTTTGCTTTTATCATTTTTCTCATAAACGCCAAATTTTATAGTTGGCGACTTTGCAAATAAACACAGATCTTTTGATTAAACAGCTAAGCCCTATGCTTTCTTATACATTGTTACCAACTGTAATTTTTTACAATAAGTTATTTAAATCCTGGCGTCCAATAATAACCATAATCTCCACCACATCATTATTTACTCTGTAGTAAATACTATCCGATCCGCAGACACAGCGTCTATATCCGCTTTTTATAAAGTCAACTGATTCAAATGAATAAGGTCTTTGCGAAATGATGTCAAAGTATTCAAAAAAAGAGTCAAAATATTTGTCAGCTTGCGTCATCCCAAACTTTTTAACTCCGTAACGATGAATTCTTATTAAGTCCTCTTTGGCAGAGTTACTTAATTTGTATTTAGCCATTTGATAAATTCTTAGATTGAGATAATATTTGCGCTTTACTATCCGAAGTAAATCCACTTTTTTCTGCCTTATCTATCTTTGCTGCAATCCAATCAATTTGTTTCTGCTGCTTGCGCGCTTGTCTAATCAAGTCATTAACAAGTTCACTTTTACTTGAGTACTCGTTATTATCAACTTGAGTTTTTAGCCAATTATCGTTAGGTTCTGTGAAAGAAATGCTTTGTCGTCCCATGAGATGCTTATTTGGTGTAAATTTACACCAAAATTTAACACTTCACAAGTTTTATTAAAAAAACTAGTTTCTAAAAAACTCAGGGCTTATAGTTGGTAACGTTTTATATATGTGTCGTAGCAGAGCAAATTGTTACCTTACTTTTCGATTTTTTTGCGCATTGATTGCTAACTTTTACTTTTTGCAAGCATTGCGCCATTGCAAAAATACAAGAACCATTCGATTCATCACTTAGCTGCTATGAACACATATATGTTGTTGTAAAACGTTTTTTATTTCCGTTTATAATTGCGTTTCCATTCCTTAAATCCGATTACGTCATCTCTAACTTCTTTTATCCACTTTTTCCCTTTTGTCGAATTCAAGTGTTCAAATATTATTTTGTTGTAGGCAATTATTATTTCATTTTCTGGTCCAGCACAACCAAATTCGTAAAAATAAATTCCATATTTTTTTTCAAATTGTGGGTCAGTTGCAATTATCGTTGGCGCAATTCCACCCATTAGCAAAAGAAATGGGTTTTCGTTTTCAATGTCCAATTCCGCCATTTTTCCAGCTTCTTTTTCGCTCGTAATAAAAGTCAGTTTAGAAGCTCCAGAATTGTTTAATTGCTCATCGCTCAATTCTCCAATTCTTGAAAAAATAACAGTTTCGTCGTCGTCGGTTTGAGCATTCAAATTAAAAGTTATAATTCCAATAAATAACGTTAATATGAATTTCATATGGTTTCTTTCAAATGTTTTACAAGGCCAAATATATGAATCGGAGCAAGGCAAGCAAGCTTGAACCAATTGATCTATCTGCGCATTTTTATTTCTTGTTTAATTTATAAAAATTTAGCGCCATTGCAAAAAATGCCCAAATCATTGTGTTAGCAACAACTTGCGCTATTTTTTATATACACTGTTGTGTGTAGTGCTTTCCGCAATCTGGGCTTTTCCATTATACTCTTAAATTCTTTTTTCCACTCATTTCCTTTTTTCAATTCGTCTCTTTTATTTTGCTGGGATTTGTCATAAAGATGTATCCAAAACATAAAGTAAAAACAGAATAAATTATAGTAATTGTAAGAATTATTGAAAATTCATTTCCAGAGTATTGTCCGACTATTTTTATTAATGCAAACGAACTCATTAAAAAATGAGCCAAATTTCCAATAACCAAAGGTTTACTATAAATCCCACCAATTAAGTTGTTTTTTGTCATCCAATTGAGCATAGCAAACCCCAAGTATAAAGAACCTAAAATTTGTAAAAACAGAATTGAAGTCTGGTTTATCCCTCCATTAAGATATTCAGCGATTTCTTCGGGAAGGAAGGTTAGTCCAAGTCCTGTTATTCCTAAATATGCAGAACTTGCTATCATTAAAATTTTTGTATTCACGATTTGGTTTTTAGTTTTGTTTGATTTGTCGATTGAATTAGAATTCTGTTACATTCATAATTAAATTCAAAATTTTTGTTCTATTATTGATTTTTTCAATTCAGCACGATTTTTTTTGCATTACCTACAACGTTTAATATATGTGTCGTAGCAGAGCAAAATGTTACCAAACCATCGACATTTTCTGCGCATTGGTTGCTAA
>CANMCO010000026.1 GCA_947496355.1 uncultured Aquimarina sp.
CTTTATCGCCTCTTGAAAGGCTTAGAATATTTCCGTTTTCATCGTATGTCAAAGGGGATTCCACGCCCAAGCTCAAAGCCTCGTCGACCGTATTTTCCGCTGTTACGATTCTTGACAGCTTATCGTATTCAAATTTGTATGCGTAATTCAAATTATCTGCATCCATATAGCTTACTTGGGCTACTTTTCCATCAAAATAACCAGCATCGTTATAGCCGCCTGCCATATAACTGAGGCTTTCTTTAAAAATAATAAGGTCGGCATTGCCATTTAACTTATTTTCAGTGTCTGTTGGCCAACCTGGTGCATTGTATTCGGATTGCCTGATAATAGCCATGGAATCATTTAGATTCAAGGTCGAACTCATGATCGATCCCTCTGCATTATAGGTAAAGGTTCCAAAGGCATCTTTCTGCTCGCCATCTCCAATGGCATATACTTGCGACAGTTTGTCGTATAAATAACTCACTACCGGTAAACCTGAACTCTCCGGATAGTGGATCTTGATGACTTGCCCCAAATTGTCATACGCATAAGAAAGTGCCCAAGGATCTTCATTATAATTATGGGCCATGGTTGTTTTTTGGAGTAAATTACCATGGATATCATATGTAAACTGTTCTTTAACCAGTGGCGCCCCATCCTCATCATAGGTACTGGTTTCAATGAGCTGCCCAAATTCAAGAGCGTTGCTACCGTCCCCATCATACCTATAAGTGTTCAATATGGTATAAGAATCAGGTGTTTCAGGATAATTGGGATCTGTAAGGGCTATGTTGGTAAGGTCATTCCTATCCCAGACCCTCTTAAAAAACCCATGTTCTATCAGCCTGCCCAAGGTATCGTATTTATTATAGAGAATCGTATCGTTTGTTCCATCATTAGACACATTCTCCGAGGTTAATAAAAACCTGGTCTGACCCACAATATCGGATACGTACTGAATCCTATTTGAGTTGGGGGCCTGTTCAGACTCAACATTTCCTATAAAATCATAATGGCTTATAGTGGCCCAGTCATCACCGTCACCGGTCCCTTGTATAACTTCAGAAACGCCTCTTGGCGGGATGGCCTTTACAAGTCGCTGATTGTGGTCGTAATAGAACCAAAATGTTTCATAGCTACCATCGTCAAGAGGGCCTCTTAGCTTGGCGATCTCCTGGCCTATTTTTGTGGTTACCGTAATCTCTTCCTGCCCGTTCGCATCTTTAACTTTTGTAACAAAGTATTGCCCTTCCGGCCAGTTCGTACCGGGATACTGAGCTGCCAGGTTGGTCCCATATACAATAGTAGTCGTATTTTCATTTGGAACTCCGTTTGACAGGTGTATGGATAGGGCTCTCCCCGGAAGTCCTTTTTCTATCACCAAAGATTGCGCCGTGGGCTTAAATTTGTTTCTAACATATGGGAACCCTTCGGCCTCTGGATGGGAATCGGCGACCTTGCCTTCCATAATTCCCGTTTCCGGATCAAACGATGCTACAAAATCTGTTTGATATGCCGGAGCAGCTTCTTTCAGTATAGTTGCTTTGGTACCCAATGCCTCACGACCAATAGCATCATAAACGGTTTGCTGAACAACAAGGCCAGATCCTGTGAAACTATTATTTTGAAGTTCCTTACCGGCACCGTCCAAATACGTCATGGATTGTATCGGGTTTTCAAAGGTGGTGATCGTGGTGAACCCATAACCGGGTTCGGCAAGATGTAAGCTAAGGGCGCCTTCAATCGCAGGGGCATTAAGATTGCAATATAATAACAAACCGTCTACCATAAAGAAAATAGACGTATTACCTGAGACGGGGTCATTACTGCACATTAATAACCATTCCGCTCCAAAACCAGATGTATTTGGAATGGGCGATGCAATATTTTCCGTGCTGCCCGAAAGGGTTAAACGCCATCCGGATCCTGGTTCCCAAACAACTTCCAGATCTGGCCCCAAAGCCATACCCATGGCTTCGCCTGGAGCAATAGGCACTCCAGATTCGTCCTGGGGTTGTATTAACGATACCCGAATACCATAATCTGTTTTATTTTGTGTGGGATCATAGGTAATACTACTGGGTTCGGTTCCATTATATTTAAGTATCCCATTACTGGTACTCCAATCGTTTAACTCTGGCGAGGACCACTCATTTTTCCAGGCATCTCCTTGAATTAAATCTGCCATAACGCCTCCTTCCATGGCAGATACCTCCATAACCGCATTTGGGGTGTCTACTGGAAATTCAAAGTCTACAAGGTCGTTTAACCATTGTCTTACTAAAAATAGGGACGTAATGCCAGAGGTCCGGCCATTACTGGTTTGTACCATTGCCCTTTGGTAAGCATCGTATCCTGTCTTTGCTGTTTGTCCTGCTGGGGTAACGCTACCAAAAACACCGCCATAAATGGCATCATAAACAGTAACTGACGCACCACTTATCAAAGGATTGAAAAAAATGGTATCGATCAATAAGGTACTGGTTTCCGATTCTTTTTGATTTTTTAAGATAAGGGACACCTCTTCAAAGCTACCATCGTTGGTATCGCTCCCCATTTGAACTACATAATGCCTATGTTCCCAAATACCATGGGTACCTTCTATATCAAATGAATGCAGTTCTATTCCTTCAGAATCTTGTATACTCCACATCGCTTCTCCTTGGTCGGTACCAAAATCATCCGATGTCTTTACCCAACAAGAAAGAATATATGTTTTCATATTATTTTGAATACTTACCTCTTTTTTCAGGTATTGCGAAGCATCTGCTGGCAATCTAAAACTAGTGTACCCTATATGGGCATCCCCGGTTATTAAAAAATCACCAATCGTTCCCTTTTCAACCGACCAGCCTTCAGTACTTTCGTAAGCCTCAAACCCTAAATAGGCGACCTCTTGAACGTAACTATTTGAAAAAGAAGCAACACTAACAGTATCCTGCAACCCTAATAGGGTAGCGGATGGCCTTCCATCTGCGTCCAAAGCTTCTATATCGGCACCTGAGAAACTCCGTAATGTAGTCTCCCCTGTTTTTCGCCAATGTGCTACAGTACCTCCTGTATTGTCCCAATTGGTAAAGGATACTGGTATCGTTTTTGTTTTATCATATGCTGCTTCGCTGGTACCGATCCACCTGGTCTGGGCCGCCCAGGGGGTCACCCCTTCCCTGGTATCATCCCCCCAGGACTTAAATGTGGTCAGGGCAAACTCAACGGGCCTATTTTCTAAATCATGACCATCACGATACAATTTTATCGATACGGCAACTGCTGACCAGATATGCCGATCTTTCAGTATGGAATATTGGGGGACCTGATAGGCAAAATAAATCTCCCTGCGAAAGGTTTCACAGATCCCTTCCATGGTATAGTTTTCGGTTTCGTCGGCAGTCAATAAGCCAGTATCAATGGCATAAGCATAACGTACCGTTCTGGTAACACCGATAGAGGCCTGGAGCTCCCCATTTTTAATAACCACAGGATAATAGGTTTGTTTTCCAATATCCGGGTAGAACTGCCAGCGTTTTGGCTGGCCTGATGCTTTCTGACGGAGCATTTTTGTTGATATGGATCGGGAGGTTAGAAAATCGGAAACATGCGACGTCAATGCGACTTCATTGACCTTATTAGAGCGCATAGAGGCCAATACCACCGGATCTTCATATTGGGTGCTCTCGGTCGAGGTGGTTTTTACATAGCCCCCGATTAAAGGCAACAAATTATCAGGCTCCCCTATTGGAGCATATTCGGTATGTACTGTATAATAATTTATCAAACGCTGTACTGGGTTGCCCTGATCGTCGTAGTCTGTTTTATCGAACAGCATACCGTTTAAATAACTGTAGTAGTACACACTATCCCCATGGTCTCCCCAATCGAATGTCAATCCCGATTGTATTGATGAACCATTGTTATGGTACCTAAACTCCGTTCTCCCAAACTCATTATCTTCCGGGGGTGGGTAACAAATTCCGATATCCGGCAAATCGGAACCATACAGGGCCGTAGCCGCTGCAAATTCGGTAACACTACCGTCCCCACTAATGGTAACATGATTACAATCGTAACAATATTGCGTGGTATGATTACCAATATCTGCATTGTCCCAATTAATGGGATAGCCATTATTTATGGTCAATTTGTTGACCACATAGGACGTTATATTTCCTTCTATATGGTCATTTACAAATTGATAAATCGTAAATGCTGAAGGGTTTGAAAAATCGCCCTCATAAGTAATAAATGAGGATGATCCTACCAAATCTGTTCCCGGACCGGTAGCATCTGTATATATCTTTTGATTGCCCAATTTAATGGGGGCATCTGCGGCCTGCCCGTTTTTTAGGAGTAAAACATACGTGTTCCCGCTTATATCTTCCCAAACGAAAAAGTTTGGACCCCTGTTGCGAAGGCTTTTCCCTAAAATATTTTGGGGCAATGTATAAATATGCTCGAGTAGCCCATAGCTGTCCCTATAATAAATGTGGTGGCCCAAAGAAAAATAACCATAACTAATGGTTGGAACAATACTACTGCTAGCCACATTCAATGTTGTTTTCCAAGTTAGTGAATATGGATCGTATTGGTGTATTTGATTCGAACTTTTACTGGTTACCAAAGCAGCATCCGATCCATATAAAAGCATAGGAACATCTGAATTGGATGAAGGAATTGGCAATGTGCCTGTATTCCATTCCAATCCATCGAATCGGTACAGGCTTTCCAAATTCCCAACCACACTGCCACTTACTATGGATTGTAAAAAAGGAAAATCGGTATCGTCTGCTATTTGTTTCGAATCGTCGACAACAAGACTTGACTGAAACTTTTCATTCCATTGCTGAATTTGAATTTTGTAATGTATCTTGTCATCAAAACCCCCTGTAATGTAAGTCGTTACAAAAAAATCATTGCCTAGTGCAAAGAACGTGTCAGGGGTGCTCTCATCCAACCAATCCATCCTCGAAATCGTGCTTACTGCAAGTGTAGCCTGACTAAAATCACCGGTCTCATTTAAATAGTATTGTGCCAAACTTGTACCACCGGATTTATAACTAGCCAATACCAGGTAATTATTATTGGCTACCAGCGCATATTTTGCATTCGTGGGCACAGAGATACTGTTCGTTTTATCAAACCAGGTTTTTGTTCGTTTATCCCATACCTTTACATAAAAAACACCAGGAGAGCTCAGGGCCATCATAAATTCATCGCCTGTCACCACAATACCTTGATCGCCATTGGAGATACCTAAGGAGTGAAAGCTTTCTTCCGAGATCCATTGCCCAAAACGACCAGTCTCCTTATGAAAAAGAACCGTGAATAAAGAGGGATTGTTTTCATCTGAAATAAAACTTAGGGCAAAAAAATCTTTTTGTACCGATACTTGTAACGTTTCAAGGTCTATTTTCTTTGCCACATCATAGGTCTGCGGGGCCACTACCCAATTACCGTTCCAACTTAAAACTTGTATTTCCAATCTATTGATACGATCGTAACTAGCACAGACCGTATAATCAGGACCATGCCAAAACCTCGATATTCCGCTTGGGCTTAGCCCCATGGTACGACTTGTGCCAGGAAGTACCGCATGTTCGAAATCGTAAGTTACTTTCCCGCCCTGGGGGTATATGATATCTTTTAGGGCGCCGGGCTGTCCTTTTCCCGCAGAAATAGCTTCAGGGGTGTTATAATAGGTGAAGCTCATGTTTGGCAATTCCAGACCATTGGGGGACAACATAACAACATCTGTTAAATAGCGCTTATAAAAATTTGCATGGCCGGGATGGTTCTCTGCAATGTTTATGATATCGTATTTAAACTGCACGGTGCTAAGTAAAGCTTCGGGAGCCGATACCGCATCACTGGCATTGCGAAGTTCTATGCGGTCAAGATACTTGGTGTCCAAACGATCTTGAAAGGCTCGAAAATCGAACCCTCCTGTATATTGATTGGGAAATTCGTATTCCTTAATCCTACTATCGTACACTTTATCTCCATAGAGAAATGTAAGGCTTCTACTAAATGGCGCTTTTACCATTTTTAAACGCGAGGACACTGTATAATAAAGCCCACTGCTTCCGCCTATTTGATGTAATTCATTGTCATAGTAATACTCGATGCCATCTCCAAAATGCGTTTCTATCCTGGACAGGTTCCAGGCCAACGTAAAATTGGACTGACCTGTGGTACGGGACGAACCGTCTTTCCAATTGCCATTTTTCTGCCCCCATTTTATACCGTATTGTAGCGGGTCTTGAGACTTATTTCCAGTAGATCCCCCATAAATGTATCGATGCCCGTCTTCTTTGATGATCACCCATCTTTCTTGAGATGGGTAAAAACGAATTTGCCAAAATTGATAGTGCTCCAGTTCAAATTCCCGGTAATCGGGGGTTTCCTGAACAAAGTACAATCTATTGGGGCTTCCTTCTGAAATCAGGTAATATTGGTTATTATTAGGGGCTATACTATCTTGGTTGTCCAAGGCTATAAAATCGATCCCTATAGACCAACCAAGTCCCAAGGGCCCTGTAGGTGCTTCTTTGTTGCTTATATCTATGGACTTCGATACGTTGCTACTGTATAATATCGTTACCGAGGCCTCCAGTCCACTTCGACTGCTGATACTGGTTAAAGTAAGTGGTAAATTGATATCCCCCCTAAAAAGGTTTAAACTTTCTGAAATATCCCCCAATCCGTTGGGGTCTATTTGAAAATCCCGTAT
>CANMCO010000027.1 GCA_947496355.1 uncultured Aquimarina sp.
AGAATAAAGACTAGAAACATCAAAGAGATACGATTATAATTCCGTTGTATTATTTTTAAAACATATTTAAGAATACACGATGAAGAGTTTGATCCTGGCTCAGGATGAACGCTAGCGGCAGGCTTAACACATGCAAGTCGAGGGGTAACAGGAGTGCTTGCACTTGCTGACGACCGGCGCACGGGTGCGTAACGCGTATAGAACCTACCTTATAGTTAGGGATAGCCCAGAGAAATTTGGATTAATACCTGATAGTATTATTGATTGGCATCGATTAATAATTAAAGATTTATTGCTATAAGATGGCTATGCGTTCTATTAGCTAGTTGGTATGGTAACGGCATACCAAGGCTACGATAGATAGGGGTCCTGAGAGGGAGATCCCCCACACTGGTACTGAGACACGGACCAGACTCCTACGGGAGGCAGCAGTGAGGAATATTGGACAATGGAGGCAACTCTGATCCAGCCATGCCGCGTGTAGGAAGACTGCCCTATGGGTTGTAAACTACTTTTATAGAGGAAGAAACCCCGGTATGTATACCGGTCTGACGGTACTCTACGAATAAGGATCGGCTAACTCCGTGCCAGCAGCCGCGGTAATACGGAGGATCCAAGCGTTATCCGGAATCATTGGGTTTAAAGGGTCCGTAGGCGGGTCTGTAAGTCAGTGGTGAAAGTTTTCGGCTCAACCGGAAAATTGCCATTGATACTGCAGGTCTTGAATTATTGTGAAGTGGTTAGAATGTGTAGTGTAGCGGTGAAATGCATAGATATTACACAGAATACCGATTGCGAAGGCAGATCACTAACAATTAATTGACGCTAAGGGACGAAAGCGTGGGTAGCGAACAGGATTAGATACCCTGGTAGTCCACGCCGTAAACGATGGTTACTAGCTGTTCGGACTTCGGTCTGAGTGGCTAAGCGAAAGTGATAAGTAACCCACCTGGGGAGTACGTTCGCAAGAATGAAACTCAAAGGAATTGACGGGGGCCCGCACAAGCGGTGGAGCATGTGGTTTAATTCGATGATACGCGAGGAACCTTACCAGGGCTTAAATGTAGATTGACAGGTTTAGAGATAGACTTTCCTTCGGGCAATTTACAAGGTGCTGCATGGTTGTCGTCAGCTCGTGCCGTGAGGTGTCAGGTTAAGTCCTATAACGAGCGCAACCCCTGTTGTTAGTTGCCAGCGAGTCATGTCGGGAACTCTAACAAGACTGCCGGTGCAAACCGCGAGGAAGGTGGGGATGACGTCAAATCATCACGGCCCTTACGTCCTGGGCCACACACGTGCTACAATGGTAGGTACAGAGAGCAGCCACTGGGTGACCAGGAGCGAATCTATAAAGCCTATCACAGTTCGGATCGGAGTCTGCAACTCGACTCCGTGAAGCTGGAATCGCTAGTAATCGGATATCAGCCATGATCCGGTGAATACGTTCCCGGGCCTTGTACACACCGCCCGTCAAGCCATGGAAGCTGGGGGTACCTGAAGTCCGTCACCGTAAGGAGCGGCCTAGGGTAAAACTGGTAACTGGGGCTAAGTCGTAACAAGGTAGCCGTACCGGAAGGTGCGGCTGGAACACCTCCTTTCTAGAGCTTTCCTTATTTTAATAAGGAGACAAAAAGGTAATACGATGGAATGTATCGCATTAGTGTTTTTAGTCTTTTAGCTGTCGATTAATAATTTTTTTTTAGTAATGAGTACGAGTATTAAGTATGTAAGTATAAGTTTTTAGATTTAGTCTAACTACTCAGTACTAATTACTCACTACTATAAAGAAGTCTCATAGCTCAGCTGGTTAGAGCGCTACACTGATAATGTAGAGGTCGGCAGTTCGAGTCTGCCTGAGACTACGAAATTTAAAATGTAAAAGTTTAAATTATAAATGTAAAAGTTTTTGTTAGATTGCTTTTGATTTTACAGTTTTCTGTTTTTACATTTATGATTTACAAGTTCATATTATATTGAAGAGGAAATTTTAGAAGTTGAGAATTCATTACTTCATCATTGGCGATTCTGAATTCGACATTTAGGGTTTTCGATTATGGGGGATTAGCTCAGCTGGCTAGAGCGCCTGCCTTGCACGCAGGAGGTCATCGGTTCGACTCCGATATTCTCCACGATTCTTTAGGTATAAGGGTTGTTAGTTAATAAAACACAGGATTCATGATATGAAACAGTTTTTATTATCAGCGTTTTTATATTCTACGATAAGATTAACGTTCATTGACATATTGATTAAGAAATACGAGCACATATTAAATTATGTGATAATAAAAGATGTTTATAATAATTTAGTTACTTTATTATTATGAACAAAAACTAAAAGAGCAAGTTAAAGCAAGACGCATAAGCTAATTAAGGGCGTATGGGGAATGCCTAGGCTCTCAGAGGCGAAGAAGGACGTGATAAGCTGCGAAAAGCTGCGGGGACAGGCACATACTGATTGATCCGCAGATATCCGAATGGGGCAACCCGGCATGTTGAAGACATGTCATCCGCAAGGAGGCGAACCCGGAGAACTGAAACATCTAAGTACCCGGAGGAGAAGAAAACAATAGTGATTCCGTTAGTAGTGGCGAGCGAACGCGGATTAGCCCAAACCATATTTGTTACGGCAAATGTGGGGTTGTAGGACTACGATATGAGTTGTGTAATGAATTAGAATCCTTTGGAAAGAGGAGCCATAGACAGTGATAGCCTGGTATAAGTAAAGCTCATTAATTCTAGTAGTATCCTGAGTAGTGCGGGGCACGTGTAACCCTGTATGAATCTGGCGGGACCATCCGTTAAGGCTAAATACTCCTGAGAGACCGATAGTGAACCAGTACCGTGAGGGAAAGGTGAAAAGAACCCTGAATAAGGGAGTGAAATAGATCCTGAAACCATACGCTTACAAGCGGTCGGAGCCTTTAGGGGTGACGGCGTGCCTTTTGCATAATGAGCCTACGAGTTACTTTTACTAGCAAGGTTAAGCACTTCAGGTGCGGATCCGTAGCGAAAGCGAGTCTGAATAGGGCGACTATAGTTAGTAGTAGTAGACGCGAAACCGTGTGATCTACCCTTGGGCAGGTTGAAGCTTTGTTAACCCAAAGTGGAGGACCGAACCCGTTGACGTTGAAAAGTCTTGGGATGACCTGAGGGTAGGGGTGAAAGGCCAATCAAACTCGGAAATAGCTCGTACTCCCCGAAATGCATTTAGGTGCAGCGTTGATTTAAAGTTTTATAGAGGTAGAGCTACTGATTGGATGCGGGGGCTTCACCGCCTACCAATTCCTGACAAACTCCGAATGCTATAAAATGTTAATCAGCAGTGAGGGCATGGGTGCTAAGGTCCATGTCCGAGAGGGAAAGAACCCAGACCATCAGCTAAGGTCCCAAAATATATGCTAAGTTGAAAAAACGCGGTTGAACTGCTTAGACAGCTAGGATGTTGGCTTGGAAGCAGCCATTCATTTAAAGAGTGCGTAACAGCTCACTAGTCGAGCGGTTCGGCATGGATAATAATCGGGCATAAGCATATTACCGAAGCTATGGGATCGAGAGATCGGTAGGGGAGCATTGTAGTGGCGTTGAAGGTGAGAGGCGATTCTTGCTGGAGCAGCTACAAAAGAAAATGTAGGCATAAGTAACGATAATGCGGGCGAGAAACCCGCACACCGAAAGACTAAGGTTTCCTCAGCTATGCTAATCAGCTGAGGGTTAGTCGGGACCTAACGCGAACCCGAAAGGGGTAGTGGATGGACAACAGGTTAATATTCCTGTACCTGCTCACACTAAAAGTGACGGAGGCGAGAAGTTAGTGCGTACTGACGGAAATGTACGTTGAAGGGAACAGTAATGTCCCGATAGTACACTAAGGCTACGGCCGAGGTGATAATCTAGCGAATCGACTTCCAAGAAAACCGAGTGAAGCAGCCCGTACCGTAAACCGACACAGGTAGTTGGGATGAGAATTCTAAGGTGCTCGAGAGATTCATGGCTAAGGAACTAGGCAAAATCGACCCGTAACTTCGGGAGAAGGGTCGCCCATCTTCGGATGGGCCGCAGTGAAGAGGTCCAGGCGACTGTTTATCAAAAACACAGGGCTATGCTAAATAGAAATATGATGTATATGGCCTGACACCTGCCCGGTGCCGGAAGGTTAAGAGGAGATGTTATCTTCGGAGAAGCATTGAATTGAAGCCCCGGTAAACGGCGGCCGTAACTATAACGGTCCTAAGGTAGCGAAATTCCTTGTCGGGTAAGTTCCGACCTGCACGAATGGTGCAACGATCTGGACACTGTCTCAGCCATGAGCTCGGTGAAATTGTAGTATCGGTGAAGATGCCGGTTACCCGCTGTGGGACGAAAAGACCCCGTGAACCTTTACTATAGCTTAGTATTGACTTTGGATAAGTAATGTGTAGGATAGGTGGGAGACTTTGATCATGCGTCGCCAGGCGTGTGTGAGTCATTGTTGAAATACCACCCTTTGCTTATTCGAAGCCTAACATCGCGAGATGGACAGTGCTTGGTGGGTAGTTTGACTGGGGTGGTCGCCTCCAAAAGAGTAACGGAGGCTTCTAAAGGTTTGCTCAGTACGGTTGGTAATCGTGCGTAGAGTGCAATGGCATAAGCAAGCTTGACTGAGAGAGATACAGCTCGATCAGGTACGAAAGTAGAGCATAGTGATCCGGTGGTTCCGCATGGAAGGGCCATCGCTCAAAGGATAAAAGGTACTCCGGGGATAACAGGCTGATCTCCCCCAAGAGCTCACATCGACGGGGGGGTTTGGCACCTCGATGTCGGCTCGTCACATCCTGGGGCTGGAGAAGGTCCCAAGGGTTGGGCTGTTCGCCCATTAAAGTGGCACGCGAGCTGGGTTCAGAACGTCGTGAGACAGTTCGGTCTCTATCTACAGTGGGCGTTAGAAATTTGAGTGGATCTGACTTTAGTACGAGAGGACCGAGTTGGACGAACCGCTGGTGTATCTGTTGTTCCGCCAGGAGCATTGCAGAGTAGCTACGTTCGGAAGGGATAAGCGCTGAAAGCATATAAGCGCGAAACCCACCACAAGATGAGATTTCTTTAAAGGGTCGTGGGAGACTACCACGTTGATAGGCTATAGGTGTAAAGGCAGTAATGTCATAGCCGAGTAGTACTAATAACCCATAGGCTTATGCGCACATCCCGGCTTTTAGGAGTCGGGATGGGAAATTGCTTTATCAAAGCTGTTTAGTGTTCTTTTATGTATGTTCTTTAATCAATATGTCAACTTATTATGTTAGTAGTAAGTAGCTAGTAGAAAGTAGTAAGATGATGTCTTAATACCTACTACTAATTACTTAGGTACTAATAAAGATTTAAGGTGGTTATAGCAATGGGGCTCACCTCTTACCATTCCGAACAGAGAAGTTAAGCCCATTAGCGCCAATGGTACTACAATCGTGGGAGAGTAGGTCACCGCCTTCCTTGAAACCCTTCATCAATACCGATGAAGGGTTTTTTTATACCCAAAAAA
>CANMCO010000028.1 GCA_947496355.1 uncultured Aquimarina sp.
GAATTGATTCGTTATGACAGTCCATTGCAATACATTATGCTCATCGCTAAAGAGGATATGTATGTAAGGGGTAAATACCACTAAAGAATATCGCATTCTATTGAAAGCCATTGATTTTTTATTTAAATACCAAACTTCAGATGGTTCTTTTAAATACTCAACGACCAGCTCAAAGCTTCCATGTATGACTGCTGGAATTCTTTTGGTTACAGCGGAAAGAAACCTGCGAATTTTTCTGCAACGAAATCATAGCCGAAATCGATTGTACGTAATTTATCCCAACATAACCATTAAAAAAATGAGAAAAATAATTTTGATTTTGACTGTCGTTTTAGGAGTAGTGCCTTTCAGTAACGCATAAAAAATTGAAATGGAAAAAGTATTTGGCAGATACAAATACACCCAAAATGGAATACTAATGAAAATGAAAGATTTGGTAAAAACAATGGAGTCAAATCAGCAAGCTTTTGATTTAATTAAAAAAGCTCAACCAGCTGAAACTAAACAGTAAGCTCTAAGCTGTAGGCGGTGGTCCGTAATGACGTTTTCAGTTGTCTGTGATCAGTAATCAATGACCAATTATCAATGAACAATAATTACTAACAACTGAGAACCACCAACCTTCAACCGCCAGACAAAGATTGATAGCCGATAATTGTAAACTGAACATTGACCTCCTAATCCCCAATTCGTCCCTCGTTTGGTTATGTTCGGCACATTTATTTCTAAGGATCATGCTTTAGATTTAAATTACGTGTTCGGCTAATGGTTAATGGCCTTTAGCATATTAAAAAAATGGGGCATTGCCGTTCCCGGAACTGACCGGGGATGTCCAATGGAGGAGAAAATTTAACAACACTAAAATTTGGAGAGAGATGGGGACAAAATTGCTTTCACAATTTTTATGCGCATTATTCTTGGCCCTGCTGGGCACGGCCACCTACGGCCAAATCGGTACTAGTTTTACTACACCGGATGGTATTCTATATAGGATTACAGCTATGGCTCCCAATACCGTAGAAGCAATAGACTATACAGGTGCCGCAACTAGTATAACCATACCCGAAACGGGTGTTTCTGATGGAAATAATACCTATACCGTGACCAGTATTGGGAATGAGGCTTTTAGCGACAAGGGTTTGACCAGTGTTGATATTCCCAACAGTGTGACCAGTATTGGGGATTTTGCTTTTTATTTCAACGACTTGACGAGTGTAGCCATTGGTGATGGTGTTGAGACCATTGGAGATCACGCTTTTCGATCCAACGACTTGACCAGTGTTGATATTCCCAACAGTGTGACCAGTATTGGGGATTTTGCTTTTCGATTCAACGCCTTGACGAGTGTAACCATTGGTGATAGTGTTGAGACCATTGGAGATCACGCTTTTCGATTCAACCAATTGACCAGTGTTGATATTCCCAACAGTGTGACCAGTATTGGGCAGAACGCTTTTTGGAGAAACCAAATAACCGAGGTGATCATACCCAACAGTGTCACTAGTATTGGGAATGAAGCTTTTCTAGACAACGCCTTGACCAGTGTAATCATTGGTAATGGTGTTGAGACCATTGGAGATCGCGCTTTTCAATTAAACCCATTGACCAGTGTTATGGTACTGGCCTTGACCCCTCCAAGCCTTGCTGGAAGTCCCAATGATGCTTTTTCAAATCGTGAAGATATAAATGTATTCGTTCTTTTGGGTTCGGTAAATGATTATGAAAATCATGCTGAGTGGACGGGTTTCAAATCCATTACAGCATTCGGTACTCGTTTTACTACACCGGATGGTATTCTATATAGGATTACAGCTATGACCCCCAATACCGTAGGAGCAATAGACTATACAGGTGCCGCAACTAGTATAACCATACCCGAAACGGGTGTTTCTGATGGAAATAATACCTATACCGTGACCAGTATTGGGTATGAAGCTTTTAGCGACAAGGGTTTGACCAGTGTTGATATTCCCAACAGTGTGACCAGTATTGGGGATCGAGCTTTTAGATTCAACCGATTGACCAGTGTTGATATTCCCATCAGTGTGACTAGTATTGGGGATCAAGCTTTTAGATTCAACCGATTGACCAGTGTTGATATTCCCAACAGTGTGACCAGTATTGGGGAATGGGCTTTTGCCCAGAACCAATTGACCGAAGTGACCATACCCGATGGTGTGACCAGTATTGAGGATTATGCTTTTGCCCAGAACCTATTGACCGAAGTGACCATACCCGATGGTGTGACCAGTATTGGGAAGGACGCTTTTTGGAGAAACCAAATAACCGAGGTGATCATACCCAACAGTGTCACTAGTATTGGAGATTTTGCTTTTATCGAAAACAATTTGACCGAGGTGACCATACCAAACAATGTGACAAGTATTGGAGTGAATGTTTTTGCTGTTAACAACTTGACCGAGGTGACCATACCTAATAGTGTGACAAGTATTGGGATCGGAGCTTTTACGAGAAACGAATTGACTAGTGTAATCATTGGTGACAGTGTTACCAATATTGAGGATGGTGCTTTTCGAAACAACCAATTGACCGAAGTGGCCATACCCGATGGTGTGACCAGTATTGGGGATTGGGCTTTTGCCCAGAACCAATTGACCAGTGTAATCATTGGTGAGAATGTTGAGATTATTGGGGATGAAGCTTTTACCGAGAACCCGTCTCTTGTCATAGTGGTGGCAGAGGGCAGTAATCCCCCATCGCTTCATGCAGAAGCCTTTGTTGATGAAGAAGGAGTATCTACCCGAGGTCAAATAGACCTGTTCGTACCCAAGGGTACTATAGCTGCTTATGAATCTCATGGGGATTGGGATGGTTTTAAATCCATTGGAGAATTTGCAGACTTCACCATCACTGGCATCACAAATGAAAGCATTGATGAAAACGTGGCATACACTTCCGCAGCTCCGGTTCTAAGTGGAGATGTCCCGATCGGAAGGGTTACCTACACCTTGGGTGGTGTGGATGCATCAGCCTTCACGGTGAATGCTTCTACCGGTGTGGTATCCATGGAAGGGAGGGACTTTGAAAATGCTCAGGACGCCAATACCGATAATATCTATGAAGTGACCCTTACGGCTACAGATGCGGGTAGTAACAATGCTTCGGTGAGCTGGACAGTAACCGTACTCGATGTTGACGAAACGGTCAACTTCACCATCACTGGCATCACAAATGAAAGCATTGATGAAAACGTGGCGTACACTTCCGCAGCTCCGGTTCTAAGTGGAGATGTCCCGATCGGAACGGTTACCTACACCTTGGGTGGTGCAGATGCATCCGCCTTCACGGTGAATGCTTCTACCGGTGTGGTATCCATGGAAGCGAGGGACTTTGAAAATGCTCAGGACGCCAATACCGATAATGTCTATGAAGTGACCCTCATGGCTACAGATGCGGATAGGAACAACGCTTCCGTGAGCTGGACAGTAACCGTTAATGATGTCACCGAAACGGTCAACTTCACCATCACTGGCATTACAAATGGGAGCATTGATGAAAACGTGGCGTACACTTCAGCAGCTCCGGTTCTAAGTGGAGATGTCCCGATCGGAACGGTTACCTACACCTTGGGTGGTGTGGATGCAGCAGCCTTTACGGTGAATGCTTCTACCGGTGTGGTATCCATGGAAGGGAGGGACTTTGAAAATGCTCAGGACGCCAATACCGATAATATCTATGAAGTGACCCTCACGGCTACAGATGCGGATAGTAACAACGCTTCGGTGAGCTGGACAGTGACCGTTAATGATGTCACCGAAACGGTCAACTTCACCATCACTGGCATCACAAATGAAAGCATTGATGAAAACGTGGCGTACACTTCAGCAGCTCCGGTTCTAAGTGGAGATATCCCGATCGGAACGGTTACCTACACCTTGGGTGGTGTGGATGCAGCAGCCTTTACGGTGAATGCTTCTACCGGTGTGGTATCCATGGAAGGGAGGGACTTTGAAAATGCTCAGGACGCCAATACCGATAA
>CANMCO010000029.1 GCA_947496355.1 uncultured Aquimarina sp.
TTTTGCTGTGGCCAAAAGAAATGAACCGTTTGTGAAATTAAGTGCATAAAAATTTGGTTTTATCTTAGAATGCTCAGCACCCGTATGGGGCGAAGTAATCTCATCAAGATAAACAGATTGCTTCGTAACCTCGCAATGACGAACTAAAAACGCTACGTCACATCGAGTGCGTGAGGTACGAACGTGTATCGAGATGCAATCTATATGAAAGGTCTATATTTACACCAATGAAGTTATCTTATGTTTATATTTTAAAGTGTGCTGACGATTCCTATTATACCGGAGTTACTTCAAATTTAACACAACGATTATCTCAGCATTATTCGGGATTTTATAAAGATTGTTACACATACAAAAAGAGACCCGTTGCGTTAGTTTTCAGCTGTGAGTTTACGAATATTGCTATAGCAATAGATACAGAAAAACAAATTAAAAAATGGTCCCGTGCAAAAAAGGAAGCTCTAATAAATGATCAATATGATAAACTTCCTAATCTAGCTAAAAAGAAATTCTAACACTGTTGAGTTCTCGATACACTTCTCCCTACGGTCGAAGCACTCGAACTGACGGCGAAACATGCCAAAACCCAGAAACCAAAAAGGCTACGTCACATCGAGTGCGTGAGGTACGAGCGTGTATTGAGATGCAACCCATAACGAAAAGACCAAAAAACTATTACATCCGGTTTCAAGAAAGTTCTCGATACACTTCTCCCTATGGTCGAAGCACTCGAACTGACGGGGAAACATGCTAGATACCAAGAAACCAAAAACGCTACGTCACATCGAGTGGTTTTTTGAAGCAAAGCGGAGAAAAATTGTATCGAGATGCAACCCATACGAAAAGACCAAAAAACTATTACATCCAGTTCACAAAACGTTCTCGATACACTTCTCCCTACGATCGAAGCACTCGAACTGACGGTAGGACAAGTTTACCCTACAGTTTCTAAAGCGGTTTCTTTTTTCTCGATATTCTTGATATAGTACGATGGATTTAAGCCCGTTTTTGCTTTAAAGTGTTTTGCAAAAGAATAATCACTTTTATACCCAATCTCTGTAGCAATAGATTTAATAGAAAAGGACCTAAACTTTCTATCATTCTTTAACCGTTTTACCACATAATCAATACGCAGGTCATTGATATACTCATTAAAATTCTTTTCTTTATGTATGTTAATGATCTTAGACAAGTAAGTGGCATTGGTTTTTACTTTTTTGGCAATCGCACGCAGGTTGCAGTCTGATCGCAAATAAAACTCTTGTTGTTCTAATCGGGCTAAGCCCTTAAGCACCCCATGCACTTTGTCATCATCAATTACAATTTCTTTGGTGATGTCTTTTTTGGTTACCCCTTCCTTCTCCTGGGCTTCCAGCGCATCAATCTTTTTAATCAAATCAGTAAACAATTGCTTGTTAGATCGTTGTTTTTTAAGATATGCAAATACAATACCTATCAAAAGTAATGAGATTAGTAGCAACCCTATACCCGTATATTTTTTGATTCTCTCATCTTTTTCATGTTCATATTGCAAGTTTTCTATACTTCCTTTTAGTTTTTGGGCATCTTTTTGGTATATCTTGTTTATGGTTTTATCCTTTCGTTTTTGGTAGGCTTCATTTAGAGTTACATAGGTATTGTTCCAATACAAAGCATTTTCAAAATCCTTTTTCTGGGCATAACAATTAGCCAATAAGAGATGGGATTGCAGTACAGGTATTTTTAAAAGATCATTCTCTTCTGCTATATCTATAGCCTTGTGTAATCTGGTAATGGCTTTATCATATAGCTGTTGTTTATAATAACAACTGGCAACAAAGTAAGTACTATTTACTATAGGATAGAATTTATTTTTAACCTCATGATTTTGTAAGATTTCTTCTGCTTTAGATAAATAAGATAATGCTTCTTCATATTGTTCTTTATGATAAAAAACCACTCCTTTTTTGATATACAAATCAACCAGACCTTCTTTATAATCTAAAGATGTACTCAACGCTATTCCTTGATCAGCATAGTAGACTACGGAATCGTATTGCTCGGTATCTAGGTAAGCCTCACTACCTGTTGTGATTATATTTACATGGGTCGTAGTATTCTTAAACGAAGTCTTATCTATAGATTTTAGCATCCATCTAGAAAGATTAAGAGCTTTTTTAAACTGATTTGTTTTTTTATAAACTAACACAAGGCCAGAGTTAGTAATTATTTCCTGATTTAAATCCTTATTCTTTTGGGCAACATCTATACTACTATAATAAGCCTCTAATGCTTCTTGATTTTGATCATTCATCAAATAGGCATGACCTTTTACATTTGTAGCCCTACAAAACACAATATAATTATCTGTATTTTCAGCTATTACAATTGCTTTATTCAGGTATTCTACGCTTTTTTCATATTCTTCAGTATAATAAAGGGATACTCCTTTTTTATAATATTCTTTAGCTGTCTCCAGTTGATCATTTTGCGAGGTAGTTTCTTGTCCGTTCAAAACCAGAAAAAACAAGTAAAAAAAGACAAGTAAAAAGAGTTTGATATAAGCAGCCATTGTAATGTATATGCGTGATTACCCAAAAGTAAGGATTCCTTTTTTATTTATAAGTACTATAATTGGATTGTTGGATGGTTAGATGGTTAGATGGTTAGATGGTTAGATGGTTAGATGGTTAGATGGTTAGATGGTTAGATGGTTAGATGGTTAGAAGATTTGATTTTTTTGTGTGCTAAGCAAGGTACTTCGGCTGCGCTCAGTACCCGCTTAGGACATGAGTTTCCTCTCCCTCTGGGAGAGGAGTAAGGTGAGGGTTTTGATTATGAAAAACCCCTCATCCTAACCTTCTCCCCAAAGGAGAAGGAACTGTTATGTAATATCGAGTACGTGAGGTACTTCGACTACGCTCAGCACCCGTGTGCGACGAAGTAATCTTTTCACTATAAGCAGATTGCTTCGTAACCTCGCAATGACGAGGAAATACGCTACGTTATATTGAGTGTATGAGGTACTTCGACTATGCTATTAGATTAGATGTTTTAATTTAGGAATGTATAATCTGTAGAATTATCTGAACAACCAGAGGAGATAGGTGAAC
>CANMCO010000030.1 GCA_947496355.1 uncultured Aquimarina sp.
TTAGTTTCAGACAATAATGCTACAGATGTAGATTATTTTGTTAGTGATTTGGTTTCAGGTTTTGAAGATATTGCGAAGTCTCATTCAGATAAATTATCGTTGTATTATGATAATAATCGTTTTACCTATAAGGAGTTAGATGAGTTATCTAATCAGTTGGCTCATTGTTTACGTGATACTTATGGTATCAAACCCGGCGATCGTGTAGGGGTTCATTTAACGCGCAGTGATCGTGTTATTGTTTCGATTTTAGGTATTTTAAAATTAGGTGCTGTATATGTTCCTATCGATCCAGGTTTACCAGAGTATCGTAAATCTCATATTATAGAAGATTCAGTTCTTGGTTTATTGATTACTGAGACGATGTTTATGTTTGATCTTGATTATTATTCTGGGGATTTATTGGCGATCGATGTAGAATTTGATGGTTCAGAATATGATTCAGGAGCTTTAGGAGTTGTAATGGATAGTTCTATGTTGGCCTATATTATTTATACGTCAGGTTCAACAGGTTTACCCAAGGGAGTTATGATTTCTCATGGTAGCATCATCAATACGATTATGTCTCAGATTTCGATATTCTGCATGTCAGATTGTAGTAACAGTTTACAATTTGCTTCGTATTCTTTTGACGCTTCAATTTCAGAGATTTTCATCACCTTATTATCAGGATGTGGTTTATTTATAGCGGGCGAGGATGAGCGTACAGATCCTAAGTTATTAGAGGATTTCATTAAGACTCATCAGATAGACATCGCTACCTTACCCCCTGCATACCTTCGTTTGATGGATGTAGATAGTTTACAGGGGATGCGATATTTGGTTACAGCAGGAGAGTCTCCTGATTATGATAGTGTAAAGTCATATTTATCTTATGGTACATATTTTAATGCTTATGGTCCTACCGAGACGAGTATTTGTGGTACGGTGTTACGCATTGATAAGGGTACCTCATTAGTTTCGGACTCGATCAGTATTGGTAGTCCAATCTGGAATACTGAGGTTTATATATTAGATTCGTATAATAATCTACAACCAGAGGGGATATTAGGCGAGCTTTGTATTGGCGGTAAGGGACTAGCAGATGGGTATCTGAATCAGGAAGAATTAACAGCTACTCGTTTTATAGATCACCCATTTAAAGAAGGCGCTAAATTATATAAGACAGGGGATTTAGCTCGATGGTTAGCAGATGGTACAATCGAGTATTTAGGCAGGCAGGATGATCAGGTTAAGATTAATGGTCATAGGATTGAGTTAGGAGAGATTGAGTTTCAGCTTCGCAGTAAGTCTTCGATTCAGGAAGTTGCTGTTTTGGTACAATCATCGGGTTCATCCAAGGAGTTGGTCGCTTATTTGGTGTCAGAAGAAGATGAGACCTCTGATAGTTTACGTAGTTATTTAAAGACATTACTTCCGGAGTATATGATTCCTACCAGTTATGTTCAGTTAGATGATATTCCGATAAACAATAATGGTAAGGTAGATAAGAAAGCCTTATCGAAAGAGGTGTTCACTACGCTGGATACAGGTATTGTTTATGAGGCTCCTGTTACAGATGAGCAACAAGCTTTGGTTTTGGTTTGTCAGGATGTTTTGAATCGTAAGCAGATAGGTTTAGGGGATAATTTTTATAATTTGGGAGGTGATTCCATAAAATCGATTCAGGTTGTTTCCCGACTAAAACAGCAGGGTTATCAATTAAAGGTTGAAGATATTTTACGTACCCCTGTTCTGGGCGAACTGTCGGGTTATATTACTGGAGATATTCGTGATATAGACCAAGGTTTTGTTCATGGCGATATGTCATTAACACCTATCCAGGAGTTCTTTTTTCAGGATTTAGGTAAAGCCAATCCACATCATTATAATCAATCTGTTGTGCTTCGTAGTTCATCGGGAATCGATCGGGTATTTTTGGAGCAAAGTATTGCTGCATTATGTGAACATCATGATGCTCTTCGTATGATTTATCAAGATTCATCATCTGGATGGATTCAAACCAATGGAGATGTTTCTAGGGATAATTATGAGATTAGTTATTTTGATTTACAAGGAGATAAAAATGCTATAGATCGTATACAAGAGTTGGGTTCTTCATTACAATCAAGTATTAATCTTGAGACTGGTCCATTATTTAAGATAGGTCACTTTAGGTTAGATGATGGAGATCGTTTGGCATTAATTATTCATCATTTAGTAGTTGATGGGGTTTCCTGGCGTATTCTTTTAGAGGATTTGTCTAGGTTATATATGGGGTATTCCTCAGGGACTTCAGTATCCTTACCCTTAAAGACGGATTCATTTCAGTATTGGTCAGGTTTACTTCAGGAGTATGCAGAGAGTTCAGAATTAGAAGAAGAGCTTGGTTATTGGGAGTCTTTACTTGAAGAGGTTAGTTTTGGTCATCTTCCTGTAGATAAGGAGGTGTCAGGGGCTATTAAGATCAATAGCAATGAGAGTTTTGTAGTAAGTGAGGCAGTAACCGATTTACTTCAGACCAAGGTTCATAGTGTTTATAACACAGAGATTAATGATGTTTTATTGACCGGTTTAGGTCTTGCGATCAAAGATGTTTTTGGTTTAGACAAGAGTTTAATCAAGATGGAAGGTCATGGTCGAGAACAAATCACAGATGCAGTAGATATTAGTCGAACAGTAGGGTGGTTTACTTCTGTATATCCATTTTTATTAAGAGCAAATGATTTGTCGGGAGAAGAAGCATTGGTTCAGGTTAAGGAAGACTTGAGAAAGATTCCTAATAAGGGTATTGGATATGGTGTTTTAAGATATTTAACAGATCGTCTTTCTGGCGATATACATCCAGAGATATTATTTAATTATTTAGGTGATTTTGGAGATCAAGTTGG
>CANMCO010000031.1 GCA_947496355.1 uncultured Aquimarina sp.
AATTAAAAATGTCAAATTGAGTAAACCACCTCTTTCAGTTAGTAAACTATTCACTTTTTACAATTATGCACAACGTTTAATATATGTGTCGTAGCAGGGCAAAATGTTACCTTGCTTTTCGATTTTTCTTACGCATTGGTTGCTAACTTTTACTTTTTGCAAGCATTGCGCCTTCATAAATATACAAATACCTTTCGATCCATCACTGAGCTGCTATGATCACATATATCGTGTTGTGCAACGTTTTTTCGTCAGATGTTATGTATCCTACCTTTTAATTTTCGTCTATTAAAATCACTTACTCTCGTTTGGTCTTGTTTATTAATAATTGCATACGCAATTAAAGGTACTGATAGAAATCCTCCAATTACATAAATTGCATAATGACTGCGACTTTCTTGAAAAACCGGGTTAACTAGAAAGAATATCAGAGGAGTTCCAATTAAAAAGATCAGACCTGCTGCAATTTGAGCAACTTTAGATTGTTTTGCTAAAAGTTCATCAACGTGAAACTCCGAATCCGTTCCACAATTCTTGCAATTCAGTTTTTTAGATTCCCAGTGTTGCATAGCAAATTCCACTCTTGTGCAAGCATTGGTTGAGTATCCTATTTCGCCAGAACAGTTTTTACATTTTCCGTATACTTTCATTTATCATTCAGATTGATGTTGCACAACGTTAAATATATGAATCGGAGCAAGGCAAGTATGCTAGAACCAATCATTCTATCTGCGCATTTTTATTTCTTATTCAATTTATAAAAATCTAGCGCTATTGCAAAAAATAAACAACCTTTTGATCTGGTACTAAATTGCTCTGATTTTATATATGATGTTACAGCACGTTTTCTTTTACGAAACTGCCGTCACAAATACTTCATCAATAAACCATTTTCCTTCTTTTTTATAAATAAATACTCTAACAAAATATCCACATAAACCTCCGCAACCATATCCACTTTCTAGTATTCCAAAAGATTTAGTTTTGTCAAATCGGATGTTAGATAGCCAAGTTGTTCCTGCTAAATGAAAATCATATTCATCTTTCCATAATCTACGTCCGGTTGGAAAATTTGATCGAGGTTTAAATTTCCACTTTCCATTAGTTTTTAGCTTTTCAATATCGATTTTGTAATTTGATTTTGAATTTAGGGTATCAAGTTCAATATTGTCAAAATGTTTTATTAACTCGTTTTGTGCTTTTTTTTCAAGACTATAAGTAGTGTCAATAATCGCAATTACAAGAGTTTTAGTGTCAGATTGTAATTCTGCTTTGCGTTTTTCATACTCAACTTGTTTTTTTGCCATTCCAGTTGTATCCGTTCCAATAAGATTTTGATTCTCATCAAAAATTGGCATTGGTGGTGGAGGCGGAGAGAGTCTAATATCAAAATGTAAAGAGTCTACTAATTGTGGAAAAATTTCATACAAAACAGCTTGTTCAAACTCTAATTCTGTTTGTTTTTTATTACAACTAAACAAGGTTAGAGTTATTAAGATCATTAAGAATGTCCGTTTTATAATCATATGTGCTGTAACGTTAAGTGTATAATTTGTAGCGGTATGATCTAAAACTAACGTTCCGCATTGCCCAAAGGTAGTAAACACGCGTGAAATTCCGTTAGGAATTTCCGCCGTTATTAATTATACATCATGTTATGCGCCGGCTTTTTTGTCAGCCGGGACTTTGCAAAAATGCCTTAAGCAAAGCGATAACTGCTTGCGAACCACTTGAGAGCTGATTTTTCCAATTCCCGCGATCGTTTCGCGACTTTGGGTTTGGCAATGCCCATCACAAAATTACGATGACCTTTCTTTCGTCAGTTGCAGATAGGAGCGAACCTTTGGGTAATTAAAATTCTTTGCAAAAATACTTAGGTCTTTGAAGTGGAGCCTGTCAGTTTTGGGTGTTGCTTGCGTTTTGCTTTTCAGACCTCAGATGCTGGCGCCTAACGTTTAATGTATAATTTGTAGCGGTATGATCTAAAACCAACGTTCCGCATTGCCCAAAGGTAGCAAACACGCGT
>CANMCO010000032.1 GCA_947496355.1 uncultured Aquimarina sp.
AATTAAAAATGTCAAATTGAGTAAACCACCTCTTTCAGTTAGTAAACTATTCACTTTTTACAATTATGCACAACGTTCAGTATAAGAAACGTAGGGCAGGAGATAAGCATTATCGCTTCGGTTTATTACTTAGCTAAATATAAATATTTTGCTTTTATCTTTTCTTCTATAAATGCCAAATTTTATATTTGGCGACTTTGTAAACAAACACAGATTTTCAAATTATGCCTTAACCGCCCTATGTTTTTTATACATTGTTGTGCATAGTGTTTTATTCTTCGGGCTTTATATAGGTCACAATATCAATTCCAATTCCGTTTGGGTCTTTGATTGCAAAATGTCTATCACCCCAAGGTTCGTCTCGGATTTCAATCTCCATCTGAACTTTTTTGTCTTTTAGTTGTTTGTAAACTTCATCTACGTTCTCAACCTCAATTGTTAAGTAAACACCTTTTCCGTTAAATGCTGATTGAAAAATGGGTTTTTGGCTTGGATGGTTTGGTTGCAAAAAACTGACTTCTGCCAAATGGTTGGGTGTGTTGAGTAATAGATAAAATTCGTTTTCAAAACTTACTCCAAAGTCCAAAACTTCGGTGTAGAATTTCTTGGTTTCCTGTAATTTTTCGGTAACTATACCTGCGTTAAGTCTCATCTTGTTTGTTGTTTGTGCATTAGTCCAACCTACTGTTAGAACTAATCCGATTAATAATAATGCTTTCATTGTTAATGATTTTATACAACAAATTTAGATTGACAAAAATCATAGGGATTGTAAAAATCGGACAAACTTAATGGAAGGCTTCGAAAGGTGTTACACCGTAAAATGTTTTGAAGTTTTTAATGAAATGAGCTTGGTCAAAAAAACCAACGTCAAAGTACAGTTTGTTTTCTTTAAGACTTTGCTTTGAAGGTTTTGCATTCAAAATATACTGAAAGCGTACAACATTACTAAACGATTTTGCTGTTGTGCCTATATAAAAGTTGAAAATCCTACGCAATTGCCTTGGACTTAAACCTGTATTAAGTTCTTTTTCAGTGTCCAAATATCCATTCTTTTGGAAAATCAGGTTTAGCGAATCTAAAAAACGGTTGTCGTATTTAATATATTGGACTTTTGAAAACTCAATAATTTTTTTGTTCAGGATTTTTGCAATATTTTCTAATGAATCCGTAGGTTTCACTTTGGAATTTATCCATTTGGAAAAATTGGGTAAAACTTTGTTCAGTTCTTGTGATTGATTGCTTAAAGTTTTAGCGTCAATCCCGAACAAGTGTGGAAATGCAGAGGGTAAAAAACGAATGCCTATATAATCAAATTCCTTTCCAATGGGGAACTGAACGAACTTTCGACAAAATCCCATCACGAAGCTCTCAATCGGTTTTTTATGTTCAAAAAATATGTCGATACAACCGTCTGAAACCACTCGGTAATTGTAATCGCTTTTTAAGGCTTTCTGTGTCTTAAGTTGCCAAAAACAGAAAACAAAGTTCTCGATTCCTTTATTTGGTTGAATTTCTTGATAGCTTATTTCGTTATCGTTAGCCGAAACTGTTGGTTGAATCGGTTTATAGAATTCTCTTATGGTTTTTAGTTCATTCACTGCATTTTTTCTGCATTATGCACAACGGTTTGTGTATGGTTAGTTGCGGTAAATCCGTTAGGATTTTCCGACGTACAACGAAGTTAATTAATTCAAGTGAATTCCTGCGAAGGAATTCCGCAGCAATTAATTTTAGCAACCATGTAAAAGCAGTATCCTAAGTTAGTATAATAATTTAATAGCATTTTATTTATTATGAAAACACAA
>CANMCO010000033.1 GCA_947496355.1 uncultured Aquimarina sp.
TTTTAGCAACCATGTAAAAGCAGTATCCTAAGTTAGTATAATAATTTAATAGCATTTTATTTATTATGAAAACACAAGATACTGCCTTATCAAAGTTATTTATTGGGATTGACGTACACAAGCGAAGTTGGAAAATTCATACGGCTACGGATTTATTTGATGGATCTACTTTGACTATTCCCCCCAATGCTTTTGCATTACAGAAGTATGTAGAGAAGCATTTTAAAAGTTACGAAGTTTTTTGCTGTTATGAATCGGGCTGTTGTGGCTTTAGCCATCATCGTTTATTTGAGTCTTTTGGTTGGTGTTCTATGGTTGTTAATCCGGCAGATGTTCATCGTCCTGCTAAGGCTCAATATCAAAAGACAGACAAGATTGATGCCCGATTGTTATGCTGTGAATTAAAGGATGGTCGTTTGAGAGGCATTCATGTACAGGATGTAGAACGTGAACAACTGAGATGTTTGTTTCGCAGGCGTAATGATCTGGTCAAAGAATTGCGAAAGGTCAAAACTCAGATCAAGATGCAATTATTGTATTTAGGGATTGAGATTCCAAAGGAACTGGACAAGCCCCATTGGTCACATAAGTTCAGGAATTGGCTCAAAGAATTATGTTTTGATTATAAGACGATGGCTTATTGTTTACAGACTCGATTGGAGACCTACGATTTTGTAGATAAGCAACAACGGTCAGTAAGTGTTAAGTTGAGGGCTTATTGTCGTAAGCATTATAAAAAGGATTACTATTTGCTTCGGAGTGTTCCCGGAGTAGGTCCTATAGTGGCTTGTGGTATTCTTTGTGAGTTGGGCGACTTAAGAAGGTTCAATAACTTTAAGCAACTGGCGAGTTATGTAGGTTTGATCCCCTCAGTACATCAGAGCGGAGATAGTTTAACTACCTCTGGACTTACTCCCAGGGCAAATCGTATAATGAGGAGTTACCTGGTAGAAGCGACCTGGCAAGCCTTACGTTTTGATGCGGTAATGCAAGAGTATTACCGATCTCACCAGGGCAAGGACATAAAACGTATCTTGGTGAAGGTGGCAAGGAAATTACTGAGTCGTATTCACGCAATTATCAGAACAGAAACTCCATATGAGATTGGGGTAATAAGTTAAAATGAAGTATGAATATATAAGCCTAAAAGCTCGACAATACTTTTGGCACAAAAGAGGACAACTAAACAACGTGGGTGGAATCTTTATTGATTACCATATTTTATAGCAAGTTGCCTTGTATGCCAATCATAATCATAGTGATGCTGGTGGATACGCCCCAGGCGTATACCACATATAGGATGCGGAGTTACAAAAAGGCTATCGTTGAAATATTGACAACGCTTTAGTGGCGTTGCCAACATTCCAACACTATAAAATCATCAATATGAGTTAATTAGAATGTTAAAAATATCGTATTTTTAACCTAAGGCTTGGGAAAAGGCTTTACATAGGA
>CANMCO010000034.1 GCA_947496355.1 uncultured Aquimarina sp.
ATAATTAAATTCGTTCCATCTTCGGTAAAAGTAGCGTTGGTGGTATTAGTATCAATATCAGATAACAGGATATTCACAGTACTTCCATCAGAATCTGTGATAATTAAATTCGTTCCATCTTCGGTAAAAGTAGCGTTGGTGGTATTAGTATCAATATCAGATAACAGGATATTCACGGTACTTCCATCAGAATCTGTAATGATCAAGTTGGTTCCATCTTCTGTAAAGGTTGCGTTTGTGGTATTGGTATCAACTCCAGTATTTATATCAGCTAGTGGAATTGCCACAGTACTACCGTCAGAATCTGTAATAATTAAATTCGTTCCGTCTTCTGTAAAAGTAGCATTTGTGGTATTGGTATCAACTCCAGTATTTATATCCGCTAGTGGAATAGCCACAGTACTACCGTCAGAATCTGTAATGATTAAGTTGGTTCCGTCTTCTGTAAAGGTTGCATTCGTAGTATTAGTATCAATATCTGATAACAAGATATTCACCGTACTTCCATCAGAATCCGTAATGATTAAGTTGGTTCCGTCTTCTGTTACCGAAGCATTTGTAGTATTGGTATCAGTTTCCGCTGCGATATCCGCTAGTGAAATAGCCACAGTACTACCGTCAGAATCGGTAATAATCAAATTCGTTCCATCTTCGGTAAAGGTTGCATTCGTAGTATTGGTATCAATATCTGATAACAAGATATTCACCGTACTTCCATCAGAATCGGTGATGATTAAGTTGGTTCCGTCTTCTGTAAAAGTAGCATTTGTTGTATTGGTATCAATATCAGATAACAGGATATTCACAGTACTTCCATCGGAATCTGTGATGATTAAGTTGGTTCCGTCTTCTGTTACTGAAGCATTTGTAGTATTGGTATCAATATCTGATAACAAGATATTCACCGTACTTCCATCAGAATCGGTGATGATTAAGTTGGTTCCGTCTTCTGTAAAAGTAGCATTTGTTGTATTGGTATCGATATCTGATAACAAGATATTCACGGTACTTCCATCAGAATCTGTGATGATTAAGTTGGTTCCGTCTTCTGTTACCGAAGCGTTTGTAGTATTGGTATCAGTTTCCGCTGCGATATCAGCTAACGAAATAGCCACAGTACTACCGTCAGAATCCGTAATAATCAAATTCGTTCCATCTTCTGTAAAAGTAGCGTTTGTGGTATTAGTATCGATATCTGATAACAAGATATTCACGGTACTTCCATCGGAATCTGTAATGATTAAGTTGGTTCCGTCTTCTGTAAAGGTTGCGTTTGTAGTATTGGTATCAGT
>CANMCO010000035.1 GCA_947496355.1 uncultured Aquimarina sp.
CTGAGCATTCTAAGATAAAACCAAATTTTTATGCACTTAATTTCACAAACGGTTCATTTCTTTTGGCCACAGCAAAAATTCTGAATACTAATTTATTAGCAACGGCATTTAGTACTGATAATTTGTGTTTGCCTTCATTGAGTTTTCGAGTATAGTATTTTTTAAGCTGTGGATCGTGCTGTATTGCAGATATAGCAGCTTTGAACAAGATGCCTTTTAGGCTTGCTTCTTTTAAATAATGTGTTCTGTTTCTTCCTTTAACGCTGCTTCCAGACTGATAAGGGAATGGTGCTAGGCCACAGTGACAACTAAACTTCCTGGCATTAGAAAACTTAATAAAGTTATCTGTTGCAGCAATACATTTGATTGCTGTCATAGGCCCTATGCCAATGACTTTGGTCACTTTTTCATAGCTTTTAGAAAGTTCTTTAGAGGATTTAATAATTTCTTGCATCTCTTGTTCTATACTTTCAAGCGTTTTTTTAGTAAAAGTAAGTTGTGCTTTTTGCCGCTTTATCAACCCTTTAATATCTATAGTTTTATTAAGAATTATGTTTGCCTTAATACTATTCTGCAACTGTACAGAGATTTTAACGAATTGTTGCCTAGCGGTAATTAGTGCTTTAAGTTTACGTAACTCTTTACAAGGCAGCTCAACAGGTCTTAGAGTATGTTTGTTGACAAAAGTATAGTTGGCTATTCTATAAGCATCAATAGAGTCTGTTTTTCCTCTTTGGATGCCTAGAGACTTTTTTAGTTCAAGTGGATTAATTAAATAAAAAATCGCACTTTTCTCACTAAGTACCCAACAAAGCATTGCACCATAATGACCCGTATGTTCCATCGCAAAAGTGATGTGATTGTGATCCAGCATATTTAGCCATTTGATTAATTCTTTACGAGTATTGGTAATTGTACCTCGTTTGACTACTTCATGATTAAGCGTATCCAAAAGACAGAAGTCTATTTTATCTTTCGAGATATCAATGCCCATAACTTGATTTTTCATAACTTTGAGTTGAAGCAAAATTATTCTGATACAATCATAAGGTTCCCGTGTCAACGCTATTAATAAGCCTTAGTGCTTAACATTCTAAATGATGCTTGAACCTAAGAGGAGATAGGACTATTGCTCAGGATAATCCTAGAAGATTGAAAGCCGAACTAGTTCACCTATCTCCTCTGGTTGTTCAGATAATTCTACAGATTATACATTCCTAAATTAAAACATCTAAT
>CANMCO010000036.1 GCA_947496355.1 uncultured Aquimarina sp.
TATACCATAGACCCCAAAAAAGTAGGAGGGAGCCCTTATGCTTATGTACTTAACAATCCTGCAAATCTGGTAGATCCAGAAGGAGAAGAGCCTGTTACTATTACGACGGCAATTTTAATTGGACTTGGGATAGCAACTGCTGGAGCCGTAGTAACAGGTGTTACCTATGCTGTAACACATTGGGGAAGTTTTGATGTAGGAGAATTTTTTGGTTACGCAGCAGTTGGTTTTATAGCATCAGGGATCAGAGCAGCTTTTGGAGCTGGAGTATGGGCAATAGGAGCAGGAATTGCTTCAAAAAGTCTTACAGGCAGTATTGCCATAGCATCTCTATCTGGTATTGTAGAAGGTTCGGTTACTGGTTCTTTATCTGAAGTTGGGATTAATTTGATTGAAGAGGATCGAGTTTTTCGAGGAGTTGGAGCTGCAGCAGCAATAGGTGCAGGAATAGGACTCGTCCTTGGAGGCAGAGCAGGAAGAAGAATATATCGCCGAAACAATAAGAATGCTCAGGATCCTAACGCCCCATATAGGAATCGTATTAGTATTGAACTTCCTGCTGTTAATCATATGAGGAGTGCTAAGGGGAGTTTGAGTGTTGCCGATAGTTATGGACCCTACCCAACCTATACCCGTCATAGTTCTGTTAGTTCTTTTCACGGTGATGCCAGGCGTTTAAGCGATCTGAGCATTAGAAGTGCTAGCAAAGCTAGTTCTGAAGGTCATTCTTTGGGCTCTCATATTCCATACCAACTTAAACATAGCATTCCTTCTATTCGTCCTAGTCATATTGATAATATTCAATTTCGTCTTAATCGGCTTCGTGCTCGTGCTCGTGTAAGGCGTTTTCTTGATGAGGAGAATGCTAGTCCTCCTACTCGTAATAGTGTTCGTCCTCGCTCGCACTCGTATTAATTATTCCTATTAGTAGTTTTAGTGCGAGTTTGGGTTCACATAGCTCTTTAAGGAAAAGGAATAAGTTTACTTTGTGGTCATACCAATGATAGAAGCCGGAAATACATTTTCAATGAACATGGAGGATCCATATCCTTTATATGCTCATATGCAAGAGACTTCTCCTGTGTTTCAGATTGCTACAGGACAATGGGTTATTTTAGATTATGAGAATGCGCAACAGTTGTTGCAAGGCTCAAAATGTTT
>CANMCO010000037.1 GCA_947496355.1 uncultured Aquimarina sp.
CCAAATACTTTAGACAAAGATGAACAAGAAAAGTATGTTGAAGAAGCAAAAGTAAAAGATAGAGAAGAAGGGTTTGATTTAGAGTCAGGTTCTCAGATGCGTCTTAAAATAATTGAGATTAATTCTGGAGAATACGAATTTATCTGGAGTCATCATCACATTATTATGGATGGTTGGTGTATGAGTATACTAATTAATGATTTTTATCAACTAATCAATTCAATAGAACTTCCCAAACCATCTAAGTACTCAGAATATATAAAATGGATAGATAAAGTAAATGATAGGGATTCCTTGGATTACTGGAAAAGCTATTTGGAAGGGTATGATACAGCAGTTAAAATTCCTTATTCCATTCCAACAGAAAGTAGATCATATATAGAGAATAAGGAGGAGTTGGTAATAGAACCTGATGTTTATGATCAAATATCAAAATTATGTAGTCAAACAGGAGTTACTGTTAATACCTTTATCCAAGGTGTTTGGGGGTATTTGCTCTCTAGATATAATGATAAAGAAGATGTAGTTTTTGGAACCATAGTATCAGGTAGGCCTGGTGATTTAAGAGGGGTTGAAACTATGATAGGAATGTTTAGTAATACTATTCCTGTAAGAATTACTTCTAGAGATGAAACACCCTTAAGCTTACTTGAGAAAATACATAAAAGAGGTATTGAAGGAAATTCGCATCATTATCTAAGCCTAGGAAGCATCCAATCTGAAAGTGAGTTAGGTATGAGTTTAATTAATCATATCATGATTTTTGAAAACTATCCTGTTCAAGAAGTTATTAAAAACGATGTTAATTCTGGGCAGAGCATACAGGACTCTACAATAGAAGCAGTAGACTTTTTTGATCAATCAAATTATGATTTTAATATTGTAATACTACCTAATCCTGATTCATTAAGAATCAAAATTCGCTATAATACTTTGAAGTATAGTGAGGAAGGCATTCGTAGAATTGTTGAGCATATGCAAATTATGATCGAGCAGTTCATAAATAACTCTAATCAAAAACTTACAACCTTAAATTACCTCTCAGAGAAAGAGAGTCAAGAATTAGTTTCAGACAATAATGCTACAGATGTAGATTATTTTGTTAGTGATTTGGTTTCAGGTTTTGAAGATATTGCGAA
>CANMCO010000038.1 GCA_947496355.1 uncultured Aquimarina sp.
ATAAATACGGCATTCAGGCTAGGTCTACAATTACGCAATGGTTAAGAAAATATGGTACCTTTGATTGGGATAATCTATCTGTAGTAACTGTGGCAAAGACACCTGAACAAAAGATTCTAGAATTAGAAGCTAAAGTAAAACTCCTTGAAAAACAAAAGGCAAGAGCAGAGCATTTGGCTGAGCGTGCGGATAAGAAAGCGATCATTTTTGATATGCTTGTTGATCTTGCTGAGAAGGAATATGATATTGAGATTAGAAAAAATTACACGCCCGAGTTATTGAATCCTTCAAAGAAGAGCACAAAGAAACAATAGTTTCTACCTGTAAGTTACTCGGGCTGGATAGACAGGTGTATTATCGATCTATTGCCTCTAGAAAACACAAGCAAGCTATAGCAAGACAGGTTATTGTATTAGTACAAGGGGTACGTAATGTAATGCCAAAACTTGGTACTAGAAAACTGTATTATATTCTAAAGGATGAACTCTCTGCTTTGAAAGTTGGTAGGGATAAACTCTTTAGAATTCTTAAAGCAAATTATATGTTGATTAAACCTAAAAGGTCTTATCATATAACAACAGACTCTGGTCATCGATTTAGAAAACATAAGAACAGGGGTTGTAATTTGGAGATTACTAGACCAGAACAAGTATGGGTTAGCGATATTACTTACGTAGGAACTAGAGCAAATCCATCTTATTTGGCATTAATAACAGATGCCTATTCTAAAATGATTGTAGGCTATAATGTATCTGATAGTCTTGCCATTGCAGGATCAACAGACGCACTAGAGATGGCCTTGAAGAATAGAAAATATAAAGAGTTACCGCTGATTCATCATTCAGACAGAGGATTACAATATTGTTCTAATGATTATCAAGCTTTACTCTCTCAAAATCTTATAATGCCAAGTATGACTGAAAAATATGACCCTTATCAAAATGCAATTGCTGAAAGAATCAATGGTAT
>CANMCO010000039.1 GCA_947496355.1 uncultured Aquimarina sp.
ACCTCTTACGGCATTTTTAATACTTCTTGGGGTTTCAGCAGCTTTAGGAGCCGTAGCAGGAGGTATTACCTATGCTGCAACACATCGGGGAAGTTTTGATGTAGGAGAATTTTTTGCTTACACAACAGTTAGTTTTGTAACAGCAGGGTTGGGAGCAGCGGCTGGAGGTGGAATATGGGCAATAGGAGCAGGAATTGCTTCAAGTCTTACAGGCAGTATTGCCATAGGAGCTATATCTGGTGCTGTAGATGGTTTGGTTACTGGTTCTTCATATCAAATTGGAGTTAATTTGATTGAAGGGGATCCAGTTCTTCAAGGAGTTGGAGCTGCAGCAGGAATAGGTGCAGGAATAGGTGCAGCAATAGGGGGCATAATAGGAGGAGTTTCATGGAAATCAGATCTAAGAAGAATGCTTAGCATCAATGAATCTTCTAGGAGTAGTTCTGTTAGTTCTTTTCACGGAGGTAACAATAATATTGAACTTGCTGCTGCTGCTGCTCCTCTTGTTCCTCCTCCTTTTGTACCCCCTGCTGCTGCTGCTCCTCTTGTTCCTCCTCCTTTTGTACCCCCTGCTGCTGCTCCTGCTGCTGCTGCTGCTCTTATTGGTCGTCGTGGTAGTATGCCCTCTGCTGTTCCTCATGTTGCTTCCTCTGCTGTTGCTCGTCGTGGTAGTATGGGTAGTATGGTGATGCGCTCTGCTGTTTCTCCTCCTATTCCTCGTGCCCTTGTTCATGCTCCTGCTCCTATACCCCCTGCTCCTGCTGCTGCTGCTGCCCCTGCTCCTGCTGCTGTCCAGCATGAGTTTCTTAGGGTTAGGATGAATTTGAGGGGAGGTCGATATCGTCAACGATGACTTTTATTTGAGCTGTCAACTTGGTCTCAGACCAGAAGATATATTGCCAGGCCATAGTTTGCAAGAAGGCCTGCTGCCCGACAATATTTTCCTTTTGTCTAACTCGAAACCT
>CANMCO010000040.1 GCA_947496355.1 uncultured Aquimarina sp.
AAACATTTTGAGCCTTGCAACAACTGTTGCGCATTCTCATAATCTAAAATAACCCATTGTCCTGTAGCAATCTGAAATACAGGAGAAGTCTCTTGCATATGCCTATATGCAGGATATGGATGCTCCATATTCATTGAAAATGTATTTTCGGTTTCTATCATATGTTATTCGGTGGTAACACTTTATTGCCACTTTTGTCCCACTTAAAGTCATCGCTCCCTCTTCTTGTTGGTGTAGTAGGGCGTCTACCACCCAAAGACAAAGAACCAGCAGAAGGACGACTAGAGCTTCCAAGGCTTAGAGGGCTTGTATTACTACTACTTATATTGGGTCGAAAGCTCATACTACTACCGCTAGAAACAGTTAAAATACTATTGGTACTCGCCCTAGAATTCGCCCTAGTACTCTCCTTAACACTCTCCTTAACACTCTCCTTAACACTCTCCTTAGCACTCCTCCTAAAAGAAGAAAGTTCAATACTCATAAAGTCTTCATACATGTTGTTCTTGAGGATGTTACGTATTCTTTGATCATTTAATTTCCTTGAAATTCCTCCTGTTATGCCTCCAAGGCCAAATCCTATTGCTGCACCTATTCCTGCTGCAGCTCCAACTCCTTTAAAAACTGGATCCCCTTCAATCAAATTAACTCCAATTTGATATAAAGAACCCTCTACAGTACCAAATATAGTTCCTAGGGCAATACTGCCTCTAAGAGTTCCTGTAGCAATTGAAGCAATTCCTGCTGCTATTGCCGATGCTCCATATCCAGCCCCTCCAACCGCTCCTGCTACAAGACCAACTGCTGCGTAAGCAAAAAATTCTCCTACATCAAAACTTCCCCGATGTGTTACAGCATAGGTAATACCTCCTGCTACGGCTCCTAAAGCTGCTGAAACCCCAACTGCAATTAAAAATGCCGTAAGAGGT
>CANMCO010000041.1 GCA_947496355.1 uncultured Aquimarina sp.
TACAACGTTTAATATATGTGTCGTAGCAGAGCAAAATGTTACCAAACCATCGACATTTTCTGCGCATTGGTTGCTAACTTTTCCATTCTGCAAGCATTGCGTCTTACCAAAAATACAATAACCATTCGATTCATCACTTTACTGCTATGACCACATATATCGTGTTGTGCATAGTTAATTTTTCCAGATCTCAAATTCGGCTCTGATCAAATTAATTAATTCAGAGAAAAATTGCAATTCATCGACATCAGGATAATGTTCAAGATATTTTTCAGGGTTACCATAATAAGTTTCATGATACTTCCCATTTTCTTTAATTTGTACAACGTATCCAACTCCATCCATAATTTGGATTTGACTCCAACTTAATTCGGGTTTATTATTAACCAGCTCGATTTCACCACGTTTTTTCATTTTCCATTTTATCTCTGACATTTTTGGTAGAAATTGAATATTAGTTCTCAAGATGTTTAACCAAACATAATCAGGTTCATCTTTCGAAGTCAGTTTTTGCTTTTTGATCTCTGGCTTAGACTTATTTTTTACACCTGCATAATGTTCAAAATGTTCAATATTCCATTCATCAGTATTATCTTTATACATCCTGAAAATTGAGGTGAAATTGGTTATACCGAAACCTTTATAAATTCGAATTTCTTCTTTGTTAGATATTGAATCAGTTAGGCTTAGAGATTTATTTAATTTCGTCAAATCTTGTGCGGAAAGTCCGAAAGTAAAGAATATGATTAGAAGGTTTAATAGTTTTCTCATTTTTTGATTTGTTTACTCGAAACTAAATGCTTTTTATCAATTAAAAATGTCAAATTGAGTAAACCACCTCTTTCAGTTAGTAAACTATTCACTTTTTACAATTATGCACAACGTT
>CANMCO010000042.1 GCA_947496355.1 uncultured Aquimarina sp.
TTGACCCTGTAGGCCTCCAACTCCACAGGAACCCTTTCCTCATTTCTGAAATAATAGAACGTGGGCTTTTCCTCTGGCAGGAGGGTACTGACGCTAACCACCCTGTCCGCACCACCCAAGGTGTAGGTAACCCTTCCGATCGGGACATCTCCACTTAGAACCGGAGCTGATGAAGTGTACGCCACGTTTTCATCAGTGCTCCCATTTATGATACCAGTGATGGTGAAGTTGACCGTTTCTCTAATGGATTTAAAACCATCCCAATCCCCATGAGATTCATAAGTAGCTTTGGTACCTAAAAGTACGAACAGGTCTATTTGGCTTCGGGTAGATACTCCATCTTCATCAACAAAGGCTTCTACATCAAGCGATGGGGGATTACTGCCCTCTGCCACCACTATGGCAAGAGCCGGGTTCTCGGTAAAAGCTTCACCCCCAATAGTCTCAACATTCTCGCCAATGATTACACTGGTCAATTGGTTCTCTCTAAAGGCAAAATCCCCGATACTGGTCACGGTATAGGTATTATTTCCATCAGAAACACCCGTTTCGGGTATGGTTATACTAGTTGCGGCACCTGTATAGTCTATTGCTTCTACGGTATTGGGAGCCATAGCTGTAATCCTATATAGAATACCATCCGATGTAGTAAAACGAGTACCGATTTGGCCGTAGGTGGCCGTGCCCAGCAGGGCCAAGAATAATGCGCATAAAAATTGTGAAAGTAATTTTGCTCCCATCTCTCTCCAAATTTTAGTGTTGTTAAATTTTCTCCGCCATTGGACATCCCCGGTCAGTTCCGGGAACGGCAA
>CANMCO010000043.1 GCA_947496355.1 uncultured Aquimarina sp.
GAAGGGAGGGACTTTGAAAATGCTCAGGACGCCAATACCGATAATATCTATGAAGTGACCCTCACGGCTACAGATGCAGATAGTAACAACGCTTCGGTGAGTTGGACAGTGACCGTACTCGATGTTGACGAAATGGTGTTGAGCAATGAGACGGACATCCTGACCTTCACACTTACCGGGCAAACCAGAGTTGCCACCATTAGCACAGCAAACCACACGGTGGCTATCGAGGTGGCGTTTGGCACGGAATTGAACGGATTGATCCCGACCATCACTTTATCCACAGGAGCCAGCATCGATCCGGCCAGTGGCGTGGCACGGGACTTCACTAATTCGGTGACCTACACGGTGACTGCAGAGGATGGTATCACTGAGCAAATATGGACGGTGACGGTCACGGAAGAGGACTGTGCTCCCGTGGCCCTTGCCCAGGACATTGTCGTGGCACTTGGTGTCAACGGCTCGGTGACCATCGTGCCCGAGGATGTGGACAACGGTTCGTACAGCGACTGTGGTGGCAGTCTGGAGCTCACCTTTGAGGGGGGCGCCACCGAAATGGTACTGGGTTGCAGTGATACGGGAGGCCCCGTGGCCGTGACCTTGATAGCCTCCGATGGTACTCATACCGCCCAGGCCCTTGCCCTGGTAACGGTGGAGGACAGCACGGCCCCAACGGTGCTGACCAAGGACATTACCGTACAGTTGGACAGCGATGGCCAAGTGACCCTTGCTCCTCAAGATATTGACAACGGCTCCTTTGATAACTGTGGCAGTCTGGCCTCCATGGCCTTGGACACCACCACCTT
>CANMCO010000044.1 GCA_947496355.1 uncultured Aquimarina sp.
TTTCAGATTGCTACAGGACAATGGGTTATTTTAGATTATGAGAATGCGCAACAGTTGTTGCAAGGCTCAAAATGTTTGCATTGGAGGCAAGATGAGCGCGTTTTTGCCCACCTTTCCCCTGTAGAAAAGGCCATAGCAACAACTTTGTATGCGTTGTCTCCCGAGAGCAATCGCCCATATCGAAAACAGATTCTACATCAATTAGCGGGAAGAAGCTTACGAATTGATGAAACATTTATAAAGCAACTTGCTGAAGCGTTATTATCAAACTTAAAAAACAAACAGGAAATTGATGTCATCAAAGAATTTGCACATCCGTTTACATTTGGTGCCATTTGTAGAATTATTGGGATTCCGGAACATCAACGTAAAAGTTTCAGTGATTTGGTAGCCTGTATGGATGGGGGGTATTTGGGGTGTATTGATTTAGAAACAGGTCAACAAACAAAAGAAGGTACATTATTTATCCAACAATTAAGGGAACTGATTTCAATAAAACGTAAAAAACCAGGGAATGACCTTTGTTCTATTTTACTAGAAAGTAGCGTGGATGAACCCGATCAGGAAACGTTTTTAATTGCTATGTTGATTCTTTTGTTCTATGCGGGTCATCAAAACATGATGAACTTCTTTGGTAATGCGCTATTAGCCTTACATGAGCATCCGCTTATACAGCAGAACTTTAGGGAACATCCGGAATTGTTGCATAAAGGGGTTGACGAATTGATTCGTTATGACAGTCCATTGCAATACATTATGCTCATCGCTAAAGAGGATATGTATGTAAGGGGTAAATA
>CANMCO010000045.1 GCA_947496355.1 uncultured Aquimarina sp.
GTTCAGATAATTCTACAGATTATACATTCCTAAATTAAAACATCTAATCTAATAGTGTAGTCGAAACTACCATATTCGGGCTTCGAGAGCCTCAGCCCTCAACTTTATTTTGGGAGCCTCAGTCCTCACATTCTCCCAGTCCCGGAAAATGAAACTACTGTGATGTATCATTGTGCTTTATTCATAATATAAATGATTAAAGCATGACAGGTTATATGTATATATTACTATGTAGTGATGGGAGTTATTACACAGGTAGTACCAAGAATATTGAAAGGAGATTGGCACAACATCAAAATGGGGAAGGTGCGAATCATACTAAGAAACGATTACCTGTAAAATTACTTTACTACGAGAAGTATAATCGCATAGACACTGCATTCTACAGAGAAAAACAAGTACAAGGTTGGTCCAGAGCAAAGAAAGAAGCGTTGATGCGGGGAGATTTGGATGAGTTACCGGGTTTGTCAATGGCCTATAGAGATATTGGGGCTTCGAGAGCCTCAGCCCACAATGATGATTCGAAGGGTGAGGCTCTCGAACCCTGAGCATTCTAAGATAAAACCAAATTTTTATGCACTTAATTTCACAAACGGTTCATTTCTTTTGGCC
>CANMCO010000046.1 GCA_947496355.1 uncultured Aquimarina sp.
ATTTTGCTTATGATAGAGATGGCAATACCACGGGTGCATCTACAGATGCCGATTTATCCAACATTACATATCAAGTGTCTGGCAAAAAGGTTACTTCCATAGATATTGGTCCCAATACCCAAATAGGAACCCCTAATACCAAACTGTCTATAGATTATGGTTCCTCCGGAGATAGAACGGTTAAAAGGCTCACAGATGCCTCGAACCGGGAACTTAGTGCAAAACTCTATATACGAGGAGAGAATACGAACAGTCTTTTTGAGCATGAAAGGGAGGGAGATACCCAACGCACTTCGCAATATATCTATGGACCAGATGGATTAACGGGTATGGTGAACGATGATAATCGTTATGTGGTGGTAAAGGACTATTTGGGCAACATTCGTAAAGTGGTAGATGGAACAGGAGCAGTTGTGGCAAGTTTTGATTATACGCCATTTGGAATTACGATTACCAGGACGGGGAGTACACATCCGGATATCATTTTCTATCGTTATACAGGGCAGGAGTTTGATAAGGAAACAGGCCTGTATAATTTTCCAGCGCGAATGTACGATCCCGAGTCAGGACGTTTTTATACCATAGACCCCAAAAAAGTAGG
>CANMCO010000047.1 GCA_947496355.1 uncultured Aquimarina sp.
TGTATTCTTAAATATGTTTTAAAAATAATACAACGGAATTATAATCGTATCTCTTTGATGTTTCTAGTCTTTATTCTCTGTATAAACTATCTCTAGTCATATACGCGCTGTCAATCAATATATCAATGAACTTTTACAGTAAATCTAACCACTATTAATAGCTAATCTACTCTGGTAATTACAAAGGGAATCGAACCCTAAAAAGTCGAAAAATCAACCCTAATCCAATATAACTTATCTCTTATGAACTTCGCTTGTCGATTAAAGCGGGTGCAAATATACAACCCCTTTTAAAACCACCAAAACTTTTTTGAAATTATTTTTATAATTATTTCTAATCACAAAAAAATCAAGAAAATCAACGAACATTAACAAAAACAATATCCCGTTTTGCGGGTGCAAACATACAACCATTTTTTGTTCTGACAACACCGTTGCTAAAAAGTTTTTTAAACAAATTCATAATCCAAAAAATAAAGAACATAAACAAAACAATATCCCGTTTTGCGGGTGCAAACATATAACCATTTTATAAACTAACAATGACTTTTTTA
>CANMCO010000048.1 GCA_947496355.1 uncultured Aquimarina sp.
CCCAACCGGGGCAACAGGACCCGCCGCTTGCCCGTAGGGTCCTATTTCTACATTATAGACCCCAACCAAGAGGGTATCAAGGCTGTTTTAGGTTGGATATATATCAACTATTGACCAACGATGTAAAAATCAAACGGGAAAGGAGAGACCCATACCGACCGTTCTTATATTTTTTGATTGTAATTGTGGGATGACCCGGATTGGTGTAAAACAGCACTGGTTTGGGTTTTTTTTGACCAATGACCAATGACCAATTATCACTAACGACTGAGAACCACCAACCTTCAACCGCCAGACAAAGATTGATAACCGATAATTGTAAACTGAACATTGACCCCTAATCCCCAATTCGTCCCTCGTTTGGTCATGTTCGGCACATTTATTTCTAAGGACCATGCTTTAGATTTAAATTTCGTGTTCGGCTAATGGCCTTTAGCATATTAAAAAATGGGGCATTGCCGTTCCCGGAACTGACCGGGGATGTCCAATGGCGGAGAAAATTTAACAACACTAAAATTT
>CANMCO010000049.1 GCA_947496355.1 uncultured Aquimarina sp.
CATCAATGAATCTTCTAGGAGTAGTTCTGTTAGTTCTTTTCACGGAGGTAACAATAATATTGAACTTGCTGCTGCTGGTAGTTCTGTTAGTTCTTCTCACGGTGGCAATAGTATTGAACTTGCTGCTGCTGCTGGTAGGGCGAGTGCCAAGGGTAACAATAAAATTTCTTTTTGGGATGCTGTTGATACGTGGGGGACAGTTAAGAGCAGTGCTGCCGGTAGTCCATCATTACGTGGTTATGGATCCCGTGCCCTTCATATTATACGCCCTAGCCCCCCAGCCTCTCAGGCCTCTAGGAGACTTGGCTTGGGTTTCGCTTACTATAGAAGAAGTAGCTTTGAACTTAAGATGGACAGTATTGCCGATAGAGTTTGATAAGGAAACCGGCCTGTATAATTTTCCAGCGCGAATGTACGATCCCGAGTCAGGACGTTTTTATACCATAGACCCCAAAAAAGTAGGAGGGAGCCCTTATGCTTATGTACTTAACAATCCTGCAAATCTGGTAGATCC
>CANMCO010000050.1 GCA_947496355.1 uncultured Aquimarina sp.
GCTCCTCAAGATATTGACAACGGCTCCTTTGATAACTGTGGCAGTCTGGCCTCCATGGCCTTGGACACCACCACCTTTGACTGTCCCGAACTGGGCAATTATACCGTGACCCTTACCGTGATCGATACCGACGGGAACCAGGCAAGCGGAACCGCCACGGTGACCATAGAGGGTGCGGACATGAACGGGAACGAGATAGCTGACCAGTGTGAGTTTGTGGTATCGACCACAGGTGGCTTTTCCCCCAACGGGGACGGCATTGCTGACATATGGGTCATAGATGGCATTGAGGAGTACCCCAACAACATCTTACAGGTGTTCGATCAATTGGGCAGACTGGTCTACCAGGCCAACGGTTACCAAAACGACTGGGACGGCACCCCCAACCGGGGCAACAGGACCCGCCGCTTGCCCGTAGGGTCCTATTTCTACATTATAGACCCCAACCAAGAGGGTAT
>CANMCO010000051.1 GCA_947496355.1 uncultured Aquimarina sp.
CTACCGTCAGAATCGGTGATAATTAAATTCGTTCCATCTTCGGTAAAGGTTGCGTTCGTTGTGTTGGTATCAATATCTGATAACAAGATATTCACGGTACTTCCATCAGAATCTGTGATAATTAAGTTGGTTCCGTCTTCTGTTACTGAAGCATTTGTAGTATTGGTATCAATATCTGATAACAGGATATTCACAGTACTTCCATCAGAATCTGTAATGATTAAGTTGGTTCCGTCTTCTGTTACCGAAGCGTTTGTAGTATTGGTATCAATATCTGATAACAGGATATTCACGGTACTTCCATCAGAATCTGTAATGATCAAATTCGTTCCATCTTCGGTAAAGGTTGCATTCGTAGTATTGGTATCAATATCTGATAACAGGATATTCACAGTACTTCCATCAGAATCTGTGATAATTAAATTCGTTCCATCTTCGGTAAAAGTAGCGTT
>CANMCO010000052.1 GCA_947496355.1 uncultured Aquimarina sp.
AGTAGCACCTAATTCAGTATAGCCAGCTCCTAATTCGATCGTTTGTGGGTTAGCACCTGTTAAGGTAATCACCGGTGCAGTAGTGTCTATTACATTCACCGTTCTTGTCACTTCGGTAGCTGCATTTTCTGAAGCATCACTGGCGTTATATGTGATCGTATAACTTCCTACCGCATCCACAAAATCGGAAGTATCAATGATTACTTCGCTTCCATCATCGGTAGTAGCACCTAATTCAGTATAGCCAGCACCTAATTCGATCGTTTGGGGGTTATCACCTGTTAAGGTAATCACCGGTGCAGTAGTGTCTATTACATTCACCGTTCTTGTCACTTCGGTAGCTGCATTTTCTGAAGGATTGCTGGCGTTATATGTGATCGTATAACTTCCTACCGCATCCACAAAATCGGAAGTATCAAT
>CANMCO010000053.1 GCA_947496355.1 uncultured Aquimarina sp.
AATGATTAAGTTGGTTCCGTCTTCTGTTACCGAAGCGTTTGTAGTATTGGTATCAGTTTCCGCTGCGATATCCGCTAATGAAATAGCCACTGTACTACCATCAGAATCTGTAATAATTAAATTCGTTCCATCTTCGGTAAAGGTTGCGTTTGTAGTATTGGTATCAGTTTCCGCTGCGATATCGGCTAATGAAATAGCCACAGTACTACCGTCAGAATCTGTGATGATTAAGTTGGTTCCATCTTCTGTAAAGGTTGCGTTTGTAGTATTGGTATCAGTTTCCGCTGCGATATCAGCTAATGAGATAGCCACAGTACTACCGTCAGAATCTGTAATAATCAAATTCGTTCCGTCTTCTGTAAAAGTAGCGTTCGTGGTATT
>CANMCO010000054.1 GCA_947496355.1 uncultured Aquimarina sp.
TCATCTTTGTCTAAAGTATTTGGTACTTTTTCATAGAAAAAATTACTTGAAATTGTTTTATGAACAACCTGAAGTGGTATTCCTGCATATGCATTCGTAAAACTTGTTCTTAATACTGCATATCTAGAAACTAATTTATCATAAGCCTCATGTAATTTATCAATATGAATATCGTTTGATAGAATTCGATAAGAAATTTGTTCTAAGTACATAAAGCTAGAACTACTAGATAACCAATGATAATATAAACCTTGTTGTAAAGGAGATAATTTGTATACATCTTCTATTGTTTGATCTTTGTTTATCTCTGCCAATTCTTGGATAGTAAGACCTTTATATGTTAAATCTGATGGCGTAATACAATGTTCTTCTTGCTC
>CANMCO010000055.1 GCA_947496355.1 uncultured Aquimarina sp.
AATGATTAAGTTGGTTCCGTCTTCTGTTACCGAAGCATTTGTAGTATTGGTATCAGTTTCCGCTGCGATATCCGCTAATGAAATTGCTACGGTACTACCGTCAGAATCTGTGATAATTAAGTTGGTTCCATCTTCGGTAAAGGTTGCGTTTGTGGTATTAGTATCAATATCTGATAACAAGATATTCACGGTACTACCATCGGAATCTGTGATAATTAAATTCGTTCCATCTTCGGTAAAGGTTGTGTTTGTAGTATTGGTATCAGTTTCCGCTGCGATATCCGCTAGTGAAATAGCCACAGTACTACCGTCAGAATCGGTAA
>CANMCO010000056.1 GCA_947496355.1 uncultured Aquimarina sp.
AAGTCCCGTGCCACGCCACTGGCCGGATCGATGCTGGCTCCTGTGGATAAAGTGATGGTCGGGATCAATCCGTTCAATTCCGTGCCAAACGCCACCTCGATAGCCACCGTGTGGTTTGCTGTGCTAATGGTGGCAACTCTGATTTGCTCGGCAAGTGTGAAGGTCAGGATGTCCGTCTCATTGCTCAACACCACTTCGTCAACATCGAGTACGGTTACTGTCCAGCTCACCGAAGCGTTGTTCCTATCCGCATCTGTAGCCGTGAGGGTCACTTCATAGATATTATCGGTATTGGCGTCCTGAGCATTTTCAAAGTCCCT
>CANMCO010000057.1 GCA_947496355.1 uncultured Aquimarina sp.
ACGGTTCGTACAGCGACTGTGGTGGCAGTCTGGAGCTCACCTTTGAGGGGGGCGCCACCGAAATGGTACTGGGTTGCAGTGATACGGGAGGCCCCGTGGCCGTGACCTTGATAGCCTCCGATGGTGACCATACCGCCCAGGCCCTTGCCCTGGTAACGGTGGAGGACAGCACGGCCCCAACGGTGCTGACCAAGGACATTACCGTACAGTTGGACAGCGATGGCCAAGTGACCCTTGCTCCTCAAGATATTGACAACGGCTCCTTTGATAACTGTGGCAGTCTGGCCTCCATGGCCTTGGACACCACCACCTT
>CANMCO010000058.1 GCA_947496355.1 uncultured Aquimarina sp.
ATATTCACAGTACTTCCATCAGAATCTGTAATGATCAAGTTGGTTCCATCTTCTGTTACCGAAGCATTTGTAGTATTAGTATCAGTTTCCGCTGCGATATCAGCTAACGAAATAGACACAGTACTACCGTCAGAATCTGTAATAATCAAATTTGTTCCATCTTCTGTAAAAGTAGCGTTCGTGGTATTGGTATCGATATCTGATAACAAGATATTCACGGTACTTCCATCGGAATCTGTAATGATTAAGTTGGTTCCGTCTTCTGT
>CANMCO010000059.1 GCA_947496355.1 uncultured Aquimarina sp.
TACGATCGATGGTCCAGAGTTTTATATAAAATACGGAAAGGACGAAACACCGCATGGCTTCTCCGAGTTTTAGAGCTAGAAATAGCAAGTTAAAATAAGGCTAGTCCGTTATCAACTTGAAAAAGTGGCACCGAGTCGGTGCTTTTTTAAGCTTGGCGTAACTAGATCTTGAGACAAATGGCAGTATTCATCCACAATTTTAAAAGAAAAGGGGGGATTGGGGGGTACAGTGCAGGGGAAAGAATAGTAGAAGATCG
>CANMCO010000060.1 GCA_947496355.1 uncultured Aquimarina sp.
TTGATATCCCCCCTAAAAAGGTTTAAACTTTCTGAAATATCCCCCAATCCGTTGGGGTCTATTTGAAAATCCCGTATGGCAGGAGTCTCCGAAGCTGTATCCAAAGGAGTGCCGTTTTCCGTAATTCTATCTGACATCTTATTTTTTAAGTTAGAAAGTTTATACTTTATTCATTTTTAGGTTTCGAGTTAGACAAAAGGAAAATATTGTCGGGCAGCAGGCCTTCTTGCAAACTATGGCCTGGCAATATATCTT
>CANMCO010000061.1 GCA_947496355.1 uncultured Aquimarina sp.
AATACTACAAATGCTTCGGTAACAGAAGATGGAACCAACTTGATCATTACAGATTCTGATGGAAGTACTGTGAATATCTTGTTATCAGATATTGATACCAACACAACAAACGCTTCGGTAACAGAAGATGGAACCAACTTAATCATCACAGATTCTGATGGAAGTACCGTGAATATCCTGTTATCAGATATCGATACCAATACCACAAACGCTACTTTTACAGAAGACGGAACCAACTTAATCATTACAGATTCT
>CANMCO010000062.1 GCA_947496355.1 uncultured Aquimarina sp.
CATATTGGTGCTAGTGTTGCCAAGGAGAATAGTCAGGATACTCTTTTAGATATCTCAGGTATTATGATGGGAGGTCGTTTAAATATTTCTATACGTTATTGTGATGAAGTGTATGAGTCAGATACCATCAAGAGGTTGAGTGCATCATATAACAAACATTTAGAAGAGTTGATACTACAGTTATCAGAGCAAGAAGAACATTGTATTACGCCATCAGATTTAACATATAAAGGTCTTACTATCCAAGA
>CANMCO010000063.1 GCA_947496355.1 uncultured Aquimarina sp.
TTTGAGCTTGGGCGTGGAATCCCCTTTGACATACGATGAAAACGGAAATATTCTAAGCCTTTCAAGAGGCGATAAAGTATCTGATTATACCTACGATGAGAAAACGGATCAGGTAACTTTGATACTTACTGATGGAACAACATCTGGGCATTTTGCTTATGATAGAGATGGCAATACCACGGGTGCATCTACAGATGCCGATTTATCCAACATTACATATCAAGTG
>CANMCO010000064.1 GCA_947496355.1 uncultured Aquimarina sp.
TTTGAGCTTGGGCGTGGAATCCCCTTTGACATACGATGAAAACGGAAATATTCTAAGCCTTTCAAGAGGCGATAAAGAATCTGATTATACCTACGATGAGAAAACGGATCAGGTAACTACCATAATTATTAATCAATCAAGGTCTGTGGATTTTGCTTATGATAGAGATGGCAATACCACGGGTGCATCTACAGATGCCGATTTATCCAACATTACATATCAAGTG
>CANMCO010000065.1 GCA_947496355.1 uncultured Aquimarina sp.
TGTATTCTTAAATATGTTTTAAAAATAATACAACGGAATTATAATCGTATCTCTTTGATGTTTCTAGTCTTTATTCTTTGTATAAACTATCTCTAGTCATATACGCGCTGTCAATCAATATATCAATGAACTTTTACAGTAAATCCAACCACTATTAATAGCTAATCTACTCTGGTAATTACAAAGGGAATCGAACCCTAAAAAGTCGAAAAATCAACCCTAA
>CANMCO010000066.1 GCA_947496355.1 uncultured Aquimarina sp.
ACGGTAGAGACGCCTAACCTGGATGGAAGTTTACCGGCTGATGGTACAGACAATGATCCTACAGTAACGTTGATTCCCGCTTCTTCGGAGTTGACCACTACCAAGACAAGTGTGTTGGATATCACTGGCGGATTAGATGCTAGTGTTGCAGATGTAGGCGATATGATTACTTATACATATACGATAGAAAATACGGGTAATACGACACTGAC
>CANMCO010000067.1 GCA_947496355.1 uncultured Aquimarina sp.
TAGGTAACCGTTCCGATCGGGGCATCTCCACTTAGGACCGGAGCTGCTGAAGTGTACGCCACGTTTTCATCAATGCTTCCATTTGTGATGCCAGTGATGGTGAAGTTGACCGTTTCGGTGACATCATTAACGGTTACTGTCCAACTCACGGAAGCGTTGTTACTATCCGCATCTGTAGCCGTGAGGGTCACTTCATAGATATTATCGGTATT